>NZ_OZ252594.1:0-4939416 GCF_965251085.1 Methyloprofundus sp. | reverse complement strand
ATTACTTCCTTATGAAGGGAGTTTTTTTGTTATTATTACCCGACATCAAAATTACAATAATAAAGGTTCCAAGAGAAAGTATGGATGATACTAAATTAAACTCCCTAGAAGAAAGAGGCAGCAATATGCGCCTTGATATACTTAAATTTGCAGGAGCACTACTATTTTTAGTTGCTGTCGGATTGTTTATTAGCAACACAATGGGCCACGTCCCTAATCATACTTTCCTTATTGTCTCTGCCGTTATTGGCGGCTATATGGCTCTTAATATCGGAGCTAATGATGTTGCTAATAATGCGGGGCCTGCAGTGGGCTCTGGGGCTATCACTTTAATCGGCGCTATCTGCATCGCTATGGTATTTGAGTCTGCTGGCGCACTTATTGCTGGTGGTGAAGTGGTCAGCACCATAAAAAAAGGCATTATAGACCCGTCACTTATTAACGATTCTGATACCTTTATCTGGCTAATGCTGGCCGCGCTATTAGCTGCAGCTATCTGGTTAAATATCGCGACTTTTTTTAATGCGCCCGTTTCCACCACGCACTCCATTGTCGGCGGTGTACTTGGCGCCGGTATTGCCGCTGGGGGCTTTGGTATAGCAAACTGGGCAGTGTTTGGAAAAATTGCTGCCAGCTGGGTTATATCGCCCGTTTTGGGTGGTCTTATTGCGGCTATTTTCCTGTATTTGATTAAGCGCACTATTACCTACCAAGAGGATAAGCTGCTTGCTGCAAGACGTATTCTACCTCTATTAATTGCCTTGATGGCCTGGGCATTTTCAACTTATTTAATATTAAAAGGTCTGAAAAAAATCTGGAAGGTAGATTTTGTAATGGCAGGCTCTATTGCTTTCGCTATCGCCTTAACTCTGTATTTTGCAGTTCGCCCCTTAATTAATAAAGCCGCTATTGCATTAGACAACTCAAAAGCCAGCGTCAATACCTTATTTACCATCCCGCTTATTTTTGCCGCCTGTTTCCTTAGTTTTGCCCATGGCGCAAATGATGTTGCTAATGCCGTAGGTCCTTTAGCGGCTATAAATGATGCCATCACTCATGGTGGTATCGCTAAAAAGGCCGCTATTCCACTTTGGGTCATGCTAATTGGAGCAATAGGCTTGTCATTAGGGCTAGCATTATATGGTGCCAAATTGATTCGTACTGTGGGTAGTGAAATTACAGAGCTGGATAAAATGCGCGCATTCTGTATTTCCATGGCGGCAGCTATTACTGTCATTATTGCCAGTCAACTCGGTTTACCCGTCAGCTCAACCCATATTGCCGTTGGCGCAATCTTTGGAGTCGGTTTTTTGCGTGAATATCTAAAGCGCTCCGACGCCAAACGCCTTGACGAAATAAGGGAGCACCATGAGCACCATGACCCAGAAGTTACAGAAGCCTTTTTAAATACGTTTAACCGGGCGGATATTGCGACTAAATCAAAAATGCTTAAAGAGCTAAAAGCAAAGAAAGGCAAAACAGAATTCACCAAAAAAGAAAGAAAGTCGCTTAACAAAGCCTACAAACAACAACTCGTTAAACGTTCACACGTTTATAAAATTGCTGTGGCATGGGTGGTCACCGTTCCAACATCTGCTTTGATGGCAGCATTTTTGTATTTTACAATTAGGGGAATCCTGATACCTTAATAATTAGCCCACTTTTGCATAAAATATGAAGCAGGTGATTAATATAATCTGTCAACTATTTCATTACAATTGTTTCACTTTACACACAATTGTTTTTTAGAACAGCACAATAACTTGGGCCTCTATCATGCGGCTAAGATATTTAACTCTTGACATGCCTAAGCTATTGTTAAATATATAACTAATGCAACTGTCAAAATATTACACGATTTAACAAAAACACAATAAAGCTAAGGCTTACACTCACTTTTACAAACCCTATCCACAAAGTTATCCACAGGTTTTGTGGGTAACTTTATTTTTCTTTTAAGCATAAAGACTTAGCGTGTTTATATCGAATTTTCATCAAAAAATGTAGCCAGTGAATAGCTCAAGAAAAATAATTTTAAGTGTTGCCGTCCCTATCCCCCTCAATCACTTATTTGATTACCTCCCACCTGATAACTATGACCCGCAACACCTGAAAACAGGTATTCGCATTAAAGTCCCTTTTGGCAAACAATCGAAAATAGCCGTACTGATTGAAGTAAAATCCGGCGATGATAAGAACACCAGCAAATTAAAACAGGTAGAAGCCATTTTAGATACCGAGCCTTTATTGTCTGCTAAAGATATACAACTCTTAAATTGGGCAAAACAGTATTACCATCACCCTATAGGCGACGTTTTTACCAGCGCATTTCCAACCACCTTACGTAAAGGTAAAAGCAGTGAATTAAAATCCATAGATTATTACCTACCCACTGCAGAAGGTACTGAAGTAGTAGAGTCACGATTAAAAAACGCGCCCAAACAACTTGCCCTGTTCAAATTCCTGAAATCACAACCGGGTGCTATAAGCAGCCAGGAAATTGCGTTGCATTTCAAACTCTGGCGCGCACCTTTAAAGGCACTGATAGATAAAGCTTATGTCTGTACGAGTAATCAACCAGTCTTTGACAGCACACACCTGAATATTACCCAGCAAACGCCACTTATAGCCAATGCCGAGCAACAAACAGCGATTGATAGCATATCGACACAACTAGACCAGTTTGCCGTGCATTTACTGGAAGGTGTGACAGGTAGTGGTAAAACCGAGGTTTATTTGCAGGTGATTGAACAGGTCTTAGAACGAAATTTGCAAGTACTGGTATTACTCCCTGAAATCACCCTGACACCGCAATTAGAAGCACGCTTTAAGCAGCGCTTCACTGTACCGATAGAAACCTATCATTCGCAGCATAATGAAAACCAACGCCATGCAGCCTGGCTTAAGCTGCAAAAAGGTCATAGTTCCATTTTATTAGGCACACGCTCAGCCCTGTTTACACCCTTACCCAGGCCAGGGCTGATTATTCTGGATGAAGAGCATGATAGCTCTTTTAAGCAACAGGAAGGCTTTCGCTTTTCAGCCCGCGACGTCGCCATCGTACGTGCAAAAGTGCTGAATATTCCTATTATATTAGGCTCCGCAACACCCTCTCTGGAGAGCCTCTACAATGTGGATAAAAAACGCTACCAATTATTACGCCTACCCAACCGCGCAGGAAATGCCAAGCCACCCAGCATGTCTTTACTGGATATAAGAAACCAGAGTCTACACAAAGGTCTTTCTCCACCTCTCATCAGAGAGATACGAAAAACGCTGGCTAAAAAGCAACAGGTATTATTGTTTTTAAACCGCAGAGGCTTTGCGCCGACGCTTATTTGCCACAGTTGCGGCTGGGTAGCCCAGTGCTCGCGTTGCGATGCTAACATGGTCGTGCATTATAAACAGCAAAAACTGCGTTGCCACCACTGCGCCAGCGAACAATCACTTCCCCGGCAATGTATTGCCTGCAAATCAGAAGAGTTAAAACCTTTAGGCCTAGGCACTGAACGCGTAGAAAATGCATTACATCAACTATTCCCTGAGCATAAAAGCGTGCGCCTGGATAGAGACAGTACGCAAAGGAAAGGCGCTTTAAAACAACATTTAGATGCGATTAATCAGGGGGAGGTAGATATTATCCTGGGCACTCAAATGCTGGCTAAAGGCCATCATTTTCCGAATGTGACTTTAGTGGTGTTATTAGATGTCGATAGTGGTTTATTCAGTATAGATTTTCATGCCCCCGAAAGACTGGCACAGCTGATTATACAAGTCGCCGGGCGTGCTGGCCGCGCAGAAAAGAAAGGCCGCGTGATTATGCAAACCAGACAGCCGGATCATCCCTTGCTAAATACCTTGATTCATCAAGGCTACCAGGCGTTTGCTCAGGCCGCATTAGCTGAGCGTAAAAATGCCCAACTCCCCCCGTATAGCTACCAGGCTTTATTGCGTTCGCTATCGCACGAAAAGGATATTGCTTTTGAGTTTCTGTTAGCTGTTGCCGAATTAATTAACCAGCAAACAAACGGAACATTGGTACTCGGCCCCGTTGCAGCGCCCATGGCCAAGCGTGCGGGTCAATTCCGCTTTCAATTACTATTACAACACAGTAAACGTAAACAACTACACCAGCTGTTAAATTGGCTAATGCCTGAAATAGCAAAGCTCAAACTGGCACGGAAGGTTCGCTGGTCACTGGACGTAGATCCGATTGATTTGTATTAAAACTCTCTAAAGAAACCATCCCATCAAGGGATATTAACTTTTCAATGTGATTTCCTACTATAGCAGCTTCCAATTTACTCCCTTTACGAATACCAAGTTGTTGTCGAATATGTTTAGGAATGGTTATTTGGCCCTTGCTTGCAACTGATGTAGATTGCATAATTATGACCCTTATAAAAGTAATACTAGGTAAGAATATATAAAGTGAAGCAATGAAGCAAATTGAAATCAGATTTTTTGCTCTCATCATTTCAAACGAAATTACTTTACTGTGCCAACAGTAATGACTGTTTTCGCTTCGTGAACAGCATAACCATTTCTCTCTATTTGTTGAATAATATCGTCTTGATCAAGTGTAGCGTGTGTGTTTTTGGGCTCTATTTCTAATCTGGTTTTGAACGGTGACAAAGTCAAAAGATCAGAATCCACAGAATCCGGAAGCTCTAACTGCGCAATTTTTGTACCTTTAGGGATAGATAAGTATTTATTGCCATTTTTTGTGCTTTTGTAAATATCAATTATCAATTTAAAACCTTTCTAGTGAGTGTGCTTTTAGCACGTTAGTAAGCTATTAATTGTACCTTATACCCTAGAAAGTGCTCTTTAACAAAATTTCAATAGCCGAGAAGAGCATAAGGATTGAAGACAACATTGAAAATTCCTATGGGATGTTCAGGTCTTGCAATAATTGCTTAAGAATCATAAATCAAAGACCAGACCCATTTTCGTATTGGGGTATTTGCTTTTGCGATGTTTGTTTATCAGGCATTTGCAAACAAACAGACCAGTTGAATGCAGCACCTATTTTTGAACAGTCAAGAGGGTTCAACCAGTTTGGTTTTTGATATTATTTAATTACATCGGTTGTTACGAACGTTAATAACCAGTGTTTCAGAAAACCATACTGGCTTCTTGATACCTTGATAGTTTTCTATTAAACAGTATGGGTGTGCAGCATTATTATGCTGCACCAGCATGCACGGGGAAAAATGAGCAAGTCCTAAATATTTAGATCATCCAATGGGCTTGTTACCCCCTCACCACCCTGCTTTAAAATATGCGTATAAATCATAGTCGTCTCCAGATCATTATGTCCCAAAAGAGCCTGAATAGTACGAATATCAGTACCCCGCTGCAATAAGTGTGTGGCAAAACTATGCCTGAAAGTATGCGCACTCACTTTTTTTACGATACCTAATTTCTTCACTGCTACTTTAATCGCCTTATTAATCAGCGATTGATCAATATGATGGCGTCGTATTGTACCCTCTGAGCGCGGATCAGTAGACAGGCTTCTAGCAGGAAAAGCATACTGCCACCCCCACTCCTTACTGGCATTAGGATATTTTTTGCTTAAAGCATTAGGCAAATAGACAACACCATAACCCTCCTGTAAATCTTGTTCGTGTATTAATCTAACCCTCTGAAGATGATCCTTAAGTGAGGGCATTAAACCTTCTGAAAAAGTAGTCACCCGATCTTTATTTCCCTTTCCAGAACGAACAGTAATCTGTTTATACTCAAAATCTATATCGTGAACACGTAGCCTAACCCCCTCAGTAATCCGTAAGCCACTACCATAAAGCAACTTCACCACCAATTGAGGCACCCCTTCGAGTAAAGTAATAATTTGCTTTACTTCATCTTGAGTGAGCACAACGGGAATTTGACGGTTTTTTGTAGACCGAATAGCATCGACTGTTTTTTCTAAAGGCTTATCTAACACTCGCTTATACAAAAAACCAGCGCATTCATCGCCTGATTTTGTGTAGAAACTGCCACCTTCCGGTGTATGGCTAAATAAGTAAGAAATTCTTCAACTTTAGCTTCTGGTAAAACAGACAATTCACAACGGTCAGTCATTTTATGAAACTTCACATACTGCCTAATCCAGTCAGAATAGGTTTTTTCAGTATGAATTGAATAATGATTAAGTCGCATAACCTGGTGAACATCATCCAATAAACTGCCATTTTTTGGTATTGACATAGCATATCCTAGTGTTTAGACTGACGATAACTAATAAAGGCAAGTTTGCCCGATTTACAGGCTAATATCAACTTATCAGGTAAATTTTCCCTGATATTAAAAAATACAGGCAAATATGCCTGATTTGTACGGTAATATCAGGTTATCAGGGCGAATGTGCCTGATAAGTATATAGTTATGGCTTCAAACACAGAAAGGTAAAACACGTATGAGAAAAGCAAATCGATTTTCAATATTAGTCATCTTTGGCTTAGTATTTTTCGTTATGAATTCTGCTAATGCAGCAGCATCAAAAATTGGTATTTTGGTCTTTGATGGTTTTTTAACTAGCGATGTAACCGCTCCTATTGAGGTATTTGGAGCAGCAACAAAAAAGGCTTGGTTTTCGTCGTATGAAGTGGTGGTTATTTCTACTTCCAAAAAGAAGGAAGTAGTTTCAGAAGAAGGGCTAAAAATAATCGCAGATAAGACAATTTACGATGACCTCAAACTTGATGCCCTAATTGTTCCTAGTGCCTATAAAATGGACAGTTTCTTGAAAAACAAAGAACTCATTCGATATATCAAAAAACAAAGTCAGTCAACATCTTGGATGGCAAGTAATTGCTCTGGAGCCTTTTTACTTGGTGAAGCAGGTGTTCTTGATGGAAAAAATGCAACAACATGGGCTGGCGGAGAAAAGGGGCTAGCCAAGGCATATCCTAAAATCAAAGTTCAATACGATAAAAATGTGGTTATTGATAGCAAAGTCATTACTTCGAATGGAGGTCCTGTTAGCTATCAAGCAGCGTTTCAATTATTGACAAAATTAAGCTCTGAAAAGTTTTCAAAAGAAATTTCAGAGGCAATACAATTTAATCGGCTGGAACGTGCATTCAAACCATAACAATTGCTTGCACGCGGACTGCCATAAGCGTCACTTTTTTTGCTATTCGCAAAAAAACCGCCACTCATGGCAGCCGGTGAAGCAGGCGTTATTTGCGACACGAAGTTGCATAAATATATGTTGTAAATCACTTTTTTTAAGTGAGGCGCAACCTGGAGTTCTGCCTCCAGTATCCTACCAGGCCATGCGACACGGATGTGGTGTGAAGCGTCTGGGACAATGAAACTCGTATAAGAGGAACCGTGAGGGGACTCGTATTCTGCCAGTGCTAAGGCGGTCGGGAGCTAGGATGGAATGATAGGGTGAATGTAATGTGAACTGTCGTCTTGAAGTCCCGTTAACAAAAGAGCAGCCAAAAAGCACTGATAGGCTGTAACCAACAGGTGGGTAGTCAGTGGAACTGTTATAACGTCGGTTTCACGCAGATAAAGCACTGCTGGGATACAGGCAGCACCTAAGTCGTTCGTTAAGATATTTATGTGGAACGTGGCAATGTCGTATCGTCCTCCAGCGATGGAGAAAGCTGCCCGCAAGGGATGCCGAAGGCGGTACGTCGATGAGAGAATGGAAAAAGCGAAGGCGATTATGTAATGTAGTCGATACGGATTCAAGATTTGTCCGACACGAAAGTGTGCCCACGTCCATTTGGTGCTTTTCTGCGAAAGAGTTTGGAGAACCGATTTTGAGAAGGAAACGCAAATGACGGCCTGTATGGCTGGTGCACCTTCTGGCATAGCAATATGTATTATCGGCTGTAGATACGTATCGCAAAGGTTGGCTATTAAATTTGTTCAACAGACATTGTTTTTGGTAGTAAAGTTAGTGATGGAAAATACATCATTTTACACTAAATAAAATGAGTTTACTGTTGAATAATAAGGCAGCTGGGTCAGTTTATTCTGGCTTTTGAAGGGCTTGAGCCGTATGCTGGGAAACTCGCAAGTACGGTTCTTAACCCATCTTCGTCACTTTTATCTTTCCAAGTTATTGATTTATCGTTCGCATAAAATTTTCATCAAAAAAGCTCCTTTAAAATCAAAGGTGTTTTTTTTGAGGCTCCTGTAGTGCCATTTTAGTTTGCTCTGCCTATTGATTTTTCCTGGTTTTTCCTTGATGCTAGTGGCATGTATATTCGAAGAACCAAAACAAAGAGTCTGGAAGACGGCTCCGCTTATTTCACTTACCGCATTGTTGAGTCTTTTCGTATAGGGAAACAAGTCAAGCAACGCACATTGCTCAATATAGGTGCGGACTTTACTATCGAGAAAAAGTATTGGCCCCTGCTAACGGCCAGAATTGAACAATTACAACAAGGTTCGGAACCCCATCAGGAAGAGCTATTCCATTTAGCTGATGATTTAAATCAACTGCTGGAAGCAACGGCTCAACGCTATAGCGCACTGATGACTGCAAAACTGTCACAACCACTAGACTCACAAAGCTCAGAACGGGATTATCATTCTGTTGATATTAACCATGTCGAAGCCATTAATGCCCGCAGTATAGGCGTGGAAACCTTGGCACTGCATGCTGCACAGCAATTGCAGCTAGATGAGAAACTCACAGCACTGGGCTTTAATAAAATCGATACGGTGACAGCACTGGGCAGTATCATCGGACGTATAGTTTCACCCGGCAGTGAATTGAAAACACATGATTGGTTGCAAAATCGAACGGGGCTGGGTGAGCTGCTGGATCATGACTACGGCAATACAAGCCTGACACGATTATATACGGTCAGTGACAAGTTACTCAAACACCAGGCAACTCTTGAATCATTTCTGGCTAACCGCGAGCAGGCTTTATTCAATTTAAACCGCAAGATTGTATTGTACGATCTGACCAATACTTATTTTGAAGGCCAATGTACCCAAAACCCGAAAGCGCAATTCGGTCGCTCCAAAGAGAAACGCACAGACTGTCCACTAGTGACCCTGGGGCTGATTTTGGATGGTGACGGTTTCCCATTGAGTAGTCAGGTTTTTCCCGGCAATGCCAGTGAGCCCGCGACTCTGAAGCTCATGCTTGAGGGGCTGCGAGACAAGGATCCCTTTCATCAAATAAAGCCGGTGGTTATCATGGATGCCGGCATTGCCAGTGCCGACAATGTTGCCTGGTTAATCGAACAAGATTATCATTATCTCGTCGTCAGTCGAGAACAGCACGTAAAAAACCCAAGAGACCAGGAAAGCCCGGTAACAGTCAGGGATACCCCGGACAGTAATGTCGTTGTGTATCGTGAAGTTGATCCAGAAACCAGGGAAACCCGACTCTATTGTCACTCAGAACAAAAGGCAAAAAAAGAACAAGGTATCCGTAACCGCTTTCATGTTCGTCTGGAAGAAGCCCTGGAAAAACTGCACACGGGCCTGAGCAAAAAAGGCACCCTTAAAAAATACGACAAAATACTGGAACGTATCGGCCGGCTACGTGAAAAACATAGCCGCGTTGCTGCTGACTACACCATCAACGTCATGGCGGATGACAAAAAAAACAAAGCCACCAGTATCGAATGGAAACGTAAACCTGAAAGTGACCAGAAAGATCAACACTGTGGTGTGTACTGCCTAAGAACAAATATCCCTGACTGGTCGGAAGAACAGTTATGGACGACCTATACCATGCTCACAGAGATTGAAGCGACCTTTAGAAGCCTGAAAACCGAACTGGGTTTGCGCCCTGTCTACCACCAAAAAGAAGACCGGGTTACCGGACACCTATTCATTACATTATTAGCTTACCACTTGGTGCATACACTGCGTTATCAGCTTAAACTGCAGGGCATTCATCTAAGCTGGGAAAGCATTCGCAACATTATGTCGACCCAGCAACGTTTGACCATTACCTTACCCACTGATAACGATACAATCATTCACTTGCGAACCACAAGCAAAGCAGAAACCAGACAAAAACAAATCTATACTGCTTTGAATATTAACCCCGCCCCGATAGGAAAAATTAAAACGACCGTTGATATGAAATCTGTAGTGCCAACTGAGACCGATTGAAAATTTAACTCATTGAAATAATGGGGAATTGACTGTATAAGTCACGAAGATGGGTTAGGGGGCAAAGGGTCGCGAGACCCTGAGCTACCCGGTGCAATTAATAGATATTATCAACTTACTTCATCTACGTGCTTAATTTGGGATTTTCAACAAAGAGATTTCCGATAGTGTCTAATGAATAGGTAGCGTAGAATACACCAAATGGATTTTGAAATTATTAGTGATATTCTTGATTCTGAAACCTTTGCTCAAAGTTCTGGGATTCGAGAGCTGCAACGCCTGCAAAAAATTTATGGAAAAGGTCGATGGCGAAAGTGTAAAGGTTATGCTACCGTTAGGCTTGAAGATGGTACAGTGCTGAATGCAGAGCTTCATTGGTATGAAGCACATGGGATAGGAAAACATGAGTTTAAGATAAAGCATTATTTGGAGTAATAGTTTATGACCAATCCACAATTTGTTATTTGTATAAGTAATTCGGGTTACGAAGTGTCGCTTGATGTGCGTAAATTGTATCAATTAATGTCAGATGAAAAAGCAAAAAAACACCATCAATTGCGCGTAATTGATGAATCTGGAGAAGATTATCTATATCCAGAATCCTGTTTTTTGGCTGTGGCGTTGCCTGAAAATATTGCACAGCAAGTTGCACATATTGCATAACGAATAAGGTTAGATTGTGATCGCGAAGCGAGCCACAATCTGAACCGTTTGCTGGACAAGCCCGGCACGATAGTAGGAATTCATTTAATGCGCTCTATGAAAATAGCTTTTTGTTGATCAGCCCGATTGATGAATCGAACCTCTGTTTTTACCTGTTTAACTGAACTTTGAGCGTTGTCCATTGCAGTCAACTCTCAAAGTCCAAGTATCGGAGCAAAATTCTGCCTTAATCTCCGATTTTAGCCCAAGTAACTCCCTCAGCATTTAATCCGCTGATAGCTTGGGTCGAAGTGTTTAAATTTACATAAGCGCTAGTGATTCCAATTGTTAAGTTGGCAAAGGCTGAAACATTATTTCCACCCTGGGTATTTGCCGACGCCCAACAACCATCGCCCCGCCACAACATTTGCAACTGAATGCCGGCCGTACTTTGAGTGTCCGTAATATCTTCGTCGGGTCAAACTTTAGCAGGGAGTGAATCAACTTAATAACACCCTTGCTATTCGGATGTAAAAAGCCATAATTGCGCGCACGACGAAAGCCTTTAGGCAAAACATGTTGCAGCACCAGCCACAGAAACTTAACCCCTGATACCGTTTTGGTTTGATAGCGTTTGGTTTTGCTGTCTTGATAACGGTAGCTTACTTTTCCATCCTGGCAGGATAAGATATCCTGTTCACGAATCACGCCACGATACAGGTATCGACCCAGATATATCAATGTTTTATCGTCTGCACCGACAAACTTACAATCGACCACCCATTGTTTCGGAATAGCTGTGGGGAATGGCAACTTTTCTTCGTTCATACGCGCTAGCATCTTTGCACGAAATACTTTTGCCAGTGCTTTATGATGAAACAGGTATTTGCCTTCCTTAGTGCGCCAAAGCTTCTTGATTTTGTCCACGATGCCTGCAGGCATAATGACATGAATATGCGGATGATAATTTAATTCGCGTGAGTGTGTATGTAAGACAGCAATCGCCCCGGCATCGCCTTGCAACTGCTTATCATTTTTACTAAAACTCTGTAAAGTCGCCCAGGCACAGTCAAACATCATACTGTAAAGTAACCGCGGATGCTGCCTGGCTAACGACCTTAACTGCGCAGGTAAGGTAAAGGTATTCATAAAATAATCAGCAGGGACTTGTTTTTGTACCTGTCGTTCAATCCATTGTTGACTCTCATGATGTTGACAATGCGGGCAGTTACGCTGGCCACAGGAATGAGGCACAAAGGTTTGATAGTCACAGTCTGCACAGTTAACCTGCATCACAGGACTCAGCTGTGTCCGACAGCTCTTCATGGCATGTAATGCACTGATCTGATTGGAGCGTAAACGAGATTGATACTCGCTTAAAAAGTCAGACTGAAATTGATCAATCACTGCAGCTAGGGTTATCATGAAATCTGCCCCCAGTGAATAGAAAAGTCATTGACTAACTGATTAATGTGCAGCTCTGCATTCTCATCGGTAATATCGGTCAAATGCGTATAGCGAGCCGTGGTTACTAAACTGGTATGGCCCAGAATCTTCTGCAACTCAACTAAATCAACCCCGGCTTCTAACAGGTGAGTGGCGTAACTGTGGCGCAGCGAGTGGCAGGAAATCTTTTTTTTAGTCCCATTTCTTGCGTCACAAGACGGATTGTCTTCTGGATGCCACCGCGATCAAGGGGGGATTCAGCAAGATGCGCACCTTTTAGACCCCGGGCACGGTTGGGAAATACCAGCACTGGATTTTTATGCACAGCCCAAAACTTACGCAACACCTTCAAGGTATTCACAGGCAAAGGCACAAGCCGATCCTTATTGCCTTTGGCATTGCGAATATGTACCCGCATGCGTGTCGCATCAATATCACCTACTTTCAGGCTTAAGCCCTCGCCCAAACGTAAACCTAGACTGTAAATCGTAAAATAAAAAACTCGATAGCTTAGATTACGGGTCGACATAAACAGTTGTTGTGCTTCAACCACAGTGACAATATCGGGTATACGCGTACATCGTGGTGGTTTAATCATTAGCACATCAACCCACGGCTTTTGTAGCACATGTGTATAGAAAAACTTGAGACCATAGAGATCTAGTTTCACGGCACTCCAGGAAAGGCGGCTTAAAAGAGCATGAAAATAATCCACCAGTTGATCTTGCGTTAAGTTATCCAGATGCCCCTGAAAGTGTTCCCCGATACGGCGAATAGCGCGTGAATAAGCGTCAATGGTTTTGGGTTGCAGTCCCTTAAGCTTTAAATGCTTACAGTGCTGGATATAATAATGGTTGAATTTAAGCTCTATCGATGGTGTCATAACAGTGTAACCTCATTATTGTTAGTTGGATGAGCTTACAAGTTACCTGTTATGCATATAACAGGCAATGAGGTTACACTTTAAATTTAAGGGATGCGCTGTTTTTCTCCGCGATAGCGGCTTCGTCCAACAAAAAAATCAACTAGACCGCTTAAAGCGCAGTCGATTTTAGGTTATGTTCCGTAATCGTAGCAATAAACACTACCAGATTGATTAACTTCATTGCTTCCAGTGCAATTAAGATTATGGTCGCTGGCTTTTGGGCATCGCTTATTTCCACATTCATCACAAACTATCATTTTTACTACATTGATAGGTATTTTACCTAGCTGTCCAACATTAATTTTTAATTCCTTATTAGTAATACATTTATGACATTCGCAATTGTTACCACCACTTGTATTCATAAAATCCTCTATTTTAATTCACATAACAATAAAATCCAGGCAACGCGGTGAAGTTGCGTGCCTGATTTAGGCGTTAAATCAAGTATGTATTTAAACTTCTTATGCTAATTACACTATTATTCATATGGGCTGGTTCCACCGTAAGCTCTTATTGCGTCTGTTAGACTGGGAACTCTACGCCATTCTTTGTCGCCACTAGATTTGCAACACCATAGCTGGTATAGGTCCCCATCAGATCTTTTAGCGATCAAGAATCTCGGCTCAAAAATGCTCATAGGTCTGGTAATTGCTTCTCCTAAATCTGGAAATATAAGTGTGCCTTCACCTTCAAATTTACTTGCCACTGACTTTAATGTTGTATTATCTCGGTCATCATTGCTGCTCATATCCACGTGCCCTTATTTATAACAAAAAAATACAGCTGACCGTTGGCAGCACAGCGCGGTTTTTAAGTTAGTTGTTTGTTAAAGTTCAGTGCTAAATCAGAGTCCGTTTATTATCTGCCAACGTCATCTGATTTTGGCGTTAGTTGCGACACGAAGTTGCATAAATATATGTTGTAAATCACTTTTTTTTAAGTGAGGCGCAACCTGGAGTTCTGCCTCCAGTATCCTACCAGGCCATGCGACACGGATGTGGTGTGAAGCGTCTGGGACAATGAAACTCGTATAAGAGGAACCGTGAGGGGAATCGTAACTGCCAGTGCTAAGGCGGACGGGAGCTAGGATGGAATGATAGGGTGAATGTAATGTGAACTGTCGTCTTGAAGTCCCGTTAACAAAAGAGCAGCCAAAAGCACTGATAGGCTGTAACCAACAGGTGGGTAGTCAGTGGAACTGTTATAACGTCGGTTTCACGCAGATAAAGCACTGCTGGGATACAGGCAGCACCTAAGTCGTTCGTTAAGATATTTATGTGGAACGTGGCAATGTCGTATCGTCCTCCAGCGATGGAGAAAGCTGCCCGCAAGGGATGCCGAAGGCGGTACGTCGATGAGAGAATGGAAAAAGCGAAGGCGATTATGTAATGTAGTCGATACGGATTCAAGATTTGTCCGACACGAAAGTGTGCCCACGTCCATTTGGTGCTTTTCTGCGAAAGAGTTTGGAGAACCGATTTTGAGAAGGAAACGCAAATGACGGCCTGTATGGCTGGTGCACCTTCTGCCAATCAACAGAACTGGAATCAGGTCAACTGGTCCATTGTTGAGTGTTTGGTTAATCGGCTGCAAATGCGTATCGCAGAGGCCGTACGGCGAGGACGATGGCACAAGGTGAAAGCTTTGCAATATCTTCTGAGTCGTTCGTTTTATGCCAGAATGCTGGCCGTAAAGCGAATCATTTCTAACAAAGGTAAAAGAACATCAGGAATTGATGGTGTTATCTGGAAAACACACCAGCACTATTGGTGTGCCGTGTCACAACTAAAAATACGGGGCTATAAAGCCCATCCCTTACGTCGTTGCTGGATTCCTAAAAGCAATGGCAAACTGCGTCCTCTCGGCATCCCCATTATGCATGATCGGGCGATGCAAGCATTATACGCATTGACCCTAAAACCTGTTGCCGAAACATTAGGTGACAAGCATTCTTATGGGTTTCGGGAAAAACGTAGTGTACATGATGCAGTCAAGCAATGCTTTATAGCGCTGGCAACACGCAGGGCAGCGCCCTGGGTACTAGATGCTGATATTAAAGCCTGTTTTGATCGTATCAGCCACGACTGGCTGCTTGAGCACATTCTGCTACCGAAAAAGGTACTGAAACAATGGCTCAAGTCAGGGTATATGGAGAAGTCAAAGTACTATGATAGTCATGAAGGCACACCGCAAGGCGGTATTATTTCCCCTATCTTAGCCAATATGGCCTTGGATGGGCTGGAAACTGTCGTCATAAAAGGACGCAATAAGAAACACCGCAAACTCAACGTGATCCGCTATGCGGATGATTTTGTTATTACGGGGGCAACGGAAGGCATTCTACGCGACGAAATATTACCTGCGGTAAAAGACTTTCTTCAGCCCCGAGGGCTGACATTATCAGAGGAAAAGACACATCTACGCCCGATTGAAGAAGGGGTTGATTTTCTAGGGTTTACCCTTAGAAAGTTCAAAGATAAATTGATAATCTGCCCTTCTCAAAAGAAAGTCACTCAGTTTCGGGAAATGCTGAAAATTTTCTTTAAAGAATCGCAAAAGCTACCCTTTGAAGCGATGCTTAGAAAATTGAACAGCAAACTTCGAGGCTGGGCTTTCTCAAACCGTCAGGTCGTGGCCAAACGTTTATTCAATACGTTGGATAATGAAATATATTATGGTGTACGTCGCTGGTTGCGACATTGCCACCGTAGTAAAACCAATGCATGGATAACACACCGTTATCGTTCTCGCATAGAAGGACGAAGTAATTTCGGTACGTTTGTGATCAATAAACAAGGGAAGCGACAATGGTTAGGGTTATTTCGGATGGCCGACGTGCCTATCCGTTACCACGTTAAAGTTCGTGGCGAAGCTAACCCTTATGACCCTGCTTATCGGGAATACTTTAAAGACCGTGCAGAGAAACAATGTCGTACACGAAACTATGATCGTTTATTTTTAGCCAGTACAACACTGGAAAGAACCTTGATTAGAGGGTAATATGACCACTAATAAGAAATGAGCGATCGGGTCGAATATACTCGGCTTTTAAAGGGCTTGAGCCGTATGCTGGGAAACTCGCAAGTACGGTTCTTAGGAGGGGAAGGGCTGCGAAGCCCTGACCTATCCGGTGTTTTTAAAAAGCCTCCTTGATTTTTATTTGGTGTTATATATAATACCAATATATGAATATTGTTATAGATACAAATGTATTAATTTCTGCGCTAAAATCAAAGCGAGGCGCATCTTATAAGCTAATAATGGCATTGCCAAAAGAGCTTTATACACCCAATGTATCCGTACCGCTATTTCTTGAATATGAATCGGTTGCTAAAAGGCAGGGGTTGGTAAGTAAATTAAGTTCACAGGATATTGATTCAATTCTCGAATATTTTTTAAGTAAATCAAGTATCCGAAAAATCTTCTTTTTATGGCGTCCTTATTTAAAAGACCCCAAGGATGATTTAGTATTAGAAGTCGCTGTAGAATCGCAAAGTGAATATATAGTCACATTCAACACAAAAGATTTTAAAGGTTGTAATCAGTTTGGAATTACAGTTGTAACTCCACAAGAATTTATAGCTATTAGAGGTATATAATTATGAGTACTCTTAGTTTGAGATTGCCAAATTCACTTCATAATGAAGTCAAATCATTGGCTAAAAAAGAAGGTATTTCAATTAACCAATTTATTTCATCCGCCATAGCAGAAAAAATGTCATCATTGTTAACTGAGGAGTATTTGCTAGGGCGATCTCAAAAAGGAAGCCGTTCTTCTTCTTTTTTGAATGCAATGTCTAAGGTTCCTGATGTCGAGCCTGAAACGTATGATAAATTATAAACAAATATAACGAATAAGGTTAGATTGTGATCGCGAAGCGAGCCACAATCTGAACCGTTTGCTGGACAAGCCCGGCACGATAGTAGGAATTCATTTAATGCGCTCTATGAAAATAGCTTTTTGTTGATCAGCCCGATTGATGAATCGAACCTCTGTTTTTACCTGTTTAACTGAACTTTGAGCGTTGTCCATTGCAGTCAACTCTCAAAGTCCAAGTATCGGAGCAAAATTCTGCCTTAATCTCCGATTTTAGCCCAAGCAACTCCCTCAGCATTTAATCCGCTGATAGCCTGGGTCGAAGTGTTTAAATTTACATAAGCGCTAGTGATTCCAATTGTTAAGTTGGCAAAGGCTGAAACATTATTTCCACCCTGGGTATTTGCCGACGCCCAACAACCATCGCCCCGCCACAACATTTGCAACTGAATGCCGGCCGTACTTTGAGTGCACGCAATATCTTCGTCGGGTCAAACTTTAGCAGGGAGTGAATCAACTTAATAACACCCTTGCTATTCGGATGTAAAAAGCCATAATTGCGCGCACGACGAAAGCCTTTAGGCAAAACATGTTGCAGCACCAGCCACAGAAATTTAGCCCCCGATACCGTTTTGGTTTGATAGCGTTTGGTTTTGCTGTCTTGATAACGGTAGCTTACTTTTCCATCCTGGCAGGATAAGATATCCTGTTCACGAATCACGCCACGATACAGGTATCGACCCAGATATATCAATGTTTTATCGTCTGCACCGACAAACTTACAATCGACCACCCATTGTTTCGGAATAGCTGTGGGGAATGGCAACTTTTCTTCGTTCATACGCGCTAGCATCTTTGCACGAAATACTTTTGCCAGTGCTTTATGATGAAACAGGTATTTGCCTTCCTTAGTGCGCCAAAGCTTCTTGATTTTGTCCACGATGCCTGCAGGCATAATGACATGAATATGCGGATGATAATTTAATTCGCGTGAGTGTGTATGTAAGACAGCAATCGCCCCGGCATCGCCTTGCAACTGCTTATCATTTTTACTAAAACTCTGTAAAGTCGCCCAGGCACAGTCAAACATCATACTGTAAAGTAACCGCGGATGCTGCCTGGCTAACGACCTTAACTGCGCAGGTAAGGTAAAGGTATTCATAAAATAATCAGCAGGGACTTGTTTTTGTACCTGTCGTTCAATCCATTGTTGACTCTCATGATGTTGACAATGCGGGCAGTTACGCTGGCCACAGGAATGAGGCACAAAGGTTTGATAGTCACAGTCTCAGACATCTTGATTCGCTATCCTGAAAGAAATCCATTAAAACTTAAACTAGGCAATATAATTAAAGGGTTAGGGAATTATTGTCAAATGATTGATATTTTCAGCTAAAGAAATGAAAATGGTACTCATTTAGGTTAAACTAAGCCCTCATATCATACGAGGTATTCAATTAATGCAGCAACTCATGCTCCCAATAATTCCTCAGGGTACGACTATTATAAATGGTCAGGTCAGTGTTGATAACCGAAATGATGAGTGGTTTTATTTCCTCGGCGGTATCCCGATCTATTCTCACCAGGCTGACAATAAGAGATTATTTAGACTTCACACCTCTCAACTCATCAATACCGGTTCCTGTCGTTCAATCGATATTATTACAACCTTTGGTGTCTCTAAAAGTAGTGTTATGCGCTCATTAAGGCAACTACGAGAAAAAGGGGCTGATTCGTTTTTTGAACCTCGCCCGACTCGCAAGGGAGGACCACTCTTTACGCTTGAGGTTTTGCAGCAAGCTCAGGAATATCTGGATCAAGGTATGACGCCTAACGAAGCCGCTAAAGAATTAGGCATCCGGGCAGATACCTTTCGCAAGGCGATCAGTGATGGACGTTTAAAAAAAAGTCTGCCGCATCAATAGACCCCAATGATGGCAGTACCAAATCAGCCCGTGATATTATAGATGCCAATGCAGCCGATGTGCTTGGTACGGCCTGCACTCGAGTAGAAGAGCGAATCCAGGCGGCTTTGGGTGAGCAGGAAAAGGGAGCCTCAATCGAATTCGAATCCTGTTTAGATGTTCCTAAAGGCGGTGTGTTATGTGCATTGCCCGCGTTACTTGGCAATGGCTTATTAAATGACATTGAGCGCCACCTGGGCAAACTGACAGGTTACTATCAAACCTTTCATATTCTATTGCTACTCGCCTTTATGGGGCTATGTCGCATCAAAAATGCCGAACAACTTCGCGAGCATGCACCGGGTGAATTCGGCAAACTACTTGGCCTGGATCGGGCTCCCGAAGTGCGTTGTTTAAGATCCAAAGTAAAAGGACTGGCTGAACCAAAATCAGTCGAAAGCTGGGCGGCCGACCTCAGTCGACAATGGATGGAAAATGAACCAGAGGCAGCAGGAACACTCTACATAGATGGTCATGTCCGTGTCTATCATGGACACTTGACTAAACTTCCCAAACGGCATGTTTCACGCGAAAAACTCTGCTTACGGGGTATCACCGACTACTGGGTTAATGATGGTACGGGGCGTCCCTTCTTTGTCGTTGAAAAAACGGTGGATCCGGGCTTACTAAAAACGCTGGAAGAAGATATCGTCCCCCGATTACTCAAAGACATTCCGAATCAACCGAGTGCACAAGCATTACAGCAAAACAAACAAGCCTGTCGTTTTATCCTGGTGTTTGATAGAGAAGGCTATAGCCCCGCATTCTTTAGAAAGATGTGGGACAAGCATCGTGTCGCTTGCATGACCTATCATAAATTTCCCACCGAAAATTGGCCACTGGACAATTTTTCCAGTCAGGAGATCACCCTACCGAGTGGTGAAAAAGTCATCATGAAACTCGCCGAACGAGGCAGTCTGGTTGGAACCAAAAAACAGGCGATGTGGATGAGAGAAGTGCGCAAGTTGACTGATTCTGGTCACCAAACCAGTATTATTACCACAGCCTATGAACTAGAGTTGACGGCTGTTTCTGGGCGAATGTTTAGCCGGTGGTGCCAAGAGAACTTTTTTAGATATATGAAGCACCACTATGGGCTAGATATGCTACAGGAGTATGGAATAGAGCCACTATCCGATACCCAAAAGGTGGTCAACCCTGATAGGCGCCAACAGGAAGGACAGCGTAATTCGATACAATCCAAACTCAATTACCGTCTATCTCGATTTGCAGCGATGGAACTTCATCCGGTGATTAAAAAAGATGAAACGGAAGATGTGAAATACAAGAAATGGGAAAGAAAACGAGCAGAATTACTCGAAGAAATAGAGCATTATGAAAATGAACTAAAAACCATCAAGGAAAAACTAAGCCAAACGCCCAAACACATTACCTGGCAAGAGTTGAGAGACGAAGATAAGTTCGAACAGCTTCTGCCAGGGAAAAAGCGGCTGATAGATACTGTCAACATGATCGCTTATCGGGCAGAAACAGCAATGGCCGCTCTGCTAACCTCACCGACAATCGACTTTCCGATGGCAAGGCAACTATTACAAACGCTGTTTGTGACAGAAGCAGATATATTACCCGATGAAGTAAAAAAACAACTTCGGATACGTGTGCATAGTACTTCCCGACCTGCAAGTAATAAAGCAATAGAAAAGTTATTTGAACAACTCAATCAAACGGAACTCAACTATCCAGGAACCGATCTGCGCTTAATTTATGAGCTGACTTCATCCGCAAAAAATTAGGAAATGGTCTCAAATTAGTTTCGTCTGAATCAAGATGTCTGAGTCTGCACAGTTAACCTGCATCACAGGACTCAGCTGTGTCCGACAGCTCTTCATGGCATGTAATGCACTGATCTGATTGGAGCGTAAACGAGATTGATACTCGCTTAAAAAGTCAGACTGAAATTGATCAATCACTGCAGCTAGGGTTATCATGAAATCTGCCCCCAGTGAATAGAAAAGTCATTGACTAACTGATTAATGTGCAGCTCTGCATTCTCATCGGTAATATCGGTCAAATGCGTATAGCGAGCCGTGGTTACTAAACTGGTATGGCCCAGAATCTTCTGCAACTCAACTAAATCAACCCCGGCTTCTAACAGGTGAGTGGCGTAACTGTGGCGCAGCGAGTGGCAGGAAATCTTTTTTTTAGTCCCATTTCTTGCGTCACAAGACGGATTGTCTTCTGGATGCCACCGCGATCAAGGGGGGATTCAGCAAGATGCGCACCTTTTAGACCCCGGGCACGGTTGGGAAATACCAGCACTGGATTTTTATGCACAGCCCAAAACTTACGCAACACCTTCAAGGTATTCACAGGCAAAGGCACAAGCCGATCCTTATTGCCTTTGGCATTGCGAATATGTACCCGCATGCGTGTCGCATCAATATCACCTACTTTCAGGCTTAAGCCCTCGCCCAAACGTAAACCTAGACTGTAAATCGTAAAATAAAAAACTCGATAGCTTAGATTACGGGTCGACATAAACAGTTGTTGTGCTTCAACCACAGTGACAATATCGGGTATACGCGTACATCGTGGTGGTTTAATCATTAGCACATCAACCCACGGCTTTTGTAGCACATGTGTATAGAAAAACTTGAGACCATAGAGATCTAGTTTCACGGCACTCCAGGAAAGGCGGCTTAAAAGAGCATGAAAATAATCCACCAGTTGATCTTGCGTTAAGTTATCCAGATGCCCCTGAAAGTGTTCCCCGATACGGCGAATAGCGCGTGAATAAGCGTCAATGGTTTTGGGTTGCAGTCCCTTAAGCTTTAAATGCTTACAGTGCTGGATATAATAATGGTTGAATTTAAGCTCTATCGATGGTGTCATAACAGTGTAACCTCATTATTGTTAGTTGGATGAGCTTACAAGTTACCTGTTATGCATATAACAGGCAATGAGGTTACACTTTAAATTTAAGGGATGCGCTGTTTTTCTCCGCGATAGCGGCTTCGTCCAACAAAAAATTGCAGCTGACCACTGGCAGCACCACTCGTTTTCAGATGTCATCTTTAATCAAAGTTTAGTGTATTGTTAGGGTTCATCGAACATCTGCCAGTGTCAGCTGAATTTGGCGTTAGTTGCGACACGAAGTTGCATAAATATATGTTGTAAATCACTTTTTTTAAGTGAGGCGCAACCTGGAGTTCTGCCTCCAGTATCCTACCAGGCCATGCGACACGGATGTGGTGTGAAGCGTCTGGGACAATGAAACTCGTATAAGAGGAACCGTGAGGGGAATCGTAACTGCCAGTGCTAAGGCGGACGGGAGCTAGGATGGAATGATAGGGTGAATGTAATGTGAACTGTCGTCTTGAAGTCCCGTTAACAAAAGAGCAGCCAAAAGCACTGATAGGCTGTAACCAACAGGTGGGTAGTCAGTGGAACTGTTATAACGTCGGTTTCACGCAGATAAAGCACTACTGGGATACAGGCAGCACCTAAGTCGTTCGTTAAGATATTTATGTGGAACGTGGCAATGTCGTATCGTCCTCCAGCGATGGAGAAAGCTGCCCGCAAGGGATGCCGAAGGCGGTACGTCGATGAGAGAATGGAAAAAGCGAAGGCGATTATGTAATGTAGTCGATACGGATTCAAGATTTGTCCGACACGAAAGTGTGCCCACGTCCATTTGGTGCTTTTCTGCGAAAGAGTTTGGAGAACCGATTTTGAGAAGGAAACGCAAATGACGGCCTGTATGGCTGGTGCACCTTCTGGCATAGCAATATGTATTATCGGCTGTAGATACGTATCGCAAAGGTTGGCTATTAAATTTGTTCAACAGACATTGTTTTTGGTAGTAAAGTTAGTGATGGAAAATACATCATTTTACACTAAATAAAATGAGTTTACTGTTGAATAATAAGGCAGCTGGGTCAGTTTATTCTGGCTTTTGAAGGGCTTGAGCCGTATGCTGGGAAACTCGCAAGTACGGTTCTTAGGGGGCAAAGGGTCGCGAGACCCTGAGCTACCCGGTGTTTTAAAATCTGCTCATAGAATATAGTATTCGTATGTGCTATCATTTATGCCTATGATAGTGACAATGGATACCAATGTTTTATTAGCAGCACATATTAGTCAGTCTGGTGCGTCACATAAAATTTTCCGGCTCATCACAAATGAGAAGATTAATATTGCATTATCAACGCAGATATTACTTGAATATGATGATGTCTTGAAAAGAAAGGAGATTCTTAAACTTACAAGGCTGAATATTGGGCAAGTTGAAGATGTACTTGATTTATTGGTTCTTCTGGCACAAAAACAAAAAATATATTACAGGCTTCGACCAAACTTAAGAGATGAAAATGATAACTTATTTGTTGAGTGTGCATTTGCAAGCAATAGTAACTACTTAATCACCTCAAATATTCGTGATTTTGATGGTGGTGAATTAAGAGGTTTTAAGTTCAAGGTGCTAACACCAAAAGATTTCTATCAAATGTGGAGAAAAAATTATGAGTAAGACACAAGTAGTTACTTTAAGAATTCCTGTTGATTTGAAGGCACGGTTAGAAAGTGAAGCACACATTCAAGGTGTTTCAATGAATAATCTTGCCAACTATATGCTTACAACACAAATTAGCCAAATAGAGATGCTTTCAACGATTGAAGCGAGAATTTCTAAAAAAGATATTTCTTCTTTAAAAACAAAGGTTAATAAAGTACTTGATTCAGTACCAAAAAATCCTAATGTTCCTGAGTGGGATAAAGTGCATTAAACAATAATGTATGAAAAAGATGCATGGACTGAAGAAATGGAAAGAAATGAAAGAAATGGGGTCATAAAGAAATGGGGTCAAAGAAATGGGGTCAGACTCGATTGAAAACATTAAAACACGTGAAAACACGGGTTTTAATGTTTCCTTCAAATGGGATGTTTTTTTAAAGCTAAAAGGGTATCCTTATAAATTTAAAAAAAAGAAATCTGCTAGTTTTCATGCCTGAGGTAAACTCTGTATCTAATCGGGATAGGGAACTACTCAAGTAGCCTCCCTCCCACAGCGCCGTACATACGGGTCTTAGGCAGGCAGATCTCCCCGGGTAAGAACATGATCTTTCTCTGCACGACCACAGCATTTACCATCTCACAGTGATCCAGATGGGCTTCGTCATGTTGTGCTGATTCGCCCTGCGGTTCGGCCTTACTATGCTGTTTTTGTCCATTGGCTCGCAGAGCTATGATCTACTTCCTTGTAGATCACCCTTCGGGCCAGCTAAAGCTGTTCAAATTCGTTCCTGACGAATTTTTTGCACTTAGGCTTCTTTCAAACATTGGTCACCCTCCGCCCTTGCCATCGGCTAGTACTTTTTAGAATTATCATATAAAATAAATCTCTGGATAATGTACAGGGTACTTGCACCCCATAAGATCATGCCCATGCCGGGCACACACAATAAAATCCAGCCAACCGCTAGCAGCGCAGATTCTTTAAAGTTATATAGTGTTTAAAAAAGTTATCGCCTATTTAAAGTTTAGCATCTTTGATCGCGGTGGCTGATTTACGCGTTAGGCAACAGAAAAATTGCAGATTGAGAATTAAGAGGTTACAATTTGATTGATGATAAAAAGCTTCATTCACAAAGGTTTGGAAAAATTCTATCGAACAGGTAGCAAAGCTGGAATTCAAGCACAACACACAGACCGGTTACGTTTGATTCTTGCTCAATTAAACCAAGCGAAAATTGTCAAAGATATGGATATTCCATTTCTAAAACTTCACGAATTAAAAGGCGACAGAAAAGGAATATGGTCTGTAACAGTACAAGCAAACTGGCGTATTACTTTTCGTTTTCATGAAGGTGATGCAGAAACTATAAATTATGAGGATTACCATTAGGAGATATTATGAAAATGTATAATCCACCTCATCCGGGTGAAATCATAAAAGACTTATGGTTAGAGCCAGCAAAAATAAGCATCACTGAAGCAGCCAAGGCTCTAGCTGTTAGTCGAAAAACATTATCAAAAGTTATAAATGGAAATGGGAGTGTAACACCAGAAATGGCAGTTAGGTTATCAATTGCTTTAGGGGCTAGCCCTGAAAGTTGGATGGGACATCAAGTTACTTATGACCTTTGGCAAATTGAACAACATAAAGATGAATTGGGCGTGCATGTGTTAAATGTTGCCTAACGAATAAGGATAGATTGTGTAAGCGAAGCGCACCACAATCTTATCCCGTGTTGGACAAGCCCGGGATGAGGTAAACGCTTTATAATAAGCAAATATCTTTTTGGCTCCTGGCCTTAATACGGATCATCACTTTCCTTCAGGCAAGCTCCCGCCTTTGCATTCTATACTGCAAAAAAAAATACAGCTATATCATTATGTTATAAATTATTCTCTCTGTTTGTGAATTGGGGGTTTATGATCCATTTTATTTATCCTGGCTCTGGTGGCCTAAAACCGATGACCTGCATGGGAGCCTGGCAATGAGGGCATTTAACAACGAGCCTTGGTTAGGTGCCAGTAACTGAATAACAACACGCAGGACTAGCTGTACTAGCTTCAGTAATGTCTTTGCATTGCTGTGCAAAAAACCATAATCTCTGACACGATGAAACCCTTTAGGCAGAACATGCTGCAGAACCAGCCATAAAAAATCCTCTCCTTTCAGAGATCGGGTTAAGGTCTCGCCCGTGTCGCCATCTGTGTACCGAAAGGTGACCCTGCCATTGTTATCTGCAATGATGTTCTTCTCACTGATCACCCCGCGATATAAATAACGCGATAAATACTTTAAAGCAGGTTCACCGTTACCGACACGTTTACGATCGACGACCCACTCTTCTGGCATTGAACAGGGAATCGGTAGCTTTGCTGCATTCAGTCCGTCCAGAATCCGGGCACGGAAGACTTTAGCCAGGGCAAACTCATTGAACAGGTATTTGCCTTTGGTTTTTATCCATTGCCTTTTAGCTTTGTTGATCCCGCCGCCCGGAATAATGACATGAATATGCGGATGATAATCCAGTCTGCGGCTGTGCGTGTGCAATACGGCCGTCATGCCTATTTCAGCCCCGAGGTTTTTGGGGTTGAGCCCAAAATCCTTTAATGTGCTACTGACACAGAGAAACATCAGCTGATAAATGATTGTCTGGTGATGCCATGTCAACGCTCTCAATTGAGCGGGGAGCGTAAAGGTCACCATATAATAGTCAACCGGAAGTTGTTTCTTTTGCTGACGCATCAGCCATTCCGACGCTTCATGGTTTTGACACTGGGGACAGCTACGATATCCACAGGATTTAGGGTGCCATTCTGAGTGACCACATTCTGTACATTGCACATGAAACTCACCTGACAGTGCCGTGCGGCAACGCTTTATTGCAGAGATAGCTTTTAAATGGCCAGGCAATAATTTTGTCGAGTATTTTTTGTGAAAACTGCTTTCATAATGCTCAATAATCGTGACAAGGGGGATCATGACTGACTCCTGAAACCTGTTGATAAGGTATTGGTCAGTTGATTAATGGCTGAGATAGTATCCTTTTCTGTCAGTTCCGTGGAATGAGCATAGCGAGCTGTCGTGGTCGGGCTAGCATGGCCGAGCAAGTGCTGAATATGAATCAGGCTTAATCCTTGTTCCAGCAGGTGCGTGACTATGCTATGACGCAGCGTGTGAATCGAGGCTTTTTTTAATCCCACAGTCTTTAAGGGCCGCTTTCATCGCGGCTTGAGCGCCGCCTCTATCCATCGGTGTTGTCGCATTTTGAAGGGTCTCCATTGAGCCGGTTCCACTGGGAAATAACCAGACTGGATTACGGTGTTTACGCCATAAGTCACGCAATGCATAGCATGTTAAATCAGGTAATGGCACAAAGCGGTCTTTATGCCCTTTGCCCCGGCGAATATGTACCTGTTTGCGCTTTGCATCAATATCACCGACTTGCAAAGAAAGCGTTTCACCCAGGCGCAAGCCCATTGAGTAGGTTGCTAATAAAAAGACTTTGTAACGTAGTTTGTAGGTCACCGCAATCAGTTGCTCTACCTCGGAAACCGCTAGAATATCAGGCAGTGTCTGTATCTTGGGGGCTTTGATGATTTTAATCCATTGCCAATCCTTTTTAAGGACGTATTGCCAGAAAAACTGGAGACCATTACGATCGATTTTAACGGTACTCCAGGAATGAGATTCAACCAATTCAGCAAAATAGACTTCAAGCTGTTCAGTACTGAGTCTTTCGGGTGAGCAATCAAAGTGCTCAGTGACTCTGCGCACAGCACGAGCATAGCTATCAATGGTTGCATCACTCATGCCGCGTAATTTTAAAGCACGAAGGTGACGGTTATATAGCTTTTCAAAATAAGTTTGTTCTATCGTATTCATGGTAAACTCCAATTATCATACTCGACAATGAGTACATATTGGAGTGTATCCGTAAATGGGTTTTTCTGCCGCGATAGCGGCTTCGTCCAACGAACAAGGTCAGATTGTGATCGCGAAGCGAGCCACAATCTGAACCGTTTGTTGGACAAGCCCGGCACACATAGTAGAAAGTCGTTTAAATCCGCTCTATGAAAATAGCTTTTTGTTGATCAGCCCGACTGATGAATTGAGCCTCTGTTTTTACCTGTTTAACTGAACTTTGAGCGTTGTCCATTGCAGTCAACTCTCAAAGTCCAAGTATCGGAGCAAAATTCTGCCTTAATCTCCGATTTTAGCCCAAGCAACTCCCTCAGCATTTAATCCGCTGATAGCCTGGGTCGAAGTGTTTAAATTTACATAAGCGCTAGTGATTCCAATTGTTAAGTCGGCAAAGGCTGAAACATTATTTCCACCCTGGGTATTTGCCGACGCCCAACAACCATCGCCCCGCCACAACATTTGCAACTGAATGCCGGCCGTACTTTGAGTGTCCGTAATATTTTCGTCGGGTCAAGCTTAAGCAGGAAGTGAATCAGCTTAATAACGCCCTTGCTATTCGGGTGTAAAAAAAACCATAATTGCGCACACGACGAAAGCCTTTAGGCAAAACATGTTGCAGCACCAGCCAGAGAAACTTAACCCCTGATACCGTTTTGGTTTGATAGCGTTTGGTTTTGCTGTCTTGATAACGGTAGCTTACTTTTCCATCCTGGCAGGATAAGATATCCTGTTCACGAATCACGCCACGATACAGGTATCGACCCAGATATATCAATGTTTTATCGTCTGATTGTGCAATTAGTTCATCCTATGTCTTTAAATCGCAATGAATACAAGTAGATAGAAAGATACACCTAGTTTTAAGAAACCCTCAAGTTTCTAATAGAATCAACACACATAAAGCGCTTTTATTTTTATTGGATGAGTAAACTGCATAATCAGACTTTATCGCCTGCACCGACAAACTTACAATCCACCACCCATTGTTTCGGAATAGCCGTAGGGAATGGCAGTTTTTCTTCGTTCATACGTGTTAGCATCTTTGCACGAAATACTTTCGCCAGTGCTTTATGATGAAACAGGTATTTGCCTTCCTTAGTGCGCCAGAGCTTCTTGATTTTGTCCACAATTGCCGCAGGTATAATGACATGAATATGCGGATGATAATTTAGTTCGCGTGAATGCGCGTGTAAAACTGCAATCGCCCCGGGATCGCCTCGCAACTACTTATCATTTTTACTGAAACTCTGTAAAGTCGCCCAGGCACAGTCAAACATCATGCTATAAAGTAAACGTGGGTGCTGCCTGGCTAACGACCTTAACTGCGCAGGTAAGGTAAAGGTATTCATAAAATAATCAGCAGTGACTTGTCGCTGCACTTGTCTCTCAATCCACTGCTGACAATCATAAAGGTGCATCCATGCACCTTTACCCTACGGGCAGCTGAAGCTGTGCAAATCGGCTTTCCTGCCGATTTGTCATAATGCTGACAATGCGGGCAGTTACGCTGGCCACAGGAGTGAGGCACAAAGGTTTGATAGTCACAGTCTGCACAGTTAACCTGCATCACAGGACTCAGCTGTGTACGACTGCGTTTCATTGCATGTAGCGCGCTGATTTGGTTGGAGCGTAACTGATTTTGATCGTCTTCTGAACTCCACCGCGATCAAGGGGCGATTCAGCAAGATGTGCACCTTTTAAACCCCGGGCACGGCTGGGAAATAACAGCACTGGATTTTTATGCACAGCCCAAAACTTACGCAACACCTTCAAGGTATTCACAGGCAAAGGCACAAGCCGATCCTTATTGCCTTTGGCATTGCGAATATGTACCCGCATGCGTGTCGCATCAATATCACCTACTTTCAGGCTTAAGCCCTCGCCCAAACGTAAACCTAGACTGTAAATCGTAAAATAAAAAACTCGATAGCTTAGATTACGGGTCGACATAAACAGTTGTTGTGCTTCAACCACAGTGACAATATCGGGTATACGCGTACATCGTGGTGGTTTAATCATTAGCACATCAACCCACGGCTTTTGTAGCACATGTGTATAGAAAAACTTGAGACCATAGAGATCTAGTTTCACGGCACTCCAGGAAAGGCGGCTTAAAAGAGCATGAAAATAATCCACCAGTTGATCTTGCGTTAAGTTATCCAGATGCCCCTGAAAGTGTTCCCCGATACGGCGAATAGCGCGTGAATAAGCGTCAATGGTTTTGGGTTGCAGTCCCTTAAGCTTTAAATGCTTACAGTGCTGGATATAATAATGGTTGAATTTAAGCTCTATCGATGGTGTCATAACAGTGTAACCTCATTATTGTTAGTTGGATGAGCTTACAAGTTACCTGTTATGCATATAACAGGCAATGAGGTTACACTTTAAATTTAAGGGATGCGCTGTTTTTCTCCGCGATAGCGGCTTCGTCCAACAAAAAAATCCAGCGGACAGTTTAAAGCGTCACATTTTTTGCGAAGCAAAAAAGCGCGCCTCTTTAAACTGCGCGCTGATTTTGGCGTTAGTTGCGACACGAAGTTGCATAAATATATGTTGTAAATCACTTTTTTTTAAGTGAGGCGCAACCTGGAGTTCTGCCTCCAGTATCCTACCAGGCCATGCGACACGGATGTGGTGTGAAGCGTCTGGGACAATGAAACTCGTATAAGAGGAACCGTGAGGGGAATCGTAACTGCCAGTGCTAAGGCGGACGGGAGCTAGGATGGAATGATAGGGTGAATGTAATGTGAACTGTCGTCTTGAAGTCCCGTTAACAAAAGAGCAGCCAAAAGCACTGATAGGCTGTAACCAACAGGTGGGTAGTCAGTGGAACTGTTATAACGTCGGTTTCACGCAGATAAAGCACTGCTGGGATACAGGCAGCACCTAAGTCGTTCGTTAAGATATTTATGTGGAACGTGGCAATGTCGTATCGTCCTCCAGCGATGGAGAAAGCTGCCCGCAAGGGATGCCGAAGGCGGTACGTCGATGAGAGAATGGAAAAAGCGAAGGCGATTATGTAATGTAGTCGATACGGATTCAAGATTTGTCCGACACGAAAGTGTGCCCACGTCCATTTGGTGCTTTTCTGCGAAAGAGTTTGGAGAACCGATTTTGAGAAGGAAACGCAAATGACGGCCTGTATGGCTGGTGCACCTTCTGCCAATCAACAGAACTGGAATCAGGTCAACTGGTCCATTGTTGAGTGTTTGGTTAATCGGCTGCAAATGCGTATCGCAGAGGCCGTACGGCGAGGACGATGGCACAAGGTGAAAGCTTTGCAATATCTTCTGAGTCGTTCGTTTTATGCCAGAATGCTGGCCGTAAAGCGAATCATTTCTAACAAAGGTAAAAGAACATCAGGAATTGATGGTGTTATCTGGAAAACACACCAGCACTATTGGTGTGCCGTGTCACAACTAAAAATACGGGGCTATAAAGCCCATCCCTTACGTCGTTGCTGGATTCCTAAAAGCAATGGCAAACTGCGTCCTCTCGGCATCCCCATTATGCATGATCGGGCGATGCAAGCATTATACGCATTGACCCTAAAACCTGTTGCCGAAACATTAGGTGACAAGCATTCTTATGGGTTTCGGGAAAAACGTAGTGTACATGATGCAGTCAAGCAATGCTTTATAGCGCTGGCAACACGCAGGGCAGCGCCCTGGGTACTAGATGCTGATATTAAAGCCTGTTTTGATCGTATCAGCCACGACTGGCTGCTTGAGCACATTCTGCTACCGAAAAAGGTACTGAAACAATGGCTCAAGTCAGGGTATATGGAGAAGTCAAAGTACTATGATAGTCATGAAGGCACACCGCAAGGCGGTATTATTTCCCCTATCTTAGCCAATATGGCCTTGGATGGGCTGGAAACTGTCGTCATAAAAGGACGCAATAAGAAACACCGCAAACTCAACGTGATCCGCTATGCGGATGATTTTGTTATTACGGGGGCAACGGAAGGCATTCTACGCGACGAAATATTACCTGCGGTAAAAGACTTTCTTCAGCCCCGAGGGCTGACATTATCAGAGGAAAAGACACATCTACGCCCGATTGAAGAAGGGGTTGATTTTCTAGGGTTTACCCTTAGAAAGTTCAAAGATAAATTGATAATCTGCCCTTCTCAAAAGAAAGTCACTCAGTTTCGGGAAATGCTGAAAATTTTCTTTAAAGAATCGCAAAAGCTACCCTTTGAAGCGATGCTTAGAAAATTGAACAGCAAACTTCGAGGCTGGGCTTTCTCAAACCGTCAGGTCGTGGCCAAACGTTTATTCAATACGTTGGATAATGAAATATATTATGGTGTACGTCGCTGGTTGCGACATTGCCACCGTAGTAAAACCAATGCATGGATAACACACCGTTATCGTTCTCGCATAGAAGGACGAAGTAATTTCGGTACGTTTGTGATCAATAAACAAGGGAAGCGACAATGGTTAGGGTTATTTCGGATGGCCGACGTGCCTATCCGTTACCACGTTAAAGTTCGTGGCGAAGCTAACCCTTATGACCCTGCTTATCGGGAATACTTTAAAGACCGTGCAGAGAAACAATGTCGTACACGAAACTATGATCGTTTATTTTTAGCCAGTACAACACTGGAAAGAACCTTGATTAGAGGGTAATATGACCACTAATAAGAAATGAGCGATCGGGTCGAATATACTCGGCTTTTAAAGGGCTTGAGCCGTATGCTGGGAAACTCGCAAGTACGGTTCTTAGGAGGGGAAGGGCTGCGAAGCCCTGACCTATCCGGTGCCACTAAATTTTAACCATTGTAGTAGATGATTAAAACTTAAACATGCACTTATTTTAGCGTGTCGTAATAACTTCTAGCTTTAGGGGTATTTGCTAGATAGGGCACTCGAACTTAAATTTGTTGCTATGAAAATCAATAAGTTAAAGTTTTTGTAATTTACATTTTTTTCTAATTCTTGCAGACTTTGAAAGCTAAAAACCTACAAACTATTGAGTTCTCGGAGTTTTGTAAAGTCAACTAAATTTTAAGTGCGATTGCCCTGATTTGCTAGACAAGATCTCTTGTAATAACAATTTCTTATCTGTAAAATAAATTTATAGACGACACTAAAAGACCCAATACATTGCGACTTTTAGGTCCTCTACTAAGCTGTTAGGCAATATAGAAAAGCCGCATGTGTTGCCTGATATAAATTACAAGCGGCAAAACCAGGAGAATGAAAATGCCATTTGTTGAAGTGAAGGTATTTGAAGATGAACTTACCCAAGAACAAACAAAGGATTTAATTCAAAAAATCACAAACGCTGTCACAGAGGTAACAAGCGAGAAACTTCGGGGTGTCACTTGGGTAGTGGTTAATGAAGTGAAAAGTGGTAACTGGGGTATTGGAGGCAATGCACTTGGCCTTGATGATGTCAAAAAGATTATCGCAGGTGATTAAACGAAGGCCGAATACGAATATAGGTGGAAATAAGGTTCGGCAAATCTACCATGCGATGTGGCAATGATATTGCCTAACGAATAAGGTTAGATTGTGATCGCGAAGCGAGCCACAATCTGAACCGTTTGTTGGACAAGCCCGGCACGATAGAAAACCAAAGGGGTCAGACTCGATTGAAAGTAAAAAAGTCGCTCAAAATCACTTTATGATTGAGCTCGGAATTAATTGAAAATAATTTGGCAGTCCGTTAATGGCCGTGAACTGCCGTTCAATCAACGCACAATCGGGTAAGAGCTGGTTTCTCTCCAGCTCTTACCTCAGCATCCCGCCTGCGGGTCCACACGGAGCGCTTCATTGTAAGCGTTAATTAAAATACACATTCTAAACTACTTTTAAATAGGACAAACGACTTCCCTCCAATTAACTCTGGAGGCATTTATCAGACCATCTCAAAATCAAGTGGCTATGCAAGAGCATATACCGCAATGGCAAGCCAGAGTTTAACTCAGGCCGAGTATTGCAAAGCCCATTATATCAAGCTACATATCTACAGTTATTACAAAAAAATCAGTTCGGCGATCCCATCAGCAAAACAGGCCAGCCAATTAGTTCCTGTTCTCTTTTTTTGCTTCCTTTTTTTACTTTTTTTCTGCAAATCAATTACTTGATTTGTGTTGGGTATCAATATATCTTCACCATCAAATCGGCATAAAAGTTCGCAAGACCGGACAATTTAAAAACCTAGTCATAGCAAGTGTCGAGCAAGCGACCAAGAAGGCGAAAGCTTTCCTTGCAAGGTTACAGTGATTCACTCCAGTTATTCAAGACGCGAAGCGAAAAGTGAATGAAAAAAAAGATACATTTATGACCATCAATCAGGCCCCTAAAAAAATAGGCGTTAGCATTTATGATTACATTTATGATAGAGTCAGCGGTCAGTACAAGTTACCATCTTTGGCGGATTTAATAACTCAAAAGGCTTTAGCCTAATTGAATTGATCTTCGTTTTGCCATGAAATTTAAAGTAGATTCATATTTTTAAAAACATATTCAAAAGAAGGAATATACCAACTTGCTTAGGGGAATACCATGGATACAAAAGGATTATTAGATCTTTTTTTACAGTCTGGCCAGGAACTTGCCTCAAAAGGGAAAGGCCTGGTTGACGAAAATATAACTTTGCCGGAAGATGCTGGGCAACGGGATGCTATGATTTTCGGAGCGAAAAAAGGGGCTTTGGCTACCGGGGCTTTAGCCATGTTATTAGGCACCCAGAGCGGTCGTAAACTGACAGGTACAACACTTAAGCTAGGCAGCTTGGCCGCTATTGGTGGTATTGCCTATCAAACCTATCAGAAATGGCAAGCCCAGCAGGATGGCGGTGCATCGGACCCTGACAATCATGTAGACGCGTTGAGCGGTGCGGATCTAAATAAACGCAGCCACGTCCTGTTGAGAGCGATGGTTGCATCTGCCAAGGCCGACGGGCATATCGATGAGCAGGAGCTTGAAAAGATTAACGAGCAATTGAAACAGTTAAATTTAGGTGCGCGCGCATCCGAATTTCTGACGAATGAACTGATCCAGCCCTTGAATGTACAGGACATCGCAGCTGGTGCCGATTCGCCTGAGGCGGCAGCTGAAATTTACCTTGCCTCACGTTTTGTGATCGATGTTGATAACGAACCAGAACGAGAATATCTTGATCAGTTGGCTCAAGCGCTCGATTTGGCGCCTGAACTTGTAAAACAGCTAGAAGATCAGGTGGGTGCCTGAGTCAGACAATGCTGCAGGCGCATTCGATGACCTTATCTATCCTTTGGAATATGTTTTCTGTATCTATTTAATAGATTGTGAATGAATTATATTTTAGTACTTCATGGAAAGACCTGAATCTGATGTTTCATTATCAGGGAAAAAGGGCATCTCAACTCGACATTAACTGCCTTCAAATAATAGGAAGTATTTATGAAAGAAATTACTCGAGTTAACCATATTGGACTGAGAGTCAAGGACCTTCAAACGTCCAGACAGTTTTATGAAAAGCTAGGCTTCCAATTTCTTGTTGGACCTGTTGGCCCAGAACCTGTTGCAATAATGGAGCATCCTTCTGGTGTAAATATCAATTTTATTCTCAATTCTACTGATGAAACACCTAGTAATGTCTTGATGGATATTCCTGATAAACACACGGGTTACACTCATATCGCTTTAGAGATTACGAATACCAAAGCTGTCGAGGAACAGCTTTTAAGCCATGGAATCAGTATTACAGAAAAAATAGAATTTGCAGGAGCGAAATTCTTTTTCATAAGAGATCCAGATGAAAATGTTATCGAATTTCATCAACCTGCCTAATATAAATCTGGCAGTGAACAAACAGCTCCAGCACGACGCGTAAAAAATGCGTTTGTCTTAGTAAAAAGTTAGGCAGCGCTCAACCCAGGAAGAGGAGACAGCATGTCCAATCCACATTTAAAGGCGAAACTCGATGCGATTTTCAATGCGCATATGCATGCGGAATTAACCGGCGACCTTAACGAGACGCTGGCTACTATGACGCCAAATCCACACCTCGTCAATCAAGCCCTGCAAAGCGTACGATAGTTCTATTCCAAGCGTCTCATCGGCCAGTTTTTCCCACCTGACGTCACTTTCGAAACGATTTCGCGAACGTATAGCGAGGAACGACTCGTCGATGAGGTCATCGTCTCGTTCACGCACACTATCAAGATGGATCACATTCTGCCCAAAGTTGAGCCGACCGGAAAAAGGGTCGAAGCGGTGTTTGTCGTAATCGTTGGAATCTAAGGTGACAAGGTCGCTTACGAACACATTCTGTGGGACCAAGCGAGTATGCTCGTCCAGATTGGCCTACTCGATCCAACGGGTCTTACTGTCGTCGGCGCGGGTGCCGCTGCTAAACTAAGAAATCCAGCATTGCCGGACCCTTTTTTTAATGAGGGCTAGCCGCCAACTTCAGGGGCAAACAAGACACTCATCTCGGCTTTATGTTTTTAAATCTAGCAGTTCAACTAATATAGGTAATTTAAATGAGTTACGAATTATTTGGCGATGATGTTCTATTTTTCCAACGCCTTTTGAAGGCTGATGGTTTCTATATAGGCAGGTTAGATGGCCTTTGGGGTCCATTAACTGAAACTGCCTCTAATGCATTTGATGCTGAATATGAAGTTGCTAGAGAGGAGCTGGGGACATTTGACCGCAGAACCGAAAAGCATATATCTACCTTGTCAATGCAAGCTCAGAAAGAGGCGCGCCATTTTATGACAAGGGCTTTAAGCCAAGGGGTGAACGTTAAGATCATCTCTGGAACAAGAACCTATGAAGAGCAAAATAAGCTTTTTCGTCAGGGTCGCTATGGGAACCCAGGAAGAAAAGTTACAAATGCGCGCGGCGGTAAAAGCAATCACAATTTTGGAATTGCATGGGATATAGGGATATTTAATCCAGATGGTTCATATTCCCATAATAGTGTAGATTATAAAAATCTTGCCGTGTACGCCAAGCAGTCACTTGATTGGGGCGGTAATTGGAGGTCGTTCAATGACCCTCCTCATTATCAACTACAAACTATCCAGCCAAAAATATCCTGGGTAAGATTACGCTTTGAAAATGGGGAAATTTACGTAGCGTAATTTTTATAGAGTCGTTATCTACCCTACATCACATGTCTATGTTTGAGCTTCAATTATTCCTATATGTATACTTCGCGCAGTCATGGGTGCGCTTATAAATTGAGCTTATTTTTGTCGATAGCAAAGCCTGCCCCGTACTTGATACGGGGGCGCTGAAACTGACGCATAACTGGCTACGTAACGGTTTCAACAACGTAGTTTTCGGCAAGCACTCATTCGCTAGAAATCCGCAGTCGTGACCGCGCGAAGTCTATATAAACTTACTGCAAGTACATCTATAGGGCGAAATTACCACCTTATAAGACGACAACAAATCATTATCTATTAAACAACTGTGGCGACTTAGGCTGCTGTTTATCCTGCAAACAATGGTACGCTGCATTTTCAAAGCGTATTCTTAAAGACTGAGTGCTTTTCTTTTCTTTGAGGAATTTCTCTGCTTCTACAGCAGTTAAATCTTTCATCATGTATTCTGCAATACACATACATGGCTTTTTAAAACGCTTTCTGTCATTGTCTTTATTAATCGAATTTTTAACTTCCCTTTCCACACACTCCTCTGAAAAATCATGTTCGAAGACATGTTTTAGTACATCAGTAACCACTTTTTCATGCGAGTGATCCCAGGGGTTATGCGCTTTAGTAGCTTGCTGTTTCGGCACATCATCCGAACAAGCATTTAAAAGAAATACTAAACAAATACTGACAAATATTGTTCTAAGACTAAAATTTTTTTTCTTTTGCATAAGGCACAACTCAAAATGAATTAATAGCTATAACATGCCTTTCTTAACGAAGGCTCCCGTTAATTAATTCCGCTTATAACCAGGCGAAATCATGCCTGGCACTCACAGAATCAACTAACAACAATGTACATTCATTACTCGAAATAAATGCTTATTTTTGGGTAAACAACAAACTAAAAGTGACTGGCACTGCGGCATTAATGCTTTTTAACTTTGCAATATCACGCAAGGCATTGACACCCTTAATTAAGTTATAGTTAGTTAAATTAATAATAACCGGATGTGTGGAAATGACCAGACGTGAGTTTTTTGCTAAAGCTACTATTTGCACTCGTACCGGAGCAGTTTGTTTTACGCCATGTAGATCAATGACTGCATCCACTTGCATATTTTTAACCTGACCTGTTTTCATCAATTTAACATCGGACTCTTTAATATTGATAGTCGCCGTAGCACTAGGGAATTTTACAACTTTAAAAAGTAACTCCTGAATACGCTGATCTCTTATTTCAATACCTGTGTCTACACTGCTTAAATCAACAGTGATAGTTGCTTTATTACCCTTAATTTGTCCTTGCATTGAATTAAAGCTCTGTACTTCCGTTTTACTGACATTTTTTGTTGTAGTAAAGTCAAGTGTTGAAGCTTTGTTATCCAGCACCCATTCAGCTAAAACAGACTGTGAGAGCATTAATAAAGCGATAAAAAGTGTGTTTTTCATTCTATTTTTCCTTGTTTTAAAATAACGATTAAATTTTTTCTGCGCTAAATATACCGTATTCCACTAGTTTATTGTGAAATAAATGATGTTGTGCCAAACCTACTTTAAAATTGGCTGTCTGGGTTTCACTACGCAAACCCAGCCATTGGCTGATTTTTTGCACCGGTTGTAAGCGCTTGGTAACCTTATACATATAATCAGCAGAAGGCTTCGTCTGCTCGGTGATATCAGCATATTTTATATGACTAAAACCCTGCTCGCTTAACAGTTGCTCAAATTCTTCACGTAAGCATAAATTTGGTACTGCCCAGCCATCCAGGCAATCGACCATAGCGGGCCAATCTTCATCTGCGACTTCCCTCTGCATTAAAAAACCATCACAGACTACCAGTCTGCCACCTTTTTTTAAGACCCGAAAAGCTTCGCGTATAAAATCTGCTTTATTCAGGGCATGACAAACACTTTCCAGCCCCCAGACTACATCAAAGGTTTCATCGGCATAAGGTGTCGCGCAAAAATCGGAAACTTCAAAATCAACGTTTTCAGCAACCCCATGCCGTTTTGCATGCTGCCCAGCATAGTAAGCTTGTTTTGCGCTAATGGTAATGGCTTTTAAATGGTTAGCATGATTTTTTGCCATCCAGATTGAGCTTCCCCCAATACCACAACCTGCATCCAGAACATAATCACCAGACTGGATATCAGCAGCCTCATAGAGCTTCTGGTTTTTATTTAATAATGACTCGCTATGTGAGCTTGTGTTTTCATCCCAGTAACCATAATGCAGCGCTAAATCGTTGCGGCTACTCCAGGCAAACAGGTAATCCCAATAGCAGGCATCATAATGTTTTATTGCGGCTTCTCGTAATGCATCTGCAGAGACATTTTCAGTGCTTTGGGAACGATAATCCTGATTGGGTTGTATATAGTGCATATTTATTTAATTTTCGATGATAAGGGAGCTGGTAATTAATAATCATCCAATATTGGGTAGAATTTTTGTTTCCATTTCCCTAAGTCTTGCGTCTATTATTTACTACTCACTCGGGCAAATTGTTTAAACTGCACTATACGAGTATTGATTTTTTGTATTAGGTGCAATGCCGGAGCAGCGCCTGCCATAGCAACAGCATCTACCAGACAATACCAGGCAGCGACGCCGCTAGGTGGATTGCCCTGAGTAAGCCCGGATGCAGGATCAACTGTCGCCCATGCCCAAGTGCCCGCAGTGGTGCCTACAAGTTCCAGCCAGGTAGTGATAAAAAAAGCGCCAAGATAAACCATGGGCGACTTCCCCTTAAACAGATAGAGCAAATACACACAAAACAGGATGGCTCCAATTTGATCGCTACGTTGCGCATAAGGAGTTAATCCCCAGACAGACCAAAGCCCACAGGCTATTACGGTAAACCAAGCAATACGACGCGCATGGCGCATAAAGAAACCTGAGCGGCCTAATACTACGGCCGTTAAATAAACCATGCCATGCCCCGCAGGAACATAAGGTGGCACGCTACCAAAGCGGTATATATAACCTTCCATATAGGGTGAAGCAAAAATTTCACCGGCTGTTGCAAATAGCAAAGCAACAACCACCTGCATACGTAGTAAGCTGGATTCCCCCGCCAATAGAACCACCAGAAAAGCATAGCCACAAAAGGCCAGTAGCCATTGCATTTCGCGACTACCGCTACCATCTATGGTCAAGCAAATAGCTGTGGCAACAAAAGTAAACGCTGCAATACTATAATCGCGCTTGTGGTCTGGGTATGCTATGCCTGCTACTGGAAAGTAACGTAACATTCTATTAATTCTCCTGATCAACTGTATTCAGTTTGTCGCTCTTTGCTTGCTGCATAAATTATTATTGGGTGTGGCTTCCGTGGTATTAAAAGCATCTAATAATACGTCTATACAACAGGTTTCGTACATTGGAGGGGCTTGGGAACTCAAACAATCAGGCATTTAAGTGACTTCAATTGTTGGGTTTCGTTCCTCTACCCAACCTACTCCTTACATCGTAAACTATATATACCTGTATGGGCCAATGCTGTTGACTTAAGTCCTCTCTTGCTGGAGAGGGTTGGGTGAGGAGGATAAAATCATGCATTTAAACCCCCTCATCCCAACCTTCTCCCTCTGGAGAAGGAGTTTATTCTCATTGCCTGTAGGGCGTGGCTTTAGCCCGCCTGCATCACTTTACGTATTTGGCGGGCTAAAGCCACACCCTACAAAGCCTTTTAGAAAAACCGAACGACGAATGCGCAACATTTTATCACAGCATGCCGTACTTATCTTATACAAACCAATAAGCAACAAATAGATAACGTAATAACTTACCGATAGCTATCAATATTGTTGATAAAAACAAGGGCAACTTCAACCATCCACCCGCGAAACATAAACCATCACCGACAACGGGTAACCACGAAAACAACAAACTCCAGTAACCCCAGTGCTGTACCCAGCGCAGAGCTTTTTGCTTGTTCTTATCCAGAAGGTGTTCGGCTGGAAATTTTTTTGCTGTTAAGCTGCCTAGCCACCAAGTGGTTAATGCGCCCAGTGTATTACCTATTGTGGCAACAATAACCAGTAACATAACCGGCTGCACCTTCTCAGCAACTAAATAAGCGAGTACCGCTTCAGAGCCTCCTGGCGCAATGGTTGATGATATAAAGGCGCTAACAAATAGTCCCCATAACTCTAACACTATAATCCTCTCTTAATTTTACGCATAAAAAAGCCCCTAATAACGAATCATCAGGGGCTTTAAGCTAGTGCAACACTAGCCAGCTTTAAACTTCTGCTGTTATTTTTTCACTAAACCAATTAACCAGCTAATGACTTTAACAATGACATCCACTACTTGTTTGACCAAGTCAAAGATATAAGTGATAACCTCTGTTGGGGTCATACCCTTAAATCTACGCGCTAACAAAGGCGCGAGTATCAAGCCTATGGCTAAACCAATAACGGTAAGTCCTGAAAAGAAAGAGTTATTACCGATAACCTGCTTTTTCATTTCAGTAATTTCGGCAACAACCGTATCAGTAATTGATTTATCAGCAGTGCTATCTGAATAATCATCCTGAATAACATACGCTGTTACCCCGGGAATACTGGGTAAATCACCATCACCTTTACCGATTTTCAGCTGCCCTTTCATTCCTTTTTCCATGTGCTGCGCGATATCGCAATGCACTAGATAGGTTTTATCACCCGGTGGAAAGATCAAAGTACCTGAAATTTTTCCAGGTCCTGTAAGTTCCATGTGGAACATACCTTTTGGATAAAGATATCTAGGTAAGCCATGCATCATCCACTGGTGACGCACATCATCATCATTGACAAAATTAACGGTTAATTTAGTACAAGGTTCGAATTGATATTCCTGCACATCAAAGGCAAACATCCGACCTGGAAATTTCTCCGCATATTTATGCCCTGCATGCACGGTAATTTCTTTAGTCGCGGCGATACGATCGCAACCACCGGGCAAAATATCAGTATTTTGCCCCATCACCATACCCCCGGTCATATCCATTAAATGGCCATCACCGTGGTCCATCATATTGTTATGATCCTCAAACTCTTTTTCAGCAAAAACAGGAGCGGATAATGCTAATGCTAGCGCTGCGATTGATAATTGTTTAAACATTATCTTTGCCTCCTTTAAATGCTGAAATCAAGGCAATAAGGTTTGCTCTATATATAATTAATAAATAGGCCATGATACCTAAAAACAGACCAAACATAAGATTTCTAAACGAATTGTCTACAGGTACTGGAATATCTGCTGAACCTGGCGTTACATCAGCTGCAGCGGGAACGCTCGCAGGAGGCGGGGTATATCCAGAAGCATCCACTTCACCCAGACTATTCCAGCTATCAATATTTTGCCAGACTGGCAACTTTCTATCCTGAAATTTCTTAGTAAATAAAGGAACAATACTCTCACCAATCGTTTTTGGCAAACCAATCTCGTTCAGGTATTTCTTATAAACCAAAGCACTGACATTACCACCAGGGTTTTGACCATTGGTTGTAATCCCTTTTTCTCTATGATCATGAAAAATCCATGCGCCTTGCCCATAACTATGCAAGCCATCATCGGTAGTATTAATTTTTAAGTCATTTCGCTGTGCAGGTGCAATATCATAAACATCACGCATAATCTGCGCGACGGGGTTATGTAATACTCCATCATAATGCGTAATAGTGGCTTTATGTCCATGAGTATGCAAAGCTAATTGCTCTCCGGCACTATTAAATACCCTTAATTTAATATTTTGATCAGGCTCAGCAACAATGATCGATTCCCTTAAAGTAAAAGGGAATGAGCGACCATTCAACGTAAAATAATCTTCCGTGGAATTATTCATCTCATATTCACGATTCATTTTCTTCGCGATTAAGCGAGGGTCATTAAATTCCTGAATAATACTATGTAATTCCTTATCTATCGCATGATAATGTAAATCATATTCACTATCATACTCTTCTAAAATTGCTTTCGAAGGGTGTCTGACTTGTCCTGCACCGACATTAAATGTCTGCACCCAGTTATTAGGACGATTTTCTTCTACCACAAACATCCCCACCAGGCCCATTGCTAAATGCACATGAGTTTGTACATGACAATGGTAAACGAACGTACCCGGCTGTCTTGGACGTATTTCATAAGTTTTAGTTTGTCCGGGCAAAACAAACTTATCACTGGTTTGTGGTACACCATCATTACCTTCACCCGAACTATCTACCCAGGGGTGATCCACTCCATGTAAATGAATCGTATGTGGGAAATAATGGGTATTTTCTAACTGTATCCAGATAATATCGCCTTGTTCCACACGAATAACCGGTGAAGGCGCTCTTAATAATGGATTAGCATCAGTACCAACAAAGCTGCTGGTTGCCATACCACGTGACTTCGGTGCGAATACCCACATACCAGGCTGTATGCCCGGCGCTATATCAAAAGTTGGTACAAACCCTGCAAAATCAGGTGAATGACCATTTAGTTCGGCAACTTCAAGTTTAATGATAATTAAATCAGGGTCGCCATCACCATCCATATCATTTTTTTTAATAATGCTATCCATTGCATAATGGGTATTCATCAATGTTTCCATTGATACATTATTTGTTCCTTTGACTTCTATTGCAATATTGTATGGGTTGTCAGGGCTGCAGCGTAGCGACTCCTGCATTTTGACACCCTCAATCGTTTGTGCCTTACGCCACTCTGGATCATTCTGATTACAAACCGGTTCTACTTCACCACGGTCTACTTCAACTGTTTTAGGCAAGCCTACTACAGCTGACGCCGAAAACGGCATCAGCATGACAGCAGCACCCAATAGCATTCCTAAAGGATTTTTCTGCATTATTTAGTATCCTAAATATTAGATTTAACTTACGCGTCTTTATCTTTCTTTAACAACCCATCCACTTTTTCTTTAAAGCCTGCGTGAGATAGATATAAAACATATAAACCCCCTAAGCCAAATAAGAAATACATAAATAAGGTAATCTTACTTGTTACCATACCTTTACCAGCCACAAAACTCATATGTGCATCTAGATTTTCAGCTTCAGTCGCCCCTTTAAGAGTGATATGAATTAAGTATTTACCCGGCTCTGGTACACCATTAGCTAACTTTAAAACAACCGTTCCTGATTTATGTTTTTTTGCTGCCTGAAAAAATACACGCTTGCCTTCAGGCTCTTTTGTTACTTCAAACTCTACCGCTCTATTACGATATCTAACATCTTGATAGTCAAAAACTAACTGTGTTAATGTATCGGTATTGGGAAGGTTTCCACAAAATTCTTCAGCTGGAAATGCCATCGGTTGATAAGCCGTGTAATGAATCCAATGCTCTGGCTCTAGTTCAAACTTACACTGATCGGTATCTGTACCTGCCGCCCCACCATGCGCCCAAAGTGTTGCAGAAAATAACATACCTAACACAGCGATAAAACCTTTTCTCATAGTATTATTTGTCATTGCTTCTTCCTCTTTCAGTTTATTTATTATAATTGTAAATGTTTCTCTCTCGTTACTGACTCAACGATACTCTAAAACAACCACAAACTTTATCATATTGAATTAGACAAAGATAGAATAACTCTATATTAGGCCAATAACTTCATGTCATTATATTATAATTTTCTAATATTGCTATTGCTATCGCGCGTCTATTTCCGTAAAATTTTGCATTTTGATGCATTACACTTCAACACACAACACACATCAAGGCTTTCAATATGTCTAATCTGATTAACTCTCCTGAATGGTTAACGCTAAAAAAACACCAGAAACGTATAGACCAACTTGATATAAGAGACTTATTTGAAGCAAACCCTAACCGGTTTACCAACTATACAATTCAGTTTGAAGATCTATTATTTGATTATTCAAAAAATAGAATTACTGATGAAACCATTGTCTTATTGCTAAACCTGGCAAAATCGCGCGGCTTGAAGTCGCATATTGAAGACATGTTTACCGGTAAGCGTATTAATAAAACTGAAAACCGGGCCGTATTACATACCGCGCTGCGTAATCGTAGCAATGAACCCGTTTATGTTGATGGTGTCGATGTTATGCCTGGGATTAATCAAGCCTTAGAAAAAATGCGCAAGTTTTGTGATCGCGTGCATTCCGGTGAACTAACTGGTTACACAGGCAAAGCCATTACCGATATTGTCAATATTGGCATAGGCGGCTCTGATTTAGGACCAAAAATGGTCACTAGGGCGTTAACACCTTATGCAATCAAGGGCATAGGCGTGCATTATGTCTCTAATATTGACCGTACCGATTTAAACGAAACACTGGAGCAATTGTCCCCTGAAACGACGCTATTCTTAGTCGCTTCAAAAACCTTTAGCACTCAGGAAACCATGGTAAATGCCAGAGCAGCACGAGCCTGGTTACTGGAACAAGCCAAAGATGATTCAGCTGTAGCCAGGCACTTTGTAGCGTTATCGACACATAAACAAAATGTCACTGAGTTTGGTATAGACCCTGACAATATGTTTGAGTTCTGGGACTGGGTCGGTGGCCGCTATTCACTTTGGTCTTCGATAGGCTTATCTATCGCCTTATATATTGGTATGGATAATTTTGAACAATTGCTCGAAGGCGCTCACGAAGCGGATAAACACTTTCGCCACGAACATTTCGCTACCAATATTCCGGTGATCATGGCATTGTTAGGTATCTGGTATAACAATTTCTATTATTCCGACTCGCATGCCTTACTTCCTTATGATCATCATCTGGAATTCTTTTCTGCCTATTTCCAGCAAGGCGATATGGAGAGTAATGGTAAGAGCGTTGATATGAACGCCTCTCGCACGGATTATAGCACTGGCCCTATCATCTGGGGAGAACCTGGTACTAATGGACAGCATGCTTTTTATCAACTGATTCATCAGGGAACCAAGGTTATTCCATGTGACTTTATTGCCCCGGCAAAAAGTCACCATGAAGATACTGACTGCCATGATATTTTGATTTCCAATTTCCTTGCCCAGACAGAAGCATTAATGACCGGCAAAACTGAAGACGAAGTCAAAGCTGACTTAGGCGATGATGCAAGCAAGTTGCTGGTTGCATCTAAAATCTTTTCTGGCAACAGACCAACAAATTCTTTTCTGTTTGAAAAGCTCTGTCCCTATTCTCTCGGACGTTTAATTGCTTTTTATGAACACAAAATATTTGTCCAGGGAAAGATATGGAATATTAACAGCTATGACCAGATGGGTGTGGAATTAGGTAAAGTGTTAGCTCAGGTGATCATTCCTGAGCTTAAAGGTGATCAACAGATTAGCTCACACGACAGCTCAACCAATGGCTTAATAAATTATTATAAGAGTTTACGCTAAGAGACCAGGATTTAATAATACCCGAAAGTATGACGCAGGATTTTGGCTGTACAGGCGTGCTAGAAACACATGCGCATAGTAAGCGACACAACTGTTTTTCTGGCGCGGCTGTACAGCCAAAAGACAAGTCAGACTCGGGTAGTATTGAATTCTCGTTCCTAACTTGGTATTTTTTCCAGCGACTTTTTCTCGGGTTTCTGCTTGCCTGCCTGAGTGCTTGTGACTCGCAAACTCAGCAGCCCCAGCGATCAGCCGAAAAAGTCGCTACCTATAAAAATCAACTGGAACGCATTAAAAAGTCCGGGGTATTAACGGTATTAACCCGCTACGACCCAACGACTTATTATGAATCCGCCAATGGTTTTTCCGGGCTGGAATATGACCTGGTACAATTATTTGCCCGACATTTGCAGGTAAAAAGTAAATTTATTGTACCCGATACTTTTGCAGCTATTCTGCAAAAAACTCAAGCTGGAATTGCTGACTTTGCCGCAGCAGGTATTAGCATTACCGAAGAACGTAAGCAACAGTTCTTATTCGCCCCAGCCTATCAAGAAATCTCCGAACAACTGATCTTTCGCTCAGGAACCAAGCGCCCCAGAGACGTCAATGACCTGACTAATGGCATCTTAGAAGTTGTCAAAGGTACCAGTCATGCGGAAAGCCTATTAAAACTACAACAAAAAAATCCACAGCTAGAATGGCTCACAAACGATAAGCTGAATACTGATGGCCTGCTATATTTAGTTAATCAAAGATTAATTGACTACACTATCGCAGATTCAAATCAAATGACTTTAATGCGTCGCTTCTACCCTAAATTAAATATCGCATTCAATATCAGCCCTAGCCGCCACCTTGCCTGGGCATTTAAAAAATCAGAGGATTTAAGCCTGTATAATGAAGCGCTCGTGTTTTTTAATAAAATAAAAAAAAATAAACAATTAGAACAATTAATTGAGCGACATTATGGTCATACCAGCAATATCAAATATGTCGGCAATTGCACTTTTCGCCTGCATCTTCGAAGTCACTTACCACAGTATCAAACATTATTTCAGGATGCTGCTGACACACATGCATTTGACTGGCGCTTATTAGCCGCCATTAGCTATCAGGAGTCACACTGGAACAAACATGCAGTTTCCCCTACTGGCGTAAAAGGGCTGATGATGCTGACTCAGGCAACAGCCAGTCAGGTTAAGGTTAAAGATCGCACTGACCCAAAAGAAAGTATATTTGGTGGTGCTTTATATCTAAAACAGCGTCTGAAGAAAATTCCTGCTCGTATCCCGGAACCTGACCGCACCTGGTTTGCACTTGCATCTTATAATATCGGTTTCGGTCATTTGGAGGATGCGCGGATTATTACCCAAAAACTCGGTAAAAATCCTGATAAATGGGTCGATGTTAAGCAATCCCTGCCCCTGCTAACTCAACAAGAGTGGTTTTCCAAAACAAAACATGGCTATGCGCGCGGCAAAGAGCCGGTTATTTATGTCGATAATGTGCGCAGTTATCTGGATTTATTAATCTGGTATACCAGCAATAAAGAAATCAATGAGAACTCAGCCATGCAGCCTATGGTTACTGCCGTGGAATAAGTATTATCAGGCAACCCAGAGTAGCTGATGGAGAATAATTAGCCTCCAGGGTTGTCATTTAGGCGAATTTATTTTCTTTGTCAGGGAAAACTCAAACATTGAAAAACTCAATTAATGCAATTTATGCCAGCTAATTAAGCAGTATTGATAGCATCTTTCACTAAATAGCGGTAAAATTCGCAATATCAGAAAGCAGTGTTTGAACTAGTGACCAAGTTCCTTGTTATCAGGTGTTATTCTGTTATCGCCATATATTTTTATTTTTTAAGGAGTTTTACAATGGCAACGGGTAAAGTAAAGTGGTTTAACAACACAAAAGGCTTCGGTTTTATTGAGCAGTCTGACGGCGGCGATGATGTTTTTGTACATCACTCAGTAATCCAGGGTGATGGATTTAAGACCCTAGAACCTAACCAAACAGTTACGTATGATGTAGAAACTGGCGAAAAAGGTTTATCAGCGGTTAACGTAAGTGCACAGTAACAAACAGCAGTTAAGAAAAAGGCTCCTTTAAGGGGCCTTTTTTTTGCCTGCAAGAAACGCCTGACACTTCTCTTCCAGCAGTGGCATGCGCATATATCGCTTAACAGTTGCCGCCATCAACTCGATGCCCTGTTCACTTAACACTTCAAAATCAACCACCTGAACATTAGTTGCACCCGCCCAATTCAATAAGGCAGTGCAGGTATCAGGCGTATCAAACAAGCCATGCAAATAAGTACCTAAGATTTGTTGATCTTGCGACAAGCACCCTTCCAGCTCTCCATTTTCCAGCTTAATCAGGGGATTTAACAAGGCCTGGCCTGTTGAAATACCGGCATGTATTTCATAGCCTTTAATAACTGAGTCAGTCATTAAAAGCCTGCCTGTGACCTGTTTCAACTGTTTCTCGTTAGTTAAAGTGGTTTGCAGCTCTAGCAACCCCAACCCCCTGCTTGACCCTGGCGTTCCTTCAACACCATCCCGATCATCAATCAAAGTCCCCAGCATTTGATAACCGCCACACAAACCAATAAGTTTCCCCCCATAACGCAAATGTCGCAGGATAACGGCTTCCCAGCCATTTTCTCTTAGCCATTCTAGATCATCGCGCACTGACTTACTTCCAGGTAAAATAATCAGGTCTGTATTATGTAGTGCATTGGGGTTGCTTAAAAACTGTATATCCACCGCTGTATTCAAACGTAATACATCAAAATCGGTATGATTACTCATCCTTGGTAATCGCGGCACGACAATATTAAAGGTATCTCTCTGTACTTTAGGCTGCTGCTGTACTACGCTATCTTCCGACTGCAGATATAAATCATGTAAATAAGGCAATACGCCGAACACCGGCTTCCCGGTTCTTTGCTCCAACCAGTCTATGCCAGGTTGTAAAATTTCTAAATCCCCACGAAAGCGATTAATCACAAACCCCAGAATACGCTGCTGCTCAGACTCACTTAATAATTCCAGAGTTCCCACTAAATGTGCAAACACCCCACCTCGATCGATATCTGCAACTAAAATAACAGGGCAATCCACCGCTTCGGCAAAGCCCATATTAGCAACATCACCCTCGCGTAAATTAATTTCCGCCGGACTACCTGCGCCTTCGACAATAATACGTTGATACTTCCCCTGCAATCTATAAAAAGAATCCAGCACGACCGGCATCGCTTGAGTTTTGTAGGCGTGATAAGCCTTAGCACCTAAATTCTTGAGCACCTTGCCCTGCATAATGACTTGTGCAGTTTTATCTGAATTAGGTTTAAGTAACACTGGGTTCATATCGGTATGCGCACTCAATCCACAAGCCTGAGCCTGTACTGCCTGCGCCCTGCCTATCTCTCCGCCTGCTGCTGTGACCGCACTGTTTAAGGACATATTTTGCGGTTTAAACGGTGCAACCAAATCACCTCGCTGCTTATAATAACGGCACAGTCCGGTTACCAACGCGCTTTTCCCTGCATCAGACGTTGTGCCTTGTACCATTAATGTTATTGCTTGCATTTATTGTCCTTTAGTGGCATTGTTGCTGCCTTTTTACTCTTAATACTCGAGGCTAATGACTGTTGCACTTGCCGTATTTATAGCTTTAATACTAGACGCGCTTTTAGGCGAACCTAAAAAAGCACACCCACTGGTGATATTTGGCCGCTGGGCTAGCACTTTAGAAAAGTGGCTTATTTTACCTAGGGACAGGGCAAATAGACATCAAAAGATAAATGGGCTACTCGCCTTAATACTCAGTGTGTTACCCATTTGTCTATGCATCTTTTACTTAACTCGGTTACCCGTATTCAATGATCTATTAAGCCCCGTAATTCTATATCTGTGTATTGCACCTAAAAGTTTATTACAACATACCCTAGCCATTTACCAGCCGTTACAAAAAGGTAATTTGGCCCAGGCGCGCCAGGCTATTGCGATGATTGTCAGCCGGGAAGCTGGGCAAATGGATACTCAGGCAATCCGTAAAGCAACGATAGAAAGCACACTGGAAAATGGTGCCGATGCGATTTTTGCGCCTATTTTCTGGTTTGTTATAGCAGGTCCTACAGGTGCGGTATTCTACCGTTTAAGCAATACTCTGGATGCGATGTGGGGCTATAAAAATCAGCGTTACACTCATTTTGGTTTCGCCGCCGCACGCTTAGACGATATTCTCAACTGGGTTCCAGCTCGTTTAACCGCCTTAAGCTATCTGTTACTCGGCGACATGCATCATGCATGGAGCAGCTACCGCCTACAAAGCCCGCTGTGCGAAAGTCCCAATGCAGGCATCGTCATGAGTACAGGTGCAGGATGCTTAAATGTAAACCTGGGGGGCGCAGCGATTTATCATGGTCAGCATAAAATCAAACCTACCTTAGGTACAGAGCGCAGAGCCACAAACCAGGATATACAGCGCGCCAACCTGTTAATTATACTCACTACCCTGCTCTGGCTTACTGTAATTGCATTAGGAGAATCGCTTGCTTAAACATGGCGGGCGCTTACTTGAAGCAGCACAACAATATCAAATCCCCTTACCTGAATGGTTAGACCTTTCCACCGGAATCAATCCCAATGGCTACCCCATTCCCGCTATTCCAGATGCCGTCTGGCAACGCCTACCGGAAGAGCAAGATGAGTTGATTGCCAGTGCTCAGGAATATTATCAATGCCAATCCATATTGGCTGTTGCCGGCTCACAGGCAGCGATTCAAAGCTTACCTTTGTTACGCTCGCCCGCCACAGTCGGCATAGTCACGCCTTCTTATGCCGAACATGCATACGCCTGGACAAAAGCCGGACATACAATACTACCTATTGCTAGCAACGAGATTGATCAATATATTAATCAGTTAGACACTTTGATTTTAGTTAACCCCAATAACCCGACTGCCTGTACATTTACCCAGCAACAATGCCAGGCCTGGCTAGAGAACTTAAATCAAAGACAAGGCTGGCTAATTATTGATGAGGCGTTTATCGATTGCACTCCGGAATTGAGTTTAAGCAAACTAGCGCCGTTAAAAGGCTTAATTATTCTACGTTCGGTAGGTAAATTTTTTGGATTGGCGGGGCTAAGAGCGGGCTTTGTTTTAGCTGAAGCTACTGTGTTAAATAGCTTGAATGAATTACTAGGCCCCTGGGCATTAAGTAACCCCAGCCGTTTTGTTTGCGCTCGCGCTTTACAGGATAAAGTCTGGCAAACTCAGACCAGACAGCACACACAACAGAAAAGCCAGCGCTTAAACGCGTTACTGAGTAAGTATCAGCTAGAGCCCACCGGATCCACACAACTGTTCCAATGGGTACAAACAGAACAGGCCGAACAGCGACACCAACAACTAGCTAATCTAGCCGTCTTTACCCGGCTTTTCAAGCGACCTAACAGTCTGCGTTTTGGTTTACCCGGCAATGAACCGGAATGGCAACATTTAGAATCTGCACTGCAACAGATTGTTATTGCAGAGCTTTAGGCACCTGGAAACAAATAACCACCCAACTTTTCTGGTCTTTTTGTCCGTCATTAGCACTGTAGCAATAGTTACGTAGCCAGCTATGCGCCTACTGCTACAGCACTAATGACAAACAAAAATCCTGCCCAAATATTGGACGCTTATTTATTTTCCAGGTGCCTTAGTATTTAAGCGGTTACAGAATCTTAGCTCCCGGATCAATGCTGTTGACTTAAGAATAAAGCTTTAAACATTTGCATGTTAAAAACCTCGTCATTCCCGAAGTCCTTTTATCGGGAATCTATGCTTCTCCGGCTAGATTCCTGCTTCAAGTATGCTGGAATGACAACGTATAGCTGAGGGTTATGAGTCATCAGGTAAAAGTTTAACGATTACATTTTTCTCTAGCACGTTCACGAGCCGTGGCTCTTTGCGGACCAAAGGGTAGACTTTCAACCTTAGCCCAGGCTTGAGCACAAGTTTGTCCCTGCGGATGTTTAGAATAACTCTCTGTTCCGGCAGACTGTCCACAGACCATCATTTCGCGTAATAACGCACGATGGCGCCCCAACCCAGGAGGCCAGGACATCGATTCTTTTCGCGCTTGTTGAGACAGGTGGCGCTAATGGCACCGTGGGCTTTGAGCGTACTTTTATGAGGCACCACTGCTGTCGTCGAATTAGCACACTGCTGGGATTCAGCGCGAGCCAGTGTTGTGCCCTTACCTTTGCCGACCACGGCGACACAATCACCCACCAGAAATGAAACATTCAAGCTATCAATTTCCAGACGACTGGAAAACTGTACCAACGAAACGATATAAGCCATTCCAGACGTTTTTCCCATCCCAAACAGGCCACCGCTAATCTCTGTCGGATGCCGCCCCTCAATCATACCGTAACGGACTTCTTTAACGTCATCACCCAAAGCAGGTAATGGCAAGCCAGATCCAGCAAATAAGACGACTAAAAACAAGCACCCGTTAAGGAACCGTCTATGCAAAATGTTATTCATTCATCCTCTCCAAAATTTAGCGGCTAATGAGTAAGGGATTGTAAGGTGCATTGATAAAACTGCAAAGTACTGTTTTCAATTAATCTGAATTCAGGCAAGATAAATGAGAAAAGGAGTCAAAGGGAATCGAGAGATCACCCTGAGCCTTCTATTTCTCTATGCAATTGCAACCGGGTGTAATTAAAAGTTAAGTAAATATAAATTACATTGTTGTAGAGCGGACTTCACTTTTAATCACACCCCTTGCAATCCGGAATAATAGTTAAACGCTAAGAAGATGATGTTATACTTCATGTTTATGTGCTTCATAGAAGCTTTTTAAAACAGCATTCATTCGGGTTTGATAACCTTTTCCCTGTTGCTTGAACCATTGCACAACGTCAGCATCAAAACGCACCGTTAAACGTTCTTTTTTGCCAGGATGTACAAGTACCGCATTACTCCAAAATGACTCATCAAGCTCTGGAATATCACTGAAATCAATATCTTTCTCCTTAATTGCATTGATTTCTTTAATGCGCTGTTTTGATATGTTCATGATATATTCCCCTTTCTTTTCTATTAGCCGTTCTTGCTGAAATAATACGTGTCGTATCATTCGCATCGGTATGAGCAACAACAATTATAAGTTTCTCACCTAGCATTCCTATGCTTATTTCCCTCGTTTCCTTATAATTTCTTCGCTTAGGAGCGAGAATTCAATAATACCCGAGTCTGACTTGTCTTTTGGCACCACAATCGCACTAGAAAAACAGTTGCGTAGCCTGCTATGCGCCAGTTTTCCTAGCACGACTGTGATGCCAAAATACTGCGTCATACTTGCGGATATTATTAAATCCTCGCTCCTTATCAATCCATGTCAAAACATCTCGATCGAAAATATGGCTGGCTTCTTCAAAACTAAGCCCGTGCTTTTCAATATTTGTTTTATTCTTCTCAACATTCCATTCAAAGCCCATAAGTTATACGTACAATACGTACATACATCTGTCAACAAAAAAACTATCCGAAAATACAATCTTGCAACACCTGGACTCCTCTATCTCCCTATTCCTCAAAGTAATTTTCATGCCAGACTATTTCCCACAAATTACCCTCGGGGTCTTTAAAATAGCCACAGTATCCACCCCATTCCGGCTGAAAAGGTTGACGGGTAATCTTTGCTCCTAATGATGCTGCCAGATCCAAAGTAACGCCTACCTGATTTTTATCTGCAACATTTAATGACAGTGACATTGCCGTATTTTGACCTGAAATGATGCAATCGGCCTGCTTAGCTAATAAGCTTTGCGGATATAAAGCCAGTATCACATCACCCATAGAAAACATTGCAAAGGGGTGTTCAGGGTTCTTACTCAACTTATGCACGGGAAAGCCAACGGACTGATAGAAAGTAAACATCAGGCTGAAATCAGTCACCGCTAAAGTAATATAGGAGAGTCTTAGTCTTAGTGTTATTGCTTCACTCATGTCCTTTTAGCGATTAGTGCTTACTATCCTCACGCTGATCAAGATAGGCAATGACTTCGCTGGGTTTAAGCTGGTTAGTGCCGTTACCGGTGCGTACATAAAATATCTCGTCATTATCACGACGAAAAAACACCGGTTTTGATGAACGCAAACATTGCACTAATAAAATACGCTGACCACCCAGGTCATTGATCTGTGAACGAATAAGCTGCATAAATTCCACACCTAGATGTGTTTTTATCAGGCTGTTCCAATGCAATAGCAGCTTGTCTTCATTGGCAAAACCGTCTTGCTTCAGCCCTAATACATGCCCATTATCATCAACGCCGACCAGTAATACCCCGCTATCACTATTTAGAAAAGCTGCGACTGTTTTAAGACAGGCATTTTCTATTTTTTTATCGGCTTTATCAGTATGCAGATTCCAGCGTAGTGTTGATTTAAATTCAGTTCCATCACTTTCACCGACTTGCAGGATACTGACGATTTCCGGTTCTATATACTCACTAAATTCACTCGCAATACGGTGTTTTAATTCTTTGTTTTCAGCGTGTAATATTCGCTGTTGCGCATATAATTCTAAATGTGTGCGCACTCGGGATTTGACTATATCAGGATTGAATGGCTTGGTGACATAATCCACAGCCCCTAATGCAAACCCTTGTTGCTCGTCTTCCGCCCCGGTTTTCGCGGTAATAAAAATAACCGGTATTCCCGCTGTGAGCGGTGAAGACTTAAGTTGTCTGCAAACTTCATAGCCATCCATTGCTGGCATCATAATATCCAGCAAGATAATATCGGGTTGCGGCTCTGTACGCGCAATTTTAAGCGCCTTTTCGCCATTAGTCGCAGCTTTCACCTTATATTGTTCACGTAGCATGCTGTTTAATAGTTGAATATTTGTTGGTGTGTCATCCACTATTAATACAGTCGTTTGTACGTCATTCATAATGCCATTCCTGGTTGCGGTTAACATTATTGCACTGCGGCTTATCTTTGATATTTAAGACAGTCATATTAGAATAGATTTAGATTTTACTGATCGGGCTTTTCCCAATGCGTCGATTATAACCTGCCAACTGTTTAGATATAAACAATCAGGACTGAATAAAGGTATTTGATACATATGCAAACAAAACTACCGCCCCAATCTTTTTCGTTTTTCTGTGTACTACTATCAAGCGCCCTTTCCTTGCTGCTAGGCCTGGTTGTTCTGACCGGGTGGTACATGCATAACATCGATTTAATCCAGGTTAACCCCGCTTTTGTACCTATGCAGTATAACACCGCTCTGGGTTTTGTTATGGCGGGATTCGGACTGCTTGCTCTGGCATACACCCGCCTTATTATTGGAGTCCTAACCGGGTCATTAACACTATTACTTGGCCTGGCAACACTCTTTCAATATATAACAGGCGTAGATTTATCCATAGACCAGATATTTATGCAGCACTATGTCAATGTCGAAACCTCTACCCCGGGGCGCATGGCTCCTAATACTGCATTATGCTTTTCTTTAACAGGTCTGAGTATTTTGCTAGCCAGCTTTATTAAATTGAAAAAACACACCCACGGTGCAATAGGTTCTTTGGGAGTCATAATACTGGGTTTAGGCATTGTTGCTTTTACCGGCTACTTTGCAGGTATGGAAACAGCTTATGGCTGGGGACATTTAACCAAGATGGCCATCCATACCGCACTGGGATTTATCATTCTTGGCCTGGGATTTTTTGCCTTTGCCTGGCATCAGGAACAACAATTTTATCAGGGCACGCCAAAATGGCTTTATTTACCGATTGGTATTGCGGCAACGACAATAACCCTGGCTTTTTGGCAAGCGTTGGTTGCCCAGCAACAGGCTCAGATGTCATTCACAGATTACAGCTCCCTGGCTGATGAGAGTGTACTTTTATTTGGCACCCTGCTTTCCCTTATTTTAGTCTATGTAAGCCGTTCAATTCTCCTCAAAGATAGTTACAAAAAATCATCCACATTAACCTATGCTCCCCTGATCGCAGTAGCGACAGGACTTTTCCTTGGGCTTTCGTTATTTAGCGTGTTACACCATAATTTTCAGGAAACCGTCTATACCAAATTCAAGGCAGCAGTACAAAGCCATGTAAAATCCATCGAATACGGGATTACACCTTACCTGGAATCTTTATACAGTATCCGTGCGGGGTTTGACGCTTCCAGTTTTATAGACAGGGGGGAATTTCATAATCTGGTGGCACGGTTAACCCGTCAATATCCCGGCATCATAGCTCTGCAGTGGGTACCTAGAGTAGCCAAAAGCCAGCGCGCACAGTTTGAAAAAAACGCAACTGATACACTGCAAATGGATTTCTCATTTGTCGAGCAGAATAAACAAGGGGAAATTATAAGCGCACAGCCACAGGACCAATGTCATTCACTTAAATACAAAAATAACAAAAAAAAATAAAGTGATTAATACTCATAAGCTTAAGCAACGCTTTCCTCAGTTACTTTTTGCCTTGACTATATCCATCTAAGGGAGATGGAAAGAAATAATCATCCAAACGAAGTAAGCTTGTGTCTCAATAATTTATAATAATGAATTCTGAATTTATTCTCACACTAGGCAGATAAGCTTGTTGATATTAACAGATAGCATTATAGGTTGGATTATAAATACAGCCCATCGTTTAAAAGGCTCGGTACGTCGTATATTCATGGCTGAAACGGTGGAGCTACTAGGCTCAGGTGGTGCAAGTATTGCTGAAGAAAAACTAGGATGGAATAGAGGCACTATCCGAAAAGGACAATATGAACTTGAAACTCAGCCCATAGAAGATAATTTTTCAGCGAGAGGGCGTAATAAAAGTGAAGAGCATTTTCCTCATCTACTTGATGACATAAAAAAAATTGCTGAACCGGAGTGTCAAACGGATCCCTCTTTTAATTCCTGTCGATTATATACCCGGCTAACGGCTAAAGAAGTTAGAAAACGTTTACTGGAGATTGATTATTACGATGAAAAAACATTACCTTGCTCAAAAACTATCAATACAAAATTAAATGACCTGAGTTACCATCCAAAAAAGGTACAAAAAACAAAGCCTCATAAGAAAATCAAGGAAACGGATGCAATTTTTGAACAAGTTCATTCAGTCAATGGAATGGCAGATATCAACCCAAAAGAGATTCGTATATCAATTGATGCCAAAGCAAGAATGAATATAGGAAATTTTTCACGGGGAGGACGAAATCGGGTTTTAACAAAAGCAGAGGATCATGATTTAGATGTTAAGGAAAAGTTAACTCCTTTTGGTTTTTATCTGCCTGAACATGATGATTTTTTCCTTTTCTTTACAGCAGGCTATGCCAGCAGTGATTTCATCGTTGACCGATTGGAAGAAATTTGGCCAGAAATTCAAGAAAAATATGGAGTAGATATTCTGACAATTAACGCTGACAATGGTATGGAGAACAGTAGCTCCAGAACTCAGTTTATAAAAAGGCTTGTGGAGTTTGCTGAAAAAAGCAACATAAAGATAAAACTGGCCTACTACCCTCCTTATCATAGTAAATATAACCCAATTGAACGAGTATGGGGAGCCTATGAAAATCATATTAGTGGCGACATAATGGATACAGTTGAAACAACTTTAAAATTTGCCAAAAGTATGACCTACAATGGCAAAGCACCTATTGTTAAATTAACAGAAAAAATATATGAAACAGGAGTAAAGGTAGGTAAAAAAGCAATGAAGACGTATTATCAGTTTGTTGACCGAATGCCATCGTTGGAGAAATGGTTTTTGACCATTTCTCCTGGTTGTTCTGGATGATTATTTCTTTCCATCTCCCTAATCTGCCAACATAAGCATGGATAATTTAATTTTTGCAGGCAGGCAACATAATGACAACAGCTATTACCCAACCCCTTACACTTTCTGCTCGTTATTTTTCTAAAAAAGAACTCGCCTACGTTCAGCAAACCGTTAACACGTTCCCCAACTTAAGCCTGACCGAACTTGCCGAAACGCTATGCGAACATTTGCACTGGGTCACGGCAAAAAAACGCAATAAAATTAATGCCTGCCTAAGCGCCTTAGCTAAGCTGGAAAAATTGGGCTATATCAGCTTACCGGTAAAACGCGTTCAAAAGAAACGCGAATCAAAACCGATCATCTGGACATCACAATCGGTTCCTGGTGTACCTATTGAATGTGAGCTCAGTTCCTTGGGGCCTATAGAATTAGAGGTTGTCACAGATAAGGCGGATGTCGCGCTTTGGAATGAGCTCGTTGATCGGCATCATTACCTGGGTTATCGTCATCCTATCGGTGCGGCCTTAAAATACTTTATCATCTCCAATACACCGACACGACAAATCCTGGGTTGCCTGCAGTTTTCAGCCTCTGTCTGGCACCTGGCTGACCGTGATCACTGGATTGGCTGGCAAACGAAAGATAGGGAGCAACGCTTAAACCTGATCATTAATAACACCCGTTTTTTGATTTTACCCTGGGTCAAAGTCAAAAATTTAGCCAGTCACGCCTTATCTATCGTGACTCGTCAAATTGCAGATGATTGGGATAAAACGCACGCTTACCGTCCCGTCTTGATTGAAACCTTTGTGGACACCACGCAATACCACGGCACCTGTTATCTCGCTGCTAATTGGTCACATATCGGTGAAACCAGTGGCAAAGACTGGCAAAAAGCGACGGATAATAAAGAGGGCACCATTAAGAAGTTGTTTGTTTTTCCGCTTAATCCACACTTTAGAGCCGTATTGAAAAATGAACCTGTCAGCCAAAAAAAATCGATCATTGATGACGACTTTTTAAACTTATGGGGCAAGGTTGTCAATATCATCTCTGAGGTGGCTCTTGCCTACGATGCCACCTGGCAAAAACGCAAACGGGTGATAGACTCATTATTACTGGTTTTTCTTATTTTTCGCCTGGTTTTTTCAAAAAACACACAGAGCTATGGCACCACCATTACCGAATTCTGGCACAATTGCCATCGGATGAAGTTTCCCTTGCCCCAAAAACAAGCCATTTCAGCCTCATCCTTTACCGAGGCACGTAAAAAACTGAATGAATCCATTTTTATCGAGTTGAACCAGCGCATTATCCAGGCCTGTCCTGAGAAAACATCAGAACGCTGGTTGGGACATCGCCTGTTTGGAGTGGATGGTAGCAAGATCAATCTGCCCCGAGAATTAATCAAAGCAGGTTATGCCACACCACAACAAAACAGCCATTACCCACAAGGCCTGCTCAGTTGCTGCTATCAACTTAAATCAAAAATCCCCTATGATTTTGATCTGGTCAGTCATGGCAATGAACGCAAGTGTGCTTTGGCGCATTTACAAACACTAGAGCCAAATGACGTTTGCGTCTATGATCGCGGTTATTTTTCTTACGCCTCTTTATTCCAGCACATTCAAGCGGACGTACACCCTGTTTTTAGAATGAAGAGACACGCAGGAAAAGCGATTGATGAATTTATCGACAGTGATAAAACGGATGAGATCATTACCCTGATGCCAACAAAAGCGCGCCAGAGAGAGATCAAAAAAGAATTTCCTCAGATGATCTTTGTACCGCTAAAGATACGTCTCATCAAATATGTCATTGATGGCACGAGTTACTGTATTGGCACCACGCTAATGGATAAGCAATACACCATTGATGCGTTGAAATCGGTCTATCATGATCGCTGGGGCATTGAGGAGCTTTATAAAGTGAGTAAAAACCTGATTGAGGTTGATGATTTTCATGGGCGCAGTGAGCGCACGGTCAAACAAGAACTGTACGCTCACTTTGTGTTGATCACCATGAGTCGACTCTGCGCGAGGGCCTCTGAGCATTTACTGGCGAGTTTGCTGAATCTTCCTGTCGATGAAGAATCAGATGCAGAGCAAACCATTCAGGTGAACTTTAAAAATACATTAACGACCGTAGCCCGACATCTTGAGGAGATTTTGTATGCACCCAGTATTTACATCAATCAGGTGATGACTGAGTTGGTTTGTTCAATTTCACGTTACTATCACAAGAAAAGGAAGGGGCGTCATTACGCAAGAGAATCGAAACAGTCAGCACAGCAATGGAATACGCGGAGAAATAGCGCTTGATTTTTTAACATAAGAATGTGGGTTGGGTTGAAGTTTATCTGATTCTTAACCGAATAGGAGTGTTTCTTAAACGAATGACATTGTGAGTGTGCCAGGGGCAATGCATAGACCTCGATGTGTGTAATCTGTACACAAATTATTGAGTGCTCGTGAGAACAGAAACTTGTTAAGCAGAACTTCTCTCCATACCGAGATGCCAATACCACTTTTGGGGATAAGACGTGGTGCAGGAGGAGCCGTAATCAATCCGGTGACTCCCTCGCATTGACAGCCCTGAACATACATCTTTCGTTTGACACGACGAATATAGCTTTTAACCTTTATTTCAACAATATTTGAATCCTCTGTCTGTGACAGAAGCTTGTAGGGTTTTGTGCAAACCGGGCGCAACTTATCTTCCGCTGCAACATCATGCTCTTCTTCAATCACCGGTAAGTCAGGACGGTGCGTCCGTCCATGTCCCTTGCTACCTTGTTGCTGACCACGAGGCCGAGGTGTATCAGTATGACGATACCTTCCAGAGCGATCTCTTTTGGCAACGCCTTTTTCTGTTTTTTTGCCATAGAGACGTTGCTTCAAGTCTCGAATGCGTGCCTGTGCAGATTCAAGCTCTAGCTTAAGATCTTCATGTTTCTGTTTGACCTGGTGATACTGTCCCTTCCAATAGTTTGCATCCCATTTGAGCTGTATATACTCTGCTTGTGTCAGTTCAATGACAACATGAGTAAAGGGAGCTTTTGTGATTCCTCCTGTCTCTATGAGTTGCGGACATGCTGCTGAATGTTGGGGGGCGCTTTCCATGAACATCTTTATACAGGGTTTTGTATAATGTGTACCGTACTCTTTTTATTTATTTTTGTATAGATGGGTTAGTCGAATATTTACCAAACTTCTGTTACGCTGACGGAGTTTCTTGATGATTTTGCTAGTATTTGTATGCCTGTTGAAGTCTGGTTTCTGTGGCGGCCTAATTTGGGCGATGAAGCGGATAACCATATTGTTGAATTAGCTCTCGCAGCTAATGCTACCTATATCGTGACTAATAATATTTCAGACTTTGCACACGCAGAGTTAAAGCAGGTGGGGTATAAGGTCATTACCCCTCCCGATTTATTGAGGTTAATTAACTAAGGGAGATGGAAAGAAATAATCATCCAAACGAAGTAAGCTTGTGTCTCAATAATTTATAATAATGAATTCTGAATTTATTCTCACACTAGGCAGATAAGCTTGTTGATATTAACAGATAGCATTATAGGTTGGATTATAAATACAGCCCATCGTTTAAAAGGCTCGGTACGTCGTATATTCATGGCTGAAACGGTGGAGCTACTAGGCTCAGGTGGTGCAAGTATTGCTGAAGAAAAACTAGGATGGAATAGAGGCACTATCCGAAAAGGACAATATGAACTTGAAACTCAGCCCATAGAAGATAATTTTTCAGCGAGAGGGCGTAATAAAAGTGAAGAGCATTTTCCTCATCTACTTGATGACATAAAAAAAATTGCTGAACCGGAGTGTCAAACGGATCCCTCTTTTAATTCCTGTCGATTATATACCCGGCTAACGGCTAAAGAAGTTAGAAAACGTTTACTGGAGATTGATTATTACGATGAAAAAACATTACCTTGCTCAAAAACTATCAATACAAAATTAAATGACCTGAGTTACCATCCAAAAAAGGTACAAAAAACAAAGCCTCATAAGAAAATCAAGGAAACGGATGCAATTTTTGAACAAGTTCATTCAGTCAATGGAATGGCAGATATCAACCCAAAAGAGATTCGTATATCAATTGATGCCAAAGCAAGAATGAATATAGGAAATTTTTCACGGGGAGGACGAAATCGGGTTTTAACAAAAGCAGAGGATCATGATTTAGATGTTAAGGAAAAGTTAACTCCTTTTGGTTTTTATCTGCCTGAACATGATGATTTTTTCCTTTTCTTTACAGCAGGCTATGCCAGCAGTGATTTCATCGTTGACCGATTGGAAGAAATTTGGCCAGAAATTCAAGAAAAATATGGAGTAGATATTCTGACAATTAACGCTGACAATGGTATGGAGAACAGTAGCTCCAGAACTCAGTTTATAAAAAGGCTTGTGGAGTTTGCTGAAAAAAGCAACATAAAGATAAAACTGGCCTACTACCCTCCTTATCATAGTAAATATAACCCAATTGAACGAGTATGGGGAGCCTATGAAAATCATATTAGTGGCGACATAATGGATACAGTTGAAACAACTTTAAAATTTGCCAAAAGTATGACCTACAATGGCAAAGCACCTCTTGTTAAATTAACAGAAAAAATATATGAAACAGGAGTAAAGGTAGGTAAAAAAGCAATGAAGACGTATTATCAGTTTGTTGACCGAATGCCATCGTTGGAGAAATGGTTTTTGACCATTTCTCCTGGTTGTTCTGGATGATTATTTCTTTCCATCTCCCTAATGAGTACATTATCTGTTCGCTTACCTGACGACATTTCTGATAGATTAAAGTCATTGGCAAGTAGTCGTCATATCAGTTTAAATAAGTTGATGTATGAATTATCGACTCGGGCTTTAGTCGAAGAAGAAGCTAAACAGCAGTTCTTAGCGGCTCAATTACGTGGCAGCCGGAAGCGAGGTTTAAAATTATTGGATAAACTTGATGTATTGGGTCTATAGCTATTATTGTGGCATCAAAATTGGAAAAAATAGGATCAGGTCTTTGATTTAGGCTCTGTCACCGTTAAGTGTGGAATTTAGAAAACTGCTATTATTTTAAGGACTTATAAAGGCAGAGGAATTCTGCCTAAAGCCTTATGTTTTAGGGCATTAAGAAATTGAATTGTATTTTTCCACACTTAACGGTGACAGAGCCTTGATTTATGACTATATCTCAAGCAGTGGTATTGTTAAGAATCATAAATCAAAGACCTACCCCTTTTATCCTGGTAATGTTTTCCAATCCTGCTCTTTTATTAGTTGCATTATTGCTCTCTTTAAAATTATCTACTTAGGCAGCTAAAATTTCAAATTCAACAGCTTTGGCAATCGGCTTAACTTGACGGCTTTCTTTAATTAGCTCAACTATTCCATAGCCGGATAAAGTTTTCAAGGTTCTGGATAAGTTACTGGCTTTTCGACCTGACATTTCAGCCAGCTCATTAATAGAGTTGGGTTGATCCTCATAAATAATATGTAATAAGGCACGGTTTTCATCACTTAAAACCTCGGCTAATGAGCGCATAGAAGTAAACCATATTTTAGGTTCATTTTCTGCTACTTGATAACGTCCTTGCGCGATAAGTAGTACTCTTTGTCTGATTTGTTCTTGTGGCATAATGCCAACACGTATTTTAGGGGCTTGGTTCATTTAGGATACCTGCTGTTTTAATATCTCATCCACTTTGTTAAAAAAATCCTGCATGAGCTGATAAGTATTTTGGAACTCATAAGTACCCAAGCAGAATTAGGGAGATGGAAAGAAATAATCATCCAAACGAAGTAAGCTTGTGTCTCAATAATTTATAATAATGAATTCTGAATTTATTCTCACACTAGGCAGATAAGCTTGTTGATATTAACAGATAGCATTATAGGTTGGATTATAAATACAGCCCATCGTTTAAAAGGCTCGGTACGTCGTATATTCATGGCTGAAACGGTGGAGCTACTAGGCTCAGGTGGTGCAAGTATTGCTGAAGAAAAACTAGGATGGAATAGAGGCACTATCCGAAAAGGACAATATGAACTTGAAACTCAGCCCATAGAAGATAATTTTTCAGCGAGAGGGCGTAATAAAAGTGAAGAGCATTTTCCTCATCTACTTGATGACATAAAAAAAATTGCTGAACCGGAGTGTCAAACGGATCCCTCTTTTAATTCCTGTCGATTATATACCCGGCTAACGGCTAAAGAAGTTAGAAAACGTTTACTGGAGATTGATTATTACGATGAAAAAACATTACCTTGCTCAAAAACTATCAATACAAAATTAAATGACCTGAGTTACCATCCAAAAAAGGTACAAAAAACAAAGCCTCATAAGAAAATCAAGGAAACGGATGCAATTTTTGAACAAGTTCATTCAGTCAATGGAATGGCAGATATCAACCCAAAAGAGATTCGTATATCAATTGATGCCAAAGCAAGAATGAATATAGGAAATTTTTCACGGGGAGGACGAAATCGGGTTTTAACAAAAGCAGAGGATCATGATTTAGATGTTAAGGAAAAGTTAACTCCTTTTGGTTTTTATCTGCCTGAACATGATGATTTTTTCCTTTTCTTTACAGCAGGCTATGCCAGCAGTGATTTCATCGTTGACCGATTGGAAGAAATTTGGCCAGAAATTCAAGAAAAATATGGAGTAGATATTCTGACACACACGCTGACAATGGTATGGAGAACAGTAGCTCCAGAACTCAGTTTATAAAAAGGCTTGTGGAGTTTGCTGAAAAAAGCAACATAAAGATAAAACTGGCCTACTACCCTCCTTATCATAGTAAATATAACCCAATTGAACGAGTATGGGGAGCCTATGAAAATCATATTAGTGGCGACATAATGGATACAGTTGAAACAACTTTAAAATTTGCCAAAAGTATGACCTACAATGGCAAAGCACCTATTGTTAAATTAACAGAAAAAATATATGAAACAGGAGTAAAGGTAGGTAAAAAAGCAATGAAGACGTATTATCAGTTTGTTGACCGAATGCCATCGTTGGAGAAATGGTTTTTGACCATTTCTCCTGGTTGTTCTGGATGATTATTTCTTTCCATCTCCCTTAATCCAACATTTTACGTAACTACTCAGAGTATCTGAGTAGTTTTCTCGTTCCCACGGTCTCCGTGGGAATGCATGCGGGAATGCTCTGCGTTCCATGACGCAGAGCGTCATTCACTGCATTCCCACGCGGAGCGTGGGAACGAGGTAATGAGTGAATAGACACTATTTTCCGACTGAGTGGCGTTATCGTGTATAGCCTGCCAATGTGTTAAAAAGCTAAAGTTTGAGATCCGCATCTCCAAGCTTTGAGTAAGACTTAACCTTTATTGTAAGCCAATAATACCCCAAAGTTCTTGAGGCGTATAAACAGGTAACAGGGCTTGTTTAAAATCTTTAGGGTTACGCGTTACTAGCCCATCCATTGCAATACTTTCCCCTGAATAGTATTGCACAGCATCTTCAAAATCTTTAAAGTCGGAATGGATGGCCAACTCAAGCACGACGGTGTTAACGCTAGCAATTTGAAAAAGGGATAATAATTTACAGATTTCAATACGTGCTTTTTCTCTATTTTTTGCCTTTGTTAGCAAGTAATCCAGTGTGGTAATTGTGGTTGCACACAAAAAACCTTCAATTTCTTTATTTTCCACTGCGCCCACTAATCGGGCAGAAAGATCAACAAAACCGGTTCTATTTAACAAAACATCAAGAATAATGTTGGTATCAAACAGGACTTTCAAAGGTATTTATCCTCTAAATGACGTTTGTAATCGCTCTCATCAAGCGTGCTCTCTTTTAAAATACCAATCAAAGACTGAGTAATGGGGGCATTTTTAATCGGCTGGTTTGGTTGGTTTAACGCTTGAAAATAATCAGCAACCATTTGAGATAGTGATTTTTCATGTTGTTTAGCATATATTTTGGCCTGCTGAATTAAACTTTCATCCAGCCGCAGGGTAAGTTTAGTTTGCATAATAAAGCACCTGACGTATTTAATTATTAATCATTGTACGTATCAAAAGCATAAGCTGCAAACATTGCTGGGCTTGCTCCCATTAACGTTGCATCAGGTAGCACGTTTCTGATATTTTTAATTTCACTACAGACCGCCGATAAAGTGCTGTCCTCTTCTCGATTAAAATTAAAGGCAATACGCCCTTGTAGCCCAATCCCTATTAATGCACCATCACAGGTAGCTTTTGCAAAGCGTTCACCATAACTTTCTGGGTCGATTGCTTTATCAGCAAGACTAAATTTTAATGTGAACCTCGGGGGTCGGGTCTTTGATTTATGATTCTTAACAATATCACTGTCGGAGGTGTAGCCATAAACCAAAGACCCCGCGTTGTTGGAGATACATTTGACACCACCGGTAATATCCAGCAGAGTTGGGCAGGTCGCGTGTAGTTCGGGCTGTATACGGTTTTGCAAGGCAACCTTTTCGTTGATCAACTGGCGGTGCCGGCGAGTGAGGCGTTTTAACCGTCGATTGGCATCGGGTACGGGCAACACGGCCTGTAGAACACCTTTGGCGAGTGGCAAATGATCCTGAAGCTGAAACAACTCTAGGATTTTGTGAGCATCGATCGGATCGGATTTTGCGGGTGCAGGAAAGATTTCTTTAAAGCGAGCGAGCTTGAGGGTATTGACATTGTAAAGTTGGTATCCGTGCTTCTGGACCTGGCTATCCAGCGGGCGAGCCCAGCCATTGTAACCCTCCATAGCGACATCGACTGGCAAACCGTATAGATGCTCTTGCCGCTCAATATCAGACATCTTGATTCAGACGAAACTAATTTGAGACCATTTCCTAATTTTTTGCGGATGAAGTCAGCTCATAAATTAAGCGCAGATCGGTTCCTGGATAATTGAGTTCCGTTTGATTGAGTTGTTCAAATAACTTTTCTATTGCTTTATTACTTGCAGGTCGGGAAGTACTATGCACACGTATCCGAAGTTGTTTTTTTACTTCATCGGGTAATATATCTGCTTCTGTCACAAACAGCGTTTGTAATAGTTGCCTTGCCATCGGAAAGTCGATTGTCGGTGAGGTTAGCAGAGCGGCCATTGCTGTTTCTGCCCGATAAGCGATCATGTTGACAGTATCTATCAGCCGCTTTTTCCCTGGCAGAAGCTGTTCGAACTTATCTTCGTCTCTCAACTCTTGCCAGGTAATGTGTTTGGGCGTTTGGCTTAGTTGTTCCTTGATGGTTTTTAGTTCATTTTCATAATGCTCTATTTCTTCGAGTAATTCTGCTCGTTTTCTTTCCCATTTCTTGTATTTCACATCTTCCGTTTCATCTTTTTTAATCACCGGATGAAGTTCCATCGCTGCAAATCGAGATAGACGGTAATTGAGTTTGGATTGTATCGAATTACGCTGTCCTTCCTGTTGGCGCCTATCAGGGTTGACCACCTTTTGGGTATCGGATAGTGGCTCTATTCCATGCTCCTGTAGCATATCTAGCCCATAGTGGTGCTTCATATATCTAAAAAAGTTCTCTTGGCACCACCGGCTAAACATTCGCCCAGAAACAGCCGTCAATTCTAGTTCATAGGCTGTGGTAATAATACTGGTTTGGTGACCAGAATCAGTCAACTTGCGCACTTCTCTCATCCACATCGCCTGTTTTCCAGTTCCAACCAGACTGCCTCGTTCGGCGAGTTTCATGATGACTTTTTCACCACTCGGTAGGGTGATCTCCTGACTGGAAAAATTGTCCAGTGGCCAATTTTCGGTGGGAAATTTATGATAGGTCATGCAAGCGACACGATGCTTGTCCCACATCTTTCTAAAGAATGCGGGGCTATAGCCTTCTCTATCAAACACCAGGATAAAACGACAGGCTTGTTTGTTTTGCTGTAATGCTTGTGCACTCGGTTGATTCGGAATGTCTTTGAGTAATCGGGGGACGATATCTTCTTCCAGCGTTTTTAGTAAGCCCGGATCCACCGTTTTTTCAACGACAAAGAAGGGACGCCCCGTACCATCATTAACCCAGTAGTCGGTGATACCCCGTAAGCAGAGTTTTTCGCGTGAAACATGCCGTTTGGGAAGTTTAGTCAAGTGTCCATGATAGACACGGACATGACCATCTATGTAGAGTGTTCCTGCTGCCTCTGGTTCATTTTCCATCCATTGTCGACTGAGGTCGGCCGCCCAGCTTTCGACTGATTTTGGTTCAGCCAGTCCTTTTACTTTGGATCTTAAACAACGCACTTCGGGAGCCCGATCCAGGCCAAGTAGTTTTCCGAATTCACCCGGTGCATGCTCGCGAAGTTGTTCAGCATTTTTGATGCGACATAGCCCCATAAAGGCGAGTAGCAATAGAATATGAAAGGTTTGATAGTAACCTGTCAGTTTGCCCAGGTGGCGCTCAATGTCATTTAATAAGCCATTGCCAAGTAACGCGGGCAATGCACATAACACACCGCCTTTAGGAACATCTAAACAGGATTCGAATTCGATTGAGGCTCCCTTTTCCTGCTCACCCAAAGCAGCCTGGATTCGCTCTTCTACTCGAGTGCAGGCCGTACCAAGCACATCGGCTGCATTGGCATCTATAATATCACGGGCTGATTTGGTACTGCCATCATTGGGGTCTATTGATGCGGCAGACTTTTTTTTAAACGTCCATCACTGATCGCCTTGCGAAAGGTATCTGCCCGGATGCCTAATTCTTTAGCGGCTTCGTTAGGCGTCATACCTTGATCCAGATATTCCTGAGCTTGCTGCAAAACCTCAAGCGTAAAGAGTGGTCCTCCCTTGCGAGTCGGGCGAGGTTCAAAAAACGAATCAGCCCCTTTTTCTCGTAGTTGCCTTAATGAGCGCATAACACTACTTTTAGAGACACCAAAGGTTGTAATAATATCGATTGAACGACAGGAACCGGTATTGATGAGTTGAGAGGTGTGAAGTCTAAATAATCTCTTATTGTCAGCCTGGTGAGAATAGATCGGGATACCGCCGAGGAAATAAAACCACTCATCATTTCGGTTATCAACACTGACCTGACCATTTATAATAGTCGTACCCTGAGGAATTATTGGGAGCATGAGTTGCTGCATTAATTGAATACCTCGTATGATATGAGGGCTTAGTTTAACCTAAATGAGTACCATTTTCATTTCTTTAGCTGAAAATATCAATCATTTGACAATAATTCCCTAACCCTTTAATTATATTGCCTAGTTTAAGTTTTAATGGATTTCTTTCAGGATAGCGAATCAAGATGTCTGATGTTAAAAAATCAAGCGCTATTTCTCCGCGTATTCCATTGCTGTGCTGACTGTTTCGATTCTCTTGCGTAATGACGCCCCGTCCTTTTCTTGTGATAGTAACGTGAAATTGAACAAACCAACTCAGTCATCACCTGATTGATGTAAATACTGGGTGCATACAAAATCTCCTCAAGATGTCGGGCTACGGTCGTTAATGTATTTTTAAAGTTCACCTGAATGGTTTGCTCTGCCTCTGATTCTTCATCGACAGGAAGATTCAGCAAACTCGCCAGTAAATGCTCAGAGGCCCTCGCGCAGAGTCGACTCATGGTGATCAACACAAAGTGAGCGTACAGTTCTTGTTTGACCGTGCGCTCACTGCGCCCATGAAAATCATCAACCTCAATCAGGTTTTTACTCACTTTATAAAGCTCCTCAATGCCCCAGCGATCATGATAGACCGATTTCAACGCATCAATGGTGTATTGCTTATCCATTAGCGTGGTGCCAATACAGTAACTCGTGCCATCAATGACATATTTGATGAGACGTATCTTTAGCGGTACAAAGATCATCTGAGGAAATTCTTTTTTGATCTCTCTCTGGCGCGCTTTTGTTGGCATCAGGGTAATGATCTCATCCGTTTTATCACTGTCGATAAATTCATCAATCGCTTTTCCTGCGTGTCTCTTCATTCTAAAAACAGGGTGTACGTCCGCTTGAATGTGCTGGAATAAAGAGGCGTAAGAAAAATAACCGCGATCATAGACGCAAACGTCATTTGGCTCTAGTGTTTGTAAATGCGCCAAAGCACACTTGCGTTCATTGCCATGACTGACCAGATCAAAATCATAGGGGATTTTTGATTTAAGTTGATAGCAGCAACTGAGCAGGCCTTGTGGGTAATGGCTGTTTTGTTGTGGTGTGGCATAACCTGCTTTGATTAATTCTCGGGGCAGATTGATCTTGCTACCATCCACTCCAAACAGGCGATGTCCCAACCAGCGTTCTGATGTTTTCTCAGGACAGGCCTGGATAATGCGCTGGTTCAACTCGATAAAAATGGATTCATTCAGTTTTTTACGTGCCTCGGTAAAGGATGAGGCTGAAATGGCTTGTTTTTGGGGCAAGGGAAACTTCATCCGATGGCAATTGTGCCAGAATTCGGTAATGGTGGTGCCATAGCTCTGTGTGTTTTTTGAAAAAACCAGGCGAAAAATAAGAAAAACCAGTAATAATGAGTCTATCACCCGTTTGCGTTTTTGCCAGGTGGCATCGTAGGCAAGAGCCACCTCAGAGATGATATTGACAACCTTGCCCCATAAGTTTAAAAAGTCGTCATCAATGATCGATTTTTTTTGGCTGACAGGTTCATTTTTCAATACGGCTCTAAAGTGTGGATTAAGCGGAAAAACAAACAACTTCTTAATGGTGCCCTCTTTATTATCCGTCGCTTTTTGCCAGTCTTTGCCACTGGTTTCACCGATATGTGACCAATTAGCAGCGAGATAACAGGTGCCGTGGTATTGCGTGGTGTCCACAAAGGTTTCAATCAAGACGGGACGGTAAGCGTGCGTTTTATCCCAATCATCTGCAATTTGACGAGTCACGATAGATAAGGCGTGACTGGCTAAATTTTTGACTTTGACCCAGGGTAAAATCAAAAAACGGGTGTTATTAATGATCAGGTTTAAGCGTTGCTCCCTATCTTTCGTTTGCCAGCCAATCCAGTGATCACGGTCAGCCAGGTGCCAGACAGAGGCTGAAAACTGCAGGCAACCCAGGATTTGTCGTGTCGGTGTATTGGAGATGATAAAGTATTTTAAGGCCGCACCGATAGGATGACGATAACCCAGGTAATGATGCCGATCAACGAGCTCATTCCAAAGCGCGACATCCGCCTTATCTGTGACAACCTCTAATTCTATAGGCCCCAAGGAACTGAGCTCACATTCAATAGGTACACCAGGAACCGATTGTGATGTCCAGATGATCGGTTTTGATTCGCGTTTCTTTTGAACGCGTTTTACCGGTAAGCTGATATAGCCCAATTTTTCCAGCTTAGCTAAGGCGCTTAGGCAGGCATTAATTTTATTGCGTTTTTTTGCCGTGACCCAGTGCAAATGTTCGCATAGCGTTTCGGCAAGTTCGGTCAGGCTTAAGTTGGGGAACGTGTTAACGGTTTGCTGAACGTAGGCGAGTTCTTTTTTAGAAAAATAACGAGCAGAAAGTGTAAGGGGTTGGGTAATAGCTGTTGTCATTATGTTGCCTGCCTGCAAAAATTAAATTATCCATGCTTATGTTGGCAGATTAGATGGATATAGTCAAGGCAAAAAGTAACTGAGGAAAGTGTTGCTTAAGCTTATGAGTATTAATCACTTTATTTTTTTTTGTTATTTTTGTATTTAAGTGAATGACATTGGGCACACTCACGGGTGGATTACAGAAGATAGCTCCGCTATTCGAACCGCTCGTCAATGAACTGGTTAAAAAACAACTCACCAAAGATCTATTCCATAATGATGAAACCGGCTGGAAAGTGTTTGAAATCATAGAGGGAAAAACGGGCTACCGCTGGTGGTTGTGGGTCACTCAGTCCCGTTCGGTAGTCTATTACATACTTGCACCTAGCCGTAGTGGTGATATACCCATCAAGTATTTTTCCGGACTGGATAAACACCTGGAACAGGTCATTGTGGTCTGTGATCGTTATAAAGGTTACATTCGGCTGGCACGGGAAATTCCACAGATCATACTGGCTTTCTGCTGGGCACATGTCCGCCGTGACTTTCTGGATGCCGCCAGAAGCTATCCGAAACTTGAAGCATGGATGCTTGATTGGGTCGAACTCATTGCCGAACTCTATCATCTTAACAAGCAACGCCTGAAAGAGTGGGACGAAACAAAAAGCCTGGAAACCCAGAATCAAGACTTCAAGCAACACCATCAAGCCCTTGCACAGGCAAGCCAAAAGATGAAAGAGCGCTACGCGCATTTACTGGAAGCGGAGAAAGAGAACAAAAACCTAGAGCGCATTCAATGCAAGATCCTAAACAGCCTGAATAACCACTGGAAAGGATTGATGGTATTTGTGGCTAATCCCCAGGTGCCCATGGACAACAATATCGCCGAGCGGCGTATGCGTAATCCCGGTATGGGGCGTAAAAACTATTATGGTTCAGGGAGTCAATGGAGTGCCAGACTGGCAGCCATGATGTTTTCACTGTTTCAGACAATCCTGTTATGGGGATTGAACCCACATCACTGGCTTCACGACTATCTAGATGCCTGTGCGAATAATGGTGGGCAGCCTCCCTCAGACATCCGCCCGTTTATTCCCTGGATGATGAGCGAGTCGCGCAAACAGCAGTTGAGCAAACCCTTGCCTGAACTGACTGCGACTCCACTCGAGTCAGAACAGCCCCAATCACCATGACACGGTATTGTGGACGAAACTTTAGCGAGCAGGAACTGGAACAGATGCGGAAATTGATTGCCGAGGATGCTGGGCGCACGCGTGCCGAACTTTCGCGCCTGACCTGCAGGATGCTTGATTGGTACAAGCCTGATGGGGGGCTCAAGGATATGTCATGCCGTGTTGCCATGCTGCGCATGGCAGAAGATGGACTTATCGCTCTGCCGCCACCACGGCGCAAACCACCCCCGCGACAGAAACTCAACTTTACTGAACAGACGGACCCGCAACCAGCGATCCTCCGGCCTGTTCATGAACTTGCGGCCATCCAGCTTTGTCCAGTCATCACCCGTGATCATTCACGACTATGGAATGAGTACATACATCGCTACCACTACCTGGGGCACAAACCGCTACCCGGCGCACAGCTTCGCTACTTCGTCATCCTCGACGAGCAAATTATTGCAGCGCTCGGTTTTAGTGCGGCCGTCTGGCAAACGGCACCACGTGATCAGTTTATTGGCTGGAGCCACGAACAGCGGCAAAAAAACCTGCCGTTAGTCGTGAACAATGCCCGTTTTCTGATTATGCCCTAGGTGAAATCCAAAAATCTTGCTTCCACTATTTTATCCATGATAGCTCGTCGCCTTCCTACACAATGGGAAGAGCGTTATGGCATCCGTCCGGTGTTACTGGAAACTTTTGTTGATACCGAGCGATTTGCAGGGACTTGTTACAAAGCCGCCAACTGGATCTACGTAGGTAAAACCAAAGGGCGCGGCAAGTTGGGACCTGCTGGTAAACAAAGCGTACCCATCAAAGACTTATGGCTTTATCCGCTGTGTCGTCAGTTTAGAAGCCACCTAACTCGCTGATTCTAGGTAGTATGTGTTGGTCGAATATTTACTATATTTCACTCATAAGTGATTGAAAACAAAATAATCCATACTATTACGTAACTACTCAGTGAAATTGATAGCCTAATGAAATTATAAAGCAAATTCAGGCAACTTTCCCTCAAACACAAGCGTCATTGCCAAAGTTGCACTGACACCTTGTTTACGGCACGTTGCTAAATAACCTCTGACGCGACAAAATATTTTAGCACCATCGGTACTCCGAAAGCAGCCCGATATTTTCTGTTGAACTTTGGTCATCCGAATCGAATTTTCAGCAGCATTATTGGTAAATGGCACGCAGGCATTTGTCATGAAGCGCAATACATCCTCTTCAAAATCAATAAGCCTTTCCAGTAAATTTCTCGCCTTACTGCGTTTTGTTCGTCCCCGTTTCACTTCTTTTGGCTTGTCGGGTGGTGGGCATTCTATTTCTGCCTTACCGAGTAATTCCCTGTAGTGTATTTTCCATGTCTCTGCTTCTTTATCCGGTAATATGCCGCCTGCGTCATTGACTGCAGTATTCATTTTTTCAAGCAGTTGTTTCATTTCATGAGCCCATGCCTGTTTGTCTTGCTCCCTGGCACGCGTCAATTCTCTTATATGATGCGCATTACAAAGTGAATGAGTGCAGTCATATTTATAGTAGGGCTTCCAGTGATCATGACATAAAATGCCATGATAACGAGGTAAAATCCTAATGTCATTCATTGCCTCCGTGCCACGCTTGGCATGGGGAAAGAAGTGTGTCCATTGATCATTGGAAGTTCCATGTAGCCAATGGCGCTTACCGTTTATATTAATGCCGGTTTCATCCGCGTGAATACACGGGGATGCGACTAAGTGCTCTTTACTGATCGCTTCAAACTCAGCCAATTGCTCATAAGCCTGCTTATTGAAATTATAGATGGAGCCTTCGCTAATCGGCATGCCTAATTGATCAGTAAAATATTCCTGAATTCGATTGTAAGGTAATAACTGGTATTGCGATAGATAAACGATATGGGCTTTTATCCCATTCCCATATTGCACTGCCTTGGTAATATTATCTGGAAAAGGGGCGATAAAACATTGTCCTTTTTCATTGATCAATCGTTGGGCCTGATACTCAGTCACGACCCGTGAAATATCAATATCGAATACTTGACGTGTTTCAAAGCCATCTTCTGTGTATTGCCCTTTTGGCAAGGTACGGCGATCAAGGGTGATCACCTCGATTTCATCAGGGTTTTCTATTTTTTGCAGTGTCGTACCGACATGTGACTTTTGGCCACCTGAAGGTTTGTCTGATTTTTTGCGACTGCCCTTTTTACGGTTGGGATCGCTTGCGGGTGGTTTGCTGCTGTTTTTACTGTTTAGCGTGACTCGATTTAATAACACCGTCACTAATAATAGAATCATTTCCAGTGCTGATTTGAGCGCAGGCGATATGTCACGTTCAGCCTCAAGTAACTGCTGGGTATTTTTGACTGCAGACTCAACATCAATGTTATCTATTTTCAACGGGAAACCTGTATTTCTATAAGGACAGGTCTATTATCTCATGGGTTTTAAATCCCGATTTTTCCTCGTTGTAAGCGGTTTTTAGACGATTAAAAAAGTTGTTCAGGGTCGTCGGCATTTAAAGTACATCTTGCGACTCACTATAAAGACAGGGGCAATGAACAGCCTATTTGATCTCTGGTATGCAGGTGACTAAAAAACACAAATTTAGGGCTAAAACCCTGTCAAGAACTTTTTTATTTATTTACGCTGAGTAGTTACACTATTACTATAATTAGCTTTATCACTTATTGGGAAACTTCAAATGCTAATTATCTCATTATAATAATGCACTTTCTTATCTTTTTAAGCCAATTGTCAATATTGCAAAAGCAAGGTATTATTTATTTATCCTATTTCAATTAAGGCCAATTCATGCATCAACAATCAACACTTCCCCTTATTAGGGTAGCTTTTCTGGAGCCGTTTTATCTACTAGCAAAAAATATTGGTTCACCTGTTGAAAGTATAATGCCGTCACTGTATTTGCCGGCACAAATGCCTAATGAAAAAGATTTACTACTACTTGAAACATCGTGCTGGAAATTTGTGCAAACAATCGCTGAACGAGAGGGGCATACACTCTTTGGACTAGAGGCAACCACTAGAAACCCCTGGACTGAATTATCAACTATGCAGCCTTTGTTTAAGGACTGCGCAAACCTATATACGCTATTAAAACGCCTTGTTTACATTGCTCCTTTGCAAAGCAAGACTAGTCTTTTTGCGCTTGAAGAAGAAAGAGACTTTATATGGTTTATTGACTACTCCCCCTGTTTATTACCTGAGCAAGATTGTACCCAGGTCATGACCAGTACATTATTGGGTATGATGCAATTAATTCAGACTGCCGCTGGCGACAAGTGGAGACCAGCAGAAATTCATATGACTATAGGGCATTCCCGTGAAATTGAATATGCAAAACAACTTAACCCATCCCGGATATTGTTTTCTCAGCCTGTGATGAAGTTCTCTGTCCCTCGCTCCTTACTAGCGTTGCCACTTTCTAATTTCGTTAAAAAAAATCATGTAGAAGAAAGATACTTAATGACATTGGGGTCAGACTCGATTGAATAATGACATTGGGGTCAGACTCGATTGAAAATAATAAGTTATTATAAAAAACATCGTGGGCTGGTTTTTATTTTTGCACTTTGTATATGAAACGCCCTAAAAGACCCCGACGTCTGCTTTTAGGGCGCAACCACCTGAATATTATATGGGTTGCTGTTAGTTTCTATCAAGCTATAATGATGAAGGCATAACAATGTATGTGTCTAAATATTGTTTGGAATAAAAAACCGTGAATTACCCTACCCAATAACTAAATTAACGTAATATCACTATGCAAACACTAAAACTAAAAGATGATGTTGCCACTCAGCTTCAACAGGTGGCAGAACAGACCCACTTATCAGCAAATGACCTTATCAAGAAATTACTATGTAAATATGCCGTCGAAGAACCCCCAAAAAAAACACTCAATGACTTTTTTGGCATACTCAAGGACTCACCTACCTTTAGAGGTGATCCTATAGAAATTCAAAGAAAAATGCGCGATGAATGGGATTAAATGCTTATTGGACACCAATATTATTTTAGGGCTTATTAAAGGTAATCTTGACGCAGATACAAAGCTAAAGGAACTAAACCTAAAAAACGGTGCATTTAGTTCAGTAACACGTATGGAGCTATTAGGTTTTCCTGGTATTACCCAGCAAGAAATAAGCATAATATCTGCATTGCTTAGCCAAATGACTCAATTTAGCATTGATCGTATTATAGAAGATAAAACTATTGCACTGAAGCAGAAACACAAACTTAAGCTACCTGATGCAATCATCCTTGCTACTGCCATGAACAATAATATTGAATGACTAACGCTAGACAAGAAACTAGCTAATAAGAACAATTACAAAAACTAAGCTACAATTAACACGCTAATTTAGGTTTAGCCGCTACAAAGCGATCAGAGCTTAGAGCTTCTGATTTTTTAATGAGAGTAATGATCAGTCGATAATTTTTCTGAATCCTGCATGGATCAGAAATCTGAATAGATAAATCGGGGAAAAACGCCAAGAATCCAACTTACTGCTTTTAAACAGGAAATTGGTAGGCACGAGTGAATTCGAATCACCGACCCCCACCATGTCAAGGTGGTGCTCTAACCAACTGAGCTACGCGCCTAAAGAATCTTAAATCTGAGATTATTGGTAGGCGCGACTAGATTCGAACTAATGACCCCCACCATGTAATGGTGATGCTCTAACCAGCTGAGCTACACGCCTATATAATCTTAATCAAGACAAATAAGAGCTGGTATTATAGCTGAGGTGACTTATTTTGCAACTGTTATATCAGCATTTCTGCCTGTAATTGCTTTATTTCATCCCTGACTCCCGCCGCTTCTTCAAACTCCAGATTTTTTGCGTGTTTATACATTTGATCTTCTAGTTGCACTAATTTTTTCTCTTTCTCTTTAGCGGACATTCCTTTGTAACTGGCACCTTCTTCAGCTACTTTGCGTCTGGACGTTTGATTTAACCCTGCACCAGGTATTGTTAGCTCTAATATATCAGTGACAGATTTAATAATTGTCGTCGGCGTTATGCCCCGCTCCCGATTATATTCTATCTGTTTTTCGCGTCGGCGCTGGGTTTCGTCTATTGCCTGTTGCATAGATTTAGTCACTCTGTCACCGTATAAAATCGCTTTTCCATTTACATTTCTAGCGGCTCGACCGATGGTCTGAATCAATGAAACCACTGAACGCAAAAAGCCCTCTTTATCGGCATCCAGAATGGCAACTAAAGACACTTCGGGGATATCTAACCCTTCCCGCAATAAGTTAATTCCCACCAGTACATCAAATTTCCCCAGACGTAGGTCACGGATAATTTCGACTCGTTCAACGGTATCCACATCAGAATGTAAATAGCGCACCCGCACCCCGTGTTCCATAAGGTACTCAGTGAGATCTTCAGACATTCTTTTGGTGAGTGTGGTGACTAAGACCCGTTCTTTGAGTTCCACGCGCAAGCTTATTTCAGAGAGTAAATCATCAACCTGAGTGGTCGCTGGGCGTACTTCGATTTCCGGGTCTAGTAAGCCTGTCGGCCTGACTACTTGTTCGACGAATTGTCCTGTATGCTCTTTTTCATACTTACTCGGGGTCGCTGAAACATAGATTCTTTGCCCTATCTGTGCTTCGAATTCATCAAAGCGCATCGGTCTATTGTCTAGAGCTGATGGCAGTCGAAAACCATATTCCACTAGTGTTTCTTTGCGCGAGCGATCGCCTTTATACATTGCACCGATCTGCGGCACAGTAACATGGCTTTCATCGATAATCACGACTGCATTTTTGGGCAAATAATCAAACATGGTAGGTGGCGATTCGCCATACTCTCGCCCGGATAAGTAGCGCGAGTAATTTTCTATGCCTGAGCAATAACCTACTTCATAGATCATTTCTATATCGAATAGCGTGCGCTGTTCCAGACGTTGCGCTTCGACGAGTTTATTCATTGACCTTAATTGCTCTAAGCGCTCTTTTAATTCGATTTTAATTTTTTCTACGGCTTCCAGCAATCTTTCGCGGGGAGCCACATAATGACTTTTGGGATAAACCGTATAACGTGCGACACGATGTAAAATCTCCCCAGTTAAAGGGTCAAATAATGATAAACGCTCAATCTCATCATCAAACAACTCGATACGTAAAGCGGCTTCATCTGATTCAGCGGGAAATACATCAATAACATCGCCGCGAACACGATAGGTTGCTCTGCGTAATTCAATATCATTACGCGTATACTGCATGCTCGCTAAACGGCGCAGTAAATCACGCTGCTTAATGATATCTCCACGCACCAAGTGCAAGACCATCTTGAAATAAGACTCAGGCTCGCCCAGGCCATATATAGCTGAAACTGTCGCAACCACTATAGTGTCCTTGCGCTCTAGCAGGGCTTTGGTCGCTGACAGGCGCATTTGCTCTATATGCTCGTTACGCGACGCATCTTTATCGATAAAGGTATCCGACGCTGGCACATAGGCTTCGGGCTGATAATAATCATAATAAGATACAAAGTATTCGACGCTATTTTCCGGAAAAAACTCTTTCATTTCTCCATAGAGTTGAGCTGCCAGAGTTTTATTCGGCGCCATAATCATCGCCGGGCGCTGTACCTCATTAATCATACTGGCTATGGTAAAGGTCTTCCCGGAACCTGTTACCCCCAATAAAGTCTGATGCACCTCACCATCCGCCAGGCCTTCGACTAATTGCTTAATGGCTGCTGGCTGGTCACCTGCCGGTTGGAATGGGCTTCGAAGCTTAAATAGTTTACTCACTCTGGTGCTTCTTTAACCTTAGTGTAGCGCTGAGCATAGCGCAAAGTGTTATGCCCAATTTCTATCAACTCAGGACTTGTACTTAGCACATCTGCAAACACAGCTTGTAATGCATCATCCAAGTATTCATGCACGATCTCATTACGAATATCTTTGATATCTCTGATGACCTTTATATCGTTAAACAATCCTCTTTTATGTGCATTATTCACCACATCAATCAGCGTTCCCTGATTTTCAAATTCTACATCATCAAGCGAGCGGAAATATTTACGCACTAAAAAATCAATAGTACGCGCATAGCGACTACACAAATTTTCAAACTGATTAAATTCCTCAATACTAAAGCCTGCCGGATCAGTTAGCTCTTTCACTTGTTGATAAGAATAATCTAGCCAGAATAACTGTTTTTCCAAGGCTAGACTAAGTTCTTTTAGGTAATCTAGACTCATAATTTAATGGCTTCTGGCTCTATCATATTTATAAAAGCATTATTTGAATCACCGGCATCGAGGACTAGATCCACTTTCTGTTCGCCAAAGCTATCAAAAAATTGCCCACGAATTGTTCTTAAGTCACGCCGAGTCAACTTAGTCGATTTGATTAACAGGTCTATATCACCGCCACGTTTAGTATCATCAACGCGACTACCAAACAAATAAACATCCGCGTCAACATCGAGTGTCAGTACGCTGTTTTTTATAGTGGCAATTTCTTCGTTTGTTAAACGCATAAGCTTTGCAAAGTCTAAGATCTTGTAGGACAAGGAACAGTTGAGTTAAAGGCGGGCTGAAGCCACGCCCTACAAAAAAATATTGATTTTCCGATCTAAACTTCTACCGAATCCGCTTTATCTTGATAACTTTTGATCTGGTCAAAATTCAGATAACGATAGCTATCTTCAGCTGTTTCATCAATCTGATGCGCATACGTCATGTACTCTTCTGCCGTTGGAATCTTGCCTAAAATAGAACACACAGCTGCGAGTTCTGCAGAAGCCAGATAAACAAAAGCACCATTACCTAGACGGTTCGGAAAGTTACGGGTCGAAGTCGAAACCACGGTAGCACCATCTGCAACTCGCGCCTGGTTTCCCATGCACAGTGAACACCCGGGCATTTCCGTACGCGCCCCTGATTTACCAAAAATACTGTAATACCCTTCTTCGATTAATTGCGCCTGATCCATTTTAGTGGGCGGAGCAACCCAAAGCTGTGTCGGTAATTTTCCCTCAATTTTGTCTAATAATTTACCTGCGGCACGGAAATGACCAATATTGGTCATACATGAGCCTAGAAAGACTTCGTCAATTTTAGTGCCTGCGACATCAGACAGAGTTTTCACATCATCCGGGTCATTCGGACAGGCCATAATAGGCTCTTTAATAGCGCTGATATCAATGTCCAGTACGCTATGATATTCCGCGTCAGCATCCGGCTCCATTAGCACAGGTTTGTCTAGCCAGGCTTGCATTTCTTTAATTCGACGCTCAATGGCACGTACATCACCATAGCCTTCGGATATCATCCATTTCAGCATGGTAATATTGGAATTGATGTATTCACGAATGGGTGCTTCGCCTAAGCGAATGGTACAGCCTGCTGAAGAGCGTTCTGCCGATGCATCAGACAGTTCAAATGCCTGCTCTACTTTTAAGTCAGGTAATCCTTCAATTTCTAAGATACGTCCAGAAAAAACATTTTTCTTGCCTTTTTTCTCAACCGTTAATAAGCCTTTTTTAATCGCTGCCAACGGAATCGAATTTACCAGATCACGCAGAGTAATCCCTGGCTGTAGAGAACCTGTAAAACGCACCAGAACAGATTCCGGCATATCAAGAGGCATCACGCCGGTTGCGGCTGCAAAAGCCACTAGACCCGAACCTGCTGGAAAAGATATACCAATCGGGAAACGCGTATGAGAATCACCACCTGTTCCCACTGTATCAGGCAATAACATCCGGTTTAACCAGGAATGAATAATGCCGTCGCCTGGGCGCAAAGAGACACCGCCCCGATTCATGATAAAATCGGGCAAACTATGCTGCATAGCCACATCAATCGGTTTTGGATAAGCTGCTGTGTGACAGAAAGACTGCATCACTAAATCAGCAGAAAAACCTAAACAAGCCAAATCTTTTAACTCATCCCGAGTCATTGGCCCAGTAGTATCTTGAGAGCCCACGGTTGTCATATGCGGCTCACAATAGGTATTAGGACGTACACCCGCAACACCACAGGCTTTGCCAACCATTTTTTGTGCTAGAGTAAAACCTTTTGTGCTATGTTCTGTATCGCCAGGTCTACGGAAAACGGTAGAAGGCTCTAAGTTTAACGCAATACGAGCACGATCAGTTAAGCCACGACCAATAATTAAAGGGATACGACCACCGGCTTGTACTTCATCGAGAAGAATCTCGGTTTTTAGCGTAAATTCACATACGACTTCATCGCTATCATGGCGTTTGACCACACCCTGATAAGGATAAATATCAATAACATCACCCATCGCCATATCTTCTACATCACACTCGAAGGGTAATGCCCCCGAGTCTTCCATGGTATTAAAGAAAATAGGGGCAATTTTGCCACCGATACACACCCCGCCTGCTCGCTTATTAGGGACATAAGGAATATCGTTACCGGTAAACCATAGCACTGAATTGGTCGCTGATTTGCGTGAAGATCCTGTCCCCACTACATCACCTACATAAGCAACCGGAAAACCTTTTTCTTTTAGTGCATTAATTTGTTCTTCGGTATTGGTAATTCCTTCTCTGGGAATCTTTAGCATCGCCTGAGCATGCAAGGGAATATCAGGGCGCGACCAGGCATCTGGCGCAGGCGATAAATCGTCGGTATTGGTTTCACCAGTCACTTTAAATACGGTAACCGTTAATTTCTCTGGCACTTCATTTTTACTGGTAAACCAGTCTGCATCTGCCCAGGATTGAATGACTGACTTGGCAAATTTATTACCTGCATCAGCTTTTTCCTGAACATCATGAAAAGCATCGAACACCAGTAGAGTATGTGACAAGGCTTTAACTGCAATCGGTGCCAATGCCTCTACATCCAGCAAATCAACCAGTGGCGCAATATTATATCCACCTAACATGGTGCCGAGTAATTCAGCCGCTCGTGGCGCATCAATGATCGGCGATGAATCTTCACCTTTAGCAATGGCGGCTAAAAAACCGGCTTTAACATAAGCCGCCTCATCGACACCAGCAGGTACACGGTAGGCCAATAGTTCAAGAATAAAATTTTCTTCACCTGCTGGAGGTTGTTTGATAAGTTCAACTATTGCTGTTACTTGCTCAACATTCAGGGGTTGCGGAACCACGCCTTGCTTCTCTCTTTCCGCAACATGCTGACGATATTGCGCTAATACTTCAGTCGCTTTTATTGTATTTTCAGACATTTAATATCCTATAGCTTTATATAAAAATTTTGTGGAATCTAACTTTATTTTTTAGATATTTTATTCCGTTAATTTCTCTAATCTTTGTAGCCAACTATCAAAATGCAAACATTGTTGGCGTATTCTCGTAATGCCTATAGACTCTGAAATGACCTTACCCATAATCACTTTTTTATAGCCTATCATCAATTTTTCCAGTCGTTTTGATGGGGCTTTTAAGGGATCACTATTAATTTCTTCAGGACTATTATAATTCGCAAGAACCGATTGAATTTGATTAATGGGCACATTTATTTTCTCTGCCAAAACAGTTACATCACTAAATAATAGCGCTTCAAATTCATGCATTTCTATATAAGGGATAAATCTCTTTGCTATACTATCCTCAGAAAGCAATGCTGTCATTTTAGTTAATGTTGCCACTTCTAAAATGCCTGCTTTATCTATGCCAGAAAGTGTTATACCCGCTTTAATTTTCGTATTAATGAGCTCTTGCCCTGGCCAGTTACTATCAATACGAAAATAATCAAACATAGTGGAAATATAAGTATCTGAGCGTTGCTGTATAAGCCGTTCAATATCTTTATGAGCACGTTCAAATTTAACGTTTCCGCCTTTATGCCCAGCAATGCCAATACGTATTGCAATAAGATAAATACCTTGAACAGCCATATAAGGCGCTAAAACATCTCGTACAAATGTTTGCTCTGTTTGCCCTTCAACAACAATATAAACCTCTATATTACTCATGATCAGGACTAGCTGAAATAATATTTTTTCGCCAAAGATCACCCAAAGAATAATCCTCTAACCAGCTTGAAAGCTCATTTTTCTGCAAGCGTTTAAAATCAGACGCGCCATCAACTCGATTAACAACAATAATATCTTCTAGCTGAAAACAATCCACTAGCGCTGGTGATTGCGTTGAAATAATCACCTGCATACGCTTAGAGGCTGATTGAATAAGTTCAGCCAAAATTTCAATTGCATAAGGGTGCAAGCCTAATTCTGGCTCATCAATCACAATAATTGAAGGCGGCTTAGGTTGCAATAAAGTCGTTGCTAAACAAATAAAACGAATTGCGCCATCTGATAATTGAGTTGGGCGCATTGGGTAATCACTTAAGCCTTTTTGTCGCCAGTTTAAGCGTATATTTTCATCCTTATTAGGGCTTAAGATAAAATCGTCAAAAAAGGGAATAACCAGGCTAATTGTTTCTCTAATAGCTTGGTATACCTCGGGATTATTTTCTGCCAAATGAAATAAAAAGGGGGCAATATTAGCCGCATCTGTCAACAGAACTTCATTATGCCCCATATCATGAAAGCGTCGCATTCCTGCTTGTTCGGTCGTATCGTGAAAATGATAAATCTTCAATGCACAAAGTGCATCATAGGTTACCCCTGATGCATTTTTCATATTTTCTATTTCATCACTATATTTTAATAACTTAGGATTAAAGTTACCACTACCTAAAACTTTAAAAGTACCTAAAGTTAAATAATGTTTTTTTTCATTATTAATTAGAAAAAAACCTTGTTCCGTTGGAGCTAATTCAAAATCATACCCATTTTCGCCAAATTCCATTTTTATGCTAATGTGCTGCGTCTCTTTAGCCCCGCCAAATAAATAAATATCGGCATTACCCGCAATAAATTGCTTCAAGCCATCAGGCTTCATCATTGCCGAAATGAGCCGAAAAAACTCTATAAAGTTACTTTTACCTGCTCCATTTCCACCAATAAGCACATTAAGCTTATTCAGCTTAAACCTTTCTAATGACTTAATTGATTTAAAGCCTTTAATCGTTAATCTATTTAACATACCGCTCTATATCACACATTTTCCTAATCTTCAACTTCCCGTATCAACGACATCATTTCATTAACCGACATCTTACCACTAACTTCGCCGCCTTCTAATAAGCTACTCGCTAAATCACGTTTATGCGCGTGTAAATCGACGATTTTATCTTCAATGGTATCTTTAGCGACTAAACGATAAATGGTTACTGGGCGCTTTTGCCCCATACGATGCGCTCTATCCGAGGCCTGATCTTCAACCGCAGGATTCCACCAGGGATCCATATGAATCACATAATCTGCAGCGGTTAAATTTAATCCCGAACCACCGGCTTTTAAGCTAATTAAAAATACGTCCCCTTCACCCGCCTGAAATGCATTGACGGCTTTTTTGCGCTTGGCAATAGGAGTGCTACCATCCAGATATTGATACGAGATGCCTTTGCTATCTAATAGCTCTTTTATTATCGCCAAATGTCCAACAAACTGACTAAACACCAGAGCCTTATGGCGGTTAGAAATCAGTTCGTCCACCAATTCTTCAAAGGCCTGCAACTTAGCGCTACTCAAAGGGCTGTCTTGCATCACTAGTTTAGGGTGACAACAAGCGCGGCGTAATTTCATAATCTCCGCTAACACTTTAAGGTGCTGCTGTCCTGCCTGCTGACCTTGCTCTTCTGAAGACTGCATGGCTGCTACCGCATTGCGACGCATGGCTTCGTAAAAAGTGCGTTCTTCTGGGCTTAGTTCTACATGGATAGTTATTTCTGTTTTAGCCGGTAATTCTTTTAGCACATCGTTTTTAAGCCGGCGGAGAATAAACGGTCTAAGTAACTTTTTTAAGCGTTGCTGAGCGCCATGATCCTTATTGTTTTCTATCGCCTGGGCGTAACGTTCATTAAATTTTTTCAGAGAACCTAACAATCCAGGGTTTATAAAATTAAATAAATTCCATAGTTCACCTAGGTGGTTTTCAATAGGTGTCCCTGTTGTGATTAATTTAAAATCGCCCTGCAATGCCATTGCTGCTTTTGAACGTTTGGTTAAGCCATTTTTTATCGCTTGGGCTTCATCGGCAACAATGGTGTTCCAATGTTTATCTATCAATAAATCTGCTTCGGATTGCAGTAAACCATAACTACACACAATGACATCAAATGCAGCCGCGTCGGCAATAATCTTTTGTCGATTACCGCTGCCAAACTGCTGCACATTTAAGGTCGGGGCAAAATGCTCCGCTTCTTCTAACCAGTTCATACAGACTGAGGTCGGCGCTAATATCAGCGTCGGCCCCTGAGTTGCACGCGAGAGAATTAAACTAAGTGCCTGTATGGTTTTACCTAGGCCCATATCATCCGCCAAACAGGCACCTGCACCCCAATGTGCCAAACGCGCCATCCATTGATAGCCTTCCAGCTGATAGTCTCTTAACTCTCCTTGCAAAGTAGAGGGGAGTTCAGGCTCTAATTCTGCCATAGACTCCAGTTTTTTAAGCTGATCTTTCCATTGCTTGCCTGCTTTAACATCCATGCCTTCCATTGCTTCATTTAAGGCCGGTGCGGCTAGCGCATGGAAGTGTAACTTATTGCCTTTTTGCTCGCCTAAACCCGCGACATCATCTAAACGCTGGCGCAATTCGTTGGTCAGTGCAATAAATTGCCCATCTTGCAGTTTTAAAAATCGCCCTGAAGTTGCCTGTAATAAATTGATCAAGCGTTGCATATCGTAGACTTGCTCGTCATCGATCTGCACTTCGCCTTCGACACTAAACCAGTCTTTTTCTTTACGTACTGAAAAATGCACCTGTTGTAGTCCCGCTTCACGACTGACTTTAATTTTCTTCCCCTTAGGCCATTCCATAACCACAAACTCAGCCATAGACTGTATTTGTAATAGTGCTTCCAGTGCCATTTCAGGGTCATCTAAGGTCCATTTATAGTCTTTTGTTTGATAAAGTTCAGGGCAGTGCTCTTGCAGTTGATCTAAATGTTGTGTTTCGACTGCAAAATCACGCGTCGTTTGTACTTGTTTACCCTCAATTTCAGCTAAAACGGTTGTCCCTCCCGTTGCGGGTTTATAAATAGGACCTGCATCCGTAAAGGGCTGGATAAAGACTTCAATTTGCAAGCCCTCACCCACTGGCTGAAGATGTACGTGTAAACGGGCATCGGCATCAACACTTTCGATATTCTGCGCGAGTGCTCCTATACCAATATCTGATTGCACTGTCAGCGTAGATGCAATAGCCGTTATTGAATCAATCACTTGCTGCTTCGCCTTAAGAGGGACAGTTAAGCCCTTTTTACCTAATATTTCAGCGACCTGACGGTGCTGTGAACTGATTTGATAGATCTTTAACTCATTATCTGCTGTTTTTTGAGCAATTAATGTTTCCTCATTTATCACTGGATATAAGGAAATCAATAAGCTTCTTGCTTTACTGGTCACAAGTAATTGTGGCTCTGCTTTAGTGATTGTGATTGGGGTATCATATTTATCCGCACTCGCCCAATAAACATGAGGATGCCCTATCGCTTCAATAAGCGCATTATTTCCTACAGAATAATATTCTGTGCGCCCATAACCGTAATAGCTTTGTTCATATTCAACTTCAATCTGATTACAAATACGATTATCCTGATCAGTTAAATATTCAAAAGTATCCCGCTCATGCAGCAACCTTTTTAAAGCGATAGGACGACCTTTAGTCCAGCGGCCTGATTTACCGATTTTTTGTTCACGCGGTTCTAATTCTGCAAAGTTACCATTAAGCGTTAATATCCAGACCATACGTGATTCGTCATAAACTGCGTTTAAGTTGGCATCAGTATCTGGAGTATTAATTTGAGTCAAGGCTTGTAAGGCTCTTTCCCATTTTTCCACACGTGGCACTAAATCAATCATATGGATACAGGGTGATTTATTATACTTAACTGCCAATCGTTTAATTTTACTATCTGTAGACCCAAGCTTATGCAGCAGGGTTGCACCCACTGCAGCATAAAATAATGCGCCGACTTTCTCTGCCTGAAAACAAAATTTTGTTAATTTATCTAAAAACTTTTTATCAGCGTCCACGCTAAGAGAAAGCAAATCACACCAATGTAAAATCAGGCTATAAAATAGTATTTCGTAAGGATTAACTGATTGCTGAAAAAATATAGGTTTATACGTTAAGCTTTTTTGCTGACCCTGAATAACATTTATACCTTGCTGCAAGCGAATCTGAGTATCTTGAAAATAATCATTTTCTTTGGACTTAACGATCAATGCTAATTGCTTTTTTAAATAACTTAGGTTTTCAGGCTGATTATTCTTGAGTAAAGCTAGATTAAAAAAATAACCATGTATGCCTGGCAAATAGACATTGCGTTTACGCGTTTGTTTTTTTAATTGCTGTACAGCAGACGCATATAATTCCAGCGCAGCATCATTGTGATTGTCTAAAAAGTATAGCGTCGCTCTAAGTGTTAAGCCACGCGCCGAATAGTCCTGTGTAATCAGGCTTTCTATCTGCTGGTCATATTGACCCAGAAGCATTTTATATTCTGCAAATAACTGCAGAGTCGCACTATCACTTGTACCATCTAGCTGAATACCCTCCTCTAAGACCTGTAGAGGAAGACTCATATCCTGTAGGCCTAGAAATTCATATTCAGCATAGTGAGATAAGGCAAACTCTTGAAAACCTTTTTTTATTGATGCAAACCAGACTTGGTCAAAAGGGACGAAAAAAAGCAATACCAGTGCTGACATTGATTCTTTAGGAAACTCATGTTCTATTTCCTGAAAGCATTTTTTAAACTGCTCAATATCTTTAAGATAAAGAAAAAATCGCAAGCGTCTAACCTTATCAATCAATTGCAACGGATGCGGCACATACTCTCTACTAGCCAGACTAAATTTGGCTAATTTGGCAAATATGTCCGGATATTCATCTAATGCTATGCGCATTAACACTTCACTAATGCCGCCCGTGGCACAGCGCCAGCCATGTGGATTCGCTTCGATTAACCCCAGCCCGACCAGTTTCTCTCTTAACGGCTTGGCAATTTGTTTATAAACTCTAGGCTCTACACAGTTTAATGCACGTAATATCTCTTGTAATCGTGTCTGACCTACCGGTGCAAACAAAACCGAAAGTGATAATAAAATTTGTTGCTCTGCAACTGGGAGTTTTGTGAATTTTTTTAATAAGGCTTCAGTACTTGACATCTGTTTCTATAAGCTAGGAAACTATTCGGAATAGGTATTTGGCTAACGCGTTCAAACAACCCGATTGTATTCATGGCCGAGGCCTTGGTCAGCTATTCGGTTTACATATACTTCGCGCGGTCACGACTGCGGATTTCTAGCGGCTGATTTTTTGCCAATAGCTATGCGCCAGTTTCAGCGCCCCCGTATCAAGTACGGGGCAGGCTTTGCTATCGACAAAAATCAGCTCACTATATAACCGCAGTCGTGACCGCACGAAGCATAGACATCCTGATTACTTGTAAATTCAGTCTATTTCAAAACCCGCATTACGTAACAACATGCGGGTTACGCTAACCTATTACAATCAGGTCTTATTTGGGCGATAAGCAACACTGATTTCTTCTCGCTCCTTACAGTCACAGAATAGGAAAATAAAGACGAGTACAGCACGATGCTGTTCTAGCCCAGACTAACTTTAATCTTCTGTAAAGTGTCTTCTGTCAAACCCTGCTGGTTTTGATCTAAAACATCACCCTTAAGTACCGCTGATAATTCACCGATAGTGACAATCATTTCATCGAACACCTGAGCTGCGTCTTCTACTTCTCTGGGCTGCAGAAAAAATGTGATTCCCGGACATACATAATTTTCCCAACCATCCTCAGGAAAAGTACCTGGTTCGGCCATGCTGGCAACCGCATAATCAACCTGGTTTAAATCATCCAGCTTTTCAAAAACCTGCACACTTCCATATACCAAGCCCACATCTTCCAGAGCGTCTAACAATTGAATTCCAGAAAATCCCGGTGCAGATTTAGCAACGATACTCAACTGTAATAAGCTAGGTAATGGTTGTTTTGTAGCTGGTTTGGCTGCAACAGCATGGTGCTCACTTGCAGTCACGTCAGTCTGCTGTACTTCCTGGATATATTCAGTATTTAAGCGAGTTGTTACCTGCGGCTCATTATTCTCTCCCGTGCTTATCGGGACAATATCAAAATCATCATCTTCGGTACTCACAACCAGGCTTGGGTCGATATTTTCCAGGGGATCATGATTATCATAAAAATTGATTTTTTTACGTTTTGATCCGTCACTAAACATGCCCCATATAATCATGCCTAATATAACCACGGCACCGACCGCGATAATAACTATTCTCAATAAATCTTTATCCATATTTAACTCTCTGCCATTGCTACTGCTTCTTGAATATCCACCGCTACCATCCGAGAAACACCGGGTTCTTTCATGGTAACACCTGCTAATTGCTGCGCAATTTCCATCGTCACTTTATTATGTGAAATATATAAAAATTGTACGCTCGCTGACATTTCCTCCACCATCTCGGAAAAACGCCTTACATTCGCCTCATCCAGAGGCGCATCTACCTCATCCAGCAAACAGAAAGGTGCTGGATTGAGATCGAAAATAGAAAAAACCAGTGCCACTGCGGTTAATGCTTTTTCACCACCCGACAACAAGTGGATGGAGCTATTCCGCTTACCGGGAGGCTGGGCAATAATATTTACGCCACTTTCCAGCAAATCATCATCGGTTAATGATAGATAAGCTTTGCCACCACCAAACAGCTTAGGAAACTTGGTCTGCAAACCGGTGTTTATTTTATCAAAAGTCTGCTTAAATCTCTGCCGGCTTTCTTCATCAATTTTAGCGATTGCTTGCTCTAAAGTCTGCAATGCTTCTAATAAATCCGCATTTTGTTCATTTAGAAAATTCATCCTCTCAAATTGCGCTTTATATTCTTCTATCGCAGTTAAATTGATCGTGCCTAATCGATCGATCTGTCGCGCTAAATCATCTACTTTGATTTTCCATGTTGACTCATCCGCATGAGCAGCGATGGTTTGTAGAATCTTCTCTGCATCTGCCTCTAACTCGTCTAATTGCTCGGTAACGGTTTGCTGACGTACCTGGCTTTCCTGCTGCTCAAAACGAATGCTATCCAGCAATTCTTTTTTCTTTTCTAGATGCTGTTGTACTGCTGCATATTGCTCAGAAGATTCAGTGATTTCAGATTCTAAAGCTTCTTGTTGTTCACGAACCCGCTTTAATTCCAGCTCTAATGTATCTTTATCCAGGCGTAACTTTTCCAATTGATCACGCTCACCATCCATTGGCTCTAATGTTGAATGCAACTTTTTATTCAGTTCAACTATCCGCTCCTGAGCATGTTCACTTTGTTGCTGTAAACGCTCGATCTGTTTTGCGGTTGAAGCATCGGATGATTTCAAGCTGGCAATTTTAGCCTGCAAAGCATGAACTTGCTGGCGACTCTCATTTACTTGCCTATCGCTTTGCTCGCTTTGAGTTTGCAGGCTATCGCTATTTTGCTCTAATTGCAACCTGACTTCTTCAAGCGCCTGCATTGCATCTTCCGCCTGCTCTTTAATCATTGCCGCTTCTTCACGCGTCTCTGTATTATCACGCAATTCGCGGTTAATATCAGTCATTTCATTCATTACTTGTGTTAGCCGCTGTTGTTGCTCTTCCACACGTGCAGAATGCGCACTAAACTCAGAGCTTTTTATAGATAATTCCTGACTGACGGACTTATATTTTTGCTGACACTCTTCGCGCCGACTTTCACCTTCCTTTAAATAATCTTCAGCCGTTTCCAACTGATCTTCAGTCACAACGACCCGCGCCTGTAATTCTATCTGCTCTTCTTTTAACACGCGTAATTCTTTTTCTCGCTGTAAAACACCCGACTTTGCATCATGATCATGTGTCACTTTCACCCAGCCATAACCCATCCAGGTGCCTTGCGTGGTTATCACCGACTCATAGGGCTTTAACTGACCCACTATCTGCCGGGCTTGTGCTGAATTATCAGCACAATATATGCCCGATAGTAAACCATGTAAATTCCACGGGGTTTTAATCTTATCTATTAGGCGCACCAGGTCATTAGCTGAGGGCTCTTGTAAAGGGTGCTGTGTTTCAAATAAAGTAATTGATTCATCACTGAGTGAGGACAATTCATTAATCAATTGGTCAGCATTATCGATACACACAGCTTCCAAATAAGTGCCTAAAACTGTTTCTACTGCACCATCCCAGCCCGATTCTACATCGATAAATTCAGCCAGACGTTGATTATCAGTTAATGCCATACGGTCTAGCCAGTGCGTTAACTTTTGATTATCTTTACCCATTGCATGTTGCTGCAACAGCTCTAGTGAAGTCACCTTACCTTTAATGGTTTGCAACTCAGAACGGTCGCGGTGCAAGATGTCGTGGTATTGCTTTATTTGCCGCCTTAATTCAGTAATCGATAAATATACGCTATCAAGTTCAATTTGCAGCTGATCTCGTTGCTCTTCAATTAGCTTAATCGACTGATCCAGACTCTCAATTTCTTCCTGCAAGCCCTTTTCATTCAAATCATCATGCTCGCCTTGCAAGCGCTGTAAGCGGCTCTGCATCTGAAAAGTCTGGTTTTCCAGTTGCGCAATCTGCATGCGTTTAACTTCTGCCTGTTCGCGGTAATTTGCATGCTGGTTTTTATACGCCTCCCATTCCTGCTGCCAGGCTAGGCGTTGTTCCTGCGCTGCACGTTGTATTTCTAGTAACTCATCTTCTCGTTCCTGCGCAACCAGCAAAGACTCTTCTGTTTCCATTAAAGATTCTCTGATTTCATCTAGTTGCAACAAGTCTTCGTCTAAAGTTCCCTGCAGGTGTTCAGCTTGCTCTCGCAGACGAGTCAATTCTAATTCAGTTTCCTCATGCGATTGTTCATTATGCTTGATGATTTGATCCAGACGACTCACTTCAGCAACCACATGATAATATTCACCTTGCTGCGTGTCCACAGCTTGTTGCTGAGTCTTATGCGCAACCCGCTTTTGTTCTAGTGATAGCTCTAGCTCTTTGCGCTCCATAAATAATTGGTTATGCGCGGTGGCTGCATCCTGCAATTTAACTTCCAGTTGCTCGGCAGTTTGCTGATGGGCACGCCAGCGCATAGCTAATAATTCAAGCTTAAATTCTCGTTCCTGCGTTTTTAGAGTCGTGTATTTTTCTGCTTTTTCTGCTTGCTTGTGTAGATGATTAAGCTGTTTTTCAACCTCTTCACGTACATCATCGAGGCGCTCCAGATTTTCACGCGAATGACGGATACGCATTTCTGTTTCATTACGCCGTTCTTTATATTTGGAGACACCGGCGGCCTCTTCTATATGTATGCGTAATTCATCCGGCTTTGCCTCCACTATCCTGGAAATAGTTCCTTGCTCAATAATCGCATAACTACGCGCGCCCAAACCGGTACCTAAAAATAAATCTGTAATATCTTTACGCCGACATTTAGTGCCGTTGAAGAAATAAATCGACTGACCATCCCTGCTGATCTGGCGTTTAATCGCCAAGGTATTATATTTGGCAAACTCACCGCCCGCGCGACCGTCAGAATTATCAAAAATCAGCTCAACCGTTGCTGTATTGACAGGCTTGCGCCCTGAAGATCCATTAAAAATAACATCCGCCATACTACCGCCACGCAAATGCTTAGCGGAGCTTTCACCCATCACCCAGCGTACGGCATCAATAATATTTGATTTGCCACAGCCATTTGGCCCAACCACACTGACTAAGTTGCCTTTAATAGGAATTGTCGTGGGATCGACAAATGATTTAAAACCTGAAAGTTTAATTTTTTCCAGCTTCATTACTGGTAAAATGACCTGTTTTTAAAATAAACGGCCATTATACTTTATGCAACATAATGTATCAGGCTAAATAATACTTACCCGTACGGGATTATGGCTACAAAACCCAGTAAAGATTTACAAGCATTCGATAACCCGCAACCCGGCCGTGATTTTACTATCCGCATAGATACACCGGAATTCACCTGCCTTTGCCCATTAACAGGCCAGCCTGATTTTGCCGAAATCACCATTGAATATGTACCAGATAAATTGTGTATAGAATTAAAAGCCTTAAAGCTTTATTTGTGGACTTTTCGTGATCGCGGCGCTTTTCATGAAGCTGTTACTAATGAAATTCTGGACGATATTGTTAAAGTCGTGCAACCCAATTTTATGCGCGTTCGCGCTGACTTTAATGTACGTGGTGGTGTTTATACCTCAGTGATTGTCGAGCATCGCAACCCTGGCTGGCAGGCACCTGAGTTAGTGCAGCTGCCATAATCCTAGAAAAATCCAGACAATTCTTGCAAAGATACACGCAGCACATGACTTCACCCCCGCATTAAATCAACCATGCAATGCGGGCTGAAACCACGCTTTACAGTTAGAAGACTGTTAATCAAGCTATAAACCAAATCACCATCATGACTTTTAAAGAAAGCCTGACTACCCTACCCCAGTACATATTACCGCATCATCCTCTATCAAGAATGATGCGCCAGCTAACCCACAGCAGAAACAAAACCTGGAAGAATCTGTTTATTAAGCAGATAGCCCGTCACTACGGGGTTAATATGGATGAAGCAATAGATTCCGATATCAATGCCTATCCCAGCTTTAACCATTTTTTCACTCGTGAACTTAAAGCAGGTGTACGTAGCATTGCCAATACTACTGGCGATATCGCCAGTCCTGCTGATGGCACAGTTAGTCAGGCTGGAGATATTACTGACGGAAATATTATCCAGGCCAAAGGTAAAAGCTACACAGCCACTGATTTATTAGGCGGAGATGAAGAACGCGCAGCGCCCTTTAAAAATGGGAAATTCACCACGATTTATTTATCGCCCAAAGACTATCATCGCCTGCATATGCCACTAGATGGCAGATTAAAAGAAATGGTTCATATACCCGGGCGCTTATTCAGCGTTAATGCTGCAACTGCAAATTCAGTCCCGGGATTATTTGCCAGAAATGAACGCGTGGTCGCAATTTTTGATACCGAAATTGGCCCTATGGCATTAGTCTTAGTCGGTGCTATTTTTGTTGCCAGTATTGAAACGGTATGGCATGGAGAAGTAACACCACCAACTACCGAGGAAATGCGTAGTTGGGAATATACTAGAAATAAAGCACCTAAATTAAAACGCGGCGAAGAAATGGGACGCTTTAATATGGGTTCAACGATTATTGTTCTTTATGGCAATGATGTAATGAACTGGGAAGATGGGTTTGCCGCCGGAAAACAAGTTCAACTGGGTGAAAAAATCGGTCAAACGACAATTCAATCATAAGCGTTATACAGTTTCAGACCACCTGAACTCTAGGATAATAACTTGATGCCAATGCTTGATATGTTGGCGCTGAGCTTGCGAAGCCCAACAATCACTGTGCAATATCATGTTGGGCTTCGTATACTCAGCGCCAACCTACGCACTTTAGTATCCCCTAATTATCTTGTGAAAACGGTAAGCTTTTGATTTCTTTATGTCGAGATCAGGTGTTCTGAGTTTAAGCTCCTGGAAATAAATAAGCGTCCAATCTTTGGGCAGGGTTTTTGTTTGTCTTTAGTGCTGTAGCAGTAGGCGCATAGTTGGCTACAGAACGATTGCTACAGTGCAAATGACGGACAAAAAGACCAGCAAAGTTGGATGCTTATTTGTTTCTAGGTTTAAGCACAGCATTATCCTAGAAAAATCAGTTGCTCACGTTTTCTAGCACAAGCTCTTGATTCCACCGCACTTCCAAAAAATGTCCGCTTAACCTATGAGTGAAGCTAAAATTTTTTGAAAGTATTATATAAATTCAATATCTTGCACTATAAATTCGCGCTCAACTGCTTTTTCTAGGATTATTCTCTCAAAGGGTAGACTAAAACACAGTTTTCATTTCCGGGTTCTTATAAACTATGAGCCACTTTAGGAGATATGAAAATGAGCAGATTGCAACGAAGACTTCAAGCTGAAATAACCTTATTGATGACGAGCAACCCTACTAAGACAGATAAACTTGCGAGGATGCAGGCTGAACTAGCCAGGTTAGAACTATCACAACGCCCCCCATCAGGCAACAAACAAGAACTGGCTCAGGCACATAAGTAACAAGTCCACCTTTTAAGGTGGGCTTGTTAAAGAAAATCTGTAACTACTCAGCGAAATTGATAGCCGAAACAAAAATAACTAGGCCTAGCTGGATTAAAAACTTAGTTAGCTATATATTCCACAGAATCCACATCAATCAAAATAGAAAACCAGTCCCTATCTACTTCTCCCCGAATTCTAATAAGCATATCAGGGGTTACTTTAAAATTATTGAGAATTTTATCATCAATCTCTACATCAATTTCGCCCGTTGAATCTTTAAAAACGTAGACTTCTTTCTGCACCTTACTGACTAAATAGCCCTCTAGAATCACAGTTTCATCATCTTCCAAGTCATAAGCTGCCTGAACAGTAACTAAATATGAAGAAGCGCCTGGTCCTACAAAATCCGCATAAGCACTGCTTGAAATCACCAAAGCCAATATTAATGTACTTATTTTTTTAAACATAAAAACTCCTTAAATTATTAAGCTATTTTACGCACCCGAATACTGCGTCCTTTTACTTTACCATTTTCGCTTTGAAAGTATTTTAATGCCTTGTTAACTACCGTCAGTTCCACAGCGACAAAGCTAAATAGATCATAAATATCGATTTTGCCAATCTGCGAGCCGGACAAACCAGCGTCGCCCGTTAGCGCCCCTAAAATATCACCCGGACGAACTTTGTTTTTTCGCCCGGAATCCAGTTGTATGGTAACCATGGGCGCTTGTAAGGTAAAGCCCCGCGTTGCTTTTAAAGTTTCCAGCGGTACAACGACACAAGGCTTGTGCTGATTTTCTTCAATTCCCTTAACTCGCAAATGCTCCTGTGGAGTAAACAAACTCAATGCAATGCCCGTTTCCCCCGCACGTCCGGTACGACCGATTCGATGTACATAAATATCCGGATCATGCGGCAGTTCAAAGTTAATCACAGCCTGCAAGGATTTAATATCCAGACCACGCGCGGCAACATCAGTGGCAACCAGGACAGCACAACTGCGATTAGCAAAGCGCACTAGTACCTGATCACGCTCGCGTTGCTCAAGATCACCGTGAATGGCCAACGCGTCGATCTGGTGATTATGTAGAAACCGGGCGACTTCATCGCATTGTATTTTGGTATGACAAAACACCACACTGGTCTCGGGTTGATAATGTTCAAATAAACTCAGCAATGCACTCTTACGTTGCGGCTCTTTAACCTGAAAAAAACTTTGCTCTATCACGCTGTCTGCATGCTCAGACTCCACAGAGACAGTGACCGGGTCATTCAGGATAGCCGCACACATCTTTTTAATGGCTGCCGGATAAGTTGCCGAAAACAAGAGTGTCTGACGTTGCTCAGGTGTTTGCTCAATGATTTCATTGATCACATCAATAAAGCCCATGTCCATCATTCTATCGGCCTCATCCAGCACCAAAGCTTGCACTCCTGTTAGCGTTAAAGTCCCGCGACTTAAATGATCCTGAATACGCCCTGGCGTACCCACCACTATATGTGCACCATGTTCTAGCGAAGCTTTTTGAGCTGCAAAGGGCTTACCACCACAGAGTAAAACCAGTTTAATATTCGGCGTGCTTCGCGCCAGCTTACGCAACTCCTTACCTACTTGATCAGCCAGTTCTCGCGTAGGACATAAAACCAGTGCCTGTACACCAAAAAACCGGGGATTAATCTGCGTTAATAAACCAATACCAAAAGTTGCTGTTTTGCCACTGCCGGTTTTTGCCTTGGCTATAAGGTCTCTGCCCTGCAACACATAAGGCAAGCCTTGTGCTTGAATAGCGGTCATTTGTGTATAACCGAGCGAATTCAGATTAGCCACTTGCGCGCTAGAAATGGGAAGAGAAGAAAAGCTGTCGCTGGTCATAGTGGTTACCGTCAATAAATCTTACAATTATACCAGAGCTAAAAAACACTCATTTAAATAGCACACTAATGCTTATTTTCACCATGAAGCGCATGAAGATAATGAAGAAAACAAACCTTGGCTCTTCTACGGTCTTGATACCCCATAATCCTAGAAAATCGGGAAGGTTTTTTTAAGTTTTAATCGCTGCATAAGTTCTAGCACTCCTGTTGGGGCATTAATGCTGTTGACTTAAGAATAGACTCCTTCTCCAGAGGGAGAAGGTTGGGATGAGGGGATTATAAATGCTTGATTTTACCCTCCTCACCCAACCCTCCAGCAAGAGAGGGCTTAAGTGTTGGGGAGTAGGCTTTAGCCTACACGGAGTAATATCAGCGTAGGCTAAAGCCTACTCCCCACATACTGAACTTCATACTGCGAATACTTATGCAACTTTCAATAACTCTTCAAGCCCTTCATTACCTTCATGGTAAAAAAATGATTGCGTCAACTAAGAGGTCTGGGAACGCCTAGCGTTAATGTTTCAGGTGGTAGACAATGCTGATCATTACAAGCCTGCAATTGAACTTGAATATGCACATAAGGCTTATCTATAAATATCTCGGGTAACCCCGCTTGAATTGTTAGCTGGTCTTCATACAGAGCTAATTTTTGCTGTCCAAAGCTTAGTTTTTTCAATATAGCAGGCGGGTAAATCACTTTGCTAAGTTGATTATTGGGTAAACTAATTTTAGTGGGAATAAGATAGTCTTGCAGAGGGTTCTGCGCATTAATATGCCAGCCAGGTTTAAGCTGCATAGTCACTAGCAATTGATTGTCACCGGTACGTTTAGCGCGAACCGTTACCGCACCTTTCGCCGCATATTGTACGCTACCCACCTGGGCATTATTCAATTCAGCCGCCGCACTGAGTAAACGGGTATAACTGGTCGGCTGTTTTTTTATATTCGCAGAAAAAGCAGCAAGCGCTGTCGCTGCCTTATCGGGATACTCAGGCTTTACGGTACGCATAGATAGTTGCGCCAGAACGTGTACTGCCACTGCATTTGCAGAGGGTGAAGCGTTATCCTGAACATCTTTAGGACGTAGCATCATCGCCTGAGTTTCTGCTTCACTATTCATAAAAAAGCCATAGTTCTTATTATCCCAAAACTGCTTGATCATGAGATGAGTTAGGTTTTCAGCCTTATCTAGCCATTGCTGATCGCCCGTCAGGTCATATAATTTAATTAACGCGCTGGCAAAATAGGCATAGTCTTGCTGGTTAGCACTGACAGAAGAGCTACCTTGCCAATGGATACGCCAAAGCTCACCGGAAGCTTGACGATTACTTTGCCATAACCAGTTAGCGGCTTTTTCTGCCGCAATAAGATACTTAGGTTGCTGTAATACTTCAGCAGCCAGAGTCAGGCTTTCGATCATCATGGCATTCCAGGCAGTGACAATTTTATCATCACGTAAAGGCGCAATACGTTGTTGGCGTTTGTGCTTTAATTCCTGCCTGATTTGATCCACTTCTAGAAGTAATATAGGTAAGGAAAGCTTGTTTTTCTCTGCATAACTTTCCAGACTAAGAGGTAAATGTAAAATATTATGCCCCTCAAAATTTCCTTGCTCTGTCACCGCATATAAGTCAATTGCTCTTTGCGCTAGCGCAGGATTCAATGCATTTTTAATTTGTGCCGGTGTCCAGACAAAAAACTCTCCTTCTACACCATTGCTATCTGCATCTGTAGCAGAATAAAAACCACCCTCTTGTGCGCGCATATCCTCGAGAACATAATCTAAAGTTTGCTGAGCTATACGTGCGTATTGCGCTTTGCCAGTGAGCTGAAAAGCAAGCAAATAGGCTTGCGCTAATTGCGCCTGGTTGTATAACATTTTCTCAAAATGCGGAACCTGCCACTGCCGGTCGGTGGCATAACGATGAAATCCGCCACCCACCTGATCATAAATCCCACCCTGCGCCATCGCCTGTAAACTTGCCTCAACAGTTGCCAGGGATTGTTTATTGGCATTGCGCTGATAATCATCCAGCAAATACATTAACAGCGGCTCATTAGGAAATTTCATATTCTGACCGAAACCACCATATTCCCGGTCTTGTACCCTGATTAAATTTTCTGCTGTTTGCTTAAATAAAGCGCTATCCAGGCTCTGACTTTGTTGGTTATTTTCCTGAGTACTGGCAACCGCTTTTGCAACCTCATCAGCACGTTGTAAAACTAAAGTTTGCTGCTTTTGCCAGGCCTCATTAACCTGCAATAATAATTTTTTAAACGCTTCCGGCGGAAAATAACTATCGCCTACAAAAGTTTTACCTTGCGGCGTTAAAAAACTCGACATAGGCCAGCCACCCCGCCCGGTTAATAAAGTCACTGCCTGCATATAGACTGCATCAATATCGGGTCTGCGCTCTCTATCCACTTTAATCGCTATGAAATATTTATTTAATACCGCTGCAATCGCGGGGTTATCAAAGCTTTCTTCCTCCATCACATGGCACCAGTGGCAAGTTGAGTAGCCTATGGATAAAAACACGGGTTTATTTTCGCGCTTGGCTAGAGCAAATGCCTCTTCTCCCCAAGGGTGCCAATGCACCGGATTATGCGCATGCTGAATTAAATAAGGCGAATCCTGAAGAATTAACTGATTAATATAAGCAGGTTGACCATTCTCTAAAAGATTGATTGTACGCGCGTGATAGTCTTTACCTTTGGCAATATAAGCCGCATGTAATTCTGCCTGCATTTGGGGTGGATAGTATTGCATTTCGGCTGCTACTCCTATGCTACACATGATATAAAGTACGCTAACAACAGTGAATTTATGCTTAATGGAAAACATGACTTAACTCCTTTGAATCTCTTATAGCCCGGCATGGAATTCCGGTACGTGTTCCTTCGTATCACCGATTCTTAGGTTTTGAATCAGTTCATCTTAACAGCAATTTACGCTATAATAGTAGGTTGACGTTACCTTTTGTATAGGCATTATTTCAGTACAACCCAACTAGTTATACCCTAAAGCATCACCCTCTACCCAGTGATTTTTTTTGTATTCTAGTTGTAAAAATTGAACTGCTTACACTCTGACAGATACCTTAATTCACCTTTTTTACTCGATTAGTCAAGTAAACATTTCAGATATTCGGAGAATCCTTTTTATGCGTTTTTTAATTTCCTACCCACAAACAAATTGGGATTATGCCAAATTTCGTTTAAATCGCATTATTAAAGGTAAGGATAAATCTAATGATGTGTTTACAGGTTCTCCTGGTGGGAAAATTCAATTACTGGAACAGCTTGAACCCATGGGAAAATTTCGTTTACTCGATGAAATTTACCCGGTTAAACCTTTTGGCATGGAGTACGTAGCGGGAGAAGGCTTATATTTTTTGACCGGTCTACCTTGCTGTATTGATGGCACTCCTGGGGATGAGCATATAATCAGACTTAATGATCAGGGTGAAATAGATCTGGAAATAAAGCACCCTTTGTTTTCCCAACTGCGTTCTCTACGACGTACTAAAGATGGCTTGTTAATTACCTCCAGTGGTATCGATGCCATTCTGGAAGTTGATTTACAGGGTGAAATCATTTGGTCATGGTTTGGCACCGAACAAGGTTATTCAACCAAATATGGCGGTGGCGAGCGAACCATTGATCATGACATTGATCATCGTAACTTATGCTATCCAGGGCGCTTGCAAACAACCCATTTGAATTCAGCCATCGTAGACCCTTACGATGCCAGCAAAATCCTGACTATCCTGTTTTATCAAGGCAAAGTTGCGCGTATCGACCGTGAGACACTAGAACTGGAACTGGTGATTGAAAACCTGAATGGTGCGCATCATATCCGCCCACATTCCAAAGGTTATATTCTGGCAAACTCGCGTAAAGGCGAAGCCCGTGTCTATGACCGTGATTTTCAATTGCTGGAAACAATTGCCGGCACCAATCCACTTTTTCCAGTGAAATGGGTACAGGATACTATTGAACTTCCATCTGGCTCGCATTTAATTGCCGATTGCAATTCATTTAATTTACGTGAACGCGATCAATCTGGCCACGAGAGAAAATTTAACACGCAAATGCCCAACCGTATTTTTCAGATTGAACCGGTCGGTGATGAATTTACTTTTAATACACTGGCGCACAGTCACTATGCACAAGATTAATTCTCCCATGCGTTATATCTTGTTTTTTTGCACGTCCCTAATATCATTTGCTGCTCTGGCGTACGATGCCATTCCCCCCACTTTGGCTCAGTGGCAAAGAGCGGCACAAAATCCGTTAAGCCCCAATTTTAGCTTACCGCTTGAATACAAATTTCATGGTGGTGCGACAGCTGGTGATGTACATGTAGGAAGCTTTGCCCCCATCATGCCAGTTAAATTCGATGGCTGGAATATTATTAACCAGCTGACCTTAAATTTCATGGGAACACCGGGTGACATTACTGGAATTAGAGGAATACCACAACCTTATACAGGTGATGGTCATGGTGGAAGTGATGGATATGCAGCGGGTTTAGCCGACACCTTCTTTACCAGTTATATTTCACCAGCCATTAACGATGAAATTTCCTTAGGTTTAGGCGCAACATTCGTTTTTCCGACCGATGAACCATCGCGTGAACTCGGTAGCGGTAAATTCAGCATGGGACCGGCAGTAATGTTTGTTTACCAGACCCCTGAAAGCTGGACACTCAGCCTGCAGGCCCAACAGATATGGTCAGTTATTGGTAGCGATGGTCGAGATACCGTGAGTCAAATGATTGTCAATCCGACTATTAACTATAACTTACCAGATGGCTGGTATTTGTTATCCGATATGGAAGTTATTGCCAATTGGGAGTTACCCTCCAACCAACGCTGGACTGTGCCAATCGGAGCCGGAATAGGCAAAGTATTTGCTCTGGGCGAAAATGCTATCGATACCCGCATAGAAGGTTATTATAATGTAGCCACTCCAGACTATAATTCATCGAATGGATTCTCAGGGCCCACCTGGTCTATCGGCGCCTCTGTCAGCTTTATTTTTGGTGAACTTTAGTAGCGTTTTTCCAGGCGCTGGTTTTCTGCCAGCGCTTTTTTAATCGCAGACTTAAAACTCCCAATGGTTGATCTATACTGAATCATATTCGATCTGACAAGTTTAAATCTAATCGCAATCAAGTCAAACTTTCAAAGGCAGTCATCAACCCAGTGCAGACATTGAAACATTCAGCTTTTCAATCAGTACTCTGCCCCCTGTGGTTTTTAGGGCTCGCTGGAGATAAAACAGCCCTTATCTTATTATTCGAGCCTTCCCGAAATTTTTTTTTCAATTGATTCAATGGTCTTATCTTCTACTTCAATAGCCTTTTCTAGTTTTTCGGACCCTTTACTACCTTTTCTAAGTTTTGATTCCAAATGAATGAGGAGTTTCTTTTCTTTTTTTGCCAGCCTGACTTGATCAGTAGCAAGAATTTTACACTGCCCTAATATCGCTCGTTGTATTGACTCAGGATTAACACCAGAGGTTTTATCGCACTCTCGACATTTAATTAATTCGAATTGCAGTTTTTTTAGAAAATCGCTTCCATTTCTCACTAATTGAAGGTCACTACAGAAATCATTGTATATATATGCATTCTCTGAATCTAACTTTGACAGGGTCTTGGATAGGTCTGAAATAACTATTGGGATATCAATAGCAGCAAACCTTAGCTTTCCATTTTTCATAGAGTCAACTACTCGTTCACAATGGCTTGTTAGTTCTGTAAGACTAAATTCCGAGTTATAAGTCAATATTTCCCAAAGACTCCGTCTATTAGATTTGATCTTTCTTGAAAACCAAAAGAAACCAAAAGAAAACCAAAAGGGTCAGACTCGATTGAAAGTGAAATTCATTTCTGCCTGCTCCTAACCAAGTCGAGTTTGAGCTACTACACTTTATCTAAATTCGCCTTCACTCGTTCCTTTATCGCTTTAATCGTTTAAGATACAGGCTATGAAAATGTATCCTCTGACTCTAAAAACGCTAGCAAATTTAGCAAATCACCCCAGGCATCAGTGGCTTATCCGCATTTCTCTAGGCTTTATTGTTCTGGTTAGCATTGCTTTACTCATCACCGAACCGGTGCTGCAAAAATCCAGTTATCACCTGCTGGCTGATAAGCTGTCATGGTTATTTATCCCAAACTTTGCAGATGTTATCAGTAATTTACCCTTTGCGATTATCGGCCTGGCTGGACTATTTTATTGCCTAAGAAGGCCTGGAGAAACATCCCTAGCATGGCAAGTTTACTTTATCGGGCTTGTTCTGGTCGCGGCAGGTTCTAGCTATTATCACTGGAATCCCAATAATCAGACCCTGGTCTGGGATCGCCTGCCGATGACCCTTTGTTTTATGAGCCTGTTTGTCGCGCTGCTAATCGAGCATATTTCCTTTCGCTTTGAAAAAATCATATTACTCGCCAGTCTATTACTCGGCATTTCCAGTGTTGTCTATTGGCACTACACGGGAGACCTGCGTTTTTACGGTCTGGTTCAATTCGGAACTTTGGCTGCCATACCGCTTATTCTACTACTTTATAAAAGTCAGTACACACACCGCTATTACCTGATCTATGGCCTGGCTTTTTATGCTCTTGCCAAAATTTTTGAGCTAAATGATAGCCGCATTTTTGCACTGAGCGATGGGCTGATTAGTGGCCACACGGTGAAGCATCTGCTTGCTGCCGCTGCGACTTATTGTGTTTATCTGATGCTAAAAAAACGTAGAGCGGTGCTTTAGTCCGCTGCTTGGTTATGCTGGCGGGCTAAAGCACCGCCCTACAGATATATATTATGTAAAAATCATTGTAACTACTCAGACATGCTGAGTAGTTACAGCAAAATAAACACTGTAGGATGAGCAAAGGGCTCCATCCGTGCCCATCTACAAAACGCTTGTTCTATCATGATATTTTTTATCAAATACCTGCTTCTCTGGTGCCTGGCTAGAAATATACAATCTATTTTTCCACCTCAACGTAAAAAATTACGATATTCTTATATTTTTTCTTAGCTCATTGGGCGTAAAACCGTAGTGGTGTTGAGAACCCTACTTTATCCGCAATTTGATCTACCGTGTCGCTAGAATGTTTAAGCAAATGAAACGCCTTTGCCATACGCCAGTTAGCAATGTAGGTCATAGGAGGAGTACCTACCGTGCTATTAAATTGTCTTGTTAGTGTCGCTCGTGACATTCCTAGGCTCTCTCCAAGCAATTTTAATGACCACTGTTTCTCAGGAAATTGATGAATGAGCTTAAGCGCCTGGTAGACTCTGTGATTATGAAAAGCAGAGAAAAACCCCGTCGCTTCTGTTCCATCTAGTGCATGTTGTCCTAATAGCTTTAAGAAAAGCACTTCCGTTAAGCGATCAACAATAGACGGTTGTCCAATAGATTGTTCACTCATTTCCTTATCAATCAGTGTTATTACCTTCCAGATAGGATCATCCGCTTGAATATTAGAGAAATGTAAAATTGCAGGCAATGCGTCTAAAATAGGATGAAATATTTGATCATCATAATTGACGACACCGCACACTAATTCATGGGTAAATTCTCCCTGTTGAAAAAGTGGAGTACCTAGTTCACAAGCTTCACCAGCCATGCTGGTAGGCGTTAGTTGACGATTAGTTTTATCTGCAATCCAATGCGGACCTCCTTGAGGAAGCATGATCACTTCCATGTGATTAATATGGGTGGCTTCACTGTCTTTGGTGTTGTGGCCAACAAAAAAATCACCTGCTAATGCAATATGAAATCGTGGGTTTTTTGTATTGTCAAAGGACATTCCCCAAGGCGCTGCAAGATTAGAACGAAAAAAGATACTTCCACGAAACCTTAATGTCTCTAAAACATCGCCTAATACATCAAACTTGGTGTTTTCATGTTTGATACGATTGGATACATCTTTGATCATTTCAAATACCCTCTTTAAAGCGTGAGTGACTTATAATATGAGTTAGAGAGTAATGATACTTTCTAACTCTGTTATACAAACAAGGTAGGTTAATCATGATAACCAAGAAAAACAAACTATTTTCTATAAGCACCTCTATGTTAGCAGGTGCAATATTACAGTTTTCACCTTTATCAGTGGTGCATGCAGAAGATGCCTATACTATTAATGAAGGTAAGTTGCAACGACCAACTGGCTACCGTGAATGGGTTTATGTCGGAACGCCGGTCACACCAAATGATATGAATGGTGGAAAAGCGGCATTTCCTGATCATCACAATGTATATATTGACCCTGTAAGCTGGGCACACTGGAAAGAAAAAGGTGAATTTCGTGATGGCACTATTTTAATAAAGGAATTGGTTAGTGTGGGTTCAAAAGCTGCCGTCAGTGGTAACGGCTATTTTCAAGGTCAATTCATTGGTTTAGAAGCAACCATCAAAAGTAAATCAAATTTTCCTGATGAACCGGGTAACTGGGCTTACTTTAGTTTTTCCAGTAAAGATCATAAGACTCTAGCTGAAACAGCAAAGGCTTTCCCTACAGCATCTTGTAACAGTTGTCATAAGGGAGCGGCGGCTGATGATTTTGTCTTTACGCAATATTATCCTGTATTGAACTCGGGCAAAGCAAAGGGTAAAAATGCCACTGGCGGTTATGAATCTAAGTTAAATAATAGCTATATCGAACCAAAAGGTAAATAATTATGGTTTCTACAAAATCTGGCAACATGGGACTAAGTGTTAGTGTTGCACTTGTTATTGCTCTTGGTATTAGCTCTTTTCCGGTCATGGCAGGTGAAACGTTTTCTGCAAATGTTGACGATAAAGGTAACATCAGTCTTCCAAAAGACTTTCGTGCAATAATGGTTCATTTAGGGTCATGGTTTGTTCCTGAAGGCGATGCAAGTGGCTTTCATGATGTTTACACCGAACAAAAAACAGTAGAGGTTTATCGCAAGACGGGTAAATTTCCTGATGGTGCAACGTTGATAAAGGAGTTACGAGCGTCAAAGGCAGGTGATTATACAACGGGGAAAGATGTTCATTATGCGACCAAAGACATCAAGCAATGGTTTGTCATGGTAAAAGATACTGAAAATCGTTTCGCTGACAATAAGTCCTGGGGTGATGGTTGGGGTTGGGCATTGTTTAAGCCTGGCAATATGCACAAAAATGTTTCCTCAGACTATAAAACAGACTGTTTAGGCTGTCATGTGCCAGCCAGGGAAAAGGATTGGATTTACTATCCTACATTGATGTCTAATAAGTAGAGCTATCGAATATTTAGGAAATTTTGAGAAATTATTGAGCGTAGACTATCGCCAGATTTTTTGAGGTTTCCTTTCTAATATTGTTAGACTTGCATAGACATAATCAGCGATATTAAGCAATGCGGCTTTTTGCATCTGACTTGAACATCAAAATAACCAGCTCGTCTGTTGATTTTTGGGTTATAAACACTAGGAAAATCACCATATCCGACTTCCACATAAGAATTGAGCTTCACTCTACCCGCAATTATTAAAACACCACAAACGTTCTACAGTATTACTCATTTATTAGTCGTCTTACCCGTTACAATTCCCTTAATACTCAGCTCAAAATCTCCATCTTGTTTATCTTTTTGTTTTATTCTTATTTGATTAAACTTGTCATATGCTTGTTCAGCAATTTGCTTTGCTATTTGATGAGAAACTTTCCCGGCGTGATGTAAAATTTCGCGGTCATTTAAAGTCAAAAAACTATCAAGTTTCTTTATCCAGTCTATCATTGTCATAGGAATATGCCTCATTGCCTGACCTTCCGCAAATACTAAGTATTGCTCCACCAAGTTGTTCAATGAGGCTAATTCCTTTTCGTTTAAATAGTTTTTAGCAATTGTTACATCATGTTTTCTAGGCGTTGTTCCCCTGAAATTAGTTAACCCCATATTGGGTAAGTTAGAATCCGCTCTATCTTTAATAATTTCTGCTGCTGTTTGGCCTGTAATCGCCCAATGCAATTTATTTTGGACAGTTTTGAAGAAAGTAATACTGGTTTCTAAAGTTGGATCGTAATCAATGCTAGTTGCGTATATTTCAGTTATTTTTTGATAAAAACGTTTTTCAGAAGTACGAATATCTTGAATACGCCTAAGTAGCTCATCAAAATAGTCAAAGGGGGTATCGGGATTTTTCAGACGCTCATCATCTAGCACAAAACCTTTTACAATATATTCACGGATATGTTGAGTCGCCCATTGTCGGAAACGGGTTGCGACATGAGACTGCACTCGATAACCCACTGAAATAATCATATCCAAATTGTAGTACTCAATTCCCCTATTAACATTACGAGTTCCTTCAGTTTGAACTGTTCGGAATTTCCGAACAGTTGCCTCTTTTTCAAGCTCACCTTCTTGGAAAATATGCTTTATATGCTCGCTGATAGTTGATTTTGCTACCTGAAAAAGTTCTGACATCAACTTTTGGGTTAACCAGACTGTTTCGTTTTCTAATCGAACGTCTATTTTTATTTGTCCAGATTCAGTTTGATAAATAAGGATTTGGGAGTTACTTTCTTGTGCCATAATATCTCTTATTTGGTTGTGTCCTGTTTTGCAAATTATCATATAGGGTTTGAGGCTACTACACTTTACCTAAATTCGCCTTCACTCGTTCCTTTACTGCTTTAATCGTTTAAGATACAGGGTATGAAAATGTATCCTCTGACTCTAAAAACGCTAGCAGCTTTAATAAACCACCCCAGACATCAGTGGCTTATCCGCATTTCTCTAAGCTTTATTGCCCTGGTTAGCGTGGCTTTACTAGTCACCGAACCGATGCTGCAAAAATCCAGTTATCACCTGCTGGCCGATAAGCGGTCATGGTTATTTATCCCTAACTTTGCAGATGTAATCAGTAATTTACCCTTTGCGATTATCGGTTGGGTCGGACTGCTATATTGCTTAAGCAACCGCAACGACACATCGCTATCATGGCGTGTATACTTTTTTGGTCTTATTCTAGTGGCGACAGGTTCTAGCTATTATCACTGGAATCCCAATAATCAGACCCTGGTCTGGGATCGCCTGCCGATGACCCTTTGTTTTATGAGCCTTTTTGTGGCGCTGCTAATCGAGCATATTTCCTTTCGCTTTGAAAAAACCATATTACTCGCCAGTCTATTACTTGGCATTTCCAGTGTTGTCTATTGGCACTACACGGGAGATTTGCGTTTTTACGGTCTGGTTCAATTCGGAACCTTGGCTGCCATACCGCTTATTCTACTACTTTATAAAAGTCAGTACACACACCGCCATTACCTGATCTATGGACTGGCTTTTTATGTTCTTGCCAAAATTTTTGAGCTAAATGATAGCCGCATTTTTGCACTGAGCGATGGGCTGATTAGTGGCCACACGGTGAAGCATCTGCTTGCTGCCGCTGCGACTTATTGTGTATATCTGATGTTAAAAGAACGGCGAGCTTGTTAATAACAAAACTAACGTAGGGCGGTGCTTTAGCCCGCCAGCATTGCCCGGATAGCGGGCTAAAGCACCGCCCTACGGCTATGTCATAAAGAGAGCACTAATTCATTCTTGTCGGTGTGCTCGAAGGTTTTTCCATAAATATCAACCATGGTTGTTTGCATATAGGATAATTTACCATTGCCCACTGTAATGCTTTGATTAAACGCTGTGGCACGCGCATTTCCAGCCATAAACGGTGATTGCACAATTCCCCAATCAGCATCATCAGCCTGAGCTGACACCTCTATAACAAGCTCCCCGGCTGGCATTTTACTCCCGGTATATCGCCCCCCTGCTAGCACACATACGCCTCGTGGAATTGATAGCGAGTGCATCATAAGTTGCCTTGCCGCATCCCACATCCAGTACCCCGTTTGATCATGAAATACGCCATCATTCGATTTTCGCTTAACGATCTGACGGTAATAGATTGCTGCTAATACCTGAGATTCAGCATTAGTGACATTGCCACATGCTGAATATTCAATCGTTTCATAATAAGGGTTATTTTCTGTCCCCTCTGGATCAGGTGCTACATCAAGCCCTTTATCACCTTGCCAGATGCCAATTAATCCAGCCAATGGCCCATAATCTGCTTCTGTTGATTCACTCATAGCATCTCCTAATGTTTATGTGCTACCTAAATCCTGCAAGCCCATATTTTGACTCTCATTAACCTGTCTAGCTAAGTGGTTATTAGGTTTTTACTGCCGCTTTGCCAGCCCTCTTTGTCCAACCGATCAAAATATCCAGATTTAAATCATAAATAGAGGAAATTTTTTGTATCGTATGGATATCCCCCGAGCCCAAGGCAATAAACACCCTGCCAACGTGCCATGACCTTTTAATCAAAGTGACTTAACTTCGGTTAATGTTAAGCGAGTAACCCCACCTTAACCCAATCATCCCATTCCTGTGGATAGAGCGGATCTGCAGGTGTTCTGACTCTCAGCTGATTATTGCCTGTGAGTAATTTTCCAGCCACCCGAATCAGATAAGTACGAAGTGTATCCGGCTCCCATTGGCACAACGTTTTGTTGCCACTCAATTGAGCCATCCAGCGCACGGTATTGTAGGCAAGAACGGCGCAATGAAATAATGCGGCATTAGCCAGAAATTGATTCGTTCTGATTTTACCTAAACCCATTTGTGATTTTGCTTCTTCAATCCATGTTTCGCACGTCGCTCGTTCACCATACTTCTTATGTGTTTGCCAAGGCGATAGAGGTTCAGTTGTTACATAACAAAAATAGTCATATTCTGCCGTATCCCAAAGCTCGGACTGAGGTCCTGTCACTTGTTTAGGTTGCTTTATCCTGACCGCGACAAACTGACGAGAGCGAGACCAGCCACCACAACGATATTGAAACTCGCTCTGCTCCCAACCGGGTCGGCCTTGTATGGCTGTCCAGGCCTGTTTGGCCAGCAATGCGTTCAAATTCTTAAGTTTAACCTTTATTAGATACCCATGCCCTCTGGTATCGAGAAATTCAAGCAAATCACCGACAAAATAACCACTGTCACCGCGAAAAATAATGCGCATCCGATTGGGCAAGTGTGCAAGTAACTGTTTGGTAAATTCTACAACACCATTGCTTGTAAAGGCATTGCCTGTCCGGAACCAGGCTTGTAAAATTTCTTTTGTTTCCGCTAGAAAAGCGAGTTGTGGATGGTATGAACGGGCACCTTTCTTTTTGGGGTTGAAGCCTTTGGCACTTCCTTCTTGTCGACCACAAACGGTGTCCACAGTTGAATCGACATCGACCCACTGGACGGATTGTATGCCAGTTTTCGATTTTCCGGAACGAAGCAATCGCCGCCAGTGTTGACCACGCAAAGTATGCGTGAGCGTTTCAAACTGGCTTATCTGCCTATCACTTACTTCTTTAAAGATCCGTAAAATTGTGGTTTCAACAGGAATCTTTATCCAGCCAGCTACTTTGCGCAGTACGCTATCTGCCCATACGGTCGTCACCTTTGCCATTGATGTTGCTCCCCCCATCATGCCAACCAACGTCAATAGAACCACATCAGATAAGTGATGGTCTGCATTTTCACCCCGCCGATGTGGAACGCTTTGTTTTACGGTTTTTTCAAAACCTATCCTGTCTAAATATTTCACGACGGGAATCAGTCCCGCCTGGCTTGTCAATCCATGTGCTGTAGATGTCATTTTTACCGTTCGGGTACGGTTTCTTACGTGAGATGAGGATTTTGATACTTTAGAGGGCTTCATTAAAACAATGAGATAGTGAAATCAGGAAAATGATATTATATCATTGTTTAATAAGGAGTTTTGTGGATTATTATGTATAATGCTTGCAGGATTTAGGTGCTACTAAATAATACAGCGTTCATCCGTACTTTAGTAAGGCACCTAGAAACAAATAATCATCCATCCTTGCTGGTCTTTTTGTCCGTCATCAGCACTGTAGAAATAGTTACGTAGCCAGCTATGCGGCTATTGCTACAGCACCGATGACAAACAAAAATCATGCCCAAATATTGAACGATTATTTTTTTCCAGTTACCTAAGTCTAGCTCAACTCACCCAGAAATTCACCTTGCTGATGTTGCCACATCTGATGATACCGACCTTGCTGGGCCAATAATTGCTGATGAGTCCCCTGTTCTATAATTCGGCCCTGCTCCAGCACAATGATTCGATCCATACGTAAAATTGTAGACAAACGATGCGCAATAATCAGGGCGGTTTTATTTTTCAATAGCTCAAAAATAGCCACCTGAACTTGCTGCTCGGTTAGGGAGTCCAGCGCACTTGTTGCTTCATCCAGCACGACTATCGGCGCATCTTCCAGAAATGCACGAGCAATCGCTACGCGTTGCTTTTCGCCCCCCGATAACTTGACTCCCCGCTCACCTACTTTAGTGTCAAATTGCTGCGGTAATTGCTGAATAAATTCCAGACTTTGTGCCTGTTGCGCAATTTTGTGCAGTTCCGTATCGGCTACTTTAGCTCCCATAGTGATATTATCCCGCACCGAGCGGTGGAATAATTCAGGTTGTTGCGGAATCAGGGAAATTTGCTGACGCAACGAGGCTAAAGTAAAGTCCCGGCTATCAATACCATCAAATAGAATTTGCCCACTTTGCGCCTCAATAAACCTAAACAGCAATCGTGTTAATGAGGTTTTACCGGAACCGGATTGCCCAACCAGCGCTACTTTTTCCCCTGCTTTGATATGCAGCGAAAAGTTCTCAAACAAAGGCCGATGCCCCTGATATGCGAAATCTATATGCTCGAAGTCAATCTGTCCTCTGCAAATTTGTTGTGCTTTTGCCTGCGGACTATCCACCTCCAGTTCAGTATTTTTAAAGACCTCACTCATTTCCATCGCATCAGCCAGAGCAGTAAAGAAATTGCGTAAATTGCGCCCGAATTCCCATAACCTCTGAATCAACATTAACAGGATAGATTGAAATAAAACAAATTCACCTATCTGAAAAGTCTCGGTATGCCATTTATCGATCATTAAATACATCAATAATAATTCAATTGAAAACACCAGCAAGCCTTGTACCGCAAAGGAAATAAACATAAGAATCCAGGCTATTTTCTTACGTTTGTAGACTTCATTGGAAGCTTGATCAACACGTCGCTGCTCGGTATCTTCCAGTACAAAACTTTTGACTATAAAGATATTGCTGATAGCATCTGAATACACAGCCCCGACTTTAGAATCCGCTTTAGCCACGACCTCGTCAAATCTTAATTTCCACCAGGAAAAACCTATATTCCATATTAGATACACCACAACCCAGGCTAGAAAATACAGGGCAAACTGTGGTTGTTGCTGGTAGAAAATCACAAAGGCTATGGAAATAGCCAGAATATTTTGAAATAGTTGAAACAGGCTCCAGTCCATGATAATTTCAAAAGACCGCGAAAATCGATTCGCCTGCTTAATCAAACTACCCGAAAAACTGTTTTCAAAGAAAATATATTGCTGCTTTTTTAGCACATCAAAGCAGCGCTTTTCCAGCAGACTCACCCCACCACCATCTACCGGAATAATACCGATCTCCAGAACCCGCCAGGAAAGCCAGACGCCTGCATAAAATACTGCGATCATCACTAGGTTATCCAGCATCATACTATGGGTTGCTGCAGAATAGTCAGATGCCAGTCCATTGGCTATATTTTTGTACAAAACCGGCACATAAAAATCCAGTATCGTTGCGCTACTGAGCCCCAGAATACACAGTAGGAAATACCATTTTTTCTGCCACACTACCTTGCTGTATTCTCTAAAAATAATATGCATATTTCTTCCTGACTTCTTCCACCTAAAAACATTCCTGATTACCCATTACTATCAGTTATGCTTAGTCATCCTGCATATTTTTAACAGGAATCTAGAGGGTTAATTATACTTCGCACAATCACGATTGCGAATTTCTAGCGGCTGAGTTTTTGCCGATAGCGACGTTACTGAAAACGTTACGTAGCCAGCCATGTGCCAGTTTCAACGCCTTGCTATCGAAAAAAATAAGCTCACTATACAACCGCATCCGTGACCGCGCGAAATATAGCTTACCGATACTTAAAGTTACCTAATTACGCACAACTCTCAGCCATAAGAGAATAAAACATTAAAAACAGTTTATTAAAAAACTCATCATTACCGAAGTCTACCCAGTCAAGCGTGGGCACAAGCTTTATCGGGAATCTATGCTTAACCTACGAGATCCCTGCTAAAAGCATGCAGGAATCACGGCTACGCACTTAAGGCGGGACACCGTAGGCTGGGTTAGATTTTTTTAACGAAGTAAAAAAACGTAACCCAGCAAAGCCCCGGATACGTAAAGTTCTGGGTTACGTTATCTGCGCTTCGCTAGATAAGCTAACCCAGCCTACATTGCTTTGTCCCGTTTTAAAATGGTAGCTGGAATGACGGAGTCTAGCTGAGAGTTATGGATAATCAAGTAAAGTTATATTCAAAATGGCTGAGTGTTATCCGTAATCAGGAAAACATTTATTTATCAAAAACATGCCAGCGTTGATACGTACCTAATACAAATTAAGTTAACATTTCCAAGGATGGGTAGAATGGAGTGCCTGCTTTTTAGGCACGCAATAACTCGTAAGAGCGCGTAGCGAAACCCATCAATATCACGCAAAATGATGGGTTTCGCAATAAATCGCTCTACCCATCCTTGTATATTAAACATATCTCTTAAACACAGGATTATTTAACACAAAACAATTATAGTAATAACTGATTTTCTGGGGAAGCCGGCCCATCCTGAAGCTTCGAGCTTGTATGTAGATTGGCTCCCCACCCTCGTCATCCATGCCGTGGAGTATCTGAGACCTGTAAGCGATGCTTCTGAGTCTGCATTCACAAGGACGGTAGGTGAAGTGTCAGGGCCTCGAAACCAGTGATCATTATAATACTTAAATATGAGAGAAAAAATGAATACTATCGGAATTGATGTGAGTTGTAAGGAATTAGTTGTTGTCGTCATGGTTAATGGCAAGGCACGTAAAGCTAAATCCTTTGATAATACTCCCTTAGGTCATCAATCAATTATTCGGTCTTTAACAAAACTTAAAGGTAAGCGCTCAATAGTCAGCGTACTTCACGGCAACTCAGATTAATGCCAAACTATCCCCATTGTTAAATACCACGGGGAATTTTAAATGGCAGCGTTAGAAAAAATACAGGAAAAGACTTTCTGGCCTATTCACATAGAGCACTGGCAGGCATCAGGCCAATCACAGGCAGCTTATTGTCGGCAACATGATTTATGCCCGCAAAAGTTCGGCTACTGGAAACGTAAATCGACTGTAAAGCCTACTACTTCCCCTACAGGATTTACGCGCATTCGGGTTGACGAGGGTATCTCACCGGATCTAGCTATTGGATTATCCTTACGATTTAATGATGGCACACGTCTGGAAGGTATTACGCAGGACACTATGTCGTGTATTCAACCACTGCTTGAGCTGTTGCGGTGACGGTTGTTATGCGTCCATCCCTGTCTTTAACGGAGGTGTATCTGTATCGGCGTCCCATTGATTTTCGTAAGTCACACCGAGGGCTATCGGCGATTGTTGAATGTGAGTTAGGGCATAATCCTTTTGAGGGGGCTCTCTATGCCTTTACGAATAAACAGCGGAATAAGATTAAATGTCTGTTCTGGGAAGATAATGGTTTTGTCCTTTATTACAAGTCATTGGTAGAAGACAAATTTAAGTGGCCTAAAGGTGATGAAGAGACATTAACCTTAACAGGACAGCCGTTAAACTGGTTGCTGGATGGCTTTGATATTAGCGCGATGAAGGGTCATAAAAAACTTCAATATGAGTCTGTTTTTTAGCTGTTTTTGTGTTCATTATTGCCACTATAAAGGCTATAATAAAGCCATGATTTTAGCCGATATTTCAAATATAAAACAACAAGATAAAGCCGGTTCTTTGCTGTCGGAGAGTGTTGCTTTGTTGCTTGAAAAAGAAGAGGCTATTGATGAACTGACGCGTGTGATTGAAGTTAAGTCTGGGGTGATTTCCGAACAGAAAAAACGCATCCTTATTCTGGAAGAGGTACTACGCTTATCTAAAATAAAACGCTTTGGGTCATCGAGTGAACAATCTCATCAATCCTCTTTGTTTGATGAAGCAGAGAATGAAGCAGATAGCAGCGAGGAATTAGACCAGGAAGCTGATGAAGCACCTGAGGGCGATAAGCAGACAAGTTCTACTGGCACGAAGAAAAAGCCGGGACGCAAACCCTTTTCGGATAAGTTACCCCGCGAGCAAATTTTTATTCATTTAACGGATGAAGAAAAAGAAGGCGCTATTGATACTTTCTTCACGAAAGTGAAAGAAGAGCTGGATATTATTCCTGCTAAAGTACGTGTTCTTGAATACATGCAGGAAAAAGCGGTCTTTGTCGAACAGATTGAAGGCGAAAAGCAACGCCAGGTTAAAGCCGCACAAATGCCCAGACACCCTATTGCCAGAGCAATGGGAAGCATCAGTTTAATGTGCTTTGTTATTATCGCCAAGTATGCTGACGGCTTACCTTTATATCGGCAAGAAGGCATCTTGTCTCGTTATGGGGGTGACATCTCCAGAGCGACATTAGCAAACTGGATGATCGCACTGGCTAAACAACTTCAGCCCCTGATTAATCTGATGCGAGAGCATCAACACACAGGGGCAGTCATACTCGCTGATGAAACGCGGGTTCAGGTATTAAAAGAACCGGGGCGGCCAGCGACCTCAGATAAATATATGTGGGTGACGCTTGGCGGGCCACCGGGTGAAAAAAGCATCCTGTTTGAATACGATCCCTCTCGTAGTGGAGACGTCCCCATGCGCCTGCTTGACGGCTTTAGTGGCTATCTGCAAACCGATGGCTATGCGGGGTACAATGCCGTGTGCCAAAAAAACAGCATCACCCATCTGGGGTGCTGGGATCATGCGCGTCGTTATTTTAAAGATGCCCAGAATGCACAGCCTAAACGCAAAAAGGGACAAAATAACAAACCCTCAAAAGCAGGTAAAGCGCTGAGCCTGATCAATAAACTGTATGTCATTGAGCGAGAAATTAAAGACCTGTCAGTGGATGAAAAATATCAGCAGCGCCAGGAGAAGAGCATTCCTGTATTGAACCAGCTCAAAGCCTATCTGGAAGAAAACCAGCATAAAGTACCTAAAGATAGCCTGACAGGAAAGGCAATGACTTACCTGAGTAACCAGTGGGAAAAACTCAATGTGTATTGCACCCATGGTGAACTCAATATTAGCAACATCCTGGCAGAAAATGCGATTCGCCCGTTTGTGATAGGGCGCAAAGCCTGGTTATTTTCTGATACCCCTGCAGGTGCTCGTGCCAGTGCAATACATTACAGCCTGATAGAAACAGCTAAAGCAAATGGGCTGGAGCCTTATGCATATCTTAAGCAGGTTCTCACTGCTTTACCTTATGCTGATACGGTTGATAAAGTGGAGGCTTTGTTGCCCTGGAATATTAAAAAATCAGATACGCCTGAATAGGGCAAGTACGTGCTTCGTTGAGCGCTTACCTAAGTTCTATACTCACATGCTGACCAAAGGTCGGGCTGCCTGTGCGTATATCCACTGCAATATCCAATACACTACCTTCAATCACTCTGACGAGTTTGCTTTGAGCGTAGGGTGGGCGCTGAAAGTGCAGGCCACGTAATACGCCTTGTACTGATTTAGATTCATTATCTTGAATGAAGTTAACCGGATAGCCTGTGGCTTGTTCAAACAAGTCTTGACGGAAGGTTTCGACAAAATACCCACGATTATTGCCATGTACTTTCGGCTCAATTAAGATGACTTCAGGAATCGCTTGTGGTGTGTACTTCATGCGCTCATCCCTTCTTCTGCACGTTTAAGTAAATATTGTCCGTATTGGTTTTTTAGTAACGGTTGTGCTAACGCTATTAATTGTTCTTTGCTAATATAGCCTTCTTCAAAAGCAATCTCTTCTATACAAGCGACTTTTAAACCTTGCCGTTTTTCGATGGTTTCTATAAATTGTGATGCTTCTAATAAGCTGTCATGTGTGCCGGTATCTAACCAGGCGTAGCCTCTGCCTAATAACTCAACCTTTAATCTACTTTCGTCTAAATATAATTGATTAACGGTGGTGATTTCTAGTTCGCCTCTGTGGGAAGGCTTTATGACTGTTGCTTTATTGATGACATCATTAGGATAAAAATAAAGCCCCGTGACTGCGTAATTACTTTTTGGCTCATTTGGTTTTTCTTCTATGCTGACAACATTGCCGAAATCGTCAAATTCGGTAACACCATAGCGTTCAGGGTCAGCAACGCGATAACCAAAGACAGTGGCTTTATTGTCAATTCGAGCGGTGTCAACGCCTGTAGAAAGTACTTTTTTTAGATCATGGCCGTAAAAAATATTGTCTCCTAAAACAAGACAGACATCGTCATCACCAATAAAGTCTTTGCCCAAAATAAAGGCCTGTGCAAGTCCATCAGGGGAGGGCTGAATGATAAAACTTAGTTTGATGCCTATATCAGTTCCATCGCCTAATAGACGTTGAAAACTGGCTTGGTCATCGGGCGTGGTAATGACTAATATTTCTGTTATCCCCGCCAGCATTAATACGGATAAGGGATAATAAATCATTGGTTTATCATAAACAGGAAGCAATTGTTTAGATACACCTTTGGTTATGGGGTAAAGTCTGGTGCCTGAGCCGCCAGCTAATATAATTCCTTTCACTAGTTATTTCTCCAAAAGTTTTTCCATTCTGTGACTATACAGTAAGCGTTTATTTTCCATTCGTAAGGTTAAAACCTTCGCCTTTCAGGCGAACAGATTTATCTCAAATGTTATCCTTAGGAATCAACAATAATTATACCCGAAACTTTGTGTAGTCCGTATGGAGCATGCGGAATACGGGAAAGTTAGTGCACTGCTATTCCTGTATTACGCAAGCTTCATACAGGCTACATTCTGATAATTTTAAAACAGAATAGGGTGAGCCTAATAACAGGGCTATTCGCCCTGTATCCCGACTTTCAGTCGCCAAGCTTTCAAACCCACCCGTCTTTCAGCGGGTGGTTGTTTAGTGTTGTAATTCAACAGTTTAATGCGTCACAGGTAGCGGAATTAGGGTCAGACTCGATTGTGATTTGCCCCCTCTAACTCAATAGCAACATTCATTTCGCCTAAATTAATGACTACATTAGGCTTAGGTGCAATCCCTTTTAATCGCTTAATTGAGTGTTTTTTTAATGGATCTTCCTCAACACATCCTATATCATTGGAATATGTACTTGTTGCAAATATTTTCATGAGGAAAAATACCTTGCAGTAGGTAGTTGGCAGCATATAGGCATCAATTTATTAACCTCAAACCATCTATATATTTGAAATCTTTTTTATTATATGTCCAAAGTTCAATATCATAAATTAAACATGTTGCTGCAATGATAGAGTCATAAATGGTCATATTATGTGAAAGTGCATAATGATTAATCAATATAACTGACAAATCTAAAATATCTTGTTCGCTATCAATAAGCTTAAACTCAGAAATTATTCTATTAATTTTTTGCAACTCTCTTTTATTTAAAGCACCCACTAAAAACTCTAATTGAACAATTGAGCTAAAGCAATATTCAATTTCATCAGATCTTAAAATAGTATTATTTTTAGAGTAATCAATTAAAATACACGTATCTAAAAAAATAATAAAGTCTTTTTTTCTCTTCTAAGATTGTGAATATATAATGCACTATCCTCTATATGACTATATGGTATAACATCATCAAGATTATCAGATAAATCATCGTCGGCGTAATTTATTTTGTGCAAATGCTTTAATGGGTCTTTTACTTGATAAGCTAATTTTTTTTTACTTGAGTTTATTGCTTTATTAATGGCATTTAGCGCAACCTCTTCTATAGTTTGCTTCTTGGTCTTTACATATTCTAAAAATTTAGCTTAAAATTCTTTATCTTCAATTTTAAAAGTTAACATGGTTAATCCTTTATGATATAGAGCTAGTTAGAAATAAATGGAATGGGGTCAAACTCGATTGAAAACTTAACTTTTCTTTATTCATAATGCCCTCTATATGAAGATATATCAATCTCTTTCTTTCCTTCGTATATCGTGTAGATAAGTCTATCTTTATGATTAATTCTTCTTGAGTATACTTCATACTAAAAATATTTTAACCGTTCTGGCTTTCCTGCCCCTTCTCTGGGAGCAATCATTATTTCTCTAGTTAAATCAAAGGCTTTGACATACGATGTCTTATCATTTTTTCTAAACCAATTTAAATCTTTATTAGCATTATTTAGGATATTAATTTTGTAGGTCACAAAATATATCCTTTATTGAGTGAGATTGGGGTATTTTCCCTTTTTTTCGTGTTTCATGCGAGTCTAATAATGCTTTAAATGATTGCTTATCCGACAGTAACTTCAATGTTTCTTGCATCGCTTCATAATCTTCTTGTGGAATCATTATTACTGCTCCTTGATCTGATACGATATTAACTTCATCATGCGTGCTTAATGAATATTGAATGATGTCTTGTATATTGGTTTGTGCTTGTTTTCATTTTTAATTCAAAAAGATAAGGAAAAAGAAAATTAGTGGGGTGTGCGGCCGAGCAAGGTCGATAATTCCAGCAGGTGAAAGTCCCGCTCTGGCAAGGTAGGTCAACCACCAGATAGTCAACATCGGGCAGGCGGAGGTAACTCCAAACGTCAAGCACGATGGGCGCAAGCCAGCAGGCCGTAAGCGCAAGTTGAAGTGATTTAGCCTCGAAATGGTTTTACGTAAGCAGGACGACAGAGTACCCTTTCTGGAAGTCCCTATTCTATGACGCGCATGACAAGTATCATAGGGCTGCTTCGGGGTTGTAAAGCATGGCATGTTGGACATTGGGAATAATCGGCAACTCGGGAGATCCTGAATCGTCTTTCAAGAAGAGAGTAGGTTGAACAAGTGATAATAAAACAAGAACAGCCGAAGCGGTTCAGGAAGTCGGATGGTGGCATAGTACCGATGAAAGTGTGTAATGCATCTGGAGGGAAGGCCATCACGACAACAACAGCGGAGCAGGGACACATGTATCATGCACAGTAATGTAGAAAGCGTGCCAACAAAACTGCAACGCATAGCCAAGAAAGCCAGCACAGACAAGGACTGTCAATTCACCAGCTTATATCACCTGATGAATAAAGAGTTACTGCTGGAATGTTTTACGGGGCTCAAAGGAAAAGCCGCGTCAGGCATAGATAATATCACCAAAGAGAAATACGCCATTAATCTGGAAGCAAACCTAGATAATCTAGTCGAGCGACTGCATAAAATGGCGTATAAGCCACAGCCTGTCTTAAGGATTTACATTCCCAAAGCAGGCAGTCAACGGAAACGACCACTGGGTATCCCGACGCTAGAAGATAAATTGGTACAGGCTGGCTTAGTCAAAATCCTGCAAGCAATCTATGAGCAAGATTTTCTTAACGATTCTTATGGATTCAGACCGCTACGAAGTTGTCATGATGCGCTACGCGCATTAAGCGAAACAGTAGAAAACCAGCCTGTTCATTATATAGTAGAAGCCGATATAAAAGGTTTCTTCGATAATGTAAACCAAGATCAATTGATACAATTTATCAGTCATCGTATAGCGGACAAACGGATCCTCAGACTCATCCAACGGTTTCTCAAAGCAGGGATACAAGAAGATGGACAACACAAAGCCAGTGAAACAGGCACACCGCAAGGTGGAGTTATTTCGCCACTGCTAGCCAACATTTACCTACACTACAGTAAGCGCTCAACGAAGCACGTACTTGCCCTATTCAGGCGTATCTGATTTTTTAATATTCCAGGGCAACAAAGCCTCCACTTTATCAACCGTATCAGCATAAGGTAAAGCAGTGAGAACCTGCTTAAGATATGCATAAGGCTCCAGCCCATTTGCTTTAGCTGTTTCTATCAGGCTGTAATGTATTGCACTGGCACGAGCACCCGCAGGGGTATCAGAAAATAACCAGGCTTTGCGCCCTATCACAAACGGGCGAATCGCATTTTCTGCCAGGATGTTGCTAATATTGAGTTCACCATGGGTGCAATACACATTGAGTTTTTCCCACTGGTTACTCAGGTAAGTCATTGCCTTTCCTGTCAGGCTATCTTTAGGTACTTTATGCTGGTTTTCTTCCAGATAGGCTTTGAGCTGGTTCAATACAGGAATGCTCTTCTCCTGGCGCTGCTGATATTTTTCATCCACTGACAGGTCTTTAATTTCTCGCTCAATGACATACAGTTTATTGATCAGGCTCAGCGCTTTACCTGCTTTTGAGGGTTTGTTATTTTGTCCCTTTTTGCGTTTAGGCTGTGCATTCTGGGCATCTTTAAAATAACGACGCGCATGATCCCAGCACCCCAGCTGGGTGATGCTGTTTTTTTGGCACACGGCATTGTACCCCGCATAGCCATCGGTTTGCAGATAGCCACTAAAGCCGTCAAGCAGGCGCATGGGGACGTCTCCACTACGAGAGGGATCGTATTCAAACAGGATGCTTTTTTCACCCGGTGGCCCGCCAAGCGTCACCCACATATATTTATCTGAGGTCGCTGGCCGCCCCGGTTCTTTTAATACCTGAACCCGCGTTTCATCAGCGAGTATGACTGCCCCTGTGTGTTGATGCTCTCGCATCAGGTTAATCAGGGGCTGAAGTTGTTTAGCCAGTGCGATCATCCAGTTTGCTAATGTCGCTCTGGAGATGTCACCCCCATAACGAGACAAGATGCCTTCTTGCCGATATAAAGGTAAGCCGTCAGCATACTTGGCGATAATAACAAAGCACATTAAACTGATGCTTCCCATTGCTCTGGCAATAGGGTGTCTGGGCATTTGTGCGGCTTTAACCTGGCGTTGTTTTTCGCCTTCAATCTGTTTGATAAAGACCGCTTTTTCCTGCATGTATTCAAGAACACGTACTTTAGCAGGAATAATATCCAGCTCTTCTTTCACTTTAGTAAAGAAAGTATCAATAGCACCTTCTTTTTCTTCATCGGTTAAATAAATAAAAATTTGCTCGCGAGGTAACTTATCTGAGAAGGGTTTGCGTCCCGGCTTTTTCTTGGTGCCAGTAGAACTTGTTTGTTTTTCGTCCTCAGGTGCTTCATCAGCCTCCAGGTCTAGCTCCTCATCGCTATCCGCTTCATTCTCTGCTTCATCAAACAAAGAGGATTGATGAGATTGTTCACTGGATGATCCAAAGCGTTTTATTTTAGATAAGCGTAGTACCTCTTCCAGAATAAGGATGCGTTTTTTCTGTTCGGAAATCACCCCAGACTTAACTTCAATCACACGCGTCAGTTCATCAATAGCCTGTTTTTTTTCAAGCAACAAAGCAACACTCTCCGACAGCAAAGAACCGGCTTTATCTTGTTGTTTTATATTTGAAATATCGGCTAAAATCATGGCTTTATTATAGCATTTATAGTGGCAATAATGAACACAAAAACAGCTAAAAAACAGACTCATATTGAAGTTTTTTATGACCTTTCATCGCGCTAATATCAAAGCCATCCAGCAGCCAGTTTAACGGCTGGCCTGTTAAGGTTAATGTCTCTTCCTCACCCTTAGGCCACTTAAATGTTTCTTCTACCAATGACTTGTAATAAAGGACAAAACCATTATCTTCCCAAAACAGGCATTTAATCTTATTCCGCCGTTTATTCGTAAAGGCATAGAGAGCCCCCTCAAAAGGATTATGCCCTAACTCACATTCAACAATCGCCGATAAGCCCCGATGTGACTTACGAAAATCAATGGGCTGCCGATACAGATACACTTCTGTCAAAGACAGAGAGGGACGCATAACAACCGTCATCGCAACAGCTCAAGCAGTGGTTGAATACACGGCATAGTATCCTGCGTAATACCTTCCAACCGAATACCATCATTAAATTGCAAAGATAATCCTGGGACTGGCGCAGATGAACGATCCCCGTCAACCCGAATACGTGTAAACCCTGTAGGGGAAGTAGTCGGCTTTACAGTCGATTTACGTTTCCAGTAGCCTAACTTTTGCGGACATAAATCATGCTGTCGACAATAAGCTACCTGTGATTGGCCTGATGCCTGCCAGTGCTCTATGTGAATAGGCCAGAAAGTCTTTGCCTGTATTTTTTCTAACGCTGCCATTTAAAATTCCCCGTGGTATTTAACAATGGGGATAGTTTGGCATTAATCTGAGTTGCCGTGAAGTACGCTGACTATTGAGCGCTTACACTTAAAGGAGAAACAAAGGTTTGCATTGAGGCAACAGGGGTCTATCATTTTGATTTAGCTGTCGCCCTTAGCAGGGCTGATAATATTGAGGTGATGGTTATTAACCCTAAGGCTGCACACAATTTTTTTAAAGTATTAATGACACGCAGCAAAACCGATACGATTGATGCAGGGAATTTAGCTATTTATGCTGAAAGAATGCCTTTTGACGCCTGGGAACGTCCAGCCGATGAATGTATCAGCTTAAAAGCCACTGCGCGCCGTATTGCAGCTCTAAATAAGCAAAAAACACAAACTAAAAACCAGCTTCATGCTTTAGTATCAACCGTGGAAACACCTGCACTGGTCATTGAACAGACGGAAAAGTTGATTGATATATTAGATGCACAAATTAAAACCCTTCGCGACAGTGCTCTTAATATCATTCATCAAAATGAAGAGCTGGAGCAGGCTTATACATTAATCACTGGAATCAAAGGGATTGCACAAGCCTCAGCCGTACAAATACTAAGTGAGCTTATGATCTTACCTAAGGATATGACTGCTCGGCAATGGGTTGCTCATGCGGGGCTGGACCCAAGGATCTTTGATTCAGGGAGTAGCGTGTCTAAGAAGCCACGTATCAGTAAGGTAGGGAATAAATATATTCGCCAGGCCTTGTATATGCCTGCACTGGTTTCGAGCCGCTTCGAGCCAAATATTAAAGGCTATTATCATCACTTAATTGATGATAACGGCTTAAAAAAAGTACAAGCCGTCTGTGCTGTAATGCGTAAATTATTGCACGCCATCCATGGCATGTTACGGACGAATAAAGAATTTGATGGAGCGCGTTTTTATACGCTGCCCATCACTACAGATTCATAAAAAATATGAGTATTTGTAAATTTACGCTTGCGTTTTAATAGAGTATCTACAGTGTTTATTTTGCTGTAACTATTCAGCTTGTCTAAGTAGTTACAAAAACTTTTCATTAAAGGCAATACCTCGGCAGCAATAACCAGACCTATTTCCTTTAATTTTCAATCAGTAAGTCGGCACCAATAAGAGGGATAATTCTAACTAAAACCTGTTCCATTACTGACTCTTCAGCAGAAGTAACCAGTTTGGCTTTTCTATCTTTCCATGATAATGTTTGGATTAAATTAGCTGCTACAACAGAAGGCTTATCTAAATTATTAATTTTAACCTCAGTAATCCCGCCTCGAATACTTGTGCTAATAGGGCAACAAATTAATAGGCCCGTTTTCTGATTATAGCCTTGAGAAGATAAAACTAATACAGGGTGATACTTTCCAGTCTCATTGCCTTTAGTGGGTTCAAAATCTAACCAAACAATATCATTTCGTTGTGGAATAAATCTTGACATTATTCACCAAGCTCAATATTCAAAGCTGATGCGAGATTGTCAGCATGCGCCAAAGAGGGTGTTAGCTCTTTCAAAAGCTCTTGTTCGGTAAAAGGAAGGTTAAATACTTTACGCTTTGGCTTAGCGATTTCTTCAATAATGATCTTTCGATCTTTGACCTCAATTGAAATGGAGCTACCCGTACTGATGTGTGCAGCAGCAAGAATTTTACTTGGTAATCTAACAGCTGCACTATTACCCCATTTCTTAACCATTGTTTCCATGATAGATACTCGCTAATAAATGAAAAACAACTTTATTCTAAATTAAATAGGGTGTCAACTTATGTATATACTTTAAAAATAAAGCGCCGATAGCTCAGATAAAAAAATAATGCTGAAACAATCACTGCGCAATATCTGCCATTAAGAAAACAGGATGTGCTGAGGAACGAAGCACATCATTTACAGTTGATGCGCTTCCTTGCCGTCAGCACATCCTACATCAAATTGCTTAACTTGATCCTAGTTGATACATCTAACGTTAATGTAATATTTGAGATAAACCTGTTTGCCTGAAAGGCGAAGGTTTTAAGCTTACGAATGGAAAATAAAAAATCACATGAATACCTTGTTTAGATTAAAAGTAAATACCTGACCCTTTTTTCTTCAGCTCTTCTTCAAAATAAGCCCTGATTTCATTTTTACTAATATCAACTGCCGGGTCAAGATGCAAAATATTATCATCGTCTATATCATCAATATAAACCAAAGCAACAGCAAATAATTTAAAACTAATCCCTTCTACAATCCCCTGTGAACTCTCAAAAATCTCTTTAAGAGTGAGCGCAGACTTAGCTATAAAATATAAGTCATAATAATCTCTATACTGTGCTCTCAAAAATAGAGTATTTACTTTCATTGCTGCAATCGCCTTAATAGGGGATAAATTAAAGGCTTCAATTTTTTCAGGTTTCAAAAAAGTCCACTTTGCATTAAAAAAGGTCACTTTAACGCCATTGATAAGTACATCAATCTGAACATTAGATTGGTTGATAATTTCTTTATGCTCAAATGCTTTCAAATAAGCAAAAATCTCCTCTTTATTAAAAGAATCGCTATAAGTAAAAAAATCTAAATCTTCACTTTTCCGGTGACACAAATGCAAAGCCAATGCAGAACCACCGACTAAAACATAATTTCTCAAAAAAACCGCACTTTCAATTAATGTAAGCAATAAGTTTTTCGTATCAACCAGCAAGTAATCTAAGTTTTTCAGCCCTGGCACTTTTCATATCCTCGAAATAGTTACTTTCAATATCCATAGATAAAAAAAATCTGCCAATAAACAAATTTAATCGAATAAATCGTTTATCATCAACCATTTTTTCCATCCAGACCTGCTTCATATTTTTTAGGCCAAACAACTTAAAAGAAATAACAAGATCATCAAACTCAGCATATTTCAACAGAGCCTCACACAATGCTTTTTCCCCTAGTTGTTCATAGCTAATCTCTTTAGAATAACTCCAAAATAAACCTTTATCTTGTAATTTTTTGAATAATGAGATTTTAACCCGCTCCTGTTTAACCACCTTAGAAATCAAGACATTCGAAACGCCTAAGTAATTAGCGAGTTCACTCTGCATATAACCATCAGAAATGGCTTTGATGATATTTTTATTTCTGATCTTTATGTCACAATTTAAAAGAACATAGTTACTCAGGGCTTGGTTTTTAAGCCTTATGATACCAGCCTTGCTTTTTTTAAACCTAGCCTGAAAAACATCTGAAATAGACTTTTCATCTTTTTCATTAATTATACTTTCAGTCCCACCTAGCAAACCTGCACTCTTGTCAAGATTAGTGAGCATATTGAGATTCAAGCACTGCACTTTACTTACTTCACCTCGCTTCTTTAAGAAAAAAGAAGAAGCATATTTAAAATCACCAACTTTATGAGTAACTCTCGCTTTTACAGGATTAAGCTCAATATATTTAATTAAACTAAAAAGATAGGACTCATCATAAACAAACCATGATTTAAACCGCCCCTGCCAAAGAGGCCCAACACGTTTGTATTTTTTATTAAAATAAACAGAATATTTTGAATTTATTTGCCTCATTAACAAAGATAAATTTTTACTGCTGATCTCAATTAAAAAATGATAATGATTATCCATTAAACAAAAAGAATGCATGATAAATGAATAAGTTTCAGCACTTTCATCAATGATCTTAATAAAATGATCACGATCATCATCATTTAAAAAAATATCCCGTCTCTCCACACCTCTATTAATAATGTGATAAAAACCTATTTCTTCAACCCTGATTCGCCTAGACATAACACAACAAATTCATACATAATAAAATACAATCATACCTTTTTTAGCTTAAAAGTAAACACCTGACCCTTTTCAATGACCCTTTTCAAAATCACTGAAAAATCACATTATGGTAAGGCACCCAATAGTGAGCATGAGAGGCATAATTTAACCAAACAAAAAGAACAAGCGTATATCCTAATACAATCCCTGTGGTCATCGCCCCGACAGAAAAACTCTTTTTCGCCAAATAAGGTAACCGAGAGAACACAGCGACCTGAATAGGTATCAAATAAAGCGCCATCCGATCCACTGCCGTAGAAGCAAAACCTACCATAAAAAAACAAACAATAGAAGCCAATGCCATCCATAACCAAAGCATAGGGTTAGGAAAGCTTTGTTTCCAACGTTTCCAATAAAGCAATAAAAACAGGCTAGGAACTAAATTCATAAATACGCGAATTTTAGCACCTTGAGATTCCATCTGTACTTCAACATAGTTGTGCCATAAGTTCTCTTGTTCTTCTGCAAGTAGCCCATACCAAGCTCCAACGAACACAAGTATGACTCCCACCACTCTCAACATAATTCCTTTTCCATAAAGAAATATTCCAAAGGGAATCATCAACACAGCCGTTTTATGAAAAAGTGTAGCTATTAAAATGAATACCAGATAATGCTTGAATTGCCCACGTTCAAGATAAGCCAAGGCAAAGAAAAACAAGCCAACAGCCACAGCTTGCCGTGTATAACCCATCCCCACAACAATGATCAAATAAGGAACCGCTACTGCAAATGCAAGCCAGGGATAAATTTGCTGACGGCAGAACACAATCAAACCCGAGGTAAAAATAATGGCACAAACTAGATTTACACCATAAATCCCCCACCCCCAACTAGCCATAAGCCAATTAATATAAGCATATCCTGGGTCACCTATGCCTAAGGCTTTTTGCAATGTTACCGAAGAAATGCTATCGAACCGACGTATATAGCTTGCCCAATCTCCACCGACCTGCTCCCGGAACCCTATCAGTATAATCATGAAAAAACCCAAGATGATCCAAGGCATCAAATTCACGGACCTGCGATAATTTGATGCTGACAAAGCAGGTATTGCCACAACCAAAAACATAAGCCAGTAGGTAACCATACTAAGCCTCTACCTTTTGACTTTTCAGCAAAACATGAAATCCCACAACAGCCAATAGTGACTGCTGCCCGTTTTGATTACCTAAAACAAGTTCTACCCATATTAGCCCTTGATAAATATAATTCCTCAGAAACGAATAAATAGGCTCAAGCATATAATTTACCCAGTCTTGCAATGGACATTGACGATAGTTAGCTCTATTTTTCATATTCACCGCGAAGCAATCAAAATTTAAATATCTATATCGTTTCATTCTCATCTTTAGCAAAATGTAACAAATCTAGTCAATCGAAACAAAATGAAAATATAGATATATGGCTTGATTATTTAACTCCACGTTACAATATAGACTTGTATACATCGGCCAGATCCCCTGCAATTTTCTTAAACCCAAAGTCCTGAACTCTTTTATTACCATACTTTATCAGGCGCTCAATCTCGCAGGATGACGATAACACTTCGTTAATAACACGCGCAATTGATTCTGGCTGATCATGTGAAAAATAAGCACCTTGCCCCTGAGTAATCTCACGAAAGACTGGTATATCACTGAGAACTATCGGACAATCCGCGGCCATTGCTTCGAGAATAGGTATTCCAAACCCTTCATAAGAAGATGGGAAAATAAATAGCTGGCTTAGCTTGTATGCGCACCTCACTTCCAGGTCGCTTAAACCGCTCAATATCTTCACATAGCCAGAAAGATTTAGCTGTTCGATTTTTTCTTTGATCACAAGCCCTTCACCACTATCATTACCAATAATAACAAGATAACAGGAGCGCCCCTGATCACGTAGCAATGAAATTGCATCAATTAAATTCAGATAATTTTTTCTTTTTTCCAAATGTCCTACTGACAATACAAACTCAGCTGGAAGTGAATATTTTAAACGAAATGCCTGCTGATCAGACACAGAGACATGATCGAATTTACTTGCATTCAGTCCGTTGAAAACCACAGAAATTGGAATATCGGGGTAAAATCCCAGAATCTCTTCCTTCATAGACTGAGAAACAGTAATCACATGGTCAGCCGCCCTCAGTGTCTTGCCAATAATCGCTCTATAAGCAACACGTTCCAGGACAGACCCCCAATCAGAATACATTCTTCGTACATCATGAACAGTCAATAAAGTCTTCCCTTTTGGGAGATTTTCTAGTGGTAAATTAAACCCCTCAAGAAGATCTAAACCTTCATTTCTAATGGCCTTCCCCCAGTAACCAAACTTGCTTACTACCTTCCGTATACGTCCTTCACTTGGAATCGGTGTGCAGCGAACCGATACATTTGGGGCTTCATTAAACCAGGTGCCAACTTTACAATCCACTGGCTCATAAACAATAAACTCAGTGTCTGGAATCAACTCGCCATAAATCCCGAAAAACCGCTGATTTGCTCCAGAGGGACGGTCGTTAAAGCAAGTTGCATTAAGGCCAATTTTCATAAAATTTCTCAGGTGTTCGCTTCAGAAGAGTTGATGCCTAAAACTTCAAAGTGTCTGTTAATAACGGCATCTTCAGAAAAAGAGCTAATAGCTTCTTTTAAAAGCGTCTTTGATATCGGTGACTCCAATGCCTTTTCAATACCTGCAGCCATTGCAACTGGATCGTTTACTGGTACCAGATAACCATATTTGTCATCTTGCAAAACTTCTCGAGGTCCCGTCGGACAGTCTGTTGAAACAGGAGTACACCCACACATCATCGCCTCAATTAAAACATTAGGTAAACCCTCAACATACGATGACAATACAAAAACATCAGCTCGGCTAAAATACTTCAGCGGATTTTCTACATAACCAAAAAGTTTTACTACTGAATTTAGTTCTAATTCACCTATTAATGTCTGTAATTCGCCTCTCATAGGTCCATCACCAAAAATAACAAGCCTAGCTACCCTTGATTTCGTTAGCTCTTTAATTGCTAAAATGAGATCTGTAAACCCCTTCCAGGGTGCTAATCTGCCAGCAGCAACAATAACAGGTTCACTCTTATCAATGAACCAATTCCCATCAACAGGTTCTTGCATTTTTTTCTGCGAATGCTGATCAACTACGATGTTATAAACACAAACATGGGGTGATGAGTTGAATACCGTTTTATATTGCTCAACCATATCTTTCGATACACAGGTTAATACATTCGCTCTTGGCATTACCATACGCATGAGTTGCTTTAGAATCCAGCGTTTGCTAAAAAGAATATTTGAATAGGTATCAAATGGCGTTACCCGTGAAGAACAACTTATTTTTGTTTTGGAACCTGAGAAAATGGTCGCGAATAGAGTGATAGTATTTAGATGGTCTTCGGCAGAAAAAACAATATCAGGCTTGTTCTTTTTTAAATAACCGATCAAAGGAAGTAGCATTCCTCTCACTTGTTGCCTGTTCAGGTGGATCAATCGAACATTATTTACGTCTGGGAAATTATACTTAGGAGCTATATACCCAACTATCAGGTCTACATCATGACCTTTATTAGCAAATGCACGAGCAAATCTTATCTGGGCAAGTGGAACTCCAGCAATTGTAAAATTAGGTGTAACAACACAAATTTTCATTTTTTTAAAATTAATCAATTTTTACAGTAGTTACATCCCAAACAGAGATTGGGATTTTAATATTTAAGAGTAAGTATGTTGAACTTAGCTTCCTAAAAGTTTATTCGGAATAATCATTCATGATCATGTCGAGACGCTCCCTAGCCGCAGCGTATGAGTACAGTGATTCGTAGATTAATCGTAGCTCACTGTCAAATAGGTGCTTGACAATTTCATCAGCCTCTTCAATGGCTACAATAAAATCATCTGCCGAAAGGCAAATACGCCCAACTTGGTCTGCAATCTGTTCATATCCCGTAAAAGCTTCTGGTGTACCAATGATTTTTTTTCCAAACATCAATGCTTCAGCTACCTTGGTTTTCATTCCTGAACCATCAAATATAGGAGCCACTACGAAATAAGCATCATGATACCACTGGGCTAGACTATCAACTTCACCTACAACGACAACATTTTCACTCACTTCTAATTCTTTTTTAAATTTCTCAAACCCTCTGCCAACAATATATGTCTTAATACTGATATGTGGAACAACATGTTCTATAAACCAGAATACACCCGCCTGATTTGCATAAAATGTACCACCCACGAATAATGCAAATTTCTCTGTTATTTTTTTTGCTGGGGCACTAGACCCTATTGGTAATTTATCTTCTAGTGCCATTGGAGCGATATCAGTTGCTGACCTTCCATAAACTCGTTGAAGCAAGTGACTATCTCGTTCATTTAAACAAATAATCTTATCGCTATATTTAACCGACTTTCTCTCGGCCAAATAATTAACCACGAGTACAGCAAAAGCACGTAATGTTTTAACTTGTTTTAATGAACCCCAAAAAAACCTAGCCTCAACATTGTGAAAGAAAGTATAAACCTGAATATTTGGATATTTTGTTTTAACTATTTTGACAAACTGACCAAAATTTGAACCGTCAACAAATATTTTCTCAATATTTTCCATCTGGATCACGCGAAGAGCCTCATCAATAGACTCAGTTGAGAGGCCATCGATATACCCTCTGAATGCAAAAAGAATTGCTTTTGTACCTCTTATAGAATTCTTGGGCAATTCGAATACTGTGCATTGAGCACCATATATTTCCTTGAGAATATTATGATTCAATTTGCATAACAGCTCCCTTCCCCCTCCCGGATATTTATCAATTTTATTCGTCAATAGTAAAACATTATTCATTTGCATTCCTTAATGATTTTCTTATTGTTTAGCATCTTAAAGATCATTTTTAATTACCTGCAGCACTTCCTGTCCTAATACTTTAGAACCTTTTTTATTTATATGGTCTTGATTTACAAAAAATGATTCATCCTCTTTAAAATAATGGTGATAATCTAAAACAGTTACATTCTTTGCTTTAGCCAAATTATATACAAAATCATTCACTTTTATATTATTCTCTTCATTGATTTCGGCAAGATACTCTTTTGTTTGTGGGTTAAAGACCAAATAGACCGCAACCCCTTGTTCTTTAGCTTTAGCAATTGCTTTAGTATCCCCCTATGTCAACATACCTGTCGCCTGTAAAATTTTATTTTAGGAGACAGAAATGGCATTATATAATCAGGAATTCAAAGTACAATCTGTAGAAAAAGCATTATCCAGACGATCTGATCAAACGCTTAACACTATTGCCGATGATTTACGTATTGGTTATTCAACACTTCAAAGATGGATCCACTTAGCCAAGAAGAATAAATTAGAGAAACCCGAAACAAGTATGTCAAAAGAAAAAAGCCCTCAGGATTGGGCTAAAGCACAACGTCTTGAGGCCGTAATGGACTGCCACAGCCTGAACGGCGAGCAGCTTAGCTCATATTGCCGAGAAAATGGAATTTACCCGCATCATGTGAAGGAGTGGAAATCAGATTTTTTATCAGAAAAGCAAGCATCTAATTCTGTTTCCAGGCAAGAACAAAAGAAACTTAAACAAGAAAACAAACGCTTACAGAAAGAGCTCAATCGCAAGGATAGAGCGCTCTCTGAAACAGCCGCCTTACTGGTATTATCAAAAAAGTGCCAAGCGATCTGGGGGGAAAAGGAGGTCGCTTGATCTCCTACCCAGATCGCAAGCAATACTGTGCATTCATTGACGAGGCGGTACAAAATGGCGCAAGACAGCATCTGGCTTGTGAGCTTGTTGGCATTGCATCTCGTACTTATCAACGGTGGAACCAGGGGAAGAAATTATCAGAAGACCAAAGAATTTACAATGATTCTCCTGCGCACAACAAGTTATCAGATGTTATTAGGCAAGACATACTAAGGGTTATTAATTTGCCTGAATATAGCACATTAACCCCTTACCAAATAGTGCCTACTTTATTAGACATCGGTGAATATATTGCATCAGAATCAACATTTTACCGAGTAATGAAAGAGTATAATCAACTTAAACACAGAGGTAAAGGGACAGCAGCTCAGCGTAAGAAACCCCGGTCACTAAAAGCGACTGCAGCCAATGAAATCTATTCCTGGGATATTACCTATTTATTAAGCCCGGTAAAGGGGCAATACTACTATTTGTATATGGTGATGGATATTTACAGCCGGAAAACAGTCGGCTGGCAGGTTCATGATTGTGAATCAAGTGCTCATGCCGCTGATTTGATAGAAGATATTGCCTGCCGAGAAAAAATAGATAAAAACCAGTTGGTGATTCATTCTGACAATGGAAGCCCGATGAAAGGTGCAACATTGAGAGCAAAAATGATTGATTTAGACATCAGTCCTTCGTATAGCCGGCCGCGCGTTAGCAACGACAACCCTTATTCGGAGTCCTTATTTAAAACCGTCAAATATCATTATACCTTCCCAGAAGATCCGTTTACATGTTTAAAAGAAGCAAGAGATTGGGTGGAAGGATTTGTGGATTGGTATAACGATGAACACCAACACAGCGCGATTAAATTTGTAACACCTAATCAACGTCATAATGGCTTAGATAGGGCAATACTGGAGAACAGAAAGAAAGTTATTGAACAAGCGAAGGTGCGTCATCCTGAGCGCTGGAATGGGCGTAATACAAGGAATTTAAGTCCCATAAAGACTGTTTTTCTGAACCCTGATAAGGATGATATTAACTCGGAAGAAAACGAATTAAAGTTGAAAAATGTAGCTTAAGCGAACAATAAAGCAAAAGGCGACATGGGCCGCCTATTACCGTTGACGGTCATCGGCTCCTCAGCCTGTACCGTAATGGAATTATATCATTACCGTTGTAAAAATACCTTGGGGGTTTGGGGGCAAAGCCCCCATGTACTTGCACAGCAATTTTTATATCACAATAATGCGACAGGTTGGTTGACATTTAGCGGTATAATAGTCACGAATGGATTGGTCTATCTTTGATGGAGTATCTAGACGATACGAATGAGTCCGTTTTTTTGCACTTTCCATTTTCTCTTTGTCTGTAAGTTTTGTCCAGGGACTTACTTCTTCTTTCTTCTTGCCGCGTCCAACTAAATAACTTTGAAAATATTTCCTATGGATCACCGGTGCCACATCTGCCTGTAATGAAAGCAATAACGTAGATTTATCATCATACGTATCGGGTTTACTGAATTCATCCAGTGATTCATCTACATGTTTCAGCAGATACAAATATTTATCCGATACTGAAGTATGAAGCACAGAGTCATAACCCAAAATGCTTATATGGTCAACTTCCAATAAAAGCACTTTTAGGTTAGGTGCATACTTGAGTAAATGTGAAACTTTTGCATATGCAACCTGTGGGTACCATGTAGATGAGCGAGCATAATTAAAAAAATAATTCTTATCCATTCTGAATGCATCAGCAGTATGTGAAGTTCCTATAGCTGAGACCTTTATGCCCTCTCCTTCCTGTTGGATGAAGTGAAATATCTTCGCAGAAAGATCATTTTTAAGCACCTTGCGTGAAAAGTCTTCAAAATATACCACATGCAAAACGATGATAAGTAATAGTACAAACGTTGCACTGCGCACGAAAAGTTTATTTCTAGAAATTGAAATATAAGAATTCAACATCGTACCTCCAATACACATTTGCCAAAAAGCTATAGAAAAAGATCATGATTATAAATGCCCAGGAGAGTATAGTTGGTTTAAACTCTTTTAGCATCTCATTACTATTTTTCTTGGCCAAAACCATGACAAAAGCAAACAATAGCAATAACACAACAACGATATCACCGAATTTTATACTCACAGTTTCCGTACCTTCAGAATGAATAATCAAATTTAAAAAACTTGAATTAAGATTCCATACATTACCTGCGATGATCTGCTTTATGTACTGTATGAATGGTATGATATTAATCTCAGTCATTCCTTTCAAAACTTTCAAGGCATCATCCCACTCTTTGGCCCTGAAAAACACCCAGGCAACATTTACGAAGTTAAAGGTAACAAACCATGCCAAGACACTGCTCATCTTAAACCCAAGTTGATTCCATATCCTTTGTATCACCAGTGCTACACCATGCAAGAAACCCCAAAATACAAATGTCCATCCAGCTCCATGCCAAATACCACCAATGATGAATGTTGCCATAAGATTGTTATAGGTTCTAAAGTGTCCTTTTCTGTTACCTCCAAGCGGTATGTAAACATAATCTTTCAAAAATCGGCTAAGCGTAATATGCCAACGTCTCCAAAAATCCTGTATGCTTGTTGCTTTATAGGGTGAATTGAAGTTAATAGGTAATTTAATATTAAAGAGAAGTGCGGTACCGATAGCCATATCAGTATATCCACTAAAATCAAAATAGAGTTGAAAAGTGTATGAAAGACTGGTTATCCACGCTTCAACAAAATGTAAAACTTCTGTCTGATCAAAACCATAATTCGCCCATTTTGCAAAGGTATCGGCAATAACTACTTTTTTAAACAGCCCGATGGCAAAGATAAACAGTCCCATAGCAATATGTCTATAATTTTTCACCAGATTCCATCTCGAAGCAAACTGCGGCATCATCTCTTTGTGATGGACGATGGGTCCTGCTATGAGCTGTGGGAAGAAAGTCACAAAAAGTGCATAATTTAAGAAATCATACTCATGTGTCTCTCCCCTGTAGCTATCGACCAGATACGCGATCTGCTGGAAGGTAAAGAAAGAGATAGCCAAAGGCAGTGCCAAATGGAGTAAAGGGACAGAGGGGTCCATTACAAAATTAATATTTTCTATGAAAAAATCTGCGTATTTAAAGTACCCTAGCAGACCAACATTGGCAATGACTCCAAATGTTAATAATAACTTTTTATTAAGTTGTACTTTTTTAAATTTATTGTTTAATGAATTTCCAACTACATAATTAAAAAGCATCGAAGATAAAATGATCGGCAAATACGCTATGTTCCACCAACTGTAAAAAAAAAGTGAAGCAAATACCAAAAAACCTTTTGCGCCTGTAACCAACCTTTTATTTAAAAGAAAGAAGTAGATAAAAAAAGTGATTGGCAGAAAGAAAAATATAAATTGGTAACTATTGAACAGCATCTATCAAACCCTTCCTCTCGAAGGCGTGTAAAGTAAGCTTACAGTGAAAAACAGTTTCATATTTTATCTTTTATTAGTTTTAAGAAGTTATATATTTTTGGTTTCGAAAGGACTGTATGCCATAGAAAAATTTGTGATATAGATAAACTATTTTTTATATCATTATATACATGTATCTTATACTCCAAAGGAACACTTCTGGCTCTCAAAACCCTATAGTTTACGCCAACTAAATATATATTTATCTCTCTTTTGTATCTATTTTCTGTTTCTTCATTTATTTTTTTCATTGAAGAAATATATTTATCTCTCCATACTCTTATTTTTTGAAAATCTTTTTCTCCTGAAGACCAACTTTCAATATGCCCCCTTCTGTATACAATGTCATTCGTTTAAGAAACACTCCTATTCGGTTAAGAATCAGATAAACTTCAACCCAACCCACATTCTTATGTTAAAAAATCAAGCGCTATTTCTCCGCGTATTCCATTGCTGTGCTGACTGTTTCGATTCTCTTGCGTAATGACGCCCCTTCCTTTTCTTGTGATAGTAACGTGAAATTGAACAAACCAACTCAGTCATCACCTGATTGATGTAAATACTGGGTGCATACAAAATCTCCTCAAGATGTCGGGCTACGGTCGTTAATGTATTTTTAAAGTTCACCTGAATGGTTTGCTCTGCCTCTGATTCTTCATCGACAGGAAGATTCAGCAAACTCGCCAGTAAATGCTCAGAGGCCCTCGCGCAGAGTCGACTCATGGTGATCAACACAAAGTGAGCGTACAGTTCTTGTTTGACCGTGCGCTCACTGCGCCCATGAAAATCATCAACCTCAATCAGGTTTTTACTCACTTTATAAAGCTCCTCAATGCCCCAGCGATCATGATAGACCGATTTCAACGCATCAATGGTGTATTGCTTATCCATTAGCGTGGTGCCAATACAGTAACTCGTGCCATCAATGACATATTTGATGAGACGTATCTTTAGCGGTACAAAGATCATCTGAGGAAATTCTTTTTTGATCTCTCTCTGGCGCGCTTTTGTTGGCATCAGGGTAATGATCTCATCCGTTTTATCACTGTCGATAAATTCATCAATCGCTTTTCCTGCGTGTCTCTTCATTCTAAAAACAGGGTGTACGTCCGCTTGAATGTGCTGGAATAAAGAGGCGTAAGAAAAATAACCGCGATCATAGACGCAAACGTCATTTGGCTCTAGTGTTTGTAAATGCGCCAAAGCACACTTGCGTTCATTGCCATGACTGACCAGATCAAAATCATAGGGGATTTTTGATTTAAGTTGATAGCAGCAACTGAGCAGGCCTTGTGGGTAATGGCTGTTTTGTTGTGGTGTGGCATAACCTGCTTTGATTAATTCTCGGGGCAGATTGATCTTGCTACCATCCACTCCAAACAGGCGATGTCCCAACCAGCGTTCTGATGTTTTCTCAGGACAGGCCTGGATAATGCGCTGGTTCAACTCGATAAAAATGGATTCATTCAGTTTTTTACGTGCCTCGGTAAAGGATGAGGCTGAAATGGCTTGTTTTTGGGGCAAGGGAAACTTCATCCGATGGCAATTGTGCCAGAATTCGGTAATGGTGGTGCCATAGCTCTGTGTGTTTTTTGAAAAAACCAGGCGAAAAATAAGAAAAACCAGTAATAATGAGTCTATCACCCGTTTGCGTTTTTGCCAGGTGGCATCGTAGGCAAGAGCCACCTCAGAGATGATATTGACAACCTTGCCCCATAAGTTTAAAAAGTCGTCATCAATGATCGATTTTTTTTGGCTGACAGGTTCATTTTTCAATACGGCTCTAAAGTGTGGATTAAGCGGAAAAACAAACAACTTCTTAATGGTGCCCTCTTTATTATCCGTCGCTTTTTGCCAGTCTTTGCCACTGGTTTCACCGATATGTGACCAATTAGCAGCGAGATAACAGGTGCCGTGGTATTGCGTGGTGTCCACAAAGGTTTCAATCAAGACGGGACGGTAAGCGTGCGTTTTATCCCAATCATCTGCAATTTGACGAGTCACGATAGATAAGGCGTGACTGGCTAAATTTTTGACTTTGACCCAGGGTAAAATCAAAAAACGGGTGTTATTAATGATCAGGTTTAAGCGTTGCTCCCTATCTTTCGTTTGCCAGCCAATCCAGTGATCACGGTCAGCCAGGTGCCAGACAGAGGCTGAAAACTGCAGGCAACCCAGGATTTGTCGTGTCGGTGTATTGGAGATGATAAAGTATTTTAAGGCCGCACCGATAGGATGACGATAACCCAGGTAATGATGCCGATCAACGAGCTCATTCCAAAGCGCGACATCCGCCTTATCTGTGACAACCTCTAATTCTATAGGCCCCAAGGAACTGAGCTCACATTCAATAGGTACACCAGGAACCGATTGTGATGTCCAGATGATCGGTTTTGATTCGCGTTTCTTTTGAACGCGTTTTACCGGTAAGCTGATATAGCCCAATTTTTCCAGCTTAGCTAAGGCGCTTAGGCAGGCATTAATTTTATTGCGTTTTTTTGCCGTGACCCAGTGCAAATGTTCGCATAGCGTTTCGGCAAGTTCGGTCAGGCTTAAGTTGGGGAACGTGTTAACGGTTTGCTGAACGTAGGCGAGTTCTTTTTTAGAAAAATAACGAGCAGAAAGTGTAAGGGGTTGGGTAATAGCTGTTGTCATTATGTTGCCTGCCTGCAAAAATTAAATTATCCATGCTTATGTTGGCAGATTAGATGGATATAGTCAAGGCAAAAAGTAACTGAGGAAAGCGTTGCTTAAGCTTATGAGTATTAATCACTTTATTTTTTTTTGTTATTTTTGTATTTAAGTGAATGACATTGCTTCTGTATATGGCCATACATTTATTTATGAACAAAGCACCACCTTTAATCGAACCAAATATTTGGATAAAATAATCACCAACAGGTGCATTCACAAGAAAGCGATCCGGTATATTATCCACTGCTACTTTTTTTATTATTATAGATGGCGTTGGTATGAAAGGGCCACCACCCAATATTACTTCAGGTACTGTAAAAATATTATGTTTCTCTGAATAGTTCGATAAAATATTTCCTTTTACCCCATCTATTAATTCACTTACAGGATGAAAACTGAGATTACAGTTTGGATACTTTTTCATTTCATTTATTTGTATCTGTAGTTTTTTTGGATCAGTCCAATAATCATCCCCTTCACAAAGAGCAATATATTCTCCTTTTGCTCTTTGCTTATTCTCAATACCATTTATCATCATCCCAACATTTTCATTTCGTAGTCTAGCACTAATGATATTGGGGTACTTTTCCATATATTTACGGATTACCTCTGCTGTATCATCAGGTGAACAATCATCATCTACAACGATTTCAAAAGGAAAGTTAGTTTGCTGCGCAAGAAAGCTATCTAATGCCTCAGATATATACTTTCCGTGATTATAGGTAATAGTGCAGATACTCACAAGAGGTAAAGTCCTATCACCTTTCCAACTTTGCATGATTTCTTCTTCTGTTCTCTCCATTATCTTCTCGTGTTCTTAAAAAACTCTCTTAATTTAATCATTCTTCTTAATGCAGATGGTAAAAACCTAAAATGATATAAAATATTATACTGGAAAGAAATATTTTTATATCTCTTCTGTGCTTGCACAACTATATTCCTAAAATCTTTATCCATATTTTTTTTTAAATATAATATCGATAAAATGAATAAACGTTCTGATATTCTTTGGTTAAGTATATTTCTGTATTTTGGATCAATAATGTTAGCCATATCCTCCAATGATTTAATAAATTTAAGTGTAAAATCTGTTTCTACTTTTATTAATGATTGAAGAGATATCCTGGCATTTTTTATCTTATTCGAAGTATATGACTCAGGATGTCCTCTTCTATATACAGACATCTTTCTGGCAATAAATAAGGCTCCACCATCCACAGAACCAAGAAACTGTATAAACATATCACCTACCGGAGAGGTTTTAAAAAATTCAGGGGGGGGGATCCATTACTTTTCGGCGAATAACTATCGAAGCTGTAGGACAAAACCCACCGCGAATTCTTTCAAACATTTCCATATCAGTGAAAATTTTATTTTTCTCTACATGGTTCCCAATAATTACTCCTGAAGGCTCATTAACCAATACTTCATCGACAGGATGAAAACTCAAATAACACTCCGAGTTTTCTTGCATTAAATCTATTTGTATCTGTAGTTTTTCAGGGTCAGTCCAATAGTCATCGCCTTCACACAGAGCAATATATTTGCCAATTGCTTTTGTTATTAAAGTAGGCATTGGCTTAACACCTTTAGAAAAAGTATTTTCTTTTTCGTATACAGGCTTTATTAGTTGTGGATACTGGTCAGCATACTGTTTTACTATTTCAGCTGTTTTATCTGTAGAACAGTCATCTCGAATCAAAATCTCAAAAGGGAAATCTGTTTCTTGTATCAAAAAACCATCAATCGCTTCAGCTATATAGGGTTCATGATTATAGGTTGTACAACATATGCTTACTACTGGCTGCTCAATACTATCAACCCAGTTCTGCATGATCTCCTGTTCAGTTCTGTGATGCATTTAATTTTTCTTCTTTTTTCTTTTTTTGATTAACGGAATGACTTGTTCGTTAAAATAGGTATATGAACTGGTTTTTATAAAATAGTTAAATAAAACATACATAAAAGTAAATATACTCCCTTTAACAATTAACATTATTATATTTAATTGATCTAAATTTTTAGTAATTAAGAGCGTTAAAATTACTGAAAATAATGTGATTCCCATTTGCATAAGAATTGGTTTCACAAATAAAAAAAATGGTAATTTAATCTCACGAGAGGCAAATAAAATATTTAATGTTACTCCTAATACTGAAGTAACAACCAAACCGTACAAATAAACTTCTATACCCCAAAAATAGAGAACCACAAAGTTTATCGTCACAATGACCTTCTTATAGATCTCTAATCGTAAAAAAGCCTTAGAATTCCCTCTACTGCTAAGTACATTAACCAATAGTGTACTGATAGGTAACCCGAACACACTCAGAACCAGTATTTTAAAAAACTCAACGGACTGCAGCCATTTGGCTGAAAAAAGTAAAACTATCAACTCCTCAGAAATAAGGTACAGACTCCCAAGAAGCAAAAATACAATGAAGCTGATAACACCTAATGCTTTTAAGACGATGCTCTGAAAACGTGGGAGGTCATTTTTAACTTTAGAAAGTACAGGGAACAATACCGACATTAAACTGCCGGACGAATATTGAACAACCATACTGTTAAGCGATTTGGCACGCTGGAAAAACCCTAAGGTAGCGGGCGGAAACAGTTTACCTATAATTAAGAAGTCCAGTCTGATAAAAATAGCGTCCAACATCCTCGATAAAAACATCCGGAATCCAAAGCCCCACAATTGAGTTAGCGCTTTCCATGAAAATGTTAAAGAAGGTTTCCATTTTGCAGTAGTCCAAATAAGTAAATTATACACAATACTCATAGTTAAAGTCTGTGCTACCAGACTCCAGACCCCGGCACCCCGTAATGCCAAATAGATCCCGAGTGCACCACTGCTCAAAGATGAGATCAAGCTTATCTTTGTTAGTAAGGCATAGTTTAGCTCTTTACGCAGTCGCGTGCTTTGTACACTGCAAAATGCATTGATAACAAATAAACATGACATCACTTCTACCAAAGGGAGCAATTGCTCACTTTCATAAAATACACTGATCCATGGCGCAGAAAAGTAGGTCAATAAAGTAAGAAATAGCCCGACTACAATATTGAAATAAAAAACAGAGGAGTAATGAATAGGATGGACTTTACGTCTCTGAATAAGCGCGCCACCTAAACCGACATCGGTAAACACAGTTGCTATCCCGATGATTACCATTACCATTGCTATCAAGCCAAAATCAGAAGGTTCAAGAAGTCTGACTAGAAATATCGAAACGATAAACCCCATACCCCGGGTAACCATCTTGCCAAAAAAATCCCAGATAAAGGCTTTGGTGCCTTTTGCTTTTAAATTATCTGTCATAAATTACAAACTAACGTTTCGGGCCAGTAGAGAGACTGCGCAGATTTTTGGCCGGATTACCAAAAACAGAAATTCCTGAAGGCAGATTCTTTGTCACAACACTTCCCATACCGATAGATACATCTTCACCAATTTTCAAATTGTCTCTCAATCTAACACCTAGCCCTATGGTTGTGCCATCTCCAATAGAACAATTACCGCCTATCATCGATCCAACCGACACCCAGACTTTTTTACCAATTTGTACACCATGTCCGATATTACTCAAATTACCAATGACAACATCATTACTAATGACAGTATTCAAAAGTGTGCCACGGACGATGACTGTACCAGCACCTAACTCTACATTATTACCCATGTTCACCCCTGCCAGATGAGGGAATCTTAATGTCTCACCATTGGAAGTTTTATAAAGCGCAATACCATTACAGCCAATCGTACAATTTTCCCGGATAATACAGTTTTCACCAATAACAGTACCCCTTTTCAGAATACAGCCAGCCGATATAACACTTCCTTTGCCAATACTCACTCCCTCTTCAATGATTACTCTCTCATCAACGCTAGATTCAGGATCTATTGTCGGTACTTGTTTTTTTATCTGCGAGGTAAATGGAGCACATTTTTTTTCTCGGTTTAAAAGGTCGATCAGTTTAATAAACAGCGCTCGCGGATCTTCCGTATAAAGCGCCATAGCATCCGGAAAATTCTGATGCAGCTCTTTTGTTGTTATAGTCAAGGCATCACCCAGGTTCTCCAAAATATCACTTATAGGTTCCCTGTCGACAAAACAAATAGTGGCTGCAACTGCATAACGACCATCAGAAACCCCTTTAAGTAACTTATCAGACGGTAGCTTGGCAGACGGTTCATATATAAACCCGGTTCGCTGGACAATACATTCAATCTCTTCCCAGTTTAGAGATTGTAAAAATGGAATATATTCATTTAGCATCTGAACGAGAACTATTTTTCTAAAAGATACGAGACGATTGTATCGACACTGACTAACTGATCAAGATCGGCATCTGGTATTTTGATACCATATTTTTCTTCCAACAATAAATAGATATTCGCCATGTCAAGAGAATCGACTCCTTGCTCTACCAGAGAGACATCATTTGACATTGTTTCCATATTTTCCAATGTATCGGTCTCTTCGATGATGATGTTTCTGATCTCTTCTGTTGTTACTATCATTTTTTTCCTTAATTGATTTTCTTAATTATAGCCGAGGACCATGAAAGCCCCACTCCGAATGCACTTAAAACGATATTACCCTTTGGCATAACATTCATATTATTAGCTAACATAATGGGGATAGATGATGAGACTGTATTGCCGTACTCAGCCATGTCAAAAGGAACTTTGTCCTCATTCACTTTTAGTCGCTTTCGTATGGTATCCACGATGTATTTACTTCCCTGATGAAGATAGTATTTTTGGATATCCTCGTCTGTCAAATTATTTTTATGAAGCAATGCTTGAATATGTTTCGGTGCTGTTGTGGCTGTAAAACTAAACACAGCCCGTCCATTCATATAAAGTGTATCTTCACAGATAAGCTCTTTATAATCTTTACCATTAGTACCAAAGCTAAAATCTATAGGGATATAAGTAGCATCTTCACTGATCAGTGTTACAGTTGCCGCATCACCAAAGAGCAGTGCAGTATTTTTATCATTCTCATCAACAATATTACTGTATTGATCTGAGGTGAAAAGAAGCCCCTTCTTCATATCATTGTTTTTCATAAATGAGATGATATTTGAGAGGCCATAGACAAAACCCGAACAGCCTAAAGAGATATCAAATGCTGCACAATTCTCAGGTAGGTCAAGTTTGCCGTGTACGATAGCAGACGTATGGGGAATATTGAAATCAGGGTTCTGAGTGACCACAATACAACATTCTATTTCATCAACATTTATATTGGAAATTTTTTTCAGGTTTTCAAATGCTTTTACACACATATCTGAAGATTTGAAACCTTTATCTTTTAGTGCATGATATTTGACACCTATTTTGTTCTCGATAAAGTCATCATCAATCTCAAATTTTTCTTTGAGATCATAATTAGATTTTTTTGTTTCAGGAATATATATAGCGATATTTTCTATACCTAACATCAAGACTCCTTTGGAATAAGTGAGAAATACAAATGCCCAACTGGCTTTTCATCTAAAAAAAGTAGACTTTTAGTTAATTTATTATTGAAGTTCTGTAATAACTCCAGTTTAATTTCTTTGTTTTTAATATTCACAATATCAGCCAGCTCAAAATAATCAAACTTTGTTACGATCCACTTGCCTTTTTCTTTAACTGTTTGATTTAAAAAATACTTATTCATAGAAACAACGATTTCCGTATAACTGTCAGGCAATACATTTTTAAAGGAAATAAGATGGTTTGAAAGCACTGAGTTTTTTTCTACAGTCTCTTCAGAATAATCATTACAACACTCAATTGATTTGTCATTTTCACAAACTACCGCATAATATTTAACATCATCACCTATGAAGTTGATCAATGAATTAATTACAGGATAATCCGATTTAACAACTTTGTCTGTTATATACATTGTTGCATTTTTACGAAGCATTGCATGAGCAGAATACTTAACATCTCTAATTATATTAAATTCATTTGAGATAGATGCAATAACTGCATCAAAAATATCCGGCCCCTGAATATAAGTTCGACTTCCTTTAAAACAGAAGTCTAAATCTACTTTTTTTTTCATAGCGAATCTCTTATTATGGATTGAATAATACTAGTAACTTTCATTTGATCTTCTTCACTTAACTCTGGGTACATAGGTAAACATAGAATTCGTTTAGAGAGATCTCTTGAGTGAGCACAATGTTGTTTCGGTTCAATATAATTCAAGGTATCTAGCGATGGATAAAAATAACGACGGGGAGAGATGTTTTGATGATTCAATGCATGCTGTACTTTTAACCTTTCTTCTTCATCATTTAAAATAATGGGGAAATAGCTATAGTTTTGAGTCGAAAGGCTGTTTTGTTTTTGCAATTGCACCATACCACCTAGCTCTTTTTGGTACCTTTCATAAACGTCTTTTCTTTTTTGAGACACTACTTCCATTTCGTCTAACATGCAAAGCCCCATTGCCGCTTCAAACTCATTCATCTTGGCATTGGTTCCAAGCTCCGGGATAGACTCAGCATTTTCAATACCAAAATTAATAAGATAGCGGGCTTTTTCAACTAAACTGTCGTCATTAATAATCAGTGCTCCGCCTTCTATGGTATGAAACAGTTTTGTCGCATGAAAGCTCAATATTGAGATGTCTCCATAGTTTAATATCACGGCTAATTTGTTCTAGCTATAAAGGGTAAGCATGGTAATGAGTTACACCCCAAGATGGACAAACCCATGAAAAGCATGTATAGTTTCTATCCAGTTTCTTGAGATAAAACGATGCAACTCAACCAAATATCAGTCAGGCCCATTTTAAAGCAAGAAGAACCAAAATATCAGGATTTGATGGAGGCCCAGCATTACTTAGGTGCTATTCCAAAAATTGGTGAAACCCTTTGGTATGTGGCCTATTCTGAAACAGAATGGATTGCACTGATCAGCTTTTCGGCCGCCGCATTAAAGTGTGCGGCTCGTGATAGCTGGATAGGATGGAGTTATCGCCACCAAACGGGCCGCTTAAAACTGATTGCCAACAACAGCCGTTTTTTGATATTACCGACGAGGCATGATAAAAACCTAGGATCACGCCTCCTTTCACTGTGCCTTAAACGCTTATCCAATGATTGGGTTGAAAAGTATGGACACCCTATTTTGTTGGTCGAGACCTTTGTCGATCCAAAGCGATTTCATGGAGGTGTTTATCGAGCCAGTAACTGGCAGGCTATTGGTTACACGAAAGGGTTTCGCAGGGTAACAGACGGTTACTCTGCTCAAACAGAGCACAAAAAGCTGATTTTCGTTAAGCCACTTCATCGTCGAGCACAATCTGTTTTATCTCACACTATATTAAGTCATCATTTTTTATTAGGTGAGGTAAAAATGAAAATAACGCGTCATCAAATGCGTTCATTACCGGATTTCTTCAAGGAAATTAATGATCCCCGTAGAGCCCAAGGGCGACGCCATAGAATACAGACTGTTCTGGGAATAGCCGCTGGAGCTGTGTTATGCGGCATGAGGAGCTATGAATCTATTTTTGACTGGGCTGAAAGCTTATCTCAAAAGTCCAGAGCGCATTTTCGTTGCCGTTATGATAAAGGCCGTTATGTGATTCCAAGCCTAAGCATTTTTAGAAATATCTTAGTAAGAGTAGACCCGAATGAACTTGACGCAGCCTTTAATGCCTGGAACAAAGCCTATGCCCAGGATGACAACTCACTCGCAATAGATGGCAAAGTCATGTGTAATGCGATTGATGAATCAGGGCGCCAAACACAAATAATGAGTGCTGTTGGGCATACCACAGGAATTTGCTACGCCCAAAAAAAGTAGGTACTTTGCCTGTTGGAGATGGGTCGGATGAAGTTAAGCAAACCAATGAAATAACATTTGCTCCGAAATTATTAGATACACTACCGATTGAAAATAAAGATATCACCAGCGATGCTTTGCACACCCAGACTGAATTCGCGCGTTATTTAGTAGAACAACGAAAAGCGCATTATTATTTTAGTGTCAAAGGAAACCAGCCGACACTGCTTGATGATATTACCACCTACTTTTCAAATGATAGCCGTTTGGCAGATTATGAAGACAAAGTGTCTGTCGGGCACGGACGAATTGAGATTCGTAGAATCTGGGTCACATCGGAATTAAGTGAGTATGTATTATTCCCTCATGTTGCCCAGGTTTATCGCATAGAACGAGAAATAACGGACAAGAAAAGTGGGAAAACATCACTTGCGACCGCTTACGGTGTGACCAGCAGAACAAAAAAAGACGCAGATCCGAAAACCATCTTATATAAAGTTCGAGGTCACTGGTCTATTGAAGTCAGTCATTATATTATTGACTGGGTTTTTGATGAAGATCGCTCAACAATTCGTACCGGTTATGGCCCTGAGAACATGACCCGTCTTAGGCGCTTTGCTATCGGATTAATAAAATCAAAAGTTGAGAAAGGGATTTCAAAGAAAATGAGGCAACTCAATAAGAATACCAGAGCTGTTTTAGACTATTTGAAAATTACAAAAAATACCAGGAGGCCTTGTGCCGCATAAGGTTTAGAATATGAACAAATTAACCCTGAGTTTAATATGCTTTCGTCTTTATATTTTACATCAAAAGCGTGAGCCGCATCATAAACCACTTTTAAATTATGTGCCTCAGCTATTTTGGCAATTTTTTCGACATCACAGCCATTACCAAAGACATGTACCGGGACTATGGCTTCTGTGTTTGGCGTAATAAGTTCTTCAATGCAGTCTGGATCGATGTTTAATGTGCGCGCATCAATATCTGCAAATATGGGTTTAATCCCATTGGTTACAAGAGAACTCGTTGTCGCAACAAAAGAAAAAGGAGTGGTGATTGCATATCCTTTAAGATCCAAGGTTCTATAAGCGATTTCAAGGGCGACTGTCCCATTTGCTACCAAGACTATATTTTTGACACCAAGATATTCTGCTAAGCGCTCTTCAAGCTCCCTAACCAATGGCCCATTATTTGTTACCCATCCGCTCTTATAGATTTTATCCACATAAGACTGGTATTTTCGTTTATCTGGTAAGTACCCATGCAAAATTAATTTAACCTTTTATGCAAACTCTACTTTGTAATTCTTTCCAATATTAGACAGCACCTTAAATAATTCTTCCTGAAGAGAGGCATAGGATTCATAAGCTGAAAAAGGAAGCCATTCGTATTTTATTTTACGCCATATAATCTCGATAATATTTAACTCGGGTGAGTATGGCGGTATACGGTAAATGGATAGGTTTTTTTCTTTCCACCTTTCAAGGTTTTCATTAAATTCATTACTCGTATGAGTCGATGCATTATCAATAATAAGAGTTGTTGGTTTTTTAATCTGTTTAGCAAATTCATCAATACAAGCCACAACAACCGAAGTGTTTACACTCCCTTCAAAAACAAAAGAATCAAACCTGCAATCTCTGTTAACAAAACCTAATACATTAAGACGCTTGCTGTTTGAGCTTGGTATTTCAATCGTCTCACCTGACTGTTGCCAAGCATAAGGAACACAGGGTTCTAGTGTAAACCCCGACTCATCAAAGTAGCACAAATCAAGTTCATTCTCTTTATGTTGTTGTATTAATTCTTTTATTTCATCGGTTGCCAAATCAAATTTATCTTGATTACGCTTTATCCTTAAGGATTTTCTAACTCGTTTCCAAACAAGATCAGCTTGTTTACAAATACGTTTTATAGTATCAATGCTAACTGAAATGCCTAGATCTTCTTCAAATTTTGCTAGTACTGATTTTAATGATCTAGGAGATTTTTCAACTCTCTGGACTAAGCTTATTTGTTGTTTTTCAGTTAAAATACCTCGCCGTCCTCTTCCCTGACAGTCAACCAATCCATCGATTCCATTCTTTTCCCAGTTAGAAAACCAAGTGGAAACAGTTTGGCGGCATACGTTATAAATAGAACAAATCATGGGAACAGAATGCTCTTTGAAACTTAATAAAATAGCATGAGCTCGACTTCTACTTAAATGAAGTGGATGGTTTTTATGCATCACATTTAAAGCAGTAATTTCTTCTGGGAGTAGGTGTTTTATATAGAGCACAAACATTTAGAGTCAGCAAAATAATTGTTTATTATGACACCTTTTTTCGTTAAATTAATTTTGCGTAAGTACTTAGGTATGTTTTTGTTACGTTGATCATGCAGAATTTCTTTTATTATTTACAAAAAAATATAGTTCCCACGGTCTCCGTGGGAACTCATATGAGAACGCTCTGCGTTCGGTGACGCAGAGCATCACAGCCTACATTCCCACGCTGGAGCATGGGAACGAGAGAACCATGTTATGCCATATTATTAATTACACCAACAACACGTTTCATTTCTTCATCTGTCATTACGGAACTTATGGGCAAGCTCAGCACTTCCTTATGAAGCATTTCCGTTTCTGGAAAACTTATATTATTCCAGCATTTATAAGCCGCTTGTTTATTTGGGGGAATAGGATAATGAATTAATGTTTGAATACGGTTGTCTATAAGATACTTTTGTAACTGCTCTCTATTCTTTGTACGAATTACAAATAGATGCCAGACATGAGAGTTAGAGTCAGCCACAAATGGTAACCCTATTAACTCAGTGTCTATATTTTTAAGATAGTATTCAGCGATAGCTCTTCTTTTTTGTATTTCATTATTAAGCTGCTTCAGTTTAACCCTTAAAAAAGCGGCTTGCATCTCATCTAAGCGACTATTGATACCTTGATACTGATTTTCATATTTTTTATGACTGCCGTAATTCCCTAACGCTCGAACAACATCTGCTAATTGATCATCATTCGTTGTGATTGCGCCTCCATCACCTAATGCACCTAAATTCTTTCCTGGGTAAAAACTGAATCCACTTGCATCTCCCAAGTTACCCGTTCGTTTACCATGATAAATAGCACCGTGGGCTTGTGCCGAGTCTTCTATCACTTTTAAATTATATTGTTTAGCAATGGCATTTATCTCATTCATTGCTGCAACTTGTCCGTATAAATGTACGGCCATAATTGCTTTAGTTTTATCCGTTATTTTTTCCTCTATTAATGCAGGGTTAATATTATACGTTTGAATATCTGGTTCGACTAACACAGGGGTTAAGTCATTTTCGGAAATCGCTAAAATAGATGCGATGTAGGTATTAGCAGGGACTATAATTTCATCACCTGCCTGCATAAGCCCCATTTCTTTATAGGCTCTTATAATGAGGGTTAATGCATCTAGTCCATTAGCAACGCCTATGCAGTGTTTTGTCCCGCAATAATCAGCAAATTCTTGTTCAAATGCCTGGCATTGTTTTCCTTGTATATACCAGCCGCTGTTAACTACTTGGTCAAAGGCTTGTTCAAATTCTTTCAAGTACTCGCTATTGAGTGATTTAAGATCTAGAAAAGGAATTGTTGTTTCTTTTGATTGTTCTACATATTGAAAAAAATCATCGGGGTGAAGCGTTAATTCAGGGTGCTTTTTTAACATGCCGTTATCTCTTGTCAGTACTATTCCATCAACTGCCTGTGCTGATGCAATAATTTGACTATCTTCAATATCAGTATAGTCAATCGTTAAGTACGCTGGCGTTTTAGCAAGTTTAAAGTTTCCCATCAGGTATTTAATCAATTGAGCTGCTAATAAGCGTCGCTTCGATTGTGAATATCCATATTCTCTCCTTAATTCATCTGCTTTTAAAAAGGCAATATTATCTAAACTTGAGGAAGAAATATAGGTATAACCTCTACCCCGTAAATATTCAAAAGCTTTAATAGAATTTGGAAACGCTACTCTACGTGTTGCACTAAAAAAGTCAAGAATGATATTTACATCCAGTACTACATTCTTCATTAAGGGTTTTCCCAGCTTGCATGTGCCCGTTCTAGTTTATTATCATCATCTATATTAGGATCCTCATGCGTCATAACTAATTCCATCCAGTTATCCTGGAGGTATTTATTTGAAAACTCCGCCTTTATTTCCTGATCTTGCTCAAATTTCACACCATCACTTTTTAAGTTATTCAAAAACAATATGACTTTTGGTGCGACTGATTCATCAGGGATATCAACTGTTAATTTCATTTGTCTCTCCTTTTAAAACGCCATGCATACTTTTATCTTCTTTCTTCATAGCAAATTTATAGAACTGATCACTTTTATAATAACCTTCATCATAACCACACAATCCAGTCATTACTAGCTCACGCCAATGCCTTCAATGTATTTATCCGAAAATTGAGGGTTTTCTTCGACATGCTCTTTTAAAAGCGGGTTAGCCATATCAGGCGCATCTATTACAGCAATTACTTTGATATGTTTTGAATTTAGCTCTTTGTACTTTTCAGGTATTTTTATCATACCATTGCTTATGTCTGCTTCAAACTCTATTGTGTACATGACGACGCCCTTAATTTTTCTTAATTTTAAACAAACTTTTTGTACTTTCGTTTTGTGTTTTGATAAGTACTTTCTTTAAAAATGAAATAATAATTTAATTCATCTTCATTTACTCTCACTGCACCAAAGCGTTCATGGAATACAACAACCTTTTGGTTTTCTTTTCGCACATCAAAGTGCGACTGCTGAAACCCTAATTCACCAAAACCAAATTCATAAATTTGCAATGAAGATTCAATGGCCGTTGACTTTGGAGCACCATTTTTAATCAACCAACTCCCCCAACAAAATGAATCTTTTTTTAAATCATATACTCTAACTAGGCCAAGCATTTCACCTGATTTACTTTCAATAATAAAATAGGTAACCGCTCGCCTCCCCCTTTAGAATATTAAGGTCGAGGAAAACATTTCTAATAAAACCTCCCCTAACCCCTCCTTGCGAAGGAGGAGGGAGGGAGGGAGACTGAATGTTGACTTAAGCCCTCTCTTGCTGGAGGGGGTTGGGTGAGGAGAATAAAATAATGCATTTAGCCCTCCCTCATCCCAACCTTCTCCCTCTGGAGAAGAAGCTTATTCTTAAGTCAACAGCATTGGGGCTGAACGGCTACTAAAATAGCACTCCAGCCCTTGTTTTTCTGTTTCTTTATAATTTTTCCTGATTACGTATGACTCTCAGCCATAGTAAAATAAAACATGAATAATCAGCATGTTAACAAACTCGTCATTCCTGGAGTCTACCCAGTCAAGCGTGGGCACAAGCTTTATCGGGAATCTATGCTTAACTAACTAGATTCCTGCTAGAAGCATGCAGGAATGACGAATTATACTTGAGAGTTGTGGGTAATCAGGTGATTTTTTGTAACTTCTCATTATTCACGGGAAAATACATATAAAAATATCGTCATTCCCGAGGTCTTTTATCGGGAATCTACATTGAGCATAGATTCCTGTTAACAGCATACAGGAATGACGTGCTGAAAAGACTGCCTGTACCCTTTAATAATGAGAAGTTACAATTTTTAACCCATCCTGCTATTTTTGTACATCATTATCTACTTGAGATAAATATTTTTTTATGTTCAAGCATTCTGAGTGGCAAAATAAAAGCGGCATCATCTATTACAGCAGTCCGCATGTTAATATTTTTGCCTTGTATCATTTTCATGCTACTCTCCCTGAAGCATGAAAAAAATTGTCATTAGCGGCTAGGTTCTGTTCTGTTCAAAATATTATCCATCAATTGGTATGTTATTCTACAACTTGAACAGGCGAAGTCTTTTAATTTTTCACCACACTCACAAACATAGCCATGGAATTTTGCCGGATTACCATAAACCAATGCATGTCTTGGTATATCTTTAGTTACAACGCTACCCGCCCCAATCATTGCATTTTCTCCAATGGTAATACCCCCAATGATAGTGCTGTTTGCTCCAATTGAGGCATTTTTCTGTATTACTGTTTTAAGAAAAGCATTTGGGTATCGCTTGGATCTAGGTAAAAAATCATTTGTAAACGTAACATTTGGGCCAATAAAAGTATTATCTTCAAGCTGGATACCATCCCAAATTTGAACACCACTTTTTACTGTAACATTATCACCAATCAGCACATCATTTTCGATTAAACACTGGGCATTAATATTACAATTATTACCAATTTTTGCTTTTTCTAAAACAACACAAAACTGCCAGATATTAGTATTATTCCCAATATCACTCGTATGAACATCCGCTAACTGATGTATCATTCCAACTCCTTCAAAAAAGTTTCGTAGTCTTTAATATAATCATCGTTATCGTAATACTCACTTGCAACTACCATCAGCACACAATCAGGACTAAAATCGTACATTTCTCGCCAGATTAGCCCTTCAATTAATAGTCCTTGATTGGGCGAATCCGGAAGTATTTCATTTTTATTCTTGCCATCATCCAGATGAAACTTACAACTGGCACTCACACAAATTGCTATCTGCTTTAAGTCCTTATGCGCATGAAAGCCTCGGCGTACTCCAGACTTTGTTCCAAAAATATAATAGACCCGTTTAATATCAAAGGGGGTATTGTTATTTTCTTCTAATGCAATTAAAGAGCTACGTTCGTCGCCCATTATTTTAAAATCAATTAATTTACAAATCATAATATTTTTTAAAGTACCATTTCTATGGTTTCATAGAACTACTGCGTTTCATACCATGGACAATATAGCCTTTCTTTAACAGAAACCCGGAAAGATATGTGCTTTCCTGGCCTGTAACGTCTGTAATTAATGCAATGTCTTTCTGTGTCATTTTTGTTTTTATATTTAACTTCTAACTTCACTTGGCTAGTTCCCAAGGTCTCCGTGGAAATTTATACAGGAATGCTCTGCGTTCCGTGACGCTGAGCGTCACAATCTGCATTCCCACGCTGGAGCATGGGAACGAGAAAACCTCTAACTGCTAGAGATAAATAATAACCCCAACCCGATTAATGTGATCATTCAAATTGGTATTTTTTAGCTTCTCATATTGAGATAAATCCACCCTGACTCTAGAGCATTTACCTCATAATTCTTCTCTTCGCTTTTGTGATTTATATTGCCAGGCAGGTTTTGTGTTGCAAAGATGATATTTGCATCTTCAAATTGCTCTGCCAAGACTAGGTCACGCATGATATGACGGGTCCCAATATTCAATGATGAGTCTGCTCGGAAGAGAATGTTTTTAATCATTATTAATAAGCTCCCAATACCCTCGAGTACCACCGACTCTCTTTAAGAGGTTTTTCTCTTTTAGCTTATTGAGATGCTTTTTTATTGCAGATTCATTAATATCTAGTTGTTCTGCCATAGCCCTATAGCTAATTTTTTTATCTCTTTTTATAATCTCCAGAACTTCTTGTTGTCTCGGTGTTAGATTTATTGAGCCACCTATTGAGCCACCCATTGAGCCACCCATTGAGCCACTATTTTCTATCGGTTCATCATTGATAGAGAAGGTTATTCTCAAAAAGTTATTACTAAAATCAAAGCTCTTTTTTGTATAATAAGATAAGATTCTAGGCATACCAGAACCAAGCTGTTCTACCATATCTAAGTCTTTATATATCCTCATTATTTCTCGGTTGACAGGAATGGAGAATCCTTTAAAAAAATCTTCATTATCAATCCCTGTCGATAAGCCGTTTGCTGATGTTATCTCTAGCCGATCATCAAATATCTCAAAAGTCGGGGTTAACTCTCGCGTATAGTCATTATGTACTATGGCGTTAATAACCGCTTCTCTGAGTGCAACAGGATTCCATAATTTTTGGTTAATTCTCTCTTTTGACGTTATCAGTGTTGCTGTTTTATTCTCAAGTTCTAATTTTTCTAACACTTGTTTGGTTGACTTCATCAGGGAGCAGTACCCATACTCGTTATTTTCTACAAGGTTTACTCTTGTTATTCCTTCGTATTTGGCAACTTTTATGGAGGTTCCATTGCTATCTGCCATAAGATAAGCTACATAGTTAAATTCATTATTTGCCGTTAAAAGTTCTAAATTCGATGCAAATTGATCATTGAGCTTCAAGCCTCTTGCTTCATAATAAATTTTAAGTTGCTCAAAGGTCAGATCTTGTCTGTTTGATCTGATTTTACCAATAGAGTTTCTTGTTCGACTTGAAAATAGTTCTTCTATCATCTGCGTTGACATTGGCTCTGATGCAGAACCCAGGCGTACAAAACAGCCACGAGAGGACATTCCCTGTTTTTTAAGATAGTAGGGGGTTTCACTACCACTTGCCAGGGTTATTTTGATAATATGTTTACTCTGTTTTTCTTCTACTTCGATGTCAAATAAGCCCATACAAGATGGCGCTATATTATTTTTTAATCTATCTTTGATTTTAAGCTGTGTAGCATCAGTATCTTTGATACCTACCATTTTACCATTTTTATCAATCCCTAAATAGATAACACCGCCTTGCCTATAGTTTAAAAATGCAACAACCTCTTTTTCTAAGGTTTCAGTCAATATTTCTTTAAACTCTATTCTATCTGTTTCAATCATATAACTTCACAAATCAGGAACAAAGGGGACGCTACCCTTTAATTGTATTGGAATCACGGATAAAAAAGAAGACGTTACTTTTCAACCTTGGGGTTCGTGCCTCACCAAATTCTACGGACTTACAATTCAATTGTTTAATTTAGCACTTATATTTAATGCAAAATCCTGGAGCTTAAGATACATTTTATCAACTACAATAGTTTTTATTATTTTTTCATCTAAATTTAAATAGTCATGCACAATTGCATTTCTCATGCCGATAATCCTTTGCCATTCCTGTGCATCCTCGGTAGGTATTAATTGTAACTCCATTAATTTCTTAAATACGCCATAAGCATCCGTTGGTAATACTTTATTTTGCTGTTTCAACCAGTGCCTGGATACCCCTATACAAGCCTCTACTAAAGTTTGTAGTAATCTTTCCGCCCCTTTCCTTTCTACCCTCGTCCATGAACGTTGCTTTAATATGTCGTGAAGCGTGTCTAAATCTTCCACACTTTCCTGCACATGTTGTTGAATAGCATCGACGTAAATATTAAGCATAATGTTTTCTGTGATAACAGTAATCTATTTCCCATTTTGACATAATTTTCTGTTCTTCGATCATTCTACGGTAGTTATTTTTACTATAAAGCAGGGTATTGTCTAAGACAACAGTGTAAGCTAGCGGTAATGGTGCTTGATTAATATCTATGATTGACAAGGGTATATTAAGCTTTTCATGCCATTCTAATACAAGTATTTCTGGCCTTAATCGACGCTCTATGGGGTCTTCAATATACGTTTTAAATGCTACCGCTAAATCATAGTCGCTCTCATTATTGGCCTTGTTTCTCGCTCGTGAGCCATATAACCAAAGCACTTCTACTTCTGCATTATTTTTTGCTAATTGTATTATATTAATCAAACTTTGCTTTTGACTTGCTTGTATATTCACATCGATAATAAATTTATTATTGTACATGCTTTTCCATTAATGCTTCTGTTAGTATATCATCGTCTGTTTGATTGGTGTTATAGCTGTAATACTTAGGTAGGTGTTTTAATTTAAAGGCTAAATAATCATCACCTAAGGATTGATTGAGTGCTTGCAATTGACTGATAATATTGCTTGTTGCCTGTTTATTTAAAATAGCGGAAATGTTTTGATCAACTTCGACATAAGGCACCTGGAAACACACATCATCCATCCTTGCTGGTCTTTTTATCAATCATTAGCACTGTAGCAATAGTGACGTAGCCAGCTATGCGCCTATTGCTACAGCACTGATGACAAACAAAAACCCTGCCCAAATATTGGACGCTTATTTCTTTCCAGGCACCTAAAAAGACTGTAACTCTATTGCTGCTTGCTCCAGTTCAGGAATTATATAATGTCCGTCTTGTTTCACCACTTGTAGAAACACTAGTTCACCAAAACCAAACTCATAAACTTGCAGTGCGGATTCTATAGCCGTTGATTTTGGTGTATTATCTTTAATTAACCAACTTCCCCAACAAAAGGACTCTTTTTTAAATCATAAGCATGGAAACGAGATAACATCTAATTGCTAACTTCTCTCGATTAACTATAAACTCCTTTCCCACCGTAAGAAGGCTGGATAAAGATTATAAAAATCTAATTTTATTTTATTCTCTTCATTCTGCCCTGAAGGGCTCAGAGCACTTTTGTTTTAGTCATTCTATTTTCTAGGTCTTTAATAATCGATTCCCCGACATCCACAATAAATTCAAGATAGCTATAAGCTGTTTGTAATGCATCCGCTAAAATAGTTAAGTCTTCGATATATTCATGGATCATTTGGTTTCTTAATTGGCGCACTGTTAGCCACTGTTCAACTGAAGGTAATACACCCATTTTTTCAGCTTTATCTAGGTTATCAATTGCTACACTTGTTTTTTCGCCTAATGCATCTAACCATGCGGGTAAAAGCTTGTCGCCAATGGTGTCTTGTAATCGACAGAACCGACTTGTAAACGCCTCAACCTGCTCAGCAAGAACTTCGTCACTTGCTAATCGTTTTGCACGTTCTTCAGTAAAGGCATCATTAAATACCTTATCAGCTGAATAATTCAAGTGATGAATTTCTTTTTTTACCACTCTACTTAAAAATAGTAATCTTTCAAGTTTATCTTCATTATCTACGCTCAGTTTCATAGGGCTATCCCTTTTTTCTTTGCGATCATATGTATTGATAAATCCCTTAAATTTGGGGCTGATAATAATACATCTACATTTCTACCCTGAAATTGTTTTATAAGTTGAGCGCTTATTCTGGCTGATAATTCCGCAGGGTGCCCCACTGGTTCTGGCAAAGTTATGAGCAAATCAATATCCCCTCCTTTTTTTACATCATCAACTCTGGATCCAAACAAAGTTATCTGTGCGTTACCCCCCGCTAATGCCGCGACAACTTGTCGAATAGTTTGTACCTGCCACGCCATTAATCTCATTTTAAACCTCGTTATTACTCAATTGATAACACCTGAATTCAAGTCATAAGTGCATAACCCAATAAATTTCTTAAATACGCCATAAGCATCCGTTGTTAATACTTTATTTTGCTGTTTCAACCAGTGTTTAGATACCCCTATACAAGCCTCTACTAAAGTTTGTAGTAATCTTTCCGCCCCTTTCCTTTCTACCCTCGTCCATGAACGTTGCTTTAATATGTCGTGAAGCGTGTCTAAATCTTCCACACTTTCCTGCACATGTTGTTGAATCGCATCGACGAAAATATTAAGCATAATGTTTTCTGTGATAACTGTAATCTATTTCCATTTTGACATAATTTTCTGTTCTTCGATCATTCTACGGTAGTTATTTTTACTATAAAGCAGGGTATTGTCTAAGACAACAGCATAAGCTAGTGGTAATGGTGCTTGATTAATATCTATAATTGAAGGGTATATTAAGCTAATCATTCCATTCTAATGCGAGTATTTCTGGCCTTAATCGACGCTCTACAGGGGCTTCAATATACGTTTTAAATGCTACTGCCAAATCATAGTCACTCTTAATATTGGCCTTGTTTCTCGCGCGTGAGCCATATAACCAAAGCACTTCTACTTCTGCATTATTTTTTGCTGATTGTATTATATTAATCAAACTTTGCTTTTGACTTGCTTGTATATTCACATCGATAATAAATTTATTATTTTGCATACTTTTCCATTAATGCTTCTGTCAGCATGTCATCGTCTGTTTTAGTTGTTTTGTGGCTGTAATACTTAAGTAGGTATTTTAATTTAAAGGCTAAATAATCATCACCTAAGGATTGATTGAGTGCTTGCAATTGACTGATAATATTGCTTGTTGCCTGTTTATTTAAAATAGCGGAAATGTTTTGATCAACTTCAACATAAGGCACCTGGAAACACACATCATCCATCCTTGCTGGTCTTTTTATCAATCATTAGCACTGTAGCAATAGTTACGTAGCCAGCTATGCGCCTATTGCTACAGCACTGATGACAAACAAAAACCCTGCCCAAATATTGGACGCTTATTTATTTCCAGGTGCCTAAAAAGACTGTAATTCTATTGCTGCTTGCTCCAGTTCAGGAATTATATAATGCCCACCTTGCTTCACCACATGTACTTTCATACCCTAAATTAATTACTTGTTAAAAGCTTTGTGTATGTTTTCTGGCTATGAACTTAAGACTGGACATTATATATTGGTAGGGCGTGGCTTCAGCCCGCTAATGCCAGGTATCTGTTCTAAAGGCGGGCTGAAGCCACGCCCTACAGTTTTCAAAAACCAATGGACTCGATTGATTTCAATATTTAAACATTTACCTGATTACCCATAACTCTCAGCTATAATTCGTCATTCCTGCATGCTTCTAGCAGGAATCTAGTTGGTTAAGCATAGATTCCCAATAAAGCTTGTGCCCACGCTTGACTGGGTAGACTTCGGGGAATGGCCAGTTTGTTAACATACTGATTATTTACGTTTATTTTACTATGGCTGAGAGTCATACGTAATCAGGAATATTTAATGCATATAGGATCAAGGGCTCAGCCAGTAATACCGCTACCTGTCATTTTAGTTATACTAAATCAATTGGTTACGTATTTCATACATGATTAAAAATGGCCGCGACTGTAATAAACAATAGCTTACGGACTTTGTTTATTAAAAATTGGACCACAAAATTAATATACATCTGCTCAAGCCATTGTTTTTAAAGTGACTATGATTTTAGAAAACATGACAAGCATTTAGTCTTTATTGTTGTAATTCAACACTTTAATGCGTTACAGGTAGCGGTATTAGGCTCAGCCAGCTTGATCTTTGTTATAAATAATAACCCCAACTCGACTAATATGATCAATCAAATCGGTATTTTTTAGCTTCTCATATTGAGATAAATTCACCCAGACTCTAGAGCATTTACCTCATAATTCTTCTCTTCGCTTTTGTGATTTATATTGCCAGGCAGGTTTTGTGTTGCAACGATGTTATTTGCATCTTCACATTGCCCTGCCAAGACGAGGTCACGCATGATATGACCGGCTCCAATAGTCGATGATGAGTCTGCTCAGAAGAGAGGAAGTTAATAACTAGAAATACCTATAGCCTCAATTAGAGTTAAGCAAAGTGTGCCAAGTATTTAGATATTAGAGATAATTTTGCTTTAATCTACTCAAAATTCAAAATAGCTTGTATCTGCTGCTCAACATCAAACATCTCCTGAACCGATAGAGATGTCAATTTATCTGCTTGTACTCGATTTATATCTATGGCTCTGATTTGATCACATAACAGTTCTGAATTTTGCATAAGTCTGTCCCGTTTAGCAATACGATATCGTAAAGGGTAAGCATCATCTATAAGTTGCGTTGTAAGAGGGACAATTATTATCGTCGTGTGCCCAATATGATTGAGCATATTGGTCTGTAAAATCAAGACAGGCTTTGTTTTACCAGGCTCATAACCTTTGGAAGGATACAGTTTTGCCAAGTACACACTCCCCCTGTCAAACATCTTTTAACCCGTCGGCTATACTGCTGTCAAACTCTTTGATGATTGTACTGTTGGCATTGCGGACACGTAAGGATGCCTGCTTCATCTGCTCTTTCATTTCTCGTTTTTTCACCGCCCCTTCATATTCTCCCACAGCCCTACGAATCAACTCACTTTTACTAAGATGAAGATGTTTCGCCAGATTAGTCACATTGTCAAAAAAAGTATCATCCGTTTTTAATGTAATCGTTTTCATTACTTACTCCAGCGATTGCTTTAGTATTTTACTTACTTTAGATAAAGCTATCAAGACTGAGTGAAGCATATTTTGAATCAAGTTTGAATCAAGGGGTGCAAGGGATCAGCCAGCTTTATCTTTGTGATAAATAAAGCAATTTTAGGTTATAGGAGACGCATCAATCGCGAAATACAGGACACCTTGACAGATCTCCACGCTCTGCATTTCTAACATTAAGTTCAGACCACCTGAATTCTAAGATAATAACTTGATACCAATGATTCATGAGGTTGGTGCTGAGGTTACGAAGCTCAAAAATCCCAGTGCAATATCATGTTGGGCTTCGCAAGTTCAGCGCCAACCTACGGTTTTACTATCATCTTCATTACCTTGTGAAAACAGGCGAGAAGATGCGCTTCGTTCCTCAGCAGCATCCTACCTATTTTAGTCTCACCTTATTATCTTTGATGAATTGCTATGCTTTTGATTTTATTAGATTGGGATAAGGTGTTCTGAATATGCTTAAGCAGGCGTAAAAAAGCTTTAGATTTTTTTCACAACAACAGCTAAAGCTATTGTACTCCTGGTATTTCAAACAAAGCATTGATGGACATATTAACCAGGCTTTACCAGTAAATAATCTGCAAAAGCATTTAACTGCTGTAACAGTTTACTATAAGGCAATAACATACGAGCAGTATACAAACGATTTTTTGCTTCCAGCACTTGTTTTTCTGCTAGTAAATCCAAAATAGCCCGGCATTGCCGATCAATCATAAACTCACGCAAGGCAAAAGTTAAGTGAGATTTGTGAATATTTACTGAAAGCGTTATAGCTGCAATACTTTGTTCTATCTCTTCATTTATATAGAACTCCAAAGCTTTATGAATCCATTGTTGCGCCGCTAGTTCAGAATTCATTAAGGCACTCAGATCTGCCTTACATCGGGAACAAATGATCCTGTCTTTTAAGCGCGCATTACAACTGGGACAACGTTGCATCAAGATTCCAGGTAATAAATAATATCCTGCAATTGTGTGGAGGGATCATCCAATCCTTGAATATCTTTTGCAGCAATGCAATTGCTTAGCGTTTCAATTAAATCGATCATATCTTCTTTGTCTTCATTAGAGACTTGCTCAAACAAGCCCTCTGCTTTAACAATTAACGCGCGTGCCGTTATTATTTCCGCTGCCTCAGTCTGCACGACTTCTTCAGATGGTTGCTGTTCAATAATACGTGGATCCATTTGTCCTAATAATGAACTGATACGTTGTTTAGCGGTATCTAATGAATCGCCTTCAAATTGAGCTAAGGCATTTTTAATGCTGATGGATTTCTCTAGACCCGTCTCTTTTTCCTGCGCTGATACCTGTAACAAACCATTCAGATCCAGAGCCAGCGTTAATGTAATGACATTTCCTGCGGCAACATCCAGCAAGCCTTCTACCCGAAATTCACCAATTTTGACATTATTTAGCGCATCGGGGTCTTCACCCTGATACAGCGTAATTTCAACCGCATCCTGACCATCATAGCTGGTCGCAAAAGCATCGGATTTGCGATTGGGTAACACGGTATTTTTATGAATAATAGGCACGAACATAAAGGGGTACGGCGCACCATCCAGTGTTCCTATTGCACTGGTACCATAGGTATAAGGTGTAACGTCAACCAATACCTTATCTACCTGCTGCCCAGCAATCATAGCTGCTTGAATAGCGGCCCCCATAGTCACACATAAATCGGGATCGACTTCGCTATGCGGCTCAAAGCCAAACTCATTCAGCAAGCGCTCGCGTATACAAGGTGTGCGTGTTGAGCCACCCACCAGGATAATTTCATCTATATCGGTCGTGGTGAATTTCGCGCCTTTTAATGCAATATGTACAGCATCCAACGTGGCATTAATATAATCATCAATCATCTCTTCATAGGCCATACGGGAAAGCTCATAAGATAAATGTATGGCAACGCCTTCATGCTCCAGTAAGTATTCTTCATCGATCTGCGCATAGGGCTGCTCGGAAAGTAAAAACTTGGCCTGTTCCGCTGCGCGAGTAATACGTGCAAGCGCTTTACTATGGGCGCGCACATCGACTTGATAGCTATCCTGCAAGTGTTCAAGTAAATGTTCTACAATCTGCTGGTCAAAATCATCACCACCCAGTTGATTATCACCATGACTAGACAGCACTTCAACCACACCCAATTCAATATTTACGACCGAAACATCGAAGGTTCCACCTCCCAGATCGTATACTAAGACATGTCTCGATTCAGGTTGCTGAGTATCATAGGCAAGCGCTGCTGCAGTCGGCTCGTTAATCATCCGCACCACCTCTAAGCCGGCAATTTCTCCTGCTTCTCGGGTGGCCTGGCGTTGTGCATCAGAAAAATAAGCGGGTACGGTAATAACCGCTTTACTAACCGTTTGACCTAAATAAGCTTCGGCAATCGCTTTCAGGCGCATAAGAATCATCGCGGATATTTCCTGTGGTGTATAACTTTGATCCGCTAATACCACATGTGTATCTTGCCCCATCAAGCGTTTAATAGATTTAATGGTTCGCTCAGGATAAACCAGATACTGATTACGCGCAGTTTCACCCACGAAAATTTTTCCGTCATCACCCATACCCACAAAAGATGGCAGCATTTTTTGCTCGCCATCGGCAATCACTTTCACCTTACCATTTTCAACAATGGAAACTTCTGAGTTAGTCGTGCCTAAATCTATGCCAATAATAGTGTCGTTCATATATTATCCTGTGGTTCTTTTATTAACTTTGACTTCTGCCAGACGTAGTACCTGATCTTGATACAAAAAGCCCTTGCGTAATTCTTGCAGCACTATGCCATGCTCCCGTTCAAAATTCTCTTCGGTTTCCACTGCCGTCATGGTCAGAGGGTCCAGCTTGCGGCCTAGGCAATCGACCGCCCTCACTTGATACTGATGCAATACTTGTTCAAAGCGCCTAAGCGTCATTTGCTGACCTTGTTTAAACTGCTTGATAAACTGTACGTCTTTTGTTTTAGAATGTTTGAACAAGGCATTCACGGGTCGATAGTTGTTTAAAACATCGACGCCTGTGCTTAATCGATCATATAGATCTACCATTTCCAGCAGCATAGTACGCATTTGTTCAGCTTGTTGCTGAGCCTGTCGATCTTCACTGGCAAGCAATTCGGCAGCGAGAGTTTTATTATCTTGCTGAACTGTGTCTAGTGCAGAACTTAAGGTATCCAGAGTATTTTTAAATTGTCTGGATTCTGCTTTAACTTCTGTTTTTAAGCCAGTCAATTCTGCTAGCAAAGTATGTAGATCAGGTTGCTCTCCGGCAGCAAATGTTTCTGGGCGACTTTGCTGCAGATACTTCTGCAACTCTTCTAGTAATTCAGTTTTTTGTGCTTCTGTTGTCATGTCTTATCTGGGCGGGTAAAAGCATTTATAAGGCTAGCATCTTCTAGATCGATAGTTAATAATTTATGTAAGGATTCGGCATTAAAGTCAGGCGCTTGTTCTGTATGTAATAGCTTATCCAAAACACTATCAAAGTTAGCGGTTGGCAAGGTAAATAAGGCATGACTTACCCTGCTTTTATGATCTTTAATAGCGCTGTATGCATCATGAATTAACTGGAACTGTTGTTGATTATGATCAGGCGGATTGTTCTTAACCTGTTGTAAATAAGCCTGCTTGATTTCGACATCGTTGGCATCAACGGCAACATCGAGTATTTGGTAAGGAGTCTGCATAATATTCAGTGTTTAAAAAGGACAAGGAGCGGCGCTTGCGTTTTCATCTATGCCAAAAACCTCTATGACATCTTCAATATCTGTATCAATTTCTATCGATAATTCATCAGCAGCTCGAAGTATCATTAAAGCAGAAAATACATCTGGATTTACCATCATTGCCATAAACAGAAGTTTATCACCCCCTACCTGTTGCGCTAGTTCCTGAGACAGCTTTTCTGGAGTCATTTTTTTAACTAATGACTCTGACTTGTTATTGAGATCTATCATCACCCGATCCGGGAGATGACCAAATAGTGCATCAAGTGGGTCTTCAAATTCATCACTCATCGCTCCACTGGAATCACCAAATAATCCTTCAAGAAAACCCATATCACGTTCTGGATGTGCCTCAAAATAGCTATCCAGAAGTTTATCAATCAACATCGCGGTTGGGTAATCTTTATTTTCGGTCGCTTGCTCGTGTGCATTCTGCAAACGTTGAACTTCCCAGTAGCTATAGTCTTCGGCCTCACCATTGTTATCTGCATAGACGCGATAATAGGTCCAGATAGGCTTATTCCATTGCGCTTGAGCTACTCGGGCAATATGGCGTAATAGTTCAAAATGATCTAAGCTATCCAACACCTGGCACAGGCTTAGCATTAATTCTTCTGCATAAGCCTGCTCGGAAATTGATTTTTTTAAAGGTGCTTTAATTTTATCCAGCGCCTTATGTACATATTCCCAGTTGTCACTATCTACAGCGTACAACTTCAACTGTTGAATAAGTTCAGTCAATTCCTGCTTGCTTAATAAGTGTTCTTTTATCTCTGGTAACTCGCGTAAAACAGTCGCCACAGGCAAGCCATTCAGCATGGTTTCTACGCCAGCCTGAAAATGAATATTAACGGGGTCGGCATGCAAATCAGCGAGTGCAGTGGTAATTTTTTGCAAACCTTGTTGCTTATCTTCAGCAGCAAAATACAATAACGCATGCATTAATTGCAACTGCCTCTGATAGACTTTACCTGCATTGAGCTGTTCTGCTTTGCTCATTTCTTTTGCCACCAGCGAAAAGTTTTTATCCCGCATTAATCGCCGGGCGTGCGCCAGGTGACTGGAAAATAACGTTTGTTTGGCAAAGGTATTGAGCGGGTCTATGCCTAGTATTTTGTTGGCGTACTGACTGGCTTTTTTATAGGTCTTATTTCGCGTTGCGGCTTTAACTTCCTGGGTTAATACTTCTACATCTTGCGGAAATTTTTCTAGCGTTTTATTTAACCAAAACTTATAGTCTTTTGCAGTCTTCTGCTGGCTATAGTGGTGAATAATTTGCAGATAGGTATTACGATTATCCGGATCGTACTGCACGCTTTGAATTAATAACTCAGTGCGTTTATCAGCCTCGGGTTCTCTTGTTGCCATACGCTGTAATATCAAGGCAATTTGTAAGGCATTTTTGGCGACGTTATTTTCAAGAATAGCGATGCATTGTTTCCAGTAATAATCCGCATCATACAGATTATTATCCTGTTCGCAGAGTAAAGCTTTAACCCGATTCTCTTCAAATTCACTCGGCTCGCCAAAATGTTTGATAAAGTCTTTATTACCCGCAGGATAGCTGGCTAATAAGGTCTGGCAAAAAGGCTGAGCGGTATCAACCCCAATCAAATCTTTATATTGTATTGCCAGATTAAATTCCACCTTGTCAGATAACTGTTCATATTGACGGCTAAAGTGCTGTATAAAATCCAGTTGTTTTTTACTCAGGTCTTTTATCTCAGCAATAAACCGATCTTGCTGATGATTTAGCTTTACCAGTTCATACGCAAGTTCGGCACCCTCTTTAGTGCAAGCATGTAATAGCTTTGCAAATTGCGCATAAGGTGAGTTTGCAGGAATTTTGCTTAAAAGTGTCTGCGCTTGAGTTGATGAACCAGACAATGCGGTGATGGCACCACACAAGGTACGAAAATCTCTAAAGGCAGAGCGGTAGGGTAGCTGCTTTAAAGCTTCATTAAATGTATCAATACGGTTGTCTCGAAAAGCCTGTAATGCCGTCTGGATAATTTTAAAGTGTGCTATTAACGCAGAATCCTGTGCTAATAATTGCTCGAATTCAGGATGCTTTGTCAACATTAGAAAACCCAATACGCTTGCTAGCGCAGGGTATTGCTTATCTAATTGCTGCGCACTTAATTGCTTTAAACTGGCTGCAATTTTCTCCGCACTACTGCATTGTATTTGCCAGACTATATATTGATCCTGTGCTGCATAAGGCGGCTGTGCAAAAGCAATATGATTTTCCCACAAGGCTAGCGCTTCCGGATACATACCTTTTGCTGCAAACCCTATTGCCCGCTGTACATAACAATAAGCAAGATTATCCCGATATACCTGGTTAGCAGTATCCTGTAATAATTTCTTGTACAGTTTTATAGCTTCTTTGTATTGCGCTTTTTTTTGTAGAGATTCCGCTTGTACTACAAGCTCATGATCTAGCAAACCCGGAATAGATGATTGTTTATTCATTGAAACTAACAAATTAGGTAAAAAAGACACCAACAATTATAAAGTATCTAGCATTATAATGATCCAAGAAAAATCAGTTGCTCACGGCCTCTAGCACAAGCTCTTGATTCCACCGCACTACCAAAAAATACCCGCTTAACCTATGGGTGAAGCTAAGATTTTTTGAAAGTGTTATATTAATTCAACATCTTGCACTATAAATTCGCGCTCAACTGATTTTTCTAGGATAAAGATAACAACCAGGTAGTTGATCCAGCAAGAATCACAATATTAAGAGGACAAGCCCTAAAAAGCAATGAAGATGCCTTAGATGCTATCGTATGCCTATATATTGCTGGACTTTACGCAACCCAGCATCAGGGGACGAATATTTGGCGAACTGAGTTCCGGGGTCGTCTGGGTACCCTCAAGGCCTTGCTTATAGCGACTAAGTTCAATCACCTACATCATCTACATCAACCTGCCCGGTTAAGCGTCTACGTATATGTGACCAAGACATCCCTATTGCCAGCAGGGTAGCCAGACTCAGTAACGCTGCCCAGGTAATAGCCGTGGAGGATTCGACTTCAACGATACCATAGCTTGTCATTAACCAGACCAGCGTACCAATAAAAGCAGCCGCCAGAATCAAACCCAGTGCGCCCAAAGACTGTAAAGTTGACCTGATTAAAATAGTCCAGCCTATCAACATAACCACACCGGAAAATGCATGCTCAGCACCGAACCCTGTCCCTTGAGGTATCAGCGAATCTTGAACCCAGTGAAAATAGGAATACCCCGTCGGGTTATAGGTTAATAAGACAAGGGCGATAGTGCCCAGAAGGCGAAGTGTAAAACTTACAAAGTTAAATTTATTCATGATAGTATTCTAAATAAAAAAGTATTTTATTAAATAGGAATTGGGGTTCAGAGACTGTAAAAGTGTTTTTTGTAGGTTGGGTAGAGGTACGAAACCCAACAATCAAGGCCACGAAAGCTAATGATTGCCGGGGTTTTAAAGTCCACTCTAAGGAGCGAGGATTTTATAATGTCCGCAAGTATGACGTAGGATTTTGGCAGACTCGGGTAGTATTGAATTCTCGCTCCTAAGAAACTATGAAAGTATTATACGTAGGTTGGGGTGAAGCATGAACCCCAACAACCGAGGCTAAGTAAGTCATTGATTATTGGGGTTCGCAAGCTCACCCCAACCTACGAAACCTGTCGTTGTAAGTATAATATTGAATACTTTCACAGTCTCCTCATCTGCGCCAGAATCACGCAGGGCTAAAGACCCTGCTTCCAGATTTAGTTCCATATAATCGCAAACAAAACAGCAGGAGTTAATAATGATTTTAGCAGGTGATATAGGTGGAACAAAAACTGTTTTAGGCCTATATACAAAAAATCCTCAGGGTACTTTAGAATGCGTTTGTGAGCAGACCTTTGCCAGTAATGCTTACCCACAGTTTGATGATATCCTGGAACTCTTCCTAAAATCCGATAGCAAAATTGACACTGCCTGTTTCGGTATCGCCGGCCCTATTGTAGACCAGCGTTGCCAAACCACCAACCTGCCCTGGGTCATTGATGCACGAGAACTAGCAACTAAATTGGGTACCCCGAAAATTAAGCTGTTAAATGACCTAGAAGCAATGGCACTCGGCATTTTAAACAGCCCAGCTAACGACCTGGTTGAACTAAACCCTAATGCACAAACCAAAAACGGTAATATTGCCATTATCGCGGCTGGCACAGGCCTGGGTCAGGCGATTCTATACTGGGATGGTACACAGCATCAGCCGATGGCAACAGAAGGGGGCCATACAGATTTTGCCCCGCAAACCCCACAACAGGATCAACTCCTAGGTTATCTGCGCAAACTGTTTAAAGACCATGTAAGCTGGGAACGCGTACTTTGCGGCGATGGCTTTGGCTATCTGTATGATTTTTTGCTTGATATAGGCTTTGGAGCAGCTAACCCGGCGATACCTTCAGCAAGTCATGCCGATGATCGCAATGCAATGATATCTCGCTTAGGTATTAATAATGAAGATCCAGTCTGTATAGAAGTGGTGCGCCTGTTTACCGAACTCTATGCGGCAGAAGCTGGAAACCTGGCGCTTAAATGCTTATCATCCGGAGGAGTGTTTATTGGCGGAGGAATAAGTCCAAAAATTCGCCCTGCGCTGGAAAGTGCCGACTTCTTACGTGCCTTTACTGCCAAAGGCCGCTTTACAAACCTGCTCAGCCAAATGTCCATCAAACTGTCGCTGAATCCTAATACACCATTGATGGGAGCGGCTAATTATTTTTCTGATTAGGCAATTCCTAATCCAGAAAGTAAAGCCCTGCCCTAACGAGTCATTGTAATGCTTACCTGATTACGTACAACTCTCAGCTAGAGTAGAATAAACCTAGAAAATCAGCATGTTAAAAACCTCGTCATTCCCGAAGTTTTTTATCGGGAATCTGTACTAAACCTATGAGATTCCTGCTAAAAGATTGCAGGAATGACGGAGAATGGCTGAGAGTTATGGGTAATCAGGAATGCTTATGATCACTTACAAGGCAACTCGCAATAAATAACCCACCTCGCTGGTCTTTTTGTCCGTCATTAGCACTGTAGAAATAGTTACGTAGCCTGCTATGTGCCTACTGCTACAGCACTAATGACAAACAAAAATTCTGTCCAAATATCAGAACTCCTGATCTCGACATAAAGAAATCAAAAGCTTACCGTTTTCACAGAATAATTAGATGATACTAAAGTGCGTTGGCATCAAGTTATTATCCTAGGGTTCAGGTGGTCTGAATATTGGACGCTTATTTATTTCCAGGTGCCTAAATAAAATCCGCCTTGTCATGCTTTAATAGGCGAAAAATTCCGGGTAAAAGAATCAAGCCTACCAACAAAGTTGCAACACCTAGAACCCCTAACAGTAGATTTGCATGGTTTGCAAACAGCTTCATACCTACGCCGTACGCAATTGCCGAAGCCAGAATAAAAATCCAGTTTAACCAGTTAACTGAAGCAAATACCCTGCCTTTTTCACTGCTGGACGGACGCGCCTGAATAAATGTAAGTAGTGGCACGGAAAAGAAACCGGCTGCCGCCCCCAGCATCAAGAACAAACAGAATGCGACTGCCCGTATCGAAATGGGCGCTAGTGGAAAAATATTTGCTGCCGCTAGTAACTCTGGAGAATTTTTGACTTGATTAAAAGCCAGAATATTCTCAGCAGTAGGACCGTGAACAGGAATCAGGGATAAGCTCAACAAACATATTACCAATACTAATAACGCAGGAACAACTAGCCGGATATTCACTTTACCCCGTGACATGCGTCCAACCAAAACGCTACCTATTGCTATTCCCAAAGATGTCATAGCAACCATCAGACTGGTTTCAAAATTACTCAACCCCAATTGAAAACGACCAAATGCATTGACCGATGTTAAGGTGACTCCCCCCACAAACCAGAACCATGAATACACCAGCATAATGCGCATCATTAAGGGATCGCTACGATAAATACCACTCAGCGTCGGTAACATACTGATAAAAGACTTTGCCGATAGATGACGCTTTCTATCTGCAGGAGGGTTGCGGGCAATACCTAATGAAATAAATGTTCCCAACAACGCAATTCCAACCGTAACCAGACCCGCCAGATACATCCGGCCAACCAGTAAATCCGCTAGTAAGCCCGCAACAGCCACACCAAAAATGATTGCCAGAAAGGTGGTCATCTGCGTCAACCCGGTAGCTGATGCAAGATCATTAGCACGAACCAGTTCCGGCAGACCACCATATTTAGGCGGGCCAAAAAAAGCACTTTGCGCCCCTAAGAGAAATGCAACACCTGCCAGCAAGCAAAGATAAAGCGGGGCATCTTCGGCATCTGAGTTAACCACAGTGATCATTAAAAAAGCACCCACACCCAGCAATGCTATGATCACTTCAGCCACTTTGCATAACACCATTAATCGCCCTTTCCCAAAGCGATCAGATAAGTCACCTGCTAACCCAGAAAAAAGCAAAAAAGGCAATGCGAACAGGAACTGTACCACGGCTTGATACTCTATCCCTGCCAAGGTATATCCAACGCCTAGTAACAACACTAATTGCTTAAAAACATTATCGTTGAATGCCCCTAGAGCCTGGGTACCGAGAAAACAAAGAAATGACTTGTTTTGAAAAGGTAGAGGAAGCAACTCCTTGTTTTCAGGTATTGTCACTGGTGCATCATGTCCTGTTAGCTTTTGCTTAGTCATTTTATTTTGCTTCCTGGCAGAAAAGAAGATAAAGCTATTGCGGCGGGGATTATGTATATAGATATTTTATAACAGTCCCTATAGGGCTTAATCGGCCTTTAATGAGCTATTCCTACCTGCGCTTTAAACTTAATATTCTAAAATTATATTAATACCTAAATCCTGCAAGCCCATATTTTGACTCTCATTAACCTGTCTAGCTAAGTGGTTATTAGGTTTTTACTGCCGCTTTGCCAGCCCTCTTTGTCCAACCGATCAAAATATCCAGATTTAAATCATAAATAGAGGAAATTTTTTGTATCGTATGGATATCCCCCGAGCCCAAGGCAATAAACACCCTGCCAACGTGCCATGACCTTTTAATCAAAGTGACTTAACTTCGGTTAATGTTAAGCGAGTAACCCCACCTTAACCCAATCATCCCATTCCTGTGGATAGAGCGGATCTGCAGGTGTTCTGACTCTCAGCTGATTATTGCCTGTGAGTAATTTTCCAGCCACCCGAATCAGATAAGTACGAAGTGTATCCGGCTCCCATTGGCACAACGTTTTGTTGCCACTCAATTGAGCCATCCAGCGCACGGTATTGTAGGCAAGAACGGCGCAATGAAATAATGCGGCATTAGCCAGAAATTGATTCGTTCTGATTTTACCTAAACCCATTTGTGATTTTGCTTCTTCAATCCATGTTTCGCACGTCGCTCGTTCACCATACTTCTTATGTGTTTGCCAAGGCGATAGAGGTTCAGTTGTTACATAACAAAAATAGTCATATTCTGCCGTATCCCAAAGCTCGGACTGAGGTCCTGTCACTTGTTTAGGTTGCTTTATCCTGACCGCGACAAACTGACGAGAGCGAGACCAGCCACCACAACGATATTGAAACTCGCTCTGCTCCCAACCGGGTCGGCCTTGTATGGCTGTCCAGGCCTGTTTGGCCAGCAATGCGTTCAAATTCTTAAGTTTAACCTTTATTAGATACCCATGCCCTCTGGTATCGAGAAATTCAAGCAAATCACCGACAAAATAACCACTGTCACCGCGAAAAATAATGCGCATCCGATTGGGCAAGTGTGCAAGTAACTGTTTGGTAAATTCTACAACACCATTGCTTGTAAAGGCATTGCCTGTCCGGAACCAGGCTTGTAAAATTTCTTTTGTTTCCGCTAGAAAAGCGAGTTGTGGATGGTATGAACGGGCACCTTTCTTTTTGGGGTTGAAGCCTTTGGCACTTCCTTCTTGTCGACCACAAACGGTGTCCACAGTTGAATCGACATCGACCCACTGGACGGATTGTATGCCAGTTTTCGATTTTCCGGAACGAAGCAATCGCCGCCAGTGTTGACCACGCAAAGTATGCGTGAGCGTTTCAAACTGGCTTATCTGCCTATCACTTACTTCTTTAAAGATCCGTAAAATTGTGGTTTCAACAGGAATCTTTATCCAGCCAGCTACTTTGCGCAGTACGCTATCTGCCCATACGGTCGTCACCTTTGCCATTGATGTTGCTCCCCCCATCATGCCAACCAACGTCAATAGAACCACATCAGATAAGTGATGGTCTGCATTTTCACCCCGCCGATGTGGAACGCTTTGTTTTACGGTTTTTTCAAAACCTATCCTGTCTAAATATTTCACGACGGGAATCAGTCCCGCCTGGCTTGTCAATCCATGTGCTGTAGATGTCATTTTTACCGTTCGGGTACGGTTTCTTACGTGAGATGAGGATTTTGATACTTTAGAGGGCTTCATTAAAACAATGAGATAGTGAAATCAGGAAAATGATATTATATCATTGTTTAATAAGGAGTTTTGTGGATTATTATGTATAATGCTTGCAGGATTTAGGTAATAAGTTTTATATACTACCCTGAAAAAATAATCTGAATTTTTTCATCTATATAGTCCTAGTACACTTCATCTTGTATATTCAGCTACTCATTTAATGATCATCCTAAATATCTTTAGTTGCCCACAGAGTTTATTTTTTTATTGGATATATAATTATCAAGATTAGTTTCCACTAAAAACACCTTATTTTCTCTTTCTCAAAATATCCAATATAACACATCCTCACGGCCTAAATATATATTTTATACATGTATGACATTATTGTATTTTCACTCTTAAATGAGCTTCAGAGGGCTTTAATCGACACTTATTACATTATGTTAGTGCGGTATATCTTACAAACATTAATAGTGTTATTTATACGTAACTTTTAAGTTAAATTGTTACCGAATAAAAGTGCAAATAGTTGTAGCTGACTGATTAAGGGAGATGGAAAGAAATAATCATCCAGAACAACCAGGAGAAATGGTCAAAAACCATTTCTCCAACGATGGCATTCGGTCAACAAACTGATAATACGTCTTCATTGCTTTTTTACCTACCTTTACTCCTGTTTCATATATTTTTTCTGTTAATTTAACAATAGGTGCTTTGCCATTGTAGGTCATACTTTTGGCAAATTTTAAAGTTGTTTCAACTGTATCCATTATGTCGCCACTAATATGATTTTCATAGGCTCCCCATACTCGTTCAATTGGGTTATATTTACTATGATAAGGAGGGTAGTAGGCCAGTTTTATCTTTATGTTGCTTTTTTCAGCAAACTCCACAAGCCTTTTTATAAACTGAGTTCTGGAGCTACTGTTCTCCATACCATTGTCAGCGTTAATTGTCAGAATATCTACTCCATATTTTTCTTGAATTTCTGGCCAAATTTCTTCCAATCGGTCAACGATGAAATCACTGCTGGCATAGCCTGCTGTAAAGAAAAGGAAAAAATCATCATGTTCAGGCAGATAAAAACCAAAAGGAGTTAACTTTTCCTTAACATCTAAATCATGATCCTCTGCTTTTGTTAAAACCCGATTTCGTCCTCCCCGTGAAAAATTTCCTATATTCATTCTTGCTTTGGCATCAATTGATATACGAATCTCTTTTGGGTTGATATCTGCCATTCCATTGACTGAATGAACTTGTTCAAAAATTGCATCCGTTTCCTTGATTTTCTTATGAGGCTTTGTTTTTTGTACCTTTTTTGGATGGTAACTCAGGTCATTTAATTTTGTATTGATAGTTTTTGAGCAAGGTAATGTTTTTTCATCGTAATAATCAATCTCCAGTAAACGTTTTCTAACTTCTTTAGCCGTTAGCCGGGTATATAATCGACAGGAATTAAAAGAGGGATCCGTTTGACACTCCGGTTCAGCAATTTTTTTTATGTCATCAAGTAGATGAGGAAAATGCTCTTCACTTTTATTACGCCCTCTCGCTGAAAAATTATCTTCTATGGGCTGAGTTTCAAGTTCATATTGTCCTTTTCGGATAGTGCCTCTATTCCATCCTAGTTTTTCTTCAGCAATACTTGCACCACCTGAGCCTAGTAGCTCCACCGTTTCAGCCATGAATATACGACGTACCGAGCCTTTTAAACGATGGGCTGTATTTATAATCCAACCTATAATGCTATCTGTTAATATCAACAAGCTTATCTGCCTAGTGTGAGAATAAATTCAGAATTCATTATTATAAATTATTGAGACACAAGCTTACTTCGTTTGGATGATTATTTCTTTCCATCTCCCTAAGTATGTTTTTTTATATTCTGTATTGTCTTACTTGGCAACCAAGTATAGGTTTAGTATTGAAAAAACTTATATCATAGTTTTCAAAACTGTAGATGCCTGTACCGGAGATATAGTATAAATAACCTCCTTAATGGATTGCAATAGCTTAACCCGCCACCTTATCCATAAACGTATCAAAACTATCTGCAACAGTAAAATTAACATCACCTCCAAGCGCTTTAAAATGTGCCTTTCCACAATCTATCTTCGCTTGCTCTTTAGGGCGCAGTAGCTCGTCTAAAATACTGCCTTTTGTTTCCACTACAAAATAAAGCCGCTCTTCATCATTATGATCCACCAGCACAGCCCAATCGGGGTTATAACTGCCTAAAGGGGTGTCAATCTTGAACCAGATCGGTAGCTTTGCATACACCTTAACATTCTGGCTTTTTTCAAACGATTGAGCGAATTTTTGCTCAACATCAGAATCATAGATGACATGCTTATAAACTGACTTATTGGCTTCCAGCATATTCTTATTAAGATAGCCGTTTAACTCCTCATCCTGAAATAGTTCCTGAGCATAATAATGCTCATCCCCTAGCTTTTCATATTTAATGCCATTCACAATAAAGTAACGCATCTGTTTCTTTATGATGGCACTGACTTCATCGACAAACTTCTGTGGATTATTTTTAAAGTCTTGCAGTCTGCCACATTGGGTCAATATGGCGACTAGAGTCCTACGGGTTAAATTAGTCTCATTCTGAAGGTAGCTAATAATATCAGGCAGGCCAAAATCTTTAACATCATAGATATGAGTTGGTTCAGATACTTCATCGCTTGTGATACCATCACGACCGATTTTAGCTTTCCCTTTTCCGTAAATGAATTTTGTTTTGCCAACGATTAAATTTTGCTTAATATCATCAACACACTTTTTGATTAAGGCATTTACATCAAAATCAACATTAAACTTTGTTTTGTACTTAACACGCTCCCAGAGCAGTTTAAAGTCTTCGCCTAAGTAGACGGCTTTATTAAGTGTTACATTTTCCTTATCAGCTGCATTTTTAATATTCAGGCTACCTGCTACTTTCTTTAGGGTACGAGTGATCTGTTCAACTTGCTCATTCAGTTCATCAGGCAGATTGACAGTATTATTTTTAATATCCGTGCGTAAGGAATCCTGAACTTTCCCACGCTTATCAATATAGTCATTTTTGAGTAAATGCTCCCAGAGCTTTTCAGAACTGTCAGCCCCTAAATAAACCGCTTTTCCCTCTTTGGTTTCTACGACAATATTAGCGAAAGAATGTTTTTCAACAACACCAAACTTAATGCCTTCGTCATCTTCAATTTCCTTTTGTAACTGACTGACAAAATCATCATAAGATTCATTAGCCATGACGGTTAAGGTATTTACATCAAAACCATGTACCCGTTCACCTTCCTGGTTAACGGCAATACGTAAACCACGGCCAATTTCCTGACGTTTCTTAATTACTGAATTGGTTTCATTCAGAGTACAGATTTGAAAGACATTAGGGTTATCCCAGCCTTCTTTCAAGGCTGAGTGAGAAAAGATAAATTTTAATTTAGAACTAAAACTTAACAGCTTTTCCTTATCTTTCATAATCAGGCTATAAGTATCCTCATCAACACCTGTAACACCACTGGTATCTTTATAACGCCCCTTGTTTTTACCTGACTTGTCCGCTGAAAAATAACCATCATGCACTGCATCCACTAGGCTAGTGGTATCGACTTCATCAAAAAGTGAATGATACTTAGGCTTTTTAATCAGCTGTTGATATTCCTCTTCAAACATCAAGGCATATTTGCCTTGCTGTGCATTTCCTTCTGCATCATAGTAGCGATAATTAGCGACCCTATCGATAAAAAATAAACTCAGTACCTTAATGCCACGGGGTGTTAGTTTAAGTTCTTTTTCCAGGTGCTCTTCAATGGTTTTTCTAATTTGTAAGCGTTTGAATTCATCAGGGTGAACATCGCCAATAACACCACCTAAACGAATAATCTCAGGCATACTGGTAAAATCAATATATTCATTTTCAGGTTCGCAATAAATATCATTGACCACGTAGCCATCATAAACAGAACGACCACCTGAAAGAGAGAGTAAGTCATCCCCACTACGCACTTTTTTGGTAATGCGCTTAGTCTGCCCCTTTTGCGTGGCATCCAGTTCAATCTTTGCCGTAATTGGACTCTTCTTGTTATCAACACTAATTAATCGAATATACGCTTTATTATGCCCATCCTTGACGTGTATAGAAGCCACTTCAATCTGCTTTACCAGCTTACGCTCATAGGCATCTATTGAATCCAGTTTATACATCAGGTGATGTTTATCTTTATGTGTTGCTGAATAACGAATCGTACACAATGGGTTTAATGAGGCAATAGCCTCTTTTGACTTCGCAGTGGTATCAACACTTTGCGGTTCATCAATAATTAAAATAGGCTGGGTATCACGAATAAACTCAATCGGCTTCATGCCATTCATGCGATCATTAGGCCGATGAATAATATTAGCTTTAGTTTGCTTTGATGGATCTGTAAAACTTTTACGGAATGCATCAATATTAATGACCATGATTTGAATTGAATCATTCGTCGCAAAGCTTCTGACTTTGCTTAAATCCTGAGAGTTATAAACAAAATAATCATAAGGGGTATTATTGTACAAGGACTTAAAGTGCTGCTCAGTCATTTGCAATGACTTATACACTCCTTCTTTAATAGCGATAGAGGGCACGACAATAATAAATTTAGTGAATCCAAAACGTTCGTTTAATTCAAAAATAGAGCGTAAATATACATAGGTTTTCCCTGTACCCGTTTCCATTTCAACGGTGAAATCTTTAGCTTTAGAATCGAGTTGTTCTGATTGCTTTAAGCCTTGTCTTAACTGACAGGCACGAATATTATCTAATAAATCTTCATTTAATAAATTTAGCTTGTTCCCAGTACCTAAATCAGTTTGATTGGCAAATAAATCATCTTGTGCATTATTGGCAACACGAGTCACTGTAAAATTAGTTTGCAGTGTCTCCTGGCCTTCAAAAATATCACTAATGGCTTTTATCGCATCGTGTTGAAAATCAAGCTCAGGATCAAATTGTATTTTCATGCTATTCCATTTTGTAGGGTACGCATTGCGTACCATTTAACTCCATAAGCGCTATATGTCAACCAACCTGTCGCATTTTTGTGATATAAAACTTGCTACGCAAGTTCATGGGGGCTTTGCCCCCAAACCCCCAAGGTATTTAAGCAAGGGTAATGATATAATATTCTTACAGTACAGGCTGAGGAGCCGATGACTGTCAAGGGTAATGGGCGGCTTATGTCGCCGATTGCTTTACTGTTAACTTAAGCGATATTTTTCAACTGTAATTCGTTTTCTGCCGAGCTGATTTCATCCTTATCAGGATTCAGAAAAACAGTTTTTATAGGGTCTAAATTCCTTGTGTTACGCCCATTCCAGCGCTCAGGATGACATTCCTTCGCTTGCTCGATAACACTCTTTCTCTTCTCTAGAATTGCACTATCTAAGCCCTTATGGCGTTGATTAGGTGTTACATATTTAATCGTACTGTGTTGATGCTCATTGTTATACCAATCTACAAACTGTTCCACCCAGTGCCTTGCTTCGTGTAGGTTGACAAAGGGGGCTTCTGGAAAGGTGTAATGGTATTTGACCGTTTTAAATAGAGACTCCGAATAGGGGTTATCATTACTAACACGTGGCCTGCTGTACGATGGACTGATTTCCAGATCTATCATTTTTGCTCTTAACGTTGCACCTTTCATCGGGCTTCCATTGTCGGAATGAATTACCAACTGGTTTTTATCTATTTTTTCTCGGTAGACAATATCTTCTATTAAATCAGCAGCATGAGAACTTGATTCACAATCATGAGCCTGCCAGCCAACTATTTTTCGGCTATAAATATCCATCACCATATACAAATAATAGTACTGTCCCTTTACCGGGCTTAATAAATAGGTAATATCCCATGAATAGATTTCATTGGCTGCAGTCGCTTTTAGTGACCGGGGTTTCTTGCGCTGAGCTGCTGTCCCTTTACCTCTGTGTTTAAGTAGATTATGCGCCTTCATTACTCGGTAAAATGTTGATTCTGATGCAATATAGTGACCTGAATCTAATAAAGTAGGTACTATTTGATAAGGGGTTAACGTGCTATATTCTGGCAGGTTAATGACCTTTAATATTTCTTGCGTAACGGCCTCTGATAGCTTGTTGTGTGCAGGGGTATCATTATAAATTCTTTGGTCTTCTGATAATTTCTCACCCTGATTCCATCGTTGATAAGTACGGGCAGTAATGCCAACAAGCTCGCAAGCCAGCTGTTGTCTTGCTCCATTTTGTACCGCCTCATTAACGAGTGCACAGTATTGTTTGCGATCTGGGTAGGAGATTAATCGACCTCCGTTTCCCCCCAGATCGCTTGGCACTTTTTTGATAACACCAGTAAAGCCGCCGTTTCAGAGAGAGCTCTGTCCTTACGATTGAGCTCTTTCTGTAGTCGTTTATTTTCTTGTTTGAGTTTTTTTTGTTCCTGCCTGGAGGTAGAATTAGATGCTTGATGTTCTGATAAAAAATCTGATTTCCATTCCTGAACATGATGCGGGTAAATTCCATTTTCTCGGCAGTAAGAGCTAAGATGCTCATCGTTCAGGCCGTGACAGTCCATTACAGCCTCAAGACGTTGTGCTTTAGTCCAGCTCTGTGGGCTTTTTTCAGTTGACATATTTGTTTCAGGATTTTCTAGTTTATTTTCCTTGGCTAATCGGATCCATCTTTGAAGTGTTGAATAACCAATATGTAAATTATCGGCAATATCGTGAAGCGTTTGTTCGTCACGTTTGGATAATGCTTTTTCTACAGATTGTACTTTAAATTCTTGGCTATATATGGCCATTTCTGTCTCCTAATATTAATTTTTACAGGCGACAGGTATGTTGACATAGGGGGTAAGGTATGCAATGCATACCCTACTCAAGATTATCTCATTCATTAAAATCAAAATAAGCTTCATATTTTATATCTCCCAATTGAAAATCAAGCTCAGCATCAACTTGTATTTTCATGTCATTCCATTCTGTAGGGTATGCATCGCGTACCGTTTAACTGCATAAGGTATGCAATGCATACCCTACTCAAGATTATCTAATTCATTAAAATCAAAATAAGCTTCATATTTTATATCCCCCAATTGAAAATCAAGCTCAGGATCAACTTGTATTTTCATGTCATTCCATTCTGTAGGGTATGCATCGCGTACCGTTTAACTGCATAAGGTATGCAATGCATACCTTACTCAAGATTATCTAATTCATTAAAATCAAAATAAGCTTCATATTTTATATCCCCCAATTGAAAATAAAGCTCAGGATCAACTTGTATTTTCATGTCATTCCATTCTGTAGGGTATGCATCGCGTACCGTTTAACTGCATAAGGTATGCAATGCATACCCTACTCAAGATTATCTAATTCATTAAAATCAAAATAAGCTTCATATTTTATATCCCCCAATTGAAAATAAAGCTCAGGATCAACTTGTATTTTCATGTCATTCCATTCTGCAGGGTATGCATCGCGTACCGTTTAACTGCATAAGGTATGCAATGCATACCTTACTCAAGATTATCTAATTCATTAAAATCAAAATAAGCTTCATATTTTATATCTCCCAATTGAAAATCAAGCTCAGGATCAACTTGTATTTTCATGTCATTCCATTCTGTAGGGTATGCATCGCGTACCGTTTAACTGCATAAGGTATGCAATGCATACCCTACTCAAGATTATCTAATTCATTAAAATCAAAATAAGCTTCATATTTTATATCCCCCAATTGAAAATCAAGCTCAGGATCAACTTGTATTTTCATGTCATTCCATTCTGTAGGGTATGCATCGCGTACCGTTTAACTGCATAAGGTATGCAATGCATACCTTACTCAAGATTATCTAATTCATTAAAATCAAAATAAGCTTCATATTTTGATCCCCAGTTTTCTTGATAAATACCCTGCTCAACACAGCGGTGAAAACTGGAATAAGGGTAGTCTGATAAATGTCTCACCACCCCATGTTTAATTGGGTTGTAATGTAAATAATCAAAATGCCGATTATAATCATCCTGATTTCGCAATGTATGTTCCCAAAAACGGCGTTGCCACACTCCACGCCGACGATAACGCTGTTTTGACTTGGAAATACCTATTTCAAAGCCACCTTGAGCTAACCATAATTGGGTAAACTGTTTTTTAATGATTCCCCAGCGTTTTGAATAATCAAAATCATCATCAGGCAATGTCCATATCGCGTGGATATGATTAGGCAGCATCACCATTGCATCAATTTTAAATGGATACTCTTTCATACAATGTTGAAAAGCAGAACGCAAACACTCTCTAGCCTTATCATTATTTAAAATATTGATACGTTTTTCCGTTACCACAGTAAAAAAGTACGCCCCGCCTTGCACATAATTCCGACGGTAATCTGACATAAACACCTCGTAGGGTAGGGTACGCAACGCATACCTTCATGTTGATAAAAAGGTACGCGATGCGTACCCTACAACTGATGCTTAATCTGCATTTCCCAAACACTTGCAAGACTTAAAAACACCTCATTATTAATATCCTGGTAAGCCTGGATAATATCAACTGGGATTTTGTCAGGCGCATTTCTCAACCATAAAAAAACATGTGTATCAATTAATAGCTTCATGACTTACCAAGCCAAAACTCATCACCCAAAGGCGCATCAAAATCATCAGCAATATGGATTTTCCCTTTGTATTCGCCAACTGTTCTCTTTCTTACGGTAGCTTGTAGTTGTTGTTTCTGTAAAAAATGAACAAAATCGACAACCTGTTTTTGTAAATCAGGGGCTAATACTTCAACGTCATTAATTAACTGTTGTGTATTCATGATGACAATCTCCTGAGTGTTATTATTAGAGGCATAAACAGCCTGTTGATGTGTTGTTTTAGACATAATACCTTTTTAGCATGAACGCCTATCTCAAGGCTATCAATGGGCAGATAAAACTTACCCTGCTCAGCATGAGTATGGGTAAAATCATATTCATCTTTCATCAGGCGTATCCACAAGTTTTAATAAGCGTTCTAGTGTATTAATGACATAAGCAATAATAAGACGATGAAACTCTGTTTTATCGTGCTCCAAATTACATTTTTCTAAAGTATTATAGTAAGCCAATCGAGCATTAGTTTCACCACTGATATTAGCAATAGGATACCCAGATTGTAATAAAATCAGGTTCATGACTAAGCGTGCTGTGCGTCCATTACCATCAATAAAAGGATGTATTGTGGCTAAGCGTTCATGCAGCTCAGCGGCTAGAATAACAGGATGCAGGATTTCTCTATTCTGTTGATAAAACAGAAAGTAATCTTCCATTAATTTATCAATCTGCCACGGCTGAGGCGGGGTATGTTGACTACCACTAATCATCACAGGCACTTGTCGAAAACGTCCTGCATTGGGTCTATCGATACCTTGTAAAATAAGCGCATGAATTGATAAGAGATTATGCTGATTAAAAGGTTCATCCGATTTAATCAAGTCACGAATAAAGTTGATCGCCTCATAATGATTAATCGCTTCCAGGTGTTCATTCATTGGCTTACCGCCAATGGTCAACCCTTTATGAATCACTAAATCCGTTTCGCGCAGTGTTAAGGTATTTCCTTCGATACGGTTACTATCGTAGGTATATTCAATATTCAGCGCTTCCAGGATTTCGTTTCTTTGCCAGTCTCTATGCTGATCCAGTTTTGCTTTTAAAACATCAACTCGTTGGAGTAAGTGCTTATTATGGGTCATTATTTACCTCATAAACTTTTAACTTTAAATGTGTAGGGTATGCATTGCATACCTCGCCAGCCAGTCAGGTACGCAATGCGTACCCTACAAGCTTTTTACGTCATCAATACCCTGCTTTTTCAGATTCTGAATCGCATTGGTTTTGACCACATCATCTTTAAAGCCGTTGTCTTTAAAGACCACACGCATCACTTCAGGTTGAAGTTCTACTTTTAGCTTTCCGATACCCTCTACCACCTCTAAACTAATATCATCAGCCAGGCACACGACTAAAGCACCCAGGCCAATCGCATAAACGGTTTTACCGTTAATACTTCGTTCTTCAATCGGGACGGTTAAATCGAGTCCATATTTTAATAAGATTTCATACAGTACATCGTCTTCTGAGCGTTCATCTTTGATATTTTCCACATGATCCAGCAAGGTATTTTCCAAATTATCAAAATCAGCATCCCAGGGCTTGATATTACTGGAATCCAATTTAAAGACCTTGAAGCCTATATCGAGATTTTCTATACCTTCTTTATCTGCGTTGTCTTGTAAGATTTTATTACCTGCAAGATAAATACGTTCCTTTGCTATATCAGCCAATGTTGAATTTTTACCTTGTATTTTTTCTGGCAATTGAACACTAATACAGCGCCTAAAGCCTTTAGTTATAAAATTTGATATCATTGTTGCATGAGCTAAAGTTGCACTACCAGCAAAAAAATCCATAACTATTGAATCATTGTCAGCTCCTATTTCTAATAAACGCTTCATTAAATCGAGAGGTTTAGGGGTATCAAAAACTGAATTCTCTGAACCTTCAAACAAATTTTTAATTTCTTTTTTTGCGGCCTGATTGTGTCCAACTTCTTTATAAGTCCATATTGTAAGAGGTGTTACACCATCTTTAACCTCTGACAAGAATTTCTTCTGAGATGGAACATTATTTCCAGATTCACCAAACCAAATTCTATCATCAGCGCATAATTCATAAAAACGTGACTCATTGACCACCCAGCACCTGCTCTCAGGAGGCGTTACAACTCTTCCTGATGGAGTTTTTATTGAATAGTCGTTTATGTTTTTACTGAGAAATCCGCTGGCTTCCAATCGCCTCGTGGGTCATTATCTGGGTTCTTGTATCTAGCTGTAGCCTCCTTATCTCTTGGCAGTAAATTTGGCCGCCATATGACCTTATTTTTAGCGTAGCATAAAATAAAGTCATGATTATCTGAAAGCCACTTTGCATCATTTGCAGGTGAATACTTTTTTTGCCAAATGATGTTATTAACAAAGTTTTCTTCTCCAAAAATTTCATCGCATAATTTCCGCAGATTAGCTTGTTCATTATCATCAATCGAGATAAAGATAGCCCCATCATTTCGCAATAGATTCCTCGCCAGTTTCAAGCGTGGATACATCATATTTAACCAGTTGGTATGATAGCGTCCTGAAGTATCTGTATTAGTTCCAAATTTATGCCCTTCGTCATCTTTCTGCCCTGTATACTGCATATAGGTATCCAGGTTATCACGATAATTATCAGGGTAAATAAACTCTTTCCCCGTGTTATATGGAGGATCGATATAGATCATCTTGACCTGATTATGATAGGACTTTTGCAGTAGCTTTAAGACTTCTAAATTATCGCCCTCGATAAACAGGTTTTGCGTGTTATCCCAGTTTTTACTTTCTACTTTGCAGGGGCGTAATGTCCCAGTAGAAACAGTTTGTGCAATACGCTTGGCCTGGGCTTTACCATGCCAGGTAAAATTATAGCGTTCGTCCTGTGTTTCTAATGTTTCACCTAAGGCTTGCTGTAATTTATCAAAATCTATTTTGCCTTCGCTAAACACATCGGGGAATAGACTTTTTAATTTATCGATATTGTCTTGAACAATATCCAGACTACTACCGTCAGTGTCCTGATTTAATTTTTCCATGTTATGAAATCTTTTGTTTGTGTTGCTCTAATTCTTGAGTCAGTTTTTTTATTTGCATATTAAGGTCTATTTTACGATTAAACTGACTTTCCTTTTTAAGTACTGCTCTAAGTGATGTTATTTTTTGTTGCGTATGCTGAATGCTATTCAGGCATTCAGTACGCTGTTCCTGTGTGGTATCAGTTTTAAGTGTATAGCAACCCCCGATGATTGCACACTGTAGTGCAATAACACGGGCGGTTAAATCTTTATAAAATACGTAAAAGTTTTGATAGGAGAAGTTCTGAATAGTACAGCTCTTGATGAAATCTAGCTCAGATTCACTGGGACTGTTTAAATCTATCCAGTGTGTTTCCTGAAAGTCGGCTACTTTTATTTTATTGTGATCAACACGGTTAATCTGCTTATCGGCTACCGATAAAGCAATATGATCATCATGACTAAAAATAATTAATAATGGGTAAGGAATGGTACGCTGAATAATTTGCGCCAATCGTTTATAGTGTTTTGTTTCTCTTAGCTGCACTTGAAGAATAGCGACTTCTGAATAGTCGTACTCTTCATTAATAAACGCTGGAATATTAATTGTCTCTGGCTTTAAGGTATAGCTCCACTGTATATCATCAATATCCTGGGTAAAGGCTTTTTTATCTGCCGCATTCAGTGCGCCATTATCATAAAATAACTTTTTATAGACTGTGTTTCCTAAATAGCAGGCTTCTGGTATGGCTAAGGTTTGATAGAAGCTGGATATCATACGGCTGCTTTTATAATCATGTAGCTGATCACTTCAAAGTCTTCTATGCCTTTGAAGCTGTCTTTAGTCAGCACTGTACCGCCACGATTAAATAAACTTTCTACTCCTTTTTCTTCGGACTTGCCAATGATGCTATTGATAGCGGTTTCCAGTAGGCTACGGTATAGACTCATGTCTTTACCTTGCTGAGTCGATTGATGAAACTGCGCTACGGCTTTTGAATCAGCGTGGTGCCATGTTAAGCCTTGCTTCTTTAGAATATCGAGTATCTTTTTAACCTGTAGGAAATTATATTTAATGGTGTTATTTTCGGTAACATACACAAGGTAATAAGGGGCTATAGCATAGGATTCATCATGTACTGCTTTACCTGTGATATTCTTTAGGCAAAAGATAACACCTGCTTCACTATCAGGGTCAAGTAAGTCCTTATCAATTTGAGTGACAGTAAACAGTCCTGTCGGGGCTGTTTCCAGATCACTTATTTTTTCACTCATAAAAGTGGATAAATCCATTTTAAAATCATTCAGGGTTAAGTCTGTAATAGAGACACCGCCTGACATATCTTCCATATCAACAGCGGTGTCCTGAAGTTGCTGTAGTTGTTTGCGACGATATTCCAAGTCATTCATGCGCTTTTTATCATCGTATTCAATGACATTTTCTTCACCTGTCGCAGATATATCCAGTAATACCATGCGCCCGCTTACTCGGGCTTCTAAGTTAATATATTCATCGAGTTCCATATTCGGCCAGAAATTGACCAATTGAACGACTTTGTTTTTTGAACCTAAGCGATCTATACGTCCAAAGCGTTGAATAATTCGGACTGGATTCCAATGAATATCATAATTAATCAGGTAGTCACAATCTTGCAGATTTTGCCCTTCAGAAATGCAGTCAGTAGCAATCAGTAAATCAATTTCAGTGGTTGCCGCCGTATCGATTTTATGACGCTCTTTTGATATGGGTGAAAAAGTTGTCAGGATACTATTAAGGTCGGTATTAATATCTTTTAGCGTGGTTTTATTAGTGCCGCTTCCTGTGACCCGCGCTGAATGAATTTTCAGCTCTGAGTGTGCCCACTCGGCCAGGTGTTGATATAAATAATTTGCTGTGTCAGCAAAGGCGCTAAAGACGAGGACTTTTTTATTGCCGTCATTAATAGGGTTCTGGATTTTATGGGTGATGATATTTTTCAAGTACTGTAGCTTGGCATCACGTTGTACTTCGATAAGGCGAGCTTCATTTAACAGGGTGCTTAATCGTTGCTGGTCTTCTTCTAGTTCTTGTTTCCAGCGTATAGCATCTATGTCCTGAATCAGTACTTTTACTTTACGACCTATTAGATAGGCATCAAATTCTTCTGCCTCTATTTCTATATCTTCAATATTGAGTTCATCAATGCTGTTACTTTCATGAGTTTCAATTTTTTGAATTAATAAATTAACGGCTGTTAAAAGTTTTTCCAGCGTTAAGGCAAAGGAGCTGATCGAACTTTCCATACGTTTAAATAAATTAACCCGCATCAGGTGGATAAGACTTTGTTCCCGATCCACTTGTTTAAAGACCGACGATCCATCCCCAACCTTCATATCGTATTTACGATTATATTCTTCCCGCTTTTCCATACGCACATATTTAAGTGGCGCATAGGCACTTAAATGCAGTCGTCGAATAGAACGGTTAATTTCCTTGAGTGGTGGGAATTGGTCATCAACATCAATATCTGCTTTGATATTTAGTGGTTTTAAGCGTTCAGGAAATGCACCAATCTCTTTAATGTCGTAGTATTTTTCTATATGTTTGCGTGAACGGGCAATCGTAAGCAGGTCTAATAATTTAAAATAATCAAAGTTCATTCTTTCCAGCAGAACTTCAGGTTTACGCTCGTCCCCATCAAGTTCTAGCCATTGATTAAATTTGGTCTGAGCTGTTTTAAGTGTTTGCTCAATACTGGCAATACCAGAATCAGAGAAAGCATCGTCAATCCCTTCTGCTATGAATGAGACCTGATTTTTCAGATCATTCATGCGATTATTTACGGGAGTTGCAGAGAGCATCAGGACTTTTGTTTTAACCCCTGATTTGATGATGTCTTCCATTAATTTGGAATACCGACTCATGCCTTCTTTGCGGGTATTGTTATTCCTGAAGTTATGCGACTCATCGATAACGATTAAGTCATAATTGCCCCAGTTGAGTGTTGCTAAATTAATCTCACCTGACTGTCCGCGTGTTCGCGTTAAGTCAGTATGATTTAAAACATCATAATTGAAACGGTCAGCAGATAATATGTTGCGTTTGTCATTGACGGTATAAATTGTCCAGTTTTCCCTTAGCTTTTTTGGACATAATACAAGAACCCTGTCATTGCGTAATTCATAATATTTGATAACGGCTAAGGCTTCAAAGGTCTTACCTAAGCCCACACTATCAGCAATAATGCAGCCATTATATTTTTCTAATTTATCAATGGCTCCTAGTACACCATCGGACTGAAATTTATAGAGCTTGTTCCAGACTAGCGTTTCTTTAAAGCCAGTTTTTGTCTTGATGATTTTTTCTTCATCCAGTTCTTCTATAAAATCTTTAAAGATATTGAATAGCGTTAGAAAATAAATAAAGGCGGGGGGCTGGTCTTCTATTAGTCGGTTCAGTTCATTAAAGAGTGACTCTTTAATATCATTGACAGCATCAGTATTATCCCAGATCCCATTGAACCACTCTAACAGAGCATGAGTACTATCGGCTTCTGTTAGGCACATATTCATATCGTACTTATCAGATTCAGAGAAACCTAGTCCAGAAGTAGTGAAGTTGGAGCTACCCTGGATAGCGATGGATTCACTATTTGTATTTTCAATATGAAATAAATTTTGACTCAGGCTTTGTGGATTATTAACACATTTAATTTCAGCAGTTTTACTTAACCATTCTGTACACTCTTTAGCTATCTGGTGCTGGTTTAGTTTATTCTTAAATCGGCGTTCAAACTGATCGCCGTTTAATCCCTGAAAATGTGCATCGCCCTCTTGTGTTTTATCTATAGTAGAGAAGAGCAATCGAACCTGTTCAACCTGGCTCAATTCTTTTTTTAGGGCATCGAATCCATAAATTGAAAAAAGTGCAGAAATAATAGATAAGTGAGAGTCCTTGGTTAAATGTTCTTTAAGAGTGTCGCCTACTTTTCCGTTCTTTTTGTTGTCCAATAACATTGAATTCAATATCCTGTACGCGATTAATTATTGAGTAATTCTAGCAGAATTAACAAAATACAGCCTTAAAGAACTTAATGTATAGGGGGGCAATATTCAATGCTAAATGACCTAATAGACAAGCCTGTAGTCTCCTATATTCAACTAAGGGATTGTGCTGCCAAGCCAAAAACCCCTTGTCTTCATCCTGATTACAACGTATCACAATCAAAAGCATCCTATTCAGCCTACGTGCTCGCTACGCTCATAGCAGGCTATTTAATTAGACTTTAAATATATACTTAATATATTTTTAATTAAAAGATAATCTAATAAAAAGCAATATAAACCTAGAAAAATCAGTTAAGCGCGAAGTTATAGTGCAAGATTCTGGCTTCACAATACCTTCAATAAAAATCTTAGGTTCACCCGTAGGTTAACCGGGCATTTTTGGAAGTGCTGTGGAATCAAGTGCGTGTGTTGGAAACCGTGAGCAACTGATTTTTCTAGGATGAATAGTTAAACCCAAAGCAAAATACCCTTTACGCTCATTTGAAGTATAATGATTTCATTATTTACACTTACTCAACTATCAAAATGCCTGAAATTATTATTTACACTAGCAACTTCTGCCCATACTGCACGATGGCAAAACGCCTGTTAACTGCAAAAGGTGCTAGTTACAAGGAACTTAATGTAGACACCACTCAAGGCTTGAGAGAAGAAATGATGCAGAAAACCAGACGCAGAACCGTGCCACAAATCTACATTGGTGATCAGCATATAGGCGGCTTTGATGATTTACGTGCTCTGGATTTAAAAAAAGGGCTAGATCCTCTACTTATTGCAAGATAATTCATCCAGGCCAGATTGCTTATAGTCAACCAAATTGAGGAGTTGAGCATCCAGATAAACCTTTGAAAAGGTCATTGTATGTATAGAATACTATTATTGATATTTAGCTTGCTAATTACGCCCCATATTCAAGCGCAAACTGCTGCCCCTGTATTACAGCTAAATAATGAAGGGCTGCAGGTAGATTTACACTGGTTCGAAGTAGATAATACGTCAGGCTATCGGCTATTGTATGCACCTTATCCCTATCTGGGTGAAGCGACTATCAACAGCTTAGATATGAATGCCACAACTGACTTTTCTATAGTTTTATGGCAAGGCGCAAGTTTTTACGTTGCCCTACAAGCCTATGACTCAGAAGGTCAGAACAGTGAACTTTCAAATATAGTTTTTTTGCAAATTCAAGATCGTGGAGCGGACTACCGCCTATACTGGCGCACAGTCAGCAAAGAAATCAGCGATAGCGCTTTCACCAGCAATGCGTTTTTATATGACTTAATGCCCAACTTAGCCGACTGTTTTGCAGGTACGCTGAATGAATCAGCTCAGCAAAGGCTGTTACAGGCATTTAATCAAACTCGTGAGCTACATCAGCTCACATCTATAACTTATAATCACGGCTCTGACTTTCAGGTGCAGCAAGCATCATTAATTCAACGATCAAATAACTTTTTAACCCACACACCTTCGACCAGTTCCACTTGTTATAGCGATGCTGGTTTTAATGGCAGTAACAGCAGTAATTTACATTTAGGTGGCAGCAATAGTGACCCGGCAGATGACCTTATTGGTTTTATCGACGATGCATTTAATGTTTCGGATATAGCAGGTATCGGTCATAGGCGCGCATTACTAAACCCGTTCTTGCAGATTACCAGTTATGGACAGGTTTTGGGAGCATCAGCTGTGAAAGTATTTGATTTTTCTACTGATTCGGAAACAGCAGCCGAGGATATACCAGATTTTGTTGCATTCCCGTATTTACGTTATCCCCATGTATTTTTTTCCGATAAAACAAGTAACAGGAAAACACCGTGGAATTTAAGTATTATCGAAGACAAATCTTCAATATGGGCTAACCAGCATCATTACTTTGCCAATGCAAAGCTTAGCGTCACCCGCAAAGATAACTCTCAGCTTATAAGCGTCGCTGATATACATATCGACACCAGAGGCTCTGGTGTACCCAATAATTTTAGCTGGACCGTAACAAACTGGGAGTATGACACTTGGTATAGCGTGCTGATTAGCAATATAAATTACCGATCTGGTGAAACAGGCCGTATTCAATACGATGTATTTATAGATTATAAAAACATCATCGATATTTTGTTTCCGTTGGAAGCAGGTGACCAGCAGAACGGCACCGTTATTCAGGGTACTTTATTTGATACAAACGATAAGGATAGTTTTCAACTGGACTTAGAGGGTAACGTAACTTTTTCAGGTAAAAGCCAGTTTTCTAATATGGCTTTTTATATCGCTGTTTATGATGCTGATAAACAATTGCTCGAAGCAAAAGATGAGGCTTTTACTCTGGATTTACCTGCCGGAGAATATACGCTGATCATTTCTAATTGCGCCAATCAGTCATGTTATTCACAGGCAAAAAATTACAGTGTCCGATTCAACTAATTTCTGCAGGCATTAAAGCAATCAAAATATTTCTAGACTATAGGGCGCGGCTTTAGTCCGACAATTGCACACAAAAAGCGGGCTAAAGCCGCGCCCTACAGACAGACAGTCAAACTAACTAATTTTCTAATCCAATGGAATTCTGATTTTTTGCCCTGGATAAATTAAATCAGGATCTTTAATCACCTCTTTATTCGCCTCAAAAATACGTGGATATTCCATCGCGTTTTGGTAATATTTTTTAGCAATTTTTGATAACGAATCACCGCTCTCAATCACATAATATTCAACCTTATCAGATTCAAATGCTGTCGCCATATCTACTTCGACATCATTAATCTGAATTTTCGGCACGACCTCGGTCACACCATTGACATTCCCTGCCATCAAAATAGCCTTCTGAGCTGCTTCAGTGCTATCCGTCACTCCTATAATAGTTGCAACGCCATCATTATAAACAACACTTAAGTCTTCAATTCCCGGATTATCGGCATTAATATACTCAGTTATTTCGGCTGCTGCATCAGCATCCTTATTAAAAAGTTTTTTTCCTATATTACTGGCAAAATCAAAAAGTCCCATTTTTCTCTCCCTCTGTTTATAAAAATTTCTTGGCCATATTCAATAAATCATCTGTGATGCTGCCATCGTTATCTGCATCCAGAAACGAGGTTATCATAAGTACCCATGCAAAATTAATTTAACCTTTTATGCAAACTCTACTTTGTAATTCTTTCCAATATTAGACAGCACCTTAAATAATTCTTCCTGAAGAGAGGCATAGGATTCATAAGCTGAAAAAGGAAGCCATTCGTATTTTATTTTACGCCATATAATCTCGATAATATTTAACTCGGGTGAGTATGGCGGTATACGGTAAATGGATAGGTTTTTTTCTTTCCACCTTTCAAGGTTTTCATTAAATTCATTACTCGTATGAGTCGATGCATTATCAATAATAAGAGTTGTTGGTTTTTTAATCTGTTTAGCAAATTCATCAATACAAGCCACAACAACCGAAGTGTTTACACTCCCTTCAAAAACAAAAGAATCAAACCTGCAATCTCTGTTAACAAAACCTAATACATTAAGACGCTTGCTGTTTGAGCTTGGTATTTCAATCGTCTCACCTGACTGTTGCCAAGCATAAGGAACACAGGGTTCTAGTGTAAACCCCGACTCATCAAAGTAGCACAAATCAAGTTCATTCTCTTTATGTTGTTGTATTAATTCTTTTATTTCATCGGTTGCCAAATCAAATTTATCTTGATTACGCTTTATCCTTAAGGATTTTCTAACTCGTTTCCAAACAAGATCAGCTTGTTTACAAATACGTTTTATAGTATCAATGCTAACTGAAATGCCTAGATCTTCTTCAAATTTTGCTAGTACTGATTTTAATGATCTAGGAGATTTTTCAACTCTCTGGACTAAGCTTATTTGTTGTTTTTCAGTTAAAATACCTCGCCGTCCTCTTCCCTGACAGTCAACCAATCCATCGATTCCATTCTTTTCCCAGTTAGAAAACCAAGTGGAAACAGTTTGGCGGCATACGTTATAAATAGAACAAATCATGGGAACAGAATGCTCTTTGAAACTTAATAAAATAGCATGAGCTCGACTTCTACTTAAATGAAGTGGATGGTTTTTATGCATCACATTTAAAGCAGTAATTTCTTCTGGGAGTAGGTGTTTTATATAGAGCACAAACATTTAGAGTCAGCAAAATAATTGTTTATTATGACACCTTTTTTCGTTAAATTAATTTTGCGTAAGTACTTACCTATCACGGGACTAGCATCGGCTCCGGTTAGACTACTCATATCCAGGCTTTGCCCACGTCCTCCTATTGGGCTATCAGTGGTTTCCTTACTCAGTGCTCCCATTGCCATCGTGGCTACCAGAGGTAATAACTGCTTAATAATGCTGCTATCAATTCCCGTCGTTTTCGCTGCCTGCTCCGCCACGCCACGACTGGCATCTCTTCCGCCGAGAACCTTTCCTAGAATGGCATTGCCTTCATCCGTTGCGGCCTGGCCAGCCAGTTCTTCAGGGCTCTCAAGATAACGCTGATAATTACCTTTGCCCAATGCCGTCACTAATTCGCCAAGCCCTTCAGAGCTGCTTGCATTGCCTTTAATACCTTTTGATACGGCAGGTAACAATTGACCCAGCACATTTTGCACATCCTTTTCCCCAATCCCACTGCTACGTGCGAGCTGGGCAATAAGCTGACCATTTTGACCACTTAGAAGCGAGTCTAAAATCCCCATATAATTCTCCTTACAGTTAACACTCAATAGATATATTACCAACTCACTCGGGTGTACTTAAAAGTGCAGTAAATATGAATTGCATTATTGTAGAGCGGACTTCAGTCCGCTATATTTCAGCATGAATTGCGGACTGAAGTCCGCTCTACAACGTTGCTTGTTACTATTACTTCACTTTTAAGTACACCCGCCTCACTCAAGACATCTGACAGACAGAAATAAGCGATGTAAATAAGTACTACTAATAATAGTACATTTGTAGCATTTCATCTAGAAAAGAATAAGCGAGATTAAAATCTATGCGCATTTTTCAACCGGAACGGCTTAAGCCTGATAAGTCATGCGTTAGCGAGATTTTTAGGATTGTTATACCTCTATGGCAGATGTGTTATAGTCAGCATCACTACTTAGAGCCAAAATATCATAAATAATAATAAATTAGACTATCATTGATATTAGAGAGGAACCCAGCAATGCCTGAGAAAAACAATAAGAAAAGTCCCTCTTATGCGAGAGAAGAAACGCCCGGCTTTCTGGAAAAAATAGGTGTTAAATATTACCGCTACCTGGCAAATAAATCGGGTACTGCGGATATGCAAAACATCAGTATCGACGACCTTCCACCCGACATTACCCTACGTACGCTAGCAAGCAATATCACCGGGTTTGCTGCAATCATTGCGTTTGCTATCGGCGCATTAACCACCTTTGTATCTATCTGGGTGGAGTGGACCTATATGGATACTATGCAGCCCACTGCTTATTACCTATTATATGGCAGCACCCTGGTGATTATGCTGGCAATCGAAATGGTCGTGTTATTCTGGCTGGGGCTGAAAACCGTCTACAGCCTTGCCTGTCTTACCGGACATAATCAGACTGCTAAGGGCTCATGCCTGCCGGGTGATGATGCGGTACCCAATATCCTAGCTCGTGCAGCACTAGAAGTACCTGATCCGATTATTCATTACCTGGGCATAGATCCCTTAAAGCACCTATCTAAATCCAAATTATTCCTGGTCGCCTTTTTATATAAAGCTAAAGTTGTACTCAGCGGCCTGGCTGTTAAATTTTTATTAATCCGCCTATTTGGTAAAGGCGAGGCGCGTACGGCATTTAGCTGGGTAGCTATACCAATTACCGGTATCTGGGATGCTTTTACACTGTATAAAGTGGCACGAGAAGCACGACTTAGATTGTTCGGTAACAAACTGGCTGAACATATCGTCAATGATATGCTTACCGACGATCTGATTGCACAACTCAGCCCGAAAGCGCGCGAAGGCTCAGTGCGAGCCGTTGCTACGATGATGGTATTGGCGCAAAACTACCACCCTAATATGCTGGTCTTATTACTCAGGCTATGTGATACCTTTCAAATTGATGATAGTAAGGAATACGATGACTGGGAGGACTTTCTAGTGGTGCTTGACGAGGTCACAACCAAAGAACGTTACTTCTTGCTTGATTTGCTAAGTGTTGCTGCTGCATTTGATGGTCATTTATCGCAGCTGGAACGTCACCATTTACCCGAAGCATTTAAAGAATTAACGAAAGAGTATATGGAGCGTACTGAACAATTGATGAACCTACTCTTAAATGGTCAGCTTCATGCGGCTAAAAAACTATGTGTACTGGATTTTGACCCAGGTTAAATCCTGAAAGCTGGACACTCGGCCTTTAACAACTCTGAAACCTAGAAAAATAAGTTGAGCACGGAACCATAGCGCAAGGCTTGGTTTCACAGGGCTTTAAAAAAATTTTCGCTTCACCATTCGTTAAGCAGACATTTTTTGCGGTGCCGTGGAATCAAGAGCTTGTGCTAGAAGCCGTGAGCAACAGATTTTTCTAGGTTTATAACGTTCAACTACGGTTTTTAGGTTAAAGCAAAGCCAACTTCAGAGCTCCTGATCTCGACATAAAGAAATCAAAAGCTTACCGTTTTCACAAGATAATCAAATGATACTAAAGTGCAAGGTTGGCGCTGAGTATACGAAGCCCAACATGATATTGCACAGTGATTGTTGGGCTTCGCAAGCTCAGCGCCAACCTACATATCAAGCATTGGCATCAAGTTATTATCCTAGAGTTCAGGTGGTCTGAACTTAATAAAAGTTTCAGTAGCGACTTTTTAATTAGCCTTATTTACTGGCAGGGCAGGTCTGGGATCAGGTGGCTCAGTTGGCCCCCCACCGCCAAATCCGGTAGGTCTATTGTAGAGACCACGCCCATAATAATATCCGTAATTAGGGTAATTATAGCCCTGATAAACCGTATATCCTACACTAGTATTGCCGGTGGAACTGCAAGCCGGTAAGACCAACGTTGCTGTTAGCATGACCGCGAGTAGTATCAGTCTGTTTAAAATCCTCATCACTGCCCCTCACTTCCCAGGTCTTTATCACCTGGCTTCCAGCGATGCAGTATTAAGAAGGCACCCACGTTATCAGAAATAACCGCAATATTTGCACCTGTATCCTTTAGAGATTCCCCAGGACGCACCCATATTTTACCGCCTAGACTCGTTACTTTGTCTAATAACAAGGCAGGGTCTTTAACCCGGATAGACGAGACCCAGCGAACTTTAAAATCATCTTCAGGAACGTGTCTGATGCCGGCGCGCCACTTACCTTCATTTTCCAGAATCTGGTAATCTCTTTGGCCAAATATTGAATCGTAGCGCCCCAGGTTCTGATAAAAAATAAAACTATCCTGCGGCTGATTGCTCCATAGCTCATCCCATAGCCAACTACCTTCGACAGGCACACTATCGGCAGGATCGCCGTCCATTGCATGTAATAACAACAAATGCGCACCTAGTGGGTCACTTACTAAAGCCCCACGCCCACGATGTGGCATATCCAGAGGTCCTTTGATTATCTCCCCACCATGGTCTTCCAGGTAGTCACTCGCTTTATCCACATCGGGAACCGACATATAGGCTAGCCACACTGCTTCTGCTTCTTTCCCGGTCTGTGGTTTGACTTCCAGCATTCCGCCTATGCGGTGCCCCTTGTTTAAAATAATCGTATAGCGCCCCTGCTGCAGGAAGGTCCAATCAAACAATCCACTATAAAATTTTCGTGACGCGGCAATATCGGGAGTAATTAAATCATGCCAGACAAACTTACCTTGATGATAAACATTGGTAGGTGCTGCCGTAATGGCAACCAGAGCCTCTGCATTTGCAGCATCTTCTGTGGAACCCGGAGTCGCACAGCCCGACAAAAAGCAGCTTGCCATTAGCAGAGAAGCAACGAGCCGTGCTAAATAATAATCAGACTTGATAGTGCCACTATGCATAATTTATTCCCTGTAACGTAAGTGTTGTTTGCAGTATATAACAAAAGCACCGTGATCCTGGAAAAATTAGTTGCGAGTGGACCTTTTGTAACAAATATTGATATTGTTTTCACTTACCTATCAGCTAACTATACATCACGCGGTCACGGATGCGGTTGTATAGTGAACTGATTTTTGTCGAGGGCAAGACGCTGAAGTTGGCGCATAGCTAACTACGTAAAGGTTTCAGCAGCGTAGCTATTGGCAAAAACTCAGCCGCTAGAAATCCACACCCGTGACTGCGCGAAGTATATGCAGGTTTAATATCAGGACAACTTGCTCACCTATAAATATGCGAGTATAAGTATCACCTAAATCCTGCAAGCCCATATTTTGACTCTCATTAACCTGTCTAGCTAAGTGGTTATTAGGTTTTTACTGCCGCTTTGCCAGCCCTCTTTGTCCAACCGATCAAAATATCCAGATTTAAATCATAAATAGAGGAAATTTTTTGTATCGTATGGATATCCCCCGAGCCCAAGGCAATAAACACCCTGCCAACGTGCCATGACCTTTTAATCAAAGTGACTTAACTTCGGTTAATGTTAAGCGAGTAACCCCACCTTAACCCAATCATCCCATTCCTGTGGATAGAGCGGATCTGCAGGTGTTCTGACTCTCAGCTGATTATTGCCTGTGAGTAATTTTCCAGCCACCCGAATCAGATAAGTACGAAGTGTATCCGGCTCCCATTGGCACAACGTTTTGTTGCCACTCAATTGAGCCATCCAGCGCACGGTATTGTAGGCAAGAACGGCGCAATGAAATAATGCGGCATTAGCCAGAAATTGATTCGTTCTGATTTTACCTAAACCCATTTGTGATTTTGCTTCTTCAATCCATGTTTCGCACGTCGCTCGTTCACCATACTTCTTATGTGTTTGCCAAGGCGATAGAGGTTCAGTTGTTACATAACAAAAATAGTCATATTCTGCCGTATCCCAAAGCTCGGACTGAGGTCCTGTCACTTGTTTAGGTTGCTTTATCCTGACCGCGACAAACTGACGAGAGCGAGACCAGCCACCACAACGATATTGAAACTCGCTCTGCTCCCAACCGGGTCGGCCTTGTATGGCTGTCCAGGCCTGTTTGGCCAGCAATGCGTTCAAATTCTTAAGTTTAACCTTTATTAGATACCCATGCCCTCTGGTATCGAGAAATTCAAGCAAATCACCGACAAAATAACCACTGTCACCGCGAAAAATAATGCGCATCCGATTGGGCAAGTGTGCAAGTAACTGTTTGGTAAATTCTACAACACCATTGCTTGTAAAGGCATTGCCTGTCCGGAACCAGGCTTGTAAAATTTCTTTTGTTTCCGCTAGAAAAGCGAGTTGTGGATGGTATGAACGGGCACCTTTCTTTTTGGGGTTGAAGCCTTTGGCACTTCCTTCTTGTCGACCACAAACGGTGTCCACAGTTGAATCGACATCGACCCACTGGACGGATTGTATGCCAGTTTTCGATTTTCCGGAACGAAGCAATCGCCGCCAGTGTTGACCACGCAAAGTATGCGTGAGCGTTTCAAACTGGCTTATCTGCCTATCACTTACTTCTTTAAAGATCCGTAAAATTGTGGTTTCAACAGGAATCTTTATCCAGCCAGCTACTTTGCGCAGTACGCTATCTGCCCATACGGTCGTCACCTTTGCCATTGATGTTGCTCCCCCCATCATGCCAACCAACGTCAATAGAACCACATCAGATAAGTGATGGTCTGCATTTTCACCCCGCCGATGTGGAACGCTTTGTTTTACGGTTTTTTCAAAACCTATCCTGTCTAAATATTTCACGACGGGAATCAGTCCCGCCTGGCTTGTCAATCCATGTGCTGTAGATGTCATTTTTACCGTTCGGGTACGGTTTCTTACGTGAGATGAGGATTTTGATACTTTAGAGGGCTTCATTAAAACAATGAGATAGTGAAATCAGGAAAATGATATTATATCATTGTTTAATAAGGAGTTTTGTGGATTATTATGTATAATGCTTGCAGGATTTAGGTAATACTTTCAAAAAATGTTAGCCTCACCCATAGGTTAAGCGGACATTTTTTGCAATTGCGGTAGAAACCGTGAGCGGCTGAGTTTTGCCGGTAGCTACGTTGCTGAAATCGTTACGTAGCTAGCTATGCGCCAGTTTCCGCGTCCCCGTATCAAGTACGGGGCAGGCTTTGCTCTCGAAAAAAATCAGCTCACTATATTTTCCGCATCCGTAACCGTGCGAAGTCTAACAACAAAGTTACTTGTAAAATAAAATAGTAAAGCTAGCCTATATAAAATTGCCGCATCATTCCTAAGTCTTCATGTTCCAGATTATGGCAATGATATAAAAATAGGCCTTTGTAATCTTCAAATGGCTTGGCAATGACGATCTATTCACTGGGTATCACTATAATAGCCAGCTACGTAACAGTTTCTACAGCGCAGAAGGCGGATAAAAAGACCAGCCAGTTGCTTAAGTTATTTCGTGCGCGTTCCTTAGCGGTTATGCAGGCCAGACTCATCAGAGAATTTCCACACGCGAGTAATCACCAGAACATCAACTTCTTCAAGCAATGCTTTCGGTAACGGTGGAAAAGGAGCGCTTACCTTGACGATACGCTTGGCTGCCTTGTCGAGCGCAGGATAGCCAGAAGATTTCCTAATACGCATACTATAAATACTGCCGTCTGGTTTAATCCCGACATCCATGGTGAGTGTGCTTGAAAAGCCAGCGCGTTTTGCAATCGCAGGGTAATTTAGATTGCCCATATTTTCTATTTTACGCTGCCAGTCGGTAATATATTGAGCAGCAAGATATTTATGCGCACTGACAGAATTAATAAATTTAATGCGTTTTTGATCACTGCTAGGTTTTTTATAACGTATTTTTTCACCCAGCTGAGTCAATTGCTGGCGCAAGGCATCCATGGATAATTTAGGCCGAGGCTTTGTATTGTTTTTTTTAGGCTCAGGTGCCTGGGAAATTTTTTCTACTGCTTTGTGTTGAGTAATGACGCGTTTATTTGCACTGCTTTGCTGTGTACGCTGCTGTTGGGCTGGCGGCTTTTTTGGCTGACGACCTACTGTCATTGTCTTTTTTGCAGCCGGAGTGGGTTTATCAAGTTTTTTACCCGTGGCTATCTGATTATTCTGCGCCAAAAATTCTGCTTTTTTCGGTGCTTTTAGTGCTTGCTTTGTGACCAATGTAATTTCAAGGGACTTACTGACCCTATCTACCTTAGGCTTGCTAAAAGTGATACCTAATATTAGTAGCGCATGAATGACTGCTGCGAAAAAAAGGGTAACCAGCAGGGTATCATTATTGGATAGCGGTGAAGGGCGTTGAAAAACTTGTTCACTCATACGTCTAGTCTTTCGCGAGTACTGTCTCAATATGATCCATCAGTTTTGCACAGATATTAATGCCAAACTGCTTATCCAGTTCTTGTACACAAGTCGGACTGGTCACATTGATTTCGGTTAAATAATCTCCGATGACATCTATACCCACAAAAACCAGCCCCTTTTCCTTTAATACTGGCCCCACTTGATTTGCAATCCAGATATCACGCTCGCTTAAGGGCTGGCCTTGTGCAAAGCCGCCTGCAGCAAGGTTCCCACGAGTTTCACCTTGTGCGGGAATACGCGCCAATGCGTAGGGAATAGCTTCGCCATTAACGATCAAGATGCGCTTATCGCCCTGTTTGATTTCTGGCAAATATTTTTGCCCCATGACATGGCGCTGACCATATTCGGTAATCGTTTCAATAATTACGCTAATATTCGGATCATTGCTGCGCAAATGAAAAATCGAAGCGCCTCCCATGCCATCCAAAGGCTTTAATATAATATCCTGATGTTCTGCAAGAAACTCGCGAATCAGGTCTGCGTTACGCGTGACCAGCGTATCAGCACAGCACTGCGGGAACCAGGCGGTAAAGAGTTTTTCATTAGCATCGCGCAATGCTTGAGGTTTATTGATAACATAAACACCCTGTTTTTCAGCTAGCTCCAGGATATGGGTAGCATAGATAAATTCCTGATCCACAGGCGGTTCTTTACGCATAATGATGCAGTCTAAAGATTCTAGCGCGATGCTTTGCTGCTCAATAACCTGATACCAGTCCGTTGCGTGACGCTGGACCTTAATATGCCGGATATTCGCATAGGCTTTGCCATTACGTAAAAACAAATCATCCATTTGCATATAATATAACGTCCAGTTGCGTGCCTGCGCTTCCAGTAACATCGCAAAACTGGTGTCTTTATGGATGTTAATATGGTCAATCGAATCCATGACCATGCCCAATTTAATAGTCACAATATTTTTCTCTTGTATATAAAGGGGTTATGCATTTTCAGTAAGGCTTAGGCACCTGGAAACAAATAATCATCCATCCTTGTTCATCTTTTTGTCCGTCATCAGCACTGTAGCAATAGTTATGTAGCCAGCTATGCGCCCTTTGCTACCGCACCGATGACAAACAAAAATCCTGCCCGATTATTAATTTCCAGGTGCCTTATTACAATTCCATTTATAGCTGCTGTCATTAGCTGAGTGCCCGATGAAAATCCAGCGTCATTTTCTTTTTTGAGTATAGCCTGTTTTTTGCTGAATGGGCGTGATTATATCAAGAAAATAAATAAATTCTTGTTTACCTTGTCGATAAATTTTGGTATAAAGTCCGGCTAACTTTGAATAAAGGCACACTTGAGGTAAATCATGTCCAAAATTTGTCAAGTAACAGGTAAACGTCCTGTTAGCGGAAACAATGTATCACACGCTAAAAATAGAACAAAAAGACGCTTTAATCCTAACTTGCATCATCATAAGTTCTGGGTTGAAAGTGAAAATAAATGGGTACGCTTAAGATTATCTGCTAAAGGTATGCGTATCATCGATAAAAAAGGTATTGATGTTGTTTTAGCAGAATTGCGTCAACGCGGCGAAAAAGTTTAAGGAGTCATAACATGCGAGATATAATAAAATTAGTTTCATCAGCGGGTACTGGGCATTTTTATACAACAGATAAAAATAAACGTACTATGCCAGAAAAAATGGAAATCAAAAAATTTGACCCTGTTGTACGTAAGCACGTCATGTACAAAGAATCAAAAATCAAATAATTCCTTGTTTGCCGGATTTAATTATCTGCACGAGGCACAAGGCTTTATTGCAGCGTAAGCTCGACAATCCCTCGGGGTTGTCTATGCTTACTTAGCTAAGCGCAGCTTATCCAGTGCAGCTTTTAATTTCTCTGTTTGTTTATAAAGTAAGCTGTACTGCTTTTTAAATAAGCTTAATTCAGTCATTAAGCGTTCATTTTCTTCCTTTAATACTACGTTTTTCTGTAGCAAGCTGCCTTCCGTTTCAATAACATCAGGCATTTCTTCAGTGACTAGCTCAGGCACATTTTCTTCTTTATTCCAATGGGGTAAGCTTTGTATGCCACCCTGCAGAATAATCGCGTCCATCCGGTTCTTGATTAATTCAAAAGCCGCTGCATCACTTGCTACGCCATCCTCACAAACAACAACAATTTTTCCTTGCTCTTGCATTAACTCATTAATATACATGCGCAAAGTGAAAAAAGGCATGTTACGACTACCCGGTATATGCTGTTTTCTGTATTCCTCGGTAGAGCGTATGTCTATTACCAGAAGCTCGGGGGATTGCTCTCGCTCTTGCTGTAAATCACTATATTCTATGTATTTAAGCACCGGCTCTTTAATGAATTTAATAAAGCGCTCTGCATCTATACGCGAAACCAGCATATCTGTAGTAGCGGTAACCGTCATATTTCTTGGTTCTCCCGTTATTATCGCTTCCTCACCAAATGCCTTTCCTTCGGCAAGCTCCAGATAACTTATTGCTTTGCCTCCCTCAGATGCTTTTCGACTTAAAGTACAGCGACCTTTTTTAATCAGGAAACAATAATCACCCTCATCGCCCTGTTTAAAAATAGCCTCACCCTGGCTAAATTTAACATCTTGCAAGCTCATCAATACCTGCTGCAAATTCACCGCAGGTAAAAGCTGAAACACGGGTGATTGCAGCATAGCAGCAAGCCAATCTATGCTTGCATCAGCTTCGCTATCATCATCGTCATTAACAACTCGGTAGACATTTTCCGCTTCATTATAATCAGTATCCGTTTTATCAAAGGCATTAAGACCCAGGCTAATAAAATTGACATCATCTATTGCACGAGCTGAAACTTTACGGGGAAACTGATGAGCTAATGCAAATTTTGCGGCATCTGTTCCAGCCTTAATTGTTTCCAGTATGAATTCATTCGCTTCTAAGGAAACCGTACCTTGAATAAGATAAATAAATGATTCTGTTGCATCACCTATCTTAAATAGGTGGTCTCCCCGAGATACCCTAGACACATCACAAGTAGTACATAGCTCTCTAAATTGCTGTGCTGGCATCGTTAGCAATGGAAATTGCTTGCGTAAGGCCTTGCCTTCGTTTGATTTAGGATTAACAGCCATAGAAACTTGTTAGAGAATTGTTTTGCAAGAAGTTAATAACAGAGTATTGGAGAACATCAAATTCTTGAATTATTATTTTATACTTTAATTATAATCGAATGCTCTCTTTAGTATTATTTTTATGCAGGCCAATCTGACTATAATTGAAATACTGCTTAATCAAAGCCTGCCATAGACACTTCTTTTATGTAAAATGAGAGGTTATTATCAGCAGACTCTTATAGGTGTAAAGTATGTCCCGGACCGACAGACAATTTCTTCCCCTTAATATAGCAATCTTAACTGTTTCGGATACTCGTACCGAGGCCGATGATATATCCGGAAAGACGCTAGTCGAACGATTAGAAAAATCAGGGCACCAACTCTATGCCAAAGCTATTGTCGCGGATGATATTTATCAGATTCGCGCCACAGTCTCTCAATGGATCGCGGATGATAAAGTGAATGTTATTATCAGCACGGGAGGCACAGGCGTTACCGGCAGAGATGGCACTCCTGAAGCATTTGCGCCACTGCTGGATAAAACTCTGGATGGATTTGGTGAAGTGTTTAGGATGCTATCTTACCAGGATATAAAGACCTCAACCATACAATCCCGGGCTATTGCAGGCGTAGCAAATGCGACTTATATCTTTTGCCTGCCCGGCTCATCCGGTGCCTGTCGTACTGTCTGGGACAGTTTAATTAGTGAACAATTAGACTTTAGAACCAAACCGTGTAATCTTGTACAATTAATGCCCCGTCTATTGGAAAAATAATGCATCCTGTCTTTCTATTATTAAGTGCTATCAGCGCATTGCTTGCTGTTGCCATGGGCGCGTTTGGCGCACATGCTTTAAAAACCGTTTTGTCACCTGAAATGCTCGCAGTATACAAAACTGCAGTGAACTATCAAATGTGGCATGCATTAGGCCTGGGGTTTATCGCCTTATTAAGACAACAAAATCCCGAAGCGCGGCTATTAATTTATGCGGGCTGGTTAATGTTTGCCGGGATCGTCTTATTTTCCGGAAGCTTATATTTACTCAGCTTTTCCGGTGTAAAATGGCTAGGAATGATCACCCCTTTCGGTGGACTCAGCTTTTTAGGTGCCTGGCTATTAGTGGTTATTTTTGCCTTTAAAGCATGCAAGGCTTAGAAACGATAAGCATAATGCCTCGTAATATAGTTCGCAGCAGCACCAAGTATGTAATAATTGCTATGCGCACCTAATTGATAAAGAACATCATGAACAATAGACACACATCAGAAGCAAAGCCTCAAACCATATACCTTAAAGATTATCAAGAACCAAAATATTTAATCGAAACGGTTGATTTAAATTTTATTCTTGAAGCTGAATATACGCGTGTGGTCTCCCGCTTAACGATTACCCACAATCCGGATAATAGTGCTAAGCATGCTGCTCTGGAACTATTAGGTGAAGAGCTAACTTTAATTAGCGTGGCTGTCAATGGCGTGGCTCTGACAGATAGTCAGTACACGCTTACTGATGAATCATTAACGATTATTGATGTCCCACAAAATACAACGTTTACCCTGGCAATAGAAAATACTATTAACCCAAAAGCTAATAGCGCATTAGAGGGCTTATTTGTCTCTAATGATATGTTATGTACCCAATGCGAGGCTCAGGGTTTTCGCAAAATCACCTATTTTCTGGATAGGCCTGATGTGATGGCGCGCTTTACCACGACTTTGATTGCGGATAAAACGCTCTATCCAGTTTTATTGTCCAATGGTAATAAAGTGGCACATGGCGAATTAATTGACAATCGTCACTGGGTTACCTGGGAAGACCCCTTTAAAAAACCTTGCTATTTATTTGCGCTGGTTGCTGGACAACTAGAATGCATTGAAGACCAGTTCACCACCATGAGTGGGCGTAATATTACCCTGCAAATTTTTGTAGAAACGCATGATATGGATAAATGCGCACATGCAATGCAGTCTTTAAAAAATGCCATGCGCTGGGATGAGCAAGTGTACGGGCGTGAATATGATCTAGATTTATACATGATCGTCGCGGTGGGACATTTCAATATGGGAGCCATGGAAAATAAAGGGCTCAACGTATTTAATACCAAATTTGTCCTGGCTCGCCCGGATACCGCTACAGATATGGATTACGAACATATTGAAGGCGTCATCGGACATGAGTATTTTCATAACTGGAGTGGTAACCGCATTACATGCCGTGACTGGTTTCAATTAAGTTTGAAAGAAGGCTTTACGGTATTCCGTGACCAGGAGTTCACAGCGGATCAGACCTCCAGAGCGGTTAAACGTATCGATGATGTGAATGCACTTCGTACCCGCCAATTTGCCGAAGATGCAGGGCCCTTAGCTCACCCGATCCGCCCGGAGGCTTATATAGAAATCAATAATTTCTACACCCTAACGGTGTACGAAAAAGGCGCTGAAGTCGTGCGTATGCTCCGTACTATATTAGGCACAGAGAATTTTCATAAAGGGGCGGATTTATATTTTCAACGGCACGATGGTCAAGCGGTCACTTGTGAGCACTTTGTACAAGCCATGGAAGATGCTAATGCCAGGGATTTGAGTCAGTTCAGGCGCTGGTATGCGCAAGCGGGTACCCCTGAGATTAAAGTTGAGCAAGCCTATGATGCCGATACACAAACATTCAACCTGACTTTGAGTCAGTCTATACCGGGCCAGGAAAACGCTGCAGTATTGCATATCCCGATTAAAGTCGCTCTACTTGCTGCAAATGGCACTGTAATGGATGCTCACTTGTCAGATGTTGCCTCGATGAACAAAGAATTCACCCTTGAGCTTACCCAACAAACCCAGGATTTTGTCTTTGAAAATGTAACGGGTAACCCGGTACTATCAATATTACGTGATTTTTCAGCACCGGTTAAATTGCAAATTTCACGCCCTTTAATTGATCTGGCTTTTTTATTACAACATGATAATGATAGCTTTAACCGCTGGGAAGCAGGACAGCAATTAGTCGCTAGCATCATTTTTGAGTTAATCGAGAATCTTAAGCAAGACAAGAATTTGGCTATTCCTGATATTCTGGTAACTAGCTTTAAAGCCATTTTGGAGCAACCTACAACTGATTTATCCTATTTAGCCTGCCTACTATCTTTACCCGCTGAAACTTATCTGGCGGAACAAATGCTCGTTGTCGATGTCGATGCTATTCACCTTGCACGGCAATTTGTTAAGCGCAGCCTCGCGGAACATTTAAGCGAACAGTTTACGACCCTTTACTTACAGTACAACCAGGGCGAAACAGGAGAGCTGAACTCGGAGGCGATAGGCAAACGTAGAATTAAAAACCTGTGTCTGGATTATTTAACTCAATTAGATTCGGATAATAGTTACCAATTGGCCAATGCTCAATTTGCCAGTGCTAAAACAATGACCGATCAGATTGCCGCCTTAGGCTCAATTGTAAACTCTGAAAACCCACAGAAACAGGCGTATTTAGAACAGTTTTATCAGCAATGGCAAGGTGAAGCTTTGGTTATTGATAAGTGGTTTAGTCTACAGGCTTCAAGCTCACAGCAGGGAACTTTTGATGTCGTCCAGTCCTTATTACACCATGCCGCATTTGATTTAAAAAACCCTAACCGGGTACGTTCTCTGGTAAGCGCATTTAGCCAAGCTAATGCAATTCATTACCATGCTAAAAATGGCCAGGGCTATCAATTTTTAGCCGACCAGGTGATAGCTTTAAATAGTCTTAACCCTCAGGTTGCCTCTCGTATGGTCAGCGCACTAACCCAATGGCGCAAGTTTGATAAACAGCGTCAGGATTTAATGCAACAGCAATTAGAGCGCATTATCAGTAGTGAAAACATCTCCAAAGATGTGTTCGAAATAGCCAGTAAAAGCCTGGCTAAATGATACATTTTTTATAGCGCTGACTTATGAATTTACGCCGCTTAATCTGGAATACCACTTTAATATCCGATAAACAAAGAATCGAGTGGTTTCCAGCGTTTTGGCTAATGCGTATAAAAGTGCTGGATTTATCCCCCGATTGGCGACATATTACAATTCGCCTACCACATAGCTGGATAGCCACAAATATTGGAGGTAGTTTATTTGGCGGGTTTCAGGCCTGTCTTGCCGACCCTATTGCCGCCATGGCCTGTATGAAAATATTTCCTGATTATGCGGTCTGGACGAGGTCTCTCAGCCTGGATTTTAGAGCCCAGGGTTTAACTGACCTGGAATTACGCTTTAGTTTCTCGGCAGAGCAAGAACAGCAAATTCGCACTGATCTGGCCGCAAAAGGCAGAAGTACCCCCGTATTTGAATATGCTTATTATCAGGCTGACGGCTCTTTGTGCACGCTGATACAGACTAAAGTAGCAATCCGCCCAGCGGGTTACAAAAAAGCAGATAAGGCAGCTTGAAGCTAGAAAAATTCGTTGAGCAAGGCTATTCCTGATACCTTATTTTATACCAGGCACGGCCCATTAATTCATGTATCACCAAGGAACTATGTTGCAGTGCTTTTGCGGATGGCAAGAAACTAAAGATGTCTACATCAGCACGCGAGAAAAAACCCGTGGGTGCGGGCAACACTACAAAGCCTTGTAACTCAAACTGTTCCACCGCTCTACGCATATGAAAGGCATGAGTAACCAGGATTATGCGTTGTACACCCTGCCGACTTAAAATTTTTTGCGTATATTGTGCATTTTCAAAGGTATTACGACTTTGAGTCTCTTGCCAGCGGGTTGTTTGATTATATTCATCTCTCAACACTAGCGCCATTAGCTCTGCTTCAGCCGGAAGGTCTTTCTTAAACACCTTGCCACCGCTCACTAATACAGGAAGCTGTGTTTGTTTAGCCAGCAAAGCAGCATAACGCACCCGTGCTAAAGTTCGATCTTTTAGGCTCACTTGCCCCACATATTCGGGCGCCGGACTTCGTAGACCACCGCCTAAAACAACAATAGCTTGTGCCGCGAAAGCTTGCAATGCTTCAACATTAAGAGGCGGATAAATTTCCTGTGTTGCCGCCAGTTTTTTTTCTACAATAGGCAAACTAAGTAATAACAAGCTGGCTAAAGAAAAGCTGATTAATATGACCCCAAGCGAAGGATGCTGCTTAAATAAGCATAAGCCAATAATATTTAATATTATCAAGCTACCCAACGGCAATAATAATGCCTTTATAATATATATAATAAAAATATCCATTGCCGATATATAAATAATTAATTAAACATAGTTAATATGCCTCAAGATTCTAATGTGATCTCACCTTGCCCTTTTTCCAGGGGATATAAGATACCGGTAAGACAGGCATGGTTCTTATTAAAAAGTTTTTATTTCTATCGCCTGGTTTTATCCTTTCTGTTTTTGGCATTGTATTACTCACAGATAGGTCGCTTACTGATTGTGCCGAGTTATAGCCAATTATACTTAGTTAGCAGTTTTACTTATTTATTTGTAAGCCTGGCAGGCTGGTTTTTTATTATTCTGCGCACCCCTAGCTATGCTTCGCAAGCTCAAATGCTGGTATTTACCGATATAGTCTTGATAACCATTATCATGCATGCCTGCGGGGGAATAACCAGTGGTATCGGCGCATTAATGCTCGTCTCTACAGCTGCAGGAGGTTTATTAATCGGCGGTAGATGCGCTATGCTATTCGCTGCTATGGCAAGCTTATTTGTATTTGCAGAGCAATCATACGCCTATAAAGCGGTGGGCTTCAGTTCTGTCTCATATCCCTATGCAGGTGTACTAGGGGCAGGTTTTTTTACCCTCGCTTTACTGTCCTATTTTTTAGCCCAGCGTACCGAGCAAACCGAACGTATTGCAGCGCAACACCAACAAACGATTACTTCACTAGAAGAACTGAATCAATACATTATCCAGAATATGCAATCAGGGATAATCATCACTAACCAGCAACTAGAAATCACACGTTATAATCAAGCATGCCCTAGATTACTGGGTCTAGATAGATTACCAGCAACACTAACTGAAATTTCTCTTCCGCTAGCAAATGCATTTACACACTGGCTAAGACACCCGAATATAAGTTTTATTCGTTTATCTACAAGGGAGTTAATTGATTTACAGGTAAACTTTACCTCTTTACCAACTCGGCATATGCTTTTTTATATGATTACTCTGGAAGATCAGGTGGCTTATAATCAGCGTGTACAGCAGAGTAAGCTTGCTTCTTTGGGGCAGTTAACGGCTAATATTGCACACGAAATTCGTAACCCTCTGGGAGCCATTAGTCATGCAGGGCAACTGTTAGCAGAATGTCCGCACCTCTCCTCTCAGGAAAAGCGCTTAACTGAAATCATTCAAACTCATAGTTTAAGAATGAATAGCATCATTGAGGAAATTTTACAGCTATCACACAAAGATAATTCCAAGGTGGAGCGCATTCACCTTGCTAGCTGGTTAAAAGCCTATTTGCTGAAATTTAAATCAGAACACATCAAGCATAACAAGCATTTTTCTCTCTCTGTTGATGCGGGTGTTCAAGATACATTATTTGATCCCAATCATTTAACGCAAATATTAAATAATCTTTGTGAAAACGCACTAAAATACAGTGATGTGTCTAATCAACCGATACGGCTCAAAGTGAGTACTTATTTTAATCAACCGACTATCAAAGTCATTGATTATGGGCCAGGTGTACCTGAAGCATCAGTGAAGAATTTATTTGAACCTTTTTTCACCAGCTCTAGCACAGGCACCGGTCTGGGTTTATACATTTCTCGTGGACTCGCTGAATTAAACAAGGGCGTTCTAAGCTACCATAGTTTAAAAAATGAGCAGGGTTGTTATTTTAGACTTTGTATGATGAATGCAGAACAGAAAATAATTCAGTTATGAAAAATGCTCTCGCTTTAATTATTGATGATGAAACGGATATCCTTGAGTTGCTGGAAATCACGCTTAACCGCATGGATATTGATACCTGCACAGCAGAAAATATTCATCAGGCACAGACCTTATTAAAAGAAAATACCTTTAATATTTGTATCACCGATATGCGCCTGCCTGATGGCGATGGCCTAGATCTACTACAGGCCATGCAGCAATCTCACCCCGATTTGCCTGTTATCGTTGTCACTGCCCACGGTAATGCCGATATCGCAGTTAAAGCAATGAAGCTGGGGGCCTTTGATTTTTTATCTAAACCCGTTGACATTAAAGGCTTAAGGCAATTAGTCAGTAATGCATTAAAAACCTATTTTTTACCTGAACAAGATAGACGATCCCGAGATACCTTATTAGGTGAATCAGAAATTATGTGCGCTATTCGTGCAAAAATTAACAAAATTGCACGCAGCCAGGCACCCGTTTATATTACCGGCGAGTCTGGTTCAGGTAAGGAACTCGTTGCGCGTTTAATACACAACCAAAGCTCACGGTATGAACAGCCTTTTATCGCTGTAAATTGCGGTGCCATCCCTGATGAACTACTCGAAAGTGAGTTTTTTGGCCATAAAAAAGGCAGTTTTACAGGTGCAATAGCTGATAAAAAGGGGCTATTTGATGCGGCCAAGGGAGGCACCTTGTTTCTCGATGAAGTCGCTGATTTACCTTTGGTTCTGCAAGTCAAGCTACTCCGGGCGATACAGGAAAAGAAAATCCGTCCTATTGGGAGCGCCTATGAAGAAAGTGTCGATGTACGCTTACTGAGTGCAACACACCAGGATTTGGGCCAACTGGTTCAAGAAGGTAAATTCAGGCAAGACTTATTTTACCGTATCAATGTCATCGAGCTAACGGTTCCTACGCTAAGAAGTCGTTATGAGGATATACCGCAATTATGCACTCATTTTTTAAACAAAATCTGCATTAATAATCACCTGCCTAGGGCAAAATTATCTACTGATGCCATTAAAGCACTAAAACGTTATGCTTTCCCAGGCAATGTAAGAGAGCTGGAAAATATTCTCGAAAGAGCCATGGCATTATACGAAGGCGATGAAATTACCGAGCAGGATTTAGACCTGAACACTACTCCGCCACTACCCTATGAGGCAGAGAGTTATAACCCTGCGCAAGGTTCTTTAGAAGAATATTTACAGGATATTGAAAAACAAGCGATTAGTGAAGCTTTGGAACAAAACAAGTGGAACCGCACGGCAACGGCAAAGCAACTGGGTATGAGTTTTAGATCATTACGCTATCGCCTAAAGAAATTAGACCTGGATATATAAATTCATACCCTCTTGCACTCACTCCACTTAGCCTGCTGGCAGCGATTGGTACAAGCGGTATTTTTGGGTGATAACCCGCCGCATATATTGCACTTTTTTTAATAAATCAGGCCGGCGACCCTGTACTCCCATTTCAGCTTCCTGCAACACGATTAACGCCTCCTGATAACGTCCTAAAGCCTGCAATGCATCAGCCTGCATCATAAAATACTGAAACGCACGCCCATATCTTGCTATGGCTTTCTTAATGGTTGTTAAAGCCTGCTGATGCATCCCATTAAGCATCTGAATGGTATATAGTTGCTGGATATATTGTCTTTTATATTTTGTCGCTACATAGCGACTTTTCAGAACAGCGTGCAACCAGCTAATGACTTCGTGAGTATGTGGCTGGCAATAACTCTGCCTGCTGATAATACATTGTCCGGCAGCTTGAAAAATAGTTAAAGACCAGGGACTTAATGGCTGATGTAAAATTAAATCCACTACATGCTTGCTAGATAAGCTTTGCTTTAATTGCTGATCCTGTATATTTGCGATTATTTCAGGCGGCGTAGTCAAAATAGTCATGACCAGAAAGGCCACTTCATCAGGATTTAGCTCGGCTGCTTTAAAGTAATGTGGGTAAGCAAGCAGGGGGTTATTGTCTGTTTTAAACAGCACCTCCGCATATAAATATTGACTGATCGCTGAATTAGGATGATTGATACCGATACTGGTAAAAATATTTCGTTCACTCGACCAATAGCTTGCTCTTAAAAAAGTTGCATAGACTAGCCCGGCAATTAAAACGACACTCATAGCCAACAATGCATAGCGTTTGATGAAACTGTTCTGACGATGCTTAAATAAATATTCAAAGCTGTTGATGAAAATATATCCGAGCAGAATAATAAAACCTATGCTCGGTAAATAATTCCGGTGTTCATACACCAACTCCAGCGGTAGAAAAGAGGATTCCATGCTATGCCCTACCAGGTACCATAGTACAGCAAAGGTAAACACTGGCAGTCTATTACGTACTAGAAATGCGATGATTAACATCATGACCCAGGCTATAACTGAAACTATAGTTGATACTGGCTGCAGCCAACCATGACTCACCGCTATATCATCATGGAACAGGCCCATATTGGTGATATCTGGGATAAATATCAGGTATAGGTAAAACCACAGTACGCGTGCTTCTGTCCACAACCGCTCCGATAAAGAAAAAGGCCTTCCCTCGTAACTAGCAATAAGATTACCTGGAGAAACAAAATAATAAATAAGCACCAGACAGATAGGAAGCACGACTAATAAAAAGTAAAATACTAACAACCCCCACTTTTGTTTAGCTGCAAAATTTTCGCGCTTAAATAAACTAAATTCTATCACTGCTGCATAACAACTGACTAATGCAGCATTTTCTTTACTTAACAGGCCTAAGATCGTTCCGCCAACGACCCCAATACACATCAAAATTAGCCCACGAGCGTAGTGATACTGGAATATCTTGCGACCATAGATAAACACGCACAAGCCTAATAAAACCGAGATTGCCGCCATGCTGGTCATACGCTGAACAACATAGGCTACTGTGCTCACTTGCAAAGGATGTAAAACCCAAAGACTGGTGATCAGGAAAATCGTTAAAGCGACTTGAATTCTGGGGAAATGATTGGGGAATTTAAGTAGCGGCCATAGTGATACTAGCAGGTACAAAACCAGGCCGCTATTAACTATAAGTACCCATGCAAAATTAATTTAACCTTTTATGCAAACTCTACTTTGTAATTCTTTCCAATATTAGACAGCACCTTAAATAATTCTTCCTGAAGAGAGGCATAGGATTCATAAGCTGAAAAAGGAAGCCATTCGTATTTTATTTTACGCCATATAATCTCGATAATATTTAACTCGGGTGAGTATGGCGGTATACGGTAAATGGATAGGTTTTTTTCTTTCCACCTTTCAAGGTTTTCATTAAATTCATTACTCGTATGAGTCGATGCATTATCAATAATAAGAGTTGTTGGTTTTTTAATCTGTTTAGCAAATTCATCAATACAAGCCACAACAACCGAAGTGTTTACACTCCCTTCAAAAACAAAAGAATCAAACCTGCAATCTCTGTTAACAAAACCTAATACATTAAGACGCTTGCTGTTTGAGCTTGGTATTTCAATCGTCTCACCTGACTGTTGCCAAGCATAAGGAACACAGGGTTCTAGTGTAAACCCCGACTCATCAAAGTAGCACAAATCAAGTTCATTCTCTTTATGTTGTTGTATTAATTCTTTTATTTCATCGGTTGCCAAATCAAATTTATCTTGATTACGCTTTATCCTTAAGGATTTTCTAACTCGTTTCCAAACAAGATCAGCTTGTTTACAAATACGTTTTATAGTATCAATGCTAACTGAAATGCCTAGATCTTCTTCAAATTTTGCTAGTACTGATTTTAATGATCTAGGAGATTTTTCAACTCTCTGGACTAAGCTTATTTGTTGTTTTTCAGTTAAAATACCTCGCCGTCCTCTTCCCTGACAGTCAACCAATCCATCGATTCCATTCTTTTCCCAGTTAGAAAACCAAGTGGAAACAGTTTGGCGGCATACGTTATAAATAGAACAAATCATGGGAACAGAATGCTCTTTGAAACTTAATAAAATAGCATGAGCTCGACTTCTACTTAAATGAAGTGGATGGTTTTTATGCATCACATTTAAAGCAGTAATTTCTTCTGGGAGTAGGTGTTTTATATAGAGCACAAACATTTAGAGTCAGCAAAATAATTGTTTATTATGACACCTTTTTTCGTTAAATTAATTTTGCGTAAGTACTTATGTATCAGTAGGTTAGTTAATTTAAAGGGCAAAGTATCATTGAAACCACCCGCCATATAGTGGTTAATACCAAATGAAAGTGCGGGTACAACTCGTTTTAATATGCCGCTTTCATTAGATAGCAAAGCTTGTTGCAGTGAAGCATAAGATAAATCATGTATGGCAACGAGAGGATTTTCTACAATATTTTGAATATCATCAAAAATCAGCGGCCCATGTAAACTAGGCCAGTAAGCAATAACAAGCAGTATTGTAATAGTACTCCAGACCAGAAATAACAATTTACCCTGATTATTGTCAAATGCATTCCAGCCACGGGTCATTTAAAGCTCCAAATAATTCTGTAGTGATGTTGAATAATGAATGTCTAGTCTGAAAAGTGTTAATCAGCGAGCAAAAACAACCCACTAAGCGACTGTATATTATAATAATAGCGCAATAATTGGGTATCTAGGGTATTATAGAGCATATTATTTTAATATCTGGCAGCTTTTTATTATGCTCTGCCTTGCTACACTCATCGTATACCCCAACTGAGTGATATAACTCAGTTGACGCACACACTATAAGTAGGAACGCTTAATGACCTCCGAAGTATCATCACTTCCAAAATTTTCTGATTTAAACCTGATAGACCCACTATTTAAAGCACTGGATGAAGTGGGCTATGAAACCCCCTCTCCGATTCAGGCACAAACCATTCCCTTAATTCTGGAAGGTAAAGATGTACTCGGCCAGGCACAAACAGGGACCGGTAAAACAGCCGCTTTTGCCTTGCCTTTATTATCAAAATTAGATCTGCAGCAAAAGGATCCGCAAGTTCTGGTTTTAGCGCCTACTCGTGAATTAGCGATACAGGTTGCCGAAGCCTTTCAAACATATGCTAAATTTATTAAAGGATTTCATGTAGCACCGATTTATGGCGGACAGGATTATTCAGGACAGCTACGCATGCTGAGACGCGGCGCGCATGTTGTTGTGGGCACGCCAGGTCGGGTGATGGACCATATGCGCAAAGGCACGCTAAAGCTCAATAACTTAACGTGTCTGGTTTTAGATGAAGCAGATGAAATGCTACGCATGGGCTTTATTGATGATGTTGAATGGGTATTAGAGCAATTACCCGAGCAGCGCCAGATTGCCTTGTTTTCTGCCACCATGCCAACCGCTATTCGACGCATAGCAAATAATTATCTGCGTGATCCTGAACACGTTACTATTAAGGTTAAAACGACGACGGCTGAAACCATTCATCAGCGTTACTGGACCGTCAGTGGTATGCATAAGCTGGATGCTTTAACGCGTATCCTGGAAGCTGAAACATTCGACGGCATGATCATTTTTGTGCGTACCAAAAATTCTACGCTTGAACTAGCCGAAAAATTAGAAGCACGCGGCTTTTCTGCTGCTGCCATTAATGGTGATTTAGCGCAAAATCAGCGCGAAAAAACTATTGCTAAATTAAAAAATGGCCAGCTGGATATTTTGGTTGCTACGGATGTCGCCGCGCGTGGATTAGACGTGCAACGTATCAGTCATGTCATTAACTACGATATTCCTTACGATACTGAAGCCTATGTACATCGTATTGGCCGTACGGGTCGTGCTGGCAGAACCGGAGATGCAATATTATTTGTAGCACCCCGTGAAAAGCGCATGCTAAGTGCAATTGAACGTGCCACCAAGCAACGCATTGAATTGATGGAAATGCCATCGACTGAGATGATTAATGACAAGCGCGTTAATCGTTTTAAGCAGAAAATTACCGATACCCTAGCTAACGAAGAACTAGAGTTTTACACTAAAATTATTGAGCAGTACGAAACTGAACACGATATTCCTGCCAATGAAATTGCTGCTGCGCTAGCAAAACTAGTACAGGGTGATGAGCCCTTATTATTGAAAAAACCGGCTAAAACCAAAGAGCGCTCTGATAGAGGTAAAGATCGTGATAGAAGCGCAGTAAAACGTAAAGGCGGTTCTGCATTACAAACCAGTATGCAGCGCTATCGTATTGAAGTAGGTAAAGAGCATGGAGCTAAGCCCGGTAATATAGTCGGTGCAATCGCCAATGAAGCAGGATTGAATGGTAAAGAAATCGGCCAGATTGATATGCATGATGACTTTAGCATAGTTGACTTGCCGAAAGGTATGCCAGCGGAGGTTTTTCAGGGCTTACAGGCAACACGCGTAGCGGGACAAAAATTAAGTATTGCACCAGTTAAAGATGGTGAGGTACCTAGACAAAACAAAGACTCGCGTAGAAGTGGTGAAAAAACGGATAAGAAACCACGCAGAAATCCACGTAAAAATAAACCTTCTTAGGGGAGTATGCACGAAATAATTTAGTCAACCTGGAAGCAGAATCTTTAGTCCCGCATCGAAATGGAAGGACTAAGGTAACGCGCAATAAATAACCCACCCATATTGCGTAGGATTTTTGTTTGTCTTCAAGGCGTAGAAATAGGAGCATAGCTAGCTACGTAACTATTTCTACAACGCAGAAGATGGACAAAAAGACCAGCAAGGTGGGTGGGTTATTTATTGCGAGTTGCCTAAGGACCCTGCTTCCATTGCTTGTTGTAGATTTTATTTCCTGCGTAGAGCGGACTTTAGTCCGCTTGTTTCGGTGTGGTTACCCTTGACCCTAGAAAAATCAGTTGCTCACGTTTTCTAGCACAAGCTCTTGATTCCACCGCACTTCCAAAAAATTCTCGCTTAACCTACGGGTGAATCTAAAATTTTTTGAAAGTGTTTTATTCATTCAATATCTTGCACTATAAATTCGCGCTCAACTGATTTTTCTAGGTTGTCCCGCTCTATATAGCTCTAAATGCATGAAAGTACTACACTTAACATAGAGAAGCATCATGTTTTCCCTAGATAATATTCCCTCTGTACTACACGATACTGCAAATCTGCATATTCAGCATTTCACTGATGCTCTAACACGAATAAACCAGGACCTACCTGAAAATCAGCAAGTCATCGCCACACTGCCTAGCGTGTTTTGTTACAGTGAATTTGTCGCGCAGACCTGCGCCCGCCAACCCAACTTCTTGCTAGATTTAATAAATAGTGGCGATTTATTAAATGCTGAAATACGCGGCGATTATAAAAATCGGCTTTACAGCTTCACTATTCAGAATGACGTGGCGCTCATGAAAGCTCTGCGTCAATTCCGTAATAAACACATGCTACGCATCGCCTGGCGTGATTTAGCCGGCTGGTCTGAACTGGATGAAACGCTACTGGATTTAACCGCACTGGCTGAAAGCTGCATACAATTTACGCTAGACTATTTATATCAACATGCCTGTCATAAATTCGGCACCCCTGTTCTATCAGATGGTAGCGAACAACAGCTCATCATTTTAGGCATGGGGAAACTAGGAGCCTGGGAACTCAATTATTCTTCAGATATAGATTTAATTTTTGCCTATCAACAAGATGGTGTACTGGCAGATCGTAAAGAGACTAGTTACGGTGAGTTTTTTAGCCGTATTTGTCGGCAATTAGTAAAAATTCTCGATGAAATAACTGCGGATGGTTTTGTCTTCAGAACGGATATACGCTTACGTCCGTTTGGGGATAGCGGTCCAGTGATTATGACATTTGAAGGTCTGGAGCAATATTACCAGACGCAGGCGCGTGAATGGGAGCGCTATGCGATGGTTAAAGCCCGTCCCGTTGCGGGTAATAAGCAGGGTGGTGAGCAATTTATGGCGATGATCAAGCCTTTTATCTATCGTCGATATCTGGATTTCAGCGCCTTTGAAGAATTACGTTCGTTGAAGCAACAGATTACTCAGGAGCTACAACGTAAAGACCGCATGGATAATATCAAGCTTGGTCCCGGCGGCATACGTGAGATTGAATTTATCGGCCAGGCGTTTCAATTAATACGCGGTGGACAAGATAGCGCATTACAGCAGCGAAGTATCCAACCTATTCTTGCCCTGCTAGGCGAAAAAAGACTGATCTCCGTCAATGATAGTCAGCACTTAATCAGTGCTTATCGTTATCTACGCCGAGTCGAAAATCATATTCAGGAATTCCAGGATAAACAAACTCACGAATTACCTAAAACAGAACTTGAGCAGACTATTTTAGCGTTTTCTCTTGGCTATGTAGACTGGGAGAGCTTCAAAGCTGAACTGGATGCAGTACGCACACAAGTGCAAAATGTATTTGTCGAAGTCTTTTCAATGCAGGAAGTGGATGCTCCGCCCAAAAGTAGTGAACAAATCTGGATGGGCCGCGCTGATGATGAAGCTAGTTTGAATCAACTAGCAGATCTAGGTTATCGTAAACCCGAACAAATTTTAACCCGGCTGTTGCAACTTAAAGCTAACCCAACGATTAAACGCTTAAGTCGTAAAGGGGCAAATACGCTGGATAAGTTGATGCCACAAATTCTGGATATGCTAGCTAAAGATCAAAACGCCTATGCGACCTTACAGCGACTATGTGCATTATTTGAAGCCATGGCGGGACGTAATGTGTATTTATCATTATTGGTTGAAAATGAGCACGCCTTACAGCAATTAATTACCCTCACCGCAGCGAGCCCATGGATTGGTGAATATTTATCTCAATATCCCTCCCTGTTTGATGAATTACTAGATACACGTTCACTCTACGAGCCTTTGGATAAAGCAGCACTGGAACAACAATTAAGCACACAAATTGCAAAAATTGACGCTGGCGATATAGAACAGCTCATGATTGCTCTACGTAACTTCAAGCAAATCAATGTGCTGCGTGTTGCTGCTGCGGATATTATGGGCGCAGTACCATTAATGGTAGTGAGTGATGAACTCAGTTATATCGCTGAAGTTATTTTGCAACAGGCGGTCAAAATTGCCTGGACCATTCTGACTGAAAAACACGGCCTGCCACCCGGTGCCAGTGTACAGAACATGCATTTTGGTATCGTGGGTTTTGGGAAATTAGGTGGTATAGAGCTGAGTTATAGCTCTGACCTGGATTTAGTCTTTATTCATGATTATCAGGATAGTAACGCGCTGACCGATGGACCAAAACAAATCACTAGCGCTAAGTTTTATGCCAACTTAGGTCAACGCGTACGCAGCTTACTCAACACCCAGATGTTATCCGGCATGGCGTATGAAATTGATATGCGGCTGCGCCCGAATGGCGAGTCTGGATTATTAGTCACGCAACTAAATAGCTACGAGCAGTACCTGCAAAAAGAAGCCTGGACCTGGGAGCACCAGGCACTAGTGCGCGGACGTTATATTACCGGAGATACAGGGACCGAAGCTAAATATCAAGCTATTCGCAATAGCGTGTTAACTGTAGCGCGAAACCAGGTGGATTTAAAACAGGAAGTCAGGGAAATGCGCGAGAAAATGCGTGACTCACTGGATAGTAGCAATCTACAAACCTTTAACTTAAAGCAGGGCAAAGGTGGCATTACCGATATAGAATTTATAGTGCAATACTATGTATTGGCTTATTCGGAAAAACACCCCGAACTAACGCAATTTACCGATAATATGCGCTTATTAGATACCCTTGCAGAACAGCAATTACTCTCTGAAGAATATGTGAGTACCCTAAAAAAAGCCTATTGTATCTTCCGTGACCGGGGGCACAAAGAAGCCCTGCAGGGCAATAAAGCCTTAATCGCACAAGACGAGCTAGTAGTCATTCGCCAGCAGATTGCTGATATCTGGCAAGTAATAATGACCTAGGAGCCTAAGTAAACAGGTTCAACTATTCTCAAACGGTGTGGATTCCGCTGGCTCTTGACTAAAGCCTTGCTTATCTTCAATTAAATAAGCGGGTCTGGCTTTAATTTCATCATAAATCTTGGCAATATATTCGCCGATAATGCCCAGGCTGATCATGATAAAACTACCTAAAATTAACAAGGTACCAATAGTCGTGGTAAAACCTGAAACAGCTTCATCATTAAACCAGTTCCAGAGTGCGTCCGCAGCAACTATAAACCCAAAAACAAGGGTAATAGAACCAAGGATTGTAATAATACGCAATGGCGCACTCGTAAATGAAATGATTGCAGTAGCTGCCAGCTCAATTAAACTCCCCAACGTCCACTTTCCTTCACCCGCATTGCGGCTTGCTACCGTAAAGGGAATCACCTGATGATTAAAGCCTACCCAATCTGTTAAGCCTCGGTAAAACCTTATTTTCTCAGGAAATTGATAACAAATGACATTGACAACCTCTCGGTCCAGTAATTTAAAATCTGATGAGTGTCGAATATCAATCCCCCCTAAACTCGAGAGTAATGCATTAAAAAGCTTAGCCCTAAGCCGCACAATAAAACTATCCTTAGAGCGGTTATCTTTGACTGCACTGACAATATGCGCACCATCTTTCCATGCTGCAATCATCTCGGGAATTATTTCCGGTGGATGCTGCAAATCAGCATCTATAGTAATCACACAATCTCCCTTAGCATTTGTTAGCCCCGCTAGAATCGCGGCTTCCTTACCAAAATTTCGACTTAATTTAATGGCCTTTAGTGTATGCTTTCCCTGCTTCACTAACTCAATAACTTTTTCATAAGTACCATCGTTACTACCATCATCCACAACAATAATTTCATAAGCAATAGAACATTTTTTGGCGACATTTTCTATTTCTTTGATGCTATGCTGAATTCCCACTGCTTCATTGTGAGATGGAATAACAATGCTCAGCAAAGCGTTAACTGTTTTCATTTCGTATGCTCCAGGCCGGACAAAAGATTATGTTTTTTTCTATTTAATTCATCCAGCTGCCGATAATTAATAAGTTCGATCCCGTGCTGCACACACAATTGACCAAACTCGTCACTTAACAGAAGATTAAGCTCAACTTCCCAGCGATGGTACCTTAGTAAATCAGGATCGGTGATTTCATCTCTATCAAAATACCCGGGATGGCACATTAATTCATAGACTTGGCCTGATTTGAGAGAGCCAAAAATTTTGTTTAAATAAGCAATCGTTAAATGACCACTTGCATTCAAGCCTAATAACTTAGGGGACTGAGGCATCGATTGTTGAGAATTAAAAACATTAATAGCAGAGAGTGCAGAATTTCTAAACAAAGCCCCAAAGGTTAACGGGGTGTGCCACTCTGACAGAGTCTTGCGGCTATTAAACAACTGGAATTCATTAACTAGCTGACAGAAAATTTTGTAAAGAGGTGGCAGCATATGCAGATGCTCATGAGAATTTAAAAACTTGATATCAATCTGCTGTCTTAAGCATCGTTCAATTTGCAAGCGCCACTCTTTCTCTATCATCGGTACAGGCAACTTACCGCTTAATATAGCGCGAACCATGCTTAATTTACCGGGAAATTCTCCCTGCCATGGACTTAAATAGTCCGCCAGTTCTATAGATAAAGGCGTTCCATAACTAATATTGAGGTGTACCCCGGTATCTAATTCAGTAACTGGCTTTAACCATTGCGCATACTCTTCAAAACCAGGGCTATTAGCCATAAAGCCCGTCGCTGTAATTGCACCATGCTCTGCACCTTGCAAAATGCCTTTGCTGGTACATGCATAAAAGCCGTAGTCATCGGCATTGATTATAAGATATTTTGCACTCATTGAATCACTCAGCTTATTGTTCTTTTCCTATAGACTTACGCGCTCTGGCAAAAAAATAATTTTGAAAATTTCGCCCGCCAAGGCATATCGTCCATGTTAGTAACGCAAACCAGTAGGGGTAGCGTAACGTTTTCTTACCGGCCAGCGCGCCGCAAATAATTCTTTCAGCCAGCTTTCTTCGGGAGGCAAATAGAAACTGACTGCTCGCCGATTTCTTCATCATCCCCGATTCAAAAATTCCCGGTTCAACGATCATGATACTGCAATCTTTTCGACCCATAGCGTAAAGTTCCATTTCTAGACTTTCTCCCCATATACTCAGTGCAGACTTGGCAGCATTGTAGCCAGCACTTGAGTGCATACCATGCCAGCGGCCAATACTTGAAATCAGCACTAATGAGGTTTTATGCTCTGCACAACATAACCATTTAGATAATTCCATACTGGAAAAACAGTTTACCTGAAAAGTTTCTCTTATTTTCTCTAGAGATAAAACGGAGGTATCAGAATGTTTTATGCCTGCACATAACACCGCAATATCTATTGAATCAGATGTAATCTGGTTTTCTTGTAGCGCTTGGGTTATGCCATTTACTTGCGATAAATCTGCGATAACAAGCTTTACCGGCGCTGTTTCGGGTAATTGAGCGATTAATTCAGCATACGCTTGACGATTTCTTACTGTGCCCACTACGTCAGCGCCCTGCTGTAGGGAGTATAAAAGAATCTCCAGGCCTAAGCCACGACTAACCCCGGTGATCAAAACCCGCTTTCCAGATAAATCATTCTTTGCCTGAAATGGCAGAGCTATTAAATATTTCATATAATTCCAGAAAAACCAGACCATTGTGATGGCCAGTGAAAGCACAAAACCAGCACCCCACCTGAGCAGTGAAAATGGAACCTGCCAGCCTACAGGCGCAGCAGATAATTCGACATAGCCTTTGCCATCACACTCATGCAAAGCAATCACAGCATTTAAAATAAATCTTACTGGATGATCCCTAAACAAGAACTTACTCAGCATGTCCAGCCGGGCAATGCGAAATTTACTCAGGCCTGGTTTAGCCAGAAACAAGGCAAAACCTTTCGGTCGGGTAAAAACAAAAGGAGCCTGCAGCAGATAATCGGCTAGCTTATCAAAGAGCTGCGGTTGTGGAGAAATATCCAGATAAGCGCAAATCGCATTATATTCCTGCGGGTCAACCTGCCACAGTGGAAAAAGAGGACTATTTGTCATGTTACAACTTTGCATTCTGGGCAACTCTTGTCGCATGCGCGGCTAGAGAGAGGGTAATAGATTTACTGGGTAAGGAGGGGAAAGCGGCACCATCAGCAATATACAGATTAGAAAAAAGGTTTGCCTGGCCATTTTTATCACACTTTTTAGGACCATTTCCCATAGGCACAGTACCTGCGTAATGTATTCCGCTTCCAAAAGGCGATTGAATTATCCCTTGCGGAATACAAGCCAGTCGCCACAGCGCTTTACGCACAGTGGCAACAGACTGCTCGACATAGCGTTTACTCTCAGCCGTCTCAGTGTATTGAAGCTGTATCTTATCCCACCTACCGCCCTCGTCCACGAGCAACTGTTTATTATTCGACGTTATTTTATCAGGAAAAAATAAACTCACTGTCCCAAGTGCTGACTTTAAGGTGAAAAAAAGTTGTTTTGATAGCTTAGCATCAAAGGGCAATGATTCAATCAGGGGGTGATAGATTAAACTAGTCAGTTGTAGCATTTCACCGTGCAGGTAGCGTGGCCAGGAATCATGTGCAGGAGATGCATTAACAATGCCCATAATTAATCGATTAAATTGAAATGACCGCTCTTCCACAGCCTGGCCAATATTTCGCAGTGCCACATAGGGTAATTTAATAACCTGGGTATCCATTAAGCCTTCGGTCTCAGTTGACAGTTCAGGATACGCTGACTTTAGGGTACGTAGAAAAACGCCACCTGTCTGCAATGCCCCAGCGGCAAGAAATACCGTATCACAGGTGCTTTCATGAATTTCCTGAGTCTTGGTATCCAGATAACGAATGCCGCAAATTCTGCGTTCACTCGACAACAGAGAGAGTACATATCGCCCTGATATATAATTAAAGCCTGCATACTTTGCACACTCTTCAAGTGTACTCACAGGATTATAAATTGATTGCCTCGGGCAGCCCCATAAACACCGCTCACAGTAATCGCAAGCATCATCTCGCAGCGGATCGGTAACAACAGCGAGCCTTGCCTGACCAATTCTAACCCCCATCTTGTTAAACGTTTTGCTATTTTTCTTATAGGTCTGCAATATCCTTTGATCTACTCTGGACATTTGTATGGCAGATTGGGACGGATATGCACCTGATAAGAAGGGGCTTAAATCATCTTTATCAGGCCCCGCAACTGCAATACGTTTATAAACGCTTTTATAGGCCGCTTGCATTTCAGTAGAAGAAATGGGCCAATCGCCAAGATCATCATCATCGAAGGATAACGCATTTGCCCCCCAGCCATTTGCCAGTCCGCCTTTATTTAAAGAGCCATAAGGGAAAAAGCTTTCCGAATTGAAGCCCCAGAGGGAGTCATCTTGTGACGTTAAAAAATGCCTGGAAGGTGGATATCGGAGCAGTTCATCAGTAGCGGGAGGAATTAATGCGGATAAGTCTTTACCAAGGAAATAAGCAGTGGGGTCATCAAGCGTCTTTTTTAACTGATGAAACGTAGTCTCTGCCTCTGGAAATGGACTTTCCTCACGCCCAACGTCCCAGAGTTCTACATCAAATTTACGTTCTAAAAGAGTCAATGCAGCATGGGCCCCAGAAACACCAGCTCCTACAACGATTATCTTTTTCATGTAATCTCAAGATTTATTAAGCTAATAATGTTTCTCAACTCAGGATCAGGTAAATTGATAACAGTCCAAACATCAATCCAATAGAATGTCGAAGACCAATAATTTCTCCTATCCATACCCCATAGATAGTAACAAGAATAATCTGGCCTACTGTCATTGCTGGATAGATTTTATTTAGCGGGAAGTACTGCAGTATTCGGGAATATAAGATAAAAGATATCCCATAAGCAACCGCACTTATGCCCATAAAAAAAATCCAGTAGGCTGTGCTGACATCGTAGACTGAAGATTTTTTTAGCAGAGCCTGCGCTAAAGACGTGGCAAAAACAGCGATTAAAACTAGCCATATATGGGACATTTAAAAACTTTCCTTAACTAAGGTGGATATAAGTACCCAAGCATAATTAATCCAACATTTTACTGGTCTTTTTTCTCATTTTCAGCGTTGTATAAATAGTTGCGTAGCCACACTGCGCCGTGTATGCGCCTTGAAAATGAAAATAAATTCTGCGTAAAATTTGTTAAATTAATTATGCTCGGGTACATACAGGATACAAGTCATCTTAACCCATCTTCGTGACTTATACAGTCAATTCCCCATTATTTCAATGAGTTAAATTTTTCAATCGGTCTCAGTTGGCACTACAGATTTCATATCAACGGTCGTTTTAATTTTTCCTATCGGGTCGGGGTTAATATTCAAAGCAGTATAGATTTGTTTTTGTCTGGTTTCTGCTTTGCTTGTGGTTCGCAAGTGAATGATTGTATCGTTATCAGTGGGTAAGGTAATGGTCAAACGTTGCTGGGTCGACATAATGTTGCGAATGCTTTCCCAGCTTAGATGAATGCCCTGCAGTTTAAGCTGATAACGCAGTGTATGTACCAAGTGGTAAGCTAATAATGTAATGAATAGGTGTCCGGTAACCCGGTCTTCTTTTTGGTGGTAGACAGGGCGCAAACCCAGTTCGGTTTTCAGGCTTCTAAAGGTCGCTTCAATCTCTGTGAGCATGGTATAGGTCGTCCATAACTGTTCTTCCGACCAGTCAGGGATATTTGTTCTTAGGCAGTACACACCACAGTGTTGATCTTTCTGGTCACTTTCAGATTTACGTTTCCATTCGATACTGGTGGCTTTGTTTTTTTTGTCATCCGCCATGACGTTGATGGTGTAGTCAGCAGCAACGCGGCTATGTTTTTCACGTAGCCGGCCGATACGTTCCAGTATTTTGTCGTATTTTTTAAGGGTGCCTTTTTTGCTCAGGCCCGTGTGCAGTTTTTCCAGGGCTTCTTCCAGACGAACATGAAAGCGGTTACGGATACCTTGTTCTTTTTTTGCCTTTTGTTCTGAGTGACAATAGAGTCGGGTTTCCCTGGTTTCTGGATCAACTTCACGATACACAACGACATTACTGTCCGGGGTATCCCTGACTGTTACCGGGCTTTCCTGGTCTCTTGGGTTTTTTACGTGCTGTTCTCGACTGACGACGAGATAATGATAATCTTGTTCGATTAACCAGGCAACATTGTCGGCACTGGCAATGCCGGCATCCATGATAACCACCGGCTTTATTTGATGAAAGGGATCCTTGTCTCGCAGTCCCTCAAGCATGAGCTTCAGAGTCGCGGGCTCACTGGCATTGCCGGGAAAAACCTGACTACTCAATGGGAAACCGTCACCATCCAAAATCAGCCCCAGGGTCACTAGTGGACAGTCTGTGCGTTTCTCTTTGGAGCGACCGAATTGCGCTTTCGGGTTTTGGGTACATTGGCCTTCAAAATAAGTATTGGTCAGATCGTACAATACAATCTTGCGGTTTAAATTGAATAAAGTCTGCTCGCGGTTAGCCAGAAATGATTCAAGAGTTGCCTGGTGTTTGAGTAACTTGTCACTGACCGTATATAATCGTGTCAGGCTTGTATTGCCGTAGTCATGATCCAGCAGCTCACCCAGCCCCGTTCGATTTTGCAACCAATCATGTGTTTTCAATTCACTGCCGGGTGAAACTATACGTCCGATGATACTGCCCAGTGCTGTCACCGTATCGATTTTATTAAAGCCCAGTGCTGTGAGTTTCTCATCTAGCTGCAATTGCTGTGCAGCATGCAGTGCCAAGGTTTCCACGCCTATACTGCGGGCATTAATGGCTTCGACATGGTTAATATCAACAGAATGATAATCCCGTTCTGAGCTTTGTGAGTCTAGTGGTTGTGACAGTTTTGCAGTCATCAGTGCGCTATAGCGTTGAGCCGTTGCTTCCAGCAGTTGATTTAAATCATCAGCTAAATGGAATAGCTCTTCCTGATGGGGTTCCGAACCTTGTTGTAATTGTTCAATTCTGGCCGTTAGCAGGGGCCAATACTTTTTCTCGATAGTAAAGTCCGCACCTATATTGAGCAATGTGCGTTGCTTGACTTGTTTCCCTATACGAAAAGACTCAACAATGCGGTAAGTGAAATAAGCGGAGCCGTCTTCCAGACTCTTTGTTTTGGTTCTTCGAATATACATGCCACTAGCATCAAGGAAAAACCAGGAAAAATCAATAGGCAGAGCAAACTAAAATGGCACTACAGGAGCCTCAAAAAAAACACCTTTGATTTTAAAGGAGCTTTTTTGATGAAAATTTTATGCGAACGATAAATCAATAACTTGGAAAGATAAAAGTGACGAAGATGGGTTAAAGATGAAAAAGCTTTTTTTCTAATTACCTTTATCTCAAAAACCAAAAAACACGATGCCTGTTTTTTTGACTTTCACAGCTCTACATAGCAAGCCAAAAGCCCTAGGAGGCTGCCCGAGAATAGCTTTCCCTCGCGACGGTTTCTACTCTCGGACAGCCTCCTAGTATATACTCCCCCCGTATAAGAATAAACCTTAAACAGGAAGCTCCCTCTAACAGCGCAAAGTCTGTGATAGGCTAGTTTGGAGAGTATTAGAGTGGCGTAATAAAGCAGCCATATACAATCGTAAAGAGCAAAGGGAGTTAATCAGGTTCTTGCAGGTTTTGTTCTTGAATATATGCCATTGCCTGTTGCGAATAACTAAGAGAGTAGGAATATTTCTTGCTATCATTCGCGGCAACCAAATTAACCAGCATGAAATAGCAAAAGATAAGCAACAGATATTTTGGCAGCTTTTTTTCATTATTCTTTGCCCAATCATTAACGAAGCTTAAAACGGGAAACAGCGCTATCGGAAAAACGATAAGAAGGTGCCAGAAGCTAAAGATAATCGGGGAGAGGGCAGAACTTAATAATACCGCGAATAGCGTACCGACAACATAGAGCAGTAACCATTTTTCATGACTTAATTCAGCCGCTGCATTTTTTCTGGTTATAAAAGGTTTAATTTTTATCCAGGCGGCATAATTGGCTTTCAGGGTAAACAATAACGAGAGGCCGCCCATAGCAAAAAGTAGACCGCGCCATGAATACAGGGTAACCGTCTGCACTAATGTATTAGCAGATAAGGCATTAAAACTAGCCCCTAGAACAATTTTATTGGTAAACAGAAAAGAAGCATATCTGAGCCAGTAATAAAATGCTTTCAAAACAGGGTATACATGCACCCCTCCCCAACCTATATACCGCCCATCGCTTTCATTACCTTCATTTTTAGGAATCCCCTGATTAATAAGTGATTCTTGCAAGTAAGGGATTAAAGATATCAAAATGACCACAGCCGAAGTTATTAAGCCTAACCAGTGAATTTTGATAATTCCTCTATAAAACAAAAAACTTGAGATCACGGCTAAAATTGGCCAAGAGTAATGTAATTGCATGGCCATACCAATAGCAAGCAGGTGCAAAAATGAATACAAAAATGACTTCTTGTGCTGCATTTGAAATGCTGTCCAGAAATGCAAGGCAGTAAAGAAAGACAAGTAAGAGGGGTTCCAGAGAGTATTCTCAAATAAAAACCATGGATTTAGCCAGTAAATGACCATAAAGACCAAGCGAATCTGCGGGTCAAATATTTTCTTTATAACCGAATCAAAAAGCAGAAAAGACCCGATATGCAAGAAAATAAGAAACCCCATGGGCGCCCAGGGCGAAAGCCAGATTTTCAGTGGCGCACCGATTATATAGGCCGAAAGAGACCCGGGGACATTGCCAAGAGAGCTTGCCGTATTACCATAACTGAGCCATATATCCTGAATGGCTCCCATATAGCCCTTAATTAACATTTGCTTCTGGGAAGGGCCTACGATTTGCTGGCTGCTATATAGAAATGCAAGTAAAAGGCCTACTATAAAAATACCAATAAAGAGTAAATGAAAGTGTTTTGTTATAAAAGGCTGAGGGGAACTCTGTTCATTACTAGTCATATTCTGTACGTTGCTAAATTAAATTATCTATTCAAGGGCCATGAAAGCTGTTCATACAAAAGACCAAAGCTTATCAATACACATGTAAAATTCGCCACCTCAAAAGAAGTAACACTGTACCTGCGCAGGCTTGCATTATACTTCGCGCGGCCACGGTTGCGCTGTTATAACGAGTCGATTTTTGTTGCGAGCAAGGCGCTGAAACAGGCGCATAGTTAGCTACGCAAAGTCTCAGTAACGCAGCTATCGGCAAAAATCGGCCGCTAGAAACCGCACCCGTGGCCGTGCGAAGTATAGTTCACGGGATTTCTATAATCGTCTGTATCAGGCCCTTTTCTAAAGTATGGAAATGAGAAAAGCAGGGCTTTTAACCGGCCTTTTTCAGATAGTCCGCAACCAGCACTATGCGTACGCCATTAACACGGCCTTCAATATGTTTCGGGTTATCTGTCAAAGAAATACTTTTCACGACGGTGCCTCGCTTGGCCGTAAACCCCGCACCTTTTACATCTAAATCTTTAATTAATGTAACCGTATCCCCTGCGAGTAATTGAGTGCCGTTATTGTCCACAGTCGCTACAACATCATCCTCTGCACTGCTACTCAAGCTTGCTGACTCCGCCCAGCTAAGAACTTCGGGCTCTAAATAAAGCATTTCAGATAAATCCTGTGCCCAGGACTCAGCCGATAAACACTGGAGTACTCGCCATGCCATAACCTGAACAGCAGGCTCTGGATTCCACATACTATCTTTAAGACTACGCCAATGGCTTGCATCCATGGTTGCTGTGTTGGCAATCTGCTGTACGCATATGTCACATAATAAGACTGATTTTTCAGCACTGTCTTCATTATCAGGTGGAACGTTATAAACAACCAGGTTTTGTTCAGCCGCACATAGCTCACATTTGGAATCACTACGTTGTAACAAAGTTTGTTCAGTACTCATAAAAAGACTCTTTATTAAATATATAAAGCCTATTATCCCTTTTTTTCTATAGCCATAGCAAAAATCATGTACTATTTCATCTCATATTAACCGGGAAAAAACCAACAAATGAAACTATCGCTCATAGTCGCCATGGCATCAAATCGGACCATTGGTTTAAATAAGCAAATGCCCTGGTACTTATCTGCCGATCTTAAGAAATTTAAGAAAATCACTATGGATCACCCTATTATTATGGGGCGAAAAACATTTGAATCCATCGGCCGTCCACTGCCCGGCCGGCAAAATATTATTATCAGTCGCAATCCAGATTATCAGCAACCGGGTTGTCTTGTTTTTAATAATCTTGATAACGCGCTACAAAGCTGTGCTGAGATTGACGAAGTATTTGTTATCGGTGGCGCAACCTTATATGAGGCGACTTTAGAGCGAGCCGATAAATTATATATTACTGAAATTCAACAGGCATTTGATGGCGACACCTGGTTTCCGGAAATTAACCTGGAACAATGGCATGAAATAGCTCGCGAAGATATTAATAATGATAACAATGTTACTTTTAACTATAGTTTTATTGTCTATGAAAAATAAGTATTTATGCTATACGAGTAGGATGAGGGTTTAGCTCGCCATTGTCTATATAGCTTACTAAAGGCAGGCGAAAATCATGTCCTACAGTTTATATTGATTTGAATAAATAAAGGTATGCCAATGAACGTAACTAAAGACCAAGAAGAAAAACTATTTACCAATAAAGTAATTGAAGTGGTCATTCGTATCGCTTTAATTTTTGTCATTATTGGATTGTGCTTTGAAATTATTAGACCTTTTATGATTATTGTTGTATGGGGTATCATTATTTCGGTTGCCATTTATCCACTTTATAACCGGCTAAGTATCGTACTGGGAGAGCGATATAAGCTAGCGGCAACTTTATATACATTGCTCGCCTTAAGCTTATTGATTGCTCCTTCCATCATGATCACTAGTTCACTGGTAGAGACATCCGCCCATCTGGCTAAAGGTTTTAGTGAGGGCACGCTGGAGATCCCCCCGCCCAACAAAAGTGTTAGCGAATGGCCCTTGATTGGTGATAAAGTTTATGCGGTCTGGAGTCAAGCTTCGAATAATCTAGAAGATACATTAAGACAAAATACCGCACAAATCAAAAAACTGGGTGAGGCTTTTATTTCTGCCATTGCTGGTGTCAGTGGTAGTATTTTACAATTCATTTTATCCATTATCATCTCTGGCATTTTTTTAGCCAACACCAGAAAAGCCTATGCTGTAACAGTGAAAATAGCTTCACGCCTTACAGACGATGAACAAGGCCTGCAATTTACGACCCTGGCCACCGCAACCATCAGAAGTGTTGCTCAGGGAGTACTTGGAGTTGCCGTTATTCAGGCTGTTCTAGGAGGTATGGGCATGTATGTTATGGATATACCAGGCTGGGGACTCTGGACAATCTTTATACTTATTCTTGCCGTGGCTCAATTACCGCCTCTTTTAGTCCTTCTTCCTGCAATTTTTTATGTCTTCTCTGTGGCTGATACTACCCCTGCAGTCATATTCACTATATGGAGCCTGGTTGTAAGCATGAGCGATAGCTTTCTGAAACCCTTACTTCTAGGTCGAGGAATGGATACTCCAACACTAGTTATCCTGCTCGGTGCCATTGGTGGCATGATGTGGTTTGGTATTCTAGGACTATTTGTTGGCGCGATTACACTGGCATTGGGTTATGAGATATTTATGGCATGGCTGGATAAAGAGGCACAACAGCAATGAGCTTATTTACCAATCAGGATACTCAATACCCCAAAGGATAAGCTTTTATGAGACAACTCTTTTTTACGATTCCCCTGCTGTTCTTATTTGCCGGGTGCGCTTCCTATACTCAGACATCTTGATTCAGACGAAACTAATTTGAGACCATTTCCTAATTTTTTGCGGATGAAGTCAGCTCATAAATTAAGCGCAGATCGGTTCCTGGATAATTGAGTTCCGTTTGATTGAGTTGTTCAAATAACTTTTCTATTGCTTTATTACTTGCAGGTCGGGAAGTACTATGCACACGTATCCGAAGTTGTTTTTTTACTTCATCGGGTAATATATCTGCTTCTGTCACAAACAGCGTTTGTAATAGTTGCCTTGCCATCGGAAAGTCGATTGTCGGTGAGGTTAGCAGAGCGGCCATTGCTGTTTCTGCCCGATAAGCGATCATGTTGACAGTATCTATCAGCCGCTTTTTCCCTGGCAGAAGCTGTTCGAACTTATCTTCGTCTCTCAACTCTTGCCAGGTAATGTGTTTGGGCGTTTGGCTTAGTTGTTCCTTGATGGTTTTTAGTTCATTTTCATAATGCTCTATTTCTTCGAGTAATTCTGCTCGTTTTCTTTCCCATTTCTTGTATTTCACATCTTCCGTTTCATCTTTTTTAATCACCGGATGAAGTTCCATCGCTGCAAATCGAGATAGACGGTAATTGAGTTTGGATTGTATCGAATTACGCTGTCCTTCCTGTTGGCGCCTATCAGGGTTGACCACCTTTTGGGTATCGGATAGTGGCTCTATTCCATACTCCTGTAGCATACCTAGCCCATAGTGGTGCTTCATATATCTAAAAAAGTTCTCTTGGCACCACCGGCTAAACATTCGCCCAGAAACAGCCGTCAATTCTAGTTCATAGGCTGTGGTAATAATACTGGTTTGGTGACCAGAATCAGTCAACTTGCGCACTTCTCTCATCCACATCGCCTGTTTTCCAGTTCCAACCAGACTGCCTCGTTCGGCGAGTTTCATGATGACTTTTTCACCACTCGGTAGGGTGATCTCCTGACTGGAAAAATTGTCCAGTGGCCAATTTTCGGTGGGAAATTTATGATAGGTCATGCAAGCGACACGATGCTTGTCCCACATCTTTCTAAAGAATGCGGGGCTATAGCCTTCTCTATCAAACACCAGGATAAAACGACAGGCTTGTTTGTTTTGCTGTAATGCTTGTGCACTCGGTTGATTCGGAATGTCTTTGAGTAATCGGGGGACGATATCTTCTTCCAGCGTTTTTAGTAAGCCCGGATCCACCGTTTTTTCAACGACAAAGAAGGGACGCCCCGTACCATCATTAACCCAGTAGTCGGTGATACCCCGTAAGCAGAGTTTTTCGCGTGAAACATGCCGTTTGGGAAGTTTAGTCAAGTGTCCATGATAGACACGGACATGACCATCTATGTAGAGTGTTCCTGCTGCCTCTGGTTCATTTTCCATCCATTGTCGACTGAGGTCGGCCGCCCAGCTTTCAACTGATTCTGGATCAGACAGTCCTTTTACTTTGGTTCTTAAACAGCGCACTTCGGGAACCCGATCCAGGCCAAGTAGTTTGCCGAATTCACCCGGTGCATGCTCGCGAAGTTGTTCGGCATTTTTGATGCGACATAGTCCCATAAAGGCGAGTAGCAATAGGATATGAAAGGTTTGATAATAACCTGTCAGTTTGCCCAGGTGGCGCTCAATGTCATTTAATAAGCCATTGCCAAGTAACGCGGGCAATGCACATAACACACCGCCTTTAGGAACATCTAAACAGGATTCGAATTCGATTGAGGCTCCCTTTTCCTGCTCACCCAAAGCAGCCTGGATTCGCTCTTCTACTCGAGTGCAGGCCGTACCAAGCACATCGGCTGCATTGGCATCTATAATATCACGGGCTGATTTGGTACTGCCATCATTGGGGTCTATTGATGCGGCAGACTTTTTTTTAAACGTCCATCACTGATCGCCTTGCGAAAGGTATCTGCCCGGATGCCTAATTCTTTAGCGGCTTCGTTAGGCGTCATACCTTGATCCAGATATTCCTGAGCTTGCTGCAAAACCTCAAGCGTAAAGAGTGGTCCTCCCTTGCGAGTCGGGCGAGGTTCAAAAAACGAATCAGCCCCTTTTTCTCGTAGTTGCCTTAATGAGCGCATAACACTACTTTTAGAGACACCAAAGGTTGTAATAATATCGATTGAACGACAGGAGCCGGTATTGATGAGTTGAGAGGTGTGAAGTCTAAATAATCTCTTATTGTCAGCCTGGTGAGAATAGATCGGGATACCGCCGAGGAAATAAAACCACTCATCATTTCGGTTATCAACACTGACCTGACCATTTATAATAGTCGTACCCTGAGGAATTATTGGGAGCATGAGTTGCTGCATTAATTGAATACCTCGTATGATATGAGGGCTTAGTTTAACCTAAATGAGTACCATTTTCATTTCTTTAGCTGAAAATATCAATCATTTGACAATAATTCCCTAACCCTTTAATTATATTGCCTAGTTTAAGTTTTAATGGATTTCTTTTAGGATAGCGAATCAAGATGTCTGGAATTAGGTTTAAATGCCGACCTCAGTCAATACCAAAGTTATGCCTGGCTAGAGACTGTCACGACGTTAAATGATCCCAGTGGTCAATGGCAGCCTTCCGGCCTGGATATCGCAGGAGAAATTAAATTTTTTATTGATCGAGAACTGAGCGACCATGGCTTATATCTTAGTAGTTCGAACCCGGAATTAGCCGTTTCATTCCAGCTCGGCGCAAATATGCAGGCCTTGAAATTAAAAAATGATCCCGATTCTAAACTGGCTGTGCTAACAAATGTACCTGATGCCGCATTAATGGTCGTTTTAATTGACACGGCTACAAACAATATTATCTGGATTAGTAAAGCGGAAGCCGAGATACAGCAACATGATAGTAAAGAAATAGTGCTTAAGCGTATTGATTATACAATTACTGAAATGTTTAAGGCACTCACTAGAAAATCATTTTTTTAAGTCTATTGCTATGGGTTTTTGACGATTAGGAAAAAGTTAAACTTTACGTGCTAAATAATCAAGTAAAACCGTGGGTAAAACTCTTTTTAAATAGCCAAATAGATAGGTTGGGAAGGTCACATAATAACGGATTTTAGGTCGCTTTGACTCCATAGCATGAATTACTTTCTGCACCACCGCATCTGCTGGTAAGGTAAAAGGCACTGCAGGACCTTTTTTCTGCAGACGCACTTCCATATTCTGATAGGTTTGTTGATGCGGGCTATTAGCCGGATCTATATTTTTTTGATATAAAGCAAAAGCATTTTTACGAAAATCACTGCTAATAGGCCCCGGTTCAATTAGAGAAAGATGAATATTAGTGCCATGCAATTCCAGTCGTAGTGTGTCCACCAGCCCTTCCAAAGCAAATTTACTAGCATTATAAGCCCCTCGATAAGTCATGGCGATAAACCCTAAAACCGAGCTATTATAAATAATCCTCCCATTGCCCTGCGCGCGCATTAGGGGAATAATCAGGTTAGTCAGCTCATGTGTACCAAACAAATTAGTCTCAAATTGCTCGCGTAAAACATCGCGCGTTAAATCCTCTACCGCACCCGGCTGTCCAAAAGCACCATTATTAAATAAGCCATCAATTTTGCCATCTGTTAATGCGATAACTTGCTTGACTGCATTCTGGATACTATCACTGTCGGCTAAATCCAGCTGTACCGCCTCAAAACCTTCATCTATCAAACGCGTAACATCTTCAGTTTTTCGGGCAGAAGCTATAACCCGATAGTCACGTTGCTTTAACATAACTGCCGCTCGATAGCCTATTCCAGTCGAGCAGCCCGTAATTAATATAGTTTGTGTGGTCATTTTGGTCTTAATTATGTAAGAGTGATTTGCACTTTTATGCTATGATTTATGACAACTGAAGTATGCTTCAGACCTTGTTTTTTCTTATTTCTAACAGCGCCTGCTGTTTACTTAATCTTACGAATCATTTAATGAGCTCAATCTGGAATTCCTGTCTGTCCCGTCTTGAAAATGAAATCTCTACAAATGATTTAAACACCTGGATTCGACCATTACAAGCGCAAGAAGCAAAAGATGTCATTACACTTCTAGCACCTAATCAGTTTATTATTGCGCATGTAAAAGATCATTTCCTGGGCAAGATTGAAGATGCCGTCTATGAATTCTCCAGCGGTCAATATACTGTAAAAATGGAGATAGGCTCAAAAAATGTTAAATCTGCCGAAATAGTCAATCGAAACACGCGCACCACTGGCCCGGCTAGGGAGCCACAGAAAAAGAAAAAGACGCCAACCTTTATTAACACTGCTTTTAACTTTGAGAATTTTGTAGAAGGTAAGTCCAATCAATTAGCCAAAGCCGCTTCCATACAGGTATCTGAAAATATCGGCAAAGCCTATAATCCTTTGCTGATCTATGGCGCTTCAGGATTAGGTAAAACGCATCTCATGCATGCCATCGGAAATGCAATTCTAGCAAAAAACCCTAATGCAAATGTAGTGTATTTACATTCAGAAAAATTTGTTCAGGATATGGTCACATCATTCCAGCAAAACAGTATCAATGCCTTTAAAGAATATTACCGCAATGTTGATGCATTATTTGTCGATGATATCCAGTTTTTTGCCGGAAAAGAGCGCTCGCAAGAAGAGTTTTTTCATACCTTTAACACGCTAATGGAAAAGAAAAACCAGGTTGTTCTAACCTGCGATAAATACCCTAAGGAAATTGAAGGCCTTGAGGATCGTTTAAAATCTCGCTTTGGCTGGGGCCTACCCGTTGCAGTCGAGCCACCCGATCTGGAAACACGCGCAGCAATTCTAATGAATAAAGCTCTGCAAAATGGCGTAGAACTGGATCATGAAGTGGCTTTTTTTATAGGTAAGCGGATTCCATCCAATGTACGAGATCTGGAAGGCGCATTACGCCGTGTTCTGGCCAATGCTCAGTTTACCAGAGCGGATATTACCATTGATTTTGCTAAAGAAGCATTGCATGACTTAATCTCGCTACAAGATAAACTGGTCAGCATAGAAAATATTCAAAAAACGGTCGCCGAATATTTCAAGATCAGGATCGCGGATATATTATCCAAAAGCCGCAAACAATCAGTCACACGCCCACGACAAATCGCCATGTCACTGGCAAGAGAATTAACCAGCCATAGCCTCCCAGAAATTGGCGATGCCTTTAGTGGCCGCGACCATACCACCGTAATTAATGCCTGTAAACGAATTAAGGCATTACGTTCCACTGATTATAAGGTGGATGAAGATTATGCAAATTTATTGCGTACTTTATCGCATTAATTTTAATAAAGAAGAGTGCGATAGCTATTGCTGTCACTAGAAAAAAGCTAACGCTTTTTGACTCCCGATGCACTGTGCTATTTATAAAAGCTAATCCACAGCCTAATATTTAATAAGCAAAGAAACATGAAAAGAGCTTTTGACATTATTTTAGCGATATTTGTTTTAATTATTATTAGCGCCCCCTGCCTAATAATTGCACTACTAGTCAAACTCACGTCACCAGGCCCAGTTTTATACTGGTCAGATCGAGTAGGTATAAACAACGACTTGTTTAAAATGCCTAAATTTAGGAGTATGAAAACTGATACACCTGAAGTTGCAACCCATTTACTAAACGATCCACATAAAGCATTGACTCCGATCGGCAATTTTTTGCGTAAAACCAGCCTGGACGAATTACCCCAATTATGGAATATTTTTAAAGGCGAAATGAGCTTTGTCGGGCCACGGCCCGCCCTATTTAATCAGCATGATTTAATTGTATTGCGTACCGAACGAGGTATCCATCAGCTAATTCCTGGCTTAACCGGCTGGGCACAAATTAATGGTCGGGATGAATTGCCGACCCCTGAAAAAGTGAGACTGGATGATGAGTATCTGCACAACCGATCCTTCGCTAAAGATCTGAGTATCCTATGGTTAACTTTCTTCAGAGTTCTCAACAGCCATGGGGTAATGCATTAAACCTTTTGAGATAAGCCGTTTTGTCCCCATACTCTCTTAAGAACGCGCACGAAATAACTTAAGAATAAACGCCTTCTCCAGAGGGAGAAGGTTGGGATGAGGGGGGTTAAAAATGCTTGATTTTATCCTCCTCACCCAACCCTTTTATGCAAGAGAGGGCTTAAGTCAACAGCATTGCCCCCCCAAGCTTCAGCACGATAAAATATGTGCCACGAATATTCCGTATTCCACATGCTCCATATTCCTCAGCTATACGTTGTCATTCCTGCATGTTTTAAGCAGAAATCTAACTGGAGAAGCATAGATTCCCGATAAAAGGACTTCGGGAATGACGAGGTTTTTAACATACTGATGTTTTAATCTTTATTCTACTATGGCTGAGAGTTATACGTCATCGGGAATAACTTTTTAAACTCCATGCAAATTATAATGTCATATTGGTCTATTGTTACACTATGACAATGAAAAACCTTATGCAACTTTATCTCGCTAATAGTGATTATATTGACTAGCAGCACCCATTAGTCCACGCAAAAGCACGGGAACTTGCTAAAGATCTTTTTTAAAATTTAGCGTAGCCTGTATGGAGCTTGCGGAATACAGGATATTCGTGGCACCCATGTCCTGCATTACATAAATTCCATATTGGGCTACGCCTGAGTTAAGCGTTCTGTGGTGTAGTAAGAACATATAAATACAATGGATTGGAATAATCATCTAAATAAAATCTGCAGCTTCGATCTGGAATCCGATGAAAACGGGGTAATATTTGCTCTTGGAGCCGTTTTTCAAGATCAGGTCTTGCAGCGTAAAGCACCGTTTAATATCCGCCAGATCCTTAATCAACTGGATGATTTTGCTAAGGATGCCGAATTTTTATTAGGCCACAATATTATCGGGCATGACTTACCACTATGCGCTGCACTTAATCCTGATCTGGCTCTGCTTAAAAAGCCAGTTATCGATACGCTATATTTATCTCCACTCGCCTTTCCGGAAAACCCTTACCATCGCTTAGTTAAAAATTACAAATTAGTACGAGACAGCTTAAATGATCCTTTAGCGGATGCCAAGCTTGCCTTGTCTCTGTATCAGGATCAGTTCCAGGCACTGCAGGAGCAGCATGTCGAGTCAGACCTGTTATCTTTTTATTATTACGCCTTTGCTGAAAACGATCGATTTAAAGGCTTGCAGCGCAGCTTGCTGGTTATGGGCGCTGATTCAATCAATGCAAATACCGCCTTTGATCTATTCAAGACTTTAACCCAAAACCAAGTTTGTAAAACGTCTTTTAATAAAGTCATTCCCGCCTATTTACCTAATCCTGCTTTACGCCCTGCATTAGCTTATTGTTTAGCCTGGTTACGAGTCGCAGGTGGTAATTCGGTATTACCACCGTGGGTACGTGAACAATTCCCTGATGTTTCTTCTGTTTTACGGCAATTACGTGATGCTCCTTGTCAGGCACCGGATTGTCATTATTGTCAGGAAATTCATGATCCTGTCGCTCAATTACAGCGCTTTTTCGGTTTTCCTACATTTCGCGCGCAGCCTGAAAATTCTCAGGGTGGCAGTTTACAGCAAAGTATTGTTCAGGCAGGTATGCGGGACTCTCCCTTGTTTGCAGTGTTACCAACCGGGGGTGGCAAGTCTTTGTGTTTTCAGTTGCCTGCTTTAGTGCGTTATCAACGACGCGGCGCATTGACTATCGTGATTTCACCCTTACAGGCCTTGATGAAAGATCAGGTGGATAATCTGCGCAGTAAAACCGGATCGCCCAGTACTTCTGCCTTGTATGGTATGTTAACCGCACCCGAACGGGGTGAAGTGATCAAAGCCATACAGATGGGTGATATTGCATTGCTATATGTGTCGCCCGAACAATTGCGCAATTCGGGGTTTAAAAAGGCAATTGAACATCGTGAAATCGGCTGCTGGGTCTTTGATGAGGCGCATTGCTTATCAAAATGGGGACATGATTTCCGTCCGGATTATTTATATGTCGCACGTTTTATTAAAGAATTTGCAATCCATCAGCATGCTCTATTACCGCCAGTACAATGTTTTACGGCAACTGCCAAGCAAGATGTAAAACAGGAAATTATCGATTACTTCAAAGCGAATTTAGCACAGGAACTCATAGTTTTTGAGGGAGGTGTAGAACGTAATAACCTGCAATTTGAAGTCCAAACGGTCAATAGCGTGGATAAATATGCGCGTATTAATGCTTTATTGCATGAGCGCTTAGATGAACTAGAAACGGGTAGCGCAATTATATATTGTGCCAAACGCAACCAGACCGAAGAAGTTGCCGAGTTTTTACAAAACCTGGAGTGGCAAGTAGAAGCCTTTCATGCAGGAAAAAATGCCGCTGAGAAAAAACATATTCAGGAAAACTTTATTAGCGGTAATACGCGCATTATTACGGCAACCAATGCCTTTGGTATGGGGATTGATAAAGAAGATGTACGCCTGGTTATTCATGCTGATATACCCGGCTCACTGGAGAACTACTTGCAAGAAGCAGGACGCGCTGGGCGTGATCAACAGCTAGCGGAATGCGTTTTATTATTTGATGAAAATGATATTGATACGCAATTTAAGCTATCCGCTGCATCGCAGGTGAGCAAGCGAGATATAGCCCAGATATTAAAAGGTTTGCGCCGGACACGTAAAGATAAATTTGATAATGTCGTCGTCACTACCGGCGAGTTATTGCAAAACGAGATTGTAGAGACCTCTTTTGCAGCTGACGAATATAACGCGGGCACAAAAGTCATCACTGCTGTTTCCTGGCTAGAAAGGGCAGGTTTTATCCAGCGTAACGAGAATAAAACCCAGGTATTTCAAGGCAAGCCCATCGTTAAAAATTTACAGGAAGCTGAGGAGAAGATAGCACAGCTTAATTTATCGATACGCCAGAAAAAACGCTGGTTAGCTATTTTGGATACCTTATTTAATGCCGAGAGTGATGAAGGTTTTAGTGCGGATGAACTAGCGCAGATACCGGACTTTGCCGAGAAAACGCCGGCAGAAGAAAATAGGCACAACGAAACCGCAAGTCAACGAGTCATTCGCACGCTATTCGATATGTCGCAAGCGGGTATTATTCAGAAGAATTTATTATTAACCGCTTTTGTGCGTTACAAAGTTAAAAATTCATCTAGCCTACTCCTGGAAAAAATCTGTGAATTAGAAAATGAATTGCTTAAGCTTATGCAGGAACAAGCCCCTGATGCTGATACCGAAGAATGGCAGATATTATCCTTACGGCATATTAATCAACACTTGCTAGATCTAGGCTTTAAGGAATGTAGCCCCGGTGTGTTGCAATTATTACTGATCTCAATGAGTAAAGACGGGCAAGGCTTGGCGGGCAATAAAGGAAGTTTTTTTCTCAGGCATTCTGGTTTAGATCAGCTTAACCGGGGTTGGCCGGCCTTATCAGCAACCGTACGCCGCAGACAAGCGGTTGCATTACTGGTTTTACAGGAGATTTTAAGCAAGGTTCCCGTAGACACTAAAGCAGGCGCGGATTTACTGGTGGAATTTTCAATAGAAGAGCTACTAGCTGCTGTAAAACAAGATATAGAAATGCACTCCTCTTTGAAAGACCCACTAGCAGCGGTAGAGCGTGGGCTGAATTTCCTACATGAGCAAAAAATTATTACGCTGCAAAAAGGACTGGCGGTTTTTCGTAGTGCCATGACGATTCAAGTGTTGCCTGAAGCAAAAGGCAGACGTTATATCAAAGGCGACTATGAACCTTTATCACAGCATTATGGCGAGCGCATCTTCCAGGTGCATGTGATGAATGAGTATGCACTCAAAGGACTGGAGAAAATAGGCCATGCGTTAAATTTTGTGCTGGCTTATTTCTCGCAAGATAAAAGCGATTTCGTCAAACAGTACTTTAAGGGCCGCAGGGATATTCTGGAACGAGCGACCAGTCAGCAATCTTTTCAAAAGATTGTCAGTGATCTGCAGAACCCCCAGCAACAAGCATTGGTAGCAAGCCATGAAGATGATAATTTATTGATCTTAGCCGGGCCTGGATCGGGTAAAACGCGTGTAGTCATTCATCGATGTGCATATTTATTACGCGTTAAACAAGTGCCTGCCCGGAGTATTTTAGTGCTCTGTTTTAACCGCAATGCCGCCACAGAACTACGCCAGCGATTGTTTGATCTAGTTGGGCCAGATGCTAAAGCAGTGACAATTCAAACCTATCACGGATTGAGCTTACGCTTAACGGGTCATGCGCTGCATACTATGGATCAAGCGAGTGCCGGTGAAGGCGAACAGCTCTTTAAGACTATGATTCAGCAAGCCATTGATCTATTAACAGGAAAACAAGCTTGTTTGAATGAGAATAGCGATGAAATGCGTGATCGTTTACTTGCGGGCTATGGTTTTATTTTAGTGGATGAATATCAAGATATCGATGAGCTGCAATATCAACTTATTTCAGCCCTGGCAGGGAGAAATCAGGATGAAGATAACCGTTTGAGTATCTTAGCGGTAGGGGATGATGATCAAAATATCTACCAGTTTCGCGGTACTAATGTGGGCTTTATTCGTCAATTTGAACAGGACTATCAGGCTACACAGCATTATTTAGTTGAAAATTACCGCTCCAGTGCACATATCATCCAGGCGGCAAATCAACTTATCCAGCAGAATCATGACCGCATGAAACAAAAGCACCCGATCCGCATTAATCAAGGGCGCAAAGGTTTACCAGCGGGTGGTCGTTGGGAAAAGCTTGATCCTTTAACGAAGGGTCGGGTACAAATATTGCGCTGTGCAAATGACACTCGGCAAGCCCAGATTGTAGTGCAAGAATTACAGCGCTTAAAACAATTAGATAACAGCCTGGATTGGTCGCAGTGCGCAGTGTTATCAACTGAATGGCGTTTATTGAATCCTGTTAGAGCAGAGCTGGAAGCGGAGCAAGTACCGCTTAGTTTAGCCTTAGCTAAGCAAAGTCAACCCTCGCCCTGGCGTATTCGAGAAAATATAGCCTTGCTTAATGCACTAAAACACAGTTCGCATAAAGTGTGTAAAGCCAGTGATTGGCTAGATTATTTACAACAAGAGAGTGGTGGTAACGCTAATATCTGGCAGCAACAATTGCAGGACTTATTACATAACTGGGCTCTAGAAACGGGGAATGCAGAAACAAGTATTCAGCAGCTACAAGAATACTTGTATGAAGCACTTGCAGAACAACGGCGTGATAACCGTCTGGGGCAAGGCGTATACCTGAGTACCATTCATTCGGTGAAAGGCATGGAATTTAGCCATGTGTTTATTCTTGACGGGGGCTGGCAAAATCCCGCTAGCGAAGAGCAAAGACGCTTGTATTATGTGGCCATGACCCGAGCGAAAGAAACCTTATGCTTATTACAACGACAAGATCAACATAACCCCTTTCTGGAGACTTTGGCAGCCGACTGTGTATTACCACGCGAGATAGACGAGTCGCCCACAGCTGAATTGCAGATAAAAAATAAACACTATCTAATATTAGGGCTGAAAGATCTAGACTTGAGTTATGCAGCAAGCTTTAACGCAAGCCATCCTATTCATCAAACACTAGACACTCTGCAGGTCGGAGAACAAGTTTGCTTTAATCAGCAGAATAATAAAATAGTGCTACAAAAAAATAGTATCAGTATTGCTGCCTTATCAAAAAATGCGCAACTCCAGTGGCAAAGCAAACTCGATCGGGTACAGAGCATTACCGTTATCGCAATGATTACACGTTATAAAACCGATAGTGAAGAACAATATCAATCGCGTTGCAAAGTCGAGCAATGGGAAGTGCCGATGGTAGAGGTTGTTTTAACCTAGAAAAATCAGTTGCTAGAATACCGGGAAAAATATAGCTATACTTCGTGCGGTCACGGATGCGGTTGTATAGTGAGCTGATTTTTGTCGATAGCAAAGCCTGCCCCGTACTTGATACGGGGGCGCTGAAACTGGCGCATAGGTATACCTGATTATGTACAACTCTCAGCCATAGTAGAATAAAGTTTGAAACATCAGTATGTTAAAAACTTCGTCATTCCCGAAGTCTTTTATCGGGAATCTATGCTTATCCTACTAGATTCCTGCTTAAAGCGTGCAGGAATGACGAAGTATAGCTGAGGGTTATGGGTAATCAGGCAAGTATATGTGGTAAATTAATTTAACATTTCAGGATGGGTAGAACGTAGCACCTGTCTTTTTAGGTGCGCAGTGACTCGCAAGAGCGCGTAGCGAAACCCATCAATCCCACGTAAAATGATGGATTCCGTACCTCAGCCTACATTTCAGCTTATATTAAACGTCAACCTTCTCTTTGAACTCACATAAATCCTCAATTACACAACTAGCACATCGAGGCTTTCGCGCAATACAGGTATAACGGCCATGTAAAATTAATAAATGATGTGCATCCAGTTTATATTGTTTCGGTACATGCTTATCCAGTCTGGCTTCAACTTCTAATACATTTTTTCCCTTGGCAATACCCGTCCGATTGGATACCCGAAAAATATGTGTGTCCACCGCCATTACGGGCTGGCCAAAAGCCGTATTTAAAATAACATTCGCCGTTTTACGGCCAACACCCGCTAAAGATTCTAGCTCTTCACGTGTTTGTGGCACCTCGCTATTAAAATCATCGAGCATCTTACGACATAGCTTAATAATATTAGCGCCCTTACTATTATATAAACCAATGGTTTTAATATATTCTTTTAAACCCACTACTCCCAGATCAAAAATCGCCTGTGGTGTATTGGCCACAGGAAATAAAATCGCCGTCGCTTTATTAACCCCTTTATCAGTCGCCTGTGCAGACAGCACAACCGCGATCAATAATTCAAAAGTGCTGTTATAGTTCAGCTCAGTAACCGGCTCTGGAATCGCCTCGGCAAGCCGGGAAAAAATCTCCAGGCGTTTATCTTTATTCATATTAAAAAATTAAAATATTTGTTTTATGCAATCAAGAGGACAAAGACTAACTGGAGTGCAATAGCTTTAGCTATTGCAAGTTGCCTAAAAACTAAGCCGGCAATATATTATTGCCCCTCACTACCATTAAGTTAAGAACCAACACAGCTAAAATGTAGGATGGGCAAAGCGTAGCGTGCCCATCACCATCGCTATGATGGGCACGGGATAAAGCTCCTTTGCCCATCCTACATTGGAAAATAGGCTTAACTTAATAGCAGTGATTCTTGCCCCTAGCTAGATTTCTTATAGGGATTATCTTCCTTACTCGACCGCGACGTAGCTATATAAAGTTGCTCCACTTTTTCCCTCGCCCACGGTGTTTTCCGCAAAAATTTCAGGCTAGAGGAAATACTGGGATCATTGCTAAAACACTTAATATTAATCCGGTTACTTAACTCCGGCCAGCCATATTTCTCAACCAACTGAGTTACTATCTCCTTTAGCGTTACACCATGTAAAGGATCCTGATTATGCAGCTTAGTCATCTTCTGAGGCTGCATCACTCTTGCTGTCAGCTGGTTTTTGCTCCGCTTTTTTAACACGAATTTTGCTACTGCCAAGCTCTTTACCGTTTAGATTTTTCATCGCTGCTTTAGCCTCGCCTATCTTAGGCATCTCAACAAAGCCAAAGCCTTTGGAAATACCGGTATCTTTATCTAAAACCAGAGTACAGGACTGCACAGTACCATAAGTTTCAAACAAGGCTTTAAGTTCTGCCTCAGTGGTATTGCGAGTGAGGTTACGTATCAGTATTTTCATTTGAATAACCGTTTAATTATGAAATAGTGTGATTATACGCTGGTCTTGTGTATTACGCTGGGGTGTTCACGTTCGATAAGAATCAGTGTTCATGAAGGCTGCGAATATGCACTCTATGGATAAGTATTGCTGACAATGGGCATGGCATGTCAGAACAAGAATTGATTAATGCAATGCACTTAGGTAGCCAGCGCTCAGGAAATGAAAGAACTGAAAAGGATCTTGGTCGCTTTGGTTTAGGACTTAAAAACCACTTCATTCTCTCAATGCAGACAATTAACCGCTGTCAGCAAAAAAACAATAAAGTTTCTGGATTTGAGTCGGATTTAGAATGCATAAAAAAACCCTGATTCAAAATGGGAAATAAGAGTTAGCTCAGAAGACGATATTAAAACTCCCCGATTCTTAACAATATCTTCACCAGCCAGTTACACAGAATTATTTACAGGGTCGGGGTAAATGAATACGATTCTTGTAATTTTTTAATACAGTACGAGTTTAAACTTTCTCCTGACCTTAAAGCATCAAGACTCAATTGCTCATGCAAATTTTCGCCAACACGAAGATTAAATTTACCTGAATATTTTTTGCCCGCTGTTGCTATAGGAAGTGTCTCTGCATCATTTTTATAGATTTCAACCCATTCTTCAACAGCTACGCATAACTCTTTATAAACTTTTGCTTCATCTTCACCATGAACACCCCCTAACATCAAATTAGGGCAATGACCGATATAACATTTGTCTTCTTCTGACCATTCAACGATCTTTAAATATTTATCACTTACTTTCATTTCGATACCTCATCAATCGCTTTTTTTACTGCCTTGACTTGATAGGCTTTTGCATCATCTCCTGCTTTTCCACTCACAGTAATCTTTGCTCCACTTTCATGAGTAAAGTTACGATGACTACCTTTACCTCCTCGATTTTCGAAGCCTATGCTTTGTAATTGGCTAATTAATTCTCTAATTTTAGGAGGCATAGATTGATAGTACTATGCTGGTACTATTTATGCAATACTTAGCTCTTTACCCCTAACCAGCCTGTAGAAAAAACCTAAAATAGAAGTTCACTCAAGCTACTCAGTCAATTTTTTAATTTTCCTAATCATCCCCGCTTTTTTCATTTGCATCAAGATTTCGATATTAACTGTTGATTTACTGGGTCTTTATAGATTGTACTAGGCGGAATGAATCTGTACTGTACAACTAATCACTCTCCACACAGAAAAAAATTTTTATATTCAATGTTAGTATGACACTATACCTTAAAGGCTTACTTGATGACGTAAGACTCTCAGCCATAGTAGAAGAAAACTTTAAACATCAGCATATTAAAAACTCGTCATTCCCGAGGTCTTTATCGGGAATCTACGCTTAACCGACAAGATTCCTGCTGACAACATGCAGGATGACGAGATGTTGAATATGGCTAATCAGGAAATATTTTAAGCAGATTGAGTTTTTGGAGTACAAGCTATCAAACCGGCAGATTTTCTTAAAGTAATGAATGAAAGGTAAATAATGACTACATTAACACTAAGACTTCCCGAGTCGATACATTTAAAAATAAAGGAACTTGCAAAACGAGAGGGTATATCAATAAATCAGTTTTTAGCCTCGGCGGCAGCTGAAAAAATGTCTGCCTTGTTAACTAAGGGAGATGGAAACAAATAATCATCCAATATTGCTGGTCTTGTTGTCCGTCTTTAGCGATGTAGCGACAGTTGCGTAGCTTGCTATGCGCCCGTTGCTACACCACTAAAGACAAACAAAAATCCTACCCAATACCGGACGGTTATTTATTTCCAGCTCCCTAAGGACTATCTGGATGAAGAAGCAAAAAATTCTAGCCGAGAAGATTTTGATAAAGTAATGCGAGCAGTACCTGTTATAGATCCTGATAAATATGACAGACTTTGATCGATACAACGTCACTGTGAGCATGCCATCACAGCATTATGAAAAAAATGTCTGCTAGATTAGACTCAAGTCGATAATAATTGTTTGTGCTATTTACCTTTAATATTTACATAATACAAATTAAAGGTTCGTTCATCGCCATAAGCTTCCTATTTTCTTTGCGTTATTAAGCAGCCTTCTATTTGATGATCGCTGCGCAAATGAATATGGGTTTATACTTTCTGACTTTAGCTCCCAGGGATAATTAAGAATATATGAGGTTATATTGAAAAAGTTATTGGAAGAAATTACTAGTGCCTGGGTTACAGCAACAGGGGAAGCATTTACCAATCATCCAGTAGCAAAAAAAATTAGGCATGAATTTCCTGAAACAATTAAAAAGTATATTTCAAATGATTATCCTTCATTTAAAATAAAATCGAGTGCAGGTGCTGGTAATTGGGCAAATGTACCATGGTTATCAATACTGGACCCTAAAATAACATCTACAACTCAGGATGGATTCTATCCAGTATATCTATTTAAAGCAGATGGAAGTGGTATATATCTTTCTTTAATCCAGGGAATTACTGCTCCTTCAGAGCAACTAGGAAAAAAGGAGGCGGAGAAACAAGCTCGAGAAATTTCTAAAAAACTACTTGAGTTAATGGCTGATTTAAAAAATTGGGGAACAACCAGCATAAATTTAGCTGCAAATTCTCCTCTTGGAAAATCTTATGAAATGTCAAACATTATATCAAAGTACTACTCTGCCGAATCTATACCTAACGATGATATTTTAGAAAAAGACCTCATGAATTTGCTTGAACTCTATGGCCAAGCATATGAATACTGGAAGATAATAAAACAAAATGAGGGAGTCGACATTAATCTTGTTATAAATTCAAATTACTTACAATTACCCAAACCCTTTATTCTCTTGTCTGGTATCTCCGGAACTGGTAAAACACGTTTTGTAAGAGAACAAGCCAAACGCTTTAGAGAAGACGGTTCAAATTATTGTATCGTGCCTGTCCGCCCCGACTGGCACGAACCCTCCGATTTATTAGGCTATATCTCTCGCCTTGGCAATAATGGATCACAATATATTGTGACTGATTTCTTGCAGTTTATAGTCGCCGCATGGAAAGAGATAAGCGGTAGTATTGAAGATGGGACGATTCATTATATAGATGATTGCGTGCCTTATTGGTTGTGCCTGGATGAGATGAACCTGGCACCCGTCGAACAATATTTTGCTGATTATTTAGCGATTGTTGAGACACGTTACTGGGAAGAAGGCCTATATCACTGTGATGCGTTGCTAAACCCTGGCGTCTTTAAACAAGTGGATAACCTGGCTCAATTAAGAACCCAGCTTAATTTGACGGGAGAAGAGTGGGATAAATTATGGGATTACTTTTTAAATAAAGGTATTAGCATCCCGCCGAATCTGATTATTGCTGGCACCGTCAACATGGATGAAACCACACATGGTTTTTCTCGCAAAGTGATTGATCGTGCTTTTACAATAGATTTTGGTGAGTTCTTTCCTAATGATTATCAAGCGTACTTTGCAGCACAGACTCAGGCAAAAACACTGAGTTTCCCCCGATATTCTCAAGTCGATTTAAGTCTTATTGCTGAATATGATCCTGGTGGAAGTCAGAGTATTATATTCTTGGAGGCGATTAATTCTGTTTTAAAAGAAACTCCATTTGAGCTGGCTTATCGAGCACTCAATGAGTTGTTAATTGCGGTGGTTTGTTTTATGCCTAAAGAAAAAACGGAACTTCAAGCGGTCTGGGATGACTTTTTGATGACTAAGGTTTTACCACGGATCGAAGGGGATAGTGAGAAATTACAGGATGATGGTGACAATAGTTTACTCAATCAACTTGAATCTGTTCTTGCAATACAGTTAAATGAAATCTGGGAAGAGACAAAGACGCGCCCTGATTTACTAAGAGAAAGTATTACAGGTGACATACTGTCTATTGGCTGCCGTTCAAAGAAGAAACTGAACTGGATGAAAGCACGCTTGTCTGCTAATGGGTTTACCTCGTTCTGGCCATAAGCTATTGAATCTCTACTGCATGGGAGTAATAAACAATGTCAGCTGTTATAAATAAAGATGCCATAAGTGCAAAAAAATACTTACAAAATGAACTAAGTAGTAACATAAAACATGAGCTCATTGCCGGACAGATTGAAGCCATGGCTGGGGCGAGTAAAAATCATGAGCGTATTGCCGGTAATATTTATGCTGAATTCAATCATCATCTAAAAAACTCCCCTTGTGAACCCTTTGCTTCCGACATAAAAGTAAAGGCTGGCGGAAACTTTTTTTACCCTGATGTGATGGTTGTCTGTGATGATAAGACCGAGGATAAACACTACACCGAATACCCTGTCATTATTATTGAGGTTTTATCCCAGTCCACCTATCAAAAAGACAGGACGACTAAACGATTTTCTTACCTCAACCTTCCCAGCCTACTTGAGTATGTTTTGGTTGAGCAGGATTTTGTGGATATTGAAGTTCTTAGAAAACAGGATGACTGGAAATCCAGGCATTATTTTTTAGGTGATATAGTTACTTTTGACTCTATTCAATTAAGCCTAGCGGTAGAAGAGATTTATCATCGAGTACAAAACCAGGATATGGTTGACTTCATGAACAAAAAAACGAGCCCGGAAATTTAATTAAAATTGATGGCTATCACTTTAAGACGGGGCACCATCATTGGCTCTCGTTCCCACCGCTCCGCGTGGGAATGCAGTGGGTGACGCTCTGCGTCACGGAACGCAGAGCGTTCCTGTATGCATTCCCACGGAGACCATGGGAACGAGAAATTAATATATAAGCTACCTTATAAAGGAATAAAGTCCCCTTAATGAAAGTATATGAATTGGTACATCGTTATTGAACATTTTTTTGATTATAAATAATGCCTGAATTACTTAATCTTGAAACCCCTAGTTGGAGACTGATCGTCTGGAGTAAGGACATTAGCCGGTCACAAGAACTACTCAGGCATACTTTAGAGGCAAGACATAAAGAGCTACCTGCTACTTGCTTACGGTTTGATCCAATAATACATATCACGGATTTAGATAGCAGGGAAAGCGAGTACCCCATATCGGGTGAGCCACTGTTTTTTGAAAACAAATTGTATGAGTTTGATTTTCAATTTCAGGCGAATCGAGGTATTACTGCCCCCGTTATTAAACATCGCTTATCTAGTATTGAAGATGCTTTTCATTATTCAGGAAACTCATTAAGAGGTAGCATTACGACGGGTAATCATATCGGGTGGCTTAAACTGGTATTAAGTTATCAATTGGACGGTAAAGAACACTCCCAGGCTATTTCATTTGAAGTCCTGCCGACTAAAATGGATATAGAATCAGACATATCCTATATTCAGAAAATTATTGATACGCAATATCCCTTGTTACGTTTTTCTTTTGCCCAGTTAACAGAGCAGGAATTAACACGTTCCCGTAAGCCACATGAGCGCTTTCCATTATTATGGCTGTCCCAGTTTGAAAGTTTGCGCTCAGAGCTGGAGCAAGGAATTAAACAAATCCTGCAGTCACCACATTCACGTTTATTAGCTCGAACCAGAAATTTAAGAGCCGAACAACTAAAAGGCCGGTTATCTCCACGTCTGGAAGCGCAAGTTAAATCTGCGCTAGTCAACCACGATATTCACAAACGCTACAGGCTTGATAGCAAGGTTTTATCAATTGATACACCTGAAAATCGTTTTATTAAAATGGTTTTAATTCGCTGTACACGAGAGCTTTCTGCCTTTATTGTGCGCGTAAAGGAAAATGATGCTGCCCCTGAAAATAGCCGCTTGTCTGATTCTTTCTTTGAACAACTTAAGCATTGGAAAACACCTTTAGAACGTTATTTAAAACGCCCTTTTTTTCGAGAAATTGGTCACTATGAAGGCTTGAATGGCGAATCATTAGTGTTGCATCAAAAAACAGGGTATGCCAATGTTTACCGTGTCTGGCAACAACTAAAACTGTACCTAGATGTGTTCGGTCAACATGCCAGTATTTCAATGAAGACTGTTGCTGAATTGTATGAAGTCTGGTGTGTGCTGGAAGTGCGTAGACTGTTAATTGATGAATTAGGCTTTGAAGAACTCAGCTCACGCAAACCTGCACTCTATAAAAAAGGAGTAGAAAAGGCACTATATGATGGAATGGGAGCTGCGTTTAACTTAACACGAGACAATATTAAAATACGATTAGCCCATGAACCCCCCTTTAATAAGCCACCTGATCAACCAAAATCTGGCCATATTTATTCATGGATCACTAGCCAGAAACCCGATATTTTATTAGAAGCAGAATTTGAAAATGGTGAAAAAATACGCTGGATTTTTGATGCTAAATATCGTATCTCACCTAGTGATACTGAGGTCGATTTTGCACCAGATGATGCAATTAATCAGATGCACAGATACCGTGATGCTTTGATTCATATTCATCAGGCAGATGATGGGTGGCAAGAAAAAACACGGCCAATTTTTGGTGCATTTGTTTTATATCCAGGCTGGTTTAAAAGTTCCACAACTCAGAACCCCTATCAAGATGCCATTGCTGAAATTGGTATTGGAGCCTTTCCTTTATTACCCAACTCAAATAATACCTGGTTAAAAGATTTTCTGCTCGATCAGTTTGGTCATGCTGATAATAAAGCGAATAAATATAAAGCCGAAGCATCCGACCGTTTTTATGTACAGGAAGCAGCACGAATAAGCTATACAGGGATGAAGTTAACAAGGTATCAGGATTTATCATTAGCAGTTGCTTTAGGCTCAAAAAGAAGTAAGAAGTATTTAGAAAGTTTTAGACAAGGTAAAGCAAAGTGGTATCACCTACCTGAACACACAACCGTTACTAAGCGAGTACAACGTGCGGCTATGCGAGAGATCAAGTCCTGTGCTTTTGTCGTTTATTTTCCTGATGATGAACAACGCCGGATTGAATATATTTACGATATTATTTCTGTTCAGTTAGTTAAGCGTCATGAAATAAGTGAAGATCAGGCTGGCGCAAAAGCGCTAACGACTAATCTGCAAAAATTCTATTGGCTGTTTGAATTGGGTAGTAAAAAGAAAGTGTCGCTATCTATTGATGTTTCAGGTGCAAGAGATTTCAAATTTAAGCTGGTAAGTATTGAAGCTTTAACGACAGCTAAAGTATGGAGTGATTTAGCTAATCATTATGCTTTTTTGCAACAAACATAATTTCGATTTCGAGTTATGGATGTCGTAGACAAACAAACCCGCTCCAGAATGATGGCAAATATCAAAGGCAAGAATACCAGGCCTGAGATGACCATCCGTTCTTTACTACATCGCCAAGGCTTTCGCTTTCGACTTCACGATAAATCTTTACCCGGAAAACCTGACCTGGTTTTAAGAAAGTATAAAGCTGTCATTTTATTTATAGCTGTTACTCGCGTAGACACGAAAACTGTCAATTGGCCAGCACCCCAAAGCAAAACACAGAGTTCTGGATAAAAAAATTTGCTGTAAATCTACGCAGAGATGGGCTGGTTTATTACCAATTAAAAGTCCTGGGCTGGAGAACTGCTATCATCTGGGAATGTGCTATTCGTGATAAACAACATTTAGCTGATTATATTGAGACGCTTACTTTATGGTTAAAATCAGAGTGCGAGTATCTTGAAGTTCCAGATATGTTATATAGGCTTGAACAAGTTTAAACTTTGTATTTGGTTGATTTAACGCGGGGGCTACTTAATTCAATCAATTACAAACAAGTTATATGTTTCAAGTTTCAGCGTTCCCACTCATCTCGTATTTTGTTTAATTGTTTCTCAACATCAACAAAATTACTGACTGAAAAAAAACTGTCTGGATTGAATTTTTTGTCTGTGCTGATTTTCTCCTGGACTGGCAACACGAGTACTTCTACTTTTTCAAAACTAAAATTATCAGGTATATCAATAATCCCTTTTAATTTCTGCGTATCAATTATTTGTCGCAATGCTTGCATCTTCCATCTCCTTTATTTTTTTAAGGTGGTATTTTTCTTTAATGCGAACTCCTTAGTTTCGACCCTTCTTTATCAGTGCTTTGCCTCCGATAATAATTTTTTACCCGGCTTTAATGTGAAATCCTCACAAAATTCAATGAATTGTTCAAATTTCTGATGACTGAGTTTTAGGTAAGCCACACTAAATAAACTACCGAAAGTGTAAACACTTTCTCGTTCCCAAACTCTGTTTGGGAATGAATGACAAGTAAGCTCTGCTTACTGAACCACCCCGCAGCAGAGCTGTTCTAACATGTATTCCCAAGCAGAGCTTGGGAACAAGCGTTGCTTGCCCTTATTTTAGTTGGTGGGTTAAGTACCCAAGCATAATTAATCCAACATTTTACTTGTCTTTTTCCCCATTTTCAGCGTTGCATAAATAGTTGCGTAGCCAGCTATGCGCCTATTTACGCGCCTTGAAAATGAAAAAAAATTCTGCGTAAAATTTGTTATATTAATTATGCTTGGGTACTTATCGACTTCATAATCAACAGGCTGACAAAGTTCTTCTGTTGATAATGAAATATTGGGGCTTTCGAACATTCCACGTAAAGAACTTATGTCCTGTTTGGATTTTTTTCCCTTGTTTGTAGAATAACCCCTCTCTCCGATGCAACGAGTGTTAGCTCTACCCCAGTATCCCAATTTAATGAATCACGCATTGCTTTAGGAATGACAACTTGTCCTTTGCTCGATAATTTAACATGGGATGCCAGCATCGTTTTTCTCAGTAAGAATAAATGTAAGACGTCAATTTATACTCTCATTATTTTTTTTTGAGCAACATAAACTTGTACAGCATCCTTTTTCATTGACTGATTGTAGTTTTTTCAAGTCATTGAAAGGTTAGATAATATTTATATTTTAACCGACACTATAAAATGGTGCTGCTCATTAACTCATCGATTTTCGTTCAACACTAACCTGTGACTGTATAAATTTTTTATTATGCTCCAGTATTTCAGATGAACGTTCATTCATATCAGATGCCCACCATTTCTCTCGTTGTTTGTGCTGGACTGCCAATTTATCTAGCGATAATAAGTCATAGATATTCACCCATTCCTCTCCAACTTTAAGCGCAAGATTGGGGTTAAATAAATAATGACCATGCTTGATACGAAAGAACAATTTACGGTTGTTTTTGTCATCTTTAGTAAATTCATTTTTGGATAGAATACTAGAAAGATAGGCACGTTTTTTACGCCGTGCTAGTAGAACACTATTGGGCAGGTGTTGAACTGCATCAACAAAATCCTGGCTAGAAAAAGCACCTGCCGAATAAATAATTTTTTTGGGCAATGCTCGATAAAATAAGGCAATCATCATATTGAGCATAAAAAACTCCATTTGATGTTTATCTAATTTAATTAAGCGCCCATCCACTTGAATACTAATGCTCGTCGGTTCTAAGGGGAGGTAGGTTTCAGCTAAATTTTTACGTGCATAATTCTCATTACCACAGGCCTTAGACAAGGCTATTTGTAATGCGGTAAATCCATTTTCGTCTACTTTTTCAGTATCTGCACCGAGTTCAAATAAGGCTTTAATCACCGCAACATTACCAGTCCACGCGGCAACCATTAACGGTGTTTGATTGAATACATTACGAAAGTCAGGTCCATATGAATTGACCTGCTTAATCACTGCATCCGGTTTTTTGAAACTATATGTGGCATAGTGTTTTTGCTGTAGTAGCTGCAGACCCTTATCTGGGTTTTTTGCCGGTTTGAAGTCTGTTTTGATTAAAGCATTCAGGAGTTTACGATCCTCATATACCAGCGCATATTCAAACAGTTCTAATTTTGCTTTTTTATTGTCTTGTGCAAGGGCTTTGTCTTTTAGTGCTTCTAAACTATCCCCGCTAATCACTGTCCAGTTGGGTGTTTTCTGTTTAAGAATTTCCTCACGAATACGCTCAGCCTGTTCCTGTTTTCCCTGTAGTTCCAGCTTATGCGCTTCTTGTCGCCAGTCATCCAGACTAGAGTTACTATCGGCAATTTCCAGAGTCGCCTGAGCATTATCCAGCCCAAGCAATCCCAGTAGTTGTTGTTTAGGTGCACTTTCTATCCAGTATAAATTTTTAATTGCACGCGTTAACGCTACATACAAAGAATTGATATAAAACTTATAGACCTCGAGTGATTTATCAGTTTTATCTTTAGCGCGGGAAAATTTAATGTCTTTTTCCAGATCCACCAGCGTGACACCTTTACTGATTTCACGATAGCGCTGTTCTTCTTGTGACAAAAAGTTATAGAGAATAATATTTTCGTATTCCAGTCCTTTGGCTTCTTGTATGGTAAAAACCAGAGGCGTACTAAAATGCTGTTGCGCCATCGGTTTTTGTTCGGGGGTCATGACAATCACCGCAAAGCGAGTCGAGGCTTTGGTTTTTTTATCCAGCTCTTGTTTGATATGGTCGTTATCTTGTAAAAAGACCACTTCACCTTGGCTGTGCCCATTGCTTTCGACCAGGTAATGACTTTCCTTGTCAATCGAGCCAAAGCGGTTATTTTTTATTTTGAGTATTTTATTGGCAATCTCGGTCACCTGCGGTGAGTTACGATAATTGGTATTTAAAATACGAATAAGATTTTCTGCTGCGCCTAAATCATCTTGTTTGTAAAACAGACTTTTTACTTTTGACCAGGAGAAAAAATTAGGATGAACAATCTGATTTGAATCACCACATAAAATAAAATCATGTGCCTGATGCAAGGACTTAATAATCAGATACAGCTGAATATTGGTGAGATCTTGTACTTCATCCACAATCACAAAATCATAGCGTGCTTGCAGTTTTTCTAAATACTGATGGCTGACGATATTGCTATCGTAGAGCTTATTTTCTTGTAAAAAGCTGAGGTATTTTTCAAAAATACCATAGACCGCGTCGCGCTCTTCTTGTAAGAAGATAGTTTCTTTGATGCCTAAAGCAAGATAATCTTCTCGGCTTAACCAGCTTTTATCCGTTGCTGGCCCAGTAATAACGCCACGAAATTCTTCAAATAATTTATGCGCATCACTCAGCAGTTTGCCTTTTTTATGACGACTAAACCATTGCTGAAAGCGTTGAAACGTAACGGGCTTGCCTTCAGGGACATGAATGCTTTCTAAAAACTCATCGAACGATAGAAAATCGACTTGTTGATCTTCATTATCATAGTTATGCGCATAATATAAATCACGCGAATTTTTGACTAGATAAGCTGATTGGGTGACATATAGAATATCCCCCACCGCATGTTTCATTTTTTCTAAGGTCAGTGCGGTTTTGCCACTGCCCGCTGAACCAATAATAACCAGAGGAGGTTGCAAGCTATAAACCGATTGCTGACTGTCATCAAACGAGACAATTTTATCCAGTAGATTAAAGCTTTTATGGTTTGGGTTTACATAAACTAAAGCTTCTGCTTTTAGCTCGTCCGGTGTTTTTATAGTGGGGATTTTATCTTCATCAAAGCTGGCATTCTGGTTTAAAAATCGCGACTTTTCATAGGCGTGATTTTTAATATATTCCAGTATCAGCGCGTAGGGTTTACCCAGGTGTTGATAGATAGAGAGGATAATTCGATCATTACGATTAAGCTTGGCACGATATAAATTATCACCCACTTTTTTAACATCGGCGGAGTGAAAGTCATCGTTTTCCAGAAACTTGATTAGCTTGGGTAAGCCTGGAATCGCTTTAGGGTTGAGTTCGTTGTATAAAAGGACTTGCATGTATAGAATAGATTATTGGTTTTATTTGTCAGGAGTGCAATAGCTTTAGCTATTGCTGTTTATGAAAAAACTCAAGCTTTTTTTCTCCTACTTTTTTGGGCTTATTTAACCGCCCTGATCAGCTTAACTATATGCGAACTTTCAGGCAAAACCTCTACTTTAGCAAACCCACAAGATTGAACCGTCTTGACCGTTTCACGATTAATATTGGCTCCGACCAGTCGTACAGTAATCGGATTTAACAGATGCATAATCGCTGCGGCAAACTTATTAGTACTTAGTACATGCTCTAGTAATAAAACTTCTCCGCCTGGTTTGCAGACTCTTTTTAATTCTACTAGTCCCTGTTTTGGACCTGGCACTGAGCAGAATAAAAAGGTACCGATAACGCTATCAAAATGATTATCTGGAAAATCCAGTTGTTGTACATCCATAATCGATAAATCAACTACCACACCCGACTGGTGACTTTTCTTTTTCGCTTCCCGAATCATGGCTGGACTAAAATCAATTGCTGTGATTGATTTTGCAGGATAGTAAGGAAAGTTTTTTCCTGTACCTACACCTACTTCCAAGATAATATCTCCACTAACTTTTTGCCAGATCTTATCTCTTAATTCACCCATCATCATTTTTTCCATCATACTTTCTATGCGGTCAAAATAAGGAGCCAGGCGGTCGTAGCGTTTTCTTATAATATCTGTTTCATTAGTCATTGTAATATACCTGTTCACCTGTAGGGGCAATCCCTTGTGGTTGCCCTCTCAGTTGCCCTCTCAGTCTGTATTTGGGCGACCACAAGGGATCGCCCCTACACTGCTATCGGGGCTGAAATAGATGCATGGGGATCGTAGCCGGTTATTTCAAAATCTTCAAACTGGTATTCAAATATACTCTCTGGTTTACGTTTGATTATTAATTTTGGCAAGGCTCTGGGTTCACGTTGTAACTGGGTTTTCGCCTGCTCAAAATGGTTGCTGTATAGATGACAGTCACCGATTGAGATAATAATTTCTCCAACATCCAGATCGCATTGCTGTGCAATCATATGCGTAAATATTGCCAGGCTGCAGGTGTTATAGGGATTACCTAAAAACAGGTCGTTGCTGCGTATATACAAAGAACCACTGAGTTTTCCTTCAGCCACATACCATTGATAAAGTAAGTGGCAGGGCGGTAAGGCCATTTTTCCATTGGCTACATTTTCCTGGGGCGATTTTGTTTCATCAGGTAAATCGGCCACATTCCAACCGCTGATAATATGTCTGCGACTATTCGGATTATTTTTAATGCCTTCTATCAGCGCTGTTATCTGGTCGTAGCTTTCTCCTTCTACACCTTTCCAGTTGCGCCACTGTGCTCCGTAAACAGGTCCTAGTTCTCCAGACTCAGTTGCCCACTCATTCCAGATAGAAACACCATTCTCGTTAAGGTATTTTATATTGGTCTCGCCTTTAAGAAACCAGAGTAGTTCATGGATAATAGATTTGGTATGTAGCCGCTTAGTTGTGACCATAGGCAGTCCATCCTGCAAATTAAAGCGTATCTGACGGCCAAAAAGAGATTTTGTACCCGTACCTGTACGATCGCCTTTTAAACAGCCTGTAGTCAGTGTTTCTTCTAGTAATTCGAGGTATTGTTTCATGTGCTCAGTATTCAGAAGCGGGCTAAAGCGCCGCCCTACAATGTTAACTCTGCTGTAGGGCGGCGCTTTAGTCCGCTGTTTAAATTAGTTAGGTACGTTATTTTTGCTATAGGCTATACCCAGCAATATCAACCCTAAAATAATCATCGGCGTGGATAAGATCTGCCCCATAGTCAACCAGTCCATTGCCAGATAGCCCAGTTGAGCATCAGGCACGCGGTAGAATTCTACAGTAAACCGAAAAATACCATAAAACAACGCAAACAGGCCAGAAACGGCCATATAAGGTCTTTTTTTACTGGAGTATATCCAGAGTATTAAAAACAGAGCTAGTCCTTCTAATCCAGCTTCATAGAGCTGAGAAGGGTGTCTGGTTAGTGGGCCTGCTCCTGGGAAAACAAACGACCAGTAGACATCCGTCGTTCTACCCCATAATTCCGCATTTATAAAATTACCTATACGTCCAAAAAATAATCCAATCGGTACCACAGGTGCAATAAAATCAGTCAGAGCTAACATCGTGCATTGATTCTTTCTAGCAGATAACCACATGGCAAAAACCACACCAATTAATCCACCATGAAAAGACATGCCGCCTTCCCAGATTTTAAGTAGTAATAAGGGATCAGCCAGGAATTGATTAAAGTTATAGAAGATGACATAACCGATTCGACCACCTAGAATTACCCCCATCGCACCATAAAATATCAAATCTTCTAATGCATCAGGCTTGATGGGAGAATATTCCTTTTTAACCCGGGTTGTGAGTAATAACCAGGCACCACCGATCCCGATTAAATACATTAGGCCATACCAGTGTATTTTTAAGGGGCCTAGGCTAATTGCAACAGGATCTATAATGGGATATGTAAGCATGAGTTTTCGTTTAATAAAAAAAAGGCGGATTAACTTTTGTTAATCCGCCCTATGATAGCAAACTTATTAGCGGACTGAAGTCCGCGCTACAATTTTTTACACGTCTAGATTAGAAACCTCTAGTGCATTTTTTACAATAAAGTCTCTACGCGGCTCAACGACATCTCCCATCAAAGTAGTAAATACTTCATCCGCTCCAATAGCGTCGGCAATTTTGACTTGTAACAATACGCGCTGATTGACATCTAGCGTTGTTTCAAACAACTGTTCCGGGTTCATTTCTCCAAGGCCTTTATAGCGCTGGATATGCTGACCTTTTTTCACTTCACGCATCATCCAGCTAAAAGCTTGTTTAAAGTTATCTACCAGTTGCTTACGCTCACCCATCTGGATAAAAGATTCATCACTAAACAAACCTGTTGTATCTTCAACGTAACTGGCAATTTTTTTATAGTCATTACTATTAAAAAAGACAGCCTCTATAATAAATGTTTTCTCTACGCCATGTTCTTTCTTGTGGATGGTTAAGGTATAGTCCTCGGCATTACGATAAGCCATTTCAATTTTAAAGGTGGCGATACTAATGCGCTTATTCAGCCCTTGCTCTACAACATGAACCCACTTTGAAAGCTCGGCCTCATCCTCCTGTGCTTCTTTTGTTAATACCTCTACCTGCGTAAGCTCTTCTAAGAAGTCATTATCATAACGTCTGCCCATACGACTAATCACTTCTTCAACACCCAGATATTCATTCGCTAGTTTCTCTAAGCCTATGCCTTTTATTTCCGGTGTTTCACTATTACTCACTAACTGAGTTTTTTCTAAAGCCAACTGGATTAAATATTCATTGAGTTCCGCATCATCTTTAACATAACGCTCTTGCTTGCCTTTTTTGATTTTATACAAAGGCGGCTGTGCAATATAAATATGCCCACGCTCAATCAACTCGGGCATTTGGCGATAAAAGAACGTGAGTAATAAAGTCCGGATATGTGAGCCATCCACATCCGCATCAGTCATGATAATGATACGGTGATATCTTAATTTCTCAGGATCGTATTCATCTTTACCAATGCCACAGCCTAGTGCAGTAATCAGGGTACCCACTTCATCTGAAGAAATCATGCGATCAAAGCGCGCTCTTTCTACATTAAGGATTTTTCCTTTAAGCGGTAATATAGCCTGCGTGCGTCTGTCTCTGCCTTGCTTGGCAGAACCACCCGCTGAATCCCCTTCCACTATAAATATTTCAGATAAGGCTGGATCTTTTTCCTGACAATCTGCCAGTTTCCCAGGTAAGCCAGCAATATCTAGCGTTGTTTTCCGGCGGGTTAATTCTCTTGCTTTACGTGCTGCGTCTCTGGCTCTTGCCGCGTCAACAATTTTGTTGACGATAGTTTTTGCTACGCCCGGTGTTTCCTGCAAGAAATCATTGAGCCGTTCATTCATAGCCGACTCAACCAGTGGCTTCACTTCTGAAGACACTAACTTATCTTTGGTCTGTGAAGAAAACTTAGGGTCAGGCACTTTAACGGACAATACAGCAGTCAGGCCTTCGCGTGCATCATCACCAGTTGTCGATACTTTTTCTTTTTTAGCCAGACCGGTTGCTTCGATATACTGATTAATCGTTCGGGTCAGTCCACCTCGGAATCCGGCTAGATGTGAACCACCATCGCGTTGAGGAATATTATTGGTAAAACAGAAGATATTTTCCTGATAGGAGTCATTCCATTGCATCGCCACTTCTACAGTGACACCTTCTTTTTCCACTGTGAAATAAAACACTTCAGGAAATAGAGGCGTTTTATTTTTATTAAGGTGCTCTACAAAGGCTTTAATACCGCCTTCAAATTCAAAAACATCTTCCTTTTCACTGCGTGCATCTTTTACATGAATGCGTACACCTGAATTCAAGAATGATAATTCACGTAATCTTTTAACCAGAATTTCATAATGAAACTCAACATCGCCAAAGGTATCTCTGCTCGGTAAAAAAGTAACCTTTGTACCTTTTTTTTCAGTTGCTTCCATTTTCTCTAAAGGTGCAACAGGTTCACCATGTTTATAAGTCTGGCGATAAACATAACCACCTTTACAAATTTCAAGGTCTAACTTTTCTGATAAAGCATTGACCACAGAGATACCCACCCCATGCAGACCACCGGATACCTTATAAGCATTATCATCAAACTTACCCCCGGCATGTAGTACTGTCATAATAACTTCTGCTGACGAGCGACCTTCCTCTGGATGTATATCAACCGGAATTCCACGACCATCATCTGAAACAGTCACAGATCCATTATCATTGATAGTGACATTAACTTCCTTACAAAACCCTGCCAATGCTTCGTCAATAGAGTTATCGACTACTTCAAACACCATATGGTGCAGACCTGTTCCATCATCGGTATCTCCAATATACATACCCGGTCTTTTGCGTACCGCATCTAAGCCTTTTAAAACCTTGATATTGGAACTATCGTAATTATCCGTATTGTCGCTCATGTTTGACCTTTATTATGTGTTCCACGTGGAACATTTTTTTACTTTACTTTTTTATCAATGTTTCACGTGAAACATTGACCTCTGTCACCACGCCATGTTTCACGTGAAACATTTTGTAATCACCGATATCTTCTAAATTACCAAATTCATTTTGTTCAGTTGCTGTCATAAACACTTGCATATCCATACTAACGAGAAATGCTAACAATTTAGTACGGCTAGAGAAATCAAGCTCAGCAACCGCATCATCGATCAACACACAGCCTGAAATAAAACCTTTGCTTAAAAGGAGTTCTACTTGAGCTAGTTTCAACGATAAAACCAATAACTTAAGTTGGCCTCGTGAAACAAAATCTTTTGCTTTTCTGGATTCTAACAATAACTGAAAATCTGCCCGGTGGGGTCCACTATGGGTAAATCCATAACGTAAATCTTTTTCCTGATCTTCTACTAGTTTATCGAGCAGTGAACTCTGCTCATCCCAGCCTTGTATTAACTTTAATTCCAGATTCTCTAGTTCTAAAAACTGTTGCGCAATCGTTGAAAAGAAAGGAGTGAGTTCTGCTAAATATTGTTTTCTATATTTAGCGACTATTGTACCGTATTGTTGCAATTCATGATTCCAAACATTTAGCTCATTAACACTGCGAATTTTTAATAATGCATTGCGCTGATTTAAGGCTTTTTTAAAATGACGCCAGTTATCTAAAAAGTCTGGATGCTGATTAAACACTCCCCAGTCTATAAACTCTCGCCGCAACTGTGGGCCAGCATCTAATAGCTGATAACTCTTCGGATGAATGAGTTGAATAGGCAGTGCATAAGCAAGATCAGATCGCGAGTGACGGGTTTCCTCATCTATACGGATTTGTAGATTTTTACCATCATGCTGAATGCCAAGGGTGGAAACATGAGCATTATTAAAGCGCACTTTACCCGAGACAATTAAGTCATTATGATCAAAGTGGATAACATTTTTGACAGAGGTAGAACGAAATGAATTCGCTCTGCCTAATAAGTGAATGGCTTCAATGATAGAGCTTTTACCACTGGCATTGTTACCAAAAATTAGGTTTAGTGTTGCAGCAGGCTCTAAGGAAACGTGTTGCAGATTACGTACACGGTAAATATCTAATTTTTGTAAACTCATGGTGCCTTATAAGCGCATAGGCATTACGATAAACTTGTATTCCTGTTCACTAGGTTCTTCTATAAAACAACAGCTAGAATTTTCAGCTATGGTCAATACAGCTAACTCAGAATCAAGATTTGCAACTGCATCTAAAATATACTGAGAATTAAATGCAATCGAGAGCGGCTGCCCCAGGTACTCAATCGTTATCTCCTCGTCCGCTTCTTCATGCTCTGGGTTGTTGGTGCTTATTTTTAGGTTATTACCTTCAATAACAAACTCTACCCCTTTAAATTTTTCATTCGAAAGAATGGCTACCCGAGTTAGTGCATCTTTTAATATTTGCTTTTGTACATGGATCGAACTATAAAAATCTTGTTCAAAGACTTTACTAAAATCCGGGTATTTGGAATCTACCAGCTTGGCAGAAAATACTAAACTACCGATCACTACGCGAATATTATTACGCGAAAATTCTACTTTTACCTGTTGTTCTTCATCATCTAATAAACGTGCTAGTTCTAGTACACCTTTTCTGGGAATGATAATACGTAATTCAACCCCTGTTTCCTCTGCAATACTATCTTCATAAATTGCCAGCCTATGACCATCTGAACCCACTAGCTTTAATTGTTGATTAAATATGCTCAGCATAATCCCGTTTAAATAATAACGTATATCCTGATTCGCCATACAAAAAGTGGTCTTATCCAGCGCCTTTTTAAGCTGGCCTGCCTGCATAAGGAACTCACAATCCATTACACCTATTTCAAACTTAGGATATTCATCTGCAGGTAAGGTGCTGACCATAAAGCGACTGCGACCCGATTGAATTTTTAATTTACTATCGATTAATTCAAATTTAATATCAGCTTCACTAGGGAGCAAGCGGCAAATGTCGAGAAGCTTACGCGCTGGAATCGTAATATTACCTTCGGCTTCATCATCTAAAAACAGCTTAGCTACAATTTGAACTTCCAGATCAGTACCGGTTAATGTTAATTGCTTATTTTCTAGCTGAAATAATACATTAGCCAGAATAGGCATGGTTTGCCTTTTTTCGATAACATTTACGATTTGCTGTAGAGGCGTAAGTAATAGCTCTCTATTAATTATAAATTTCATAAAAGAATAATGTAGTAAGTGTGACTATCAAGTAGGTTTCAGCTAACGGTATCCAGACTACAAGGGATAGATAATCAGAAAGTTTTTATATAATTATTTTAACCTGTTTTTTACTATGTGCCTAAGAATGAAATGGTAGTACTAGAAGATCTTTTATATTCTGGATCCATTAGTCTATTCAACGAATAATAATCAGCAGAGGAAGTGTGGATAAAGGGGGGTAATCAGGGAAGGTCAGGACAAGCAAAAATAAATCTCGCTAGTCCTGACGCAGTTATTTATTTAGCTTTAAAACCAAGCAATCTTTTACTAATAATCATTTTCGAAATAGATTCAGGCACTTGTTCTTCCCATTTACCACGGCCCTTAGCAATGCTTGCCAGTACTTCAGCAGGATTTATATCCTCCATAGAGTGATCCACATTCTCTAGTCCAACCAAATAACCATTATCAATACAGTGTTCATAAAGATGCTGTAATTTTTTGGGGGGGTGAAAATTCTTCACAGTCACTAACTCATCCTGCTCAGGACTTTTATACGGGTAAATGTATAACCGTGTATTGTCAGGAAACAATTTGGAAAATGCCTCCAAAATTCCTCCCTCCAATCCTATATAGTAATCTTCAGTAAAAATAAGATCCAGATTAGAAATCCCTAGAATCATACCTAGTTGTTCTTTAGTGTACCGGCGAAAATACTGGCGCAATCGGAAATAGCGTAAGTAGTTTGAAATCATTACCGTGTAGCCTTGAGTATTTAACATATCAACTCTGGCTAGAAAATCAGCATCATCAATCTGATCACCAACCGTTAAACTCGCCATAGTAATCTCAGCTAAGACCAATATTTTTCCGGTATTAATATTTTCCACTTCTCTAAAATGTGCTTCTCCACATTTAGTCATATCCAGGTGTAACTTGGTTAATGGCGTATAAGTGCCGCGTATTACCAGAATATTTTTTTTATATAAAAGCTCACTAGGAACTTGCACTTCACCATCTGGGTTAAACATAACCGCATGGGTTAGATTATGATGAACTAAATGTAAATTCATTAATCTATTCTCAGTTTCCTCAAAGTAAGGCCCTGAAAAATTAATCATATCAACTTCAATTCGACAATCTTCTAAATCATCAACCAGAGACTCGATGATTTTTTTAGGATGAGTAAAATAATTAAAGGCAGCATGAATTAAATTCACACCGACGACACCTAATGCTTCCTGTTGTGCTCCACCATCATTATCCAACATACGCACATGCAAAATAATATCGCTAGGCTCTGCTCCAGGATAAAGTTGCGCTCGAATACCTAACCAGCCATGACACTCATTTTTTTGGAGATAACTTTTAGCGGTGACTGTCGCAGCGTAAGAGAAAAAAGTAGTATTTTTAGGACGAGTCGGGGTTAATAGTTCGGTGACTGCAGTATATTCACGTTCCAGCATTTTCATCAATCGACTACGACTGACATATCGCTTGGTTTCTTCAGCACCATAAATATCATCACTGACTTGCATATCATATGCTGACATCGTTTTGGCGATTGTTCCTGCTGCCCCTCCCGCCTGAAAAAAGTTTCTAGCTACTTCCTGACCAGCCCCAATTTCAACAATTGTTCCATATTTACAATTATCAAGATTGATTTGTAAAGCTTTCTGTAATGTTTTCTGTATTTTTTCGCGATCAGACATTTTAGGTAAACCCTGGTGAGTAAGTTTTTAAATAATAGGATTGAATACTAGCACCTAAATCCTGCAAGCCCATATTTTGACTCTCATTAACCTGTCTAGCTAAGTGGTTATTAGGTTTTTACTGCCGCTTTGCCAGCCCTCTTTGTCCAACCGATCAAAATATCCAGATTTAAATCATAAATAGAGGAAATTTTTTGTATCGTATGGATATCCCCCGAGCCCAAGGCAATAAACACCCTGCCAACGTGCCATGACCTTTTAATCAAAGTGACTTAACTTCGGTTAATGTTAAGCGAGTAACCCCACCTTAACCCAATCATCCCATTCCTGTGGATAGAGCGGACCTGCAGGTGTTCTGACTCTCAGCTGATTATTGCCTGTGAGTAATTTTCCAGCCACCCGAATCAGATAAGTACGAAGTGTATCCGGCTCCCATTGGCACAACGTTTTGTTGCCACTCAATTGAGCCATCCAGCGCACGGTATTGTAGGCAAGAACGGCGCAATGAAATAATGCGGCATTAGCCAGAAATTGATTCGTTCTGATTTTACCTAAACCCATTTGTGATTTTGCTTCTTCAATCCATGTTTCGCACGTCGCTCGTTCACCATACTTCTTATGTGTTTGCCAAGGCGATAGAGGTTCAGTTGTTACATAACAAAAATAGTCATATTCTGCCGTATCCCAAAGCTCGGACTGAGGTCCTGTCACTTGTTTAGGTTGCTTTATCCTGACCGCGACAAACTGACGAGAGCGAGACCAGCCACCACAACGATATTGAAACTCGCTCTGCTCCCAACCGGGTCGGCCTTGTATGGCTGTCCAGGCCTGTTTGGCCAGCAATGCGTTCAAATTCTTAAGTTTAACCTTTATTAGATACCCATGCCCTCTGGTATCGAGAAATTCAAGCAAATCACCGACAAAATAACCACTGTCACCGCGAAAAATAATGCGCATCCGATTGGGCAAGTGTGCAAGTAACTGTTTGGTAAATTCTACAACACCATTGCTTGTAAAGGCATTGCCTGTCCGGAACCAGGCTTGTAAAATTTCTTTTGTTTCCGCTAGAAAAGCGAGTTGTGGATGGTATGAACGGGCACCTTTCTTTTTGGGGTTGAAGCCTTTGGCACTTCCTTCTTGTCGACCACAAACGGTGTCCACAGTTGAATCGACATCGACCCACTGGACGGATTGTATGCCAGTTTTCGATTTTCCGGAACGAAGCAATCGCCGCCAGTGTTGACCACGCAAAGTATGCGTGAGCGTTTCAAACTGGCTTATCTGCCTATCACTTACTTCTTTAAAGATCCGTAAAATTGTGGTTTCAACAGGAATCTTTATCCAGCCAGCTACTTTGCGCAGTACGCTATCTGCCCATACGGTCGTCACCTTTGCCATTGATGTTGCTCCCCCCATCATGCCAACCAACGTCAATAGAACCACATCAGATAAGTGATGGTCTGCATTTTCACCCCGCCGATGTGGAACGCTTTGTTTTACGGTTTTTTCAAAACCTATCCTGTCTAAATATTTCACGACGGGAATCAGTCCCGCCTGGCTTGTCAATCCATGTGCTGTAGATGTCATTTTTACCGTTCGGGTACGGTTTCTTACGTGAGATGAGGATTTTGATACTTTAGAGGGCTTCATTAAAACAATGAGATAGTGAAATCAGGAAAATGATATTATATCATTGTTTAATAAGGAGTTTTGTGGATTATTATGTATAATGCTTGCAGGATTTAGGTATTATAAAGAAACTCGATAAACAAGGTGTTGCACCAGTCAGAACTTAAAAAATTAATATAGTTTTCTGGCTCTATGTGAAATACAGTGGGTAATCGAATTTTAACTTGCCACAAAGAAAGTAAATCATATTGATAAAATTATCAATATTGCGATAGCCTCTCGCTCGTCGTTTGGCCAGTTGAACCTTACTATTAATTCCTTCAAGAATTCCATTTGTAATCCTCGTTTCAACGAAATGAATAATACCAGACCAGTGGCTCCGAACGGTCTTAACAAACTTCATAAATGCGGGTATTTTTGAACTTTCCACTTCCGCGCACCACTGCTTTAAAAAGGCTTCAGCCGATGATTTGTCAGGCATTGACCACAAGTCATTAAAAAGCTCTTTAAGACGGTATGCCTGCCCTAACTTAGGGTAAAGTTCAATCATTTCAGCTAATGAAGCCTCTTGCTTGTTGGTTAGATTCTCTCGGTTCCTTAAAAATGTGTATTTATGTCCTTTGAGTGCAGCATGCTCTTTTCGCTCATCAATCCGTACTTGATTCATTGCTTCATTTAATAATTTGACGACATGAAATCTATCGAAGGTTATCTCAGCTTCGGGAAAGGCTTCTGCGGCTCCAGCAATAAAGGAGGGGGATAAATCCATACTTATTTGTTCAATTTGTTCTTTCTCTACCCCTTTATCCTTAAGGTGTTGCTGAAGATTATGCAACGTCGCTTTGCCTTTACCCTCAGTCACAAAAACCACCCGAGACTCTTCTAAATCAACCGCTAAAGTGACATATTTATGGCCTTTTTTTGATGATGTTTCATCAATCCCAAGCTGAGTTATTGATGAAACGTCATCGGCTATTTTTGCTTTGCCGATCCAATGATTAAAGACAGTCCAGATCCGCTGAGGATTCACCTTTAACATTTCTGCGACTCGATTGACGGGCATTTCTCTTTCAATCAGCGCCAATGCCATGGCTTCAAATAATAGAGTAAAACCACTCTCTGGGCGAGCTCACGGGACTTCTACAGTACGAACTTTTCCTTCGACTGTTGTTATCCTGGGAACAGCGCAGTGTAGATAGCAAGTATGCTCAAAGAAGTTCAAGTGCTGCCATTGTCGATCGACAGTATCATACACGGGACAGAGAGTGTCCGATTCATCGGTAAAACGTGCACCCGATTCAAAACTTATCTGCAAATGAAGCTCGTTTTGCTCTGAACTGTTGTCATTTGAAAAGGTGATTTCTTCAACTTTCCAAGGCGATTGTAGGCCTAAAGCCTGACTAAATAAAAATTCACTATTCATGCGACTATTATCGCATTACCCACTACAAATCACATAGAGCCGATAAAATAGATGAAATCATCACTCTGATGCCAACAAAAGCGCGCCAGAGAGAGATCAAAAAAGAATTTCCTCAGATGATCTTTGTACCGCTAAAGATACGTCTCATCAAATATGTCATTGATGGCACGAGTTACTGTATTGGCACCACGCTAATGGATAAGCAATACACCATTGATGCGTTGAAATCGGTCTATCATGATCGCTGGGGCATTGAGGAGCTTTATAAAGTGAGTAAAAACCTGATTGAGGTTGATGATTTTCATGGGCGCAGTGAGCGCACGGTCAAACAAGAACTGTACGCTCACTTTGTGTTGATCACCATGAGTCGACTCTGCGCGAGGGCCTCTGAGCATTTACTGGCGAGTTTGCTGAATCTTCCTGTCGATGAAGAATCAGAGGCAGAGCAAACCATTCAGGTGAACTTTAAAAATACATTAACGACCGTAGCCCGACATCTTGAGGAGATTTTGTATGCACCCAGTATTTACATCAATCAGGTGATGACTGAGTTGGTTTGTTCAATTTCACGTTACTATCACAAGAAAAGGAAGGGGCGTCATTACGCAAGAGAATCGAAACAGTCAGCACAGCAATGGAATACGCGGAGAAATAGCGCTTGATTTTTTAACATAAGAATGTGGGTTGGGTTGAAGTTTATCTGATTCTTAACCGAATAGGAGTGTTTCTTAAACGAATGACATTGAACACATTACCTGGCAAGAGTTGAGAGACGAAGATAAGTTCGAACAGCTTCTGCCAGGGAAAAAGCGGCTGATAGATACTGTCAACATGATCGCTTATCGGGCAGAAACAGCAATGGCCGCTCTGCTAACCTCACCGACAATCGACTTTCCGATGGCAAGGCAACTATTACAAACGCTGTTTGTGACAGAAGCAGATATATTACCCGATAAAGTAAAAAAACAACTTCGGATACGTGTGCATAGTACTTCCCGACCTGCAAGTAATAAAGCAATAGAAAAGTTATTTGAACAACTTAATCAAACGGAACTCAATTATCCAGGAACCGATCTGCGCTTAATTTATGAGCTGACTTCATCCGCAAAAAATTAGGAAATGGTCTCAAATTAGTTTCGTCTGAATCAAGATGTCTGAGGCTACGCAGTTCAGTCCACCCCTTCCCCCTGTACGTAGCTTTCCCACGCTCCGAGTACTATGAGTGAATCTGACTCCCACACCGTCGTCAACCATCCTTCTTTTGGTTGGGTAGGCTTACCTGATATGAATAACTCAGGAACGGAATGGATCTCGCAAGTTCTCTGTCACTTCTCTCTGCACATGTCACGCCTATAGACACCGACAAATCCTCCAGAATCTCACCTTTACGATTCTTTTGTGTTGGCTTCCGTTTTCCCGAAAACGTCGCCATTTGCTTTTTATCGTCTAACGATACTAAAATAGCTTCAGGGATATGCGGATCCCCTGTGACCTATGCAGTTCTCTGTGTACGCTTCGTCTTCTTTGTTCGCTTTTTTGTAGCAGTCGTAACTGCTAACAACGCTCCGCCGAAGACGCAACACTCGATACTGGTGGTTGGTTAAACCTTATGAAACTAATACAATAGCTTCTCCAGACAAGGACTTTCACCTTGCAAGAAATGACAAGCTTCGCTTGCCGCACCGGGAATGACGAGTTTTTCAATATACTGTTTTTAATGTTTTATTCTCTTATGGCTGAGAGTTGTACGTAATCAGGTAGTTATATGCAAATTAAAAATATAGACTAAAATACACCTTCATTTATTTGATAGCACTAAGGAAAAAGCACCCGGATGTCAGAAACCAGATCTAGCGATAGCCTTATCGCCATACAACATTTAAAAACCTATGTCAGTGAGCAAATTATTGGTCAAGATGTTCTAGTCGAACGCATGTTAATAGCCTTGCTAGCAGATGGACATATATTAGTGGAAGGCGCGCCTGGTCTGGCAAAAACTCGCGCGATAATCGCGCTAAGCAAAGGCATACAGGCAGATTTTCATCGTGTGCAATTTACGCCTGATTTATTACCTGCAGATTTGACCGGTACAGAAATTTATCGTCCGGAGCAGGGTAGCTTTGAATTTCAGAAAGGCCCCTTGTTTCACAACCTGGTATTAGCAGATGAAATAAACCGTTCCCCCGCAAAAGTTCAGGCTGCTTTATTAGAAGCCATGGCGGAACGACAAATTACCGTGGGCGGGGAGACCTATCCATTACCCCCGTTGTTTCTGGTTATGGCAACGCAAAACCCGATTGAACAAGAAGGAACCTACCCTTTACCCGAAGCTCAGCTGGATCGCTTTTTATTACATGTAAAAATTGGCTATCCACAGGCTGAACATGAAAAGCTGATTCTAAATCTGGCACGCAATGAGGCCATGCAAATAAGCCCATCCAGCAAACAGAGCAGCAAACCGATCAGCCAGGACAGCCTTTTTGCAGCACGCCAGGAAGTGCTAAACACCTATATGGCAGATAATCTGCAAGATTATTTATTACAAATCATACTGGCCACCCGCAACCCGGCCGCCTATGGTGAAGATTTAGCCAGTTGGGTGCAATATGGTGCCAGCCCACGAGCGAGTATTGCGCTAGATCGTTGCGCCCGCGCCAAAGCCTGGTTAAATGGTAAAGATTTTGTCGCACCCGAAGATATACAGGATATCGCCTTTGATGTGTTGCGCCATCGAGTGATTTTATCTTATGAAGCCGAAGCTGAAGGCATTAGCAGTGATGATTTTATCCAAGAATTAATTGCCAGGATTGCGGTTCCCTAGACCTAGAAACCGCAGGTGACCGCTATAAAACACTCTTAAGTGACGGAATATTACATAATGAACGCAAAGACTTGTTACCTGTTGGGTGAAAATACCCCGCTACACGGTTTTGTGAATAAATCTGAGCACCAAATACTGCGATACAACTCTTGCCAAGGGCTACGGCCATTGCCTGCGAGCTCTGCCTTGTCTTGCGCACGCAGATTTCCCACAATCCGTGCTCCACTTCGGTTTCTAAGTTAATGGAAAAACAAACCAACAGCGAATTGGTTAGCGTGAATCTGGATATGCTAATTAAGCTTGCCAAGCCAGCAGCTTCCTTAAAACTGTTTCGCTCACGCATACGTGCGCCGCAAAGCGGTGGCTATTTATCCCGTACCAAGGGGCGAGGTATGGAGTTTGATGAAGTGCGCATGTATCAGCCGGGTGATGATATACGCAGTATCGACTGGCGGGTTACGGCGCGTACCGGTAAAACACATACCAAATTATTTCGCGAGGAGCGGGAGCGGCCGGTATTTATCTCGGTTGATTATCGCGCCTCAATGCAATTTGCTACGCGCGGGGTTTTTAAATCAGTACAGGCGGCAAAGCTGGCAGGTTTATTAGCCTGGATAGCAGAACGCCATGGCGACCGGATCGGTGGACAAATTTTTAGCGATACAGCCTGTCGTGAATTAAAACCGCAAAATGGGCGTCAGGCAGTATTACATTTTTTTAATGCGCTGGTTAAAACAGAAACTCAACAAACAGCCATTAGTTTAGAGCAGGTTATCGGACGCTTAACGCATCATGTAAAACCCGGCAGTCTGGTTTATATCATCAGTGATTTTCGCGGCATTAACCCCGCGATTGAAAATTACCTGGCTAAAATAGCCAAGCATTGCGAAGTCATTATGATTCTGGTTTATGATCCCTTAGAAAGTCATTTACCCACAAAAGGCCGCTATCGATTTACCGATAATACGAGTGATATCGTCGTTGATACCGGTGATAAAAAAAGGATGCTGAATTATCAGCAGAAATTTCAACAGCACTGTGCATACCTACAAACGCTGGCGAAAAAGCTTAATATTCGTTTATTGCGCTGTGCGAGCAATGAAAAACCAGCAGAAGCATTAAGGTAAGGTAACGCGCAATTACTAACCCACCCATATTGCGTACGATTTTTGTTTGTCTTCAAAGCCTGCCCCGTACTTGATGCGGGGCGTAGAAATAGGCGCATAGCTAGCTACGTAACTATTTCTACAACGCAGAAGACGGACAAAAAGACCAGCAAGGTGGGTGGGGTATTTATTGCGAGTTGCCTAAGAGCAAGTAAGAGCATAGCCAGTCATATGATTTACTGTTAATATCGCAATAGAGTTTTTTTAACAAGGAGAATCATTGTGAAATTACTAAAGCTTATTACACTTGTATTTCTAACTAACGTCTTTATAAGTGCTAACGCTAACCCTAACCCTCCGGAAATGCGATGCCAAACAGACTCATACGGCAATAAAACCTGTCAGGATAATAGAGGCAATGCCTGGTTTGGGCGTACAGATTCCTCGGGTAATGAAACTTGGCGTGACAATAAAGGCAACACCATGACCGGTGTTAGAGATTCCTTTGGCAATATCACTTATAGAGATAGTGCGGGTAAAATTCGGGGCAGAGAGGACTCTTTTGGAAATAAAGCCTGGCAAGGAAAAGGTGGTAACGTTATTAAAGGTAGAACTGATTCCTTTGGCAATACTGATTACCGGGATAGCTCAGGTAATCTAATTAAATGTTACAAAGATTCATTTGACAATGAAACCTGTAGGTGAACTGATCGCCAGGCAAAAAAAATGCCTGATGCAAAGAGCATTAGGCATTATAAGGACATACAAATCACAAAGAGGAATTAATGTAACATTACTTAAAAGCGTTTAACTTTCTATAGGTTGAGGGTTACGTGCATAGCAAGTGTAAATAATACCTGCAACAGAGATTACCGTAAGAAGAAAAACACCGGTCACGGTAAATAAAATACTCGCAACGAATAAAGTCCCTACTAAAATATCTTTTTGGTAATTAGTCATTATCTTGGCCTGCCTATAAGAAAAATTAATCAACAACTGGATCTCACTATACAGCAGGCATAAAAGTACACAACACCCTAAATAATTGTTAGTTTGTTTCTTAAAAGGAAATAATTGACGAGACAGGGGATTTGAATTGACTTTTGCTGCTTATGGGCAAGACTCTAGCGTAAGGTGTTAATAGGTTTTGCCTGAAATACAGGCTAATATCAACTTATCAGGGAAAATTGACCTGATATTTAAAAAGACAGGCAAATGTGCCTGATGTGTACGGTAATATCAGGTTATCAGGGTGAATGTGCCTGATAAGCATATGTTATGTTTTCTGGTGGGATAGGGAAGGTGTTCAGAATACAAACTTAAATTGTACTGCATTATTGAGTACAATTGATTATATGTATGACGTATCCATTAAAAGAAAAGTACTGAAGAAGCTGAATAAACTTCCATTCTGGACTCAGAAAAAGATGGCGTTGCTTGCTAAGGATTTGCGAGATTTAGGTCCAGAACAACCAAGATGGCAGAATTATAGTAAGTTAAGTTCTATTGAATATCATTGCCACTTGAGTACATCATGGGTCGCGTGCCGGAAGCATGAGACAGATACAATCGAAATAGAGGTTTACTATGTTGGCAGTCGTGAAAAAGCACCATACTGATAGCCCATTATTTGAGGTCAAGGGTGAGATACCAAAGGACATCCTGAATTACTTAAAAGACAAATATCCCGAAGATATTGAAATTACAGAGGGGAAAGATGAATCCGTAAATCTATTTGATTCGGACTGGTTTTTAAATATAGGTGCCTCAATTACAACAGGTGAAACAGTAAAAATATACAGAGAAAATAATAACCTTACTCAAGCACAATTAGGCGAAAAACTCGGAAATTTCACTAGGCAAAACGTATCAGATATAGAACGTGGCACTCGTGGTATCAGCAAAGATATAGCTCGTAAACTATCAGCTATTTTCGATGTTAATATAGAGCGATTCATTGCATAAAAACATAACGAACAAGGTTAGATTGTGATCGCGAAGCGAGCCACAATTTGAACCGTTTGTTGAAAAAGAAAAAGGGTCAAAACCAATGGGGTGTGCGGCTGAGCAAGGTCGATAATTCCAGCAGGTGAAAGTCCCGCTCTGGCAAGGTAGGTCAACCGCCAGATAGTAAACATCGGGCAGGCGGAGGTAACTCCAAACGTCAAGCACGGTGGGCGGAAACGACGGGGTTAGGTCTTTGATTTATGATAAAAGGCATACAGTTTTTAAAAAAACCATAAACCAAAGCCCCTTTATGAAAATTTTGCGAGTGAAGATATGAAGATCCATTTAATTAGAGTATTCATCGAGCAAAACAATTTAAGGTTTGAAGAAGAAATAATTACAATATAAATAATAATGTATTTGACATGACAATGAGCCAAAAGACTACTCTAAGCTGGGAGATTCAAATCGTTGTTAGTATGTGTGTTGGCTATGGCATGTTGATGCTATGCCGTACTGTCATGGGTGTGGTGGGCCCAGCTATGTTACTGGACCCTGACCTGCAACTGGATACCGCAAGCTTTGGTGCAATATTAGGTTGGGGTACGGCCGGAAACCTGATGGGTAAGCTTACCAACGGTGTACTGGCTGATAGGTTGGGCGGAAGCAAAGTATTTATAGCCTCAGTTGGGTTCGCCGCGATTGCAACCTTTGCATTAGGCACCCTGTCGACTAATTCTGCATTTTTCGCACTTTATTTTCTCACCATATTTGCTAAGTCTGCTGGCTGGCCTTCGATGGCAAACATCATTCGTAGCTGGTTTACTCAGGACAAACATGGTCGTGTTTGGGGACTCATCGCAACAAGCTCACGCATCAGTTCCGTTGCAACAACTTTATTACTCAGTAGTTTGCTACTGGTGATGTCGTGGAGGGGCCTCTTTTTTATTGCAGGTGCTCTTGCACTTGTCATTGCGGTTATATTGCCGAAATTTTTGAAAAACGTGAGAAGTGATTTTAGTGAAGCTGATCCAGAATCTGACGAAGCATCCTTAAGATTATCGAAGTCGGCGGATGAGCATCCACTCAAGGAATCAGAGACATTAGCTGCCATTATATTCTTCGTAAAAAGCCCACGTTTCTGGTTGATCAGCCTTGGGGTTTCCTCCTTGGCGGTTCTGTTTGAATTCCAGGTATTTATTCCGATATACCTCAGTCAGACTTTTGCATTAATGCCTGCCCAGGCGGGTATGGCATCTGCCGCATTTCCGGCGGGTTGTCTGATTGCGGTGTTTTCAGGTGGTTTTATCTATGACAAATTGTCAAAGAAAAACATCGTTGTTGTGATGAGCGGTACACTGCTCGTCGCGATTCTATGCCTTCTTAGTTTGCGGTTTCTTGGTGCGAATGACTTTGGTGATCAATTTGAACTGATCATCACCATTGGTTTGATTTTTGTATTTGGTTTTGCCATATCACCCGCCTACTATATTCCAATGAGTGTATTCTCTATCAGCTTTGGAGGGCGGCACTGTGGTTTATTGGTTGGTTTGATTGATGCTTTAGCTTATTTTGGTGCAATGATATTCGATTTTGTTGGAGGAGCTGTTGCCAACAAAGAAGGTGGTTGGCAAGATTTTCTTCTTATTTTAATGGTGACTTCCATTTTGGCCACAATCATTATGACCACGTTTCTCTATCTAGATTACAGGGATGGAAAAGACGCTGCAGCTTAAGCAGCTTGTCCAATCCGTTAGAGATTAAACTCTTTATCGCAAGCACAGCACCTTACTGATTATGACTGCCGTCACATAGAGGCTGGTTTTTTGTCTCTTTACATCCACAAAAGAACAAGGTTTTTGGGCATCCTTCATTCCCCGCTTTAAGAACCAAAAGGGTCAGACTCGATTGATATCATCTATTTTCTTAAATAACTCTGAATGCCTATCTCCGCCACGTGACTTTGGTTGAACTTGCCTGGCAATTAAACGCTCTACTTTAGCCTTAAACCGGTCATCGCCAAGAACCCAGGCTTTATTTGTTGCGGCACGAATTTCCCCTATTACAGCTTCAGGGATATGCTGTAGAAATAATGCCTGATAACTTAGCCTGCAACCTTTAGGATTCTTTCCCAAAGCTTGATAAGTAGCATGGGGAGTTATCAACTCATTCTTCTCTCCCAAGGCATTAAACCGATAACTAGACCAAGAATACTCAGAAGGGTCTTTTACCATGTCTGCACGCACAGGATTTAATTCAATATACCGACTGCAGGTTAGCAAATAGCTTTCACTATCAATCAAAGTGGCCTTATAACGCCCTTCCCATAATGTGCCTGTTCGTTGGTACTGGAAGTTAAAATATTGGACATAATATCGACCGATATATTGCATCACTTTACTGATAGAATTTTCTGCATGTGGCGTTATCAATAAATGTACATGGTTTGTCATTAAGACATAAGCATGCAAATCACAGTCATATTTTTTACAAGCATCACCTAATTTTTGTAGATAATATTCATAGTCTTCATTCGATACAAAAATGTTATCGCGATTATTGCCTCGCTGAATTACATGCTGGGGTTGACCTTGAATAACAAACCGAGGGAGTCGTGCCATGTTTTCCAATTCCTGAATATTTTTAGTCTAGATTATAGTGGAGTATAGCACTTAAAGGACTTTCTATCGAGTCTGACCCTATAGAAAGGCGCGTTCTCATTTACTTATTTATAGGCTACTATAGCTCTCAATTAGCTCACCCCATTAAACCGTTAACTTTAGAAATATAAGTCCTTTATGAGATTGAAAGTTATTTTTTTGCTCCTTTATCTATGCTTTTTTATATCAGAACCTAGTCTTGCAAATGAGCAGCAAGGGTTTATTACAATTAAAGTTGATTTACAATCCCCCAAATCTCCACAAGCAGCGAAGATATGGCTACCGTATCCAGTCTCAGGGGAATATCAAGTAATAGAAGATATGGGTATTAAAGGTAATTTTGTAAACTCTAGCGTTTATAAAGAACCTAAAAGTGGAGTATTGTACTTATTTGCAGAATGGCCAAAAGAAGTCCACGAAAAAAATTTACAGCTAGGCTTTAAAGTAAGTACCAAAGAACGCCTAAATCGAAATTTACAAGATATCGGTGCGCCTGTCCCTGTTGAAATACAAAAATATTTGCAGACAGATTGGTGGATTCCCAGCGACGGGCGGGTTGTAGACATTGCTAATAGCATTAAAAAAGATAAAGCGGGTATTCTTGAAAAGGCACACGCTGTTTATGACTGGGTGGTTGAAAACACTTCGAGAGATCCCTCTGTTAGAGGCTGCGGCCTTGGTATTGTTGAAGTCACGTTAAGCAAATTAAGTGGAAAATGTGCAGATATTAGCTCTGTCTATGTGGCTTTAGCAAGAAATGTAGGTGTTCCTGCCAGAGAAGTTTTTGGTCTTAGGCTTGGTACAAAACCAGAGCAAGACATTACTGCTGATTATCATTGTTGGGCAGAATTTTACCTACCAGGTACAGGCTGGGTAGCTGTTGACCCCGCTGACGTAAGAAAAAAAATGCTGGTTGATGGCTTAGCATTAGCCGATGTAAAAGAGCTAAGAGAGTATTTCTTTGGTGCTGTCGATGCATACCGGATGGTTCTTGAAAGAGGAGGTAGAGGAATTACACTGCAGCCGGCCCAGCAATCTAAACCTGTTAATTATCTTATGTACCCGTATGCGGAAATTAATGGCAAAGAACTAGATTATTTTGACCCGGAAAGCTTTCGGTATTCGGTGCAATTTAAGCAACTATAGCAGGAAGAGATAGTCTAACACTTAAGTTTGACCGCGAGAGTTAGCTATTTTATTTTGATAAAAGTGTCGAAACCAACTCCATAAGAGGTGTATTCTGTTGATATTTTCTTTTTCTTGAATAATTCTGAATGCATATCCCCCACCCGGTTTCAATGCTGTTGGCTTAAGCCCTCTCTTGCTGGAGAGGGTTGGGTGAGGAGGATAAAATCAAGCATTTATAATCCCCTCATCCCAACCTTCTCCCTCTGGAGAAGGAGCCTATTCTTAAGTCAACATCATTGCCATCCGATTTTGGCTGAACTTGCTTAGTTATTAATCTCGCGACTTTTTTAAATATACTGATTTAGGAGAAAAATATGTCCGATATGATTTCAGGTAGTGGAACTTGCCTTTGTGATGCTGTTCGTATTACTGCCAAAACCATTAGCACAAGCGTAGGTGCGTGCCATTGTAATATATGTAGAAAATGGGGCGGCGGGCCTTTTCTATCTGTTGATTGTGGTACAGAAGTCTTGTTTGAAGGTGAGCAGAACATCTCTGTATTTAGTTCATCTGAATGGGCAGAGCGGGGCTTTTGCACTCAATGCGGAACTCACCTTTTTTACAGATTAAAAGAAACTAATCAGCACATAATGCCTGTAGGATTATTTTCTAATGGTGACCAGGCTTTCACTTTCGACCACCAAGTATTTATTGAGGAAAGGCCAGCATTTTACTGTTTTGCAAATAAAACAAATGATATGACGGGCGCTGAATTATTTGCTAAATACTTACCTATACCAGAGTAAACCATTAGCCTACTTAGGAACGCGCACGGAATAAGTTGAGCATCTGGCGCAGGATTTTTATTCGTATTCAAGATGTAGAAACAGGCGCATAGCCAGCTACGTAACAGTTTCTACAACGCAGAAGACGGATAAAAGGACAAGTCAGTTGCTTAAGTTATTTCGTGCGCGTTCCTTAGGAGCGAGAATTCAATAATACCCGAGTCTGACTTGTTCCTGCCTACGCAGGAATGACGTTTATTTTGACTCTACAAGCGTACTAGAAAAACAGTTTCGTAGCCTCACGGCGCCAGTTTTCCTAGTACGCTTGTGATGCCAAAATTCTGCGTCATACTTGCGGATATTATTTAATCCTCGCTCCTTAGTCTTAGGGAGATGGAAAGAAATAATCATCCAAACGAAGTAAGCTTGTGTCTCAATAATTTATAATAATGAATTCTGAATTTATTCTCACACTAGGCAGATAAGCTTGTTGATATTAACAGATAGCATTATAGGTTGGATTATAAATACAGCCCATCGTTTAAAAGGCTCGGTACGTCGTATATTCATGGCTGAAACGGTGGAGCTACTAGGCTCAGGTGGTGCAAGTATTGCTGAAGAAAAACTAGGATGGAATAGAGGCACTATCCGAAAAGGACAATATGAACTTGAAACTCAGCCCATAGAAGATAATTTTTCAGCGAGAGGGCGTAATAAAAGTGAAGAGCATTTTCCTCATCTACTTGATGACATAAAAAAAATTGCTGAACCGGAGTGTCAAACGGATCCCTCTTTTAATTCCTGTCGATTATATACCCGGCTAACGGCTAAAGAAGTTAGAAAACGTTTACTGGAGATTGATTATTACGATGAAAAAACATTACCTTGCTCAAAAACTATCAATACAAAATTAAATGACCTGAGTTACCATCCAAAAAAGGTACAAAAAACAAAGCCTCATAAGAAAATCAAGGAAACGGATGCAATTTTTGAACAAGTTCATTCAGTCAATGGAATGGCAGATATCAACCCAAAAGAGATTCGTATATCAATTGATGCCAAAGCAAGAATGAATATAGGAAATTTTTCACGGGGAGGACGAAATCGGGTTTTAACAAAAGCAGAGGATCATGATTTAGATGTTAAGGAAAAGTTAACTCCTTTTGGTTTTTATCTGCCTGAACATGATGATTTTTTCCTTTTCTTTACAGCAGGCTATGCCAGCAGTGATTTCATCGTTGACCGATTGGAAGAAATTTGGCCAGAAATTCAAGAAAAATATGGAGTAGATATTCTGACAATTAACGCTGACAATGGTATGGAGAACAGTAGCTCCAGAACTCAGTTTATAAAAAGGCTTGTGGAGTTTGCTGAAAAAAGCAACATAAAGATAAAACTGGCCTACTACCCTCCTTATCATAGTAAATATAACCCAATTGAACGAGTATGGGGAGCCTATGAAAATCATATTAGTGGCGACATAATGGATACAGTTGAAACAACTTTAAAATTTGCCAAAAGTATGACCTACAATGGCAAAGCACCTATTGTTAAATTAACAGAAAAAATATATGAAACAGGAGTAAAGGTAGGTAAAAAAGCAATGAAGACGTATTATCAGTTTGTTGACCGAATGCCATCGTTGGAGAAATGGTTTTTGACCATTTCTCCTGGTTGTTCTGGATGATTATTTCTTTCCATCTCCCTTAGCATTGGATAAACGAATGCATTAAATTGCTTAAACATTATTAAAAACAGCATCATTCGTTTAAAATAGATCAATTAAATAATCTACGCTGTTTATAATCAGGTACGGCTTTAAAAGCCCCGTGTTGCCATCATAAAATAAACCTCATGACACCAGAACAATTTCAATCTTATGCCGATCAAGGCTACAATCGCATTCCTATTGCACGTGAAGTGTTGGCTGATCTGGATACTCCGCTGAGTGCGTATCTTAAGTTAGCAGATGGTGCTTATTCCTATCTTTTTGAGTCGGTACATGGTGGAGAGCAGTGGGGGCGCTATTCTATTATCGGGCTACCGTGTCAATCAGTGATAAAAATTTTCGCTAATGAAATTCGTATCGAAGAATCAGGCGAGCTAGTAGAAAGCTTTGAGCACGATAACCCACTGGTCTGGATTGAAGAATTCAAGCAGCGGTTTAAAGTGCCAGATATCGATACACTGCCTCGTTTTAACGGCGGTCTGGTCGGCTATTTTGGCTATGAAACCATAGGTTATATTGAGCCACGACTCAAATCAAAGGGCAAGGAAGACCCGATAGGCAGCCCGGACATTTTATTGATGATCTCTGAAGAAATATTAGTCTTCGATAACTTATCTGGCAAAATGATGCTCTTAACGCATGCCGATCCAGCACAGGAAGATGCTTATCAGAATGCACAGGCGCGTCTTGATGATTTGATTATCAAGTTACGTGAAATCAAAGCAAAAACTAATAATGAGCACTCTCCCAAACACGTCAATGAAGCTGATTTTATCTCTGGCTTTACTGAACAAGGCTTTAAAGATGCGGTATTAAAAGCGAAAGAATATATTATTGCCGGGGATGTGATGCAGGTGGCTTTATCACAGCGTCTGTCGATTCCATTTGCGGCTGCGCCGATAGATTTATATCGTGCGTTACGCTGCCTGAATCCATCGCCTTATATGTATTACCTCAACTTGGAGGATTTTTATATTGTCGGCTCCTCGCCTGAAATTCTGGTTCGTCTAGAAGATGATATGGTTACCGTTCGACCGATTGCTGGTACTCGCCCACGCGGTAAGACGCCTGCTGAAGATATCGCTTTGGAAAAAGATTTATTATCCGACCCTAAAGAATTAGCAGAACACCTGATGTTAATTGACTTAGGGCGTAACGATGCAGGGCGTGTGTCCAAAATTGGTAGCGTAACACTCACCGATAAAATGATGATAGAGCGTTACTCACATGTCATGCACATCGTGTCCAATGTCACCGGGGATTTACAAGCTGATAAAGATGCCTTTGATGTGCTGGGGGCTACCTTCCCTGCCGGGACGGTAAGCGGAGCGCCTAAAATTAGGGCAATGGAAATTATTGAAGAGCTGGAGCCGGTAAAGCGCGGCGTATACTCAGGCGCGGTAGGCTATATATCCTGGTCGGGCAATATGGATACGGCAATCGCCATCAGGACGGCAGTGATAAAAGATAAAACCTTACATATACAAGCTGGAGCAGGGATCGTTTATGACTCAGTACCCCAGAATGAATGGGATGAAACAATGAACAAAGGGCGGGCAATTTTTCGTGCAGTTACCATGGCTGAAGCTGGATTAAACGGGGGCGGCTCATGAGTGCGTGTAAAGTTGTAATGGTCGATAATTATGACTCTTTTACCTACAATCTGGTGCAATATTTTGGCGAATTAGGTGCCGATGTCACGGTGGTACGTAATGATGAAGTCAGTATTGATGATATACGCGTCTTAAATCCGGATAAAATTGTTATTTCCCCGGGGCCTTGTACACCGAAAGAAGCTGGTATTTCTGTTGAAACTATTCTCGGTTTTGCCGGAAAATTACCGATTCTTGGTGTTTGTCTTGGGCATCAAAGTATTGGTCATGCTTTTGGCGGCAAAATAGTACATGCTAAAAGTATTATGCACGGTAAAGTTTCACCTGTTTACCATAATAATTGCGGTGTGTTTAAGGACTTGAATAATCCTTTTACGGCAACGCGCTATCATTCGCTGGTGATTGATCAGAATACATTACCAGACTGCCTTGAAGTCACTGCATGGACCCAGGATGCACAAGGAAATATTGATGAAATCATGGGCGTGCGCCATAAAGAGCTAGATATCGAAGGGGTGCAATTTCATCCCGAATCAATCTTGACTGAGCATGGTCACGATATGTTGCGTAATTTTCTGGAAAAATAAATCTAGGGTGCATGTTTTGCACCTTTTCGTTTGCGAAAAAAAACGGTGCGTAAAATGCACCCTACTAAAACAATGAATATACAAACGGCCTTACAAACAGCCCTGAATAAACAGGACCTTACTCGCGCTGAAATGCGTGATGTTATGCGTAGTATCATGAGCGGTGAGGCTAGCGCTTCCCAAATAGCAGGTTTTTTAATTGCCTTGCACTGCAAGGGCGAAACGATTGAGGAAATTATTGCTGCTACCGAAGTAATGCGTGAGCTGGCATCCAAAGTTACCATCCAGGGTGAGCATATTATTGATACCTGCGGAACAGGTGGCGATGGCGCGAATACTTTTAATATCTCAACGACCTGTGCATTTGTCGTTGCTGCGGCTGGAGGGACCGTTGCCAAACATGGTAATCGTTCGGTTTCCAGTCGCTCAGGTAGTGCAGATGTACTGGAAGCGGCTGGAGTTAATCTGGAACTATCTGCCGAGCAGGTTGCGCAATGTGTGAATAGCATCGGCGTAGGTTTCTTATTTGCGCAAAAGCACCATGGGGCAATGCGCCATGTCGCTGCTCCGCGTAAAGAAATGGGTGTGCGCACATTATTCAATTTACTGGGCCCATTGGCAAACCCAGCAGGTGCTCCCAACCAACTGATTGGCGTTTTTGACCAGCACTGGGTAGAGCCGCTAGCACATGTATTAAAAGTATTAGGAAGTGAACATGTATTGGTAGTCAATGCTGATGATGGTTTAGATGAAATCAGTATAGCGAGCAATACTTCGGTTGCTGAATTAAAGGCTGGAGAAATTAGCCGTTATTCCATTAGCCCAGAACAATTTGGCTTGCAACGGGCTGATTTATCAACACTTGCAGTCAATAGCGTAGAAGAAAGTTTGTCCGTGCTGCAGGCTGTGCTAGATAACCAGCCCGGCCCTGCACTAGATATTGTCGTGTTAAATGCCGGTGCCGCTATTTATGCCGCAAACCTGGTAGATTCACTCTCGGCAGGTATAACTAAAGCTCAGCAAGTGATCGCTTCAGGTGCCGCAAAAGCAAAGCTAAATGCATTAGTCAATTTTAAACCGGCCTAATTTTACTATTTCCTTAACCCTAGAAAAATCAGTTGCTCACGGTTTCTAGCACAAGTTATTGATTCCACTGCACTTCCAAAAAATTCCCGATTAACCTACGGGTGAATCTAAGATTTTTTGAAAGTATTATATTAATTCAATATCTTGCACTATAATTTTGCGCCCAACTGATTTTTCTAGGTTAATATACAAGGGCGTGGATTAGCCCGCTGTTACATAATTTGAAAAAATTGGCGGGCTAAAGCCACGCCCTACAACACAAATATACCTATGTCTGATACCCCCGATATTTTAAAAAAGATACTTGCAACTAAAGCAGAAGAAGTGGCAAAACGTAAAGCACGTATGTCCATTGCGAATCTAGCTGACATTATCAGCGATACTGAATTGCCACGTGGTTTTGCCCGGGCGCTGCAGGATAAGGCGGCGAATAAAAAGCCTGCGATTATTGCTGAAGTCAAGAAAGCTTCTCCGAGCAAAGGGGTGATCAGGGAGAATTTTAAGCCTATCGAAATTGCCCAGGATTATGCAATGAATGGAGCAACCTGTCTGTCCGTATTGACGGATAAAGAATATTTTCAAGGTGGCGAGGTTAATTTACAACTGGCTAGACAGGCCTGCCCTTTACCTGTATTGCGTAAGGACTTTATGATTGATCCTTATCAGATTCACGAGTCCCGGGCGTTAGGCGCTGATTGTATTTTATTAATTGTGGCGGCTTTGGCTGATGATCAAATGCATGAGTTAGCGGAAATGACAACGCAATTGGGCATGGATATACTGGTTGAGGTTCATGACCAGGTAGAAATGGAGCGAGCATTAAAACTGGATACGCCTTTGATGGGTATTAATAACCGTAATTTAAGAACCTTCGAAACGTCACTACAGACTACTCTTGAATTACAGGCGATGGTGCCTGAAGATCGTATGGTAATTACCGAAAGTGGTATTCACACGCCAGAAGACGTACGTTTAATGATAGATAATGGTATATACACATTCCTGGTTGGCGAAGCTTTTATGCGCGCCGAGCAACCTGGCGCAAAAATGCGCGAGCTTTTTTCTTTGTAGGTTGGGTAGAGGTACGAAACCCAACAATCTAGGCCCCCTTAAGCCCTCTCTTGCTGGAGGGTTGGGTGAGGAGAATAAAATCTACATTTATAATCCCCTCATCCCAACCTTCTCCCCCTGGAGAAGGAGCTTACTATTAAGTCAACAGCATTGGGCAAAAGACCCCGCTTCCGAATGGTCGATTTTCTGCCAATGATAAGTCGAAGGTATTTATTCCCCAGCAATACCTTGCTTAAAAAATTAGGCTTTGTATTTATCCATAGCTTTAATAATCGAAAGTGCTTCGGCGACAACAAGCTTGGCAGCGTCATCCAGTTCGTTATTTTTATAGATCTTCTCGAGTAATCCTTCTTCAACCAGGGCTTCTTTTATCCAGCGTTTGACCATTCTATAATTACCCGCAACTTTTGCTTCTTCGCCCGTTGCCGGGTTCTTCATCATAACGGTACGTAATTCAATTTTGGGCGCTGCTAATTTATTTGTTTTAGGTTCAGCTTTAGCTTTCGGCTTGGGTTGGGCTTTAGCTGGTTGGGGTTTTTCTGAAGGAGTAGGTTTTGCAGCTGTGACAATTTCTTCAACAGCTTTCGATTCATTGTTTGTTGATTCAGGCTCAATCGGCTTATCTACTTCTTCAGTGTTACTCTGGACTTCACTGTCAGGGCTTTTAAACATAAGGTACCCTACATACACTATAACTAAAACAAATATGATCTCAAACATGCCTCTTCTCCCAAGTTTATTATTATTTTGAATGTGTAAAGTTGGAGTATAGGTCAAACTTACTAATTACACCAGAATCTATTGTATATAGACCCAGACAGAAAGATTCCCGGCTCAATAATTAATTTCAACTCCAGAATTAATCTTCGGTTTTATGGCAATAGAATCCTAGAAAAATCAGTTGCTCACGTTTTCTAGGACAAGCTCTTGATTCCACCGCACTTCCAAAAAATGTCCGCTTAACCTCAGACCACCTGAACTCTAGGATAATAACTTGATACCAATGATTAACAGGTAGGTTGGCGCTGAGTATACGAAGCCCAACAATCACTGTGCAATATCATGTTGGGCTTCGTATACTCAGCGCCAACCTTGTATTTTAGTGTCATCTAATTATCTTGTGAAAACGGTAAGTTTTTGATTTATTTATGTCGAGATCAGGTGTTCTGAACCCACGGCTAATTTGTTCTAGCTATAAAGGGTAAGCATGGTAATGAGTTACACCCCAAGATGAACAAACCCATGAAAAGCATGTATAGTTTCTATCCAGTTTCTTGAGATAAAACGATGCAACTCAACCAAATATCAGTCAGGCCCATTTTAAAGCAAGAAGAACCAAAATATCAGGATTTGATGGAGGCCCAGCATTACTTAGGTGCTATTCCAAAAATTGGTGAAACCCTTTGGTATGTGGCCTATTCTGAAACAGAATGGATTGCACTGATCAGCTTTTCGGCCGCCGCATTAAAGTGTGCGGCTCGTGATAGCTGGATAGGATCAGACATCTTGATTCGCTATCCTGAAAGAAATCCATTAAAACTTAAACTAGGCAATATAATTAAAGGGTTAGGGAATTATTGTCAAATGATTGATATTTTCAGCTAAAGAAATGAAAACGGTACTCATTTAGGTTAAACTAAGCCCTCATATCATACGAGGTATTCAATTAATGCAGCAACTCATGCTCCCAATAATTCCTCAGGGTACGACTATTATAAATGGTCAGGTCAGTGTTGATAACCGAAATGATGAGTGGTTTTATTTCCTCGGCGGTATCCCGATCTATTCTCACCAGGCTGACAATAAGAGATTATTTAGACTTCACACCTCTCAACTCATCAATACCGGCTCCTGTCGTTCAATCGATATTATTACAACCTTTGGTGTCTCTAAAAGTAGTGTTATGCGCTCATTAAGGCAACTACGAGAAAAAGGGGCTGATTCGTTTTTTGAACCTCGCCCGACTCGCAAGGGAGGACCACTCTTTACGCTTGAGGTTTTGCAGCAAGCTCAGGAATATCTGGATCAAGGTATGACGCCTAACGAAGCCGCTAAAGAATTAGGCATCCGGGCAGATACCTTTCGCAAGGCGATCAGTGATGGACGTTTAAAAAAAAGTCTGCCGTATCAATAGACCCCAATGATGGCAGTACCAAATCAGCCCGTGATATTATTGATGCCAGTGCAGCCGAGTCACTCGGTACGGCCTGCACTCGAGTAGAAGAGCGAATCCAGGCGGCTTTGGGTGAGCAGGAAAAGGGAGCCTCAATCGAATTCGAATCCTGTTTAGATGTTCCTAAAGGCGGTGTGTTATGTGCATTGCCCGCGTTACTTAGCAATGGCTTATTAAATGACATTGAGCACCACCTTGGCAAACTGACAGGTTATTATCAAACCTTTCATATCCTATTGCTACTCGCCTTTATGGGACTATGTCGCATCAAAAATGCCGAACAACTTCGCGAGCATGCACCGGGTGAATTCGGCAAACTACTTGGCCTGGATCGGGTTCCCGAAGTGCGCTGTTTAAGAACCAAAGTAAAAGGACTGTCTGATCCAGAATCAGTTGAAAGCTGGGCGGCCGACCTCAGTCGACAATGGATGGAAAATGAACCAGAGGCAGCAGGAACACTCTACATAGATGGTCATGTCCGTGTCTATCATGGACACTTGACTAAACTTCCCAAACGGCATGTTTCACGCGAAAAACTCTGCTTACGGGGTATCACCGACTACTGGGTTAATGATGGTACGGGGCGTCCCTTCTTTGTCGTTGAAAAAACGGTGGATCCGGGCTTACTAAAAACGCTGGAAGAAGATATCGTCCCCCGATTACTCAAAGACATTCCGAATCAACCGAGTGCACAAGCATTACAGCAAAACAAACAAGCCTGTCGTTTTATCCTGGTGTTTGATAGAGAAGGCTATAGCCCCGCATTCTTTAGAAAGATGTGGGACAAGCATCGTGTCGCTTGCATGACCTATCATAAATTTCCCACCGAAAATTGGCCACTGGACAATTTTTCCAGTCAGGAGATCACCCTACCGAGTGGTGAAAAAGTCATCATGAAACTCGCCGAACGAGGCAGTCTGGTTGGAACCAAAAAACAGGCGATGTGGATGAGAGAAGTGCGCAAGTTGACTGATTCTGGTCACCAAACCAGTATTATTACCACAGCCTATGAACTAGAGTTGACGGCTGTTTCTGGGCGAATGTTTAGCCGGTGGTGCCAAGAGAACTTTTTTAGATATATGAAGCACCACTATGGGCTAGATATGCTACAGGAGTATGGAATAGAGCCACTATCCGATACCCAAAAGGTGGTCAACCCTGATAGGCGCCAACAGGAAGGACAGCGTAATTCGATACAATCCAAACTCAATTACCGTCTATCTCGATTTGCAGCGATGGAACTTCATCCGGTGATTAAAAAAGATGAAACGGAAGATGTGAAATACAAGAAATGGGAAAGAAAACGAGCAGAATTACTCGAAGAAATAGAGCATTATGAAAATGAACTAAAAACCATCAAGGAAAAACTAAGCCAAACGCCCAAACACATTACCTGGCAAGAGTTGAGAGACGAAGATAAGTTCGAACAGCTTCTGCCAGGGAAAAAGCGGCTGATAGATACTGTCAACATGATCGCTTATCGGGCAGAAACAGCAATGGCCGCTCTGCTAACCTCACCGACAATCGATTTTCCGATGGCAAGGCAACTATTACAAACGCTGTTTGTGACAGAAGCAGATATATTACCCGATGAAGTAAAAAAACAACTTCGGATACGTGTGCATAGTACTTCCCGACCTGCAAGTAATAAAGCAATAGAAAAGTTATTTGAACAACTCAATCAAACGGAACTCAATTATCCAGGAACCGATCTGCGCTTAATTTATGAGCTGACTTCATCCGCAAAAAATTAGGAAATGGTCTCAAATTAGTTTCGTCTGAATCAAGATGTCTGAGGATGGAGTTATCGCCACCAAACGGGCCGCTTAAAACTGATTGCCAACAACAGCCGTTTTTTGATATTACCGACGAGGCATGATAAAAACCTAGGATCACGCCTCCTTTCACTGTGCCTTAAACGCTTATCCAATGATTGGGTTGAAAAGTATGGACACCCTATTTTGTTGGTCGAGACCTTTGTCGATCCAAAGCGATTTCATGGAGGTGTTTATCGAGCCAGTAACTGGCAGGCTATTGGTTACACGAAAGGGTTTCGCAGGGTAACAGACGGTTACTCTGCTCAAACAGAGCACAAAAAGCTGATTTTCGTTAAGCCACTTCATCGTCGAGCACAATCTGTTTTATCTCACACTATATTAAGTCATCATTTTTTATTAGGTGAGGTAAAAATGAAAATAACGCGTCATCAAATGCGTTCATTACCGGATTTCTTCAAGGAAATTAATGATCCCCGTAGAGCCCAAGGGCGACGCCATAGAATACAGACTGTTCTGGGAATAGCCGCTGGAGCTGTGTTATGCGGCATGAGGAGCTATGAATCTATTTTTGACTGGGCTGAAAGCTTATCTCAAAAGTCCAGAGCGCATTTTCGTTGCCGTTATGATAAAGGCCGTTATGTGATTCCAAGCCTAAGCATTTTTAGAAATATCTTAGTAAGAGTAGACCCGAATGAACTTGACGCAGCCTTTAATGCCTGGAACAAAGCCTATGCCCAGGATGACAACTCACTCGCAATAGATGGCAAAGTCATGTGTAATGCGATTGATGAATCAGGGTGCCAAACACAAATAATGAGTGCTGTTGGGCATACCACAGGAATTTGCTACGCCCAAAAAAAGTAGGTACTTTGCCTGTTGGAGATGGGTCGGATGAAGTTAAGCAAACCAATGAAATAACATTTGCTCCGAAATTATTAGATACACTACCGATTGAAAATAAAGATATCACCAGCGATGCTTTGCACACCCAGATTGAATTCGCGCGTTATTTAGTAGAACAACGAAAAGCGCATTATTATTTTAGTGTCAAAGGAAACCAGCCGACACTGCTTGATGATATTACCACCTACTTTTCAAATGATAGCCGTTTGGCAGATTATGAAGACAAAGTGTCTGTCGGGCACGGACGAATTGAGATTCGTAGAATCTGGGTCACATCGGAATTAAGTGAGTATGTATTATTCCCTCATGTTGCCCAGGTTTATCGCATAGAACGAGAAATAACGGACAAGAAAAGTGGAAAAACATCACTTGCGACCGCTTACGGTGTGACCAGCAGAACAAAAAAAGACGCAGATCCGAAAACCATCTTATATAAAGTTCGAGGTCACTGGTCTATTGAAGTCAGTCATTATATTATTGACTGGGTTTTTGATGAAGATCGCTCAACAATTCGTACCGGTTATGGCCCTGAGAACATGACCCGTCTTAGGCGCTTTGCTATCGGATTAATAAAATCAAAAGTTGAGAAAGGGATTTCAAAGAAAATGAGGCAACTCAATAAGAATACCAGAGCTGTTTTAGACTATTTGAAAATTACAAAAAATACCAGGAGGCCTTGTGCCGCATAAGGTTTAGAATATGAACAAATTAACCCTGGTTCTGAACCTATGGGTGAAGCTAAAATTTATTGAAAGTGTTACATTAATTCCATATCTTGCACTATAAATTCGCGCTCAACTGATTTTTTCTAGGATAATGTAGTAGAAGCCCTGAGCAGAAGTGAATAATGATTGGCTATCACGAGCTGGATGTGGAACATGCTTGTGTAGCAAGTTGATTATTGAACTGTGAATAGGAAACATAGTTCCTTATCAATCAGTTGCATAAAATGGCGCGCCCGAGACGATTCGAACGTCCGACCCCTGCCTTCGGAGGGCAGTACTCTATCCAGCTGAGCTACGGGCGCTTATTTTGAAGTCAGTATTTTAACGTATCAGCGAGTTTTACGATAGCATCGATTTCAAATGTGCCAGATTCGCTTTGCCGCGTACTTTCTGCTCGGCTTCATCAACCGGTTTTTTACTCGGCCACTCTAAATCTTCTTCTGGCAATTCGGCTAGAAAACGACTGGGTTCGCTTTCTGTAATATCGCCGTAACGCTTACGATGGGTACAATAACTAAAGGTACAGGTGTGTTGTGCACGGGTTATTCCTACATAAGCCAGGCGGCGTTCTTCTTCTATATTGTCAGTATCGATACTGTTTTGATGAGGCAGAATATTTTCTTCGATACCAATTAAAAATACATGCGGAAACTCCAGACCTTTAGCCGCATGCAACGTCATTAAACTAACCTGATTATCCGCCTGCTCATCCTGATTACGATCCAGTATATCCATTAATTGTATTTTAGCAACAATTTCATCCAAGCCTTTTTCCGCTCCATTTTCAGTATCACTTTTTGCAATTCGCTCAAGCCATTCAACCAGTTCAGTGACATTTTTAATTTTACGTTCTGCAGCCTGCGGCGTATTGCTGTTTTCATGTAACCATTGGTGGTAATTAATCTGCTGTATAAAACTGTTCATTTCAGCAAATGTATCACCGGATTGCATGGCTGCTGCAGTCCGGTTTGTCCATTCACAGAATTTTTGTAAGCGAGCGAGTGCTGCCTGGGGGAGCTTTTCTCTAACGCCCATTTCTGCGCAGGCACTGAACAGGCTGATTTGACGTTCATTAGCATAAGCACCCAGCTTTTCTAATGTGGTCGGGCCAATTTCACGACGCGGGGTGTTAACTATGCGTAGAAAAGCGGCATCATCATCTGGATTGACAAATAATTTTAGATAACTGAGGATGTCTTTAATTTCTGCATAGGCAAAAAAGGAAGTGCTACCATTAATAAAATACGGCACATCAAACTCACGTAAGCTTCGTTCAAATAACCGTGATTGGTGATTACCTCTATATAGAATGGCGTAATCGCCAAACTCTGCGCCAGTTTTAAATTTATGATGCACGATTTCCGAGACGATTTGCTTGGCTTCTTCATTATCATTTTTATGCGTTAATACGCGCAGTGGCTCGCCAAAGCCCATATCGCTCCAGAGTTTCTTTTCAAACGCATGTGGGTTATTGGCAATTAGCTGGTTAGCTACTTTTAATATACGGCCAAAGGAGCGGTAATTTTGCTCCAGTTTAATCACCGTTAAGCGTGCATAATCTTTTTGCAGTTGTGCCAGGTTTTCTGGCTGCGCACCCCGCCATGCATAGATAGACTGGTCATCATCACCGACGACTGTAAATTTCCCTAGCTTGCCAACCAATAATTTCACCAGTTGGTATTGGGTGATATTGGTATCCTGATATTCATCAACCAATAAGTAACGAATTTTATTTTGCCATTTCTCCAGAATCTCGGCGTGGTTTTGCAATAGTAAGACCGGCAATAAGATTAAATCATCAAAATCCACAGCGTTGTATGCTTTTAAACTGCGAGTATAGTCAGCATAGATTTGTGCTGCGACACTCTCTTCACCACTAGCCTGACTGAAAGCTTGTTCGGGAGTGATAAAAGCATTTTTCCACTGGCCTATTTTGGCGCAATACATATCCACGCTATCACTATCGTAATTTGCATTGCCATGGGTAATCAGGTTTTTCAGTAGAGTGATTTTATCCTGTTCGTCAAATAAAGAAATGCCTGCCTTATATTGCAAAGTTTTATGTTCTTTGCGCAATATATCCAGACCCAGTGAATGGAAGGTTGAGACCCGCAGGCCGCGCAGTTGTTTATCATCTAATAATTCACTCACCCGTTGTTTCATTTCCCGCGCGGCTTTATTGGTGAAAGTTAAGGCAGCAATATGCCTTGCAGGCAAACCTTGCTTAATCAGGTAAGCTATTTTTTCGGTGATTACGCGGGTTTTACCACTACCGGCACCTGCCAGGACGAGTAAAGGATGATCGATGGTTTTTACGGCACGTTGTTGTTCGGGGTTGAGTTTTGGCATTAAGGTTGGCGGTCTAGTTTGCGGTAGCCGATGGCTTCACTTAAATGGGGGATTTCTATTTGTGCTGAGCCTGCTAAATCGGCGATAGTACGCGCCAGTTTTAATATTCGGTGGTAAGCGCGATGAGACAAGCCAAAGCGGTTCATTGCCTGTTCGAGTAATTGATGTCCTTTCTCGGACAATGTACAAATCTGCTTTACTTCTGCTGCTGTGAGTTTACTATTCGCTTTGCCCGAGCGTGCCATAGCAATATTACGCGCCTGGATTACCCGCTGGCGTATGCTTGCACTGCTTTCTTCGCCTTCAGGCGAGCCTTTGCGTAGCACTTCATGCGATACACGGGGAACTTCAAGGTGCATATCAATTCGGTCTAATAAGGGGCCGGAGATTTTACCACGGTAGCGGGAAACTTGTTCCGAAGTACAATGACAACGACCTGAAGAGTCACCCAGATAACCACAAGGGCAAGGATTCATTGCGGCAATCAGCTGGAATCGTGCCGGAAAATCTGCTTGTCGAGCCGCACGGGAAATAGTGATATGCCCAGTTTCTAAAGGCTCGCGCAAGACTTCCAGTACTTTGCGATCAAATTCTGGTAGCTCATCGAGAAATAATAAACCATTATGCGCCAGAGATATTTCTCCAGGCTGAGGATTACTGCCACCACCGACTAAAGCGGGCGCAGAAGCCGTATGATGAGGCGCTCTGTACGGAGGTTTCAGCCAGTTATGTGCATCAAAACGGGTATCACTAATTGAAACAATCGCGGCGCTTTCCAGGGCCTGTGCTTCGGTTAACTGCGGTAAAATACTGGGTAAGCGAGATGCCAGCATGGATTTTCCCGTACCTGGTGGACCTAGCATCAAGATGTTATGTAAACCTGTTGCAGCAATTTCTAACGCACGTTTCACGTGGAACTGTCCTTGAACATCGGCAAAGTCCAGATCGAGACTATGTATTGCACTGTCGGGTATTTGAGCTGCTTGAGTAGGGAGCCTTTGCTGGCCATTTAGATGCGCGCAAATTTCTAATAAATGTTGTGCAGGGAAGAGTTCTGCATTTTGTACCAATGCAGCTTCTGATACATTTTCTAATGGTAAAAACAAGGCTCTCTCGGCATCTCGCGCTTGCAGTGCAACAGGCAATACACCATTGACACTACGCAGTTCACCTCCCAGGGATAGCTCGCCTATGCTTTCATATTTGGCAAGCTCCATAGTCGAAATTTGCCCTGATGCGGCGAGAATGCCGAGTGCAATCGGTAAATCAAAGCGTCCGCCTTCTTTGGGTACATCTGCAGGGGCCAGATTGATAGTAATGCGTTGCATAGGAAACTGGAAATGCGAGTTAATAATTGCACCCCGTACGCGATCTTTACTTTCCTTAACGGCTGTTTCTGGCAAACCCACCAGATTTAGCGCTGGCAAGCCATTGGAGATGTGCACTTCCACTGTTACCAAAGGCGCATTAATTCCCGATCGACCTCGACTATAGGCAATGGCAAGTGACATCCTGAATTCCTTGACGGTTGATTAAAGTGTAAAGTATAAACTCTTATTCAGTGGGTTCACACACCTTTTATTCTGCTGCTTTTATAAACCTAAAAACCGCAGTTGAACGCTAAAAAACACTCTAAGTATTTGAATGTAAATCATAATTACCGTAACAACTTATCACCTGCAGGGTGAACAGACTCCGCTTCACGGTTTTGTGAATAAATCTGAGCGCGAAATACTGCGTTACAGCTATTGCCAAGGACTACGGCCATTGCCTGCTAGCTGTGCCTTGTCTTTCGCACTCAGATTTTCCACAAAATCCTTGCTCAACTGTGGTTTCCAGGATAAAGAAGTATAGTATTAATCAACGAGAAGTTGTCCATTCGGCAAGGATAATAGGCACGATCGAAACTAATAGTAAGGTTGTACCCATAGTCGCCAAGGGTAGCAATATTTTTTCATGCCGATACCAGAAATTATCTTCTGCCACTTCCAGGGCTGCTTTTGCTTCCTCCTCGTGCCCCACCATCTGTCGGGTTAATAAATGGTTAAGCGCAACAGGTGGGGTAAGATAGCCCAGCTCAAAAGAAACCAGCGTAATCATCCAGAAATGTACTGGATTGATGCCGTTGTTATAGGCGATTTGTGCAATCGTACCAGAGACCAGAACCACGGCCCCAAAGGGATCCATAATCATTCCGATAGCAACTAATACCACAATCAGAAACCCCAGCGTCATCCAGATTGAAGCAAACGTAGTCGGAATGTTACTTAGCACTCCGGAGCGCTCAATGACTCCTCCCAGCGCAAAAGAAAGCCCCATTAATAATAGTAAGGCACCGATATGAATGCTCGCCTCGGATGAAGCCATTCTTATCGTATATTCAAATTTATGCGCATCTTTTTCCGGGGAGGCAATTAATACTAGCCGCACAAAAAATTTTTCGTAAATAATCAGGCCAAGAATAATGACTGGCAATATGACGGGTGCAGTAAATTCGTCCATGCTGACATTTAAAAGATAGATATAAGCCAGAGAAATAAATAGCACAATCAGAGCATAAGGGAATAAAGGTACGAGTGCGCGCAGAAAAGGTTTAAATGCTTCTCGAGCCGGAGCGAGGTGCAGTCTTTCACGCTTGGTAATAAGCACAAACACTAGAAAAACGACGGCAGTCGTCATAAAGGTTTTAAATCCCCAGCTAAACAGCTGGTCGGTAACCACCTCTTTATTTAAAGCAGCGATCAATACGACTAACAGGCACGGGCGCAGCACCACTCCGGCACTTCCCGTCATGGCCGTTGCCGCTAAGGCGAGTTGCCTGCGCGCGCCAACTCGCCGCAACTCTTCATACACAATTGCACCCATGGCGATGATAATGATCCCCGATGCACCGGTATAAGCAGTCGGTACAGCCATTACAATCAAGGCGACAAAAGCGAGTAATTCGGGGGACATGCGCCAGGGTATAAAGATTTTAAAAACCAGGTCGCCTAATTGTGTGCGTTTTAATAACATCCCCACCCAGATATACAGGCCGATATTCAGGAATAAACCTGCTTGATCAAATAACAAGCTAAAAAATATGGCCGCGCCAGCCCAGTGATTTTCCAGCAGAAAAAAATATCCGCCAACAAAAAAGCTCATATAGATATACAAGGGAATCGATAGCATGGCATGTAACAAACTATCGCTACTTTTAGGCACATTTTTAAATTGCCGGGGTTTAATGATCTGGTATAAATTGACTGCACTTAAGCCCGCAAAGCCGGCAATTAGCAACAGGTATATTTCCGGATGATCAACCGTGGTTGCCGATTGATAAACACTGCTTCTATACCAGTAGGCAGAGAGTAGCAAAGTGAGATTACCGAGTAACTGAGCGAGGGTCGAAACTGTATGTTCTTGTTTCGATATGATGGGTCTAAAAGCAATGTGATGTTGCTTGATAGTACAAGTAACCGCACAAATAAAAATAGTCAGTATCAAGATAAGCCGCTGTTTTTCCGAGGCAAACAGGCTGATTGCTGCAACACTGGTTTCCAGAGTGCGAAAAATGATAACTGGGAGGGTAACTCTATGCTGATTTTTCTCTGCTATAGCGTGTTTTTTTTGGCACAACAGACGAGATTTTTGTAAGGAAGTGAGGGTTGCCTGGCGATTAAAAGGTTCTGCTTCAAAAAGATCCTCTAATTCGCCCTCGGCGCCCGTTTCAGATTCCAGTTTATTGAGTTCAGCTTGGATATCTGGATCTGGGTTGCAATCGGGAGTGGAAATATCCGTTCTAAGGGTAAAATAATCCTGCCATAGGGTTTCGCCTACATTCAGTAGGCGCGCATGCATTAGCTCACTATTGCCGGCGATAATAACCGCTATTAATAGCAAAAAAACGGGCAGGGTAGATAGCCATTCTCGACAGCTACGTAATTTGATAATTTCCAGCATAATCTTTAGGAAAGCATACGGCTTAGCTATTCTTTGTCTGCCGCTGTACATTCAGATTGCTGCGGGTCTTTTTTGCAGCGTAGCATGCGCATTAGTTTTAACATTTTAGCGTTATAAATGCCTTTATCCCGCAGCCTGATACGTGATTGCCTGAAGACTTCCAGATATCCGATGGCATCTGCCTCTGGCACAGATATCCACATTCTGGCGGGAATAGTTGCTTCGTATTTTTTTATCAAATCGACAGCTAAATCGAACTGGCTAAGAGAAAACTCACGGGATTTTTGCCCATAGCCTTGCGGAAAAGCAGCTTTGCGTATCACTACTTGCATCGTCAGTTGCACCAGAGAAAAATTGATAATACCGCCATTTGGCTCGAGCCCTTTATACAGCTCCATCGCTTCATAAACGATGGCAGGACCATAAGTAATGTCCACCGATCCATTATTAAATTTGCTATACATATTAGCGATTGAAGTACTTACCGGTGAGCCACCAATAAAATTCACCATTTCAACTTGAGTCGGATCGGAATCTAAAATAGCAATGCGTTTACCGGCTAGTTCTCCGACCGTATCAATAGTGCGGTCATTAACAAACATATAACCGGCCCCTGCAGGGAAAATAGCGACCACCTCATAAGGATCATTGAACATTAGTTTGGCCGCTTTTGGGCCGCTGATAGTGGTAACCACTGACTTTAAGTGATCATAGGTTGGCATGGCACCTATGGCATCCAGGCTACCGGTAAATGAATTAAACTGACGCGCGCGAATGCCGGTAAAACTTACCGCATCACACAAGCCTGCTTTAAAGTCTTCTGCGGCTACGCGCTCGCTGGTATAAGGTTTAAGTTCTAGTTCTACTCCCCAGGCCAGGGCAGCGGTTTTATAATCTTTCATCTGGGAAAAAAAAGGCCCGTTTGCACCTAATAAATCAAATACGCACATTTTTTTAGGTACGGCCTGGGCGGTAGCCATGCTGATTAGCAATAACAAAAAAGTGAATGATCGGTAGGTGAAAAATTTATTTATTATCATTATTATATTTTCCTGATTTCGGGCTTAAACCGCCAACAAGTTGAACATGGATACCGGAAAAAATCAAAGTATATCAATTATATCCACGGTGTCCGTTGTATCATTCGGGTCATCCCAGAAAGTACCTAATCCAGCAATCGGCGTACGCTTTCCGGTAGCCTCAGTCCATAGAGTATCGGAGATAGCTTGCAGTTGCAGAGTAGCAACTTTATCTAGAAATAAATAATCGGGATTCGCAGGCATACTGCTTCTGGTCGCAACATTTTCGCGGATAATGGCTTTAACGCGCTCAGTATCACCCAGCCCTGTGTAAATTTTTGCCGCGATTACCTGAACAATACGCACACCCTGCTGTAAGCCAATTTGCATGGCCTGATCCAATACCATTGATGGCTTAATGCCCGCAGGTCGATGGCTGGGAAAACTGATCCAGATAGCCGATTGAATAGCGTCGGGTATGCCCCACCATCGCGCGTTGTCCAAGCAGCCTGCTCCTCGCCCCACTTTCAGGCTTATATCTAGAGGTACTTTAGCATTGCCTTCGGAGGCAAGATCATTCAAGACAGCCTGCAAACCATCCATTAACCCAACCAGCCAGTAAAACTCATCATTCCAGTTAGCAAACTGAGGGCACTTATTTCCCGGCATTTCAGGATAGGCCAATTCTAGATTAAGATAGCCCTTTAGCTGCCTTTGTGCAGCGAGATTGAGATACCTTTTTTGCAGGATTCGGGCATCCTGCGCCTCGGTGACATTTTTAACATGTAGGGCACGAATATATCTAAGGGAGATGGAAAGAAATAATCATCCAGAACAACCAGGAGAAATGGTCAAAAACCATTTCTCCAACGATGGCATTCGGTCAACAAACTGATAATACGTCTTCATTGCTTTTTTACCTACCTTTACTCCTGTTTCATATATTTTTTCTGTTAATTTAACAATAGGTGCTTTGCCATTGTAGGTCATACTTTTGGCAAATTTTAAAGTTGTTTCAACTGTATCCATTATGTCGCCACTAATATGATTTTCATAGGCTCCCCATACTCGTTCAATTGGGTTATATTTACTATGATAAGGAGGGTAGTAGGCCAGTTTTATCTTTATGTTGCTTTTTTCAGCAAACTCCACAAGCCTTTTTATAAACTGAGTTCTGGAGCTACTGTTCTCCATACCATTGTCAGCGTTAATTGTCAGAATATCTACTCCATATTTTTCTTGAATTTCTGGCCAAATTTCTTCCAATCGGTCAACGATGAAATCACTGCTGGCATAGCCTGCTGTAAAGAAAAGGAAAAAATCATCATGTTCAGGCAGATAAAAACCAAAAGGAGTTAACTTTTCCTTAACATCTAAATCATGATCCTCTGCTTTTGTTAAAACCCGATTTCGTCCTCCCCGTGAAAAATTTCCTATATTCATTCTTGCTTTGGCATCAATTGATATACGAATCTCTTTTGGGTTGATATCTGCCATTCCATTGACTGAATGAACTTGTTCAAAAATTGCATCCGTTTCCTTGATTTTCTTATGAGGCTTTGTTTTTTGTACCTTTTTTGGATGGTAACTCAGGTCATTTAATTTTGTATTGATAGTTTTTGAGCAAGGTAATGTTTTTTCATCGTAATAATCAATCTCCAGTAAACGTTTTCTAACTTCTTTAGCCGTTAGCCGGGTATATAATCGACAGGAATTAAAAGAGGGATCCGTTTGACACTCCGGTTCAGCAATTTTTTTTATGTCATCAAGTAGATGAGGAAAATGCTCTTCACTTTTATTACGCCCTCTCGCTGAAAAATTATCTTCTATGGGCTGAGTTTCAAGTTCATATTGTCCTTTTCGGATAGTGCCTCTATTCCATCCTAGTTTTTCTTCAGCAATACTTGCACCACCTGAGCCTAGTAGCTCCACCGTTTCAGCCATGAATATACGACGTACCGAGCCTTTTAAACGATGGGCTGTATTTATAATCCAACCTATAATGCTATCTGTTAATATCAACAAGCTTATCTGCCTAGTGTGAGAATAAATTCAGAATTCATTATTATAAATTATTGAGACACAAGCTTACTTCGTTTGGATGATTATTTCTTTCCATCTCCCTAAGCTCTTCTTCGTTGGCCTTAAATTCCGCACAACTACCGGATAAAAAATCAAACATTACCGCTAGTTTATAGGGAGAGGCGTTGATCTGGGAAAGGCTGGGAACTAATAAAGTTAACGCTTCTGCCATGACGCAGCCCATTGCTACATCATCAGTTTTTAACACATAGGGTACGGCTTGATCTTCGATAAATCCGACTAACAGTTTCCCCGAGTTGTTAATCACCAGCATCGAGGTGGCATACAATAGCAGCAGGGTCAGCACTAGCCATTCCAGCCTATGATACAACTTTTGTCGAGTCTGTATTTTCATCATTATTACTCGCTAGGCTTGCATTCAGCATTGTTCATTTGATTATACTTCGCGCGGTCACGGATGCGGAAAATATAGTGAGCTGATTTTTGTCGATAGCAAGACGCTGAAACTGACGTATGGCTAGCTACGTAACGGTTTCAGAAGCGTAGCTATCGGCAAAAACTCAGCCGCTAGAAATCTGCATCCGTAACTGCGCAAAGTATAGCTCAGCGTAAGCTATTTATTCTCTATTTTTAGCGCTACATTCAGCCAACTGAGGGTCTTGCTGACAACGTGCCAGGCGCATAACCCGCAACATTCTTGCATCATAAACCCCTTTATCTCGCAGTGAGATACGGGTTTTTCTATAAATATCGTGATATCGCTCCTTATTATCTGCAGAAATACTTAACCAGCGCTGTGCTGGAATTCTATCTTCATAGCCTTGCGCAAGTAACACGGCTTTATCAAATTGACTCAGTGCGTATTCACGTGATTTTTGGCCAAAGGTATGCGGAAAAGCGGCTCTGCGAATAATGATTTGTAAACTGAGCTGTGCAACCGGGAAGCGAATAACACCGCCATTTTCCTGCAAGCCCTTATGTAGCTCCATTGCTTGATACACAACAGCAGGGCCATAGCTAACATCAACCTGCCCGGTATTAAATTTAGTATACATTTCTGCAATTGACGAGCTTAGGGAGGGCGTGCCCAGCAAACTAACTAATTCAGTCTGTGCCGGGTCATTATCCATCACTGCAATACGTATGTCGCTATGGCTACCCTGAGCATCAGCATATAGCCTGAGTAAAGATCGATCATTAACAAAGAGATATGCCGCACCCATAGGGATAATTCCTGCCACTTCATAGGGCTCGTGAATCATTAATGGCGCAGCGCGTGGGGTACTAATCGTGCTGATAATTGTTTTTAAATGGGTATATGAAGGAAGTGCCCCCATCGCATCTAGAGTCCCGGTAAAGTAGTTGAAATGGCGCGCCTGAATGCCGGTAAAGCTAGCCGCATCACACAACCCGGTGCTTAAATCTTTTGCTGCCTGTACTTCACTGATATAAGGCTTAAGTTGTAACTCAACTCCCCAATCCAATGCAGCAATCTGGTAATCTTTCATCTGCGCGTAGATCGGGCCATTTGCGCCTAATAAATCAAATACGCACAGGTTTTTTTTATCAGCCAGCACAACAAAGTTACTGGAAATTAAAAGGGCAAACAGCAACACCCTGGAAAAGTAATCAATTCTTCTTTTCATACCTGTCAGTCCTCATTTGATATGTCGCTCAAAGTAATTCGTCGATATCAATGGTCTCCACAACCGTACCTGTATCATCCCAAAAAGTCCCGAGTCGACCCAGAGGCGTACGTTTTCCAGTGGCCTGTGTCCATAGGCGATCAGAAATTGCCTGAATTTGCACTCGGGCAACCTGGTTGAGAACTTCAAACTCAGGATTTTCCGGGGCTGATTCGCTTAACGCGGCATAACGACTAATAATCTGCTTTACTTCTGCAATGTTCCCTTGCCCCAGATAAACCTGCGCCGCTAAGACATGGGCAACTCCCATTCCTTGCTCTGCGCCCACTTGCATGGCTTGTTGCAAAACTTCTTTAGGTGATTTATTCAGAGGTTCATTACCCGGAATTGCTATCCATATAGCCGCCTGAATAGCGTCGGGCACTCCCCACCATTGCTGGTTATCTATACAAGCAGCTCCGCGACCTACTTTTGCGGCAATATCCATAGGCACTTCAACACTGCCTCCAGAAGCTATATCATTAATAATCGCCTGTATGCCATCTAATAGGCCAAGCATCCAGTAGAGCTCCTCATTGTCAGATGCAAACTCAGGGCATTCACCGCCGGGTTCAGAGATAGCTGTTACCAGAGCACGATATCCGGTTAATTGCCTGCGTGCAGCCAGCCCCAAAAGCCTTTGCTGAGCAATACGCGCATCCTGAGCTTCAATAGAATTCTTAGCATAAATCGCGCGCAAATAGCGCAACTCTTCGTCCTGTGCCTTGAATTCAGCGCAGCTACCCGCGACTAGATAAAACAGAATGGCAAGCTGGTCAGGAGGCGTCGTAACTCTGGAAAAACTTAATAGAAAGGGTGTGAAAGCTTCAGCCATTGAACATCCCAGAGCGACATCATTACTCGCCAGCATATAAGGCACGCCCTGATCTTCGGCATAACTCAGGAGAATATCCCCAGTGGTTTTATACGCCATAGTACAGGCGTTTAGAAACAAGGATGAAGCAAGTAACAAGAATAAAGGATATTTTTTTTTCAAAGCGATAGCCCAATCTATTATAGGAATAAGATGTCTTTCTTGAATTTCATTCTAACTCATAAAGCGCTCGCATAGATAAAATGTATTTTACTTTCGCCTAACACTCTTTTCAGGGATAATGGGGGATTTTGTAAAGCTAGTTTAATTCCCTAAGCGCATGAAACAAAAGTTAGAAGCTCTCTTATCACAGGCTGTTGAGGCTCTGAAAACAGACGGAATTTTAGAGCAAGAACTCAAGCCACAAATCAATATTGAGCGAGCGCGTGATCAGCAGCATGGCGATTTTGCAACTAATCTGGCAATGATGCTGGCAAAACCGGCGAAAATGAATCCACGTCTGTTAGCGGAAAAAATTATAGCAGTTCTGGCTCCAGATGCGGCAGTAAGCAAGGTTGAAATTGCAGGTCCCGGATTTATTAATTTTTTTATAGATCCTAAAGCGCAGTACCAGGTTATTACCAGCATTCACGAGCAAGGGAATAAGTTTGGCCTAAGTCAGATTGGTGCCGGTAAAAAGGTACAAGTCGAGTTTGTTTCCGCTAACCCTACCGGCCCTTTACATGTCGGTCATGGTCGAGGTGCGGCTTATGGGTCGGCTGTTGCTGATTTATTAGCTGCGGTTGGTTTTGACGTAGAACGTGAATACTATGTGAATGATGCGGGCCGGCAAATGGATATTTTGGCGGCAAGTATTTGGTTGCGCTACCTGGAAGAATGTGGCGAAGTGCTGACTTTTCCGAGCAATGGTTATCGGGGCGATTATGTACGCGAGATTGCAGCCAACTTGCACCGCGAATCAAATAATGAATATCGTCATCCGGTCAATCTGGTTTTTGAAGATATTCCGGCTGATGAACCGCAAGGCGGCGATAAAGACACACATATTGATGCCTTGATTGCACGTGCTAAAACCCTATTGGGTGACAAGCAATATCGCAATGTTTTTCAGGCCGGTTTAAATGAAATATTAGCCGATATACGCCATGATTTAAGCGAGTTTGGAGTTTCTTTCCAGAAGTGGTTTTCAGAACGTCAGTTGATGGACGATGGCTCTATAGATGAAGCGCTTAAACGCCTGGGCGAAGCCGGATATTTATACGAAAAAGAAGGCGCTACCTGGTTTGCTTCCAGCAAACTAGGTGATGAAAAAGACCGCGTCGTGGTGCGTGAGAATGGCCAAAGCACCTATTTCGCTTCGGATATAGCCTACCATATGAATAAGCTGGATCGGGGCTTTGAGCAAATAATCAATATCTGGGGAGCTGATCATCATGGCTATATTCCTCGTGTGAAAGCAGCCATGCAGGCGCTGGGCGCAGATACCGAAAAGCTAAAAGTGTTGCTAGTGCAATTTGCAGTATTATACCGGGGTGGAGAGCAAGTGCAGATGTCTACCCGTTCAGGCTCATTTGTTACGCTGCGCCAATTGCGCAATGAAGTAGGCCAGGATGCAGCACGCTTTTTCTATATAATGCGTAAATCCGAGCAACATATGGACTTTGATTTAAAACTAGCTACGTCTAAAACCAATGAAAATCCAGTTTTTTATGTGCAATATGCGCATGCGCGTGTTTGTAGTGTACTCAAGCAATTAGCTGAAAAAGGCTTGCAGCGTGATATTCAGTTAGGCGAAGAAAACCTGGACAAGCTCACTGCCGAGCAAGAAATTTCCCTGGTAAGTAGCCTAAGTCGATATCCAGAAGTATTAGAGAAGGCAGCTCTACAATACGAGCCGCATTTACTGATTAACTATTTACGTGAATTAGCGGCTGAGTTCCATACTTATTATAATGCCCATCAATTTATTGTAGATGATATCGTATTGCGTAATGCGCGACTGAATCTAATCTATTCTGTAAAACAGGTGTTAGCAAATGGCTTAAACCTGCTCAGGATTAATACGCCGGAAGCAATGTAATGGCAAGAGACTATAAGCATAGAGCAAATAAAACAGGTCAGGCAGCAAAGCGCCAGCCAGCCAATAGCAACAAACGAACACCCATTAGAACCAGAGCAAAATCGGCTAATTACCAACCTGGAGTACCACTATGGCGCTGGGTTCTAGTGCTTGGACTGGTGGGTTTATTTGCTTATTTTCTTTATAGTCTGTCTTTAACATCCACCTCTGAGCAACCGACGAGAGTCACTAAGCCACTGGCGCGGCAAGTAACAAAAATAGCGCCTAAACCAAAACCCAAGCCGGTCAAAAGTGCAAAAAAAGCAGCCGTAAAACAAGAAATTCAGTACGACTTTTACACCATTCTTCCTGAAGCGGAATTCGTGATTCCCGACCATGAAGTGAAAACTCGTAAACGCGAAGAGCGCGTAGGCAAGGCAAAACCAGGCGTGCAGTATTCTGTACAAGCCGGTGCTTTTCGTCACTATAAAGATGCAGACAGCTTAAAAGCCAAATTAATCATGATGGGCTTTACTCCCAAGATAGAAAAAGCCATTATAGGATCTGTTACCTGGTATAGGGTCAAGATGGGCCCATATAATCAACTGGCCTCAGTTGATGCCATCCAATCCCGACTTAAGTCCAATAATATGGATGCGCTGGTGATTGAAGTAAAAAAACAATAGCGTTTTCTGTCACGTTATATTCCGTAGAGCGGACTTCAGTCCGCAATTTATGCTATACCCTTTCTAATATTTCCTGAGTAAAAATGCTTGGGCTTTTTTCTTGCTATAAAAAGCTATTACTCTGCTGTTTTTATATATATTTTCAGGTAAAACCTGGGGGATATCATCCAATAAGGTGTCGTTTCTTTGTGTTGACATAGCATACCCTAGTGTCTAGACTGATGTTTGCTAATAGCGGCAAGTTTGCCTGATTTATAGGCTAATATCTATTTATCAGGGGAAATTGACGTGGTATTTAAAAAGACAGGTGAATGTGCCTGATAAGTATATAGTTAGCGTATAAAAAATGAGCAATATGGATATAAATACAGTTTTTGTTATTGGTGCTGGTGCTGGTGCAAGTAAGGAAGCGAACTTGCCGACGGGTCGTGAACTTAAGGACAAAATATCTCGCCTACTTGATATACGTTTCGACTTTCATCAGCAAGAGCATGGTGACTACCAAATAGTTAATGCACTGAGAGAGCTTGTGAAAGGTGAAGACGGAAAGAACGGTGACATAAACCCTTACATACATGAAGCGTGGCATATCAGAGATGCCCTTCCGCAAGCCATATCAATTGATAACTTTATTGATTCTCAGCGCGGTAATGAAAAAATTGCGATATGCGGAAAACTAGCAATTGTACGATCAATATTGGACGCTGAAAAAAATAGCATTCTTTTTTTTGAAAAGCATGGAAGAGAATCAGCAACCAAAAGCAACCAATAACCAAAAGGGGCAGACTCGATTGAAAAGCGAACATGTATAGAGTCTTTCCATGCAATATTACTCTGTCAACTATAATATAATTAGGAGTTTACTACGTGCTTGACCGAATGATAAGAGCCGTATGAGTCGAGAGATTCGTGAGACGCTTGGAGGAGGGTGCCCCTTGCTTACTCGACCAAGGCACTCCACTCGGACAAATTTACCGGTGAGTGCGGCGTTATGCAAAAAAGAACCGCTTCCAAAAACTTGAATACAATTTCTTTAAAGTATATACTTGGATAAACAAAATTAAAAGTATTGTGCTTGAGGTTTATTATGTTATCTAAGGTTCAAAAATGGGGAAATAGCCAAGGAATTAGAATTCCTAAAAATCTTCTTGAAAATTCCCATATAAAAATAGGTGAAGAAGTTACTATTTCAGCAAAAAATGGAAAAATTATTGTAGAGCCTACTCACAAGGTACGGGGCAAATATGATATCAAAGATTTGATTAGTAAAATGCCAAAGAATTATGAGGTAGAAGAGGAAAACTGGGGAACTCCTTTTGGCCGAGAGGTTTGGTAAATGCCGAATTATGCCCCCGAGAAAGGTGACTTTATTGTAGCAACTTTCGATCCACAATCTGGGCATGAACAAAAAGGGAGAAGGCCTGCATTAGTTATTAGCAATAGCTTGTTCAATGAAGCAACGGGACTTACTATTGTTTGTCCAATTACACATACAAATCGTAATATTCCTTTTCATATTGATGTTTCAGAAAAATCATCATTAACGGGTTTTATTATGGTTGAGCAGGTAAAATCAATTGATTATATAAGTCGTCGAGTAAAATTTATTGAAAAAGCAGATGATGAAATTTTAAATGAAGTTTTAAGTGTATTGGATGCTTGTATATATCAAAATACATAACGAACAAGGTTAGATTGTGATCGCGAAGCGAGCCACAATCTGAACCGTTTGTTGGACAAGCCCGGTAATGATAGTAGAAATTAAAGGAAACCAAAAGGGTCAGACTCGATTGAAAGCAAACCAGAACCAAAAGAAGCAAACCATGGGTCACAAAGTATGGGGTCTTTCCATGCGGCATCGTTCGGTCAATTATAATATAAATAGTCTGCCATAGGATAGGTTTAGCCTTCTCCAATACGAAATGAGTCTGAAAGTAACCTCGTATTCTAATATAGAATGAGTCTAAACTGACAAAACCAGATAATCTGTTCATGATGAAGGAATGAAAGCCATCATGAATCTTAAAGCACTAAAAAATACGGAAGAATTACAATCATTTTTGGAGGGATCACAAGCGGTTGCCTTTAGCCTGCCAGGTAAAAAGGAAGAGCGCTATGCCTTTATTCAATCTACCTTAAAACAGTTTCACTACCGAGCCATCACTAAACGGCAAAAAGGGGTTGTGATTCGGTTTTTACTGCAAGTAACCGATTATTCTCGGCAGCAACTAACACGACTGATTAACCAATACCTAAAGACAGGTGTTGTGCAGCTCAATAAAGTACATAAGCCCCCAGGATTCAAACAGAAATACGGCGCAACCGATGTCGCGTTATTAGCAGAAATGGATGAGCGATATGACACACCAAGCGGCGCCGTTATTAAAAAGCTTTGTGAACGAGCCTACTGCATTTTTAATGAAGATGACTATCAAAATATTGCCAATATTTCAGTCTCACATCTCTATAATTTACGGCACTCTGCGGGCTATCAGAAGCAACGAAGAACCTTTGATAAAACCAAGTCTAGGAAGGTTGACATTGGCGAAAGACGTAAACCAAAAGCAGAAGGTAAGCCTGGCTATATCCGTATAGATACGGTACATCAGGGCGATCAGGATGGTATAAAAGGCGTGTACCATATTAATGCCGTCGATGAAGTAACTCAATATGAAGTCGTCTTATCTTGCGAGCGGATTAGTGAACAATTTTTGCTACCCATTTTGACCGAAATGCTTGAAACTTTTCCCTTTAATATGAGGGGTTTTCATGCGGATAATGGCTCCGAATACATCAATCACAAAGTGGCTGAACTGCTTAACAAGCTCAATATTGAGCACACTAAGTCACGGTCAAGGCACAGCAATGACAATGCATTAGCGGAAAGTAAAAATGCCTCAGTCGTGCGTAAAATCTTTGGTTATAGTCATATAGAGAAAAAAAATAGGGGTCAAATAAAAAAATAGGGGTCAGGTCTTTCCATGCAACATCACTCTGTCAACTATAATATAAATAGTCTGCCATAGGGTATGGTTTAGCATATACAAATATGTTGTAGAAAGACCCTGATTTTCTACGCAATTTATGCTCTACCCCTTCTAATATTTCCTGAGTAAAAACACTTGAGCTTTTTTCTTTCTATAAAAAGCTAAAGCTAATACTCTGCTGTTTTTATAGATATTTTCAGGTAAAACTTTGAGAACATAATCCAACAAGGTGTCGTTTCTTTGTGTTGACATAGCATGCCCTGGTGGCTAGACTGATGTTTGCTAATAGCGGCAACTTTGCCCGGTTTATAGGCTAATATCTATTTATCAGGGAAAATTGACGTGGTATTTAAAAATGCAGGCAAATGTGTTTGATTTGTAGGGTAATATTAGGTTATCAGGGTGAATGTGCCTGATAAGTATATAGTTATAGGCTATGTACTCATTAAGTGTTGGTAATCACCTAAGTTATTGTTTTTATCTGATTCATAGTAATAGGTAAATGCCCGCAATCATTGGCCTTTAAGTCTTACCAACAGCTAATGCAGACATAGCCTAGTTATAACTACTAACTTCTTTACTCTTTGACGGCTATACGTTAATTGCGTATAGTTTGTATATGAGAGGAATATTTGTTGAATCAAGTTTGTTTGAGAAGTATCGAAGTGATTACTTATCTGATGAAGAATATAGAGAGTTACAAAATGAATTATTATCCAATTCTAAGAAAGGGGATGTAATTCAAGCTACTGGGGGATTAAGAAAAATTAGGGTAGCTTCAAAAAATAAAGGTAAACGAGGAGGTGCGCGAGTAATTTATTTTTATTTGCCTAGCTTTAAGCGTTTCTACCTATTAACAATTTATGCAAAGAATGAGGTCACAGATTTAACACCTCAAGAAAAAAAGCAACTTAAATTATTTGTAGAGGAATGGGTTAATGAGCAAACGTAATTTATTTTCAGAGTTATCTGTGTCACTATCTGAGGCTAAAAAGCATTCAGAGGGAAAATTAACTTTAAAAACAGTTCAAATTGAGGGTAAAGAGGATTTTATTATTCTACCTAGTGAAATAATAAATATTCGTAAACAATTCAATATGTCACGTGGGTTGTTTGCAACGTATTTACACACTTCATCAAGAACTTTAGAAAATTGGGAGCAAGGTAGAAGCAGTCCAAATGGACAGGCAACTACTCTTTTACGCTTAGTGCAAAGGCATCCAGAAACTTTGTCACAAATAGCCGCACTTTAAAAAAAAAGTTATAACCATCGCATCCACTTGACGCTTTTTACGTCAAGTGAAAGTTATGGGGGGCAGGTCTTTCCATGCAATATCACTCTGTCAACTGTAATATAAATAGTCTGCCATAGGGTAGGTTTAGCATATACAAATATGTTATAGAAAGCCCCCCCCCCCCCCCCGATTTTTTTCGGTAAATCGTAATAACTGGAGCTAGGAAAATCAAGTGATGAAATGAAAATATGGAAATAAAAGGAAAAAGCGAGGGTCATGTTAAAATCAAAAAAGATTTGAGTAGCTGTTAGAGAGGCCTACTTTAGAGGTTTTCTACAGCCTCGTTATGTGTTTAATAGTGATAACGTAGTTGCGCGATCAAAATATTGCCCTCAATCACTTTGTATACAATTCTGTGCTCATCATTGATACGTCTTGACCAAAAACCTGACAATGCATGCTTTAAAGGTTCAGGCTTACCAATTCCGTTAAAAGGACTACGTTGAATATCTGTAATCAACGAGTTATTCCTTTTTAATATAGCTTTATTAGTTTTTTGCCAGTAGAGGTATCTATCCCATGCTTTTGGTGCAAAAGTAAGGTTCATTCAATTAATTCTTGTTTCATACCTTTACCTGCTTCAAGCGCAGCAATTGACTCAAGTAAATCCCGAGTATTAGCAGGCGAACGGAGCAAATATGTTATTTCTTCCATAGCTTGATAGTCTTCTAAGGAAAGCATAACGACAGGAGATTCACGTTTTCTGGTTATAATTATAGGAGCATGGTCATTACATGCAAACCTGTTCCATAATTTTAGACAAATTAGCTCGGGCGGCTGTATAGCTTATAGCATCCATAAGAACCTCAGTTAATGATGTGTACAGAATAAAGTACGTATAGTATGGTGACACATGATAAAAAAATCCAGCTGATCGTTTAAAGCGTCATTTTTTTTGCAAAAAACCGAGCCTTTAAACGGCATTTGATTTAGGCGTTATAAGGCACAAGAATAAAAAGCATATGACAATCCCAAAGCACGATGACATCAGGGTTCCTGCGCTTCAGTTGCTCACAGAGCATGACTCTATTAAATTAAACGAATTTGAAGCTCCTCTGGCAAAACGATTCGGACTAAGTGAGGATGAACTTTCTCAAGAGTATGATTCAGGAAATGGCAAGATATTCTATGACAGAATATCTTGGGCTTTAAGCTATATGAATATGGCAGGTTTGGTTCAAAAACCAAAACGTGGAACTTATCAAATTAGTGACATTGGTAAAGTTCAATTAAGAACACCTGAAAAGATTAATTATTTTATTGAAACTCAAATAAAGCAAAGAGAACCTGTAAAAAAAGAAAAAACCTCTAGTGTTAAAATTATTAATGCAGCCCTCACGCCCCAAGAAGAACTTTACGGTTCATTCTCAAAAATACAATTATCTGTTTATAACGAAATAATTGATGTTATTTTAGATAAATCTCCACGAGAATTCGAAAAATTAGTTGTTACTTTATTGCAAAAAATGGGTTATGGAGGTGAAGTAAAAGCTGCTGGGATGGTTACACAATATTCAAATGATAAAGGTATTGATGGAATCATAAAAGAAGATGGTAAGCGCTCAACGAAGCACGTACTTGCCCTATTCAGGCGTATCTGATTTTTTAATATTCCAGGGCAACAAAGCCTCCACTTTATCAACCGTATCAGCATAAGGTAAAGCAGTGAGAACCTGCTTAAGATATGCATAAGGCTCCAGCCCATTTGCTTTAGCTGTTTCTATCAGGCTGTAATGTATTGCACTGGCACGAGCACCCGCAGGGGTAAGTACCCATGCAAAATTAATTTAACCTTTTATGCAAACTCTACTTTGTAATTCTTTCCAATATTAGACAGCACCTTAAATAATTCTTCCTGAAGAGAGGCATAGGATTCATAAGCTGAAAAAGGAAGCCATTCGTATTTTATTTTACGCCATATAATCTCGATAATATTTAACTCGGGTGAGTATGGCGGTATACGGTAAATGGATAGGTTTTTTTCTTTCCACCTTTCAAGGTTTTCATTAAATTCATTACTCGTATGAGTCGATGCATTATCAATAATAAGAGTTGTTGGTTTTTTAATCTGTTTAGCAAATTCATCAATACAAGCCACAACAACCGAAGTGTTTACACTCCCTTCAAAAACAAAAGAATCAAACCTGCAATCTCTGTTAACAAAACCTAATACATTAAGACGCTTGCTGTTTGAGCTTGGTATTTCAATCGTCTCACCTGACTGTTGCCAAGCATAAGGAACACAGGGTTCTAGTGTAAACCCCGACTCATCAAAGTAGCACAAATCAAGTTCATTCTCTTTATGTTGTTGTATTAATTCTTTTATTTCATCGGTTGCCAAATCAAATTTATCTTGATTACGCTTTATCCTTAAGGATTTTCTAACTCGTTTCCAAACAAGATCAGCTTGTTTACAAATACGTTTTATAGTATCAATGCTAACTGAAATGCCTAGATCTTCTTCAAATTTTGCTAGTACTGATTTTAATGATCTAGGAGATTTTTCAACTCTCTGGACTAAGCTTATTTGTTGTTTTTCAGTTAAAATACCTCGCCGTCCTCTTCCCTGACAGTCAACCAATCCATCGATTCCATTCTTTTCCCAGTTAGAAAACCAAGTGGAAACAGTTTGGCGGCATACGTTATAAATAGAACAAATCATGGGAACAGAATGCTCTTTGAAACTTAATAAAATAGCATGAGCTCGACTTCTACTTAAATGAAGTGGATGGTTTTTATGCATCACATTTAAAGCAGTAATTTCTTCTGGGAGTAGGTGTTTTATATAGAGCACAAACATTTAGAGTCAGCAAAATAATTGTTTATTATGACACCTTTTTTCGTTAAATTAATTTTGCGTAAGTACTTATCAGAAAATAACCAGGCTTTGCGCCCTATCACAAACGGGCGAATCGCATTTTCTGCCAGGATGTTGCTAATATTGAGTTCACCATGGGTGCAATACACATTGAGTTTTTCCCACTGGTTACTCAGGTAAGTCATTGCCTTTCCTGTCAGGCTATCTTTAGGTACTTTATGCTGGTTTTCTTCCAGATAGGCTTTGAGCTGGCTCAATACAGGAATGCTCTTCTCCTGGCGCTGCTGATATTTTTCATCCACTGACAGGTCTTTAATTTCTCGCTCAATGACATACAGTTTATTGATCAGGCTCAGCGCTTTACCTGCTTTTGAGGGTTTGTTATTTTGTCCCTTTTTGCGTTTAGGCTGTGCATTCTGGGCATCTTTAAAATAACGACGCGCATGATCCCAGCACCCCAGCTGGGTGATGCTGTTTTTTTGGCACACGGCATTGTACCCCGCATAGCCATCGGTTTGCAGATAGCCACTAAAGCCGTCAAGCAGGCGCATGGGGACGTCTCCACTACGAGAGGGATCGTATTCAAACAGGATGCTTTTTTCACCCGGTGGCCCGCCAAGCGTCACCCACATATATTTATCTGAGGTCGCTGGCCGCCCCGGTTCTTTTAATACCTGAACCCGCGTTTCATCAGCGAGTATGACTGCCCCTGTGTGTTGATGCTCTCGCATCAGGTTAATCAGGGGCTGAAGTTGTTTAGCCAGTGCGATCATCCAGTTTGCTAATGTCGCTCTGGAGATGTCACCCCCATAACGAGACAAGATGCCTTCTTGCCGATATAAAGGTAAGCCGTCAGCATACTTGGCGATAATAACAAAGCACATTAAACTGATGCTTCCCATTGCTCTGGCAATAGGGTGTCTGGGCATTTGTGCGGCTTTAACCTGGCGTTGTTTTTCGCCTTCAATCTGTTCGACAAAGACCGCTTTTTCCTGCATGTATTCAAGAACACGTACTTTAGCAGGAATAATATCCAGCTCTTCTTTCACTTTCGTGAAGAAAGTATCAATAGCGCCTTCTTTTTCTTCATCCGTTAAATGAATAAAAATTTGCTCGCGGGGTAACTTATCCGAAAAGGGTTTGCGTCCCGGCTTTTTCTTTGTGCCAGTAGAACTTGTCTGCTTATCGCCCTCAGGTGCTTCATCAGCTTCCTGGTCTAATTCCTCGCTGCTATCTGCTTCATTCTCTGCTTCATCAAACAAAGAGGATTGATGAGATTGTTCACTCGATGACCCAAAGCGTTTTATTTTAGATAAGCGTAGTACCTCTTCCAGAATAAGGATGCGTTTTTTCTGTTCGGAAATCACCCCAGACTTAACTTCAATCACACGCGTCAGTTCATCAATAGCCTCTTCTTTTTCAAGCAACAAAGCAACACTCTCCGACAGCAAAGAACCGGCTTTATCTTGTTGTTTTATATTTGAAATATCGGCTAAAATCATGGCTTTATTATAGCATTTATAGTGGCAATAATGAACACAAAAACAGCTAAAAAACAGACTCATATTGAAGTTTTTTATGACCCTTCATCGCGCTAATATCAAAGCCATCCAGCAACCAGTTTAACGGCTGTCCTGTTAAGGTTAATGTCTCTTCATCACCTTTAGGCCACTTAAATTTGTCTTCTACCAATGACTTGTAATAAAGGACAAAACCATTATCTTCCCAGAACAGACATTTAATCTTATTCCGCTGTTTATTCGTAAAGGCATAGAGAGCCCCCTCAAAAGGATTATGCCCTAACTCACATTCAACAATCGCCGATAGCCCTCGGTGTGACTTACGAAAATCAATGGGACGCCGATACAGATACACCTCCGTTAAAGACAGGGATGGACGCATAACAACCGTCACCGCAACAGCTCAAGCAGTGGTTGAATACACGACATAGTGTCCTGCGTAATACCTTCCAGACGTGTGCCATCATTAAATCGTAAGGATAATCCAATAGCTAGATCCGGTGAGATACCCTCGTCAACCCGAATGCGCGTAAATCCTGTAGGGGAAGTAGTAGGCTTTACAGTCGATTTACGTTTCCAGTAGCCGAACTTTTGCGGGCATAAATCATGTTGCCGACAATAAGCTGCCTGTGATTGGCCTGATGCCTGCCAGTGCTCTATGTGAATAGGCCAGAAAGTCTTTTCCTGTATTTTTTCTAACGCTGCCATTTAAAATTCCCCGTGGTATTTAACAATGGGGATAGTTTGGCATTAATCTGAGTTGCCGTGAAGTACGCTGACTATTGAGCGCTTACAGAAGATGTATTGGGTCTTGGTCGAATTCATATACAAGCTAAGCGCTATGCAAGAGAAAATACCATTGGAAGAGAGGAAGTTCAAAAATTCGTTGGTGCGCTAGCAGTTGCACAGTCAAACAAAGGTGTTTTTATCACAACCTCATTTTATTCAAAAGGTGCAATTGAATACTCTGAAAACCTCAATGGCACCACAACACTTGTACTGATTGATGGTAATCAATTAGCTGAATATATTTATCAATACAGCTTAGGCATGCAAACAGAGCAAACTATTGAGATCAAAAAACTTGATAGTGACTTCTGGGATTCCATAGACAATGCAGATAAAAGCGCCTTCTAACAATTGCATGAAAAAGCGGGGTTAGGTTTTGCAGTCAATCATTTTCTATTGTGATGCTCAAAAATGGCAAGACCGTTACGAATTGAATATACAGGAGCTTTGTACCATGTCACATCGCGTGGGGACAGGCGTGAGAATATTTCTCACTAAGATGATGATCGTGCACTGTGGCTAGAAGAGTTTCTCATAAGTCTGTCTGCGCTATAATTGGCGTGTCATGCTTGGTGATTAATGGATATGTAATGGTCAACAAAAACAGGACACTTTCCTATAACTACTCGCTCAAATTGTAATGGTGATTGATAACCAAGTTTTGAGTGAGTACGTTTACCGTTATAAAAAGCTACACATCAATAATGCTATCGATTGCTGCTTCTTTGGTTCTAAAGTTTTCGTAATTTAACGCCTCATGCTTAAGACTACGGAAAAAACGTTCTGTTGGTGCATTGTCCTAACAGTTGCCTTTTCGACTCATATTCTGCTGCATTTGCATGATATCCAGGTGTTGACGATACTCGTAGCTTGCATACTACAGGCTTAAGCCAAGGTGAAGCCTGTGATCGGCTTGATTGACATGAATAATACCCAACATCATGTTACCCAGAGTAACGACTACGCAAAAAAACGGGCCAAGTCTTTCAATGATACCTAAATCCTGCAAGCCCATATTTTGACTCTCATTAACCTGTCTAGCTAAGTGGTTATTAGGTTTTTACTGCCGCTTTGCCAGCCCTCTTTGTCCAACCGATCAAAATATCCAGATTTAAATCATAAATAGAGGAAATTTTTTGTATCGTATGGATATCCCCCGAGCCCAAGGCAATAAACACCCTGCCAACGTGCCATGACCTTTTAATCAAAGTGACTTAACTTCGGTTAATGTTAAGCGAGTAACCCCACCTTAACCCAATCATCCCATTCCTGTGGATAGAGCGGATCTGCAGGTGTTCTGACTCTCAGCTGATTATTGCCTGTGAGTAATTTTCCAGCCACCCGAATCAGATAAGTACGAAGTGTATCCGGCTCCCATTGGCACAACGTTTTGTTGCCACTCAATTGAGCCATCCAGCGCACGGTATTGTAGGCAAGAACGGCGCAATGAAATAATGCGGCATTAGCCAGAAATTGATTCGTTCTGATTTTACCTAAACCCATTTGTGATTTTGCTTCTTCAATCCATGTTTCGCACGTCGCTCGTTCACCATACTTCTTATGTGTTTGCCAAGGCGATAGAGGTTCAGTTGTTACATAACAAAAATAGTCATATTCTGCCGTATCCCAAAGCTCGGACTGAGGTCCTGTCACTTGTTTAGGGAGATGGAAAGAAATAATCATCCAGAACAACCAGGAGAAATGGTCAAAAACCATTTCTCCAACGATGGCATTCGGTCAACAAACTGATAATACGTCTTCATTGCTTTTTTACCTACCTTTACTCCTGTTTCATATATTTTTTCTGTTAATTTAACAATAGGTGCTTTGCCATTGTAGGTCATACTTTTGGCAAATTTTAAAGTTGTTTCAACTGTATCCATTATGTCGCCACTAATATGATTTTCATAGGCTCCCCATACTCGTTCAATTGGGTTATATTTACTATGATAAGGAGGGTAGTAGGCCAGTTTTATCTTTATGTTGCTTTTTTCAGCAAACTCCACAAGCCTTTTTATAAACTGAGTTCTGGAGCTACTGTTCTCCATACCATTGTCAGCGTTAATTGTCAGAATATCTACTCCATATTTTTCTTGAATTTCTGGCCAAATTTCTTCCAATCGGTCAACGATGAAATCACTGCTGGCATAGCCTGCTGTAAAGAAAAGGAAAAAATCATCATGTTCAGGCAGATAAAAACCAAAAGGAGTTAACTTTTCCTTAACATCTAAATCATGATCCTCTGCTTTTGTTAAAACCCGATTTCGTCCTCCCCGTGAAAAATTTCCTATATTCATTCTTGCTTTGGCATCAATTGATATACGAATCTCTTTTGGGTTGATATCTGCCATTCCATTGACTGAATGAACTTGTTCAAAAATTGCATCCGTTTCCTTGATTTTCTTATGAGGCTTTGTTTTTTGTACCTTTTTTGGATGGTAACTCAGGTCATTTAATTTTGTATTGATAGTTTTTGAGCAAGGTAATGTTTTTTCATCGTAATAATCAATCTCCAGTAAACGTTTTCTAACTTCTTTAGCCGTTAGCCGGGTATATAATCGACAGGAATTAAAAGAGGGATCCGTTTGACACTCCGGTTCAGCAATTTTTTTTATGTCATCAAGTAGATGAGGAAAATGCTCTTCACTTTTATTACGCCCTCTCGCTGAAAAATTATCTTCTATGGGCTGAGTTTCAAGTTCATATTGTCCTTTTCGGATAGTGCCTCTATTCCATCCTAGTTTTTCTTCAGCAATACTTGCACCACCTGAGCCTAGTAGCTCCACCGTTTCAGCCATGAATATACGACGTACCGAGCCTTTTAAACGATGGGCTGTATTTATAATCCAACCTATAATGCTATCTGTTAATATCAACAAGCTTATCTGCCTAGTGTGAGAATAAATTCAGAATTCATTATTATAAATTATTGAGACACAAGCTTACTTCGTTTGGATGATTATTTCTTTCCATCTCCCTTAGGTTGCTTTATCCTGACCGCGACAAACTGACGAGAGCGAGACCAGCCACCACAACGATATTGAAACTCGCTCTGCTCCCAACCGGGTCGGCCTTGTATGGCTGTCCAGGCCTGTTTGGCCAGCAATGCGTTCAAATTCTTAAGTTTAACCTTTATTAGATACCCATGCCCTCTGGTATCGAGAAATTCAAGCAAATCACCGACAAAATAACCACTGTCACCGCGAAAAATAATGCGCATCCGATTGGGCAAGTGTGCAAGTAACTGTTTGGTAAATTCTACAACACCATTGCTTGTAAAGGCATTGCCTGTCCGGAACCAGGCTTGTAAAATTTCTTTTGTTTCCGCTAGAAAAGCGAGTTGTGGATGGTATGAACGGGCACCTTTCTTTTTGGGGTTGAAGCCTTTGGCACTTCCTTCTTGTCGACCACAAACGGTGTCCACAGTTGAATCGACATCGACCCACTGGACGGATTGTATGCCAGTTTTCGATTTTCCGGAACGAAGCAATCGCCGCCAGTGTTGACCACGCAAAGTATGCGTGAGCGTTTCAAACTGGCTTATCTGCCTATCACTTACTTCTTTAAAGATCCGTAAAATTGTGGTTTCAACAGGAATCTTTATCCAGCCAGCTACTTTGCGCAGTACGCTATCTGCCCATACGGTCGTCACCTTTGCCATTGATGTTGCTCCCCCCATCATGCCAACCAACGTCAATAGAACCACATCAGATAAGTGATGGTCTGCATTTTCACCCCGCCGATGTGGAACGCTTTGTTTTACGGTTTTTTCAAAACCTATCCTGTCTAAATATTTCACGACGGGAATCAGTCCCGCCTGGCTTGTCAATCCATGTGCTGTAGATGTCATTTTTACCGTTCGGGTACGGTTTCTTACGTGAGATGAGGATTTTGATACTTTAGAGGGCTTCATTAAAACAATGAGATAGTGAAATCAGGAAAATGATATTATATCATTGTTTAATAAGGAGTTTTGTGGATTATTATGTATAATGCTTGCAGGATTTAGGTAGTAATAATAAAATATATATCTATATATAAACTATTATTACTATTAGCAGGTTATAGAGCTGTGGATAAGTAGTTTTTATATTTTAAAATCATATGGTTATCTTATTCATAACATTGTTATAAAGTTTAGATTAAGCTGTTGTAAAAGTGTTGCTTACTAAGGCCTTAATTTTTAAGTACAATTTAGCAACAGGCTTGTATAAGGCTAACTAACAGACTTATACACAATAAATAAGTAACAAATTTGTGCGTTAGTCTATTTTTAGTAAATAAGCTAACGTTAATACTCTTCCTTACAAACATCCTCAGATCAATGATATGCCTGCGTAGAGAATAAGTGCTACGAATATTGCGTATTCCGCAAGCTTTATATCGTGCTGCAAAATAATTTTCCGCTTAAATAGAGGTAGACCTGTTTGCCAAGAGATTTTCCTGAAAGAAGAATTAAGACTCTAGTCAAGAAAAAATAACGATAGTGTGTATTTATTTGTTCATTTTGCAGTATTCGCTACAAATTTCTTATCTAGCTTTTAAGTTGATTAAGCTACTAATATGATTTATAAGTAATTATAAGATATATATCTATATAAAACCTATTACTATTATTAGTCATCCGTAATCTTGTGGATAAGCTATTATAATAGTTTGTAATCAATTTCTTAGCTTGTCAGTAAAACTGTTCAAAAGGTTTGTTTAATTTGTATTAAAGCTGTTCACAAAAAACCTTGTAAAATTTCACTACAGATTAATAACACCTTTAGTAGTAGGCAACTAACAGATTTATGCACAAGCCAGTGTTACAGCATGGGTAATAAATAAGGTGCTATATGCTTTGCTATGACGGGTTGAGCTTTAGCATTAGGATGCAGTCCATCGTTTTGCATTTGAGATTTATCTAAAGCGACGTCTTCCAGAATAAAAGGGATGACGACTATATTATTAGTTGCTGCCACTTTGGCATAGCTGTTATAAAACATATCGGTATAGCGTTTGCCATAATTACTTGGGATACGCATACTTAAGAGTAAAGCTTGCGCACCCGATTTTTTTGCCTGTACTATCATGGCCGATAAATTCTGTTGCATGATTTTTAAAGACATACCGCGTAATCCATCATTAGCACCCAGTTCAAGTAGTACAATCTCGGGCTGATATTGTGCTAATAATTGCGCTAAACGTGCCAGTCCACCTGCCGTAGTATCTCCACTGATACTTGCATTATGTACTGAGTATTCTGGATGGCTGGATTGTAATTGTTTGGCCAGTATAGCGACCCAGCCATGTTGTGCTTCAAATCCATAGCTAGCACTGATACTATCTCCTAGAACTACAATTGACTTTGCCTGTATCAGCGTCGAATAAAACAACATAATTCCGATTAATATAATTTTAAGCATAATGAACTCCCAAATAGATAAAAATACATCAAGTATCATTCATGTCGATAACTTGTGTAAAACAGTGACGAGTAATAATAGCCCATTGACAATCTTGTCATCAGTAAGTTTTACAATCAAAGCTGCAGAAAGTGTTGCAATAATCGGCGCTTCGGGTTCCGGGAAATCGACTTTACTGAGTTTACTGGCTGGATTGGATGTAGCAAGTTCCGGAGCTATACAAATACTAGGCCAATCACTGGGTGAATTAAATGAAGATGGTCGTGCAGCATTGCGTAACCAGGTCATCGGTTTTGTATTTCAATCCTTTCAGTTATTAACTAATCTCAATGCGCTGGAAAATGTTATGTTGCCACTGGAATTAACCGGTAATAAACAGGCGAAAAAATTAGCAACAGAGTTACTGGATCGGGTAGGCTTAAGTCAGCGCTTAACGCATACGCCAAATCAATTATCGGGTGGAGAACAACAACGTGTTGCTTTAGCTCGCGCGTTTGTTACTCAGCCAAAAATCCTATTTGCAGATGAACCGACCGGAAATCTGGATAGTACTACGGGTGATTATATTATCGATTTATTGTTTGAATTAAATACAGAACATCAGACCACTCTGGTATTAGTCACTCATGACCAGCGTCTAGCAGATCGCTGTGAACGTACGATCGAATTACAAGCTGGGTGTATTGTATGAATGGTTTGCTATTGGCACTGCGGTTTTTACGCAGAGATAGTCGATCCGGTGAATTAAATTTATTGATGCTGGCTTTAATTATTGCAGTAGGAAGCTCTACAGCCATTAGTCTATTTGCTGATCGAATTAACCGCACCATGAATTATCAGGCAGCTGAATTTTTGGCTGCAGATTTAGTATTAACAAGTCCGGATCTCATAAATGAGGGTATTTTAAAAAAAGCTCAGGGCCTGGGTTTAAAACAATCTCAGGGGACAGGTTTTTCTAGTATGTTAATGGAAAATGATGAGTTTCTATTAGCAGCTGTAAAAGCCGTCAGTAAAAATTATCCTTTATATGGTTACTTAAAAATCAGGCAAGATAGTTATACTCAAGAACAAACGGTTTATCACGGCCCGGAAAAAGGAGAGGCGTGGGTAGAAGCACGAATTTTATCTGCCTTGAAACTCAAATTAGGGGAGCAATTACGGGTCGGTGAAAAGTCATTATTAATTAGCCAGATTCTTACGTATGAACCAGATAAGCAGGGTGATTTATATAGTTTAAATCCGCGAGTGATGATTAATGCAGAAGATTTATCTGCAACCCGGATTTTACAGCCGGGCAGTCACGTACATCATTTTTATCAATTTGCTGGTGATGAAACAAGTATTCTGGGTTTTAAGCGCTGGTTAAAACCGCACTTAGGTGTTTCGCAACGTATTATGGATGTATATGAGGATAGACCCAATCTTGGATCGGCTCTGAAAAAGGCGGAACGGTACCTGGGGTTATCCAGTATTGTGGTTATCTTAATTTCTGGTGTCGCGATTGCGATGGCAACACGGCGCTATACGGAAAGACATTTTAATAGTGCGGCCATTTTGCGTTGCTTAGGTTATCAACAAAATGCAGTGCTGCGATTATTTGTATGGCAATTTGTTTTTATTGGCTTGTGTGCAAGTGGTATTGGATGCCTGCTGGGCTGGGTAACTCAGGAATTATTATTGCATACCCTGCGTGAATTATTGCCGGCTCAAATTGCAGCTCCAGGTTTGCTGGCTGTGTTTTTTGGTTTAGTTATGGGGATAACGGTGCTGTTCGGTTTTGCTCTACCGCCTTTATTACGTTTAAAACAGGTATCGCCCTTGCGTATTTTACGCCGCGATCTGGAACCTTTGCCAAGTAGTGCATGGTTGGTTTATGGATTAGCAATAGCCTTGTTATGTATATTATTAACGCAATATACTGAAGATATGCAAATGACATTTAGTATTATCGGCGCATGCACATTGAGTTTATTGATAATTGCTGCTTTGGTATACCTTATATTAGGTGCAAGCCGCTTCTTGCTTAAGCATTTGAATTTAACCTGGCGTTTTGGTTTGCAAGGTTTGTCAAAAAACAGGCAGTCCAATATCGTACAGATTTTAGCATTCAGTATGACCTTGCTGGCAATCATACTCAGCTTCACAGTACGCTCGGACTTGATTAATGACTGGCAAAAGCAATTAGCAGATAATGCACCCAACCATTTTGCGTTAAATATTTTTGCAGAACAAAAGGACAGTCTGAAATTAGAATTAAATCAGCAGGGCGTAAGGGTTAGTGAATTTTATCCTGTAGTCCGTGGACGCCTGGTGGAAATAAATGCGGTACCGGTACAACAAATCGTGACTAAAGAATCTCAGGGTGAACGTGCAATTCATCGTGATCTAAGTTTAACCTGGTCGCAGGCTGCAGCAAAAGATAATAAAATTATGGCAGGCCAGTGGCCTGCTGAGCGTAAGCCTGGTCTGGTTTCTATAGAATTAAAACTGGCAGAGAGCCTTAAGGTTAAGATAGGTGACATGCTTACATTTTCTATTGGTAGCCAGCAAATGCATGCGGAGGTTGATAGTATTCGCAAAGTCGATTGGGACACTATGAAGCCTAATTTTTATATGATGTTTTCACCCGGTAGTATCGATCAGTTTGCACATACTTATATAACCAGTTTTTATTTACCTTCCGAAAATAAAGATATTTTAAATCAATTGCTTAAAAAATATCCGGCGATGACAGTATTAGATGTTGATCAATTATTACAGCAGATTAATCGCATTTTGACTCAACTGACCGCCGCAATTAATTATTTACTGTATTTTGCTTTGCTAGCTGGCTTTCTGGTGTTATTCGCTGCAGTTCAGGCTAGTCTGGATAGTCGAATCTATAGCGGTGTGTTAATGCGTACCTTAGGGGCGAAACGTAGTTTTTTACAAACAATACAGTGGATTGAGTTTAGTGCGCTGGGCTTCATAGCAGGAGTATTGGCAGTATTTATGTCACAACTGGTTATCTATGCTTTATATCATTGGGTATTGAAAATGGATTTTCATCTTAACCTGATTTTATGTTTAATATTTCCAATTGCTTCAGCTGTTTTTATTGGCCTAGCTGGTTTCTGGGGAACCCGATCCGTGGTTAACCAGTCTCCGATGCAAGTGTTGAGAGAGCTGTAGTTATACTTCGGGCGGTCACGCTACGGATTTCAAGCGGATTAGTTTTTTTGCGACTCGTAAGAGCTCGAAGAGAAACCCATCATTTTACGTGGGATTGATGGGTTTCTCTGCGCACCTAAAAGACAGGTGCTACGTTCTACCCATCCTACAGAATTGTGTGTACGCAGGTACTTAGCTAGCTATGCGCAAGTTTCAGCGCTTGGCTATCAAAAAAAATCAGTTCACTATACAACCGGATTGGTAACCGCGCGAAGTATATTTGCACAGCAATGTTGTGATTATTAATCACAAGATGCACTTCGTAACTTAATACCCTCTGGGCTGTAACGAAAAAGAAAATGTCCTTATTGATAAACAGGTAAAATGTCCTCATCTTAATATAAGTTATGCCTGAACTTAATTTGTACTCTTAAATTTATTGTACGAATTATTTGAACCCATGGAAATAATAGAGATTACACAATAATGAAAACAATGAAAATAGGCTTTATCGGTGGCGGTAATATGGCGAATAGTCTGATTAGCGGGTTAATTTCCAGTGGTCATTCAGCTCAACAAATTTGGGTTGCCGATGCGGATCAGGAAAAATCATCTAGCCTTGCCACTCGTATGCATATAAATACTTCGCCTACAAACGATGCATTAATCGCTGAAGTCGATGTCGTCGTGTTAGCTGTAAAGCCACAAGTGATTGCAACAGTCATTAAAAATTCCAGATCGAGCTTTGAAAAACAAAATTTATTAGTCGTTTCAATTGCAGCTGGTATCAATCAGTCTAGTTTAAGTAACTGGCTGGGCGTTGATAAAGCAATTGTGCGTTGTATGCCTAACACTCCTGCTTTAGTCCAAACCGGAGCAACCGGATTGCATGCAAATCAAAATGTAAGCGAAGAGCAGCATGATTTAGCAGAAAATATTATGCGCTCAGTAGGCATTTCAGTCTGGGTTACAAATGAATCAGAATTGGATGCGGTAACTGCAGTTTCGGGTAGTGGCCCTGCCTATTTCTTTTTATTAATGGAAGCAATGGAAAAATCGGCAATAGAGCTGGGTTTATCACAACATACGGCTCAGTTACTGATAGAGCAAACGGCTTTAGGTGCGGCTCGAATTGCACTGGAATCATCTGAATCACCAGGCGAACTTAGGAATCGGGTAACATCTCCTGGTGGAACTACAGAGCAAGCGATTAAAATATTTACACAAGGTGGATTATCAGAGTTGGTTAAAAATGCAATGCAAGCAGCCAATGACCGATCTATATCATTATCTAAAGAATTGGGAGCAGATTAATGGGTTCGACATATTTGAGTGATCCGATCATATTTGTACTGGATACGGTTTTTTCTTTTTATATTTTAGCGGTAGTATTACGCTTTCTTTTACAGTGGGTCGGGGGGGATTTTTATAATCCTATTTCACAGTTTTTAGTTAAAATTACTCATCCGCCATTACGGTTGCTGCGCCGTTATATTCCGGCCGTAGGTAAAGTAGATACTTCTTCTATTGTATTTGTTATTGCCTTGCAGATGTTTTCTGATCTGATTACTCTGACTTTAAAAGGCATCCCATTTAGCTTTGCTGCCTTGACTTTACTGTCAGTCAGTCAATTAATTTCTCTGGTTATTAATGTGTTTGTGTTTGCTGTTTTTGCACGTGCACTATTAAGCTGGGTTAACCCAGGTACTTTTAATGCAGCGTCTAATTTACTGTACAGTATTACGGAGCCATTACTGGCTTCTTGTCGACGCATGGTTCCTGATATTGGTGGTATTGATTTATCGCCACTTATTGTACTTGTTGGTTTACAGCTGGCCAAAATGTTAATTATTCCACCGCTACAAGAGTTAATTACTCTAGTTGGGTAAATAGGTTTGGCAGCATTTTTCTAGGTTTATTTTGTTGAGCCCATAGTATGGCTAAACATATACTTCGCATAGCCACGGTTGCGGTTTTCTAGCGGCCGATTTTTGCCGAGAGCAAAGCTTGACTGGTTATAAAATCCGCAACTGTCACCGCGCGAAGCATAACAGCTAATTATTAAGTGAAGAGGTTTGTAGTTTCTATCCGATGAAAAATTTCCGTATTTTTATAGGTTTAATATTAATTGCAGGCATGACTGTATGGCAACCTGTTGTGCATGCAAAAATGTATCGCTGGGTTGATGCTGAAGGTCATATTTATTATTCTGACAAAGTCCCTCCCAATAAATCAAAGCTAGAACGTAATGTATTAAGTGACAGTGGCAGAGTTGTTGAAACTCTGAGAGCTGCAAAAACTAAGGAACAGATTGCTTTGGAGAAAAGGCTGGCGATTTTAAGAGCAGAGCAAGAAAAGATTATAGCCAGGCAAAAATCAAACGATAAAGTCTTACTGAGTACTTTTCGTAATGTTGATGATTTACGTTTAACACTTAATAACAAGTTACTTTCGGTAGATGCGCAGAAACGTGTGTATGAAAAAAATCAGGAGAATTTAAGAGATAATTTAGCCAGGGCACGAAAAAAAGCTGCGCAGGCCGAACGAAGTGGTAAAAAAGTGCCGTCCACGATCTTAAATGAAATTGCCGAAATAGAAAAAAATATCGATGCAACTTATCTGGATATCAGTCAGGTTTTAGAAAAGCGCAAGGGAATAGAAAAAAAGTTTGATAAAGAAATTGAGCGATTTTTGTTTTTAACCAAAACCAATAAATCTAATGCAAAAAAAGTCAGTGATGAGATGGCTGAATTAAAGGCTGCCAACACACTGGGTTTATATAATTGTAAAGATGATAAAAACTGTCAACTCGCCTGGGAAGAAGCCAAGCAGTTTATTGTACTGAATTCTACCACGGGCATTAGTTTTTCTACCGATACCCTGATTATGGGTAACGAGCCCTTGAAGGAAACAGATATAAGTCTTTCGGTATCAAGGTCAACACGGAAAAATAATAAAGTCAGCATATTTTTAGATATACGCTGCCATATTTCCACTATGGGTACTGAACTCTGTTTAAGCAAGCAAGTAGATTTAATACGCCGTTCTTTCAGACCCTATGTAGAAAGTGCCGTAAAAAAAGTTAACCTATAATCCTAAAAACCGCAGTTGAACGCTAAAAAACACTCTAAGTATTTGTATAAAGCATAATGAACGTAACAACTTATCCCCTGCAAGGTGAACAGACTCCGCTTCACGGTTTTGTGAATAAATCTGAGCGTGAAATACTGCGTTACAGCTATTGCCAAGGGCTACGGCCATTGCCTGCTAGCTGTGGCTTGTCTTTCGCACGCAGATTTTCCACAAAATCCCTGCTCAACTGCGGTTTCTAGGATAAAGTTTTCAATGCAACACTTGTTCCTTAATAGCTCAGAGTTCTGGGCAATGCTGCTGACTTAAGCCCTCTCTTGCTGGAGGGGTGGGAGAGGATAATCGCCTCATCCCAACCTTCTCCCTCTGGAGAAGGAGATTATCAACAGCATTGAGAGTTCTGGGGAGTCAGGGAAATTTTCTGTAGCCTGTATGCAGCATGTGGAATACAGGATATTCGTGGCTCTTATTTCTCGCATTTTGTAAACTCTATGCGGGCTACGTCGGCTGAAGCTTATAGGTAATCAAGAATCAAACAATACTTCATTGTGTGTTCAAAGATGCAAAAGGTATAATAGTCGCTCATTTTTCTGACTATTGTTTTTTATGCATTCTATTCCAGATATAACATTTGTAGGCGGTGGCATAACTGCGCTATTAAGTGCGCGTTTGTTTGCTATCGCCGGAGCCAATGTCACTATTATAGAAAAGAGTCGGATCGGGCAAGAATCGTCCTGGGCTGGAGGTGGGATTTTATTGCCTCTGTATCCTTGGCGTCAGAAGGATGCGATTAGTCAATTGACCATACCCAGCATACAAGCCTACCCAGAATTAGCACAAACATTACATGAATCCACAGGCATCGATCCTGAATATACAGTAAGTGGTTTGTTAATGACTGAGCTTGCTGATCTAGATAAAGCCCGTGATTGGTGTGCTAAGTATGCTATAGACGGGTGTACTGCAAACCCTGCGCAACAGAAAATATTTCCTCAGTGTAAGGGTCGATCCTTATACCTGAAAGATATTGCACAGGTGAGAAATCCACGATTGCTTAAATCAATCAAACAAGACTTACTCCAGCGTGGTGTCAAAATTGTTGAAAACTGTAGCATTAATAAAATACAGATAAGTCATAACAGAATTACCAGTATTGCGAGCGCAGCGGAAAATTTTTCAGTTAACCATGTAGTCATAGCAGCGGGTGCCTGGACAGGAGACTTATGCAGGCAGTTATTTGCGCAGACAAAACAAGTTCAGGCGGACATTTTTCCGGTTAAAGGACAAATGTTGATCTTAGATGCTGCTGAAAATACGCTGGATACGATAGTACTGGAAGATGACCGCTATTTAATTCCGCGCCGTGATGGAAAAATTTTATGTGGTAGTACTGTCGAATATACTGATTTTGATAAATCGACATCGGAACAGGCAAAACAATCACTGGTTGATTTTGCCAGAAAATTATTTCCAGCCTTAGAATCAGCCCCGATTATTCATCACTGGGCTGGCTTACGTCCGGGTACTCAACTTGGTATCCCTTTTATAGATAAACATCCGGAAATTAGTAATCTTGCGATTAATGCAGGACACTTTAGAAATGGTTTTGCTATGGGTCCCGCTGCTGCGCAATTATTGTATGAAATAATAACTAACCAACCGACGTCAATCGATGCCGGATTGTATCAATTTTCAGCCAGTCATTAAAAGCTATGAATTACTACCCCTTAATAAAGCCCTTATTGTTCAAATTAGACCCAGAAGTAGCTCATTCGCTGACCCTAAAAGGTTTAAAATTTTCTCATACTGCTGGGCTAGATAAGATCTTAAATCCAGCTTTTATAGCAAAGCCGGTAACAGTCATGGGCTTAGACTTTGTGAATCCAGTGGGTCTGGCTGCAGGCTTAGATAAAAATGGCGATTATATAGATGCACTAGCCGGGCTTGGCTTTGGCTCTCTTGAGATTGGTACAGTGACGCCACTTCCGCAACCTGGAAACCCTAAACCACGATTATTCAGATTAGTGGAACACCAGGCGATTATCAATCGTATGGGCTTTAATAATCAGGGAGTTGATTATCTGATAGAACAGGTGAAAAAAAGTCAGTATAAAGGTGTGTTGGGGATAAATATAGGCAAAAATTTTGCTACGCCGATTGAAAAAGCGACAGACGATTATTTGATTTGTTTACGTAAAGCTTACCTTCTTGCAAGCTATATCACTATCAATATTTCATCGCCGAATACTAAAAACCTACGTCAATTACAACAGGGCGATGAAATTAAACAGCTACTCTCTGCTTTAAAGCAAGAGCAACTGCAGTTAGAACAGCAACACAATAAATATACGCCTATTGTGGTTAAAATTGCGCCCGATTTAAGTGATGAAGAAATTCAACATATAGCTGGACTGTTAGTAGAATTTTCGATAGATGGTGTCATAGCAACGAATACAACGCTAGAACGTAGTGCGGTTGAGGGTCATCCCCTGGCGGATGAAATGGGTGGATTGAGTGGCTCTCCAGTTAAACAGCAAGCAACGTATGTGGTAAGGCGACTAGCAGATGAATTGCAAGGGCGGTTACCCATTATTGCAGTGGGTGGCATTATGAACTCTACGGATGCTCAAGAGAAGCTTGATGCGGGTGCAAGTTTAGTTCAGTTGTATAGTGGTCTAATTTATCAAGGGCCGAACTTAGTAAATGATATTATGCGTGGCTTATCTTCAGAGCACCTGATCTCGGGGAATTTACTTTGAACCCAGTTTAAAGATCATCCTTAAATTAGTTCGCGGAAATCTGGTTTCTGTGCTATTAAGTTCATCACATAATTTATGTATCGCCACGTCATAACTCCGATTGGCCAAATGGTGTAGTCGTACCGTTAATGTACCTTGATCATGATCTGGAATCAGGTCTGCCTCGCTACTATAAATTGCCCGTAACAGACTGCGTACTTCATCAGGGCGTGAGAGCGTTTCGCGTAACAAATTGGCCATTGCCGTTTCAGCACGATAAGCAATCATTTTGATGGTATCGATGAAATGTTTACTTTTGGTGCTGAGTTGCTGAAATTGCTCCTCTTCGGGTAAATCTTTCACTTTAAGGTAATGTGGCGCTTGTTTTCGCTTTTCTTTGAGTGTCTTGATTTTCACCTGAAAGGCTTCAATGTCTTCCTGGCAGGCGGTCTTTTTTTGCAAGAAGGGCTCGACTTTGTCTGGCTCAATAGGCGTATCCAGCGTTAATGTCGCAAACCTGGCAAGCAGACGATTTAGTTTTCCCTGGCTGGATCTTATTTGGCTATCCAGTCGACGATATTCTGGATTAACCACCTTGACGGTATCGGAAACTGGTTCAATACAATAGTCAACAAGCTTATCTAATCCAAAGTGTTCACGGCAATACTTGAAGAAATTCTCCTGAGACCATCGGGCAAACATGGCAACAGCTAGCGGGATCATTTCTGAGCGATAGTCGGTTCCAATAATGCTGGTCTGGTGTCCCTTTTGAGAGAGTTTGCGTATTTCCCGTACCCAGAGACCATTACTTAAGCAGTGGCCTCGTTCTGCGAGCTTGAGTTGTGCTTGCTCTCCAGAAGATAAAGTGACCTGATAGGGTAAAAATTCTTCTTCCGGCCAGTTTTCTCCCGGGTATTTATGATAGGTTAAACAGGCAACACGCTGTGCTTTCATGCGTTTAAAAAAAGGCGGGCTGTAAGACTCTCTGTCACACACCAGTGTAAATCGATGCAATAGCGGATCGGACTCCAGCTCTTGGGCATTAACAAAAGTGGGAAGCCTTTTTTCGAGTTGCGGAAGGATGTCATTTTCAATGACCTTGATCATGCCCGGATCGACTGCTTTGTTAATGACCATAAAGGGTTGACCATCCATTGCATTAACCCAGTAATCCGTGGTTGCCCGCAAACAGAGTTTTTGTCGGGCTACGTGATGACGTGGAAGTTTGGTTTGATGTCCATTATAAACCCGGACATGACCATCAATATAAAGGATACTGGCTTGTTCAGGAGCACTCTGCATCCATTCTTTGCACAGTGCTTCACTCCATTGCAGAGGACCTTCATCTTGTGTGAGTTGTTTGATTTTACTCCGCAGGGTGCGGACTTCTGGAATACGGTCCAGTCCAATCAGTTTACCCCATTCTCCTGGCGCACTATAGCGCAAGGACTCAATGGACTTTACCCGGACAAGTGCGATAAAGGCCAGTATGATTAGCAGACTGTCTAATCCATAATAGCCTTTGCTGAGTTTAAAAAAGTTTTCACTGTATTTTAATAGCCCAGTGACTAATAAAGCGGGCAGTGCAAACAAAACACCGCCTTTGGGAACATCTTGCAGGGCTTGAAAATCAGGGGCAGCCGGTTCCTCTAATTGCCCAATACTGGCAGCCAGACGAGCATCGATATTCTGAGCCCCCATCCCCATGGGTGCCGCATTATCTTGCCCACTGCGCTCACTCTTAGTGCTTAATGTTTCTTTTTTTTTATTTTGTGCAAACGACCCGCACGAATTGATTTATTGAAGGTATCCCGCTTAATACCTAATTGATCGGCCACATCGCAAGGTTCTTGTCCTTCGTTTAATAATTGTTGGGCGTTTAGCAACACATCATCAGTCAAAACAGCCGCTCCTCGTGTTTTTTTCTCAGCATAAAAGCCTTGCACACCCTTTTCTTGATAGAGCTTAACGGCACGTTTAACACTAATGGGCGTTACACCAAAAGCACGAACGATATCCATTTGTTTGACATAACCGTTGGTATAGAATTGTGCGGTAATCATTTTGAACGAAGCATCATCATTCGCATCGTGAGTAAAAACGGGCAGAGTACCATAGAAATAGGTCACGCGGCCGTCTCGCTTTTCAACGGCCAAATCATGAGTTACTTCTGTAGAACCTTCTGGAAACATAGGAAGTTGTCGCTGAACCATGAGTTTTTTCCCGGCAGATGTGGACAGCGGTAGTCCAAGGATAATGTAAAAGGGGTATCATTACAAAATCTCATGTATGTGAAAAGTATTATCTGGTCTTTTAGAGCAAAAAGTTTGTTATTGATTGATTTTAAATATATTTATTTATTAAATAGGGCAATTTATCTAAAAATAGAGGTCAGGTGCTCTGATCTTAGGCCACTTGGAAACAAACAAAAATCCTGCGCCAGATGCTCAACTTATTCCGTGCGCGTTCCTAAGTGGATTGGAGCTGCAATAGTCTGGAAAAAAAAGGCTGCTAGAGTTAGAAACTTTAGCAGCCTTTTTTGTTGAATTTGGGGGAAGGGTTAAGGATTTAATTCAACTGAATAATCACCGAGTGGGCGGCGGAAAGCGAAATAATACGGAGTAACTACAAAGTTATCCCAGGTCGTTTTAAAAGCATCATGCGGTTCAGGGATACTCGCTAGTCCGGAGAACGGTGATGCAACAACAAAAAGTGCAAATCCTGTAATACTGCCTAGGACAGCGAAAGGGCGAATCACAATCTCGGAAAGAATCCCTTTTGTGGTAGAAGAGCCATCATCCATAGTAATTTCTGTAGCATTATCTTCATCTTCAGACTGCTCTAAGCTTGGATCAAAATCCTTTGCCGTAGCTGGCGTATTTTGCTCAGCTGCCTGCTCTATAGTTTGTGGCGTAATAGATTCGTATTGCTGTTCAGCAACAGCTGTCTGTTGGCTCAGACTAATAAAAGCTGCAATAAAAAAATAAGTCCTATATTTTTGCATAGTGTTCTCCTGATTTTGCTGAATATCAATTTAAATTGCTGTAGGTATTACAAGCTTCAAGTCAATTGCGCTTAGGAGCGAGAATTCAATAATACCCGCGTCATATTTGCGGATATTATTGAATTCTCGCTCCTTACTATAAAAAATTGAACAGTGATAGCAGAGTATATCTAGCGCTTCATGGATTCAAAAAATTCAGCATTCGTTTTGAAGTCTTTTAGTTTGCCAAGTATAAATTCAGAAGCAGCCATTTCATCCATGGGTTGCAGTATTTTGCGTAAAATCCAGGTTTTTTGCAGGGCTTCTGGATCAACCAGATAATCTTCACGACGCGTTCCAGAGCGGTTAATATTAATCGCAGGATAAATACGTTTTTCTGCGATTTTACGTTCCAGATGCAGCTCCATATTACCGGTACCTTTGAATTCTTCGTAAATCACTTCATCCATACGTGAGCCAGTATCTACCAGAGCGGTTGCGATAATTGTCAAGCTTCCGCCTTCTTCAATATTACGTGCTGCTCCAAAAAAACGTTTAGGTTTTTCTAATGCATTGGCATCCACACCACCAGAAAGTATCTTTCCAGATGAGGGAGCGACCATATTATAAGCTCGCGCCAAACGTGTTAAAGAGTCTAACAAGATAACTACATCGTGTTTATGTTCAACTAGGCGACGCGCCTTCTCAATAACCATTTCAGCCACTTGAACATGGCGTGTTGCAGGTTCATCAAAGGTACTGGAAATAACTTCCCCACGTACACAGCGTTGCATTTCGGTGACTTCTTCAGGGCGCTCATCAATAAGCAGAACGATCATATAGCATTCGGGATTATTTTCTGCAATGGCGTGAGCCAGGCTCTGCAGAATCATAGTTTTACCCGCTTTAGGTGGTGATACGATAAGACCACGCTGGCCTTTACCTATAGGGGAAATTAAATCAATGACTCGTCCGGTCAGGTCTTCACTACTGCCATCACCGCGTTCCATAATAAAACGTTTATTAGGAAATAAAGGGGTTAGGTTAGTAAAGAGGATTTTGTGTTTGGCATTTTCGGGGGCTTCAAAATTGATTTTTTCAACTTTGAGCATAGCAAAATAGCGCTCGTTGTCTTTCGGGGGTCTGATTTTACCACTGATGGTATCCCCTGTGCGTAAGCTAAAGCGCCGTATCTGGCTGGGTGAAACATAAATATCATCAGGACCCGCGAGATAAGAACTGCCAGGTGTGCGTAAGAAGCCAAAACCATCTTGTAATATTTCTATAACACCATCGCCATAGATATCTTCGCCGCTTTTGGCTTGTTTTTTTAGAATGGAGAAAATAACTTCTTGTTTTCTCGTTCGAGAAACATTTTCGATACCTAGGCTTTCAGCAAGTTCAATAATTTCAGTGATTGGTTTTAATTTTAATTCGGTAAGATTCATACAAGGATTGTTTAAAAAGAAGATATAGCATGGTTACTAACAGATAAAGTTAGCTTGGTATGTAAGATGCGGTTATTTTGATATGCAGAAGGCGCTTAGGAGGTTAGCACCAGATTTGTAGTATACGCATAAAAAAGGGAAGTAACAAATATTTATTGTTACTTCCCTTTAAAAATCTAATAATTGTAAACTCTAAATGTTGCCGTCGATGAACTGAGTTAGTTGTGATTTTGTCAGTGCACCCACTTTAGTTGCTTCAACATCGCCATCTTTAAATAGCATTAGCGTTGGTATTCCACGTACACCATAATGTGATGGTGTGGCAGGATTGTCATCAATATTCAATTTTGCAACAGTAATCTTACCTGAATACTCTTCAGAAATTTCATCTAAAACAGGGGCGATCATTTTACAAGGACCACACCATTCAGCCCAGTAGTCAACCAAAACAGGCGAACCGGCTTTTAAAACAAGTTCATCAAAATTACTATCCGTTACATGAAGGACCGAGTCACTCACGCTATTCTCCAAATTATTTTACGAGTGAGTAATATCGCTGTATCGCCCTAATTTGTCAATCTATTTTTTGGAAAATAACTATTTCAAATTTATATATATTTAGTATGGAAAAATATGGGTCAGTATTCTGCTGGAGCAATAGTATGAGTCTATAAAAAATCATAAGTTGCTGCTTTTACGGTTATTTTAAAAATTGTTAGCTGTAAAGGTAGTTTAGGTCAGTGTGTTTAAAGAATATGGGACAGCTTTAAAATTATCTGTAATTTACAGGTTTTAAGTCTTTGTATAATCCTAGAAAAATCAGTTGAGCGCGAATTGATAGTGCAAGATATTGAATTAATGTAACACTTTCAGAAAAATTTAGCTTCACCTATAGCTTAAGCGGATATTTTTTAGAAGTGCGGTGGAATTAAGAATTTGTGCTAGAAATCGTGAGCAACTGATTTTTCTAGGATAATTCGCGCGGTGACGGTTGCGGATTTTATAGCGAGTTGATTTTGGTTGAGAGCAAAGCTTGCCCCGTACTTGATACGGGGGCTCTGAAACAGCCCCATAGCAAGCTGAGCAACTGTTTCAGCTACACAGCTATTGGCAAAAATCGGCCGCCAGAAAATCGCAACCGTGGCCGTGTGAAGTATATATAAACTGGACAGTGCAAACTAGCGGCTATTGATGTATTCTATTCAAATGAAGACAACACATTTAACGGACACACGTTTCATCAACCTGGAACTTTCCAGCAGCATATTAAAGGGCTTGAAAGAAGCAGGTTTTGATCAATGCTCACCTATCCAAGACCAGTCCTTGCCAATCGCTCTAAGAGATAGAGATGTAGCAGGGCAAGCGCAAACAGGAACAGGTAAGACGGCGAGTTTTTTACTGGCCGCTTTCCAGCGCTTACTCAATGATAACAGCGAAAAAAAGAAATATCCTCGAGCGATTATTTTAGCGCCAACTCGTGAACTTGCGATACAAATTCACAAAGATGCACTGTTATTAGGTAAGCATCTGGATTTTAATTTAGCGCTTATCTATGGTGGAACAGACTATCAGAAGCAGTTAAAAGCAGTGCAGGGCAATGTCGATATCATCATTGCAACGCCTGGCAGAATTATTGATTTTTACCGACAAAAAGCATTTTCTCTAGATAATATTCAGGTGATGGTGCTGGATGAAGCCGATAGAATGTTTGATTTAGGCTTTATCAAAGACATACGTTATTTACTTAATCGTATGCCAAACCCTGAAAAACGTCTTAATATGTTGTTTTCTGCAACTTTGTCGTTCAAAGTTTCCGAGCTGGCTTATGAGCATATGTATCAGCCGGTCATGGTTAAGATAGAGTCGGAAGAGGTGACTTCAGAGTCAATTAATCAATTTGCATTTTGCCCTGCGAATGAGCAGAAAATACCTTTATTAATTGGCTTGCTTAATTCTCATACCCCATTGCGGAGTATTGTTTTTGTAAATACCAAACGTAGTGCGGAAAATTTAGCTGATTATCTTGCGGCTAATGGGCACAAAACGGCTCTGTTAAGTGGAGATGTACCCCAGGAAAAACGCCAGCGCCTCTTGGCTGATTTTCAGGAAAGCAAAGTGACCATTATGATAGCCACCGATGTTGCGGCACGGGGTCTACATATACCCGATGTTTCACATGTATTTAATTTTGATTTACCTCAGGATGCCGAAGATTACGTACACAGAATAGGTAGAACAGCTCGCTTTGGTGCAAAGGGAGAAGCGATCAGCTTTATCTGTGAAGAATACGCTTATTCTATGCCCGATATCGAAGACTATATCAGCCAGAAAGTACCTGTGCATAAAGTTACCGAAGATTTATTACCCGAACTAATCAAGCCAGCGCCTAGAGTTAGAACGCCACGTAAACAATATTCACCGAAAAAGTCTGCACCAAGAGCAAGAGTTCAGACAAAAGCGTAGGTTTTACTGAGCTGTCTTTTTTTATAGGGAAGATGCCATATAACATAACTTGTTAATTTTGATTCTTCTTTTTTCATTCATTCTCTTTATTTCCTTCATGGAAAAAAATATTAACCATCAAGCTACGAGCATGAGTTCTCTGAAATCATTAATAGCAGGAAACTCACTAATGGATCGAGGCTGCTTTTTAGAATCGGGCTGCTTAATGGAAATTAAATACTTAATACCAAAAGTTTGCGCAGAGCGTAATACTGCAAGGCTATCATCTACCATTAAAGTCGATCGTCTATCCCAGCCTTGTTGCTGTTGAAATGCTTGCCAGAATGCCTGATGCTCCTTGGCAAAACCGAAATAATGCGAACAAATAATTCCATCAAAAAAAGGCTGTAAACAGGTTTTCTCCATTTTTAGCGACAAACTATCGCGGTGGGCATTAGTAACTAAAAGCACTTGTTTGTCGCTTTGCTGTAAGGCACTTAAAAAATCTGTGACATGAGGAAAAACACTAATTAAGCCTGAAATTTCAGCTTTCAAACCGGCGATATCGAGTTTTAAAATTTCACTCCAGTAATCCAGGCAATACCATTCGAGCTTGCCTTCCATGCTCTTAAATAAAGGCAGTAGCACATCAGTGGCTTCCTCAATAGTAAGTTGGTTTTGAAGTGCATAGCGTTCTGGTATAAACTCTAGCCAGAAATGATTATCAAAATTCAAATCCAGCAAGGTACCATCCATATCCAGTAAAACTGTATTAATTTTGTTCCAATCGAGCATAACGAATAAGGTTAGATTGTGATCGCGAAGCGAGCCACAATCTGAACCGTTTGTTGGACAAGCCCGGCACGATAGTAGGAATTCATTTAATGCGCTCTATGAAAATAGCTTTTTGTTGATCAGCCCGACTGATGAATCGAACCTCTGTTTTTACCTGTTTAACTGAACTTTGAGCGTTGTCCATTGCAGTCAACTCTCAAAGTCCAAGTATCGGAGCAAAATTCTGCCTTAATCTCCGATTTTAGCCCAAGCAACTCCCTCAGCATTTAATCCGCTGATAGCCTGGGTCGAAGTGTTTAAATTTACATAAGCGCTAGTGATTCCAATTGTTAAGTTGGCAAAGGCTGAAACATTATTTCCACCCTGGGTATTTGCCGACGCCCAACAACCATCGCCCCGCCACAACATTTGCAACTGAATGCCGGCCGTACTTTGAGTGCACGCAATATCTTCGTCGGGTCAAACTTTAGCAGGGAGTGAATCAACTTAATAACACCCTTGCTATTCGGATGTAAAAAGCCATAATTGCGCGCACGACGAAAGCCTTTAGGCAAAACATGTTGCAGCACCAGCCACAGAAATTTAGCCCCCGATACCGTTTTGGTTTGATAGCGTTTGGTTTTGCTGTCTTGATAACGGTAGGTTACTTTGCCATTTTGGCAGGATAAGATATCCTGTTCACGAATCACACCACGATACAGGTATCGACCCAGATATATCAATGCTTTATCGCCTGCACCGACAAACTTACAATCGACCACCCATTTTTCCGGAATAGCTGTGGGAAATGGCAACTTTTCTTCGTTCATACGCGCTAGCATCTTTGCACGAAATACTTTTGCTAGTGCTTTATGATGAAACAGGTATTTGCCTTCCTTAGTGCGCCAGAGCTTCTTGATTTTATCCACGATTGCCGCAGGCATAATGACATGAATATGCGGATGATAATTTAATTCGCGTGAGTGTGTATGTAAGACAGCAATCGCCCCGGCATCGCCTTGCAACTGCTTATCATTTTTACTAAAACTCTGTAAAGTCGCCCAGGCACAGTCAAACATCATACTGTAAAGTAACCGCGGATGCTGCCTGGCTAACGACCTTAACTGCGCAGGTAAGGTAAAGGTATTCATAAAATAATCAGCAGGGACTTGTTTTTGTACCTGTCGTTCAATCCATTGTTGACTCTCATGATGTTGACAATGCGGGCAGTTACGCTGGCCACAGGAATGAGGCACAAAGGTTTGATAGTCACAGTCTGCACAGTTAACCTGCATCACAGGACTCAGCTGTGTCCGACAGCTCTTCATGGCATGTAATGCACTGATCTGATTGGAGCGTAAACGAGATTGATACTCGCTTAAAAAGTCAGACTGAAATTGATCAATCACTGCAGCTAGGGTTATCATGAAATCTGCCCCCAGTGAATAGAAAAGTCATTGACTAACTGATTAATGTGCAGCTCTGCATTCTCATCGGTAATATCGGTCAAATGCGTATAGCGAGCCGTGGTTACTAAACTGGTATGGCCCAGAATCTTCTGCAACTCAACTAAATCAACCCCGGCTTCTAACAGGTGAGTGGCGTAACTGTGGCGCAGCGAGTGGCAGGAAATCTTTTTTTTAGTCCCATTTCTTGCGTCACAAGACGGATTGTCTTCTGGATGCCACCGCGATCAAGGGGGGATTCAGCAAGATGTGCACCTTTTAGACCCCGGGCACGGTTGGGAAATACCAGCACTGGATTTTTATGCACAGCCCAAAACTTACGCAACACCTTCAAGGTATTCACAGGCAAAGGCACAAGCCGATCCTTATTGCCTTTGGCATTGCGAATATGTACCCGCATGCGTGTCGCATCAATATCACCTACTTTCAGGCTTAAGCCCTCGCCCAAACGTAAACCTAGACTGTAAATCGTAAAATAAAAAACTCGATAGCTTAGATTACGGGTCGACATAAACAGTTGTTGTGCTTCAACCACAGTGACAATATCGGGTATACGCGTACATCGTGGTGGTTTAATCATTAGCACATCAACCCACGGCTTTTGTAGCACATGTGTATAGAAAAACTTGAGACCATAGAGATCTAGTTTCACGGCACTCCAGGAAAGGCGGCTTAAAAGAGCATGAAAATAATCCACCAGTTGATCTTGCGTTAAGTTATCCAGATGCCCCTGAAAGTGTTCCCCGATACGGCGAATAGCGCGTGAATAAGCGTCAATGGTTTTGGGTTGCAGTCCCTTAAGCTTTAAATGCTTACAGTGCTGGATATAATAATGGTTGAATTTAAGCTCTATCGATGGTGTCATAACAGTGTAACCTCATTATTGTTAGTTGGATGAGCTTACAAGTTACCTGTTATGCATATAACAGGCAATGAGGTTACACTTTAAATTTAAGGGATGCGCTGTTTTTCTCCGCGATAGCGGCTTCGTCCAACAAAGGCTATAGTGATATTAAATAAATATTCACCACCATAACAAAAATGTCCGAAAAACCGAAGATACATAACAGAAAAATTGTCGCACAATCTAAATTATTCAGAATTGAATCCCTGGATTTAGAATTTAGCAACGGTGCGACTAGGCAATACGAACGTCTGATACGTGGCAGTGGAAGTAATGGTGCGGTGCTGATTGTTCCCATGGTTGATAATGAAACGGTTTTGCTGGTGCGCGAATATTCAGGTGGTGTTGAACGTTATGAACTGGGTCTGGCCAAGGGAAAAATAGATCCTGGCGAAAGCGCCTTACAAGCTGCAAATCGCGAACTCAAGGAAGAAGTAGGATATGGGGCGCATAAAATACAGCAAATTAGCTCCTTTTCAATCGCTCCTAGTTATATGGAACATATGACCGAGATAATTCTTGCTCAGGACCTATACCCTGAAAAGTTGCCGGGAGATGAACCGGAAGAGTTAGAAGTTATCCCCTGGAAACTGAATAATCTCACTCAATTAGTCAACAGTGGTCAGTGTACAGAAGCGCGGAGTATTGCGGCTTTATATATGGTTAGAGATTATTTGCTGCAATAACTCTGAATTAACCTAGAAAAATCAATTGCTCACGTTTTCTAGCACAAGCTCTTGATTCCACCGAACTTGTAAAAATGCCCGCTTAACCTATGGGTGAAGCTAAGATTTTTTGAAAGTAATACATTGATTCAATCTTAGAATTTGTTTGCGCTGTTTTAGCCTATAGATGGAAAAGCTGAATTTTGGGCAAAAAAAAATGCGTCATAACTGAGTTAAGGCGCATTCTAAGAGGAGGGTAAACTCTAAATCTCGTTTGGGAGTGCATTTAAGAGTTGCGTATATCATATCTAAGTTAAATGCAAATTAAAATGTGACAAATTGTCGCAGGGCCATTTTTTTCAAAAAATCAAGCATTATTTTTCCTGATTACCCATAACTCTCAGCTATAATTCGTCATTCCTGCATGCTTCTAGCAGGAATCTAGTTGGTTAAGCTAGATCCCCGATAAAAGACTTCGGGAGTGACTAGTTTGTTTGCATACTGATTATTCATGTTTTATTTTACTATGCTGAGAGTCATACGTAATCAGGTTATTTTTTGAACTGGATCACATTATTTGCCGGGTTTAGGTTGATTTCATCGATAATAATTCCAGGACGGGCATTGATAATATAACTGACAGCGTCTGCAACATCCTCTGCGACTAAGTGCTGGCTGTGATGTTCTCCGGGTTCAAAACTCAAAGGCTGGAAAAAATCTGTTTTTACCATACCGGGATTAATTAAAGAGACACGTACACTACTTTTTGCACATTCGTCTCTGAGTGCTTGACTAAATCCACGTAGGGCAAATTTACTGGCACAGTAAATCGAACCTTTGCGGCTCCCTGCCAATGCGGCCTCCGAGCCGATAAATATCAAATCTGCCAGAGGTTTTCTTTTTAAAGCAGGTAACAAGCCTTTGGCTAGAAAGCTCTGGCTGATAAAGTTTAGGTTCATTAATTCCTGTATCTGGGCAAATGAAAATTCTTCCAGACTGCTGAATTGTCCTTTACCGGCACTGAAAATAATGCTGTCAATAGCAGGATATTGTTTGCTTATTCGTTTGATATTATCAGCTAAGGCCGTTAAATTACTTAAGTCACACTCCACGCTAGAAAAACGAGGGTGCGCATGAACAAACTGCTGACAGTTTCTGGATAGGCCAATAACAGTATGTCCCTGATTTAATAAGGCCACTGCACAGGCACGCCCTATTCCTGAACTCGCGCCTGTTACCAAGATTGTGCGTTTTACATGCTGCATGGGAAAAATTTTTCTTCAGGAACATAACGCAGAAGTTCCTTGCTACAAAAATCCATCATTTCATCTTCGAGTGTGCTCTTATAAGACATCATTCCCTGGTTTGATTCCAGTGGACTGGCAAACAGTTTTTCGTCTGGATAGAGTTTATGTATTTTTTTAAAGTATTGATCGGGCAGGCGAAATACGCCTAAGCTTACTGAATGCAAGGTATCGGGGTTAATTTTCGCGAAAACAGTTTTAAATAACATTTGATAATGCTGCTGATAGTTGTCTTCATATACAATCGGGTCGAATCGGAGTCCGATCGGCCAGCCTTGTTGCTGTAATTTATTGAGTGCGTCTAGGCGTTTGGAAATAGTAGGGGCTTTATGCTCTAAAGCACGGGCAATTTCATCCGGGGTAAAACTAAAGGCAACGATACAGCGCTCAAATGCTGGAGTATCCAGAAGGTGCCGCACCTGGGTGCTTTTAGTACGCAGTTCCATCCAGGCATTCGGGATGGATCGGATAAGCGGTAAAAACTCTTGAGCAAAATCGGTGACTGGTTCTAAAGCAAGACTGTCGCAATCATAACCTGAAAAAAAGTGCACTGCTTCATCAGGTGTTGCGGCACAGATCCGCTCTATATCAGCAAAATAATCTTCGTAATTTACAAATAAAACATAATTCGCCGATTGATACATGCCCTGTAGAAAGCAATAACGGCAATCATAAAGGCAATTCAGCATATGTGAAAAATAGTAATTATGCTTGGCACCAATACCATAATTTGGTGGGGATTTGAGCATAAATCCACGGTATTTTTCAGCAAGAATTAAAGCGGGTTGCTGTTTTTGCAAACGGAAATTCTGTGCTTTAGGATTAAATACTTCGCCATAGCGCTCACAGGTGATTTTTCTCGCTTTGGGAAAGCGCGCACAAATAGCCAGTACTCTTGGGTGCTGTGCAATATTTTCTTCGATATAAATTGTTTCAATCATTTAAATAATTCATCCAGCGTTAATTCGTAGCTAGAAGAAAAGGTCTCTAAAAAGTAGCTAACTTCGGGTAAGTGAACCATGGCTTTTAATCGAGCTTCTACGTCTTTTTCAGCAATTGAAAACTCCTGATTGCCTGATGCCACTTCCATTTTGCATTTTAAAAAGGCAGCAATGGTATCAGCGGCTTTAATAACCTCTTTATGCTCTTTAGGTAACTCGTCCTCAATCATTGATATTCGGTAATCTTCTTTAAGGCCCTCAGGAAGTAGATTTAACAATTCATGCTCCGCTTTCTTTTCAATGGATTTATATGCTTTGGTTATTTCAGGCGAATGATATTTGATCGGCGAAGGCATATCCCCGGTAAGCACTTCGCTACAATCATGATACAGTGCTGCAACAGCAATTGCATTTACATCAAGATTGCCATCGAAATAGCGGTTTTTTATTAAGGCTAAAGCATGAGAAATAACAGAGACTTCCCAGCTGTGCTCCATGACATTCTCAGTAACGACATTACGCTTTAAGCCCCAGCGTTGCAGCCAGCGGATTTTACTTATGTAGGCGAAAAAATGGCTTTTCATAATTTTGGTCTATTTAACGTGGTCAAATAATTAATTGTTAATAATGATAACGACACGGAACAATAATCAAGGATTCATTCATTACTTTATAAGCGATTCTATGTTCACGATTAACACGTCTTGACCAATACCCAGTCCAATTAAGTTGATCACCTATTCCCTCAAAGGGCGTGCGTTGCATTTCTTTAATTAAGCTATATATATCACTATTCCATCACTTTCCTCTTAAAACTGTTTTGACCTGTGTAGGTAACATGATACCCCATAGCTTTATATCCTTTTTCGCGCTTTTGAAACATCCGCTGTAGCATCGGTAACGATGAATCCACATAATCAAATATCGTCACTAATGCTTTGCCTTCTGATTCACGGTGTATTCTTCCTGCATATTGGACTAATGTACCTTTCCAGGAAATAGGCATCGCAAGAAAAAGCGTATCGAGTCTAGGGAGATCAAAACCCTCTCCTATATATTTTCCTGTAGCGACAATCACCTGCGCTTCACCAAGTCGCTCAGTGGCTTCTTTGCGCTCTTTTATACGCATGGCACCTCTGAGGATAACTGTTTTAAAACCTTTATCGATTAGCTTCTGATTAAGTAGTTCTGCATGTCCACGCCGTTCTGTCAGCACCAATGGGCATTTTCCTTCTTTTACTTGCCCCGCTACATCATTAGTAATTTGCTTATTTCGCTCGCTATTCTCTGCAATCCAGCTATAAACATCAGCAATATGAAGTCTATTATCAAGTTGAGTAAGATGACTGGGGGGTTGGTGATATAACTGTTGCACAACAACCCGTTGTTCAAACTTCTCTTTGTGATCCGTTTTGACTTTATGTCGAATAGGGCCTGCCAACATAAAAATGATCTTTTGATGACCATCCTGCCTATCTGGAGTTGCCGTCAGCCCGAATACATATTTTGCCCGTACTTCATTCAGCACCATTTCAAAGCGCGGAGCTGAAACATGATGACATTCATCAATAATAACCAGCCCATACTCTTGAATTAATGGATCAACCGAGTTATCTTTCTTGTTGATGAAACTTTGATACGTCGCAATATCAATCTGACCGGATGGTTTTTTCTTGCCACCACCGATTATGCCGATGTCAGCACCCGTTAAAAATGACGCTAAACGCACCTGCCACTGATCAAGAAGCTGTCGACTGTGTGTCAGGATTAAGGTATTTACTTTTCTTTTTGCAATCATTCCGATTGCGGTGACTGTTTTTCCAAAGGCAGTAGGCGCATGTAAAACACCCGTCTGATGTTGCATCATTACATTAACAGCTTTGGCCTGTTCTTTCCTTAGTTTGCCTAGAAACGTTAACGCAATCAACTTCACCCCTTCCTGTCGTTTATCATCAAATTCTATCTGAATAGCTTGTTGCTCAAGTAAAGCAATAGTCTCATCAAGGCAACCTCTCGGTAATGATAAATAACCTTGCTCAATTCGCGCACAAGTAATATATCTAGGTATACCGTGAGTCGAAAACCGTAAGGCCTGGGTTTTAAAGAATACAGGATTAGAAAAGCTCGCCGAGCGTTTTAGCCTGGCAATCAAAACTGAAGGGAGCGCATCCAGTTTGATATATAAGTGATTAGCTAAGGTAATGCTTACAACTTCAGGGCAGTTATCGATTTGTGCGGGTATGATTGCCGCACCTTGATCCCAGGGCGTGGTTTCATCTATTACAGTTGTATTAGTTGCACTAATGCTGTTAATTATTTTATGTAACGTTACTTCTGAAACACGTTCTAAGTACTTACGCAAAATTAATTTAACGAAAAAAGGTGTCATAATAAACAATTATTTTGCTGACTCTAAATGTTTGTGCTCTATATAAAACACCTACTCCCAGAAGAAATTACTGCTTTAAATGTGATGCATAAAAACCATCCACTTCATTTAAGTAGAAGTCGAGCTCATGCTATTTTATTAAGTTTCAAAGAGCATTCTGTTCCCATGATTTGTTCTATTTATAACGTATGCCGCCAAACTGTTTCCACTTGGTTTTCTAACTGGGAAAAGAATGGAATCGATGGATTGGTTGACTGTCAGGGAAGAGGACGGCGAGGTATTTTAACTGAAAAACAACAAATAAGCTTAGTCCAGAGAGTTGAAAAATCTCCTAGATCATTAAAATCAGTACTAGCAAAATTTGAAGAAGATCTAGGCATTTCAGTTAGCATTGATACTATAAAACGTATTTGTAAACAAGCTGATCTTGTTTGGAAACGAGTTAGAAAATCCTTAAGGATAAAGCGTAATCAAGATAAATTTGATTTGGCAACCGATGAAATAAAAGAATTAATACAACAACATAAAGAGAATGAACTTGATTTGTGCTACTTTGATGAGTCGGGGTTTACACTAGAACCCTGTGTTCCTTATGCTTGGCAACAGTCAGGTGAGACGATTGAAATACCAAGCTCAAACAGCAAGCGTCTTAATGTATTAGGTTTTGTTAACAGAGATTGCAGGTTTGATTCTTTTGTTTTTGAAGGGAGTGTAAACACTTCGGTTGTTGTGGCTTGTATTGATGAATTTGCTAAACAGATTAAAAAACCAACAACTCTTATTATTGATAATGCATCGACTCATACGAGTAATGAATTTAATGAAAACCTTGAAAGGTGGAAAGAAAAAAACCTATCCATTTACCGTATACCGCCATACTCACCCGAGTTAAATATTATCGAGATTATATGGCGTAAAATAAAATACGAATGGCTTCCTTTTTCAGCTTATGAATCCTATGCCTCTCTTCAGGAAGAATTATTTAAGGTGCTGTCTAATATTGGAAAGAATTACAAAGTAGAGTTTGCATAAAAGGTTAAATTAATTTTGCATGGGTACTTAACTGAGATAGAAATCCCCACTGATCGGAATAAGGCTGCAATTGTTCATTTACAAATAGACTATTGCTCTGTTGTCTGGCTTGATATTGCAATGGCAATGCGATTAAATTTCCAAAACCACCTTCTGGCATCATATCCTGATTAGGAAATAAGCGATCATAGGACTCAAATGAGATACCGGGGTGAATTTCCATCGCTTTATCAAGCAGGCAAAAGCCTAAAGCTCGCGCCTCTTTAGCTAGTACAGGTTCAGAAAAAAAGATCCAAAGGTGTGCGCCATTCCCCGAGCGCGATATTTCTAGGGCATAGGGAATACTGAACGCCGCACAGGCTTGCGCCATCGCCTTAACTGCGGCTTGCCAGCCCGTTTTGTCAAAATCTGCCGCCAACAGATAACAGCGGTTGTTCTCAAGTAACGGATACAAGCCAACAACCTGCTTACCAGTGAGGTGATCATAAATAGCCTGCTCATCAAGTGCTTTGAAGCGTTGATAAGCACACTCACTACATTTAATTTTAGGCTTATTACATTTACCTGACACCCACTCGTTATAACAGGCAACAGAATAACCACTTCTCCCTTTCGAGTTTTGCCAGCGATTAGCAAATATATCGGTACGCCCTTTAAACAACTCTTTAAACAGGTGTACTTTTTGATCCGTGCTGAGCTGATTGGCCTCTGGTTTATCATGCTTACTTAAGTTATTAAGCGCATCCTGCCTTTGTAATAGCTGCTGCTTTTCATCTTCAAGCTGTTGAAGACGCAATTTTATAGAGTGCAGCTCTTTCTCTGTATTATTGTGTTTTAATTTCAAAGAATTAAATTCATTCATTGTTACTTAGACAAGCAATAATACTCTTGAAATATTGCAGCTTAATGTTGTACTGATTGGAGGTTCTGTTATTGAGGCGTTCTGAATACACAATATTTCATTTTTATCTTTGTTACTATCTTTTCCGAAATCTTATGATTAGAAGGGCATGTTAAAAACAGCATCCGGCTCCTAAATTCAATGAATACTATTATTATAAGACACCTTTGATGTTCGAATTTGAAAAAGGCCTAGGAACAGGTCATAATGACCATAAGAAAATACTAGGAGTTACCTATGACAACCACCTCTATATCTGTAGCAAAAGCCAAATCACATTTTTCAGAATTAATCGCCAAAAATCAGTATTCTGATGAACGATTTATTATTACTAAACGAAATAAAGCTGTTGCAGCATTGGTCAGCCTTGATGACCTTAAAATATTAGAACAATATACAGAAAAACAAGGCTTAGCAGCAATTGCAGGAAAATGGCAAGGTTTTGATGAGGTAGCTGATGCAATGGGAGAGATAGAAACTTTACGTGCGAATGGTGGAAAAGGGCGCGATGTTTCTCTTTGATACGGATACAATTACTAATATTGTAAAGCCGCGTCCGTCACAAAACTTATTACAAAAATTAGAAAAAATACCAAAAAATCAACAATACGTTTCTACGATCACCATTTCCGAGATTGTTTATGGAGCGGAAAAAAGCCAACGCTCTGAGTTTCACTTAAACAACCTGGAAACTATCTTCAGACATCTTGATTCAGACGAAACTAATTTGAGACCATTTCCTAATTTTTTGCGGATGAAGTCAGCTCATAAATTAAGCGCAGATCGGTTCCTGGATAATTGAGTTCCGTTTGATTGAGTTGTTCAAATAACTTTTCTATTGCTTTATTACTTGCAGGTCGGGAAGTACTATGCACACGTATCCGAAGTTGTTTTTTTACTTCATCGGGTAATATATCTGCTTCTGTCACAAACAGCGTTTGTAATAGTTGCCTTGCCATCGGAAAGTCGATTGTCGGTGAGGTTAGCAGAGCGGCCATTGCTGTTTCTGCCCGATAAGCGATCATGTTGACAGTATCTATCAGCCGCTTTTTCCCTGGCAGAAGCTGTTCGAACTTATCTTCGTCTCTCAACTCTTGCCAGGTAATGTGTTTGGGCGTTTGGCTTAGTTTTTCCTTGATGGTTTTTAGTTCATTTTCATAATGCTCTATTTCTTCGAGTAATTCTGCTCGTTTTCTTTCCCATTTCTTGTATTTCACATCTTCCGTTTCATCTTTTTTAATCACCGGATGAAGTTCCATCGCTGCAAATCGAGATAGACGGTAATTGAGTTTGGATTGTATCGAATTACGCTGTCCTTCCTGTTGGCGCCTATCAGGGTTGACCACCTTTTGGGTATCGGATAGTGGCTCTATTCCATACTCCTGTAGCATATCTAGCCCATAGTGGTGCTTCATATATCTAAAAAAGTTCTCTTGGCACCACCGGCTAAACATTCGCCCAGAAACAGCCGTCAACTCTAGTTCATAGGCTGTGGTAATAATACTGGTTTGGTGACCAGAATCAGTCAACTTGCGCACTTCTCTCATCCACATCGCCTGTTTTTTGGTTCCAACCAGACTGCCTCGTTCGGCGAGTTTCATGATGACTTTTTCACCACTCGGTAGTGTGATCTCCTGACTGGAAAAATTGTCCAGTGGCCAATTTTCGGTGGGAAATTTATGATAGGTCATGCAAGCGACACGATGCTTGTCCCACATCTTTCTAAAGAATGCGGGGCTATAGCCTTCTCTATCAAACACCAGGATAAAACGACAGGCTTGTTTGTTTTGCTGTAATGCTTGTGCACTCGGTTGATTCGGAATGTCTTTGAGTAATCGGGGGACGATATCTTCTTCCAGCGTTTTTAGTAAGCCCGGATCCACCGTTTTTTCAACGACAAAGAAGGGACGCCCCGTACCATCATTAACCCAGTAGTCGGTGATACCCCGTAAGCAGAGTTTTTCGCGTGAAACATGCCGTTTGGGAAGTTTAGTCAAGTGTCCATGATAGACACGGACATGACCATCTATGTAGAGTGTTCCTGCTGCCTCTGGTTCATTTTCCATCCATTGTCGACTGAGGTCGGCCGCCCAGCTTTCAACTGATTCTGGATCAGACAGTCCTTTTACTTTGGTTCTTAAACAGCGCACTTCGGGAACCCGATCCAGGCCAAGTAGTTTGCCGAATTCACCCGGTGCATGCTCGCGAAGTTGTTCGGCATTTTTGATGCGACATAGTCCCATAAAGGCGAGTAGCAATAGGATATGAAAGGTTTGATAATAACCTGTCAGTTTGCCAAGGTGGTGCTCAATGTCATTTAATAAGCCATTGCTAAGTAACGCGGGCAATGCACATAACACACCGCCTTTAGGAACATCTAAACAGGATTCGAATTCGATTGAGGCTCCCTTTTCCTGCTCACCCAAAGCCGCCTGGATTCGCTCTTCTACTCGAGTGCAGGCCGTACCGAGTGACTCGGCTGCACTGGCATCAATAATATCACGGGCTGATTTGGTACTGCCATCATTGGGGTCTATTGATACGGCAGACTTTTTTTTAAACGTCCATCACTGATCGCCTTGCGAAAGGTATCTGCCCGGATGCCTAATTCTTTAGCGGCTTCGTTAGGCGTCATACCTTGATCCAGATATTCCTGAGCTTGCTGCAAAACCTCAAGCGTAAAGAGTGGTCCTCCCTTGCGAGTCGGGCGAGGTTCAAAAAACGAATCAGCCCCTTTTTCTCGTAGTTGCCTTAATGAGCGCATAACACTACTTTTAGAGACACCAAAGGTTGTAATAATATCGATTGAACGACAGGAGCCGGTATTGATGAGTTGAGAGGTGTGAAGTCTAAATAATCTCTTATTGTCAGCCTGGTGAGAATAGATCGGGATACCGCCGAGGAAATAAAACCACTCATCATTTCGGTTATCAACACTGACCTGACCATTTATAATAGTCGTACCCTGAGGAATTATTGGGAGCATGAGTTGCTGCATTAATTGAATACCTCGTATGATATGAGGGCTTAGTTTAACCTAAATGAGTACCGTTTTCATTTCTTTAGCTGAAAATATCAATCATTTGACAATAATTCCCTAACCCTTTAATTATATTGCCTAGTTTAAGTTTTAATGGATTTCTTTCAGGATAGCGAATCAAGATGTCTGATCTTACTACCTGCAGTGAATATTATCGGCTTTGATACAAAAGCAGCTTATGTTTGCGGTCGTATCCGTGCAGAACTAGAGAAACGCGGCACACCCTTAGATTTAGCTGACCTTGAAATTGCATCTATTGCGATTGCACATAATTTAACCTTAATTACCAATAATGTACGGCATTTTGAGCGTGTGCCGTTGCTTCAATACGAGAATTGGTTGTGACAGAAAATTACTTGATAACTATACTTCACCCAACCAGAGAAGATAGAGAATTTCCGAGCGCGGTTAAATAATTTTTCTGTAGCGAGCTCTTAGGTTTTTCTTGCAGTGCCTCAGAGTGCCTCAGGAGTGCCTGGAGTGCCTCAGGGGTCTTTGGTTTATGGTTCTTGGCAATATCACTGTCTGAGGTGTAGTCATAAACCAAAGACCTCCCCTGGCGTTTCTAGCGTTTAAACCGACGTATTCGCCTTACGGGTTCAACTTACGATACACCGTACATTGTAGGTTGGATGAGATTTTTTATTGCGGAGCATTAAAAAACGAAATCTGACATCTATAAGGTACACGAAAATGTCGGATTTCGTTATCTACGCTCCGCTTGATAAGCCTACGTATTCGTCTTACGGGTTAAACCTCACTATCCGACAATCAGTGGTATTGTTAAGAATCATAAATCAAAGACCCCGGCGTTTTGACCCCGGCGTTTCAACGTAAGCGCTCAATAGTCAGCGTACTTCACGGCAACTCAGATTAATGCCAAACTATCCCCATTGTTAAATACCACGGGGAATTTTAAATGGCAGCGTTAGAAAAAATACAGGAAAAGACTTTCTGGCCTATTCACATAGAGCACTGGCAGGCATCAGGCCAATCACAGGCAGCTTATTGTCGGCAACATGATTTATGCCCGCAAAAGTTCGGCTACTGGAAACGTAAATCGACTGTAAAGCCTACTACTTCCCCTACAGGATTTACGCGCATTCGGGTTGACGAGGGTATCTCACCGGATCTAGCTATTGGATTATCCTTACGATTTAATGATGGCACACGTCTGGAAGGTATTACGCAGGACACTATGTCGTGTATTCAACCACTGCTTGAGCTGTTGCGGTGACGGTTGTTATGCGTCCATCCCTGTCTTTAACGGAGGTGTATCTGTATCGGCGTCCCATTGATTTTCGTAAGTCACACCGAGGGCTATCGGCGATTGTTGAATGTGAGTTAGGGCATAATCCTTTTGAGGGGGCTCTCTATGCCTTTACGAATAAACAGCGGAATAAGATTAAATGTCTGTTCTGGGAAGATAATGGTTTTGTCCTTTATTACAAGTCATTGGTAGAAGACAAATTTAAGTGGCCTAAAGGTGATGAAGAGACATTAACCTTAACAGGACAGCCGTTAAACTGGTTGCTGGATGGCTTTGATATTAGCGCGATGAAAGGTCATAAAAAACTTCAATATGAGTCTGTTTTTTAGCTGTTTTTGTGTTCATTATTGCCACTATAAATGCTATAATAAAGCCATGATTTTAGCCGATATTTCAAATATAAAACAACAAGATAAAGCCGGTTCTTTGCTGTCGGAGAGTGTTGCTTTGTTGCTTTGTTGCTTGAAAAAGAAGAGGCTATTGATGAACTGACGCGTGTGATTGAAGTTAAGTCTGGGGTGATTTCCGAACAGAAAAAACGCATCCTTATTCTGGAAGAGGTACTACGCTTATCTAAAATAAAACGCTTTGGGTCATCGAGTGAACAATCTCATCAATCCTCTTTGTTTGATGAAGCAGAGAATGAAGCAGAGAATGAAGCAGATAGCAGCGAGGAATTAGACCAGGAAGCTGATGAAGCACCTGAGGGCGATAAGCAGACAAGTTCTACTGGCACGAAGAAAAAGCCGGGACGCAAACCCTTCTCAGATAAGTTACCTCGCGAGCAAATTTTTATTTATTTAACCGATGAAGAAAAAGAAGGTGCTATTGATACTTTCTTTACTAAAGTGAAAGAAGAGCTGGATATTATTCCTGCTAAAGTACGTGTTCTTGAATACATGCAGGAAAAAGCGGTCTTTATCAAACAGATTGAAGGCGAAAAACAACGCCAGGTTAAAGCCGCACAAATGCCCAGACACCCTATTGCCAGAGCAATGGGAAGCATCAGTTTAATGTGCTTTGTTATTATCGCCAAGTATGCTGACGGCTTACCTTTATATCGGCAAGAAGGCATCTTGTCTCGTTATGGGGGTGACATCTCCAGAGCGACATTAGCAAACTGGATGATCGCACTGGCTAAACAACTTCAGCCCCTGATTAACCTGATGCGAGAGCATCAACACACAGGGGCAGTCATACTCGCTGATGAAACGCGGGTTCAGGTATTAAAAGAACCGGGGCGGCCAGCGACCTCAGATAAATATATGTGGGTGACGCTTGGCGGGCCACCGGGTGAAAAAAGCATCCTGTTTGAATACGATCCCTCTCGTAGTGGAGACGTCCCCATGCGCCTGCTTGACGGCTTTAGTGGCTATCTGCAAACCGATGGCTATGCGGGGTACAATGCCGTGTGCCAAAAAAACAGCATCACCCAGCTGGGGTGCTGGGATCATGCGCGTCGTTATTTTAAAGATGCCCAGAATGCACAGCCTAAACGCAAAAAGGGACAAAATAACAAACCCTCAAAAGCAGGTAAAGCGCTGAGCCTGATCAATAAACTGTATGTCATTGAGCGAGAAATTAAAGACCTGTCAGTGGATGAAAAATATCAGCAGCGCCAGGAGAAGAGCATTCCTGTATTGAACCAGCTCAAAGCCTATCTGGAAGAAAACCAGCATAAAGTACCTAAAGATAGCCTGACAGGAAAGGCAATGACTTACCTGAGTAACCAGTGGGAAAAACTCAATGTGTATTGCACCCATGGTGAACTCAATATTAGCAACATCCTGGCAGAAAATGCGATTCGCCCGTTTGTGATAGGGCGCAAAGCCTGGTTATTTTCTGATACCCCTGCGGGTGCTCGTGCCAGTGCAATACATTACAGCCTGATAGAAACAGCTAAAGCAAATGGGCTGGAGCCTTATGCATATCTTAAGCAGGTTCTCACTGCTTTACCTTATGCTGATACGGTTGATAAAGTGGAGGCTTTGTTGCCCTGGAATATTAAAAAATCAGATACGCCTGAATAGGGCAAGTACGTGCTTCGTTGAGCGCTTACCCAGATTCTTTAATATGATCCATGGTACAGGCTAAAAATCCGCCCGTACCGCAAGCAGGATCCATCACTTTTTCTCCTAATTTGGGGTTGACCATATCGACCATAAAACGGGTGACCGCTCTTGGTGTGTAAAACTCGCCTGAGTTACCTGATGATTGCAGGTCTTTTAAAATGGTTTCATAAATATCACCAAAGGTATGGCGTTCACTGGAAGAGTTAAAATCAATTTCATCGACCTTATTAACCACTTGGCGCAGTAGTGTGCCGTTTTTCATGTAGTTAAAGGCATCGCTAAAGGCTTATTTTGCAACAAAGCCACGCGGATTGCTGATGGATGTAGCATGTAGGTTTTTTATCCCTGGGAACAGCTTGCCGTTGATAAAGTCCAGCATGCCTTCTCCAGTAATGCCTTCTTTGTTACTCGCCCAATTACGCCAAAGTAATTCTTCTGGAATGGGGGGCTCGTAATTATCATCCATCATTTCTAATTCTTCTTCCTGCGCATCATAGATTTTCAGGAATAACAGCCATGCCATTTGGCCTATGCGCTGGGCATCGCCATCAACGCCTGCGTCTTTACGCATAATGTCTTGGATGGATTTTACGATATTAGAGACGGACATTCTGTTCCTGGTTTTTAGATTAAAAGATTTAGTCCACGAAAATCACGAACGACACGAAAGTTAAAACCACTTATCTTTTTATTGTTCGTGCTTTCCGTGTCTTTCGTGGACATATTATGTTCTTGGTTTTTTAGATTAAAAGATATTGTTCACGAAAAGCACGAAAGACACGAAAGTTAAAAGAAAAATATTTAATTCTTTTTTCGTGCTTTTCGTGTATTTCGTGGACAAATAGTTTTATAGCACAAGCCTCTGCACTGTTGCTTTTGGGTAACTGCCAAAGTTTACCAGTAATCCTAAGCGTATTTTTGTCGCTTTTAAATAATTCAATACTTGTGCTTCATGTTGCGGTGTTATTTTAGATAATGCTTTTATTTCAACAATAATAGATTCATGGCATATAAAATCAGGCACATATATTTGTTTTAATACTTCGCCTTTGTAAAATAAATTCAATTTTCTCTGCGCAACAAAAGGAATTGATTTGCTTGAGAATTCTTTTTCCAAACATTCTTGATAAACCGCTTCAAGAAAGCCACAGCCCATTTCCCGATAAACTTCAAATATCGCACCTTGTATTTGGTAGCATTCATCTTTAAACAAAATATCAGTAGCCATAAAGCTCACCTATAAAATTTAAACGTAAAAGATATTGTCCACGAAAAACACGAACGGCACGAAAGTTAAAAGACAAAGAAACATTTAATTCTTTTTTAGTGCTTTTCGTGTGTTTCGTGGACATGTTCCTGGCTTTAGATTAAAAGATATTGTCCACGAAAAGCACAAAAGACACGAAAGTTAACAGAAAATAAACATTTAATTCTTTTGTCGTGCTTTTCGTATATTTCGTGGACATCCCGTTTTTTTCTGGTGGTAAATAAAGTTATGCTGGCATGGGGAATTTGGCGTCAGCTAGAAACGCTTCTAGTTTAAAGCTTGTTATTGCGTTGGAACCGAGCTGTTTAAATAGCACTTCATTGGCAGCTGTTTCACATAACCATTGGCTCATATTTTTAGGCTGTTTATGCCTAAAGGCACGCGCTGTAAACAAGCCAACGCAGGTTCCTTTTTGTGGGTCACGAGCTGATGGATATACAAATGCTTCTACAGCTGATGCTCTCATGGCTGAACCTAACTGTTGAGACTCGGTGTACTGAGTGGGGCTAGATATTTCATGTTCATAATGATCAAAGGGAGGTTGATGCAAGCTAACGCCATGCTGTGATTGATAATCGACAGAAAATAGGGAATGCTCAGATCTGATTTGTTTTTTAATCGGCAAACCAGCCATTGAATTCCAAAACACAAACCGATAATAAGCTGATTCAGCCAGTGTGACATGGACACTTGAACCACCATAAAAAATACTGGGCTCATGAAGTCCACCAAAACGCGAACCCCATTTTAACGGTGGGTAACGAAAAGGCGTGGAGAGTAAGTAGTGATAAGCTGTTAAATCGTCCTTGTAGACGGGTTTAGTGTGCTCTAACATTTCTTCAAGCATGGCTTGTTCATCCAGCGTATCAACATAGCCTAAGGTGGCAACTTGCTCCTGACTTTCAACAAGCCGATAGAGAGTTCCTGTCAAACGCCTTATCTGCTGCACTCCGTTGCAGACATCCCATACCATCAGACTTTTCCCCGAATGGCATCAACAAACTGCAAAACCATCATTAGACCTTGAATACTTTCTATTTGTTTTGCTGGAATATCGCCGGTGACATGATTGTGAGTGTGCATAAAGTGTTTGATCCATTCTAAATCACCCCCTGTTAACGCAAACAAGGCTCTGGCTATTCGTACAACGAGAAGAGCGATCTCCCCTTGCTTGGACAAAGGATCAAGTGATTGATTTTGTTTTAGCCGGCTAATAGCGGTTCGATGCACACCTAATACTGCGGCTAACTCCGCTTGCTTTAAGCCTAATTGTTCGGCGGCGTTCAACACCGCTTTAGCCAGCACGGTTTCTTGTGTAGGACTAAGCTGTTCTAATGCAGACATAACGCACCTTTCTTATGTTCTATTTGCACATATTGTAGTTTAAATGTGCTTAGCTAACAATAATAAGGCAGTCATCTGTAAATAGATACAGATTTAAAATTAATGTCCACGAAATACACAAAAAACACGAACGTTAAAAGAAAACTTGATTACGTATAAGCTTCAGCCAATACTTAATCATACAAGGGTTGCTTTAAACCCTCCCCTGCATGGGAGGGCTAAGAGCAAAAGCCGTGTATTCTCCAAATTTAGCTGAAACTCATGGGTAATAAGGAAAGATAAAGAAAAAACATTTAATTCTTTTTTCGTGCTTTTCGTGTCTTTCGTGGACATGTTCCTGGCTTTTAGATTAAAAGGTATTGTCCACGAAAAGCACGAAAGACACGAAAGTTAACAGAAAAAAACATTTAATTCTTTTTTCGTGCTTTTCGTGGACACCTTTCTTATCTTTTTAGTGTATTTCGTGGACAAAAATACCGGATCAGGAATAAAGCACTTGCTCCAAGTCTTTAACCGCTTGTTGATATTGTGCTTTGCCACCGAAGCCTTTAATTAACTCTATAGGGCGACCCATTTCACTGAAGGGTTGTACTTTAAGGACGGCTAAATTTTCAATGGGGGTAATGCCTTCATCGGCATATTTTTCTAATAAGGCTTCCAATACTTTTTGTGCTTGCTCGCCATATTTGGTGAATATATCCCGTTTACGCACTTGATCTGCACGCTCTTTACGGGTTAAAGGCGGTTGACCATAAACGATATGGCAGATAAGATCAAAAGCGCCATAATCTTTACCTATCTCATCTTCTAAGGCTTGCCAGATAACACCCTGCTCTTCCAATTCCTCAATAACTGCTTGTTTCTGATCAGCATCATTCCATTTGCGCAAAAAGTCATTAAGGGTGGCGTATTCTTGTTTAACGGTTTTACTGGTGTAATCTTTAAGTGATTCGGTAATGAGTTTGCCGTCAGGTCCTATATATTGCACTCGCTCTGAGATAACTTTTACCGATACGCCTTTAACAATGTATTTTTTAGGGGGTTCACCTGCTCCTTCACCGCCATCATCTAAGCCGCCAAAGTCACCAGGATAACCATCATCAGAACCTTGTCCATTATTGGTATCGGTATCACCATTATCTTGCTCATCTTCAGGAGGAACGGTCGAGTCACCGCCTTTAGGTTTGTATATTACTTCTGCTTCGCCATCAAAGTCTTTATCTGCAAACAGTTCAGTGGCTTTTTTGAAATCCATAATGGTAAACCAGAGTTTGCCATAGTCTTCATCAATACGGGTTCCCCGTCCAATCACCTGTTTAAATTTGGTCATGGATTTGATACGCTGATCAAGCACAATTAATTTGCAGGTTTTGGCATCAACCCCTGTACTCATTAATTCAGAGGTGGTGGCAATAACAGGATAGGATTGTTCTGGACCGATAAAGTTATACAGCTCATCTTTTCCATCACTATCATCCCCCGTAATTTTCATTATATATTTACGGTTTTTAGCTACCTGTTCTGGATTTTCATTAATTAAAGCCTGACGCATACGATTGGCATGATCAATATCTTGGCAGAAGACGATGGTCTTGGCCATGGGATCTGTGGCTTTAAGATGGTCACTGATAATTTTAGCCACCAGCTGTGTTCTTTCTTCAATCACCAGTGTTCGGTCAAAATCTTTCTGGTTATAAATGCGGTCTACAATCAATTCACCATTTTTATCATATTGACCTTTTGTGGGTCGCCAACCCTGTAAGTCTTTATCCAGATCAATCCGCACCACTTTATAAGGTGCTAAAAAACCATCATCGATGCCCTGTTTGAGGGAGTAGGTATAAACAGGATCTCCAAAATAGGTCGAGTTAGAGATTTCTTCTGTTTCTTTGGGCGTTGCGGTTAAACCAATATGGGTGGCTGCTTTAAAATATTCAAGGATTTCACGCCAAGCTGAATCTTCTGCTGCACTGCCGCGATGACACTCGTCTATTACAATCAGGTCAAAAAATTCTGGGGAAAATCGTTTGTAGGCTTTCTGGTCTTCTTCAGGGCCTGTTATGGCTTGATAAAGTGACAGGAAAATTTCATAAGAGGTATCGACTTTGCGCCCTGTGATTTTGGTCATCGCTGACCCAAAGGGCTTAAAGTCATTGGTTTTGGTTTGATCAACCAGAATATTACGATCTGCTAAAAACAGGATGCGTTTTTTGATGCCTGCTTTCCATAGTCGCCAGATAATTTGAAACGCGGTGTAGGTTTTACCTGTTCCTGTAGCCATTACTAGCAATGCGCGATTTTCGCCTTTTACAACGGCTTCAATCGTTTTATTAATGGCATGCATTTGGTAGTAACGAGGAGATTTACCACTACCATCTTCATAATAATCTTGGGTAATCGTCTCTAACTCATGAGCTTGGTAGCCTTTCCATTGCTGATATTTTTGCCAAAGTTCGGTATGACTGGGAAATTCATCTAGGCTGAGTTCTTGTTCAACTTGAGGGTATAGGCCCGTTTTATCATGAAAGATAAAGCCATCACCATTGGAGCTGAAGATAAAAGGCACTTCAAGTAGGTCAGCATAAGACAGGCCTTGTTGCATACCTGCTGCTATCGGTAAGGTATTCTTTTTAGCCTCGATAATCGCCAAGGGCATATTAGGCTTATGGTAAAGCACGAAGTCGGCACGCTTGCCTTTACTGCGCAGTCCCATTTGTCCACGGACAATCACACGACCTGCGGTCAGGGTTACTTCTTCACGGATTTGAGAGTGAATGTCCCAGCCAGCTTTTTTTATAGCAGGGAGAATATACTTGGTGCAAATATCTCGTTCCGTAAGCTGTTTTTTGTCCATAAGTAAAAAGCATTGTGATTTATTAAAAAACCAACGTGGATTGGCTATCACTAACTATAGCACTGACAGTATTTTTGGGAAATAAAGCATTGAATATTTAGTGCCTGAACGAAAAGTCAGTTTTTTAAAAAAACATCACACCCAATCTACCATAATATTTTCCGATTTGGCTTAGTTGAGATAACAATCCACCCATTATTACGAATTTGCTCAGCACAATGCTATTGTGCCACTTTTCAGACATACTAATCCCTCAGTAAGGCCACTTTCTTTAAAAACTTAAGCGGCTTTCTTTTTTTCTTTGGCCAATCGTTGTCGTTCCATATCTCGTTTAATTGCGCCCACTTTTTGTATGTTCCTTGATAATACAGCCAGTGCGGTATAGCGTTCAAAACCATCAATTCCATGGTCCCGACATTGACTCAATCCATGAACCTGCAATGCATTAATGGCCGACTCAACAGCTGAGTGTTTCTTTTTGGCCTGTTTAAATTGATCGGCATATTCACGTTCCTTGTCCTTGACCGATAATTTCCCTTTTTTCGGCAAAGTCACTTCATCAAGTATCTCTTTCAGCCCACTTTGATTGCTCTTGCTATGAAAGCCTTTGTCAAAACTACACGCATTGAACGCTGGAAATTTCGCTTGTGTCGCTTCAACCATACCTATGGCTATTTTATCATCCGTTTCTTTTTGCATGACCTTATGATGCAGTATGAATCCGTGGTAGTCTTCAACTATACAGACGCGTATACCTAATTCAACGGGAACCCCTGCCTTGCCTTTGCTAATCCATTCGGTATGTGGCTGAAACAGGGAAAATACTTTTTCATCATGAGGGATGGTTTCTCCCTCAATCACGCGTCGTCTGATCTGATCGACTTGTCGATCGCCATGCTGGAGAAAGGTTTGCATCTTAAGCAATAGGACTTCTGGAACCTTATAGGTGCTTATTAATAACGCATAACTTTGAGTGACTCGGTTCAGGTACTTTTGAGCTAAATCAATATAAACCTGATGTGCGTTACAAATCAAATCGGCCTGAGCCCGTTTTTTCTTTTCGTCCTTCGAGGTGGAATGACGCAGCTTTTGAATCCGTCTATATTGTCGTTTGAATTCAGTGAGGTTATGTTTATGCTGCCGCCAATCGGGAAGGTCGTGTTCCTGGCACCAGTAAACACACTGACGGAATAAGACCCTCATCACATCGTAAAGCAAGTTAATGTCGGTTGGAAAGTGAACATCGGTTTTTAAGACAAATGAATCGCAACGCCCCTGAATGGATGCAGTGGACTCTAAATTAAGCAACTGATAACCCGAGCGAATGACTTCAGTATTAATGCGATCCATGATCTCAGGTGTAAATAACTTTAGATTATCTCTTAGGGTTTGTAAGCGATAGTTTTTGTCATCAAAAGTACCGTGCCCTAGCATCATTCTGAGCGTTCGATGTTCGTTGGCGAGTTCCTGGATACGATCGAAGTCAGCACCGAGTGCTACCCGTAAGGTGCCTAATACCAGAATACGCCACTGTTCCATGCCGGGACGACCTTTATTTGATGAGACGGCAGCTGTTTCATCACTGCCTTTTTTGTTCTTGCGCGGGATGACTTCTTGAAGAATTTTGAAAACAGCTTCTTTTAAAGGGCCAGTTGTATAGATGTGTTGCAAGCCCAGCAGGATGAGTGGAATATCATCGCGTGATGTGACATCAATGACGATGTTGGCAATATCGACTTGTCCTATTTCCAGTTGTGATGATATGACATTTCTCATGGTTTTTTTGCGGCGAAGTTTTGCTAATAGAGGGCTGATATTGAAGGCTCAGTATTTGCTAATGCACTTTTTGGATAACAAGACCTATTTAAAAACAGTGACTTATGTGTTTTGTATGAAAAATACTAAAATGGCGATTTTTTAATCTTCAATCGTTTTATTAGCTGTTATTATAGCATAGTTATCTGATTTTAAAGGGAATTTAGTTATTTCCGTTCAAGCACTATTTAAACTGTAATTACATCACCGTTCTATGCACCTAATTTGAATCTAAATATTATGGGTTAAATATCGTCACTTTGCCATAATGCCACGTCTTAAGCTTATAGCCATATATTCATTAAGAAAACCTAATCTGGCTACAAACTTAAAGCGGGGCAGCCCCTCATGCAAAAAAGTAGGGTGGACATTTTTTTGCCCACCCTACCTGGCTTTGAAGTTAAAAATAACATCAAGATTCCCTTCAATATGTAGTGCTACTAATGCGTTAATAAGGTTTTCTTGGGTACTTGCTCCACCTGATGATTTTTCTTCGATAAATTTGAGAAAGTCACAGCCTTTGAGGGCTTTTAAAAGGTCTTTTTTTAAATCACTCATTAGCCTATTTCCCTCCCTAATTTTTTCATTACTTTTAGTCTTCTTGAGTTTATATAAAATTCTATATAAACTAGGCCTAAATAAACAAGGAGATCAGCAGTGGCACTAAAATTTTATGAAAGCCCTTTTCATGCAACCGAAACAGCTGAATTAGCAAGCAATATGGTTTTGCGTACTGATATTACTATTATGATTAGAGATATTATTCAGCATCAAGGCTGGACACAGCAACAAGCCGCTGATGAGCTCTGCATAAGTCAGCCACGTATTTCAGATATTATAAATGGTAAAATAGAAAAATTTACTTTGGATTTCTTAGTGACCATTCTTGATGCTCTTGGGTTTAAAGCTCGCTTTACTTTTGGCGATATTGATAGTGCAAATATTGATATCAGGCGTGTTAAAAGCGAATCCATTTAGCTTTTTAACTCACTCTTAAGTTCTTTATACCTTGCTTTTGCAGTTTTTATGGCTTGCTGATCTACCCCATTCGCTGTTTTTTCAAATGAATGGAGTACGATGACAGTGTTTAAAAATTTAGCTATATAGATACACCTAAAAGCAGGATGCCCATTTATCTTCAACTCAATAACACCTGCTCCTATACTGCTTAGTGGCCGGATATTTAAAAAGGGCCTCTTGTTTTCCTGAATAGCTCTCAAACTTATTCCAAACTTAAGCTGTATTTTTTTTGGAAGGTCTTTATATTCTCTTTCAGCGGCATCATTAACAAATGCAAATTTCTTTTCAGTCACTATTCAGTCCTTAAAAAATAAATTCATTAATTGATGTAACGCATTGTTCATCAAGACTCAATGCATTTAGTAATGGACAGGGTTAAAGCCCTTTGCCCATTATGCTTTATATATCACTAGCCACACTTACTCTCCCCGCAATTCAAGCAGGTCATACAGCCATCCATCATAACTAATGCCTTAGTCTGGCACTTGGTACATAACTGCGCCTGTTCGGGAAAGTTGTCGCTTTCATCAGCTTGCTCACCATGTTTTGCTTCAAACTCTTTGCGTTTTTCGGCAAGAAACTGTTTCTGGTGCGCTTCCAGCTCTATGTCTTTTAACATGCCGATCTGCTTCATATGTTGCTCGATGGCATGGCCAATTTCGGCAACTAGAGAAGGCATATAAACACCGCCTTTTTTGAAATAACCACCTTTGGGGTCAAACACGGCTTTCAGCTCTTCGACCATAAAAGTGATATCTCCGCCTTTACGGAAAACCGCTGAAATAACCCGGGTTAATGCCAACACCCATTGAAAGTGCTCCATATTCTTGGAGTTAATAAAGACTTCATAGGGGCGGCGTTCTTCATGCTCGGTGCCCATATTTAGAATCATGTCGTTAACGGTTATATACAGCGCATGCTCGGATTGCGGGGTTTTGATTTTGTAGGTTGAGCCAAATAACATTTCCGGACGCAAAACATGTTCATCCATGCTAACGACATCCAGTGTCGCTTGCTCTTTTTCTGCTGCTTGCTTGTCTTCCTGGGTAACGACTTTATAGCCGACAATTTTTTTATCTATTTTTATGGTCATTGTTTTTTCCGCCTTAGAATTTTCCGTAATAGCCTTCTTTTAAGGCATCAAACAAGTTAGCTGCGCTATGCATTTCACCATCGTATTCAATTTCTTCATTGCCTTTCACTTCCAAAACATGACCATCTTCCAGAGTGAATTGATAGGTAGTGTTTTCCAGATCGGATTCTTTTACCAGTACGCCTTGAAAAGCTTCAGGATTAAAACGGAAAGTGGTACAACCTTTTAAGCCTTGGTCATAAGCATACATGTAGATATCTTTAAAATCCTCATAGGGATAATCGGTAGGCACATTGGCTGTTTTGGAAATGGATGAATCAATCCATACTTGCGCAGCCGCCTGTACGTCTACATGTTGTTTAGGGGTAACGGCATCGGCTGTTATAAAATAGTCAGGTAATTGCTCATCGTCTTTTTCGCTGTAGGGCATGGCCTTATCATTAACCAGGGCGCGATACGCGAGCAACTCAAAGGAAAATACATCGATTTTTTCTTTGCTTTTCTTACCTTCGCGAATGACATTGCGAGAATAATGATGCGCAAAGCTGGGTTCGATCCCATTACTGGCATTATTCGCCAGAGAGAGTGAAATAGTGCCGGTTGGTGCGATAGAACTATGATGCGTAAAGCGTGCGCCATATTCAGCTAATGCGGCTGCTAGCTCAGGTTCTTCCTGTGCAATTTGCTGCATATAACGGCTGTATTTTGCGTGTAATATTTTACCAGCGATTTGATCGCCGACTTTATAACCATCCCTCACCATTTCCGGTCGTTTATGCAGCATTGCCCCGGTGACTGTATACATTTTTTCTAATGCGGGAGCTACGCCTTTTTCTTTAGCCAGATCGAGAGCTTCTTTCCAGCCTTCTACTGCCAGGATTTTAGTGACTTCACTGGTAAAATCCAGCGACTTAGCATCGCCATATTGCATACCTAACATAGTGAGTGTTGAACCTAAGCCCAGATAACCCATGCCATGACGACGTTTTGAAATGATCTCTTCACGTTGTTTCTCTAAAGGTAAACCATTAATTTCGACCACGTTATCCAGCATACGGGTAAAAATGCGGATGGTTTTACGGTAATCATTCCAGTTAAAAGAGGCTTTATCAGTAAACGGGTTTTTTATAAACCGGGTTAGATTGATTGATCCTAGAAGGCACGAACCATAAGGTGGTAACGGCTGTTCACCGCAATTGTGTGCATGTAAGCCATTGGCATCAAAAGTATTGATGCCCGGGACCTGTATATCAAATACATCCTCAATACCATCATCAATAATGGCTTCAACTGTTGCGGTATAGCGTTCTCGGTTTAATTTACGCTTATAGTTAGATAAGGCGCTTTTAAGTTTTAATGATTTATTTATATCTGTAAAATCAACTAACTCCTGGAAGCTTACAAGATTTTCACCGCTTATAAGCAATTCATGTTGTGCTTTGATTTGATAGTCAGCATGCCCCCCTTTACCATCAGGCATTTGTTTGATACCCGCCGGGCGGCGATTACGATGGATGCTCGATTTAATTCCCAGACGCAATAACATACGTTGAACAGCCTCTAAACGATCTAAGTCTGACTGCGCTAAGCGAACACTAATACCTTTTTCTTGAGTGCCTTGAACACTTCCATCGGCATCAAAAAAACCTTGTAAAAATCCTTTGTAAAAATCACTGGATGCTGTTTCTATAGCGGGTGTAATTGATTTATTTCCTACTGACATGCCTAGCTCTTCAGCGAAATGTTTAAGCCCGGCAAAGCTCAGTCTGTATTCATTTCTACCGGTAATCTCTGACCATCCTTTAAAGTCACTACGTGTTTTAAACTCCTGGCTTGCGACAAGCACTTTATCCATAATCGCATTTACGCCCGAATTTATGCTATCAAAACCTGCATTAACCACCTGCGCATTTTTCCACACAGACAACACCGCTTTATCTTCTTTTAAAGTGCCATCACCCATTAATAAGCCAATTAAATAGCCTTGGTTTTCGCTATACACTCCCTGCCATGCACTGGGTCCCCGATGATCATTTAACAGCACTTGATCGCCTGTTTCTAAATCGCTAGCCGCACACCACTGTGTTTCTTGTTTATATCGAGTTTGGTATGTGACTTTACGCACTTGATGGTCTTCTGTTAAGCGTAAATTAAAACCTTCTTTAGTCATTAATTTGACAACTTTTTTTGTTGCCGTTTTAAAGAATCCTTCTGTGCCAGACTGATGTAAATTACCATCAACGAGTACATTTATTTGTTTCCCTAATAGGGAGCCTACTTGTCTTGCACCCTGTTCAGTTTGTACCCATGTATCAGCTGTAACGCATGGATTGGTCGCACGAATATCCTCACAGAACCAGTTATTATTCATTTCATTGACTTTATCAATCAAAATAAATCCAGGCTCAGCATAGTCGTAGGTTGAGGACATAATAATGTCCCATAGTCGACGAGCGGGCATGGTTTTGGCAATTTTACAGGCAACCAGGCCGTCTTCATTTTCAACATAACCTTCAGTATGCGGCAGGTCGCGCCAAATAATGACGGAATCATCCGCTTTATCCAGGCTTTCTTCTTCCCATTCTCTTTGCATAACGGGGAAAGATAACCGCCAGGCTTTATCTTCTTTAACTGCTTGGACAAATTCAGCTGTGATCAATAAAGACAAGTTAAATTGACGTAAACGACCGTCTTCACGTTTGGCGCGGATAAAATCGACTACATCGGGATGACCGATGTCAAAGGTCGCCATCTGAGCACCACGCCGTCCACCCGCAGAGGAAACGGTAAAACACATCTTGTCGTAGATATCCATAAACGATAGCGGACCAGAAGTATAGGCACCTGCCCCTGAGACATAGGCATCTTTAGGTCTTAGTGTAGAAAATTCATATCCGATTCCACAACCTGCTTTTAAGGTAAGTCCTGCCTCATGCACTTTACCAAGGATGTCGTCCATTGAATCGATGATCGATCCTGAAACAGTGCAGTTAATAGTGGAAGTCGCTGGTTTATGTTCGCGCGCACCTGCATTAGAAATAATACGCCCTGCTGGAATAACGCCCTGGCGTAAAGCCCATAGGAATTCTTTATAGTATTTATCCTGCTTGGCTTTACCTTTTTCGACACTGGACAAAGCCGTGGCAACGCGCTGATAGGTTTCATCTATACTGCCATCTATGGCGACACCGGATTTAGTTTTTAAGCGATATTTGGTATCCCATATATCTGCCGATGCATCCTGTAAGGGAATATCGGTAAAGGCATCCAAATCAGTGGCTAACTTTGTCGTCATATCTGTTCCTTGTCTTTGAGTGTTTTGTATCGACCTATTACTAAGGGTCACTACCTGTTGTTAATAGATATGCAATGAGCCCTTTTTACACCACAGCAGGTATGGATGTAATTTATTTGAGACTGCAGTATAGCACAATATGTAGTGCTAAAAAATACAATAAGCACTATATAAGGGATATTCTATGTGAAGTTGTCTATTAGACGTGGTTACGCGGTATTAACTATAAAACTCAGGGGAGGCGTAAAAAATCTTGAGTTTTTTCTGGTAATATCTCATTTGCAACGAACACAAGACTATTGGGCAAATAGAAAATAACAAAACATGAGAATCCAAAATCATTAAGTTAGGGGCGTTATGCAGGATGCGTTAAGGAAGGAAACGCATCTTTGTGTGTGATGCGCTTCGTTCCTCAGCACATCCTACAACTTTTAAGAAAATAACGTATCTTGAATATTCAACGATGAATGCAAAAGAACGTGCAAATGTTGCCGAGAAACTACTTTTTAGCCTTGATAGCCCAAACTCAAAAATTGATGCTCTTTGGGCAAAAGAAGCTAATTCTCGTGTTGAGGCATACAAAAAAGGTGAAATTGAAGCTATACCAGCTGAAGAAGTTTTTGCTAAGTACTAAAGTGAAGTAACTAGGGGACAGGTCTCCCATTGCACAAATTTATAATGATTCCGCTTTATTGATTGATCTGCTAACGGGCATCCTACCAACAGAAAAAATGCAGATAAGGCGGTCTTGCAATGCCATATTTATCAATTAACTATTACCTAACCTGCTGAGCGCAAACATTTTGCTTCTTTTATGGGTTCGTGGTTTACTCCAACTTAGACATTTTTTTCCAGTACTGCGAAATGTGTGCGCCTGGTTAGGCTAAAAAGAGTGTACTTATATGTAATGATGTATGGCAAAATAAGAGCAAGAATTAGAATGTCGAGAATTTATTAATGCCTGTAATTAGCCAATTTCTTGGAATAATCATTGTCATGTATTGGGATGACCATGCACCCCCTCATTTTCATGCGAAGTATGCAGAATATGAAATAACTGTAAATATTCGTACTGGTGTAATCGAAGGCAAATTTCTAAAACGGGCACTGCGTCATGTTATTGAATGGTATGAGATACACAGAGAAGAGTTAATTGAAAACTGGGAGCTTTGTCAAAATGATGAATCTCCAAAACCAATTGAACCATTGGAGTGATAGCTATGTTTCTTCATGTTACAAGTGCAAAATATTTGGAAGATTACAAAGTAGAAGTATCCTTCAATAATGGTCGGAAAGGCATAGCTGATTTATCAGATGCTTTGAATGGAAAGATGTTTGAACCTTTAAAAAATAAAACCGAGTTTTCAAAGTTAGTTATTGATAAAGAATTAGATACTATAGTTTGGTCTAATGGAGCCGATTTAGCACCCGAGTATATTTTCTTTAAAGCATTCAGAAATGAGCCAGAGTTACAAAATAAATTTAAAGAGTGGGGCTATCTAAGCTGAAAATAATAGGGCTAGGTTGCGAATTTTGGGGTTCCCACATTTTAACGGGTACTTTAAATTAGCTGACAAGATGAAAGCAAAAGATATATACTTATGGAATATATCTTTTATCAGGAATTAGGTTTATGCAAACAGCTAAATTATTTCAAAATGGTCGCTCACAAGCAGTACGCTTACCTAAAGCCTTTAGGATGGAAGGCAAAGAAGTTAAAATCTCTAAACAAGGTAATAAAATTATTTTAGAGCCTATAGAAACTTCTTGGAGTTCTTGGTTTAGTGCGCTGAATGAATTTTCAGATGACTTTATGTCCAACGGGCGTGAGCAGCCTGAGATGCAAGAACGTGATTGGAGTGACCTTGAATGAAAGCGTACTTGTTAGATACTAACATCTGTATTTATTTAATAAAGCAACATCCACCAGAAGTCTTGCAACGTTTTCAACAAATTCAGATTCAGCAATTACATATCCCTACCATTAGCATCTTTGAGTTGTATTACGGCATTGCAAAAAATAATTCACAGCAACGAAACTTAAAGGCTTTAGAAAACTTTATTGCACCACTAACGGTGGTAGACTTTAGTATTGAGGCAGCGAAAAAAGCCGCTTCAATTCGCGCTACGTTAGAAAAGCAAGGTAACACGATTGGCGCGTATGATATTCAGATAGCAGCTGTTGCCTCGTCTTTAAATATGACTTTACTGACTAATAATACCCGTGAATTTGAACGTGTTGAGGGGCTAAAGTTAGAGAATTGGGTTAATTAAGACGAACACCTTGTTCTTTGACTATTACAGACAGCACAAACTACATATTAAAGTAGCCTGTATCTTTAACACCTACGGCTTTGACCCAAGCTATGGATATATAATACGCAGTTATTAAAAATTACCCCAACACACGAGCCAGCTGACTTAGAAAATATGGCTCTATAAAGGCTAAAAGATGGGAGTAAAAAAGCTTTAGCTTTTTCCGCAATGCTGTTGTTTTAAATCCTCTCTTGCTGGAGAGGGTTGGGTTGGGTGAGGAGAATAAAATCATGCATTGATAATCCCCTCATCCCAACCTTCTCCCTCTGGAGAAGGAGTTTATTGTTATGTCAACGACGCGGGTATTTTTTGAAGTGCTGTGGAATCAGGAGCTTGTGCTAGAAATCATGAGCAGCTGATTTTTCTATAGGGTGCCTCTAATAATTAGGCTTGTTGTTCGAGTTCAAGGCGAATGTTTTTCGAGAGCCGCAGTGTATATGAAATACATGAGGATCGCAGAAAACCATTCAACGCTGAAATCGGGCAAAAAGACTATTATTAGAGGTGTCCTATATTTAATGGCACAAAATATACAGCAGACTAATCGCTACTAACGAATAAGGTTAGATTGTGATCGCGAAGCGAGCCACAATCTGAACCGTTTGTTGGACAAGCCCGGCACGATAGTAGGAATTCATTTAATGCGCTCTATGAAAATAGCTTTTTGTTGATCAGCCCGACTGATGAATCGAACCTCTGTTTTTACCTGTTTAACTGAACTTTGAGCGTTGTCCATTGCAGTCAACTCTCAAAGTCCAAGTATCGGAGCAAAATTCTGCCTTAATCTCCGATTTTAGCCCAAGCAACTCCCTCAGCATTTAATCCGCTGATAGCCTGGGTCGAAGTGTTTAAATTTACATAAGCGCTAGTGATTCCAATTGTTAAGTTGGCAAAGGCTGAAACATTATTTCCACCCTGGGTATTTGCCGACGCCCAACAACCATCGCCCCGCCACAACATTTGCAACTGAATGCCGGCCGTACTTTGAGTGCACGCAATATCTTCGTCGGGTCAAACTTTAGCAGGGAGTGAATCAACTTAATAACACCCTTGCTATTCGGATGTAAAAAGCCATAATTGCGCGCACGACGAAAGCCTTTAGGCAAAACATGTTGCAGCACCAGCCACAGAAATTTAGCCCCCGATACCGTTTTGGTTTGATAGCGTTTGGTTTTGCTGTCTTGATAACGGTAGGTTACTTTGCCATTTTGGCAGGATAAGATATCCTGTTCACGAATCACACCACGATACAGGTATCGACCCAGATATATCAATGCTTTATCGCCTGCACCGACAAACTTACAATCGACCACCCATTTTTCCGGAATAGCTGTGGGAAATGGCAACTTTTCTTCGTTCATACGCGCTAGCATCTTTGCACGAAATACTTTTGCTAGTGCTTTATGATGAAACAGGTATTTGCCTTCCTTAGTGCGCCAGAGCTTCTTGATTTTATCCACGATTGCCGCAGGCATAATGACATGAATATGCGGATGATAATTTAATTCGCGTGAGTGTGTATGTAAGACAGCAATCGCCCCGGCATCGCCTTGCAACTGCTTATCATTTTTACTAAAACTCTGTAAAGTCGCCCAGGCACAGTCAAACATCATACTGTAAAGTAACCGCGGATGCTGCCTGGCTAACGACCTTAACTGCGCAGGTAAGGTAAAGGTATTCATAAAATAATCAGCAGGGACTTGTTTTTGTACCTGTCGTTCAATCCATTGTTGACTCTCATGATGTTGACAATGCGGGCAGTTACGCTGGCCACAGGAATGAGGCACAAAGGTTTGATAGTCACAGTCTGCACAGTTAACCTGCATCACAGGACTCAGCTGTGTCCGACAGCTCTTCATGGCATGTAATGCACTGATCTGATTGGAGCGTAAACGAGATTGATACTCGCTTAAAAAGTCAGACTGAAATTGATCAATCACTGCAGCTAGGGTTATCATGAAATCTGCCCCCAGTGAATAGAAAAGTCATTGACTAACTGATTAATGTGCAGCTCTGCATTCTCATCGGTAATATCGGTCAAATGCGTATAGCGAGCCGTGGTTACTAAACTGGTATGGCCCAGAATCTTCTGCAACTCAACTAAATCAACCCCGGCTTCTAACAGGTGAGTGGCGTAACTGTGGCGCAGCGAGTGGCAGGAAATCTTTTTTTTAGTCCCATTTCTTGCGTCACAAGACGGATTGTCTTCTGGATGCCACCGCGATCAAGGGGGGATTCAGCAAGATGTGCACCTTTTAGACCCCGGGCACGGTTGGGAAATACCAGCACTGGATTTTTATGCACAGCCCAAAACTTACGCAACACCTTCAAGGTATTCACAGGCAAAGGCACAAGCCGATCCTTATTGCCTTTGGCATTGCGAATATGTACCCGCATGCGTGTCGCATCAATATCACCTACTTTCAGGCTTAAGCCCTCGCCCAAACGTAAACCTAGACTGTAAATCGTAAAATAAAAAACTCGATAGCTTAGATTACGGGTCGACATAAACAGTTGTTGTGCTTCAACCACAGTGACAATATCGGGTATACGCGTACATCGTGGTGGTTTAATCATTAGCACATCAACCCACGGCTTTTGTAGCACATGTGTATAGAAAAACTTGAGACCATAGAGATCTAGTTTCACGGCACTCCAGGAAAGGCGGCTTAAAAGAGCATGAAAATAATCCACCAGTTGATCTTGCGTTAAGTTATCCAGATGCCCCTGAAAGTGTTCCCCGATACGGCGAATAGCGCGTGAATAAGCGTCAATGGTTTTGGGTTGCAGTCCCTTAAGCTTTAAATGCTTACAGTGCTGGATATAATAATGGTTGAATTTAAGCTCTATCGATGGTGTCATAACAGTGTAACCTCATTATTGTTAGTTGGATGAGCTTACAAGTTACCTGTTATGCATATAACAGGCAATGAGGTTACACTTTAAATTTAAGGGATGCGCTGTTTTTCTCCGCGATAGCGGCTTCGTCCAACAAACGGGCCAATATCAACCTCATCAATTTGCTCAGGATCAAGGTATTGTTCAGCATATTGCCTATAAACCCCACTGCTTAAAAATAAGCGGAATATATCCGGGTCGATATGCTTGTCTTTTACCATAAAGCTCATGATGCGTATGGCTTCACTCAGCGTTTTAGCTTTTTTATAAGGACGGTCAGAAGCGGTCAGTGCTTCGAAAATATCGGCAACCGCCATGATTCTTGCGGTGAGTGGCATATCGCCACTATTTAGACGTTTAGGATATCCCGTGCCGTCCATTTTTTCATGATGCCCCCCTGCGATAGCAGGTACATCGGCTAAATGTTTCGGATAGGGTAGTTCCTCCAGCATAATGATGGTTTGCACGATATGATCATTGATCTTAAAGCGCTCTTCGGCTGTGAGTGTCCCGCGCTCTATTCCCAGGTTATACAGTTCACCACGATTGTATTTGTATTCAGGCGTATCGAGACGAAAGCCCCAGGGATTATCTTCTGCTATTTTGTCATTTTCCTCGCGCTCAATAATATGTTCTACTTTGTCTGCGAGTAATTTTTCTTCAACTGGCAAGTCTTGTTCCGGCGCTCTTTGCTTACGCAGCTTTTCTTCCCAGGAAATACCAATAGTATTATCTAAGGTTCTTAGCCATGTTGTACCGGCAATTTCAGTCAGCCGCTCAATTTTTTCAGCGGCCATAAATTCACCGCCTTCATTACACTCGGCAATAAATGCAAAATCCTCATCCAGCTTGTTTAATTCCTTGTCCAGGCCAGCACGCAGGGTACTTGCATCCCCGCCTTTGGCAACTTGTTGCCAATAACGAATTTCTGCATCGCGCTTTAAGACTTCGACGCGCATTCTGATTTCGTGAATCCGGTCATAGATAGTTTCTAACTTTGTGGCTTTGTCGACCACATATTCAGGTGTAGTGACTTTGCCACAATCATGTAACCAGCTAGCGATATGCAGAGACTCCCATTGCTCTTCGTCTAATTGAAAATCCTTAAAGGGCGCTTCATTACTAGCACAAGCAACTTGGGTAATCATTTTGGTTATTTCTGGTACCCGGGCGCAATGTCCACCGGTATACGGTGATTTTGAATCGATAGCGCTGGCGATCAGTTTAATAAAGGATTCCAGCAAGGCTTTCTGTAGCATAAGTAATTGGCGGCTTTCTATCGATACGGCAGCAAAGCCTGAGAGTGCCTGAACAAAGGAAAGGTGCTTATGATTGTGTTGGGTATCAGTCTGTTCTTTATATAATAGACACAGTAATCCGATACTCTCTTCCTGTCTATTGCGTAAAGGAAGTACAATCATCGTAGCGGCGCGAGTAGATAATTTGAGTAGCAATACATTCAGTCCACTGGGTAGTTCTGACGACAATTGAATCACGCTGCTTTGTTTATTATTTAGTGCACTGCCAAGTTCATTGAATTTATCAAGAAATTCAACAGGAATATCTTCCAGGTTTTTGATTTTATCAGCACCCATTTGCATAAAGCTGGGTTTTAACGTGTTTTCTTTATCGTTATATAAATAAGTAAGAGCGCCATCTGCTGCGCTGATCTGCATTGTTTGCTGGGTAATTCTCTGCAATAAAGCGTCCAGGTTTTTTTCATCCGCTAAAGAATGAATTAAAGATAAAAACTGGCTGATAGTCTCTTTCATCATATTCATTGCAGTAGCAAGCGCCGCAACTTCAGCTATCATGGAGCTGTTTTTTACGGGACTGGTAAAATCAAATTGACTGATTAATTCTGCTTCTGTTGCCAGCCGGCGCAAGGGTCTGGATATCTTGCGCGCAAATAACCAGACGATCGGGATAGTAAGCAAAATAATAACAGTTGTTATAAATAATGATTGCTGGCGAATTTTGATGGCTGAACTTAACAGTTCTTTTTCAGGAGAAACCATTAACACATAAAAGCTACTGCCTTCTGTCACCTGCATTTCCCGAATTCCACCTAACCAGGTTTCGCCATTAAAATCGAAGTTAAGCGATTGGGTCTCCAGGCTTAAATCCTGGCTTATAAAGGCCAGCACATCACTGCCTAATTCGGATAATTTAGCCATTTTGAATTGACCGTTATCGAATTTCATAAGTAGGCGATTGATATCTGTATAGATTAAAGCGTCACCGTTTTTCTGGAAAACTACCGTTTCAGATCGGGGTGTGGAATTTTGATGAACCAGAGTGCTGGAAAGTTGGTCGAGTGATATATCAGCTGCTACAACTATACCTTCATGTGCTGTCCGGGTAGTTAAGGTAACCCCGACTTTGCCTGAAAAATAAAATAAATAAGGTTGTGTGGTCGCTGCATCTTCATACTTGAATGCGAGTTTATACCAGGGCCGTTCGCGTGGGTCATAGTTTGTCTCAATGGCAGCATTGCGCGAAATTTCATTTAATGCGTCATCATAGAACAGGCGCAATAAAGAACGCTTGCCTTGTTCATCCGTATCAATAACATCGATGATATAACTTGATCCCTCAGGGGTAGAGAACGTGGTTTGTATATAAGTTGAACTAATCGGCCGGATAATAAAGAAATCACCATCAGGGTAGCCAACCTGAATCGCGGAGAGATTTGTATCATTTTTCAATACGCTCCTGAGAAGGTTTAAGGATTTCGGATCCAGCAGTGAATTTACCTGATCGATAGGGGTCTGAGCGACAAAGTTTATCGCCTGCTTAACTGACTTGCGCGTAGCGCTAAATTCCAGCGCAATGCGGGTGTTAATCTGGTCGAATACCTGGTCACCGGAAGCGATAAGAATCTCGGACGTTTTATGGTAGTTTTGCCAGGTAAGAATGCCCCCAAAAACGATAATCAGGGTAATAAATAAGGAGCTGGTGGTAAAATGCAGCGAGTAAGTAGAGTGTTTTTTTGAGTCTTGCATATGAGTCATCTCCCTGGGTTTAGGCTTGACTTCAATTCTAGTGATAGGGTGTAGCTTGCGCTGTAATCTTATTTAGAGCAAAACTAATTAACAATCTACACTAACCAGCAGGAGTAAAAAAGCTTTAGCTTTTTTACTCCTGACGGAATAGTTAAAGCTGTTCCCCTTAAGTTAGCGAGATCATCTTTCCCTTGATGAGGCTAACTACTAGCCTCCGGGGTTATATATTTCAGCCATTGTTGTGCAGATTTTCTGGTTTTACTGTAATTCAGAGCATGCGTAAATGCTTTATTTGCAGGTGTTATTTGCTCTGTTTCATAATAGCTAATGCCGAGTAAAATATAAGCTTCACCCGCACGCTTTAATCCGCCTTTTTTAAGTGCTTTTTTTAGCGCGTTAATAGCTTCTTGCCACAGTTCTTGTTCGATGTGGATTCGCCCCAGTTGCAGATATAGCTCTCCTTTTGCATGTAATGCAGACGCTTTTTCCAAAGCCTTAACCGCTTGATTATATTCTCTGGCACTGGTCCAGGCATTAGCAAGTAATTCCCAGTTTGCCGAGTTAGCATTTACGCTTTTGGCATCTAGCTCCCTGGCTAATAACGCAGCGGCCTGATAAGGTTGGTTGTTATAAAGAAATAAATTGAATAACTGTTTTATTTCACCTTCAGAATCGAGGAAGCCCTTTTTATACGCTAGATTTTTTATCGCTAATGCGTTATCAAATTGTTTTAATTGCTGAAAAATGGCTGCCAGCTGCTGCCAGTATTCCTTTTTATCCGGAAACAGAGCAATTAAGCGACGTAAAATGCTGGCCGCTTTAGGGTAATCTTCCAGCTCATAGTACAAAGCCAGATTCAGTTGTAACCAGCTTGCCTTGGGTTTTTTGGAATGTTTAATAACATGCTCTATGTATGGCAAGGCTTTACGGTATTGCTGTAATTGCGCATAGGCATTCGCTAATAGAATTCTAACCTGCGTGTCAGTTGTCTGAGGGTGTTTTTTTAACCAGGGAGCTAAGGTATCAACCGCTTTTTGATATTGTTCGGTTGCCATATACAGCTGCCCTAGGTTGAACAAGGTTTCCTGTTGTTGCTCTTCGGTCAATGCATTGCTTGCCAGAGCCTGCTCTAAATAGCTAGCGGCTGGCTTATACTTATTTTCCAGCGCATATACTGATGCCAGGCTGCGCAGGGTAATCGCTTGTTCATAACTATTTTTATCGGCCTCGGCCAGAATTTTTTGTAGTTTCTGTCGCGCTTTAGCGTATTCCTGTTTGGCAATTAACTTCTCAGCTTTATTAAGTTGCTTATAGGCCCAGGGAGAAACCGTTGTGGATTTTTTCTGTTCGGCACAAATTGTAGGTGCTGTGTTTAATAGACTGAGGCTGAGCAGAGCTATTGTCAGGCTATTCCTTATCAAGTTATTCATCGGGATAAGTTAAATTTTAAAGTTTGCGCTGCCCGCTGTTCATAGGCTTCACCGGCGATAATATGTGGCTTAAATTTCCAGCGTTTAATTGCTTTTAAAGCCGCACTATTAAAAATAGAGCTAGGTTGAGCAGCAACGACGACCGCATCTTTAACAGTACCTTCTTTGGTAATGGTAAATTCAACTTTTACCCAGCCTTCAATACGTCGATTAGCAGCGCGCATTGGATAGGTAGGTGGAATTCTTACCAGTGGAATTACATTGGTGCTGATTTCCCCCTTGCCTACTTGCAGCCCAGTCAATACCGAACCACCAAAGCTACTGCTCTGGATAGGGATATCCAGATTGGGCATATCCATATCGGGTATCTCGGTTTGCTTTACCTGGGCGCTGTGTAATTTTAGTTTGGGCTGTACCGGACGCTCTTTAGGTTTGGGTTTTTCAGGTACTAGACGATCTTTGCTTTGAGTTTTAGTATCACGCTTGCTCATTACGAATTCGGTCATGCGCAAGTTACTGGTATTATCCAGACTTTGCTGGTTATTGCTAATCATATAGTACATAGCCCAGAACAAAACGAGGGCAATGGCAGTTCCAGACAATAGCGCAAGTGTAAAACGAATCACTTTGATTCCGACTCTGTTGCAATGGCAGGGTTCATAATGCCAGCTAAACGTATTTGATCTATTACTTGAACCAGAGCTTGGGTCCTGGTGTCTTTATCCGCAGCAATAATGACTGAACCCAGAGGATTTTCCAGGCGTAAACGCGCGACATTGGCTCGTACGGCGCGAAAATCGACCAAGCGTTTATCGATCCACACATCGCCATTGGCTTTAATGCCGACAATAATATTTCCCTGTGGTTTGCTTACGCCCGTTGAGGCGCTGGGACGATTGACATCTATCCCGGATTCTTTGACGAATGAGGTCGTCACTATAAAGAAAATAAGCATGATAAAGACAATATCCAGCATGGGAGTCATATCTATATCGGCATTTTGTTCTGATGAAGAACGATTAGCTCTGCGACGCATAGTTTTATTTCTATATTATCTGTAGAGCGGACTTTAGTCCGCTAGTTATATAAATAGTGCAATGGAATGACGGACTCAAGTCCGCTCTATAGGGACTATTATGTTTTAATTAATGATATTTTAATAAATCAGCGAGGTGATGTGATTCATCACTGACTCGCTCTTCTATCAGCTTACTAAAATACAAGCCGGCGATAGCGATCACCATACCTGCCATTGTTGGAATGGTCGCCTGCGATACACCGCTGGCCATTGCCCGTGCATTACCTGTACCGGTTACAGCCATCACATCAAAAACATGAATCATGCCGGTGACAGTACCTAACAAACCCAGTAAAGGGCATAAAGTAATTAGCACTTTAATGGTGGAAACACTACGGTTCATCTGCATAAAAACTTCAGAAATCAATGCCTGGCGTATAAAAATAGCGTAGGTTGATTTTTTGTCCTCGCGCGCCTCCCAACGTTCCAGACAACTATCTCTCAGAGCAGGGTAATTTTGTCTAAAAAACAATAGCCGCTCGATAATCAGACACCATAAACAGATCGCGACTATTAAAATTAGCCATAAAACATCCCCCCCTGAATAGAGGAAATTACGCAGATCTTCAAAAAATGCGAGTTGCCTAGGCATTATTTACCTGCACGACGGCTCAATATGCCGGCACTTTGTTCATCTAAAATTTGCACTAATGCTTTACTGCGTGAAGCCAGCAAGTTGTGCAGGAACAGTAATGGAATGGCAACGCATAAGCCGAGCATAGTGGTCACCAACGCCTGAGAAATACCATCGGCCATAAGTTTAGGGTCGCCAGTTCCGAATAAACTAATTGATTGAAAAGTTGCGATCATACCTGTGACTGTACCGAGTAAACCTAGTAGAGGAGCAACAGCGGCGAATAGCTTAATCATTGATAGGCCTTTCTCCAGACTGGGTACTTCGCGGGTAATGGCTTCATCAAGAATCAGTTCCAGGGTTGCGGTATCGTCTGAAGAGCTTTGTTCAGTGGCGAATAGTACACGGCCCAGTGGATTATCATCTGAGACAGTTTCATTATGCATTTGCTGATGCATTTTTTTACCGGTAATAGACAGAATAACCAAGCGCAATATGGCATATAGAAAACCTAGCGCACCTAAGGCCAGAATAATATAACCCACAGCGCCACCCTGTTGAATACGCTCCATGGAATTCGGTGTCTGAATCAGCATACTCAGCATTACCCCCCGGGTTGGATCGATACCTAGGGGCTCGGATCCGGAATCAGCATGACTAAAAGTATCAATCAAATCGAGATACCTGCTGGCAGGCTGACGAGCCAGGCTAGTAAGCATATTTGTTTCTGGCGAATAATGTAAATACTCCCCGTTTGCAACAGCATTAAATGCACCGATACGTGTCACATCCGCTTCCTGCCTATTGCCACGAACTTGAATTTCATGTTTAAAGCGTACCACTTTCCCTGATTCGGTCATTTCCTGTTGCAAGGTGAACCACAGCGTTTCCAATTGGTCTATGGTTGGTAGCGCTTTACTTTCGATCATCTCGATCAATGGCCCAGTACGATCGGGGTATTGAGCTGAAACCATTGAGCTAATTAAATTTGCCGTCAAATCACCAGCCGCCTGGCGGGCAACACCAAATAGCTCACCCAATTCACCACTACGCTCTTTTAATTGTGCCTCAAATTTAGCCAGTAATTCTTCATTACTTTCTAGCTGAGTTTTTAATTCCCCGCTGAGTCGCTTTTGTTTGGCGAGTGCGGCTTCAGCTGCTTGCAAAAGTTGTTGCTGATTTTGTTTTTCAGCCAGAAACTCTGCTTCGCGGGTATGGTTGATCTTGCGCTCAACCATTTGTCTTTGTTTTACATCATGCAGCAGCTGATCCAGATCGTTAGAGGCGGCCCAAGTAGTCGTAGAGACCAAATAGCAAAGCAATAAGCTGATAACTAATTTCATTGCTTAGCCTCCTTTGCAGTGGGTATAGGTAAGGTTAATAAGTCCGGGGCAGCTTCTTTACGCGCCATACGTAATCCCTGGCGGATTGAATTGCGGTATTCATTAGATAGTGGTTTCCAGCTTTTTTCTGCATTATTCCAGACCCCTGTTTCACTACCATCAAGACGCTGATAATAGAGAGCAACGCGACCCAGGCGTAAAAAGTCCACCGAACTGATTTTACCCTCTAATTCAATATTGGCGCGGTAAGCCTCTATGGTATTGCCATAATCATTTTCTATTTGGTAGGCTTCAATAATACGCCGGAACTTTTCAGCATTGGTCACATCAGCACGCGTCATCATTGCTTTTAAACTGCTAACACGCTGTTTGCGCTCTTCGGGTAAAAAGGGAATATCGAGCTGTACAAATTGTTCCAGACTTGCTTGCATATTCAGAATCAGTGGAACGATTTCTTGCTGAGTCGTTTCGATTTCTGTCAGCTGTTGCTCAAACGAGGCTTTCTCGATTTCTTGGGAATCCAGTAAGGCCTGTAAATGCTCATTATAGGTTAATAAAGTTCGAGTTTGCCGCGTAACAGAGCGGTATTTCTCTAACATTTTGCGAGTTTGATCATCTAAACCATCGATATGTTTTTGCGATTTTACAGCACTCTTCTGAATTGCATTTTCAGTCTGGATTGTTTTAGAAAGTGTATCGGCAGAAACAGTAACGAAGCTTAGACTGAAAATTGAGGATGCCAGCAGTATCTGACATTTAGGAGATAAAAAAGGCATATAAATAAGGGTTTACTTCTATTAAGAAAAATTATAAAAACTTTACCACAACTAGCATAAAACTCAATGGGTTATATCACTTGTTTTTCCCAAGATAAAGCAAGTGCATAGCCAGGCTGGGAAGGGCTGGCTATGCTAAGGAGCGAGAATTCAATAATACCCGAGTCTGACTTGTTCCTGCCTACGCAGGAATGACGTTTCTTTTGACTGTGATGCCAAAATCCTGCGTCATACTTTCGGATATTATTAAATCCTCGCTCCTAAGCCTCTATTTTAAAGGAATTATAAAGAATCGCTGATGGTACGATTATAAAAAGGCCAGGTTTTAACATGTAAATATTTTCTGATAGGCGTTTTAATGACCGAGACGCATAAGACGATAGAAAATAAACACCAGACAGCCGCATATTCATTAGGGTCATCTGTGGTGACGTCTGAAATCCACGGGCCGACGACATAATGAAACGCGACAAAGCGCCAGGAACCATAGATAACCGGCATAACGAATGCAGCCAGAATATAGGTAAACACATGTAAACCCCAGTCAAAACCAAATAGCCATGATACTGGGCCAGACATTATACCGTTTAAAGGCATCTGCCAGGCGATGTGCCAGGCACCTGAAACAGAGCAAATTTGATCGCCACAAAACCCTTCTGTACCAATAACACACAGACCCGCCCAGGCAAATGGAAACATCTTAACAATCATTGCAACGGCAGCAACTGCGCATAAGGTATAAACAGTCGTTCTGATTTTTAATTTAACACTCTCGGGGATAAAATACATCGCCACCATATTGACGAAAAATGGCTGAAAGGCAACATGCAGGTAGCCAAATAGCGTGAGCATCTGATTCATCGGTGAGCTACATTCATCTATATAGACGTAGGTTGCAGCTTGTAACAACTCCATTAATGCGAAATAAGTTAATGGAATCCATAATTCTTTTGACTCCCCTTTTACTGCAATATAAGCAGCCGTTCCCAGCCCGGCAACTGCTAAGACTGCCGATGCTTCTCCACTCCAACACATACCTAGATTCCTCTGATTGTTACCACCTGAAATCTTCGTCTCAGGTTTTATTATTATTATAAAAAAGTTGCTAATTATACATTATCTCTCACTTATATAACCCATTAATATTGTGTGTTTAATCGCAGTTTAAAAAAATAATGACCGCATTAAACTAAATGCTCACTGAATTGCTTTTACAATGAGCATTGAAATTTTTCATTTCGTCCCGCATAGTTATACTTGATTACCCATAACTCTCAGCTAGACTCCGTCATTCCAGTTACCATTTTAAAACGGGACAAAGCAATGTAGGCTGGGTTAGCTTATCTAGCGAAGCGCAGATAACGTAACCCAGTATTTTAGGTATACGGGGCTTTGCTGGGTTACGTTTTTTTACTTCGTTAAAAAAATCTAACCCAGCCTACGGTGTCCCGTCTTAAGTGCGTAGCCGTCATTCCTGGATGCTTGTAGCAGGGATCTCGTAGGTTAAGCATAGATTCCCGATAAAAGACTTATCAAGGTAGAACAGCCAGTTACCCAACTGCCCCCTCACAGATCCAATGTCATTCGTTTAAGAAACACTCCTATTCGGTTAAGAATCAGATAAACTTCAACCCAACCCACATTCTTATGTTAAAAAATCAAGCGCTATTTCTCCGCGTATTCCATTGCTGTGCTGACTGTTTCGATTCTCTTGCGTAATGACGCCCCTTCCTTTTCTTCAGACATCTTGATTCAGACGAAACTAATTTGAGACCATTTCCTAATTTTTTGCGGATGAAGTCAGCTCATAAATTAAGCGCAGATCGGTTCCTGGATAATTGAGTTCCGTTTGATTGAGTTGTTCAAATAACTTTTCTATTGCTTTATTACTTGCAGGTCGGGAAGTACTATGCACACGTATCCGAAGTTGTTTTTTTACTTCATCGGGTAATATATCTGCTTCTGTCACAAACAGCGTTTGTAATAGTTGCCTTGCCATCGGAAAGTCGATTGTCGGTGAGGTTAGCAGAGCGGCCATTGCTGTTTCTGCCCGATAAGCGATCATGTTGACAGTATCTATCAGCCGCTTTTTCCCTGGCAGAAGCTGTTCGAACTTATCTTCGTCTCTCAACTCTTGCCAGGTAATGTGTTTGGGCGTTTGGCTTAGTTTTTCCTTGATGGTTTTTAGTTCATTTTCATAATGCTCTATTTCTTCGAGTAATTCTGCTCGTTTTCTTTCCCATTTCTTGTATTTCACATCTTCCGTTTCATCTTTTTTAATCACCGGATGAAGTTCCATCGCTGCAAATCGAGATAGACGGTAATTGAGTTTGGATTGTATCGAATTACGCTGTCCTTCCTGTTGGCGCCTATCAGGGTTGACCACCTTTTGGGTATCGGATAGTGGCTCTATTCCATACTCCTGTAGCATATCTAGCCCATAGTGGTGCTTCATATATCTAAAAAAGTTCTCTTGGCACCACCGGCTAAACATTCGCCCAGAAACAGCCGTCAATTCTAGTTCATAGGCTGTGGTAATAATACTGGTTTGGTGACCAGAATCAGTCAACTTGCGCACTTCTCTCATCCACATCGCCTGTTTTTTGGTTCCAACCAGACTGCCTCGTTCGGCGAGTTTCATGATGACTTTTTCACCACTCGGTAGGGTGATCTCCTGACTGGAAAAATTGTCCAGTGGCCAATTTTCGGTGGGAAATTTATGATAGGTCATGCAAGCGACACGATGCTTGTCCCACATCTTTCTAAAGAATGCGGGGCTATAGCCTTCTCTATCAAACACCAGGATAAAACGACAGGCTTGTTTGTTTTGCTGTAATGCTTGTGCACTCGGTTGATTCGGAATGTCTTTGAGTAATCGGGGGACGATATCTTCTTCCAGCGTTTTTAGTAAGCCCGGATCCACCGTTTTTTCAACGACAAAGAAGGGACGCCCCGTACCATCATTAACCCAGTAGTCGGTGATACCCCGTAAGCAGAGTTTTTCGCGTGAAACATGCCGTTTGGGAAGTTTAGTCAAGTGTCCATGATAGACACGGACATGACCATCTATGTAGAGTGTTCCTGCTGCCTCTGGTTCATTTTCCATCCATTGTCGACTGAGGTCGGCCGCCCAGCTTTCAACTGATTCTGGATCAGACAGTCCTTTTACTTTGGTTCTTAAACAGCGCACTTCGGGAACCCGATCCAGGCCAAGTAGTTTGCCGAATTCACCCGGTGCATGCTCGCGAAGTTGTTCGGCATTTTTGATGCGACATAGTCCCATAAAGGCGAGTAGCAATAGGATATGAAAGGTTTGATAATAACCTGTCAGTTTGCCAAGGTGGTGCTCAATGTCATTTAATAAGCCATTGCTAAGTAACGCGGGCAATGCACATAACACACCGCCTTTAGGAACATCTAAACAGGATTCGAATTCGATTGAGGCTCCCTTTTCCTGCTCACCCAAAGCCGCCTGGATTCGCTCTTCTACTCGAGTGCAGGCCGTACCGAGTGACTCGGCTGCACTGGCATCAATAATATCACGGGCTGATTTGGTACTGCCATCATTGGGGTCTATTGATACGGCAGACTTTTTTTTAAACGTCCATCACTGATCGCCTTGCGAAAGGTATCTGCCCGGATGCCTAATTCTTTAGCGGCTTCGTTAGGCGTCATACCTTGATCCAGATATTCCTGAGCTTGCTGCAAAACCTCAAGCGTAAAGAGTGGTCCTCCCTTGCGAGTCGGGCGAGGTTCAAAAAACGAATCAGCCCCTTTTTCTCGTAGTTGCCTTAATGAGCGCATAACACTACTTTTAGAGACACCAAAGGTTGTAATAATATCGATTGAACGACAGGAGCCGGTATTGATGAGTTGAGAGGTGTGAAGTCTAAATAATCTCTTATTGTCAGCCTGGTGAGAATAGATCGGGATACCGCCGAGGAAATAAAACCACTCATCATTTCGGTTATCAACACTGACCTGACCATTTATAATAGTCGTACCCTGAGGAATTATTGGGAGCATGAGTTGCTGCATTAATTGAATACCTCGTATGATATGAGGGCTTAGTTTAACCTAAATGAGTACCGTTTTCATTTCTTTAGCTGAAAATATCAATCATTTGACAATAATTCCCTAACCCTTTAATTATATTGCCTAGTTTAAGTTTTAATGGATTTCTTTCAGGATAGCGAATCAAGATGTCTGTTCTTGTGATAGTAACGTGAAATTGAACAAACCAACTCAGTCATCACCTGATTGATGTAAATACTGGGTGCATACAAAATCTCCTCAAGATGTCGGGCTACGGTCGTTAATGTATTTTTAAAGTTGACCTGAATCGTTTGCTCTGTCTCTGATTCTTCATCGATAGGAAGATTCAGTAAACTCGCCAGCAAATGCTCAGAGGCCCTCGCGCAGAGTCGGCTCATGGTGATTAACACAAAGTGAGCGTACAGTTCTTGTTTGACCGTGCGCTCACTGCGTCCATGAAAATCATCAACCTCAACTAGCTTTTTGCTCACTTTATAAAGCTCCTCAATGCCCCAGCGATCATGATAGACCGATTTCAACGCATCAATGGTGTATTGCTTATCCATTAGCGTGGTGCCAATACAGTAACTCGTGCCATCAATGACATATTTGATGAGACGTATCTTTAGCGGTACAAAGATCATCTAAGGAAATTCTTTTTTGATCTCTCTCTGGCGCGCTTTTGTTGGCATCAGGGTAATGATCTCATCTGTTTTATCACTGTCGATAAATTCATCAATCGCTTTTCCTGCGTGTCTCTTCATTCGAAAGACAGGGTGTACGTCCGCTTGAATGTGCTGGAATAAAGAGGCGTAAGAAAAATAACCGCGATCATAGACGCAAACGTCATTTGGCTCTAGTATTTGTAAATGCGCCAAAGCACACTTGCGTTCATTGCCATGACTGACCAGATCAAAATCATAGGGGATTTTTGATTTAAGTTGATAGCAGCAACTGAGCAGGCCTTGTGGGTAATGGCTGTTTTGTTGTGGTGTGGCATAACCTGCTTTGATTAATTCTCGGGGCAGATTGATCTTGCTACCATCCACTCCAAACAGGCGATGTCCCAACCAGCGTTCTGATGTTTTCTCAGGACAGGCCTGGATAATGCGCTGGTTCAACTCGATAAAAATGGATTCATTCAGTTTTTTACGTGCCTCGGTAAAGGATGAGGCTGAAATGGCTTGTTTTTGGGGCAAGGGAAACTTCATCCGATGGCAATTGTGCCAGAATTCGGTAATGGTGGTGCCATAGCTCTGTGTGTTTTTTGAAAAAACCAGGCGAAAAATAAGAAAAACCAGTAATAATGAGTCTATCACCCGTTTGCGTTTTTGCCAGGTGGCATCGTAGGCAAGAGCCACCTCAGAGATGATATTGACAACCTTGCCCCATAAGTTTAAAAAGTCGTCATCAATGATCGATTTTTTTTGGCTGACAGGTTCATTTTTCAATACGGCTCTAAAGTGTGGATTAAGCGGAAAAACAAACAACTTCTTAATGGTGCCCTCTTTATTATCCGTCGCCTTTTGCCAGTCTTTGCCACTGGTTTCACCGATATGTGACCAATTAGCAGCGAGATAACAGGTGCCGTGGTATTGCGTGGTGTCCACAAAGGTTTCAATCAAGACGGGACGGTAAGCGTGCGTTTTATCCCAATCATCTGCAATTTGACGAGTCACGATAGATAAGGCGTGACTGGCTAAATTTTAAGGCCGCACCGATAGGATGACGATAACCCAGGTAATGATGCCGATCAACGAGCTCATTCCAAAGCGCGACATCCGCCTTATCTGTGACAACCTCTAATTCTATAGGCCCCAAGGAACTGAGCTCACATTCAATAGGTACACCAGGAACCGATTGTGATGTCCAGATGATCGGTTTTGATTCGCGTTTCTTTTGAACGCGTTTTACCGGTAAGCTGATATAGCCCAATTTTTCCAGCTTAGCTAAGGCGCTTAGGCAGGCATTAATTTTATTGCGTTTTTTTGCCGTGACCCAGTGCAAATGTTCGCATAGCGTTTCGGCAAGTTCGGTCAGGCTTAAATTGGGGAACGTGTTAACGGTTTGCTGAACGTAGGCGAGTTCTTTTTTAGAAAAATAACGAGCAGAAAGTGTAAGGGGTTGGGTAATAGCTGTTGTCATTATGTTGCCTGCCTGCAAAAATTAAATTATCCATGCTTATGTTGGCAGATTAGATGGATATAGTTAAGGCAAAAAGTAACTGAGGAAAGTGTTGCTTAAGCTTATGAGTTTTAATCACTTTATTTTTTTTTGTTATTTTTGTATTTAAGTGAATGACATTGCTCACAGATCCCAGCGTGCGAAATTACCGCACTGGGCTCTTCTGAACTGCTCGCTTCGCACTTCGCTACACGTCTATTCTTAGAAATCATGACATATCCTTGGTTTCGCAATTCCAAAGTCTTTTACCAGTCCTTTAAATCCTTTTACATTATAGCTCCTACGCTGACTGCGCCTATTAAGCCATTTGTAAAGAAGTTGCCAGACTCGGTAAACAAAACTGTTTAAGCTTTGATAGTTTCCTCGAACACCGTAGTAATTATAATAACCTTGTAATTTCCTATTCAGTTTCATAAATAGTGCTTGAACGGAAATAACTAAATTCCCTTTAAAATCAGATAACTATGCTATAATAACAGCTAATAAAACGATTGAAGATTAAAAATCGCCATTTTAGTGTTTTTCATACAAAACACATAAGTCACTGTTTTTAAATAGGTCTTGTTATCCAAAAAGTGCATTAGCAAATACTGAGCCTTCAATATCAGCCCTCTATTAGCAAAACTTCGCCGCAAAAAAAACCATGAGAAATGTCATATCATCACAACTGGAAATAGGACAAGTCGATATTGCCAACATCGTCATTGATGTCACATCACGCGATGATATTCCACTCATCCTGCTGGGCTTGCAACACATCTATACAACTGGCCCTTTAAAAGAAGCTGTTTTCAAAATTCTTCAAGAAGTCATCCCGCGCAAGAACAAAAAAGGCAGTGATGAAACAGCTGCCGTCTCATCAAATAAAGGTCGTCCCGGCATGGAACAGTGGCGTATTCTGGTATTAGGCACCTTACGGGTAGCACTCGGTGCTGACTTCGATCGTATCCAGGAACTCGCCAACGAACATCGAACGCTCAGAATGATGCTAGGGCACGGTACTTTTGATGACAAAAACTATCGCTTACAAACCCTAAGAGATAATCTAAAGTTATTTACACCTGAGATCATGGATCGCATTAATACTGAAGTCATTCGCTCGGGTTATCAGTTGCTTAATTTAGAGTCCACTGCATCCATTCAGGGGCGTTGCGATTCATTTGTCTTAAAAACCGATGTTCACTTTCCAACCGACATTAACTTGCTTTACGATGTGATGAGGGTCTTATTCCGTCAGTGTGTTTACTGGTGCCAGGAACACGACCTTCCCGATTGGCGGCAGCATAAACATAACCTCACTGAATTCAAACGACAATATAGACGGATTCAAAAGCTGCGTCATTCCACCTCGAAGGACGAAAAGAAAAAACGGGCTCAGGCCGATTTGATTTGTAACGCACATCAGGTTTATATTGATTTAGCTCAAAAGTACCTGAACCGAGTCACTCAAAGTTATGCGTTATTAATAAGCACCTATAAGGTTCCAGAAGTCCTATTGCTTAAGATGCAAACCTTTCTCCAGCATGGCGATCGACAAGTCGATCAGATCAGACGACGCGTGATTGAGGGAGAAACCATCCCTCATGATGAAAAAGTATTTTCCCTGTTTCAGCCACATACCGAATGGATTAGCAAAGGCAAGGCAGGGGTTCCCGTTGAATTAGGTATACGCGTCTGTATAGTTGAAGACTACCACGGATTCATACTGCATCATAAGGTCATGCAAAAAGAAACGGATGATAAAATAGCCATAGGTATGGTTGAAGCGACACAAGCGAAATTTCCAGCGTTCAATGCGTGTAGTTTTGACAAAGGCTTTCATAGCAAGAGCAATCAAAGTGGGCTGAAAGAGATACTTGATGAAGTGACTTTGCCGAAAAAAGGGAAATTATCGGTCAAGGACAAGGAACGTGAATATGCCGATCAATTTAAACAGGCCAAAAAGAAACACTCAGCTGTTGAGTCGGCCATTAATGCATTGCAGGTTCATGGATTGAGTCAATGTCGGGACCATGGAATTGATGGTTTTGAACGCTATACCGCACTGGCTGTATTATCAAGGAACATACAAAAAGTGGGCGCAATTAAACGAGATATGGAACGACAACGATTGGCCAAAGAAAAAAAGAAAGCCGCTTAAGTTTTTAAAGAAAGTGGCCTTACTGAGGGATTAGTATGTCTGAAAAGTGGCACAATAGCATTGTGCTGAGCAAATTCGTAATAATGGGTGGATTGTTATCTCAACTAAGCCAAATCGGAAAATATTATGGTAGATTGGGTGTGATGTTTTTTTAAAAAACTGACTTTTCGTTCAGGCACTAAATAGAATCTTCTTCGGTAAGCTACTGTATTTCTTGAACCAGACTTTAAACTTCGCTAAAGATGCTTGAAGTTTATCTCGTGAGGTACGACGTTTCAAGATAGGCTTACCCCATCTATTAACACCCCAGAAAAACTCAAAGCCTAGAAAGTCAAACTTAGGCTTAAGTCGCACTTTGCAGTGACTAAACTCAATAATTCGAGTCTTGTCTTCTGCAACTTGCAAACCAAAACCCTCTAAACGTTGACCCAAAGCTTTGTAAAATCGCTCAGCATCTTTTGAATTTTCAAAGGCACAGACGAAATCATCCGCATAACGGCAAACATAAACTTGCCCTCTGCTGTGTTTCCGTACTGTTTCTTCAAACCATTCATCTATGACATGATGGAGGTAGATGTTAGCCAATATCGGTGAAACGACCCCGCCTTGCGGCGTTCCCGTCACTGGATGCGTGACTTGCCCATCTATTTCCATTATCCCAGCTTTTAACCATTTACGGATAAGATTCAGGAAGCGTTTGTCATCTATTCTTTTCGCTAACATTTCTAACAGCAGATCATGATTAATGTTCGTGAAGAAGCTTTTAATATCAGCTTCAACCACACTGTGATACTTTCTTGAATTAAGCTCACTGCTTAAGTCTTTTACGGCTTTGAGTGCTCCAATTCTTGGTCGGTATCCATAACTGCAGCTTAGAAAGTCCTGCTCGTAGATGGCTTCCAGTATCTTGGCTACGCCCCTTTGCAGGAGTTTGTCCGCGATGACCGGGATCCCTAGTGGACGTAACTTGCCGTTCGTTTTGGGAATGTATTTTCTAAGAACCAACTTAGCCCGATAAGTATTTTCTTTGACTTGCTTTACCAGTTGCTCAATATTCGGTAGTAGATTTTCTTCGTATGCTTGCGCATCAATTCTATCCACTCCCGCGCTTGCTTTTCGGTTGATAAAATCCCAACACCAAAACAAGTAACCAACGGTTAACATTCCAAATAAATTCCGAAATCGGTAAGTTATATCCTGTGTCGCTTTGTTTGCTATCCCCTGCAGGGAGGTTTGCTTCATTAGTCCAGTCCTTCATGTCTGGGTAAAGTTGCCTTTGCAGGCTCAGACATCTTGATTCGCTATCCTGAAAGAAATCCATTAAAACTTAAACTAGGCAATATAATTAAAGGGTTAGGGAATTATTGTCCAATGATTGATATTTTCAGCTAAAGAAATGAAAATGGTACTCATTTAGGTTAAACTAAGCCCTCATATCATACGAGGTATTCAATTAATGCAGCAACTCATGCTCCCAATAATTCCTCAGGGTACGACTATTATAAATGGTCAGGTCAGTGTTGATAACCGAAATGATGAGTGGTTTTATTTCCTCGGCGGTATCCCGATCTATTCTCACCAGGGACAATAAGAGATTATTTAGACTTCACACCTCTCAACTCACCAATACCGGTTCCTGTCGTTCAATCGATATTATTACAACCTTTGGTGTCTCTAAAAGTAGTGTTATGCGCTCATTAAGGCAACTACGAGAAAAAGGGGCTGATTCGTTTTTTGAACCTCGCCCGACTCGCAAGGGAGGACCACTCTTTACGCTTGAGGTTTTGCAGCAAGCTCAGGAATATCTGGATCAAGGTATGACGCCTAACGAAGCCGCTAAAGAATTAGGCATCCGGGCAGATACCTTTCGCAAGGCGATCAGTGATGGACGTTTAAAAAAAAGTCTGCCGCATCAATAGACCCCAATGATGGCAGTACCAAATCAGCCCGTGATATTATAGATGCCAATGCAGCCGATGTGCTTGGTACGGCCTGCACTCGAGTAGAAGAGCGAATCCAGGCTGCTTTGGGTGAGCAGGAAAAGGGAGCCTCAATCGAATTCGAATCCTGTTTAGATGTTCCTAAAGGCGGTGTGTTATGTGCATTGCCCGCGTTACTTGGCAATGGCTTATTAAATGACATTGAGCGCCACCTGGGCAAACTGACAGGTTACTATCAAACCTTTCATATTCTATTGCTACTCGCCTTTATGGGGCTATGTCGCATCAAAAATGCCGAACAACTTCGCGAGCATGCACCGGGTGAATTCGGAAAACTACTTGGCCTGGATCGGGCTCCCGAAGTGCGTTGTTTAAGAACCAAAGTAAAAGGACTGTCTGATCCAGAATCAGTTGAAAGCTGGGCGGCCGACCTCAGTCGACAATGGATGGAAAATGAACCAGAGGCAGCAGGAACACTCTACATAGATGGTCATGTCCGTGTCTATCATGGACACTTGACTAAACTTCCCAAACGGCATGTTTCACGCGAAAAACTCTGCTTACGGGGTATCACCGACTACTGGGTTAATGATGGTACGGGGCGTCCCTTCTTTGTCGTTGAAAAAACGGTGGATCCGGGCTTACTAAAAACGCTGGAAGAAGATATCGTCCCCCGATTACTCAAAGACATTCCGAATCAACCGAGTGCACAAGCATTACAGCAAAACAAACAAGCCTGTCGTTTTATCCTGGTGTTTGATAGAGAAGGCTATAGCCCCGCATTCTTTAGAAAGATGTGGAACAAGCATCGTGTCGCTTGCATGACCTATCATAAATTTCCCACCGAAAATTGGCCACTGGACAATTTTTCCGGCCAGGAGATCACCCTACCGAGTGGTGAAAAAGTCATCATGAAACTCGCCGAACGAGGCAGTCTGGTTGGAACCAAAAAACAGGCGATGTGGATGAGAGAAGTGCGCAAGTTGACTGATTCTGGTCACCAAACCAGTATTATTACCACAGCCTATGAACTAGAATTGACGGCTGTTTCTGGGCGAATGTTTAGCCGGTGGTGCCAAGATAACTTTTTTAGATATATGAAGCACCACTATGGGCTAGATATGCTACAGGAGTATGGAATAGAGCCACTATCCGATACCCAAAAGGTGGTCAACCCTGATAGGCGCCAACAGGAAGGACAGCGTAATTCGATACAATCCAAACTCAATTACCGTCTATCTCGATTTGCAGCGATGGAACTTCATCCGGTGATTAAAAAAGATGAAACGGAAGATGTGAAATACAAGAAATGGGAAAGAAAACGAGCAGAATTACTCGAAGAAATAGAGCATTATGAAAATGAACTAAAAACCATCAAGGAAAAACTAAGCCAAACGCCCAAACACATTACCTGGCAAGAGTTGAGAGACGAAGATAAGTTCGAACAGCTTCTGCCAGGGAAAAAGCGGCTGATAGATAATGTCAACATGATCGCTTATCGGGCAGAAACAGCAATGGCCGCTCTGCTAACCTCACCGACAATCGACTTTCCGATGGCAAGGCAACTATTACAAACGCTGTTTGTGACAGAAGCAGATATATTACCCGATAAAGTAAAAAAACAACTTCGGATACGTGTGCATAGTACTTCCCGACCTGCAAGTAATAAAGCAATAGAAAAGTTATTTGAACAACTTAATCAAACGGAACTCAATTATCCAGGAACCGATCTGCGCTTAATTTATGAGCTGACTTCATCCGCAAAAAATTAGGAAATGGTCTCAAATTAGTTTCGTCTGAATCAAGATGTCTGATTATATTGAATATAAATAAGTATTAGTTGTTTTTAGTTTCTCTATTTACGTAATAAAAAATGGGTTGGTGCGTTAATTTTCCATATATTGTCATTATATTGATAATAATATGGAAAATATCAATAGATTTTTTTATACGATCTCAGTAAGGTTCTACTTATGGATATGTAAAATAAATTCAAGCCGAATCCCGATCTAAAACTTATCGAACAGGTGCGTGAGGTCATGCGCTATCACCACTATCAATATCGCATAAAGCAAAGAGTCTTTGATTTATGATTTTTAACAATACCGCTGACTGGGTCATAGTTATAAATAAAGGTTCTGTCTCCGGTAAGTGTGAAAAATACAATCCAATTTCTTAGTACCCAAAGCAAAAGTTTTGAGGCAGGATCGTGCAATGTATAATTAAGCTTATTTTATATATCCGTGTTCCAGTATTTTTCCAATTAACAAATGAGTCTCAAGATCTTATGTGATGTACTGATTGACTGATATACGCAGCTAGTAAGACACAAATAAGTAAAATTAAACATCCACGTTCTTAGAACGTGGTTTTATTACATCCTAGAAAGGTGTTTTTAGCATCGTTGGTGCTCAAAAAATAGGTGGGAGTGCAATAGCTTTAGCTATTGCCGTTGCGGAAAAAGCTAAAGCTTTTTTTACTCCCATTTTTAAGCCTTGTTAAAAAGGTAGCCCTAGTTTATACCGCTTTTCTTAACACTCTATAATAGTGTCAGGCTGAGCCTACGAACCTACCCACGCCCACAGGACGTGGTTATTGTTTTTAATATCACCTAAATCCTGCAAGCATTATACATAATAATCCACAAAACTCCTTATTAAACAATGATATAATATCATTTTCCTGATTTCACTATCTCATTGTTTTAATGAAGCCCTCTAAAGTATCAAAATCCTCATCTCACGTAAGAAACCGTACCCGAACGGTAAAAATGACATCTACAGCACATGGATTGACAAGCCAGGCGGGACTGATTCCCGTCGTGAAATATTTAGACAGGATAGGTTTTGAAAAAACCGTAAAACAAAGCGTTCCACATCGGCGGGGTGAAAATGCAGACCATCACTTATCTGATGTGGTTCTATTGACGTTGGTTGGCATGATGGGGGGAGCAACATCAATGGCAAAGGTGACGACCGTATGGGCAGATAGCGTACTGCGCAAAGTAGCTGGCTGGATAAAGATTCCTGTTGAAACCACAATTTTACGGATCTTTAAAGAAGTAAGTGATAGGCAGATAAGCCAGTTTGAAACGCTCACGCATACTTTGCGTGGTCAACACTGGCGGCGATTGCTTCGTTCCGGAAAATCGAAAACTGGCATACAATCCGTCCAGTGGGTCGATGTCGATTCAACTGTGGACACCGTTTGTGGTCGACAAGAAGGAAGTGCCAAAGGCTTCAACCCCAAAAAGAAAGGTGCCCGTTCATACCATCCACAACTCGCTTTTCTAGCGGAAACAAAAGAAATTTTACAAGCCTGGTTCCGGACAGGCAATGCCTTTACAAGCAATGGTGTTGTAGAATTTACCAAACAGTTACTTGCACACTTGCCCAATCGGATGCGCATTATTTTTCGCGGTGACAGTGGTTATTTTGTCGGTGATTTGCTTGAATTTCTCGATACCAGAGGGCATGGGTATCTAATAAAGGTTAAACTTAAGAATTTGAACGCATTGCTGGCCAAACAGGCCTGGACAGCCATACAAGGCCGACCCGGTTGGGAGCAGAGCGAGTTTCAATATCGTTGTGGTGGCTGGTCTCGCTCTCGTCAGTTTGTCGCGGTCAGGATAAAGCAACCTAAACAAGTGACAGGACCTCAGTCCGAGCTTTGGGATACGGCAGAATATGACTATTTTTGTTATGTAACAACTGAACCTCTATCGCCTTGGCAAACACATAAGAAGTATGGTGAACGAGCGACGTGCGAAACATGGATTGAAGAAGCAAAATCACAAATGGGTTTAGGTAAAATCAGAACGAATCAATTTCTGGCTAATGCCGCATTATTTCATTGCGCCGTTCTTGCCTACAATACCGTGCGCTGGATGGCTCAATTGAGTGGCAACAAAACGTTGTGCCAATGGGAGCCGGATACACTTCGTACTTATCTGATTCGGGTGGCTGGAAAATTACTCACAGGCAATAATCAGCTGAGAGTCAGAACACCTGCAGATCCGCTCTATCCACAGGAATGGGATGATTGGGTTAAGGTGGGGTTACTCGCTTAACATTAACCGAAGTTAAGTCACTTTGATTAAAAGGTCATGGCACGTTGGCAGGGTGTTTATTGCCTTGGGCTCGGGGGATATCCATACGATACAAAAAATTTCCTCTATTTATGATTTAAATCTGGATATTTTGATCGGTTGGACAAAGAGGGCTGGCAAAGCGGCAGTAAAAACCTAATAACCACTTAGCTAGACAGGTTAATGAGAGTCAAAATATGGGCTTGCAGGATTTAGGTATCAATGTTAAAATAATTATGCGTATCTACTTAATACACTTGTATAAGTAGACTGCAGAGGACTAAACTTAATGGAATTAGATCAAGATTAAGCTACTACAGTTTATCCTAGAAAAATTAGTTGGGAGCGGAATTATAGTGCAAGATATTGAATTAATATAACACTTTCAAAAAATCTTAGATTCACCCGTAGGTTAATCGGGCATTTTTTGGAAGTGCTGTGGAATCAAGAGCGTGTGCTAGAAACCGTGAGCAACTAATTTTTCTAGGATTATTTCCTTAAAAATTTATCCAGCTCATTCGCAAACGCTTGTCGGTCACTTTGACTTAATGCCGCCGGGCCACCTGTTTGTATTCCACTGGAGCGCAGAGTATCCATAAAGTCGCGCATATTCAGGCATTCGCGTATATTGTTAGCGGTATACAGTTCACCGCGATGATTCAATGCATAGGCTCCTTTTTCAATGACCTCGGCAGCCAACGGAATATCGCCCGTAATCACCAGGTCACCCGTGTTTACCCGGAGTACTATTTCATTATCCGCAACATCAAAACCACGGCCCACTTGAATAAATTTTATATGGCGCGAGGGTGGCAGGCGTAAATACTGATTGGCAACAAAAGTAATCATCACTTCAGTACGCTCGGCAGCACGGCATAACATGTCTTTAATGACCACCGGGCATGCATCGGCATCGATCCATATTTTCATATTATAAAATACCTTAAATAATAAAAAAGTGGTAGCCCGTATGGAGCTTGCGGAATACGGGAAAGGGGCTGCGTAGCATGGTTGGTTTTTTAATGATGGGGCTTGTGCTGGATAGGCTTAAGCCCGGGGAACTTTTCTGTAGCAAATTCAGTATGGCACTCAACACAGGCAGAGTTTAGCTTATAAAAATAGAAATTAACCAGTTCAGCATTTTGCTCTTGTGCGACGTGAGCTAACATGCCAGCTGAGTGGTGGAATGCCTGATCTTGTTTAATAAATTGCACAGGTAAGGATTTATGCAGGGCGTGGCGCTGAGCAGTTGTTAGCTGTTGTTTAAACAGATAACTGCCTTCTATATTTTTACCAATTTCGGCAACTTTATCCCAATCCCCACTGGCGATAGCCGGAACCAATGCCATCATACCTGTCTGGATCGCTTGCATTTCCTGTTGTAACAGTTTGCGAGTTTGTGTATCCAATTGTAACTGTGTCGTTTGTACGCTGGGTTCAGTTGCTTTTTCTTTATGGGTCAGATGAAAGTCAGTACAAGCCGTGATAAGTAAACTCAGAGAAATAATGCCAAGCTTTAGATAGGGATTCATGTTGCGTAGGGAGTGATTTTTGGGGTGATGAAAGGGCGGGCAATGCCCACCCCATTTTGTGATATTGCTATAAAGTTTATACGGAATACTTTATTCGCTGAGCTGAATGCTTACTCCGCTGATACAGCTATTTTCTGCTTCCAAAACTTTGGTCATAACCACATAGGTAATTGCGCTGGCAACAATCGCCGTGATCAGCACTGTTAAAAAAGTATTGCAGCTTCCGGATGTATCATGGAATGGTTCGACACCTTCGATAATTGCATTGCTGGCTTTTGTTTTGCCGTTTTCTTCAATTATATCGTAATGAATAATATCTCCGACCCGTGGGCGGCGGCTCATATTATTTAATGATGAGATATGAATAAAGACATCGTCTTCTTTGTTGTCACTTTCGGTTCTGATAAAACCGAATCCTCTATCATCTTTCCAGGCTGCGATAGCCCCTGTATACTCTTGTGTAGCCATATAAACCTCGTTCCTCGTTTCTTATGTCGTCGCGCCTGGCCCCTGATGATAAATGTAATCGGCAACGGGCGCACCACCCAGCAGATGTTCTTTTATGATTCGATCTAGTTTTTCGCTGGTAACATCATAATACCAGACTCCGTCCGGTTGTACGCAAATAAGAGGGCCGGATTTACAAGTTCCAAAACAGGTTGCTCTACTGCGCTTGACTCTAAGAGCCCCTTCATTGAGTCCAGACTGCTTGAATTTGTCTTTCAATTGATCGTACAGGGCTTGCCCAGCACTGTTTTCAGAACACCGCTCGCCGACACAAACCAGCAGGTGTCGAGTGTAGTCCATCATTTTAGGTTGGATTACTTCAGTCATCATTTTTCTCCGCTAGCGCTTGCCATGCCTGGGCATAGGCCTCCAGTTTATCGGTACTGAATGCGCCGTCTTGTTTGGTTATTAACAGTCTGAAAACTAGGTGACCTTTGTTGTCAATAAAGTTGACTCCATAAGACTTATCTTTACGACACGCCAGATAAGCTGAATCGACCTTGCTCCAGTTCACATGACAGTGGAACGCCTCAGTTTCAATATTCAACCAGTCACCGCGCAATTGAAAATCTTGCGCCTGGAGAAATAATTCAGTCACCGCACCTGCTTCGGCGCGCACGATACCGCGTAAGCGTCCCCATTGTTCACAGGATTTAACGACGTCATTAAGTTTTTCGCTTTGAATACGCACTGCTTTATGTTCGCCTGCGCTTTCTCCAGCGGCTATTGCATTCAGTACTTCGCCGATGACTACGCCAAAATACTCGGCAATTTTCTCTAAGGTTAAACCGGGATTATCCTCTACATACTGACGTAAACAAGCGTACCAGCCGTCCAGTCCCATGCTTAAAGAAATACCCGCCTGCTCACCATCTTTGGTCGCTCCGGTCAGACTGCTATATTTATTAGCATAACCGCGCGGGGTAATCATCAAGCCTTCTTTGATAAAGGTTGATGAATTACCAATGAGCACTGTGGTTAACATGCCTATATCACAATCGGACATTTCATCTAGGCGTACCAGCTGTATATTTTGTCTACGTCGATAAGCGGATTTAACAATGGCCACCGGAGTATCGGGGCGGCGATACCGTAACAAAATTTTCTGTGCTTCGACAATCTGCTGGGTACGGCGGCCACTTTTTGGATTGTATAAGGCAATGACGAAATCAGCATGTCCTGCCGCGTCGACTCGTCTGGCAATCACCGGCCAGGGCGTTAATAAATCCGATAAGGAAATTGAACAGAAATCATGTGTTAATGGCGCGCCGACCAATGAAGCACAAGTAGATAGTGCTGTACTCCCGGGCACTATTTCTACCTGGATGTCATCACTGGGTTTCCAACCTGCCTGTAACAAGACTTCATAAGTAGGCCCAGCCATACCATATACGCCAATATCACCCGAAGAAATCAAGGCGACAATTTTACCCTGTTGCGCTTGTTCATACGCTTCTACACAGCGATCAATTTCCTCGGTCATACCTTTTCTGACCACTTCTTTGCCATCAAGTAAGTCTTTAACTAATTTGATATAGGTGGTGTAACCAATCACTACATCGGACTCAGCTATGGCAGCCTTGGCTTTAAAGGACATATGTTCTTCAGCACCCGGGCCAAAACCGACTAAATATATTTTTCCGTTCATTTCTTTGTTCTCATTCTTACGATGGATACCGTTGCATTTTTACCATCTGCACCACGGTATTTATATTTTTCGACCAGCAAATCTTTCATATCCGATTCTGCTGCTAAAATCGCTGCTGCTTCAGAGACTGAGGGAGTTCCTACATATTTCATTACCACTGCTGACGGACTAGGAACTGGTACTTTGGCTAGCTGTTCCGCAGGATAAAAATGCAGCGGTAAATTGAGTTTCTCAGCTAATTGCAAAAATGCAATTTCATCCTGCTTTTTATCAATACTGGCCAGCGCCACAACTTGCCCAAGATCCAGACTAGCTGAATCCAGTGCTTGAGAGATTGCTGTTTCTATCGTGTTAAGAGGAGTGCCTCTATCACAGCCTAAGCCTAACGCTAATTTCATTCGGGCACTCTGTAAACCACCAGACTTTCATTCAATTGCTGCCAGAGGCTATCAGAAATTCCTTGATTCGTTACCCATAACACGGCTTTGAATTGGCCTAAGTCGACATCAGTAAAGCGATCAAATAAGTGGATATTTTTTGGTAAGGGCGTGCTACGCGTCCACCAATTTTTACTACCCGCTTCCTGGATAAAGGCAATCGGTTCTTCATTGACCACATGGGCAGAAACCCGAGTGATATTAATTTTAGGTGCTTCGACTTGCCAACCCAATTCACGACCTAAAATATCTACCGGAATGGTTTTACCTACATCCGAAGCAGTCGTTAATACCGGAGTTGCATCCAATAAACCAGCTAGCATTTCAGCACAGGCATTCGCGCCACCCACATGACCCGATAGCACTGGAATCACAAACTGTGCTGCATCATCAACGACGATAATGCCCGGGTCTTCATCTTTAGATTTTAAATATGGCGCAACTAAACGTACGACTGCACCCAGAGATACAAAGAATACCAGCTGGTCATAGTTATTGAATAAATTGGCAATTTGTTCACGAAACGGGCCACTATAAAACTGAGCTGGCTTTTTGCAGGTTTGCAGTAATTCACGGAACTTTTCCGAAACTAATACATCTGCATCAGGGAGTTTATTGGCAAGCTGGGCAACTTGATTTGCGCCATGTTTGGTGATGGCAACCAGAACGATTTTAGGAGAAGACATAATTTTACTGGATTATAAAACTGATTATTATAACCTAGTAAAACAGTAGGAAAAGGCCGGCAATGATAATTATTTATCACTTAGGAGCGAGGATTTAATAATACCCGAAAGTATGACGCAGGATTTTGGCATCACAGGCGTGCTAGGAAAACAGACGCATAGCAGACTACGCAACTGTTTTTCTAGTGCGACTGTGGAGTCAAAAGACAAGTCAGACTCGGGTATTATTAAATCCTCGCTCCTTAAGGCGAGTCGCCTAAATCTGCGACTTCCAAAAGTACTGCCTTTCCCCTATGGATTGGCAGTCTTTTGCATTGCAATATTTGAAGGGTTAGCGTTTTACTTCTTTTTCAATAAAAGTCTCGCCATCAATCACTAACTTGGAAATCCCGCCTACGGTTTCGTGTACAGTACACTCGGCTAATTTAAAGCTGTATTTATCATCTGATTTAGAAGCATCCCAGATCATAGTTACATAAGTTTGATGATCAGAAGGAGTAGAAGTAGGGAAATAAGTTTGATCACCGGTGAATTTTTTGACCGCTTTTGGGCATTTTAAATTCGCCATACGCTGCATTTGGGCAACCGTTCTAACCATCGCTGCATCTTCTTGTTGTTTAGGCGTTTGATCTTTATTTGATCCAACCATTAAAAAACCTATCGCAAACACAGCAATCACTGCAGCCATTAATTTCTGAGTACCATTCATAAATATCCTCTATTTTTGTTTTTAAGTGGAGTTTACTTTTTCCGGCAACCGCGGATAAGTTCCCCTCTTATTCTATGGGAATTATGTACCATTAGCAATGATAGATAATTGACTTTTTGCCCTCTTAAGCTTAATACATCATGGACAATTCGCTCTTCACTAGACCCAGCCTTTTCTATGAAACAAGACTGAGTTAATAAATTCTTATGTTCTAATAAGTCGAGTATATCATCAAGTAAGGGCTTTACCTTTAATAATATTAAGGTATCAAAATCACTTAACATACTCTCGATCATTGCTATGCCATATCCTGCTGGAATTATAGCGACAGTATCATCCGTATCGGCCAGGGGCATCTTCGCGCGTGCCGCAGCGGCATTAAACGAGCTGACACCTGCAATTGTCTGGATAGCAATATTTTCATCCAGCCCAGCGACCGTTTTTGCCAAATGCTGGAAAGTCGAATAAGTTGAGGCATCACCTTCGACTAAAAAAACCACATCATTTCCGGATTTTAATTTTTGTAAAACCTGCTCTGCCGCTTGTAACCAGTACTTAGCCAGAATTTTTCGGTCATGGGTCATCGGAAAAACCAGTTCAGTATGATTATCTGGCGGTATTAACCCAGCTTCCAGCACGATATTGAGCGCATAGCTCTTGCCCTTTTTTTTTCTCACCGGATAAGTCCAGTCTGCACCTGAATGCAATAAATCCCATGCTTTTCGAGTGATTAATCCGGGATCGCCCGGTCCTAAAGAAACGCCATATAAAGTAGCAGTCATCTATTTTTCACCATGAAGAGCATGAAGGACTTGAAGTTAGTGTTACTTTCACTTCATAGCAGTAATTGAAAAAAAGTACTGACGCAAAATTTATTGATGCTGACTTTAGGTATCTTGTAATACGAATTCCCTCCTTCATTATCTTCATTTCCTTCATGGTAAGAAAAATAATAGACATTAAGCGCTCACTCCATTCTCTTCTATTTTTTTCGCGCAAACTATCCACACTGGATTCTCGGCGCGCATTCTATTCATATGTAAAATTGGCTGGCTACGAGAGGCTTGTAATTGGGTAATATCCCAGTTTGCTCTGCTTTGTTTTAACACCTCTAGCGCCGTGCTTAAATTTTCTAAAGTTACAAAGTTCATTACCAAACAACCATTATTCTGCAACTTACCCAGGCAAAGCTTAATAAGCTCAGCCAGTTCGCCCCCTGATCCGCCGATAAACACAGCGTCGGGTGCTGGCCAGTCAGCCATTCCTTCCGGGGCTTTATTCTCGATCAAGGTGTAATTATGCAGCGCAAAAACACGCGCATTTTCATTTGCAATAGCGAAATCTGCAACATTTTTTTCCACGGCATAGACATGACCTTCGGAACACAGCTTAGCAGCTTCAATACCCACCGAGCCAGACCCGGCGCCAATGTCCCAAACGGTGCTCTGCGCTGTTAATTGCATTCTTGCCAGCGAAACAGCGCGCACTTCTCGCTTGGTGATCAAGCCTTTGTCTGGTTTACGCTGCTTAAATGCATCATCAGCATAACCAAAAATCAGTTCCGGCTGCCTCGCTTGAATCCGAGTCAAGATAACCACATCATTACCATTAAAAGGCTGCTCTGCTAATGCTGCGATACTTATATCCTGAAATATTTTTTCATCCGCACATAGCAGGTTTTCTGCAACCACCATGCTGAATAAATCTGCCATATTCTCCATTAGTAACATGCGAGCAATACGCGCGGGATTATTTTCCGGGCTAGTCAGAATCGCTAATTTATCGTGCTGGTTTATTGCTTGCAATAAAGCATAAAAGCCATGCTCAGTACCTGCCCCAGTTTGCCACTCACCCGCATCCTTATTATGTACCGAGCAGATTTTAGCATCTTGCCAAGCCAGACCTATGCTGGCAAAGGCTAATTGAACTGAAGAAATATTGGGTAGGATATCTAATTTCTCAGTACCCAGCTTTTTGCTTAAAAAACTGGCAATGCCATGACAAAGCGGGTCGCCAGTTGCTAACACCAACACCTTTTGTTGTTTCGCTAATGCGCTATTTATCCATTCAGGTACCTGGCTTAACTGCCCCGTTAAATCCTTGCTTTCCGCTGCGTGGATGGAGTCAGCAAATAATTCTAATACCCGTGTTGCGCCGATCACTAAATCAGCATTTTTTAAAGCATCTAATGCTGTAGAGGATAGGCCCTCAAGCCCATTATCCAAAACCCCTATAACCTGACACTTATTGCTTATAATCAACTAACTTCTCTCCGTCAAAATCACACATTAATATTCGATAGCTAAACACTTCGGGGTACCTTCCTTCAAGAATAGCGACTACGCGGGCGCATAATGCTTTATAAAAAGCCTCGGACAGGCCTAATTCATGCATCCGTTCTCCGGCAAACCTGGCCGTTTCACCCGCCGCTATTTCTGCACAAACTGATGCATCAGCACCAACACTCGCTGCAAGATCAGCTAATAACTGCGTATTCACTGGATTGCGCCGCGCATGAGTAATCACTTCTCCTTGCGCAATTTTAGTGACTTTGCCCACCATGCCGCCAATAATAATTTGTTTAATTCCCGCTTGTTGCGCGCTATCCAGAGCAGGGCCTAAAAAGTCGCCCATCTGCACAAAACAGGCAGGGTCCAATTCAGATAATTCACGGATAGTAAATTTCTCAGTACGCCCGCCCGTAGTTAGCACCACTGCTTGCTGGCCTTGATTGGCTGCAACTTCTACTCCTTGAACCACACTGGCGCGAAAAGCGGCTGTAGAATAAGGATGCACGATACCCGTGGTACCTAAAATGGAAATACCATCAATAATACCTAGCCGATCATTCAAGGTTTTCTTAGCCATATCCCGGCCACCAGGTACTGAAATAGTGACTTCTAGGCTGTTGGTTTGTAGCAATTCGCTGGCGACCTCGCGGATATTAGCTTCAATATTTTTGCGTGGAATCGGGTTAATGGCCGGCCCACCAACCTCTAAACCGAGTCCGCGCATGGTAATGGTTCCCACGCCATCACCTCCCTTTAACAGCACCTGATCAGTCAAATCACTTAATGGGCGCACATCGGCGGTCATATGCGCCTTATGCGTACAATCGGGATCATCTCCGGCATCTTTTATAACCACCGCTTGGGCATGGTCTGCAGCAACCGAACTTGCATGTACGGCAAATAAAACTCTCTGCCCATTCGGCAATAAAGATTCGATCTCGCTGGGCACTTTTCCTGTTATTAGACCTATAGCTGCCGCCCTGGCAGCCGCTGCAGAGCAGGCGCCTGTGGTATAACCTTTGCGTGTACCTTTGGGTTTTTTAGGTGTCATTAGCGCTTATGGATAGTAGAGCGGACTTGAGTCCGCTAATACAGACACAGAGACTGCATGAGTCTGAACTATTTATGGAGCCTTATTTTTATAGCAGACTATAGCATAATTAGTCTAAGTGCTACTCTCAAACTCAGGTATACTTTTCACAAATTTTTAACGGCAAGGAAAGATCATGACTGCAAAATTACTGACTAGCGCCTTAGCAGCGAGTTTACTACTCAGCTGCGCGACATCTCCGACAGGGAGAAGCCAATTGCTATTAATGTCTGAGGTTGAAATGGAACAAATGGGTGCGCAATCCTTTGCCGCCTTAAAAAAGGATATGCCGATTGAGCAGGATGCAACCATCAATGCCTATGTGCGCTGCGTGGCTACCGCTATTACTAATGAAGTAGGTGGCGACTGGGAAGTGGTCGTTTTTAAAGAGCCTTCGGCAAATGCTTTTGCTCTGCCTGGCCGAAAAATTGGTGTGCATACTGGGCTTTTAGCCGTTGCGCAAAACCAGGACCAATTAGCGGCGGTGCTAGGCCATGAAGTTGCTCATGTTTTAGCTAACCATGGAAATGAGCGTGTTTCGCAAAAAACAGCGGTGAATCAAAGTTTATCGATTTCTCAGGCAGTCATTAACCCACAATCTGAATTAGGCCAGACAGGTATGGGCTTATTAGGGCTGGGAGCGGAATATGGCATTATCATGCCCTTTAGTAGAGCGCATGAATCTGAGGCGGATATATATGGTTTAAATTTAATGGCATCAGCAGGCTTTAATCCCCAGGAAAGCGTGACACTTTGGCAGAATATGGGCAAGGCTGGAGGAGAAACGCCGCCTGAATTTATGTCGACACATCCAGCGCATGAAACCCGCATTACTGATTTGCAAAAGCAGATGCCGAAGGCATTGAAAATACGCCAGCAGGCGCAAGCTAAAGGCAAAAATCCGCAGTGCCAATAATCCTAAAAACCGCCGTTGAACGCTATAAAACACTCTAAGTATTTGAATGTAACACGAATGATCGAATCTATTTATCACCTGATAGGTGAACAGACCCCGCTTCACGGTTTTGTGAATAAATCTGAGCACGAAATACTGCGTTACAAGTCAGTCCAAGGGCTTCGGCCATTGCCTGCGAGTTGCGCCTTGTCTTTCGCACTCAGGTTTTCCACAAAACTGTGCTCAACTGCGGTTTCTAGGATAATGCTTTTTACTAAGGCAACTCGCAATATGGGTGGGTTATTTATTGCGCGTTACCTTATTGGCTTGCTCGGCAAGTGCTAATAGGGCATGAATAGCTGCGACAACGAGTGTTGATCCGCCTTTTCGCCCCTGGGTAATAATCCAGGGGATATCCTGTAATAATGCGGTTGCTTCCTTAGATTCCGCTGCAGAGACAAAACCAACTGGCATACCAACAATTAAGGCAGGGCGCAGATTTTCTTCTTTGATCATACGAATGACTTCGAGTAATGCGGTCGGTGCATTACCCACAGCAACGATACTATTGCCCAGTAAATCCAGGCGTTGCGCCTTGCGCATTGCCTGTACCGCACGCGTGCTGTTCTCTGCTTTTGCCTGAGTAATGACATCCGCATCGGAAATAAAGTGATGCGTGCTTACGCCAAAATGGCTTAAGCGTGGCTTGGACAAACCCACACAGATCATTTCTACATCGGCAACAATATTAGCGCCTTGATTAATGGCATTTAATCCAGCAGAAACTGCATTTGGGTGAAATTTGGCGAGGCCATTAAACTCAAAGTCTGCCGTTGCATGAATCATTCTACGCACGATATTCCATTCAGACACAGAGTAGTTATGATTGCCTACTTCTTGGTCTACAATAGCAAATGAATCATGCTCAATTTTTTGACCGGCCTGGGTCATTTGTTCTGTTATGGTGTTCTGTTGCATTTTTTTTCCGATAGTTCACTATGCAAATATCATAGCAGTTATGGATAAATCAATGCACTAAAAATGGCTGTAGAACATCACTGGCTTGTTCACAGGAAATCGTTGTTTGCTCATGTTCCAGTAAATATTGTGCAAACGATTGAATACACTTCCAGTTATTTGGTTCATTAATAAAGTGAAAGGCTTTGTTATAGAGTTCGCTGATTTTTAATTCACGCTCAGTCGCATCTGGAATAAAGTATTCTAAATAACGATACGCTTGTTCCAGGTCGAGATGCCCACCGTAATTTTTTAAAGCTCCAATGTTCACCAAGTGAGGGTTAAAAATTTCACCATCGCGTAGAGCGACATATTTAGCCTCTGCCAGAGGGCCCGTTAATAGATTGATAACATCCGCTTCATAAGCTTTTTGTAAGCTTTGCTGCTCAGCTTCGGAACCCAGTTGATTATTTTCTATTTCAGCGACCGGTAAATTATCAATTAAGCGCCCGCCCAGCACCTGGGCAAAATAGGAATGATGGTCTTGCTGTTCCTTGTTGATAACAATCTCAAAATAAACGGGCGGCAAATTTTGTTGTTGATTACGCAAAAATATTGCAACTACATGTCCTGCTTCATGAAATACAATATGTTTAAGCAATTCTTTAGGGCAGGTAGGGGTATTGGGGAGTAAGTGATTAGTTCGCTTCATAATGGGTAAACCCTTTAGAAAAAAAATGCGGCCATTACAGCCGCATTAGAGGAAGGAGATAGCTCTGATATCCAGAAAGGATCGCATTCAAGAGTTGGACATAGTTTATGTGAACTATTTCTCTTTGCAAATGTGGCATTTTGACGCGCGACAATTTGTCGCCAAGTTTGGCATAATAGCTGCTTTATATATCTAATTGCCAATAGAAAACTCTTTAATATAGCTATCTCTCTGCACATTTCCGCAAATCAACAAGTTAAATCACTTGAAACTTTGTGGCATTTAACTTAATCACCCTGATTTAATAAAAAATTCTGTTTTAAGGGGGTTGCAAAAAAATCCTTTATATTATTTTTCGCTGCAATCCTTGCGGTAAAATTACTGACAATTTTCCATTTGTAGCTATACTTCGCGCGGTCACGGATGCGTATTTCTAGCGGCTGAGTTTTTGCCGATAGCTAGTTGCTGAAACCGTTACGTAACTATCGACAAAAATCAGCTCACTATATAACCGCATCCGTAACCGCGCGAAGTATAGTAGCGGACATAACTCCAGAAAAGTCATTTCATGAAAATCTCCCTGATCATCCCGACTTATAACCGTTGCTTACTACTTAAGCGTGCGCTGCTTTCGGTATTCCAACAGAGCAGGCCTCCCGATGAAATCATTATTGTCGATGATGGCTCCACAGATAATACGCTGCAGATGCTTAATGACGAGTTCCCGCAAGTCAGCATTATTACGCAAACAAATAAAGGCGTAAGTGCCGCTAGAAATATTGGCATTCAGCAAGCTAAAGGTGATTGGGTCGCTTTTCTGGATTCTGATGATACCTGGCTGGCAGAGAAACTAACAGTTCAAGTCAGGGCTTTGCAACAGGCCTCTGAATTAAAAATCTGTCATAGTGAAGAAATCTGGATTCGCAATGGCGTTAGAGTGAACGCTATGCACAAACATAAAAAAACAGGTGGCTGGATTTTTGCTGAATGCCTGCCCTTATGTGCCATGTCACCATCATCTATCATCATTCATCGCTCGGTTTTTGAAGATGTCGGGCTGTTTGATGAAGACCTGCCTGCTTGCGAAGACTACGATCTATGGTTACGGATTAGCGCAAAATACCCAGTCTTGTTTATAAAGCAACCACTGATAAAAAAATACGGTGGACATGAGGACCAGCTTTCTCATAAGCACTGGGGCATGGATAGATTCAGAATCCAGGCTTTAGAAAAAATCATTTCCCAACCTGATTTAAGCGAAGAGAATAAACATCTTGCGATACAAATGCTGCTAAAAAAGGCAGCTATTTTTAGAAATGGGGCATTAAAGCGCGGCAAAATCGACTCTGCACATCACTACCAGCAATTGCTTGATAAATATCTGACTAGAAAAATCAGTTGAGCACTATAAATTCACGCTCAACTGATTTTTCTAGGGTAAACCTAACTCTAGTTAGTCTTAATAACGCGAGCAATGACGTGTTAGCGAGGAACTATTTTTTCGTAAACTGATAAATATCGCCATATTTCGCTTTGAGCGTCATATTTTTATCATCCTTATTGATCAAAGTAAATTTATCAAACCTACCTGCTCTACCCAAAATAGCAATGTTTAATGTACTCTCTGAAAGTTCATAATTTACCGGTAATTGATCATAATAGCTTCCATTGCGTGGAATATGCGTAATAGTGACCTTACCATTTTTAAATATCCAAGTGTCTTCCCGCGTTAATGTTTCCAGTGTTTTTTCAGATCTTTTAGTGTAATCCAGCACCCACGATCCCTGAATATTCTGCTCAGTTAATGGCATACTTTCAGCATATACATTGCTGCTCATTAATAAAAAACCTGCTAAAGCCATACCTAAATTTATTTGTTTCATTTTATTTTATTTTATTTTTCAATTTAATTCATATCGAAAAACGATTGTACGCGCTCAATTTAAAAAAAGTATTTTATATTCTAATTTGCATTGCAAATTGGGAATAACGGGAGATAAATGATCTTGTTTTTGTTATGCATCCAGCTCAGCAAATACATCTTTGGCACCCATTAAAGCGTTGGTTGCAGCTGGAAATCCGCAATACGCTATCATTTGAGTAATCACCTCAACCACTTCTTTACGGGAGGCGCCACAATTGAGTGCAGCATGCACATGAATTTTTAGCTGAGGTGTCGCGAAGCCTTGCACTGTGAGGGCCGCAACGGTACATAATTCACGCGTTTTATCGTCCAGAACATCTCGTGTATAAAGCTCACCAAAAGGAAATTCAACATTGACTTTTGCAAATTCCGGTGAAATTTCCTTTATATTTTCTATATAGTGATCTGCTTCAGGTCCCAGATGCTTACGCATCTCTTGCATACCTTTGCGATAAAGTTCATTAGCCATTTTTTTCTCCGTATGATTCAGGTGATATATTCTTCAGGGCAGCCTATAGACTCAATGCTGTTGACTTAAGCCCTCTCTTGCTGGAGAGAAACTGTGTTTAAAATCAAGCGTTTATGCCCCCCCTCATCGTAAATATTCGACCAACACATACTACCTGGAATCAGCGAGTTAGGTGGCTTCTAAACTGACGACACAGCGGATAAAGCCATAAGTCTTTGATGGGTACGCTTTGTTTACCAGCAGGTCCCAACTTGCCGCGCCCTTTGGTTTTACCTACGTAGATCCAGTTGGCGGCTTTGTAACAAGTCCCTGCAAATCGCTCGGTATCAACAAAAGTTTCCAGTAACACCGGACGGATGCCATAACGCTCTTCCCATTGTGTAGGAAGGCGACGAGCTATCATGGATAAAATAGTGGAAGCAAGATTTTTGGATTTCACCCAGGGCATAATCAGAAAACGGGCATTGTTCACGACTAACGGCAGGTTTTTTTGCCGCTGTTCGTGGCTCCAGCCAATAAACTGATCACGTGGTGCCGTTTGCCAGGCGGCCGCACTAAAACCGAGCGCTGCAATAATTTGCTCGTCGAGGATGACGAAGTAGCGAAGCTGTGCGCCGGGTAGCGGCTTGTGCCCCAGGTAGTGGTAGCGATGTATGTACTCATTCCATAGTCGTGAATGATCACGGGTGATGACTGGACAAAGCTGGATGGCCGCAAGTTCATGAACAGGCCGGAGGATCGCTGGTTGCGGGTCCGTCTGTTCAGTAAAGTTGAGTTTCTGTCGCGGGGGTGGTTTGCGCCGTGGTGGCGGCAGAGCGATAAGTCCATCTTCTGCCATGCGCAGCATGGCAACACGGCATGACATATCCTTGAGCCCCCCATCAGGCTTGTACCAATCAAGCATCCTGCAGGTCAGGCGCGAAAGTTCGGCACGCGTGCGCCCAGCATCCTCGGCAATCAATTTCCGCATCTGTTCCAGTTCCTGCTCGCTAAAGTTTCGTCCACAATACCGTGTCATGGTGATTGGGGCTGTTCTGACTCGAGTGGAGTCGCAGTCAGTTCAGGCAAGGGTTTGCTCAACTGCTGTTTGCGCGACTCGCTCATCATCCAGGGAATAAACGGGCGGATGTCTGAGGGAGGCTGCCCACCATTATTCGCACAGGCATCTAGATAGTCGTGAAGCCAGTGATGTGGGTTCAATCCCCATAACAGGATTGTCTGAAACAGTGAAAACATCATGGCTGCCAGTCTGGCACTCCATTGACTCTCCCTGAACCATAATAGTTTTTACGCCCCATACCGGGATTACGCATACGCCGCTCGGCGATATTGTTGTCCATGGGCACCTGGGGATTAGCCACAAATACCATCAATCCTTTCCCGTGGTTATTCAGGCTGTTTAGGATCTTGCATTGAATGCGCTCTAGGTTTTTGTTCTCTTTCTCCGCTTCCAGTAAATGCGCGTAGCGCTCTTTCATCTTTTGGCTTGCCTGTGCAAGGGCTTGATGGTGTTGCTTGAAGTCTTGATTCTGGGTTTCCAGGCTTTTTGTTTCGTCCCACTCTTTCAGGCGTTGCTTGTTAAGATGATAGAGTTCGGCAATGAGTTCGACCCAATCAAGCATCCATGCTTCAAGTTTCGGATAGCTTCTGGCGGCATCCAGAAAGTCACGGCGGACATGTGCCCAGCAGAAAGCCAGTATGATCTGTGGAATTTCCCGTGCCAGCCGAATGTAACCTTTATAACGATCACAGACCACAATGACCTGTTCCAGGTGTTTATCCAGTCCGGAAAAATACTTGATGGGTATATCACCACTACGGCTAGGTGCCAGTATGTAATAGACTACCGAACGGGACTGAGTGACCCACAACCACCAGCGGTAGCCCGTTTTTCCCTCTATGATTTCAAACACTTTCCAGCCGGTTTCATCATTATGGAATAGATCTTCGGTGAGTTGTTTTTTAACCAGTTCATTGACGAGCGGTTCGAATAGCGGAGCTATCTTCTGTAATCCACCCGTGAGTGTGCCAGGGGCAATGCATAGACCTCGATGTGTGTAATCTGTACACAAATTATTGAGTGCTCGTGAGAACAGAAACTTGTTAAGCAGAACTTCTCTCCATACCGAGATGCCAATACCACTTTTGGGGATAAGACGTGGTGCAGGAGGAGCCGTAATCAATCCGGTGACTCCCTCGCATTGACAGCCCTGAACAGTCACCTTTCGTTTGACACGACGAATATAGCTGTTAACCTTTATTTCAACAATATTTGAATCCTCTGTCTGTGACAGAAGCTTGTAGGGTTTTGTACAAACTAGGCACAACGTGTTTTCAGCAGCAATGTCATGCTCTTCTTCAATAATCGGCAAATCAGGACGGGGAGTGCGCCCGTGTCCCTTGCTACCTTTTTGCTGGCCACGAGGCCGAGGTGTATCAGTATGATTATGTCTTCCAGAACTATTTCTCTTGGCAACGCCTTTTTCAGTTTTTTTGCCAAATAGGCGTTGTTTCAAGTCTCGAATGCGTGCCTGTGCAGATTCAAGCTCTAGCTTAAGATCTTCATTTTTCTGTTTGACCTGGTGATACTGTCCTTTCCAATAGTTTGCATCCCATTTAAGCTGTATATACTCTGCTTGTGTCAGTTCAATGACAATTTGAGCAAAGGGAGACTTTGTGATTTCTCCTGTCTCTATGCGTTGCGGACACGCTGCTGAATGTTGGGAGGCACTTTCCATGAACACCTTTATACAGGGTTTTGGATGATGTGTCCCGTACTCTTTTTATTTATTGCTGTATAGATGGGTTAGTCGAATATTTACAACTTAATGACATTGGGGTATTACCGCTTAGCGAAAGCCGCAAGGTTTAGTCTCGATTGAAGAGCAATGGGTTAAGTGCCATTATTCATAATGGCGATGAGCCGCACGTAGGGAGGGCCGGAGAAAAACTAGCCCTTACCCGATTTAGCCTTGTTAATTATACAAATCAACGCTCAAGACCTGATTCAATAAACGAAAATGTTTATCTAAAGAGTAGACCTTACTACCATTCTGCTTTGCATTTTGGGCAATAATTAAATCAGGAATTCCTACCCCATTTGCGCCACCCTCCAAATATTTTACTTGAAATTCAATGAGTTAATGTCTAGTGGAGTTTTATTGATTTCATGCAGTAATTCGATTACTTACAGTTGCTTTTTTATCTTTAGATAGGGCAGTAACTCTGCCAACACAATCTCGTTGATAACAATGAGATTTTCATCTATTAGTAAATCTAAGTTTTTAGAATCACCATTAATCCGAAAATAATCAATTCAGACTGATGTGTCTACTAATACTTGCACTAATGACGATCTCTGAGCTCATCAAGATTAAGGTCTATATCAATTTTCCCTTGATAATTTTTGAGATCAGAAATTTTCGATTTTTTAACCCATTCTTCTAATGCCCGAATAATGACCCCTGTTTTTGTCTTTACATGGGTTACTTTCATTGCCTCAATAAGTAAATTCTCTGGTAAATCAGAGTAGTTCTCATATGCCCTCCGTAATATAGATGCATACAATATTACGACATCATGCATAACTTTTCAAGAGACTGAGACCATGAATTAACCAGCTTGTTTCACATCAAAAACTTGGCAAACTACTGGCTTATTTTCTCCGCAATAAACTACACATAAGAAGAGCTTGGCGGGTTGAATGCCAAGTTATAAAAAATTGAAAAAGCATCGCATTCAACTTACAAACCAGAATTTAATTTTACTCTAACTTCAGTTATTAGGAATAAACTCTATGCTTTGGGATATACAAACCAATAGATTTAGGCTAGATAAAAAATCTTATTTTGTTAAAAGTCATATAGATACATTGAAACTTACATCAATCGATACCGGCCCATTGGTTTTCTCATTTTTTCAAGTGAGCTTGATCTGAATAAAATATTGGAAGTAGAGCGGCGCTTTAGCCCGCCGGTATCGCATAATAGTGTCAGCCTAAATTCGCAATTCGGGACCCCGCGCTCTTTTTTGCACATTTTGTATTGATCACCATGAGCAGACTCTGTACGAACGAATCTGAAAATTTGTTGAATAGCCTGTTAAATTTGCAACCCGACGAAATGGATCCGAAACAAACAATACAAGCGAACTATTAAAAATAGCCTGGCGACAATGTCGAGGCATCTGGAAGATATTATGTTTGTTCCAGCGCGCTGCATTAAAAAAGTGATGGATGACATTGTCAGCTCTATTTCACGAAATCATCAAAAAGTGAGGCCGGGTCGATCCTATGTGAGAAAATCGAAAAAGCCAGTGAATAAATGGCGGGGGTGTGAATCGACAGCTTAATGTAGACCTGAAGTGGGAGTGGGCAAAGTGATTTCTCATACTATCGTATTCGTGCGGACTCTTAACCGAATGGGGTAATGGCTTAAGCGAATGCCATTGCCGTATACGGCGCTGTGGGAAGGGGCTACTTGAGTAGCTCCCTATCCCGATTAGTTTTTAATTTTCACTACACTTCTTAAATAGCAGAATGTTTATTAATTTTTTCTTGTTTCAAAAAATTTTCTACCGCTTCTACTACCCATGAGTTTATGCTTGTTTTTGTTAATGCAGCCGATTCAGCAATATTACTATGTAGCTCTGGGGTTAAACGTAAACTAAATTTACCTGAGAAAGGTTTATCAGGGGATTTTTTTTCTTGCTCACACATTTCAAGATAATCATCTACAGAATCGTGTAATGCTAATTTTAACTCATCTATACTTCTCCCCTGAAAAGTAACAATATCTTTAATCCCAATGACTTGACCATGAAAAATATCTGAATCGTCATCATACTCAAAACACCCTTTATAGCCTTTATGTTGCATCATTTTGTACTCCAATTTTTGTTAAAAATTCTCTTACAGAAATTACAGCACCTTTATTTGTCTCTTTTTCTGGGTGTGGTCTATGAAATACAGCAAAAACACCATTTTTCATCACCCGTACTCGTGAACCTCGACCTTCAGTTATTTTACAGCTTGAAGTAATAAATAATTTTTCAATATCACTCCAAATAATTGATGATGCTACAGGACTTGAAAATATTGCTCTTAATGTTTTAAGGTGCTTATTATTCATAGGACTAAGAATAGCACCTACCCTATTCAGTGTCAAAATATGGTATCAAAACGACTGAATCAGCCGGCGCTGGAAGGTATATGATAAATTTCAACAACGTCACTGAAATTCGATATAAAACTGACCTAAAAAAACGAACTGCGCTTCCAGCGGTCGGCTGGGTGACCGTGTTGGACGAAGCCGCTATCGCGGAGAAAAACAGCGCATCCCTTAAATTTAAAGTGTAACCTCATTGCCTGTTATATGCATAACAGGTAACTTGTAAGCTCATCCAACTAACAATAATGAGGTTACACTGTTATGACACCATCGATAGAGCTTAAATTCAACCATTATTATATCCAGCACTGTAAGCATTTAAAGCTTAAGGGACTGCAACCCAAAACCATTGACGCTTATTCACGCGCTATTCGCCGTATCGGGGAACACTTTCAGGGGCATCTGGATAACTTAACGCAAGATCAACTGGTGGATTATTTTCATGCTCTTTTAAGCCGCCTTTCCTGGAGTGCCGTGAAACTAGATCTCTATGGTCTCAAGTTTTTCTATACACATGTGCTACAAAAGCCGTGGGTTGATGTGCTAATGATTAAACCACCACGATGTACGCGTATACCCGATATTGTCACTGTGGTTGAAGCACAACAACTGTTTATGTCGACCCGTAATCTAAGCTATCGAGTTTTTTATTTTACGATTTACAGTCTAGGTTTACGTTTGGGCGAGGGCTTAAGCCTGAAAGTAGGTGATATTGATGCGACACGCATGCGGGTACATATTCGCAATGCCAAAGGCAATAAGGATCGGCTTGTGCCTTTGCCTGTGAATACCTTGAAGGTGTTGCGTAAGTTTTGGGCTGTGCATAAAAATCCAGTGCTGGTATTTCCCAACCGTGCCCGGGGTCTAAAAGGTGCACATCTTGCTGAATCCCCCCTTGATCGCGGTGGCATCCAGAAGACAATCCGTCTTGTGACGCAAGAAATGGGACTAAAAAAAAGATTTCCTGCCACTCGCTGCGCCACAGTTACGCCACTCACCTGTTAGAAGCCGGGGTTGATTTAGTTGAGTTGCAGAAGATTCTGGGCCATACCAGTTTAGTAACCACGGCTCGCTATACGCATTTGACCGATATTACCGATGAGAATGCAGAGCTGCACATTAATCAGTTAGTCAATGACTTTTCTATTCACTGGGGGCAGATTTCATGATAACCCTAGCTGCAGTGATTGATCAATTTCAGTCTGACTTTTTAAGCGAGTATCAATCTCGTTTACGCTCCAATCAGATCAGTGCATTACATGCCATGAAGAGCTGTCGGACACAGCTGAGTCCTGTGATGCAGGTTAACTGTGCAGACTGTGACTATCAAACCTTTGTGCCTCATTCCTGTGGCCAGCGTAACTGCCCGCATTGTCAACATCATGAGAGTCAACAATGGATTGAACGACAGGTACAAAAACAAGTCCCTGCTGATTATTTTATGAATACCTTTACCTTACCTGCGCAGTTAAGGTCGTTAGCCAGGCAGCATCCGCGGTTACTTTACAGTATGATGTTTGACTGTGCCTGGGCGACTTTACAGAGTTTTAGTAAAAATGATAAGCAGTTGCAAGGCGATGCCGGGGCGATTGCTGTCTTACATACACACTCACGCGAATTAAATTATCATCCGCATATTCATGTCATTATGCCTGCGGCAATCGTGGATAAAATCAAGAAGCTCTGGCGCACTAAGGAAGGCAAATACCTGTTTCATCATAAAGCACTAGCAAAAGTATTTCGTGCAAAGATGCTAGCGCGTATGAACGAAGAAAAGTTGCCATTTCCCACAGCTATTCCGGAAAAATGGGTGGTCGATTGTAAGTTTGTCGGTGCAGGCGATAAAGCATTGATATATCTGGGTCGATACCTGTATCGTGGTGTGATTCGTGAACAGGATATCTTATCCTGCCAAAATGGCAAAGTAACCTACCGTTATCAAGACAGCAAAACCAAACGCTATCAAACCAAAACGGTATCGGGGGCTAAATTTCTGTGGCTGGTGCTGCAACATGTTTTGCCTAAAGGCTTTCGTCGTGCGCGCAATTATGGCTTTTTACATCCGAATAGCAAGGGTGTTATTAAGTTGATTCACTCCCTGCTAAAGTTTGACCCGACGAAGATATTGCGTGCACTCAAAGTACGGCCGGCATTCAGTTGCAAATGTTGTGGCGGGGCGATGGTTGTTGGGCGTCGGCAAATACCCAGGGTGGAAATAATGTTTCAGCCTTTGCCAACTTAACAATTGGAATCACTAGCGCTTATGTAAATTTAAACACTTCGACCCAGGCTATCAGCGGATTAAATGCTGAGGGAGTTGCTTGGGCTAAAATCGGAGATTAAGGCAGAATTTTGCTCCGATACTTGGACTTTGAGAGTTGACTGCAATGGACAACGCTCAAAGTTCAGTTAAACAGGTAAAAACAGAGGTTCGATTCATCAGTCGGGCTGATCAACAAAAAGCTATTTTCATAGAGCGCATTAAATGAATTCCTACTATCGTGCCGGGCTTGTCCAACAAACGGTTCAGATTGTGGCTCGCTTCGCGATCACAATCTAACCTTATTCGTTAGAAAGTTATAGACCATAGTTTTAACATTTTCAATTTGTAAACTGATTTTTCTGCTTTTCAATCGAGTCTGGTCGAGTAGACGGGTTCTTCCGACAAGCTAGTCAATGAGTCGATAATACTTTTATTGTACACTTCGCTGCACGCAGCTACTGTGTGATTTCTAACCATTGCTAATTCTCATCAGTTGTTACCACGCCCCTCACAGAACCGTGCTGGCGCTATTTACGCACACGGCTCCTCGACAACACGCTTTACCATGAAGTAGATAATAAATTCACCGTAATTCGTGGATTCGGTAATGGATACAACTTGAGAAGTTTAATAAACTTTTCCCATGTGTAGCAACCCCGTTTTCCACGACGATTTAACCATTTATACAACGTTTTCCTTACCCAATAGGCAAAGCTTTGTAGACTTTTACTATTATCGGTCACACCGTAATAGGCAAAATGTCCGCGTAGTTTCGCGGCTGTCGTTTTCATAATTTGAGCGGTGGGCAGTGTTCGATGTGCCTTCAACCATTCTTTATATCCAACAACTTTGGCGATCAATCTTTTGCTAACCGTTTTCCTTTTCATCCGATAACGCTTGCCATCTCGACTACGTGCGTGAACCCTAGAAAATCGAACGTGGATGGTCTTTCGCCTCTGGCTTTTGCTTTTGACTGCGCAAAGACTCCAAATTCAAACAGCTTGGTTTTCTTAGGCGCGACTTCAAGGTTAAATTGCTTAAGCCGTGTTTCCATGGCTTTCTTGAAGTGCTTGGCTTCAGCTTCTATTTGAAAACAAACAACATAGTCATCCGCATAGCGGATGAGCTTTGCATAGCCTTGACACTTTTCCTTTATACACTTTTCAAACCAGAAGTCTAATGTGTAGTGTAGGTAAATGTTGGCTAACAGTGGTGAGATGACTCCACCTTGCGGTGTGCCTGTTTCACTGGCTTTGTGCTGTCCGTCTTCTTGTATCCCTGCTTTTAGAAACCGTTGGATGAGTCTGAGGATCCGTTTGTCCGCTATTCGATGACTGATAAAGCGTATCAGTTGCTCTTGATTTACATTCAGACATCTTGATTCGCTATCCTGAAAGAAATCCATTAAAACTTAAACTAGGCAATATAATTAAAGGGTTAGGGAATTATTGTCCAATGATTGATATTTTCAGCTAAAGAAATGAAAATGGTACTCATTTAGGTTAAACTAAGCCCTCATATCATACGAGGTATTCAATTAATGCAGCAACTCATGCTCCCAATAATTCCTCAGGGTACGACTATTATAAATGGTCAGGTCAGTGTTGATAACCGAAATGATGAGTGGTTTTATTTCCTCGGCGGTATCCCGATCTATTCTCACCAGGGACAATAAGAGATTATTTAGACTTCACACCTCTCAACTCACCAATACCGGTTCCTGTCGTTCAATCGATATTATTACAACCTTTGGTGTCTCTAAAAGTAGTGTTATGCGCTCATTAAGGCAACTACGAGAAAAAGGGGCTGATTCGTTTTTTGAACCTCGCCCGACTCGCAAGGGAGGACCACTCTTTACGCTTGAGGTTTTGCAGCAAGCTCAGGAATATCTGGATCAAGGTATGACGCCTAACGAAGCCGCTAAAGAATTAGGCATCCGGGCAGATACCTTTCGCAAGGCGATCAGTGATGGACGTTTAAAAAAAAGTCTGCCGCATCAATAGACCCCAATGATGGCAGTACCAAATCAGCCCGTGATATTATAGATGCCAATGCAGCCGATGTGCTTGGTACGGCCTGCACTCGAGTAGAAGAGCGAATCCAGGCTGCTTTGGGTGAGCAGGAAAAGGGAGCCTCAATCGAATTCGAATCCTGTTTAGATGTTCCTAAAGGCGGTGTGTTATGTGCATTGCCCGCGTTACTTGGCAATGGCTTATTAAATGACATTGAGCGCCACCTGGGCAAACTGACAGGTTACTATCAAACCTTTCATATTCTATTGCTACTCGCCTTTATGGGGCTATGTCGCATCAAAAATGCCGAACAACTTCGCGAGCATGCACCGGGTGAATTCGGAAAACTACTTGGCCTGGATCGGGCTCCCGAAGTGCGTTGTTTAAGAACCAAAGTAAAAGGACTGTCTGATCCAGAATCAGTTGAAAGCTGGGCGGCCGACCTCAGTCGACAATGGATGGAAAATGAACCAGAGGCAGCAGGAACACTCTACATAGATGGTCATGTCCGTGTCTATCATGGACACTTGACTAAACTTCCCAAACGGCATGTTTCACGCGAAAAACTCTGCTTACGGGGTATCACCGACTACTGGGTTAATGATGGTACGGGGCGTCCCTTCTTTGTCGTTGAAAAAACGGTGGATCCGGGCTTACTAAAAACGCTGGAAGAAGATATCGTCCCCCGATTACTCAAAGACATTCCGAATCAACCGAGTGCACAAGCATTACAGCAAAACAAACAAGCCTGTCGTTTTATCCTGGTGTTTGATAGAGAAGGCTATAGCCCCGCATTCTTTAGAAAGATGTGGAACAAGCATCGTGTCGCTTGCATGACCTATCATAAATTTCCCACCGAAAATTGGCCACTGGACAATTTTTCCGGCCAGGAGATCACCCTACCGAGTGGTGAAAAAGTCATCATGAAACTCGCCGAACGAGGCAGTCTGGTTGGAACCAAAAAACAGGCGATGTGGATGAGAGAAGTGCGCAAGTTGACTGATTCTGGTCACCAAACCAGTATTATTACCACAGCCTATGAACTAGAATTGACGGCTGTTTCTGGGCGAATGTTTAGCCGGTGGTGCCAAGATAACTTTTTTAGATATATGAAGCACCACTATGGGCTAGATATGCTACAGGAGTATGGAATAGAGCCACTATCCGATACCCAAAAGGTGGTCAACCCTGATAGGCGCCAACAGGAAGGACAGCGTAATTCGATACAATCCAAACTCAATTACCGTCTATCTCGATTTGCAGCGATGGAACTTCATCCGGTGATTAAAAAAGATGAAACGGAAGATGTGAAATACAAGAAATGGGAAAGAAAACGAGCAGAATTACTCGAAGAAATAGAGCATTATGAAAATGAACTAAAAACCATCAAGGAAAAACTAAGGGAGATGGAAAGAAATAATCATCCAGAACAACCAGGAGAAATGGTCAAAAACCATTTCTCCAACGATGGCATTCGGTCAACAAACTGATAATACGTCTTCATTGCTTTTTTACCTACCTTTACTCCTGTTTCATATATTTTTTCTGTTAATTTAACAATAGGTGCTTTGCCATTGTAGGTCATACTTTTGGCAAATTTTAAAGTTGTTTCAACTGTATCCATTATGTCGCCACTAATATGATTTTCATAGGCTCCCCATACTCGTTCAATTGGGTTATATTTACTATGATAAGGAGGGTAGTAGGCCAGTTTTATCTTTATGTTGCTTTTTTCAGCAAACTCCACAAGCCTTTTTATAAACTGAGTTCTGGAGCTACTGTTCTCCATACCATTGTCAGCGTTAATTGTCAGAATATCTACTCCATATTTTTCTTGAATTTCTGGCCAAATTTCTTCCAATCGGTCAACGATGAAATCACTGCTGGCATAGCCTGCTGTAAAGAAAAGGAAAAAATCATCATGTTCAGGCAGATAAAAACCAAAAGGAGTTAACTTTTCCTTAACATCTAAATCATGATCCTCTGCTTTTGTTAAAACCCGATTTCGTCCTCCCCGTGAAAAATTTCCTATATTCATTCTTGCTTTGGCATCAATTGATATACGAATCTCTTTTGGGTTGATATCTGCCATTCCATTGACTGAATGAACTTGTTCAAAAATTGCATCCGTTTCCTTGATTTTCTTATGAGGCTTTGTTTTTTGTACCTTTTTTGGATGGTAACTCAGGTCATTTAATTTTGTATTGATAGTTTTTGAGCAAGGTAATGTTTTTTCATCGTAATAATCAATCTCCAGTAAACGTTTTCTAACTTCTTTAGCCGTTAGCCGGGTATATAATCGACAGGAATTAAAAGAGGGATCCGTTTGACACTCCGGTTCAGCAATTTTTTTTATGTCATCAAGTAGATGAGGAAAATGCTCTTCACTTTTATTACGCCCTCTCGCTGAAAAATTATCTTCTATGGGCTGAGTTTCAAGTTCATATTGTCCTTTTCGGATAGTGCCTCTATTCCATCCTAGTTTTTCTTCAGCAATACTTGCACCACCTGAGCCTAGTAGCTCCACCGTTTCAGCCATGAATATACGACGTACCGAGCCTTTTAAACGATGGGCTGTATTTATAATCCAACCTATAATGCTATCTGTTAATATCAACAAGCTTATCTGCCTAGTGTGAGAATAAATTCAGAATTCATTATTATAAATTATTGAGACACAAGCTTACTTCGTTTGGATGATTAGGGAGATGGAAAGAAATAATCATCCAGAACAACCAGGAGAAATGGTCAAAAACCATTTCTCCAACGATGGCATTCGGTCAACAAACTGATAATACGTCTTCATTGCTTTTTTACCTACCTTTACTCCTGTTTCATATATTTTTTCTGTTAATTTAACAATAGGTGCTTTGCCATTGTAGGTCATACTTTTGGCAAATTTTAAAGTTGTTTCAACTGTATCCATTATGTCGCCACTAATATGATTTTCATAGGCTCCCCATACTCGTTCAATTGGGTTATATTTACTATGATAAGGAGGGTAGTAGGCCAGTTTTATCTTTATGTTGCTTTTTTCAGCAAACTCCACAAGCCTTTTTATAAACTGAGTTCTGGAGCTACTGTTCTCCATACCATTGTCAGCGTTAATTGTCAGAATATCTACTCCATATTTTTCTTGAATTTCTGGCCAAATTTCTTCCAATCGGTCAACGATGAAATCACTGCTGGCATAGCCTGCTGTAAAGAAAAGGAAAAAATCATCATGTTCAGGCAGATAAAAACCAAAAGGAGTTAACTTTTCCTTAACATCTAAATCATGATCCTCTGCTTTTGTTAAAACCCGATTTCGTCCTCCCCGTGAAAAATTTCCTATATTCATTCTTGCTTTGGCATCAATTGATATACGAATCTCTTTTGGGTTGATATCTGCCATTCCATTGACTGAATGAACTTGTTCAAAAATTGCATCCGTTTCCTTGATTTTCTTATGAGGCTTTGTTTTTTGTACCTTTTTTGGATGGTAACTCAGGTCATTTAATTTTGTATTGATAGTTTTTGAGCAAGGTAATGTTTTTTCATCGTAATAATCAATCTCCAGTAAACGTTTTCTAACTTCTTTAGCCGTTAGCCGGGTATATAATCGACAGGAATTAAAAGAGGGATCCGTTTGACACTCCGGTTCAGCAATTTTTTTTATGTCATCAAGTAGATGAGGAAAATGCTCTTCACTTTTATTACGCCCTCTCGCTGAAAAATTATCTTCTATGGGCTGAGTTTCAAGTTCATATTGTCCTTTTCGGATAGTGCCTCTATTCCATCCTAGTTTTTCTTCAGCAATACTTGCACCACCTGAGCCTAGTAGCTCCACCGTTTCAGCCATGAATATACGACGTACCGAGCCTTTTAAACGATGGGCTGTATTTATAATCCAACCTATAATGCTATCTGTTAATATCAACAAGCTTATCTGCCTAGTGTGAGAATAAATTCAGAATTCATTATTATAAATTATTGAGACACAAGCTTACTTCGTTTGGATGATTATTTCTTTCCATCTCCCTAAGCCAAACGCCCAAACACATTACCTGGCAAGAGTTGAGAGACGAAGATAAGTTCGAACAGCTTCTGCCAGGGAAAAAGCGGCTGATAGATAATGTCAACATGATCGCTTATCGGGCAGAAACAGCAATGGCCGCTCTGCTAACCTCACCGACAATCGACTTTCCGATGGCAAGGCAACTATTACAAACGCTGTTTGTGACAGAAGCAGATATATTACCCGATAAAGTAAAAAAACAACTTCGGATACGTGTGCATAGTACTTCCCGACCTGCAAGTAATAAAGCAATAGAAAAGTTATTTGAACAACTTAATCAAACGGAACTCAATTATCCAGGAACCGATCTGCGCTTAATTTATGAGCTGACTTCATCCGCAAAAAATTAGGAAATGGTCTCAAATTAGTTTCGTCTGAATCAAGATGTCTGACGATGGCAATTGATGGACGTAAATTCGATCCCACAGATATTCATCCGCAAATGTGGTTAGGGAGTTCAGAAGAATGGACGGTGTATAATAATTCGCAAAGCTTATGGTTCGACAGAATCAACTCTATATGGCCGCCTCACTAAGAAGGCAAGGCTGTCACTCGTGCAGAGGCAGAAGCCGAAAACTTAACGGCTATCAGTACCACAACGGTTGATCATCCATTTCATATACATGTCAATCCATTCTGGTTAAGTCGTCAGGACGTGCCAATTGCAGATGGATCGCTGGTTAATGTACTGACGGAACCGCGCTGGCAGGATGTTGTCTGGCTGCCACGTGGGCGTGGACGTGCGATATTTCGCTCACGATTTCCTGATTATGTCGGTCAATATGTTAATCATTGCCATATATTGTTACATGAAGATAACGGCATGATGCAACTAGTGGAAGTTGTAGCCAGTGTTGCAGATAGTAATTATGAGGCACGCTTTAAGGTCACTCAGGAGAATATGAGTGCTGCTCAGGTGAGCGCTATTTATCCGCGTGTAAGTTTAGCCGAGGCATTTGAACAGAGCGGGTCCTTTGTTGATGCGAATACAGGTACTGGGCAAGTATTCCCTGGATTTGATATTCAATACAAGGAGGAAAAGAAGTAGGCTTCAAATGGATATTAGAATATACTTCGCGCAGTCACGACTGCGAATTTCTAGCGGCTGAGTTTTTGCCGATAGCTACGTTGCTGAAACCGATACGTAACCAGCCATGTGCCAGTTTCAACGCCTTACTACCGACAAAAATCAGCCCACTATATAGCCGCATCCGTGACCGTGCGAAGTATAAATCACACTAAAGGAAGCGAGGTCTTTAAAAGCTGTAAAAGTATTCAATAATACGCCTAAAAAGGCAAGATTGATAACTAAAAGTAAGCTTTCGAATCTCAATAATCAATAGCTTAGGAGGTATTAATTGTTGGGTTTCGTACCTCTACCTAACCTATAAAAACGCTTTTACAGTCTTTTTAGTTCCGTATTTTAGCGCTGAGGCTCAAGCAACCGACTCTTGATATTCCACGGAAAAATCATCCATAGATTGTATGACTTGCTGCGCATTGTCCTGATCATTTAATACAAAACTACTTATTCCAACCCGGTTTAGATAATAAACCTGGTCGCGCATAAAGTCACCACTGACACGAATATCCCCCGTGAATCCATATCGACTGCGTAATAAACAGGCATGAGTAAAAGCACGACCATCGGTAAACACCGGGATAAATAGCTCTATCAATTGGAAGTTAGCAATATCATCCGTTATGTTTTCTATGCTGCTATCAGATTCCAGCCTTAGTCCTAAATGCTTGCCTTGCTGAAGAAGCGCATCCCGCTCAGTTTCCCAGCGCGCTAGAGAAACTATATTGTAATCAGACTTTAGTGTTGTATCATCTGCAACAAACGCCCAATCGTCCCGAGTAAGGACTTTATCTTTAATAAGTTGCATAAACTTTCTCCTTAAATGGGCCAACGCCAACACGCCTTACTGTAGCAAGAAAAGACTCTTCATCATGTTTTCGTTGCTCTAGATATACTTCAAGTATGGTTTTAATGACCGGGGTAATATTCTGTTTACTGACGGCGGGCCCCAGCCTTAGACCTATAGCGGCATCATTTTCCGAGCTACCGCCCAAGGTTACCTGATACCATTCGGCACCTTTTTTATCAACACCCAGAATACCGATATGGCCAACACTTTGATGCGCGCAACCATTCATACAGCCGGAAATATTGATTTTCAAGTCACCTAGATCATGCACATAATCCATGGAATCCAGTGTTTCATTGATTTCTTTGGCGACCCCAATCGAGCCCGCATTCGCTAGCGAACAATAATCCAGGCCGGGACAACAAATCATATCTGTTGCCTTGCCAATATTAGGTGTTGCACACCTTAATGCATCCAGCTTTTGCCATACATCGAATAAATCAGCTTGCTGTACATCAGCCAATACTAAGTTCTGACGATGCGTGGTGCGCGCCATACCAAAGCTGTATTGGTCAGCCAGGTCGGCAATTGCATCCAGCTGGCTGTCAGTACAATCCCCCGGAGGACTTTCAGGTGCTTTTAAAGAGATATAAACGGCGCGATAACCTGCAACTTTATGATCGGCCGTATTATGTTTTACCCAAGTTGCAAAATCCGGGTTATTTGCCAACTTATTGCCATAACTACTGTCTTCTGACGCGGAAGGAAGATATGCAGGTGGTGTAAATTGCTCCCGCATTTCCGCAACCCGCTGGGCACTAAGTTCCAGTTTATCTTTAATTAAAGCCCACTCAGCTTCAACTTTTTTACTAATCTCTGCAAGCCCGGTTTCTCTCACCAGAATTTTTATTCTGGCTTTATATTTATTATCACGGCGACCATACAGGTTATAAACTCTTAATATCGCTTCCAGATATGAAAGCAGATGTTTTTTCTCTAGAAAGGGTCGAATCACCTTAGCAATGACAGGTGTACGCCCCAGACCACCACCGACAAAAACCTTAAAGCCGATTTCACCCTGATCGTTTTTTACTAAATGCAGGCCTATATCATGAAATTGCGTGGCGGCGCGGTCTTGTGTAGAACCGCTCACAGCAATCTTGAATTTACGTGGTAAATAGGCAAATTCAGGATGCAAGATTGTCCATTGGCGAATAATCTCGCAATACGGACGCGGGTCTTCTAGCTCGTCTGTAGCAACGCCAGCCAATTGATCGGTCGTCGTATTTCTAAGACAATTACCACTGGTTTGAATGGCATGCATTTGTACACTCGCTAATTCGTCGAGAATATCTGGCACGCTTTCCAGCGCAGGCCAGTTAAACTGGATATTTTGTCGGGTTGTAAAATGACAAAAACCCTTGTCATAATCCCGGGCAATTGATGCGAGCTTTCTAATTTGTTTACTAGAAAGTAAACCATAAGGCCCGGCAACACGTAATAGAGGAGCGTATGTCTGAACATATAACCCATTCATTAAACGCAAAGCGCGGTATTTATCGTCAGGAATTTCACCTTTTAAAAAACGTTCGGTTTGATCGCGAAACTGAGTGACGCGTTCGTCGATGAGGGTTTGATCTTTATTGCTATATTGATACATTTGAATGCGCTTATACGAGCGAGTTGCACAGAATTATTAATCATATACCGCCAGTGATTAAATGACAATTTAAATATAAAATGCTACGATAAGCGGTTGAATTTTTTGTATTGTTTCTCAATAAAAATAACTTATAATAATAATCTTAGGGGGTTGATGTGTTTCGCTTATTTTTAATTTTTGCTGCGCTGCTTTGTATGCCGCAGATGGCAATGGCTGAAGAGCAAATTGTTAATTTAGGTCTTACCGGGACTGAGCGTGGTATTTATACCGTGCTGATCTTTATCATCGCCTATGGCTTTGTTATGGCCGAAGAATTTACCGGCTTACGTAAATCCAAGCCTGTTATTATTGCTGCTGCCGTCATCTGGGCACATGCAGCGGTTTTGGCCGCAGAGGCTGGCGTTTCTACTGAAGCCTTACATGAAGCATTTGAGTTTAATCTGAAAGAATATGCGGCACTAATGCTGTTCTTACTGGTAGCGATGACTTATATCAATGCCATGGCTGAGCGTAATGTCTTTGAAGCCTTACGCTCATGGATGATTAGAAAAGAATTTGGCTATAAAAAATTGTTCTGGATTACCGGAATTATTACCTTCTTCTTATCAGCGGTTGCAGATAACCTGACTTCAGCCTTATTGGTGGGTGCTGTTGTTTTAGCCGTAGGTAAAGGTAACGAAAAATTTGTTGCCATTGGCTTTGTTAACATTGTGGTTGCTGCTAATGCCGGAGGCGCGTTTAGCCCCTTTGGTGATATTACTACATTGATGGTATGGCAAGCAGGCTATGCTGAATTTTTTGATTTCTTTCAATTATTTATCCCTTCGGTTATTAACTATATTATCCCTGCTTACTTTATGTATCTCGCAGTACCCGATGAGCAACCCGAAGCGACCAACGAGTCAGCAGTACAATTAAAACCAGGAGCTATCCAGGTCTGTGTACTATTTTTATTAACTATTGTCACGGCAGTAAGCTTCAAACAAGTACTCCATTTGCCGCCTTTTATGGGTATGATGGCAGGTCTTGGGGTATTAATGGTTTATGGCTTTAGGGTTAAAACTTTATATAGCTCAGGTGAAGGTGAAGAGCACGATGAGTTTGATATCTTTGATAGAGTACGTGATGCTGAGTGGGATACCTTATTCTTCTTCTTTGGGGTTGTCTTTGCTGTCGGTGGTTTAGGCTACATTGGTTATCTGGAACTCATTGCATCAGGTATGTATGATGGCTTAGGTCAAACACCTGCCAATATTTTAGTGGGGATGATCTCAGCGATTGTGGATAATATTCCGGTCATGTTTGCGGTCTTAAGCATGAATCTGGATATGGACTTATATCAATGGCTATTAGTGACATTAACGGCGGGTACTGGTGGATCATTGTTATCAGTAGGATCTGCGGCCGGGGTTGCTTTAATGGGTTCATCTAACCATAAGTATACTTTCTTCAGCCATATTAAATGGACACCGGTCATTGCTATAGGTTATTTCGCCAGTATTTTTGCCCATTATTTAATAAATGGCTGATTGCTGCACCCATCAGGTAAATTATTCTTGTCATAGGATATAAGATGTAGGACGCGGCTTTAGCCCGCCTTCCATTATATACAAGGCGGACTAAAGCCGCGTCCTACGAAATGATTGTCCTTAAATAAAGGGAGTGGATGTTGTATTCTGCTCCCTTTTTTTATTTCTGAAACATTATCTACCACTCCAATATGACCAAGCACAGCTGGAAACAATCGTTTGCTGCTTATATACGCCCACAAGTACTGGGCATGTCTTTTCTTGGCTTTTCTGCCGGGCTCCCTTTTTTACTGGTTTTCTCTACTCTGTCAGCCTGGCTACGCGATTCGGGGGTCACTTTATCCGTTATTGGTTTTTTTAGCTGGGTAGGCCTAACCTATTCGATCAAGGTTATATGGGCGCCCGTTGTGGATAGATTGCCTTTACCTTTTTTAACCAAGCTACTTGGTAAAAGGCGTAGTTGGATGCTACTGGCCCAAGTAGGCATTTCAGCAGGTTTAATGGCTTTAGCCGAATTAAACCCGCAGCTACAAATTGAATTAATTGCCGCAACAGCCGTATGGATCGCTTTTTGTTCGGCAACACAAGATATCGTAATCGATGCTTATCGTATTGAAGCCATCGAGCCTGAATACCAAGCTGCCATGGCTGCCATGTATGTATTTGGCTATCGAGTTGCATTGCTGGTGTCCGGCGCAGGGGCTTTTTATCTCGCCGAATATATAGGCTGGAATGCGGCCTATTCAGCGATGGCGTTATGCATGTTTGTTGGCATAGTAACCACGTTGCTAAGCTCTGAACCCAGACATAAGCAAGACAAGCAAACAGCAGAACTGGAAAATAAAATTGAAGCAGCGCTGGGAGTACAGCGAAATCAAGGCCGACTACAACGCTTAAGCGCGTGGTTTTCAGATGCCGTTATTAGCCCTTTTGCCGATTTCTTTATACGTAACGGCAAGCTAGGCATCTGGATTCTAGCCCTGATAGCGCTTTATAAAATGAGCGATATCACCATGGGTGTGATGGCCAACCCTTTTTATCTAGACTTAGGGTTTAGTAAAAAAGAAATTGCCGATGTCAGCAAGATTTTTGGTTTTTTTATGACCATCTTTGGCGCAGTACTCGGCGGTGTACTGGTAATCCGTTATGGCTTGATGAAACCGTTGCTATTGGGTGCCGTATTAGTCGCTACCACCAATTTATTATTTGTACTGCTTGCTCTTTCAGAACCAAACCTTAGTTTATTAGCCATTGTTATCAGTGCCGATAATTTAAGTGGCGGTATAGCAACTTCGGTGTTTATCGCCTATTTATCTAGCTTAACCAATAGCGCCTATACTGCTACGCAATACGCTTTATTTAGCTCCTTAATGACTTTACCAGCAAAGTTAATGGGGGGATTTTCGGGGCTGATTGTAGATGCTTATGGATATGCCATGTTCTTTTTATATGCTTCTTCAGTAGGCTTGCCAGCAATCATTCTGGTGCTGGTACTAATGCGGTTGCAACAACCTGCTGATAAAGCCTTATAAACTCAAGCAGGGGCTCCCGCATGTTTAGTTTTAAAATTCATTTTTTCAAGTTGGCTTTGGCTTGACCTGATAAATATTGCCCCGAAGTAGGGCGGCGCTTTAGCCCGCCGTTATCGCACAATAGTCTCAGATAACTTGATTTCTCTGAAAACAATAGGATACTTATTACGGTTCGTAGGATGCTGCTGAGGAACGAAGCAGCATCCTACCTATTTTAGTCTCACCTTATTATCTTTGATGAATTGCTATGCTTTTGATTTTATTAGGCTGGGGTGTTCTTAGTCCCAGCCTAAATTCGCAATTCGGGACTTGGCTCCATTTTTTCTCTTCTTTATTGTGAAATTGACGTGTGTTAAGAAAGGTTGAAATTAGCGCGATTTTGCAATCCAACGAGTGGTAGAATTAGCCGCGTTGACGGGGTCACCGGGCCAGCGGGCATTAACGGCCGATTTCGCTATTGGATTAATAGATACGACAGCACATCAGGATGTGCTATTTAGTGCTTGAACGGAAATAACTAAATTCCCTTTAAAATCAGATAACTATGCTATAATAACAGCTAATAAAACGATTGAAGATTAAAAAATCGCCATTTTAGTATTTTTCATACAAAACACATAAGTCACTGTTTTTAAATAGGTCTTTTTACCCAGAAAGTGCATTGGCAAATACCGAACCTTTAATTCCAGCCCTCTATTAGCAAAACTTCGCCGCAAAAAAAACCATGAGAAATGTCATATCATCACAACTGGAAATAGGACAAGTCGATATTGCCAACATCGTCATTGATGTCACATCACGCGATGATATTCCACTCATCCTGCTGGGCTTGCAACACATCTATACAACTGGCCCTTTAAAAGAAGCTGTTTTCAAAATTCTTCAAGAAGTCATCCCGCGCAAGAACAAAAAAGGCAGTGATGAAACAGCTGCCGTCTCATCAAATAAAGGTCGTCCCGGCATGGAACAGTGGCGTATTCTGGTATTAGGCACCTTACGGGTAGCACTCGGTGCTGACTTCGATCGTATCCAGGAACTCGCCAACGAACATCGAACGCTCAGAATGATGCTAGGGCACGGTACTTTTGATGACAAAAACTATCGCTTACAAACCCTAAGAGATAATCTAAAGTTATTTACACCTGAGATCATGGATCGCATTAATACTGAAGTCATTCGCTCGGGTTATCAGTTGCTTAATTTAGAGTCCACTGCATCCATTCAGGGGCGTTGCGATTCATTTGTCTTAAAAACCGATGTTCACTTTCCAACCGACATTAACTTGCTTTACGATGTGATGAGGGTCTTATTCCGTCAGTGTGTTTACTGGTGCCAGGAACACGACCTTCCCGATTGGCGGCAGCATAAACATAACCTCACTGAATTCAAACGACAATATAGACGGATTCAAAAGCTGCGTCATTCCACCTCGAAGGACGAAAAGAAAAAACGGGCTCAGGCCGATTTGATTTGTAACGCACATCAGGTTTATATTGATTTAGCTCAAAAGTACCTGAACCGAGTCACTCAAAGTTATGCGTTATTAATAAGCACCTATAAGGTTCCAGAAGTCCTATTGCTTAAGATGCAAACCTTTCTCCAGCATGGCGATCGACAAGTCGATCAGATCAGACGACGCGTGATTGAGGGAGAAACCATCCCTCATGATGAAAAAGTATTTTCCCTGTTTCAGCCACATACCGAATGGATTAGCAAAGGCAAGGCAGGGGTTCCCGTTGAATTAGGTATACGCGTCTGTATAGTTGAAGACTACCACGGATTCATACTGCATCATAAGGTCATGCAAAAAGAAACGGATGATAAAATAGCCATAGGTATGGTTGAAGCGACACAAGCGAAATTTCCAGCGTTCAATGCGTGTAGTTTTGACAAAGGCTTTCATAGCAAGAGCAATCAAAGTGGGCTGAAAGAGATACTTGATGAAGTGACTTTGCCGAAAAAAGGGAAATTATCGGTCAAGGACAAGGAACGTGAATATGCCGATCAATTTAAACAGGCCAAAAAGAAACACTCAGCTGTTGAGTCGGCCATTAATGCATTGCAGGTTCATGGATTGAGTCAATGTCGGGACCATGGAATTGATGGTTTTGAACGCTATACCGCACTGGCTGTATTATCAAGGAACATACAAAAAGTGGGCGCAATTAAACGAGATATGGAACGACAACGATTGGCCAAAGAAAAAAAGAAAGCCGCTTAAGTTTTTAAAGAAAGTGGCCTTACTGAGGGATTAGTATGTCTGAAAAGTGGCACAATAGCATTGTGCTGAGCAAATTCGTAATAATGGGTGGATTGTTATCTCAACTAAGCCAAATCGGAAAATATTATGGTAGATTGGGTGTGATGTTTTTTTAAAAAACTGACTTTTCGTTCAGGCACTATTTAAAACAATGACGCAGGGTACGGACACGTATTCGTAAACTGATGCTACTAGGCGTTTCCAAGTCAGCGGTAATTAGTTTAGCTATGAGTTCAAAGGGGTATTACCCAATGTCATTAAGTTAGTAAATATTCGACCAACACATACTACCTAGAATCAGCGAGTTAGGTGGCTTCTAAACTGACGACACAGCGGATAAAGCCATAAGTCTTTGATGGGTACGCTTTGTTTACCAGCAGGTCCCAACTTGCCGCGCCCTTTGGTTTTACCTACGTAGATCCAGTTGGCGGCTTTGTAACAAGTCCCTGCAAATCGCTCGGTATCAACAAAAGTTTCCAGTAACACCGGACGGATGCCATAACGCTCTTCCCATTGTGTAGGAAGGCGACGAGCTATCATGGATAAAATAGTGGAAGCAAGATTTTTGGATTTCACCCAGGGCATAATCAGAAAACGGGCATTGTTCACGACTAACGGCAGGTTTTTTTGCCGCTGTTCGTGGCTCCAGCCAATAAACTGATCACGTGGTGCCGTTTGCCAGGCGGCCGCACTAAAACCGAGCGCTGCAATAATTTGCTCGTCGAGGATGACGAAGTAGCGAAGCTGTGCGCCGGGTAGCGGCTTGTGCCCCAGGTAGTGGTAGCGATGTATGTACTCATTCCATAGTCGTGAATGATCACGGGTGATGACTGGACAAAGCTGGATGGCCGCAAGTTCATGAACAGGCCGGAGGATCGCTGGTTGCGGGTCCGTCTGTTCAGTAAAGTTGAGTTTCTGTCGCGGGGGTGGTTTGCGCCGTGGTGGCGGCAGAGCGATAAGTCCATCTTCTGCCATGCGCAGCATGGCAACACGGCATGACATATCCTTGAGCCCCCCATCAGGCTTGTACCAATCAAGCATCCTGCAGGTCAGGCGCGAAAGTTCGGCACGCGTGCGCCCAGCATCCTCGGCAATCAATTTCCGCATCTGTTCCAGTTCCTGCTCGCTAAAGTTTCGTCCACAATACCGTGTCATGGTGATTGGGGCTGTTCTGACTCGAGTGGAGTCGCAGTCAGTTCAGGCAAGGGTTTGCTCAACTGCTGTTTGCGCGACTCGCTCATCATCCAGGGAATAAACGGGCGGATGTCTGAGGGAGGCTGCCCACCATTATTCGCACAGGCATCTAGATAGTCGTGAAGCCAGTGATGTGGGTTCAATCCCCATAACAGGATTGTCTGAAACAGTGAAAACATCATGGCTGCCAGTCTGGCACTCCATTGACTCCCTGAACCATAATGGTTTTTACGCCCCATACCGGGATTACGCATGCGCCGCTCAGCAGTATTGTTGTCCATGGGTACCTGGGGATTGAGTACGAATACCATCAATCCTTTCCAGTGGTTATTCAGGCTGTTTAGGATCTTGCATTGAATGCGCTCTAGGTTTTTGTTCTCTTTCTCCGCTTCCAGTAAATGCTCGTAACGCTCTTTCATCTTTTGGCTTGCCTGTTCAAGGGCTTGATGATGTTGCTTGAAGTCTTGATTCTGGGTTTCCAGGCTTTTTGTTTCGTCCCACTCTTTCAGGCGTTGCTTGTTAAGATGATAGAGTTCGGCAATGAGTTCGACCCAATCAAGCATCCATGCTTCAAGTTTCGGATAGCTTCTGGCGGCATCCAGAAAGTCACGGCGGACATGTGCCCAGCAGAAAGCCAGTATGATCTGTGGAATTTCCCGTGCCAGCCGAATGTAACCTTTATAACGATCACAGACCACAATGACCTGTTCCAGGTGTTTATCCAGTCCGGAAAAATACTTGATGGGTATATCACCACTACGGCTAGGTGCCAGTATGTAATAGACTACCGAACGGGACTGAGTGACCCACAACCACCAGCGGTAGCCCGTTTTTCCCTCTATGATTTCAAACACTTTCCAGCCGGTTTCATCATTATGGAATAGATCTTCGGTGAGTTGTTTTTTAACCAGTTCATTGACGAGCGGTTCGAATAGCGGAGCTATCTTCTGTAATCCACCCGTGAGTGTGCCAGGGGCAATGCATAGACCTCGATGTGTGTAATCTGTACACAAATTATTGAGTGCTCGTGAGAACAGAAACTTGTTAAGCAGAACTTCTCTCCATACCGAGATGCCAATACCACTTTTGGGGATAAGACGTGGTGCAGGAGGAGCCGTAATCAATCCGGTGACTCCCTCGCATTGACATATAGCAGCCCTGAACATACATCTTTCGTTTGACACGACGAATATAGCTGTTAACCTTTATATTCAACAATATTTGAATCCTCTGTCTGTGACAGAAGCTTGTAGGGTTTTGTACAAACTAGGCACAACGTGTTTTCAGCAGCAATGTCATGCTCTTCTTCAATAATCGGCAAATCAGGACGGGGAGTGCGGCCGTGTCCCTTGCTACCTTTTTGCTGGCCACGAGGCCGAGGTGTATCAGTATGATTATGTCTTCCAGAACTATTTCTCTTGGCAACGCCTTTTTCAGTTTTTTTGCCAAATAGGCGTTGTTTCAAGTCTCGAATGCGTGCCTGTGCAGATTCAAGGTAAGCGCTCAACGAAGCACGTACTTGCCCTATTCAGGCGTATCTGATTTTTTAATATTCCAGGGCAACAAAGCCTCCACTTTATCAACCGTATCAGCATAAGGTAAAGCAGTGAGAACCTGCTTAAGATATGCATAAGGCTCCAGCCCATTTGCTTTAGCTGTTTCTATCAGGCTGTAATGTATTGCACTGGCACGAGCACCCGCAGGGGTATCAGAAAATAACCAGGCTTTGCGCCCTATCACAAACGGGCGAATCGCATTTTCTGCCAGGATGTTGCTAATATTGAGTTCACCATGGGTGCAATACACATTGAGTTTTTCCCACTGGTTACTCAGGTAAGTCATTGCCTTTCCTGTCAGGCTATCTTTAGGTACTTTATGCTGGTTTTCTTCCAGATAGGCTTTGAGCTGGTTCAATACAGGAATGCTCTTCTCCTGGCGCTGCTGATATTTTTCATCCACTGACAGGTCTTTAATTTCTCGCTCAATGACATACAGTTTATTGATCAGGCTCAGCGCTTTACCTGCTTTTGAGGGTTTGTTATTTTGTCCCTTTTTGCGTTTAGGCTGTGCATTCTGGGCATCTTTAAAATAACGACGCGCATGATCCCAGCACCCCAGCTGGGTGATGCTGTTTTTTTGGCACACGGCATTGTACCCCGCATAGCCATCGGTTTGCAGATAGCCACTAAAGCCGTCAAGCAGGCGCATGGGGACGTCTCCACTACGAGAGGGATCGTATTCAAACAGGATGCTTTTTTCACCCGGTGGCCCGCCAAGCGTCACCCACATATATTTATCTGAGGTCGCTGGCCGCCCCGGTTCTTTTAATACCTGAACCCGCGTTTCATCAGCGAGTATGACTGCCCCTGTGTGTTGATGCTCTCGCATCAGGTTAATCAGGGGCTGAAGTTGTTTAGCCAGTGCGATCATCCAGTTTGCTAATGTCGCTCTGGAGATGTCACCCCCATAACGAGACAAGATGCCTTCTTGCCGATATAAAGGTAAGCCGTCAGCATACTTGGCGATAATAACAAAGCACATTAAACTGATGCTTCCCATTGCTCTGGCAATAGGGTGTCTGGGCATTTGTGCGGCTTTAACCTGGCGTTGTTTTTCGCCTTCAATCTGTTCGACAAAGACCGCTTTTTCCTGCATGTATTCAAGAACACGTACTTTAGCAGGAATAATATCCAGCTCTTCTTTCACTTTCGTGAAGAAAGTATCAATAGCGCCTTCTTTTTCTTCATCCGTTAAATGAATAAAAATTTGCTCGCGGGGTAACTTATCCGAAAAGGGTTTGCGTCCCGGCTTTTTCTTCGTGCCAGTAGAACTTGTCTGCTTATCGCCCTCAGGTGCTTCATCAGCTTCCTGGTCTAATTCCTCGCTGCTATCTGCTTCATTCTCTGCTTCATCAAACAAAGAGGATTGATGAGATTGTTCACTCGATGACCCAAAGCGTTTTATTTTAGATAAGCGTAGTACCTCTTCCAGAATAAGGATGCGTTTTTTCTGTTCGGAAATCACCCCAGACTTAACTTCAATCACACGCGTCAGTTCATCAATAGCCTCTTCTTTTTCAAGCAACAAAGCAACACTCTCCGACAGCAAAGAACCGGCTTTATCTTGTTGTTTTATATTTGAAACATCGGCTAAAATCATGGCTTTATTATAGCATTTATAGTGGCAATAATGAACACAAAAACAGCTAAAAAACAGACTCATATTGAAGTTTTTTATGACCCTTCATCGCGCTAATATCAAAGCCATCCAGCAACCAGTTTAACGGCTGTCCTGTTAAGGTTAATGTCTCTTCATCACCTTTAGGCCACTTAAATTTGTCTTCTACCAATGACTTGTAATAAAGGACAAAACCATTATCTTCCCAGAACAGACATTTAATCTTATTCCGCTGTTTATTCGTAAAGGCATAGAGAGCCCCCTCAAAAGGATTATGCCCTAACTCACATTCAACAATCGCCGATAGCCCTCGGTGTGACTTACGAAAATCAATGGGACGCCGATACAGATACACCTCCGTTAAAGACAGGGATGGACGCATAACAACCGTCACCGCAACAGCTCAAGCAGTGGTTGAATACACGACATAGTGTCCTGCGTAATACCTTCCAGACGTGTGCCATCATTAAATCGTAAGGATAATCCAATAGCTAGATCCGGTGAGATACCCTCGTCAACCCGAATGCGCGTAAATCCTGTAGGGGAAGTAGTAGGCTTTACAGTCGATTTACGTTTCCAGTAGCCGAACTTTTGCGGGCATAAATCATGTTGCCGACAATAAGCTGCCTGTGATTGGCCTGATGCCTGCCAGTGCTCTATGTGAATAGGCCAGAAAGTCTTTTCCTGTATTTTTTCTAACGCTGCCATTTAAAATTCCCCGTGGTATTTAACAATGGGGATAGTTTGGCATTAATCTGAGTTGCCGTGAAGTACGCTGACTATTGAGCGCTTACGATTCAAGCTCTAGCTTAAGATCTTCATTTTTCTGTTTGACCTGGTGATACTGTCCTTTCCAATAGTTTGCATCCCATTTAAGCTGTATATACTCTGCTTGTGTCAGTTCAATGACAATTTGAGCAAAGGGAGACTTTGTGATTTCTCCTGTCTCTATGCGTTGCGGACACGCTGCTGAATGTTGGGAGGCACTTTCCATGAACACCTTTATACAGGGTTTTGGATGATGTGTCCCGTACTCTTTTTATTTATTGCTGTATAGATGGGTTAGTCGAATATTTACCATCGATCAATACCGGGCCATTGATTTTGAATGCTTTTTGTAGCGTAGGTAGAAGCTCATCTACACTCTCCAGCGAAAAACCAGTGGCACCAAAGCTTTCAGCAAACTTCACTAAATCTATTTTACCAAACTCGACAGCTGTTCTACGCCCGTATTTCATTTGCTGTTGGCTACCCACCATGTCATAGCTGCCATCACGCCAGACGCAATGCACTATATTGCATTTATGTCGGACAGCAGTTTCTAGTTCCATAGCTGAAAACAGAAAGCCTCCATCACCAGAAATTGAAATTATTTTTTCCTCAGGGCGCACCATACTGGCAGCCATTGCCCAGGGCAGTGCCACTCCCAGAGTTTGCTGGCCGTTGCTAAACAGTAAATGATGTGGACGATAACAGTATAAGTGTCGTGCCAGCCACATATAATGCGAACCAACGTCACTGATGACAGTCGTATTGTCATCCACAAGGCTCTGAAGGTCAGCAATGAAGCGTAGTGGGTGAATGGGGAACCCGGTTAATTGCGAACCTTTTTTAATTCCCGCATTCAATGTATTGCGTAATTCTGAAATTAGCGCTGGGTTTTTTAGGGGGCCAGCTTGTAAGTGCTTGGATAACTGGATTAGAGTAGCTGCAATATCACCTACTAACTCATATTCCGGCCTGTAGCAACGCCCAATATCAGCGTAATTAGCATCAAGGTGGATAATCTTTAGTTTTTGCTCTGCGTTCCAGGATTCTGGATCATATTCTACTGAATCAAAACCTATGCATAACACTAGATCCGCATCTTCCAGCAAAATATCTCCAGGCTGATTACGAAACAAGCCTACTCTACCAACAAAACATGTAACCAGCTCTCGGGAAAGTACACCTGCTGCTTCAAAAGTCTCTACAGTTGCAATTTGAGTTTGACTTAATAAGGATCGAATTGCTTTCGTGTTTTCTGGTTTACTGGCTTCCAGCCCTAATAGTAATACAGGCTGTCTGGTGCCGCTCCCAATCGGGGTGCCTGTACACGGGGCATCGCCTCACAGTTAACAGTGTCACTTAATATGTCCTGAGGTAAGCTGATAAATGTTGCACCGCTGCGTGGTTCACAAGCTAAACGAAAAGCGTTACTTACAACTTCGGGAATGCTTTCCGGCATAACAATTTCAACACTACTTTTACAGACCGGCTGCATAACACGGACATTATTCATGCTTTGATGCGTTTGTTTTAATTGCATCGAGCGGGACACAGCCCCACCTAAAGCAACCACCGGGTCACCTTCTGTAGTTGCAGTTGCTAGCCCCGTAGTAAGGTTTGATACGCCGGGCCCTGAAGTCACTAGAACAACGCCAGGCGAGCCGGTAAGTCGCCCAACACAGGCAGCCATGAAACTTGCATTTTGCTCATGACGACATAAAATTAATTCAGGTCCACTATCGACGAGCGCATCAAAAACTGCATCTACTTTGGCTCCAGGAATACCGAAAATATATTTAACATTTTCTTTTTGCAAGCATTCCACTAGAAGTTGCGCACCATTTTTCATATATACTCCGCCGATATGTTATTGATTGCCAAAGGGATGCGTAACAAGCAAAGTTGTAGAGCGGGCTTCAGTCCGCAATTCATGCTGAAATATAGCGGATTGAAGTCCGCTCTACAATAATGCAATTCATTTTTACTTCACTTCACTTTTAAGCACACCTGTTGACCAACAATTATTTCTAGGGAATGCTGATAACAACTTTATTAACATATCCCGTAAACTTAGAATCAGCGACATTTTTAAAAACTATGTCCGCCACCTGAGTCGCATCATCCTTACCTACATCTGCTGTCTCATCAGCGGAAAAAACGGCGGGTTCGGTTTTTTCGACACGCCCTTCAGCCACTTTTTCTCCGTCGACATAAAGGGTCGCTAATCCCCCTTTACCCGTACCGTTGCCATCGTAAACAAAATCTAGCTTTATGACTGCATTTTCTTTAGTCAGCTTTGTAGGTGACGCGATGGTATAATTTTCTAAGCCAAAATAATTGTAGGTGTAAGCCGGTTTCCCATCATCCATATAAAGAGCCCAACCGCCAAACTTCCCACCTTGGGTAAGAATAACGCCACGATCATTTCCTTTAAGTGTAACGTTAGCCGTAATTGTTTTGGAGCTGTTTTTAACGTTTAAAAAAGTATTTTCAAGAATGCCGTCCATACCTTGCGCTAAGGTTAAGGTCTTTCTATCACCCATTAAGTCAGGACGACCGGCAATTTTTGCATTAAATCTTTCGTATAAACGATCGTCTAATGGGTACACATTATTGGCAATGGCCTCTTTTTCAAAAAGGGCTTGCATCTCCTTCTGTTTTTCTTATGTAACACCAAGACGAAAATAATGGATTAAATCGTAAATTTCATCAAGTTTATCATTGGGAATTTGTTTGATTTCTTCAATAATCTGCTCTTGTAACAACATTATTATTTCCTTTTGTATAGTCAAATGAATTATAGCTTTAAAAAGGTATACCCGTGTCCTTAAAAATATGTTCTGTACTCAATTCGAGGCAGCATTTCCAACTAGATTGATGTGGACGTGGGGGTAGCTCGGCTCACGTTTTTGAAACGACAGAATAGAGGAATTCTGAATCACGCCACCATCAACATTGATCGCGCGTCGAATAGCCCCATTTTTCTGCCAACTATCACGGCCCGCCAGTACAATCGGTAAATAAACTATAAGTGCGGCAGAAATTGACCGTGTGGCACTTTCCCAGAGATAGCTAGGTGTATGATCCACAGCGTAATAATCAATGGATTCATACTTAAACATCGGCTCCTTGAATGTGGTTGGTTTGGCAAAAAAGAATCCCATTCCCTCGTCGCAACTGACATCAATAACCAGACTATTGGGCTTGAGGCATGTGCTTTCTGCTTCGGTCACAAAGTCGGTAGGATTTTCTGTATCTTGGAAGGTTCCGTTTACGATGATATCTGCTTCACTGATCAAGTCAGTCAGTGGCCGCGAGCTTCCATCGTATTTCACCGTCACCATGCGTACCTCGCCTTCGCTACCTGCTCGAATTCTGACGTAGTTACAATCGAACACCTCTTCACGCACTTCGGGCGCACGGCAAGCAACACGAGCAGTGTACTAGTCTTCGAAGCCTATGATGAACCGGCAAAGTCTCCAACACACCCGGACAACGCAGAAAACTACTATGGTATTTTTGATAGCAATTGCTTGCTGAAAGACCTGAATACACGATTACTCCCAAATACGAGTTTCGATCCCAGTATTAACCTCGGGTGTCAGGGCTTCAATGCGGGTTCCACGTTTTCTATCACGGGGACACAACCGGGCAATGCAACCAATCAGCCATCTTTTCTAGTCGAAATTCAACAAACCAACCCAGCCACATCTAAGGAAGTATCGATGGATGTTCAGACATCTTGATTCGCTATCCTGAAAGAAATCCATTAAAACTTAAACTAGGCAATATAATTAAAGGGTTAGGGAATTATTGTCAAATGATTGATATTTTCAGCTAAAGAAATGAAAACGGTACTCATTTAGGTTAAACTAAGCCCTCATATCATACGAGGTATTCAATTAATGCAGCAACTCATGCTCCCAATAATTCCTCAGGGTACGACTATTATAAATGGTCAGGTCAGTGTTGATAACCGAAATGATGAGTGGTTTTATTTCCTCGGCGGTATCCCGATCTATTCTCACCAGGCTGACAATAAGAGATTATTTAGACTTCACACCTCTCAACTCATCAATACCGGCTCCTGTCGTTCAATCGATATTATTACAACCTTTGGTGTCTCTAAAAGTAGTGTTATGCGCTCATTAAGGCAACTACGAGAAAAAGGGGCTGATTCGTTTTTTGAACCTCGCCCGACTCGCAAGGGAGGACCACTCTTTACGCTTGAGGTTTTGCAGCAAGCTCAGGAATATCTGGATCAAGGTATGACGCCTAACGAAGCCGCTAAAGAATTAGGCATCCGGGCAGATACCTTTCGCAAGGCGATCAGTGATGGACGTTTAAAAAAAAGTCTGCCGTATCAATAGACCCCAATGATGGCAGTACCAAATCAGCCCGTGATATTATTGATGCCAGTGCAGCCGAGTCACTCGGTACGGCCTGCACTCGAGTAGAAGAGCGAATCCAGGCGGCTTTGGGTGAGCAGGAAAAGGGAGCCTCAATCGAATTCGAATCCTGTTTAGATGTTCCTAAAGGCGGTGTGTTATGTGCATTGCCCGCGTTACTTAGCAATGGCTTATTAAATGACATTGAGCACCACCTTGGCAAACTGACAGGTTATTATCAAACCTTTCATATCCTATTGCTACTCGCCTTTATGGGACTATGTCGCATCAAAAATGCCGAACAACTTCGCGAGCATGCACCGGGTGAATTCGGCAAACTACTTGGCCTGGATCGGGTTCCCGAAGTGCGCTGTTTAAGAACCAAAGTAAAAGGACTGTCTGATCCAGAATCAGTTGAAAGCTGGGCGGCCGACCTCAGTCGACAATGGATGGAAAATGAACCAGAGGCAGCAGGAACACTCTACATAGATGGTCATGTCCGTGTCTATCATGGACACTTGACTAAACTTCCCAAACGGCATGTTTCACGCGAAAAACTCTGCTTACGGGGTATCACCGACTACTGGGTTAATGATGGTACGGGGCGTCCCTTCTTTGTCGTTGAAAAAACGGTGGATCCGGGCTTACTAAAAACGCTGGAAGAAGATATCGTCCCCCGATTACTCAAAGACATTCCGAATCAACCGAGTGCACAAGCATTACAGCAAAACAAACAAGCCTGTCGTTTTATCCTGGTGTTTGATAGAGAAGGCTATAGCCCCGCATTCTTTAGAAAGATGTGGGACAAGCATCGTGTCGCTTGCATGACCTATCATAAATTTCCCACCGAAAATTGGCCACTGGACAATTTTTCCAGTCAGGAGATCACACTACCGAGTGGTGAAAAAGTCATCATGAAACTCGCCGAACGAGGCAGTCTGGTTGGAACTGGAAAACAGGCGATGTGGATGAGAGAAGTGCGCAAGTTGACTGATTCTGGTCACCAAACCAGTATTATTACCACAGCCTATGAACTAGAATTGACGGCTGTTTCTGGGCGAATGTTTAGCCGGTGGTGCCAAGAGAACTTTTTTAGATATATGAAGCACCACTATGGGCTAGATATGCTGCAGGAGTATGGGATAGAGCCACTATCCGATACCCAAAAGGTGGTCAACCCTGATAGGCGCCAACAGGAAGGACAGCGTAATTCGATACAATCCAAACTCAATTACCGTCTATCTCGATTTGCAGCGATGGAACTTCATCCGGTGATTAAAAAAGATGAAACGGAAGATGTGAAATACAAGAAATGGGAAAGAAAACGAGCAGAATTACTCGAAGAAATAGAGCATTATGAAAATGAACTAAAAACCATCAAGGAAAAACTAAGCCAAACGCCCAAACACATTACCTGGCAAGAGTTGAGAGACGAAGATAAGTTCGAACAGCTTCTGCCAGGGAAAAAGCGGCTGATAGATACTGTCAACATGATCGCTTATCGGGCAGAAACAGCAATGGCCGCTCTGCTAACCTCACCGACAATCGACTTTCCGATGGCAAGGCAACTATTACAAACGCTGTTTGTGACAGAAGCAGATATATTACCCGATGAAGTAAAAAAACAACTTCGGATACGTGTGCATAGTACTTCCCGACCTGCAAGTAATAAAGCAATAGAAAAGTTATTTGAACAACTCAATCAAACGGAACTCAATTATCCAGGAACCGATCTGCGCTTAATTTATGAGCTGACTTCATCCGCAAAAAATTAGGAAATGGTCTCAAATTAGTTTCGTCTGAATCAAGATGTCTGATGTTACCATTCCGGCATTGAACCGGACAAACACGGACGTTCACCCCTGGCCATATTTTTTACTGTTCGACGGCGCCAGTGTCAAGATCTCCGGGAACAATTCCGGCGCATCTTGCACTTTTAATGCGCAGATCCTTGCAGGAACCATCACCTGGGATACCCTCAACTGTACTAATCCGAGTTATCCAATACACTGTACGGGGAACAACTGTTACCTCCCCTGGGATAACTTTTAGAGCTTGGCGAGTTATTTTATTTTTGCGAAAAATTTGAGGATCAGGTTTTTCTATACAACTGCATTGATTATCTGAATATATTGTAATGTGTCTTATGGAAAGACCTGGCTCCGAGCCCGGTCCCGATCCTCGTGCACTTTTAAATTCAGAAATTGGGTCTTTTGACACTTTTACCTTGAGTTCCCCCTGAGTGTGGACTACACTTGTTATTTTTAGGAAGATATTTTTATGTATGCAACTAATGTCAGGAATTTAAAAAAGAACCCATCAGAAGCACTAAGGCAAGCTGAGGAATCACCTGTACTGGTACTTAAAGGCAATACACCCAATGCCTTAATCGTGCATCTGGATACCTCTTTAGATAAAACTAAAAACATGCTCAATCCAGCGTTAGCCAGCAGTTTATTCAAAGATAAAGTGTTATCCCTAGGGGCGGCTGCAAAAATAAGTGGCTTATGCCTATCTGACTTTATAGATCATTTAGCTGAATTAGATATTGATATAGTGACTGCTGATCAACAGACTAAAAATGAAGCAGATACATTGAAAGTATGGCTGTCGTAATTGCCGATGCCGGACCTTTAATAGCCTTTGCAAAAGTCAATCAGTTAAATGTATTAGCACAGTTCTTTTCTTGTGTTTCGATTACCCAGTCGATTAAAGAAGAAGTGCTTGCGATTGAATCAAATGATGCTCTTTTGATTCAAGCAGCAATTGATGAAGGTTGGTTACAGTGTGTTGATGATCCTGAATTAAAAACAGTCACGTCTAGAAGTTTGGGTTTAGGTGAAATAACCGCCATTGAATATGCATTGCAATCTAAAGAAGCTGTTTTATTGATTATGGATGATGCTTTAGCTCGTAAAAAAGCATTACGCTATCAACTCCATATTGTCGGTACAGCTATGCTTATTTATACAGCAGAGAACCAACAGCTGATTAATAATGCTGATGAGCTTATTGAAGAATTGAGGATTAAAGATTATCGGATTTCTAAAAGTGTCATTGCGCTGGTTAAAGCACAAATATCGTCATAACCGGTATTGAAATTATTTAAACGTAAAAATACAGTAACGACTCAGTTTGTAAAATCGGACAATGGAGGCTTTGGTTTTATGGTTCTAACAAGAATGGTATATCTTGAAATTTAAGGTCTTCACTTTTATGCCCTGTTATCATAAATCAAAGCCCCCGTTGTTGTAATCATAAGCGTGTGCAATGGGAGGCATGTTTCCTCGCCCCCTATTCAACTGTTAGCAGGGCTATCAAGAAAGTTGAGAATGCTTGGTTGACCCCAAGGTTCTCTGTGCATCGATTCGAAATGGATTCGTGTAAATCTGGGTCTAGGATTTTGACTTTGCGCAAGACTTCAGCGAATGAAAGGATTGCGGAATGTTTTCTCGGAAGAATACAAAAAAGTACCTGATTACCCATGACTCTCAGCCATTCTCCGTCATTCCTGCAAGCTTTTAGCAGGAATCTCATGGGTTTAGTACAGATTCCCGATAAAAGACTTCGGGAATGACGAGGTTTTTAACATGCTGATTTTCTAGGTTTATTCTACTGTAGCTGAGAGTTGTACGTAATCAGCAAAAAGTATGTGACGAGATACTTGAGTTTCTTCCCAGCGAGGGCCACTCCAAGGGAAAGAATGTTAAATTTGTGGCGGCAAAAAAAATCTAACGTGGCAGTTATGTGGTCACAGTTATGTGGTCAGGTCTTTCCATGCAGCATCACTCTGTCAACTATAATATAAATAGTCTGCCATAGGATAGGTTTAGCATATACAAATATGTTATAGAAAGACCTGCCCCCTCTCTTCTGTCTCAGCGGTGTTTAGCGACCAAAGCTTCATGCTCTTCTTCCGCCTGAATCTTTTTCAAATCATTCAACGAATAGGTGCCATCACCAATGCGAAAGTGCTCGATCCGACTGGTTAGGTGCGCGTTCTCGGCTGTATTCAACAATTCGCGCATAATGTCGATCTCCGCCATCCCTTCATCAATGAAACGCTCCATCATTTTGGTCATATCAAAAATTACTTGCTCATTCATAGGTTTATCTTCCTTTCCTTTATGTCTTAAATGGATAAGAATTTTAACGTATTTTTCCAGCCAAAGAAAACGATTTAAGGAGTACAGTCCTATTTGCTAGGTGGGAGTTCAAAATGCTACCAGCAAGAATTGGCGAAGTAAAACAAAGTAATAAAAGATCTCCCATCTGCGAATCACACATTTAAGCTCAAACACGCTTATTTTCCAGTGTTTATTAAATAAACTAATAGAGCCTTGCCATCCTTCTGAGATAAATTTTTTGCCAATAAAGCTGTTTAATATGCTGTGTCCGACAAAAAGAACGGTCTTATTACCTAGGGCTTTACTCTGTAAAAAGCTGTAGGGTCATGTGTTTTCATACAATATCACTTTGTCAACTATAATATAAATAGTCTGCCATAGGATATGGTTTGGCATATACAAATATGTTATAGAAAACCCCCTATTTTTTTGTTAATAGGTTTTGCCTGAAATACAAGTTAATATCAACTTATCAGAGGAAATTGACCTGATACCTAAATCCTGCAAGCATTATACATAATAATCCACAAAACTCCTTATTAAACAATGATATAATATCATTTTCCTGATTTCACTATCTCATTGTTTTAATGAAGCCCTCTAAAGTATCAAAATCCTCATCTCACGTAAGAAACCGTACCCGAACGGTAAAAATGACATCTACAGCACATGGATTGACAAGCCAGGCGGGACTGATTCCCGTCGTGAAATATTTAGACAGGATAGGTTTTGAAAAAACCGTAAAACAAAGCGTTCCACATCGGCGGGGTGAAAATGCAGACCATCACTTATCTGATGTGGTTCTATTGACGTTGGTTGGCATGATGGGGGGAGCAACATCAATGGCAAAGGTGACGACCGTATGGGCAGATAGCGTACTGCGCAAAGTAGCTGGCTGGATAAAGATTCCTGTTGAAACCACAATTTTACGGATCTTTAAAGAAGTAAGTGATAGGCAGATAAGCCAGTTTGAAACGCTCACGCATACTTTGCGTGGTCAACACTGGCGGCGATTGCTTCGTTCCGGAAAATCGAAAACTGGCATACAATCCGTCCAGTGGGTCGATGTCGATTCAACTGTGGACACCGTTTGTGGTCGACAAGAAGGAAGTGCCAAAGGCTTCAACCCCAAAAAGAAAGGTGCCCGTTCATACCATCCACAACTCGCTTTTCTAGCGGAAACAAAAGAAATTTTACAAGCCTGGTTCCGGACAGGCAATGCCTTTACAAGCAATGGTGTTGTAGAATTTACCAAACAGTTACTTGCACACTTGCCCAATCGGATGCGCATTATTTTTCGCGGTGACAGTGGTTATTTTGTCGGTGATTTGCTTGAATTTCTCGATACCAGAGGGCATGGGTATCTAATAAAGGTTAAACTTAAGAATTTGAACGCATTGCTGGCCAAACAGGCCTGGACAGCCATACAAGGCCGACCCGGTTGGGAGCAGAGCGAGTTTCAATATCGTTGTGGTGGCTGGTCTCGCTCTCGTCAGTTTGTCGCGGTCAGGATAAAGCAACCTAAACAAGTGACAGGACCTCAGTCCGAGCTTTGGGATACGGCAGAATATGACTATTTTTGTTATGTAACAACTGAACCTCTATCGCCTTGGCAAACACATAAGAAGTATGGTGAACGAGCGACGTGCGAAACATGGATTGAAGAAGCAAAATCACAAATGGGTTTAGGTAAAATCAGAACGAATCAATTTCTGGCTAATGCCGCATTATTTCATTGCGCCGTTCTTGCCTACAATACCGTGCGCTGGATGGCTCAATTGAGTGGCAACAAAACGTTGTGCCAATGGGAGCCGGATACACTTCGTACTTATCTGATTCGGGTGGCTGGAAAATTACTCACAGGCAATAATCAGCTGAGAGTCAGAACACCTGCAGATCCGCTCTATCCACAGGAATGGGATGATTGGGTTAAGGTGGGGTTACTCGCTTAACATTAACCGAAGTTAAGTCACTTTGATTAAAAGGTCATGGCACGTTGGCAGGGTGTTTATTGCCTTGGGCTCGGGGGATATCCATACGATACAAAAAATTTCCTCTATTTATGATTTAAATCTGGATATTTTGATCGGTTGGACAAAGAGGGCTGGCAAAGCGGCAGTAAAAACCTAATAACCACTTAGCTAGACAGGTTAATGAGAGTCAAAATATGGGCTTGCAGGATTTAGGTGATATTTAAAAAGACAGGCAAATATGCCTGATTTGTACGGTAATATCAGGTTATCATGGCAAATGTGCCATAAGTATATAGTTAGCTTTAAAACCACAGAAATGTTAGAGAATGAATGATTTTGAAAAACATTTGGAACCGAATCGTAAAGATTTTGAAAGCGCCCCCTTTGGTTATAAAGCTATATTAAGATTATTAACACACTTTTTTTATTGGGCTGGTCGTTATCCTGACCCTGGCTCTGGTAAAGAAAGTAAGGCTGAAGAAATTTTTACTTTGTCAGAAAAATACAAAATTTCAGCTAAAGACTTATTTACCTTATCTTCTAAAATCATGAGGCATTCGCAAAATATAACGAATAAGGTTAGATTGTGATCGCGAAGCGAGCCACAATCTGAACCGTTTGTTGGACAAGCCCGGCACGATAGTAGGAATTCATTTAATGCGCTCTATGAAAATAGCTTTTTGTTGATCAGCCCGACTGATGAATCGAACCTCTGTTTTTACCTGTTTAACTGAACTTTGAGCGTTGTCCATTGCAGTCAACTCTCAAAGTCCAAGTATCGGAGCAAAATTCTGCCTTAATCTCCGATTTTAGCCCAAGCAACTCCCTCAGCATTTAATCCGCTGATAGCCTGGGTCGAAGTGTTTAAATTTACATAAGCGCTAGTGATTCCAATTGTTAAGTTGGCAAAGGCTGAAACATTATTTCCACCCTGGGTATTTGCCGACGCCCAACAACCATCGCCCCGCCACAACATTTGCAACTGAATGCCGGCCGTACTTTGAGTGCACGCAATATCTTCGTCGGGTCAAACTTTAGCAGGGAGTGAATCAACTTAATAACACCCTTGCTATTCGGATGTAAAAAGCCATAATTGCGCGCACGACGAAAGCCTTTAGGCAAAACATGTTGCAGCACCAGCCACAGAAATTTAGCCCCCGATACCGTTTTGGTTTGATAGCGTTTGGTTTTGCTGTCTTGATAACGGTAGGTTACTTTGCCATTTTGGCAGGATAAGATATCCTGTTCACGAATCACACCACGATACAGGTATCGACCCAGATATATCAATGCTTTATCGCCTGCACCGACAAACTTACAATCGACCACCCATTTTTCCGGAATAGCTGTGGGAAATGGCAACTTTTCTTCGTTCATACGCGCTAGCATCTTTGCACGAAATACTTTTGCTAGTGCTTTATGATGAAACAGGTATTTGCCTTCCTTAGTGCGCCAGAGCTTCTTGATTTTATCCACGATTGCCGCAGGCATAATGACATGAATATGCGGATGATAATTTAATTCGCGTGAGTGTGTATGTAAGACAGCAATCGCCCCGGCATCGCCTTGCAACTGCTTATCATTTTTACTAAAACTCTGTAAAGTCGCCCAGGCACAGTCAAACATCATACTGTAAAGTAACCGCGGATGCTGCCTGGCTAACGACCTTAACTGCGCAGGTAAGGTAAAGGTATTCATAAAATAATCAGCAGGGACTTGTTTTTGTACCTGTCGTTCAATCCATTGTTGACTCTCATGATGTTGACAATGCGGGCAGTTACGCTGGCCACAGGAATGAGACACAAAGGTTTGATAGTCACAGTCTGCACAGTTAACCTGCATCACAGGACTCAGCTGTGTCCGACAGCTCTTCATGGCATGTAATGCACTGATCTGATTGGAGCGTAAACGAGATTGATACTCGCTTAAAAAGTCAGACTGAAATTGATCAATCACTGCAGCTAGGGTTATCATGAAATCTGCCCCCAGTGAATAGAAAAGTCATTGACTAACTGATTAATGTGCAGCTCTGCATTCTCATCGGTAATATCGGTCAAATGCGTATAGCGAGCCGTGGTTACTAAACTGGTATGGCCCAGAATCTTCTGCAACTCAACTAAATCAACCCCGGCTTCTAACAGGTGAGTGGCGTAACTGTGGCGCAGCGAGTGGCAGGAAATCTTTTTTTTAGTCCCATTTCTTGCGTCACAAGACGGATTGTCTTCTGGATGCCACCGCGATCAAGGGGGGATTCAGCAAGATGTGCACCTTTTAGACCCCGGGCACGGTTGGGAAATACCAGCACTGGATTTTTATGCACAGCCCAAAACTTACGCAACACCTTCAAGGTATTCACAGGCAAAGGCACAAGCCGATCCTTATTGCCTTTGGCATTGCGAATATGTACCCGCATGCGTGTCGCATCAATATCACCTACTTTCAGGCTTAAGCCCTCGCCCAAACGTAAACCTAGACTGTAAATCGTAAAATAAAAAACTCGATAGCTTAGATTACGGGTCGACATAAACAGTTGTTGTGCTTCAACCACAGTGACAATATCGGGTATACGCGTACATCGTGGTGGTTTAATCATTAGCACATCAACCCACGGCTTTTGTAGCACATGTGTATAGAAAAACTTGAGACCATAGAGATCTAGTTTCACGGCACTCCAGGAAAGGCGGCTTAAAAGAGCATGAAAATAATCCACCAGTTGATCTTGCGTTAAGTTATCCAGATGCCCCTGAAAGTGTTCCCCGATACGGCGAATAGCGCGTGAATAAGCGTCAATGGTTTTGGGTTGCAGTCCCTTAAGCTTTAAATGCTTACAGTGCTGGATATAATAATGGTTGAATTTAAGCTCTATCGATGGTGTCATAACAGTGTAACCTCATTATTGTTAGTTGGATGAGCTTACAAGTTACCTGTTATGCATATAACAGGCAATGAGGTTACACTTTAAATTTAAGGGATGCGCTGTTTTTCTCCGCGATAGCGGCTTCGTCCAACTAGTGAATTATGAGGATAATTAAAGCTAACAATCACATCATTTGACGTTATACGCAGGCAGAGTGATTAGCTTTTAAAATAAGTCACTGTGAGTTCCAATTCTAGCTAACTGTAGTTCAGAGGGATTTCTCTTATAAATTAGTAGTAAATCGGGTTTTATATGACATTCACGAAAGCTGCACCAATTGCCAATTAATTCGTGATCTTTATATTTCGCATCAAGAGTAGCCTCCTGTTCTAAAACCGAAATCACATCAAATATAATCTTCAAATCAGGTAATGGTAACTTTCTTGCTTTTTTAAAATCTTTCTTGAATTGGCTCGAGTATACGATTTCAAGCATTTTCTTACTTAACTTGAAGCTCGCTAAATAGCTCTGAAGTGCCACTAGACTTATGGCCTTTTCCTTCTTCTAGTTCTTGTATGGCTTGTACCGTAAATTTATTTGGTTGTTTGGTCTTGAGTTCAAATGGAATTCCACCATAGTTGATAACTGCTTTTGTAAATAATTTAATAGCTTGTGAAGGACTTAATCCAATTTCTTCACAAACAAGAGTAAATTCAGTTTTCGTACCATGATCAATTCGTATGCTAATTGTATCTGTCTTCATAATTTAGTGTTCTTTAATATTGCAAACAGATGAAATTGTAATACAAATACGATCATACGCAAGCAAATAGTTGTAAAAAATCATATAATAATTGCTTGCACACGGACTGCCGTAAGCGTCACGACTCATGCAAAAAAACGCAAAAGTCGCGCTACTCACGGCAGCAGGTGAAGCAGGCGTTAGGTTTCAATAAAATCTGTTACAGTATTTGAAATAGAAGGAAATTCTCGTAAAACTTTTTTGTCTTGTGTAACGAGTAGAATATTGAGATGCTGAGCTAAGGCAATAAACTCACAATCATAAGATGAACAATTACTTTTATCAACTAGTGCTAGAACTTGAGCTGATGAATTGTCATGCTTATTGTTAGCCATATTAGATTCTGCTGTATCTTGAAGTTGTAATGCTTTTTCAAAAGCAATGATTTCTTTCTGAAGATACGAAGATAACGAGCTAAAACAAGCAGTTATGGGGAGGGTCTTTCCATGCGATATCACTCTGTCAGCTATAATATAAATAGCCTTCCATAGGATAGGTTTAGCATATACAAATATGTTATAGAAAGACCTGAATCCCGATTTGTGTGACTACAATTCGTGCTTTGAGTGTGCGTAATATTTGCGTCGGATCAAACTTTAGCAGGGTGTGAATCAGCTTAATAACACCCTTGCTATTAGGGTGTAAAAAAATCGAGCGATTTGGTTTAAACAAGGCTGGTAACAGTAGTGTTTTTTATTAGATACAAACCTTACCTAATAAAGAAAGAGTAAAAAACAGCATAAGTTGTTAATCCTAGAAAAATCAGTTGCTCACGTTTTCTAGCACAAGCTCTTGATTCCACCGCACTTCCAAAAAATGTCCGCTTAACCTATGGGTGAAGCTAAAATTTTTTGAAAAGTGTTATATTAATTCAATATCTTGCACTATAAATTCGCGCTCAACTGATTTTTCTAGGTTGATGCAAGGATGGTTTTTCTATTACTACCATCCTTACCCTCTAATTAATATAAAACTGCTTATTCACCCGCTGCTTTTTCAGGTGAAACCATCGCGCCACAGCTTGCTTCTCCGCCTTTCATGTCCATTCCCTGCATATCACCCTTGCCTTTCATTCCCATACCACAGGTACCTTCTTTGCCTTTCATCATGTCACCGCATGAGCCTTCCATGCCTTTTTTCATTTTGTCACCTTGCATCATGCCGCCGCACGTACCTTCGCCGCATTTGCCTTCCTTGCCTTTTTGCAAATCATCAGACGCAGATTTTTTATTGCCCCAGCCGGTTTTGCTGACAGAATAACCTTTATTTTTTTCTTTTTTAGCGGCAGCCTTTTCCTGCATTCCACAAGCACCTTCTTTGCCTTTCATCATGGCTCCACAAGCACTTTCCATGCCTTTTTTCATTTTGCCATCTTCCATCATGCTGCCACATGAACCTTCACCACAAGCGGCTTCCTTTTGCTTGTTCATTTTCATTTTAGAACCACATTTCATTTCACCTGCTTTGTCGGACTGCGCAAGTTGCATATAGCCACTGTTAAGCTGACTCATGGCAAATGGGTTGCTTTCCGCGTTAGCTACATTAGCCGCAAATGTTGAAGCAACGGCTGAGCCGATAGTTGTTAATGTTTTAGCTGTCTTTTTCATGATATCCTCGATATATTTTAATTTGATGATGTATCTTTAATTACACTGTAAGTTTGAGTTATTTTATAGTGCTAGCCATGGTCAATAAGTTTTTTCATCGCTATACCCATATTTGAAGGTGAATTAACCACCTCAACTCCTGCTGCTTTTAGCGCAGCAACTTTCCCCTCTGCCGTTCCTTTGCCACCGGTAACTATAGCACCGGCATGTCCCATGCGCTTACCTTCTGGCGCTGTTAAACCGGTAATATAGGCAACTACTGGTTTAGTTACATGGTTTTTAATATATTCAGCGGCCTCTTCCTCTTCACCGCCGCCAATTTCACCGACCATAATTATACCCCGAGTTTGTTCATCCTCTTGAAAGCGGCTAATGACATCAATAAAATTCATACCGTGGATAGGGTCACCACCGATACCCACGCAAGTACTTTGCCCAAGACCTTGTTGAGTAGTCTGATGAACTGCTTCGTAGGTCAGCGTGCCTGAACGGGAGACAATGCCTATTGACCCTGGAAGGTGGATACTACCCGGCATAATACCTATTTTGCAGGCTTCGGGTGTAATAATACCTGGGCAGTTAGGGCCTATGAGTAAGGCATTAGTTTCTGCCATCGCGGCTTTAACGCGCAACATCTGTAATACTGGAATGCCTTCGGTGATACAAATGATTAATTTTATGCCTGCATCAACCGCTTCCAGGATTGCATCAGCGGCAAAAAAAGGCGGTACATAAATAACACTGGCATCGGCCTTGGTGCTTGCATAAGCTTGTTGCACAGTATTAAAAACAGGCAAACCTAGATGCTCCAAACCACCTCGCCCCGGAGTAACACCAGCGACCAGTTTAGTGCCATAAGCCAACGCATGCTGGGAGTGAAAAGTGCCTTGTTTGCCGGTAAAGCCCTGGCAAATAACTTTGGTTTCCTGATTAATCAAAATGCTCATAGTCTGGCTCCTGCAAGACTTACCGCTTGTTCGGCTGCATGATCCAGATCATCTGCAGAAAAAATATTGGGCGCTGCTCCCTGCAATAATGCACGACCTTCTTCTGCATGCGTTCCTTCTAGCCGGACAATAACTGGCAAATCAGTATGAACTTGCTTTAGCGCCCCTAGAATACCTTGTGCAATCACATCGCAATGTACAATGCCGCCAAATATGTTCACTAGTACTGCCTGAACATTTTGATCTGAGACTATCAGCTTAAATGCTTCAGTAACTTTTTCTGTTGTTGTGCCCCCACCTACATCTAAGAAGTTAGCAGGAGTACCACCTTTAAGCTTAACCAGATCCATAGTGGCCATTGCTAGTCCCGCACCATTCACCATACAGCCTATATTGCCATCCAGTGTAATATAGCTAAGATCAAATTGCTTCGCTTTGTTTTCTTTTTCATCTTCTTGTGCTGTATCGCGTAATGCTATGATGTCCTTATGCAAGGCAAGGGCATTATCATCAAAGTTGATTTTTGCATCCAGCGCCAAAAGACTTCCGTCGCCTACTTCCACTAAAGGATTAATTTCTATTTGACTCGCATCTTTATCCTGCAAAAGCTTTAACATGCCGGACATAATACCTTGTAAGGCTTTTACTTGTGCGCCTACTAAAGATAACGCAAAGGCTATTTGCCTGCACTGATAAGGCTGTAGACCGGCAGCCGGATTCATAAATAAACTGATGATTTTTTCCGGGTTCTCCTCAGCAACGGCTTCAATATCCATTCCACCCGCTTCAGAAGCTATAAAACAGAGCTTTTCCTGTTGTCGGTCAATCAGTAGGCTAAGATAAAATTCGCGTTTAATGACCGAGGTTTTTTCAACTAAAACTGAATTAATAGGCAGGCCTGCCGCGCCGGTTTGCTTAGTAACCAGATTCTGCCCCAGCATTGCTCCCGTTAACTGGCTTGCCTCTTCAGTCGTTTGAGCGATTTTAACACCGCCAACTTTTCCGCGCCCACCAGCATGTACTTGGGCTTTTATTGCCCAGCTATCGCCTGCCAGAGATTTTGCAGCCTCAGATGCTGCGTTTGCAGTTGTTGCAACGATACTTTCGGGAACAGGTATCTGATAATCTCTAAACAGTTGTTTAGCCTGAAATTCATGAATATTCATGGTGAACCTTGTTTTGTTGATTAAGAATGAACAGAAACTTTGCAGTATATACGTTGAACTGTAACATTTCAGTATTTTTTCTTTAACGTAGTGAGGAATAAAACCTTTGCGAATTTACCTAGCAACTATTGTTATTCCCTTAGGGACGAGCATGGAATAAGTTAGACAATGGGCGTTGATTTTTTATTTGTCTTCAAGGCGCAGAAACAGACACATAGCAAGTTATGCAACTGTTGCTGCAACGCGAAAGACGGATAAAAAGCCAAGCTAGTTGTCGAAGTGTGTCGTGTACGTTCCTTAGGAACGAGAATTCAATAATACCCGAGTCTGACTTGTTCCAGCCTATGCAGGAATGACGTTTCTTTCGACTCCACAGTCGCACTAGAAAAACAGTTGCGTAGCCTGCTTGCGCCTGTTTTCCTAGCACGCCTGTGATGCCAAAATCCTGCGTCATACTTGCGGATATTATTAAATCCTCGCTTAGTCTAAAGCATAAAAAAAGGGCGGAACCTCCGAAGAGATTCCGCCCTTTTAAAGCCTACATTGTATTAATGTAAACGAATAAACCGTGAGCTCGTAATTACAGCGCTACGATGTCTTCTGCCTGAGGGCCTTTGTCGCCCTGAGTTACAGTAAATTCAACTTTCTGACCTTCAGCCAGAGTTTTGAAGCCTGAACCTGAGATTGCGCTGAAATGAGCGAAAACGTCAGGACCAGATTCTTGCTCAATAAAGCCAAAACCTTTTGCTTCGTTGAACCATTTTACTGTACCAGTTGTAGTAGACATATTAATATCCTATTTATTTCAAGAGTAATTGAAGCCTTATAAAAAGGCCGATTTGCTAGAAGTGATGCTATTACTTATAAAAACAGGACGAGCTACTAAAGATATAACACTAAAGATAAAACATCGAAATGGTGTGCATAAATATAAGACGTACTTTCAAGCACCTTGAATTATATACAGCTTTTCGCAGTAGTCAACCAATATTCCCTATAACTTAAAGGTCGTTTTAGAAAAATTAAGCTATTAATAGTGAATGACCTGCTGATAGACGGAAGGGCATGCGAAGCATTCCCTTCCGTCTATCAATGCCAGAGGTTAGCGCAGGATAGCGATGCCTTTTAATAAGTTCAACGCTTCTTTCAAAGGATAATCACGCATATCTACACCTTTGCTATCTTTATCCTTGTCATTTTCCTTGGTTTTTTCTGATTTTTCGGTTTTCTTGCCATCGCCATTCGTTAAATGGCGAGATAAATCAGCTTCTTTAATAGGCTTAAATTTGCTAGCCCCTAAGGATTCCAGTTTAAGGCGCTCAAGCTCTATATCAGGCTCTATGCCAGTCGCTTGTATAGAACGACCCGACGGTGTGAAATAACGCGCGGTTGTGATTTTTACAGCCCCGCCATTACCAGTCGGCATAATCGTTTGTACCGAACCTTTACCAAACGATTTAGTACCCATAATGATAGCGCGTTTATGATCCTGTAATGCACCGGCAACAATTTCTGAAGCAGAAGCAGAGCCCGCATTAATCAACACAACAATAGGCGCTCCGTCTAATAAATCACCTGGCGTTGCATTAAAATCCATTTGAGAATCTTTAATACGGCCTTCGGTATAAACGATTTTTCCTGAGTCCAAAAAGGTATCACTGACCGACACGGCTCCGTCTAATACACCACCAGGGTTATTACGTAGATCTAGTACTAAACCCTCAAGCGGGCCACCATTTTCTTTTTTAAGCGTGTTCAAGGCTTCTTTAACAGCAGCACCGGTAGGTGATTGAAAGCTGCTAATACGCAAATAGCCAAAACCATCTTCTAAAATACGGCTACGTACACTTTTGACTTTAATAATATCTCTGACTAGAGTGACATTAAATGGCGCGTCCTTACCTTTACGTACAATGGTTAGCACAATTTCGCTTCCGACATCACCACGCATGATTCTAACGGCATTAGTCAGAGTCATACCTTTTACCGGCTGCTCATCCAGTTTGATAATTAAATCACCTGACTCAATACCGGCACGCTGTGCAGGAGTATCGTCTATAGGTGAGATGACCTTTACAAAGCCATCTTCCATCGTGACCTGTATGCCTAGCCCGCCAAATCGACCTGTGGTACCTACTTTTAACTCTTTGTACTCTTCAGTATTTAAATAGCTAGAGTGAGGATCGAGGCCAACCAGCATGCCGCGAATTGCACTTTCCAAGAGCTGTTTATCAGTCACAGGCTCAACATAATCCTGTTTAATACGGCCAAATATTTCAGTAAATGTGCGCAACTCCTCAAAGGGTAGAGTGACTACCTGACCGTCCTGTCCGGTACTTTTGTCTGCTAGAGCCGATCCAGCCGTAGAAATTAAAACACCTAGGCAACAACCTACAAATAAGATAAAAATATTTTTTTGTTTAAACACCTTGTACAAACTCCATTCCAGTCTTCTTGATAAATTCCATCTGCCCCCATGTTTCAGTCCGGTTACAGATTCTTGTTAAAATGTATTCTATATCAATATACAAATAAATAATCTAATTCAATTCAAAAAGCGCGAATTACAACACATAATATATTCGCCCCTTCTCCCCCTGATACAATCTAGATCAGTAAAAAATTAACGCCTTTTTTTACACCATTTTTTGGGGTTAAGCGGCTTATTTTTCTTGCGAATTTCAAAATACAACCCGGCCTTTTCTCGACCCCCGCTGTTACCCAGTGTAGCAATCATGTCTCCTGCATTTACCCAGTCACCAACCTCACCATACAGGCTTTGATTAAAGGCATACAGGCTCATATAGTTTTTATCATGCTTAATGATGACTAATAAGCCGTACCCTTTAAACCAGTCTGAGAAAATTATTTGCCCATGAGCAATGGCTGTTATTTTGCTTCCTTCTCTAGCCTTTATTAATACCCCGTTCCATTTGCCACCGGCACGGTGATTACCGAAACTTTTGATGATTTTTCCCCGCACTGGCCAGGATAGCTTGCCTTTTGATTTACTAAAAGACTGCGCAGTAATTTTAGTAGCGACTTCAGCTTGGGTGACTTGATCCAGTTTTGAAATTAGCTGCTTTAATTGTTTTTCGTTTTCTTTTAGCCTGGAAAGCTGCTTCCTATTATCTTTATAATCCTGTTTAATTTGCAACAGGATGTGCTTGCGCTCGGCTTTACTCAAAACCAATTGTTTTTGCAATAATTTATTTTCGGCTATTAATTTAGCGAGACCCTGCTTTTCCTGCAGCTTCTCTTGCTCTAAAGTTGTTAATAATTGCAGGCTAGCATTAATGTACTGTAATTGCTCTAGTCTTGCCTGATTAAAATATCGGTAATAAGTCATGATGCGACTACTACGATTGATATCCTGCTGATTGAGCAATAGTTTTAATTGTTCTTGCCGCCCTAGTGCATGCGCTGTTTTAACTTGTTCTGCCAGTTGAGTCTGTTGCGTGAGTAACCAGCCATTTTGCAACTGTATTTCTTGTTGTATTTCATCAATACGCTGCTGCTTCACGTTTACCTGCTCATCTAGGTTTTGCATCGTACGTGAGGTTTCACCATACTGTTGTTCAATACGCTTTAATTCAGCGTTTGCCTGGTTTTTTTGCTGGTTTAAGCTGGATATATTTTCAGCCAGGGCCTTGATTTTATTCTGAAGTTGACGCAGTTCTTGGTCTTTGCTGGCTGCAGCCATAGATATAGAAACACCATGGCTACAGAGTAAAAAAAATAGCAGAAGAAATCTCACTTAAATTTAAGACCCGACTAGTAAGGATGTGCCATCCATTTCCACAGGTTGCTGTATGCCTAAAATAGCCAGCATCGTTGGCGCTAAATCTTTTAAACTTCCGCCGTCAGTTAAAGCTTGCTGGCCGCCAACATAAAGCAGCGGAACTGGGTTAGTCGTATGCGAGGTTAAAGGGCCGCCCCCAGCATCACGCATTTGTTCTATATTACCGTGATCGGCAGTAAGCAGCATTTGCCCACCAACCTTTTCCAGTGCTTCAACAATCTGTGCCAAAGATGCATCAATGGCTTCTACCGCTTGCAGGGCAGCATCCCATTTACCGGTATGACCGACCATATCGCAGTTGGCATAATTACAAATAATAACGTCATATTTTTGTTCGGAAATCGCATTCACCAAATGCTCAGTTACTTTCGCCGCATGCATTTCTGGCTGCATATCATAAGTTTTGACTTTCGGAGAAGGCACTAGAATACGATCTTCGCCTATATTTGGCTCCTCAACACCACCGTTCATAAAGAAGGTCACGTGAGCATACTTCTCTGTTTCTGCTAAACGTAATTGCAATAAACCTTGCTGCGCCAATACTTCTCCCAGGCTATTTTTAATCTCCATAGAAGGATATGCTTTGGGGTAGGTGAATTTTTCATGATATTCAGTCAAGGTCACAAAGCAGCCTTGAAATCCGGGATGATTGCGTTCAAAACCTGAAAAATCAGTTTCCGTGATCGCCTGACTGATTTCACGCGTGCGATCAGCACGGAAGTTCATAAATACTACGGAATCATTATCATTCAGGCTTGTCGTCTCGCTCTGAGCATTTAATATAGCGGTCGCTGCGACAAACTCATCCGTTTCTTCGCGCAGATAGGCAGCTTTTAATCCAGCGATTGCTGAGTCAGCCGTGAACTCACCTTTACCCAGTACAATCAGTTGGTGCGCTTGTTGGACGCGTTCCCAACGGTTATCTCTGTCCATCGCATAAAATCGACCAACGATGGATGCAATATATCCAGCACCTAAATGATCAATTTTATCTTGTAGGGTTTGTAGCGCTGATTCAGCACTGCTTGGCGCTACATCACGGCCGTCCAGAATGGCGTGAATTGCTATTTTCTTTAAACCTTTATTAACCGCCAGTTCCAGCATTGCAAGTATATGGTCGATATGGCTGTGCACACCACCTGTGGAGAGCAAGCCAAGAATATGCAATGTACCATCATTGCTTAATGCCTGATCCACCGCCTCACATAAAGCCGGGTTGGTAAAAAAACTGCCGGATTTAATGGCATCACTGACCCTTGAGAAATCCTGCGGCACATAACGGCCAGTACCGATATGCATATGCCCGACCTCAGAATTGCCCATTTGCTTATCTGGCAAACCTACGATACGCCCGGAACAGTCTAGCTGGGTCATAGGGAATTTTGTTTGCAGGTTGTCCCAGCATGGCGTATTTGCTTGAGCGATTGCATTAAAGCTAGTTTCCGCTCTAACGCCAAAGCCATCAAGAATTAATAATACTAAAGGTTTAGGTTTGGTCATGGTTGATCTCGTAGATGCTAAAATATAAACAAGGTTTTGTTTTGATACGCGCTATTTTATAACAATATGAGACTTTTGTACGCGGTGCGCGTCTCAAAACACCAGGAAACTATAAAATTTGCTTAGGAACGAGAATTCAATAGTACCCGAGTCTGACTTGTTCCTGCCTACGCAGGAATGACGTTTCTTTTGACCCCACAGGCGTGTTAGAAAAACAGTTGCGTAGCCTGCTATGCGCCTGTTTTTCTAACACGCCTGTGATGCCAAAATCCTGCGTCATACTTTCGGGTATTATTAAACCCTCGCTCCTTATCAATGCGCCAGTGCTTGCATTTTTATGCTGCTAATTGCTATAAGGCACCTGGAAACAAATAATCATCCACCCTTGCTGGTCTTTTTGTCCGTCATCAGCACTGTAGCAATAGTTGCGTAGCCAGCTATGGGAGCGGCCGACAAGGCTGCAAATCTTGGAGGGTGAAAGTCCTTTCACCGTCAGTTGCCCGATAACGGACGGTTAGTATATCCCCTGTTCAGCGAGGTAACAGACTGAAATATGCGGGGAAGTAAAAGCCCTGACTGCCTGGAGTTGAGAAATTCTGCGGTAGGAGCAATTTGGGGGGCGAGCAAATCTGCGGGCTGGAACATTAGAGAATGACTGCAGCCTCGAAAACTACGCCACACAGAAGTTGCAGTGTGGGTTATTGCCAAGCGCCGACCAGTTCATAGCGCTGGGAAGGCCGTTGTCTTGTGGGAAGAAACGGGTAAATGCACCATGAGAGCAGCCGGGGTAGGGGTCCTTGCACGCAGAGAAAGGTTTGTAGAGATAACGTCGGGAAGATCCTACTTCCAGCAGGGGTTGACAGCAACCTGCAAAGACCTTATGTTCAAGGTTAATTCCGTAGGCATAAGGAGGATTTAGGATTGTCGCATGAGTTCGTATGAGCGATGAAGGCAGGGTAACTCCTGCTGACGGGGTGCTGGATGCCTCGGTGTGAAAGATAACGCCTTGAACATGCAAAGGGACTCTGGGCGCTTGATAGCCTCTTGAGTACTCGGACAATGTAAGGCCGAGGAACATATTAGAGGTAACCTTGGAAGTAAATCAAGGAGCAGAGGGGTGTATGTGAGTCAACACTTAAGCTTCATGCTCTTTGGGAAGGCGACTGAAGGTATTAATCAAGGTCAGAACCGGACTCGGGAAAACCGACCGTCCGGGATCGTAGGGGGGCTTGCGGAAACGTGATGTATGGTCAATAGCTATTTGCTACTAATCTGGAAACAGAGGATACCATGGATAAACTATTGGCCTAAGCCTGCGCGCGCCGTATTTCTACCCCGACCGCCTATTGCTACAGCACCAATGACAAACAAAAATCCTGCCCAAATATTGGACGATTATTTATTTCCAGGTGCCTAATTTCATACAAAAAAACCTCCTCAAGTTTTTTAATTAAATCTACTTAAGAAGATAATATGATAATAAATATGCTCTTGATTTGCTGAAAATACTTGTTTTTGATATATTTAAGCATTTTCTAATAAGCCGTTAATAGGCTAAACTAGGCATCAGTTTCTACAAACTTCAAATAAAAATCCAGCCTCAGCACTGTTGCATGCTTAATTAAAGCTGGACAAGTATGCGCAACGACTTGTTTGGATGTTATAATTTGCGCCTTGAAATTAAAATAGACCCATGGAAATCCAAGATAATCAACCCTTATACGCAGATGCCGATATAGAAAGGGCGGCGCGCTGTTTAAAAGCAATGTCTCATCCTTTGCGCTTAAAAATCCTTTGTGTACTGGGTACAGAAGCGATTAGCGTGCAAGATATCGTCGAAAAAGTGGGCACCAGTCAAAGTAATATCTCGCAACATCTCGCGATTTTACGCGAAAAAGATATTCTAAATTTTAAAAAAGATGCAAACCGTGTTTTTTACTATATTGACGATCCGCGCATGCTCAAACTAATCGAGATGATGCGTGAGATTTTTTGTAATCAATGCTAACTTTTAACCAATAAATATAACTAAAAATGGATCAATATATCGAATTTGCCTCCGCTCACTGGATGCTGGTGACTGCATTTCTAGCAGTTTCCTATTTTTTAATTCAGGATGTAGTCGAAGCGGGCATACGCAAATATAATACGATTTCGCCTATGCTTACCGTTACCAAATTAAATACCGGTCACCCGATTATCCTTGATGTGCGCGAAGCAGGTGAATATAACAAAGGTCATATCTCTGATGCGATTCATATACCTGTTGCTGATATAGAAGGGCAACTTAATAAAATTGACCTATACAAAAAAGATGAGCTTATCGTCGTTTGTCACACCGGTACTCGCTCTGCCCCTGCTTGTTCAACCTTGCAAAAGCTAGGCTTTGAGAATGTTTTCCTGATGACTGGTGGCATGCAGGCTTGGGAAGAAAATAAGCTTCCTATTGTTAAAAGCAAATAATAAATACCCATAACCCTAGAAAATCAGTTGCTCCCAGTTTCTAGCACAAGCCTTTGATTCCACCGCACTTGCAAAAAATGTCCGCTTAACCTTTGGGTGAAGCTAAAAATTTTTGAAAGCACTGTGAAACCCATATCTTGCACTATAAATTCGCGCTCAACTGATTTTTTAGGATAACACTTACATTTAAATTATAGACACAGATAGTCATGGCCGAAGAAAAACAGGTACAAGAAAAACAATTTTCCATCCAGAAGATCTACACAAAAGATATTTCCTTTGAATCACCCGGCTCGCCAAAGATCTTTACAGAAAAATGGGAGCCTTCAGTAGATTTTAACCTAGGAACACATGCGACACCTTTAGAAGATTCTATGTATGACGTTGCCATTACAGTCACTGTTACGGTAAAAACAAACGAAGAAACTGCTTATCTAGTAGAAGTAAAACAAGCGGGTATATTTTCTTTAGCCGGCTTTTCAGATGAAGAAATGGGCCCCATGTTAGGCAGTTTCTGCCCAAATATATTATTTCCTTATGCACGCGAAGTAGTCTCCGACCTAGTCGCAAAAGGGGGCTTTCCTCAGCTACTATTGGCGCCGGTTAATTTTGATGCCTTATATGCTCAACATGTTCAGCAAACGCAACAAAAATCAGCTAGCACTAGCACATTAAATTAAACTCTATAATGCCAGGCAAGATTAGTGTTTTGGGGGCAGGTTCCTGGGGAACAGCCCTCGCAATTCAGGCGGCAAGAAATGGTAATCAAACCCTGCTCTGGGGCCACCTGCCAGAACATATCGAAAATCTGGCTAAAGACCGACAAAACAAACGCTACCTTGCTGGCCTGCCTTTCCCCGATACTTTAGACGTTACGAATGATATAAGACAAGCAGCTCAATTCAGTGACATACTATTAATTTCGGTACCCAGTCACGTTTTTAAAGAAACCCTGCTTAAAATAAAACCTTTTGTCGGCAAGCAAGTAAAAATCGCCTGGGCAAGTAAAGGTTTTAACCCAGAAACGGGTGAATTACTGCATCAGATTGTTGCGCAAGTATTTTCAGCCGAAACTCCCGCTGCAGTTTTATCCGGCCCATCCTTTGCCAAAGAAGTTGCTGCCGACTTGCCAACAGCAGTGACCATCGGTGCTACCCAGCAAGACTTTGCAGATCAGCTCGCATATATTATGCACAGTCCACGTTTTAGAACCTACACAACCAACGATATCATTAGTGTGCAAGTCGGTGGTGCAGTTAAAAATGTGCTGGCGATAGCTGCAGGTATTGCTGATGGCATTGGTTTTGGCGCAAATACCCGGGCAGCTCTGGTTACCCGGGGTATTGCGGAAATGATGCGCCTGAATAACGCTTTAGGCGGTCAACAGGAAACTTTAATGGGACTGGCCGGTTTAGGTGATTTGATTCTGACCTGTACCGATAATCAATCACGCAACCGCCGCTTTGGCATGGCCTTAGGCCAGGGAAAAGATAAAGAGCAAGCAATACAGGAAATTGGTCAGGAAGTAGAAGGCATTTCTGCGGCAAAAGAAACTTATATGCTGGCTAAAAAATACGGCCTGGATATGCCCATTAGCGAACAAACCTACCGGGTGTTATATGAAGGGCTTGCACCGTTAAGTGCTGTACAGAATCTGCTACAACGCGACCAAAAATCGGAAACCGTTTAACCTAGAAACCGCAGTTGAGCAGGGATTTTGTGGAAAATCTGAGTGCGAAAGACAAGGCACAGCTAGCAGGCAATGGCCGTAACGCAGTATTTCGCACTCAGATTTATTCACAAAACCGTGAAGCGAAGTCTGTTCACCCTGCAGGTAATGGTGTCCGTTATTAATCAGAGGTAAGCCGTCAAAGCAGGGCGTAGCTTGCATTCAAAGAGCCGCTGAGAGCTTCGCTTAAGAAAATTGTTCTTTAAGAAGCGCCAAGCCTGTTTGGTGATTTTAGAGAGCTTTTTAAAAAATGCGCGATTATAGATACCCTCCCAGTTAATACAGTATGCTGTTTCTTTTTGTTCGTGGCGTTTCTGTTGCGTTTGGTGATCTTCTTCCAGGTCTAGTTCTTGCCCTTTTTGATGTAAAAATAATCGCATGAGTACGTGAGTTACTAACCCTAATAAGGCTTGCTGCTCAATGGCAATAGGTGATTTTGCCCACGCTTTAGAATTTGCCATATCCGTTTTGTAATTATCAAAATATTTTTCTTCATCCCAGCGTCGATGATAGAGAAAGGCAATCATTCCCGGTGATAATGTAAAATCATTAGTGAGGTACTCATATGTTTTGCCATCGGGCGAAATAAACTGTATTAACCGCCACTCTTGTTTTGAGCTATTTAGCTGGATCCTTTTATCCCAAAGTACACCCTCGTTAACGGGGTCAGAAATGACAATAATATCATCAAGAACCTGATATTTGAATACCGTCTTCATTCGGGTAATAACAGTGGCACTGTATTTTGTTTTACGCAAGTCCCAGTAGCGAGCGTCAATAAAAGCCCGGTCAATCACGTAAAGCGCATTTTTCTGGCAAGTCCAGTGTGGGGCTATCCAGCCTTCTTTGATAAAACGCATTTCGTCAATGGATGTCGTTTCAGTATTACTATCCACAGCAATACCAGCACGCATATCATAAGTTGTCATGGCCATATGGCCTTTTTTATTGTCTGAGCCACCCTCGCCAGGGTATACAGGCTGATAATGGCTAGACTCTTTCTGATAAGTGGCATCTATTGCATAAATAGGACGACTTCCTAGTTCATCTATATTAGCAAACCTATCCGGTAATTCATTTCTGGCAGTGGCGACTAAACCCTGTACGGCCTCTCTTAGAAGAACCAATGGGGTGTGCGGCCGAGCAAGGTCGATAATTCCAGCAGGTGAAAGTCCCGCTCTGGCAAGGTAGGTCAACCACCAGATAGTCAACATCGGGCAGGCGGAGGTAACTCCAAACGTCAAGCACGATGGGCGCAAGCCAGCAGGCCGTAAGCGCAAGTTGAAGTGATTTAGCCTCGAAATGGTTTTACGTAAGCAGGACGACAGAGTACCCTTTCTGGAAGTCCCTATTCTATGACGCGCATGACAAGTATCATAGGGCTGCTTCGGGGTTGTAAAGCATGGCATGTTGGACATTGGGAATAATCGGCAACTCGGGAGATCCTGAATCGTCTTTCAAGAAGAGAGTAGGTTGAACAAGTGATAATAAAACAAGAACAGCCGAAGCGGTTCAGGAAGTCGGATGGTGGCATAGTACCGATGAAAGTGTGTAATGCATCTGGAGGGAAGGCCATCACGACAACAACAGCGGAGCAGGGACACATGTATCATGCACAGTAATGTAGAAAGCGTGCCAACAAAACTGCAACGCATAGCCAAGAAAGCCAGCACAGACAAGGACTGTCAATTCACCAGCTTATATCACCTGATGAATAAAGAGTTACTGCTGGAATGTTTTACGGGGCTCAAAGGAAAAGCCGCGTCAGGCATAGATAATATCACCAAAGAGAAATACGCCATTAATCTGGAAGCAAACCTAGATAATCTAGTCGAGCGACTGCATAAAATGGCGTATAAGCCACAGCCTGTCTTAAGGATTTACATTCCCAAAGCAGGCAGTCAACGGAAACGACCACTGGGTATCCCGACGCTAGAAGATAAATTGGTACAGGCTGGCTTAGTCAAAATCCTGCAAGCAATCTATGAGCAAGATTTTCTTAACGATTCTTATGGATTCAGACCGCTACGAAGTTGTCATGATGCGCTACGCGCATTAAGCGAAACAGTAGAAAACCAGCCTGTTCATTATATAGTAGAAGCCGATATAAAAGGTTTCTTCGATAATGTAAACCAAGATCAATTGATACAATTTATCAGTCATCGTATAGCGGACAAACGGATCCTCAGACTCATCCAACGGTTTCTCAAAGCAGGGATACAAGAAGATGGACAACACAAAGCCAGTGAAACAGGCACACCGCAAGGTGGAGTTATTTCGCCACTGCTAGCCAACGCTCAACGAAGCACGTACTTGCCCTATTCAGGCGTATCTGATTTTTTAATATTCCAGGGCAACAAAGCCTCCACTTTATCAACCGTATCAGCATAAGGTAAAGCAGTGAGAACCTGCTTAAGATATGCATAAGGCTCCAGCCCATTTGCTTTAGCTGTTTCTATCAGGCTGTAATGTATTGCACTGGCACGAGCACCCGCAGGGGTATCAGAAAATAACCAGGCTTTGCGCCCTATCACAAACGGGCGAATCGCATTTTCTGCCAGGATGTTGCTAATATTGAGTTCACCATGGGTGCAATACACATTGAGTTTTTCCCACTGGTTACTCAGGTAAGTCATTGCCTTTCCTGTCAGGCTATCTTTAGGTACTTTATGCTGGTTTTCTTCCAGATAGGCTTTGAGCTGGTTCAATACAGGAATGCTCTTCTCCTGGCGCTGCTGATATTTTTCATCCACTGACAGGTCTTTAATTTCCCGCTCAATGACATACAGTTTATTGATCAGGCTCAGCGCTTTACCTGCTTTTGAGGGTTTGTTATTTTGTCCCTTTTTGCGTTTAGGCTGTGCATTCTGGGCATCTTTAAAATAACGACGCGCATGATCCCAGCACCCCAGCTGGGTGATGCTGTTTTTTTGGCACACGGCATTGTACCCCGCATAGCCATCGGTTTGCAGATAGCCACTAAAGCCGTCAAGCAGGCGCATGGGGACGTCTCCACTACGAGAGGGATCGTATTCAAACAGGATGCTTTTTTCACCCGGTGGCCCGCCAAGCGTCACCCACATATATTTATCTGAGGTCGCTGGCCGCCCCGGTTCTTTTAATACCTGAACCCGCGTTTCATCAGCGAGTATGACTGCCCCTGTGTGTTGATGCTCTCGCATCAGGTTAATCAGGGGCTGAAGTTGTTTAGCCAGTGCGATCATCCAGTTTGCTAATGTCGCTCTGGAGATGTCACCCCCATAACGAGACAAGATGCCTTCTTGCCGGTATAAAGGTAAGCCGTCAGCATACTTGGCGATAATAACAAAGCACATTAAACTGATGCTTCCCATTGCTCTGGCAATAGGGTGTCTGGGCATTTGTGCGGCTTTAACCTGGCGTTGTTTTTCGCCTTCAATCTGTTTGATAAAGACCGCTTTTTCCTGCATGTATTCAAGAACACGTACTTTAGCAGGAATAATATCCAGCTCTTCTTTCACTTTAGTAAAGAAAGTATCAATAGCACCTTCTTTTTCTTCATCGGTTAAATAAATAAAAATTTGCTCGCGAGGTAACTTATCTGAGAAGGGTTTGCGTCCCGGCTTTTTCTTGGTGCCAGTAGAACTTGTTTGTTTTTCGTCCTCAGGTGCTTCATCAGCCTCCAGGTCTAGCTCCTCATCGCTATCCGCTTCATTCTCTGCTTCATCAAACAAAGAGGATTGATGAGATTGTTCACTGGATGATCCAAAGCGTTTTATTTTAGATAAGCGTAGTACCTCTTCCAGAATAAGGATGCGTTTTTTCTGTTCGGAAATCACCCCAGACTTAACTTCAATCACACGCGTCAGTTCATCAATAGCCTGTTTTTTTTCAAGCAACAAAGCAACACTCTCCGACAGCAAAGAACCGGCTTTATCTTGTTGTTTTATATTTGAAATATCGGCTAAAATCATGGCTTTATTATAGCATTTATAGTGGCAATAATGAACACAAAAACAGCTAAAAAACAGACTCATATTGAAGTTTTTTATGACCTTTCATCGCGCTAATATCAAAGCCATCCAGCAGCCAGTTTAACGGCTGGCCTGTTAAGGTTAATGTCTCTTCCTCACCCTTAGGCCACTTAAATGTTTCTTCTACCAATGACTTGTAATAAAGGACAAAACCATTATCTTCCCAAAACAGGCATTTAATCTTATTCCGCCGTTTATTCGTAAAGGCATAGAGAGCCCCCTCAAAAGGATTATGCCCTAACTCACATTCAACAATCGCCGATAAGCCCCGATGTGACTTACGAAAATCAATGGGCTGCCGATACAGATACACTTCTGTCAAAGACAGAGAGGGACGCATAACAACCGTCATCGCAACAGCTCAAGCAGTGGTTGAATACACGGCATAGTATCCTGCGTAATACCTTCCAACCGAATACCATCATTAAATTGCAAAGATAATCCTGGGACTGGCGCAGATGAACGATCCCCGTCAACCCGAATACGTGTAAACCCTGTAGGGGAAGTAGTCGGCTTTACAGTCGATTTACGTTTCCAGTAGCCTAACTTTTGCGGACATAAATCATGCTGTCGACAATAAGCTACCTGTGATTGGCCTGATGCCTGCCAGTGCTCTATGTGAATAGGCCAGAAAGTCTTTGCCTGTATTTTTTCTAACGCTGCCATTTAAAATTCCCCGTGGTATTTAACAATGGGGATAGTTTGGCATTAATCTGAGTTGCCGTGAAGTACGCTGACTATTGAGCGCTTACTTATCATCTCGAAAATATCTGACTGGAGCTATTTGTTATCGGTTCTCCGATAATAAATAGTATTGGTCAGTTCTACTGAGCGTCGGGTTATCGGGCGCGCCTTGTGGCGCGCCCGATAACAAATAATTATATGATTTTAGTATATCACCCTGGTTAGCTGCATTCTAGGCAGAAAACTGGCATATTTCATCAGAATGCTAGCTGTAAATCGTCTCATATTGGATGATATACGGTTTCATTTTATCTTGATGAATGACTGCTCTTGGCTGTTTTGAGTCAGTCAAAAAGGAATTTATTTCTCCCACGTTAACTCTCCCTACCCATTATAAAGATAATGGTATGGCCTACTATTTTTTTAAAAAACAACACGCTTTCAGAGGGGCTTGGTATTATTCTCCGTTTTTTTTAAGCCATGCTAGCCACGACCGCTGTCCAGGTTTGTGCAATATTCTGATGATTATATCCACCACCGCCCATTGCTATAAGCCTGCCCTGACATAGCTGATTGGCAAGCATACAAAGCCTTTTGGCTGCATGGGCATGAGCCTTTTCAGTGTATTCCATATGCGTAATCGGGTCGCCTTTAATGCTATCGGCACCGCATTGTAAAAGGATAAAGTCAGCTCCGTGCTTTAATAGAAATTCTTCTACAGACTCCCAGGCTTGCATAAAAGCATCATCATCCGAGTGTGGTGGCATGGGAATATTGAGTTTTGTACCTATTGCACTACCTTCCCCTGTTTCCGAGGCAGAACCTGTACCAGGGTATAGAAAATGACCGTCTTCATGCAGATCAGCAAAGATAAGGTCAGGGTCATCTTCAAAGCTATATAACACGCCATCACCATGGTGAGCGTCTATATCAATATAGGCAATACGCTGAATATTATGTTTATGGCGTAAATATTCGATGGCGACACCACAATCATTAAATACGCAAAAGCCTGCTGCGATATTGCGGCGCGCATGGTGCAAACCTGCTATCGGGATAAAAGCGCGTTGATATTCATTGTTTACAATGCGATCCACAGCATCACAGACTGAGCCCACGACGCTCGATGCGGCTTCATACATACCGGTAAATGCGGGAGTATCACCCTGGTCCAGATAGCCGTTACCCAATATTGATTGTTGCTTTACCTGCTCAACATAAGGGAGATGGAAAGAAATAATCATCCAAACGAAGTAAGCTTGTGTCTCAATAATTTATAATAATGAATTCTGAATTTATTCTCACACTAGGCAGATAAGCTTGTTGATATTAACAGATAGCATTATAGGTTGGATTATAAATACAGCCCATCGTTTAAAAGGCTCGGTACGTCGTATATTCATGGCTGAAACGGCGGAGCTACTAGGCTCAGGTGGTGCAAGTATTGCTGAAGAAAAACTAGGATGGAATAGAGGCACTATCCGAAAAGGACAATATGAACTTGAAACTCAGCCCATAGAAGATAATTTTTCAGCGAGAGGGCGTAATAAAAGTGAAGAGCATTTTCCTCATCTACTTGATGACATAAAAAAAATTGCTGAACCGGAGTGTCAAACGGATCCCTCTTTTAATTCCTGTCGATTATATACCCGGCTAACGGCTAAAGAAGTTAGAAAACGTTTACTGGAGATTGATTATTATGATGAAAAAACATTACCTTGCTCAAAAACTATCAATACAAAATTAAATGACCTGAGTTACCATCCAAAAAAGGTACAAAAAACAAAGCCTCATAAGAAAATCAAGGAAACGGATGCAATTTTTGAACAAGTTCATTCAGTCAATGGAATGGCAGATATCAACCCAAAAGAGATTCGTATATCAATTGATGCCAAAGCAAGAATGAATATAGGAAATTTTTCACGGGGAGGACGAAATCGGGTTTTAACAAAAGCAGAGGATCATGATTTAGATGTTAAGGAAAAGTTAACTCCTTTTGGTTTTTATCTGCCTGAACATGATGATTTTTTCCTTTTCTTTACAGCAGGCTATGCCAGCAGTGATTTCATCGTTGACCGATTGGAAGAAATTTGGCCAGAAATTCAAGAAAAATATGGAGTAGATATTCTGACAATTAACGCTGACAATGGTATGGAGAACAGTAGCTCCAGAACTCAGTTTATAAAAAGGCTTGTGGAGTTTGCTGAAAAAAGCAACATAAAGATAAAACTGGCCTACTACCCTCCTTATCATAGTAAATATAACCCAATTGAACGAGTATGGGGAGCCTATGAAAATCATATTAGTGGCGACATAATGGATACAGTTGAAACGGGTGGAGCCTTTACTTGATGTTTCTTATAGATATATGCTATAACTCACTGATAATAAATCAGGAGAGTTGTTTAATTCATGGCACACTTAATTTCACGAACTGGAAACGAACTTACAATACAAGTTAAAGTTGGCTCTATGTGATTTGTAGTGGGTAATGCGATAATAGTCGCATGAATAGTGAATTTTTATTTAGTCAGGCTTTAGGCCTACAATCGCCTTGGAAAGTTGAAGAAATCACCTTTTCAAATGACAACAGTTCAGAGCAAAACGAGCTTCATTTGCAGATAAGTTTTGAATCGGGTGCACGTTTTACCGATGAATCGGACACTCTCTGTCCCGTGTATGATACTGTCGATCGACAATGGCAGCACTTGAACTTCTTTGAGCATACTTGCTATCTACACTGCGCTGTTCCCAGGATAACAACAGTCGAAGGAAAAGTTCGTACTGTAGAAGTCCCGTGAGCTCGCCCAGAGAGTGGTTTTACTCTATTATTTGAAGCCATGGCATTGGCGCTGATTGAAAGAGAAATGCCCGTCAATCGAGTCGCAGAAATGTTAAAGGTGAATCCTCAGCGGATCTGGACTGTCTTTAATCATTGGATCGGCAAAGCAAAAATAGCCGATGACGTTTCATCAATAACTCAGCTTGGGATTGATGAAACATCATCAAAAAAAGGCCATAAATATGTCACTTTAGCGGTTGATTTAGAAGAGTCTCGGGTGGTTTTTGTGACTGAGGGTAAAGGCAAAGCGACGTTGCATAATCTTCAGCAACACCTTAAGGATAAAGGGGTAGAGAAAGAACAAATTGAACAAATAAGTATGGATTTATCCCCCTCCTTTATTGCTGGAGCCGCAGAAGCCTTTCCCGAAGCTGAGATAACCTTCGATAGATTTCATGTCGTCAAATTATTAAATGAAGCAATGAATCAAGTACGGATTGATGAGCGAAAAGAGCATGCTGCACTCAAAGGACATAAATACACATTTTTAAGGAACCGAGAGAATCTAACCAACAAGCAAGAGGCTTCATTAGCTGAAATGATTGAACTTTACCCTAAGTTAGGGCAGGCATACCGTCTTAAAGAGCTTTTTAATGACTTGTGGTCAATGCCTGGCAAATCATCGGCTGAAGCCTTTTTAAAGCAGTGGTGCGCGGAAGTGGAAAGTTCAAAAATACCCGCATTTATGAAGTTTGTTAAGACCGTTCGGAGCCACTGGTCTGGTATTATTCATTTCGTTGAAACGAGGATTACAAATGGAATTCTTGAAGGAATTAATAGTAAGGTTCAACTGGCCAAACGACGAGCGAGAGGCTATCGCAATATTGATGATTTTATCAATATGATTTACTTTCTTTGTGGCAAGTTAAAATTCGATTACCCACTGTATTTCACATAGAGCCTTAAAGTTAATATAGATGGTTCTCTTTTGGAAGCAGAAGATACCATTCAAAATGCCTGCAACGAAGTAGGATTGCTAGCGACCGAAAAAGCATTGAAAAACTTTGATACAGATGGGAGGGCACTCCAGACTGGAAGTATAAAATGGACAGCCAAGGAAGCCAGTGAAAAAAAGTATCAAACGCCTTATGGTGTAGTAGAGATTAAGCGTTATACCTACCAAACCTCAAAAGGCGGTAAAGTATGGTGTCCACTGGAAGAGCAAGCGCGTATCATCCGAGGGGGAACTCCTCGGTTAGCCAAACAGGTTTCACATAAATATGTTCATATGAACGCACAAGCAGTTCGCCACGATTTTCAAGCCAACCATAATCGCAAACTCGCCAAATCCTACATCCAGAATATGGCGGACTGGGTGGGAGGAATTGCCCAGACAAAAGAAGAAGACTGGACATATACTTTGCCTGAATTAGATGAGGCTGTCTCGACCATTGTCTTCAGTATGGATGGTGCTTATATTCTGATGCAAGAAGACGGGTGGCGTGAGGCGATGGTGGGAGCAGTGTCTTTCTATGATACTGAAGGCAGTCGGCTTCATTCACTTTATCTGGGAGCGCCGCCAGAATATGGTAAGGACATCTTCAAGCAACGGTACGAGAAAGAAATCCGGCACATCAAAGCCCTTTACCCAGATGCTCTTTATCTAGGCATAGCTGATGGAGCTAAAGATAACTGGTCATTTTTGACACCCCACACGAGTCGTCAATTACTCGATTTCTATCATGTGACAGAATATCTCGGCAAAGTGGCTTATGCCGCCTTCCCTCAAAAAACAGGAAAGCCAAAAAGAAAAGAGTGGCTATCGGATCGATGTCAACAACTAAAACATGATTCTGAAGCCGCTAAAAAGTTAATTAAGGAAATGGAAACACTAACACGAAAAAAAGGATTAACTAAATCAGTTAAAGAAGATCTAGCTCAGGCGTTGACCTATTTTAACAATCATCAGCACCAAATGAATTATGCAGAACATATCGCCGCTCATTTGCCGATTGGATCGGGTGTGACGGAAGCAGCCTGTAAAACGTTAGTTAAGCAACGCTTATGTTGTTCGGGTATGCGTTGGAAAAACCAGGGGGCAGGGATTATTTTAAGTCTTAGAAGTCTTGTTCAATCCGGCGATCGGTGGGAACAATTCTGGAATAAAATTAATCAATATGGCGCGCAATGCTACTCTTAAAACATCATATTAAGGCTTCACCCGTTGAAACAACTTTAAAATTTGCCAAAAGTATGACCTACAATGGCAAAGCACCTATTGTTAAATTAACAGAAAAAATATATGAAACAGGAGTAAAGGTAGGTAAAAAAGCAATGAAGACGTATTATCAGTTTGTTGACCGAATGCCATCGTTGGAGAAATGGTTTTTGACCATTTCTCCTGGTTGTTCTGGATGATTATTTCTTTCCATCTCCCTAAGCATGCGTGTGGAACAATTCCAGCACCTGCTGATTTGTCGTTTGGGGAGGCATTATATCGACTTTTTCTTGCAAGCCTTGTTGATAGAATTCTCGCTCAAATACATGATGCCGTTGCGGGCCAAAAGGGTGATCATCACCAAAGCCATAGCGAGCTAGATCATCGCCCAGGTAGACACAACATGGATGCTGGTTCATTTGAGCGATGAGGTTTTAGTAGAGGGGCCGTTATTCATCTGCATTATTAAATTCCGGTACTAATTGTTTTAATTGCTCGTGAATATCACTAGCTGAACGATTTTTACATGCGACGAGTAAATTTTCCATTTGTTGCTCCCAAACATTCTGTTCATAACGTCGGGCTTTTGCTAAAAAGAGTTTCTCAAACCCGGTGCCTAATAATTGCTCCTGCTCATGAAATAACTCTTCATGCAATTTCTCGCCTGCACGTAGACCGATATATTCAATTTTGATATCTGTGCCGACACTTAAGCCGCTGAGTTGAATCATTTGTTCAGCCAGATAGCTAATTTTGATAGCCTTGCCCATATCTAGCACATAGATTTCACCACCCGCACCTACCGCCTCAGCATTCATAATCAGCCGACATGCTTCAGGGATAGTCATAAAAAAACGCGTCACATCAGGATGTGTAACAGTAACAGGGCCACCCGATTTAATTTGCTCTCTAAACAACGGCACCACGCTGCCTGCTGAATCCAGCACATTACCAAAGCGCACGGTTATAAAAGAGGTATGTTCTGCCAGGGTGTTCAGATTCTGGCATAAAATTTCGGCTGCGCGTTTAGTCGCACCCATAATATTACTGGGATTTACGGCTTTATCTGTAGAGATTAAAACAAAGCGTTCAACATTTTCAGCCAATGCAACTTCCGCTACATTTTTTGTCCCTATTAAGTTATTAGTCACGGCTGCCAATACCTGTTCTTCTAGTAGTGGTACATGCTTATATGCGGCGGCATGAAAAATTATCTCTGGTTTTTCATGACGAATAAGTTCTTCTACCGCAGTTCTATCGACGACATCGCCCAAAATGGCACTAAGTTTTAAATTAGGGAAGCTTCTTTTTAAGGTTGAATGGATTTGATACAGGTTATATTCAGAGTGCTCATAAATAATTAAAGCTTCAGGTGTAACCCGCGCGAGTTGGCGACAAAGTTCTGAGCCGATGGATCCGCCACCGCCGGTAATTAAAATTCTTTTGCCGGATAGGCTGGATTTGATCTGCGTCCAATTCAGATTAACCGGTTCACGTCCCAAAATATCATCAATGGCTACATCTCTTAAATTACCTCTAGAAACCGTATTGGAGAGTAGCTCCTTAACTGAAGGTAAGGTTTTAAAAGGAACCTGCGCTTTCTCACAAGCCTCAACCATGCCGCGCATTTCCATATCAGATGCAGATGGGACGGCAATTAAAATAATATCAGCATTAAGTTTAGCGGTATATTCGGCAATTAAATTAGTATCAAACAATACTTGTAAGCCACGAATTGAGCGTCCTTTTTTTCTTTTATCGTCATCCACAAAGGCTATAGGCAGTAAAGAGACTTCATCCTGCAATAGGTCTCTAGCGAGCATTTCTCCAGCAGCTCCAGCGCCTACAATTAATGCACGTTGTGCAGCAGACTCATGCTTTACCCAGTCTTTATAGTAACGATAAAATAAGCGCGGAATACTTAAAAAGAGTAATAAAAAACTGGTATATAAGGGGAGTACCGAGCGTGGCATAAATGCCAGGCGATTATAAACAAATAGGCTGCCTGCGATAAAGAACACGCCCAAAAAGACCGCCTTAAAAATTCTGATTAAATCGGGTAGTGAAGAAAAACGCCATACACCTTTGTATAAACCTATATACCAGAAAATGACCGATTGACTAATAATGACATAAGGTAAATAAACTAGAGCATTGTGCAGATATTCGCTAGGGATAAGGTTTAAATCAAAACGAAACCAGAAGGCGAGTAGCCAGGCACACGCGACCATAAAAGCATCGTGGGTGACGATGGTTAAACGTGATCTAAATGCAAAATTAGTTTTGAACACTTATTGCCTCGGTAGTGGGGAATATTATATTTTTTTGAGTGGTTCGCTTCTGCGCAGTAAGAGAAATTCCAGAGCAAGTTCCTGCTTGTTCTAAGTATGGGGGCATAATTATTTTAACATTTTTGTGTTAAGGTTTTGCGTAGGATGGGTAGAGCGTCTTTTTGCGACTCGTAAGAGCTCGAAGAGAAACCCATCATTTTACGTGGGATTGATGGGTTTCACTGCGTACCTAAAAAACCGATGCTACGTTCTAGCCATCCTACAGAATTGTTAAATGTGTTTACGCAGGTACTTATACTGGCATTGAAAAGGTCGATAATCAACCAACTCCGTTTGATTCATAATCTTGTATTGTACCCTGAATACATTACAAGCTGATAAACCTGGAAGTATATATTTACCAGCTTTGAGTATAAATGGCCTTATAAAAGTGTCGTAATAGTATGCTACAATTTTCCGCTCATTCAGACATATAACTTTAATTTTACGTAAATAAAGTTTCAATAGCATTACACAATGGTATTCAAGGGATTTAATCTATGATTTTTGTAACAGGCGGGGCTGGTTTTATAGGTGCGAACTTCGTACTGGATTGGTTGGGCGAAAATGATGAGTCAGTGGTAAATATAGATAAACTCACCTATGCAGGAAATCTTGAGAGTCTGGCTTCATTGCAGGGAAATAAACGGCATATTTTTGTGCAAGGAGATATTGGTGATGCCAGTTTAATGGCTGAATTGCTGGAAAAGCATCGACCGCGTGCTATCGTCAATTTTGCAGCTGAGTCTCATGTGGACCGTTCTATCCATGGCCCCGAAGCTTTTGTACAAACCAATATAGTCGGTACATTCCATTTACTAGAAGCGATTCGTGCCTACTGGAATAAACTGGAGGGAGATAATAAAGCTGATTTCCGTTTGTTACATGTCTCCACCGACGAGGTGTATGGTTCGTTGGCAAAGGATGATCCTGCCTTCAGCGAGACCCATCGATATGAGCCTAATAGCCCGTATTCCGCTAGTAAGGCAGCCAGCGATCATTTAGTGCGCTCGTATCACCATACTTATGGCTTACCGGTATTAACCACTAATTGCTCGAATAATTATGGTCCTTATCATTTTCCTGAAAAGCTAATTCCCTTGATTATCGTTAATGCGTTAGCCGGAAAGACATTGCCTATCTATGGTGATGGCCAGCAAATTCGTGACTGGTTGTATGTCAAAGATCACTGTAGTGCGATTCGTCGCGTACTAGAAGCGGGAATAACCGGTGAAACTTATAATGTTGGCGGCTGGAATGAAAAGCCTAATTTAGACATTGTACATACTGTTTGCGCCTTGCTGGATGAACTAAAGCCGCGTGCTGATAAGCAAAGCTATATAGGGCAAATTATCTTTGTTACTGACCGCCTGGGTCATGACCGCCGCTATGCCATTGACGCTAGAAAGATAGAACGTGAATTAGGCTGGAAACCAGCAGAAACGTTTACCACCGGGATTCGAAAAACAGTGCAGTGGTATTTAGATAATCAGTCATGGGTGGCAAATGTGCAATCAGGTGCGTATCGTGACTGGCTGGAAACAAACTATCAGGGTTAGGCTAAGTGAAAATACTTTTATTAGGAAAAAATGGTCAGGTAGGCTGGGAGTTGCAGCGTAGCCTGGCGCCTCTGGGTGAAGTGCTTGCTTTAGATAGACACAGCCAAGAGTATTGTGGTGATCTTGCTAACCTCTCCGGGTTAGCAGACACAGTGAGGCAGTTCAAGCCTACTATTATAGTCAATGCAGCAGCCTATACTGGCGTAGATAAAGCAGAAAGTGAAATAGAGTTAGCTCAGACTATTAATGCAGATGCTCTGGCTATTCTGGCGCAAGAAGCCAAATCATTAGATGCCTGGTTGGTGCATTACTCCACAGATTATGTTTTTGCTGGCGATGGTACCATCCCTTGGCTGGAAGATGATGCAACGGGCCCCTTAGGGGTTTATGGCGCGACTAAACTAGCGGGTGAGCAAGCCATACAACAGTCAGCATGTAAGCATTTAATTTTTCGCACTAGTTGGGTGTATGGGGCGCGTGGTAATAACTTCGCCAAGACTATGCTACGCCTCGCAGCAGAGCGTGATAGCCTGACGGTTATTAGCGACCAGATTGGCGCACCGACTGGCGCAGATTTACTGGCTGATGTAACCGCTCATGCCTTACGTACGGTTCAGCAGCAAGCTGAATTAAGTGGCCTGTATCATTTGGTAGCACGTGGAGAAACGTCATGGCACGGCTATGCGAGCTATGTGATCAAAACAGCACAAAGCATGGGACAAGATTTAAAAACTAGCCCAGGCTCTATTGCTCCTGTCCCTACCAATGCTTTCCCTACGCCAGCGAAACGGCCCAATAATTCGCGCATGAATACTAAAAAACTGCGTACTAATTTTAACCTGACTCTTCCGCATTGGCAGTCAGGGGTAGAAAGAATGCTGATTGAGTTTTTAGAAAAATAAGCGCTAAATCAAGATTGCTACAACGGAATATAAAACCAGGAACAGTTAAAATGAAAGCTGAAAAAATTTTAGTCACAGGTGGAGCGGGATATATTGGCAGTCATGCCTGCGTTGAGTTATTACAGGCAGGATATGATGTTATCGTTATTGATAACTTATCTAATAGTAAGCCTGAGTCTCTATTGCGCGTGGAACAAATTACCGGTAGAGCCTTGAGTTTTGTCGAAGCTGATATTCGTGATAAACAGGCTTTGAGTGATATTTTTACTCAGCATGATATTTATGCTGTTCTGCATTTTGCAGGTTTGAAGGCCGTAGGTGAGTCATGCGTTCAGCCCATAAAGTACTATTATAACAATGTGTATGGCACGCTAGTATTAACCGAAATGATGCAGCAGCATGGCGTAAAAAATATCATTTTTAGCTCATCCGCTACAGTTTACGGAGAACCGGATACGGTTAAATATACTGAGGACTTGCCTGTGTATGGTGCAACGAATCCTTATGGTAAGTCGAAAGCGATGGTGGAAGACATTCTTCAGGATCTTGTTATTGCAGATGATTTATCCAGTCAGCCGCTCCACTGGAAAGTCATTTTATTACGCTACTTTAATCCGATTGGTGCGCATATCAGTGGCTTGATTGGTGAAGATCCTAATGGTATTCCCAATAACTTAGTACCTTATGTTTCGCAGGTAGCGGTGGGTAAGCTGGAGCAGTTATCGGTATATGGTGATGATTATCCGACTATAGATGGGACCGGGGTGCGCGATTATATCCATGTGGTTGATCTGGTAAAAGGTCATTTAAATGCCCTGCAGGCTTTAAAAAATTCTTCTGGCTGTAAGGCCTATAATTTAGGTGCAGGTAAAGGCTATAGCGTATTGGAAATTATTGCTGCTTTTGAGCGTATCACTGGAAAATCCATTAATTATAAAATTGTTGCCCGCCGTACTGGGGATGTTGCTGAAAATTATGCAGATCCAGGTCTGGCTTTACGTGAGCTTAACTGGCAAACAGAAAAAAGTCTGGATGATATGGTGGCAGATACCTGGCGTTGGCAAAGTTCAAACCCAAATGGATACGAATAGAAAACATGGCTATTGAAATAGAACGTAAATTTTTGCTCGCGAATGATAACTGGCGCCCTTTAGTATCAAAATCAATTGTCTACAGACAAGGCTATTTAAATAGTGATGAACACAGCTCGGTCAGGGTCAGAGTGAGTGATGATACCGCGAAGTTAAATATTAAAAGTGCGACCATCGGTGCAACACGTCAGGAATATGAATATGATATACCTGCAGAAGATGCGCATGAACTGCTGAGTACCTTATGCCAGAAACCTCTGGTTGAAAAAACAAGACATATTGTTGTAATTAAGCAACATACATGGGAGATTGATGAGTTTTCTGGTGAAAATCAAGGCCTGATCGTCGCAGAAATAGAGTTATCTCAGGAAGACGAGGCGTTTGAGAAGTTTGACTGGGTAGGGCAAGAGGTCACAGAAGACGTACGTTATTATAATAACCAGTTAGCAAAACAGCCCTATACGAGCTGGTAGTCGTATCTTTTTTGCAACAAATGTTGCAAAAAAGTGAATTAGCAATTATATTGTCACTATGAAACAAATAATTGCTATTTTTCTTTTTACCGTATTGAATTTAATGCCTGCTGTTGTTAGCGCGGATACATTAAGGCTTGCTGTGCAAAAAATTGAGTCTGAATGGGCAAATATTCACTACAATGTTGCAAAAGAGCAACAGGAAGCGGCTTATCAGCTTTTGCTTGCAGAAGTTAAAGACTTAAACAAACAATATCCAGATCAGGCTGAGTTAATTATCCAGCAGGCTATTATTGTTGCCAGTAATGCAGATAATATCGATGCATTTAGTGCGCTGGAAGCTATCAATCAGGCCCGAGAATTATTATTGCTTGCAATACAGCTAGACCCCAATGCCTCCGAAGGTGCTGCCTTTGTTACATTAGGTTCGCTGTATTATATGGTCCCTGGCTGGCCTATCGCTTTTGGTGATAATGATAAGGCTAATGCTTTGCTTAAGAAGGCTTTAGCTATTAACCCAAACACTATTGATGCTAACTTTTACTACGGTGATTTTCTCGCGACCTTGGGTAAACGGCAACAAGCACTAACCTATTTTAAGCGGGCTGTGGCAATTCCTGTCAGAAAAAATCAGGTGTTTGCTGATACACAATTACTTAAGCAGGCAGAATTAGCCGTGCTAGAAAACAGTCAGGTTATCGCGGCTAAATAAAATTAGCTTGCTACCTGGCATCCGAAATATATTCACACTCATAGCGAAAACTTTCAAAGATATTGCACAGTGATTGTTGGGCTTCGCAAGCTCAGCGCCAACCTACATATTAAGCATTGGCATCAAATTATTATCCTAGAGTTCAGGTGGCCTGAGCTTGCTACCTGGCTTCCGAAATACATTCACATTCATATCGCAAAACTTTCAAAGATATTGCACAGTGATTGTTGGGCTTCGCAAGCTCAGCGTCAACCTACATATTAAGCATTGGCATCAAGTTATTATCCTAGAGTTCAGGTGGTCTGAGCTTGCTACCTGGCTTCCGAAATATATTCACATTCATATCGCAAAACTTTCAAAGTGTCTGACCAGTAATCACTGGTCAGTCCGGATTTTAGTTTAAGCTCTGATAAAAACTCTTCTGGCTGTGTTAATGACGCCCATACCGAAGGTAAAAAAGTCCCCCGTTTATTGCCTTCCTGCATAATCAAGCCGTCGGTTCCCGGGCGCAACTGCCGAATTAAATCTTCCTCTGAATAAAAGCTTATAGCTTCTGCAGGGCTTAGAATAGATATATGAATGTCTAAGCGTGGATATTCCGATGCTGTAAGCGGTGCAAAACGCGGATCTTTAAAGGCAGCTGCAAAAGCATTTTCAGCAATATCTACTACCAGTGGGCGCATAGCCTCTAACATTCCTATACACCCTCTTAGCTGCTGATTAATTTCGAGTGTCACAAAGCTTGCGCGTTGTGCCTGTATATCTGGCGCGTAGTCTTCGCTGTTAATGGCTAATGCGTGGCCCCGTTGCAGGCCGTAAGCAATAGAGTCTTTGGCAACGTGCAATAATTGCTGTTGCAGCGATTTAGTTAATGACATAAGCACCATACCCCACTACGCGTTTTTTATCACCTGCAGTATCGCCTGAATTTCTAAGGTCGATGGTTTCAATCTGCAAGGACTTCTTTTTTGCTAGAGCCATAAGCCCACTGATGGGCAAGCGTCCACAGGCACTGTCATCGTCTAAATGCTGATAATCGAGTTGCTCGATTTGTTGGCTGGTTTGCCGATCCAGGTCTTGCGCAGTCGCATAATCATGAAAATGACTGAGGTCTGAACTAATCACGATTAGGGAGATGGAAAGAAATAATCATCCAAACGAAGTAAGCTTGTGTCTCAATAATTTATAATAATGAATTCTGAATTTATTCTCACACTAGGCAGATAAGCTTGTTGATATTAACAGATAGCATTATAGGTTGGATTATAAATACAGCCCATCGTTTAAAAGGCTCGGTACGTCGTATATTCATGGCTGAAACGGTGGAGCTACTAGGCTCAGGTGGTGCAAGTATTGCTGAAGAAAAACTAGGATGGAATAGAGGCACTATCCGAAAAGGACAATATGAACTTGAAACTCAGCCCATAGAAGATAATTTTTCAGCGAGAGGGCGTAATAAAAGTGAAGAGCATTTTCCTCATCTACTTGATGACATAAAAAAAATTGCTGAACCGGAGTGTCAAACGGATCCCTCTTTTAATTCCTGTCGATTATATACCCGGCTAACGGCTAAAGAAGTTAGAAAACGTTTACTGGAGATTGATTATTACGATGAAAAAACATTACCTTGCTCAAAAACTATCAATACAAAATTAAATGACCTGAGTTACCATCCAAAAAAGGTACAAAAAACAAAGCCTCATAAGAAAATCAAGGAAACGGATGCAATTTTTGAACAAGTTCATTCAGTCAATGGAATGGCAGATATCAACCCAAAAGAGATTCGTATATCAATTGATGCCAAAGCAAGAATGAATATAGGAAATTTTTCACGGGGAGGACGAAATCGGGTTTTAACAAAAGCAGAGGATCATGATTTAGATGTTAAGGAAAAGTTAACTCCTTTTGGTTTTTATCTGCCTGAACATGATGATTTTTTCCTTTTCTTTACAGCAGGCTATGCCAGCAGTGATTTCATCGTTGACCGATTGGAAGAAATTTGGCCAGAAATTCAAGAAAAATATGGAGTAGATATTCTGACAATTAACGCTGACAATGGTATGGAGAACAGTAGCTCCAGAACTCAGTTTATAAAAAGGCTTGTGGAGTTTGCTGAAAAAAGCAACATAAAGATAAAACTGGCCTACTACCCTCCTTATCATAGTAAATATAACCCAATTGAACGAGTATGGGGAGCCTATGAAAATCATATTAGTGGCGACATAATGGATACAGTTGAAACAACTTTAAAATTTGCCAAAAGTATGACCTACAATGGCAAAGCACCTATTGTTAAATTAACAGAAAAAATATATGAAACAGGAGTAAAGGTAGGTAAAAAAGCAATGAAGACGTATTATCAGTTTGTTGACCGAATGCCATCGTTGGAGAAATGGTTTTTGACCATTTCTCCTGGTTGTTCTGGATGATTATTTCTTTCCATCTCCCTTAAGGTATCATTGAGACCATAAAATAGTTCAAGTACCTGACTGATTTGTTCGGGTTGACACTCGCCTGCCACTACTGGAATCAACTGAAATGAATCCAGAGTTGTTTGTAAAAAAGGTAATTGTACTTCCAGGCTATGTTCCAATTCATGCGCCTGATCCAGGTAGTGAATAAAGTCATAACTATCTAAAGAACTGATTGCTTCAGTGTCTAATGGAATCTCGCCTAAAGGCGTTTTAAATGCAGTAGCACTTGAAAGAGCCAGGCCAGTAACGCGTACTCTGTGAGAAGGGCCTAATAAAACCACGCGTTTGATAACATTACGCCTGGACTGTAGGCGAGCATAGGCACTTGCCGCTATTTCTCCTGAATAAATATAGCCAGCATGCGGAACGATAATAGCTAGTGGTACTTTATCTACAGGGGGTACCTGTTGCAGGTAAGCAGAAATAATGGATTTTAATTGTTTAGGGTTGTCCGGATAAAACGAGCCGGCAACTGCTGGTTGGCGTATCATGATTCTCCTTCTTGTTATGCTTATTTTACTCACTGTATAAGCCAATTAGTGATAAATTACAAGTTCCTGAACAGAGATTTTTAACAAACAGTGTTGGGAGGCGTTATGCAGACTAAAGACGAAACAGGAACTGTAGTGGCCACTCGCTACTGGCATGACCGGGGTGATGGCCGTATACAATGTGATTTATGTCCCAGGTTTTGTAAACTACATGCCGATCAGCGCGGCTTATGTTTTGTGCGCAAAAACCAGGATGGGCAAGTTGTCATGACCAGCTATGGTAGATCTAGTGGTTTTGCCATAGATCCGATTGAAAAAAAGCCGCTTAATCATTTTTACCCGGGGTCTTCGGTATTTTCCTTTGGTACCGCAGGCTGCAACCTTGCGTGTAAATTTTGTCAAAACTGGGATATTAGTAAATCTCGTGAAATGGACTCAATCATGAGTGTCGCAGGGCCTGAACAAATTGCTCTGAAAGCATCCGAACTTGGATGTAAAAGCGTAGCCTACACCTATAATGACCCGGTGATTTTTCATGAATATGCCATTGATACAGCGATAGCTTGTCGTGAATTAGGTATCAAATCAGTCTCAGTTTCAGCGGGCTACGTATGCTCTGAACCCAGAGCTGAGTTTTATCAAGTGATGGATGCAGCTAATATAGATTTAAAGGCGTTTACCGAGCATTTTTATCACAAGATTACCGGTTCTCATCTAGCGCCCGTGCTAGATACCTTGCTTTATTTAAAACATGAAACATCGGTCTGGCTAGAATTGATGACGCTGATCATTCCTGGCGAAAACGATTCGATACAAGAGCTGGAGAAAATGACCCAATGGGTGGCAGGCAATCTGGGCAGTGAGGTGCCTATGCACTTTACAGCGTTCCACCCTGATTGGAAAATGCTGGATAAGCCACCTACGCCGATCGCTTCATTATTAACAGCTCGAGAAATCGCATTAAAAAATGGCGTGCATTATGCCTATGTAGGTAATGTTCATGACAAGGAAGCAGGTAGCACTTATTGCCATAACTGTGGGCAGTTATTAATAGGGCGCGACTGGTATCAGTTATCTGAATGGAATTTGTCTGAAACGGGCGCGTGTATATCTTGCGGAGCTCAATGTGCAGGACATTTTGCAGCTATGCTTGGTGACTGGGGTGCTAAGCGCCGAGCTGTTCATATATAGGGCGGAAGTTTACAAGGTTATGACAGGATCATGGTTTGTCTAGCGAAGATAATTTACTCTCGGCAAAGGTTCAAGATCCAAGTCTTTTTCCAGCATTTATCAGATTAGGCCTATTTACTGTCGTTAACTATTCGCTGGCTCAAAACAGCTATAAGCGGGCATTCAACAACTTTTAGCCAAGATAAAAATACGCGTTTAAAGATATTTTTGATAAGATTAAACCGTTGCGTTTAGCTAGAGCCATGCTTGAAAACTCAAACGCTGAATATTATTCGTATCTGTTTATCTTGTATTAAACGCATGTTATCTCGTTTAGAGTTACTAGGCTTAAGCCTGTTTCTTGATTGATAACGACTGTTGAAGTACAAGATAACTAGACCGAGACAATCACTTGTTGGACGAAGCCGCTATCGCGGCAGAAAAACCCATTTACGGATACACTCCAATATGTACTCATTGTCGAGTATGATAATTGGAGTTTACCATGAATACGATAGAACAAACTCATTTTGAAAAGCTATATAACCGTCACCTTCGTGCTTTAAAATTACGCGGCATGAGTGATGCAACCATTGATAGCTATGCTCGTGCTGTGCGCAGAGTCACTGAGCACTTTGATTGCTCACCGGAAAGACTCAGTACTGAACAGCTTGAAGTCTATTTTGCTGAATTGGTTGAATCTCATTCCTGGAGTACCGTTAAAATCGATCGTAATGGTCTCCAGTTTTTCTGGCAATATGTCCTTAAAAAGGATTGGCAATGGATTAAAATCATCAAAGCCCCCAAGATACAGACACTGCCTGATATTCTGGCGGTTTCCGAGGTAGAGCAACTGATTGCGGTGACCTACAAACTACGTTACAAAGTCTTTTTATTAGCAACCTACTCAATGGGCTTGCGCCTGGGTGAAACGCTTTCTTTGCAAGTCGGTGATATTGATGCAGAGCGCAAACAGGTACATATTCGCCGGGGCAAAGGGCATAAAGACCGCTTTGTGCCATTACCTGATTTAACATGTTATGCATTGCGTGACTTATGGCGTAAACACCGTAATCCAGTCTGGTTATTTCCGAGTGGAACCGGCTCAATGGAGACCCTTCAAAATGCCACAACACCAATGGATCGAGGCGGCGCTCAAGCCGCGATGAAAGCGGCTCTTAAAGACTGCGGGATTAAAAAAAAGCCTCCATTCACACGCTGCGTCATAGCATAGCCACGCATCTTCTGGAACAAGGGTAAAGCCTGATTCATATTCAGCACTTGCTCGGCCATGCTAGCCCGACCACGACAGCTCGCTATGCTCATTCCACGGAACTGACAGAAAAGGATACTATCTCAGCCATTAATCAACTGACTAATACCTTATCAACAGGTTTCAGGAGTCAGTCATGATCCCCCTTGTCACGATTATTGAGCATTATGAAAGCAGTTTTCACAAAAAATACTCGACAAAATTATTGCCTGGCCATTTAAAAGCTATCTCTGCGATAAAGCGTTGCCGCACGGCACTCTCAGGTGAGTTCCATGTGCAATATACAGGATGCGGTCACTCTGAATGGCACCCTAAATCCTGTGGATATCGTAGCTGTCCCCAGTGTCAAAACCATGAAGCGTCGGAATGGCTGATGCGTCAGCAAAAGAAACAACTTCCGGTTGACTATTATATGGTGACCTTTACGCTCCCTGCTCAATTGAGAGCGTTGACATGGCATCACCAGACAATCATTTATCAGCTGATGTTTCTCTGTGTCAGTAGCACATTAAAGGATTTTGGGCTCAACCCCAAAAACCTCGGGGCTGAAATAGGCATGACGGCCGTATTGCACACGCACAGCCGCAGACTGGATTATCATCCGCATATTCATGTCATTATTCCGGGCGGCGGGATCAACAAAGCTAAAAGGCAATGGATAAAAACCAAAGGCAAATACCTGTTCAATGAGTTTGCCCTGGCTAAAGTCTTCCGTGCCCGGATTCTGGACGGACTGAATGCAGCAAAGCTACCGATTCCCTGCTCAATGCCAGAAGAGTGGGTCGTCGATTGTAAACGTGTCGGTAATGGTGAACCTGCTTTAAAATATTTATCGCGTTATTTATATCGCGGGGTGATCAGTGAGAAGAACATCATTGCAGATAACAATGGCAGGGTCACCTTTCGGTACACAGATGGCGACACAGGCAAGACCTTAACCCGATCTCTGAAAGGAGAGGATTTTTTATGGCTGGTTCTGCAGCATGTCCTGCCTAAAGGATTTCATCGTGTCAGAGATTATGGTTTTTTACACAGCAATGCAAAGACATTACTGAAACTAGTACAGCTAGTCCTGCGTGTTGTTATTCAGTTACTGGCACCTAAACCAAGGCTCGTTGTTAAATGCCCTCATTGCCAGGTTCCCATGCAGGTCATCAGCTTTAGGCCACCAGAGCCAGGATAAATAAAATGGATCATAAACCCCCAATTCACAAACAGAGAGAATAATTTATAACATAATGATATAGCCGTATTTTTTTTTGCAGTATAGAATGCAAAGGCGGGAGCTTGCCTGAAGGAAAGTGATGATCCGTATTAAGGCCAGGAGCCAAAAAGATATTTGCTTATTATAAAGCGTTTACCTCATCCCGGGCTTGTCCAACACGGGATAAGATTGTGGTGCGCTTCGCTTACACAATCTATCCTTATTCGTTATATTTTAAAGAGGGAGCTATGACTCAGTGGTTACTACAAAGGCTTTTTGAAGCTAAAGAACAACCAAAACCAACCTTTGCGATTCAAGGTACAATTAATTGGATGAGAGCATTATCTGAAATAATCAACAGTGATGAATTCTCAAACGAGAAAATAAGTAATGTTTATAACAAAGTTCAGCGTCGCCCAAAAAATGAAAAAGCTGACACCCTCGCTTTTGAAAATATGCTCATGGCATATCATAATTTAGCTTCCTTAAGTTCTTTGGATAAAGAAATTTCACATAAGTACGATGTGGTTCGTTCAGCTATAGTCTCATGGTATTACGCTACATATTTTGCAGCGAGTGCTATGGTTGCTGCTTCATCAGGTTCAAAACAAGAAACCCACTCTGCAACGGCTAAAGTATGGCATTCTGATTTCGCAGAAAGAGGATTGTTGCCATACCCATTCAATTTATGTCTTTCAACTCTTGTGCTGAAAGAAGTAAAAACCAAAATAAAAGACCTTCGGAATGGTAATAGTTATGACTTGAGTATCTATTCTAGTAATGTAGAGGAAGCCAAAGGTGCATGTATTAGTTATTTAAATGGAACTGCTGATTATAAAAAATGGGAAGTTGAAGAGCGAGTTAAGGCTTCAAAAGATTTTAAAAAACTAGGTGTTGATAATTTTAGAACTAAAGCAGCTCAAATATTACGTGATGAAGCTTTAAGTAAAGGACAAGTGAACTTTCTATTTCAAGCGTTTAGGTATCGGGGTAAAGCTAACTATAGAGATTCAATATTTTTATCGTATGGAAACAGCTATGAAGAGAAAATTGGACCTTTCATTCATGATTTACGAGATGTGACAAAAGCATTTATTCAAATGGCTGCTTTTTATTGCAAAAAACGAGTTGTAAAGGAAGACTGGGAATTGTTTATTAAAGATCTAGAAGAAAATACACGTTTATCTTTACCAGTCAATGAAATCGAAATATAATCGGGTAAGAGCTGGTTTCTCTCCAGCTCTCCCCACACCACTCTGCATGCGGATCCGCACAGGGCGGTTCATTAGCCATTTGGATAATGGAACTTTACCCACTGATCTTTAACAGACACTAACCCTTGTGCTTTTAGCCAGTCATTATTAAGACCCATTTGCACAGCCTTGGTTTTCGCTAACCGATAATACCCTTTTGAACTCAAGCCAATATAAATCGCCAGTTTGGTAGAGACTCAGACCACCTGATCTCGCGGAAATTACTTTGACCCGAGTTTAAAAATCATCCTTAAATTAGTTCGCGGAAATTGGGTTTCTGTGGTATTGAGCTCATTACATAGTTTTAGTATTGCCTCATCATAACTTCGATTAGCCAAATGATGTAACCGTATCGTTAATGTCCCTTGTTCATGGTCTGTAATCAGATCTGCCTCACTACAATAAATTGCACGCAATAGGCTGCGCACTTCATCAGGGGGCGAGTGAGCGTTTCTCTTAACAGATTGGCCATGGCCGTTTCAGAGCGATAAGCAATCATTTTGATAGTGTCTATGAAATGTTTGCTTTGGGTGCTGAGTTGTTCAAATTGATCTTTCTCAGGTAAATCTTTCACTTTAATGTGATGGGCTACCCGTTTGCGCTGTTCTTTAAGCGTCTTGATCTGTTCCTGAAAGGCTTCAATCTCTTCCTAGCACTGCCTATTACCCATAAATCATGACACACAATATCACCCGCCTTCCAGCAGCAAGAACCCTGCACACAAAAGCTGCAAAGCTGCGTACCCTCGCCACATGATTTGATGACCGGGCGGGGGATCTTTTTTCCGCCCCAGATGTCCTCCAATTCTTGCTACCAATTGTACAGCTTCACCTAGTAACAAAGGGGGTTTTAATCTTTTTTTTTGCGTAGGCGTGCAGGGTACGCAATTCAACATCAGAAAATAATATTTCAGCAGGAAGCTCAGGCGTTTCTCTACCCAGAAGCGTCATGAGCATGATCCGCCAGGCGATAACCAGATTGATACCAATCGCCCGACGCAACCGCTCAGCCGTTTCATGAGCAAGATCGTCAATTTTACAGCCTGATTTTAGCACACGATGCCAGTCTTCAATTCGCCAGCGCAACGTATACCAACGCAAACACTTTTCAATGTCCTTTGCGGATTCAATTTTAATCGTTGTCAGTAAAAACCACTCGACGGCCTTTGTGCCTTGAGGCGGGTTTTCTTCTAGCGCATGGATAAGCTGTATTTCAACCGGCTCTTTGTCATGATAATAGCTGGGAGCAGGGAGTTGTATGGCTAAGTGACGCAATGCCAGTTCTGCCCGCCTTCCTGGTCTTGCTGCTTTGGCTTTTTGCTTGCTTTTTTTAGGCCGGGCACTTTGCTGGGGAACATTGACGCTAACTCGACTTTGTACTCTGGTTTCACGAATGGCTGCGAACAGCTTGAAGGGGGATTCATTAATATTACGGTCGTGCTGAGCACGAATAAGCAGTTCAACACAGGGATTTTTTCTTTGTTCATCAAACAATTCAAAAAAATCAGCTTCCCGGTCACAGACATTAATCAGTTGTGTTTGCGGCATGGTGGCCGCTAATTCAACCAGGTCACGGTGGTGCTCTATCCAGACAAAGGTCTTTTTTTCTTCAATCGGTATTTTTGATGGTTTACGTTTGTCATCGGGCAATCGGGGGTGCGGAGCAATACACTGTGCTTTTAGGACGCCCAATGGCAATCCGTTTGGCGCAATGGCGAAGCTTGAGTGTAAAGTCAGTCCTTTGGTTTTTGCACCGGTCTGGTTGGCTTTCAACTCCCCTAAACCACTGCATTTATCCAGGTTTGTGTAGTTGAGTTCACTGCCATCTTGCAGGCATAGCACCGTTTTTTGCCCCATCATCCGTCGCGCTGTCCGTTCGCGGTGAGGTTGCAAGATATTTTCCAGATTAACGGCTGAGCCTTCTGGCTGGTCAATCATGCGATAGTAGGCCTTGGTGGCGGGCCAGTCACCTTCAACTGTCCCTGAGAAGGCACTGCCAGGGTTCTGGGCTTTTGCATGAGCGACGTTGACGAGTCTTTTGCTTAATCGTTTATCACCCAGTGGCGCACCGCCAAATTCATGTTCGGCCCATTGCGCAGCATCCAGTCCTTCACTGATAGTCAGTGCGCCCAGACCTGCATTGGCTGATAATCCCAATTGTTTCCTGAAAGAGGTGTCGAGTGGGTACATATAAATCGTTTTTTGACTTAATGTCGAGTCATTATGCCGGTCCTGGCGTCCCCGCCCTTTGGTTTTTCCGATGGCCAACCAGTTTGAAGCCTTATAGCAGGTGCCCGAATAGTGCTCGGTATCAACAAAGCTTTCAATGAGCAAGGGTGAGTATCCATACTGCCGGTTAAAATCTTTTGCTATCGTTGCCATGCTCATGCCTAGTACTTTCGATGCCAGGTTTTTGCAGTTGACACTGGGACGGATCAAAAAACGACTCATCCCGACGATCATATGGAGCTGTGCTTGATGCTCTTCTTGATTCCAGCCTATCCATTGATCGCGGGCGGATAATTGCAAAGCCGGCGCGGCATACCCAATCCCTCCTAACCAGCCATGCTCGGAACGAATCAGGTAGCGCATTTGCCTGCCCACCAATATTGCTGCTTTCAGGTAGTGTTCTGTAAGCATCAGTTCATTCCAGGTTCGCATCTGATCTGCCTCTTGTACTAGTACCAATTCAAGCGCTGCAATGTGCCTGACTTCATCGGGTACATCAACAGGATGTGGTACGGAGTCCGTTAAACGGCGGGGTGATTTTGTGCCCGTTTTGTGTTGCACCCTGGGTAGCTCAAAATGCCCCGATGATTCTAGATCACGGAGTGCTTTCAGGCAGCCACTGGTTTGCATTTCCCCACGTGCATCGTGAAATTCAAAGTGTGTACAGACTTGTTTGGCTAAATCGCTTCTATGTGCAACCCCCCCCTTGCCTTCCAGTAATTGTTTGATGTATTCTATATTGCTTGATAAGGAGAGTGTTCGTTTGATTTGGTTTTGTTTATTCATGCCTTATAGCATGCAATAATTATTCTTGATTGTCCAGCTGTAATTTATGGGTAATAGGCAGCGCTAGCTACCTGATTATGTGTTGCGCCATGCGAGTGGGGATGATACCAGTGGGTGCCTGATGCACCAATATCCCCTAAGCGAAATTCATAATTGGCATCTCCCACCTGCTCATTAACACGCAAAAAACGACAATCTGCATCGGCATCATTTTCTCTGGCTTTAAAATCCGCCTGCGGCATAATTCTGAGGATGATATTGTCTGAAATAGAGCCGTCTGGGTTGGAGCCAGGACGTACATGTAAACCATGCGTATGCATGTTGGTCGTATGCACTGAATGCACGCCATTGGTATGCTCACCTAGACACCAGTCATCTTGAGGGTCTTGCGGAATATCATCTGTACTAACGCCTTTGGGTAAAGCGGCAGGGTCAGGGTAGGGGCCTACAAAGCTTTGTCCTGCATCCAGACCTAGTAAATTACGCAGCTCCAGATAATATGTTGAATCTCCGGGCATACGGATAGTAGGGCCTGGAGTAATACCGCCATAGCTGAATAATAAAGGCCGCACATTTTCAAAGCCGGTCCCCGTGATTGCAATAGGCGATGCATTTTCGACTACGGTTAAGTTCAGTTGCTTACCAGGCCAGTCATCAGGTCGCCATACCCAAGGCTCTGACCAGGTATCAACTGCGCTATCCGGATCGAAAGCGTTTAGACTAGATACGCGGGGCATCGGTCGCATGCCAGACTCTGAGTCTGCGTCGCCAGCTTCGGCAGATACTTTCGCGCTCTCGCTAAGGCTTGTAGCTGCAAAGGCCGTTACGCCTAGAGCGGTTACACCTACGCCTTTGGCCGAGGTAAGAATAAACTCACGCCGACTATACTGGCTTAGTTCAGGTGTAAGGTCGAGGTCTTTTTCTTGTTGTTCGGAGATGGTTTTTTTAGTCATTATAATAACTCCTCTGCTATTTCTAGCATGATGCACTTAAGTTTGGAAATGTTGACCAAATTCTCTGTTTTAAACTGAGTATTTGTAACCGCTTCCATTTCGGCATATTTTGACTTTAGGGAGATGGAAAGAAATAATCATCCAGAACAACCAGGAGAAATGGTCAAAAACCATTTCTCCAACGATGGCATTCGGTCAACAAACTGATAATACGTCTTCATTGCTTTTTTACCTACCTTTACTCCTGTTTCATATATTTTTTCTGTTAATTTAACAAGAGGTGCTTTGCCATTGTAGGTCATACTTTCGGCAAATTTTAAAGTTGTTTCAACTGTATCCATTATGTCGCCACTAATATGATTTTCATAGGCTCCCCATACTCGTTCAATTGGGTTATATTTACTATGATAAGGAGGGTAGTAGGCCAGTTTTATCTTTATGTTGCTTTTTTCAGCAAACTCCACAAGCCTTTTTATAAACTGAGTTCTGGAGCTACTGTTCTCCATACCATTGTCAGCGTGTGTGTCAGAATATCTACTCCATATTTTTCTTGAATTTCTGGCCAAATTTCTTCCAATCGGTCAACGATGAAATCACTGCTGGCATAGCCTGCTGTAAAGAAAAGGAAAAAATCATCATGTTCAGGCAGATAAAAACCAAAAGGAGTTAACTTTTCCTTAACATCTAAATCATGATCCTCTGCTTTTGTTAAAACCCGATTTCGTCCTCCCCGTGAAAAATTTCCTATATTCATTCTTGCTTTGGCATCAATTGATATACGAATCTCTTTTGGGTTGATATCTGCCATTCCATTGACTGAATGAACTTGTTCAAAAATTGCATCCGTTTCCTTGATTTTCTTATGAGGCTTTGTTTTTTGTACCTTTTTTGGATGGTAACTCAGGTCATTTAATGTTGTATTGATAGTTTTTGAGCAAGGTAATGTTTTTTCATCATAATAATCAATCTCCAGTAAACGTTTTCTAACTTCTTTAGCCGTTAGCCGGGTATATAATCGACAGGAATTAAAAGAGGGATCCGTTTGACACTCCGGTTCAGCAATTTTTTTTATGTCATCAAGTAGATGAGGAAAATGCTCTTCACTTTTATTACGCCCTCTCGCTGAAAAATTATCTTCTATGGGCTGAGTTTCAAGTTCATATTGTCCTTTTCGGATAGTGCCTCTATTCCATCCTAGTTTTTCTTCAGCAATACTTGCACCACCTGAGCCTAGTAGCTCCACCGTTTCAGCCATGAATATACGACGTACCGAGCCTTTTAAACGATGGGCTGTATTTATAATCCAACCTATAATGCTATCTGTTAATATCAACAAGCTTATCTGCCTAGTGTGAGAATAAATTCAGAATTGATTATTATAAATTATTGAGACACAAGCTTACTTCGTTTGGATGATTATTTCTTTCCATCTCCCTTAGTCCTAATTTTTGTATTTTTCAAGTTTGGCGTAGATAGGCAGCATAGAGCTATGGTGAATATGGATCTTTACCTGGTTGTTAACGCGCTTTAAACTAGAAAAATCAGTTGAATGCGGATTTATATTGCAAGTTATTAAATTAATAAAATATTTTCAAAAAATCTTAGATTCACCCGTAGGTTAAGACCACCTGAACTCTAGGATAATAACTTGATACCAATGATTGACATGTAGGTTGGCGCTGAGCTGGCGAAGCACAACAATCACTGTGCAATATCATGTTGGGCTTCGTATACTCAGCGCCAACCTACGCACTTTAGTATCATCTAATTATCTTGTGAAAGCGGTAAGCTTTTGATTTCTTTATGTCGAGATCAGGTGCTCTGAGGTTAATCGAGCATTTTTTGGAAGTGCTGTGGAATCAAGAGCGTGTGCTAGAAACCGTGAGCAACTGATTTTTCCAGGTTTAACGTATTCATTAGCCAATTTCGAACCTTCAAATTGTACCTTCGGTTACCAGGCGGTGTTTAAACATGATACTCTTGCAGATACCGTGAATTTACTGAAAAAAGCGCTTTAGGCACACCCATTATGAAACAACTACATAAAAAAGACTTATTTGGCTGGTCTGAATTCAATCAAGAACGCAACTTGGACTTTCATAGCGTGCTTTGGGTACGTGAACAGGGAAATGTGCTGATAGATCCACTTCCTCTGTCAGATCATGATCTAAAGCACCTGCAAGCATTAGGCGGTGCGAGTATTATTGTGATTACCAATAGTGATCATAGTCGTGATGCAGCAAATATTGCCGCACAAACTGGGGCTAAAATTTTCGGCCCAGCGGGTGAGCAGGATAATTTTCCAGTAAGTTGTGAGCACTGGATATCTGATAATGAGGAAATTGTTCCGGGGCTTATTGCTTATCAGCTTGAAGGCTCTAAAACTCCCGGTGAACTTGCTTTAATATTAGAAAATACTACGCTAATAACTGGCGATTTGATCCGTGCGCATATTGCGGGGGAATTATGTCTGCTGCCTGATGCAAAGCTGGCAGATAGAGATCTGGCTCTGCAATCAGTAGCGCGTCTTGCCAATCTATCGGCTATAGAAACGGTATTAACCGGTGATGGCTGGCCTGTGTTTAAAGGCGGGAGTAAAGCATTAAAGTCTATGCTTGAAGCCTAAAGCCCTAACCCTGTCCACCAGTAAACAATTGATAAGCAGGGTTTTCAGTTTCTTCTGTATACACAAAACCCAGAGCATCAAAGCATGATCGTAAAGTTGCCTGCTCGGATTTTTCGATTTGCACACCCAGTAATACCCTGCCAAAAGCAGCGCCGTGGTTGCGATAATGAAATAGGCTGATATTCCATTGACTGCCTAAAGCACTTAAAAAGCGCAGTAAAGCACCGGGCCGTTCGGGGAATTGCAAACTATAGACCACTTCATTTAACGCGCAGGGGGCATGCCCTCCCACCATATAACGTATATGCTCTTTTGCCAGTTCATTATGCGTCATATCGGTGACAGAAAAGCCTTTATCTTGCAGTTGTTTCATTATTTCAGGTTTATCAGCATCAATACCATTACTGGAAATACCGGCAAATATTTGCGCCGACCCCGAGTCAAAATAGCGGTAGTTAAATTCGGTAATGCTGCGCTTGCCTAATAATTTACAAAACGCTAGAAAACTACCAGGCTGCTCAGGAATGCTGACCGCCAATAGTATTTCCCTATGCTCACCAACCTGGGTTCGTTCAGCGACATAGCGCAAGCGGTCAAAATTAATATTTGCTCCGCTTTCAATCGCAACCAGGCTTTGGCCACTGACTTTTTCTCTTTCTATATATTTTTTTAAACCCGCGACAGCCAATGCGCCTGCGGGTTCTGATACTGAACGGGTATCATCGAAAATATCCTTGATGGCTGCACAGATTTCATCGGTATTAACCGTCACCACTTCATCAACGAAATTCTTGGCGAGACGAAAGGGTTCTTTGCCAATCTGCTTCACGGCCACGCCATCGGCAAACAATCCTACCTGTTTTAAGGTGACACGTTTATTCGCTTTTAAAGCCTGGTTTAAACAATCCGCATCATCCGGTTCGACTCCGATTATTTTAATTTCCGGACGTACAAATTTAGCATAAACAGCGATACCAGAAATTAAACCACCGCCGCCAACCGGCACGAAAATGGCTTCAATGGCATCCGTTTTCTGACGCAGTATTTCCATTGCCACTGTACCTTGCCCAGCAATAACGTCAGGATCATCATAAGGGTGCACAAAAGTCAGCTGTTTTTGTTCTGCTAATTCAAGGGCATGCTCATAGGCATCATCAAATGAGTCGCCAAACAGAACCACTTTTGCCCCCCATGAGCGCACTGAATTTACTTTAATTTCAGGCGTGGTTTCGGGCATAACAATCAAAGCTTTAATGCCGAGTTTACTGGCAGATAAGGCCACGCCTTGCGCATGATTGCCCGCTGATGCGGCAATGATACCCTGCTGTTTTTCCTGCTCACTTAAATGGACAATTTTATTATACGCACCGCGAAGTTTAAAAGAGAAAACGGCTTGCAGGTCTTCGCGTTTTAAATAGATCTGATTATTAAAGCGTTTCGATAAAGCCGGTGCGTAGTCAAGTGGGCTTTCAGTGGCCACATCATAAACTTTGGCGCGTAATATTTTTTCTATGTATTTTTGGGTCATGGGCTAAGATGCTATAATCCGAACTCAAATATTATCCCATACTCTTTGCTCTGTAATGCTATTATCCTGCCCGGCCCGAATCCCCCTATTATTAGCCATGAATATTGGTTTTCTGCCACCCCGCAACGGAATGAATCGCTAACGCTATGGATACCTCAGTCATACAAAATATCTCCTGTGTGATCATCGCAAAAAATGCGGCTACGACACTCAAAAATACGCTGGATTCATTGAACAACTTTAATGATGTTGTGCTCTACAATAATGGTTCTACAGATAGCACAGAAGACATTGCACTAAGCTACCCTAATGTAAACCTGGTTCAGGGTGAGTTTATCGGTTTTGGCCCAAGTAAGAACAAAGCAGCCACTTATGCAAAAAATGACTGGGTACTTTCGCTGGATGCAGATGAAGTATTATCCAGTGAGTTCATTGGAAATCTAAGGCAGACTACATTAGATGAAAGCTGTGTTTATACAATTTTGCGTGAGAACTACTACCAATCGACTAATATAAAACATTGCTGGGGTAAGGATATTCTCGCCAGAATTTACCCTAAGCATAAAACGGCATTTACTGATAAAGAAGTACATGAAAGTATTAAGACCGAAGGTTTTAATACTCAAGCGGTTAATGGCACGATCAAACACTATCCTTATGCCACTATTTCCGATTTTATTATCAAGCTGGATCGGTACTCAAGCCTCTACGCTAAAGACAATATCGGTAAAAAATCATCCAGCCCATTAAAAGCAATTTGCAATGCCCACTTTGCATTTTTTAAAACCTATGTTTTAAAACGGGGTTTTCTCGATGGATACCCGGGATTACTCATCGCTTTTTCGCATATGGCCACGACTTTTTATAAGCAGTTGAAGCTCTATGAAATTAATAAAAAGCATCCGTCATGAATATATTAGTCACTAGACACGACAAAATTGGTGATTTTATAACCACCTTGTCGATGTTAAAGATTTTGAAGGCTAATACCGACCATCGGGTGATCGTATTGGTTGCTAACATTAACTATGAGCTGGCAAAGTCAATAGACTATATAGATGATGTTATTCTTTACACTCAGGATTCCTGGAAGCTTAGCAAAGAAATTCGCCAACAGAATATTGAAGTCAGTATTTCCTGTTTTATTGATAATCATCTAGGATGGCTGTTATTTTTATCGGGCATAAAAACCCGAATTGCGCCGGCAACAAAATTAGCTCAAGTCTATTTCAATAAAACCCTTAAACAAAAGCGCAGCCAGGTAACAAAAACCGAATGGCAATATAATATTGATTTACTTAAGGTATTATTGCCAGATATTACGGAGCAACTGGAAAGGCCATTTTTAGTTTTTGATCAGCAGTTAACCGATTCGCCGCACAAAACAATCGCATTCCATCCGGGCTTTGGTGGAAGTAGCGAAGGTAATTTAACACTGGACGATTACTTAAGGCTTGCAAAATTTATTGCGAATAAACAGGATGTCCAGGTAGTTTTTACTTTTGGGCCAGATGATGGCGACAGTAAGGCTTATATCGAAACGCATATAGATTTCCCTGCCGAGTTAATCGACTCAAAAATGCCATTAGTGGATTTTTGCAAGTTGATCGCTACATTTGATGTATTTGTCAGTACCTCAACAGGGCCTATGCATCTGGCCGGTGCTTTAAATATAAAAACCTTATCATTTTTTGGCGATAGCTTGTTTGCCAGTTCTAAACGATGGGCAACCATCAGCGACCCTGAAAAACAGGCCAACTTTGAAGTGCCGCTTAACTATGCGGAAGAATTTTACCGCTGCGTCGAAAATAAGTTACAGGAACTTTGTGCTGAAATCTAAAATGATACAAATTCGTCTCAAACTAAACAATCAGGATTCAAATGTCGACAGTAGCAAATGATTTTACTGATGTTCTACAAGAACACCAGCAGCTTATTAACCAGTTAACTGGCTATAAGCCACTAATTACCGCCGCGTCCAAGCTGATTATCAGTACCTTGATATCCGGCCATAAAATCCTGCTCTGTGGTAATGGCGGGAGTGCTGCTGATTGTCAGCATTTTGCTGCCGAACTGGTGATTCGTTATCATAAAAATCGCCGCGCCTATCCAGCCATTGCTTTGACAACAGATACTTCAATTCTGACCGCACATCCTAATGACTTTAGCTTTGATAGCCTGTTTTCTCGTCAGGTCGAAGCGCTGGGCGCTGAGGGCGATTGCTTAATTGCCTTTTCGACTTCTGGCAATAGTGAGAATATTATTCAGGCGAGCATCACTGCAAAACAGCAAGGTATGTCAGTGATTGGTTTGATGGGCGGTGACGGTGGGCACTTAAAAGCACAGGTTGATATGCCGATTGTTATTCCATCGACAACCACGGCGCGTATTCAGGAAGCACATTTGATTATTTACCACTGGTGGTGCGAAATGGTAGATGAAATCGAAAATGATTGAGGTCGATAATGATTAGTGAAATCCCTAGCTTTAAAGGCTTAAACATATTAGTGGTCGGCGACCTGATGTTGGATTACTATTGGTTCGGGCAAACTACGCGCGTATCACCCGAGGCACCTGTGCCCATAGTTAAAGTCGGCAAAAAAGAAGCACGTGCGGGTGGTGCTGGAAATGTTGCCTTAAATATTGCCTCGTTAGCCGCCAATGTCACGCTATTAGGTATCGTTGGGGATGATTCCGAAGCCGGCGAACTAGAAGACTTACTAGCAGTAAAAGGGGTTTCTTGTGATTTTATTACCAGTGCTCATGCGCCAACTGCGTGTAAATTTCGTATTGTTGCCCAGCATCAACAGCTAATACGCCTGGACTTTGAAGAGTCCTTAATCGATTTTGACTATTCAGAACTGCTAGAACACTATACAAAAGCATTGGCAACAGCCGATGTGGTTATCTTCTCAGATTATGCCAAAGGCGTTTTAGAGCATATTCCTCAGCTGCTAGAGTTGGCTAATAAGCAAGGCGTGAAAAGCTTTGTCGACCCAAAAGGCACTGATTTTTCCCGCTATCAAGGAGCTACTTTAATCACTCCAAACCGAGCTGAGTTTCAGGCCGTTGTCGGAGTCTGCCAGGATAATGATCAGATTATCAGCAAAGGTCAGGCCTTACTAGCGCAACATAATATAGATGCTTTACTGGTCACCTTAAGTGAGCATGGCATGGCCTTAATTAAAAAATCGGAAGCGCATTTTTTACCCACCCATGCACGCGAAGTCTTCGATGTCACAGGTGCTGGGGATACTGTGATTGCCAGTATGGCTCTGGGCGTTGCTTCTGGGTTGGGCTTACAGCACGCCATGCATCTGGCTAATATGGCTGCGGGTATAGTCGTCGGTAAATTCGGCACGTCGACTGTTTCCAGCCATGAGCTTAATCGTGCCCTGCATGGGGATAAGGAAAATATTAGCGGCGTGGTCACTGAAGATGAGCTATCAAATGAAATCGACTTTGCCCAGAAAAGTGGTGAAAAAGTGGTCATGACCAATGGCTGTTTTGATATTTTACATGCAGGGCATGTCGCCTATCTTGAACAAGCCAGGCTACTAGGCGACCGTCTGGTCGTCGCCATTAATTCCGACGCATCGGTACAACAATTAAAAGGAGAGTCGCGCCCGATTAATAAATTAGCCGACCGGATGACTATTATCGCTGCGCTAGGTTGTGTAGATTGGGTGATTCCGTTTTTTGAAGAAACGCCCGAACGTATTTATAATAAATTTTTGCCGGATGTATTAGTGAAAGGTGGGGATTATAAGCCCGAAGAAGTTGTTGGTGCAGAGGCTGTAATTAAAGCGGGCGGCAAAGTACAGATTCTTGATTTTGTAGCTGGTAAATCGACGACGACTACGATTGAGCGTATTAAAAATCAGGTCGAGATTCAACGGGCTTGAATAGGGCATCCAGCTTGATGTAACTACATTGAGTAGCTACAATATCAATTATGGAGTTTACATGGGATGAAAATAAAAGACTGGTTAATCTACAGAAGCATAAAATTGATTTTGTTGGTTCTGAAGCAATATTTGATGGCTACACTGTTACATTTGAAGACGATCGTATAGGTTATGATGAGCAAAGGTTTGTTTCTTTTGGTCAATTTAAAAAATGAGTAGTAGCAGTTGTTCACACTGAAAGAAATGAGGATATACGGATTATTTCTATTCGTAAGGCTACTAAACACGAAGAAAGGTATTATTATGCAGCAATCACAAACTGACTGGAAAAAAATTGATGCAATGGAAGATAAAGATATTAATTTATCTGAATTATCTGAGGCGTCTCATGAACAATTTGCTAAAGCTATTGTTCGAAAAAATTTGAAACCAGTGCAAGGAAAAACTCAAATTACCTTAAGGCTTGATACAGATGTACTAAATTGGTTTAAAGCACAAGGTCAAGGTTATCAAACGAACATTAATGCTTTATTAAAGGTATATAAAGATGCAAACCAAAATCAAAGTCTCACAAAAAAATCCCGCTGACCTTTGGTCGCGCAGGTTGATTTTATATCATAATTAAGTGGTTTGTCAGGGTTCATCGAATATCTGCTAGCGGTGTCTGATTTTGGCGTTTAATTTGTATCTGACCCGAGTTATGAAGGCGGTGATTATAAGCTCTAAGACGTCGTCGGAGCTGAAGCTGTTTTTCAGGTAGGCGGTAAGGTAGAAATTCTTTATTTTGTTGATGGCAAGTCGACTACAACCACGATTGAGCGGATAAAAAACCAGTGTAACTACTCAGACAAGCTGAGTAGTTACAGCAAAATAAACACTGTAGGATCAGACATCTTGATTCGCTATCCTGAAAGAAATCCATTAAAACTTAAACTAGGCAATATAATTAAAGGGTTAGGGAATTATTGTCAAATGATTGATATTTTCAGCTAAAGAAATGAAAACGGTACTCATTTAGGTTAAACTAAGCCCTCATATCATACGAGGTATTCAATTAATGCAGCAACTCATGCTCCCAATAATTCCTCAGGGTACGACTATTATAAATGGTCAGGTCAGTGTTGATAACCGAAATGATGAGTGGTTTTATTTCCTCGGCGGTATCCCGATCTATTCTCACCAGGCTGACAATAAGAGATTATTTAGACTTCACACCTCTCAACTCATCAATACCGGCTCCTGTCGTTCAATCGATATTATTACAACCTTTGGTGTCTCTAAAAGTAGTGTTATGCGCTCATTAAGGCAACTACGAGAAAAAGGGGCTGATTCGTTTTTTGAACCTCGCCCGACTCGCAAGGGAGGACCACTCTTTACGCTTGAGGTTTTGCAGCAAGCTCAGGAATATCTGGATCAAGGTATGACGCCTAACGAAGCCGCTAAAGAATTAGGCATCCGGGCAGATACCTTTCGCAAGGCGATCAGTGATGGACGTTTAAAAAAAAGTCTGCCGTATCAATAGACCCCAATGATGGCAGTACCAAATCAGCCCGTGATATTATTGATGCCAGTGCAGCCGAGTCACTCGGTACGGCCTGCACTCGAGTAGAAGAGCGAATCCAGGCGGCTTTGGGTGAGCAGGAAAAGGGAGCCTCAATCGAATTCGAATCCTGTTTAGATGTTCCTAAAGGCGGTGTGTTATGTGCATTGCCCGCGTTACTTAGCAATGGCTTATTAAATGACATTGAGCACCACCTTGGCAAACTGACAGGTTATTATCAAACCTTTCATATCCTATTGCTACTCGCCTTTATGGGACTATGTCGCATCAAAAATGCCGAACAACTTCGCGAGCATGCACCGGGTGAATTCGGCAAACTACTTGGCCTGGATCGGGTTCCCGAAGTGCGCTGTTTAAGAACCAAAGTAAAAGGACTGTCTGATCCAGAATCAGTTGAAAGCTGGGCGGCCGACCTCAGTCGACAATGGATGGAAAATGAACCAGAGGCAGCAGGAACACTCTACATAGATGGTCATGTCCGTGTCTATCATGGACACTTGACTAAACTTCCCAAACGGCATGTTTCACGCGAAAAACTCTGCTTACGGGGTATCACCGACTACTGGGTTAATGATGGTACGGGGCGTCCCTTCTTTGTCGTTGAAAAAACGGTGGATCCGGGCTTACTAAAAACGCTGGAAGAAGATATCGTCCCCCGATTACTCAAAGACATTCCGAATCAACCGAGTGCACAAGCATTACAGCAAAACAAACAAGCCTGTCGTTTTATCCTGGTGTTTGATAGAGAAGGCTATAGCCCCGCATTCTTTAGAAAGATGTGGGACAAGCATCGTGTCGCTTGCATGACCTATCATAAATTTCCCACCGAAAATTGGCCACTGGACAATTTTTCCAGTCAGGAGATCACACTACCGAGTGGTGAAAAAGTCATCATGAAACTCGCCGAACGAGGCAGTCTGGTTGGAACCAAAAAACAGGCGATGTGGATGAGAGAAGTGCGCAAGTTGACTGATTCTGGTCACCAAACCAGTATTATTACCACAGCCTATGAACTAGAGTTGACGGCTGTTTCTGGGCGAATGTTTAGCCGGTGGTGCCAAGAGAACTTTTTTAGATATATGAAGCACCACTATGGGATAGATATGCTACAGGAGTATGGAATAGAGCCACTATCCGATACCCAAAAGGTGGTCAACCCTGATAGGCGCCAACAGGAAGGACAGCGTAATTCGATACAATCCAAACTCAATTACCGTCTATCTCGATTTGCAGCGATGGAACTTCATCCGGTGATTAAAAAAGATGAAACGGAAGATGTGAAATACAAGAAATGGGAAAGAAAACGAGCAGAATTACTCGAAGAAATAGAGCATTATGAAAATGAACTAAAAACCATCAAGGAAAAACTAAGCCAAACGCCCAAACACATTACCTGGCAAGAGTTGAGAGACGAAGATAAGTTCGAACAGCTTCTGCCAGGGAAAAAGCGGCTGATAGATACTGTCAACATGATCGCTTATCGGGCAGAAACAGCAATGGCCGCTTTGCTAACCTCACCGACAATCGACTTTCCGATGGCAAGGCAACTATTACAAACGCTGTTTGTGACAGAAGCAGATATATTACCCGATGAAGTAAAAAAACAACTTCGGATACGTGTGCATAGTACTTCCCGACCTGCAAGTAATAAAGCAATAGAAAAGTTATTTGAACAACTCAATCAAACGGAACTCAATTATCCAGGAACCGATCTGCGCTTAATTTATGAGCTGACTTCATCCGCAAAAAATTAGGAAATGGTCTCAAATTAGTTTCGTCTGAATCAAGATGTCTGAGGATGGGCAAAGAGCTTCATCCGTGCCCATCAACGAAAACCATTCAAATCGAAGGCTCAGGCTAGCTCCTCTAAATGCCTATATTTAAGGGTATTTTTTATTAAGATGAGCGTCGGAACGGACCGAAAAAAATAATTGGATATTAATTTCTGAATGTTATGTATACCCATTTATTTTTTTTCAGATATACGGGAAGCCGAAGGCTAGCGAAAGGACAGGGCAGTTAGAATTCGCAATTCGGGACATGTCCCACGTTTTTTTTCTTGAGCATAACCAGGATAAGAACGCTTATGAGAAACGGCAGAATGGTGAAATTCCAAGGGGTCGGCCAACTTGATCTTTTTTATGGATGTTAGTACTGATAATCGGTACCATTCATAAATTTAGCGAAAACACAAAAAAACTGGAACTTATTTTTCATCGTCCCGTTAGTGGAAATATAAAGTGGAATGATATTGAGTCTTTGTTTATTGAATTAGGTGCAGAAATTAGTGAACGTGAAAGTTCCCGTATTGGTGTTCGTTTGTTTAATACTCGGAAAGTATTTCATCGCCCACATCCATCACTAAATACAGATAAAGGAGCTGTAGCCAGTATTCGTGAATGGTTGAGAGAAAATAAGGTCGTACCAAAATGAACATAATGGAAATTAATAACTATCGTGCCTTAATTCAATATGATCCTGAAATTGAAATGTTTCGAGGGGAGTTTATGGGGCTAAATGGTAGTGCTGATTTTTATGCCAGTGATATTGAAGGATTAAAAGAAGAAGGGGCAATTTCCCTTAAGGTTTTTCTTCAAATGTGCAAAGAAGAAGGCGCATGATTACTAGAATTGCACTTAGCCCATCTTTCGATTTCAGTGACAACAAGTTGTTTAAAAACAACCAGATACGCACAATCTGTCCTTGGTGTTGGCACTACAGATTTTTTATTTTGAATTAAAGCTAAATCAATGTTTTGTTAACACCCCCTGGCTGCATTGAGATTTCCAGTGCTTTATAAATGACGGATTGTCGTGGCTCTGCATTCGTTGCTTTCCTTAGATGAATGGCTTTTCCATCTTCCCGCCGTAAAACAACGGTAATGCGTTGCTGGTTTTCCATTGTCCGCCGAATCGTCTGCCAGCTATCATTAATATGTTCAGCTTTGAGTTGATAACGAAGCGTCTGGACGAGATGATAGGCAATGAGAGTGATAAAGATATGCCCATTAACCCGTTCTTCTTTTCGATGGTAGATAGGGCGTAGCCCGAGTTCACTTTTTAGACTGCGAAAAACACTTTCTAGATCGGTTAGCATGGTGTAGGTGCGCCAGAGCGTTTCTTCATTCCAGTCGGTCAGGTTGGTGCGTAAGCAATAGACTCCAGGGTGGGTTGCCGCGAGTTGGCTTTTTCCATACGCTTCCAGCTGATTGAGTTGGCCTTGCCTCCATCATCATCAGGTACGACCGTTACTTCATAGTGCTGTGCTGCACGCGCGTATTTTTCCTTTATGCGTCCCAGCCGTTCTAACACTTTTTCATGTTTTTTTGTGGTTCCTTTCTTGCTCAATCCAGCATGCAGGCTGTTGAGTGCGGTTTCATATTTTTCTGAAAAACTATCCTGCATGGCTTGTTCTTTCTTTTCCCTGAGTTGCGAGTGGCAGTACAGTTCAACTTCTCCGGTCTCTTCTACAGTCACTTTTTGAACTTTTACGCGTTGCCCCGGAATATCTTTGATCAGAGTTGCCTTTTCTTCATCAAAATCCCGCTTGCGTTTGCGTGAGACAACAATATAGTGGTAGCCATGCTCAATGAGGTACTGGATGTTTTCTTCACTGGCAATACCTGCATCAAGTATCACAGTGGATCCTGTGCGCCCTTCCAGTCCTTCAAGCATAGTTTGCAGGGTTTGTGGTTCACTTGCATTACCTGGGAAGATCTGGCTTTTACGTGGAAAGCCACTGCCATCAAGCACCAGCCCTAATGTAACCAGGGGACAGTCACTGCGCTTTTCCTTGGAGCGGCCTCTTTTTGCTGTTGGGTTTGTTTTGGCTTCGCCTTCAAAGAAGGTATTTGTCAGATCATAAAGCGTGATAGTTTCACTGAAGCTGAACAGATCCCGTTCTTGCTGGTATAAATGGGTTTCAATGGCTTTCCGGTGTTTCCATAATTGGTCAGATACCTGATACAGACGATCCAGTCCCATGTCTTCGAAGTCATAGTCGATTAACTCACCGAGGCCGCTGGTTGTCTGCAGCCAGCCGTGTGTGGCTAACTCACTTGCAGGGCAGGCCATGCGAGCAATGATAGTACCGAGGGAGGCGGCAAGCTGGTGCTGGTTAAAACCCAGAGATTTCAATTTATCATCCAGGGTTAACTGCCTTACAGCGTGTAACGCTATTTGCTCGACTCCCACACGGCGCGGCCGTACAAGCTCTAAACTGCCGATATCCACGGTCTCAAATTGAACGCTATCGTCAAGGGTTGTACTTCGGGATGTGATGATTTGAGTGGCGTAATATTGTGCCCGTGTTTCGAGTGATTCCTCTAGGTCAATAGTGAGCCAGTCAGTCTGTGCTGTCAGTAATTGATTGATACGGCTTGATAGTGATTTCCACTGGGACTTGGGCACATCAAAGTAACGGCCAAGGTTAAGCAAAGTGTGTTGTTTGACTTTGCCATCAATTCGCTCGGATTCGACTAGCCGAAACGTTTTGTAGGTCTCGCCAGTTGCCTTGGTTCGGGTCGTTGTGCATCGGATATACATACTTGAATTTTTCCATAAAAATCAAGTGAATGCAACTCTTTTTATTGTATTATGGCACTACACTTTGCTTGAAAATGCAAATGTTTGTAATGCCTAGGTTTTTATTTTTTTATCCTATTAAAATTGACATTTTAGTGGCTTTTGAGCGAAAAAAGACTGAACATGGGCTAAGAGTTGAATCCGCAATGTATAACAAGCCACTTTACTCGGAAAATTTATTCGCTGCGCTCTAAAATTGTCGGTGAGCTTCGCGTTAGAAGGCAGTTAAGACAAAGCAGTGTAAACTATAATTGACATAAAATTTACTGTAACCTATAGTTCACACATGATAGAAATTCGCAAAACAGATGTATTTTCTAAAGGGTTCGATGGTTTAAAAGACCGTCTTGGTAAAGCTCGAATTCAGGCGCGCATTGATCGCTTAGAATTAGGCCACTTTGGTGATACATCAACTGTTGGAGAAGGTATTGGCGAATTACGTATTTTTTGTAGCCCTGGTTACAGGGTCTATTATGTAAAACGTGGCGAAGTATGTGTTGTTCTTTTATCTGGCGGTGATAAAGGCACCCAGAATTCAGATATTGTAAAGGCAAAAAAACTAGCCAGGCAACTAGAGGACTGAGTTATGAGCATTAAGACCACAAAATGGGACTCAGCAGAGTACCTAAAAACAGAAGAAGATATGAAACTGTACCTTGAAGCATGTATTGAAGAGGCAGGAGACGATCCTTCTTTTATCGTTCATGCATTGGGTGTAGTCGCACGAGCTAAAAACATGAGCCAGTTGGCGAGAGATACCGGTTTAACTAGAGAAGGGCTTTATAAAGCCCTATCTCCTGAAGGCAATCCAACCTTTGATACAGTGGCAAAAGTTGCAAAGGCTTTAGGCTTTAAACTTTCTATTGATATAGCCGCATAAACCTTCTAACAAAAAAATGCACTCGGAAAGTCAAAAAGCTACGCTCCTAGTAGCTCGTAGCTATACTTTTGCCGTCCGGTGATTTTGGCCGTTAGGCGGTATAAAAAAGGTAATTTATGTTAACAGTGTGTGAAGTATAACTAAAGGTTGATCAATCATGCTCTTTTTTGATAAAGTCTGTATTCCAGCAAGCTACTTCGAATAGCCTTAACAGTGCGAAGTATAGCGAACTGACGAAACTTATCTTTTAATGAATTTTAACTTTGAGAGAACCTTATGAAACCTGTACTATTTGTATCCTTAATAATGGCACTAGCCATTACTTTAACCGCCTGTGATAACAGCAGTAACACCGATAAAGTTGCTGAGATCTCAGCGGAGCTAAAAGAAGCTGGCACAAAGATTTCTGAATCAGCTGAAAATTTTAGCGCTTCTGTTGCAACTGAAGTAGAACAAGTGAGTCAGTCGGCAGAAGAAGCGACTTCAGATGCTGCTGAGGTAATCGAAGACAATTTGGAATCGATTCAAGAGAATGTCGAGAACAATCCATGAGGCTATTCAGATAGGTCGTTGTTTATTTCCTGATACTGACTACTTGATTTTAACAGTGGAAACTTAAAAAGGCTTTGGGTTCAAGGTTATAACACCAAAGGGTTTTTATCAAATATGGAGAAAAATGACCACGGGCATATCAACAAAAACAACTACATAGAAAATTTTAAATGCTATTGAAGAGTCTAGAAAAGACTAATAAAAAAATCCAGCTAACCGATATTGGCGTAATTCGGCTTTCAAATGTAATTTTATAGCAAAACTCTATGGTTTATCCTAGAAAAATCAGTTGAGTGCGAGTTTATAGTGCAAGATATTGAATTAATATAACACTTTCAAAAAATTTTAGCTTCACCCCTTAGGTTAAGCGGACATTTTTTGCAAGTGCGGTGGAATCAAGAGCTTGTGCTTGAAAACGTGAGCAACTGATTTTTCTAGGTTTATTAAAGTTCATCGTATATCTGCCAACGGTATCTGATTTTGGCGCTTCTAATGTAAAGTAAGCAATATATGAAAACTATTCTCTGTTACGGTGACTCAAATACATGGGGATATATTCCTGGTAATAATGGGCGTTATCCACGAGAAAAGCGCTGGCCTTCTGTGCTTCAAAGAATGATTGGAGCGGGTTTCTATGTTATTGAAGAAGGTTTGTGTGGACGATATACGGTTCACGATGAGCCATTTCGTGTTGGTAGAAATGGCGCGGCTCTGCTCCAGCCTATTCTCGAAACTCACGCTCCTGTTAATTTATTAATACTATTTCTGGGTACAAATGACCTACTGCATCATGTTGATATTACAGCTTTGGATGCTGCGCGCGGCATAGAGGTACTGGCAAAGATTGCACAGTCAAGCGAAACAGGGCCTTTAGGTAACCCTCCAAAAATACTGATTATATCTCCTCCGCGAATTCGAAAACTTTCTACTGAACTATCACAGCTATGCCATGGAGAGCCTTCGAAATCTGTAGACTTTACTCAATTTTTTCGAGAGATTGCAAATGAGCGAAGTCTATTTTTTCTGGATGCGGCTGAGATACTTGAACCAAGTCCTCTAGACGGGGTACATTTGGATGAAGATGCACATTTGGTATTAGGGAGATGGAAAGAAATAATCATCCAAACGAAGTAAGCTTGTGTCTCAATAATTTATAATAATGAATTCTGAATTTATTCTCACACTAGGCAGATAAGCTTGTTGATATTAACAGATAGCATTATAGGTTGGATTATAAATACAGCCCATCGTTTAAAAGGCTCGGTACGTCGTATATTCATGGCTGAAACGGTGGAGCTACTAGGCTCAGGTGGTGCAAGTATTGCTGAAGAAAAACTAGGATGGAATAGAGGCACTATCCGAAAAGGACAATATGAACTTGAAACTCAGCCCATAGAAGATAATTTTTCAGCGAGAGGGCGTAATAAAAGTGAAGAGCATTTTCCTCATCTACTTGATGACATAAAAAAAATTGCTGAACCGGAGTGTCAAACGGATCCCTCTTTTAATTCCTGTCGATTATATACCCGGCTAACGGCTAAAGAAGTTAGAAAACGTTTACTGGAGATTGATTATTACGATGAAAAAACATTACCTTGCTCAAAAACTATCAATACAAAATTAAATGACCTGAGTTACCATCCAAAAAAGGTACAAAAAACAAAGCCTCATAAGAAAATCAAGGAAACGGATGCAATTTTTGAACAAGTTCATTCAGTCAATGGAATGGCAGATATCAACCCAAAAGAGATTCGTATATCAATTGATGCCAAAGCAAGAATGAATATAGGAAATTTTTCACGGGGAGGACGAAATCGGGTTTTAACAAAAGCAGAGGATCATGATTTAGATGTTAAGGAAAAGTTAACTCCTTTTGGTTTTTATCTGCCTGAACATGATGATTTTTTCCTTTTCTTTACAGCAGGCTATGCCAGCAGTGATTTCATCGTTGACCGATTGGAAGAAATTTGGCCAGAAATTCAAGAAAAATATGGAGTAGATATTCTGACAATTAACGCTGACAATGGTATGGAGAACAGTAGCTCCAGAACTCAGTTTATAAAAAGGCTTGTGGAGTTTGCTGAAAAAAGCAACATAAAGATAAAACTGGCCTACTACCCTCCTTATCATAGTAAATATAACCCAATTGAACGAGTATGGGGAGCCTATGAAAATCATATTAGTGGCGACATAATGGATACAGTTGAAACAACTTTAAAATTTGCCAAAAGTATGACCTACAATGGCAAAGCACCTATTGTTAAATTAACAGAAAAAATATATGAAACAGGAGTAAAGGTAGGTAAAAAAGCAATGAAGACGTATTATCAGTTTGTTGACCGAATGCCATCGTTGGAGAAATGGTTTTTGACCATTTCTCCTGGTTGTTCTGGATGATTATTTCTTTCCATCTCCCTTAGGGAATGCAATTAGCCGTATAGTACTCAAGATTTTTGAATGAAAAATAACCCAACAAGGGAAGGTTGTGATCGCGAAGCGAAGCAAAGCACAATATCAACTGATTGTTGGACAAGCCCGGTGCTCTTACTGCCTGGAAGGAATTTATGGAACAATCAGCCAGGCACGCGGGTGGTTTTGGTGTGAGCTATATAATAAGGAACGCGCACGGAATAAGTTGAGCGTCTGGCGCAGGATTTTTATTCGTATTCAAAGCCTGCCCCGCGCTTGATACGGGGACGTAGAAGACGGATAAAAAGACAAGCGAGTTGCTTAAGACATTTCCAAAGTCCGAGTGTAAACCACCAGAGTTTAAAGAATCTAGATATTTAGAGATTATCGTATAGACGATGATAAAATATATACTTTACATTAGGTGTAGTGAAAGAAAGCTGCGTAAATACAATACCTACTTAATGCTAGAAAAAATAGTTGAACCTACCCTCCTTTTGCTTTCTATTTAAAGACTTACTGTTAGCGCTGGGTCGATAGTAGGCAATTAAAATATAATTCTAGAAAAATAAGTTGCTCACGGTTTCTAGCGCAACCTATTTATCCATAACCCTCAGCTATAATTCGTGATTCTTGCATGTTTTTAGCAGAAACCTAGTGGGTAAGCCACAAATTCCCGATTAAATATTTCGGGAATGACGAGGTTTAGCACTCCGTTATCTATGTTCAGTTGGATAAGCTAACCGAACACCTTACTCTCATATTTTTTACAACGAACACACCAAGGCTAATAGCTATGATTATTGTCACAGGCGGCGCTGGATTTATTGGCAGCAATATCGTTAAAACCCTCAATCAACAAGGGCGCACGGATATTATTATTGTTGATGACTTAACAGATGGTACCAAGTTTCGTAATATTGTTGATTGTGATATTGCTGATTACTGGGATAAAGACGACTTTCTTAACAGAGTACAAACGAATACTGGCTTACCCGATAAGATAGAGATTATTTTTCATGAAGGTGCCTGTTCCTCTACCACGGAGTGGGACGGGAAATATATGATGCAAAATAATTATGAGTTTTCCAAAAGCTTATTACATTTCTGCCTGGATCACACTATCGCGTTTATCTATGCTTCTTCGGCGGCAACTTATGGCGATACTAAACAGTTTACCGAAAGTCGTGAATTTGAGGGGCCGTTAAATGTTTATGGTTATTCAAAATGGCAGTTTGATCAATATGTGCGTAGCCTTAATCTGGATAACAATAGCCAGGTAGTGGGCTTGCGTTATTTTAATGTCTATGGTCCAAGAGAACAGCATAAAGGTAGCATGGCCAGCGTGGCCTTTCATTTACATAATCAACTTTTAAAAGGTGAAGACCCTAAGTTATTCGAAGGTTGTGATGGTTATGAGGATGGTGGGCAGTTGCGTGATTTTATCTATGTTGACGATGTTGTTGCAGTCAACCTCTGGTTATTTGCGCACCCTGACGTGAATGGTATTTATAATGTCGGCACCGGCAAAGCCCAGTCCTTTAAAGATGTCGCTGAAGCTGTGATTGATTTTCATCAGAAGGGTGAGATTGAATATATCCTTTTCCCTGAGCATTTAAAAGGTAGTTATCAGAGCTATACTCAAGCGGATATGAGTAAACTATTATCAGCGGGTTATGATGCGCCGTTCAAAACCGTACAGCAAGGTGTTGCCTTGTACCTAGCCTGGTTGAGTCAGTAGCGTAAAATTTCTGCAACGGCTTGTTACGTTTCTAATCCAGACATTTCGGCAAAGTTGATGACTTTCATTCTAATTGCCAGGTAGATCAGCTTTATATCACTGCTTATCTCTAGTTTATTTTTGATCAGGTAGTGACAGTTTGCTACCGTTTTAGGGCTGAGCTTGAGTATTTTTGCTATGTCTTCTTTTGAGTGTGATTCGGCTAACATACGAAAAATTTCAAATTCACGGGGCGATAAAGATTGTAGAGCTCGATGCTGATGTCCTGATTTTTCCAGGGCAAGTGCTTGTGCTATATCAGCGCTGAGAAAATGTCGTCCGGCATACACTTCGTAAATACCCTGCAGTAAACTCTCCGGTGTACTACTTTTGGTTACATAGCCCAGTGCACCGGATTTAAGAGCCTGTAAGGTAAAGAGAGGGTTTTGGTGCATACTGAAAACCAGGATTTTTGCCTGTGGGTCGCGTTGTTTAATGCGTGTGATGGTTTCCAGTCCGCCCTGCTCAGGCAAGGAAATATCCATAATAACGACAGCGGGGTTCACGGCTTTAAAACGTTGATAAGCTTCTGCGCCATCAGCTGCTTCGGCAATGACTTCCAGTCGTGGCTGTTTTCTTAGTAGTGAGCGGTAACCTTCACGAATCATCGCATGGTCATCAACCAGCATTAGGGTAATGGTTGTTTCTATCGGCATAATCATGACTTAGAATTATCAAGCAAGGGGAAACTAATCAGCATATTAAGGCCACCGGATGGGCTGTTATGCAGCTTAAATTGCCCACCCACGGCGTGAACCCGCTCACGAATACCTAGCAAACCAATGCCTGCTGTAGATGAAAATGGCAGTTCTACATCACGACCATTATCTTCTATGTTGAGTAGTAGAGATTCATTTTTGCTAGTCAGCTCAACTAGCGCGCTTGATGCACCTGAATGTTTAGCAATATTAGTCAGGCCTTCCTGAATAATACGAAACAGGGTAGTCGGCAATGGCTTAACAAGTTGTGAACAATCAGCATGAATGACAAGACGGTAATGAATTTTATTATTAGCGACTGAATTCCATTCACTTATCAGGCTGTTGAGACTGGCTTCCAGTCCCAATTCATCTATTTCAGCCGATCTTAAGTGGTGTAAAAGGTCGCGTACGGTCTGCATAACATGCCCATTAATACGGCTTATATTTTTAGCCTCCGCGACTAAAGCCGGGCATTCTATTGCAGCTGTTTGAGCAATCGAACTTGCCAGTGCATTGACTGCGGCTAGGCATTGTCCTAATTCATCATGTAGCTCTCTGGCTAAATATCGGCGTTCCTCATCTTGCAAACTTATTAGTTTATAACTTAGATGCTGGCGTTCAACTAATAACTGTTGCTGAGTATTCACTAATTCATTAATTGCCGTAGCCGTTTGTTGCCATTCAACAATGTCAAAATCCGGTAAACGAATATTTAAATCTCCCTGTTGCATTTTTGTTAAGCCGGAAACGATGTCTTCTGCAGGCCGTAAGGTTTGACGGATTGATAAATACACCAATAAACAGACCCCCACTATAGTAAACACTGAAAGCGTTAGTAAAACACGCAGGCTTTCCCATGCATGGCTTAATTCTTTTTCCACGCTAGGGTTCAGGCTAATGATGCCTTGCTCCTTAGATTTAAAAATTACTGGCCTACTTATTTCAAGGCCCGGGTGAAATAAGGTTTTGTAAAGTGTCTCAAATATATCCGGCCATTGCCTGTCTGACCAGGCTGGGCCGCGACAAATATTGCGCGTAACGCTATTGTCTGCAGAGCTAAAATGGATACATACGCCTACAACCTCCCGGGTTTCTTGCCATAAGGCTAAATCCGGGAATTTATCAGCATGCTCTAACCCTACATTAATCCGTAGTAATTGCATTTGTAACTGTTTGACAATAGAGTCTAGCGTGGATTGCGATTCTAGCTTTGTTTGCCGATCTGCCTGATAAAGCACATAAGCTGATGTGCTTAGCAAACAAAAGAATGCGACAAGTATAATACGCAACAGTAAATGAAATTTAAGGTTCATACGCCAACTATCGATGAATTTTTTTAGTTTATTTGTAACTACTCAGAGTATCTGAGTAGTTACAAAAGTAGATTGTACATGTCCAGCCAGCCACCAGAAAAGCAGGTATGTGATAAAAAATATCATGATAGAACAAGCGTTTTGTAGGATGGGCAAAGGAGGTACGACATGCCCATCGTGTTCTCGTTGATGGGCACGGATGAAGCCCTTTGCCCATCCTGCAGTGTTTATTTTGCTGTAACTACTCAGCATGTCTGAGTAGTTACGTTTATTTTATGCTGGGAGAAAATGGATTGAAAGCGTTCTTGCTACAGCGGGCAAATTGCCCGGTTATCATGGGCGTATTTCAGCTTACTGCTAAGCGTTGATAAGTTATACTTTGCGCGGTCACGGATGTGGAAAATATAGTGAGCTGATTTTTGTCGGTAGCAAGGCGCTGAAACTGGCGCATAGCCAGCTACGTAACGGTTTCATCAACGTAGCTAGCGGCAAAAACTCAGCCGCTAGAAATCCGCATCCGTAACCGCGCGAAGTATGTGCTAAGAAGCACAAATAATGACTTATTTGTCATATTGAAACTTAATTTTTATTAGAGGATAGCAGCTATGAGCCCATACGCTTTCAATGATCAAAATATTCATTGGCACAAACTTGGTGATTTCGAGAATTTTGTTTATTCAGTGCTTGATATTGATGTCGAAAACAAAATCGTTGATGTGATTTTTAAGTTTGAAGCACATAAAAAGATCATTTTACACCGACACAAAGCCCTTAATAAATCACTGGTGATACAGGGAGAACATCGTATATATGAAACAAATGGTGAACTAAAAGAGCGACGTCCAGTGGGGAGTTACACCTCGAGTCCAGCTAGTCCTGAACCGCATAGCGAATGCGGAGGAGATGAGGGCGCTGTGGTTTTTTTTAGTATACGCGGCGAAACGGGCGTTTTATACGAAGTACTCGATGCCGAAGAAAATCTTCTAGGCACACTAGGTTTTCAGGACTTTATTGATTTATTTGCGGCACAAAAATAAGCACAATCGCTGATGTATGGAGATGAATATGCATAAAATAAGCAAAACGGTTACCCTCAGCATTTGCCTGCTATTGGTATTACACGTTGGAACGGTAGATGCCGCCGAGCGCATTGCCGTGCTTTCTTTTGAACTGAACGATATAACTTCTTTGCCAAATACACCCGCAGAGCAGTTAAGAACAGCGACTTTCAAACCTCTGTTGGAGCAAGCCATTCAGCAAAAGGGTGGTTATCAAATTATGCATATCAATCTCGAACAACAGCGGGCCGAAAATGCAGGTTTTGGTTATTTGTTCCGCTTTCATGATGTAGCTGCCAGGCTGGGTAAAACTATAGGTGCTGACTGGTTAGTTGTTGGACAGCATAGCAAACCGAGTTTTTTGTTCTCTTACTTAATGGTCAATCTTATCCATGTGGAAACAGGACAATTATTGGCGAGATTTAATATAGAACCTAAATCCTGCAAGCCCATATTTTGACTCTCATTAACCTGTCTAGCTAAGTGGTTATTAGGTTTTTACTGCCGCTTTGCCAGCCCTCTTTGTCCAACCGATCAAAATATCCAGATTTAAATCATAAATAGAGGAAATTTTTTGTATCGTATGGATATCCCCCGAGCCCAAGGCAATAAACACCCTGCCAACGTGCCATGACCTTTTAATCAAAGTGACTTAACTTCGGTTAATGTTAAGCGAGTAACCCCACCTTAACCCAATCATCCCATTCCTGTGGATAGAGCGGACCTGCAGGTGTTCTGACTCTCAGCTGATTATTGCCTGTGAGTAATTTTCCAGCCACCCGAATCAGATAAGTACGAAGTGTATCCGGCTCCCATTGGCACAACGTTTTGTTGCCACTCAATTGAGCCATCCAGCGCACGGTATTGTAGGCAAGAACGGCGCAATGAAATAATGCGGCATTAGCCAGAAATTGATTCGTTCTGATTTTACCTAAACCCATTTGTGATTTTGCTTCTTCAATCCATGTTTCGCACGTCGCTCGTTCACCATACTTCTTATGTGTTTGCCAAGGCGATAGAGGTTCAGTTGTTACATAACAAAAATAGTCATATTCTGCCGTATCCCAAAGCTCGGACTGAGGTCCTGTCACTTGTTTAGGTTGCTTTATCCTGACCGCGACAAACTGACGAGAGCGAGACCAGCCACCACAACGATATTGAAACTCGCTCTGCTCCCAACCGGGTCGGCCTTGTATGGCTGTCCAGGCCTGTTTGGCCAGCAATGCGTTCAAATTCTTAAGTTTAACCTTTATTAGATACCCATGCCCTCTGGTATCGAGAAATTCAAGCAAATCACCGACAAAATAACCACTGTCACCGCGAAAAATAATGCGCATCCGATTGGGCAAGTGTGCAAGTAACTGTTTGGTAAATTCTACAACACCATTGCTTGTAAAGGCATTGCCTGTCCGGAACCAGGCTTGTAAAATTTCTTTTGTTTCCGCTAGAAAAGCGAGTTGTGGATGGTATGAACGGGCACCTTTCTTTTTGGGGTTGAAGCCTTTGGCACTTCCTTCTTGTCGACCACAAACGGTGTCCACAGTTGAATCGACATCGACCCACTGGACGGATTGTATGCCAGTTTTCGATTTTCCGGAACGAAGCAATCGCCGCCAGTGTTGACCACGCAAAGTATGCGTGAGCGTTTCAAACTGGCTTATCTGCCTATCACTTACTTCTTTAAAGATCCGTAAAATTGTGGTTTCAACAGGAATCTTTATCCAGCCAGCTACTTTGCGCAGTACGCTATCTGCCCATACGGTCGTCACCTTTGCCATTGATGTTGCTCCCCCCATCATGCCAACCAACGTCAATAGAACCACATCAGATAAGTGATGGTCTGCATTTTCACCCCGCCGATGTGGAACGCTTTGTTTTACGGTTTTTTCAAAACCTATCCTGTCTAAATATTTCACGACGGGAATCAGTCCCGCCTGGCTTGTCAATCCATGTGCTGTAGATGTCATTTTTACCGTTCGGGTACGGTTTCTTACGTGAGATGAGGATTTTGATACTTTAGAGGGCTTCATTAAAACAATGAGATAGTGAAATCAGGGAAATGATATTATATCATTGTTTAATAAGGAGTTTTGTGGATTATTATGTATAATGCTTGCAGGATTTAGGTGTTAATTTCAGCTCTGCTTCATGGTATTTCTGACTACTGATGGTAGCAATTTCATCAGGCAATTTTGGTCCTGGTGCCGTTTTATCCCAGTCCAGCGTTTCTAAATAATCGCGAATAAATTGTTTGTCAAAGCTAGGTGGGCTGATCCCCAGGCGATATTGATCTGCGGGCCAGAATCGTGAAGAGTCAGGTGTGAGGGCTTCATCTATTAAATAGAGCTTACCCGCATCATCCAGGCCAAATTCAAATTTTGTATCGGCGATAATAATGCCGCGTTGTTTAGCATACTCAGCAGCAGAGGTATAAAGCTGTATGCTTATATCTCTTACTTGTGCTGCCAGGTCGATACCTAGTAAAGCAACCGTGTCAGCAAAAGAAATATTTTCATCATGATCGCCAACAGCGGCTTTACTCGATGGCGTATAGATAGCTTCAGGTAATTGCTGGGCCTGTTGTAGCCCAGTTGCTAATTGTATACCACAGACACTACCGGTTTGCTGGTAGTCTTTCCAGCCGGAACCAATTAAATAGCCGCGCACAATGGCTTCGACAGGGAGTGGCTGGAGTTTTTTAACGATAATCGCGCGGCCTTCAATTTGTGCGCGTTCATTTGCATCGGGCACAACGTCTGCTAATTTAAGGTCTGCAAGATGATTGGGAATAATATGCTGCATTTTATTAAACCAGAAGTTCGATACCGAGGTCAGTACGCGGCCTTTGCCAGGAATAGGATCGGGCAAAACAACATCAAATGCCGATAGGCGGTCAGTCGTCACGATCAGTAAATGCTGGTCATCGATATCATAAATATCGCGTACCTTACCTCGGGCGCGTAATTTAAGATTCGAGATTGAAGATTCAAATAAAGCCGTGGGTGCGTTCATAGTATTTACTTGGAAGGAATAAAAGAATACGCACTATTTTATATGATTAATCGGCCGACTGACTAAAATATAGCTAGACTTTCTTTGATATTCAGACTTTCAAGCGGCAAGAGTGGATACGGTGTCATATATGCGTTTCTTTTTCCAGCCAGCAAATTGGCCATCATCAAAAGGCAAGTCATTGTCAATTGCATGTTCGTAATAACTTCTAAACAGGCGTGCTGTTCTGAATGCATGTAATTCATCATCGGCAGTAATTGATTCTACATTGCCCACTTGAAAGGTTTTATTTTTAGATTTGCCGTCACACACCCAAAAAACGGTATAGCAAAGATACTTCTTATCTTTCCTGCGGTCGAACTTAATTGTTCTGGATACTCCGGTTAAACCTGTTGTGGTTTTATTTTTTGGCGGCTTTAAAAAACGTGTTTTACTGCCTTTTAAAACGACTAACATTTGATCTCGCCAGGCAATAGCGGCTTTTATGGACTTATATTTGCTGCCCCATAGCTTATGCGAAAAATATCGGCTAGTCTCTTTACCACGGCGTACTATTCGTACCTGAAACCCGAAGGCATCTGGCTCTGTAATATGTTTATGCTTTATCATAGTAAATTACCTACTGTAATTTTGTACTTTTCGATAAATCAATTTGTAGTGTTTCCATGTTAAATTTAGTTATCTCTACGGTATTTATCGGTTAATAGACAGTAATCCATTACCGTCATAAAATTGTCACATGGCAATTATCTATTGATTTCAGGCAAAAATAAGAAAATGATTCGAGTTTTGTGAGCTATGCCCCGAATTTTTTTCTGTTTTGTGAAATACCTAGCATTATAGTGTAGAATTCCATAACCCCACGTATGAGTGGGAATAACTTTAGAGTAAATTCACTACATCAAACTTAGGAGAGATACATGAGTGTATTAGTAGGTAAGCAAGCACCAGATTTTACGGTTCCTGCCGTTTTAGGTAATGGCGAAATTGTTGACTCTTTCAGCTTTTCTGACGCGACAAAGGGTAAGTATGCGGTTTTGGTGTTTTATCCATTAGACTTCACTTTCGTTTGCCCTAGCGAATTAATCGCACTGGATCATAGAATGGATGAGTTCACTAGCCGTGGTGTTGAAGTGATTGCTGTTTCAATTGATTCACATTTCACACATAACGCATGGCGTAACACTCCGATCAATGATGGTGGTATTGGCCAGGTGCGTTATACAATGGCAGCTGATATGGCACATTCAATCGTTAAAGATTACGATGTGGAATGTGAAGCACCTGCCGTCGCTTATCGCGGCAGTTTTTTAATTGATACGGCAGGTCTGGTTCGTCATCAAGTGGTTAACGATTTACCTTTAGGTCGTAATATTGATGAAATGTTACGTATGATTGATGCTTTACAATTCCATGAAGAGCACGGCGAAGTTTGCCCTGCAGGCTGGAAAAAAGGTGATGCGGGTATGGATGCATCTCCAGCGGGTGTTGCTTCATACTTAAGCGAAAATTCTGACAAACTATAAGTCGGTCTATAGCAGGTAATAAAGCGGGCTATGCATATAGCCCGCTTTTTTTATGCCTATAAGATAGGCATAATAAGTTTTCAGCTGTCCTGCATTAAACCTAGAAAAATCAGTTGCTCACGTTTTCTAGCACAAGCTCTTGATTCCACCGGACTTGCAAAAAATGTCCGCTTAACCTATGGGTGAAGCTAAAATTTTTTGAAAGTATTATATTAATTCCATATCTTGCACTATAAATTCGCGCTCAACTGATTTTTCTAGGTTAAAAGCTATTCGTTTTAGATAGCATTTTTAATAACTGCAGGCGCGTAAAATAAACCCCGACACAGGCGATGAGGATAGAAATGAGTGTTTCACCTATCACTGTCATAGATAGGGCAAAGCCTAAAACAAATCCAATAAATCCTATTAAAGCCCATTTAAAACCATTTTCTCCATTGCGTTTGCCGGTTTGGTAAAAAATGATCACGGTAGCGATGGCAGCTAGCTTAATTAAAATTAACATTATCTATTCCTGTTTTGTTGGTCATAATATTTGCTGATTACCTGCAAGCTCCAGCCTCGCTATAAACCTAGAAAAATATCTAGATATTCATAGCATGCAAGCGTAGCCGGCATGAAATATACGCAATGTGGGACACGGCATCCGTGAGCACCCCTTATTCCGTATGCTCCATAACGGTCTACAAAGAATTTCTTGATTACCCACAACTCTCAGCTAGACTCCGTCATTTCAGTTACCATTTTAAAACGGGACAAAGCAATGTAGGCTGGGTTAGCTTATCTAGCGAAGCGCAGATAACGTAACCCAGCCTACGGTGTCCCGTCTTAAGTGCGTAGCCGTCATTCCTGGATGCTTTTAGCAGGGATCTCGTAGGTTAAGCATAGATTCCCGATAAAAGACTTCGGGAATGACGAGTTTTTTAATATACTGTTTTTAATATTTTATTCTCTTATGGCTGAGAGTTGTACGTAATCAGGAAGAATTTTAAAAACTGGTTGAATTTATACGTAAACAATTAACATTTTATTATGTATTACCTAATAAAGTGGGCCTGAATTGAAATCTCTAAGACTAATATCAGCTTGCTACACTTTATATTAAACAAGTAGTTTATAATGACATTCCGAACTTGCATAGCACTGTTTATCAAAAGTAACTAGTCTCGGTGCCAGCATAAACTAACCCGTAGGCTATATACAAATATTATACTTCGCGCGGTCACGGATGCGGTTGTATAGTGGGCTGATTTTTGTCGAAAACAAAGCCTGCCCCGTACTTGATACGGGGATGCTGAAACTGGTGCATAGCATAGCTAGCTACGTAACGGTCTCAGCAACGTAGCTATGGGCATAAACTCAGCCACTAGAAACCCGCATCCGTGACCGTGCGAAGTATATTAAGCCTTATCGTCATTTCAGGAGAAGAGATCAATGGGAAAGTTAATTAAAATTGTTTTAATACTTGTATCCTCAGTATTTGTTTTTATTATTGCCGCAGCAATAATCATTCCTCTTGTTGTGGATTTAAATGATTATAAAGCGGAAATGGAAGAAGCCGTACTGGACAAAACCGGACGCAGCTTAAAAATTGAAGGTGATTTGGACTTATCGGTTTTCCCCTGGCTAGGTGTTTCTACAGGGAAAATATCATTAAGTAATGCCCCTGGGTTTACTGAAAATCCTTTTGCCGTAATTGGTGAAGCAGATATTAAAGTTAAGTTAATGCCCTTGTTATCCAAGCAAGTGGAAGTTAGTACCATCGTTTTAAAAGGCCTTGAATTACATCTAGAAAAGAATAAGCAGGGCGTTAGTAACTGGGATGACCTAGCCGCAACAAATGAGCCAGATGAACCGCTACCCACTGAAAAATCAGCTCAGATTAATCAAGCGACCGAAAAACAAATTAGCGAACAGCAAGAAACAACCGAAACCGCACCTTTAGATCTAGCGGCTATAAAAATTAGCGGATTAGTTATAGAAGATTCAAGCGTCAGTTGGGACGATCAGCAATCAGCTCAGCATCTAAAGATTAAAGATTTTAACTTTACTTCTGGCGCAGTGGTCTTTAATAAGCCCATAGCCATCAAAGTAGCTTTTTTGCTGGAAAATACAGATCCGGCAGTGACAGCGCAGCTAACGTTATCTACCAGCCTGGTCATTGATGAAGCATTACAAAAAATTCAATTAGATAATCTTAAGCTGGATTCGGAAACCCGAGGAGAATCAGTTCCAGGCGGTATATTTGCAGCACAGATTTTATCTACCATTGCAGTCGATCTACAAGCACAGACTTTGGCTTTAACTAATCTGCAGTTGAATACTGACACCGTTAACTTAACAGGAAATATTAGCACTACACAGCTAAAGACTGATCCGCATTACACTGGCAAGATACAACTTGCACCTTTTAGCCCGAAAGCTCTAATGCAACAACTCGCCATAAACGTACCAGAAACGGCTGATAAAAACGTGTTACAAAAGCTTGTCATGAGCTTTGATGTACAGGGTACAAAAGACTCCGTAGCGCTAGAAGATTTAAATATTACTTTAGATGACACGAATATTACGGGTCATATACACATTAAACAATTTGCTCAGCCCGCCATCACTTTCCAGCTTGCGATAGATGATATTGATGTGGATCGTTATAGTTCAACCAAAAAGCAATCGCAACCGGAAAAATCGCCTGTAGCAACAGCAAAGGCTGTTGTAAACGAAGCCACTTTATTGCCTATGGATACCCTGCGAACGCTTAATATAAATGGCGATTTAAAAATTTCAAAGCTAAAAGTGGCGAAGTTAACAATGGCAGGTGTTAATTTAAATCTTCAGGCAAAGGATGGTGTTTTAAAAACCAGGCAGTCCATTAATCAACTATATAAAGGAAACTATAAGGGACAAATCAGCATTAATGCCCAAGGTAAGTCGCCTAGAATTTCATTAAATGAAAAAATTTCCAACGTTCAGATAGGGCCGCTATTGACTGACTTACAACCTGAAAGCAAAGCTAAACTCAAAGGCCAGGCGAATATTTCCGCGCGTTTAAACACCATAGGTAATACCCTGCCTGCCATTAAATCTGGTTTGGGCGGTACGCTAAATTTTTCATTGGTTGATGGTGCGGTTAGAGGTTTTAATCTGCAGAAAATAATAGATGTAGGCAGGCTTGCGATTAAGGGCAAGGAAATGCAACAAAATTATACGGATGAGCAAACGTTATTTAGCGTTATAAAGGGCTCGGCTACGATCAACAAAGGCTTAATTACTAACCCTGATTTTCTCGCAGAATCTTCAACAGTTGAAGTAAAAGGCGGTGGAACGGCAAACTTAGTTACTGAAGCACTGGATTACAACGTCGTGACTAAAGCCAAAAAAGGTGGCAAGGATATTACCGACCGCCCAGTTGCGATTAAAGTTCAGGGCACTTTTTCTGAACCAAACTATACCATTGATTTAAGCTCGATAGAATCAATGATGACCGATGAAGAAAAGCAAAAAGTGAATAAATTTATTGATAAGCGTGAAAAAGATATCGACAAAGCCCTGGGTGAAGGTACTGGTAAGGCCGTTAATAAATTATTAAAAAGTTTTTTCTAAAGTCAGAAGCTGCATTTGTAGAACACAGAGTCATATAATAAATGAGGCCAATTACATTTCAACAAAACTTACTCAACTGGTTTGACCAGTTCGGACGTAAAGATTTACCCTGGCAGCACCCTGTAACTGCTTATAGAGTCTGGATCTCTGAAATTATGTTACAGCAGACTCAAGTTGTCACTGTGATTCCTTATTATAACAATTTTATTCAGCAGTACCCTGATGTTAAGGCTTTAGCAAATGCACCGTTAGATGAAGTGCTTAGTCTATGGGCAGGTTTAGGTTATTATGCACGAGCTAGAAACCTGCATAAAACAGCTGTTATCATCAACAAGCTAAATCGCTTTCCAGATTCTTTAGAAGAATTAATTGCTTTGCCTGGCATAGGAGTATCAACAGCAGGTGCAATATTAAGTATCGCTTTTAACAACAGCCAGCCCATTCTTGATGGCAATGTGCGTCGGGTATTAGCCCGCTTTCACGTTATTCAAGGCTGGACTGGTAGCACAAAAGTTAATAAACAATTATGGAAAATAAGTAAGCAATATACCCCTGAAATACGCGTTGCAGATTATACTCAAGCGATCATGGATTTAGGCGCAACACTTTGTACGCGCGCTAAACCTAGGTGTAATGAATGCCCTTTGCAATCGGAGTGCATGGCTCTAGCGCAACAAAGAGTAGATGAATTACCCACTCCGAAGCCAAGAAAGAAAATACCGGTAAAACAACGTGTATTTATTATTGCAATCAATGCTGATCAGCAAATTTTACTAGAAAAAAGGGCGCCGACGGGTATTTGGGGAGGCTTATGGAGCGTGCCTGAAATTGAAAACCAGACAGAACTTGATGCATGGCTGCTAAAGCAAGCTATTGTGGTTACAAAGCAACAATCTTTACCAACAAGGCGACACACTTTTTCGCATTACCATCTGGATTATCAACCAATCGTATTGAATGTAGAAAACCTTATTAATAATGTGCTAGAAGCTGAAACAACACTCTGGTATAAACATCGGCACTGCAAAAATATAGCGCTACCTGCGCCTGTAAAACAATTATTTGACGAATTAAGCAAGGACTAAAATGACCAGATATGTAAACTGTGTGAAACTAGGTACATCGGAAGAAGGTTTGACTTCATTACCCTTTCCGGGGCCAAAAGGACAATACATCTATGATAATATTTCCCAGAAATCCTGGAAGGAATGGGTTGGTATGCAAACCATGCTTATTAATGAAAACCGCCTTGCCAGCTTTGAAGCTAAAGCGAAAAAAATGATTGAAGAAGAAAGAGAAAAATTTTTATTCGGTTCAGGTTTTGAGATGCCTGAAGGTTATGTGCCACCTAAAAGCTAGCTAACATTACTGCCGATAGCTACGTTGCTGAAACTGATACGTAGCTATCGACAAAAATCAGCTCACTATATAACCGCATCCGTGACCGCGCGAAGTATATCAAATAGGTTACTGTTATCTATTTGTGTTATTTATTGTATAACTACTCAGTGAAATTGATAGCCGAATGAAATTATAAAGCAAATTCAGGCAACTCTCCCTCAAACACAAGAGTCATTGCCAAAGTTGCACTGACACCTTGTTTACGGCACGTTGCTAACCTCTGACGCGACAAAATATTTTTGCACCATCGGTACTCCGAAAGCAGCCCGATATTTTCTGTTGAACTTTGGTCATCCGAATCGAATTTTCAGCAGCATTATTGGTAAATGGCACGCAGGTCTGTGTCATGAAGCGTAATACATCCTCTTCAAAATCAATAAGCCTTTCCAGTAAATTTCTCGCCTTACTGCGTTTTGTTCGTCCCCGTTTCACTTCTTTTGGCTTGTCGGGTGGCGGGCATTTTATTTCTGCTTTACCCAGTAACTCTCTATAGTGTACTTTCCATTGCTCCGCTTCTTTCAATAGCAGTACGTCTCCTGCTTCATTAACTGCAGTCAGCATTTAAATCTGAGCTCTATGGCGATGGTTGGCGGCGTTGATTCAGAGCCTCAAAGAGAGCGGCTGATAGACGGTGTCGATATTTTAGTTGCCACGCCAGGGTGGCCGATAAAATGCTCGATATGGGGTTTATCTACGATATCGAAAAAATCATCGACCGCCTGCCAAGTCAGCGCCAGAGTTTATTGTTTTCTGCCACACTAACTGAAGAAGTGCGTTATTTAGCCGATACCGTCAATGACGATGCTGTAGAAATTTCAGTTTCCCCCAGTTCTGCAACCACACCAAAAATTAACCAGTGGTTGATCGCAGTAGACAAAGACAAGAAATCTGCATTACTGAGTCATTTAATTAAAGAGCAGCAATGGGATATGGCGCTTATTTTTATCGACAAAAAACACGCCGCAGAAAAATTTGTTAGTCAACTTGAGAAACGCGGCATTATAGCTGAGGCCATTCATGGCGGTAGAAGTCAGGCTGTTCGTGAAAGAATAATGGCCGACTTTAAGTCAGGTAAACTCAAATTTTTAGTGGCGACAGGCATTGCCTCCCGCGGAATTGATATCGAAAATCTGACGCGCGTGGTTAATTACGACTTACCCTACGAGAGTGATGATTATATTCATCGAATTGGCCGTACGGGTCGTGCGGGTGCTTCAGGCGAAGCCATCTCTTTTGTTTCAAATGATAATTTTAAAAATTTATGCGCTATTGAAAGTTGACTAGGCCATATTATTACGCGTAAAGAAATTGAAGGTTTTGATGTTAAAAAGGGAGTGCCTATTTCTGTTTTGAATTACGTGCCAAAACACCCACAGAGTGTTTGTGTGTAAAATTTGCGTATAAAAAGATTAAATGTTATTCTCAATTCTGGCTTATATTTTTAAGTTTCAGGAGGCTTTGAGTGCAAAATCATTTCCTAATCGGCTTCGTTAACCCAAATACCAGGTTTGAATTTTTATGAAAAATTTATTTTTAATAAAACAAATCCTATTATATGTCTTTGTTAGTGTATTCTACGTACAAAATGCATATGCTGTTTTTAATCCTGGGGCAGTGCGCTCACTTCCTCCAGAAAGCTACGTTCCCGGACAAATAATAGTTAAGTTTAAACCTTCAACACCGGCTGGGTTAATAAATAATATTCATGCGGCACAAAGCGCAACTAAAATTACTGAATTTCCCTTTGCCAAACTCAAACTGAACCTGGTCCGATTAAAACAAGGACAATCAGTTGAAAGCGCTGTTCAGAACTATAGTCAAAACCCTAATGTTTTATATGCAGAACCCGATTATATATACCATCGATACAGTAACTCCCAATGACCCCCAATATAACAAGTTGTGGGGGCTTCATAATTCTGGGCAAATGGTAAACGGCAGTGTTGGTAGTAATGATGCGGATATTGATGCGCCAGAAGCCTGGGATATGACAACAGGTTCCTCAGATGTAGTAGTGGGGGTGTTGGATAGCGGTGCTGCCTGGAATCACGAAGACTTAGGGAGATGGAAAGAAATAATCATCCAGAACAACCAGGAGAAATGGTCAAAAACCATTTCTCCAACGATGGCATTCGGTCAACAAACTGATAATACGTCTTCATTGCTTTTTTACCTACCTTTACTCCTGTTTCATATATTTTTTCTGTTAATTTAACAAGAGGTGCTTTGCCATTGTAGGTCATACTTTTGGCAAATTTTAAAGTTGTTTCAACTGTATCCATTATGTCGCCACTAATATGATTTTCATAGGCTCCCCATACTCGTTCAATTGGGTTATATTTACTATGATAAGGAGGGTAGTAGGCCAGTTTTATCTTTATGTTGCTTTTTTCAGCAAACTCCACAAGCCTTTTTATAAACTGAGTTCTGGAGCTACTGTTCTCCATACCATTGTCAGCGTTAATTGTCAGAATATCTACTCCATATTTTTCTTGAATTTCTGGCCAAATTTCTTCCAATCGGTCAACGATGAAATCACTGCTGGCATAGCCTGCTGTAAAGAAAAGGAAAAAATCATCATGTTCAGGCAGATAAAAACCAAAAGGAGTTAACTTTTCCTTAACATCTAAATCATGATCCTCTGCTTTTGTTAAAACCCGATTTCGTCCTCCCCGTGAAAAATTTCCTATATTCATTCTTGCTTTGGCATCAATTGATATACGAATCTCTTTTGGGTTGATATCTGCCATTCCATTGACTGAATGAACTTGTTCAAAAATTGCATCCGTTTCCTTGATTTTCTTATGAGGCTTTGTTTTTTGTACCTTTTTTGGATGGTAACTCAGGTCATTTAATTTTGTATTGATAGTTTTTGAGCAAGGTAATGTTTTTTCATCGTAATAATCAATCTCCAGTAAACGTTTTCTAACTTCTTTAGCCGTTAGCCGGGTATATAATCGACAGGAATTAAAAGAGGGATCCGTTTGACACTCCGGTTCAGCAATTTTTTTTATGTCATCAAGTAGATGAGGAAAATGCTCTTCACTTTTATTACGCCCTCTCGCTGAAAAATTATCTTCTATGGGCTGAGTTTCAAGTTCATATTGTCCTTTTCGGATAGTGCCTCTATTCCATCCTAGTTTTTCTTCAGCAATACTTGCACCACCTGAGCCTAGTAGCTCCACCGTTTCAGCCATGAATATACGACGTACCGAGCCTTTTAAACGATGGGCTGTATTTATAATCCAACCTATAATGCTATCTGTTAATATCAACAAGCTTATCTGCCTAGTGTGAGAATAAATTCAGAATTCATTATTATAAATTATTGAGACACAAGCTTACTTCGTTTGGATGATTATTTCTTTCCATCTCCCTTAGCTGCCAATATCTGGGCAAACAACGATGAAACTGTAAACGGTATTGACTCTGACAGCAATGGTAAAGTGGATGATATTCGAGGCTGGGACTTTGTAGATAATGACAATGATCCGTATGACTTCAACAGTCATGGAACTCATGTATCAGGCACGATTGCCGCGGTTGGCAATAACTCGAAAGGAGTAGTGGGGGTTAACTGGAGAGCGCGCATTATGCCTTTACGGGTTTTAGATGCTAGTGGTTCGGGCTTTACCTCTAATATTGTCTCTGGAATCGAGTATGCGATAGCAAACGGTGCACATATTATCAATGCTAGCATAGGTGGGCCAGGTTATAGCCAAGCCATGAAAGATGTTATTGATGCAGCGGGCGATGCCGGGGTCTTGTTTGTTGCGGCAGCGGGTAATGAAAATACAAATAATGATGGAACTCACTCCTATCCTAGCGATTATAATTCAGCTAATATCGTTTCAGTGGCAGCAACAGATTCAAACGATGCTTTGGCTAGCTTTTCAAACTATGGCTCAACCTCTGTTGACATAGGCGCACCTGGAGTTAACACCTACAGCACTGTACCTAAATTTACCTCAGCCTGGAGTGATAACTTTGCCGATGGTAATGTTTCTGACTGGACTACTGGCGGAACAGGTACAACCTGGGGGTTAACGAACGCTGTTAGCCTTTTTGATCCCTTTAGTTTGACAGATAGTGTAGTTGGTAATTATCAAAATAATTCCAACAATTGGGCTAGAAGCCCTGCTTTCAATCTTAGCGGTTTATCAGGCTGTCAATTGAATTATTTTTTGGTTTCTTTGTTAGAAACGAACTTTGATTTTCTATTTGTTGAGGCTTCTACTAATGGGGTTAATTTTTCCACCATACAAAGTCTTAGTTTTTTTGATAATCAGTTTTGGTATCGTATAACCGCTCCAATGGGTAGCTTTGATGGGCAGTCCACGGTTTATGTCAGGTTCCGCTTGACAAGTGACGCCAACACTGTATTTGATGGCGTCTATATTGATCATGTCGATGTATCTTGTGTTGACTCCAATAACACGTCAACTTATGATTTTAAAAGTGGCACGTCGATGGCTGCCCCCCATGTAACGGGGCTAGCTGCATTAATCCTAGCAAAAAACAACACCTTAACTGTTGCGGAACTTAAGGCTTTAATTTTGGATCACGGTGATTCCCTTCCCACTTTATCAGGTAAAACAACGACCGGAAAACGCATAAATGCTTTTACTTCAATTAGCAACACTCCGGCAATCAAGCCTCCCACACAGCCCCCTCAGAATCAAGATACAGGAACGGGCTATGGGCATACCTGCTTCACAAATTCAGATAACAAAGTCATGTGCTGGGGAGCGTTATAATTAGACACCTGTTCCATTTACCCCTTGCCTTTGCCCTCTCGCTCAAGGCAAAGAAGAGATTAAAAAGTAGGTGTCTGATTACTCACTATGATTGGTGTATTTTAAATAGATGTCAATACTAAACCTGAAGGGCTTAAAACATGAAAATTAAGCATTTATACATTTTAATTATATTATTCTGTGTATTGTATGCTTTTACTTTTGTTTTATCCCGAGATGATAATGACTTATCAAATCAGGTAATAAAGCCTAAAACAGCTTTGGTTGCAAATAAACCACTTAAGCAAGCAGACAGCAATGAGAATAAGCCATTTATAAAAGCTAAGTTAAAGGATAATAAACCGGCTATAGTTCGTGACCTAGATATTGATAATGACCCTCTGCCACTGGTAGAAAGTGAAGAAGATAAGCAACAAGAAGTCATTGATGTAGGTGAATTTATAGATATTGATGCAGAGCCAATATCCCAGGATGACGCAGAAGAAATAGATATAGGGGAGTTTGTAGATGTTGATGCAGAACCGATATCCGAGGATGGCGCTGAAGAAATAGATATAGGGGAGTTTATTGATGTTGACGCAGAGCCAATATCCCAGGATAACGCAGAAGAAATAGATATAGGGGAATTTATAGATGTTGATGCAGAGCCAATATCTCAGGATGATGCAGTGATAGAGATAGGTGACTTTATTGATGTTGACGCAGAACCAATATCTCAGGATGACGCAGAAGAAATAGATATAGGGGAGTTTGTAGATGTTGAACTGTCAGGATAGATGATTTTTGAAACAAGCCCATGTCTTTTAACTCTATTCTAAGGTATGGAAAGAGTTAAGTAATATATGGTTTTTATTTGATATTTTTACTTTTAGTGTAGGAGAACAAAAATGAAGAAATTAATTTTAGTAGTGACTGGTCTTTTTATGATGGGGCTTTCTTTAAATACTCTTGCTGCCAAGGCAGGTATTGGTAATACAACAATTATGAGCATTGTAGTTGATAGTCACAACTACGGTGGGTGCATGGTTCGTGTAGACAAGGTTTTAGCTAATCATGGCATAAGTTGTTCAAAAAACTGGGTCAGTTTTAGTTGTGATGGTACTTTTAATTCTCAAGCTTTAGCTTTCAGAAAACTGGACCAGGCACAAATGTCCATAGCATTAAATAAAAAAGTTTATTTAATCGTTGATGACAGTAAAAAACATAATGGTTATTGTTTTGCTCAACGCATTGACATAAACAAATAATTATTGACGGCTTCTAGTACAGAAAACCCTGAAACCAAGACTTTGAGAGTATTCAAAATTCTGTATCTGGGGTTATTCAATTTACATATAGTCTTCTATCGCTGTCAGCCCTGGTTCATCCCGTAAGTTAAGGCACCATGTAAGTGCAAAGTCCCACTTACATGGTGCCTGAATCCGAAACTTCATTTTTAATACTCGTGCTTCCCGTTTAAATTATAGTGGTTTTTTCATCATAACTCTTGTTCTTATAATGAGCTATCAAAGTTCAGTACCTCCTTTATGATACTATCTAGTTGCCCAGCATCTTTTAAGAACTTTGCAATATTATGAGATTCACTATCAATTTCGTGCAAAAAGACTTTTTCAAAATTAGTAAGATTAGCAGCATGTGCCATATCTTTATGATTATACTTCCCCACATAAATATTATGGGTTGTATTGGCTTCACCAATTACCCTTTTTAAATCCAAAAATTTAGATTCTTGGATTTCTGTCCACCTAGAATCAATACTTCTGAACACCATAAACTCTTTTTTATTCAAGAACGTTTGAGGTGCAAATGAAACGCTCTTCTGGGCACCCAATAAACAACCAAATAATATAGCAGCAAAACCACCAGCACTCGTACCAATTGTCACAAGTCTTTCCGTGGAATCAGGAATGATTTTTTTCAGAAAATGAGTAGTTTCCGTTATATTTTCTGTTAATCCTAATAAACCACACTGGTACCACGCTTGCTTAAAGTCTTTAACAAAAATTATATTAACATTTTTGTTACCAGATAAACTTTTAAAAAACTCTGCCTTAGGCATAGCTAGTGTTGTTAGCATTCCTGAAAATGCTAGTATAGTTACTCTACCTCCACGATCTTCAATTTCAACAGGACTAAGGCTGTCAGGGATCTGGGTTATGTCATTTCCATTTTGAAAAATAATTGCCTCTTGTAGGGAAAAGAACTTATTTCTTAATAATTCAATTTGATTTTGTTGTCTTTTTATTGTTTTTTCTAAGTCACTTAATTTATTCATCAATTCAGACCGTTTTACTTAAAAATACTTTAGCGCATTGAACAAGCACCTAAATTATGCATGTTTGAGCTACTCAGCTGAACAATAAAGCTTATAATCATCTTCATAAAATTTACTTAAGGATGATCTAGCTGAATGAGTTACATATTGGGAATAATCGTTGATTTTTTCTATAGAATATTCATTGGGCAGCAATTCTGCTAGCTCTCCGGTGTATTGATCTGGCGAATATTTAACTCCCACTGAACGATTTGCTTTATTTTTAGAAACCTCCTCAGCAAAAAGGTGATTTTGTAACAAATAATCTTCCATACTTGACTGTTTAATTATGATGTCTACCCCATGGCTTGGTAAAAATTTGGACTGTGGTTTCCAATGTTCATTTTGTGAAAAAGGTGACTCTTGTAAAACAAACATCATAAATTCAGAAAAGCTAATTGACCGCTTCCTAGGATCTGCTTTTATTTGATAAAGAGAATATATGTTCAAAATTATATCTACTATAAATGGTTCAAAGTTTTTTCCAATAAGTATAGGCTTCGCAAATTTATCAACATAACAGCTTACAAACCGTTCAATTGGCTCTCTCACTACAACTAAAGATTTGAATTGCTTTTCTTGATTTGAAAGGTACTGTTTCATTGTGAGACCATACTTAGCTTGTATGGTCTCATGAAACTGGTGCATCTTTATTGTCTTTGTAAAACCCTTATCACATAAATATGAAAAATTTCTTTTTAAATAAGTACAGGCATTCTTTGGAATCCAATAATAATCCAATTCAATTTCATCAAACCTACATATATAGTTGATTCCATTCACAGTTGACCCGAATTTATTCAAGTAACCCTGCTTATAATATTCAAGAAGTATATTTTTTAAACCATCTTTAAAAAACATACCTATCAAATCTGAGTATTTTTTTCCACTTATAAGTGAGTAGTAACTAAGAAAATAATCAATTCTTGGAACTGCTACTCCTAGACTCATGTTTAAGTCTGCTAAATTAGATTTATGCCCAGAGGTTTTATAAAAACTGCGTAACAACGTTATTGCAACTTCTTTCATAACTAAATTATATTTAATTTATTTAAAAAGGGGGGGGGGGGGGGCTTGTTTGACCTATTATCAGCACAACTTATGCACTAATAGCTTAGGATTTAGATACTTGTTAATTACCCCAAAATGAAGGGGGGGGGGGGGAGTAAACTATTCAAGCTAGTACGTGAAAAATTAGTTTTATTATAAATCTAATTTTCTCAAGCCCTCCTCATATATTTTTAGTACATCTTTAGGTTTTCCAGTAGCATAACGAATAAGGTTAGATTGTGATCGCGAAGCGAGCCACAATCTGAACCGTTTGTTGGACAAGCCCGGCACGATAGTAGGAATTCATTTAATGCGCTCTATGAAAATAGCTTTTTGTTGATCAGCCCGACTGATGAATCGAACCTCTGTTTTTACCTGTTTAACTGAACTTTGAGCGTTGTCCATTGCAGTCAACTCTCAAAGTCCAAGTATCGGAGCAAAATTCTGCCTTAATCTCCGATTTTAGCCCAAGCAACTCCCTCAGCATTTAATCCGCTGATAGCCTGGGTCGAAGTGTTTAAATTTACATAAGCGCTAGTGATTCCAATTGTTAAGTTGGCAAAGGCTGAAACATTATTTCCACCCTGGGTATTTGCCGACGCCCAACAACCATCGCCCCGCCACAACATTTGCAACTGAATGCCGGCCGTACTTTGAGTGCACGCAATATCTTCGTCGGGTCAAACTTTAGCAGGGAGTGAATCAACTTAATAACACCCTTGCTATTCGGATGTAAAAAGCCATAATTGCGCGCACGACGAAAGCCTTTAGGCAAAACATGTTGCAGCACCAGCCACAGAAATTTAGCCCCCGATACCGTTTTGGTTTGATAGCGTTTGGTTTTGCTGTCTTGATAACGGTAGGTTACTTTGCCATTTTGGCAGGATAAGATATCCTGTTCACGAATCACACCACGATACAGGTATCGACCCAGATATATCAATGCTTTATCGCCTGCACCGACAAACTTACAATCGACCACCCATTTTTCCGGAATAGCTGTGGGAAATGGCAACTTTTCTTCGTTCATACGCGCTAGCATCTTTGCACGAAATACTTTTGCTAGTGCTTTATGATGAAACAGGTATTTGCCTTCCTTAGTGCGCCAGAGCTTCTTGATTTTATCCACGATTGCCGCAGGCATAATGACATGAATATGCGGATGATAATTTAATTCGCGTGAGTGTGTATGTAAGACAGCAATCGCCCCGGCATCGCCTTGCAACTGCTTATCATTTTTACTAAAACTCTGTAAAGTCGCCCAGGCACAGTCAAACATCATACTGTAAAGTAACCGCGGATGCTGCCTGGCTAACGACCTTAACTGCGCAGGTAAGGTAAAGGTATTCATAAAATAATCAGCAGGGACTTGTTTTTGTACCTGTCGTTCAATCCATTGTTGACTCTCATGATGTTGACAATGCGGGCAGTTACGCTGGCCACAGGAATGAGGCACAAAGGTTTGATAGTCACAGTCTGCACAGTTAACCTGCATCACAGGACTCAGCTGTGTCCGACAGCTCTTCATGGCATGTAATGCACTGATCTGATTGGAGCGTAAACGAGATTGATACTCGCTTAAAAAGTCAGACTGAAATTGATCAATCACTGCAGCTAGGGTTATCATGAAATCTGCCCCCAGTGAATAGAAAAGTCATTGACTAACTGATTAATGTGCAGCTCTGCATTCTCATCGGTAATATCGGTCAAATGCGTATAGCGAGCCGTGGTTACTAAACTGGTATGGCCCAGAATCTTCTGCAACTCAACTAAATCAACCCCGGCTTCTAACAGGTGAGTGGCGTAACTGTGGCGCAGCGAGTGGCAGGAAATCTTTTTTTTAGTCCCATTTCTTGCGTCACAAGACGGATTGTCTTCTGGATGCCACCGCGATCAAGGGGGGATTCAGCAAGATGTGCACCTTTTAGACCCCGGGCACGGTTGGGAAATACCAGCACTGGATTTTTATGCACAGCCCAAAACTTACGCAACACCTTCAAGGTATTCACAGGCAAAGGCACAAGCCGATCCTTATTGCCTTTGGCATTGCGAATATGTACCCGCATGCGTGTCGCATCAATATCACCTACTTTCAGGCTTAAGCCCTCGCCCAAACGTAAACCTAGACTGTAAATCGTAAAATAAAAAACTCGATAGCTTAGATTACGGGTCGACATAAACAGTTGTTGTGCTTCAACCACAGTGACAATATCGGGTATACGCGTACATCGTGGTGGTTTAATCATTAGCACATCAACCCACGGCTTTTGTAGCACATGTGTATAGAAAAACTTGAGACCATAGAGATCTAGTTTCACGGCACTCCAGGAAAGGCGGCTTAAAAGAGCATGAAAATAATCCACCAGTTGATCTTGCGTTAAGTTATCCAGATGCCCCTGAAAGTGTTCCCCGATACGGCGAATAGCGCGTGAATAAGCGTCAATGGTTTTGGGTTGCAGTCCCTTAAGCTTTAAATGCTTACAGTGCTGGATATAATAATGGTTGAATTTAAGCTCTATCGATGGTGTCATAACAGTGTAACCTCATTATTGTTAGTTGGATGAGCTTACAAGTTACCTGTTATGCATATAACAGGCAATGAGGTTACACTTTAAATTTAAGGGATGCGCTGTTTTTCTCCGCGATAGCGGCTTCGTCCAACTAATCCCATTATCTATTAACACGGCCCTATCACACAATCGCGCAACCTGATGGTGGGAATGTGACACTAATACGACGGTTTGCTCTGACTGAATCATCGACATCATGGTGCGTTCCGCTTTTTGTTTAAAGTGCTGATCCCCTACGCTTAAAACTTCATCTAAAAGTATGACATCAGGGCTATTAATAATAGAAATTGAGAACCCAAGACGAGCACTCATTCCGCTAGAGTAGGTTCTTACAGGTTCGAAAAAAAAGTCTCCTAATTCAGAATATTCCTGGATTTCGTCTAAACATGCTACCGCGTCACGGCGAGAGTAGCCTAGTAGCATTCCCCCAAAAATCGCGTTATCTCTACCGCTAAGATTTTGATCAAATCCTGCTTGAAGCGCTAACAGAGAAACATTAACCCCTCGATTGATGATTTTTCCTTTGTCTGGACGAAGGACGCCAGTAATTACGCGTAGCAGGGTTGATTTACCTGAGCCATTACGACCAAGAACCCCTAGCGTTTCGCCAGGATAAATATCCAGACTAACTGACTTTAAAGCATCAAAATATTTTTTAGGCCTGAATAATCCGCTATGAAGCTTATAGCGGATAGCAACATTTTGTAATGAAATGATAGGTTCCATATTTATTCCATCACTATACGTGGGTATATATACTGAAGCCGACTATAAATTTTGACTATAATCAGGCAGGCGATCAGGCTGCCTAATCCCCAATAGCCAAGCATTATATAATCAGGTAACACCCCATCAATTAATATATCCCGGTAGCTTTTGAGCAGGAAAGCAACAGGATTGAGCAAAAAAACATCTTGAAACTCAATAGGGAGTGTTCTGTAATCATAGAAAATACCAGAGCCAAACATAAGTAGCATTAAGCCTGTTTGTACCAGGTAATTTAGGTCGCGAGCAAATGGAATAACGGCTGCTACTGCACAAGTAGCAGCTATTATTAATAATAATTGAACTAGCATAACGGGAAAAAACCACCACCAGAGGACGTTTGGATAGTATCCTTGCCACCAGAGAAATCCAAATAATAATAAAAACATGAGAACTTGCTGGATGCTTATCTTCAATAGATTGATAAGCGGAAATACGATGGCAGGTAATCCAGTTTGTAGCATAAGGTTTTGCCCTGCCAGAATACTGCCACTGCTGCCGCTTACCGATTTTGATATCCACAACCAGGGTATCTGACCCGCAAAAAGGAACACGAGAAAATTTTCTCCCCCGCGCTGCAGTAATAAGCCAAAGACTATGTAAAAGACAAGTATATGTAACATGGGTTCAAGCACTAACCAGGCATTGCTAAGGTGGTTACGTTGATTTTCAGAGCGCAGATTAAAAATAGCTTTGGCCCATATAAGTCCAAACAGGTTTCTTGATCGGCGTTTTTTTGTAACTGCAATTTTAGGGCTTTTATCGCTAATTATACTGTCGCCATATTCCAGGCTAAGCGTTAGTTCACGTGCCAGACGATTATTGCCTGATTTTCTTGCTGCTTCGGCTGCACGTTGATAGCCGATTGGATGCTTTGGGAAATGTGTGCGCAGTAGCTCCCAGCGTTCAAGCGCATCGTTCCAGTGCTGTGCGCGCATGGCAAGCTCAGCATACTGTATAAAAGGCGCAATCTGTTCAGGTGCGCATTTTCTGGCTTGCCCATTATATTCAATTGCTTTGTCCTGCTTGCCTCTATGTTCACTATATTCCGCCGATAGTATCCAGGTTTGTGCAAAATGAGGAAAGTTTTCTCGGCATTGTTGCAAATATGCTTCAGTTTCCTTCCAGCGCTCAAGCTTTATGGCTAGTTCGGCAGAAATTAAGAAGGAATTTACATTATCAGGAAAGTGCTGTCTAGCATACTCTAAAAGCTGCGCGGCTTGGTCTAACGCATCCGCTTCAATATGGGCTTTGGCACCTTGCAGCCAGACCATGGCATGCTCTGGATAAGCCTTACGTAACACGCTCCAGCGTTGCGCTGCTTCAGTCCATTGTTGTTGACGTGCCGCCTGTAGTGCCCATTCTGCGGCTTTGTTTATAGGCAGGAGTTTATTTGTTTCAGGTTTCAAATGGTTAGCAACACAGGTTTCTTAAACGGGACATTTTAACAACAATGAGCTAATTTACAAAACTCATTCCATTTGATTCAGAACTTTCACTCGTTTGCGCAGAGCCTCAGACCACCTGAACTCTAGGATAATAACTTGATGCCAATGATTGATATGTAGGTTGGCGCTGAGTATACGAAGCCCAACAATCACTGTGTAATATCATGTTGGGCTTCGTATACTCAGCGCCAACCTACACACCTTAGTATCATCTAATTATCTTGTGAAAACGGTAAGCTTTTGATTTCTTTATGTCGAGATCAGGAGCTCTGAGCCTGGGGTAACTTCTCAATAATTCGGGGCAAACAGAGTAGCACGTTCAGCGATTATATTCTGAAGAGGAGGAATGATTTGCTCACCCATACCATGGCGATCTATTAAATATTGCCAAAATGACACCCCCAATTTTCGGCATGTTTTCTTAAGACTGATAAAAGTATCGCGACATTTTCCAGCCAAAAGGATATGCGGCCGAGCAAGGTCGATAATTCCAGCGGGTGAAAGTCCCGCTCTGGCAAGGTAGGTCAACCACCAGGTAGTAAGCATCGGGCAGGCGGAGGTAACTCTAAATGTTAAGCACGATCAATTATATCCATAAACTTGTTTACATTTTGATTTGTTAGTTTTCTTAAAGAAGCTCAATAGATTTATAAAAATCCTATTATACTCATTTGTATCAATTGATTTTGTTCTGGTATATCGGCCAGATGAATTTGGTAAGACTATATCTTATGACTAGAAACCAAAAGGGCCTCGGAACAAATTTCTTTCTTAATTCCTATGCCTTTTAAGATAGATCAGCGTATTAGCAATTCGGGACTTAGCCTTATTCACTGTGCTCAGTTCTTATAACCAATTGCTCCACCCATCGAGTGACCGAACGGGTTGTTGGACGAAGCCGCTATCGCGGAGAAAAACAGCGCATCCCTTAAATTTAAAGTGTAACCTCATTGCCTGTTATATGCATAACAGGTAACTTGTAAGCTCATCCAACTAACAATAATGAGGTTACACTGTTATGACACCATCGATAGAGCTTAAATTCAACCATTATTATATCCAGCACTGTAAGCATTTAAAGCTTAAGGGACTGCAACCCAAAACCATTGACGCTTATTCACGCGCTATTCGCCGTATCGGGGAACACTTTCAGGGGCATCTGGATAACTTAACGCAAGATCAACTGGTGGATTATTTTCATGCTCTTTTAAGCCGCCTTTCCTGGAGTGCCGTGAAACTAGATCTCTATGGTCTCAAGTTTTTCTATACACATGTGCTACAAAAGCCGTGGGTTGATGTGCTAATGATTAAACCACCACGATGTACGCGTATACCCGATATTGTCACTGTGGTTGAAGCACAACAACTGTTTATGTCGACCCGTAATCTAAGCTATCGAGTTTTTTATTTTACGATTTACAGTCTAGGTTTACGTTTGGGCGAGGGCTTAAGCCTGAAAGTAGGTGATATTGATGCGACACGCATGCGGGTACATATTCGCAATGCCAAAGGCAATAAGGATCGGCTTGTGCCTTTGCCTGTGAATACCTTGAAGGTGTTGCGTAAGTTTTGGGCTGTGCATAAAAATCCAGTGCTGGTATTTCCCAACCGTGCCCGGGGTCTAAAAGGTGCACATCTTGCTGAATCCCCCCTTGATCGCGGTGGCATCCAGAAGACAATCCGTCTTGTGACGCAAGAAATGGGACTAAAAAAAAGATTTCCTGCCACTCGCTGCGCCACAGTTACGCCACTCACCTGTTAGAAGCCGGGGTTGATTTAGTTGAGTTGCAGAAGATTCTGGGCCATACCAGTTTAGTAACCACGGCTCGCTATACGCATTTGACCGATATTACCGATGAGAATGCAGAGCTGCACATTAATCAGTTAGTCAATGACTTTTCTATTCACTGGGGGCAGATTTCATGATAACCCTAGCTGCAGTGATTGATCAATTTCAGTCTGACTTTTTAAGCGAGTATCAATCTCGTTTACGCTCCAATCAGATCAGTGCATTACATGCCATGAAGAGCTGTCGGACACAGCTGAGTCCTGTGATGCAGGTTAACTGTGCAGACTGTGACTATCAAACCTTTGTGCCTCATTCCTGTGGCCAGCGTAACTGCCCGCATTGTCAACATCATGAGAGTCAACAATGGATTGAACGACAGGTACAAAAACAAGTCCCTGCTGATTATTTTATGAATACCTTTACCTTACCTGCGCAGTTAAGGTCGTTAGCCAGGCAGCATCCGCGGTTACTTTACAGTATGATGTTTGACTGTGCCTGGGCGACTTTACAGAGTTTTAGTAAAAATGATAAGCAGTTGCAAGGCGATGCCGGGGCGATTGCTGTCTTACATACACACTCACGCGAATTAAATTATCATCCGCATATTCATGTCATTATGCCTGCGGCAATCGTGGATAAAATCAAGAAGCTCTGGCGCACTAAGGAAGGCAAATACCTGTTTCATCATAAAGCACTAGCAAAAGTATTTCGTGCAAAGATGCTAGCGCGTATGAACGAAGAAAAGTTGCCATTTCCCACAGCTATTCCGGAAAAATGGGTGGTCGATTGTAAGTTTGTCGGTGCAGGCGATAAAGCATTGATATATCTGGGTCGATACCTGTATCGTGGTGTGATTCGTGAACAGGATATCTTATCCTGCCAAAATGGCAAAGTAACCTACCGTTATCAAGACAGCAAAACCAAACGCTATCAAACCAAAACGGTATCGGGGGCTAAATTTCTGTGGCTGGTGCTGCAACATGTTTTGCCTAAAGGCTTTCGTCGTGCGCGCAATTATGGCTTTTTACATCCGAATAGCAAGGGTGTTATTAAGTTGATTCACTCCCTGCTAAAGTTTGACCCGACGAAGATATTGCGTGCACTCAAAGTACGGCCGGCATTCAGTTGCAAATGTTGTGGCGGGGCGATGGTTGTTGGGCGTCGGCAAATACCCAGGGTGGAAATAATGTTTCAGCCTTTGCCAACTTAACAATTGGAATCACTAGCGCTTATGTAAATTTAAACACTTCGACCCAGGCTATCAGCGGATTAAATGCTGAGGGAGTTGCTTGGGCTAAAATCGGAGATTAAGGCAGAATTTTGCTCCGATACTTGGACTTTGAGAGTTGACTGCAATGGACAACGCTCAAAGTTCAGTTAAACAGGTAAAAACAGAGGTTCGATTCATCAGTCGGGCTGATCAACAAAAAGCTATTTTCATAGAGCGCATTAAATGAATTCCTACTATCGTGCCGGGCTTGTCCAACAAACGGTTCAGATTGTGGCTCGCTTCGCGATCACAATCTAACCTTATTCGTTAGCCATAAAAAACGATTTATCGTTTATGCTTTAAGCGAAATAAGGCTGAAATATCTTCCTCGCCAAAACCTTTATTGATGAGCTGCTCATAGTCGCTAATAGTTTTCTTGACTAAAGCTAGGTCTGCGGAATTCTGTTCTGCCATGGATTGACAGATGTTTAGATCTTTATGGTGTAAAGCCAGTTTAAACCCTGGCTGGTAATGGTGCTGTGTCATGCTCAAACCACGGTGCTCTAAGAACCAGTTACCGGCAGCACCGCCGGAGACAACTTCAATTACTTTTTCTAAAGGTAAGCCTTCTGCCTGTGCAAAAGCCAGTGCTTCGGTAACCGCCTGATTTATACCTGCTGCCATAATTTGATTGACGGCTTTCGTTCCTTGCCCCGTGCCAGTTTTACCCATATGGATTATGCGCGAACACATGCAGTTTAATACTGGCATGGCTCTTTCTAGCACTGCAGCATCGCCGCCAACCATCATGGCTAGAGTGCCATTCTTAGCTCCTTCTACACCCCCCGAAACAGGGGCATCCAAAAAACAGGCTTGCTTACCGGCTAATAAATCTGCAGCTATATTGGCTGTTTCGCTGCTTACTGTAGAGGTATCAACGATGATGCTTCCGGGTTTTATACTTTTAAGTATTGCATTAATGACTTCCAATAGGTCCTTATCGGCAGAAACACAGATGACAATAATATCCACACCGGCTGCAAGTTGCTGAATAGATGTCGATGGCTTAATGCCCAGTTCTACGGCCAGTTTCTCGGCTTTATCTGGGGTTCGGTTCCATAGCGTTGTTAAGTAATCTGAACAGGCCATATTGCGTGCCATACCTGAGCCCATTGCGCCTAGGCCGATGATTCCTGCTTGCATGTTAGTTTAAACTCCTGTTTATGCTATTAGCTTATATTCAAACACAATTGTAGGGCGCGGCTTTAGCCCGCTTTTTGATGATTTTTTCGATGGTTTGGCGGGCTAAAGCCACGCCCTACATGAGTATAATTTTAGGCTCTACCACTGCTGTCCGCTGTTTTGTTGCTGTTTTTGTTTACCATACTGGTATTTGAACTTGCGTTTTAATAGCCCGGACGGATCATCTGGAATACGCTTTAGCCATTGCTCATTTGCTTGCTGCTGCTCAGTATCCTGGGCGTCTTGCTCTTTGGCTTGTGCAGCTTCAGCTTCAGCTTCCTGCTGTTGTTTTTCTTGCTCTTTAGCCTCAGCATTTTGCGGTTGCTCATTTTCCTTTTCTTGCTCTTGATCAGCTTCATTAGTAGCATCTTGTTGCGGCTTCTGGTCGGAGTCTTGCCCATCCTGTGATTCTTGCTGCTCCGATTGTTGTTCTGACTGTTCGCTTTGTTGATCTTGCTGTTCCTGTTGATCGCCTGATTGATCTTCTTGTTGTTCTTTTTGATCCTTATTTTGTTGCTCCAGTGCTTTTTCTACCAGCTCTTTATTGTACTGAGCATCTTGATTATCCGGGTTGAGCTTTAAAGCTTGGTCATACGCACCAATGGATTTTTCTAGTTGCCCTGATTTTGCCAGCACATTACCCTGATTATAAAATCCAGTATCTGTTGTTGCGGGAAGCATTTGTTCATCTTCGCGGAGTTTTTTATCCGCTTTATATCTTGCAGCGGCTTGCCAGGCTGGGTCGGTAAATTGCTCTGCCGCTTGCTGGTAGTCGCCATTTAGGTACTCTTGCTGTGCTTGCTGTTGGCTGGTTTGCCATAAGTCCTGCCACTCGAAGGCATAACTGTTTTCAGGTATAGGTAGCAAAAAAACAAATAAACAAACTGCTAGAATGCTGATTTTACGTAATGTCATTAAGTTCACCATGAAGGGCATGAAGGACTTGAAGGTCTTTCATTTTTAGCTTTGTGCTATATATTCGATTAAGTTTATAAAACAAAGCTTTTCAACCCTTGTTTTAATAGCTTTACATTAAAATTAATTAGAAATCCCTGTTTAATATTAGCTAATTTCATGTATGTCAAAAGCTGAGCCTCGTGGATTCCTTTTAACTGTTCGATACTTTTTAATTCTAAAATAATTTTATCTTCAATTAAAAAATCTAATCTATAACCACAATCTAAATATATTTCTTTGTATTTTACTGATAAAGGGTGCTCAAGCTTGAATTCAAGCTGGTTAATTGTAAACTCATGAGCAAGACATTGCTGATATGAAGACTCCAGCAAACCAGGGCCTAATACTTTATGAACTTCAATGGCACAACCAATCACTCTGTTAGATAAATCACTAAATTCTCTTCCCTTCATTGTCTTCAGGTCCTTCATGGTCAAACCATTGTTTAAATTGACACTAGAAATTTCAGCTATTAGCTAAACAAGCCACGTCTAAATGAAAAAGCGGATAGCAATAATATCGGCAGTAATAACCAGACCCCGGCTTCCACCCAGTTTTCCAGCAGTAAATCATGATTTACTGCTTCAGCGTGTTTTGCTGATTGATCAAAGTAATGGCTTAGGCGGTCTATATCGGCATCCGTATCAGTGATTTTCTGATAAATGCCGCCACTCTCCTGAGCCGCTTTGCGCAAGGCGTGGCTGTTTAATTTAGCCAGCACGATATTTCCACTCGCATCTTTTAAAAAGTCGCCTTGCGCTAGTTTGATAGGCGCGCCATCGGCTGTACCCACTCCCAGAATAGACAGCTGAAATGCGCTGGGTAAATCGGCCTTGTCAATCGCTTGCTGGATCTTATCATCATCTGTAATTAGTAAAATCTGGCCTTTTTGCAAGCCGGTATTTTTAAATAATTGCACTGCGTGTTGCAGGGCCAGCGCGCTATTGCTTCCTTGTGCCGGCATAATATTGCTGTTTAAGGCAGATAACTGGCTGTTAATTGTTTCAGTATCATCCGTTAAGGGTGTTACGGTAAAGGCTGATGCAGCATAGACCACCAGGGCGGTTTGTCCATCTTTGCGTTGCTTTAATAGGTCAGCAATTTTGTAGCGCGCGCGTGCTAAACGCGAGGGTTTAATGTCACTGGCATCCATTGAACGTGATAAATCCAGAACGATCACCAGTGCCGCCGCATTTCTAAAAACCGGAGTGGGTATGCGCTGCCAGGTAGGTCCGGCCATCGCGATAATTGCCAAAATAGCGGCTATGCTAGTCGTATACAGAGGAACTCGACTTTGCGTGCTTTGTTTTTCCTGCAATACAAAAGGTAATAAATCGGCATCACAAACGGCCTGCCAACTTCCTTGCTGGAGTTTATTTTTAACGCTAAAAATAATAAACATCAGTAAAGGCATCAGGGCTAGTAGCCAAAAGGGTCTAATAAAATGAAATTCGCTCAGTGTCATGTCCATCGTATGCGTATCAAACTAAGTAGTGCGACTAATATTAAAGCTGCGCCCAGAGGCCAGAAAAATAATTCATTGCGTGGGCGAAAGAATTGCTTATCTTTTTCGACAGGTTCTAATTCATCCAGTAGCTGGTAGATTTTTTTCAGTTCATCTGTATTTCTGGCACGGAAATACCGCCCGCCGGTTTTCTCGGCAATGATTGTTAAGGTTTTTTCGTCCAGATCTCGTGAAGGATTAACTCGCTGGTTGCCAAAAAAACTGCGCACTATCATTTCATCTGCGCCTATGCCGATAGTATAGATTTTCAGTTGATGCTGCGCGGCAATTTCAGCCGCTTTAATCGGCGATACTTCACCCGCCGTATTTGCACCGTCGGTGAGCAGGATTAATACCCGGCTGTTGGCTTGTTGATTTTGTAAACGTTTGACTGCCAGCCCTATGGCATCGCCAATAGCCGTACTCTCTCCCGCCAAACCTAAAGCGGATTCATTTAATAGGATTTGTACCGTTTTTCGATCAAAGCTGAGAGGCGTCTGTAAATAGGCGTTGGTACCAAATAAAATCAAGCCTAAACGATCGCCTACACGTCTTTCAATAAATTCATTCGCCACAGTTTTTGTAGCGGTTAAACGGTCTACTGCCTGGTTATTCACAATAAAATCGTGCTCTTTCATACTGCCTGATAAATCCACCGCCAGCATTAAATCACGTCCACTTACTCCCTGTTCTATCGGTTCACCTAGCCACTGTGGGCGCGTACTGGCTAAAACTAATAGACACCAGGCCGCGACAGCCAGCCATAATGCCCAGGGTTTATTAGACTGGCTTGCTTGCTGGCTTTGCGCGACACTAAAGTCTTCCAGAAAAGGGACTTTAAGTGCTGCTTGCTCGCTAGTTTTAGCGGCAGGAAAAAAGCGTCTGATGAGCCAGGGCAAAGGAAGAATTAGCCATAACCACGGCCATGCAAAATGTATCATGTTTTAGGCTCTTTCTGGGCGTTCAACCAGGTTTCGCATAAATTAATTAAAGGCGCGAGATATTGTGTGTCCGCGTTTTGACTGTATAGGGCATCAGTGAGTAACCAGCCGGTATCACTATTGAAACCGCGATTTTGGATACTGTTATCCAGAAAATTTAGCCAGTTTTCTCCGCTCAGGCTGGCAACAGCCGTGCGCGGGTAAAGGCTGATCGCTGTGCGGCGCATTAAACTGGATAAAGCCACTAATTTTTCCTGCTTGCTGAGGGATTGATTTTCTCTAAGTAATTTTAAGTGATTTTTGGCTGATTTTAGAGCCGTCTTGCGCGTGATATGTTTGTAGACTCTATAACATAGATAGATAACCAGCGGAATTAGCACAGCGAGTATCCACCAGCCTATAGCAGGCGGCCACCAGCTAATCGCCTGAGGCAAATGTATATCGCGTAAAGGAAGTTCAGTTGTTTGCATTTTGCGAATGAAGTTAAAAAATTTCTGGTAATTTTGAAGTGCTAATTTTATAACATCCGAAACTAGCTTGTCTTGTTATCCTGTTTTTAATTCCACTAATACTCTTTAGGAACGCGCACGGAATAAGTTGAGCATCTGGCGCAGGATTTTTATTCGTATTCAAAGCCTGCCCCGTGCTTGATACGGGGACGTAGAAACAGGCGCATAGCCAGCTACGTAACAGTTTCTACAACGCAGAAGACGGATAAAAAGACAAGTCAGTTGCTTAAGTTATTTCGTGCGCGTTCCTTAGTAAGCAGGATACGTAAGCGAGGAGTAACAAAGCTTTAGTTTTTATACTTCACTCGGTCACGGATGCGCAAAGTATACATAGTCAGCAATAGCGTCTATTATGTTGAGACAGTGTGAGTAATTCATTCAATCACAGGGTAATGTAATGTCAAAGAGTGCCTCTAAAAGATCCTATATGGATCTTGTAATTACTTTTGGTCCCGCAATACTATTGGTTATTGCGGGATTCTGGTTTGCCTATCAATTCGTTGCGCCACCGCCGCCGAAAAAAATTGTGATTAGCACGGGTTCAAAGACCGGCACTTACTACAAAATCGCACATCAATACCGTGAGGAACTCGCTAAAGAAGGTGTCGAGCTGGAAATTGTCACTTCCTCAGGATCAGGAGAGAATATCAGTCGTTTAGTTAATAAACAGGCAGACCTTGCTTTTGTTCAAGGAGGAGCAGGAAATGATGAGCCAGGGCTTTATTCTCTGGGCAGTCTATATTATGAACCTTTGTGGATTTTTCTGAATAAGCGCAAAAATATCGAACAAATTGCAGACCTTTCTGGATTAAGCATTGCTATAGGCAAGGAAGGTAGTGGTACGCGGTTTCTGGCTAAGCAGATTTTAGAACTCAATCATATCGAAAATGATAGCGCTAAATTGCTGGGCTTGTCTTCGAAAGAGGCAGCCGAAGCGTTGCAGAAATCAGCAATAGATGTTGATATTATGGTTGCTTCTAGTGAGTCGGACACTGTGCAACAATTATTGCGTAATGAGCAATTTAAGTTGCTTGATTTGCGTCGTGCTGATGCCTATACACGTCTAGTTCCTTATCTTTCTAAAATCACTTTGCCGGAAGGGGTGATTGATCTGCAAAAAAACATACCGGAGCAACCGGTGACTTTGCTTTCTCCAACAGCGAATTTAGTGATTACGGAAGATTTTAACCCTGCCTTGATCGTTTTATTGTTACGCGCAGCTGATGCAATTCATAACAAAGCAAGTGTCTTTTCGGCAGCAGGTACATTCCCTTCTAATGAGTTTACGGCATACCCGATTAATGACGTCGCCGAACGGTTTTATAAAGTTGGCCCGCCTTTTTTGATGCGTTACCTACCTTTCTGGCCCGCAGTATTTATCGATAGAATGATTGTTATGTTAGTGCCTTTATTAGCGTTACTTCTACCTTTAGGTAAAATTATGCCACCGTTATATCGCTGGCGAATTCGATCTAAAATATATCGCTGGTATAAAGAATTACAGGATGTGGACGATACCGTACACGGCAAAGAAATTTCCATTGCAGAATTTGTGGTCATTAGTCGAGAGTTGACGCAGATTGAAGACCAGGTCAATAAGGTAAAAACGCCGCTGTCTTATGCCGACCAGGTCTACAATTTGCTATTGCATATTGATCTGGTACGCAAGAAATTAAATGCCAAAAAACCTGCAGCTTAAACTCTATTCTTGGATTTATTTTAAGGTTTTTTTACCAGCCAAATTCAGTAATAATCAAATTGATCGATTAACTTATAAAAATAATAAGGAGTTTACATGTTAGAACAAAACCAGATGGCCCCGGAGTTCAGTTCAGTCAATCAGAATAGTGAAGTCGTAGAGCTCTCTTCGTTTAAAGACAGTAAAAATGTTGTGTTGTATTTCTACCCTAAGGATGACACCCCAGGTTGTACAATCGAGGCCAATGATTTCACCGCACTGGCAAAGGAATTTTCTGCGCTGGACACTGTTGTTATAGGTGTGAGTAAAGATTCCTGTGCAAGCCATACTGATTTTATTGCTAAATTTGATTTAAAACTGGACTTGCTAGCTGATGAGGAAGGTGAGCTATGTGTTGCTTATGATGTGTGGCGGGAAAAAGTAAAGAATGGTGTGACTAAGATGGCGATTCTAAGATCTACTTTTATTATTGATAAGCAGGGTAAGTTAGTTGAAGCCTTGTATGGCGTTAATCATGAAGGTCATGCACAGGCAATGCTGACTAGAATCCAGCAATTGCAGTATCGAGGTGGATAGGTGATCAGCTTAGGAACGCGCACGGAATAAGTTGAGCATCTGGCGCAGAATTTTTATTCGTATTCAAAGCCTGCCCCGTGCTTGATACGGGGACGTAGAAACAGGCGCATAGCCAGCTACGTAACAGTTTCTACAACGCAGAAGACGGACAAAAAGACCAGCCAGTTTTTTATTTCGTGCGCGTTCCGTTAGTATGCTAAGCAATGCGTCAATGTGGAGTTGGATATGAATGATAAAGAATTAGTTGCACAACACGCAGCCAGGTTGGTTGAAAATGGAATGACTGTTGGTCTGGGGACGGGCTCAACAGCAGATCTTTTCATTGCTGAACTGGCGCGTCGCCAGGCAGACGAAGGTCTTGAAATTCGTTGCGTATCCAGCTCTATAGTGAGTATGCTTAAAGCGCAGGAACTCGGTTTGCCTTTGCTAGCAATTGAACATTTAAGCCGGCTGGATTTATATGTGGATGGGGCTGATGAAGTGACCCCGGATAATACGTTATTAAAAGGTCAGGGTGCAGATCTAGTCAGGGAAAAGTTATTGGCTAGAGCGAGTGAGCAATTTATTGTGCTGGTTGATCAAAGTAAAATGGTTGACCATATAGGTGCGAAGTTTCCTATCCCCATCGAAGTGATGCCATTCGCCTGGCAGTTAGTGCAGCAAAGCCTAAAGCAATTAGGCGGGCAAGGCAGCTTACGACAAAATAGCAAGGGAAACGGGCTGGCGGTAACGTCTTATGGTAGTTTAGTATTAGATATGCACTTTGATGTAAAATTGGATATTGCTGAATTAAACAGCTTGTTAAATGCTCTGCCGGGTGTGGTTGAACACGGCATCTTTCATAAATTAGCGAGCACGGTATTGCTGGCGAATAAAGGGGCAGTGCAGGAAATTCAATCCAGCAATTCAAACCCGTCAGATAGATAGAAGGTGAAACAATGTTGCATATATCAAGACAAATGTTAAACGCTGTGCTTATTTGTAGTTTGCTGGGGCTAACGGGCTGTGCGGGTGAAATGATAGAAGAGGGCTACTATGACCCAGACTCTCGTGCTGCTGAAGCCTGGCGAGATGAGCATACCGGTAATGGAGAGAATCTGGGGCCAAATTCGCCTGGTTATACAGGCCCGGATGGTCAATACTCCTTATATCCGGATGATGATCCGCATTAGACGAGAATTATTTATCGATCTGCTTGTTTGTAGACAATGAGGTTGCCGGATACTGAGTAGTGTTCTTGATAGAATATATAAAATAGAATGATCTTCAAAAACATTCACTATTTGTCCTGACTTGCCATATTTGTGTCAACTAACTGAGAATTTGGGATGAAGCAGAAAGTTAAAAAAACAAGAAGGTATTGATGAGGGTATTACTCGACTTTAAAATTTAACGAGGTAAAGCCTGGATTATAAGGCTTTGTTAGTAAAATTATTGCGCAGGTAGTTTCTTTAAACTCTAAAAAAGGCTTCCGGGTTTATATAAACCGGGAAGCCTTTAGTTTTCTGGGTACGCCGCTTGCTAACGGACGTTATCGTCATGCGATCTTTCCGGTTTTGCTCCTTTTACTATTCATATTAACGTTACTAGCAATAGCTGCCGTAGCGAATAATGCTGATGAAATAATAAATTCACCCGAAACAAAACCAAACAGGCCAACAAAAAACACTATTGCGGTTAAAGCATCTTTGTAAAAATCATTCATAAATATATCCTCTATATAAAAAGTTAAGTGGGCTTTTTTAACCCACGGCTTTATTATATATATTTGAAATATATTTACAATAGGGCTAAATATTCATTAATTGTTTCCTATATGGATACAATGTGTCATATACTATTCATATTAATAGTGTAGTGGCTATGTTTTTGTATCATGTGTTTACTGTATATTTCTAGGCTAAAGTATATATGGATTTACTAGTCGTATATCGTCTACTAAACTCAGAACACCTGACCTAATAAAATCAAAAGCATAGCAATTCATCAAGGATAATAAGGTGAGACTAAAATAGGTAGGATGTTGCTGAGGAACGAAGCGCATCTATCGCGAATGATGCGCTTCGTTCCTCAGCAGCATCCTACGAACCGTAATAAATATCCTATTGTTTTCAGAGAGATCAGGTTATCTGAAACTGCTCTATTTGATTTGCAGAAAAAGTGCCTCAAATTTTTGCCTAGCCCAGGGAGTTTTGTTCAAGAATTTCAGGCTAGAAGAGATACTAGGGTCATTGGTAAAGCACTTGATATCAGTGACTGAAGTTGCGCGACTAGATGTCTGGTTGCGCCGATACGATAGGAATGGCGATTTTTATGCTTTAGGATATAGGGCATTCTTTGCGGCTATCAATAAGCCAAGTGCTAAGAAAGCTCCTGGAGGCAGCAGGGCTAATAACATCCCGGAATAGTCTGAAAATACATTAATTTGCCAGTTTATTGCGGGTTCACCAAAGAGTAAATCAGCTTGAGAAAATAAGGTGCCAGCTCCTAATATTTCTCTAAAGGCTCCCAGTAAGAGCAATGCAATACTAAAGCCTAGCCCCATAGCCAGGCCATCTAATAAGCTGGGTAAAATACGGTTTTTTGAGGCAAAGACTTCGGCTCGGCCGATAATGGCACAGTTAGTGACGATCAGTGGGATAAAGATACCCAGAGTTCTATAAAGTTCATAAAACCAGGCATTCATAAGTAATTCTATAATGGTTACGATTCCGGCAATCATCAGTACAAAGAGAGGCAATCTGATTTCGGGTAGGATATAGCCGCGTAAAGACGAGACCAGGCCATTTGATAGCACTAAGGTTAGCGTGGTTGCGATGCCAAGGCCCAAGCTATTCACTACGGTATTGCTCACAGCAAGTAAGGGGCATAGCCCCAGTAAGGCAACAAGTGCCTGATTATTCTTCCATAAACCGTTGCTAAAAATTGCTTGTGTGCTTGCTGTCATTATTGAAAAATAATTTGCTGATTTTGTTGAAAAAATAGCCCACTTTTCTTTACTTCATTCACTATAGCCCGAGGGGTAATGGTTGCTCCGGTGAATTGATCAAACAAACCACCATCCTGTTTGACAGCCCAAAGATGGCTATACATATCATTTATGGATTTATGCTCAAAACTTGTAATCCATGTAGATTTTTTAATTTCGATTTTATCGCCTAAGCCTGGGGTTTCTTTATGTTTCAGTACGCGCACACCGGTTATTTCACTCTTTGTGTCAATGGCTACAAGTAAAGCTATATCACCATTATAACCGTGAGGTGTTGTGCTAGCGAGAATCGCCGCAATAGGCATCGCTGATTTTCTAGCCCGATAAATAGTATAGTTTTGTAATTGTATAACATCATCTGCCAGGTCATTATCATAGCTACCTGGAGGTAAAATGGCCTGTAAGCTATTAAGCAAAGCCTGGTGCTCATTGGCGGCAATTTTATCTTTTGTTGCATGAAAAACCAGCGATACCAGTCCTACGATAATAAATGAAAACAGGCCAACGCGGAGAGCGGCATTGATAGGTGAAGTGGCTTTCATTGGATTCGGTTCACTACTTTAGGGCGGGTATACACATCAATAGCGGGAGCGGCAAGGTTTGCTAATAATACCGCAAAGGCAATCGCATCAGGGTAACCACCCCAGACACGAATAATATAGATTAGTAGGCCGATCAACATGCCATAGATTAATCGGCCTGAGTTACTGGTTGCCGCACTGACAGGATCAGTCGCAATAAAGAATGCCCCGCATAGGCTTGCTCCCGCGAACAGGTGAAACAAGGGCGAAACTGCTGAAGATGCGTCGAAAAGGCTGCTAATACCGGCAGGAATAGTTAAGCCAGACAAAACAGCAACCGGAATATGCCAGCTGATGACTTTGCGATATATCAGCCATAGCCCGCTGACTAGATAAGCCAGTGAAATCAATTCCCAGCTTTTGCCGGCGATAAAGCCAAAGATAGGGGCAATCGATAGTTCTGAAGACAACAATCCTGAAGCTTTAGCCGTCTTTATACTATCCAGCACAGTAGCAGAGCTTAGACCGTCAAATAGGATGGGTCCTGAAAAAATAAGCTGCAGTGAATCATTGTATGACAAGAAGGTATCAGGCGTTTGCCAGGCGGTCATTTGCTGCGGAAATGAAATGAGTAAAAACACATAACCGGCCATTGCGGGATTAAAGGGGTTAAAGCCAAGCCCGCCATAAATTTGTTTGGCGATAATTATGGCAAACAGCGTGCCACTAACGCCAATCCACCAGGGGGCGATTGTAGGAATGGCAAGCGCTAAAAGTGCAGCTGTAATTAAGGCACTTAAGTCTAGTAAGTGGGCTTTGATAGGACGCTTTCTTAGCCACAGGCAGCCTGCTTCAGCGAGCAGTGCCGTGCTACTCGCAAGTAATAATTGCAGTAAAATGCTGAAACCAAATAGCCAGAACATCGTTGCTAACGCCGGAATTAAAGCAATTAATACCTGGCGCATAATTTGGTGTACGCTAGTATTAGCAGGAATAAAAGGCGAGCAGCTAGTTGAAAATTGCATTAAGGACTGGGTTTGATTACGGGCTTTTCTAGAAAAACATATCAATTACGAGTATATTATGGCATGTTTGTTCTGCTGGTGAGGTGCTGAATCATTCTTCTAGGATAATTCTCCATTTCACATATCAGTGCCTTATAAGTACAGTTTTATCAATAATAATTAGGAGTACAGAATGCCTTTATTACATATGTTGTGGTTGATGTTTTTATTTTTCCTGATGCTCGCCTGGATCTGGGTGATTATCGGGGTTATCAGTGATATTTTTCGCAGCAAAGACCTGGGTGGTTGGGGCAAAGGCTTCTGGGCACTGTTTATTATTATCATTCCCTGGTTAGGTGTGTTGTGTTATTTGATTGTCAGAGGTTCTGGAATGCAAGAACGTTCACTACATATGATGGTTGAATCTGAAAAGATCCAGCGTGCTTTTATCAAGGAAGCAGCGGGGACAACTTCTGTTGCTGATGAGCTTGCCAAACTAGCTGAGCTTAGAGATAAAGGTGTCGTGACTGAAGAGGAATTCAACGCGCATAAAGCTAAATTGCTGGCTTGATTTGCAATAAACCAGGGCTTCTTACAGGCTGGTAAAAAATGCCTGAAATGTCAAAGCAATTTGGCATTTCAGCTTTTTTAGTAATGCTGCTGAACTTTACCAGCATTCGCAATTCAGAACCTGGCCCTAATTTTTTCTTAGGTTTGTGATAACCACTGCATTTGTAATTTTCGGTGATGAACAGCACAATCGCGTAAATATAGATTAATAAGCGTTTGGTAAGGAATACCTGTTTCTTGTGTTAATGATTTAAAGTATTCAACAGAATCACAGTCAATACGCATTGTAACGGGCTGCTTAAGATATTTAAGATAAGGGTTTTTCTTGCCTTTCATTTTAGAAAAGTCATAATGCTCTTTCATTCTCTTTCACTCCAATATGCTTTCGTTTCATCTTTATCTGCTTTTCTAGCAGAGATGATTCTAACGACGGTTTCTTCTTCCCTAAAGCAATGACAAACAACAAGCGTTTTTAATTTAAAGCTTGTGCCTAGTAGAAGAAAACGGTCTTCGTTTTCCGAATGCTCAGGATCAAAGAATTGAATAGCATATTCATCATAAAAAGCTGTTTGAGCCTCATCAAACGAAACACCATGCTTTGAAGTCTTTACTCTATCTTTGTCATTACCCCATTCAAATTCAAGTTTCTTCATAAGTACATTGTACTTATAGGATTATCTATGTCAAGAATGATATTTAGTTGAAAACCTAACCATAAATTAACCAGCTTGCATCATATCCGAAACTTGGCAAACCACCGGCTTATTTTCTCCACAACAGACTACTCATAAGAAGAACCTAGCTGATTGAATGCCAAGTTATAAAAGCTTGGTGATTTTCATACTTTTTATCTACTGTTGAATGCAAAATTCAAGACCTAATACTTTTCTTCTCCTTATGCCGAAAGAGTTGATTAATCAACAATGTGGTATTGCAAGACCTGAACATCCCTCTGGAATTTTCAAGTTTTATTTAAGAATTAGCCACTATATTTGACGTAATTCTCTCCCTCTCTAGTCAAACCCGCGCTACGGCTTCTATTCTCGGACAGCCTCCTAGGCTTATTTGAAGTGAATACTAAGATGCTTTTCATAAGCCGATTCAATCCAGGTAGTATCGCCAGCAACTACATTATCAGCATGAAATGTTGGGATTTGGGTGCGTATATTGAGGTAGTTATTGGTCATTATTAATGGCTGAAGAACATCATCAATATGAAGAGCATTTTTCAAAACAAACCCCTTACCAAGATCACTGCTCTTCATATTAGATGTAGTGACAACCATAAAATTATCTGCTGGAACTTGTCCGCCTTCACCATATTCTTCTGTGATAATAAATGTCTTTTCATAGAGCAAAACTTCATCGAGCCACCTCACCATAGGGGCCGGCATGTTAAACCACATAATAGGCATGATATAAATGACAGTTTCCGCCCATAATAGCTTAGCTACTTCTCTTTCCACATCCCATGTGTCTTTTGTTACATCAGAAAATTTTACCTTATGTCCTTTTTCAGTAAGATTTTTTTCAGTTAAATATGCAAGGTAACTATTTAACTGTCCTTTAGCATCGAAAAGTGAGTACCCAGCAGTGACGACTAATGTTTTCATTATCTCTCCAATCTATTTATTTGCACATAAGGCTACGTATCACCGGCGCATTTTGTTTTCCGAGTGCATGTGGGGTTGTTATGCGGCATTATTTCCATTCGATCCTGCCCTGATGCCTGGTTAGCCACCGGATATCACTGCATCCGGAATCTGGTAGTGTTCGTAGTCGTTGACCTCTATCAGCCATAGATCACCGCTCTTACTGGACTTCACTGTGGCACTTCCTTCTGATACCACCTTTTTAGCTTCAAACGTCAATACGCGCTCTAAGCCGCCGGGAGGTGTCACATGAACTTGCGCATTACCTGACTTGCCACGAATCACACCGAAGTCACATTGCACTGTACCTCGGGGCGCATCTCCCATTGAGCACGATACCTGCCCGGTGGCGTGGTAAGGCGTTCCCTTTACTTTAGTGTCGGTGCTTGCTGGCGCGGACTCCAGGGCCTTTGCGGCAGCAGGGGCGCCTGTGATACCAAAGGTCAGTGCGTACTTAGCCGTTTCGTTGCGTCGTGCTGCGTTGCGCATCAGGTAGACGCGAATTGTGTAGTCGCCATCGGAGACAAGCGTCCCTGTCCAATCGTTACCAGACATGGAGCCAACGAATATTGCGCCCCCCTTGGAGCCGGGTGGCAGGACATTGAAGTAACTGCTTGGGTTGCTCGTCTTTAGCATGACACTCATGTTCTGGCCAGCCTTGGCGCGCAGCGTGTAGTTAATAGTTTGGTCACCCTTGAGCAAGCCCTCCAACGTGGCCGATGAAGCGCCTTTTGCAAAGTGAACCGGCTTGGGTTCACTGGCATTGGCTGGTAATGTCCACAAACTGGTTGCGAAAAGCGTACACGCCAGCGCAAAGTAACCTTTAGTAATTCTCATCATATTTTCTCCTTTGTCGAGCCACCAGCAGCCACGATCTGAGCCGGCGTCTGACTGATTTTTTACAATACGACATAACATCGCAAATAATTGGGCGTTAGGTTGCTATACCTTTTTAATAATACCGACAATGAATAGCAACAAGGCCGCACCAGCCGTTGCGGTAACGATTGAACCAATTAATCCCCCTGCCGAAATACCAAGTAACCCAAACACAAAGCCACCTAAGACTGCACCAATTACACCAACAACGATGTTACCGAGCAGACCAAAGCCGCCACCTTTCATCAAAGCTCCAGCCAACCAACCTGCTATAGCGCCAATGGCTAAAAATATTATTAATCCTGTTATGTCCATAATTTCACCTCTGTTATAAATATTATTAAAATCTACTACAACCTGACCAGTTATTGTCTCGCTCTGATTATCTTACGCTTCAGCAGTCGTTATCAATCAAGAAACAGGGTTAAGCCCAGTAACTCTAAATGAGATAACGTGTGTTAAATACAAGATAAACAGATACGAATAAAATTCAGTATTTGGATTTCCAATCCTTCAATTTGATCTTCAACAAAGTTGATCATAACAAAAATTACTTTCCTTTAGAGATATAAGTTTAACGCTAGCAAATTTTTCATACCGGCTCAAAGCTGTATACAGGTGACTATTTAAACTAAAAAAACAGGCTTTCGGAAAGATTTGGCATTAAATAAGTTTCTTTCTTTTGGCCGCTGCTGCTTTCATTTTTTCAATCGCGGCCAGGCGTTTTTCTGCTTTGGCTTGTTTTTCTTGCGCCTCTTTTACTCTGCGTTGTTGCTGATTTTGATAGCGCATTTTGGCTAACTTAGCCTGGGCTGCCTGTTTTTGCTTAATGACTAATTCACCTTTTGCGGCGCGAAAGCTCTGTACTAAAGGAATATGACTGGGGCAAACGACATCGCAACAACCGCATTCGATACAATCAAAGAGTTGGAAGTCCTGACATTGCTCGTACTGTTTGCTGCGGCTATGCCAGTATAGTTGCTGCGGAAGTAATTCGGCAGGACAGACGCTGGCACAATCACCACAGCGTATGCAAGGCATAGCAGATTGGTTATTTGCAAGCTCGCTAGTGGTCATTGCTACTAGGCAGTTTGTGGCTTTAATGACGGAAATATCATCAGAACTCAGCGCAACCCCCATCATTGATCCACCCATGATCAGGCGTTGTACATCCGGGCTGTACCCTCCACATTGCTCAATTAAATGTTTAATAGGCGTGCCTATTTTTGCACGTATATTTTTAGCTTGATTTACACCTTTGCCAGTCACGGTAATAATACGTTCGGTTAGAGGTATTCCCAAGCATATAGCCTGATAAACGGCATAAGCAGTGCCTACATTCTGGCATACAAGGCCAAAATCGCCAGGCAATGAATGGGCAGGTATTTTTATGCCAGTTAGCACTGCAATTAATTGTTTTTCACCACCCGTTGGATAAATAGCGGGAACAGTTGCTATCTGAATATCTGCCTGCCTAGCAGCTTCTTGTATCGTTTGTTGGGCGATAGGCAGTCTATTTTCTAGGGCAATAATGCAGCAACTTGCTTGTAGGATATGTTGCATAATTAACGCGCCCTGCACAATTTCCTGTGCATACGCTTGCATTAAACTGGCATCACAGCTTATATAGGGCTCACACTCTGCGCCGTTAATAATAAGCGTATGAATAGGCTTATTGGACTTTAGCTTTACGGCGGTAGGAAACGCCGCGCCGCCTAGTCCGACGATACCGGCTTGTGCGGCTTTATTGCGTAACGCCTCGGGAGTTTCGAGTTTATAGTCAAGACATGGAAAGACAGGATTAGCTTCGTCCAATCCATCAGTTTCGATAATAATACAATTATCTGCCAGACCTGAGGGATGCGCGATGATGCGCGGCTCAATTTCTTTGACTATGCCCGAACTTGCAGCATGAATCGGAGTAGCCAAAGGGCTTTGAGGGGTGGCAATGATTTGTCCTTTAAGTACCCGACTTCCTGGCTCGACTATAGGTTGGGCATAGTTGTCCGAGCGTTGTAATAAAGGATAAATTAATTCCGACGGTAGCGTAGATTCACTAATTCCAGTGACCTGTTTGTGGCCTTCCATAACGACACCCCCAGGGAATTGCCACTGCTTAATCATCGGCTGATTTCCATTGCCATAACCCCGGGCTGTTTTCCAGCGGCTGCATAATAATGCAATCAACAGGGCAAGGTGCGATACACAGCTCACAGCCTGTACATTCAGCAGTGATGACTGTGTGCATCTGTTTGGAAGCCCCTAAAATAGCATCAACCGGACAGGGGGGAATACACTTAACGCAGCCGATACAGTCTTGTTCAATAATAAAGGCCACTGCTGGCGCGGCAGGCTTACCAAAGTCAGCGTTTAATGGCTTTGCTACGACACCTAATAGATTGGCTAGAGCGGCGACACCTTCTTCACCTCCAGGTGGGCATTGATTGATATCTGCAACACCACTGGCTACCGCCTCAGCATAGGGCCGGCAACCAGGATATTTGCACTGCCCGCATTGCGTTTGCGGCAATAAGGCATCAATTTGTTCGACCAGTGGGTCGCCTTGCACTTTTAAATATCTAGCTGCAAAGCCTAAGCCTAAACCCAGCAGGGCAAATAAAACACTCAGAACTAACATCAGGCTAATCCAATAAAGCCCATAAAAGCCATCGACATCAAGCCTGCAGTAATTAAACCAATTGATGCCCCCTGAAAAGGAATGGGCACATCAGCGACATCAATACGTTCGCGTAGTGCTGCGAATAGTACTAACACGAGGGTAAAGCCTATCGCCGTTCCTATGCCAAAAAGGATAGATTCTATAAAAGAGTGTTGGGCCTGAATATTTAATAGAGCGACACCTAAAACAGCGCAATTGGTCGTGATTAAAGGTAAATACAGGCCCAATACGCGATGTAAAACCGGACTGAGTTTATGTAAAAGAATTTCTGTGAATTGCACTACCACGGCGATAACAACAATAAAGCTAATGGTGCGTAGATATTGCAGGTCAAGGGGTAATAATAGGTATGTATACAATAAATAACTACTGACCGAGGCAAGCGTTAAGACAAATGTGGTTGCTAGGCCCATACCTATGGCAGACTCTAGCCTTCTGGATACGCCCAGGAAGGGACAAAGCCCCAGGAATTTTACCAGGACAAAATTATTTACCAGAATGGTGCTGAGCAGCAGTAGGAGGTAGTGTTTCATACTGCTGGTGTAGGGCGTGGCTTTAGCCCGCTTTCGTCATATTTTGTTGCTTTTTGCGGGCTAAAGCCGCGCCCTACTAGTGCTGTTAGCAGGGGGGCTAATAAAAGGTTCATAATGTTAACGACAATATTCCAGTAATAATTGGTTGATTTCTCTTCTGCGTAGATAAGCAGGATCAAATTCATCCCCTAGCCATTCAATCATATCTTCATATTCCACATGTTCCGGGTTTTCCATAATTGCTAATAAATCTGTATAACCCCAGATCCCACCACAATCTTCGGGTGGGCAGGCGCGTTTACCAGTGGCGCAATATGGAAGTTTCTTGTCTGGATCAAAAGCTAGTATTTTTTCCAGAATAATTTTATGTGTCCAGCCATCGCCAAAGTCATATTCATAGATTAAGTCGTCTTTTTCGACTTTAAGTAGCTGTGATAGTCGTGTTGCCGTTTCATCCTGTATTTCTAGGTTATCGAATTCAAAGTCATCATCTTTTATGCCATAAAGTTTCCGATCTCTGGAAATAAACTGATGTAAATGCGAATTTGTCCAGCCCATTGTTATTTGCAGGGCTAGGTGAAATACATCTAATTTTATATCACTAGCGACCAATAATCGTCTCCATATAGGTGGCTTGGAACCTTCTAAGGAGATTTTTAACTGATAGGTGGAGCGTAGAGTTATAGCCATAAGTTAACGAGTTGGTAATTCTAGAAACCGTAGTTGAGCAGGGATTTTGTGGAAAATCTGAGTGCGCAAGACAAGGCACCGCTAGCAGGCAATGGCCGTAGCCCTTGGCAATAGATTTCGCGCTCAGATTTATTCACAAAACCGTGAAGCGGAGTCTGTTCACCCTGCAGGTGATAAGTTGTTACGGTCATTATGTTTTATATGCAAATGCTTAGAGTGTTTTTTAGCGTTCAACTGCTGTTTTTAGGTTAATGCAAATGCGAAGCTAACCAGCGTTCTGTCTCTTCTATTGAAAGACCTTTGCGTTGCGCGTAATCTTCCAATTGTTCGGCGGTAATTTTTCCGACGTTAAAATACTGCGCATTAGGATGAGAAAAATACCAGCCACTCACTGCAGCCGTGGGGTACATGGCAAAGCTATCGGTTAATTCAATCGTGGTATTAGCCTGAACGTTTAATAGCTCAAATAATTTTGCTTTTTCAGTGTGGTCCGGGCAGGCAGGGTAACCTGGCGCGGGGCGAATACCTTGGTACATTTCTTTAACGAGTTCTTCATTACTCATTTCTTCATCATCAATATAGCCCCAGTGATTTTTACGCACATCAAGGTGCATATATTCTGCAAAAGCTTCTGCCAGACGATCAGCAAGTGCTTTGAGCATAATAGCGTTGTAATCATCATGCTGACTTTCAAACTCGGCAAGTTTCTTTTCTATACCTATGCCTGCTGTTACGGCAAAGCCACCGATATAATCCGCTAGTCCGCTGCTTTTGGGAGCAACAAAATCAGAAAGGCAATAATTTGGCCGCCCAGGTGCCTTAATATTTTGCTGGCGTAGATGGTGCAGCACGTCAAGCTGTTCGCTGCGTGACTCATCTGTATACACAATAATATCATCGCCTTCGCTATTGGCAGGGAAGAAGCCTATAACGGCTTTAGCCTCAAGCCATTTTTCGCTGATAATTTGCTTTAGCATTACTTGCGCATCTTCGAATAAATCATGCGCGTGTTTGCCGACAACTTCATCTTTAAGAATATCAGGGTAGCGCCCTGCCAGTTCCCAGGTCTGGAAAAAAGGAGTCCAGTCTATATACCAGACCAGCGTTTCTAGCGGGAAGTGATCGATCACTTCGATACCTAATTTCTTAGGCGGCACAGGGCTGTGGTTTCCCCAGATAAACCTATTTGCTCGTGCAGCTTCTAGATTATGTTGCTTGGTTTTAGCTTTACGGCCTTTATGGCGCTCACGGACAGTACTATATTCATCACGAATACCTTGCATATAATCAGGTCCGGCTTCAGGGCTGAGTAATTTTCCGGCAACGCCTACCGCTCGTGAAGCATCCGGAACATAGACCGTAGCACCGCTATAATTTTCTTCGATTTTTACGGCCGTATGCGCACGTGAAGTGGTTGCGCCGCCAATCAGCAGGGGAACGCTGAAGTTCTGACGTTGCATTTCTTTTGCGACATGTACCATTTCTTCCAGAGAGGGGGTAATTAATCCACTTAGGCCAATAATGTCGACCTTTTTTTCTTTAGCAACTTGCAATATTTTAGCAGTAGGTACCATGACACCTAAGTCGATGATTTCGTAATTATTGCATTGTAAAACCACGCCGACGATATTCTTACCAATATCGTGCACGTCGCCTTTAACCGTGGCCATAAGGATCGTGCCATTAGTTTTTATTTTGCCCGACTTTTCTGCTTCCATAAAAGGCAGTAAATGAGCGACCGATTGCTTCATTACCCGGGCTGATTTGACAACCTGGGGTAAAAACATTTTACCGGCACCAAATAGGTCACCCACCACATTCATACCGTCCATTAAGGGCCCTTCAATCACATGCAAAGTCTTTTCAGCTTGCAGGCGCGCTTCTTCGGTATCATCTATAATAAAGTCGGTAATGCCTTTGACTAAAGCATATTCCAGACGCTTATTAACAGGCAGGTTACGCCATTCTAAATCTTCTTTTTTGTTTACTACGGCATCGCCACGATACTTTTCGGCAACTTCCAGAAGTCTGTCGGTTCCGTCTGCATCGCGATTAAGCACGACATCTTCTACAGTATTGCGTAATTCATCTGGAACATCCGCATAAATCGCAAGCTGTCCCGCATTGACAATCCCCATGTCCATGCCCGCTTGTACCGCATGATACAGGAATACAGCATGAATGGCTTCACGTACCAGACTATTGCCGCGAAAGGAAAAAGATACATTCGAAACCCCACCAGAAATCAGCGCATGTGGACAGGTGCGCTTAATTTCGCGAGTGGCCTGAATAAAGTCAACGCCGTAATTGTTATGTTCTTCAATCCCGGTGGCGATAGCAAAGATATTAGGGTCAAAAATAATGTCTTGAGGGGGGAAACCTACTTGCTCGACTAATATTTTATAAGCACGCTGGCAAATTTCTACTTTTCTGGCAAAAGTATCCGCCTGCCCTTGTTCATCAAAGGCCATGACAATGACTGCCGCACCATAGCGGCGCACTAGCCGTGCATGATGAATAAAGGCTTCTTCACCTTCCTTCATGGAAATCGAGTTGACGATTCCTTTACCTTGAATACATTTTAAACCGGCTTCGATTATTTCCCATTTAGACGAATCTATCATAATGGGAACTTTGGATATATCTGGCTCAGAAGCGATCAGGTTTAGAAAATGCACCATCGCTTCTTTGGACTCCAGCATACCTTCATCCATATTGATATCGATGATTTGTGCGCCATTGATGACTTGTTCGCGTGCTACATCTAGTGCGGTGTCATAATCTTCGTCAACAATCAGCCGCTTAAACCGGGCTGAACCTGTGACATTAGTACGCTCGCCAACATTAACAAATAACGAATCAGTGCCGATATAAAAAGGTTCCAGTCCAGCCAGCTGGCAGCGTATTTCTAGTTCAGGTATTTGTCGTGGTGGGTAGGGGCTGACCGCATCAATAATTGCTTTGATATATTCGGGCGAAGTGCCGCAACAGCCGCCTATGATATTTAAATAACCACTTTTCGCCCAGTCAGCAATTTCTGTGGCCATTTCTGCAGGTGTTTCGTCGTATTCACCGAATTCATTGGGTAGGCCTGCATTCGGATGTGCTGAAACGTAAGTGTCAACATGGCTCGCTAGCTCATCAACATATTGACGCATTTCTTGCGCGCCCAAGGCACAGTTAAAGCCTATGGAAATAGGTTGTATATGGCTTAGTGAATTCCAGAAAGCGAGCGCTGTTTGTCCGGATAATGTCCGCCCAGAAGCGTCAGTAATGGTGCCCGAAATCATCACCGGCAACTCTATGTTGTGCTGCTCAAAGTATTGATCTATGGCATAAATGGCTGCTTTAGCATTGAGGGTGTCAAACACTGTTTCGATCAACAGAATATCGGTACCGCCATCTACCAGGCCTTTGACTGCTTCGCTATAAGCTTCTACCAGAGCATCAAAACTGATATTACGAAACGCAGGGGCATTAACATCGGGTGACATCGATGCTGTTCTATTGGTTGGCCCAAGCGTTCCAGCGACAAAGCGAGGTTTTTCGGGTGTCTGTAATGTGGCTTCTTCAGCCGCCTGTTTAGCTAATTTTGCAGATTCAAAATTAATCTCATAAGCCAGCGATTCCATATTGTAATCTGCCATGGCAATCGTGGTAGCATTGAAAGTATTAGTTTCAATAATATCGCAGCCTACATCCAGGTAGGCTTTATGAATGGCTTTAATAATATCCGGCTGAGTCAATGATAATAAATCATTATTGCCCTTTAAGTCAGAATCCCAGTCACTAAAACGCGTGCCTCTATAATCCTGTTCTTCAAGGTGGTAGCCTTGAATCATCGTACCCATTGCACCATCTAAAAATAAAATGCGTTGTGAAAGTTGCTGGATTAAAAGTTCTTTTTTGTTCATGAGGGTCACTTGAGGTTGTCGCTATCGGGTTTGCTTAGTCAGGCCAAAGATGGTTTACTTGATGAGCTTATTGTATTTACTCTAAGATACGGAGGGTTTATGTCCAAGCCAGCACTTAAACAGGTCATTCAAAGCGTGTTAGCAGCAGCTATTGGAGTGCAAAGTAACGCAAATCGCGAAAGAGACTTTGAGCAGGGCTCATTATCTAGCTATCTGATTGTTGGGGCAATTGCGACGGTATTATTCATTTTAACACTGGTCGCTATTGTATCGTTCATAATTTAGCGCTAGTGCTTTAAAAAATCATTATTTTTCTATGTTACAAAGCAAAAAGCCCAGTTAAAAACCGGGCTTTTATTGCGTACCTTGTGGGCGGAAAACTATTCAGATGTTTTGAAGCTATTTTTAATAGCTATAAACACATCAGTAATGCCACTAGTCAGGTTTGAAATTTTAAGGTCCTGTTTCAATATATATTTAGTTCTAACAAAGGCAACACTCAACCAACCCATAAATAGAGGCATAATTTCAAACAGGATACCGAGTACGGTACCAAAAAACCCCTCTTGAATACCGCCACTACCACCACTACTTGTTATTCTATCGCCAATATCGGTTAGATCACGGTCATAGTCACCGCCTACATCATTGCCGAAACCATCAATGATAAATATGTTTATATTGTAAAACAGTACCTGCACTACAATAAACAAAACTGCTGCCCCTGCTGTCCAAAGTAATACGTTTCCAGTTTTTGCCTGGACTGCCGTTCTGAAGGTCCAGATTGCAATCAAAATTGTTAATACACCGCCAAACATTGTTATCCCCTTAATTATTGTTGTTTTTAAAAATTTTATGCCTAGAATTTATTTATACTATGTAATATGCCTACATAGTAATTAAGCAGTAGGCATTATAAACATCTCGGCTTTAATATGGCAATGTATCAGTAAAAAAAGTGAGTATTAAAGCAACTAAAGTGCCATTTAAACTTAAATAGTAGAAAATAAATCAGCTCATGGTTAGTAAGAAGAAGCAAGAAACTCTTGACTTCAATAGGCGATCAAGTATTATATTAAGTTCATTTACTGTCAATATTTTTGACGTAATAACTATAATAAATTACAAGAAGGTAGGACACTCATGGGTGCAATATTAGACGTAGCTGAAATGTTAAAAGAGCCAGCAGGCATGGCCGTTGCTGCAGTAGTTATCGCAGCAGGATATTTCTTCGTGAAATGGGTTACTTCAGAGCCTAGCGACGAAGAATAAGCTTTTAGCTTTATTGGTATTACTTAAAAAACCTGTGATTACCATAAATCACGGGTTTTTTTATGTCTAATTGTTCTTAAAAATCGATATACGACACAGACACAGTATGTTTGCATGCAACATGTAACATAGGCTTATTGAATCACAATCTGTTTTAAATCCATCCCTTGTACTTAGGAACGCGCACGAAATAACTTAAGCAACTGGCTTGTTTTTTTATCCGTCTTCTGCGTTGTAGAAACTGTTACGTAGCTGGCTATGCGCCTGTTTCTACGTCTTGAATACGAATAAAAATCCTGCGCAAGATGCTCAATTTATTCCGTGCGCGTTCCTTAGAGCTTTTTTTGTATTGATATAGTCAGCCTGCAAAATCTAATCTTACTGTTTTAGGAATTTGTACATTCCTGAAAGCCATATTCCATTATAATTTGTAGTATTTTATAATACCCACGAGTATAAAATGCTAAAAATTCTTGCTCAAGTTATTACGCGCTACCATCAACGCACAGCGCCTGCCTTTATTATCGGCCTGTTGCGTATACTTTATGGCTTAGTTGCCTTACAGGAAATTATATTCCTGCTTTATTTTAATCATCTTATTTTCGATCCTGTTCCCTATATAGATGTGGAGTTTCCAATGATTCCGCTTTTCCTGGGCTTGTGGGGAATCGTAGCAGGGTGCATTATCGTTGGCTATCGTAGCCAGAACGCGATTATTGCAAACTATATTTTCTGGATAGTTTTTGTCAATTTCACCCCCATGCAACGAGATTTTGATGGAGGGTTTGATCTATTTATGATCAGTGTAGGGTTTTTTCTAATCTTTATGCCTATAGGGCGATCCCTGTCACTGGATAATTTACGCTATAAGTTGCAATTCAAATACCAGAGCCTACCTTCTTTACCAAAAACTTGTAGTGCCTTGAGCCTGCTATTTCCAGTGTTGGTTTGCCTGGGTTTTTTGTACTTTGATTCTGCCTTGCATAAACTGTTTGCGCCACATTGGATGAATGGACTGGGTGGTTGGCTGCCCTCTTCAATGCCTTATTATATGTCGGCATTAGATTTGTCCTGGATGCTAAATCAGGAAGTTTTACAAAAATGTATTGGATATTTGATCCTGGTATTTCAATTTAGCTTTATCTTTTTATTTTATCGGCGCTGCTTCCGTCCCATTTTTTTATTTGTAGGGGCAGGTTTGCATATAGGGATTACGATTAGTTTAAATATTTATCCCTTTGGTTTGGGAATGTTAGCAGTGTATATCTTAATGGTACCCTTTTCCTGGTGGAGAGGCTTAGCTGACAAGTTTGTATACCAGACACCGCAGTTGGCAGTTTTTTATGATGGTGACTGTCCTTTATGTAATCGTACGGCAACGATTATTAATCATTTTGATTTACTGCAAGGGGTTGCCTTTAAAGATCTGCAAACGCAGGCTGACGCAGCGCCACAGTTACACAAATATGATCAGCAGGTGTTATTGGCTGATCTATATGCAGTTGACCTGCAAGGCCGGGTTTTTTCGGGAGTTGATACATATATTCAGGTGTTCACTAAAATGCGTTATCTGGCAGTCATAGCATGGCTAATGCGTGCCCCCGGAATCTATCACATAGCAAAAGCAATATATCGGCGTATTGCTGATAATCGTGTGCGTAATGTCTGTGATGAAACTTGTATGCCGGAAGTTATAGAAAAGGCTTATCCTGTCGATTTGTATACGCGTATTTTTGAAAATTATGCGCAGCAAAAGCCCAGGCAATTTAGCTTTAAAATGGCTAAGATTTTTATGATATTGGTAATATTGCAGCTGAATAGTACCGTTCATTATGGATTTTTGTATCGCTTTTATGACTTATCCAATGTTACCAACCCGATTGCTAATCAGGCGCGTTTACTGAGTAATTCCTTGTTAATGTTATCTACGAGCTTTTTAGGGATTACCCCGCATGCGCTATATTTGCATGATCATTTTGAGGGGTATGAAGACTTGTTGGCAATTAGCTATATTGATTCAGAAGGGAATGAGCAGTGGTTACCCTTTGTCAATGAACAGGGGCGAATGTTAGCGCCTAACTGGGGAAGAGTGCACTCTATGTGGGCTAATATAGCGGTAACACCTAATATTGATGTGCATAGGCTGAGCAAATTTATTATGAAGGTTACAGCGTTCTGGGGGCATAAAGTGGGGTTAGACTTGAATCACACGCAGTTTATTATCAAGCATAAAAAAATAAACTCTCCTGAGCAGTGGAGTGTAAATTTGCGTAAGCAGAACCTATCGGGTGCCTGGACAGATATCGGTACAGCGACTTGGGAAAATAAGCGCTATAACTTAGAGTTGCAGTCTATTAAGTAGATATAAGTTGTTTTATTTCAGGTTCTTATGGGCTTTAAGGCCGAGATTAATATGGATGGTGTGAAATCTAAAAGGCGATTTTTTCAGCTTAAGAATTTAGTTTTAAAAAAAATGGTGTTGCATCAAAACTATTCCCATGATATAAATTGTCCCGTGCTTTTTAATAGTACGAAACAACAATAATAATTTTTATCCTGAGGAGGATGACATGAAAAAAGTATTATCACTATTAGCTATCTCATTAATGTTAATCGGCGGAACTGGTTGCATGGATGATCCAGATGGTAGCCAGCAAAAAGTTTCTAGTTCTATCTCTTTATAAGAAATTTTTAGAAGAAAGCCCAGATTCCCTTCTGGGCTTTTTTTTAATATATAGCCTTTAGGGCAACAGCTAATTGAATTCTCGATTAGTTTTCTCAGTAGTAACAGCCATTAAACTTCCTTTTCAACTGCAAGAAAAGTCTTTTTAAAATTTGACAATATACTAAATCTGATCACAAGCTATGGCATTTTTGTGCCTGGATTATTCATCTCTGAAAGAATTCAATCATAAAATTCAGATAACCTGATCTGTCTGAAAACAATATGATACTTATTACGGTTCGTAGGATGCTGCTGAGGAACGAAGCGCATCATTCGCGATAGATGCGCTTCGTTCCTCAGCAGCATCCTACCTATTTTAGTCCCACCATATTATCTTTGATGAATTGCTATGCTTTTGATTTTATTAGGTTGGGGTCGGGTGTTCTGAAATTACGCGGTAGTTTAGATCAGCCTATAGAAACATGAGTGGCGAAAAGAAGCTCCTTAGGAACGCACACGAAGTATAGCCAACTTGGAAGCGGGATCTTTAGTCCCGCATGGAAAAGGTGGGACTAACGATCCCGCTTGCATTATTTGTTTCCAGGTGCCTAAGGTGGACTTTGATAGGTAAGGCAGAGTGTAAACGCTTTTGCGTTTGCTGTTTCAGTGTGCTCTAGCAGGCAGCTAACTGTTGATGTAGAGGATGATCCTTGGATCCATTCTTTATAAAATGCATGCATCGTATAAAGAATGGATCCAAGGATTTGTGTTTAGCTTTGCGCTGGTATTTGCTTTTATCTTTGAAAATAATTGCCTTGTTAAAATAATGCGCATGTTTTGCGACTAGGTTATGGGCCGCAGATACGTTGTTTTTCTGCTGCTTTTTTCGTTTTTTCATAGCAGTAACTCCTTAAGGATAGATAAATAAAAAATTTCTTTTGTGCAAAACTCCTGCGAACAAATTAAAATACTTGTTTGAACAATTTTAAGATAAGTCTGTGCAATTTACAAAAGAATTTGATGTTATCGTAATCGGGGGCGGTCATGCGGGTACTGAAGCCGCATTAGCTGCAGCGCGCACAGGTGCGCAAACTTTATTATTAACGCAAAGTATTGAAACACTGGGGCAAATGAGTTGTAACCCAGCGGTAGGCGGTATTGGTAAAGGGCACTTGGTCAAGGAAGTGGATGCGCTGGGTGGTGTGATGGCGCGCGCAATCGATCATGCGGGTATTCATTTTCGTATTTTAAACGCGAGTAAAGGTCCCGCAGTCAGGGCGACCCGAGGCCAGGCTGATCGAGCGCTTTACAAACAATATATTAGAAATGTTCTGGAAAACCAGCCTAATCTGATGCTGTTTCAGCAGGTAGTATCAGATCTGATAGTCGAGGCTGAGACGGTTGTCGGTGTAGAAACTCAAATGGGTTTACAGTTTAAGGCAAAATCTGTCGTGTTGACCGCAGGTACGTTTCTGGGTGGTAGAATTCATATAGGTTTGCAGAATTTCACGGGTGGGCGTGCGGGAGATGCTGCGTCGATTGCTTTGGCTGAGCGCTTGCGTGAACTGCCTTTTAGGGTCGATCGCCTCAAAACGGGTACACCTCCACGGATTGATGGACGTACTATTGATTTTTCACAATTAGAGCAGCAGCATGGTGATACCCCGGTACCGGTTTTTTCCTTTATGGGTAATGCTAGTCAGCATCCGCAACAAGTGCCCTGTTATATCACCCGAACGAATGCATTGACGCATGATATTATTCGTGGCGGGCTGGATCGTTCGCCTATGTATGCGGGCGAGATCGAAGGTGTAGGGCCGCGCTACTGTCCTTCTATAGAAGATAAAGTGGTGCGCTTTGCCGAGCGTGATTCACATCAAATTTTTATCGAGCCAGAAGGTCTGAATACTAATGAATATTACCCAAATGGTATTTCAACCAGTTTACCGTTTGATGTGCAATATCAGTTTGTACGGACGATGCCCGGTTTTGAGCAGGCAGAAATTGTCCGCCCAGGGTATGCGATAGAATATGACTTTTTCGATCCCAGGGATTTGAAAACCTCGCTAGAAACGAAATACATGCCCGGCCTATTTTTTGCCGGACAGATCAATGGTACGACGGGCTATGAAGAAGCAGCAGCACAGGGTTTGATAGCCGGGTTAAATGCCGCGCGCAAGGCACAGGATAAAGATAGCTGGTGTCCTGCAAGAGATGAAGCATATATAGGGGTGATGATAGATGATTTGATCGCCAACGGCACCACTGAGCCTTATCGTATGTTTACTAGCCGTGCCGAGTATCGCTTATTATTACGCGAAGATAACGCAGATTTACGTCTCACGGAAAAAGGGCGGGAATTACAGCTGGTTAATGAACAGCAGTGGCAGTTCTTTAACGCAAAACAGCAAAGCATTGTACGCACTCAGCAAGCATTACAAGCAAAATGGATCAGAAAAGATAGCCCGGAAGCAGCGCGAGTTGCTGAGATATGGGGCAAGCCGTTGACTAAGGAAGCAAATTTAATGGATTTATTACGTCGCCCTGAAGTTGATGTTCAGCAGTTGCTGAGTTTCTCCGATGAGACGGACGTTTCTGAGCAAGTTGCACAACAAGTTGAGGTCCAGGCTAAATATGCGGGTTATATAGAACGGCAGAAGTTGGATATAGATAGGGCAAAGCGCTATGACCATTTAAAAATTCCGCCAGATATGGATTTCAATTTGGTTAAGGGGTTATCCAATGAGGCACGTGAAAAATTTATTAAACAGCGTCCTGAAACACTTGGCTTAGCTTCTAGAATACCCGGCATAACACCGGCCGCTATTTCCTTATTACTTATCTATATGAAAAAGCACAATGGATAGCAGTCGTGAGTTACTGACAACGGGAATTAAACAGCTAGGCGTAGATTCGACAGCAGAGCAAATTGATTCCTTACTGACGTTTGTAGGATTGATTGAGAAGTGGAATAAGGCCTTTAATCTTACTGCGATTCGGGGCCGAGATGAAATGCTGCGCCTGCATATTTTAGATAGCCTGGCGATTTTACCTTTTGTAAACGGTGATAAAATCATTGATGTGGGAACTGGCGCTGGTTTGCCCGGAATTCCTTTGGCTATTTTTATGCCTAGTGTGCAATTTACATTAGTGGATAGTAATTCAAAGAAAACACGATTTGTGCAACAGGCAGTTTTAGAATTAAAATTAAACAACGTCGAAGTAGTGCATGGCCGAGTTGAGAAGCTGGGGCGTGATGCCGAATATGATGCAGTTTTGAGCCGGGCTTTTGCCAGTTTGAGTGATATTATGAGCCTGACAGAATACTTGTTACAGCCTGAAGGTGTTTTAATTGCAATGAAAGGGCAAATCCCGGAACAGGAGCTAGAAAAGATAGCCAGGCCTTACTCGGTTAAATCAATAGTCGTGCCTGGTGTTGAAGCTGAGCGCTGTGTGCTGCGGATAAATAAAATATGACAAAAATAATAGCTGTAACCAATCAAAAAGGCGGGGTAGGTAAAACGACTACCAGTGTCAATTTATCAGCATCCTTAGCGGCAGCTAAGCGTAAAGTGCTATTGATTGATCTTGACCCCCAGGGAAATGCTGCGATGGGTTGTGGAATTGATAAGTCGAATGTTACATATTCCAGTTGTGACTTATTGTTAGAAGATGTGCCGGTTTCCGAAATGGTCATTGCAGAGCCTGAGTTTGGTTTTGATGTGATTGCCGGAAACTCCGATTTGACCATAGCTGAAGTCCAGTTAATGAAAATGACGCAACGCGAACGGCGTCTGGCAAATGCACTGGAGCAAGTGAAGGCTAACTATGATTATATCTTGATAGACTGCCCACCTTCCCTGAATATGCTGACCTTGAATGCGATGGTGGCAGCCAATAGTGTGCTGGTACCTATGCAGTGCGAATATTATGCATTGGAAGGGTTATCTGCCTTAATGGATACTCTGCGCAATATTCAGGAAAAAGCCAACCCATCGTTATATCTGGAAGGCATTTTACGCACAATGTATGACAACCGTAGTCGTTTGACCAGGGATGTTTCAGAGCAATTGCTGGAATATTTTGCCGATAAAGTGTTTCGCACCTGTGTGCCGCGTAATATCAGGCTGGCGGAAGCACCAAGTCATGGTATGCCAGTGTTGCAATATGATAAAAGTTCGCGCGGTGCAGTTGCGTATATTGCCTTAGCAGGCGAACTCATCAGAAAGGAAAATAAATAAGCTTATGGCAGAAAAGAAAAGAGGCTTAGGGAAAGGGCTAGGCGCATTAATGGGAGATATGGGAGCTAAGGAGCAGGTCAAAAACAGTCCTCAAACCTTGCCGGTTGAATATCTACAACGCGGAAAATATCAGCCTAGAAAAGATATAAACCCCGAGCGCTTGCAAGAGCTGGCTGAATCTATAACAGCTCAGGGTATCGTGCAACCGATTGTAGTCAGAGAAGTTGGCTATAATCGTTATGAAATTGTCGCCGGAGAACGTCGCTGGAGAGCCGGACAAATGGCAGGTTTAGCAGATGTGCCGGTGTTAATTAAGGAAATTGATGATCGTACTGCGATGGCGATCTCCTTAATTGAAAATATTCAACGAGAAGATTTAAATCCTCTGGAGGAGTCAGGAGCTTTTCTAAGATTGATAGAAGAGTTTGAACTTACGCATCAACAAGTCGCCGAGGCAGTCGGTAAATCAAGAGTGGCAGTAACAAACCTGTTGCGCCTCAATGACCTGGAAAATGAGGTTAAAACCTTGCTAGCAAAAGGAGCGCTGGGCATGGGGCATGCGCGTGCCTTGCTGAGTCTGGAAGCAGAAAAACAGCTAATGCTCGCAAACAAGGTAGCTGAAGAGGGTTTATCCGTTCGTGTTACAGAAAAACTAGTACAAGATGCACAACAAGAAAAAACGGCAGACAAAACCCATGTTTCCGTGCAGGCGCATGACAGAGTTATAGATAGGGATACTCAGCGCTTGCAAGAAGCGATGACCAGTTTTATTGGGGCTAAAACGACTATTAAGCATAAGCAAAATGGTCAGGGTTCAGTGGTGATAAACTATAACAGCCTGGATGAATTAGACGGTATAGCCTCGCGCTTTGATATTAAAAATGATTTTACTGAGTAATCACTTCAAATAAGCATTTTGCTGATTTTCTAAGAAATTTTGTAACGATTCGGCGTATCTGATAGTTACGAAATTTGATTGTATATTTCCAGCCAGGCACCAGAAAAGCAGGTATTTGATAAAAAATATCATGAAGAACAAGCGTTTTGTAGGATGGGCAAAGGAGGTACGACGTGCCCATCATATTTTCGTTGATGGGCACGGATGAAGCCCTTTGCCCATCCTATTTTAGTTTGACCTTGTTATCTGTGGTGAAATGCTATGCTCCTATTACTACAACACGGATGACGTTTGTGAAATGCGTGCAATGGACACGATGAATGTTCCGTAGTAAGCAGGCAACTGCCTAGTTTTAATGGCTGCGTATGTAGTCCCTTCTTTTTTTCTCTTCCTCCCACCCTATATTTCCTGCTTCACTTTGTTCACTTAATAGCTCGTTCTTTGTGCGGCGTGGAAATGCTCATAAACTAATTTAACCTAGAAAAATCAGTTGCTCAGGTTTTCTAGCACAAGCTCTTGATTCCACCGCACTTGCAAAAAAATGCCCGCTTAACCTATGGGTGAAGCGGACGTTTTTTGAAAGTATTATATTAATTCAATATCTTGCACTATAAATTCGCGCTCAACTGATTTTTCTAGGTTTAAGGGACATAAGGTCATTTGACCTAAGCTTGAGAGGCATGCGAATAATACAAGCAGTTGTTTATTTACAACAAAACACTACAACAACTCCCAATGTTTTATGTTAATTATTAGCAGTTATTCATTAGTTGCTGAAAAGCATGGAAAATAAATAATAAATAATTGTTGTTAAAACTTGTAAGGATTAAAGTTTACTGCTATTATTTTTACCGTGTTACAAAATGTTGTTTAAAAGATACAAATTGTTGTGATAATTATACAAATCTAATAATTACCCTTGGGGGGGACTATGTTTAAAAATACTAAAATAGCTCTAAGCGCTGCAACTGCGCTTTTAGCGTTAACCGGTCTGGCAGTAGCGCCACAAGCTAGTGCTGATGATATGGCTCAACTGCAGGCACGAATTGCCAATTTAGAAAAGCAGGAATCTGAAAGACAAACGATGGGTGGCGGCAATATGGTCTCTTTCCGTGGGGGTTATGCGAGAAATAATAATCCTCGTCAAGGTGATATTTTAACGGATACAGCAGGTATCGCTGGTCAGGTTAATGGTGAGCAAGATGGCTGGTATGTCGGTGCGGGCTTAGATCTGGTTTTAAGCGATGATTTATTCGGCTTCGAAGACAGTATCGAAGTGCTGGGTGAGATCATGTTTGAATATAAAGAATTTGATCAGGCATTTTTAGCTGTTGGGCCATTACCAACTTTGCTTAATAACGTAGCTCCAGGTGCTGTTCCTGCAGGTACTACTGTTAAAGTCAACCAGTTTACTCTAACAGCATCACCAAAAGTTAAATTTATGAAAGGTAGCAAATTCAGACCTTGGATTATTCCAGTAGGTCTGGCTATACACGTTATCAGTCCGCCATCTGATGGTGTAACCGTATTAGAACCAGGTATGCATTTTGCTGCCGGTGCTGATTATAATGTCTGGAAAAACATCTTTGTGGGTGCCGATGTTCGTTATAACCTGACTTTTGGTGATTTAGACGGTGTTGATCTTAATGGGTTCACAACAGGTGCATATGTAGGTTTTGGTTTCTAAGTAATAAGTTAAGCGGTACCTCGTTATATGGGAAGGTTTCACGACCTTCCCTTTTTTTTGCCTAAAAGAAATGCATCAATGAATCTTGTGGTAATATATCATCCCAAAATCCGATGTAGGGCGTGGCTTTAGCCCGCCTGTTTCCGGCACATAAAGGCGGGCTAAAGCCACGCCCTACAGCCTAAATATACGAATACATACACATATGGCCAAAGTCTGGTTTGTTGGTGCAGGGCCAGGTGACCCTGAACTGATCACACTCAAAGCACAAAAACTGATTGCTCAAGCCGATGCCATTTTATATGCCGGTTCTTTAGTCTCGAAAGCCGCCACACAATGGGCAAAACCTGGCTGTAATATTGCAGACTCTAAGGGTATGACCTTAGAGGAAATTACTGGCTGGCTGATCAAGCAATCAACGGCAGATGCCACCGTTATTCGTCTGCAAACAGGTGACCCTAGTTTATATGGTGCATTAATAGAAATGGTGCAGCCTTTAGATAAAGCAGGGATCGGTATTGGTGTTGTGCCCGGTGTGACTTCAGCAATGGCCTCAGCGGCGGCAGCTGTGGAAACTCTAACCTTACCCGAAGTCACACAAACCGTTATTTTCACTCGGGTCGAAGGCAGAACTCCGATGCCACCCGGTGAATCTTTAGTCGAATTAGGGCAGCATCACTGCACTTTATGTTTATATTTATCGATTACCTTACTAAAAAAAGTGCGCGAAGACTTACTTACCGCAGGCTGGCAAGATGACTCTCCTATAGTCGTAGTGCATAAAGCCAGCTGGCCTGATGAACAGAAAATTATTCATGGCACGCTGGCGAATATAAAAGAGCTATGTAAGCAGGCTGGCATAAATTCTCAGTCGATGATTATTGCCAGTCCAACTTTGGGCTCCAGGCAGTGGAGCGAGATTAAAAAATCCAAATTATATGATGCGCAGTTTAGTCATCGTTTTCGTAAAGCAAGCAATACACAGGAATAAGCATGGAATTCAGTATTTTATTAGTCGGGCATGGCTCCAGAGCGGAGCAAGGGAATGTGGAAATTGATGCTTTTGCGAATGAATGGCGGACTCAGCACCCGGAATGGCATATTGATGTTTGCTTTATAGAATTCGCTGATGTCTTACTGGATGCAGGATTTGACTTAGCTGCTAAAAAATCAAAAAAAGTAATAGTTGTACCTTTAATTTTAAATGCTGCGGGCCATGTCAAAATGGAAATTCCGGAGCATTTAGCGCAGGCAAGAATGCGTCACCCCAATGTCGAGTTTATTTATGCCAGGCATCTTGGAGCAAGTGAAGGCATTTTAAGTATTCTCAAGCGCAGCTTGCAAAAGACCCTGGCGACCATAGATATGCCTGATCCAAAAACTACTGGCGTGATTGTACTAGGGAGAGGGTCTTCGGATAAAGTCGCCAATGGCGAAGTTGCAAAAATGGCGCGCTGGCTATGGGAAGAAACCCAGCATGAGCTAGTCGATATCGCCTTTACAGGGATTACCTTTCCACGTCTAGAGTCGGCCGTGCAAAGACAAGTTAAACTGGGTATGACACAAGTGTGTATTTTGCCCTACTACTTATTTACCGGCACATTAATTGAACGTATAGACAAACAATTTGCAAATCTACAAAAGCAATATCCGCAGGTTAATTTTGCTTTAGGTCATTATTTTGGTTTTGAGCCGGAAATATACACTGCGCTTGATGAGCGTGTTTTGGCATTGGTGAATAATAAGCAGCAACAACAAATGATGGAGTGTGATGGCTGTTATTACAGACAAATTGCCCAGGAACACGGACATGGGCACCAACACTAAAGATCCCGCTTCCAAGTGATTAAGTTACTTGGTGTACATTCCGAAGGGTTAAATTACGAGTGAGACAACGTAGTAGAATTAGCCTCGAGCATTTTTAAGTCCAGCCGTAATGCCCAAACAGTGATGCCGTTATCCCATCCACCTGTAACCAGGAAAAATACTTTGTACTCCTGAGCCCATGTCATCATAAAGTTCATGCCTACCTTTGGTAGATGTACATTTGCTAGCTTGTAGTATTGATTTTTAGTCGGATTGTAAACAAACGTAGAGGCACTATTGGTGTCCTTTCCAGGCTTGTCTGCAACAAACAGAAAAACGCCTGCTTGCTGGTCAAACGCTACTGGTGTCGTGGTGAAGGGGGGTGGAGAGTCTCCACCTGGCGCTAATTTTAGCCATTCCACAGGCTCATCAGTTAGTATATCTCTATCTAGCTTCCATATTAGGTTGCTGGGCCTATATGTCCCGAATAGGTATAGATCTTTGTGCCAGCTATCATATGCCATTGAGCTATGCAGGCAGTCTGGGCTGCTGAATATTTTGAGAGCTGTTTGGGTGCCTGACTTAAGACTCCATAGGCCATGACTACAGATCATTAAGGCTTTTCGCGCTGTATCAAAAGCTGTAGCGGCTGCAAAAAAATTGCTTTTTTGTGTTGCGTTAGATTGTAAGGCCTGCCATTTTTGCGTCTCTAATGCATATTTCCAGATGGGGTTGTTCTTCCCGCTCGGAGAGATTGTTTTTCCTATTGGATTATGATCGGGTGCTGCGATTGCAAAGAGTGAGTCTGAGACTGGGTCATATTCTATACCATCATAGGTATGCATTGCCCAGGGTTGAGTATTCTCTATTCCTGAGACAGGAATGCCAGCCGCATCCACTCGATAGCTTGTTTGTGGTGAATTTTCACCATGTTGCACCCATCTACGCTGAGCAGGTGAAAATTCATGTACGGTATTGTCCCAATCCTTTCCGTGAGTGTCTGAACCGAATATAAGCAGACTCCCTCTTTTGCTATCGTATGCCATTCCAGCATGCCCCTTTTTCCACCAATCGCCGTTATCGGCATGATGGTACTTTACCCATTGATTTGCTGGTAATTCTAGTAATTCAAGGATATTTTCAATTTGCTCTTCGGGATCAGGCGGTTGGTTGCAGGATGATATAAATAATATAGCGACAAATAGTTGGATTGCTACAATTCGCCGTGAAGAAAAATGAGTCATAATTATTGGCTATGTCATCGTTAAGTGTTGAAAATTAAATACCCACGTTTTAAGAGCGTGGTTTTCAAACCCTGGAAGGGTGTTTTTAGCGTCGTTGGTGTTCAAAAAATCGGGTGGAGTGCAATAGCTTCAGCTATTGCTGTTTTGGAAAAAGCTAAAACTTTTTACTCCCCCTTTAAGCCCCTTTGAAAGGTTGCCCTAATTTATACCGCTTCTTTTAACACTCTCAGGCAGTGCCGGTTGAGCGCGAATTTATAGTGCAAGATATTGAATTAATATAACACTTTTCAAAAAAATTAGTTTCACCTATAGGTTAAGCGGGTATTTTTTGGAAGAGCTGTGGAATCAAGATCTTGTGCTAGAAACCGTGAGCAACTGATTTTTCTAGGATAAATAGTATCGTTGGAGTATTCTTGCTAATCATATAAAACCTTTCTTACGGCTATCAAAATGAATTTGTTTGGATGGATTGGTCGGCGCTGTATAGAGCTATTCCTCTACATTATTGATTTCACATATTTTTTGCTACACTCACTTAGTGTATGGCAAGTTCACCGCAATGTATTTAACCGAGCCGTTTATTCCAATTTATTAGGCCAGCTTATCTTTACGGGCGTTAACGCTATTACGATGATTTCATTTCTTGCTGTTTTGGTAGGGGTTGGAGTTATTTCGCAATTGGTTTATATTATGCACGCTTTAACGGGTGCCAGCCATTTGACGGATATTCTTTCTCGCCTGGTTGTGAGTGAGCTTGGCCCGGTAATTACCGGCGTGATATTGGTCGGTCGCTCGTGTTCAGCTATTGCAGTTGATCTAGGGAATACAAAGGTGCGTGGCGAAATTGAACCATTAGAATATCTGGGAATTGATGTGAATGATTACTTTGTTGTTCCTGGAATAGTTTCCATGATGATTAGTCAGTTGATCCTTGCGCTTTATTTTTCAATTATCATGATCTTATGCGGAGTGTATTTTAGTGCCTACGTGTATAATTTTTCTGCACAGGAGTTGTTTCTGCAATTGCTAAATACCCTGAATATCGGTGTGGTCATGATCTTTATTGCAAAAAATCTGGTTTTTGGCCTGGTTATCGGTGCATTGGCTTGCTTTCATGGATTGTTAGTCGGAAATTCACCCACTCAAGTGCCGCAGCAAATGCAAAAGGCAGTGGTTAGAGGGTTGGTTTTTTTATTCCTGGCCGACGGCTATTTTTTGCTTTTCACGCTATGAGTACTTTTGCACAACCCGCGACAGTTATTGCCTCTGGCGCTATCCCGGACGCAGGGGAGGGTAACTCGGTAATTCTTCCGCTCGATTGCTTGATACTACCAGATCGTCTGACTTGCCTGGTAGGGCCGCACCGTTCACAATTAAGGTCTTACTTGAAAATGTTGGCAGGCATCAGTAAACCAGTGCAGGGAAAGATAGAAATTTTCGGACAACAAACTTCTCAACTGGAACAGGCTGCTAGTGGGAAGTTGCGTTCAAAAATCGGCTATCTTTCCGGTGTATCCCCGGTTTTATCTACGCAGCATGGGTTGATGAATGTGATGTTACCATTACTTTATCATGGCAAATTATCATTCCGTGAAACAGCTGATAAAGCCAGAGCACTCATGGATGAATTGAATTGTAACTTTGAGCCTACAGCCTTTCCGGCAATGTTAAGCAGTTTTCAACGTTCCCAACTGGCTTTGGCGAGGGCGTTAATTTTAAACCCTGGTTTATTGTTTCTAGATGTTCCATTTAATGACCTGGATGCCAGGCAACGAGAGAAAATGGGAAAGTTACTGGGAAAATATAAGCAGCATCGAGCCGTATGCATGATTGGCGGACTGCAATACACCCACTTTCTAGAACAATATGCGGACCAGATTATTTTTATTTCCGAGCATAAAATTATTATTTTCAACAGTTGGAGAGCACTTATGCAGAGTAAAGAGCAGGAAGTTAAGGCTTTATTAAGCATTCCCCCGAGTTTAGCTTAATGAATAGTGATACTGAAAGGAAAACTGCACCTTATATCCATAAGGCCACCTACAATTATCGTGAGCGAGTTGTCGGGTTGTTTGTTTTTTCTGCTTTCATATTGATTTCGGCCGTCGTGATTATCAGTGGCAAGAATCAACATATCTTCGAAAACCGCGTGACCTATTATATAGATGTGGCGAGTAGTGAAGGAATTAGTCAGGGCAACGTCGTTAAAGCATTAGGCAGTGAAGTCGGGGTCGTCTCAGCGCTTAATTTGACCAGCGACAGTAAGATTCGTGTCACAATTGAAGTTTATCAGGGAAGTCGTGAGTATATAAGAAAAGGAGCAAAGGCAATCGTGAATAGATTAGCCAATATCAGTGAAGCGTTGATTGAAATAAAGTCTGGTTCCTTGCATGCTCCTGTATTAGCAGATGGCTCAGTAATCCCAGTTGAGGAGACGCCTTCTTTAAATGATTTATTATTGGGTCTGGCGAATATTATTCAATCAGCCGATGAGCATGATTTGTTAACCAAATTTGAAACCCTGTTACCAAAATTAGAGCGCACTATAGAAAACGCACATAAAATCATTGCACAAATAGCGACAGGGCATGGTGTGCTTGGGGCTGCGGTATTTGATACCAAAGTAGAAAAGGAGTTAAAATCAGTTGTCGCCTCGGGATCGGAGATTTTACTGGAAGCTGAAGGTACTGTCAGTATTGTAAAGCAGAGGCTAGTTCAGATCGAACCCATATTAACTGAAGCAAAATATATCACAGAAAATTTACGCACGACTTCTGCCTACCTTCCTAACCTGATAATTGAACTGAATGAAATCATTGCCCAGGCCAATACTGCTCTAACTTTGATAAATGCTGAGCTAGAACATATTTCGGGAACCGTCATTAATACCCGCAGAACAATAACCAAGGCGGAACACTTAATAGATAGTGCTCAAGGCACCTGGCCATTATCAAGTGATATTGACAAAGAGCTGCCTAAGCAATTGGTTCCGGCTCACCCAGCTCATGACTAAGCTTTATTTAATTCTGCCTGTATTGATACTTTCAGCTTGCGCAGGAAGTATTGATACCAGGCCCGCTGGCATAATTAATGCAGAAAATTACTCTATTGAGGGTTTACAGGCATTTTCTCAAGCTGACTGGCAAAGGGCGCAATCCCTGTTTACCCAATCATTAATATTTTACCAGGGGATAGATGATCAGCAAGGGGCGTTACTAAGCCATATTAATTTAGCTGAAGTTGCCTTGGTCATGGGCGATTACCCGGCAGTTGAAAAACATTTATTTGCTGCTGGTCTTATTGCACATACTACAGGGCAGCCAGATATCCAATCGCGCATTGCCCTGCTCTATGCTCAAAACGCATTAGCGCAAAATCAGGTGAATGTGGCTAAAAAATTTTTGAAACCGTTACTAGCTGTTGATGAACATTCAGCCAGCCAGGTGCAGATTATTGCGCTTGCCGACCGAACCAAAGCTGCATTTATGGAAAATATCGATAGCGCACTCTGGACGCGTCGTTATGCCCAGACCTTATCTCTGGCGGATGTGAACGATTCTAATCTGGAATCGCGCCTATTACGCTTTCAGGCCGAGTTGTTACGTGAGCAAGGGGATATAGAGGCGGCAGAACGCTGTTTACAGCAAGCGCTTACGGGGTATAAACAGCATCTTAGTCGCCCAGGTATTGCAATAACGTTAAGTGAGCTAGGGCAGTTATATATAAGCCAAGGCCGATGGTATGCTGGCAAGGAATATATTAGCAGGTCATTAGCCGTCTTTCGACATCTTAAAAATACTGAGAAAATTACTCAACTAAACGCAATTCTTGTGGAAATTGATATGCAGTTAAATAAAGTTAAGGCACCTGGAAACAAATAATCATCTAACTTTGCTGGTCTTTTTGTCCGTCATCAGCACGTTTGCATAAGTTCAGACCACCTGAACTACAGGATAATAACTTGATGCCAATACTTGATATGTAGGTTGGCGCTGAGCTTGCGAAGCCCAACAATCACTGTGCAATATCATGTTGGGCTTCGTATACTCAGCGCCAACCTTGTACTTTAGTATCATCTAATTATCTTGTAAAAACGGTAAACTTTTGGTTTCTTTATGTCGAGATCAGGAGTTCTGAGGTTACGTAGCCAGCTACGGCATCTATCGCGAATGATGCGCTTCGTTCCTCAGCAGCATCCTACGAACCGTGAGCAACTTATTTTTCCAGGTTTAAACCCTCTCTTTCTGGAAGGTTGGGTGAGGAGGATGAAATCAAGCATTTATAATCCCCTCATCCCAACCTTCCCCCTCTGGAGAAGGAGTTTATTCTTCAGGCAGCAGCATTGACACAAGGAATGAGCTTCGAACTGTATAGTTAATAATCGGTTAAAATTCAGCTTCAAGCTGCAAATGCATTACTTTTTTTGTGACTGGGTGGGTGAATTCCAGGGATTCAGCGTGCAGATGTAGGCGACTGGCTTTATTTCCATACAGATCATCACCGACTATGGGTGTATTTAAACCACTGATATGCGCCGAATGCACACGCAATTGGTGGGTGCGTCCGGTTATGGGATAAAAATAAACTCTGGTTTGATTGTTGCTGATTGCTATGACTTGCCATTGGGTTTTCGCTGCCCTGCCATGCTCATAACGAATAAGGTTAGATTGTGATCGCGAAGCGAGCCACAATCTGAACCGTTTGTTGGACAAGCCCGGCACGATAGTAGGAATTCATTTAATGCGCTCTATGAAAATAGCTTTTTGTTGATCAGCCCGACTGATGAATCGAACCTCTGTTTTTACCTGTTTAACTGAACTTTGAGCGTTGTCCATTGCAGTCAACTCTCAAAGTCCAAGTATCGGAGCAAAATTCTGCCTTAATCTCCGATTTTAGCCCAAGCAACTCCCTCAGCATTTAATCCGCTGATAGCCTGGGTCGAAGTGTTTAAATTTACATAAGCGCTAGTGATTCCAATTGTTAAGTTGGCAAAGGCTGAAACATTATTTCCACCCTGGGTATTTGCCGACGCCCAACAACCATCGCCCCGCCACAACATTTGCAACTGAATGCCGGCCGTACTTTGAGTGCACGCAATATCTTCGTCGGGTCAAACTTTAGCAGGGAGTGAATCAACTTAATAACACCCTTGCTATTCGGATGTAAAAAGCCATAATTGCGCGCACGACGAAAGCCTTTAGGCAAAACATGTTGCAGCACCAGCCACAGAAATTTAGCCCCCGATACCGTTTTGGTTTGATAGCGTTTGGTTTTGCTGTCTTGATAACGGTAGGTTACTTTGCCATTTTGGCAGGATAAGATATCCTGTTCACGAATCACACCACGATACAGGTATCGACCCAGATATATCAATGCTTTATCGCCTGCACCGACAAACTTACAATCGACCACCCATTTTTCCGGAATAGCTGTGGGAAATGGCAACTTTTCTTCGTTCATACGCGCTAGCATCTTTGCACGAAATACTTTTGCTAGTGCTTTATGATGAAACAGGTATTTGCCTTCCTTAGTGCGCCAGAGCTTCTTGATTTTATCCACGATTGCCGCAGGCATAATGACATGAATATGCGGATGATAATTTAATTCGCGTGAGTGTGTATGTAAGACAGCAATCGCCCCGGCATCGCCTTGCAACTGCTTATCATTTTTACTAAAACTCTGTAAAGTCGCCCAGGCACAGTCAAACATCATACTGTAAAGTAACCGCGGATGCTGCCTGGCTAACGACCTTAACTGCGCAGGTAAGGTAAAGGTATTCATAAAATAATCAGCAGGGACTTGTTTTTGTACCTGTCGTTCAATCCATTGTTGACTCTCATGATGTTGACAATGCGGGCAGTTACGCTGGCCACAGGAATGAGGCACAAAGGTTTGATAGTCACAGTCTGCACAGTTAACCTGCATCACAGGACTCAGCTGTGTCCGACAGCTCTTCATGGCATGTAATGCACTGATCTGATTGGAGCGTAAACGAGATTGATACTCGCTTAAAAAGTCAGACTGAAATTGATCAATCACTGCAGCTAGGGTTATCATGAAATCTGCCCCCAGTGAATAGAAAAGTCATTGACTAACTGATTAATGTGCAGCTCTGCATTCTCATCGGTAATATCGGTCAAATGCGTATAGCGAGCCGTGGTTACTAAACTGGTATGGCCCAGAATCTTCTGCAACTCAACTAAATCAACCCCGGCTTCTAACAGGTGAGTGGCGTAACTGTGGCGCAGCGAGTGGCAGGAAATCTTTTTTTTAGTCCCATTTCTTGCGTCACAAGACGGATTGTCTTCTGGATGCCACCGCGATCAAGGGGGGATTCAGCAAGATGTGCACCTTTTAGACCCCGGGCACGGTTGGGAAATACCAGCACTGGATTTTTATGCACAGCCCAAAACTTACGCAACACCTTCAAGGTATTCACAGGCAAAGGCACAAGCCGATCCTTATTGCCTTTGGCATTGCGAATATGTACCCGCATGCGTGTCGCATCAATATCACCTACTTTCAGGCTTAAGCCCTCGCCCAAACGTAAACCTAGACTGTAAATCGTAAAATAAAAAACTCGATAGCTTAGATTACGGGTCGACATAAACAGTTGTTGTGCTTCAACCACAGTGACAATATCGGGTATACGCGTACATCGTGGTGGTTTAATCATTAGCACATCAACCCACGGCTTTTGTAGCACATGTGTATAGAAAAACTTGAGACCATAGAGATCTAGTTTCACGGCACTCCAGGAAAGGCGGCTTAAAAGAGCATGAAAATAATCCACCAGTTGATCTTGCGTTAAGTTATCCAGATGCCCCTGAAAGTGTTCCCCGATACGGCGAATAGCGCGTGAATAAGCGTCAATGGTTTTGGGTTGCAGTCCCTTAAGCTTTAAATGCTTACAGTGCTGGATATAATAATGGTTGAATTTAAGCTCTATCGATGGTGTCATAACAGTGTAACCTCATTATTGTTAGTTGGATGAGCTTACAAGTTACCTGTTATGCATATAACAGGCAATGAGGTTACACTTTAAATTTAAGGGATGCGCTGTTTTTCTCCGCGATAGCGGCTTCGTCCAACAAACCAGTTGGCGGGGCCGATCATCTAAGTCAACACGTAATGGTAGGTCGATAATGCCCTTTTTTGCTGTTAGTAATCCGTCTAGCAAGGCGACATAACGCTTTTTTACCGTGCGTTGAATAAATTGTTTTTGTAGTTCTTTATGCGCAACTTTGTTTAAGGCAATCACCATTAAACCAGAGGTTGACATATCCAACCGGTGTACGATTAAGGGCCCTGTTGCTTTGGGGTAGCTTTGTTTGATGCGTAAATATACCGAGTCTTGTATATTTTTCCCCGGCACAGATAAAAACTCAGCGGGTTTATTGATGACCAGCAAAACATCGTCCTGATAAACAATCCCAATATGCTTGCCATGTGCGGGGTTGCTCAGTAATGGGTTTTCATCCAGCGTAATTCCGTCTAGCATATGTTCTAAAATCGGCTGACATTTACCTAGACAAGCCGAGTAGAAATTTTGATGTTTACGGATTTCTGATTTAGGAGGCACCCCCCACCAGAATTCAGCCATAGCCAAAGGCTTCATCTGCTTTTGAAAGGCATAATGTAATAATTTTGGTGCCGCGCACTCCCCCGCTCCAGCTGGTGGTGTTAGCTGCTGCGTTGCCTGGAAAATATCCGCCAGGCTTTTGCTAATACCCTGGATATTGAGAAACTGGTATTGGGCAAAGATTTGTTGCTGTAGAGCGTTGGATAGGTTTTTACGCTGATTTTTTAAGGCAGAAATTGCAGATCTTAGAGGGTCAAGACTTGCTTGCGTTGTTTGAATCCTGTCTGCCCAGTAAGTGTTTAAATCTCTAAGCTGAAGTTTTTGTTTAACACTCTGTTTGCTTAATTGCTCTTTAAGGAGCAGGTAGTCAGCGGCGCTTAGCTCAATTTCAGCCGCATGTCGTTGAGCTTTCCTTTGTTGACGTCCTGCAATTATTTTTTCTCTATGTACATTAAGCTGTAGAACAGAAGCATCTGTTTCTGTTTGTAGCAAGTTTTCAAGTTCGTGTAGTCGCGGGTTTTTCTCAAGCTGAATGATCTGCTGGTTAATTAGATTAATCTCACATTGTCTCGGTATAAAAAAACCATCCTCAGCGAGCAGGTCAAAGACCGGAGGAACAAAATTTGGTAGCAGATTCTTGCCCGCTAATTTCCCTGAAAAAGCGCTCAGATAGCCGATTTCATTTTGCTGATTTTGCACCAGTAAAACACCGAACATCTTACCAATGGCAGTTTCTGTATTGCCTGTCATCCCAAAATTGTGCTGCCATTCTTGTTGGGTTGTAAGGTAGTCTTGTAGCTCTTTTGCTGCTAAAACACACAAAGAGTGGGGCTCATAGTAAAAGGGAAAGGTAAATGACTCAGGTAAGGCATAAGAATCTATTGATTCTTTAAAGTAGCTGAAGCAATTATCTTGCAAGGGCATAATTTTTTTATGTTGGTGTAGCTTAGAATTGAAAGAGGTTCAGACCACCTGAACTCTAGGATAATAACTTGCTGCCAATGCTTGATATGTAGGTTGGCGCTGAGCTTGCGAAGCCCAACAATCACTATGCAATATCATGTTGGGCTTCGTATACTCAGCGCCAACCTTGCACTTTAGTATCATCTAATTATCTTGTGAGAACGATAAGCTTTTGATTTCGTTATGCCGAGATCAGGGGTTATGAGGTTGGCAATGAATTCAATCTAGTAAAATACTTGGCGATGCAGAATCGAATGCTGAATGTACGGGCTATCATTGATACTACTATAATCAACTGTAACAGGAAACCTGATTGTATAATCAATTTGAAGCGGAGTCTGTTCTCCCGGTAATTGATGCGTTGTTGCGGTAATTATGTTTACATTCAGGTGTTTAGAGCGTTTTTAGTATTCGGCTGCGGTTTTTACGATAATAGCTAGTTGCATAAAATGTATTTTATCCGACTTAGTCTATAGATCAAGTGGTAATTGGGGTGGAGCTGTTCTATTGTCCAATGCAAGAAAATCCATCCTTGCTTAAATTTGTTTCGGTAGCTATAATTCCACTATTATTTGATCGAGTTTTATGTGAGAAAAATGCAAAAACTCTCAGTTGTAAACAAGATTCTTGCTGGGCAAGCACTGATTATCACGCTTGCTATCGCAAGTTTTTTTATGCTGGGAAATGAGTTTAGTGCAAAATCTGCCTTTTATGGGGGCCTTGTAGCCCTAATTCCCAACTGGTATTTTGCACGAAAAATCAATCAGCACACAGGGCAGGAAGCTAAGAAGATTGTCCGGGCATTTTATGCGGGTGAGTCAGGAAAGTTAATACTCACGGCAATGCTATTCGCTCTGATCTTGCAAGATCAGAAGATAGATATGATTGCAGTATTAACGACTTATATCTCGGCACTAACAGTTTTTTGGTTTGCGTTATTAATACGCAAATATTAATTTTTTTGAAAGCGAGTAAAAATGGCTAGTGAAGAGCACGCGGCGGAAGGCGCAACAGGATATATTGTTCACCATCTAACACCGTTGTCAGTAGGCGAAGGCTTCTGGACGCTACATTTAGATACCTTGTTTATCTCTGCAGTTTTAGGCGTTTTATTTATCTGGGTTTTTAAGAACGCGGCTGAAAAAGCAACGATTGGCGTGCCCAGCTCAGGTCAGGCTTTTGTCGAAATGATGATTGAGTTTGTCGATCAGCAGGTTAAAGATACTTTTCATGGAAAAAGTGCCCTGATTGCGCCTCTGGGATTGACTATTTTTGTCTGGGTGTTTTTGTGGAATGTTATGGATTTATTCCCGGTCGATATTTTACCTGCCGTTGCAGGTATGATGGGCATGGAATATATGCGTGTTGTGCCCAGTACTGATCTTAATGCAACTTTTGCACTTTCTATCAGTGTCTTTTTATTGATTATCTTTTACAGTATCAAAATTAAAGGCGTATTTGGTTTTGCAAAAGAATTAACCTGTACACCTTTTGGCCCATGGATGATGCCGTTTAACCTGCTATTAAAGCTGGTTGAAGAAATTGCCAAGCCAATTTCACTTGCCTTACGACTCTTTGGTAACTTATATGCGGGGGAGTTAATCTTTATTCTGATTGCTCTGCTTCCCTGGTATATACAGCCGCTATTAAGTTTTCCGTGGGCGATATTTCATATTCTGATTATTACTCTTCAGGCGTTTATCTTTATGGTGTTAACAATCGTATACCTAAGTATGGCGCACGAAGATCATTAATTAAGCTAATTACTATTTAACTTTTATTTTAACAATACTTTTGGAGGTATTATGGAACTTGCAGCGTTGATTGCTGATGTACAAGGTATGACTGCTATTGCAGTAGGTCTGGTTTTAGGTATGGGTGCAATGGGAACTGCGATAGGCTTTGGTCTATTGGGTGGTAAGTTCCTTGAGGGTGCGGCTCGTCAACCAGAAATGGTACCTATGCTACAAGTTAAAATGTTCGTTGTTGCGGGTCTATTAGATGCGGTAACTATGATTGGTGTTGGTATGGCGTTATTCTTTACATTCGCTAACCCATTCCTATCGGCTGTTGAAGCGGTTGCAGGATAAGACACTCGTTAGTTATTTTAACCGCAATATGAGGAAGGCTAGTGAGTATTAATGCTACACTAATCGGTCAAATGATAACCTTTACACTTCTGGTATGGTTTACCATGAAGTATATCTGGCCGCCACTAATTGGTGCTATTGAAGAACGTAAAGAAAAAATTGCTGAAGGATTGGCAGCGGCTGAAAAAGGCCATGAAGATATGGAACGCGCAGCAAAAAGAGCTGCAAACGTTTTAAGAGAAGCCAAACAACAATCAGCTGATATTGTAAATCTTGCTCAAAAACGCGCAAATGAGATCGTTGAAGAATCAAAAGGCACCGCCAAGCAGGAAGGTGCGCGGATGATTGAAGCGGCTAAGGCGCAGATTGAACAAGAAATGCAAAAAGCACAGGAACAAATGCGTAAAGAAGTCTCTACACTTGCGTTAAAAGCGGCGGGACAGATTTTACAGCAGGAAATTGACAAAGCTAAGCACAAAGAGCTACTCGGCAAAGTATCTGAGCAATTAGGTCAAGTGTAATGAGTGAACTAGCAACTTTGGCAAGACCGTATGCTGAGGCAGTCTTTAAAAGAGCAAAAGAAACAGAAAGTTCGCAAGAATGGTCTGATACTTTGGCTTTTCTATCTGCCATCATGCAGGATGAGGGCTTAGCTGCAATTGTGAATAACCCACGAGTCGACGAAGATAAATTAACGGCACTATTGCTGGAAATTTGTCAGGATCAGATTACCGGGGAAGCTAATAATTTTCTTAAGCTATTAATAGAAAATGGCAGATTAAAATTAACGCCACAAATTGCGGAATTATTCGAGAAATATAAAGCTGAAGATGAAGGTTATGTCGATGTTGATGTTATAACGGCTTACGCTTTAACTAAGGTAGAAGAGAAAAGCTTTGCAACAGCACTAGCAAAGTCACTCAATAAAAAAGTAAATATCACAGCGAGTATTGATAAAAGCTTAATTGGTGGCTATTTAGTAAAAGCAGGCGACAGTGTGATTGACGGCTCTATCAGTGGTCAACTTCAACAATTAGCTAAAAGGATCTAACAGCTTAGACTGAGAAAAAATATGCAATTAAATCCATCTGAAATAAGTGATCTGATTAAGAAACGGATCGAAAATTTCGACGTCAACGTCGAAGCGCATACGGAAGGTACCGTGGTCAGTGTGACTGACGGTATTATAAGAGTACATGGTTTGTCCGAAGCTATGCAGGGCGAAATGCTGGAATTCCCTGGTGACTCTTTTGGAATGGCCCTGAATCTGGAAAGAGATTCTGTGGGTGTGGTTATGTTAGGTGCATACCAGCATATCACCGAAGGCGATATCGTAAAGTGTACCGGTAAAATTTTGGAAGTCCCTGTCGGTCAAGCATTACTCGGTCGTGTCGTTGATGCGCTAGGTAAACCTATCGACGGTAAAGGCGAGATTGATACAGATTTATCGTCACCGGTTGAGAAAATTGCTCCGGGCGTTATTGCCAGACAATCGGTTGATCAGCCTGTGCAATTAGGGCTGAAGTCGATTGATTCTATGATTCCAGTTGGCCGTGGTCAGCGTGAGTTAATTATTGGTGACCGCCAGACAGGTAAGACTGCGATTGCAATTGATGCGATTATCAACCAGAAAGGCACGGGTATTAAATGTATCTATGTCGCCATTGGTCAAAAACGTTCATCTGTCGCTAACGTAGTTCGTAAATTAGAAGAGCATGGCGCGATGGAACATACCATCATCGTTTCTGCAACCGCTTCTGAATCTGCTGCACTACAATTCATTGCACCTTACACGGGCTGTTCAATGGGTGAGTTCTTTAGAGATAAAGGTGAAGATGCTCTGATTATTTATGATGATCTGACTAAACAAGCCTGGGCTTATCGTCAAATGTCATTATTATTACGTCGTCCACCGGGTCGTGAAGCTTATCCTGGCGATGTTTTCTACATACACTCGCGTTTGCTGGAAAGAGCATCGCGTATTAATGCGAAAGAAGTAGAAAAGCTTACTAATGGTAAAGTAAAAGGTAAGACAGGTTCATTGACAGCCTTACCGATTATTGAAACGCAGGGTGGTGATGTTTCGGCATTCGTACCCACTAACGTTATTTCAATCACTGATGGACAGATTTTCCTAGAGTCAGATTTATTCAACTCAGGTATTCGTCCAGCAGTTAACGCGGGTCTATCTGTCTCTCGAGTGGGTGGTGCAGCGCAAACGAAAATCATCAAGAAGTTAGGCGGTGGTATTCGTCTTGATTTAGCTCAGTATCGTGAATTAGCAGCGTTTGCTCAATTTGCATCTGATCTGGATGAAAGTACACGTAAGCAAATTGAACGTGGACAACGGGTAACTGAATTGATGAAGCAGAATCAATATTCACCGATGTCTGTTGCGCAAATGGCCGTTTCACTCTATGCAGCAAATGAAGGATTCCTGGATGACTTAGAAGTCAATAAGGTTCGTGATTTTGAAAATGCATTACAATCGTACATGGGTTCAGAGCAATCTGATTTAATGGCGAAAATTGATGAGAAAGGCGATTTTAATGATGAAATAAAGCAGGGTATACGCACTGCGATAGAAAGTTTCATTAAAACAAGTAGCTGGTAAAGGGGCCACAAAATGGCTGTTGGTAAAGAAATACGTACCCAGATCTCGAGTATTAAAAATACTCAGAAGATCACCCGCGCAATGGAAATGGTTGCTGCGAGTAAAATGCGTAAGACAAAGGAAAGGATGGAGGCGACACGCCCCTACTCAAGAAAGATTAGTCAGATCATTAAACATCTGGCGCATGCGAATCCTGAGTACAAACACCCTTTTCTTGTTGAGCGTGAAGTAAAGCGGATCGGTGTTATTATTGTTAGTTCTGACAGGGGCTTATGTGGTGGTCTGAATTCAAATTTATTCAGAAAAACCCTTAAGCAACTAACTCAGTGGGATGGCGATAATATCGAAGTTGATATTTGTACGATTGGTGGGAAAAGCGCGAGTTTTTTTAATCGATTAAATACAAATATGGTTGGACAGGCGGCTAAATTAGGTGACACGCCGCATATAGATGATGTTATCGGTGTCATTAAAGTGATGCTGGATGCCTATCATGCTGGCACAATTGATGAACTTTATGTTATGTACAATGAGTTCGTTAACACCATGACGCAAGAGCCAACCGTTAGCCAATTACTTCCTGTCGTAGCAAGCGAGTTAGAAGCAGATCATCTAAAAGGCCACTGGGACTATTTATATGAGCCAGATGCCAAAGAAGTTTTAGATAACCTATTAACACGCTATATCGAATCCATTGTTTATCAAGGTTTGGTTGAGAATAACGCCTGTGAGCAGGCGGCTAGAATGGTCGCGATGAAAAGTGCTTCAGATAACGCGGGTGACCTTATTGATGAATTGCAACTTGTTTATAATAAAGCAAGACAAGCGGCGATTACTCAGGAAATTTCAGAAATTGTTGCTGGTGCTGCTGCGGTTTAAGTTTATGCTTGCAAAGCAAAATAATATTTAAGAGGACGACACAATGAGTTCGGGTAAAATCGTTCAAATTATTGGTGCGGTTGTGGATGTTGAATTTCCACGCGAATCGCTACCAAAAGTTTATGACGCACTAAATGTAGATAGTGCAGGGCTGACTTTAGAAGTTCAGCAACAAATCGGTGATGGCGTAGTTCGCGCGATTGCTATGGGTACAACAGATGGATTAATGCGTGGCCTGGAAGTAAGTAACTCAGGCGAAGCGATTAAAGTACCTGTAGGAAACAAAACTTTAGGACGGATTATGGACGTTCTGGGTAACCCGATTGATGAGAAAGGGCCTATTGGTGAAAAAGAAAAATGGGTTATCCATCGTGAAGCACCTTCTTATGAAGAGCAAGCACCTGCTAACGAGCTTTTAGAAACAGGTATCAAGGTTATCGACCTGATTTGCCCGTTTGCTAAAGGGGGTAAAGTTGGATTGTTTGGTGGTGCCGGTGTGGGCAAAACCGTTAATATGATGGAATTAATCCGTAATATTGCGATTGAGCACAGTGGGTACTCGGTATTTGCGGGGGTTGGAGAGCGTACTCGTGAGGGTAATGACTTCTACCACGAAATGACTGATTCAAACGTAATCGACAAAGTATCATTGGTTTACGGGCAGATGAATGAGCCTCCAGGAAACAGACTACGTGTTGCGCTAACGGGTTTGACTATGGCGGAGTACTTCCGTGAAGAAGGTAATGATGTACTATTCTTCGTGGATAATATTTATCGTTATACACTGGCAGGAACAGAGGTATCAGCGCTATTAGGTCGTATGCCATCAGCGGTAGGGTATCAGCCTACACTCGCTGAAGAAATGGGTGTACTGCAAGAGCGTATTACTTCGACAAAAACAGGTTCAATTACATCAATTCAGGCGGTTTATGTACCGGCGGATGATTTAACCGATCCTTCGCCTGCAACAACGTTTGCGCATTTAGATGCGACTGTTGTATTGTCGCGTCAGATTGCCGAACTAGGTATTTATCCTGCGATTGATCCACTGGATTCCAGTAGTCGTCAGTTAGATCCTCTGGTGATTGGTCAAGAGCATTATGATATAGCGCGTGGTGTACAAGGTATCCTGCAACGTTATAAAGAGTTGCGTGATATTATTGCGATTCTTGGCATGGACGAGTTATCAGAAGAAGATAAGCAGACTGTCACCAGAGCACGTAAAGTACAGCGTTTCTTATCACAGCCTTTCTTTGTTGCGGAGGTCTTTACTGGATCGCCAGGTAAATATGTAAGCCTAAAAGATACGATTGCGGGTTTTAAAGGTATTATTGACGGTGAATACGACGAGCTTCCTGAGCAGGCTTTCTATATGGTAGGAACCATAGACGAAGCGATTGAGAAAGCGAAAGGAATGTAATTACTGATTGAGGTAATATTATGGTCATGACAATACACGTTGATATTGTAAGTGCAGAGAAAGAAATTTTCTCTGGGCTAGCAGAAATGGTTTTTGCACCAGCGGAACTGGGTGAAGTGGGTATAACACCACGTCATGCGCCATTAATATCTAAATTAAACCCTGGAGAAGTTCGCGTCAAAGTGAGCGAAAAAGAAACTCAGGAGTTTTTTGTTTCGGGTGGATTATTAGAAGTACAGCCACATTTAGTGACTGTACTGGCCGATACCGCCATCAGAGCAAAAGATATTGATGAAGCAGCCGCACTAGAAGCAAAAGCTAAAGCAGAAGAAGCCTTAGATGATAGGTCTGGTAAGATTGATTATGCAACCGCTCAGGCTCAATTAGCCGAAGCGATGATGCAATTAAGAGCACTGGACAGACTCAGAAAACGTGCTTCGTAAGTAGCTCGAACGTTTTAGAAATAGAAAAGCCCAATAACGGAAACGTTATTGGGCTTTTTTGTTTTAGACGGGGGGGGGGGCTTTCAATCGAGCCTCAGACCACCTGAACGCTAGGATAATAACTTGATACCAATGATTGGCATGTAGGTTGGCGGTGAGCTTGCGAAGCCCAATAATCACAGTGCAATATTATGTTGGGCTTCGCAAGCTCACCGCCAACCTTGCGCTTTTAGTATCATCTTAATTTCTTGTGAAAACAAGCAAGCTTTTGATTTCAATATGCCGAGATCAGGTGTTCTGAGCCTACATCATTAGCACTGAATCGTGTATGATATAATCATACCATTATAGAGCTAGGAGAGCTAAAATGCCAATGCAACGAAAAACGATAACGGTCACCGAACAACAGGACGCCTGGATTAAGTCTCAAATTGATTCTGGAAAATATGGCAATGATAGTGAGTATCTACGAGAATTAATTCGCCTTGACCAGGAACATAAACAAAAAATAGCAGTGCTTCGTGCTGCTCTTCTTGAAGGTGAAAAAAGCGGAGTCTGCAAACGTAGTATGGTTGATATTCTTGAGGATGCTAAAAAAAGACAGGGTTTAAATGTATAGCCTCTCAATTGAGGCTAGTAATGATTTAGATTCAATTCTTGATTATTCGTTTATGCACTTTGGCGCTGCTGGTATGATCAAGTACCATAAATCACTTGAAAAATGCCTTGAGACTCTTGATGATAATCCTGACTTAGGAACAGAAGTTGGGCATATTCGATCAGACTATTTATGTTTCCAGCATCGCTCACATTTAATCTTTTATAAAAAAAGAAAAGAGGGTATTTTAATTGTACGTCTGTTGCATTCAAACATGGATGCTCCACGACATTTCAATTGAATAAAGGAAGTAACAAAGAGAACAATGGCGACGCTACAGTTTGATTATGCTCCAGCTAAAAATCCAGTGGGCTTTTAGCTTCTTTAAGTGTCAAACTAGGCACTGTTTGCAAATAAATCATAGTCGATTTAACATCAGAATGCCCCATCAAAACCTGAATAGTACGAATATCATAATTTGCCTGCAACAGATGACTCGCAAAGCTATGTCGAAAGGTGTGAGCGGTCACTCTCTTCAATAGTTTACTCCCTTTTACAGCCGCCTTAATTCCTTTCTGTAATTGTGTATCATGTAAATGATAACGCTTATACTCTTTGCTTGCAGAAAGAAAAGTTAAGGTTTTTGCCGGAAAAAACCATTGCCAGCTAAACTCTGTAGCCGCATTCTTATATTTCTCCCCTAAACTATCTGGTAGAAACACTCCCGCGTAACCAGTCGCCATATCCGCATCAAACAAGGCTGACACTACGGCCACTTGTTGCTGAATTTCTGGCATAATTGATTGTGGCAAAGGAACAACACGGCCTTTCTGACCTTTGCCATTACGCACAGTTAATAAGCCCTCATTCAGATTAAAATCCTGTAGGCGTATATTTAAACATTCCGAAATTCGCAAACCACAGCCATATAAAAGTTTTGTGGGTAACATAAAAGGCTCACGCAAATGGCTAAATACCTTATCCACCTCAGTGCGAGTTAATACCACGGGCACATAAGACGTACGCTTTGCCCTAGGTACATCCTTAATTTCTCCAAATTCTAATTTTAGTACATGCCTAAAAAGAAATAGCAAAGCATTAAATGCCTGGTTTTGGGTAGAAGCTGCAACTTTTTTATCGACAGCCAGGTGAGTTAAAAACGCCTTTACATCTTGCTGAGTAAGCAAGCTGCTATCTTTGCTTTTTAAAAAATTCTGAAATTTTCGTACCCAGCCACGATAAGAGATGAGAGTTTTAGGCGAATAATTGCGTAATTTAATTTCTGCATTCAAATTATCATAAACAAGTATCCAATTAGCCCCTGTATGATTTAAATCAATAGAAGGTGCTGACTGCGGTGCAGCTATATTAATAGGAACACTATTAATCTTCTCTCTTGGTTGATCCAGGGATTGTTTATTGAAAGCATGCAGAACAGGCTTAATACTCTCGGATTCGTTATTTACTACGGCAGAATAAGGCTTAGCTGCTTCGCTAACTGCTTGAGAAACAGGAGCAGGCTGAGTATTCCGATTTTGTAATGGAGTCGTTCCAGAGCTTAATGAGTAATAGAGTAAAACAGATTGTTTAGCTTGTTCACAGAGTACCTCAGGCTGGTGTTTACTACGTAACTTATCAAGAAAGGCAGGTAGACTCAAGGGTTGCTTGGTATCAAAGTGGTATTTATTACAAAAGTCCCAATAGTAGCGTAACCATTTTTTATAAAAGGTGCGATGTTGTGAAGGCACTTTATTCTGCACCAATAATGCATCATAGGCGGTGTTAATTTCTTGAGGAATGCTAAACATAAAAATACCTGATTTTCGTATAACATGATAATAAGTATATTATACAGATAGAATAATGCTAAATTAAGTAATAAATTTACAAAATTGTCTGGCTGGTTTATGCTATAAAGAAATGAGTGAATTACTTGTTATTTGCTCGCATAATCATTAGAAATCATGCTGCTAAAGTCAATATGACTGGAAGCACCCGCCAACAAAAATAAACTGTAATCATTCCAGCCACCTTACGCAACCATCAGTATCACACTTTGCGTGAACATGTCCATTACTTTGTACCGCGAAATTAAGTGAGTTAAAACACTTGCATATGGGGCAATATATAACCCCTGAAACCGATAACTGTTCTTTTGTGTGCTCCATGATTGCAACTCTTGCTAACAATATCTCTTCCATTGGACACCCCTTCTTTTAAAATTAAAATAACCAAAAAATCAACCAGATAAACTGGTTATTTTGGCGTTACCGGGCGCGCCGCAAGGCGCGCCCGGTAACGCGAAGCTCAGTAGAACTGTCCAAAACTACCGATTATCGAAAATCCGATAACCAGAAGTTCCAGACAGATATTTTTGAGATGATAAAGCTATCTCAAAAATACTCCTGAGCTTCGCGTTATAGCCTTCTGCGAAGGCAAACAGTGGAAAAGAAACTCATTGTAGAAAGAGCAAAAGTGAGTGCTGTGAAGCTAGTTTTTACTGGAAAAAATATAGGCTGGACGCGGAGAACATAAGCTTGCGAAAAAAGCAGAAAAATCAAAAGCAGGTTTTTGATGTTTGCAAGGATAAGTGCGGAGAAGGGAAACTCGGACAACTACCACACAATTATAAAGAAAGAGCAAAAGCGGGTTTTGATGTTTGCAAAGTTTAACGTGGAAATAATAAGCGTGACAGCCTGCCAGGCTCTTGAAAAGAAAGAGCAATAAGGAGAGGAACCTGATAATTTTAATAACAAGACTGTTCCACCTGACAGCAGGTCGATACTGCGCAAGAAACCTTGGGGTCAGGTCTTTGATTTATGATTCTTAACAATATCACTGCCTGAGGTGTAGTCATAAACAAAAGACCTGAACATCCCTCTGGAATTTTCAAGTTTTATTTAAGAATTAGCCAATATATTTGACGTAATTCTCTCCCTCTCTAGTCAAACCAGAGAAAAAATCAGGAGCTGAATACTAGTGCTCCTATTATTTTGACAGATCGTAGTTTGCCACCATTTCATAAACTTCAATAAAAATGAGTAGCTCTTATCGTTAAGCAGCTTTTTTTAATTGTACTGGAATCGGCTCTATATAGTCTCGCTCATGATTCAGCATGGACCAAATAACTCTCGATATATGGCGTCCTAAAGCGCGAATGGCCTTATTATGCGTCTTGCCTTCGGAACTCTTTTTATCATAGTAAGCGCGAGATTCGGGTACACAAGTCATGTGACGACAAACTGCAGTCATCATCGCTTTGCGAGCCCGGGTATTGACGTGCTTCGGTGATTTCGTGCCTTGATAAGCGCCTGACTGATTATCAAGAGGAGCCATGCCGATATAGATTGAGAAGCTGCTTTGTTTCGGAAAACGCTCCAGAGTGCCGATTTCGCCAGCTAGTTCAGCACTGCATACCAAGCCAAAGCCAGGAATCGAATTAATATGTTGAGCATAGTCGGAGTCTTGAATTTGTTGGTCAATTCTGGCATCCATTGCTTTAATCGAAGCCATTAAGGCTAATAGGCGGCGTGCATCTTCTTGAATCATCGGGCCCACTTCCTCGATCTCATCAGAAAATTCTGCTTGTTTTTGCCAATCGCAAATGAGGTTGAGGTAACCCCTGTCAACACCTTGAATGGCAATCAGGCTTTTGGATTGTAGTCGCGCTAGTTTCACCAAGTCATCACGACACGTTAGAAAGTGTAGAAACCACAGATTATCAACACTTCCGGTAATATCCAGCAGAGCTGGGCAGGTCGCTTGTAGGTCGGGCTGTATACGGTTTTGCAAGGCAACCTTTTCGTTGGTCAACTGGCGGCGCCGTCGAGTGAGGCGTTTTAACCGTCGATTGGCATCGGGTACGGGCAACACGGCCTGTAGAACACCTTTGGCGAGTGGCAAATGATCCTGAAGCTGAAACAACTCTAGGATTTTGTGAGCATCGATCGGATCGGATTTTGCGGGTGCGGGAAAGATTTCTTTAAAGCGAGCGAGCTTGAGGTTATTGACATTGTAAAGTTGGTATCCGTGCCTCTGGACCTGGCAGGCAGATCAAGGGGTCGGCAGATCAAGGGGTCAGCCAGCTTGAAATATGGAAATAGAGGACAAATAAAAACAACAAATCAAGTTGGCTGACCCCTTGATTTCCTGTGATTGTTTCCTTTGCTTCGACTATAGGTGCTACCCTGGCGTTCTTGGCAGCACGGTTTTTATTCCGGGATAGCGTTGCTGCTAAATTTGACGATTCCCTGAAAGCCATTGATGAAGGGGTGGAGCGTGAAGGAAGTTGGTATTTATTTACGTTACGCTTAGTACCCTTGTTTCCTTTTTTTATGATTAACCTGTTAATGGGGTTAACTAAAATGAAAACCTTGACCTTCTACCTAGTAAGCCAGATAGGGATGCTGGCTGGTACTGTGGTTTATGTTAATGCGGGCATCGAGTTGGGTAAAATTAAATCACTAGCCGGTATTTTATCGCCTACATTACTTGGCTCATTCATATTGTTAGGGCTATTCCCTTTGCTAAAACCAAAAGAAAACCAAAAGGAACCAAAAGCAACCAAAAGGGTGTGCGGCCGAGCAAGGTCGATAATTCCAGCGGGTGAAAGTCCCGCTCTGGCAAGGTAGGTCAACCACCAGATAGTAAACATCGGGCAGGCGGAGGTAACTCCAAATGTTAAGCACGATGGGCGCAAGCCAGCAGGCCGTAAGCGCAAGTTGAAGTGATTTAGCCTCGAAATGGTTTTACGTAAGCAGGACGACAGAGTACCCTTTCTGGAAGTCCCTATTCTATGACGCGCATGACAAGTATCATAGAACTGCTTCGGGGTTGTAAAGCATGGCATGTTGGACATTGGGAATAATCGGCAACTCGGGAGATCCTGAGTCGTCTTTCAAAGAAGAGAGTAGGTTGAACAAGTGATAATAAAACAAGAACAACCGAAGCGGTTCAGGAAGTCGGATGGTGGCATAGTACCGATGAAAGTGTGTAATGCATCTGGAGGGAAGGCCATCACGACAACAACAGCGGAGCAGGGACACATGTATCATGCACAGTAATGTAGAAAGCGTGCCAACAAAACTGCAACGAAGCCTGAGAAAGCCAGCACAGACAAGGACTGTCAATTCACCAGTTTGTATCATCTGATGAATAAAGAGTTACTGCTGGAATGCTTTACGCAGCTCAAAGGAAAAGCCGCGTCAGGCATAGATAATATCACCAAAGATCACTACGCTATTCATTTAGACGCAAACCTAGACAATCTAGTCGAACGACTGCATAAAATGGCGTATAAACCACAGCCTGTCTTAAGGATTTACATTCCCAAAGCAGGCAGTCAACGGAAACGACCACTGGGTATCCCGACGCTAGAAGATAAATTGGTACAGGCTGGCTTAGTCAAAATCCTGCAAGCAATCTATGAGCAAGATTTTCTTAACGACTCCTATGGGTTTAGACCCCTAAGAAGTTGCCATGACGCGTTACGTGCATTAAGTCAAACAGTCGAAGGCCAGCCCGTTCATTATATAGTTGAAGCCGATATAAAAGGCTTCTTTGATAATGTAGACCAAGAGCAACTGATATGCTTTATCAGTCATCGAATAGCGGACAAACGGATACTTAGACTCATCAAACGGTTTCTAAAAGCAGGGATACAAGAAGACGGACAGCACAAAGCCAGTGAAACAGGCACACCGCAAGGTGGAGTCATATCACCACTGCTGGCCAATATATACCTGCACTACACACTCGACCTCTGGTTTGAAAAGTGTATAAAGCAGAAATGTAAAGGCTATGCACGGCTCATCCGCTATGCGGATGACTACGTTGTTTGTTTTCAAATAGAAGCTGAAGCTAAGCACTTCAAGGAAGCCATGGAAACACGGCTAAAGCAATTTAACCTTGAAGTTGCCCCCGAGAAAACCAAACAGTTTGAGTTTGGCGTATTTGCACAAACAAAAGCAAAAGCCAGAGGAGAAAGAGCAGCTACGTTTGACTTTCTAGGGTTCACGCACTACAACTCACGTAGTTGTGATGGCAAGCGTTATCGGATGAAAAGGAAAACGGTCAGCAAACGATTTACCGCCAAGATTGTTGGATATAAAGAATGGTTAAAGGCAAGCAGAACGCTGCCTACCAAACAAATTATGAAAACGACTGCGGCAAAATTGCGCGGACATTTTGCCTATTACGGTGTGACCGATAATAGTAAAAGTCTGCAAAGCTTTGCCTATTGGGTCACTAAAACGTTGTATAAATGGTTAAATCGTCGTGGAAAACGGGGTTGCTACACATGGGAAAAGTTTACTAAACTTCTCAAATTGTACCCATTACCGAATCCACGAATTACGGTGAATTTATTATCTATTTCAAGGTAAAGCGTGTTGTCGAGGAGCCGTGTGCGTAAATAGCGCCAGCACGGTTCTGTGAGGGGCGTGGTAACAACTGATGAGAATCAGCAATGGTTAGAAATCACACAGTAGCTGCGTGCAGCGAAGTGTACAATAAAAGTATTATCGACTCATTGACTAACTTGTCGGAAGAACCCGTCTACTCGACCAGACTCGATTGAAAGTGAAATTTATTACTGTCTGCTTATGGCTGCTATGCAGAGTATAAAACTATGCAGAGGGAGTAAATGTTCGATGATGGCGAGAGTCTAAACCTCTTGCATATTCGCACCCATCATGAACACCTATTCTTATGCATCGTGAACGCTGATTCTTATCGAACGGGAACACCCATTCGCACCGGAACATGAACACTTTTGGTGTTGCATGCGAATGGATGTTCACGATCAATAATTCCCTTATTTACGCATTGATTTTTTGAAAACTGTTACCGTTCTTATTTATTAAAAATAAGAGATGGTGATGCCAACAAAGAGAATATCAATGCGAAAATTACGCGACGTATTACGGCTTCGATTTCATGCTGAGCTGAGTTACCATCCAAAAAAGGTACAAAAAACAAAGCCTCATAAGAAAATCAAGGAAACGGATGCAATTTTTGAACAAGTTCATTCAGTCAATGGAATGGCAGATATCAACCCAAAAGAGATTCGTATATCAATTGATGCCAAAGCAAGAATGAATATAGGAAATTTTTCACGGGGAGGACGAAATCGGGTTTTAACAAAAGCAGAGGATCATGATTTAGATGTTAAGGAAAAGTTAACTCCTTTTGGTTTTTATCTGCCTGAACATGATGATTTTTTCCTTTTCTTTACAGCAGGCTATGCCAGCAGTGATTTCATCGTTGACCGATTGGAAGAAATTTGGCCAGAAATTCAAGAAAAATATGGAGTAGATATTCTGACAATTAACGCTGACAATGGTATGGAGAACAGTAGCTCCAGAACTCAGTTTATAAAAAGGCTTGTGGAGTTTGCTGAAAAAAGCAACATAAAGATAAAACTGGCCTACTACCCTCCTTATCATAGTAAATATAACCCAATTGAACGAGTATGGGGAGCCTATGAAAATCATATTAGTGGCGACATAATGGATACAGTTGAAACAACTTTAAAATTTGCCAAAAGTATGACCTACAATGGCAAAGCACCTCTTGTTAAATTAACAGAAAAAATATATGAAACAGGAGTAAAGGTAGGTAAAAAAGCAATGAAGACGTATTATCAGTTTGTTGACCGAATGCCATCGTTGGAGAAATGGTTTTTGACCATTTCTCCTGGTTGTTCTGGATGATTATTTCTTTCCATCTCCCTTATGAAAATGAACTAAAAACCATCAAGGAAAAACTAAGCCAAACGCCCAAACACATTACCTGGCAAGAGTTGAGAGACGAAGATAAGTTCGAACAGCTTCTGCCAGGGAAAAAGCGGCTGATAGATACTGTCAACATGATCGCTTATCGGGCAGAAACAGCAATGGCCGCTCTGCTAACCTCACCTCACCGACAATCGACTTTCCGATGGCAAGGCAACTATTACAAACGCTGTTTGTGACAGAAGCCGATATATTACCCGATAAAGTAAAAAAACAACTTCGGATACGTGTGCATAGTACTTCCCGGCCTGCAAGTAATAAAGTAATAGAAAAGTTATTTGAACAACTCAATCAAACGGAACTCAACTATCCAGGAACCGATCTGCGCTTAATTTATGAGCTGACTTCATCCGCAAAAAATTAGGAAATGGTCTCAAATTAGTTTCGTCTGAATCAAGATGTCTGATATTGGCACATGATAGTTAGTGCTTGAACGGAAATAACTAAATTCCCTTTAAAATCAGATAACTATGCTATAATAACAGCTAATAAAACGATTGAAGATTAAAAAATCGCCATTTTAGTATTTTTCATACAAAACACATAAGTCACTGTTTTTAAATAGGTCTTTTTACCCAGAAAGTGCATTGGCAAATACCGAACCTTTAATTCCAGCCCTCTATTAGCAAAACTTCGCCGCAAAAAAAACCATGAGAAATGTCATATCATCACAACTGGAAATAGGACAAGTCGATATTGCCAACATCGTCATTGATGTCACATCACGCGATGATATTCCACTCATCCTGCTGGGCTTGCAACACATCTATACAACTGGCCCTTTAAAAGAAGCTGTTTTCAAAATTCTTCAAGAAGTCATCCCGCGCAAGAACAAAAAAGGCAGTGATGAAACAGCTGCCGTCTCATCAAATAAAGGTCGTCCCGGCATGGAACAGTGGCGTATTCTGGTATTAGGCACCTTACGGGTAGCACTCGGTGCTGACTTCGATCGTATCCAGGAACTCGCCAACGAACATCGAACGCTCAGAATGATGCTAGGGCACGGTACTTTTGATGACAAAAACTATCGCTTACAAACCCTAAGAGATAATCTAAAGTTATTTACACCTGAGATCATGGATCGCATTAATACTGAAGTCATTCGCTCGGGTTATCAGTTGCTTAATTTAGAGTCCACTGCATCCATTCAGGGGCGTTGCGATTCATTTGTCTTAAAAACCGATGTTCACTTTCCAACCGACATTAACTTGCTTTACGATGTGATGAGGGTCTTATTCCGTCAGTGTGTTTACTGGTGCCAGGAACACGACCTTCCCGATTGGCGGCAGCATAAACATAACCTCACTGAATTCAAACGACAATATAGACGGATTCAAAAGCTGCGTCATTCCACCTCGAAGGACGAAAAGAAAAAACGGGCTCAGGCCGATTTGATTTGTAACGCACATCAGGTTTATATTGATTTAGCTCAAAAGTACCTGAACCGAGTCACTCAAAGTTATGCGTTATTAATAAGCACCTATAAGGTTCCAGAAGTCCTATTGCTTAAGATGCAAACCTTTCTCCAGCATGGCGATCGACAAGTCGATCAGATCAGACGACGCGTGATTGAGGGAGAAACCATCCCTCATGATGAAAAAGTATTTTCCCTGTTTCAGCCACATACCGAATGGATTAGCAAAGGCAAGGCAGGGGTTCCCGTTGAATTAGGTATACGCGTCTGTATAGTTGAAGACTACCACGGATTCATACTGCATCATAAGGTCATGCAAAAAGAAACGGATGATAAAATAGCCATAGGTATGGTTGAAGCGACACAAGCGAAATTTCCAGCGTTCAATGCGTGTAGTTTTGACAAAGGCTTTCATAGCAAGAGCAATCAAAGTGGGCTGAAAGAGATACTTGATGAAGTGACTTTGCCGAAAAAAGGGAAATTATCGGTCAAGGACAAGGAACGTGAATATGCCGATCAATTTAAACAGGCCAAAAAGAAACACTCAGCTGTTGAGTCGGCCATTAATGCATTGCAGGTTCATGGATTGAGTCAATGTCGGGACCATGGAATTGATGGTTTTGAACGCTATACCGCACTGGCTGTATTATCAAGGAACATACAAAAAGTGGGCGCAATTAAACGAGATATGGAACGACAACGATTGGCCAAAGAAAAAAAGAAAGCCGCTTAAGTTTTTAAAGAAAGTGGCCTTACTGAGGGATTAGTATGTCTGAAAAGTGGCACAATAGCATTGTGCTGAGCAAATTCGTAATAATGGGTGGATTGTTATCTCAACTAAGCCAAATCGGAAAATATTATGGTAGATTGGGTGTGATGTTTTTTTAAAAAACTGACTTTTCGTTCAGGCACTAGTTATGCAAAAAGTGATGCTGGGTGCAGCAGTCAAAGGACATAAAAAAACCGCTAAGATAGCGGCTTTAATGAGGTTGTAAAATGGTATGGAATGGTGTGCTACATTACTCTATATTCTGTACTTGTTCACGCATTTGTTCTATAAGAACTTTAAGTTCAATTGAAATTGCGGTCATTTCTTTATCTGCTGACTTAGAGCCCAGTGTATTGGCTTCCCTGTTCATCTCCTGCATTAAAAAATCCAGGCGACGGCCAATAGGTTCCTGTTGTTCTAACACACGTAAGACTTCTATGATATGCGTTTCCAACCGGTCAAGTTCTTCATCGACATCCAGTTTCTGGGTTAATAAAACCATCTCCTGTTCTACCCGATCGTGGTTTGGGTCAGTGACGAGTTCTGCGATATGTTTTTTAAATTTACTGCGTAAATGCTCTAAAATCACAGGCATACGCTCTTGTGCCTGACGCACCAGGTGCTGCATTTTTACACAGCGACCGGAAATTAACTGACTTAGTTGTGTACCCTCGCGTTGTCGTGCCAGCAATAAATGATCGATAGCAGTGGCTAATAATTGTTTTAAAGTAGCTAATAAAGCGGTTTTGTCGCTTTGCTTCTCAATTTGTATTCCAGGAAATGCGAGTACTTCCAGAGCCGAAAAGGGCGAGGCTGATCCATGAGCTGGGCTATGGACCCGGTTGTTGATAATAAGGCACTTACAGCATCGATATCAATACTTAGCTTTTGCTGTGCCTGACTATGTTTTTTAAAGCTTAGGTTGCATTCTATTTTGCCACGTTTTAATTTATCGCTGATAGCGTGTCGAATATCCGCTTCTGCATAGCGAAATCGTTCGGGTAATTTCAGTGTGATATCACAATATCGGTGGTTAACCGAACGTAACTCGCAATTAATGGTCAGATTTTCAAAATCCATTTCACTGTTGGCAAAAGCCGTCATGCTGTTGGTCATCTTTTAAGTCCTATGAAGATGTGTGGGTTAGAAAGTGTTGTAATAATTGCTCAGTGCCAGCCATCCCCTGTTCCAGATTGATAAGGATTTCGGGCATAGTGATTTCGCCAGCTGATTTGCCCGCTGCCCAATTAGCAATGACTGCACAGCAAGCATAGGGAATTTTAAGTTCTCTAGCAAGCGCTGCTTCAGGCATGCCGGTCATGCCGACCAGGTCGCAACCATCTCGTTGCATACGTAGAATTTCAGCAGCGGTTTCCAGACGGGGCCCTTGAGTACATCCATAAACCCCTTTAGCCTGAATATTAATATTAAGAGATTCTGCGCTGTGAATCAATTGCTCGCGCAGGCTTTGGTGATAAGGAAAACTAAAGTCGATATGGTCAACGGGAGCTGACTCACTGGCTAAATAAGTGTGTTCACGACCATAGCTATAGTCAATAATTTGCTCGGGTATGGCAATGCGGGCAGGATACATTTCGGGAGTAATGCCGCCGACGGCAGCAACCGCTATAATTTGTTCGGCACCGGCTTCTTTTAAAGCCCAAAGATTGGCACGATAGTTTATTTTATGCGGGGCAATCGTGTGTGGATTGCCATGACGAGCGAGAAATATTATTGTTTGCCCAGAAAATTCACCGATAGTACAGGCCGATGAGGGGGCTCCATAAGGTGTCTGGAAATGCTTCTGGTCTATGATATTAATTGATTCTATTTGTGTCAGGCCAGAGCCACCGATAATTGCAGTTGTTTTCATTTTTGCTGGTAGAGGAAGTCGTCTTTATTTGCCTGGAGTGCGTTAGCAGAAAAAAGCTAAAGATTTTTTACGCCTGTCTTGTAGTTTTTCTTACAAATCAGCACAGGCATATATCCCGGCAGCGTTGCGTAAATAGCCTTTATAATCCATACCATAACCATATAAATAGTGATTGGCAACTAATAAACCTACAAAGTCTGCCTGAATCGGTTTACGTTTATTAAGTTGTTTATCGACTAGTACCGCGCTATAAATTTGGCTTGCCCCTTGTTCCTGACAGTATTGGTAAATTGCCTGTAGAGTGATGCCTTCGTCCAGAATATCATCAACAATCAATACAGCTCTATCCTGCAGAGAGGTTGTAGGTTTCTGTCGCCAATTCAATTCTCTACCGCTGGTTTGATCACCATAGCGGCTGACATTAATTGCATCCAGTGTTAAGGGGAAATTAAGCCGGGTCATTAACTTGCCAGTAACCACGATGCCGCCATTCAAAACGCAGAGTATGATAGGGTTAACGTGCGCAAGTTGCGCACTAATATTTTCTGCCATCTTATCTATGGCGCTTTCTATCTCATCAGCCGAATGTAATAGGCGAGCGGTTTTTTGTACCTGTTTAATTTCACTCAGCATAAGAATTTGCTAGCTCGATTAGCTGTTGGCTCACTGATTGCCATCTGTCGCTGTTTTTAAGCGCCTGAGTTGTTAGTTCAGTCTTGCCTTGCATGGCTAGCAAACGTTGTTCACGGGTTGGATTATGCTTAATCGGAGTTGATTCCAGTACCTGTTCCGCTGCAGGTTCATTATTACAAACCAGTATCATATCGCAGCCCGCTTCACGTGCAAGTCTGGCGCGCTCGGTAAAGTCGCCAACACAGGCCGCTCCTTCCATGCTTAGGTCATCACTGAATACAGCGCCATTAAAACCCAGTTGTGTACGTAAAATCTCGTTTATCCAGATAGCAGAAAATCCGGCAGGTAGCTCGTCTATTTCTGGATAAACGACATGTGCTGGCATAATGGCCTCTAGTCCTTCTTTAATTAAGTGTTTAAAAGGCAGAATGTCTTTACTATAAATGCTCTTAAAGTCTCGCTTATCAATCGGTAATGTCAGGTGGGAATCCAGCGCTACCGCACCATGCCCAGGGAAGTGCTTACCGGTCGCAGCCATTCCGGCGCTACGCATTCCTCGTCTAAAGGAGCTCGCGAGCTGGCAGGCAAGCTCAGGATCTTGTGAAAATGAACGATTACCAATAATCTGACTAACGCCGCAGTCTATATCCAGTACCGGGGCAAAGCTGAAATCTACACCTAATACCAGTAATTCGGCCGCCATTAACCAGCCCGCTTCTGCGCATAATTCTTGGTTTTCTGCATAAGCGGCAACCGGCGGAAGGCGAGTGAATCCATTTTGAAAACGTTGTACCCGCCCGCCTTCCTGATCAACCGCAATGAGAATAGGACCATTCCGGCTTGCTTTAATTTGCTGGCATAGCTCAGCTACTTGCTCTGGGTCGGCATAATTCCGGGCAAATAAAATAATGGCACCGGAATTAGGATGGGCAATTTTTTCTTTATCATATTGACTGAGTGTAGTGCCACTAATATCAATCATGATAGGGCCGATGGGCAGCTGTTTATTCATCGAGTTATTTTAGGTGTGGGTGGAACTAAATTAGAGACCGTATTCCGCAAGCTTAATACTGGCTATATTATTATAATTGGAACACAAACCTCAAGATATTATTAAGCCCTTGGAGTTTAGGTAGCAATGGGTAGATAACTGTTAAGGGGCGAGGATTTAATAATATCGGAAAGTATGACGTAGAATTTTGGCTTCACAGTAGTGTCAGAAACACAGGCGCATAGCTGGCTACGTAACTGTTTTTCTGGCGCGGCTGTGGAGTCAAAAGGCAAGTCAGACTCGGTATTATTGAATTCTCGCCCCTAAACATTATAAACAATCTTTGCTATTATCAGCAGTGTAAGATAAAAATGTTCTAGTGTTAGATTGATTTTTCAACAAAAAAAGATAAACATGTCCAGACTAATTCACACATTACTATTAATTACGTTTTCTGCTTGCATACTGACTAGTTGTAGTGAAACTGACCCAGTAATGAATGATATACGCAGGCAGGGAAAGTTAATAGTGCTGACACTGAACTCCCCCACAACGTATTACCTGGGGGCGGATGATACCCCTACCGGATTTGAGTATGATTTGACCAAAGCACTGGCTGATTCTTTGAATGTCGATGTGGAATATAAGATAGTGGATAATATAGAAGCGATGCTGAATGCCATCAACGAAGGTGAGGGTCATGTTGCAGCGGCTGGATTAACCCGTACCGATGTGCGTGAGCAGAAGTATCTGTTTGGACCTGACTATAGAACCGTGCAACAGCAGGTAGTCTGTCATAGAAAATCGAGACTGCCTAAAGACGTAACGGATTTAATCAGACGATCAATATTGGTAATAGCTGAGAGCAGTTATGTAGAAGCATTGCAAGAGCAACAAAAAAACTATCCCGAACTAAAGTGGGAAACCACCAGTGAATTATCCACGGAGCAAGTGCTGGAAAAGTTGGTAAAGAGAGAAGTTGATTGTACCGTGGTAGATTCAAATGTATTTTCCTTGAATCATCCATATTATCCCAGCTTAAAAGAAGCTTTTCCATTTTCAGAGAAGCAGAGCCTGGCATGGGTGCTGCCTTCAGATTCTGAAATTTTTAAGCAAACGGTCACAGACTGGTTTGAAAAAATAGAAAGCAATTCTATGCTAAATATCATCAACGAACGCTATTATGGTTATGTTGATATTTTTGATTTCTATAATAACCACATCTATTTGAAGAGGATTAAATCACGCTTACCCAGATATGAAACTGCCTTTAGAGAAGTCGCAGAACAATACCAGATCCCCTGGACTTTACTTGCAGCGCAGTCTTATCAGGAATCTCACTGGAATGCAGGAGCGCGTAGCCATACAGGTGTTAGAGGGTTGATGATGCTGACCCAGACGACTGCCAAGGCAATGGGGATTAAAAAACGTACAGACCCTCGGCAAAGCATTAAAGGCGGTGCAAAATACCTAAGCCAGCTGATCAAAAGAGTGCCTGAGGATGTTGTTGCCGATGACCGTATCTGGTTTGCGCTGGCCGCATACAATGTAGGCTTTGGTCACTTGCTGGATGCTAGGAAATTAGCCAGAGATTTAGGTAAAAGCCCCAGCACTTGGCATGATCTAAAAGAAGTTTTGCCTTTATTAAGCCAGAAGAAATATTATAAGAAGCTAAAATATGGCTATGCCCGAGGCGCTGAACCCGTCAAATATATAGATAGAATTCGTTATTATCAAGATGTGCTGGTTAATGCTTTGAGCGAATAATTTAGTATATACTTCGCGGAGTCACGGATGCGCATCCGTGACCGCGCGAAGTATAGTTGCCTCTTGCCTGGAAAGCTTATAAAAATGTTCCTGATAACCCATAACCCTCAGCTATACGTTGTCTTCCTGCATGCTACCCAGTCAAGCGTGGGCACAAGCTTAAGCAGGAATCTAGCCGGAGAAGCATAGATTCCCGATAAAAGGACTTCGGGAATGACGAGGTTTTTAACATACTGGTGTTTCAAACTTTATTCTACTATGGCTGAGAGTTGTACGTAATCAGGAAAATGTCTTTCTTTAACGCGGATGCAGCCAGCCTGGTAAAAAACTGTAAGGGTCAGAATCAATCGAGTCATTGCGTGGGATCTGCAAGTCGTCTAGCCGACTCAATAAACTGCCATCCTTACAGCCATCAAATAAATCAGTACAACCGCCGAGAAATTTACCCTGAATAAAAATCTGCGGGAAAGTATTCCAGGCTGTTTTATTACGTAGCGCTGTGCGCATTTTAGTGCCCCGATTATCCTCTTGAAAGGCAACGGAATCCAGGTCGACAGAGTGGTAAGGAATTTCATATTTATCCAGCACTTTGCGCACAGACCAGCAGAATTCGCACCATTCCAGAGCAAACATAATGATAGGCTTATCAAGGTCATTGACTAAAGCTTCAACATATTTAACGGCATGCTCGTCTAGTTCATCTGTATCGTCTATTGGGCAGGGTGGTGCACTTAAATCAAAGCGAAAGCCTGGCGTAGAGCGTGATATTGCTTGTTCTTCGGTGGTCATTTCGCTAGCCACATCATCAAATAAAGGCGTAGAAAGATAGCGCTCTCCTGTATCGGGTAGCATGCAGAGAATATTAGAACCCTCGGGGACGGATTCCGCTAACGTTAATGCCCCTGCTAAGGTAGCGCCAGCGGAAATACCGACAAAAATACCTTCCTTCTGTGCCAGGTCTTTTGCGCATTGCAGCGAAAAGTTTCCGTCTATTGGGATATACCCATCTATATGTGCGCAGTTCAGTGCTTGTTCTGCTAGTTGTGGAATAAAGTCGGGAGACCAGCCCTGCATTAGATGTGGGCGGAAATTAGGGTGACTTGCACTATGCGAACCATCTGCATTGCGTAATTGAGCTATGCCGCTAGCCAGAATTTGCGAGTTATCTGGTTCACAAACCATAATTTTAGTAAAAGGGCTTTCAGCTTTTAATACCCGGGAGACGCCATTAAGTGTCCCGCCGGTTCCAAAACCACTGACCCAGTAATCCAGAGAAATATCAGCAAAGTCACGCAATATTTCTACTGCGGTGGTTTTCGCGTGGGTATCTGCATTGGCTGGATTTTCAAATTGTTTCGGCTGCCACCAGCCATTTGCCTCAGCTAGTTCAGCCGCTTTAGCGACCATACCAGATCCTTTATCGGAAGCGGGAGTCAATATGACCTGGGCGCCTAAAAAACGTATCATTTTACGCCTTTCTACACTGAAGTTTTCTGCCATGCAGATAACCAGTGGGTAGCCTTTTTGCGCGCAAACCATGGCCAGGCCTATGCCGGTATTGCCACTGGTCGCTTCCACGATGGTTTGCCCAGGCTGTAGTTCGCCACGGCGTTCAGCATCTTCAATGACTCCGAGGGCTAAGCGGTCTTTGACTGAGCCCATGGGGTTAAAGGATTCTACTTTTACAAAAATATTGACGTCTTTAGGCCCCAATTTATTAATACGTACTACGGGTGTGTTACCTATGGTTTCGAGAATGCTAGCGTAACGATTGCTCATGATCTTATCCTCTAGCTAAATGTATATTGTTTGTGGTTATTTGTTAGCAACTGTTGCCCTGCGCTAAGGACATCCTCTATCAATTCTCTGGCATGTTGCTCATTGGTTCTGGCCCCGACAAAACAGGGACGAATCACCAGTGTGTCATTGATGATTGTAGTGCTGGGAATGCTACGCCCTTGCTGCACTAATAGGCGATGAATCTGTTTGTTAAAATCATTAAGATTGGGCACTTGATTACAGATATAACGAAAGCAACAAATGGACAGCGTAGGCTCCTGTACCACTTCCAGGTTAGGGTGACTATGCGCCAATTCTGCGACCAGTCGCGCCATATCATTATGTCGGCAAATACGTTCCTGCATGCCTGTTTTACCTATTTCTTGAATAAGCGCCCAGACCACTGCGCCACGAGAAGGTGCCGATAATTCAACGCCAAAATCATGATAGGGAACCCCCATACTGAGCATGGAGTTTTCAATATTGTCATCATGACATGCACCCTCTAGGTAATCCGCAGGCCCCTGGCTAAAGGCGCGATTTAAAATACTGCGATCACGCACATAAGTGGCACCTATCCCTACCGGCGCACCTAGCCATTTATGCGGGTCGACTATGACCGAGTCGGCCAGTGCTAATCCCTGGTAAAGAGGTCGTATGCGCGGGTCGAGTATGCCCGGCAGCCCATACGCGCCGTCCACATGAAACCAGATATTGAAGGCTTGCGCAATTTCTCCAATTTCAGCTAGCGGGTCTATAGCCCCTGTATTTGTGGTTCCGGCATTGGCAACCACAGCCACGGAAACAAAGCCGCTCTCAGCATCAGCCTGTAATTGCTGACGTAATGCCGCCGGACACATGCGCCCGTTGTTGTCAGTAGCAATTGAAACTACTGCAGATCGGCCCATGCCTAGTACAGCCGCAGCGCGGTGTATAGTGCGATGGCAAGCGCTGCTGGCATACAATCGGCAGGGTTTTTGTATACCTTCTTCAGCGGTATTGACGCCCAGTTTTTCAAATGCCCATTGTCTAGCCGCTCCCAGAGCAACCAGGTTGGCAACTGAGCCGCCACTGCTATAGACACCTTTCATCGTTGTTGGCAATTCAAACATCTCGGCCATCCATTGCAGTGAGACTTCCTCAAGATAGTTAAATGCGGTAAGGCCCACTCGCTGAGGTGCTGCAACGGCACCGCTCAGAGTGGCAATGATACCCATTGAAGTGGCGCCGGTCGTAATAAAAGAAGTGCAGCCGGGTTTAGGAACTTGTGAACCATTAGGAATAAGATGTTGCCTGATGATATCCATCAATTGCTCACTGCCTGTGCCCTGCTCAGGTAAAGCCCCCCCTAGCATAGCCTTCCAGCTAGCTTCGTTGCACATGGCATCGGGGTGTTCGAACTGAAGATACGACTCCAGATACTTGCCTAATTGCTGTAATAATTCAGGCAGATTGCCACACTCTGCGCGCTCTTGATACATGCTGCTATCCTCTTTTTATTCGGTTTTTCTAGGTTTAAGCTAAAACTTTTGCACCACTGGCTAAAAAGGCCATGGTTTTTGGCGCACCGGCAATTTCTACACCTGTAATCAAGTCATCTTGCGTGATTCCTTTAACTTTTGCACAAACCGGGCAAAGCCATATCTTGCCACCATTTTGCACAAACTGCTGAATTAAGTCAGCAATGGGTTCCAGGCCTTCAGAGGTCAGACCATCAGCGCCGCCTTTGAGACAAAGCTGAGAAGCATCTGAGGTGATAAAAACAGCTGCTTCACTGGTTTTAGATGCAGTAACAGCCAGTATAAATGAAATGGTGGCACGTTCCATGTGGTTAGCGCCTTCCTGACAGTTGATTAGATATTTTTCAGTAGTCGTTGTCATGAGTATTTCCTTTTAAAGTTAATGTTCTGTGGTTTATTAAATCCACGGTTAATATTATAGATATCAAGTTCTGCAAGTGCTTGTAGGTACTCTGGTTTAATTCTGGAGAAAAGCTGAAGATTGGTATAATGTGGGTATTACTCGATATAAACTTGGGAGCACACCGTTTGATGCTAAAAATTGATTATGATTTATCGCTTTAATGAATTCATGCTGGACACGGACTGCTTTGAGCTGAGCAAGGGTGGTGTAGCACAAGCTATAGAGCCTCAGGTTATCGAGCTGATCACTTTATTAATTGTCAATCGCGAGCGCATGGTTTCAAAGCAAGAGATTAATGAACAAGTGTGGAGGGGGCGAATTGTGTCGGAGGCTGCCTTAAGCAGTCGAATTAAAACAGCGCGCCAGGTTCTGGGGGATAGTGGTCGCACCCAGCAAGTTATTCGTACGATTCATAAGAAAGGCTTTCGCTTTGTCGCAGAAGTAGAGGCGGATCAGGGGCGGGTAGGTATTATAAATGCAGACGAGGGGTTTGACTCGCAAGCGCTCAGGAATCAAAACCTGTCAAATAATAGCAAGCCAGCCATTGCAGTTTTGCCATTTGCAAATTTATCCAGTGAGCCTGATCACGAATATTTCAGCGATGGAGTTAGTGCAGATATTATCACCTTTTTATCCAGGCATCGCTGGCTGGATGTGACTGCCCGCAATACGACTTTTGGCTATAAAGGCAAAGCAGTTGATATCCGACAATTGGGTATAGAGCTCGCAGTAGATTATGTCGTTGAGGGCAGTGTACAGCGCGTTGCTAATAGGGTACGAGTTTCTGCAAATTTAATTGATGCTGCCAGCGGTCACCAAAAATGGGGTGAACGTTATGATCGTGAAATAGCGGATATTTTCTCGCTGCAGGATGAAATCACTGAAATGATAGTTGCCCGTCTGGAGCCAGAAATTGGCTCCGCCGAACGTAATAAAGTCATTCATGCCCGGCCTGCAAATTTACAGGCCTGGGATTGCTATCACTTAGGTATCTACCATTTTTTTAAATTTACCGGTGCTGATAATCAGCATGCTCAAGATCTATTATTACAAAGCCAACAGCTAGATGAAAATTTTGGTGAAGCCTTTGCCTGGTGGGCTTATGCGCTAATTTTGGGCATGATTTACTGGCAAACCAAGCCAACTCAGGCATTGTTGGATAGAGCGTTGCAGGCTTGTGATAAGGCGTTATCTCTGGATGCTCAGAATGCCACGTTTTATGCGCTCAAGGCTAGGGTATTATTAGCAAGACGGGAATATGATCGGGCCATTGCAGAAAATAAAAAAGCCATCAGTTTGAATTCTTCATTTGCAGCAGCGCATTGTGGTCTAGGCGATTCACTGGCTTATGAAGGGCGTTATGAAGAAGCTATCAAATGTTTTGATAAGGCGATTGCATTAAGTCCCAATGATCCGCAATTATGGGCTTTTTATACTTACGGTGCATTAGTGCTAATCTTTAAACAAGATTATGCAAAGGCTGTGCAATGGGCTGAAAGCGCGAGCATTATCCCCAATTGCCAATACTGGGCGGCGGCGCATAAAGTTGTCGCTCTAGCTTATTTACAACATCAAGAGTTGGCAACAGCTAAAGCGCAGTTATTAAAGGAATTGCCAGAGTTTAGTTGTGCCTTTGCACGCGAAAAATTATTTTATTTAAAAAGGCAGGAGCAGATTGATTTGTATATTCATGGACTAGAAATGGCAGGAATTCCGGAAAGCTGATTTATTTATTATCTAAATCATTGAGTGATTTATACAAACTTTCATAAACAATATCTTCAACACCTTCAATTTAATAAATTTATATACCAGCAGTTTTTAACTACAACTTAGATCATTTTCCTAGAATAATAAGCAATTGTTACATAAGTTCCGTGGCATATGATTCTACATAAAAATAACTGAGAAGGTCTGTTCGAGGTAGATAGACATTAATTCCTCAATGCAAACTCTACTCTAGTCTTAATGCTTGTACTTACAAGCAACTCACTATAAAATTTGCGAAGTCACGGCGCGAAGTATCAATAGATTAAGAAATTGCTGCTACATAACAATTGCTTACTTTCACGAGCAATACTGCTCTATATAAATCAAATACACGAAAGGTACAAAGGAATAGCATGACGGTAAAAACAATCATATTAGCCGCAGGTCAAGGTACGCGTATGCGCTCAGCCATGCCGAAAGTTTTGCATAAAGTTGCCAAGCGTAGTTTGTTGCAACATGTCTATGATACTAGCAAGCTGATAGATGATAATGAAGTCCTCATCATTTATGGACATGGCGGTGAATTGGTCAAACAAACGTTATCTGAACTTGATGCTCAGTGGATTGAACAGAAACAGCAGTTAGGCACTGGCCATGCAGTATTACAAGCCGAGAGTATGATTGAAAATGAGGATACCGTGTTGATTTTATACGGTGATGTCCCTTTACTGGCAAAACAGTCAATCGATAGCTTATTAGCCAATGTTTCAGCGCAAAGCATGGGTTTATTAACCGTAGTATTAGAAAACCCGACAGGGTATGGCCGGATAGTTCGAGATGAATCTGGTCAGGTGCGCAAAATTGTCGAACAAAAAGATGCATCAGATCAGCAGCAACTGATTACAGAAGTTAATACCGGTATTCTTGCGCTAAAAGGGGGGCAATTAAAAAGCTGGGTTTCCCGCTTAGAAAATAATAACGCCCAGCAGGAATTTTATTTAACGGACGTTATAGAAATGGCCGTGAATGATGGCATAGCGATTAAAACCAGTCATCCAGAAACGGTAGACGAAGTGTTAGGGGTTAATAATCGTAAGCAACTCAGCCATCTTGAACGAGTTTATCAGGCTGGACAGGCTGATAAGTTAATGGAGCAAGGCGTTACTTTATTAGATCCTGCAAGAGTTGATTGCCGTGGGTCTTTTGTATCATTAGGGCAAGATATTTCAGTTGACATCAATGTGATATTTGAAGGAAAAAATAGCATAGGTAATAATGTAAATATTGGTGCTAATACGATGATTAATAATTCTGTCATCGGTGATAATGTGGAAATACTCGCTAATTGCGTTATTGATAATGCAGTGGTCGGGGCTGGAAGTAGAATTGGGCCTTTTGCAAGACTACGCCCGCTCGCTGAATTAGCTGAACAAGTGCATGTAGGAAATTTTGTAGAAATTAAAAAAGCAACGGTGGCTAAGGGAAGTAAAATTAATCACCTCAGCTATATAGGTGATGCAACGATAGGTAGCCAGGTGAATATAGGCGCGGGTACCATTACCTGTAATTATGATGGGGTGAATAAATTCCGTACGGTAATTGAAGACGGCGCTTTTATCGGTTCAGATACGCAACTAATTGCACCGGTAACGGTGGGTAAAAATGCGACGATAGGCGCAGGTTCTACCATCACCAAAAATACCCCGGATGATCAACTAACCTTAACCCGGTCCAAACAAATCAGTATACAAAGCTGGCAACGTCCCGTGAAAAAGGAGCAATAATATGTGTGGCATCGTAGGTGGAATTGCGCAAAGAAATGTCGTTCCCATTTTAGTAGAGGGCTTAAAACGTCTGGAATATCGGGGTTATGATTCTGCAGGACTGGCAGTTATAGCCGATAAATCAATTCACCGGCAGCGACAGATTGGCAAGGTAAAAGGCCTGGAGGACTTGCTGGCGGCTGACCCATTTAGTGGAAATATAGGCATTGCACATACCCGCTGGGCAACGCATGGAAAACCCAGCACCCAGAATGCTCACCCACATATATGCAATAACAAAGTGGCCGTAGTTCATAATGGCATTATTGAAAACCATCAAGCCTTACGTGAGACGCAAAAACAACAAGGTTACCAGTTTAGCTCGGAAACAGATACCGAGGTTATTGCTCATCAGATTTATCACGAACTAGAACAAACTGACACTTTACTGCAAGCGGTTAAAAATACAATTAATCAGCTGGAAGGTGCGTATGCATTGGGTGTATTAAGCAGAGGTGACGAAAATACCTTAATTACTTGCCGCAAAGGTAGCCCGTTAGTTGTTGGGGTTGGTATAGGGGAATATTTTATAGCATCAGATGTTGCGGCATTACTCCCTGTTACTCAGCGTTTTATCTTTTTAGAAGAAGGAGATATAGCAGAGTTAAAAATAGATAGTCTGGTGATTTATGATCAGCATGATCAAATTGTTCAGCGGCCTATAAAAGAAAGTAGCTTAACGGCGGATGCGGTAGATAAAGGTGAATATCGCCACTATATGCTCAAGGAAATTTATGAGCAACCGAATGCCATTGCAGAAACGCTGGAAGGCCGCTTTATTGATAATCAATTGCAAGATTATGCTTTTGGGCATAATGCCGCAGAAATATTTGATAAGGTAAAAGCAATACAAATACTGGCCTGTGGTACCAGCTTTCATTCGGGCCTAGTTGCAGAATACTGGTTTGAAAAATTGGCGCGGGTACCTTGCCGAATAGAAGTTGCCAGTGAATTTCGTTACCGAAAACCCGTATTAGCAGAAGATACATTAGTGGTTACTATTTCTCAATCTGGTGAAACCGCCGATACTCTGGCTGCATTAGCCGAAGCAAAAAGATTGGGCGCTAAGTATTCTTTAAGTATTTGCAATGTACCTGAAAGTTCTCTGGTCAGAGAATCAGACCTGGTGTTAATGACCCGCGCTGGTCCTGAAATTGGTGTGGCATCGACCAAAGCTTTTACCACTCAGCTAGTCTCTTTGATGTTATTGGTTGTCGCGGTAGGTAGGCGGTTTTCATTAACGGCCGAAACCGAACAGGAAATTACCACGGAATTATTTAAGGTACCGCGTATCATTGAAGATGTATTGCAGATTGATACAGAAATAGAAACCTTATCAGTACAGTTCGCTGAAAAAAATCACGCCTTATTTTTAGGCAGAGGGACGCATTACCCTATTGCAATGGAAGGTGCTTTAAAGCTAAAAGAAATATCCTATATTCATGCCGAAGCCTATCCGGCGGGGGAATTAAAACATGGTCCCTTAGCACTGATAGATGCAGAAATGCCGGTGGTAACCGTTGCTCCGAATAATAGTTTATTAGAAAAACTAAAGTCAAATATACAGGAAGTCAGTGCGCGAGGCGGGCAATTAATCGTCTTTCTAGATGAATCAATCAATACAGAAGAAGATGAGCATGTGCAAATCGTGCGCATGCCGAAAGTAAACAATCTCATCTCACCGATTGTTTACGTAATTCCGCTACAACTACTGTCCTACCATGTGGCAGTCCTTAAAGGGACGGATGTCGACCAACCCCGAAATTTAGCAAAATCAGTAACAGTTGAGTAAACATGTGTTGAATTACTTATAATTTTCTGATTACTCAAAACTCTCAGCTATGCTTCGTCATTCCTGTATGCTTTTAGCAGGAATCTAGGAGGCTGTCCGAGAATAGAAACCGTCGCGAGGGAAAGCTATTTTGAGTCAGTTTTTTCGTTCATTTGAGGCGAATAGTTGTGCTCTTTAACGAAAATGAACGGAAAAAATGGCCAAAAAGGCTTTTTCCGTAGCAGGTTTTCTATTCTCGGACAGCCTCCAGTAGGTTAAGCAAAGATTCCCGATAAAAGATTTCGGGAATGACGAATTTTTAACTAACCGATGTTTCAAGTTTTTTTACTTATGGCTGAGAGTAATACGTAATAAGGTGAAATTTTGAAGTTCTAGAGGGTATTATAGATGCAAGATTTTGAGCAAATTTATCAACGTGCGGCAAAAAGAAAAGGCGGCGAAGATCAGCTACAAGCTCTATTGCCTCCGATAACAACTATTCAGGAAGTCTGCTCGCAAAAAGATGACCGAATCTTGTCCATAATGACCAAGTGTATTTTTCAAGCTGGCTTTACCTGGAAAGTCGTGGAAAATAAATGGCCTGAATTTGAAATCGTATTTAACAAATTTAATCCGCAAGTGCTGGAATTTTTATCCCCTGAAGACTTGGAAACCTTAGTCAAAGACGTACGCATAATCCGTAATATGCAAAAGATAATAACAGTTCCAAAAAATGCACAGTGGATTAATGAAATTGCTCGCGAACACGGAAGTTTCGCTAAATTTATCGGTCTATGGCCCACGTCCAATATTGTAGAATTGTTTAAATTGCTCAAGCAAAGAGGTGCTCGCCTGGGAGGAAATACTGGCCCACGGATATTAAGGCTGGCGGGTATAGACAGTTTTATTTTAAGTTCGGATGTACTACAAGCATTGCGTCAGGCGGATATAGGCCTGTATGGATTGGCAAGTTCCATGAGAGATATGCAGCTGATACAAACTGCATTCAACGACTGGCATAAACAAACGCAGTTGCCATACACGCATATCAGTAAAATACTCGCCTTTTCGGTGGGTGAAAATATCTATTAAGGCTAGTCTGCATATTCCGCTAAAAAAAGTGCTCAGGTCCCTAATTGCGATTCGTGATTCGGGACCTGAGCATCCCTCTGGTTTGAGTTCATCGTATATCTGCCAACGACAACTGACCACGACACCATGTGTTTGACAAATATTATCGATATCACTATAGTAAAACCATACTTATATCGATGAGGTTGATTATGAGGGCGGTAACTGTTTCCCCAAAATTTCAGGTCGTTATCCCGAAAGAGGTAAGAGAGTCTATTGGGATAATTTCAGGACAAAAAGTACAAATGCTAACTTACTGTAACCGTATAGAGTTAATTCCCATCAAGCCTATGAGTGAAATGAGAGGCTTTTTAAAAGGTATTGATACGGAAGTACCACGGGAACAAGACCGCGTATGAATGTAGTAGATTCATCAGCCTGGTTATCCTATTTTGCAGGTGATGCCAATGCAGAAGTATTTTCCACTCCGATAGAAAATATTGAAAAATTAATTGTCCCTAGCATTACTATTACCGAAGTTTTTAAATATATTTTACGCCAACGTGGTGAAGGTATGGCTTTGGAAGCTATTGCTCATATGGAGCAAGGGAAAGTTGTATCGCTGGATAGTTCTTTAGCTATTGATGCTACCAAGTATGGTGTTGACTATAAATTACCTCTAGCTGACAGTATTATTTATGCAACTGGTCAAAAATTTAAAGCTGTGATATGGACACAAGATATAGATTTTAAATCGTTAGAAGGTGTTGAATATTACTCCAAAAAACCACATAAATCCATAATTCTATAGTAGACCTTTCCTTGACCTAAGGCGATTAAAAAAATTGGCTGGGATCGTCTGTATTTAAAGGAAATTTGCGGGTGAGGATGAAAACGGAAGCAAAAAATACCCTGTTGCTAAGCTAATCGGTAGTTTACTAGAAATCTCAAAATTCGAGCTAAAACCCTGTCAAGAACTTTTTTAATTATTTACGCTGAGTAGTTACACTTCAGTTTTCTATTATTCCTTACGAAAATTGATTACTTGTCCATTCTGTTCAAATAGTGATCGAAAAGAGTAGGTACTAAAAGAGATAATAAAAAGTACACCAAAAATTTTTATCCATGTTGCACCTTGCTTGCTAAATAAGGAGAGCAGTGCAAAAGGGATTCCTAAAAATGCAAACAAAGACGCAGCATAATCAATAAAACTTAGTAGCAATGAAATTAAAGCCAACAAAATTGAAACCACTCCTGCAAGCGATGCCAGAGGTGGTATTACCTTTTCAAATATTGCCATAATAAATTTCCCCTTATCATTTCAATGTAACTTATGTCTTAATTTTTGACTCTTGAATGCTCTTGAGAAGCAAAGCCAGCCCTCATTTCCATAGTAATATACAAAGAAATACTTTGATTTTTTTGTATGTTATTCACTAATAATTACCCACTCTGAATTTGTTATTTAAAATTAAGGGATAGAATTGGCTAAATTAAAAAAAACTTGTTTGAAAGTATCGTCCACAAGATTTCCAGTATTTAAAGCTTCTAAAATATACTGACGGTCTCCATTTATCCAAGTAAGCATATTCAGGGATTGCTCAGTTGAGCCTTTTTGAACCAAATAATAAGCATAGTTACCATTTACATCAGTATTCATCAGTTCTGGTGTAACACGAGTTTCGCTGTCTTCAGGTAAAAATCGTTCAGTTAACTTAACAACTCCAAGTTCAGAAAATTTATAATAACGTGAAAACTCACCCAATGGTTCTATTTCTTTTTTACCAGACTGAGCCTTTGAAAGTTCGTCATAAACGTCAACGCCCTCTGAAGAGGAATGAAAACCTTTTCCCTCAAGCAATCCTAATTCTGTTTTATGCCCTAAATATTCCCCTTGCTCAAAATCCGACTCCTTAACTGATGTAGGTTCAAATACTAAACTATCATAAACATCTTCTAAAGATTTAGACCCAAGATGTTGAATTGAAATTGCTTCACGTGATATTTTGAGCACAGAATAATCATCTACTTCAATATATCCTTGCTCTCTCATCGTTTCAGATATATTCTGAAATTGTTTTTTAGTTGAGTCTGGTACATCTGTCTGGCTTTCAAGTGGAATTTCAGGAATATAATCATTAGTGTCTCCTGTGAAAGGGTCTTGCTGTGCAACAAATCTTTCAGTTTCAGAGTTATTATTTTTCTTCTGCTGCAAAGAATCTAATTTATTTTGTAACAAAGAAGGTGATCTTATCCTATTGGCACTATTGGCACTATTGTCTTCTGCTTCTGTAAGTGCCTTTTTGGAGGCGTCTCTTCCACCACTCGGACTCTGCTTTTTAAATTTTTCAAACAAATCAAGTTTTGACTCTTTGTTTTGAAAAGCCTGGAGACCAACTAAGCATACTGAAAACAAAATAGTTGATATAGATATTAATTTGATCTTATTTTTCATAGCTATAATAAGAGTTAATCAGTTATTGGATCAGGTAGCGAACGTGCTAACTCAAAAAAATAATTCTTTGCCTCATCGTTAAGCCCTGCATTTCGTTGCATAAACATTGAATACATATTTTTGCCATTTACCCATCTTAAAGTAGTCAGTGTACTTCCATTCGAAGCAACCTCTACTGTATAGTTGGCTAGATTTCCATTGATTGTTTCATTAAGTTGCTCAGGTAATACATGTATGGTCTTGCCAGCGGGACCAGCTTGCTCCTCATTGAGCCTGATGATCCCAAGCTCAGGATCTTCAAAAATATGTTTAATTGCTGACCAACGATCAAAACTTACAGAACCATATGTTTCGCTGGCTAGACGCGGAATATCAGAAAATAATGAATTATCAAAGTCAGTGCCTGAAAAACTTAGATGTTCGTTAACGTTTTGGAGGTCGTCATGATAATTACTTGCTCCACTAGCCTTAAAAAAACCTTTTATTTTTTGAATTAAACTCGCATTTTTATTTAAATCATCTACATACTCGACATTGTAATATCCTCGAGTTTCCATTTGATGATATTTTTCTCTAATGGATTCAACAGTACCCTTTGACATCTCCATTATTTCTGGAGTTGAACTAATCAGTCCACCTCGTTCATAAAAGTTTATACGTCGTAAATCAGAAGGACTTGCACTATCTCCCAATCTATACAACTCCTCAAGCATTTTTTTCTGTGTTTTCTTAAAGAAAGTTTTAGCTTCAGCATATTTATCATTTTTTACTACAAACTTAGTAGGAACAGAAGCTTGTGTTTTTTGAGTTAATTGAATTGGTGCGTTTGCAGTTGAATAAAGTAATAAATATATAATAACTATAACGCCACATGCTACAAGTAAACTTATTACCCAATGATTTCTCAAAAACATTTGTTTCCTCGGTTTTTAAATGATACTGACTCTATGCTCAATGCACTTCATAAGCAGTAGTAGGCGTGCCGTAGAGCACCTACTACTCGTTAAATGACTTTTTAACCAAAAAACTGCGATATTTGCAGGTTACAATCTATTGCTGCCGTCTCGGGTAGTTCCACATACAAACCATTATAAATAATATCAGTATTTCTATCACTTTCCTGAAATGGTCCTCTGTAAAAATGACGTCCAGTAGCACCCCATAATGATTGAGAAGCTATATCCAAATGTGTAGCTGCCGAATGAATGCCAAATGTTTCAAGATCGGATACAGTATGTCTTATAACTCCTAAAGTCCAATGATTACTAAAGGTAGCTATCCCCCAAAACCTCCAATCTTTTGAAGGATTAGAAATTCTCCCATAAAATTCGTATGGATCCCAAGTAACGGATTCATTTCTAGTCTTTCCCAATTGAAAAATATCCTGTGGCAGCGCACAGTTTGCTCTACTGAAGTAAATTCTGTCTTCAGCTTTAACAGTTGAATTTAAAAAGACTCCGGCCCCGATAATATGGGAAAGCAATAAACATTGAACCTAAATCCTGCAAGCCCATATTTTGACTCTCATTAACCTGTCTAGCTAAGTGGTTATTAGGTTTTTACTGCCGCTTTGCCAGCCCTCTTTGTCCAACCGATCAAAATATCCAGATTTAAATCATAAATAGAGGAAATTTTTTGTATCGTATGGATATCCCCCGAGCCCAAGGCAATAAACACCCTGCCAACGTGCCATGACCTTTTAATCAAAGTGACTTAACTTCGGTTAATGTTAAGCGAGTAACCCCACCTTAACCCAATCATCCCATTCCTGTGGATAGAGCGGATCTGCAGGTGTTCTGACTCTCAGCTGATTATTGCCTGTGAGTAATTTTCCAGCCACCCGAATCAGATAAGTACGAAGTGTATCCGGCTCCCATTGGCACAACGTTTTGTTGCCACTCAATTGAGCCATCCAGCGCACGGTATTGTAGGCAAGAACGGCGCAATGAAATAATGCGGCATTAGCCAGAAATTGATTCGTTCTGATTTTACCTAAACCCATTTGTGATTTTGCTTCTTCAATCCATGTTTCGCACGTCGCTCGTTCACCATACTTCTTATGTGTTTGCCAAGGCGATAGAGGTTCAGTTGTTACATAACAAAAATAGTCATATTCTGCCGTATCCCAAAGCTCGGACTGAGGTCCTGTCACTTGTTTAGGTTGCTTTATCCTGACCGCGACAAACTGACGAGAGCGAGACCAGCCACCACAACGATATTGAAACTCGCTCTGCTCCCAACCGGGTCGGCCTTGTATGGCTGTCCAGGCCTGTTTGGCCAGCAATGCGTTCAAATTCTTAAGTTTAACCTTTATTAGATACCCATGCCCTCTGGTATCGAGAAATTCAAGCAAATCACCGACAAAATAACCACTGTCACCGCGAAAAATAATGCGCATCCGATTGGGCAAGTGTGCAAGTAACTGTTTGGTAAATTCTACAACACCATTGCTTGTAAAGGCATTGCCTGTCCGGAACCAGGCTTGTAAAATTTCTTTTGTTTCCGCTAGAAAAGCGAGTTGGACGAAGCCGCTATCGCGGAGAAAAACAGCGCATCCCTTAAATTTAAAGTGTAACCTCATTGCCTGTTATATGCATAACAGGTAACTTGTAAGCTCATCCAACTAACAATAATGAGGTTACACTGTTATGACACCATCGATAGAGCTTAAATTCAACCATTATTATATCCAGCACTGTAAGCATTTAAAGCTTAAGGGACTGCAACCCAAAACCATTGACGCTTATTCACGCGCTATTCGCCGTATCGGGGAACACTTTCAGGGGCATCTGGATAACTTAACGCAAGATCAACTGGTGGATTATTTTCATGCTCTTTTAAGCCGCCTTTCCTGGAGTGCCGTGAAACTAGATCTCTATGGTCTCAAGTTTTTCTATACACATGTGCTACAAAAGCCGTGGGTTGATGTGCTAATGATTAAACCACCACGATGTACGCGTATACCCGATATTGTCACTGTGGTTGAAGCACAACAACTGTTTATGTCGACCCGTAATCTAAGCTATCGAGTTTTTTATTTTACGATTTACAGTCTAGGTTTACGTTTGGGCGAGGGCTTAAGCCTGAAAGTAGGTGATATTGATGCGACACGCATGCGGGTACATATTCGCAATGCCAAAGGCAATAAGGATCGGCTTGTGCCTTTGCCTGTGAATACCTTGAAGGTGTTGCGTAAGTTTTGGGCTGTGCATAAAAATCCAGTGCTGGTATTTCCCAACCGTGCCCGGGGTCTAAAAGGTGCACATCTTGCTGAATCCCCCCTTGATCGCGGTGGCATCCAGAAGACAATCCGTCTTGTGACGCAAGAAATGGGACTAAAAAAAAGATTTCCTGCCACTCGCTGCGCCACAGTTACGCCACTCACCTGTTAGAAGCCGGGGTTGATTTAGTTGAGTTGCAGAAGATTCTGGGCCATACCAGTTTAGTAACCACGGCTCGCTATACGCATTTGACCGATATTACCGATGAGAATGCAGAGCTGCACATTAATCAGTTAGTCAATGACTTTTCTATTCACTGGGGGCAGATTTCATGATAACCCTAGCTGCAGTGATTGATCAATTTCAGTCTGACTTTTTAAGCGAGTATCAATCTCGTTTACGCTCCAATCAGATCAGTGCATTACATGCCATGAAGAGCTGTCGGACACAGCTGAGTCCTGTGATGCAGGTTAACTGTGCAGACTGTGACTATCAAACCTTTGTGCCTCATTCCTGTGGCCAGCGTAACTGCCCGCATTGTCAACATCATGAGAGTCAACAATGGATTGAACGACAGGTACAAAAACAAGTCCCTGCTGATTATTTTATGAATACCTTTACCTTACCTGCGCAGTTAAGGTCGTTAGCCAGGCAGCATCCGCGGTTACTTTACAGTATGATGTTTGACTGTGCCTGGGCGACTTTACAGAGTTTTAGTAAAAATGATAAGCAGTTGCAAGGCGATGCCGGGGCGATTGCTGTCTTACATACACACTCACGCGAATTAAATTATCATCCGCATATTCATGTCATTATGCCTGCGGCAATCGTGGATAAAATCAAGAAGCTCTGGCGCACTAAGGAAGGCAAATACCTGTTTCATCATAAAGCACTAGCAAAAGTATTTCGTGCAAAGATGCTAGCGCGTATGAACGAAGAAAAGTTGCCATTTCCCACAGCTATTCCGGAAAAATGGGTGGTCGATTGTAAGTTTGTCGGTGCAGGCGATAAAGCATTGATATATCTGGGTCGATACCTGTATCGTGGTGTGATTCGTGAACAGGATATCTTATCCTGCCAAAATGGCAAAGTAACCTACCGTTATCAAGACAGCAAAACCAAACGCTATCAAACCAAAACGGTATCGGGGGCTAAATTTCTGTGGCTGGTGCTGCAACATGTTTTGCCTAAAGGCTTTCGTCGTGCGCGCAATTATGGCTTTTTACATCCGAATAGCAAGGGTGTTATTAAGTTGATTCACTCCCTGCTAAAGTTTGACCCGACGAAGATATTGCGTGCACTCAAAGTACGGCCGGCATTCAGTTGCAAATGTTGTGGCGGGGCGATGGTTGTTGGGCGTCGGCAAATACCCAGGGTGGAAATAATGTTTCAGCCTTTGCCAACTTAACAATTGGAATCACTAGCGCTTATGTAAATTTAAACACTTCGACCCAGGCTATCAGCGGATTAAATGCTGAGGGAGTTGCTTGGGCTAAAATCGGAGATTAAGGCAGAATTTTGCTCCGATACTTGGACTTTGAGAGTTGACTGCAATGGACAACGCTCAAAGTTCAGTTAAACAGGTAAAAACAGAGGTTCGATTCATCAGTCGGGCTGATCAACAAAAAGCTATTTTCATAGAGCGCATTAAATGAATTCCTACTATCGTGCCGGGCTTGTCCAACAAACGGTTCAGATTGTGGCTCGCTTCGCGATCACAATCTAACCTTATTCGTTGTGGATGGTATGAACGGGCACCTTTCTTTTTGGGGTTGAAGCCTTTGGCACTTCCTTCTTGTCGACCACAAACGGTGTCCACAGTTGAATCGACATCGACCCACTGGACGGATTGTATGCCAGTTTTCGATTTTCCGGAACGAAGCAATCGCCGCCAGTGTTGACCACGCAAAGTATGCGTGAGCGTTTCAAACTGGCTTATCTGCCTATCACTTACTTCTTTAAAGATCCGTAAAATTGTGGTTTCAACAGGAATCTTTATCCAGCCAGCTACTTTGCGCAGTACGCTATCTGCCCATACGGTCGTCACCTTTGCCATTGATGTTGCTCCCCCCATCATGCCAACCAACGTCAATAGAACCACATCAGATAAGTGATGGTCTGCATTTTCACCCCGCCGATGTGGAACGCTTTGTTTTACGGTTTTTTCAAAACCTATCCTGTCTAAATATTTCACGACGGGAATCAGTCCCGCCTGGCTTGTCAATCCATGTGCTGTAGATGTCATTTTTACCGTTCGGGTACGGTTTCTTACGTGAGATGAGGATTTTGATACTTTAGAGGGCTTCATTAAAACAATGAGATAGTGAAATCAGGAAAATGATATTATATCATTGTTTAATAAGGAGTTTTGTGGATTATTATGTATAATGCTTGCAGGATTTAGGTTGAATTATTTTATTTTTCACTATATTGACTCCGTAAATTTATATTGTGCTAATTGATATTAACCTCAGTTGCGCTATATGTCAACCAACCTGTCGCATTTTTGTGATATAAAACTTGCTACGCAAGTTCATGGGGGCTTTGCCCCCAAACCCCCAAGGTATTTAAGCAAGGGTAATGATATAATATTCTTACAGTACAGGCTGAGGAGCCGATGACTGTCAAGGGTAATGGGCGGCTTATGTCGCCGATTGCTTTACTGTTAACTTAAGCGATATTTTTCAACTGTAATTCGTTTTCTGCCGAGCTGATTTCATCCTTATCAGGATTCAGAAAAACAGTTTTTATAGGGTCTAAATTCCTTGTGTTACGCCCATTCCAGCGCTCAGGATGACATTCCTTCGCTTGCTCGATAACACTCTTTCTCTTCTCTAGAATTGCACTATCTAAGCCCTTATGGCGTTGATTAGGTGTTACATATTTAATCGCACTGTGTTGATGCTCATTGTTATACCAATCTACAAACTGTTCCACCCAGTGCCTTGCTTCGTGTAGGTTGACAAAGGGGGCTTCTGGAAAGGTGTAATGGTATTTGACCGTTTTAAATAGAGACTCCGAATAGGGGTTATCATTACTAACACGTGGCCTGCTGTACGATGGACTGATTTCCAGATCTATCATTTTTGCTCTTAACGTTGCACCTTTCATCGGGCTTCCATTGTCGGAATGAATTACCAACTGGTTTTTATCTATTTTTTCTCGGTAGACAATATCTTCTATTAAATCAGCAGCATGAGAACTTGATTCACAATCATGAGCCTGCCAGCCAACTATTTTTCGGCTATAAATATCCATCACCATATACAAATAATAGTACTGTCCCTTTACCGGGCTTAATAAATAGGTAATATCCCATGAATAGATTTCATTGGCTGCAGTCGCTTTTAGTGACCGGGGTTTCTTGCGCTGAGCTGCTGTCCCTTTACCTCTGTGTTTAAGTAGATTATGCGCCTTCATTACTCGGTAAAATGTTGATTCTGATGCAATATAGTGACCTGAATCTAATAAAGTAGGTACTATTTGATAAGGGGTTAACGTGCTATATTCTGGCAGGTTAATGACCTTTAATATTTCTTGCGTAACGGCCTCTGATAGCTTGTTGTGTGCAGGGGTATCATTATAAATTCTTTGGTCTTCTGATAATTTCTCACCCTGATTCCATCGTTGATAAGTACGGGCAGTAATGCCAACAAGCTCGCAAGCCAGCTGTTGTCTTGCTCCATTTTGTACCGCCTCATTAACGAGTGCACAGTATTGTTTGCGATCTGGGTAGGAGATTAATCGACCTCCGTTTCCCCCCAGATCGCTTGGCACTTTTTTGATAACACCAGTAAAGCCGCCGTTTCAGAGAGAGCTCTGTCCTTACGATTGAGCTCTTTCTGTAGTCGTTTATTTTCTTGTTTGAGTTTTTTTTGTTCCTGCCTGGAGGTAGAATTAGATGCTTGATGTTCTGATAAAAAATCTGATTTCCATTCCTGAACATGATGCGGGTAAATTCCATTTTCTCGGCAGTAAGAGCTAAGATGCTCATCGTTCAGGCCGTGACAGTCCATTACAGCCTCAAGACGTTGTGCTTTAGTCCAGCTCTGTGGGCTTTTTTCAGTTGACATATTTGTTTCAGGATTTTCTAGTTTATTTTCCTTGGCTAATCGGATCCATCTTTGAAGTGTTGAATAACCAATATGTAAATTATCGGCAATATCGTGAAGCGTTTGTTCGTCACGTTTGGATAATGCTTTTTCTACAGATTGTACTTTAAATTCTTGGCTATATATGGCCATTTCTGTCTCCTAATATTAATTTTTACAGGCGACAGGTATGTTGACATAGGGGGGTTGTAAAGCAGCAATAATCAGACCATTTCAGTGATTGTCTTAATTGGGTGGAGTAGGAAAAGTAATTAATTGACTATAAATCACATAATATGGAGGCTTATTGATTGAAAATAATCTTGTTTAAAATAGTTTGTAGAAAAATCTTATTTAAAAATCACCGATTTCTATTTAAAAAATAGGTTATTTGGCACGCTGTTACGTGAAATAATCTAGAATCCAATAGAGTCAAACTGAGGTCCCCCCATTTTAACGAAGAAAAAAAGGAGAAACAGGGTCAGAGAAACAGGAAAGAGCAGAAGAGCATCAGAAGAGTAGAGAAGAGTAGGGTCAGGTCCCGAATTGCGAATTTGCCAATCTTAGAGTATAGTTCAAAACATGGCCAGACCCCTCAGACTTGAATTTCCTAATGCTTTATATCACGTTACCTCCCGGGGCGATCGACGTGAAGATATCTATGATGATGACGAAGATCGAATAATTTTTCTGAATATATTGGGTAAGGTTGTCACAGATTTCAATTGGCTTTGCCACGGCTATTGTTTGATGAGTAACCATTATCATTTAATTATTGAAACGCTGGATAGTAACCTTGCAAAAGGTATGCGCCAGTTAAACGGGGTGTACACACAGGCAACAAACCGTCGACATAATCGGGCGGGTCACTTATTTCAGGGCCGTTACAAAGCAATTCTTGTTGATAAGGAAAGCTATCTTCTTGAACTTTCTCGTTATGTTGTACTGAATCCACTTCGGGCGAAAGGCATGGTACAAAATATTGAAGATTGGCCCTGGAGTAACTATCTAGCGATGATCAATAAAGCACATAAATTTGACTGGTTGACAACGGACTGGATTTTATCTAAATTTGGAGAGAGCAGGCCAAGCGCAGCTATCAGCAATTTGTTCTTGAAGGCGTTGGTCAGAGTATTGATCTATGGTCAGAATTGAAAGGCCAGATATATTTGGGTAATGAAGAGTTTGTGGCGACTATGCAAAACAAAATTGATATAACTCAAGATGATTTGAATATCCCAAAAAAGCAAAAAAGGGCACTTGCAAAACCATTATCAGAGATAGCTCAGCAAGCTGAAGATAGAAATTCAGCGAGTATTTTGATTTACACCCCAGCACAGTGAGTATAATTGTAAGGCGTGCAAGCAATTTGTGATTCACGACCAGACCTTATTTGTTGCTACTTGTTCTTTAAGAGATAAAATAATAATTTTGTTCCTCAAAAAAATAAGGTAGGGAAACAAGGTATATGAACAAAAAACTAATACTATTTTGTGCGCTAATTCTTATTGCCGCTGGCGTAGGTTATTATTTTAGTAAAGGACCTGAGCGTATTAGTGTCACGCAGTATAAAGTTACCAAAGGTGAAGTTAAAGCCAGGAACAAAAAAGGGTCAGGTCCCGAATTGCGAATTTGCCAATCTTAGGGTATAGTTCAAAACATGGCCAGACCTCTCAGACTTGAATTTCCTAATGCTTTATATCACGTTACCTCCCGGGGCGATAGGCGTGAAGATATCTTTGATGATGACGAAGATCGAATAATTTTTCTGAATATACTGGGTAAGGTTGTCACAGATTTCAATTGGCTTTGTCACGGCTATTGTTTGATGAGCAACCATTATCATTTAATTATCGAAACGCTGGATGGTAACCTTGCAAAAGGTATGCGCCAGTTAAACGGGGTGTACACGCAGGCAACAAACCGTCGACATAATCGGACGGGTCACTTATTTCAGGGGCGTTATAAAGCAATTCTTGTTGATAAGGAAAGCTATCTTCTTGAACTTTCTCGTTATGTTGTACTGAATCCACTTCGGGCGAAAGGCATGGTACAAAATATTGATGATTGGCCCTGGAGTAATTATCTAGCGATGATCGATAAAGCACATAAATTTGACTGGTTGACAACGGACTGGATTTTAACTCAATATGGAGAAAGCAGAGAGCAGGCCAAGCGCAGCTATCAGCAATTTGTTCTTGAAGGCGTTGGTCAGAGTATTGATCTATGGTCAGAATTGAAAGGCCAGATATATTTGGGTAATGAAGAGTTTGTGGCGACTATGCAAAACAAAATTGATATAACTCAAGATGATTTGAATATCCCAAAAAAGCAAAAAAGGGCACTTGCAAAACCATTATCAGAGATAGCTCAGCAAGCTGAAGATAGAAATTCAGCGATAACGACAGCCTATGCTACCGGGGAATATAGCCAGCGTGAAATCGGCGAGTATTTTGATTTACACCCTAGTACCGTGGGTATCATTGTAAGGCGCGCAAGCAATTAGTGATTCGCGACCAGACCTTATTTGTTGCTACTTGTTCTTTAAGAGATAAAATAATAATTTTGTTCCTCAAAAAAATAAGGCAGGGAAACAAAGTATATGAACAAAAAACTATTACTACTTTGCACGCTAATTCTTATAGCCGCTAGCTTAGGTTATTATTTTAATAAAGGACCTGAGCGTATTAGTGTTACGCAGTATAAAGTTACCAAAGGTGAAGTTAAAGCCAGTATTGCCAATACGCGTGTGGGTACGGTCAAAGCTTGTCGCCGTGCCTATCTTGCTCCGTCAATTGGGGGTAATGTCGCCGAATTGTATGTTAAAGAAGGTGATAAGGTTAAAAGCCAGCAATTATTATTAAAAGTCTGGAATGATGATTTAACCGCACAATTAAAGTTACGTAAAGCTCAAATAAAAGCCGATAAAGCATCGGCCAAACAAGCCTGTGAGATAGCGCAAGGTTCTGAAAGAGATGCGCACCGTCTGGTTCGTTTGAAAAAATACGACCGGATTATTTCTGAAGAGCAATTAGATCGAGCAGCGACTAAAGCAAGAGCTGCCAGGGCTTCTTGTTTTGCGGCTCAGGCAGCCATTGAAATGGCCAGGGCAAATTTTGTAATGGTCAATACAGCTATCGAGCGTACTTTAATTCGCGCGCCTTTTGATGGTACGGTTGCTGAAATTAATGCGGAATTAGGTGAATATGTCACACCCTCACCCCCTGGAATCCCGACCTTACCTCCGATAGATTTACTTGACCTTAGCTGTCTGTATGTATCAGCGCCGATTGACGAAGTTGATGCTCCGCAGGTAAAAGTCGGCATGAGTGCTTGTGTGACTCTGGACGCTTTTGCAGAAAAACGCTGCTCCGGTACCGTCTCACGTATTGCCCCGTATGTATTGGAAAAAGAAAAGCAAGCGCGTACGGTAGAAGTGGAGGTAAAGCTGAGTGATGCTAAAGATTTACAAGAATTATTGCCTGGCTATAGTGCAGATATAGAGGTGTTATTATCCAGCAAAGCAAATGCCTTGCGTGTGCCTACCGAAGCTGTGCTGGAAAATAATCAGGTATTAGTCATTAGCGCAGATGGCTTGCTGGAACAACGGCAATTTAAGCCTGGCCTGGCTAACTGGAATTTTATCGAGGTAGTGTCCGGCTTGGTTGAAGGCGATGCATTAGTGCTATCGATCGGGCGAGAAGGTGTTGAAGCGGGTGCTTATGTCAGCGTAGAAGAATGATTCAATTAGAAAATATTACGCGTACTTTTCAGGTGGGTGGGCAACAGATCCATGCGCTTAATAATATTAATCTAAGAATTGATAAGGGTGAGTATGTTTCGATTATGGGGCCATCGGGTTCGGGTAAATCGACCCTATTGAATGTAATTGCCTTGCTGGATCAGCCTTCCTCAGGAAAGTATTTCTTGAATGATCAGGATGTGACTCAGTTAGATGATGATCAACTGGCGCGTGTGCGCCGCGAAAATATTGGTTTTGTGTTTCAATTTTTTCATCTGATTCCGAGATTGAGCGCAGCTGAAAATATTGAAATACCGATGGTTTTAGCAGGCATAGCCGTTAAAGAACGTAAGCAGCGAGTCGCCGAAGCACTGGCCGCAGTGAACTTGGAGCAGCGCGCTACCCATAGGCCGAATCAATTATCCGGTGGGCAAATGCAGCGGGTCGCTATTGCCCGGGCGATGATTATGCGCCCGGAAATATTATTAGCCGATGAGCCTACCGGAAATCTGGATAGCAAAACCGGACAGGAAATTATTGCGCTACTGGAGCAGCTAAACCAGCAAAAAGTTACCCTGATTACCATTACTCATGATCAGGCGATAGGTGACCGGGCACAACGCTGCATTCATCTTATGGATGGGCAATTAAAATGAACCTGGGGAAAAGGATTTATCTGCAAAGCGTAGGATGTGCTGAGGCACGAAGCGCATCACTTGAAGTTGACGCGCTTCGTGCCTCAGCACATCCTCGGTATAAAGTTCAGCTTGTTACAAGTCATGACCTTTAGCGATACTGTCAATCAAGCCTTTGCTGCGATTCGTTCGCAACCGGCTCGGGTGCTATTGATTATCATGGCGATGAGTATCGGCATCACCTCAGTCACCGTACTAACTGCTCTGGGCGAAAGTGCCAGGCGCTATATAGTGAATGAATTTCAGGCCTTGGGCACGCATTTAATTATCGTACTACCGGGTCGCAGTGAAACCACGGGTGGACAGCCGCCTATCTTTGGCGAAACACCTAGGGATTTAACTCTGGCCGATGCGCAAGCCTTGTCTGCTAGTCGGCATATCGCAGCAATAGCACCTGTTAGCGTTGGAGCGGCACCCGTATCGATAAAAGGTCTGGAACGGGAAGCAACCATTATTGGCTCTACGGCTGCTTTTCGAGAAGTACGACATTTAAATCTGGCGCAAGGACGGTTCTTGCCAGTAATCGATGTGGATAAAGCGCTTCCGGTTTGCGTTATCGGGCAAAAGATTAAGCATGAAATGTTTTTTCAGCAACAGGCACTGGGACAATGGCTGCGCATTAGTGATCGACGCTATCGAGTTATAGGCGTGTTGGCCTCAGAGGGGCAATCTATCGGTGTGGATTTTGATGATATGGTGATTATTCCTGTTGCCTCTGCGCAAACCTTATTTAACCGCTATTCATTATTCAGAATACTAGTCGAAGCAAAATCAAAACAAAGCATGTATAAGGCCGTTGACGAAATTAGAGAGATTATTAAAGCTCGCCATGATGGCGAAGATGATGTGACTTTGATTACTCAGGACAGTGTGGTCAGCACTTTTGATGATATCCTCGCGGCATTGACCTTAACCGTCGCCAGTATCGCCAGCATTAGCCTGGTAGTCGCGGGCATTCTAGTGATGAATGTGATGTGGGTCAGCGTCACGCAAAGAACCGCTGAAATTGGTTTATTAAAAGCACTGGGTGCTACCCGGCGACAGTTAATCAGCTTGTTTTTAATGGAAGCTGCGCTATTGTCAGTAGCAGGTGCTGTGACCGGGATGTTATTAGGCAAGATAGTGTTACTTGCTCTGCAAACCATTTACCCGGGTTTTCCATTGTTTTTACCCGTTTGGGCTATCTGGGCGGCTTTGGCGGTGGCATTATTAACCGCGCTGATATTTGGTGTATTACCTGCCAGAAAGGCGGCGGGAATGGACCCTGTCGCTGCATTGAATAAACGATGATATTTAAATGCGCACGAAATAACTTAGGCAACTTGGAAGTGGGATCTTTAGTCCCGCATGGAAATGGCGGGACTAAGGATCCCACTTCCATTAATCGTTGTAGATTTTATTTCGTGCATATTACTAGGCAAACTGTATTATGCTTTTTACCGATTTAATAAGTCATTCATATAGAACTGTTATCAGTCATAAACTGCGTTCCAGCTTAACTGCATTAGGCTTGGTTATCGGTATTGCTGCGGTGATAATTTTAACTTCGATCGGGCGTGGGATTCATACCTATGTCTTAGCCGAGTTTACTCAGTTCGGGACAAATTTAGTGGCTGTATTTCCGGGGAAAACTACAACCTTAGGCCTGTCCGGTGCAACAATCAGTACCGTGCGGCCTTTAACAATTGATGATGCACTGGCTATTGCCAAACTAGATAATATTCTTGCTGCATTGCCGTTGGTACAGGGGAATGCGCGTATAGAAGCAGGTAAAAAACAGCGCCGTACGACGGTGCTGGGGGTGGGTGCTTCAGTGCCCGAAGTGTGGAAGTTAAAGGTTGCCAGTGGACGGTTTTTACCTGCGCATGAACAAGCGAACCCTCGCGCCTTTGCCGTGCTGGGGCATAAGCTGGCTGTTGAGCTATTTGCAGGAATTAGTCCATTGGGCCAGCGTATTCGTATCGGCAGTGATCGCTTTCGCGTATTGGGTGTTATGCAGAAAAAAGGTCAGATGATGGGTTTCGATATGGATGATACGATTTTTATTCCTACTGCAAAAGCGCTGGCTTTATTTGATCGTCAGGGTGTTATGGAAATTGATGTTTTATATAAAGGTAATACAGCGGCGAGCAGCATAGAAAAATCGATTACCCGTTTATTGATCACCCGGCATGGTAGTGAAGATTTTAGCCTGATTACTCAGGATCAAATGCTTAAAAGTATGGATTCCATATTAAACATTTTGACTCTTTCGGTTGCTGCTTTGGGAGGGGTTTCACTGCTAGTGGGCTCGGTGGGTATTTTAACCATTATGACTATCGCAGTGTCTGAACGCATTTCTGAAATTGGATTATTACGTGCAGTTGGCGCTGAGCAGAGCACCATTTTTACGTTATTTTTATTTGAAGCGTTGGTGCTGAGTCTGCTAGGTGGATTTATAGGGGGCGGTTTAGGCATTTTAAGCGTACAAATCATTGCTTTAGCAGTGCCTGGTTTGCCGGTGCAGTTAGCCTGGACCTATATTATGGCTGCCTTTGCCGTTTCACTGGTAATAGGTTTGCTGGCTGGAGTTATACCTGCGATGAAAGCGGCACGATTGCAGCCGCTGGAGGCTTTGCGTACCGAGTAAATATGATGAGTTTAAAGCAATAGCCATTTCAGCTATACTTAGCGCGGTCATATAGTGAGCTAATTTTTCTAGTTTTAGATAAGGTGGGAGGTTTGTAAGGGTTAAGTACTGTCATGCCACACTACTCCTTCTTGTTTGAAAGTAATAATAGTGGGCTGGAGACAGAATTTATTTCGCATCTGTAAAACAGAGTTTTGACTCGATACTAAAGAGTGTGATAAAAGTAAAAGCATTTTCGGTCTTTATAAGGCCAGACACAGAAGTTGTTAAGCAATGAGTAGCCCAAAAAAAATAAAAATTAAAGCGGCTGGCGTCGGTTATTTAATTAATCGTATTCAGACATTATTTGTCGGCATGTTAAGAATATGGACGATTCCTATCGTCTTAATGTTAAGTGTTGCCTCAGGCTTTACGACATATTATGGGATGTCGCACTTTATTCTGCCGTGGATTGCCCTGGTAATTACTATTGCAATTCAATCTATCGTGGTCATCTGTACTCTGGAACTGGCTGGTATACACTGGAGTGCAAATCGTACCCGCTATGCTTCAGTGTTGTTTTCCTTGGTGATTGCATTAGTCGCATCGGTGTCTTTTTCTTATTTTAAGTTTTATGAAGTGTCTGAAAAGGACAGCATTCATATACAGCGCCTGAACCATATCAGAACAGATTTAAAATCTTATCTGGATGAGGTTCTGCCGTTTAAAGGTAAATTGCTGGCAGAAAAGCGGGCAGAGCTAGAGTTGGCGTCCAAAGATGTTTCGCAGGCATATTTTGGAACGCACCCTGAAATCGTCTCGGGATATCGGAATCAGGTAGGGAAAGGGCCATTCTGGAAGCGCTATAATGAAATTTACCTGGCTAAAAAACAGGCTTTGAGCGAGCTGGAAATAAAGTTTTCGGCATTGGATGAAAGCGTGCAACAGCTGCAATTCAATCTGGCCAATCTGGACATTGCTACGAATGTTGAAACGGCTTATTACGATGTGCTTAGCAGCTTTCAAAATGTCCAGTTCAAGGTCAATCAGTTGTCCAGTGAGTTTGGGCAGTCCTTGCCGGACCCTCCTATGCTGCTGACCTATAAGCAGTTTATTGAGGATGTAAAGCCGAGCATGGCGATGTGGAATGGCTTTTCATTATTTGCTTTTGGCTGCGCGGCCATGGTTGATTTTTTTACCGTGCTGCTCTCGTATCGCTTGGAATTTACAGCACCCGGTCCTTTAACAGCGGATGAAGAAGAGCTGGTTTTTGAATGCTTACGACAATTCACCCAGTTTCGCATCAACGAAAACGATGAACTGGAAATGATTATCGAGAAAAGCAATATCGAGAAAGCCAGGCGTTACTCGGATTGGTCGCGAATGTTTGCCGTTGGCTTATTGCTAAGTCGGGGGTTTCTGCGAAAAATAGATAAAAGAACCGTTGAGTTTGCACCTAATTTATATCCCTTAATCGCAGCAAAGATGGGGGATAGAATCACTAAATTGCGTGAAGAGGCAAAGCTGGCTAAGCGAGTTGGTGAGCATGTATAATCCAGGCACAGATATAGAGCGGTGGCTAATTGAAGGCGCGGTGGAACATGACCAGGCGCAGGATTCTGAGTTATGGGAAGTTAACTTTGAAGCAGGGCGGCAATTGGTTATTAGGGATTTTGGCCCGTATCATAAAGTGTATTTGCGCCCGGAAAATTTTGTTAAGCGTTTTTATCATACCCTTTATCCTTTATCAGTTGAAGATTGGCGCATCAGTGAACAAATTCAACTGTATGATGAATTTTGCACTATAGATACACAACTGGATATACGTTTTCAGGCAACACTCGAATATGCGCAAAGCCAGTTAGAGAGACTGCCAGAAATTAACCAGCATATAAAAAATACCTACCAAAAATCGATAAGTGACCGAATCCATAAACACTTACTCAGTTTAAAAGATGATGAGTGGGTCCGTTCTGGTCTGGATGATATAGAAAAAGCCATAGCCATCTCGGTGAGTGAAATGCTTATGATAGAAAGTATCGATGCGCAGGCGCGTTGTTCTATTCAGGCCAGTTTTTTAGAATTTCCCGATGTGAAGTTAGGTAAAGAAACGGTTTATCTGAGTGTACTGAAAAAGAGTTATGAGGTATCTGAAGAGCAGAGGGACGAACGCTTTCGTCAGCAGCAGGAGGAACAGCAACAGCGTCTGGTGCATCAGCAAAAACAACTGGGGCAATTTAAACAGGATGCCGAAATAGATCGTCAGAAGCAGGCGCAAGATGCGCAGCAGCAACAGCAATTATTGCTGGACCAGCAGGAGCAACAGCAAGAGCAGTTTATTATAGAGTCGCGTTTGCATGGCGATAAAATTCATCATGATAACTATCTCAATGATATTACTCTGGATGTGCAACTGCAGGCAAAACAGGAACAAGAAAAACGCACTAGAAATGCCGAGCAGAAATCTCAGTCTGAAGAGTTGGGCCATCAGGCTTTGTTAAAAGACCAGAAGTTAAATGCGGATATAGAAAAATTTGAGCAGGAACAGGCGCTTTGGTTAGAGGCTAAAGATAAAGCGCACGTGCTTGAATTAGAAAAAGAGCAACAGCAAAAGAAATTAAGATTTGAAATGGAAACGGCTTATAAAATGCGCGAAGAGAAATTGCAAATGGAACTTCTGAAAGAGAATTATAATAACACCACAAATTCTGATATTTATTTGCGCCGAGAAATAGAGTTACTGGAGTTGGATAAAAAGCGCCTGGAATTACAATTAGCAATTCAGGAAAGCCGTAAAGAGACAGGACAAAGCACATAAAAACTGGGTGAGTTAAGATATAATTGCTCGTGGTCCTTAGGCTAGGGGGAGAAAAAAATGAAAACAAAAGTAGAAGTTTATCCGGCAACTGAACAAGAAAACGGTGGCTTTTGGGTCTGCGTTTGTATTCATGTCAGTAGCTATTATAAGCATATGCAAAAAAGTCGAGTTCATTGTCTAGATAAACAGGCCGTTGCCGACGCTACCTGGAATGCATTGAATAATAAAGTCTGCCCAGAGTGTGGCCATGTTTTTTCCACCCATGGCTGGGATGGTATCGATGCGCACTGGCGCGCTAATCATGAAGATATAATCAGTTACGAAGATGCCTGGAAACTAATCAGCCAGGATAAATATGTCGACGTTATGCTGGCTTCCGCTGAATAAACTGCAGTGCAATCGCTTTAGGAGTGTGCACGAAAAAAATTAGTCAACTTGGAAGCGGGATCTTTAGTCCCGCATGGAAATGGCGGGACTAAAGATCCCGCTTCCATTACTTGTTGTAGATTTTATTTCGTGCACATTCCTTAATTATTGAGAGAAGATTATGTCTGACTGCTGTTCATCCGGAAACACAGCTCCAAAAAAAGATAGCTGCCCCGCCTGTACTCAGAAAAATTTAGAGGTTTCTATCGCAACTATGCTGCAACATATCAATAAACCGTGGCTTATGAACTTTAAAGATCAAGGGTATTATTTTTGTGATAACCCTGCCTGTGATGTGGTGTACTTTGCTCAGGACGGTAGTGTCATTAATGCCGGTGATTTACGCACTATTGTTGGCATTAAAGCGCAAACAAAGGATGCGCTAATCTGTTACTGTTTCGGCGTTAATAGCGATGATGCTCTGCACAACTCGGAAGCCAAAGCTTTTGTTATTCAGCAAACCAGACTACATACATGCGCCTGCGCTACACGCAATCCTTCGGGGCGTTGTTGTTTGAAAGACTTTCCAAAGCAATAAACATTGCCGCAGGACCTTCTTGCCCTGCTCAATAAGCGATATATTAGCGCGTAATAAAGAAAGCTGGTTTTTTTATAGCTATTGAATTTCCAAAGCAATACCTGTTAAATAGACTCAAGATTACAAACCGAATCAGGCTGGCTTATTGCGGGTTAAGAATACCCGTATTCCAGCAATTTTTACCACAGACATATTCGACTACACATCATGCCAAGTTCTAAAATTATCTATACAGAAACTGACGAAGCACCTGCTTTAGCCACGTATTCCTTTTTGCCCATCGTGCAATCTTATTTAAAAGCGGCAGGCGTAGCCGTGGAAACTAGAGACATATCCCTTGCAGGACGTATTATCGCTAATTTCCCCGAAAATCTAACAGCTGAACAACAGCAAAGTGATGCACTGGCAGAATTGGGTGATTGGGCGAAAACAGCTGATGCAAATATCATTAAATTACCCAATATCAGCGCATCTATTCCACAGCTAAAGGCAGCCATTAAGGAATTACAGAATGCAGGCTTTGATCTACCTGATTACCCTGAAAACCCTGCTACGGACGCAGCAAAGAGCATTCAGGCGCGTTATGCCAAAGTGCTAGGGAGCGCAGTTAACCCAGTGCTACGAGAAGGTAATTCCGACCGGCGTGTCGCCGCTCCGGTTAAGGAATATGCTCGGAAACATCCTCATTCCATGGGTGCATGGACAGCTGATTCTAAATCGCATGTTGCTTCGATGAGCGAAGGGGACTTTTATTCAAGTGAGCAATCTGCGGTGATTGAAACTGCGGGTGATGTTAAAATTGAATTTCAAAGCGATAACGGCCAGGTTCAGGTATTAAAACAGAAAACCCCGGTATTGCAGGGTGAAGTTATCGATTCCGCACTTATGAGTCGCACGGCATTACGCGCTTTCATTGCAGAGTCTATTGCAGATGCCAAGGCCCAAGGTGTACTTTTGTCCTTGCACTTAAAAGCGACCATGATGAAAGTGTCTGATCCTATTATGTTCGGGCATGCGGTCAGTGTTTATTATCAGGATGTGTTTAGCAAACATGCGGACACTTTTAAGCAACTGGGAGTTGATACGCGCAATGGTTTGGGTGATGTGTATGCAAAAATAGCCAGCCTGCCAGAAGACCAGCGTAAAACCATCGAAGCCGATATTCAAGCGGTTTATCAGACCCAGCCAGAATTGGCGATGGTTAATTCAGATAAAGGAATTACCAATTTACACGTTCCCAGTGATGTGATTGTGGATGCATCAATGCCCGCCGCATTACGCTCTTCTGGGAAAATGTGGGGGCCAGATGGGCAGTTACATGATACTAAAGCGATGATTCCGGATCGCTGTTATTCTGGTATTTATCAGCAAGTATTTGAGTTTTGCCAGCAGCATGGTGCTTTTGATGTTACCACTATGGGTAATGTCAGTAATGTCGGCTTGATGGCGCAGAAAGCAGAAGAATACGGGTCGCATGATAAAACCTTCGAAATACCTGAAAGCGGTATGGTGCGAGTTACAGATAGTGCAGGAAAAATCTTGCTGGAACATAAGGTTGAGCAAGGTGATATCTGGCGCATGTGCCAAACGAAAGATTTACCTATTCAGGACTGGGTTAAATTAGCGGTTAATCGGGCAAGGGCAACCGGTCAACCGGCAATATTCTGGCTGGATAAAAACCGCGCGCATGATGCCAATCTGATATCTATTGTGGAAGGCTATTTGCAATCCCATGATACTAGCGGTCTGGATATTCAGGTTATGCCACCGGTAGCTGCGATACGTTACACCTTGCAACGGGTGAGGGCAGGTGAAAACACCATATCGGTAACGGGTAATGTACTGCGGGATTACCTGACTGATTTATTTCCTATTTTAGAATTAGGCACCAGTGCGAAAATGTTGTCCATCGTGCCTTTGCTAGCCGGTGGTGGGCTTTTTGAAACAGGTGCAGGTGGTTCAGCGCCTAAACATGTAGAGCAGTTTCTAGAGCAAAACCATTTACGCTGGGATTCACTGGGTGAATTTTTAGCACTGGCTGTCTCTCTGGAAGATCTGGCATTAAAAACTCAGAATGAAAAAGCGAAGGTTCTTGCGGCAGCTTTGAATACAGCAAATAGCCGATTTTTAAGCAATAATAAATCACCCTCGCGTAAAGTGGGCGAGCTGGACACGCGTGGCAGTCATTTTTATCTGGGCATGTATTGGGCGCAAGCCCTGTCTGAGCAAGATGATGATTTAGACTTACAGGCTAAGTTTACGCCTATCGCACAGCAGTTAACGGATAATGAGGCTAAGATTGTTGCAGAGCTAAATGCTGTGCAAGGTGCGGCGGTTGATATCGGCGGTTATTTTCGTCCAGATCATATACTGGCCGCACAAGCGATGCGTCCAAGCGCAAGTTTTAATGCGATTCTTGGCAGTTTTTAAGGCCAACTGGAAGTGCCACAAAGCCAGTTCCGTAAGGTGCTGGCTGAATTTTTAAAAGGTTTCAATCGAGTCGAGTCTGTCTGCAATCTTTCTCGTTTTGCTTTGCGTCTTCCTAAAAACAATATCTTTTCATCAAGTTATTAGAAGATATAGCTTTCAACTGATTTTTCTAGGTTCAATTGGCGTTTTTAGGTCTATGCATAGTCCAATATAATAAGCCTCCCCAGATAACACCTACGACATTTAGCAGGGTATCTCGCCAATTCATCGGGTCTTTTGGCAAGGCCTGATAGACTTCATCTAATAAGCCAGCCACTAAGGCTAATACAATAGCTAGATAAACTTTCTTTGCGTAGATCATGCACAGTAGAATTGTTAAAAGGCAGTACTGGACAAAATGCACATATTCTATGGAAATTTTGACCAGATCGACATAATAGAAAAACAACATGCTTGCAAACATTATCCAGGCGATACTCTTGAGGAGTCTTTGCTGAGCTTTTAGCAGTAAATAAATCAGCCAGGAAATAAAAGCGACCAGCAGCACTTTCCCAGCTAAAAGCACATAATGGCGATAGACACCGGGAGTATATTGGTCACTCAAAGCATAGCAGACATTAGAGACAGGGATATGCCCCCAAATATAGAAAGCATACAACATAGCGACAAATGCCCATAAATAATAGACTGTTCTAATGGATTCTGGGCTGCGTACAATAGAACTTATCATAGGGTTTAAAGTGCGAGCAGTTAAAAAACAAGTGAGTAACTTGAAATTTTTTATTTTGGTACTATAACAGAAGGCATTAAACCATTTCGTTTGGCGCGCCTCGCAAATTTTTTATCATCAAAAGAAGCTACGCTAGTGCAATTTGTATAGCTGGCATGGTGTAAAGCATCAGCAAAATCGAAGCCAAGTTCAAAGTTGGCGATTGCTCGCAGCATAGAAGCATGATCCTCTACCATTATGTGTTCCAAAGATAATAAATGTTGAAAAACAGCACTAACATCAGAGCAAGTAAATTGATAATAACCTCGCATTACCCATTCAAATTCGAGGATAACCGTTTTGCAAACCATTAATGGTTCGCCCGATTCCACCAATTTTCGAGCTGATTTATGTTGTTTTTCAGCTTCTACATCTGCTTCATCCTGAATGTAGTAGCGAGCTAAAATATTAGTATCAAGTCCTATCATTGCTTAATAAACTTGCAGGGTCAAAATCTGTTGGTACGGCAGGGCGCTTGCTTTTCAGCATTGCAAAGCCAGTAGAAGTAATGTTGGATGGTATGCTATCAATATACAATTCAATATGATTTCCCACGATAGCAGCCTCCAATTTACTTCCTTTACGGATTCCAAGTTGTTGTCGAATATGTTTAGGAATAGTTATCTGGCCTTTGCTTGTAACTGATGTGGATTGCATAATTATGATGCCTATAAAAGTAATACCAAGTAAGGATATATGGAGTAAAATAATTATGCAAATCAATTCTAATTTCTTGCATTAAAAACTTTGATAATTATCTAAATTTTTTTTATTGCCATTTCAAATTGGCTGACCCTATAATTTTCACTCCATGATTTTCTATACCCGAGACTTTTTATGTCATTTTCAAAACTTAAATTAAGCGATCCTATTTTAAAAGCTGTCGCTGAGGCAGGTTATACCTCGCCCACGGCTATCCAGAAACAGGCCATCCCTATTATCTTATCGGGTAGAGACTTAGTCGCCGCCGCACAGACAGGTAAGTACCCATGCAAAATTAATTTAACCTTTTATGCAAACTCTACTTTGTAATTCTTTCCAATATTAGACAGCACCTTAAATAATTCTTCCTGAAGAGAGGCATAGGATTCATAAGCTGAAAAAGGAAGCCATTCGTATTTTATTTTACGCCATATAATCTCGATAATATTTAACTCGGGTGAGTATGGCGGTATACGGTAAATGGATAGGTTTTTTTCTTTCCACCTTTCAAGGTTTTCATTAAATTCATTACTCGTATGAGTCGATGCATTATCAATAATAAGAGTTGTTGGTTTTTTAATCTGTTTAGCAAATTCATCAATACAAGCCACAACAACCGAAGTGTTTACACTCCCTTCAAAAACAAAAGAATCAAACCTGCAATCTCTGTTAACAAAACCTAATACATTAAGACGCTTGCTGTTTGAGCTTGGTATTTCAATCGTCTCACCTGACTGTTGCCAAGCATAAGGAACACAGGGTTCTAGTGTAAACCCCGACTCATCAAAGTAGCACAAATCAAGTTCATTCTCTTTATGTTGTTGTATTAATTCTTTTATTTCATCGGTTGCCAAATCAAATTTATCTTGATTACGCTTTATCCTTAAGGATTTTCTAACTCGTTTCCAAACAAGATCAGCTTGTTTACAAATACGTTTTATAGTATCAATGCTAACTGAAATGCCTAGATCTTCTTCAAATTTTGCTAGTACTGATTTTAATGATCTAGGAGATTTTTCAACTCTCTGGACTAAGCTTATTTGTTGTTTTTCAGTTAAAATACCTCGCCGTCCTCTTCCCTGACAGTCAACCAATCCATCGATTCCATTCTTTTCCCAGTTAGAAAACCAAGTGGAAACAGTTTGGCGGCATACGTTATAAATAGAACAAATCATGGGAACAGAATGCTCTTTGAAACTTAATAAAATAGCATGAGCTCGACTTCTACTTAAATGAAGTGGATGGTTTTTATGCATCACATTTAAAGCAGTAATTTCTTCTGGGAGTAGGTGTTTTATATAGAGCACAAACATTTAGAGTCAGCAAAATAATTGTTTATTATGACACCTTTTTTCGTTAAATTAATTTTGCGTAAGTACTTACAGGAAAAACGGCTAGTTTTGTGTTGCCGATATTAGGGTTGTTTAATGTCGATCGTAAGCTACGTGGTAAGCGTATTCGTGCGCTCATTCTTGCACCTACACGTGAACTGGCAATCCAGGTTGAGGCTAATGTTGCTAAATACAGTCAATATTTAAATCTAAGCTCTATGGTGATGGTTGGCGGCGTTGATTCAGAGCCTCAAAGAGAGCGACTGATAGACGGCGTCGATATTTTAGTTGCCACGCCTGGTCGGCTGATAGATATGCTACACCAACGTGCATTATATTTTGATGAACTTGAAATATTGGTGCTGGATGAAGCCGATAAAATGCTCGATATGGGGTTTATCTACGATATCGAAAAAATTATCGACCGCCTGCCAAGCCAGCGCCAGAGTTTATTGTTTTCTGCCACACTAACTGAAGAAGTGCGTTATTTAGCGGATACCGTCAATGAAGATGCCGTGGAAATTTCAGTTTCCCCTTATTCTGCAACCACACCAAAAATTAACCAGTGGTTAATCACGGTAGACAAGGACAAGAAATCTGCATTACTAAGTCATTTAATTAAAGAGCAGCAGTGGGATATGGCGCTTATTTTTATAGACAAAAAACACGCGGCAGCAAAACTTGTTAGTCAACTTGAGAAACGCGGCATTATCGCTGAAGCCATTCATGGTGGTAGAAGCCAGGCCGTTCGTGAAAGGATACTGGCCGACTTTAAGTCAGGTAAACTCAAATTTTTAGTGGCGACAGGCATTGCTTCCCGCGGAATTGATATCGAAAATCTGACGCGCGTGGTTAATTACGACTTACCCTACGAGAGTGATGATTATATTCATCGAATTGGCCGTACGGGTCGTGCGGGTGCTTCAGGCGAAGCCATCTCTTTTGTTGCAAATGATAATTTTAAAAATTTATGCGCCATTGAAAGTCGACTTGGTCATATTATTACGCGTAAAGAAATTGAAGGTTTTGATGTTAAAAAGGTAGTGCCTATTTCTGTTTTGAATTACGTGCCAAAACATAAAAGATGAACGCAAACAAAGGGTCTACTATAGAATTATGATAATAGGGCTTAAAAGTGAATATTCTTGAATTTCAGGTATGATATTCTTGTTGAAAATCATAAAGCAAAGACCTGAACATCCCTCTGGAATTTTCAAGTTTGAAAACCAAAATAGCAAAACCCAAAAGCACTTTCAATCGAGTCTGACCCTTTTGGTTTTCCTTTTGGTTTTTAGATTTGCCTTGTTAGCAATTTTTTATAGAGATAACTCTACGTTTTTTCCATCTTTTGTCGCTACCAACTGATAACCCAGAGGTTTTAATAGTGATGCCATCGTTTTTATAGTGATATTAGTCGGTTTCATTGAACGCATATTTTGTATTATAGAGGTTGATATCCCAGATTCTTTAGAGAGTTCTCTTACACTAATGTGCTCTTCATCCATAGCTTCAAGTAATAATTCTGAAAAAAGAAACTGTGTATATTCTTTTTCAAATTTCTTCCTCTGTTCTGGCTCATTTATAAACCGATCAAAAGTCGATTTCTTTTTATTCGTCATAATAATCTCCACTTTTGACCCTAGAGTCATAACTATTCATTCGTTGCAAAGCCAAGTGCTTTTCTTTTTCAGGCAATTTTTGTGACTTTTTACGAAATGCATTTGTAACGACAACCTTTTTACCCACATAAAAAAATGATAAGAAACGGTCTGGTTGAGGCTTAAAAGCAAATACTTTATCGCCCTCATTCCTGAACTTTGTAATATCAGATACTTTTCCGAAATCACCAATTCGCTTGAAGAGCATCAATACTTTCCGTTTTTGCGCATTAGAAAGGGATTCAAAATAATCTAGGGAAGCACTCTTTCCATTTTCATCATAAAACCATTCAATGGTTAAACTATCTCCTTCATATGCGATAAACTCTTTCATTTAATTATTGTATCATTATAACGATACAAAACAATTGTTTTTAAAGAAATATAGTAGGTAATTACTTGGATAAAATTGCTAACAAGTTGTTGTCTCGGTCTGGTTGTTTTGCACTCCAACAGTAGTTATCAATCAAGAAACAGGGGTAAGCTCAAAAACCAAAAGATTGAAAGTGAAATTCATTTCTGTCTGCTCCTGGCTGTCAAGCGAACGACTAGTTTGAAAATATTTAAGTAAGTTTGAAGTGTGTGTTTTGAACGGTCGGTTGCCGACTCAATGCAGACATTGAGTTATTTTAATTTTCAATCGAGTCCGACCCTTTTGGTTCTTCAGGCGAAGCCATCTCTTTTGTTTCAAATGATAATTTTAAAAATTTATGCGCCATTGAAAGTCGACTAGGCCATATTATTACGCGTAAAGAAATTGAAGGTTTTGATGTTAAAAAGATAGAGCCTATTTCTGTTTTGAATTACGTGCCAAAACATAAAAGATGAACTCAAACAAAGGGCCATGCAAATAAAGGGTCTACTATAGAATTATAATAATAGGGCTTAAAAGTGAATATTCTTGAATTTCAAGGTATAATAATCTCGTTAAAAATAAAAAATAAAAAATAAAAAATAAAAAATAAAAAATAAAAAATCTGAACATCCCTCTGGAATGTTCAAGTTTGAAAACCAAAATAACAAAACCCAAAAGCACTTTCAATCGGGTCTGACCTACCTTGCTAGAACGTGACTTTCACCCGCTGGAATTATCGACCTTGCTCGGCCGCACACCCTCTTGATTCTATTCGTTTGCATAAAGTTAGCTAGGAACTAAAATGTTCTAGCTCAATAAATAATATAGGAATTTTAATGAAGAAATTGCAAATTATTGGTGCATTTTGCGCTGTTATCTCAATATCATCCCATGCAGAGCTGCATTTGCGTCAGGGTGGATTTGTATACGATGACGTTCTTGATATTACATGGATGCAACCTAGTGGCTTCGTCGCACCCAACGTTACTGGCCCCTTCAGGTCGGCTAATGATGCTTTCGGGACGATAGAGTGGGCCAAAAACCTCAGCATATTCGATCCTTCGCGCAATAGGACCTGGGACGACTGGCGTCTACCAAGTTTTTCACGTTCCGCCTCTGATGGTGTAGGCAACTTGGGAGGGCAGAGGGCTTTTACATTCGTTGATTGTAGTAACGCGACGGAGGTCGCTTGTCGCGATAACGAAATGGGTTACATGTTTCATCAGAACGGTATTTCAGTGTCGGCCCCGGGACCATTTGTTGGCTTACAGGCCGGGAAGATGTGGTCCAGCACTGAGGGTACTCCAACTATCAAGGTGTATTTTTTTGATTACGGAACTGGACAGGGGGGGAGCTCAGATCAAAACCGAGCAGGTATGGGTTGGGCAGTTCGAGATGGGGATGTTGGCGTTGGTGTTGCGACGGACGGAGCTAGGATACTCAATTTATCTACAAAATCATTTGTTGGAGTCAATGACCAACGTCAAGTGGCTGGAATTGTGATAAGGGGATCAGGAACTATACGGGTTGGCATTAAAGCTGAAGCACCTTCTTTGCAAGGTGTTGCTAATTTACTAGGTGACCCTAAATTGACGTTAAAAAATGCCCTTACGGGTGAAGTTGTAGCGGTTAATGATAATTGGTTAGATGGTAATGTTGATTTACTAATTGCTAGTAATACTGTTCCCAATAATCTGTTAGAAGCCGCTATGGTGGTTGACTTACCAGCTGGTTCATGGACAGCACTGGTTGAAGGCGTAGGCGGTACTACGGGTATTGCTTTAGTTTCAGTCAAAGAAATAGCAGAGGAAAGTTCAACAGCAACATTACTGAATTTATCGACAAAATCTTTTGTTGGTGTCAATGATGAGCGTCAGGTGGTAGGAATGGTGATAGTAGGTAAAGGCACGGTTCGGGTATTAATTAAATCCGTTGCCCCTTCTCTACAAAATGTACAAGGTTTATTGGATGACCCTCAGTTAATCTTAAAAAATGCACTGACGGGTGAAGTCATTAAGGTTAATGATAATTGGCAAGATGATGATACAGCGGATGAAATACGTGCAACAGGTTCTGCTCCACCTGATAGCAGAGAAGCGGCAATGGTCGTTGATTTACCTGCGGGAAGTTGGACGGCACTGGTTGAAGGGGTGGATAATAGCACAGGCGTGGCGTTAGTTTCAGTGACAAAATTAGATTTTGATGCAGCCCCTACCGAGTTTAATGCTGCGTTCTGCTCGCAAGTCGCGGGTACGCTCAATATTCATTGGGAAGCGGTCGGTGGAGATGTCGCGCCTTGCACAGGCGTTGAAGCCACCAACGGCGTTGTCGCCGACGCCACGGCAAACGGCAGTATCATCATGAGTGGCGTAGCTGTATCCGATAGCTCCTGCATTGGAGCAGTGGCGTACGATTTTGACCTGTCAAGCAACACGCTCAGCTTGACGGGCTCCGACACGTTAAACAAGATCCCGATGACGCTAACGCGACAAGCTAGCGAAGCGTGCTTTGTGGGCCACTGGATCGACGGTACCGATGATTACGTAGCGCATATCTCGGCGACGGCCTTTGGAATTACTCCGAATTAGCCACTAGTGTTCCGAGCGCTCTCCTAAATACACGGAGAGAGATCCGTTGATGTTGCGAGTGCACCCGCATAGGTCGGGTCACGCGCTCCGAACACTACGGCTTTCTCGGCCGGCTCACACTGTCCCATTTGGGCGAGAGCTCGCTGCGCTAGGCGCAGCGTCTCTGCATCGCACTGCAACGTTGGACCAAAAGGGTGGACTCGATTGAAAGTGAAATTCATTTCTGTCTGCTCCTGGCTGTCAAGCGACACTAGTTTGAAAATATTGAAGTAAGTTTGAAGTGAGCTTTGAACAGTCGGCTGCCGACCCACTCCAGACATTGAGTTATTTTAACTTTCAATCGAGTCTGACCCTTTTGGTTTTCTTTTGGTTTTTGACCCTTTTGGTTCTGCTTTTGGTTTCTTTTGGTTTACTTTTGGTTTTTTCTTGATACTTGACCAATTTACTCAGTTGAAATTAAATTATACTAAGTGTATAAGCAACATATAGGCTTTAGAATTTATCTCAATACATATCATTAAGGAGTTAATCGTGAACAAATATTTATCATTCATTGGCGTTGCACTATTAAGTTCCCATACAGCTGCAAATGCTACCATCATTAACACAGTGATTGATAGTAGTGATGCTATATGGTCAGGGTTAATTTGTTCATATTCTAAACCTTATGCGGCACAAGGCCTCCTGGTATTTTTTGTAATTTTCAAATAGTCTAAAACAGCTCTGGTATTCTTATTGAGTTGCCTCATTTTCTTTGAAATCCCTTTCTCAACTTTTGATTTTATTAATCCGATAGCAAAGCGCCTAAGACGGGTCATGTTCTCAGGGCCATAACCGGTACGAATTGTTGAGCGATCTTCATCAAAAACCCAGTCAATAATATAATGACTGACTTCAATAGACCAGTGACCTCGAACTTTATATAAGATGGTTTTCGGATCTGCGTCTTTTTTTGTTCTGCTGGTCACACCGTAAGCGGTCGCAAGTGATGTTTTCCCACTTTTCTTGTCCGTTATTTCTCGTTCTATGCGATAAACCTGGGCAACATGAGGGAATAATACATACTCACTTAATTCCGATGTGACCCAGATTCTACGAATCTCAATTCGTCCGTGCCCGACAGACACTTTGTCTTCATAATCTGCCAAACGGCTATCATTTGAAAAGTAGGTGGTAATATCATCAAGCAGTGTCGGCTGGTTTCCTTTGACACTAAAATAATAATGCGCTTTTCGTTGTTCTACTAAATAACGCGCGAATTCAGTCTGGGTGTGCAAAGCATCGCTGGTGATATCTTTATTTTCAATCGGTAGTGTATCTAATAATTTCGGAGCAAATGTTATTTCATTGGTTTGCTTAACTTCATCCGACCCATCTCCAACAGGCAAAGTACCTACTTTTTTTGGGCGTAGCAAATTCCTGTGGTATGCCCAACAGCACTCATTATTTGTGTTTGGCGCCCTGATTCATCAATCGCATTACACATGACTTTGCCATCTATTGCGAGTGAGTTGTCATCCTGGGCATAGGCTTTGTTCCAGGCATTAAAGGCTGCGTCAAGTTCATTCGGGTCTACTCTTACTAAGATATTTCTAAAAATGCTTAGGCTTGGAATCACATAACGGCCTTTATCATAACGGCAACGAAAATGCGCTCTGGACTTTTGAGATAAGCTTTCAGCCCAGTCAAAAATAGATTCATAGCTCCTCATGCCGCATAACACAGCTCCAGCGGCTATTCCCAGAACAGTCTGTATTCTATGGCGTCGCCCTTGGGCTCTACGGGGATCATTAATTTCCTTGAAGAAATCCGGTAATGAACGCATTTGATGACGCGTTATTTTCATTTTTACCTCACCTAATAAAAAATGATGACTTAATATAGTGTGAGATAAAACAGATTGTGCTCGACGATGAAGTGGCTTAACGAAAATCAGCTTTTTGTGCTCTGTTTGAGCAGAGTAACCGTCTGTTACCCTGCGAAACCCTTTCGTGTAACCAATAGCCTGCCAGTTACTGGCTCGATAAACACCTCCATGAAATCGCTTTGGATCGACAAAGGTCTCGACCAACAAAATAGGGTGTCCATACTTTTCAACCCAATCATTGGATAAGCGTTTAAGGCACAGTGAAAGGAGGCGTGATCCTAGGTTTTTATCATGCCTCGTCGGTAATATCAAAAAACGGCTGTTGTTGGCAATCAGTTTTAAGCGGCCCGTTTGGTGGCGATAACTCCATCCTATCCAGCTATCACGAGCCGCACACTTTAATGCGGCGGCCGAAAAGCTGATCAGTGCAATCCATTCTGTTTCAGAATAGGCCACATACCAAAGGGTTTCACCAATTTTTGGAATAGCACCTAAGTAATGCTGGGCCTCCATCAAATCCTGATATTTTGGTTCTTCTTGCTTTAAAATGGGCCTGACTGATATTTGGTTGAGTTGCATCGTTTTATCTCAAGAAACTGGATAGAAACTATACATGCTTTTCATGGGTTTGTCCATCTTGGGGTGTAACTCATTACCATGCTTACCCTTTATAGCTAGAACAAATTAGCCGTGGCTATATGGTTAGTAGGGCGTACAGATCTAACAATTCCTGATGCTTCTGCTACGTGGCTTGGTGGTTTAATTCGCCACGGTGGCCCCACTCCAGAAAAAAGGGGTCAGGTCTTTCCGTAACGTATTTTTCTGTGCTAAACTATAATCTATGGCAAGACCTTTAAGACTAGAACTAGCAGGTGGTTTGTATCACGTTACTTCGCGAGGGGATAGACGTGAGAATATCTATGAGAATGATGAAGATAGAGAAAAATGGCTAGATAACTTAGGGAATATCTGTCGCCGCTTTAACTGGAGTTGTCATGCTTACTGTTTAATGGATAATCATTATCATATCGTGATAGAAACAGCGGAAGCCAATCTTTCAAAAGGCATGAGGCAATTGAATGGTGTGTATACACAATATTATAATCGCCAGCATGGGCGAGTAGGACATGTATTTCAGGGAAGGTATAAAGGTATCCTGGTTGAGCGAGATGAATATCTGTTGGAATTAGCGCGATATGTTGTGTTAAACCCAATTAGGGCCGGCATGATTAAAAATCTCAAAGACTGGAAATGGAGCAGCTATAAGGCCATGATAGGTGAAGAGGCTGCGCAGTCTTGGCTTGAGGCCGGCTGGGTATTGGGGCAATTTTCTAAACAACGAAAAAGAGCCATTGAAAAATATGTTGATTTTGTAAGGGAAGGAGTTGGCCTGCCTCGAATCTGGGGGAATTTACAGAACCAGATTTTCCTTGGTTCAGAAAAATTTATCAATAATATTCTAAAGCAAATTAATGACAAGGAGACGCTAAGTGAGGTGCCCTGGCTGCAAAGAAGGAAGCTGCCTAAGCCTCTGGAATATTATGACAATACTTATCATGATCCAAAAAAAGCAATACTCAATGCTTACCTTTCTGGTGGCTACACATTAAAAGAAGTAGGTGATTATTTTGGTAGGCATTATTCGACCATAAGTAGGATAGTTAAAGCTGGCGAGTGATCTGGAGCGGAAAGACTTGCCGCGGTGTTTCTTTTACCTTTATTGGTTTTTCAGACCTCCGCCCTTCATATTCAGTTCAAGATTGTTGGACGAAAAGCATTGCAACCCCATCTATACTTCGCGCAGTCACGACTGCGGATTTCTAGCGGCTGAGTTTTGCCGCTAGCTACGTTGCTGAAACCGTTACCTAGCCAACTATGCGCCAGTTTCAGTGCTTTTCTATCGATAAAAATCAACTCACTATACAACCGCATCTGTGACCGCTCGAAGTATAACTAACTTTAAAATCCTTACAATTTTTCACCCCGGCCGTATAAGCAATACACGTCCTAAGCCTCATATGCGTCGTTTTGGCCTGCGTTGTGCGACCAAGCTAAAATTGCCTCTTTCCTTAGCCGATAGTGAGATAATCACTTGTAATCAGCGATTTCAATTTCATGCCTGAAGAAAAACCAATAAGACGATTATGTATAATAATTGTTACAAACTTTAAAAGGATTCCAATTTTGTTATGAGCGCTACATCCAGTTTTATGGATAAGACCTACAAGACTTTATTCATACTATATGCCCCTATCACGGTAGTAACTTTTATTATGAAGTTCTATACCGGTTACCAAATGAGCTATTTTAAACTTACAGTTCTGGGAGTGGCTGGCGGATCTATTCTGCTCGCAATTGCAATATTGATTAGTTATGTCCTAAACAGGGATGTTTTTAAGGTAGATCATGAAGCTTCGGTGCCGTATATTTTAAGGCATAAATTTTTGATTATGTATATTTTCATTACCCTGTTATCTTGTGGTCTATCGATTTATTATCTTATGGATCAGGAAACCCCCTGGGTAGACTTGGAGCAAGATCCTAGTGAAGTGATCGAAATCGTTACATTGATCCCAATTACCAACGACCTAAATCAGCCATGGGAAAGTACTCAGGAACTGGTTCAGGGTCTAAGCTGGTTTTTTGTCGATCACCCAGAAGTAAGCCGTCGTTTCCATATTTCTTTTATTGATCACAAAAATAAGTACGGTGAGAAACTTAAACAAATAGTCGCTGAGGAAATTGGTCGGGGTGTTCGTTATTTTGTTTGTCTTTATTCGCATGCCTGCGCACCACTATCCAAACAATTTCAGAGTATTGTAGAGGCCAGTAGCCAAAAAAATCTCAACCCGGTTCTCATTGTTACTGCAACATCCAGTTCGGAAATTGAAACCATGCGCGAGGGAGTCTACCGCTTTTCCCCCCGAAATCAAGAAGTGATTCACGAGCTTGTTCAGATTGGTAAGGGCCGCGCTAACGAATAAGGTTAGATTGTGATCGCGAAGCGAGCCACAATCTGAACCGTTTGTTGGACAAGCCCGGCACGATAGTAGGAATTCATTTAATGCGCTCTATGAAAATAGCTTTTTGTTGATCAGCCCGACTGATGAATCGAACCTCTGTTTTTACCTGTTTAACTGAACTTTGAGCGTTGTCCATTGCAGTCAACTCTCAAAGTCCAAGTATCGGAGCAAAATTCTGCCTTAATCTCCGATTTTAGCCCAAGCAACTCCCTCAGCATTTAATCCGCTGATAGCCTGGGTCGAAGTGTTTAAATTTACATAAGCGCTAGTGATTCCAATTGTTAAGTTGGCAAAGGCTGAAACATTATTTCCACCCTGGGTATTTGCCGACGCCCAACAACCATCGCCCCGCCACAACATTTGCAACTGAATGCCGGCCGTACTTTGAGTGCACGCAATATCTTCGTCGGGTCAAACTTTAGCAGGGAGTGAATCAACTTAATAACACCCTTGCTATTCGGATGTAAAAAGCCATAATTGCGCGCACGACGAAAGCCTTTAGGCAAAACATGTTGCAGCACCAGCCACAGAAATTTAGCCCCCGATACCGTTTTGGTTTGATAGCGTTTGGTTTTGCTGTCTTGATAACGGTAGGTTACTTTGCCATTTTGGCAGGATAAGATATCCTGTTCACGAATCACACCACGATACAGGTATCGACCCAGATATATCAATGCTTTATCGCCTGCACCGACAAACTTACAATCGACCACCCATTTTTCCGGAATAGCTGTGGGAAATGGCAACTTTTCTTCGTTCATACGCGCTAGCATCTTTGCACGAAATACTTTTGCTAGTGCTTTATGATGAAACAGGTATTTGCCTTCCTTAGTGCGCCAGAGCTTCTTGATTTTATCCACGATTGCCGCAGGCATAATGACATGAATATGCGGATGATAATTTAATTCGCGTGAGTGTGTATGTAAGACAGCAATCGCCCCGGCATCGCCTTGCAACTGCTTATCATTTTTACTAAAACTCTGTAAAGTCGCCCAGGCACAGTCAAACATCATACTGTAAAGTAACCGCGGATGCTGCCTGGCTAACGACCTTAACTGCGCAGGTAAGGTAAAGGTATTCATAAAATAATCAGCAGGGACTTGTTTTTGTACCTGTCGTTCAATCCATTGTTGACTCTCATGATGTTGACAATGCGGGCAGTTACGCTGGCCACAGGAATGAGGCACAAAGGTTTGATAGTCACAGTCTGCACAGTTAACCTGCATCACAGGACTCAGCTGTGTCCGACAGCTCTTCATGGCATGTAATGCACTGATCTGATTGGAGCGTAAACGAGATTGATACTCGCTTAAAAAGTCAGACTGAAATTGATCAATCACTGCAGCTAGGGTTATCATGAAATCTGCCCCCAGTGAATAGAAAAGTCATTGACTAACTGATTAATGTGCAGCTCTGCATTCTCATCGGTAATATCGGTCAAATGCGTATAGCGAGCCGTGGTTACTAAACTGGTATGGCCCAGAATCTTCTGCAACTCAACTAAATCAACCCCGGCTTCTAACAGGTGAGTGGCGTAACTGTGGCGCAGCGAGTGGCAGGAAATCTTTTTTTTAGTCCCATTTCTTGCGTCACAAGACGGATTGTCTTCTGGATGCCACCGCGATCAAGGGGGGATTCAGCAAGATGTGCACCTTTTAGACCCCGGGCACGGTTGGGAAATACCAGCACTGGATTTTTATGCACAGCCCAAAACTTACGCAACACCTTCAAGGTATTCACAGGCAAAGGCACAAGCCGATCCTTATTGCCTTTGGCATTGCGAATATGTACCCGCATGCGTGTCGCATCAATATCACCTACTTTCAGGCTTAAGCCCTCGCCCAAACGTAAACCTAGACTGTAAATCGTAAAATAAAAAACTCGATAGCTTAGATTACGGGTCGACATAAACAGTTGTTGTGCTTCAACCACAGTGACAATATCGGGTATACGCGTACATCGTGGTGGTTTAATCATTAGCACATCAACCCACGGCTTTTGTAGCACATGTGTATAGAAAAACTTGAGACCATAGAGATCTAGTTTCACGGCACTCCAGGAAAGGCGGCTTAAAAGAGCATGAAAATAATCCACCAGTTGATCTTGCGTTAAGTTATCCAGATGCCCCTGAAAGTGTTCCCCGATACGGCGAATAGCGCGTGAATAAGCGTCAATGGTTTTGGGTTGCAGTCCCTTAAGCTTTAAATGCTTACAGTGCTGGATATAATAATGGTTGAATTTAAGCTCTATCGATGGTGTCATAACAGTGTAACCTCATTATTGTTAGTTGGATGAGCTTACAAGTTACCTGTTATGCATATAACAGGCAATGAGGTTACACTTTAAATTTAAGGGATGCGCTGTTTTTCTCCGCGATAGCGGCTTCGTCCAACAAACGTGCTTCCTATATTGCTATTGATGATGCCTATGGTCGAAATGCTGTGAGTCTATTTATCGAAATGTGGAATGGTGAGGGGAGGGAAATCGTTCCGGGGCTCTATTTGAATCCAACTTTATCCAAAAAAAATGCGCAGTTGAAAATTGAAAAGTACTTTTCCACAATTACTGACCTAGAAGTCGTACTGGTGGCGCACACTGAAAATATTTCTGATGGTCTTTTAAGCATCCAGGGTAATCCGGAGTTTCTGATATCTCCGGGTTACCAGAAAGATTTTATTAAATCATTAAACAATGGCGCTGGAGGAATACAATCTGGCAAGTGGTTTTCAGTTGAATCAGAGTACAAACAGGAAGGAATTATGACTAATAAGCTGAGTCTTGATTTTTTTTACCTGACGCTTGATAAATTGACTCATACCATTATAGAAACCAAAGGCGATCCGGCTAAGTTTCATGCTCAATGGATGTCTACCGATTATCCGCCTATCTTAAATTTTGAACGTGCCAGCGATGCTGATTTCAAGATCAAACTAGTGCCACTGGATCTGGTTGCGCCCGTCGAAACTTCGGACTAATAGGGGGCAGTATGAGGTTCCCCTAGATTAACGGGTAATTTAAATAAGTGACAATTGTTGCTTAGCGATATGTCTAGAAAAGTTTTGACACTGCTAACAGGGAGGGGAGCAACACTCACTGTTGCTCGTTGCTATAATGACTGCACCCGTTTAGTCTTGAATTTTCATCAGTGTATATGTACTTCGCGTGATTTGTTTTGATCGCTTCTGACCAGCGCGTATTTATCCTGCTTGCCTTTCATGGGTGTCCCATTAGGGCTGAGCATGATTAGAATTGCAGCATTTTTAATATGTAGTTTTTGTTTGCTTGAGTCCTTGCGCGATACTAAGGTAACAGTGCTGGATATATCATCCCAGGTATATTTACCTTTCTCATAAAACTCTTTGTTGGACGAAGCCGCTATCGCGGAGAAAAACAGCGCATCCCTTAAATTTAAAGTGTAACCTCATTGCCTGTTATATGCATAACAGGTAACTTGTAAGCTCATCCAACTAACAATAATGAGGTTACACTGTTATGACACCATCGATAGAGCTTAAATTCAACCATTATTATATCCAGCACTGTAAGCATTTAAAGCTTAAGGGACTGCAACCCAAAACCATTGACGCTTATTCACGCGCTATTCGCCGTATCGGGGAACACTTTCAGGGGCATCTGGATAACTTAACGCAAGATCAACTGGTGGATTATTTTCATGCTCTTTTAAGCCGCCTTTCCTGGAGTGCCGTGAAACTAGATCTCTATGGTCTCAAGTTTTTCTATACACATGTGCTACAAAAGCCGTGGGTTGATGTGCTAATGATTAAACCACCACGATGTACGCGTATACCCGATATTGTCACTGTGGTTGAAGCACAACAACTGTTTATGTCGACCCGTAATCTAAGCTATCGAGTTTTTTATTTTACGATTTACAGTCTAGGTTTACGTTTGGGCGAGGGCTTAAGCCTGAAAGTAGGTGATATTGATGCGACACGCATGCGGGTACATATTCGCAATGCCAAAGGCAATAAGGATCGGCTTGTGCCTTTGCCTGTGAATACCTTGAAGGTGTTGCGTAAGTTTTGGGCTGTGCATAAAAATCCAGTGCTGGTATTTCCCAACCGTGCCCGGGGTCTAAAAGGTGCACATCTTGCTGAATCCCCCCTTGATCGCGGTGGCATCCAGAAGACAATCCGTCTTGTGACGCAAGAAATGGGACTAAAAAAAAGATTTCCTGCCACTCGCTGCGCCACAGTTACGCCACTCACCTGTTAGAAGCCGGGGTTGATTTAGTTGAGTTGCAGAAGATTCTGGGCCATACCAGTTTAGTAACCACGGCTCGCTATACGCATTTGACCGATATTACCGATGAGAATGCAGAGCTGCACATTAATCAGTTAGTCAATGACTTTTCTATTCACTGGGGGCAGATTTCATGATAACCCTAGCTGCAGTGATTGATCAATTTCAGTCTGACTTTTTAAGCGAGTATCAATCTCGTTTACGCTCCAATCAGATCAGTGCATTACATGCCATGAAGAGCTGTCGGACACAGCTGAGTCCTGTGATGCAGGTTAACTGTGCAGACTGTGACTATCAAACCTTTGTGCCTCATTCCTGTGGCCAGCGTAACTGCCCGCATTGTCAACATCATGAGAGTCAACAATGGATTGAACGACAGGTACAAAAACAAGTCCCTGCTGATTATTTTATGAATACCTTTACCTTACCTGCGCAGTTAAGGTCGTTAGCCAGGCAGCATCCGCGGTTACTTTACAGTATGATGTTTGACTGTGCCTGGGCGACTTTACAGAGTTTTAGTAAAAATGATAAGCAGTTGCAAGGCGATGCCGGGGCGATTGCTGTCTTACATACACACTCACGCGAATTAAATTATCATCCGCATATTCATGTCATTATGCCTGCGGCAATCGTGGATAAAATCAAGAAGCTCTGGCGCACTAAGGAAGGCAAATACCTGTTTCATCATAAAGCACTAGCAAAAGTATTTCGTGCAAAGATGCTAGCGCGTATGAACGAAGAAAAGTTGCCATTTCCCACAGCTATTCCGGAAAAATGGGTGGTCGATTGTAAGTTTGTCGGTGCAGGCGATAAAGCATTGATATATCTGGGTCGATACCTGTATCGTGGTGTGATTCGTGAACAGGATATCTTATCCTGCCAAAATGGCAAAGTAACCTACCGTTATCAAGACAGCAAAACCAAACGCTATCAAACCAAAACGGTATCGGGGGCTAAATTTCTGTGGCTGGTGCTGCAACATGTTTTGCCTAAAGGCTTTCGTCGTGCGCGCAATTATGGCTTTTTACATCCGAATAGCAAGGGTGTTATTAAGTTGATTCACTCCCTGCTAAAGTTTGACCCGACGAAGATATTGCGTGCACTCAAAGTACGGCCGGCATTCAGTTGCAAATGTTGTGGCGGGGCGATGGTTGTTGGGCGTCGGCAAATACCCAGGGTGGAAATAATGTTTCAGCCTTTGCCAACTTAACAATTGGAATCACTAGCGCTTATGTAAATTTAAACACTTCGACCCAGGCTATCAGCGGATTAAATGCTGAGGGAGTTGCTTGGGCTAAAATCGGAGATTAAGGCAGAATTTTGCTCCGATACTTGGACTTTGAGAGTTGACTGCAATGGACAACGCTCAAAGTTCAGTTAAACAGGTAAAAACAGAGGTTCGATTCATCAGTCGGGCTGATCAACAAAAAGCTATTTTCATAGAGCGCATTAAATGAATTCCTACTATCGTGCCGGGCTTGTCCAACAAACGGTTCAGATTGTGGCTCGCTTCGCGATCACAATCTAACCTTATTCGTTAGAGGCTTGTGCATACTGGGTGACTAGTAAATAGTTTTGCTTATTTTTTAAAGAAAGCGTCATTTTAATGCCAGCGCAATGTTTACATGGGAGATAGCCATAATAAACTCCGCGAAATTCCTGGCTTGGGTCAACAGGTTTGGTATGCTTTGCATGACCTGTCTTTTGCCTGGACAGCTCGCGTGCTTTTTGAACGTCGGCCATTGTTTGTTTATCTGATTGGGCTATAGCAGAATTAATAGTAAGTCCGAGAATGCTAAGCAATACCAAGGCTAGCTTTTGTTTTAAAGAAATGGATAGGGTTTGCATATATACTCATTTGATATGGTTAAATATTTCCGAGTATTGTAAATCAATTTGCGCTAGCGTATCTATGGCTTAATTGATGTGGTTATTATGAAATGTCGGTGTGAAACGGAGTTTGAAACGAAGAATGTAGCCTGTCAATCGGGTACTGAGTCTGTCGGGTTAAGCTCAGCATTGTTTGATTTCATTACTACGAGAAAAATTGATTATCTTGGATTAAGGGCGGATTTTAGCGGGGTAGCGGCAACTCAAAACTGAACAAATTAGTTTATCATTACCGCATTTTAAAAATACCCTCTCCTTCTGGCCTTCTGCTGGTGAGAAGGCGCTTTTGAAAAATATGGGACTCCTTGTCGCCATAACACACTTGCCATGCTATATCCTTATTCAAAACACTCTGTTTAAGTCCTCAGAAGAGAGGCTTGTTGATGATGTGTTTGTTGCCGTCCCTGGCAATAATGCAGAATTTCTAAATGTTATGGCATGTTGCTATTAGCCATGCAGTGGCCCATAGAAGCCATAAAATGCATGTCAGCAGAGCATCGGTCTGTCGATAGTGCGATATCGTCAATCCAGAGGTCAGCTTCAACTTCCGGTCCGCCATTCCAGCCAGTGTATAAACCTTCGGCTGAATGCCCTTGTCCAGTTTCATCCCCTAAAGTACCCTGGCTAAAACGCACAGTATTAACATTTCCTAGAGTTTCCTGCGCAGAAAACGAGGCGTTGGATTTACCATGACCACCTAATGGCACCATAGTAAGTTCGGCAGGTGCGAATGAGAAGAATGCCTCATGCCATTCGCCATCATTTGGAATAACAGCGCCTTTTGTTGTTACCCAGCGAGTTCTTAGGTCAGCAAGCGTATTGCCGAAAGCTGCGTGTAGTTCCACATCATCAGGTCCCATATTTTTAAAACGGGCTGTGATAGATTGAGCGCCTTTGGCAATGTAATTACCACGCCATTCACCAGATGCGTTTTGAAAAACAATTTTTTTATCGGCATCAGTAGAGCTTTCGCCTTCGGAAATAAGTTTTATATAACCATTTCCATCCGCTTCAGTTTCATTAGTCAGCGGCTTGTCAGCAGCTCCACCTTTGTTCCATCCTTGTGTTGTGCCATCATTAAAATCATTTAATATTATCTGTTCTGCGCTCACGTTGGCGCAGGCAAATATAGATGCCAAAGCCATAACCGGCGTTAATATTTTTTTCATTGTGTTCTCCAAAATATCAATAGCTATTACTATTGAGTGCCCCTTGAGAGCATTATAAGTTATATAAAATGGACCAAATTAAGCTTATTGGTGATTAATAAGGTGGCTAGTTCATGTAAGTTAGTTTTAGTCAGCTTATAGCTGGACTCTGAAAGCAGTTGATGTACTTTTTCCATTTTCTTTGTCAGTCCAGAAGCGGCCTCTACCAACGACAACGCCGTCATCACTGATGCTGTAGGCTTCTCTTAGCTCTTTCCATTTGTCTTTGTCGCCAGCAGGAAGCATCTCGTATAGGTCGAGTAATTGTCCGTCTTTATAGACAAATGCGTGTCTGCCACCATCAGCATCACGTCCGTCACCAACGACATGTCCATGTGTGTTGATGTCATAAGCTTTGGTATCGCCACCAAATCCAGGAATGGCCGTCATAGCGGTTCCGTCAGATATAAATGCAGCATACTGACCTGAAGCATTTAATGACCAACCAGTAGCCTGGCCTTTATCGTTGATAGCTCTTGCCTCGGAATATCCAGTGTCATCTAGAGAGCCCAGGTTAGTTGCTACGCCGTCTTTATAGATAAAAGCAAGTGCTGATCCGTCTGCTGTTGTTGCAACACCGGCAACTTGACCTGAGTCATTGATAGCAAAAGCAAAAGAGCGTTCGCCACCCAAAATATCGCCATCTAGTGGCTTAAATGTGCCGTTTGCTGTGTCATAGCTAAATGCTACGTGATCAGTATTGTCAGCAAGCGTTGCAGACCAGCCAACCATCATGCCACTATTGTTGATGCCATAAGCTCTGGAGTCTGTGCCAGCACCTAAAGTGCCGATATCCTGAGTAGTTGATCCGGCTTCGTTATAGATTGCATGGTAAACACGAGAGCCATCGTCTGTTTTGATGGTATCAAATCCAGCAATGGTACCGCTATTGTTTACTGCACGGCCTTGAGCGCGTCCCCCACCTAGTCCCTCAAGGGCTTCAATATGTCCATCTTCATAATGGAAGCGGACAGGTACGGTTACTCTGTCAGCACCGCGTGAGCGACCTGAAATAACAGTACCATCATTACTGATGCCATAAGCATAAGAGAAAGAACCTTCAGCAAGTATGCCAAGGCTAGTAATTTGTTCACCTTTAACCATTTTTCCATGGGTTGCAAGACCAACCTTGTCCACGATAAATGCACTGCCATCGAATGCTAAATCGGCTCTAAAGGTTTGTCCGCCTACATCGATATCCGTTAACTTAAATTTCAAATCTTCTGGCACCTTGACTACAGGGCTTTCAGGCACTGTAGTCAAGGGTGTTATTGAATTCAGTAGAAGCTTATTGGGCGGCTGAAATGTCAATTTTACGTTATACCTAAATCCTGCAAGCCCATATTTTGACTCTCATTAACCTGTCTAGCTAAGTGGTTATTAGGTTTTTACTGCCGCTTTGCCAGCCCTCTTTGTCCAACCGATCAAAATATCCAGATTTAAATCATAAATAGAGGAAATTTTTTGTATCGTATGGATATCCCCCGAGCCCAAGGCAATAAACACCCTGCCAACGTGCCATGACCTTTTAATCAAAGTGACTTAACTTCGGTTAATGTTAAGCGAGTAACCCCACCTTAACCCAATCATCCCATTCCTGTGGATAGAGCGGATCTGCAGGTGTTCTGACTCTCAGCTGATTATTGCCTGTGAGTAATTTTCCAGCCACCCGAATCAGATAAGTACGAAGTGTATCCGGCTCCCATTGGCACAACGTTTTGTTGCCACTCAATTGAGCCATCCAGCGCACGGTATTGTAGGCAAGAACGGCGCAATGAAATAATGCGGCATTAGCCAGAAATTGATTCGTTCTGATTTTACCTAAACCCATTTGTGATTTTGCTTCTTCAATCCATGTTTCGCACGTCGCTCGTTCACCATACTTCTTATGTGTTTGCCAAGGCGATAGAGGTTCAGTTGTTACATAACAAAAATAGTCATATTCTGCCGTATCCCAAAGCTCGGACTGAGGTCCTGTCACTTGTTTAGGTTGCTTTATCCTGACCGCGACAAACTGACGAGAGCGAGACCAGCCACCACAACGATATTGAAACTCGCTCTGCTCCCAACCGGGTCGGCCTTGTATGGCTGTCCAGGCCTGTTTGGCCAGCAATGCGTTCAAATTCTTAAGTTTAACCTTTATTAGATACCCATGCCCTCTGGTATCGAGAAATTCAAGCAAATCACCGACAAAATAACCACTGTCACCGCGAAAAATAATGCGCATCCGATTGGGCAAGTGTGCAAGTAACTGTTTGGTAAATTCTACAACACCATTGCTTGTAAAGGCATTGCCTGTCCGGAACCAGGCTTGTAAAATTTCTTTTGTTTCCGCTAGAAAAGCGAGTTGTGGATGGTATGAACGGGCACCTTTCTTTTTGGGGTTGAAGCCTTTGGCACTTCCTTCTTGTCGACCACAAACGGTGTCCACAGTTGAATCGACATCGACCCACTGGACGGATTGTATGCCAGTTTTCGATTTTCCGGAACGAAGCAATCGCCGCCAGTGTTGACCACGCAAAGTATGCGTGAGCGTTTCAAACTGGCTTATCTGCCTATCACTTACTTCTTTAAAGATCCGTAAAATTGTGGTTTCAACAGGAATCTTTATCCAGCCAGCTACTTTGCGCAGTACGCTATCTGCCCATACGGTCGTCACCTTTGCCATTGATGTTGCTCCCCCCATCATGCCAACCAACGTCAATAGAACCACATCAGATAAGTGATGGTCTGCATTTTCACCCCGCCGATGTGGAACGCTTTGTTTTACGGTTTTTTCAAAACCTATCCTGTCTAAATATTTCACGACGGGAATCAGTCCCGCCTGGCTTGTCAATCCATGTGCTGTAGATGTCATTTTTACCGTTCGGGTACGGTTTCTTACGTGAGATGAGGATTTTGATACTTTAGAGGGCTTCATTAAAACAATGAGATAGTGAAATCAGGAAAATGATATTATATCATTGTTTAATAAGGAGTTTTGTGGATTATTATGTATAATGCTTGCAGGATTTAGGTTATACATGACTTCCATGAATTGCGGATGGTAAATTTCCAGAGAGCTACCAGTAAGAGTGGCTTGGCTAGCTGCATTGCTGACTGTGCTGCACCAGTGCCAATGAAGCAAGCGTTAGACCAGAATATTTCATATTTTTCACCTGAGAGGTTTTATTATTGTTTTAAGATATACCTATGTTTCAGCTATCTTAGCTTGTATGATTTTGCCTTCATTTTGAAGGGCTAGTGAAAATCATTGTATTTTTATAAGCATGTATCATGCCATAAAATAATTTCTGATAGCTGGCTAGCGATATAAATTTAGTGTTATCCATTTATATTGGCGGAATTAACGAGCGTTCTTTTATTTTTCTAGGGGAATCGGGCGGTTTCTTGAATAAAAAAACTGAAAACCAGTGAGTCATATGATGCATTCGTTGTGTTAAATGACCTTGTATGTTGCTTTAGTTTTCATTCGTCTTTGTTTAGTGGCTTAGTTTTATGAGTATTCTTTTGTATTAATCTCGTTTTCCGTCAGGCTAACATTTACTGTCAGTTGTTTGCGATAGAGGGCTTTAAGCGTCTGGGTGGGGTTGTGAAATTAAAGGTCTATCTGGCTTTTTTCGGTAATTTATGAAAAAAATAAAAATGTGAGGTATATCACTTATTAATTAAATACTAGAAATAAAATAAAAGATTGGCTTAATGTTTGCTTGTTACATCGGAGACGCTAATTATCGTTTGTGGTAATTTAGTTATTAATATTAGGTGATGTAACGTGTTTTTTGACAATTTTATGACGGTATCTAACAAATATGCAAAGCAAAAACAGCTTATTTTAATCGGCTGTTTTTTAATGGCATTTGCGATGACTGATAGCTTTGCAGCTATTAATGCTTTTGATAGAGCAGTGGATCACCCGCCTATTCCTATTTTAGATGAACAAGGAAATCATGTTCTAGAGACTCATAAGCCCTATAGCCCGAAAAAAACCTGTGCAGGGAGTGGTTGTCATGATTACGAAGGGATTACCCATGCTTATCATTTTGAGATGGGGCGCGATGAAGCGAATGATAAATACGGCGCAAAAAGAGGTTTACCTCAATTAGTATCACCTGGTTATTATGGTGGCTATACCTGTATGCAAGGAAATAACCCGCAGGTGCTTGCGAAAAAAGTTAATAAAAGTTCTGCTGATTTTGCCGATCTTGGTTCGGCGGGATGGGTTAAAAGCTGTATGAGTTGTCATGCTGGTGGTGGCTGGGCGGAGAAAGACCGTGATGGTATCCGTTATGATGAGAAAAAACTAGCGGATATCAAGCCATGGGATGGGGATTATTATGAACGCATGATTAACCCGCAGACGGGGGAGAAGGAAATAGCTCTCTGGGACTGGAAAAAAAGTGGTGTTGGCGAGGCAGACTGCCTGTTTTGTCATGTTAGATTTTCTAAACTAAAATTGCCTGAAGATAGTGGCTTGAGTAAAGCCTTATCGCCTCGAAAGGCGAGAGTCGCGCTAGTTGAGCAAGGGTTTTTTCGTCAGGCTGCATCTGGTTTAATGGAGTATGTACAAAATACGGATGGCAAGAACTTGCTAAGCATTGCCCGCTCAGATGAGCAATTCAGCCTAGATGAAGAAGGTTTGCCGATTCTAAATTGGCACGCAGATGCTTTTACTGAAACTGGCCGTGTTGTCTTATCAATGCTGCGCTTTCCAGAAAATAAGAACTGTATGGAGTGTCATTTAACCAGTAATTCCCGGCGAGGTTTTTATGGTTTTGGTGAAGAGGCTAAGCAGACCCTGGCAACGGATGGTGGTGATGAGGTTGCAGGTGGAGGTGGAACAATTGAAGATGATTATCGGGATGATGTGCATAAAGGAACAAACTATATAGCCGATAATGGCGAAAAACGGTCCATAGAAAGTTGTAATTCCTGTCACGCCAGTCAGTACTTTAAGCCGGAAACAGCTAATATAGATTTAGATGCAGATCATAATTTCCCTAAGGGAAATTCAGATATGGATGTGCGCAATGATCTTGATTATTCACCTAATGTCAGGTCTTGTGAAGAGTGCCATATCAACTCTATTAATGCGGTGGTTGGTGCTAAATACGATTCTTTATTGCACTCACACACTGAACTATGGAAAGAGAGTGGTGATCTTAATGGCTATGATGATGCAAGTTTAACTCCGATTACTCAGACACATTTTGATGTTGTATCCTGTCAGACTTGCCATATCGTTGATAAGACAGATGGCAATGGTAAAGCTTTTCAGATGATGTATCGCTTTAGAATAGCCGAAGACGGACAGTCTAAAATCTCTCCTTACAATCCTAGATTGAGATATTACTGGCAAGATAAAACTAGCGGACATATTTTAATCAAGACAGAGCGGGATGCAATATTTGATCATGCTGAGGACGCAAATGTTGCGACCATTACTGATCCACTGAGTGGAGAGGCTTTAGGCAGTGTGTCCGTTGCTCGAGGAAAAAGTGGCTTGATCTATTTAGAGAGTGATTTTATCTATGGTGATCCAGCGACTTATGCTGATTTTAAGGCCGTAAAAAAAGCTTATGATAATTTACTCAGGAAAAAAGGTTATAACAATCCTGATGTGAATATGGTCTGGTCAGAGTCTAATGAATATGTGATTTCTCACAATACCCGTGCAACAGAAGAAGCCATGCCTTGCGCTGACTGTCATGAGCGTGAAGCGAATGGAGTTATCAGTCAGCAGGTTTCTGCGCAGGGTATATTGGGCTCTAGCAATAGTCGAGTGGTTGCCAGAATACCAGATATACGCCTGGTCTCTGAAGGAATTGTAAGCATAGGCTTACCTTATAGTAAGTTACAGGCAAATGGCACGATTACACAGAATGTCGCTGATATTTTACAGGAAAGTAGCGTAGATCCTTTTATGAGCTTGCTGAAAAACTCGAGTGCCAGTGAAATTACTGGTAAATTTATTAAAAGTAGCGCGACAAGCATATTAGAGGCAGCTGATCCTGATTTAGTAGAATTTCTGGCACCTCAATTTACTCATCCAGATAGCTTTATTTTTCAGGCGAGTAAAGGTGATTTAAGCTTGCGCAATATGCTAGTTGCGGTTAATAGTAGCATTGCTAATAATATTTTACTGCCTACTTTTCGAGTCTCTCTAGGGATGCTTATAGGCGCAGAAAAACCGGCGCAAAGCCTATTGGATGAACGTAGCTTTGGCGCTTTACGTTCCAGGGTATTTTACTTTGATGTCGTGGACCAACAGAAAAATCAGCAGGCCCAGATTAATGATGCGGTGATGCTGATGAAGGTTGCTTACAAAGGTATACAGACTGACCTGGATAATATTAATATTGTTATCGCAAATATACAGGGCGAACGTATTCGCATGCTGCCAGAAAACGATTTAGTGCATATTCAGCCTGCCACTGTGCTAGAAGAAGGTTACGTTATTTTTAAAATTCGCGAAACGGGTTATTTTCTGGTTGCTGATAAGTAACGGGCGGTAACTTATTCAGGCGCAGGTGGGCTAAAGAGGCTGTGAAAGTATTGTTCTTTTAGCCTCCCCCTTGAGAAGGCAATACTGTTGACTTAAGAATAAACCCCTTCTCCAGAGAGAGAAGGTTGGGATGAGGGGATTATCAATGCATGATTTATCCTCCTCACCCAACTCTCTCCAGCAAGAGAGGGCTTAAGTCAACTGCAGTGCCTTGGAGAAGGGGGGTATATTTAATACACTCACAGCCTCTAAAGCTACGATCTACATTTGTTCTTTTGCTTGCTTTGAAAATGCCGTATTTCGATTTCCCCAGAATTATGCGAATCTCCCTTAATCTCCAGTGTATGTAAAACAATTCAAGCTTGCTGATACATATCGAAATTCGGCCTGGCAGGGCTATACTATAAACGCGGATTTAATTTTGCAGAATAAAGAAATATGTTTGATTCAATAACGGTGCAAACCGCGACCGAGGTCGAGAGTATTTCTATCTTGATCTTCACTATTGCTCTATCGTTCGTGTTATCCACGCTATTAGCTTTTGTTTACCAAAAGACCTTTCGCGGCTTATCTTATTCACGCAATTATGTGCAATCGATTGTGCTTATTTCTATTATTTCTGCGGTGGTAATTCAGTCGGTGGGGGATAGTTTATCGCGGGGGATAGGAATAATGGCCGCGATGTCGATTATTCGCTTTAGAACCCATTTTAAAGATCCACGCGATACCCTGTTTTTATTCGCTGCGCTTGCGGCTGGGATTGCTTGTGGCTCCTATGCATTTCCGGTGGCTATTATTGGTACACTAGGATTTTCTATTGCGGCGATAGTCTTATATTATTCGCCATTAGGCCCTAATAGTTACTTTGATGGCATGCTTAGATTTAACCTGCAGGTTAATAATTCACAGCAAAAAGAACTGGAACGCCTGTTACAGGAATTTTGTAAATCCTTTGCTTTAGTCACTATGCGCGAAATGGCCCAGGGCGAGCGCCTGGACTATGCTTATCACATCAAGTTACGCAAAGCTAAGCGCCATGAAGATTTTATGGCTGAGCTAAAACGAATTGACGACCTGCAAGGTCTCAGCCTGATGATGCAAGAGTCCACTGTGGATATATAAACTTATGAACCTCAGCTGACGCCAGAAAGCATTATAAAAAATTGAATACTATATACAATGATCACAAAATCCGTGCTCACCTGCGGTTTCTAGGATAATTGGTAATAATGCAAAAATTCCTCCTCCCTGTCTGCTGGTTGCTTGCGCTGATGAGTGTGTTTGTCTTATCGGCTTCATTAATGGATAAATCGCTGCATTTTTTTGGCATTGCCGGCGAGCGGGAACAGACCATTAGTTTTCAGTATCCCGTTGAAATAATACAGGTTTTTGTCGCAGAAGGCGAAAATGTTGGTCAGGGTGAACTGATGTTGGAAGTTAGACGGCATGAGTTAAAAAGTAGCCTAACCATGCTGGAGCAGGAAATCAGAGGCTATGAATTGCAAAAGCAAGAGGCTAGCAATGCCATTGACAGTCAATTAGCTGGTTTGAATGCAAAAAAGCAAGCGATCAGCGCAGATATGGATGCGCAAATTCATGCCCTGGAGCTGAGATTAAAAGTTAACACCGAGATGATGCAAAGGTTTTCCGGATTTCTAAACGGTGCGAATAATATTCCAGAAAGTCCTGAGCTTCAGGATTTAAAAAGAAAGCGACATTTTTTAATTCAGGGCATTCAAGTGGAAATTGACCATTTAAACGAGCAAAAAAATGCGACTAATCGACCGATTGATATGCAAGTTAATGCGCTAGTGCAGCGTAAAGAAGAGTTACAACGTCAAACTGTGGGTTTAAAAGTTAATGCGCAATTTGATGGACGGATCGGTAGCGTACATTTTAAAACGGGAGAGCTGGTTTCCCCTTATTTACCCATTTTAAGCCTGCAGAGCCGAATCCCCCGGCATATTAAAGGCTATATCCATGAAAACGTTGTTAACGATGTCAAGCTAGGGCAGCAGGTCTGGGTTCAATCCATTGCGCTCAATCAAGATGCCAGACCACTACACGGTAGGGTTGTAAGTCTGGGAAATCGAATTGTCGAATATCCCGCGCGGCTGAAGAAAAATCCACTGGTTCAAGCCTGGGGCCGAGAAGTCTTGGTGCGTCTGGATAGTCTTGAGCATAGACTATTATTTGGCGAAAAAGTTCAGGTGTTTTTAGAAAACCCGGAAAAGTCGGGATGGGAGTTTAATATGAATAGCAAGGCGAATGCGCAGGGACTAGATGATTTTGAAGCTCAATCGGCATTAAAAATTAGCTCTAGCCATGCAAAAATACCGGCGGATAAAATCGAAGCTTCCGGCTTATTATGGCTTGAAACAGAGGCACACTATCTGCTGATCGGTGATGAGCAATACCGCAAACAAGCGGGTATCTTTGTTATGCAGGAAGGCGGAGTCGTGTCGGAGCACTTATCGCTGGGTACTGCTAAAAAGAGCGAAATTGATGATCTGGAAAGTATCAGTAGCGATGGTGAGTATATTTATATTTTAAGCTCCTTATCGCATAATAAGAAAGACAAGCTTAAAGCAAACCGCAAGAAATTACTCCGCTTTAAATATCAAAATCAGCGTGCTACTGAGCAACAGAGTGTTGATTTGTATGCGCAATTTAAAAAACTAAAAAAACAAACGACTGATACTCAGTTAGCCGCCTTTTTAAAGCAGGCAATCAAGCAACATAGTTTAGATATAGAATCTCATTTTATAATGGATGATGCACTATACCTGGGCTTTAAATCACCCTTTATTGCGAGTGATAAGACCCTGATTATGAAAATTAACTCTATCAGTGCTTTATTTAGGGGAGAAACTCTTTCGGCAGAAATCTGGCGTAGCCTGCGTTTACTAGACCCCGAAACAGGTGAGCCAATGCTGCTCTCGGATATGATTCAAGTGGATGGGCAATTATTGCTATTAAGTGTGTCGCGCTCCTCACTAGCAAGTAGTGTGTTATGGCGTTACCAGTCGGAACAGGGCATACTCAGCGCAATGCAGATATTCCCGGGTTTAAAAGCTGAGGGCATTGCCTTTCAGCCTGGAAAATCAATATTGACGGTGGTTTTTGATGCTGGCGGTAAAAAGCACTCTAAATATTTGAATATCGCGTTTCCTGATTCACCGTAGACAGATGCAAAAAAAGTTATTGATCCTCCTACTTATACTTGGGAGTTCGCATCTTGCCTATGCAAAAAATGTGTTTAATGATTTTTTACTCGCTGCGCAGACTGATGTTAGCGGGCTTGATCCGAGTGTTGCAGGGGAAACCGATATGAATGTTGTGAGTGGCTTGATTGAGACAGCTCAATTCAGATTTCATGCCCAGGAGGATAATAATCCCAATGTGGGGCAGGATGAATTCTCCTATGAAATACGAGTCAAACCAAAGGCCTGGGGGCAGCGTGCAGGGTTAATTTGTTCATATTCTAAACCTTATGCGGCACAAGGCCTCCTGGTATTTTTTGTAATTTTCAAATAGTCTAAAACAGCTCTGGTATTCTTATTGAGTTGCCTCATTTTCTTTGAAATCCCTTTCTCAACTTTTGATTTTATTAATCCGATAGCAAAGCGCCTAAGACGGGTCATGTTCTCAGGGCCATAACCGGTACGAATTGTTGAGCGATCTTCATCAAAAACCCAGTCAATAATATAATGACTGACTTCAATAGACCAGTGACCTCGAACTTTATATAAGATGGTTTTCGGATCTGCGTCTTTTTTTGTTCTGCTGGTCACACCGTAAGCGGTCGCAAGTGATGTTTTCCCACTTTTCTTGTCCGTTATTTCTCGTTCTATGCGATAAACCTGGGCAACATGAGGGAATAATACATACTCACTTAATTCCGATGTGACCCAGATTCTACGAATCTCAATTCGTCCGTGCCCGACAGACACTTTGTCTTCATAATCTGCCAAACGGCTATCATTTGAAAAGTAGGTGGTAATATCATCAAGCAGTGTCGGCTGGTTTCCTTTGACACTAAAATAATAATGCGCTTTTCGTTGTTCTACTAAATAACGCGCGAATTCAGTCTGGGTGTGCAAAGCATCGCTGGTGATATCTTTATTTTCAATCGGTAGTGTATCTAATAATTTCGGAGCAAATGTTATTTCATTGGTTTGCTTAACTTCATCCGACCCATCTCCAACAGGCAAAGTACCTACTTTTTTTGGGCGTAGCAAATTCCTGTGGTATGCCCAACAGCACTCATTATTTGTGTTTGGCGCCCTGATTCATCAATCGCATTACACATGACTTTGCCATCTATTGCGAGTGAGTTGTCATCCTGGGCATAGGCTTTGTTCCAGGCATTAAAGGCTGCGTCAAGTTCATTCGGGTCTACTCTTACTAAGATATTTCTAAAAATGCTTAGGCTTGGAATCACATAACGGCCTTTATCATAACGGCAACGAAAATGCGCTCTGGACTTTTGAGATAAGCTTTCAGCCCAGTCAAAAATAGATTCATAGCTCCTCATGCCGCATAACACAGCTCCAGCGGCTATTCCCAGAACAGTCTGTATTCTATGGCGTCGCCCTTGGGCTCTACGGGGATCATTAATTTCCTTGAAGAAATCCGGTAATGAACGCATTTGATGACGCGTTATTTTCATTTTTACCTCACCTAATAAAAAATGATGACTTAATATCAGACATCTTGATTCGCTATCCTGAAAGAAATCCATTAAAACTTAAACTAGGCAATATAATTAAAGGGTTAGGGGATTATTGTCAAATGATTGATATTTTCAGCTAAAGAAATGAAAACGGTACTCATTTAGGTTAAACTAAGCCCTCATATCATACGAGGTATTCAATTAATGCAGCAACTCATGCTCCCAATAATTCCTCAGGGTACGACTATTATAAATGGTCAGGTCAGTGTTGATAACCGAAATGATGAGTGGTTTTATTTCCTCGGCGGTATCCCGATCTATTCTCACCAGGCTGACAATAAGAGATTATTTAGACTTCACACCTCTCAACTCATCAATACCGGCTCCTGTCGTTCAATCGATATTATTACAACCTTTGGTGTCTCTAAAAGTAGTGTTATGCGCTCATTAAGGCAACTACGAGAAAAAGGGGCTGATTCGTTTTTTGAACCTCGCCCGACTCGCAAGGGAGGACCACTCTTTACGCTTGAGGTTTTGCAGCAAGCTCAGGAATATCTGGATCAAGGTATGACGCCTAACGAAGCCGCTAAAGAATTAGGCATCCGGGCAGATACCTTTCGCAAGGCGATCAGTGATGGACGTTTAAAAAAAAGTCTGCCGTATCAATAGACCCCAATGATGGCAGTACCAAATCAGCCCGTGATATTATTGATGCCAGTGCAGCCGAGTCACTCGGTACGGCCTGCACTCGAGTAGAAGAGCGAATCCAGGCGGCTTTGGGTGAGCAGGAAAAGGGAGCCTCAATCGAATTCGAATCCTGTTTAGATGTTCCTAAAGGCGGTGTGTTATGTGCATTGCCCGCGTTACTTAGCAATGGCTTATTAAATGACATTGAGCACCACCTTGGCAAACTGACAGGTTATTATCAAACCTTTCATATCCTATTGCTACTCGCCTTTATGGGACTATGTCGCATCAAAAATGCCGAACAACTTCGCGAGCATGCACCGGGTGAATTCGGCAAACTACTTGGCCTGGATCGGGTTCCCGAAGTGCGCTGTTTAAGAACCAAAGTAAAAGGACTGTCTGATCCAGAATCAGTTGAAAGCTGGGCGGCCGACCTCAGTCGACAATGGATGGAAAATGAACCAGAGGCAGCAGGAACACTCTACATAGATGGTCATGTCCGTGTCTATCATGGACACTTGACTAAACTTCCCAAACGGCATGTTTCACGCGAAAAACTCTGCTTACGGGGTATCACCGACTACTGGGTTAATGATGGTACGGGGCGTCCCTTCTTTGTCGTTGAAAAAACGGTGGATCCGGGCTTACTAAAAACGCTGGAAGAAGATATCGTCCCCCGATTACTCAAAGACATTCCGAATCAACCGAGTGCACAAGCATTACAGCAAAACAAACAAGCCTGTCGTTTTATCCTGGTGTTTGATAGAGAAGGCTATAGCCCCGCATTCTTTAGAAAGATGTGGGACAAGCATCGTGTCGCTTGCATGACCTATCATAAATTTCCCACCGAAAATTGGCCACTGGACAATTTTTCCAGTCAGGAGATCACACTACCGAGTGGTGAAAAAGTCATCATGAAACTCGCCGAACGAGGCAGTCTGGTTGGAACCAAAAAACAGGCGATGTGGATGAGAGAAGTGCGCAAGTTGACTGATTCTGGTCACCAAACCAGTATTATTACCACAGCCTATGAACTAGAATTGACGGCTGTTTCTGGGCGAATGTTTAGCCGGTGGTGCCAAGAGAACTTTTTTAGATATATGAAGCACCACTATGGGCTAGGTATGCTACAGGAGTATGGAATAGAGCCACTATCCGACACCCAAAAGGTGGTCAACCCTGATAGGCGCCAACAGGAAGGACAGCGTAATTCGATACAATCCAAACTCAATTACCGTCTATCTCGATTTGCAGCGATGGAACTTCATCCGGTGATTAAAAAAGATGAAACGGAAGATGTGAAATACAAGAAATGGGAAAGAAAACGAGCAGAATTACTCGAAGAAATAGAGCATTATGAAAATGAACTAAAAACCATCAAGGAAAAACTAAGCCAAACGCCCAAACACATTACCTGGCAAGAGTTGAGAGACGAAGATAAGTTCGAACAGCTTCTGCCAGGGAAAAAGCGGCTGATAGATACTGTCAACATGATCGCTTATCGGGCAGAAACAGCAATGGCCGCTCTGCTAACCTCACCGACAATCGACTTTCCGATGGCAAGGCAACTATTACAAACGCTGTTTGTGACAGAAGCAGATATATTACCCGATGAAGTAAAAAAACAACTTCGGATACGTGTGCATAGTACTTCCCGACCTGCAAGTAATAAAGCAATAGAAAAGTTATTTGAACAACTCAATCAAACGGAACTCAATTATCCAGGAACCGATCTGCGCTTAATTTATGAGCTGACTTCATCCGCAAAAAATTAGGAAATGGTCTCAAATTAGTTTCGTCTGAATCAAGATGTCTGAATATAGTGTGAGATAAAACAGATTGTGCTCGACGATGAAGTGGCTTAACGAAAATCAGCTTTTTGTGCTCTGTTTGAGCAGAGTAACCGTCTGTTACCCTGCGAAACCCTTTCGTGTAACCAATAGCCTGCCAGTTACTGGCTCGATAAACACCTCCATGAAATCGCTTTGGATCGACAAAGGTCTCGACCAACAAAATAGGGTGTCCATACTTTTCAACCCAATCATTGGATAAGCGTTTAAGGCACAGTGAAAGGAGGCGTGATCCTAGGTTTTTATCATGCCTCGTCGGTAATATCAAAAAACGGCTGTTGTTGGCAATCAGTTTTAAGCGGCCCGTTTGGTGGCGATAACTCCATCCTATCCAGCTATCACGAGCCGCACACTTTAATGCGGCGGCCGAAAAGCTGATCAGTGCAATCCATTCTGTTTCAGAATAGGCCACATACCAAAGGGTTTCACCAATTTTTGGAATAGCACCTAAGTAATGCTGGGCCTCCATCAAATCCTGATATTTTGGTTCTTCTTGCTTTAAAATGGGCCTGACTGATATTTGGTTGAGTTGCATCGTTTTATCTCAAGAAACTGGATAGAAACTATACATGCTTTTCATGGGTTTGTCCATCTTGGGGTGTAACTCATTACCATGCTTACCCTTTATAGCTAGAACAAATTAGCCGTGGGGCAGCGTGCTTTAGAAAAAGATATTTTAAAATTACACTTAAATCAGCAAAATAAACTCTATAACGCCATGCTTGATTCGGCTCTGCAAAAGCGCTATGTCATCTTGCTGAAGTACCAGGAGCAGCTTAGCACTACGCAATACCTGTTCAAGTTGTCTGAGCTATTAGCTCAGGAAATATCACTGATACAAAGACAAGTGATGACCGATAAATTCAATGCTGAAAAGCTACTGGATGCTGAGGGCATGCTGGTACAATCTAGCGGCTTGGCGGTTTTGAATCTGGCACGCTTAAATGAAATTCAAACGCTATTAGGCTTGCCACTGGATTCTGCTGAAACGGTGTTAGATAGCTCCGGTGGAAATTGGCTTATCAGCTTTGAGGCTATCACGGGTCGTCTAGCAGATATGACTGAAGTCTCTCAGACAGCTCCGAAAATAACGGATCAGCGCCTGAAAGTAGAAATGACTCAAGCAAAAAATGAGCTAATAAAAACCGAGCAGCAAATAGGCGTTAACTTATTGCGCTTTACTTACAAGGATAATAAAAATGACGAAACGGCTTTCCAGTTCGGCATTAATATTCCCTTAGGGACGCAATTCAATAGGGCAGAAAGTCAGTATCAGCTGCAAAAAGCTCAGGCGCAATTAGACCATAGTATCGTGAAAGTCCAACAGTCTCTGGATGAAATAAAAAAAGAAATAAGCTGGTTAGCAGGAGAAAAGAAATTAGCGAATCTGCAAATTCAGCGGGTGCAAAAACACCTAAAAAACGAGGCGCTTAAAGCTACTCCGAGCTTATTGATTAATCTGCGCAAGCAGCTGGTAGAGCAGCATAAAAAAAGTACAGAGATCAAGCAAAAAGCACTCAGGCAATATATCAGCTATCTATCGCTATCAGGCCAATTAACCGAGCAACCCCTGCGTAACTGGATTCATACCGGGGAACCTGAATTAGTCCCTGGCAAAGTTAATTAATTATGTCGACCGTGCCTACGTTACCTGCGACTCTCAAGCGATACGAGCTTAAGTATTTTATCCCTGTTGCCTATGTAGAGCCAGTGTCAGATTTTTTAAAAATCTATTGTGCACTTGATCCTTACTCGGAATGTGCTGTCGATAATGATTATTTTTACACGGTCAGTAGTTTGTACTTTGACTCACCTAGCTATCAGTTCTTTAAGCAGCGAGTTGAAGGCAAAGCCGAGCGCTTTAATATGCGTGTACGTGCCTATGGCGACGGCGAGAATGCACCGTACTTTCTGGAGGTTAAAGCACAGCAGCGCGTCTCAGGCATCGTAACCAAATACCGTGCAACTGCCCAGCAAGATGAGTGGCCTGATATTTTAACTGACCCTGGATTCAGGGTTTTAGCATCAGATAACAGTGTAGAAAAAACCAATAAGGAACTATTTTTGAAGCTGGCATTGAGCTATGCTATTGAGCCGAAAATACTCACCAAATACCAGCGCAGAGCTTTTTATTCCACGGTCGATAATTATGCAAGAGTGACAATGGATGCAAAAATGCAATATCGTAAAGAGCATGAGTATAACTTATGCTCGAAGGATGGCATGATCTATTATGATAATGAAACGATCTACGAAAACAATGCGCATAGCCAGGCAGGCATTATTTTAGAGTTGAAATGTAATGTAATGTAGGTGAAGTGCCCTATTGGATGCTGGATTTAATACGCCTGTTTGATTTAAAGCAAACCAGTTTCTCCAAGTTCGTAAGTAGCGTTTTGGTGAGTCAGTATGATAATGGCGATTCATTTATGCCGTTTGACCGTCAGTTTGGTTATAACTTTGGCTGAATTATATGGCCTGAACTCGATTGCAGTACGTTATTTATATCCAGTACTCATGTATTAAATGTGTGTTATCCCGTTTAGCGCTATTGACCTTAAACAGTATTGTTTATAATATTTGATGGTAAAGTGTATATTGTTCAGATCTTAATAGACCTAAGTTTGTCTTTCATGACAGTATTGAGGATATTGATAGCAAACAGATCGAAATTATTTTAACGAAGCTAGTAATGTTCCTGGTCAACAAATATTTCAATGCTTTCAGATAAATTAACTAAGAAAATTCACCAAAAATATGACTCTAATATAATATTTGTTATTGGATGAAAAAAATCGATTTTTTGGCATATAAAATAAAACTTTATATGCCTACATAGGAGAATAGATATGCAAACAAAAAAATTAAGTAACCTGCAGTTAGAGCTGCTAAAAGTATTTAGTTATCAACTTAATAATCAACAATTAGTAGATATAAAAAAACTACTCACAAATTATTTTTCGGAACAGGCTACAAAAGAAATGGATAAGCTTTGGGATGAAAATAAATGGGATAATGAAACAATGACAGAATGGACAAATGAACATCTAAAAACACCTTATCAATAAAATGAAAGTTGTTTTAGATACCAATGTTTTATTAGTTTCAATCGCAACAAAATCACGTTATCGGGTTATCTTTGATAGCCTGATAAATAATGGTATTACCTTAATCATCAGTAATGAAATATTGAGTGAATACACGGAAATTATTGAGCGTAAAACAAATATGATGATTGCAAGTAATATCAGTGAGATGTTAGTGAGCTTACCAAACGTCTATAAACAAGAGGTTTATTATAGATGGGGATTAATCGAAGAAGATAAAGATGACAACAAATTTGTTGATTGTGCAATTGCTGGTAATGTAGATTATTTAGTCAGTAATGATCAACACTTTAATTGTCTGAAAAAAATTGATTTCCCTAAACTGAATTTATTGAGTATCGATGAATTTATGGACTTACTTAACAAGTAAAGCCAGAATACTAGCACCAAGCTGGTTCTATTAAAATTCATATCGGAGAACATTAGCCTGATATTTATCAAACTCTGCATAACGAATAAGGTTAGATTGTGATCGCGAAGCGAGCCACAATCTGAACCGTTTGTTGGACAAGCCCGGCACGATAGTAGGAATTCATTTAATGCGCTCTATGAAAATAGCTTTTTGTTGATCAGCCCGACTGATGAATCGAACCTCTGTTTTTACCTGTTTAACTGAACTTTGAGCGTTGTCCATTGCAGTCAACTCTCAAAGTCCAAGTATCGGAGCAAAATTCTGCCTTAATCTCCGATTTTAGCCCAAGCAACTCCCTCAGCATTTAATCCGCTGATAGCCTGGGTCGAAGTGTTTAAATTTACATAAGCGCTAGTGATTCCAATTGTTAAGTTGGCAAAGGCTGAAACATTATTTCCACCCTGGGTATTTGCCGACGCCCAACAACCATCGCCCCGCCACAACATTTGCAACTGAATGCCGGCCGTACTTTGAGTGCACGCAATATCTTCGTCGGGTCAAACTTTAGCAGGGAGTGAATCAACTTAATAACACCCTTGCTATTCGGATGTAAAAAGCCATAATTGCGCGCACGACGAAAGCCTTTAGGCAAAACATGTTGCAGCACCAGCCACAGAAATTTAGCCCCCGATACCGTTTTGGTTTGATAGCGTTTGGTTTTGCTGTCTTGATAACGGTAGGTTACTTTGCCATTTTGGCAGGATAAGATATCCTGTTCACGAATCACACCACGATACAGGTATCGACCCAGATATATCAATGCTTTATCGCCTGCACCGACAAACTTACAATCGACCACCCATTTTTCCGGAATAGCTGTGGGAAATGGCAACTTTTCTTCGTTCATACGCGCTAGCATCTTTGCACGAAATACTTTTGCTAGTGCTTTATGATGAAACAGGTATTTGCCTTCCTTAGTGCGCCAGAGCTTCTTGATTTTATCCACGATTGCCGCAGGCATAATGACATGAATATGCGGATGATAATTTAATTCGCGTGAGTGTGTATGTAAGACAGCAATCGCCCCGGCATCGCCTTGCAACTGCTTATCATTTTTACTAAAACTCTGTAAAGTCGCCCAGGCACAGTCAAACATCATACTGTAAAGTAACCGCGGATGCTGCCTGGCTAACGACCTTAACTGCGCAGGTAAGGTAAAGGTATTCATAAAATAATCAGCAGGGACTTGTTTTTGTACCTGTCGTTCAATCCATTGTTGACTCTCATGATGTTGACAATGCGGGCAGTTACGCTGGCCACAGGAATGAGGCACAAAGGTTTGATAGTCACAGTCTGCACAGTTAACCTGCATCACAGGACTCAGCTGTGTCCGACAGCTCTTCATGGCATGTAATGCACTGATCTGATTGGAGCGTAAACGAGATTGATACTCGCTTAAAAAGTCAGACTGAAATTGATCAATCACTGCAGCTAGGGTTATCATGAAATCTGCCCCCAGTGAATAGAAAAGTCATTGACTAACTGATTAATGTGCAGCTCTGCATTCTCATCGGTAATATCGGTCAAATGCGTATAGCGAGCCGTGGTTACTAAACTGGTATGGCCCAGAATCTTCTGCAACTCAACTAAATCAACCCCGGCTTCTAACAGGTGAGTGGCGTAACTGTGGCGCAGCGAGTGGCAGGAAATCTTTTTTTTAGTCCCATTTCTTGCGTCACAAGACGGATTGTCTTCTGGATGCCACCGCGATCAAGGGGGGATTCAGCAAGATGTGCACCTTTTAGACCCCGGGCACGGTTGGGAAATACCAGCACTGGATTTTTATGCACAGCCCAAAACTTACGCAACACCTTCAAGGTATTCACAGGCAAAGGCACAAGCCGATCCTTATTGCCTTTGGCATTGCGAATATGTACCCGCATGCGTGTCGCATCAATATCACCTACTTTCAGGCTTAAGCCCTCGCCCAAACGTAAACCTAGACTGTAAATCGTAAAATAAAAAACTCGATAGCTTAGATTACGGGTCGACATAAACAGTTGTTGTGCTTCAACCACAGTGACAATATCGGGTATACGCGTACATCGTGGTGGTTTAATCATTAGCACATCAACCCACGGCTTTTGTAGCACATGTGTATAGAAAAACTTGAGACCATAGAGATCTAGTTTCACGGCACTCCAGGAAAGGCGGCTTAAAAGAGCATGAAAATAATCCACCAGTTGATCTTGCGTTAAGTTATCCAGATGCCCCTGAAAGTGTTCCCCGATACGGCGAATAGCGCGTGAATAAGCGTCAATGGTTTTGGGTTGCAGTCCCTTAAGCTTTAAATGCTTACAGTGCTGGATATAATAATGGTTGAATTTAAGCTCTATCGATGGTGTCATAACAGTGTAACCTCATTATTGTTAGTTGGATGAGCTTACAAGTTACCTGTTATGCATATAACAGGCAATGAGGTTACACTTTAAATTTAAGGGATGCGCTGTTTTTCTCCGCGATAGCGGCTTCGTCCAACCAAAAAATCAACCAGACAAGCTGATTATTTTTACGTTAGCCGTCACTCAGTAAAATTGTAAACATAGAGGATTAATAGTCATGCACGAAATCATTTGTCCGCATTGTAAGAAAGCATTCAAGATTGACGAAGCTGGGTACGCGGACATTTTGAAACAGGTTCGCGATAGTGAATTTGAGGAACAGTTGCACGAGAGGCTTGAGTTGGCCGAGAAAGATAAGATAAATGCTGTTGATCTTGCCAGGGAAAGAGTCGGCAGCGAAATGCAGAAGGCGGCAGCAGCCAAAGACATTGACATTCAAGGGTTGAAGGCAAAACTAGAGGCTGGTGAGGTCGCGCAGCAACTTGCTGTGGCCGAGGCTCTGAAAGTCGTTGAAAAGGAACGGGACGCATTCGCCAACGAACTAAAGCAGGCCAAGCAAAATAGCGAAACAACTTCGGAGCTAGCTAAGGCAAATCATTCAAATCAACTTCAAGAGACCACTGCTAAAAAAGATGCAGAGATTCAAGAGCTTAAGACAAATCTCAGCGCTAACGAAGTTGCGCAGAAGCATGCAATTACCGAAGCGGTCAATGAAGCGGAGAAGGGGCGCAATCAACTGAAAAGTGACCTGGACCGAGCTACGCTAGAAAAACAGCTCGCTGAGACGGCACTCAAAGATAAGTACGAGACGCAGATCAAGGATCGTGAAAACGAGATTGAGCGCCTCCGGGATATGAAGGCCCGCCTCTCGACCAAGATGGTTGGAGAAACTCTCGAGCAACACTGCGAAACCGAGTTCAATCGTATTCGAGCAACTGCATTTCCCAAAGCATACTTTGAAAAAGATAACGACGCGCGAACTGGTAGCAAGGGCGACTACATCTTTCGCGATTCAGATGACTCGGACACTGAGATCGTTTCGATCATGTTCGAGATGAAGAATGAGAATGACGAAACAGCGACCAAGAAGAAAAATGAAGATTTTCTTAAACAACTCGACAAGGATCGGAGTGAAAAACAGTGTGAATACGCGGTTCTCGTATCTCTTCTTGAGCCTGATAGCGAGCTTTACAACTCAGGTATTGTCGATGTGTCCCACCGCTATCAAAAGATGTATGTCATCCGACCGCAATTTTTTATTCCGATAATTACATTGTTGCGAAACGCCGCCCAGAACTCATTGAAATACAAAACTGAGCTCGCTATAGTGAAAGAACAGAACGTTGATATCACAAACTTTGAGAGCGAGCTTGATGCGTTTAGGACAGGTTTCGCTCGGAACTACGAATTAGCATCGAAAAAATTTAAAACAGCTATCCAGGAGATCGATAAAACTATCGACCATCTTCAGAAGACCAAGGATGCGCTGCTTGGCTCTGAAAACAATCTCCGACTTGCCAACAACAAAGCTGACGACCTGACCGTTAAAAAATTAACCAAAAAGAATCCCACAATGGCAGCGAAATTTACGGAGCTCAAGAACGATGATAGTTCCGATTCTGCATGAGTTGGGTTCTACCACGAGTGAGCAACTTGACCGCTAACAGGGGCGATCCCTACGCTAGAAAAGGGGGCAGGTCTTTCAGTAACGCATTGGAATATATTAAGGTAATTAATATTGCGCTATAGAAAGACCTAAACATTCCTCAGCAGTTTGCAAGATATTTTACTAAATTTAATTATCCTAGAAAAATCAGTTGAGCGCGAATTTATAATGCAAGATATTGAATTAATATAACATTTTTTGCAAGTGCGGTGGGGTCAAGAGCTTGTGCTAGAAACCGTGAGCAACTGATTTTTCTAGGATTATAAGACATAGGCAGGTGAGAGTTGACTATTATCCATGAAATCGAAATGTTTTTGCTACTGGGCTTATTCACTGGCTTTCTTTCTGGTTTATTCGGCATCGGCGGAGGTTTCATGAGAATCCCCATATTTATGCTTGTTTTTCCGCTATTAGGCATACAAACCACCCTGTTGATGCATTTTTCCATTGGTACGTCAATGGCATTGGTTATCCCCACAGCCCTAGCGGCTTCGATAAAACAATATAAACAAGGCAACCTGGACTTAAATTACTACTGGACGTGGGGTTGTGGAATTTTTCTAGGAGTTGTCATAGGTTTAATGCTGGTTCCCTATTTCACAGTACAGACATTTCAGATCCTGTTTTTAATTCTTGTGCTGACTGTTTTAGTGTATTTGGGGCTTTTTAGCGAGAGTAGAGTTATTGCCAACGCTGCTCCCTAGGGAATTTTGAAATGGTTTATTGCTGCTCTGACCGGCCTGGTATCGGCATTAACGGGTACTGCAGGCGGCGCCATCACTGTGCCCATACTTAAAGCTTTCAATGTTCCCTTGAAAAAATGCATAGCCATTGCTTCAGCGACCGGTTTGGTCGTAGGGCTGGTAGGATCTGCTGGCTTTGTATTTCATGGCCTGAACATTCCAGACCGGCCTCATTATTCATGGGGATATGTCAGTTTACTTGTGTTTTTCGCTATGGCACCGACAGTTTTTGTCGGTGCCAGTCTAGGAGCGAAGGCCAGCAATCAATGCTCGGAGCGTTTAATTAATCGCGCGTTTGTACTATTACTTCTGATCATTGCTGCAAATATGCTGTATAAGCTATTATCCTAGAAAACGTGAACAACTGATTTTTCTAGGATTGTGGTGGTGCAAAGGGGATGTGGGCTTCAAGTGGATTAGCTCGATTTGAGTTAGCGCATGTGTTTGGCCACAAAAGTGATGAACGAGCATTGGAAAAGAATGTGTTTAGTGGTCTATCCAGTAAGGTAGAGTCAACTAATGAGGTTAGTACGTATGAAAGTAAATTTATTTTTTCGCTGTTGGGCGAAGCATAAAAGGCAATAAAAAGAGACTCAGGTCTTTCTATGATGCATTGAATGATGAATTAGGGAGATGGAAAGAAATAATCATCCAAACGAAGTAAGCTTGTGTCTCAATAATTTATAATAATGAATTCTGAATTTATTCTCACACTAGGCAGATAAGCTTGTTGATATTAACAGATAGCATTATAGGTTGGATTATAAAGTAAGCGCTCAACGAAGCACGTACTTGCCCTATTCAGGCGTATCTGATTTTTTAATATTCCAGGGCAACAAAGCCTCCACTTTATCAACCGTATCAGCATAAGGTAAAGCAGTGAGAACCTGCTTAAGATATGCATAAGGCTCCAGCCCATTTGCTTTAGCTGTTTCTATCAGGCTGTAATGTATTGCACTGGCACGAGCACCTGCAGGGGTATCAGAAAATAACCAGGCTTTGCGCCCTATCACAAACGGGCGAATCGCATTTTCTGCCAGGATGTTGCTAATATTGAGTTCACCATGGGTGCAATACACATTGAGTTTTTCCCACTGGTTACTCAGGTAAGTCATTGCCTTTCCTGTCAGGCTATCTTTAGGTACTTTATGCTGGTTTTCTTCCAGATAGGCTTTGAGCTGGTTCAATACAGGAATGCTCTTCTCCTGGCGCTGCTGATATTTTTCATCCACTGACAGGTCTTTAATTTCTCGCTCAATGACATACAGTTTATTGATCAGGCTCAGCGCTTTACCTGCTTTTGAGGGTTTGTTATTTTGTCCCTTTTTGCGTTTAGGCTGTGCATTCTGGGCATCTTTAAAATAACGACGCGCATGATCCCAGCACCCCAGCTGGGTGATGCTGTTTTTTTGGCACACGGCATTGTACCCCGCATAGCCATCGGTTTGCAGATAGCCACTAAAGCCGTCAAGCAGGCGCATGGGGACGTCTCCACTACGAGAGGGATCGTATTCAAACAGGATGCTTTTTTCACCCGGTGGCCCGCCAAGCGTCACCCACATATATTTATCTGAGGTCGCTGGCCGCCCCGGTTCTTTTAATACCTGAACCCGCGTTTCATCAGCGAGTATGACTGCCCCTGTGTGTTGATGCTCTCGCATCAGGTTAATCAGGGGCTGAAGTTGTTTAGCCAGTGCGATCATCCAGTTTGCTAATGTCGCTCTGGAGATGTCACCCCCATAACGAGACAAGATGCCTTCTTGCCGATATAAAGGTAAGCCGTCAGCATACTTGGCGATAATAACAAAGCACATTAAACTGATGCTTCCCATTGCTCTGGCAATAGGGTGTCTGGGCATTTGTGCGGCTTTAACCTGGCGTTGCTTTTCGCCTTCAATCTGTTCGACAAAGACCGCTTTTTCCTGCATGTATTCAAGAACACGTACTTTAGCAGGAATAATATCCAGCTCTTCTTTCACTTTCGTGAAGAAAGTATCAATAGCGCCTTCTTTTTCTTCATCCGTTAAATGAATAAAAATTTGCTCGCGGGGTAACTTATCCGAAAAGGGTTTGCGTCCCGGCTTTTTCTTCGTGCCAGTAGAACTTGTCTGCTTATCGCCCTCAGGTGCTTCATCAGCTTCCTGGTCTAATTCCTCGCTGCTATCTGCTTCATTCTCTGCTTCATCAAACAAAGAGGATTGATGAGATTGTTCACTCGATGACCCAAAGCGTTTTATTTTAGATAAGCGTAGTACCTCTTCCAGAATAAGGATGCGTTTTTTCTGTTCGGAAATCACCCCAGACTTAACTTCAATCACACGCGTCAGTTCATCAATAGCCTCTTCTTTTTCAAGCAACAAAGCAACACTCTCCGACAGCAAAGAACCGGCTTTATCTTGTTGTTTTATATTTGAAATATCGGCTAAAATCATGGCTTTATTATAGCATTTATAGTGGCAATAATGAACACAAAAACAGCTAAAAAACAGACTCATATTGAAGTTTTTTATGACCCTTCATCGCGCTAATATCAAAGCCATCCAGCAACCAGTTTAACGGCTGTCCTGTTAAGGTTAATGTCTCTTCATCACCTTTAGGCCACTTAAATTTGTCTTCTACCAATGACTTGTAATAAAGGACAAAACCATTATCTTCCCAGAACAGACATTTAATCTTATTCCGCTGTTTATTCGTAAAGGCATAGAGAGCCCCCTCAAAAGGATTATGCCCTAACTCACATTCAACAATCGCCGATAAGCCCCGATGTGACTTACGAAAATCAATGGGCTGCCGATACAGATACACTTCTGTCAAAGACAGAGAGGGACGCATAACAACCGTCATCGCAACAGCTCAAGCAGTGGTTGAATACACGGCATAGTATCCTACGTAATACCTTCCAGACGTGTGCCATCATTAAATCGTAAGGATAATCCAATAGCTAGATCCGGTGAGATACCCTCGTCAACCCGAATGCGCGTAAATCCTGTAGGGGAAGTAGTAGGCTTTACAGTCGATTTACGTTTCCAGTAGCCGAACTTTTGCGGGCATAAATCATGTTGCCGACAATAAGCTGCCTGTGATTGGCCTGATGCCTGCCAGTGCTCTATGTGAATAGGCCAGAAAGTCTTTTCCTGTATTTTTTCTAACGCTGCCATTTAAAATTCCCCGTGGTATTTAACAATGGGGATAGTTTGGCATTAATCTGAGTTGCCGTGAAGTACGCTGACTATTGAGCGCTTACATTATAAATACAGCCCATCGTTTAAAAGGCTCGGTACGTCGTATATTCATGGCTGAAACGGTGGAGCTACTAGGCTCAGGTGGTGCAAGTATTGCTGAAGAAAAACTAGGATGGAATAGAGGCACTATCCGAAAAGGACAATATGAACTTGAAACTCAGCCCATAGAAGATAATTTTTCAGCGAGAGGGCGTAATAAAAGTGAAGAGCATTTTCCTCATCTACTTGATGACATAAAAAAAATTGCTGAACCGGAGTGTCAAACGGATCCCTCTTTTAATTCCTGTCGATTATATACCCGGCTAACGGCTAAAGAAGTTAGAAAACGTTTACTGGAGATTGATTATTATGATGAAAAAACATTACCTTGCTCAAAAACTATCAATACAACATTAAATGACCTGAGTTACCATCAAAAAAAGGTACAAAAAACAAAGCCTCATAAGAAAATCAAGGAAACGGATGCAATTTTTGAACAAGTTCATTCAGTCAATGGAATGGCAGATATCAACCCAAAAGAGATTCGTATATCAATTGATGCCAAAGCAAGAATGAATATAGGAAATTTTTCACGGGGAGGACGAAATCGGGTTTTAACAAAAGCAGAGGATCATGATTTAGATGTTAAGGAAAAGTTAACTCCTTTTGGTTTTTATCTGCCTGAACATGATGATTTTTTCCTTTTCTTTACAGCAGGCTATGCCAGCAGTGATTTCATCGTTGACCGATTGGAAGAAATTTGGCCAGAAATTCAAGAAAAATATGGAGTAGATATTCTGACACACACGCTGACAATGGTATGGAGAACAGTAGCTCCAGAACTCAGTTTATAAAAAGGCTTGTGGAGTTTGCTGAAAAAAGCAACATAAAGATAAAACTGGCCTACTACCCTCCTTATCATAGTAAATATAACCCAATTGAACGAGTATGGGGAGCCTATGAAAATCATATTAGTGGCGACATAATGGATACAGTTGAAACAACTTTAAAATTTGCCGAAAGTATGACCTACAATGGCAAAGCACCTCTTGTTAAATTAACAGAAAAAATATATGAAACAGGAGTAAAGGTAGGTAAAAAAGCAATGAAGACGTATTATCAGTTTGTTGACCGAATGCCATCGTTGGAGAAATGGTTTTTGACCATTTCTCCTGGCTGTTCTGGATGATTATTTCTTTCCATCTCCCTTAGGTTGGCAAGACACTTATTCGATAAAATTAAGTATTACCTAAATCCTGCAAGCATTATACATAATAATCCACAAAACTCCTTATTAAACAATGATATAATATCATTTCCCTGATTTCACTATCTCATTGTTTTAATGAAGCCCTCTAAAGTATCAAAATCCTCATCTCACGTAAGAAACCGTACCCGAACGGTAAAAATGACATCTACAGCACATGGATTGACAAGCCAGGCGGGACTGATTCCCGTCGTGAAATATTTAGACAGGATAGGTTTTGAAAAAACCGTAAAACAAAGCGTTCCACATCGGCGGGGTGAAAATGCAGACCATCACTTATCTGATGTGGTTCTATTGACGTTGGTTGGCATGATGGGGGGAGCAACATCAATGGCAAAGGTGACGACCGTATGGGCAGATAGCGTACTGCGCAAAGTAGCTGGCTGGATAAAGATTCCTGTTGAAACCACAATTTTACGGATCTTTAAAGAAGTAAGTGATAGGCAGATAAGCCAGTTTGAAACGCTCACGCATACTTTGCGTGGTCAACACTGGCGGCGATTGCTTCGTTCCGGAAAATCGAAAACTGGCATACAATCCGTCCAGTGGGTCGATGTCGATTCAACTGTGGACACCGTTTGTGGTCGACAAGAAGGAAGTGCCAAAGGCTTCAACCCCAAAAAGAAAGGTGCCCGTTCATACCATCCACAACTCGCTTTTCTAGCGGAAACAAAAGAAATTTTACAAGCCTGGTTCCGGACAGGCAATGCCTTTACAAGCAATGGTGTTGTAGAATTTACCAAACAGTTACTTGCACACTTGCCCAATCGGATGCGCATTATTTTTCGCGGTGACAGTGGTTATTTTGTCGGTGATTTGCTTGAATTTCTCGATACCAGAGGGCATGGGTATCTAATAAAGGTTAAACTTAAGAATTTGAACGCATTGCTGGCCAAACAGGCCTGGACAGCCATACAAGGCCGACCCGGTTGGGAGCAGAGCGAGTTTCAATATCGTTGTGGTGGCTGGTCTCGCTCTCGTCAGTTTGTCGCGGTCAGGATAAAGCAACCTAAACAAGTGACAGGACCTCAGTCCGAGCTTTGGGATACGGCAGAATATGACTATTTTTGTTATGTAACAACTGAACCTCTATCGCCTTGGCAAACACATAAGAAGTATGGTGAACGAGCGACGTGCGAAACATGGATTGAAGAAGCAAAATCACAAATGGGTTTAGGTAAAATCAGAACGAATCAATTTCTGGCTAATGCCGCATTATTTCATTGCGCCGTTCTTGCCTACAATACCGTGCGCTGGATGGCTCAATTGAGTGGCAACAAAACGTTGTGCCAATGGGAGCCGGATACACTTCGTACTTATCTGATTCGGGTGGCTGGAAAATTACTCACAGGCAATAATCAGCTGAGAGTCAGAACACCTGCAGATCCGCTCTATCCACAGGAATGGGATGATTGGGTTAAGGTGGGGTTACTCGCTTAACATTAACCGAAGTTAAGTCACTTTGATTAAAAGGTCATGGCACGTTGGCAGGGTGTTTATTGCCTTGGGCTCGGGGGATATCCATACGATACAAAAAATTTCCTCTATTTATGATTTAAATCTGGATATTTTGATCGGTTGGACAAAGAGGGCTGGCAAAGCGGCAGTAAAAACCTAATAACCACTTAGCTAGACAGGTTAATGAGAGTCAAAATATGGGCTTGCAGGATTTAGGTATTACATAAAATTAATTATCCAAGAAAAGTATGAAAGCAATTGTGTACAACAAATATGGGGCAGCAGATGTTCTTCAGGTTAAAGAAATAGAAAAGCCAAAACCTAAAGATAACGAAGTGTTAATAAAAGTACATGCAGCTGAAGTAACAAAAGCTGATTGTGAGATGAGAAGCTTTAATTTTGCAGTTAAATGGTTTTGGTTACCTTTAAGGCTTATGTGGGGAGTATTTAAACCCAAGAAAAATGTGTTGGGAGGTTATTTTTCTGGTGAAATTGAGGGTATTGGAAATAACGTAACTAAATTTGTTGTGGGCGATAAAGTATTTGGTTCTACGCAAATGCGACTTGGTGCATATGGTGAATATTTATGTTTACCGGATAGTTATACCATTGTGAAAAATCCCAGTAATATGAGTTTTGAAGAAGCTGCCGCTGTTCCTTTGGGTGGACTTAATGCTCTTCATTTCATGAGCAAAGCAAATATAAAAGCAGGTGAAACAGTTTTAATAAATGGTGCAGGAGGGAGTATTGGTATCTTTGCCATACAAATAGCAAAAAATATGGGTGCAGAGGTAACAGCGGTAGATAGTCCCATAAAAGAAAAGATGTTACGTCAACTAGGTGTTGAGTATTTTGTAGATTACACTCAAGAAAATGCGACAAATCAGGATAAAACTTATGATGTCATATTTAATATGGTTGCGCATAGTCGTTACTCAGATTTTATAAAAGCCCTAAATCCAAAAGGGCGTTATCTGATGGGTAATCCGAAATTAGTTGATATGCTACGATCTGTAGTAACGTCAAAATTAACAGACAAAAAAGTAATATTCTCATTTTCCGGTGAAAAAGAAGAGGAACTCGTTGCATTAAAGACGATGATTGAAGTGGGTAAAATTAGATCTGTAGTCGACAAAATATATTCGATTAATCAAATTGTCCAAGCCCATCAAAGAGTTGAAACTGAGCAAAGAATAGGAATCGTTGTTTTGTCATTCGATTTAGAGCAAAAAACCTAAAGATAAAGAAAGAAAAATTGGATTGGAAAGTACGGAGAATTCTATATTCTCATTGGATGTAACAGGAAAGAAATCTTTTACTTCAATCGAGACTGACCCTATTGGTTTTCTATTGGTTTGGCTCGCATACAAAAGGACTGTTTTTTTGCCTGATACAAACTATATAGCCAGAATGCATTGTAGCCTCTATCAAGCAGGGATAGATCGTGGGGCAAAGCGGATTCCAGATGGGCTGCTGCACAGTCTCGTTCTGAGGCATGAACAGGATTGATGCTGGAATATGATTAAGGACATCGTAGTAGACCGAGGCGAGGGCTAATGAACAGTCCTTTTGACTTTCTCTGCCAGTATGAACACCAAACGTTTCAATAATATCTGGTTCATTAGGCAATCTAAGTTTTGAGCCATCAATAGCGCATAGCCGAAAGCCTTTCCAGGTTTTGAGTGCTGGGTGGTCAGTATAATAGTCATTAACCACTTGGTGGTTTAAGTTAATGAATGCGGTATGAGATAAATGCTTTCGAGCTTGTGTCAGAGCTGATTTTGTAACGACTTGTGTTGGTGCAGGGTTTGATTGGATGACGGCAAAGAAATTATCAAGTTCTTGTTGATAAGAGCCCTTTGTTAGGTTCAAAAAATACGTTAGAAGCACTGAAAAGGGAAGCTTGCGCGTTCGGTTAAAACTATTTTCTGTCAGACGGTGTTTGGCTTTGAACAAGTCACAGGAAATAGTTTTGCTGATTAGTTTATAAGCATTCTCTAATAATGAGGTTTTGATTCATTTTATCGCCTTATGTTTTTTATTTAACTGGTGTATATTATAGCATATTCAATGACTTGCGATTAACTTAATGACATTGAGGCTGACCCTATTGGTTCTCGATGCAATAAAAAATAGTCAGTATTCACATTGTCTGGCGGTTATCGATCCACTGCAGACATTGAATTATTTTAATTTTCAATCGATACTGACCCTAGTACTGCTTACTTAAGAAAAACTTCTTATGTATTAATAGCTTCACAAGCCTGGTCTCGTGGCTCTGTTAGCAATGGGTACGCTTTAGGGCGGCGTTTTACTTTAAATTTAAGGAATGCGCTGTTTTTTTCCGCGATAGCGGCTTCGTCCAAGTGTGCATAATTAAATTCTCTAGCAATAATCCAACAATTCAGATTATTGCTAGTTAAACATCATTACGCACGTTTAATATTGGAATTGTCTGCTGACCAAGTATCCGCTTTAAAAGCATCATCAAGAGGAGTGCTTAGTAGGTGATTCGTGTATGTGGACATGACTTTAAGAGCTGTTCCAACAATGACTTCGAGAGCTGTCTGTCTATTATATCCGGCAGCAAACAATGAGTCCAAATCACTCTGTTCAACCCAACCTCGAGTTTCGTTGATACATACAGCAAATTGATGAAGTGCCTCAAGCTTAGGGTCTGTAATTTTCGTTCCATTGCGTAAAGCTTGCAGCACATCGTTAGAAACTCCTGCACCCTTCGCTATGGTAGAGTGCGCGGCGACGCAATAATTACAGCCATTCAAGCGACTATTGGCGATCAAGATAACTTGACGTTCGGTTTCAGATAGAGCAGTTTTGTTAAAGGTCGTTGCCAAAGACAAGTAGCCTTCTAGTAACGCTGGTGCTTCAGCTTGCCCAGCATACAAATTGGGTATGAATCCATAGGTCTTTTTGGCACCAGCTAAAAGAGTTTTACTATTCTTTGGTGCAGTTTCTTCAGTGTGTAGGTTAAATTCAGTCATGGTATTTATCTCCTAAAAAGTAAGATGTCACAATTGTTTATATAGCGTCCCGCATTAATACCTAATTTTTCTAATTCTTTAGAGATGCGACGTGATCCATAACAATTCTGTTCTCCTCAAAAATATTGCGTACTCTGATATCAAACGCCTCTCTTTTCCTGGTTTTATCTGTCATTTCAGGCTGCTGATTCCATGCATAAAAAGCACTGGTACTGGCCTCTATAGCATTAAAGAGTGATGTCGAGTTCTCACCCGATAAAGGATAAAGCCGTATTCGTATCAACCACCTTGGAAAACAAGGGAAAGCTGTGTTCGCGGGTTATATCCTGCTTTTGAAGGCTCATCGTTGCTGTGGCATCCGTTAAGGTATACACCTCATACCCTTTTGAGTACGCCGCTCTCATCGTGCCTTCGATGCAGATGTCAGACAGCAAGCCCACCAAAATGATTGAGTTAATGCCCTTGTCCTTCAGTTTCTGTTCGAGATCGGTTCCCTCGAAGGCAATAATGGCGCTGCGTTCAATGACAATATCCCCGTCTCTTTTATCGAATGCAGCGTCTATCTCCCCGCCCCGGGTCCCTTTGATCATGGCTCCGCTTTCGATCACCGAGGCAATGACACCGTAAGGACTTTCACCAGCCTCCGGATAGCCCTCCGAAAAAACAATCGGGCTGTAGATGATCGTTGCGCCCGCATCACGATAATGTCCAGTCAGTGTGTTGATGTTATTAATCACGTTGAATTCATTCAGTACCGCTTTGGTTGCGGGAAACAGCTTGCCGGATGGATCGGTGAGATCATTCTGAGGATCCAAAACCAGCATTGCAGTGTGTAAGGGGTTCATAATTATTCCTCTTTCATAAAGTGTGAGTAAAAATTAGAGGGCTGATACCGAAAATCAATAACCAGCCCTCACCGGGACAAAGGACTTAACCTATGCGCCGGATCTCTGCTACCAATTGTTCGGGGATAGACGTCAATGGAAAATGCCCGGACTCCAGGGTCACCACGTTTTGGATTTTCCAGTTAGTGAGCATCTTGTCCTGTGCCTCAGGAGAGATTACCTTGTCCATGGACGCCTTGATGTAATATTTGTCCACAGAACCAAACTTCTCTTCACTCAGGTTTGCGATCGCCATGAACGGCTCCGTGGCCTGCTTAAACAAAAATTTGGGCACAATCTTGTCCAGATAGTCGGCATCCTTTACATCGTTTAACAGTACAGTACGCACAGTTTCCTCGGTAATCGTTGCGTAGGTGCCGTCTGCAGAGAAAATGGTATTGGGCAGTAACTCACCACCGGGATCGTTTTGCATAACCTCCAGGGCCGAGTCGCCGTCTTTCAATAACATTGCCGCGACATACACCAGGCGATCTATTTTTTCCGGGATCACCTCGGCGACCTGCGAAATGATAGCGACCGCTAACGAATGCCCTACCAGTACAACCTTATCGTTCAGTTTTTCAATCGCCTCTACGATGGTATTTACATACGACTGCATCGTCACATCGGGAATCTCGGCATTGTTTTCACCGTGACCCGGCAGGTCTAGAGCAATCACATTGTGACCATCATTGGACAGTAATTCAGCAACCTTGTTGAATTCCCAAGCAGCGCCCCAGGCACCGTGAATCAATAAATAATTTTTCATTGTCTCTTCCTCTGTTTTTGGATTGAGTGCTCGACTTATTCCGGCACTCTGATCGTGTGAGCTATCGGTTAGCCTTTGGCTATTTCCTCCCCAATTTCTTCGTTTGTCATGGCGATGCCATTGAAGTTCCAGCTACCGTCTACCGTATGAACCACGTTTGAATAGATGTGCTCTGCCGGTTGCTTACCGCCCGATAGCTCCCTGATAATCTCTGTCGCTTCGGCAAAATGAGCCAACTGAACCTCTCGGGAGGTAAAGGCAAAAGATGGCACTTTCCATTCCATCCACACCCCTGAAAATTCTTCGCCACCTGAGAAGGTAGAGTTTTTTGGTAGCACTGACACATGCGCAGTTACATTAGGTGTCATTGCTTTATTACCTAAAAGCCCATGATGCTCAAGCATTGAATTAGTAATTCTTTGAACAGCTTCTTTTTCAGAGCCAGCAGGGATAGCGCCTTCAGTAAGAGTAAGTGTTAATGGCATAGTATTCTCCAATAATAGTCAAGGAATGGGACTTGTATAACTTGTGCATTCTGACTTGTCTTTTTGTCCGTATTCTGTGTTGCGAAAACAGTTACGTAGCTCGCTATGCGCCTGTTTCCACGCCTTGAATACGAACAAAAATCCTGCGTCATAATGCACAAGTTATTTCATCCCCAATCCTAAGTTAATTGTTTGTGATAAATAGAAGTTGTTTTAAGGCAACTTCAGTTCACCCAATAAATATAGTGAACGTTATATTTATTGGGTGCGTCTATATTATATAGTGATCGTTATATTGTCAAGATAAATATAACGACCACTATGTTTTAATTTTGAACACAGTTATAATGCCAATACAGTCAAGGGGTAGGATATTTAAGTGACAAAATTAAGTAAGAAACAAGAAACAAGAAAACGTATTATCAACGCAGCAAGTCAATGTTTTAGAAGTCATGGCTATGCCGGTATTGGTGTTGATGGTATTGCGAAAGAAGCTGGAGTTACTTCGGGTGCCTTTTATGCCCACTTAGGTTCAAAAGATGGTGCATTTGAAGCAGCATTGTCGGTAGGTCTTGATGAGGTGATTGCTGCAATCCCTGAATTTCAACTTCAGCATGGTAAGCAATGGATTGTGGCTTTCTCAGATTATTATCTAGGGCAAGCGCACCGTGATAACCTTTCATGTGGCTGTGCAATGACAACTCTCTCGCCCGAAGTTGTTCGCACTAAACCTGAATTTCACGCTATCTATGAGGAAAAAATGATCGACATAGTTGAGCTTATGGCTAAAGGGTTTGATGGTGTTTCGCACGAAGAATGCCTATCAAGGGGATGGGCGGTATTAGCTGTTTTAATTGGCGGGCTTACTATGGTTAGAGCGGTAGGCTCTATTAAGACTGCTGATCTAATAGCTATTTCTATCAAAAATTCAGCAATCAATATTGCCGGAAAAATTAAATAATCTCATTGATGAAAAAACAATGATCGATTCATAAAGTTTAAGAAGCTAGCTTTATGAGTTGAACCGCATACCTGTCTGTCCCGCTACCGGTTTTAATCTTTGAAACAAACTTCAGACCACCTGAACTCTAGGATAATAATTTGATACCAATGATTGACATGTAGGTTGGCGCTGAGTATACGAAGCCCAACAATCACTGTGCAATATCATGTTGGACTTCGTATACTCAGCGCCAACCTACGCGTTTTAGTATCATCTTAATTATCTTGTAAAAACAGTAAGCTTTTGATTTTATTATGTCGAGATCAGGTGTTCAGAATTTGACTTTCTCATTAGAGGAGACTTAATATCTTCCTACGCACGAAGGGAGTCCTCAGTATTTTTGACTTAGTCGGCTGATGTCACAAAGCGACAAGTTTACCTCGTCCGTTGCAGCAATTTATGTGTGCCCGGCATGGGCATGATTTTATGGGGTGAAAGTCCCTCGTACGTTATCTGGGAAATTGTCATTTTTGGCAACTTTAAAAAGTACTAGCCGATGGCAAGAGCGGAAGGGCGAGCGACCGTCTGAAAGAAGCCTAAGTGCAAACCTATGAGCCGACGGACAGAAACTGCATATAAGGCCGAACCTCAGGGCGAGTCAGCACAACATGACGAAGCCCATCCAGATCTCTGTGGGATGGTAAATGCAGCGGTTGTATAGGGAAAGATCATGTTCTTACCCGGGGGGATCTGTTTAGCTTTGCGCCCGTCAAAGGACGGGAGCGCCTTTTGCAGTAATGCATTGGGTGATTGGGCAGAAGTCAGCAAACGGCATAGTAGTGGATTCATGACGTTATGATGAAGCGAAGGCCTGAAGCCAAGGGAGGAAACCACCCATCATGCTTTGTGCTCAGTTGCGGCCGACCGGCAGCCTTAAGAGTTAACAGGCGCGTTGATGGATAAGTAAAATCCACAATGAATATTAACGGTTTGTTTAATATTCATTGGCCCGACTACGGTTCGGCACTCTTGGTAACCACCCTGTACGGACCCGTATGCAGGGTGGCGCGGGAGGGAGGGGATAAACCCCCCTTCCTATCCCTCTTAGGTTTGTTTTAGTGTTTGCAATAAATAACATATTGATCCTGATTACTGTTTTATTCGTTAATTATACAAAACCCATTACCAAACGGGTCTGCACAATAAGCAATAGAACCCCAATCACCACTATCTCCTCCTTCATGTGAACCTCCATATTCTAATATTTTTGATACAAGTTCATCGACATTCTCACAGAGAAAATCTAAGTGGATAGGTGTCCAATGACGCTTATAGTCACGGACAACATCACTTGATTTGAGGGGGTTTGTTCCAGGTTCTTTTTCTTGCAGATATATATCGGAGTTTTCTACAGAAAGAACAACCATATTATCACCTTGGTCACGAACTTTCTTACAACCAAGAGCTTCAACATAAAAAGCCTCTGCTTTTTTCAAGTTTGAGACATCAATACTCACTGAAATTTTTATCAAAATACATTCTCCTTTAAATTAATTTTTGTTTAATTTACCTCGTCCGTTGCAGCAATTTGTTGGACGAAGCCGCTATCGCGGAGAAAAACAGCGCATCCCTTAAATTTAAAGTGTAACCTCATTGCCTGTTATATGCATAACAGGTAACTTGTAAGCTCATCCAACTAACAATAATGAGGTTACACTGTTATGACACCATCGATAGAGCTTAAATTCAACCATTATTATATCCAGCACTGTAAGCATTTAAAGCTTAAGGGACTGCAACCCAAAACCATTGACGCTTATTCACGCGCTATTCGCCGTATCGGGGAACACTTTCAGGGGCATCTGGATAACTTAACGCAAGATCAACTGGTGGATTATTTTCATGCTCTTTTAAGCCGCCTTTCCTGGAGTGCCGTGAAACTAGATCTCTATGGTCTCAAGTTTTTCTATACACATGTGCTACAAAAGCCGTGGGTTGATGTGCTAATGATTAAACCACCACGATGTACGCGTATACCCGATATTGTCACTGTGGTTGAAGCACAACAACTGTTTATGTCGACCCGTAATCTAAGCTATCGAGTTTTTTATTTTACGATTTACAGTCTAGGTTTACGTTTGGGCGAGGGCTTAAGCCTGAAAGTAGGTGATATTGATGCGACACGCATGCGGGTACATATTCGCAATGCCAAAGGCAATAAGGATCGGCTTGTGCCTTTGCCTGTGAATACCTTGAAGGTGTTGCGTAAGTTTTGGGCTGTGCATAAAAATCCAGTGCTGGTATTTCCCAACCGTGCCCGGGGTCTAAAAGGTGCACATCTTGCTGAATCCCCCCTTGATCGCGGTGGCATCCAGAAGACAATCCGTCTTGTGACGCAAGAAATGGGACTAAAAAAAAGATTTCCTGCCACTCGCTGCGCCACAGTTACGCCACTCACCTGTTAGAAGCCGGGGTTGATTTAGTTGAGTTGCAGAAGATTCTGGGCCATACCAGTTTAGTAACCACGGCTCGCTATACGCATTTGACCGATATTACCGATGAGAATGCAGAGCTGCACATTAATCAGTTAGTCAATGACTTTTCTATTCACTGGGGGCAGATTTCATGATAACCCTAGCTGCAGTGATTGATCAATTTCAGTCTGACTTTTTAAGCGAGTATCAATCTCGTTTACGCTCCAATCAGATCAGTGCATTACATGCCATGAAGAGCTGTCGGACACAGCTGAGTCCTGTGATGCAGGTTAACTGTGCAGACTGTGACTATCAAACCTTTGTGCCTCATTCCTGTGGCCAGCGTAACTGCCCGCATTGTCAACATCATGAGAGTCAACAATGGATTGAACGACAGGTACAAAAACAAGTCCCTGCTGATTATTTTATGAATACCTTTACCTTACCTGCGCAGTTAAGGTCGTTAGCCAGGCAGCATCCGCGGTTACTTTACAGTATGATGTTTGACTGTGCCTGGGCGACTTTACAGAGTTTTAGTAAAAATGATAAGCAGTTGCAAGGCGATGCCGGGGCGATTGCTGTCTTACATACACACTCACGCGAATTAAATTATCATCCGCATATTCATGTCATTATGCCTGCGGCAATCGTGGATAAAATCAAGAAGCTCTGGCGCACTAAGGAAGGCAAATACCTGTTTCATCATAAAGCACTAGCAAAAGTATTTCGTGCAAAGATGCTAGCGCGTATGAACGAAGAAAAGTTGCCATTTCCCACAGCTATTCCGGAAAAATGGGTGGTCGATTGTAAGTTTGTCGGTGCAGGCGATAAAGCATTGATATATCTGGGTCGATACCTGTATCGTGGTGTGATTCGTGAACAGGATATCTTATCCTGCCAAAATGGCAAAGTAACCTACCGTTATCAAGACAGCAAAACCAAACGCTATCAAACCAAAACGGTATCGGGGGCTAAATTTCTGTGGCTGGTGCTGCAACATGTTTTGCCTAAAGGCTTTCGTCGTGCGCGCAATTATGGCTTTTTACATCCGAATAGCAAGGGTGTTATTAAGTTGATTCACTCCCTGCTAAAGTTTGACCCGACGAAGATATTGCGTGCACTCAAAGTACGGCCGGCATTCAGTTGCAAATGTTGTGGCGGGGCGATGGTTGTTGGGCGTCGGCAAATACCCAGGGTGGAAATAATGTTTCAGCCTTTGCCAACTTAACAATTGGAATCACTAGCGCTTATGTAAATTTAAACACTTCGACCCAGGCTATCAGCGGATTAAATGCTGAGGGAGTTGCTTGGGCTAAAATCGGAGATTAAGGCAGAATTTTGCTCCGATACTTGGACTTTGAGAGTTGACTGCAATGGACAACGCTCAAAGTTCAGTTAAACAGGTAAAAACAGAGGTTCGATTCATCAGTCGGGCTGATCAACAAAAAGCTATTTTCATAGAGCGCATTAAATGAATTCCTACTATCGTGCCGGGCTTGTCCAACAAACGGTTCAGATTGTGGCTCGCTTCGCGATCACAATCTAACCTTATTCGTTGGATTTATAGCTCTCAAATAACACGTATCGCTCGATTAGATGCGGCGAACGGTAAGAAAAACACCAGCAACCATAAAGACCAAGCCTATAATACGCTGGTGTTTACAGCTGGTTAGTAATTGGGTTATATTGTGCACCTAATAGGCCGTAATGATCTATTATAACCATAGATATTAACTGCCCCAATAATACAAAAGACACAGCGTTTCCAACACCAAACTTCGGTGCAACCCATGTAATACCCAGAATATATATTATTACAAAAATTCCACCGAAATAAAAATACAGTGGAATAGGTTCTTGCGAAACGGACTTTGGTATACCACCAGTAAGGAAAAATAGTCCTAGTGAAATAGCCCCACCAACAAAGAATAGAATTGTGGTTGCTAGCGTAGGGCTATGAAGTTTAACACCTAACCCGCTATTTAATGCGGCCATTATTGGTATTCCTAAACCCGCTACCAACATTAACAGTGCGAAAAATAATGTGTGATGAGAAATATTCATAAAAGCTCATTGCATGAGCTCGCTGGAAACTTAACACTATTCAACAAAGTTGCTGAATTTCCAATCGTAGTATGGTTCTATATGGAGAATATAAAATATCACCTTATTCTCCCCGTTTTCTTCGTTCAGTCACTAACTCACCTCCTATTCCCCAATTGTCCGTTTCTACTTCATCAATAACGACTACGGTAGTTGCGGGATTCTTTCCCAGTACATCAGAAAGCAATTTTGTGACACCTGCAATTAACGCCTGCTTATGTTTAGTGGTGACATCTTCATTCGTTATTTTAATGTTTACATAAGGCATTACTATTCTCCAGTATTAGATTGCCGTTGATAATTTTCAGGGGCATTAGCATACATTTTATTCACAATTGTCCATTGCCCCTTTTCTTTCAGTAAAGACAGAAAGTCTATGTAGAAATTCCCCAAAAGCGGGCATTCAACCTTCGCCATTGCTTGCTCACCCAATATATCAATATTGATAATTTTATAGCGATAGCTTTCATTTATCTCGCTGGGGATCGCTCTATTGACAACGCGATGCAACCACTCATCTCGTGTAAGCCTTAAACCTTGCGACTGCAAATTAGCCGTAGGATGAAAAACCTGTCGTAACCGTTTTGTATCGGCGTTATAAAGCCCCTCGAAATATTCATTTAACAGCCGTGTTATTTCAATTAAATCAGGATCGGTCATGATTACTCCTTATATCAAACTTCAACTGATACTCAAGCTTCATAAATAGCTGACTGCTTCGTTTCATTTGCAATAGCCCGTTGAAAGCTCGCTAAATTCGAGATGTGTTCTAACAGATTGCGAGTGCGTTCTCCCAGTAGAATATCAACAGGATGAAACTGATTCCATCGAGAATAGACGGTTAACATAATATCAGTAGCGGAATAATGGTCTCCACCTAAAAAATCATTTTCCTGCAAGCGTTGCTCAACAATATTCCAGAGGGAGTTAATGCTGTCCGCGGCTGCATTTAGTGCTATTTTCTTTGCAGTATCATCTATATCCAGAGATGATATAAAGAACAACTTACTGTAGGCGGGATGCATTGTCGCATTAGCAAACATAATATCTTCTATAGCCTGAGCTCTTTCAATAGGGTTGCTAGAAAACATTGGCGTCGTCTGTTTTTCCAGTAAATAAATCATAATAGCCGCACCCTCTAATAAAACGGCATCGTTATCTTTGAGTGCAGGCACTGCGCCGGTGGCACTAATTTCATTAAAATTAGTTACCCCACGTTTATCGATAATTTCTACTTTATGACCTAGTTCATGTAACACTACTTGGGTTGCAAGTGAGCAAGCATTTGGACTGTAGTAAAGTTGATACATAATAATTCCTTTGTTGTTAATATTTGATGTGAACTGATCATACACTTGCTCATTGACTTAATAAATAGATACAATATGAACGTACTGTTCGTCATTAGGGGCTAATAAATGGATAAGCTTAAATCAATGGAAGCCTTTCTACGCCTGGCAGAGCTGGGAAGTTTTACTCGGGTGGCAGAACAAAGAAACACTTCAAAGTCGCAAATAAGTAAAGAAATTAGCGCGTTAGAAGCTAGTTTAAGCGTGCGCTTGGTACATAGAACAACCCGCAATATACGCCTAACATCTGAAGGCGAGACCTATCTATTACATTGCAGGGTAAGCGCTCAATAGTCAGCGTACTTCACGGCAACTCAGATTAATGCCAAACTATCCCCATTGTTAAATACCACGGGGAATTTTAAATGGCAGCGTTAGAAAAAATACAGGCAAAGACTTTCTGGCCTATTCACATAGAGCACTGGCAGGCATCAGGCCAATCACAGGTAGCTTATTGTCGACAGCATGATTTATGTCCGCAAAAGTTAGGCTACTGGAAACGTAAATCGACTGTAAAGCCGACTACTTCCCCTACAGGGTTTACACGTATTCGGGTTGACGGGGATCGTTCATCTGCGCCAGTCCCAGGATTATCTTTGCAATTTAATGATGGTATTCGGTTGGAAGGTATTACGCAGGATACTATGCCGTGTATTCAACCACTGCTTGAGCTGTTGCGATGACGGTTGTTATGCGTCCCTCTCTGTCTTTGACAGAAGTGTATCTGTATCGGCAGCCCATTGATTTTCGTAAGTCACATCGGGGCTTATCGGCGATTGTTGAATGTGAGTTAGGGCATAATCCTTTTGAGGGGGCTCTCTATGCCTTTACGAATAAACGGCGGAATAAGATTAAATGCCTGTTTTGGGAAGATAATGGTTTTGTCCTTTATTACAAGTCATTGGTAGAAGAAACATTTAAGTGGCCTAAGGGTGAGGAAGAGACATTAACCTTAACAGGCCAGCAGTTAAACTGGCTGCTGGATGGCTTTGATATTAGCGCGATGAAAGGTCATAAAAAACTTCAATATGAGTCTGTTTTTTAGCTGTTTTTGTGTTCATTATTGCCACTATAAAGGCTATAATAAAGCCATGATTTTAGCCGATATTTCAAATATAAAACAACAAGATAAAGCCGGTTCTTTGCTGTCGGAGAGTGTTGCTTTGTTGCTTGAAAAAAAACAGGCTATTGATGAACTGACGCGTGTGATTGAAGTTAAGTCTGGGGTGATTTCCGAACAGAAAAAACGCATCCTTATTCTGGAAGAGGTAAGTACTTACGCAAAATTAATTTAACGAAAAAAGGTGTCATAATAAACAATTATTTTGCTGACTCTAAATGTTTGTGCTCTATATAAAACACCTACTCCCAGAAGAAATTACTGCTTTAAATGTGATGCATAAAAACCATCCACTTCATTTAAGTAGAAGTCGAGCTCATGCTATTTTATTAAGTTTCAAAGAGCATTCTGTTTCCATGATTTGTTCTATTTATAACGTATGCCGCCAAACTGTTTCCACTTGGTTTTCTAACTGGGAAAAGAATGGAATCGATGGATTGGTTGACTGTCAGGGAAGAGGACGGCGAGGTATTTTAACTGAAAAACAACAAATAAGCTTAGTCCAGAGAGTTGAAAAATCTCCTAGATCATTAAAATCAGTACTAGCAAAATTTGAAGAAGATCTAGGCATTTCAGTTAGCATTGATACTATAAAACGTATTTGTAAACAAGCTGATCTTGTTTGGAAACGAGTTAGAAAATCCTTAAGGATAAAGCGTAATCAAGATAAATTTGATTTGGCAACCGATGAAATAAAAGAATTAATACAACAACATAAAGAGAATGAACTTGATTTGTGCTACTTTGATGAGTCGGGGTTTACACTAGAACCCTGTGTTCCTTATGCTTGGCAACAGTCAGGTGAGACGATTGAAATACCAAGCTCAAACAGCAAGCGTCTTAATGTATTAGGTTTTGTTAACAGAGATTGCAGGTTTGATTCTTTTGTTTTTGAAGGGAGTGTAAACACTTCGGTTGTTGTGGCTTGTATTGATGAATTTGCTAAACAGATTAAAAAACCAACAACTCTTATTATTGATAATGCATCGACTCATACGAGTAATGAATTTAATGAAAACCTTGAAAGGTGGAAAGAAAAAAACCTATCCATTTACCGTATACCGCCATACTCACCCGAGTTAAATATTATCGAGATTATATGGCGTAAAATAAAATACGAATGGCTTCCTTTTTCAGCTTATGAATCCTATGCCTCTCTTCAGGAAGAATTATTTAAGGTGCTGTCTAATATTGGAAAGAATTACAAAGTAGAGTTTGCATAAAAGGTTAAATTAATTTTGCATGGGTACTTACTACGCTTATCTAAAATAAAACGCTTTGGATCATCCAGTGAACAATCTCATCAATCCTCTTTGTTTGATGAAGCAGAGAATGAAGCGGATAGCGATGAGGAGCTAGACCTGGAGGCTGATGAAGCACCTGAGGACGAAAAACAAACAAGTTCTACTGGCACCAAGAAAAAGCCGGGACGCAAACCCTTCTCAGATAAGTTACCTCGCGAGCAAATTTTTATTTATTTAACCGATGAAGAAAAAGAAGGTGCTATTGATACTTTCTTTACTAAAGTGAAAGAAGAGCTGGATATTATTCCTGCTAAAGTACGTGTTCTTGAATACATGCAGGAAAAAGCGGTCTTTATCAAACAGATTGAAGGCGAAAAACAACGCCAGGTTAAAGCCGCACAAATGCCCAGACACCCTATTGCCAGAGCAATGGGAAGCATCAGTTTAATGTGCTTTGTTATTATCGCCAAGTATGCTGACGGCTTACCTTTATATCGGCAAGAAGGCATCTTGTCTCGTTATGGGGGTGACATCTCCAGAGCGACATTAGCAAACTGGATGATCGCACTGGCTAAACAACTTCAGCCCCTGATTAACCTGATGCGAGAGCATCAACACACAGGGGCAGTCATGCTCGCTGATGAAACGCGGGTTCAGGTATTAAAAGAACCGGGGCGGCCAGCGACCTCAGATAAATATATGTGGGTGACGCTTGGCGGGCCACCGGGTGAAAAAAGCATCCTGTTTGAATACGATCCCTCTCGTAGTGGAGACGTCCCCATGCGCCTGCTTGACGGCTTTAGTGGCTATCTGCAAACCGATGGCTATGCGGGGTACAATGCCGTGTGCCAAAAAAACAGCATTACCCAGCTGGGGTGCTGGGATCATGCGCGTCGTTATTTTAAAGATGCCCAGAATGCACAGCCTAAACGCAAAAAGGGACAAAATAACAAACCCTCAAAAGCAGGTAAAGCGCTGAGCCTGATCAATAAACTGTATGTCATTGAGCGAGAAATTAAAGACCTGTCAGTGGATGAAAAATATCAGCAGCGCCAGGAGAAGAGCATTCCTGTATTGAACCAGCTCAAAGCCTATCTGGAAGAAAACCAGCATAAAGTACCTAAAGATAGCCTGACAGGAAAGGCAATGACTTACCTGAGTAACCAGTGGGAAAAACTCAATGTGTATTGCACCCATGGTGAACTCAATATTAGCAACATCCTGGCAGAAAATGCGATTCGCCCGTTTGTGATAGGGCGCAAAGCCTGGTTATTTTCTGATACCCCTGCAGGTGCTCGTGCCAGTGCAATACATTACAGCCTGATAGAAACAGCTAAAGCAAATGGGCTGGAGCCTTATGCATATCTTAAGCAGGTTCTCACTGCTTTACCTTATGCTGATACGGTTGATAAAGTGGAGGCTTTGTTGCCCTGGAATATTAAAAAATCAGATACGCCTGAATAGGGCAAGTACGTGCTTCGTTGAGCGCTTACATTGCAGGGAAATATTGCAGAAAATCGAATACGCCGATACATTGCTGCTTGATCAGCAAAGTAAACCCAGTGGTAAATTGAAAATAAATGCACCCATGGCTCTAGGAATTACTCATCTAGCAAGGCTTTTTTCTGATTTTATGGCGGCTTACCCCGACATTCACCTGGATATACATTTAGGAGATGAACCTGTCGATTTGGTTGAGCAAGGTTTTGATTTAGGTTTTAGAATATCTAGCCGAGTACTTGATTCAAATTATGTTGGTAGGCCTTTGCGAGATTTTTCCTACCATGTATGTGCTTCTCCTACTTATATTAATAGTCATGAATCAATTATTAAGCCCTCCGACTTAAAAAATCATAATTGTTTTATCTATAGCTACTTCCAAGGAAAAGCGGAATGGCCTATCGATGCGGGTATATCCATTGCCGGTACGTTACAAGTCAATAGCACTATTTTTTTGATGGAAATGATAAAGCAAGATTTAGGCATTGGCCTTATTCCTGAGTTTGTATGTAAAGAATCAATCAAAGATGGCTCTGTGATATCGCTGCTTGACGATCACATCAAACCTAAATTAACGTTATACGCACTATATCCTGCTAGAAATTTTGTTCCACCAAAGCTGAAATTATGTATTAAATTTCTTGAAAAATGGTTCAAGGATAACTACTAATTAATTTCCTCTGACTTAAACGATTTAATGAAAAACATTCCGAGTGAAAATCAAAAATTTACTATAGGAGACTTCAGCGGTATACCGCTTTCAGAACGGATAAAATCTAACGCCCTTGCTAACCGGCCATTTATAAAAAAAATTAGGGTCTACTATAGAATTATGGAGAAAAATGATTAAAAATTCTTTTAATCAAGCTTCGAACAATGTATCAAAATGGCATTCTCATAAAGCCTTAGATAAAACTCAACAATTTTAAGGTTTTCTCTTTAGAAAACTACTTTTTTTCTTGTCTTTCTTGATATTCATATATTCTATTAAATAGTATAGGAGGATATATCATGGCAACAACAAGCTTTACTCTAGGCGAACACAGGGAAGTGTTCATGAAAAACCAAATAGCTAGCGGGAAATACGGTGCAGCTAGTGAGTTAGTGCGTGATGGTTTACGCTTACTTGAACGAAGAGAAACTAAGATTGCAGCTTTACAAAAATCTATTACAGAAGGCTTTGAATGCGCCATTGTAGAAAATTTTAGTATGGATGAATTACAAAAAGAATTGGATTCTGAATAGTGCCACGTTATTGAATTAGTCAACGAGCAAAAGAAAATTTACGGAAAATTGGCCTTTATACTCAAAGAGAGTGGGGCAAGGTGCAACGGCGAAAATACCTATCTGGCCTCGATAACAAATTTTCTTTTCTTGCAGACTCCCCTTTAATTACCCCCGAACGACAATGGTTTTTTCCTGTTGTTCGGAGCCGTTTTTAGGGCTGTTGTTTTAAAATGTAGCACTTTAGACTTGATCTATGTTTTCCCTTTTTTAGTCCTCTTCGGGTTCAGAAAAATCCGAATTCAGAAGCCCGTGAATGAGGTCTGCATATTGTTCGGGAATTTTAAGTTCCCGGTTCAACGCAAAGTTCCTTAAAAATTTGTCCAGCCACGGGCGGGTTGACTGTGCCTGATGAATCACAAGCTTATATGATTTCTCATGCACTACTAGAGTAAAATCTTCTATCCAGAGTTCAACTTTTTCCTGTTCGCCGGAGAGTATCATCTGCACGTAAAGTTTGTGCTCTGCAGGGTTGAAGTGAAAATCAGTTAATTTAGCTACGCCTTTGATTTTTTTATTTGCCAGCCAGAGCATCATTTTCTTCGGCGTTTGCTTGACTGCGAATTTAGCCAATGTGCTTTTAAAACTCATTTAAACTTCCATTAAATTATGAACATGGTATTGTCATGTGTTGTCGCTAAAAGGTAAGTTTTGTAATCTAAAGCGAGAGACTATGTTGATGCTTTTTCCTGTCTACGTGTAAACATTTTTTTTATAAATGAAATAAACCAGCGCAGGTTTTCCAGAATATCCTGTATCGACATTAAGGTTAAAATCAGGCCAAATGCAAAGGAAATCCAGGCAATAAGAATTCGCCATTGTGCTAGTTCGGTTTTTACCCAGACGATATCGGCTCGCATATCTTTTTTTAACAGGGTTAATTCTTGTTTAAGTTGCTGGTATTCTAGGTCCACAACTGATTTTAATCCCTGGTATTCGCCCACCACAGCACCCTGTGATATAGCATACTCATTCTGTACTACGTTGATGGATTTAGAGATGGCTTTAGGTAATTGCTCTGTGAATTGTTCAATAGCGATTGTTCCTGATTGAGCAATTTGTTTGACACCTGCACCTGCTTCTCCTGCCGAGGCATTTAAATTATTAACCATCGGTCGATATTCAATCCGGGCATCTTCGATAGAAGCAATGACCTTGTTGGTAATTGAATTGATCATCAAGTAAGAGATAATAACGATAAAAAGTAGGCAAAAAAACAATAGGAAAATATTTTTTCGTTTTTCATGAATTAAGGCGATTTCGTCTTGCATTGCGCTACTCCTAAGAAAGTGATTATTAATATTTCGCTTGCATTGTATGCTATCAACCTGGAAAAATCAGTTGAGCGCGAATTTATAGTGCAAGATATTGAATTAATATAACACTTTCAAAAAATCTTAGCTTCACCCATAGGTTAAGCGGACATTTTTTGCAAGTGCGGTGGAATCAAGAGCTTGGGCTGGAAAACGTGAGTAACTGATTTTTCAGGTTCAATAGCTAAGTCAATCACATAAGGTGAATATTAATATCTTAAGGAACTAGCAAACAGGCATAAAAAAAGCCCATCAAAGATGGGCTTTTCTGTAACGCTTAAAACAGTTGAATCTTAGTTTTTAGCTTTATCAACAATTTGATTCGCTGCAATCCAAGGCATCATTGCACGTAGTTTTGCGCCTGTTACTTCAATTGGATGCTCGGCATTTAAACGACGCTTGGCAGTCATTTCAGGGTAGTTAGTCATGCCTTCCATAATGAATTGCTTCGCATATTCACCCGTCTGGATGTTTTTCAATGCTGCACGCATTGCGGCACGACTTTCTTCGTTAATGACTTTAGGGCCAGTCACATATTCACCATACTCTGCATTATTAGAAATCGAGTAGTTCATGTTGGCGATACCGCCTTCAAACATCAAATCAACAATCAATTTTAATTCATGCAGGCATTCAAAATAAGCCATTTCAGGCTCGTAACCTGCTTCGACTAATACTTCAAAACCCATTTTAACGAGTTCAACAGCACCACCACATAAAACCGCTTGTTCACCAAATAGGTCGGTTTCTGTTTCATCGCGGAAAGTAGTTTCGATAACACCCGAACGACCACCACCAATAGCAGAGGCATACGATAGGCAGATTTCTTTCGCAGTACCTGACGCATCTTGATGAATCGCGATTAAATCTGGAACACCACCGCCACGAGTAAACTCAGAACGTACAGTATGACCAGGTGCTTTAGGTGCAATCATGATAACGTCTAGATCAGCACGGGGAACAACCTGGTTATAAAGAATCGCAAACCCATGGGCAAATGCTAAAACAGAACCTTGTTTGATGTTAGGCTCAATCTCTTCTTTATATAATTGAGATTGAAATTCATCAGGCGTTAAAATCATAACGATATCCGCACTTGCAACTGCTTCAGGTACGTTTTTAACGGTTAGTCCGTGTGCTTCGGCTTTGGCAACAGAACTAGAGTTAGCGCGTAAGCCAACAACTACGTCAACACCTGAGTCTTGAAGGTTGTTTGCGTGAGCGTGGCCTTGTGAGCCGTAACCTATGATGGCAACCTTTTTTCCTTTGATGATTGAAAGGTCTGCGTCTTTATCGTAATAAACTTGCATTTTATTTCCTGTAGTAATATTTAATTTTGTTCTGTTCTTTATAAATGTAAACCGTTTTCACCGCGCGACATGGCTGTCGGGCCAGAGCGTACGGTTTCGATAATACTGTCTGCGTCGAGTGAGGCGACAAAGGCATCGAGTTTGTCTGATGCGCCAGTCATTTCAATCACATAACTATTGCTGGTGACATCAATGATTTTGCCGCGAAAAATGTCCGCAAGCCGGTTGATCTCGCCGCGTGTTTCATCACTGGTTTTGACTTTTACCAGCATTAATTCGCGCTCTACATGAGACGCTTCTGCCAAATCAATTAGTTTAACAATATCAATCAGCTTATTCAGCTGTTTAGTGATTTGCTCGATAATATCTTCGTTGCCACAGGTGACTAATGTCATGCGTGACAAAGTAGGGTCTTCAGTAGGCGCAACGGTAAGTGATTCGATATTATAACCGCGGGCAGAAAACAATCCTGCTACACGTGATAAAGCACCGGCCTCATTCTCGATAAGAATAGAAATAATATGTCTCATTATGCTAACTCTCTATCTATAGGTGTGCCTGGTGCAACCCGTAAAGTCATTTCCTGATGACCTTTTCCTGATTCAATCATGGGGTAAACATTTTCTGTTCTGTCAGTGATAAAATCAATAAAAACAGTGCGATCTTTCATAGCAAAAGCTTTTTCCAGAGCCGGTTTTACATCCTCAGGTTTTTCTACGCGTATACCCACATGTCCATAGGCTTCAGCTAATGCGACAAAATCAGGAATGGTATCCATATAAGAATGTGAATAGCGACTTTCATAGGAAAATTCCTGCCATTGACGCACCATGCCCATATAGCGGTTATTTAGATTAATAATCTTAACCGGTGTTTTATATTGCAAGGCGGTAGACAGTTCCTGTATGCACATTTGTATGCTGGCTTCACCAGTAATACAGGCGACATCAGCATCAGGGAACGCTAGTTTTACACCAATTGCAGCCGGCAGGCCAAAGCCCATAGTGCCCAATCCACCCGAGTTAATCCAGCGACGTGGCTTGTCAAATGGATAAAACTGTGCGGCAAACATCTGGTGCTGGCCTACATCGGAAGTTACATAGGCGTCGCCTTTGGTCACTTCATACAGTTGCTCAACTACCGCTTGTGGTTTTATGGATTCGCTGTCACGATCAAACTCAAGGCATTTAGCTTCGCGCCAAATATCAATCTGACTCCACCATGCTGTTAGTGCCTTCTTCGATGGCTTCTTTTTATGTTGTTTTAATTCCTCAAGCATTTGCTTAAGTACTACCTTAACATCGCCAACGATAGGCACGTCGACTTTAACCGTTTTTGAAATTGAAGCAGGGTCAATATCAATATGAATAATGGTGGCGTGTGGACAAAATTCAGCTAATTTACCGGTCACACGGTCATCAAAGCGCACGCCTATAGCAACAATAACATCACTTTCATGCATGGCCAGATTTGCTTCGTAAGTACCATGCATACCCAGCATGCCTACAAACTGTTTATCTGTTCCCGGATAAGCACCTAAGCCCATTAAAGTGTTGGTAATGGGAAAGTTAAGTAACTGCGTTATCTCGATTAGCTGTTCGCTGGCATTACTCAAAACTACGCCGCCGCCAGAATAAAGCACAGGGCGTTGTGCGCCTAAAATAATCTCAATGGCTTTTTTAATCTGCCCCGAATGGCCTTTAGTCACAGGGTTGTAAGAGCGCATTTTGACTTTTTTAGGATACTTATAAGGCACCTTAATATTCGGGTCGGTAATATCCTTAGGGATATCCACGACTACTGGACCAGGGCGACCCGTTGTTGCAACGTAAAAAGCCTTTTTCATGGTTTCTGCGATATCGTTGACATCTTTAACCAGAAAGTTATGTTTTACGCATGGGCGGGTAATACCTACAGTGTCTACTTCCTGAAAAGCATCACTACCAATTACAGCAGAGGGTACTTGGCCTGTAATAACGACCATAGGAATCGAATCCATATAAGCAGTGGCAATACCTGTAACCGCATTGGTTGCGCCTGGGCCAGAGGTGACCAGCACTACGCCTGGCTTGCCTGTTGCACGCGCATAAGCATCAGCCGCATGAGTTGCGCCTTGTTCATGCCTGACTAAAATATGTTTTACATCTTTTTGATGGAAAATCGCATCATATAAATGTAATACTGCACCGCCAGGATAACCAAAAAGATATTCTACACCTTCATCTTTAAGACACTGAACGACTATTTGTCCGCCACTGAGTTCCACTCTTTTACCCTCTGTTAAAGCACTTAACTATACTTAAGCTTACACTGTCGACAATTAAGCTGACTTTCGCTGTTAGTGTGGTATAGCTGAAAATAAAACCTGAATTGAAAATATAAGCACAATTTGCATGCGCAAACTCTTCTCTCCAAGTTTATAAAAAAGCCTTCCAAAATAGCTGAAAATAGTTGTTTCGTCAAGAATTACATTTGTTTTCCTGGCATGAAGGGGGAAGGGGGCTTTAAATGTAGCCCATATGAAGCTTTAGCGAAATACGGAAAGCCAATACTACTATGCCAGGTATACTCAAGCTTTAACCTAGAAAAATCAGTTGCTCACGGTTTCTAGCACACAGGCTACATTCTGGTAACTTGAAAAACAGAATAGGGTGAGCTTAAATAACAGGACTATTCGCCCTGTACCCCGACTTTTAGTGGGTGGTTGTTTAGTACCATTCCCTTGCAAAACAGGGGAATGGTATGGTGTATATAGATGATAAAAAATGATTTATTGCGTTACTCAGTTAACCCTGTTACTAAATTAAGAATAGTGTCGGCACCGGTTTTCGAGCAGTCATCAACTATGACAGAGCTTGAGTCTGCTATGAGTTGCATGGTCACAATATCTGGTATGCCGGGGATGCCCTGAGCAAGTTCTGAGATGTCGAAACAAACATCCGTATGGGACTTATAATTAAAGGTTCTTTCTGGCACGTGGATTAGGCAAGTTGAATTTGCAAAGCTTTTGGCAAAGGGGTCTAGTGGATTTAGAAAGCCGGGTATATCAAGCCCAGTTATACTATAGCTCACTAGATTGGTGGTTGTTAGCATATGGATATCTGTTGGCTTGAATGTTCCGTCTTCTTGTTTTTCTGCTTTTATGTTACATAAGCTATTGTTTTTTGGTAATTTAACGCACTTTCCTTCGGTTGTGATAGTAATAGTATCACCGTCTTGAAATGTTTTGATGCCGCTCACTTCACTGTTACTATTATCACAAATGCTTTCCCCAGTGTTTCCGCCTTCGCCACCAGTCAGGTTGTCAAGTATCGCCTGCACTTGGTCTGTTGTGCCGATATAAGTAGGTGTATCGCCAAAAGGAGGTCCCAAAACATAAACGCCTACATCCAGAAAACTGGTTTTGCTAGCATTGATGGCTGCGTATCGAGTAATATTTCCAACGGTGTAGGCACGAAAACACAGTGAGTCAATAACCTGAGTAACCGGGCCGGGAGGGAAAAGCTCTGAAAAAGCAATTTCAGTGGCATTCAGAATCGGCTCGCATCTTTCGTCTATAGCGGCATGAGCAGGTAGCACAATTAAAGCCAGGCAGATGGCTAAAGGTTTTATTAAGCGTTTCATTTGTCATCTCCAGTGGGACTAAACCAGTTTAATAATACCTAAATCCTGCAAGCATTATACATAATAATCCACAAAACTCCTTATTAAACAATGATATAATATCATTTTCCTGATTTCACTATCTCATTGTTTTAATGAAGCCCTCTAAAGTATCAAAATCCTCATCTCACGTAAGAAACCGTACCCGAACGGTAAAAATGACATCTACAGCACATGGATTGACAAGCCAGGCGGGACTGATTCCCGTCGTGAAATATTTAGACAGGATAGGTTTTGAAAAAACCGTAAAACAAAGCGTTCCACATCGGCGGGGTGAAAATGCAGACCATCACTTATCTGATGTGGTTCTATTGACGTTGGTTGGCATGATGGGGGGAGCAACATCAATGGCAAAGGTGACGACCGTATGGGCAGATAGCGTACTGCGCAAAGTAGCTGGCTGGATAAAGATTCCTGTTGAAACCACAATTTTACGGATCTTTAAAGAAGTAAGTGATAGGCAGATAAGCCAGTTTGAAACGCTCACGCATACTTTGCGTGGTCAACACTGGCGGCGATTGCTTCGTTCCGGAAAATCGAAAACTGGCATACAATCCGTCCAGTGGGTCGATGTCGATTCAACTGTGGACACCGTTTGTGGTCGACAAGAAGGAAGTGCCAAAGGCTTCAACCCCAAAAAGAAAGGTGCCCGTTCATACCATCCACAACTCGCTTTTCTAGCGGAAACAAAAGAAATTTTACAAGCCTGGTTCCGGACAGGCAATGCCTTTACAAGCAATGGTGTTGTAGAATTTACCAAACAGTTACTTGCACACTTGCCCAATCGGATGCGCATTATTTTTCGCGGTGACAGTGGTTATTTTGTCGGTGATTTGCTTGAATTTCTCGATACCAGAGGGCATGGGTATCTAATAAAGGTTAAACTTAAGAATTTGAACGCATTGCTGGCCAAACAGGCCTGGACAGCCATACAAGGCCGACCCGGTTGGGAGCAGAGCGAGTTTCAATATCGTTGTGGTGGCTGGTCTCGCTCTCGTCAGTTTGTCGCGGTCAGGATAAAGCAACCTAAACAAGTGACAGGACCTCAGTCCGAGCTTTGGGATACGGCAGAATATGACTATTTTTGTTATGTAACAACTGAACCTCTATCGCCTTGGCAAACACATAAGAAGTATGGTGAACGAGCGACGTGCGAAACATGGATTGAAGAAGCAAAATCACAAATGGGTTTAGGTAAAATCAGAACGAATCAATTTCTGGCTAATGCCGCATTATTTCATTGCGCCGTTCTTGCCTACAATACCGTGCGCTGGATGGCTCAATTGAGTGGCAACAAAACGTTGTGCCAATGGGAGCCGGATACACTTCGTACTTATCTGATTCGGGTGGCTGGAAAATTACTCACAGGCAATAATCAGCTGAGAGTCAGAACACCTGCAGATCCGCTCTATCCACAGGAATGGGATGATTGGGTTAAGGTGGGGTTACTCGCTTAACATTAACCGAAGTTAAGTCACTTTGATTAAAAGGTCATGGCACGTTGGCAGGGTGTTTATTGCCTTGGGCTCGGGGGATATCCATACGATACAAAAAATTTCCTCTATTTATGATTTAAATCTGGATATTTTGATCGGTTGGACAAAGAGGGCTGGCAAAGCGGCAGTAAAAACCTAATAACCACTTAGCTAGACAGGTTAATGAGAGTCAAAATATGGGCTTGCAGGATTTAGGTATTATATTAATTATTTGGTAAAAATCCTCAAAAAATATAGCTTGTTATTCAAAACCAGATAATATGCAGGTCACCTATTTATTTTCTCGGTTATTTGTATGCAACCTTTCCTCTTGTCTGACGCTCTTAGTTTATATATACACTTTCCCTGGTGCATTCAGAAATGTCCTTATTGTGATTTTAATTCGCATGCTGTTAAAAACGACCTACCCGAAGATAGCTATATAACGGCCTTACTTAATGACCTGGCGCAAGATGTTACGCTGTTTCGAGAAACACGTACAATTCAAAGTATTTTTATGGGGGGAGGTACACCTAGTTTGTTTTCTGCGTCTCAGTTAGATCGCTTGCTCAAAGGGTTGCAAAAATATCTGACTTTTGCTGAAGATATAGAAATTACGCTGGAAGCCAATCCAGGCACATTTGAAATTGCAAAATTTGCTGATTATAGATCGATTGGTATTAACCGTTTGTCGGTCGGAGTGCAGAGTTTTAATGACGCCCATTTAAAACGCCTGGGTCGTGTCCATTCTGCACAGGAAGCAATTAATGCTGTTGCAGGTGCCAGGCAGGCAGGTTTCGATAACTTAAACCTGGATTTAATGTTTGGCTTACCAGAGAGTAGCGAGCAAGATAGTTTGCGTGACGTGCAACAAGCCATTGCATTACAACCTAGCCATATTTCTTTTTATCAATTAACGCTGGAGCCTAATACTTATTTTCATAAGTATCCGCCGGTATTACCCAGTGATGAAGCTATTTTTAGTGAGCAAATAGCCTGTCAAAAACTATTGGCTAAGCATGGCTATCAGCAATATGAAATTTCTGCCTATGCTCAAGAGGGGATGCAATGCAGGCATAATACTAATTACTGGTCCTTTGGTGATTATCTGGGGATTGGCGCGGGTGCGCATGGTAAAATCTCCCAAGAGTTGCCCGTAGAAATAGTGCGTACCATGAAGCCAAAACAACCGGATAAATACCTTAACCATACTAAAGGTGATAGACTTGCGCAGGCGATTAACGAGACAGATTTGCCGCTGGAATTTATCATGAATCACTTGCGCTTAAAAAGTGGCTTTAATCTTGAAACTTATACGCAAAGGACAGGTTTAGCAATACAGTCTTTACAACCAGCCCTATCTTTATGTGTACAGCAAGGCTTATTGCTTGAACAGCAACAGCACTATCAGTGTTCAGAAAAAGGCTGGCTTTTTCTGGACAGTATTTTAGAACATTTTCTCAGTACGGATATAACCGATGCTTGATTATCAAAAACAATTTATTCAATATGCGCTAGATTGTGGTGTATTAAAATTTGGTGAGTTTGAATTAAAATCAGGGCGTATCAGTCCCTATTTTTTTAATACAGGTCTGTTTAACAGCGGAGCACAGTTAGCGAAACTGGGGCAGTTTTATGCACAGGCACTGATACACTCTGGAATCAAGGTTGATATTTTATATGGCCCTGCTTACAAAGGAATTCCCTTGGTTAGTGCCGCTTCTATTGCATACGCGCAAATGCAGGATAGTGATATTCCCTTTGCCTTTAATCGCAAAGAAGCAAAAGATCATGGTGAAGGTGGCAATCTGGTAGGTGCGCCATTAAAAGGCAATGTATTGATTCTTGATGATGTGATTACCGCTGGAACTTCTGTGCGCGAATCTGTCGTCATCATTAAAGCAGCCAGTGCAATACCGGCTGGAGTACTGATCGCGCTGGATCGGCAGGAAAAAGGTGAAAACGATGTTTCAGCAATACAGGAAGTTAGTGAGCGCTTTAATATGCCCGTTATCTCAATAATTGCCTTGGAAAATATTATTGAATTTATTTCCGAGGATGATTCATTTAATATGAATATCGCGGCAATAAAAGATTATCAGCAATTATATGGGGTTTGAATATTTTGTGGCTGGCGCCCCGTTTTTTCAGGCAAGAAACACAAGTTGTCACCTAGACTTAGGTACTGTTGACGGCTAAATTCTATTTTCGCGTTAAAAGATGCGGCTTAGAAATTAAACCTAGAAAAATCAGTTGAGCGCGAATTTATAGTGCAAGATATTGAATGAATATAATACTTTCAAAAAATTTTAGCTTCACCCATAGGTAAGCGGATATTTTGTGGAAGTGCGGTGGAATCAAGAGCTTGTGCTAGAAACCGTGAGCAACTGATTTTTCTAGGTTAAAGGGTTAATCAAATGGTAATGTTCTAATGATATCGTTATTGGCAGTATCGAGTTAAGGAAATTGCTAGCAAAATATAATGTTGCTTTGATAATCAATAATGTAGATTGGTACAAGGTCTATCTATTTTAATTGACAAAATTCTAATAATTTCATACAATTCCATCTCTTTTTCATCCAATTTTTCACCCTAAAGTTAAGGAACCCTAAGAATGAAAAGAACCTACCAACCAAGTAAAATAAAACGTGCGCGCACTCATGGCTTTCGCGCAAGAATGGCAACTAAAGGTGGCCGTAAAGTTATTAACGCAAGAAGAGCAAAAGGTCGTCATACACTAGCTCTTTAACAGTTGACACAGAAAGCCGCTTGTTTTCCGCCGCAAGTGCGGCTAAGAGAGCCGGCTGAGTTTAAACGTGTTTTCGCTAATCCGGAAAGATCAACAGATCAATATTTTACAGTGCTTGCCATTGTTAATGAACTAGACCATCCACGTCTAGGGCTGGCAATTGCAAAAAAAAATATAAAACGCGCTGTTGATAGAAATAAAATCAAACGATCTGCCCGGGAAAGCTTTAGATTACAACAACATGACATCATTAATATTGATATTGTTGTAATGGCGCGCCGCGATGCGGCAACAGCGAATTCAACAGTACTTCAGTCCTCTCTGGAAAATCATTGGCTTAAATTAATTAAGCGATGCGCTACCTACTGATAGCCCTGCTCAGGTTTTATAAGTATTTTATAAGCCCTATGTTAGGAAACCATTGCCGCTTTCATCCTTCTTGTTCGAGCTATGCTATGCAGGCTATTACTATGCACGGCGCTATAAGTGGCTCCTATCTCACAATAAAACGATTACTGCGATGTCACCCTTTTTATCACGGTGATATTGATGATCCTGTACCCAAAAAAGTTGGTAAGTAAAAATGGAGAATATAAGGTTTATACTCATCGTCATTCTGTCGATGATTTCTATAATGCTATGGGAAGCATGGCAAGTAGACTTTGGCCCCAAGCCAGAAGTTACTGCACAAACAACGATTGATGCGAATGGTAACCCAATTACTATTAATGCAGATAATAATCCCGACGCAGCTGAATTGCCATTTTCCGAAAATGTAGCCGATAACATTATTACTGTTACAACAGATGTATACCAACTGGAAATAGACACTCAAGGCGGAACAATACGTAATCTTGACCTGCTGGATTATACAATTGTTAAAGGCGAAGAAGCCACGATTCGTTTATTTAACAGTAGTGCTGAAAAGCTATTTCTAGGTCAGAGTGGACTGCTAACCAGCGGCCAATCAACCAAGCTACCCAATCACAATACCGAATTAAGTTCTGCGCAAGCAAACTACCAGCTTAATGCAGGCGAAGACACGCTGATAGTGCCTTTAACCTGGGCCGATAATACGGGGCTAAGATACACCAAGACATACACCTTTAAGCGTGGTAGTTATGTCGTTGCATTAGAGCAAAAAATTGATAATCAGTCTGCTAATGACTGGACGGGGAGACAATATACTCAGTTGCTTAGAGTGCCTTTCACCGATGGCAAGGGTAACACTTTTATCCGTACCTATGCAGGCGCTGTTGTTTACACCGAGGAAGATAAATATCAGAAAATTGATTTTGAAGATATGGCCGAAGAAGACCTGAAGGTCAAAAGTGTCGGCGGTTGGTCAGCAATGATCCAACATTATTTTGCCACTGCCTGGGTACCGCCTGCGCAAAATGAAGAGCATTACTTTACTAAAGAATTGAGCAACTCACGCTTTGTGATCGGATCTTATTCTGACCCGCGCACAGTTGCGGCAAATAGTACTGAAGTTTTCAATAGCCAATTATTTGTTGGCCCGAAAATTCAGCCTATGATGGAAGCGGTTGCTCCCGGTTTAGAATTAACAGTTGATTACAGTTGGCTGACAATTATTGGTAAACCTATTTATGCAGCGCTGAATTTCATTCATTCGTATGTAGGTAACTGGGGCTTTGCCATTATGGGAGTCACTTTTTGTATCAAGTTGATATTTTTCCCACTGTCGGCAGCCAGCTATAAATCAATGGCGAAGATGCGTACGTTACAGCCACGTTTAGCGCAGTTAAAAGAAAGCTACGGCGATGACAGGCAGCGTTTTAATCAAGAAATGATGGATTTATACCGTAAGGAAAAAGTAAATCCGATGGGGGGTTGTTTACCCATTATGGTGCAAATTCCAGTATTTATTTCGCTTTACTGGGTATTAATTGAAACGGTTGAACTAAGACAGGCCCCCTTTATTCTGTGGATTCATGACTTGTCAGTCAAAGATCCTTATTTTGTTTTACCTGTAATCATGGGTATTACAATGTTTCTTCAACAAAGATTAAACCCTGCACCTGTTGATCCATTGCAAGCAAAGATCATGCGCATGTTCCCTATCGTATTTACCGTGTTCTTCTTGTTCTTCCCAGCAGGACTGGTTTTATACTGGGTAACCAATAATACCCTGTCGATTATTCAACAGTGGTTTATTACCAAAAAAATTGTTGGCAAAGGTTAACAACAGCACTCAATAAATACTAAAAAGCCGAATCAGTTGATGCTGATTCGGCTTTTTTTGTTTGGCGGATTGAACTCTGGAATGCGATAGCTTTAGCTATTGATTTTCGTATTAATTTTTTTGTTATACTGATTTTACTCAGGTATTTATTGAACCTAAACCATGCATATCACTCAGCAAGACACCATAGCCGCTATTGCTACGCCACCGGGAAATGGCGGTGTCGGTATTATCAGAATTTCAGGCAACAAAGCGAAACACATTGCCCAGCAATTAATGAATAAAGACCTGCAGGCGCGTCATGCGCATTACGCATCTTTCTATGACGCTGATAACAGCATTATAGACTCCGGTTTAGCGCTATTTTTTCCTAATCCTGCATCATTTACCGGAGAAGATACCGTAGAAATTCAGGGCCATGGTGGAGCCGTCATTATGGATATGCTATTAAAGCGTATATTGTCTTTAGGCGGGCGCATAGCTAAGCCAGGAGAATTTTCTGAGCGCGCGTTTTTAAACGGTAAGCTGGATTTGGCACAGGCAGAAGCCATAGCAGATTTAATAGCAAGCAGCACCGAAAAATCAGCTCGCTCGGCACAGCAGTCCATGCAAGGAGTTTTCTCTCGGCAGGTTAACGAATTAGTCGAAGAACTAACCGAGTTGCGAATTTATGTAGAAGCAGCAATAGACTTTGTCGATGAAGAAATTGATTTCTTAGGCGATGGAGTCGTGGAAAATAGAGTTAAGCGCCTGTTAGAAACCATTAAAAAGATTTTAGGTACTGCACAGCAGGGACGTTTATTACGCGATGGAATGACAGTGGTCCTTGCCGGCAAGCCTAACGCTGGCAAATCCAGCTTGCTCAATGCATTGGCTGGCCACGAAGCGGCCATTGTGACCGATATAGCCGGCACAACTCGTGATGTACTGAAAGAGCGCATACAAATAGATGGTATGCCATTGCATATTATCGATACAGCTGGCTTGCGGGAAAGCGAAAATGCAGTAGAACAAGAAGGCATACGCCGCGCGCATGCAGAAATCGAAAAAGCGGATAAAGTTTTACTACTGATAGATGTCAATGACCCAGAACCAGATAGCCTATTAAAGACTTTACCTGAAGATGTAAGCCTAACCAGAATTTACAATAAAATAGATTTGTGCGGAATTCCGCCCGCAATTGAAGAAAATGAAAATGGCACACAAATTTATCTGTCGATAAAAAAATCGATAGGTATGGATTTATTAACCCAGCACCTGAAACAAAGTGTCGGCTTTGATGGCGCAGCAGATAATGTTTTTATCGCCCGGCGCAGACACACAGAAGCATTAACTCAGGGTATGCAATTCGTCCAGAACGCGCTGAACCAGTTACAACATCATCAAGCAGGTGAATTGGTTGCCGAAGACCTTAGACAGGCTCAGAACCATCTAGCAGAAATTACCGGAGAGTTTACTTCCGATGATCTTCTGGGGAAAATTTTTAGCTCGTTTTGTATAGGAAAGTAAGCTAGTAAAGACTAGGAATAAAAAAGCCAAGATAAAAAAATAAAAACAAAGTGTTAACTGACGAGTCAGAGTTAATTACTGAACTGGATATTGAAATTAAGCAATCTTTTTGTTTTACTGATGAGCTAAAAGGAAAATACGATTAACAATAGGTCATCTGTTAAAGTGATGAAAATAGCAAATACTTAATAACAACAATAACCGAACTACACAAACCTCTCTCAGCAAAAGACGGGGTATTAGAAGCACCAATCCAGAACGGGGATATCTACTGAATCATGATTGCTCATATCGAATAGCAGCGATAATAACTTATCATTTTCAATGGAGTCTGACCCTTTTGGTTTCTGCCCGCAAGAATCAATTATTTTAGCTGGCATCAGAGATGCTGATTTTAAAATTCATTTTATTGAACTGAATGCCGTGACAGCCCGCTTAATTGAATTATTGCAGCAGGGATTGAATACTGGCAAGCAGGCGTTACTTGAGTTAGCGGATGAACTGCATTATAGCGATCCTGAAACCATTCTGCCTTTCGGCGTTGATATCTTGCAGCAACTAAAGATCCAACATATTATTATCGGAGTCCAGCATGAACAATAATCTCACGCAATCAATGAATAACACAACATCGAGCTGTGGCCATGGCATTTACCAAAGCCTTAAGCATTCATCGCTATTTACTGTCTATGACAAAATGATCGCTTTACTTAACGACTATGCTGCCCCATTACCGCCCTTCTTATTTCGTCTGATTCTCGCTTATGAGTTCTGGGAGGCCGGGATGATGAAATATTCTGGCGAAAACTGGTTTAGTCATATCACTTTCCCTCTGCCATTCAGCCTGTTATCCAACGACATGCTTTGGACTATGGGCACCTGGATTGAAATCATCGGTGCCATTGCTTTATTACTGGGCCTTGGGACACGCTTCTTTTCCTTAGCCCTGATCATACTCACCCTCGTTGCAATTAATACCGTGCATTGGCCTGACGAGTGGAACACGCTGGCTGAACTATGGCAAGGCTACGCAATTAGCGATAAAGGCCACGGTAATTTTAAACTACCACTGCTTTATCTGATCATGTTTATGCCACTGCTATTTAATGGACCTGGAAAATGGAGCTTAGATTACGCTTTAACCCAATATAGACAGAAGCGACAAAAATAAATTAACATCAAGCATTCCGTATAGTTCCCACGCAGAGCATACGAGCAAAAATTTAATAATATACGAATGTAGGATGTGCTGAGGCACGAAACGCATCATTATAACGAATAAGGTTAGATTGTGATCGCGAAGCGAGCCACAATCTGAACCGTTTGTTGGACAAGCCCGGCACGATAGTAGGAATTCATTTAATGCGCTCTATGAAAATAGCTTTTTGTTGATCAGCCCGACTGATGAATCGAACCTCTGTTTTTACCTGTTTAACTGAACTTTGAGCGTTGTCCATTGCAGTCAACTCTCAAAGTCCAAGTATCGGAGCAAAATTCTGCCTTAATCTCCGATTTTAGCCCAAGCAACTCCCTCAGCATTTAATCCGCTGATAGCCTGGGTCGAAGTGTTTAAATTTACATAAGCGCTAGTGATTCCAATTGTTAAGTTGGCAAAGGCTGAAACATTATTTCCACCCTGGGTATTTGCCGACGCCCAACAACCATCGCCCCGCCACAACATTTGCAACTGAATGCCGGCCGTACTTTGAGTGCACGCAATATCTTCGTCGGGTCAAACTTTAGCAGGGAGTGAATCAACTTAATAACACCCTTGCTATTCGGATGTAAAAAGCCATAATTGCGCGCACGACGAAAGCCTTTAGGCAAAACATGTTGCAGCACCAGCCACAGAAATTTAGCCCCCGATACCGTTTTGGTTTGATAGCGTTTGGTTTTGCTGTCTTGATAACGGTAGGTTACTTTGCCATTTTGGCAGGATAAGATATCCTGTTCACGAATCACACCACGATACAGGTATCGACCCAGATATATCAATGCTTTATCGCCTGCACCGACAAACTTACAATCGACCACCCATTTTTCCGGAATAGCTGTGGGAAATGGCAACTTTTCTTCGTTCATACGCGCTAGCATCTTTGCACGAAATACTTTTGCTAGTGCTTTATGATGAAACAGGTATTTGCCTTCCTTAGTGCGCCAGAGCTTCTTGATTTTATCCACGATTGCCGCAGGCATAATGACATGAATATGCGGATGATAATTTAATTCGCGTGAGTGTGTATGTAAGACAGCAATCGCCCCGGCATCGCCTTGCAACTGCTTATCATTTTTACTAAAACTCTGTAAAGTCGCCCAGGCACAGTCAAACATCATACTGTAAAGTAACCGCGGATGCTGCCTGGCTAACGACCTTAACTGCGCAGGTAAGGTAAAGGTATTCATAAAATAATCAGCAGGGACTTGTTTTTGTACCTGTCGTTCAATCCATTGTTGACTCTCATGATGTTGACAATGCGGGCAGTTACGCTGGCCACAGGAATGAGGCACAAAGGTTTGATAGTCACAGTCTGCACAGTTAACCTGCATCACAGGACTCAGCTGTGTCCGACAGCTCTTCATGGCATGTAATGCACTGATCTGATTGGAGCGTAAACGAGATTGATACTCGCTTAAAAAGTCAGACTGAAATTGATCAATCACTGCAGCTAGGGTTATCATGAAATCTGCCCCCAGTGAATAGAAAAGTCATTGACTAACTGATTAATGTGCAGCTCTGCATTCTCATCGGTAATATCGGTCAAATGCGTATAGCGAGCCGTGGTTACTAAACTGGTATGGCCCAGAATCTTCTGCAACTCAACTAAATCAACCCCGGCTTCTAACAGGTGAGTGGCGTAACTGTGGCGCAGCGAGTGGCAGGAAATCTTTTTTTTAGTCCCATTTCTTGCGTCACAAGACGGATTGTCTTCTGGATGCCACCGCGATCAAGGGGGGATTCAGCAAGATGTGCACCTTTTAGACCCCGGGCACGGTTGGGAAATACCAGCACTGGATTTTTATGCACAGCCCAAAACTTACGCAACACCTTCAAGGTATTCACAGGCAAAGGCACAAGCCGATCCTTATTGCCTTTGGCATTGCGAATATGTACCCGCATGCGTGTCGCATCAATATCACCTACTTTCAGGCTTAAGCCCTCGCCCAAACGTAAACCTAGACTGTAAATCGTAAAATAAAAAACTCGATAGCTTAGATTACGGGTCGACATAAACAGTTGTTGTGCTTCAACCACAGTGACAATATCGGGTATACGCGTACATCGTGGTGGTTTAATCATTAGCACATCAACCCACGGCTTTTGTAGCACATGTGTATAGAAAAACTTGAGACCATAGAGATCTAGTTTCACGGCACTCCAGGAAAGGCGGCTTAAAAGAGCATGAAAATAATCCACCAGTTGATCTTGCGTTAAGTTATCCAGATGCCCCTGAAAGTGTTCCCCGATACGGCGAATAGCGCGTGAATAAGCGTCAATGGTTTTGGGTTGCAGTCCCTTAAGCTTTAAATGCTTACAGTGCTGGATATAATAATGGTTGAATTTAAGCTCTATCGATGGTGTCATAACAGTGTAACCTCATTATTGTTAGTTGGATGAGCTTACAAGTTACCTGTTATGCATATAACAGGCAATGAGGTTACACTTTAAATTTAAGGGATGCGCTGTTTTTCTCCGCGATAGCGGCTTCGTCCAACAAGGTGCGCTTCGTGCCTCAGCACACCCTATGTTCAAAATATAACAGTTTTAAATGCAAAAAGTGGCTTCAAATTTAACACGAGACACTCAGAGTAAATTACTGAATCGTGTAAGACAGAGCACGTGGAGGGGGAGTAGGCTTTAGCCTACACGTGTAGCAGATGGGTAATTCGTGTAGGCTAAAGCCTACTCCCCTACGATTGTCCCGTTTTAAATGTGTGGCCGAAAAAGTCTTTATTTTATATATACCACTTAACAACAAAATCAATAAAAACTAGCACTGATCACAATGAAAAAATTAGGACTATTGGCAATAAGTTTAATCATGGCAGCAACAACTTGGGGTTATTTTAAAACCGACTCCGGGCAAGCCAATAATAGCATCGAAAAACTGGTATTAACGGGGTCTAGCACCGTAGCACCTTTAGCTTCAGAAATTGGCAAACGCTTTGAGTCCTTACATTCTAATGTCCGGGTTGATGTACAAACTGGGGGTTCATCTCGTGGTGTTAACGATGTTCGTGCTGGACTGGCTAATATCGGTATGGCGTCACGCGCACTGAAAGAAAAAGAAAGTGAACTGTTAAGTTTTACGATTGCTTTAGACGGTATCAGTATCATTATTAATCAAGCAAACCCTGTCACCGTCCTTAATAAACAGCAAATTATCGATATTTACACTGGTAAAATCGTCAATTGGCAAGCCGTTGGGGGTAAGGATGCGCCGATTACTGTGGTTAATAAATCAGCAGGGCATTCCACTCTGGAATTATTTCTACATCATTTCGGTCTGGAAAGCACCGACGTTAAACCACACGTCATCATTGGTGATAACCAGCAAGGTATTAAAACAGTTGCCGGTAACCCTGATGCCATTGGCTATGTGTCAATCGGTGCAGCAGAGTATGCGGCCACCCATAATATTCCCATTCAATTGCTACCGCTTGAGGGTATAGCAGCTTCAGTAGCAAATGTACTGAACCATAGCTTTCCCTTATCCAGACCGTTAAATTTAGTCACCCGCGAAGCACCTACTGGCACGGCGAAAGACTTTATTGACTTTGCCAGCTCAGCACAGGTCAATGACCTTATCGAGGCACAATATTTTGTCCCAGTCGCACACTGATAAAAATCTCGCGTTAATACTACGGCTCTGTGCTCTGATTTCAGCAGCTGTCGTGCTGTTGATTTTAGTCTTTTTGCTGAATGAATCCTGGCCCGTTTTGCGCCACGTATCAGTGTGGCGATTTGTCAGTGATACCTCCTGGCATCCGGCGCACGACTTATACAATATAACGCCCATGCTGTCAGCAACATTGCTTTCGACCTTTGGCGCATTATTACTGGCCACACCTTTCGGCATTGCCTCCGCATTGTTCAGTCGTTATTATGCACCACCCACTCTGGCAGCGTGGTATCGTCGTTTAATAGAACTATTAGCAGGTATTCCTTCGGTCGTTTATGGGCTTTGGGGGTTAACCACCTTAGCGCCCTTAATCGGCCAGATCCATCCGCCCGGCGTGAGTTTACTGACTGCCATTTTAGTTCTTGCGCTGATGATTCTACCAACAGTGGCTTTAACCGTTGATTCTGCATTACTTGCCGTACCCATCGCCTATCATCAAGGAGCCGCCGCACTCGGCTTATCGCGCTGGGCTATGATTAAAAATATTGTGCTACCCGCCGCGCACTCAGGCATTACCTCTGGCGTGATGCTCGCCGCCGGACGCGCCATAGGTGAAACCATGGCGGTACTAATGGTGGCTGGCAATGTTGTGCAACTTCCACACAGTTTATTTGATTCTGTGCGCACGCTGACCGCCAATATTGCCTTGGAAATGTCTTATGCAATGGGTGATCATCGTGCTGCTTTATTTGTCACCGGCTTAGCTTTAATGCTGATGGTTTTACTGCTGGTCAGTAGCGCTGAAATGTTTAAAAGGCAGTCAGCTTATGTCTAAAAATACCATAGCGACTTGGTTGATCTGGTCATCCGCATTGCTAGTGACTGGCGTATTTTTATGTTTACTGGTTGATATTATCAGCGCTGGCTTAGCGGGGATCTCTTGGTCATACCTTATTGAACCCCCACAAGATACAGGACGTGCAGGAGGAATCGGCCCCATTATCGTATCAACCGGACTCATTCTACTGGTTGCTATCGCAACGGCTGCACCGCTAGGCTTAGCGACAGCGGTATTGCTAACTGAATTTACAGCACAAAACAGTGCTTTTGCTGGTTTTGTGGAACGTAGTCTGGATGTACTCGCGGGTATCCCCTCCATTGTTTTTGGCTTATTTGGTAATGCGTTTTTTTGCATTTATTTAGGTTTGGGGTTTTCCATTTTATCCGGTGGACTGACGCTGGCCTGCATGGTTTTACCGATACTGATCCGTACCGCAACAGAGGGCTTACGCTCTGTACCGAATGATTACCGGCTCGCAGCAGCCACGTTAGGCATGACACGCAGTGCCGCATTAGTGCATTTACTATTACCCGCCGCCACGCCAGCCCTTATTGCTGGTTTAATGTTAGGCATTGGTCGAGCGGGTGCCGAAACGGCTGCGCTGATTTTTACCAGTGGCTATGTGGATCGTATGCCCGACTCATTGCTCGATTCGGGACGCGCTTTATCGATACATATTTACGATTTATCCATGAATGTGGCAGGCGGCGATGCCAATGCCAATTCAGCCGCCCTGGTACTCATCATTATTTTATTCCTTATCAACAGTGTTTCCATCAGCCTTGCCAATCATTGGATGCACAGGAGAATTATCAGCTTATGAAGCCCTTATTGATTAACTCAGAATCGACTGAAGCTCAAACCCCAGCAGAGAGCTATACCTTAGGGCCATTACAAAATGGGCCGCCTTGCTGTGAACCAAAAACACTGCTGAGTGTGGAAAATCTATCGTTGCACTACGGGGATAATCCCGCTTTGAAAAATGTTTCCCTGAATATTTATGAAGGCTGCATTACTGCGCTTATTGGGCCTTCGGGGTGTGGCAAGACCAGTTTTCTATCCGCTTTAAATCGCTTAACCGATATGCTACCTGACTGTCATGTTAGCGGCAATATTCGTTTTAATGACACCGATTTACGCAACCCGGCGTTAGATTTACTAAAATTACGCCGTGATATCGGCATGATTTTTCAAAAGCCAGTGCCTTTCCCCTTATCTATCCGGCGCAATATTGAACTGCCATTGCGTGAACATGGCATTAACAAACCAAGCGAATTAAACACTATTGTGCAACAAGCCTTACAAGATGTCGGTTTATGGGATGAAGTCAAAGACCGCCTGGATTCACCCGCACAAGCGTTATCGGGCGGACAACAACAGCGCCTTTGTATCGCCAGAGCATTAGCATTAAAGCCAAAAGTATTATTAATGGATGAACCGTGCAGTGCGCTGGATCCTATTTCCTCTGCCGTCGTAGAAGATCTGATTAAACGCCTACAGGGACGTTATACGGTCGTCATCGTCACGCACAATTTAGCCCAGGCCAAACGTATAGCAAATTATGCCGGTTTTTTCTGGGTCAGCGAACGCGCGGGCTGTTTAATCGAGTTTGGGCAGTGTAAGCAGATTTTTGAATCTCCCGCACATGAATTAACGGCAGCCTATGTGAATGGGAGTCGTGGGTAATAAGCCTGCAAACACCACTGGAAGCACAAAAAATACAATAATGACAATAATCTGAAATGTTTTTGTAAGGAACCTGTTGGTCATACGACTAAGCTTAGAATCCGTTTAGTATGTTGCTGTTCAGCAGGCTCTCCAGGTTTAATTTTACCTTAGATTATGGATATATAGTCCTTTTCTATACCCATGGCATATGGGGGGAACTGGATCATAACAATATACAACAACAGTGATTCAAACATTTTTATACGCACAACAGTGTGTTAATTTATTTAATTAGGGATTTAAAATGAATAGAACTAACTTATTAACGATTATTGCTTCCAGCCTGGTAATAAATAATGCTTTAGCAATAGAACCCGTATATGAGGGAGAAAATGGTATTCGTGCCAAGGTTTTTGCCACTAACTGCTTAGCTTGCCACTCCTCTGATAATACTGGAGGAGCTCGTAATAATGCACCCGTAGGTGTGGATTTTGATAATTATACCGATGCTGTGACGAGTGGGAATAAGGCGGTGGGAAGAGGGGCAACATTAATGAATATGCCGCCTTCTTTTAGCCCTCTACCTAGACTTGATGATGAGCAAAAACAGGCTTTAAAAAATTGGCAGGCACTGGGCTTTCCAGAACACCACATGCCCCCAGTTTACTCTTTTCGGACTACAACCTTACACCTACCCAAGATTTATTTAAAGGACGAGAATGGGGATATCGGGCAAAAAATTTCAGCTGAGATGGCTTTAATTCCAAATCAACAAGCGATACAGTTTGAACTGACTGATTTTCATGACGTAGATGATTCTGAAGGAGTAGAACACGTTCATCAATAATCATTAAGGTCAATTAGTAGCCTGTGTGGAGCATCTTATGAGTGATATGATTTATTTATATTCCTCATGAGGTGCACACTATATTTTGTTATATTAGCTCCCCATCTAAGGCGAGGCGAGACGAGACAGAATACAATGCCAGCGACACTATTTGGCTATCCATTTAAACAAACCGGAAGATAAACTGTAGGATCAGACATCTTGATTCGCTATCCTGAAAGAAATCCATTAAAACTTAAACTAGGCAATATAATTAAAGGGTTAGGGAATTATTGTCGTAAATATTCGACCAACACATACTACCTGGAATCAGCGAGTTAGGTGGCTTCTAAACTGACGACACAGCGGATAAAGCCATAAGTCTTTGATGGGTACGCTTTGTTTACCAGCAGGTCCCAACTTGCCGCGCCCTTTGGTTTTACCTACGTAGATCCAGTTGGCGGCTTTGTAACAAGTCCCTGCAAATCGCTCGGTATCAACAAAAGTTTCCAGTAACACCGGACGGATGCCATAACGCTCTTCCCATTGTGTAGGAAGGCGACGAGCTATCATGGATAAAATAGTGGAAGCAAGATTTTTGGATTTCACCCAGGGCATAATCAGAAAACGGGCATTGTTCACGACTAACGGCAGGTTTCTTTGTCGCTGTTCGTGGCTCCAGCCAATAAACTGATCACGTGGTGCCGTTTGCCAGGCGGCCGCACTAAAACCGAGCGCTGCAATAATTTGCTCGTCGAGGATGACGAAGTAGCGAAGCTGTGCGCCGGGTAGCGGCTTGTGCCCCAGGTAGTGGTAGCGATGTATGTACTCATTCCATAGTCGTGAATGATCACGGGTGATGACTGGACAAAGCTGGATGGCCGCAAGTTCATGAACAGGCCGGAGGATCGCTGGTTGCGGGTCCGTCTGTTCAGTAAAGTTGAGTTTCTGTCGCGGGGGTGGTTTGCGCCGTGGTGGCGGCAGAGCGATAAGTCCATCTTCTGCCATGCGCAGCATGGCAACACGGCATGACATATCCTTGAGCCCCCCATCAGGCTTGTACCAATCAAGCATCCTGCAGGTCAGGCGCGAAAGTTCGGCACGCGTGCGCCCAGCATCCTCGGCAATCAATTTCCGCATCTGTTCCAGTTCCTGCTCGCTAAAGTTTCGTCCACAATACCGTGTCATGGTGATTGGGGCTGTTCTGACTCGAGTGGAGTCGCAGTCAGTTCAGGCAAGGGTTTGCTCAACTGCTGTTTGCGCGACTCGCTCATCATCCAGGGAATAAACGGGCGGATGTCTGAGGGAGGCTGCCCACCATTATTCGCACAGGCATCTAGATAGTCGTGAAGCCAGTGATGTGGGTTCAATCCCCATAACAGGATTGTCTGAAACAGTGAAAACATCATGGCTGCCAGTCTGGCACTCCATTGACTCCCTGAACCATAATGGTTTTTACGCCCCATACCGGGATTACGCATGCGCCGCTCAGCAGTATTGTTGTCCATGGGTACCTGGGGATTGAGTACGAATACCATCAATCCTTTCCAGTGGTTATTCAGGCTGTTTAGGATCTTGCATTGAATGCGCTCTAGGTTTTTGTTCTCTTTCTCCGCTTCCAGTAAATGCTCGTAACGCTCTTTCATCTTTTGGCTTGCCTGTTCAAGGGCTTGATGATGTTGCTTGAAGTCTTGATTCTGGGTTTCCAGGCTTTTTGTTTCGTCCCACTCTTTCAGGCGTTGCTTGTTAAGATGATAGAGTTCGGCAATGAGTTCGACCCAATCAAGCATCCATGCTTCAAGTTTCGGATAGCTTCTGGCGGCATCCAGAAAGTCACGGCGGACATGTGCCCAGCAGAAAGCCAGTATGATCTGTGGAATTTCCCGTGCCAGCCGAATGTAACCTTTATAACGATCACAGACCACAATGACCTGTTCCAGGTGTTTATCCAGTCCGGAAAAATACTTGATGGGTATATCACCACTACGGCTAGGTGCCAGTATGTAATAGACTACCGAACGGGACTGAGTGACCCACAACCACCAGCGGTAGCCCGTTTTGCCCTCTATGATTTCAAACACTTTCCAGCCGGTTTCATCATTATGGAATAGATCTTCGGTGAGTTGTTTTTTAACCAGTTCATTGACGAGCGGTTCGAATAGCGGAGCTATCTTCTGTAATCCACCCGTGAGTGTGCCAGGGGCAATGCATAGACCTCGATGTGTGTAATCTGTACACAAATTATTGAGTGCTCGTGAGAACAGAAACTTGTTAAGCAGAACTTCTCTCCATACCGAGATGCCAATACCACTTTTGGGGATAAGACGTGGTGCAGGAGGAGCCGTAATCAATCCGGTGACTCCCTCGCATTGACAGCCCTGAACATACACCTTTCGTTTGACACGACGAATATAGCTGTTAACCTTTATTTCAACAATATTTGAATCCTCTGTCTGTGACAGAAGCTTGTAGGGTTTTGTACAAACTAGGCGCAACGTGTTTTCAGCAGCAATGTCATGCTCTTCTTCAATAATCGGCAAATCAGGACGGGGAGTGCGGCCGTGTCCCTTGCTACCTTTTTGCTGGCCACGAGGCCGAGGTGTATCAGTATGATTATGTCTTCCAGAACTATTTCTCTTGGCAACGCCTTTTTCAGTTTTTTTGCCAAATAGGCGTTGTTTCAAGTCTCGAATGCGTGCCTGTGCAGATTCAAGCTCTAGCTTAAGATCTTCATTTTTCTGTTTGACTTGGTGATACTGTCCTTTCCAATAGTTTGCATCCCATTTAAGCTGTATATACTCTGCTTGTGTCAGTTCAATGACAATTTGAGCAAAGGGAGACTTTGTGATTTCTCCTGTCTCTATGCGTTGCGGACACGCTGCTGAATGTTGGGAGGCACTTTCCATGAACACCTTTATACAGGGTTTTGGATGATGTGTCCCGTACTCTTTTTATTTATTGCTGTATAGATGGGTTAGTCGAATATTTACTAATAACAGCTAATAAAATAACTGAAGATTCAAAAACTGCCATTTTAGTATTTTTCATACAAAACATATAAGTCACTGTTTTTAAATAGGTCTTTTTACCCAGAAAGTGCATTGGCAAATACCGAACCTTTAATTCCAGCCCTCTTTTACCAAAACTTCGCCGCAAAAAACCATGAGAAATGTCATATCACCACAACTGGAAATAGGACAAGTCGATATTGCCAACATCGTCATTGATGTCGCATCACGCGATGATATTCCACTCATCCTGCTGGGCCTGCAACACATCTATACAACCGGCTCCTTGAAAGAAGCTGTTTTCAAAATCCTTCAAGAAGTCATCCCGCGCAAGAACAAAAAAGGCCGTGATGAAACAGCTACCGTCGCATCAAATAAAGGTCGTCCCGGCATGGAGCAGTGGCGTATTCTGGTATTAGGCACCTTACGGGCTGCACTTGGTGCAGACTTCGATCGTATCCAGGAGCTCGCCAACGAACATCGAACCCTCAGAATGATGCTAGGGCACGGTACTTTTGATGACAAAAACTATCGCTTACAGACCCTAAGAGATAATCTAAAGTTATTTACACCTGAGATCATGGATCGCATTAATACGGAAGTCATTCGCTGGGGTTATCAGTTGCTTAATTTCAGACATCTTGATTCGCTATCCTGAAAGAAATCCATTAAAACTTAAACTAGGCAATATAATTAAAGGGTTAGGGAATTATTGTCAAATGATTGATATTTTCAGCTAAAGAAATGAAAATGGTACTCATTTAGGTTAAACTAAGCCCTCATATCATACGAGGTATTCAATTAATGCAGCAACTCATGCTCCCAATAATTCCTCAGGGTACGACTATTATAAATGGTCAGGTCAGTGTTGATAACCGAAATGATGAGTGGTTTTATTTCCTCGGCGGTATCCCGATCTATTCTCACCAGGCTGACAATAAGAGATTATTTAGACTTCACACCTCTCAACTCATCAATACCGGCTCCTGTCGTTCAATCGATATTATTACAACCTTTGGTGTCTCTAAAAGTAGTGTTATGCGCTCATTAAGGCAACTACGAGAAAAAGGGGCTGATTCGTTTTTTGAACCTCGCCCGACTCGCAAGGGAGGACCACTCTTTACGCTTGAGGTTTTGCAGCAAGCTCAGGAATATCTGGATCAAGGTATGACGCCTAACGAAGCCGCTAAAGAATTAGGCATCCGGGCAGATACCTTTCGCAAGGCGATCAGTGATGGACGTTTAAAAAAAAGTCTGCCGTATCAATAGACCCCAATGATGGCAGTACCAAATCAGCCCGTGATATTATTGATGCCAGTGCAGCCGAGTCACTCGGTACGGCCTGCACTCGAGTAGAAGAGCGAATCCAGGCGGCTTTGGGTGAGCAGGAAAAGGGAGCCTCAATCGAATTCGAATCCTGTTTAGATGTTCCTAAAGGCGGTGTGTTATGTGCATTGCCCGCGTTACTTAGCAATGGCTTATTAAATGACATTGAGCACCACCTTGGCAAACTGACAGGTTATTATCAAACCTTTCATATCCTATTGCTACTCGCCTTTATGGGACTATGTCGCATCAAAAATGCCGAACAACTTCGCGAGCATGCACCGGGTGAATTCGGCAAACTACTTGGCCTGGATCGGGTTCCCGAAGTGCGCTGTTTAAGAACCAAAGTAAAAGGACTGTCTGATCCAGAATCAGTTGAAAGCTGGGCGGCCGACCTCAGTCGACAATGGATGGAAAATGAACCAGAGGCAGCAGGAACACTCTACATAGATGGTCATGTCCGTGTCTATCATGGACACTTGACTAAACTTCCCAAACGGCATGTTTCACGCGAAAAACTCTGCTTACGGGGTATCACCGACTACTGGGTTAATGATGGTACGGGGCGTCCCTTCTTTGTCGTTGAAAAAACGGTGGATCCGGGCTTACTAAAAACGCTGGAAGAAGATATCGTCCCCCGATTACTCAAAGACATTCCGAATCAACCGAGTGCACAAGCATTACAGCAAAACAAACAAGCCTGTCGTTTTATCCTGGTGTTTGATAGAGAAGGCTATAGCCCCGCATTCTTTAGAAAGATGTGGGACAAGCATCGTGTCGCTTGCATGACCTATCATAAATTTCCCACCGAAAATTGGCCACTGGACAATTTTTCCAGTCAGGAGATCACCCTACCGAGTGGTGAAAAAGTCATCATGAAACTCGCCGAACGAGGCAGTCTGGTTGGAACCAAAAAACAGGCGATGTGGATGAGAGAAGTGCGCAAGTTGACTGATTCTGGTCACCAAACCAGTATTATTACCACAGCCTATGAACTAGAATTGACGGCTGTTTCTGGGCGAATGTTTAGCCGGTGGTGCCAAGAGAACTTTTTTAGATATATGAAGCACCACTATGGGCTAGATATGCTACAGGAGTATGGAATAGAGCCACTATCCGATACCCAAAAGGTGGTCAACCCTGATAGGCGCCAACAGGAAGGACAGCGTAATTCGATACAATCCAAACTCAATTACCGTCTATCTCGATTTGCAGCGATGGAACTTCATCCGGTGATTAAAAAAGATGAAACGGAAGATGTGAAATACAAGAAATGGGAAAGAAAACGAGCAGAATTACTCGAAGAAATAGAGCATTATGAAAATGAACTAAAAACCATCAAGGAAAAACTAAGCCAAACGCCCAAACACATTACCTGGCAAGAGTTGAGAGACGAAGATAAGTTCGAACAGCTTCTGCCAGGGAAAAAGCGGCTGATAGATACTGTCAACATGATCGCTTATCGGGCAGAAACAGCAATGGCCGCTCTGCTAACCTCACCGACAATCGACTTTCCGATGGCAAGGCAACTATTACAAACGCTGTTTGTGACAGAAGCAGATATATTACCCGATGAAGTAAAAAAACAACTTCGGATACGTGTGCATAGTACTTCCCGACCTGCAAGTAATAAAGCAATAGAAAAGTTATTTGAACAACTCAATCAAACGGAACTCAATTATCCAGGAACCGATCTGCGCTTAATTTATGAGCTGACTTCATCCGCAAAAAATTAGGAAATGGTCTCAAATTAGTTTCGTCTGAATCAAGATGTCTGAATTTAGAGTCCACAGTATCCATTCAGGGGCGTTGTGATTCGTCGGTCTTAAAGACCGATGTTCATTTTCCAACCGACATTAACTTGCTTTACGATGTAATGCGGGTCTTATTCCGTCAGTGTGTTTACTGGAGCCAGGAATACTCCCTTCCCGATTGGCGGCAACATAAACATAACCTTACTGAATTCAAACGACAATATAGACGGATTCAAAAGCTGCGTCATTCCACCTCGAAGGACGAAAAGAAAAAACGGGCTCAGGCCGATTTGATTTGTAACGCACATCAGGTTTATATTGATTTGGCTCAAAAGTACCTGAACCGAGTCACTCAAAGTTATGCGTTATTGATAAGCACCTATAAGGTTCCAGAAGTCCTATTGCTTAAGATGCAAACCTTTCTCCAGCATGGCGATCGACAAGTCGATCAGATCAGACGACGCGTCATTGAGGGAGAAACCATCCCCCATGATGAAAAAGTATTTTCCCTATTTCAGCCACATACCGAATGGATTCAGACATCTTGATTCGCTATCCTGAAAGAAATCCATTAAAACTTAAACTAGGCAATATAATTAAATGGTTAGGGAATTATTGTCAAATGATTGATATTTTCAGCTAAAGAAATGAAAATGGTACTCATTTAGGTTAAACTAAGCCCTCATATCATACGAGGTATTCAATTAATGCAGCAACTCATGCTCCCAATAATTCCTCAGGGTACGACTATTATAAATGATCAGGTCAGTGTTGATAACCGAAATGATGAGTGGTTTTATTTCCTCGGCGGTATCCCGATCTATTCTCACCAGGCTGACAATAAGAGATTATTTAGACTTCACACCTCTCAACTCATCAATACCGGTTCCTGTCGTTCAATCGATATTATTACAACCTTTGGTGTCTCTAAAAGTAGTGTTATGCGCTCATTAAGGCAACTACGAGAAAAAGGGGCTGATTCGTTTTTTGAACCTCGCCCGACTCGCAAGGGAGGACCACTCTTTACGCTTGAGGTTTTGCAGCAAGCTCAGGAATATCTGGATCAAGGTATGACGCCTAACGAAGCCGCTAAAGAATTAGGCATCCGGGCAGATACCTTTCGCAAGGCGATCAGTGATGGACGTTTAAAAAAAAGTCTGCCGTATCAATAGACCCCAATGATGGCAGTACCAAATCAGCCCGTGATATTATTGATGCCAGTGCAGCCGATGTGCTTGGTACGGCCTGCACTCGAGTAGAAGAGCGAATCCAGGCGGCTTTGGGTGAGCAGGAAAAGGGAGCCTCAATCGAATTCGAATCCTGTTTAGATGTTCCTAAAGGCGGTGTGTTATGTGCATTGCCCGCGTTACTTAGCAATGGCTTATTAAATGATATTGAGCACCACCTTGGCAAACTGACAGGTTATTATCAAACCTTTCATATCCTATTGCTACTCGCCTTTATGGGACTATGTCGCATCAAAAATACCGAACAACTTCGCGAGCATGCACCGGGTGAATTCGGAAAACTACTTGGCCTGGATCGGGCTCCCGAAGTGCGTTGCTTAAGAACCAAAGTAAAAGGACTGTCTGATCCAGAATCAGTTGAAAGCTGGGCGGCCGACCTCAGTCGACAATGGATGGAAAATGAACCAGAGGCAGCAGGAACACTCTACATAGATGGTCATGTCCGTGTCTATCATGGACGCTTGACTAAACTTCCCAAACGGCATGTTTCACGCGAAAAACTCTGCTTACGGGGTATCACCGACTACTGGGTTAATGATGGTACGGGGCGTCCCTTCTTTGTCGTTGAAAAAACGGTGGATCCGGGCTTACTAAAAACGCTGGAAGAAGATATCGTCCCCCGATTACTCAAAGACATTCCGAATCAACCGAGTGCACAAGCATTGCAGCAAAACAAACAAGCCTGTCGTTTTATCCTGGTGTTTGATAGAGAAGGCTATAGCCCCGCATTCTTTAGAAAGATGTGGAACAAGCATCGTGTCGCTTGCATGACCTATCATAAATTTCCCACCGAAAATTGGCCACTGGACAATTTTTCCGCGGCCAGGAGATCACCCTACCGAGTGGTGAAAAAGTCATCATGAAACTCGCCGAACGAGGCAGTCTGGTTGGAACCAAAAAACAGGCGATGTGGATGAGAGAAGTGCGCAAGTTGACTGATTCTGGTCACCAAGCCAGTATTATTACCACAGCCTATGAACTAGAATTGACGGCTGTTTCTGGGCGAATGTTTAGCCGGTGGTGCCAAGAGAGCTTTTTTAGATATATGGAGCACCACTATGGGCTAGACATGCTACAGGAGTATGGAATAGAGCCACTATCCGATACCCAAAAGGTGGTCAACCCTGATAGGCGCCAACAGGAAGGACAGCGTAATTCGATACAATCCAAACTCAATTACCGTCTATCTCGATTTGCAGCGATGGAACTTCATCCGGTGATTAAAAAAGATGAAACGGAAGATGTGAAATACAAGAAATGGGAAAGAAAACGAGCAGAATTACTCGAAGAAATAGAGCATTATGAAAATGAACTAAAAACCATCAAGGAACAACTAAGCCAAACGCCCAAACACATTACCTGGCAAGAGTTGAGAGACGAAGATAAGTTCGAACAGCTTCTGCCAGGGAAAAAGCGGCTGATAGATACTGTCAACATGATCGCTTATCGGGCAGAAACAGCAATGGCCGCTCTGCTAACCTCACCGACAATCGACTTTCCGATGGCAAGGCAACTATTACAAACGCTGTTTGTGACAGAAGCAGATATATTACCCGATGAAGTAAAAAAACAACTTCGGATACGTGTGCATAGTACTTCCCGACCTGCAAGTAATAAAGCAATAGAAAAGTTATTTGAACAACTCAATCAAACGGAACTGAATTATCCAGGAACCGATCTGCGCTTAATTTATGAGCTGACTTCATCCGCAAAAAATTAGGAAATGGTCTCAAATTAGTTTCGTCTGAATCAAGATGTCTGAAATCCTGCAAGCATTATACATAATAATCCACAAAACTCCTTATTAAACAATGATATTATATCATTGTTTAATAAGGAGTTTTGTGGATTATTATGTATAATGCTTGCAGGATTTAGGTATAATTTTGAACTGCTGCACTCAGCGTTATTCATGACTAGTCAGGCTTTAAATATGAGTTTACGTTGGAATCTTAGTATAAATATCTGAATTCGTACTCAGAATCACTTGCTATATATGGTTATAGAGTTGCGTCCTGCGTAATTCAAAATTTAATGTTTCAATTTTGTAACACTTTCTTATTTTACATTTTCGCTAATAATACCATTACATTTCAACTGGATACGATAAGTCTAGTCATTGGTATCCATCAGATATGCAAACATAACGTTACAGATTATTTATAAGATAGCTATTGTTTTTATAAATAAAAGATAAATGGCCATATAAAACAATGATGTAAAGGATTTGGTATGAATTATGCTCTTTTCAAAGGTGATGTAGTAAATTTTTTATCTGGATCTAATTGCTTCAGATAACTTTATGAGGATAGAACCATGAAAAAGCGAATAACAACAGGTGATTGTTGCTTCTCAGCTCCTGAGCTGTGGCTGCAACGAGTCACTATAAATTCAGTTAGACAACTACTGATGATTATCACACTGGTTTTTTTTAGTGGGATTTTTTCAGGGCAGGTACTAGCCGCGGATCCGGTGCCTGATTATGATCCAGGCAAGGCTCCCAGCAACTCTATCGGTTTCGATATTGAAGGCTGTCGTCTTGATAAATCTACGGAAGGAACCTACGATGCAACTGCTACACCTCCTGTCTTGACATGTGATAATTCAGCATACACAGACGGTAATCTGGGTAAGCAGTGGGAAGAACTGGATCTGGTGTCACATCGTATTGAGTCCGATACCTCTGGGTTAGCGACTGCAGACGAGACCTATCAGATCATCGTTGGTGCCGATAACCTAGTCGATAATAGCCCGTTGAAAATTGGCTTTGACCGCGTGGTCAATTTCGAGTTTAATGCGGCGCTTTCGACTGGAAGTGCTTTTGATTGCCAGTTGACGCTGATTGGCGGTAATTCCACCGGTGACTTCGGAATCGGCGGCGCGATAGAACAGATCGTGCAGGTTTTGGAGATTACTCAAACTAAAGACAAGAGCTGCGTGTGGGACTATGTAGAACGTCTTGCTATAACTTCGAGCCTCATCTCTGGTTCAAGTACCCGATCCTTTATCTTCGCGGGAACCGGCGCGCAGAGTGTCCCGATTCCATCGAAAATCCAGCCGCAGGAACTCTCGAAATCAATGAGTGCTGTTGAAGATAGTCTGTTGAACTGGACAATTTCAAAAAGTGCTAATCCAGTGACCTTCGATTTCGCGAATACCTGTAAGGTCGAAAACCCAAATACTAAAGATGTTACCGTAACTGTCGAATTTACCAAGGGAGATACGGATCCTTCTTCACTCACGGCAACTTCGATGGTAACTGCAGTAAACCCTTCGAGTCGTGATGTCACTTATGATTGTACCGATGTTCTGTGGGGTGTGTTAGCTGGTGCAGGAAGTGAATCTGAACTTGACAGCCAGGAGATAAAAGAAGTGGTTGAGCCCGGGATGGAGACATTCAAGCTTACCCATGTTGTACCTCCAGGTAGCCGCCAGTTGCGTAATGAATTGACCTGTACACTTGCAGTCGAGGATATACTCGACCCAGGCGTGTTTATAGTTGTTGGCGAATTGGATGCGGCATTTTTATTGCCTAATTCTGATATTGGAGATGGTGATGTCGTTAATAGCGATGTCGTTATCACCGATGTTGAAAAAATCATAGGTAATGGCTTTACTTTCTCAGCTGTTCAAGTAGCCACTGGAGTGACAGGTGCTTTTCAGGGCTATACCCCTGGAAATTCAACTACGGGTCCTATAACGTGGGTTTCCAATAAACAGAGTGATTCAGGTACTATTCAGTTTACCAAGACGGTGACAGTGGCGCGTTTTATTAATACTACTGGTACGCTCAGCGATATTGCCAAACTACCACTAACAGATGCCACGAATGTAGATGCAAATGCAAGCACAACATTTTCGGCCGGTGCCTTGGTTGAACTCACGATTATCAAGAATATTCCGGACATTCTTCAGGGCTCTGAAACGATTAAGTGTAACTTTACTGTGAAGAACAGTTCTAATGAATCTGTAGCCTTTCCAGAGCTTAACTTTAGCGCGGGCGATATTCAACAGATGACGACTATTATGGATCTTGAACCAGATAGTTATTCGGTAATTGAAGGAGCATGCGGTGGACTTGTACCGTCCGGTGGTACTACTCAAACGGTCGATCTTACTCTTGATATTGATTCAGTCTTTGCAGACTGCTCGGATACAGTGACCTTCAACAATATCGTCGGTGCAGGTAGTGCAGTTGCCGAAGTTAACAAGGTAACTATGCCTATAGGTTTGGAAGATGGTTGGGAAATGACGCTTAAAGGTCCGGGAACTGGGGATAATGGTATCACATTGACTACGACAGATAGTAATCCCGTAGCTTTTGAGCGATTCTCTGATCTTGGCCTAGGTACTGACTTCCTACTTCTGGAAGGAATGTATGTTATTACAGAAGATTTGAAGGATGGATGGGAAAACACCGCTAGTGTTGGCTGCTCGTTCACGATCAATTATGACCCTGATTTCGGTGCGGTTAAGAAATGTTCGTTTACCAACAAGAAACTGGGTACGATTATTATCAAGAAGCTAACTGAGCCAGTGAATGGAACAGGTTTTGATTATACTGACGATATTGAGGCACCCAATGACTTTATGCTAGATCATGGAGGAATGGAGACCTTTATGGATGTCAAAATGGGAACTTATAAGGTCACTGAAGGTAATCCGGGACCGGAGTATGATCTGGTTAAACTGGAATGTGTGGATGATGCAGATGAAGATGGTTACAATGTCCTTGACTCTTCGATCGATCTGGAAAAACGCGAAGCCATTATTAAGCTTGATCCAGGTGAGACTGTAGAATGTACCTATACCAATCGTAAACGTGCTATGGCTCAAGTCATCAAAACTGAAAGTGGAACTACACCAGTCCATACTTTCGACTTTGAGTTACGCGTAGGAGCAAGTGTAGCCTTAAGTGGAACCACTTTTGCCACGGGTAGCACTGATTCGAACGGTTTAGTTGAATTTAGCTGTAACCTAAATCCTGCAAGCATTATACATAATAATCCACAAAACTCCTTATTAAACAATGATATAATATCATTTTCCTGATTTCACTATCTCATTGTTTTAATGAAGCCCTCTAAAGTATCAAAATCCTCATCTCACGTAAGAAACCGTACCCGAACGGTAAAAATGACATCTACAGCACATGGATTGACAAGCCAGGCGGGACTGATTCCCGTCGTGAAATATTTAGACAGGATAGGTTTTGAAAAAACCGTAAAACAAAGCGTTCCACATCGGCGGGGTGAAAATGCAGACCATCACTTATCTGATGTGGTTCTATTGACGTTGGTTGGCATGATGGGGGGAGCAACATCAATGGCAAAGGTGACGACCGTATGGGCAGATAGCGTACTGCGCAAAGTAGCTGGCTGGATAAAGATTCCTGTTGAAACCACAATTTTACGGATCTTTAAAGAAGTAAGTGATAGGCAGATAAGCCAGTTTGAAACGCTCACGCATACTTTGCGTGGTCAACACTGGCGGCGATTGCTTCGTTCCGGAAAATCGAAAACTGGCATACAATCCGTCCAGTGGGTCGATGTCGATTCAACTGTGGACACCGTTTGTGGTCGACAAGAAGGAAGTGCCAAAGGCTTCAACCCCAAAAAGAAAGGTGCCCGTTCATACCATCCACAACTCGCTTTTCTAGCGGAAACAAAAGAAATTTTACAAGCCTGGTTCCGGACAGGCAATGCCTTTACAAGCAATGGTGTTGTAGAATTTACCAAACAGTTACTTGCACACTTGCCCAATCGGATGCGCATTATTTTTCGCGGTGACAGTGGTTATTTTGTCGGTGATTTGCTTGAATTTCTCGATACCAGAGGGCATGGGTATCTAATAAAGGTTAAACTTAAGAATTTGAACGCATTGCTGGCCAAACAGGCCTGGACAGCCATACAAGGCCGACCCGGTTGGGAGCAGAGCGAGTTTCAATATCGTTGTGGTGGCTGGTCTCGCTCTCGTCAGTTTGTCGCGGTCAGGATAAAGCAACCTAAACAAGTGACAGGACCTCAGTCCGAGCTTTGGGATACGGCAGAATATGACTATTTTTGTTATGTAACAACTGAACCTCTATCGCCTTGGCAAACACATAAGAAGTATGGTGAACGAGCGACGTGCGAAACATGGATTGAAGAAGCAAAATCACAAATGGGTTTAGGTAAAATCAGAACGAATCAATTTCTGGCTAATGCCGCATTATTTCATTGCGCCGTTCTTGCCTACAATACCGTGCGCTGGATGGCTCAATTGAGTGGCAACAAAACGTTGTGCCAATGGGAGCCGGATACACTTCGTACTTATCTGATTCGGGTGGCTGGAAAATTACTCACAGGCAATAATCAGCTGAGAGTCAGAACACCTGCAGATCCGCTCTATCCACAGGAATGGGATGATTGGGTTAAGGTGGGGTTACTCGCTTAACATTAACCGAAGTTAAGTCACTTTGATTAAAAGGTCATGGCACGTTGGCAGGGTGTTTATTGCCTTGGGCTCGGGGGATATCCATACGATACAAAAAATTTCCTCTATTTATGATTTAAATCTGGATATTTTGATCGGTTGGACAAAGAGGGCTGGCAAAGCGGCAGTAAAAACCTAATAACCACTTAGCTAGACAGGTTAATGAGAGTCAAAATATGGGCTTGCAGGATTTAGGTGTAACAATAACAAACCGGAGATTTGTACCAATGATGCTACTGGATCCGCTAAAATTGTATCCGGTGATTATCAGCTCTGCGAAGTCGGCATGATGCCTGGTTGGTCTAACGATATTGATGGATTCACACCTGATAGCGAAACAGCTGAAGGTGGAGATAATAGTAGTGAGTGCATTAATATCACGCTAAATCCAGGTGATATGTATTCTCTGGATGTTGACAATACCCCTCCTCCTGGCGGTGATGCACACACCATTGGGTTCTGGAAAAACTGGACATCTTGCGATGGTCGCGGTAAGCAGGCTGCTGTTCTCGATGACAATCTACCGGTAACACTGGATACAGACTTTGTTATTGATAAATGCCCGGTAGCAGTTGATCTCCTGGACAAGAGAAAAGTCAAGAATGAAGACATCATTAAGGATGGCAAAAAATCGGCATCTGATCCTATTTACAATATGGTTGCCCAGCTATTTGCTGCAAAACTTAATGTAAATGCGGGTGCTGGTGGATGCGCTGCTCTAACGAATGCGATCACAGATGCTGATGCCCTTTTGACTGATGTTGGCTTTGATGGCAACATGGACTATAAAAAAGGTTCAGATAAATTAACGCGCAAACAAAAAGCTGAGGCAAACGCCCTTGCTGGTACTTTGGATGCATATAATAACAACCAACTCTGTCCATAAAGAAGGGTAGAGTTATAAATCGACTGGGGTTCAGTTCAGTCAGAACCCCTGTTTATTTTTGGAGATACTATAGTATCCTACCCACATAGTATAAGGATTAAGCAGTAAACACTTAGACCCGGTAGAAAACCGGGTCTTTTTTTGGGCTAACAAACGTAATTCGACTTACAGAACATTACGAAACTAAAGCCTGACTTTAAAGTCGGTAGGTATTATCGAATGGTCTAATGCGCCTTTTTCGATAGTTACTGTTGTGCTACTTTTTACCTTTTCCATTACTTCCACCTTTTCCTTTTCCTTTTATTGTTTTTCCAGTTATTACTGAATTACTTTGAAAAGAGATATTTCCCGTTGCATCATAAGCAGTAACCGCATAATTATAGTTAACACCATCAGCTCCACCTGCATCAACATAGCTGGTATCTACGATATCCGCGATTTTGATTCCGTCCCGGTATACCTGATAACCTGTGACGCCTACATTGTCATTGCTGGCATTCCAGGTCAAACTAACCTGCTTGAAATTTGCAATGGCAGCTAGTCCGGTTGGTGTGGTCGGAGCTTCGCTATCCTCAATCGGCACTATTTCATTAACCAGGTAAGTCGCCACAGTGTTTTTAGAGTGTAGGGTTTCATTGTTATCTGAAACTGCAATTTGCACACTGTAGCTACCTGCTGTTGCGCTTGCACTTGAACTCACTAACAATGTACTTGAAGCTGTTGCACCTGGAGAAAGAGACAGTGTCGTACTAGACAAATTGGCACTCCAGCTACCGGGCAGAGTGGTAATAGCCATGCGAAAGGTGCTGGCACTACAAGCTGGCGTGTCATTGTTGACCAAATTGGCTGTATAACTAAGCGTTGTTCCCGGGTCCCCGTTCTGATTACTAGGCGACAGGGACAGGCTAGGTGCATTGGCAATACATGACTGGGCTACAGTATAGCTGGCGCTAACTGAAGATGTATGAAGGTCTTCTCCGAGATCGCTTATGTTGATACTCGCATTATAAAGGTCTGAAGGAGCATTGCTGGCGGAGGTGACCAAAAATGTTGCCGTGCCCGTCTGACCAGGTGACAGATTCAGGTTCATTGTCGAGAGTGTGCCTGTCCAGCCAGTCGGGACATTGTCGCTTAAATTAAATGTACTATTCGCACAGCTACTGTTGTCAATGTTGCTTACAGAAACGGTATAGATCAAAGTATCACCGGCACTGGTGCTTTGATTTGTTGGCGATAGACTGACCAGAGGGGGAGCAGGAACGCATGCCGGAGGCGAGTTTGAACCATCGAATTCTATCTCTACGGTAAGGTAGTCTGGTACAGAACTTACATGGGTCAAGGTGATACCATTTACATTATCTACGAAGTCTGTGTTCACCAGTGGGGCGCTTATGAGTGTTGTTTTGCCCCCATTACCTTTGTAAAGATGAATATGTAGCCGTTGAGTCAGAGTGGCTGAAAGGTTAGCATCAAATCCTATAGGTTGCCGATATGAGAGGTAGTAATAATCGTTGCTATCTGGTTTTGCAATCTTGAGAACTTGAGCTAGATCTGTTTCAGCAGCTGTGAGTTCCAGTGGAGCGATATAAAATGTTCCGCTTTGAGTGATTGTAGTAAATTTGTCAGATGAGCGCCATCCCATCTGTTCCTGATGAGGGGCATTTAACTGACGTAAACCAGACAGTGCAGAACCCAACGGATCAGTAGTGTCACCATATTCGTTGGCTAATGTTGAAGCGTGATTCATGCCAAGATTATGTCCAAACTCATGGGCGTATACTCCTTCTTGGTCACAACGAAATATCCAGGCCTTACTTGGGTTGTCACCCACTGATGCCAAGCCTGTATTGCCGCAATTGTTTTCTGAAGGTAATACATAAATTCTACGGTTGTAGTTATTTAGATTAATTCCGTCGTCTACAGCTAATTGATCCATCTCTGAAGCCCAGGCACTGACATTACATGAATCAGTGCTATTGCTACTTAAGTTATATGGACCTGCTACTTGACCACTAAGCCATATTTTTCCGTGTGATGTCTCCCGAAAAAGAGCGTCGATGGAATTGCCGGCAGAATCAGTAAACATGAGGTCTTCGATGTCCTGATTAGAACAGGATATATCCTTATCTTCAAAATTAGCCACCATGACTAGCGTTTTTTGTTCACCTGTTACCACTGCAGAAGCCGCTGAAAGTACTTCGATATTTTCATCACCTCCTGCCGCCAGGTATATTTCTTCATTATGCTGATTACCGCGTACCTTGATTTTTCTGCCACTATGTAGGTTGGCCGGTTGTTCTCCTGCAAACTTTAATTCAAAGTGACCATTATTGTGCTTGTCCTCAAGCATATAACGCTTTTCGCTGCGCTGATTTTCGAAATCATCGAAATAGATGACGGTTAATTTACCGCTTACTTCGATAAGCGGGCCGTATAGAATTTCTGGTTTAGCAGCCGCTTGTATTGTCAGGTTGAAACTTAAATTAGCAATTATAAAGAGCGTATAGATTGAATATTGGGATATTTTTTTCATGGATTTTTCAAGTTTAAAGATTTTAGGCATGAACAGTTGATCAATAATATTGTAGAAAAATGGTTCAGAGACCAATATTAATTACCTTAATTAATATTAAGGAGATACTGCTAGCCAATTTGTTGGTCCTAGGGAGCAAAGTGTAAAAAGTGGATACAGCTTTATAAGCTTTCAGTTAACTTTTGTTACTTAATCTATACTTCACAGGGTCACGGTTATCTAGCGGTTGTTTTTTGTCGTACTGAAACTATTGCTAGCAGCTATGCGCCAGTTTCAGCGTTTTTCTCTCGATAAAAATCGACTCGCGGTAACGGTGCAACTGTGGTCGCGTGAAGTAAAATCAAGTTAACTGGGCATGATGTTTATATTAGGAATGTTGTAATGGTTTTAAAGTAGTAAAACATTTTATAGTTAAAGCATTTATTGTGCCACCTGTTGATCATAAGACATGTAAAGATTCGCAATGAGTTGATGACGACTTACTGTCGTTAATCCGCGACATGATTGTTTGTCTCTAACTTACAGAGTCATTCACTATTGCTAAAAGTATATAAAACTCTCAATAAACTAATTTATAGTAACTGTCTTCAACTGGAGACGGGTTTAAGTATAGTTAGGAGCGAGAATTTAATAATACCCGAGTCTGACTTGTCTTTTGACTCCACAGTCGCACTAGAAAAACAGTTGCGTAGCCTCACTGTGCCTGTTTTCCTAGCATGCCTGTGATGCCAAAACCCTGCGTCATACTTTCGGATATTATTAAATTCTCGCTCCTTAGGCATATATAAGTTTTAGCTTTTTCTAGTGACAGCAATTGCATTTCTTGCTCAGGGGATAGAGCGCCACTGGTTATCGATCAGTCCTTGCAGAGGTTGGTAGTTTATTTTATAGGACATTTTTTGGCAGTTTTCTATCCAGTAGCCTAAATATAGCTAGTCTAAACCAAGCGATTTAGCGTATTCGATTTGCCATAGCACGGCATAGACTCCCAGGCTTCGAGCGGAATATTTAGGGTTAAAAAATGTATATACGGCAGATAGTGCATTGTCGAGTAAATCAACCACAGCAACAGCGGCTAATTCATTATTACCTAAATCCTGCAAGCCCATATTTTGACTCTCATTAACCTGTCTAGCTAAGTGGTTATTAGGTTTTTACTGCCGCTTTGCCAGCCCTCTTTGTCCAACCGATCAAAATATCCAGATTTAAATCATAAATAGAGGAAATTTTTTGTATCGTATGGATATCCCCCGAGCCCAAGGCAATAAACACCCTGCCAACGTGCCATGACCTTTTAATCAAAGTGACTTAACTTCGGTTAATGTTAAGCGAGTAACCCCACCTTAACCCAATCATCCCATTCCTGTGGATAGAGCGGACCTGCAGGTGTTCTGACTCTCAGCTGATTATTGCCTGTGAGTAATTTTCCAGCCACCCGAATCAGATAAGTACGAAGTGTATCCGGCTCCCATTGGCACAACGTTTTGTTGCCACTCAATTGAGCCATCCAGCGCACGGTATTGTAGGCAAGAACGGCGCAATGAAATAATGCGGCATTAGCCAGAAATTGATTCGTTCTGATTTTACCTAAACCCATTTGTGATTTTGCTTCTTCAATCCATGTTTCGCACGTCGCTCGTTCACCATACTTCTTATGTGTTTGCCAAGGCGATAGAGGTTCAGTTGTTACATAACAAAAATAGTCATATTCTGCCGTATCCCAAAGCTCGGACTGAGGTCCTGTCACTTGTTTAGGTTGCTTTATCCTGACCGCGACAAACTGACGAGAGCGAGACCAGCCACCACAACGATATTGAAACTCGCTCTGCTCCCAACCGGGTCGGCCTTGTATGGCTGTCCAGGCCTGTTTGGCCAGCAATGCGTTCAAATTCTTAAGTTTAACCTTTATTAGATACCCATGCCCTCTGGTATCGAGAAATTCAAGCAAATCACCGACAAAATAACCACTGTCACCGCGAAAAATAATGCGCATCCGATTGGGCAAGTGTGCAAGTAACTGTTTGGTAAATTCTACAACACCATTGCTTGTAAAGGCATTGCCTGTCCGGAACCAGGCTTGTAAAATTTCTTTTGTTTCCGCTAGAAAAGCGAGTTGTGGATGGTATGAACGGGCACCTTTCTTTTTGGGGTTGAAGCCTTTGGCACTTCCTTCTTGTCGACCACAAACGGTGTCCACAGTTGAATCGACATCGACCCACTGGACGGATTGTATGCCAGTTTTCGATTTTCCGGAACGAAGCAATCGCCGCCAGTGTTGACCACGCAAAGTATGCGTGAGCGTTTCAAACTGGCTTATCTGCCTATCACTTACTTCTTTAAAGATCCGTAAAATTGTGGTTTCAACAGGAATCTTTATCCAGCCAGCTACTTTGCGCAGTACGCTATCTGCCCATACGGTCGTCACCTTTGCCATTGATGTTGCTCCCCCCATCATGCCAACCAACGTCAATAGAACCACATCAGATAAGTGATGGTCTGCATTTTCACCCCGCCGATGTGGAACGCTTTGTTTTACGGTTTTTTCAAAACCTATCCTGTCTAAATATTTCACGACGGGAATCAGTCCCGCCTGGCTTGTCAATCCATGTGCTGTAGATGTCATTTTTACCGTTCGGGTACGGTTTCTTACGTGAGATGAGGATTTTGATACTTTAGAGGGCTTCATTAAAACAATGAGATAGTGAAATCAGGAAAATGATATTATATCATTGTTTAATAAGGAGTTTTGTGGATTATTATGTATAATGCTTGCAGGATTTAGGTGATACATTAAATTATAATCTGATAACCAATAATAGAGATTTGATGCCACCGGTATAGCTTGAGTTATACTTTAAGCATGAAAGCAGCGATATCAAATTCAGACTCTATTTTTTAGTCAGCAGAAATTATGGCTCAACAGCTAGCTATTTCTCGTAGTGAACGTTTACCAAAGCTATTTCAGAATGATAAAAAGGTTGATTTAGGAAAAACTCCATAATGATTTTTTGGATTATATTTTGCCTAATAATGGGCATTTTGCCGTTAATTGTGGTATATAAACGAAAAAATTTTCTGACATTGTTATTAACCTTCCCTCCGTTTCTGTTATATACGGCTTACCGAGTCACCCTAGAGTGTATTGCTACCAATAATCATTCCGAAGCCTGTGTATGGGGATACTTGAGCTATATATTTGCAATATTAGCGGGAAGTGCTTTGTATCTACTGGTTTCAATGATTCAATATGGTTTGGCTTGGTTAAAAGCTAGAGCTAAAGATCCTATATAACAGATTAAAGTAGCCAAATGGAAATGTGATATCTGGGATAAACATTTTTACTGAAGCAATACAGATAAATTAAGGAGACCCTATGCACCCACTCTATTCAGCGATCAAGATGTTACTGCGATTAGCAGTCCTTTGCTTGCTTACTTTGCCCACTTTGTACGCAGCTGAACAGCCGCGCGAGTGGGTCAAGGACAATATGGACAATCTATTGACCTTATACAGAGACTTCCATTCCAGCCCTGAGCTTTCCTTTCAGGAACAAATCACGGCGGTAAGGCTTGCAAATGCATGGCAGTATTGCGGCTTCGAGATGACAACGGCAGTTGGCGGTTACGGTATTGTTGGCTTGCTAAAGAATGGTGCTGGCCCTGTTGTAATGCTAAGAGCAGACATGGATGCTCTGCCTGTTACCGAACAAACTGGCTTATCATTTGCTTCTCAGGTACAAACTAAAAACGAGGGTGGTCGAGAAACAGGTGTTATGCATGCTTGTGGGCATGATGTGCATATGACCAACCTTATCGGTACGGCCTGTTATTTAGCGAATAACCGCTCGCTGTGGCAAGGAACATTGATGCTGGTTGGGCAACCCGCAGAGGAACAGGGGGCAGGCGCACGAGCGATGCTCGAAGACGGATTGTTTGAACGCTTTCCCAGACCTGATTTTGCTATCGCCTTGCATGTTTCCCCTACTCTGGCGACAGGTAAAATTGGCTTGCGGCCAGGCTTTCTTTTGGCGAATGTCGATACTGTCACGATAATGTTGTACGGCAAGGGCGGGCATGGCGCTTACCCGCACACTGCCAATGACCCCATAATACAAGCTGCACAATTGGTCATGGCTTTACAAACTATTGTCAGTCGCGAGATTGACCCTCTTAAATCTGCGGTGATCACTGTTGGTTCCTTACATGCAGGTAGCAAGAGTAATATTATTGGTGATACTGCTGAACTCAAGCTGACAGTGCGCAGTTTTTCTGACGAAGTGCGCGAACATTTATTAGCAGCAATAGAGCGTAAGGCACTCGCAGTTGCAATTAGCAATAATGCGCCAGAACCCTTGATTGATATTCGTAAAGGTACGCCTGCTTTATACAATGACCCTGGCCTGACTAATCGCTTGACCAGCGTTTTGCAGCAACAGTTAGGCGAAGAAAATATTGAGCTGTCGGAGATGTCCATGGTTGGCGAAGATTTCAGTCGTTACGGTAAAGCCGGAGTACCCAGTTTATTGTATTGGCTAGGTGCGGTTAATCAACAACGCCTGGACGACTATGCAGCTAAAGGGGATTCGCCACCCTCATTACATTCACCGACTTTTTATCCAGATATCGAAGAAAGTTTGATAACAGGCATCAGTACTATGGCCAGTACAGTACTTGAATTACTGAAGCCTGAGGAACAGAAAGCTGGCAGAGAAATTCAGGACAAATAATATATTGAAATTAGGATAAAGGTGATTTACCTTGTCCCTCTTTAGGCTTAGATTTTTTCCATAATTCATTACGAGAAAAACACTGCCAGCCCCATTTTAGCCAGTTTAATAAAGATAGGGCGAGCCATAGCGACCAGATTAACATCATAATTCTGTAGCTCATCAAAGGTATGGAAACAACGCTGGCGCTAGGCAAGGCGGCAAGACTTCTATCCTGGTACCAATTTAGCTTGTGTGCTGTAGAGTGATTGCCTGCGATTTGCATATCAGGTGAGCCTAATAAGCCCTGCTCTACTGCGATAAATAATATCGCCAACGAACTCAAAGTTAAGGCAATCAAGATGAGTTGCATAAGATTAAAGCTGTTAACATCCTGCAGTGTTTGTTTTTGTCTTATACCTAGAGTCATTAACCAGGCAACAACCACAAAAGCCATGAGTAGCTGAATTTGACTGAGGCCTATTAATAATAGAAACCATTGCCAGTGCTTAAGGGGTGTTAAACAGGACTTACCTAAGGCAAAAGCTAAAATAGCTAATACTATCAGCATTCCCCAAAATAATACGGCTGGGCCCATTTTGGGTCCAAAAGTTAGTAATATCCAACGATCCTCGGCAAGCAATACTTTCAAGTGCGTATTAACACTGCTAATACCTAAATTCACAGAGGGCGTTGACAGTAAACTGGATTGTGGTTTAGCTGAGTGCCAGTTGAGTTGATAATGCTGCATGCCTGGTTTCACCGGCAAAGTAACAATTTGCTGCTGTTGTCTAATAGGCTGGGTTTTGCCATTAATACTGACCGATTGTAAGATCGCGTCTTTGGGTAGGGTTATATTATGTTGAGTCCCTTTGGAGCTGCGTATATCGAGTTCGAGACGCGCTTCCTGATTACGTTTTCCAGCACTAATTTGTAGCGTACTTTTATCTATCGTCAGGGTCTGGCCTTGAATTGCTTCGGGGCGCGTAATATTTAAAGTGATACTCTCCCCTGGCCAAGGTCGCCATTCTGGTAACCAGTTACCGGTTTGATCCTGGTGATGCACTGCAGGAATGCCACTGAATTTAATATGCCAGATAGGACTGACATTAACCCGCCATATTTCTGACCACAGCTCTGTTTCCGGTGCTGTTAGTTTCAGCAGGGTATTTTTTTTCAATAAGGACTGCCATTCAATGCTTTGTTGGTTTGCTGTCATTTGTACCATAGCAAACCCGTTTTCACTGCGAATATGACTACTGCTAATAGACTCACCTTCAAACAACGGCACTTCAAGCGAGATGGCTATGGCTTCTTTTGATGCGCGAATAACCCGGGTGCTAATGTACCAGTCTAACCCTAGATTCAGTGTGCGCTCAATTCTAATAAAAGCGGGTAGCGTGCCGCGATTGAGTGAAGGTAAGGCATTTTTTATCTGCTCTGCCGACTGGATGCGAGTAAAGTGTAATTGACCTTCAGCCGTACCATTGTTTTTTAATCCTTCGATGTTCCACTGCTGAATAGTCGCCTCAATATAATGCGGTTTTAGCGGCAAGGGTAGTGTGAAGCTAGATTGTAAGGGAGCAGTTCCGGTTAATACCAGAGTATGTATGCCTGGTGTTAAAGTTAGCCATAAAAAACCCTGCTCATCACGAATAATTGCCTCGGCTGGAGAGCCATCGATCAAAATACTTCGCGGTAACCATTGTTTATATTTTGCCGGCAAGGGAATGGCAACCGTTTCCAGGGCATTCGCCTGCAGCGTCAGTTTTACCTTGGCAGTTGTAATATCGACTTGCATTGTTGATATTTGCGCGCAACCTGGCAAACAGTCCGGGGCTTTTAATAAGCGTTGCTTTAAGTCTTTTAATAATTCAGGGGCGGGGAAGTCAGCCTGTACAGGAGTGTAGGGTAGAGCAAAAAACAATAGCAAGCAGAGTTTAAAAGCAAATTTAGTCAAATGAAAGTTAAATCGCTGGTTAATAATGCCGAACATTAGCAAGCTTAATATGCAGACTAGAATGACACGTAAAAAATTTAGCAATAAACTGGTTGTAGGGTCTATATACCAGAACCTGATTTGTTGCTGGCTGTCTACGCTACCATTCCATGATAGCGGAATGCTGGTCCATTGCCACTGCGGTAAGCCTGGGCCCGTTTGTAAGCTGGCATCAGGATCAACTTGCTGCAGAACAGGGGATTGCGTTGGGTAATAGCTTTTATTTGCTCCACTTACTTCGCGTTCGAGTTTACGTGCGGCTGCGCGAGGCATAATTCGTTGTTCTTCAGACATCAGGACGGCGTCAGCTGTAGAGGCCATCGAGGGTGCATATGCGCGTTGCATTTTTACTGATTGCCGGGGTTTTTCTAATTGTGGATACAGGCCGGTGCGTACTTGCTCGATTAAAAAAGGGATACATATAATAAGTAGCGCTAGCCAGCACGCTGCACGGTAAAAATTAAGCAGACGTAAAAGATTCCCTTGAGGAAGCACTTTGATTAAAGAGATGGCTGCAAGAATATTCAGCCAGATAAAGCGGGGGGCATTAGCTTCATGCCAGATTAAGGCGAGCGCTAACAAGGCAAACAGTCCCCAGTAATGATTCCACAGACGGCCGACTGCGAGCGCTGCAATAAGCACTAAAAACAAATCTAATAAAGTCCAGCGAGTTATCCAGCTATTTGGGATGTTATCAACACCGCTTACCGCAAATAAATGCCAGCCAGGTGGAAGATGCAAAGTTGCTTTAACCTTATTAAACTTTTCTTGCCAGCCTGTGGCGCTGATTTGATTGATATTGTCATCAATTCGGCTGTCAGCGTTGAGGCGTAGCTGACCTTTTCTGAGCTCTACACCTGCAGAGTCTCTGTTTTCTGAAAAAGTGATTAATTGTGTCTGTCCATTTACTTGTACTTGACCAAGTTGGATGTTGGATAGGCTATTAAGTCGCCAGCCGTGAGTGATCTGACCCTTGATTTTATCTTGTATGGTATAGCCTGTGCCGGAAAAATCCAGCCAAAGCTGGCGTGAAATGGATAAATTATTAGGCTCGGGTTGAGGATCTCCACGTCTGGTAGTTTTAAATTTCATGGTTTCTCCTTGCTTAACAAGGAATGCAGGAAGACTTTTCCATTGTGCAGGAACATTGCTCTGGCTGGGGTCAATTGTGTTTGCATCCTCAATTTCTACAACACGTAGATATGGGTGAGCTGCAAAGCTCCATATTTCAGTCGCAGGCCATTGAGGATCATTAATATTTAAGCTTAAGCTGTGTAGCTCAGTAGCATGTTGTGCCTGTAGTTCTATATGCCAGCGCCCAGGGCGTACTTGAATTAAAAGACTACCATCGGCTTCGAGTCTTGCGGGTAAAGGGCTGTGTAAACTTATAGGGATAAAGCCCTTTAACAAGCTATAAGGTAATTTGATTTCTCGTTGTTTGCCTGAAACGTCTAGAGATAGATAAGTTGTTAGCAGCAATGGAATGCTGTCGTCAATTTTTCTAAAAACCTGTAAATTTAATTGGTTAATTTTATTTTCAGGTCTAACAGCTGCAGAACTACTAGCCTTGATCCAGAGTTGTTGCTTATTGATATTGGGATAATGAATAGGCTTGTTCAGAATGCTAAGGGAAATGATGCCAGTATTTTTTGGGATGGCGAGTCTATCTGGAATACTGTCCCATAAGAACTGGCCCTCAATCTTGTAATGCCCGGTTGCAAGCTTGATAGCAGGTTTTTGGTTGCGAACAATAACGATAGCGGGTTTATTGTTAACAATAACATTTTGAGGCCAATGTTCAGCATTACCGGGTAAGCTAATATAGCTTTCATTATAAACCTGCCATTCACTTCTAAATTTACCACTCCCAGATTGTATATCTATAGATAATTGGCTAGGCCATGCGCAGTATTTTTTCTGCAGCTTATTATAGAAGAAAGGACATTGATAGTCAGGTGACTCATCAAGCACCCAGTTCACCCAGGGTTTCAATGGTTCGGGGATGTCTTGCATAGATATGGAATATGCCGGTGTGGGAGTCAGTGTGAATAAAAAAAATAGCCAGATAAGTCGTGTCATAGCAAGATCCTTAGTAATAACATTCATGAATTGATTCTAGTCTAATTTGATAGTTTTTGAAGGTGGTTTTTTTAAAACCAGTCGTGAGCCAAGTAAGTGTAAGTAATTGAGTTATTTGTGAGAGTGCTAGAAAACTAGCCTAAGTAAAAATAAGGACTTGACGAAAATTGAATTGGTTGTATAATTGCCGGCTCTTCAACGCAAGTTGAGGGGAGTCGGGTCTGGTTTCAAGGTGAGTTTTTATAGCCTGCCATAGAGCTTAATCCGGTTTTTTGAAGTGATCTGGTTTTTTATCAGGTGGCTGAAAATAAAAGCTTGACCAAATAGATATGAACGCTATAATGGTCGGCTCCTTAAGAGATTGAGGTTGGGCCTTCGGGTCCGGTTGGTGTGGGTGTTTGGCGCATTGTTTTCCGGTTAGGTTTTTTGGGAAACGGGTTCTGAAAACAAACATTGACAACGAGTTTTGACTCTGTAGAATGGTTGGACTCAGCAGGGCGGAATGCTTAAACATCCCGCTCTGAGCTCTTTAAAAAAACAAATCAAAATAATTTGTGTGGGTACTTGTAGAGATTATTGGCGTGATAAAGATAATCGATATAAGAATCTACACCGTTAATCTTCGGATTAACAAACGTAAATTCTGACAATCGAAACAAAGATTGGTGGCACATCTGATGATGTCACAAAATGATTATAAACTGAAGAGTTTGATCATGGCTCAGATTGAACGCTGGCGGTATGCTTAACACATGCAAGTCGAACGGTAACAGCAGAGCTTGCTCTGGCTGACGAGTGGCGGACGGGTGCGTAACGCGTAGGAATCTGCCTATTAGTGGGGGACAACATGGGGAAACCCATGCTAATACCGCATACGCCCTACGGGGGAAAGCAGGGGATCTTCGGACCTTGCGCTAATAGATGAGCCTGCGTTAGATTAGCTAGTTGGTGAGGTAATGGCTCACCAAGGCGGCGATCTATAGCTGGTCTGAGAGGACGATCAGCCACACTGGGACTGAGACACGGCCCAGACTCCTACGGGAGGCAGCAGTGGGGAATATTGGACAATGGGCGAAAGCCTGATCCAGCAATACCGCGTGTGTGAAGAAGGCCTGAGGGTTGTAAAGCACTTTCAATTGGGAGGAAAACAGGCAGGTTAATATCCTGTCTCTTGACATTACCTTTAGAAGAAGCACCGGCTAACTCCGTGCCAGCAGCCGCGGTAATACGGAGGGTGCAAGCGTTAATCGGAATTACTGGGCGTAAAGCGTTCGTAGGCGGTTTGTTAAGTTAGATGTGAAAGCCCCGGGCTTAACCTGGGAACTGCATTTAAAACTGGCAAACTAGAGTTTAGGAGAGGGAAGTGGAATTTCAGGTGTAGCAGTGAAATGCGTAGAGATCTGAAGGAACACCAGTGGCGAAGGCGACTTCCTGGACTAAAACTGACGCTGAGGAACGAAAGCGTGGGTAGCAAACGGGATTAGATACCCCGGTAGTCCACGCCGTAAACGATGTCAACTAGCCGTTGGGCCTATATACAGGCTTAGTGGCGGAGCTAACGTATTAAGTTGACCGTCTGGGGAGTACGGCCGCAAGGTTAAAACTCAAATGAATTGACGGGGGCCCGCACAAGCGGTGGAGCATGTGGTTTAATTCGATGCAACGCGAAGAACCTTACCTACCCTTGACATCCAGAGAATCTGTTAGAGATAGTAGAGTGCCTTCGGGAACTCTGAGACAGGTGCTGCATGGCTGTCGTCAGCTCGTGTCGTGAGATGTTGGGTTAAGTCCCGTAACGAGCGCAACCCCTATCCTTAGTTGCTAGCAGGTAATGCTGAGAACTCTAAGGAGACTGCCGGTGATAAACCGGAGGAAGGTGGGGACGACGTCAAGTCATCATGGCCCTTATGGGTAGGGCTACACACGTGCTACAATGGTCGGTACAGAGGGCCGCAAACTCGCGAGAGTAAGCAAATCCCAGAAAGCCGATCTTAGTCCGGATTGGAGTCTGCAACTCGACTCCATGAAGTTGGAATCGCTAGTAATCGCGAATCAGAACGTCGCGGTGAATACGTTCCCGGGCCTTGTACACACCGCCCGTCACACCATGGGAGTGGGTTGCAAAAGAAGTGGGTAGACTAACCTTCGGGAGGTCGCTCACCACTTTGTGGTTCATGACTGGGGTGAAGTCGTAACAAGGTAGCCCTAGGGGAACCTGGGGCTGGATCACCTCCTTACAAAGCACGCAATGCTTTATGAGTACTCACAACAAATTATTTTGATTTAAGTAAATCGAGACTGACCTTGAACGCAACTATTGGGTCTGTAGCTCAGTTGGTTAGAGCGCACCCCTGATAAGGGTGAGGTCGGAGGTTCAAATCCTCCCAGACCCACCAAATTTTGCACTGGACTGCGTTAAAATTCCACTCATGTACTAGCGTACACTTCGCGGAATTTTGCCTTGCCCAGAACGAAATTCCTGTTTATCAACAAGATGATAGAAATCAGTTTTTACGCAGGATTTTTAACCTTAGGCAAGGCGTACGAAGGCGTGAATGAAGGAGCATACATAAGTATGTAACTGAATGAGCGACGAGAACAACGCGGCATAAGGGTAAAAAGACCAGTAAAATTGGGGCCATAGCTCAGCTGGGAGAGCACCTGCCTTGCACGCAGGGGGTCGGGAGTTCGATCCTCCCTGGCTCCACCATTACTCGATGAAAAAAGTGACAAAACCTAATTCTATAAATTTTGAAGACAAGCAGAAACACTTCAGAACTTATAGAATTAGTTTTTTTTAAAGCTAATAAGCTCTTTAACAATTTGGAAATCTGTAAAGTAAACTAAATAAATTTATTTAGTAGCGTTAAGCTGATTGCAAAATCGACTTAACAAAACAAAGTAAAGCAAAAAAAAGTTTCAAACGAGTTTAAAAGCGACAAAGCGAAATAGCAGCGAAAGCAACTATCAAGTGGCGTCAAATATTAAATGAGTTCTCAAGCAGAAAAAGCGAAAATGTCAGTGAACATATAATTCAGACGTGCGAAAAGCGCAAGCTGTGTAAGACGTATTTGGGTTATATGGTCAAGTGAATAAGCGCATACGGTGGATGCCTAGGCGATAAGAGGCGAAGAAGGACGTTGTAGGATGCGATAAGCCGCGGAGAGTTTTCAAACTAACTTTGACCCGCGGATTTCCGAATGGGGAAACCCAATGGGCATAAGCCCATTATCCTGACCTGAATACATAGGGTCAGAGAAGCGAACCGGGAGAACTGAAACATCTAAGTACCCCGAGGAAAAGAAATCAATTGAGATTCCCTAAGTAGCGGCGAGCGAACGGGGAACAGCCGAGCAGAATAGAGTTAGTGGAACAGTCTGGAAAGTCTGGCGATACAGGGTGATAGCCCCGTACACGAAAACTCTTTTTTGACATATTAAGTAGGTCGATGCACGTGAAACGTTGACTGAAGATGGGGGGACCATCCTCCAAGGCTAAATACTCCTTATCGACCGATAGTGAACTAGTACCGTGAGGGAAAGGCGAAAAGAACCCCGGAGAGGGGAGTGAAATAGATCCTGAAACCGTATGCGTACAAGCAGTAGGAGCAGACTTGTTCTGTGACTGCGTACCTTTTGTATAATGGGTCAGCGACTTACATTTTGTGGCAAGCTTAACCGATAAGGGAAGGCGTAGCGAAAGCGAGTCTTAATAGGGCGTTTAGTCGCAAGGTGTAGACCCGAAACCGGGCGATCTATCCATGGCCAGGTTGAAGGTGGGGTAATACCTACTGGAGGACCGAACCGACTTATGTTGAAAAATGAGCGGATGAGCTGTGGATCGGAGTGAAAGGCTAATCAAGCCCGGAGATAGCTGGTTCTCCTCGAAATCTATTTAGGTAGAGCCTCGTGTATAACTGTTGGGGGTAGAGCACTGTTACGGCTAGGGGGTCATCCCGACTTACCAAACCGTTGCAAACTCCGAATACCAACAAGTTTTAGCACGGGAGACACACGGCGGGTGCTAAGGTCCGTCGTGAAAAGGGAAACAGCCCAGACCGTCAGCTAAGGTCCCAAAATCTATGCTCAGTGGGAAACGATGTGAAAAGGCCCAGACAGCCAGGAGGTTGGCTTAGAAGCAGCCATCCTTTAAAGAAAGCGTAATAGCTCACTGGTCGAGTCGGTTTGCGCGGAAGATTTACCGGGGCTAAGCATAGTACCGAAGCTACGGATCGACGTTTATTTATAAACGGAGGTGGTAGAGGAGCGTTCCGTAAGCCTGCGAAGGTCAATTGAGAAGTTGGCTGGAGGTGTCGGAAGTGCGAATGCTGACATGAGTAACGATAATGGGGGTGAAAAACCCCCACGCCGAAAACCCAAGGTTTCCTGCGCAACGCTAATCGACGCAGGGTTAGTCGGGACCTAAGGCGAGGCCGAAAGGCGTAGTCGATGGAAAACAGGTTAATATTCCTGTACTTGTTCTAACTGCGATGGGGTGACGGAGAAGGCTAGATCAGCTTACTGTTGGATATGTAAGTTTAAGCGTGTAGGCAGAGAGTTTAGGAAAATCCGGACTCTTAATGCTGAGGCGTGACGACGAGTTTTTCCTTGTGAAAAACGAAGTGATTGATGCCATACTTCCAAGAAAAACCTCTAAGCATCAGGTTAAAACAACCCGTACCCCAAACCGACACAGGTGGGTGGGATGAGAATTCTAAGGCGCTTGAGAGAACTCGGCTGAAGGAACTAGGCAAAATGGAACCGTAACTTCGGGAGAAGGTTCACCCTTGGTATGTGAAGCCCCTGCGGGTGGAGCAGAAGAGGGTTGCAATAAATTGGTGGCTGCGACTGTTTATCAAAAACATAGCACTCTGCAAACACGAAAGTGGACGTATAGGGTGTGACGCCTGCCCGGTGCTGGAAGGTTAATTGATGGGGTTATCTTCGGAGAAGCTCTTGATCGAAGCCCCAGTAAACGGCGGCCGTAACTATAACGGTCCTAAGGTAGCGAAATTCCTTGTCGGGTAAGTTCCGACCTGCACGAATGGCGTAACGATGGCCACACTGTCTCCAGCCGAGACTCAGTGAAATTGAAATTGCGGTGAAGATGCCGTATACCCGCGGCTAGACGGAAAGACCCCGTGCACCTTTACTATAGCTTTACACTGGACTTTGAACCTACTTGTGTAGGATAGGTGGGAGACTATGAAACCATGTCGCTAGATGTGGTGGAGTCACCCTTGAAATACCACCCTGGTATGTTTGAAGTTCTAACCTAGGCCCCTTATCGGGGTTGGGGACAGTGTATGGTGGGTAGTTTGACTGGGGCGGTCTCCTCCCAAAGAGTAACGGAGGAGCACGAAGGTACCCTAATCCTGGTCGGAAATCAGGAGTTTAGTGCAATGGCATAAGGGTGCTTGACTGCGAGACGGACAAGTCGAGCAGGTACGAAAGTAGGTCATAGTGATCCGGTGGTTCTGAATGGAAGGGCCATCGCTCAACGGATAAAAGGTACGCCGGGGATAACAGGCTGATACCGCCCAAGAGTTCATATCGACGGCGGTGTTTGGCACCTCGATGTCGGCTCATCACATCCTGGGGCTGAAGCAGGTCCCAAGGGTATGGCTGTTCGCCATTTAAAGTGGTACGCGAGCTGGGTTCAGAACGTCGTGAGACAGTTCGGTCCCTATCTGCCGTGGGCGTTTGAGATTTGAGGGAAGCTGCTCCTAGTACGAGAGGACCGGAGTGGACGAACCACTGGTGTTCGGGTTGTCATGCCAATGGCATTGCCCGGTAGCTACGTTCGGACAGGATAACCGCTGAAAGCATCTAAGCGGGAAGCCCCTCCCAAGATGAGATCTCACTGGAACTTTAAGTTCCCTGAAGGGCCGTCGAAGACTACGACGTTGATAGGCAAGGTGTGGAAGCACAGTAATGTGTGAAGCTAACTTGTACTAATTGCCCGTGAGGCTTGACCATATAACACCAAATACGTTTCAGGACAGAACACGTTCGGGAGCTGTTTGAGTTGTATGAAAGCGACATAACGTTTTTACTGTAAGAGAACGAAACCTCTTAAACTCAAAACACAGATTTCCAATTATTTAGCCACAAGCTAGATAAGAGACGATTGATAGCGAGGAAACTACCCACAAGGTATAAAACCAGGCTAGTTGATCAACACCAATTGCTTGGTGACCATAGCGAGCGTGAACCACCCGATCCCATCTCGAACTCGGAAGTGAAACCGTTTAGTGCCGATGATAGTGTGGATTTATCCATGTGAAAGTAGGGAATTGCCAAGCTCTTAAATATTAAAACCCATCTTCTAACGAAGATGGGTTTTTTTTTGCCTGGAAGGTTTGTAGTACAATATTATCTAAGCAGTTAGGTTTTTGTAGGGCGTGGCTTTAGCCCGCTTTTATCATCCTGGAAAAACAGTTGAACATGGAATCAATAGCTTGTGTTAGAAAACGTGGGCAACTGATTACTATTGGATCAGGTGTCCACCCCTTTTGGCGGGCTTAGGCACTTGGAAACAAAAAATCATCCAACTTTGCTGGTCTTTTTGTCCGTCATTAGCACTGTAGCAATAGTTACGTAGCCAACTATGCGACTACTGCTACAGCACTAATGACAAACAATAATCCTGCCCAAATATTGGACGCTTATTTATTTCCAGGTGCCTAAAGCCACGCCCTACGCTTTACAATCTTTATGGAAAAAATAATTAAATCAATCTGGGGGGATGTATTTGCTGTTATTGCAGGTATCTTATTTACTCTATCTTTCTCACCTTTCGATTTTTCCTTTTTAGTATTTTTTTCATTAGCATTTCTGAAAATATCCTTAACAGAGCTTAGTGTTAAAAGAGCGACGTTAAGAGGCTTCCTATTTGGTCTTGGCTTATTCGGACTGGGTGTCTCTTGGGTGTTTGTTAGCATGGTGGTCAATGAGCAGTCGGGCTTTGTACTTCCGGTAATGATGACGATGTTGTATTGCAGTTTCTGGGCAATTTTTCCAGCTCTTTCTGCGTATCTATATGTAAAAATACGCCATGATAATTATTTAGACTGGATTGTTTTTGCATGTGTCTGGATGTTTGTCGAATATATCCGGGGGGAATGGATACTAGGTGGATTCCCCTGGTTGCAAGTGGCTTATAGTCAATTAGATACCCCGATTTCAGGCTATGTTCCTGTATTGGGAGTTTATGGAACTGGTTTGATCGTAACTATGATTTGTGCAGTGCTGGCTGACGTTTTATTACATAAACAATGCATTGGCCGGTATTTTTGGGGCGTTATTTCTCTAGTTAGTGTCGGTGCATTATTACAAACTGTGCAATGGACAACTATAGCAGGGGATTCGCTGACAGTCAGTTTGATACAGGGAAATATAGCTCAAAAAGATAAATGGGCGATTGAAAATAGAAATACTACTTTAAAGCAATATTATGATGACAGTGCTGCCAACTGGCAATCTGATCTTATTATCTGGCCTGAAACAGCGATTCCAGCTTATTTTGAAGATGTGAAAGATGATTATTTATTGCCTTTAGAACGTGAGGCACAGGCGCATAATACGGATATTATCACCAGCCTTCCTTATAAGGATAAATCCGGAAAATTATTTAATTCTGTTCTGGTATTGGGTAAAAATCGCGCTATGTATAAAAAGATTCATTTATTACCCTTTGGTGAGTATCTTCCCTGGCAACCCGTGTCAGGTTATTTATTGGGCTTAATGAATGTCAGGTTAGGAAAATTTAGCTCAGGCGAAGTTAATCAGTCCCTACTGACTGCAGCAGGCCATCAATTTGTCACTTCAATTTGTTATGAAGATGCTTTTGGAGAGCAGAGTATACGTTATGTAGAGCAGGCAAGATTTTTGGTAAATGTTACCAATGATGGTTGGTTTGATGGTTCGATCGAGCCTTATCAGCATATGCAGATTGCCAGAATGCGTGCTTTGGAAGCAGGGCGGTATTTATTGCGAGTCACGAATACCGGGATCAGTGCAATTGTCTCGGAAAAAGGGAAAATTGTGAATCAAGCGCCAATTAAGCAAAGAGTGACAATTACTTCAGAGATTGAGCCTATGAGCGGTATGACGCCTTATGCAAGGTTAGGTGATAAGCCTGTCATATTACTTATCTCTATAATTTTAATATCTTCGCTAGTTAGAAGGTATTATCTAAAACGCTAGAAATAGAAAACATGATGGGCACGTCGTACCTCCTTTGCCCATCTACAAAACACTTGTTCTATATCATGATATTTTTTATCAAATACCGGCTTCTCTGGTGCCTGGCTGGAAATATACAATCTATTTTTGTAACTACTCAGATACGCTGAGTAGTTACGAAGATATTGTCTAAAACGCTAGAGATAGCACTTTTAGGGCAATGCAATAAATTGGCCAGAGTGTGCAGGGTTAGATTTATTTAAATGGTAAAGAAATTTAACCCGGTCTACTCTATATCTTCTCCAGTATGCTTTTTCCGCTTAACTATGAATTTCTATATGCAACTCACGAAATTCATTTGTGAGTTTGTGATTGGGCGCATAATGAACCAGTGGCTGAGACTCGGAATGTGACTCACGAACCTTAACTGAAGATGAAATTTTACTATTTAATACAGGTAAACCTTCAGCTATCAGCTCCTCGACTAGCTGTCTAGGTAAGCGTGCCTGGCTTTGAAATTGGTTAACAATAATCCCTTCAATTTCAAGATTTGCATTATGATCGGCTTTTACTTCACTTAAAGTTTGCATCAGTGTATAGAGAGCTTCACGCGCAAAAGTATCACAGTCAAAAGGTATTAAGCATTTATTAGCGCAGATCAACGCTGATTGGCTATAGAAATTAAGCACCGGTGGCGTATCGATATAAATCTCGTCAAAGCCTTCTAGTTTATCAAGTTCTTCTTTTAGTTTGAAAATTTTGTAACGTGATTCGAGCCGACCCTGTAAAGCTTCCAGATCGGGGTGTGAAGGTAATATAAAGAGGTTAGGGAAGGGCGTTTCATGAATGACGTCCTCTAAGCCTCCGGACTGACCACCAAACAACGTAAGACTTAAACAGCCCTTAAAAAAATGGGCAATGGTCTTATCGGAATCTTTAACCTTTTGGCCCAGTAGGTATTGAGAAGCATTGCCCTGAATATCCAGGTCAATGACTAAGGTTCGTTTGCCTTCCATAGCGCTAATTGCCGCCAGGTTACATGTAATGGTTGATTTCCCAACCCCGCCCTTTTGATTAAAGATCACCCTGCGCATTTTGTTCCCCGATAGTAACAAGTAATTAAAGTTTTATTATATGTAAATTTAAGTGCGTATAAAAGTATTAGCCTTACATTCAGGACATTCAGGAATGATGCTGGTACTTTTAAAAGCAATGACTTTACCGCATTTTTCACAGCTTAACGATCCAGGTGCAGTCAGTTGACCTGATTTATACGGGTGGCTATAAAGTTCGGCCGTTTGTGATAGTTCAGCCAGTTCTATGCGAGTTTTATCAGCAACATCAAGAAAAGATTCCAGTGCAAAATCTTCTAATAATTCTATGTCAAATTTAAGCCACTCGGATAATGAGTCGTTACTATTATCAGCTAAAGAGTCCGCTGCGTGATGAATATCTCGGGATACGGAATCAGCGACATGGTTGATTTCTTCCTGCGATAGGCCTCCAATTTCACTTATTTTCTCTTTAGCAGAATCCAGCTTGTCAGCAATTGTATGAAGGGTATCATCCGTTGCTTCATACATGTATTCCATAAAGTCGTTGTAGGCTTTGGTTAGTTTATTTTCATTCATAAGTATCACTCCCTAAAAAGGCTTTAGATTTAGTTCACTGTAAGGTATTCTAACGCTTTTGAATGCAATAATACGAGTAACAATGCAAGAAAATTACAAACCACTAGAAATTGAGGCAGAAGTGCAAGCCCAATGGGAACAATCAGGCATATTTCAGGCCTCTGATGATGAGACTAAAGAAAAGTACTATTGCTTATCTATGTTCCCCTATCCTAGTGGTCGTCTGCATATGGGGCATGTACGTAATTATACGATTGGGGATGTGATTAGTCGATACCAGCGTATGCAAGGCAAGAATGTTATGCAGCCTATGGGCTGGGATGCTTTCGGCTTGCCTGCAGAAAATGCAGCGATGAAACACAATGTTCATCCCGCGGAGTGGACCTATGAAAACATAGACTATATGCGTAAGCAGCTTAAAGAACTGGGTTTTGGTTATGACTGGGAACGTGAGCTCGCAACCTGTGATCCAGACTATTACCGCTGGGAGCAATGGTTTTTTCTGCAGTTGCTGGAAAAAGATTTAGTGTATAAAAAAACCTCGGCTGTTAATTGGTGTCCTCATGATCAGACAGTTTTAGCTAATGAGCAAGTGATTGATGGTTGTTGCTGGCGCTGTGATACGGCAGTGGAGAAAAAAGATATTTCGCAATGGTTTTTAAGAATTACGGCTTATGCTGATGAGTTACTGACTTCTTTAGATCAAATGTCTGGTTGGCCGGAGCAGGTCAGAACCATGCAGGCAAATTGGATTGGGCGTTCTGAAGGACTGGAAATGAGCTTTGCAGTTGCAGGGCAAGATGATGTAGATATATATACCACGCGCCCTGATACTTTAATGGGCGTTACCTATTTAGCCGTGGCAGCTGAGCATCCATTAGCCTTAAAGGCCGCAATAACAAATGCTGAAATTGCTGCATTTCTGGAAGAATGTCGACATACAGAAACTTCCGAAGCTGCGCTAGAAACCATGGAAAAGAAAGGTATAGACTCCGGGTTTAAAGCAGGGCATCCGGTTACAGGTGAATTAGTGCCGGTATGGATTGCGAATTTCGTATTGATGAGTTACGGAACGGGCGCTGTTATGTCAGTACCTGCACATGATCAACGTGATTATGAATTTGCGCAAAAATACTCGATTGCAATCAAACAGGTGATTTATTCTGCAAATGATAAGGATGACAGTATTGCGGAGCAAGCTTTTACAGAGAAAGGCGTTTTAAAAAATTCAGTTGAATTTGATGGCTTAAGTTCGGTGGAAGCTGCGAGTGCCATCGCTGAAAAATTAGAACAACAAGCAAAAGGGCGGCGTAAAACGAATTTTCGCTTGCATGATTGGGGCGTTTCAAGACAACGCTATTGGGGGACTCCGATCCCGATTATTTATTGTGATGCTTGTGGCACGGTACCTGTTCCCGAAGAAGATTTGCCGGTTGAGCTACCCAAGGATGTGATTCTGGACGGATCAAACTCACCGCTAGTCACTCACGAAGCATTTTTACATGCGGATTGTCCAAAGTGTGGCAAAGCGGCAAAACGCGAAACAGATACTTTTGATACCTTTATGGAGTCATCCTGGTATTTCGCTCGCTATGCCAGCAGTAAGGCTGATTCAATGCTGGATGCCAGTGCCAAATACTGGTTGCCGGTCGATCAATATATAGGTGGGATTGAGCATGCGATCCTGCATTTACTTTACGCGCGATTCTTTACCAAACTCATGCGTGATGAAGGATTGTTAGTTTGCGATGAACCGTTTAAGAATTTATTAACTCAGGGCATGGTATTAATGGACGGCACGAAAATGTCCAAGTCCAAGGGAAATACAGTCGATCCGCAGCATTTAATAGCTGAATACGGCGCTGATACCGTGCGTCTATTTATTATGTTCGCAGCGCCACCAGAGCAATCTTTGGAGTGGTCGGACAGTGGTGTAGAAGGTAGTTTCAGATTTTTAAAGCGGTTATGGCGTCAAGTCCATTTGCATGTAGATGCAGGTGAGTCGACAGCCGTTTTAGATAAACAGAATTTAACCAATGCTGAAAAAGAAATACGCAGGCATGTGCATCATGCGATTGAAAAAGTAACGGATGATATAGGCCGCCGGCACCACTTTAATACTGTCATTGCGACTAATATGGAATTATTGAACACGTTATCCCGGTTTGACGCTGAAGGTGATAATGCTAGTGCGATACGCCAGGAAGCTTTAGAAACCATAGTCTTGATGCTATACCCCATCGTACCGCATATCTGTCAGGAACTGTGGGTTGGGCTCGGTAAAGCGGAAGATATTAACCGGGTCTGGCCTGTCTTAGATAAGGCTGCATTAGTACAGGATGAGCTACAAATGATAGTGCAGGTAAATGGTAAGCTGCGTGGCAAAATAATGGTTGCTGCAAGTGCGAGTAAAGAAGAAATCGAAGCACTCGCATTAGCGGAACCTAATGTGATACGTTTTCTTGAAGATAAGAGCATAAAGAAATTGATCGTCGTGCCAAAGAAACTGGTAAGTATCGTTGTTTAATTCAACATTTAAAGACCTGGCATTTGCAAAACATAGTTTGCTGTTAGTCGCATTATTAATGCTGACTGCCTGTGGTTATCATCTACGGGGTGCTATTGATTTACCGGAAGCATTAAGGAAAATGTATGTGCAGGGTGCTTCGCCAGAGTTGTCAGCTGCTATTGATCGAACCTTTAGATCGACTGCAGGTGAGCTAGTAGCGAGGCCTGAAGACGCTGGCATGATCTTGAATGTGCTCGATGAATACTACCAGCGCCGCACAGTTTCATTAAGCTCTACGGGTTATTCTAATGAGTATGAATTAATTTATCGTTTAACTTTTGACTTGTTGGATAGCAAGGGAGCTGAGCTGGTATCTAATCAAACCATAGAAGTCACCGAATCCTACTATAACGCCCAGCGCAGTGAGACTTTGTTATCAAAAGATAATGAAGAAATTGTCATACGTCAGGAATTATATGAAGAGGCGGTGCGCACAGTAATTCAAAGAGCACGAGCAGAGCTTAAGAAAAAATACCCATAAGATGTGGTTAAAAGCAGAACAACTACCTGCCGCATTAGCGCGCAAGCTTGAACCGATTTACTTTATTAGCGGCGATGAGCCACTACAACTGGGTGAAGCAGCTGATGCTGTGCGTCTAGCCGCTAAACAAGCAGGTTTTGAAAATCGTGAATTGATAACTGTTGATGCACATTTTCATTGGGGAAATTTTCTGCAAGCTGCAGATTCCATGTCGATATTTTCAGATAAGAAAATTATAGACCTACGTCTTCCCTCTGGAAAACCAGGAATGGAAGGCAGTAAAGCGCTCGTGAGTTATTGTCAGCGGCTGCCAGAAGATACGCTGCTATTAATTACGGCTGGCAAGCTGGAGGCATCAGCAAAAAAGGCAAAATGGGCAACGACATTGGAGAAGCACGGTGTTGCTCTTCAAGTCTGGCCATTAGAAGCAAAGGACCTGGTGCAATGGATAGCGCGACGTATGCAAGGTAAAGGCTTGAGCACCAGTGATAAGGGGATGGGATTAATAGCCTCACGAGTAGAAGGAAATCTACTGGCTGCCAATCAGGAAATAGAAAAGCTGTATGTGCTATACGGGAAAGGAGCGCTGACCGAGCAACAAATACAAGCGGTCGTTGTGGATGCTTCACGTTATGATGTTTTTAATCTTGTCGATGCCGCGTTATCAGGCAAAGTAGGACGCGTACACAAAATTCTGATAGGTGTAAAGCATGAGGGCATAGCTGCGCCAATTGTGCTTTGGGCACTAACACGAGAAATACGCTCTTTAATTAGTATTCAGCAACAATTAAAGTTAGGTCAGCCACGCAATAGCGTGTTTATGAAACACAGGGTCTGGGATAAGCGGCAGAAGCTGGTGAGTCATGCTTTGAGTAAGCTAAGCCGGCAAAACCTATTAAATGCATTATTGCTTGCTGCTAAAACAGACCGGCAAATCAAAGGCGAGGAAGAAGGTGATTGTTGGGAAAGTTTGTTGGTGATTAGTTTAATGCTGGCAAGAGTTTAAACTGCGAGCCGCTTTTTTACTCCTCCCATAGCTGTAATGGTCAACAAAAACAGGATACTTTTTTAAGACGCTTTCCTATAACTACTCGCTCAAATTGTACTGGTGATTGATAACCAGGTTTTGGGTGAATACGTTTACCGTTATAAAAAGCTAAATAATCAATAACACTTAGCTTTGCTACTTCTGAGTTAATACAGTTGTAACAACAGGTTTGGTGGCTGTAATGCTTCAGGGTGCTTGATTACTAGAATTGCACTTCAGAGTTGAATCCGCCCATTAAAGAATAGTCAGTATTCGTTACTTAAGAAAAAAATCGATATGAAAAAGCTTCGGCAGTAGTAGCGCAAACCAGCCTATATTTTTAGCTTAGAGAAAATTACATCGAAGTAGTTCACTGCAGTATACTTATGCCAGTGGAAATTATTATGCTACTTAAATTGTCACCTAAATCCTGCAAGCATTATACATAATAATCCACAAAACTCCTTATTAAACAATGATATAATATCATTTTCCTGATTTCACTATCTCATTGTTTTAATGAAGCCCTCTAAAGTATCAAAATCCTCATCTCACGTAAGAAACCGTACCCGAACGGTAAAAATGACATCTACAGCACATGGATTGACAAGCCAGGCGGGACTGATTCCCGTCGTGAAATATTTAGACAGGATAGGTTTTGAAAAAACCGTAAAACAAAGCGTTCCACATCGGCGGGGTGAAAATGCAGACCATCACTTATCTGATGTGGTTCTATTGACGTTGGTTGGCATGATGGGGGGAGCAACATCAATGGCAAAGGTGACGACCGTATGGGCAGATAGCGTACTGCGCAAAGTAGCTGGCTGGATAAAGATTCCTGTTGAAACCACAATTTTACGGATCTTTAAAGAAGTAAGTGATAGGCAGATAAGCCAGTTTGAAACGCTCACGCATACTTTGCGTGGTCAACACTGGCGGCGATTGCTTCGTTCCGGAAAATCGAAAACTGGCATACAATCCGTCCAGTGGGTCGATGTCGATTCAACTGTGGACACCGTTTGTGGTCGACAAGAAGGAAGTGCCAAAGGCTTCAACCCCAAAAAGAAAGGTGCCCGTTCATACCATCCACAACTCGCTTTTCTAGCGGAAACAAAAGAAATTTTACAAGCCTGGTTCCGGACAGGCAATGCCTTTACAAGCAATGGTGTTGTAGAATTTACCAAACAGTTACTTGCACACTTGCCCAATCGGATGCGCATTATTTTTCGCGGTGACAGTGGTTATTTTGTCGGTGATTTGCTTGAATTTCTCGATACCAGAGGGCATGGGTATCTAATAAAGGTTAAACTTAAGAATTTGAACGCATTGCTGGCCAAACAGGCCTGGACAGCCATACAAGGCCGACCCGGTTGGGAGCAGAGCGAGTTTCAATATCGTTGTGGTGGCTGGTCTCGCTCTCGTCAGTTTGTCGCGGTCAGGATAAAGCAACCTAAACAAGTGACAGGACCTCAGTCCGAGCTTTGGGATACGGCAGAATATGACTATTTTTGTTATGTAACAACTGAACCTCTATCGCCTTGGCAAACACATAAGAAGTATGGTGAACGAGCGACGTGCGAAACATGGATTGAAGAAGCAAAATCACAAATGGGTTTAGGTAAAATCAGAACGAATCAATTTCTGGCTAATGCCGCATTATTTCATTGCGCCGTTCTTGCCTACAATACCGTGCGCTGGATGGCTCAATTGAGTGGCAACAAAACGTTGTGCCAATGGGAGCCGGATACACTTCGTACTTATCTGATTCGGGTGGCTGGAAAATTACTCACAGGCAATAATCAGCTGAGAGTCAGAACACCTGCAGGTCCGCTCTATCCACAGGAATGGGATGATTGGGTTAAGGTGGGGTTACTCGCTTAACATTAACCGAAGTTAAGTCACTTTGATTAAAAGGTCATGGCACGTTGGCAGGGTGTTTATTGCCTTGGGCTCGGGGGATATCCATACGATACAAAAAATTTCCTCTATTTATGATTTAAATCTGGATATTTTGATCGGTTGGACAAAGAGGGCTGGCAAAGCGGCAGTAAAAACCTAATAACCACTTAGCTAGACAGGTTAATGAGAGTCAAAATATGGGCTTGCAGGATTTAGGTGTCACTATTCAGCGTATCTGAGTAGTGACAAAAATAGATTGTATATTTCCAGCGAGGCACCAGAGAAGCAGGTATTTGATAAAAAATATCATGATAGAACAAGCGTTTTGTAGGATGGGCAAAGGAGGTACGACGTGCCCATCTACAGTGTTTATTTCGCTGTAACTACTCAGCATACCTGAGTATTTACCTTAAATTAACTTAGAAAAATCAGTTGCTCACGGTTTCTAGCACAAGCTCTTGATTCCACCGCACTTGCAAAAAATGTCCGCTTAACCTATGGGTGATGCTAAATTTTTTTGAAAGTATTATATGAATTCAATATCTTGCACTATAAATTCGCGCTCAACTGATTTTTTTAGGATTAATACTTAGCCCTAATGCACAGTGGTTTTCAGGTACGAAGTTTTTTTATTTGTCTTTTATAATTATAGGTGGAATCATGTCTGACAGCGCAACTATAGAAATACAAGGTAAAAGCTACTCACTTCCTTTAATTATCGGGTCGGAACAGGAAGTGGCCGTGGATATTTCCCGATTACGAGCTGAATCGGGATGTATAACGCTGGATAATGGTTTCGGTAATACGGGTTCATGCGAATCGGCGATTACTTTTCTAAATGGGGAAAAGGGAATCTTGCATTACCGGGGTTATCCTATAGAGCAACTGGCTGAAAAATCGGTGTTTCAGGAAGTGGCTTATTTACTTTATTATGGTGATTTACCTAGCCAATCTGAGCTTAGTCACTTTAAGCAAAAAGTGGCCACGTATGCCAGTTTACCGCAGGGCATTTATAATATTATCGACCAATTCCCGCTCGATGCGCATCCTATGGGCGTTGTTTCAGCAGCAGTTTCGGCACTTTCAGTTTTTTATCCGGAATTTATCAATCCGACTTCGTTGTCTAAGGCTGATATTGATCGCGCAGTTGCGCAGTTAATGGGTCAGGTAAAAATTATTATCGCTTATTTTTTCCGCCGTACTCAGTCCCAGGCACCTGTTGCATCCGATCCATCTTTAGCTTATGCTGCCGACTTTCTAAATATGTTGCAAGGTGGCGATGGTAAGTCAATTGATCCCGAGGTCGCTGAAGCGCTGGATACACTACTGATTCTACATGCAGATCATGAGCAGAATTGTTCGACTTCTACGGTGCGCGTGATTGGCTCATCGAAAGCTAATATTTTCGCAACGGTTTCCGGTGGTATAGACGCTTTGTGGGGGGAATTGCATGGCGGTGCAAATCAGGCAGTGCTGGAGATGTTAAATGACATTCAAAATAATGGCGGGGATTACAAAAAATACCTGGATAAAGCCAAAGATAAAAATGATCCGTTTCGCTTGATGGGCTTTGGTCATCGCGTTTACAAGAATTTCGATCCGAGGGCGAAAATTATTAAAAGTGCCTGTGATACCGTGCTGGAAAAGCTGGGTATTCATGACCCACTGCTGGATATTGCCCGAGGTCTGGAAGAGCAAGCGCTGCAAGATGATTATTTTGTAGAACGGCATTTATATCCGAATGTGGATTTCTATTCGGGCATTATTTACCAGGCGCTGGGCATCCCCGTGAATATGTTCACTACTATGTTTGCTATGGGAAGAATGCCGGGTTGGTTGGCGCAATGGAAAGAAATGCGTGCTAGTGACGCGACTAGAATCGCGAGGCCACGACAGGTTTATGTAGGTGAAACAAGCAGAGATTATATCGAAATTAGTCAGCGTTAGTTCTGTGAACGCTGCCGATATTGACACACTTTATCAACGCTTTAACCTAGAAAAATTAGTTGCTCACGTTTTCTAGCACAAGCTCTTGATTCCACCGCACTTGCAAAAAATGTCCGCTTAACCAATGGGTGAAGCTAAATTTTTTGAAAGTGTTACATTAATTCAATATTTTGCACTATAAATTCGCGCTCAACTGATTTTTCTAGAATGATGCGCCACAGATTTTGTGGGACTGGGATTGTGGTGCTGAAAAGGGTAAATGGCATCCGCTTTTTCCGCGTGTGAGTGACTCAAGTATACATGCGCATGACAGCATATACCTTATTTTCAGTAGGTTTTTGGTGAACTTTGGGATGACTTATAGCAGCCACCCGTAGTTATACTTCGCGCGGGCACGGATGCGGATTTCTAGCGGCTGAGTTTTTGCCGCTAGCTATGTTGCTGAAACCGTTACGTAGCTAGCTATGCGCAAGTTTCAGCGTCCCCGTATCAAGTACGGGGCAGGCTATGCTATCGACAAAAATCAGCTCATACTATTTTCCGCATCCGTGACCGCGCGAAGTCGAAGTATAGGGTGGTTTGCCGGAGCGCTAAAGCGGGGGGAATTACAATAAATGCTTAATCGCTTTACGCTCTTCTTTTAATTCCAGTACGGATGCTTTAATACTTGCTTTACTAAAGGCATCTAATTCCAGATCCTGCACAATAGATACGACACCCGAGCTAGAGACCTGAACAGGGAAAGAATAAAACAGGCCTTTCTCTACGCCATAGCTGCCATCAGAAACAACTGCCATGCTCACCCAGTCACTCCAGTCGCTGACTTCGGTACCAAAAACCCAAGAGCGCATCTGACAAACCGCTGCATTAGCGGCAGAAGCGGCACTTGAAATGCCACCCCGTTCTTCAATAACACTAGCGCCACGGTGGCGTACGGTAGGGACAAATTCCGTTTCAATCCAGTTGTCATTGACTAGGGTTGAAGCGCTCAGCCCCTTAACCGTTGCGTGAGTTAAATCAGGGTATTGCGTTTCAGAGTGATTTCCCCAGACTATAATATTTTTAACTTCTTTAGAGCGTACGCCACATTTTTTAGCTAATTGGTGAATTGCCCGGTTATGGTCCAGCATACTCATGGCGGAAAAACACTTAGGGTCTAAATCGGGTGCATTTTTTTGCGTAATCAATGCATTGGTATTGGCAGGGTTTCCTGTAATCAGTACCTTTACATTTCGATGGGCAACCTCATTTAAAGCTTTGCCTTGCCCAGAGAAGATCGCAGCATTACTTTCCAGTAAATCTTTACGCTTCATACCTGGGCCGCGAGGCCTTGCGCCTACTAAAAATGCATAGTCGACATCTTTAAACGCAACTTTTGGATCATCGGTAAGAATGACTTTTTTTAACAAAGGGTAAGCACAGTCATCAAGCTCCATCTGTACGCCGTGCAAACGGGATAAAACCGGGGTGACTTCTAATAACCTTAAAACGATAGGCTGGTCTAAACCAAACAGTTCTCCCGATGCTAAACGAAATAACAGTGAATAACTAATTTGTCCTGCTGCTCCGGTAACCGCTATATCAATGGGTGTTTTCATCTATCATCTTTCCTATAGTTTTATCATTACATTAGATGAGCCTTTTAGTGAGTTAGATAAGGAATATCAGCGTGACTAATAAGGCTTTACAGTTTTTATACGTTATAATAACGCGATTTTATATTCGTTTAAATGCATAATTGCTATAAAACTTTTAACTACATCCATGAACAAGCTGCTTTTCCAATTTGATACTGATAATTACCCCTCTGTTTTTGACACAGTTGTCGCCTATGACGGAGGTGCAGACCATGTGATTGGCCATGCTCAGCTTAATCCTGATAATGTAAGGTCATTAGTTGAAGGCGCAATTTTTACCCGTCCGCCTAAAGAGAAAAAAAATACTGCAATTTTCGTTGGTGGTAGCGATATGGCTGCAGGGCAGGCATTATTTACTGCTGTACAATCCTACTTTTTTTCCGGTTTCAGAGTTTCCGTAATGCTTGATAGTAATGGTAGTAATACCACGGCTGCAGCTGCTGTTGCCACCTTAGCGAAGGGACGAACATTGCAGGGTAAAAAAGCAGTCATACTTGCAGGTACCGGCCCGGTTGGACAGCGTGCAGCGGTAATGCTGGCTGAAGAAGGTGCGGATGTGACGATAGTATCGCGACATATAGAAAGTGCTGGAATAGCTTGTTTAAGCATGAAGGAGCGCTTTAATGTTGATTTAACGCCTGCGGTTGCAACTGATTCTGATGCTCGCGGGGAAATCATTCAAGAGGCTAATATTGTACTGGCGACGGGAGCTGCGGGAATCGAGCTATTAAAACCCGAGCATTGGCAAAATAATGTTAATCTGGAAATGCTTGCAGATGCTAACGCGACTCCACCTGTAGGTATCGGTGGTACGGATATGATGGATAAAGGAATTGAGCGGCACGGAAAAATAGTCTGGGGTGCGATTGGTTTTGGTGCATTAAAACTTGCTTTGCACCGAGCTTGTATTGCTCGCTTGTTTGAGGATAATAAACAGGTTTTAGATGCTGAAGTGATTTTTAAATTAGCTAAACAAATGGCTTAATTAAACACCTGAATCATGCCAGAAATGGACCCATTACGTGGTGATGCTGAACAGATTTTTCAGTCTGGAATTAATGCCGCAGACCCTTATCTAGCTGTAAAGCGCTGTTTATTCAATGATGCCGGGCAGTTGCAAATAGCCTTGGATATGCAAGGTAGTGATAATAGGCGTAGTGGTGAGTGGCAAAAAATTTATCTGATTGCTTTTGGTAAAGCGGCTTGTACTATGGCTAAAGCAGCAAAAGAAATGCTTCCGGCGCATTTATTGGCCGAGCCAGCCATAGCCGTATGTAATTATGAAAATATAATAGCTATAGACGGTGTAGAAGTCATCGGGGCAAGTCACCCCTTGCCCGATATGGCAGGATTCTCGGGTGCATTGCGCATAGCGGAACTAGCACGGCAAGCGCAGGCAGATGAGTTAGTTTTAGTTCTGGTTTCAGGGGGTGGGTCGGCATTAATACCCTTTCCTGCAGGTGAAATTAGTCTGGCAGAAAAGATTGCTACTACTGATTTATTGCTTGCTTCAGGAGCAAGTATTAATGAAGTGAACTGCGTACGCAAACATTTATCTTGTCTTAAAGGCGGCGGGTTAGCAAAAATGGCTGCACCAGCCGATCTACATGCGCTCATTTTATCTGATGTATTAGGTGATGAACTTAGTGCAATAGCGAGCGGGCCTACGGTTTCCGATGTCACGAGCTACAGTGATGCGATACAAGTTTTTACCGATAAACAGCTTTGGGATAAAGTGCCCGTAGCGGTGAAAAATCATCTGCAACAAGGTAAACAAGGGCTCGTTGATGAAACGCCGAAAGCGAATGACGAAGTATTTAAGCATGCCGCTTATACGCTGATTGGTAGTAATGCAATCAGTGTGCAGGCGATTCTGCACAGCGCTGAAACTTTACATTATCAACTGCATTTATACAGTGATCAGTTGACGGGTGAAGCAAAAGAAGTGGCTGAAGACTTACTCAAATATGCGCAGGCTTTGCTGGCTGAAGGCATGTCTAAACCTAGTGCTATTTTAGCCGGTGGAGAAACGACAGTAACCTTGCGCGGCAAAGGCTTAGGCGGACGAAATCAGGAAATGGCGCTGGCATTTGCATTAGCCGAGACTAAGTCTCCGCTGAATGCAGGCTGGGTTTTTCTCAGTGGTGGAACAGATGGTCGGGACGGGCCAACTGATGCTGCGGGTGGTCTGGTAGACGCCCAAACAATAACCCGTATGCAGAGTGCAAATATAAAGGCAGAGCAGTACTTAGCTGATAATGATAGCTACCATGCCTTACAAATATCCAGGGATTTGTTGATCACAGGCGCAACCGGAACTAATGTTGCTGACCTGCAAATTTTACTAATCCAACCCAAATCATAAAATTTCTCAATCAGGAGACCTAAATGTTTAAAAAATCTATGTCCATAGCCGGCTTTGATGATGAACTATTCAAAGCCATAGCAGAAGAGCATCAACGTCAGGAAGATCACATAGAGCTTATTGCATCTGAGAACTATACTAGCCCACGTGTGCTGGAAGCACTAGGTTCGCAACTCACCAATAAATATGCAGAAGGCTATCCAGGCAAGCGTTATTATGGCGGCTGTGAATTTGTTGATAAAGCCGAACAACTGGCTATAGATCGTGCTAAAGAATTGTTTGGTGCGGACTATGCAAATGTGCAACCGCATTCAGGTTCACAGGCGAATATGGCGGCTTTTATGGCGATGATTCAGCCGGGTGATACTATTTTAGGTTTAAGTCTGTCTGATGGCGGGCATTTAACGCATGGTGCAAAACCTAATTTTTCAGGTAAGATTTACAATGCCATTCAGTATGGCTTGCATCCTGAAACGGGTGAAATTGATTACGCTGAAGTAGAAAGACTTGCGCTAGAGCATAAACCAAAAGTGCTGGTAGCTGGCTTTTCTGCTTACTCACGTATTTGGGACTGGCAACGCTTTCGCGATATCGCTGATAAAGTAGGTGCTTATTTACTGGTTGATATGGCGCATGTTGCAGGCCTGGTTGCGGCAGGTTTATACCCTAATCCTGTGCCGATTGCTGATATTGTTACCAGCACGACACATAAGTCTTTACGTGGCCCTCGTGGCGGCTTAATTATATGTAAAAGCAATCCTGAGTTAGAGAAAAAACTCAACTCGAATATCTTTCCGGGTATTCAGGGTGGACCTTTGATGCATGTGATTGCGGCAAAAGCAGTATCTTTTAAAGAGGCAATGTTGCCAGAATTTAAAACCTATCAGCAACAGGTAATTTTAAATGCTAAGGCCATGGCGGGTGTGTTTATTGAGCGTGGTTTTGATGTGGTTTCAGGCGGAACTGATAATCATTTAATGCTGGTCTCTTTAATTCCTAAGGGAATTACCGGTAAAGCGGCTGATGCAGCATTAGGTAAAGCGCATATAACAGTGAATAAAAATGCCGTACCAAATGATCCTGAATCACCGTTTGTTACCAGTGGTATCCGAGTGGGCACGCCTGCGCCGACAACACGGGGGTTTAAAGAAGCCGAGATTATTGATGTGGCAAACTGGATGTGTGATGTAATGGAAAACGTGGAAGATGACACCGTGATTGCAGCGGTACGCGAAAAAGTCTCTGCTTTATGCGCACGTTTTCCAGTGTATAGTGATTAATAATCGTTATAGTGAAATTTTCAATTAGATATGCGTTCTCGTTTTTGCTATATTGATAAGTAGAAACGAGAACTTAAAAATACAAATATGAATGCGAAAAAACTCCCCCATCGATTAAATAAAGAGCCATTGCTTGAAGCACTTTTTGAAATAAGGTTTACATGTAATGTGCCTGCGTCAACAGTTCTTCCTGGTTTGTTATTTAGTAAACTTGAGGGTGAAAAAAAAATTGAAAATCTTCCAACAGAAAAAATCCCAAGTGAAATAAGAAATACCGATCCTAATTTACGGTTTGCTCCAGTAAGTAGGCTAACCTGGAATCAGCTTCACATTAATATTGGCGATAGAAATTTATCAATTAGCTGCTCATCAAATTATCCAGGGTGGAAAATATTCAAAGGTTCAATTTTAAAAATTATAAAGATATTACAAGAAATTGATATTATTCAATCTATAGAACGCCATTCTATAAAATATATTAATTTGATTCCTTTTGACGGCTCAGTGCCTTCTACTTCATTGCTAAATCTTGATATAGAAATTGCAAAACATAAAATTTTAAATGAATTTTTCCAGTTTCGGGTTGAAATAAATCATGATAATTTTGTCAATGTAGTTAATATTATCTCGTCTGCCACAGTGCCGTCAGAAAATACACCCTCAAAGAAGGGAATCATTGTTGATATTGATACTATTGCTACCTCAAAAAATTCACTTAATAATTTACTCGATGATTTAGAACGAATTCGACAAGCAAATAAGGATATGTTTTTTTCTTGCTTGACTCAAGCAACAGTTGATTATTTGGAGCCTGAATATGAATAACATAGAAGTACATCAGATATCTGGTACTGTTAGCGCTGTTATTATAGCGACAGCTATATCTGGGTTACCTGCCACAAATGAAATTAACCAAGATTTTTCTCAAATTATTACTGCTGCCGCATCTTATGTCTCAGGCGGCAGCAGTCCTACTTTTAGTGAGAGTAAAAATTTACAGCAAAACTCCATTAATCATAATTCCATAAATGTTTCTTTCGAACATAGTACTAGTCAACTTTACTCAGCTCTTGAATCACAACAAGAGCCCTTAGGGAAAGAGTTTGAGAAAGTTCTATATGATAATTTGTGGGAATTATACGAAAGCTAAATATGTTGCTAAATGACAACTCAATAGAAAGTAATATCCCCTATTATTTAACTCAAGAAGCAAAATTAGGGCTTATCAAAGCATTAAAAGATTTTCCTGAAAAAACAAATTATTATACAAATCAGGTTCCTCATGAGATGTTACAAGGTGATGGGCTCAATTCTCTCACTGTGATTGATTTTTATACTGGAAAAACTAAAGCCATTAAGGGGGTTTTGTTATCAAATTCATGTGATATGGATATCAACAATAGGCGAGAATTTCCTATAAAGCTGACATTTGCCCCGCTTATTGAGTTGAATAAGGGAGATGGAAAGAAATAATCATCCAGAACAACCAGGAGAAATGGTCAAAAACCATTTCTCCAACGATGGCATTCGGTCAACAAACTGATAATACGTCTTCATTGCTTTTTTACCTACCTTTACTCCTGTTTCATATATTTTTTCTGTTAATTTAACAATAGGTGCTTTGCCATTGTAGGTCATACTTTTGGCAAATTTTAAAGTTGTTTCAACTGTATCCATTATGTCGCCACTAATATGATTTTCATAGGCTCCCCATACTCGTTCAATTGGGTTATATTTACTATGATAAGGAGGGTAGTAGGCCAGTTTTATCTTTATGTTGCTTTTTTCAGCAAACTCCACAAGCCTTTTTATAAACTGAGTTCTGGAGCTACTGTTCTCCATACCATTGTCAGCGTTAATTGTCAGAATATCTACTCCATATTTTTCTTGAATTTCTGGCCAAATTTCTTCCAATCGGTCAACGATGAAATCACTGCTGGCATAGCCTGCTGTAAAGAAAAGGAAAAAATCATCATGTTCAGGCAGATAAAAACCAAAAGGAGTTAACTTTTCCTTAACATCTAAATCATGATCCTCTGCTTTTGTTAAAACCCGATTTCGTCCTCCCCGTGAAAAATTTCCTATATTCATTCTTGCTTTGGCATCAATTGATATACGAATCTCTTTTGGGTTGATATCTGCCATTCCATTGACTGAATGAACTTGTTCAAAAATTGCATCCGTTTCCTTGATTTTCTTATGAGGCTTTGTTTTTTGTACCTTTTTTGGATGGTAACTCAGGTCATTTAATTTTGTATTGATAGTTTTTGAGCAAGGTAATGTTTTTTCATCGTAATAATCAATCTCCAGTAAACGTTTTCTAACTTCTTTAGCCGTTAGCCGGGTATATAATCGACAGGAATTAAAAGAGGGATCCGTTTGACACTCCGGTTCAGCAATTTTTTTTATGTCATCAAGTAGATGAGGAAAATGCTCTTCACTTTTATTACGCCCTCTCGCTGAAAAATTATCTTCTATGGGCTGAGTTTCAAGTTCATATTGTCCTTTTCGGATAGTGCCTCTATTCCATCCTAGTTTTTCTTCAGCAATACTTGCACCACCTGAGCCTAGTAGCTCCACCGTTTCAGCCATGAATATACGACGTACCGAGCCTTTTAAACGATGGGCTGTATTTATAATCCAACCTATAATGCTATCTGTTAATATCAACAAGCTTATCTGCCTAGTGTGAGAATAAATTCAGAATTCATTATTATAAATTATTGAGACACAAGCTTACTTCGTTTGGATGATTATTTCTTTCCATCTCCCTAAGTATATTCTCCTTTTACAAAAATCAGGGATTAATCAATCTAGAATTGATGCTAAAATTCATTCCATCAAGGAGCAAAAAGTTTCTTATTTATTTTATTTGCCTAAGAATACAACTTGTATTGAAGATTCTATTGCTTTGCTTTCCGATTTGCATAGTATTCCTTTAAGTGCTGTTGAAAAAATAGATAAATCACCAAAAATTTTTACACTCAGTCAGGTGGGCTTTTATCTCTTTCTATCCAAATTGTCTATTCACTTTTGTCGATTTCATGAAAATGTAGAAAGATAAAATTGTATACTTTCTTACTCCTCCTTATTCCTTAAAATTTTATGTCAGACATTGAAATCGCCCAACAGGCAAAAATGCTGCCCATCATTGATTTAGCAGCAGAAAAAATAGCGATTCCCGCTGAGCATCTGGACCCTTACGGTCATTACAAAGCAAAAGTTTCTTTGGAATATATAGACAGCCTAAGTAGTAAACAAGACGGCAAGTTAATTCTGGTAACGGCAGTCAGTCCAACCCCGGCTGGTGAAGGTAAGACAACCACCACTGTTGGTCTGGGTGATGCTATGAATCGTTTGGGAAAAAACACCATTATGTGTTTGCGCGAACCTTCATTAGGCCCCTGTTTTGGCATGAAGGGTGGCGCAGCAGGCGGCGGGTATTCACAAGTCGTGCCGATGGAAGATATTAACCTGCATTTTACCGGTGACTTCCATGCGATTGGCGTCGCACATAATTTATTATCTGCGATGATTGATAATCATATTAATCATGGCAATGCATTGGATATTGATTCACGGCGGATTAAATGGAAGCGTGTGGTTGATATGAATGACCGTGCATTGCGTGAAATTACAGTGGGACAGGGTGGTCCGGCGAATGGTTATTTACGTGAGGATGGGTTTGATATTGTAGTCGCATCAGAAGTGATGGCGATTTTATGCCTGGCGACCAGTCGCGCCGATTTGAAAGCGCGTTTAGGTCGTATTGTGGTTGCTTATAAAACCGATAAAGTAAGTCCAGTGTATGCCAGCGATTTGCACGCAGAAGGAGCGATGGCTGCTTTATTAAAGGAAGCAATTAAGCCCAATCTGGTACAAACACTAGAAAATAACCTCGCCATTATTCACGGCGGCCCCTTTGCCAATATCGCCCACGGCTGCAACACCGTTACGGCAACTAAAACGGCCTTAAAGCTTGCGGACTATACGGTGACTGAGGCAGGCTTTGGTGCAGATTTAGGCGCTGAAAAATTTATTGATATCAAATGCCGCATGGCTGGTTTGAAACCTTCAGCCGTTGTTCTGGTTGCGACTACCAGAGCCTTAAAATCACATGGTGGCGTTGCAAAAGAAGATTTAAACAATGAAAACCTGGCAGCTTTAGCAGCAGGCTTTGTCAATCTGGAACGTCATTATAATAATATTACGCAACACTTTGGCCTGCCGTGTGTGGTGTGTATTAATCATTTTACATTTGATACTGAAGCAGAGCTTACTTTAATTAAAGACAAGTGTGCAGCTCTGGGCGCAGAGTGCGTCGTTTCAAAGCATTGGGCAGAAGGCGGCGCGGGTGCAGAAGAACTAGCCCGGGAAGTATTAAATATCGTTGATAATCGCGAGCCCGGGTTTAGCTATGTTTACGAAGATCAATTGCCACTGTGGGAAAAGATTGAAAGCATTGCGACAAAAATTTATGGTGCTGCAAATATCACAGCCAGCGCAAAAGTTAGGGCTGAGATTGAGGAATTACAAACTCAATATGGGCATTTCCCCATTTGTATAGCAAAAACGCAGATGTCTTTTTCTACCGACCCAACGGCAAAAGGGGCGCCATCTGGGCATACGGTGGAAATCACCGAGGCTAGACTTGCTAACGGTGCGGGTTTTATTGTCGTGATAGCGGGTAATATGATGACAATGCCAGGCTTGCCTAAGACACCTGCAGCAGAGCGCATTGATATTACTGATGCCGGAGTGATTACGGGCTTGTTTTAAAGGCTTAGAAATAAACTCAGGGGGGCATTGACCAGCAGAATTGATTAACGGGTATTGCATTGTTGGGGTTTTAGAGTATTTATAAAATATACACAGGGCGTTTCAGGAGATAATGACGACAATAACTTGTCGTGCTGTTTGGATAAATGATAGACTAAAATCTATTGAGAAGTCATTGAAATTCATTTGATATCGTTACTGAACAATGCTGGCTACGCTCTATTCAGGGCTAGTATATTTATGTTATGTAAGTATTTATGAGTTCTAACTGATTTATAGCGGATATGACCGGGAAATAAATCTTGAAGAAAAATCTAGCCTATGCAAATCAATCCTAATTGTGTACTTATCCGCAAGACAGCGCTGGCAAGAATTCTTAATTTGCAGATATTGTTTTGGATACTTGTGTTTATGCCTACGGCATATGCTTTGCACCCTATTTCAACAAATACTCAAGTTCTCGGTGTTTATCCCGATTACCCGAAGATCCAATATAGTGAACTAGCAAACGCAGATGCCGTTAAACGCGGAGAGTATCTAGTTAAAGTCGGTGATTGTATAGCCTGCCATAGCAACCCCAAGCAAGGTACTTATCCTTTTGCTGGTGGTTTGCCTATCCCAACTCCCTTTGGAACCTTTTTTACGCCTAATATCACTCCGGATAAAAAAACCGGCATAGGCGACTGGAGCGAGCAGGATTTTATTAAGGCCATGCATCAGGGTATCCGCCCTGATGGTTCTAATTCTTTTCCTGCATTTCCCTATGTTTATTTCAACCGCATTAAAGAGCAAGACTTAAAAGACATCTGGGCTTTTTTGCAGGTTATTCCTGCCGTTAGTCTGGAAAATAAAGAGAATACTCTGCCATTCATCGTAGATTGGCGGATTTGGCAGACTGGCTGGAAAGCCCTTTATTTTCACCCTGATAAAGGTGTCTTTAAGCAAGACTCCGGCAAATCAGCAGCATGGAATCGTGGCGCATACCTGGTTAATGGACTGGGGCATTGCACCATGTGTCATACACCGATGAATGTTATTGGTGCTGAACAGAAAAAACATTTTCTTACTGGCTCTATGATAGAGGGATACTGGGCTCCAGATATTACGGGCCTGGGCTTACGCACTGCGAGTAAATATCAAGTAGCCAAGGTATTTCGCAAGAGTCAGTTGATTAATGAGGCAGGGCCTGTCAGAGGGCCAATGGCTGATGCTAATCATAACAGCCTGCAATATCTAACGGATGCTGATAGTCTAGCCATTGCCGAATATTTAAAAAGTGTGGTCAGTAAACAGCCGCGTAATCTTCCGCAGCGGCTCGCGGATCAACCTCGGTTAAAACGTGGCGAGCAGGTTTATGCAAATGTTTGTGTTATTTGTCATTTAAACGGCGAAGCTGGCGCGCCTAGAATTGGCGATCAGGCGAACTGGGAGCAACGCCTGGCAAGTTCCGATCGAGGGTTATCCAGCTTTTATAGTCATGCGATTAATGGTTTTAATAAGATGCCTGTAAAAGGTGCTTGTGTTACCTGTAATGATGCTGATGTCACCGCTGCTGTAGACTATTTACTGTATCAATCACTGTTACATTCGCAGTGGATTGAACTACAAAAACCACAGCCTTTAGCGAAAGTAACGACTGCAAGTTTTGCTTTGGGTGAGCAAGTTTACCGTAATAACTGTAGCGTATGTCATGACGAGGGAAAACTGGGGGCACCTAAAATTGGCGCAGTACAACAATGGCAGGCACGTATTAAGAAAAATATGGATGTGTTAATCCTAAGCACTCTGCATGGTAAAGGTAATATGCCGGTGAAAGGTGGGTGCTCGCACTGCACTGGTACAGAAATTATCGCAGCAGTGAAATATCTTGTACAACACAGCCAGAAACAAAATAACTATACATTGTGGTGAGAGTAAAAAAATGAAGCCTGAAAAATCATACCTCTCATACTTAAAGCTGAGCCTAGCGTGTATCGGGACAAGCCTACCGCTATCTGCGATAGCTGAATGGGGTATTAATCTCCCCAGAGGTGTCACCCCAATAAGCCGTGATATCTACGATTTGCATATGCTGACAATGGCAATTTGCGCAGGTATCGGATTGATAGTTTATTCCGCGCTAATTTTAATTCTGTTTCGTTACCGGCGTTCGCGCGGAGCTAAATCGAGTAATTTCAACAATAGCAGTACCATTGAAAATATCTGGACTATTATTCCCTTTCTGATTTTGGTCGCGATAGCAGTTCCTTCAACGCTGGTGTTGATGGATATGGAAGATGATTCGCATGCCGACCTGACTATTAAAATCACTGGATCACAGTGGCAATGGCACTACGCCTATCTGGATAAAGGTGTTGAATTCTATAGCGTACTGTCTACACCCACCAGACAAATTCATGGGGATGCCAAAAAAGGCGAATGGTATTTGCTCGAAGTAGACAAGCCTTTGGTATTGCCGGTTAATCAAAAAGTACGTTTTTTAGTCACATCCGATGATGTTATTCATTCCTGGTGGGTACCTGAACTGGGGGTTAAACGTGATGCTATTCCGGGTTATATACATGAAGCCTGGGCCAAAATCCTTGAATCCGGAGTCTACCGGGGCCAGTGTGCTGAACTCTGTGGTATTGATCATGCCTTTATGCCTATCGTCGTTAAAGCGGTAAGTGAGCAAGAGTTTGACCTATGGCTTGCTCAGCAGAATAAACCACCAGCTCCTGAGTCGACTGATAAATGGAAGATGGATGCCGAAATGCGCACCGGAAGACAGCACTATTTGCATTATTGCGCAGCCTGTCATCAGCAAGATGGCAGCGGGATTCCGCCCCTGTTTCCTGCATTAACCGATAGCTCGGTTGTCGTAGGCAAACCTATTAGTCGGCATATTGATCTGGTATTACAGGGCGTTCCTGGAAGTGCCATGCCAGCTTTCGCGGCACACCTTAGTGATGCTGAAATTGCTGCTATTATTACTTATGAACGAAATGCCTGGGATCATGATACGGGTGATCTTATCACGCCAGAACAAGTGCAGATGCGCCGGTCAAAAACTACCAGATTAGAGCAATAACTATGAGCACGCAATCAGAACCACTAATCGAACCTACCGAAGCAAAGACAGGCAAAGGCATGTCTGCTTTTCTAAAACACTGGGTATTTACGACCAATCATAAAGATATAGGCACCATGTATCTTTGCCTGAGTTTTGCAATGTTCTTTATTGGTGGCGCAATGGCGCTGATAATGCGTGCGGAATTGTTTATTCCAGGTTTACAGCTGGTCAGCCCTAATTTCTATAATGTACTGATTACCATGCATGGCTTAATCATGCTGCTAACGGTTGTTATGCCCGTTGCGGTCGGTCTGGCAAACTGGCAAATACCAATGATGATAGGCGCGCCAGATATGGCTTTGCCGCGACTTAATAATATGAGTTTCTGGATATTGGTATTTGCAATTTTGCTGTTGGCCAGTACTATCTTTATGCAAGGCGGTGGGCCTAATTTTGGCTGGACGATGTATGTACCGCTATCTACTAGCTATGGTCCCCCGAGTACCGACTTCCTGATTTTTTCGGTGCATATGCTGGGAATTTCATCGATTCTCGGCTCGATAAATATTATCGCCACTATCATCAATATGCGCGCGCCGGGCATGACCTGGATGAAGCTTCCCTTGTTTGTCTGGACCTGGCTGGTCACCGCATTTTTATTACTGACTATTATGCCGGTTCTGGCTGGCGCGGTAACCATGATGCTGGCAGACCGTAATTTCGGCACTAGTTTTTTTGACTCTGCCGGTGGTGGTGACCCATTGTTGTTCCAGCACATGTTCTGGTTTTTCGGTCACCCCGAAGTGTATGTATTGATATTGCCTGGCTTTGGTGTCATTAGCCAGGTGATTCCTACTTTTAGTCGTAAAAAGCTGTTTGGCTATAACCGTATGGTCGTCGCAACAGTCTCAATCGCTTTTTTATCTTTACTAGTCTGGGCGCATCATATGTTTACCAGCGGCTTACCACTAGCGGCTGAGATTTATTTTATGTATGCCACCATGCTGATTTCCATTCCCACCGGCATCAAAATATTTAACTGGCTAGCAACTATGTATCAGGGGTCGATTACTTTTGAAACACCGATGTTATTTGCAGTTGGCTTTATCGTAATGTTTACCTTTGGTGGCTTTACCGGCATTATGATGTCGATTGCACCCAGCGATTTCCAGTATCATGATAGTTACTTTATTGTCGGTCATTTTCATTATGTACTCGTTCCTGGTTCCGTATTTGCCTATATGGCCGGGATCTATTATTGGTTACCCAAGTGGTGTGGCAAAATGTATAGTGAAACCTTAGGCCAATGGCATTTCTGGTTGACGGTTATTGCTACCAATCTAACCTTTTTCCCTATGCATTTTCTAGGCCTTGCAGGTATGCCACGCAGAATACCCGATTATGCGTTGCAATTTACTAATTTTAATATGATTGCAACAGTGGGCGCTTTTATCTTCGGCTTTTCCCAGCTAATCTTTCTTTATAATGTGCTGCGCACCATAAAAAAAGGAAAACCAGTCACAGCTCAAGTATGGGATGGCGCGGAAGGACTGGAATGGACTTTATCATCACCGCCTCCGCACCATAGCTTTCAAACGCCTCCGGATATTAAATAATGAATGTACAGCCGAAAGAGTCGAAGAGTACTAGCCACTACTTTGTTCCTGAGCCATCTGTATGGCCGGTCGCCTTATGTGCAAGTATTATTCTTTTCTTTATTGGTGCGGCAAACTGGTTACACGATCATTGGTTCGGCCCTTATTTATTATTTTTGGGGTTGCTGTGTATTCTAGGAGTGATGTGTGGCTGGTTTGGGAGTGTGATTCGTGAAAATCGGGCAGAAAGTTATAATGCGCAAGTGGGTTACTCATTTCGCTGGGGAATGACCTGGTTTATTTTTTCAGAAGTTTTGTTTTTCGCAAGTTTTTTTGCTGCGCTTTTTTACACTCGGGTCATCAGCGTACCTGAATTGAGTGGCATCACTCATCCCCTAACGCATATTTTGCTCTGGCCTGATTTTTCTGGGGGATGGCCTTTATTTCACAATCCTGATAACCAACAGTTTCTTGGTGCCACTTCTGTAGGTAATATATGGGGAATTCCTGCGCTCAATACGCTATTGCTATTATCTAGTGGCGTTACCTTAACTATTGCACACTGGGGCTTAACCCTGAAAAAACGTGGTGTACTTATTGTCGGCTTAATTTGTACAATATTGCTTGGGATTACTTTTCTCGGCTGCCAGGCTTCAGAATATTACGATGCCTATCAGCAGCATGGTTTAACACTGAATGCAGGTAGCTACGGTAGCCTGTTTTTTCTATTAACCGGATTTCATGGCGCACATGTAACTATCGGCACGACCATGCTCATTATTATGTTGATCCGCAGTATTCAAGGCGATTTTTCACCCGAGAATCATTTTGCTTTTAGCGCAACAGCCTGGTACTGGCATTTTGTGGATGTCGTCTGGCTAATGTTATTTATATTTTTTTACTGGATCTAATACTAAAAAAACATGTAGGGCGCGGCTTTAGCCCGCCAAAAAATTTAACAACGGGCTAAAGCCGCGCCCTACACGCACATTCACCGAAATCGCAGGAATAACTATGACCTTTATGGTAAAGATGTACTGGCTGATCACTCTGATTGCCATCCCTGCTAGTTTATTTGCAGCGACTCAATATCCTGTCGTTTATTTCCTCAGTGGAGCGTGTCTGCTATGGGCAATCATAGGTTGTTACGATCTGTATTTCAGTCACAGCAATTTACGTCGAAATTACCCGGTAGTTTCTTATATGCGTTATATGCTGGAATTTATCCGCCCCGAAATACATCAGTATTTTGTTGCCAGTAATATAGAAGAAAGACCTTTTAACCGCGAACAACGCAGTCTGGTTTACCGCCGCGCGCGATTACTACCCGATACCCTGCCTTTTGGCACCGAAGTGGATATTCTTGAAGATGGCTACCTAACGGCAGAACACTCGCTTAATCCAAAAAAAGTAGCAGAGCAAGACAAAAGGATTTTATTCGGCGGTCCGGATTGCACACAACCGTATAGTGCTTCACGCTTGAATATCTCCGCAATGAGTTTTGGCGCCCTAAGCGCAAATGCCATCATGGCTTTAAACAAAGGTGCTAAGCGCGGCGGGTTTGCGCATAATACAGGCGAAGGTGGACTGAGCCCCTATCATTTAAAATACGGTGGGGACATTATCTGGCAAATTGGTACCGGTTATTTTGGGTGTCGTAATCAGGATGGCAGTTTTGATGCTGATGCTTTCAAGGAGCGAGCTACCCTAGAACCCGTTAAAATGATAGAAATAAAGCTCTCGCAAGGAGCTAAACCTTCTCATGGAGGTATTTTACCTGCGGCCAAAGTTACTCAGGAAATTGCTGACATTCGTCTAGTAGAGAAAGGCAAAGATGTCGTTTCCCCGCCGGCACATAGTTCTTTTAATACGCCCAAAGGCTTATTGCAATTTGTGCAGCAATTACGTCAACTAAGTGGTGGCAAGCCTGTAGGATTTAAATTATGCCTGGGTAAAAACAGCGAATTTCTGTCTATCTGCAAGGCTATGCTTGAGACACAGATTTATCCGGATTTTATTACGATTGATGGCGCAGAAGGGGGGACCGGCGCTGCACCACTGGAATTTTCCAACCGCTTGGGTACTCCGTGTCTGGAAGCTGTTTACTATGTTAACCAAGTACTGATTGGACTTAATATTAGAAGGCACATCCGGTTAATCGCCTCCGGGAAAACAGCCTCCGGCTTTGATATACTTTCCAAAGTTGCATTGGGCGCTGATACTGTTAATGCAGCACGCACGATGATGCTGGCTCTGGGCTGTATACAATCACAGTCCTGCAATACTAACAAATGCCCCACAGGCATTACGACTCAGAATCCACAACGCGGAAAAGCCGTGCATGTTGAGAGCAAACATATTCAGGTTGCAAATTTTCACGCGCAAACCGTTACTTCCTTTTTGCAGTTATGCGGTGCAATAGGCTATGAACATCCGGATATGCTGTGTCCTTCAGATATTTACCGCCGCTTTGATCAGGGCTTAATGCATTTTGATGAAATTTATACTCCGTTAGCGGCAGGCCAATTATTATCTGATGATATTCCTGCTACCTATCTCGCTGATTGGCACAAAGCCTCGGCAGAACGTTTTTAATCACAGGGTTATGCACTTAGGAGCGAGTGTTCTTGAGTTCTCGCTTCTAAGTCTACAAATAATTAACAAGTGGGACCTTTGACCCTGTCTTATAACGGTGGAGCTAAAGATCCAACTTCCACTTATTCAAATTATTTCGTGTACGCTCCTTATGCTTTTTTACATAAGCTCACTGATCCACGTATTAACTGGAAATCACCATGACAGAAGAAATTAATAAAGCAGCAACAACTCTAGAAATACTGGCTCCCTCATCTCTATCCGGGAACGCCATACTGGAAAATCCATTGCTGAATAAAGGCACTGCATTTAGTGAGGCAGAGCGCATTGAATTAGGCTTGCTCGGTTTATTACCTCCACATATTGAAACTCTGGATGATCAGGCTTTACGCGCGTATGAGGCATTTTCCACGTTTGAAACTAATCTGGAAAAACATGTCTATTTACGCGCCCTGCAAGATAATAATGAAACGCTGTTTTACCGACTGGTGCATGATTATCTCACCGAGATGATGCCTATTATCTATACTCCAGTTGTTGGTGAAGCCTGTCAAAAGTTCAGTGAAATCTATAGACGTCCCCGAGGACTGTTTATTAGCTATCCAGAACGCCAACATATTCAGGCAATATTAGACAATGGTATTGGTAAAAATATCCGTGTGATTGTTGTTACCGATGGCGAGCGAATTCTTGGTCTGGGTGATCAAGGTGCAGGAGGAATGGGTATTCCGATCGGCAAGCTTTCCCTGTACAGTGTTTGCGGAGGAATAGACCCGGCGACGACTTTACCTATTACTCTGGATGTCGGCACTAATAATGAAGAACGCATTAAAGATCCGCTATACGTAGGCTGGCGTCATGCACGCATAGAAGGCGAGCAATACTATGAATTTCTGGACCAGTTTGTACAGGCTGTAAAACAAAAGTGGCCTGAGGTGATATTGCAGTTTGAAGATTTTGCTTTGACTCATGCAACCCCATTACTGGAAAAATATCGCGATCAACTGTGTACTTTTAACGATGATATCCAGGGAACAGCTGCGGTTACGGTTGGAACATTACTCGCCGCAGTCAAAACAGCCAATATAAATCTCTGTGAGCTAAATGTTGTGTTTCTGGGTGCGGGTTCTGCAGGATGTGGTATAGCCGAGCAAATTATTGCTGCTATGGTTTTGCAGGGACTTCCTGAGGCGGATGCGCGGCGGAAAATATTTATGGTCAATAGTCGCGGCCTTGTACATGATGGCGTACCTGCAAAATTTCCGTTTCAACAGCGCCTGGCGCAATCTCATGAGCGAGTAAAGAACTGGTCAGACGACGACTCGCAAAGCATCAGTTTACTTGAAGTAGTAAAACAGGCACGTCCAGCAATTCTGATCGGAGTTTCCGGGCAGCCTAGATTGTTTACTGAAGAAATCATTAGGACTATGACTGCTGGAACTATCGTACCTATTATTTTTCCTTTGTCCAATCCTACTGCGCGTATCGAGGTTGAGCCTGCTGATATTATTAAATGGTCTGATGGTAAAGCTCGGGTCGCTACCGGAAGCCCCTTCACTCCAGTATCGTATAATGGCCAGAATTACCCTATCGCGCAATGCAATAACAGTTATATTTTTCCTGGAATGGGCCTAGGTATACTCGCATCTAAGGCCAACCGAGTCACAGATGGTATGTTAATGGCTGCAGCTATTGCGCTTAGTGAGAGTGCGGAAAACCAGCCCGACTCTGCCGAACCTGGTTTGCTACCTCCGCTGAGTGATATTCGCAAGGTGAGTACGAGTATTGCACTTGCCGTCGGATTGCAGGCTCAGGACGATGGTGTCGCGCCTAAGACTTCAATACATGAATTACAGGATAAGATTGCAGAGACTTTCTGGGAACCTTGCTATCGCCCTATTAAACATCAATCATAACTTTCTGCTTAAAACACCATTGCCCTGCGGGAAAATACTTAGGAATGGACACGAAACAACTTATTGTATTTCGTGCACGTTTCTTAGCTCTGCAAACGCAATGATTATAAGATTAAGCTAACTGCCAAAATAAGCTATCAGGAGCTAAAAATGAGCTTACCGATCATGACTTACCAACCCGTTGGTGACAAAAAAAACTCGGATTTTTTCAATGACTATCGTCTGAAAATCTTTCAACGCAGACAATCCAGCGGAATTGATGATCTATTGGAAAATATCTGTGCGCTAGTCGTTCAGGTTGAGACCGGGGACGCTCTAGCCTATATGCAAGAGTTATATCTACTCACGCCATTTCGCCTGGAGGATGCTTATCTGAACGAAACGCATAAGATTTATATAATGCAATCCAAACCGGAATGGCCGCGTTATATAGTGCTGGAACCGCTGGATAAAACTTTTATGGATGATTTAACGCGTTTAAATATGCTCTATCCTCTGGCAAGTAAAAAACCCAACGCGCGTTATGTCGGTGAAGTCTTCAGAACCCGCGACCTGACAGAAACACGCAATATTCTGGAAACGCATAATATTCGCTTTCACTATCCGGATGAGACCGAAAATAAATTCTTCTCCAACCGACATTTTAATTTTACCCAACCTTCATCGCTAACAGGCAATCGGGTAGGTTATATGCCCATGGGCGCATTTGACCTGGATCGACTCGAACTGGGCCAGCGTATTTTATTACGTAAGAATGAATTAGAAACACTCGCCAAGGCCGCCGACAAGGCTGCAGAAAAAGGCACAGATGCACTGTTGCTAGGGGTCGATCATATGGCGACGCGGATCTTGTCAGGCGAACGAGAAGATGCCATTCTTGAGTTCCTCAGTATGTCAAATTACTATTTTTGGGGTGCTTATAATATTGCTGATCAAAATTCTTCTACTAATGTTAACCGACACCCCGGCGTAGATGATGACAAGTTGTCACCCGCCAAAGTTTTTACTGCAAATAATATTCCTTCGTTTGTAAATTCATTCGAGAATTTACCTATGCCAACCGAAGATTTTGTCAGGAATTATGGCAGACGCATGCACCATATCGCTTATGAAGTAAAAGATGGCGATCACCTGGCCGGGGAGAAAAATATAGACTTTGTAGTAGATACCCTGAAAAGCTACGGCCTGCCATTTCTGGCAAATGTAGTGGGGGAGTGTACAGACAAGCCGAACCTTAAACAGATTTTTTCCAAACATTCTGAATACTCGATTTTAATTACCGAATACGTAGAGCGATGTCATGGTTTCGACGGATTTTTTACTAAAGACAATGTCGCCGCATTAACTCAGGCTGCAGGCGCAGATGAACGTTACAGTCACGGTAATGTATTTGATTGATGGTAAATGAAGATATAAAATGTCTGAGTCATAGATAGGGTAGGTATACTTCGCGCGGCCACGACTGCGGATTTCTAGCGGCTGATTTTTGCCGATAGCTACGCTGCTGAAATCGTTACGTAGCCAGCTATGCACCGGTTTCAGCGCCCCCGTATCAAGTACGGGGCAGACTTTGCTATCGACAAAAATAAGCTCACTATATTCTCCGCATCCGTAACTGCGCGAGGTAAAGCATATACAATATTTTCGGATCGAGAAGAGTACCAAACTAAAATATTTCAATTCACTATATAAATAGTACAGGATTTTATTTAATGACTACATCACCCATTCGAATTCATTATTTTACCGATGTTTTATGTGTCTGGGCTTATTTGGCTCAAGTGAGACTCGATGAGCTAATTAAGAAAAATTCCTCAGATATCGATATCAGCTATCATTTTATGCCTATCTTCGGTGCTACAGAGCATAGGGTGGGGGAGGGCTGGAAAGATAAAGGCAGCTATGAAGGGTTTGGCAAGCATACACACCAGGTATGCTCAGCCTATCCTTATCTAAAACTACATAAAGATGTCTGGAAGATCAATACCCCACAAACTTCGGCTACTAGCCATTTATATATTAAGGCGATTCAGTGCCTGGTTGATGATGGCATGATCAATAATGAAGCTGATGAAAACTTACAGCAAAGAACAATCTTTGAAGAATTTGTTTGGCAAGTTCGGTTAGCCTTTTTTCAGGAAGCTAAAGATATAGGTAATATGCAGGTGTTAGAAGATATTGCCAAAGCTATGCAATTGCCAATTGTCGAAATAAAACGTGTTCTGAATGACGGGTCAGCGCTTGCTGCATTATTTCGTGATATTGAATTAAGAGATGAATTCCGGGTAGAGGGTAGTCCGACTTATATTTTTAACGAAGGAAGACAAAAGCTTTATGGTAATGTTGGCTATCGAATTATAGAGGCTAATCTGCATGAAATTCTTAACCAGCCGAAGATGGAAGCAAGTTGGTGTTAGCTAGCTAAACTCTGTTTTTATAGAAAGAAACTGAAAATGGCAAAAAATCTTGAGCTTAGACAGAAATTATTTTGCGTATTTTCTGCTTATTGCCGAAGCCCCTTTAATCATTTATCAGCTGTCAATTTCAGATAAATCTAAGTAAAGACGGACCACAAGTGTTAGTTATCGATGTCTAGTGTAAAAGTTCCTGTTACTCCGTTTACATCGACATGATAAGAACCTGCTTTCAATCCATTGACCTCAAGAGGAACAATCTCCTCAAATGGAACTAATGCTGCAGTACAGACTTCACCTACTGATTTAGTAGTGATAGTTATGTTAAATATGTCAGCTACTTTGTCGGAATATATATTAGCTATGCTCTGACAACCATTAGAAAAAAAACCTTTAGCAACAACATTGACTTGTACAGGAAATGATTCCAGGATTTGAATGTCAATGGTTTCAATATGCGCTTTGGGTTCTATTTTTTCATAATTTGTTACTTCAAAATCCAAAGCCTCGCCTTTGTATTTCATATTGACAGTATAGTAATCTGAACCAATTAGTACTTTTGGAATTTCCAGAATGCCAGTGCTTGTATTATAACTCGCTTCATTTTCCGCCTGAGAAAAACTAGAATACATCAGCAATCCAGCTATGATGCCAGTATAAAATACATTTTTCATATTCTGTCCCTATTGCACAAATCTGTCGTGAGTATTGCGTAGCTTAAGTAAAAATAAGTCACTTATGAAGAATCCAACTTTATAATAATCTTTTATTTAACGCAATGGCTTTTTTAGCCTAACTTCGAGATACATTGATCACTCCCTCAGTATTAGAGCTCTTGATCTCGACATAAAGAAATCAAAAGTTTACCGTTTTCACCAGATAATTAGATGATACTAAAATGCGTAGGTTGGCGCTGAGTATACGAAGCCCAACATGATATTGCACAGTGATTGTTGGGCTTCGCAAGCTCAGCGCCAACCTACATATCAAGCATTGGCATCAAGTTATTATCCTAGAGTTCAGGTGGTCTGAGTATAAGCCGTTTAAGTACAGTTTGCGCTCTCTTGCTTTAGCCTATACAGCTATTGCTCCGTGTAGACTAAAGCCCAACTCCGTAATGTAGAGCAATAAGGTATGCCGCTATTTATCCTAGAAAAATCAGTTGCTCACGTTTTTAGCACAAGCTCTTGATTCCACCGCACTCGCAAAAATACCCGCTTAACCTATGGGCGAAGCTAAAATTTTTTGAAAGCACGGTGAAACCCATATCTTGCACTATAAATTTGCGCTCAACTGATTTTTCTAGGATTATGCACAGGTAGGTTTGCTATTAAGAAGTAAAATAAGTAGCGAATCGATATTTGTTTGATTTGAATTTTTGCTGTGCTATAGTGTCGATTCGATAACAATAAAAAGGGATAAGAAATATGAGTGAAGAAACTCAAGAAAAAGATTATTCTATGCTTTATATTGCACTGGTCGCGATTGTTGCTATTAGCGTATTGTTAATGGTTAAAAGCAGTGAATCAGATAAATTCGCACCTATCAAAGAACAAATCAATGAAGAGCATAGGCTTATGAACATTCGTGTATTAAATTGAGTCTATTTCAGAGCTAATTATTCGCATATAAATATAATAAAAAGTGGAGAAAACCCATGCAACTAAAATTTATTACGGTGTTACTGGCATTGTCATTTTTTTCCAGTACAGCCTTTTCAACTGAATATATCTATCGGGATTTAATGGCAAATACTTTGCCTTCTGCAAAATGTGAGTCGCTAGTGGATGCTAAAGCAAGCGCAGCAAAACCTTATAAATTTAAAATCTATTCAAAAAAATTCTGTCAAACACAAGGCTATGGTTGGCACGTTGAGGAAATTAAAGATAAAGGTGAAGTGGCTTGTAATGAATGTAGCGATAAATCAGGTTTGCAAAAATGTTATGTAAAAGATATTACTGTGACGTGCAAGCGTATTAAACCTGGGTCTGTGGGTATGCTTCCAGGAAATGGTTAAGGTGTATGAAAAGAGGTCTTTTTAGGCCTCTTCATCGCTCTAAATAAAAATGTTATCAAGATCTGATAATTGGCCGAATTTTAAGTACATAATCTGGGCGCATTGCTTTAAACCTAGAAAAATCAGTTGCACACGATTTCTAGCACAAGCTATTGATTCCACCGCACTTGCAAAAATGTCCGCTTAACCTATGGGTGAAGCTAAGATTTTTTGAAAGTATTATATTAATTCCATTTTTTGCACTATAAATTCGCGCTCAACTGATTTTTCTAGGTTAAACAATTGCAAATCAATAAAAAAATTATAAACAAAACGGAAGTTTTCGAGCTAATACAGTGTATGTCGATTTTAATTCGTTCTGAGCAACGAAAAAAATGCGCAGAATTTCGCTTGCAACTTGTCCACTATGACACACTTGATTATTTATCACATTGCAGTAAGTATACTGATACGCCGGCTGCTACCGCTACCTATTTTGGTATGACTCGCGGGACGGTTTCTCAGTCCATGATTGTCCTTGAAAAAAAAGGCTATATAGAAAAGATCAAGGATGAAATTGATAAACGCATCATTCATGTTAATTTGCTGCCAGCCGGGATGGCCATTTTAAAACAGGCCCGCACAACAGATTTATTCAATAAAGCGAATGCTATTCTTATACAAGAAAGTTCAGCGCATATAGATCAAAAAAGTTTTGTATCTACCCTTATTTCCCTACAAAAGGTATCACGCCCTCAACCTTTTATAGCAGATAAAAAGTATAAATTTGATGCGCTGAGAAAGCCAAATGTATTTGAATTAATACAGCGAATGGCAGCTCTAATTCGTTCGGAGGAGCGAAAAAAGTGTACCGAACTGAGATTACAGCTGGTTCATTTTCAGACTTTGGAGTATCTATCTATTTGTAATAAATACAGTGATACACCAGCGGCGATAGCAAATTATTTAGGATTGACTAGAGGAACCGTCTCTCAGACACTCATTTTTCTTGAGAAAAGAGCGTTTATTAAAAAAAACCAGGATAAATCAGATAAGCGGGTATTGCATATTCAGTTGCTACCTAAAGGCTTAACGATCTTAAATAAAGCGAAGCCAACGGAGTTATTCCAAAGAGCTGCCAGTATTCTGCAAGAAAACTCGTCAATATTGGAACGGGAAGATATTTTTATTGCAGCTCTGACTGCATTGCAAAAAGCAAATGACTTAAACTCCTTTGGTGTTTGTAAAACATGTAAAAATTTTAGCAGAAAACCGAATGGTTATTTCTGTGAACTAACTCAGGAAAAATTAACTAAAAAAGATAGTGAGAAAAGTTGTCAGGAACATATTCCTATTTGACTACCCACACAAGCTCTTGATGCCAACGTACTTGCAAAAAATGTCCGCTTAAGCTCAGACCCTAACTAATAAAAAAAAGCATAGAAATTCATCAAAGATAATAAGGTGCGACTAAAATAGGTAGGGTGCTGCTGAGGAACGAAGCATATCTATCGCGAATGATGCGCTTCGTTCCTCAGCAGCATCCTACGAACCGTAATAAGGGAGATGGAAAGAAATAATCATCCAGAACAACCAGGAGAAATGGTCAAAAACCATTTCTCCAACGATGGCATTCGGTCAACAAACTGATAATACGTCTTCATTGCTTTTTTACCTACCTTTACTCCTGTTTCATATATTTTTTCTGTTAATTTAACAAGAGGTGCTTTGCCATTGTAGGTCATACTTTTGGCAAATTTTAAAGTTGTTTCAACTGTATCCATTATGTCGCCACTAATATGATTTTCATAGGCTCCCCATACTCGTTCAATTGGGTTATATTTACTATGATAAGGAGGGTAGTAGGCCAGTTTTATCTTTATGTTGCTTTTTTCAGCAAACTCCACAAGCCTTTTTATAAACTGAGTTCTGGAGCTACTGTTCTCCATACCATTGTCAGCGTTAATTGTCAGAATATCTACTCCATATTTTTCTTGAATTTCTGGCCAAATTTCTTCCAATCGGTCAACGATGAAATCACTGCTGGCATAGCCTGCTGTAAAGAAAAGGAAAAAATCATCATGTTCAGGCAGATAAAAACCAAAAGGAGTTAACTTTTCCTTAACATCTAAATCATGATCCTCTGCTTTTGTTAAAACCCGATTTCGTCCTCCCCGTGAAAAATTTCCTATATTCATTCTTGCTTTGGCATCAATTGATATACGAATCTCTTTTGGGTTGATATCTGCCATTCCATTGACTGAATGAACTTGTTCAAAAATTGCATCCGTTTCCTTGATTTTCTTATGAGGCTTTGTTTTTTGTACCTTTTTTGGATGGTAACTCAGGTCATTTAATTTTGTATTGATAGTTTTTGAGCAAGGTAATGTTTTTTCATCGTAATAATCAATCTCCAGTAAACGTTTTCTAACTTCTTTAGCCGTTAGCCGGGTATATAATCGACAGGAATTAAAAGAGGGATCCGTTTGACACTCCGGTTCAGCAATTTTTTTTATGTCATCAAGTAGATGAGGAAAATGCTCTTCACTTTTATTACGCCCTCTCGCTGAAAAATTATCTTCTATGGGCTGAGTTTCAAGTTCATATTGTCCTTTTCGGATAGTGCCTCTATTCCATCCTAGTTTTTCTTCAGCAATACTTGCACCACCTGAGCCTAGTAGCTCCACCGTTTCAGCCATGAATATACGACGTACCGAGCCTTTTAAACGATGGGCTGTATTTATAATCCAACCTATAATGCTATCTGTTAATATCAACAAGCTTATCTGCCTAGTGTGAGAATAAATTCAGAATTCATTATTATAAATTATTGAGACACAAGCTTACTTCGTTTGGATGATTATTTCTTTCCATCTCCCTAAGTATCCTATTGTTTTCAGAGAGACCAGGTTATCTGAGCCTATGGGTGAAGCTAAAATTTTTTGAAAGCACTGTGAAACCCATATCTTGCACTATAAATTCAGAGCTCCTGATCTCGACATAAAGAAATCAAAAGTTTACCGTTTTCACCAGATAATTAGATGATACTAAAATACAAGGTTGGCGCTGAGTATACGAAGCCCAACATGATATTGCACAGTAATTGTTGGGCTTCGCAAGCTCAGCGCCAACCTACATATCAAGCATTGGCATCAAGTTATTATCCTCGAGTTCAGGTGGTCTGAAATTCGCGTTCAACTGATTTTTCTAGGATCATGCGCTCATTAAATGCTAGGAACCGAACTCATGCGGTTACAGAGGCGTCTCGATTAGAACTTATATAGCGGGGGGCATAGCCACAGTCACATTTTAGGCCGCCGTTCGCTAGAAAAAGCTTAGGCAGTTAATCAAGGCTAATGAATTTGAGCGCATAATCACACGGTCACAGATATGGAATTGATAGCGAGATTATTTTTGCTCAGCGCAAGATGCTGAAACAGGTGTATCGTCAGCTCTGCAACTATCTTAGCAACGCTTTATCTTCCATTACCAGAAAAGTTACCCATGCTCATAGTCGCAGTAGAGTTAATATAAACAACCCCAGCAAAGGCCAATACTAAGGCAATTATCTGAGCTATACGTTTTGTTTCTTTGGATATTTTCATTTATATAAGCCTCGTAAGTAAAACCAATAAATAGCAAAAAGCTAATTATTAAACGCCTGAGCACTGCAAACCTAGCTCAAGAAAAGACCCTTTATGCTGTTATTACAGGGTATTGAATTATTTGAGTGAATAGTGCTAAATTTAACTTTATGACCAGGTTCGTCATCCTGTCAAAATAGCTAACGACCCATTCGCCTATTGTATGAATCAGTAATACGTTGGATCAGCTGAGGGTCGCTTTTAGTCTCGCCTGAAGTATCGAATTGCACGTGCACACTATTGTCTGCCTGGGTACGTATATTTCCTGTCACCTCTATGCCATAACGAGTTCCCTGTATAATCCCTGCACCGCGATCTTGCGTGGTAATACGTACTCCCTGATCAGAAAGTGCGCCTATTACAGCTGACCACGATTGATCGAATTTGCTGGTAGAGGACTTGGTCGTATATACCGCAGTAGCAGGTTGGGTGTATACCACGGGAGCAGGGCGGGGATAATAACATCCTGAAATCAGCGCAGTAGTTAAGACAAGGGTAATAGTTTTCATAGAGTAAGCTGATGGTTTGTTTATTAACAATGTTTATCTAACTAAGTTTGAATAGTACCACTAATTTTTTATTAACAACTCTTACTATCAATTTGTTGGATCTCAGAATTCATAATTAGTTGAATTCCAAGGATGCTGTATTAGAATAACCTGTCTATGACATTGCGTCGATATGCAAATTTGCTAAATATCAATAACGCGATTAATACTTCTAACTCTAACTCTAATACTATGCTATCCGTGGTGCAGTGGGTTAAATACTGCATTCCCTCGCTAAAGAATATGGAAATGAGAATAATAAAATTAACATGATAGAAATAGTCGATAAAGTTGAAATAGTCTTTAATCTCTCCATGCTTGCTTTTATCGTAGGGAGCATGCTGACTCTGGGGTTGGGTTTGACAGTGGCACAAATTATTGCGCCCTTTAAAAATATTCGCATAGTTATTCGAGCGCTTATTGCCAACTTCATTATTGTCCCTCTTTTTGCCTTAGGCATAGTGAACTGGCTTCCTGTAACAGAAGGAGTGCGCATTGGAATAATCCTGGCGTCCTTAGGTGGGGGGGCCCCCTTTATCCCATTGATCGTGGCAACTGCAAAAGGTCATGTAGGTGGGGCAGTAGGGCTCATGGTGTTACTTTTGCTGGTTACAATCTTTTTCATGCCTATCGCTGTGCCTGTCATGCTTTCGGGTGTGTCAGTTAATGCCGGGGAGATTGCTAAATCTTTAGTGACCATCATGCTGGTTCCTTTGCTGCTTGCGCTACTAATCAATGCCCGGTTTTCAGGCATAGCACGTCGAATTCAGTCATTTACAGCCGTAGTGACAAAAATTTCTGTAGTCGTGTTGATTATTTCAGTACTGTTCCTGCATACAGAAACAATCCTTAGCAACGCTAGTGTACTGCCGGTTATTGTGCTGTTTTTTTTGGGCGCTATGTTTATTGGCTACTTTTTTGGTGGAAAAAAAAGTCATGTGCGTATTATATTTTCAGTCGGTACTGCGTTACGCAACCCACCCGTTGCAATTTTAGTGGCTAGCCAGAATTTTTCATCACAACCGTGGCTGCTGTTGTTCCCTTACTTATTGCGATTATTGGTTCATTAATACTGTTTTCATTTGCATTGATTATTGCAAAGAAGGCGGCTTGATAAGTGCATCGAATATCTACGCGCACGGACGAATATTTAGCCCGGAATAGACAAAAGAGGGCTGAACCCCGCGCTACAGATAAGGTGTCGTTCCGTCTGTAATTGTTAGTTCAGTGATGTAGGACGTTGCTTTATCACTCGCTTAGCCTTGCTAAATACTTGGCAAGAGTGCATGTAGGTGCTTTAATCAAGTTGTCACAAAGATATTTGTAGTACAGATCTTATAGTCGAGGGCAGAGAATGGTTAATCGTATTAAGAATAAGCAAACACAACCCCCCAAAGAGAGCTTTTCTGCCGAACTAGATTCTGCGATTGAGTATGAACAGCAAATACGTCGCGCTGATTTCAAGCAAAATCCAATCATAGTTATCCCCGGTATTTTAGGCTCGAATATTACCACTCTGGAAAATGATAATCCCTTGTGGGGTGACTTTGGTAGCGAGTCCTTTGCTGACCCTAAAGCAGATGAAAACCTGCGCATGATTGCCTTGCCCATGCAAATGGGTAAGACCCTCGATAAATTACATGGCAAATCTACTGCCGATGGTAGTCTGCGCTATATAAAAGGCTCAGTTGCTGGAATACCTATTAGTATCAATACCTATGCCAGTTTGTTATCCGCCATGGGTGTTGGCGAGCAAACAGGTGCTGGAGGTTCGCTACATAAACTGGATGACTATATTGATGATGGACGGCATGAAGCGAATGCCTTTGAATTCGGTTACGACTGGCGGCGTAGTCTGGATGAAAATGCTGTCAGGCTAGGGGAATATATTCGCCAGGTGACCCGTTTTGTACAATTACAACGAGGGAGTTTTGCACCGGTAAAATTCGATATTGTTGCCCATTCGATGGGAGGGCTGATAGCCCGGTATTACTTGCAATATGGAGAGCAATTATTACCGGCCGGAGATGCCCGGCTCATTGCTAACTGGGCGGGTAGCGCTCAGATAGAACGGGTGGTTTTGATTGCTCCGCCCAATGGAGGTGCTTTACCTGGATTGGACTGTTTGTTAACGGGGGTTCCCAAAAACCCGTTAACACCGAGTTATGATGCTGTGATATTAGGTACCTTACCTGGGGTGTATCAATTATTTCCTCGCTTACGTTTCAAAATGTTTCAACGTAGCGATGCGGATGAAGCGCACTCTAACTTTCTCAATATAGATTTATGGCTAGAGATGAACTGGGGACTTGCAGATAAAACTAAAGATGCATTATTAAGCAGATTATTACCCGGGGTTGATACCCCGGCAGCACGTCGAGAGACCGCATTAGATCATCTGGATAAATGTTTAGCGAATAGCAGTAAAATGCAAGCGGCATTAGATACTGTTACACCTCGTCCCGAGCATTTGAAAATGTTTTTATTCGTTGGCGATGCGAGTAAGACACCTTTGATAGCAACAGCAAAAAAAGGGGATAAAAAATTAACCTATATTAAAAAAGGCGCAGGCGATGGAACCGTCCCACGTTCGTGTGTATTATTAGACGAGCGCCTGGCTGGAAAATGGCAGCCAAAAGTTGTTTCACCCTTAAAATGGGATAATGTTATCTTTTTACCAAGTAACCATTTAGGCATGACTAAAGATCCATTATGCATTAAAAATATACTGTATATATTATTCGAAAGACCTTAGGAACGCGCACGGAATAAGTTGAGCATCTGGCGCAGTATTTTTATTCGTATTCAAGACGTAGAAACAGGCACATAGCTGGCTACGTAACAGTTTCTACAACGCAGAAGATGGATAAAAAGACAAGCCAGTTGCTTAAGTTATTTCGTGCGCGTTCCTTAGGGCACCCCTTAGCGATAGAGCTATTAATAATAGCTGTTGGACAACCCTACTTTGATATACCACCCGGAGAATTTGATGAAACTCTCATTTCGTAAAGCCATTTTAATTTATACCTTAGTACCCATCATTACTTTGTCCGCAGCGTTCGCTATCAATAATCTGATTATGGTCAAGCAGCAAGCTTTGCAAAGTATTGAAGAGCATATGACCGACCTGGCCATTTCATATGCCGGGATATTTGATGGCTTTTTAAAACCCATAGAAGGTGCAGCGAAAATTAATGCCAGCCTGGTGGAAGAAACTGATAGCTTAAAAGATGAAAATATCTATAAATTGCTGGAATTGCAGGTGGAAAATAATCCCATCATCTATGGTGCCGCTATTGCATTTATGCCTGATCAATATTCACCGGATCGGCATCTGTTTGCTCCCTACGTTTATCAGCAGGGAGATGAGTTGGTGCAACTAGATATAGCTAAAACGGGATATGACTATACCACTGGCTGGGCATGGTGGGAGCGAACGGTGGCCACAGGTAAAGCTAACTGGTCAGAGCCTTATTTTGATGAAGGTGCTGGCAATATGCTAATGAGTACTTATGCGGTGCCTTTTTATAAAAATGGTCAGTTATGGGGCGTTGCTACCGCTGATATTGCATTAGATAAAATTAGCAAGCAAATTCAAATCCCCGGTGTTAAAGGGCAGGAAATAACAGTCTTATCAACGACAGGGAAAATTATTTTATACTGGGATAAAGAGGCAATCGGAAAATCTATTTATGCTGTGATAGACGAAAAATTAAAGTCAGCTTTATTAATTGGAGGTAATGCTCAAGAGGAAGAACTGCTTGGTATTCAGACGCAATTAAATCATTATGTTGACACCATGTTGGCTGGAGAAGCCGGTGTTATCAATATACAATATCTGGGTAATGAGGATCATTACTGGAATTTTTTTGCACCGATCAAATCGGTAGGCTGGAGTTTTTCTATACGCGTTAAGGAGTCGCAGATCTATCAATCAGTCTATGAACAGTTCTGGCTTTCAGTGTGGTTTTTCTGTGGTTTAATTTTCTTGATCATTGTCGCTATAGTATTAGTTTCGGGTAAGTTTTCCCGCTCGATGGATGGCTTGATGAAGCGCTGTCAGCGTATAGAGCGGCTGAACTTTCAGCCCAGTGTAGAACAGCTGGACAATATCGAAGAAATATCTCAATTATCGTATACATTGGATGAAATGTGTCTGGTATTAGATTCACATTTTTCCATTAAAGAAAATGTACGTATTGCGGATGCGATCAGACAACATGCATTACCCAATGATAATGCGGATATTGAGCTAAAGGGTTATCAAATAGCATCCTGGAGTAATGCGGGAGGAGATAGTTGCGGGGAAGTATTTGACTTTATGCGGTTTAGTCAGAGGACTGATTTACAGGGAAGTTTTACAGATAAAGAGGGTAGTCTGGCACTGATATTACTGGATGATGCGGATAGCGGCATAGATGCCGCGATAAAAAATGGTCAATTACGCGCTATTTTTCGTGTGCTTATCAAACAGGGCAAGTCATTAACTTTTATTGCCGGGCAAATGAATGATTATCTGCTGGCAGATATGCTGCTAAATGGGCCTGTACAGCTTAGTCTGGCATTTCTTGACAGCTCTAATGCCACATTTAGCTGCTTGAATCTTGGACAAAATACTGTGTTTCATTATTCGGCAGAAAAGCTAAGTCAGTACGCCGGATATCAACAGGCTCTGGCTGTACAAAAGAATTTATCAGGACTGCATGCCCAGAGCATAGGTCTGGAACCGGGTGATATTATTGTGATTTGCTCTGATGGCGTGACCGGTGCCCAGAATGAGCAACGTGAGCAGTTTGCAAAACAATCTATTGAGCGCATTGTTAAGCAGTGTTCCAAGCAATCCACAGAACTCATAATTCAAAGTTTACAATCTGAATTACAAACATTTACTGCTGCGGATTATATGCAGACTGAGCGTAGTATTATTATGATTAAGCGGGTTGATATTCAGGAGTAAAAGCTCGCTTCAGCACAAGAAAAGAGGGGAACCTCAGTTTGTCCACTATTTTGATAACTATGACAAAGCTAGTTATAATCAACTTCAATTCTAGTTAAGGCTTCCAGGTCATAAATTTTGCACGTAAACATCGCTATAATTCTCAATTCGGGACCTGGCCCTGTTTTTTTGTTTTTTTTCTATTTTTCCTATTTTTTGTAAGAGGATTAACATAGAATGCGCTTTGTTCCTCAGCACATCCTCTCCCTTTAACTGACTGGTAGAGTAGGAGAGGCTGGGACGGTATTTATTCCATTTACTCTGGATGATGATTATTTTCCATATCCCTTAGGAGCAAGGATTTAATAATATGCGAAATATTGGCGCAGGATTATTGTTCGTCTTCAAGGCATAGAAGCAGACGCATAGCAGGCTACGCAACTGTTTCTACAACGCAGAAGACGGACAAAAAGACAAGTCAAGGTTGGTATATTATTAAATCCTCGCTACTGAGCATCTCAATATTAGTCCTGACTACGCTGCTGTTGTTTTTTCTAACTCTCTGCCAGCTAGAGCCATCATAACCATACTCCACCCCGCAAAAATCATTTCTATAGCGATAAACATACCAATAATCCACAATCCGGATAACGGCCATTCAGCCACAATCATAATACCTAAAACGATTGCCACGATACCTCCGAGTAATAACCATATCCATCCCTTGGTTTGTCTCATTTGAAAAGCCATAAAAATCCGCACTAGACCAATCGCGATTAATGCTCCCGCTATCATCATGGTAAAGATTGAAGAAATACCCATGGGATCATTGACAACGATAACGCCCGTAATCACGTAGAGTATAGCTATCAGGATATGGCTAGTTCGACTTTTCCACCCTGAATAACGAAACGCGTCAGCAAATTGATAACCACCCCCTATCAGTAACAAGATACCAAACATCACGACTGATGCTATCGTTAACGCAAAGGTGGCTCCGAGACCTATAAAGCCGAGAAAAACAAATAGAATACCCACTCCGAGCAACCAACGCCATTTGATATTTATACTTCCCATAATTTCATTTGTTACAAGCATCTTACGTACCTCTTTATAAAAAATTTAATATTACAAAAATAGCTTTTATATTAAACCACGAAGTACATGAAGAAGACGAAGGATATAACTTTTGTTGTCTGTTCTTCGTTAACTTTATGCTGTTCATGGTGATTGTTCCTATAGTTATGGATTAGATAGGATTTGGATATTTACGTTGTAACTGTTCGCCGTTTTTGTTAAAAGATGATTGAAGAACATTAGGGCAGGCCTTTGATTTAGGCTATGTCACCGTTAAGTGTGGAGTTTTATGCACTAAAGGCGTATAAGTTTATTCTTAATACAGAACCAAAAGGATCAAAGAAGAACCAAAGTATTCAATCGAGTCTGACCCTTTTGGTTTCTTTTTTTGATTTTAACATGACCCTCGCTTTTTCCTTTTATTTCCATATTTTCATTTCATCACTTGATTTTCCTAGCTCCAGTTATTACGATTTATCGTTGTATTTTGGTTATTTATCTCCCTGTCTTCGCGCTATAGCGGTACCATTTCCCATACCGAGTGGCTTGGGATGGCAGATGAACAGGTTTCTAGCGAAAGCACGCGCCAACGGTCGTGGGGCGAATAAGTGCTGGAAGATTCGTCACCTACGGCCAAGCAAAGATCGAAACCGTGCAATTTTAATTGCCCGTTTGCCTCGTGATCAAATTTTTGCAAATCAGCTGCCTGATAAAAGGCGCTACGTTCGTCGCAGGGCCTGAGTAAAACAGACGTTCCAGGCAACACGGTATTATTGACACCAAAGGCTGTCACACAAACATCTGCCGCAGGGAACACTAGCTGGTGTTTAGTGGTGAAAATAATAGCGCTATCAGGCGTGGCAAAAGGCTTGCAGTTATGAACAAACAAAGGTAAGTCCACGCGTAAGGTCTCGCCCGTGCCCAAAATATCAAAACAATAACCATCGTCCGGACGATCTAGGCGGTCTTTAAGGCGCACATGAATCAAATCTTGATTCGCGGCATTAACTGCAACAAACGGTATTAATCCTATTAGAAGTATTGCTAAAGGCTTTGTGTTTCTCGCCATAAAGATGTCAGTATAAGCTGTTAATACGTTAAGCGCGATTAAAATTATTGGGTTTTTCATCGTAAGTCCTGTTTAGTTAAATAATGAGTTAATTCGATCTGTATTTTTAAATTGAGGTGTTTGCAACTTAATTTAGGCCACGCTAGCCTACTAGGCTATGCCCAACATTTTCGCTACCGCTAAGCGGTAAAGGGGGTTAGCATCAATCTCGTCATATAGCCATTTGCAACTAAACGCCATTTTCATCACGTGAACCTCTTGCGTATCAAGCGCCCTATCGAATAACTGCTGCCAGCTCGGCGCGCTTAACAGCTCTTCTGATACATCGTTCACTTCAGTTAATTCTGTGGGAAAGCCTTTTTCGATATATAAAGCCGTTAACCAAACCCACATCAGTTGCCATAAGTCTGCTGCCACCTTGGATTCAAGTCCCGTGTCGTGTGTGCTCCGCGTTAAATCCGCCAATGCTTGACAGGCCGTAACGGCGTGCAAAGTGGTCAACGATGGCTCATATAAATACAGCTGAACAGCAGATTGGCAAAGTTGAATAACGCGCTTATTTAAGTTGTCTGCAATAACACTAAAACCGTCAGCCGTGACCAATCTGTGTACCTTACTGTCTCCGCACAACCTTTCACAGATACTTAACGAACCACCCGCAGGAAAGTTAGGCAACATAGTAGAGACACCTTGCGACGCAAATTGTTGGCTGATTGAACGCCATACTTCACGGGCAGTCATGTCTATTGCGTTGCTGTCTTGGTGAGTAGCTTGATAGCCTGGATACAAATTGAAATAGCGGATTGCCATATACGCTAATGCGTCAGCAATCAGGCCATTATCACCGTGCATTTGCGCAAAGCTTAATCGGATTAAAGGATGAAATAAGCCCATCGGCAAGCCAAACTGCATTCGAGTTAACGCGCTAGAGATAACCTGCTGTTGGCTCTGTTCGGCCAATTGGCTGAGAAAAACTCTACGAAACTCCCGCAGCTTATTCGCTTGACCTAAATAATTTACCCAGTTGCCATCATTAAGCTCATGATTATCTTCTAGATGCAGGTGATCATCGATCAAAGCACGCTGACGCGGCCAACTCTTAATAAAGCGAACTACTTGCTCATCGCTCGCCCCCATGGCCTGCATGGCCGTTACCGTCATAGGATAATGATTAGCCATACCGCCGCGTGTCACGCCTCCTAAATTTGGGTGATAACGGCTGTCATCTTCCAATTGCGCATTTACCAATGCCGAAATATTGGGGTTATTACAAAAGGTTTCGTGTTGTGTGGTGATGGTCATTTTTTCGTTCTCACAAATCTTAAATAGACACTAAATTAGAATCAAAGCCAACGGGTACAATGGCATAGGGGTTACGCAACGGGCTGTGCGAATGGTAACCTGCTCGGTAAATATCAAAATCTACCGTTTCTGCAACGCCTTCATATTCGTATAAGCTTTTGAAATACGCCGAAAGATGCTGATAATCTCGAATTGCACGTAGGTTGCACTTAAACGCGCTGTAATAACCCACATCAAAACGCGCTAAGGTCGGCAGCAATCGCCAGTCAGCTTCGGTTATGGTGTCACCCAGCAAATAGCGAGAGCGACTTAAGCGCTCTTCAAGCTGGTCTAGCGTTTTGAACACCGCTGTGACGGCCTCGGTATAAGCTTCTTGCGTACGAGCAAATCCCGATTTATAAACGCCATTATTAACATTGTTAAAAATGAGATCGTTTAAGCTGTCTATTTCTTGCTCTAGATGCGTTGGATAAAAGTCTTGGCGGTCACCCGTTAACCCGTTAAACGCCGTATTGAACATGCGAATAATCTCTGAAGACTCATTACTAACAATGGTCTGCGTGTGCTTGTCCCATAACACGGGCACCGTTACTCGGCCACTATAGTTAGCATCAGCTCGGGTATAGAGTTCATGCACTGCCGACAAGCCGTATAAGTTCTCACCAAAACGGGAGTCGCCTGATTCAGAGGGCAAATTAAAAGCCCAGCCTTGATCAGTGCGCGCTGGCGCCGCCAACGATAACGAGATAATCCCGTCCAACTTTTTAACTTTTCGATAAATTAAAGTACGGTGCGCCCACGGGCAATTTAAGGCCGCAAACAAGTGATAGCGTCCCGCTTCGGCTTTAAAACCCGAAACGCCACTGGATCCAGCTGAACCGTCTGCCGTTACCCAGTTTCTAAATCCGGCTGTACCGCGCTCAAATTTCCCATCAGCGCGTTTATACGCGGCCGCTTCTGCCGCTTTTAATTTATCGTCAGTGATCCACTGCCCTTGAATAAGCTTGCCCATGTCTAATTACTCACAACTGTATTGCTAAAGCGATCTCGATCGTGCGGTGCATCGAGGTTCAATGCCGGCCCAATAGGAATTATTCGAGTCGGATTAATACTTTCATGCGAGCCGTAGTAATGGGCTTTAATGTAATCAATATCCACCGTTTCACTAATACCAGGCCGTTGGTATAAATCGCGTAGGTAATGAGATAACGCCGGGTAATCTTGAATGCGCCTTTTGTTGCATTTGAAGTGGCCAACATAAACAGGGTCAAACCGAACCAGTGTGGTAAATAGCCTCCAATCGGCTTCGCTTAGTACAGAGCCAAGCAAATATCGCTGTGAACTTAAGCGTTCTTCAAGTTGATCTAACACTGTAAAGACTTCTGCCACAGCTTCATCGTAGGCACCTTGTGTTGTTGCAAAGCCTGCCTTGTAAACGCCGTTATTGATTCCGTGATAAATCACCTTATTTATGGCATCAATTTCATCGCGCAGTTCAAGCGGATAATAATCACCCACTGTCGCACCCAAGTCATCAAAGGCCGTGTTAAGCATCCGAATAATCTCAGCTGACTCATTACTAACGAATAAGGTTAGATTGTGATCGCGAAGCGAGCCACAATCTGAACCGTTTGTTGGACAAGCCCGGCACGATAGTAGGAATTCATTTAATGCGCTCTATGAAAATAGCTTTTTGTTGATCAGCCCGACTGATGAATCGAACCTCTGTTTTTACCTGTTTAACTGAACTTTGAGCGTTGTCCATTGCAGTCAACTCTCAAAGTCCAAGTATCGGAGCAAAATTCTGCCTTAATCTCCGATTTTAGCCCAAGCAACTCCCTCAGCATTTAATCCGCTGATAGCCTGGGTCGAAGTGTTTAAATTTACATAAGCGCTAGTGATTCCAATTGTTAAGTTGGCAAAGGCTGAAACATTATTTCCACCCTGGGTATTTGCCGACGCCCAACAACCATCGCCCCGCCACAACATTTGCAACTGAATGCCGGCCGTACTTTGAGTGCACGCAATATCTTCGTCGGGTCAAACTTTAGCAGGGAGTGAATCAACTTAATAACACCCTTGCTATTCGGATGTAAAAAGCCATAATTGCGCGCACGACGAAAGCCTTTAGGCAAAACATGTTGCAGCACCAGCCACAGAAATTTAGCCCCCGATACCGTTTTGGTTTGATAGCGTTTGGTTTTGCTGTCTTGATAACGGTAGGTTACTTTGCCATTTTGGCAGGATAAGATATCCTGTTCACGAATCACACCACGATACAGGTATCGACCCAGATATATCAATGCTTTATCGCCTGCACCGACAAACTTACAATCGACCACCCATTTTTCCGGAATAGCTGTGGGAAATGGCAACTTTTCTTCGTTCATACGCGCTAGCATCTTTGCACGAAATACTTTTGCTAGTGCTTTATGATGAAACAGGTATTTGCCTTCCTTAGTGCGCCAGAGCTTCTTGATTTTATCCACGATTGCCGCAGGCATAATGACATGAATATGCGGATGATAATTTAATTCGCGTGAGTGTGTATGTAAGACAGCAATCGCCCCGGCATCGCCTTGCAACTGCTTATCATTTTTACTAAAACTCTGTAAAGTCGCCCAGGCACAGTCAAACATCATACTGTAAAGTAACCGCGGATGCTGCCTGGCTAACGACCTTAACTGCGCAGGTAAGGTAAAGGTATTCATAAAATAATCAGCAGGGACTTGTTTTTGTACCTGTCGTTCAATCCATTGTTGACTCTCATGATGTTGACAATGCGGGCAGTTACGCTGGCCACAGGAATGAGGCACAAAGGTTTGATAGTCACAGTCTGCACAGTTAACCTGCATCACAGGACTCAGCTGTGTCCGACAGCTCTTCATGGCATGTAATGCACTGATCTGATTGGAGCGTAAACGAGATTGATACTCGCTTAAAAAGTCAGACTGAAATTGATCAATCACTGCAGCTAGGGTTATCATGAAATCTGCCCCCAGTGAATAGAAAAGTCATTGACTAACTGATTAATGTGCAGCTCTGCATTCTCATCGGTAATATCGGTCAAATGCGTATAGCGAGCCGTGGTTACTAAACTGGTATGGCCCAGAATCTTCTGCAACTCAACTAAATCAACCCCGGCTTCTAACAGGTGAGTGGCGTAACTGTGGCGCAGCGAGTGGCAGGAAATCTTTTTTTTAGTCCCATTTCTTGCGTCACAAGACGGATTGTCTTCTGGATGCCACCGCGATCAAGGGGGGATTCAGCAAGATGTGCACCTTTTAGACCCCGGGCACGGTTGGGAAATACCAGCACTGGATTTTTATGCACAGCCCAAAACTTACGCAACACCTTCAAGGTATTCACAGGCAAAGGCACAAGCCGATCCTTATTGCCTTTGGCATTGCGAATATGTACCCGCATGCGTGTCGCATCAATATCACCTACTTTCAGGCTTAAGCCCTCGCCCAAACGTAAACCTAGACTGTAAATCGTAAAATAAAAAACTCGATAGCTTAGATTACGGGTCGACATAAACAGTTGTTGTGCTTCAACCACAGTGACAATATCGGGTATACGCGTACATCGTGGTGGTTTAATCATTAGCACATCAACCCACGGCTTTTGTAGCACATGTGTATAGAAAAACTTGAGACCATAGAGATCTAGTTTCACGGCACTCCAGGAAAGGCGGCTTAAAAGAGCATGAAAATAATCCACCAGTTGATCTTGCGTTAAGTTATCCAGATGCCCCTGAAAGTGTTCCCCGATACGGCGAATAGCGCGTGAATAAGCGTCAATGGTTTTGGGTTGCAGTCCCTTAAGCTTTAAATGCTTACAGTGCTGGATATAATAATGGTTGAATTTAAGCTCTATCGATGGTGTCATAACAGTGTAACCTCATTATTGTTAGTTGGATGAGCTTACAAGTTACCTGTTATGCATATAACAGGCAATGAGGTTACACTTTAAATTTAAGGGATGCGCTGTTTTTCTCCGCGATAGCGGCTTCGTCCAACAATGGTGTTTTGCTGCTTATCCCACAAAATAGGCACGGTAACGCGTCCCGTATAATCGGCCATGGCCGCAGTATAAATTTCATGCACTCTGGCTTTGTGGTTCACATTATCGGCAATAACGCCCTCACCTGGCTCAAAGGTCCAGCCTTCATCGCCCATAAATGCGTTCACGACTGAAACAGAAATCATGTCTTCAAGCCCTTTTAAGGCTCTAAAAATCAAAGTGCGGTGCGCCCACGGGCACGCCAATGAGACATACAAGTGATAGCGGGCAGCTTCGGCCTTGAATCCATCATGACCCGTCGGGCCAGCGCTGCCATCTACTGTTATCCAATTGCGGAAGGCGGCGTCTTTTCTGACAAATTTGCCATCGGTTGATTTAGTGTCATACCAATCGGTATGCCATTTACCTTCTACTAGTAAGCCCATAATTGACCTTTATATTCATATTAATTGTTAATTTAAAGCCATTATAATTATTATTATATTTATTAAAATCAAAATATAATGATATATTAGTTCAAATTATTTGAACTATATAAGTCATGTTGAAACAAGCCATCACCTTAGAAGGTTTAGAAGTGCTGGACGCAATAGACCGAAAAGGCAGCTTTGCCGCGGCCGCGAATATTCTTTACAAAGTACCGTCTGCAATCACCTACACCGTACAGAAGCTTGAGCAAGACTTGGGCGTGGCTTTATTCACCAAGCAAGGCCGCCGTTCGGTATTAACCGAGGCTGGGAAGGTATTGCTTAAACAAGGCCGGGAAATTCTCGAAGCGGCAGAACGTTTGACCGAGACCGCTCGCCAAGTTAATAGCGGCTGGGAATCTTCGTTAAATATCGCTGTCGATTCAGTACTAGGCACAGAACATATCTACCCTTTAGTGAAGGAGTTTTTTGAGATAAAGCCCGATATCGAAATCAACTTATATCAAGAGGTATTGGCAGGTGGTTGGGAAGCCTTAAAAGAGAACCGCGTGAATATCGCTATCGGCATGCCAGAAAAGCCTGACGAACTCAGTGGATTTTGCTATACGCCGTACTGCCAAAGTGATTGGGTATTTGCCGTACATTCATCTCACCCATTGGCTGCAAGCACAAGCTTCATCACTAAGGAGGATATTGAATGTCATCGCGCCGTTGTTGTTCGAGATAGCTCGCTCAACAATGCCAAACTTTCACATCGTTTATTTAGCAAACACCCAGTACTTAGCGTGCCATCACTGCAAGATAAAATTGCCGCACAAAAAACAGGCTTAGGCGTGGGCTTCCTGCCACGAAACGTCATACAAAATGAACTTGAATCCGCTGAGATGATAGCGCTTCAAGTAGCAGATGTTGAAACCAGCGGCACGCACTACCTAGCCTGGCGGCGCCAAGAAAAAGGCAAGGCAGCAAAATGGTTTATAGAAAAATTGCAATCTCGCGCACTGGCATAAGCCTGTAATCACATCTACATCTAGATCTGCTCCTACCAATAGCGGGTACTGGCAAGCCCCTAATATCGTACACAGCTGACAGCTTCTGCCATAGAGGATAGGTTTAGCATATACAAATGTATTATGGAAAGACCTCTTTCTGTTGTATAGGACACATTACAATATATTCAGAAAATAAATGCTGTTGTATAGAAAAACCTGATCCTCAAATTTTTCGCAAAAATCAAATGACTCGGCAAGTTCAAAAAGCTATTCCAGGGGAGGTAACAATTATTCCCCGTACAGTGTATTGGATAACTCGGATTAGTACAGCTGAGGGTATGTCGTCGAACGACTAAACCACTTTAAGTGGTCAAGTGGATTTTTTGGTTATGTTTTGTGTTAACGACTTTATGAACTTCTGCTAATAAACTTTCATAAGGGATATGGAAGCTTTTATGTAAACATTTAATCTCGAAGTTATGATACACGATTAGATTCTGACTGATTGCAAAGCGGGCTACAATCTGAGTCGTTTGTTGGGCAAGCCCGGTGCTTAAACCTAGAAAAATCAGTTGCTCACGGTTTCTAGCACAAGCTATTGATTCCACAGCACTTCCAAAAAATCCCCGATTAACCTACGGGTGAATCTAAGATTTTTTGAAAGTGTTATATTAATTCAATATCTTGCATTATAATTCCGCGCCCAACTGATTTTTCTAGGTTAAACAGTGAAGGAAAAATAGGGGAAAATAAGCTTAGGTCCCGAATTGCGCTTGGTAACTAAACAGGCGTTGACGGTGAGGGGAAGGGCGATTGCCAGCCCCGAAGGACTGGCAGTCGGTTTTTCAGGATAAGCTTAATTAAATGATCTACCTAGTGTACCTGGTAGAGTAGGCATTTCCTGCTTAGGGAATTCGCCTGTTAACGCGTTTAGGAAAGCGACAATATCATCTACTTCGGCAGCCGTTAGTTTTTGACCTAATTGCACGTTAGCCATGACTTTGACAGCCTTGTCTAATGTTTTAACCGAACCATTATGAAAATAGGGCGCTGTTAAAGCAATATTACGTAGTGTGGGTACTTTAAAAAAGTTCTCATCGCCACTTTTACCGGTGACTTCGTAAAGACCCTTATCTTCGCTTAATTTGTACTGCTTTTCTAAATAAGCATTATCAATCAGCGGGAATTTTTGGAATGTGCCTGGGCCGTTAAAGGCTGGGCCGCTATGGCAGTTTACACAACCTAGTTCAACGACTTTGTTTAGCCCACGTACTTGCTGCTCTGTTAAGGCTTTTTTATTGCCCTTGGCATATTTGTCATAAGGGCTGTTTGGCGTAATTAAAGTCCTTTCATAAGCGGCAATGGCTTTAGTTGCATTATCTTTAGAAATAGAATTCTTACCAAACGCCTTTTCGAAATAAGCTTGATAGCCGTCTATGGATTTCAAACGATCAACTACATCATCCCAGTTTTTCATACCCATTTCTATTGGGTTGGTAACAGGGCCAGCAGCTTGATCTTCAAGGCTGGCTGCACGGCCATCCCAGAATTGCACCTCATTAAACGCAGAATTCCATACAGTTGGAGCACTACGGCCCCCTGTTTGTCCATTCACACCCATAGAATTAGGGCGGTTATCTTCACCACCTAACATGGTGTTATGACATGAGGCACAAGAGACAGTACCAGTAGAAGAAAGTCTAGGATCATGAAACAGAATACGACCTAATTCAACTTTTTCAGCAGTCGTTGGGTTATTAGCAGGTGCCGGTGCTTTAGTTGGTAGAGCTTCCCAGGCAGAAGCAACTGAAACAGAACTAGCAAGCGCTATTGCGGAAACAATAGAACGAATTTTGGACATACCATCCTCCAGATTATTATAATTTTTAAGAAAGAGGATATTACCACAATTGCAAAATGAAGACCTTAATCTGATATCACCTAAATCCTGCAAGCCCATATTTTGACTCTCATTAACCTGTCTAGCTAAGTGGTTATTAGGTTTTTACTGCCGCTTTGCCAGCCCTCTTTGTCCAACCGATCAAAATATCCAGATTTAAATCATAAATAGAGGAAATTTTTTGTATCGTATGGATATCCCCCGAGCCCAAGGCAATAAACACCCTGCCAACGTGCCATGACCTTTTAATCAAAGTGACTTAACTTCGGTTAATGTTAAGCGAGTAACCCCACCTTAACCCAATCATCCCATTCCTGTGGATAGAGCGGACCTGCAGGTGTTCTGACTCTCAGCTGATTATTGCCTGTGAGTAATTTTCCAGCCACCCGAATCAGATAAGTACGAAGTGTATCCGGCTCCCATTGGCACAACGTTTTGTTGCCACTCAATTGAGCCATCCAGCGCACGGTATTGTAGGCAAGAACGGCGCAATGAAATAATGCGGCATTAGCCAGAAATTGATTCGTTCTGATTTTACCTAAACCCATTTGTGATTTTGCTTCTTCAATCCATGTTTCGCACGTCGCTCGTTCACCATACTTCTTATGTGTTTGCCAAGGCGATAGAGGTTCAGTTGTTACATAACAAAAATAGTCATATTCTGCCGTATCCCAAAGCTCGGACTGAGGTCCTGTCACTTGTTTAGGTTGCTTTATCCTGACCGCGACAAACTGACGAGAGCGAGACCAGCCACCACAACGATATTGAAACTCGCTCTGCTCCCAACCGGGTCGGCCTTGTATGGCTGTCCAGGCCTGTTTGGCCAGCAATGCGTTCAAATTCTTAAGTTTAACCTTTATTAGATACCCATGCCCTCTGGTATCGAGAAATTCAAGCAAATCACCGACAAAATAACCACTGTCACCGCGAAAAATAATGCGCATCCGATTGGGCAAGTGTGCAAGTAACTGTTTGGTAAATTCTACAACACCATTGCTTGTAAAGGCATTGCCTGTCCGGAACCAGGCTTGTAAAATTTCTTTTGTTTCCGCTAGAAAAGCGAGTTGTGGATGGTATGAACGGGCACCTTTCTTTTTGGGGTTGAAGCCTTTGGCACTTCCTTCTTGTCGACCACAAACGGTGTCCACAGTTGAATCGACATCGACCCACTGGACGGATTGTATGCCAGTTTTCGATTTTCCGGAACGAAGCAATCGCCGCCAGTGTTGACCACGCAAAGTATGCGTGAGCGTTTCAAACTGGCTTATCTGCCTATCACTTACTTCTTTAAAGATCCGTAAAATTGTGGTTTCAACAGGAATCTTTATCCAGCCAGCTACTTTGCGCAGTACGCTATCTGCCCATACGGTCGTCACCTTTGCCATTGATGTTGCTCCCCCCATCATGCCAACCAACGTCAATAGAACCACATCAGATAAGTGATGGTCTGCATTTTCACCCCGCCGATGTGGAACGCTTTGTTTTACGGTTTTTTCAAAACCTATCCTGTCTAAATATTTCACGACGGGAATCAGTCCCGCCTGGCTTGTCAATCCATGTGCTGTAGATGTCATTTTTACCGTTCGGGTACGGTTTCTTACGTGAGATGAGGATTTTGATACTTTAGAGGGCTTCATTAAAACAATGAGATAGTGAAATCAGGAAAATGATATTATATCATTGTTTAATAAGGAGTTTTGTGGATTATTATGTATAATGCTTGCAGGATTTAGGTATCAAGTTAATCAGGCTAAAGAATAAATTTTTTGCTATTGATCAGCAATAGTAAATTAAAGAATATTGCTTTTTATTTCATGTGATTTATGTAATGATTGGTGTATAGTTTTGTTTTTAATGAAGTTAGGTGTGACGATGGCTGCTGTAATGGAAGAAAGGTCGGTTAGAGGTTTACGCGAAATCGCTTTGTTCGGTTTCGTTGTGGTCGCTATATTTTATGTATTATCACTGCTGACTTTTAGTCATGAAGATGCAGGCTGGTCGCATAGTGGTTCTAGTATGGCGATTCGCAACTCAGGTGGAGTCGTAGGGGCATGGTTAGCGGATTTCTCATTTAGTTTTTTTGGCGTGATTGCGTTTATCTTTCCGCTGGTTATCTTTTGGCAAGGGTATTTATTTTTTAGCGGAAAAAGCGGTAATGCAAGCGGATTGATGCAACCTATACGCTGGATTGGTCTGATTGTAGCGATTGTTTCGGCGAGTACATTTTGCTATTTACATATCTTACGCTGCCCCATTGAACTACCTAGAAATAGTGGCGGCATACTGGGTCAGGAGTTAGGTGAGGCTGCCGTTATTACCTTTGGTAATTCCGGGGCGACCTTATTATTAATAGCGGTGTTTTTTTCTGGCGTCACTTTATATACTCATATCTCCTGGTTAAAATTAATGGAAGCCGTGGGCAAAAACACCTTGTTATTCATTTCTTTATGCTATAAAAAATTAGCGTTGCTGTTTGATGAATCAAAGAAAAAAAGAGCAGAGCGTAGAGAGCCAGTTGAGCCTGACTTTGAAGAGATAGAAAAAACTCCGCAGGCGAAAATACCCGCGCCTCCATTGGCCAAAGTCAAAACTACGCCAGTTATTAATTTTGCTGCAAGCAAAGAAGAGATAATACCCGCGCAACTTATTTCCGAACCAGTCGTGACCAAAAAGGTGCAAACCGATTTATTTAAAGATGTAAAACCGGGAACTTTGCCGGACACTGAACTGCTGGATTTAAGAGTAGTTAAAGTGCAGGGTTATTCTGCCGATGAACTGGAAGATATGTCGCGACTGGTTGAGCAGTCCTTGCAAGACTTTAATGTCATTGTTGAAGTGACTGCCGTATTACCAGGCCCGGTGATTACCCGTTTTGAAATGCAACCGGCAGCAGGCATAAAGGTAAGCCGTATTTCAGGTCTGGCTAAAGACTTGGCACGTGCTTTATCGGTTACCAGCGTAAGAATTGTTGAAGTGATTGCTGGAAAATCAGTGATAGGTCTGGAAATTCCTAATCAGCAACGTGAGATGGTGTCTTTCAGAAAAGGCCTGGAATCTTCAAAATTTATTAAATCCAAGTCACCAGTTAGCTTGTTTTTAGGGAAAGATATTGCAGGTGCGCCTGTGGTAACGGATCTGGCTAAAATGCCTCATCTATTAGTTGCAGGGACAACAGGGTCGGGAAAATCAGTTGCTATTAACACCATGATTCTAAGCATGTTGTATAAAGCGACACCTGATGAAGTTAGGATGATCATGATTGACCCAAAAATGCTCGAACTATCTGTTTATGAAGGGATACCGCATTTATTGACGCCCGTAGTCACCGATATGAAAGATGCGGCAAATGCTTTACGCTGGGCTGTGGCAGAAATGGAAAGACGTTATAAGTTGATGTCTAAAGTCGGAGTGAGAAATCTGGGAGGGTTTAATCATCTGGTGAGTGAGGCTGAGAAAAAGGGTGAGCCGGTTAAAGACCCCATGTACAGCTATGAGACCGAGCTGGCAGAGGGAGAAAGTATTCTTACTCTCACTACTTTACCCAATATCGTTATTGTTATCGATGAATTAGCCGATATGATGATGATAGTTGGTAAAAAAGTAGAAGAGTTGATTGCCCGTTTGGCACAAAAAGCAAGAGCAGCCGGTATCCATTTAATTTTGGCAACTCAACGCCCGTCAGTCGATGTACTCACTGGATTGATTAAAGCCAATGTACCTTCGCGTATATCTTTCCAGGTTTCCTCTCGGATCGACTCACGTACCGTGTTAGACCAAGGTGGAGCAGAGTTCTTGCTGGGCAATGGCGATATGCTGTTTATGCCGTCAGGAACGAATATACCGATCCGTGCGCATGGCGCATTTGTCGATGATCATGAAGTCCATCATGTGGTTGAATTTTTGAAAAAAACCGCGCCAGCAAATTATGTACAGGAAATTACTCAGGAATTTTCTGAGAGCAACGATGGCTCTTTTGTTGCTGGACAGGAAGCGATAGATGCTGAACGGGACGACTTATATGACCAGGCAGTCGCTTTTGTTACAGAGTCCCGCAAGGCTTCAATTTCCAGTGTGCAGCGCCGTTTTAAAGTGGGTTATAACCGTGCGGCAACGATGATAGAAGCAATGGAAATGGCAGGAGTAGTTAGCCCCGCCGAAGGTAGTGGCTCACGAGAAGTGCTGGCACCTGCGCCAATTAGGGACTAAACATGAACTACGCAATAGTCGGTACGTTTATGTTAAGTGTCGCTACTTTGGGTGGTTGGTTGATAGTTAGATATAGAGATGCAAGTAAATTAAAGCAGGTTAAATGGGCATTATTTGTACTCTATTTCTGGATTTTGAATTTTCTTCAACTGATTATCCTGGCACTAGTGCATTTTTTACAGCGTTAGGCACCTGGAAATAAATAAGCGACACAAGACGTGTTAACTGTCTTAGAAAGGCTTAACCACAGCCAAAATTACAATCGCCAGCAGAAATAGCACAGGCACTTCATTAAACCAGCGATAAAACACATGGCTATGTTGATTTCGGTCGAGTTTAAAGTCTACTAAATAGCGATAGCAATAATAATGATATACGAGCAATGCGGTCAATAGACTTAGTTTTGCATGTAACCAGCCCATCGAGGCATACATTCCCCAGGCATAATCAACCAGCATCCAGATACCAAATACAAAAGTGAGAATCATTCCCGGAGTCATAATGCCGAAGAATAATTTACGCTCCATGATTTTAAAGCGTTCATTGCTGATTTCATCTTCGCTCATGGCATGATAAACATATAGCCTAGGGAGATAAAACAAGCCTGCAAACCAGGTCACCATAAAAATGAGATGTAGCGCTTTTAACCAGAGCATGAGTAATATTCCTTATAGAATGGGGCGGTTTTGGTTTTAGTCAGCGTATTCCGCTTAAAGTTTAGGCGGTAATAATAACTCAATCCGTTTTTTCATAGCGACTATATCGAAAACCCCAGTGGTTTGATATACGATTTCTCCCTGAGGATTAATTAACAGGGTGGTGGGTATCAAGCTAATATCGCCAAAGGCTTTAGCTAAATGCATCTGTAAATCCAGTACTATATCATATGGGATTTGGTATTCCCTGCTAAGGTTCACTACATGGTTCGGGCGGTCGTAATGCATGGCGATAGCAATAATTTCCAGACCTTGCTGATGATAGTTCTTATACAGGCTTTTAAACTCCGGGATTTCTTTGCGGCAACTGGGGCAATTGCTGGCCCAGAAAGTAATTAATACGACTTTCCCCTGTAGCTGTTTTAATTCTAGGGTCTTATTGCTTATGGTTTTAAATTGTACATCAGGCGCTGTTTTCGCTTTTAGTTGCCAGGCATAAAAGACGATTGCAACAAGCACAATAGAACTTAATGTAATCCAGCGTTTACTTTTTTTCTTGTTCAGGTTCATTACTGATAAGTTCGACTTTGTGTTTTATTTGATAGGCGTTCGACAAGGCTCTGTACAGTGGATCTTTATTAATAAACTTAGACACACCTGAGGCTATAAAGGCAGCAGCCATGATAGGAATAGTGATTTCATGACTATGGGTCATTTCCAGTACCGTGACAAACGAGGTTAACGGAGATTGCAGCATACCGGAAAAATAGGCGGTAATGGTTAATAGAATCATCACTGTGGCGGGGGCAATGGGGACCCAAATGGCGAGATTAGCACCAAATCCAGCACCTGTTGCAATAGACGGTACAAAGATGCCACTGGGTATGCCACTAAAAAAAGTGGCGCAAGTGGCTAACATTTTATACAGCGGAAATAGCGGATCAATCGTTGTTTGATTCAGCAGAATATTTTTAGACAGTTGATAACCGGTACCAAAACTTTCGCCATTGGATAAATAACCTAATAAAGCAATAATGATCCCACAGACAAAAGCAATGGGAACAATGGGTATGTTTAGCTTTCTTAAATAAAGCTGTCCGCTAACGATTATTTTACTGAATATCGCATCTAGTAACCCTCCTGCAACACCGCATAAAGGAATCGCTAGCCAGGCTTTGCCCCAGGGTAAGGTCAGCGTGTTATCGGTGAAATAAATCGTGTGATTTAAAATCGAATAGGCAGTGACGCCAGAAAAAATAATGGCGGTTAACACCAGTGTACTGACGCGTTCTTCCAGAGTTCTACCCATTTCTTCTATGGCGAACATAATGCCTGCCAGCGGCGCGCTGAACATCGCAGCAAAGCCTGCCGCACTGCCAGCTAACAATAAGCCTTTTTCCATGTAATGCGAGGAAAATTTAACCGATTTACCCATCGCGGCCATCAGAGATGCACCAACATGGGTTGCAGGCCCTCCGAAACCCACCGATGCGCCTGATAATAAGCCCATGATCGGCAGGAATGTCTTACCGAAAGCTATGCGTAAAGACACCAGTTTAGTGCGCTCTTCCAGTGTGTGTGGAATTTCCAGAGCCGTTTTAACCTGCGGGATACCACTGCCTTCGCTACCGGGGAAAAAACGGAAAGTGATCCAGGCTGTAAATGCCAGGCCAAATGGCGCAATAACAAAATTAAACCAGGGATAAGCAAGAGAAACAGAGCGGTAGAACGCAGAAGCCCATTCGCTTAGCAGGGTCATGGTGGTGATTAATAGACCAATTAATATTGCGCCCAGCCAGAATACCAGACGGTGCTTCCAGGAACTTAGAGAAAGAAATGATCTACTGTATTCAGACATGGGGTATAAGTTTTTTTGAAAAATAAGGGTCTAGTAGGTATAAAAAATTGTCGTTTGGAGGATTGTTTAATTCTTCTGTAGCGAACAGTATCAAGCATAGCTTATGCCACTGATTATTTTCTTTTCCAGGGAGTCAGTTTGATGCGCTAAAATTTAATTATTTTAGTGTTGTGATTATAACAAAACTGTTATGGTGTAGCGTTTAATCAGCACTTTATAAAAGTTTAGAGAAATTAATAAGCATGAAAAAAATTCTTATTTCCGACAAATTAGCCGATGCAGGGGTTAACTTCTTGAATGAACAAGAAGGCATACAAGTGCATATAGATACTGGCATGAGCCCTGAACAATTGTGCGAGACAATTGTTGATTATGATGCCTTATTAATCAGAAGTGATACCAAAGTGACCGATGAGGTGCTTAGTGCGGCTAAAAACCTGAAGCTGGTCGGCCGGGCAGGGATTGGTGTAGATAATATTGATATACCTGCGGCCACAGAGCAGGGCGTTATCGTTATGAATACCCCGGATGCGAATGCAACAACGACAGCCGAATTGGCGATTGCGCATATGTTTTCTCTCAGCCGTAACCTGCCAAAAGCAGATGCATCAATACGCGCAGGCAAATGGGAACGCTCTAAATTAGTTGGCCTGGAAGTTTCGCATAAGACGCTGGCAATTCTTGGTTTTGGTACGATTGGGCGTATTGTTGCTCGCCGTGGAGCTGGCCTGGGTATGCATGTTATTGCCTATGACCCCTTTGTCGCTCCTGATATTTTCGCGGAGTGTGGTGCAGAAATGGTCACTTTGGAGGAATTAGTACAGCAGGCAGACTATTTAACCTTGCACTGTCCTTTACTGGAAAAAACTCGCGGCGTTATAGGCCAGGAACAACTGGCCATGATGAAAAAAACAGCGATGATTATTAACTGCGCCCGTGGCGGATTGATTGATGAAGCAGCACTTTATGATGCATTAAAAAATGGCGATATTGCAGGTGCAGCTCTGGATGTTTATGAAAATGAACCGCCCAAGGATTCACCCTTGCTGGAGCTGGATAATATCGTTTTTACACCACACCTGGGTGCTTCAACTAAAGAAGCTCAGGTAGCCGTTAGTGTTGAAATTGCGCGCCAGGCAGTAACCTTTCTAAAAACTGGTGAGGCGGTTAATGCGCTGAATTTACCACGCCTTTCTGTTGATGATTTAAGAGCATCTGAGCCCTATATGGAGGTAGCAACCAGCCTGGGGAAAGTGTTGGCAGGCTTGGCAACCAAACCTATTGAGCGCATTAAAGTCTCGCTTTTTGGTAAAGCCACAGAAGCACAGGCACGTTCAGTTACAGTGGCAACTTTAGTAGGCTTGCTGGAAAGTCATGTGTCGACACCAGTCAATAGTGTGAATGCTGAAAATATTGCCAAACGCCAGGGAATTAGCCTAACCGAAGCCAAAACAGAGGAGATCTCTGGCTACCTGGCTTTAGTTGAAATCAAAGCCTGTTGTGGCGATGAGGAAATTACCTTATGTGGTACTTTGCTTGGTGATAAACATCCGCGTATCGTGCATATCAATGAGTATGAAATAGAAGTCATACCGGAAGGTGTATTACTGGTTACCCAGCACGCAGATAAGCCTGGCGTTATTGCGGCAATCAGTACCGTATTAGGTAAAGCAAATATTAATATTTCACGCATGCAGGTGGGTGTCGCAGAAGACGGCGAACGTGCAATGGCGGTGATCAGTGTTTCTGAAAAAATAGAAGATGCCTTGTTACAGGAACTTTGTGAGGTAGGAGCCGTTGAATCGGCAATACAGATAGAAATGTAGGAGATTGTAGAGCGGACTTTAGTCCGCTACTCTAAACTCTAAGGAGCGAGGATTTAATAATACCCGAAAGTATGACGCAGGATTTTGGCATCACAGGCGTGCTAGGAAAACAGACGCATAGCAGGCTACGCAACTGTTTTTCTAGTGCGACTGTGGAGTCAAAAGACAAGTCAGACTCGGGTATTATTTAATCCTCGCTCCTAAGTCAATTATAGTGGACTAAAGTCCGCTCTACCCCGTTTTAAAATGAGCTAAAGATGAGTTTTGACATTATTTGTTTTGATTGTGACAGTACCTTAAGTGAGATAGAGGGTATTGATGAATTGGCAGAACGTGCAGGCTGTGGTGTGGAAATGGCGGCCTTAACTAATGCAGCCATGAATGGTGAAGTTTCTTTGGAATCTGTCTATGCGCAACGTCTGAGCCTGATCAAGCCGGATCACCAGGCTATAGAATGGCTGGCTGATTTATATATAGAAAAGATGGTTCAGGGTGTAGAGCAAGTTTTTCAGCAATTACACCAACAGGGTAAGCAAGTGCATATTATCAGCGGTGGATTAAAACAGGCTATTTTGCCTTTGGCAGAAAAATTAAATATTGATGCTAGCCATGTTCATGCTGTCGAAGTATTATTCGCCAGTAATGGCGATTACCTGGATTTTAATCAGCAATCGCCATTAGCCAGAAATGGCGGTAAAGCCGAGATCTGTACTCAACTAAATCAGGCGGGTTTAAAGATGGCCATAGTAGGAGATGGCAATACCGATATGGAAGCAAAAAAAGCAGGCGCTTATTGCATCGGGTATGGTGGTGTTGTTGCACGTGATAATGTGCGGGAGCAAGCAGATGTCTTTGTAGAAGACGCAGACCTGCAGGCTGTTTTAGCGTATTTATTGTAACACTAGGGGAGTAGACTTAAGTCTACACGAGGTTTATATTGTTACACAAGTTTAATAGCTTTGGACATGGTGATAATAATGACGATTTGGCGTAAAAGACATGTTTTTTACTCCTGTGCCGTGACTGTAACATCATGTTATTTTTCTAGGTATATGTAGGCTAAAGCCTACTCCCCAGATATAATCAAGTTCTAGCTGCTCTTGATACCTTATCAAAAGGTTCCGGAAAAGCTTTTAATGCACCTGTCTGCTCGCGTAATTTATCCAGCAAGGTATGATCAAACATTTCACGTAATTCTTCGCGTGTTTGATAAGGGAGATGGAAAGAAATAATCATCCAGAACAACCAGGAGAAATGGTCAAAAACCATTTCTCCAACGATGGCATTCGGTCAACAAACTGATAATACGTCTTCATTGCTTTTTTACCTACCTTTACTCCTGTTTCATATATTTTTTCTGTTAATTTAACAATAGGTGCTTTGCCATTGTAGGTCATACTTTTGGCAAATTTTAAAGTTGTTTCAACTGTATCCATTATGTCGCCACTAATATGATTTTCATAGGCTCCCCATACTCGTTCAATTGGGTTATATTTACTATGATAAGGAGGGTAGTAGGCCAGTTTTATCTTTATGTTGCTTTTTTCAGCAAACTCCACAAGCCTTTTTATAAACTGAGTTCTGGAGCTACTGTTCTCCATACCATTGTCAGCGTTAATTGTCAGAATATCTACTCCATATTTTTCTTGAATTTCTGGCCAAATTTCTTCCAATCGGTCAACGATGAAATCACTGCTGGCATAGCCTGCTGTAAAGAAAAGGAAAAAATCATCATGTTCAGGCAGATAAAAACCAAAAGGAGTTAACTTTTCCTTAACATCTAAATCATGATCCTCTGCTTTTGTTAAAACCCGATTTCGTCCTCCCCGTGAAAAATTTCCTATATTCATTCTTGCTTTGGCATCAATTGATATACGAATCTCTTTTGGGTTGATATCTGCCATTCCATTGACTGAATGAACTTGTTCAAAAATTGCATCCGTTTCCTTGATTTTCTTATGAGGCTTTGTTTTTTGTACCTTTTTTGGATGGTAACTCAGGTCATTTAATTTTGTATTGATAGTTTTTGAGCAAGGTAATGTTTTTTCATCGTAATAATCAATCTCCAGTAAACGTTTTCTAACTTCTTTAGCCGTTAGCCGGGTATATAATCGACAGGAATTAAAAGAGGGATCCGTTTGACACTCCGGTTCAGCAATTTTTTTTATGTCATCAAGTAGATGAGGAAAATGCTCTTCACTTTTATTACGCCCTCTCGCTGAAAAATTATCTTCTATGGGCTGAGTTTCAAGTTCATATTGTCCTTTTCGGATAGTGCCTCTATTCCATCCTAGTTTTTCTTCAGCAATACTTGCACCACCTGAGCCTAGTAGCTCCACCGTTTCAGCCATGAATATACGACGTACCGAGCCTTTTAAACGATGGGCTGTATTTATAATCCAACCTATAATGCTATCTGTTAATATCAACAAGCTTATCTGCCTAGTGTGAGAATAAATTCAGAATTCATTATTATAAATTATTGAGACACAAGCTTACTTCGTTTGGATGATTATTTCTTTCCATCTCCCTAAGTATCTGCATATAAAGCCTGGAAACCACCGATTTCACGCATAAAGGCTTCTAGCTTGCGCATCGTTTCTTTAGCATTGTAGTTGGCAATTTTAGGTTCGCCATAAATCCCGACATCAACAAACATTTGCTCATTGGCTAATGGATTAACCAGGCCGCGTATCGGCGTATCAAAAACGCGCATTGGGCATAACCATAAAGGATAAAAATCCACTTGCTGATGAAAATACGCCAGCGATTTATCCAGCGTACTGATCGGTAATAAGAAGTCCTGATCCATATGGTGGGTATCATATAATTCATGGATTGCTTCTGTTTCAGTTAGTTTAATTAATGAAATCTCCGGCGGTGACATCCAGCCTAGTAAATAACGAAACCAGACACTATTTCCAAAGGGCACGATTTGCTCCATTTCCCAAAAAAATGAACGCGTATGACGGTGGTAAAAATGCCGTAAAGGTATATATTCTTCCTGTTCTTTATCTTGCTGCAAGATACTACGTACATGCTCATAAAACCAGGGTTTCCAAAAGTTATTTAGTGCATTTCTGGTTTTTCCTGCAGGTACTTTATCGGCAAAATTACCCAGCATTAACACGCCTTCCTGCTCAGAGTACATTAAACCCTCAATAAACTCATAAGCTTCATCAAAAGGCTTTAAGGATTCTTCGGTAAACCGGTCTACCAGTGCTTGCTTGTTGGTATAAGGAAGATAGGTGAGATGGACAAAATCCTGACACGGTACAATGTTAATTTCTGCGCAGACTACAAATCCCAGCGAACCATAAGACCAGGGAATAGCATAAAAGAGTTCACTATTTTCATCTTTCGAGCATTTCAGCAATTCGCCATCGGCAGTGACAATTTCCAGACTCTCACAGATATGCTGGAACAGGCCGTACTTATGTGAGCTGGCTTCAATGCCAAAGCCATTAATCAAGCCGCCCACAGTTAATGCATCTAACTCAGGCACTACAGCTAAAGACCAGCCTAAAGGTTTTAACATGGCGGAGATTTGCCCCATATTTGCCATAGGTTCTACACGCACTGTGCCTTTCTCTTTATTGATCTTGAGGATATCCATCAAGCTCACATCTACCTGATAATGCGTTTTTTTATAATTTCCTTGTTTTAGCGACATCGCCTGCCAGCCAGGTCGGGCAGTACACATGGGGAAATTGCCTCCAGTTTTTTGCTGCCAGTCTTTAACTTGTTGCTGAACTCTACTTACTTTTTCAGCATGTTTTTCCGGCGCGCTATTTATCCAGAAAACCAGTCGATTACGGGTACTCATATAAGCTTTAAAAATCATCGAAGCAGGGAGAACGAAAATGACTACAAATATCCCACGATATTTAATTAAAAAGTCCAGCATGAGTTTTATCCTGATTATTATTTTGGTAGGTAGTAGGGTGAATGAAAATAATTTGTAAGCGACATTTCGAGCGTCCACGGAGGGTTGTATAGTGAGCTGATTTTTGTCGAGAGTAATACACCAAAATAGGCGCATAGCAGGCGCAGCAATTGGCAAAAACTTATCCGTTAGAAATCCGCAGTTGTGGCTACTCGAAGTATGTTATCCTGCTAAGGCTCTATAGGTAACAAAGCGGTTTAAGCGGCTATTTCTATATGACTACGACGCAATTTCGGCCTTTGTGTTTAGCCTGATACATGGCTGAATCGGCGGCGCTAAGAAATTTTTCATAGTTATTAAAATCTTGATGGTATAGGCTGACACCGATGCTGATGGTGATTTCATGGCCAAGAAACTGCCTACTCAGAATCTTTCCCTGTTGTTCTACTTCCAGCCTGATCCGCTCAGCATAGCTGTATACGCCTTGTTTATCGGTGTCTTGTAGTGCAAATACAAATTCATCACCACCAAAACGACCTATGAAATCACCGGGTCGGTTTAGGGAGCGCATTATTTGAGCAACCATGATTAGTGCTTCATCGCCAACTTGATGGCCGCAGGTGTCATTACATTTTTTGAAAAAATCAATGTCGATAAAGCCCACTGCAATCTGGCTTAATTGTTGTTGACTTAATTGAAAAGAATGGTTTAAAAACTCGGTTAGCATACGGCTATTTGATAAACCGGTTAGCGAATCAAGTTCTGCTCTGTTTTTTTCCTGAATAAAGTTTTGCGCATTAGCAAGAGCTATACCTAGTTCATGAATAATCGGTGTAATATATGCAATGCATGAATCATCTATGGGTAAATGATTTTTATCGTTATCTGCATAAAGTAAGGCCGTCAGACGGTTATTGCTGACAACGGGCAACAGCAGAAATTCAAAAACCTGAAAAGGCTCTAACAGAACTTTATTTTCCTGATGATTGTTATTAATAATCGCTGCTTTACGCTCGCGTAAGTTATTTAAAAGCGTGTCAGGTAATAAATCTATCTGGATATTGAAGTGCTGCAATGAGCTTTCTTTTAAAGACTGCGGCCAACAATAGCTTACTTCCAGGTTGCGTTGTTTCGGGTTGATATTGAGCATGATTAAACGATCGAAATGAAAATCTTGCTGAATAGAGTCTAGTGTAGCCGGAATTATCTCATCAGGGTTCAGGCTCTTGTGTGGGATAGTTAAGCTATTTCCCGTAAAGGCATGATTTTTATATTCTCTATTCTGGCTAGATAAAATTGACGATTTAACTAATGATGTCCGTAACTTGTCGGGGTCGGGAAATGTTAGATCGAAAATTGCGCAGGTATTCTGCATTTCTTGATCAACAGAAGTCAATAATTTGTGCATATCTATTGTTGCGCAATCGATCTGCTGTAACACGTCAGAGTGCAGGTTAGGAGTATTGTGAAATGTTGAGCCTATTCCTTGAGAGCTAGCAATATAGTCAGCCAGGCTGATAATCGCAATTTCTTTTTTACAATCGCTTAATTGGCAGCTATCGTCTGGCATGTGGTGGTGATAATAAACACTTGCTGTAATTTCTCTGGGAATATGAGATTGTTGACAGAAAATATATCCAATTTCGGCATGAGTTAACCCGAAAAAATTTCGTTCTTGTTGGTAAAATGAAGTTTTGTCATTCTTAGAATGTCGAATAAAGTCGCTATAACTATGTTTGGCATGAGTCTCCAGAATGATTTTTCCTATATCATGAAGTAATCCCGCACTGAATAGTAGGTCAGGGTCATTGTGGTCTAAACTTACTGCAATTTCACGAGCCAGAGTTGCAACGTATAAGCAGTGTTGCCAAAAAAAGAGTTGGTCGAACTCAAAGTTAGCTTTTTTGTAGATCAGTTTATTAAAGAGTAATTGACTTAGGGCAAATTGCTTAACCTTTGAGCCGCCTATAGTATTAATAGCATGCTTAATCGATTGTACTTTAAACTCTGAAAACGCGAGTGAATTAACGGCATCAAGTACTTGAGAGGTAAGAGTAGGCTCAGTCTCTATTAATTTACAGAGAGCTTTATTATGCCCCTGGCAGGGGCTGGTTAAACACAAAAGTTTAATGGCTAAAGCAGGGAAAACCTGTAGATCATTGACTTTGCGCTTCAGTAGGGAATTTGCCGTTTGGTGGATGGCTAAATATTGATTGGCAATATTGGTCATGGTCTGTACAGAGCTTACTTCGTTATGTTATGTTCATTAATACTGATATATCGTAGCATGATTTTTATTGAATGATTCGTGCTAGATTTAAGCCTATAGATTTGTGAGATCTAATTATACTTCGCGCGGTTACGGATGCGGAGAATATAATGAGCAGATTTTTGTTGATAGCAAAGCCTGCCCCGTACTTGATGCGGGGACGCTAAAACCTGCACATAGCAGGCTACGCAACGATTTCAGTAATGTAGCTATCGGCAAAAACCAGCCGTTAGAAATCCGCAGTCGTAGTCGTGGCCACGCGAAGTATAAGGAAGCTAAGATGAAAAGCGTAGTATTAATGGTTAGTTTAGTTTTATTCAGTGTTAATTTATCTGCTAATGAAATCCAGTTTAACACAAATGATAATGCGATAATTTTCGCAAAGTTGCAAAAGCGGGGTCCTCATGCAATTTTATTAGCGCATGGAGCTATCTTTAATAAAGAAAGCTGGGGCGTACTTGAAAAACATTTACTTGAGAATAACTATACTGTCCTGGCCATCGATTTTAGAGGTTATGGGAAGTCTACTAAAGGCGAACGGCCGAATGACTATTATCAAGATGTATTAGCAGGGATTGAGTTTTTAAAGCAGCAGCCGGGTATCAGTAAGGTGTCCGTATTAGGTGCTAGCATGGGAGGAAGCGCAGCGACTAAAGCAGCGGTTTTTTCTGATCCAGAGGATATAACCAAGCTGGTTTTATTGTCGCCTGCGCGTGTCTATAAGCCAGAAGAGCTAACAGGAGATATACTTTTTATTGCCAGTGAAGACGAATATCTGGCCACGGCACTCAAATCTGTTTATAGCAAAGCACCGAAGCCAAAATTATTCAAATTAATTCCTGGCAGCGCTCATGCGCAACATATTTTTAAAACACCCCAAGCTGATGCTTTGACCCGGATAATTTTAGATTTTCTTAATAATTAAGCTGCATTTGAAACATAATATTTAAATTGCAAATGTGTATGCTAAAAAAATTGGATTACCCTAATTATACTTCGCATCCGTGACCGCGCGAAGTATACGTTATGCTTGATAACCCAATTTACATTTATTGAATTGGAAGGTTTTCGCTTGATCTTAGAAAAATCAGTTGAGCGCGAATTTATAGTGCAAGATATTGAATTCATATAATACTTTCAAAAAATTTAGCTTCACCCATAGGTTAAGAGGGCATTTTTTGGAAGTGCGGTGGAATCAAGAGCTTGTGCTAGAAACCGTGAGCAACTGATTTTCTAGGTTGATGCTTTAATTTTTCACAAACCTTAGGTCATCGCCTTGTAGATTAATATTTACAGTATCTCCCGCTGCAAATTTACCCGCTAAAATATCTTGTGCAAGCGGATTTTCTAGTTCCTGTTGAATAGCTCGCTTAAGTGGTCTTGCGCCATAAACGGGGTCAAACCCGGCAGCTCCGATCTTATCCAGTGCTGCATCTGAAATGCTGAGCTGTATATCTCTTTCCAGCAAGCGCGAGCGCAAGGATTCAATCTGAATTTTTGCAATAGAGCGAATATGATCCTGGCCTAAAGGATGGAAGACGACCGTTTCATCAATTCGATTGATAAACTCAGGTCTGAAATGCCCTCCGACAACTTCCATAACGGCTTGTTTCATGGTTGCGTAATTTTCTTCTCCAGTCAGTTGCTGAATGATGTCAGAACCCAGATTAGAGGTCATTACAATCACCGTATTGCAGAAATCAACAGTACGACCTTGACCATCCGTTAAACGGCCATCATCAAGTACCTGTAAGAGAATATTAAACACATCCGCATGAGCCTTTTCTACTTCATCGAGTAAAATGACTGAATAAGGACGACGGCGTACCGCTTCGGTTAAATAACCACCTTCTTCATAACCGACATAGCCAGGAGGTGCACCGACTAAACGAGCCACTGAATGTTTTTCCATAAATTCAGACATATCAATACGAATCATGGCTTCTTCGGTATCAAATAAGAAATCAGCTAGAGCTTTGCATAATTCTGTTTTACCGACCCCGGTGGGTCCTAGAAACAAGAAGGAACCATTGGGGCGATTCGGATCGGATAATCCAGCGCGTGAACGGCGCACAGCATCACTCACAGCTTTTAGTGCTTCGCTCTGACCGATAACACGGCTTGCCAAGTGCTGTTCCATGTTTAACAGTTTTTCACGTTCACCATCGAGCATTTTAGAGACCGGAATACCGGTCCATTTTGACACTACTTCGGCGATCTCTTCCTCTGTCACTTTGGTACGAAACAAGGTCATTTCCTGTGTTTCTGTTTCTGCTTTTGACGCTAAATCAAGTTGGCGTTCAAGGTCTGGAATAGTGCTGTATTTTAACTCAGACATACGTGTTAAATCATTGCTACGTTTTGCACTATCAAACTCATATTTGGCTTGCTCCAGTTGTTCTTTAACATTTGCCGAGCCCTGAACTGATGCTTTTTCCGCTTTCCAGGTTTCATCTAAATCGGCTGCTTCTTTTTTCAATTCATGAATCTGGTTTTGCAGAATAGCCAGGCGTTTTTTAGAGGCATCATCGGTATCATCTTTTATCGCCACTGCTTCCATTTCTAATTGAATCAAGCGACGGTCCAGTTTATCCATGACTTCTGGCTTAGAGTCAATTTCCATGCGAATACGGCTAGCCGATTCATCGATCAAGTCGATGGCTTTATCGGGCAATTGCCGATCAGCAATATAGCGATGCGATAATTGTGCGGCAGCAATAATAGCAGGGTCAGTAATTTCAACCCCATGATGCACTTCGTATTTTTCTTTTAAACCTCTAAGAATGGCGATAGTATCTTCAACAGAAGGCTGATCCACCAGCACTTTCTGAAAGCGCCGCTCTAAGGCCGCATCTTTTTCAATATATTTCCGGTATTCATCCAGCGTCGTTGCTCCAACGCAGTGTAATTCACCACGCGCTAGCGCAGGCTTAAGCATATTCCCTGCATCCATCGCACCCTCGGCCTTACCCGCGCCGACCATGGTATGTAATTCATCTATAAACAGAATAACTTGACCTTCCTGTTTGGCTAAGTCGTTCAGCACCGCTTTTAAGCGCTCCTCAAATTCGCCTCTAAATTTAGCGCCTGCAATTAACGCCGCCATATCCAGTGAAAGCACGCGTTTGCCTTTGATCCCATCAGGCACTTCGCCATTGACAATACGTTGCGCCAAGCCTTCCACGATCGCTGTTTTACCTACGCCAGGCTCACCAATGAGCACCGGGTTATTTTTGGTTCTACGTTGTAATACCTGAATAGTTCGACGAATTTCATCATCGCGGCCTATCACTGGATCTAGCTTGCCTTGCTCTGCGCGCTCATTCAGGTCTAAGGTATATTTCTTTAGTGCATTGCGCTGATCTTCGGCATTTTCATCGTGCACATTTTCACCGCCGCGAACATGCTGGATGGCTTGCTCTATTAACTGTTCAGTTACATTCGCCTGTTTTAATAGCTTCCCCAATTGACCCTTGCTTGTACACGTAGCCAGCAGGAATATTTCACTGGCAACAAAGCTATCATCACGCTTAATTGCCAGCTGTTCGGTCAGGTTTAATAATTTATTTAGATCACTGGAAACTTGAACATCGCCGCCCACGCCTGAAACAGAAGGCATGGTGTCGAGCTCTTTAGTGAGTGATTGAGTTAAAGCCTGAGTGTTAATTCCGGCTTGATTTAAGAGCGGCTTAATACTTCCGCCTTGTTGTTCCAGCATGGCTAATAGCAGGTGTACGCCTTCTATGAATTGGTGATTTTTAGCCAATGCCAGGCTCTGCGCATCATTGAGTGCGCTTTTGAACTTACTGGTGAGTTTTTCTGGATTCATTTGATTACCCCTTGCACTTTGTTAATTAGTTAATTCTAATTTGGGGGGGTAATAAGGTTTTTCAAGTTGACTATGCTGTTTTTTCAGCATCATCAGGGGGTGTCGTTCTAATCTAAAAAGTAATCGCTTTAACTTGTGCCGTCTTAGAAAAAAGCTAAAGCGTTTTTACTTCTGAGTTAATACTCTATGATAATGTTGTTCTTGCAGACTGGATGGCTGCACGTACAGTATCAGGCGCAGTGCCTCCTATATGCTTGCGGGCGGAGACTGAACCTTGCAGCGATAATACATCAAACACATCCTCAGTGATCATCTCTGAAAATTCCTGTAGTTCTATCAGGGGCAACTCGGATAAGTCACGCTCAGATTCAAGCCCTAGGCGCACGGCCAGGCCGACGACTTCATGTGCATCGCGGAATGCCATGCCTTTACGTACCAGATAATCAGCAAGATCTGTGGCAGTAGCAAAGCCTTTTTTTGCGGCATTAAACATATTGTCACGTTTTGCTTCGATATGCGGCACCATATCTGCAAAAGCTCGTAAGCAATTATTAAGTGTATCGGCGGTATCGAATAAGGGCTCTTTATCTTCCTGATTGTCTTTATTGTAGGCTAGTGGCTGACTTTTCATCAACATTAATAAGGAGACTAGATGGCCTGTAACACGTCCGGATTTACCTCGCACGAGCTCAGGTACATCGGGGTTTTTCTTCTGCGGCATGATGGATGAGCCAGTACAAAAAGCATCAGGTAATTCGATGAAAGAAAATTGCGCACTAGCCCAGAGCACCAGTTCTTCCGAAAAACGTGATAAATGCATCATAATAATACTACCCGCTGCCGTAAATTCGATGGCAAAATCTCGATCACTAACAGAGTCGAGAGAGTTGGCAGAAGGGCGAGAAAAGCCTAATAACTCAGCTGTCATCTCTCGATCAATTGGGTAGCTGGTTCCTGCTAAGGCGGCAGCACCCAAGGGCATGATGTTGACGCGCTTCAAGCAGTCTTGCAGACGCTCTTTATCGCGCACCAGCATTTCAAACCAGGCCATTAGATGATGCCCAAAAGTTATTGGCTGAGCCACTTGTAAATGGGTGAATCCAGGCATAATGGTGTCTGCTTCACGCTCTGCCAGATCCAGTAATGCATTTTGTAAGCGCTCAATGACACTAATAATTGCATTGATTTCAGTGCGCATGTACAACCGAATATCAGTAGCGACCTGGTCATTGCGCGAGCGGCCGGTATGTAATTTTTTGCCAGCCATGCCAATTAAATCAGTTAAACGTGCTTCGATATTCATATGCACATCTTCTTGTTTAACCGACCACTGAAATTCTCCGCGTTCGATTTCTTCGCTAATTTGTTGCAAGCCTTGAAAGATACTATCGCGTTCGGTTTCAGTTAAAATTCCAATTTTGCAAAGCATGCTTGCATGCGCAATGGAACCTTGGATATCTTGTTGCGCCATGCGCTGGTCAAAATCAACTGAGGCAGTAAAAACTTCTACAAAAGCATCGGTTGCTTCAGAAAAGCGAGCACTGGAAAGTTTGTCCTTATTAGCGGTAGTCATAATTTAGGTGGTTTAACTGAAATAGCGGGGCATTATCCTAGAAAAATCAGTTGAGCGCGAATTTATAGTGCAAGATATTGATTTAATATAACACTTTCAAAAAATTTTAGCTTCACCCATAGGTTAAGCGGACATTTTTTGCAAACGCGGTGGAATCAAGAGCTTGTGCTAGAAAACGTGAGCAACTGTTTTTTCTAGGATTATAGCACCGATGATTTATCGTTCCTAAACTGGCTTGCCTTATAGGTCTAAGAAAAGTGGATTGTTTCGACAATAAACCTTCTTGTATTAACAAAGTAATACTGAAATAAAAGGAAACGTTTGGAATGTTTTTTGTAAAGGTTTTTTCTTGAATATTTAGCTAAATGCTTAACAAGATTAAAGAAAAATAGTTGTACACATTATTTGTGGATAAGTCTGTGGATGACGGGTTTAAAAGTAACTCTAACACCTAGGATTGTTACAGTTGTGTTAAATTGTATGAATTTTATACAATGTCATAAAGTACTTTTAATTCAGTATGTTATGCATGTCAATATATGTTTATAAGATAATTTCTGCATAAATTTGTGAAAATTCACGATCACTTAGGGAGTCAATGTTAGTTGTGGAGTAATTTCGGAAAATCTTTTTTATAAAAGCCTAGGGTGCTGGAAAAAACGGGTGGGTTAAATAATTGGGTTTTATATCAAGTAGGGGTTTATATCACGTGTAAAATAAGATTAATTAACATAGTTTAATTATTTTTAACTCGATGACTTGAACTAAACCCTCTTAAACCTAGAAAAATCAGTTAAGCGCGAATTTAAAATGCGAGATATTGAATTAATATAACACTTTCAAAAATCTTAGCTTCACCCATAGGTTAAGCGGACATTTTCTGGAAGTGCGGTGGAATCAAGATCTTGTGCTAGAAGCCGTGAGCAACTGATTTTTCTAGGCTAAATACAGAGATATGGGATGCGGCATAATTACTGCTTATTTATATTTCGCGCGGTCACGGGTGCAGATTTCTAGCGGCTGAGTTTTTGCCGCTAGCTACGTTGCTGAAATCGTTACGTAGCTATGCGCAAGCTTCAGCGTCCCCGTATCAAGTACGGGGCAGGCTTTGCTATCAACAAAAATCAGCTCACCATACAATCGCATCGGTGACCGCGCGAAGTATAGTTTTTGCCTGGGATTTGTCAGTGCAAGCAGAAGAAGGCGTGGTCAAGGTTTTCTTGCTGGCCTAAAATGGCTTTTATCGTCTTGTTTGGCAGGTATAGACGGTCATATTTATCTTTGAGAGATCTAAGTCTTATATTATTGTAACGACTCAGCGTATCTGATAGTTACGAAATTAGATTGTATATTTCCAGCCAGGCACCAGAGAAGCAGGTATTTGATAAAAAACACCCTGATGGATCAAGCGTTTTTGTAGGATGGGCAAAGGAGGTACGACGTGCCCATCATGTTTTCGTTGATGGGCACGGATGAAGCCCTTTGCCCATCCTTGTTTATTTTGCTGTAACGACTCAGCTTGTCTGAGTAGTTACACCTAAATCCTGCAAGCATTATACATAATAATCCACAAAACTCCTTATTAAACAATGATATAATATCATTTTCCTGATTTCACTATCTCATTGTTTTAATGAAGCCCTCTAAAGTATCAAAATCCTCATCTCACGTAAGAAACCGTACCCGAACGGTAAAAATGACATCTACAGCACATGGATTGACAAGCCAGGCGGGACTGATTCCCGTCGTGAAATATTTAGACAGGATAGGTTTTGAAAAAACCGTAAAACAAAGCGTTCCACATCGGCGGGGTGAAAATGCAGACCATCACTTATCTGATGTGGTTCTATTGACGTTGGTTGGCATGATGGGGGGAGCAACATCAATGGCAAAGGTGACGACCGTATGGGCAGATAGCGTACTGCGCAAAGTAGCTGGCTGGATAAAGATTCCTGTTGAAACCACAATTTTACGGATCTTTAAAGAAGTAAGTGATAGGCAGATAAGCCAGTTTGAAACGCTCACGCATACTTTGCGTGGTCAACACTGGCGGCGATTGCTTCGTTCCGGAAAATCGAAAACTGGCATACAATCCGTCCAGTGGGTCGATGTCGATTCAACTGTGGACACCGTTTGTGGTCGACAAGAAGGAAGTGCCAAAGGCTTCAACCCCAAAAAGAAAGGTGCCCGTTCATACCATCCACAACTCGCTTTTCTAGCGGAAACAAAAGAAATTTTACAAGCCTGGTTCCGGACAGGCAATGCCTTTACAAGCAATGGTGTTGTAGAATTTACCAAACAGTTACTTGCACACTTGCCCAATCGGATGCGCATTATTTTTCGCGGTGACAGTGGTTATTTTGTCGGTGATTTGCTTGAATTTCTCGATACCAGAGGGCATGGGTATCTAATAAAGGTTAAACTTAAGAATTTGAACGCATTGCTGGCCAAACAGGCCTGGACAGCCATACAAGGCCGACCCGGTTGGGAGCAGAGCGAGTTTCAATATCGTTGTGGTGGCTGGTCTCGCTCTCGTCAGTTTGTCGCGGTCAGGATAAAGCAACCTAAACAAGTGACAGGACCTCAGTCCGAGCTTTGGGATACGGCAGAATATGACTATTTTTGTTATGTAACAACTGAACCTCTATCGCCTTGGCAAACACATAAGAAGTATGGTGAACGAGCGACGTGCGAAACATGGATTGAAGAAGCAAAATCACAAATGGGTTTAGGTAAAATCAGAACGAATCAATTTCTGGCTAATGCCGCATTATTTCATTGCGCCGTTCTTGCCTACAATACCGTGCGCTGGATGGCTCAATTGAGTGGCAACAAAACGTTGTGCCAATGGGAGCCGGATACACTTCGTACTTATCTGATTCGGGTGGCTGGAAAATTACTCACAGGCAATAATCAGCTGAGAGTCAGAACACCTGCAGATCCGCTCTATCCACAGGAATGGGATGATTGGGTTAAGGTGGGGTTACTCGCTTAACATTAACCGAAGTTAAGTCACTTTGATTAAAAGGTCATGGCACGTTGGCAGGGTGTTTATTGCCTTGGGCTCGGGGGATATCCATACGATACAAAAAATTTCCTCTATTTATGATTTAAATCTGGATATTTTGATCGGTTGGACAAAGAGGGCTGGCAAAGCGGCAGTAAAAACCTAATAACCACTTAGCTAGACAGGTTAATGAGAGTCAAAATATGGGCTTGCAGGATTTAGGTTACATATTATTTAGCTATAACCCCTGTCTATTTTTTATTTCCAATTCAGTATTATTCCAGTCCTTATGATGTTACGCCGCTTGATAAGCTTATTATCGCTTAGTCTATTTAATATATATGCTGCTCACGCAGTTAATTTGCAATTACCTTTTCAGCATGAAGTTCAATTATCTACCCCAGCCACGCTGGCCGATAAAAAACTAGGAACTGCACTGGCTGTTTCTGGGGCGACAGCAGCTGTAGCAGCTTTTCCTGATACGAGTAGTGCCTCTGGTTCAGTCTATATTTATGCGGCTGGGGAAAGTTGGCGTCTGACTACCGAACTAAACAGTCAGCCCAGTACGGATGGTTTTGGGCAACATATTGTTTTAGTTAATGATAGTTTATTTGTTAGCGCCAGCAAGGATGATGAAGGTGGTGTTGATAGTGGTGCTGTGTATGTTTTTGAGCGTAATCCGATAACAGCAATCCAGCCATGGCGGCAATTAGCTAAAATAAAGGCGCCCGATATGGCTGCAGAAAGTGGTTTTGGTGATGCGATTGCCTTTTATGATGATTTTCTTTATATAGGTGCAGCGCGACATGGTCAGGGTAAGGTATATATTTATTCCCGTGATGCAGAATCAAAACAATGGCGTTTTATGGAAAGTATTGAGCCTGATGACCCGCAAGCTTTAAGATTTGGTGCTGCAATTGCACTAGATAAGGAAACATTGATTATTGGTGCGCCACTGACCGATGCGAATGATGTCGTTGTACCTGAATCAAAACGCAGACCCAAAACAAGTCGCCAGCGCCAGGCTCGCTTTGCAATTAGTAAAGGCGATACCGTTGACCCCGGAATTGAAAGTGGTGCTATTTTTGTCTATGAAAACAAAGCGGGTTTTTGGCAGCCAACAGCACGAATTGGTGCTTCAAATCGTGAGTCCGGTGATAATCTGGGTGAGGTGATAGCGGTTGAAGGTAATACAATTGCAGCCAGTGTTAAACATAAAGATGTTTTTGATGATTTACGCGGAGGTGCAGTTTATATATATATAAAAGAGCGTGGAGCCTGGCATGAAGATACTGCCTTGTTTCCACAAGTGCATAATGTAGGGGCTAATTTTGGTAATAGCTTTGCGATGCTGGATAAACATATTTTGGTGGGTGCGAATAAGATTCATGCCAATGGCTTTAATAGTGGGATGGCATATGTGTATACTCAGGATAACAATAACACCTGGCAGGTTCCTTACCTTCAGGCTAATGCCGAAATAAAGTCACATGACCAGTTTGGTTTGAGTGTTGCGCTTGGTCAGGAGTATATGCTGGCAGCCTCTAAAAATGCCGTTTTTGTGTTTCAGAATACGCCGGTTCAGTATTACCCTGCAGTATTTTATCCAGAGAGTAACAGTGTGCAGTTAAATGAAATCGCGGTTGCCGACTCAGGTGTGTTTAGTGTCACGTTTCATTCGGCTCAGCAAGAGAGTGACTTTGTTTTAACTCTGACCGAGTCACATTTAAGAGCGGATATGCAGGATAGTGATACTCACTATATTAATAATACGCAGTTATTACACATCCCGAGGTTAGCAATACCTAAAAACAATGGGGAAGACGACTTTTTTAGTGTCGTTTTAGAACAAATTCAAACCCCGACGATGATTCAATTTCGGGTCGTTTCTTTTAGTCCATTATAAGCATAAGTATGAAGTACCCAATATTACTACTGGCAAGTGCCGGTCTATTTTTTGCCGCTTCATTACAGGCTGGGAATTGTCCAGAAGGTGGGGCGAGTTATGATATTCAGCAAGGCAGCTTAGTGGTTCCGGCGGTTACTGTAGAGAAGCAGGGTGGCATATTTGCAGTACAGCTCGATCTGCTGGATAGCAAGAACCCGTTTCAGTTTCAGTTGAGTCAGTTAGATTCTCTTGCTGAAACGATAGAGCAGAGATTAGGCATCTTTCAGTCAGACAAGCAAATATTAAAAATTCCATCTTTATGTGTGCTTGCGGATAATTCAGAGCTATTAGTGACGCAAGTAGAAATGCAGCTTATTCCCAATTCCAGTCCTTTGCAATTTTTGCTAAAAAGTGCCAGCGATTCTACAGATAGCGTTATTTTTAACTGGGCGATTGGGCAAAATAAAGGCGCTGTCTTTTTAAACAATCGCCAGGAATTTGAAGAACTAGCGGCCAAAAATAACCTGCCCGGTGTGACCGGTGTACGTGAATTGAAATTTGTAATAACTGACCTGGATAGTCTTCACCCGGTTTTATATTTTATGAACTCTGATGCGACGCCTTTGCATTATGATTTTACTAGAGGCGTCTTAAAACGTTACCAGAACATATCGTATGATCAAGGGTCGACCCAGTTTATTGCTGAAACATATTTTAGAGAAGAACGGCGATATCTGGCAGGTTCTGTCGTTGCCTACGATGAATATCGAAATGCTGATAATGGACAGGAGAAGGGCTTGTACGCCTTGGAATTCTGGCCTACCGATCCGGTGCCTGAGAAGCTGATTGAACATGCTTATCGTAGTCTTACTGCGGCCATGCCTTTTTTGCCCAATGCCTTGGCTTACCATCCTGTCGGTAATACGCATGAACTAGAATTTGCAGGCTTCGCTGAGCAATTTGCGGCTAAGAATATACTCAGTATTGATACCGATAGCTTGTTTGCGCAACTTGAGTCAGCTATTTTAAATCAAGGTGAGGCATACGGTCGTCTGAAGGTGATTAGTCCAGGCGATCCCAATCCCGGCGAAGATACCATAGCAATCTATACCTACATCCCCAATACTCTAGGTCATGTTGGAGGGATTATTACCGAACAACCGCAAACACCCTTATCGCATATTAATTTAAAGGCACGGCAGAATGATACGCCTAATGCTTAGGGAGATGGAAAGAAATAATCATCCAGAACAACCAGGAGAAATGGTCAAAAACCATTTCTCCAACGATGGCATTCGGTCAACAAACTGATAATACGTCTTCATTGCTTTTTTACCTACCTTTACTCCTGTTTCATATATTTTTTCTGTTAATTTAACAATAGGTGCTTTGCCATTGTAGGTCATACTTTTGGCAAATTTTAAAGTTGTTTCAACTGTATCCATTATGTCGCCACTAATATGATTTTCATAGGCTCCCCATACTCGTTCAATTGGGTTATATTTACTATGATAAGGAGGGTAGTAGGCCAGTTTTATCTTTATGTTGCTTTTTTCAGCAAACTCCACAAGCCTTTTTATAAACTGAGTTCTGGAGCTACTGTTCTCCATACCATTGTCAGCGTTAATTGTCAGAATATCTACTCCATATTTTTCTTGAATTTCTGGCCAAATTTCTTCCAATCGGTCAACGATGAAATCACTGCTGGCATAGCCTGCTGTAAAGAAAAGGAAAAAATCATCATGTTCAGGCAGATAAAAACCAAAAGGAGTTAACTTTTCCTTAACATCTAAATCATGATCCTCTGCTTTTGTTAAAACCCGATTTCGTCCTCCCCGTGAAAAATTTCCTATATTCATTCTTGCTTTGGCATCAATTGATATACGAATCTCTTTTGGGTTGATATCTGCCATTCCATTGACTGAATGAACTTGTTCAAAAATTGCATCCGTTTCCTTGATTTTCTTATGAGGCTTTGTTTTTTGTACCTTTTTTGGATGGTAACTCAGGTCATTTAATTTTGTATTGATAGTTTTTGAGCAAGGTAATGTTTTTTCATCGTAATAATCAATCTCCAGTAAACGTTTTCTAACTTCTTTAGCCGTTAGCCGGGTATATAATCGACAGGAATTAAAAGAGGGATCCGTTTGACACTCCGGTTCAGCAATTTTTTTTATGTCATCAAGTAGATGAGGAAAATGCTCTTCACTTTTATTACGCCCTCTCGCTGAAAAATTATCTTCTATGGGCTGAGTTTCAAGTTCATATTGTCCTTTTCGGATAGTGCCTCTATTCCATCCTAGTTTTTCTTCAGCAATACTTGCACCACCTGAGCCTAGTAGCTCCACCGTTTCAGCCATGAATATACGACGTACCGAGCCTTTTAAACGATGGGCTGTATTTATAATCCAACCTATAATGCTATCTGTTAATATCAACAAGCTTATCTGCCTAGTGTGAGAATAAATTCAGAATTCATTATTATAAATTATTGAGACACAAGCTTACTTCGTTTGGATGATTATTTCTTTCCATCTCCCTTATATGAAAAATGTGCAGGCTATTCCAGAGGTTGCTGCTTTGATTGATCAGTGGGTGCATTATGTTGTCAATGAGAATGGCGTGCATATTGAGCCTGCTACTGAGGAGGAAGCTCTCAAGTGGTTGGTAGACAAGATTCCAGCAGAAGCGACTATACCCGAAAGTGATTTGAGTTTTACTACGCCGATACCTTTAACGACTGTAAAACATGAGGATTGGATTAGAGTAGGCGTGAAAGCCGCTAATGTTGCTGAACTAGGTAAAATTCTAGCTGATGGTATTGCGCCCAGGGGCTATGCTTTGCCGTTTGCAATGTACGATGCTTTTATGCGTAGCTCGCGTTGTGTCGGTGATATGCAGGTGTTGTGCAACGATAGTGATAGTGTGTCATTCTATGATTATGTGGAGCAGCTGTTAGGCAGTGCTGAATTTAACGCTAGTTTAGCTGTGCGTGAACAAAAGCTAGTAGAGTTGCGTGAGATGATTGAAAGTGCTGACGTTGTGCAATCTCTGGTCGATGAGATTGAAGCCGTACGACTATTCTGGGAACCTGCAGGTGAGCCGTTTAGCCAAAAACTTCGCGTTCGCTCCAGTACCAATAATGAAGATCTGCAAGGATTTAATGGCGCGGGTTTATACAGCTCTTTTACGCATAAACCCAAGGAAGGCAAGTTAATCAATAGTATTAAACAAGTCTGGGGAAGTTTATGGACCTTGCGTGCGTTTGAAGAGCGTAGACTGCATCGTATTGATCATCTTAAAACCTATATGGGCGTGTTAATACATCCCAACTATGGTGATGAGCAGGTGAATGGAGTCGCCATTAGCAAAAATATTTATAATCCGGGCTGGGAAGGTTTTTATGTGAATGCGCAATATGGTGAATTATCCATTACCAATCCTGAGCCCATAGAAACAGCGAGTGGATTAATAAACCCGATACCGGATGAATTCCTTATTACGCGTTTAGCGGCGTCTGTTAGTGGCTTTGCCTGGGAGACACAATTTATCAGGCACTCGAATATCGAAGAGGTTTATGATGCGCCGGTGACGACAGAGAATGTATTGACGCAAAGCGAGATAGATCAGTTAAGAGAAAATTTACAGATTATCCATGCGCATTTCAAAAAACTGTATCAAGGCGCTGATGATTTTGCTATGGATATAGAGTTTAAAATCACTGAAACGGATGATGGTAGCCGTGGTAACTTGGCGATAAAGCAAGCCCGACCCTGGGTTGATTAATACGCATCAAATAAGCATATTTTAGACTGCCAGCCAGTTGTTATGGCTGGCAGTCTACGCTAAATCAGACAGCTGAATCACCTCCTGATGGAGGCTGCTTTTTGTTGGTTCTGGACATATAGAACATCACGCCAAAGATGAGAACAACGATAATAAACGGAATCAGGATTTTGTTCGGTATTGGGCTTTCTGCTTGCTCTAAACCTACGGAAAAAGGCAGGTGGGAATCTATTGTTTCGCCTTGGTTTAGTACGGTGACGTGTAGCAGGTAATCACCCTTGCCGTATTTTCTAAAATCAACTTTAGCATCAACAGTACCTTTTGTGATCTGTTCGGGGTTATGATAATAAACCCGGCTACCTTCTGGTTCTTTAGTGACCTCAAACTCAACGGTGGTATGGCGCAGTTTTTTGCCTTCATAATCTATCACCAAATCTGTTAAACCGACGTCCGGAATAATATGACAGTAGCTTTTTCCGCCTGACAAAGCGGGGGTGTATGCGGAAAAATGTATCACCTCTGTGCCTACCGATATTCGACAGGTATCAACTTCGCCCTTTGCGCCTCTATGGGCATTTGCTGTGAGTGGTAATATTAGCGTTAGGCACAAAATAGAGAGTAAAGCCCCTGATTTGTGCCTGATCAAACTGAACAGAGCAGACAAAGGACTAAAGCTATTTTTGTGCCTGTTTAGCGTATTGTATTGTTTGGTTGGCAGATGAGTCGCATTATTATATTGCTGAGAATCTATAGAAGTTGTTTTCATGTCATACCCTCTTAAAATACAGGCAACAGTATTCTAATAATTAGAACTCTGTTGCGAGTAATGAAAATTGAACCGCAATTCAATTTAAGTTAAGGCTGGGTAGCTTTGTTACTTACAGGGTTTAATGCCTGTGTTGCCCCCCCAGCTCTCTTTATATGCCGAAGCTATTGATTTATAAACCTGAACCATTGCCAGGTTCAGGTGATCATAGGTTACAAGTCAATCATCAGTCAAATACTTAAGAAATTTTATCCCTTTGAGTGATTACATATGCTACTATGCTGAAGGCTTAAATAAGGTGTCGAAGAGCGCCGTTTGTAGCTCCTGAACTATAGCGTAATGCTATTTAAATAAAATAATAAGCTTCACGAGGACTGGACATGACAGAATTAATTTATACACTTACAACGCTTTATGCCCTCTATGTTATAGATCAAGTCGTTGGAGACAAGTTAGTCTTATTTTTTGCCATGACTGCATTTGTTATTGGTGTAGTGCATTAGGCAACTCGCAATAAATAACCCACCCACCTTGCTGGTCTTTTTGTCCGTCTTCTGCGTTGTAGAAATAGTTACGTAGCCAGCTATGCGCCTATTTCTACCCCCCGTATCAAGTACGGGGCAGGCATTGAAGACAAACAAAAATCCTACGCAATATGGGTGGGTTATTTATTGCGCGCTACCTTAGAAGTAGCGGCTTTTCCCGCTATTTATAGTGTACAAAAGAGGAAAGTAATATGAGTGTTGCAAGACATGGGTTGTCCATTGGTATAGAAAGAGTGGGTGATGAATTTTTCTTGACTTTAAAAGCCATTGGCAAGCTCAGTCACGAAGATTATTTAAAAATTACCCCGATGATTGACTCGGCCCTGGAAGGGGTTAAAGACCCGCAGATAAAAGCCTTTATAGACGGGTCTGAATTGGAAGGCTGGGAGCTAAGAGCTGCGTGGGATGATTTTAAACTGGGCTTGAAGCACGGCAATGAATTTAGCAAAATAGCAATCTTCGGTAATAAAAAATGGCAGGAATACACTGCTAAAATTGGCACGTGGTTTATTTCAGGCGAAGTTAAATATTTTGAGGATTCAGACCAGGCGCTGGCCTGGTTACAGGAATTAGCGTAGATATCGATTTTTTGAATTGCTTTTTCGTTCGATTGGCGAAACTATACTTCGCGCGGGTACGGGTGCGGTTGTATAGTGAGCTGATTTTTGTGGATAACAAGGCGCTGAAACTGGCGCATAGCTAGCTAAATAACGGTTTCAGCAATGTAGCTATCGGCAAAACTCAGCCGCTAGAAATCCGCAGTCGTGAACGCGCGAAGTATATTATAATAGTGTGCTGTTATACAAATCTGGGTTAGCCAGTGTGTATTTTTTGTTCGGTTATACTTCGCGCGGTGACGGTTGCGGGTTTTATAGAAAGTTTATTTTGGTCGAGAGCAAGGTGCTGAAACAGACGCATAGCAAACTACGCCCCTGTTTCAGCAACGCAGCTATCGATAAAAATCGGCCGCTAGAAAACCGTGTCCGTGCGCAGTAAAATCCTTTTTGTTTTTCAATTCACTCTTTATGTCTTCAATTCAAGCACCCTCACGCACAACCCCTGGTACGCATCAGCGTAATGCAGAAAAGTTATCCAGAATACCGATAAAAGTGGTCCCCAAGGATACTGTGTTGCGTAAGCCTGACTGGATCCGGATTAAACTAACCGGAAATGAAGATGTGGTGCGTATCAAAAAAACCTTACGTGAAAATAATTTGCATAGTGTTTGTGAGGAAGCAGCTTGCCCTAATTTAAATGAGTGCTTTAGTCTGGGTACGGCTACCTTTATGATTATGGGTGACCTATGTACCCGGCGCTGCCCTTTTTGTGATGTCGCGCATGGAAAACCGGAGCCTTTAGATGTAAATGAGCCTATTAATCTTGCTAGTACGATTAAACAATTAGCGCTTAAGTATGTGGTGATAACTTCGGTAGATCGCGATGATTTGAGAGATGGCGGGGCAGGACATTTTTCTGCCTGTATCAAAGCAATCCGTGAGCAGTCTCCGGCAACTAAAATAGAAGTTCTAGTACCAGATTTTAGAGGGCGTTTAGAGCGTGCATTAGATATTTTACAGAGTAACCCTGTCGATATATTTAATCATAATCTTGAAACAATTCCGCGCTTGTATAAGCAGGCTCGGCCAGGAGCGAATTATCAACACTCTCTGGATTTATTGCAAGCACACTATGAAGTATTGCCGGAAATACCCACGAAATCCGGCTTGATGTTAGGTATAGGCGAGACTCAGGAAGAAGTGTTAGCAGTGATGCGTGATCTAAGAGAGCACCATTGTTCGATTTTAACTCTGGGGCAGTATTTGCAGCCAAGTACTGAGCATTTAGCTGTGCAGCGCTATGTAACACCTGATGAGTTTGATGAATATGCTGTGTTAGCAAAACAAATGGGTTTTAAGCAGGTTGCTAGCGGGCCGATGGTGCGCTCGTCTTATCATGCGGATGAGCAGGCGCGTGAGTTACTAGCTAGGTAAGGCGCCTGGAAACACACATCATCCAACTTTGCTGGTCTTTTTGTCCGTCATTAGTGCTGTAGCAATAGTTGCGTAGCCAGCTATGTGCCTATTGCTACAGCACTAATGACAAACAAAAATCCTGCCCAATATTGGACGCTTATTTATTTCCAGGAGCCTAATGTTACTGAGAACGCTGTTTGCTGATGAGGTATTATCGAGTGCCAAAGACTACAATTGTTTTACCATGGGCAGAGACTAATTGCTTGTCTTCCATTTCTTTTAAAATACGTCCGACCATTTCTCTTGAGCAGCCTACAATGCGACTAATTTCCTGGCGCGTAGTATGTAACTGCATGCCGTTAGGGTGAGTGATGGCATCAGGTTCTTTGGTCAAATCCAGTAAAGCACGAGCGACACGACCTTCAACATCCATAAATGCCAGGTCGCAATATTTTCTGCTGGTTGTCAATAGACGGCAAGCGAGTTGTTCACCAAATAAAGTAAGTAAGCAAACTGCCTGACTGGCAAGTTCTTTGTGCATCGCTTGGTGTAGGCGGGCGTAGCTGATTTCTGCGAGCTTGCAGGCTACGCGTGTTTTTACGGTAACTTTTCGATCTCCGGGTGGCTTAAACACCCCGATTTCACCAATAAAATCATTTTTATTTAAATAGGCCAGAATAAGTTCGTGTCCATTATCATCTTCAGCGCAAACGCTAGCGGAGCCTTCAACGATATAATGTAAGGTATCACCTTTATCACCGGGACGAATAATGGTGGTCTTCGCTGGGTAGCTATGTACGTGGCATAGCGTCAGTAGTTCGCTAATGGCAGCGGTTTGTTCAGTACTAATTAATTCATTGTTAATCATAAATAAATATACCTGTTTTCATGCCTTGAAATAGAACTTCCTGTGAGCTTTAGTGTACTAAGTTTTTACTCCAAAAGAGTGTTGAAATAGCAACGAAATTAATACCTGTTCCTGAGAATGGTTTGTCATCAGCTAATTAAATAAAAGGCAGAGTTGGTCGATAAGCCGGGTTTTGTCTAGGACAGTCATTCATCTAGGCCGTAAGTCACCTTATGGCTCAAGCGATCTACCCAGGAGCCGCGCGGGCCGCGCGTCTGCTCCTCTATTTGATCTTGCTCCAGGTAGGGTTTACCATGCCGCTCCTGTTGCCAGTCACGCGGTGCGCTCTTACCGCACCATTTCACCCTTACCCCTCACCTACAATCTATGATTCTAGGTGAGGGGCGGTTTATTTTCTGCTGCACTTTCCGTAGGCTTACGCCTCCCAGAAGTTATCTGGTACCTCGCCCTGTGGAGCCCGGACTTTCCTCTGTATTACTTGCGTACAGGTAATAAAGCGACTGTCTGACCAACTCTGCTCAGTATTATCCTAGAAAAATCAGTTGAGCGCGAATTTATAGTGCAAGATATGGAATTAATGTAACACCTAAATCCTGCAAGCATTATACATAATAATCCACAAAACTCCTTATTAAACAATGATATAATATCATTTTCCTGATTTCACTATCTCATTGTTTTAATGAAGCCCTCTAAAGTATCAAAATCCTCATCTCACGTAAGAAACCGTACCCGAACGGTAAAAATGACATCTACAGCACATGGATTGACAAGCCAGGCGGGACTGATTCCCGTCGTGAAATATTTAGACAGGATAGGTTTTGAAAAAACCGTAAAACAAAGCGTTCCACATCGGCGGGGTGAAAATGCAGACCATCACTTATCTGATGTGGTTCTATTGACGTTGGTTGGCATGATGGGGGGAGCAACATCAATGGCAAAGGTGACGACCGTATGGGCAGATAGCGTACTGCGCAAAGTAGCTGGCTGGATAAAGATTCCTGTTGAAACCACAATTTTACGGATCTTTAAAGAAGTAAGTGATAGGCAGATAAGCCAGTTTGAAACGCTCACGCATACTTTGCGTGGTCAACACTGGCGGCGATTGCTTCGTTCCGGAAAATCGAAAACTGGCATACAATCCGTCCAGTGGGTCGATGTCGATTCAACTGTGGACACCGTTTGTGGTCGACAAGAAGGAAGTGCCAAAGGCTTCAACCCCAAAAAGAAAGGTGCCCGTTCATACCATCCACAACGAATAAGGTTAGATTGTGATCGCGAAGCGAGCCACAATCTGAACCGTTTGTTGGACAAGCCCGGCACGATAGTAGGAATTCATTTAATGCGCTCTATGAAAATAGCTTTTTGTTGATCAGCCCGACTGATGAATCGAACCTCTGTTTTTACCTGTTTAACTGAACTTTGAGCGTTGTCCATTGCAGTCAACTCTCAAAGTCCAAGTATCGGAGCAAAATTCTGCCTTAATCTCCGATTTTAGCCCAAGCAACTCCCTCAGCATTTAATCCGCTGATAGCCTGGGTCGAAGTGTTTAAATTTACATAAGCGCTAGTGATTCCAATTGTTAAGTTGGCAAAGGCTGAAACATTATTTCCACCCTGGGTATTTGCCGACGCCCAACAACCATCGCCCCGCCACAACATTTGCAACTGAATGCCGGCCGTACTTTGAGTGCACGCAATATCTTCGTCGGGTCAAACTTTAGCAGGGAGTGAATCAACTTAATAACACCCTTGCTATTCGGATGTAAAAAGCCATAATTGCGCGCACGACGAAAGCCTTTAGGCAAAACATGTTGCAGCACCAGCCACAGAAATTTAGCCCCCGATACCGTTTTGGTTTGATAGCGTTTGGTTTTGCTGTCTTGATAACGGTAGGTTACTTTGCCATTTTGGCAGGATAAGATATCCTGTTCACGAATCACACCACGATACAGGTATCGACCCAGATATATCAATGCTTTATCGCCTGCACCGACAAACTTACAATCGACCACCCATTTTTCCGGAATAGCTGTGGGAAATGGCAACTTTTCTTCGTTCATACGCGCTAGCATCTTTGCACGAAATACTTTTGCTAGTGCTTTATGATGAAACAGGTATTTGCCTTCCTTAGTGCGCCAGAGCTTCTTGATTTTATCCACGATTGCCGCAGGCATAATGACATGAATATGCGGATGATAATTTAATTCGCGTGAGTGTGTATGTAAGACAGCAATCGCCCCGGCATCGCCTTGCAACTGCTTATCATTTTTACTAAAACTCTGTAAAGTCGCCCAGGCACAGTCAAACATCATACTGTAAAGTAACCGCGGATGCTGCCTGGCTAACGACCTTAACTGCGCAGGTAAGGTAAAGGTATTCATAAAATAATCAGCAGGGACTTGTTTTTGTACCTGTCGTTCAATCCATTGTTGACTCTCATGATGTTGACAATGCGGGCAGTTACGCTGGCCACAGGAATGAGGCACAAAGGTTTGATAGTCACAGTCTGCACAGTTAACCTGCATCACAGGACTCAGCTGTGTCCGACAGCTCTTCATGGCATGTAATGCACTGATCTGATTGGAGCGTAAACGAGATTGATACTCGCTTAAAAAGTCAGACTGAAATTGATCAATCACTGCAGCTAGGGTTATCATGAAATCTGCCCCCAGTGAATAGAAAAGTCATTGACTAACTGATTAATGTGCAGCTCTGCATTCTCATCGGTAATATCGGTCAAATGCGTATAGCGAGCCGTGGTTACTAAACTGGTATGGCCCAGAATCTTCTGCAACTCAACTAAATCAACCCCGGCTTCTAACAGGTGAGTGGCGTAACTGTGGCGCAGCGAGTGGCAGGAAATCTTTTTTTTAGTCCCATTTCTTGCGTCACAAGACGGATTGTCTTCTGGATGCCACCGCGATCAAGGGGGGATTCAGCAAGATGTGCACCTTTTAGACCCCGGGCACGGTTGGGAAATACCAGCACTGGATTTTTATGCACAGCCCAAAACTTACGCAACACCTTCAAGGTATTCACAGGCAAAGGCACAAGCCGATCCTTATTGCCTTTGGCATTGCGAATATGTACCCGCATGCGTGTCGCATCAATATCACCTACTTTCAGGCTTAAGCCCTCGCCCAAACGTAAACCTAGACTGTAAATCGTAAAATAAAAAACTCGATAGCTTAGATTACGGGTCGACATAAACAGTTGTTGTGCTTCAACCACAGTGACAATATCGGGTATACGCGTACATCGTGGTGGTTTAATCATTAGCACATCAACCCACGGCTTTTGTAGCACATGTGTATAGAAAAACTTGAGACCATAGAGATCTAGTTTCACGGCACTCCAGGAAAGGCGGCTTAAAAGAGCATGAAAATAATCCACCAGTTGATCTTGCGTTAAGTTATCCAGATGCCCCTGAAAGTGTTCCCCGATACGGCGAATAGCGCGTGAATAAGCGTCAATGGTTTTGGGTTGCAGTCCCTTAAGCTTTAAATGCTTACAGTGCTGGATATAATAATGGTTGAATTTAAGCTCTATCGATGGTGTCATAACAGTGTAACCTCATTATTGTTAGTTGGATGAGCTTACAAGTTACCTGTTATGCATATAACAGGCAATGAGGTTACACTTTAAATTTAAGGGATGCGCTGTTTTTCTCCGCGATAGCGGCTTCGTCCAACTCGCTTTTCTAGCGGAAACAAAAGAAATTTTACAAGCCTGGTTCCGGACAGGCAATGCCTTTACAAGCAATGGTGTTGTAGAATTTACCAAACAGTTACTTGCACACTTGCCCAATCGGATGCGCATTATTTTTCGCGGTGACAGTGGTTATTTTGTCGGTGATTTGCTTGAATTTCTCGATACCAGAGGGCATGGGTATCTAATAAAGGTTAAACTTAAGAATTTGAACGCATTGCTGGCCAAACAGGCCTGGACAGCCATACAAGGCCGACCCGGTTGGGAGCAGAGCGAGTTTCAATATCGTTGTGGTGGCTGGTCTCGCTCTCGTCAGTTTGTCGCGGTCAGGATAAAGCAACCTAAACAAGTGACAGGACCTCAGTCCGAGCTTTGGGATACGGCAGAATATGACTATTTTTGTTATGTAACAACTGAACCTCTATCGCCTTGGCAAACACATAAGAAGTATGGTGAACGAGCGACGTGCGAAACATGGATTGAAGAAGCAAAATCACAAATGGGTTTAGGTAAAATCAGAACGAATCAATTTCTGGCTAATGCCGCATTATTTCATTGCGCCGTTCTTGCCTACAATACCGTGCGCTGGATGGCTCAATTGAGTGGCAACAAAACGTTGTGCCAATGGGAGCCGGATACACTTCGTACTTATCTGATTCGGGTGGCTGGAAAATTACTCACAGGCAATAATCAGCTGAGAGTCAGAACACCTGCAGATCCGCTCTATCCACAGGAATGGGATGATTGGGTTAAGGTGGGGTTACTCGCTTAACATTAACCGAAGTTAAGTCACTTTGATTAAAAGGTCATGGCACGTTGGCAGGGTGTTTATTGCCTTGGGCTCGGGGGATATCCATACGATACAAAAAATTTCCTCTATTTATGATTTAAATCTGGATATTTTGATCGGTTGGACAAAGAGGGCTGGCAAAGCGGCAGTAAAAACCTAATAACCACTTAGCTAGACAGGTTAATGAGAGTCAAAATATGGGCTTGCAGGATTTAGGTAACACTTTAAAAATTTTAGCTTCACCCATAGGTTAAGCGGACATTTTTTGCAAGTGCGGTGGAATCAATAGCTTGTGCTAGAAAACGTGAGCAACTGATTTTTCTAGGATTATAGCTAAATTCTTAAGTGAATAAAGGATAACGCAGGCTTAACCATTTGATATGCTTAGGGCTGGGTTGTAAAGCGCATGGGTCACTAGAGAATATGGGAAAGGAATTATTCCTTTTCTTTTGCTAGTTCTAAAGCTGTTTGATAAACTAGTTTTTTGCGAGCGCCAGTGATTTCTACTGCTAATTTTACGGCAGTTTTAATGGTGCATTCGGTTAATAATATTTTCAGCGTGTGTAATTGTTGTTCACTTAAGGAGTCAGGTTTTTGTTCGATTTTAGCGCCAGAAACTATAACGACTAGTTCTCCTCGCTGCATATTGCTATCTTGTGCAAACAGTGTCAGCATGTCTTGTATGCTGGCTTTAACGATGGTTTCGTGTAATTTTGTGACTTCACGGGCGATGGCTATTTCATGGTCTTTTGCTAATACGCTGGCGAGGTCTTTTAGACAGGCATCTATACGATGGCAAGATTCGTAAAACGCCCAGGTAGCAGTATTGTTTTTCTGTACAGAAAATAGATTAATGCGAGCGCTAGAAGTCCGGGGTATAAAACCCAGAAATGAAAATTGAGTAACCGCTAGACCCGATGCGGATAGAGCAGCGATTAAGGCGCATGCTCCGGGGATTGGAGATACCTGAATGCCAGCCGCTTGAGCTAGAGCAACGACTGGCATGCCCGGGTCACTGATTAGGGGAGTGCCCGCATCAGAAATAAGGGCAATACAAGTGCCTTGCAGGATTTGCTGGATTAAACCTGCGGCTTTTTGTTGCTCGTTATGTTGATGTAGGGCAATGCAATGTGTTGTAATGCCGTAGTGTTGCAGTAGAGTGCGCGCATGTCTTGTATCCTCTGCGCAGATAAGATCGACCTGTTGTAATGTTGCGATTGCCCGGGCGCTAAAATCAGCTAAATTACCGATAGGCGTTGCAACGACATATAATTTGCCAGGCTGAATAGGCATGCTGGAATCCTGAATTTAAGTAATAAGGTTAATAGTATACTTTGCACAACAGTAGCAAGGAAACGTATCTTAGGAACGCGCACGGAATAAGTTGAGCATCTGGCGCGGGATTTTTATTCGTATTCAAGACGTAGAAATAGGCGCATAGCCAGCTACGTAACAGTTTCTACAACGCAGAAGACGGATAAAAAGACCAGCCAGTTGCTTAAGTTATTCCGTGCGCGTTCCTTAATAAAAGTAATGAATTATGCAATTTATGAAGCGTTGTACAAAGCTTGTATGGCAAAGCCAGAATATAATCAAATTTTCCTTGCTTAGCACGCTATTGCTGATCTCGGCTTGTGCATGGCAAACTGGCGGGCAAGATTCAGTGACTAGTAAAGCGGGTGCTCAGGAGCGCAAAGCGGGGCAGTTGTTCGATCAAGGCAATTATCGAGGTGCTGCAGATTCCTATCAGCGCCTTGCACAAAACCCATCAGCGAGACAAAATATTTTGCGCCTAAAAGCCGCGCAGGCTTGGTTAAAAATACCTGAGGATGATAAGGCAAAAAAATACCTGGATTTGATAGCACCGGCAAGTTTAAATACCGCACAGCTTAATCAGTTGTATTTGATGTATGCACAATTAGAGTTAAATTCTGGGAATGTTGAGCAGGCGCAAAATTATTCAAAGCGTATTTCTGTGTTTGCATTAAGCCGGGCGCAAAAAGTCGAATATTATGCTATGACCGCTTTTTCCTATGCTTTAACAGGGCAGACGCTTAAAAGTATACAAGAAAGGATTGCATTAGCTTCGTACTTAGATACAAAGCAGCAGCAAGAGCAAAATAATAAAGCAATTTTAGAATTATTAAGCCTGATCTCAGAGCAAACTCTATTAGAGCAGTTACAGCAGCAGAATGCTATTATCTATAACGGGTGGCTAGCATTAGAGCAGACTAGGCGAGATTACCCAGGCGGTGAGCAGCAGCAAGCAGCTTTCAATGCTTGGTCAGAAGAGTATCCTCGGCACCCAGCGCAGGGATTAGTTTCCTCTGGGTATTTTCTGGTATTCGGGTTTAAATTGGCAAATTTGCAGACAATAGCGGTGTTTTTGCCTGAATCGGGGCCCTTTAGTGCTTATGCAGCGGCAATAAAAGCAGGCTTTACTGCGGCCTACAATCAACAACAGGGATATCGGCCTAATGTACGTTTTTATGATACCCAGCAAGCTGATATTTCAATAATTTATCGCAGAGCAGTTGCAGATGGAGCGCAGTTAATTATTGGGCCGCTTAATAAAAAATACATTCAAGAGTTGGCAGAGCGTAATGATTTAATAGTGCCGGTAATGGCGTTAAATTATGTAGAGAGTTTAGCAAAATCAAACTTGTATCAATTTGCACTAAGTCCAATAGATGAGGTTCAGCAGGCTGTTAGGCAGGCCCGTTTTACGGGGCATGAAAATGCAATTATCCTTGCGCCTGGTACTACCGAAGGCGAGCGTATGAGTCAATATTTCCAGCATGCATGGGAGGAGCTGGACGGGAATGTGCTGGCAGTACAAAGCTTTGACTCAAGGGCGAAAGATTTTAGTTTTCCAGTTAAGCAAATGCTCAGTATTAATGAAAGCCAGTATAGATATAATCAATTAAAGCAAGTCATTGGTACTGTTGAATACCAGCCGAGGCGCCGGCAGGATGTAGATGTAATCTTTCTAGCCGCTAGTGCTAAAAATGCACGACTCATAAATCCGCAGTTTTATCATAATCGTGCTGGCTCTGTTGCAGTGTACGGTTTATCAAGAGTGTATCGGGGCTATGCAGATAAGCCGCAAGATATGGATTTGGAAGGTGTGAGTTTTTGTACCATTCCCTGGCTATTCGATGCGGCTTATCAGGGCGAATTGAGTATGTTATCCTTGCAGGAAATTAAAGCACAGTACCCACAAAAATATTCCAGCCTGATTGCCTTCGGTATAGATGCTTATGCAATTGTGGCGCATCTTAACGATATTGCCATCACGCCCTATTATGGCGCAACAGGTGATTTGTTATTAAATGATTATAATCGTATTGAGCGCCATCTGGTTTGCGCAAAATTCAATGATGGCGAAGCCCTGTTAGTGGAAATGGCAAAAGAAGATGAAGTTCCTGTGGACGATATTACATCGACTAAGGCCTTATAAGCTTCAGGGTGTCCCAATGAATAGTATACAAAGGGGGCGGCAATACGAAGATCTGGCTTTAGAGTACCTGATTGCTCAGGGCCTTAAACTAGTGGAGCGAAATTATAATTGTAAATGGGGTGAGCTGGATTTATTGATGCATGAGCAAGACGCGCTAGTTATAGTCGAAGTACGTTATAGAAAAAATGCGCATTATGGTAGTGCTCTGGAAAGTGTGACCGCGAATAAGCAGGCACGTATTGTCGCAGCGACTAAACACTATATAATGACTCATAAAATAAACCAGCCGATTCGTTTTGATGTATTAGCGATAACCGGAGATCTTCAACCAGATTGGATTAAAAACGCATTTTAAGATGAGTTTGAATAAAAACATTAAGCAACAAATTTCCGAGAGTATTCAGACGCAACAACTGGTTCTGGATGAGTTAAGCGAATATATAGAGTATGCTGCGCAAAAGATTGTTAGTGCGCTGCTCGCAGATAAAAAGATTCTAAGCTGTGGAAATGCTGCCTCTGTATCTAATGTGCAATACTTTGTTGCCATTATGATTAACCGTTATGAACGCGTGCGCCCTTCGTTGCCAGCAATATCACTAGTAAATGATGTGCAAATGCTCACTTCCATTGCTAATACACAGCATTATGAAGAAGTTTTTGCTAAACAATTACGTGCTTTGGGTCAGGCGGAAGATGTGCTATTAATATATAGTGTTGAGGGTAGTGCTCTAAACCTGGTCAAGTTAATCAATGCTGCACATGATAAACAGGTTTCTGTAATTTTGCTGGTAGGGGAGAATGAAACGACATTGCCTGCTCTGCTGCATGAATCAGATATATGCATTAGTGTGCCTAGTCAATCGGCACCAAGAATTCAAGAGGCGCATCTTTTGATTACTCATTGTTTGTGTGATTTAGTCGATAGTCACTTATTTGGTAACTAATTAATATGAAACAGGTTTTGCTGCTTATTTGTGTTTTAATGCTCACAGCTTGTAGTAGTGTGGGGCAAAGCCTCGCAGAGTTGACTGGGCTTTCTTTTTTGCATGACCGGCGAGATAGTGCGGCTATTACGCTTGATGAGCGAATTGAAGATACTGCTATTCTTGAGCTGTATGGGCTTGATCAGATAAAAGATAAATCTCACTTTAATATTACGTCCTATAATGGTAAAGTATTGGTTACAGGGGAAGCAAAAACAGAAGATATTCGGGAAATAATCATTGCTAATGTCAGGATTATTTCTGGCGTAAAGTTAGTTCATAACGAAATGATTGTTGGTCCAATTTCTAGCTTGCAATCGCGTAGCGAAGATTCTTTGCTAACGATTAAAGTTAAAGATGCTTTAGCTGAAATAAAAGACAAACCTGGTTTTGATGCCACGCGTGTAAAAGTCATTACTGAGAATAATGTGGTCTTTTTGATGGGCTTAGTGCATGAAGAAGAGGGCCTGGCAGCAGCAAAAGCGGTGCAGCAAGTTGCTGGCGTGAGAAAAATTGTCACAGTTTTTGAATATATAGATTTCAGCAACGAAAATTAATAAAAGAAATAAGGAATATTTCTTTTAAGTAGAATTTATTAAAGATTTCGATATTTATCATGAGATAGATATTGTGACTCACTGTTTGTAAACAAGAAGAAGAAATTTAAATAGTGAGGAAATGGCTTAAGCAAAGCTTAAAAAAGGGTGCGAATAGACCGATAGAAGGTAAGTTAATGCTTTAATGAAGGTATTAGAGTTTGACATTAGCCTGCTTTCTGATTTAAAGTCTTGTCCGCATAAAAAATAAAAGTACGTAACAAAATTATAACTAAATCGGAGTACATAACATGGCAACACCATTAATTCAAATGGCATTAGATTCTTTAGATTTCGACGCAACTGTATCACTTGCAGAGCAAGTTGCTGATTCTGTTGATATCTTCGAAATCGGTACACCATGTATCAAACACAATGGTATTAACTTAGTAAAAGAATTAAGAGCTAGATTTCCTAATCACTTGCTTTTAGTTGACCTAAAAACAATGGACGCTGGCGCATATGAATCTGCTCCTTTCTATGAAGCAGGTGCAGATATCTGTACTGTACTAGGTGTTTCAGGTTTAGCAACTTGTGCGGGTGTAGTAAGTGCTGCAAATGTAACGGGTGCTGAAGCACAGATTGATTTAATCAACGTTGGTGATAAAGCGGCATGTGCTCAAGCATGTGCAGAAGCTGGCGCGCAAATCGTTGGTGTGCACACGGGTCTAGATGCACAAGCAGCTGGCGATACACCATTTGATGATTTAGCAATGATTGCTAACTTAGGCTTAGACGTTCGTGTTTCTGTTGCAGGTGGAATTAACTCATCTACAATTCAGGATGTAGTTCGTGCAGGTGCTGATATCGTTGTTGTCGGTGCTGCTATCTACGGTGCAGACTCTCCAGCGGATTCAGCTCGTGAACTACGTGAATTAGTTGACGCTGCATAAGGCGGAGTAACACTATGTGGCAACAAGAAAACCAGAAGTTGGTCATCAATAAGATTTCAGCAATTCTTGATGCAACTGATCTTGCGTATGCAGAACAAATGACAGAAATGTTTGACGGTGCCAGACGGATTTTTATCTCAGGTGCCGGTCGTTCTAAGTTAGTCGGAAACTTTTTGGGCATGCGTTTAATGCACAGTGGTTACGATGTTAGCATGGTAGGAGAAATTGTTACCCCAAGCATTAAAGGCGGTGATTTATTAATTATCATCTCGGGGTCTGGGGAAACAGAGCAATTAGTCGCATTCACTAATAAAGCAAAAAGTGTAGGTGCCAAAATTGTGCTGATTTGTTCTAAAGCTGAATCCACTATTGGCGATCTGGCTGATGGTGTGTTCCAAATTGGTAAGCAGGATCTGTATAAAACAGTGAAAGGCATGCCAATGGGTACGGTTTTTGAGCTATCTACTTTAGTCTTCTTAGAATCTGTTGTCTCGCATCTTATCTGGGAAAAAGAAATCCCGGAAGAAAAAATGAGAGAAAGACACGCCAATATGGAATAGCAAAAGACGAGCGACTTAGGTTGCTCGTTTTTTTACTGCTAAAAAGAATCACTCGAATAGGCATGACGAAAACTCATGTCTATTTTTCGTTTAATAATTTATAAAACTCTGGAGAACTATATGTCTTCGCGTAGAGAACTTGCGAACGCCATACGCGCTTTAAGCATGGATGCTGTTCAAAAAGCAAAATCAGGTCATCCTGGTGCACCTATGGGTATGGCGGATATCGCCGAAGTATTGTGGAATGATCATTTAAAATTTAACCCGACCAGTCCCGAATGGGCCGATCGCGACCGTTTTGTTTTATCCAATGGTCACGGGTCAATGTTACTTTATTCAATATTACATTTGACAGGTTACGCCCTGCCGATGGATGAATTAAGATCATTTCGTCAATTACACTCAAAGTGTGCGGGTCACCCTGAGTATGGATTTGCACCGGGTATTGAAACAACCACAGGTCCTCTAGGCCAAGGCGTCACAAATGGTGTTGGTTTCGCAATGGCTGAAAAGTTATTGGCAGACCAATTCAATAAACCAGGGCATGACATCGTAGATCACAACACTTATGTATTTTTAGGCGATGGTTGCTTGATGGAAGGTGTTTCTCATGAAGCGTGTTCATTAGCAGGTACATGGGGCTTAGGTAAATTAATTGCTTTCTGGGATGACAATAACATCTCAATTGATGGACATATTGATGCCTGGTACACAGATGATACGGTTAAGCGTTTTGAAGCCTATCAGTGGCATGTGATTTCTGTTGATGGCCATGATGCCGATGCAATTAATGCCGCGATTACTGAAGCTAAAAGTGTTACTGATAAACCATCACTGATTTGTTGTAAAACAATTATTGGCTTTGGTTCACCTAATAAAAGCGGTAGTCATGATTGTCATGGCGCGGCTTTAGGTGATGAAGAAGTAGCACTAACGCGTAAAGAATTAGGCTGGACACCGGCTCCATTTGAAATTCCTGCTGAGATTTATGCGGGTTGGGATGGCAAAGAAAAAGGTGCTGCTGCTGAAAAAAGCTGGGATGATAAATTTGCCGCCTATGCTAAAGACTTTCCTGCAGAAGCTGCTGAATTCACACGCCGTATGGCGGGTGACTTGCCAGCTAACTGGAAAGCAACAACCGATGCTTTTATCGCTGCAACAAATGAAGCTGGGGCAAGTTTGGCATCACGTCAGGCATCACAAAAAACCATTGCTGCATTAGCACCTATACTGCCTGAGTTTTTAGGGGGGTCAGCTGATTTAACAGGGTCTAACTTAACCAGTTGTGACAGCTTTACGCATGTTGATGGCAAAAAACCAGGTAACTACATCTCTTACGGTGTACGTGAGTTTGGTATGTACGCAATCATGAATGGGGTGTCACTACACGGTGGAATAATTCCATTCGGTGGTACTTTCCATATGTTCTCTGATTATGCAAAAAGTGCGTTCCGCATGGCTGCATTAATGGGAATACGTACCATTGCAGTCTTGACTCATGACTCTATAGGTCAGGGTGAAGATGGCCCTACGCATCAGCCTATCGAAAACACAGCGGCAATGCGCTACATTCCAAATATGGATGTATGGCGCCCATCTGATGCAACTGAAGTTGCAGTTGCATGGACTGCTGCAGTTGAACGTATGGATGGTCCATCTAGCTTAGTGCTCAGTCGTCAAGGTATTCCTGGACGTACGCATGACACGGCTGATTTTGCTGCCATACGCAAAGGTGGTTATGTCTTGTCAGAAGCAAAAGGCAATGCGGCTGTTATCATTATGGCAACAGGGTCTGAAGTAGATTTAGCTGTAAAAGCACAAGACGTTTTAGCGGCTGATGGTATTAATGCTCGTATTGTTTCTATGCCTTCTACTAATGTGTTTGATCGCCAGGATCAAGCATACAAAGATAGCGTATTAACGCCAGGTGTAAAACGAGTTGCTGTAGAAGCGGGTGTGACAGACTTCTGGCGTAAATATGTTGGTCTGGATGGCGCTGTTGTTGGTATTGATACCTTTGGTGAATCTGCACCAGGTGGTGTAGTGTTGGAGCACTTCGGCTTCACAGTCGATAATGTTGTTAAAACTGTCAAAGGTATCGTGTAGGCTTAGTTACAGCATAGAGGATCATAGATCTTCGTTTACGAATAGCCACTGATTGGTTATACTCAGTCAGTGGTTTAATTCGTTTCTTACGACATATAGGTGAATTGCGTGAAAAAAAATAATGTAAAAAAAGGCATATTTACTGCCTTATTACTTGCAAGTCCATTCGTGACGGCAGGTACTGATTATCCGGCAGCTGACTTTCAACCCAAAGTTATTTATCAAGATGAAAGCTATCAGCATCAAGGATCTGCATCAAGTTCTTCTTCTGCTGGTCAAAAAACAAAAGCAGATGCAAACTACCCTGCTGCAGCATATGAACCAGAAGTTTTATATATAGATAAAGATTACAAACATAAATCTGGATCTACCTCTAATAATTCTGTTGCACTAAAAAAATACACTGAAACATCAAGTGAAACTGCGACACAAGAGCCATCAAGTTCTGAAGAATCAAGCTCTGAAGAATCATCACTCAACCCATTGTTTGCTATCGTAGTTTTAGGTGTTGCAGGTTTTCTTTATAGTAAGCAAGCCAAAGGTAAAGGTGCTTCTAAGCCTAAAAAAACATATGCTGCAAGAAAGGCTCAAGCCTCATCAGGAGATTTTCGTAATGCTGATGGTGTAAGTGGTGTAGCTAAATATCTGCAGAATAAAATACCTAAGCTTTCTAGTGTTGACAAGTATTTAGAAGCAAACAAGTCGGCGCCCAAATCGGGTGTTGCTAAATATGTTGCAAGAAGAGTTGTTGCAGCGAAAAAAGCAGCTTCTGAGAATGTAACGGGTGTAGAAAAATACATGCGTAATCAAAATAAAGGGTAATTGAAATGGGATTTTTATCTGGTATTTTTTCAACTAAACCCGCTAGACAAGATATCTATCGTGAAAATGTTATAGAGCCATCAGTTGAGGGGTTAACGGGTGTTGCAAAATATTTACAAACTCAAAGTAATCAACCTGTAGAGCAGCATGACCAGGTAGAAAAGTTAAGCCGCGTAGGTGAGTATGTAAATAGACGTAATGAGCGAGCGATAGAATTGTCGAGTACAGAAAAAGACGAGATAAATGCCCGTGTTAATGCGGCAATAGAACAAAGAAATATTGAGGAGAGCTTAATGAGTGAAGAACAAGAAAGACTAAGTGGTGTGGCAAGATATGTTGAGAGCCAGGAAAAAGCCATAAAAGAGGCTCAAGAAGCTGAGCCCATTTTGACAGGTGTTACTAAATACTTGACTAATATAGTTGAGAATAAGGCTGTTCTAACAGGTGTCGCAAAATATTTGTCTAACCGTGCAGATGCAAAAGTAAGTAGTGTCGATAGATATGTCATTAATAAATCTCTTGTAGATAAAAATAAGCCAGAGGTTGTTATTCTTCCACCATCAAGTGTGACTAAATATCTTGAAAGCAGACCCACTTTGCTAACGAGTAGTGTGGCTAAGTATATAGCAAAACAATCAGTTGCTTCCAGACAGGCAGTTGCCTAAGCATTTATGTTGTAAGAGTTACTTTCGGCTGATCAGGCTGAAAGTAATGATTACAAGCTAAGGCATTTTCTGACGCTATATCTAAGTCTGTTTTCATTAATTCCTCAGCAATTAATGAAAACAGATTTATTTTCTTCTGCTGACAAATTTTTTGTTGGGTGTATGGAATCATGGTTCATCTTACCTAAAAAATTTTGAAGATGCAGCTGCTTGAGTAGGTTTTTTTCTGAACTAAATAAGTGGTAAAGATTGCAAATCTAATCAGTATTCGTTAACGCATTACAAAATGTGTTTTCTTAATTTTAACTATAATTATAAGGTACTTTACAATGGCTAATTATTTAGACCAACTTAAAGCAGTAACTGTTGCTGTTTCTGATACAGGCGATATTGGTGCAATCGAGAAATTTACGCCACGTGATGCGACTACTAATCCGTCATTGATTACTGCAGCAGCGCAAATGCCACAGTATCAAGCAATTGTTGATGAGACATTAACAGCTGCGCGTGCTTCATTAAGTGCTTCTGCTTCTGCAGCTGAAGTTGTAGGACTGGCATTTGACCGTTTAGCTGTATCTTTCGGACTTAAAATTCTTGAAATTGTACCCGGTCGTGTTTCTACAGAAGTTGATGCACGTTTGTCTTATGACACTGATGCTACAATTGCAAAAGGGCGTGATCTAATTGCTCAGTATGAAGCAGCAGGTGTTGATCGTAAGCGTATCCTGATCAAAGTAGCAGCAACATGGGAAGGTATCCAGGCAGCTAAAGTTCTAGAAAAAGAGGGTATCCATACTAACTTAACATTAGTATTTGGCCTACATCAAGCGATTGCATGTGCTGAAAATGGTATTACTCTAATTTCTCCTTTCGTAGGACGTATTTTAGATTGGTACAAAAAAGATACAGGTCGTGATTCATACGAGCCAGCAGAAGATCCAGGTGTTGTGTCAGTAACTGAAATTTTCAATTATTACAAAAAATTCGGTTTTGCTACTGAAGTTATGGGTGCAAGCTTCCGTAATATTGATGAGATTACAGAATTAGCGGGTTGTGATTTACTGACAATTTCTCCAGCATTATTAGATGAATTACAATCAACTGAAGGTAATTTACCTATTAAGTTAGATGCAGCTAAAGCAAAAGGTATGAATATAACTGAAATAAATGTTGATAAAGCAACATTTGAAAGTATGCATGCTGACAACCAAATGGCTACTGATAAGCTTGAAGAAGGTATAAAAGGCTTTGAAAAAGCACTAGTGCTTTTAGAAGGTTTGCTAGCTGATCGTCTTGCTGAAATAGAAGCTTAAGTTTTAAGCGAGTCTAAGGAAAGGCCTACTTTGTAGGCCTTTTTTTTGCGTGAAGGAAAATTATAAGATATCTGGTGCAGTACCGATTCCCAAGCTCCGTGTGGGAAGCGAATGATGCGCTTCGTTCCTCAGCAGCATCTTACGAACCGTAATAAGTCTCAGATTGTTTTCAAAGAAATCAGGTTATCTGAAGCTCTTGACCCACCGCGCCTGCAAAAAATGTCCGCTTAACCATGGGTGAAGCTGATATTTTCTGAAAGTGTTATATTAATTCAATATCTTGCACTATAAATTCGCGCTCAACTAATTTTTCTAGGATAAACTATTTAACCCGCATGCCGGCATGTGCTCCATCATCTGGGTGCAATATCCATAGATCTTTCCCACCCGGCCCTGCCGCCAGAACCATGCCTTCGGACATGCCAAATTTCATTTTACGCGGCTTTAAATTTGCAACAACCACTGTCAATTTTCCTTGTAAATCTTCTGGCTTATAAGCGGATTTGATACCGGCAAAAACATTTCTGGTTTCGTCACCGATATCAACCGTTAATTGCAATAGTTTGTCAGCACCTTTGACATGTTCTGCTTTAATGATTTTTGCTATCCGTAAATCTATTTTAGCAAAATCATCGAATTCGATTTCATCATTAATAGGGTCAAACTTTTTTGCGACAGGCGCTATAGTTTTTTCCAGATTTTCTTTTGAATCTTCAATAATGGCAGCAATTTTAGTTTCATCTACCCGTGTCATTAAGGCTTTAAACTGCTTAATTTCATGGTTAAGTAAAGGCGTAGCAGTATTCGGCCAGGCTTGAGTAGGGATATTTAAAAAATCTTCGCTTTCGCTTGCTAAATGCGGGAGTACCGGTTTTAAATATGCGACTAATAAACGGAACAGATTAATTCCCATAGAACAAATATCGTGTAACTCCTGGTCCTTGCCTTCTTCTTTAGCTAGCAACCAGGGCTTTTTCTCATCTATATATTGATTAGCTTTATCCGCGAGTGCCATGATTTCACGCATAGCCTTACCGTATTCGCGAGATTCATATAAAGCTGAAATTTCTTCATTTGCTTGAATGAATTGTTGGAATAATTCAGGCTCAGAGCATTGTGCAGATAATTGACCGTCAAAGCGTTTTTTAATAAATCCACTACAGCGACTTGCAATATTAACCACTTTACCCACTAAATCAGAATTCACTCGCTGAGTAAAATCTTCGAAACTTAAGTCTATATCATCAATTCCAGCACCCAGTTTCGCTGCAAAATAGTAGCGCAAATATTCAGGATTTAAATGGTCTAAATAAGTACGAGCTTTAATAAATGTACCGCGTGACTTAGACATCTTTTCGCCATTAACAGTCAAGAACCCGTGAGCAAACACAGCGCTCGGCGTTCTAAAACCAGCACCACATAACATGGCGGGCCAAAATAAAGCATGAAAATAAATAATGTCTTTACCAATAAAATGATATAGCTCAGTGCTGCTGTCTTTAGCCCAGAACTCATCAAAATCCAGGTTCTGTTTAGTGCATAGATTTTTAAAGCTTGCCATATAACCGATAGGAGCATCCAGCCAGACATAAAAATACTTGCCGGGTGCGTCGGGGATTTCAAAGCCAAAATACGGAGCGTCTCGGGAAATGTCCCATTCTTGCAAGCCATCTTCCAGCCATTCAGCGAGTTTATTACTGACTTCTGACTGTAAATGGCCTTCGCTAGTCGTCCATGTTTTAAGCATATTATTAAAATCAGCGAGTTTGAAAAAGTAATGTACAGAATCTTTTTCTATAGGTTTTTCGCCGGATACCGCTGAGATAGCATTTTTTAATTCAATGGGCGAGTAGGTCGCGCCACAGACTTCACAATTATCACCATACTGCTCTTTTGCATCACATTTTGGACAATCACCTTTAATAAAGCGATCAGGCAAAAACATTTCTTTTACCGGATCGTAAGCTTGGGTAATGCTACGTGAAGTAATATGGCCATCGTCGCGTAAGCGTTCATATATCAAGCTGGAAAAATATTTGTTTTCCTCTGAATGCGTACTGTGATAATTATCAAAATGAATGCCAAATTCGGTGAAATCCTCTAAGTGTTCTTTGCCGACCTGCGCAATTAAATCTTCAGGTTTGATGCCTTCACGATCTGCTTTTAGCATGATGGGTGTGCCATGAGTATCATCAGCACAAACGTAAAAGCACTGATTGCCACGTTGTTTTTGGAATCGGGACCAGATATCGGTTTGTATATATTCGACTAAATGACCTAAATGAATAGGGCCATTAGCATAGGGAAGTGCGCTGGTGATCAGGATTTTACGATCTGACATAAAGATTTAAATCTGCGTGGAAAGGATGGCTAAAATAATCGTCTATTATCCTAGAAAAATCAGTTAAGCGCGAATTTATAGTGCAAGATATTGAATTAATGTAACACTTTAAAAAAATATCCGCATCACCCATAGGTTAAGCGGACATTGTTTGAAAGTTATGTGAAATCAATGACTTGTGATAGAAAAAGTGAGCAACTGATTTTTCTAGGATGATGATATGAAATTGTTTACTATTCCGCTCGGAAAGATGTGATTAAACAGGAAAACTAGAAACTTAAGTAATAACCAAGTAAAATACTAGGTTATTACTTATTTATTAACCATGTTGCCATGGAGTAGCTAAAATGCCGATGATAGAAAAAGCAGAGATAGAAAACTTATTAAAAAATATTATAGACCCAAATGTTGAAACTGATTTAGTGAGCGCACGTTCAGTTAAATCGATAACAGTTGAAGGTGGGCGTGTGCAGGTTAATCTAGAATTAGGTTATCCCGCAAAAAGTTTTATAGAAGGGTTTAAGCAACAAGTTACTGAGCAGATCACTGCTCTGGAAGGTGTTAGTTCTGCAGAGGTCCATATTAGCGTAAACATAGTACCGCATGGCGTGCAAAACGCATTGAAACCGATTGCAAATATTAAAAATATTATCGCGATTGCATCCGGTAAAGGCGGGGTTGGAAAATCAACTACCTCGGTAAACCTGGCTTTAGCCTTAGCAGCAGAAGGGGCATCGGTAGGTATTCTGGATGCTGATATATATGGGCCAAGTATTCCAACTATGCTTGGATTGTCGGGTTACCCAGATAGTCAGGATAATAAGACGATGATGCCTAAAGTAGCATACGGCATTCAAACAATCTCAATCGGTTACTTAATTGAACCAGACCAGCCTATGATCTGGCGTGGCCCAATGGTAACGAATGCTTTGCAGCAGTTATTAAACGATACTAACTGGTCGAATGTGGATTATCTAATCGTCGACTTACCACCAGGTACCGGAGATATTCAATTAACACTATCACAGCAGATTCCAGTCAGTGGCGCTGTTATCGTTACTACACCACAAGACATAGCATTAATAGATGCGCAGCGCGGTTTGGCTATGTTTGAAAAGGTAAGTGTACCGGTATTAGGAGTGGTAGAAAATATGAGTATGCACATCTGTAGTGAGTGTGGTCATGAAGAAGCTATTTTTGGATCTGGCGGCGGAATGGCGATGGCGGAGAAAAATAATATCGATCTACTAGGCTCCCTACCTCTGGATATACATATACGTGAGTTTGCTGATAGTGGAAGGCCGACGGTTGTAGCAGATCCTGACGGCAGACCTACGCAAATCTATAAACAAATTGCGCGCAAAATGTCAGCTAAATTAGCCTTGAAGAGTAAAGACTATAGCAGCAAATTTCCTAATATCATGGTACAAAATACCTAAATCAGAGTAGAGCGGACTTCAGTCCGCTATATTCGAATATAAAAGAAATGCTGTTGATTTAAGAATAAACGCCTTCTCCAGAGGGAGAAGGTTGGGATGAAGAGATTAACAATGCTTGATTTTATCCTCCTCACCTAACTCTCTCCAGCAAGAGAGGGCTTAAGTCAACAGCCTTGAACCTTGAAGCCCGCTCTACCCAGGATTATCAGGATGCTGCAATTCCAGCAATATTGTATCCACAATCTACATAGGTAATTTCGCCAGTAACACCAGATGCTAAATCTGAGCATAAAAAAGCAGCGACATTACCCACTTCATGAATGGTGACATTTTTCTTTAGTGGAGCTGTATCAGCCGCTTTGCTTAACATTGATTTGAAATTGTTAATACCGGCTGAAGCCAGCGTTTTAATAGGGCCAGCAGAAACAGCATTAACTCTGATTCCTTCCGCTCCTAAAGCGACGGCCATATAGCGTACATTAGCTTCTAAGCTCGCTTTGGCTACGCCCATTACATTGTAATTGGGAATTGCTCGCTCAGCGCCTAAATAGCTCAACGTTAATAATGAACCATTACGGCCCGCCATCATTTCACGCCCGGCACTTGCTAAAGCGGTGAAACTATAAGAGCTGATATCGTGGGCAATTTTAAAATTTTCGCGAGTAGTTGCTGCTACATAATCACCATCTAATGCTTCTCTGGGAGCGAAGGCAACTGAATGCACGATACAATCAAGACCATCCCAGTGTTTGCCAAGTTCAGTAAAGACATTATCAATTTGCTCATCATGACCGACATCACACTCAATAGTGATATTTGAATCACATTCCCCCGCCATCTTCTCAACGCGGCCTTGTAATTTTTCATTTTGAAACGTAAAGGCGAGTTCAGCACCTTCACGATGCATTGCCTGAGCGATACCCCAGGCAATTGAGCGATTGCTGGCTAAGCCTACAATTAAAACGCGTTTGCCTTGCATAAATCCCATTTTTATTTCTCCAGTGAGTATTGTAAAGTTAAGTTTTTAATTTCCCTAAGTCGTCGTTTTTATTTGGCCTGATCAAACGCCATGCTACACAGTTTTCAAATAAATTCCGGTTAATCAGTTTTTTCTTCAATGACCTCTGTTTCAGCGTCGTTATGATGAGTTGTGGGCAAGTTTAGGTTACGACGAACTTCTAAAATAAATTCTAGACCAATCGGTGAAAATGTGTTTTTTGCAATAGAGTCCAGACTAAGAGCTGTCATCGTCGAAGCTTTTTGAAAAGCAGCGCATTTGCGCATCATTACAGAAAAAATATACAGAACAATTTCTTCTGTTATTTCCTCGGTGTTGATCATGTATTGCGCCATTTCGGTTATTTGTATAAATGCTTTAATTCTTTTTTTACGACTAATGAAGCCTATAGGCGGCATATTATCAACAAGTTTTTCGTAAGCATCTGTGGTTCTGTCTTCTAAGCTGATGTCGTCTTCTAACATAGGGGGAATAATCTTCTTTTGTTTCAATAATGAAAACAATTAATTTGAAAATAAGGGTATTATTGTTATGCTGGGTGCAACGTAAAATAGTTAGCAAATGAAAGATGAAATTTTGAAGTCTTTCTACAGCGTATTTTAACAGCATAATAACATGACAAACCTGAATAGAGACATATCAACGGCCACTTTATTTATTGCAGGGCTTTGGGGCTTTATTTCAGGCCAGTTTATTATAGCAACGGTATTATTTGCTGGTGTAACTGTTTTAAGTAATATCGCGCCAAAAGCAGTATTAACCAAGGCATAGTTTTATTTATGCAGAAATCACATATAATTCGCGCGGTCACGGAAGCGGTTGTACAGTGAGCTGATTTTTGTCGATAGCAAAGCCTGCCCTGTACTGTACTTGATACGGGGACGCTAAAACTGGCGAATAGCTATCGGCAAAAACTCAGCCGCTAGAAATTCGCATTCGTGACCGCGCGAAGTATATCGCATTGTATTAAGGAATGTGATTTAGCATTCAAGATTTTTAAACCTCCTCGTGGAAAGAGTATCTAAAGCTCTTTATTTTGCCTCCTTTACCTTTTCGTTTTGGAGGCTTTTTTTTGTCTGCAGACTGCTAAGGCACCTGGCAACAAATAATCATCCAACTTTGCTGGTCTTTTTGTCCGTCATTAGCACTGTAGAAAAAATTACGTAGCCAGCTATGGGAGCGGCCGACAAGGCTGCAAATCTTGGAGGGTGAAAGTCCTTTCACCGTCAGTTGCCCGATAACGGACGGTTAGTATATCCCCTGTTCAGCGAGGTAACAGACTGAAATATGCGGGGAAGTAAAAGCCCTGACTGCCTGGAGTTGAGAAATTCTGCGGTAGGAGCAATTTGGGGGGCGAGCAAATCTGCGGGCAGGAACATTAGAGAATGACTGCAGCCTCGAAAACTACGCCACACAGAAGTTGCAGTGTGGGTTATTGCCAAGCGCCGACCAGTTCATAGCGCTGGGAAGGCCGTTGTCTTGTGGGAAGAAACGGGTAAATGCACCATGAGAGCAGCCGGGGTAGGGGTCCTTGCACGCAGAGAAAGGTTTGTAGAGATAACGTCGGGAAGATCCTACTTCCAGCAGGGGTTGACAGCAACCTGCAAAGACCTTATGTTCAAGGTTAATTCCGTAGGCATAAGGAGGATTTAGGATTGTCGCATGAGTTCGTGTGAGCGATGAAGGCAGGGTAACTCCTGCTGACGGGGTGCTGGATGCCTCGGTGTGAAAGGTAACGCCTTGAACATGCAAAGGGACTCTGGGCGCTTGATAGCCTCTTGAGTACTCGGACAATGTAAGGTCGAGGAACATATTAAAGGTAACCTTGGAAGTAAATTAAGGAGCAGAGGGGTGTATGTGAGTCAACACTTAAGCTTCATGCTCTTTGGGAAGGCGACTGAAGGTATTAATCAAGGTCAGAACCGGACTCGGGAAAACCGACCGTCCGGGATCGTAGGCAATGTCATTCACTTAAATACAAAAATAACAAAAAAAAATAAAGTGATTAAAACTCATAAGCTTAAGCAACACTTTCCTCAGTTACTTTTTGCCTTGACTATATCCATCTAATCTGCCAACATAAGCATCAGACATCTTGATTCAGACGAAACTAATTTGAGACCATTTCCTAATTTTTTGCGGATGAAGTCAGCTCATAAATTAAGCGCAGATCGGTTCCTGGATAATTGAGTTCCGTTTGATTGAGTTGTTCAAATAACTTTTCTATTGCTTTATTACTTGCAGGTCGGGAAGTACTATGCACACGTATCCGAAGTTGTTTTTTTACTTCATCGGGTAATATATCTGCTTCTGTCACAAACAGCGTTTGTAATAGTTGCCTTGCCATCGGAAAGTCGATTGTCGGTGAGGTTAGCAGAGCGGCCATTGCTGTTTCTGCCCGATAAGCGATCATGTTGACAGTATCTATCAGCCGCTTTTTCCCTGGCAGAAGCTGTTCGAACTTATCTTCGTCTCTCAACTCTTGCCAGGTAATGTGTTTGGGCGTTTGGCTTAGTTTTTCCTTGATGGTTTTTAGTTCATTTTCATAATGCTCTATTTCTTCGAGTAATTCTGCTCGTTTTCTTTCCCATTTCTTGTATTTCACATCTTCCGTTTCATCTTTTTTAATCACCGGATGAAGTTCCATCGCTGCAAATCGAGATAGACGGTAATTGAGTTTGGATTGTATCGAATTACGCTGTCCTTCCTGTTGGCGCCTATCAGGGTTGACCACCTTTTGGGTATCGGATAGTGGCTCTATTCCATACTCCTGTAGCATATCTAGCCCATAGTGGTGCTTCATATATCTAAAAAAGTTCTCTTGGCACCACCGGCTAAACATTCGCCCAGAAACAGCCGTCAATTCTAGTTCATAGGCTGTGGTAATAATACTGGTTTGGTGACCAGAATCAGTCAACTTGCGCACTTCTCTCATCCACATCGCCTGTTTTTTGGTTCCAACCAGACTGCCTCGTTCGGCGAGTTTCATGATGACTTTTTCACCACTCGGTAGTGTGATCTCCTGACTGGAAAAATTGTCCAGTGGCCAATTTTCGGTGGGAAATTTATGATAGGTCATGCAAGCGACACGATGCTTGTCCCACATCTTTCTAAAGAATGCGGGGCTATAGCCTTCTCTATCAAACACCAGGATAAAACGACAGGCTTGTTTGTTTTGCTGTAATGCTTGTGCACTCGGTTGATTCGGAATGTCTTTGAGTAATCGGGGGACGATATCTTCTTCCAGCGTTTTTAGTAAGCCCGGATCCACCGTTTTTTCAACGACAAAGAAGGGACGCCCCGTACCATCATTAACCCAGTAGTCGGTGATACCCCGTAAGCAGAGTTTTTCGCGTGAAACATGCCGTTTGGGAAGTTTAGTCAAGTGTCCATGATAGACACGGACATGACCATCTATGTAGAGTGTTCCTGCTGCCTCTGGTTCATTTTCCATCCATTGTCGACTGAGGTCGGCCGCCCAGCTTTCAACTGATTCTGGATCAGACAGTCCTTTTACTTTGGTTCTTAAACAGCGCACTTCGGGAACCCGATCCAGGCCAAGTAGTTTGCCGAATTCACCCGGTGCATGCTCGCGAAGTTGTTCGGCATTTTTGATGCGACATAGTCCCATAAAGGCGAGTAGCAATAGGATATGAAAGGTTTGATAATAACCTGTCAGTTTGCCAAGGTGGTGCTCAATGTCATTTAATAAGCCATTGCTAAGTAACGCGGGCAATGCACATAACACACCGCCTTTAGGAACATCTAAACAGGATTCGAATTCGATTGAGGCTCCCTTTTCCTGCTCACCCAAAGCCGCCTGGATTCGCTCTTCTACTCGAGTGCAGGCCGTACCGAGTGACTCGGCTGCACTGGCATCAATAATATCACGGGCTGATTTGGTACTGCCATCATTGGGGTCTATTGATACGGCAGACTTTTTTTTAAACGTCCATCACTGATCGCCTTGCGAAAGGTATCTGCCCGGATGCCTAATTCTTTAGCGGCTTCGTTAGGCGTCATACCTTGATCCAGATATTCCTGAGCTTGCTGCAAAACCTCAAGCGTAAAGAGTGGTCCTCCCTTGCGAGTCGGGCGAGGTTCAAAAAACGAATCAGCCCCTTTTTCTCGTAGTTGCCTTAATGAGCGCATAACACTACTTTTAGAGACACCAAAGGTTGTAATAATATCGATTGAACGACAGGAGCCGGTATTGATGAGTTGAGAGGTGTGAAGTCTAAATAATCTCTTATTGTCAGCCTGGTGAGAATAGATCGGGATACCGCCGAGGAAATAAAACCACTCATCATTTCGGTTATCAACACTGACCTGACCATTTATAATAGTCGTACCCTGAGGAATTATTGGGAGCATGAGTTGCTGCATTAATTGAATACCTCGTATGATATGAGGGCTTAGTTTAACCTAAATGAGTACCGTTTTCATTTCTTTAGCTGAAAATATCAATCATTTGACAATAATTCCCTAACCCTTTAATTATATTGCCTAGTTTAAGTTTTAATGGATTTCTTTCAGGATAGCGAATCAAGATGTCTGAAGCTGGAAAAATTGGGCTATATCAGCTTACCGGTAAAACGCGTTCAAAAGAAACGCGAATCAAAACCGATCATCTGGACATCACAATCGGTTCCTGGTGTACCTATTGAATGTGAGCTCAGTTCCTTGGGGCCTATAGAATTAGAGGTTGTCACAGATAAGGCGGATGTCGCGCTTTGGAATGAGCTCGTTGATCGGCATCATTACCTGGGTTATCGTCATCCTATCGGTGCGGCCTTAAAATACTTTATCATCTCCAATACACCGACACGACAAATCCTGGGTTGCCTGCAGTTTTCAGCCTCTGTCTGGCACCTGGCTGACCGTGATCACTGGATTGGCTGGCAAACGAAAGATAGGGAGCAACGCTTAAACCTGATCATTAATAACACCCGTTTTTTGATTTTACCCTGGGTCAAAGTCAAAAATTTAGCCAGTCACGCCTTATCTATCGTGACTCGTCAAATTGCAGATGATTGGGATAAAACGCACGCTTACCGCCCCGTCTTGATTGAAACCTTTGTGGACACCACGCAATACCACGGCACCTGTTATCTCGCTGCTAATTGGTCACATATCGGTGAAACCAGTGGCAAAGACTGGCAAAAAGCGACGGATAATAAAGAGGGCACCATTAAGAAGTTGTTTGTTTTTCCGCTTAATCCACACTTTAGAGCCGTATTGAAAAATGAACCTGTCAGCCAAAAAAAATCGATCATTGATGACGACTTTTTAAACTTATGGGGCAAGGTTGTCAATATCATCTCTGAGGTGGCTCTTGCCTACGATGCCACCTGGCAAAAACGCAAACGGGTGATAGACTCATTATTACTGGTTTTTCTTATTTTTCGCCTGGTTTTTTCAAAAAACACACAGAGCTATGGCACCACCATTACCGAATTCTGGCACAATTGCCATCGGATGAAGTTTCCCTTGCCCCAAAAACAAGCCATTTCAGCCTCATCCTTTACCGAGGCACGTAAAAAACTGAATGAATCCATTTTTATCGAGTTGAACCAGCGCATTATCCAGGCCTGTCCTGAGAAAACATCAGAACGCTGGTTGGGACATCGCCTGTTTGGAGTGGATGGTAGCAAGATCAATCTGCCCCGAGAATTAATCAAAGCAGGTTATGCCACACCACAACAAAACAGCCATTACCCACAAGGCCTGCTCAGTTGCTGCTATCAACTTAAATCAAAAATCCCCTATGATTTTGATCTGGTCAGTCATGGCAATGAACGCAAGTGTGCTTTGGCGCATTTACAAACACTAGAGCCAAATGACGTTTGCGTCTATGATCGCGGTTATTTTTCTTACGCCTCTTTATCCCAGCACATTCAAGCGGGCGTACACCCTGTTTTTAGAATGAAGAGACACGCAGGAAAAGCGATTGATGAATTTATCGACAGTGATAAAACGGATGAGATCATTACCCTGATGCCAACAAAAGCGCGCCAGAGAGAGATCAAAAAAGAATTTCCTCAGATGATCTTTGTACCGCTAAAGATACGTCTCATCAAATATGTCATTGATGGCACGAGTTACTGTATTGGCACCACGCTAATGGATAAGCAATACACCATTGATGCGTTGAAATCGGTCTATCATGATCGCTGGGGCATTGAGGAGCTTTATAAAGTGAGTAAAAACCTGATTGAGGTTGATGATTTTCATGGGCGCAGTGAGCGCACGGTCAAACAAGAACTGTACGCTCACTTTGTGTTGATCACCATGAGTCGACTCTGCGCGAGGGCCTCTGAGCATTTACTGGCGAGTTTGCTGAATCTTCCTGTCGATGAAGAATCAGAGGCAGAGCAAACCATTCAGGTGAACTTTAAAAATACATTAACGACCGTAGCCCGACATCTTGAGGAGATTTTGTATGCACCCAGTATTTACATCAATCAGGTGATGACTGAGTTGGTTTGTTCAATTTCACGTTACTATCACAAGAAAAGGAAGGGGCGTCATTACGCAAGAGAATCGAAACAGTCAGCACAGCAATGGAATACGCGGAGAAATAGCGCTTGATTTTTTAACATAAGAATGTGGGTTGGGTTGAAGTTTATCTGATTCTTAACCGAATAGGAGTGTTTCTTAAACGAATGACATTGGGATCGTAGGGGGGCTTGCGGAAACGTGATGTATGGTCAATAGCTATTTGCTACTAATCTGGAAACAGAGGATACCATGGATAAACTATTGGCCTAAGCCTGCGCGCGCCGTATTTCTACCCCGACCGCCTGTTTTCCTAACACGCTGGTGAAGCCAAAATCCTGCGCCATACTTTCGGGTATTTTAAACCCCTCATTCCTAAGCGCTGTTTTACTTGTACAGCATTAAAATTTTTCGGGAACAAAATTGTAGTCATAATTGATCGGTTGGTATTTACTCTTGTGCATTTTTTTGATGGTGGGTTTTTTAAAGGGGATTTTTTTATAAGGAATCCGACTGAGTAGGTGAGTAATACAGTTCAAGCGAGCACTTTTTTTATTATCTGAATTGACCACATACCAGGGGGCTTGCTTAGTATCGGTCGCCAAAAACATTTTATCCTTTGCCTCGGTGTATTCATCCCATTTCTCTTGTGCCTCTAAATCCATAGGGCTTAGTTTCCACTGCTTCCGTGGATCGTCTATGCGTTTTTTGAAACGCTTGGCCTGAACATCCTTACTCACTTCAAACCAGTATTTGAGTAGGATAATGTCATTATCAACAATGGACTGTTCCATAGTGGGTGTGCGTTTCAGAAAGCGGTGATATTCTTCATCGCTACAAAAGCCCATAACGCGCTCAACACCTGCCCGGTTATACCAGCTGCGATCAAACATAATAATTTCTCCAGCAGCGGGAAAGCGTTCTATATAGCGCTGAAAATACATTTGAGTTTTTTGCCGCTCAGTAGGAGCGGGCAGGGCGTTGATGCGAAATATGCGCGGGCTAACTCGTTCAAGTATACGTTTGATCACACCCCCTTTTCCTGCTGCATCGCGGCCTTCAAATATAATGATAATCTTCTGCCCGGTAAACTTTACCCATTCCTGTAGTTTGCAAAGTTCTACCTGCAGCTTATATAGTTCTTGCTCATATTCCTGATTTCTGAGTTTCTTTTTCTGTTTGGACATATTATTTTCCTTTATTTTCAGAGCAGCTGATCGCATAACTTATATTTTACATACAATCAATAGGTTACTGTTTTAGCATGGTATCTTTATTAATACCACAATTTGCATTTATCATCTCAGCGAATATGTTTATTGGCTTAAGTTCAGCCCCCCTGAACTCTAGGATAATAACTTGATGCCAATGATTGATATGTAGGTTGGCGCTGAGCTTGCGAAGCCCAACAATCACTGTGCAATATCATGTTGGGCTTCGTATACTCAGCGCCAACCTTGCACTTTAGTATCATCTAATTATCTTGTGAAAACGGTAAGCTTTTGATTTCTTTATGTCGAGATCAGGAGTTCTGATGTTGCTGATTAATATTATTTACGAAACAAACTAACAAGGGTGTAAAAATACAGCAATATTAAACAACCAGGCGTTTTTTATCACGAGCAAGCTTACGCAAAACTGCCAGTTTCACCTGATCTAAGATAAACATCCAGACAAACATATACAACCACACCATACCTATAATGGACCACGGAATTGCCGTGACAAACCAGCCAAAACCGCACATCAATACTGCTAATGCCTGAGTACCAACTATGGCAAGAAACATAACCCAGGCTGGCCACGGAGGACTAAAGAAATAGCTACGCGAACGCACGATGAATAATAATAAATGACCGCCTGCAACTAACTGAAGAAATACTATAGTTTGCAGTTGGTCCTGAGTAAGCCGGATCCAGGATTGCCATTCCGGGTTACTCAGCCATTCCATACCAATCATCAACAATCCAAAAGTCTGTATCACTGATAGCAAACCCATAAAGCTGGACCCAAGTAATAATCTACGCATATTCCAGCGCACAGGCTCTTTGGGTAGCAGAGTATTGTCATATGCGATGGTCATAATGGGCACATCATCTAGCAGAGCCAGGAGTATGATCATTACTGGCGTTAAGGGCGAGAAGCCAAAGAAAATGGTGGCTAGAACGACGACAAACATAATGTCCAGCGTCATCGCAACACGGAAGATAATGTAGTTGATGATACGCTCGAAGATCATTCGCGCTTCATCAATCGCATCAATAATAGTCGATAGCCCAGGCGTCGTTAATATTAGAGCGGCTGCGGCACGAGCTGCATCAGTTGCACCACTCACAGCGATGCCACAGTCTGCTTGCTTGAGCGCCGGTGAGTCATTAACCCCATCACCGGTCATAGCAACGATATGACCTCTATCTTGCAGCGCCTTAACGATAGCGTATTTATGCTCCGGGAATACCCGGCCAAAGCCTTCAGCTTTTTCTACACATTCGCTGACCCGATCAGATAAATGGCTCATATCCATATCTTTATTGAACAGATCGCTAGCAGCTTGTAAGTGGCTCCCAATACCTAATTGTTCGGATATTTGACTGCCGATAGCAATATCATCGCCGGTGACCATTTTAACGCTTAGACCATGCTCCTTGGCTCGTTGAATGGTTTCTCGGGAGTCATCGCGAGGTGGGTCCAGCATGGAAAGAATGCCCAGAAAACTCCAGCTTTTTCCTTCATCTGTAGATTTTGCGACTGCCAGGGCACGCATACCTTTGGATGCAAGATCAGTGACTGCTTGTTCTGCTGTGGTTTTGGACTTAGTATCAAGAGCGCACAGGTCGATAATCACTTGCGGAGCACCCTTGGTGAATTTTAGTGCATTTCCCTGTGCATCGGTCACATGACCTTCGGTGCGTTTGCCGACGGGATCAAAAGGCACGAATTTGCTTTGCTTGTATTTATCCAGTACTTCAGGTTGTTTTAATCCAGCAATCACCGCTTGGTCGATAACATCATCGCCATCGCGCTGCGATGCTAATGCGCCACCTAAAATCAGCGTTTGCGCATCCACTTGCCCAAATAGAATAGGTTCGCCCAGAGTTAATTCATTTTTGGTCAGGGTTCCGGTTTTATCCGAGCAGAGTACATCGACCCCCGCTAATTCTTCGATGGCTTCCAGGCGCGAGACGATGGCTTTTTTCTTGGATAAGGCTAATGCACCCAGCGCATTGGTGACAGTCATCACTGTAGGCATGGCAACTGGAATAGATGCAATCAGCAATACCAATACCATACGCAGAATATCCACCAGCTCTGACCAATGCCAGTTATGTGCTACCACGATGTCGCGGTATAGTTCAAAGCCGACTAAAATAAAAGCCAGGATTAACGAAAGAATAATTAGAAAATCGCCAATCTGTGCAACCGCTTTTTGCGAATGTGTCGCTCCCTGACCTGCGGACGCGACCAGGCTGGCTGTACGCCCGAAAAAAGTATTATTGCCGGTGCTTATAACCACAGCTGTCATTTCGCCTTTTTTGGCTATACTACCAGAGTAGCCGCTATCGCCCACTTTTTTACTCACCGGTAAAGATTCACCGGTGAGAGCAGCCTGGTCGATACTGATATAATCGCCAGCGACAAAACGCACATCCGCTGGAACAACTTCACCCAATTTAATACGTATGATGTCTCCTGGGACAACTTCTGCTGCGGCAATCGCCACAAATTGTCCGTCTCTTAATACTCGCGCTTTAGGTGCCATCCCCGCTTTCAATGCTGCCAGGGCATCGGCGGCTTTACGTTCCTGCCAAAAACCAGAGATAGCGTTGTACATTAATAGCGTCATAATAATGGCAAAGTCTGTCCAGTGACCTATCATTGCAGAGAGTATTGCAGCGACTTCAATCATCCAGGGAATAGGGCCCCAGAAATACAAGAGAAATTTCATCCAGCCGCTGATTTGTTTGCTAACCAGCTCATTGCGACCAAATTTTTCTAGTCTGGCATTCGCCTCTGCTGAACTGAGCCCTTCTGGGCTGCTTGCTAGTATTTTATAGATATCAACCAGGCTGGATTTTTCCAAGTCTTCACTCTTTGCAGGGTCACTTGTGTCTGCTTGTTGCTCTTGATACATACTCTCACTTCTTTAAAATATAGGTATCAAATACCAAACATGATTTTTTAATACTAGACTTAAATCAATATAAATTCAAATGACTTTGACGGTAGGTCTTGATTTCAGCTTACTAACTAACCGGAGTTTGTAGGCTAAGGCGAGGCTCTATTTAACTGATTAATTTAGGTTAAGGCTCCTGGGAATAAATAAACGTCCAATATTTAGGCAGGATTTTTGTTTGTCATTAGTGCTGTAGCAGTAAGGGCATAGCTGGCTACGTAACTATTGCTACAGTGCGAATGAAGCAAAGTTGGACGATTATTTGTTTCCAGATGCCTAAGTGTCAGTCATTGAGAATGAGTTATGCTTTATTTTCCATGCGCAAGGTTAAAACCTTCGCCTTTCAGGCGAACAGATTTATGCCAAATGTTATACTTAGGAATAACATTTTAATTAGACTCAATACGTTGTGTAGCTCGTATGGAGCATGCGGAATACGGGAAAGTGGATGCACTGCAATTGCTGTATTACGCAAGCTTCATACAGGCTATATTCTGTTGATTTTAAACACAATAGGGTGAGCCTAAATAACCGAGCTATTCGCCCTGTATCTCGACTTTCAGTCGCTAAGCTTTCAAACCCACCCGTCTTTCAGCGGATGGTTGTTTATTTGTGGGCTTGAACCTTGTAGGATGTATTAGCTGTGTCAGGGCGGTGGTCATAGCTTACACCGCGAAGTATAAGTTACTTTTTTGAGAAATATAATTTTTCCAGGGTGTTAGACGGTCGGTAAGGAGTAAAACTGATTTATTATGAATTTTATGCTGCGCTTTGATCAATATAAAAAGTTATTTCTGCAGAGAAAAAAAGACTTATCTACCAGAATATGGTACCCGCAAGTACCTCTGTCAATTGCGGTTGCTTTGATTGGTTTAATGTATCTCTCGCCCTTGCTCAACCATAAACTAGGCTGGCAATTTATTTCCGCTTATGCCGGTTTGAACCTGGATAGTTTTACTCTCTGGGGTGTTTCTCAAACCACCGTCGGGATACTGTTACTGGTTATGTCATTAGGTTTGTTGTGGCGTTCGCGTATAGCATGGGCTACTTGTGTGTTTGCAATTTTTATAGGTGTGTTAGTGCAATGCAGGCTTGCTGAGTCTGCCGGACATTGGTGGAGAATAGCATTTGACGGGGGATTATTGCTGGTGTTGTTACCCGCATATGACCGATTTGACCGTCACAGTATTGCTCTGGGCACAGTGTTTGCTCTGGCTTCCTTAGCCATTTATATGGGCTTTGCAGTTTTTGGTACTTATCATATTGGTGATCAATTTTCCCCGACAATTAATGATTTGAACACCGCTTTATACTTTGTTGTCGTGACCATAACCTCTGTTGGCTACGGCGATATTACGCCCAGTACTATGGAAGCGCGTGTGTTTTTAATGAGCGTGATTATTCTAGGGATTGCGGTTGTCAGTACAGCAGTCGGGGCAACGCTGGTGCCGGCTTTTATCAACCGAATAGAAAAAATAACTGTCAAGAGAGAAATAACTATGGAACGCAGTAATCATTATATTATCGTCGGTTTTACGGCGCTCGCTAGTAATACCTATCGTGAGTTGACCGTTCGAGGTGAGCGAGTCACCGTTATCCTTGCTTCCACGACTGAATCGGAAGCGCCCAGATTTGCCGATATTGATGTTGTCGTAGGCGATGCCAGTGATGTCAACACCCTGAAAGAAGCAGGGGGAGAACAGGCAAAAGCAATTCTGGCTTTACTCAATGATGATTCCGAAAATGCCTTTGTCATTCTTGCCGCAAAAGAACTAGAGGGTGGAATCAAAACAGTGGCAGCGGTTAATGATGTGAAAAACATGAATCGAATTCGTAAGGTACACCCTTATTTAGTTATTGCGCCTCAAGTGCTAGGGAGTGAACTGTTGACCATGGCATTAACTGGAGAAAAAGTGGACAGCTCGACGATTATGCAACGCTTGATGGGCCAGGCTGAACGAGTTTCTGGCAAAGAAACAAAATAGCAAGGAGGCTGTCTGAGAATAGAAGCCGTAGCGAGAGAAATCTGGTCAAAATCAGCTTTTCCGCAGTAGATTTTCTATTCTCGGACAGCCTCTCCTAGCAACGAATCAAGTATGACTCAGTTATTCCGGATCCTGTTTTATAAAAAAACTCAATCTGGCCGATAAGATCATTTAGCCGCTGGTTTTTTGGCATCAGTTTTTTTAGTTTCTTTGAGTTCAGCTGGCTTAACAGGCTGCACCTGCACCCCGGATTTCCTTATCTTCTGTAAACCCTGCGAAATCACTGTTTCACCACTTTTTAGCCCTTTCTTGATCACCCAGTATTGTTGGTAAGCAAAACCCTTGGTCACCATCCGCTGTTCTACCTTATTGTCTTTACCCAGGACATAGACAAAACTGCCCAGCTGCGTTTCTAGCAGTGCGGTTTGTGGAATCAACAACGCATCGGGAAGCTTGCCGACAGTCAGGTTTATCGGCACATACTGTCCAGGTATCAGCATTAACTCCAGATTACCTTGCTTGAATTGATCTAATTTTCGGTTGGGAAATATCGCCCTTGCAGTCATTGTATCGGTATCGGGGTTATAACTGCCGCTGGTATAATCAACATGCCCTTGCTCAGGATATACAGTCCCGTCAGGCATGGTCAAGGTAGCGGTAACATCACTGCGATGCTTTGGTCCCAGGCCTTTTTCTGACAATTCCTGGACAGTAAAGGTATCAAGCCGGCTCATGTTGAAATAAACATAAACTGGATCCAGCAGGGTTAATATCGTCAATTCGGTTGTCTGAGCAGAAACGACAGCGCCTTTGTAAACTTTGGTATCCTGTATATAACCATCAAATGGCGCGACTATGCTGCAATACTCTAGATCCAGTCTGGCTTGTTCAGCATCTGCCTTGTCCTTGGCTACACTGGCAACAAATTCATTTCTCTTGCTTACCGCAGAATCCCGCTTTTCTTTTGACACAAAGCCCTTTTTCGCTAATGTGTTATAACGCTTTACTTCGCCGTTCCAAAAGTTAAGAGAAGCCTGGTCTTTATTCATTTGCGCTTTGGCAGCATTCAATTGAGCCTGAAAAGGGCGTGGGTCAATTTGATACAGTGGATCACCGGCTTTCACCGAACTACCCTCGGTAAACAGACGTTGTTGGATATAACCCGAAACGCGTGGCTTAATAACCACTGTTTTAGATCCTTTTACGGTTCCGGAATGCTGCATAATAATCGGTACAGTTTTCTGTAGCACTGGCATAGCAACCACCTTTGGCGGTGGCGGCGGTGGTGCTGGTTTTTCTTTACCGCCACAAGCAGACAGCAGTAATGTCAACACTATGCTGCTTAGTAATTTTAGGTTGATGCTGTAGAAATGTTTAGGCATTACATTCACCAGAGATCTAGGAATTAACATATTGTGTAAGTAATATTATAGGTTGGATAAATAATTTACCATGAAGAGCATGAAGGACTTTAAGATATTGCTGTATTAACTTCATGTTTTTATTGGAGGGTTTTATGACAAAGATTGCGCATTGTTCGACAATTCGCCTTGTCTTTTCCCTTCACGCTCTTCATGTCCTTCATGGTGAAAACATTTAGAAACTATATGGACCATTAATCATGTTGACTTCCGTTCCCGAAAGCGCTCAATAATAATATAAAATAAAGGCACAAAGATGATCAACACGGTAGCCAGAGTTAAGCCACCCACCACAGCGGTACCCAATGAGCGGCGAGCATTAGCGCCAGCGCCACTGGCAAACACCAGCGGCATCAAGCCAAGTATAAAAGCAAATGCCGTCATCAGGATCGGACGCAGACGGATACGTGCTGCTTCCATTGCTGACTCCAGAATACCTTTGCCACCATCATGCAGATCCTTGGCAAATTGTACGATCAGAATGGAGTTCTTGGCCACCAGACCAATCAGCATCACCAGACCTATCTGACCATAAACATCCAGGTTCATACCGCGTAGTGCCAGCGCCCCGATGGCCCCAAGCAATCCTAATGGGATGGCCAATAAAATCATAATCGGCATAGACCAGCTTTCATATTGCGCCGCCAGCACTAGAAATACAAAAACGATCGACATTGCAAAAACCAGCGGCGCCATATTGCCGGCCTTCTTTTGCTGATAAACCATATTAGTCCATTCATAACCGAAACCCGCCGGCAAATAGTCCTTCGCCAACTGTTCCATCGCAGCAATTGACTGCCCTGAACTATAGCCCGGAGCAGCGCCACCGTTAACCTGTGCCGAACTGTATTCATCGTAATGGGGGATATTATAAGGTCCGACGATGGTCTTTATAGTTACAAACGCACTGAGCCGGATCATTTCTCCTTCGCTGTTACGTACTTGTAGCCGGGAGATATCGCTCTCACGATACCGGGCATCTTTTTTCGCCTGCAGATAGACGCGATACACCCGGCCGTATTTATTGAACTGATTGACATATAACGACCCCAGATTAATTTGCAAAGTATTGAAAATATCGTCCAGAGAAACACCGCGAGTCTTGGCCTTTACCCGGTCAATGTCTATAAAACGTTGTGGCACCTCCGGGTCAAAGGTAGTGTAAACCTTTGCCAGCTCAGGACGTTTATTAGCCTCGGTGATAAAGTTCTTAACGACTTTGGCCAGTGCTTTTTCCCCCAGACTATTGAGGTCCTGGATTTCAAAGTTGAAACCACCGGTGGCTCCCAGCCCGGGAATCGATGGCGCATTGGCTACCATGATCATCGCATTGGGAATTTCCGCAACTTTGGCCTGAATATGCGCCATGATCGGCTTAAGTTGTGTGTCGTCACTCTTGCGTTCAGAATAGGGTTTGAAAATCACAAACGAGAAGGCCGCAGCGGGATCCTGAATAGCATCGACGATATTGTATCCCGGTATGGATTCGACTGTGTCAACGCCAGGCGTGTTCATTGCGATCTTGTTTATCTGCTTCACTACTTGCTCTGTGCGTTGTATGCTCGCCCCGCCGGGTAGTTTGGTTAATACCATGATATAACCCTGGTCTTCTTCGGGTACAAAGCCGCCTGGAACTGACTCGAATAGCAGCAGTGCCAGAACACATAAGCCGACAAAGGCAAGTCCAACCAAAATCTTGACCTTAGATAGCGTCTCTACCAGGTTGGCATAGCCATTGGATAATTTGTCAAAGCTAGTGTTGAAAGCGCGAAAAAAACGATTTTTTTCACCTTTCGCCGGTCTCAGAAAGGCAGCAGCCAATGCAGGGCTTAAAGACAGGGAATTAAAACCGGACAGACCGACTGATATTGCAATGGTCAGGGCAAACTGGTTATACAGCTGACCGGTCATGCCGGGGATAAAGGACACTGGCACGAAAACCGCCATCAGTACGATGGTAGTAGCAACAATCGGTCCACGCACTTCTGCCATAGCCTCCTCGGTAATTTTCCTCATATCGATATTGTCTTCACCCACATGGGCTTCCAGGTGGCGGTTGACGTTTTCCACGATAATGATCGCATCGTCAACCACTAGCGCAACGGCAACCACCAGCCCGAGCAGACTCAGGTTATTGATGGAGAAACCGAAACCCAGCATGAAGATAAAAGTACCAATCAGTGAAACCGGAATGGCAATGGTTGGAATCAGCGTGCTGCGGAAGTTTTGCAGAAAGACGAACACCACCAGCATAACCAGCAAGACGGCCTCTATCAGCGTAATAACCACTTCACGGGTGGATTCTTTTATGAACTGGGTCGTGTCATGGTTAAGACTCCATTTCATATCGTCCGGAAAATGCTCAGCCAGGCCTGTCATTGTCTTGTTTACCGCACTGGCGATATCAATTGAATTGGCATTGGATAATTGGAAAATTGCCACCGCAGCGGCGGGTTTGTCATTCATGCTGGTTGACCAGGAGTAGTCCTCGGCTCCCAGCTCTACTTGGGCTACATCGCTGATGCGTACCACAGTGCCATCCGAATTGGCACGAATCACGATATTTTCAAATTGCTCTACGTTATCCAGACGCCCCAAGACATTAAGCTGTAAATCAAAAGCCTGTACGTCTAGGGTTGGTGGAGCGCCCAACTTGCCCGCCGCCGCCTGATTATTCTGTTCCTTGATGGAATTTTCCACGTCCATTGCGGTCATGCCCATGTTGGCCAGTCGCTCTGGATCCAGCCAGATACGTATCGCATATTTACGCAGACCGAAATTGTTGATCGTCGCCACACCCGGAATACGAGCCAGCGGGTCGCTCAAATGAATATCAGCATAATTCTGCAGAAATGCCTGATCCAGCGTACCTTTAGGTGAAGAAAGATTAACGATCAGCACGATATTGCTGGATTGCTTGGTGATCGTCAAACCTACCTGATTGACTTCTGGTGGTAGCTGAGATAACGCTTGGTTGCTGCGTGTCAGAGCTTCCATCTGGGCAATGGATTGATCATAGCCCACATCAAATGTCATAGTAATACTTGAATTGCCGTTATTGGTACTATTCGAGGACATGTAAATCATCCCCGCCGCACCATTAAGCTGTTCTTCCAGTGGCGTGGTCACGGTTTTAGCGACAACATCGGAACTGGCACCAATATATTGCGTGGATACCTGTATCTGCGATGGTACCATCGGTGGATACTGGGCTATCGGCAATTGCAGCATGCTGATTACACCCGCCAGAATCATCATCAAGGCTATAGACGCGGCGAAGATGGGGCGATTAATAAAAAAATTCATTTATGGGCGTTTCCTAACTTGTGGCGTTACATCCTTCGCATTAACAACGGGGCTCCGTTATTTTTGCATTATAACGTTATTTTATAATTATACCTAAATCCTGCAAGCCCATATTTTGACTCTCATTAACCTGTCTAGCTAAGTGGTTATTAGGTTTTTACTGCCGCTTTGCCAGCCCTCTTTGTCCAACCGATCAAAATATCCAGATTTAAATCATAAATAGAGGAAATTTTTTGTATCGTATGGATATCCCCCGAGCCCAAGGCAATAAACACCCTGCCAACGTGCCATGACCTTTTAATCAAAGTGACTTAACTTCGGTTAATGTTAAGCGAGTAACCCCACCTTAACCCAATCATCCCATTCCTGTGGATAGAGCGGATCTGCAGGTGTTCTGACTCTCAGCTGATTATTGCCTGTGAGTAATTTTCCAGCCACCCGAATCAGATAAGTACGAAGTGTATCCGGCTCCCATTGGCACAACGTTTTGTTGCCACTCAATTGAGCCATCCAGCGCACGGTATTGTAGGCAAGAACGGCGCAATGAAATAATGCGGCATTAGCCAGAAATTGATTCGTTCTGATTTTACCTAAACCCATTTGTGATTTTGCTTCTTCAATCCATGTTTCGCACGTCGCTCGTTCACCATACTTCTTATGTGTTTGCCAAGGCGATAGAGGTTCAGTTGTTACATAACAAAAATAGTCATATTCTGCCGTATCCCAAAGCTCGGACTGAGGTCCTGTCACTTGTTTAGGTTGCTTTATCCTGACCGCGACAAACTGACGAGAGCGAGACCAGCCACCACAACGATATTGAAACTCGCTCTGCTCCCAACCGGGTCGGCCTTGTATGGCTGTCCAGGCCTGTTTGGCCAGCAATGCGTTCAAATTCTTAAGTTTAACCTTTATTAGATACCCATGCCCTCTGGTATCGAGAAATTCAAGCAAATCACCGACAAAATAACCACTGTCACCGCGAAAAATAATGCGCATCCGATTGGGCAAGTGTGCAAGTAACTGTTTGGTAAATTCTACAACACCATTGCTTGTAAAGGCATTGCCTGTCCGGAACCAGGCTTGTAAAATTTCTTTTGTTTCCGCTAGAAAAGCGAGTTGTGGATGGTATGAACGGGCACCTTTCTTTTTGGGGTTGAAGCCTTTGGCACTTCCTTCTTGTCGACCACAAACGGTGTCCACAGTTGAATCGACATCGACCCACTGGACGGATTGTATGCCAGTTTTCGATTTTCCGGAACGAAGCAATCGCCGCCAGTGTTGACCACGCAAAGTATGCGTGAGCGTTTCAAACTGGCTTATCTGCCTATCACTTACTTCTTTAAAGATCCGTAAAATTGTGGTTTCAACAGGAATCTTTATCCAGCCAGCTACTTTGCGCAGTACGCTATCTGCCCATACGGTCGTCACCTTTGCCATTGATGTTGCTCCCCCCATCATGCCAACCAACGTCAATAGAACCACATCAGATAAGTGATGGTCTGCATTTTCACCCCGCCGATGTGGAACGCTTTGTTTTACGGTTTTTTCAAAACCTATCCTGTCTAAATATTTCACGACGGGAATCAGTCCCGCCTGGCTTGTCAATCCATGTGCTGTAGATGTCATTTTTACCGTTCGGGTACGGTTTCTTACGTGAGATGAGGATTTTGATACTTTAGAGGGCTTCATTAAAACAATGAGATAGTGAAATCAGGAAAATGATATTATATCATTGTTTAATAAGGAGTTTTGTGGATTATTATGTATAATGCTTGCAGGATTTAGGTTATAGGCTTGTTGCTTGCTATGCAGTTTTCGCAAACCACCTGTATAATTTATTATTAATTATCCCCACGGAGAAAATAATGCCTCCACCAGGCACTGCTGGTCGAATCGAAGCCCACGATCCTATCGAACACCAGGAAGCAGACGACCAGTTCGATGTACTCTTTCGCCAGATGACACCGGGGGCATTTCATAGCCAGACAGAGTATGTCCAGGTTAATGGCATACTCTTTTACCGGGAACACTGGGCCCCGAACGTGATATCCACTGGGATGACACCAGAAGGTTATTTTATATTTGGCGGCACCCTATCATCGCCCTCGGGGAAATCAGTCGACTGGTGTGGAGTTGATGCCAACCGTGAGCAACTCGCCTTTGGCCTCCCTGCTTCCGAAATAAACATCATATTCCCGCAAGAAACCTGGCATATCGCTCTGCTCGTTCCCTATCACCTTATGCAACATTACTTCGGTGATGAATTGATCGCATACACGTTAACATCCAAATCTTATCACCTGCAGTGTAAACCACAACAGGACAGTAACCTTTTAGCCCGACTGAACCACATGGTCAGTAAATACCAGGCGAACCCTATATTGCTGACTGATACTCTGGAATGCAACGCTGTCGAATTGCAACTGATGGACGATCTGGCTGATTACTTCGTCAACTTCCACACAAAGGCTAACCACCCACCTTCAAGCCAGCGCCGTAAACTGTTGCATCGCGCGATCAATTACGCCGAGAACCTCAGTGGAAAAATAACGGTACCGGAATTTGCACTAGCAAACGGCATGAGTCAGCGCTCTCTGGAACTGACTTTTCAAGAAACATAGGCATCACACCGCGCCAATATCTGCAGAGGCACCGCATGCACAATGTGCATAGTGAGTTGCTAGGCAGCGATGCAGAATCCACAACGATCACTAAAGTTGCCACACATTGGGGCTTCACCGAACTGGGCCGTTTTGCCGTCGATTACAAACAATTCTACGGCGAATCGCCTTCTTTGACACTCAAACGCCGCAAAGCTTCCCCGAAAAAGCGGCTAAGTGATATTATGCTTGGCAAATAGCAATACCCTCCCAGCTCCTCATACTCTACCACTCAGTTAAAGGTAGGGGCACAGGATGTGCTGAGGAACGAAGCGCATCACACAACATATGCATGTTTTTATTGGGTAGAAAGAGAGTGTCTGCTTTTTGGTAGGTATTGAACCCCATCACAACATGCAGGCGACTGAGTTCTTACGAAAGATGCTTGCAAGAGCGGCCTTTAACCGCTAAAGGCCGCTCCTGCAGTGCTTGCTTGTGATGTGTTATTTATTTAATCTCTATGATACTAACTACATCAAACCAGAAGTCAGTAGTTCCATTTGTGGTGTGATATTGCAGTATAACTGAATAGCCTATGCCACTATTAGTGTCGGTGATACGAGGAATTAAGACCTGCTGATTTTCAGGGTTATAAGTTGCATGGTAAGCGTCTGCCACTTGTTCAACTGTTAGTTCTTCAATGGCCGACATAACAAAACTAATACCACTATCGGAACTGCGCGAATCTCTGCCTGTTTCCTGCAATCTGGCTTGATACCGTTGTTCGCCAATGGCTACTTCTGGGATGGTTAATTCACCAGTTGTCAAGTTAAAGCTACCCGATCTTGCTATGGCTTCGGCTGTATTTAAAGGGTTCAGACCAGTGCCGGTAATTTTTATGGCATACTGGTCGTCACTGTTAGGGAATGCGGTAATAAACTGCTCAGTAGTTGTATAAGTTTTTGCTTTGCCTTCAGCATCAAGCCCAGATGCTGCAAGGTCAGGCCGCTCCAATACGACGGATCCAGATCCACATTTTGTATCATCAGTTCCAGAGTTTCCATTGCCACGTAATGGAGATGAAATAGCAATCAGGTAATTTCTTGCGCCGGGTGGTACACCAATATCAACGGTATTCAACGTATCAAAGCAAGGGTCGACTATACCGATTAATGCTCCGTCAAAAAAACCTGCTCTATAAGCCAGATACATGTGGTTTGACGATCCTGCGTTAGACGAGATAATAGTATTGCCGAGTAAGTCTTTATCGGTACCGGTTTCATCTACCCAGCGACTAAATTGAAAAGTTCTCAATTCCATGGCCGGAGTCAGTAGGTCTGGGTCAAAAACATAAAGTACCCAGCTTTTTTTACCGAAACAGCTAGCTCCCTGAGGGCAAACTTCCAGAGTAATAATTTCATCTCCGGCACTGCTTAAAAAGAACCAGTCTTTATCGCTCGAAGCATATAAATGGCCTTTAATATTTCTGCCCGAATTAAGCGGAGTTGCTTGTGCAGATCGATTATTAAATTCCACATCGACATTATCGTAAGGCACGTCATCAGGCTGGTCAAAGATAGTGTCTCCATTGGAGTCAACTGGATTGCCGATAATGGTGACCGTTAATTTTGCAGTGGCACTTTCTCCAGAGTTGGCAAAATACTGGTAGTTAAATTCATCGTTGACAATCTCGCCTGCCGTTAATGCCACGACGATAGACGATGTTTCATATAGCTCATAGGTGTAACTACCATCTGATTGTAGAATAAATAAGCCATAATCAGTACTTGGTGTACTGGTAAGCACGACGTAGTCACCATTAGTATCATTATTAGTCACATTGCCAGTAATTGTAGGGATCTTGTTAGGAATGGCAGTATTAGTGTCATCTCTGGCAATGGGGGCAGTAGAACCGCCAGTCAAGTTGGGGTCAGCATTAACATCAATAATTAATTGAGCAGTATCGGTTTGGCCGGAACTATTTGCATAGGTGTAAGTGAATCTTTCGTAACTCACACCTCCCGGTGGTAGGCTGGCACTATCTGTACTTGCGAAAAGCTGGTAGGTATAATTGCCAGCAGTGTCGAATGAAGTAATTGAGCCGAACTGACCCACCCAGGATTGTTCCAGTGTGGCGATAGACCCGTATATATCATTGCCAGTCACATTTCCGGTTGCTGTGGTAAAGACTCCGATGACAGTAGAAATATGATCATCTTTAGCTCGTGGAGTGCTAGCAATAGGGGCCCCGTTAATATTTATGGCATAGGCATCAAATGAACTAACTAGAATAAGTGCGGCTAATAAAGAGGTGTGTTTTATATGCATAAGAGGAAATTTTGTGTGAAACCTTGCTGGCCAAGTGTGTTAATAAGAAGTTTAGTTTAAATTTATTTATAGTCAAGTTATGAACTGACCTCTTAGTCGTTTTAAATTTGAAAATTTAAATGTTATCAGCTAGTTATATATTTTTTGTTTGGGGCGATTCATCATTTATTGCTAATGCCATAGTGATAAAGTGGTTAATGCCGTGTTAAGATGCGTTTCGAGTCTTGATACTACTCTAAATATTTTGATAGTGTGGTGCTCCAGTCTTTGGCCTGGTTAAATGTCAAGAGCTTATAATTATTAGGGTGGGATTGTGTACTATACTTCGCGCGGCCACGACCGCGGATTTCTAGCGGCTGAGTTTTGCCGATAGCTACGTTGCTGAAATCATTACGTAGCCAGCTATGTGCTGGTTTCAGCGCCCCGTATCAAGTACGGGGCAGGCTTTGCTATCGACAAAAATCAGCTCACTATATTCGCCGCATCCGTGCCGCGCGAAGTATTCATATAGTGTAACAGCATCCATATTGCTTGAGAAAAAGAGGACATAATAATGATAAAAAAATCTTTAAAATTTGTTTGTTTAATAGCCAGTATAGGTTTTGTAAACTCTGCTTTTGCTTATAACTCAGGAAATACTGAGCAAAATTGTAAAGACCCGAAGTTTAAAACCTTTTTCCCTGCGCATAAATCAGAAGTTGACCCTGAGTCAGAGATTTCTTTCACGGTTTCTGGGTACGCTGATCCGACTACGATCAAAGCAATGGCTAAAAACGTGCCATTAGAGCTGACTATCGTTGATAAAAATAGTTTTTATGCTGTTTCAGCGAAGCTACCTGCATCCTTAACGGGAAAGTATGCTCGTATTCATGTCAAAGCGCATAATTCCGTAGAATGTAAATCTAAGGATGGCTGGTTGATCAAAATCAGGGATAAAGCTGCAAATTCTGAAACAGTAGCAGTTGAAGCTACAGCTACAGAAGAAGCTAGCGAGTAAAGTCGGGGAGCAGTATTATTTTCTTTGTCATTCTAGATCGGCAGTGATAACGGCATGGTGTTGATTTTTTGGTAACTACTCAGGCAAGCTGAGTAGTTACAGCAAAATAAACACAAGGATGGGCAAAGGGTTTCATCCGTGCTCATCAACGAAAACATGATGGGCACGTCGTACCTCCTTTGCCCATCCTACAAAAAAACGCTTGTTCCATCAGGGTATTTTTTATCAAATACCTGCTTTTCTGGTGCCTGGCTGGAAATATACAATCTAATTTCGTAACTATCAGATACGCTGAATAGTTACATTTTTTGTTGACTAGTTCCACCCACTTAGGAGCGAGAATTCAATAATACCCGGGTCTAATTTGTTCCTGCCTACGCAGGAATGACGTTTCTTTTGACTCTACGGTCGCGCTAGAAAAACAGTCGCGTAGCCAGCTATGCGCCTGTTTTCCTAACACGCCTGTGATGCCAAAACCCTGCGTCATACTTGCGGATATTATTAAATCCTCGCTCCTTAGGAAATATTTTTGCAAAAGTGGAGGGTTCTTTCTAGAGACTGAATGTTATTCTTTAATATTTAAGGCATGCAGCTTACGATACAAATGTGTTCGCTCCACGCCCACTGCTGTTGCTAATTTGGCGACATTACCCTGGTTTTTCTCAAAATGATATTCTAAATAGGCTTTTTCAAACTGCTCTCTTGCTTCTTTGAGTGAAAGCTTGAAAAATACCGGTACGCTTTCTTGCGGCTCAACGGCTACATTTTCTAAAACGCTGCCTAGAGCAGTTTTTACTTCCGCTAGCTCTATATCATCGCCTGCCCCTAAAATCATCAGTCGCTGCACAAGGTTTTTTAACTCGCGCACATTTCCAGGCCAGGTATAATTCCTTAAGAAATTCAGTGCCGGCATGGTGAATTTCCTGAATGCCAGCTTTTCATGCTGCACAAAATATTCAATATAAAACTGCAACAACGCAGGTATATCCTCACTGTGTTCACGCAAAGGTAAGACTTCCATGGTGACCTCATTCAGCAAATAGTATAAATCCTGGCGAAAACGACCTTCCTTGACTTCATTTTCCAGCACTACCCGCGTAGAAACCATCACCCGCACATCTACATGTACCTGTTCTGTTCCTCCCACACGTAAAAAAGAACGGGATTCCAGCGCACTTAAAAGCTTTAACTGAGTCTGGGCATCCATTCCAGCAATTTCAGCTAAAAACAAGACGCCACCATGGGCACGCTCTAACAAACCAGGATAAACTGTAGCGTCTATTTCTTTACCAAAAAATTCCACTGCCGCGTTTTCGGGGGCAATACTGCCTACTGCAACATCCACAAAAGGCCCATTCTTACGTCCGCTATGCTCATGCAAAAAACGTGCATACAGTTCTTTCCCTACACCCCCTTCACCGGCAAGCATTACCTTGGTGTCGTGCTGAGCCAGGCGCTTTAATTGCTCTTTAATACGTTCGGCAAAAGCACTGCGTCCTATGGGTTCATTAATAATAGAGAGTTGCTGTTTTAAACCGGCATTTTCGCGCTGCAACATATGCGCATCCACGGCACGCTCAACGACCAAAAGCAAGCGCGCTAATGACAAAGGTTTCTCCAGAAACTCATAAGCTCCTAGCTTAGTTGCCTCTACTGCTGTTTCGATAGTGCCATGCCCGGACATCATAATCACCGGCGAGACTAACGCCTCGTTTTCTCCCCATTCCTTTAACAAGGTAATGCCATCCGTATCAGGCATCCAGATATCCAGTAGTATCAAATCTAGCTGGTGACGCTGCTTCATTTGCCGCGCTTCTTCTGCATTTCCTGCCATATATACGGTATACCCTTCATCCTGAAGAATATCATGAACTAGTTGCCGAATATCTGGCTCATCGTCTACCACTAAAATATTTGCTTTATAACCGCTCATTGCTGTGTCTCTTCAAATACTGCCGGGAATTGCATAATAAAACCAGCTCCCTGTTTATAATTACTATCCAGACGAATAGTACCACCATGTTCTTCAATAACTTTCTTGACTATCGCCAAACCCAACCCTGTGCCTTTTTGCTTATTAGTGACATACGGTTCAAAAATATTTTTTGCCATATTAATATCAATACCACTGCCGGTATCATATATCCCTAACTGCACTACAGTATTGGTATGTTTTTTGATAGCCTGTAATTTAATGCTTATTTTGCCCTTGCCATCCATCGCCTCCAGTGCATTTTTAAACATATTATGCAAGACCTGGCGTATGCTCACTGCATCCGCTTTTATTAAGGGAATATCTTTGCCTATCAGTATTGCAAAGTCTACATTAGGGTCATCGCCGTATAGCACAACGACTTCCTGTAACAGGGAGAGCAAATCTAGATTGACTGTCTGGCTTCTTCCCGGTTGCGCATATTCGGAAAAATCATCGACCATATGCTTCATCGCTTCCACTTGCTGGATAATGGTGCGTGTCGAACGGCTCAGCATCTGCGCATCACTTTCATCAAGTTTAGCCGCCAACTTATGTTGCATACGTTCTGCCGACAACTGAATGGGTGTTAACGGGTTTTTAATTTCATGTGCCAGGCGTCGCGCGACTTCTGACCAGGCCGCATTTTTTTGCGCCTGAATTAAATCAGTGATGTCATCAAATACCAGTACCGCGCCTATGTAACCTCCTTCGGTAGAAAATAAGGGTGTACCCTGGCAGAGCAATTCTTTACGACCTTCCGGCCCCTCAACCACAATATTTCGCTGCCAGATATCAAATGATTTTTCTAATAAGGGTTGTACCACGTCAACCATACTCATTAAATCAGGGCGACCTTTTGCAAGCTGAGCCAGGTTGCGCCCATAATAACGCATGACCTGCACATGCAGAATAATATTGGCAGCCTGATTCGCCGTACGGATATTCAAGCTTGAATCAAAGCTCAATACCCCTGCTGTTAAACTGGTTAACAAGGTTTCTAAATAAGCTCTTTGGCGTTCTATTTCATGGGTACTTTTGCGCGTTTCATCCTGAGCTCGTGAAATCTGACGCACCATTTCATTAAAGGACTCAACCAGAAAGCCCAGATCATCCTGCCGCTTTGCGGGTAATAATTGCTCATAATACCCAGCTGCTACGGCTTGTGTTCCACGCACTAAATCACGTATCGGAGCAATAATACCACGTACACTGATAAATGCGGCGGATACAGCCGCCAAAAAGCTCATCAATAACACCAAGGATAGAACCAGTGAAAAACTGATTTTTAGAGAATGGCGTAAATAGTTCATTTCCTGAAATCGGACATAAGCAAATTCCACAGAATCCGTTAAATCATTGATCCGCTCAGGCACTGGGTAAACTATCTGCAAAAAATGACTCTTTCCTGGCTTAATCGCAACGATGGTTTGCACCACTAGGCGACCGTCCACCGAAGCTAGGTTAACAAAGTCTTCACCTTGCTGGACTTGAAAAAATAAGGAACTTACCGGTAAGCTGGGTAAAATATCACTGCGCGTCATGCCACTAAATGCAATAATCTTGCCTTTCTTAGTCAATAATGTCACTTCATTTGCAGCAGAAATTTCCCGTAGTTGCTCTATTTCCAGACTAATTTCCTGTATGGTTTTATTGCGCAAGGATTCAGTTAAGCGCTGTGATTGTTTCAAGTTCCAGCGTACGCGCTGCTCTAATGATGCGTGGCTTAATTCCAGTGCATCCTCCATCGCTGCATCCAACTCAACATTAAACCAGCTATCAATGCTTTGATGTAAAAACTTCATGGAAAAATAAAACACGGTACCGGCTGGAACTAAAGATAAAACAATAAATAATAAAACTATATTTGTTGTCAGGCGTGAACCCGCTTCACGTTTTTTGAGCCTGCGCGCCAGGGAAAAAATATTGTAGCCCACCAGTGCTAGCAAGCAAATGGTCCCGATAACATTGCTTAAGAGTAACCAGGAATAGAGATCACCCAGCGTTGAGGTATCCTGTAGCGCTGAGCTCATGAGCTGCAAAGACAGCACTATAAAACTCAATAGAAACAGAATAGAAACGCTAAAGGGAATTTTTATTCGCACCATTGCCTCTCATTTGTAGACAGGTCCCATTGCTTATCAAAATAAGCAACCGTTCTTAATGGAGCAGGCAACATTTCTTGATCAAATGCTACCTTTAGCACACTCGTAATGCATTGATCTGCAATATACCCTGCTAGTGGCATTTCTGCTGTATTTATGTGCTGCATAAAGAGCAGCGCCTCGGGCAGGCTATAAAAGCGCCTGAATGTTTTTTGGTGTTCATCTTTAACGCGAAAATTATCCAGTAGAGTGTAATAAGTCAAGCTATACCGGTAAGTATGCGCAAATAATGTCCGATACCAAAACCTGCGTTCTTGCTTCAATTCAATTGATACATCCCAGAACAAGGCGATGCCGCTATACAGCGCCTCTTCAGCGGCAGGACTTAACTGAAAATCGAGTAGAATACTTAATTTGGCTTTATTTTCAGCTAAACTTAACTGCGCCTGTTTAATCTTAACAAACTCGCCTCCGGCATAACATACCTGCCATCCACCGAGTATGCTTATGAGGCAGCAAAACAGCAGCGTTTTAGATTTTCTGCAAACGCGCATAATAAAAGCCATCCATAGATTGACTGCCGGTTAATATCTGTCGACCAAAGGGCCGCTGGATTCCCCAGCCTGCAGCTATCGGTAATTCTTGTGCATCTTTATGCAGCTGCAAGAAATGCTCAATTTGCAATTCATTCTCTTGTTGTAAAACTGAGCACGTTGCATATAAGAGTACGCCTCCCGGTGCTAATAGGCCCCAACAGGCTTGCAAAATTTCCTGCTGTAAAACCTGTAATTGAGCGATATCTTCTGCTCGGCGTAATAATTTAATATCCGGATGCCGGCGTACGACACCTAAAGCAGAGCACGGCGCATCCAGTAAAATACGTTCAAATGGAACACCATCCCACCAGTTTTCGGGCCGTGTGGCATCAGCAACTTGCAATTCTGCATTAAGATGCAGCCGGGTTAAATTTTCATTGACTCGCACTAGGCGCTTGCCATCAATATCAATAGCCAGCATGCTTTTTAATTCAGCCTGTATTTCCAGAATATGTGCAGTTTTGCCACCTGGAGCCGCGCACACATCTAACACCCTGTCACCTGGCTGGGTATCTAGAAGTTCCGCTGCTAACTGAGCAGCACCATCTTGCACTGACACCCACCCGGCAGAAAATTTGGGTAACTTATCCACCATCACGGGTTCTGCTAGCAATATTCCCTGAGCTGAGAACTCTATAGCGCAGGCTTCAATACCCTCTTCTGCAAGCATAGTCAGATAAGTATCACGCTGACAAAAGCGCGAATTCACGCGCAAAGCCATAGGTGGTGCAAGGTTATTCGCCAATAAAATTGACTTCGCCTCAACCCCCCAGTCCGCTTTAAGCGCTTTAATCATCCAGTCCGGGTGCGCATACGCAACATGTTTATCCGCCAAAGCCTCAAGATCTACCTGTTCGCGCAAATATCGCCTCAACACAGCATTCAATAGTGCTTTTGCCCACTGTTTTTTTTTCATGACTGCCACCGTTTCAGAAACAGCGGCATGATCTTTAACGCGCATATATTGCAGCTGGTACAAACCCAGCAAAGCCAATGCCTTAATTTGTATGTCCTTATCTTTGATCGGCTTATTAAGCAGCTGATTTAAAATAAAATCAAGCCGATAATACTGCCGTACTGTGCCATAACATAATGCCTGAATAAAGGCTCTTTCCTGTATGTCATTGACTTGCTTCCATGCATCCTCAAGGGCAGCTGTCAGCGACTTTCCTGATAATACTTTCACTAAAACATTTGCTGCAATTAATCGAGAATTCAATTCATTTTTCCTTTGTTGTTTACGAGCAGGAGTTAACCAGCTCTGGCTTATTTCTTAGCAATTATCCCAGTTGCGATCCGGCGACTTGATGCGCATTTAAAAAATCTGTGACCTGCATGCGTTTTTTGCCGGGCATCTGAATTTCCAGCAACCGTAGCACCCCGTTGCCGGTTATCACGTCTATATGCTTAGGGTCATCTAAAATTAAGCCCGGCACTGCATTGCTGTCCACATCAATGGCTTCTGCGCGCCATATGCGCATCACTTTTTCCTGTAACTGAGTCTGTGCCACAGGCCAGGCATTTAAGCCTCGCACTTGAAGCGCTAATTCATGTGCTGAGCGTGTCCAGTCTAATTTGGACTCACTTTTCTCTAGCTTATGCGCATAAGTAACCAGGCCTTCATCTTGTTTTTCAGCGGTTAATTGATTTGCCTGCATAAGTTCCAGAGTTTTACCTAGCCCTTCCGCGCCCATTACCATCATTCGGTCATGTAGCTCACTGGCTGTCTCGTGCCCAGCAATATCACAAATAGTTTTATGTAACATATCACCAGCATCCAGTTGCTTAACCACGCGCATAATGGTTATGCCCGTCTGAGTATCACCCGCCATAATAGCGCGATTAATGGGTGCTGCACCACGCCAGCGAGGCAATAAAGAGCCATGAATATTGATGCAACCCAGTCTGGGGATATCCAGCACTGCCTGAGATAAGATCAAGCCATAAGCAACCACCACCATTAAATCAGCATTTAAAGCCTTTAACTGCGCTATATCAGCATCCTGTTTCAGGTTTATGGGTTGATAAACCGCAATACCTGCTCTTAATGCCAGTGTCTTGACCGGGCCAGGTAATAATTTTCGACCGCGTCCTGCAGGGCGGTCCGGTTGTGTGTATACAGCAACAACCTCATGTTCAGAGTCCAATAACGTTTGCAATGCTGGCACAGCAAATTCTGGCGTTCCTGAAAATATAATTTTCATCTGTTTATTTTTCTCTTTTATGTAGCTTATCCATTTTCTTTTTAATTCTTTGGCGCTTTAAAGGCGACAAATAATCAACGAATAGCTTGCCCAATAAATGATCCATTTCATGTTGAATACAGACGGCTAATAAACCACCTGCCTCAAGTTCAAACGATTTTCCTTTTTGATCCAGTGCTGTTACCTTGATTTCTTCGGCACGTTTAACCGGCTCAAAGATACCCGGCACAGATAAACATCCTTCATCCGACTCCTCTGTACCCATCTGCTCAATAATTTCAGGATTAATTAAACAGATAGGGTCGTTTTTATCTTCACTGATATCGATAACGATAATACGTTTATGTATATCCACTTGAGTGGCTGCCAAGCCAACGCCATGTGCGGTATACATAGTATCCAACATATCATCAACCAGGCTTCCGATCGCTTTATCAACCTCCTTCACAGGCTTTGCTACAGTGCGTAACCGTGGATCAGGAAACTCAAGAATTGACAAAATACCCACTAAATTCTCCAACAATAATTATTTATGGCTGGAATTTTATCCGAAATCATCTAAACTTTATACTTAGCAAGCTAAGTGTTAGCCATATTTTTGTAAAAAAAATTCCTTAAGGTAGCACTAAGTCTAAAATTCTTTTGATTGATTGGAATAAAAATATGGCTTCTAAAGCAATTATTGCTCTTGTTCTCACCCTGGCTTTTAGCTTTCCCAGTTCTGCTGATGTGGTCAAATTTAATTCTTCACATCCCGATAGCTATGTCGTCGTTAAGGGGGACACTCTTTGGGGAATATCGGCTAGGTTTCTCAGAGATCCCTGGTTATGGCCCAAAGTCTGGAAACATAATGGGCAAATAAGAAATCCGCACCTGATTTATCCTGGAGATGTCATCTCTTTTTGCTTTGTTAACGGACAGCCGATGCTTTGTGTGGATAGTGCCAGCAATGATGAGCGTGTACTTTATCCACATATGCGTACTTCTAGCGATGATGATGCAATTGCGATGATTCCGTTCGAAGCCATCGCTCCTTATCTTACTTCCCCTAAGGTTGTCGGTAAGGATGAATTAGAAAACTCTCCGTATATTGTCGATTTTTCAGGTGAACATTTAGTGGCCGGAGCAGGTGTTGATATTTTCGTGCGCACAATTTTACAACCCGACTATCTCGCATATACTACTTATCGACCTGGTGAGACATATGTGGACCCGGAAACTGAGGAAATCTTAGGATATGAAGCTCAATATATAGCTGATAATGTCATAGTCGCTCTGGGGGACCCTGCGACTTTACGAATTATTAATGCTGATAGCGAAGTGCGACGTGGCGATCGCCTGATGCCTACTTCGGAAAAGGAAGTTGTATTTGATTATTTTCCTAAACCTCCGACAAAGTTTATTAGTGGTTCTATTATTAGTGTACTTAATGGCGTTCAGGAAATTGGCACTTATGACATCATAGTTCTTAGCAAAGGCTCACGCGACGGATTAAAAATAGCTGATATTCTCACCATCATGCAAACAGGTAAGCTAATTCCTGATCCGTTCAATAAAATAAAAAATGAGCTGGTTAAGTTGCCGGATCAAAAAGCTGGAATAGCTATGGTTTTTCGCGTCTTCGACAAGGTTAGTTATGCCTTGGTTATGCACGCAACCCGAAATATACGCGTATTAGATAAGGTACAAACACCTGAAGAATAATCCTAGTCTGAGTGCCGAAGATCCTATCAAATACTGGCTTGCGCTAATGCGCACGCCAGGCATAGGCAGCAAAACCTTTTTAAAGTGCCTGGATTTTTGCCCCCCGGAACAGCTTTTTTCTCATTCTCGTGAAACGCTGATCAAATTAGGTTTACGCACTCCATCCATAGATGCGATTAAAAACCCCGACTGGAATATTATTGAGCAGGATTTATTATGGTTAGAGCAACAGAATAATCATATCCTGCTATTCACTGATAAAGACTACCCTAGCCAGCTAAAAGAAATTCCGGACCCTCCGCCGATCTTATTTGCCCGGGGCGATATTGATTTAATCCATTTTCCGCAAATAGCGATAGTGGGTAGTCGCAACCCATCTTCCTTAGGTATACAAATCGCCACAGACTTTGCCAGTAGTCTTGTTTCGACGGGATTTACTATTACTAGTGGTCTGGCACTAGGTATCGACGCAGCCAGCCATCGAGGTGCTTTAGCAGCTCAAGGCAAAACTATTGCGGTCACGGGTACAGGTCTGGATCGCGTCTACCCGGCAGCGCATAAGCAACTAGCGACAGAGATTGTCAATAAAGGCCTGCTAATATCTGAATTTCCGCCGGGCACGACAGCAAAAGCGAATCATTTTCCCCGGCGTAACCGTATCATTAGTGGTTTAAGTGTCGGTGTCCTGGTTGTAGAAGCTGCCAGGCAAAGTGGTTCATTAATCACTGCGCGAATGGCACTGGAACAAAACAGAGAGGTTTTTGCCATTCCCGGCTCTATTTATAACCCTCTGGCTCGTGGCTGTAATGCAATGATCAAAGAAGGTGCCAAGCTGGTCGAGACTACGCAGGATATTGTAGAAGAATTGGGACATTTTTTTCAACTACCGAATGCGCAAAACAATGACTTAAACATAAATACTCAATCCAATCTTGACGAACAACAGCAAACCCTGTTGAATTATGTTCTATATAGCCCCACATCAATAGATCAGCTCGTCAATGAAACCGGCTTTTCAGTAGAAAATATCGCTTCAAACTTGCTCATTCTAGAAATACAAGGTTATATTATTGCCACAAATGGTGGTACTTACACTCGCATAAAATAGTCCGCTTCAAGCTGACCAGCCCACTTATAGGCACTTTAATGAATGAAGATATTTTTGATGTATTAATCTATCTATTTGAAAATTATATGGATAGTGAGATAGATATCATTCCCGATACCGACATATTGCAATCAGAACTCAAAGCTGCCGGATTTAATTCGAGCATTATTTTAAAAGCCTTTGAATGGCTAGATACTTTGGCGCTACAGGAAGAACCCGTCTTCAAATCTACCAAAAATTTCCGTATTTTTTGTGCAGAGGAGTGTCATAAGCTGGATATGGAAGGCCGTAACTTTATACTGTTTCTAGAAGGTATGAATATCCTTAATCCTGTCAGCCGTGAATTAGTGATCGACCGGGCAATGGCCGTAGAAAATACCCGCATTTCTATCGAAGAATTGAAATGGATTGCTTTAATCGTATTACTGAGTCAGGCTGATGAAGAACTTGCCATAGCGCATATGGAAAACATTATTTATCAGGATGCTCCGGATTTTTTAAATTAATATTGGTTCATAACACGCATGAGTAAAAATTTAATCATTGTAGAATCGCCTGCAAAATCCAAAACCATAGAAAAATATCTGGGCAAGGATTTTCAAGTGCTTGCGTCTTACGGTCATTTACGCGACTTGATACCTAAAGAAGGCGCGGTTGACCCCGAGAATGATTTTGCCATGAAATATCAGGTACAGGAACGCAATCAGCGTCATGTGCAAGCCATAACCAAAGCACTTAAAGGTGCTGATACGCTTTACCTCGCGACTGACCCTGATAGAGAAGGAGAAGCGATTTCCTGGCATTTGCTAGAAATGCTCAAAGCAAAAAAATTGCTAAAAAATAAAACTGTACACCGTGTTGTGTTTCATGAAATTACCAAGAAAGCGGTAACTCATGCGATAGAGAATCCAGGAGAAATTGCAACGACTCTGGTGGATGCGCAGCAGGCCCGTAGGGCGCTGGATTATCTTGTGGGGTTTAACTTATCCCCTTTATTGTGGAAAAAAATCCGTCGCGGCCTGTCCGCTGGTCGGGTGCAAAGCCCGGCTTTACGCATGATCGCCGAGCGAGAACTGGAAATTGAAGCCTTTAAAACTCGTGAATACTGGTCGATTACTGCCAAGCTTGTTTATGAGAAGCAGGCGTTTAAAGCCAAGTTGACCCACTACAATGGCGAAAAATTAGAGCAATTTAGCATACAAAATGATGATCAGGCGCAAGCGACTCAGCAAGCATTAGTTGCTGCAGCTGATGGCATATTAAGCGTCGCTAAATTAGAAAAGAAACAGCGCCGCCGCAATCCTGCAGCGCCGTTTATAACCTCTACCTTACAACAGGAAGCTGCGCGGAAACTTGGTTTTACCACCAAGCGTACGATGATGGTTGCCCAGCAATTGTATGAAGGAATGGATATAGGGGGTGGCGAAGCCGCTGGTTTAATTACTTATATGCGTACTGACTCGGTTAATTTAGCAGAAGAAGCACTGGAAAATATTCGTCAGTTAATCAGCGATAAATATGGAACTGACCAGATACCTAAAGAGCCTCGGTTATTTAAAACCAAGTCTAAAAATGCTCAGGAAGCGCACGAAGCAATTCGCCCGACTTTAGCGCAGCAAACACCTGCCGATTTAAAAAAGTATTTAACCAGTGATCAATTTAAGCTCTATGACCTGATCTGGAAGCGGACTGTTGCCTGTCAGATGATTCATGCGACAATCAATACCGTATCTGTTGATCTGCAGTGTGGTAGTGAAAAAAATGTTTTCCGTGCAACGGGTTCGGTTATCGCCAAACCAGGTTTTATGACAGTGTACCTGGAAGGTAAAGATGACAATAAAGAGTCCGATGATAAAGAAACTTTTTTACCGCCAATGGCAGAAGGTGACTCAATTCCTCTGGATGCAATTGTCACTAATCAGCACTTTACAGAGCCACCGCCCCGATACAGCGAAGCCAGCCTGGTTAAGTCACTGGAAGAGCATGGTATAGGCAGACCGTCTACCTATGCATCAATTATCTCTACCTTACAAAACAGAGAATACGTCACTCTGGAGACCAAGCGATTCTATCCAACTGATGTAGGTAGAATTGTAAATAAATTCCTGACTGAGCATTTCACAAAATATGTCGATTATGATTTTACCGCGAATCTTGAAGATGAATTAGATGCTGTTTCGCGCGGTGAAAAGGACTGGGTTCCTTTAATGCGTGACTTCTGGATACCCTTTACCAAACTTATTCAAGATAAGGAAGAGTCGGTACAGCGTAAAGATGTTACACAGGAAGCGATAGATGAGAAATGTCCTGAATGTGGTAAGCAGCTGTCTATCCGCTTAGGCCGCAATGGGCGTTTTATTGGTTGTACTGATTACCCCGCCTGCTCTTATACGCGTAACTTGAATGATGATGGCACTGAGTCAAATGCGCCTGAAGTTATTGAGGGTAGAAAGTGTCCAGAATGCGAATCTGACCTGGTAATGAAAACGGGACGCTATGGTAAATTTATCGGCTGTAGCTCGTATCCAAAGTGCAAGCATATAGAGCCGTTAGAAAAGCCTCTGGATACCGAAGTTGAATGCCCGAAATGTAAAAAAGGCACAATTCTCAAACGTAAGTCACGCAACAATAAAGTATTCTATTCTTGCTCAGGCTATCCTAAATGCGATTACGCGCTGTGGAATGTCCCGGTTAAAGAGCCTTGTCCAACCTGCGACTGGCCAATACTAACGCTGAAAACCACCAAGAGCCGCGGCCCGGAAAAAGTTTGCCCGCAAAAGGATTGCAAGTACGCGACACCCTACGAGGGTGATCCTGAAGATATTAATGGGCCTACGAGTTAAATATTCATACGGAAGCATAGAGGTGCCTGGCTTGATTTGCTGAAAATATCACTCAATGAGGTTCTAATATTTTGATATTAAAGGCTTCTAGTAAGTGGATAAGTTTAATCAATGGCAGCCCTATCAGGGCATTTGGGTCGTTTCCTATGATCCGTTCAAATAGAGCGATGCCTAGACCCTCTGATTTAAAACTGCCTGCGCAATTATAGGGTTGCTCTAGCGCTATATAATTCTTAATTTGCTGGTCGTTAAGTTTTTTAAAATGTACTTTGCAGATATCAAGGTCGCTTTTAATCTCAGCTGTTGCGCTATTTAGTATACAGATGCTGGTATAAAAAATGACTTCAGCGCCTGAAGAAAGTTGTAATTGCTTGACGGCATTTGCTGCGTTGCCTGGTTTATGAAGTTGTTTGTTCGCTAGCATGGCAACTTGGTCCGAAGCAATAATTAAATGTTCCGGGTAATCACCTGCAAGCGCACGGGCTTTTTCTTCGGCGAGGCGCAGTGCTAATTGCTCAGGTGTTTCATTCGCTTGTGCGGCTTCGTTTATGTCTGGGCTGGCGCAAATAAAAGGTAGGCGTAATTTTTTTAACAGCGACTTTCGGTATGTGGAGCTGGATGCTAGTACTAGGTTGTTGGTTTGCATGATATTTCAATTGACATAATGCATTAATACGGGCTATTATTGTATAGTTATGTCAGATCAATTACCCGAACTTATAGATCCCGTTGTTTTTGCCGAGAGGCAAAGTCATATACAAGGGCGTTTAAACCTGCGACGCTTAGATCGTCTTGCCGATATTTTGTTTGATGGCAAAGGCGAGCTGAAAGTGGATTTGCAGTTTTATAAAGAAGGTAAAGTGCCTATTATAGAGGGATCTATAGTAGGTCAAGTAACTTTAGTCTGTCAAAGTTGTCTGCAAGCACTGGACTGGTCGGTAGATAAGCCGGTAAAGATAGGTATGGTACAAACAATCGAACAGGCTGACCGTCTAACCGGTGAGTTCGAGCCGATGATGGTTTCTGACGAAAAAATGTCATTGCCAGGGCTTATCGAAGATGAAGTCCTTATTTCTCTGCCAGATTTTCCTAGACATGAACAGAAATGTTTGCAATATCAGCCTGCTGTAAAACTTGCTGAGCCTAAGATAACTAAACAAGAATCTGAAAACCCTTTTGCTGTTTTAGCTAAACTAAAAATTACTGGAGACCAATAATGGCCGTACAAAAAAGTAAAGTAACACGTTCAAGACGCGGTCAGCGTCGTTCGCATGATTCATTAACTGCGAAAACCTTATCTCAAGATCCAACTACAGGTGAAACACATTTACGTCACCATGTAACACCTGATGGTTATTTTAAAGGTCGCCAGATCGTTGTAGCTGAAGAAGACTAAATGATCGTAGTGGGTGCATTATTTGTGCATTTTAGTTTAATCAGTAGAGAAAGCCGGGCTTGATGTCCGGATTTTTTTATAACAGTGACTGGAGTTTTCTTTAAGTGAGTTTAATAATTTCGATAGATGCAATGGGTGGTGATCATGGTCCCGATTCGACCATTCCAGCCTCTCTGGATTGCTTGCGAGAGAACCCGAATTTGCAGCTTATACTGGTCGGGGATGAGCAAATAATTGGCCCTTTGCTAGAGCAGGATTTAGTAGATTTTAAAGGGCGTTTATCTATTCAACATGCATCGCAGTGCGTTGCCATGGATGAGTCTCCATCTAAGGCGCTGAGAAATAAAAAAGATTCATCCATGCGCGTGGCTATTAACCTAGTGCGGGATGGTCAAGCGGATGCGTGTGTCAGTGCAGGTAATACCGGCGCGCTGATGGCAACGGCAAGATTTGTTTTAAAAATGATTCCGGGCATAGATCGCCCCGCTATTATATCTTCTATGCCTTCTATTTTTGGCCATACGCATGTGCTAGATTTAGGCGCTAATGTGGATAGTCCTGCAGAAAGCCTTTTTCAATTTGCGGTAATGGGTGCTGAAGTTGTTAAGGCGGTAGAAAATATCAGTGATCCTACCGTGGGTTTGCTGAATATCGGTGAAGAAGAAACCAAAGGCAATGAGCAGGTTAAAGCAGCGGCTAAATTGCTGGAAAATTCGGGTCTTAATTATATTGGATATGTCGAGGGTGACTCTCTTAATGCAGGCGATGAAAAAGTTGATTTAATTGTTTGTGATGGCTTTGTTGGCAATGTCGCTTTAAAATCCATTGAAGGCGCTGCAAAAATGATTTCTTTAGTTTTAAAGGAATCATTTTCTAAAAACCTTTTGGCCAAAGTAGCGGCACTGATTTCTTATCCGGCTTTAAAAGCCATAAAAAATCGTATTGACCCAAGATTGCATAATGGCGCTAGTTTTCTAGGCTTGAAAGGCCTGGTGATAAAAAGTCATGGTGGGGCGGATGCCCTGGCATTTAAGACGGCGATCCACTTGGCTGAGGTTGAAGTAGAAAAAAATGTGATCCAGAAAATTAGCGAGCAAGTTGAGCTGGCTTTAAGCAGGAGAGATGATCCATGACAACTTATGCAAAAGTAATTGGTACAGGAGGTTATTTGCCTGCTGAAATAAAAACCAATGCAGATATTTCACGAACGGTTGATACTTCTGATAGCTGGATATTTGAACGTACCGGGATTAAAAGCCGGCGTATAGCGGCCAGCGATGAAACAACGTCAGGTATGGCCGAGATTGCAGCAAGACAGGCCATAGAAATGGCAGATATTGCGCCGAATGAAATTGACTTGATTGTTGTTGCAACCGGAACGCCAGAAAATGTTTATCCTGGGGCCGGTTGTATGTTGCAACATAGACTGGGTATTAAGAATGGTGTTGCATTTGATATACAGGCGGCTTGTTCGGGATCAATTTTTGGTATGGATGTCGCCAATCAGTATATTAAATCCGGTGCTGCTAAAACAGTATTAGTGGTCGGTACAGAAATTAATTCGCGTATTACCGATTGGGAAGATCGTGGTACCTGCATTTTGTTTGGTGATGGCGCGGGCGCGGTTTTATTACAGGCTGCTGATGAACCAGGTGTATTATCGACACATATTCATTCCGATGGACGCTTTGAAGATTTATTGAAGTGCCCAAATCCACAAGCGTTAGGCGAAGAGCACTCTGCTGGCTATATTTCTATGAAAGGCAATGAAGTGTTTAAGGTTGCGGTGAATACCCTGGGCCGAATTGTAGATGAAACACTGGCTGCGAATAATATGCAGAAAACAGATATCGACTGGCTGGTGCCGCATCAAGCGAATATTCGTATTATCACTGCGACTGCAAAAAAATTAAAAATGTCTATGGATCGTGTTGTGGTTACGCTGGAAGATCAGGGTAATACATCTTCGGCTTCTGTTTTACTGGCGTTTAACGAAGCGGTAAGAGATGGTCGAATACAGCGTGGACATGTTGTTCTATTAGAAGCATTTGGTGCAGGGTTTACGTGGGGTTCTGCGCTTATCAAGTATTAGAAGGGTTTAAATGAGTACACAAAATAATCAACTCGCCTTTGTTTTTCCAGGGCAGGGTTCTCAATCAGTTGGCATGTTGACTGAGATGGCAGATGCATTTCCAGAGATTAAAGAAACATTTTCTCAGGCTTCTAATGTATTGGATTTCGACTTATGGGCTATGGTGGCAGACGGTCCGGTCGAAGCATTAAATCAAACGCATAATACGCAGCCAGCTATGTTAGCAGCGGGTGTTGCACTATGGAAAGTATGGTGCGAGCAGTCTGATGTGCGTCCTGCTTTTATGGCGGGACATAGTTTGGGCGAATATACTGCGTTAGTGTGTTCCGGTGTTTTAAGCTTTGCAGATGCGATTGCTTTAGTTGCCCAGAGAGGTGGTTTTATGCAGCAGGCAGTGCCTGAAGGTGTAGGAGCTATGGCTGCTGTGCTTGGGCTAACTGACGAGCAGGTTATCCAGGTTTGCGCCGATGCGGCTGAAACTGAAGTCTGTTCGGCAGTGAATTTTAATTCACCAGGTCAAGTGGTTATTGCCGGCAATAGTGCCGCCATTGACAGAGCAATGCTGGCGGCAAAAGAAGCGGGTGCAAAACGCGCGCTTAAATTACCGGTGAGTGTGCCGTCGCATTGTGCATTAATGCAACCGGCGGCTGAGCAATTGTTTGCCAAAATGCAGGAGTTACAGTTTGCAGAACCAGATGTTACCTTATTGCACAATGTGGATGTCAGTGTGCATAAAAAACCGGAAGAAGTTCGCCAGGCCTTAAAACAGCAGTTATTTATGCCGGTACGTTGGGTGGATACAGTGAATGCCATGAGCGAACAAGGCGTGACAACTTTCGTTGAAATGGGGCCAGGAAAAGTACTGATGGGCTTAAATAAGCGTATCGTTAAAACGGCTGATCATTTTACCGTTCATAACCCGGATACTTTAAATAAATTATTGGAGAATTATGCAAATGACTAATAAAGTCGCTTTGGTAACAGGTGCGAGCCGTGGAATTGGCCGTGCCATTGCAGAAAAATTAGTAATCGATGGCTTTTTTGTTATCGGTACAGCAACCTCTGATGGCGGGGCAGATGCGATTTCTGCTTACCTGGCCGAGAGTGGTAAAGGCATGAAACTGAATGTCTCTGATCCTGAGTCGATTGCTCAGGTGATTAAAAGCATTGCTGATGAATATGGTACGCCAGCCATATTAGTGAATAACGCGGGTATTACCCGGGATAATTTACTGATGCGCATGAAAGATGATGAATGGGATGACATTATCAATACCAATTTAAGCTCTGTGTTTAGAATGAGTAAAGCCGTACTAAGAGGAATGATGAAAGCCAGGTCTGGACGTATCATTAATATTTCCTCTGTTGTGGGTGCGACAGGTAATGCCGGTCAGGCAAATTATGCGGCAGCAAAAGCGGGTATGATTGGCTTTGCTAAATCTATGGCAAAAGAAGTAGGCTCCCGTGGGATTACTGTGAATACGGTAGCACCAGGCTTTATTGATACCGATATGACGCGGGAATTGTCAGATGATATTAAGCAGGCTTTATTGGCAGGGATTCCATTAGCACGCCTGGGTGATGCACAGGAAATAGCGCATGCAGTTGCATTTTTAGCGTCAGACGGTGCTGCCTACATTACCGGTGAAACCCTGCATGTGAATGGCGGTATGTTTATGGCTTAAAATTATGCCAACGCATAATTTTCAAGTATAATTGCACGGCTTATTGAAAATACGTATAAGTCGAACCAGATTAATAATAATAGTGATGTTGTATCATTGAAACCAGCATCCATTAAGGAAAAATAATATGAGTAGCATTGAAGAACGTGTAAAAAAGATTGTCGCTGAGCAACTAGGTGTTAAAGAAGATATTGCTAATGATGCATCATTTGTAGATGATCTAGGCGCTGATTCACTTGATACAGTAGAATTGGTTATGGCTTTAGAAGAAGAATTCGAATGTGAAATCCCTGATGATGATGCTGAAAAAATTACGACAGTACAACAAGCTATAGACTACGTAAACACAAACGGCTAATACCTTAGTCTGTTATGACTTAATGGGCGATTACTATTGCCCATTAATACCCCTCCTTTCTTTCTTTCTAATTCAGGTATCCTCCATTGAGCACACGTCGCGTTGTTATTACAGGGCTAGGCGCAGTTACGCCTCTTGCAAACACAGTTTCTGAAACATGGGATGGCATTGTTAACGGAAAAAGCGGGATTAGCCTGATTGATTCCTTTGATATCTCACCTTTTGCTACGACTTTTGGTGGGGTGATTAGAAATTTTGATATCAGTGAATATATTCAGGCCAAAGATGCTAAACGTATGGATGGGTTTATTCATTATGGTATTGCAGCAGGTTGCCAGGCGATTGAAGATTCAGGAATAGAAGTTACGGAAGAGAATGCAGAAAGAATAGGTGTTGCAATTGGCGCGGGAATTGGTGGCGTAACAGGTATTGAAGAGTGTTATGCAACTTATGAAAAAGGTGGCCCACGCCGTATCTCACCATTTTTTGTCCCCGGAAATATTATCAATATGATTTCCGGTAACCTGTCCATAAAATATGGTTTAAAAGGTCCAAATTTTGCGATTGTGACTGCCTGTACTACTGGCACACACAATATAGGTGATGCTTCGCGTCTTATAAAATACGGCGATGCGGATGTTATGGTAGCAGGTGGTGCAGAGCGTTGTACGTCATCACCCACTGCAATGGGTGGCTTTGCTTCGGCCAGAGCACTTTCGCGGCGGAATGATGATCCACAGGCAGCAAGTCGCCCCTGGGATAAAGATCGCGATGGCTTTGTTTTAAGTGATGGTTCTGGCGTGGTAGTTCTGGAAGAGCTGGAACATGCTAAAGCGCGTGGCGCTAAAATATATGCTGAAGTGGTGGGTTATGGTATGAGTTGTGACGCTTATCATATGACCACACCATCAGTGGGTGGTGAAGGAGCGGCGCGGTGCATGAAAAATGCTATACGTGATGCCGGTTTAAATAACACCGATGTTGATTATATCAATGCTCATGGCACATCTACACCAGCAGGTGATTTAGGTGAGACGCAGGCAATGAAAGCCGCTTTAGGTGATCATGCTTATAAAGTAGCGATAAGTTCGACTAAATCAATGATTGGTCATTTACTCGGTGCTGCGGGTGGTGTTGAAGCCGTGTTAAGCGCTTTAAGTATCAAGCACCAAATTGCTCCACCAACCATAAACCTGGATAATCAAGACCCTGAGTGCGACCTGGATTTTGTGCCTAATACTGCCCGTGAAATGAAAATTGATATTGCCATTTCTAATTCATTCGGTTTCGGTGGTACTAACGGTTCACTTGTTTTCAAACGTTACGAATAGGTAGCCTTTGGGTTTGCTATGATCTTAATCAATGGCGAACTCAAAAATACGCTAACAATAACTGACCGTGGCTTGCACTATGGCGATGGTTTATTTGAAACGATCGAAGTTGTTCAAGGCCAGCCTGTTTTTTTACGGCAACATCTTGCGCGCTTAAAAGCAGGTTGCCAAACACTAAAAATCCCCTATCCAGATGAAACCCTTCTACTGGATGAACTCAAGAAAATTTGTGAATGCTGCGAACAGGGCGTTATTAAATTAATGCTGACTCGTGGCTCAGGTGGGCGAGGTTATCGCCAGCCGGAGTTTGTAAAACCTACCCGAATTGTCGCATTACATGCTTACCCAGATTACCCTGAACACTATAAAACCCAGGGAATACAGGCGCGTTTCTGTCATGCTCGTTTAGGGCTAAATCCTTTGCTTGCAGGATTAAAACATAATAACCGTCTGGAGCAAGTATTAGCCCGCTCTGAATGGCAGGATGAATTCCAGGAAGGGTTAATGCTTAATTTGCATGAACATGTTATCGAAGGGACAATGAGCAACCTGTTTGTTGTTAAAGATCAAATAGTCTATACACCAGAGATTAGCGTTTCAGGAATCAAAGGAGTGATGCGCCAGATTATTATGCATATTGCCGAGCAAAACAATATCCCCCTTCAAGAAGCTTTGTTAACCAAGGGCTTTGTTCTGCAGGCGGATGAATTATTTGTTAGTAATTCAGTCATTGGTATCTGGCCGATTAGATCCCTAGAGAATAAATCTTACCCTGTTGGCAAACTGACGCAAAAAATATTAGTGGCTTTAATGGATTATAAAGCAAGAGATATTGCCGCATGAAAGCACGTATTAGTATTGCCCTGCTGCTAATAATAAGCGTTGCGCTAAGCTGGCTATGGCAGGACTATCAGAGGTTTATCGAGCAACCACTAATAGTACAGCACCCGATTATCATGGATATTGCGAAAGGGAGTCCATTTAACAGTATTATCCAGCAGCTGGATAGCCAGGTAGGTTTTCAGCAGCCTGAAATAGATATGCTCTGGTTTAAAATACTAGCGCGCCAGCAAGGTTTGATCAATCAATTAAAAGCAGGTGAGTATCAGCTACCTGTGGGAATAACGCCTAAAGAATTCCTGGTTTTGCTCAGTAGTGGGGCGGTAATGCAACATGGTATTACTTTTCCTGAAGGTTGGACTTTTAAACAACTACGTCAGGCACTGGTAGTAGATAAGAACCTTAAGCTGACACTGACGGGTATAGGCGATGCTGATATTTTGCAAAAGCTAGGGAGTGACTATACGCATCCTGAAGGCTTATTTTTCCCCGATACCTATCGTTTTGAAAAGCATACGACAGACTTAGCGGTTTTGCAGCAAGCCTATCAAAAAATGCAACAGGTACTTAAGCAGGAATGGGCTAATAAAGCAGAAGGCTTACCTATCAAAACGCCTTATGAAGCATTGATTTTGGCTTCAATTGTAGAAAGAGAAACAGGGGTTTCTGCAGAACGTCCTATTATAGCAGGAGTTTTTATCCGTAGGCTCAACAAGGGTATGCGCTTACAGACGGACCCAACGGTAATCTATGGTATGGGAGAAAGTTATCAAGGCAATATACGTAAAAAAGATTTACAAGCCTTAACGCCTTATAATACCTATCGTATTGATGGTTTACCACCGACCCCAATTGCTATGCCAGGCGAACAGGCGATTAATGCGGTATTACATCCTGCACAAGGAAATAGCCTGTATTTTGTAGCCAATGGCGATGGTAGTCATAATTTCTCGGCAACTCTGAATGAACATAACCGGGCAGTTCGAGCATTTCTAAGGAAACGTTAATGATATCAGGACGATTTATTACTCTAGAAGGTGGTGAAGGTGTAGGTAAAACGACCAATATCGCCTATATTAAATCCTTGCTTGAGGAAAAACATATTCCTTTTTTATTGACTCGTGAACCTGGGGGCACGGCTCTGGCAGAAAACCTTCGCCAGCTACTACTGGATAAAGAGCAGGAAGCCATTGCCGGGCAGGCAGAATTACTGATGATGTTTGCAGCACGGGCGCAACATATCAAACATATTATAAAGCCAGCACTAGAGCTAGGAACCTGGGTATTGTGTGACCGCTTTACCGATGCGACTTATGCCTATCAGGGCGGAGGCAGGAATATGGCAGTGTCTGCTATTCAATGGCTAGAAAACTTTGTTCAGGCTGATTTACGTCCAGATTTAACCTTATTACTTGATGCGCCTATACAACTGGGTATGCAGCGGGCGGAGCAGCGCGGAAAACTGGACCGTTTTGAGTCAGAAAAAATGGCTTTTTTTGCCAAGGTGAGAGAGGCTTATTTAGCTATTGCAGAACAACAGCCACAACGAGTGAAAATCATTGATGCTACGCAAAGCCTGGAAAAAGTACAAAACCAGATTAAACAAACACTAACTCCGTTTATTTATGAGTGACAAAACTAATTCCTGGCCTTGGCATCAGTCCTATTGGCAGTATTTAGCGGCCTATGTGCAGCAGCAGCGTATTCCGCAAGCATTATTGATTAATGGCGTTGCTGGTTTAGGCAAGCAGCAGCTGGCGGAGCGATTTGCGCAATATTTAATTTGTACAGATAAGCAAGAACAGAGCTATTGTGGTCATTGTGCCAGCTGTAAATTATTTACAGCGAGAACGCATCCTGATTTTACCCTGTTGCAGCCAGAAGAGCCGGGAAAAGCGATTGGTGTTGATTTAATCAGGCAGCTGATTGGCAAGCTAGTCTTAAAGCCTCAATACAGTGCTTATAGGGTGGTAATCATAGCGCCAGCAGAGCAGATGAATATGAATTCTGCAAATGCCTTTCTAAAATGTCTGGAGGAGCCACCCGAGCGCACGGTCTTTCTGTTGTTGACAGAGCAAAGTCAGGCGTTGCCTGCGACGATTAGAAGTCGCTGTCAAAAATTGTTAATAAAAGCACCGGGAATTGATACCGCAACGCTTTGGTTACAGGAACAAGGCGTTAGTGAACAGCAGCAGTTGTTGTTACGCCTGGCACAAGGTGCGCCAATTAAAGCTCTGAGCTATGCGCAAGACAATATATTAGCGCAACGCAATAGCTGCTTTGAGGATTGGCAAAAAGTTTCTCTGGATAAAGCATGCCCGGTTCAGATTGCAGAAAAATGGCATAAACTTCCTGCGACTCAATTAATACATTGGTTGATCAGCTGGACAGAAGATCTTATCAAGTGTCATTTTCAAGTAGATAATAGTCAGTTACTGAACGACGATGTAGAAAAACACTTGCGTAGCCTGGCAAAGCGACTAGACTTGAATAGATTATTCGATTTGTATAGTTTATTATTAAAAGATACTTATAGAATAAAAAAGCAACTTAATAAACAGCTATTATTTGAAGAGCTGCTTATTAGCTGGTCGCAAACAACGGTAAATAAATAAAATGGCTGAATCATCCGCACGGCAAGGGATTTTATCTCTGGCCATTAAAGAAAAACACGCGCTATATACCGCTTATATGCCTTTTGTGGAAAATGGTGGCTTATTTATTCCGACCAATCGTGAATACAAAATGGGTCAGGAAGTTTTCATGCTGCTTAATTTAATGGAAGAAACAGAGCGTTTGCCTATAGCGGGAAAGGTTATCTGGATTACTCCTTCCGGAGCTCAGGGTTATAGAACGGCAGGAGTTGGCGTGCAGTTCAGTGATCAGGATGGTGGCATGGCAAGAAATAAAATTGAAACCTATTTAGCTGGTTCTTTAGAGTCAGAGCGTTCTACACATACCATGTAGCTCGTATGCAGCTTGCGAAATACGGCGTTTGGATGCACTGCTTTTCCTGTATTTCGCTAGCGAAATACAGGCTACATTATTAAGGAACGCGCACGGAATAAGTTGAGCATCTGGGGCAGGATTTTTATTCGTATTCAAAGCCTGGCCCGTGCTTGATACGGGGACGTAGAAACAGGCATATAGCCAGCTACGTAATAGTCTCTACAACGCAGAAGACGGATAAAAAGACAAGCCAGTTGCTTAAGCTATTTCGTGCGCGTTTCTAAGGATACCTTTAAAAAGGCACATCATCATAACTATCAGCAGGAGGGTAATCTGCTTGGGCGGGTTGTTGCTTAGGCTGATAGTTTTGCTGGGGTTGGGCAACACTGCCTTGCTCGTTACGCTTGCCTAGCAGGTCAATAATATTTGCATTTAATTCCAGACTGGATTTAGTTGTACCATCGTTAGCCTGATACTCTCTCTGTGTTAATTCACCCGATACAAAGACCTGCTGGCCTTTTTTAAGGTAATTCTGGAGCTGTCCTTCGGCGCGTTTGCCCCACAGAGCTACTCGAACCCAGATTGTCTGCTGTCTATCGCCAAAGCCTACATTATTGGCTACTGTCACATTCAGTACCGTCTGGCCGTTTGGGGTGGTTCTTACTTCGGCATCTCTGCCTACAGTCCCTGTAAAACTGAAAACATTGCTCATATTGATGTTCCTTGGTTATATTTAGAAAATAGGTAGGCTGGGTTAGATTAGCAAGCCTAGGGCAGATAACGTAACCCGGCAGATGACAAGACCTTATTTGCCGGGTTACGTTTTTTACTGCTACGCAATAAAAAAGCTAACCCAGCCTACATGATTTTATTTTGATTGGTATTTATTACATATTGTCCAGAATGGCTTTTTTCACTGCATCCAGAGATGCATCAATGGATACCGGGTGGGTATCGGAACATTGCGAAATAGCTGTTTCAGGGTCTTTTAAACCATTGCCTGTCAAGGTGCAGACGATCGTGCTGCCTTCAGGGATCTTGCCTGAGCCGATATCGTTGAGAGCGCCTGCTAATGAAGCAGCGGATGCTGGCTCACAGAATATACCTTCGTAACTGGCGAGCATCTTTTGCGCAGCAAGAATTGTTTCATCAGCAAAGCTATCAAACCAGCCGCCAGATTCTTTTTGCGCATTCCACGCATAATCCCAGGACTGAGGGTGACCGATGCGGATTGCAGTCGCGACAGTTTCAGGGTTATCAATCATTTTACCGGCGATAAAAGGCGCTGCACCTGCGGCTTGATAGCCACACATAACCGGGCGTTTGTCGCAGACAGCTGCTATACCATTGGTTTCGGTTGCGTATTCGCTGTAGCCTTTCCAGTATGCTGTGATGTTTCCTGCGTTACCAACCGGTAAGCAGTGATAATCAGGTGCTTTACCCAGTGCATCAACAATTTCGAATGTGGCTGTTTTCTGGCCGTCAATTCTGAACGGGTTAATTGAGTTAACAATTGTCACAGGTGCATGATTAGCCACTTCTTTAACCAGGCTCATGCCTTGATCAAAGTTGCCTCTGATCTGAATGATTTGTGCGCCATACATTAAGGTTTGCGCAAGTTTACCCTGAGCAATTTTACCTTCAGGAATCAATACAAAAGCGGTAATGCCTGCACGTACCGCATACGCTGCTGCAGAAGCAGAAGTGTTTCCGGTTGACGCGCAAACAATGGCCTCACTACCATCTTCAACAGCTTTGGTCACAGCCATGGTCATGCCGCGATCTTTAAAGGAACCGGTGGGGTTCAGGCCTTCATATTTAACGTAAATATCAACATCTTTGCCAATTAGCTTGGGGATGTTTTGTAGTTGAATAAGCGGCGTGTCGCCTTCGCCTATACTGATAATACGCGTTGATTCACTGACCGGAAGGCGGTCTCTGTAGCGTTCAATTAATCCAGTGTAATATGTTGATGTTGCCATTTTATTATCCTAATGTTTCGAGGCGGATGCGTGTTACCTGTCCAGTAACAGACGCTAAAATTTCGATAGCAGCTATCGCTGCATCCATTTCTTTTTCAATGGTTTTCTGGGTGAGCATAATGACAGGGATTCGAGTCTCACCATGCTGCGGTTCTTTTTGTATCAGAGCTTCGATACTGATATTTTGCTTAGCTAGAATATTAGTGATATCCGCTAATGTTCCCGGCTTATCTTCAACTGTCAGGCGTAAGTAATAGGCAGTTTCAATGGCCTCACGTGGCAAGATAGGCAGGTCTATAATCGCATCTGTTTGAAAGCCCAGATACGGCACTCTGTTTTCTACATTTAAGGTTAATGCGCGCACCACATCAACCACATCAGCAACGACTGCAGAAGCAGTTGCTTCAGCACCAGCACCGGCACCATAATAAAGGGTAGGGCCAACGGCATCGGCTTGCACTAAAACCGCATTCATTACGCCATCTACATTAGCAATCAAGCGACGTTCTGGAATCAGGGTGGGGTGAACTCTAAGTTCAATCCCTTTGTCTGTTTTACGTGCAATACCTAAATGTTTGATACGGTAGCCTAACTCTCCAGCATACTCGACATCAGCACGGGTGATTTTGGTAATTCCTTCGGTAAAGACATGCTCAAACTGCAGCGGAATTCCAAAGGCAATAGAGGCCAGAATCATTAATTTGTGCCCGGCATCAATGCCTTCGACATCAAAGGTCGGATCAGCTTCTGCATAGCCTAGCTCTTGAGCTTCTGCGAGTACATCTGCAAAGTTACGGCCTTTATCACGCATCTCGGTCAGGATGAAATTGCCCGTGCCGTTGATAATACCTGCTAACCAGTTGATCTGATTGCCACTTAGTCCTTCGCGTATGGCTTTAATAATGGGGATGCCACCGGCAACGGCTGCTTCATAAGTGACCATCACCTTAGCTTTGCTGGCAGCGGCAAAAATTTCATTGCCGTGTAAAGCGATCAGCGCTTTATTGGCAGTCACAATATGTTTGCCATTGGCTATCGCTTGTAATACCAGGTCTTTAGCGAGACTGGTGCCGCCGATTAACTCCAGGACGATTTCAATCTCGGGGTTGTTTATAATTTCGTAAGGGTCGGTACTTAGTGTAATATCCTGAGTGTCACACAGACGCTCACGCGTAAGGTCTCTTGCGCTAGCGTGAGTGATAATAATGTCTCTCCCGGCACGACGTGAGATTTCCTGGGCATTGCGTTTTAAGACATTTACCGTACCGCCACCGACAGTACCTAAACCTAAAACGCCCACTTTTACTGGCTTCAAATCAAACTCCTAAGCTGATATGGAAAATTTCTTGTGTATAACTGGCGGGCTAAAGCCGCGCCCTACAGAGTGAATGTGTTAAATCAAACCATCTTTTTTAAACATGGTACGTATGCCGCGTATGGCCTGGCGAGTGCGGTGTTCGTTTTCTATTAAACTAAAGCGCACATGGTCATCACCAAACTGACCAAAACCAATCCCCGGCGAAACAGCAACCTTGGCCTCGGTAATCATTTTTTTGCAAAATTCAATCGAGCCCATTTCTTTATAAGCTTCAGGAATAGGCGCCCAGACAAACATCGTCGCTTTGGGCTTTTCTACGTTCCAGCCAATAGAATTCAGACCATCACAAAGCACATCCCGGCGCTCTTTATACATCGCGCAGATTTCAGCGACGCAATCCTGAGGCCCTTCCAGTGCGGTGATGGCGGCGATTTGAATCGGTGTGAACATGCCGTAATCCAGGTAAGACTTAATACGTGCTAGCGCTGCCACCAGTTCCTTATTGCCGCACATAAAGCCCACTCTCCAGCCAGGCATATTATAACTTTTTGAGAGCGAAAAGAATTCGACAGCGACTTCTTCTGCACCGGGCACTTGTAATATCGAGGGTGCTTTATAACCATCAAACACGATATCAGCATAGGCAATATCATGTACCACCCAGATCTTATGTTCTCTTGCGACGGCGATGATTTTTTCAAAGAAATCCAGCTCTACGCATTGTGTGGTCGGATTACCAGGAAAATTCAGAATCAGCATTTTTGGTTTGGGCCATGATTCGGCAATGGCCTTATGTAATTCCTCGACAAAATCGACCCCGGGCACCATTTTTACATGCCTTAAATCCGCACCAGCGATAACGATGCCATACGGATGTATCGGGTAGGCAGGGTTGGGTACCATGACTGTATCGCCAGGACCTAGCGTTGCTAATGCCAGATGAGCCAAACCTTCTTTAGAGCCTATAGTTACAATGGATTGTGTTTCAGGATCTAAATCCACATCAAAGCGATTTTTGTACCAGTTGCAAATAGCGCGTCTTAGCCTTGGCACTCCGCGTGAAACTGAATAGCGATGAGTGTCAGTACGTAGAGTCGCTTCGACCATTTTGTCGACGATATGTTTCGGTGTCGGTTGGTCTGGATTCCCCATGCCAAAATCAATAATATCTTCGCCTTGGGCTCGTGCTTGTGCTTTTAAATCATTAACGATATTAAAGACATAAGGCGGCAGGCGACTAATACGGTGAAATTCTTCCATTGGGGGCTCTTAAAAAACGACTAATTATGTTGGTGAAGTGGTATATGATTTAACTTAGCCCGTTAATTTACTGATGTTAACCTGACATGTCAAATTAAGCCTGATGGGGAGTAGGCTTTAGCCTACACGAATTATAGCTAAAACCTTTGCTCGTAGGGCGGGGCTTTAGCCCGCCAACATTAAACAAGTTAGAAAATGACTGGCTAAAGCCACGCCCTGCATTGCAATGTCTGTTGAACATAGCGGACTAAAGTCCGCTCTACGCTGGGTTATTATAAGACTACAAAACCTCAGAGGCATGGTCGGCTAAACGAGAGCGTTCACCTCGTCTTAGCGTGATATGAGCGCCGTGATCCCATGACTTAAACTTATCGACTACATAGGTCAGCCCTGAACTGGTGGCTGTTAAATAAGGTGTGTCAATCTGAGATAAATTACCAATACAGATAATCTTGGTGCCAGGTCCTGCGCGGGTAATTAAGGTTTTAATTTGTTTGGGCGTGAGATTTTGCGCTTCATCAATAATTAAATAACGGTTTAAAAAAGTACGCCCACGCATAAAGTTAAGTGAACGGATTTTAATTTTATTCATTAAAATGGTTTTGGTAACATCTTTTTCCCAGTCTGTATCTTCCTCTTGCTTACCGAGTAGCTCTAAATTATCTATTAACGCGCCCATCCAGGGAGCCATTTTCTCTTCTTCGGTGCCGGGTAAGAAACCAATGTCTTCCCCCACAGGAACCGTTTCACGGGTCATAATGATTTCGTGATAGAGCTTGTCATCCATGGTTTGCGTTAACCCTGCAGCTAGAGCTAATAATGTTTTTCCGGTTCCGGCGGTACCGAGTAGAGTGACAAAGTCAATTTCTGGATCCATTAGCACATTAAAAGCAAAATTCTGCTCTCTATTTTTGGCAAAGACACCCCAGGCGGAATGATGCCCCTGTCTATAATTGACGGCGAGTTCCAGAGTTGCTGTGTCATTATCGACAGAGCGCACGATGGCTTCAAAATCAGAGCTATTTTCTATATAAAGATACTGGTTTGGATGCCAGTTAGTGACTAAAGGACCTTCAAGTTTATAATAAGTGCGTCCTTCCTCTATCCACGACTGCATCTTGTTGCCATGAGTTTCCCAGAAATCATCGGGTAGGGCAGTCGCCCCACTATATAGTAAGTCAATATCATCCAGAGTCTGGTCAGTATGATAATCTTCCGCTTTTAACTCCAGTGCAGCTGCCTTAATACGCATATTAATATCTTTAGAGACTAATATGACTTGTGTATCAGGGAATTGCTTTACCAAAGTGAGTACGATGCTCAAAATGGAATTGTCGGCAAGATTACCCGGCATGGAATCAGGTAAAGCGGCGGTCATTTGCTGGGTTTGAAAATACAAGCGGCCATCCAGAGCGTTTTCATTTTGCCCCGAACTTTGTAACTGAGATAGCGGCAAGCCCTGTTTAATATCGTTCTGATCTGTGCCTTTTAACAGGTCATCAATAAACCGACTCACCTGACGTACATTTCGTGCGACTTCGGTGACACCTCTTTTAGCATGGTCCAGCTCTTCCAGAACCACCATGGGAATAAAAATATTGTGTTCCTGAAAGTGAAATAAAGCAGCAGGGTCATGCATTAAAACATTGGTATCCAGAACAAATAATTTCTTTTGCGCACTAATATTCATTGCCTACCCCTCTAACTCAGCTAGTTTTTGCAAAACCTCATCAACATGAACCTTGACTTTTACTTTACGCCACTCGTGAATTAATACGCCCTCAGGATCAATTAAAAAGGTACTGCGCTCTATACCGAGTACCTTTTTTCCATACATGGTTTTCATTTTGATCACATCGAATAATTGGCACAGCGCTTCTTCCTTGTCAGATAACAAGTCAAACGGGAAGTTCTGTTTTGTTTTAAAGCCTTCATGTACGCGTACGCTATCCCGGGAAACGCCAAGAATAATCGTATTAAATTTTTCAAACTGGTCGATATTATCGCGAAAATTCTGTCCCTCGGTAATGCAGCCTGGTGTGTTGTCTCTGGGGTAAAAATATAGCAATACATACTTTCCTTTATAGTCGGATAGCTGGATGCTCTTATCTCCGGTAGACATAGCTGTAAAATCTGCAACGGGATTGCCCATACTAACTGATGACATGCTTTCTCCTTGAAAGTAGATTAGGAATACAAGCCTAGCATAAATAAGGTATAGAAAGGAATGGGAGCGGTAATAAAGAAATGCTTTTGCTGATGGCGGGGGTTCAAAGAGCTGAGTTTGTAGGCTAAGCTGCTCAAAGTGTATGGCAATAGTAGTTGTTATAATGTCTGAATATTGCTTTATTTGCCTTGTAGGTGATTTACTTGCTGATAAGTGCTTATTCCAGCCACTCAATAATATGTTCTCCCAGGTCATCAATTTGAGACTCTTTCATGGCAAAGCTACTGATTGAAACGCCGGCATCTTTAACGCTTTCCGGTGTGCCGGAAATCAAAGGATGCCAGTCGGGTAATGGCTTGCCATCACTTAATAGACGGTAAGCGCAAGTGGCAGGTAGCCAGGTATATTCAGCGAAGTCATGTTGCTTTAAGTCAATACATTCAGGCACTAAAGTAGTGCGCTCGGAATAGCGCGTACAACGGCAAGTGTCCAGGTTGATTAAATCACAGACGGCACTGGTAAAAAATATTTCGCCACTGTCTTCGTCCTCTAGCTTATTTAAGCAGCATTTAGCGCAACCATCGCAGAGTGATTCCCACTCGGCAGTCGTCATTTGCGCTAATGTTTTTGTTTCCCAGAATTTCATTTGCTTATTCGAGTATGTAAAGATTAACTATAGCAATATCATAGCACGGCTTTAATAGCGTGCAGTTTTCTGGGAGAGGGCAATGAAATACTGTAGAGCGGACTAAAGTCCGCTCTACAAGTAAATGTCATCCGGTACTGGTGATTTATCATAGCGCTCCCCTTATAATAAGTGCTGGAAATAGTAATTAGCATTCCTTAATTAAAAAAACCAGGATAAAAAATGAAAATCGCCATAGCAGGAACAGGTTATGTAGGCTTGTCTAACGCCATGCTACTCGCTCAAAATAATGAGGTTGTTGCCGTTGATATTATTCCTGAGAAAATCGAATTACTCAATGCAAAAAAATCACCCATCGTAGATACTGAAATAGAAGATTTCCTACAGAATAAAGAGCTGAATTTTACGGCGACGCTAGATAAACAGGTCGCATATAAAAATGCCGACTTTGTGATTATTGCCACGCCTACGGATTACGATACTGAAACTAACTATTTCAATACCCAATCAGTTGAAGCGGTTATTAAGGATGTGATGTTGATTAATCCTGGTGCCGTGATGGTTATCAAATCTTCCGTACCGGTAGGATATTGTGCACAAATTAGTCAGGAGCTGGCTTGTAAAAACATTATTTTCTCACCCGAGTTCTTAAGAGAAGGCCGAGCTTTATATGATAACCTTCACCCTTCGCGCATTATCGTTGGTGAGCGCTCCAAGAGAGCCGAGACTTTTGCTGCCTTGTTAGTTGAAGGCGCGATTAAAAAAGATATTGAGGTGTTATTTACTGACTCTACCGAAGCCGAGGCGGTCAAGTTATTTTCCAATACCTATCTGGCGATGCGGGTTGCTTATTTTAATGAGCTGGATACTTATGCCGAAACTCATGGCTTGAATACCAGGCAAATTATTCAAGGCGTAGGCCTGGATCCACGTATCGGCAATCATTATAATAATCCGTCATTTGGCTATGGTGGCTATTGTCTGCCTAAAGATACCAAGCAGTTAAGAGCGAATTATCAAAATGTACCTAATAGTCTAATCAGTTCGATTGTTGATGCAAATAGCAAGCGCAAGGACTTCGTAGCCGACTCAATTATTAAACGTAATCCGAAAGTTGTAGGTATTTATCGATTAATTATGAAAAGTGGCTCAGATAATTTTCGCGCTTCTTCTGTGCAGGGGATTATGAAGCGGATCAAGGCGAAGGGCATCAAGGTTGTCATTTACGAGCCTGTACTTGAGGATGAGACATTTTTTAACTCAAAAGTAATAAATGATTTGACTGAATTTAAACAAAAAGCGGATGTTATCGTTGCTAACCGTTTAGATGATGAGCTTAAAGACGTAGAGTCTAAGGTCTATACTCGGGACTTATTTGGTAATGATTGATTTAATTTCGCATTCGTTGTTTGCTTATATTAAAGAATATAATTACAACTAAAGATAATGTAAAATAGCAGGTTTTTTGAACCTAGAAAAATCAGTTGCTCACGTTTTCTAGCACAAGCTCTAGATTCCACCGCACTTGCAAAAAATGTCCGCTTAACCTATGGGTGAAGCTAAAATTTTTTGCAAGCACTGTGAAACCCATATCTTGCACTATAAATTCGCGCTCAACTGATTTTTCTAGGTTAAAGAGTTTGACCCAGTTTGATCTATAGGGTTTTTACACATATTTTAAAGGTTATTAATGAAGAATTACAAAATCGCAGTTTTGGCAGGAGATGGCATTGGTCCGGAAATCACGGCGGAAGCTGTTAAGGTTTTAAAACTGATTGAACAACGTAACGATGTTAGCTTTGAACTTATGCCGGCATTATTTGGTGCCTGTGCTTATTTTGCAACTGGGGATGCTTTCCCGCAAGAAACCAAAAATATCTGCGATAGCGCCGATGCGATTCTTAAGGGGCCTATCGGTTTAAGTCATGAGGAATCTAAAGGTATTCCTATTGATAAACAACCAGAGCGTGGTGCTTTATTACCCATGCGCCGTCGTTACAATACTTATGCGAATTTTCGCCCTGTTTCTTTACCTAAAGAATTAGCACATTTTTCGCCATTAAAGCCTGAAATTATTGGCGAAGGTATCGACATCATTATCGTGCGTGAGCTGGTTGGTGGCCTGTATTTTGGTAAAAAAGAAATGGGCGTTGATGAAAACGGCCAGCGCTATGTAAAAGAAACCTTAGAATATACCGAAGCGCAGATTCGCCAGATAATGCACCGGGCATTCAAATTAGCCAGTCACAGAAAAAAGGTATTGCATAATATTCACAAAAGTAATGTGCTGAAATCCAGCGTGTTATGGAATGAAATTATGGAAGAAGTCGCTGTAGAGTATCCTGAAATTGAAGTCATTAATATTCTGGTTGATGCAGCAGCGACTTTACTCTGTTTAAAACCTACACAGTTTGATGTGATGGTCATGGAAAATATGTTTGGCGATATTTTAAGTGATCAGGCCGGGGGCATTCTAGGCTCATTAGGCTTGATGCCATCTGCTTGCTTAGGAGATGAGAAAGCCTATTATGAGCCTTCACATGGCTCTGCACCGGATATCGCAGGAAAAAATATAGCCAATCCTTATTCGATGATTGGATCGGTTGCCATGATGCTGGAAAACAGCTTTGATATGGCAGACGAAGCGAAAAATGTCTGGGCAGCGATGCAAGGTGTATTTGCGGATGGTTTTTCAACTGCCGATCTATCCAAGCCAGGTTCTGGGGTTAATATGATCAGCACGATAGAGTTTGGGGATAAAGTAGTCGAAAAGCTTTCTAATATGCCTAAGGTTTAAATTCACACCTCGTTCCCAAGCTCCAGCTTGGGAATGCATGGTTGTAAGCTCTGCTTACCGAAACACACAGCAGAGCTGTTTTCCACGTATTCCCAAGCAGAGCTTGGGAACAAGAGAAATATAGCCAATCCTTTTCGATGATTGGATCGGTAGCGATGATACTGGAAAACAGCTTTGATATGGCGGACGAAGCGAAAAATGTCTGGGCAGCGATGCAGGGTGTTTTTGCAGATGGCTTTCAACAGCTGATTTATCTAAGCCAGGTTCTGGGGTTAATATGATCAGCACGGTAGATTTTGACAATTGCACCATGTAAGGTACACTTGTTTCTTATGAAGGGCGTGCAAATTCTGGTTGTAAGTTTTTTCCTCACAAAATCAGGCAAAGAACCTGTTCGTGATTGGCTAAGAAGTCTTGAAAAAGAGGAAAGAAAACTGATTGGTGAAGATATAAAATTAGTTCAATTCCGTTGGCCTCTTGGTATGCCATTGGTCAGAAAAATGGAAGCGAATCTGTGGGAAGTCCGTAGTAAATTTACCAATGGCAATATATCCAGAGTTTTCTTTACAGTCAAAAATGGCCAAATGATTTTACTGCATGGGTTTATCAAAAAATTTCAGAAAACACCCCAGAAAGAAATTGATTTGGCTCGTACGCGAATGAGTCAATGGCTTAGTTAGGTGGAACCATGAAAGAACACACAGGTAGTAATTTTGATGACTTTCTTGAAGAAGAAGGTATTCTGGAAGAAGTGTCAGTTAAAGCACATAAACGACTTTTAGTTCTTCAGCTTGCAGATATTATGCAAGAAAACAATATAAGCAAAACGAGTTTGGCAAAAAAACTACAGACTAGCCGCTCTCAACTTGATCGGATTCTTGATCCAAATAATTCGTCTATTACACTTGATGTTTTAGAGCGTGTTGCTTATGCGGTAGGCAAGAAACTTCATATTGAATTTGCCTAAGGCACCTGGAAGTAAATAATCAATACCTTATAGGAAAAAAATTAACTGGACATTGGTGAGAGCTGGAGTAAATAATTATATCGATGCAATTCGTTGTTTTCCTCGTTCCCACGCTCCAGCTTGGGAATGCGTGACTGTAAGCTCTGCTTACCGAAGCGCACAGCAGAGCTGTTTTTCCATGTATTCCCAAGCGGAGCTTGGGAACAAGGGGGAGGCTTCTTCGGTTTTTTTCACCAAGCCTTAAATACTTCTATTAACCCAGCCTCTCCAAGATAATTACCTGCACTGGAGTAACGCCAATACTCAGGCTTGTCGACATAACCCTGCTTCACTGGGTTATTATGCATGTACTCTAGTTTCTGACGTAATATATCTTCGGATTCGATGACTTGTGGATGGCTCCCTTCCTGCCACAGTTGATACTCGGATTCTAGTTTATGCGCTTTTTTATAAAATGCGAGCTGTTGTAAAATCAAGCTTATCTTGTGTGTTTTTAAAAAATCTATAATCTGTCTAGCGGTATATGATTTAAAGCGTTGCAGGTCTGTTTGTATATTGTCTGACTGCGCTATGAGGTGAATATGATTTTCTAAGATCACATAGCCGTAGAGTTTGAAATTGGATTCTTGTTGTAAATATTTCCACGAATCGAGAATGATTTGTACTGTTTCTGGCTGGGTAAAGATAGGCTGCCAACCACAGATTGTCAGAGTTAAAAAGTAGGGTTTCTTGAGCTCTTTAAATTGATAGCGACTTTTTCCCATAATTTTTCATCCTTGTTGTATTCACAGCAGAGCTGTTTCTCCATGTATTCCCAAGCTGAGCTTGGGAACAAAGAAGGGGGGGGGGGCTCTTTTTTCTCATTCCCAAGCTCTAGCTTGGGAATGCGTGACTGTAAGCTCTGCTTACCAGGGTGCTCAACGAAGCTAGGAAACGCCCTTGTTAACCCAGCTCATGTAATTGTATATTAATAATCCTAAGCGCAGCCAGAATAGCGGCAAAAACCTGATTGGAATGTACGCCCCGTGTTTTGCGGTTATTGTTATCACAGTCCCAGGTAATGACACACTCGGTTAGCGCGCTGGTGTGCCCCCCTTTAGGAATTCTAACTTCATAATCCACTAAGGCGGGCAGGGTGTAATCATGTAGCTTCATTACCTTATTGATCGCATCGATAAATGCATCAAAGCCCCCGTTCCCACAGCCTGAGGCGATATGTTGTTCATCTTTAACATCAACTCGTAAGCTCACAGTTGATTCCAGATCAAAACCACTGGTGATGGTGCAATTAAGTAGTTTAATATGCTGGTAATTTTTACTTTCCAATACATCTGCAATGATGAAAGGCAAATCATCAGTAGTAATGGTTTGTTTTGAATCACCTAACCTAACGATTCTGGCTAAAACCTTTTTCTGATTTTCTTCAGAAAGGTCTAGCTCCAGTAATTCCAGGTTCTTTTTTAACGAGGCTTTACCACTCATTTTGCCTAGCGCATAGCTATGAATACGAGAAAAACGTTCGGGAACTAACTTGCTTTTATACAAGCCTCCCTTTTGATCACCGTCCGCATGAATACCAGCCGTCTGAGTAAAGACGTCGGTGCCGATAATGGGTGCATTAGCAGCCACACGTTTACCAGAGAAGTTTTCGACAAGATTGCTGGTGCGTACCAGGTGGCTTTCATCAATGGATAATTCCATATTCATTTTGTCACGTAAGACTACGCTAACCTGCGCCAGCGATGCATTTCCAGCCCGCTCTCCTAAGCAATTAACAGTACAGTGAATGGAATTTATACCTGCACGGACAGCAGCCATAACATTTGCGGTAGCCAGGCCATAGTCGTTATGCGGGTGAAAATCAAAGTGCAGTTCCGGGTATCGATTGCACATGTCACTGAGGCTATCAAAAACCTCTTCAGGGGACATGATTCCTAGTGTATCGGGTAGCATAAAGTGGCTGATACCAACACGCTGTAATTGATCCATTACGCCAAAAACATAATTGCGATTGTCTCTATAGCCATTAGACCAGTCTTCCAGGTAAACATTAACTCTTAGGCCTTTTCCCAGTGCATAGTCTATCGTTTTAAGGATATCGTCTACATGTTGTTCCAGGGTTTTTCCTAGTTGATCCCGGCAATGTTTTTCACTGCCTTTGGTTAACAGGTTGATAACACTGCCACCAGCTTCCAGTATCCAGTCTACGCTACGCGTATGGTCGACAAAGCCTAGCACTTCAACCCGACCATCAAAGCCTTCTTCTCGCGCCCACTCATTAATATGCTTAACCGCTTGTTTTTCGCCTTCTGATACACGCGCTGAGGCGACTTCTATGCGATCTACGCGGAGTGATTGCAGTAGTGCTTTTGCGATATTTAGCTTTTCATCAGGAGAATAAGAGACTCCTTGAGTTTGTTCGCCATCACGCAGGGTTGTGTCCATTAACTGGATGTGTCGGGATTGTGTGGACATATTGCTTGCCTAGGAAAATATAAGGAAGGTGTAGAGCAGAGTTCAATCCGCTATGGAGTGAGCGTTAGTCTGTGGTATGCTTTTTGTAGGGCGCGGCTTTTTGCCCGCCAATACCCGCTTGGGTGTGTAAGGCGGGCTAAAGCCACGCCCTACAAGGTGTCAAAAGTTCTCTTGTAGATTTTAAGCCCAAAGCCAGGGATAGCTTTGCTTGTGCTTTGCTTCATACTGATCAATTAGACCCACATGTTCCAGAGTTAAACCAATATCATCCAGGCCTTTGAGCAAATTATTTTTGCGGACAGCGTCTACATCAAATTTAAAGCCATTGCCAGCAGGGGTAGTTAGTTGCTGATTTTCCAGGTCAACAATAAATTCAACGCCTTCGTTAGCCGAAATTTCATCCATTAAGCTGGCTAATTGCTGTTTAGTCGCAATAATCGGCAGTATGCTGTTTTTAAAGCAGTTATTGTAAAAAATATCCGCATAGCTGCTGGAGATAATGGTGTTATAGCCATAATCGGCTATCGCCCAGGGCGCATGCTCACGAGAAGAACCACAACCAAAGTTATCACCGGCAACCAGTATATGTGCGCCTTTAAAGGCAGGTTTATTCAGTTCAAACTCAGTATTATCACTGCCATCGTCATTAAAACGCCAGTCGTGAAATAAGTGTTGTCCAAAGCCAGTACGTTCTACTTTTTTTAGAAATTGCTTAGGAATAATCTGGTCTGTATCAACATTGCTACGCTTCATTAAAGCCGCAATACTTTCATGTTTTTTATACGCTTGCATAGTTTTTTCCGTAATTCATTAAAGGTTGCGAATATCAACAAAATGACCAGCTGTCGCTGCAGCTGCTGCCATTGCAGGAGAGACTAAGTGGGTTCTTCCACCTTTGCCCTGACGCCCTTCAAAGTTTCTATTTGAAGTGGATGCGCTACGTTGACCTACGGTCAATTCATCACCGTTCATCGCCAGACACATAGAGCAACCAGGATCACGCCATTCCCATCCAGCATCGATGAAAATTTTGTCCAGACCTTCATCTTCTGCCTGTTTTTTAACATGGTAAGAACCAGGTACAGCAATCGCTGTTACCTTATCGGCTACTTTTGTACCTTTAGTTAGTTCAGCGGCAATACGGAAATCTTCTATACGTCCATTGGTGCATGAGCCGATAAAAATTAAATCAACTGGAATATCCGTTATTTTGGTATGTGCCGTCAAGCCCATATAGGTTAAAGCATTAGCGCAGGCTTGTTGTTTGATTTCATCATCAAAATCTTCAGGTGCCGGAACAATACTGGTAATGCCTGTTACCTGTTCAGGTGATGTGCCCCAGGTAACCTGAGGTTCAATCTCAGCGGCATCTAATTTAACCACCATATCGTAGTCAGCACCTTCATCACTAGGCAGGCTTTTCCAGTAAGCGAGAGCTTGATCCCAGCTATCGCCAGAAGGTGCAAATTCGCGGCCTTTCAAATAGGCATAGGTTTTTTCATCAGGAGCAACAAGGCCCGCTCTGGCACCGGCTTCAATTGCCATATTACATAGTGTCATACGGCCTTCCATAGATAAGCTGGTAATTGCTTTACCTGCATATTCGATAACATGCCCATTACCACCCGCAGTACCAATTTTCCCGGTAATCGCTAAGGCAATATCTTTAGCAGATGCATATTTGGATAATTCGCCGTCAATTTGAATGAGTAGTGTTTTGGATTTTTGTTGTGGCAATGTTTGTGTTGCCATCACATGCTCAACTTCTGAAGTCCCTATACCAAAGGCTAATGCACCAAAAGCACCATGAGTTGCCGTATGGCTATCACCACAGACAACCACCATACCAGGGTGAACAAAGCCGTGTTCAGGTACAACAATATGAATAACCCCGTTATTCGGGTTTTTCATATCATAGAGGTTTAAACCATTTTCCTCACAGTTATCCGCCATGGTTTCGATTTGTTTTTTCGCAATGGGGTCTGCGATAGGCAAGTCTCTATTTTTAGTGGGTACACAATGATCCATGGTCGCCAGAATACTATGTGGATTACGTACTTTGCGCTTGGCGACTCTTAAGCCTTCAAATGCTTGCGGGCTAGTGACCTCATGCATTAGATGACGATCAACATATAATAAAGGGGCCTGGCCTGAAATTTCAGCCACCAAATGGCTGTCCCAGATCTTTTCGTACATGGTTTTTTTCATAGTATCTTCCAAAACTTGCGTGTCCACTATATAGCAAAATGCATGCTATATAGTGTGTCAAAATTGTGTAACCTTGTATTATCTCTTAATTACTACAAATTTTGCAAATTCTATAGTTTTAGAACGAACTTTTGAAAAGTATTTAAAGGTCTTTTGTGTGAACTACCAGGAAAAAACTAAGTGATGGACGTTGAATCTATTATTTATGAACGCGTATTTTTCAGCATTGTAAATTTTCTAGGTTCAAAGGGGCTAAAGAATTCGAACTTTATAATACCCGAAACTATAATTTATAGGATGCGCTTCGTACCTCAGCACATCCTGCGTATATTATTTAATTCTTGTTTCTAAAGGCGTTACTTGGATTAAGAATTAGTTTCTGAGGTAGTTGTTGATACTTTAGGCGAAAGCCGGCTCAGTAGTTTAGGCAGGATTTATTGTTAATGACTAGAATTCTGGGAGCTCGAGGGCACTCAGCCCTATGCTCCCAGATTAGTCAGAAATAACTGGCTGTCAAATAGTGGTAATTTGATGTTAAGGATAAATTACTTTTGGTTCAAAATTGGCCGCAGGGTATTTTGGATCAAAGACTGACCTTTCACCCTGGGGTGCCGAGTTGATGGATGTTTTGATTGCATCTTTATCCTGATAAAGTATTTTTGCAGCAAAGCTGCTTGCTGGGTAGTCTGGGTCGTATGCTGATTTTTCGCCCGTGGACTTGGTAGAACTTGAAGCATTCTTGGCTTGTTCATCTTGAAAAACAATTTTCGGCTGAAAATTAGCGGCAGGGTATTGGCTATTGTCGCTATTCGCGAAGCTAATGTTTGGGATTAAGGTGAGTGTTACTGACAGGATGCTAATTATTAGTGGTGTTTTCATAGGGCCTCGTTCTCCATTTTGGGGTTTTATTATATTAATGTTCAATATAGAAAATCTATAATAACTCAGCTATTTGCGGATAATCAATAAATAACTGTTGTCTAAATTGCTCTATTTTCATTTCCTGTGAGCGTTCGTTTCTTGGAATCGTAACAGCTACTTCGCTGATAACAGACATAGGGTTGGTGCTGAGGAAGATGAGTCGATCCGCTAGCGTGATTGCTTCGCGTAAATCGTGGGTTACAAATAGAACTTTGTGCGCACGTTTAGTCCATAGGTCAATGAGCAATTGCCTTACTAAGCGGGAAGTTGGTGGGTCTAGTGAAACAAAGGGTTCATCCATTAGTAATAAATCAGGATCAGTGGCAAATGCACGAATAATTGATACGCGGCGGCTCATGCCTAAAGACAAATGTTCTGGATAACTTTCTTTTTCAGCAGCAAGGCCCATAATCTCCAGTAAAAAATCCAGCGTTTCTGGACGGGCATCGGCTGCCAATTGAATATTCTCGCGTACAGTTCGCCAGGGCAGTAGGCGCGGATTTTGAAAAACATAGCCCACTTTCGGCGGTATATGTTTAGGTTGTAATTCGATTGAGCCAGAAAATTGAGTATCCAGATTTGCCAGGATATTTAGCAGAGTCGTTTTTCCGCAGCCTGAGGGGCCTACAAGACATACAAACTCATTATTATTCAGCGTGATTTGCAGGTTTTTAATGACTTGTTTAGGCGTTTTATTCGTAGCATTGAGATACGATTTATCATCAATTTGAATGACTAACTGACTCATCGTCGCCACCTTTGCGCTTTTTTATCCAGTGGCTTGAGGATCAACAGCTCAATCGCTTGAATCAACGCTACAAAGGCTACGGTATAGGCCAGGATACTGGCAACATCAAATAGCTGGAAAAATAAATGCAACTGGTAACCCATGCCATTACTGCGCCCCAGCATTTCTACTACGAGAACGATTTTCCATATCAGGGCAAGACCAGAGCGTGTTGCTGCCATAACAAAGGGGTGTAGCTGAGGCCAGATGACATGACGTAAGGTTTTGCTTTTACTAAAACGATAGCACTTTGCCATATCTAATAATTCACTATCCAGAGCGCGTGTACCTTCACGAATGGTGACGATTACATTGGGTAATTTATTGATCACCACGGCGAGAATGGCGGCCGATTCAACCAGCCCAAACCAGACATAGCAGAGAATAATAGTGACTAGAGCGGGAATATTTAAAAAAATCACCAGCCAGTTATCAAAGAAGTAATTTATTTGCTTATGTCTGCCTAAAACGATGCCGATAGCGCATCCGAGTAGCATGGCGATACTGAAACTTACTAGCAGGCGGTATAAGGTTTTACTTAAATGATAAGGTAATTGCCCGCTATTGATTTCTGCCAACAGTACTTTTGCAACAACTAAGGGCGTAGGCAATGTGGCTGTATTCAAATAAATAGCAAGCCCATACCACAGTCCTAAAAAAAGACTGATGGAGAGTAATGCCAAAATAGACGGGCGGTAGATACTATCCATGTTTACCTGGTTGGGATGATTTTATTGCTCATGGTGTCTTAGCATTATGTTATTAAGCTCCTTCAAGCGCTCTGGTGTGCCGATATCCATCCAGAATCCCGGGTAAAGTTCCCCGCTAATACGGCCTGTTTGCATGGTGTTTTTTAATAGCGGGCCGAGTGCGGATTTTCCTGGTTTAATGCTGGTAAATAAGTCCGGGTGGTATATTCCGATGCCACTATAGGTATATTTAGGAGTGCCTTCAGGTGTCAGTGTGGCTTGATTTTGTAGCGCAAAATCCCCAGTCGGGTGGTGTGCAGGATTATTGACTAAAATTAGATGCGCCAGGTCTATCTCTTTGTTAATAAGGCCATGAAAATTGAAGTCACTGTTGATATCGCCATTGACCACCAGGAAAGCTGAATCACCGAGTATAGGTAATGCCTTTTTGATGCCGCCTGCGGTTTCTAAGCCCGTTTCACCTTCGTGGGAGTAGTCGATATTTGCCTGATACTGCGAGCCATCTCCCAAATAGTTTTGTATCTGCGCTCCGAGGTGAGCAAGGTTAATAACAATATCTGTGATTCCTGCTTGAACTAGAGCTTCTATGGTATAGACAATGAGTGGCTTACCTGCTGCTTGCAATAAAGGTTTTGGCGTATGATCGGTCAGTGGGCGCATTCTTTCCCCCCGCCCAGCCGCTAAAATCATTGCTTTCATAGGGTGCGTTTGCTGGCAGGTAATACGTTTTGCACTAAAAAAGCATGAAACTCATTTAATTCCGGGTAGTGTTTGCTAATATTGATAACATAATTCAGTGTGCGCGGAATATCTCTAAGATAAGCGGGTTTGCCATCACGAATATTAAGCCGTGAAAAAATTCCAATCGCTTTTAAATGTCGCTGTATGCCCATTAAATCAAAATCTCTTTTGAATTGATCAAAATCACAGGCCACCAGCTTTGCTTGTTTTAGTTGCTGGAAATAGGGCAGTAAACAGCTTTCTATTTGTGCATCTGACCAGCTAATGTAACAGTCTCTTAATAAAGAAACGGCATCATAGCTCACCGGGCCGATAACGGCATCCTGGAAGTCGATGATTCCTGGGTTATTAGCACTCAGGTGCATTAAATTACGCGAATGATAATCTCTATGCACGCAAACTTGAGCTTGCTGTATGGCTGAATTGATTAAAAAGTCATAACTATCGTTAATAATAGTTTGCTGGGCATGAGTAAGCGTCAGTTTACATTGCTGTTTTAAAAACCAGTCGCTAAATAGTAATAGTTCCGTTTGCAGTAATTCAGGCGTGTAATGCGGTAAATCACAATTCTGAATGTCTACGTTATTTTGTAGGGTAAACAGGCTATTCAGAGCATCTTTATATAAGGCTTCTACCGTAGTGTCGTTTAACTGATCTAATAGGCACGAGGAGCCAAAATCTTCGAGTAGTAGAAAGCCTTGCTGATTGTTGTGTTGAATAATATCCGGCACATTGACCTGTGCTTGTGCAAACAACTGGGCAACTTTGATAAAGGGGGCTGTATCTTCTTTATCGGGTGGGGCATCCATCACGATATAATGTTGCTGTTGATGTTGCACTCTAAAGTAGCGTCTAAAACTGGCATCGCTAGAGGCGGGTTCAAATTGAGTGATATCCAGGTTTAGGTCGTTTGTTAACCATTGCAGAATGGCTTTTGCTCTATCATCGCTTGCCGTAATCATTCTTTTATAAAGAGGCCGGAAAAGTAAGGTAAAATGGTCGGTCGTTATTTTATGCCATTTTGTCTGATCGTGCGGGCTTTATTGGGATTTTTATTTACAGGTTTTTAAGTATACATGTTGCTGCGTTTATTACTATTTTTTGTCAGTTTATCAATGATGGTATCTACCCTCACGAGAGCAAATGACGTACAGGTAGAATGTAAAAATGGCAAAACCGCTGAGCAATGTCCCGCAGACAAGGCAGAGCAACTGATTACAGAGGAAGTAAATAATCGTTTCTGGTTTGATAAAACCTTTAATGCCGAGCGCGAACAGGTTTTTTCACGTCTACAAGCAGAGTTTGATCAGGATCCTTGGGGCGTTTGTACCTTAAGGTTGGGCCCGCAACCAACTTATACGGTTGATAAGCAACAGCGCGAAGTGTCAGAGATGGATATTTTTGCGGGTGGTAGTGAAATGTTCGATGCTGAACTTATTAGCTTAACAGGTAATATCGATTTACAACGTGCCGATCAGCGTTTGAGAGCTAATCAGGCTGATTTTAATCAGGCTTCTGGTGTGCTCGATTTATATGGCGATATCATCTACAGTGATGGCGGTATGGCTTTGCACAGCACCTCGGCACAAGTCAATTTGCAAAATGATACGTCTTTATTGCGTGATGTGTCCTTTATCCTCCCTGCTTCACCTATACGTGGTAGCGCCGATGTGGTTTATCGGGATAGTCCGACATTCAGTCGTTATAAAGAAGTGACCTATACGGCTTGCGAACCCGGTAATCAGGACTGGATGTTGCATGCATCGCGGATGAAGGTGAATGATGAAACCGGACGCGTAGCAGTAAAGCATGGCTGGATGGAATTTAAAAGCGTGCCGGTGATGTATTTCCCCTATGGTTCATTTCCAGTTGATGATAGACGCTTAACCGGGCTGTTAACCCCTTCCTTTGGCCTGTCTGGACGTACTGGGGTAGATATTAGGTTGCCTTTTTACTGGAACATGGCACCTAATTATGATTTGACTATAGCCCCGCGATATATGACTGAGCGGGGCTTTATGATGGGTGCTGACTTTCGCTATCTCTGGAACAGAACATTTGGCGAAATTGATTTTGAAATTATGCCCGAAGATCAGCAAACCAAGATGCTAAGGTGGGGCGGTAGTTTTCAAAACAGTACGCAATTTACGGATAATCTGGCGATGAATATTAATGCCAATTATGTATCTGATAGTGCTTATTTTTCTGATTTAGATGGTTCACTGGGCTTGAACAACCGTAATCGATATTTACAAAGTAATGCTAATATTGCCTATACCTTGCCGTGGATGGCCATGAGTGCCCGGGTTGATAATTATCAAAATATTGACCCGGGTGCGAGTGATAAGAATGTTCCTTACAGGCGCTTACCGCAGCTAAAGCTGGATATGTTTAAATCCTTTAATCAGCTGCCTCTGGAAATGGGGCTGGATAGTGAATATGTCTATTTCCAACGGCATTTTCCTGATGGCCAGCCGCAGGGACAGCGGTTTAATATTAAACCAACGATCAGCTTTCCTGTGGTTTCTCAATCGGGGTTTATTATTCCCAAGGTTGCGATGCAACACACCCAATACTGGCTTGATGACCAGTCTGCCGGGGGAGCCAATAGTTTGAATAAAACCTTACCTATGGTGTCTTTAGATAGCGGTTTGTTTTTTGAGCGAGATTTCGATTCCTTAACGCATACGATAGAGCCACGTTTATTTTATTTATACGTGCCGTTTGTCGACCAAAGCGAGCTACCTAACTTTGATACCTCTTTATACGATTTTAATTATGGTCAGCTATTTAGAGATAATGAATTTAATGGGGTAGATAAAACCCAGAATGCCAATCAAATATCAGCGGCTTTAACGACGCGCCTAGTTGAAGATGGGCGTGACCGTTTGAAATTAACTATCGGTGAAATATTTTATTTTGCAGATAGAAAAGTAAATTTAGTAGGCGAACAGGTGCAAACTGAATTCCTATCAAATTTGATTACCGAATTAAGTAGTGAGATTACCGATGAATTAAAATTTACATCGGCAATGCAGTGGAATTTCGCCAAGAATAGAGTTAATAGGGGTAATGCTGATTTACGTTATCGTGGTTTGAGCAATAACACCATTTTGAATATTGGCTATCGATTTCAACAACAGCAGCCAGAATTTGGACGTTTTGCTCAGAATCAGGTAGTTGCTTCGGCCATGGTTCCCATTTATGATGGCTGGAGTGCTATTGGCTTATACCGTTATTCGATACTCGATAAGAAAAATCTGGAGTACTTTGTTGGCATAGAAAAGGATTCTTGTTGTTGGCGCTTCAGGGTTATTTATCGTCAGTTTCTATTGAGTACGGCTTCAGGTTCTTTTGGCGATGCCGAGCCACAAAATTCAATATTTTTTCAATTAGAATTGAAAGGTTTTACAAGTTTAGGTGAGAAAGTCGATGACTTTTTGCTGGATAATATAGCCGGATACAGAAAACCAAATTATTAAAATGACAAGAAATAAAATTACCCAGAGCATAATAATACTAATGTTGGCATTAGTGAACTTGCCAGTGTCTGCTGTTGAGTACCTGGATGGAATTGTGGCTGTTGTTGAAGATGATATCATTCTGGAAAGTGAGTTAGCAGAAGAAGCAGCGGCAGTTGTGGGCAAATTAAAAGCGAATAATGTGCAAATGCCCCCCGAGAATGTTATTTATAAACAAGTACTGGAGCGCATGATTATTAGTACTTTGCAAACTCAGTTAGCACAAAAGGCTGGGGTTAAAGTGACCGATGAAATGCTGGAAGACTCAATGAGTGGGATAGCCAGACAGAATGGCATGGATTTAAGCGATTTTAAACAGGAAATTATAGCGCAGGGCATGAGTTATGAGACTTTCAAAGAAAGCGTGCGCAAAGAAATTGTCATTAACCAGTTGCGGAACCACGAAATCGGTAGTCGGGTAAGAGTATCAGAGCAGGAGATAAACCATTACCTGGAAACTGAGATCAGTTCAGCAGATCAAAAAACGCAATATTTACTAGGCCATATTTTAATCGCGGTTCCTGAAGGTGCTTCTGCAGCGACTATCCAGGCTGAAGAAGCGGAAGCACTTTCGATTATTGAGCAATTGCGAGAAGGCGAAGACTTTAAGCAAATGGCGGTCAGTGTTTCAGATGGTAGCAATGCTTTACAAGGAGGAGAGTTGGGCTGGCGTACGCTAAATCAGCTACCTACTTTGTTTGTAGATGTGGTTAAAACGATGAGTAAGGGTGATGTTGCACAGCCTATTCGTAGTCCGGGAGGTTTTCATATTCTTAAATTACTGGATAGTACCGGCATAGCAACACATATGATTACTGAAACACAGGTGCGCCATATATTGATTAAAACCAATGAATTAATTAATGATGAAGAAGCGCAAAGACGTTTGCTGGCGATAGTCGGACGAATAGAGGATGGTGATGGCTTTGCCGCCTTGGCCAAAGCTAACTCAGATGATACCGGGTCGGCATTAAACGGGGGTGAGTTAGGCTGGGTTACACCAGGCTTATTAGTACCGCCCTTTGAAAAAGCCATGACCGAACTGGAAATAGAAGAAATTAGTGAGCCTGTACAGACTCAATTTGGCTGGCATATCATTCAGGTTTTAGAGCGCCGTAATAAAGATAATAAGGAACAGCAAAAGCGGAATCAGGCACGCGATGATATTCGCAGACGAAAAATAGAGGAAGAAACCGAGTTATGGTTACGGCGTTTACGAGATGAAGCCTATGTAGATATTCGCCTAGAGGCATTAAATGAATAATAACAATGCCAATGTAGAAATTGAAAAGCAGTCTAGCCTGGAAAAGCAATTAAGAGAAGTGATTGCCAAAGAAGATTTAACGGCTAATAAAGCGTTGATTGAAGTGAGTGCACGGCATTTGCAATTAGATTATCTGGATTTAGCAGCCGCTTTATTATTTATTAATGACCCCAAGCCCCAGTTGAGTACGCTGGCGAATAATAAGTTTGCAGTTGAAAAACAGAAAGCACATGAGTTATTGCATGCGGAAATGGTGCGTTATCGCATAGAAGTGGGACGTATTCATAAGATCAGTGTAAACCTGATTAAAGATGTATTAGTTGAAGACGCAGGTGTCGAGCGTAATAATATTGGTTACGTCGATATATTCGAACATTATACTGTTCTCAGCTTACCGCCTGGCATGCCTGTTGAAATATTACAGCTATTTAAAGAGTTAGAGCTCAATCAAAAACGTCTGGAAATTAAACGCTTAAATGGCGCGGGTAAAAAATTTCAGGCAGAAAAAAATTATCGACGTGGTACACGCAGGCATTATTTGGCTGCTAATAAAAAGAAAGTTAGCCAACCTCAGTAAAGTACCCTGCTGAAAAATAATAATTATTTTATAAAAAAACATGAATGAAATTCAGTATGTTGATTCGGTAGCATTGCTACAAGACCTTTGCCAGAAAATGCAACATGAGCCGTGGCTTGCGATTGATACTGAATTTCTGCGCGAAAAAACGTATTATCCAAAATTTTGTCTGTTACAAATAGCGACTCTGGAGTGGGTGGCCTGTGTTGACCCAATTGCCCTGGAAGGCGAGTTAGATGAATTATTTGCTATTATCAATGACCCGGCGATTGTCAAAGTCCTGCATTCCTGTCGGCAAGATGTTGAGATTTTTTATCAGCTCAGTGGAAAATTACCTGCACCCGTTTATGATACTCAGCTAGTAGCGCCGTTGCTGGGCTTTCAGGAAAATACCGGTTATGCCATGCTGGTTTCCGGGTTTTTGAATATCAATCTTAGCAAAATACATACGCGTACAGACTGGAGTCAGCGGCCTTTATCGGCAGATCAGATTCAATATGCGGCAGATGATGTGATATATCTGGCTAAAATTTACCAGATGATGCAAAAGAAATTGCAGGCATTGGGTCGTGAAGATTGGTTAAAGGAAGACTTTGAGCAATTGATGAATGAGGAGCTATATGATATCCCGCCAGAAAAGGCCTGGCTGAAAATACGTGGAAAAAATAAACTGACCGGCAAGCAATTGGCGATTGTACAAGCCTTAGCTGAATGGCGTGAACAAGTCGCAAAAAATGATAATAGACCTAAAAACTGGATTTTACGTGACGAGCTTATTCTGGATATGGCGAAGTTACAGCCGGTTCATTTAAAGGCACTGTCTGAAATTAGGGGTATGAATGATGGCTTTATCCGGCGTAGTGGCAAACAGGTCTGTGAGTTAATTGCTAAAGCTCAGGACATGCCGGGTTTGAAATTAAAAAACAAGACGAATAACAAGAAATCGCAGAAACAGGAAGCGGTGCTGGATATTCTAACCGGGCTAGTCAGGCTACGTGCGGATGAGAACTCATTAAACCCGGTTATTCTAGCGACGCGTAAAGACCTGGAACAGTTAATATTAGATGAACAGGAAAGCTCACTGCTGCATGGCTGGCGTTATAGTATGGTAGGGCAGGAATTACAGCAATTATTACAAGGAAAGCTGGCGCTATGTGTGGATAAAAATAATGTAAAAATTCAACAACAGGAAGTTTGAGTAAAATGTTTCTTCAGGTTGCTGAGCGTGATAAATGCTGCATTAACAATGCCTAAGCGAGTTAGTTCGCTGGGTAAGGCGGCATCTGCGTCGCCATGCATTTGATAGATTATGTGTATAATATTACCAGTCGGAGCAAGCTTAAATTGCCAATACCCATCTGAAAAGCGCATTTGCACTGTGTCTTTTTGCTCAGGTAATTGAGCTTGAATAGTTTGCGCAAGTTGCGCGCGGGGTATGTTTTTTAAATGTATAGTATAGCTGTTGGCTTGTTGATTGAAACGAGTGGTAGATTTCATGACTGTATAGCGGTCACTAAAAGGCCAGGGCAAAGAAATCAGCTTATAGATGTAGTTATCAGTTAAATTAAGCATTTTTATGCATTTATAGCGCCAGCTAGAGCAATTATTATCATTATTAATAAAGGCCAGCAGAGAGTCTATATTGGCATTAATGCTCATTTCACCTCTGTATTCAGCGTAAGCTGAATAGGCTAGTGTGCGGGTATAGACAGTAATGTCGTTTGCTTGTTTTGCTAACTTCCAGTTTGACTCATCTTCCAGAGCGGAAACAGCGTTCGCCATAAAATATAATAGCAATAGTGATGTTTTAAAAAAAAGCATAAAGATGAATGACTCTATTAGTAAGTACCCAAGCATAATTAATTTAACAAATTTTACGCAGGATTTTTTTTCATTTTCAAGGCGCATAAATAGGCGCATAGCTGGCTACGCAACTCTTTATGCAACGCTGAAAATGAGAAAAAAGACAAGAAAAATGTTAAATTAATTATGCTTGGGTACTTATGCCTGAAGTGAGCAATATATTAGCAGGTATTCCGCTTCAATTACCTGAGGAATTATCTACGTGCCTAATGCAGCAAGCTAATGTACGCATAGAAAGAATTGTATCCAGAGGACATGCCAGCGCAAAAAGTGAATGGTATGATCAGGCGCAGGATGAATGGGTGATATTAATGCGTGGTGCGGCTACTCTGGAGTTTGCAGGGCAGACGGAGTTAACAAGGCTACAGGCGGGCGATTACCTGTTGATTCCTGCACATTGCAGACACCGCGTAGAATGGACCGATCCAGATAACGACAGTATCTGGTTGGCGGTACATTTTTAAGGACTGTTTTTATGCCTGGAAATCACGCTGTTCGCTAGCTTAATTGGTTTAAAACAGGCGAACATCAGGCTAGAAATAATTGCTCAGGAATGTGCACGAAATAAATTCAGACCACCTGAACTCTAGAATAATAACTTGATGCCAATGCTTGATATGTAGGTTGGCGCTGAGCTTGCGAAGCCCAACAATCACTGTGCAATATCATGTTGGGCTTCGTATACTTAGCGCCAACCTACGCACTGATTTTTCTAGGTTTAAAAAGGCGTACATCAGGCTAGAAAAAATTACTCAGGAATGTGCATGAAATAAATTAGTCAACCTGGAAGCGAGTTGTAGATTTAGTGCGTGAGCGTTTCTAAGATTAACTGAGAATAAAAGATTACACAATAATAGAATATATGAAAACACCTAAAATTGGCTTTATCAGCCTGGGTTGCCCAAAAGCATTAGTCGATAGCGAGCGTATTTTGACTAAATTACGCTCGGAAGGATATGAGGTTGCGCCGAATTATGAAGGTGCGGATATGGTGGTGGTTAATACCTGTGGTTTTATTGATGCAGCGGTAGAGGAATCACTCGACAGCATAGGCGAGGCGATTGCAGAAAATGGCAAAGTGATAGTGACGGGTTGTTTAGGTGCCCGGGCTGATGAAATTTTAGAACGTCATCCCCAGGTGCTGGAAATTACCGGTGCACATGCTTTAGAAGAAGTCGTCAGTGCGGTGCATAAGCATTTACCTCCCTTGCATGATCCCTATACCAGTTTAGTACCCCCGCAAGGGATAAAGCTAACGCCTAAACATTATGCCTATTTAAAAATAGCAGAAGGCTGTAATCACCGCTGTACTTTCTGCATCATTCCTTCCATGCGAGGTGACCTGGTGAGTCGTCCGGTGAATGAGGTATTGCTAGAAGCCAAACGCTTGGCAGATGCGGGAGTTAAAGAGTTATTAGTGGTCTCTCAGGATACCAGCGCTTATGGGCTGGATTTAAAATATCAGGCTTATGACTGGCAGGGCAAAGAAGTCCGTACTCGCTTTTATGATATGGCTGAAGCGCTAGGTGAACTAGGGATATGGGTGCGTATGCATTATGTTTATCCTTATCCTCATGTGGATGAAGTCGTGCCTTTAATGGCAGCTGGTAAAATTTTGCCTTATCTGGATATACCTTTCCAGCATGCTAATACGCGCATTCTAAAATTAATGAAACGCCCAGCCGCTGCGGAAAATAACCTCACGCGAATAAAGGCATGGCGCGCTGTGTGCCCCGATATAATTCTGCGCAGTACCTTTATCGTTGGTTTCCCAGGAGAAACGGAAGCAGAATTTCAGGAACTGCTGGATTTCCTAAGCGAAGCTCAATTAGATCGCGTAGGGTGTTTCGCCTATTCGCCAGTAAAAGGCGCAGTGGCGAATGATTTGCCAGACTCTGTGCCAGAGGAAGTTAAGCAGGAGCGACTCGCCCGGTTTATGGAACATCAGGCTGAGATTAGTGCGGCAAGGTTACAGTTACGAGTAGGTAGAATCGAACAGGTTATTATTGACGAAGTAGTCGAGGAAGGTGCTGTTGCTAGAAGTAAAGCTGATGCCCCGGAAATTGATGGCCAGGTCTTTATTGATGGCGCGACGCATTTAAAAGTCGGCGATTTGGTCAATGTTGAAATAGAAGAAGTGGATGACTATGATATGTGGGGACGATTACTGGATTGATGGTTGGTTGATTGAACAAGGACTAAACGAAAGAGTTGGGGCTGTTGATTTTCGTTTATTGACTTAGGCCAACTATAACTCAAGCTAGTGCAGCACTAGACTGGACATCAATTACTCCGACCCTTTTTATTAGCCTTGTTCCGTTGTTATTCAAGCGCCATCCAGGTTGAATCGCTTAAATGTTCGTCCATTTCTTTACCGGGTGCGCATTGATCTGAATAATAGGAAGCTACTCGATTCGGTGCACTACGTAGTTTCATGTAATTAAAATTGTAAATATCCAGAGCGTTTTTCTTGGCGGTGTGGTCAGAAACGCCTAGCAATTTTGCCGCGCGGTAGTTTCTTTGAATAGCCTGGCACTCTGTTTTAGCTTCGTTGCGTTCACCGCGCACATGCATACTTTCATGGGTAAGCATATTCAAACTGTGCAATTCTTGTGGCGTGGCTCGTTCTGGATGATCCAGATAATCTAAGAGTGTTGCGCACCATTTAAGTTGAAAGACGATTTGACCCGTTTCAAGATTCGCATGTCCAGCGGCAAAGGGGTCATTGTCGAACATAGCGTCAAAAGCCGTATTGCAATGAAATTTTGCTGGGTGCGAATCAGCTAACTGTGTAGCGATGGCTGATAAATGCCGCTCGAAATACCAGTAATGTAGAGGATGCCAGGCAAATGACGCTGCCAGAATTGCGCAAAAAACAGGTAGGGTATGTACACTGGTTCCGAGTGCCCATAACCCGGCCGGGGCATAATCGCTCCTCTGATTTCCCGAAAAATTAACCAGCAGAAAAACAGCGAAATAAGAATCCAAAGCATAATTGTGAAGCCCTGTTAAGGCGAAGTCGGATGGTTAAAGCCTGTATTTAAATTGACCATTTTCATAAAAAGAATTTTACACCTCTGGCAAGATTCCCGCCACATGCTAAGGAGAAAACTTAGAATTTTCGAAAAATTGAATGTTCGAAAAAAATGAGGCTTAGTTAAATAATTTTTCTCCATAATTCTCTAGTTGGCTCCATTCGTGTTCACAGTTATTCTCGGTATTTTCAGCGCATATCATCGATAATCGCTTTGATCTGTATCAATAGCTGGCGCTGTTGTTCCGATGAAAACGATTTGAAATCGTGTTCAAAATCGCCCAAACTATAAGCTGACTGCTCAGCGTATTTACTCGATAAAGTAACGCCACAGTCAAGCAACACCTGTTGAATCGGTTGTGCGGCACCCTCTAAGGATATCAGGCTGGTCAATACCGCTCCAATCATGGTATGGGCGCGGATAAAAATTGACTGGCCGGTCAGCATGTCCTGAACGATTATATCGACATTCTCATCAGTATAGCTATGTCGCTTATCACCATCCCCGCGCATCGAAATCGTGACGGGTGTCCTTTTATCAATTTGATATTCAAATTCAAAAGCCCTGCCTTTCGAAGCCAGCAAGATGTTGGCATCCAACGTAAACTGCAACTTATTCTCTTTACACACAATCGCCATCCTGAGCCTGTCATACAAGCCACGCTGTGGTAAAGGCGAACGCGCCAGCGTATATTTGACGTTATTCAACTTGTCCGATTCATGATGGAAAGTCCAAGAATTTATTTCCTGCCGTGTTTCCGCAACTATGCTGGTCGCTGAAGCCATTAAGAAAACCCCCATAATTCTGCCGAATCGAGAACGCTGTACGCGATTATGCTTCATAATACACTTCCCATATAAACTAAATTACAAATTCTCTGGCTTAATCCGCTGCTCACTTTCACCATCCCATAGTTCTTTTCCCAGACGTAGAAACAACCATACCACATTCAATTGCCCGACCTGTTTGATTTAAGTGATCGGGATGAGCCGCCTTGCGGTTCTATCAAGACTAGAGGCCATAGGCTAAAAGGGGCGATCTTGTCTTCGCAGTACTTCAATGTCGCCCTGGTGCTGCTTTGTCTAAAGTGATTGAATTGAGGTAACATAACGAATAAGGTTAGATTGTGATCGCGAAGCGAGCCACAATCTGAACCGTTTGTTGGACAAGCCCGGCACGATAGTAGGAATTCATTTAATGCGCTCTATGAAAATAGCTTTTTGTTGATCAGCCCGACTGATGAATCGAACCTCTGTTTTTACCTGTTTAACTGAACTTTGAGCGTTGTCCATTGCAGTCAACTCTCAAAGTCCAAGTATCGGAGCAAAATTCTGCCTTAATCTCCGATTTTAGCCCAAGCAACTCCCTCAGCATTTAATCCGCTGATAGCCTGGGTCGAAGTGTTTAAATTTACATAAGCGCTAGTGATTCCAATTGTTAAGTTGGCAAAGGCTGAAACATTATTTCCACCCTGGGTATTTGCCGACGCCCAACAACCATCGCCCCGCCACAACATTTGCAACTGAATGCCGGCCGTACTTTGAGTGCACGCAATATCTTCGTCGGGTCAAACTTTAGCAGGGAGTGAATCAACTTAATAACACCCTTGCTATTCGGATGTAAAAAGCCATAATTGCGCGCACGACGAAAGCCTTTAGGCAAAACATGTTGCAGCACCAGCCACAGAAATTTAGCCCCCGATACCGTTTTGGTTTGATAGCGTTTGGTTTTGCTGTCTTGATAACGGTAGGTTACTTTGCCATTTTGGCAGGATAAGATATCCTGTTCACGAATCACACCACGATACAGGTATCGACCCAGATATATCAATGCTTTATCGCCTGCACCGACAAACTTACAATCGACCACCCATTTTTCCGGAATAGCTGTGGGAAATGGCAACTTTTCTTCGTTCATACGCGCTAGCATCTTTGCACGAAATACTTTTGCTAGTGCTTTATGATGAAACAGGTATTTGCCTTCCTTAGTGCGCCAGAGCTTCTTGATTTTATCCACGATTGCCGCAGGCATAATGACATGAATATGCGGATGATAATTTAATTCGCGTGAGTGTGTATGTAAGACAGCAATCGCCCCGGCATCGCCTTGCAACTGCTTATCATTTTTACTAAAACTCTGTAAAGTCGCCCAGGCACAGTCAAACATCATACTGTAAAGTAACCGCGGATGCTGCCTGGCTAACGACCTTAACTGCGCAGGTAAGGTAAAGGTATTCATAAAATAATCAGCAGGGACTTGTTTTTGTACCTGTCGTTCAATCCATTGTTGACTCTCATGATGTTGACAATGCGGGCAGTTACGCTGGCCACAGGAATGAGGCACAAAGGTTTGATAGTCACAGTCTGCACAGTTAACCTGCATCACAGGACTCAGCTGTGTCCGACAGCTCTTCATGGCATGTAATGCACTGATCTGATTGGAGCGTAAACGAGATTGATACTCGCTTAAAAAGTCAGACTGAAATTGATCAATCACTGCAGCTAGGGTTATCATGAAATCTGCCCCCAGTGAATAGAAAAGTCATTGACTAACTGATTAATGTGCAGCTCTGCATTCTCATCGGTAATATCGGTCAAATGCGTATAGCGAGCCGTGGTTACTAAACTGGTATGGCCCAGAATCTTCTGCAACTCAACTAAATCAACCCCGGCTTCTAACAGGTGAGTGGCGTAACTGTGGCGCAGCGAGTGGCAGGAAATCTTTTTTTTAGTCCCATTTCTTGCGTCACAAGACGGATTGTCTTCTGGATGCCACCGCGATCAAGGGGGGATTCAGCAAGATGTGCACCTTTTAGACCCCGGGCACGGTTGGGAAATACCAGCACTGGATTTTTATGCACAGCCCAAAACTTACGCAACACCTTCAAGGTATTCACAGGCAAAGGCACAAGCCGATCCTTATTGCCTTTGGCATTGCGAATATGTACCCGCATGCGTGTCGCATCAATATCACCTACTTTCAGGCTTAAGCCCTCGCCCAAACGTAAACCTAGACTGTAAATCGTAAAATAAAAAACTCGATAGCTTAGATTACGGGTCGACATAAACAGTTGTTGTGCTTCAACCACAGTGACAATATCGGGTATACGCGTACATCGTGGTGGTTTAATCATTAGCACATCAACCCACGGCTTTTGTAGCACATGTGTATAGAAAAACTTGAGACCATAGAGATCTAGTTTCACGGCACTCCAGGAAAGGCGGCTTAAAAGAGCATGAAAATAATCCACCAGTTGATCTTGCGTTAAGTTATCCAGATGCCCCTGAAAGTGTTCCCCGATACGGCGAATAGCGCGTGAATAAGCGTCAATGGTTTTGGGTTGCAGTCCCTTAAGCTTTAAATGCTTACAGTGCTGGATATAATAATGGTTGAATTTAAGCTCTATCGATGGTGTCATAACAGTGTAACCTCATTATTGTTAGTTGGATGAGCTTACAAGTTACCTGTTATGCATATAACAGGCAATGAGGTTACACTTTAAATTTAAGGGATGCGCTGTTTTTCTCCGCGATAGCGGCTTCGTCCAACAGAAACTTTAAGTTGACCCTAATGGAATGTTGTTGGGGATGGTGGTTGCAAGCTTTCCGTGAAATAACCGATGTCACAATTATAGATGTAATTGATGAGGAAGGAGGCTAGAAGTTTTAAAAGGGAATCATTTTAGGGTTTCATAGTATTCGAATTAATGCGCAGTGGCGTATTATATTTCGATGGGAAGGTTCAAATGGCCATGACGTTCGCGTGATCGATTACCATTAACCTGAATCCGAAACTTCATTTTTAAAAAGTGAGTGTTTACCTGATTTTTGATCAATTTTTTTAAATTTCTCCAAAAATCATCAAAGCTAACACCTAGATTGCTCTTTTAATTGAGTGTGTTCAAGTTTTCATAAAATTTCATTATTTTTAGTCATTTGAGCTCAAACAATCCCCTCTATACCGAAATAGCTGTCATTCCAATTACTGTCTCCTTAGATTAAGAATCTTATCCAGAGCATAATTTTTCATACACCTTCTGAAAAGCAAAAAATGCACAGGTTGATCGACCAAAACGGATGACCAATCGACGTCCACGTTCATAGATATGCGCCCCAATATAGATCAGTTCCTGTATAACCGTTTTGACCCGTCGTCTTTTTGCATTATGTCGCACCGGAGAGCCTTCTCCTATCAACCCTTCTAATCCGATCCATCTCAGCATATTGTAAGTAAATAGGCCAAGCGTCAAAACCAGTGTATTGCTTGCAAACTTCCCAGAGGGCAGTCTTTCCAGGTCCAGATCCGTTTTTATTTCACTATGAAATTGTTCTGAGGTTGCATGGTCTCTGTAGAGGGCAAATACATCTTCGCTGGGATATTTAAGTGTGGTCCACCAGCCCTCGAGTTCCAACTCGGGAGTCAGTAAAAATTGTCCATGCTTATCAATTGTCCGCTCAGTAATTTGCATGATTCGGTCTGTTTTATATTTTTTTTCTTCATGCTCCTCCTCAATATTGACAATAAAGGTTCCAACCCGCTTACCTTTTCTTGGCGTATCCCAGACTACCTTGCTATCTGGCTGTTCCGCATAGTCTAGCCATTTTTGCTTATTGTCTATTGTGGCTTGCTTACGTGGATTCCATTTGATAATAAAGTCGATATCCAGCGGGCTCTCTACGTCATACGAAATCAGAGGTCGGGTCTTTGATTTATGATAAGGCCTAAAAGTGAATTTTCTTGAATTTCAAGATATGACATTCTTGTAAAAAATCATAATTCAAAGACCTGACCCTGGCGTTTCTAATTTGTGTAGAAAAAGGACTGTATAGTTTTTAAAATCGAGCATGTCTTATGTGAGGAGCCGTGTACGGATCCGTACGCACGGTTCTGTGGGCAGACGGGAGCTGCGGCTCCCTCTGACCCGACACAAAATAAAAAGGCCATCCGATACGGCGTCAAGTCATTTGGAGCCAATGTTCCGACCCCTTGTTGGGTCGGAACGAGGTGACGAGGACGAATCGGGGCCGCCGGAGGCATAAGTGGTCGCGTTAAGTTTTTGCCGCTTGCTTGGGCTGGGATGCCCAAAAAAATAAGAGTGTCAAGTCTTTCTATGCCACAGTGTTGATTATCCGATTACATTCTTAATGCGTTATGGAAAGACCTGACCCTGAAATTCGTTATGACCCTGAAATTTTGGTATTATGTGCAATATTTTAATTTCCAATATCAAAGGACAGGGACATTATGGGAAGGGCGGTATAGAGCTACTTTACTGGATAGTGATGGTTATTTACTGACGTGTAGTCGATATATTGAATTAAACCCTGTGCGTGCAGGGATGGTTAAAGATCCTGCAGAATACCCTTGGTCAAGTTACCATTACAATGCGTTAGGAAAGGGCGATAAATTAATAACTCCTCATGTAGCTTATAACGCATTAGGAATGGATAATGTAGTGTCTCGTAGGTCAAATTATCATGCGTTATTTGCAAGACTTATACCTGATTCAGAATTAGAAGCGATTAGGGTGGCAACCAATAAAGCCTGGGTTCTTGGGGATGATGGATTCAAAGCTAAAGTTGAGAAACTGATGGTTAGGCAAGTCCAGCCAAAGTCGCGCGGCGGAGATAGGCGTTCCGAACTATTTAAGAAAAAAGACCATATCAATCGAGTCTGACCCCTTTGGTTTCTGTTGCTAGAAGTAAAGCTGATGCCCCGGTCTTTATTGATGGCGCGACGCATTTAAAAGTCGGCGATTTGGTCAATGTTGAAATAGAAGAAGTGGATGACCATGATATGTGGGGGCGATTACTGGATTGATGGCTGGCAGGTTGAAGCCAATATCTAAATTGAATTCTCGTTCCTAAGGCGCCTGGAAACAAATAATCATTCAACTTTGCGGGTCTTTTTGTCCGTCACTAGCATTTTTTAGATAAATTTTCTCCATAATTCTATGGAGACCCATTCGTGTTCACCGATATTCTCAGTGCATATCATCGATAATTGCTTTGATCTGTTTCAATAGCTGGCGTTGTTGTTCCGATGTAAGCGCTTTGAAATCGTGTTCAAAATGGCCCAGACTAGAAAATCAGGGGTCGGGTCTTTGATTTATGATAAGGCCTAAAAGTGAGTTTTCTTGAATTTCAAGATATGACATTCTTGTAAAAAATCATAATTCAAAGACCTGACCCTGGCGTTTCTTTTAGATCGCGTAGGGTGTTTTGCTTATTCGCCAGTAAAAGGAGCTGTAGCAAATGAATTACCTGATTCAGTAACGGAAGAAGTCAAACAAGATCGCTTAGCTCGGTTTATGGCGCATCAGGCAGAAATTAGTGCGGCAAGATTGCAGTTACGAGTAGGTAGAATCGAACAGGTTATTATTGACGAAGTAGTCGAGGAAGGTGCTGTAGCTAGAAGCAAGGCGGATGCGCCTGAAATCGATGGTCAGGTTTATATTGACGGCGCGACACATCTAAAAGTCGGCGATCTGGTCAATGTTGAAATAGAAGAAGTGGATGACTATGATATGTGGGGGCGCTTGCTGGATTGAAGGCTGGTTGAACACGGACTAAACGAAAAAGTTGGCGTTGTTGATTTTCGTTTTATTGGCTAAGGGCAGTTAACCCCAAGCTAGAGCAGTACGCTGTAAATCAATTACTCCGACCCATTTGATTGATTTTATTATGCTGAGATTAGGTGTTCTGAATGTGATCAAATTTGTACTTAATAAGCACTAGAACTTTAAATAATACTTGAAAAGTCCATAAAAAGGTCTATATTTAGATCTATTATAAGGTCTTTCTATAGATTTGTTGGAATTATTATGAGCACTATATCAAGAGTAATGGCTAGTATGTCTGCCAGTATAACTGATTTTAAAGCGAACCCTAACGCTGTAATTGAGCAGTCAGAAGGAGAAGCGATTGTTGTTTTAAAAAGTAACGAGCCATGTTTTTATGCTGTCCCTCCTGATCTATACGAATCTATGTTTGAGGCCATGGAAGACCTTGCTTTGCTAATGCAGGCAAATGCTCGAATGAACGATGGAAAAGAGCCCATAGAAGTAAGTTTGGATGACCTATAAATTAAAATTTCATCCAGACGCATTTGACGAGTGGAACAGTCTTTCGGCTACTGATAAAAACTACTTCAAGAAGAAGTTAGAACAACGATTAGAAAACCCTCATATACCAGGATCGAAGCTTTCTGGTGGCTATAATCTGTACAAGATCAAAAGAAAGCGCCCCCCTCTTCGTTTAACATACCATGCTAATGACAAAGATCTAATTGTCACCGCCTTAAGCGTCGGTAAGAGGGATGGTAACGTCTACAGAGAAATGATAAAGCGATATGAAGAGCAAAATTCATAACCCGCGCAGTCGGACAAACCACACGTTTTACGCTCGCGGCTTGCCACTAATGTGAAGCGTTATGTTTTAAAAATGATATGAGTATTGAACAAAAGTTAGCTAAAAGGTTATCAAGGGGGGCGGAGTCGCTGAAGGCCCAATAATCAGTACTAACATCAATTAGGAACAAGAGTGTCAAGTCTTTCTATACCACAGTGTTGATTATCCGATTACATTTTAATGCGTTATGGAAAGACCTGACCCTGGAATTATGACCCTGGAATTATCCACCTCTCTACAAAGCAACTGTGTTTAAAGCTTAAACAAATTTCATAATGCATTGGATAGGATGTGAACTCTATTTTAGGAGAAACAATAGGGTCTAGTCTTTCCATACCACAGTGTTGATTATCCGATTACAATTTAATGCGTTATGGAAAGACCTGCCCCTGAAGTTTTTCTGAAATTTTGTGACCCTGAAATTTTTCCATAGAATGATTATTAGTAAACACTTCTACAATCATATGGTTGGTGGTGGCACGGGGGGGAATTGAACCTCCGGCACATTGTCATTATAACCTATTCATCATTTCTATAACTAGAGGCGAATGAGAGTATACTAAGACAGGTTTTCAATGGATGATTAATTTACAGTGTATACATGCTTATTTATCTTGATACATGTTGTTTACAAAGGCCTCTTGATGATAGAACTCAACCGAGAATCAATGTTGAAGCCGAAGCAATTTTAACAATCTTAGGAATAATTGAAAAAAATTACATAGGTCTTGTTTCATCGGAAGTTTTAGATTATGAAATATCCAGGATACCCGATAAAAGTCGTGAAAGTAAAGTTAGAGAAATATTAGCTATATCCAATAAATATTCAATCATCAATGATGATATTGAGCTAAAAGCTAAACAATACATGAAAGAAGGAATAAAGCCAATGGATGCTTTGCACATAGCTTCAGCTGTAGAAATGAAGGTTGATTATTTTTGTACTACTGATGACAAATTACTAAAAAAGGCAAAAAAAATTAACGTACCTTTCACGAAAATAACGTCCCCACTCGAACTAATTATGGAGATTGCAAAATGAGGCACTTAAACAGCCACCCCACAGCTGAAATAAACACTAAAGCTACCCACATTTTGTTTCAACAAATGGGAATTGTAGACACCTTTAGATTCTTAAACCAATATACTTTGGGTAGTGGTGACTATACAAAAGAACGCGGCGAATGGTTAGACGATCTGACTTTAGAAGAAATAGTTGCGGATATTAAAGAACAGAGAAAATAAAGAAACTGACGGGGATAAAGTGTGTGATTTTTTAATTTAATTTTCCTGATTACTCATAACCCTCAGCCATATTTAAGCACGCTCGTCATCCTGGTGCGACATGCAAAGCTTGTCATTTCTTGCAAGGTGAGAGTCCTTGTCTGGAGAAGCTAATGCATTAAGAGTGTCTTAGCAAGTGATGCACTTAGTGCCCCAGAATATTCTATTACTTTCGGCTATTATTAAATTCTCGTTGCTTATTCTCCCTTTTTTTAATTTATAGCATTTACCTGCATGAAAGTAATACACGGTACCTGGATCCCCGCCTCAGCTAAAAAGTTTATTCAAACAGGCCAGTTTTCTATCTGGCTAGAAACGGATGAAGTCAAACCTAAAAAAACCAGCCAGCAGCACCCGCAACAATTTGTTGAAAAAGAAGGTTTGGCTTTTTTAAAAGCCGCATTTTCTTATGCATTAAAGTCAGGGGACTCCAGCCCACAGTTACAAAGCATTTATTTACCGACATTAAATAATAAGCCCATTCCCTCACCTGAATTAAGCACCATTGATATCGATGGGGCACTAAAACTACAAGCCTGGCAGGTATTAAGCTACCCTCTGCCCGCCCCCTTAAAAAACCTCGGTGATATTTATTTTCTTAGTCATTATCAGCATGAAGATATTCGAGTGGGTCGTGACTTTTTATTTTGGTATTACTTTAGTCAGTCGCTAAAACAGGTGCTGTATAAAGATCAGTATATCCCTGGGTTGGTCGCGGAAGCTGCCAAGACAAAAACTAATCTGTACCGCTGCTGGAAAATCATTTCTCCTGGTTATGAAGCCTTAATCGAACAGTCAGTCGCAGCAATGCCGCTAGCGTGTGCGCAAAATCATCAATCTGAATCTTTGTTGCGACATTTTGCTGAAGTCATGATTCATCAGCTACTGGATGCGAGTGTTAAGGACTTACCGGGAGTTTTTCGTAATAAAGTTCAAAATGATTTTTTACAAAGCATTATTTTTGATGAGCAAATTGACCAGCCGCTAAGAAAGGTTACTAAAATCCCCGAGGAATTTCAGCAATGGCATTTATGGCAACGCAAACTTTTATCGACACAACAAAAAAGCAGCTTACAGTTAGGCTTTCAGCTCTATGAGGCTGATGCCAAGCAGGTTGATAACTGGCGCTTAAGTTTTGTTCTAGGTTCTTATAAAGACCCTTCTTTTAAACTTGATTTAGCAGATTTCTGGGCGGATGGTGATAACTACCATAAATTAATCACCAAGCAATTGGGTGCGGGCGTGGAGCAGCAAATCCTGGTTAATTTGGCTCATGCCGCAAGGATTTACCCTAAGCTGTGGCTAGGTATGGAAACTGCAGAACCTGCTAATATTACTTTAAGCTTAGATGAGGCTTTTGAGTTTTTACAAGAATGGGCATGGGTTTTAGAGGATGCAGGATTCCGTATCATTATTCCAGCACGTCTGACACCGAAAGGCAGGCAACGTGCAAAAATGCGCTTACGTTCAGGGAATAGCAAGAGCACCAGTAACAAATCAGCAAAATCATATTTATCCTTAGATGATTTAACTAATTATCACTATGAATTTGCCATCGGTGATGAAAAGGTCTCAGTTGAAGAATGGCAACAACTGGTCGAAATGAAGATGTCCTTAGTGTATTTTCGGGGCCAGTGGGTGGAATTAGATCAGGATAAAATGCAGCAAATGCTAGCGTTTTGGCAACAGCAACAAGAACAGCCTGAGACGTTATCCGTCCAAGAGTTATTGCAAAAACTAGCCGAAGAGGGCGATAGCCTGGAAGTTGATGCCAATGATAGTTTGGCCGACATGATGGCTCATTTAAACAATCATAGTGAACTGGCTTTAATTGATAATCCACCACTATTAAAAGCACAGTTACGTGATTATCAAAAACGCGGGGTATCCTGGTTACGTTATTTAGAATCCTTAGGTTTAAACGGTTGTCTGGCTGATGATATGGGCTTAGGGAAAACCATGCAGGTGATCGCTGCGCTAATATTAGAAAAGCAAGAGGGTACAACTGGGCCGACCCTACTGATTGCACCCACTTCGGTGATTGGTAACTGGCAAAAAGAAATACACAAATTTGCCCCGCATTTAAACACTTTTATTCATCACGGTAGCCAACGGGAAAAAGACCAGGCTGCGTTTAATGATTTATGCAATACGCAGGATATGCTGATTACTTCTTATACTTTAGTGCGTAAAGACAGTGCTTTGTTAAATAGTATAAATTGGCATCGTGTGGTTCTGGATGAAGCGCAAAATATTAAAAACCCCAAAGCGGCACAAACCAAAGCGATTTTAAAACTTGAAGCGGAGCACCGTTTAGCGTTAACGGGAACGCCTGTGGAAAATCGCTTAATGGATTTATGGTCTATTTTTAATTTTTTAAATCCAAATTATCTGGGCAAGCAAGCGCAATTTCGTAAAAATTATGAATTACCGATACAGCGTGATAATAATCAAGTGCAATCCACGGTATTAAAACAATTGATCCAGCCATTTATTTTGCGTCGCTTAAAAACCGATAAAAGCATTATTAAAGATTTACCGGATAAAATCGAAAACAAACAATATTGCAACCTCAGCAAAGAGCAAGCCTCGCTCTATCAAGCTGTAGTCTCTGAAGTAGAAGAGCAATTAGAAGACAGTGAAGGCATACAGCGACAAGGATTGATGCTATCGACCTTAATGAAATTGAAACAGGTATGTAATCATCCGACGCAGTTTTTACAAGATGACAGCCCGTTTAGCGCAGAACGCTCACACAAATTAGAGCGGCTCACAGAAATGCTCGCAGAAGCAATCGCTGAAGGGGATAGCGTGTTAATTTTTACCCAGTTTACCGAAATTGGCGATAAGTTAAGTCATTATTTAAGTCAGGAACAACACTACCCTTGTCAATATTTACATGGCGGTATTGCGCGTAAAAGACGTGAAAAAATGATTGAAGACTTTCAAGACCCCGAGAGTCCACCTAGCGTGTTTGTACTGTCATTAAAAGCAGGTGGAGTCGGGATTACTCTTACCCGCGCTAATCATGTGTTTCATTTTGATCGTTGGTGGAATCCTGCCGTTGAAAATCAAGCCACCGACCGTGCTTTTCGGATTGGGCAAAAAAAGAAAGTCATGGTACATAAATTTATCACCCTAGGCACTTTAGAAGAACGTATTGACCAAATGATTGAAGAAAAGCAAAAAATGGCTGATAGCATTATCGGCAATGATGAAAGCTGGCTTACAAAACTCGATAATCAAGCTTTTAAAGAACTGATTGCTTTGAATAAAAACAGCATTATGGAGGCTTAAGATGAGTGTCAATAGTAAAACATGGTGGGGAACCAGCTTATTAGAAGCCTTGGAATATTTTACCGATAGCGGACGTTTAAAACGCGGACGAGCGTATTCTAAAGACCACCGTGTATTAGCATGGCAAATCAACAAAGGCATGGTTAAGGCTACCATTCGCGGTAATATCAACGCCTATTTTGGTGTTTATAAAGAGCCAAAGTATAAAGTCAGTGTGCAAATGACCCATCTGACTGAGGCACAATGGAAAAAAGTGATTGCGCGTTTAAGTCAGCGTGCTAGTTTTATTGCCAAACTCTTAGTCGGTGAAATTCCTGACAATGTTGAAACTGTTTTTGCGGAATTTCATACCCATTTTCTGCCCAACAGTTATCAAGATTTTAAAGTCTCCTGTAATTGTCCTGATTACGCAGTTCCATGCAAGCATATCGCAGGGGTGTGTTATCGGCTTGCGAATACCCTAGACCAGAACCCCTTATTGCTATTTGAAATGCGTGGACTTGCACCTGATAAACTGCGGCAAGAATTAATTAAGTCACCTTTAGGCAAAGTGTTAGCAGATGCAACTGAGGTGGCTAGTGATGAGTTGGACTTTGCGGACAGTTTGTATACCCGGCCTGACCCACAGACTATGCCCGATAAAATTGAATTAAAACAGTTTTGGTACGGAGCCAGCCCGTTACCGACAGAATTACCAGAGCTACAAACAGCGAGCATTCCTGCAGTGGTGATTAAAAAAGGCGGGGATTATCCGCCTTTTTGGCAAAAGCCTGGTTCGTTTATTACAGTGATGGAAGATTTTTATATAAGGATGCGGAAGACTAATCTTAAAGTGCTTTGATGTTTTTTATAGGGATGATTTGCTTGATAATTCATGGCTTGCGTGAATTTGTTGGTAGAGAAGATATCTCACCGAACTTGGCTATTAAGTCAGATACAAATAAATGGCATTCCCCCTTTTTTATGCCACTCGACAGGCAGTTCTCTGTTTAATTTGTATCTGACCCTAATACTGCTTACTTAACGAAATAATATTATAAATCAATCAGTTGAGATTATGAAATGTCAGTGGTGATTATTGCCTTTTAACATTGGTTAAATAATCAGTAACTTATAATATCTGTGTCGCTTCATTATTTCATTACGCTAATTGTAAGACGTTGATTATAATTCCTTTCAAGAAAATACCACGATTGTCTTTTTAAGCTGTATCTTATTGAAATAATTTATTAATTCCGCCTTAAGTAAGCAGCATTAGTATCTGACCCTAATTATCTTGTGGCTGGCAGCGGAGGTGATAAGCAAAATAAAGATTGAGAAAGAAAAAGCTAAGAATTTAAGCTAAACATAAGTATTGATAAAGTGTGTCATATATGACGCTATAAAGTCATGGATATATCTAACAAGAAAATACTTGCAAGATTTTACCAAACTATAAACGGCAATGAACCTGCTCGAGAATGGCTATTAAAGCTAGATGAAGAAGACCGAAAAACTATTGGTAAAGATATACAAAAAGTAGAATTTGGCTGGCCAATTGGAATGCCTTATTGTAGACCATTAGGAAATGGACTTTATGAAGTCCGAAGTGACATTTCAAATCAGCTTATAGCTCGAGTTATCTTTTTTATCAAAGCTAATGAAATGATTTTGCTACACGGCTTTATAAAAAAATCTCAAAAAACTCTAAAACCTGACTTAGACTTAGCAATAAAACGTAAAAAAGAGGTGGAAAAAAATGATTAATACATCCCTTAACCCCCATGTTGGCTCATCATTTGATGATTTTCTTGGAGAGCAAGGAATACTTGAAGATTGTGAGCACCAAGCCCTTAAGGAAATTTTAGCAGATCAAGTTCGTCAAGCAATGACTGAAAAGCATATTTCAAAAACAGCAATGGCAAAGAAAATGAAAACAAGTAGAAGACAGCTTGATCGTCTACTTGATCCATCTGTAGCTAATATTACTTTAGCTACCATGACTAAAGCGGCAAGGGCAATAGGTCGTGAACTACATATCTCGCTAGTCTAGTAGTTGGATTAGAATAAATATTGTTATTTGAAAGCTAAAATGACCTTTCTGAGGTATGCAACTCCGTTATTTCTAAAAATTTAATGGAAAAACAAACACAATGTTTCCCCTAATTTTTATAACCAAAAAATCAACCAGACGAGCTGGTTATTTAGGTGATATTGTAGGGGTAGAATAAAATTAATGGCTTATTTCCTCGGGCGTTAAGTAAATCCAATAACCGGTTTGGGGCGCTTGCAGTTTCACAATATGAAATTTAAATGCAGTAAATAGATTATTATCACATCGCTTTTCCTGATTACGTACAACTCTCAGCCTTAGTAGAATAAAGCTTAAAAAATCAGTGGGATAAAAGACTTTGTCATTCCCGAAGTCTTTTATCGGGAATCTATGCTTATCCGACTAGATTCCTGCTTAAAGCATGCAGGAATGACGAAGTATAGCTGAGGGTTATGGGTAATCAGGTCGCTTTTTAGTGAAATAGCTGGCTCTATGTTAACCGTGTTCTTTGATGTTATTTTGAGGAATGTAAAACATGCTTATTTACTTCCCTCCATAATCAACAAATAACCCCGGTTTTCTACACTATCAAAAGTGCGCATCGCTTGGATTAAAAGGTCTGCATTCACCCATACCCAATCCGCTTTATTTGGTGTAACGTCCATGACTAAAAAAGAGTCAGAGGCTTGATGATATGCGCCTAAGGGTGATATATGTCCGCCGCCAGGCTGGTTTAGAACGCCGCGTTTGTAATTGATGATCACATAGTCATCGGGGGTACTTAGGTTTTCAATAATTTCTTGTTTGATTGTTGTATTGTCCAGATCCTGATTAACTATAGACACCTTTACTTCGAGCCCGTGTTGCTGGAATAGTGCGGCTAACTGGCGTAATTGAAAGCCCCTGTCTTTTGAAGCTATACCTTGGGGATCAGATAATACTTTACCGAGTACGTATTCTCTGGATTTTGGGCTATTCAGAAATATATTATTTTGCGTGTAACGCTGAAAAAAAGGCGACCATTTTTTGCTTGTCAGATACTGTAAATCAGACTGATTCAATAAGGCTTTGTCTTCAGGTAGTTGTATGCTGCCATTTCGCACCCGCAAAGAATTTAGCACAATAGCCGCAGAAGCTGGCCCGCAAAAAATCTTATTATGTTGACTCTCAAATTGGTTAGCTAGCTTAAAAAAATCGGTTTTATAATTGGATTCTTCCAAGCGATGAATTCCAGTAGCGCTGCCCCAGTTGACAATGGCTTGATGGGTTGGTTTTACTGATTTGTCTGCAACAGAACAGGCTGATATAAATAGTACGCAAAGAGTATACGATAGAATTAAAGAGCGACTCATATTAACAGGGCTGGGTAATTTATTAACAAAACACCTGAATTATATAATATTTTTTATCTTTAAAAATTGTTACAGTCGTTTAATCTTTTTAAGTGATGGCGCTATTCGAATCAACTATTGGTAAAAAGGATTATACATTCTGAGTAGTTGGTTTATGACTATCAATGCTTTAGTGCTTGGAGGCGGAACTAAATAGCTGTGAAAGTATTTAATAATACGCCTAAAAAGGACAGGCTTCGTAATTTGCGAGTCGGCTTGTAAGCTCCGCCAATCAATTGCTTTCGTGGCCTCGATTGTTGGGTTTCGTACCTCTACCCAACCTACACAAAATACTTTCACAGTCTCTAAAGATCCTGCTTCCGAATATTGCTTGTAAATTCCTGAGAACCTATAGAACACGGGGAATATAATATATTCGTGGTACTTATTTCCCGGGTTCAGTAAGCTTCATACGGGCAACGTCTACTTACTGTAATTGAGTAACAGTTTTAAGGTTACTGAAACGCGTGGGGAATCAGAAAATATTTTTGAAATAACCAACGTTTAGCTGGTTATGATCAGTGAAGAAACGATTTCAAAGTAATTATTTAACAAAGTTGCTAATGAATCATAGTATATGTTTTCTACTGTCTGGATAGGCTGTTCAATTAATAGTGTAATGATTTCATCCGCTTTTGCACTGAGTTCATCAAGTATGATCGATGATACATTGACTGATTTATCGATGAATAGGGTTAAAGCCTGGTTAAAGGCGGTGAAGGCTTCTACCGTCACTTTTTCGGGATTATCCAGGAAAACCTGAAATGATTCGCGGGACCTAATACCATAGTTCGTGACATTGCTCACGAGTTGTATATAGTCTGCCTGGGCACTAGGGATAATTTCAGTATTGAGTATGCTATACAGCTCATTACCCTTCTCAACAGCTTGTGCCTGCCAGCGTGTGGCAGTTTCAGTCGGGTGTTGATAAAGGTCCAGTCCGGATTCTGCAATCTGGGCATGTAGTTCAATAGCAGATTCTTTTGCCTGTGCAAATAATTCATCTGCCTGAGTGCTTAGCTGTTGATAGAGCTGTTTACTTGGGGTGATTATTTTTGCCTGGTAATCTAGGTTTTCCGGGTTCATTGCATTGCTCCTGAGGAATTTATATCATTAATGAATGGAGCCTTATCGTTCATTAGGGCACTAGATTTAGAAAAGACGAAAAGGCATAATAATATATTCTATCGACAAGTTTAGGCTATGAAAATGTGGCAATTTGCCGCGCGACATTTTGCCGCTGATATTGGCATGAAATTTGAATGATTTATTTGGTTTGTCTCCATAAGATCTTGACTAGCCAAGCTAAATACTAATTTATGCACGGGTAAACTGAGTCATTTCGCACAGTTATAAAGCTAAATAACCTAATGTGTTTGTTTGCAGTGAAGAAATGATGTTTTTCACTCTTGCAAAGCATCGGGATAAAATAATTGTTCACCATGTTTTTTATAAGCAGCAATCAATTTCTGTCCTTCAGTGCCGGTGACAAAAGCGATATATTTCTTGGCAAGCTGATAATTAACGTGCGGATGCTTAGCGGGGTTTACCGCGATGATATGGTATGGGTTGAACAGTGCTTTGTCTCCTTCGTTGAGGATGATCAAATCAATTTTATCTTTATAGGCTAGATAAGTTCCTCGGTCAGTTAAGGTATAAGCCAGTTTCTCATCGGCTATAGTAATAACGGCTCCCATACCTTGCCCGACTTCAAGATACCATGGCTTTGCGGGTGTTATTTCAGCCTGTTGCCATAATAAGAGTTCTTTTTTATGCGTACCGGAGTCATCCCCGCGAGAAATAAATGCGAGCTGTGTTTGAGAGATTTTTTCAAGTGCACGAACTATGGTTTGATTGAGCTCAATGTCGGCAGTATTTGATTTAGGTCCAATCAATACAAAATCATTATGCATTACCGCATGTCTATCTGTGCCATAGCCTTCATTTACGAATTTTAGTTCAGCGCTAGGTGCATGCACAAATACCACATCAACATCGCCATTTTCGCCTAAACGTAATGCTTTGCCAGTGCCAACAGCTATAATGTCTAGCTGAACTTTATAACGTTCCTCAAACGCAGGATTGAGTAGATTTAGCAGGCCTGAGTTTTCGGTGCTAGTCGTGGTTGATATGCGCAGCTTGTCTTGCGCATAGACAGGGGAAAATATTAGGAAAACACTGATTAGCAACAGGCTTTTAAGCATAAGGGGGTTTGCTTTGGGGAGGTTTTATTTGATAATAAATAGTGCTGTATTTTACTGTAAATTTATGAAGTATTCTTTTGTTTAACCATTTTTCCAGGTTTATTCTGGTTCTGTCATAAAATAAAAAAATGACTCATATTTATCAATTAAATAATATGCACTTTGCCTATGCGGATAAAAATGCATTATCGATAGATCACTTGCAGATAGAAGAGGGAAAAGCTTTCGCTTTAATCGGAGCGAATGGCTCAGGAAAAAGTACCTTACTTAATCTCCTTGCTTTTTTGGCTAGCCCTACTCAGGGAGACATTTTGTTTAAGGGGGAGCGTGTCAAACTGCGGCATTTAATTCAGTATAGGCGGCGTGTAGGGTTTTTAACGCAAAAGCCATTTATGCTGGCTGGGACGGTTTACGACAATATTGAGTTAGCCTTAAAAATTCAGGGAATACGGCAGCGTGCTGAGAAAATTCTTAAGATTTTAAAGCAACTGGATATAAGTCATTGTATGCACAGCCAAGCTAAATTATTATCCGGTGGCGAATTACAAAAAGCTGCTTTGGCGCGTATTCTGGTTTTAGAGCCCGAGGTATTGTTATTGGATGAGCCCTTTAGTTACTTAGACCAAAGTAGTGCGCAAACTCTGGAATTGTTTTTGCAAAGCTATACACAGGATACCGGGGGCAGCTTAATTTTTAGCACTCATGATCGTCTGCAAGGTTTTGCTCTGGCTGATAATGTACTGGCATTAGCTGAAGGCAAAGAAGTGAAAACGCCGTTAATCAATTTATTTCATGGTGAAATTAAACAGCATGAATTTCATAGTGGCGCATTGTGTATTAAATTACCCGACGCGATTAAAAGTGGTCGCCATATTTCAATTAATCCTCAGGATATTGTGTTGTCCAATACTGCACTGGTTTCTAGTATGCGTAATCATTTTCTCGGGCGTATTATTATGGTTGCCGAGGAAATGGGCAGCGTCAGGGTAAATATTGATACAGGCGTTGTTTTTAAGGCGCTGATTACCTATCAGTCTTTACACGAGTTAGATTTAAAGCTGGGAGGGAATGTCTGGGTGAATTTTAAGTCCAGTGCGGTTGTAGTGTTTTAATAAGAGACGAGGCTCTAAGTACCCAAGCATAATTAATTTAACATTTTTCTTGTCTTTTTTCTCATTTTCAGCGTTGCATAAATAGTTGCGTAGCCAGCTATGCGCCTATTTATGAGCCTTGAAAATGAAAAAAAATCCTGCGTAAAATTTGTTAAATTAATTATGCTTGGGTACTTATGCGGCTGCGGTATTTTTCAGGTGGATTTAACTTTCAAGGTATAATTTAATAAATAGTTGTTTAACTTCTTTAGTCGCCTGGAAATAAATAAGCGTCCAATATTTGGGCAGGATTTTTGTTTGTCATTAGTGCGGTAGTAGTAGGCGCATAGCTGGCTACGTAACTATTTCTACAGTGCTAATGACGGACAAAAAGACCCGCAAAGTTGGATGATTATCTGTTTCCAGGTGCCTTAGTTGATTCAGGCTTGTAATCTGGCAAACATTTATCTCGATTTCTTCAGTAAACAAGCAATTAACTCAGTCATTATTGGGTATTATTTTTGAAAAAATCTTTGTTTAATCAATATGCTTTTGCTCTAATCTTGTACTTGGGTTTAAGCCCTTTATTATGTTTTGCTAGCAACCCATTAATTGATATTCAAACTTCTGAAGGATTGGTTACTGTTGAGTTAGCGGCCGATAAAGCCCCGCTCACAACAGAAAATTTCCTAAGCTATGTTGAGGGCGGCTTTTATAACAATACGCTGTTTCATCGAGTTGTAGATGACTTTCTGATTCAGGGAGGTGGCTATACAGCTACTTTGGAACTCAAGGAAAATAAACAGCCCATAGTTCTGGAACTTGGTGAAGATTTGTCCCATGTGCGCGGCAGTATAGCCATGGCAAGACGCAGCAGCCCAGATAGTGCAAGGTCACAATTCTTTATAAATACAGTCGATAATTTAAGGCTCGATGAATTAGGCTACGCTGTATTTGGCAAAGTTATTGCCGGTATGAATGTGGTGGATAGTATTGGTGAAGTAGCAACCGAGTCAGTTGCAATTGAGGCAGGCACTCTTCGCAATGTGCCTAAAGAACCGGTGATTATTGAAGCCATACGCCCACGAACTGGGCAATTGAGTTTTGTTGCTTTGCACGAGACCTATGCTGAAGGAGAAGTTGTTGCAGTGACGCTGGTGGAAACGATACCCAGATTTGAAACGTTGGATTTATGGGTGGCTGTTCAAGACCCTGCAGGGCGTTTGTTTTTTGTGGGAGAAGCAGGATTTTCTGCTACGCCGGTTGCATTTAAAAGTGGAGTAGCAGAGAGCGAAACAAGTCACCCGGTCATTGAATTTAGAGTTCCGAAAGGTCTTGCCGGGCAATACACTTTGCTGGCTGCCTTCAATCAGCAGGGTGCCGAAATTGAAGATTTAATTTTTAGTTTACGTTCTAATATCGCGCAAACTCGTATTAATTTTAAGCTGGAATAAAAATGAAATTATTTTTTAAATTATTAGCCGTTCTGTTAATAGTCGGCTTGCTAGCCTATATTACTGCCGAGTTTTTAATGGAGTTTTGGTGGTTTCGCTCCTTGAATTTAGGCGCTTATTTTGTACTACGCGAAAGTTATGAATGGCTGGTAAAAATTGGCACGACACTGCTTTTAACGAGTCTAGTTTATTTAAACTTCTCGTATATGCCGCGAGCATTGTCGCTACATAAAGAGAGTGATATTAAAGGCCTGTTAGCCTTCTTGCAAAGAAATAAAAAGCTTTTATGGTTAATTTCCTTTTTGGTGGTGATGCCGCTATTAATGCCTGTTTATACACATTGGGAAAGGTTTTTACTTTTTTATTTTGGTGCGAAATCTGAACTTGTTGATCCGGTCTATGCTAAAAATATTAGCTTTTATTTATTTTCTTACCCCGTTTATGCGCTGATTCAAAAAGAGTTACTTTGGGTTTTTGGTATTTTATTAAGCTTGGTTAGTTTTTTGTATTTTGTGTTTTATAGAAAACATAAACAACAATTGCAGCAGTTCCCTCGGGCTGCCAAATTACATATAGCAAAAATATTGGCGATTCTGGTGTTGTTGCAAGCCTGGTCAATCGCTTTGGAGCGGATTGAAATGCTCTACGAAGATAGGCATTTGCCAGTCTTTTTTGGCCCTGGTTTTGTGGAAATGAATTACCACTTACCACTGATTTTTTTAAGTTTTCTATTGTTCTTAGCCACTGCAATTGCAACTGTGTATAGTTTGTATACGGGAAAAAAATATACCCTGACAGTGGCTTTTGGAATTGCGTACTTACTTGTTTTTACCATTAAACAGGTCGATGGTATACCAAATATGATTGATGATTATTATGTTGATCCTAACCCGGTTAAGGCGGAAGCTAAATATATTCAGTATCATATCAAGGCGACTTCAGATGCTTTTAATTTTGCTGATGTGACTGTAAAAAATTACACCATAGCTCCCGCATTAACGCCTGCTATTAGCAATGAAATAAAAAGTGAATTAGCGAATATTCCACTATGGGATAATGACTTACTTTTACCCGTATTAGAGCAATTACAAAGCATCCGCCCATTTTTTAGCTTTTATACGGTGGCTGCAGATCGGTATGAACTGGGTGGTAAAAATCATCAGGTTAATATTGCTGCGCGTGAAATGGATTATCAAAGCCTTGCTACAGAAGCGAAGAACTGGCGTAACAGGCACCTGATTTATACGCATGGTTATGGCATGGTGATGTCGCCTTCTGACCAGCTAGCGAATCAACCGATGCAGTGGTTAATCAATAATTTTGGCCAGGATATAAAATTTGATAAATTACGTATAGATCGGCCGGAGATTTATTATGGGCTGGCAAAGTCCGGGTATGCGATTGTTCCGAATACCGAATCGATAGGGCAGGAAGATAAAATATCCGGTGATATGGACACTGATTATCAAGGGACGGGAGGGCTGCCACTGTCTTCTCTAGTCACTAAAGCTGTTGCCGCGATATTTTTTCAAGATCAGCGAGTGTTCTTTTCTGCAGGCATAAATAACGATAGCCGCATTCTTGTGCGACGTAATATTTATAAACGCATTAGTGAGATTGCGCCGTTTTTAATGCTGGATAGTGACCCCTATCCCGTTCTGGTTGATCATAAAATCTACTGGATAGTCGATGCATATACTACTTCCCAGCTATACCCGTTAGTGATGCCTGTAACGCTGACTGGTAAAGATGAAATAGCAGAGAAATTTAATTATGCGCGCAACTCGGTCAAGGTTGTTATCGATGCATATAATGGCTCTGTTGACTTTTATGTAGTCGATGATAAGGATCCCTTAATCAGAACCTATCAGCGGCTTTATCCGGGCTTATTTAAAGAGTTTGCTGCAGTGCCCAAACCCTTTATTAAGCACTTTAGTTATCCAAAAGCCTGGTTTGCTTTGCAGATGCGAATGTATTCCCGTTTTCATCAGACCGATCCGGTTATCTTTTATCAGCAGAGTGAGGCACTGGAGTTTTCCAGTATGGATGATAAGCCGGTTGAGCCTTACTATCTAACGCTTGATATCGAAGAGCAGGAAAATGTAGAAAATATTGAGCAGCAAAAATTTATTTTAGTCGGACCGTTGTCACCAGTAGGGCGAGATAACTTAGACTCGTTAGCAATAGCAGGTTGCTTAAAGGCATTGCATTGCATGGATCATTATCAGGATGATATTTTTATCTATAAGTTCCCCAAAGATGTGCAAGTCGAAGGGCCAGGGCAAATCAGTGCATTAATGAGCCAGAATCCAGATATATCCAGACAATTTACGCTCTGGAATCAGCGAGGCTCCGGTGTTATTCGGGGGCGGATGATTGTTGTTCCGGTAGAGCATACCTTGTTGTATATTCAGCCTTTATACATTAAAGCAAGTTCAGAAGAAGGCTTTCCTAATCTGGTAAAAGTGGTGGTCGCTATGAACCGGCATACTGCTATGGCTGATTCTCTGGCTGAAGCTTTTAAAATACTGTATGGCAAAATAATGGCTGCAGAAAACCCTGTCAGTATGCCGGTTAGTGAGCCTGAGTTAAGCAATTAAAATGCTAGTGGCACGGCAATTTTGGTTTGATGGTTAAAAAATGTTGAGTTAGTTTGTTTAGGGAATCTATACTTCGCGCGGTCACGACGGCGGATTTCTAGCGGCTGATTTTTTGCTGATAGCAAAGCCTGCCCCGTACTTGATGCGAGGGCGCTGAAAAATGCGCATAGCTCGCTACGTAACGGTTTCAGCAACGTAGCTATCGGCAAAAAAATCAGTCGTGACCGCGCGAAGGATACGATTGCAAAAGGGGAGGAGTAAAAAAGCTTTAGCTTTTCATGTGTAACAGCAATAGCTAAAGCTATTGCACTCCTACAGCACTTTTTAGCTTAATGAAGGCGCTTATCACGCGAAGTGCGATACACCTCTAGCAATCTAGCCAAAGAGCTTAAGGCTTAATCATCATCCTTGCGCTTTTGCTTTGCTGGTATAGCTAATAAAGGCACGTGGTAGCTTTTCAGGATGCTATCAATTTCCGCCTGATTACTATGGATAAGCTCATTTAGCTGAGCTTTACGTTGCTTATCTGCATAACGCACGCCCATAGCCATAGAATAATCAAACTTCATATTCAGGCTTGATTTCATCGGCAATATTAGATAATCATCCGGGTTTTTCGCGACGATGTATCCCGCCATCGGGCCCCATAAAATGACCATATCAATGTTGCCTGCCTGGAGTTCTTTTTCTATCATCATGGCAGTGTTGTTTTCATTGTCACCGGTCATGGTCTGATAGGGTACCCCTTGTTCTAATAAACCATTCTGCTGTAGCCAGGCTGTGCCTGGGCCTCGGTCAAACATGGCTATTTTTAAACTATCCTGCTTGGCAAGCGGAAGTGATCGGAGTTGTTCAGGAATAGTAATATTGTCCCAGCCACGCCCCTTGGCGATCAATAATACATAGGTCGAGTGGTAATAAGCATCAGTCGTTGCAGTAAAGTCAAAACCTGCGGGTATACCGATAATGACATCGCATTTAAACTGCTCGGTATCACCCACCGTTGCTTTTAACGTGTTACGTACAAAACCGATGCGTTGCGGAAACCAATAATATTCAACTTCTTGTCCAAGTTTATTGGCAAACAATTCGGCAATTTTATTTTCGTAGCCATCCTGTTTTTTAGAAGAATAGGGAGGGTTAAGTGGGTCAGCGCAAACTCTAAATTTTTCAGTTGCATGGCTAGCAAGTGCAACGAAAAGTAATAAGGTAGCGAACAGTGGTTTTGAAAAGTGTGAAGCTGACATGAGTTCCCTTTATGATGTGATTAGGTGGTTATATCTGTAGGGCGTGGCTTTAGTCCGGCTTGGACAAGCTAAAAGGCCAATGCTGTTGCCTTAAGCCCTCTCTTGTTGGAGAGGGTTGGGTGAGGAGTATAAAATCATGCATTGATAATCCCTTGATCCCCAATTTTCTCCCTCTGGAGTGGGAGATTATTCTTAAGTCAACAGCATTGAGCTAAAAGGCGGGCTAAAGCCGCGCCCCACAGTTACTTTACATACACAATATAGCAGATACAAAAAAGCCCCGGCTAAAAAAATAGCCGGGGCTTTTTAGGTTTAAGTTAATCTAGAAACAGATTAGCTTAGTTTGGTAGTGCGAATACTGTAAATACACCACCTAATTTAGTGAAAGCGCTTAAGCTTCTATATGCTCCAACAGCACCTAGACCTTCTGTGTTAGAAGAGTCAGTACCGTCATCGATACCTGCTGCGATACCAATACCAGCCCAGCCACCGATACCAGAAAGTACACCTACGTATTGCTTGCCTTTGTAAGACCAAGTGTTTACGTTACCGATGATGCCAGAAGGTGTTTTGAATTTATATAATTCTTTACCTGTGTTAGCGTCAACTGCTTTTAAGTAACCTTCTAATGTGCCGTAGAATACGATGTCACCTGCCGTTGCAACTGAACCAGACCAGACAGAGAATGTTTCTTTGTTAGACCACTTGATTTCACCAGTCGTTGCATCAAAAGCAGTGAACTGACCAAGGTTAGTTGTACCGTCTTTTTTACCCGTTAGTACATCTGCACCTGCTGGCATCATTGTTAAAGTAGCACCTACATACGGTTGGCCCGCAGTGTATGAAACTTCAAATGGTTCGTATTCCATACATAGGTGGTTACCAGAGATATAGAATAATCCAGTTTTAGGAGAAAAAGAAACAGGTTGCTGGTTTTTAGCGCCTAATGCTGCAGGACATGTGCCGATAGTATTTTCATCTTCACCATTAGCTTCTGTGCTGTACTTAAGATCTAAAACAGGACGACCTGATTTCATATCAATATGTGTTGCCCAGTTAACTGATTCATCAAATTTCTCAGCAACTAACAATTCACCAGTAACACGATCTAATGTATAACCAAAACCATTACGGTCGAAATGCACGACAGTTTTGCGCATTTTACCTTTAATTTTTTGGTCAACTAAAACAGTCTCATTGATACCATCGTAATCCCACTCATCATGTGGAGTCATTTGGTAAACCCATTTAACTTCACCAGTGTCAGCATCACGTGCCCATAAAGACATGGACCATTTGTTGTCACCGGGACGTTGTACTGGGTTCCATGTAGATGGATTACCTGATCCGTAATACACCAGGTTTAAATCTGAGTCATAACTGAACCAGCCCCAGGTAGTACCGCCACCGATTTTCCATTGGTCACCTTCCCAGGTGTTAAGCCCAGAGTTTTTACCAACGGGTGTGACTTTACCATCTTTCCAGGTTGTTGATTTTTTAGGATCCATAATAGTATCGCCGTCAGGGCCCATACTATAACCTTTCCAAACTAATTGACCTGATTTGATGTCATAAGCTGCCAAGAAACCACGTACGCCAAATTCACCACCAGAAATACCGGTGATAACTTTGTCTTTAACAACTAAAGGCGCTTGAGTGTTAGTCATCCCTAATTTAGGATCACCATTTTGCACACTCCAGATACGTTTTCCTGATTTGGCATCTAATGCTGTTAAAACAGTATCAGATTGCTGCAGGAAGATTTTTCCATCGCCGTAAGCTAATCCACGGTTAACCGTGTCACAGCACATAACCGGGATAGTCACATCAGCATCCATAACGGGTGTATATTCCCAGATAACTGATTGTGTTGCTTGATCCAGTGCATAAACCGTATTAGGGAAAGGCGTGTGAATATAGATAATATCGTCAACTACGAGTGGTCCACCTTCGTGTCCACGTAATACTCCCGTAGAAAAAGACCAGGCTGGTTGCAGGTTTTTAACATTTTTGGCGTTGATTTGATCTAATTTACTATAACGCGTACCTGCATAGTCGCCACCCCAAGTAGCCCAATTAGCAGGGTTTTTGGTTAAGTTCTCAACGCCACTATTTGCAGATGCAATAAAAGGTGTTGCAAGTAAAGCTGCTACAGTTGAAGCAAGTAGTAAGCTTTTTAAAGGCTTCTTCATATAATTCCTCCAAAGATTCTATTTAAAAAATAGATCTGTGTTTGTTGTTGTTAAGACTAATATTAGTTTTAAGCTTTAGAGAAGTTGAATGTTATTTTGATCCCGAGCTACGGGTAATTCCAATCACTTCAGCTTAGTAAATTTAATGATTTTGAGGTAAAAGTCAACTTATAACTTTTTCACCAGCCTTAGAAAAATGGGTTGAGTTAATAAGAAAACAATGTAAGTTATTGGTAATTCGGAACTTCTTGCGGCATAATTTTATTAAGATCAATATTATATTAATGACATTAATATGACAAAATGATGAGTTGGTAAGTACCCAAGCATAATTAATTTAACAAATTTTACGCAGAATTTTTTTTCATTTTCAAGGCGCATAAATAGGCGCATAGCTGGCTACGCAACTATTTATGCAACGCTGAAAATTAGAAAAAAGACAAGTAAAATGTTGGATTAATTATGCTTGGGTACTTATACTTCGCGCGGTGACGGTTGCGGATTTTATAACGAGTCGATTTTTGTTGAGAGCAAGGCGCTGAAATAGGCGCATAGCTAGCTACGCAACTGTTTCAGCAACGCAGCTATCGGCAAAAAGCGGCCGCTAGAAAACCGCAACCGTGGCCGTGCGAAGTATATGTAACTGCTTTAGCTAAATACTTAAATGCAATGATAATATTAAACAATAATGGATAATCAGCAACAAATTGAGGAGTTTTTCGCTAGTGACGGAAAACTGGCAAAAGTCATTCCAGGTTATCTGCCGCGTGCTGCGCAGGTGGAAATGGCAGAGGCCATAGCGCAAAGCATAGAAAATAAAGAGCATGTGATTGTTGAAGCCGGTACAGGCACAGGGAAAACCTTTGCTTATCTGGTGCCTGCGATTTTATCGGGCAAAAAGGTCATCGTATCGACAGGTACAAAGAACCTGCAGGATCAACTGTTTAATAAGGATGTTCCACTGATACGCGAAGCGATGACGGTACCCTTTTCTGCAGCTTTACTAAAAGGGCGCGCGAACTATCTATGTACTTACCGTTTAGAGCTCGCTGTCCACTCTAATTTAGGCTTTAGCCGTGAAGAGGCTGCTGACCTTGCGAATATAAAAAAATGGTCTAAAAGCACACGCACAGGCGATATTTCAGATATGCCAGATGTAATGGAATCTAACCCTATCTGGGGACAGGCAACTTCGACACGCGAAAACTGCATAGGCCAGGATTGTCCAGAGCATGCTGAATGCTTTTTAATGAAAGCACGGAAAAAAGCTCAGGATGCACACTTAATCGTAGTAAATCATCATTTACTGTGTGCAGACTGGTCAATTCGGGAAACTGGCTTTGGCGAATTGCTGCCTAATGCAGAAGTGGTGATTATCGACGAAGCGCATCAGTTAGCCGATACCGCTTCTAATTTCTTGGGCATGTCGCTGAGCTCAAAGTTACTTAGCGATTTAGCCAAAGATGCTTTAATGGAATACTTTCAGGATGCAAGTGATATGCCTGATTTGCGTGTCGCTAGCGAAAACCTGGAGCATGAAATTAAAGATATGCGCTTAGCCTTTGGTTTGAATATGACCCGGGGTGAGTGGAAGGATCTCGAAGCAAACCCTAAAATTATGGATGGTTTACTGCGCCTGCAAGAGCATCTGGATACTTTGGCCGATCAATTAGAGCTTGCATCTGTGCGTAGCAAAGGATTGGAAAGCTGCTTTAAGCGTGCAGAAGAACTAGAGCTACAGTTTAAAACTGTGATGCAGGATAACAGTGGGAAATGGGTGCGCTGGTATGAAACGCATAAAAAATCCTTCACCCTAAACCTTACCCCATTAGATATTGCAGCAGAATTTAAAGCGTTTATGGCGCAGCACAGTGCCTCGTGGGTATTTACCTCTGCAACCTTAAGTGTCGCACATAAATTTGATTATTTTGCTAAAAGTTTAGGTATAGGTGATCCGAAAAGTTATAGCTGGGAAAGCCCCTTTGATTTTCCTAATCAATCCTTGTTCTATCATCCCAAGGGCTTGCCTCAGCCGAATGCGCCAGAATTTGTCGAAGAAATTGTTAAAGTGGCTATTCCGGTAATCAATGCCAGCAAAGGACGCACGTTCTTCTTGTTCACCAGCCACCGGGCTTTGCAAGCGGCGGCGAAATTATTAGATAAACAGATCAAATATCCGATACTGATTCAGGGAGACAAACCCAAAGCAATATTGCTGGATGACTTTAAGCAAAAAGGTAATGCTGTATTACTCGGCACAGCCAGCTTCTGGGAAGGTATCGATGTAAGAGGAGAGGCGTTATCCACTGTAATTATCGATAAACTGCCTTTTTCATCACCCGGCGATCCGGTATTAAAGGCTCGCCTGGATGCCATGGAAAAGCAGGGCCGCAAGCCCTTTATCGAATACCAGTTACCGACTGCAGTGATCGCTTTGCGCCAGGGAATAGGGCGCTTGATTCGCGATGTAAATGACCGTGGCGTGTTATTGCTGTGTGACCCTCGATTACTCAAAAAGTCTTACGGACATATGTTTTTAAATAGCGTGCCGGCTATGCGTAGAACACGAGATATTAAAGATGTTGAGGCATTTTTTGCTGAGCAAGAGAAATAGAAAACTATTGATCATGAAAGCGCAAAATTATTTCCGTTTATACTCATTGTTCATGTTCTATGGTTGCCGAGGATATTTACCGGGAGCGCTTTGCGTTCTGAGATATAGAGTGTCAAAATGAGAAATTTATAAACCTATCACTCAATTACAGATACTGTTTAGTGTTAATAACTTATTTAAGAGGGTTAGATCATGTATGCAGCCATTCAAGGTACTCATGAAAATGGGGAAATTACTTTAGAAGAAATACCTCCTACAACTAAAAAATCTAAAGTAGTGATAATGTTTATTGAGGAAAAAATTGAAAACAAACTAGACCAACACAAAGGTGTAAAAATAGGAGGTTTAGCCGGTAAAGGATATAAAATTCCTGATGACTTTAACGAGCCGCTCGATGACTTAAACGAGTACCTGTAAATGGCTTACCTTGTTGATACACAGATACTAATATGGGTGATGATTAACCCTAAAAAAATAGCAAGTCAGGTAGTACAGACATTAGAGAATAACACTATTTTTGTCAGCTATATCAGTCTTTGCTAGTTTTTTTGTCAGTTATCAGCACAATAACACAATTGAGTAAAAATGGGCATTACACTGCAAGCCCCTTTCAGAGTGTGTTGGTTTTTTAGTAGCGCTTGGCACACTAGATATGTCGGCAAAGGAGCTCATGATGCGGCGTAACAATGTTTTTGTTGAAAGTGAGCGACGGCTGACTATTCTCTATTGTAGCTTATTTGTCAATAAATTCGCAATTCGGGACCTGACCCCGTGTTTCTTGACCCCGTGTTTCTCATATCTAAATTATTAACTGTGGAGTATCAGTGAAAGGCATCTCAATAAACGGTTCAAAGCTACATGACATAAACATGCCATTAATGCCTTATAATTGTGGTGTTGTGGCATCTTTACGCTACCCAAAGGAACGTATGGATTTTGAGCGCTCAGAAGGTGGCAATGTTAAACTAACAGTGCCCACACGCTTGGTTTTAGAAATGTACAGAACTGGTGTTTTACCACAAGATGAAAACCAAATATTTCCAATTTGTATCAGTGGCAAATCAATTGGTACGTATCGGGTTGTAAAATTTTTGTATTCAAACGATCACAGCGATGTTGTAATCATCACCTTTCAAAGGTAAAAGTGTTAACAAGCAGTACCACCAGACTCCGTAATGTGAGCTGGGCGTTAGCACTGCAAGGAGACAATCATGGAAATAAATTTTGAGTGTAAGAAATGCAACCAAATATTTTACTCTGAAGTTGGAAAAATAAAAATGAATGAGCAAACATTTAGACCCGATTTCGAGGAAGAGGTTAAGTGCCCTAGGTGTGGTGTTCGTACAATTGATGAAGTTTTTTTGACTGAGTTAGGTCAGTCTCAAATAACTGAAGTTATGATGAATATTTAGCAATGGCCAAAATTAAAAAGGCACTTACAAAAATACAAAAACAAGCCCGAAAAGATGCAAAAATTGAGCGCCAAAAAAAATATGAATGGATTTTTATTAATGGCAAGCAAGTTAGAATAAAGAGAAGTCCCACAGTTGATGGTATTGATGTAGATGAGTTTATTGAAAGAAATGCTGACCTCATTTGGTTACATCAAAATGAAATGTGGGAATATATAGATACTGATGAAGAGCAATTATCTTTCAAAGAAGATAATGATGAAATACCATTTTAAATCTATATTGATGAAAATTGGGGTCTTTGATTTATGATTTTTACATGTACCCTGAAATTCAAAAATCTTTATTTTTAAGTTCTCTCCCTCATAAATCAAGGCTATGTCACCGTTAAGTGTGGAATTTTAAAATCACTTATTTTTTTTCAATCACTTAAGAACGTGGTGAAATACTGCTTAAAGCTTGGTAGGTCAAGCGTTCAAAAGTTTTGATCTATATTTTCCACACTTAACGGTGACATAGCCTAAATCAAAGACCCTATATTTCTTTGACCCTAGATTTTTTCGTTTACTAAAGCGCGTTGGTTGGGCTGACGGTAGGAAGCCCAATAATTCACTCGATAGATTAATTGATTATGCAATATCGAAGAGCCAAATATACGAAAATGTTGGATTTCGTTATCTACGCTTCGCTAGATAAGCTCATCCAACCTACAGGACGCTCACCCACTTCAATATCTTTGTCTTCACTTCCTGCCCAATCAGCGGGATAAAGTCCATTTTTTTGATAACGGTGAAAACTTGAATAACGCCAGTCGATTACTTTTGTTACCCAGCCATGTTTAACGGGATTAAAGTGTAAATAATCCATATGTATTGCATAATCCCGATCATCTCGAATCGTATGCTCCCAAAAGCGGCGTTGCCAGATACCTCGCTCACCGCGTTTTATACGTATCATTGATACGCCTTTCATCTTTTGGCAATCCTTTGGAAAATTCTGCTTTAATTAATTTCCAACGTTTTGAAAAATTCGCATCACCTTCAGGTAATGTCCAGATACAATGCATATGCTCCGGCAACACCACCCACGCATCAATATAAAACGGATGTTTTTGTTTACACAATCGCACCGATTCCCGTAATAAATCAACATGATCAACCAATAATGATTTATTCCGTTCCAACAAAGTCACAGTAAAAAAATAACACCCACCCGCAATACGATAGCGTCGGTAATTAGACATAATCCACCGTCATATGTTTTATAAAACAAATTCAAAACCGTAGGTTGGATGAGATTTTTTATTGCAAAGCATTAAAAAACGAAATCCGACATAAAACGCATAGAACAAGCCCAAAATTGTTAGGCAGAAAAGCGGTACATATCCCAAGTCAAACAACACCACATAGACCAAAATCAAACCAGCACCATCAACATCAACAAGGTGCATCCCGAAACATGTGGGGTTTCGCAAAACTCACTCAACTTACGACATATACGATACACCGTACCACGTAGGTGGATGAGATTTTTTATTGCGGAGCATTAAAAAACGAAATCCGACTTATAAAGGTACCCGAAAGTGTCGGATTTCGTTATCTACGCTCCGCTTGATAAGCTCATCCAACCTACGTATGCGCCTTACGGGTTGAACCTTATGCGACACAAGACCTCCTGGTATTTATTATAATTTTCAAATAAGAATGGAAAAAAGGGGAGTAGACTTTAGTCTACACGGAGCATGAATTGCATGAATGAATTGTATGCATTACTTGAATTAGTGTAGGCTAAAGCCTACTCCCCAAGTCTATAATATACGCCCTAATTCAATATATCTATCTACGAAAAACCGTAATCCAAATGTTAAGATAATGATGAATCAAGCCTTCTCCAATACGAAACTGTTTCTTCAGCGCAGAAGACGGATAAAGAGGGGAGTAGACTTTAGTCTACACGGAGCATGAGTTGTATGCATGAATCGTATGAATTACTTGAATTTGTGTAGGCTAAAGCCTACTCCCCGGTCTATGAAACCGGGAAACAAAAAAGGCAGCCCGTGGGCTGCCTTTTTATTGCGTTAATAAAATTGTTATTAACTGGGAGGAAGGCCAAATTTACCGCCTTTCTTTATCCCGCGACGCTGACGCAAGACCTCTGGCTGGTGCTCTTTGATATATTTCATTGCACCACTGGCCGGATCAAAATGGCTGGCGTTGATAGAGCCCAGTACCCAACGAAATTGACGGCTGGTTTTACCGGTCTCCATAGTGAACGTATAGCTGTTTAATTCACCTTCCGCTGATACTGCCGGGATGACCTCCAGTGTTTCCAGATCAATCAACTGCAGGCGCTTCAATGTCCGGCTATTCAGCGTCTTGTTTTCAGCATACGTAAGGCGGCCATGGGCATTAGTCGGGGTTAATTCAAACAAGCCATTCCAGTTTAAGGTGACTTTACCCTCTTTTACGGTACTGAAAACCGTCATTTCCCAGCTATCACTCTGGCGTTTACTGCCATGATAGTTGCTGTTAAATTCGCCTGAACGGTTTCCCCAGTTTTCTTGAATAAATAACACCGCTGCTTTGGAATTGGCCAATGACGCATAAGGGCGTATATCATGTTTATCATAACCATCACTACTTTCAGCCAGTTTTCCCAATACTGCCGGGTTAATACTCTTATGGGTCTGTTCAGTGACCGGATCATAAACAGAGACGCTATTACTTAAATACCATTGCTTTACCGGCTGATTATTATGTTTCTGTGTAGCGTCTTTTGCTGGTTTGCCTTTACTGATCGCCAGGCCGCTTGATGTGATCAATGTCGCGGCTGTGAGCAGCGTGATCATAAATTTTGTGTTGCTTGTTTTCATTGTTTATATCTCCTATTTGCTCACAGCGAGTTCAAGTATTGGCGTCATGAAGCTAACAGAGAAATTGCTTATGCGCAGAAAAAAAACCTCCCCTGGCTTAATTCCCCGGGCCAGGCCAGGCGTTGCGTAGGCGATCGTTATATAGTCGCCTGTGGTTGGATCATAAACATACGCTGACCGATCTGTGTCCCCAAGATCACCGGTTAGATTTAGAGCAAAAGCTAGGGCTGCTGTTGGGGTGTTGGGCAAGCCACTGTCGTCAAGAAACGACTGTGTGGTCTGAACTTCCATCAGCGTATCACTCCAGTCTACAGCGGATGAAAATGGATTTGAAAACATCATTCTATTATCACTGCCATTTGTGGGGTCGGTGGCGACGGGGGCTGTTCTAGCTGCAAGCAACGGGACCAGGTCATATGGAAAGATGCCGGCAAGATCATTCCTTGTAGGAATTCCAATGCTGTGGGGCGCCGTCGGCGGCTGCACCGCTCCCGCAGGCCAGGCAGTGATCGCCGTTTGTGTGGCGGCATCCCCTATTGTTGTAGGGATAGTCCAGGTCTTGTCAGTATCGCTAATAATCCAGTAACCCTGACCTTGAACCATGGTATCGGTGTCCGCCATTTTCACATAAGGGACATTAGGAGTAGCACCATGACCATCAGCGTCATAGGTATATCTACCTACATAGTTAGGGAGATGGAAAGAAATAATCATCCAAACGAAGTAAGCTTGTGTCTCAATAATTTATAATAATGAATTCTGAATTTATTCTCACACTAGGCAGATAAGCTTGTTGATATTAACAGATAGCATTATAGGTTGGATTATAAATACAGCCCATCGTTTAAAAGGCTCGGTACGTCGTATATTCATGGCTGAAACGGTGGAGCTACTAGGCTCAGGTGGTGCAAGTATTGCTGAAGAAAAACTAGGATGGAATAGAGGCACTATCCGAAAAGGACAATATGAACTTGAAACTCAGCCCATAGAAGATAATTTTTCAGCGAGAGGGCGTAATAAAAGTGAAGAGCATTTTCCTCATCTACTTGATGACATAAAAAAAATTGCTGAACCGGAGTGTCAAACGGATCCCTCTTTTAATTCCTGTCGATTATATACCCGGCTAACGGCTAAAGAAGTTAGAAAACGTTTACTGGAGATTGATTATTACGATGAAAAAACATTACCTTGCTCAAAAACTATCAATACAAAATTAAATGACCTGAGTTACCATCCAAAAAAGGTACAAAAAACAAAGCCTCATAAGAAAATCAAGGAAACGGATGCAATTTTTGAACAAGTTCATTCAGTCAATGGAATGGCAGATATCAACCCAAAAGAGATTCGTATATCAATTGATGCCAAAGCAAGAATGAATATAGGAAATTTTTCACGGGGAGGACGAAATCGGGTTTTAACAAAAGCAGAGGATCATGATTTAGATGTTAAGGAAAAGTTAACTCCTTTTGGTTTTTATCTGCCTGAACATGATGATTTTTTCCTTTTCTTTACAGCAGGCTATGCCAGCAGTGATTTCATCGTTGACCGATTGGAAGAAATTTGGCCAGAAATTCAAGAAAAATATGGAGTAGATATTCTGACAATTAACGCTGACAATGGTATGGAGAACAGTAGCTCCAGAACTCAGTTTATAAAAAGGCTTGTGGAGTTTGCTGAAAAAAGCAACATAAAGATAAAACTGGCCTACTACCCTCCTTATCATAGTAAATATAACCCAATTGAACGAGTATGGGGAGCCTATGAAAATCATATTAGTGGCGACATAATGGATACAGTTGAAACAACTTTAAAATTTGCCAAAAGTATGACCTACAATGGCAAAGCACCTATTGTTAAATTAACAGAAAAAATATATGAAACAGGAGTAAAGGTAGGTAAAAAAGCAATGAAGACGTATTATCAGTTTGTTGACCGAATGCCATCGTTGGAGAAATGGTTTTTGACCATTTCTCCTGGTTGTTCTGGATGATTATTTCTTTCCATCTCCCTTAGTTGTCTGTTGGTACATCACCCAGTTTGTATCATAGGCACCCAGGTCGGGTGTGAAAATCTCATCAATAGTTGCTGCTGCTGCGCCGCCGGCACCAGCCGAACTGACATCACACTGCAAGCCAATCATGGTCCATTCATTCGCTTTGAGATCACCACCGTGGTAACAGGAAGCAGTGTAATAGGCATAAGCAACACCGCCGCCATCGCCAATCGTGGTATTGCCATTACCATTGACCATCACCCTGAGCCCGCTACCCCCAGCAACACTGATATCACGACCGTATTCCGACTCTGTTTTTTGGAACAACCAGTCTGGCATCCCGCTGACATTCTGTTTATCAAAAAACAGTTCGACTCGATCACCCTGAAAACCAAACCCGGCGATATCTCCATCTTGAAAAACATCACCATTTAAAGTGTTAACCTGGCCGCCTGGAGCCGTTGAATATGGGCCATTTGGACTCGTTAAACCATTGTATATGTGTTGCGAGGCCAATGCATTTCCACCCAGCAACATCACGCTACCGGTTAAATCACCTGGGGCGGAGCCTGGAGAAAGAGAGACTGATATGCCGGTGTTCTGGTCAGTACCTGTGGTTGGAATAAGTGCTTGTAGCTGTGTTATCGCACCACCCAAAACAGGAACGAAGCTGTATAAGAAACCAGCCCCATTATCTGTCCCGGCTAAATCAGTCAAAGGCGCCCCAACAAGGAAGTGTATCCCATTTGACGTAACACTTTGTCCAAAGTGAGCATCAGCTTGCGTAACCTCCACGGAATTAATAAACTGAACCGTACCGGTGCCGGGTGTTGCTCCTGCAGTATATTCATAGACATACACCTTACCGGCATAGGCATTTTCACCGACATCGTATAACGGCGCACCGCCCAGTAAAATACCGCGGTTTAATGCCGGGTTAAAACGTATTGACACGACCGTACCGTATGCGGCACCGGCCTGGGAATCCGGAGTGACATTTGTGCCATCTGTATTTTGGGGGAAACCAAAGTTGATATCTCCTACCCAGCCACCCGTGCCGTTCGTTACCTGCGTTGGATCATACTGATAGAAAAATATTTTACCGCCGCGAATACTACCGCCATCTTTTGCCAATGGGGCACCAACAGCCAATAAACCGTTTGAAGTTGAAACCGAGGCGCCAAAACCACCAAACTCTGCCGTCTTACAGGAGCCTGTCTCACGCAACCTGGTATAGGGAAAATAATCAAAGAAAAATCAAAGGGTGTGCGGCCGAGCAAGGTCGATAATTCCAGCGGGTGAAAGTCCCGCTCTGGCAAGGTAGGTCAACCACCAGATAGTAAACATCGGGCAGGCGGAGGTAACTCCAAATGTTAAGCACGATGGGCGCAAGCCAGCAGGCCGTAAGCGCAAGTTGAAGTGATTTAGCCTCGAAATGGTTTTACGTAAGCAGGACGACAGAGTACCCTTTCTGGAAGTCCCTATTCTATGACGCGCATGACAAGTATCATAGGGCTGCTTCGGGGTTGTAAAGCATGGCATGTTGGACATTGGGAATAATCGGCAACTCGGGAGATCCTGAATCGTCTTTCAAGAAGAGAGTAGGTTGAACAAGTGATAATAAAACAAGAACAGCCGAAGCGGTTCAGGAAGTCGGATGGTGGCATAGTACCGATGAAAGTGTGTAATGCATCTGGAGGGAAGGCCATCACGACAACAACAGCGAAGCAAGGACACACGTATCATGCACAGTAATGTAGAAAGCGTGCCAACAAAACTGCAACGAAGCCTGAGAAAGCCAGCACAGACAAGGACTGTCAATTCACCAGTCTGTATCACTTGATGAATAAAGAACTACTGCTGGAATGCTTCACGCAGCTCAAAGGGAAAGCCGCGTCAGGCATAGATAATATCACCAAAGATCAATACGCTATTCATTTAGACGCAAACCTAGACAATCTAGTCGAGCGACTACATAAAATGGCGTATAAACCACAGCCTGTCTTAAGGATTTACATCCCCAAAGCAGGCAGTCAACGGAAACGACCACTGGGTATTCCCACGCTAGAGGATAAACTGGTACAGGCAGGCTTGGTCAGAATTCTGCAAGCCATCTATGAGCAAGACTTTCTTGATGATTCTTATGGATTCAGACCGCTACGAAGTTGTCATGATGCGCTACGCGCATTAAGTCAAACAGTCGAAGGTCAGCCCGTTCATTATATAGTGGAAGCCGATATAAAAGGCTTCTTCGATAATGTAAATCAAGAGCAACTGATACGCTTTATCAGTCATCGAATAGCGGACAAACGGATCCTCAGACTCATCCAACGGTTTCTAAAAGCAGGGATACAAGAAGACGGACAGCACAAAGCCAGTGAAACAGGCACACCGCAAGGTGGAGTCATCTCACCACTGTTAGCCAACATTTACCTACACTACACATTAGACTTCTGGTTTGAAAAGTGTATAAAGGAAAAGTGTCAAGGCTATGCAAAGCTCATCCGCTATGCGGATGACTATGTTGTTTGTTTTCAAATAGAAGCTGAAGCCAAGCACTTCAAGAAAGCCATGGAAACACGGCTAAAGCAATTTAACCTAGAAGTCGCGCCTAAGAAAACCAAGCTGTTTGAATTTGGAATATTTGCGCAGTCAAAAGCAAAAGCCAGAGGCGAAAGACCATCCACGTTCGATTTTCTAGGGTTCACGCACGTAGTCGAGATGGCAAGCGTTATCGGATGAAAAGGAAAACGGTTAGCAAAAGATTGATCGCCAAAGTTGTTGGATATAAAGAATGGTTGAAGGCACATCGAACACTGCCCACCGCTCAAATTATGAAAACGACAGCCGCGAAACTACGCGGACATTTTGCCTATTACGGTGTGACCGATAATAGTAAAAGTCTACAAAGCTTTGCCTATTGGGTAAGGAAAACGTTGTATAAATGGTTAAATCGTCGTGGAAAACGGGGTTGCTACACATGGGAAAAGTTTATTAAACTTCTCAAGTTGTATCCATTACCGAATCCACGAATTACGGTGAATTTATTATCTACTTCATGGTAAAGCGTGTTGTCGAGGAGCCGTGTGCGTAAATAGCGCCAGCACGGTTCTGTGAGGGGCGTGGTAACAACTGATGAGAATTAGCAATGGTTAGAAATCACACAGTAGCTGCGTGCAGCGAAGTGTACAATAAAAGTATTATCGACTCATTGACTAGCTTGTCGGAAGAACCCGTCTACTCGACCGGCCAGCTTGATTTGTCATTAAGAGTTCGGTATAGACCTTGAATGGCCCGATTATCCAGAATCGTCATTCCCAACCACCCCGTGCATATTATGCATAGGGCATCAGTGTTCCCATATTTTCACCTACCTAGGACTGCCTATTACCCATAAATCATGACACACAATATCACCCGCCTTCCAGTAGCAAGAACCCGGCACACAAAAGCTGCAAAGCTGCGTACCCTCGCCACATGATTTGATGACCGGGCGGGGGATCTTTTTTCCGCCCCAGATGTCCTCCAATTCTTGCTACCAATTGTACAGCTTCACCTAGTAACAAAGGGGGGTTTAATCTTTTTTTTTGCGTAGGCGTGCAGGGTACGCAATTCAACATCAGAAAATAATATTTCAGCAGGAAGCTCAGGCGTTTCTCTACCCAGAAGCGTCATGAGCATGATCCGCCAGGCGATAACCAGATTGATACCAATCGCCCGACGCAACCGCTCAGCCGTTTCATGAGCAAGATCGTCAATTTTACAGCCTGATTTTAGCACACGATGCCAGTCTTCAATTCGCCAGCGCAACGTATACCAACGCAAACACTTTTCAATGTCCTTTGCGGATTCAATTTTAATCGTTGTCAGTAAAAACCACTCGACGGCCTTTGTGCCTTGAGGCGGGTTTTCTTCTAGCGCATGGATAAGCTGTATTTCAACCGGCTCTTTGTCATGATAATAGCTGGGAGCAGGGAGTTGTATGGCTAAGTGACGCAATGCCAGTTCTGCCCGCCTTCCTGGTCTTGCTGCTTTGGCTTTTTGCTTGCTTTTTTTAGGCCGGGCACTTTGCTGGGGAACATTGACGCTAACTCGACTTTGTACTCTGGTTTCACGAATGGCTGCGAACAGCTTGAAGGGGGATTCATTAATATTACGGTCGTGCTGAGCACGAATAAGCAGTTCAACACAGGGATTTTTTCTTTGTTCATCAAACAATTCAAAAAAATCAGCTTCCCGGTCACAGACATTAATCAGTTGTGTTTGCGGCATGGTTGCCGCTAATTCAACCAGGTCACGGTGGTGCTCTATCCAGACAAAGGTCTTTTTTCTTCAATCGGTATTTTTGATGGTTTACGTTTGTCATCGGGCAATCGGGGGTGCGGAGCAATACACTGTGCTTTTAGGACGCCCAATGGCAAGCCATTGGGCGCAATGGCGAAGCTTGAGTGTAAAGTCAGTCCTTTGGTTTTTGCACCGGTCTGGTTGGCTTTCAACTCTCCTAAGCCACTGCATTTATCCAGGTTTGTGTAGTTGAGTTCACTGCCATCTTGCAGGCATAGCACCGTTTTTTGCCCCATCATCCGTCGCGCTGTCCGTTCGCGGTGAGGTTGCAAGATATTTTCCAGATTAACGGCTGAGCCTTCTGGCTGGTCAATCATGCGATAGTAGGCCTTGGTGGCGGGCCAGTCACCTTCAACTGTCCCTGAGAAGGCACTGCCAGGATTCTGGGCTTTAGCATCAGCGACGTTGACGAGCCTTTTACTTAATCGTTTATCGCCCAGTGGCGCACCGCCAAATTCATGTTCGGCCCATTGCTCAGCATCCAGTCCTTCACTGATAGTCAGTGCGCCCAGACCTGCATTGGCTGATAATCCCAGCTGTTTCCTGAAAGAGGTATCGAGTGGGTACATATAAATCGTTTTTTGACTTAATGTCGAGTCATTATGCCGGTCCTGGCGTCCCCGCCCTTTGGTTTTTCCGATGGCCAACCAGTTTGAAGCCCTTGCCTTCCAGTAATTGTTTGATGTATTCTATATTGCTTGATAAGGAGAGTGTTCGTTTGATTTGGTTTTGTTTATTCATGCCTTATAGCATGCAATAATTATTCTTGATTGTCCAGCTGTAATTTATGGGTAATAGGTAGACCTAGGAACTAATCGAGCCATAAGGTCGACCAGAGACATTCCTGTTATTATTACGTTTTGAACGGCTCGAAAACCTTGTTCGTTATGCTTTTATATTTTTCAGCTCCTCTCGAATTACTTTTCGTAATAGGTTTTCGTCGAATACCGCTGACGAGCTACATGTTTTTAATGCTTGATTAATAAGCGTTTGATAACCAAGACCTTCTTGCTTTGCTTTTAATCTAAAGTTATATATAACATCGTTATCGAGCATAATTGTTATTCGTGTTTTCCCTTTTTCTTCTGCTTGTAATTGTGCTAAATGTGGAATGTCTTTAGCCCTTTTTCCTTTTGAAAAGTCATATTCTTCACGCATAGTATTCAGCCTCTTTTTTTGTCGCCTTTCTTGCGGAAATAAGGCGGATTGTATCTTCATTTCCCAACGTGTAAACAACGGTAAGAAAATCAGGGTCTTTCTGTAACACATTGAAATATAATTAGGACGGTTACTTTTCTGTCATGGAATGACCTGACCCTTAGTTTCACATCCTACGAGGAATGTTGTTTACTACAATATTTATGCTGAAAATAAACTTTAAAGCAATGGAGCAAGAGCAGATAAAGGCAAAACTAGGCGATTAGGGGAAGCGATAAGTCGTTTAAAACCGAATTTTTCATAAAATCTAGTAGCCGTTTCATCTTTAGCATCAACCACCATACCTAAAATTCCGATTTTTTCAGCCATGTCTAGTGTTGTCTTAAATGCATGAAAAAGTAATGCATCGCCAAAACCCTGCCCCTTAAAATCGTTATCTATTGCTAAACGGCCTAGCAATAAGAAAGGCGCATAAGGGTAATGCGCTAACCTTTTACCATCTGGTAATTCATTCGTCAAAACAGAGTGTGCACTAATTGAATAGTAGCCAATAATACGTGTTTCTTCTGCTAAAACATAAATACGGGTTAGGTTACGTTTTTGGTCTTGATTTGCAAAGCGTTGTAAATAAATATTAAGTACGTTAACCCCACAATCAAATTGTTGTCGATTGTGTTGTTTTGTATTTAATAACTCAAATTTCATTAGCAGCTATAATTTTTTGGTAAGTTTTTGCAGCCATTTTCATACGTTCTGTAGGTTTAGGTGGGTTATCCAGCATCGAAAAAAACAATTCCCAATCTTCAGTGTTAAAGCGAGTTCTTTCGTGCTCTGAAATAATAGCCTTAGACCTTTCTTGAATACATTGACGAATAAATTTACTTTTATCTAAATTAACATGGGCTCTTGCTTGTTCAATGAGTTGTAGCGTTTCGCTATCTATACGTACTTTTAATACATCACTTTTTATATTTTCGGTTCTCATTTTATATCTCCAGTTACGATCATTTACAGAAGTATTGTACCCACAAATGTACCTATAAACATAAAATTTAAAGGACAAGGTGTGAATCTTGAATTCAGTAAAAGAAAAAGCATTAACCGGAATTGAATACCTTAATGAAAAGCTATGCCACAACCGCTTAGTCCACAATAACCATCAGGATTTTTAGCCAGATATTGCTGGTGTTCATTTTCTGCATAGTAAAACTCCGGAGCAAGAGTAACTTCGGTGCTGATAAGGTCTAAACCCGCTTCGGTGAGGCGTTGCTGATAGTGCTGTTTTGATTCGAGTGCTGCCTCAAGTTGCTCTGTACTAGTCGCGTAAATGGCTGAGCGATACTGGGTACCTATATCATTACCCTGACGCATTCCCTGGGTTGGATTATGTGCCTGCCAGAAAAGCATCAGTAAATTCTGATAACTGATTTTCTCAGGATCAAACATCACTTTGACGACTTCGGTATGCCCGGTTAAGCCAGTGCACAGTTCTTTATAGGTAGGATTGGGTGTTATTCCACCGGCATAGCCTACTGCGGTGCTGAAGATGCCTTTTTGTTGCCAAAAAAAACGTTCGGCTCCCCAAAAACAGCCCATGGCGAAGATAGCAACCTGAATATTGTCCGGGAAGGGGGGGGCGATAGATTGAGCCGTGACAAAGTGTTTTTCTGGAATACAAATCGCGGTTGTACGGCCGGGCAGTGCTTCGTCAACTGAAGGTAGGGATAGTTTTTTTTGTGAGAAAAGCATGGTGTGAGTCCTTAATAAAAAGTTCTAAATAGGATGTTTTAGGTTTAAACCTAGAAAAATCAGTTGCTCACGGTTTCTAGCGCAAGCTCTTGATTCCACAGCACTTCCAAAAAATGTCCGCTTAACCTATGGGTGAAGCTAAAATTTTTTGAAAGCACTGTGAAACCAATATCTTGCACTATAAATTCGCGCTCAACTGATTTTTCTAGGTTATAGGGAAGAGTGATAGCGCTATGTTGTGAACATACATATGCTCTTGCCGATATGAACTGTGTTCAGTACGCAGTTGCAAAATAAGATCATTGATAGGTTTAGATAAACAAGCTGTATCGCTTATTTTCATAAGATATTTCATTGCACTCGTTTGAATATCAAAACCACTATGGCTGGCATGGCGACTTTTTAAACAATCGGTCCATGCAGCGGTTTCAGGCCCTAGCCAGTAATTTGCATGGGGAATGGTTAGCGCTATTTCCAGACCTTTTGGGTCCATATCGCTAAAAACAATAATGTTTTTATCATTTCCAAAGCGTTTTAACAAATCATAACAGGCATTCATTTTTGCGCCACTTTTGTAGTCTCCCCGATAAATCCATAGGGCATTTTGGCACAGAGGAGGTAATGTAAAGGCGCTGCATAGTTGCATGATAGGCAGGTTTTCGACGACCACTATCGATTCATGATCAATTTGATTTATGCCAGAACTCAGGCACATTAAACCCGCGCTGAGAATATGCTCTGATTGTAACTGGATTTGTTGCTTATTAAGTTGCAGGATTCCGTTAGGGCTGTTAATTAAAATATGTCCATGACTGGGAGGAAGTCGGGCTAATTTTTCATTATCGTGATGTCTGGCAATGTCCAGGCGATCATCAGGTAACTGCGTGGTAAAAAATGGGTCAATGCCAAATTCTGATTTAAGTTTACTGCGTAATTGAAATTTGTCCTGGGCAGTAAAAATCAGTTTGTCGTTTTGTCTATGTCCGCAGTGATAAAGTTCAATAACAGAAGAGCCGATCATACTCCAGGCTCGGGTCGTTGTTTGATCGGGTTTTGTTTTAATGAGATCGCTAACCCATTTGAATACTTTACGACTCACGTTATTTAATTCTACGTAGCAAAATTTCAGAAATAAGCTGGTTACCATTAAAGCCAGATAAAGTTTTGCCTTGCATTTCTAATGCGATCACTCGTTTAATGTGTTGCTGTAAACAGCAATATTGTGCAAAAACAAGGTCGAGCCAAAGATCGGGGTTAATATCAAGCTTTACAGTTTTCCAATAGTCTAAGGCGGAAATTTGATGCCCTTGTTTTTCCAGTGCCTGGGCAAATAACGTTTCTACATGTGTTTCATAAACATCACGCAGGTACTCAATGGTCGCTGTTTCTTCTGCATTAACAGCAATGGAATCCCGGGATTTATCTTTGCTAGCGATGGGTCTGGCTTGGCGCTTTAATTGCTGAATAATATTGATAAAGTCAGCTTGTAAGCTGGCTTTTGTTGTATTGATTCCGGCTTGTAATGTTAAGCCTGTTCCGCGTTGCAACATTTTAGGCACAACAGCTTCGTTGCTCCAGTCTTGCGGCTCCCATTCCGGGTGTTGTTTTAAATACTGAGCCAGTGCACGGGTACGATTAGCCGTTTGCTCCTGAAGTCTTAGGGTAAATAATAATGTTTTCATCCGGTCGACAATGCTGGCGAGTCGCTCGACGATACTTTTGTATTGATCTATAAAGCGGATGATTTTATGCGCTAACTCAGGTGGCGCGGCCCAGTTAAACCAGTTATAACAGTCATTCAGGTTGATTTGATTGAGCTCTTTAACCAACAGCTGTGCATAGGCCAGGGCACGCTCATTTTCTCTTATTTTACTGGCTAGGGAATTCACAAAGCCAAATTGACTGGTAATATTAGAAAACATCACACTTAGACTGTTTTCTAGCATTTCCATGGATTCATAAAGATTGTCGTCTATTTGTTCCAGATGGTATTTAGCCTCGTCTTGTTCGTTATGTTCAAAAGCAAAACGATAGGCTTCTATATCCTCTTCAACACCGTTAATCATTTTACTCATATCGGTATTATGCCGATAGCGCAAATTACGTAATAATAACCGGTCTATAAGATGCTTAATATCCGTGGTTAAACGATACTCATCACTGCGATCCGCGATGCGTAAAATGCCGGTTTTTTTTAGTCCTTCGATGAGCTTCTGGTTTTGGTCGTCAACATAGATGATGCCATTAATATAGGCTTCTGCGAGCAATTTATCCGCGCTGGCAAACTTTCTAATTAAGCTGGCAACTTGCTGTTGATCAAAGCTCATGTAAATAATTCCTGTTGCTGGCTTTGGTCATCAGCGGGAGCTTGTTCATCTAGCCCCAGGTCTTCGGCATCATTTAAAAATGCAATCAGCTGGTGCAGGTAATTCATTTTCCCAGTCACAATATAAAGAGTGCCATGTGGATTAGGTTTGACTAGATAGCCGTGTTTTTCCAGTTGTTGTAAAATCCAGCTTAACTGCTCAGTAATATTAGTTTTTGTTGTTTTAAAAAATGCCAGTTGTGTCAGCCGGTTCATTTGCTCAGTCAATGAAGGCTCTTGTTCTATGGCATTGAGCAGATTTTGCAGGCGTATTTCATCTCGTGCTCTGATAGGCATATCTTGCCCCAGCGCGGTCATCACCATATCCATCCATTCAACAACCGGGCGTAGCTGGGAACGGAATTCAGCAAAGGCATCTTTAATCAGGCCACGATTACTATCATCAACCAGGGTATAGGCAGAGTAAAAGATTTCATCACCTTCTAAAACACATAATTCACGATCTAGCGGCGCTAAAAAGTCAGTCACTTGCTTAAAATGTCCCTCTTGAGATAAATAAGCAAAGGCATCTGGAGTGGCGGTCTGGCAAATAAATTGACCACGCAATAAGGGAGATGGAAAGAAATAATCATCCAGAACAACCAGGAGAAATGGTCAAAAACCATTTCTCCAACGATGGCATTCGGTCAACAAACTGATAATACGTCTTCATTGCTTTTTTACCTACCTTTACTCCTGTTTCATATATTTTTTCTGTTAATTTAACAATAGGTGCTTTGCCATTGTAGGTCATACTTTTGGCAAATTTTAAAGTTGTTTCAACTGTATCCATTATGTCGCCACTAATATGATTTTCATAGGCTCCCCATACTCGTTCAATTGGGTTATATTTACTATGATAAGGAGGGTAGTAGGCCAGTTTTATCTTTATGTTGCTTTTTTCAGCAAACTCCACAAGCCTTTTTATAAACTGAGTTCTGGAGCTACTGTTCTCCATACCATTGTCAGCGTTAATTGTCAGAATATCTACTCCATATTTTTCTTGAATTTCTGGCCAAATTTCTTCCAATCGGTCAACGATGAAATCACTGCTGGCATAGCCTGCTGTAAAGAAAAGGAAAAAATCATCATGTTCAGGCAGATAAAAACCAAAAGGAGTTAACTTTTCCTTAACATCTAAATCATGATCCTCTGCTTTTGTTAAAACCCGATTTCGTCCTCCCCGTGAAAAATTTCCTATATTCATTCTTGCTTTGGCATCAATTGATATACGAATCTCTTTTGGGTTGATATCTGCCATTCCATTGACTGAATGAACTTGTTCAAAAATTGCATCCGTTTCCTTGATTTTCTTATGAGGCTTTGTTTTTTGTACCTTTTTTGGATGGTAACTCAGGTCATTTAATTTTGTATTGATAGTTTTTGAGCAAGGTAATGTTTTTTCATCGTAATAATCAATCTCCAGTAAACGTTTTCTAACTTCTTTAGCCGTTAGCCGGGTATATAATCGACAGGAATTAAAAGAGGGATCCGTTTGACACTCCGGTTCAGCAATTTTTTTTATGTCATCAAGTAGATGAGGAAAATGCTCTTCACTTTTATTACGCCCTCTCGCTGAAAAATTATCTTCTATGGGCTGAGTTTCAAGTTCATATTGTCCTTTTCGGATAGTGCCTCTATTCCATCCTAGTTTTTCTTCAGCAATACTTGCACCACCTGAGCCTAGTAGCTCCACCGTTTCAGCCATGAATATACGACGTACCGAGCCTTTTAAACGATGGGCTGTATTTATAATCCAACCTATAATGCTATCTGTTAATATCAACAAGCTTATCTGCCTAGTGTGAGAATAAATTCAGAATTCATTATTATAAATTATTGAGACACAAGCTTACTTCGTTTGGATGATTATTTCTTTCCATCTCCCTAAGGCTTCTGTTACTTGCTTAAACATGATTTTGAATCTCCGAATCGGTATGGCTCAAAAGCATTTCCAGTTTACTTTCTGGCAACTTAACCTCATGAATTTTTTGTTTATCCAAAAGATAACGGCGATTAAATAGACTGAGTACATGTCTATCCGCAATAGGTGTTGCTGACATAATATGGATATTATGTTTTTTTAACAGCGACATCATCGCTTCAATATTTTCTGGTGCCAAGTCGCCTAGTTCATCAATTGGCCAGCAAATAACAGTGTTATCCTGTTTACGTAACATAGAAGTAACGCCAGTAAAAAATGTAATCAACGCTAGGTAAGACAAGCCAGTTGAGCTAACGTCCTGCAGTTCTTTTGCATTTCTGGCATGTTTAATCTGGCCGTTTTCGATAATGCTAAACTCAATATCGAACAACGCTAAATGCTTAATTTTAAAACCAGTGGTCGGAAGGATGCTGGTTAATTCAGCCATTGCTTCGATCAAGGTATTGGGAATGTTGTTATTCCCGGTTAAAGCCACATCATTTTTGTATTCATCATAATTATCACCAAAATTTTTCAATGCTTGCCAGTACTCGAGGTCATTCATTTTAGAACGGATTTTAACGGTAATTTCACCTAGGGCATCAAAATACTTTTCTTCACTGACATGTCTGGATAAATCAGATCCGGTCGCTTTGATGACCCGCTCAAATTGACGTAAATGCTGGTAAAATGCATTAACGTCAAAAGCATGGGTGTCAATTTGTTGAATAGTGACTTGTTTTACATGAGCCACCATTTGTAGCACATTAATTAACGGTTGCTCAATTTCCAGTAGCTCAGCTTGAAAATAAGTGCCGCTTCCCTGGGCGGAATCAAGTGCTTGTTGCCATGCTTCAGCCAGCCGGCTACGATGATGTCTAGTAAATAACTGTAACAGGGTACGCTTCCCATCCTCTAGTATTTTCTCGTGCTGTTTGCGCTGTTGCACGGCATTCTGGGTCAGCCTAAATAAATTATCAGCGGCATAGTCTGGCAAGTCATTATTTAAAATAGGCTGGCAATTTTTCAGTTGATCTTTGCAATAAGTTAGCTGGCTGAGTAAGCTTTGTGCTTTATCCTGGTCTGTTTTTTTGCCGCTAATCTGTCGATTAATAGATGCTTTTTTGTTTTTATAATGGGTCTCAGATTGTTTAATCTCATCTTCAAGACGAGTGAACTGTTGTTTATACTCGATAATTTGCTGGCAGAAAATTGGCTGCTGTAGCCATTTGTTTTTTAGCCAAACCTGATATTCCCTGTCTAACTGTTGATTGTTTGTAAGCGCTCAACGAAGCACGTACTTGCCCTATTCAGGCGTATCTGATTTTTTAATATTCCAGGGCAACAAAGCCTCCACTTTATCAACCGTATCAGCATAAGGGAGATGGAAAGAAATAATCATCCAGAACAACCAGGAGAAATGGTCAAAAACCATTTCTCCAACGATGGCATTCGGTCAACAAACTGATAATACGTCTTCATTGCTTTTTTACCTACCTTTACTCCTGTTTCATATATTTTTTCTGTTACCTAAATCCTGCAAGCATTATACATAATAATCCACAAAACTCCTTATTAAACAATGATATAATATCATTTTCCTGATTTCACTATCTCATTGTTTTAATGAAGCCCTCTAAAGTATCAAAATCCTCATCTCACGTAAGAAACCGTACCCGAACGGTAAAAATGACATCTACAGCACATGGATTGACAAGCCAGGCGGGACTGATTCCCGTCGTGAAATATTTAGACAGGATAGGTTTTGAAAAAACCGTAAAACAAAGCGTTCCACATCGGCGGGGTGAAAATGCAGACCATCACTTATCTGATGTGGTTCTATTGACGTTGGTTGGCATGATGGGGGGAGCAACATCAATGGCAAAGGTGACGACCGTATGGGCAGATAGCGTACTGCGCAAAGTAGCTGGCTGGATAAAGATTCCTGTTGAAACCACAATTTTACGGATCTTTAAAGAAGTAAGTGATAGGCAGATAAGCCAGTTTGAAACGCTCACGCATACTTTGCGTGGTCAACACTGGCGGCGATTGCTTCGTTCCGGAAAATCGAAAACTGGCATACAATCCGTCCAGTGGGTCGATGTCGATTCAACTGTGGACACCGTTTGTGGTCGACAAGAAGGAAGTGCCAAAGGCTTCAACCCCAAAAAGAAAGGTGCCCGTTCATACCATCCACAACTCGCTTTTCTAGCGGAAACAAAAGAAATTTTACAAGCCTGGTTCCGGACAGGCAATGCCTTTACAAGCAATGGTGTTGTAGAATTTACCAAACAGTTACTTGCACACTTGCCCAATCGGATGCGCATTATTTTTCGCGGTGACAGTGGTTATTTTGTCGGTGATTTGCTTGAATTTCTCGATACCAGAGGGCATGGGTATCTAATAAAGGTTAAACTTAAGAATTTGAACGCATTGCTGGCCAAACAGGCCTGGACAGCCATACAAGGCCGACCCGGTTGGGAGCAGAGCGAGTTTCAATATCGTTGTGGTGGCTGGTCTCGCTCTCGTCAGTTTGTCGCGGTCAGGATAAAGCAACCTAAACAAGTGACAGGACCTCAGTCCGAGCTTTGGGATACGGCAGAATATGACTATTTTTGTTATGTAACAACTGAACCTCTATCGCCTTGGCAAACACATAAGAAGTATGGTGAACGAGCGACGTGCGAAACATGGATTGAAGAAGCAAAATCACAAATGGGTTTAGGTAAAATCAGAACGAATCAATTTCTGGCTAATGCCGCATTATTTCATTGCGCCGTTCTTGCCTACAATACCGTGCGCTGGATGGCTCAATTGAGTGGCAACAAAACGTTGTGCCAATGGGAGCCGGATACACTTCGTACTTATCTGATTCGGGTGGCTGGAAAATTACTCACAGGCAATAATCAGCTGAGAGTCAGAACACCTGCAGATCCGCTCTATCCACAGGAATGGGATGATTGGGTTAAGGTGGGGTTACTCGCTTAACATTAACCGAAGTTAAGTCACTTTGATTAAAAGGTCATGGCACGTTGGCAGGGTGTTTATTGCCTTGGGCTCGGGGGATATCCATACGATACAAAAAATTTCCTCTATTTATGATTTAAATCTGGATATTTTGATCGGTTGGACAAAGAGGGCTGGCAAAGCGGCAGTAAAAACCTAATAACCACTTAGCTAGACAGGTTAATGAGAGTCAAAATATGGGCTTGCAGGATTTAGGTTGTATATAAAATTTCGTATCGTCATATGCCGTTTTAACATCGACATTGACGAATCCCCGCTTACCCGAAATTGGATTAGGCTCTAATCGTTTTCCGGAAACTAGCAGGCTGCCCATGTCTTTTTCTTCACCTTCATGACATTCCCGGCAGCCTTTTCCCTTGCGAATTTTTTTTGCCCCTTTATGATCGGATGTCGTTAACAACCATTCCCATGAAGATTGGCCCGGATAAAATAAAGTGACTTGCATAGCTTCGACTTTGCCCCAGTCTATTGCATTAACTGAAAGGCTAAGACAGAACAATAATAAGCTAGCAATAAGTTGTTTGCTTGTTTTCATAATTATTTTTTATTTTTAATTTATGATAATAAACTTAAAGCTTTATAACATGAAGTCTTCTTCCTCTTTCTCTTCTTGCTCTAGCTCTTTATGTACTTGCTTATGGGTGATGCCTTTATGGCAATCTATACAGGTTTCATTATTTTCTTCTGCATCCCGGTGTAATTCTCGGGCTCGAAGCTTTTGTAGGGAAAAATCCATGGCTTTCTCATTATGACAGGAACGACATTCACGCGAATCCGTTTCCTTCATTCTCTGCCACTCTCGTTTAGCCAATGTCAGGCGCTTAGCCTCAAATTTTTCCAGCGTATCAATACTGCCAATGAGATGATGGTAGATATGCTTACTTGCATTGATTTTAGACAATACCAGAGGTATAAACGGCTTTGGCACATGACAGTCATCACACTCAGCACGGACACCAGAGCGATTTTTATAATGCGTTGATTGTTTATACTCCGGATAAAGAGTGGCCCTGACATAATGACAAGAAATACAAAACTCTAAATTATCAATTTTGTCGACAGCGATATTAAAGCCGGTAATTAATGTGCCACCAACAAGCACAGTAAGAAATATTATTACATAGGTTTTATAGCGCATTAGTAACAGACCTTATCTTTGACTATTCTATATTTAAAGTTATTTATCGTGACTATAATATCGCTTTGTCCCTCTCGTTAGCGACAGCGACACAAGGAATCAGTACTTTCCAGTCTCGATAAAAAAGCTATCCAAATAAATATTATAGGCGAAAAATCCAGTCAATTCTTTAAAAATTTGCGCATTAATCAAGGCCTGCCGCTAATGTGCTAACAAACAAAGTCAATAACTTCGTTTAATAAACCTCATAGCGCATTAGTAACAGGCCTTATGAACTAATGTTCCTCTATGCTATCAACTGAAAAAATAAGCTCATCTATTGAATCTAATGACATTTCTACGTCAAACATAGCATCTCCAACTTTAACATAGGGAATAGACAGCATCTGCGTCTGAAAAGAGAAGCTTGCCACAGCGCTATTGGAGGCGAAATAGGCTGCTAAATCATTAATATTTTCAGCAGTAAGAGGGCCTACGATTGCTGACATAGTAGGATCTTTTCTATCTCCTGACTTGTATTTAGTTAACTGTGTAACTAAATACGATTCCTTCTGTCCCGCAATGTTTGGCCATTGCTCACTAGGACTCATTCCACCCGTGCCGTGACAAGCAGAACATGAAGTACTCAATGCGCGACCGTTTTCGATATTACCTTCAGCTTGCGCTGTATTGATAAAAGCAAAGCTGGCGATCGCTAATAAACCCATTAGATTTTTCATAATCATCCCCTTAAAAAAGTTGTAAATATTTATTTTTATTATTATTCCTAGTTATTGAATGGCTGAAGGAGCTCTCACTTGCTCCATTAGATCATTATTCCACTCACCGCTAACGACTACCTGTGCTGCAGCACCTAGTTGTATAGCCTGAATTAAATTATGATTGAGATAAACATAGGTGCCCGGCTGTTTAAACTCATAGAGAGCAGCAACCGCACTTCCTCCCGGTATAAACCAGGTTTCTCGATCAGTGACAGGGGCATCATTAAATGACCCACCTTCCCAGACCAGGTCACCATGTCCGCCTATTAAATGTGGGCGGCTATCTTCATTTGCTTGCATGTGAAGAAATAGCACCTTCTCGCCCACCTTTGCAGTTAAAGCCTTTGCTCCGGTCATAGACCCGACGGCCCCATTAAAAACGGAGTGGCTGGGTATTAATTTTCTCATCTGTTGTAAGACATCTGGCATAGAGTCTAAAACAGAGCTGTATTGTATATAATTTCCCTCAGCATCCTTAGGAAAATAAAAGCCCTGCTCGCCTATATAATAAGCTTTATCATAGATCATTAGCGCTAAGGGAGATGGAAAGAAATAATCATCCAAACGAAGTAAGCTTGTGTCTCAATAATTTATAATAATGAATTCTGAATTTATTCTCACACTAGGCAGATAAGCTTGTTGATATTAACAGATAGCATTATAGGTTGGATTATAAATACAGCCCATCGTTTAAAAGGCTCGGTACGTCGTATATTCATGGCTGAAACGGTGGAGCTACTAGGCTCAGGTGGTGCAAGTATTGCTGAAGAAAAACTAGGATGGAATAGAGGCACTATCCGAAAAGGACAATATGAACTTGAAACTCAGCCCATAGAAGATAATTTTTCAGCGAGAGGGCGTAATAAAAGTGAAGAGCATTTTCCTCATCTACTTGATGACATAAAAAAAATTGCTGAACCGGAGTGTCAAACGGATCCCTCTTTTAATTCCTGTCGATTATATACCCGGCTAACGGCTAAAGAAGTTAGAAAACGTTTACTGGAGATTGATTATTACGATGAAAAAACATTACCTTGCTCAAAAACTATCAATACAAAATTAAATGACCTGAGTTACCATCCAAAAAAGGTACAAAAAACAAAGCCTCATAAGAAAATCAAGGAAACGGATGCAATTTTTGAACAAGTTCATTCAGTCAATGGAATGGCAGATATCAACCCAAAAGAGATTCGTATATCAATTGATGCCAAAGCAAGAATGAATATAGGAAATTTTTCACGGGGAGGACGAAATCGGGTTTTAACAAAAGCAGAGGATCATGATTTAGATGTTAAGGAAAAGTTAACTCCTTTTGGTTTTTATCTGCCTGAACATGATGATTTTTTCCTTTTCTTTACAGCAGGCTATGCCAGCAGTGATTTCATCGTTGACCGATTGGAAGAAATTTGGCCAGAAATTCAAGAAAAATATGGAGTAGATATTCTGACAATTAACGCTGACAATGGTATGGAGAACAGTAGCTCCAGAACTCAGTTTATAAAAAGGCTTGTGGAGTTTGCTGAAAAAAGCAACATAAAGATAAAACTGGCCTACTACCCTCCTTATCATAGTAAATATAACCCAATTGAACGAGTATGGGGAGCCTATGAAAATCATATTAGTGGCGACATAATGGATACAGTTGAAACAACTTTAAAATTTGCCAAAAGTATGACCTACAATGGCAAAGCACCTATTGTTAAATTAACAGAAAAAATATATGAAACAGGAGTAAAGGTAGGTAAAAAAGCAATGAAGACGTATTATCAGTTTGTTGACCGAATGCCATCGTTGGAGAAATGGTTTTTGACCATTTCTCCTGGTTGTTCTGGATGATTATTTCTTTCCATCTCCCTAGCTCTGTTTTTAATTGCTGCTCAATACGGGATTTTTCTGCTTTAAAAAGGCTTTTTTCGGACTCAATCTGAGTGTTAATTGCGATAATTGTATTTTCAGTATCCGATTGAAGGGTACCTTTGCGACTTAAATATTCCGAGTGCAGGCTTTTCTGCTGGTTAACGAAGTCACTTTCTATGGTCTGTATGGTGCGCTCACTGTCAGCAATGCTTTGCGAAAGTCTATTAATTTCAGCTTCTATCTCAAGTCGTATGGTTTCTTTTTCAGCTCTGATTTTATTATTTAAGCCATCTGTCTCACTTTGCAAATTGTCTTTAGTATGACGCTGACGTTTTACTTGTTGTTCCGCTTGGTTTTTTTCCGTCAGGCACTGCTCGCGTGATTTATTGGCTGTACTCAGGCTAGATTTTGTTTGCTCAATCTCTAGTTTAAGTTGCGTACGTTGCTCAGATAAACGTAACTCTTCTTGTTCTAAGGCCGCTTTATCCGCAGTCATGTTGGCTCTATCAGCTAGCACATCAAGGTTAATTTGTAAGCCATATAAGTTTTTGTTTAAAGGCTCTAATTGCTGTGGATCCAGATCTGTTCTTTCTAATAACTCAGGAGCAATCACACGACCAATATTTTGCGACCAGTCTGTAATTTCGCTATCTAAAAAATAGTGTAAAGAGTCTGCTGCAGGGCTGAGACGTTTAAGACATAGTCCATGGGATTTTTCAATGACTCTTAAGTCAGTGTTCTTGTTTTTTAGTTGTTGCTCAATTTCGAGGAAAGTGGCAAGGGCAGAGCTATAGTTGTCATTAGCGCTAAGTTGATTTTGTATGGCCAGGTCAGTTTCATGGCGGATTGTTTCTAGTGCTTGCAGAGTTTTATTAAGTTGCTGCTGTAATGTGTCAGAAACAGGGATATTATTTAAACGATCTCGTTTAATCTCAAGGTCAATTGTAAATTGAGATTTAGAATCATTAACGGGTTTTAATCTACTGTCTTTGTCGATTAAGTATTGGTCTTTACTTTGCTGATAAAGTGTTTCAGCTTCCCTCAGTTGTTCAACGCCGTTAAGTCTTTGTTTGCTTGATTCAATATCGAATTGTTGTATTTGATGAGTATGGCGATATTTTAAATCGCTTAATTGTTTTTCATACAGTAAATTAATTTGTTTGCTTTCATTTTCCAAAGCATCAATTTCTTCTTTAATGTCTTTTTGTTGTTGCTGGTATTGCGTCAGTAATGATGCTTTGATGGCAAAGCCTTCGGCATCTTGTTGCTCATAATCCAGCTTTTGTTTTTCTAAATTTTGAACCTTAAAATCAAGATCATCTATGAGTTTGTTGCATTCACGTAATTGTGCTTGTTTCGGTTCTAACTGTTGCTCATAATCATTTTCAAGTTGCACTCGTTGCTGCTTTAATTCAGTCAGAGACTGAGACATTGCCGTTAGCTCTGCCTGCCTGGATTTATGTTCTCTTAAGGCTAAGCCATGCAGATGAGATAATTCATTAAGCGTGTCTTTTAACGTGCTAATGGTTTGCAATAAAATATCAAAATCTTCTCGTTTATCTTCTAGCTCGTGTACTGCATTTAGATCTGCCAGCCAGGCATCAATATCATTCTTATTGAGTTGAAACGGGGCTTTGTCTTGTTCCCGGTCGAGTAAATTCTGGCTGAGTTTGTCACGCGAAATATCAATCAGCATTTGTTTGATGGTATCGAAGTCGCCAATTTTTTTAATCACTGAGCTAATGACTTTTTCGATATGAGTAATGGGCGCAGAGGCCATTGCAAATCGACTTTGCAACGGACGCAACCATTTTTTGCCACTACTAACAGATTGACATTGAATAATATTGCAGTAATCATCAACCCCCATAAGCTTTGATGGTTCAGCTTCTTTCCTATAAAGTTGAGTTACTGAAGCGGAGTCACGAGGGATGCTGTTTTCAGCTATATAGTATTCTTGGTTATAGGGAGCATCTATAAATCTATACTTTGCACCACGGCCATCGCTTTGGATCATAACGTGACAGATTTGCTTTAAGGGGCGTTGATATTCATAGATCAAATAACTGCTATTACGCGGCAAATAGTATTCAATAAAGCCTTTTTTACTACCCGTACCACCGACTATATTACTCGGGCGCTCACCCCAGAATAGCTGTATTAAACGTAAGAATGTCGTTTTTCCGGCACCGTTAGTTCCACTAAGGTTGATATGACCGTCTAAATCCAGTAACACGGTTTTTCCAGCCCAGAAGCTGTCTATTAAAATAATTTTTTTCAGCTGATAAGTATCAGACATAGTTTTCCTTATAGTGAGCACTTATTGAAACTTGTGGGCAGCGTGTTTTTTAGGGATGGAGAGGGCAGAAGATAATTGGGGTATTGCATATGCTTACTTAAGTTTTTGCCTGTCTTAAGCGACCCACAAAACTCTGCAGGATCAGCGCGCTTAATATCAGTCCAGAACCGATTGCAATTTCCAGCGTGAGTGCTTCTTTATTCAGGTAATGACCCAGAAATAAAGCCAACACAGGCGATATTAATGTGATCAAAGCGACACGAGTGGCCGAGATATGGGTCAGAATATAATAATATAAAGCAAAACCTATCGGCGTGGCAATCAGGCCCAGATATAAAATAGATAGCATACTTTTAACCGGTAAACTTTCTGGAATTTGTCCATCTATCAGCCACCAGCTGAGCATATAAAGGGGAAAAGCAAATAGCATTCCGCCGGTGACTTGAGTAATAGCGGGTAATTGCGCATGAATACGCTTCAGCCAGACCGCGCTAAAGCATTGTAAAAAAGTAGCGAGTAATACACCGAATAGTCCCATCACTGTGCTGTAGCTTATATGCAAGGCGGAATGAAACATAATGCTTAATCCTGCGATACCTAAAATATAAGCCAGTAATTTATCTACAGATAAGCTCCGTTCTCCCAGCCACAGTGCGGAAAGTACTGCAGTAATAAAAGGTGAGAGTCCGAAAATAACTGAAATCCAGCCGGAAGGGATAAATTGTGCCGACCAGTAAACGGCCATCATTGCACCATAAATCTGCACGGCAACTGCAAAATAAGTTTGTTTCGCTTTGCTATGCCAGACCAGGCGCTGGCGCATTATTAATAGCATCATGGAGATGCAGACTAAGCCTATGCTCATACGTGCCGCAACGCCAAAAATAAAGCTGGAACCATCGGCGCTCCACTTTATTGCCAGTGGCGTAGTTGCCCATAGTAAGACAATAAAGATAAAGGATAGTGCAATTCTCATGCTATAGATAACCGGATATTTGTAACAGAAGTAAGCCCAGTGTAATGATCAACGTACTGCTGGCCGTTGTCAGGGCGATAATTTCAGCGGCAAGCATGCCATGCTCGGTCATTTTTTTAGCCATTATATAACTGGATACTGCGGTGGGTGATGACAGCATCAGATAAATAAGCCCCAGTTCCTTGCCTGAAAACCCCAGGTGTATGGCCGCAACAGTTCCCAAAAAAGGCATGATCAATAATTTGCATATTGTGGCCCAGATCACTTCTTTATGATGACTTTGAAAATCCTGCCAGTATAAACTGCCTCCGACACAGATTAGCGCAAGTGGTAGGGTCATTTGTGCCAGATATTGCCCCGTCTCAATAATAAAAAATGGCGGGGTGATAGCAAATCTCGAAAACATCAGGCCAGCGACGACCGCAATAATAATCGGATTGGTTAAAATGTTTCGATAAGGCTTTTCACCTTTCTGTTGTAATAATAGTACCGAGATGGGGTTGTCCAGTATCGCAATAAGCGCCATATATAAACTAGCAACGGCGAGCATTTCGTTGCCATAGGCGTTGAATACCAGAGCAATACCAATAATACCCAGATTCCCCCGGAAAGCACCCTGGATAAAAACACCGCGTTTATCCTGCTGAATCAGGGTGAGACTAAGTAACCAGAACAATAAAATACTGGCTAGAGTCGATAACACGCCAAAGAGTAATAGCGGAATGTTAGTAGATTGCGCAAGTGGAGTGCTGGCAATACTAAAAAATAGCATGCAAGGCAGGGTAACATTAAACACAAAGCTATTGGCGATATTGATAAAATGCGGGTCTATAAAGCCTCGGCGGCGGAATATAATCCCTAATATCAAGAGTATCAAAATCGGCGCAGTGACATTTGTAGCAAATATAAATTGATCTAACATTATCCTAGAAACCGCAGTTGAGCAGGGATTTTGTGGAAAATCTGAGTGCGAAAGACAAGGCACAGCTAGCAGGCAATGGCCGTAGCCCTTGGCAATAGCTGTAACGCAGTATTTCGCGCTCAGATTTATTCACAAAACCGTGAAGCGGAGTTTGTTGGCCCTGCAGGTGATAAGTTGTTACGGTCATTATGTTTTATATTCAAATGCTTAGAGTGTTTTTTAGCGTTCAACTGCGGTTTTTAGGATTATTGATAATTGCATATGAGTCGCACTTACTTTTGGATTGTTAGTGCCTGATTACTCAAGTTCGGTAATTTGATATGTCTTTAAATCGTTACTTACTTTTTGCATTTTTGCTTTTGCATAAACTTTTCCCCCAAACAAGGATGTATATTCAACTGAGGGTAAATTTAACACGCCTGTTTCAATATTATAGGTTGCTCTTTCACTGCAATATGAATTTGAACTTTTACAAACGCTATCAGCGGAACTGATTCCTTGCTGAAAGGCATTTAATGCTAACTCTAACATTTCAACACTGACTGAATCGCCCATTTGGTCTAAAACATTTATTCCTGTTTCTCCTTGGACTATTGCATTTTCAATAGTAAGTGTAGGCGCACACCCTGCAAAAATATAAGTGTCTTTATATTTTGATAAAACTGTCAGCCATTCAATATTTTTTGTAAACGTACTCAGTGCTGGTCCAAAGCCATTTTCAGTCTCTATCTTAATGCGGGTGTCTGTTAGTTTTTTAGAATAAAACTCCTTGGTAATTTCTATCTCAATAAAGTTATTGTCAATTTGCCCTGAAAATTGACTGTCGATCACTCTAAAACTAACAATGATATTATCCTCATGCATAAGATAGTCAGATAATTGTGTATTGCTACAGCTACCGCTAGTAGAAAAAGCTACACTGGGAAGCATGAGTAATAAACCAACGATATAGTTTTTAAGCATAAATCTTATCCTCGTTTTGTACGAAAAAGATATTGTTAATATTCTTCCTGATTACCCATAACTCTCAGCTATATTTCGTCATTCCTGTATGCTTTTAGCAGGAATCTCGCAGGCTAAGCACAGATTCCCGATTAAAGACTTCGGGAATGACGAGCTTTATAGCATACTGATAATTAATGCCTTATTCTGCTATGGTTGAGAGTTGTACGTAATCAGGGTATTCCTTGAAAATATACGGGTTTATTTTAGTGGTGATGATAACTTTTCTTGCCATTGTGCGATGTTCTGTTGTAAATCCTGAATATTCAGCGTGGTCAATTGCCTGTTTTTTAAGCAATGCCTTCCTGCTACCCAGACATCACTGACTTGATGCCGCGAGGCAGAATACACAATTTGCGAAATAGCATTATATAGCGGCTGGGTTTCTATCGCAGATAAGTCGATTGCGCAGATATCTGCAGCTTTACCTATTGTTAACGAGCCAGTAATATCGTCGATACCTAAAGCTTTAGCGCCATTGATAGTCGCCATACTTAGCGCTGTAGCGGCACTTACTGCGCTGGCATCTTGTGCAACGCCTTTGGCTAATAATGCCGCAGTGCGCATTTCTCCCAGCATATCCAGATCATTATTACTGGCTGCACCATCAGTACCCAGAGCAACATTAATACCAGCATCTAGGCATTTTTGTACTGGACAAAAGCCGCTGGCCAGTTTCAGATTGGACTCAGGGCAATGCACAATATGCGCACCGGATTGTGCAAATTTAGTAATTTCACTATTGCTTAATTGAGTCATATGTACTGCAATAAAAGCCGGGTTGATCAGGCCTAATTCATGCAGGCGTTTTAAGGGACGCTCACCCTGGCTGACTTCAAAGAGAGTTTCATGCACATGCATATGGATCGGCAGATTGAGTTCATCTGCCAGCGTGCTGATTTGGCGTAAAGGCTCGTCAGCAACTGTATAAGGCGCATGCGGCGCGAAAGGCGTGCGTATTAATGGTTCGTGACGCAATTCATCGTGCAGGGCCAGGCCTTTTTCCAGATACTGTTCAGGGCCATCCGCCCAGGCAGTCGGAAAATCAATCATGATAAGCCCGACATTGGCGCGTATGCCATGCTGGATTGCCTGGTGTGCGGTGATTTCCGGGAAAAAATACATATCATTAAAACAAGTGGTACCGCCGCGTAGCATTTCAGCAATCGCCAGGTCGGTGCCATCGCGAACAAACGCTTCATTTGCCCATTTTTGTTCTAAAGGCCAGATATGCTGTTCCAGCCATTCCATCAGCGGTAAGTCGTCTGCAATCCCGCGAAATAATGTCATTGCTAAATGTGTATGAGCATTGATTAAGCCCGGAATAAGCGCGTGATTACCCAGATTTTCGACTTGCTTTGCCTGGTACTTTTGCATCGCCTGCTGTTGCGGCAATATATCTAGTATGTTGCCTTCATGAATTACCAAAGCTTGATGTTCTAGTATAATTTCATAAGGTTCTACAGGTATAATCCAGCGAGCATTAATAAGGGTGTCAACTTGCATAACAGAACACTTTTAATAGAATGGTTTGTTGGTAGAATTAATCGCTTGTCGATCAACTTTTTTCTGCTTCCCATGCAGGGCACGGGAGCGAGATAATAATAGCTAATGAGTATACGTGTTAATGAGTAGTTCCCCAAATAAACTCAAAGTCCATGCTTTAGTATGGCAAGACAGGCAGTTATCTGTACTAGACCAGCGGCAATTACCCGAGCAGGTGCATTATGATAATTTTGCTACTGCTCCAGAGGTTGCCGAGGCGATAAAAAGCATGCGCGTACGTGGTGCGCCTGCCATTGGTATTGCCGCTGCTTATGCTGTGGCATTATCGGTGCAGCAGCACTATGCGGCAGACAATACAGAATGGCGCCAGCAGGTTGCAGCGGATATAACTATACTCGCTGCGTCACGTCCTACGGCGGTAAATTTATTCTGGGCATTATCGGTAATGCAGGAAAAGTTAGCATTAATGACTGGCTCACCTGTTATCAATATGATTAATACTGCGCTGGAAATTCATCAGCAAGATATCGCGGCTAATCAGTATATGGGCGAAATAGGCGCGGATATACTGGCGGATGCGCAAGGGCTATTAACCCATTGTAATGCTGGTGCCCTGGCAACGGGTGGGTATGGAACAGCGCTAGGTGTCATTCGTAGCGCACAAAAGCGCAAGGCACGCGATATCTTTGCCGGGGAAACGCGCCCCTGGTTGCAGGGGGCGCGATTAACGGTGTGGGAATTGGCGGAAGATAATATTCCAGCAACGCTTATTGCTGATTCTGCTGCGGCGATGTTGATGCAGAGCGGTAAAATAGACTGGATTATAGTCGGCGCAGATCGTATTGCAGCGAATGGTGATGTTGCCAATAAAATTGGTACTTATTCTTTAGCCGTTTTGGCCAAACATCATGGCGTTAAGATGATGGTAGTCGCGCCAGTATCGACGATAGATTTTGCCATGCCAAATGGTAGGCAAATTGAAATAGAGCAGCGCGCTGCAAGTGAGTTCCTGCCGGATTATTATGCACAGGAAAATAGCTTGATCGATGCCTGGAATCCTGTATTTGATGTCACCCCAGCTGAGTTAATCAATGTTATTGTCACCGAGCGTGGCGCAGTGTTTAATCCTTTTGAACAAGGTGTTAGTGAATTAAAATGAATATAGTATTTAATAAAAAAGCAGGTGCGAATCCATTGCTGGCGGTACAGAGCCTGACCAAAGGCGCATCTTTGTTATGGCATGAAAAGTTAAGAAAATATGTATTGATCCCGATAGCGGTCAATTTAATACTGTTTTCCAGTATGCTGTATCTGGGTTATCTTTATGTCGGCGTGCTAATTGCCAAATTTATACCCGACTGGTTGTTATGGCTGGACTGGTTAATCTATCCTCTATTTTTTATCAGTTTTTTTGTTGCCGGTTTTTTTACTTTTACACTTATTGCAAATCTTATTGCCGCACCTTTTTATGGCGGTCTGGCAGCGAAAACGCAACATATCCTCAATGATCAATCTGGAGATATTCAGGAGCAGCCGATATTTAAAGTATTAGGTTCTGAATTAAAGCGCATTGCCTATTTAGTGAGCCGGGCTATTCCGATTGTCATTATTTCAATTATTCCGGGAGTTAACCTGATTGCTCCTGTTTTATGGGGACTATTTGGAGCCTGGGGCATGAGTATGGAATATTTTGCCTATACCTTAGAAAATGAAGGTGCACTCTTTCCTGAACAAAGACAGCTACTTAAAACAGTCCGGATTGGCAGCTTAAGTTTTGGCGGAATGGTGTTATTTGCTTTGATGATACCTGTGGTTAATATAGTAATACCACCGATTGCGGTGATTTCCGCAACTATTTATCGTAATAAGTTAGCCGGTTAACTACGGCCCTTGTGATTTGCAAAATCTATATTGCCAGGCTCGATTGAAAGGGTTGTCATTGAAGTCTTTTGATCGTTTATCGCCGCCGCGTGGTTTTGGCTTAGCCTGTCTAGCCGGTAGTAACTCAATTTTCTGTTTATTTTTCAATCGAGACTTCATTGGTTCCCATGTTCTTCCTTTTATCTCTTTCGTGGTACCTTTTTTCTGGTTTTTTTCGTTTCCACTACCAAAGAAAAAGCCCCCTCCAGATGCAATCCGGAGGGGGCTTTACGTTAAATCTCTAATTTAAGGTTAAAGGAAGGAATCCGGCGTCAGCGTGATAGCATTCGCAGGCGCTGTGGGATCCACATCAGCGGGGCCGCCCACGCACAGAGGCGTGTGGTGCGCAGGAAATTTACATCCACTTCCCGGGCAGTCCTTTTCGACAGCGAATACCGTATAGCAACCGTCTAACACTGGAATGGTTTTGGTCGTACCATCATAGTATAGCGAATGGGTAGACACCCGAGTCACACCACGGAGATGGTGGGAAACGGGCAGGGAGTCACGCAAACCTTGTTCCGCCACTCTGCTGGAGGTAATGCCAACCGCCATTTGAAAGTCCATGTTATTGGTAATGTTGACGTTATGCGCAGGAACGTCATAGAAATACTCCATAAGGCCGGTATCATTTCTGGACGGGAGATCTAGATACAGATAATGCACCTGCGCCGGGTTTGAAATCTTGTTACCATTGGTTTCTGCATCGGGCACCCACGCCAGGCGGAATAACACTTTGGGCGCATTGCCACCGGTAAAAATGCCCGTGAAGCTGCACGAATCGGTATTGTCTGTGATAACGCAGGACTTACCATCGTTGATCTTGGTAATATGCACCTGGTGGATGTCAACGCCAGCCGGCTTTTGCCAGGTAACGGTGACCCGTGGGTCTGCCTGTGCTGTACTTGCTCCAATAGCCAGCAGGGCTGCTACAGCACTGCAAGAGATTAATTTTTTAGATAGTTTCATGATCTTTCCTTTTTGTGATTTGTAATAAATATATTTGGAGTATGAAATTTAATTACAAACTGTCTAATTCTTGATAAGGGAGATGGAAAGAAATAATCATCCAGAACAACCAGGAGAAATGGTCAAAAACCATTTCTCCAACGATGGCATTCGGTCAACAAACTGATAATACGTCTTCATTGCTTTTTTACCTACCTTTACTCCTGTTTCATATATTTTTTCTGTTAATTTAACAATAGGTGCTTTGCCATTGTAGGTCATACTTTTGGCAAATTTTAAAGTTGTTTCAACTGTATCCATTATGTCGCCACTAATATGATTTTCATAGGCTCCCCATACTCGTTCAATTGGGTTATATTTACTATGATAAGGAGGGTAGTAGGCCAGTTTTATCTTTATGTTGCTTTTTTCAGCAAACTCCACAAGCCTTTTTATAAACTGAGTTCTGGAGCTACTGTTCTCCATACCATTGTCAGCGTTAATTGTCAGAATATCTACTCCATATTTTTCTTGAATTTCTGGCCAAATTTCTTCCAATCGGTCAACGATGAAATCACTGCTGGCATAGCCTGCTGTAAAGAAAAGGAAAAAATCATCATGTTCAGGCAGATAAAAACCAAAAGGAGTTAACTTTTCCTTAACATCTAAATCATGATCCTCTGCTTTTGTTAAAACCCGATTTCGTCCTCCCCGTGAAAAATTTCCTATATTCATTCTTGCTTTGGCATCAATTGATATACGAATCTCTTTTGGGTTGATATCTGCCATTCCATTGACTGAATGAACTTGTTCAAAAATTGCATCCGTTTCCTTGATTTTCTTATGAGGCTTTGTTTTTTGTACCTTTTTTGGATGGTAACTCAGGTCATTTAATTTTGTATTGATAGTTTTTGAGCAAGGTAATGTTTTTTCATCGTAATAATCAATCTCCAGTAAACGTTTTCTAACTTCTTTAGCCGTTAGCCGGGTATATAATCGACAGGAATTAAAAGAGGGATCCGTTTGACACTCCGGTTCAGCAATTTTTTTTATGTCATCAAGTAGATGAGGAAAATGCTCTTCACTTTTATTACGCCCTCTCGCTGAAAAATTATCTTCTATGGGCTGAGTTTCAAGTTCATATTGTCCTTTTCGGATAGTGCCTCTATTCCATCCTAGTTTTTCTTCAGCAATACTTGCACCACCTGAGCCTAGTAGCTCCACCGTTTCAGCCATGAATATACGACGTACCGAGCCTTTTAAACGATGGGCTGTATTTATAATCCAACCTATAATGCTATCTGTTAATATCAACAAGCTTATCTGCCTAGTGTGAGAATAAATTCAGAATTCATTATTATAAATTATTGAGACACAAGCTTACTTCGTTTGGATGATTATTTCTTTCCATCTCCCTAAGCCATTTTGCAATTTTCATTTGACACATTTCATAGAATTTAGTTTCTTATTTGTGCCAGAGCTAAAATTCTCCACGCCACTATTTAATATAACTTGAGAATAGATAATGCCACAGACCATCAAGTAAAACTGTGATGGGGATCACAAAAAAAAGCAAAGCCGGGGTCAGTGCGGCTAGGCAAGGTCGTGTATTCCAGCAGGTGTAAGCCCCGCTCCAGCTAGGCAGCCCAACTGCGGGGTAGAGAACTCTGGGTCGGTGAGGGGAAGCGCAAAGATCAAGCGCGGGGGGAACAAGGCAATAGGCTGATTGAAAAATTGAAGTCATTGAGCCTCAAATGTTTAAGGTGGGGCTCTAGACGATGTTGTTGGCCCGGCAGAGGTCAAAATAGTAAAGTGTGCTAAGGCAGGTACTATGCTACTCCCTGGGATCCGAAAGCATGGCATGGTGACCATTAGGAGTAGACGGCAAGCTAGGATAATGGCGTAGTACCGATGAAAGCGGGTAATGCTGTTAGAGGAAAAAATCAGGGTCTACTAAGAATTATGATTCTTAACAAAACCACTGACTGTCACCTATTTCCCTCAGAGCGCGAACTCGTATTCGACACTTGATGCACTTATACGGCAATATAGGTAAGGGCTAGAGAAACTACCCCTTACCTGATTAGGCAACTTTAGATGTTAATGCCAAAGTTTCGCAATCAATTTGCTTTAACGCTTTGTTAATATGGTTAACTTGGTTTTCTTCGAAATAAGTTTCTCCACATTGATTACACGCCCAGGCAGGAATAGATTCCCATGAAATATGATACCCATTTCGATCTGCACTAAAGGGGGCATTGCCTTTTAGCATTTTACCTTTGCAATGAAAACATTCACCAATCTTGTTTTGCTGTAGGATGGGCAAAGGGCTTCATCCGTGCCCATCAACGAAAACATGATGGGCACGTCGTACCTCCTTTGCCCATCCTACAAAACGCTTGTTCTATCATGATATTTATTATCAAATACCTTTTTCATTACTCTATTTACTTAATCGATAGCCTAATGAGGCTGTAAAACCCCCCATGACAAAGGACTCATGCTAGCCATTCTGTCATCTTTTTATTTTTGGCATCATGCCCGTTTTTCTAATTAACATCAAGGTTTGGGTTACGGACTTAAGACGGGACATTCGAAGGGGAGTAGGCTTTAGCCTACATGAATCACCATCTGTTATACGTGTAGGCTAAAGCCTACTCCCCGACACGTTTGCTTTTTTACACGAGTCAGTAAAATGCTCAAAATGCCCCGTGTTATGTTCGTAGCCAAGGTTTTCATTTGCCAGTTGATTTTTCTAGGTTTATCACGCGTGTACAGTTGCTCTGTTCTGTGTTTGCGGTTAACGGTCGCTTTTATTTGCTCTTCTCTAGCAAATTTTCGGATGGTTTGAAATAATTGGCAGTCACCAGGCGTACTGAAAAATCGATAGCGACGGACTGCTGGCCTAGTTGCCTTGAGAGTTGTTGCTCAAAAGCTGCTAATGCCACGGGGTTCGGCATATGGGTAGTCATTAGATCAGCACTGATTTTTAAAGGACGGCCTAAACGTACTTTAATATTTCGCAATTGCTGAGTATGGCCCGCTATATTGTAATCCTGGCTGAGTAGTTGTTTTTTTACAGCCGCAATTTCCTGCATATCAGCAAAAGATAAGACCAGCGGCACTGAAATAACGGCGACCATAAAGGCTGATAGTGCTATGCCTTTTTTGGCGCGCGAAAATGGCGCATAGCCGATGATCATAAAGGATAATCCCGCAGCCAGAATAATGCCGGTCAAGTTGGTTAGAAATAACAGCATGGCTCCATAAAATACCTCGAAATTCAGCCAGCCTATGCCTATGCCTGAAACACAGAGAGGCGGTACCAGTGCGACTGCAATGGCTACTCCTGGCAGACTTTTGGCAATACTCTCCCGGGCATTGGCAAAAGCCCCGGCGATCCCTGATAGTACTGCTACCAGCAAATCCAGAGTAGAGGGGTGCAAGCGTCCTGCAATTTCATTGGTGATTTCCTGAAATGGAAGTATATAAGCCATCAGTGCAGATAAAGATAGGGCGATAAGCATACCCGTGAAGAAGGTGACGAATGAGCGTTTACTTAAATCATCATCTGAGCGTAATAAGCCCATGGATAAGGAAATAATAGGTGCCATTAAAGGAGCCAGCACCATCGCGCCTATAACAATTGACGGGCTATTCAGAAATAAGCCCAGTGTGGCTAATAATGCGCTTAAGACCATCAGTAGTATATAAGTACTATTGAGCCTGGAATTTTCCTTTAAAGCCAGGAATAGATCTTTAAAATCAGACTCCAGGGCGTGGCTAAATAAAGGTAAAGTGCCACTGATATATTTAACTCTACTTTCCTGTTGTGGTAATTGCTCACAAGCGACGTTTTCCTTATCGTCGCTATAGTGTTGCCGTTCTCTGAACTTATCGCCCGCATTGACTTTGATGCCTGCATTTAATATTTCTATTTTTAATTCACGCGTCTTTAAGGGGCGGCCGTTAATCAGGTAATGTGTATCGACCGGCGATTTAATGGTTAACGATGCTGTACGTATATAGCCTATTTGCTGAGGCAGGTTTTTTTTCTGTGCGGTGACCAGTAATGAAGACGATAACTGTAAATACGACAGAATAGACTGAGGCGCGAATAAGGCGACTGAGACACGCTTATCTCTTAAGGAAACAGACTCAGCAAATAGATTAGTCAGCGGGCCGTTTTTATGAAAATCCAGTAACACCATGCCGGTAATCGCTGTAGAGATTGTTTTACCTTTTGCGGTTATCAGGGTGACTGGGTGCGGGGTTAACGAGAAGGCATGCAGGAAGCGTTTAAATTGAAACTTAAGTTTACCCAGGTTTGTAAATTCATGACTATCACCGATAAATTCAGTCATTTTAGTCTGCTTTTCCAGGTTGACGCCATTGGTGACAAATTCATCGTTACATACGATGGTATCGATAATTATCGGCTCTTTATTTATGGCTATCTCTAAACAGACATCTAAGTCTTTTGGTAAATCCAGGTTTTTAAAAAACTGACTTAGTGTATCTCCCGCGATGGGTAAAAAACCAAGAGACACATGATTTTGCTGTGCAAATAACAAGACTTGCGGGTAATCTTTTTGTTCAATCCATAGCAATGCATGGTTCAATTCGTTGCTTATATGCAGGGCAGACAAATCTGCCAGTTTTACTGTACGTAGCTGAATGCCTTGCTCTGTAAGTAAGGGGTGAGCAGTAACACTCGCTAATTGTTCTGCTACAAGCGGTGAATAAATCAAATAGTGTGTTCTAGGTAAACTCATATTCATTTTTCTGCTATTATTGAAAGACAATAATAAAAAATCAGGGTGCTTTATATGCCAGATTGTTCATTTTGTGGTACCACGGAACAGAAAGAATACCCGCTCTGTCATTCTTGTGGTGCGATTCGTTATCCTGTCGATACTAAGGGTGCTAACACTAGCGCTAGCAATCGACAGCAGAAATTAAAACTATCAGCCTCAGTCGCCGCGGCAATTATTACTCCGGGCGCTTTCGTCGTTCTTGCTGTGATGGGAGCTAACCATATCAGTGAAAAATTAAAAAATCAGAAAAAATAAGCCGCTAATAAGTTAGTTTCTGATGTCAAGATTAAGTCTGCGCACTCCTTGCCTGTTGCAGAAATATCACTCCTGAAAATTTAGTCTAAAGCCTAAACTTCAGTGTCTAACGCTTCCAATTGCTTCCAGCGATTAACAATCTTACAAAATATCTCAGCTGTTTGCTTAGCATCATACAGAGCTGAATGCGCTTGGACATTATCCCATTCCATACCGGCTTCCTTACCAATTTTAGCGAGTACTGTCTGTTTATACATTAAGCCACCTAAGGTTGCAGTATCAAAGGTGCTGAATGGGTGAAAAGGGCTGCGTTTTATTTTTGTACGGTTAATGGCCGCGTTTAAAAAGTTTATATCAAAATTTGGATTATGCCCGACTAAAATGGCGCGTGTACATTTGTTACGCTTTACCGCTTGTTTAATGGGCAGGAATAATTTATGTAATGCATCTTTTTCAGATACTGCCATACGAAAAGGGTGGTATGGGTCTATGCCAGTAAATTTTAATGCGGATGGATCTAAAATGGAATTTTCAAACGGAATAATATGCGCAGCATGACTTTCGCTGATTTGCAGCTGTTCATTGTTATCATATTCAACAATCACGGCGGCTATTTCTAGCAATGGATTTTTTTTGGCATCAAACCCTGCTGTTTCTATATCGATAATCACGGGGAGGTATCCCCTAAATCGCTCATTTAATGGATGTTCAACTGATTCCATGTGTCTAAAAATTAAATTGCTGAGTAAAAATGTGCTATGTTACGCGAAGTTTTTGTACGTATAAACTTTTAGCTAGTATTTAGGTAAGTAATGTTAAATAAAATAAGTAAATATCGCCTGCTTCTTGGCGGGATTCTCCTGACTATGCTACAGGCCTGCGCGACAGTGTCTCATCCTGATCCTGCAGATCCCTGGGAAGGAATGAACCGGGGTATTTTTTCATTCAATGATCAAGTCGATAAATTTGTTTTAAAGCCGGTTGCCAAAGGTTATCAATGGGTAACCCCAGAGTTTGTAGATGTGGGCATCAGTAATTTCTTTGCAAATTTAAAAGATATCGGTGTCAGTGTGAATGGCTTTTTACAGGCAAAGCCTAAACAAGGCGGTATGGATACAGCACGATTCCTGGTAAATAGCACCGCTGGAATTGCCGGTTTTATTGATGTCGCGACGATGATTGATTTACCTAAACATGAAGAAGATTTCGCGCAAACCCTGGCTGTATGGGGCGTTCCCAGAGGTCCATATTTTGTCCTTCCATTATTAGGACCGAGCTCGGTGAGAGGTGTGGGTGGTTATGTAGGTGACTCAGCTTTACATCCATTGACCTATACTTTCTTTTTTGGCAGCTCAGCCGTATCCTGGGGACTTTCTGTCGGTTTGCGTACGGTGGAAATTGTTGATGTCAGAGCTGATTTTTTAGGAGCAGAAGCAGTAGCTTCTGAGGCAGCAGTAGACCGTTATATATTTTTCCGCTCTGCCTATATGCAGCGCAGGGATTATTTAATCAGTGATGGCGCAGCACAACCTCTGGATTTTGAAGGCATGGATGGCGAAGATCTGGGTGAAGATTTATATGAGGATCTGGAATAGAGACTACATAGATCAGTCTAGGCTGCTTAGCCGGGCTACTTTATAAGCCTAGAAAAAGTAGCCCGACTCACAACAATGCTAAAAATTGTTTCCAGCTGCCTTAGCCCTGTAATTTCCAGTGCAAAGTTTCACCGGCTTTAAGGGGTGTTAAGCGTGTTTTATCAGCAACAGTGTAATAATCAGGCACTTGCCAGTCTGTTTTTCCCAGAGTAATTTGCTGGGTGTTGCGGGGTAGCTGATAAAAATCCGCGCCATAAAAACTGGCAAAACCTTCTAATTTATCCAATGCTCCTACTGCATCAAAAGCTTCGGCATAAAGTTCGATTGCTGCATAAGCAGAATAGCAACCGGCGCAACCACAGCTGTTTTCTTTTAAATGGGTCAAGTGTGGCGCGCTATCAGTGCCTAAAAAGAATTTAGGGTTGCCACTGGTCGCTGCTGCAACTAAGGCTTCTCTATGCGACTCTCGTTTCAGTATTGGCAGGCAGTAATAATGTGGCTTGATTCCCCCGACTAATATAGCATTGCGATTGTAGAGTAAGTGTTGGGGGGTAATGGTTGCTGCAATATTATCGGGTGATTGCTGTACAAATTGCACAGCTTCACGGGTCGTTACATGTTCCAGTACTATGCGTAATTGAGGAAAGTGCTGATGAATAAGGCTTAGCTTTTGCTCAATAAAGACCCGTTCACGATCAAATATATCAATGTCTGGATCGGTAACCTCGCCATGTATCAGCAAGGGTACATCGAGTGCTTCCATCTCGGCAAAGATAGGGAATACAGCCTTTAGATCAGTTACGCCCTGGTCTGAGTTGGTAGTTGCACCAGCAGGGTACAGCTTAAACGCATGCACGGCGGATGACGCAGCCGCTAGTTGCACATCTTTAATGCTGGTGGAGTTGGTCAGGTAGAGCACCATTAAAGGCGTGAAGTTGTATTCACTAGAGGTTGCCTGTTGAATTTCCTGTTGATAGCTTAATGCTAGCGCTACGTTGGTCACTGGGGGCTGTAGGTTGGGCATAATGATAGCCCGCGCGAATTGACTGGCGGTATGATTAATCACTGTTTTTAGCAGGTCGCCGGTGCGTACGTGTAGGTGCCAGTCATCAGGTTGGGTAAGGGTGATTTGTTGCATTTTTTTGCCTTATGGTTAGTCTTTTCTCAGTAGATGTCATCGTGATTTCTTGCTTGTACACCCGCTTATTATTAAAATAATGGGTTAATTTTGATTTGCTTATTGAAAAAAAGCAAATTCGCCTCCATATTTTTAGTTATTTTGTTTTTTCGGAGTAGCAAATGCCAATTTATGAATACCAGTGCCAAGCTTGTGGAAATGAGCATGAAGCCTTGCAAAAAATGAGTGCGGAGCCACTGGTAACGTGTCCTAGCTGTAATGAGCCAGAATTAAAGAAAAAAATTTCGGCTGCGGGTTTTAGATTAAAAGGTAGCGGCTGGTATGAGACAGATTTTAAAAGCGGCAATAAGAAAAATGTTGCCGGTGAAAAATCTGCGCCTAGCGAAAAGAAGAGTAAAGCCGGGCAAACAGAGTAGGCAGTCTTAAAAAGTAGAGTTTTCGGTAAGCGTCAGTCGAGCCGGTAGCGTTAATAAACATTCAATCAACAGAGAAAAGAGTTATGCGTACCCATAAGTGCGGAGAATTAAACAAAGACAACTTAGGTGAATCAACTGCATTGTGCGGCTGGGTACATAAAAGACGTGACCATGGTGGAGTGATTTTTATTGATTTGAGAGATCGTGCTGGCTTGGTACAGGTGGTTTTTAATCCTGAATCAACGGATACTTTTGCTATCGCTGAAAGTGTGCGTAGTGAATATGTTATACGTGTAGAAGGGATCGTCAGAGATCGCCTGGAAGGCACAGTAAACCCGAATATGGCCACCGGCGAAATCGAAGTTCTGGTCAGCCATATTGAAGTATTGAATGAAGCAGAAACACCACCGTTTCCGATTGAGAGTGATATAGAAGTTAACGAAGAAATGCGCTTACGCTATCGTTATATCGACCTGCGTAAAACATCGATGCTGGAAAAAATGAAAGTGCGTCGTGATGTCACGCGTAATCTACGTAACTTTCTGGATGAGCAGGATTTCTTTGAAATGGAAACGCCTATTTTGACCAAGGCAACACCGGAAGGCGCACGTGACTACATAGTGCCTAGTCGTACTCACCCTAACTCATTTTTTGCCTTGCCGCAGTCACCGCAATTGTATAAGCAATTATTGATGATGGCTGGTATGGATCGTTATTATCAAGTGGTTCGCTGCTTCCGTGATGAAGATTTACGTGCAGATAGACAGCCTGAATTTACTCAGCTGGATATTGAAACATCTTTTATGAATGAAGATGACATTATGCTGATCATGGAAGACATGATGCGTAATTTATTTAAACAAGTGATTGATGTTGATCTAGGCGACCCATTTCCACGCATGACGCATGCAGAGGCGATGTCACGCTTTGGTTCTGATAAGCCTGATTTACGTATCCCATTAGAATTGGTGGATATTGCCGATGAAATGAAGGACGTTGAGTTTAAAGTATTTTCCGGCCCGGCGAATGATCCAAAAGGACGTGTAGTCGCCTTGCGTATTCCTGAGGGGTCTAAACTAAGCCGTAAAGATATTGATGGCTATACTAAATATGTGAGTATTTATGGTGCAAGAGGCCTGGCCTATATAAAGGTTAATGATCGAAATGGTGGGCTTGAAGGTCTGCAATCTCCGATTGTTAAATTTGCTCCGGCTGAAGTTTGGGAAGCGGTACTGGAAAAAACCGGTGCGCAAACAGGTGATTTAATCTTCTTTGGCGCGGATAAAACCAATATCGTCAATGAAGCGATAGGTGCATTGCGGGTCAAAATAGGTCTGGATCTAGGCTTATTAGAAGGCGACTGGAAGCCGCTCTGGGTGGTTGATTTTCCAATGTTTGAATGGGATGAAAAAGGCCAGCGTTGGAATGCTATCCATCACCCTTTTACAGCACCTAGCTGTTCAGAGGAAGAACTTAAAGCCAACCCTGGAACAGCGTTGTCGCGAGCTTATGATTTAGTGCTGAATGGTACAGAAGTGGGCGGTGGTTCAATTCGTATCGACAAAACTGGAATGCAATCCACTGTGTTAGGTATTCTAGGTATCGGAGAACAGGAAGCGAATGATAAATTTGGCTTTTTACTCGAAGCCTTAAAATATGGCTGTCCTCCGCATGGTGGTATGGCTTATGGCCTGGATCGATTAGTGATGCTAATGACAGGTTCAAGTTCAATTCGAGAAGTAATCGCTTTCCCGAAAACTCAATCGGCGGCTTGCCCATTAGTGGATGCACCTGCGATGATTAATGAAGAGCAATTAAAAGAATTGCATATTAAGCTGCATAAGCCTATTGTTAAAGACGAAGCTTAAATATATGTGTAGGGCGTGGATTTAGCCCGCTTTTAAGTGTAAAGATATTTGCGGGCTGAAGCCACGCCCTACCAAAAGAGTTTTTAAGAAATCATTATGACTGCATTACCCATCCAAAACTACGCATTACTTTCCGATGAAGAATGCGCGACAAAAATACAGCAAGCGAAAGCAGTTTTAGGCAAGCGCTGTATTATTTTAGGCCATCATTATCAGCGTGACGAAGTATTTCAGCACTCGGATATATCCGGCGACTCCTTAAAGCTTTCCAGAGAAGCAGCCGAATCCGATGCTGAATATATCGTTTTTTGTGGCGTGCATTTTATGGCAGAAGTAGCGGATATTTTGTCTCGCCCGGAACAGATTGCCATTTTGCCTGATTTAGCGGCGGGTTGCTCAATGGCAGACATGGCGAATAAAGTTAATGTGCAGCGCTGCTGGGATGAGCTCGCGAAGGTCATTGATGTTGAAAATGAAGTCACCCCTGTAACTTATATTAATTCAGCGGCAGATTTAAAAGCGTTTTGTGGCGAACATGAAGGTATCGTTTGTACCTCATCCAATGCCGGGAAAATCCTCGAATGGAGTTTTGCCAAGCGAGAAAAAATTCTGTTTTTCCCCGACCAGCATTTGGGCCGCAACACTGCTTTTAATATGGGTATTGCCTTGGATGAAATGGTGGTATGGGATTTTACCAAACCATTAGGTGGCTTGACAGCAGAGAAAATCCGCAAGGCAAAAATGATCCTCTGGGGTGGTTATTGTTCAGTGCATCAGGTGTTCCAGCCAGAACAGATTGATGCTTTTTTAGAGCGTTACCCTGAAACTAAAGTGATTGCTCATCCGGAAGCTTGTTTTGAAGTGTGTCAAAAAGCCGATTATATCGGCTCTACCGAAGTTATCTTGAAAATAGTGCGTGAAGCCGAGCCAAACACACGTTGGTTGGTTGCAACCGAGCTGAATTTAGTTAATCGCTTGCATGATGAGTGTAAAGCAGAAGGCAAAAATGTCCATTTTATGTCACCCGCTTTAAGCATGTGTTCGACCATGTTCCGTACCGATCCGCAACATTTGGCCTGGGTTCTTGAAAATCTGGTCGCAGGACATGTGGTAAACCGCATAAGCGTAGAAAAACAAGACGCAGTCAATGCTAAAATTGCGCTGGATAATATGCTGGCAATTAACATATAGCAGATAAAATCAGAGGATATTTATGCAAGCTATAGCAGAAATATTTTCTCAAGGTGAAGAAATCGTTAGCGGCCAGACGGTCGATAGCAATGCCGCATGGCTTTCGCAGCAGCTGGTACAAATGGGGTTTGTCGTTAAACGACATACCGCAGTAGGCGATAATTTAGCTGATTTAAAAAGCTTAATGCACGATATTTCCACGCGTGCAGATGTGTGTATTTGTACGGGTGGGTTGGGGCCAACCATCGATGATCTGACCGCACAGGCAGTTGCAGAAGCATTCTCAAGACCATTACAGCTGGATACGGTCGCATTAGAACAGATCACGCAGTATTTTAGTGGTCGAAAACGCGAGATGGCTGATAGTAATCGCAAACAGGCTTTTTTCCCGCAAGGCTCGCAACGCATAGATAATGAATGGGGTACTGCGCCAGGTTTTGCTGTACAGCAGAATCAATGCTGGTTTGTTTTTATGCCAGGCGTGCCTTACGAAATGAAGCATATGTTTTCTGCAAGCATTGTCAGCCAACTTTCACAGCGCTATTCTCTACAACCCGAACAATTAATTAGCCTGCGCTCAGTGGGTATCGGTGAATCTGATTTACAGGAAATACTCAACACAGTGGCCTTGCCTGAAAGCGCACAACTCAGTTTTCGCGCGGGCGTAGATGAGGTACAAACCAAACTGATTTTCCCAAGTCATACTGAACAGTCGATAGTAACAACGACCGTTAAGCAGGTAGCGGAAAGTATCGGTGATTATATTTTTGCCATAGATGGATTAGATGGGGCCGATAGATTGCGGGGCGGACTGGTTGATGTCATCAGCCAATTGATGCTGCAGCAAAAATTCACATTATCTGTTCAGGAAACAGCTTCGCAGGGACTTATTTCCGCAAAATGCATCGCACAACCCTGGCTGATTAGTTCGACTTTTAAGCAAATCTTACAGCAACAGACTGAAAAACTGGCGATAGAGGATTTTCTGGATGCTGCTACAAGGATTGCGCAAAGTACCCAGCAACAAGAGGGAACTGATTTAGTTCTGGTTCAGCTATATCAAGGCGGCACTGAACAATTCCAGAAAAAAGAGCAGAGTATACGACTCTTTAGTTTACTGATGACTCCCACGGGTATTATCCATAGACAGCGTACATTAGCAGGCTCAATATCACGCAAACAAAACCAGGCAGCTATTTATTCGTTGGATTTATTACGACGATATTTGCAGAATAAAGTTTAGCGTTATTAGCTTGCAGCATTTTCTTTTACAGAATACCAGTGCTAGAGTGTACGGTAGTCCATAATTATTAACCTACCCACTAACTCAAACTGGCTAGCACAACTTTGCTCCCAATCCCTATTTGGGAATATATGGACGAACAGCTCTGCTGTGAGAAGTTTAGGTCAATGCTGTTGACTTAAGAATAAACTCCTTCTCCAGAGGGAGAAGGCTGGGATGAGGGGATTGTAAATGCTTGATTTTATCCTCCTCACTCAACCCTCCAGCAAGTGAGGGCTTAAGTCAACAGCATTGGAGGTTTAGGTAGGCAGAGCTTACTTTTCATGCGTTCCCAAACAGAGTTTGGGAGCGAGAGTTGTGACATTTCCAGTCTATTCTTAATTATTTTGAGTAGTTTATATATTGCGGCTTACCTATAAGGTAATCTTATCAAGATATAAGCTTACCCTTACCTTACTTGTCCCGCTGAACAATAGATACTTATGAGTCTTATTAAACGAACTCAATTGCTTATAATTGGCGCTGGTCCCTATGGCCTTGCTGCTGCAAGGCTGGCGAAAATACGTGAACTGGATTACCTGGTTTCCGGATCATGCATGAGTTTCTGGAAACAACATATGCCGCCAGGAATGAATCTGCGAACGACTTGTGACTGGGGTGAAAGCAGTGAGCTTGAGCATTTTCTGCAACAACGTCAGCTGACCTTCGAGCAAATATCTCCAGTTCCTCGTGAGTTTTTTATCGACTTCGTTGAAACTACCGCAAAGTCCGAGCAGCTGAATTGGACACTCGGACAGGTAGCTCAGGTGAACTATGAGCAGGACATTTATAAATGTGTAATGGATAACGGTGATGTTATCTGTGCGCAAAATATACTGGTAGCCACGGGCTACTATGACTACCGTTTTATTCCTACTGAACTGGCTGCAATATTTCCTGAAGAACAGCGTATTCACACGGCGGACTGCGCCGATTTAAGCAAGTTTTCTAATCAGCGCTGCTTAATTGTTGGTGGCCGTCAGAGTGCTTTTGAAACTGCCGCTTTGCTAGCATCCCATGCTGAATCCGTCGAACTTGTCTATCGGCATGCACGTCCTGAATTTGTGCGCTCGGACTGGACCTGGACAGATGAGCATATGCAACGCACCCGAACTCAACCTGGCTGGTGGCGTAAATACCCAGCAGAAGAAAAGCAAGTCATTAATCAACGGTTTTGGCATGATGGCAGGCTGCAACTGGAAGACTCTCTGGAGCAGTCGGTCACGCATAAAAAGATTAGCCACAATCCGGATACGACTATTGTTGGTTGTGTGCCACAAGCAGATGGCTCATTGCAGGTAAGCTTGTCAGGAGATCGGACAATTTTTGTGGATCAGGTGATTTGCGCTACCGGTTATCGCCCTGATGTGCAAAAAATTCCATTTATTGCAGATGGAAATATCCTCAACAAGATGGAAATAAAAAATAGCCTACCAGAACTGAGTGATGCTCTTGAAAGTAACATCCCAGGTTTGTATTTTACTGGAATACATGGCGTTAACGACTTTGGTCCGTTTCTATTTTTTGTCGCGGGATCTACAGCAGCAGCGGAAATCGTCATCAACAGTATTGAATCTCAAATAAACGCCAAATAATTAAGTAATTAGGGTAAGTATGTGAAAAATAATTGAGATATCGAAAAATCCCAGTAAAAAGAGCAGTGTGTTTTATTACTGACTCAACCAGCGTTGTACATAGGCTGCGTTCATCAGCTGGTTCAATAATACGCAAATAAAACCAAGCAGCCATTTATACACTGGGTTTGTTATACTTCACGCGGTCACGGGTGCGGAAAATATAGAGAGCTGATTTTTGTCGATAGCAAGGCTCACTAATTGGCTGTTTTTTGTTAGTATCATGGTAACTGCTCAGACATCCTGAGTAGTTACCGCAAAATAAACACTTTTGCGGATTCAACTCTGAATGTGGCAGCTTAGTCTTTAGGAATAAGAAATTTGGAATAGTTGTCTTGACTATTTGGGGTACTTAATTCTTCTGGTGATTTTAGTTAAATTATTACTTGATTACCCACAACTCTCAGCTAGACTCCGTCATTCCTGCATGCTTTTAGCAGGGATCTCGTAGGTTAAGCATAGATTCCCGATAAAGCTTGTGCCCACGCTTGACTGGGTAGACTTCGGGAATGACGAGTTTTTTAATATACTGTTTTTAATGTTTTATTCTCTTATGGCTGAGAGTTGGACGTAATCAGGAATTATTATGCTAAAACATGTTATTTTACCTGCACTTCAAATAGTTACCTGATTACCCATGACTTTCAGCCATTCTCCGTCATTCCTGCATGCTTTTAGCAGGGATCTCATGGGTTTAGTACAGATTCCCGATAAAAGACTTCGGGAATGACGAGGTTTTTAACATGCTGATTTTCTAGTTTTATTCTACTGTAGCTAAGAGTTGTACGTAATCAGCAATAGTTATAACAATAAATAAAGGATTGGGTTAAGCTCTTTTAACTAGACAACTCTCATTTATTCCCCTTTTCTTGAGACACGCTCTAAAAATTATCAGGCAATGCCTGCGAACTTACCCACGCCCACAGAACGTGGTTACTATTTTTAATATAAGGCATCTGGAAATAAATAAGCGTCCAATATTTGGGCGGAATTTTTGTTTGTCATTAGTGCTGTAGCATTAGGCGCATAACTGGTTACGTAATTATTGCTACAGTGCTAATGACGGACAAAAAGACCAGCAAAGTTGGATGATGTGTGTTTCCAGGTGCCTAGTACAGCCAAGCACCTTCATATACCCTGGAACCCAATAAAAACATGATTGAAATAACGAATTACCAAACCTTATTAGCCGTTGGCAAACAACAACAAGAACCCCAACGCTTTCTGTTTGTATTTTTACAGACTTCATTACCCAAAGATCATACTGACGATGATAAACGGCGCTTTCACTCTGGAAAAGGTGGAGAATTACAAGCGATTATGTGTGTCGACAAAGATTTACAAGAATTAAGCAACTTTGCAGACCTGATAAAAGAATCAGAGCAGATGGAGCAAGACTGGAGTATTGTTTTAATTGCCTGTCTTTCAGGGGTAAATGCTACTTTACCAAGCTCCAAGGAAGCTGAACAGCCATTAAAAATGATGGTGCAAACCGTGCAAAATGGTGGTGACCTGTCGAAATATCTAGCCTTTGACAAACAAGGAGAACTGTTACATTTTGCTTGATAGTTAAACTTAGGCAACTCGCAATAAATAACCCACCCACCTTGTTGGTCTTTTTGTCCGTCATTAGCACTATAGAAATAGATAATTGGACTCCCCACCCAAATAGGTAGAGTATGTAGTTGCTCTCAAACAAAATATTATGGAGTCCATAACATGAAGCATACAATGATTGGTGTTGATTTAGCAAAAGAAGTCATTCAAGTTTGTATTTATACAAACAAAAAGGTGCATTCCAACAAGGAAATGATACATAACGAATTTCTTCACTGGCTTTTTAAAACCAAGCCCAGCATCATTATATTTGAAGCATGTGGTACATCAAACTACTGGAAACAAAGAGCGATTGAAGCAGGACACGATGCACGTCTTATTTCGGCTAAATTAGTAGCAACCGTCAGGCAGAACCAGAAAACAGATAAAAATGATGCACTGGCCATTGTTCAGGCCGCTCAACTTCCTGAAATAAGGTTTATAGACGGTAAGAATGAAAAACAGCAACAATTACAGTCTGTATTACGTTTACGAGAGCTTTCAATTAAGCAAAAAACAGCTTTAAATAATCAGCTGAAAGCTTTATTGCTTGAATTTAATATTCGGGTATCGACTAAAAATGGTGGCTTAAAAGGCGTTGTCGCATCGGTATTAGAAGATGCAGAAAATGGTTTTTCCTGTGAGTTCAGGCCGGCTTTAGATATCGCCTGGAAGCAGTATTCGCAATTATTGGAATCAATTCGAGTCTACGATGAGTGTTTAGAATCCTCTATAAACGAGCATAAGGATTGCAAACGCTTACTGAAACTTGAAGGCGTAGGTACATTGAATGCCATTAATCTCTACATTGCCTTGGGGTGTGCCGAGTTGGGTGCCTTTAAAAAAGGGAAAGATGCCTCGGCTTGTATTGGGTTAACACCGTTACAATATTCCTCTGGGGGAAAAACGAACCTCGGGTCTATTGGCCGGTATGTGAAAAATAGTACGCTTAGAAGTCAGCTCATTACAGGTGCCATGTCAGCAGTAAGTCAGGTTGTAAAAAGAGAGGCAAAGACCAAAAAGAATGCATGGATACAAGGATTAGTTGAGCGTCGAGGTAAAAAATGTGCGGCTGTCGCATTGGCTAATAAAACAGCGAGAACGGCTTATGCCATGCTCACTCAATGCACAGAATACAAAGCAGAGCTACTCGCTGTTTAAAAAGAGTTCCAACAATAAAAAATGCAAAATCGAAGATAAAAATCAGCGTGTTAAATCAGTACGTAACAAAGAGCTTCGAGCTCGCTGAATAGATTTGAAAACACGTTCGCGTAAATATCATAGAGCCTGAGTTAGCTACTCTCTATAGAGCTCGTACATAAGTACGCATTTATTTCTTTTATTGGGCAAATTTATTGTTGACACAGGGGAGTCCACATAAGTTAAGAACAAGAGTAAAAGATTCAGGATTACTTTAAATGACCATTAAAATAATCATTAAGCATGTATATGACTGTTAAAATAGTCATTTTTCTTGACTCAATATAAATTTACTGCTAGTTTTGACTATAGTAATGGTCATTATATACCCTAGTGACCATTAAATTAGACATACCTAAGAATGGCCACCATGAAAAAGCAAAGAACTTATTCCAAATATGCCTTAGAAACCACCACCTTACTCGGAGAGCAGATCAAGCTTGGGCGCAAACAACGTAAATGGAGCGAGCAAAATCTGGCAGAACGCGCTGGTATTTCCAGAGCCACCTTGCAGAAAATCGAAAATGGCGAGATGAATTGTGCTATTGGCCTATATTTCGAGGTCGCTACGCTCGTTGGCGTATATCTGTTCGAACATGATAATTTCCCTCTTTCACGACAAATAGAACAAACTAAAGATAAAGTTGCCTTGCTGCCTAAACGTATCAAATCAAAAACTAGGGTGGTACATGATGACTTTTGACAATCAATACAGCGAAGCTTATGTTTGGATATGGCTGCCGAATGAAACCGAACCAGTTGTAGCAGGAAAGCTGGAAACTGATAACGGCAATCTTTTGTTCAACTATGGTAAAAGTTACCTTGAACGGGTTAACGATACAAAACCAGCTATTCCTATTTACGAACCTGAACTGCCTTTAAAGTCAGGAGCGTTACCTTTGCTTGATGGGTTGAGTATGCCCGGATGCATTCGTGACGGTGCGCCCGATGCTTGGGGGAGGCGAGTCATTATTAATAAAAAATTGGGTATGAAAGGTGCGGATACAGATACAACTGTCCTGGATGAACTAACTTATTTATTAGAGTCAGGTTCTGATCGTATCGGTGCATTGGACTTTCAACAGTCCCCCTTTCATTATGAACCGCGTAGCGCGACCAATGTTGCTCTCGAAGAACTATTGGATTCTGCCGCGCGTGTTGAAAAAGGTGTTCCACTCACCCCAGAACTTGATATTGCCTTGTATCATGGCACGGCCATTGGCGGTGCAAGGCCAAAAGCTCTAGTTGAAGATAATAATAAAAAATATGTCGCCAAATTTTCTTCCAGCACTGACATATACAGCGTAGTAAAAGCTGAATTTATCGCCATGAAATTAGCCGACATTGTTGGGCTTGATGTTGCACCCGTTAAACTGGAAACCGCAGCAAATCGAGATGTGTTACTTGTCGAACGATTTGATCGTGAGGAAACCAAGCAGGGCTGGGCTCGTAAATCAATGGTATCCGCACTAACTCTATTTGCCCTTGATGACATGATGGCGCGTTATGCAAGCTATGAAACTTTGGCTGAAATAATTCGTTATCGTTTTACCGATCCAAAAGACACACTGATAGAATTATTCTCTCGCCTGACCTTCAATATTCTTTGCGGCAATACGGATGACCATGCCCGTAATCACGCGGCTTTTTGGAATGGCAAAGATTTAAGCCTAACACCTGCATATGATATATGTCCTCAAGGGCGTTCTGGCAATGAAGCCTCCCATGCGATGCTAATATCAGGCAATAATAATCTTAGCCAGTTAAAAACCTGCCTTGGGGCTGCACACTCCTTCCTTATCTCGGAACAAGATGCGCGCGAAATTTTTGAAAAACAAAAGCAAGCTATAGAAACAAACTGGGATGCGGTATGTGACGAAGCCAAGCTTGGTGAGATAGATAGAAAACTATTCTGGGGACGGCAGTTCTTAAATTCATACTCTATTGAAGGATAATGGTAATCATGAAAAACGATTATCGCCTATGAATTTTGATTATATTACAACTTAGATGACCTAACTGCAGGAAGTCCACCCATACCATTAGGAGTCTTTGATTTATGATTATTAATAATTATTGCAAGACCTGAACATCCCATAGGGATTTTCAATTTTTTCTTCAATACTCATGCTCTTCTCGACTATTGAAATTTTGTTAAAGAGCACTTTCTAGAGTATAGGTACAATTAATAGCTTACTAACGTGCTAAAAGCACACTCACTAGAAAGGTTTTAAATTGATAATTGATATTTACAAAAGCCCGGTAGGTCCGATTAGCGTAGCGTAGCGTAATCGGACGCATGTTATTCCGCTGCCCACCGAAATATTTATATCGGTTCCACACGGCAAATCAATAACCTGAGCAAGGTATTGATGAAAAGTAGAGTAAGGCCAATCTACAACACGTCTTAGCAATCCATGTTGCATGAGAAGCCGCTTTTAATTAACCGCTAACGCATACGAACTTACTGTTATTTGGCGGCAATGTCCGGCCGCAATGCAAATGATCCGGTAATACAGCCCATACATCAATTTGAAAAGGATGACGTTTACGAACACGTCGCACCGTATCGCGTAGCGAATTGTTCTCTCGAAACTAATCATTCGTCCGATTACGCTGCGCTAATTGGACCTACCTGCCTCAGCAGCAGTTTCAGGTATATTCAAAGTATACTTAAAAGAGTCTAGCCAGGTTTTGGGGGATGACACACTTCAATAAAATAGGTTAAATTAATGTATGCTTTCGCCTGACCATCGATCGCGGTTTTTCCAAAATGTACAGGTTGGGCATTTCTCTCCATCCGGATAATCAATACCTTCTTGGTGTGGGCAGCCGATAATAGCATCAAGCATAGCAATGGACTTTACATTGTATGCAGAGATGAAATCTAATACTTCTTCTAGCACCAGAGGATCATTTCTTATATCTTCTGTAGATAACCAACTTTTCATCGGTTCTGGACTAGCATTCTTCTTTGCAACAATCCCAACCGCAACTTTCGTAGCTTTTTTATCTGTTGGGCCATAGTATGCAACGGTTGCAGCGGGATAACCTCTAAAGCCTTTACGTATTTTATTGGCTAATTTCTTTTTATTCCGTTCAGTTTTTAGGCTCATTTTTTTCAAAATTAATAATTTATGCCACGATTAGTTAAATCTTCATTCAATTTTCTATGATTTTCCATAATCCTCAATCCATCACAAATTCATCTCTCAAATCAATAGGTTGTTATCATATCATTGCAATAGATTAACTGTAAAAAAACAGCTTCCCTCCGGAACGAATGCTCGCCGATAATTGGGCATGATGCTGTATTATTGTGGAATGAGTGAATGTTAGATTGGATTCTTATTGAGTTTTAGGGGCAGACCTCTTTTTCCTCCTCTATTTTTCGTGACCCTATTTTACCGTCCTACTTAGATTCTTTCTGTTTCCATTTAATCGCTTCCCGAATGGCTTCGACAAGGACCTTATCCTCTGAATGCATGTCGTCGACATTCAAAATGTTCATCACTGCAACATAAGAACTCTTGGTCGGTGGGTGGTATCTCATGACAGTCATGAACCCAGCGCGCGCTCCGTCATGACCGATTCCCAGATCTTTTGGCTTCTTTGTCGTTGCCAATCCGTAAGTACCGTGCCGATCGGCGGTTGCCTTTTGAGCATTCATCTGCGCAAGTGTCTCACTATTCAAAATGTCATTGGTTCCCCAAAGACGGTACGCCCAATTACTCAAGTCTGCGAGCGTGGTAACAAGATTACCGTCAGCCTGCGCTGACGACAAATTGTCGAAGGGGGGCTTGAAGACTTTTCCGTCCACCTGAAGGTAGTTGTCGATGGTGGCTGTTGAATTCTTGTGACTACCGGTCACGATGAACGCTGATTCGTTCATGTGCAACGGTTTCAGAAAGTTGTTACTCAAATATTGATCAAGTGGGCTACCTGAAACTCGTTCAACGATAATGCCAAGTAATTGATAGCCGGTATTGGAATAGTGAAAATCTTTGCCTGGCTTGAAGAAGCTGATTTGGCCTTTGGAAACCGGCGCAAGCAATTCTTCTTTAGTAAATGTGTGAGTTTCGCCTTTTTTTCTCATGAGATAGTCAACAAAACGCTGGCCGGCGTATGGTGCATCAACTGTTTCAGGGATATCGTTGTTAGTAACATCGAACACGCCAGCCCGATGAGAAAGTAATTGGCGAATCGTAATCTGCGACTTGTAAGGAATTTTGAACAAATCATTATCTGGAAGGTACGGTTTGTTGCGATTCGGAATCGTATCCGTAATCAAGTCGTCGATATTGAGTTTTCCTTCCTGATGCAATTTTAGAATAGCAGCACTGGTAAACGTCTTGCTGGTGCTTGCCGCGTGATGTCGAGTATTCAGTGTATAAGGTTTGTCGAAACCATATTGTCCAAATAACGTCCCCGATTTGTCGCGAACAATAACGGCGATACCGACCGGTTTGCCGAAAGTACTCGTGTACGCCGAAAATTTTTTCTCTAACACCTCGTCAAATGTACCTGGCGACGAAACCAAATCCTTACCTTGTTTGCTGGGCGGCTTTTGCTCAGGTTCCTTGATATTTTTGCTGATCGAATCGGGATTACAACCTGAGGAAATGGCGCAAAGATAAGTAAGCAAAAAAGTGATTATGAATTTATTCATCAGGATTAAAGCCTTTCATAATGTGTATTCTGATAAGGGGGCTGACACTAATGCTGTTGGCTTAAGCCTTCTCTTGCCGGAGAGGGTTGGGTGAGGAGAATAAAATCATGCATTGATAATTCCCTCATCCCAATCATCTCCCTCTGGAGAAGGAGATTATTCTTAAGTCAACAGCATCCCCGAAGTTAGTGAATAGCTAGCGAAATAATTAAGCAGGAAATACAATTTCTTAAGCTATTTTGTATTTCACGAATTTACGGGCTGCTGTATTTGCCGAGACTTATGGGTAATCAGGTATCATTTTTATTATGAAGAGCATTATCCTAAAAACCTCAGTTGAACGCTAAAAAACACTCTAGGCATTTGCATATAAAACATAATGACCGTAACAACTTATCATCTGCACGGTGAACAAACTCCGCTTCACGGTTTTGTGAATAAATCTGAGCGCGAAATACTGCGTTACAGCTATTGCCAAGGGCTACGGCCATTGCCTGCTAGCTGTGTCTTGTCTTTCGCACTCAGATTTTCCACAAAATCCCTGCTCAACTGCGGTTTCTAGGATTATGGATATAAAGATAATACTGTTTTAAAGATGAGCCTCTAAAGCTTCCGATTGTTTACTGATTAAATCGGCAATACCTGATTTAGCCAGATCTAACATGGCATTTAATTCTTCCTGACGAAAAGCATGGCCTTCAGCAGTCCCCTGAATTTCTATAAAAGCAGAGGCATCATTCATAACCACATTCATATCGGTTTCGGCATTACTGTCTTCTATATAATCCAGGTCCAGTACCGGCATGCCTTTGTAGATACCAACTGAAATGGAGGCTACCTGTCCGTGTATCGGGTTTTTTTTGATTTTCTTTTGCTTTAATAGCGTCTGTAGGGCAATTGATAATGCAACAAATCCACCGGTAATAGAGGCTGTCCGAGTGCCACCATCGGCTTGTAAAACGTCACAGTCAATGGTGATGGTGCGTTCACCTAAGGCGGATAAATCAACGGCAGCGCGTAAAGAGCGGCCAATAAGGCGCTGGATTTCTTGAGTACGACCACCCTGTTTACCCTGGCTAGCTTCACGTCCCATGCGCGTATGTGTAGAGCGGGGTAGCATGCCATACTCGGCGGTTACCCAGCCGTCACCTTTGCCTTTTAAAAAACGTGGAACTCTATTTTCTACGCTGGCTGTGCAGAGTACACGTGTTTCGCCAAATTCAACTAAGACAGAACCTTCAGCATGTTTAGTGTATCCACAGGTAAATTTTACCTCTCTCAGTTGATCGAGTGCGCGTCCGCTAGGTCTCATTATTTATCTCAATATATTTAAAAAAAGAGGTAGAGTATACCTGATTGTGTGCTTCGGGTATGAGCAATGCCGGATAAATTTAGATCTGTTTAGGGAATTGAAATAGTGCCGAATTACACAACAAGGTATCGCTATATAATTTTATGCTTATTGTAGGAAAATTTTTTTATTTTTTTCTGTGTGTACTGTATTGATTCAAAAGACTTAATAATTTTACAGCGAACTTAACCAGCAATGCCTAGTGAGTTCTGCTTGAATTTATATTTGTGTTTACTGAATTAGCTGTTTATAATGCGCCTTCGAATTAAGTATGCGAGCGTGGCGGAATTGGTAGACGCGCTGGTTTTAGGTACCAGTATCTTATGATGTGAGAGTTCAAGTCTCTCCGCTCGCACCACTTAATAAGCAAATGAAATATTAACGATAATCATCGTTAACTCTCCCGAGATACATCCCCAACGCGGGAATTAATAGTCAACCCATATACAACAGTTTTGAGGTAAATCAATGGAAGTTTCTGTCGAAAAGACATCGGAATTAAGCAGAAAAATGATCGTTAGTATTCCTGAAGATATTGTTCAGGATAAAGTCAATGAGCGCTTAAAGTCTTTAGCTCGCGAAGTAAAGATAGACGGTTTTCGTCCGGGAAAAGTTCCGCAAAAAGTTGTGCAAAAGATGTATGGCGCGCGCGTAAAAGAAGAAATTACTGGCGACTTAATCCAGACAAATTACGTTCAGGCTTTGCAGGATAACGATTTGCGTCCGGCGGGCATGCCTCATATTGAGCCTATTAAGAGTGACCAGGGCTTTAGCTTTGCCGCTGTTTTTGAAGTGTATCCGAATTTTACCTTAGACGCAGTAGATACTATCGAAGTAAACAAGCCTGTCGCGAGCATTGAAGCAAGCGATGTTGACGCGATGATAGATAAGCTGAAAGAGCAAAAGAAAGACTGGCAGGTATCCGAGCAGAGTTCACAAGAGGGTGACCAGGTTACGATTAAATTTTCGGGTACTTGTGAAGGCGAAAATTTCACTGAAGGAACGGTTGATGATTTTCAGGTTGAGCTGGGTTCAAAAAAGATGGTTCCAGGGTTTGAGGATGAATTAACTGGACTTGCTGTAGGCGATAAAAAGACCTTCGAAGTCACGTTTCCTGAAGATTATGGCAACGAGAAATTAGCAGGTAAACCGGCACAGTTTGAGATAGAAGTACTAAAAATAGAGAATCCGAAATTACCTGAGATTGATGCAGATTTTATTAAAGCCTATGGAATAGAAAGCGGTGAGCTGGCTGAGTTCCGTGCTGATGTAGAAAGCAATATGCAACGCGAATTAGCCCAGGGACTGAAGGCAAAACTTAAAAATTCAGTGATGGATGCTCTATATGATGCGATTTCTGTTGCTTTACCTGGCGTGATGGTTGACCAGGAAATCGAAAGCTTAATGAAGCCGTATTACGAGAGTGCAAAAAAACGTAATGTCGATGTTAATGATATCAAACCAGCAACTGCGGATTTTGAAGATCAGGCTAAACGTCGCGTTGCCCTAGGTTTGATTCTGGCTGAAATTATTCAGCAAAATGAAATCAAGGCGGAAGCGGCTATAGTTCGTGCGGTGATTGATGATATGGCGCAGAGCTATGAAGATCCAGAGCAGGTTATCAACTGGTATTATGGTGATAAAGAACGTCTTGCTGAAGTCGAGCAAATGGTTCTGGAAGATGCCACCGTTGCCTGGGTGTTAGATAAAATAAAAGTAACTGATGAGCCCGTTTCATTCAAAGATGTAATGGAACCTGCTACACAACAATAAGGATTGGAGCATGGCTAATAGTGATAACGGAATAGGTAATATTATATCGCCCGAAGCGGCCGGCGGCTTGGTGCCTATGGTCATAGAGCAGACTGCACGTGGTGAGCGTTCATATGATATATACTCGCGTTTATTAAAAGAGCGAGTGATCTTTCTGGTCGGCCAGGTAGAAGATTACATGGCTAATCTTGTTGTTGCTCAGCTGTTGTTCTTAGAGTCTGAAAATCCGGATAAAGATATCCATTTGTATATTAATTCTCCGGGCGGTTCAGTCACCGCGGGTATGGCAATTTATGACACTATGCAGTTTATTAAACCTGACGTAAGTACCATGTGTATTGGTCAGGCGGCAAGCATGGGGTCTTTATTGCTAACCGGTGGTGCTAAAGGTAAAAGATATTGTCTACCTCATTCGCGGGTGATGATTCATCAGCCGCTAGGTGGGTTTCAAGGGCAGGCTTCTGATTTTGATATTCATGCGCGTGAAATCTTAACCATTCGTGAAAAGCTAAATAAAATTCTATCGCATCACACTGGGCATAATATGAAGAAAATTCAGGCCGATACTGATAGGGATAATTTCCTCAGTGCAGAGGAGTCGGTTGATTATGGGCTAATTGATAAGGTATTATCTAATAGAACAGAGTCCTGAAAAAGTAATGGCTTCTAAATCAATTATGAAGGATGAGCGATGAGTAAAGGTAGTAATGGCGATAAGATTTTGTATTGTTCATTTTGTGGTAAAAGTCAAAGTGAAGTAAGAAAGCTTATTGCAGGCCCATCTGTCTATGTTTGTGATGAGTGTGTTGATCTTTGTAACGATATCATTAAAGAGGAATTGGCTGGTGATAACCAGGATGAAAGCGAAGAAGGCCTGCAGAAATTACCTAAGCCTAAGGAAATTAAGGCTGCACTAGATGAATATGTGATCGGTCAGGAACAAGCTAAAAAAGTACTCTCAGTTGCAGTTTATAATCATTATAAGCGTTTGCGGAGCCACGGAACAAAAGGCGATGAAATTGAGCTGGGTAAAAGTAATATATTGTTGATAGGGCCGACAGGCTCTGGCAAGACCTTATTGGCAGAGACTCTGGCTAAGGTTCTGGATGTGCCTTTTAGTATCGCGGATGCAACAACGCTGACTGAAGCGGGTTATGTCGGAGAAGATGTAGAAAATGTCATTCAGAAGATTTTGCAAAAATGTGATTTTGATGTCGAGAAAGCTGAAGCAGGCATTATTTATATTGATGAAATTGATAAGATTTCACGTAAATCTGAAAATCCATCCATTACTCGCGATGTTTCAGGTGAAGGCGTACAGCAAGCGTTATTAAAATTAATAGAAGGAACCGTTGCTTCGGTAGCGCCACAGGGTGGACGTAAAAACCCGCAGCAAGAGTTCGTGCAAGTAAATACGGCGAATATCCTGTTTATAGTTGGAGGTGCTTTTGCCGGGCTGGATAAAGTTATTAAACAACGCACGGAAAAAGGCGGAATTGGTTTTTCTGCTGAAGTAAAAACCAAAGATGATGCCAAAAATGTAGGCGAAATATTTGCTGAAGTTGAGGCAGAAGATTTAATTCGCTATGGCTTGATACCTGAGTTTGTTGGCCGATTACCTGTGGTTGCTACGCTGGAAGAACTAAACGAAGAAGCATTGATACAGGTGTTGACGGAGCCTAAAAACGCCTTAACCAAACAGTATAAAAAATTGTTTGAAATGGAAGGCACTGAACTGGAATTCCGCGAAGACTCTTTATATGCGATTGCGCAGAAATCTATGCAGCGTAAAACCGGGGCCAGAGGTTTAAGAACTATCGTAGAAAGTGTTTTGCTGGATACCATGTATGAAATTCCTTCGGTTGATAATGTCGCTAAAGTAGTGATAGATAAATTAGTCATAGAATGTGAAAACGATCCTTATTTTGTTTATGAGAATAAGAAAAAGGTTGCTGCTTCGGAATAGTTATTAACAGTAGGCTTAGGTTAATTATTTAAAAGCGGGCGTTTATTTATAAGCGCCCGCTTTTTTTTGCTTTATCTTAAAGCATCGATTGAGCGCTCATATTTCTTTACAACACCGTGCAGCGGTATTGACTCACTAAATGTGTGAATCATCACTGGGTTTAAAGCGCTATTTATTCACTAGGTTATTAGAAAATATAGCGTTCAACTGATGTTTTTAGGTTTATACCTTGTTAAATACCTAATCATCCTTATATCATATGCATTAAACATGAATTGATTAAAGGCTTCCTATGCAAACCAATGAAATTATAGATGTGACCGGTGACGATGATTTAACACCAGTTTTACCGCTTAGAGATGTAGTCGTTTATCCGCATATGGTTATTCCTTTATTTGTCGGAAGGGAAAAATCCATAGAAGCTCTGGATAAAGCGATGCAGGAAAATAAGCAAATTTTGCTTGTTTCGCAAAAAGAAGCGGATCTAGATGAGCCACAATTTGATGAATTACATACGGTTGGAACTTTAGCAAATATATTGCAATTACTAAAACTTCCTGATGGAACGGTAAAGGTTTTAGTCGAGGGTGAGCAACGTAGTCAGGTAGTTAAATATCATGACCGTGATGGTTGTATTTTTGCCGAAATAAGCGAAATTAACGATGTTATAACGTTGAGCGATAAAGAGCTGGATGTATTGGTTCGCGCGACGGTTGATTCATTTTCAACATATGTCAAATTAAACAGCAAAATTCCGCCTGAAGTATTAAACGCCTTGTCGGGTATAGATGAAACAGGGCGACTTGCCGATACTATGGCTGCGCATATGAGCCTGAAGGTTGTTGAAAAACAGGAATTGCTGGAAATGGCCGATATAGTGCAGCGTCTTGAAAAGCTGATGTTGCTAATGGAAAGTGAAGCGGATTTATTTTCCCTGGAAAAAAACATCCGTGTGCGGGTCAAGCAGCAAATGGATAAAAATCAGCGTGAATATTACTTGAATGAGCAAATGAAAGCCATTCAAAAAGAGCTGGGTGAAATGGATGATGCTGTTAGCGAAATAGAAGAGCTAGAGCAAAAAATTGCCAAAGCAGGTATGTCAAAAGAGGCCAAGGAAAAGGCGGGAGTCGAGCTTAATAAGCTAAAAATGATGTCGCCTATGTCAGCAGAAGCCTCCGTTGTACGTAATTATTTAGACTGGATGATAAATGTACCCTGGAAAAAGAAAACCAAGGTGCGTAATGATTTAAAGCTGGCCGAAGAAATATTGGATATAGATCACTATGGGCTGGAAAAGGTAAAAGAGCGAATATTAGAATATTTAGCCGTTCAGCAGCGCGTAAAATCTTTGAATGGACCTATTCTATGTTTAGTTGGACCTCCTGGCGTTGGTAAAACCTCTTTAGGTGAGTCTATTGCCCGCGCTACGAATAGAAAATATGTCAGAATGGCCTTAGGGGGAGTGCGTGACGAAGCGGAAATACGCGGACACAGACGCACTTATATCGGCTCTATGCCGGGTAAGATATTGCAAAATATGTCCAAGATTAAAGTGCGTAATCCTTTATTCCTATTGGATGAAATTGATAAAATGTCGGGCGATTTTCGCGGTGACCCAGCGTCAGCGCTGCTGGAAGTATTAGATCCTGAACAAAATAAAGCCTTTGCCGACCATTATTTAGAAGTAGATTTTGATTTATCGGATGTTATGTTTGTGGCGACGGCTAATACCATGAATATACCGGGACCGCTACTGGATAGAATGGAAGTGATTCGTCTGGCGGGTTATACCGAAGATGAAAAAATCAATATAGCTATGCGTTATCTATTGCCTAAGCAATTAAAAAATAATGGTTTAAAAGATTCGGAAGTAGAAATCGAGCAGGATGTTATTCGAGATATCGTAAGGTATTACACTCGTGAGGCAGGGGTACGTAGCCTGGAGCGTGAAATTTCTAAAATATGCCGTAAAGTTGTAAAAGAATTATTACTTAAAGAAAAGCGGGGACATGTCAGTGTTACAGCGAAAATAATAGCGGATTACCTGGGCGTACGTCGGTTTAGCTACGGTCTGGCTGAAGAGCAAGACCAGATTGGCCAGGTAACAGGTCTTGCGTGGACAGAAGTAGGGGGTGAATTGCTCACTATCGAAGCGGTAGCGATGCCAGGTAAAGGCAAGCAATCTACTACGGGTACCCTGGGCGATGTTATGAAAGAATCGATAGCGGCTGCAATTACTGTGGTGCGTGCGCGTGCAGAAACTTTAGGTATAAAAGAAGAGGCTTTTCAACAGCAGGATTTACATATCCATGTGCCCGAAGGCGCAACACCAAAAGATGGGCCTAGTGCCGGTATAGGCATGTGCACAGCGATCATCTCTGCCCTCACTGGCGTTCCAGTTAAAGCCGAAGTGGCCATGACTGGGGAAATTACTTTGCGTGGCGAAGTGTTGCCTATCGGTGGGCTCAAAGAAAAGTTGCTTGCGGCACATCGTGGCGGTATTAAAACGGTTATTATTCCTGCAGAGAATGAAAAGGATTTGGCGGAAATCCCTGATAACGTTAAACAAAATTTAACTATTAAGCCAGTGCGATGGATTGATCAAGTGTTAGAGATAGCTTTGCAGTATCAGCCTGAGCCATTAAAAAAACTTAAGCAAACGGTTGATAAAACCGCTTTGAAAGCAGATGAAAAGTCGATTAGAGCGCATTAATTTATCAGTTAGACTCAGTTATTTTGCAGGTGCAAGGCTGTATCGCTTGACACAACTAAGACAGAGTTGATATAAATACACTCGCTTTCATAGTAAATTTAGTTTTTTGGCTGGTCGGCATAAACGTGTGCTGTGTATATTTCTTAAGGAGAATAATAAATGAATAAATCAGAACTTATCGATGCAATGGCAGATGCTTCAGAGCTAACAAAAGCAGATGCTGGGCGTGCACTCGACTCTTTTATGTCGTCTGTTACCGATGCATTGAAATCAGGTGATTCTGTTGCTTTAGTGGGCTTTGGTACATTTGCTGTAAAAGATAGAGCTGAGCGTAAAGGTCGTAATCCACAAACTGGGGCGGAGATAACGATTAAAGCGGCGAAGATTCCTTCATTCAAAGCAGGAAAGGGCTTGAAAGAGAGCGTCAACGTATGAAATAGAGATATTTCTAATATTTAGCTTGCAAGTTATTAGAAAGCTATTATAATAGAATACCTTAAGTCGGGTGCTTAGCTCAGCTGGGAGAGCATCGCCCTTACAAGGCGAGGGTCGGGGGTTCGAACCCCTCAGCACCCACCATAGACTTTGGAGCGGTAGTTCAGCTGGTTAGAATGCTGGCCTGTCACGCCGGAGGTCGCGGGTTCGAATCCCGTCCGCTCCGCCATATTAAGAAACCCCGACCTTTTGGTTCGGGGTTTTTTTTTGTTTAAATTTTTCTAGGTTAATGCGATATAAGTCATAAATAAATTTATCAACAAGAATACGCAGTTTGACATTGCGGTTTTATTTATACAGAATACAAAGTTTCGCATGATCCTAGAAAAATCAGTTGAGCGTGAATTTATAGTGCAAGACATTGAATTAATATAATACTTTCAAAAAATTTTAGCTTCACCCATCGGTTAAGCGGACATTTTTTGCAAGTGCGGTGGAATCAAGAGCTCGTGCTAGAAAACGTGAGCAACTGATTTTTCTAGGATGATGCTGCTCAAGCTACATAGGTACCTAATAGCTACGATACTATTAAAGCATTATGGTTATGGGTCATGCGAAGTATAATAGACTTTATATATTGATCCTATAGAGTATATTATTCCAAGGGTGATGGTTTAAAAACAGGCACTCAGAAGTAAATTAATCGAGTAAGGCTAATAAGATGTTGACAAAAATAAGAGAAAAAACACAGGGAACTTTTGCCTGGGTAATCTTGATATTGATATGTGTGCCCTTTGCATTATGGGGTTTGCAAAACTATACCGATGGTGGGCAGGAAAATGCCATTGTCATTGTTGGGGACAAGGAATTTGTTCAACGCGATGTAAATCAGGCTTATGCGCAATTCAGACAGCAGTATGCAGAGGTACAGATACCTGAGGAAATATTGAGAAACCAGGCTATCGAAAAATTAATTCGTGATGAATTGCTGTTACAGCATGTCACAGATGAAAAGCTGACGGTTACGGATGAAACGGTACGCAAATTTATAGCTTCTTTACCATATTTTCAGCGTGATGGAAAATTTGATAAAAAGCAATATGAATCGATGCTAGTGGCGCAAGGAATGTCATCGGCACAATTTGTCAACCGTATCCGCAAAGCATTACTGATGGAGCAGTATCAAAAGGCCATCACTGATACTAGTTTTGTTTCTGAACAGGCTATCGAAAGCTTTTTCAGGATTCAAAACCAGACTCGCGATATAGAATATCTTACCGTTGCTTTAATGCCTGTAGAAACGATTCCTACAGCTGAAGAAATTAACGCCTTCTATCAACAGAAGGCGAATGATTTTCAGACGGCAGAGCAAGTTTCGGTGGAATATGTGGAGCTATCTCTAACTGATTTGATGGATGATGTGCAGCCCACTGAAGAGCAATCAGAGGAATATTATCAAGATAATATAGCCATTTATTCGACTAAAGAGCGGCGCAAGGTCAGCCATATATTATTTGCTAAAACAAATGAGGTGGCTGAAGAGCAGGCGCTAGCTAATGCACAGGCAGCAAAATTACGTTTAAATGAAGAATCATTTGCTGATTTAGCCGCTCAGCTTTCTGATGATACCGTGACGGCAAAGACCGGTGGTGATCTTGGTTTATTTGAAATGGGTGTAATGGAGCCCGCATTTGAAACAGCTGCAACTGAATTGAAGCTAGGTGAAGTGTCTGAGCCTGTTCAATCCGCATTTGGCTATCATTTGATAACCGTAACAGAATTAGTGCCTGCAGAAGTTAAAACTTTAGCAGAGGTTAAAGTTGAAGTTGACCAGGCAGTACAACGCGCTGCAGCAGAAACAACTTTTTATGAGCTAGGTGAAATATTAACTGAAGTAAGCTTTGAAAATTCCGATAATTTGCAAGTTGTAGCTGACGAATTGGGTATAGAAATTCAACAGGTTGAATTATTTACTCAGGACGCAGGTGAGGGTATTGCCAGTGAACCAGCCGTTAGAAATATCGCTTTTTCCGAAGCGGTTTTACAAGGAAATAATAGTGAACCTTTAGAGTTGGGGGATGATCGCTTGCTTGTCTTACGCATGAAAGAACATCAGCCTGCTGAAACTAAACCCTTGTCTGAGGTGCAGGAAATCATCATTGCTGTGATTCAAACTCAACAGGCAAGGCAACAAACAGAGCAGCAGGCGGAAACTATTAAGCAACAATTACTCTCCGGTATTGCTATGCAGGAGGCCGCTGAAGAGTTATCTCTTAACATTGAAAAAATTAGCGGATTAAAGCGCGATAGTACTGATATAACTGCACAACTTAACGAGGCAGTATTTAAGGCGGCAAAACCGATTGCTGGTCAGGCGACTGTTATAGTCGTAGAGACCCCCGAAGGTAATCAAGCTGTAGTGAATTTATTGGCGGTGACTGATGGAGTTAAATCGGCAGAAGATACTGAAAGATCTAAACTTGCCATGGCTAATATAGCCAGAGCATTAGGACAGTCTGATTATGCTGCTGTTGTTGATGGAATGCGCCAATCAACCAGAGTTTCTATAAGAGAATAAAGCTATTCTGATTGGGTGTGAACGAAGGGGCTATTTATAGCCCCTTTTTTATGCCGATAAATTCTAGTCGTGGATTTATTCGAAGTAAATTCTATATGACCTGTGTTTAGGATAAAATTAGCCTAAACTGGAATATCTTAAATTAATGTAACAAGGGCAATATGAGTATAAAATCAGATAAATGGATTCGTCGTATGGCGCAAGATAAAGGCATGATAGAGCCTTTTGAGGCAGGGCAGGTCAGGGATACTGAGCAGGGAAAGGTTATTTCCTATGGTACATCAAGTTATGGCTATGATGTGCGCTGTTCTGATGAATTTAAAATATTTACCAATATTAATTCAGCAATAGTCGATCCAAAAAATTTCAGCGAAGGTAGCTTTGTTGATGTAAAGTCTGATGTATGCATTATTCCACCTAATTCGTTTGCATTGGCGAGAACTGTTGAGTTCTTTCGTATTCCGCGTGATGTTTTAACTATTTGTTTAGGCAAATCAACTTATGCGCGCTGCGGGATTATTGTCAATGTCACCCCGCTGGAGCCTGAGTGGGAAGGGCATGTAACGTTAGAGTTCTCAAATACGACCCCTTTACCCGCAAAAATTTACGCGCATGAAGGCGTGGCGCAGATGCTGTTTTTTGGTGGTGATGAAGTCTGTGAAACCTCGTATAAAGACCGTGGCGGGAAATACCAGGGGCAACAGGGTGTAACTCTGCCAAAAGCCTAAGAGAGACTCCTGGCGTGGCACTCGCTGTTATACTTCGCGAGAGTTAAGTGTGTTTTACGTGATGTTGCTATTGTAGATTTTTGGGGGCAGGGTACAAGGTAGGTGGCAATTGAATAAAAAAACCATTTTCTTCAATTCCCTTGATGACGTCGCTTGCTTTTTCTCGTGCAAGTTGACGCTCTGGAGTGAGTGCTAGTTCCATTACAAATGATGGCGTTCCTATGATTTTGAGTATTGCTTGCGGGACAGCGGAAAAATCATCTTGTTTTGCGATATATAAATATAATTCTTCTTTTTTGTTACCTTTATAAATAAAACAGTGCATTATTATCCTTGCTTAACTGAAACTAGCATTATTATCGCATCAATTAACAATGAATGAACCTACAATAGACCCTGAAAAATTTTTTAAGACAGCCTGCTATTTCGAGAGTGCATTGATTCTAGTTGCCCTGTTATTGGGCTGGATAGCGGATATAAATCCATTTGAATTTATTATTTTCGATGAACAGGCGGTAATGAATGGCATCATTGGAACCTTGCCTTTATGCCTTATCTTTATTGCTTTAAATCAGCTGCAACTGGATTCACTAGATAAGATTAGACAGGTCTTACATACAACCCTTGGGCCTAGCCTGCATAAGCATCACTGGACTGACTTGTTTATTTTAGCGGCGATTGCAGGTGTTTCTGAGGAAATTTTATTTCGCGGAGTTATCCAGCCCTGGATAGAAAACTCATGGGGTATGGTAGTAGGAATATTAGCGAGTAGTGTTATATTCGGCCTGGTTCATGCTGTGACAGCCTTGTATTTTGTAATGGCAACGGCTGTGAGTATTTATCTTGGGTTGTACCTTGATTACGATGGTACCAGGAATCTACTGACGCCTATTATTATTCATGGCTTATATGATTTCTTTGCTTTTGTTGTCATATTGCATAGTTATCGACTCGCACTACAAAAGGGTAAATAAATGGCGATTTCACAACTGCAACTGCAATTACAACCTGATCTGATATTCGCTGGCATTATCAGGGCTTTGGCTTTACTTAGTCTAATGGCTTTCATTGCTATTTGTCATATATATAATGATCAAATACAAACAGATATGGACGCTCAGGCGCGTATTATTATCAGAACCTCACTCTATGTTGTTGCCATCGTGACTTTTCCGTTGATGAAATTTATGCGTCATGTGTTGCTACGATTAAATCAAAGGGGAAAGGGTGAGCGTAGTGCAAAATCTCGTTATTTAGTGACTATTATCATTTCTATGGCTGTTGCTGAAACGATTGGTATCTATGGTTTTGTGATGTATATACTCGGCGATAGCTTTAATACCTTATATATATTTATTATTTTATCTGCCTTAGCTATGTATCTATATAAGCCAAAAGTGGAAGAATATCAGCTGATTGTTGAGAGTATTGGGCCTCAACGTAACTCGCTCGACTAATATTGATCTGGTTTTTAATATATTTTCCGCATCCGTGACCGCGCGAAGTATAGTTAATTAAATATCTGTGAAATATAGAGTTGTACTTGTTCTGGTGATGACGGCTTGGAAAAATAGTACCCTTGCGCAATATCGCAACCCGCATCTTGCAAAAACTGTAATTGTTCTTTACTTTCCACGCCTACCGCAATCACTTCCTTATTCAGAGCGTGAGCCATATTAATAAGAGCCTGCACAAGTGCCTGGTTTTCATGGTTAGTGATTAGGTTAAGCAGAAGTGAAGCATCAATTTTGAGATAATTGACGGGGAGATTTTTCAGGTAGGGTAGGGATGACTGACTTATGCCAAAGCCATCTATATATATGTTTAGGCCGGCTTCTGTTAGCTCTTGAATGGCTTTTTTACTTACCTCGGGTATTTTCATTAGCGCACTTTCTGTTATCTCTATGGCAATTGATTCAAGGGGTGCACCATTCGCTTCAATCTGATTAATGAAATTTTTTGTAAATTCATAGTTGATGAGTTCAACGGCGGAAATATTTATTGTAATATTCTTAAAATCAACGCATTCTTCAGCCCAGGCAATAGCTTGGGAGCATACTTGTCTTGTAATCCATTGGCTAAGTTCTAAGATCAGCCCGGTTTTTTCTGCAAGAGGAATAAATTCTAGCGGAGAAATCATGCCCAACTCTGGATGTTGCCAGCGAATTAAAGCCTCGTAACCCTGTATACTATTATCTTGAATGTAGTGTTTGGATTGATATGCTATGCGTAATTCTTGCGTATTTTCGGCATTTTCTTCTGTGAGAATTTTGCGTAAGGCTTGTTCTAGCTCAAGTCTGCGTTTGCTTTTTTCATCAAGCTCTGGCGTACAAAATGTAAATGCCTTATTGTTATGTTTGGCAAAATACATCGCATTGTCTGCTTGTTGTATGAGTGTTTCGGTGTCACCGCCATCCTGTGGATAGAGGGCAATTCCGATACTGCTACCAATACTCATTTGTTGATTATTGATAACAAATGGATTTAGTATGCGAGTCAAGATTTTTTTGGCAACGACTTTAGCGGCGTGTTTACCAGAATTTAAAAGAATCAGCGCAAATTCATTGCCACCTATGCGTGCTATCGTATCGGAGTCGCGGGTTAAGGCTTCTAGCCGACTAGCCGCTTCTTTAAGTACAGCGTCGCCGGTAGAATGGCCGTAATTTTCATTGATTAGCTTAAATCCATCAAGATCCATAAATAGCAAAGCCAGGGATTTATCCTGGCGGCGGGATAATCTCAGCATTTGTTTAAGCCGGTCAGTGAATAAACGATGATTGGCAAGTCCAGTAATATCATCATAATAAGACAGCAAGTCTAGTTGTTCTCTGGTTTGAATTATCTGACTAATATCATGCGCAATACCCTTCAGCCCAGGGTTAATTTGTTCATATTCTAAACCTTATGCGGCACAAGGCCTCCTGGTATTTTTTGTAATTTTCAAATAGTCTAAAACAGCTCTGGTATTCTTATTGAGTTGCCTCATTTTCTTTGAAATCCCTTTCTCAACTTTTGATTTTATTAATCCGATAGCAAAGCGCCTAAGACGGGTCATGTTCTCAGGGCCATAACCGGTACGAATTGTTGAGCGATCTTCATCAAAAACCCAGTCAATAATATAATGACTGACTTCAATAGACCAGTGACCTCGAACTTTATATAAGATGGTTTTCGGATCTGCGTCTTTTTTTGTTCTGCTGGTCACACCGTAAGCGGTCGCAAGTGATGTTTTCCCACTTTTCTTGTCCGTTATTTCTCGTTCTATGCGATAAACCTGGGCAACATGAGGGAATAATACATACTCACTTAATTCCGATGTGACCCAGATTCTACGAATCTCAATTCGTCCGTGCCCGACAGACACTTTGTCTTCATAATCTGCCAAACGGCTATCATTTGAAAAGTAGGTGGTAATATCATCAAGCAGTGTCGGCTGGTTTCCTTTGACACTAAAATAATAATGCGCTTTTCGTTGTTCTACTAAATAACGCGCGAATTCAGTCTGGGTGTGCAAAGCATCGCTGGTGATATCTTTATTTTCAATCGGTAGTGTATCTAATAATTTCGGAGCAAATGTTATTTCATTGGTTTGCTTAACTTCATCCGACCCATCTCCAACAGGCAAAGTACCTACTTTTTTTGGGCGTAGCAAATTCCTGTGGTATGCCCAACAGCACTCATTATTTGTGTTTGGCGCCCTGATTCATCAATCGCATTACACATGACTTTGCCATCTATTGCGAGTGAGTTGTCATCCTGGGCATAGGCTTTGTTCCAGGCATTAAAGGCTGCGTCAAGTTCATTCGGGTCTACTCTTACTAAGATATTTCTAAAAATGCTTAGGCTTGGAATCACATAACGGCCTTTATCATAACGGCAACGAAAATGCGCTCTGGACTTTTGAGATAAGCTTTCAGCCCAGTCAAAAATAGATTCATAGCTCCTCATGCCGCATAACACAGCTCCAGCGGCTATTCCCAGAACAGTCTGTATTCTATGGCGTCGCCCTTGGGCTCTACGGGGATCATTAATTTCCTTGAAGAAATCCGGTAATGAACGCATTTGATGACGCGTTATTTTCATTTTTACCTCACCTAATAAAAAATGATGACTTAATATAGTGTGAGATAAAACAGATTGTGCTCGACGATGAAGTGGCTTAACGAAAATCAGCTTTTTGTGCTCTGTTTGAGCAGAGTAACCGTCTGTTACCCTGCGAAACCCTTTCGTGTAACCAATAGCCTGCCAGTTACTGGCTCGATAAACACCTCCATGAAATCGCTTTGGATCGACAAAGGTCTCGACCAACAAAATAGGGTGTCCATACTTTTCAACCCAATCATTGGATAAGCGTTTAAGGCACAGTGAAAGGAGGCGTGATCCTAGGTTTTTATCATGCCTCGTCGGTAATATCAAAAAACGGCTGTTGTTGGCAATCAGTTTTAAGCGGCCCGTTTGGTGGCGATAACTCCATCCTATCCAGCTATCACGAGCCGCACACTTTAATGCGGCGGCCGAAAAGCTGATCAGTGCAATCCATTCTGTTTCAGAATAGGCCACATACCAAAGGGTTTCACCAATTTTTGGAATAGCACCTAAGTAATGCTGGGCCTCCATCAAATCCTGATATTTTGGTTCTTCTTGCTTTAAAATGGGCCTGACTGATATTTGGTTGAGTTGCATCGTTTTATCTCAAGAAACTGGATAGAAACTATACATGCTTTTCATGGGTTTGTCCATCTTGGGGTGTAACTCATTACCATGCTTACCCTTTATAGCTAGAACAAATTAGCCGTGATCCATACTGCCGGTTAAAATCTTTTGCTATCGTTGCCATGCTCATGCCTAGTACTTTCGATGCCAGGTTTTTGCAGTTGACACTGGGACGGATCAAAAAACGACTCATCCCGACGATCATATGGAGCTGTGCTTGATGCTCTTCTTGATTCCAGCCTATCCATTGATCGCGGGCGGATAATTGCAAAGCCGGCGCGGCATACCCAATCCCTCCTAACCAGCCATGCTCGGAACGAATCAGGTAGCGCATTTGCCTGCCCACCAATATTGCTGCTTTCAGGTAGTGTTCTGTAAGCATCAGTTCATTCCAGGTTCGCATCTGATCTGCCTCTTGTACTAGTACCAATTCAAGCGCTGCAATGTGCCTGACTTCATCGGGTACATCAACAGGATGTGGTACGGAGTCCGTTAAACGGCGGGGTGATTTTGTGCCCGTTTTGTGTTGCACCCTGGGTAGCTCAAAATGCCCCGATGATTCTAGAGCACGGAGTGCTTTCAGGCAGCCACTGGTTTGCATTTTCCCGCGTGCATCGTGAAATTCAAAGTGTGTACAGACTTGTTTGGCTAAATCGCTTCTATGTGCAACTCCCTTGCCTTCCAGTAATTGTTTGATGTATTCTATATTGCTTGATAAGGAGAGTGTTCGTTTGATTTGGTTTTGTTTATTCATGCCTTATAGCATGCAATAATTATTCTTGATTGTCCAGCTGTAATTTATGGGTAATAGGCAGGGCTAGCCGACTAGCCGCTTCTTTAAGTACAGCGTCGCCGGTAGAATGACCGTAACTTTCATTGATGAGCTTAAATCCATCAAGATCCATAAATAGCAAAGCCAGGGATTTATCCTGGCGGCGGGATAATCTCAGCATTTGTTTAAGCCGGTCAGTGAATAAACGATGATTGGCAAGTCCAGTAATATCATCATAATAAGACAGCAAGTCTAGTTGTTCTCTGGTTTGAATTATCTGACTAATATCATGCGCAATACCCTTCAGCCCGATACATTCATTATGTTGATTATAAACATGTTTTTGCTAAATTTCTAAGATATGTTTGGCTTTCAGTTCACCCTGCAGTTGATAAGTTGTTACGGTCATTATGTTTTATATTCAAATGCTTAGAGTGTTTTTTAGCGTTCAATTGCGGTTTTTAGGATGATCGTTATGGAATAGGCGGATTCAACTCTGAAGTGCAATTCTTGTCATCATGCGGCCTCACGTTGAGTCTTGTTAAAAAACACAGCTTGAGGGGTATTACAGTTTAACGTTTTTCGAGGTCGATGATTGAGCTTATTCATGACTGCTTCGACCTGCTCACTGGTTATTTCTCAAAGCTACTGCCTTTAATGAAATACTGCCTTTAATGAAATACTGCCTTATCAATCCATTGGTGTGCTCATTCAAACCTCGTTCCCAGGAGGCGTAAGGGTGGGCAAAACAGGACATCGCAGGTTTTAATCAGTTTCGTTAAGCTTTTGCTGCGAACTTGGGCAGGGATGCCCAAAATGAACTTTCGCAAAAGTAGGGGCTCCCCGTGTGTTAATAACGTCGAATGTCATTTTAATAATTTTACCGGCTTCTTGTCTTCGCTTCTCAGCCTTAATATGTGCTTGCTTGGGACGGTATCCCCGCATTACGCTCAAGTCCACGGCTAATTGTCGATGGAGACACTCCAGGGATTAAGTCTATATCCTTTCCTGATTACCCCTGACTCTCAGCCATTCTCCGCCATTCCTGCAAGCTTTTAGCAGGAATCTCATGGGTTTAGTACAGATTCCCGATAAAAGACTTCGGGAATGACGAGGTTTTTAACATGCTGATTTTCTAAGTTTATTCTACTGTAGCTGAGAGTTGTACGTAATCAGCTATCCTTTTGAGAAGTTACTGCTTTTAATAAGGGAGATGGAAAGAAATAATCATCCAGAACAACCAGGAGAAATGGTCAAAAACCATTTCTCCAACGATGGCATTCGGTCAACAAACTGATAATACGTCTTCATTGCTTTTTTACCTACCTTTACTCCTGTTTCATATATTTTTTCTGTTAATTTAACAATAGGTGCTTTGCCATTGTAGGTCATACTTTTGGCAAATTTTAAAGTTGTTTCAACTGTATCCATTATGTCGCCACTAATATGATTTTCATAGGCTCCCCATACTCGTTCAATTGGGTTATATTTACTATGATAAGGAGGGTAGTAGGCCAGTTTTATCTTTATGTTGCTTTTTTCAGCAAACTCCACAAGCCTTTTTATAAACTGAGTTCTGGAGCTACTGTTCTCCATACCATTGTCAGCGTTAATTGTCAGAATATCTACTCCATATTTTTCTTGAATTTCTGGCCAAATTTCTTCCAATCGGTCAACGATGAAATCACTGCTGGCATAGCCTGCTGTAAAGAAAAGGAAAAAATCATCATGTTCAGGCAGATAAAAACCAAAAGGAGTTAACTTTTCCTTAACATCTAAATCATGATCCTCTGCTTTTGTTAAAACCCGATTTCGTCCTCCCCGTGAAAAATTTCCTATATTCATTCTTGCTTTGGCATCAATTGATATACGAATCTCTTTTGGGTTGATATCTGCCATTCCATTGACTGAATGAACTTGTTCAAAAATTGCATCCGTTTCCTTGATTTTCTTATGAGGCTTTGTTTTTTGTACCTTTTTTGGATGGTAACTCAGGTCATTTAATTTTGTATTGATAGTTTTTGAGCAAGGTAATGTTTTTTCATCGTAATAATCAATCTCCAGTAAACGTTTTCTAACTTCTTTAGCCGTTAGCCGGGTATATAATCGACAGGAATTAAAAGAGGGATCCGTTTGACACTCCGGTTCAGCAATTTTTTTTATGTCATCAAGTAGATGAGGAAAATGCTCTTCACTTTTATTACGCCCTCTCGCTGAAAAATTATCTTCTATGGGCTGAGTTTCAAGTTCATATTGTCCTTTTCGGATAGTGCCTCTATTCCATCCTAGTTTTTCTTCAGCAATACTTGCACCACCTGAGCCTAGTAGCTCCACCGTTTCAGCCATGAATATACGACGTACCGAGCCTTTTAAACGATGGGCTGTATTTATAATCCAACCTATAATGCTATCTGTTAATATCAACAAGCTTATCTGCCTAGTGTGAGAATAAATTCAGAATTCATTATTATAAATTATTGAGACACAAGCTTACTTCGTTTGGATGATTATTTCTTTCCATCTCCCTAAGGCTGAAATCTGGTATCGTTGTCCTTCGGTTAGCTGACTGTATGGGTTCATATGTGGGCAGATTGAAAAATCCTGAACTATATATCAGCTGGCCTTCTCAGTCTCAGAAAAATGAATTGAACTTATTGGTTGAATCTGAGTACGTAAGAAAAACTGATTGCTAAAATTTGAATTAAGAGGTCTGCTATGACATATTGCTTTTTTTACAAATCCAGATTCATTAAATATGCTTTTGTAGTGTGTGCTGTTTTGTATGCCCCGTTATCACTTGCTACGACCTCAGCTAATCAGGGGCTAATTGAAAAAGAAAGCCTGGATTATTTCAATGATATAGACGTTTCTGATTTTCAACAAACTACGGAAGACTTAGAACTTGATAAAATCAATATGGGCAAAAAGCATCATGATGTATTGCTGGCAACCCTAGAGCTATTAAACAGAGGTGAGGTTGAAAAGGCAATACTAATCACACGTATTTTGATTGATAATGGCGAGCAAGCTGCTCCAGCCTATGAAGTATACGGAGCAGCTCTAGCTATTAATGGGGATACGGATAAGGCCCTGCAAAAACTGCAGAAAGCAGTGGATATAAGCCCTGAACAGCACTCTTCTATCACTAAAATGGGTGACATTTATTACGCTTTAGGCAACTTTAAGGAATCAAAAAAGAAATATTTACAGTCTAGCAAAATTGACTCAACTATACGGGTAGAGCAGATGCAGAAAAGCACTATAAAGACCTGTCACAATAGTTTGGTTTTTTGTTCTTCTGACAAGCAGGAGAGTACCTTTATTTCAGCTTAGGGAGATGGAAAGAAATAATCATCCAGAACAACCAGGAGAAATGGTCAAAAACCATTTCTCCAACGATGGCATTCGGTCAACAAACTGATAATACGTCTTCATTGCTTTTTTACCTACCTTTACTCCTGTTTCATATATTTTTTCTGTTAATTTAACAATAGGTGCTTTGCCATTGTAGGTCATACTTTTGGCAAATTTTAAAGTTGTTTCAACTGTATCCATTATGTCGCCACTAATATGATTTTCATAGGCTCCCCATACTCGTTCAATTGGGTTATATTTACTATGATAAGGAGGGTAGTAGGCCAGTTTTATCTTTATGTTGCTTTTTTCAGCAAACTCCACAAGCCTTTTTATAAACTGAGTTCTGGAGCTACTGTTCTCCATACCATTGTCAGCGTGTGTGTCAGAATATCTACTCCATATTTTTCTTGAATTTCTGGCCAAATTTCTTCCAATCGGTCAACGATGAAATCACTGCTGGCATAGCCTGCTGTAAAGAAAAGGAAAAAATCATCATGTTCAGGCAGATAAAAACCAAAAGGAGTTAACTTTTCCTTAACATCTAAATCATGATCCTCTGCTTTTGTTAAAACCCGATTTCGTCCTCCCCGTGAAAAATTTCCTATATTCATTCTTGCTTTGGCATCAATTGATATACGAATCTCTTTTGGGTTGATATCTGCCATTCCATTGACTGCATGAACTTGTTCAAAAATTGCATCCGTTTCCTTGATTTTCTTATGAGGCTTTGTTTTTTGTACCTTTTTTGGATGGTAACTCAGGTCATTTAATTTTGTATTGATAGTTTTTGAGCAAGGTAATGTTTTTTCATCGTAATAATCAATCTCCAGTAAACGTTTTCTAACTTCTTTAGCCGTTAGCCGGGTATATAATCGACAGGAATTAAAAGAGGGATCCGTTTGACACTCCGGTTCAGCAATTTTTTTTATGTCATCAAGTAGATGAGGAAAATGCTCTTCACTTTTATTACGCCCTCTCGCTGAAAAATTATCTTCTATGGGCTGAGTTTCAAGTTCATATTGTCCTTTTCGGATAGTGCCTCTATTCCATCCTAGTTTTTCTTCAGCAATACTTGCACCACCTGAGCCTAGTAGCTCCACCGTTTCAGCCATGAATATACGACGTACCGAGCCTTTTAAACGATGGGCTGTATTTATAATCCAACCTATAATGCTATCTGTTAATATCAACAAGCTTATCTGCCTAGTGTGAGAATAAATTCAGAATTCATTATTATAAATTATTGAGACACAAGCTTACTTCGTTTGGATGATTATTTCTTTCCATCTCCCTTATGCTTTTCTGTCTTCAGGTCTAGGAACAGGCAGGGTACTCTTATATGAGCATTGATATGAAAGGACATGAAGTGGCTGTACTGTACCATGCCGACTGTCTGGATGGTTATGCTGCCGCCTGGTCTGCGTGGAAATCTCTTGGCAAGACGGCAGAGTATCAGGCGGTACGCCATCAAATGCCAATACCAGAATTTTCTGAGGGTGCTGTACTCTATATATTAGACTTTTGTTATCCCATCGAGCAATTACGGGTTGCAGCACAAAAAGCAAGTAAAATTATAGTTCTGGATCACCATATCAGTGCACAGCAAGCAGTTGATGCTTTTCAGGGAGAGTTGCCTGCAAACCTGCAGATAACCTTTAATATGCAGCAAAGTGGTTGCATGATCGCGTGGCAATATTTTCATGGAGATCTTGCGCCGCCTATGATATTAAGCCATATTCAAGACCATGATTTATGGCGCCACCAGATAGCACATACTGAGGAGATAACCAGAGCCTTGTTTTTACGTCGTCCACTTGCTTTTTCTAGCTTTGAAAAGATAGAGCTAGATGCCTTATTCCGCGAGGGAAAGGTATTATTAAAGCAACAACGGCAAATGGTTAAGACTTTGTTGAATTCACGCCACTCGATAAAGCTAAATGATGCAGTGGGATTAGCTGTCAATGCGCCAGGTGCATTTTCCAGTGATTTAGGGCAGGCGCTGGCTAAACTATCAGGGACTTTTGGCTTAACTTATCATTATCATGGTAAGCGTCAGTGTTACGAGTGTGGGCTACGGTCCATCGGCGAGTTTGATGTCTCTCAAATTGCAGTGGCCTTCGGTGGAGGAGGGCATCAAAATGCAGCAGGTTTCAGTATAGACAGAAAGACATTTTTAGCCTGTTTGCCCTAAAGCAATGCTCAAGAACAAAAGATTAATACCTGCTCATAAGCAGGATGTGCTGAGGAACGAAGCGCATCAATTTTGGTACTCTTTGTGAACTGACCCATATAAGTTAAACTTCGCGCGGTCATGGATGCGCATTTCTAGCGGCTGAGTTTTTGCCGATAGCTACATTGCTGAAGCCATTACGTAGCTAGCTATGGGAGCGGCCGACAAGGCTGTAAATCTTGGAGGGTGAAAGTCCTTTCACCGTCAGTTGCGCTAAATGTCAACCAACCTGTCGCATTATTGTGATATAAAACTTGCTGTGCAAGTACATGGGGGCTTTGCCCCCAAACCCCCAAGGTATTTTTACAACGGTAATGATATAATTCCATTACGGTACAGGCTGAGGAGCCGATGACCGTCAACGGTAATAGGCGGCCCATGTCGCCTTTTGCTTTATTGTTCGCTTAAGCTACATTTTTCAACTTTAATTCGTTTTCTTCCGAGTTAATATCATCCTTGTCAGGGTTCAGAAAAACAGTCTTTATGGGACTTAAATTCCTTGTATTACGCCCATTCCAGCGCTCAGGATGACGCACCTTCGCTTGTTCAATAACTTTCTTTCTGTTCTCCAGTATTGCCCTATCTAAGCCATTATGACGTTGATTAGGTGTTACAAATTTAATCGCGCTGTGTTGGTGTTCATCGTTATACCAATCCACAAATCCTTCCACCCAATCTCTTGCTTCTTTTAAACATGTAAACGGATCTTCTGGGAAGGTATAATGATATTTGACGGTTTTAAATAAGGACTCCGAATAAGGGTTGTCGTTGCTAACGCGCGGCCGGCTATACGAAGGACTGATGTCTAAATCAATCATTTTTGCTCTCAATGTTGCACCTTTCATCGGGCTTCCGTTGTCAGAATGAATCACCAACTGGTTTTTATCTATTTTTTCTCGGCAGGCAATATCTTCTATCAAATCAGCGGCATGAGCACTTGATTCACAATCATGAACCTGCCAGCCGACTGTTTTCCGGCTGTAAATATCCATCACCATATACAAATAGTAGTATTGCCCCTTTACCGGGCTTAATAAATAGGTAATATCCCAGGAATAGATTTCATTGGCTGCAGTCGCTTTTAGTGACCGGGGTTTCTTACGCTGAGCTGCTGTCCCTTTACCTCTGTGTTTAAGTTGATTATACTCTTTCATTACTCGGTAAAATGTTGATTCTGATGCAATATATTCACCGATGTCTAATAAAGTAGGCACTATTTGGTAAGGGGTTAATGTGCTATATTCAGGCAAATTAATAACCCTTAGTATGTCTTGCCTAATAACATCTGATAACTTGTTGTGCGCAGGAGAATCATTGTAAATTCTTTGGTCTTCTGATAATTTCTTCCCCTGGTTCCACCGTTGATAAGTACGAGATGCAATGCCAACAAGCTCACAAGCCAGATGCTGTCTTGCGCCATTTTGTACCGCCTCGTCAATGAATGCACAGTATTGCTTGCGATCTGGGTAGGAGATCAAGCGACCTCCTTTTCCCCCAGATCGCTTGGCACTTTTTTGATAATACCAGTAAGGCGGCTGTTTCAGAGAGCGCTCTATCCTTGCGATTGAGCTCTTTCTGTAAGCGTTTGTTTTCTTGTTTAAGTTTCTTTTGTTCTTGCCTGGAAACAGAATTAGATGCTTGCTTTTCTGATAAAAAATCTGATTTCCACTCCTTCACATGATGCGGGTAAATTCCATTTTCTCGGCAATATGAGCTAAGCTGCTCGCCGTTCAGGCTGTGGCAGTCCATTACGGCCTCAAGACGTTGTGCTTTAGCCCAATCCTGAGGGCTTTTTTCTTTTGACATACTTGTTTCGGGTTTCTCTAATTTATTCTTCTTGGCTAAGTGGATCCATCTTTGAAGTGTTGAATAACCAATACGTAAATCATCGGCAATAGTGTTAAGCGTTTGATCAGATCGTCTGGATAATGCTTTTTCTACAGATTGTACTTTGAATTCCTGATTATATAATGCCATTTCTGTCTCCTAAAATAAAATTTTACAGGCGACAGGTATGTTGACATAGGGGGGTTGACCGATAACGGACGGTTAGTATATCCCCTGTTCAGCGAGGTAACAGACTGAAATATGCGGGGAAGTAAAAGCCCTGACTGCCTGGAGTTGAGAAATTCTGCGGTAGGAGCAATTTGGGGGGCGAGCAAATCTGCGGGCAGGAACATTAGAGAATGACTGCAGCCTCGAAAACTACGCCACACAGAAGTTGCAGTGTGGGTTATTGCCAAGCGCCGACCAGTTCATAGCGCTGGGAAGGCCGTTGTCTTGTGGGAAGAAACGGGTAAATGCACCATGAGAGCAGCCGGGGTAGGGGTCCTTGCACGCAGAGAAAGGTTTGTAGAGATAACGTCGGGAAGATCCTACTTCCAGCAGGGGTTGACAGCAACCTGCAAAGACCTTATGTTCAAGGTTAATTCCGTAGGCATAAGGAGGATTTAGGATTGTCGCATGAGTTCGTATGAGCGATGAAGGCAGGGTAACTCCTGCTGACGGGGTGCTGGATGCCTCGGTGTGAAAGGTAACGCCTTGAACATGCAAAGGGACTCTGGGCGCTTGATAGCCTCTTGAGTACTCGGACAATGTAAGGTCGAGGAACATATTAGAGGTAACCTTGGAAGTAAATCAAGGGGCAGAGGGGTGTATGTGAGTCAACACTTAAGCTTCATGCTCTTTGGGAAGGCGACTGAAGGTATTAATCAAGGTCAGAACCGGACTCGGGAAAACCGACCGTCCGGGATCGTAGGCAATGTCATTCGTTTAAGAAACACTCCTATTCGGTTAAGAATCAGATAAACTTCAACCCAACCCACATTCTTATGTTAAAAAATCAAGCGCTATTTCTCCGCGTATTCCATTGCTGTGCTGACTGTTTCGATTCTCTTGCGTAATGACGCCCCTTCCTTTTCTTGTGATAGTAACGTGAAATTGAACAAACCAACTCAGTCATCACCTGATTGATGTAAATACTGGGTGCATACAAAATCTCCTCAAGATGTCGGGCTACGGTCGTTAATGTATTTTTAAAGTTCACCTGAATGGTTTGCTCTGCCTCTGATTCCCCCTATGTCAACATACCTGTCGCCTGTAAAAATTAATATTAGGAGACAGAAATGGCCATATATAGCCAAGAATTTAAAGTACAATCTGTAGAAAAAGCATTATCCAAACGTGACGAACAAACGCTTCACGATATTGCCGATAATTTACATATTGGTTATTCAACACTTCAAAGATGGATCCGATTAGCCAAGGAAAATAAACTAGAAAATCCTGAAACAAATATGTCAACTGAAAAAAGCCCACAGAGCTGGACTAAAGCACAACGTCTTGAGGCTGTAATGGACTGTCACGGCCTGAACGATGAGCATCTTAGCTCTTACTGCCGAGAAAATGGAATTTACCCGCATCATGTTCAGGAATGGAAATCAGATTTTTTATCAGAACATCAAGCATCTAATTCTACCTCCAGGCAGGAACAAAAAAAACTCAAACAAGAAAATAAACGACTACAGAAAGAGCTCAATCGTAAGGACAGAGCTCTCTCTGAAACGGCGGCTTTACTGGTGTTATCAAAAAAGTGCCAAGCGATCTGGGGGGAAACGGAGGTCGATTAATCTCCTACCCAGATCGCAAACAATACTGTGCACTCGTTAATGAGGCGGTACAAAATGGAGCAAGACAACAGCTGGCTTGCGAGCTTGTTGGCATTACTGCCCGTACTTATCAACGATGGAATCAGGGTGAGAAATTATCAGAAGACCAAAGAATTTATAATGATACCCCTGCACACAACAAGCTATCAGAGGCCGTTACGCAAGAAATATTAAAGGTCATTAACCTGCCAGAATATAGCACGTTAACCCCTTATCAAATAGTACCTACTTTATTAGATTCAGGTCACTATATTGCATCAGAATCAACATTTTACCGAGTAATGAAGGCGCATAATCTACTTAAACACAGAGGTAAAGGGACAGCAGCTCAGCGCAAGAAACCCCGGTCACTAAAAGCGACTGCAGCCAATGAAATCTATTCATGGGATATTACCTATTTATTAAGCCCGGTAAAGGGACAGTACTATTATTTGTATATGGTGATGGATATTTATAGCCGAAAAATAGTTGGCTGGCAGGCTCATGATTGTGAATCAAGTTCTCATGCTGCTGATTTAATAGAAGATATTGTCTACCGAGAAAAAATAGATAAAAACCAGTTGGTAATTCATTCCGACAATGGAAGCCCGATGAAAGGTGCAACGTTAAGAGCAAAAATGATAGATCTGGAAATCAGTCCATCGTACAGCAGGCCACGTGTTAGTAATGATAACCCCTATTCGGAGTCTCTATTTAAAACGGTCAAATACCATTACACCTTTCCAGAAGCCCCCTTTGTCAACCTACACGAAGCAAGGCACTGGGTGGAACAGTTTGTAGATTGGTATAACAATGAGCATCAACACAGTACGATTAAATATGTAACACCTAATCAACGCCATAAGGGCTTAGATAGTGCAATTCTAGAGAAGAGAAAGAGTGTTATCGAGCAAGCGAAGGAATGTCATCCTGAGCGCTGGAATGGGCGTAACACAAGGAATTTAGACCCTATAAAAACTGTTTTTCTGAATCCTGATAAGGATGAAATCAGCTCGGCAGAAAACGAATTACAGTTGAAAAATATCGCTTAAGTTAACAGTAAAGCAATCGGCGACATAAGCCGCCCATTACCCTTGACAGTCATCGGCTCCTCAGCCTGTACTGTAAGAATATTATATCATTACCCTTGCTTAAATACCTTGGGGGTTTGGGGGCAAAGCCCCCATGAACTTGCGTAGCAAGTTTTATATCACAAAAATGCGACAGGTTGGTTGACATATAGCGTCCCTAACCTCACCGACAATCGACTTTCCGATGGCAAGGCAACTATTACAAACGCTGTTTGTGACAGAAGCAGATATATTACCCGATGAAGTAAAAAAACAACTTCGGATACGTGTGCATAGTACTTCCCGACCTGCAAGTAATAAAGCAATAGAAAAGTTATTTGAACAACTCAATCAAACGGAACTCAATTATCCAGGAACCGATCTGCGCTTAATTTATGAGCTGACTTCATCCGCAAAAAATTAGGAAATGGTCTCAAATTAGTTTCGTCTGAATCAAGATGTCTGAGCTTAGCTAAGGCGCTTAGGCAGGCATTAATTTTATTGCGTTTTTTTGCCGTGACCCAGTGCAAATGTTCGCATAGCGTTTCGGCAAGTTCGGTCAGGCTTAAGTTGGGGAACGTGTTAACGGTTTGCTGAACGTAGGCGAGTTCTTTTTTAGAAAAATAACGAGCAGAAAGTGTAAGGGGTTGGGTAATAGCTGTTGTCATTATGTTGCCTGCCTGCAAAAATTAAATTATCCATGCTTATGTTGGCAGATTAGATGGATATAGTCAAGGCAAAAAGTAACTGAGGAAAGCGTTGCTTAAGCTTATGAGTATTAATCACTTTATTTTTTTTTGTTATTTTTGTATTTAAGTGAATGACATTGGGATCGTAGGGGGGCTTGCGGAAACGTGATGTATGGTCAATGGCTATTTGCTACTAATCTGGAAACAAGAGGATACCATGGATAAACTATTGGCCTAAGCCTGCCTGCGCGCGCCGTATTTCTACCCCGACCGTCAGTTTCAACGTCCCCGTATTAAGTGCGGGGCAGGCTTTGCTATCGACTAAAATAAGCTCACTATACAAGCGCATCCGTGACCGCGTGAAGTATAGTGTTCGATGAGTAGTGAGGAATATAGATTGATAATCTATTAGTAGGCGCAATTCCGGTCTTTGTTTGTGGCTAGATTAGCCGCTCGCAGTAAACTGCCCGTTAAAAATTAACCCCGGCAGTTTACTAGCGACTTTAAATTGGGGTTATTGATCAACAATAGTCTGCGGGGCATTCACTTCTTGTGCGGGTACCCAGCTTGCATCTGGATCATAGTGGGTCATTTTGAGTGCAATTTCAGCAGTATCCAAGCCAAGATTTTGTTCGTAAACGATGCCATCATGGCTAACAATAAAGCTCATTATGCCGCTGTCAGCATAATCCTGCGGCCAGGCAATAACAGCAAACCCGGCGCGCATTTTATCGCCTATCATATAATTATAGGCACCTCCCCTGGCGTGTTTGCCTTGGGCTTTTAGAATGTGGTAGAAATAACCATGATACCCTTCACCTGGGTTGCGATTACCTAGAAGTGAGCCTAATGGACTAAGTTCTTTGCCCGGTTCTGTTTCCCAAAACAAGCCGTCTTTAGAGCCTGGAGCGCTGATTAGTTTCTGCGCGTATTCTAATAAGCCGTTAGTGTTACGATCTTGCGTGGCATATTCCATTTGTGCATCATAGTAGGCGAGAACCGCTTGCATAGTCGCCAGTTCGTTTCTACCTATGCGCCGTATGCGCATCCGCTCAAGGCCTTCTTCTACGTCAAAGTACCAGCCTGCTGAACCCGAAACAATGGGTATGGGCATGGTCCACTCGCTTTTGCCTATAGCAAGCAGCATTTTGTTTTCGCCCTGAGGCAATAAGGTGTGATGCTTTTCCCAGGCATGATCAAAGTTATTTAAATCTTCTGAGGTAACATCATCCAGGGGTAGAATTTCGCGGAAATCTTCGCCGAGTAACTTGTTAAATTGTTCTTGGTCAACATTTTTAACGGCCTGTGAGAAAGCAACCGCTGCATCTTCGGGGTCATTAAACACTGCCTGTTGCAGAGTAGGGTCTATATTCAGTTGTACCTCCGGCTGGTTGAAGCGTGAGCAGGATACAGTGAACAGTATTATGCTTAATATGAGTAAAGTCGAAAAGTATTTATGCATGGTCTGTAACGGGTAAGCGCTAGTCATTAGTATGTGCTTGTTTATTGTCTGGTTCATGATTGTCTCCTGTTATCGTCTGCGTCCACCACCGCCACTACGACGGCCACCACCTGAGCGATGCGAGCTACTGCGGTTACGCGTAGACCGATTACTTGAATTACCGCGATTAATGTTTTGTCGGGATTTTTTAGCATTTCCTGCATTTCTAAAGGCATTGTCACGTGATCGGTGAGACTGATTGGCGTAGTTGCCTGATTTTCGGGTATCGCGTGTTTTACCTGAGCTATGGTTTTGCCTGGAAGAATTACCAAACTTACCCTGGTTAACATCACGATTGGCCTTATTCACCGAGGAGCGTGCTTTATCGCCGCCTGAACCTTGTAATTGTTTGCGCCCGGAGGCAGGATCTACAGCACGTTTGTCTAAGGTGGAGCGTGCTTTATCGCGTTGCGCATCGCGGCCACGGTAGTCTTTGCGTTGATCCGCACCACCACGTTTGTTGTTATATTGTTTGCGGCTTTTCTTGTCTGCATAGGGAACGCCACGACGGTTATTCGAGTTGTGTTTCCAGTTAGTGTTTCTATTGTTAGAATTGATTTTGTTATTATTGATGTTGATATTATTGTGTTTATTAACATTTATATTAACGTCGCCACGACCTCTTCCCCAGCTACAGCCTCCCCACAGAGCATTGGTGATACCTATGCCCACACCAAATCCGATGCCTCTCATTACTGCGCCGCCAAAGCGATACCCAGGCGGGTAGTAGTACCAGGGGCGGTAGTGTGGCCACCACCAGGTTCCGTAGACAACCGTTGTGTTATAGACTGGAACATAGACTACCTGCGGGTCAGCTGGTTCTATTATGATAACTGTCTCGGCGGGTTGTTGTTCGACGATGACTTTTTGCTGTTCCGTTGTTTCCAGGTTGCCTTCGTTCTTGGCTTTATTGCGTAATTTCTGTACGGAGTCCATTACTTTTTCAGAGCTTGCCAGGAATGCATCACCCACATTTTGCACCCAGTCAGGCTGCTCTCCCATCATGCTTAATACCTGTGGAAAAGCGACTAAAGACATGACGCTGGGGTCCCAGGATTTATTTTGCACTGCTTTTACGGCGGCATCACCCTCTTGTTTAGGGTTATCCTTCGACCATTTAACGGCTTCACTTATATCAGCCGGGTAGGTACATGCCATCAGGATTTGTGCCAGTAATGAATCCGGATATAAGGCTATCGGCGCCATCATCTGGTCGAGCTCGGCTTCACTGAAAGTTTTATCCTCTGCTTGCGCTATAGACAGTGGTACGCAAAGCAGGGCGGCAAGCAAAGTGTTACCAAAAATTGCTAACAGTTTTTTCATAAGTCGTGCTCCTTTTTTGACTGATATTATTTAGATAGCCTGAACTGTCTTTGCCTAAGATTGTACTTGTCCGCCAGGAAAAGTGAAAGTATGGCAGAAAAAACCACAATAGCTATACAAAAATGTCTAATTAGACTCTGAATTTTAGCAATAGCGGGATACATCCAGAAATTTTGAGTTAAAATGACGCTCATTATTATATTTTGCTATAGGTTGGTTTATGATTCGCGCGGGTATTGTTGGGGGAACGGGGTATACGGGAGTAGAGCTATTAAGGATTTTGGCCTTGCATGATGAGGTAGAAGTCGCTGTGGTTACTTCTCGCTCAGATGATGGCTTACGGGCCGATGCTTTATATCCTAGTTTACGTAGCAGTATAGACATTTGTTTTACCAAACCGGATGTCGAATCGTTGGCGGGCTGTGATGTGGTGTTTTTTGCAACACCTAATGGCACGGCCATGTTAATGGCAGAGCAACTTTTAGCGCGTAATGTGAAAGTCATCGATCTGTCCGCTGATTTTCGAATTAAAGATGCAGCTGAGTGGGCGAAGTGGTATGGCATGGAACACGCATGTCCTGACTTGATAGCCGATGCTGTGTATGGTTTGCCAGAAATAAACCGTAGCGCGATTAAAGGTGCCGAGTTAATAGCTTGTCCGGGTTGTTACCCCACAGCAGTGCAATTAGGTTTTTTACCTTTAATCGAACAAGGTTTGATTGATAGCAGTCATTTAATTGCCGATGTGAAATCCGGTGTTAGCGGGGCAGGGCGTAAAGCCAGTGTTGCTACCTTAATGAGTGAAACAGGTGAGAGTTTTAAAGCTTATGCATCTTCAGGTCACCGGCACTTGCCAGAGATTGCTCAAGGCTTGTCTATAGCCGCAGGGAAGCAGGTAGGTTTAACTTTTGTGCCACATTTAGTTCCGATGATTCGCGGGATTCATGCGACATTATATGCTCAGCTTAAAGGCGATTTTGCAGCTCAGCTACAGGCAATCTATGAAAAACGCTATGCGGATGAGTATTTTGTCGATGTTTTACCCGCAGGTGCGCATCCGGATACGCGCAATGTTCGAGGCAGTAATAACTGTCAGATTTCTATAGTCGTGCCGCAAGAAAGCGATACAGTCGTTGTGATGTCGGTTATTGATAACCTGGTTAAGGGCGCGGCAGGGCAGGCGGTGCAGAATATGAATTTAATGTTTGCTTTTAATGAAAAACAGGGTTTGCAGACTATGGCTTTGTATCCATGATTTAGGTGGAGTTACTTATGCAGTGATGGTAAACCATTCAGAGGAAGAATGAATTGCCTAGGGATTGATCCAAAAGCGACAAAACCATGATGGCGGTAAAAGGCTTCAGCGGGATCATTTTTTGCATCGACAATCAACCCAAAAACCGCGATTTCAGATCGGGAAGAGCGTAAAAGGGCATCCCATAATAAGGAGCCGCCAAGGCGATGGCCTTGATATTTCAGATCAACGGCAAGCCTGCCCAATCTAGCAACAGGTATAGATGGATAACGAGGAAGGCGTTTTATCATCTCTTTCGGGATATCGGATAACGGAATATCAGCGGCTGAAAGGGTGTAATAAGCAGCAATGCAGTCTGTTTTATTTTCCAGAGCAACATAGCATGCAGTAATGCGGCGTCGAATATCCTGTGTAACACGCTCAGAAAAATACCGGTCTAGCGCATCGTCACCACAGGCAAACCCCTTCCTGTGGCGCTTTGATGTCAAAACTTCTATGCGAAATGGTTGGGTCACTGGGAATCAAACATTTGCATATGATCATCTTTAGCGCGAACCAATGCAGGTGCAAGTGGATTGGGGTTCAGTAGTAAATCCACAAAGCGTAATTGATCTTCTGCAGATAAACGGATAATTCCAGACTCTTCGATGGTTTTGTGAGCTGCTTCTTGAGCAGCGGTAACGACAAAATCGCTTAAGCTGCGTCCCTGAAGTTCGGCAGCACGTTTGACAAGAAATAAGTTATCGGGAGCTATGCGAGCTTCTAGCCTAGCTGTTCTACTGGATTGTGTTGACATAATATAAATCCTCCATATTTTAATGTACGTTAATTAACCGTACATTGTCAAGTTTATTGAAAATAACAGTAATTATTGGAGAATGCGCTGTATTTCATGTTTTTTCAAGCAAAGGGCAGTTTACTATTCCCTTGGATGTAAGGAATAGTATGGGAATACTCTCCGCTGAAATTAAAATTGAGTTTGTACTAGATGAAAATGGGCGCTGATATATTGCTAAGACAAAACCATCTGATAAAACAATCAGGCGTTTTAGAACAGCTTACAAGGCAGGAAAAATAACCATGAACACTGATGAAATCATGGAATTAACTAGAGATGAGCTTGACCACCATCCTTGCAGCTCTTACCGATTATCAATTGCTTACCAGAGGTAAAGGCAGGTTTAGCGTGTATTTTCCTAAGGTTAAATTGATTATGCCTGAACCAGGCAAAGTGTGAAATTAAAACACTATTTTGCCTGTTGCTAGGCAAAAATTTTTTATAAGCATAATTCTTGACTAAATTACTAGGTATAGTCATAATTCATAACTAATGATTTTTTATAGGGTGTATTAATAATGGCAGATCCAATTATTTTTTCTGATAGTGCAGCTAAAAAAGTAGGCAATTTAATTGCTGAAGAAGGCAATGATAACTTGAAATTACGCGTGTATATTTCGGGTGGAGGTTGCTCTGGATTTCAATATGGCTTTACTTTTGATGAAGAAGTAGCTGATGATGATACCCAGGTCGTCAATGGTGGCGTGACTGTTTTAGTGGATGCGATGAGTGTTCAATACCTGAACGGTGCGGAAATAGATTATAAAGAAGATTTATCCGGCGCGCAGTTTGTTATTCGTAACCCGAATGCTTCAACCACCTGCGGTTGCGGGTCTTCCTTTTCGGTTTAATTTGCTTATGGCGGGGTGGGCGCAATACCTACCCTGCCTTTACGCCTGATATATCCCGCCTAAAATCACAGCTTGTTTTGCCCCGGTTACTTCTGGCAAATTCCCTGTTAAACCTTCCAGTGTTCGTTTAGCTAGCCACGCAAATGCCATAGCCTCAACTTGATCTGGAGGTACGCCCTGAGTTTCTGTTGATGCAATGGGAAGCTTGAGTCGTTTCTCCAAAGCGATGACCAGTGATTTATTGTGCGTACCGCCGCCACAAAGAAATACCTGGTCAGTTTGTGGCGCAAATTTGTGTATGGCTTCGGCGATGGTTTCGGCTGTCAACTGACATAAGGTTCTTTGTATGTCCTCAGGAAGATAATCGTTTGCCTGGTTGGCTAGTTTTGTTGTTAGCCAGTCTGCGGAAAAATATTCAGTACCCGTGCTTTTGGGGGGTAGGGCAGTGAAGTAATAATCCTTTTTAAGTTGCTGTAGCAATTTGGCCTGTACTTTTCCTGTAGCAGCCCACTCGCCATCGAGATCATAAGAGCAGTCTTTGTGTTTGAAAATCCAGTAATCCATCAAGGTATTGCCAGGCCCTGTATCAAAGCCGAGTACAGGCTGTTGCATATCTTTAGGTAGAATGCTCAGGTTGGCAATCCCTCCTATATTAATAATCACTCTATTTTCTTTGTCGGACTGAAATATTGCCTGATGAAATGCCGGGACTAAGGGGGCTCCTTGCCCGCCAGCAGCCATATCTCTACGTCGAAAGTCGCTAATAACAGTGATGCCCGTTTTCTGGCTGATAATATTGGCATCGCCTATTTGCAAGGTGAAAGGAAATTCTGAATCTGGGGAATGGAATAGCGTTTGTCCGTGGTTACCTATTGCTGTTACTTCTTTAGAACTTACTTTTGCCTGACTCAGTAACTTAAGGCAGGCTTCGGCATAAAGTAATCCAAGCTGGGCATCGAGTTCTCCGTAATCACTCAGGGCGACGGATTGATGATTGCTGCAAAGGTCATGGATTTTTTGCTTTAATTGTTGGCTGAAAGGTTGATAGTAAAAATCAATAAGCTGTAGTCGATCGCCAGATAGCTCGTAAAGTCCAGCATCGATACCATCAATACTGGTTCCGGACATCATACCTATATAATATTCTCTGCTCATTCTGAGGGGGTGTCTGTAGCTGCGAAATTCGTCGGTGTAAGTTCTGCTAGCTGGCTGAGTAGGATTTTTGATTTTTCTAAGAAATCAGCTTTATACTTTGCCTGAATAGGATTGGCATTAGGCAGAGTTACCGTTAATGGGTTGCGGTGCACTCCATTGACACGGAATTCATAATGCAAATGTGCCCCAGTGGCCAATCCTGATTTACCAACATAGCCAATTACCTGGCCTTGATTGACCCGGGATCCAACGCGTTGTCCCTTTCTGAATTTAGACATATGTGCGTAAAGTGTGCTGTACTTCTGGCCGTGCTGAACAATAACGACTCTACCATAACCGCCTTTACGTCCACGATAAGTGATTTTTCCATCTCCTGCAGACTTAATAGGTGTGCCAGTACGTGCGGCATAATCGACACCTTTGTGTGCACGAATACGATTAAGCACAGGGTGCTTACGTTTCAGGTTAAAGTGTGAGCTGATGCGTGCAAAGTCTATAGGTGTACGGAGAAAAGCTTTACGCATGCTATCGCCACCCGAAGTATAGTAGCTTGCGGCACCTTCGGGGGGTTGATATCGAACTGCTGTGATAGATTTGCCACGATTAATAAATTCGGCAGCCAAAATTTTCCCAGGGCCAATGAATGTATTGTCTATATATAGCTTTTCATAGATCACTGAAAATCTATCCCCTTCATGCAGGTTAAGGGCAAAATCTATATCCCAGGCAAAAATATTTGCGAGCTGCATAATAATATTGTTGGATAGCCCGGCATTTTGCCCATCCAGAAATAGTGATGAGTGAATAATGCCTGACGCACTGTTGATGCGCCGGTCTAACTCTTTTTCTAGTAGCTCTACTTTAAATTCACCATCCTCAAGCCGGGTTGCTTTAAGTTCTTCGTAGGGGCTTTTCTTGTAAATCAGATGGCTGAAGTTACCTGAGATATCATGGCCAATTAATAAAGACTTGCCGGGCTGGATAGTTGCAAATTTTGAACTGATATCATTCGCATGAATGATTTTATGTAAGTCAGTAGTATCCAGCTGGTTTTCTGTAAAGATAATAGAAAGGCTTTCGCCGGATTTAACTTTATGTTCATGCCAGATGGTTGAAAGGCTTTGCATACTGTGTGTGGGCGTATCGACAGAAGCGGTAATAATAAGACCAGAATCTGTCGTATCGATTTCGGTGATTAAACTTTCATCTTGACCCGTACTTTCAATTTTTGTTGCAAGATCAGGGATAGTCAGGGCGATATTTTCTTGCTTGGTTTGTTCAGGTTTTGCAGCAAAGAAAATATAGCTAATAATGATTAGCAGAGCGCAGACAATCGCTATAAATAGGTGTTTTGATCGGTTGTTGATTTCATCTTGGGGTGGGTTGGTGGATTTGTATAAGTCATTTTGATAGCGCATCTATGTAATTATAAGGTGTTTTTTTTGCCAATGCCTAATATTATATTACGTCAATTTTATAATGAAAAAGAGTATACTTCGCGCGGCCACGGATGCGGAATTTATAGGGAGCTTATTTTTGTCGAAAGAAAGGCTCTTAAGTAAGCGAATAGCAGGCTACGCAGCTATTTAGGCTACGCATCTATCGGCAAAAAATCAGTTGCTAGACATCGGCAGCTATGACCGCGCGAAATATAATTGTCCGGCTAAGGAACGTGCGCGGAATAACTTAGGCGCCTGGAAATAAATAAGCGTCCAATATTTGGATAGGATTTTTGTTTGTCATCGGTGCTGTAGCAATAGGCTCATAGCTGGCTACGTAACTAGTGTTGCAGTGCTGATGACGGACAAAAAGACCAGCAAGGATGGATGATTATTTGTTTCTAGGCGCCTTAAGCAGCGAACTTGTCTTTTTATCCGTCTTCTGCGTTGTAGAAACTGTTACGTAGCTGGCTATGGGAGCGGCCGACAAGGCTGCAAATCTTGGAGGGTGAAAGTCCTTTCACCGTCAGTTGCCCGATAACGGACGGTTAGTATATCCCCTGTTCAGCGAGGTAACAGACTGAAATATGCGGGGAAGTAAAAGCCCTGACTGCCTGGAGTTGAGAAATTCTGCGGTAGGAGCAATTTGGGGGGCGAGCAAATCTGCGGGCAGGAACATTAGAGAATGACTGCAGCCTCGAAAACTACGCCACACAGAAGTTGCAGTGTGGGTTATTGCCAAGCGCCGACCAGTTCATAGCGCTGGGAAGGCCGTTGTCTTGTGGGAAGAAACGGGTAAATGCACCATGAGAGCAGCCGGGGTAGGGGTCCTTGCACGCAGAGAAAGGTTTGTAGAGATAACGTCGGGAAGATCCTACTTCCAGCAGGGGTTGACAGCAACCTGCAAAGACCTTATGTTCAAGGTTAATTCCGTAGGCATAAGGAGGATTTAGGATTGTCGCATGAGTTCGTATGAGCGATGAAGGCAGGGTAACTCCTGCTGACGGGGTGCTGGATGCCTCGGTGTGAAAGGTAACGCCTTGAACATGCAAAGGGACTCTGAGCGCTTGATAGCCTCTTGAGTACTCGGACAATGTAAGGTCGAGGAACATATTAGAGGTAACCTTGGAAGTAAATCAAGGGGCAGAGGGGTGTATGTGAGTCAACACTTAAGCTTCATGCTCTTTGGGAAGGCGACTGAAGGTATTAATCAAGGTCAGAACCGGACTCGGGAAAACCGACCGTCCGGGATCGTAGGGGGGGCTTGCGGAAACGTGATGTATGGTCAATAGCTATTTGCTACTAATCTGGAAACAGAGGATACCATGGATAAACTATTGGCCTAAGCCTGCGCGCGCCGTATTTCTACCCCGACCGCCTGTTTCTATGCCTTGAATACGAATTAAAATACTGCGCTAGATGCTCAGCTTATTTCGTGCGCGTTCCTAAGGTATAATTTACGCAATTACATTAATTAACAATGAAGGTGGGGAAATTGCAAGAAGATGTGCTGGCGCAACTAAAGCGTGGAACGGATGAAATTCTAGTAGAAGCAGAGCTGTTAAAAAAACTCAATGAAGGGCGATCATTACGCATTAAAGCAGGTTTCGATCCTACTGCGCCTGATTTACACTTAGGCCATACTGTTTTGATCAATAAATTAAAGCAATTTCAGGACTTAGGGCATGAGGTGTTATTTTTAATTGGTGATTTTACCGGAATGATTGGTGACCCCACTGGTAAGAATGTGACTAGAAAGCCATTAACTCGTGATGATGTGATTGAAAATGCAAAATCTTACGAAGAGCAGATATTCAAGATTCTTGATCCAGTAAAAACATTAGTCATGTTTAATTCCAGCTGGATGAATGCCATGAACCCCGCTGAACTAATTCAGCTGGCATCTAAAAGTACAGTGGCAAGAATGCTGGAACGAGATGACTTTAGCAAGCGCTATAAAGGCGGGCAACCAATTGCAATACATGAGTTTCTATATCCCCTTATTCAGGGCTATGATTCGGTTGCAATGAAAGCAGATGTGGAGCTTGGCGGGACGGATCAGAAATTCAATTTGCTGATGGGCAGGCAGTTACAGGAAATGTACGGCCAAATGCCACAAGTTGTCATGACTGTGCCTATTCTGGAGGGCCTGGATGGTGTGCAGAAAATGTCTAAATCCTTAAATAACTATATAGGTATAGCGGATGCACCGGATGATATGTTTGGTAAAATCATGTCTATATCGGATGAATTGATGTGGCGCTATTTTGAACTACTAAGTTTTAGGCCTTTGCAGGAAATAGCTGAGTGGAATAAAGAATGTGTACAAGGGGCTAACCCGCGTAACTATAAAGTAAAGCTGGCGCAGGAAATTATTGCCCGGTTTCACGACGAAGCAGCAGCAATAAAAGCCTTAGAGAATTTTGAAGCGCAATTTAAACGCGGTGCAATACCTGATGATATACCTGAAATAGAATTAAAAGCTACAGCAGAGGGCTATGCTATTGCGCTATTATTAAAAGATGCAGGTTTGACTTCAAGTACGTCAGATTCAAATAGGATGGTAAAGCAGGGAGCTGTAAAAATAGATGGCGAAAAATTAGCTGATGCAAAGCTGCTAGTTTCAGGGGGAACAGAGCATGTATATCAAGTAGGAAAAAGAAAGTTTGCAAAAGTAAAAGTAATCGCTTGACGTAAATTGTATGGGTTGTATAATTGCCGGCTCTTCAACGCAAGTTGAGGGGAGTCGGGTCTGGTTTCAAGGTGAGTTTTTATAGCCTGCCATAGAGCTTAATCCGGTTTTTTGAAGTGATCTGGTTTTTTATCAGGTGGCTGAAAATAAAAGCTTGACCAAATAGATATGAACGCTATAATGGTCGGCTCCTTAAGAGATTGAGGTTGGGCCTTCGGGTCCGGTTGGTGTGGGTGTTTGGCGCATTGTTTTCCGGTTAGGTTTTTTGGGAAACGGGTTCTGAAAACAAACATTGACAACGAGTTTTGACTCTGTAGAATGGTCGGACTCAGCAGGGCAGAATGCTTAAACATCCCGCTCTGAGCTCTTTAAAAAAACAAATCAAAATAATTTGTGTGGGTACTTGTAGAGATTATTGGCGTGATAAAGATAATCGATATAAGAATCTACACCGTTAATCTTCGGATTAACAAACGTAAATTCTGACAATCGAAACAAAGATTGGTGGCACATCTGATGATGTCACAAAATGATTATAAACTGAAGAGTTTGATCATGGCTCAGATTGAACGCTGGCGGTATGCTTAACACATGCAAGTCGAACGGTAACAGCAGAGCTTGCTCTGGCTGACGAGTGGCGGACGGGTGCGTAACGCGTAGGAATCTGCCTATTAGTGGGGGACAACATGGGGAAACCCATGCTAATACCGCATACGCCCTGCGGGGGAAAGCAGGGGATCTTCGGACCTTGCGCTAATAGATGAGCCTGCGTTAGATTAGCTAGTTGGTGAGGTAATGGCTCACCAAGGCGACGATCTATAGCTGGTCTGAGAGGACGATCAGCCACACTGGGACTGAGACACGGCCCAGACTCCTACGGGAGGCAGCAGTGGGGAATATTGGACAATGGGCGAAAGCCTGATCCAGCAATACCGCGTGTGTGAAGAAGGCCTGAGGGTTGTAAAGCACTTTCAATTGGGAGGAAAACAGGCAGGTCAATATCCTGTCTCTTGACATTACCTTTAGAAGAAGCACCGGCTAACTCCGTGCCAGCAGCCGCGGTAATACGGAGGGTGCAAGCGTTAATCGGAATTACTGGGCGTAAAGCGTTCGTAGGCGGTTTGTTAAGTTAGATGTGAAAGCCCCGGGCTTAACCTGGGAACTGCATTTAAAACTGGCAAACTAGAGTTTAGGAGAGGGAAGTGGAATTTCAGGTGTAGCAGTGAAATGCGTAGAGATCTGAAGGAACACCAGTGGCGAAGGCGACTTCCTGGGCTAAAACTGACGCTGAGGAACGAAAGCGTGGGTAGCAAACGGGATTAGATACCCCGGTAGTCCACGCCGTAAACGATGTCAACTAGCCGTTGGGCCTATATACAGGCTTAGTGGCGGAGCTAACGTATTAAGTTGACCGCCTGGGGAGTACGGCCGCAAGGTTAAAACTCAAATGAATTGACGGGGGCCCGCACAAGCGGTGGAGCATGTGGTTTAATTCGATGCAACGCGAAGAACCTTACCTACCCTTGACATCCAGAGAATCTGTTAGAGATAGTAGAGTGCCTTCGGGAACTCTGAGACAGGTGCTGCATGGCTGTCGTCAGCTCGTGTCGTGAGATGTTGGGTTAAGTCCCGTAACGAGCGCAACCCCTATCCTTAGTTGCTAGCAGGTAATGCTGAGAACTCTAAGGAGACTGCCGGTGATAAACCGGAGGAAGGTGGGGACGACGTCAAGTCATCATGGTCCTTATGGGTAGGGCTACACACGTGCTACAATGGTCGGTACAGAGGGCCGCAAACTCGCGAGAGTAAGCAAATCCCAGAAAGCCGATCTTAGTCCGGATTGGAGTCTGCAACTCGACTCCATGAAGTTGGAATCGCTAGTAATCGCGAATCAGAACGTCGCGGTGAATACGTTCCCGGGCCTTGTACACACCGCCCGTCACACCATGGGAGTGGGTTGCAAAAGAAGTGGGTAGACTAACCTTCGGGAGGTCGCTCACCACTTTGTGATTCATGACTGGGGTGAAGTCGTAACAAGGTAGCCCTAGGGGAACCTGGGGCTGGATCACCTCCTTACAAAGCACGCAATGCTTTATGAGTACTCACAACAAATTATTTTGATTTAAGTAAATCGAGACTGACCTTGAACGCAACTATTGGGTCTGTAGCTCAGTTGGTTAGAGCGCACCCCTGATAAGGGTGAGGTCGGAGGTTCAAATCCTCCCAGACCCACCAAATTTTGCACTGGACTGCGTTAAAATTCCACTCATGTACTAGCGTACACTTCGCGGAATTTTGCCTTGCCCAGAACGAAATTCCTGTTTATCAACAAGATGATAGAAATCAGTTTTTACGCAGGATTTTTAACCTTAGGCAAGGCGTACGAAGGCGTGAATGAAGGAGCATACATAAGTATGTAACTGAATGAGCGACGAGAACAACGCGGCATAAGGGTAAAAAGACCAGTAAAATTGGGGCCATAGCTCAGCTGGGAGAGCACCTGCCTTGCACGCAGGGGGTCGGGAGTTCGATCCTCCCTGGCTCCACCATTACTCGATGAAAAAAGTGACAAAACCTAATTCTATAAATTTTGAAGACAAGCAGAAACACTTCAGAACTTATAGAATTAGTTTTTTTTAAAGCTAATAAGCTCTTTAACAATTTGGAAATCTGTAAAGTAAACTAAATAAATTTATTTAGTAGCGTTAATCTGATTGCAAAATCGACTTAACAAAACAAAGTAAACCAAAAAAGTTTCAAACGAGTTTAAAAGCGACAAAGCGAAATAGTAGCGAAAGCAACTATAAAGTGGCGTCAAATATTAAATGAGTTCTCAAGCAGAAAAAGCGAAAATGTCAGTGAACATATAATTCAGACGTGCGAAAAGCGCAAGCTGTGTAAGACGTATTTGGGTTATATGGTCAAGTGAATAAGCGCATACGGTGGATGCCTAGGCGATAAGAGGCGAAGAAGGACGTTGTAGGATGCGATAAGCCGCGGAGAGTTTTCAAACTAACTTTGACCCGCGGATTTCCGAATGGGGAAACCCAATGGGCATAAGCCCATTATCCTGACCTGAATACATAGGGTCAGAGAAGCGAACCGGGAGAACTGAAACATCTAAGTACCCCGAGGAAAAGAAATCAATTGAGATTCCCTAAGTAGCGGCGAGCGAACGGGGAACAGCCGAGCAGAATAGAGTTAGTGGAACAGTCTGGAAAGTCTGGCGATACAGGGTGATAGCCCCGTACACGAAAACTCTTTTTTGACATATTAAGTAGGTCGATGCACGTGAAACGTTGACTGAAGATGGGGGGACCATCCTCCAAGGCTAAATACTCCTTATCGACCGATAGTGAACTAGTACCGTGAGGGAAAGGCGAAAAGAACCCCGGAGAGGGGAGTGAAATAGATCCTGAAACCGTATGCGTACAAGCAGTAGGAGCAGACTTGTTCTGTGACTGCGTACCTTTTGTATAATGGGTCAGCGACTTACATTTTGTGGCAAGCTTAACCGATAAGGGAAGGCGTAGCGAAAGCGAGTCTTAATAGGGCGTTTAGTCGCAAGGTGTAGACCCGAAACCGGGCGATCTATCCATGGCCAGGTTGAAGGTGGGGTAATACCTACTGGAGGACCGAACCGACTTATGTTGAAAAATGAGCGGATGAGCTGTGGATCGGAGTGAAAGGCTAATCAAGCCCGGAGATAGCTGGTTCTCCTCGAAATCTATTTAGGTAGAGCCTCGTGTATAACTGTTGGGGGTAGAGCACTGTTACGGCTAGGGGGTCATCCCGACTTACCAAACCGTTGCAAACTCCGAATACCAACAAGTTTTAGCACGGGAGACACACGGCGGGTGCTAAGGTCCGTCGTGAAAAGGGAAACAGCCCAGACCGTCAGCTAAGGTCCCAAAATCTATGCTCAGTGGGAAACGATGTGAAAAGGCCCAGACAGCCAGGAGGTTGGCTTAGAAGCAGCCATCCTTTAAAGAAAGCGTAATAGCTCACTGGTCGAGTCGGTTTGCGCGGAAGATTTACCGGGGCTAAGCATAGTACCGAAGCTACGGATCGACGTTTATTTATAAACGGAGGTGGTAGAGGAGCGTTCCGTAAGCCTGCGAAGGTCAATTGAGAAGTTGGCTGGAGGTATCGGAAGTGCGAATGCTGACATGAGTAACGATAATGGGGGTGAAAAACCCCCACGCCGAAAACCCAAGGTTTCCTGCGCAACGCTAATCGACGCAGGGTTAGTCGGGACCTAAGGCGAGGCCGAAAGGCGTAGTCGATGGAAAACAGGTTAATATTCCTGTACTTGTTCTAACTGCGATGGGGTGACGGAGAAGGCTAGATCAGCTTACTGTTGGATATGTAAGTTTAAGCGTGTAGGCAGAGAGTTTAGGAAAATCCGGACTCTTAATGCTGAGGCGTGACGACGAGTTTTTCCTTGTGAAAAACGAAGTGATTGATGCCATACTTCCAAGAAAAACCTCTAAGCATCAGGTTAAAACAACCCGTACCCCAAACCGACACAGGTGGGTGGGATGAGAATTCTAAGGCGCTTGAGAGAACTCGGCTGAAGGAACTAGGCAAAATGGAACCGTAACTTCGGGAGAAGGTTCACCCTTGTTATGTGAAGCCCCTGCGGGTGGAGCAGAAGAGGGTTGCAATAAATTGGTGGCTGCGACTGTTTATCAAAAACATAGCACTCTGCAAACACGAAAGTGGACGTATAGGGTGTGACGCCTGCCCGGTGCTGGAAGGTTAATTGATGGGGTTACCCCTCACCTAGATTATTTAAACCACATGTATTATGTATACGTACTTTATAGTCACGAACTGGATGAATTTTATCTGGGATCGACAAAAGACTTAAAAAAACGATTGAAAGCTCACCGTCAAGGCGAGAATAAATCAACTAAAAAAGTACAAGACTGGATTGTATCTTACTATGAAGCCTATCTAACGATAGAAATAGCAAGGCAACGAGAAAGCAACTTAAAACGAAGTGGAAAAGCGTATCACAGCTTAAAACAGCGGATACGACAAAGCATAGATAATCTAGGTGAGGGGGAAGCTCTTGATCGAAGCCCCAGTAAACGGCGGCCGTAACTATAACGGTCCTAAGGTAGCGAAATTCCTTGTCGGGTAAGTTCCGACCTGCACGAATGGCGTAACGATGGCCACACTGTCTCCAGCCGAGACTCAGTGAAATTGAAATTGCGGTGAAGATGCCGTATACCCGCGGCTAGACGGAAAGACCCCGTGCACCTTTACTATAGCTTTACACTGGACTTTGAACCTACTTGTGTAGGATAGGTGGGAGACTATGAAACCATGTCGCTAGATGTGGTGGAGTCACCCTTGAAATACCACCCTGGTATGTTTGAAGTTCTAACCTAGGCCCCTTATCGGGGTTGGGGACAGTGTATGGTGGGTAGTTTGACTGGGGCGGTCTCCTCCCAAAGAGTAACGGAGGAGCACGAAGGTACCCTAATCCTGGTCGGAAATCAGGAGTTTAGTGCAATGGCATAAGGGTGCTTGACTGCGAGACGGACAAGTCGAGCAGGTACGAAAGTAGGTCATAGTGATCCGGTGGTTCTGAATGGAAGGGCCATCGCTCAACGGATAAAAGGTACGCCGGGGATAACAGGCTGATACCGCCCAAGAGTTCATATCGACGGCGGTGTTTGGCACCTCGATGTCGGCTCATCACATCCTGGGGCTGAAGCAGGTCCCAAGGGTATGGCTGTTCGCCATTTAAAGTGGTACGCGAGCTGGGTTCAGAACGTCGTGAGACAGTTCGGTCCCTATCTGCCGTGGGCGTTTGAGATTTGAGGGAAGCTGCTCCTAGTACGAGAGGACCGGAGTGGACGAACCACTGGTGTTCGGGTTGTCATGCCAATGGCATTGCCCGGTAGCTACGTTCGGACAGGATAACCGCTGAAAGCATCTAAGCGGGAAGCCCCTCCCAAGATGAGATCTCACTGGAACTTTAAGTTCCCTGAAGGGCCGTCGAAGACTACGACGTTGATAGGCAAGGTGTGGAAGCACAGTAATGTGTGAAGCTAACTTGTACTAATTGCCCGTGAGGCTTGACCATATAACACCAAATACGTTTCAGGACAGAACACGTTCGGGAGCTGTTTGAGTTGTATGAAAGCGACATAACGTTTTTACTGTAAGAGAACGAAACCTCTTAAACTCAAAACACAGATTTCCAATTATTTAGCCACAAGCTAGATAAGAGACGATTGATAGCGAGGAAACTACCCACAAGGTATAAAACCAGGCTAGTTGATCAACACCAATTGCTTGGTGACCATAGCGAGCGTGAACCACCCGATCCCATCTCGAACTCGGAAGTGAAACCGTTTAGTGCCGATGATAGTGTGGATTTATCCATGTGAAAGTAGGGAATTGCCAAGCTCTTAAATCTAAAACCCAATCTCTAACGAGTTTGGGTTTTTTTTTGCCTCAAGCTTTGTTGTACAATACTATCTAAGCAGTTAGGTTTTTGTAGGGCGTGGCTTTAGCCCGCTTTTGTTTAATATTGTTGTACTTTAAAGCGGGCTAAAGCCACGCCCTACGGGTAAAAATTTAATAATTTTTGATATTCATTAAATAGCTCATGACGGATACAGTAGATCAACCGGTAGTTCACACACCCATGATGCAGCAATTTTTACGTATCAAGGCTGATTATCAAGATACATTATTGTTTTATCGCATGGGAGATTTTTATGAACTCTTTTTTGATGATGCAAAGAAAGCGGCTGAACTTTTAAGTATTACTCTGACAGCAAGAGGGCATTCGGCAGGCTCGCCTATTCCCATGTGCGGGCTGCCTTATCATGCGGCTGAAGGTTATATCGCTAAATTAATGAAGGTAGGTGAGTCAGTTGCGATATGTGAGCAGATTGGTGACCCTACCACATCAAAAGGTCCGGTTGAGCGCCAGGTTGTGCGAATTGTTACGCCCGGGACGGTAACCGAAGAAGCGTTGTTAGAAGAGCGCCAGGATAATTTATTAGTCGCTATCTATTATGCTAAAGTTTACGGCATTGCCTGTCTTGACCTAACTAGTGGACGGTTTGTGTTATTGCAGGTTAATTCGGCTGATGAATTATTAAGTGAAATCGAGCGCTTAAATCCAGCTGAGCTGTTATTTAATGAAGACTGGTTGCTGCCTGCTGCACTCAAGGAACGTAAAGGCTTAACACGTCGTCCATCCTGGCATTTTGAGGAAACTAGTGCCAGGAAGTTAATATTAAAGCAGTTTAAAACACATGACTTGAAAGGCTTTGGTTGTGAGAATTTAACCGCAGCTATCTCGGCTGCTGGATGTTTGTTGCAATATGTAAAAGATACCCAGCAAAGTGCTTTGCCGCATATACAAGGCATTCGTGTAGAAAATAGTGATGATAGTATTCTCTTAGATGCCTCTAGTCGGCGTAATCTAGAGTTAGATTTTCACCCTTCCGGGCAGATTAAATATACTCTGTATGGGGTATTAGATAAAACAGTCACGGCTATGGGAAGTCGTTGTTTAAGGCGCTGGTTAAATCGTCCTTTACGAGACCAGGCGATCTTAAATAATCGCTATGATTGTGTCGATGCATTATTAAAAAGTGGTTTATATGAAGATGTGCGTGAAAGTTTACGCTCTGTCGGAGATATAGAGAGGGTTAGTTCGCGTATCGCTTTAAAATCAGCACGACCGCGAGATTTACTGGTATTGCGTGATACTTTTGTAGTATTGCCAAGCTTGCAATTACTGATAGCTCAATCAGGGTGCGAGCAGATAAGTCAGTTGGCTAGCAGAATAGGTGAGCAGCCTGAGTTTTTAGCCTTATTACAGCGCGCTATTGTTGATAACCCGCCGGTATTAATTCGTGATGGTGGCGTAATTGCGGCAGGCTATAATCAGGAGCTAGACGATTTACGCAACCTTAGCCAGAACGCTAATCAATTCTTGATTGATATGGAAAGCCGGGAAAAGGAAAATACCGGGATCGCAACCTTAAGAATAAAATATAACCGTGTGCATGGTTATTATATTGAGATTCCACGCTCGCAATCTGATGATGTGCCTGATACCTATATACGTAAACAAACGCTTAAAAATGCAGAGCGATTTTTTACGAGCGAGTTAAAAGAGTTCGAAGATACCGTACTGAGTGCAAAAGAAAAATCCCTGGTTTTTGAGAAAAAACTCTATGATGAATTACTGGATGCCATTGCCACGATTCTAATTCCTATACAAACGTGTGCTTTGGCGCTGGCAGAACTAGATGTATTAGTAAATTTTGCGCAGCGGGCAAGTAGTTTGAATTTAATTCGTCCTGTATTACGTAAAGAGCGAGGAATAAGTATAAGCTCGGGACGGCATTTAGTTGTTGAGCATGTATCGGATATTCCCTTTGTCGCTAACGATTTAGATTTTAATGATGCACGACGTATGTTGATTATTACCGGGCCAAATATGGGAGGGAAATCAACGTATATGCGCCAGGCTGCTTTGATCGTTTTAATTGCCCATATCGGCTGTTTTGTACCCGCAGTGAAGCTGGAATGTGGGCCGATTGATAAAATTTTTACCCGGATCGGAGCGTCGGATGATTTAACCAGTGGTCGATCGACCTTTATGGTGGAGATGTCTGAAACAGCGAATATTTTGCATAATGCCACGGCGAATAGCTTAATCCTGATGGATGAAATTGGTCGTGGAACGAGTACTTTTGATGGATTGTCGCTAGCCTGGGCCTGTGCAGATTATTTAGCGAGAGAAATACATGCCTTTACTTTGTTTGCGACCCATTATTTTGAATTAACCAGCCTGCCAGAGGAACAAAGTACGATCCATAATGTTCACCTTGATGCGATGGAGCACGGCGATAAAATTATTTTTTTACACGCGGTTAAAGAGGGCGCTGCAAGCCAAAGTTACGGTTTGCAGGTGGCAGCACTGGCAGGCATACCCGGCTCTGTAATTGAGCAGGCCAAGCTAAAATTAAGCCACTTGGAAGATACAGCTTATAAAGAACAGCAGATAGAAATGGGTAGTAGTCAATTAGATTTATTCGCGATTAGTGCACCACATCCGGCTGTAGAGTTAATTGAAAAGTTATCGCCTGATGAATTAAGTCCGCGTGAAGCGCTGGATTTTCTTTATAAACTAAAGCAAACCCTGTAACTTATATAGTGGATGAACGAAAAGTCCAGAGGCCTCGATATGGAATTGTCCAGAGAGATTTATTTGATTTGAATGAATTGAAGAGCTTTTATTCTAGTGTCAGAAAATCTTCAAATCATTATTTCGGCTATACACTTAAGGTGAGGCATATACTATGTAGGGTATGCACCGCATACCGTATTCCTGAAAGGTACGCAATGCGTACCCTACATTTATATCCTGCCTTAAGGTCATAGGCATTATTTCCTTTGAATTACATAGTTACAAAGGCTTTCTAAGTTTCCGTTCAGGCACTATATAGTCTAATAAACCACATCCTGAAAGGCGATTTATTATCTTTCTTTTATTTCTGGGTGCCTCTAATAATTAGGATTTTTGTACGAGTTCAAGGCGAATGTTTTTCGAGAACCGCAGTGACTATGAAATACATGAGAATTGCAGAAAACCATTCAACGCTGAAATTGGGCAAAAAAGACCATTATTAGAGGTATCCTTCTATTGAATCTGGCTAAATAATCATGCTTAATCAAATTAAACTGTTCTTTGATGAACATATGAAACTTCCTGCTCCCGAAGAACCCTCGCAAGAAAAACTGCAAATTGCCCGTGCTGCATTGTTATTAGAAATGGTGACGATGGATGATAAAATCGAGGCTATAGAGCAAGAGACTGTTTTGGCATTAGTTCAGAAGAGCTTCTCTTTATCTTTAGAACAAGCCACTGACTTATTTGATCTGGCTGAAGAGCAGAGGAATCAGGCAGTTGATTATTTTCAATTTACCTCACTCATCAATAAATCTTATACGCTGGAACAAAAAATTGAATTAATTGAGTCTCTATGGAAGGTGGCTTTTGTTGATGGCGATCTGGATATGCATGAAGAATATTTGGTACGCAAAATTGCTGACCTTTTATATGTGCCTCATGCTTCGTTAATGAAGACTAAGCATCGAGTGAAAACGGACCATAGTTAAAGTTAAAGCCTGTTTATGGTTTATTCAGGAATAAGACAAAATAAATTAATCTTGACCTATATGGTTATTATGACTTCCAGAAACAGTACAATTGTATGAGTCAAGCAGGTTTTATTGCAGAAACTGAAATAACCATCCCCTGTAAATAATCTTTTGTGGTAATTTCTGTCAATCCAGCTTGCTTGAATAAGGATAAAATATCACTCGCTTGCATTTTTGGGGCGAGTTTATGCCAAGCTTCCATTGCAGCAGCAGAAAATCCTGAATTCCCAAGTGATTCTTGCAATGAATGTAAATTTTTATCAGTAAATTTAGCTGAAGGCACAAGGATCGTCATCATCCCACCTTTTTTACAAGTACGAGAGAGTTCGTCAATTGCTTTATTCTTATCGGGTATAATATTAACGAGTGACGCTGCAATAACAGCATCGAAGCAATCGGTTTCAAAGGGCAAATCAAGCACATCGGCCATTAAAAAATCAATACCGTTATTATTTTTGTTAGCAAGCTCAATCATTTTACTCGATGCATCAACTCCAGTAGGAATATAGCCTGATTTAGCAATATAAGCCGTTAAAGCACCTGATGCACAGCCCGCTTCTAGCACTTTACTTTTGGCGCTAAAGCGCTGATCATTAACCCATAGCCGCAAGGTGTTTTTATACCAATCTAACTGATTTATTTTGTCAAAAAGTAGCGCAGGTTTAAATTTAAGCAGCCATTTAATCTGCAATTGATAATACTGTTTTTTCAGCCAGAAAATCATGCTGAGTGACTCTTTTTAGGCATCCATAAAAGCAGAAGAACAATCATCCATGTCGCATTAAACAGTGGAAAAGCTGAACCGGCAATATTGACAACACCACTGAGGGTATAAAATAGTCCTGCCCCTAGATCTATTAACTGAATGAAGACCATAAACTGAACCCATAAAAGGTACTTCAACCTAAAAACCGCAGTTGAACGCTAAAAAACACTCTAAGTATTTGAATATAAATCATAATTAACGCAACAACTTATCACCTGCAGGGTGAGCAGACTCCGCTTCACGGTTTTGTGAATAAATCTGAGCGCGAAATACTGCGTTACAGCTATTGCCAAGGGCTACGGCCATTGCCTGCTAGCTGTGCCTTGTCTTTCGCACTCAGATTTTCCACAAAATCCCTGCTCAACTGCGGTTTCTAGGTTCAAAGGTTCTTTTGCTATATAGATTAGTGCAATACCATAGGCTATAAACCTTGCCGCCAACATGGCGAGTGGATAGTAAATATTGGCTTGAGGAATGCTGTGCCCGATACTTTTTAAAATGAACTCTGGGAAAAATAAATAAAAAATACCCAATATAATTTGAATCGCTCCAATAACAGTCAGTAAATAAGTCATCTTCTTCATATTTAGCTCCTTACTTGTTAAAGCATGGCTAGATTATATGAGTTAAACTATACTTTTGAAAGTAGTTACCAATAGGATAGTAGGGGTGTTATGGATAGTTTAGAAAAGAATCAAGCTTGTAGTGATGAATGTCCGGTAAAAAAAACAGCAGAACTTATTGAAGGTAAGTGGACAACATTAGTTATTAGAGAACTATTGCCGCATAAAAAACGCTATTCGGAGATTCAACGCGCATTAACAGGTATCAGTCCAAAAGTGCTAACAACGCGGTTGAGGTTTTTAGAAAAAAAAGGGGTAATCACAAGAACCGTCTATGCGACTGTTCCTCCAACCACAGAATATGAATTAACGAATATGGGTGAAAAGCTAAAAGAAGTGCTAGATGCTATGGCAGAATTTGGGAAAAACTCTAACAATCGCATCAATATTGACTGAGAGCGTCGTGGGTCGGTTAGTGGCCACTGGGCCTAGGCCTATAGAGTCTCCTGAAATTATAAGTCTGGATGGTCGCTCGTCAGTCAGGAGCGGGCATTCAAAAATTAACTGGAGTTAGCGGATTTAATCTCATCGCACCTAACTTTTTCCATTCAGTTGATAGCCTGAATCTTGTGGGATATTTAAATAATATCTTGACTTTATGGTCTGGAATTCCTATTCTTCATTGCTTCTGGTCGCTTCCTTTAGATTACACTCTGGTTCTGAAGGTGTTATTGTTAAAAAAGCTAAAAATTCGCAATTCGGACCCCTATTTTTCCCGTTATTCGTCTCGTACGAGAATACGTTGTGGAAAAGAAACTTGTTTTTATACAAGAAAAATAAGCTGGAATTATTCGACAGATTGGTTGGCGTATACTAGGCTCTAGCTCAATACAGAATAAAGAACAAGAAACAAAAATTTTTTACTGAAGAATTTTTTTACAATTATTTAACTATGGATAGCAAATGAAAATAACAAACTTTAGCCGCCAAATACTTTTTAAAGCATTCGTCTTTTCATTCTTAACTATAGCTATAACAGGGTGTAACCAAACAGATAAAGAAGCTAAACAAGCCAGCAGTGATTCACCAGAGTTTAAAGGAAAAATTGCTTTAGATATTCGAGATTCTAAAGCAGACTGGGCTGCTTACACACCAAAATCTGCACCTAAAGGTTCTCCTAATATTCTCTTTGTTTTGTATGATGACACAGGCCTTGGATCTTGGTCTCCTTATGGGGGCGCAATTAACATGCCCACTTTGGATAAGCTTGCTGAAAATGGCTTGACCTATACGCAGTGGCATACGACTGCATTGTGTTCGCCTACGCGCTCAACCTTACAAACTGGAAGAAATCATCACTTGAATGGAATGGCGGCAATTACCGAAACGGCTGATGGCTTTCCGGGTGCTAATGGCAGAATGTCTGAAAGAGTGACGCCACTTGCTAAAATATTGCAAGATAATGGCTGGAGTACTTTTTGGGTTGGGAAAAACCACAATGTTCCTGAACAAGATGTCGCTTCCGGAGGCAGCAAAAAACAATGGCCATTACAAATGGGTTGGGATCGATTTTATGGTTTTATTGGCGGCGAAACCAATCAATGGTATCCCGATTTAATCGAAGACAATCATTTTATTGAAGCACCTGCAACGCCAGAAGAAGGCTACCACCTATCTAAAGATTTAGCAGACCATGCACTTGAAATGCTACGTGACCAACAAGCAACAAATCCTTCTAAGCCTTGGTACTTATGGTTTAACCCAGGTGCAAACCATGCGCCACACCATTCCCCTAAAGACTATATAGCAAAATATAAAGGGAAATTTGATCAAGGTTACGATGTCTATAGAGAGTGGGTAACTCAACGGATGATAGCAAAAGGAATATTACCTAAAGGAACGGTCAATACACCTATGAACCCGATGCGAGCAGATATGGCCGCTCCTATTGACAATGTTCGCCCTTGGGACTCATTAAATGACGATGAGAAAAAACTATTTGCACGAATGGCTGAGGTTTATGCTGGATTTTCAGAATATACTGATGCTCAGGTAGGGCGTATTATTGATTACCTGGAAGAAAGCGGTCAGTTAGACAACACCATCGTAATGTATGCGGCTGATAATGGGGCTTCGGGTGAAGGTACTCCTAATGGTTCGGTTAACGAAAATAAATTTTTCAATGGTTACCCTGATGAATTATCAGAAAATATGAAATATTTAGAGGTTTTAGGCGGCCCGGAAACCTATAACCATTTCCCAACGGGATGGGCATCTGCTTTTTCTGCGCCATTCAAAATGTTTAAACGTTACTCACAATATGCAGGTGGAACCAACGATCCACTCATTATTTCCTGGCCAAAGGGAATAAAAGCTAAAGGTGAAATTCGTCAGCAATACCACCATTCAGTTGATATTGTGCCTACCATTCTTGAATTGACAGGTCTTGACATGCCAAAAGTTTATAAAGGCGTTGAACAAGAACCATTGTCAGGTGTATCAATGGCTTACACTTTTGATGCAAAACCAGATGGTCCAACGCGTAAAGAAGTTCAATATTTTGCAATGCTAGGCTCTCGTGGCATCTGGAAAGAAGGCTGGAAAGCGGCTGCCGTACACGCCCCATTGTCAGGAAAAGGACACTTTGATAAAGATGACTGGGAACTATACCATGTAGCCAGTGACAGATCTGAGTCTAAAGACCTTGCTAAAGAAAACCCTGAAAAACTACAGGAATTAGTAGAGGCATGGTTTGTGGAGGCTGAAAAAAACAATGTTCTGCCTTTGGATGATAGAAGTGCCGCAGAAATTATTAGTATTGAAAGACCTTCTCAAGAACCTGCGAGAGATCGGTATGTTTATTATCCCAACACTGCCCCCGTACCAGAAGGTGTGGCTGTCAATGTAAGAGGGCGCTCGTATAAAATATTAGCAAATGTTGAGCTGACTGATAAAGCTTCAGGCGTTATATTTGCACACGGCTCCCGTTTTGGAGGGCACTCTTTATTTATAAAAAATAATAAGCTCTATTATGTTTATAACTTTTTAGGCATAAAACCAGAACAGGTTTTTGAATCTTCAATAAAACTGATGCCTGGAAAACATACCTTAGGAATGGAGTTTAGCAGAGAAAAAACAGGTAAAAATGGTGAGTCTGTGGGCACCACTAAACTGTATATTAATGAAGAGTTAGTAGCTGAGGGGTCGATGAAAACACAGCCTGCTAAATTTACCTTATCTGGAGATGGCTTATGTATCGCTTATGATAGTGGAGATGCAGTGAGTGAATTATATCCATCACCCAGTAAATTTAGTGGAGGAACGATTGATTTGGTTGGAGTAACCGTGGAAGGCACACCTTATATAGATTTAGAAGCTGAAGCTAAACGAGTGATGATGAGCCAATAGATTTTGTTGCTTAGATAACAAGCGGGCTGGAGGGTGATTTCTCCAGCCTGGTTTTCTTTGGTTCAGACTTTAATAGTCGATGAATTAAGTCCGCGTGAGGCCTTAGAATTTCTTTATACCTTAAAGCGAACCCTGTAGAGCGGACTTTAGTCCGCTGCTTGTATGGGTGCTAGATATTAGCGGACTGAGCTCCGCTCTACATTACTCCTTATTTAAAGAAATACTGGTTTTTGTCAGAGTAATTTTACGTTCTTTATAGAGTGTACCAATCGCATGTTTAAAAACTTTTTTGCTGACCCCGAAAGCCGCATTTATGCTTTCTGGTGAGCTTTTATCAGACAGTTCTAAAAAACCATTATTGTCTTTCAGACGCTGAATAATTTGCTCTGAGACGGATAGTACATGGGTATGACCAGTCTTGTTCAGGCTTAAATCAATTTTATTATCCTCACGGATTTTCTTAATATAGCCTGTTAGTTTTTGCCCTTCTCTAAGGGGTTGGAAAACTTCATTATGGTATAAAATGCCCCAGAAATTATCATTAACCACCGCTTTAACGCCCAGGTCTGTTTTGCCTGAAATTATCAGCGAAACTTCATCACCTTCGTGTAAATAATGTGCTTCGTCAGAGATGTAATGATTCAGGTAGGTCGATGCGGCAATACGATTTTGGTTGTCTAGGTAGACTTTTACCAGGCAAAAGTTGTTTTCTTCCAGTTCATAATCTTGTTCAGAAAAGGGCACCAGCAAATCTTTCGCAATCCCCCAGTCCAAAAAAGCACCCGCAGAACCCATTGAAATAACCTTTAGCCAGGCAACACCATCCATTTGCACATAAGGTTTTTTACACGTTGCAAATAACTCACCCTCAGCGCCTGTATAAATAAAAACGTCCAGAGACTCGCCGGCTTTTGCCAGCTTAGGGCGCAGCTTGTCAGTTAATAGAATATCCCCAAAGTCACCACCCTCTAGATAGAGCTGCATACCCGTATCTTTTGCTATATTTAAGGTATTAAACTGACCAATGTTAATCATAGACTGTGCTGTTAAGTAAAAATGAAATAGGCAGATTAGCATATACAAAGTCTAGTGCCCTGTCCACAAAGTGGCTTTAAACGAGAAAAATTAGTGTTTGAATTGTTTAATGTATGTATCATAAAAGGCTCAGGCACCGAAGGCATAAGCGGTCGCGTTAAGTGGTTTTTGCAAATAGTGCCATGAGTAAAGATAAGCCGGCTAATAAAAGCCCCCTATATGTAAAATGCTGGGTTACGTTATCTGCGCTGCGCTTACTAAGCTAACCCAGCCTACGAGGTAATTTATTGATTATGCAGCAATTAATATCAGACAGTACGTAATCAGCATTTTAAGCCGTGGCAGCCTGGTCACCCCAATGTTGTTGACTTAAGCCCTCTCTTGCTGGAGAGGGCTGGGTGAGGAGAATAAAATCATGCATTGATAATCCCCTCATCCCAACCTTCTCCCTCTGGAGAAGGAGATTTTTCTGAAACAGCAATAGCTGAAGCTATGGTACTCCTCGCGATTTTTTGAATATCAACAGCACTATAGAGATTGTGAAAGTATTCAGTGTAAGCAGAGATTACCCCACTGCCATTAAGTTAAGGATTTATTATTTAATAATCAATGAATGACACTGTAGGCTGAGTTAGATTTTTTTTGCGAAAAAAAACGTTACCCAGCAAAGCTCCATATATGTAAAATGCTGGGTTACGTTATCTGCGCTGCGCTTGCTAAGCTAACCCAGCCTACGATGTAACGTGTTGTTTATTATTGTTTTATCCCTTAACTTAAGGGCAGTGAGAGTTTGCCCGCCTACAAAAATAGCAATATTTATAGATAAAAAGATTATTTGTTTCCCGGTGCCTTAGTCTGCGCTGCTATTGCCTTATGTAGGCTAAAGCCTACGCCCCAATAGTAGAGCAAGAACTGATGCAACAATTAATATCAGACAGTATCATTATGATCGCCTTCAATTTTAATATTATTTTCCCCAGTGAGCCGTTATTACGGGATGATGTATACAACCCCGCATTAGAAACAATAGTTATAGAACAAATAGACGAAAATACGCAACCAGCAGCGTTTCCAGAACGTTCAGGCTGGATGGATATGTCTGCCCGTAAAGGCAGGTATTTTGCACAAAGTAAATTTGCCCTGGCAACCGGTGCCGGGAGCCAATGGGCTTTGGAAATTGCACAAGTGCTTACTCTATACTGGTCCATCGGCAGTCATACACTACACTATCAGCCTGAAGCGCAATTTACCCCCGAGCGCTTACGCTTCTGGGTGTGCCATACCCTATTGCCGCTAAAATTTGCGCTGGAAAAACGTTATGAAATGTTACATGTAGGCGCAGTTGAAGTCGCCGGTCGGCCAATTTTTTTTTCGGCTGAATCCTTTGGTGGAAAATCAACACTAACGGATTATTTTATTCAGCAAGGCCATGCGCTGTATTCCGATGATTCACTGGCAATCTTTCAGCAGCATGACACGTTTTATACAGTAGCCTCCTACCCATTTCACCGGCCTTATCGTGAACCTGAAGTGCTGGGTTATCCGGTAGAAAATGTTGCCCGACAGTCTAAGCCTATTTATGCAGGTTATGTGTTAGAGGCGGTAGCAGCAGATGCAGTCGTTAGTATTACCACGCTGGAAGGTATAGAGAAATTCAAGGCCTTTCACTTTAGCGGCTTTATCGATCTGGGTTTTTTTAAAGCACATCACTTTCAGTTGCGAGCCGAGCTGGCAAAGGCAATTCCCGTTTATAAAGTAACAATCCCCTGGCAGATCGAGCGGCTGGGTGAGGTCTATGCAAAAATAGTGGCGCATAATTAAGGCACCTGGAAACACACATCATCCATCCTTGCGGGTCTTTTTGTCCGTCATCAGCACTGTAGCAAGTTACGCAGCCAGCTATGTGCCTGTTTCTACGTTTTGAATACGAATAAAAATTCTGCGCCAGATGCTCATTTTAGTTCGTGCAATACTTCCTAAGTATTGCTGATAAACTGCCTGCTTACCTAGGGAAAAACAGACACAAACAGAAAAATTGTGCTATATTTCTCAATAGTGTTATAAATTAATTTAGCAAGGAGATTTGCTGTGGATGAAAAAACTGAAAAAACTAAAAGCATAGAGGTGTCTAATTCACGTCGTGGGTTTATGCGCAAGGCCGTTTACGTAGCGCCCGCATTGATAGTCTTAGGTAGCCTGACAAAAAGCAAAGATGTAAAGGCTTTTGGCCCACCTCCTAGCCTTATTCCGACGCCAACGGGACCATAAAGAATTAGGAACAAAAAGAATTAAAGTTATAAATAATGGGAGTTAGAAATGAAAATTAATTTCAAGAAGTGTGTATCAATCACACTCAGGGAGATGGAAAGAAATAATCATCCAGAACAACCAGGAGAAATGGTCAAAAACCATTTCTCCAACGATGGCATTCGGTCAACAAACTGATAATACGTCTTCATTGCTTTTTTACCTACCTTTACTCCTGTTTCATATATTTTTTCTGTTAATTTAACAATAGGTGCTTTGCCATTGTAGGTCATACTTTTGGCAAATTTTAAAGTTGTTTCAACTGTATCCATTATGTCGCCACTAATATGATTTTCATAGGCTCCCCATACTCGTTCAATTGGGTTATATTTACTATGATAAGGAGGGTAGTAGGCCAGTTTTATCTTTATGTTGCTTTTTTCAGCAAACTCCACAAGCCTTTTTATAAACTGAGTTCTGGAGCTACTGTTCTCCATACCATTGTCAGCGTTAATTGTCAGAATATCTACTCCATATTTTTCTTGAATTTCTGGCCAAATTTCTTCCAATCGGTCAACGATGAAATCACTGCTGGCATAGCCTGCTGTAAAGAAAAGGAAAAAATCATCATGTTCAGGCAGATAAAAACCAAAAGGAGTTAACTTTTCCTTAACATCTAAATCATGATCCTCTGCTTTTGTTAAAACCCGATTTCGTCCTCCCCGTGAAAAATTTCCTATATTCATTCTTGCTTTGGCATCAATTGATATACGAATCTCTTTTGGGTTGATATCTGCCATTCCATTGACTGAATGAACTTGTTCAAAAATTGCATCCGTTTCCTTGATTTTCTTATGAGGCTTTGTTTTTTGTACCTTTTTTGGATGGTAACTCAGGTCATTTAATTTTGTATTGATAGTTTTTGAGCAAGGTAATGTTTTTTCATCGTAATAATCAATCTCCAGTAAACGTTTTCTAACTTCTTTAGCCGTTAGCCGGGTATATAATCGACAGGAATTAAAAGAGGGATCCGTTTGACACTCCGGTTCAGCAATTTTTTTTATGTCATCAAGTAGATGAGGAAAATGCTCTTCACTTTTATTACGCCCTCTCGCTGAAAAATTATCTTCTATGGGCTGAGTTTCAAGTTCATATTGTCCTTTTCGGATAGTGCCTCTATTCCATCCTAGTTTTTCTTCAGCAATACTTGCACCACCTGAGCCTAGTAGCTCCACCGTTTCAGCCATGAATATACGACGTACCGAGCCTTTTAAACGATGGGCTGTATTTATAATCCAACCTATAATGCTATCTGTTAATATCAACAAGCTTATCTGCCTAGTGTGAGAATAAATTCAGAATTCATTATTATAAATTATTGAGACACAAGCTTACTTCGTTTGGATGATTATTTCTTTCCATCTCCCTCAGTGTTTTAGCACTAGCGGGAGCCGGGTCTGTGAAGGCTATACCAGTTATTGCTGAGCAAATATTAAGTGATAATGGTTTGAGCGGAGGTCCAGGCCTTGATGGGATCGGTGGTTTTTCGGTTGCTATTTTGGGAGAGTGGGCCTTTGTAGGTAGCCCGGCAGATGAAACTGAAAATGGACAGGCATTTTGTAAGGTTTATGTCTATAGATATGATTATTTGACTAACCTATGGGGTGATGGTGGTGGTGGTGGTGGTGGTGGTGGTGGTGGTGGTGGTGGTGGTGGTGGTGGTGGTGGTGGTGGTGGTGGTGGTGGTGGTGGTGGAGCTATTGTAGCTGGAGCTCCGTATTCAGTATTAGGACCTGGCGGGTCCTGCAGTACAGCTGGGTCGGCTGCTTTTGGTTTTTCGGTTTCTACATCAACAAATCTATTGGCTATTGGTGCGCCATTGGCTAAATTTGGGGGAAGTTCTCAACCCGGAAAAATATTTTTCTTTAGATATATTCCTGGTTTTGATATTTGGGCGTTGTTCGGCGATGTTGGTCAACCTTTATTGTCTCCTGGCGTCCCAGATCTTGCAGCAGATGGGTCCGCTTTTGGAACAAAGGTTTCGATACGACTTAATGCAGCGGGTACTGAAGGAATTCTGATCGCCGGTGCACCTTTATATGATGGCGCTGGGGGGACATTAATAGACTCAGGTAAGGTCTATGTTTATCAGTGGCTATCATCTGGTATCATTAATTTTATCGGGGGGATAGAAGGGACTGTCGCCGGAGAAAAATTTGGATCCTCTGTGACATCAAATGGTGTTAACTTTCTGGTGGGTGCGCCGGAGTTTAGCGATGTAAGTATGAATAATGGTGCTGCATATTTGTACAATTTAGATGTATCGCAACCTTCTCCATTTACTTTCATACAAAGAGTCGACGGTAATACTGACGGTGGCATAACTGCTAATCGGATGCTAGGCGTGGAAGTCTCCTTAACTGCTGATGGGGTGGGTAGTACAATGCTGGTCTCAGGTGGGCCAACTAAGGGCGCTATGCAGCTTAAGTATGGTACCCCCTTCTACGTGCTTGGTGATAGTATTCTTGGAACCAACGGCGGTGACACCTCTCAGAGTGGAAACATAGCAGGTTTAGGTTTTAAAGGCACATCAGTTGAGCTCTTTTATAATAGACAAGATTTAGGTGGCGGTGCCTCTCCTGATTGGGCTTTCGATCGTACAGGACTTGATGCTGCAAATAATGCTGATTATGGTAGAGATATCAGTATTGATGGTAACGGTGGTATTCGTGTTATGGCTAATGGTAATCTCCCCCTGGGGGCAGCTGCTAATTCTAACAATAGTCGGGCCTATGCCTATTACACTCCTTGTGGCACAGGCGGTGAGTTAATCGCTGATCAGTGGGCCATGATTGGTATAAACTGCCTTACCAATGCAACGATTAATGAGATCTTTGCTGATGATCTAGGTACTTATGGTGATAACGCAAATTGGGTAATGTATAAGCAGACTACACAATTTGGCGGGCATCAGCCTGAATATGTTGAGATGGTTTCTAGCGAAGGTATGGTGCAGGGGGTGGGGTACTGGATTATAACCGATGGTTTGGGTCCAAATGGTACAAAATGGCAGCTCGATGCGGCTATGGGTATTACTGCAACCGGAACACCAAAAATAGCGGTTCCAGATGCAGGTGTATCACCACGAGAACTAGCGGCTAGTAGCTTTTCATCCAATCTAGCAACAATTTTGAGTGGTGGTACCAGCTCAAATAGTAATGATGATTTTAGAACAATGCTGTCAAGCCCATTTTTAGGTGAAATGGACTGGAGTTTAGCCTACATGGATCTTGGAGCTGGATTAGGAGCTCTTCCTCTTAGCAATTCGAGCTTGGCCTTTTATGACGATGGCAGTGGCCCTGACCTTAATGCATATGTCTATACTGGTGTCGGCGAAATCTATGAAGCTATTCCTTATGCTACGCCAGGTTTTGAAACGACTATTAAGTCTGGACAAGCATATTTTGTTCGATTTAGTGGTGGTCTAGTGACTCTGATTGACAATGGCGATAGTGTAACCCTGATTCCAGCAGATTTAAAATAAGGAGAATATAAATGAAAAAAGTACAGCAAAAATTACTCTTCTCTTTGGCTACGGCAGTTGCTTTGAGTTCTTTAAGTGGACTGGCCGTTAGTAAAGGCAAGTCTGAAGCTCAAAACAAGCCTGAGTGGTTTGTTAGAATAGCATTGGAAGTTAATGATCAGAAGGCTATTAATAAAGTAGTATTAGGTCAATTAAAGGAATGTAAAAAGTTGTGTCCTCAGCATAGGGTTAAACCTTTTAGCCCTATGGTTAAGAGTGGTAGTGAAAAGGGTATATTATTTATTAATGGCTATGGCGAGACCTTTGCTGATTATCATGGTATAAAAGGTAATGATAGCTGGGGAATAACAGTTTTAGGTGCCCCCGGTAGTGAAGTTAAACTGGAATGGGATGCCTCTGCGCTAGAATCTAGTCGGGAGAAAAGTAGAATTACTTATGTTGAAACTCCTTTTGACTCTAAAATGTGGAAACGCATACGCATAATTGACCTGGAGACTCTGGACGTTTACGAAATGCCAGAGGATGGTAGCCTTACTGTTAAGTTTGGAAGTCAAGAATCTAGTCGTAACTTTCGCGTGGTTTTAGGTCCTATCAAGGCGGATTATTTTGATCCGGCCAGTGGTGCAATAAAGCATATTAAGGAGAACCAACCTGAGGTCTTGCGTCAGCGTCGCGGGGTAAAGAAAGGCGGTAAGTTTGGTCTGCCTCCTGGTTAGTATTTAGTTTTATTAACGCTATAAAAAGGCAGCCCACGGGCTGCCTTTTTTGTTTCCCGGTTTCATAAGACAGGGGAGTAGGCTTTAGCCTACACAAATTCAAGTAATTCATTCATACAACTCATGCACCGTGTAGACTAAAGTCTACTCCCCTATATTTTCCATTCGTAGGTTAAAACCTTTGCCTTTCAGGCGAACAGCTTTATCTCAAATATGACATAAACGTTAGATATACCCGCTATAAGTGATAAGAATAGCCTACAGCCCACTGTCAATAAGTTAAATAATTTTCTATAGGATGTGCTGAGGAACGAAGCGCATCAACTGTAAACTTTTAGCCTACATAAATTTATGCTCCGTGTAGACTAAAGTCTACTCCCCTTTTCATTGCTTATTAAGGAAAACAGCTTACTCTAGGCTGACCAGGTCTTTATCTAATAGCTTGGACAGCAGGTCGTTTAAATCCAGTTCTAGTTGCTGTTCCTCAACATCATATTCCTGTCGCATTATATCGAATATCTTTTGCAGTTCATTATGCGCTTGTAATAATTGCCAGAAGCGTGTGCCGACTGCATCCAGGCCAAAATAATCTTCACTTTGCATATCAAGCAGAACGGTTTCGTTATTAACTTCCTGGGTTAGTACATCGCTGGAGATAATTATTTTGCTGTTTAGTGGGATAGGCATGGTTATTTTATTATAGGATGTGAAACTATTTATTTTAGTGAAACTACACAGTGAATTTCGACATTATAAGCTATTGATTTATTGTAGGATGGGCAAAGTTTGCGTGCCCATCTTTCTCATGACAGGGGAAAGTGCTGGGCACACTGTGTTTTGCCCACCCTACAAGTAATTTATATTATTGATTATTAAATGAAATTTACGCTGAATAGGTGCGTTTTAGTTAGGTGACATAAACTAATTTGTAACTGTCGAAAGTAGTACGAACCCCGTTGATTTACTCGCATTTTTGTCAAAGGTAATTGTTTTCTGACAATTACCCATCGTTCCCACGCTTTGCGTGGAAACGCAGCCTGTGACGCTCCTGCGTCACGGGACGCAGGAGCGTCCATATATGAATTCCCACGGAGACCATGGGAACTATCTTGTTTTATCCATCATTCCAAAGTTGATGGGTTGCTAATATGGCTGAGAATTATACGTAATGAGGAAGCGGTATGGTCTTTTAGACTTCCGCCAGATTGCCTTTGCTTTCCAGCCAGGATTTTCTATCTTGAGAGCGTTTTTTGGCTAATAATAAATCCATTTTTTCATTAGTATCATCACCCTCTTCGATGGTTAGCTGCACCAGGCGGCGAGTATCTGGGTTCATGGTGGTTACGCGTAGCTGGGCGGGATTCATTTCGCCTAAGCCTTTAAAGCGCTGTACATTGATTTTGCCTTTGAGTTTGTCAGCCTTGATGCGGTCTATAACCCCCTGGCGTTCAGATTCATCCAGAGCATAAAAAATTTGCTTACCGACATCAATACGGTATAGCGGAGGCATAGCGACAAAGACATGACCTGCTTTAACCAGACTGTGGAAATGCTTAAAAAACAAAGCGCAAATCAAGGTTGCAATATGTAGACCATCGGAATCGGCATCTGCGAGGATGCATACTTTACCGTAACGCAGACCTTGTAAGTCATCTGATCCTGGTTCTATGCCTAATGCGACCGCTATATCGTGGACTTCATTAGACGCCATTACTTGAGTAGAATCCACTTCCCAGGTATTTAGAATTTTACCGCGTAATGGCATGATTGCCTGAAATTCACGTTCGCGGGCTTGTTTGGCTGAGCCGCCCGCAGAGTCTCCTTCAACTAAGAATAGTTCACTGCGATTGATATCCTGTGAAGCACAATCAGCTAGTTTTCCGGGTAATTGTGGGCCCGCAGAAATTCTTTTGCGAATTGCTTTTTTGCTGGATTTTAAGCGCTTTTGAGCGCTTAATATGATGACTTCGGCAATTTTCTCGCCAGCAGCAGGGTGTTGGTTTAGCCATAGACTAAAGCCATCCTTAGCGACGCCAGAGACAAAAGCAACACATTCACGAGAACTTAAGCGTTCTTTAGTTTGTCCAGAAAATTGCGGGTCTTCTAATTTGACTGACAAAATATAATGACATAATTCCCAGACATCTTCCGGCGTGATTTTAACGCCACGGGGTAATAGGCTACGAATCTCACAGAACTCGCGCATGGCTTCGGTCAAGCCTGCGCGTAAGCCATTGACATGCGTACCACCTTGAGAGGTAGGCACCAGATTAACATAGCTTTCAGTCACGTTTTCTGGCAAGGACTCTGTGGTCCAGACGATACCCCACTCAACCGCTTCATGGTCTGCTGACATATTACCCATAAACGGCTCGGTTGGATAAAATTCTACATTTCCTACTCTATCTAACAGGTATTCTTCCAGGCCATTTTGATAATGCCACTCCCATGATTCTTCTGTCTGCTCGATAGATAAGCTGATTTTTAAGCCTGGGCAAAGTACTGCTTTTGCTCTTAGTACGTGCTTGAGCTTGAGTACAGACACTTTACTGGAATCAAAGTATTTGGCATCAGGCATAAAATGTACCATGGTACCGGTATTGAGTTTGCCGACACTGCCAATTTCGCTAAGTTCGGTTTGCTTTTCACCACCTGCAAACTGCATCTGGTAGATTTTGCCATTCCGCTTGATTTCTACATCCAGTTGCGTTGATAGAGCATTTACAACCGACACACCGACACCGTGTAGACCGCCAGAGAACTGGTAATTCTTATTAGAAAATTTTCCGCCTGCGTGTAATTGGGTCAAAATCACTTCAACGCCAGGCATATTTTGCTCGGGGTGCATATCAACGGGCATGCCTCGGCCATCGTCTTGTACCTTAATGCTGCCGTCTTTCAATAAAACCACGCCTATGCTTGAAGCATGTCCTGCAACCGCTTCATCCACACTATTATCAACGACCTCCTGAACCAGGTGGTTAGGTCGTGTGGTATCGGTATACATGCCCGGACGTTTACGCACGGGGTCTAAGCCACTTAAAACTTCAATAGCTGCTGCGTTATAGGTATTACTCATTTTCTAGTTAATTACTCGGATGTTTTTCATATATAATAGTTCGATTAAACTATCCTATCATTAAATTATTTTTATCGACATGCCTAGAAAGAAAAGTGCCACGTTATTTGAAGATTCTCTGAAAGGTTTAGAAGAGATTGTCGAGCAATTAGAGCAAGGTGATATTTCTTTGGAAGAGTCATTAAAATCATTTGAGCAAGGTGTGAATTTAACGCGTACTTGTCAGAAAGCCTTGCAAGAGGCAGAGCAAAAAGTGCAAATTTTATTAGCAAAAAACGGTCAACAAACTTTGGAGTCATTTAACGATGAGTAACGCCCTGAAAGAATATTTAGTCTCCAGCCAGGAGCGAGTAGAAAAAGCTCTGGAACACCGTTTGCCGGCAAATACAATTCTGCCTCAAAGACTCCATGATGCCATGCGGTACAGTACTCTGGATGGTGGAAAACGTATGCGCCCCATGTTGACTTATAGTGCGGGTAAGGCTCTGGGTATTAACCCTGATGTTTTAGATGGCCCCGCCTGTGCGGTAGAGATGATTCATGTTTATTCTTTAATTCATGATGATCTACCCGCTATGGATGATGATGATTTGCGCCGTGGCAAAGCAACATCGCATGTGGCTTATGATGAGGCGACTGCAATATTGGCAGGCGATGCATTACAAGCGCTAGCCTTTCAGACTCTGGCTAGTGACAGTAGTATGAATGCCAGTGCGGAGTCACGCATACAAATGATTAATGCACTAACGAAGGCTAGTGGCTCATTAGGTATGGTAGGTGGGCAGGCGATTGATCTGGAATCAGTGGGTAAAACGCTGACGTTGCCTGAACTGGAAAATATGCATATTCACAAAACGGGTGCTTTGATTCGTGTTGCTGTACAACTTGCGACTTTATCCAAGCCTGATTTAGATCCTGCCACGGCGAGTAAGCTAGATCATTATGCTAAATGTATCGGGCTATCATTTCAGGTTAAAGACGATATTTTAGATGAGGAAAGCGATACCGCTACTTTGGGAAAAACTCAGGGTAAGGATCAGGATAATGATAAGCCTACTTATCCAGCCTTATTAGGCTTAGCGGGCGCGAAGCAAAAAGCACAGGATTTGCATGATCAGGCCGTTGAAAGTCTGACTGATTTTGGGGCTGAAGCTGATTTATTGCGTGATTTATCTTTGTATATTATTCAGAGAGATCATTAAGGCAACTCGCAATAAATAACCCACCCACCTTGCTGGTCTTTTTGTCCGTCTTCTGCGTTGTAGAAATAGTTACGTAGCTAGCTATGCGCCTATTTCTACGCCCCCGTATCGAGTACGGGGCAGGCTTTGAAGACAAACAAAAATCCTACGTAATATGGGTGGGTTATTTATTGCGCGTTACCTAAGCTAGGAGACTGTCCGAGAATAGCTGGCTCTTTAACGAAAATTAGCGGGAAATCTGGCCAAAATTAGCTTTTCCGCTGTAGGCTTTCTATTCTCGGGCAGCCTTCTAGGGCCTTTTTGCTTTATAACTGCTTGTGCGAGAAAACGTGAGCGACTGAATTTTCTAGGATTATATGTTATAGTGATGTATAAATGTGATGTATGGAGTGTAAGATGCACAGAACACAAATATATTTCGAAGAGCTATTATTTGCAGATGTTAAGAGGCAGGCCAATAATTTAGGACTCTCGCTCTCTGCTTATATTAGAAAAACGCTAGAAAAAGACTTAGAAGAGAGAAAGAAAAACCCTCAAACTCTGGATTTTTCTGATTTTTCAGGAATGTGGGAAAACAGGGAGATAAGCCAGGAATCAATTAGAAAGCAAGCCTGGAAATGATCGTCTTAGATACTAATGTATTGATTGAAGTTTTAAAAGGTAATGAGGAAACCATTAAAAGAGTACATGCTTTTAATGAAGATCTTGTTATTTCTTCTATCTCGGTAATGGAGCTTTATTATGGTGCGATTAATAAAGCAGAGACAATAAAGCTTGAAAAGTTTGTATCACTTTTTAAGGTGGAGCATTTGAATGAGAATGTCTCAAAAAAATCTACAATGCTGATTAAGACTTATGCAAAGAGTCATAACCTGGATATTCCTGATAGTCTTATTGCCGCAACAGTTTTAGTGCGAGATTGTAAGATATTTACTTATAATCTGAAGGATTTTAGCTATATAAATGGATTGGAGTTAGTTAAGTTTTAGTGTTAAAAATCATCGGAGAATACATTTTATTCTTCCCAGGTTTGACCATCTCTAGCAATCATTTCCACTGATGCATCAGGCCCCCAGCTGCCAGCAGGGTAGTCTTTAGTTGCTGCCTTGGTGGATTCCCATGCGTCCTGAATGGAATCAATCCATGACCAGGCTTGTTCAATTTCCTCACGGCTAATAAACAGGGTTGGATTGCCGCGCATGGCTTCCAGTATTAATTTCTCATAACCGCCAAAAATACGACTATTTTTAAAGGTTTCAAAAAAGCTTAAATCCAGTTTTGTTCTTTGTAGTTTAATATTTTCATCGATACCGGGTATTTTTTCAGCATTTGAATTTCAATGCCTTCATTCGGTTGCAGGTGGATGATTAATTTATTTGCAGGTAATTGCTGGAAGCTTTCTGTGAAAATATTATGTGGTAATTGTTTAAAGTTTATGACAATTTCCGAGCGCTTGTACATCATGTACTTTCATGCGTGTGTCAGGTTCAAGAAAACCTCCATTTTCCAGGCGGTATAGAGAAATAATTAATTTTCGTCGTGACAAGTCTCCAAGGCCACCATAAATAACCAGGTCGCAAGGCGTAAAGCTCTCTTTATGTGCCGTCATTTTATTATTTTTGTACGGACGTTATTGGTTTTCTAATCAAGGGTTTGCATTAATATAGCCAGGAATGGATGTATCTAACAATAAATTAGAGTATAGTATTGCAGTTGTTAAAAGTAAATATCGTACTGGGAGAGATGTGAAATGAAATTTATTCCATGTAAAGGGAGTGCTTTTTGTACAGAAACAGGGACGCATTGTGACGGTTGTGGCAGGTCTCATGTGGAGATTGCAGAAACTAAAAAACTGGTGAGTGGTCTGGTTGAGTTTGTGCAAAAACAGGATTATGATAATCCTGAAGATTTTGCCCAGTCTATCAGCGCTTCACTGGTTAAAAAATGCATGAAACTTGGAATCTAACGATATGTCAGTAGGCTTCGCAAATACAGTGCTATTTACAAAGCGAGCTGTTTTAGATAATATTTATTAGCTGAAGTCCTCGGAAATATCCATGGGGATGGCTACTTTAAACGAGAGGAAAAAAGATAATGCAAGTAACTTCAGATATGTTAACAGAGCTAATTAAGGCCGCTAGCGATACCATAGTGGAGCATGACGCAGAAGTAACCGAACTGGATAAAACTCTGGGTGATGGTGATCATGTAATTAACATTCGCCGTGGACTAGGTTTTCTAACCGAGCAAAGTGACGAAATAAGCCAGTTAGATTGGGCGGATGCCTGGAAAAAAATGGGTATGACCTGCATGAGTAAAATTGGGGGTGCATCAGGCTCTTTAATTGGTACTTTTTTCGTTGCCATGGGTAAAGATGCAGTGGGAAAAACGATTGATCCAGTTACCTTTGCAGAGTCTTTTAATGCCGCAGTAGAAGCGATGAAAGCGCGTGGAAAATCTGATGCTGGCGAGAAAACAATGTTAGATACATTAATTCCAGTGGCTAACTATTTTAATGAAAACTGTGGCAAGCTTGAATATCCAGCATTGTTAGCAGGGCTTAAAGAAGTTGCAATTAAAGGCATGGAGTCTACCAAACCTATGCATTCAGTACGCGGCCGTTCTTCATTCCTGGGTGAGCGTAGTGTTGGGCATATCGATGCTGGCGCAAGAAGTTCTCAGTTAATGATCTGTGCAATTGCAGATGCTATAGAAGCAAAATTATAAGTGTGTATTCTGAATAGGATGTGCTGAGGCACGAAGCGCATCATTCATGTATTGATGCGCTTCCTATGGTCAGCATAGGCTATTCGGGATGCAAATAAAAAAGGTGGGCATTGCCCACCTTTTTTTTGCTTTCTGGATAGGATATTCTGAAGCACGAAGCGCGCATCATTCGAAGGTTGATGCGCTTCCTATCGTCAGCACATCCTGTATACTTTACGCGGCCAGCCACGGTTGCGGATTTTATAACAAGTCGATTTTTGTTGCTAGAAAACCGCAATCGTGGCCGCGTGAAGTATATGTGTGTTCAGGCTCTTAACAACCCCAACGTAAGTTAGCCGTATGCACAGGCGCATCCCATAATCCGATGAGTTCATCATCTAATAAAGTCACCGTGATAGAAATTCCTGCCATATCCAAAGCTGTCGTGTAATCACCGACTAAAGAGCGCTCAATAATAACACCACGCTCTTCCCAGTACTGACACGCTTCATCAAAGACTAGGTATTGTTCCATCGGAGGAGTTGCACCTAGGCCATTCACATGTAGGAGAATTCTTTGACCTTTTTGTGGCTTTAAGTCATCTTCAATTTTTTTACAAATAATCGCAGTAATTTCTTTGGCTGTGCCCAATTTCATGGTTTCTATGCCACGTTCACCGTGAATGCCAACACCCATTTCCATTTCATCTTCTGCTAATGAAAAAGTAGGTTCGCCTAAAGCAGGAATAGTACAACTTGTTAAAGCCACACCCATTGATGCTGTACTCTCGGCAACACGGTCGCCGATTGCTTTGCATGTTGCCAGGTCAGCGCCATTTTCGGCGGCCGCACCGATCATTTTTTCAACGATTAGTGTGCCAGCAACACCACGACGACCAATAGGGTGGTCTTTCGGTAGTGAAACATCATCAGCAACAATAACTGAGGCAGATTCACAATCAGACATTTCTGCACCAATTTCAAAATTCATCACATCGCCAGCGTAGTTTTTGACGATAAATATAACACCAGCCCCGCTGTTGACTTCTTCGGCAGCCATCATCATTTGATCAGGCGTAGGCGAAGTGAATGTTTGTCCCGGGCATGCCGCATCTAACATACCTTTACCAACAAAGCCTGCATGTAGTGGCTCGTGTCCTGCGCCGCCACCTGAAATAAGGGCGACTTTATTGGCGGGTGTAGGTGCTGTGCGAGTGATAAAACAAGGATCAGGATTAAGTTTAAGAATATCACTGTGTGCTTTGGCAACCCCTTTTATACTTTCATTAAACAGGCTTTCGATGGTGTTATAAAATTTTTTCATTATTGGTTTCCTGAAATTATTGTTGATTTCCTGAGATAATTCTTGGTATTCGGGTGTGATTATACTGCACTGATAGAAAATGTGCTTGTAAAAAGCATGCCCGAAAAGCGCCGGTTTGAACGAGTCAAAGCAGGTTTTTTATGTGCTCAAAATTCGTTCGACAATAGAAAATTCAGGTAGGGGAGTAGGCTTTAGCCTACATGAGGCAGAACTATGTAGGCTAGAGCCTACTCCCCGGTTTTTGGGTTCATTAAAATCTAACACACAGATAGGCATCAATTCTGGTGCTTAGGCACCTGGAAACACACATCATCCATCCTTGCTGGTCTTTTTGTCCGTCATCAGCACTGTAACAATAAGTTACGTAGCCAGCTATGCGCCTATTGCTACCGCACCGATGACAAACAAAAATCCTGCCCAAATATTGGACGATTATTGATTTCCAGGTGCCTTAGGTATTTAGAGTTGTGGACTGAAGAAGCTCACTACACATGGTAATGCAGTATAATAGCGGGCTACAAATTATTACTAATTTCTAAATCAGGTTATGCCCTTACTTTTATCCTATTTTCAGCGCAGCGCACAAGCCATTGACTCATTTAATGAACAGGTTGGCCGTTGTGTCTCCTGGTTGAGCCTGGCTTTGGTTTTGGTTACATTTTGTATCGTGGTGCTGCGCTACCTGTTTGATCTTAGCTGGGTGATGATGCAGGAATCTATCATTTATCTACATAGTCTGGTGTTTATGCTGGGCGCTGCCTATACCCTAAAACATGAGGGGCATGTACGAGTAGATATCATTTATCAACGGTGCACTGCAACAGTCAAAGCCTGGATTGATTTACTGGGCACGCTGTTGTTGTTGTTGCCTGTTGCCGGGTTTATGCTCTGGAGCAGCTGGGGATATGTTAGCGACTCCTGGGATATTATGGAAAGTTCGCGAAATTCGGGGGGCTTACCTTTTGTCTATTTATTAAAAACCAGCCTGTTATTAATGCCTGGCTTACTCATTTTACAAGGTCTATCTTTATTAATGACCAAGATTGTTTTCCTATTTGAGATAGATGTGAAGCATGGATAGTTATATGGCTTTATGGATGTTTCTGGCTGTTTTTATCATTTTATTATCTGGCTATCCAGTGGCTTTTGTACTGAGTGGAACTGCGTTACTGTTTGCCCTGCTAGGCTTGCAGCTGGACACTTTTGATGCTGACTTTTTAATGGCTTTGCCAAACCGTTTATATGGCATCATGGGAAATGAGGTGTTGATAGCGGTGCCCTTATTTGTGTTCATGGGCGTTATGCTGGAACGGGCTAAAATAGCCGAGGCTTTGCTGGAGGCGATGTCTGAATTATTTGGCTCGTTACGGGGCGGCCTGGGTGTGGCAGTGACCATTGTGGGTATGTTAATGGCGGCGAGTACAGGGATTGTCGGCGCGACTGTGGTCACCATGGGGCTGCTTTCTTTGCCGACCATGCTTAAGCGAGGCTATGATCCTGCGATATCCTGTGGCATTATTTGTGCCTCTGGCACGTTGGGGCAGATTATTCCGCCGTCAATTGTCCTAGTGTTATTGGGTGATGTGATATCAACAGCTTATCAACAAGCACAGCTAGAAATGGGTATTTTTGCACCTGAAGCCATCTCTGTCGGTGATTTATTTGCAGGCGCTGTGATCCCGGGATTATTACTGGTTGCCCTGTATTTACTCTATATTGTCCTGATGGCGTGGATAACTCCCGATCGCTTACCGAGACCAGAAAGAGTGGAAAATCAGCAGCCGGGTTTTTATTTACGTATTCTGAAAAGTCTGTTGCCGCCGTTAATGTTAATTCTGGCTGTACTGGGTTCGATTATCGGGGGGCTGGCCACGCCGACGGAGGCTGCATCTGTGGGGGCGGTAGGCGCAATGATTCTAGCCATTATGAGTGGCAAATTAAATAAGCAGATATTACAGGGGGTGATGCGCAATACCACGCAAATTACCAGTATGGTGTTTATGATCCTAATCGGTGCCGCATTATTTTCCCTCGTGTTTAGAGGATTTGGAGGTGATGAACTGATTATTGAGCTGCTGTCTGATTTGCCGGGCGGTAAGTTTGGCGCCATGTTTACTGTGATGCTGGTCATGTTTTTACTAGGCTTTGTCCTCGACTTTATTGAAATAACTTTTGTTATTGTGCCCATTGTTGGGCCGATCTTGTTAACCATGGGGATTGATCCAGTCTGGTTAGGTATTATGATAGGGTTAAATTTACAAACTTCCTTTTTAACACCTCCCTTTGGTTTTGCATTATTTTATTTACGTGGTGTTGCGCCTGAGGAAGTGACGACAGGGCAAATTTATAAAGGTGTGATGCCTTTTATTGCCATACAATTACTGCTACTGGGAATTTTAGCTTTCTTTCCTGAACTAGCAACCTGGCTACCTGGTGTTATTTATGCCTAATATTTTATACTTGATTCTATGACTAGTCCGCGACTCCTTATTGTTATTTTATTTAGCGTTGTATTAAACGCATGTGGCCAGCAGGGGCCTTTATTTATGCCTATAGAAAACGAATCCATTGATGAGCAAACGATTGATAACAGCAAGCAAGAAGCAGGGGTAAATTAATGGATTATTTTAATTACCGTGAACAGAGACTTTTTGCAGAAGATGTTGCTATAGAGGATGTTGTTACAAAATACGGTTCACCTTGTTATATTTATTCCAAAGCAACTCTGGAGCGTCATTGGCATGCATTTGATTCAGCTTTTGGCGAGCAGGCACATTTGATTTGTTATGCGGTTAAAGCAAATTCTAATATTGCTATCCTAAATACTTTAGCGCGATTAGGCTCGGGTTTTGATATTGTCTCCCTGGGTGAATTAGAGCGCGTACTAGTCGCAAAAGGTGACCCGAAAAAAGTGGTTTTTTCAGGCGTGGGCAAGCGCGAAGATGAGATCAGAGCCGCGTTGAAAGTGGGTATTCGCTGCTTTAATATTGAAGTTAAAGGCGAGCTGGATAGAATTAACCAGATAGCCGGCGAGTTAGGCGTGATTGCACCGGTATCTTTTCGAGTAAATCCGGACGTGGATGCGAAAACGCATCCCTATATCTCCACAGGATTGAAAGAAAATAAATTTGGTATCAATATAGCAGGCGCGCTTGATGAATACCGCCGGGCTGCCGCCATGCAACATATTAAAATTGTCGGTATTGATTGTCATATAGGCTCGCAATTAACTGAAACGCGTCCATTTCTGGATGCTCTGGAGCGCGTTCTGAAAATAGTGACAGCTTTAAAGTCGGAAGGAATTGTCTTGCATCATTTAGATCTGGGCGGGGGTTTAGGTATTTGTTATAACGATGAAACACCGCCGGAACCTGCTGAATATGTTGGCGCTCTTTTACAGGAGTTAGGCCAAAATGAACTGGAGATTTTACTCGAGCCTGGGCGTGCAATTGCAGGAAATGCGGGTATTCTAGTGACAAAAGTCGAGTATTTAAAACCCACTGAATATAAGAATTTTGCCATAGTCGATGCCGCAATGAATGACCTAGTGCGCCCCTCTTTATATAGTTCCTGGCAGGCAATTATTCCTGTGCAATTGGGCAGCAGAGCAGAAGAAAAACAATGGGACATCGTTGGGCCGGTATGTGAAACGGGAGATTTTTTAGGTAAAGATCGTATTCTAGCTCTAAGGCAGAGTGATTTGTTAGCCATTCGCTCTTCGGGGGCTTATGGCTTTACTATGAGCTCGAATTATAATTCACGTCCCAGAGCGGCAGAGGTTATGGTTGATGGGGCAAGCATGCACTTAATCAGAGAGCGTGAAAGCATTGCGCAGTTATGGGCTGGCGAGCATTTATTGTAGAGCGGACTTTGTAGGGCGCGGCTTCAGCCCGCCTGGCCCAAAACGCTGAATACTGAGGGGCTAAAGCAGCGCCCTACATTGCTTAAGATTTATGGACGTCGTTAATGTTAATTGAGTTTACAAAAATGCATGGCTTGGGCAATGACTTTGTGGTCATTGATGCAATTCGGCAGCAGATTGATTTAACCGCAGAGAAGATCCGCTTTATAGCAGATCGACATTTTGGTGTGGGTTGTGATCAATTGTTAATGGTTGAGTATGCATTGCATTCAGATGCAGATTTCCGCTATCGGATATTTAATGCCGATGGCAGTGAGGTTGCCCAATGTGGCAATGGCGCACGTTGTTTTGCAAGGTTTATCAGAGATAAAAAATTATCTTACAAAGATAATATCTTAGTCGATACCCATGCAGGGCAGTTGTTATTAACCTTTGATGACGATGGTTTAATAACCGTTAATATGGGTGTGCCACGACATAAACCAGCGCTTATACCGCTTAACACTGAGCAAGAAGAAAAGTTTTATACAGTAAAGGTAGGCGATGTAGAAAAAGCTTTTGGGGCGGTGTCTATGGGTAATCCACATGCTGTATTGCAGGTGATGGATGTTAAACTTGCTGAGGTGGAAGAGGTAGGTGCAGCTTTGGAAAATCATGTGTGTTTTCCAGAAAGAGCAAATATCGGATTTATGCAGCTTATAGACCGCAATAAAATTAAATTACGTGTGTATGAACGAGGCGCAGGGGAAACGTTAGCTTGCGGGAGTGGAGCCTGTGCCGCTGTGGTTATTGGCATAGAACAAGGCGTGTTAGCAAATGATGTGCTGGTTGAATTGCCGGGTGGGCCGCTTAAAATTCATTGGCAAGGGCGTAATCATCCTGTTTTTATGACTGGGCCAGCAGTCAGTGTTTTTGAAGGAAGTATAGAGTTATGAGTGAATTGAATAATGTGGAAGTGGCGGACTATTTAAAGCAACATCCGGAATTTTTTCATGAGCATTTAGATTTATTAGAGCATATTAGTATTCCGCACCCTAGCGGTGATGCGGTGTCATTGATTTCCAAGCAATTAGAGTTATTTCGCAACCGGCATCACGAAATGGAAACCCAGTTAAATGGGTTGATTGAAATTGCCAGAGACAACGACAATTCCGCGAATAAAATGCATGAGCTAACGCTGGCAGTGCTGGAAGCAGATACGCTGGATATTGCGATTGAGAATTTAAGTGTGGTTTTGGCAGAATGCTTTTTAACTGATTTTTTCGCCGTAAAGATTATTAGTGCAGATAAGCATAAGACTGCACTGGCTGGTTTATTCGTCGACCCGGAAAGTGAAGAGTTGACGCATTTTATGGATGAATTAAATAGCAATAAGGCTAATGTCGGTCATCCGACTTTAGCACAAGCCAGGTTTCTGTTTGGAGAAAATGCATTGGAAGTCAAATCGTGTGTGATTATTCCTATGGCTTATACTGAAATTGAAGGACTGGTTGCCATAGGTAGTTGCGAAGAAGATCGTTTTCATTACAGTATGGGGCATTTATTTTTAACCCAGATGAGTGAAATCATTGGCACACGCTTTGCGGCCTTGTTGAAGAATAGCTAAAGATGCAAGCGCTAGCCAGGCAGCAATTACTGGATTATTTACAGCAGTTAAAAGTTGAAAGGCGTGTTTCTGCGCATACCCTGACGAATTATCAAAGGGATTTAAAACATTTAGCCTTGTTTTGTGATGATCGACAGTGTGAAGACTGGAGTACATTGAGTTCGGCAGATATTCTTAAGCATATAGCCGAAAGGCATCGTGCAGGTTTAAGTAGTAAAAGCCTGCAGCGAGAGCTTTCGGCAATAAGAGGTTTGTTTTTATTTTTGATGAAAACCGGGCAGGTAGATAATAACCCGGCACAACATGTCAAAGCCCCTAAACAGGCCAGAAAACTTCCTAAAACATTAGATGTCGATCAGGTTTGTGCGCTACTGGATGCTGGCGCAAATTCAGTTTTAGAGGTACGCGATGTGGCCATGTTTGAATTATTCTATTCCTCTGGTCTGCGTTTAAGTGAACTGAGTTCATTAGACCTGGCGGATGTTGATATGCATGATCGGCAACTTATGGTGCTGAGTGGTAAAGGGGGGAAATCACGCTTGTTGCCTGTTGGAAAGAAAGCCGTACAGGCATTACAAAAATGGCTGAAAGTACGCCCGTCTGTGGATGATAATGAGCGTGCTTTGTTTACCAGTGCTAAAGGTAAACGTTTAGGTAATCGCAGTATTCAGTTACGTTTAAAACAATGGTGTATTAAGAAAGGCATTCCCGAATCAGTACACCCGCATATGCTACGCCATTCTTTTGCCACACACCTGCTGGAAAGTAGTCGGGACTTAAGAGCTGTACAAGAGCTATTGGGGCATGAAAATATTAGTACTACGCAAATTTATACTCATTTAGATTTTCAACATTTAGCGGAAGTTTATGACCAGGCTCATCCACGAGCAAAGAAGACCAAATAGTTAATTTTAATAAGGGATTTCTCTATCCCTATTATTATGAAAAAATGTTATTATAGTGTTCATTTGTCTTTGTAGGCCAGTCAATGTTTTTTTGCTGAGTTTGCAGGCATCACTAAGATACTAGAATAGGATAATATAATGGCAGCCAGCGATTTTTCGCATGAAGCAGAATCGAAGGGATTTGCATGGCTTATGGGAGTCCTTGGCGCACTTGCGATTATTGTTATAATCGTATTGGCCGGCTATTGGAGTATTGAACCTAAACCTTTCAATGTCATGACCGAGGCAAAGGCGCGTCAGGAAGCGCAGGGTTTTTCTGAGATTCCCGATGGCTATGTCTTTGCGAATACTTTAGTGCATATAGCCGAAACATTGCTCTATAAACCGGGAGGCTACCTTACCAATGATGTCGGTGTTCCTGGGATTCTGCTTGATAATATTCCTAGTTGGGAATATGGTGCGCTGATTATGTTGCGTGATGGCGCTTCTGCATTAAGAAATCACCTGGCGCGGGCACAATCACAGTCAGCAGAAGACCCGGACTTAGCTAGAGCTGAGCCTTATTTTTATTATGAACGTAATTCATGGGCTTTACCGTCTACTGAAGCGGAATATGAAAAAGGGATTTCAGCACTGCACTCTTATATGAGGCGTCTGGCAAATCCGCAACATAAAAATCCGGGACATTTTTATTCCCGGGCAGATAACTTATGGCAATATATAGAGATTATTATCAAGCGTCTGGGTGGTATTTCAACGCGCCTGTCGGCTAGTACTGACCGCTATGAAGCCTATGATATTGCACAGGAAAAATCAGCTGCGATTTCTCAGACTACCTGGATGCAACTGGATGATGAATTTTGGCAGGCGCGAGGCTCTTGCTGGGCATTACTGCATATATTAAAGTCTATTAAATGGGATTTCAGGCTGATTTTGGAAGATAAACGCGCAATGGATACCGTGGAAATCATGATTCATGAAATGGAAAATGCTTTGGCGCCGATTACCAGTCCGGTTATCTTAAATGGTGATGGTTATGGTATTTCTGCTAACTATTCATTGGCTATGGCAAGTTATGTATCAAGAGCAAGTGCGGCAGCACTTGATTTACGTGATGTAATGAACAGAGGTTAATCAGTAATGGAAGAACATTTAAATGCAAATCTTAAACAAGTAAGTACCTGGAAGCGTATAGGGTTTATTCTTGTTTTTGCAGTGATAGCGGGTGTTGTACGTACCTTGATATGGGTAGTCGTATTACTGCAAATTGCTTCAGCTTTATTTACCGGCGATACCAATCAGCATATTTTGGGTTTTGGTCAGAAATTAGCGGCTTACTTGTATCATATCTTGTTATTTATGACCTTTAATACCGATCAAATACCTTTTCCGTTTTCCGACTGGAATTTAACTGAAGAAGTGATAGGTAATAAGGATATAGTTACCAAAGATTAGTCTATGTCTGACCCACTGCGTAAAATCATTCACATTGATATGGATGCATTTTTTGCCGCGGTAGAGCAGCGAGATAACCCGAAGTACCAGAACAAACCTATTATAGTCGGTGGCGCACCTGATAGCAGGGGCGTCGTTGCTACCTGTAGTTATGAAGCAAGACAATATGGCATACACTCTGCTATGCCATCTTCCCGAGCCTTAAATCTGTGCCCTCAGGCGATATTTGTAAAACCTCGTTTAGCCCTTTATAAGCAAGTTTCATCAGCAATTCGGCAGGTTTTTTATCAATATAGTAGGCTGGTTGAGCCACTATCTTTAGATGAGGCATACCTGGATGTTAGTCAAAGTGAACTTTACCAGGGGTCAGCAACCCGCATTGCTCAAGCAATAAAGCAACAAATTTTGTCTGAAACGGGGCTGGTTGCATCGGCAGGTGTTTCGTATAATAAATTTTTTGCAAAAATAGCCTCTGATATGGATAAGCCTGATGGGCTCTATCTGATAACACCACAACAAGGGCTGGATTTTGTTGCCCAGTTACCGATAGGCAAGTTTCATGGCGTGGGTAAGGTTACTGAGCGGAAGATGCACGAGCTAGGTATAAAAAATGGCGCAGACCTTAAGCAATTCTCTTTGCCAGTGTTACAGCAACACTTTGGTAAATCAGCGTTATTTTTCTTTAATATTGCTCTCGGGATTGATGAGCGACCGATTCGCGTTGACCGGGAAAGTAAATCCATAGGTACCGAAACTACTTATGCCGAAGATCTGCTGCAAAGTAAGGATATTTATCAGCAGCTAACTGAGTTACTGGATAAAGCCTTGCATAAAGTTCAGGCAAAAAAACTCTATGCGCGAACTTTGACCATCAAAGTAAAATATCATGACTTCCAGCAAATTACCCGCAGCATGACATTTAATAAGCCGATAAAAAATCAACTGGCGACAACTCCGGTATTCAGGCAATTATTACGTCAGGATGGTATAGGGCAGAATAAAATAAGGTTATTGGGCATTACCTTGTCCACATTGGAAAAACAGACAAACTATTACCAGCAAATGGATATATTTGATTAGTTTTTAGCCGAGGCGCTTGCCTGTAGCCTACTGGGTATGAAGATGATATCGATACGATAACTTTGCCTTGAGAAAAAATTTTATTACTATGAAGGTCATGAGGAGCAGAATGAGAGGTCTTCAAGTCCTTCATGGTAAATATTAAAATTAGTACCCGATGGTTCATGCTGATTTACGATTATTAAAGAAAAAACAGAGGGCAATATGCAAATGGAAATGTGGGAAAGTATTTTATTAGGTGTGATGGTGCTGGGGCTAATTTTCTGGATGGGGCCTGGCATTAAAGCAACTTTGCAGCGTAGTAAAGAAGCACCAAAAGACTGGATGGGAGCATTAGTGCCCATAGCGGGCGTAGTCTTATTTGTAATATTTTTAATTATGATGGTTTGATATGAATGAATTTTTTGATCCGCTAGAGGAAGAAGAAACCTGGGCGATAAGACCCAATAAATCACAGATTAAACGTGATATCTCGGCTTTAGCTGACTTATGCGAAGAAATAACTCAATTGCCACCTGCTCAGATAGAACGTTTGGGGCTACCTGATGCTATCTTTACAGCGATTATAGCAGCGACAAAAATGCCTAATAAAGGTGCAAGGAAGCGCCAGTTAAAATTTATTAACGGCTTGATGCGTAAAGTCGATGTTGAACCGATACAGCAAGAATTAGATAAAATAAAAGCTAAAAGCGCTCACGCGACAAGGGAATTACATCAACTGGAGCAATGGCGTGCACGTCTTTTATCCGATGATAAACAAGCATTAACTCAATTTCTAGCGCAATGTCCTGGAGCAGATGCGCAGCATATTCGCCAATTGATTCGCAATGCTAAAAAAGAAGCAATCAGCGAAAAGCCTCCTAAATCTTCGCGTTTACTCTTCCGTTACCTAAGAGAGTTGCTAGATAACCAGGCAGATAAAACTGAAGATTATTAGCCGTTTTTAAATTGCGCACATTATGCAAGAATATATGTAACTACTCAGCGTATCTGATAGTTACGAAATTAGATTGTATATTTCCAGCCAGGCACCAGAAAAACAGGTATTTGATAAAAAATACCCTGATGGAACAAGCGTTTTTGTAGGATGGGCAAAGGAGGTACGACGTGCCCATCATGTTTTCGTTGATGGGCACGGATGGAGACCGTTGCCCATCCTACAGTGTTTATTTTGCTGTAACTACTCAGCTTGTCTGAGTAGTTACGAATATATTTGAATATCTACAAGCTTCAGCCACTGTAAAAACATTTATAAATCAATAATGTTCTGGCGTAGCCCGCATGTTGTTATGGAATGCGGGAATGGGTTCCTCGAATATCCCGCATTTCGTATGCTCCATAAACCTGGAAAAATCAGTTAAGCGGGAATTTTTTGGAAGTGCGGTGGAATCAAGAGCTTGTGCTAGAAACCGTGAGTAACTGATTTTTTGTATGATAATGGGCTACGCAAAATTTTAAAAAAGGCTAAATTTATTCGTGACCGCGCGAAGTATAAGTACCAACCAATGAAAATTAGGAATGTAATACCCATGGGTAACAAGTTGATTAACATTTTTTTATTGACGATATTATTGTTTGCGCCTTTGCAGTTAAAAGCTGAAAGCGAAGATAAATATATTGCGATTTCATCTATGTTTAAAGACGTGGCTGAAGTTAATCAGGAAATTGCGAACAATGATGACGACGTAAAACTACAAATTTTGCTGCAGGAAAAAAGCAGCTTGTTTCGTCATCTGATGCTGGTGATTCGTGGCTCTTTTATCGATTATCAGGTAGCCGGTATAGATAATGACGAACTAAAGCTATTACGCTCCAAGATAAGTATTAATCGCTCACGCGGAAATTCAGTTGCAGTTCAGCGCGACCAGTATGATATCGACTTTATTATGACCAAGCGGGCAATAGGAGAGTTTGTTGTTTATTTGGTCGATGCTAGTCGTAATTATAAGCCTGAAGAAGACATAGTCGGGGACACTAAACAAAAAATTAAGCAAATTAAGCAAAAAATTAAAGCCACGCCCGAGCCTATTCAAGGCGATAGCCCTATTTATCAAGATCTGGCCCAGAATCATGCAGACTTATTAAAAATTTATGCGGTGAATCTGGATTTTCTGGAGTATGTGTTAGCTAATCCAGATACGATTGTTACCACCAGTTTCTTTCAGAAGATGTCTTTAATCAGCTTAATTTCATACATTAATAGTTTTGATATATTTAGAAATATAAACTTTAAGATCGCTCCCTTACGCATAGATATGGGGGGAATTATTATTTCCTTATGTATTGTGATCCTGAATTTAATTGCTTTTCCATTGGTCTCCAAAACGAGTAACCGGTTGGTAGAACGATTTATTTTAGATGATGGCAAAATAGAAAATGTTGAGCTGGTGTTTATCAGCATGCACAAGCCCCTTTTATATCTCATGCTTTTTTTCGGTATAGATCTGGCTATGAACGCCTTGCTCTATAAGACAGAAATTAAAATCACCCTGGATTACTTTGTTTATATTATCTATGCAGGGCTGTATATCTATTTATTGTTTAATATTATTGACAGCGTTGCAGCTGTTCACTCTGAACATGCGACAAGACGTAATAAGGAATATAACAAAGAGCTGATTATACTGGTGGTAAAAGGCTTGAAAGGCTTGGTTTTTTTAATTATTTTAACCTTATTATTGAGTCATTTCGGCATAAATATCACCGCGATTATTTCCACACTAGGGATTGGGGGGCTAGCGTTTGCGATGGCAGCTAAGGATAGTCTGGCTAATTTCTTTGGTGGTTTAAATATCATGATTGACCGCATTTATAAGATGGGTGACTGGATTAAAGTCGGCTCGGTAGAAGGCACTGTCGTCGAAATTGGTTTACGAAGTACCACCGTTAGAACTTTTGATAATGCGCTAATCACCATGCCGAATTCATTGATATCAACAGCCAGCGTACTCAACTGGAATCGCCGATCAGTAGGACGGCGAATTAAAATGCATATCGGAGTGACCTATGAAAGTAATATGGATGATATCCGTCAGGCTTTGCAGGATATTAAGGATATGCTACAGGACCATCCAGGTATTGCCAGCCCCAAGGAAAGTCACACTACTCAAGCAAGAAAAAAATTTGTTAAGCTAGAGGATTTACACGGGATTAAATCTACACAGCTAGTGTTTATGGACCGCTACAATGATTTTTCCATAGATATTTTAATTTACTGTTTTTCTAAGACCGTCAATTGGGCAGACTGGTTAGAAGTAAAGCAGGATGTGATGTTTAAAATTGCCGAAATTCTGGAAAAAAATGAATTATCTTTTGCCTATCCTACCAATGTGCAGATTAACCGTGATGAGAGCAATTCAGAAACCGGCATCAGTCACTTATTAGTGGAATAAAATGCTAGAACTAAGCTTTTCTTCAGCAATATAAATGAGCATCTATAAAGAAATTTCAGCAATGCAGGCTGAAATGTGTGCATGGCGTCAGTATTTGCATCAATTCCCTGAAACAGCTTACGAAGAATTTAATACGGCACAGTTTATCAGTGAAAAGCTGCTCAGTTTTGGCCTGGAAGTTCATCAGGGTCTAGCTATAACGGGTGTGGTAGCAAGTTTATCCAATGGTACGAGCAATAAGAAAATTGCCTTACGTGCAGATATGGATGCACTGTTTATTCAGGAAAAAAATGAACTTAGTTATAAATCTCAAAATGCAGGAAAAATGCATGCCTGTGGGCACGATGGCCATTCGGCGATGTTATTGGGCGCAGCAAAATATCTAGCGACTCATACTGATTTCGACGGTACGGTTTATTTTATTTTCCAACCAGCTGAAGAAGGTCGGGCTGGCGCTAAGCAAATGATTGATGAAGGGTTATTTGATCTATTTCCGGCCGATAGCGTATTTGGTCTGCATAACTTTCCTGATACGCCGCAAGGTCATTTTGCCATTAAGAGCGGGGCGATGATGGCCTCCTTTGATTGCTTTGAAATAGAGCTGTCGGGGCAGGCGTCACATGCAGCCATGCCACACCAAGGCAATGATGTTCTGGTGGCTGCGGCGCAGATAATTAATGCATTACAAACGATAGTCAGCAGAAATGTTGATCCTGCCGATGCGGCAGTTTTAAGCATTACCCAGATTCATGGTGGCAATACCTGGAATGCGATTCCTGACTCGGTACTGATAAGAGGCACTTATCGCTGCTTTACCCAAGCGACTCAGCAGCTGATTCAAGCCAGATTGATAAAAATAACCGAATCCCTGGCGCAGGGCTTTGATTTAACAGCGAAAATTAACATAAACCCGGAAAATTCAGGATACCCTGTCACCCGAAATACGCCGGAAGAAACTGCTATTGCAATTGCAGTCGCACAAGCCGTGGTAGGCGTCGATAAAGTAGAATTACAGCCTGTCCCGAGTATGGGTGCAGAAGATTTTGCCTTTATGTTACAGGAAAAACCGGGTTGTTATGTGTGGTTGGGAAATGGTTCCTCGGATGGCGGCTGCCTATTACATAATCCACACTATGATTTTAATGACGAGATCTTAACCGTGGGCGCAAGTTATTGGGTTAAACTCGTGGAACGGGTTTTAAGAAGTTAACAGCTTGGATGGGTTCATATGCTTGCTCATCTTTGCTCAGATTGAATAAGCCTGAACTATACATCAGCAGGCCTTTTCAGTCCCAGAAAAAGGAATTGCACTTATTAGTTGAATCTAAGAGGTATAACAACTCCTCCATTGCTACGAATGCGTCAAGCGCCTATATCTGTAGAGAAGGAGGAGTATGTATTTAGAGTAGTACCGAGATAAATGAAGTATTAATGTGACTTGGCACCCGCAGCGTCATCTTTAGTATTTGTAAGACGGTTGAGCATATGCGTCTGCTGTGATGCTCTATCGGCTTGAGTCAAGTTAAGCATACCTTTAAGTCCTTCAAAACGTGTTCTGGCTTCTTTTAGCTCTACTTTTGCTGTTTCAAAGTCATCTTGTTTTATAGCTTTGCGCGCTTTTTTCAAATAACCATTAGCACGCTGACGATTACGGTCAACTTTATCATTCGCATTGATTTCCTTACTGACCCTTAAGGCATCTTTAATGTTTCCTATAATTGCTTGATCAGAATGATGGGCATCGACCGCTTCTATTGCTGCATCAATCTGGATTATAGTTGCATTAATTCCTTGCAGTGGTGTCATCTTGGCATACATGCATGCCATACCCATACAGACTGCATTAGCTGTAGTAGAAACAGTGCCTAAAGAAAGCGCCAGTGTTGTTGCTACGGCCGCGTTTTTTAACAATTTCATCAAGTGTATTCCTCGTTATATTATTTTTATTGGATTGATGATTTAACGCTAGTTTGGTGCAAATTGCAATATTTCCTATAAAATCAAAAGCTTAAAATAAGTAGGGGGATTGGGAGGGGAGCTTTTTATAATAGTTTCGCAATTAGGCCAGTCCAGCCAGTTTGATGCGAAGCGCCTACGCCACGGCCATTGTCGCCGTGAAAATATTCATGGAAGAGCAGGTAATCTTTGAAATGCGGGTCGGTTTGCAGCTTTTCATTATTGCCAAACACAGGTCTACGACCTGATTCATCACGGCGAAATAAGCTGGCTAGACGTGCCGCCAATTCATCGGCGACTTCTGCGATACTTAGGGAATTTCCTGAGTCGGTGGGGTATTCAATTTTAAAGTCTTCACCATAATAAGGTAAGCGCTCAACGAAGCACGTACTTGCCCTATTCAGGCGTATCTGATTTTTTAATATTCCAGGGCAACAAAGCCTCCACTTTATCAACCGTATCAGCATAAGGTAAAGCAGTGAGAACCTGCTTAAGATATGCATAAGGCTCCAGCCCATTTGCTTTAGCTGTTTCTATCAGGCTGTAATGTATTGCACTGGCACGAGCACCCGCAGGGGTATCAGAAAATAACCAGGCTTTGCGCCCTATCACAAACGGGCGAATCGCATTTTCTGCCAGGATGTTGCTAATATTGAGTTCACCATGGGTGCAATACACATTGAGTTTTTCCCACTGGTTACTCAGGTAAGTCATTGCCTTTCCTGTCAGGCTATCTTTAGGTACTTTATGCTGGTTTTCTTCCAGATAGGCTTTGAGCTGGTTCAATACAGGAATGCTCTTCTCCTGGCGCTGCTGATATTTTTCATCCACTGACAGGTCTTTAATTTCTCGCTCAATGACATACAGTTTATTGATCAGGCTCAGCGCTTTACCTGCTTTTGAGGGTTTGTTATTTTGTCCCTTTTTGCGTTTAGGCTGTGCATTCTGGGCATCTTTAAAATAACGACGCGCATGATCCCAGCACACCAGCTGGGTGATGCTGTTTTTTTGGCACACGGCATTGTACCCCGCATAGCCATCGGTTTGCAGATAGCCACTAAAGCCGTCAAGCAGGCGCATGGGGACGTCTCCACTACGAGAGGGATCGTATTCAAACAGGATGCTTTTTTCACCCGGTGGCCCGCCAAGCGTCACCCACATATATTTATCTGAGGTCGCTGGCCGCCCCGGTTCTTTTAATACCTGAACCCGCGTTTCATCAGCGAGTATGACTGCCCCTGTGTGTTGATGCTCTCGCATCAGGTTAATCAGGGGCTGAAGTTGTTTAGCCAGTGCGATCATCCAGTTTGCTAATGTCGCTCTGGAGATGTCACCCCCATAACGAGACAAGATGCCTTCTTGCCGATATAAAGGTAAGCCGTCAGCATACTTGGCGATAATAACAAAGCACATTAAACTGATGCTTCCCATTGCTCTGGCAATAGGGTGTCTGGGCATTTGTGCGGCTTTAACCTGGCGTTGTTTTTCGCCTTCAATCTGTTTGATAAAGACCGCTTTTTCCTGCATGTATTCAAGAACACGTACTTTAGCAGGAATAATATCCAGCTCTTCTTTCACTTTAGTAAAGAAAGTATCAATAGCACCTTCTTTTTCTTCATCGGTTAAATAAATAAAAATTTGCTCGCGAGGTAACTTATCTGAGAAGGGTTTGCGTCCCGGCTTTTTCTTGGTGCCAGTAGAACTTGTTTGTTTTTCGTCCTCAGGTGCTTCATCAGCCTCCAGGTCTAGCTCCTCATCGCTATCCGCTTCATTCTCTGCTTCATCAAACAAAGAGGATTGATGAGATTGTTCACTGGATGATCCAAAGCGTTTTATTTTAGATAAGCGTAGTACCTCTTCCAGAATAAGGATGCGTTTTTTCTGTTCGGAAATCACCCCAGACTTAACTTCAATCACACGCGTCAGTTCATCAATAGCCTGTTTTTTTTCAAGCAACAAAGCAACACTCTCCGACAGCAAAGAACCGGCTTTATCTTGTTGTTTTATATTTGAAATATCGGCTAAAATCATGGCTTTATTATAGCATTTATAGTGGCAATAATGAACACAAAAACAGCTAAAAAACAGACTCATATTGAAGTTTTTTATGACCTTTCATCGCGCTAATATCAAAGCCATCCAGCAGCCAGTTTAACTGCTGGCCTGTTAAGGTTAATGTCTCTTCCTCACCCTTAGGCCACTTAAATGTTTCTTCTACCAATGACTTGTAATAAAGGACAAAACCATTATCTTCCCAAAACAGGCATTTAATCTTATTCCGCCGTTTATTCGTAAAGGCATAGAGAGCCCCCTCAAAAGGATTATGCCCTAACTCACATTCAACAATCGCCGATAAGCCCCGATGTGACTTACGAAAATCAATGGGCTGCCGATACAGATACACTTCTGTCAAAGACAGAGAGGGACGCATAACAACCGTCATCGCAACAGCTCAAGCAGTGGTTGAATACACGGCATAGTATCCTGCGTAATACCTTCCAACCGAATACCATCATTAAATTGCAAAGATAATCCTGGGACTGGCGCAGATGAACGATCCCCGTCAACCCGAATACGTGTAAACCCTGTAGGGGAAGTAGTCGGCTTTACAGTCGATTTACGTTTCCAGTAGCCTAACTTTTGCGGACATAAATCATGCTGTCGACAATAAGCTACCTGTGATTGGCCTGATGCCTGCCAGTGCTCTATGTGAATAGGCCAGAAAGTCTTTGCCTGTATTTTTTCTAACGCTGCCATTTAAAATTCCCCGTGGTATTTAACAATGGGGATAGTTTGGCATTAATCTGAGGGAGATGGAAAGAAATAATCATCCAGAACAACCAGGAGAAATGGTCAAAAACCATTTCTCCAACGATGGCATTCGGTCAACAAACTGATAATACGTCTTCATTGCTTTTTTACCTACCTTTACTCCTGTTTCATATATTTTTTCTGTTAATTTAACAATAGGTGCTTTGCCATTGTAGGTCATACTTTTGGCAAATTTTAAAGTTGTTTCAACTGTATCCATTATGTCGCCACTAATATGATTTTCATAGGCTCCCCATACTCGTTCAATTGGGTTATATTTACTATGATAAGGAGGGTAGTAGGCCAGTTTTATCTTTATGTTGCTTTTTTCAGCAAACTCCACAAGCCTTTTTATAAACTGAGTTCTGGAGCTACTGTTCTCCATACCATTGTCAGCGTTAATTGTCAGAATATCTACTCCATATTTTTCTTGAATTTCTGGCCAAATTTCTTCCAATCGGTCAACGATGAAATCACTGCTGGCATAGCCTGCTGTAAAGAAAAGGAAAAAATCATCATGTTCAGGCAGATAAAAACCAAAAGGAGTTAACTTTTCCTTAACATCTAAATCATGATCCTCTGCTTTTGTTAAAACCCGATTTCGTCCTCCCCGTGAAAAATTTCCTATATTCATTCTTGCTTTGGCATCAATTGATATACGAATCTCTTTTGGGTTGATATCTGCCATTCCATTGACTGAATGAACTTGTTCAAAAATTGCATCCGTTTCCTTGATTTTCTTATGAGGCTTTGTTTTTTGTACCTTTTTTGGATGGTAACTCAGGTCATTTAATTTTGTATTGATAGTTTTTGAGCAAGGTAATGTTTTTTCATCGTAATAATCAATCTCCAGTAAACGTTTTCTAACTTCTTTAGCCGTTAGCCGGGTATATAATCGACAGGAATTAAAAGAGGGATCCGTTTGACACTCCGGTTCAGCAATTTTTTTTATGTCATCAAGTAGATGAGGAAAATGCTCTTCACTTTTATTACGCCCTCTCGCTGAAAAATTATCTTCTATGGGCTGAGTTTCAAGTTCATATTGTCCTTTTCGGATAGTGCCTCTATTCCATCCTAGTTTTTCTTCAGCAATACTTGCACCACCTGAGCCTAGTAGCTCCACCGTTTCAGCCATGAATATACGACGTACCGAGCCTTTTAAACGATGGGCTGTATTTATAATCCAACCTATAATGCTATCTGTTAATATCAACAAGCTTATCTGCCTAGTGTGAGAATAAATTCAGAATTCATTATTATAAATTATTGAGACACAAGCTTACTTCGTTTGGATGATTATTTCTTTCCATCTCCCTGAGTTGCCGTGAAGTACGCTGACTATTGAGCGCTTACATAATAAGTGGCAAAGCGTCGTAGTGAGGTGATGATTAAATAATTAACGGGAAACCACACAGGGCCGCGCCAGTTGGAGTTACCGCCAAAAAGGACCGATTCGGATTCACCAGGTTCATACTTTACGGTAATGGAATGTCCATTGCAGTCGAAAATATAAGGTTCCTCATGGTGGGCTCGTGATAAGGACCGTATGCCGTAGTCGGATAAAAATTCACTTTCATCTAACATGCGCTGCAGTATTTTCTTCATGCGGTGCCCGCGTAAAAGAGATAATAAGCGCCGTTTGCCACGCCCCGGTGTTTCCCAATAGGATACTAAACCAGCTAGGTCAGGGCGGTAATTTAAAAACCATTTCAGGCGTAATTTAAAGTGCGGTAGTTTTTCCAGTATTTCCGGCTCAATGATTTCAACAGCAAACAGCGGAATAAGGCCAACCATCGAACGGATTTTTAGCGGGGTCATTTCGCCGTTAGGAAAGCGTAATACATCGTAGAAAAAGCTATCTTCTTCGTTCCACAGGCCGATACCGTTATCGCCAATATGGGTCATAGCAGCCGCGATATATAAGAAGTGCTCAAAGAATTTAGTGGCGATATCGTCATAAGCCTTGTTGGACGAAGCCGCTATCGCGGAGAAAAACAGCGCATCCCTTAAATTTAAAGTGTAACCTCATTGCCTGTTATATGCATAACAGGTAACTTGTAAGCTCATCCAACTAACAATAATGAGGTTACACTGTTATGACACCATCGATAGAGCTTAAATTCAACCATTATTATATCCAGCACTGTAAGCATTTAAAGCTTAAGGGACTGCAACCCAAAACCATTGACGCTTATTCACGCGCTATTCGCCGTATCGGGGAACACTTTCAGGGGCATCTGGATAACTTAACGCAAGATCAACTGGTGGATTATTTTCATGCTCTTTTAAGCCGCCTTTCCTGGAGTGCCGTGAAACTAGATCTCTATGGTCTCAAGTTTTTCTATACACATGTGCTACAAAAGCCGTGGGTTGATGTGCTAATGATTAAACCACCACGATGTACGCGTATACCCGATATTGTCACTGTGGTTGAAGCACAACAACTGTTTATGTCGACCCGTAATCTAAGCTATCGAGTTTTTTATTTTACGATTTACAGTCTAGGTTTACGTTTGGGCGAGGGCTTAAGCCTGAAAGTAGGTGATATTGATGCGACACGCATGCGGGTACATATTCGCAATGCCAAAGGCAATAAGGATCGGCTTGTGCCTTTGCCTGTGAATACCTTGAAGGTGTTGCGTAAGTTTTGGGCTGTGCATAAAAATCCAGTGCTGGTATTTCCCAACCGTGCCCGGGGTCTAAAAGGTGCACATCTTGCTGAATCCCCCCTTGATCGCGGTGGCATCCAGAAGACAATCCGTCTTGTGACGCAAGAAATGGGACTAAAAAAAAGATTTCCTGCCACTCGCTGCGCCACAGTTACGCCACTCACCTGTTAGAAGCCGGGGTTGATTTAGTTGAGTTGCAGAAGATTCTGGGCCATACCAGTTTAGTAACCACGGCTCGCTATACGCATTTGACCGATATTACCGATGAGAATGCAGAGCTGCACATTAATCAGTTAGTCAATGACTTTTCTATTCACTGGGGGCAGATTTCATGATAACCCTAGCTGCAGTGATTGATCAATTTCAGTCTGACTTTTTAAGCGAGTATCAATCTCGTTTACGCTCCAATCAGATCAGTGCATTACATGCCATGAAGAGCTGTCGGACACAGCTGAGTCCTGTGATGCAGGTTAACTGTGCAGACTGTGACTATCAAACCTTTGTGCCTCATTCCTGTGGCCAGCGTAACTGCCCGCATTGTCAACATCATGAGAGTCAACAATGGATTGAACGACAGGTACAAAAACAAGTCCCTGCTGATTATTTTATGAATACCTTTACCTTACCTGCGCAGTTAAGGTCGTTAGCCAGGCAGCATCCGCGGTTACTTTACAGTATGATGTTTGACTGTGCCTGGGCGACTTTACAGAGTTTTAGTAAAAATGATAAGCAGTTGCAAGGCGATGCCGGGGCGATTGCTGTCTTACATACACACTCACGCGAATTAAATTATCATCCGCATATTCATGTCATTATGCCTGCGGCAATCGTGGATAAAATCAAGAAGCTCTGGCGCACTAAGGAAGGCAAATACCTGTTTCATCATAAAGCACTAGCAAAAGTATTTCGTGCAAAGATGCTAGCGCGTATGAACGAAGAAAAGTTGCCATTTCCCACAGCTATTCCGGAAAAATGGGTGGTCGATTGTAAGTTTGTCGGTGCAGGCGATAAAGCATTGATATATCTGGGTCGATACCTGTATCGTGGTGTGATTCGTGAACAGGATATCTTATCCTGCCAAAATGGCAAAGTAACCTACCGTTATCAAGACAGCAAAACCAAACGCTATCAAACCAAAACGGTATCGGGGGCTAAATTTCTGTGGCTGGTGCTGCAACATGTTTTGCCTAAAGGCTTTCGTCGTGCGCGCAATTATGGCTTTTTACATCCGAATAGCAAGGGTGTTATTAAGTTGATTCACTCCCTGCTAAAGTTTGACCCGACGAAGATATTGCGTGCACTCAAAGTACGGCCGGCATTCAGTTGCAAATGTTGTGGCGGGGCGATGGTTGTTGGGCGTCGGCAAATACCCAGGGTGGAAATAATGTTTCAGCCTTTGCCAACTTAACAATTGGAATCACTAGCGCTTATGTAAATTTAAACACTTCGACCCAGGCTATCAGCGGATTAAATGCTGAGGGAGTTGCTTGGGCTAAAATCGGAGATTAAGGCAGAATTTTGCTCCGATACTTGGACTTTGAGAGTTGACTGCAATGGACAACGCTCAAAGTTCAGTTAAACAGGTAAAAACAGAGGTTCGATTCATCAGTCGGGCTGATCAACAAAAAGCTATTTTCATAGAGCGCATTAAATGAATTCCTACTATCGTGCCGGGCTTGTCCAACAAACGGTTCAGATTGTGGCTCGCTTCGCGATCACAATCTAACCTTATTCGTTATGCAGGGCTAGTTCCAGTGCTATACGCATCAGGTTAAGGCTGTACATAGCCATCCAGCTGGTACCGTCTGCCTGGTCAAGATGCCCCCCAGTCGGTAGCGGCGCGCTACGATCGAATACCCCGATATTATCTAACCCCAGAAAGCCGCCCTGGAAAACGTTATTATCATCTACATCTTTGCGGTTAACCCACCAGGTAAAATTTACTATCAGCTTATGCATCGAGCGTTCCAGAAATTCAAGATCGCCCTGACCATTATTTGCATCGCGTTCTGCCTTGTAAATTTCCCAGGCAGCCCAGGCATGCACAGGTGGGTTAACATCGTCGAATGACCATTCGTAAGCTGGAATTTGTCCGTTGGGATGCATGTACCAGACTCGGGTCATTAGCAGGATCTGGCTTTTGGCAAAGCTCGGATCGATCATGGCGAGTGTTATGCAATGAAAGGCTAGATCCCATGAGGCATACCAAGGGTATTCCCATTTATCCGGCATGGAAATAATATCGGCGTTGTTTAAATGCTGCCAGTTATAGTTGCGGATCTTACGCCGTTTGGGGGAGGGCTTGGGTTGCCCAGGATCACCGTTTTGCCATTGCGGGATGTCGTAATAATAAAACTGTTTGCTCCAGATCATACCCGCAAAAGCCTGACGTTGAATCATGCGCGCTTCATCATCGGCTAATTCAGATTGTATTTGGGCATAAAAGGCATCGGCTTCTTGCTGGCGGGTGGTAAAAATTTGATCAAAATCGCTAAAAGCTTGTTTATTAGCGTTGTTACTTAGGCGCAGACGTACTTCGACTTTACCATTGGCAGGAACATCAAAAGTATAGTGCGCACAGGACTTAGTGCCTTGCTTGTTCGGGTTAACAGCAGCTGATTGCTGATGAATAATGGCTTCATGAAAGGCATCTTTAAAATAGCCATTAGCTTCCTCAGCGTATAACTTGGGTATGTTGGTATTATTATCGCAGAATAATAGTTCAGGTGCGCCATCAAGGTAGCAGTAGTAATCGCCCAGTTTAGTATGAGTTATGCTGATCACTTGTTCTGCACTGGCGGATAAAGAGGGGCGCGTTTCATCGTAACCCCAGCTCCAGGTGTTGCGGCACCATAGTTGCGGCAATATATGCAGAGGTGCCGCCTGAGGCGCTCTATTATAAGCGGTGATACGCATCAGGATATCGTCTGCATCTGCTTTGGCATACTCGACAAAAACATCAAAATATTCGTTTTTCTCAAACACCCCGGTATCGAGTAGTTCAAATTCCGCATCGGTTTTTCCACGCCGGCTATTTTCCTCGATCAATTCATTATAGGGAAAAGCCTGCTGTGGATATTTGTACAGCATTTTTAAGTATGAATGGCTGGGCGTCGCATCCAGATAGTAATAAAGCTCTTTGACATCCTCGCCATGGTTACCTTGTGAATTGGTTAAGCCAAAGAGTCGCTCTTTTAATATGGGATCTTGACCATTCCAGACAGCAAGGCCGAGGCACAGTTGTTGATTATTATCGCAAAACCCAGCGATGCCATCTTCACCCCAGCGATAGGCCCGACTTCTCGCCTGATCATGAGTGAAATGATCCCATGCTTCGCCATCGTCACTGTAGTCTTCGCGTACCGTACCCCATTGACGTTCGCCCAAGTAAGGCCCCCATTTTCGCCAGGCATTGCTTTGCACATCAATGCGTTGTTGCTCAGCTTTATTTTGCTTTGATGTCATGGTTAATCCTGTTATTTAGAGGGTTCAATTCATTGCTAATAAAACGTCATTAACTTGAGCTTAGAAAAATCAGTTGCTCACGGTTTCTAGCGCAAGCTATTGATTCCACAGAGCTTGCAGGAAACCCCCTGTCAACCTATGGGTGAAGCTAAAAAATCATTTGTAAAGTGTTATATTAATTTCAATGACTTGCACTATAAATCCGCGTTCAATCGATTTTTCTAGGTTGACGCATATAATAAACTCATAGATGAAAATGGTGTATTTAGCGACTAAGTAAGACACTTTTAAATGGCTTAGTTTAGTGTTTATGCAATCACCCGTTGTGATTCCTCTTAGCCCTGCGTCAATTATGGGGGGCAATAATGACCAACCTATACCCAATAGTTAAGATAGACAATATAGATTACATTACTTTAACGCAGCAACTTTCAGGTATATAGCTTCCAGATTACCAGCCAGTCTGAAGCATAAATAATGGCTATGTCTGCATTAGCTGTTGGTAAGACCTAAAGGCCAATGATTGCGGGCATTTATATTTTACTATGACCCGCATAAAAAACAATAACTTAGGTGGTCGCCAACACTTAATGAGTACATAGCCTAAATAATACTACTTAAGCAGTTCTGCAAAAGGCTTAAGCTGTTTGTTATTATGTTGTCTACAGACAGTTAATAGATAGGTTTTGTCAGCAATATTTATCGAACTATCTTCCAGTGTGGTTTGGCGTTTGCATCGTGTGCCTTTAGCGGTACTGCCCTGACATTGTCCGCTGTTATCTTTTAAATCAATGATGTTCTCGTTAACGGTGCTTGTGGTGCTTTTTTCTGCAGCCGGAGTCTCCAGTTCTATTGGCTCAACTGGGGTTGGTTCCTGGGTAATTATAGGGGTAGGATTTTCTGGCTCTGGATTGGTCTGCTCTTGAGTAATAACTGGAGCCGGATCCTCTTGTGCCTCGAGCGGGGGAACACAGTTCAGTTGTTTTCTAAATATGAAGATAAATCCAACAATCGCGAGAAAAGGCCAGATGGGCATAGCACTGGAAAGACTTTCTTCAGCGGCAAATAAAGTTCCAGAGTTAAGGCTAATACAAGTTGCGAGGATTGGAGCAGATATACTTTTCTTAGAGAGCATTTTATTTCCTTTAGGTTAACAAGTTGTATTCGTTTATAGCGATTTTGTAAAAATAACACAATCACAGCAATTAATGAAATATTTCCTAACACTAAGGAACGAGAATTTAATAATACCCGTCCCTTAGAGACTGTGAAAGTATCTTATGTGGCTGGGGTAGAAGTACGAAACCCAACAATCGAGGCCACCTAAACTAATGATTGTCGGCTTTCTCTAATCTACGAAGTGTGACTTGTTTTGAGTGTCATTGATTGCTTTTACAGCCTGTCTAGCCTTATGTTTAGTCTCCGGGGTTAAAGACCCAATCCAGGTGGCTAAAGTTTATTATGCCCTTGTTTAAAAGTGTCGATATCGATAATCAGCTCTGGATTAGCAAAATCGTCATTACTGAATTGATTGCCTAATGCATAGCTGCGTAACTCGCGTGGCTTATCTATCAGCCAGTCTTTATAGACGGCTATTAAGCGCTGCTTATCAATCTTACCTACCGCTTTAGCAATACGCTCTTTAGTATCGAAATCAGTGTTTTCTCGGTCTATTTCCAGCCAGTTTCTATAGCTTCTTTTTTTCAGGCTTTTATCTTTTTCCAGCAGGCGAGTAATCAATCCGGCCTTATAGCTTTCCAGTTCATGCTCTGTCATTGCCTCTAATTCCTGTAGATAGGAATTGATAAAAGTAAGGTAGCTAGTTTCTATTTCAGGTACTGATATAACAGGCGATTGCATAATAAAGATAATACCTGGCATATCTTTCATAGGCAGGGCTGCAACACCCAAATTGTAGCCTAGTTGCTGGCGAGTACGTAGATCGGCAAAGAATGGGGGAGACATAATACGCCCTAATAACTGTGCTTCTGCTTGTGACTGGATGCTTTTATCGGGTGCCTGGAAATACAGTGCCAAGGCAGCATCATGATTATCAATCGTTAAGCGACGTGCATTCAGGGATTTTTCTGTCAACTGAATAATGCCTGCACTAGGTACTCGCGGTGCTTCAGCTGTTAAACCCATTTGCTGGCTGAGCATGGCGGAAATATCTTTAGCTTCGCTAGCCGTGTTATTTCCCTGCAATAACATCGTGACATGCAGTTGTTTTAGAAAATCCGTAGCGAAAATCTCTAAATCCTGGCGCGTTATGCTATCTAAAGCAGTCAATTTTTGCTCATTTGTCCAGCGCCGTTCGACCAAAGTACGTTTAAGTTCAGCGAGAATTTGCTGGAAGGGTTGTTGCTTTTGTGCGTTGGATAATTTTTGTTTGAACCGTGCGGTTAAAATATTAAAGCGCTTTTCTGTTATCTCAGGTGCTTTGATTGCAGCAATAATTCGTTCTAACAAGACGGTTTGTTTTTGATCATAACCAGACAGAGCAATACTAATGCCTCGCTCCGTTGGATAAACTGAATAATTTAATCCTGCCAGGTGAGCGGGGTATGCGTAGCTGTTGAGTTGTTTATTGACAATGCCGGTGAACAGTGCGGTTAATAAGCTATTGCGTGGAGTTTGAGTGGCAATAGGCGATTGTAGCGCTATAAACAAGTTGCTGCGGGGAACATTGAAGCTGGTGTCTAGCTGGTGCCAAACATTAATACTGCTGTCCTGCAGTATTAATTTTGGGTGAGTCTGGGCATCTTGGTTAATTCCGGCCTGTGGCGTTTTTAGCTGTAATGCATCGGGTATAAATGGGTTGGCAGCGGGCAAAGCTAATGCTGGATTGATGGGCGAGTGTGACCAGGTGTGGAGTAGCTCTGGGTCAATATTGGCAATGCTATAATCCACCTGGTAATATTCTTCGGTTTTATCCGTATCAAGGTCTTGAGTATTTAAAGCAATCAGGACTCGATCAGGCGTTAATTGGCTTAATAATTGTTTGCTTAAGTCAGGTCTGAATTGCTCAATCACATAGAGGCCGCGCAATACATCTTCCGGGGCATAATATTGTATGTTGCGAGCCAGCCCGGTTACTGTGCTACTAGCATCATGTTGTTCTTGATAACGAAATTGCAGGGTCGCCATCTGGCTTTGTTCTTGCCATAGCCATTCTTGAATATCATTGTTTTGTAAAAGCCTGATATATTGAAAGACGATATCGATAATCTCATGGGTATGTTGCAATCCGGCCTGGGTTAAATTAATACCCAGGTGCAAGCTGGATTCCTGTGCATTATTGCTAAAACCAGCGGATGAGCTGAGTTCATCTGCCCAGCCTTTTTCTTTTAGCAGAGCAAGAATACTCCCTTCGCCTTCATGTCCAAGTAAGGACTGAAAATAAGCACTGGGCTTGGCAAGATAATGAGACTGAGTTTCTGGCAAGGGAAAAATAAGGCTTAATTCACGCTTTTCCTGTAGCGATTTGATATTAATTTGCTGTGCCATTTGTGCTGCAGTTAAAAATGGCTGGGTGAATACTTTGTTTGCTGTTTTCTGATTGGGAATCGCAGAAAATTTGTCAGTGACCCATTGTTTTAAAACCGGCAATGGTTCATTTGCGAGCACCACTAATGTCATTAAATTCGCTGAATAATGCGTTGCATAAAATGCTAACAGGTCATCACGTACCAGGTCATTTTCTCTGTCGGCTAATGTTTCCAGATTACCAACGCTAAATTTAGCGTAAGGACTTTGCGGGTTAAATGCTTGTTGCAGGCCCGCAAAATAACGCCGATTTTCAGTTTTAATTTTGCCGAGGTATTCAGAGTTGACTGCATTTTTCTCCCGTTCTACAAATTCAGCATTAAATAAAGGCGCGGTAAAAAACTGACTGAAACGGTCTAGTGCAGGTTCCAATGAAGCATTTTTTATATCAAAAAAATAGTTGGTGTGTTCGCGTGCAGTATAGGCGTTTCTGGAGCCGCCATGTTTAGCAATAAAGCTTTGGTACTCATCAGCATCGGGATATTTTTCAGTGCCTAAAAACAACATATGTTCTAGAAAATGTGCGAGTCCTGCGAGGTCATCTGGGTCACTAGCGCTGCCGACAAAGACATCCAGGGATGCGGCGGCTTTTTTGGTTTCCGGGTCAGAGATAATAAGTACTTTTAAACCATTGTCCAGAGTGAATGCCTCATAGTGGCGGCTGTCGTTCTGGCTTTGAATAATGTCAGCTTTAGGCATAAGCAGTCTGTTTGATGTGCAGGCGTTGCAAAGTAACGCAATGAGAAGAATAAGGAGTTTTGAGTGTAAGGTCATAGCAGGTCAAGTTTACTTAGGTATGTTTAACTGTGTTGAGAATACTGGAGAAAGTAATTTTCCAGATATTTTCTGAGATAAGGAGGTTTTAATTTTCGCTAACGATTTTAATTTTACTAAACCCGCCATTCGTTGTGCGTAAATTGGTTACCTGGCCTCGATATAACCGCGCACTTACCGCGAGAATAGTTTTACGGTAGACAAACAGGCGAAAATCAGTTTTAAACTTTTCCCCATCGGGTGCATGCGTAATGGTTGGCTTAATACGCTGTTGGACTAATGTTTCGTGAGGCACCAGGCTATTCAGTTTGCTTTTAGTTAATTTATCACCTACATATACGCCTCGACTGGCATAGCTGGTCGTTGGCTTGAACACTTTTTGTTTGCGCTCTGCCCATAAAGTTTCCTCAGGGTGTGAGGATAATAATTGGGTATGCGGGATAGCTTGTTGTAAACGAGCTGCCTCCGCAGGCGATAATAAATCCTTAAAAAAATCATTATGGGACCAGTCAACCATACGTTGTTTATCCGCCAGTAGGCCATAAATGCGGGGGTTGGGTGTTAAACAGACGCTTTTTTGTTGCCATGCCTGGGCTATGGGTTGCATTTCAGAGCTGTTTAAATAAAAATCACAATGGCGGTTATAAATCAGGTCGATAGCCTGGTCTTGATAATACAGGCGAGTATTCTTTATTTCAATCTGAGCAGGGTCAATAATCACGGCTTTTATACCTGCTTGCTCAAATAGTCTGGCAAAAACCTGCATTTCAGCATACAGAAACTGCTGTTCTGGTAACTGATCAATGATTGCAATTAATCGAGGTCGTGCACTAGGGTCTTGACGAAATAAGCGGTATTCTTGTAAAAAAGTATTTAATAATTTAGCGGCCAGTTTTTTGGGGAAATCAGTCGCGTCTATTTGATAACTACGCGCAGCAAACCATAAGCCGCCTGCATTATTATTCACTTCAATTAGTTTGACCTGCTGCGTATCAGCTATATGAAAGTCATAGCCCATTAATACCGAGAAATGCCCAGGGTCGAATTGCGCTGTTGGGGGAAGGCTGGTTAATAGCGGAGGGTAAGCAGGGTTTTCACTCAGCTCTTGTAAATCACGTACCAGTTGTATCATCTGCTTTAAACAGCGGTATGATAGATTGACTGTATGCGGGCTAATGCCGTGTTGTTGATTATTCATATTGCCGCGTATTCTTACATGGAAACTCTATAAATTAAATATCTGATTGTATAGCGCAGGGTTTTCGAATGAGCGGTTGTTTATTTTTTACGCCAAATTTCCACAAAAATCCGTGCTCAACTGATGTTTTTAGGTTAAATGCTATACAATAGTCTGCATTATTATTTATATTTTATAAAACTGTTTAGCAAACCCTTAGTCATGACTGAACCGGATCAGAAAAGCTCAAAAAAACGTAATCGTGGAATTTACTTATTGCCAAATTTGTTTACTACAGGGGCTTTGTTTTCTGGTTTTTACGCCATTGCATCGGCAATTTCAGGACGTTATGAAATAGCTGCCATCTTAATTTTTGTCTCGCTAATTCTGGATGGCCTGGATGGGCGTGTTGCGCGCATGACCAATACGCAAAGTGAATTTGGTGCTGAATATGACAGCATGGCCGATATGGTTTCTTTTGGTGTTGCGCCTGCTATCGTTATGTATTTGTGGTCTTTATCTTCATTAGGACAGGCGGGCTTAATTGGTGCTTTCGTGCATTTAGCGGGTGGCGCATTACGTCTGGCAAGGTTTAACACCCAATTGGCAACGCAGGATAAACGCTATTTTCAAGGCTTGCCTAGTCCTGCCGCGGCGGCTATTTTAGCGGGTCTGGTTTGGGTTAGCGAAAAATATGAGTATGGAGTTGATGGCTGGCCATGGCTGGTTTTAATTATGACAGTAGCGACAGGTTTATTGATGGTCAGCAACTTCCGCTATTATAGTTTTAAAGATATAAATTTGCGTGGCAAAGTGCCTTTTGTGGTGGTTATCGGTGTCATGTTAGGTTTTGCCGTTACTTTATCCAACCCTGCAACGGTTTTATTTTTCTTTTTCTTTGGTTATGCCTTGTCAGGTCCTATTATGACTATGTTATTATTACGTCGTAAGCGTCAGGGACGCATGAATTAACATAATGAATCAACAAGAAAACCAACACAATATTATGATCAGCAAACAACAGGCAATACATGTTTATTCTTCCGCTAGTTGCCTAGGCCGCCATCTGCCCTGCTGGGCATCTCTATAATATTCTCTAAATATACAACGATACGGATTCGCGCGATAAGCTTTCACCCCTAAATAAAGGCTGAAATACCTCCTAGGCTCTCCTCGACTACAATGAATCCGTGTCATATATCACAAGCTGGCTAAACATAAGCCACCATGAATGGAATTTCCCATGAAAGATAAATTAATAATATTTGATACGACTTTGCGCGATGGCGAGCAAAGTCCGGGTGCGTCGATGACGCGTGAAGAAAAGGTTAGAATTGCACGTGCTTTGGAAAAATTAAAGGTCGATGTGATTGAAGCGGGCTTTCCTGCGGCGAGTGACGGTGATTTTGCTGCCGTGCAAGCGGTAGCTGAGACGATCAAAGACAGTACGGTCTGTGGACTTGCGCGTGCTTTGGATAGAGATATAGACCGTGCGGGAGAGGCCTTAAAACCAGCTCAAAGCTCGCGTATACATACGTTTATTGCAACTTCACCGATACATATGCAAATGAAGTTGAAAATGTCGCCTGAGCAGGTGATTGAGTATGCGGTAAAAGCCGTTAAGCGAGCGCGCAAGTACACGGATAATGTCGAATTCTCCCCTGAAGATGCCGGTCGTTCCGAAGAGGATTTTTTATGCCGTATTTTAGAAGCGGTTATCGATGCCGGTGCGACCACCTTAAATATCCCGGATACTGTGGGCTATAGTATTCCGGCTGATTTTGGTGCAATGATAGGCAACCTAAGGCAGCGTATTCCGAATGCTGATAAAGCTGTTTTTTCAGTGCATTGTCATAATGATTTAGGTTTGGCTGTGGCAAATTCTTTGTCTGCGGTAATGAATGGCGCGAGACAGGTAGAATGTACTATTAATGGTTTAGGCGAGCGTGCAGGTAATGCGGCTTTAGAAGAAATCGTTATGGCGATTAAAACTCGGCACGATGTCTTTGCTTGTGATACCCGCCTGGATACTCGGGAAATTCTTACCTGTTCTAAATTAATTTCCAGTATTACTGGATTTCCTGTGCAGCCGAATAAAGCCATCGTTGGCGCAAATGCCTTTGCGCATGAGTCCGGTATTCATCAGGATGGTGTATTAAAGCATCGTGAAACCTACGAAATTATGCGCGCTGAAGATGTGGGTTGGTCAGCAAATCGTATGGTTTTGGGTAAGCACTCGGGGCGTAATGCGTTTAAAAATCGCATGACGGAATTAGGCTTTGAATTTCATAGTGAGTCAGAGTTAAATGATGCCTTTTATCGCTTTAAGCAATTAGCGGATAAAAAGCATGAAATTTTTGATGAAGATTTGCAAGCCTTGATTACCGAGGTGAATACCGATAGCGAAGAAGAGCATTATAAGTTAATTGCTTTAAAAGTGTGTTCTGAAACAGGGGAAACTCCGAGTGCAAAAGTCACCGTTAAAGTGGGTGAGCAGGAGTTCAGTGCTGACTCGGAAGGGAGTGGAGCGGTTGATGCCAGCTTAAAGGCAATAGATTCTATTGTTAAGTCAGGTGCTTCTTTAGAGCTTTATTCTGTCAACAGTATCACCAATGGTACTGATGCTCAGGGTGAAGTGACTGTGCGTTTGGAGAAAGGTGGGCGCGTTGTTAATGGTTTGGGCGCCGACACAGATATTGTTATTGCATCCGCGAAGGCCTATATCAATGCGCTAAATAAACTTGAAAATAAAGGTGAAAAGCAGCACCCGCAGGTGTAGTTGATTATTCTGTTTTAAACGATGTAAGTAATTTAAACGTAGGGCGTGGCTTTAGCCCGCCGATGCCAAAGTATTGAAAGGCGGGCTAAAGCCACGCCCTACCTAAATAATAAACCCGTTGGAGTTCAGGCTGGTAATGGATAATACAACACGCTTACAATATCTATCAGCGATGGGCATAGATGTCTGGGTGCCTCGAGCTGTTGAAAATACTACCCCCAAGGATGTCCCGCTAGCTAAAATTGAGCAGGATAGTTGGGAGATTCTGCACGCTGAAATGCTCGTATGTCAGCAATGTGAACTAAGTCAATCACGTCAGCAGGTTGTTATAGGCGCAGGAAATCAGCAGGCCGATTATATGTGGATCACAGAAGCGCCCAGCGAGGAAGATGATCAACAAGGGCTACCATTTGCTGATCATTCGGCTGAGCTATTTACAGAAATGCTACGGGCTATGCAACTCAGCAGGGAGCAGGTTTATATTACGCATATCGTTAAATGCCGCCCTGCTGAAGATCGTGATCCAAAGACTCAGGAATTAGAAGCTTGTAACGCTTTTTTGCAGCGCCAGATTGCCTTGGTTCAGCCTAAGCTATTAATTGCTGTTGGCCGAATTGCTGCACATAAATTATTGCAAAGTAAAGCCCCTCTGGCTGAATTAAGGGGAGTCGAGCATCACCATGCAGGCATTCCTTTGATTGCCATGTATCATCCGGCGTATTTATTACGCTCATTAACCGAGAAGTCTAAAGTGTGGCAAGATATGCAACGGGCTTTAACTCTTTTTGAAAAAGTAAAATAAACATGTTTAAACAAGTATTGAAGCAAATTAAAGGCTTAGTCACCTATGATGCCGACCGGGAATTTTACGCTAAAGTTTTTCCGGATAGCTTAAATCAGGTGGAATTGATGCGTTTTCGTAAAATGAGTAAAGCGGATTTACCGCGAGTGCTGGAGATCGAAGGGCAGGGGTATAATTACCCATGGAAAGAGCCGATATTTCACGATTGCTTAAATGCAGCTCACTATGATTGCTGGGTGAGCGAGGATACTGAAGATAAAATAACCGCTTATTGTATTGTTTCAACAGCGGTGGGTGAGGCAACTGTGCTTAACCTTTGTATCGACCCGGTGATGCGTAAGCAAGGCCTGGGGCGAAAATTTATGCAGCATGTCATTGAAAATGCTCAAGCAAAAAAAGCCGAAAGTGTGTTTTTAGAAGTAAGGCCATCGAATACAGGTGCTATCGCTTTATATGAAAGTATGGGCTTTAATGAAATTGGTATTCGACCAGGATATTACAAGGCTGAAAATGGTGTACGCGAAGATGCCGTTATGATGGCTTTTACTATCGTTTAAATCGCTTTAAAGGCTATTAAATTCAATGTATTAAGTTTGATTCAGGTTTGCATTTTGTTCTTTGTTATTCAAGGGGCGATATGTTTCTTGCTCAGTAAGATAAGGGAAAATGAAACCTACAAGATTCTAAATCAGTAATATTAAATATCTTTTTTGGAGAAAATCATGGTTGATAATAGTAGGCAAGAACAACAACAGGCGGCACGGGATTCTGTTATCCGTGGTAACGATATACACAATGAAGTGCGCAATATCGTTGTTGATGCATTGAAAGACGGGCAGATGGAACCTGGACATATTAAAGAAGTGTTGCAGGCTGTGGTTAACGGTGCTTTTGAGGGTGCGAATAATGCCGCGCCTGAAGCAAAAGCGATCATGCAGCAAACAGTCGCCGGGATTGATGATGCATTAAGCCAGGTGGCACAAGCTTCTTCGCTGGCAATTGAGGAAGCAGCTGATAATGTCGAGCACTTTACCGAGCACGATTTGAAGCGTGCTTTAACTGATTTGAATGATCTTGAAAAGCTGTTTTTAGATACTTTGAATGAGGTTGCAAAAGGCGGTCAGGAAGTCACCTCCAATACTATCAGCAATATAGTCAGTCATCTACAACAAAGCTCCACTTCAGTCGGACGAACAGTCTCTGAGACTTCCGGTCACTTAAGCGAATTTCTTAGCCGTAAAGGTAAAAATATTCAGCTGGCAGATGTCGCAAAAACGACAGGTGCCTCTGTCGCCCGAGTTGCCAGTGGCTTGCTCGCGGGTATTGCGGATAGTTTAGCGCCAGATGATAAAGCAGGTCGATGACTATACATCGATACTGGTAAGCCGGGTTTAGGCTAAATGATATTAGGAACTTTAAATGCCGCCAAGGATCTTGGCCGGGTACATGAGATTGCATTAATCCTGATTCGCTATGGTTTTGGCGATGTAGTGCGTCGTCTGGGTCTGGCGAATATCATCGACCGTGCAGGTAAGGTTTTACATTGGGCCGAGGTTGAGGAACTGGCTCACCTGGAGCCGCCTGCCAGGGTGCGCAGAGCTTTAGAGGAAATGGGCCCGACGTATGTAAAATTAGGTCAGATTCTGGCAACACGTGCAGATTTATTCTCTCAGGAATGGATTAAAGAATTTACCAAGCTGCAAGATCAGGTGCGTGCCGTGCCTTTTAGTGAAGTCGAGCCACAATTACTCGAAGATCTAGGCGGTGAAATCGATGATTTTTTTAGCGAATTCGAACGTGAGCCTTTAGCAACCGCATCCATCGGTCAGGTTTATCGTGCCTGCCTAAAAGGGGGACAACAGGTTGTAGTCAAAATCCGCCGGCCTGGTATTCGGGCCATAGTAGAAGCTGATTTACGCTTACTCAAGCAATTAGCCGAAATAGCAGACCGAGAAAGCATAGATTTAAGGCGTTTCCAGCCTAAAGAAATTATTCATCAATTTACCTTGTCGATGCGCCGCGAACTGGATTTAGCCGGTGAGGGTCGTAATTCAGAACGTATTGCTGCATCTTTTTCCAATGACCCTGTGCTGGTTATTCCAACAGTATACTGGCAACTGACTTGCGAGCGGATGAATGTACAGGAATATATAGACGGAATTCCTGCGCGGGATCTTGTAGCGATTGACAGTGCAGGTCTGGATAGGCAGCAACTGGCAAATAGTGGCGCTGATGTGGTCATGAAAATGGTGCTGGAAGATGGTTTTTTCCATGCGGATCCGCATCCCGGCAACCTGTTTTTTCTGCCTGAAAACCGTATCGCTTTCATTGATTTTGGTATGGTCGGGCGGCTAACAGAAGAGCGGCGCGCACAGGTTATCCATCTTTTACAGGGAGTCATCAGTCGTAACACCAGTCAGGTGGTCAGGATTTTATTGAAATGGGCGGGAGATGCGCCGATTAATACCGAAAGCCTGACCACCGACGTCGATGGCTTTATCGATCAGTATCACGATGTGGCACTGAAAGACATTGATATCACCACATTTATAACAGATTTAATGACTTTGCTGCGCGACCACCATCTGATGCTACCGCCAGACCTGACCTTATTGATGAAGACCTTGATTACTCTGGAAGGCATGGGGCGGCAATTAGATCCCAACTTTAATATAGTGCAGGTGGCAAGTCCCTTTATGCGCCGTGCTTTATTTAAGCGCTATACTCCCGATGCATTACTAAAGCGGGGCTGGGAAGGTTTTTCCGAGATGATGGAATTAATGACAGAGCTCCCTAATGACTTACACCGCATACTGGAGCTGGCACGGCGTGGCGCTCTTGGTGTACGCCTGGAGATTAACAAACCGGAGTGGCTAGGCAAAGAGTTAGACAGGGTAGTGAATCGCTTATCTGTCAGTTTGATTACTTCGGCGTTAATCGTCGGTAGTTCAATTGTTTCGACAGTGGAAGGTGGGACTTCCTCTTTCCTCGGGCTGATTGGTTTTGTCGGGGCTTTTATGGGGGGAATCTGGTTATTATTTTCTATCTGGCGTAGTGGTTAGTTTGTAGTCAGCACTAAACAAACCTCTCTCGTATCTATGCCCCAGAGAAGAACCCAGGAGGCTGTTCAAGAATAGAAGGTCTACTGCGGAAAAGCTGATTTTGGCCAGATTTTCCCGATTATTTTCGTTAAAGAGCCAGCTATTCTCCTCTAATAATCGAAAAGTCTGACTCAAAATAGCTTCCCCTTGCTACGGCTTCTATTCTTGGACAGCCTCCTAGGAAAGCATCTGTGAACTACGCTCAATTATTTCAATAGTGGCAGTATATGTTTTTTACCATTATGATAATGTGTGTCAAATAAATATTTGAGGTAAAAAATGCATCATATGGCAACCATAGGGAAGTCAGGCCGATTAGTAATACCTGCTCAGTACCGTAAAGCTCTAGGTCTCACCGAAGGTGAAGGGGTGATAATTTCATTAAAAGATGGGCATATAGAAATATTGCCTGTTGAGCAATCAATAAAGAATGTACAGGAAAAAGTTGCAAGGTACATGCAGTCAGATAACGATCTTGTACAAATGCTGTTTAATGAGCGTAGAGCAGATGTGGCAAATGAACAATAAATATTTACTGGATGCCTCTGCAATTCTTGCATTACTTCAAAAGGAGAAAGGGTCGGAAGTGGTTGGAAAATGCCTTCCTTGTAGCGCTATTTCCTCCGTTAATCTGGCAGAAGTTGCCAGTGTTCTTAATAAACTTGGCATGCCGGAAAGTGAAGTTTATGAGCTTATTAATGCAATGGATATTGAAATTCTAGATTTTGAGAAGGGCACCGCCATTGCTACTGGTGGGATGAGAAATATTACTCAAAAAAAAGGTTTGTCATTAGGAGATAGGGCCTGTCTTGCGACAGCGAAACAGCATAAACGTATTGCTCTAACTGCTGATAAGGCATGGCTGGAGTTTCAGCAAGACATTGGCGTAGAAATCAAATTTATTCGTTGATTTGTCTTGATCAATGCTGAGTTGTGCTTTGTGCCTGAGCGAGTGATCCTGAAAACACTCGCGCTATGTCGATTTTATCAAAATGGCATTTAGCACTGACCCCTTTGGTCCCTTTTTATGTGCAAAATGCAAGACCGACCCCAAAACTTATTATGTCTTTTTATTACGCACTGAGCCTATAATCAAGAAGGTGAGGGGATTTTTCTAGGAGTTCAAGTAAAACTTTAGTCGAGCCACTTGGCTTTCTTTTTCCTTGCTCCCACTGCCTTATTGAGGATGCGCTAACATTTAACACTTTAGCAAATACAGTTTGACTGAGGTTCATTTGCTTTCTTATGGCTATGATCTGATTTGTTGTTAATTGGACTTTTGGAATTTCTACACCCAGCAGATCAAGTTCTTTTTTTGTAAAGGAGACTTTTATTCCAGAGTCCATCATATCTTGAACAGTCTCTCCAATTGCATTCTTTATAGACTCTCTCATTTCTCTTCCTTCAGATCAAATAGTATTTTTTGCCCGATAGATTCTTCAAGTTCCTCTGAGTCCAAAGCTAAAAGATCATTTCCTAATTTCTTGAAATATTGTAATTCAGCTTTGTCAATATTCTCTTTTTCGTTCTTTCCAAATCCATATAAGAAAATTGCTTTCTCACTTTCTTGAGATACAATAATTGTCCTAAACCCTGAACTTTTTCCGCTATGTTCTCTTTTTACTCGAACTTTGAACAGGTGACTTCCTAAATCTGTTGTAGATAATCCACCTTCTAGGTCACAGATAGCCACAAGCAAGTCATCATTTGTCAACTTAACTTTCTTTGACCATTTGGTGGACAATTTTTTCATGGCTCAACTATAGCACATTGTGATATATGAATTAAACTGAATATGAAATTAAGTCGTTTTTCTAAATGAGCACAGCGGGGTCACATTACGACGGGGTCTACTATAGAATTATGACTATATCTCAATCAGTGATATTGCTAAGAATCATAAATCAAAGACGCTGTGACCCTCGTTTTTTGGTTCAATCAAATATTTAGCAAACCAAAAATATTTAAAGAGGGTTACTTAGGAACGCACACGGAATAAGTTGAGCATCTGGCGCAGGATTTTTATTCGTATTCAAGACGTAGAAAACGGATAAAAAGACAAGTCAGTTGCTTAAGTTATTTCGTGCGCATTCCTTAGGTGTTGTGGCGGTATAAACTAAGTTGGCTGAATACTTAATTTACAATAGAGAAAGCAAACTAATGAAACACTTAAATTTAATGCTATTAATGGGAACTTTGGTCGCCTTACTGAACATAGGCGCCTAGTTGGTTGTGTCCCTTTACAGCCCTCTGTTGGGATATTTGGAGCTGTTGAAGACGATTCTTGCAGAGGCAATCAAGCTTGTTTAGATAATTCTGGTTATATCGGATCAGATTCTTGCAAAGGTGATTTTGCCTGTCAAAGAAACGAAGGAAAAGTCCAAGAAGACTCTTGCAATGGAGAATATGCCTGCCAAGATAACTTAGGTATTATTGGAGAAGACTCATGTAATGGAAACTATGCATGCCAATTTAACACCTCTGTTATTGGGAGGAATGAATGTAACAAAAACAACGAGTGTCAACAAGTCCCTGACGAATAAAAATGGTCAGCCTCTGTTGAAATTGCTTGTTTCAATGCCTGCTCTTGGCTGATAAGGCTCTTTCAATGGGAGTTTTGAATTAACACTAGGAAGCCCTCACGCGAGAAACAACGGGGTCTTTGGTTTAGGCTATGTCTCAGTTAGTGGTATTGTTAAGAATCATAAATCAAAGCCCCCTTATTCGCTTTATAAGACCTGAGGTTCCCCGAGTTTGATTCTGCATGCAGCTTGCATGAGGACGTTGCAAAAAACAAGGTCAACATCAGTGCAATACACTTTTCGATAAAATGTGTGTTCATTTTTAGGTAATAGTTGTTCGGTGTGTGCTGCACAAACCAATTAATCTATTTCAGGAAAGATGATCAGTTTTTTATTTTGCATGTCTTGCAAAATATAGGGCAATATTTCTACAGTGTTCTGTACCCGGTCATGAAAAAGAATACTTGATCTGTCATCGATTTGCCTGGTAATTCGCGTTAGCATTTTTTGTGCATTTTTATTTATCGTGTCGTAAGACCTTATATTCCATCCGACCACCTGTAAATTATTGTTTTTAGTTATTGCTGCAATTATTGGGTTACTGATGCCAAGTGGTGGCCTGAAAAGCGTTATTTTCTGGTTAATAATCGCTTCTACTACTTTAATGCCGTGCAAAATTTCTTTTTCGGCCTGGCAGAAACCCAGCGTTCCAAAGTTAGCTGGGTGGTTCAGGGTATGTCCACCAATCAAGTGCCCACGCTTCACTATTTCTTTAACAATATCGGGATGATTTATGGCGTTTTTTCCGATAAGAAAGAAAATTGCTTTTGCATTATAGGTTTCTAATATATCCAGTATTTTCAGCGTCATTTCAGGGTCGGGGCCATCATCAAACCCCAATACGGCATAACCTTTTTTTGCTTTATTTTTTGCCTTTAAATAGACGTTTAATTGCAGGTTCATAGAGAAATAAAACAATAACAGATAAATTGTTAACACTGATAAAAGTACAGGGAGCAATACATCCGTGTTGCGCAGAAAAATATATATTATTCCTTCGATAAAAAGAAAAAAAACGGCAAGTTGCTTGAAGCTATACATAAACCTAGAAACCGCAGTTGAGCAGGGATTTTGTGGAAAATCTGAGTTCGAAAGACAAGGCACAGCTAGCAGGCAATGGCCGTAGCCCTTGGCAATAGCTGTAACGCAGCATTTCGCACTCAGATTTATTCACAAAACCGTGAAGCGGAGTCTGTTGACCCTGCAGGTGATAAGTTGTTACGGGCATTATGTTTTATATTCAAATGCTTAAAGTGTTTTTTAGCGTTCAACTGCGGTTTTTAGGATAAATGGAGTAAAAATAAATTCTATACTTTGCTTGGTGACTGTTGCGCTGTTATAGTGCGTCGATTTTTGTTGAGAGCAAGGCGCTGAAACAGACGGCCAGCCTTCGAAAATGGTGATTAATAATTACACCCTGCATATCAAATTCAGATCAAAGGGGTAGCCAACTTGACCTTAAACTTCAATTAAGACGACTAAACAAACATCAGGCCACCAATATTTTAGAAACCTGTAGTTCGTCTCTATGTTGTTCGGCTTGCCATAAATCATATTGAGATTGCTGGTTCATCCAGCTTTCTGATGAAGTATTAAAAGCTATAGATAAACGAACAGCCATTTCAGGGCTTATACCAGCTTTGCCATTAATAATGCTGGATAATGTTTTTCTACTAATGCCAAGTGCCTTAGCTGCATCAGTAACTGTCACCCCTAAAGGCTCAAGGCAGAGTTCTTTTATTATGAGTCCAGGGTGGGGGGGATTGTGCATTAACATGGTTTTACCTCAATGATAATCTTCATAATTGACAATCTCTGCATGCTCTCCATTCATTCGAAAAGTTACTCGCCAATTGCCGCTCACTTTAACTGACCAAATATCATTTCTATCACCCGTAAGTTGATGAAGTGATAACCCTGGTAAGTTCATATCCAATGGTTGTGCAGAAGCATTAAGCCTACCTAAAATTAGTTGAAGCCTAGCGGAATGATTTGATTAGATAGCTGATTTATTTCCTGTTTTAAAGAAGCGTTCTAGCCCTTTATGTTTGAAACTTATAATCATAAGCTAAAGTATAACTAGATACGTTACAGGTATCAATTGGTTTTATCAAAACCATCTTTTTGGAGGAGTCCATATCATCAACTAATGTTTTTTATGATAACAAGTGATTGTCTCGGTCTGGTTTTTTGAGAGATCTGGGATTAATGCTGGGTTTTGCTTTTAGGGTGTACTAATGCTTTGGAAAAGACGCGAGCTATATCAACTTTATCAAAGTGATATTTGCTACTGCAAAATTCACAATCTACAATGATCTTACCTTGCTCGGTAAGGATTTCATCTACGGTTTCGCGGCCTAGCGATAATAATGTTACTGCGACCTTTTCAGCCGAACAGCGACATTTGAAGCTAATCGGTTCTGCGGCAAACAGGCGTACTTGTTCTTCATTAAACAGACAGTGCAGAACTTCTTCACAGGGGAGTTCTAATAGTTCTTGCTTGCTAATTGTGCTCGCTAAAGCCTCTATACGAGTCCAGTCTTCTTCTGAGTCTGAGTTTTGCTCTGCAGGAAGTTCCTGTATTAAAAGACCCGCTGCCTGATGTTCGTTGGCAAAAAGCCATACACGCGTTTTTAATTGTTCAGATTGGGTAAAATAAGTTTCTACAGCGTCACTAAGCTGTGTTCCCGCTAAGGGTACAATTCCCTGATAAGGCTCGCCTGAGGTGGGTTCTATGGTTAAAACCAGGCGACCAGAGCCGAGTAATTCAGCAATGTTTTCACCTGAAGCATCTGCATCGCAGCGCGCCCAGCCACGGATTTCTCTATTATTGGTACTTTGCGCTACTATTGATTTAAGTGGTCCATCGCCTTGAGCCTGGAGAATCAAGTTGCCATCAAATTTTATCGTCGCCGATAGCAAAGTTGCTGCTGCCAGAGCTTCAGCGAGTAGCTGCATGACATCTTCAGGATATTTGTGGTGTTGTTTTGCTGCTTGCCAGCTAGAGCTCAAGTTTAACCATTCGCCCCGGACGGCTAATCCATCAAATAAAAAACGGCGTAGAACATCTTTTTCTTGCATTGCGAGTTGTCACTTATAGTTTGATTATTCCTTATATTATAACTGCACTTATTCAATGCGCGCAGCGATATTCCATTACCTGTGTTAGCCAGTATAATAGTGTGCGAATTGACAACTATTTAAGCAATATGACAAAAAAAGCAATCATCTTATTATCAGGCGGGCTAGACTCAGTTACTGTTCTTGCGTTGGCAAAACAACAAGGCTATGACATATATGCTTTGAGTTTTGATTATGGTCAAAAGCATAATTCCGAACTTACGTCAGCCCGGGAAATAGCACAAGACTATCAAGTAGCTGAACATAAAGTAATCAATTTAGGTTTGGGGGAAATTGGTGGTTCGGCTTTAACCGATGATGCCTTGAAAGTGCCCGTAACACATCAGGAAGGAATTCCGGTGACTTACGTTCCCGCCAGGAATACGGTGTTTCTTTCGTTTGCACTAGGTTGGGCGGAAGTGCTGGGTGCGCATGATATTTTTATTGGTGTTAATGCGGTTGATTATTCTGGATATCCCGATTGTCGCCCAGAGTTTATTAAAGCTTTTCAGGTTTTGGCAAATCTAGCCACTAAAGCAGGTGTAGAAGGGCATGAAATTAAAATTCATGCGCCTCTTATCCATATGAGTAAAGGTGAAATCATACAACAAGGCACTAAGCTGCATGTCAATTATGCGCAAACAGTCTCCTGCTATGCTGCGAGTTCAGATGGTTTGGCCTGTGGTGAGTGTGATGCCTGCCGATTAAGGCAACAAGGGTTTGAACAGGCAGAAGTATCAGATCCAACCCAGTATCAATAATTCATAGAACACAACCCTTAAACCTAGAAAAATCAGTTTCTCACGGCTTCTAGCACAAGCTCTTGATTCCACAGAACTTCCAAAAAATACCCGATTAACCTACGGGTGAATCTAAGATTTTTTGAAAGTGTTATATTAATTCAATGTCTTGCACTATAATTCCGCGCCCAACTGATTTTTCTAGGTTAAAGGAGTGTGAAACGGATGTTAGAAGTTAGTGATATTACAGGATGTGCTGACGAAAGGATGCGCATCAATCTGGTTCAATAGCATTGGATGTTTTCGCTATGTCTCCTCAGTGCTATAATTATTCACATAATTTGTTTACTGGATAGTGGCATGAATGAAGAATATGATGTATTAATTGTTGGTGGTGGAATGGTCGGTGCGGCTGTCGCCTGTGCCTTGGGTGATAGTGATTTAAAAGTAGCTTTGATTGAACAAACCATGCCAGAGGCATTTTCTGCGGAGCAAGCACATGACTTACGTGTCTCTGCTTTAAGTATCGCATCACAGCAAATTTTACAAACGGTGGGTGCCTGGGATGCGGTAATGGTGATGCGCGTCTGTCCCTTTAAGCGTATGCGGGTCTGGGAAACAGCGGGGGATACCGAATTTAATAGTGATGATATAGCTTATGATGCATTAGGGTATATTGTCGAAAACCGCGTGACTCAGCTAGCCTTATTACATAGAGCCCAAGAGTTTCCAAATATAGAGTTTCTGTGTCCAGCTACTATCAAGCGCATAAACTATACCAATGGCAAAGGCAGTGTAGAACTTGATGATGGCCAGGTTTTATCTGCTAAAGTCATGGTCGGTGCAGATGGTGGGCAGTCACGCTTAAGACAAACCGTCGGGCTGGGCGTGACCAGTTGGGATTATAAGCAACATGCCATGGTTATTTATGTAGAAACTGACTACCAGCAACAGGATATTACCTGGCAGCGCTTTGTACCCACCGGCCCGCAGGCATTTTTACCATTAACAGGAAGCTATGGCTCTATTGTCTGGTATAACACACCCGATGAAGTGCGTCGCTTAAAAGCTCTAGCTGAAACAGAATTGCTGGCTGAACTTATGGCAACTTTTCCGGAGTGTTTAGGCAAAATTAATAAAGTTCTTGGTGTAGCGAGTTTTCCGTTAAAGCGTCAACATGCACAGGAGTATGTAAAACAAGGGGTTGCCTTAGTGGGCGATGCTGCGCATATGATTAATCCACTAGCAGGACAGGGCGTCAATATAGGTTTATTAGATGCGGCTATGCTGGCAGAAGTCTTAATTGATGCCAGCAATAAAGGTAAAAACATTGCTGATGTTGAGGTGCTCAAACGATACGAGCGTTTACGCCGAAACGAAAACCTGAAAATGATGACTGTGATGGATTTGTTTTACCGTACGTTTAGTAATCAGGTTTTACCGCTTAAGTTCTTTAGAAATCTGGGTCTGGGTTTAGCGGAACGAATTACCCCGTTAAAAAATAAAGTGATGCGTGGAGCAATGGGTTTAGAGGGGCGCTTACCCAAGCTGGCAAAAGGTGAAACGATAATTTCATGAATAACTCGATTGCCTTTAGAACCCTGTTGTTTAAAGAAATTCGTCGCTTTACGCGTATCTGGCCACAAACATTATTACCACCGGCGATTACCACTTCATTATATTTTCTGATTTTTGGCAAACTGATTGGTGATCGTATCGGTAGTGTGAATGGGGTTAGCTATATGGATTATATCGTACCGGGTGTGATTTTAATGTCAGTGATTAGCCACTCCTATTCCAATGTTGTGTCTTCGTTTTATTCAACCAAATTTCAGCGGCATATTGAAGAGTTACTGGTGGCGCCTGTACCAAACTGGGTTATTCTGGCGGGTTATATTGGTGGTGGAGTTATACGCGGAATGTTAGTCGGTTGTGTCGTGGCGGCAATTTCTCTGCTATTTACTGAAATATCCGTGACTAATTGGTGGATTACTGTTGCTGTATTTGTGTTAACTGCAACCTTGTTTTCTCTGGCTGGCTTTGTTAATGCGATTTTTGCCGATAGTTTTGATGATATATCCATTATTCCCAATTTTATTTTGACACCTCTTAGTTATCTGGGCGGTGTGTTTTATTCTGTTTCCATGCTCCCTGAGATCTGGCAGAAAATTGCTTTGTTCAATCCTATTTTGTATATGATTGATGCTTTTCGCTTCGGCCTGATTGGTATTTCAGATGTCGATGTAATCAGCGCCATGATTATTACCGTCAGTTTTATACTGGTATTAATCATTTTTTGTCTGATTTTACTGGCCAGAGGTACAGGTATAAAAAGTTAATATTTAGGCGGTGAAATAGAGGCTGATTTTTTACTGCGAAATATTGAATCTATCAAGGTATAAAAAATCGGGATGCGCTTTAGAAAATTCTTTTGCAATTCCGCATAACTAATATAGAATCACAATGTTAACTACATTAGTTTGTCATTATTTCTTAAATTAAAATGGAGAGCGAGTTTATGTTTATAAAAAATAATACTGCAGCATTAATTAAAGCGACTGCTTTAGGTGTTGCTGTTTCTGCCTTAAGTGCATGTGGAATTGCACCACCAAAAACTGAAGTTGCGTATGCAGAAGCTACGCTACAGTCGGCTAGAAACATAGGTGCCAATGAATATGCTGCGGTGGAACTGGAACGAGCAAAAAATAAACTACAGCAAGCCAAGAGCGAAATGAAAGAGGGTAACGATGAAGCGGCGTTACGTTTAGCCAATGAGGCAACTGCAGAAGCAAGTTTGGCTCAAGCGAAAACTGAGGCAGGAAAAGCAGGTGCATCAGAAAAGCAAATGCAACAAAGCTTGCAAATGTTGAAATCCCAGCTGCAATAATCAGTTTTAACCCGATTTACTAATATTTATGGACCTATTTATGAAAACATTGACAGTAAAAAAACTGCTTATTCCTGTAGTCATTACTACGCTGGTTGCTGGTTGTGCAGAATTACAAAAGCCAAAATCGTTACTTGATGCACAACAAGCGTATAAATCAGCGGCTAGTAATCCAGCCATACAGAAATATGCAACAGATGAGTTAACTAAAGCAAATGAAACTTTGCTTAATGCGGTTGCTTCTGAGTCGCTAGATGACATGACGTCATTGGCCTACATTGGAAATGCCCAGGTTGAAACGGCAGTTAGTATTGCTGCGGCTGAACAATCAAGACAAAACAGTGTTGATTTGATGGCAAAAAAAGAGCAATTAATTAACGACTCGCTTAACTTAAAAAAAGACGCTACTCAGAACCAACTAGATGTAGCGGAGAACAAAGTACTGGCAATGCAATTATCTGAAGCAGAGCGTGAAATTTTACGAGCCTTTGGGGATATTGAATTTGTTACAGGTACGGCTGATTTAGTGCCTGGCGCCACCAGAGGTATTGATTTGCTAGCGACCTATATGGAAAAGTATCCTAGTAAAAAAGTAACCTTGGAAGGGCATACTGATAGCACGGGTAGTACAAAACTTAACAATGAATTATCACAAAAACGTGCTGATTTTATTCGTAATGTTTTAATTAGCAAAGGTGTTGCTGCCAACCGTATTACTGCGATAGGCTATGGTCAAAGCCAGCCGATTGCTTCAAATAGCTCACAAGCTGGACGGCAGAAAAATCGTCGTATTGATATAAAATTCAACTAGTACAACACTAGTGATATAGGATGTTACGCAGCAGTTATGACTGCTGCGTAACGCTCTTCAAAAAATCTCCTGAATATTCTTGTTACAGGCTCATACTCTGAAAGGACGATGGTACTTTTCCCCAGTTGCAGCTTAAAGAGCCGAGGGCTTAGCCAGTAGCGACTATCTTTACAAGCGCTCATTAGTTAAGGTTAACTCACTTGCAGTTCTTCATCGGTGCGCAATCTCTGTATAATTAAGCGTTTTTCTGAAAGTAATACGCACCATGAAACACATTCTCTCAACGCTATTAGTCAGTTTACTCTTATTGATGCCATTCCCGTCCCTGGCGACAAGTAAAAGTTGCACTATAAAGTATAATTTAACTGGCTGGTCTTTTTTTTATCAAGGCTATAAAGGGACGGGAGTTGTCAGTTGTACTAATGGACAGAGTGCCCGGGTTTCTTTGACCCTACATGGCGGTGGCTTAACTTTAGGTGTGATCGATATTGAAAATGCCAAAGGTAAATTTACGGGCATTAAAAGTATTCAGGATATTTATGGCACTTATTTCTCAATCGATGTACATGCTGGTTTTGCCCGTGCAGCAGAGGCGCGTACCTTATTTAAAGGCTATATCGCCGGTGGTGGTGCTGGTGTCGGTGGTGGTTATAATCTAGGCTTTGCCTTTAGTGGCTTAACCATCAAGCCTTAAGGTATAATCAAGTTTTACTATTTGAAAGGAATAATTATGCGTACAAAAATTTTAGGCTTAGCTGTTAGTTCACTTTTCTTTATGTCTTTTTCTACAGCTCATGCTGAAGATTGTGACTTAAAATATACTATGAAAGGCTGGGCTGCTTTTTATAAAACCTATGAGGGAACAGGAACAGTAACGTGCCCAAGCGGAAAAAGTGCCAATGTGAAACTGAGTTTGAAAGCCGGTGGATTTACTTTTGGCGCCTATGAAGTAACTGAGGGTAAAGGTAAAATTCGTGGGGTAACAAAAATAGATGATATTTATGGCAGCTCTTTTATGATGGATGGCGATGCAGGCTTTATTAAATCAGTTGAAGGACGCTGGGCACCAAAAGGCGCTCGAACTGTAACGCAGTCCGGAAAAGGTAAGGGATATGATCTAGGTTGGGCTATGGGCGCTTTAAGTATTCAGAAGCCTTAATTAGCACGTAGATTTTTATCGATCAAGTTGTTATCGTGCGCATCATGCCCTTTGCACATAGGAAAGGGTATGATGCTTCATCTCCTGTCTAGTTGCTCCCGTTATATAAAGTGCTTAAGGTATTAGCAATACATGCAGCAAAAGAAATTTGATATTGTTGTTATTGGGAGTGGAATAGGCGGTTTAACTGCCGCCGCTTTGCTGGCAAAATCAGGCCGGCAAGTTTTGGTGTTAGAGCAACATGACCGTGCTGGGGGCTATGCACATGGCTTTAAACGCAAGAAATATACATTTGATGCAGGCGTACATCTTACTAGCGGGTGTGGACTAAAGGGCTTAGCGGGTGGGCAGATAATCCGCAAAGTGCTGCAAGCTATCAATCAGTATGATCAGCTGGAATTTGTCCAGGTTAATCCCTTTGCTCTTGTTTCGGTTGCTGATATCGAAGTTGAACTGCCTTCATCCATTGATGGCATCGTAACTCAATTAGCTAAGCTATTTCCTGATGAACGACAGGGCTTGAAAGCGTTACTATCCTTATGTTTAGCCTTGGCGGAGCAAGTCGCTAAATGCGATGATGTTATGGCAACAGAAGCTAATAATATCATGCAATCTGAATTAAATTTATTACTTAAATATCGTCACTGCACTCTCGCTGAAGTCTGGAGTGATTACATTACAGATCCCCAACTAAAATGCATCTTTGCGGCGCTATGGCCGTATCTGGGTTTGCCTCCTGAAAAAGTATCGTTTATTTATTGGGCGAGTATGCTAATGGGCTATGTTGCTGATGGTGCCTATTACTGTGCCGGCGGTTTCCAAGTATTCTCTGATAGTCTGGTCACAGGCTTAAAGCAGGCTGGAGGCGAAATTTACTATAAGCAAAAGGTAAATAAAATACATGTCTGTGAGAACAAGGTTCAAGGCGTACTTCTTGAATCAGGAGAAGTCATTCACGCCGCAACGGTTATTGCGAATGCTGATATGCGACAGACAGTCTATCAGCTGATAGGTAAAGAATATTTCCCCAAACGCTACCTTACCCGGTTGCAGCGCATGGACGTATCATGTTCTATTTTTGTCGTTTATATTGCTACTGATCTGGACCTTGTTCAGGCCGGAGCACATCATGAAGCATTCTATTATGATGAATTAAGTCATGCGCTTAATTACAAAAAATCAATGCAGGGCGAAGTGTCCTGGATAAGCATCACTGTGCCAACTTTGGTGGATAGCAGTATTGCGCCTAAAGGTGAGCATTTAGTCATGTTGACAACTTTAGCGAAGTTTGATCAGGCTAGTGATTGGCAGCAAGAAAAAACCAATTATATGCAAAAAATGCTGGATTTTGCAGATCGTAAAATTAAGGGCTTAAAATCACATGTATTGTTTATTGAAGCGGGTTCTCCCTTGACAATGCAGCGCTATACATTAAATCAGGACGGCGCTGCTTATGGTTGGGCAGTAACACCAGAGCAAGTGGGTGCCAATCGCATTGCTAATAAGGCTCCGATCGAGGGGCTTTATTTTTCCGGGCACTGGACGACACCGGGCGGTGGTGTTTATGGTGTCAGTTATTCAGGCGTACAAACAGCACAGAAAATTTTAGGCTTAACTCGGCAAGCTGAGCTGTGGGCAGTTTGTGCCGCAGCACCCGTTAGATTATAGTGAGAGGGGACTCTGGTAGGCTAAAGCCTACTCCCCGCGGTTTATGTAGTATTGGAGAATTGTAATGCACAATGCGTATGACGTCCTGATTATGGGCGGGGGGTTATCTGGACTGACATTAGCCATTCAGCTGAAGCTAAGAATTAACGATATCAGCATATTGATCGTAGAAAAAGCAACCTTTCCTATGCCAGAAGCGGCACATAAAGTGGGTGAATCTACGGTAGAAATAGCCGGTTATTACTTTGATGAAATTCTGGGTTTGAAAGCGGAACTAGAAAATGAACTGCCTAAATTAGGCTTGCGATTTTTTTATAGCTATCGGGATAATCAAGATATTAGCAAACGGATTGAAATTGGGCCGAGTATTTTTTCCTTCTCTAAAAGCTATCAAATAGATAGAGGTCGATTTGAAAATGCTTTAATCAAGCGATGTCTCACTCTAGGGATAGATTTTCAGGATAGTTGTAAAATAAAAGACATTTCTGTCGAAAAACATAATCATCAAATCACGCTTTTACACAATGAACAGAAAAGCGTTATTCACAGTAAATGGCTTATTGATGCAAGTGGGCGCATGGGGCTGTTAAAGAGAAAGCTCAAGCTGGCAAAGCCTGCTTACCATGATGTCAATGCCTCATGGTTTAGAATCAATCATCAGATCAAAGTGGATGACTGGGTGGCTGAGCAAGAGTGGCAAGACCGGGTTGAAGAACCCAGGTGGCTGAGTACCAATCACTTAATGGGGAAAGGCTACTGGGTGTGGATTATTCCACTGTCATCGGGCGCGACCAGTATAGGGATTGTTGCAGACCCTAAAATTCACCCCTATGCAGGGTTTAACACTTTTGAGCGCGCCAAAGTGTGGCTGAAAAAACATGAGCCACAATTTGCCGGGATTATTGATCGGCACCTTGATCAGTGGCAGGATTTTCTCACTCTGAAACATTATTCATATAATTGCAAACAAATGTTTTCAGCAGATGGTTGGGCGATTACCGGTGATGCAGGTGTTTTTCTTGATCCATTTTATTCGCCAGGCAGTGATTTTATTGCCATGAACAATGGTTTTATTACTGAACTAATTGTTAAACAATATGCTGGAGAGGACATTAATGTAGCAACAGAGGCTTACGAGAAACTATTTCGTATCATGTTTATCGCATTCGGCCCTGTTTATGCAGATCAATACCCTATTATGGGGAATGCCAGGGTGATGACGATAAAAATTATCTGGGACTTCACTCTTTATTGGAGCGGGATCGCGTTATTATTTTTCAGCAATAAATTAACCGACCTAGAGTTTATGCAATCCGCATCAATCACCCTGCAGCAGATATATCAGCTGAATTCCCAAATGCAGGGTCTATTCCGTCGCTGGGCCGAGATAGATTTATCGACACAGGATATGAGTGATATTTTTTTGAATTACAGCCGGATCGAGTTTATACAGCAGCTGAATAAGGATTTGCATAAGCAACAGAGTGATTCAGAGTTACAGCAAAGACTGGTGCTGAATATGGAATTTATTAAGCAGCTGGCATGTGAGATCATTGCAGAAGCAATGCGGCTATACCCAGAGTTAAATGAGTATGCTCCTGAAATGCAGGAGGCTAGCACTCAGCATTTACTGGATGTTTTTGCTGCATTCGGGGAGTAGGCTTTAGCCTACACGTATAGACACATTTAAAAAATAAGGCTCTGTCACCGTTAAGTGTGGAAAATATAGCTAAAAACTGTTTAAAGCTTGATATATTACGCTTTAAAATAGTATTTCATCGCATTGTTAATTGATTGGAAGAATGATTTTTTAAAATATACACTTAACGGTGACACATTTAAAAAAATATGACTCGTGTAGGCTAAAGCCTACTCCCCAAAGGTATGCATGAATAAAAAGACTTTAAATCACTATAGTCAGTTAAATGTTTATCAGTTCGTTACTTTTCGTACGCATGATAGTGTTGATGAGTATTTACATCGAGTGAATCAAACACCTGATTTAAGCATCTCGCAAAAACAAATGAACATTGATAGCTACTGTGATCGATCAAATAAAGGGTGTTATCTAAAGGGTGATGTGATTACTATTATTGATAGTTACCTAAAACAGTTAGATCCTGAATTCTATAGGTTAATTGCCTACAGTATTATGCCAAATCATTTACATTTGTTGTTTCAGCAAAACCAACAACTGAAAGAAATAATGAAAAGAATAAAGGGCGGGTCAGCATTGTTGGTAAATAAATATCTGGCAAGGCATGGAAAACTATGGGAAAGAGATTATTTTGATAAAGCTATTCGTGATGAAATACATTTTTTGCTAACTTACGAATATATAAAAAATAATGCAATTAAAGCAAAGTTAGAAGATGCTGATCAACGCTTTTATGGCATATATGAAAATTAGGGGAGTAGGCTTTAGCCTACACGTATAGACACATTTAAAAAAATAATGACTCGTGTAGGCTTTAGCCTACTCCCCTATTTTCTGTTTTTTAAATAGCGTAAATTTTCTATTTAGCTTGAATTCGAGCAGTATATTAATGAAATATAGGAACTTAAACGCAAGCAGGGGAAGTCTAATTTGAGAATTATGATACGCATCTCCCGCTAAAACCGAGATAACAGCTGATTTCAACTTTTGCTTAACAGGGTGCTGGCTGGCTTCATCAGACGACATAAGCAATTTATGCAGAGCCGGACTGTTAAAGCGATAAATAAACCAGCAAAAAGCTTTTATTTCTTCTGCGACGGATTTTTCAAATTGCTTTACCCGTTGTTTATTATCAGCTGTACTCCTGAGTATTTGATCGACTAGGTCAGCTCCTCTTGTTGCGCTTTGCATCGCTAAATAAACGCCGCTGGAAAATACCGGGTCTACAAAAGCATAAGCATCACCAATCAGTAAAAAACCATCGCCAGACATAATACTGGATTGATAAGAATAATTTCCTGTTGCCTGGACTTCACCATCCAGCTCAGCGCCTTTCATGCGCTGACCCACTTCAGGAATAAAGCTTAAGCTTGTTTGTAGAAACGTTTTTAGATCGCTATCGCGTGTTTTTAAATATTCTGGCCAGCAAACGCAACCAACGCTCATAACGCCATCTTTAAGTGGAATCAGCCATACCCACCCGTGCTGAAACCAGTAAATACTGATATTTCCCTCATCTCTGCCGGTTCTACGCGCTACATTTTTAAAATGACCAAAAATGGCGGCCATTTTGTGCTTGGGGTTTTTTTGTTTGCTATTCAGTTGTTGCGCCAATACAGTATCGCGTCCTGAGGCATCCACCAGGTACTTGCTGGTAAATTCGTGTTGCTTACCTTGTGCATCGACAGCGATTGTTTTTTTTATGGAGCTACCTAAATCGCTATGAGTGACTGTCATGCCTTCCAGGGCTATGACTCCTTTTTTCTGGCAATTTTTAAATAATATTTCGTCTAACTCGGAACGTCTGACTTCATAGGCGAAGGCGGGGCTAGTATTGGTGGCTTTGGCAAAATAAAAGGTATCTTGTGCGAGAGAAGTTTTCAGAGAATTGAATTCTGCGGCATACTTCTTAATCCCTATAGCATCAACTTGCTCTAGTACACCTAGTTTTTCAAACAGAGGTAAATTCATCGGTAATAAAGATTCACCAATATGAAAACGAGGGTGATGGGCTTTCTCCAGCAGGCAAACACAATACCCTTTTTCAGCAAGCAAACTGGCAATCGTTGTTCCGGCAGGCCCGCCGCCAATCACTAAAACATCGTGCATTTTAAGCCATCGCTCCATTAATATTAATAATCTGCCCTGAAATATAGCTGGCATCATCAGAGCATAAAAAAGCAGCAAGAGCAGCGACTTCTTCGGGCTTTCCAGCTCGTTTCATTGGCACGATGTTTTTAATCATTTGCTTATCAAAGCTGTTTTCTGTCATTGTGCCTTCGATAATGCCGGGTGCAATCGCATTGACAGTGATCTTGCGTGATGCAAGTTCTTGCGCCAGCGATTTGGTGACACCGTTTAATGCCGCTTTTGCAGCTGAATAATTACATTGGCCACGATTGCCCATCACACCCGCTACTGATGACATATTAATAATCCGCCCCCAGCGACTTTGTATCATCGGCATTAATAACGGCTGAGTGACATTATAAAAACCATGCAGCGAGACATCAATCACATCTGCCCAGTTTTTCCTGCTCATTCCGGCTAAGGGTGCATCTCGATGTATGCCGGCATTATTGATGATAATCTGGATGAGCCCTGACTCGGAGAGTTTTTCCAAGGCTTTCTCCGTGGTTTCTGCATCGCAGACATCAAAAGCAATCGCTTCGGCTGAGCCACCTTGTTGCTGAATAGTAGTGACAATATGCTGTGCTTTATCAATGTTATGATTGCTATGAACAATTACATGGATATTATTTTTAGCAAGGCGATAGCACAAGGCTGAACCTATATCGCCACTACCGCCCGTAATAAGTGCTTTTTTCATGGTTGGGTATGAATGACCGTTGCCCGGGCATCAAGTAGTAAAGTGTCTTGACTGTCGGTAATTCGGAATGAATAAACGGCTCCGTTTTCGATTTTTAGCTCTGCGCTGGCTTTTATATGTAGCGAGCCGCTAATAGTATCTAAGCTATTAATATGAAAATGTGCACCTCGCACAGCCGCTAGAAATCCCGGAGAAGATTTGCCAGATAGTAAGCCGCCATGAATTGCCATCGACTGAGCGCCATATTCGATAAGATGCATGATCGAGAGACTGTTATCTAAGCGTAAGGGATTATCAGTCGCTAAATGTGACTGAGTGGAGCAATTAATGTGTTTATCACTCCATGAATCGACCTGATCAATTAACATCATAGATCCGGCATGGGGAATCAGGTGTGCAAACTGTGCTTGATTTAAAGTCTTATTGTTCATCTTTTTGCCAGTAATCATAAAAATTGAACCAATTGTAAGGCGTCTCCAGCATTTGTTTTTCCAGAATATCGACATATTTCTGTGTATAGGCTTGTATGTCCTTTTGCCTGGTTTTGCGGTTTAAGGTAACTTCTTCAGCGAGTAATTCAAAGCGAATTTTATAACGATTGCCTCCCAGGTAAATACCAAAAAACACAATCAGTGGTACCTTTAAAGCAGAGGCGAGTAAAACAGGAGCCGTAGACATTTTGACAGGTTCACCGAGTAGCGAGCAGATAACTGTTTTGTCATTGCCTTCACCTAAAATACGGTCACCCAGTAAGCCGACTGTTGTGCCACTATCAATGGCTTCTTTTACCTTCAACAGTCCGCTGGGTGAGCCATCTAAAGAAATTAAGGTGTCCGCAACATCAGCATTAAGTGCGTTAAGTACTTGCACCATCATAGGTGCCTGCTGCTCATACATAAGGATTTTGATCGGCAAAGGATAGTTGCTTACAGCATAACTGCGTAATACTTCAAAACTGCCGATATGACTCCCAAGTAGCAGACAGCCTTGGCCATTTTTGCTATAGGTTAAGGGAATGTTTTCTGCTGGAAAACTAATGTCTAATTTGGAAAATTGGCCAGTAAGTAAATACACGCGATCCAGAATAGTTGATGCAAAAGTATGGATATGTTTTGCACAATCCAGCCAGTTTGCCTGGCGTTTTAATACCCGTGTCAGGTATTGCATGGATGCCCTGCGCGGGGCCGTGGCGAACAGTAGAAAATACAGGGTGATCGGGTATAGCAGTAGGCGTGCTACAGGCCGTCCAAGGTGCAGGGCTATCCAGCGTATGGTGAGTAAGGTGAACGGGGTGCTACGTTCCTTGCTATCTTGCCAGTGTTTACTCATCGTCAATCTCCTGGATAAGAATTGAGCCGGTCGCGAGGGTGTCTGTATGGCGAGTGCAGGAGAATTTTATATTGTGTGCAGACGATTGTTGGAGAGTAATGGTGAAATCTTCGCCTGGGTGTAGAGGATGTAAGAACTTGGCCTGGGCTAAGGTGTTGATACGGTAAGCAGGCAACCATAAGCGCAGTTGTTGTTGCACATAATTTAAGATAACGACTCCCGGAACGATAGGGTTGTCGGGGAAGTGTCCGGCAAAGCAAGGGTGAGTCGCTTCAATACAATAATTCTGGTTATTTTCTAGCAAGTTGCTGTGTCCGTATCAGTTGCTCAAGTTCTGTTTTATTTATTTTGCCCATGTCATTGCGGGGTAAGGCCGAGACTGAATATATTGCACGAGGGATAAAAACTTCATCTATGGATTGTCTTAACTGTTTAATAATAGCATGTTTGGGTAATTGGCTAACAACCAGGACTGATAAGCGCTCATTATTGCCGGGAAAAAAAATACCGTCTTTAACGCCGTTGATAGAGGTCAGTTGGTGATTAAGGTCGCTTAGCGAGGCTCTTTTACCTGCAATTTTAATTAAATCTGTTGCACGACCCAGTAGGGTAAAAAAACCCTGATTATCAATGCTGAAATTATCATCTAAAATCTGTGGCTTGATAATGTGTCCCCCCTGTAAAATAAATTGTTTATTCTTCTGACTTAGATGAATTGTGTCGTAAGGTTGCCACAGACTGGATTTAGCTGGACGGCGGGAAGCGAACGATAAAGTCTCTGTGCTGCCAAAGAGTTCAAAGACTGGTGTTCGTAGGCTTTGCTCTACGTGTGTTGCCAGATTTTTTTCCATTGGAGCCGTTGAAGACAGGACAAACTTAATAGTATTCCAGTGACTACTTGTCTCACTACAGATTTTTAAATGCCTGGGAGTAGAGATCAGGATTTTATCAGTGCTTATATTATTCAAGGTTGAGCATATATCCTGGGGATAAAAAGGGCGGCTATTATGCAATGTCATTTGCGAAAATAATAGCCAGAATAATGAAGTTTCCAGGCCATACATATGTTGCATGGGGACTGTAGAAACCAGGGTGATTTGCTTATTTTTTAGTTTAAAGCGCTGTAGTGCTAATTCGGCAGAAGCTTGAAACTCACGCCAGGTTTTCGTTATGGCTTTAGGTTTACCGGTACTACCTGAGGTAAACGAGATAGATAGAGGACGGTTTATATCGATTAGGGGAAAAGGATTGCTGCTTTTTTCTAATAAGTCATAAGTAATAAGGAAATCACTGATGCTTTTGTCATCGCCTAGTCGGTAACTATCAGGATAAGTTGCTTGTAATTCGTGTAGAGTTTTTGGTGCCTGATTGGAGGGTAGTAATGAAATTTGTTTGCGGATGCAAACAGCTAGATAAGAAACGATAAACAGGTAGCGATCCTGGCATAGGTTAATGGCATAGTTTTTTTCAGGTAATTTCTCACTTAGCGCAACAGCATGGGCTAATAAGTCAGCACGGCTGATAATGCCAGAGGCGCAAATACAAAAAGGCATCGCTAGTTTTTTTTTCAGGCTTTCAGCCAGTAAAATTGTGTGTTGATTGTGTGCTGTCACGATAAGAGTGGCAAATAAAAAAAGTGATTAATTATCCTAGAAAAATCAGTTGGGCGCGGAATTATAGTGCAAGACATTGAATTAATATAACACTTTCAAAAAATCTTAGATTCACCCGTAGGTTAATTGGGTATTTTTTGGAAGTGCTGTGGAATCAAGAGCTTGTGCTAGAAGCCGTGAGCAACTGACTTTTCTAGGATTATACAGGATACTTTACGAGAAAGGCGTAGGGCGTGGCTTTAGCCCGCCAATATAAGCATAGTGTTAAAGGCGGGCTAAAACCACGCCCTACGGATAGATTATCAAAGCTATCGGCAAAAATCGCCCGCTAGAAAACCGCAGCCGTGGCCGTGCGAAGTATATGCTAAAATATTTTGTTCAGTGTCGCCCCATGTTGGTGAGGTGCGGTAAGACTATTTTTGGTTAGGTAATGATAAGCAGAGAAAAAAGTTGGTCATTGATAGTGAGTCTGCTAGTGGCTGTCACTGTATGGGGCACTTGGCTTTTTTATACATACCCAGAGAGTTGGCAAATCATTCATAATTATTGGCAAGTCTCGGTAACGATGGTTTTTGGTTCTATTATTGCCGGTGCAACCAGTGAAGGTGGTGGCGCGATTGCTTTTCCAGTCTTTACTAAGGTTTTGCATATCCCGCCAGCTGATGCAAAAGTTTTTTCCCTGGCTATACAAAGTGTCGGTATGGTTGCGGCTACAGTTGCTATTATGCGGCTACAGTTGCTATTATAATGATGCGCGTGAAGGTGTTGTGGCGAGTGATAATTTGGGTTAGCCTCGGTGGCGCGCTTGGTATAGTTATTGGTTCTGTTTTACTATCACCTTTATTGGCTACGGTAACAATTAGGATGTTATTCACTATCATGGCTATCAGTCTGGCATTTACCCTTATACGCTTAAGCACTGGCTTTCGACTTAACCACTTAAATATGCCTGACATAGCTTTAAGGGAAGTCATCGTATTATTAATAGTGGGTGTTGTTGGCGGGGTGATCTCTGGTTTGGTGGGGAGCGGTCTTGATATGATTTGCTTCTCGGTGCTGGTGTTATTATTTCGTATCAGCGAAAGTATCGCGACACCAATATCGGTTGTTTTAATGGCTATTAACTCGGTTTTAGGGACTTTGCTACAGATTTATTTTCTTGATGGCATCAATGCGCAAGTGCAGGCTTATTGGCTGGCGGCAGTTCCAGTGGTTGTGGTGGGCGCACCTTTAGGCGCTTATTTTTGTAGTCGTATGCATTATTTGCATATTCGCTATTTGTTAATTGCGTTAATATGTTTAGAGCTAGTCACTTCACTTTGGCTGTTAACATTTGATAGCGCCTTGATTATTTTTAGTATCAGTATGTTAATGTTATTTTTGGCGGTTATGATTTCGATGGGTAGAGCGCAATTGTATGTTCGCTCCTCTGAGCAGGAGCGCGTGTGATTAAATATTGTCAGGACTGGATTGTTTACTGTTTTATGCTCGTATACTGGGCTATTACATCACTATTTGTTTCACTGCTGGGAACTTTATTGTACTTAATGCTGCCACAAAAGTACGCACTGGTTTGTGGGCGCTTTATATTGCAAAAAGATTTCCAGTGTTTTGTTTTTTTATTAAAAGTGACTGGCTTGCTCATTTTAGAGGATGATCAATTAAAAAATCTGGCAAATAGGCAGGGGGCGATGATTGTCGCACCCAATCATTCAGCCTTATGGGATGTGGTATTTATTGTGGCGCAAGTGCCTGCGCTTATCTGTATTATGAAAGAGAGTATCTTGAAAAACCCATTACTCGGAGGACAGGCAGGGCGACTTGCTGGCTATATTCCGGTTAACTCAATTAGCCAAATGATTAAATTAGCCAAACAGTGCTTAATAAAAAATAAGCAGTTGCTCATGTTTCCGGAAGGGACACGAACAAAAACTGATGCGCAATGGATGAACCCTATACAAGGCGGTGTTGCTTTGTTGGCTAAGCAAACCTCAGTGCCCGTTATTCCTGTTTTTATTCGCAGTAATTCCCGTTTTTTTGAAAAAGGCTGGCCATTGTATAAAAAGCCCGAATTTCCATTAAGAATGAGCATTAATGTGGCCGAGCCTGTTTATATACAGGAGAATGAATCAGCGCAGGAATTCGTACAGCGCCTGGAAAAAATTTACCTTGATGAATTGTCTAGTCCGCACCCATTACGAAGAGTGCCGAAATAATCGATATGAATGATAAGTGTGAATTATCAACCAGTCACCTGCTTTTAATCCCAAGTTATAATACGGGGGCTTTATTAAAAAAAACGGTGACTGAGGCTTTACAGCAATGGCTACCAGTCTGGGTGATTATCGATGGTAGTGATGATGGTAGTGAAGATTTATTGCTGGCCCTACAAGCACAATACCCTGATACTTTGCAGGTCATAAAATATAGTGAAAATAAAGGTAAAGGCGCAGCAATATTAACCGGTATTACTCAGGCGCAGAAGCAGGGTTTTTCTCACGTGTTGACGATGGACGCGGATTATCAGCATCCGGCTAGTTTTATCAAAAAATTTATGTGCAATTCGGTAGATAATCCCGAAGCAATGATTCTGGGTGAGCCAGTGTTTGACGACTCAGCGCCTATGATAAGAGTCAAAGGACGACAAATTTCCAATTGGTGGGCTAATTTAGAAACCCTGGGTTGGGGTATTCATGACTCCCTGTTTGGCATGCGCATTTATCCCATTAACGACTTAATCGCAGTAATGCACTCAACTCGCTGGGCCAGACGCTTTGATTTTGAGCCGGAAATTGCCGTGCGCATGGCCTGGCGTAAAGTGCCGGTCATTAATATTGCCACACCAGTGCGCTATATTTCTAAACAAGAGGGAGGCGTGAGTCAGTTTAAATATGGGCGGGATAATGTCTTGCTAACTGGAATGCATATCCGCTTATTTTCAGGCTTCTTATTACGCCTGCCAAAATTACTGTTGTGTAATAAGGGGGGGGAGTAGGCTTTAGCCTACTTTTAATACGCCCCTTTCTTAAGTAAACACAAGGAAATGAAAAATAGGATATTCTGAAGTATGAAGCGCATCATGCTAAATACCTCCCCATCTACAAAAGTTATTTCATTTACGATCTCACAGAGAAAATAAGGTAAAATACCCGCTATTTATTTTTAGTTTGGAAAAGGAAGTATGTCTCAAGAATTAGTCGCAGAATTAAAAACATTGTTAATCGAGGGTTTGCATTTAGAAGATATTACGGCTGAGGAAATAATTCCTGATGAGCAGTTGTTTGGCGAGGGTTTGGGTCTGGATTCAATAGATGCCTTAGAAATAGCGGTACTGCTGGATCGCAAATATGGCGTTAAAATCACCTCTGAAGATGATCGTAATCAGGAGATTTTTGCCTCACTAAATTCTTTAGCAGCCTTTGTAGTGGAAAACAGAACAAAATAATTTTCCCATGCGCACCATTCTACGTAGCATTATTGGTAGCACCATTTTCTTACTCTATCCGTATCTTGTATATAGAGGGGTGCAAGAAGGTGTGGTCTGGTTTGCACCTGCCGTGATTGCTAGTATCTATTTTTACCAGGCAGTGAAAGCACGAACAAAGCGCGTACGAATTCAAAAAACAGGCATAGTTATTACTTTATTTCTGGGTGCTATTTTTTTTCAGGATGTCATGGCAAAGTTGATTCCAATTATAATTCAGCTCAGCTTAATGCTGTTTTTTGGTAAAACATTACTCAGAGATAAAGGGCCGTCTTTGGTGGAGCGCTTTGCACAGCTTGAATTTCCTGTTATGCCTCCCGTTCTTAGTCGATATTGCCGTCATTTAACAATAATGTGGACAGGATTCTTTGCTTTTAATATTGTCACTTGCATCTTTTTGGCATTGTTTGCGTCGGTGGAGTGGTGGGCAATCTTTACCGGAGTGCTCATTTTTATGTTAACAGCTATGTTGATGATTGCTGAGTATATCTGGCGTTTTTTTCTGTTTCGCAGAATTGAGTTGCCCAGGGAGCAAATTCCAGGAATTAAGGAATCAGCAAAAGCTATGCTGGTTAATGGCCGAAAAATCTGGCTGGATGTACAGGCAAGCTAATGCAGGTAACTAAAATTTTGCCAGTGCTTGTTGTGGCTAGTCTCAGTATTAATTGTTTTGCTCAGGATACTATTGAAAGTGTTATGGCGCGCATGAAGCCAGAGACTGCGGTGCAAATACCCTATCAGGAAACGCGCACTATGGGCTTGTTTGATGAGGACTGGCAGGGCAGCGGTTATTTGTATGCTGCAATTCCGGACATCATGCTAAAACAGCAATTAAAACCAGAAATAGAGTTGATGGCCGCAGAAGCAAGTCAGCTGATTTATCTCCGACCGTCTAGCAATACCTATCACCAGACGCAGTTAGATGAAAGCAATCCAATGATGGCAAGCCTAGTTGCTTTTAAAGCGATGCTGACAGGCAATCTTGTCGCCTTGCGCCAGCTTTATCGTTTGCAATTTAGCACTTCAGAATTATCATGGACGCTAGAGATGATAGCAAAAGAGCATCAACCCGATGCCGCACCGATGAAAATTATTATGCAAGGGCTGAGTCAGCAAGCGGCAAATAATATGATAGTGATTTTGCCTGATGGTGATCGTAGCTCGTATGCATTAAGCCAGCCACAACATGGACTGGCAATTCAACATCATATGCAGGAATTATTGCAGTCGCTAAAAGATCATTAGCTGTGCGTCGCTCGATACCTGCTTTTGTTTTTTTCCTGTGTGTCCCTTTGCTGGTTTGCCTGGCTGTTTTTACCACCCAGTTTAAAACCGATATTTCGGCTTTTGTTATTGCGGGTGATAATGCCGAAGAAATTTTATTGGCCAGTGAAATACAGTCCGGTGCGTTATCACGGCGCTATATTCTCTCGGTTGATGCAGGAGGGAGTCAGCAAGTTTCTGCAGCTTTTATTCAGGGCTGGCTAAAACATTTAAAGTCTATTTCTGGCGTAGTTGATGTCTGGACAACGGATGAAAAAAGGGGGGTTTTAGAGGCTCTGTCCAGCGTATACGCTAAACATGGAGCGCAGTTATATAGCCGCAACCCCGAGCAAGATTTAGCAGAAATTTTCACCGAGACAGCGTTGTTAGAACGAGCGGCTGGTTTAAAACAGGCTTTACTCTCTCCTCAGGGACAGTTAATTAAAAAAATAGCAGTACAAGACCCGTTGCTAATATCTTTAAATGGATTTAAAGCTTTCGCAACCCAGCTACAAAACCAGACATCGAAACATTCACAGTACGCTAATTTTATATTAGAAACACAGATGTCGGGTATGGACGTACCAGCACAGCTGAAAATTCAGCAAAAAATTAAAGATTCTTTTGCTTCCGCTACACAGCTAACGGGTAATAATTATCAGCTAGATATGACGGGTGTGCCGTTATTTGCTGTAGCAACTCAAACCATGATAGAGAATGATGTTAAGTTTATAAGCATTTTTTCTTCAATTGCTCTAATGCTGTTATTTCTATTTATTTTTCGTTCATTTCGCGTTCTGCTCTGGGTTTTTTCATTGCTGATAACAGTGATGGCGGTTGCGGTATTGGTAACCAACCTGGTGTTCGGTTCGGTACATGGTATGACGATTGCCATCGGCTCTACCTTAATCGGAATTTGCATAGATTATCCCATCCACGCATTAGTCCATGCGCAAGGCTTGCAAAAGGCACAGCGAATAAATGTCATAAAAAAGATTTTTCCTAGCTTGTTAATGGGGGCACTGACGACGTTAATTGGCTATGTTGCGTTAGGGTTGTCAGGTTATCCGGGGTTTCAACAGGTTGCAGTGTATACCGGAAGCGGAATTATTGTTTCTCTGCTTTTAACCCGTTATTTATTTCCGCGACTTATGATCGGAGAAGCAAAAAATAGTAAACCCTCTCGTTTTATTGTTTTTTGGCCTAAGTTTTGCCAGCGCTACCGCTGGGGCTTGCTAGCCGGGGTAGGGGCATTGTCGGTCGTCGGGGCGGTACAATTAGACCGCTTACAATGGATGCAGGATTTGCAGCAATTAACGCCAGAACTGGATTATTTAAAGCTAACGGATAAAAAAATTCGTGAGCGTATCATTAGCGTGGAGCCTGGCCGTTTTGTGCTAGTTAGCGGTGAGACAGTTGAGCAGACATTGCAAAGTGCTGAACAGGTGTATCAGCGGCTCGATGGCATAAAAAAAACGGGAGATTTAGACGATTATTTTGGGCTTTACCCCTGGCTTTTATCAGCGCAACAGCAGTTAGCAAATCAACAGCTATTATTAAACTCTTTAAATGAAGAGCAACGCGAGTCTTGGGGTAGTGCCTTGCAAGCACATGGCCTATCAGTGCGCCGCTTAGGCGAACTAGATTACATGCAGAACGAGCCCTTGACGTTACAGCAGGTTTTACAATCTCCCGTTGCTAAATTAATCAGTAACCAAATTGTGGTTGCTGAGCAACGGACCTTATTAATTATCTGGCTTAGCGAGCATAAGCCAGAAGCCATACAAAGCGCCCTGGCAGATTTACAGCACGTACAATATTTTAGTCAACGCGATATGCTAAATCATATGGCGATAGATTATCAGCATCGAGCTGAAATAACTTTACTAGCAGGATTAGCATTAATCATATTATTGTTAGGGTTACGCTATAAAAGCCTTGTCCTTACCCTGCAAACACTATCACCCGCATTTTTAGCTGCTTTAATGATTCTGGCTCTCTGGGCGTGGACAGGGGAAGCGATTAGCTTTTTACATCTAATTGGATTTTTATTAGCGGTCGCTATCTGCGTTGATTATGGGATTTTCTATCAGGAAAACCGCAGCGGCCATTTGACCTTGACTTACCAGGCGATGGCCGCCTCTATGTTAACCAGCGCTCTGGTGTTTGGCTGTCTGATTTTTGCCCAGACATCGATGTTGCAGACTTTGGCAAAGGTGGTTAGCTGTGGCGTGATATTGGGTTTTTTATTGTGTCCGATATTGATTAGGCCTAAAGAGCCGGATCAGAATAATTAGTAAGAGCTTGAGTTGTCGATTGACAACCTTGGGTGGGTCAGTTAAGCTTTGTAAATGGGGTATAAGTACCCAAGCATAGTTAATTTAACAAATTTTACGCAGAATTTTTTTTCATTTTCAAGGCGCATACACGGCGCAGTATGGCTACGCAACTATTTATGCAACGCCGAAAATGAGAAAAAAGACAAGTAAAATGTTGGATTAACTATGCTTGGGTACTTATATGGCAAGAAAGAAGCATTCAAAGCCTGAAATTGAAAATGCACTTCGGTATGCCGAAGCTCATGGCTGGAAAGTTAAACCGGGTGGTTCGCATGCATGGGGTAAGATATATTGCCCATACAATAGCAATGAATGTCGTTGCGGTGAATTCTGTATTTCCAGTATCTGGAGTACTCCTAAAAATACAGGTACACATGCAAAGCAGATAAAGAGGGTTGTTGATAACTGTACAGCTCGAAAAGATAAAGATAATGAGACCTAACAAATGCAAGAGTATGAATTTACTTTAAAATTTAAATTTCCTGATGCTTCTATTACTCCTGATTCTTACGTAGATCATCTCGGAGCAGGGGGATGTGATGACGCTTTAATTGGGGTTGGGCAGCAAGGGAGAATTGCTCTCAATTTTAATAGGCAAGCCGAGAGTGCACTCAATGCGGTGTGTAGCGCAATTGAAGATGTAAAAAGGGTGATTCCGGACGCGGTATTAATTGAAGCAACACCTGATTTTGTTGGCCTATCAGATATAGCTGATGTTCTCGGGTTTTCAAGGCAAAATATGAGGAATCTAATGATGAATAATAGCATCTCTTTTCCATTGCCTATACACGAAGGAAGATCAGCTATTTGGCACCTTTCTACTGTACTTTCCTGGTGCCGTGAGGGTAATCGATATCAAATTGATGACTCCATTCAAGAAGTTGCCGAGGCAAATATGCAATTAAATATAGCTAAGGAAATAACTAATATAGATCCTTTAATGAGCCCTAGAATCAGTACGGTTCTTTAGCAATAAATTGTAGTTTAGATAAAAATGTAGAGGCAATATCATGCAAATGACTAATATTTCTGATGCAAAAGCCAACTTATCCCAGTTAATAAAAATAGTTCAAGAGACTAATGAGCCTATTATTATTTGGCAAGGCAGGCAACACCCCGTTGCAATACTTTCGGCATTTAAGGAAAATCCAACACCCAGAATATTAGGGGGAAGCTGGGAAGGTAAAGTAAAAATAGCGGATGATTTCGATGAGTTAGATGATGATTTAATCGATGGTTTTTATAATTCAGCTATTTTTCCAGGTGAAAAATGAACCTGCTTCTTGATACCCATGTTGTGCTACAAATTAAAAATTGTAAGGTATTTAACATATAGAAAATGATAGAAATTAGTTGGACAGATTATTTCAGATATAGAGTGAAACTTCGCGGTTTCAATTTATCAAATGTCGAAGAGATAATCAAATATAGCACTGAAAGGTACTATGATACAGCTACCGAAAGACTAGTAGTTGTAGGAAAGGACGCTAATGTCTTGGTTATGATTCCGCATGAAATTGACAAAAAAGATATAATTACTCCAATTACAATTCATGCTACTACCCGTCAGCAAATTAATTATAGAGTAAAAAGTGGGAGGTTTGAAAATGAATGATTCAAAGTTGTCTTATTTTAAGGAAGAAGATATTTTACATCTTGCTATCTCAGATGAGCGAGAGTTCGATAGTGTTGAAATTAGCCCAAATATTACGGCAGAATTGAATGATGAAGGTGAACTTATCGGTATTGAAATAATTCAGGCAAGTTCTTTTTTGAGGGATTCAATATTAGAAACAACCCAAGCGAAATTACTACAACTAGGTAAAAAAGTAGCATAACCAGTGCATCCAGCCGACCGATGGAAGCACAGTTCGCTTAAAAAGGTTATTTTTATATCAACTACAGAGGCGTTGTTGAAGTTCACCGTATATCTTCCAGCGTCGGCTGATGCAGTCGTTCTTATTTGGGCGCTGGAAAAGAATCCGATACTTTCAAATCCAGCAAATTGCGGTCAACTGCTATCAATGATAGCATTGTCTTTTTTAAACTTTCCTACGGTGATATATGCCTAATTTGCTTGTTCGTAATATTGATGAAGATATTGTAAATGCGCTTAAAGCATTGGCCGGTAAGCACGGTATTAGTGCCGAAGCTGAGCATCGTAAAATACTTGAATCCGCGTTAAAGAAACCTAGAAAAAGAAGTTTCACAGAAGTTCTGCAGTCTATACCTAATGTCGGAGATGACCAGGATTTTTTGCGCGAGCAAGATGATCGGGTAGAAAATGTATTTAATTGATACTAATGTTATCAGTGAAGTAAGAAAGCAAAATAAAGCAAATCGTGGTGTTATCAATTTTTTTAAGATCGCGCAGGAACAAGAGACGCGATTGTTTGTCAGTGTTATCACTGTGGGTGAGCTGAGACGTGGTGTTAATATCATTCGTCATCGAGGCGATAAGCCGCAAGCTGATAGTCTAGAACAGTGGTTGAAGCTACTGCTGAATGAATACGCTGATAATATTCTTGATTTTACTGCTACGGAGGCCCAGGTATGGGGGCAGTTACGGGTTCCGCATTATGAAAATGCTTTAGATAAACAAATTGCAGCGACTGCATTGACTTATGACTTAACCGTTGTCACCAGAAATGAGCATGACTTTATTGGTTGTGGCGTTAGCATTCTTAACCCGTTTGAATAAATGAAATTAAGCACAAAGTTAGATGATTTTCTATCTACCGACAAATTCACAAGAGCTGTTGCTTTATGTATTCCCAAACGGGAGCTTGGAGCGAGAAGGTATATTGAGAAACCTTGAAAAAATTATTTTATGAAAAATAATCAAACTCTAATAGATCCCGTTGCAATAACAGCCTATTCGGCTTTAAGTGCTAGCGGCCTGGGTAGTGACGCTTTATATCAATCGTTAGCTGAGAATCGCTCTCAACTAGCTCCCTTGTCTTTATTTAAACTCCCATTTCCTGCTTATGTAGGCGAAATCAAACAGCCATTATTAGACATTCGTGAGCAATTAGCTGAATATAATTGTCGTAATGCACGCGTCGCTTTAACCGCTTTAAATGATAAACAAGGTGGGGTTCGTGATGCTGTGGAAGCAGCGAAAGAAAAATATGGCGCACACCGAATCGGCGTTATTATCGGTACCAGCACCTCGGGGCTTTATGAAACAGAAGCCGCTTATGGTGTTCTGTTAGAAACAGGAAACATGCCGGATGATTTTCATTTTGTGACTGAACATGCTTATCAGGCGACAGGGCGGTTTGTACAACAGGAACTTGGCTTAACAGGCGTGTGTTATGCCATTTCCACCGCTTGTTCCTCGGGTGCTAAAGCAATTGCTGCCGGTCAGCGTCTTATTAATAGCGGGCTCTGTGATGCGGTGATCGTCGGTGGTGTGGATACCTTATGCCGCTTAACTTTGCGCGGTTTTCGTAGTTTAGAGCTGGTGGCTAATCAACCGTGTACGCCGATGGATAAAAACCGGCAAGGCATTAGCATAGGCGAAGCAGCAGGGTTAATGCTGTTAGAAAAACGGCATGCGGATAACGCCGACAAGATGAAAGTATTGTCCGTCGGTGAATCGTCGGACGCACATCATATGAGCACCCCGCATCCAGAAGGCAAGGGTGCTGCTCTGGCAATGAATAATGCCTTACAGCTAGCTGGTTTGAAAACGGGTGATATTGATTATCTAAATCTTCATGCCACAGCAACCAAAATAAATGACAGCGTGGAAAGCCGTGCGGTATACAGTGTCTTTAGAGATCAGGTTCCCTGTAGTGGCACTAAAGGAATTACTGGTCATACGCTGGGTGCGGCAGGCGCATTAGAAACAATTATTGCACTCATCGCATTACAGCAGCAGTTTATTCCTGGCACTCAGGGGTTACAGGAGCTTGATGATAATTGTCAGTGCCAGGTTATTCAATCACCCCTACAGACAAAAAACATGCACATAGCGATGAGTAATTCCTTTGGTTTTGGTGGCAATAATGCCAGTGTGGTTGTCGCGCTATGATGAAACAGTTATTTATTAAATCTGCTGCCGTGTGTTGCCCTGATAGTGACGTATTAGCTGCGTTTAATCTACCAGGCAGTGATATAGAGAAAAGCTTGATTCCAGCGGGAATGCGCAGGCGCACCAGTGTAACCACGCGCATGGCGATTACCGCAGCTGCTAATGCCAGTACACAGGCGGGCTCGGATACTCAGAACCTGGCCTCGGTTTTTGCGTCATTAGGCGGAGAGATACAGGTCACCGATGCGCTGTGTCGTTTGTTGCCGGATGATAATGAATTACTCTCGCCGACCCAGTTTCATAACTCGGTGCATAATACTACAGCGGGTTATTGGGGGATTTTAAATAAATGCCAGGCTCCCACAACAGCGATTGCCGCTGCCGATGATACTTTCGCCATGGGCTTAATTGAAGTATGGGCGCAGTTGCAGCAAAGTAGTGGCGAGCGTCTATTGGTTTGCTATGATGAATGCTGGCCACAGTATCTAGCACCGCCAATTGGTCAAACGGCATTCGCCTGTGCCTTTGTATTCAGCACGGAGGCGGAGCAGGCAATAGCTTCGATCAGCTTGCCACAGATTAGTGAACAGGCTGAGCAAGTTTTTCAAGCTGAATGGGTAAAGCTAACGGAATCAGCACCAGCAGCGGCAGTGATTCCTTTATTGCTTGCGTTGCAAGACAAACAATCAGGTTTAGTGCCGTTAAATATAAAATCACCTATCTGGGCGTGCCAGTTTGAAGTGTGATTTTCCTGGCTCAATGTCATTACAAGTAAAAATGCATAGGATGTGTTGACGACAGGAAACGCATCAATCGCGAAAGATGCGTTTCGTTCCTCAACTCATCCTATAAAAGGTTGAATGTACTTTTATGGGAGCATATAAAGGCATCTGTGCCGATGTACAAAGGCTCTGGAAAGAGCATTGCGGAATGGTTAAAGAGCCCTGTTGAGGGGCGACTTTAGGTGATATGTAATTACTGATGAATAAACGTTTAGAATGACAGATTCAATCCCAAAAAAATGCACAGTATTAGTTATCGGCGGTGGTCCTGCGGGAAGTAGTGCCGCTACCCATCTGGCAAAAAACGGGGTGAATGTTGTCTTGCTGGAACGTGCAAGGTTTCCTCGCAATCAAGTGGGAGAAAGCCTGATTCCTCATTTCTGGAAATTCACCGACCAATTGGGTGTGACTGAAAAAATTCAGCAGCAGGGTTTTCTTAGTAAAGCCGGCGGTATTACTGTCTGGAATAATAAAATTCATCAGATTTTATTTTCTGATTACGGGTATACCCGGCCAGGCTTACATATAGAGCGCGATATTTTTGATCAACTCTTGCTAGATTTTTCGGGTGAGCAAGGCGCACAGGTTTTTAATCAGGTGGTGGTCAAAAAAGTCGATTTATCCGGCTCTGAACCTGTTGTTGCTTATACCGATACGCGCGGCACACCGAATCAGGATGGAACGATACAATGTCAGTATGTGATCGATGCCAGTGGCCATAGTTCTTTATTGGCACACCAGTTAGAAACACGGCAAACCATTAGTTCAGAAATGAATTTTTTGTCACTCTGGGGTTATTTCAAAAATTCTCGTTTTGTTGGCGTGGATCGGCAAAGCCACTCAAATGCAGAATTAAAAACGATGGCACCCGTGACTTTTGTGATGTCGCACGAAGATGGCTGGTTGTGGCATATTATTCTACGTGAGAAAACCAGTGTCGGTCTGATTGTGCATACTGATAAATTAGCGGGTATGAATAAGACCCAGCGCGAAACGTATTTTAAGCAGAGTTGCGCACAGATACCTTATTTAAAAGATTTATTAAGGGATGCCGAGTTTATTGAAAATTCTTTACAGTACCGTCCTGATTATTCTTATTATGCAAGTCAGACTTGCCGTGAGAATTATTACTGTATCGGTGATGCTGCGGGCTTTGTTGACCCGATTTTTTCGCATGGCGTACAGAATGCTTTTTATAATGCAGCGGTGGCAACGCTAGCTATTATGGAAGGATTAAAAAATACTAACAAAAGAGCGCGTTTTGCCGCTTTATGTGAAAACCGTATGCAACAGTTTTATAGCTTTTCCAGAGCATTATCCTTAGGTGATTTTGGCTGTAATGGAGTGCATCGTGATCTGGTTAAGTCTTTGATGAAGTCATTGCCTCCTCTGGAATTAGAATTGATGCTAGTGGCATCTGAGATGACTAATCGCTCCGAAAATTTTAAGCAACTCGCGCGCGAGGCAGGTGTCTGGGAGCAATTTTCAGAACAGTTTGAACAGCAAAAACGCGGCGTTATAGAAGAGCTAAATTTTTAATTATTGTTCAGGGTAATAAGCTTTAAGTTGTGGTAACCATCTAGGGACATGCTGTTTATATTCCTGCCATTGCGCATCAAATAGTTTTTCCGCCCAGGGCTCTTCATGAAGTTTTACCCTGAAGAAAAAAGCGGTGGACATAAATACTGAGAACCCTATCAAGATAGGTGATGCAGTGATAATAATCCAGCCGGATAGAATTAATAAAACACCCACATACATCGGATTTCTGACATATCGATACAGTCCAACAGTAACGAGATGCTTTGGTGGATCCCACGGAGCCAGGGTACCTTTTCCCGATACGTAAAAGTCACGCACACACCAGAGTAGAATTGCCAAACCTATTGCTAAAAGCAAGCCCCCGGCTAAACTCCCCGTACCTTTAAATGGATCATATAAAGCAAGGGTAAAAGGCACGATTCCGGCGACAACGACAGGAACCATTAAAAAAGCTAATAGGGCGCGTAGAAACATTATTTATCCTTGCGTGAGTTGGAGTAAAAAAGCTTTAGCTTTTTTCTAGTGGCAGCAATAGCTAAAACTATTGCGCTCCTTTTTCGGCAACATGAGGTTTAGCAGTGCTATTAAATTCAATATTCAAAGGCTCCATGATATCCCCAATAATCATTGTACCGCGTAATTTATCCAGCCTGTTTTGTGCTTTTTGTACAGCATTAGTTTCGGGGACTAAGTTGTCAATAGTTTCCCCTCTATAACTTACATTTTTTAAGAATTCAGTAAAGTGGGCTCTTATTTTTTTCATATTCACTTCAAACATAATCTTAACTTATTTAAATTAGTTACAATTAAAACGAGATAACAAGTATATTACTTTTGTAGCCGGCTCTTATATCCCGCTCCTGTGCCAATTAAAGCAGCAATGATATTCTTTTGTATTTCCGAAGAACCAGAAAACAAACGACTGGCCATGGCATCTTGCACTAAACCGGTCATTTTACTTTCTTCGAGTAAACCGGTGGCCCCCATTATTTGCACGGCATCCAGGCTCGATTGTAAAAAAGCTTCACTGGCGATTAATTTAGTTTGCGCACTGGCTAAGCTGATGCGTTTACCCGTATCTTTTAAACGCGCACATTCATTAACCCACAATAAGCAGGTATCCAGGCGGCATTGCATCTCGGCAATTTTATGACTGATGGCTTGATTAGCACCTAAATGTTGTTCGTTAACCCGACGCTGCCGAGAGTGTTGGATAACTTGCTGCAGTTGCCATTGCATAATGCCGATAATGCCCGCAAAAATAAAGGCTCTTTCCAGTTCCAGAGCATTCTGTATCATCATGCCACCAGCGCCCGTTTTACCTAATTGGCGGTCTAAAGGAATAAAGCAGTCTTGCAGGATGACATCGCCCATCGTAGCACTCGCACAGCCAGTTACACTGGGTTGATCGCTGAAATTGGCGCCAACATCCTCTTGTTTAATCAGGAAAGCAGAAAGTTTACCTTCTAATTTTGCATAAATTAATAACACATCTGCAATCGGTGTATTGGTGATAAAACGTTTATGACCATTGAGAATAAAGCCTGAGTCGTTTTTTATTGCGTGAGTTTCAATGGCATTTACATCAGAACCCGCCTGAGGCTCGGTAATCGCATGACCACCGACTATATCGCCCGATAATAAGCCGGGTAACCAGTTTTGCTTCTGTTGATCAGATCCATAAAGTATTAATGGAAAAATGGAGCCCCAGATATGCGCATTGATAGATAAGATCAAGCCCGTATCCTGGCAGTGCTTGCCCAGGCTTAAATGCGCTTGCACTAACTCTTGAAAACCATCACCGTGCCCATTGAATTGGGCAGCAATAGCATGTCTTAATAGCCCTTGTTGGGCGCAATACCTTAGGCGGTTTTTGGAAGCGTTAAGGTCGCCACTAGAAGGAAGCTGCTGGTATTCAATCATAAAGTTTTTTTGTAGAGCGGACTTTAGTCCGCAAGTGGTAAGCATATCGACAAAGCGGACTGAAGCCCGCCCTACACCCTAAACAAATCTTGTATCGCCTGATAATCTGTTTTTCCATTAGATAACACGGGTAGATTTTCAACCACTATAAATTTACAAGGTTGCATATAAGGTGCGAGCAACTGGCGTAACGGTTTTATCGCTTCTGCTAAAGATGCGCCAGCGATTAACACCACCACAGCCGCAGGTCGTTGTCCGCTGGTGGTGTCCTTAATGCCAATAACCGCACAGCTTTCAATGGATTCGAGCTGATTAATGCATTGTTCAATTTCAGCCGGCTCAACGCGATAACCAGAGCATTTTAACATGCGATCCAGTCGGCCATGATAGTTGTATTCACCGTACTGATTGAGTGACACTTTATCGCCAGTCGAATAGGTCTTTGAGTTAAGTGCGTGTAGCTTGCCTTGTTGCCAGTAGCCGGAAAAGTTATTCAGACAGTTGACCTGTAATTCTCCGGTACCAGCGTCTATTGTCAGCTGTGCATTACAGGCAGGTAACCCAATCGGGATAGCATCTTCGGTATTTAAGCGCTTTCGATCCACCTGCCAATAACAGCATACATTGGTTTCCGTTGGACCATATAAATTATACAGTTTAGTTTCAGGGAGTAAGTTCGCCAGTTTGATTAAGTGCTGAGAGGGGAAGACTTCACCGGCAAATAAGATGCGTTTTAGACTGGGTAATGGCGTGACATCTAACGCACCTTTAAGGGCAATAAAACTGAGCAAAGAAGGCACGGTATACCAACTGCTAATCTGCTTTTCAGCTAGCCAGGCAGTTAATCGACTAGGCGATAAACTCAAGCGGGAAGGCAGGAAATAAACGCTTGCGCCGCTGGCCAAACTAGTAAATAAATCAAAAATAGAGAGATCAAAATGAAACGGCGCCAGGCTGGCGATACGCTCTTGATTGTTAATAGCAAAGGTTTGACCTGCCCAGACAGAGAAATTGCCTATCGCCTGATGACTTAAAGCAACGCCTTTAGGGTTTCCCGTAGAGCCGGAAGTATAAAGAATAGCGGCCAACGCACTGGGTTCGACGGCAGTCGGAGTGATGTATTCGGCTGTAGTGCAAAGTAAGGCATCGATATCCAGCCATAGTTCTGCTTTATCTAGCCACGCTGGCGCTTCGCCCTGCCCAATAACATAACTAGGCTGCGCATCCTGGATAATAAAGTTTAAGCGTGTTGCCGGATTTTTAATGTCCAAAGGAAGGTAAATAGCACCTGCACTTAATACCCCATAAATAGCACATGCTGAATTAATCCCGCGATCCAGAGCAATGATGATGCATTGATTTTGTACAGATTTAGCTTGCAGGAAAGCCGCTATTTTTTCAATACTAGATTTAAACTCAGCATATGAGGTGGCTTGATTTTCTTCAACGAATGCCGTTGCTTCAGGAGTTTGAGTGCATTGTTGAAAAAAGGGAGTTACGATGTTCATAGGTGGTTATGTTTTTTCGTATTTCGGAAGCGTCATAGGACAGGCGTTGAACTCTGGTAGGGTGGAATAGCGTAGTGATTTCCAGCGTGGGTAGCAAGTCGCTTTATACGTGACCTGCAATATGCCAGAAAACGCTACGCTATTCCAGTCTACGCGATTTTTTTCTTGGAGATATGATCATCTAACAATTGCCGAATTATTTTTTGATATTGCATATGGTGCTTTTCTGAAATATCTTTAAAAGATGTGACACTATCTGAACTAAGAAAGCTTGTAACCTTAGTATTTTGGTTTTTTCTGCAAGTTCCGAGGGAGATGGCAGAAAATCAGCAACCAGTTTAATTTCGCCGATTGTCTCAGTCTGATCTTAATTTCTACCAAAATTGACAAGCATACAAGTACTTATTACAATTCTTACATTAATCTTACTTTTGGCTTGCAATCTATGAATACAACAAAATTATCTAGTAAAGGACAGGTTATCATACCTAAACCCTTAAGAACTGCACACCACTGGGAGGTGGGACAGGAGCTTATTGTTGTTGATCTGGGTGACGGGGTTTTACTAAAGCCCAAGACTCCATTTCCAGTAACTAATATTGATGATGTCGCGTCTTGTTTAAAATATAAAGGTAAAGCTAAAACGTTGGATGAAATGGAGCTAGCCATAAAAAAAGGGATTGAGGAAAAATACAGATGATTTGCGTTGATACGAATATTATTGTCAGGTTTCTAACTCACGATGATGAACAACAATATAAAAAAGCATTTTCAATTTTTAACTCACACGAAGTATTTATTTCAGATACGGTGGTTTTAGAGACCGAATGGGTTTTAAGATATGCATATGACTTTTCACCTGAAGATATTGGTAATGCTTTTATAAATCTGTTTGGCTTAAAGAGCATTCATTTATCGAATCCTACTTTTATTTCTCAAGCAATAAAGTGGCATAAGCTTGGCTTAGACTTTTCAGATGCTATGCATTTAGCTCAATACCAACAATATAAAATATTATATACTTTTGATAAAAAATTCTCACGAAAAGCAGAAGAATTAACCAATTGCCTGGTTACATTACCCTAACCAAGAGATAAGCTGTGAACGACAAGTTATCAAAACTTACGTGATGCGCAGCTTATTTTTTCAAATATTTCTCAATCTTTAAAAAGCCATGAAATTCTGCCATGCCTTTATCCTGCTCGACATCTCTTCAGTTGAAATAGCATTTCTTTCTCTAGAATCTTTGAGACCTCGCTCAATCATCTGTTCAAAAGCTAACGCTCTAAAAATCTCCTCATATGAAGAATCTTCTGGTTACTCCAAAATAAGCTTTTCCGCAGTAGGCTTTCTATTCTTGGACAGCCTCCTAGTCAGTGTTTTTTTGCTTAGCGACATAATCATCTAGCAATTGCCGAATTATTTTTTGATATTGCATATGGTGCTTTTCTGCCACACCTTTAAAATAAGCGACACTTTCTGAACTAAGAGAAATTGTAACTTTAGTATTTTGGTTTTTTACTGCAAGCTCCGAGGGAGATGGCAGAAAATCTGCAGTCAGCTTAATTTCACCGATTGGTTCATCGCTATATAGAATTTGCTTGCTCATAAGTTTTCTTACCTTTACGCCAATATCCAGCACCGAAAATTCGGATGCACCCAGAACGATAAGTAAAACGAACAGTTAAAATGCCGTCTCTATCTTGATTCAACCCGAAACAATAATATCGTTTTTTCTTGTTGACTATGCTCTACATCTTCAGCAATTACACGATATTCATCCAGAAATGTAAACTGTGCCTCATAAAAAGAAACTCCATGTTTTCGCTGGTTTTCAAGATTTTTTGCTTCATCCCACTCAAAGCTTGATTTACTCATAAGCCTAGGCTATCAACAATATGGCTATTTAGCCATATTGTTGTGCTAACAAGTTATTTTCTAGGCTTGATTATCTTGCGTTTCGCATTAATTTTCTACCTAGAAAAAGACATAAGGGAGATGGAAAGAAATAATCATCCAGAACAACCAGGAGAAATGGTCAAAAACCATTTCTCCAACGATGGCATTCGGTCAACAAACTGATAATACGTCTTCATTGCTTTTTTACCTACCTTTACTCCTGTTTCATATATTTTTTCTGTTAATTTAACAATAGGTGCTTTGCCATTGTAGGTCATACTTTTGGCAAATTTTAAAGTTGTTTCAACTGTATCCATTATGTCGCCACTAATATGATTTTCATAGGCTCCCCATACTCGTTCAATTGGGTTATATTTACTATGATAAGGAGGGTAGTAGGCCAGTTTTATCTTTATGTTGCTTTTTTCAGCAAACTCCACAAGCCTTTTTATAAACTGAGTTCTGGAGCTACTGTTCTCCATACCATTGTCAGCGTTAATTGTCAGAATATCTACTCCATATTTTTCTTGAATTTCTGGCCAAATTTCTTCCAATCGGTCAACGATGAAATCACTGCTGGCATAGCCTGCTGTAAAGAAAAGGAAAAAATCATCATGTTCAGGCAGATAAAAACCAAAAGGAGTTAACTTTTCCTTAACATCTAAATCATGATCCTCTGCTTTTGTTAAAACCCGATTTCGTCCTCCCCGTGAAAAATTTCCTATATTCATTCTTGCTTTGGCATCAATTGATATACGAATCTCTTTTGGGTTGATATCTGCCATTCCATTGACTGAATGAACTTGTTCAAAAATTGCATCCGTTTCCTTGATTTTCTTATGAGGCTTTGTTTTTTGTACCTTTTTTGGATGGTAACTCAGGTCATTTAATTTTGTATTGATAGTTTTTGAGCAAGGTAATGTTTTTTCATCGTAATAATCAATCTCCAGTAAACGTTTTCTAACTTCTTTAGCCGTTAGCCGGGTATATAATCGACAGGAATTAAAAGAGGGATCCGTTTGACACTCCGGTTCAGCAATTTTTTTTATGTCATCAAGTAGATGAGGAAAATGCTCTTCACTTTTATTACGCCCTCTCGCTGAAAAATTATCTTCTATGGGCTGAGTTTCAAGTTCATATTGTCCTTTTCGGATAGTGCCTCTATTCCATCCTAGTTTTTCTTCAGCAATACTTGCACCACCTGAGCCTAGTAGCTCCACCGTTTCAGCCATGAATATACGACGTACCGAGCCTTTTAAACGATGGGCTGTATTTATAATCCAACCTATAATGCTATCTGTTAATATCAACAAGCTTATCTGCCTAGTGTGAGAATAAATTCAGAATTCATTATTATAAATTATTGAGACACAAGCTTACTTCGTTTGGATGATTATTTCTTTCCATCTCCCTAAGCCCGTAGGGTTAGCTTATTGAGCGTAGCGAAATAACGTAACCCAGCATTTACCCCAAATCCATATCCAGCTTAGTTGCCCAATCTCTGGGATAAACGTCTCGTTCAAGCCAAAGGTGAAACGATGAGTATTGCCAATCTATTGCCCGTTGAACGTAACCGTGTTTGACATATTTTTTCTGTTAATTTAACAATAGGTGCTTTGCCATTGTAGGTCATACTTTTGGCAAATTTTAAAGTTGTTTCAACTGTATCCATTATGTCGCCACTAATATGATTTTCATAGGCTCCCCATACTCGTTCAATTGGGTTATATTTACTATGATAAGGAGGGTAGTAGGCCAGTTTTATCTTTATGTTGCTTTTTTCAGCAAACTCCACAAGCCTTTTTATAAACTGAGTTCTGGAGCTACTGTTCTCCATACCATTGTCAGCGTTAATTGTCAGAATATCTACTCCATATTTTTCTTGAATTTCTGGCCAAATTTCTTCCAATCGGTCAACGATGAAATCACTGCTGGCATAGCCTGCTGTAAAGAAAAGGAAAAAATCATCATGTTCAGGCAGATAAAAACCAAAAGGAGTTAACTTTTCCTTAACATCTAAATCATGATCCTCTGCTTTTGTTAAAACCCGATTTCGTCCTCCCCGTGAAAAATTTCCTATATTCATTCTTGCTTTGGCATCAATTGATATACGAATCTCTTTTGGGTTGATATCTGCCATTCCATTGACTGAATGAACTTGTTCAAAAATTGCATCCGTTTCCTTGATTTTCTTATGAGGCTTTGTTTTTTGTACCTTTTTTGGATGGTAACTCAGGTCATTTAATTTTGTATTGATAGTTTTTGAGCAAGGTAATGTTTTTTCATCGTAATAATCAATCTCCAGTAAACGTTTTCTAACTTCTTTAGCCGTTAGCCGGGTATATAATCGACAGGAATTAAAAGAGGGATCCGTTTGACACTCCGGTTCAGCAATTTTTTTTATGTCATCAAGTAGATGAGGAAAATGCTCTTCACTTTTATTACGCCCTCTCGCTGAAAAATTATCTTCTATGGGCTGAGTTTCAAGTTCATATTGTCCTTTTCGGATAGTGCCTCTATTCCATCCTAGTTTTTCTTCAGCAATACTTGCACCACCTGAGCCTAGTAGCTCCACCGTTTCAGCCATGAATATACGACGTACCGAGCCTTTTAAACGATGGGCTGTATTTATAATCCAACCTATAATGCTATCTGTTAATATCAACAAGCTTATCTGCCTAGTGTGAGAATAAATTCAGAATTCATTATTATAAATTATTGAGACACAAGCTTACTTCGTTTGGATGATTATTTCTTTCCATCTCCCTAAGCCCGTAGGGTTAGCTTATTGAGCGTAGCGAAATAACGTAACCCAGCATTTACCCCAAATCCATATCCAGCTTAGTTGCCCAATCTCTGGGATAAACGTCTCGTTCAAGCCAAAGGTGAAACGATGAGTATTGCCAATCTATTGCCCGTTGAACGTAACCGTGTTTGACAGGGTTGTAATGAATATAATCAAGATGGTTTTTATAATCCTCTTCATCTTTGATTAAATATTCCCAGAAACGGCGCTGCCAAATTCCGCGTTCTTTTTTCCGTTTGCGGCTGTTAGAAATACGCTCATTCAAAGGCATATTTTTTGCAAAGTGCGTTTTAATTAACCGCCAGCGCGTTGAAAAATCATGATCACCTTCGGGTAATCGCCAAATACAATGTAAATGTTCGGGTAAAATTACGCAGGCTTCAATAATCCTAAAAAAATCAGTTGCTCACGGTTTCTAGCACAAGTTATTGATTCCACGGCACTTCCAAAAAATGTCCGCTTAACCTATGGGTGAAGCTAAAATTTTTTGAAAACACTGTGAAACCAATATCTTGCACTATAAATTCGCGCTCAACTGATTTTTTTAGGAAAATAAAAGGATGGTGTTGTTTAGTCAGACGGAAAGCTTCACGCAACAATTTAATGTTAGAGATCAGTCAATCATTATTGCTACGTTCAGCTAAATTAACGGTAAAAAAATAGACACCTCCTGTTAATTTAGCCCGAATGTAAGTTCTCACATTTTTCCCCTGTATTTCAATACCAGCCAGATAAGGCTTAACAAGTTATGATAGCCAGGCCAAATGCTGGGTTACGTTATCTCGCTCCGCTCAATAAGCTAACCCAGCCTACGGGTCTAAAGTTACGCCCTACAGTTAGGGGAAGCTCCCTGTTGTATTATATGTAGCTACCGTTTGCTTCCCCCCAAAAAGCGGCTTATATATCAGTTATGTCGTGCGTATTCAGTCTCCAGGGCCAAAATCATCAAGTTCAAATTGAACAGGAGATGTTGAAAGGATATTTAAATTCGCCCAGAAATGAGCACCGCCGATATTTACGTAGGGAATGGTTAATTGTTTGCCGTCAAATTCTGCTATACATTGCTTCGCCTGTACCAGTGAAGAACTAATGCAAGAACCCGAGATGCATTGCAACTCTACAGTGTAATCTATAGGCGTTTGTTGGTTATTAAGAGAGATAATTATAGAATAAGTTTCATTTTCTACTGTCGTAAATTCTTCTATTGCAATATTACATGTACCGCCAGTTCCTCTAGCAGCAACTCTGACATTTGATGAGTTATAAACTTGAATTAGTGGTGTGAAATCTGGGACACCTATACAGTTGCCACTAGGTGGGGATACCCTGATTTTAATTACGCCTGGACTTGTTGATGCCAGGACAAATACATCAGAGTCTTTTTCTTGCTCAAAAGAACAAGAGATAACATCAGTTGCTCGTACTGAGGTGGCATTCTTTCCTTGATTGTCACACTGATACTCTTGGCTATATGCTATTTGCGGAGCCAGGGCAGTAAGACAAAATAAGGGTAATAGTATTATTTTCATTAATTATTCCTATTTAGTTTAAATTAAAGATAGCATCAGCATAATATCACAATGTTAGGGATCAGTAATTCCTGAATTCAAGTCATTATTGCTATGTTTAGCTAAATTAACGGTAAAAAAATAGACCCCTCCTGTTAATTTAGCCCGAATGTAAGTTCTCACATTTTTTCCCTGTATTTGAATGGCTGTCAGACAAGTTTTAACAAGGTATGATAATCACGCCAAATGCTGGATTACGTTATTTCGCTACGCTCAATAAGCTAACCCAGCCTACGGGCTGGTATTTGAGTACATTGTTGAAAAAAGGGGAGCGATATTCATAAAAGGTGGTTTAAAAAGAAAGTTATATATTTTTCTTGTAGGAGCGGCCTTTAGACGCGAAGGATACTGCAACCATTCGCGGCTAAAGACCGCTCCTACAACAATAATATCTACGCCATTAATAGTTCCTTCAGCATATTCTCATGCAATTCCTCAATCCACTCCTCTGTAAACAAAGGCTCAATAAAATTATAACTAAGCGTTAGTTGCCGGTTAAACTGGCAGCTTAAAAAGGCGAGGGCGGGTGGGCTACTGATCTGACAAAGATGATAGATTCGGGTGATTTCGGTATTAAAAAAAGAGGTATTGGATAAATCGACATTACCTATATCAGAAAACCAGAATGAGCTACGTTCAGTGCCGGTGCGCATGGATTTACGTAGTTTTTCGCCGTGCTGTTCTAACGATAACCAACTAGCAGCCCACATGATGGGGAGAAATGCATAATCAAGCTGCTTGCGTATGGTATTGGCATTTTGTTGTTTTAAATGCTGAAACAGCGCGGGCCGGTCATGCAGTATAGATTTAGGTGCCTGAGCGAATAAAGGCGCAACATGGTTACTTAATAACGGGCTTAGGGCTTTATTTCTGCGTAAGTTGAACGCATAAGGCGCGCAATAGGCTTCACCTTCTTGTTCAGGATTCATGCGATGCAATGCGCGCATCAAGCAGCCAACATAATATAAACTACTGGCAGTTAGACCCACTTGCTGGCGGATAAGTTGATTAATCGTCTGTGTTTGCTCAGGGCTAAGCGTATAGGTATTGTAGTTTAATTGCTTGGGAGCTTTGCTGGTGTCCGCATGGATAATGCTTTGTAACGTGTCTAGTTGAGAGATATGACGCTTGGCCTTAATAAACATGGCTATTTTCTGCCACCATTTATACTTTGCTAACTGGGTATTTACTAAGGGTTCCAGCCGGGGTAAATCAAACTTAAGTCGTTGCTCTGCGTTGTCGGTGCAAAGATATTTTAAAATTAAATCTGCCCCTTTTGCATCACAAAAAGGGTGAATCCAGCGCATCAGGAATGTGTTTTTGCTGGCACTTTGAATAAGATGGAATTCTATAGGAGGTACGGTCTCACGGGCTTGTCTGTGATTGAGTAATTTGAGCGCCGTTTGCTTATGAAAATCATCTTCGTTTATCTTATCGTTAGCGATATGTTGATGAAATAAGGGATGTTGTTGTGCGCGCTGACACCAGAAAAAACGTTTACCACGCTGCTGTAAGCTGGCAAAAGCCAGTGGAAAACGGTCACCAAATTCATAGATACGTTGTTCTATTGCGCTAGCATCAGGCGGGCTTGTTAGTTCCAGGGCAAAGCCACATTGACTGCCAGGCATGTTTTCCTGGCGTATTTCCTCGTCCATTGCCAGGGTAAAGCAATCGGATGGGTTGAGAATCTGGATAATATCGTCAGTGGCAGTACTCATGCTTTATGTTGCAATATCCATTTTTCCAAGGCATTGAAAGAATTGACATTATCCGGGTCAATTTCAGAATCCGGTAGGGTAACTGAAAATTGCTCTTCTATATGTATAATCAAGCGCATAATGCCCATGCTATCTAAGCCAGCCTCTAATAAGTCGTCATCATCTGAAAATTTTTCAGGCTCTGCGACAAAAATAAGTTCGTTAAAAATAAATTCGCGTATTTTTTGTTTCATAGATGAGAGAGGGGGAATGATGAATATGTATGTAAAACCTTGGTAGCGTGAGACTTAAGCCCGTTGATAATCAGAAATCAGCGGGCTTATTTAGAGTAAGTCTGCTAAGACTTAATCTTCAAGTTGCTGTAAACCATCCAGATACCATTTACCCTGCATGCTGTTTTTGGGTTTGATAAAAGTCCAGACTTCACGCACCTGTTCTGGCTGAGCGCTGACTTCTTCGCGCATTAACGTGTCGAATAGCACCACTGCTTCTATGTCGTTACCTATTTCACGTACTTCCAGCAACTCCGCTTCAACATTGAGTACGTCAGTATGGTTTTTGCTGCTAGAGCCTTTAAGTTGACCCTGAATTTCAGCAAAGACCTTATCGGTAGTTAAGCTACGAATTTCAGCCAGGTCTCTTTTGTCCCAGGCTGTCTGCAGCATTTTATAAGCACCTTCGGCACCTGCCAGAAAGTCTTGTTCATCGAAATCTTTAGGTAATACGATGGCACCTTCAACCAGCTTTTCTTCGTTGCGCTCATGGCTGGTATTAAATCCGCTACTCTGCCCTTTTTTAGAAAAAATATCGGTATCAAAGCCGGCACTGTTTGCAGGTTCATTGTTAGTGCGTTGATAGTTGCTATTTAGTGGTTCTGCATGAGTCGTGTTACGTGCATAATTGCTGGCGCGACTGGTTTTAGGTCTGCCTGCTTTTGCCGCAAATAGTTTGAATAGTAAATAGGCAATCCCGCCAAAAATCAGGATGTCCATAAAATTAAAGTTTTCAAATGCACCACCAAAAAATAGCGAGCCTAATAAACCACCTAATGCTAAGCCACCCAACATGCCCATCAAACCGCCACGTCTAGACATGGTTTGCCGGGCTGACTGGTTTTTATTATAAGCCTGCTTCTGACTCGCAGTTCTCTGTGCGGGTTTGGCTGCTTTTCGGCTGTAGGACTTGTTGTATTTGGACATGCTACCAAATGAGCGGGCACCACCAAAGCGCTTGGCTTCAGCATCTGAAATGCCAGCAAAGCTTAAGGTGGTAGTGACGATCATTGTTAGAAAAAAGCTAGATAATTTATTCATAGTGATGATTGCGTGATTATATAGTTATAAACCTAGAAAAATCAGTTGCTCACGGTTTCTAGCACAAGCTCTTGATTCCACCGCACTTCCAAAAAATGCTCGCTTAACCTATGGGTGAAGCTAAGATTTTTTGAAAGCACTATGAAACCAATATCTTGCACTATAAATTCGCGCTCTACTGATTTTTCTAGGATAAAGCGGGCTTACTTTTAATATGAGGTTGAATACATAAAAAACAAGAAAGCTGGGGAGTAGGCTTTAGCCTACTTAAAACCCAGGATTCATGTAGGCTAAAGCCTACTCCCCTGGTTTTATATCAATAAATAAAGACTGAGGGTTGTTTCGCTTTTTTTGATTATATTAGAGTTTACATGCTGCAATAATTAACTTGATTCTGATTAGGCGTACTGACGATTTCGCCTATGGCAAAGGCTTGCTCACCTTGCTCAACTAACGTCGCTATTGTAGCAGCTTCATCTTCTGCAGCTATACAGACAATCATGCCAATACCACAGTTAAAGGTAGTCAGCATATCAGCCTGGGTGACATTACCTTGTTCTTGTAGCCATTGAAAAATAGCTGGGAACTGCCAGGCATTCAGGTTAATACTTGCACTCAAGCCTTCTGGAAGTACGCGTGGAAGATTCTCGGTAATCCCGCCACCGGTAATATGCGCCATGGCATGTACAGGCACTTGTTTAATAAGCTCCAGTAATGGCTTAACATAAATCCGTGTGGGTTCTAGCAAATGTTCAGCTAGAGGTTTGCCTGCAAGTGAATCGGTCAACGGAATATTACTACGCTCAATAATCTTGCGAATCAAAGAGTAACCATTCGAGTGTGGGCCAGATGAGGCAATACCGATCAGCTTGTCGCCTGCAGCTACTTTACTGCCATCAATAATCGCTTCTTTTTCGACGATACCTACGCAGAAGCCAGCCAGGTCATATTCACCATCAGCATACATGCCCGGCATTTCAGCTGTTTCACCGCCGACTAAAGCAGCCCCCGCTAGCTCGCAGCCTTTGCCTATACCTTCGACGACCGAAGCGGCAATATCGACATCTAATTTGCCGGTGGCAAAGTAATCCAGAAAAAATAATGACTCAGCACCTTGCACGATAATATCGTTAACGCACATACCTACCAGGTCTATGCCGACGGTATTATGTATATTGAGATCAATAGCGAGTTTTAGTTTTGTACCCACTCCGTCAGTACCTGACACTAAAATGGGCTGTTTATAACGATCCAGAGGTAGCTCAAACATCGAACCAAAGCCGCCTAAACCAGACATAACACCTGGTGTCCGGGTTTTTTCAGCGATTGGCTTAATGCGCTCAACCAGTGTATTACCTGCTTCAATGTCTACGCCAGCGCTTTTATAGTTTAAACTCTCTGCTTTATCTTCGCTCACAAGTGCTCTCTTACCAGTCAAATTAAATTATAGTTATGGCTTATTGTACAAGACAAACATGGGATACGAAATTGCATATTAGGTTTTTATTGTTTTGTTTTTTCATGGCGCAAAGCATTTCTGCGCTAGCGTCGGAAATTCTGTATACAGCCGAGGTCTTCACACAAAGTCAGTCGCGTGAAGACAGGAACAAGGCATTAAGTGAAGCACTAGAGCAAGTCATCGGCCGCTTTGTTATAGCTGGCAGTGATATAACGCTAATAGCAGCGTTAGATAATGCCGCTTCCTATGTAGACCAGTATCAATATGTGCAAATGTCTGGTGATACGAGTAAAAAGTCGAGCCTGAAAATGCGTGTTATTTTTAATAAGGATGCTTTAAGTTCCTTGCTAGGCAGTAGCAATTTGGCTATGTGGGGTGAAAAACGTGATAAAACGCTAGTGTGGCTTGTTGTGGAGGAGGGTCGTAAACAGACTTTTGTGGATTCTGATCAAGACACTGGGATTGAAATTGCATTACTTGATGCAGCTATGGCTAGTGGTATTCCGCTGTTATTTCCTTTAATGGACCTAGAAGAAAAGCTGGCAATATCTGTTACCGATATACCTGCAACAAGTCCCGATAAAATATTGGCAGTTTCAGAGCGCTATGCAGTAGCGAATATTTTATCGGGGAAACTGGTTAAGCGTCGTACATGTTGGCGCTCGGAATGGACTTTGACTGTTAATAGCAAGACTGAGCAATGGTCTGAGCCTTGTGCGGATTTAAAAGCAAATTTAATGAGTACAATGCAAAGAGTTTATAAGTCTTTATCCGTTGTTTATGCCGTGAGTGGTAAATAGCTATACGAAGATCAATTGCCGTGGCCGCGCGAAGTATAATAAACTTGGTTATAATTACTCAAGCATTGCTTCTGTGATATTCACTTGAAATGTAAGTGTCCAATGCTAGTGAAGCACTCGCATTAGAAAAAATAAAGCATTTCTGCTGTTAACAAATTCACTTGGCTAGGCTAATTTCACTTCTAACTTTCAACCTAAGAAATTCCTTCTCTTTAGATATATTTACCCATGCAATTTGATTTACTAAATACCGATGGTCAGGCGCGACGCGGACGGCTGACTTTTGAGCGAGGTGTCGTTGAGACCCCCATTTTTATGCCAGTCGGAACCTATGGTACTGTGAAGTCACTGACCCCGCATGAGCTGACTGATATTGGTGCGCAAATTATATTGGGTAATACCTTCCATCTGATGTTGCGGCCCACTACCGAAGTGATTAAGGCGCATGGCGATTTGCATGACTTTATGAGCTGGCAGGGGCCTATTTTGACCGATTCGGGTGGTTTTCAGGTGTTTAGTCTAGGTGAATTGCGCAAAATAACCGAAGCCGGAGTGAACTTTAAATCGCCCATTGATGGCAGTAAAATTTTTATGGGCCCGGAAGAGTCAATGCAAGTGCAGCGAGATTTAGGCTCGGATATTGTGATGATTTTTGATGAATGCACGCCCTATCCCGCAACAGTGCAGGAGGCTGCTGATTCTATGCGCTTATCTTTGCGTTGGGCTGAGCGTAGTAAAAAAGCACATGGAGATAATCCCTCGGCGTTATTTGGTATTGTGCAAGGCGGCATGTACGGGCACTTACGCGAAGAGTCTATCGCAGGCCTGGTAAATATTGGTTTTGATGGCTATGCAATAGGTGGGCTTTCTGTAGGTGAGCCTAAAGATGAAATGATGGCGACTCTGGATGCGGTGCATCCAAAATTACCGCTAGATAAGCCAAGATATTTGATGGGAGTGGGCACGCCGGAAGATTTAATTGAAGCGGTCAGACGTGGTATAGATATGTTTGATTGTGTGATGCCTACACGAAATGCCCGCAATGGACATATTTTTACCACCGCCGGCGTGATTAAAATTCGTAATAGTCAATATCAATTCGATACCAAGCCTTTAGATGAAGATTGTGCTTGTTACACTTGCCAGAATTATTCGCGCTCTTATTTGCGACACCTGGATAAGTGTCATGAGATATTGGGTGCACGATTAAATACTATTCATAATCTGCATTATTATCTAAATTTAATGCAAGAGGTGCGGGAAGCCATAGCAGATAACGCATTTGAAAAGTATGTCAATTTGTTTTACGAACAACGAGGCAAAGTTGTTCCTGTCGTTTAACCTAGAAAAATCAGTTGCTCACGGCTTCTAGCACAAGCTATTGATTCCACAGCACTTCCAAAAAATACCCGATTAACCTACGGGTGAATCTAAGATTTTTTGAAAGTATTATATTAATTCAATGTGTTGCACTATAATTCCGCGCCCAACTGATTTTTCTAGGTTTAAGCCATTAAAAAGTGGTGGATAGCAATCCGTAATGGTGGCCGTGTAAAGTCTATGTCATAATAGAGGGCTTTTTTACTAAATAATTGATGATATTGGGGAAGACATGAGTTTTTTAATTTCAGATGCAGTTGCCGAAGCAGCGCCTGCCATGGGACAACAACCAGGCTGGGAAGGTTTTGCATTTCCTATAGGTATTCTAGTATTTTTTTACTTTTTATTTTTAAGACCTCAGCACAAGCGTACTAAAGAACATAAAAAAATGCTTGAGCAGATGCAGCCCGGAGCAGAAGTTGTTACCGGTGGCGGGGTTTTGGGTAAGGTCGTTAGTCTGGATGAAAATTTTGTTCAGGTTGAGGTAGCGCCTAATGTTGTCATTCAGGTGCAACGTCACCAGATTGGTAGCTTAATGCCAAAAGGAACTTATAAAGTTCAAATGAAAAAAACAAAGTCTTAAGCGCTAAAAGCGACTAAGAGCGGACACTATATAGGTGGGTGTATTACTGGAGTAGCTATTTTACTCTAGGATGCGCTCATTCTTCGTTGGTGCGGATAGCACCAGACATTGATTTATCTTGTTGGACTTATCATGCAAAACCATTTCCCTTTATGGAAAAACCTGTTGATTCTCACTGTTTTAGTTCTGGGGATTGTGTATGCATTGCCTAATCTTTATGGTGATGATCCATCAGTACAAATATCGGCTAGCAATGCGGCTGATATTACAGACATACAACTGACACAAATTGAAAGCACATTGGTCGACGCTGCTATTACTCCGAAAGCAATAGAAGTACAAGGCAGTAAAGTTCTGGCGCGTTTTAATAATACTGATGATCAGATGCGCGCTGCAGATTTATGGCGTAATGATCTGGGTGGCCGCTATATCGTGGCTCTAAATCTGGCACCTGCAACACCAGATTGGTTGCGCTCAATAGGTGCTGAACCTATGTATCTAGGGCTGGATTTACGTGGTGGGGTGCATTTTCTATTAGAAGTTGATATGCCGGCCGCACTTAAGCAGGCTGAAGAACGCTACAATAATGACGTGCGCCTAGCATTGCGTACGGCTAAAATTCGCTATAAATCGGTTGCGTATGATAATGGTGCTATTAAAGTGGTCTTGCGTAATGAAAAAGACAAGCTAGCTGCAATTGCAATGGTTGATGAAGACTTTCGTAAGCTGGATATGCGCGTAGACGAAACACAACCGGTGATTTATTTAAGTATTTCTGAGCAAGAAATTAATGAAGTAAAGAAATTTGCGTTGGCGCAAAATATTACTACTTTGCGTAATCGTGTTAATGAGCTGGGTGTTTCTGAGCCGGTGATTCAACAGCAAGGGGATAACCGTATTGTTGTACAGCTACCTGGCGTACAGGATACAGCACAGGCAAAGGAAATTCTGGGTACAACAGCAACACTGGAATATCGCAAGGTTGATACCGAACATGATGTACAACGAGCCATTAATGGGCGGGTGCCTGTAGGCTCAATTCTATATTATGAGCGAGATACCAAAGCTCCGGTCTTATTAAAGCGTCGCGTGATTATTACCGGTGATCAGATTGTTGATGCATCATCGGGCCTTGATCAGAATGGTTCTGCATCGGTGAATATTACCTTGAACGGTATAGGCGCTAAAAAAATGGGTAAATTCACTAAAGATAATATCGGCCAACCCATGGCTGTTGTCTTTATTGAGCAGAAAAGCACTACCACTATAGTGAATGGTAAAAAAGTTCGCCACAAAGAAAAAATTCAAGAAGTCATCAGTATTGCTACGGTACGCGATGCATTTAGTAAGCGCTTTCAAACGACCGGACTTGATAGTCCTCAGGAAGCTCGTAAACTCTCTTTATTATTACGTGCGGGTGCATTGGCTGCGCCAGTGGAGATCGTTGAAGAGCGTACCGTTGGCCCAAGCCTGGGACAGGATAATATCAATAAAGGTATGCTATCTGTGCTAGTGGGGTTTGCCCTGGTGCTGATTTTTATGGCGGTTTACTATAAAGTCTTTGGTCTTATCGCAAACCTGGCTTTGACCTTTAACCTGGTGGTTATTGTTGCAGTATTATCAATGTTACAGGCAACGTTGACCTTGCCTGGTATCGCTGGAATAGTACTGACCGTGGGTATGGCGGTGGATGCAAACGTGTTGATTTTTGAGCGTATTAAAGAAGAGCTGCGCAATAAAAATTCTCCGCAAACTAGTATTTTCGTAGGTTATGAAAAAGCTTTTGCCACGATTTTTGATGCTAATATCACAACTTTACTAGTGGCATTAGTTTTATTTGGTTTTGGTACCGGCCCTATTAAAGGCTTTGCCATTACTCTGGCTATAGGCATTTTAACCTCCATGTTTACCGCCATTTTAGGCTCTCGTATGGTGATTAACTGGATTTACGGTGCTCGTCAGAGTATTGATAAGCTCTCTATTTAGGCAGGAGAAAAACGATGACTGAACAAATTGATTTTTTAGGTAAGCGCCGCTTTGCGGCAATTTTTTCTGGTTTATTATTGATAGCTACGATTGTTTCATTAGCTGCGCAAGGTTTAAGGCTGGGTATTGATTTTACCGGGGGTACGCTGGTAGAAATAGGCTATAAACAGTCTGTCGATCTTAAAGCTATGCGCTCGGCACTGGATACAGCGGGCTTTGATGATGCCACTGTGCAACACTTTGGTTCGACACAGGAAATTTTGATTCGTTTACAGCCGAAAGATGGCTTAAGTAATGCACAGCTAAGCACAGGTGTTGCCACTGCAGCGAATGAAGTTATGGCCGAGCAGGGTGATTTACGCCGCGTTGAGTTTGTCGGGCCGCAAGTGGGTGATGAGTTGACTGAAGATGGAGGGTTGGCATTGCTGTACTCCATGTTCGGTATCTTGATTTATGTCGCCTGGCGTTTCGAATATAAATTTGCGCTAGGTTCTGTCGCTGCTTTAGCGCACGATGTTTTGATTACTCTGGGCTTTTTTTCGGTCTTGCAATTAGAGTTTGATTTAACCGTATTGGCGGCTGTTTTAGCAGTGATTGGATATTCATTAAACGATACCATTGTTGTTTATGATCGAATTCGGGAGAATTTCAGGTTGCTGCGTAAAGGTTCTGCTGAAAATGTAATGAATATATCACTGAATCAGACTTTAAGTCGTACCATTATGACTTCACTGACCACGCTTTTAGTGTTAATTGCACTAGCGTTATTAGGTGGTGAGATTATTCATAATTTTGCTATTGCTCTTACTGTAGGTGTGGTGATTGGTACGTATTCTTCTATTTTTGTTGCAAGTCCTATCGTGTTGGCATTAGGTGTGAGCAAAGAAGATTTGATGGAGCCAGAAATTGAAGGCGATGATATTGATTTAACACCATAATTCGAATTAATGTAGGGCGTGGCTTTAGCCCGCCGCCTTATAAAATGCGGCGGGCTAAAGCCACGCCCTACACTGAAGAGTCTCAGTTCGATAGTGTTCCTAAAAGGAAGCTATCACAAATTTTAATTTAATATTTAACCTTAGGAGTTTAAAAAAATGGCAGTAGAACGTACTTTTTCTATCGTAAAGCCCGATGCAGTTGCTAAAAACCATATCGGTGAGATTTATAACCGTTTTGAAAGCAATGGTTTACGTATTGTTGCAGCGAAAATGATGCAATTAACGAAAGAGAAAGCAGAAGGTTTTTATGCTGAGCATAGTGAGCGTCCTTTTTTCAATGACCTAGTTGCTTTTATGACGTCTGGCCCAGTGATGGTTCAGGTTTTAGAAGGCGAAGGTGCCGTACTGAAAAATCGTGATTTAATGGGTGCTACTAATCCTGCAGACGCTGATGCAGGTACAATTCGCGCAGATTTCGCGACTAGCATTGATGAAAATGCTGTGCATGGTTCAGATGCAGTTGAATCAGCGGCGCGCGAAATTGCATATTTCTTTGCTGATGAAGAGCTTTGTGAACGCATCCGCTAATAAAGAAAAAATTAATCTGCTCAATTTCGACAGAAAAGGCATGCAAGCCTTTTTTGTTGAAATTGGCGAGAAGCCTTTTCGTGCGACCCAGCTTATAAAATGGATCTATCAGGAAGGCGAGTTTGATTTTGATCAAATGACTAATTTAAGTAAGTCCTTGCGGGCTTACTTAAAAGAGCATTGCTGTATTGTTGCGCCAGATATTATTTTTGAACAAGTTGCCAGCGATGGGACCCGTAAATGGGTAGTGGAAATGGGCGGCGGCAATAAAGTTGAAGCGGTTTATATTCCCGAAGCCAACCGTGCAACATTGTGTGTATCTTCGCAAGTGGGTTGTGCTTTAGCCTGTACTTTTTGTTCCACGGGACAACAGGGCTTTAATCGTAATCTCAGTACGGCTGAAATTATTGGTCAGTTGATGGCTGCGAATAACCGTATTGGAGAGCAGGGGCGTGTTACAAATGTAGTCATGATGGGCATGGGTGAGCCCTTGTTGAATTTTGATAGCGTGGTTGCCGCAATGAATCTGATGACCGAAGACTTTGCCTTTGGTTTGTCTAAGCGCAGGGTGACTATCAGTACTTCCGGAGTGGTGCCGGCAATGTACCGTTTAACAGAGGTTTGCGATATAAGTATGGCGGTATCATTACACGCGCCTACAGATGAATTAAGAGATATTTTAGTCCCTATCAATCAGAAATATCCTTTAAAAGAATTGATGGCTGCATGCCAGAAATATATAGAAACTTCTCCTAGAGGTTTTATTACCTTTGAATATGTCATGCTGGATGGCGTGAATGATTCGCTGACTGACGCGCGATTACTGGTTAAATTGTTGAAAAACGTACCTTCAAAAATGAATTTAATTCCTTTTAACCCATTTCCGAATACTAAGTATACCTGCTCTTCGGTAGAGACTATCGGCCGGTTTAGAGATGTATTGCATAAAGCCGGAATTGTAACGACGGTACGTAAAACACGTGGTGAAGATATTGATGCGGCGTGCGGACAATTGGTTGGTAAGGTTAAAGATAAAAGTCGCCGTGCAGAGAGATTGCAAAAGATGGAGACATTGCATGGCAATTAAACAGGCTTGTTTGTTAGTGATAATAGGGTTGATAACAGCATGCTCCCAAACTGAAGAAAAATTTATTTATGTTGAGCCAGCAGCGGTGGAGCTAGACCGTCCGGCTAAAGATCGCGCAGAAACACTGACAGAGTTGGGTTTAGCATATTATAAATTAGAGAAATATAAGTATGCAGAAGAGAATCTGCAGCGCTCATTAAAACTGGATAAAAATAATGCCACGACTTATCAGGTTTTCGCTTTAATTAGGCAGCGTAGTAAGAAGCCAGAGCAAGCGCAAATATATTTTGATAAGGCACTAAAGCTGGAGCCTGATAACTATAATATTCTTACCGCCTATGCTGTATTTTTATATGAAGAACAGCGTCATAAAGAAGCTATTATTGAGTTTAATCGTATCGTCAATGCACCGTTTTATAAGAAGACGTGGGTTGCTTATAGTTACTTGGGCTTATACGATTTAGAGAACGGTGAGCAACGACCCGCTGAGATAAAATTTTATAAAGCGCTACAGGCTAACCCGGGTTATTCGCTGGCTTTGTTTGAAACGGCTAAGATTCGCTATGCCAGAGGCAACATGATGTCTGCTAGGGCTTATATTGAACGCTATTTTAGTTCAACAGGGAAAACACTGGACGGATTAGAGTTGGCGATTAAAATAGAAACGGCATTACAGACTTACGATCTAGTTGAGGAATATCAACTGGAATTAAAACGCAACTTCCCTTTTTCGGAAGCTGCAGCAAAGATTAACAGCTTTTAAACCGAAAGAACTAGTATGGCAAAAAATATTCAGGCAATTCGTGGTATGCACGATGTACTCCCTGAGCAAAGCGCGCGCTGGCAGTTTGTAGAGCAGCATATACGAGATGTTTTAAGCGCCTATGGATACCAGGAAATACGCCTGCCCATCGTCGAAAAAACAGAACTATTTAAACGCTCGATTGGTGAAGTTACCGATATCGTCGAAAAAGAGATGTATACTTTCGACGATCGAAATGGCGAATCGCTGACTTTGCGCCCGGAAGGTACTGCAGGTTGTGTCAGGGCATGTCTAGAGCATGGCTTATTACATAATCAGACTCATAGGCTTTGGTATTTTGGCCAGATGTTTCGTTATGAACGTCCGCAGAAAGGGCGCTATCGGCAGTTTGTACAATTAGGTGTCGAAACCTATGGTATGGCGGATGCGGATATAGATGCGGAATTAATTCTACTCAGTCACAGGCTATGGCAGCGACTAGGCATCAGTGATACGCTAGAATTACAGTTAAACTCACTGGGGACTACCGCAGAGAGAGTGGTCTATCGTGAACTACTGGTGGAGTATTTTACCGCCAACGTTGAGCAGCTGGATGAAGACAGCCAGCGACGTTTGCTGAGTAATCCTTTGCGTATTCTTGATACCAAAAACCCAGATATGCAGGTATTGGTTGAAGCAGCGCCCAAACTGATGGACTCTTTGGGCGCAGATAGCCTGGCGCATTTTCAACAGCTTACTGAAACGTTGACAGCGCTAGACATTTCTTACAAGTTGAATACACGACTGGTTAGGGGGCTGGATTATTACAGCAAAACGGTGTTTGAATGGGTGACAACTGAACTAGGTGCGCAAGGTACGGTGTGTGCAGGTGGACGATATGATGGTTTGATAGAGCAATTGGGTGGCAAGCCAAATCATGCAGTGGGTTTTGCCATGGGTATGGAGCGTATCCTGGCCCTATTAGAAAATCGGCAAGATCTGGCTAATATTCAGACAGTTGATGCTTATATGATCCTGGTCGGTGATGCTGCGCAAAAAGCAGGAGTCGTTCTGGCTGAAAAATTGCGCGATAGCGTGCCGGGGTTCAGATTGCAAATGCATTGCGGCAGTGGCAGCTTTAAAAGTCAGTTCAAGAAAGCTGATAAGAGTGGTGCTCAGTATGCATTAATTCTTGCTGAAGATGAAGTTGTTAATGAAACCATTGGTGTTAAATTCTTACGCACAGATGATGAGCAGCGTACTGTTTCAATTGCGCAGCTGATTGAATTATTAGATAGCTAAAAATACAATAACGATTAAAAAGGTAAAAAAGTGGAAATTTACGAAACAGAAGAAGAACAGGTTGCAGCCTTAAAAGACTGGTGGAAAGCCAATGGAACATCGGTTATCAGCGGAGTCATCATGGCGATTATTATTGTTGGTGGCTGGAATCTGTGGCAGAGCTTTCAGCAAGATAAAATGAGTCAAGCTTCATCATTATACGAGAAGTTAATAAAAGCCGAAGAAGCGAGTCAATTTGAGTCGGTGGATAACATCGCCAACAAGCTGAATAAGAATTATAACTCGACTGCTTATGCTACTTATGCGCGCTTATTTGCAGCAAAAGCGAAAGTTGAAGAACAGGATTTAGTCGCTGCGAAAGAGCAATTACAAATAGCTGTTGCTACCAGTAGCGATGCTGAATTAATTCATGTTGCACGCACACGTTTAATTCGAGTGTTACTGGCTTTACAAGAATATGAGCAAGGGCTGGAAATTATTGCCGATGTGGATCAGTCTTCTTTAGGGGGTTTTGCTGCCATCTATGAAGAACTAAAAGGGGATTTATATGTTGCCTTGGGCCGAGTGGGTGAAGCACGAACTGCTTACCAGGCTGCGTTATCTGCAGGACGAAGCTCTCCCTTATTGCAATTTAAGCTGGATGATTTAACCAGTTCTGATAGTGCAAGCGCGCTATAGGCTATACGCTGCCTCTAATAAGCAAACGTTGATTTCCACATGCGAAGAATATTAGCTTTAATTTTTATCTTAGGTTTGTCTGGCTGTGCAACTTTGACACAAATGTCTGACAGCGTGGGTGACTTGTTTAAAGACTCGGATAATTCTGAGCCACCGGCGGAACTGACAGAATATGAGCCAGAAGTTAAGCTGGAAGTTTTATGGGATAAGTCTGATGGCGACGGTACTGATGAGTTAGCACTTAATTTGGTGCCTGCGGTTGCTGATGGACGCGTGTTTATAGCTGATCATGATGGCTTGATTCAGGCAAGAAGCCAGCTTGATGGTGAACTCTTCTGGGAAGTTGAAACAGACTTGCCTATCTCTGCCGGTCCGGTTATCGATGGTGACTTACTGTTTGTAGGTACCAGCAAGGCAGATGTTTTGGCATTGAACGCCCAAACGGGAGAAGGTGTCTGGAAACATCGCGTTTCCAGTGAAGTAATGGCTTTACCGGTTGTGGTGGGTGATCGTGTGATTGTGCGTTCTGATGATGGCTATGATCTTGCTCTGGATAGAACTACGGGAGTAGAAGTCTGGTCTGTAGAGCATAGCATCCCAGCTTTGACTGTACGCGGTGAAGGCTCTCCTGTCGTGGTCGGAGATATGGTGATTATCGGCTATGCGAATGGAAAATTGATGGCCTTGAATTCCGCGGATGGGGCACATATCTGGGAAACCAGTGTGGCTATTCCTCGTGGACGTTCAGAAATTGACCGTCTTACTGACCTTAATGGCACACCCGTTTTAAATGATGATGTTATTTTTGTCAGTAGCTATAAAAGCGGGGTGAATGCGGTGACACCTATTGATGGTGAAGTTATCTGGCGTAATGAAATTATTTCCGCTTTCCAGGGCCTGAGTGCTGACTATAGCTATTTATATTTAAGTGATGCCAGCAGTGATGTGTGGCAGTTAGACCAACGTAACGGGGCTTCTTACTGGAAGCAGACCGACTTGCACCAGCGCCGCTTATCAATGCCTGCAGTATATGAAGACTATGTGGTCGTCGGAGATTTTGAAGGTTATTTGCACTGGCTATCTAAAACCGATGGCCGGTTGTTAGGCCGCATAGAAATTACTGATGAGCCTATTGTTGCTCAACCTGTTGTGGTCGATGGCACGCTTTATGTCTATGCCTCAGATGGGACTTTAGCCGCTGTTAGAGTGTTATTGTTTTAGACCATCAAGGTACTAAATCTTACATCCAAAAGGCGCCGCCCTGTTGGGTGCTTAATCGGGCTCTTTTCAGTTCGGTACTTTATTTTACGGAACTTGTATGACCTTACCCGTTATAGCTTTAGTTGGTCGACCTAATGTAGGTAAATCAACCTTATTTAATTACTTAACCCGCACTCGTGATGCCCTTGTTGCGAATTACCCGGGCTTAACCCGTGACCGAAAATATGGTCGTGTAAAGCGTGGCGAAACTCCTTATTTACTGGTCGATACCGGCGGTATTACAGATGGTGTCGATGGCATAGACTCAGTTGCCAAGAGACAAGTGCAACTTGCCCTGGAAGAAGCCGATGTAGTCCTGTTTTTAGTGGATGCGCGCGAAGGCCTGAACAGCGCCGATGAAGCTATTTCGGCGACGCTAAGAAAACTGGATAAACCAGTTATTCTAGTAACCAATAAAATTGATGGCATCAATGCAGAAATTGCGGCTGCCGACTTTCATCGCTTAGGCATAGGCAATCCAGTTTCTATTGCTGCAACGCATGGGCGCGGAGTCAATGAATTATTACAGCGGGTAAGTGCTGAATTACCTGAAGTCATAGAGCAAACAGCAACTGAGCTAGAAGACCAAGGGGTCGCTATTGCAATCGTTGGCCGGCCTAATGTGGGTAAATCCACTTTGGTTAACCGCTTGCTGGGCGAAGAGCGCGTAGTCGTCTTTGATGAGCCAGGTACCACGCGAGATAGTGTTTACATCCCCTTTGAGCGAGATGGCAAAAAGTATACCCTGATTGATACCGCCGGTATGCGCCGCCGTGCAAAGGTGACTTTAGTGGTAGAAAAATTTAGTATTATCAAAGCATTGCAGTCGGTAGAAAAAGCTAATGTAGTGATTTATTTAATTGATGCGAGTGAAGGGATTACCGATCAGGATGCCCATTTGCTGGGTATGGTGCTGGATGCCGGGCGTGCGCTGATTATCGGTTTTAATAAGTGGGATGGTTTGGATTTTGATCAACGCGAACTGATCAAGCGTCAAACTGATGTTAAACTGCCGTTTTTAGATTTTGCTGAAAAACACCCCATCTCCGCCTTGCATGGCAGCGGTGTCGGTAAACTATTCGATGTAGTGCATAAGCTATATGATGCTGCGATGGTGGATATGTCTACTTCGGTATTAACGCAGATTTTAAAAGATGCTGTTGCCGGGCATCAGCCATCAATGGTTAATGGGCGTAGAATTAAATTAAAATATGCACATCAGGGTGGACGCAATCCGCCTATAGTGGTTGTGCATGGTAATCAGACCGATTTCTTACCGGCCGCTTACGAGCGCTATTTAATGAATTATTTTCGTAATAAATTAAAGCTTGAAGGAACGCCGATAAGAATAGTTTTTAAGTCACCTAAAAATCCGTTTAAAGAGGTTAAAAATAAACTAAGCGACCGACAGTTACATAAGAAAAAACGTTTAATGGAACATTATAAAAAGAAAAAAATATCCTTAAAACGAAAAAGCAGGGATGCGTAGAGCGGACTTTAGTCCGCTAGAAAGTATGCAAGTCATTCTGAATTGAGTTGCTAACAAAGCATGTAAAGAGTAATTTTGGTCTTATTGCGCTGGCCTTTTCTTTCAGCTAGCAATCAGGCTGGTTACCCCATGATCTTTTAATCTATAAATTTTTAAAGTTAGCTACAATTTAAGGCATGTATTGAAGCAGCACTAATGAGGCTACCAAGTGAGACCAGAACAAATAAAAAATGAAGTTAGCAAATTGGGGTTGTCTGAAAAACTTCTTCTCGTTGAAGATATTTGGGATTCGATTGCTGCCACTAATTCAGAAATGCCTATGCCTATGTGGCAGAAACGAGAGCTAGATAGACGCTATGAAGAATATAAACAAGGCAAGCTAGAACTTCATGATTGGGACGATGTGCATAAAGGTTTGCGTGAAAAATATAAATGAAACTAAGCTACACGGACAGGGCAAAGGTTGATGTGGAAATTGCCTTTTCATGGTATGAAAGACAAAGGAGAGGGTTAGGGTTTGAGTTTCTGGATTGTGTAGAAAGTGCAATAAAATCAATACTGGATAACCCAGAAATTTATGAAACCTATTACTTGACATATAGAGGGTGCGTAATCAGGCGTTTTCCTTTCTCCGTATTTTATACAATTGAAGATAGAGGAATTGTGGTGCATTCAGTTTTTGACAATAGGCAAGACCCTGAAAAGAAGCCATAACCAGTCGAGAATAGATCCAGTAACAAGATAACTAATGAGAATTAAAAATGGCTAAATTAACATTTAAACCCGGTAACGATGAAATCATTATCAGTACTAGTGGTGAATTACCTGAAGTGGGCTCCAAGGCTCCTGATTTTATTCTGGTCAACGGCAAGCTTCAGGATGTTTCCCTGGCAACGTATGCAGGTAAACGCAAGATTCTGAATATAGTCCCTAGTCTGGACACGCCTGTATGTGCAGCATCGGCCAGAGCTTTTAATGAAAAAGCAGATCGAGCTGAAAATACGGTTTTGTTAATGGTTTCAGCAGATTTACCTTTTGCCCAGGGGCGTTTTTGTGAGTCTGAAGGCTTAAAAGAAGTTTTTCCTTTGTCTACCTTTCGCTCCAACTTTGCAGATGATTATGGTGTGCGCATGCTAGACAGTATGCTGGCTGGATTGACTGCGCGAGCGGTGGTGATTATTGATGAAAATGACCGCGTTATTTATACTGAATTAGTCACAGAAATTACCCATGAGCCGAATTATGATGAAGCTCTGGATGCATTAAAAGATCTATAGTCTTCAGTCGTCATATAGAATGAAAATACTCGCCGTTGATACGGCTACCGAAGCTTGTTCAGCCGCTCTGTATATCGATGGAGAGATTCAACAGCGCTTTGAAATCGCACCGCGCAAACACGCTCAGCTATTATTGCCGATGATTGATAGTTTAATGGCTGAGGCAGGATTAAAGCCACAGCAATTAGATGCGATTGCGTTTGGTTGTGGGCCAGGTTCTTTTACCGGACTTAGAATTGCCACGGGCGTGATGCAGGGCATTGCCTATGGTGCTGATTTGCCGGTAGTGCCGGTATCGACCCTGGCGGCAATCAGTCAGGCATGTTTACAAAAGACAGCGTACGATACTATATTTACAGCAGTGGATGCGCGCATGGATGAAATATATTGGGCTGTTTATCAACGCGATTCAGAAGGCGTGGCGCAGCTGATTGGTAAGGAAAAGGTTCAGCCCGCTACGGATGTCAATGCATTGGCATTAACCGGCTATGGCATAGGTTCAGGTTGGCAGCGTTATCAGCAAGAATTAACAGCGCGTCTAGGCGAACAAGTCATTGGCTTTGATGCTGAATATTTACCCAGCTCTGCTCAAGTGGCTTATCTGGGCGCTATCGGTGTACAGAGGCAGCAAACGGTTTCTGTAGAACAGGCTATGCCTGTGTATTTACGTGATAAAGTAGCAAAAACAACGGCTGAAAGAGAAGCGTTAAAGAATTAAGTACTGGTAAGATATTATGGCTCAATTTATTGAAATACATCCACAAAACCCGCAATCACGCTTGATTTATCAGGTGGTAAAAATTGTACGCCAAGGCGGGGTCATTGTTTATCCAACAGACTCAGGGTATGCTTTGGGCTGTCGTGTAGGTGAAAAACAGCCTCTGGACACCATTAAACGTATCAGGAAACTGGATGATAAGCATAATTTTTCTTTAGTCTGTAAAAGCCTGGCGCAAAGTTCCAGCTTTGCCAAACTGAGTAATGATGCACATCGCTTAATTAAAACGCTGACTCCCGGGCCATTTACCTTTATTGCGGATGCCACCAAAGAAGTACCACGGCGCATGATGCATGCAAAGCGCAAGACCATTGGGATTCGTATTCCGGATAATAATATTGCTCTGGCAATTGTTGAAGAGCTAGGCGAGCCTTTGCTCAGTGCATCCCTGATTCTACCAGGGGAAGAGTATGCACTGAGCGATCCGTTTGAGATTCGTGAAAGCCTAGAAAATGAGCTCGATTTGATTATAGATGCGGGCATTGTTAATGGCGAAAATAGTACCATTATTTCCTGTGCCGATAATCAAGTGAGTATTGTGCGTCAGGGAGTAGGTGTAGCATCTATGTTGGAGAATTAAGATGGATCAGTTAACATTAATACAGAAAATAGTCGTCTGGGTAGTGCCCGTTATTTTCGCCATTACCGTGCATGAAGTTGCTCATGGCCGGGTCGCTAAATATTATGGCGATAATACCGCGTGGATGCTGGGGCGATTAACCTTAAACCCGCTTAAGCATATAGACCCTGTAGGGACTATTTTAGTGCCTGGTTTAATGCTCGCGTTTACCGGTTTTGTCTTTGGCTGGGCCAAACCTGTCCCCGTTAATGTCCGGAATTTACGCAATCCTAAGCACGATATGGCAATTGTGGCATTAGCAGGTCCTGTAGCAAATCTGCTAATGGCGATTGGCTGGGCCTTGTTTGCCAGATTAGGTGTCTTGATTAATAGCAATGAGATTTCTATTCCAATGATTTACGTCGGAATGGCGGGGATTATGATTAACCTGGTATTGGGCTTGCTTAATTTATTGCCTATTCCACCCTTAGATGGCAGTCGTATTTTGTCCTGGGCGTTACCGGGGCGCTGGGCACAATATTACAATCAGTTTGAGCAATATGGTTTTTATTTATTGGTGATATTGTTAATGACTAATAGTCTGGGGGCAATTTTAGGCTATCCGCTTAGTATTGCCAAGAATTTGTTTTTTACTATAGCGGGTCTACAATAGTTGAGCGCAGATGCTAGTCTGGCTGAAGATTCTGAAGCAATAGCGGTTGTTTCCGGTGAGCCGTATTTAGAATTACCTGAAGATTTATATATACCGCCCGAAGCACTCAAGGTTTTTCTGGAAACCTTTGAAGGCCCGCTGGATTTGTTGCTATACCTGATAAGAAAACAAAATCTGGATATTCTTAATATCCCTATCTCTCAAATTACCCATCAATATATGCGCTATATTAATGCTATGGGTGAGTTGCAGCTGGAATTAGCCGCTGAATATTTGCTGATGGCAGCTTTGCTTGCAGAGATAAAATCACGTATGCTATTACCCAGACAGGTTAGTGCTGAAGAGGAAGAAGAGGATCCGCGAGCAGTCCTGATACGCAGGCTACAGGAATACGAGCGTATTAAAAAAGCAGCAGAAGATTTAGAGGAAATACCGCGCATGGAGCGAGATATTTTTATTGCCAGCGTGGATACCTCGACAGTTAGTGTACATAAATGTCAGCCTGAAGTTGAATTGCAGGATGTCGTGCTCGCCTTACAAAGTGTATTGCGGCGAGTTGAACAATTAAGTCATCATATAATAACTAAAGAACCCTTATCAGTCCGTGAAAGAATGGCCCTCATTATGGGAAGACTCGAAGACACGAGTAGCTTCCTTTTTACACGACTCTTTACCCAGCAAGAAGGAAAAGCAGGGGTTGTTGTCACGTTTCTTGCCATTCTTGAACTCAGCAAAGGAGGGCTTATCGAAATTCTCCAGCAAGAACCGTTCGGAGAGCTCCGAGTCCGAATCAAACCAGCAAATATTGCCTGATATCGTTGAACAGCAAGTTTTGACTGAAAAGGCATTACCGGTCGATTCTCTACCAGAGCCAGCTCCCAAACCCAAGCCAAAAGTGTCACCTGAAAAAAAGGCAAGGCCTAGAAAATCAGCTCAGCAAGAGAAGATGGCTGAGCTGGTTGCCAAGGTTGCCTATTTACAGGCAGAGCTGGATGCTGTGTCAACGCTGCCTAATGTGCAATCTGATCAAGAAGTGCTTCTTGAACAAAGCGAACAAGAGCTTGAGCCAGCTGCAGAACAAACGGCTTTACCAGACAAGCAAGAGCTTGTGTCTGAACAGCCAATTGAGCAAGGTGCAGAAGAGAGTGTTGCTGAGCAATTAAGTGTGCAGGAATCAATAGAATCTATACCCGAGCAGCCCAGTGTAGAGGGTCCAATGGATCTAGCTCCAGAGCAGATTAGCCATACTCTTTCCGCGCCTGTTGCTGAAAATAGTAAAGTAAAACGTATTGTTGAGGCGCTTTTATTTGCTGCAGAACAGCCTATGACTATTAAGCAGTTACATGCCGTTTTTCCTGAACTGGAAGCGCCGGAAAAGCAGCAAATACAAGAGTCAGTAGACTCCTTGAGCTATGATTATAGAGATCAGGGCATAGGTTTGCATAAAGTGGCGAGTGGTTACAGGTTTCAGGTAAAAACGGATATGGCACCTTGGGTAGCGCGATTATTTGCTGAAAAACCACCGAAATACTCTCGTGCACTGCTGGAAACCATTGCGATTATTGCTTACCAGCAACCCGTAACGCGAGGCGATATCGAAGAAATTCGTGGTGTTAGTGTTAGTTCGTATATGATCAGAACCTTATTGGACAGGGAGTGGATTAAGGTTCTGGCGCATAAGGAAGTCCCCGGGCGACCTGCTTTATATGGCACGACTAAGGGGTTTCTAGATTACTTTAATTTGCCGTCTTTAGACTCCATGCCGCCTTTGGAAGAATTACAGGCATTAGCACTAGAAGGCGAGATGGAAATATAATGTGGTCAGATATACTAATGATATTGTTATTTACAGCAGGATTTCTGTACTGGCAAAGCACGCAAAAAGTAAAAGAAATTGCTCTGGCAGCAACAATAAGGCATTGCCAAAAGCTGGAATTACAAATGCTGGATGGATATATTGCATGGCATGGGATATCGCTAAAAAAAGATCTCAGAGGAAAAATACATATTAGACGCTCCTACGCCTTCGAGTTTTCTTCCACCGGCGCAGAGCGTTATAACGGATTGGTTACGATGCTGGGCAGGCGAGTAGAATCAATACAGTTAGAGCCTTATCGTATTTAGTAGATCAATTATTTATCCGGGGAATTTCTTGTGTAGGGCGCGGTTTTAGCCCGCCTTTAAATGCCGTGGCATTGGCGGGCTAAAGCCGCGCCCTACAAATCTTCTGTTTGATTATTTCAAATCCATAGTCTTCACAATTAACACATGTTACGTTTAAGCAATATTAAACTTCCTTTAGAGCACACTGACTCTGACCTGCGCCTGGCAATTACAAGCAAGCTAGGTATTAAAGGCACTGAGTTGCTTGACTACAGTGTTTATAAGCGCAGCTATGATGCCCGTCAAAAGAGAAATATATTCTTTATCTATAGTTTAGATGTTGATACCAGCAAAAATTCGCAACTTTTACAGCATTGTGCGGAGGATCAGCAAGTTCAGACATCTTGATTCGCTATCCTGAAAGAAATCCATTAAAACTTAAACTAGGCAATATAATTAAAGGGTTAGGGAATTATTGTCCAATGATTGATATTTTCAGCTAAAGAAATGAAAATGGTACTCATTTAGGTTAAACTAAGCCCTCATATCATACGAGGTATTCAATTAATGCAGCAACTCATGCTCCCAATAATTCCTCAGGGTACGACTATTATAAATGGTCAGGTCAGTGTTGATAACCGAAATGATGAGTGGTTTTATTTCCTCGGCGGTATCCCGATCTATTCTCACCAGGGACAATAAGAGATTATTTAGACTTCACACCTCTCAACTCACCAATACCGGTTCCTGTCGTTCAATCGATATTATTACAACCTTTGGTGTCTCTAAAAGTAGTGTTATGCGCTCATTAAGGCAACTACGAGAAAAAGGGGCTGATTCGTTTTTTGAACCTCGCCCGACTCGCAAGGGAGGACCACTCTTTACGCTTGAGGTTTTGCAGCAAGCTCAGGAATATCTGGATCAAGGTATGACGCCTAACGAAGCCGCTAAAGAATTAGGCATCCGGGCAGATACCTTTCGCAAGGCGATCAGTGATGGACCAGTGGAGAAGCCTTAAGCAGTCAGCATATTGTTGTTGCTATTGGGCATAGCGCACGGGATACCTTTAAAATGCTGTTTGCAAAAGGCGTGTATATTGAGGCAAAACCCTTTTCCATCGGTTTTAGAATAGAGCATCCACAATCTTTAATTGACCAATGCCGCTTTGGTGACTATGCGGGCAATGAGCTATTAGGAGCGGCCGATTATAAGCTGGTGCATCATTGTAAAAATGGACGATCGGTATACAGCTTTTGTATGTGTCCTGGAGGTACGGTGGTTGCAGCGACTTCAGAAGAAGGGCATATAGTGACGAATGGCATGAGCCAGTATTCGCGTAATGAGCGTAATGCAAACAGTGCTATTGTGGTTGGTATTGATCCAGAGCAAGATTATCCTGGTTCTCCGCTTGCTGGTCTGGTCAAAATGAACCAGAGGCAGCAGGAACACTCTACATAGATGGTCATGTCCGTGTCTATCATGGACACTTGACTAAACTTCCCAAACGGCATGTTTCACGCGAAAAACTCTGCTTACGGGGTATCACCGACTACTGGGTTAATGATGGTACGGGGCGTCCCTTCTTTGTCGTTGAAAAAACGGTGGATCCGGGCTTACTAAAAACGCTGGAAGAAGATATCGTCCCCCGATTACTCAAAGACATTCCGAATCAACCGAGTGCACAAGCATTACAGCAAAACAAACAAGCCTGTCGTTTTATCCTGGTGTTTGATAGAGAAGGCTATAGCCCCGCATTCTTTAGAAAGATGTGGGACAAGCATCGTGTCGCTTGCATGACCTATCATAAATTTCCCACCGAAAATTGGCCACTGGACAATTTTTCCAGTCAGGAGATCACCCTACCGAGTGGTGAAAAAGTCATCATGAAACTCGCCGAACGAGGCAGTCTGGTTGGAACCAAAAAACAGGCGATGTGGATGAGAGAAGTGCGCAAGTTGACTGATTCTGGTCACCAAACCAGTATTATTACCACAGCCTATGAACTAGAGTTGACGGCTGTTTCTGGGCGAATGTTTAGCCGGTGGTGCCAAGAGAACTTTTTTAGATATATGAAGCACCACTATGGGCTAGATATGCTACAGGAGTATGGAATAGAGCCACTATCCGATACCCAAAAGGTGGTCAACCCTGATAGGCGCCAACAGGAAGGACAGCGTAATTCGATACAATCCAAACTCAATTACCGTCTATCTCGATTTGCAGCGATGGAACTTCATCCGGTGATTAAAAAAGATGAAACGGAAGATGTGAAATACAAGAAATGGGAAAGAAAACGAGCAGAATTACTCGAAGAAATAGAGCATTATGAAAATGAACTAAAAACCATCAAGGAACAACTAAGCCAAACGCCCAAACACATTACCTGGCAAGAGTTGAGAGACGAAGATAAGTTCGAACAGCTTCTGCCAGGGAAAAAGCGGCTGATAGATACTGTCAACATGATCGCTTATCGGGCAGAAACAGCAATGGCCGCTCTGCTAACCTCACCGACAATCGACTTTCCGATGGCAAGGCAACTATTACAAACGCTGTTTGTGACAGAAGCAGATATATTACCCGATGAAGTAAAAAAACAACTTCGGATACGTGTGCATAGTACTTCCCGACCTGCAAGTAATAAAGCAATAGAAAAGTTATTTGAACAACTCAATCAAACGGAACTCAATTATCCAGGAACCGATCTGCGCTTAATTTATGAGCTGACTTCATCCGCAAAAAATTAGGAAATGGTCTCAAATTAGTTTCGTCTGAATCAAGATGTCTGAAGTTAAATTGAAACCAGATGAGAGTTATCAATTTGTAGCCCAGGCACCAGAACAGTTAAATGAAAGGCCGATAGTCATAGGAATTGGGCCATGCGGCCTGTTTGCCGGTTTGATCTTGGCGCAAATGGGTTTCAAGCCAATTATTCTAGAACGGGGTAAAGCGGTGCGTGAGCGGACTGTAGATACCTTTGGTCTATGGCGCAAAGGTGAGTTGAACACCGAATCTAATGTGCAGTTTGGCGAAGGCGGAGCCGGGACGTTTTCTGATGGCAAGCTGTATACACAAATAAAAGACCCTAAGCATCATGGTCGTAAAGTCCTGCAGGAATTTGTAGCCGCTGGTGCACCAGAAGAAATTCTCTACCTGAGTAAACCGCATATCGGTACATTTAAACTGGTCACTATGGTTGAAAAAATGCGCCATACTATTGAATCATTAGGTGGCGAAATTCGTTTTGAGCAACGAGTCGATGAGTTACTCATTGATGATGAACGAGTTCAGGGCGTGGTACTGGCCAGTGGAGAAGCCTTAAGCAGTCAGCATATTGTTGTTGCTATTGGGCATAGCGCACGGGATACCTTTAAAATGCTGTTTGCAAAAGGCGTGTATATTGAGGCAAAACCCTTTTCCATCGGTTTTAGAATAGAGCATCCACAATCTTTAATTGACCAATGCCGCTTTGGTGACTATGCGGGCAATGAGCTATTAGGAGCGGCCGATTATAAGCTGGTGCATCATTGTAAAAATGGACGATCGGTATACAGCTTTTGTATGTGTCCTGGAGGTACGGTGGTTGCAGCGACTTCAGAAGAAGGGCATATAGTGACGAATGGCATGAGCCAGTATTCGCGTAATGAGCGTAATGCAAACAGTGCTATTGTGGTTGGTATTGATCCAGAGCAAGATTATCCTGGTTCTCCGCTTGCTGGTCTGGAATTGCAAAATCAGTTAGAAAAACACGCTTTTGTTTTAGGTGGGGGAAACTATGATGCGCCGGCGCAATTAGTCGGTGACTTTCTGGATGAAAAACCGAGTCGGGTACTGGGTACTGTTGAACCATCATATAAGCCAGGCGTGAAACTGGGAGATTTAAGTCGTAGCTTGCCTGGCTATGCAATTGCGGCAATACGTGAAGCGATTCCGGCATTTGATAAAAAAATACGCGGATTTGCCATGCAGGATGCTATTTTAACGGCAGTAGAAACGCGTACCTCATCACCGATTCGTTTAAAACGCGAGCGTGAATCATTGCAAAGCATTAACACCCAGGGGCTTTATCCGGCAGGAGAGGGCGCTGGATATGCAGGAGGTATATTATCCGCTGCTGTGGATGGTATCAAAATAGCCGAAGCGCTTGCGCTGGATATGCTAAAAAGCAAGGGTTAGGATTTATCCAGGGACCTGGATTCATTGTAAAACAGTCTTTTGTATTTGTTTTTTATGCTTGATTATTATAAGAACTTGAAAGAAAAGTTTAAATTTAATATAATGCACGGCTAACTTAAAATCTTACGAAAAGATACGAATATGAAAACATTTAGCGCAAAACCAGCTGAAGTGAAGCGCGATTGGTATGTGATCGATGCAGAGGGTAAGACGCTTGGACGTCTGGCTACCGAAGTTGCACGACGCCTTCGCGGTAAGCATAAGCCAGAGTATACACCTCATGTAGACACAGGTGATTATATTATCGTCATCAATGCTGAAAAAATCGGCGTGACAGGTAATAAAGAAAAAGACAAAATGTATTACCATCACACAGGTTACATTGGTAACTTGAAAAGTGTGAGCTTAGGTAAATTAAGACAAACTTTTCCAGACCGTATTATCAATAATGCAGTTCAGGGAATGTTGCCACGGAACCCACTGGGTCGTGCAATGTTCAAAAAGTTAAAAGTGTATGCGGGCCCTGAACATGGTCATCAAGCTCAACAACCTAAAGCTTTAGAGCTTTAGGCAACTAACAGGTTAATATCATGGCAGAAGCTTATTATTACGGAACTGGACGACGCAAAAGTGCGATAGCTCGCGTCTATGCAAAAGCAGGTTCTGGACAATTTACTATTAACGATAAAGCAATTGACGTTTATTTCGGTCGTAAAACTGATGAAATGATTGCTCGTTCTCCGTTAGAACTCGTAGAGTTGAATGATAAATTTGACATCAACGTAACGGTTAAAGGCAGTGGTCCATCAGGACAGGCTGGCGCAATCCGTCACGGTGTAACTCGTGCGTTAATGGTATATGACGAAACATTGCGTCCAGAGTTAAGAAAAGCTGGCTTTGTTACACGTGATTCACGTAAAGTGGAACGTAAGAAAGTTGGCTTACATAAAGCGAGAAAGCGTCCTCAGTACTCAAAACGTTAATCGTTTTATCGATATGCTGTATTGACTCTGGACTTGTTCCTGTTAAATACCAGCGAAATCGATAAGCTAAGAAGGGTTGTAATTTTATGATTACAGCCCTTTTTTTATGGGTTTTTTGTCGGTTTTATGTAGACATGCGTTGCATGTACATGCAACGCAAAATGAAATTATAAGGTGTATAGGGAAACGTAGAAGATACACTAAGGTCAGAACACCTGACCCCAGCCTAATAAAATCAAAAGCATAGCAATTCATCAAAGATAATAAGGTGAGACTAAAATAGGTAGGATGCTGCTGAGGAACGAAGCGCATCATTCGCGATAGATGCGCTTCGTTCCTCAGCAGCATCCTACGAGCTAACCAGGTCCATTAGTTTATGGGCACCTTATAAATAACTTTACCGTTAAACGGTAAGCTATTATACTGAGTTCATGATAAAATCATTTGCCGATTCGGATACAGAGTTTCTATTTGGCGGTAAGTGCCCTGGCGTATTCAGGGCCTTTAGAGAAAATGCGGAACGCAAGCTTCAACAACTGGACTCAGCCACTACAATTGATTTCTTGCGTAGTCCCCCGGGTAACCGTTTAGAAAAATTATCGGGGAATAGAAAAGACCAATACAGTATTCGCATCAACCGCCAATACCGGATATGTTTTATATGGAAAGATGGTCATGCTTTTGACGTTGAAATAATAGATTACCACTGAGGTGACTTATGTTAAAAAATAATATGCGCCCTATTCATCCAGGAGAAATTTTGAAAGAAGATTACCTGGCCTCTTTAGAGATGACGCCGAATGCTCTGGCGAAAGCACTGCATGTCCCCGCATCTAGGATTAATGATATTGTGCTAGAGCGCCGTGCTATAACTCCAGACACAGCATTACGTCTTGCGCGATTTTTTGGTGGCGATGCTCAATCGTGGATAAACTTGCAGTCAGCGTATGATTTGAAAATGGTCATTCAAAAGCATGGGGAAGAGATTAATAAGTCTATTTCGCCTTTAGCGGCTTAGCATTCAAGTTACACTTTGCTATTGAAATAGTGATTAAGAGATAAATATATATGGCAGACACTGCATTTAAAAGTCGCGACAGAGCGGTAGATTCTTTAAAAGTACCCCCACATTCTATCCAGGCTGAGCAATCAGTACTGGGCGGTTTGATGCTGGATAATGAGCGCTGGGATACGGTTGCGGATAAAGTCAGCGAAGTCGATTTTTATCGTAAAGACCACCGCTTAATTTTTCAAGCTATACAGGACCTGGCAGAGAAGCAGATTCCTTTTGATGTAGTCACCATTTCTGAAACCTTGGGAAAAATCAATGAACTGGAAGATGCCGGTGGCTTAGCCTATTTAAGTGTACTGGCAAAAGATACTCCCAGTGCTGCAAATATTATTGCCTATGCCAATATCGTGCGTGATCGCTCGGTCTTAAGGCAACTGATACATGTAGGTACCGATATATCTGAATCTGCTTTTAATCCTGAAGGTCAGTCAACCAGTGATTTACTGGAAGGGGCAGAAAAAAATGTTTTTGAAATTGCCGAGCAACGGCAAAAAGGCCAATCAGGGTTTATTTCGATCAAGGATTTGCTGGGTACGGCTGTTGAAAAAATAGAAACCCTATTTGAACAAGAAGGAAATATTACCGGAGCGAGTACCGGTTTTACCGATCTGGACGATATGACTTCAGGCCTGCAAGCCGGTGATTTGATTATTGTAGCCGGGCGACCTTCAATGGGGAAAACCACGATTGCCATGAATATGGCAGAAAACGTTGCCGTAGGTAGTGGCCTGCCGGTCGCAGTGTTTAGTATGGAGATGCCTGGTGATTCACTGGCGATGCGGATGATGTCATCGTTAGGACGTATTGATCAACATAAAGTACGTACCGGTAAATTAGATGATGATGAATGGCCGCGTCTCACCTCAGCCATAAATTTACTCGCTGAAACCAAATTATTTATCGACGATACGCCCGCATTGACACCCAATGAAGTACGTTCCAGAGCCAGACGCTTAACGCGTGATCATGGACAATTGGGCTTAATCGTACTGGATTATTTGCAATTGATGCAATCGCCATCCAGTGGAGAAAGCCGTGTAGCACAAATTTCTGATATTTCCCGTGGTTTAAAAACCCTAGCCAAGGAAATGCATGTGCCTGTAGTTGCCTTATCTCAGCTAAACCGTAATCTGGAACAACGCCCTAACAAGCGACCGGTGATGTCAGATCTGCGTGAATCCGGAAGTATCGAGCAGGATGCCGATGTTATTATGTTTGTCTACCGGGATGAAGTATATAACGAAGATAGCCCGGATAAAGGTATGGCAGAGTTAATTATTGGTAAGCAACGTAACGGCCCGATCGGCACCGTGCGCTTAACCTTTCTGGGTAAATACACACGTTTTGAAAACTATGCACATGACCCTTATGCCGACGGAGATTATGAGTGATCCCTGCGGCAGCGCATATTGAGCTAAACATAAGTGCATTAAGACATAATATAAACAGAGTACAGAAGCTTGCGCCTAAGGCAAAGATAATGGCAGTGATTAAAGCCAATGCCTATGGGCATGGTTTGATTTCCGTGGCTAAATATCTGGCCGAATATGTAGACGCCTTCGCAGTAGCGCGGATTGATGAGGCGATTAGCTTGCGCGAAGCGAATTTTCAAGGCAGGGTTTTAGTATTACAAGGATTTTCTCGGCCTGATGAACTAGAGCTGATACAGCGCTATCAATTAGAGTGTGTTATTCATTCGACATCACAAGTTGATTTTCTGGAAGCAGCAGAGCACACTAATTCGATTTCAGTCTGGTTGAAAATTGATACTGGAATGAACCGTTTAGGCATTCGCCCTGAGCAGTTTTCAGCCGTATTATTGCGCGTACAACAGTGTCATAATGTTGCAAAATCAGTCAACTTTATGACCCACTACGCGAATGCCGATGATCTTCAGGATCATAAAACCAAACAGCAATTACAGCTGTTTAATGAGACCACCAAAAACCATGCTGGGCTAAAGAGTAGCGCAAATTCGGCGGCTATTATCGCCTGGCCAGCAACACATCAGGACTGGGTCAGGCCGGGGCTCATGCTATACGGCGCATCTCCCTTATTAAACAAGACAGCTGAACAGCTAGATTTATTGCCTGTTATGAGCTTGTATTCACGAATTATCGCAATTAAGACTGTAAAAGCAGGCGAGGCGGTCGGTTATGGCAGTAGCTGGGTAGCAAATAAAGAGACAGTCCTTGGCGTAATATCTATTGGTTATGGCGATGGTTATCCCCGCCATGCAAAACCTGGAACCCCGGTATTAATTAACCAGCAGCGGTTGCCGTTAATAGGCCGCGTATCTATGGATATGATCACTGTTGATTTAACTGGATACCCAGATATCAAGTCAGATGATCAGGCTTTGTTATGGGGGGCTGGATTGCCAGTAGAGGAAATTGCAGACTGTGCAGACACGATTGCATACACTTTGCTTTGTGGGATTACCCGCAGGGTAAAAGTGCTGGTGAAAGATTAACAGATTATAGACTCGCAAGGCGGGAGATATTTTTGATTTCTTTTGCAGGCATTTCTAATAGAATTGATAATTTAAGCTGAGGCAAAGAAATAAATGAGATGCACAACTCCTATTATGTTTTTATTGGCAATGGTCGTTACTGCTTGTACCTGTCAAAAAGTCCCCGTTGAACTAAGCGATGAGCTGCACGCTAACCAGGAAAGCTACTTTATCCCTGGGCTCGATCATGGCTTGATTCAGTCGCCCATTAATATTCTATCTGCGCAAACAGACATAGCAAGGGCTCATGAAATTACCCTGCACTTTCAGGACAAGATCAATGCAGTAGAAAACCTGGGTCATACGGTGCAACTTGATTTCGCTCAGGGTAGTACTGTCAGCAGTGGCGGGATGGAATATGAGTTAAAACAAATGCATTTTCATACCCCATCCGAGCATTTGATTGATGGCATGACATTTCCGATGGAATTACATATCGTTAATCAGGTCCCCCCGGTAAACCAGGATGACACTCCGCATTACCTGGTTATTGCCGTATTGTTTAAAATGGGTAAGGAAAACAAATTTATCAGTGAGTTTTTAAATAAGGTTCCAGAGCAGAAAAACAGTAAAACTGAGCTTCAAATAGATGAAGTCAGATTAAGTGATATAGTCAGTGATTTTTTAAGCATGAAACAGAGCTTTTATTATTATCAGGGTTCGTTAACCACTGCACCATACACAGAAAGCGTCAGCTGGTTTGTGCTTAAACGTATTATTGAAGCATCGCCAGAACAAATTCGCGCGATTAATAAAATTGAAGGCGATAATGCGCGGCACATACAAAACAAATTTGGCAGAACGATAAATTAATTTACATACCTGGAAAATAGCGATGCAGCAGATTAACCGAGTACTAAAAATTCTTCTTATCATTGTTAGCGCTAGTTTGTATTATGGCTGTGCAGTTAACCCAGTGACTGGCGACCGTGAAGTAGTTTTTATATCGGTTGAGGGTGAAAAGCAACTCGGGGCTGAAAATGCCAAACAAGTAGAAGAGCGAATGGGCTTGGTTGATGATCCCAAGCTAGTTAGTTACATACAATCGATTGGTCAGCGCCTGGCGAAGTATTCGCCTTATCAGGAAGTGACTTATCAATTTGAGATTGTTGATATTCAAGAGCCGAATGCCTTTGCACTGCCTGGTGGATATGTGTATGTCAGCCGTGGCTTGCTGGTATTGGTTAATTCGGAAGATGAGCTAGCCGGCGTAATCGGTCATGAAATTGGCCATGTTGCTGCACGTCACTCTGTGCAACGTTTAACCCGTGCCGCGCCAATTGGTCTGGTGGCAGGTATTACTTCGGCGGCCGTTGGGATAGTGAGTTCTTCTCTTGCCAACGCCGTGTCTGGTACAGGATCGCTGCTGAACTCTGCGATTCTTGCACCCTATAGCCGGGAGCAGGAAAATGATGCCGATGCGATAGGACAGTTACTGGCCGTAAAATCGGGATGGCAGCCTGATGGCATTACTCATTTTCTACATACTCTGGATCGCGAAACGGTTAGACAAGGGCAGGAAGAAGGGCTCGCTTTTCTTGCCACACATCCATCAACACCAAAGCGAGTTAAAGCCACAGAAACAAGAGCGATTGAGCTAAACGCGAAAGCCAGTACGACACCGAAAACAGACGTAATAGCTAAGGACCATAAAGCCTTTTTGGATAAATTAAATGGCTTAATTGTAGGAGCCGATGCTAAGCAGGGCGTTTTCATCGAACAAAAGTTTCTGCACCCAGTTATGGATATAGCTCTAGATTTTCCGCCAGGCTGGGAAACCACTAATCAGTCGCAATATGTTGCTGCAGTTACTAAACAGCAAGATGCGCTGCTAATATTACAACTTCAGGGTGATGGCGATGACACGGAACAGGCAGCCAGTGAATTTCTTAATAAGGCGAACCTGACAAATCAGAGCGTAAATCAACTCACCATTAGTGGGTTGCCTGCTAGTCAAACACAAGTTAATAGTTATAAACAAAAATCCACAGTGACCTGGATTGCCTTTAATCAGCAGATATTTCGTTTAACCGCAATCAATAAAAATTCAGCAGCGAACTACGGCCCTGTAATTTCCCGGTCTATTTCTTCCTTTCATCCGCTAACAGCAAAAGGCAAGGCAGAAGTCAAGCAGCAAAGGCTACGCATCATCCCTGCTGAGTCAGGTGAGAGCGTATCTGCTTTATTAAAACGGGCTGGCAGTGACTGGGATGAGGAAAGCTGCACAATTGCAAATAATCTGCAATCCGGCGCTTCTCTTGAAAAAGGGCAACTTATCAAGGTGGTTATTACTGAGCCATTTGAGTAATGCTGAACGGTGACAATATTAAATTTTCAGACGCATTTCGCATTGGAGAAGGCTTGCGATTGCTTTAGGTTTGCAACTGGTGAGCCCAGATATTCGTGAGCAAAGGCTGGAGCAATGGACACAGTTTGTTAAAGCCCACCCGGAAGGTTATCTGTATTGTTTTCGTGGCGGCCTACGTTCACGTACGACTCAGTCCTGGCTGCACAAGAGCAGGGGGTTAATTACCCATTGATTGAATGGTGGCTATAAAGCCATGAGCACTAGAAAAAAAGGACAGTGCCTCTTCTTTTTGTATGCTTCGCGCGGTCACGGATGCGGTTGTATAGAGCGCTGGTTTTTGTCGATAGCAAAATGCTGAAACTGGTGCATAGCTAGCTAGGTAACGGTTTCAGTAACGTAGCTATTGGCAAAAAATCAGCCGCTAGAAATCCGCATCTGTGATCGTGCGAAGTATAACATACAGCTTTTAACGAAATAAGCTGATAGTATTGTTTATTACCTCCAATCAAGATTAAGCATAATGAGCAGGCAAGATACACAAAACTATCAAAGTCTTTTTTTACAAGACATTCCCTTAATGGATGTTCGTGCTCCCATTGAATTCGATAAAGGGGCTTTTCCCAATAGCCATAACATTCCCATTCTTGATGATCTGCAACGTGAGTCCATTGGCACTTGCTACAAGCAGGAGGGCCAGGATGCTGCTATTGCTTTAGGTTTGCAACTGGTGAGCCCAGACATTCGTGAACAAAGGCTGGATCAATGGACGCAGTTTATCAAAGCCCACCCAGAAGGCTATCTGTATTGTTTTCGTGGTGGCTTACGTTCACGTACGACTCAAGCCTGGCTGCAAGAGCAGGGGGTTGATTACCCGCTGATTCAAGGTGGCTACAAAGCCATGCGCACTTATTTATTGCAGCAACTGGAAGCCAGCTCGCAACAGATTCCATTGGTGATTTTAAGTGGCTTTACCGGTTCTGGGAAAACCCATGTCTTAAACAAAAGCCTGTATCATATTGACCTGGAAGGTTTGGCGAATCATCGGGGCTCTGCTTTTGGTAGTGATGTCAATGATTTTCAGCCGACACAGATAAACTGGGAAAATCAATTATCAATAGCTTGCCTGAAGTATCGACACCAGTATCCACAATCAGGGTTATTACTGGAAGATGAGAGTAAGCGTATCGGGCGGAATATTCTGCCTGATAGTTTTTATATGCAAATGCAACAGGCACCTTCTATATTTCTTGAGCGTGAGCTAGAGCAACGTGTCGCAGTTATTCGTGAGGATTACTTTACCAGTAACTGGCCGCTCTATCAGCAGCAACACCGTGATGCGGCAGGTGAGAAATTTTCTGAATATTTACTAGGCAGTCTGGCGCGTATACAAAAGCGTTTGGGCGGTGTTCTTTACCAACAAATAAATAGCTCATTTACACGGGCTCTGGAGCATTTATTTACCACCGGAAAAACAGACTTATTTGATGAGGGGGTTTATTTGTTACTGCAGAAATACTATGACCCGATGTATCAATATCAGTTAAAAAATAAGCAGCGGAAAGTGATTTTTAGTGGCACGGAGCCAGAAATTCTAGCCTGGGTTGATGATCACTTAAAGACCATGACGCAATGAACCAGACTCCTATCTTTAAAGATCTGGTTTTAGTCGGGGGTGGGCACACCCATGCGCTAGTGCTACGTAAATGGGCAATGAATCCACTACCCGGTGTACGCATTACCCTGGTCAGCCCTCAGACTATGACCCCTTATTCAGGGATGTTACCCGGCTTGATTGCAGGGCATTACAGCTTTGAGCAAACGCATATCGATCTGGTGAAATTATCACGGTGGGCCAATATCCGCTTTATTCAAGACAGCGTGACAGCCATTGATGTAGCAAGTAATACGCTGGCATTGAAAAATCGCCCAGACATAGAGTTTGATGCGGTTTCTATCGATATAGGGTCAACCCCGAATCAACAGATAGCAGGCTCTGCTGAATTTACCACACCGGTTAAGCCTATCAGTGAGTTTTATCAGCGTTGGAACTCAATTCAGCAGCAGGTGCAACAGGGCAAAATACAATCGTTGTCAGTGGTGGGCGGAGGTGCTGGCAGTGTTGAAGTCATTATGGCGATTGCCTTTAAGCTCAGACAATTTAATCAATCGATACAATATCACCTGATAACCGCTGCCGATGATGTGTTACCCGGCTATAACCGCACAGTTAGGAATCGAGTAAAACAGCAGCTTAAAGAATATAAAATAAGCATCCATAGCTCGACCCGGGTTGCCAGACTTGAACGGGGTGTTATTCATTGTCAGAATAGCGATTTGATACAGGCTGATGAAATTATCTGGTGTACTCAGGCATCCGGATCGACATGGTTACAAGAAAGTCAATTAGCGTGTGATGATGCAGGCTTTATGAAAGTCAGGCAGACTCTGCAGTCCTTAGCTTATGATCATATTTTCGCAGCAGGTGACATCGCTAATATGGTCGCAAACCCAAGACCCAAGGCTGGCGTATATGCCGTTAGACAGGCAGACACTTTATTTCATAATCTGCGCGCGCAATTACTCAAGCAAAAACTGCTTGAATATAAACCGCAGGATGGTTTTTTAAGCCTATTAGCGTTAGGTGAAAAGCGGGCGACTGGCTCAAAATCATTGCTTAGTTTTTCCGGCGACTGGGTCTGGCGCTGGAAAGATTCGATTGATACTAAATTTATGAACCAGTTTCATCAATTACCCGAATTATCGATGACAGCAATAACGGCAGTCAATCCAGCGCTGATTGCAGCCGCAGAAAAAGCAGAGCAACACGACCCCTTAAAACGCTGTACTGGCTGCGGTGCTAAAGTAGGCGCTGATGTGTTACAGCAAGTGCTCAATGAAGTGCTGGGTGAGGCTTATTACCAACCTCAGGATGCAGTGCAAATTAGCCCTGATGCAAAGCTTATTTACCAAACAGTCGATGCACTGAAGACAGTGGTTGACGATCCCTGGGTGTTTGGAAAAATTGCAGTTAACCATGCATTAAGTGATCTATATGCAATGAACCTAAAGCCAGAATCAGCTCAGGTATTGATTACCTTGCCCTATGCTAGTCAGAGCATACAAAAAAGGCAGTTAAAGGCGCTAATGCAAGGCCTCACTAGGCAACTTGATAATTTGCAATGCCGTTTTTTAGGTGGGCATACTTCTGAAGCAAACGAGCTATCAGTGGGGCTAGTGGTTAATGGTATTGAACAAGAGCAACCGTTATTTCATAAACAAGGCTTAGTTTCTGGCGATAAGCTGGTTTTGTCCAAGCCACTGGGAACCGGAGTGATACTCGCCGGTGCCATGCAGAATCAATGTGATGGTCTTGTTTTTAATCAGGCGATTGCCTCAATGCTGCAAGCTAATAACCAGGCGGCAAAGATTCTGAGCCAGCTTAATGTTAAGGCATGTACCGATGTCTCGGGTTTTGGTTTACTCGGTCATTTACAGGAGTTGTGCCTGGCATCGGCATGTGCGGCGCGCTTAAATTTAAATGCTATTCCCGTATTGTCCGGTGCTGAGGCGTTAGCACTGAAGGGTATTCACAGCAGTCTTTACACTCAAAACCGTAGCGCAATCGATTGGCAGGGATGGCCGGATTCTATCACACAACAGCCTCGCTTTAATTTGCTTTTTGACCCTCAGACTTCAGGAGGCTTGTTAGCTGGAATACCCGCTGAAGACTATAAAAACCTTGATGATAGCTTTCATCAGCAGTTTTATACTATTGGGGACGTGACAGCACAAGATGATTGCGAGGCACAAATTCAAATTGAAGCAGTTTAAAAGGAGTGCAATAGCTTTAGCTATTGCAGGTATTACAAAAAAGCTAAAGCTTTTTTACTCCTGTTGACTGTAAGAATCATAAACCAAAGACCCGCCCCCATTTACCCGCAAGTAAAACTTTTCGATAAGGTGGTTAATTTATAAACTTAAGACTGGACATTTTGGTAGGGCGTGGCTTCAGCCCGCCAACGCTAAAAGGTATTTAATGGCGGGCTAAAGCCACGCCCTACCGTTTTAATATGTCCCGCATTAAAATGGTAGCCATCATTGCATAGCGCATATTCTGCTGTATTGCCAACAGGATTGATACATTTCGTTATCAATCACATTTAAAGCCACTCACATTTCTACAGCCATAAATTTTCCTCGCCTAAGACATATTAATTGTTATCTTTATTTATAATATAATCCAGACTCCAGCGTCCTGCACCACCAAATAACAGAGGGGTAAACATTATTAAATAGAGTAAAGGTAATTTATAATTTCCAAATCCTTTATCAGTAATCGCATACCCTTGCCAGAGTTCTGCCAGGCTATTCCAGTCTGATGACCAATGCACTGCTCCAATAGCCACCACGGTTAATATCATTAGTAACAAGGCAAATATGCGCGTCCCCAATCCCAGCACCAAGGCAATCGCTCCAATTATTTCAATCCATGTCCCTAATGCCCAAAGCAGGTCATTCGACAATAGATTAAAAGGCATAGGAAAAGTTATATGGGCAAACCAGTTTTCACCATTAAATTTTTTGATGCCAGCCTCCCAAAACTCATAAGCGAGAATAAGTCTAAATAATAAAGGCGGGATCTGATCCGCTCTATTATTGAGTGCTTGGGCTCCTCTGCTATAAGCATCAGATATTGTTTGCATTAGTGTTGTGCTCATTGATTGCTCCGATAATGATTTGTTGCTCTGATAATTGCTGTAAAATTTCTCTGCCAAACTGCATAAATTGTATAGGGTCGCTAAAATTAATTTCATCAGCGAGTTGCAGCAATATATGCTCTTGATTGCGGGTTTCGCCCTGTAGTAATTCAATTAATCTCGCTGTTATAGCATTTAACTCGACAAATTTCACCTGATCATCCTGAGTCCTAAATCCAGCCAGAATGATAGGCACCTGCTCATAAGGTTCTAAGCGGTTTTGCCAGTTCTGCCAATAGTCATCTGTCGCACTGATATGCTGTACTGGATAACGATAGTGCAATAAATGTAACACAGGATTGAGTACAGGAACCATTGATAAGGGTGCGACCAACCTCGGAAAGTTTGCATGCGTCTGGTTAGATTCAGCGGTTTCTATAATCAATTCCATCCATTCATAATGCGCTAAGTCATTTATGAATTCTGGTAACTCAAGGCCTGGCTTTGCATTTAATAAATACGCCATAAATTCATTGGGTATTTCTCGGTATAAAGGCGACTGACAGCGATGCTCTTTAATAAATAGCTGTACTACTTTTTGCCAAATATTTTCACCTAATAATGCACAGCTGTTAGGAAAGCAGCGTTGTAAGCAACCTTCGATGCCTGAATAATACAGTTCTGCATAAATTTGACTTGCTTCGGGCAAGGTATTTTCTAAGATCTGATCAGCGTGTGGATTGCGTAAATAATCAACAAACTGGTGTTGGTATTGTTGAAATTCAGGTATTGAAGTGGTATTCGTCATTCGCTTTGCCTTATGCTATTTTTTTATAAATTTCACCCTGCCAGTAACTTTGTAGCTTGGCGATATGCTCGACTTCTTCCACTAAATCAGCTAAAGGCGGGATATTAAAATCACGCTCTAATAAGGTGGGGAATAAGCCAAATTGTTGGTAAGCCGTTGACAATAAATGCCATACTGGATCAATCACATCGGCACCATGTGAATCAATAATCAAATTCGGGCTTCTTTGATCATGACCTGCAACATGACAATATTTAATACGCTCGCCCGGCAAGCCCAATAAAAACTGTTCGGCATCGTAGTAATGGTTCACGCTGTTAACATAGATATTATTCACGTCTAAATGCAGCCCACAATCGGCTTCTGTTAATACGGCATTGATAAAACTCAATTCATCCATGTCAGCAATAGGCGAAGCGGCATAGTAGGAGGTATTTTCAATCGCTATCGGCATTTCCAGTATTTCTTGCGTGCGCTTAATGCGCCTGGCAACATAGTGTACGGCTTCTTCAGTAAAGGGAATCGGTAACAAGTCATATAAATGGCCGTTATCTGCACAGTAACTCAAATGTTCAGTATAGAGTGCAATATCGTGCATTTTCATAAACGCTTTAATACGCAATAAAAAGGCTTCATCTAAAGGATCAGGGCCACCCAGAGAAAGTGATAAGCCATGCGCGACTATTGGATACCGCTCGGAAAACCATCTGAAATCACGCGCTTTTTTGCCGCCTAAATCAAGGTAGTTTTCAGGGGCTATTTCAAAAAAATCGAGCACAAAGGGCGTATCATCCATAAGCGCCCCCATATGCTCACGCCTGAGACTTAATCCAGATCCTGCTAAATTTATCTTATTCATAATAAAGCCTTTTTAATAAGGGGAGTAGGCTAAGGGAGATGGAAAAATATAATCATCCAAACGCGATCCTCCTACGAAGAGAGTAACTGTCGTTAAGTTAAGTATTAACACATCATAAACAATAAGTTATATAGTAGGCTGGGTTAGATTTTTTATTGCGAAGCATTAAAAAACGTAACCCAGTAAGGTCGTATCATTAAGCTGCTGGGTTACGTTATTTCGCTTTGCTTAATAAGCTAACCCAGCCTACCCTACCCGTTTTTGGTTAAAAAATATTTTCCACCTACATAAAGCTACGGTGCCATAAAACCTCTATCAAGTTTTATCGCCGCACTTTCCCTCTCCACATTTTCCTTCACTGGATTTTTCCATTGCTTTTTTATTCGAGGCTTTTTTATCACCGCACTTGCCTTCTCCGCATTTTCCTTCTGCTGATTTTTCCATGCTAGCTTTAGCGCCTTTTTTATCACCACATTTGCCTTCCCCACATTTACCTTCAGCACCTTTCGACATTTCTGATAATTGCACGGCATTTCCGACTGTCTTCATAGCAAAGGGGTTTTCACTCGCTAAGGCGATTGACGGTGTTAACAAAGAAACAGCGATAGCGCCGCCTAATGAATGGATAAGAGTTGATGTGTTCATTGTATTGATCTCCAGATTATTGATTTAATATAAAAATAAAGTAATGCGTTTTTAAAACGATAATGGGTCGGCAATAAGCCGCCACCCTTACAAAAAAACTAAATTTTTTATACCTCCTTAGATTTTTAATCTGCTTTTGATGATTAAGATGCAGCTACGTCGGAAAAACAAGCACTCAATATGAATGCATACAGCACACTCGTTCCCAAACTCTGTTTGGGAATGCATGACATGTAAGCTCTGCTTACTGAACCCTCTCACAGCAGAGCTGTTCAAACATGTATTCCCAAGCAGAGCTTGGGAACAAAGGTTGTTTGCTATTTTTTGCGAGTTACCTACGGTGAAAATTTATTTACGAAAATGATAAATAATTTTTATGCCCAGCTTTTTTTCTGAGTACAGACGCCGTGGAGTATGTGATCTTTTCACTGAGAAAATTAAGTAATAAATCGATCGTTTCGTTGTTATTAAAGAAATGCTGGCGAAAATTGCCATTGCCCATAAATCCTGAATTTTGCCTTAGTAATTTCCAGCTTATTTTATGTTTCGGTAAATAAGCTTTGCCTTTAAGCGTTTCTCTAAAGGCATCAGGTAGCCAGTCTAGCGTTAAAAATAACGCCGTTATTTCCGCGACGACTTGATCAACCGCCTGTTCATTATTCACATCGACTTGCTCGACCAAGTGATCAATTTTATCTGCCAATCGCTTGTATTCGTCAAAGCCGCCACCCGCCAAACACAAGGACTGAATTTGCTGGTAATAATCCTCTCTATTTTTAGCGCACTTACGGATACAAGTGAGTTTTACATATTCGGTATACGCGCCTAATAACCATAACACTTTATAAGCAGACCACAGCTTATGGTTAGTAAAGGATTTATAGGAATTGGCGACTAAACGGTCATGTGCTTGCACAAAGGCCAATGTCTGCTGCTCGTAGGATTTAAACGCTTCGGCAGAAAAATCACCGGTCTTTTTTAACAATAAATGCGCTACGGTTGAGACACTATTAAAGGATACATACAGCCCTTTCGAAAAAAGTGGATCAATAAAACCTGCTGCATGGCCTAATAAAGCAAAACGATCACCCACTACCTGTTTTGAGTTATATTGAATTCTGCCGGTGCGCGTCCAGCTACGCACCGCTTTACTATGTTCGAATTGTTTTTTAAGATCAGGAAAACGGGAAATAAAAGCACAAAACTCTTCTTTTGCACTGATGCTTTTGTCTTCTGGATACATTCTAGGGTCTAACTGCAAACCTACGCTGCAAAGTGGGTTAGTCGATTTATCATGATTATTAAAAGGAATCACCCACAACCAACCGCCTTCAAAAATATGATGCAGCGTCCCTTCCGCGACACTAAACGGAAAACCATATTCTTCCTTAGAGAGCCCTGTTTGATTATAGTCAGGGACATTCACCATGTGCGTGAAAATCATACGAGAATGCGTTTTTAAATCAAAATCTCTTAAGGCATATTTTTCAGCCAGAATAGATTTAAAGCCACCCGCGTCAACAATATAATCCGCACTGAAATCACCCGCAGAAGTTTTGATATGTACCGCCTCAGGGCTAATATCAATATCGCTTACTGAAGTATCTTGATACACCTTAGCACCGTACGAGATTGCCGTCGTCACCATAAACTGGTCTGAGTCCTGTCTAAATAAATGCAGTTCATGTCCGTGGGGTTGGCTTGGAATGACCGCCTGAAAGGCTTTGTCTTTATTTTGCAACTTACCTTCAGAATGATGCAAAAAACTAAAATGCCGCTTTACGCCATGGGAATTACCGATCAGCGGTAGATAATTTTCTGAGCTGTGATAAGCCAACTCAGGTATGTCATAAAGTTCGGCCATCGCGCGTAATGTTTCCGAAGTTTCCAAAATCATCGACTCGCCTATGGCAAATCGAGGGTGATTTTTAGCTTCAAACACGATCACTTTTTTGCCTTGTTTGGCAAGAATGGTGGCTAGACATGAACCCGCAATGCCTGAGCCAATAATTGCAATATCATATTTTTGTTTCATAACGAGGACCTATTTGTTTGGTTTAAGATTTTAGAGAAAACCGTTCACTCTCTTTTGATGTTTTTTGCTATGCTGATCATTATTAATTTCAAATAACTAGTAGTGCAATCCTTAAATAAGCAATAAATAATGACTAAATTCACCGCCTTTAAACGATTAGGGGAGTAGGCTTTAGCCTACACGAAGCGTGAACTGTGTAGGCTAAAGCCTACTCCCCATTTTCATCGTATATTTAAAAGTCGTGGTACTAGGCCAGTTGTGCATGCCTATTCAGCACCTCTATAAAATCTTCTGGTTCAGGTCTAATGCGATAATTATTGGTTAAATCACTATAAATAATGTTCCCCTCCGCATCTGTAATAATGACGGTTGGATACACGGTATCTTTGTCATAGCCCAGCATTTCCATACCCGCTGGCAAACCATTTTTCATTTCTATGCCCAATGTTTGTGCAGCAGTGTTGGCTACATCGGTTACAAAAATAAACGGCACAGAAAATTTATCTGCCAAAGCTTGGGTATTTTTTTCTGGCTGTGGAGCACATAAAACAACTTTTGCGCCTAAAGCAGATAACGCTTGATATTGGGTGGCTACTTCTTTAATTTGTGCCATACATAAAGGGCACCAGTTTCCTCTAAAAAATATATACACCGTCGGAGATCCGACAAAAGAGGCTGACGTAATTCGTGAGCCCTGTGCATCTGTCACCGTAATAACAGGTAATGTTTTCCCAACGTCTAAACGTGTATTGGCTGTCCGCCCTAACGAGGAATACCAAAAGTTATACAGTACAAAAAAAACAAAACCGACACATGCCAGGCTTAAGCCAAGCGTATTAAATGCAGTTGCTTCCACTGTGCCTAATACAGTTGAAACAGACGCAACATATCCATAAATGGATAAACTAAGGCCCACGACAGCGATCAATGTTAATAAAGGAAAGTGAGACGATGTTCTCGCCATATTCTTAAACACCATGACACGACTGATAAACATCATAATAGGGAGCGTTATTAAGACAGCTCCTAGCCAAATAAGATCTAATCCTGAAGAGAGGAGGTGATAAATTCCATAGCCTGCGACTGCCATAGCAAACATCGGAAACAAGCCAATAAAAAGAGATTTAATTTTGTTCATAGTGATTTTCATTAATTAAATTAGTACGACAGTTCTAATATAGTACAGTCGTACTAATTATGCAACTATTAATGAAACTATTAGCTACTGTTTTAACGCGAGACGTATTTAAAACTGTAGGGCGTGGCTTCAGCCCGCCAATGTCAAAGGCTATTGGCGGGCTGAAGCCACGATCTACAGCGTCTAATATGTATCGCGTTAAAAGGTAGCCATTTAGTTTCAATAATAGTCACCGTTGATCTTTCTCTACACTCTGTATTAGCAGAAGTTCGTAAAGTGGGGCAGTTAGACAGCAAAGTGATTTGCCAGCCAACCCTCAGACATCTTGATTCAGACGAAACTAATTTGAGACCATTTCCTAATTTTTTGCGGATGAAGTCAGCTCATAAATTAAGCGCAGATCGGTTCCTGGATAATTGAGTTCCGTTTGATTGAGTTGTTCAAATAACTTTTCTATTGCTTTATTACTTGCAGGTCGGGAAGTACTATGCACACGTATCCGAAGTTGTTTTTTTACTTCATCGGGTAATATATCTGCTTCTGTCACAAACAGCGTTTGTAATAGTTGCCTTGCCATCGGAAAGTCGATTGTCGGTGAGGTTAGCAGAGCGGCCATTGCTGTTTCTGCCCGATAAGCGATCATGTTGACAGTATCTATCAGCCGCTTTTTCCCTGGCAGAAGCTGTTCGAACTTATCTTCGTCTCTCAACTCTTGCCAGGTAATGTGTTTGGGCGTTTGGCTTAGTTTTTCCTTGATGGTTTTTAGTTCATTTTCATAATGCTCTATTTCTTCGAGTAATTCTGCTCGTTTTCTTTCCCATTTCTTGTATTTCACATCTTCCGTTTCATCTTTTTTAATCACCGGATGAAGTTCCATCGCTGCAAATCGAGATAGACGGTAATTGAGTTTGGATTGTATCGAATTACGCTGTCCTTCCTGTTGGCGCCTATCAGGGTTGACCACCTTTTGGGTATCGGATAGTGGCTCTATTCCATACTCCTGTAGCATATCTATCCCATAGTGGTGCTTCATATATCTAAAAAAGTTCTCTTGGCACCACCGGCTAAACATTCGCCCAGAAACAGCCGTCAATTCTAGTTCATAGGCTGTGGTAATAATACTGGTTTGGTGACCAGAATCAGTCAACTTGCGCACTTCTCTCATCCACATCGCCTGTTTTCCAGTTCCAACCAGACTGCCTCGTTCGGCGAGTTTCATGATGACTTTTTCACCACTCGGTAGGGTGATCTCCTGACTGGAAAAATTGTCCAGTGGCCAATTTTCGGTGGGAAATTTATGATAGGTCATGCAAGCGACACGATGCTTGTCCCACATCTTTCTAAAGAATGCGGGGCTATAGCCTTCTCTATCAAACACCAGGATAAAACGACAGGCTTGTTTGTTTTGCTGTAATGCTTGTGCACTCGGTTGATTCGGAATGTCTTTGAGTAATCGGGGGACGATATCTTCTTCCAGCGTTTTTAGTAAGCCCGGATCCACCGTTTTTTCAACGACAAAGAAGGGACGCCCCGTACCATCATTAACCCAGTAGTCGGTGATACCCCGTAAGCAGAGTTTTTCGCGTGAAACATGCCGTTTGGGAAGTTTAGTCAAGTGTCCATGATAGACACGGACATGACCATCTATGTAGAGTGTTCCTGCTGCCTCTGGTTCATTTTCCATCCATTGTCGACTGAGGTCGGCCGCCCAGCTTTCAACTGATTCTGGATCAGACAGTCCTTTTACTTTGGTTCTTAAACAGCGCACTTCGGGAACCCGATCCAGGCCAAGTAGTTTGCCGAATTCACCCGGTGCATGCTCGCGAAGTTGTTCGGCATTTTTGATGCGACATAGTCCCATAAAGGCGAGTAGCAATAGGATATGAAAGGTTTGATAATAACCTGTCAGTTTGCCAAGGTGGTGCTCAATGTCATTTAATAAGCCATTGCTAAGTAACGCGGGCAATGCACATAACACACCGCCTTTAGGAACATCTAAACAGGATTCGAATTCGATTGAGGCTCCCTTTTCCTGCTCACCCAAAGCCGCCTGGATTCGCTCTTCTACTCGAGTGCAGGCCGTACCGAGTGACTCGGCTGCACTGGCATCAATAATATCACGGGCTGATTTGGTACTGCCATCATTGGGGTCTATTGATACGGCAGACTTTTTTTTAAACGTCCATCACTGATCGCCTTGCGAAAGGTATCTGCCCGGATGCCTAATTCTTTAGCGGCTTCGTTAGGCGTCATACCTTGATCCAGATATTCCTGAGCTTGCTGCAAAACCTCAAGCGTAAAGAGTGGTCCTCCCTTGCGAGTCGGGCGAGGTTCAAAAAACGAATCAGCCCCTTTTTCTCGTAGTTGCCTTAATGAGCGCATAACACTACTTTTAGAGACACCAAAGGTTGTAATAATATCGATTGAACGACAGGAGCCGGTATTGATGAGTTGAGAGGTGTGAAGTCTAAATAATCTCTTATTGTCAGCCTGGTGAGAATAGATCGGGATACCGCCGAGGAAATAAAACCACTCATCATTTCGGTTATCAACACTGACCTGACCATTTATAATAGTCGTACCCTGAGGAATTATTGGGAGCATGAGTTGCTGCATTAATTGAATACCTCGTATGATATGAGGGCTTAGTTTAACCTAAATGAGTACCATTTTCATTTCTTTAGCTGAAAATATCAATCATTTGACAATAATTCCCTAACCCTTTAATTATATTGCCTAGTTTAAGTTTCAATGGATTTCTTTCAGGATAGCGAATCAAGATGTCTGACCCTATGTGATCCTCGGGGCTTAGATTTTTCCACCCAAAAAATGTCCATGTTACATTTTGTGCTGGAAGGGGTTTGCTGGGTAAAAAACACTACAACCAATGAAGCTATCCGGTTAATGCAGGGTGATATTGTTTTTTTTTACCGATAACAACTGGCATGGGTTGATGAGTGATGAAGCGATTGAAACAGTGGATTACCGAACCTTTGGCTTTGAACAAAACAGTTCAAGATTAGATACAGAACCTTGCGAAGTCTGCCGACTTTTTTGTGCTTCCTATAAGCTTGAAGGCGATATGGCACAGCCGTTCTTTTCTCTATTACCCAAATTTATCCATACAAAGGCCAATGAGATAAATGACAACCCGCAACTAAATAGGCTACGCAACTGATTATCAGCGAAACAAATCTGATACCCTCGGCTATTCCGTGGTCACCTCAAGTCTTATTGACGTATTGCTGGTTTATATTATTCGCTACTGGGTTCAATCCGCGCAACCCGAGTCCTACAGCTGGATTACTTCAATACAAGACCCAAAACTATGAGTTAATGCATAAATATCCCAGTAAAAAGTGGGATGTCGATAAATTAGCGGATACCATATTTATGTCACGTTCGGCATTTTCAAAGCGATTTTCTGAATCAACAGGCTGTAGTCCTGCGGCATACCTATCAAGATGGCGCATGGATTTAGCTGCAAAGTTTTTGCGTGAAACCCATTTATCAATCTATAACATTGCTAATGAGGTGGGTTATGAATTAGAAACTTCATTCACTAAAGCCTTTAAAAAATATCGCGCAACCTCACCCGCGCAATAAAGAAAAGTAAGGACTGTAGAAGCTGAAATTCTACATTAGGCATAATTTACCTTTCATTTATAGTACGTATGTACTAGCATGTATTTATTACCCAACAGGCTTATAACGATGAAACAAGGCGAACAAACAAGAAATACTATTATAAAAGCAGCCAACAAGCTGTTTTATCAACAAGGTTTTCATCAGACTGCATTCAGCGATATTGTGAAAGAAGTGGGATTGAGCAAAGGAAATATCACTTATCACTTCAAATCCAAAGATGATATTTTGCAGGCGGTTTTGCAACGACGTATGCAAAAAACTCAAGAAACTCTTGATTTATGGGACACACAATACCTTGATGCAAAAGAAAGGCTTATTTGTTTTATTAATAGCTTACAGGAAGGAAAATCTGATTTAACCCAATATGGTTGTCCGAATGGCACTTTAGCTTCTGAATTGGGCAAGAGCAATGCCCTGACTCGTGAATTGAGCAAACACGTTTTTGATCTAATTCGCCACTGGTTAACGGATCAATTTTTAGCCTTAGGTTTCCCTGCCGATCAAGCTAATGAAAAAGCATTAGAATTGTTCACACGTGGGCAAGGGATTTGCGTGTTATCACACGTTTATAGTGATGAAAACATGTTTACTAACGAGGTCAATCACTTAAAACAAATGATAAATGATTAAATATCAATTCTTAAAAATTTTATATTCAATCATTTATCAATAAAATACGTCAATTTGTATTAGGGGCTGTTCTAAAATAAGATTTAATAATTTATTGTCTGAATTTCTTGGGGTATTATAAAATATTCCCGAACTATTTTTTTACGGCTTCCTGTCATCTGCAGTCATCAGCCGCACAGCTAAATCATGATCAGAATATTTCTCTAAGGCATGTCCCACATGTCGACAACTCCCTCCGCTGCGTGCATAATTTACACTGAAGTCATCAAGGTAAATTAATATTGAGTGATCTATTAGATAGCCATTAGAGAAATCAAAGGTAATGTTTTTACCTTGCTCAATGTTATCGACAGCCTTTTTAAAGGGTAAAAAATTAGAGAATAAAGCAGAGCCAATAAGTTTTACCGTAACATAATCGCCGTGTTCTTTAATCGTAAAATGGATTTTGAATAGATTGTTTAGCCATACACCACGCGATAAATGCAATAAAAGTTTTACAAAGACGCCAAAGAAGACACCCACCAATAAATTAGTCGCTAACACCGCTAATATAGTCACGACAAACAAAAACAGCTGATCTTTGCCTATTGCTAAAACGTCGGCAAATATTTTTGGTGTAGCGCGGCGATAACCCACAAAAACCAGTAATGCGGCTAAAGAGGCATGCGGGATATTGTGAATAAAGTGCGGAAACAAAGCGACAAACAACAGTAGAATCAAACCATGAAAGAAATTAGCCCATCCCGTTTGCGCGCCACCTTCTACATTGGCGGAGCTACGTACGAACTCGGCAATCATAGGCAAGCCCCCTAAAAATCCTGAAACCGCATTGCCTAAGCCCACGGCAGATAAGTCACGATCTAGGTCTGTGGGTCTTTTATAAGGGTCTACTTTTTCGGCCGCCGTCGCGCTCAGTAGACTTTCCAGACTAGCAACCATGCAAATAGTAATCGTTGCCACCCAGAATTCAAAGGTATCAATCTTGGAAAAATCGGGCAGGTAAAAATATCCGCTAAAATCATCAGGAATGTCCACTAAAAAAGGCGGTGTGATTAAGTGCTCATGTAATGCGTCCTGACCAAAATGATAATGGTCATGTTGGATGCCAAAAAACTGTGCCAGACCCATACCTAAAAATAATACCACAAAAGGTGCGGGGATTTTACCTAACACACTATGTTTTATAAGAGGCCAGAAGAGTAAAAGGGCGAAAGAGATCAAGCCTATCGCTGCAATTTCAGGCGTTGAATTTATTAAGCTGTTGGGAATTTGTGCGATAGAGGAAAAAAGGCTACCTGGTTCGGGTGTGACGCCTAACATAACGTGAACTTGCCGAGCCATAATGCTGATCCCCATCGCAGCCAGCATTCCGTGTACCACAGGCGCAGGGAAAAAAGCACTCAAGCTGCCCAGCTTATAGCGTCCCATAATCACCTGAAATAAACCGGTAAGCATGACGGCGGCTAAAGTATAACGATAGCCTGACATTAAATCGCCATCACTCAGTGACTCCACTGCAGCGAGCATAACTACAATTAATCCACCCGCCGGGCCATTAATGACGATATAAGAACCGTTGAGACGCGAAACTAATAAGCCACCCACGACAGCTGTAATAATCCCTGCTGAGGGAGGAAAACCAGAGCCGATGGCGATACCTAAAGATAACGGCAGGGCGATAAGAAAGACAAAAAAACCAGCTTGTAAATCACTGCGCCAATTTTCTTTTAAGCCGTCGATTCCTTCTTTGGGAAGAGTAGGGTGTTTGTTCATCTTGATTTCATCTGTTGAAAAGCTGTTAATTCTACCAATTTAAGACTATAAAAGCAGGACAAGTTGTTATCGGCATGCTCTTGCAGTGATGCAGGAGAGTGGAAAAGAGCTGCTGGTGGGGTGCTTCAGTTAGTTGGGAAACGCCAAAAATATTCCTGATTAGGCACCTGGAAATTAAAAAGCGTCCAATATCTGGGCAGAATTTTTGTTTGTCATTAGTGCTGTTGCAGTAGGCGCATAGCTAGCTGCGTAACTATTGCTACAGTGCTAATGCCGGACACAAAGACCCGCAAAGTTGGATGATGTGTGTTTCCAGGTGCCTTACCCATGACTCTCCGCCATTGTATATATCATATCGTCCAAAGTGACAGGAAGATGCTATTCCACACGTTATTCCCGAAGTCTTTTGTCGGGAATCTATGCTTAAGCTAGTAGATTCCTGCTAGAAACATGCAGGAATGACAAGGTAGCTGGCATTTTTTATATGACAGAGTGTCGTGAGTAATCAGGTAAATATTTAACCGACTGGATTAGAATTGGTTACTAAATATGCTGGTTTCTTAGTGCACATCAATCAAATGTACAGTTCCATCTGGCAAAATCTCTGCCATTGCACTTTTAGGTTTATCTAAAAATAGGACACAAACTGTGGCGAAAGCAATACCGCCACCAATCGTCATAAAAAATACGGAGGGGGATGCCAGTGAAAACACGGTCAAAAACAGAACAGCACCAATATTACCGTACGCACCCACAACCCCGGCAATTTGACCAGTTAAACGACGTTTGATCAAAGGTACCACGGCAAATACACCACCCGCTGCAGAGCCCAGAAAAAATGAACACATCATCATGACGACCACTGCCCAGGCAATCGGCCATTCACCATTAATTTGTGACATGGCAAAGAATCCGATGGAGGCCCCCGATAGCATAATCAGCAATGGAATTTTACGTCCAAATTTATCACTGATCCAGCCACCTGAAGGGCAGGATAATACATCCGTTACGGCAAAGCACGCGCCTAAAATACCGGCGAGAGATACCGGAATCAGGAAGGTGTTCTTAAAGAATAAAGGTAGCATAGAGACCACGGCTAGTTCTGAGCCAAAGGTGACAGCATAAGCGATACTGAGTATGGCAACTTGTTTAAACTTGTATTGCAGAATCTCATCGACTGGCTCTCTGAATATCTCCTTATTGACTTTATAGATTTGGCTAGACTGGATCAAATAAATGACGACTAACACGCCATAAATAATATTAGCAGTGTCGTTGCCTATTAAGCCGAGCCCGGCTACTTTCCAGGTAAGCACTGCCAGCGCACCGTACATGGGAATATTTATGAATAAATAGAAAAAGAAATCCCGCTTGCTGGTCACTTCCAGGCCACCGGACTTATTCGGTTTGAAATATGTAGAACCTGCGGGGGTGTCCTTCACTGATATGTAATAAATGCCCGCATAAATCAATGCGATCAGACCTGTTACGGCTGTCGCATAACGCCAGCCATCTTCTCCACCAAATAACAATGCAAGCGTAGGCAAGGTTATTGCCGCTGCGGCAGAGCCAACATTACCCATGCCTTTATAGATACCTTCCGCCAGGCCGAGTTGTTTGGCTGGATACCATTCACTGATCATACGAATACCAATCACAAAGCCCGCACCCACAAAGCCTAATAAGAATCGGGCGATGGCTAGTATTTCAAAGGTCTTTGCAGAGGCAAAAAAGAAACACAGGCCTGCAGTAGCCACTAACATGGCAGAATAAGTTTTTCTTGGGCCATAAACGTCTACTAACATGCCCGTCACGATACGTGCAGGGATGGTCAACGCGACATTAAGAATCAACAGTGTTTTAATCTGTTGATCGGATAATCCCATCGATTCTTGAATGGCTAGTAATAAAGGTGCGTGACTAAACCAGACCAGGAAAGTTACGAAAAAGGCAAGCCAGGTCATATGTAAAATCTTGGCCCTACCGGTGAATGAGAGAAAGCTCGCTCTCATATTAGAAGTACTCATAATAATCCGCTCCACGGGGTTAAAATCTATAACTAGTTAATAAAGCAATAATTGAGCCATAATTACCAAGCTGTGATTTGCCTACATTTAATCGGTTGTGTCTCATATTATGGATAGATATGCACCAAAATGGTTCGTGTCGTGGTCAAAAATGGTTCCATACAAAATCTTGATCAAAAGACCTAGGAGGCTGTCCGAGAATAGAAGTCGTAGCTTAAAAGCGGGTGCATCAATAAGTCGAACACTTTACAAACTGCCTCTTGTTTTAAGTTTGTTCCTTATGTGCTTTTATTTAAGTAAGTATTGTAACGGGGCTTTTTCCTTTTAGTGTGGCCTTAATGGTGGGCAAAAAAAACTGCCCACCCTACTTCTTTGCATGAGGAGCTGTCCCGCTTTAGAGTGGTAATCGAAATCACTATCTTGTGTATATGGCATCACAAAGAAAAAGAGAGCTGTTTGTATTCAGCTAGGTAGGGTGGGCAATCTTTTCTGCCCACCTTTTTTATCGGTAAATAGTGGGCAAACGGTAAGGCTGTTTGCAGACCTTACGTTGAATATGGGAAGGCGCGTTGTGATAGGTCGAATTATCACCGTACGAGAAGCAGAGGCCAGGTCCAAAATTGCGAATTTGGTGTGATTAAAAAACCATTCTAATCGGGTAAGCAATAGGAGAAAAACCAGCCTTGGGTTATTGAGGCATTATTAAAAACCAACGCGCATACGCTCGGACAAAATAAAGCTTCGCTACTTCGCTCTGCCTCTTTATTCTTTTGGAGCTGACTGCTTTTTACGCTGTGCATAAAACTTTACTGCACCGGGATGCAGCGGTACGGCAATACCCAAACGCATGGTTGCATCAGAAATAAAACCGGCACGATAATATTTTTTTGCTAATTCATTTCTACTATCAAGTAGCATTTCCAGCACTTTTTCAACTGTTTCATCAGCAGTATGTTGATGAGTAATAAGCAGCGCTGTTAAGCCCAGGGTGGTGAATGGCTTATCCTGGCCTGGGTAAGTTCTTATTGGCACGGTTAAGGGGTAATAGGCGAATTGCTGCCTGGACAGGGTTTTAATCAAGGCATGTTCAAGCGACAGAAATCTGACATCATTACGCCGACTGCTAAGCTCTTGCAGAGCGACAGAAGGCACAGCCTCAGTAATAAAGAGTGCATCAACCTGTCCAGCCTCAAGCGCCGCGATCGATTCAGCGGTGCCTAACTCAAGTATTTGTGGAAATTGGGTTGCTGTTAAACCGACAGCCCGCGCGATACGAATGGCGTTAAAACGACTACCAGAACCAGCGGCTCCCACGGCAATCCGTTTGCCCGCTAGATCATTCAGGCTATTGATACGACTGTTCTGCAAGACTACAATATGCACTGCTTCGGGCCATAAACTCGCCAGCGAGCGTAGGTTGGAATTAGGCAGCTGTTGTTGCTCCAGCCAGCCTTTGTACATGGTTTCCGCCACGTCGCTTTGAATCAGTGCAAATTCGAGTAGATGATTTTGTATTCGATAGGTGTTTTCTATGCTGCCTTCAGATGCGGCATTATGCATTGCGATTCCCTGTTCAGTGGAATACACACTAAATAGCTTGCCAAACTCATGATAGGTGCCCAGAACCTGGCCCGAACCGAAAATAAACTCGCCTTTCTGCTGTGCGAATGTCAGGTCGATTCGCTGTACAGTTTCAAGCAAGGCTTTAATAATAGTCGCATCGCGTGTATTGGGTTGCGGTTCGGTTTCACGTTGCAATAATGCACGGATATTTTTTAATACTTTCCCCGGGCTTTGTCCCTCAAGGGTCTGTGTTCGGGTATCGGTACTGACAGGCGGCTTACCATCCGCTAGCACTTGCCATTGATTATCCTTTTCGGTATAGGCTAAGCGCCCGTATACTTTGAGTATATCGCCCTTGCGATTGCTATTAGGCTTTAAGCCACTAATCCCTTCTTTGGTCGATCCGGTTATATAAGCTAGCGAGCCCAGATTCAATCCTTGCCAGGAAGTTAGATTATAGTCGCGTAAAAATTCAAATTCGGCATCATAATAAATCAGCACACCGGATATATCCTGATCCAGGTTACGGAATGGTGCTGAACCGGCTCGCTTGAAGTGACGTATTTTGAATAAATCTGCGGAAAACTCATTATTCAGCCGCGTTTGTAATTCGCCGCGTAAAATGTCTTCATCGGGTCCACGGCTACACGCATTCAGCAATAGACAGAGCAATAAAAAAAGCAGCTTAAACTGTAGTAAGCGAGTTATCTGCATGGTTAAAACCCGAACAAAGGCAGAGCTAGGTAGGCTTGAATGACCAGGGCATTTAGAAAATCGATAAAAAATGCACCCATCAACGGTACCACGAGAAAGGCCTGTGGCGATGCGCCATAGCGTAAGGTCAATGCTTTCATATTTGCCACAGCAGTGGGTGTCGCGCCGAGTCCAAAACCGCAATGCCCTCCGGCAACAATGGCAGCATCATAATGACTACCCATAATCCGGAAGGTAATAAAGCTGGCAAATAGCACCATTCCTAGCGTCTGCACCGACAACAAAACCAATAGCGGTCCAGCCAGATCCAGAAGCTCCCATAAGCGCAATGACATCAGCGCCATGGCTAGAAATATCGACAGTGACAGGCTACCAATGGTATCCACCGTAGCGCGGTGTACTTTTAAAAAGGGCCCTAGAAAATCACTATTGCGTATCGCCACGCCGATAAACAAACACCAGACAAAACCGGGCAGGGTAAAAGCCGCACCTGCCATAGACGCCGCTAATGCACGGCCACCGATTAAACACAGCAGCACATAGAATAAAGTTTGCAGTAATGTATCTGTGCTAATGGGGGATTCTTGTTGTTGTGTTTGTTGTACCTCGTTTTGCTCAATATTGTTCTCATCGGGTTGTAACGCTCGCTTGCGAATCAAACGCCCGGCTACAGGCCCACCGATGATACCGCCAATAATCAAGCCAAAGGTTGCACAGGCCAGTGCCAATTCCATCACCCCGGCAATGTTCTGCACATCGGCAAATTTCTGTGCATACGCCGCACCCGTTCCATGTCCGCCTGATAAGGTAATAGAGCCACCCAGCAATCCAACCAATGGATGCAGATCCATACTTATTGCAGTCAGTAATCCCAGTCCATCCTGAATAATAAGATAAAGTAAACACACCAGTGCAAAAATTAATAACTGGGGTCCCCCTTGTTTCAGCATGCGCAAATCCGCACTAAGACCAATGGTGGTAAAAAACATCAACATCATCGGGTCTTTCATCGACATATCAAAGTGCAGGCGTATATCGTATTGCGCGTATAAAATACTGGTCAGCAATGCAAATAACACCCCGCCAACTACCGGTACGGGGATATTATTATTGCGCAGAAAACCGACCCGGGAAATAACAAAAGTTCCCAGGTAAAGAACCAGGATCGCTATAGCAAGCGTCCAGATCGGATCTAAATCAAGATTCATAATTAGCTATTATTCCGCAAGCCTGAAAACCCAGTAGGCAATAGGCACAAAGGAAAATTCTATCGCTACATAAAGCATTAAAATACCTGAGGGTTGCACATTCATAAAAAGGCTGATAATTCATCCCGACACCAGACTGCCGGCAAAAAGCACGATAGATAGCACGGAAAATTTCTATATTTTTCACTAAAAGCGGCATATAACCAGCCCCCCTAGGGCAAGATAAAGCCCCATTACTGCTGAAGAATATGCTTAGCACCTAGGCTAATAGTAGCAGGAACATCCGCCTGCCCGATGTTGACTATCTGGTGGTTGACCTACCTTGCCAGAGAGGGACTTTCACCCGCTGGAATTATCGACCTTGCTCGGCCGCACACCCCATGATATTAGCGCTGGTGAAGACATTAATCGCCACGTACTTTTTCGCTGCTGAAATCGGACGGACCCCATTTCAGATTTCGCGAAAAATTGTGGCGCGCTTGATGTTAATTGTTAAACAGTCATCTAGCCTTTAACAATGCAACTTTTTATTCCCGGTCTCACAAACTATTTTGGCAAGCATCACTCTTATCTCTTCAAGTGTATATTCATAAGTAGGGCCTACCTGCTCACGCCTATTACGTCTATTGCTATTCTCCTCACTCAACTGGTCTAAAACAGCTGTAGCGATTACTTGTTGAAACTGTGTAGCAGGATGAGCATCATTCCAGAACGCAGTCGGAATATCGACGTTCTCAAAGTAACAGGAAGCAGCGGAACCATTTGCAATTGTTTCCCCAGTTTTGACAACACATCGTTGCCCAATTGAGAAAAAATAACCTTGGTGATTGGTATTATCCCCTCCATTACTAAAAAATCTATTAGCAACCTTTTTGATAGGCGTTAATATATCACCTAAATCCTGCAAGCATTATACATAATAATCCACAAAACTCCTTATTAAACAATGATATAATATCATTTTCCTGATTTCACTATCTCATTGTTTTAATGAAGCCCTCTAAAGTATCAAAATCCTCATCTCACGTAAGAAACCGTACCCGAACGGTAAAAATGACATCTACAGCACATGGATTGACAAGCCAGGCGGGACTGATTCCCGTCGTGAAATATTTAGACAGGATAGGTTTTGAAAAAACCGTAAAACAAAGCGTTCCACATCGGCGGGGTGAAAATGCAGACCATCACTTATCTGATGTGGTTCTATTGACGTTGGTTGGCATGATGGGGGGAGCAACATCAATGGCAAAGGTGACGACCGTATGGGCAGATAGCGTACTGCGCAAAGTAGCTGGCTGGATAAAGATTCCTGTTGAAACCACAATTTTACGGATCTTTAAAGAAGTAAGTGATAGGCAGATAAGCCAGTTTGAAACGCTCACGCATACTTTGCGTGGTCAACACTGGCGGCGATTGCTTCGTTCCGGAAAATCGAAAACTGGCATACAATCCGTCCAGTGGGTCGATGTCGATTCAACTGTGGACACCGTTTGTGGTCGACAAGAAGGAAGTGCCAAAGGCTTCAACCCCAAAAAGAAAGGTGCCCGTTCATACCATCCACAACTCGCTTTTCTAGCGGAAACAAAAGAAATTTTACAAGCCTGGTTCCGGACAGGCAATGCCTTTACAAGCAATGGTGTTGTAGAATTTACCAAACAGTTACTTGCACACTTGCCCAATCGGATGCGCATTATTTTTCGCGGTGACAGTGGTTATTTTGTCGGTGATTTGCTTGAATTTCTCGATACCAGAGGGCATGGGTATCTAATAAAGGTTAAACTTAAGAATTTGAACGCATTGCTGGCCAAACAGGCCTGGACAGCCATACAAGGCCGACCCGGTTGGGAGCAGAGCGAGTTTCAATATCAGACATCTTGATTCAGACGAAACTAATTTGAGACCATTTCCTAATTTTTTGCGGATGAAGTCAGCTCATAAATTAAGCGCAGATCGGTTCCTGGATAATTGAGTTCCGTTTGATTGAGTTGTTCAAATAACTTTTCTATTGCTTTATTACTTGCAGGTCGGGAAGTACTATGCACACGTATCCGAAGTTGTTTTTTTACTTCATCGGGTAATATATCTGCTTCTGTCACAAACAGCGTTTGTAATAGTTGCCTTGCCATCGGAAAATCGATTGTCGGTGAGGTTAGCAGAGCGGCCATTGCTGTTTCTGCCCGATAAGCGATCATGTTGACAGTATCTATCAGCCGCTTTTTCCCTGGCAGAAGCTGTTCGAACTTATCTTCGTCTCTCAACTCTTGCCAGGTAATGTGTTTGGGCGTTTGGCTTAGTTTTTCCTTGATGGTTTTTAGTTCATTTTCATAATGCTCTATTTCTTCGAGTAATTCTGCTCGTTTTCTTTCCCATTTCTTGTATTTCACATCTTCCGTTTCATCTTTTTTAATCACCGGATGAAGTTCCATCGCTGCAAATCGAGATAGACGGTAATTGAGTTTGGATTGTATCGAATTACGCTGTCCTTCCTGTTGGCGCCTATCAGGGTTGACCACCTTTTGGGTATCGGATAGTGGCTCTATTCCATACTCCTGTAGCATATCTAGCCCATAGTGGTGCTTCATATATCTAAAAAAGTTCTCTTGGCACCACCGGCTAAACATTCGCCCAGAAACAGCCGTCAATTCTAGTTCATAGGCTGTGGTAATAATACTGGTTTGGTGACCAGAATCAGTCAACTTGCGCACTTCTCTCATCCACATCGCCTGTTTTTTGGTTCCAACCAGACTGCCTCGTTCGGCGAGTTTCATGATGACTTTTTCACCACTCGGTAGTGTGATCTCCTGACTGGAAAAATTGTCCAGTGGCCAATTTTCGGTGGGAAATTTATGATAGGTCATGCAAGCGACACGATGCTTGTCCCACATCTTTCTAAAGAATGCGGGGCTATAGCCTTCTCTATCAAACACCAGGATAAAACGACAGGCTTGTTTGTTTTGCTGTAATGCTTGTGCACTCGGTTGATTCGGAATGTCTTTGAGTAATCGGGGGACGATATCTTCTTCCAGCGTTTTTAGTAAGCCCGGATCCACCGTTTTTTCAACGACAAAGAAGGGACGCCCCGTACCATCATTAACCCAGTAGTCGGTGATACCCCGTAAGCAGAGTTTTTCGCGTGAAACATGCCGTTTGGGAAGTTTAGTCAAGTGTCCATGATAGACACGGACATGACCATCTATGTAGAGTGTTCCTGCTGCCTCTGGTTCATTTTCCATCCATTGTCGACTGAGGTCGGCCGCCCAGCTTTCAACTGATTCTGGATCAGACAGTCCTTTTACTTTGGTTCTTAAACAGCGCACTTCGGGAACCCGATCCAGGCCAAGTAGTTTGCCGAATTCACCCGGTGCATGCTCGCGAAGTTGTTCGGCATTTTTGATGCGACATAGTCCCATAAAGGCGAGTAGCAATAGGATATGAAAGGTTTGATAATAACCTGTCAGTTTGCCAAGGTGGTGCTCAATGTCATTTAATAAGCCATTGCTAAGTAACGCGGGCAATGCACATAACACACCGCCTTTAGGAACATCTAAACAGGATTCGAATTCGATTGAGGCTCCCTTTTCCTGCTCACCCAAAGCCGCCTGGATTCGCTCTTCTACTCGAGTGCAGGCCGTACCGAGTGACTCGGCTGCACTGGCATCAATAATATCACGGGCTGATTTGGTACTGCCATCATTGGGGTCTATTGATACGGCAGACTTTTTTTTAAACGTCCATCACTGATCGCCTTGCGAAAGGTATCTGCCCGGATGCCTAATTCTTTAGCGGCTTCGTTAGGCGTCATACCTTGATCCAGATATTCCTGAGCTTGCTGCAAAACCTCAAGCGTAAAGAGTGGTCCTCCCTTGCGAGTCGGGCGAGGTTCAAAAAACGAATCAGCCCCTTTTTCTCGTAGTTGCCTTAATGAGCGCATAACACTACTTTTAGAGACACCAAAGGTTGTAATAATATCGATTGAACGACAGGAGCCGGTATTGATGAGTTGAGAGGTGTGAAGTCTAAATAATCTCTTATTGTCAGCCTGGTGAGAATAGATCGGGATACCGCCGAGGAAATAAAACCACTCATCATTTCGGTTATCAACACTGACCTGACCATTTATAATAGTCGTACCCTGAGGAATTATTGGGAGCATGAGTTGCTGCATTAATTGAATACCTCGTATGATATGAGGGCTTAGTTTAACCTAAATGAGTACCGTTTTCATTTCTTTAGCTGAAAATATCAATCATTTGACAATAATTCCCTAACCCTTTAATTATATTGCCTAGTTTAAGTTTTAATGGATTTCTTTCAGGATAGCGAATCAAGATGTCTGAATATCGTTGTGGTGGCTGGTCTCGCTCTCGTCAGTTTGTCGCGGTCAGGATAAAGCAACCTAAACAAGTGACAGGACCTCAGTCCGAGCTTTGGGATACGGCAGAATATGACTATTTTTGTTATGTAACAACTGAACCTCTATCGCCTTGGCAAACACATAAGAAGTATGGTGAACGAGCGACGTGCGAAACATGGATTGAAGAAGCAAAATCACAAATGGGTTTAGGTAAAATCAGAACGAATCAATTTCTGGCTAATGCCGCATTATTTCATTGCGCCGTTCTTGCCTACAATACCGTGCGCTGGATGGCTCAATTGAGTGGCAACAAAACGTTGTGCCAATGGGAGCCGGATACACTTCGTACTTATCTGATTCGGGTGGCTGGAAAATTACTCACAGGCAATAATCAGCTGAGAGTCAGAACACCTGCAGGTCCGCTCTATCCACAGGAATGGGATGATTGGGTTAAGGTGGGGTTACTCGCTTAACATTAACCGAAGTTAAGTCACTTTGATTAAAAGGTCATGGCACGTTGGCAGGGTGTTTATTGCCTTGGGCTCGGGGGATATCCATACGATACAAAAAATTTCCTCTATTTATGATTTAAATCTGGATATTTTGATCGGTTGGACAAAGAGGGCTGGCAAAGCGGCAGTAAAAACCTAATAACCACTTAGCTAGACAGGTTAATGAGAGTCAAAATATGGGCTTGCAGGATTTAGGTATCAACGTACTGGACATTATATCCTTGATCCGTGAAATATCTGATGTGTTTTTTTAAGGACTCATTATAAATTGTTGTTAATACATCAAACGCAGCGGCAACTGCACGCATTTCTCCAAGCGTATTAACACCCGCTTCGGTCAGGACTTCCGGGGAAAAACCTAAATTATACTGTCCAAGAACCAGAATATTTTTAGCACCTTGGTCTAACAAAACGTTCACACCAGATTTTGGATCAAGACTTCCCGCAATTTCCGCAGGAATTTGAACAGTCATGATTGCAATAAAATCGGCAAAACTTATATTACCGTCAACAAAATCAATAAAAGACTTGGAAAGATCATTTGCTCCAACATAGATAATATATAACGTATCATCATCGACCACTACCTTCGGCTTATTTCCGGCCCGATCTAACTCAAACATTTCAATCTGTTTATTCAGAGCAGGAACAATCACTTTCTCACGCAAACCAATATTAAAGCTAGCGTCTGTTTCACTTTGATTATTACGATAATTAGCCTGCTGTTGGTTGATCGAATTTTCTAATGATAAACCATCAACTTTGCAAGGTAATGGTCCCAAATCATAATTTGCACATTTATCATTTGATAGCGCAGAAACCATTGCATAGTTCACTGATTGTTTTTTGGTCACATCGGATTCATTGTATTGAATGACCCAAGGACGAAAATCAGCACCACTGGCCATTAATTTTCTTAAAATACCATTGTAAAGAAAATATTCACTCCAGTTAATTGAGCGAAATTCTCTTTTGTGACAAACATTGCCACTTGCCTGAGAGGAGCATAACTCTAATTGCATCGGCAGCGTTGTTCGATAAACCCTCGAATCATTATCGATTGAGGGGAATTTTAATCGGAGTCCAGGGAGTATTTTATCTTTTTTGGGATCGACAGGATTGCCGATTGAAACATATGCATTGGTAAAATAGCCACTATCCGAAGTATCTCCCTCAAGCATGAGGCTTTCAGGGAAGTTGCCAATATCTGTAAGGCTGTCCCCAAAAAGAATCAAATTCGAGTATGTTGCCGTATGTTTAGTAACTTCATTGGCATTAGCAACAGGCAATAAAGTAATTATTAACGATATAAATAGCAAAATATATTTTTTCATAATTTCATTCCTTTTTTCTGTGTGTATTGTATGGGCAATATCAAGGTATATTAACTCCTACCCATTATCCGCAAAGTTGCTATTTTTCGCAATTTTTAAAAAGTATCATGGGGTGTGTGGCCGAGTAGAAAATTAGGGCCTGATCCGAATTGCGAAACTGGTGAAACTTAAATATTACTCCGATCCCAAATATTCGCTGAGTAGTTACAAAATCCAACACGAAAGCAGAGCGACATTGTTTTATATGTTATACAATGGTGTCATTAATGGTTGCTAATATTGGCGTGATGAAAAATACAAGTAATAGTGGTGCAGATAAGGTGAGAACTACTTTATACCTGACGCAAGAAAACAAGCAAGGACTTGATCAAATTCCCAGAGGAAAAAAAACTGCTTTAATGAATAGAGCAATTGCACATGCGCTCAAAGAATTGGACAAAAAAGAAAATAATATCAAGTTTATCGAGATGATTTCTGAGATAGAGCCTGTCAACTCCGAGGTATCTTCTGAAGTAATGGTTCAGCAACTTAGAGTAGCTAAAGAAATATCTATAGCTACTGATCAATCTGACGATGAATAAAGTTGTTTTAGATTCCTGTGTGTTCGTTAAATTATTTTTACGGGAGCCTGACCATCTAGTAGCGGTTGAACTGATTACTGAATTGAGTAAAAAAAACTATCAGGTTTTAGTACCGTCTTTATTTGTATATGAGGTACTGAGTATTGCTGCTAACTCTTTTTTCATAAATAAAGCCCACGCACTTATAAGCCAGTATCAATTAGCTAATTTAGACATAGTAGAGTTAGATAAGGGAGATGGAAAGAAATAATCATCCAAACGAAGTAAGCTTGTGTCTCAATAATTTATAATAATGAATTCTGAATTTATTCTCACACTAGGCAGATAAGCTTGTTGATATTAACAGATAGCATTATAGGTTGGATTATAAATACAGCCCATCGTTTAAAAGGCTCGGTACGTCGTATATTCATGGCTGAAACGGTGGAGCTACTAGGCTCAGGTGGTGCAAGTATTGCTGAAGAAAAACTAGGATGGAATAGAGGCACTATCCGAAAAGGACAATATGAACTTGAAACTCAGCCCATAGAAGATAATTTTTCAGCGAGAGGGCGTAATAAAAGTGAAGAGCATTTTCCTCATCTACTTGATGACATAAAAAAAATTGCTGAACCGGAGTGTCAAACGGATCCCTCTTTTAATTCCTGTCGATTATATACCCGGCTAACGGCTAAAGAAGTTAGAAAACGTTTACTGGAGATTGATTATTACGATGAAAAAACATTACCTTGCTCAAAAACTATCAATACAAAATTAAATGACCTGAGTTACCATCCAAAAAAGGTACAAAAAACAAAGCCTCATAAGAAAATCAAGGAAACGGATGCAATTTTTGAACAAGTTCATTCAGTCAATGGAATGGCAGATATCAACCCAAAAGAGATTCGTATATCAATTGATGCCAAAGCAAGAATGAATATAGGAAATTTTTCACGGGGAGGACGAAATCGGGTTTTAACAAAAGCAGAGGATCATGATTTAGATGTTAAGGAAAAGTTAACTCCTTTTGGTTTTTATCTGCCTGAACATGATGATTTTTTCCTTTTCTTTACAGCAGGCTATGCCAGCAGTGATTTCATCGTTGACCGATTGGAAGAAATTTGGCCAGAAATTCAAGAAAAATATGGAGTAGATATTCTGACAATTAACGCTGACAATGGTATGGAGAACAGTAGCTCCAGAACTCAGTTTATAAAAAGGCTTGTGGAGTTTGCTGAAAAAAGCAACATAAAGATAAAACTGGCCTACTACCCTCCTTATCATAGTAAATATAACCCAATTGAACGAGTATGGGGAGCCTATGAAAATCATATTAGTGGCGACATAATGGATACAGTTGAAACAACTTTAAAATTTGCCAAAAGTATGACCTACAATGGCAAAGCACCTATTGTTAAATTAACAGAAAAAATATATGAAACAGGAGTAAAGGTAGGTAAAAAAGCAATGAAGACGTATTATCAGTTTGTTGACCGAATGCCATCGTTGGAGAAATGGTTTTTGACCATTTCTCCTGGTTGTTCTGGATGATTATTTCTTTCCATCTCCCTAAGCAGAATATTATTAAAGCCATTGAGATATGTGAACATGGGCATGAAAAATCAGGATTTCCTACGTTTTACGATGCCTGCTATCATGCCTTAGCCATTAACAATGGATGTCAGTTTATTACTGCAGACAAAAGGCACTTTATTAAGTCCAAAAGCTTTGGCCATGTGACTTTGATGAGTGATTGGGAAAGTGTTTTACGTTGAGAAACAGCTTTGCCGTAACGACCCCGGTAAACAGAGTTTAGGAACGAAGGGCTCTCTTCTTGCTATAGTTTAGAATAATCTAAGTCTGAAACTATGTAAAATGAAATTACTAACTGTTGTACGCTTTCTTATTGGTTTTTGTTTTCTTCTACCTTTATCGATTATTGCCTCCCCAGAATATGTGGGCGAACAAGCCTGCCAATCCTGCCATATAAAAGAGCATAAGCAATGGCAAGGGTCACACCATGACCTGGCAATGCAGGAAGCTAATGCAACCGTATTGGGAAACTTCAATAATGCGACCTTTAGCAAGTCGGGTACCAATACGCGGTTTTATAAAGATAATAACCGGTTTATGGTCAACACCGATGGCCCGGATGGCAAGCTGCATGACTATGAAATTAGCTATGTCTTTGGTGTCTATCCCTTACAGCAAGTTATGGTTAAGTTCCCCAAAGGCAAAATTCAGGTGCTGGATATCGCCTGGGACAGTCGCGCCAAAGAGCAGGGTGGTCAACGCTGGTTTAGCTTGCATCCCGATGAAAACATTCCGGCAGGGGATGTACTGCACTGGACGGGTCCGAATTTAAACTGGAATTTTATGTGTGCGGATTGTCATAGCACCAACCTGAAGAAAAATTATTCCGGGCAAGATAACAGTTACGCGACCACATGGAATGAGATTAATGTTTCCTGTGAGGCCTGTCATGGTCCAGCTTCTGAACATATTAACTGGGCAGAAAAGCCAGTAGATAAACGTAATAAAGAAGCAAATGGCTTAACAGTTCATCTGCCTAAGCCCGCTAACAGACACTGGATAATCAATAAACAATCGGGCAAACCTGAGCTGTCAGGCAAAACATCAACAAACCAGGCTGAAATACAAGTCTGTGCTAAATGCCATTCACGCCGCGCACAAATTGATGATGACTTTGTGCCGGGTGATAATTTCCGTGATCATTATTTACCCTCTCTATTAACTGACCCACTTTATTATCCTGATGGCCAGACCAGGGATGAAGTCTACGTCTATGGGTCGTTTTTACAGAGCAAAATGTATCAGGCTGGTGTGATTTGTAGCGATTGTCATAATCCGCATACGCTAGCGCTTAAGGCCGAAGGGGATGAAATCTGTTTACAATGTCATCTTCCTGCGGAATATCAAAATACGAATCATCATCAGCATAAACCTGAATCTACAGGTGCTAGCTGTATTGCTTGCCATATGCCGGCCACCCTATATATGGGAGTCGATGAACGCAATGATCATAGTTTTCGTATACCACGACCTGACCTGGCTGAACAATTAGCCACGCCGGATGCTTGTACTAACTGTCATAAAGATAAAAATAGCCAGTGGGCAGCTAAGTCGATAAAACAATGGCTGGGCAAAACGCCGCAGGGTTATCAACAATTTGGCCCGGCTCTGCACGCATTAGAGCAGCAACAAGCAGATGCTTTACAGCTGACTTACGGGGTGCTGTTGAACGATACGCCGGATATTGCCAAGGCCACTGTTGTCGGTCATTTAGGTGAATACCCCTCTAGGCAGACTTTGATGACAGCGATGCAAATGCTACGCTCAGAAGATGCAGATGTACGCAGGCAGTCGCTACAGGCTTCACAGGCGTTTCCTTTGCAACATACGGTAGCGCAGATTTATGCAGCTTTAAATGATCCTGTGAAAATTGTGCGTATAGACGCGGCACGAGTATTAGCGGCGGTACCACGCGGATCGCTGGAAAAAGAGCAAAAAGAACTCATTGATAAAGTCACTGAAGAGTATCGGAAAAGTTTGCTTTTTGCCGCTGAACGACCAGAGGCGCAACTCTCACTAGCGCAATTATACAGCCAGTTGGGGAAAATGGATCAGGCTGAAGCCGCATTTAAACAGGCATTGGTTTTACAGCCACAGTTTATTCCAGCCTATGTGAATTATGCTAATTTCCTGCAACAACAGAATCAGGAACAGGTCGCTTTGGCAATATTGCAGCAGGGTTTAAAAATACACCAGGATGCGGCTTTATATCATTCATTAGGGCTATGGTATGTACGTAATAAGGACAGAGAAAAAGGTATTAAGGCATTACAAAGAGCGGCGGAACTAGAGCCAGATACGGCGAGCTATCAATATGTTTATGCGGTTGCTATCGCTGAAAAGCAACCAAAGCAAGCCATTAAGATACTGAAGAGTGCCCTACAGAAACATACCGGTAATATGGAACTGTTAATGGCATTAGCCAGCTATTATAATCAGTTGGGAGATCAAGAAAATTCGCTGAAATATCGCAACAAAGCAGAAAGTGTATTGCGCTATCAACCGTAAATCCATTGTAGGGCGCGGCTTCAGCCCGCCTTTGGCTAATTGGCGCTGCTTTAGGTAACGCGCAATAAATAAACTACCCATATTGTGCAGGATTTTTGTTTGTCTTCAAAGCCTGCCCCGTACTTGATACGGGGGCGTAGAAATAGGCGCATAGCTTGCTACGTAACTTATTTCTACAACGCTGAAGACGGACAAAAAAACTAACAAGATGGGTGGGTTATTTGTTGCGAGTTGCTTCAGCCCGCCTTGGGCTAATTGGCGGGCTAAAGCCGCGCCCTACATCAAATATTAAAAGGAAGTTTAATGTTCAGACAAAGAAAACATCATATTTTTTTCGCGGCAATTCTTTTAATAGTCTTAACCGGTTGTTCGTGTACGGGAGGTATCAAACAAGATCCCTTGCCCTCATGGAATGAAGGCGCTGCTAAAACCAATATTATTGAATTTGTTCAGGCTGTGACTGATCAATCCAGCCCAGACTATGTACCGCCTGCTGAGCGTATTGCTACATTCGATAATGATGGTAATTTGTGGGCAGAAAGACCAGTCTATTTTCAGCTAATATTTGCTATAGATCGAGTAAAGCAATTAGCGCCGCAACATCCAGAGTGGAAAACCACACAGCCCTTTAAGGCGGTACTGGAAGATGATATGCAAGCTTTAGCTGCATCGGGCGAAAAAGGCTTGCTGCAGCTTATTATGGCGACCCATGCTGACATGACAGAGAATGAGTTTGCAGCTATTGTAAAGCAATGGTTAGCCACAGCTAGACATCCAAGGTTTAACCGCCCCTATAATGAGCTGGTGTACCAGCCGATGCTAGAATTGCTGACTTATTTACGTGCTAATGAATTTAAGACCTATATTGTATCGGGCGGTGGTATCGAGTTTATGCGTCCGTGGACTGAAGAGGTTTACGGCATACCGCCAGAACAAGTTGTTGGCAGTAGTATTAAAACAAAATTTGAAATACGTGATGGGGTGCCAGTATTGGTACGGCTGCCTGAAATCAACTTTATTGATGATAAAGCAGGCAAACCCGTCGGTATCAATCAGCATATCGGTCGTCGCCCAATAGCGGCCTTTGGTAATTCCGATGGTGATTTACAAATGCTGCAATGGACAGCGGCAGGTGATGGCAAGCGACTTATGATGCTGGTGCATCATACCGATGCACAACGAGAATATGCCTATGATAGAGATTCCCATATAGGTAAACTGGATAAAGCACTAGATGCGGCTGAACAGAATGGCTGGACGGTAGTTGATATGCAGAACGACTGGAAGGTGATTTTTCCGGCGGAATTAAAGTAATTGAAAACCGGCAATATCAGTATTAATAACACAGAAATATACTTCGCGCGGTCACGGATGCGAAAAATATAGTGAGCTGATTTTTGTCGGTAGCAAAGCGCTGAAACTGACGCATAGCTGGCTAAATAACGGTTTAAGCAGCGTAACTATCGGCCAAAACTCAGCCGCTAGAAATCCGCAGTCGTGACCGCGCAAAGTATATTCAGGACAATTGCGTCAATTGAAGCTAAACTGTCATTTACTAGATTAATCCGTTCAGCTTGTTTCCAGGAAAATAACTAAACGGGAATCGCTACACTATAATAATGATCGCTACTCTGCACAGGATATCAATATGACTAATCATACTTATAAAAAAATTGAATTAACGGGTTCATCAACCGTTGGCATTCAGGATGCAATTGAATGCGCTATCGCTAAGGCTTCGGAATCTGTTCACAATATGCGCTGGTTTGAAGTGATTGAAACGCGTGGACATATTGAAGAAGGTAACGTCGCTCACTGGCAAGTAACTATTAAGGTTGGTTTCACACTAGTCTCATAAGGCACCTGGAAACACACATCATCCATCCTTGCTGGTCTTTTTGTCCATCATCAACACTGTAGCAATAGTTACGTAGCTAGCTATGCGTCTATTGCTACAGCACTGATGACAAACAAAAATACTGCCCAAATATTGGACGATTATTTATTTCCAGGTGCCTAAGTAATCAGATCACCTGTTTTCAGAGGTCACGTTAAACTGGCCACTTTTCTATCTAGGAATGCGCACGAAATAGGCTGAGCATCTAGCGCAGTATTTTTATTCGTATTCAAAGCCTGCCCCGTGTTTGATACGGGGACGTAGAGGCAGGCGCATAGTCAGCTAAAACTGTTTCTACAACGCTGAAGACGGATAAAAAGACAAGTTAGTTGCTTTAGTTATTCCGTGCACGTTGCCTAGTTCGGATTTTGCAAGATCGAATTGTTTACTGTCTTTTAATTCCTTTCTAAAGTCGGTCTGTCGGCGCATTAAATTTGCTCTGCATGTGTAAAGCAATTTATTACATGTTCAACGCTAAGTTCCTGTAGACTACATATCCCGTTGAAAAGCGATTCCTTATTAATATTAAAGAGACAATACATGAGCTTTGCCGCACTAAACCTATCCCCCGAGATTCTTCAAGCCATCAGTGAAAAAGGCTATGAAACTCCCTCTCCCATTCAGGCGGAAGCAATACCCGCAGTACTTGAAGGCCGCGATATTATGGCTGCTGCACAAACAGGTACCGGAAAAACGGCAGGATTTACGCTGCCCTTATTACAATTACTATCTACCGGCGAACACGTTAACGCTAACCAGGTACGCGCATTAATTTTAACTCCTACGCGTGAGTTGGCTGCACAAGTAGAAGAAAGCATTGCTAGCTATGGCAAGCATTTACCCTTGCGCTCGACAGTCGTCTTTGGCGGTGTAAAAATCAATCCGCAAATGATGCGCTTGCGTAAAGGCGTAGATATTCTGGTAGCAACGCCCGGGCGCTTATTAGACTTATACAATCAAAAGGCCGTCAGATTTTCGCAATTAGAAATACTCGTGCTGGATGAAGCGGACCGGATGCTGGATATGGGCTTTATCCACGATATTCGTAAAATATTGGCGACTCTGCCTAAAAAGCGTCAGAACCTATTATTTTCTGCTACCTTTTCAAATGAAATTAGGCAATTAGCGAAAACCATCGTACATAACCCGGTGGAAATTTCGGTTAGCCCGCGTAACACCACAGCCGAATCAGTTAAGCAGCACATCTATCCGGTAGATAAGAAAAAGAAAGCAGAATTGCTTACCCACTTGATCAAACAGCACCAATGGCAACAGGTGCTCGTTTTTACCCGCACCAAGCGCGGGGCGAATCAATTAGCCCGTCACCTGGAAACAGAAGGTATTCAAGCGGCGGCAATTCATGGCAATAAAAGCCAGGGGGCACGAACCAAAGCGCTGGCCGAATTTAAAAGTGGCTCGATTCGGATTCTGGTTGCAACCGATATTGCTGCGCGTGGTCTGGATATAGATCAATTGCCGCAAGTGGTTAATTTTGACTTACCCAATGTACCGGAAGATTATATCCATCGTATTGGCCGCACAGGACGTGCCGGAGCAACAGGTGAGGCAGTCTCATTAGTGAGTGCAGATGAATTTCCGCAACTTTCTGATATAGAACGCTTGATTCAAACATTGCTTACACGTGAAGTCGTGGAGGGTTTTGACCCGGTTCACTCATTGCCTGAATCACGATTAGACCGCCGCCCGGTTAAGCCAAAAAAACCTAAAAAGCCCAGAGTCGGGCATAGAGATGGGCAACGTTCTGGTGCGAGTGCCGCTGGAAATAAACCCAGGGGAAGAAGTAATAGAACACGTTCGGTTTAGGAATGTGCTGTTATACTTCGCACGGCCACGGTTGAGGTTTTCTAACGGCCGATTTTTACAGATAGTTGCGTTACTGAAACAGTTGCGTAGCTAGCTATGCGCTTGTTTCAACGCCCCCGTATCAAGTACGGGGCAGGCTTTTCTCTCAACAAAAATCAACTCGTTATAAAACCTGCAACCTTCACCGCGCGAAGTATGATATTCATTTAAGTCATGATATAGGTGAGTGAGCTGCTCTTGCGTTTTGGCTACACCCTAGAAGAGTATTTTTTAGCACTGCTGATATTCAAATACTTGAGTGGAGTGCAATAGCTTCAGCTATTGCTGTTTCGGAAAAAGCTAAAGCTTTTTACTCCAATCATTCTATTCTGCTTTAAACAGGCATCCATTAATTATAAAACCTGTATCCAAGAATAGCATCGAACAACGCTAGGGTAGAGCCAACGAACCTACTACTTTATAAGGATGTGGTTTTCATTATATTTTGCATCTGGTCTATCTATTAGGAGAGTATTAATGTTAACAGTACACTTAAATGCCATAGCTGGAATCGCCATACTACAGCCTGAGGGTGAGCTATCTGCAGCAGACTTTGCATCCGCTAGTCAAATTATTGACCCGTATATTGAAAGCGCAGGGAAACTCAAGGGAATAATTATTCATGTGCAATCATTTCCCAGTTGGGATTCATTTGCGGCATTAATTAGCCATTTTAAATTTATTAAAGATCATCATAAGCAGGTGTCACACATCGCTCTGGTCACTGACTCTCCAGTTGGTGGGTTTGCTGAAAATATTGCAAGCCACTTCGTCAGTGCCGAAATTAAAAGTTTTGCTTATAATCAATTAGAGACAGCAGAACAATGGATATTAAGTACTGATTAGGGAGTGTGATTCAAAGTAAATATGAATTGCATTATTGTAGGGTGTTGTAGAGCGGACTTCAGTCCGCTATATTTCAGTATGAATTGCGGACTGAAGTCCGCTCTACAGCTTTGCTTGTTACGATTACAGTATTTCGTGCTCAGATTTATTCACAAAACCGTGAAGTGGGGGTTACTTGCTCTACAGGTGACAAGTATTTACAATCATTATATTTAATATTCAGGTACTTATCATGTTTTATAACAGTCAACTGCCGTTTTAGGGTGATAGTATAATGATGATTTCATGCACCTTCCTAAGGATCTTACATGAGTACTAATAAGAAAAGTGTCTCTTTAATTCTAGGCAGTGGCGGCGCCAGAGGACTGGCCCATATTGGTGTGATTCAGGAGCTGGAAAAAAATGGCTATGTGATCAAATCCATTTCAGGCTGTTCGATGGGAGCGCTGATTGGTGGTATTTATGCGATTGGTAAGCTGGATGAATTTGAACAATGGATCAGGGCTTTATCAAAACAGGATATATTTTCCCTGTTAGACCTTTCTTTACAAAAGGGTGGGCTGATAAAAGGCGATAAAATAATCGAAACTTTAAGGCAGCTGGTAGGTGAAACCCTGATTGAAAATTTGCCTATACCTTTTACTGCGGTTGCAGCGGATGTTCGGGCTGAAAAAGAAGTCTGGTTAAATAAAGGGCCGCTATTTGACGCCATCAGGGCTTCTATTTCACTGCCATTGTTTTTTACACCGTTTAATCATAATGGTGTTTTGCTGGTTGATGGCGGGGTGCTCAATCCTGTGCCCATAGCGCCCGCTTTTAATGACCACACGGATTTAAAAATAGCGGTTAATCTAGGTGGGGCAGTGGTTGAAGCGAAGAAAGTTGAATTGCCAGGTGAGTTAGTTGAGGAGCGATCCTTTTTGCATAAGCAAGTGACTAGCTTTATTGATAGTCTGCGTGATGAATCTGCAAGTGCCCTGGGGCTAGATTGGGGAATGTATGAAGTCGCCAATCAATCATTTGATGCCATGCAAAGTACCATTGCACGGCAGAAATTAGCCGCCTATCCCCCTGATGTTATTATTGAAATTCCACGCAATGCCTGTGGTACATTAGAGTTTGATCGCGCTAAAGAAATGATTGAGTTAGGGCGAGAAACGGCTATGCAGCACTTACAAAGATAATCTCAGTTGGCCACTCTTCAGCCCTTTCCCCAATACGGAAATTTATAATATGACTACTGATCACTTAAACAACACAGCAACAACTGAGCAGGACATTATTGATATTGTTGCCAGACAGCATGACTATTTTAAAACGGGAGTCACTAAAAGTTATCAGAGTCGTATAGAAAATCTAAATAAACTGAAAACTGCACTAATCAAATATGAAACTCAAATACATGCAGCTTTAAAACAGGATCTGGGTAAGCCTGAATTTGAGTCTTATCTTTCTGAAACAGGTTTTTGCCTGCATGATATATCAACAACTCTGCGTAAATTAAAAAGCTGGATGAAGCCGAAGTGGCGCATGACTTCACTACTGACTCAGCCGGGCTCCAGCCGCATTTATTACTCACCTTTAGGCGTTAATTTAATTATTGCGCCCTATAATTACCCTGTCGGGTTGACTTTTGCACCCTTGACTGCAGCAATTGCGGCCGGTAATACCGCTGTTATAAAAACATCGGAGATGACACCGGCCTGTAGTGCAGTTATTCGTAAGATCATTAGCGAAACATTTGACGCGGATTATATCGCCTATATCGAAGGTGAAGTTAAGGAAACGACAATATTACTGCAACAAAAATTCGAGCATATCTTTTTTACGGGCAGTCCAAGGGTAGGTTCGATAGTGATGAGTGCGGCGGCAAAAAACCTGACACCCGTTACCCTGGAGTTAGGTGGAAAAAGCCCCTGCATCGTACATGATGATGCCAAACTGGATATTACTGTTAATCGTATTGTTAGCAGTAAATTTCTCAATGCTGCTCAAACTTGCGTTGCCCCTGATTATGTTTTAGTGCATAAATCAGTAAAAGAAGCATTCCTAAGCAAGCTTAAAGACCGTATTATAAAAATATATGGTGAAGATGCCAGTACTAGCCCCGATTTTGCACGTATCGTCAGCGATAATCATTTCCAGCGCATTTGCGGCTTGATTGATCAGCAAAAAGTAATTGTTGGTGGACAAAGCGATGTAGAGTCTCGGTTTATTGCGCCTACAGTGATGCGGGATGTGACTTTGGCAGACAAAGTTATGTCTGAGGAAATATTTGGTCCGGTATTACCGGTATTGGAGTATGAATCTCTGGATGAAGTCTATAAGCTTGTCGATCAATTGCCGCATCATCCCCTGGCTTGTTACATATTTAGTGAAAGTGCGATAATTCAGCAAGAAATTATTAACAATATTCAGGCGGGTGGCGCGTGTATCAATAATTGTGTTTTTCATGCGGGTAACCACCACCTTCCATTTGGTGGTGTCGGTGAAAGTGGTATCGGTGCATATCATGGTTTTGACGGGTTTGAGTGCTTCTCACATAAGAAAGGGGTACTTAAATCCGCTAGCTGGATGGATAATCCTCTCATTTATGCGCCGTATGGAAACAAGGTAAGTCTTTTGCGCAAATTTTTAAAGTGATTTAGCGCAAAGAAATTGAGACTGTTAAACAGCTTGGCCTAAAATTCATTGGTGCCCTCAATACTTGTTGTACTGTATTGAGTATGTGTCTCAGGTTTAATTTTCCAATAGCCATTGCTAAACTATTTCTCTTATATGTTGCTGAATATCCATTCGATCATGCAAGACTCGAATAATCAATATATCATCACCTTCAATAACATAAATAATTAGGTGTTTCCTGTGATGATGTATTTTAACGGGAGGGTTAAATTCGTCACGGTCAGGGCAAAGATTCGGCATAGCAGCAATAAATTGACATTTTTCTTTAAGTGTTTCTATATACAATTCAGCCTTATTTTCACCATAATTAATAAAACTGTAGCGATAGATTCCAACTAAATCATTTTCAGCCTCTTTAGAAAATACATATAGACCCATAAGCTATTTTTTTTTCAGCTCTTTACGTGCCTGGTTAATAATTTGGTCAAATGATTTATTACTTACACCACTTTCAATCCCCGCAGTGATTGCATTCTGCAGAGCCATTAATTTACTTCTGTGTTCTTGGTCTTGACGAATTAAGTCACGAACATAATCACTAGTATTTGCATATGCCCCTGTATTAACTTGAGATTGAACCCAATCTTTCATTGGGTCAGGAACAGAAATGTTCATTGTAGCCATTATAATTCCTTTAGCTGAATAATTTACTTGTTATTTATGGCATACTTTGGCAATTGTTGCCAACTATTTTTGCAAAAAAAAAGCGCTCTTCAAGGTCAATAAGTTAAGCATTTTGCAGGATGTGTTGACGATAGGAAACGCATCAATCGAGAAAGATGTATACTTTGCACGGCAGCGCTTTATGCTCAACAAATGTATTCTAGTCGTATTATACTAAAGATAAAAGTGGTTGCAGTGCGCTAATAAACTACTTGTATATCACACAGTGTCAGCTAAGATTAAAGTCCTATGTCAGCGTTATGAATCTGCGGCTCTGACCGCGTGAAGTCTATATAGGAATCAGTGATGAGTAAAACGACAAAAACCTATTGGAATGTTCTGGCAGAAGAAAGTGTTAATGAATGGGAAGTCTATAAGCTTGTCGATCAATTGCCGCATCATCCCCTGGCTTGTTACATATTTAGTGAAAGTACGGTAATTCAGCAAGAAATTATTAACAATATTCAGGCGGGTGGAGCGTGTATCAATAATTGTGTTTTTCATGCGGGTAACCACCACCTTCCATTTGGTGGTGTCGGTGCCTATCATGGTTTTGACGGGTTTGAGTGCTTCTCACATAAAAAAGGGGTACTTAAATCCACTAGCTGGATAACTCGCTAATTTATGCGCCTTATGGAAGTAAAATCAAGCGTCTGCGCAAGTTTTTTAAGTGCCTAGTGCAGGAACTTCCAGAATTCAGTCGTACTTTCGCACGCGAAAAATCATTTTATCTAAAGCGGCAAGAGCAGATTGACTTATATATTAATGGACTTGAAATCGCGGCTATACTTGAAAGTTGATTAATGAATTTTGAATTTTCAATACCAGTATGGGGATAACGCTTCCAGGAGGTAGTTTAGTGTATGAATTTTTAAACAACGACCTGATTTCGATCATGGGTCTTGCCATCCTTGCCGGTGTCCATATACTATGTGGTAAAAGTAACTGGTGGCATTTTTTTGAAGCGCATGGCTGGATTTCATTTAGCGCTGGCGCGTCAGTTGCCTACGTGTTTATTCATGTTTTTCCTGATATAAGCATTTTACAACAGCAGATTAGTGGCGCACCTAGTCATGACTATAATGGTCTGTTTTTTAGTCACTCTTTATATTTAACCGCATTAGCTGGAATCTGCTTACCCTATTTACTGGATAGCCTGGAACTAAGTTATTCAGAGCAGGATAAAAAATGTTATGATCATGTGCGCCAAGGGATATTCGGCGTTAGAAAGCTACTCTATATGCTCTACAATATGATGCTCGCCTATATGATTGTGAATCGGCATATCGATGGAATAATCAGTGTGAAAATAATTATCCTGGTTTTATCCATGCACTTCATTGTTCTTAATGCTTATTTTATCGAAGTCTATAATGAACTATTTAAAACACATGTACGCTGGTTTGCCATATTAGGATTAGTTATAGGGGGTGTTTTAGCTAAGGCCGCCACTATACTTGCTTATGTATTTGCTATGGTCGGTGGCATCATCACTTATGCGGCTTTAAAGCAGGAATTACCAAAAACCCATCATCGCGCACCCTTTCACTTTCTGGCAGGTGTTGTGTGTTTTTCATTGTTGATATTGTCCGTGCCATATTTTGGGCAGGCACATTAGAAGGCCGAAATTAACCAGAAGCGATTATCGCACTTTCTATTTATCAAAGGGTGCCTCTAATAATTAGGATTTTTGTTCGAGTTCAAGGCGAATGTTTTTCAAGAACCGTAGTGACTATAAAATACATGAGGATCGCAGAAAAGCATTCAACGCTGAAATCGGGCAAAAAGACCATTATTAGAGGTGTCCAAAAAAGGAGAACTGTACTATGTTAATAAAAAAATATTTCCTGATTTTTTCTTTCAGTGTCGTAGCGATAATAGCCTTGTTATATGGTATTTCACCACAATGGTTCGCGCAGGCATTTCTTGATGTTCCTGCTGTTAGTCTAGATATAGCGCATATTCTCAGAGCGGTGATGGGCCTCTACCTTGCACTAGGCATATTCTGGTTATTTGCTGCGTTTAGTGATAAATATAGAAATTTTGCCGTGCTGACTATCGTGCTTTTTGCCGGTGGTCTGGTGTCGGGGCGAATTATTAGCCTGTTTGCAGACGGGCTACCTTCGGGTATTCTATTGCTTTATGTGGTGATGGAATTTGCATTCGTTCCTATTGCCTATTGGGTGTTCAGGCTTCCTGATTAACATGAAAATGGCCCGTATTGCGCAAGTTTTATATGGGCAAATTGCAGTTGCTAGTTATTCTTAAAGCATAATATTTTCAGACCCTTACCTTCCGCTTCCAGGTAAACTTCGGGTGACTGTATTTCTTCAATCAAGGTATAACGCGGTGCCAGTTCCGCCATGTGTTCGAGTAAATAATCGCGATTTAGTTCCGGTGCATTTAGGCATAATAGTAAGGTAGCTCCTGGAGCCATAAACTGATCCAGTCGGCGCAGTATCTTCGGGTAATCTTTTGCTATATCGACACTGCCTTTTTGTAGGGTAGGTGGGTCGCAAATCAATAGGTCAAACGGCCCGCGTTTTTTGAAACGGCTAAAAGATTTAAATATGTCCAATTTTTCAAAGCGTACCTGCTCCAGAGATTGCCGGTTTAGGCGATGGTTCTCACGACCAATATTCAGTGCTGGGCTGCTCATATCAATATTTAAAACGGACTTGGCATTGCCTGCAATTGCAGCAACTGAAAAACCACAGGTATAGGCAAATAAATTCAGCACACGTTTATTCTGACTATTATCCTGCACCCATCTGCGCCCGTTACGCATATCCAGAAATAAGCCGGTATTACGTGCCTGTCCTAAGCTAATATTAAAATGTAAGTCACCTTCCTGAATAGCCAGTTGAGTGATAGGTTCACCACGAATAATATCAACAGGTCCGGATAGCTGGTAACGATGTTGCAGTTGTACGCTTTTAGCTGTTGGTAACTGGGATAGCAGGTAGTCTGCCAGTATTTCAATATCAGCCAATGGCTCAGGCGCGAATAAAGTGATTAATATCACCGGTGGAAGCCAATCTATAGTGAGATGATGCAAGCCAGGGTAAGCGTGACCCCGACCATGAAACAGGCGTTGAGCTTGCAGCAAATCTGCAGCTGTTTTAGGTAGCTGTATGTGTTGAGGTAGTTGAGATAAAGCGGGCATTGTGGTTTTAATGTGTGTTTTTCGACTCAGTATATCAGCCTTCAGGTTGAAGTAGTGTGAGGGTAAGTATCCTGGCTACAAAGCTACTTTTACTGTATCAGAAATCTATGCCTCAAATAGTAGGCATAATAACTTATGCTACATTTAATACTTTGTAGGATTATTGGTGAAATAAAGTGTTAAAATTTTTCTATATTCTCTGTTCTATAAGAATTCTTTGACAATTTCATCTTACTTCACCCTTCTCAGGCTAATCTCTACTAGTGTATTGCTTATTTTTGTTAGCTACTCTGGGCCGCTTTATGCTGATCCGGAGATAGAAATTACTGGCCTGGACTCCGAGCAGGAAGATAATGTCAGGGCTTATTTGTCTTTATCAAATGAGTCTTGTGAAACACCTGCCTGGAAAATCAAGCGCTTGTTTAAACAATCACCCTTGCAAATCAATGAAGCGCTGCGGGCGATAGGTTTTTATCACCCGCAAACGACTAAAACTCTGAATTGGCTAGATGATTGCTGGGAGAGTTCATTTATTATTGAACCCGGGCCGCCAATGATTATTGATGCGATAGATGTTCAGGTGCTGGGACCAGGGGCAGAGGAACTTTTCTTTAGCGAAATTTTGCGTAACATGAGTATTAAAGTGGGCGATACTCTCAATCAAGGCGCGTACGAACAGCTTAAAAGGAAATTAAAAAACCGTGCGGACGCTAAAGGCTATTTTGATAGTGTTTTTGCCTTGAAGCGACTAGCTGTCGACCCTGATACCAATACTGCAACTATTCAGTTACATATGCAAACCGGGCAGCGTTATTATATTAGTCAGATTGATGTTGAAAAGAGCGCTTTGCATACCAATTTTAGTCGTAAATTTTTAACACTAAAAGCAGGCCAGGCTTATGACCGGGCCAGGATTTTCGAGTCCCATCAGTTGTTAGATACGTCGGGTTATTTTAAAGGTATAGAATTAAAGTATGAGCATAATCAGGCGCAGGATTATCAGGCTCCACTTATTATTAAATTAAGTAATCTACCTCGGCATGTAATGTCCGCAGGGGTCGGCTACGATACTGATCTGGGGGTTCGGTTGAGTGCCGGATATCGGAATCGATACATCAATAAAAGCGGACATCAGTTTGTTTCCAACTTAAATCTATCACTAAAAAAATCCAACCTGGTGATGGAATATATATTACCGCTGAGTAATCCACTAAAAGACCGCTTATCATTTTTTAGCGGAATTAGCTATGAAAATACCACCAATGTAAACAGTGGCAAACTTGATGTCGGTGTCAGGTTATCAAACCGGTTTTATGGTCAATTGATATTGGCAGAGCAGTTGAAATTCGTTGCTGAACATTTTCGTAATTCAAATGCTGACCCTTTTCAGACACAGATTCTTTTAGTGCCAGGGATTAGTCTTTCTAATGTTCGGGCGGAAAAGAAAGACAATTATCTTGAAGGCTATAAATACATGATAAAGCTAGATGGAGCACACCGTAGTGTCGGCTCTTCTGTTAGTTTTATTCAGACAAAATTGCATATAAAAGGTGCTTATCCCACTTTTCTAGGTGGACGCATCTTAGCCAGAATTGATTTAGGGGCTACGGCTGTCGATAATTTTGAGGATTTGCCGACTAGTTACCGGTTTTATGCGGGGGGTGATAATAGTGTGCGCGGCTATGATTATAAAAGTATTGGGCAGCGCGATGCATCCGGCGAGGTGATTGGTGGTCAATTTTTAACCACGGCTAGCCTGGAATATGAGCAAAGAGTTTACGGAAACTGGAGTTTGGCGGCTTTTGTCGATGCGGGAGATGCGTTTACCCGGGATCTGGATATACAGCTTGGAGTAGGTCTGGGAGTGCGCTGGTATTCATTGGTGGGGCCGTTGCGTATTGATCTTGCCGTTCCCAGTGAAGACTTCGGTGATGTGCATGTGCATTTTAGTTTGAGTACTGCCTTATGATTAAACGAATGCGCAATGGTTTGTTAATACTGAGTACAGCAATACTGGTACTGGTTTTGCTGTTTGCCTTGCTGGTTTCAAATCGCAGTTTTAATCACTGGCTGGTTGCGCAACTAGTTGAGCAGGTAGCTGAATTGCAAGTAGTTAAAACCGAAGGTCTATTACTGAATGGTTTGCAATTAACCGGCGTTAGCTATCAAACTGAGCAGTTAAGTATCGATATTAAATCGCTGGCGTATCAATTCAGCTGGCTGGATTTATTAGCGGCTCGGATACACTTTAAATCATTGCAGGTTAAGGATGTTGAGGTGCTCTTGCATGAAATTGAAGCACAGGAAGATGAGGCCGGGCCTGTGAAATTTATTATGCCGCTGCCGTTGCAAATTGAAAATATATCCCTGCAAAAATTAACGATCAAACAAGCTGAGTCCAGCTATGCGATTGACAATATCGGTCTGGCACTTAGTTATCAGGGGCAGCAAGTACAGCTTAGCCGGATTGCTTTAAAGAGTGGTAGTCTGCAGTTAAAAGCTAAGGCAGATTTACAGATAGGGGAGGGGTTTCCTTTTAAAGCTGATTTAGAATTGGTTAAATCTATTCCCGAATTAGCTGATCTAAAAGCACAAGTTTCAGCCTATGGTGATAGCCAGAAGATCTATCTGAGTGCCCAGGTTTTAGCCCCGCAAAAAATTCAGACACAGGGCTGGATCCAGTTTAGCGACGCGACGACTAGTTTTGATTTACAGGCGGACTGGCTAGCTTTGCAATGGCCTTTGCAGGGAGACAAACAATACGCTAGTGAAAATGCACACTTAACTTTGCAAGGTAGTTTAGAGCAATATTTTCTGACTCTAAATTCAAGTGTCCGTGTTAATGACCTTCCTGCTGCACAGTTATCATTGCAAGGACAGGGGGATGCCGAGCAAATCACATTAAAAACTTTAGACATTAATTCACCCAGCGGAGATATACAAAGCAAAGGACTTATTAGCTGGACGGAGGGTATTCCCAGTGATATCCAGTTGCAGGCAAATCAAATACAGCTTGCTGCTATAGTTCCAGGTTACTCAGGAGAATTAAGCCTGGATGCTCGGTTATCGGGGCAGCTGTTTAATCAGCCTGACTTGCAGCTGGATATAGAAAATGTAAAAGGCAATGTGCTAGGTAAGAAACTGCTAGGTATAGCTAAAGTGCATTATGCAGCTGAGACTACGATTGAGCAGTTTCTTGTTAGTGTGGGTACTAATGTTATTAATTTTCAGGGTAAGTTGGGTACTGTTAATGCGCTAGACTTTAAATTGAATGCGCAAAATTTGCATGAGCTAAGCCCTGATTTAAGCGGCTCTGTATTTGCGCATGGCTCACTCAAAGGGGATATTGATCAGCCCTTTGTAGAATTTAAATTAGAGTCTCAGGACCTGAAGTTTCAAGATCAACAGATAGCCAGTATACAATCCAGTGGCACGCTGGATACATCCCACGCGGGTCGATTGGATATGCAGTTTATTGCCCGGCAGCTTGTTTTTAATGGCCAAAAGATCGATAAAGTTGAGTTGCAAAGTATAGGCCAAAATGCACATCATGAATTACGCGCGCAAGTGTTTGCTGAACAGGCCGAACTGAAATTGGCTATGCAAGGTGCGTGGCATCCGGTTGATAAGACATGGAACGGGCAGTTACAACATATGCAATTGCAGGCCGGATCATCGGGGTTATGGCGGATTATACAGGCCAGTCCTTTGGCTGTTGCTTTTACAGATCAACAAAGCATGCAGTTGGATACAGAGTTTTGTCTGGCACAAAAAAATGCAACGGGCCTGATCTGTATTGATGCACAAACCGAATCGACCGGACGGCAGTTGAATGGCACGATTAAGCAATTACCGCTTGCGGTCTTTGCCTACTGGATGCCAGCCACAGTTAAAGTAAACAGTTTATTAAACGGTGATTTTTCCTTGTCTTTACAGGATGCTTTGTTAGGCAATGTGCAGTTATCACTCGATCCAGGTGCGTTGATAGTGCAAGATGAAGAGCTTGGTGTGCAGCGCCTGGATTTTAAAGTAGCAGAGTTTAATGCTCAGCTTCTGGTTGATACCTTGCAGTCTGACCTGGCTTTTAGAATCGATGATACTAACCAGATTAGTGGTCAGATTGAAGCTCTGGGCTTAACGAATATAGCAACAGCCAGGATAAACGGCTTGCTTAATGTGAGTCTGGAAAAAGTTGCTTTTCTCAGTGCTTTTGTAGATTCAGTGAGTAATATTACAGGAAAAATAAATGGAGAGGTATATTTGCAGGGGCTATTAAAGTCCCCTGACCTGAATAAGAGTTGGCTGCAGTTACAGCAAGGTAGCTTGACAGTCGTAGATGCAGGTTTGTCTGTTCGAGATGCAAATCTTGAGGTAAAGCATACACGAGCGGAGCAGATAGCAGTGCTTGGAGACGCTGATATAGAAGGGCAAAAAATTTCGCTTAAGGGCCAGATTGATCAATATAGTAATGAAAATATGCAGTTCAAGCTGGATATTAAAGGTGAGGATTTGCCGTTATTGCAATTACCAGAAATGCAGGCATGGCTATCACCGGATTTGAGATTAAGCGGAAATATACACAGCGCCAATTTGCAAGGTAACATTCAGGTGCCTAAAGCGATTATGATTTTTCACACTTTGCCCGAGAGCGCCGTGCAGCTTAGTAATGATGAAGTTATTGTTAATGATCAGAAGGAGGCAGTTAAGCAGTCGGGGTACCCTATGGATATGGATGTCATAATCAAGCTAGGTAAGGCTGTTTCTATCGAAGGCTTTGGCTTGAAAACACGTTTAGGAGGGGCTTTACGTGCAACACAGAAAGGTAATGATTTAAAATTATTCAATGAGCTTAATTTTCTGCAAGGCACCTATGCTGCTTATGGGCAGGACTTAACGATTGAAAAAGGGCAGTTTTTATTTGCGGGTAATATAGAAAACCCTGGAATTAGTATCCTGGCTTCACGTAAGGCATCTGATTGGGATGATAAGACAATTGCCTATTTAAAGATGACCGGAACGCTAAAAAAACCGATTACCCGTATTTACACCGAGCCTGCTTTGAATGACAGTGAAGCGCTGGCATATCTACTGACCGGTGCTCCGCTGGGCAAAGGCGATTCAGACAGTGCCGGGTTAATTGCTAAAGCAGCCCTGAGCCTGGGGCGTGATTATGTTGATGCCGTGATGGGTACTGTTGGAGTTGATGAATTTGATATAAAAAGTACCCATGTGGGACAAAACTCCATGATAGTGGGCAAGCGGATTACGCCTAGATTATATGCAAGATATATTATGGATATTTTGACCACGCAAATGCAATTTGCAGTGGAATATAAACTCACTGAAAATATTAGTATAGAAACACGGGCAGGCTCTACGCATAGCAGTGATATTAAATATAGTATTGAATTTGATTAGTTAGGTTCAATAACGGGATGACTGTACTTGCGCAAGGCAAAAAATATATTAGTGCCTACTCTGGCTTTAAATCCTTTGTTTATATAGGGTTAAAATAATGTCGAGTTTCAAAGTGCAGTTGCAGTTCGATAATCCGGTTTTTTCCACTAAAATGGATGGTATAATAAGTGTTTTTTCATTTTATAGGGGCACGTGTGTGACTCAACATATTTACCATGCAATTGACAGAGATCAGTTTGCACAAGACATGGAGAATATTCGCAAGGAAGTGTTAAGTGATCTGAATATGGATGATTTTCGGCATTTAAGAAAGATTGAACGCTGGGGGCGTATTTGTTCCACTATAGGTTACGGAACTGCCTGGATTATTCCCAACCCGGTGTCTGCATTTTTTATTAGTCAGGGAAGTGTTACACGCTGGACGACGATTGCGCATCATATTACTCATCGTGCCTACGACAAAATCGAAGGGGTTCCCAAGCGCTATACAAGTAAAGGTTTTGCTAAAGGGAATCGGCGCTTTATAGACTGGCTGGAGTGGATGATCCCTGAAGCCTGGGATAAAGAGCATAATGATTTACATCATTATAATCTGGGCGAAGAAGCTGATCCGGATCAAGTGGAGTTTAATACCGAAGACTTTAGAAATATCAATATGCCACAATGGGCAAGGTATGTTTTTCTAGGTGTCATGGCCTGTACCTGGAAGTTTCTATATTATGCACCTTCAACTCTGGTTGAGTTACAGCGTTCACAAGACAAAAAAGCAGGCTTGGGAGATGTGAGTTATTCACGAGCTGATACCTGGAATCCTATGAAGCCGATAGGTCGTAAACTATGGACGCACTGCTTGATCCCTTATATTTCTATTAGATTTGCACTGATTCCCTTGTTGTTTATACCTGTTGGTATTGTCACTGCGATAGGTGGGGCGGTTGCTGCAACGAATGTATTAATCAATTCTTTGCTCGCTGAAGTGATGACTAATTTACATACCTTTTTGGTGATTGGCACTAACCATGTGGGCGAGGACTTATATGTATTTGAAGATAAAGCAACCAATAAAGGTGAGTTTTATCTTCGGCAGATATTTGGTTCGACCAATTTTCAAACAGGGACTGATCAAATTGATTTTCTCCATGGCTGGCTGAATTATCAAGTTGAGCATCATATATGGCCAGAAATGCCGCTAAGTCGCTATCATATCGCTCAGCCTAAAGTAAAAGCCTTATGTGAAAAATACGGAATTCCGTATACACAGGAATCTGTGTTCAAGCGTTTAAGGAAAACGCTGGATGTGATGACAGGGAAAACGAGCATGATGAGACCATTGCCTGTCGTTTAAACCATGTCAGTACTGTTGACTTAAGCCCTCTCTTGTTGGAGAGGGTCGGGTGAGGAGAATAAAATCATGCCTTTATTAACTCCCTCATCCCAACCTTCTCCCTCTGGAGAAGGAGATTATTCTTAAGTCTACAGCGGTGCCTCCCCCAACTGGGTATTCAATTACCTATTTTAAATTATCCGTTACATGCGGATTAATCAATTGATACATTAATTGATGCATTTTCGGGTTACCGGCAATAATATTACCTGATTCCAGATACTGGTCATTAAATGATAGATCGGTGACCACACCACCTGCTTCTTTTACCAGGATAATCCCCGCCGCCATGTCCCAGGCCTTTAAGTCCACTTCCCAGAATCCATCTAAGCGCCCCATTGCTAAAAAAGCAAGGTCGATAGCGGCAGAGCCGGTACGGCGAATTCCAGAAGTATTAATACAAACGGCTTTAAACATATCCAGATAGGCATCTAGATATTTTTGTTGCTGTGCTTTAAAGGGAAAGCCGGTACCGATTAATGACCCAGCCAGGCTTGCTTGCTTGGTCACACGTATGCGCCGGTTATTCATCATTGCGCCTTCACCCCGCGCGGCAGTGAACAGTTCATTGGTTAATGGCAGGTAAATAACGCCGACTTCAAGACGGTTTTTGTGTTTTAAGGCAATTGAAACTGCATAATGCGGGAAGCCATGTAAGAAATTAGTTGTGCCATCCAGTGGGTCAATAATCCAGGTGTACTCATTGCCTTCATGTTGGCCACTTTCTTCAGCAAGAATCGCATGCTCGGGGAAGGCCGTCTTGATGTTTTTTATTATTTCTTGTTCTGCCTGACGATCAACTTCCGTGACGAAATCATGTTGCTCTTTATTATCAACTTGAATATGGCTGACATGTTCTGATGCACGAAGAATAATGTCGCCCGCGTTTCTCGCAGCGCGGATAGCGATAGTGAGCATTGGATGCATAGCTTAAATTTTAATGAGCGATTAGAAAGCCGTATAGAATAGCAAAATTTTTGCTATAGTGAGCTTTATTTTTCCAGGTTTATTTATAGGATCGAACATTGCTGTCAAATATCAGGGTTGTATTGGTTGAAACAAGTCATCCGGGGAACATTGGAGCTGTTGCCAGAGCCATGAAAAACATGTGCATGAGTGAATTGTATCTAGTGAAGCCCAAAATATTTCCCAGTGCTGATGCTACATCCAGAGCGTCGGGAGCGGATGATATTTTAGCGTCTGCTATACGCTGTGATTCTATACAGGAAGCGATTGCAGATTGTCAGCTTGTTATTGGTGCCAGTGCTCGCTCAAGAACGATTACGGTGCCTGAAGAGTCCCCCAGAGTTTGTGCTGAGCGGTTGGCTTTTGAAGCGCAAGACAAAAAAGTGGCTATTTTATTTGGCCGGGAGAATTCCGGTTTGAAAAACCATGAGCTGGATTTGTGCCAGACTTTATTAACAATTCCTAGTAATGCAGCTTATAGTTCACTAAACCTGGGGGCTGCAGTGCAAGTCGTCTGTTATGAATTGTTAGTTGCCTCAAGCATGGACGTTGCCGAGCCTGAATCACGAGAGGGTGCTTTGGCTAGTTCTGCGCAAATGGAATCATTTTATGAGCATTTGTATTCAGCGTTAGATGAAATTGGCTTTATAAATCCGCAAAAATCCACGTCAATTATGCGTCGCTTACGGCGAGTGTATCATCGTGCTGCACTCGATACGAAAGAGCTGGATATTTTGCGTGGCATCCTAAAAAAATCTACAGCAATATTACAAAAACATGATTAATTTAATAAAAGAAGATATTGCCTGTGTGTTTGAGCGCGATCCTGCAGCACAGACTTTGTGGGAAGTCGTTTTCGTCTACCCTGGATTTCATGCAGTAGTGGCGCATCGGGTTTGTCACCGGCTGTGGGTTAGAGGCTTTAAGTTTTTAGCCAATGTTATTGCGCATATCAGTCGCTGGCTAACCGGAATAGAAATTCATCCAGGGGCAGTCGTTGGGCGACGCTTTTTTATTGATCACGGTATGGGGGTGGTGATAGGTGAAACCACAATTATTGGTGATGATTGTACTTTGTATCATGGCGTCACTCTGGGTGGGACCAGTTGGGATAAGGGTAAAAGACATCCTACTTTAAAGAATGGTGTGGTTGTCGGTGCTGGCGCAAAAATATTAGGCCCGATAGTAATTGGTGAAAATGCTCGGGTGGGGTCAAACTCGGTGATTATAAAGCCCGTTCCGGATGGGGCAACAGTTGTCGGCATTCCCGGTCGAGTGGTCGGCGCACAAGATTCGCAAAATGCTGAACGAAAAAAAATTGCCAATAAAATGGGTTTTGATGCTTACGGGACGACTGCTGACTCTCCCGATCCGGTCGCCTATGCTATTAATCATATGCTGGATCACATTCAACTGATGGATAAGCAGATGCAAGAAATGCAACAGGCAATGAATGCCGCCGGGATTAAATGCAAACGTGAAGAGATACCAGGTTTACATGACTGTGAATTGGGTAAGTAGTTCTGCGCCCACCTCTAAGGTGTAGCCGTTAAAAGACGAAGTTAAAACATGATTTATACTTCGATCGAAGAAGCCAGCTTTGCTAAAGATGTTATTTTTCTGTTGCTTATAATAGTTGACTGTTTTAGTAGGTTATGTGTATTATAAAGCATACTTAACTTAAGTTTATAGGAACTCTTGTGCGACTAACTACTAAAGGGCGTTATGCAGTAACGGCAATGTTGGATTTGGCTTTTCATAGTCAAGCTAAACCTGTGACATTAACAGAAATTGCGACCCGACAAACTATTTCTCTTTCATATCTTGAACAATTATTCTCTCGTCTGCGTCGTGCCAATATGGTCGTTGGTGTGAGAGGTCCAGGGGGCGGATATAAATTAAGCCGAGGACCTGAAGAAATCTGTATTACCCAAATTATCCTGGCTGTTGACGAACAGGTTGATTTAACTAATTGTGAAAGTAAAGCAAACTGTCAGAATGATCAACCCTGTTTAACTCATGACTTGTGGATGGGGCTTAGCCATACGGTACGCAGCTATCTCGATGGTATCACTTTGGCGCAATTACTGGATCAGGCAGATGTGCAGGCGGTTGCTCAGCGCCAGGATGCCGATGTGCAACAAGTAATACAGTTCAGAGATGCTGAAACAATTGGTATGGCACTTAAATAAGCCAGTAGCGTTATGCATATCGCATGATTTACTTTGATCATAATGCCACAACCCCTATAGACGAAAGGGTGTTGCAGGCAATGATGCCTTTTCTTGGGCGTTTTTATGCTAACCCCTCCAGTCTCTATAAATTAGCCCGCCTATCACGTAGTGCCATAGGCACAGCACGCGAACAAGTCGCTCAGCTAGTCAATGCGCGACCCGAACATGTCATATTTACCAGCGGTGGCACGGAAGCCAATAATTTAGCTTTAAAAGGCTGCTTGCCGCAAGCGAATATATTAACCTCTGCATTCGAACATCCCTCTATTCTACAATCAGGCCATGCTGAGTTAGTTGGCATTACGCCAGAAGGCTATATAGATCAGCAAGCACTCATTCAATTAAACCAGCAATTTGATCTGGCCTCATTTATGCTGGTCAATAATGAAACCGGTGTTATTCAAGATATAGCTAGTCTCAGTGCAACAATCAAACAACAAGGTGCTTTAGTGCATACCGATGCGGTGCAGGCTGCTGGGAAAATACCAGTGAATTTTCAAGCTCTGGGTGTTGATTTGATGTCACTTTCCAGCCATAAAATATATGGACCAAAAGGCAGTGGTGCTTTGATTGCATCAGCTGAGATTTTAGAAAACCCTCAGTTAACCGGAGGCGGTCAGGAAGCAGGCCTGCGCGCAGGAACAGAAAATGTCCCCGCCATTGTTGGGTTTGGTAAAGCAGCTGAGTTAGCTTATGCTGAGCTAGAACAGCGCCAACAACATTGTCTGCAACTGAGAACACGTTTAGAAACCAGTTTACTGGAATTACCGGGTGTGAGTATTTTCGCTAAAGAGAGCCAGCGTATTAGCAATACTGTGCAATTTGGTCTACCAAACTGCGTGGGTGAAATGCTGCTTATGCAGATGGACAAAGAGGGTATCGCCATATCCAGTGGTTCAGCTTGTGCCAGCGGTCATCAGGTGGCTAGCCATGTGTTGACGGCTATGGGGATAGAAGAAAGCCTTGCTAAGTCAGCTATACGAGTGAGCCTGGGACAGGAAAATACTGTGCAAGAAATTGATCAGTTTGTGCTAAAAGTAAGACAGTTTTTATAGCGTTAATAATTAGTCAGACATTCATTCTGGTGACTATTTTTACAGAGAAACTATTGAAAACTCTAGGGCGTGGCTTTAGCCCTCCATTACTAAACCTAGAAAAATCGGTTGAGCGCGGATTTAGTAAATATTCGACTAACCCATCTATACAGCAATAAATAAAAAGAGTACGGGACACATCATCCAAAACCCTGTATAAAGGTGTTCATGGAAAGTGCCTCCCAACATTCAGCAGCGTGTCCGCAACGCATAGAGACAGGAGAAATCACAAAGTCTCCCTTTGCTCAAATTGTCATTGAACTGACACAAGCAGAGTATATACAGCTTAAATGGGATGCAAACTATTGGAAAGGACAGTATCACCAGGTCAAACAGAAAAATGAAGATCTTAAGCTAGAGCTTGAATCTGCACAGGCACGCATTCGAGACTTGAAACAACGCCTATTTGGCAAAAAAACTGAAAAAGGCGTTGCCAAGAGAAATAGTTCTGGAAGACATAATCATACTGATACACCTCGGCCTCGTGGCCAGCAAAAAGGTAGCAAGGGACACGGGCGCACTCCCCGTCCTGATTTGCCGATTATTGAAGAAGAGCATGACATTGCTGCTGAAAACACGTTGTGCCTAGTTTGTACAAAACCCTACAAGCTTCTGTCACAGACAGAGGATTCAAATATTGTTGAAATAAAGGTTAACAGCTATATTCGTCGTGTCAAACGAAAGATGACTGTTCAGGGCTGTCAATGCGAGGGAGTCACCGGATTGATTACGGCTCCTCCTGCACCACGTCTTATCCCCAAAAGTGGTATTGGCATCTCGGTATGGAGAGAAGTTCTGCTTAACAAGTTTCTGTTCTCACGAGCACTCAATAATTTGTGTACAGATTACACACATCGAGGTCTATGCATTGCCCCTGGCACACTCACGGGTGGATTACAGAAGATAGCTCCGCTATTCGAACCGCTCGTCAATGAACTGGTTAAAAAACAACTCACCAAAGATCTATTCCATAATGATGAAACCGGCTGGAAAGTGTTTGAAATCATAGAGGGAAAAACGGGCTACCGCTGGTGGTTGTGGGTCACTCAGTCCCGTTCGGTAGTCTATTACATACTTGCACCTAGCCGTAGTGGGATATACCCATCAAGTATTTTTCCGGACTGGATAAACACCTGGAACAGGTCATTGTGGTCTGTGATCGTTATAAAGGTTACATTCGGCTGGCACGGGAAATTCCACAGATCATACTGGCTTTCTGCTGGGCACATGTCCGCCGTGACTTTCTGGATGCCGCCAGAAGCTATCCGAAACTTGAAGCATGGATGCTTGATTGGGTCGAACTCATTGCCGAACTCTATCATCTTAACAAGCAACGCCTGAAAGAGTGGGACGAAACAAAAAGCCTGGAAACCCAGAATCAAGACTTCAAGCAACACCATCAAGCCCTTGCACAGGCAAGCCAAAAGATGAAAGAGCGCTACGCGCATTTACTGGAAGCGGAGAAAGAGAACAAAAACCTAGAGCGCATTCAATGCAAGATCCTAAACAGCCTGAATAACCACTGGAAAGGATTGATGGTATTCGTACTCAATCCCCAGGTACCCATGGACAACAATACTGCTGAGCAGCGCATGCGTAATCCCGGTATGGGGCGTAAAAATTATTATGGTTCAGGGAGTCAATGGAGTGCCAGACTGGCAGCCATGATGTTTTCACTGTTTCAGACAATCCTGTTATGGGGATTGAACCCACATCACTGGCTTCACGACTATCTAGATGCCTGTGCGAATAATGGTGGGCAGCCTCCCTCAGACATCCGCCCGTTTATTCCCTGGATGATGAGCGAGTCGCGCAAACAGCAGTTGAGCAAACCCTTGCCTGAACTGACTGCGACTCCACTCGAGTCAGAACAGCCCCAATCACCATGACACGGTATTGTGGACGAAACTTTAGCGAGCAGGAACTGGAACAGATGCGGAAATTGATTGCCGAGGATGCTGGGCGCACGCGTGCCGAACTTTCGCGCCTGACCTGCAGGATGCTTGATTGGTACAAGCCTGATGGGGGGCTCAAGGATATGTCATGCCGTGTTGCCATGCTGCGCATGGCAGAAGATGGACTTATCGCTCTGCCGCCACCACGGCGCAAACCACCCCCGCGACAGAAACTCAACTTTACTGAACAGACGGACCCGCAACCAGCGATCCTCCGGCCTGTTCATGAACTTGCGGCCATCCAGCTTTGTCCAGTCATCACCCGTGATCATTCACGACTATGGAATGAGTACATACATCGCTACCACTACCTGGGGCACAAGCCGCTACCCGGCGCACAGCTTCGCTACTTCGTCATCCTCGACGAGCAAATTATTGCAGCGCTCGGTTTTAGTGCGGCCGCCTGGCAAACGGCACCACGTGATCAGTTTATTGGCTGGAGCCACGAACAGCGGCAAAAAAACCTGCCGTTAGTCGTGAACAATGCCCGTTTTCTGATTATGCCCTGGGTGAAATCCAAAAATCTTGCTTCCACTATTTTATCCATGATAGCTCGTCGCCTTCCTACACAATGGGAAGAGCGTTATGGCATCCGTCCGGTGTTACTGGAAACTTTTGTTGATACCGAGCGATTTGCAGGGACTTGTTACAAAGTCGCCAACTGGATCTACGTAGGTAAAACCAAAGGGCGCGGCAAGTTGGGACCTGCTGGTAAACAAAGCGTACCCATCAAAGACTTATGGCTTTATCCGCTGTGTCGTCAGTTTAGAATCCACCTAACTCGCTGATTCTAGGTAGTATGTGTTGGTCGAATATTTACCAATATCAGACATCTTGATTCGCTATCCTGAAAGAAATCCATTAAAACTTAAACTAGGCAATATAATTAAAGGGTTAGGGAATTATTGTCAAATGATTGATATTTTCAGCTAAAGAAATGAAAATGGTACTCATTTAGGTTAAACTAAGCCCTCATATCATACGAGGTATTCAATTAATGCAGCAACTCATGCTCCCAATAATTCCTCAGGGTACGACTATTATAAATGGTCAGGTCAGTGTTGATAACCGAAATGATGAGTGGTTTTATTTCCTCGGCGGTATCCCGATCTATTCTCACCAGGCTGACAATAAGAGATTATTTAGACTTCACACCTCTCAACTCATCAATACCGGTTCCTGTCGTTCAATCGATATTATTACAACCTTTGGTGTCTCTAAAAGTAGTGTTATGCGCTCATTAAGGCAACTACGAGAAAAAGGGGCTGATTCGTTTTTTGAACCTCGCCCGACTCGCAAGGGAGGACCACTCTTTACGCTTGAGGTTTTGCAGCAAGCTCAGGAATATCTGGATCAAGGTATGACGCCTAACGAAGCCGCTAAAGAATTAGGCATCCGGGCAGATACCTTTCGCAAGGCGATCAGTGATGGACGTTTAAAAAAAAGTCTGCCGCATCAATAGACCCCAATGATGGCAGTACCAAATCAGCCCGTGATATTATAGATGCCAATGCAGCCGATGTGCTTGGTACGGCCTGCACTCGAGTAGAAGAGCGAATCCAGGCTGCTTTGGGTGAGCAGGAAAAGGGAGCCTCAATCGAATTCGAATCCTGTTTAGATGTTCCTAAAGGCGGTGTGTTATGTGCATTGCCCGCGTTACTTGGCAATGGCTTATTAAATGACATTGAGCGCCACCTGGGCAAACTGACAGGTTACTATCAAACCTTTCATATTCTATTGCTACTCGCCTTTATGGGGCTATGTCGCATCAAAAATGCCGAACAACTTCGCGAGCATGCACCGGGTGAATTCGGCAAACTACTTGGCCTGGATCGGGCTCCCGAAGTGCGTTGTTTAAGATCCAAAGTAAAAGGACTGGCTGAACCAAAATCAGTCGAAAGCTGGGCGGCCGACCTCAGTCGACAATGGATGGAAAATGAACCAGAGGCAGCAGGAACACTCTACATAGATGGTCATGTCCGTGTCTATCATGGACACTTGACTAAACTTCCCAAACGGCATGTTTCACGCGAAAAACTCTGCTTACGGGGTATCACCGACTACTGGGTTAATGATGGTACGGGGCGTCCCTTCTTTGTCGTTGAAAAAACGGTGGATCCGGGCTTACTAAAAACGCTGGAAGAAGATATCGTCCCCCGATTACTCAAAGACATTCCGAATCAACCGAGTGCACAAGCATTACAGCAAAACAAACAAGCCTGTCGTTTTATCCTGGTGTTTGATAGAGAAGGCTATAGCCCCGCATTCTTTAGAAAGATGTGGAACAAGCATCGTGTCGCTTGCATGACCTATCATAAATTTCCCACCGAAAATTGGCCACTGGACAATTTTTCCAGTCAGGAGATCACCCTACCGAGTGGTGAAAAAGTCATCATGAAACTCGCCGAACGAGGCAGTCTGGTTGGAACTGGAAAACAGGCGATGTGGATGAGAGAAGTGCGCAAGTTGACTGATTCTGGTCACCAAACCAGTATTATTACCACAGCCTATGAACTAGAATTGACGGCTGTTTCTGGGCGAATGTTTAGCCGGTGGTGCCAAGAGAACTTTTTTAGATATATGAAGCACCACTATGGGCTAGATATGCTACAGGAGTATGGAATAGAGCCACTATCCGATACCCAAAGGGTGGTCAACCCTGATAGGCGCCAACAGGAAGGACAGCGTAATTCGATACAATCCAAACTCAATTACCGTCTATCTCGATTTGCAGCGATGGAACTTCATCCGGTGATTAAAAAAGATGAAACGGAAGATGTGAAATACAAGAAATGGGAAAGAAAACGAGCAGAATTACTCGAAGAAATAGAGCATTATGAAAATGAACTAAAAACCATCAAGGAACAACTAAGCCAAACGCCCAAACACATTACCTGGCAAGAGTTGAGAGACGAAGATAAGTTCGAACAGCTTCTGCCAGGGAAAAAGCGGCTGATAGATACTGTCAACATGATCGCTTATCGGGCAGAAACAGCAATGGCCGCTCTGCTAACCTCACCGACAATCGACTTTCCGATGGCAAGGCAACTATTACAAACGCTGTTTGTGACAGAAGCAGATATATTACCCGATGAAGTAAAAAAACAACTTCGGATACGTGTGCATAGTACTTCCCGACCTGCAAGTAATAAAGCAATAGAAAAGTTATTTGAACAACTCAATCAAACGGAACTCAATTATCCAGGAACCGATCTGCGCTTAATTTATGAGCTGACTTCATCCGCAAAAAATTAGGAAATGGTCTCAAATTAGTTTCGTCTGAATCAAGATGTCTGAATCTAGAGAAGGGTGCAACATGTCCATCGTTCATTTAACGACACCGAGCCCTCTGATTGATACCTGGACAGTCTCTGGGTTTAATAATGATGACGTTTTTAATACGGTAGAACTTGATGATGAGCATACTGACTTAACCCATGTTCAGTCGTTTTTCGCTCAAAAACCACTAACAGGTCTATTTTAATAGGATAAAAAAATAAAAACCTAATCATTACAAACATTTGCATTTCCAAGCAAAGCGTAGTGCCATAACATAACAAAAGTAGTTGCATTCACTTGATTTTTATGGAAAAATTCAAGTATGTATATCCGATGCACAACGACCCGAACCAAGGCAACTGGCGAGACCTACAAAACGTTTCGGCTAGTTGAGTCCGAGCGAATTGATGGCAAGGTCAAGCAACGTACCCTGCTTAATCTGGGTCGTTTCTTCGATGTGCCCAAGTCCCAGTGGAAGTCATTATCAAGTCGTATTGATCAATTACTGACAGCACAGACTGACTGGCTCACTATTGACCTAGAGGAATCACTCGAAACACGGGCACAATATTACGCCACTCAAATCATCACATCCCGAAGTACAACCCTTGACGATAGCGTTCACTTTGAGACCGTTGATGTCGGCAGTTTAGAGCTTGTACGACCGCGCCGTGTGGGAGTCGAGCAAATAGCGTTGCACGCTGTAAAGAAAACATCCAGTATCTCATTGAGCATGGCTTTCACTATATTGTTGTCTCACGCAAGCGCAAGCGAGATTTTGATGAAGAAAAGTCCATCCTGATCAAAGATATTCCGGGGCAAAGCGTCAAAGTTCAAAAAGTGATTGTAGAAGAGACCGGAGAAGTTGAACTGTACTGTCACTCGCAACTCAGGGAAAAGAAAGAACAGGCCATGCAGGACAGTTTTTCAGAAAAATATGAAACTGCGCTCAATAGCCTGCACACTGGATTGAGTAAAAAAGGAACCACAAAAAATTATGCAAAAGTGTTAGAACGGCTTGGGCGGATAAAGGAAAAATATGCGCGTGCAGCACAACACTATGAAGTCACGGTAGTGCCTGATGACGGAGGAGGCAAGGCCATCTCAATCAGCTGGAAACGTGTGGAAAAAGCCAACTCCCAGGCAACCCACCCCGGTGTCTATTGTTTACGCACCAACCTGACCGACTGGAATGAAGAAACGCTCTGGCGCACCTACACCATGCTAACCGATCTAGAAAGTGTTTTTCGCAGTTTAAAAAGTGAACTCGGGCTACGCCCTATCTACCATCGAAAAGAAGAACGGGTTAATGGGCATATCTTTATCACTCTCATTGCCTATCATCTCGTCCAGACCCTTCGTTATCAACTCAAGACTGAACATATTAATGATACCTAAATCCTGCAAGCATTATACATAATAATCCACAAAACTCCTTATTAAACAATGATATAATATCATTTTCCTGATTTCACTATCTCATTGTTTTAATGAAGCCCTCTAAAGTATCAAAATCCTCATCTCACGTAAGAAACCGTACCCGAACGGTAAAAATGACATCTACAGCACATGGATTGACAAGCCAGGCGGGACTGATTCCCGTCGTGAAATATTTAGACAGGATAGGTTTTGAAAAAACCGTAAAACAAAGCGTTCCACATCGGCGGGGTGAAAATGCAGACCATCACTTATCTGATGTGGTTCTATTGACGTTGGTTGGCATGATGGGGGGAGCAACATCAATGGCAAAGGTGACGACCGTATGGGCAGATAGCGTACTGCGCAAAGTAGCTGGCTGGATAAAGATTCCTGTTGAAACCACAATTTTACGGATCTTTAAAGAAGTAAGTGATAGGCAGATAAGCCAGTTTGAAACGCTCACGCATACTTTGCGTGGTCAACACTGGCGGCGATTGCTTCGTTCCGGAAAATCGAAAACTGGCATACAATCCGTCCAGTGGGTCGATGTCGATTCAACTGTGGACACCGTTTGTGGTCGACAAGAAGGAAGTGCCAAAGGCTTCAACCCCAAAAAGAAAGGTGCCCGTTCATACCATCCACAACTCGCTTTTCTAGCGGAAACAAAAGAAATTTTACAAGCCTGGTTCCGGACAGGCAATGCCTTTACAAGCAATGGTGTTGTAGAATTTACCAAACAGTTACTTGCACACTTGCCCAATCGGATGCGCATTATTTTTCGCGGTGACAGTGGTTATTTTGTCGGTGATTTGCTTGAATTTCTCGATACCAGAGGGCATGGGTATCTAATAAAGGTTAAACTTAAGAATTTGAACGCATTGCTGGCCAAACAGGCCTGGACAGCCATACAAGGCCGACCCGGTTGGGAGCAGAGCGAGTTTCAATATCGTTGTGGTGGCTGGTCTCGCTCTCGTCAGTTTGTCGCGGTCAGGATAAAGCAACCTAAACAAGTGACAGGACCTCAGTCCGAGCTTTGGGATACGGCAGAATATGACTATTTTTGTTATGTAACAACTGAACCTCTATCGCCTTGGCAAACACATAAGAAGTATGGTGAACGAGCGACGTGCGAAACATGGATTGAAGAAGCAAAATCACAAATGGGTTTAGGTAAAATCAGAACGAATCAATTTCTGGCTAATGCCGCATTATTTCATTGCGCCGTTCTTGCCTACAATACCGTGCGCTGGATGGCTCAATTGAGTGGCAACAAAACGTTGTGCCAATGGGAGCCGGATACACTTCGTACTTATCTGATTCGGGTGGCTGGAAAATTACTCACAGGCAATAATCAGCTGAGAGTCAGAACACCTGCAGATCCGCTCTATCCACAGGAATGGGATGATTGGGTTAAGGTGGGGTTACTCGCTTAACATTAACCGAAGTTAAGTCACTTTGATTAAAAGGTCATGGCACGTTGGCAGGGTGTTTATTGCCTTGGGCTCGGGGGATATCCATACGATACAAAAAATTTCCTCTATTTATGATTTAAATCTGGATATTTTGATCGGTTGGACAAAGAGGGCTGGCAAAGCGGCAGTAAAAACCTAATAACCACTTAGCTAGACAGGTTAATGAGAGTCAAAATATGGGCTTGCAGGATTTAGGTGATAGCTGGCAAACAATTCGACGGATCATGGAAAACCAGCAGCGCATTACCGTTATTTTACGGCGGGAAGATGGAAAAACCATTCATCTAAGGAAAGCGACGAATGCAGAGCCGCGACAATCCGTTATTTATAAAGCACTGGAAATTTCAGCGCAGCCAGGAGGTGTTAAAAAAACATTGATTTAGCTTTAATTCAAAATAAAAAAATCTGTAGTGCCAACACCAAGGCCAGATTGTGCGTATCTAATTGTTTTTAAATGAGTTGGATATGGAATTTCAGGACAGAAGTAAAATTGTTGAATTAGTCACTTCAATATTAGCTATCACCCCTCAGTATGAACCACTTGCTTATACGATCAATGAAGCTCGAGAAATAGATGGAGCTTCTATTGAAACTGAGATGTGTCAGGCAGGCTCTGAAACAATTATTGGAGATCCTGAAACTAGTCTTTTAAGGTTAAGGATTCCTTGTATTTCAATCTCTGATTCAGTAGGGGATATTGGTAGATATCAAGCAGTTTTTGAACAAATTTCTGGTTCTTCCCAAGCCACCTTTGTATTAATAAGCTCAGGGAAAGTAGTTAAACCATAGCGCTATGCTAAAAATGAACAGTACATTTGAAACGACCTAATAGGGAGAATGCAAATGAAATCAACAATAATTTTAGCAAACTATCCGTATAAATTACCCCGTGTGTCTTCAATGTTTCGGTACATTGTTTTCTGCGTTTTCCTAACGCTCGTCTGGAATGCAACACTTCAGGCAGCCCTGGAAGCTACGCCACCTCCTGGTGTGAATGGCACTGGAGGGTCGATGTATGATGCAATTACCGCGAGTTGTGGAGATTCGGGAAATAGTTTGGCTTTTAATACTCAATGTAATGCCTTACTCAGTTCCAGTCCTATTGAACAAACAGAACAAGTACAGATAATATCACCAGAGCAAACGGGTGCATCAGGGACTAATGCCAATAAAACTTCAGCTAGCAAAACCAGCAGTGCTAATCAATCGGTGATGAGCCGTATGGTGTCTTTCCGAAATGAGGGAGTCACAACAAGAGCCAATAATTTTCAGTTCTACGATAATGGTAATGCTCTACAGCCAACGGGAATATCGAGCATCAATAAGGGGGCTGCCAGTGCGGATGACTATAGTAAACTTGGCTTATGGGTAAATGGAATTTTCCGTTTTGGTACTGTCGACTCAACCTTTCAGGAGTCTAAGGGCTATAACTATAATAATCTAGGCGTAACTTTAGGCCTTGACTATGCTGTGACGGAAGATTTGATTGTGGGAACCGCTTTTACCTACTTAAGTACTAACGGTGATTATGTGAGTAACGGCGGAGATCTACACACGGACTTATTTAATGGCGCCATTTATGCCAGCTATTATATTACCGATAATTTCTATATTGATGGTTTAGCCTTTTATGGGGGGAATAATTACGATATTACACGTAATGTCAATTATACCGGGGTTAATGCGACACTAGAAGGCACCCCCGATGGACGCCAGTATGGATTTAATTTAAGTTCCAGCTATACCTTTAATTATCAACGCCTGATAGCTGAGCCGTATGTGAGCGTAGGGTATATCGGGACTGATATAGATGCCTATGATGAGGCCGAATTAGGCCCTGCCAGTGGACAGGGATGGGCTACTAGATACGATGCCCAGAACCTAACATCTCTAAAAACAACCTTAGGCGCATTGTTTGCCTATAACTTTGATGTCCCCTGGGGTGTGCTTATTCCTCAGATTAGGGGCGAATGGCATCATGAATTCGAAGGTCATGGTCGCGAAATAACTTCTAAATTTATTGGTAATAATGCTGACAGTGCACGTACCTATTCAGTATTTATCGAGAATCCGGATCGAGATTACTTTACCTTTGGTACGTCTATAACTAGTGCCTGAACGAAAAGTCAGTTTTTTAAAAAAACATCACACCCAATCTACCATAATATTTTCCGATTTGGCTTAGGGAGATGGAAAGAAATAATCATCCAGAACAACCAGGAGAAATGGTCAAAAACCATTTCTCCAACGATGGCATTCGGTCAACAAACTGATAATACGTCTTCATTGCTTTTTTACCTACCTTTACTCCTGTTTCATATATTTTTTCTGTTAATTTAACAATAGGTGCTTTGCCATTGTAGGTCATACTTTTGGCAAATTTTAAAGTTGTTTCAACTGTATCCATTATGTCGCCACTAATATGATTTTCATAGGCTCCCCATACTCGTTCAATTGGGTTATATTTACTATGATAAGGAGGGTAGTAGGCCAGTTTTATCTTTATGTTGCTTTTTTCAGCAAACTCCACAAGCCTTTTTATAAACTGAGTTCTGGAGCTACTGTTCTCCATACCATTGTCAGCGTGTGTGTCAGAATATCTACTCCATATTTTTCTTGAATTTCTGGCCAAATTTCTTCCAATCGGTCAACGATGAAATCACTGCTGGCATAGCCTGCTGTAAAGAAAAGGAAAAAATCATCATGTTCAGGCAGATAAAAACCAAAAGGAGTTAACTTTTCCTTAACATCTAAATCATGATCCTCTGCTTTTGTTAAAACCCGATTTCGTCCTCCCCGTGAAAAATTTCCTATATTCATTCTTGCTTTGGCATCAATTGATATACGAATCTCTTTTGGGTTGATATCTGCCATTCCATTGACTGAATGAACTTGTTCAAAAATTGCATCCGTTTCCTTGATTTTCTTATGAGGCTTTGTTTTTTGTACCTTTTTTGGATGGTAACTCAGGTCATTTAATTTTGTATTGATAGTTTTTGAGCAAGGTAATGTTTTTTCATCATAATAATCAATCTCCAGTAAACGTTTTCTAACTTCTTTAGCCGTTAGCCGGGTATATAATCGACAGGAATTAAAAGAGGGATCCGTTTGACACTCCGGTTAAGCAATTTTTTTTATGTCATCAAGTAGATGAGGAAAATGCTCTTCACTTTTATTACGCCCTCTCGCTGAAAAATTATCTTCTATGGGCTGAGTTTCAAGTTCATATTGTCCTTTTCGGATAGTGCCTCTATTCCATCCTAGTTTTTCTTCAGCAATACTTGCACCACCTGAGCCTAGTAGCTCCACCGTTTCAGCCATGAATATACGACGTACCGAGCCTTTTAAACGATGGGCTGTATTTATAATCCAACCTATAATGCTATCTGTTAATATCAACAAGCTTATCTGCCTAGTGTGAGAATAAATTCAGAATTCATTATTATAAATTATTGAGACACAAGCTTACTTCGTTTGGATGATTATTTCTTTCCATCTCCCTTAGAGTAAAAATACACCTGAGCCAATGCGTGAATAAAGGAGGTGTTCACGATCATAAGAATGGGGGTTCATGATCATAAGAATATGCATGGGTGAGACGTGCGGGTTTCATCGTACTACCAAGGGCTACAGCTCAATTCAGAAACAACCCAAGCAAATCTTTGTACGTCCTTTATCATCGGGTTCTCAAGCTCGATTATCTCAACCTATTCTTGACCCTTCTTATTGTTATGGAGCACCGAAAATCATGCTAATGGCTGATCAAATGCGAATCTTACCCGAGTTTTTTGCTGACATTCCCGATCCACGGCGCAAACAAGGGCAACGTCATTCATTACCCTGGATTTTGGCCATTTCAGCGGGTGCAGTATTATGTGGAATGGAAGGCTATAAAGCAATCAGTGGCTGAACCGATGATTTAGGGGAAAAGCGCGAGAGAGCTTTAAATGTCGTAAGGCGACCGGCTTGATATAGCATACCAATACTTACTTTAGTTTATGTAGCACTGCCAGTCCTTTAACCTAGAAAAATCAGTTGCTCACGGTTTCTAGCACAAGCTCTTGATTCCACCGCACTTCCAAAAAATGCCCGTTTAACCTATGGTGGAGCTAAGATTTTTTGAAAGTATTATATTAATTCAATATCTTGCACTATAAATTCGCACTCAACTGATTTTTCTAGGATGATGGTAAAACCATGCGTAGCGCCATTGATGATGAAGGTCGCCAAACTCATATTATGGGTGTTGTAGGTCACCAGACAGGCCAATGCCACACGCTGATTTACATGAAAATGTTGGGTTACGTTATCTGCGCTTCGCTTGATAAGCTAACCCAAGCTACGATTATAAGGTGTTGTTTACTAAGTATTGTTTCTTAAGTAAGCAGTATTAGGAACTTTGCCTGTAGAAGGGGGAGATGAACTCAAACAAACGAATGAAATAGGGATGTTGGCTATACACTTAAGACGGGACAGTTTATAGCTCGTAGGGTGGGCAACGCCTTTCTGCCCACCACCAAGGCTGCACCACGGTGGGCAGAAAAGCGTTGCCCACCCTACTTTTTTACATGAGGATCTGTCCCGCTTTAAGTTGGTAGCCGGGATGTTCATTCCAGTCATGGAATCCCTAGAGGATATTGAGGGTAAACAATCACAGGCGATGCACTTTTAACACAGCGCAAGCTGGCACAGTATCTTCAGAACATCTGATCTTGACATAATGAAATCAAAAGCTTACTGTTTTCACAAGATAATTAAGATGATACCAAAACGCGTAGGTTGGCGCTGAGCTTGTATTTGTTTAATTATTTAGTCTACTGAACCGGGATAACCAACCGGCATTTCCCAGAAATTCAGTATTCGGTGAATCAACGGCCGTTCCTGACTACCAGGTTTGTATCCGCCATTAATGATCCGAATTATGTCGGAACTCGTCGCTGGATTGCCCAGATAGTATGCGTGACCAATAAAACTGTGAACACCATCCACGTCGATAAAAGCGACATTCTTTATTGCCTTGAATATCATTTGTTCCTGCTCACCAAGATCGGTGGTATGAATTCGCCCTAAGCGGACACCACTCATCAGTGTCTGTGAAATACTCAACGCCTTGTCCGAATCTGTGGTGTAAACGGTTATCTGTCCAAATGCTGGGCCAACCTTCTCCGCTATAAGGCGTTGCCGCACAATGTCGAAGTCGAGGTCTGGAGCTGCCAGAATTAAATTCTCGATTCGATAGAGCTCGTACGGGCTCTTACCTGCAGCTCTGGCTTCTATGATCAACTCTCGGAGTGCCGTGGCTGCCACGTCAGTACCACGACTGTGGGCCAGAATATTGATCCGTTCCACCTCTGGGAACGATGCCAGCATTCGGATTAAGTTTTTAAGATGGTAGATTGTAAATTCTCCGGATTCTCGATCAGCGAAATACCCAAATAGCCCCCCATGTGCTGCTGGCCAAGAATAAAGCAAAGGTACCCCTATGCGTCCGAAGAAATGCCAAAGCTCCGCCAGTGAAGCAGCAGACCAGTCGAAGGTATTACTGAAGCCATGAACGAAGATATGAACTTCATTCACACCGCTCTGCGCCATTCGTCTATCGATCTCCTGGCGAAATTGCGCGACCATTTTGTCGTACTCGGCGATTACGTCGGGGTCTTCTTTGATCACCCCATCGTCCATCTGAAACGGATGTGGGGTCGGTGGAAACCGACCCAGCTCAGTTCGTGATGTAACCTTAATTGCGGGCGAAGTTGAGCGAGAAGAAGTTTCACTCATTTCGACCAGCTCTTGCCAGCTCAGGTTGTTTCCGATCTCTACGATCGCCGAGCCGAATCCCACTGATGCTGAACGTCCCGTTCCATATTCCAGCGTATTATTATCGGTAGCCTCCGGTTTACGGTCAGTGACGTATAGCAAATCGACCTTGTTGCTCTTCAAGTCCGCAGGAACATTCGCCTCGGGGTAGCTTCCACCATCGGTGTAGATGTTCGGGGCCGGCATTAATGTCGGTGCTGAAGAGCAGCCCACGAGCAGGAGCGTAAGTAAAGATAAGCCAGCAAGGTTCAGGGTCTTCATCATTATGCTCTCCTTTTAGTGCAGGTAATGTGGTCTCGTATCAGTAATTTAATCGACTTTTCCATATTATTCTTTTGTTTTACTTAACTTAACTTAACTTAACTTAACTTAACTTAACGTATAAGTGTATGCGTCAATTAAATCACACATTCAAAAACGCATTAAACTAAGGCACCTGGAAACAAATAATCATCCACCCTTGCTGGTCTTTTTGTCCGTCATCAGCACTGTAGCAATGGTTACGTAGCCAGCTATGCGCCCATTGCTACAGCACCGATGACAAACAAAAATCCGGCCCAAATATTGGACGATTATTTATTTCCAGGTGCCTAAGGCAAAAAATATCTCTTATAAATTCAGCATGCTGATCTAGGCTCAAACTTTTCTCGAAGACAGTAAAAACTCATAAACATCTTTAAAATCTATTATCAAGGAAAGTAAAGATAATATAAGCGAAGAAACTAGCCAATAATCATGAAAACTATTTAAAGAATAATTTTGTTGATTCAAATAATAGAGCTGAAAACAAACCATAGGTATCCATGGAAAGTGCATTAAACCTAATATTTTTGAAAAACCCAGCGCGTGTGTTAATACTAAACCCATAAAAAGCCCAATAATAGCTGAAACAAGCACGATGATCGCCGTAAATTTAGGGAGAAAAATTATCGGCAGAATTCCATTGACGAGTATCAACAAATAAACCCAGGCTATCCAAAACCAGTCTAATGCCGCAAAGCCTTCTGCAAAAACACGAAATGCTTTAATCAGTATATCTATCATATTTAATCTATTGGCTTAGAGGGTTTGGCAAAAATGAGCAGTAAGGAAAAAAAGATAAAGTGGGTCATATTCATCGCAATGGGAGCAATATGAATTCCTACTGGTTTCAACCAAAACAAGGTTGATATTATTAGCCCCAAAAGAACAATAGGATTAAAAATAGCTAGCCATTTGGGCAAATTAAAATTATTTTTTAAGACAGATAAAACATAAAACAATGAAAGCAGAGCAACTAGAATTCTTAGAGCCCAAACTAAAATCTGGTAATTTTCATCATACTGTGAAAAGAAATAGTCGTAGTTAGGGCCATTAATAGCTTTTTGCAGTACCACTGCACCAAAGTACCTAGAACTAATCCATATTCCCCCAACAGTGAAAGATAAAGTGCCAGATACAAAAAGGCATTTTGCATAAAACTCATTTGAACTGCGAAATAATTTTAACAGGCCATAATAACCCGCAAAATAGAACGGGACACCTGCAATCGCAAAGAAATGTCCGGTCCTTGCTCTGGCAAGCGGAACATTTAAGAGCATATCTATTTCACCCGCTGGCCCTAGTGGGCTAAAATGCAATAAATACTCGCCGATACCCACCAGTATGCTTCCTAAAATACCGAGATAGATATAAAACCGATACCCAAATTTAAGTTTTGCTAAATAATCATTCATTTTCAAACACCACTAATTCATTGACTGAATTCACTTCTTTAGAAAGGGTATTGCCACTGGGCATTAAAACTGAAACACTGGTTGCTTTTAAAGAGTCCCCCAATCCAAATGTGAGCACATGTTCTTGGTCAGAACACAAACCTTCTCCAGAGATATGCCAATCGGTTAAGCTTGACCCATCACTGAGCGTCACTGTCACTTTACTGCCAAACATTTTAGCTGTTGATGGCAATTTAACTCTTAGATATTTGTTTTTACCACCGTTTGAAAGAAATGCTCTTGATTTTCCAGCCAGATTTACTCTGATTTGATCTAAATATCCATCGCCATTAAAGTCAGCAAGCAAAGGAGCTATCTCATATTTTCTATTTTCAACACCCGCCTCAGACTCAACTGATGCAAATGTTTGGTCATTTTTCTGTAAAAGCATACGACCGGGTAGTTTAAAAAATTCATTAAAAGGTAAATCCACATAGTTTTCAGAGATTAATATATCTTGTTGACCATCAAGATTTAAGTCAGCCATAGTGATTCCCCAGGAAAATTCATAGTCACTCAATAGAGCTTTCCTGGATGAATCTATAAAAGTCATATTGCCCGTATTTTCCATAAGCATTAAATCTGTATAAAAGACTTGGTCATCGGTTAAATCACCTTTGGCTAAAAATTTAGGAGCCGTTGGTCCAATATTCGAAAAATAAAAATCAATTTTACCGTTGTTATTGTAGTCTCCCGCTCCGATTCCCATTGGATAGCCGTATACATTTGAGAAAGGAGTTTGTACGTCTGTGAAGGTTAAGTCACCATTGTTCTTCCAGATTTTCACTTTCCCCGTATCATGAGCAACCACAAGATCTAAATCCAGATCATCATCCATATCAACAAAAATACCTAAAAAGGTATTATGGATATAAGTCATTCCAGCGGGTTCAGTAATATCTGAAAAACTATCATCGCCGTTATTTAAGAGTAGGACGCTCGACCCACCATATCCTTCCTTGTTAAAGATATTTTGTCCTTCCATTTTTGTTCTGGTCAAATAGGCACTCACATAGAGGTCAATATGGCCATCATTATTAATGTCAGCTAGGGCAAATGAAACAGCGCGTGATTTTTCATTTAGATGAAGATCTATCTTTTTTGCTTTAAATGAATTTCCAGTGTTGTAGTAAATATACCCCCCACTTTCCCTGGCAAGTAACAAGTCATCAAGACCGTCATTATTAATATCGACAACAGAAGCGCCATAGGTAGCGTCATTATTATCTTTAGCAAATTTTATGGCTGAATGTGGTTCAAATGCATTATTTGAAAATACATACAGTACATCATCTTGATTTTCTCCTCCGCCTAAAAATAGCTCTGAAACCCCATTATTATCGATATCAATGGCAGCAGAAGCTAGTATTGGTAAGAATTTCTCACCATTATAATTATGCTCATGGGCAAGCTCAATTTCTGTGTAAATTGGAATTTCTGAATCAGCCTTGCTATCGGGATAGGGATTTGGGTTGGCTTTTATATAGGAAACTATTGTAAAAATACCGAGAAGAGTGAGAGGTATCAAAGTTAAAATTTTTAATATGCTTTTCATTGATGTATCCTTTATACAGTTGATGGTATCAATCAAATTACCGAAAAATATCGATATGTTGAATAAAAAAATTATTATACGATGATTATTTTAGGAACTGCATTTGGTGTCTGCTTTTCCTAATGTTAGATTTCTATTGCTGGTAAACTCTGAGTAAAACTAGAAATCTCCTCTCTATTATTCTCTAATTTTGTTAGGCTTTTTTACGTTCAAATATCATCTAAAGATAGACCAAGAGCCTTAGCTACACCTGCACCATAAGCTTGATCAGCCTTTAAGCAATGACCAATGTGACGTTTCTGAACATCAACCGATGCACCACCAATAGACTCAGCCGTATTATTAAATAAAGCTTCTTTTTGTTTAGCACTCATCAACCTGAATAATTCACCAGGTTGTGAATAATAATCATCGTCTTCACGATGATCCCAATGACCTGCAGCACCTGATAAATTCATTGTAGGCTCAGAATAGTCTGGTTGTTCTTGCCACTCATCTTTACTATTAGGTTCATAACCAATAGTGCCACCAAAGTTGCCATCAACACGCATAGCGCCATCACGATGGTAACTATGAACAGGGCAACGAGGTGCATTGACGGGTATATGATTATGGTTTACCCCCAAGGGATAGCGTTGTGCATCACCGTAAGCAAACAAGCGTCCTTGTAGCATTTTATCTGGAGAGAAGCTAATACCTGGGACAACATTGGCAGGGTTAAACGCCGATTGCTCAACTTCCGCAAAAAAGTTTTCAGGGTTCTTATTTAACTCCATTACACCCACTTCGATTAACGGATAATCCGCATGTGGCCAAATTTTAGTCAGATCAAAAGGGTTGTAAGGCGAGCTTTCTGCCTGCTCTTCCGTCATAACCTGAATTTTTAAAACCCATGAAGGGTTATTACCCTCTTCAATAGCATTATATAAATCTGCCTGATGACTCTCACGGTCTTTACCAATCACTACCTCTGCTTCTTGATCGGTTAAGTTTTCAATGCCCTGATTAGATTTAAAGTGAAACTTAACCCAAACACGTTCATTGTCAGCATTGATCATACTGAATGTATGGCTACCAAATCCATGCATGTGCCGATAAGTCGCTGGAAGCCCTCTATCACTCATGACGATTGTGACCTGGTGCAGAGCTTCAGGAAGCGATGTCCAGAAATCCCAATTATTTTGGGCACTACGCATATTTGTGCGTGGATCACGTTTTACTGCATGATTAAGATCGGGGAATTTTAAGGGATCACGTAAAAAGAAAACGGGGGTATTGTTACCAACCATATCCCAGTTACCTTCTTCGGTATAAAATTTAATAGCAAAGCCTCGAATATCTCGTTCAGCATCGGCAGCACCACGCTCACCGGCAACGGTTGTAAATCTGGTGAACAACTCAGTTTGCTTACCCACTTCAGAGAATATTTTTGCTTTGGTATATTTTGTAATGTCATGGGTTACAGTAAATGTCCCATAAGCACCTGAACCTTTTGCATGCATACGTCGCTCTGGTATCACCTCCCGATCAAAATGCGCCATTTTTTCTAGGAACCAAACATCTTGCAATAATTGAGGACCTCGTGGGCCAGCGGTCATAACATTTTGATTGTCTGATACAGGGCAACCTGCGTTTGTAGTTAGTTTCTTTTTCATCTGTTTTCCTCGCTTTTTAGAATTGACAGTAGCTATAGTAACGGTATTTATAGGATAGTGAAAATTGATTATTCCGATTGTTTTAATAGGTTTAATCAATCAAAGTATTATGCTTGAATATATGTCTAACGTCTCATTCCAGCGGGATTTTACGGCGCGCAGCAGAGCAAAATGTCCGGCTGAAAATGCTTTGTTATGCCCATTTATTCGACGGACATTTGATATGTGATCCAATGTGTTTTCTCTGCGATCTCCCCCTATGTCAACATACCTGTCGCCTGTAAAATTTTATTTTAGGAGACAGAAATGGCATTATATAATCAGGAATTCAAAGTACAATCTGTAGAAAAAGCATTATCCAGACGATCTGATCAAACGCTTAACACTATTGCCGATGATTTACGTATTGGTTATTCAACACTTCAAAGATGGATCCACTTAGCCAAGAAGAATAAATTAGAGAAACCCGAAACAAGTATGTCAAAAGAAAAAAGCCCTCAGGATTGGGCTAAAGCACAACGTCTTGAGGCCGTAATGGACTGCCACAGCCTGAACGGCGAGCAGCTTAGCTCATATTGCCGAGAAAATGGAATTTACCCGCATCATGTGAAGGAGTGGAAATCAGATTTTTTATCAGAAAAGCAAGCATCTAATTCTGTTTCCAGGCAAGAACAAAAGAAACTTAAACAAGAAAACAAACGCTTACAGAAAGAGCTCAATCGCAAGGATAGAGCGCTCTCTGAAACAGCCGCCTTACTGGTATTATCAAAAAAGTGCCAAGCGATCTGGGGGGAAAAGGAGGTCGCTTGATCTCCTACCCAGATCGCAAGCAATACTGTGCATTCATTGACGAGGCGGTACAAAATGGCGCAAGACAGCATCTGGCTTGTGAGCTTGTTGGCATTGCATCTCGTACTTATCAACGGTGGAACCAGGGGAAGAAATTATCAGAAGACCAAAGAATTTACAATGATTCTCCTGCGCACAACAAGTTATCAGATGTTATTAGGCAAGACATACTAAGGGTTATTAATTTGCCTGAATATAGCACATTAACCCCTTACCAAATAGTGCCTACTTTATTAGACATCGGTGAATATATTGCATCAGAATCAACATTTTACCGAGTAATGAAAGAGTATAATCAACTTAAACACAGAGGTAAAGGGACAGCAGCTCAGCGTAAGAAACCCCGGTCACTAAAAGCGACTGCAGCCAATGAAATCTATTCCTGGGATATTACCTATTTATTAAGCCCGGTAAAGGGGCAATACTACTATTTGTATATGGTGATGGATATTTACAGCCGGAAAACAGTCGGCTGGCAGGTTCATGATTGTGAATCAAGTGCTCATGCCGCTGATTTGATAGAAGATATTGCCTGCCGAGAAAAAATAGATAAAAACCAGTTGGTGATTCATTCTGACAATGGAAGCCCGATGAAAGGTGCAACATTGAGAGCAAAAATGATTGATTTAGACATCAGGGAGATGGAAAGAAATAATCATCCAGAACAACCAGGAGAAATGGTCAAAAACCATTTCTCCAACGATGGCATTCGGTCAACAAACTGATAATACGTCTTCATTGCTTTTTTACCTACCTTTACTCCTGTTTCATATATTTTTTCTGTTAATTTAACAATAGGTGCTTTGCCATTGTAGGTCATACTTTTGGCAAATTTTAAAGTTGTTTCAACTGTATCCATTATGTCGCCACTAATATGATTTTCATAGGCTCCCCATACTCGTTCAATTGGGTTATATTTACTATGATAAGGAGGGTAGTAGGCCAGTTTTATCTTTATGTTGCTTTTTTCAGCAAACTCCACAAGCCTTTTTATAAACTGAGTTCTGGAGCTACTGTTCTCCATACCATTGTCAGCGTTAATTGTCAGAATATCTACTCCATATTTTTCTTGAATTTCTGGCCAAATTTCTTCCAATCGGTCAACGATGAAATCACTGCTGGCATAGCCTGCTGTAAAGAAAAGGAAAAAATCATCATGTTCAGGCAGATAAAAACCAAAAGGAGTTAACTTTTCCTTAACATCTAAATCATGATCCTCTGCTTTTGTTAAAACCCGATTTCGTCCTCCCCGTGAAAAATTTCCTATATTCATTCTTGCTTTGGCATCAATTGATATACGAATCTCTTTTGGGTTGATATCTGCCATTCCATTGACTGAATGAACTTGTTCAAAAATTGCATCCGTTTCCTTGATTTTCTTATGAGGCTTTGTTTTTTGTACCTTTTTTGGATGGTAACTCAGGTCATTTAATTTTGTATTGATAGTTTTTGAGCAAGGTAATGTTTTTTCATCGTAATAATCAATCTCCAGTAAACGTTTTCTAACTTCTTTAGCCGTTAGCCGGGTATATAATCGACAGGAATTAAAAGAGGGATCCGTTTGACACTCCGGTTCAGCAATTTTTTTTATGTCATCAAGTAGATGAGGAAAATGCTCTTCACTTTTATTACGCCCTCTCGCTGAAAAATTATCTTCTATGGGCTGAGTTTCAAGTTCATATTGTCCTTTTCGGATAGTGCCTCTATTCCATCCTAGTTTTTCTTCAGCAATACTTGCACCACCTGAGCCTAGTAGCTCCACCGTTTCAGCCATGAATATACGACGTACCGAGCCTTTTAAACGATGGGCTGTATTTATAATCCAACCTATAATGCTATCTGTTAATATCAACAAGCTTATCTGCCTAGTGTGAGAATAAATTCAGAATTCATTATTATAAATTATTGAGACACAAGCTTACTTCGTTTGGATGATTATTTCTTTCCATCTCCCTTACCTTTGATCGTTTTATATAGTCGCAGGGCGTGTTCTCCCTCATCGGGCCTTTCCGACTCAATAATGGCATTTTGTCCGGCAATAGAATTCAGCATAGGGTTGTAATAAGAAACTCTTGCGCCGGTAATGCTGCGGTCTGCATTAAACCAGGGAGTGTATATATAATCCAGATTCACATAATCCGTGAAAAAAGAAGTTTTTAACGCATCAGAAGGTGCTTTTAGGTATTCCAGGTCACGACCTATAAAAAAAGCCTGCCAGTCTTTGGGAAATAAGTCGTTAATAAAGATCAAATCGCCCGTTCCCCAGGTGAGTATCTGCCGGCCAAATTTTATATCCATAAAGGAAAAAGGGCTAAAGGCTAGGTTGGCCTCGCGTAAATCTACCCAGCCATTTCCTGTTTGTAGGTCTACATGCTGGTTAAGGGCAATGGGATCGTAGAGAAAATCGGTGACGACATTAATGGCAACAGGGCCTATATCTTTCTGTAAGCCGATCTGTAAACGTGTTTCACCTAATGAAAATTGATCTTCGTAGGGATCATTTTGCGTGCGCACACCGCCGCGTATATCCCAGAAACCGCTAAAATTGATAAACGGCTCTTCGGCATCAAATAGATTGAAGCTTTCTTGCTCTTCTGTTTGATCAGCCGGTTTACTTTCTGCTTGCTCTATCCCGGTGGGTAATGCAGGAGCAGTATCTAGACCAGTCGGTAAACTGGGTGAGCTGCCTGATTCCAGACCACCCGGTAGTGGAAGCGGGGTGTTTAACCCCGAGGGCAGAGCAGGTGCACTGCTTTTTGGTGCCTCTAATCCTGCGGGTAAACTGGGAGCGGAGCTGGGTGAAAGCCCTGCGGGAAGTGCAGGGGCGCTGGTTTCTTTTTCCAGCCCGGCAGGTAAGAGCGGAGGCTCGGCCAGGGTTATTTCACTTAAAGAAATCAGTACAAGAGTAAATGAAATAAAGAATAAGCGCATGATATAAAGTTGCGAAACAGTTTAGATTTATAGGATGGGTAGCAGGTATAGGCGATAGCCTAAACCTAAAACCCATCAAATGGATAGTGATGGGGTTCCTGCGTGACTCATTCGTGTCACTACGTTCTACCCATTCTACGTTTCATAATGTAGGTATTAGCGTAATAATTTTCTGGGTGGTTTTCTTAGGTTACGTTCGCTGAAAATATCATCTGGGATACCCACATCATATTCAACCGAGCTGTATTCCATCAAAGTACTGCCGCCTGTTTTCATGTTTTTAGCTTCTGATTTAGTAATCGTCGGATGGCCTGCAATTGTTTCAACTCCTAGCGCGGTATAGGTTTTATATTTTTCACCTTGCTTATCATAATATTCAGTTGAAATAGGCAAGAAAGTGGTTTTATGGATATACATAATATACTTTGAAAATTCAACTTCGTCTGGGTTAACCGGAGTGTTTTCAACGATATAATAATTATCATCAGTGCCTATTAAAGTATGGGTATCATCAGCCAAATTACGACCTGATATATCTTCATAAAGAAAATCAGAGCCAACAAAGCTAGTGCGTTTATCTGATGCTGCGATTCGTTTGACAAGGTCCAGTGCTGGTAAATAGAGCCAGCGATCATCAGCTGACTGGAGTTTTTTTATTACCATAAAGACCATTTTGTTGACATCCGCAGGGCGCTTGAAGTAAACATACATTTTTTGGTCGCTTTCATAAGAACGGTCTTTAATATTATCCGAAGTAGTGTCATCTTTGCGTAACACAACAAACTCACGGCTACGCGTGCGATCCTGCGCATCGGTAATGGTCATTTTTACCTTGGCTTTACCATCCTGGCCCTGATAGTACGAAGTGTAGTTAGTGTGATGAATAATATCATCTACACTCGGGGTTTCTGCAAAAGCAGCACTTAAGGCCAGAGTGGTGCCTAAGCCTAAAATAAGTTGTTTTAAAGTCATAATAATCTCCTGATGATACAAAAAATTTTCGTTCCCACGCAGAGCGTGGGAACCAGCCCGAAATTATGCGGATTTATTAAGGTTTCTAAAGAAAACCCCTGGCATCAGCGTTATTAAAGCTGGAAGAATCAATAATGAACTCACACCTGCCATAAATAGAATAGCAGCAATAAACACCCCAACGGTCTGGTAAGGAACCAGAGGCGCGGCGAGTAGTGGTAAAAAGCCCACGCCAACAACAATGGCATTACGCGCAATCGCCATAGCTGGTTCACTGAACAAAGGTTCAATGGCTGCTTCCCAGGAACCATATCTAGCAGTATATTCACGTGCACGGCTGAGAAAGTGAATAGCATAGTCTACCGCTAAACCGATACTCAGTGAACTCAATACTGCAACGGGCATATCATAGTCTTTACCTATCAAGCCGATAATGCCATAAATTAGGCCAACGGTGACTGTTAGCGGAACCATGGACAATAAGCCCCAGGCAAATGAGCGAAATAGCAAAACCATCATAATCAGTACGACGATAAAACTACCGGCAAATGATTCAAACATACCAGAAACCATTTTATCCTGCCAGACAACATTAATATGCGTCAGACCAAACCAGTTAGCCTGCAAATTATAGGGCATTGGGTGGCTGGCGATGTAGTCCGCTACTTGCTCTTCTACATAAGACATATCCTGATTATCACCACTGGTCATCTGTATCCACAGGCTGCTTTTACGGAAGTCAGGGGTCACGAAATGCCATAAATCATGAGGTCTGTGGCTATTCTGGTAAGTAATTAAGGTCTGTGCAATGGCACTTGAGGAATCAGGAATTCTAAATTCTTCCTGTTTGCCTAGTAATAACTCCCTATGCACTGTTTTTACCACATCCGACAGACTGTTAGACTTACCGACGACGTTCAGGCTATTAATATAGTTCTGTAAGTCGGCTAAATAAGTCAGTGTCTCTGGTTGTTTGAAAATTTCGCTACGCTGGCGCTCGCTGTCGATAAATAATTGCACCTGATCCCAGGTGTCGAATTCTTCATCAGTCGCTGAATCCAGGCCTTGATCTATGGTGTTATTGATTGCTTGACTCAGACTTTCCTGATCACCTGCATGGCCTACGATGGTTAATTTCACAAAATCGAATATTTTCTCACCGTTGGCATATTCATCTGCAATAGCGTCTAGCTGTGCCTGATCTAAACGCGCTAATAATGCGGGTTTAAAATCCGTATTAGTCGTAGCGTCAGGATCAACTTCTAGTGCAAGATAGGCCATATAAGTACCGCCGAAATGCTCATTCAATACCCGGTCAGCCACGCGAATAATATGTGATTCAGTAAACCACTTAATCGGGTTGTCGTTGACATTGATTTTACTAATACCGTAACCGGCTACCCCGACTGATGCCAGCGTAAATAACAGGATAAGTAAGGCATGGTTATAAGTAAATTGCCCAGTTTTCGCTAACAGGCGAGCCATGAATGTCTTTGTACTTTCTGCTTCGGCATCGCTAGTCGTTATAAAACTCGCCAGTTTTTCATCCGAAATCGAAACGATAAACGCAGGTATAAAAGTCACAGACCAGATCCAGGCTAAAAATACCCCAATTGCAATAAAGATACCAAAAACTTGCACCGGAGGAATGGGTGTTAAAGCTAATGATGCAAAACCTGCAATCGTGGTTAAGGTGGTGATTAACATCGGTGTAAATAATTCATTCATGACATGAATAATGGTTTTGCGCTTATCACGAATTGTATTATAACGATCAAAAAAGTCTGACAGGATATGCACGGCATCCAGAATAGCAATGGGCATGATGAAAATGGGAATCATCGAGCTCATGATATGGATGGTATGCCCGGAAATAATTAGCACACCCATTGTTGAAAGTGCGCAGACCATGGCCACTATCATCGGCGAAGTGACAAAAATCAGCCGCTTAAAAAACCACCAGAGAAGTAAAAAAATGACTAACATCGCAAGGGGTGCAGAAATTGCCATCTGCTTAAACATTTCTACGCCGAAAGTATCCTGTGCGACGGGTAAGCCGGTAATATAGTACTCTTCTTCAGAGTCGGTAAATTCAGCAATTTTAGCTAGCAATTGTTCGCGCACCTGATAGCTGATATTTTTGCTGGTAATCGGCAGGTATAAAGCAATCGCTTCGCCATCATCGCTGACCAAAGTGCCATTAAGAAAGGGAATCTTCAGGGCACGATCACGTATCAGCAGCGCATCAGCATCTGATTTAGGGGGTTCCGGCATTAGCCAGCTAAAGTTTACTGTGCCAGGGCCGCCTTGTTCTATATTATCTACAGTTGAAGGCGCAAGCACGTCTACCGCAATTACTCCGGCAGTTTTCCCCGGGTTTTTCTCATCAGGCCACTTAATGCCAAGGGAGAATTGCGCTAGCTCATAGATATTGGCCAGGGATTTGCTATTAAAAACTCCGTTAGCATGTTGTTTATTGGTAATGCCGACAACAACGATATCGCTTAAGCTGAATTCGGCCTTCATGTCTTTATTATAAACACGCACAGCTTCGTCATCAGAGAGCATGTTTTCAGGATCGGTATCAACCTTGATGGTGTGCAGAAATGCCAGCTTTTCAGGAAAAAAGTTAGGCAGGGCTGCCAGCGCAATGATAATAACGGTAATGATAGTCATTAACCAGGTAATTATCTTCGGGTGGTTGATAGAAAACAGCACGATCGGATTGACCGTCTCTGTAGCATGATTTTCTTGAGTCATTAGGGCACCAGGAAAAAACGTTGTATAAAATAGCTGCACATATAAGAATAGTGCAGGTATTTAATTAGTAAAAAAAGTTGAACTCTATTTTAGGGAATGCTAATACCTAAATCCTGCAAGCCCATATTTTGACTCTCATTAACCTGTCTAGCTAAGTGGTTATTAGGTTTTTACTGCCGCTTTGCCAGCCCTCTTTGTCCAACCGATCAAAATATCCAGATTTAAATCATAAATAGAGGAAATTTTTTGTATCGTATGGATATCCCCCGAGCCCAAGGCAATAAACACCCTGCCAACGTGCCATGACCTTTTAATCAAAGTGACTTAACTTCGGTTAATGTTAAGCGAGTAACCCCACCTTAACCCAATCATCCCATTCCTGTGGATAGAGCGGATCTGCAGGTGTTCTGACTCTCAGCTGATTATTGCCTGTGAGTAATTTTCCAGCCACCCGAATCAGATAAGTACGAAGTGTATCCGGCTCCCATTGGCACAACGTTTTGTTGCCACTCAATTGAGCCATCCAGCGCACGGTATTGTAGGCAAGAACGGCGCAATGAAATAATGCGGCATTAGCCAGAAATTGATTCGTTCTGATTTTACCTAAACCCATTTGTGATTTTGCTTCTTCAATCCATGTTTCGCACGTCGCTCGTTCACCATACTTCTTATGTGTTTGCCAAGGCGATAGAGGTTCAGTTGTTACATAACAAAAATAGTCATATTCTGCCGTATCCCAAAGCTCGGACTGAGGTCCTGTCACTTGTTTAGGTTGCTTTATCCTGACCGCGACAAACTGACGAGAGCGAGACCAGCCACCACAACGATATTGAAACTCGCTCTGCTCCCAACCGGGTCGGCCTTGTATGGCTGTCCAGGCCTGTTTGGCCAGCAATGCGTTCAAATTCTTAAGTTTAACCTTTATTAGATACCCATGCCCTCTGGTATCGAGAAATTCAAGCAAATCACCGACAAAATAACCACTGTCACCGCGAAAAATAATGCGCATCCGATTGGGCAAGTGTGCAAGTAACTGTTTGGTAAATTCTACAACACCATTGCTTGTAAAGGCATTGCCTGTCCGGAACCAGGCTTGTAAAATTTCTTTTGTTTCCGCTAGAAAAGCGAGTTGGACGAAGCCGCTATCGCGGAGAAAAACAGCGCATCCCTTAAATTTAAAGTGTAACCTCATTGCCTGTTATATGCATAACAGGTAACTTGTAAGCTCATCCAACTAACAATAATGAGGTTACACTGTTATGACACCATCGATAGAGCTTAAATTCAACCATTATTATATCCAGCACTGTAAGCATTTAAAGCTTAAGGGACTGCAACCCAAAACCATTGACGCTTATTCACGCGCTATTCGCCGTATCGGGGAACACTTTCAGGGGCATCTGGATAACTTAACGCAAGATCAACTGGTGGATTATTTTCATGCTCTTTTAAGCCGCCTTTCCTGGAGTGCCGTGAAACTAGATCTCTATGGTCTCAAGTTTTTCTATACACATGTGCTACAAAAGCCGTGGGTTGATGTGCTAATGATTAAACCACCACGATGTACGCGTATACCCGATATTGTCACTGTGGTTGAAGCACAACAACTGTTTATGTCGACCCGTAATCTAAGCTATCGAGTTTTTTATTTTACGATTTACAGTCTAGGTTTACGTTTGGGCGAGGGCTTAAGCCTGAAAGTAGGTGATATTGATGCGACACGCATGCGGGTACATATTCGCAATGCCAAAGGCAATAAGGATCGGCTTGTGCCTTTGCCTGTGAATACCTTGAAGGTGTTGCGTAAGTTTTGGGCTGTGCATAAAAATCCAGTGCTGGTATTTCCCAACCGTGCCCGGGGTCTAAAAGGTGCACATCTTGCTGAATCCCCCCTTGATCGCGGTGGCATCCAGAAGACAATCCGTCTTGTGACGCAAGAAATGGGACTAAAAAAAAGATTTCCTGCCACTCGCTGCGCCACAGTTACGCCACTCACCTGTTAGAAGCCGGGGTTGATTTAGTTGAGTTGCAGAAGATTCTGGGCCATACCAGTTTAGTAACCACGGCTCGCTATACGCATTTGACCGATATTACCGATGAGAATGCAGAGCTGCACATTAATCAGTTAGTCAATGACTTTTCTATTCACTGGGGGCAGATTTCATGATAACCCTAGCTGCAGTGATTGATCAATTTCAGTCTGACTTTTTAAGCGAGTATCAATCTCGTTTACGCTCCAATCAGATCAGTGCATTACATGCCATGAAGAGCTGTCGGACACAGCTGAGTCCTGTGATGCAGGTTAACTGTGCAGACTGTGACTATCAAACCTTTGTGCCTCATTCCTGTGGCCAGCGTAACTGCCCGCATTGTCAACATCATGAGAGTCAACAATGGATTGAACGACAGGTACAAAAACAAGTCCCTGCTGATTATTTTATGAATACCTTTACCTTACCTGCGCAGTTAAGGTCGTTAGCCAGGCAGCATCCGCGGTTACTTTACAGTATGATGTTTGACTGTGCCTGGGCGACTTTACAGAGTTTTAGTAAAAATGATAAGCAGTTGCAAGGCGATGCCGGGGCGATTGCTGTCTTACATACACACTCACGCGAATTAAATTATCATCCGCATATTCATGTCATTATGCCTGCGGCAATCGTGGATAAAATCAAGAAGCTCTGGCGCACTAAGGAAGGCAAATACCTGTTTCATCATAAAGCACTAGCAAAAGTATTTCGTGCAAAGATGCTAGCGCGTATGAACGAAGAAAAGTTGCCATTTCCCACAGCTATTCCGGAAAAATGGGTGGTCGATTGTAAGTTTGTCGGTGCAGGCGATAAAGCATTGATATATCTGGGTCGATACCTGTATCGTGGTGTGATTCGTGAACAGGATATCTTATCCTGCCAAAATGGCAAAGTAACCTACCGTTATCAAGACAGCAAAACCAAACGCTATCAAACCAAAACGGTATCGGGGGCTAAATTTCTGTGGCTGGTGCTGCAACATGTTTTGCCTAAAGGCTTTCGTCGTGCGCGCAATTATGGCTTTTTACATCCGAATAGCAAGGGTGTTATTAAGTTGATTCACTCCCTGCTAAAGTTTGACCCGACGAAGATATTGCGTGCACTCAAAGTACGGCCGGCATTCAGTTGCAAATGTTGTGGCGGGGCGATGGTTGTTGGGCGTCGGCAAATACCCAGGGTGGAAATAATGTTTCAGCCTTTGCCAACTTAACAATTGGAATCACTAGCGCTTATGTAAATTTAAACACTTCGACCCAGGCTATCAGCGGATTAAATGCTGAGGGAGTTGCTTGGGCTAAAATCGGAGATTAAGGCAGAATTTTGCTCCGATACTTGGACTTTGAGAGTTGACTGCAATGGACAACGCTCAAAGTTCAGTTAAACAGGTAAAAACAGAGGTTCGATTCATCAGTCGGGCTGATCAACAAAAAGCTATTTTCATAGAGCGCATTAAATGAATTCCTACTATCGTGCCGGGCTTGTCCAACAAACGGTTCAGATTGTGGCTCGCTTCGCGATCACAATCTAACCTTATTCGTTGTGGATGGTATGAACGGGCACCTTTCTTTTTGGGGTTGAAGCCTTTGGCACTTCCTTCTTGTCGACCACAAACGGTGTCCACAGTTGAATCGACATCGACCCACTGGACGGATTGTATGCCAGTTTTCGATTTTCCGGAACGAAGCAATCGCCGCCAGTGTTGACCACGCAAAGTATGCGTGAGCGTTTCAAACTGGCTTATCTGCCTATCACTTACTTCTTTAAAGATCCGTAAAATTGTGGTTTCAACAGGAATCTTTATCCAGCCAGCTACTTTGCGCAGTACGCTATCTGCCCATACGGTCGTCACCTTTGCCATTGATGTTGCTCCCCCCATCATGCCAACCAACGTCAATAGAACCACATCAGATAAGTGATGGTCTGCATTTTCACCCCGCCGATGTGGAACGCTTTGTTTTACGGTTTTTTCAAAACCTATCCTGTCTAAATATTTCACGACGGGAATCAGTCCCGCCTGGCTTGTCAATCCATGTGCTGTAGATGTCATTTTTACCGTTCGGGTACGGTTTCTTACGTGAGATGAGGATTTTGATACTTTAGAGGGCTTCATTAAAACAATGAGATAGTGAAATCAGGAAAATGATATTATATCATTGTTTAATAAGGAGTTTTGTGGATTATTATGTATAATGCTTGCAGGATTTAGGTAATATATTAATCAAGTGATATTTTTATTTTATATAATTAAATGCTAATATAATATGATCGTTACAGCAAAGTCGAATAATAACGATAAATTTTTGTATATTTCCAGCCAGGCACCAGAGACGCAGGTATTTGATAAAAAAATATCATGATAGAACAAGCGTTTGTAGGATGGGCAAAGGAGGTACGACGTGCCCATCATGTTTTCGTTGGTGGGCACAGATGAAGCCCTTTGCCCATCCTACAGTGTTTATTTTGCTGTAACTACTCAGCATGCCTGAGTAGTTACAAATTTGATTTTATTAATAGACTGTAGCGCATTTATAGTGCAGCAACAGAACGGGGAATTATTATGGCTAGAATAGTTGTTTTAGGTGCAGGAATTGGCGGTGTGCCAATGGCTTTTGAAATGAAAGAAAATATCAGCGATGACCATCAAGTCACAGTGATTTCTGATTCACCTACCTTTCATTTTGTTCCTTCTAACCCTTGGGTGCCACCAAAGTGGCGTACGCCAGAAGAACTTAAAATTGAACTCGCACCGGTTTTTGAGAAAAAAGGCATAGAGTTTATTCAGCAAGCAGCAACTAATGTTGATCCTGAAAATAATAAAGTTGAATTAGCCGATGGCTCTGCTGTTAATTACGATTATTTGATTATTGCTACAGGACCAAGATTAGCTTTTGACGAAGTGCCGGGGCTTGGGCCTGATGGGCATACTTCCTCTGTCTGTCATGTGGATCATGCCGCTATAGCTGCACAGGACTGGGAGAAATTTATGCAGGATCCGGGCCCGATTGTTGTCGGTGCCGTACAGGGAGCATCGTGCTTTGGACCCGCTTATGAATATCTAATGATTCTTGAAACAGAGCTACGCAAGCGTAAAGTTCGTGACCAGGTGCCGATGACTTTTGTCACTTCAGAACCTTATGTGGGACATTTAGGTTTGGGTGGTGTTGGAGATACCAAGGGAATGCTGGAAAGTGCCTTGCGTGAAAAAACCATCAACTGGATCACCAATGCCAAAGTCGATAAAATCGAAGAGGGCATGATGTATGTCACTGAAGTGGATGAAAGCGGTGCAGATAAGAAAAAGCATGAGCTGCCGTTTAAACATTCGATGATGCTACCTGCATTCACAGGTATTGATGCTGTGCGTCATACAAAAGCAGAAGGTTTGATTAATCCGCGTGGTTTCATCATAGTTGATGATTATCAGCGTAACCCAACCTTTAAGAATGTTTATTCGGTAGGTGTCTGTATTGCATTACCCCCTGTAGAAAAAACACCGTTACCGGTGGGGACGCCAAAAACAGGTTATATGATTGAGTCGATGGTGACCGCAACAGCGCATAATATCCGCGATGAGCTGGCAGGGAAAGAACCTGCTGATAAACCGAGTTTAAATGCTTTATGTCTAGCTGATATGGGTGATACAGGGATTGCATTTTTAGCAGTTCCGCAAATTCCACCGCGAAATACAACTTGGTCTAGCGAAGGAAAATGGGTGCATTTTGCAAAAATAGGCTTTGAGAAATACTTTATGCGCAAAATTCGCAATGGTATCAGCGAGCCTTATTATGAAAAAATGATTTTAAAATTTATGGGCGTAGTCCGTTTAAAATAGGTAGAAATAATGAGTATCGATCGTATTGTATTTGCGGTAGCAGGGGCGTTTATATTAATCAGCCTAGGGTTATCACAATATCATTCCGTTAGCTGGCTTTGGTTTACCGCTTTTGTGGGTGCTAATTTGTTTCAATCTGCGTTTACAGGGTTTTGTCCGATGGCAATTATCCTGAAAAAACTAGGTGTTAAATCAGGGTGTGCGTTTTAGTAGTAAATGTTACTAAAGAGGTAACTACTCAGACAAACTGAGTGGTTACAGCAAAATAAACATTGTAGGATGGGCAAAGGGCTTCATCCATGCCCATCAACGAAAACATGATGGGCACGTTGTACCTCCTCCCCATCCACAAAAACGCTTGTTCCATCAGGGTGTTTTTTATCAAATACCTACTTTTCTGGTGCCTAGCTGGAAATATACAATCTAATTTCGTAACTATCAGATACGCTGAGTAGTTACCTAAAGAGTTAGCACGCAAGAATCAAAAATGCTAGAATCTGGGTCTTTATCGCCGCATGCCGACGGGGCTAAAGACCCCGGTTCCATGTTAGCTGTATATATTAAATTACGCGAGTAACTTTAATCTCTTTTTTGTTTCTAGTAAGTTGTTTTGTTTGGTTTATTAATAAATATCAGTACTATTTATATGGCATTTTCGCTATAAATTCGCGCTCAACTGATTTTTCTAGGTTTAAGGTAACTTGTTAATTAAAAACCACGCATTTTTGCAGCACTGTACTTTGCTTATTACACACTGTCGCGCCGAATTCCTGGTTAGATAAGTCCAACGGGTAAATTTGCCATTGCGTGGCTAAACCCGCTAGTTCAGGTACGCGTAAAAAAGAGTTTAAATCATCAGGGTTGACTACACACTGGTTCAGTCCCAAGGTAATACCTTTACCAACTGCTTTAACTAAAGCTTCTTTTTTTACCCAGAATTGATAGAAAACTTGTGTGCGCTGCACTGCGTCCTGGCTATACCAAAATTCTGCTTCCTCGGGTGCAAAACATTTTTTTACTAGACCTTCCAAGGTGCTTCTTGTCTTATAGCATTCTACATCCACTCCAAGTTGGCATTGAGAGTCACTTATAGCGATAGCTAAAATATCGCCGGAATGGGACATATTAAAACTCAAGTCTGGGTAATCAGCTAAGAAGGGTTTACCGAATTCAGTTTTTTCAATGCGTAAACTAGTTGCTGATTCATTGGCACGTTCGGCTAGTAATTGTCTTAGCATGCCATGGCTAATAATATAGCGCTGCTTGAGTTCAGTAAATTTAAAGCGTTCAGCAACGGCCAGTTCATCTTTATCCAGTAAGCTTAGATAGTCTGCTAGTTTTGGTGTAAAACTTAATACCGAAGAATAATAGTGAAGATCTATAGTCGTATTAATCATGTATTTGCCGCACACTGGCAAAGCCTTCCCCTCTAGAGTCGCTAGCCGCAGATAAACTGTTATTTACTTTATCCAATTCCACGGCCTGCATATTGCCATAGTTATAAGTTTGCTTAAGCTGATGCCCCAATGCTTGTAAACCTTCAAGTTCCTGGGTAGTTAAACCGCCTTTTTCATATAAAATATGATCGGGCATATATTGATGGTGAAAGCGCTTTACCTTCACCCAGGACTCAGGTGAATGACCTGCGGAAAAATCCAGCGCTGCCAATAACACCATGGAAATAATTCGGCTACCACCGGGTGTGCCTAATACGGCAATACGCTCACTGTCTTCTAGAAATGTCGGGGTCATGCTGGATAACATACGTTTTTCCGGGGCGATTGCATTGGCATTACCACCAACTAAACCATAGCCATTCGCGCTGTTTTCAGCGCTGACAAAATCATCCATTTCATTATTGAGTAATACGCCTGTACCGCTTGCAACTAGCCCTGCTCCGAAGGGAAAATTAATGCTTAAAGTGGCGGCAACGCGATTACCTTCATTATCTATAATTGAAAAATGCGTGGTATTTTGACCGCCGGGTTGCTCCTGAGTGTTCCCTGTTAAATGATCACTAGCGAGTGCTTTATCTGTGCGGATCGTACTAGATTGCCCTTGTGCATAATATTTATTGATCAGGCGCGCTACTGGGACATCGACAAAATCAGCATCTCCTAAATATAAAGCCCGGTCATGATAGGCGCGGCGCATCGCTTCAACAATCAGGTGTTTGCGCGTTATATTATCTACTGCTTGCAGATCAATATCTTCCAGGATATTTAAGGCTTCAATCAAAACAATCCCGCCTGATGAAGGCAGAGCCGCGCTGGTTATCTTTATATCTTTATAGCTTCCTGTGACCGGGGCACGCTCGACTATTTGGTAGTTAAGTAAATCCTCTAAAGTCCAGATTCCGCCCTCTTTTTGTACTGCCTGCACTAATTTATCCGCAACGGTCCCTGCATAGAATCCTGACTTTCCCTGATCGGCGATGTGTCTTAACGTTTGTGCCAGATCCGTTTGTTTAAGCAAGCTGTCTTTAGCAGGAATTTGTCCATCTTGTAAGAAAATAGCCGCTGTTTCAGCGTGTTGATTGAGAACGCCTTGTCGCATGCTTAATAATTTTTGATGTCGGGTATCAATTTGAAAGCCTTGCTCAGCATAGCGTATGGCGGGTTGTAAGCTTGTCGCTAAGGGCAGCTTGCCATATTTTTTTGACAGATGCACCAGGCCTGCAGGCATACCGGGAATACCAGCAGCCAAAGCACCATTGAGTGAGAGCAGCGGATTGACCTCGCCCGATGCATTAACAAACATATCTTTATCTGCGGTTAAAGGCGCTTTTTCACGACCATCTATCATGATATCCAGGTCGTCACTTTCGCGATGTAATAACCAGAATCCACCACCGCCCAGCCCGGATCCAGACGGTTCAACCACTGCCAGGGCAGCGCTAACGGCAACAGCCGCATCATAGACATTGCCACCTTGGCGTAAAATTTCAAAGCCTGCTTGTGTTGCTAACGGGTGGGCTGAGGCAATTGCAGCCTGGCGTGGCTGATTGACGCTACAGCCTGTTATACTGAGCGCTATTAATAGTAGGCTGAAAAGGCCTGAATATTTCACCCGCTTATTTTGCTTCCAAAAAGAACTTAACATGACTGCACCCTTTACTGATATACACGCACTGATCATTGATATGGATGGCGTATTATGGCATGGAGAACAAGCCATTGCCGGATTAAACGAATTCTTTCAGGTTTTACGCGAGCAGGAAATTCCGTTTGTGCTGGCAACCAATAACGCTAGCCATACCAACGATCAATATATCAAAAAACTGGCCCGTATGGGCGTTACAGTCGAGGGAAAAGAGATATTAACCTCGGGCATGGCGACTGCACTGTACCTTGCGCAGCACAAAGATCCAGCGACAACAAGAGTCTTTGTTTTAGGCGAAGATGGCGCAAGATTGCCATTATTAGAACAGGGGTTTACTTTAACCGAGCTCTATCAATTAAATACTGAAGCTACACCAGGACAGGGTGCGGATATAGTGGTCTGTGGTAAAGATGAGTCGATTAACTGGGATAAACTATCCACAGCAACGCTTAATTTACGCGCGGGTGCAGAGTTTATTGCCACTAATGGTGATACTACGTTGCCAACTGAGCGGGGACTGATACAGGGCAATGGCGCAATTCTGGCTGCTTTACATGCGGCGACTGGTTGCACTCCCAAGGTCATTGGCAAACCTGAGCCAATTATCTATCAGCAAGCTTTGGCATTATTAGGCAGTACACCTGAAAACACCATTGCTATCGGCGACCGACTGGATACCGATATTTTAGGGGCAGTACGCACCGGTATGCGTAGTTTGATGGTGTTAACGGGAGCTTCAACCCAGGAAGATATAACTAACATTGATTACGCACCGACCTGGATTATGGATGACTTGCAGGCGGTGACTGAAGCTTTACGCGGTATGGAATAAGTATTGTTATTTTTTTGGTTTAGGCTCATGATGACAAGATATAGCATGATTTGGTTATCCACTTAACGCGGGACACAACTCACCATGAAGGACATGAAGCTAATGAAGGGAAAAACTAACTTCTTCATTCTCTTCATGTCCTTCATGGTAAAAACAATCTTCTCCTGAGTCTATAAGTACCCAAGCATAATTAATCCAATATTTTACTTGTCTTTTTTCTCATTTTCAGCGTTGCATAAAGAGTTGCGTAGCCAGCTATGCGCCTATTTATGCGCCTTGAAAATGAAAAAAAATCCTGCGTAAAATTTGTTAAATTAATTATGCTTGGGTACTTATTTTCAGGTCTCCCGTCTTAAATTTGTAGCCCATGATTTTAGTTAGATCCACGGAGTGAAAGATGATGAAAACAATACTAGATAAAATTTTCGGCTGTTTTAAATTTAAAACGATGCTACGCCTGTCTATACCTTTCTTAGTCCTGTTTTATACTAGTTTTAATCTTTATGCCGCAGAGGATCAACATTTCTGGAAAAGAATAGGACCAGAGGGCGCAATAATTGAACATTTGATTACCAATCAGGATTATCCTGAAATTATTTATGCTACGGCTATACTAGGCAATTTTAATATAGGCGCTTATTTAAAAAGCAGCAATGGCGGACAGAGCTGGGTTGTGCTGCCTCACTTAAAGAAGCCACGGAGATACTTCCCTGATAGTCTTGCATTAGACTTGGCAGTTGATGCCGTTAACCCGCATATTCTGTATACCTACCATTCAGATAGCTTATTTAAAAGTGTCGATAACGCGATGCACTGGCAGCTACTGGCGGGTGATTTAAATAGTCAGGCCTCCAGCTTTTTCGCACTAAATCCTACGCCTGTCACTCAGTCCTTACGAATTCTAACCAAAACCGAAAATTTTGTTGAATTTGGGATGGCTATTAGCCAGGATGGTGGTCAGCAATGGCTTCCAACAGATGCGCGGGTTAATTTACGCTCAGACGATAATACAGATATTACAATTATCGCCAGTGATACAAAACATCCTGATATTCTCTATGGGGTAGTTTTGTGGGCTGGAGATTTTACGCCGCCTTCGCCTTTCGAGAACATTTTATATAAAAGTATCAATGGCGGGTTAAGCTGGGTGAATATTACGCTGCCCACTAAAAAATATAGTGGCGGCTTTACTATTGCGCCTGATAATAGTGAAAAACTTTATGCCTCATTCGATGGCATAACGATGTTAAGCAACAATGGCGGCCAGGACTGGACGTTTCTCGTTAACCCTTATGAAAACCAGACAGAATTTAATATCACCAGGCTCTTTATTGATCCGACAGACTCGCGCATTTTATATGCGACCTTAAGGGCTGTTGATTTTGCAGACAGGGTAACGTATGCAAGTCGCATTGCAAAATCATATAATTCAGGGGAGAGCTGGCAGGTCATTGATGTTTCTCCCTATATTCCTGGTAGCGAAATACTTATCAATGCACACAATAAGCAAAAATTATTAATGACTGCCGGACGCGGCCAAGGGGTTTTACGTAGTGAGGACGGTGGTGAAAACTGGGTTCCTGGTAATACAGGCATGAATTTAATTGGCACACGATCCTTAAGCGTTGCAGAAGATAATAATGCTGTGATGTACATGATTGATGATTTCAATACCTATTATAGAAGTACCGATGCAGGTCAGCATTGGCAAATATTTACGGTTGCGGAACCCGTAATGGGTGAATGTCATAAATTCCTGCTTAACCCGTTACAAAATCAGGAAATTATTTGCCAGAGTTATGCAGGGCTATTTATCAGTAAAGATGCCGCTAATCACTGGGAAGTACTCAGAGCCGAACGCAATGCAAAAGCGATGTATGCTCAGGATGGCATGATTTATACGTTGATTGCAGGTGATATACGTAGAAGCTCGGATGCTGGGAAAACCTGGAAGGTAATTGCCCCCCTAGCTTACACTAAGCCCCCAATCTTTGACCCTGTTAATCCAGGTACTTTATATGTATTCGCCTCAGGAGGAATATTTAAATCAATAGACCGTGGCGATAGTTGGCAGCTAATTTTTGTGCCAAAAACCGCTGTATTTGGAGAATGGAAGTTATTTATTAATCCGCACAATCCAGAAAACCTTCTATTTGTCAGGGGCATGAGCAATATTATGCTATCAAACGATGGCGGTAAAAGCTGGGAAAAAACATTAGAATCCTTGCTCGTTACAGATACTTATTCAGCTCCGCAAATAGTTTTTGACCCTAATAATTTAAATAGCCTGTTTGCAGCAATAGATCAAGGTATTTACCAAGGTGTTTACCATAGTTCCGATCAAGGTATCACCTGGGATTTAATCAACAAGGGTTTGGAAGGTGAAGACAACCTATTACTACACACTTCGTCCGGAAGTGTATTTGCTTCTGCAAGGACAGGCATCTTTAAGCTCTCTGAGAAAACTGATTTTTCGGGCGTGTCGGGTTGTCTGTTCGCATGGGCTGAAAAGGAATACCCTGACTTGTTCATTCCAGGTACTAGCAGCTCTGAACAATGGGGTGGCTATGTCTACCGCTATTATAAACAATCGAATACCTACCTTGGGTTTTTCTACGCACAGGAAGTCCATTTAAAGCAGGCTGATTCTTCAAGCAAAATTGGCGTAGTCGGCTCTGTTGCGTTCTATCAAGAACTATCAGGCTGTAATTGATAATTTACAGAATTTTCTCGTTCCCACGGTCTCCGTGGGAATGCATTCAGGAACGCTCTGCGTTCCGTGACGCAGAGCGTCACCCACTGCATTCCCACGCGGAGCATGGGAACGAGATAAACGAGAAAATTCGCATGAGACGATTGGAGTTTGGGGAGTTAAACTTTTACTTGGTTATTATGCTTGCTACTCTCAGCTAGACTCCGTCATTCCTGCATGCTTTTAGCAGGAATCTCGTAGGTTAAGCATAGATTCCCGATAAAAAATTTCGGGAATGACGAGTTAGTTAACATGCAGATTTTTCATGTTTTATTTTACTATGGCTGAGAGTCATACGTAATCAGGAACTTTTATGAAACAAATAGTAGATAACAAATTTCCAGCGGCACTCTATTTATGCATGCCTTTACTAGTGCTTTTTTTCACTAGCTTAAATCTCTATGCTGCGGATGATTTTCCTTACTGGCAAGCCATTGGGCCAGAAGGTGCTCCCATTAATAGTTTCAGAATGAAGCAAGCAGATACTGAAATAATTGATGGGCTAAATTTAAGGGGTGACGGTTCTATTTCGGCTACTTTTAGAAGCTTTAATAATGGGAAAAGCTGGGTTGCACTTCCTGAAGCAGATGGAAAACAGCCATCAGTAGACAGGTCTAATATTCATACGATAGCCAGGGATACTAAAAATCCTGATGTTTTATATGCAGAGACTATTGTCAATGCGTATGCCTGGAGTAAATATATCGGTAATACTCAAACTTTATACAAAAGCATCGATGGTGGATTAAACTGGGTCACTATTAAAGTCCCTGACGTAGAATGTCGGGGAAATTTTGCTATGTCCCAGGAACAGAGTGAAACACTTTATGCAACGTTTCGTTTTCCATCAAGTTCTTCATTCGAAAGTGAAGATAAAGTAATGATAAGTGATAATGCTGGTAAAGATTGGCAGTTATTGGTGCCGCCAGGTGAAGGTGCAAATCTATTACATGCTGATGTTACTAAAGTTTATCTTGATCCTGTCGATTCCGGGATTTTATATGCTACCTAAATCCTGCAAGCCCATATTTTGACTCTCATTAACCTGTCTAGCTAAGTGGTTATTAGGTTTTTACTGCCGCTTTGCCAGCCCTCTTTGTCCAACCGATCAAAATATCCAGATTTAAATCATAAATAGAGGAAATTTTTTGTATCGTATGGATATCCCCCGAGCCCAAGGCAATAAACACCCTGCCAACGTGCCATGACCTTTTAATCAAAGTGACTTAACTTCGGTTAATGTTAAGCGAGTAACCCCACCTTAACCCAATCATCCCATTCCTGTGGATAGAGCGGACCTGCAGGTGTTCTGACTCTCAGCTGATTATTGCCTGTGAGTAATTTTCCAGCCACCCGAATCAGATAAGTACGAAGTGTATCCGGCTCCCATTGGCACAACGTTTTGTTGCCACTCAATTGAGCCATCCAGCGCACGGTATTGTAGGCAAGAACGGCGCAATGAAATAATGCGGCATTAGCCAGAAATTGATTCGTTCTGATTTTACCTAAACCCATTTGTGATTTTGCTTCTTCAATCCATGTTTCGCACGTCGCTCGTTCACCATACTTCTTATGTGTTTGCCAAGGCGATAGAGGTTCAGTTGTTACATAACAAAAATAGTCATATTCTGCCGTATCCCAAAGCTCGGACTGAGGTCCTGTCACTTGTTTAGGTTGCTTTATCCTGACCGCGACAAACTGACGAGAGCGAGACCAGCCACCACAACGATATTGAAACTCGCTCTGCTCCCAACCGGGTCGGCCTTGTATGGCTGTCCAGGCCTGTTTGGCCAGCAATGCGTTCAAATTCTTAAGTTTAACCTTTATTAGATACCCATGCCCTCTGGTATCGAGAAATTCAAGCAAATCACCGACAAAATAACCACTGTCACCGCGAAAAATAATGCGCATCCGATTGGGCAAGTGTGCAAGTAACTGTTTGGTAAATTCTACAACACCATTGCTTGTAAAGGCATTGCCTGTCCGGAACCAGGCTTGTAAAATTTCTTTTGTTTCCGCTAGAAAAGCGAGTTGTGGATGGTATGAACGGGCACCTTTCTTTTTGGGGTTGAAGCCTTTGGCACTTCCTTCTTGTCGACCACAAACGGTGTCCACAGTTGAATCGACATCGACCCACTGGACGGATTGTATGCCAGTTTTCGATTTTCCGGAACGAAGCAATCGCCGCCAGTGTTGACCACGCAAAGTATGCGTGAGCGTTTCAAACTGGCTTATCTGCCTATCACTTACTTCTTTAAAGATCCGTAAAATTGTGGTTTCAACAGGAATCTTTATCCAGCCAGCTACTTTGCGCAGTACGCTATCTGCCCATACGGTCGTCACCTTTGCCATTGATGTTGCTCCCCCCATCATGCCAACCAACGTCAATAGAACCACATCAGATAAGTGATGGTCTGCATTTTCACCCCGCCGATGTGGAACGCTTTGTTTTACGGTTTTTTCAAAACCTATCCTGTCTAAATATTTCACGACGGGAATCAGTCCCGCCTGGCTTGTCAATCCATGTGCTGTAGATGTCATTTTTACCGTTCGGGTACGGTTTCTTACGTGAGATGAGGATTTTGATACTTTAGAGGGCTTCATTAAAACAATGAGATAGTGAAATCAGGAAAATGATATTATATCATTGTTTAATAAGGAGTTTTGTGGATTATTATGTATAATGCTTGCAGGATTTAGGTGCTAAGTTATATGGACATGAAATGCACTATAAAAACTATGGATATAATACGACTCATTTTGCTAAGTCTTATGACTCTGGTGATAGCTGGGAAGTGATTGATGTTGCACCTTATGTACTCAGCGATTTAGTCATAAATAGGCATAATAATCAGCAGCTCTTAATGGCTTATGGTGAAGGCGTGTTACGCAGTGAAAATGGTGGTTTAGATTGGGTGCTTAGCAATACCGGAGTCAAGAAAATTGGTGGTGATTTAAGTGTAATAGAAGGCCAGAATAATGTGGATGTCATGTATATAGCTGACCGTTGGAATGGATTTCATCATAAAACAACTGATGGAGGCTTGCTTTGGCAAGCATATAGGACTAACAGCTCTGTCACAGGCACCTGTATTAAATTTATCATTAACCCAGTCAATAGTCATGAGCTTATTTGTCAAACTCGGTCTGGTTTATTTCGTAGTGTAGATTCGGGTGAGAATTGGGAAATACTACCAGTAGAAGATGGCCTTGAAGCTATTATTTATGCTAATGACGGTCAAACACTTTATGCCTATTTCCACCCACCAGGAGTTCTTAGAAAAAGTATTGATAATGGACTGAGTTGGAAAAATATCAGGAATATAATCAATGAGTCAGGCCAGGGACTTGATTTTGTTGGACTGCCCCAAATCGATCCGAGAAACCCGAATATTATTTATAGCTTGGCTTATTTTGACGGGGCTCGTAACGGGGCGCAGGGTGGATTTACAGAACTATACAAATCAATAAACGGCGGCGATAACTGGAAGCTTCTTGTTAGCGAGGCGATAGATGGGGAAGCGAGACTTATAATGCATCCGCAAAATCCTGATCTGTTGATTTATTCCATAGGTCAGAAAAGTTTTTGGCGATCAGAAAATGGCGGAGAAAGTTGGCTAAAAACTCTGCAGCAATTGACTCATGCTGATGAAGATATTGCACCTGAAATTGAATTTGATCCGGTCAATCTGCAAGGTCTGTACTGGTTGAAAGAAGGCCAGGTTCAGTATAGCGCTGATCGTGGAGTCACATGGTTAGTAGTGAATAATGGACTAGAAGAGGCTGGGAATGGATCATTAATAAGCGCTTCTGGGGATATGTTTTTTTCTTCACATAAAGGCATATTTAAATTATCCAGAAAAACTAAAACCAGTTTTTCGGCCGTGTCAGATTGCTTGTTCGCGTGGGCAGAAAAAAACTATCCTGACTTATTCGCGCCGGGTGCTAGTAGTACACAACAATGGGGTGGCTATGTCTATCGATACTTTAAACAGTCGAATATTTATCTTGGTTTTTTCTATCAACAGGAAGTTCATATAAAGCAGGCTGATTCATCCAGTAAAATTGGCGTAGTTGGCTCTGTTGCGTTTTATCAAGAACTGTCAGGTTGTTATTAATAAAATTGATTCTCGTTCCCACGCTCCGCGTGGGAATGCATACAGGAACGCTCTGCGTTCCGTGACGCAGAGCGTCACCCACTGCATTCCCACGAAGAGCGTGGGAACGAGACATTTTTGAAGATTGATGACGATTCTTGCATGATTGCTTTTCCACATTCGTATGCAAATGCCAATTCTGGCATATGAAATATCCCTTCGTTGGCTAAAGTAGAAAGAATGGTATTTTCCTTTTTAGCTACTTGGATGATTACATCTGCAATCTGATTAGCTATAGGCATATTTTTTTCTTGTAACATAGGACGTTGCATAACGTGCAGTAAAAACACACTGAAGCGGCATATTTACGGTCAATGTTGATGGCTCTGTTAGCTGTTTTTATCTACTCTTTCGTTTAATAAATAGTAGCTACTCAGCGAAGCTGGGTAGCTACAAACCAACATACTTTCAATTGGCTTGAACAAGCATCCATTTTTTATTCCTTCGCCAGAATCTGTTTTAAAAACGGCACAGTCAGTTTACGTTTGGCAACCAGAGTAGCCTGTTCCAGTTTGGGTAATAGCCGCCATAATTCAGGTAATTCTCGTGCATAATGTTTAGTCAGGAAGTCACCCACCTGCGGAGAAATTTCAAACCCCCGGTTTTTCGCCTTAAAGGTGAACGCAGCCATTTGTTCTGCATCGGAGAAATCCTGTAATTTTAAGGTTAGACCCCAGCTCATGCGCGTCTTTAAATCCGCTAACTGTATTGCTAAATAGCTGGGTGGACTAAGCGCAGCTATAATCAGCTGGTGATTATTTTCGCGTTGTTGATTATAGAAATTAAATAAAGCAAGTTCCCACGCATTATCACCTGCGCAAGATTCGATATTATCCAGGCAAATAAGTTCAAACGTCTCTAGGCCATTAAGAATATCGGGCGTGGAAAGTTCATCTACATTTAAAGGCAGGTAAAAAGCGCTACGGTTGCGTTGATGGGCGCGCAAGCAGCATGCCTGCAATAAATGCGATTTACCTGAGCCGGGCTTACCCCAAAGATAGAGCTGTTGTTCGCCTTCGCCACTTGCCGTATCTGTTAGATTCTGGATGATTTCCTGATGACTAGCGGTATAAAAACTAGCAAAGGATTGTTCAGTCTTAAGATCAAATTGTACCGGGATTTGCTCCGCCATTATTATTTGTTTCTTGCCGCATAGCGCACAAAAAATGTCGCACCTAAAAATAACATTAGGCTAAACAAAACTTCCAGGGAAGGAAGTAAGCGCTCTGTTCGGGCATAGGCTTCAATGCTGCCATGCATAAAGTAAGGCATACTCAGGTAAGCCATCCATGAGCAGCTTTTCAAATTACCTTTTATAAAGCCCCGTAGTGGCAATAATAAAGGACTGACGGTAAAAATAAGTACCAGAGCAACAGGGAGTTTCTCAGGGGGAGATATCAGCGTATTCCAAAGCATTATAATACCAAATAAGCCTACATAGCCTGATAAAGCAATAGCGTAAAAATGACGTGCATTCATGATGGTTTTAGTTTGATAGCGGTTGTGGCTAGGCGTGCGCCCAGAGCAAAGCACAGCGTTTTTTCATCTTTACTTAATGAATGCTGTCCATGATTGACATGACTAGCACCATAGGGGGTGCCTCCAGTAACTGTTTCGCGTAAGGCATCTTCGCTGCTGGGTAGTCCTAACAGGATCATGCCTTGATGAAATAAGGGTAGCATCATAGATAATAAGGTTGTTTCCTGGCCTCCATGCATACTGCCTGTTGAAGTAAAAACAGCGGCAGGCTTATTACTCAGTGCACCACTAAACCAGACCTCGGTGGTATTATCAATAAAGTATTTCAGCGGTGCCGCCATATTGCCAAAGTGTGTCGGACTACCCAGAGCCAGGCCGCCGCATTGATTTAAGTCATCCAGTGTGACATATAATGAGCCCGACTCTGGAATCTCATCGTCTGTTTGTTCACACACTGTCGAAACTTTAGGCACAGTACGTAGCATAGCTTCCGCGCCGGAAACAGATTCGACCCCTCTGGCTATATGTTGTGCCATGGCCTTGGTGGAACCATTGCGGCTGTAATATAAAACCAGAATATTGACCATTTGTTCCTGAAGGGTGGTAGGGCGAGGCTTTAGCCCGCCATTATTAAAATAGCTACGGGCTGAAGCCTCGTTCTACGAAAAATAACTTATAAGATTGCTAAAACACTTTCTGGAGGACGACCGAGTGCCGCTTTACCATTGGCTAAAACTATAGGGCGTTCAATTAATTTCGGTGTGTTAACCATGCCAGCAATAAGCGCGGCGCGATCCAGATCTGGGTTATCCATGCCCGTCGCTTTATATTCGGCTTCACCTTTGCGCATGAGTTCGCGTGGTTGCATATCCAGTAGTTGTAGTATTGTATCTAACTCTTCAGCTGTGGGTGGCGTTTTTAAATACTCAATAATTTCGGCTTGTGCGCCGTTTTCTTCCAATAATTTTAGTGTTTGACGTGATTTGCTGCATCTTGGGTTGTGATAGATTTTTATGCTCATAGGCTTATCTAGACTAGAATTAAAAGCCATATAATAGCATATCCGGATAGAGTTTAGACGGCTTCAAGCATGACACTGTTTTTCTCATAGCAACAATCAACTCTCACTCTTACATTTATTCCCAGCCTGCGCAATCTTTGTACACTTTTCTATACCAATTCTTTCTGTAATGGGCGAAATACCCGGCCATTATTAAGCTACGAAAAAGCATAAATAAGCTCAAAGCCAACCACAGGCCATGATTAGCCATTTCCTGCGTGTAATACCAAACAGGTAAAAAAACCACAAACAGAGAAATCAAGATACAATCGCGCATTTGTCTGGATAAAGTCGCGCCGATAAATACGCCATCCATTAAAAAACTGTAAAAAGAGATCAGCGGCAAGATAGTCAACCAGGGTAAGTATTCGTAGGCTGGTTCGCGAACCTCGGGTAAATGAGTCAAAGCATTGATAATATCTTTGCCCATCACGATGAATGTTAGTGAGAATAGCAACGCAACAACCAAGGACCAAAAGCCAGTCGTTCTTAGTGATTGTTGTAGTAAGGCTTTATTTTTAGCACCTGAGGCTCGTCCTACCAGGGCTTCTGCCGCATGAGCAAAACCATCCAGAACATATGCCATAAAGGTCTGAAAATGCATTAATATAGCATTTGCAGCCAGAATTGCAGTGCCGAATTTTTCGCCTTGCACAGTAAAAAAACTAAAGGTGAAGATTAAACATAAAGTACGTACAAACAAGTGACTATTAATAAGCATCATAGCTTTTATCTTGTCGATTTGTAATAGATAAGACCAGCAAATTGCACGAGAGCAACGGGATCTATTGCGGGCAATCAGCATAAGCCCAAGAGCTAAACCTGTATATTCAGAGAGTACCGAAGCCAGAGCAACCCCTTCGGTCTGCATGCCATAATGCATGACAAAAAGTAAATCCAGGAAAATATTACATAAATTTGTCGTGATCACGATAAGCAAAGGGCACTTGGTGTTTTGTCGGCCTAAGAACCAGCCTAGAATCACGTATTGCGCTAGCGTAGCAGGTGCGCTCCAGATGCGTATATTAAAATATTGCTGCGCTAATGCCTGAATACTAGAGTCGCAATTAATCAGGTAAAAGCTAAAGGTAGCAATGGGTTTTTGACATAACAGAATGACCAGGGAAATACTCACAGCAAGCGCCATAGCGCGAACAAGTATCAGACATCTTGATTCGCTATCCTGAAAGAAATCCATTAAAACTTAAACTCAGAGCACCTGATCTCGGGGAATTTACTTTGAACCCAGTTTAAAGATCATCCTTAAATTAGTTCGCGGAAATCTGGTTTCTGTGCTATTAAGTTCATCACATAATTTATGTATCGCCACGTCATAACTCCGATTGGCCAAATGGTGTAGTCGTACCGTTAATGTAAGTACTTACGCAAAATTAATTTAACGAAAAAAGGTGTCATAATAAACAATTATTTTGCTGACTCTAAATGTTTGTGCTCTATATAAAACACCTACTCCCAGAAGAAATTACTGCTTTAAATGTGATGCATAAAAACCATCCACTTCATTTAAGTAGAAGTCGAGCTCATGCTATTTTATTAAGTTTCAAAGAGCATTCTGTTCCCATGATTTGTTCTATTTATAACGTATGCCGCCAAACTGTTTCCACTTGGTTTTCTAACTGGGAAAAGAATGGAATCGATGGATTGGTTGACTGTCAGGGAAGAGGACGGCGAGGTATTTTAACTGAAAAACAACAAATAAGCTTAGTCCAGAGAGTTGAAAAATCTCCTAGATCATTAAAATCAGTACTAGCAAAATTTGAAGAAGATCTAGGCATTTCAGTTAGCATTGATACTATAAAACGTATTTGTAAACAAGCTGATCTTGTTTGGAAACGAGTTAGAAAATCCTTAAGGATAAAGCGTAATCAAGATAAATTTGATTTGGCAACCGATGAAATAAAAGAATTAATACAACAACATAAAGAGAATGAACTTGATTTGTGCTACTTTGATGAGTCGGGGTTTACACTAGAACCCTGTGTTCCTTATGCTTGGCAACAGTCAGGTGAGACGATTGAAATACCAAGCTCAAACAGCAAGCGTCTTAATGTATTAGGTTTTGTTAACAGAGATTGCAGGTTTGATTCTTTTGTTTTTGAAGGGAGTGTAAACACTTCGGTTGTTGTGGCTTGTATTGATGAATTTGCTAAACAGATTAAAAAACCAACAACTCTTATTATTGATAATGCATCGACTCATACGAGTAATGAATTTAATGAAAACCTTGAAAGGTGGAAAGAAAAAAACCTATCCATTTACCGTATACCGCCATACTCACCCGAGTTAAATATTATCGAGATTATATGGCGTAAAATAAAATACGAATGGCTTCCTTTTTCAGCTTATGAATCCTATGCCTCTCTTCAGGAAGAATTATTTAAGGTGCTGTCTAATATTGGAAAGAATTACAAAGTAGAGTTTGCATAAAAGGTTAAATTAATTTTGCATGGGTACTTACCTTGATCATGATCTGGAATCAGGTCTGCCTCGCTACTATAAATTGCCCGTAACAGACTGCGTACTTCATCAGGGCGTGAGAGCGTTTCGCGTAACAAATTGGCCATTGCCGTTTCAGCACGATAAGCAATCATTTTGATGGTATCGATGAAATGTTTACTTTTGGTGCTGAGTTGCTGAAATTGCTCCTCTTCGGGTAAATCTTTCACTTTAAGGTAATGTGGCGCTTGTTTTCGCTTTTCTTTGAGTGTCTTGATTTTCACCTGAAAGGCTTCAATGTCTTCCTGGCAGGCGGTCTTTTTTTGCAAGAAGGGCTCGACTTTGTCTGGCTCAATAGGCGTATCCAGCGTTAATGTCGCAAACCTGGCAAGCAGACGATTTAGTTTTCCCTGGCTGGATCTTATTTGGCTATCCAGTCGACGATATTCTGGATTAACCACCTTGACGGTATCGGAAACTGGTTCAATACAATAGTCAACAAGCTTATCTAATCCAAAGTGTTCACGGCAATACTTGAAGAAATTCTCCTGAGACCATCGGGCAAACATGGCAACAGCTAGCGGGATCATTTCTGAGCGATAGTCGGTTCCAATAATGCTGGTCTGGTGTCCCTTTTGAGAGAGTTTGCGTATTTCCCGTACCCAGAGACCATTACTTAAGCAGTGGCCTCGTTCTGCGAGCTTGAGTTGTGCTTGCTCTCCAGAAGATAAAGTGACCTGATAGGGTAAAAATTCTTCTTCCGGCCAGTTTTCTCCCGGGTATTTATGATAGGTTAAACAGGCAACACGCTGTGCTTTCATGCGTTTAAAAAAAGGCGGGCTGTAAGACTCTCTGTCACACACCAGTGTAAATCGATGCAATAGCGGATCGGACTCCAGCTCTTGGGCATTAACAAAAGTGGGAAGCCTTTTTTCGAGTTGCGGAAGGATGTCATTTTCAATGACCTTGATCATGCCCGGATCGACTGCTTTGTTAATGACCATAAAGGGTTGACCATCCATTGCATTAACCCAGTAATCCGTGGTTGCCCGCAAACAGAGTTTTTGTCGGGCTACGTGATGACGTGGAAGTTTGGTTTGATGTCCATTATAAACCCGGACATGACCATCAATATAAAGGATACTGGCTTGTTCAGGAGCACTCTGCATCCATTCTTTGCACAGTGCTTCACTCCATTGCAGAGGACCTTCATCTTGTGTGAGTTGTTTGATTTTACTCCGCAGGGTGCGGACTTCTGGAATACGGTCCAGTCCAATCAGTTTACCCCATTCTCCTGGCGCACTATAGCGCAAGGACTCAATGGACTTTACCCGGACAAGTGCGATAAAGGCCAGTATGATTAGCAGACTGTCTAATCCATAATAGCCTTTGCTGAGTTTAAAAAAGTTTTCACTGTATTTTAATAGCCCAGTGACTAATAAAGCGGGCAGTGCAAACAAAACACCGCCTTTGGGAACATCTTGCAGGGCTTGAAAATCAGGGGCAGCCGGTTCCTCTAATTGCCCAATACTGGCAGCCAGACGAGCATCGATATTCTGAGCCCCCATCCCCATGGGTGCCGCATTATCTTGCCCACTGCGCTCACTCTTAGTGCTTAATGTTTCTTTTTTTTTATTTTGTGCAAACGACCCGCACGAATTGATTTATTGAAGGTATCCCGCTTAATACCTAATTGATCGGCCACATCGCAAGGTTCTTGTCCTTCGTTTAATAATTGTTGGGCGTTTAGCAACACATCATCAGTCAAAACAGCCGCTCCTCGTGTTTTTTTCTCAGCATAAAAGCCTTGCACACCCTTTTCTTGATAGAGCTTAACGGCACGTTTAACACTAATGGGCGTTACACCAAAAGCACGAACGATATCCATTTGTTTGACATAACCGTTGGTATAGAATTGTGCGGTAATCATTTTGAACGAAGCATCATCATTCGCATCGTGAGTAAAAACGGGCAGAGTACCATAGAAATAGGTCACGCGGCCGTCTCGCTTTTCAACGGCCAAATCATGAGTTACTTCTGTAGAACCTTCTGGAAACATAGGAAGTTGTCGCTGAACCATGAGTTTTTTCCCGGCAGATGTGGACAGCGGTAGTCCAAGGATAATGTAAAAGGGGTATCATTACAAAATCTCATGTATGTGAAAAGTATTATCTGGTCTTTTAGAGCAAAAAGTTTGTTATTGATTGATTTTAAATATATTTATTTATTAAATAGGGCAATTTATCTAAAAATAGAGGTCAGGTGCTCTGAAACTAGGCAATATAATTAAAGGGTTAGGGAATTATTGTCAAATGATTGATATTTTCAGCTAAAGAAATGAAAATGGTACTCATTTAGGTTAAACTAAGCCCTCATATCATACGAGGTATTCAATTAATGCAGCAACTCATGCTCCCAATAATTCCTCAGGGTACGACTATTATAAATGGTCAGGTCAGTGTTGATAACCGAAATGATGAGTGGTTTTATTTCCTCGGCGGTATCCCGATCTATTCTCACCAGGCTGACAATAAGAGATTATTTAGACTTCACACCTCTCAACTCATCAATACCGGTTCCTGTCGTTCAATCGATATTATTACAACCTTTGGTGTCTCTAAAAGTAGTGTTATGCGCTCATTAAGGCAACTACGAGAAAAAGGGGCTGATTCGTTTTTTGAACCTCGCCCGACTCGCAAGGGAGGACCACTCTTTACGCTTGAGGTTTTGCAGCAAGCTCAGGAATATCTGGATCAAGGTATGACGCCTAACGAAGCCGCTAAAGAATTAGGCATCCGGGCAGATACCTTTCGCAAGGCGATCAGTGATGGACGTTTAAAAAAAAGTCTGCCGCATCAATAGACCCCAATGATGGCAGTACCAAATCAGCCCGTGATATTATAGATGCCAATGCAGCCGATGTGCTTGGTACGGCCTGCACTCGAGTAGAAGAGCGAATCCAGGCGGCTTTGGGTGAGCAGGAAAAGGGAGCCTCAATCGAATTCGAATCCTGTTTAGATGTTCCTAAAGGCGGTGTGTTATGTGCATTGCCCGCGTTACTTGGCAATGGCTTATTAAATGACATTGAGCGCCACCTGGGCAAACTGACAGGTTACTATCAAACCTTTCATATTCTATTGCTACTCGCCTTTATGGGGCTATGTCGCATCAAAAATGCCGAACAACTTCGCGAGCATGCACCGGGTGAATTCGGAAAACTACTTGGCCTGGATCGGGCTCCCGAAGTGCGTTATTTAAGAACCAAAGTAAAAGGACTGTCTGATCCAGAATCAGTTGAAAGCTGGGCGGCCGACCTCAGTCGACAATGGATGGAAAATGAACCAGAGGCAGCAGGAACACTCTACATAGATGGTCATGTCCGTGTCTATCATGGACACTTGACTAAACTTCCCAAACGGCATGTTTCACGCGAAAAACTCTGCTTACGGGGTATCACCGACTACTGGGTTAATGATGGTACGGGGCGTCCCTTCTTTGTCGTTGAAAAAACGGTGGATCCGGGCTTACTAAAAACGCTGGAAGAAGATATCGTCCCCCGATTACTCAAAGACATTCCGAATCAACCGAGTGCACAAGCATTACAGCAAAACAAACAAGCCTGTCGTTTTATCCTGGTGTTTGATAGAGAAGGCTATAGCCCCGCATTCTTTAGAAAGATGTGGGACAAGCATCGTGTCGCTTGCATGACCTATCATAAATTTCCCACCGAAAATTGGCCACTGGACAATTTTTCCAGTCAGGAGATCACCCTACCGAGTGGTGAAAAAGTCATCATGAAACTCGCCGAACGAGGCAGTCTGGTTGGAACTGGAAAACAGGCGATGTGGATGAGAGAAGTGCGCAAGTTGACTGATTCTGGTCACCAAACCAGTATTATTACCACAGCCTATGAACTAGAATTGACGGCTGTTTCTGGGCGAATGTTTAGCCGGTGGTGCCAAGAGAACTTTTTTAGATATATGAAGCACCACTATGGGCTAGATATGCTACAGGAGTATGGAATAGAGCCACTATCCGACACCCAAAAGGTGGTCAACCCTGATAGGCGCCAACAGGAAGGACAGCGTAATTCGATACAATCCAAACTCAATTACCGTCTATCTCGATTTGCAGCGATGGAACTTCATCCGGTGATTAAAAAAGATGAAACGGAAGATGTGAAATACAAGAAATGGGAAAGAAAACGAGCAGAATTACTCGAAGAAATAGAGCATTATGAAAATGAACTAAAAACCATCAAGGAACAACTAAGCCAAACGCCCAAACACATTACCTGGCAAGAGTTGAGAGACGAAGATAAGTTCGAACAGCTTCTGCCAGGGAAAAAGCGGCTGATAGATACTGTCAACATGATCGCTTATCGGGCAGAAACAGCAATGGCCGCTCTGCTAACCTCACCGACAATCGACTTTCCGATGGCAAGGCAACTATTACAAACGCTGTTTGTGACAGAAGCAGATATATTACCCGATAAAGTAAAAAAACAACTTCGGATACGTGTGCATAGTACTTCCCGACCTGCAAGTAATAAAGCAATAGAAAAGTTATTTGAACAACTCAATCAAACGGAACTCAACTATCCAGGAACCGATCTGCGCTTAATTTATGAGCTGACTTCATCCGCAAAAAATTAGGAAATGGTCTCAAATTAGTTTCGTCTGAATCAAGATGTCTGAGTATGGCGTTTAAAGCTAACGGATCATTAGCTCCAAAAGCCTGCGCAGCAAGCCCCGAAGTACCCATGCGCAAAAACCCAAAGCCCCAGAAAAGAAAATTGAAGATAAGTCCCGCCAGCGCAATTGCTGCGAGAAAGGTGGCATTATCCAGATGCCCCATCACCGCAGTATCAACCAGGCCGAGTAGGGGAGTGGAAATGTTGGCAATAACCATCGGCAGAGCTAATTGCCAGACTTGTCGATGGTTAAAATATTCTTTATGCAAAAGAAAGAGTTACTTGCGTAAAAACAACGCTAAATTGAATCAATCCCAAAAATACTGCGATACAATACGCCATGCAAGGCAACAAAAAAAGGCACGCTCCATATTAAGCCCAGGCCTATAGGTATCAGACTGATAAGATAAATTATTCCGATCAAGAGATAGATGAAAAAAATCTTAAACCAATGTTGATGTACAGCCTTGCGGGAAGCCTCCATCGCTTGCCAAAAGTCCATATCTTTTTCAATAATCAGCTGCAAAGAAAAAACATAAGCAATAGATAGATAAATACCGGGAATGACCAATAACATAAATCCAAGCATTACCAGCAATGAGGAAAAGAAAGTCGCAATAATAATAGGCAAGCTGTAACCGAAATATGCAAAAGCCATCTTGTAATCAACTGCTACGTTAATAGAGCGATGTAAGCCCATCATCAAAACGCCAGCAAAAAGTGGGTAAAAGGCCATTGATATAAAAAAGTTAAAAACGCCCGATAAAATAGATGCCAAGGCAGGGTCGATTATATTAAACAAACCCATTAATAAGATAATGCTAAAACCTATTACAGTTAGTGCCATAAAAATGAGAATAACAGCGATTAAAACAGGTGCTTTAAAACCAGAAGTGCGCTGCCAGGCTTCTCCAAAAACTTCAGAGATAGTAAAGTTATAAGGTGCCGCGACACCCTCTTGCAAGCTGCCTGATGCTGACGCTATATTTTGATGAGTTTGCATAAATAACCTCCGGGTTAAGAATATATTAGCTGAACTATAGAGTGTAGTGCAAAAATCTAAAAATAAAACCTAAGCGGTACGGGTACTAAGGAAATATTAGATAGCAATGTCTTCACCATTTTTACACCAGCCTACAGATAAAAAAATGCTAAAACATTAAAAAAAAGGTTGCGAACTTAAAAATGTTTTGTATAATAGTCGGCTCTTCTAAGGGTCCTTAGCTCAGTTGGTAGAGCACCGCACTTTTAATGCGATGGTCGCGAGTTCGAATCTCGCAGGACCCACCATGAAGACTTTTGAAAACATTGAGGTTTTCAAAACTAAACCAGCCGTCGAGCTGGTTTTTTTATGCCTGTTGTCCACTGATTGTCCAGTCGCCAGTAACAAATCACAATAAAATCACGTCTTTTTTCCCTTAGAGCAAACAAAAACTACTAAATCTGCAATTGATATTTTACCTTTATAAGGATGAGTTTGTTTTATGAGTGGACAATAAGTGGACAAAAATAATTATATTATTTTTAAGTAACTAATATATATAAAATAATAATATTTTATTAACGCATTAACAATGCGATGGTCGCGAGTTCGAATCTCGCAGGACCCACCATGAAGACCAAATTAAACCAGCATCTTAGCTGGTTTTTTTATGCCTGAAATTTACTGGTATTTTGCGACTGTAGTAAATTTGTCACATTATTGTTTGAGTGTAATTATTCAGACCCCTTAACAATTGGTAGCTTAGGAACCGCAACACCTACCCGCTGATTGTGAATAACGGCCGCTAAATATATCCATGGGGATTGCTGCCTTTTTCTACAGGTTTCGATGACACTAATCAAAATAGCAAACACACATGAACCTTCTTCAGTTCGTGTTCCATAGCTGATTCGCCTTAATATAACCCAGTGCCGTAAGGCACGTTCTGCTTCGTTATTGGTTAAGGGTAAATGAGGGAATTCGAGTACCCGAAAGATAGCCTCCCAATCATTGAGCATTTCTGTTGCTAGCGCATGGGTCTTTGTGTGTGTTGATGCTTTCATTTGTTCACACAGTTGCCGATAGGCTATCAATTGCGTTTGGTAAATTTCCGTCAGTGGCGAGTTTGGAGGGTGGTGCCGTGCTTCACGAATTGCTGTCATAAGCATGTTCATTAATTTGAGTGTTTGTTCTCCAAATAGCTGAGAGTCTTTATTTAAGCCCTCTTTTAAGCCTTTTGCCTTACGAATCAGGTGAGCCCAGCAACGAGCTCGATTAAGGTATTTTCGATAAACCTGGTAACCATCACTCATTAGCCAGCCGCAATATGCTTGACCCAGGATGTTTTCAATCAGTTCTGATGACCGAGTTGAAATCCAGTAGGCTGTGACGGTATCTGTACTAAAAACCCATAGCCATAAAAAAGTGGTGAGTTCCATCCAGGAAGTTTCATCAACATGAAGTAGATTACTTTCTACGACTTCCTTTACTAATTCAGCTTCTATAGGCATTGCTGCTGCGCCGCTTTCATGTAATGTATTGTTAATCGTGCCAACACTAATCTGTAACCCTAGCCAATCACATAAAAACTCTTGGACACGTTCTCGTGAAAGCCGCATGCGATAAGTAAGGCATATAATTAATGCTGCAAGCCCCGGACCTACCAATCTCCATTGGCTACAGTTTATATCCTGCAAGGTGCCATCGGAATTGGAACGATGCGGTTCTTTTATTGTAATATGTCCACAGTGACAGGTGACTTCATAATAGCTATGCTTGGTATTCGTTAGCCTCAGGCCTGGATTTTTCTCATCAGACCATACGATATCAATGGTTTCAAAAGCCGTGTATGCTTTTTTGAAATGGTCATTTAATGGTTGATGGCAGCATTCACATATTTCAGGAAAATGTTCCTGATAGTCTGTGATCACTATTTTTTGTTGTCGCCCAAAACCCTTGGCTCCAAGTTGCTTCCCTGGTTTTCGTTGTTCTTCTGTTTCATTTTTCGGGGACTGTCTGGATGTTTTATTGGGCTTTTCAGTAGGAGATGACTCTTTTTTATCTGAAGTCGCTTCTTGTTCCTCTTCGGAATCATTACTGGAATCTTTTTGAGTGTCCCTTTCCCATGGTGCTTCACTGCTTGGAGGCCGAGAACTATTATGGGAATTCTGGCTTAACCGTTCACGAGCTTCCTTTAAATCTGTAAGCAATCTTATTGAAAGACGACGTAACTCTTCTTCTGATAAATTTAGAAGCTCTTCTTCGTCAAGTTGGCTTAGATCCTGATTACTTAATTGCATGGCCTACATAATACTTCTTGGTATCATAAAGTTACAAGCCTTTTTTAAATTAGTTGTCAAGTTTGTCGGTAGGGGTCTGAATATTTACGTTTGAGTTGTCTACGTATTCCGCTAAATGTTCAGAAGATAAATGGGCATATTTCAAAACCATCTGAGTAATAACGGAGTAAGGAGGAGTCCGACATGAATAATAGCGTCATTGGTTTAGATATAGCAAAAAACATCTTTCACTTGTATACATTTGTCCCCCTATGTCAAGATACCTGTCGCCTGTGAAATTTTATTTTAGGAGACAGAAATGGCATCATATAGCTAGGAATTTAAAGTACAATCTCTAGAAAAAGCATTATCCAGACGAACTGATCAAACGCTTAACAATGTAGCCGATGATTTACGTGTTGCTTAATACACGTTTTGTAAAAAGTTTTGTTATTGGTAATAAAAATGATTTTAATGATGCTGCCGCCGCTATCTTTGATGCAGTCACTCGCCCGAACAGACGTATTGCTGCAATAAAAAAAATTGAACAGCAAGATGTACAGCTTGTTCATAATATGCGACAAGGATTAGTAGGTAACCACACTGCTTTAGTTAATCAAATAAGAGGCATGGTCAGTGAAAGAGGGATTATTATTCCTCAAGAAATTAATAGAGTAAGAGCACAATTACGCTTAATCCTGGAAGGCGCTGAAAATGATTTAACGGTTTTAAGTCGCGAAGTGTTTCCGATCAGTATTAAAACCTGAGAGCACTTGATGATGAAATAAAAGAGCAAGACAGGCGAATCAGTCGTCTTTGTAATAACAACGAGTTGAGCAAACAATTTTTGGAGGTACCCGGTATTGGCCCTATGACAGCTTCAATCCGTGCTTATCCGGTTGTCACACACACACAATACATACATATATATATATATGTATGTAGTATTTTGAGCGATTGCATCAATGTTAGGTTATCATTACTATAGATGTTAGGTTATATTATTCCTATCGATGTGCTTCTGCGAGGTGATCAGCTATTTCCTCGCCCCGCTATATCTAGTAGATGTGTGCGGCAACCAGATAAGCACGGAATGTAGAACGAAAATCCAAACTAAAAGCCCTTTTGTAACGATCTAAGCCAGATACTTAGAGGTTGAAAATATCTAGGCAGTAATCTAATTTATACAATTGATATGAAAGACATAAATAGAAACGGGCTGGTCAGACCCCATCGGCCTAAAATTATTGCTCTAATTCGTTTGTTTGATATTGCTATTATTTGTCTAGCATTACAGATAATTTTAATGTTAAATCAAAATGTTTTTAACAACCATGAGTTGTGGTGGATATTAATAGCAGTAACGAGCTTTGAATTTTTTGCCGAACTAAACCTTTATACAGTCCTCCCCGTGGTGTTAGCTTGTATATAGAGACCCAAAAAACTATTCTTTCTTGGGTAGGTGTCTCTTTGGTGTTTTTTGGTATCTTACAGTTTTATCCCAAGTTAATTTTTTTAGAGCAAAAGCTGTTATTTTGGCAGTGGATGGGCTTTGTTCCGCTGTTGTTAGTTAGTTGGCACCTTATTATACGTATAATCATTAATTGCGTTAGAACGAAGGGCAGGAATACTCGTCAAGTAGCTATTATTGGTGCGACCGATATTGGCCATGCATTAGAGAAAATTATAGAAAGGGATAAGTGATTAGGGTTTTTATTTTGTGGACATTTTGATGATAGAGTAAAAAAAGGAAAGGGGCGTCTACAGCGTGCGCAGCAAATATTAGCAGGTAATACTCAGGAGCTGATTCAAATGGTTAAGGAGCACAAGATAGATGTTATTTACATCACCTTACCATTAAAAGCAGAAAACAGAATTAAAGAGACTTTAGACGCGTTAGCCGATACCACAGCTGTCGTCTATTACGTGCCTGATTTTTTTGTTTTTGATTTATTAAGAGCAAGAATGGAAAATCTGAGTGGAATTCCTGTTATCAGTGTTCATGATACGCCTTTTTATGGCGTTGATGGTTTCTTAAAACGTTTATTTGATATTGTGTTGTCAGTAGGTATCTTAAGTGTTATTAGCATTCCTATGCTATTGATTGCACTGGGTGTGAAAATAACATCAGCAGGTCCAGTTATTTTTAAGCAGAGGCGCTATGGATTTAGAGGTGAAGAAATTTATGTCTGGAAGTTTCGCTCAATGACAGCCACTGATAATGGTGATAATATCCAGCAAGCCACAAAAAATGATGAGCGCATTACTAAATTTGGCGCATTTCTGCGTTGTACATCGCTTGATGAACTGCCGCAGTTTATTAATGTGTTGCAGGGACGAATGTCAATTATTGGGCCACGACCTCACGCGGTTGCGCATAATGAACTATATCGAGGTCAAATAAAAGGTTACATGTTACGCCACAAAGTAAAGCCAGGAATAACGGGCCTTGCTCAAATCAGTGGTTTTCGTGGAGAAACCGAGACATTAGAAAAAATGGAAGGCCGAATTCGTTACGATCTTGATTACATCCGTAACTGGTCTTTCATGTTAGATATAAAAATTTTTCTGAAAACAATTTTTAAATGTTTTTTAAGTAAGCAGGCGCATTGAGTGACAAAAGTCAAAATATGCTTTGCAGGCATCTTTCCGTATAGTTGATACCTTAGGTCGGTAAAACAAGTTAACTAAACCTCCTGAAACAAAAACACCTATTGTATCAACCTTAAAATCTTCCAGATTAGCACTCCTACCGATGGCAAAATTTTGTAATAGTTCAGACAATAAGGCCACCGATAATAACAACACAAAAACACCTATAAACTGCTGCCTAAACAAACTTAAGGTGATTAAAGACATACCGAAAAAAGCCAAAAAATGTCCAGTCGTAGAAAGAAAGTTTTCACCTCGCCAACCTTCAGGTAATGGGGTTTGTTCTAAGAGAGTGCTTAGTAACGTAGAAAGTTGGTTCTCATAGCTTATGGGCATTAATATTAAAAATAACACCGCACAACCTGACAGTACTACAAAACGACCACGCCACGAAGCTAGCAAAGGATAAAACACCCAAATTGCGACCACACCCCAAATCGCCATTAACCCTTGAATGTAAAGACCAATAAGTAGAACGCCATCTATTGACCATTTTTCTGTGCTGTTTTGATTAAAATCAACATAACGAAAAACCAGGAAAGTAGCTAATGAAAGTACAATAACGACAGCCATTCTAATTAGAAAGAATTTTGCAATAAATAAGGTCTGCGTATTGGCTAGGGTCATTATCATGTTTTTCTAATTTAATTAAAGTGAATGGCACGAATTTAACATAGCGATACAGGGGTGTTAACGTCTTGCTTCCCGTTTTGTTTTACTGCTGAGTATGCTGATCACAGCGCGACTAAAGTCGCGATTCCATTAGATGTCAGAATCATGGCTTCAGCCGTGACGTGTTCACTAAAGGGACACCCTCATACACACTATAAAACCTAAGCGCCAAATCCTCTTTATCACCCAACTTCACAGGATTATGCTTAATATATCGATACACCACAGCAAAATGCCGCTCATTCCTAATTGCTTTATCGTAATAATCCTTCGCCCAAAACACACCTGATCGCCCCATCATTTCATTAATCATCTTTGCACTACCGCCTTTCATTTTTTGCATAAGCACAGGCAAAGAATCGTAAGGCTTCAGCAACAAATGTACATGATTGGGCATAATAGCAAACGCAACCAGGTCATACCATAACGTACCTTTAGCCCGAAAAAATGCATTTAAAGCAACTAAAACTTTCCCCTGCAAATCAGCGCCCGCTATAGATGTATCCAAATAAGCATCTACAGCCAACTGCTTTTTATCATTAGAAATAGCTTGCGCGGTCAGCTTGCGTAAAAAACTATCCATACTAGCAAACGTCCGAAACGTAATAAATTGAAAATTATTAGGTAGATGAAGATGAGGTAAATGCTTAATACTCATGATGCCCCCTCGTTAACTAAATCGTGAAAAACTGGAATCGCGGCTTTAGCCGCGCCGTCTAACAAACACATAGTAGAACTAAGGCCCTGCCTGAGGTGTATTAATATCTGCTTAACCCATCTTTCGATTTCAGTGACAACAACTCATTTAAAAACAATTAGATACGCACAATCCGGCCTTGGTGTTGGCACTACAGATTTTTTTATTTTGAATTAAAGCTAAATCAATGTTTTTTTAACACCTCCTGGCAGCGCTGAAATTTCCAGTGCTTTATAAATAACGGATTGTCGCGGCTCTGCATTCGTTGCTTTCCTTAAATGAATCGTCTTCCCGTCTTCTCGCCGTAAAATAACAGTAATGCGCTGCTGGTTTTCCATGGTCCGTCGAATTGTTTGCCAGCTATCATTAATATGTTCAGCCTTGAGTTGATAACGAAGGGTCTGGACGAGATGATAGGCAATGAGAGTGATAAAGATATGCCCATTAACCCGTTCTTCTTTTCGATGGTAGATAGGGCGTAGCCCGAGTTCACTTTTTAAACTGCGAAAAACACTTTCTAGATCGGTTAGCAGGGTGTAGGTGCGCCAGAGCGTTTCTTCATTCCAGTCGGTCAGGTTGGTGCGTAAGCAATAGACTCCAGGGTGGGTTGCCTGCGAGTTGGCTTTTTCCATACGCTTCCAGCTGATTGAGTTGGCCTTGTCTCCTTCATCATCAGGTACGACCGTTACTTCATAGTGCTGTGCTGCACGCGCGTATTTTTCCTTTATGCGTCCCAGCCGTTCTAACACTTTTGTATAATTTTTTGTGGTTCCTTTTTTGCTCAATCCAGCATGCAGGCTGTTGAGTGCGGTTTCATATTTTTCTGAAAAACTATCCTGCATGGCTTGTTCTTTCTTTTCCCTGAGTTGCGAGTGACAGTACAGTTCAATTTCTCCGGTCTCTTCTACAGTCACTTTTTGAACTTTTACGCGTTGCCCCGGAATATCTTTGATCAGAGTTGCCTTTTCTTCATCGAAATCCCGCTTGCGTTTGCGTGAGACAACAATATAGTGAAAGCCATGCTCAATGAGATACTGGATGTTTTCTTCACTGGCAATGCCTGCATCAAGTATCACAGTGGATCCTGTTCGCCCTTCCAGTCCTTCAAGTATGGTTTGCAGGGTTTGTGGTTCACTTGCATTACCTGGGAAGATCTGGCTTTTACGTGGAAAGCCACTGCCATCAAGCACCAGCCCTAATGTAACCAGGGGACAGTCACTGCGCTTTTCCTTGGAGCGGCCTCTTTTTGCTTTTGGGTTTGTTTTGGCTTCGCCTTCAAAGAATGTATTTGTCAGATCATAAAGCGTGATGGTTTCATTGAAGCTGAATAGGTCCCGCGCCTGCTGGTATAAATGAGTTTCAATGGCTTCCCGGTGTTTCCATAATTGGTCGGATACCTGATACAGACGATCCAGCCCCATGTCTTCGAAGTCATAGTCGATTAACTCACCGAGGCCGCTGGTTGTCTGCAGCCAGCCGTGTGTGGCTAATTCACTTGCAGGACAGGCCATGCGAGCAATGATAGTACCGAGGGAGGCGGCAAGCTGGTGCTGGTTAAACCCCAGAGATTTCAATTTATCATCCAGGGTTAACTGCCTTACAGCGTGCAACGCTATTTGCTCGACTCCCACACGGCGCGGTCGTACAAGCTCTAAACTGCCGATATCAACGGTCTCAAAGTGAACGCTATCGTCAAGGGTTGTACTTCGGGATGTGATGATTTGAGTGGCGTAATATTGTGCCCGTGTTTCGAGTGATTCCTCTAGGTCAATAGTGAGCCAGTCAGTCTGTGCTGTCAGTAATTGATCAATACGACTTGATAATGACTTCCACTGGGACTTGGGTACATCGAAGAAACGACCCAGATTAAGCAGGGTACGTTGCTTGAGCTTGCCATCAATTCGCTCGGACTCAACTAGCCGAAACGTTTTGTAGGTCTCGCCAGTTGCCTTGGTTCGGGTCGTTGTGCATCGATATACATACTTGAATTTTTCCATAAAAATCAAGTGAATGCAACTATTTTTGTTATGTTATGGCACTACGCTTTGCTTGGAAATGCAAATGTTTGTAATGATTAGGTTTTTATTTTTTTATCCTATTAAAATAGACCTGTTAGTGGTTTTTGAGCGAAAAACGACTGAACATGGGTTAAGAAAACATTGTTTTTCGCCATTGACAGCACACCTATAAGTTAAAAAATAAAACCTGACCCTCTTTTTTTGTTATACCCAGTTTTCAATACGTAACGCTTCTACACGACCAAATTCTTTGAGGTTGTTAGTCACGATAATTAAACCTTCGCTACGTGCATGACCAGCAATATGCAAATCATTAACGCCAATTGTTGTACCTTGTTTTTCTAACACGGCGCGAATATTACCATAATGCTCTGCTGCTTTGTGTCCATATTCTAAAACATCTAGCCTTGAAACAAAGTTTTCCACTTGACGTAAGTTATGTTCTGGCCGATCACTTTTTTCTACGCCATGTAATAATTCAGCTAAGGTAATACTAGAAATACCCATTTGCCCTGCGTGCAAATTAAATGTTGTGAGTACTTCTATGGGGCGACGCTTAATAACATATATCACGATATTGGTATCAAGCATATATTTCAGCATTAAAATTCCTCACGCATAGATTCGGTTTGTTCAGCTCTGGTTGTTAAAAAATCATCACTAACATTATCTTCGGATAAGAAAAAGCTATCCCAGGTATTTTCTATAGGAGTCAGAATGCGCTCCTTACCTAGTTTACGAATAAAAACGCGCTTAACATTGTCATCAAACCTTGCGTCTATGGGCAAACGGACTGCTTGCGTCTTATTATTAACAAAAATTGAACCTTGTAGCATGTCTTTCTCTTGAGTTTGGTTTTGTATAGACTGTGAGTATATACAAACTTAAAAGAGTTGCATATCTTTCCGTTAGCATGTAGTCAATCAGCCGTGCCTAAGTCAATTAAAATTCTCCGGTTTAGTTTTAATTAACGTTTGCTGTTAAGTATTCTTGATCACAGCGCGACTAAAGTCGCGATTCCATTAGATGCCGGAATCACGGCTTTAGCCGTGACGTGTTCACTCAAGACCACCCTCATAAACGCCATAAAACCTAAGCGCCAAATCCTCTTTATCACCCAACTTCACAGGATTATGCTTAATATACCGATACACTACAGTAAAATGCCGCTCATCCCTAATTGCTTTATCGTAATAATCCTTAGCCCAAAACACACCTGATCGCCCCATCATTTCATTAATCATCTTTGCACTACCGCCTTTCATTTTTTGCATAAGCACAGGCAAAGAATCGTAAGGCTTCAGCAACAAATGTACATGATTGGGCATAATAGCAAACGCAACCAGGTCATACCATAACGTACCTTTAGCCCGAAAAAATGCGTTTAAAGCGTAAGCGCTCAATAGTCAGCGTACTTCACGGCAACTCAGATTAATGCCAAACTATCCCCATTGTTAAATACCACGGGGAATTTTAAATGGCAGCGTTAGAAAAAATACAGGAAAAGACTTTCTGGCCTATTCACATAGAGCACTGGCAGGCATCAGGCCAATCACAGGCAGCTTATTGTCGGCAACATGATTTATGCCCGCAAAAGTTCGGCTACTGGAAACGTAAATCGACTGTAAAGCCTACTACTTCCCCTACAGGATTTACGCGCATTCGGGTTGACGAGGGTATCTCACCGGATCTAGCTATTGGATTATCCTTACGATTTAATGATGGCACACGTCTGGAAGGTATTACGCAGGACACTATGTCGTGTATTCAACCACTGCTTGAGCTGTTGCGGTGACGGTTGTTATGCGTCCATCCCTGTCTTTAACGGAGGTGTATCTGTATCGGCGTCCCATTGATTTTCGTAAGTCACACCGAGGGCTATCGGCGATTGTTGAATGTGAGTTAGGGCATAATCCTTTTGAGGGGGCTCTCTATGCCTTTACGAATAAACAGCGGAATAAGATTAAATGTCTGTTCTGGGAAGATAATGGTTTTGTCCTTTATTACAAGTCATTGGTAGAAGACAAATTTAAGTGGCCTAAAGGTGATGAAGAGACATTAACCTTAACAGGACAGCCGTTAAACTGGTTGCTGGATGGCTTTGATATTAGCGCGATGAAGGGTCATAAAAAACTTCAATATGAGTCTGTTTTTTAGCTGTTTTTGTGTTCATTATTGCCACTATAAAGGCTATAATAAAGCCATGATTTTAGCCGATATTTCAAATATAAAACAACAAGATAAAGCCGGTTCTTTGCTGTCGGAGAGTGTTGCTTTGTTGCTTGGAAAAGAAGAGGCTATTGATGAACTGACGCGTGTGATTGAAGTTAAGTCTGGGGTGATTTCCGAACAGAAAAAACGCATCCTTATTCTGGAAGAGGTACTACGCTTATCTAAAATAAAACGCTTTGGGTCATCGAGTGAACAATCTCATCAATCCTCTTTGTTTGATGAAGCAGAGAATGAAGCAGATAGCAGCGAGGAATTAGACCAGGAAGCTGATGAAGCACCTGAGGGCGATAAGCAGACAAGTTCTACTGGCACGAAGAAAAAGCCGGGACGCAAACCCTTTTCGGATAAGTTACCCCGCGAGCAAATTTTTATTCATTTAACGGATGAAGAAAAAGAAGGCGCTATTGATACTTTCTTCACGAAAGTGAAAGAAGAGCTGGATATTATTCCTGCTAAAGTACGTGTTCTTGAATACATGCAGGAAAAAGCGGTCTTTGTCGAACAGATTGAAGGCGAAAAGCAACGCCAGGTTAAAGCCGCACAAATGCCCAGACACCCTATTGCCAGAGCAATGGGAAGCATCAGTTTAATGTGCTTTGTTATTATCGCCAAGTATGCTGACGGCTTACCTTTATATCGGCAAGAAGGCATCTTGTCTCGTTATGGGGGTGACATCTCCAGAGCGACATTAGCAAACTGGATGATCGCACTGGCTAAACAACTTCAGCCCCTGATTAACCTGATGCGAGAGCATCAACACACAGGGGCAGTCATACTCGCTGATGAAACGCGGGTTCAGGTATTAAAAGAACCGGGGCGGCCAGCGACCTCAGATAAATATATGTGGGTGACGCTTGGCGGGCCACCGGGTGAAAAAAGCATCCTGTTTGAATACGATCCCTCTCGTAGTGGAGACGTCCCCATGCGCCTGCTTGACGGCTTTAGTGGCTATCTGCAAACCGATGGCTATGCGGGGTACAATGCCGTGTGCGAAAAAAACAGCATCACCCAGCTGGGGTGCTGGGATCATGCGCGTCGTTATTTTAAAGATGCCCAGAATGCACAGCCTAAACGCAAAAAGGGACAAAATAACAAACCCTCAAAAGCAGGTAAAGCGCTGAGCCTGATCAATAAACTGTATGTCATTGAGCGAGAAATTAAAGACCTGTCAGTGGATGAAAAATATCAGCAGCGCCAGGAGAAGAGCATTCCTGTATTGAACCAGCTCAAAGCCTATCTGGAAGAAAACCAGCATAAAGTACCTAAAGATAGCCTGACAGGAAAGGCAATGACTTACCTGAGTAACCAGTGGGAAAAACTCAATGTGTATTGCACCCATGGTGAACTCAATATTAGCAACATCCTGGCAGAAAATGCGATTCGCCCGTTTGTGATAGGGCGCAAAGCCTGGTTATTTTCTGATACCCCTGCGGGTGCTCGTGCCAGTGCAATACATTACAGCCTGATAGAAACAGCTAAAGCAAATGGGCTGGAGCCTTATGCATATCTTAAGCAGGTTCTCACTGCTTTACCTTATGCTGATACGGTTGATAAAGTGGAGGCTTTGTTGCCCTGGAATATTAAAAAATCAGATACGCCTGAATAGGGCAAGTACGTGCTTCGTTGAGCGCTTACCTAAGTTCTATACTCACATGCTGACCAAAGGTCGGGCTGCCTGTGCGTATATCCACTGCAATATCCAATACACTACCTTCAATCACTCTGACGAGTTTGCTTTGAGCGTAGGGTGGGCGCTGAAAGTGCAGGCCACGTAATACGCCTTGTACTGATTTAGATTCATTATCTTGAATGAAGTTAACCGGATAGCCTGTGGCTTGTTCAAACAAGTCTTGACGGAAGGTTTCGACAAAATACCCACGATTATTGCCATGTACTTTCGGCTCAATTAAGATGACTTCAGGAATCGCTTGTGGTGTGTACTTCATGCGCTCATCCCTTCTTCTGCACGTTTAAGTAAATATTGTCCGTATTGGTTTTTTAGTAACGGTTGTGCTAACGCTATTAATTGTTCTTTGCTAATATAGCCTTCTTCAAAAGCAATCTCTTCTATACAAGCGACTTTTAAACCTTGCCGTTTTTCGATGGTTTCTATAAATTGTGATGCTTCTAATAAGCTGTCATGTGTGCCGGTATCTAACCAGGCGTAGCCTCTGCCTAATAACTCAACCTTTAATCTACTTTCGTCTAAATATAATTGATTAACGGTGGTGATTTCTAGTTCGCCTCTGTGGGAAGGCTTTATGACTGTTGCTTTATTGATGACATCATTAGGATAAAAATAAAGCCCCGTGACTGCGTAATTACTTTTTGGCTCATTTGGTTTTTCTTCTATGCTGACAACATTGCCGAAATCGTCAAATTCGGTAACACCATAGCGTTCAGGGTCAGCAACGCGATAACCAAAGACAGTGGCTTTATTGTCAATTCGAGCGGTGTCAACGCCTGTAGAAAGTACTTTTTTTAGATCATGGCCGTAAAAAATATTGTCTCCTAAAACAAGACAGACATCGTCATCACCAATAAAGTCTTTGCCCAAAATAAAGGCCTGTGCAAGTCCATCAGGGGAGGGCTGAATGATAAAACTTAGTTTGATGCCTATATCAGTTCCATCGCCTAATAGACGTTGAAAACTGGCTTGGTCATCGGGCGTGGTAATGACTAATATTTCTGTTATCCCCGCCAGCATTAATACGGATAAGGGATAATAAATCATTGGTTTATCATAAACAGGAAGCAATTGTTTAGATACACCTTTGGTTATGGGGTAAAGTCTGGTGCCTGAGCCGCCAGCTAATATAATTCCTTTCACTAGTTATTTCTCCAAAAGTTTTTCCATTCTGTGACTATACAGTAAGCGTTTATTTTCCATTCGTAAGGTTAAAACCTTCGCCTTTCAGGCGAACAGATTTATCTCAAATGTTATCCTTAGGAATCAACAATAATTATACCCGAAACTTTGTGTAGTCCGTATGGAGCATGCGGAATACGGGAAAGTTAGTGCACTGCTATTCCTGTATTACGCAAGCTTCATACAGGCTACATTCTGATAATTTTAAAACAGAATAGGGTGAGCCTAATAACAGGGCTATTCGCCCTGTATCCCGACTTTCAGTCGCCAAGCTTTCAAACCCACCCTTCTTTCAGCGGGTGGTTGTTTAGTGTTGTAATTCAACAGTTTAATGCGTCACAGGTAGCGGAATTAGGGTCAGACTCGATTGTGATTTGCCCCCTCTAACTCAATAGCAACATTCATTTCGCCTAAATTAATGACTACATTAGGCTTAGGTGCAATCCCTTTTAATCGCTTAATTGAGTGTTTTTTTAATGGATCTTCCTCAACACATCCTATATCATTGGAATATGTACTTGTTGCAAATATTTTCATGAGGAAAAATACCTTGCAGTAGGTAGTTGGCAGCATATAGGCATCAATTTATTAACCTCAAACCATCTATATATTTGAAATCTTTTTTATTATATGTCCAAAGTTCAATATCATAAATTAAACATGTTGCTGCAATGATAGAGTCATAAATGGTCATATTATGTGAAAGTGCATAATGATTAATCAATATAACTGACAAATCTAAAATATCTTGTTCGCTATCAATAAGCTTAAACTCAGAAATTATTCTATTAATTTTTTGCAACTCTCTTTTATTTAAAGCACCCACTAAAAACTCTAATTGAACAATTGAGCTAAAGCAATATTCAATTTCATCAGATCTTAAAATAGTATTATTTTTAGAGTAATCAATTAAAATACACGTATCTAAAAAAATAATAAAGTCTTTTTTTCTCTTCTAAGATTGTGAATATATAATGCACTATCCTCTATATGACTATATGGTATAACATCATCAAGATTATCAGATAAATCATCGTCGGCGTAATTTATTTTGTGCAAATGCTTTAATGGGTCTTTTACTTGATAAGCTAATTTTTTTTTACTTGAGTTTATTGCTTTATTAATGGCATTTAGCGCAACCTCTTCTATAGTTTGCTTCTTGGTCTTTACATATTCTAAAAATTTAGCTTAAAATTCTTTATCTTCAATTTTAAAAGTTAACATGGTTAATCCTTTATGATATAGAGCTAGTTAGAAATAAATGGAATGGGGTCAAACTCGATTGAAAACTTAACTTTTCTTTATTCATAATGCCCTCTATATGAAGATATATCAATCTCTTTCTTTCCTTCGTATATCGTGTAGATAAGTCTATCTTTATGATTAATTCTTCTTGAGTATACTTCATACTAAAAATATTTTAACCGTTCTGGCTTTCCTGCCCCTTCTCTGGGAGCAATCATTATTTCTCTAGTTAAATCAAAGGCTTTGACATACGATGTCTTATCATTTTTTCTAAACCAATTTAAATCTTTATTAGCATTATTTAGGATATTAATTTTGTAGGTCACAAAATATATCCTTTATTGAGTGAGATTGGGGTATTTTCCCTTTTTTTCGTGTTTCATGCGAGTCTAATAATGCTTTAAATGATTGCTTATCCGACAGTAACTTCAATGTTTCTTGCATCGCTTCATAATCTTCTTGTGGAATCATTATTACTGCTCCTTGATCTGATACGATATTAACTTCATCATGCGTGCTTAATGAATATTGAATGATGTCTTGTATATTGGTTTGTGCTTGTTTTCATTTTTAATTCAAAAAGATAAGGAAAAAGAAAATTAGTGGGGTGTGCGGCCGAGCAAGGTCGATAATTCCAGCAGGTGAAAGTCCCGCTCTGGCAAGGTAGGTCAACCACCAGATAGTCAACATCGGGCAGGCGGAGGTAACTCCAAACGTCAAGCACGATGGGCGCAAGCCAGCAGGCCGTAAGCGCAAGTTGAAGTGATTTAGCCTCGAAATGGTTTTACGTAAGCAGGACGACAGAGTACCCTTTCTGGAAGTCCCTATTCTATGACGCGCATGACAAGTATCATAGGGCTGCTTCGGGGTTGTAAAGCATGGCATGTTGGACATTGGGAATAATCGGCAACTCGGGAGATCCTGAATCGTCTTTCAAGAAGAGAGTAGGTTGAACAAGTGATAATAAAACAAGAACAGCCGAAGCGGTTCAGGAAGTCGGATGGTGGCATAGTACCGATGAAAGTGTGTAATGCATCTGGAGGGAAGGCCATCACGACAACAACAGCGGAGCAGGGACACATGTATCATGCACAGTAATGTAGAAAGCGTGCCAACAAAACTGCAACGCATAGCCAAGAAAGCCAGCACAGACAAGGACTGTCAATTCACCAGCTTATATCACCTGATGAATAAAGAGTTACTGCTGGAATGTTTTACGGGGCTCAAAGGAAAAGCCGCGTCAGGCATAGATAATATCACCAAAGAGAAATACGCCATTAATCTGGAAGCAAACCTAGATAATCTAGTCGAGCGACTGCATAAAATGGCGTATAAGCCACAGCCTGTCTTAAGGATTTACATTCCCAAAGCAGGCAGTCAACGGAAACGACCACTGGGTATCCCGACGCTAGAAGATAAATTGGTACAGGCTGGCTTAGTCAAAATCCTGCAAGCAATCTATGAGCAAGATTTTCTTAACGATTCTTATGGATTCAGACCGCTACGAAGTTGTCATGATGCGCTACGCGCATTAAGCGAAACAGTAGAAAACCAGCCTGTTCATTATATAGTAGAAGCCGATATAAAAGGTTTCTTCGATAATGTAAACCAAGATCAATTGATACAATTTATCAGTCATCGTATAGCGGACAAACGGATCCTCAGACTCATCCAACGGTTTCTCAAAGCAGGGATACAAGAAGATGGACAACACAAAGCCAGTGAAACAGGCACACCGCAAGGTGGAGTTATTTCGCCACTGCTAGCCAACATTTACCTACACTACAGTAAGCGCTCAACGAAGCACGTACTTGCCCTATTCAGGCGTATCTGATTTTTTAATATTCCAGGGCAACAAAGCCTCCACTTTATCAACCGTATCAGCATAAGGTAAAGCAGTGAGAACCTGCTTAAGATATGCATAAGGCTCCAGCCCATTTGCTTTAGCTGTTTCTATCAGGCTGTAATGTATTGCACTGGCACGAGCACCCGCAGGGGTATCAGAAAATAACCAGGCTTTGCGCCCTATCACAAACGGGCGAATCGCATTTTCTGCCAGGATGTTGCTAATATTGAGTTCACCATGGGTGCAATACACATTGAGTTTTTCCCACTGGTTACTCAGGTAAGTCATTGCCTTTCCTGTCAGGCTATCTTTAGGTACTTTATGCTGGTTTTCTTCCAGATAGGCTTTGAGCTGGTTCAATACAGGAATGCTCTTCTCCTGGCGCTGCTGATATTTTTCATCCACTGACAGGTCTTTAATTTCTCGCTCAATGACATACAGTTTATTGATCAGGCTCAGCGCTTTACCTGCTTTTGAGGGTTTGTTATTTTGTCCCTTTTTGCGTTTAGGCTGTGCATTCTGGGCATCTTTAAAATAACGACGCGCATGATCCCAGCACCCCAGCTGGGTGATGCTGTTTTTTTGGCACACGGCATTGTACCCCGCATAGCCATCGGTTTTCAGATAGCCACTAAAGCCGTCAAGCAGGCGCATGGGGACGTCTCCACTACGAGAGGGATCGTATTCAAACAGGATGCTTTTTTCACCCGGTGGCCCGCCAAGCGTCACCCACATATATTTATCTGAGGTCGCTGGCCGCCCCGGTTCTTTTAATACCTGAACCCGCGTTTCATCAGCGAGTATGACTGCCCCTGTGTGTTGATGCTCTCGCATCAGGTTAATCAGGGGCTGAAGTTGTTTAGCCAGTGCGATCATCCAGTTTGCTAATGTCGCTCTGGAGATGTCACCCCCATAACGAGACAAGATGCCTTCTTGCCGATATAAAGGTAAGCCGTCAGCATACTTGGCGATAATAACAAAGCACATTAAACTGATGCTTCCCATTGCTCTGGCAATAGGGTGTCTGGGCATTTGTGCGGCTTTAACCTGGCGTTGTTTTTCGCCTTCAATCTGTTTGATAAAGACCGCTTTTTCCTGCATGTATTCAAGAACACGTACTTTAGCAGGAATAATATCCAGCTCTTCTTTCACTTTAGTAAAGAAAGTATCAATAGCACCTTCTTTTTCTTCATCGGTTAAATAAATAAAAATTTGCTCGCGAGGTAACTTATCTGAGAAGGGTTTGCGTCCCGGCTTTTTCTTGGTGCCAGTAGAACTTGTTTGTTTTTCGTCCTCAGGTGCTTCATCAGCCTCCAGGTCTAGCTCCTCATCGCTATCCGCTTCATTCTCTGCTTCATCAAACAAAGAGGATTGATGAGATTGTTCACTGGATGATCCAAAGCGTTTTATTTTAGATAAGCGTAGTACCTCTTCCAGAATAAGGATGCGTTTTTTCTGTTCGGAAATCACCCCAGACTTAACTTCAATCACACGCGTCAGTTCATCAATAGCCTGTTTTTTTTCAAGCAACAAAGCAACACTCTCCGACAGCAAAGAACCGGCTTTATCTTGTTGTTTTATATTTGAAATATCGGCTAAAATCATGGCTTTATTATAGCATTTATAGTGGCAATAATGAACACAAAAACAGCTAAAAAACAGACTCATATTGAAGTTTTTTATGACCTTTCATCGCGCTAATATCAAAGCCATCCAGCAGCCAGTTTAACGGCTGGCCTGTTAAGGTTAATGTCTCTTCCTCACCCTTAGGCCACTTAAATGTTTCTTCTACCAATGACTTGTAATAAAGGACAAAACCATTATCTTCCCAAAACAGGCATTTAATCTTATTCCGCCGTTTATTCGTAAAGGCATAGAGAGCCCCCTCAAAAGGATTATGCCCTAACTCACATTCAACAATCGCCGATAAGCCCCGATGTGACTTACGAAAATCAATGGGCTGCCGATACAGATACACTTCTGTCAAAGACAGAGAGGGACGCATAACAACCGTCATCGCAACAGCTCAAGCAGTGGTTGAATACACGGCATAGTATCCTGCGTAATACCTTCCAACCGAATACCATCATTAAATTGCAAAGATAATCCTGGGACTGGCGCAGATGAACGATCCCCGTCAACCCGAATACGTGTAAACCCTGTAGGGGAAGTAGTCGGCTTTACAGTCGATTTACGTTTCCAGTAGCCTAACTTTTGCGGACATAAATCATGCTGTCGACAATAAGCTACCTGTGATTGGCCTGATGCCTGCCAGTGCTCTATGTGAATAGGCCAGAAAGTCTTTGCCTGTATTTTTTCTAACGCTGCCATTTAAAATTCCCCGTGGTATTTAACAATGGGGATAGTTTGGCATTAATCTGAGTTGCCGTGAAGTACGCTGACTATTGAGCGCTTACACACTACACATTAGACCTATGGTTTAAAAAGTGTATAAAGAGCAAATGCAAAGGCTATGCAAGGCTCATTCGCTATGCGGATGACTATGTTGTCTGCTTTCAAATAGAAGCTGAAGCCAAGCACTTTAAGGAGGCCATGGAAACACGGCTAAAGCAATTTAACCTTGAAGTTGCGCCCGAGAAAACCAAACTATTTAAATTTGGAAAATTTGCTCAATCAAAAGCAAAAGCCAGTGGCGAAAGACCCGCCACGTTTGATTTTCTAGGGTTCACGCACTACAACTCACGTAGTCGAGATGGCAAGCGTTATCGGATGAAAAGGAAAACGGTCAGTAAACGATTTACCGCCAAGGTTGTTGGGTATAAAGAATGGCTAAAGGCAAACAGAACGCTGCCTACCAAACAAATTATGAAAACGACTGCGGCAAAATTGCGCGGACATTTTGCCTATTACGGTGTGACCGATAATAGTAAAAGTCTGCAAAGCTTTGCCTATTGGGTAACTCAAACGTTGTATAAATGGTTAAATCGTCGTGGAAAACGGGGTTGCTACACATGGGAAAAGTTCACTAAACTTCTCAAACTGTACCCATTACCGAATCCACGAATTACGGTGAATTTATTATCTACTTCAAGGTAAAGCGTGTTGTCGAGGAGCCGTGTGCGTAAATAGCGCCAGCACGGTTCTGTGAGGGGCGTGGTAACAACTGATGAGAATTAGCAATGGTTAGAAATCACACAGTAGCTGCTTGCAGCGAAGTGTACAATAAAAGTATTATCGACTCATTGACTAGCTTGTCGGAAGAACCCGTCTACTCGACCAGTGCTCGGTTGAAAACTTAACTTTCCATAAGTGGAACCTGTGGTGTGGGGGGCAGGCTCTATTAAATATATTGATCTAGCACTTTATTTTTCCTATCTAAAAAAGATAGTCGGATCCTTTTTATTCGAATAAACCTGAATTTATTTATTTTTCTTTGTTTACTTATTGCTTAATGCAGTATTGATTTAGGTTGGTGATGTCCTTGGAACTGAAGACTGTAGCCTACTATTGTTGCCGTTATCTACGCGGCTAAAGACCGCGATTCCAAAATAAAGACTGAAAATCAAAGAGGCTAGACTCTAATGCCGCTACCTGGAATGCATTAAAGTGTTGAATTACAGCAATAAAGACTAAATAATTGTCATGTTTTCTAAAATTATAGCCAATTTAAAAACAATAACTTGAGCAGATGTATTTTAATTTTGTGGTTCAATTTTCAATAAACAAAGTCCGTAAGCTATTGTTTATTACAGTCGCGGCCATTTTAAATCATGTGTAAAATACGTAACCAATTGATTTATTATAACTTAAAATGACAGGTAGCGGTATTGGTGCAGCCAGCTTGATTTGAATCAATCAATGGCGCGCAAGTCCTAATTATTGAAATTAAATTTTACGTAGGATGTGGTGAACAAAGTGAACCACATCCTACGGGGTCTAAAAATGAGGATTATGTTCCTTATAAAGTAACAACACCGTGACTTGATTATTTTTATATTGATAAACCACGGAATAGTCTTTTACAATTATTCTTCTGCATTCGCGACCATTAATGATGACAATCACCCTTGACCCTGGAAACATTGCTAACAAAGACTTTATCGTTGTTTGTATATTTTCAAATAATGTCTAATAAAATCAGCCGAAACATTCTGTTCTTTTAAGTAAAAACCTATTTCCAATAAAGATCGTTGAGCTCTAGGCGTAAAAACGACACCCATTCTCTATATCCCCAGTGATGTAAACACACTGTCGAATGTTTCATCAATACCTAGCACCTGTGCACTATCGGCCTGCTGAAAGCTTTCGTGTAGATCTTTAATGATTTTTTGTTTTTGCAAAAATAACAATAGCATTAGGGTCAGCCTCGATTGAAAACTTAACTTTTTTTGCTCATAATTCCCTCTATTATGAAGATATATCAAACTCTTTCTTTCTTTTGTATATCGTGTCGATAAGCCTATCTTTATGATAAATAAAAATTAACCATTGGCGTAAGGATAGGATAAAGCACAGCTGAAGCCGTGAGTTCGGTGTTTGTAAATGGAATCGCGACTTTAGTCGCGTAGGTTAAATTTTGCGGTCGAAAATTTCGACCGCCCTTCATTGATTCTTTTAGTTTCTATACTGTAAATATGAGCAACATCATGATCTACTAACATTATGACATTACTCTAAACATGGTTAAAGCTCTGATTTAGTTATTTAAGGAACATGCCCGCTAATTTTAGCATGGTAAAAATAATGGCAACCATACCTATTGACCAACGCATATTAACTTTAATTACTTGGCTTATTTTTAGTTCTATATTTTTCTCAAAAAGATCAATATTAATTACGCCAGTTTTTCCCATTTAGCCTCTATGGTATCAGCGGATAAATCTGCACCACAATCCCACTCTATAAAATACTTTCCGTTATGTATCTTATTGAAATTATCATTTTCTTTTAATTTAGCAAATACTTCTGACTCTAAGTATGGAGTTACATCAAAAAGCCCTGACTGATTGTTTTCATCTGTTATATATAGTATGTAATTATTTTGAGGCACTATACTTTCAATAATCATTGATCTAACCCTCGTATTGGAAATGGTTTTTTGCCATTTACAGCTAATTCCCAGTTGGCAATAAGGTCTTCATTATGAATTTCTATCCATGCCACGACTAACTTATGCTTTTTAGGCGGTAATCTACCCGCTAACAGCTCTCCATCTTTAATCGAATAAACAAGCTGTTTCACCTTGATATTCAACATGAATATGTGGGCTATGATGCTTCTCTTTATCATAGAAAAACATTTTAACCAAAATACCATAGAACATTGAAATAGTTGGCATAATTATCTTTCAACCGTGATTAAAATTAAGGAAAAATGGGGCCAGGTCTTCCGTTATCATATTACCTAAATCCTGCAAGCATTATACATAATAATCCACAAAACTCCTTATTAAACAATGATATAATATCATTTTCCTGATTTCACTATCTCATTGTTTTAATGAAGCCCTCTAAAGTATCAAAATCCTCATCTCACGTAAGAAACCGTACCCGAACGGTAAAAATGACATCTACAGCACATGGATTGACAAGCCAGGCGGGACTGATTCCCGTCGTGAAATATTTAGACAGGATAGGTTTTGAAAAAACCGTAAAACAAAGCGTTCCACATCGGCGGGGTGAAAATGCAGACCATCACTTATCTGATGTGGTTCTATTGACGTTGGTTGGCATGATGGGGGGAGCAACATCAATGGCAAAGGTGACGACCGTATGGGCAGATAGCGTACTGCGCAAAGTAGCTGGCTGGATAAAGATTCCTGTTGAAACCACAATTTTACGGATCTTTAAAGAAGTAAGTGATAGGCAGATAAGCCAGTTTGAAACGCTCACGCATACTTTGCGTGGTCAACACTGGCGGCGATTGCTTCGTTCCGGAAAATCGAAAACTGGCATACAATCCGTCCAGTGGGTCGATGTCGATTCAACTGTGGACACCGTTTGTGGTCGACAAGAAGGAAGTGCCAAAGGCTTCAACCCCAAAAAGAAAGGTGCCCGTTCATACCATCCACAACTCGCTTTTCTAGCGGAAACAAAAGAAATTTTACAAGCCTGGTTCCGGACAGGCAATGCCTTTACAAGCAATGGTGTTGTAGAATTTACCAAACAGTTACTTGCACACTTGCCCAATCGGATGCGCATTATTTTTCGCGGTGACAGTGGTTATTTTGTCGGTGATTTGCTTGAATTTCTCGATACCAGAGGGCATGGGTATCTAATAAAGGTTAAACTTAAGAATTTGAACGCATTGCTGGCCAAACAGGCCTGGACAGCCATACAAGGCCGACCCGGTTGGGAGCAGAGCGAGTTTCAATATCGTTGTGGTGGCTGGTCTCGCTCTCGTCAGTTTGTCGCGGTCAGGATAAAGCAACCTAAACAAGTGACAGGACCTCAGTCCGAGCTTTGGGATACGGCAGAATATGACTATTTTTGTTATGTAACAACTGAACCTCTATCGCCTTGGCAAACACATAAGAAGTATGGTGAACGAGCGACGTGCGAAACATGGATTGAAGAAGCAAAATCACAAATGGGTTTAGGTAAAATCAGAACGAATCAATTTCTGGCTAATGCCGCATTATTTCATTGCGCCGTTCTTGCCTACAATACCGTGCGCTGGATGGCTCAATTGAGTGGCAACAAAACGTTGTGCCAATGGGAGCCGGATACACTTCGTACTTATCTGATTCGGGTGGCTGGAAAATTACTCACAGGCAATAATCAGCTGAGAGTCAGAACACCTGCAGATCCGCTCTATCCACAGGAATGGGATGATTGGGTTAAGGTGGGGTTACTCGCTTAACATTAGGGAGATGGAAAGAAATAATCATCCAAACGAAGTAAGCTTGTGTCTCAATAATTTATAATAATGAATTCTGAATTTATTCTCACACTAGGCAGATAAGCTTGTTGATATTAACAGATAGCATTATAGGTTGGATTATAAATACAGCCCATCGTTTAAAAGGCTCGGTACGTCGTATATTCATGGCTGAAACGGTGGAGCTACTAGGCTCAGGTGGTGCAAGTATTGCTGAAGAAAAACTAGGATGGAATAGAGGCACTATCCGAAAAGGACAATATGAACTTGAAACTCAGCCCATAGAAGATAATTTTTCAGCGAGAGGGCGTAATAAAAGTGAAGAGCATTTTCCTCATCTACTTGATGACATAAAAAAAATTGCTGAACCGGAGTGTCAAACGGATCCCTCTTTTAATTCCTGTCGATTATATACCCGGCTAACGGCTAAAGAAGTTAGAAAACGTTTAGGGAGATGGAAAGAAATAATCATCCAGAACAACCAGGAGAAATGGTCAAAAACCATTTCTCCAACGATGGCATTCGGTCAACAAACTGATAATACGTCTTCATTGCTTTTTTACCTACCTTTACTCCTGTTTCATATATTTTTTCTGTTAATTTAACAATAGGTGCTTTGCCATTGTAGGTCATACTTTTGGCAAATTTTAAAGTTGTTTCAACTGTATCCATTATGTCGCCACTAATATGATTTTCATAGGCTCCCCATACTCGTTCAATTGGGTTATATTTACTATGATAAGGAGGGTAGTAGGCCAGTTTTATCTTTATGTTGCTTTTTTCAGCAAACTCCACAAGCCTTTTTATAAACTGAGTTCTGGAGCTACTGTTCTCCATACCATTGTCAGCGTTAATTGTCAGAATATCTACTCCATATTTTTCTTGAATTTCTGGCCAAATTTCTTCCAATCGGTCAACGATGAAATCACTGCTGGCATAGCCTGCTGTAAAGAAAAGGAAAAAATCATCATGTTCAGGCAGATAAAAACCAAAAGGAGTTAACTTTTCCTTAACATCTAAATCATGATCCTCTGCTTTTGTTAAAACCCGATTTCGTCCTCCCCGTGAAAAATTTCCTATATTCATTCTTGCTTTGGCATCAATTGATATACGAATCTCTTTTGGGTTGATATCTGCCATTCCATTGACTGAATGAACTTGTTCAAAAATTGCATCCGTTTCCTTGATTTTCTTATGAGGCTTTGTTTTTTGTACCTTTTTTGGATGGTAACTCAGGTCATTTAATTTTGTATTGATAGTTTTTGAGCAAGGTAATGTTTTTTCATCGTAATAATCAATCTCCAGTAAACGTTTTCTAACTTCTTTAGCCGTTAGCCGGGTATATAATCGACAGGAATTAAAAGAGGGATCCGTTTGACACTCCGGTTCAGCAATTTTTTTTATGTCATCAAGTAGATGAGGAAAATGCTCTTCACTTTTATTACGCCCTCTCGCTGAAAAATTATCTTCTATGGGCTGAGTTTCAAGTTCATATTGTCCTTTTCGGATAGTGCCTCTATTCCATCCTAGTTTTTCTTCAGCAATACTTGCACCACCTGAGCCTAGTAGCTCCACCGTTTCAGCCATGAATATACGACGTACCGAGCCTTTTAAACGATGGGCTGTATTTATAATCCAACCTATAATGCTATCTGTTAATATCAACAAGCTTATCTGCCTAGTGTGAGAATAAATTCAGAATTCATTATTATAAATTATTGAGACACAAGCTTACTTCGTTTGGATGATTATTTCTTTCCATCTCCCTTACTGGAGATTGATTATTACGATGAAAAAACATTACCTTGCTCAAAAACTATCAATACAAAATTAAATGACCTGAGTTACCATCCAAAAAAGGTACAAAAAACAAAGCCTCATAAGAAAATCAAGGAAACGGATGCAATTTTTGAACAAGTTCATTCAGTCAATGGAATGGCAGATATCAACCCAAAAGAGATTCGTATATCAATTGATGCCAAAGCAAGAATGAATATAGGAAATTTTTCACGGGGAGGACGAAATCGGGTTTTAACAAAAGCAGAGGATCATGATTTAGATGTTAAGGAAAAGTTAACTCCTTTTGGTTTTTATCTGCCTGAACATGATGATTTTTTCCTTTTCTTTACAGCAGGCTATGCCAGCAGTGATTTCATCGTTGACCGATTGGAAGAAATTTGGCCAGAAATTCAAGAAAAATATGGAGTAGATATTCTGACAATTAACGCTGACAATGGTATGGAGAACAGTAGCTCCAGAACTCAGTTTATAAAAAGGCTTGTGGAGTTTGCTGAAAAAAGCAACATAAAGATAAAACTGGCCTACTACCCTCCTTATCATAGTAAATATAACCCAATTGAACGAGTATGGGGAGCCTATGAAAATCATATTAGTGGCGACATAATGGATACAGTTGAAACAACTTTAAAATTTGCCAAAAGTATGACCTACAATGGCAAAGCACCTATTGTTAAATTAACAGAAAAAATATATGAAACAGGAGTAAAGGTAGGTAAAAAAGCAATGAAGACGTATTATCAGTTTGTTGACCGAATGCCATCGTTGGAGAAATGGTTTTTGACCATTTCTCCTGGTTGTTCTGGATGATTATTTCTTTCCATCTCCCTTAACCGAAGTTAAGTCACTTTGATTAAAAGGTCATGGCACGTTGGCAGGGTGTTTATTGCCTTGGGCTCGGGGGATATCCATACGATACAAAAAATTTCCTCTATTTATGATTTAAATCTGGATATTTTGATCGGTTGGACAAAGAGGGCTGGCAAAGCGGCAGTAAAAACCTAATAACCACTTAGCTAGACAGGTTAATGAGAGTCAAAATATGGGCTTGCAGGATTTAGGTATTACATAAAAACCAAAACAGTTAAAGAGTTAGGGTCGATTGATTCATAAATAAACATACTGGTAACTGTTCAGTTCCTCCTTTGAAAAAGGTCTCAATCAACTCCTGCCTAATGCGACACTAGTACATCCATGTACAATATTGGATTGTGTAATAAAATCTCCCAGAAGCCCTCTTTTCCAAAGAGGGGACTGAACGGTTACCGGAAATTAGTTAACTACTATACATAAAAACTATATTATTTTCATGTCAGTCATTATTTTCTTTAATGTAAGCCATTGCTTTCATTTTGGATTTTATTGGCTCTGCTAAGGTTTAGATTGTATTTTTAGCTGGTTTGAAAGGTATAATTAAGCATTGTTTTTGAATTTATCATTTATTTATGTCTTCTTTTTTAAGGTAAGCGCTCAATGAAGCACGTACTACCCCTATTTAGAAATATCAGATTTTTTAATATTCCAGGGCAGCAGAGCTTCGACTTTATCAACCGTATCAGCATAAGGTAAAGCAGTGAAAACCTGCTTAAGATATTCATAAGGTTCCAGCCCATTTGCTTTAGCCGTTTCTATTAAATCAAAGGGATCAGCCTCTAATGCTGCTTACTTAAGCATTTATTAATTTAATATCAATGAGTTGAGACGTTGGGTTAGATTTTTTTACGAAGAAAAAAACGTAACCCAACAACACATTGATTTACATGAAAATGCTGGGTTACGTCATCTGCGCTTCGCTTAATAAGCTAACCCAGCCTACAATCATAAGTTTTGTTTACTAAGGCATTATTTTTTAAGTAAGCAGTATTAGGGGCAGCCTCGATTGAATATGTTGATCTTGCACTTTAATTTTCCTATCTAAAAAAGATAGTCGGATCCTTTTTATTCGAATAAACCTGAATTTATTTATCTTTCTTTGTTTACTTACTGCTCAATGCAGTATTGATTTAGGTTGGTGATGTCCTTGGAACTGAAGGCTGTAGCCTACTATTGTTACCGTTATCTACGCGGCTAAAGACCGCGATTCCAAAATAAAGACTGAAAATCTAAATATCAATTGATCCACAAAGTTCAAGTCTATGTCATTTTTTCTAAACTAATTTAAATCTTTATTAGCATTATTTAGGATATTAATTTTGTAGGTCACAAAATATATCCTTTATTGAGTGAGATTGGGGTATTTCCCCTTTTTTTCGTGTTTCATGCGAGTCTAATAATGCTTTAAATGATTGCTTATCCGATAGTAACTTCAATGTTTCTTGCATCGCTTCATAATCTTCTTGTGGAATCATTATTACTGCCCCTTTTGGTGTGTGTAGAGGGTCAAATGCCATAAATACATAGGCAGAACTGCGTAGGCGGATTTAAACAATAAAAATTGAGCCTAAAATAACAAATATTGATGCCTGTTTTTTAGGGCTTGCAGGATTTAGGTTAAACTAAATTTATGCATTTTCATTCCCTTTCATTAATAAATTTCTACACACGCTTTATCTGTAGAAATTAGTACCTGTTCAATCTCTGTTTTATTGTCCAGTAACGCTTTAATCATGCCCACTTTTGTTTGATTACCTATTTTTAACCAGATAATTTTAGGAGGCTGTCCGTAAAGTAACGACATATCAAAAAAATCGGCATCTTTAGTTACAATGACATAGCCTTGTGTTTTGGCGTAATCCCAAATTTCCTTATCGGTACTGTGTTCCATGTTGAGTAATGAAATCTGGGTGCTATCTAGATAGTCTTGCTGAATAAACGGAACCACACGACGCGACAAGTTTTCATCCAGTAATAATTTCATTACATTAAGGCACCGATATTATGCTCTCGATTGGCCGCAAAACTTAAACAGGCGCTAATGTCATCATGGGTTAATTCGGGATAGTCTTCAATAATATCAGCTTCTGTCATGCCATCCGCCAACCAAGATAAAACATCGTACACACTAATACGCATTCCTCTTATACAAGGCTTGCCACCCCGCTTTCCCGCCTCTATCGTAATATAATCTTTATAATTCATCATCTTATCTTATTAGGTGCTGTCTGAATTCAAATCCACGCATTTCATTCTTTATGTCATTTCAGCATAAAAGTAACATGGATGGTCTTAATCACTCTAATAACCAAAAAGGTCTGGCTCGGTTGATTTTCAAGTACATTCTTTAGTTGAACTTAGAAATGTAAAGTTTTCTTTATAAAACTCGTGGACATCATGAAAAAACTTTATTAAATTATCACTGGTATTGTAAATGTTTGTAATACTTTCAACTAGCCCTTCTGTATTGAACGAATATTCATGGGCTATTTCATTTCTTATTTCTCTTAATTTTAGCCATTCATTTTTTTCAATTATGTCTAGCTCTTCAAGTCTGTTTAATATATCTAAAAATGTTTTTCTTTTAACATCTTCTTCTGATAGCGTCAGAACGGAAGGAAATAATTTTTCTCCCAATGTATCTTGAAGTTTTGAAAATCTAAATATCAATTGATCCACAAAGCTCAAGTCTATGTCATTTAAACGGGTATATTTCTCAACAGTCAATGGCATGTGTTTTGATAAATGCAGTTTGGCTACAGTTATTTTCTCTATATGTTTATGACATTCATATAGAGTCTCTTTAAAAGATTGCTCTGTATATTGAGTCACGAGGTTAGCACCAATCCTTTTGTTAAGGCTTCCTTCTCTATCAACCTTGATTCGTCTTTCGCCAGGATAACATCAATTTTTTGATCACCTATTTTGTTTTTTAAAGCGACTAAAAAATTTATTTTTTTCTTTAATAAAGCGTCTTTATTTATGGGCTGAATATATAAATCTATATCTCCCCCTTTTAGCTCATCTTTCACCCTACTGCCAAATAAGATCACTGTTGTCCCTTTGCCAAACACTATGTTTGCAGTAGAGGTGATGCTGTCTATTTCGTTTTGTTGTAATCTCATTTTTTATTGGTAATTAAGGGGGCAGCCAGTAATACCGCTACCAGTCATTTTAAGTCCTAAAAAAACAATATGTTACGCATTTAATTCATGATTAAATAACCAAAGGGGGCCGACTCGATTGAAATCATTATTTTAGCTGCCCATTCTTAATACACCAACCACAAGTCCACCTATAGCAACCAGTACACCGAAGCTCCAGCGCATTTGTGATTTTATTTCTTGATGTATATCCATAATGGCTTTACTTTGCAATTCAAATTGTTTAGCTACTTGCTCAAAGCGCCTGTTAGATTCATTACGCATTTGCTCTAATTGCTTGTCAACTTGCTCAAATCGCTTGTCAGACTCATTGCGTGCTTGCTTAAAGCGTCTATCCAAAAGCGTCTATCCATTTGAGCAACCCCTGCTAACATTAATTCACGCTGATGCTTTAATTCTTCTTCTACTCGTGTCGTTCTTTCGCGCAGCTCTAATTCATAGCGAACATTTGCATTACCCACTTCAGGCGTTGCTTGAATTGATTTTATAATTAATGCTTGTATTTGTTCTATATCTTCTTGGGCAAGTGCCATAATTTAGGCTTCCTTCTAAAAACAATCGGATCAGACTTTAATACTGCTTACTTAGCAGGTCATTATTCATATATTTCAAATAGATAAGCCAACTTATGAAGGTTAAGCTCTCCTTTATAATCAGATATAATTGAATTACCAAGTAAAATTAATCTGATAAAGAGCTTAACCATGCCTAATGTTACGAAAAAAATTGTATTGTATCAAGTTCGAAAATTCAAAAACTCCATTTTTCAATTCTCTCACCTACCTTTTTCAGATATTTTATCTATCGATACTTTGGAGAAAATCATGGCTACGAACTTAACACGGGACATTTAGAGTATTTTACTGACTAGTGTAAGAAAGCAAACGTGCCGGGGAGTAGGCTTTAGCCTACACGTGTAGCAGATGGTGGTTCATGTAGGCTAAAGCCTACTCCCCTTCGAATGTCTCGTCTTAAGTGCGTAACCAATAAACAGAACCATAACGCTCTTGATAATTCGCTTTTTCAACAGCCTAGGATAGGGGGCAATGCTGTTGACTTAAGCCCTCTCTTGCAGGAGAGGGTTGGGTGAGGAGGATGAAATCATGTATTTATAATCCCCTCATCCCAATCTTCTCCCTCTGGAGAAGGAGTTAATTCATTGTCGGTAAAAACAAGCAAGGCATTGTAATTACTATCTTTAATGACTGCTCGAATGATTTCTGTAATCATGGAGTAAGGCATTTCTAATACCAATAATTTTACGCCATCCGATATCATTAACATCTATTCCTTGCTGAGAGAATTTTCCAAAAGTTGTATATGCTTTTGCTCGCACTAAATTGGAAGCGGGGTCTTTAGCCCCACCTTGCTCTGTGCGGGGCTAAAGGCCCCGCTTCCGAAAAAGTGCAAGTTTTAAAATTCAGTATAGTTTTGGCATTATTGTCATGCCCGTGAACTATACACGGCACTAACTTAAATGTTTTGATTCTGTTAACTATGCGTGCTATGCGTGTTTTGTGTTTGTTTTTTTGTTTCTCAATCTGTGTTTGCTTACGAGCGAGCGAGGCGTACTTTAAATTATGGAGCTGAACAAAAACGTGCGGATGCGATTGCGCCATTAGGTATTCCTTTTAGTGGTTTTGATTTTTTTCCTTTCTTTGGTGTGGGCGAAGAGTTTAATGATAATATTGTCAAGTCTGAGGTATTGGTATTGGATGATTTTATTACTCACCTATCTCCAGGGTTTAATATAGCGTCTGATTGGAATAGGCACCAACTAGCTTTGAATGTTAAGTCTGATATTGCCTTTTATGCTGAATATTCGGGTCAAAATTATCAAGATGTGACGGTTGATTTTAATGGCCGGCTAGATGTATTGCAAAATAGTGCGTTGCAGTTTTCTACTTTTTTTGGCTCATTACATGTAAGCGCTCAATAGTCAGCGTACTTCACGGCAACTCAGATTAATGCCAAACTATCCCCATTGTTAAATACCACGGGGAATTTTAAATGGCAGCGTTAGAAAAAATACAGGAAAAGACTTTCTGGCCTATTCACATAGAGCACTGGCAGGCATCAGGCCAATCACAGGCAGCTTATTGTCGGCAACATGATTTATGCCCGCAAAAGTTCGGCTACTGGAAACGTAAATCGACTGTAAAGCCTACTACTTCCCCTACAGGATTTACGCGCATTCGGGTTGACGAGGGTATCTCACCGGATCTAGCTATTGGATTATCCTTACGATTTAATGATGGCACACGTCTGGAAGGTATTACGCAGGATACTATGCCGTGTATTCAACCACTGCTTGAGCTGTTGCGATGACGGTTGTTATGCGTCCCTCTCTGTCTTTGACAGAAGTGTATCTGTATCGGCAGCCCATTGATTTTCGTAAGTCACATCGGGGCTTATCGGCGATTGTTGAATGTGAGTTAGGGCATAATCCTTTTGAGGGGGCTCTCTATGCCTTTACGAATAAACAGCGGAATAAGATTAAATGTCTGTTCTGGGAAGATAATGGTTTTGTCCTTTATTACAAGTCATTGGTAGAAGACAAATTTAAGTGGCCTAAAGGTGATGAAGAGACATTAACCTTAACAGGCCAGCCGTTAAACTGGCTGCTGGATGGCTTTGATATTAGCGCGATGAAAGGTCATAAAAAACTTCAATATGAGTCTGTTTTTTAGCTGTTTTTGTGTTCATTATTGCCACTATAAAGGCTATAATAAAGCCATGATTTTAGCCGATATTTCAAATATAAAACAACAAGATAAAGCCGGTTCTTTGCTGTCGGAGAGTGTTGCTTTGTTGCTTGAAAAAGAAGAGGCTATTGATGAACTGACGCGTGTGATTGAAGTTAAGTCTGGGGTGATTTCCGAACAGAAAAAACGCATCCTTATTCTGGAAGAGGTACTACGCTTATCTAAAATAAAACGCTTTGGGTCATCGAGTGAACAATCTCATCAATCCTCTTTGTTTGATGAAGCAGAGAATGAAGCAGATAGCAGCGAGGAATTAGACCAGGAAGCTGATGAAGCACCTGAGGGCGATAAGCAGACAAGTTCTACTGGCACGAAGAAAAAGCCGGGACGCAAACCCTTTTCGGATAAGTTACCCCGCGAGCAAATTTTTATTCATTTAACGGATGAAGAAAAAGAAGGCGCTATTGATACTTTCTTCACGAAAGTGAAAGAAGAGCTGGATATTATTCCTGCTAAAGTACGTGTTCTTGAATACATGCAGGAAAAAGCGGTCTTTGTCGAACAGATTGAAGGCGAAAAGCAACGCCAGGTTAAAGCCGCACAAATGCCCAGACACCCTATTGCCAGAGCAATGGGAAGCATCAGTTTAATGTGCTTTGTTATTATCGCCAAGTATGCTGACGGCTTACCTTTATATCGGCAAGAAGGCATCTTGTCTCGTTATGGGGGTGACATCTCCAGAGCGACATTAGCAAACTGGATGATCGCACTGGCTAAACAACTTCAGCCCCTGATTAATCTGATGCGAGAGCATCAACACACAGGGGCAGTCATACTCGCTGATGAAACGCGGGTTCAGGTATTAAAAGAACCGGGGCGGCCAGCGACCTCAGATAAATATATGTGGGTGACGCTTGGCGGGCCACCGGGTGAAAAAAGCATCCTGTTTGAATACGATCCCTCTCGTAGTGGAGACGTCCCCATGCGCCTGCTTGACGGCTTTAGTGGCTATCTGCAAACCGATGGCTATGCGGGGTACAATGCCGTGTGCCAAAAAAACAGCATCACCCAGCTGGGGTGCTGGGATCATGCGCGTCGTTATTTTAAAGATGCCCAGAATGCACAGCCTAAACGCAAAAAGGGACAAAATAACAAACCCTCAAAAGCAGGTAAAGCGCTGAGCCTGATCAATAAACTGTATGTCATTGAGCGAGAAATTAAAGACCTGTCAGTGGATGAAAAATATCAGCAGCGCCAGGAGAAGAGCATTCCTGTATTGAGCCAGCTCAAAGCCTATCTGGAAGAAAACCAGCATAAAGTACCTAACCCATCTTCGTGACTTATACAGTCAATTCCCCATTATTTCAATGAGTTAAATTTTTCAATCGGTCTCAGTTGGCACTACAGATTTCATATCAACGGTCGTTTTAATTTTTCCTATCGGGTCGGGGTTAATATTCAAAGCAGTATAGATTTGTTTTTGTCTGGTTTCTGCTTTGCTTGTGGTTCGCAAGTGAATGATTGTATCGTTATCAGTGGGTAAGGTAATGGTCAAACGTTGCTGGGTCGACATAATGTTGCGAATGCTTTCCCAGCTTAGATGAATGCCCTGCAGTTTAAGCTGATAACGCAGTGTATGTACCAAGTGGTAAGCTAATAATGTAATGAATAGCTGTCCGGTAACCCGGTCTTCTTTTTGGTGGTAGACAGGGCGCAAACCCAGTTCGGTTTTCAGGCTTCTAAAGGTCGCTTCAATCTCTGTGAGCATGGTATAGGTCGTCCATAACTGTTCTTCCGACCAGTCAGGGATATTTGTTCTTAGGCAGTACACACCACAGTGTTGATCTTTCTGGTCACTTTCAGGTTTACGTTTCCATTCGATACTGGTGGCTTTGTTTTTTTTGTCATCCGCCATGACGTTGATGGTGTAGTCAGCAGCAACGCGGCTATGTTTTTCACGTAGCCGGCCGATACGTTCCAGTATTTTGTCGTATTTTTTAAGGGTGCCTTTTTTGCTCAGGCCCGTGTGCAGTTTTTCCAGGGCTTCTTCCAGACGAACATGAAAGCGGTTACGGATACCTTGTTCTTTTTTTGCCTTTTGTTCTGAGTGACAATAGAGTCGGGTTTCCCTGGTTTCTGGATCAACTTCACGATACACAACGACATTACTGTCCGGGGTATCCCTGACTGTTACCGGGCTTTCCTGGTCTCTTGGGTTTTTTACGTGCTGTTCTCGACTGACGACGAGATAATGATAATCTTGTTCGATTAACCAGGCAACATTGTCGGCACTGGCAATGCCGGCATCCATGATAACCACCGGCTTTATTTGATGAAAGGGATCCTTGTCTCGCAGTCCCTCAAGCATGAGCTTCAGAGTCGCGGGCTCACTGGCATTGCCGGGAAAAACCTGACTACTCAATGGGAAACCGTCACCATCCAAAATCAGCCCCAGGGTCACTAGTGGACAGTCTGTGCGTTTCTCTTTGGAGCGACCGAATTGCGCTTTCGGGTTTTGGGTACATTGGCCTTCAAAATAAGTATTGGTCAGATCGTACAATACAATCTTGCGGTTTAAATTGAATAAAGTCTGCTCGCGGTTAGCCAGAAATGATTCAAGAGTTGCCTGGTGTTTGAGTAACTTGTCACTGACCGTATATAATCGTGTCAGGCTTGTATTGCCGTAGTCATGATCCAGCAGCTCACCCAGCCCCGTTCGATTTTGCAACCAATCATGTGTTTTCAATTCACTGCCGGGTGAAACTATACGTCCGATGATACTGCCCAGTGCTGTCACCGTATCGATTTTATTAAAGCCCAGTGCTGTGAGTTTCTCATCTAGCTGCAATTGCTGTGCAGCATGCAGTGCCAAGGTTTCCACGCCTATACTGCGGGCATTAATGGCTTCGACATGGTTAATATCAACAGAATGATAATCCCGTTCTGAGCTTTGTGAGTCTAGTGGTTGTGACAGTTTTGCAGTCATCAGTGCGCTATAGCGTTGAGCCGTTGCTTCCAGCAGTTGATTTAAATCATCAGCTAAATGGAATAGCTCTTCCTGATGGGGTTCCGAACCTTGTTGTAATTGTTCAATTCTGGCCGTTAGCAGGGGCCAATACTTTTTCTCGATAGTAAAGTCCGCACCTATATTGAGCAATGTGCGTTGCTTGACTTGTTTCCCTATACGAAAAGACTCAACAATGCGGTAAGTGAAATAAGCGGAGCCGTCTTCCAGACTCTTTGTTTTGGTTCTTCGAATATACATGCCACTAGCATCAAGGAAAAACCAGGAAAAATCAATAGGCAGAGCAAACTAAAATGGCACTACAGGAGCCTCAAAAAAAACACCTTTGATTTTAAAGGAGCTTTTTTGATGAAAATTTTATGCGAACGATAAATCAATAACTTGGAAAGATAAAAGTGACGAAGATGGGCTAAAGATAGCCTGACAGGAAAGGCAATGACTTACCTGAGTAACCAGTGGGAAAAACTCAATGTGTATTGCACCCATGGTGAACTCAATATTAGCAACATCCTGGCAGAAAATGCGATTCGCCCGTTTGTGATAGGGCGCAAAGCCTGGTTATTTTCTGATACCCCTGCGGGTGCTCGTGCCAGTGCAATACATTACAGCCTGATAGAAACAGCTAAAGCAAATGGGCTGGAGCCTTATGCATATCTTAAGCAGGTTCTCACTGCTTTACCTTATGCTGATACGGTTGATAAAGTGGAGGCTTTGTTGCCCTGGAATATTAAAAAATCAGATACGCCTGAATAGGGCAAGTACGTGCTTCGTTGAGCGCTTACACATAATGGATACAGTTGAAACAACTTTAAAATTTGCCAAAAGTATGACCTACAATGGCAAAGCACCTATTGTTAAATTAACAGAAAAAATATATGAAACAGGAGTAAAGGTAGGTAAAAAAACAATGAAGACGTATTATCAGTTTGTTGACCGAATGCCATCGTTGGAGAAATGGTTTTTGACCATTTCTCCTGGTTGTTCTGGATGATTATTTCTTTCCATCTCCCTAAGCATAGATTCCCGATAAAGCTTGTGCCCACGCTTGACTGGGTAGACTTCGGAAATGACGAGTTTTTTAATAGATTGTTTTTAATGTTTTATTCTCTTATGGCTGAGAGTTGTACTTAATCAGGTAGAGCTATGTAATCAGAAGTAGAGTTTTAGACAATTAGATCCTTTCTCTTTACTGCTTTAATACAAAAGCTGATAAGGCCTTAGACTGAGTATTACTCAAATTGCTCATTGCTGGCATGGGCATTTCACCCCATTTTCCTACACTCCCTTTTTGAATAGCAGTGGCGAGTTTAGATTGCGCCTGTGCATCGTTTTTGTATTTTAGTGCTATTTTTTGAAAAGCAGGCCCGACTAATTGCTTATCTATGGCGTGGCAGGAAAGACAGGCGTTGTTACTGAGTAAAGCCTGTACGGCGGTCGTGGTATCTGCTGCAGGATTCTTAACAACGGTTGCAGATTTAGAAGCGGCTATTATACTGGGATCGGTCGCCTTAGCAGAGCCGTACGCCACCGCCAGGTAAGCACCAATACTCTTCGCGTCAGCTTTACTCAACTGTGCGCCATAAGAATGCTGCATTTTAAACACTTCGTCAGTCCACTGTTGCTGATTCATATTGGGGGCCTGGAAGTTAATGTAGTCTGCTGAGTGGCAGATTAAGCATTGCTGTGTCGCCAGTGTGTATCCAGGAAGCTTGGATTTGCGTAGTTTTGCTGTCTCTGGAGGAAGTTTGATTTGCTTCGGTGCAGCGTGTGTAAGTTGCATAAATAGTGCAGTTATTGTTGCAAAAGTCAGGGCCTGGATGGTTTTATTAATAAGTCGCATGGATAGTTCCTCAGACTATGGTGATCGGTGTGGATTCGATAACATTACGTCGATACCCTCCTGGGTTCCAGGTAGCCTGGAGGGGTTGTATCTCTCCCTGCTTATTGCTGGCGCGCACCATAAGTATGGCTGGGCCTTTATGCGTAAACTTGACGTCAAGTTGCCACCCGCGAAAAGAAAAACGGCCTAAGCTCTCGTCTAGTGTTGCGCAACGCCAGGTTTGACCGCCATCGATAGAAACATCTACCGCCTTAATACCAGAGCCATCGTCAAAGGCGATACCTTTTAATCTGACTGTGCTGTTTACTGTGAACACTTCATTTGCTTTTGCACTAGTAATGAAACTGCGTACCGGCAATGTGGAGATCGGGCGAGTTTTGTCGGCTTTGGTTCCTGGAGTGACGCACATGCAATCATTATCGGGTAAACGATAGCCCTTGTTCATAAAGTAAGAATTGTGACCTGTGTAGGGATGGTCTATAATCTCGATTTCTGTCAGGTGTTTAACCCAGTAAGTACCAAAATAGCCGGGTACGATCAGTTTGAGAGGGTAGCCATTTAAGAACGGTAAGTCTTGCCCGTTCATACTCCATGCGAGCATGGGTTCTGGGCTTAATGCGTGTTCAATATCGAGGGCTTTGCGAAAGTCTGGTGTGCTAGGTAAAACCGGTTTATCCATGCCATTAAAAATAACCTGTTGAGCATTTGATTGGATGCCTGCTTTTTCTAACACTGCTTTCAGCGAAACACCAAGCCAGCGAGCATTACCCATAGCGCCATTCCCGAGCTGTGCACCAAATACGCGTGGAGATGAATAGCCTCGGCTATTACCCGCGCATTGATTTACCGCGACGACTTCTGCTTGTTGAAAGCTAGATTTAAGTTCGGCGAGTGTCAGGCTAAGGGGTGTTTTGACCGCTCCTTTGACGGTTAGCTTATAAGTTTGAGGGTCAAAAGAAGTGGGAAAATTTGCCAGGTGATAGCGTACAAAAAATGCATTATTAGGTGTGATGATGCTTTCGTTAAATACCTCTGCGGGTGTTTCCAGGTGTGGCGGGCGCGTATGCACCAGAATCAGTTCGCGTTTGCCTGGGTAGCGCACTAAGGGACGTGGTCCATCGGCAAAGGTCATACCTTCGCTAGTATCAGTTGATGCTAGACTGTTTAGCGAAGTAGAGGCCAGTGCAAGCGCTCCAGCATTGCGCATAAACTGGCGACGTGAAGTGAGTTTTTTATCGTTTTCATCGTTCATGAACAGGTCCCTGAATTAAATGGAGTGAACTCTACGCGCTAGTGCTTTATTATGATGCTGGTTTATCTTTGTGGTCAACTAATGCTTTTAGGTAGCTAATCAGTCATGCAGCTAATTTTGCACCTAAGCAGGGAGAATGCTTAAACTTGGAAAACGTGAGTAACTGATTTTTCAAGGTTAAATACATTTAGTTATTAATCTTTATTACAATTGAGCAAATGTATCAAACAATTTTAAATTTTTGGTTTGAGGAGCTGGAACCCTCTCAATGGTGGAAAAAAGATGAGCAATTAGATGAGCAAATCAGCACGAGATTTGCTGAGACTTATCAGCAAGCTTGTTGTTGTGAATTATATTCATGGCGAGCTACCGCTAAGGGCAGGTTGGCAGAGGTGATTGTGCTGGATCAGTTTTCCAGAAATATGTATCGAAATTCGCCACTCTGTTTCGCGTATGATGCTTTGGCTTTAGCGCTGGCTCAAGAGGCGGTTTTGATCGGTGCGGATGTGGAATTAACTCCTATCCAGCGTAGTGTTTTGTATTTACCTTATATGCATAGTGAGTCTTTAAAAATACATGAACTTGCGCTGCCGTTATATCAGGCTAATGGTCTGCAAAGCAACCTTGACTTTGAGATTAAGCATAAACAGATAATTGAAAAATTTGCTCGGTATCCGCACCGAAATACGGTGCTTGGTAGGGAATCAACTGAGCAAGAATTAGAATTTTTGAGTCAGCCAGGCTCTAGTTTTTAACTGGTTCTTACTTGATTAAGGTGCCGCTATCAGAGTCCCATTGCCAGATATTATTGGCTGTTAAGTGTACACCCCCAAGCCAGTGATCTGGCGCTGATATTTCTAGCCAGTTTTTCTTTCCAGTTAATACTGCTTTACCTGTTGCTGTAATACTGATGCTTTGTTCAGGGCCAGAGGGGATGTTGATTTCGTTTCCTTCTGACATTGCTATTAAAGGCGGCTCAGAATGCAGAAATTCATTAAGAATCAGCCAGAAACTTGAATCGCCAAGAAATCTGCGTTCTTCAGTTTGCTGATAAAGCTTGAATATTTCTTCGGGGCGTTTTCTGGTCACGGAAATTAACTTGAGTGCTTGATGTGCGGTGCGGGATAAACCATTCAATGTGTTTGGGTATTCTTGCAAAAGCCTGATGACGGTTCCCTGTAAAAAAGGCAATATTGACGTATCCGTGTTTAAAAGATCGGCCCATTTCTCGGGTGTGCCTGCACGAAAGGCTGCCCAAGCCAGGCTTGCTAGTTGTAATTGAGCTGCAGTAATCGGCTTTTCGTAGTGTTGTAAAGCTGCGAGTTCTGCAGGTGATTGCATGCCCAAATATTGGTCGGTACAGATGATTGCAAGTGTTGCGTTATAAATCGGATTTTGTTGTAGGTAGTCAAGTATTTGCAAGAGTTGTAATTGATCATACAGGTCATGTTCAAACCACAAGATGACTTTATCGTATTGTTCAAAGGCTTCTAGTTGTTTATCTCTGCGGATAAAATCCTCGTGTATCGTTGTAAAGTTACCCCAGCCACAATCGGCAATAAACTGCGCGCGGATTCTGGACAAAGCTCCTATTGTTAAATTATCGGGTACCGGGCCGTTGTGTAAAACATCTTGCCAAGGGAGGAATGCACCAGGTATTCCCGCTTGTTGCATAATGTTTACAGCGCTATCGCCATTAGTGATATTGACTATGTTTTTCATATGGTATTTAGGAGGGCTGAGGCATTGTTTTAGCTTTTGGGGCTGCTAAAACAGATTTATACTTCGCGCGGTTACAGATGCGGAAAAAATATAGTGAGCTGGTTTTTGTCGACAGCAAAGCCTGCCCCGTACTTGATGCGGGGACGCTGAAACAGGCGCATAGCTAGCTACGTAATGGTTTAAGCAACGTAGCTATGGGCAAAACTCAGCCCTAGAAATCTGCAGCCGTGACCGCGCAAAAGTATAGTTTTAATGATGAAAAATAGAATCAGAGTTGATCATATTTCTGTGTTTTTTTGTTAGGTTTTGATGTTTTTTAGCAAGTTGCTGGTGTTTTTTTGCTAAGAAAAAGCAAATTATAGCAAGAATTAGTAAGCCTGATTTGCCTATGGGACTGTCGGAATTGGTATCCTGAGTTGCTGTGAACTTTTGGGTGACAGAAAAATTTTCGTTGTCAATAAATTGTATTGTCTGGGTGTTATTAGTCGGGTTTTGAGCCTGAATAGTTGTAGCTGAAAAAACACACCAAAGGGTAAACAATATAGTCAGAGCTTTTTTCATGATAAATTCCCTTATTACTTAAACTGTAATTGTAGGATATCAATAAATAAAGCTCTAAACTTTGATGTTGCTCACAAAACATAAATTCGCGCTCAACAGATTTTCCTAGGTTGAAAATGAGGCCCTGGAAGGGCTATAAATTTTCGTTAGTGAATACCTCATCTTGGTTAACAGCTTAGTGTGTTGATTCGTAACTTCTCATTATTAATGGGTACAGGTAGTTTTTTCAGTTCGTCATTCCTGCATGTTGTTAGCAGGAATCTGTGCTCAACGTAGATTCCCGATAAAACACTTCGGGAATGACGATATTTTTATCTGTTTTTGCCCGTGAATAATGAGAAGTTACATTGATTTTTATGCACCTGGAAACAAATAAGCGTCCAATATTTGGGCAGGGTTTTTGTTTGTCATTAGTGCTGTAGCAGTAGGCGCATAGCTGGATGATTATTTATTTCCAGGTGTTTTACATAAGAAGAGCAGGGACAAGTAGCGTTGCGCTGTATAACTCACTAATATCCGGGTAATAACGATCGCTGTTTTAATGCTTATTTTATTTGAACTGTTTTGCCTTGCTCGGCTGATTCCAGGGCGGCAAGGATAATTTTACAGTTGGCTTGCGCATCTTGTAGTGAAAGTTTAGGGGGCTGATTTTCAAGAATACAGTGACAGAAATGTTCGACTTCGAGTTGAAAATGATTGGCTAGGTCTAGGTTCTCAATATGTTCTTCACCTGCATCTGTTTGCCAGGAAATAATTGGCTGCTCAGTCGCCTTTGCCCAGACGTTGTGACATTTTAAGCCGCCCTTAGTGCCAATAATTTCGTATTCAGCACGACGTGCATGCTCAAAACTGAAACTAAATTGTGCATAGCGGCCATCGCCAAAGTCTATGATGCCGCTACTACTGATGTCTGCGCCATGCTGATTATGTTTCGCTAATGCAGTGACCGCCTGGGCTCTAGCATCACCGAAATGAAGCCTGGCTGCATGAATCGCATAGCAGCCAATATCCCACATGGCCCCACCGCCCTGACTGATAGATCTATCTACACGGTAAAGTCGGGCAGGTTGCATAGGGTAGGCAAAGCATGTGCGTACCGAACGAACCTCACCTATAACACCTGAATTAATAATTTCCTGGATACGCTGATGTTGAGGGTGAAAGCGATACATAAAGCCTTCCATAACTTTAAGTTGTTGTTCTTTGGCTGCAGTTTCAATGGCATCTATATCGCTAACATTAAGTGCGATGGGCTTTTCACAGAGCACATGCTTGCCATGTTCTATAGCACGTAAAGTCCAAAGTGCATGATCTTCGGTGGCAAGCGGTATATAAACTGCCTGGATATCAGGGTTTTTTAGCAGTTCATTCTGATCATTATAGAGACGTACATTTTCACAATCCGGAGCGTATTGCTGTAGTGTTGCTTCTGCAGCTCCAGGCCTACGGCTGGCAATAGCAATTAATTTGCTGTTTTCTGCCGCGACAATGGCGGGCATAAGTTGTTGATTGATGCGCGCAGCACCTAGTATTCCCCAGCGGATTTTTTTATGAGTAGACATAATCTGTATCTTCTTATTGGTGGACGATTGACAGAGTATATCAAAAAATAGCTGTAGGGCGGGTTGAATAGTTTGCAGGCAAAAAAATACCAGATCAGGCTAAAATGCCTGTCTGGTATTTTTTGTATAATTCCTTGAGGAATTATTAAGCCATAGCGCGAACTCTGGTATTAAGTCTGCTTTTGTTTCTTGCGGCTTTATTTTTGTGCAGAAGTCCTTTGTTCACTGCTGAGTCAATCACTGGAACGACTGTTGCATAAGCTGTTTTAGCTTGTTCTACGTCACCAGATTCTACTGCAGCAATAACTTTTTTGATGAATGTACGTAGTTTGCTACGTTGTCCTGCATTGCGAACGCGATTGTTTTCTGATTGACGCGCGCGTTTTTTTGCTTGAGCTGAATTAGCCATGATGCCTCGGTTATTGCGTTATATATTTTAAAACCGTGTATTTTCCCTATAAATGATATGATTGTCAATCTTTTAATAGCAGGAATGTAAGTCTTGAGCCGTAAACTATTTAAATCCACCGCGATAGTCAGTAGCATGACTATGATTTCACGTATTTTAGGTTTTATCAGGGACATGATGTTTGCGCGTATTTTTGGCGCAGATTCGGGTACCGATGCCTTTTTTGTGGCTTTTAAAATACCAAATTTTTTACGTCGCTTATTTGCCGAAGGTGCTTTTGCTCAGGCATTTGTGCCGGTGTTATCTGATTATAAGCAACAGGGCGGTAAGGCCGCGATGCGTCATTTTATAGATCGTACTGCAGGAACGCTAGCAATTATTTTAATGTTAACAACGATTGTGGGCATGTTGGCAGCACCTTATCTGATTATGGCATTTGCCCCGGGCTTTGCATGGGAAGGCGGGCAATATGAGCTAGCGGTGCAAATGTTGCGCATTACTTTTCCGTATTTGTTCTTTATTTCATCGGTCGCTTTTGCCGGAGGAATCTTAAATACCTATGGTAAGTTCGCCATACCTGCTTTTACCCCGGTATTCCTTAATATATGTTTGATATCAGCCGCAATCTGGTTAGCTCCATTAATGCCGCAGCCTATTGTTGCACTGGCTTGGGGCGTATTTTTTGCGGGCGCTGTGCAACTGGTGTTTCAGTTTCCGGCCTTACGCCGTTTAGGGCTGGTGCCGCGCTTGCGCTTCGGCTTTAAGGATCCTGGGGTAAAGAAAATTATGAAGCTGATGTTACCCGCTTTATTTGGTGTGTCGGTAACGCAGATTAATTTATTATTGGATACTTTGTTGGCTTCTTTTTTAGCAACAGGCAGTATTTCCTGGTTATATTACTCTGATCGCCTGGTTGAATTTCCTTTGGGCATTTTTGGTATTGCGTTGGCAACGGTGATATTACCGAGCCTATCACGAAATCATGTGGCTGAAGATACTGAGGCATTTTCCCGGTCATTAGATTGGGGGCTTAAACTGGTTGTTTTGATTGGTGCGCCGGCCTCTTTAGGTCTGATGATGCTGGCAGAGCCTATGGTGTCTACTTTATTTCAATATCACCATTTCACTGCTTATGATGTGATGATGACAGGACGTAGCTTAATGGCATATTCGGTGGGCTTATTAGGCTTTATTCTAGTTAAGGTCCTGGTGCCTGGATTTACCTCGCGCAAAGATATGAAAACACCGGTGCGCTTTGGTATTTATGCCATGGTGGCTAATATGCTTTTAAATATCGCACTCGTTTTTCCGTTGGCGCATGCTGGGCTTGCGTTAGCAACTTCTCTAGCGGCATTTTTTAATGCCAGTCTGTTATTGTCTAGCTTATTAAAAACCAGGATATATCAACCCAGTGCAGGTTGGCGAGTATTAATTTTGCGTATTATGCTGGGCTGTTCGGCGATGGCTGCGTTAATCTACCATTGTGTTGATATTAGCCTATGGCAAGATTGGCGTATGCTGGAACGTGCATGGCATCTGGCAATGTGGATCGGTATTGCGGCAACATTATATGCTGTCGTATTATTGCTATCAGGGTTAAGATTAAGGCATTTATCGGCCTGAATTTTCGCTGCTGAGTGTGTGAAAAGCCAAGGAGTAGGGCGTGGCTTTTTGTCTATTACCGACGCATTAAAATCAGTGTAAAAAAAACAAGGACTAGGGCGTTACCTTAGCCCCAAATGGTGTACGATAAGCGGGCTAAAGCCACGCCCTACGATATATAGATATTCAAAATTCAGCAGGATAAACCAATATGAGCAAGACCAAACTCAGCGAAGAACAATGGCGCGAAAAGCTAAGTCCCGAACAATTTAATATTTGTCGCTGTAGCGGAACTGAGCCGCCATTTACGGGTAAATATGCAGACTGCAAAGAAGACGGCATTTACCATTGTAGTTGCTGTGGTCAGGCTTTGTTTGATTCTGCAACAAAATACAATTCAGGCTCAGGCTGGCCGAGTTTCTGGGGTAGTTTGTCAGCTGATGTTATTAAAGAAATAGTCGATACTAGCCATGGTATGCGCAGAGTTGAAATTGTGTGTAGCGACTGCGATGCACACTTAGGGCATTTATTTGAGGATGGGCCGGAACCAACGGGTCTGCGCTATTGTCTTAATTCAGCCTCTTTAGATTTAAAACCAAGATGAATGACAGACAACAAGTTCAGCAATTATTAGATTTTATTGATGCCAGTCCTAGCCCCTGGCATGCAGTGGCAACCATGGAGCAGGCCTTGCAGGCAGCAGCTTTTACTCGTTTATCTGAAAAAAATTCGTGGCAGTTAGAAGCAGGCGGGCGGTATTTTGTGGTTCGTGATGATTCGTCTATTATTGCGTTTGTGGTCGGGCATAAAGTCTTAGCTGAAAACGGTTATAAAATTATCGGAGCGCATACCGATTCACCCGGCTTAAGAATTAAGCCTCATGCACTGCATAAATCAGGTGAAATATTACGTATGGGTGTTGAGGTGTATGGTGGGCCCATTCTCGCTACTTTTACAGATCGGGACTTAAGTTTTGCTGGACGAGTAAGTTATCGCGATGAAGCTGGTGAAATTAAAACCCAATTAGTACGCTTTGAGCAATCCTTATTACGCTTACCTAATCTTGCTATTCATATGAATAGAGGGGTTAATGAAGACGGATTGAAGTTGAACAAGCAAAGCGAATTACCGCTGATATATTCTATGAGCAGTAAGGAGCAATTTCCGGATCAGGTTTTTACAGAATTATTAGTCACGCAATGCCACATCGCTGCCGAGCAAATTTTATCCTGGGAGTTTAATGTCTATGATACCCAGAAGGGTGCATTCTGGGGAGCAGAAGATGCATTTTACACGGATAGTCAGCTAGACAATCTGGCTTCCTGTCATGCTGGGTTAACGGCTTTGCTGGATGAAGTAGTATTAAACGCTGGCAATACGCTTGTGTGTGCATTTTTTGATCATGAAGAAGTGGGTAGTGAGAGTACTAAGGGAGCGGACGGGAGTTTTCTACCCGATGTATTGGAACGAATTGCTTTAGCGGCTGCATTAAATACTGAAGATTATAAACGCGCTCTAGCCAATAGTTTTATGCTCAGTGTTGATATGGCGCATGCCTATCAGCCTAATTTTCCAGCGGCTTACGAAACAGAGCATAAGGTCTATGTGAATAAAGGCCCGGTGATAAAATTAAACGCTAATCAACGATATAGCTCAGAAAGTGTTTCGGTAGCGATGTTTATTGGCTGGTGTCAGGCGGCGAATATCCCCTACCAAAAATATGCACATAGAACAGATATTCCTTGTGGTAGTACGATAGGCCCGATGACCTCGGCTAAACTAGGTATACGTACGGTCGATGTCGGTAATGCCATGTGGGCGATGCATAGTATACGAGAGAGTGCCGGGGTGCAGGACCATGCCTATATGATTGCCGTTATGCAATGCTTTTTTAAACATTAGACAATGGTATTAATGATGCTTGGGTACTTAGGCAACTCGCAATAAATAACCCACTCACCTTGCTGGTCTTTTTGTCCGTCTTCTGCGTTGTAGAAATAGTTACGTAGCTAGCTATGCGCCTATTTCTACGCCTTGAAGACAAACAAAAATCCTACGCAATATGGGGGGGGGTTATTTATTGCGCGTTACCTTAGCAGTCATTCGAGGATAGTAACCTATGTCAACTTTCTAAACGTGAATTTAGCGAGTACTTTTAATTTGAACAATTATTAGCTAGGGCGTAAGATTAACGCCTGTATTTACTGAGTAATGAGGTGCATGATGAATCTGTGTAGAAAATTATATCTGGGTGTTTTTTTATCTCTATTTGTTTCAGGCTTAGCTCTTGCAGCCCCTGATATCGCCGCAGGCAAAGAAAAAGCAGGGATGTGTTTTAATTGCCATGGTGCAGAAGGAAATAGCAAGCGGTCTAATTTTCCAAGCCTGGCTGGTCAGAAGCCTGCCTATCTGGTTAATCAACTACGCGCCTTTCGTGAAGGAACACGTGAAAATGGCCTTATGCAAAATCAGGCTGCTAATTTAACAGATGCAGAGATTAATAATCTGGCCGCCTTTTTTGCTTCAGTGAAAAATATCAGTGCCGGAGGCGATAAAGCGCTAGCGGATAAAGGCGAATCTAAAGCACCGATGTGCTTTGGCTGTCACGGTAATAAAGCAATGGGAATGGGCGTTACACCTAGACTTGCTGGTCAATACCCTGCCTATTTACAACGCCAGTTGCAGGCATTTAAAGACGGTACGCGAAAAAATGGTCCGATGAGAGGTATTGCCAAAATGTTATCTGCAGAAGAAGTGAGTGCGGTTACTGAATATATGGGCAGCTTAAAATAAGCGTCCGTGCTTTGCGTCAATGTCATGAAGTTTAGGCGACCAATATAGGATGTGTTGAGGCACGAAGCGCATCTTTTGGTAAATGATGCGCTTCACGTGATGCGTTTCGTGCCTCAACACATCCTATACTATCGATACAGAGCAAACAAAAAATGTAGGGCGCGGCTTTAGCCCGCCATCTTCACTGACACAAGTAGTCAACGTCTAAATCCATTATGTCCAACACATCCTCTAGTTCAAATCGTAGTCTTTCCTTAATTATACTATTTGCCGGTACACTGTTTGTCAGTGCAACCTTGATGTTTATCTTGCAGCCGCTGTTTGGCAAGCTAATGCTGCCCTTATTGGGTGGCTCGCCTGCCGTCTGGAATACCTGTATGGTGTTTTATCAGATGCTGCTGTTTTTTGGCTATTTATATGCGCATTATCTATCGACTCGCTTTTCTCATCTGCGTCAGATTCAAGTGCATGGTGCATTAATCCTTATCAGTTTAATTGCACTGCCGGTAGCCTTGCCCGAGCTAATGACGCCACCTACGGAAAGCAACCCTACGCTATGGTTGGTCTGGACGCTGTTTATTGCCATTGGATTACCCTTTTTTGTTCTGTCCACAACGTCGCCCTTAATTCAGAAATGGTTCTCGCATGTGGGGCACCATACCAGTCATGACCCTTATTATCTGTATGCTGCAAGCAATATCGGTAGTTTGCTAGCCCTATTAAGTTACCCGTTTATTTTAGAGCCGAATATAGGCTTAAGTGCGCAGAAACTGATCTGGAGCGCTGGCTATATAGCGCTAATTCTGTTTATCGCTGCCTGCGCCTGGTATTTTGTGCGCAATTATCAGCATGAAGAAGTTGATGAGCAGCAAGAAGCAGAAGTGGAAGCTCCTTCACCATTAACTAAACTACATTGGTTAGCGCTGGCCTTCGTTCCGTCTAGCCTATTATTAGGGCTGACCAATTTTGTTAGTACCGATATCGCCGCAGTGCCTTTATTGTGGATTATTCCGTTAACCTTATATTTACTCTCTTTTGTACTGGTTTTTTCCCGCTGGGCCAAGCCAATCCATCGGGTATCGGTGTTTTTGCAGCCTATCGTGCTCTTACCCTTTATCGCCTATTCATTTATTAATCCAGCCATATTGCCTTACTGGCTGGATTTAATTCTGCATTTAAGTGCCTTCTTTCTGGCTGTCATGGTGTGTCATGGTGAGTTGGCCAAAAATCGCCCGCATACGGCTTATTTGACCCTGTTTTATTTGATTATGTCATTTGCAGGTATGTTGGGCGGCATGTTCAATACTTTTGTCGCACCGTTTATCTTTAATGGAATTTATGAATATCCGTTGATGATCGTTGCCGCATTATTACTCCGTCCAGCCGTGCAATTAAAAGCTAATGAACAATGGAAAAAATTTGCTATACAGGCTATTTTTCCGTTATTCATTTTTATCTTTGGCTGGCTAGTCTATTTTGGTGTTTCTGATTTAGGCGCGTATATGGATAATATCGGCACCGCATTGATATTATTTGCCGGCTTGACCTACGCATTTCGTAAGCAGGCGGTCAGCCTGGCTTTATTAAGCGGGGTGATAATTTTCTTTATCGTGGGCTTACGTATCACGATGTCGAATACAATTTATAAAGAACGTACTTTTTTCGGTGTTTTATCCGTGCGTGATAGTGTGTTATTAAATGAACAGGGTAAGCCAGAGAAATATAAAGAACTGTTTCATGGTACGACCAAACATGGCGCACAGCGTCTGGCAAGCCATGTGCAGGAGCCTTTAACCTACTACAGTCGCCCAGGCCCGATGGGGCAATTGTTTAAAGCCTATGATGCCGTTGACCAGAATTGGCAGGTAGCTGTGGTGGGTCTGGGGGCAGGGGCATTAGCCTGTTATGCTAAGCCACAGCAACGCTGGACATTCTATGAGATCGATCCTGTCGTCGTTGAAATCGCAGAAAATCCTAAATACTTTAGTTATCTGCAACGTTGTACGCCTAAAGCAGCTATGGTAATAGGTGATGCAAGATTATCATTACAATCAGAGCCAGCAGCAAAGTTTGATTTATTAGTCATCGATGCCTTTAGCTCAGACTCAGTACCAACACATCTATTAACTCAGGAAGCTTTGCAATTATATTTCAGTAAGTTATCGGACAATGGCATACTCTCATTCCATATCACCAACCGGCATCTGGATTTAAAGAAAGTACTCGCTGATCATGCAAAACAATTACACTATGCGGCATTGATTCAGGAATTCAAGCCACAACAAGAAATCCCATTAGTGGTCGCCACGGATTGGTTTGTCTTAGCGAAAAATGAGCAGGCTCTGGCACCACTGTATCAAAATGGACGAGGCCGCTGGCAAAAACCGGGTTTATATTTTGATATGAAGCCGTGGACAGATGATTTTACTAATATTGTGGGGATTTGGAAATAGGGCAGCAATTTTTGTTGAGCTGATGAGTCTAAGGCTATCTAATGTACGGCTTGAATCGAGTTGGCGAGGGTATTCCTGATAACATACTTCGCGCGCGGTCACGCGAAGTATAAGTATTAGTTCAAACTAAATCTTATCTTAATAAAACGTAACTACTCAGACATGCTGAGTAGTTACAGAAAAATAAACACTGTAGGATGGGCAAAGGGCTTCATCCGTGCCCATCAACGAAAGCATGATGGGCACGTCGTACCTCCTTTGCCCATCCTACAAAATGCTTGTTCTATCATGATATTTATTATCAAATACCTGCTTCTCTGCTGCCTGGCTGGAAATATACAATAATACTAACCCATAGGCGAATTATTTAAAAAAACGTTTTAGATAATGACCCGTATAGGATTCTTTAATGTTGGAAACATGTTCGGGAGTGCCTTCAGCAACCACTGTTCCGCCGCCATCACCACCTTCTGGACCTATATCAATCAGCCAATCTGCGGTTTTAACCACATCCAGATTATGTTCGATCACAATAATGGTATTGCCGTGGTCGCGCAAGGTGTGCAGTACATTGAGTAGTTGCTGTATGTCATGAAAATGCAGGCCAGTTGTGGGTTCATCCAGAATATATAGCGTCTTGCCAGTGTCGCGCTTGGATAATTCCTTGGATAATTTTACCCGTTGCGCTTCACCACCCGAAAGAGTGGTGGCATTTTGCCCCAGTGTTATATAACTCAAACCAACATCTAACATGGTTTGTAGTTTACGCGCGAGAACTGGGACCGGTTTAAAGAAGGTGTAGGCTTCTTCTACGGTCATATTCAGTACCTCGTTAATGGTTTTACCCTTATAACGAATTTCCAGTGTTTCTCGGTTATAGCGTTTACCAGCACAAATATCACAGTGTACAAATACATCCGGTAGAAAATGCATTTCTACTTTAACAACACCATCACCACGGCAGGATTCGCAACGTCCGCCTTTGACATTAAAGCTGAATCTACCTGGTGTGTAACCTCGGGAGCGAGATTCAGGCGTTGCGGCAAAAAGTTCGCGGATCGGGGTAAAAAGCCCCGTATAGGTGGCCGGATTCGAGCGCGGTGTTCTGCCGATCGGGCTTTGATCAATATCAACTACCTTATCACATGCATCCAGCCCTTCCACAGCATCACAGGGAGCAGGCAAGGTCGTTGCACGATTGATGGCGCGAGCTGCATAGCGGTATAAAGTGTCATTAACCAGCGTGGACTTGCCCGACCCCGAAACTCCGGTTACGCAGGTAAATAAACCGATAGGAAAGTTGACATCAATATTTTTTAAATTATTTCCGTGCGCATTATGCACCGTGATCAGTTGCTGGTCATTGATGGGGGTTAACTGCTTCGGACCAGTAATACTGAGCTTTCCAGAAAGATATTGTCCGGTAATAGAATGCTTATTAGCGATCACATCTTCTGGGGTTCCTTGCGCAATAATCTGCCCTCCGTGTACACCTGCTCCAGGACCAATGTCGACAACATGCTGCGCTGCACGAATAGCATCTTCATCATGCTCTACGACTATCACGGTATTGCCTAAGTCGCGTAGTCTAAAAAGCGTGTTTAGCAGGCGGTCATTATCGCGTTGATGCAAGCCGATAGACGGTTCATCCAGAACATACATAACGCCGACCAGCCCAGCACCAATCTGGCTAGCGAGACGAATACGCTGTGCCTCACCCCCAGACAGGGTGTCAGCACTGCGATCCAGAGTAAGATAGTCTAGACCGACATTAACCAGAAATTCCAGTCGTTGCTGAATTTCAGTCACGATTTTTTCAGCAATTTGGCCGCGTTGCCCGGGTAAATGTAGCGTCTGAAAAAATTCTAGGCAGTGTCGTATAGGTAACCGGGTAATTTCGTAAAGGGGTCTTGAGTCGATGAAGACATTGCGCGCGGCGGTATTTAAACGCGATCCCTGACAATTTGGGCAGCCAATATGTGCCTGATATTTGGCCAATTCATCGCGTACTACTTGAGACTCTGTTTCGTGATAGCGGCGCTCCATATTGGCAATGATGCCTTCAAAGCTATGACGCTTTTTACGTTTTTTGCCACTGCCAGTAACAAAAGTAAAGTCTATGGCTTTGCGTCCACTACCATATAAAATGATCTGCCGGATTTCTTCACTCAATTCCTGAAACGGAGTTTCCGGGTCAAAATCATAATGCTCTGCTAGCGAGCAGATGATTTGATAATAATAGCCATTGCGTCTGTCCCAGCCTCTGACAGCTCCACCGGCTAGACTCAGTTCGCTATTATGCACCACCAGGTCTGGGTCGAAATGTTGCTTGATGCCCAGACCATCACAGGCAGGGCAAGCGCCTTTGGGGTTATTAAAGGAAAAAATACGTGGCTCTAATTCAGTAATACTGTAGCCACATTCTGAGCAGGCATATTTTTCCGAGAAAATCAGTTGCCGTGGCTTTTTAGCTTTATCATCCATGCTCACAGCAGTAGCCACGCCATCAGCAATTCTTAAGGCGGTTTCAAAGGACTCTGCCAGACGTAGTTTGATATCCTGGCGAATTTTGAAGCGGTCAATAATGACTTCTATCGTGTGCTTTTTCTTACCATCCAGTTCAGGGAGTTCATCAAGTTCGTAAACCACACCATCAATACGTGTACGAATAAAGCCCTGAGCCTGCAGATCCTCTAGTAATTGAATATGTTCGCCTTTGCGATCATTAATCACCGGGGCCAGCAGCATCCAGCGCTCACCCTCGGGTTGCTCTAGTACATGATCAACCATCTGGCTAATGGTTTGAGCTTCCAGGGATAAGCCATGATCAGGGCAGCAGGGCGTGCCCGCGCGAGCATAGAGTAGCCTTAGATAATCATATATTTCGGTAATGGTACCCACGGTAGAGCGTGGGTTATGTGACGTGGATTTCTGTTCTATAGAAATTGCTGGAGATAAGCCTTCGATATGATCGACATCTGGCTTTTCCATTATGGATAAAAACTGGCGGGCGTATGCAGATAAGGATTCTACATAGCGTCGTTGCCCTTCAGCATAGATAGTGTCAAAAGCCAGTGAAGATTTACCTGAACCTGATAAGCCGGTGATAACGATCAGCGCATCACGAGGCAGATCAAGATCTATATTTTTCAGGTTATGCGTTCTGGCACCGCGTATGCTAATAGTATCTATCATAAGCTGTGAAGGAGTTAGCTGAGTGTATTAGCCAGATTTATAAGATAATCTTTAAAATCATCTTTTAACTCATCATGCAATAAGCCATGTTCTACAGTGGCAATTAAGAAGCCTAGTTTGGAGCCACAATCATACCGTGTACCTTCAAACTCATAAGCTAGCACTTGTTCATCATCTAATAGGCTGGCAATCGCATCAGTTAACTGAATTTCATTACCAGCGCCTCTTTCTGTTGTTTCAATTTTATCAAAAATTGCGGGGGTTAAAATATAACGACCAACAACACCTAAATTACTGGGTGCAACATCTGGTTTTGGTTTTTCAATGATGGACTCAACTTTATTGATTGAGGGGCCAACAGGACTGGTCTCAACGATGCCATACTTCTCAGTTTCACTTGGATCAACTCTTTCTACGCCTAAAATAGAGCAGGAGTTTTTTTCATATTGTTGCACCATTTGTGCCATACAGCCACGCTCTGCATCTTCTACTAAATCATCGGCAAGAATAACGGCAAATGGCTCATCACCTACAACGGGTTTGGCACAGAGCACGGCATGCCCTAGTCCTAAAGCTTCTGATTGACGTATAAACACGCAGGATACATGAGGTGGGATAATGTTGCGTACGGTTTCGAGTACGCGTAGCTTGTTTTTCGCTGTTAACTCTACTTCTAATTCGTAAGCTTTATCAAAGTGGTCGGGGATTGAGCGTTTATTCCTTCCAGTGATAAAAATCATGGTATCAATTCCAGCAGCAACAGCTTCTTCTACAGCGTATTGAATTAAAGGTTTATCAACAATTGGCAGCATTTCTTTAGGGCTAGCTTTAGTTGCTGGAAGGAAACGCGTGCCTAATCCAGCGACTGGAAATACTGCTTTGGTGATTTTTTGCGTCATTAATTAGTTCCTTACTTACTGAATTACAAATTATGTAAGAGTCTTATGTGTAGCAGAGTTAACTGCTAAGGAGCGAGGATTTAATAATATCCGCAAGTATGACGCAGGATTTTGGCATCACAGGCGTGCTAGGAAAACAGGCGCATAGCAGGCTACGCAACTGTTTTTCTAGTATGACTGTGGGGTCAAAAGACAAGTCAGACTCGGGTATTATTAAATCCTCGCTCCTAAGTAAACGTTTTCGATTATTGAATAATATTTTGTTCTTTAAGCGCTAAATGAATACTGTCTAACGAAGTTTGATCGGTATCAAAGCTAAGGTCACAAACATCATGTGCAGTACAAAGGCATATTAACCCCGCATTTTTGACGACGGTTATGGCATCATCCATATTATTCAATTTAGATGCTAAAACAGTCGCTGCATGACCATTATCAAATAGTTTACGCTCTAATTGATAGGCAATTTGTTCGCTGTGAGTGCCGGTTAAAGCAATGGATACTGCTTGTTGCGCATAACGTGCAGCACGCTCCTCAATACTAACATCTCTAAGTTCTGTGTCAGAACTATGGCCTGCAATCATGCCCGCTCCCACGGTAACATTTGTCAGGCGGTCGATGATAATAAATGCTCCTGTGCCTTTGCTACGTTTATAAGCATCAAAAACAACGGGTGCATTAACCGAAACCGAGCATAAGCCAATTTCATTTAACTGTAACTCTTTGGCATCGTGGTGTTCCAGTGTATTTACATCAATACGGTGCTGGATATTGGCGATGGAACCTGAAACACTGCGTGTTGCCAGTTTAATAATATATTGTTTGCCGGGAACTAAGGAATTTTCAGTCATCCAGACTATAGTGGCATCAAACTTATCGGCTACACTCGGCAAGTTATCACTGCTGACTATGGTGTCGCCACGACTGACATCAATTTCATCTTCTAGTGTTAAGGTGACCGCCATAGGAGGATAAGCTTCTTCCAGCTCGCCATCAAAAGTAACTATAGACTTAATGGTACTGGTTTTACCCGATGGCAAGGCAGTAATTGCATCACCCTTATGAAAAACGCCGGAAGCAATGGTGCCGCAAAAGCCACGAAAATCAAGGTTGGGACGGTTAACATATTGCACAGGAAAGCGAGCATCCTGAAAATTTCCATCTTGGGAGATTTTCACGGTTTCCAGTGTTTCCATCATAGATTTACCCGTGTACCAAGGCATATTGGTACTCTTATTGACGACATTATCACCGTCTAAAGCAGATAGCGGGATAGCATAAACGTCGTCAAGACCATCTAGGTCTTTAATAAAGTCTAAATAGTCAGTCTTGATTGCTTCATAAGTTTGTTCACTATAGTCTTTGAGGTCCATTTTATTGATGGCAACAATAATATGTTTAATACCTAATAATGAAGCGATAAAGCTGTGGCGTTTGGTTTGTGTTTGTACTCCATATCGCGCATCGATCAATATAACCGCAAGATCACAGGTGGAGGCTCCAGTAGCCATATTGCGCGTATATTGTTCATGCCCGGGTGTATCAGCAATAATAAATTTACGCGTAGTGGTAGAAAAATAACGATAAGCAACATCGATAGTGATGCCTTGCTCACGTTCGGCCTGTAAGCCATCTACTAATAAAGCCAGGTCAATTTTTCCGGCACCTGTCGTACCTGATTTAACACTGTCTGATTGTACAGCTGCCAATTGATCTTCGTAGATCATTTTTGAATCATATAACAAGCGGCCGATTAGGGTGCTTTTGCCATCGTCGACATTACCACAGGTTAAAAAACGTAATAATTCTTTGCGTTCATGTTGCGCCAGATAAGCGTCTATGTCGGTACTAATTAAGTCTGATTGATGAGACATTGTGTTTTCCTGAAAAAAAGATAAATGCGAAAGTGTGAGTTAACTGACTTTTGCGACAGTAAGTGAGTCAGCTATCTAGGTCTGTTCGAATAATTCAAAAAAGAATTAAAAATAACCTTCGCGTTTTTTCTGTTCCATTGATCCTGATTGATCGTGATCGATTAATCGACCCTGGCGTTCGGATGTCGTTGTTAACAGCATTTCCTGAATAATTTCAGGTAAGGTCGTTGCCGTCGATTCCACAGCACCGGTTAGAGGGTAACAACCTAAAGTACGGAAACGTACCATTTTCATTTCTATTTTTTCATCAGGACCAATTGGCATACGATCATCATCAACCATGATTAACATGCCATCTTTATTTACTACAGGACGTTTTTTGGCAAAGTACAAGGGTACAATTGGAATGTTTTCTAAATGGATATATTGCCAGACATCGAGTTCAGTCCAGTTAGAAATAGGGAAGACCCGAATGCTTTCACCCTGATCAATTCTGCCGTTATAGATATTCCATAATTCAGGACGTTGATTTTTTGGATCCCAGCCATGATTTTTATCACGGAATGAATAAACACGTTCTTTAGCACGTGATTTTTCTTCATCGCGACGAGCACCACCAAAAGCAGCATCAAATTTATATTTATTCAATGCTTGTTTTAAGCCCTGGGTTTTCATTATATCGGTATGTTTTTTACTGCCATGAGTAAAAGGGCCAACGCCTTGATCAATTCCATCCTGATTTGAATGAACTATTAGATCCCAGCCTAGTTCTTTAATGTATTTGTCGCGGAACTCGATCATTTCCTTAAACTTCCACTTAGTATCAACATGCATTAAAGGGAAGGGGGGCTTTCCCGGGTAAAATGCTTTACGCGTTAAATGTAACATGACCGCTGAATCTTTACCTACGGAGTAAAGCATTACCGGACGGTCAAATTCTGCTGCTACTTCACGAATAATATGGATGCTTTCAGCTTCCAGCTCTTTCAGGTGGGTCAGTTTATGATCAGTCATCAATAAAAGGTTAAGTTCAAAATAAGAGAGTAAAAAGTGTGATGTAGTTAATCACGCTTTGTTCGTATAAAGATCCTATGTATTTTAATTTGAATAAGCATTTAATGCTATAAGCATTACTAAATAACTAACTGTTAATGCATGTTATTTCTGGATCTTTTGACTGTAAAGTTACTTGTTATGCAGTCTCTGGCTAGTTTAGCGTCTCTCTTTGTACTGCGTAAAGTTTATTGTAACTAGGCATTAACATCTAAAATTAGGGGCTATAAACCTTTTTGCCAGCGGTCTTATGTTTCAATCATGAATTCGCGACATAAGATTTAAGTCTTTTTGCAAAAAGGGCGTTAACTAACAAATACATTAACCTGAAACCGCAGTTGAGCAGGGATTTATTCACAAAACCGTGAAGCGGAGTCTGTTCACTCTGCAGGTGATAAGTTGTTGCGATCATTATGCTTTATATTCAAATACTTAGGGTGTTTTTTAGCGTTCAATTGCGGTTTTTAGGTTTAATCAGCATATTGCGATATATTGATTAATAATCATACATAGGGTTTAATTATCAAATCTAACTTAGGAACGCGCACGGAATAAGTTGAGCATCTGGCGTAGGATTTTTATTCGTATTCAAAGCCTGCCCCGTGCTTGATACGGGGACGTAGAAACAGGCGCGTAGCCAGCTATGCGGCTATTGCTACAGCACTGATGACAAACAAAAATACTGCCCAAATATTGGATACTTATTTATTTCCAGGTGCCTCAGCTTAGAATACTAATAATAGAGAGGAATATTTATGAGTAACTATAACAATAATAAAGTCATATCAGCGATAATCATTGCTTCAATTACAGGTTTATTTTTAGTCGCCTGCGGAGATCAACAAAAGAAATCACCCGCTATCAAGATCCCGGTGCAACAGTATAAACAAGCGAAGATTCTGCAAGGTAGTGTGCAAGATGCGAAGGGACCTGTGCGAGAAGGAGAAATCAAAGTAGAGGACAGCACTGGCCATGTGGTCGCTAGTGCCAGCCTGGAAGGTAGCAAGAATTATAGTGTAACAATTCCGGCAGGTACGACTTTGCCAATTGTGATAACAGTTAAGCCCAAAGGTAGTTCCGAAAAATTAATAGCAGCGGTTATTTCTACGGCGGTATCCCGATATGATATCAGCCCCTTAACGACTAAAATTGCTAAGCGTGCTAAAGAGTTAGGTGGTTACACGCATGCGCATATGGTAATGGCAGCGGATAATACTGTGGGTGTGCCAGATGCTAATAAAACCTCGACAGGTTTTCGTGGCGACCCAACCAAGCAATATGGCGGCTGGCATTAAGGAGCGAGAATTCAATAATACCCGAGTCTGACTTGTTCCTGCCTACGCAGGAATGACGTTTCTTTTGACTCCATAGTCGCACTAGAAAAACAGTTACGTAGCCTGCTACGCACCGGTTCCAGCGCCCCCGTATCTAGTACGGGGCAGGCTTTTCTCTCAAAAAAAACGACTGCTTATAAAATCCGCAACCTTGGTTGCGCGCAGTATATCTTGAAGTTTAAAATCACTCAATCTCTTCCAGCGCACCACCACAATACTTACAAAAATCAGCATCAGTATCATGGCCAATTTTGCCACAACTAGGGCAGGCTTCATTAGAGACTTTTGCGGGCTGGTAAGATTTAATTAATTCAGCACTATAAATCCCGGTAGGTACTGCAATAATGCCATAACCCATGATCATAATGCCTGCGGCAATAATCTGGCCTAAAGGTGTCTGTGGTGCAATATCGCCATAACCCACCGTGGTCAGAGTAACAATTGCCCAATACACCGATTTTGGAATGCTGGTAAAGCCCGAAGCACTGCCTTCAATTACGTACAGCAAAGATCCAAAGACTATAGATAGTGTTAGAACAGCATACAGAAATACCAGAATTTTTTGGCTACTGTTTTTTAAAGCTGTCATCAGAGTTTCAGCTTCATCTACATATTCTGCCAATTTGAAAATACGAAAAATTCGTAATAAGCGCAGGATACGAATAATCAGCATATATTTTATGCCAGGAAAAAGTAGTCCGATATAAGTTGGTAAAATCGATAGTAAGTCGATGATCCCATAGAAGCTGCGAGCATAGAGTCTAGGCTGGCGTACAGCGAATAGGCGTAGTATATATTCACAGGTAAATAGCAGAGTAAAGCCCCATTCGGTATAAAAAAATACCCAGCTATATTGCTGATAAAATGCTTCTACGCTACTTAGCATTACGGCTAATACGCTAAGAGAAATAGCAATTATCAGTACAATATCGAATAATTTTCCTGCACGGGTTTCAGCACCAAAAATAATGCTGTTGAGTGTTTCTCGCCACGCCGATAAATGCTCTCCGGTATTGTAATTCACCCTGGTTTTTCTACTTTTCGATGCTTGCATATTGGGAATTAAATTAGCTATATAGGTTAAGGTGATTATAGTTGCTATCGCGTTGTAATATGGTATCTTAATGCTCCATATTACTTAGGAACGTGCACGAAATAAAATCTACAACAAGTAATGGAAGCGGGACCTTTAGTCCCGCATGGAAATGGCAGGACTAAAGATCCCGCTTCCAAGTTGACTAATTTGTTTCCAGCTGCCTAAGCAAAAGCCTTTATTATGCACATTTTATAATGGATGTGCGCAAACCAACACAAAGATCCCTAATATTCAATGTCAACGACTGAAAGTGCCCCTGCAACAAACTTCATCCGTCAAATAATCACTAAAGATCTGGCAGAAAATAAACATAGCCAGGTTATAACGCGTTTTCCGCCTGAGCCTAATGGGTTTTTACATATCGGCCACGCGAAATCCATTTGTCTTAACTTTGGTGTCGCGGCGGAAAACCAGGGTTTATGTAATTTACGTTTTGATGATACCAATCCGCAAAAAGAAAGTATCGAATATGTGCGTGCAATTGAAAAAGATGTGCATTGGCTGGGCTTTGAGTGGGCTGAATTAAAGCATTCATCGGATTATTTTGAGTTACTCTATGGCTTTGCCGTTGAGCTAATAGAAAAGGGCCTGGCTTATGTGGATAGCTTAAGTGCAGAACAAATTCGTGAGTATCGTGGTACTTTGACCAAGCCGGGTAAAGAAAGCCCCGATCGTAGTCGTAGTATTGAAGAAAATCTGGATTTATTTGCCAGAATGCGAGCCGGTGAATTTGCCGATGGTCAATATTTGCTGCGCGCTAAAATTGATATGGGCTCTGCGAATATTAATATGCGTGACCCTGCCATCTATCGAATTCGCCGGGTACATCATCAGCTTACTGGGGATAACTGGTGCATCTATCCGATGTATGACTATACCCATTGTATATCGGATGCCTTAGAAAATGTCACCCATTCGCTGTGTACACTGGAGTTTGCAGATCATCGCCCTTTGTATGACTGGGTGCTAGATAATATAAGTATTAATTGCCATCCGCAACAAATCGAATTTGCGCGTTTAGAACTGGAATATACTATTGTTAGTAAACGTAAATTAAATCAACTGGTAGTCGATGGTCATGTCAATGGCTGGGATGATCCACGTATGCCTACGATTGCTGGCCTACGCCGTGCCGGTTTTACCCCGGCATCTATTCGTGATTTTTGTGAACGTATCGGTGTAACCAAAAAAGATTCTTCGATAGAAATGGCAGTACTAGAAAATTGTATCCGTGAAGACCTAAACGATACTGCTGCACGTGCGATGGCAGTTTTAGAGCCTATAAAAATCGTAATAGAAAATTATCCTGATGACCAGGTTGAACAATTAGAAATGGCTAATCACCCGCAAAATGAAGCCATGGGTAAGCGCATTGTTCCATTCGCCAAAGATATTTATATCGATCAGGATGACTATGCCGATGTGCCTCCACCCAAGTACAAACGTTTGATAGAAGGTGGTGAAGTCCGCTTACGCGGCGCTTATGTGATTAAATGTCATCAAGTGATTAAAGATACTGCGGGTAAAGTCATAGAATTACGTTGTACCTATGATGAAAATACCTTGGGGAAAAAGCCAGAAGGGCGTAAGGTAAAAGGAGTCATTCATTGGGTGTCGGCAACTCATGCCCTGGATGCGGAAGTACGCTTGTACGATCGTTTATTTAAAGTAGCCAACCCAAGTGCTGAAGATGATTTTTGTGACGCTTTAAATCCGGATTCTCTACAAGTGATAACGGCAGCTAAAGTTGAAGCCAGCTTAGCGGGTGCTGAACTAGGCAGCCGTTATCAATTTGAAAGGGTAGGCTATTTTTGTCTGGATACTGAAGATAGCACAGCGGAAAAATTAGTGTTTAATCGTACTGTCACTTTGCGTGATACCTGGGCTTAAAAAACGGTAGCTTAATTAAATGGGATTATCCTTATGATGTATGGTGTTTTGCTTTTGGTAATTTTGCTTGCCTATTTGCTATTAATTCAAAATAAAAAAAATCAGGCGAGATATGCGCAACAATATATTGAGGAAGAACCGTATCCATTAACGCCGGAGCAAATTAAATGCATACGCAACTCCTGGCGGCGCATACTTCCGATCAAAGAAAAATTTGCTGAAATGTTTTATGTGCGCTTGTTTGAATTAGATCCAGCGTTGAAATCCTTATTTCGAGGCAGGCTGGATTTTCAAGGTACGAAGTTAATGACGACTTTGAATGTCGTAGTCAACTCCATAGAGGATTTCAACGCAGTGGAAGCCATGCTTGAGGCTATGGGCAATCGTCATATTATTTACGGTGTTCAGGCGGCTCATTATGAAACAGTAGGAGCTGCGTTGTTATATGTTTTAGAAAAAAGTCTGGGTGAATATTTTAATGATGATATAGAAGATGCCTGGGTTACAGCTTATAGTGAGATTGCTAACACTATGAAAAAAACGGCTTATCCGGAATAAAAAAACGTATCAGAGTAAGGTGATTGGATAGTATGCATACCGCTGGCCTACAACACCTGAGATATAAGGAAAACTCTGCAGGGAAATGATATGCTAACGATTAGTCAGTTTTTACTTTCTTGATTACCCACAACTCTCAGCTAGACTCCGTCATTTCAGCTACCATTTTAAAAGGGGACAAAGCAATGTAGGCTGGGTTAGCTTATCTAGCGAAGCGCAGATAACGTAACCCAGCACTTTACGTATACGGGGCTTTGCTGGGTTACGTTTTTTTACTTCGTTAAAAAAATCTAACCCAGCCTACGGTGTCCCGTCTTAAGTGCGTAGCCATCATTCCTGCATACTTTTAGCAGGGATCTCGTAGGTTAAGCATAGATTCCCGATAAAAGATTTCGGGAATGACGAGTTTTTTAATATACTGTTTTTAATGTTTTATTCTCTTATGGCTGAGAGTTGTACGTAATCAGGTTTACTTTTGTCGTCTAGTGAACAATGATCGTTTAACCTAGAAACCGCAGTTGAGCAGGGATTTCGCGCTCAGATTTATTCACAAAACCGTGAAGCGGAGTCTGTTCACCCTGCAGGTGATAAGTTGTTACGGTCATTATCTTTATATTCAAATGCTTAGAGTGTTTTTTAGCGTTCAACGGCGGTTTTTAGGTTTAAAGCCCTGTCTCTACTTTTTTATCGTACTGCTATGTTTTACCCAAAGCGTAAATGCATTGCAGTCTATGCAACTGTCTATCGATGAAATTACGTCAGAACAGTGGTCGCTAAGCGAAGCGTTGCTGGAAATTAAGTACCTCAATCAAACGCCTCAAATATCTCTAAGCTCTGCAGTGCTGACATTGCCACCGCCATTCGAGCAGATCAAACTACTTAGTATTCAATGCCAGAAAATAGCATGGGATAAGCATTATTTAAACTGCGCAGGAGGAACAGGGCAGTTTAAATCCAGATTAAATAATTTAATTTCATTCGCTTTCTCCTTACTTGTAGATCATAACAAAAGTGAATTTACTCTCAGCCATTTTTCACTATTCGGTGCAGAAATATCAATTCATGCACAGGAAAAAGCAGAAAAATGGCAGCTAAGTATCCAGGCTAAACACCTCAATCTTGATAGACTCAAAACCCTATTTGCCGACGACGTTTTAGCTATTATGCAAGGAATGGTTGATGTAAATGTCGAGCTAAGTGGAGAACAAGATAACCTTCAATCAGTTCAAGTGACTGCGCTAGTCGATAAGTTAAACCTACAGGATAAAGCCGGGTTGTTTGTCAGTGAAAACAGCTTGTTAAAAATTAGCTTATGTGCGGACAAAAAAAATAAGGCTTGGTATTGGCAGACTACAAATCGTATTCTTGCCGGAGAAATGTTTGTGGACCCGGTCTATTTGAAAGTGGAAAGCAAGTCAGTACGCCTAATTGCCAAAGGTATATGGCAGCCAGAGCAGGCGAAAACCAAGATAACAGAGTTAACACTGGAGCATGCAGGGATGTTTACTTTGCAAGCAAATGCAGAATGGGATCATCAGGCGGAAACAAGCATGACCAAGGCTGACATAACGGTTCAAATCCCCCAGCTAAAGTCCGCTACTGCGACTTATATATTGCCCTTTTTGGAATCTAGTGCTTTAGCCGATATAGATTTGAGCGGTTCAGTCGAGGGCAGATTTAAGATAAAGCAAAACAATATAATTGCTGCAAAAGTTATCGTTAACCATCTAAGCTTAGATAATTCCCAGACTGGCTTATCTATTAATCAAGCCAATGCTCAGTTAAACTGGGCAGAACAACAGCAAAACACCCTAGCCTCATTTATAGACTGGCAACAGCTAAAAGTGCAGGCAATCCCCTTTCAGGCAGGACGGCTGGATTTTATCAGCTTTGCTAAGCAGTTCAGCCTTGTTAAACGGGCTGATCTCGCTGTTTTAGGTGGGATTATTTCTATCCATAATCTTAGCTATTCTGCTGCGGGGCAAAATAGCGAGACCAAGCTGCATTTTCAAGGCTCCGTTAAGCAGCTATCTTTGCAACAATTATCTAAAGCACTTGGCTGGACACCGCTGTCAGGAACCATCAGTGGGAATATTCCTTCGGTAAACTATCAGGACAATCTTTTATCGCTGGAGGGTGAATTAAAAATGCAGGTATTTGATGGTGAAGTGATCATAACTAACCTGGCTTCCTCTGGTCTGTTGAGTGATTTTCCCCAATTTTATACAGATATACAGCTAAAGAATCTTGATTTAGGCATGATGACCCGTCAATTCCATACGGGGTATATTGAAGGACGAGTCTCGGGGGATGTGAAAAATCTGTATATGGAAAATTGGCAAGCTGTCTCCTTTTATGCCTGGATTGGTACGCCTGAGGATGATAGTACTACGCACAGAATCAGCCAGAAAGCAGTAGAAAATATTGCCAGTATTGGTGGCGGGGGTGTGTCGGATGTATTGTCCAGAGGTTTCCTGGGATTGTTTAGCACTTTTGGTTATAAGAAATTGGGTTTTGGCTGTTATCTGCATCAGGGGGTTTGTCAATTAATGGGTGTTGAGGCCGTCGATAATGGATTTTATCTGATTAAAGGAGGAGGGCTGCCAAGAATCGATGTTATTGGTTATACTCCTCATCTGGACTGGAATATATTGTTGAATAGTTTGCAAAGAATTACCGCCTCGGATGAGGCCATTATTAAATAGAGGTTTAACAGCATGAATATATACAAAATACCCTTTGTCAGTGCTTTATTTTTAACTGCTTGTGTCACGATTAATATTTACTTTCCTGCCGCGGCGGCTGAGCAAGTTGCAGATGAAATTATTCAGGATATTCAGAAAACTGAACCGCAAGCGAACCCTTCTCAAAGCCTGGTGATACCAGACTCAGATATATCGACTTGGCAGTTGAGTGTGTATAGGCAATTAGATCAGGTGATTTCTGTGTTTATCAGTTCTGCCCATGCGCAAGCAAATTTATCAGTGGATAGTGCAGATATAAGACGTCTCACTGCAAGTATGCGTTCTCGGTTCTCTGAATTAAAGCCATTTTATCAGCAAGGCGCGATAGGTATTAAATCTGATGGATTATTAACGCTTAAAGGCAAAGTGCCTTTAAAGGATCGCAATAAAGTTAATAAACTGATTGCCTCAGAAAATGCGGATCGCATTAAGTTGTATCAAGCGATAGCTAAAGAAAATGGACACCCTGAATGGTTTGCGCAAATTAAAACAACGTTTGCCGCACGATGGGTAAAGAATGCACAGTCAGGTTGGTGGTATCAGTTGTCGAATGGAAGCTGGAAACAGAAGTAACGCTAGCACACGTCTAAAAATTTACCTGATTACGTACAACTCTCAGCCATAGTTGAATAAAGCTTGAAACATCAGTATGTTAAAAACTTCATCATTCCCGAAGTTTACCCAGTCAAGCGTGGGCACATGCTTTATCCTAGAAACCGCAGTTGAGCAGGGATTTTGTGGAAAATCTGAGTGCGAAAGACAAGGCACAGCTAGCAGGCAATGGCCGTAGCCCTTGGCAATAGCTGTAACGCAGTATTTCGCGCTCAGATTTATTCACAAAACCGTGAAGCGGAGTCTGTTCACCCTGCAGGGGATAAGTTGTTACGGTCATTATGTTTTATATTCAAATGTTTAGAGTGTTTTTTAGCGTTCAACTGCGGTTTTTAGGTTTATCGGGAATCTATGCTTATCCGACTAGATTCCTGCTTAAAGCATGCAGGAATGACGAAGTATAGCTGAGGGTTATCCTAGAAAAATCAGTTGAGCGCGAATTTATAGTGCAAGATATTTGTTTCACAGTGCTTCCAAAAAATTTTAGCTTCACCCATAGGTTAAGCGGACATTTTTTGGAAGTGCGGTGGAATTAAGAGCTTGTGCTAGAAACCGTGAGCAACTGATTTTTCTAGGATTATGGGTAATCAGGAAGATTTATGAACAGAGTCTGTATGCCTGAACCCTGAATTTAATGCAAGGAGGAGTCGGTAATGAAATTGAATATCAAAAATAGCGGCCTATATAAAGGGATCGTGTATTTATTGCTGACTATTACGCTCCCGGTCTCTGCAAACGAACAGGCGCAACGCTATCGTGGGCAGTATACTTACGGTCATGAAGTTAATACTTTTTGTCCTGCGAATAACTCCCAATGTTATTGGATAAACCCTGCTACATCGGCACAACTAAGTCAGCAACTACCACAGTTGTCAGTTGCTAATACTCAGCGTCCTTTCCAGCCTATCTGTGTGATTCTACAAGGACGGATAGATCGGGAAACGAAAGCCGATGGTTTTGCCGCAGACTATGATGGCCTTATCGAAATAGAAAAAGTTTACGGCTTATGTCGTCAGACAGCTATCGTTACTCAGGGTGATTTGCAACACCATCGCTGGGTACTGGAAAGTATTGACGCAGTTAAAGTTGCACTAGGTAATAATACTTTTGATCTGGATTTCGAAGAGCAAATGACAGTAACGGCTCATATAGGCTGTTATCAACTGACAGGTAAGGCTGTTTTGCGTGATCAATATTTCATAATTCAAGGTATACAAGCAACAGGACAAAACTGTACTGCAAAAGTACGCAAAATTGGGTCTTTAATGCACTCAATATTAACCAGCGAATCCACTATAGTCTTAGATGGCAAGTATTTGATGTTGAAAAATGAAAATACCTTGCTGAAATACAAATCACAGGATTGGCTTAATTAACAACCGAGTTATTTTTCGTATTAGTAGTTATTAAAGATAGGAAATAGAAAAAATATAAATGTTATTGAGAATTGTTTGCATTTGCCTTTATCTGTCGATATACTTACCTCAACTTTTATAATTACTTGGGATAGATAATGAAAATGATGCAACAGGCAATAGGCCTGGGGACGGCTTTATTACTGGCTACTAGCCTTGCCAGTGCAGCAGAGAGGCCACAAACCATGGATGAAATGTGGAAGATTATTGAGGCTCAGCAGGCGCAACTAGATGCGATGAAAAAAATGCTGGAAGAACGAGCTGAAGTACCTGCTGCTAGGGGCGAAGGTCATAAAACGCCAGAAACCGATACCGAAGTTGCGCAGACGCAACAAAAAACAGAGGAAGAAGTTGCAGAATTAAAGCATAAAACCGATGTATTGACCGAGGCAGTTGAATCGATGCGCACCGCGCTGGTATTGCCTGATAAAAAGGAATTAAAAAGTAGCTATGGTCTGGGACCTGCTGCTTCCAAGGTTTATCAAGTAGATCAAGGCTTGTCTATAGGTGGTTACGGTGAAGTTAATTATCAGGCATTGGTCGCAGATAAAGGGTCCAAGAATGATAATGCTGACCTTGAGCGGCTAGTTCTTTACTTTGGTTATAAGTTCAATGACTCGATCATTTTAAACAGTGAAATTGAATTTGAGCATTCATCAACCTCTAAAAGTGGTTCGGTGTCTGTAGAGATGATGGCCCTGGATTTTTTGATAGATCCATTGGTAAATATTCGTGCGGGTTTAACGCTGACACCGATGGGATTTATCAACCTGGTGCATGAACCCCCGTTTTATTTTGGTAATAACCGCCCTGAAGTAGAACGCCGTATTATTCCAAGTACCTGGCGTAATATAGGGGGAGGGTTGTTTGGACAAATTACCCCGGATGTCAATTATACAATGTACGCTGTTACGGGTTTAAATGCAGAAGGTTTCAGTTCTGCAGGTATACGTGGAGGTAGGCAGAAAGGGTCTAAGGCCTTAGCTGAAGACTGGGCTTTTGTCGGTAGACTGGATTATACGCCAATGGCTGTTCCCGGTTTAGTGTTTGGAGCTTCCAGTTATTTAGGAAACTCAGGACAGGATCAAGTCGATGCGAATGTTTTTACCCAATTATATGAAGCACATATGGAATGGAAGTATTATGGCTTTGAAACCCGTGTTTTAGGGGCATGGGGGCATGTAGCCGATGCGGCAACTTTAAGTGCGCTGAAAGGAGAAACTATCGGTAGTTCCAATTATGGGGTCTATGCTGAAGTCGCCTATGATATTTTACCGCTGATTTTTGCAGGTACTTCTCAATATTTGGCACCTTTTTTCCGCTATGAGAAATATGACACGATTGCCACTGCGCCAAACGGCTATGCTGATGATTTGTTTTACGATCAGGATATTTTTCAGGTCGGTTTTAACTATAAACCGATACCCGAAGTGGTCATAAAATTAGATTACCGCAATAGAAATGCTAAAGAGGGCACAGTGCCTGATGAAGTGAATATTGGTTTTGGTTTTATTTTTTAGCCACACTAGAACTAATTGCAGGGCGCGACTTCGGCAAGCCTGTAAAATGGCGGTATAATATATACTTTGCGTGGTTACGGATACGGAGAATATAGTGAGCTGATTTTGACGATAGCTCGCTACGTAACGATTTCAGCAATGAGCTATCGGCAAACTCAGCCGCTAGAAATCCGCAGCAGTGGCCGCGCGAAGTATATATAGCAAGGGAGTCGCTTTAGTCAGGCATGTATTTACAGCCTAAGGAACGCGCACGGAATAAGTTGAGCATCTGGCGCAGGATTTTTATTCGTATTCAAGACGTAGAAACAGGCGCATAGCCAGCTACGTAACAGTTTCTACAACGCAGAAAACGGATAAAAAGACAAGTCAGTTGCTTAAGTTATTTCGTGCGCGTTCCTAAGTAAGGTTACTCCCTTGATTTATTATAGGCTGGCAATGAGTCGGCTGAATTCGTATATCCCTCGTGCGAGCATAATTATTGATTTTCAACGTCCATTGGCTTGCAAACCTGAATATTAAAATGAAATTTATTAAAAGTCGTCAGCTATTGTTATGCCTTCTGTTGTCATTATTTATCGCATCACCAGGCTATGCCAAAATATACTACAGCAAACAGGAAGCTATGGAGCTTGCTTTTGGAAAAGAGGCTAGCGTCGAACGCCTGTCGCTTTTTCTGACGGACGATGAGGTTCAGCGTATTCAACAACTAGCACGAGCTAAAATTGACTCTGCATTATTTACCTTTTACGTGGGTAAAAAAGCAGGTGAAATACTAGGTTATGCTGCGATAGAATCGCATAAGGTACGTACCAAGCCCGAAACCCTGCTGGTTGTTTTAAATCCTCAGGGCCAATTGACCCAGGTGCAAACCCTTGCATTTCACGAGCCACCTGAATATCAGCCTTCTGCGCGTTGGTATGCACAATTGTTTAATTTACCACTGGAAGAAGTGAGTTTTAGAAAAAAAGTACAGGGAATTTCAGGCGCGACTTTAAGTAGCAGAGCTGCTCTGGATAGTGTACGCAGAGTACTGGCAGTGTATCAGGTCGGTGTGGTAGAGAAACAATAATGCGCTTTTTTGTCACAGGCGAACAAAATCGCCAACTGTTATTAAATTCATTAATCTTAATGTTTTTAGGCTATATTTTACTGCTCTGGGTAAGCAATGGCTTAATGTATTTCCATAAAATGGATCTAACACCAGGCTCAGTTATTTCATATTACCTCGGTTCTGAAGTAGATTTTACCCAGCCTAAAAGTTATCAAAGCATGCTAGAAGTCTCACACTTTCATGTGTTTTCTATGGGCTTGCTGGTATTGACACTAACTCACTTAATGATAATGACCAATTTATCCGTACCGGTTAAAGTGTGGGTAAGTGCTATGGTGTATGTTTCTGCAATAGCTGACGAATTAGCAGGCTGGCTAGTGCGCTTTGTACACCCTGATTTCGCATACTTTAAAATAGCCAGTTTTGTTTTGCTGGAAGTATCCCTGATAAGTTTGATTATTCTGGTTACAATTTCCTTGTTTTACGCACGCCGAAAAATGTGAGTGATGCTGTCGTATCCAATTACACCTTCAGTGAAGCAACCTGGAGTCAAAAACGTCCCGACTGGATTAACAGTCATATCAGAACCTGAAAGGGGTGCAACGGGAAAAAGTTATTAAAGGAAGTGATTATCCAGCGTTGCATCTGAATATTAAATTCACTGCGTTCACCATAAAGGCGATTAAACAATGAGTGTCAGACCACCTGAACTCTAGAATAATAACTTGCTGCCAATGCTTGATATGTAGGTTGGCGCTGAGCTTGCGAAGCCCAACAATCACTGTGCAATATCATGTTGGGCTTCGTATACTCAGCGCCAACGCACTTTAGTATCATGTAAATATCTTGTGAAAACGGTAAGTTTTTGATTTCTTTATGTCGAGATCAGGAGTTCTGAGTGTATAGAATAAAAATTAGCTCCGAGCCGAGTATAGAAATAGCGCATATTACGCTGTTTAATAATCTCGGGCTTTAACGCAAACAGAATCTCATTCAGTAGCGAATGTGAACTTATTCATACATGATTTAGATCCTTAATATCCCAAGCCTCAATAAAGGGGCTGTAAAATTGTTTATGTTCAGGTGTCGCGCCTTTAATGCCGACAATCGCACTGGCAAATTATTGTGCTCTGCTTAGACAGACATCCAACGGCCAATTTAATATCCGCCCCGCCAGCAAGACACTGCAAAATGAATCACCTGCGCCGACTGTATCTACAACAAAGGCTTTAGCTTGTGGGCTAATGGAGTGTTGTTTACCATCGACTGCTGAAATAGCAATTGCGCCACTTTCTCCGCCTGTTAACACAAGCTGTTCAGACAACTGCTGCAAAACTTTGGCTAATTGCTGGTCATGCTGGCTAATGTCAGACGCATATAGTTCAATCAGCTCTTGTTCATTGAGCTTTAACCAGTCCGCACCCTCTATCAGTTTAAGCACGCTTTTCTGATTCCACCAAGGTGAACGTAAATTAATATCAACGAACAATGTGTTGGCGTGTATGTTTTTAAGCTGTTGTAAGCTATTGGCAGAGTCAGTATGACGCAGTGCCAACGAGCCATGATATAACAAGTATTCGCCTTGCAATGCTGGAAGCAAAGATGCATCAATGTAATCATAGGCCACTTGATCGACAATATTATAATCAGGCTCACCGTCCTTAAATGTCACCTTAACTGAACCCGTCGGGTGACTATGATCTATTTGCAATCCCGCACAATCCATTCCCCAATCAGCCATGGCTTGCTGGATTTTTTTTCCAGCTTCATCATTGCCAATCCGGGTAATCATCATTGGATTAAGGCCAAATGCCTGTATATGCCAAGCGACATTAAAAGGCGCACCGCCTAAAACAACCGTGTCATCTGGAAAGCAATCAAAGAGTACTTCGCCAAAAATGAGAGGGCGCATGTGTGTTTCTTGCATTATTTTAAACCTTCAATTACTGCGGTCATATCAGGCCGGTAGTTGTCAGGTTTCACCACGTTGTACCTCGATTTTAATCTGAATATCATCACCAGTAGCAGTACTGTCTGAGCTGCAGGACAAGAGCAAAAAACAAAGGGTAATCAGTACTATTTTATACATGTTCCATTAGCCGTATACATGGTTAAAGTATAGCTGAGTATACTAGGTCTAGAGGTATAATGGATATGGATAAATAGAGCAAAGTTGTGCATCACAGTCGAATATTTATCATAATAGCCCGATAGCTTAAAACATAAAATAATTTTTATGGATGAACTCATGTTGTTTACAGATGGAAGTGTGAATACCCAGTCAAAAATTGGGTATGGAGCTTACCTCGCTGTGTTTGATCGAGGCTTATCTCTGGAGTCGTTGAAGAAAAACATAAAAGTGAAGCAATTTGAGCATACGTCTTCAACGAAACTGGAATTACAAACTTTATTATGGGCGCTAAGTGATATCCAAGCCCCTGGGAGTAATGTGGTTGTATACAGACTCTCAAAATATTATTGGGTTACCGGGTAGACGGGAGCGGTTAGAGAAAAGAGAATACCGCTCAAAGAACAATAAGCTGCTTAACAATTATGAGTTGTATGTTGATTTTTACAGAATAACCGATCAAATTAATTTAGAACTGGTCAAGGTGCGTGGACATCAAGCGACTAGTCAAAAAAATGAAATTGATAGGTTCTTTACACTTGTGGATAGAGCGTCAAGGAAGGCACTGAGAAATGAGTAGCGGTAAAATTTTTTTCAAAAAGGTCTTCAGGTAATCTATAGGAGCTTAAGACAAATGCTGATGAGGTAGCTAAAATAATCGACATTAAGATAAAATGATAAATATTTGAGAACCGTGTGTATGCAGCTATAACAGGTATTGCAACTCTATATCGGTTTTTTTATACATAAAGTGGCGATAAACTTAAGACGGGAAATTATGGTAGGGCGTGGCTTCAGCCCGCTATTAAATACCCTTTAGCATGGGCGGCTAAAACCACGCTCTACCGTTTTTCAATATGTCCCGCGTTAAAATACGAGTCCATAAAGTAAGGCAAGAAATCACAAATGAGTAATGAAGTAATTAATCAAGTACCTACAGTAGAACGAGCTAAGGAATTAGAGCAACAAGTAAAAGAGGGGCTTAATCAGTTAAAAGCAGGGCAGGATAAGGCTATTACAGCCTGCCATAAAATGAGAGATACCAAAGCGTATAACGCCCTGGGTTTTGATTCTTATAATGCTTGGGGAGAAAGTACACTAAATCTGAAAAAATCCAGACTGAATGAATTAGCCCAGGCCGGTGAAGTTCAGCAGGAACTATTAGCTGGGTTAGCTGATCCTGTAAATAATGCTGTAAAACTTCCCGACACAACAGGTTCTTTTGAAAATCACGTTGCGTCAGAAAGTATTGATTCTTCAATTGATCCCTCAGTCTCTGATTCAAAACCTGAACAAGTAACTAAACAAGAAACTTCTGATATTTTAAGCGTTCCAGCAGTCCAATCTATCTTTACCTCTTCTGAACTGTCCGATATAAGCACGCCTCAATTAGTCGCCTTAGCAAAAGCCCCGAAAGGAGAAAGACTAGCAGTATTGGATAAGGCAGCAGTTGAGGCTAAAGCTGAAGATAAACCTATCACGACTAATACAATTAAAGAGGCTGTAAAAGCTTCAGCTAAACCCGTTGAGCCATCAGCCGACGAGCAAGCCGTAGCAATTAAAAAGTATCATAGATCAGCAATGGGAAAAGTTAGTAGATTGGGTGAGACATTAAGAGAGCTTGATACTACAAACGTTAACAGTGAGGAGATAGTAAGTTGGAAGGCTTACCTGGATGATGTCAAAGAATCAATCTTAGTGCTTGAAAAGGAACTTGGATATGAATGAACTGATATCTTGAAATGTTGTTAAAATGAAATTGCAACGACTAAAACAAGCATTGGTACCACAGAAAGGGTTTGTAAAAATGGTTATAATACGACCTAAATAAATGCCTCAAGGCGAGTTAGCCTTCATCACTGTCGAGAACATCCCCCTTTGGTTAGCAGAGCAAAAAAAACCTTTGAACTTTACCTTTGTGAAAAACCATCACAAGGACGTGATATAGCGAAGATCCTGGGAGCTAATCAACGGAATGATGGTTATCTACAAGGTGAAAAAGTCATTGTGAGCTGGTGTATTGGCCATTTGCTTGAAATGATCCCACCTGATGAATACGATCCTAAGTATAAACGTTGGTCATTAACTGATTTGCCCATTCTGCCTACAGATTGGAAAATGACGGGGAAGAAGTCTACCAGCAAACAGCTGACGGTTTTAAAGAAGTTATTAAAGCAATGTCATAGCGTCGTTATTTCAACCGATGCTGACCGTGAGGGCGAAACCATTGCCCGGGAGGTACTCGATTATTTTAACTATAAAGGTTCAACGCGTCGTCTCTGGTTATCAGCACTCGATACAGTCAGTGTCCAACGAGCCTTAAAGGCGATTAGACCCAGTAGTGAAACAGAATCACTGTACCATTCCGGTTTAGCCAGAGGCCGGGCGGATTGGTTAATTGGCATGAATTTAACGCGTGCCTTTACGCTATTAGCAAATACTGTCCAGAGAGTTGAAAAATCTCCTAGATCATTAAAATCAGTACTAGCAAAATTTGAAGAAGATCTAGGCATTTCAGTTAGCATTGATACTATAAAACGTATTTGTAAACAAGCTGATCTTGTTTGGAAACGAGTTAGAAAATCCTTAAGGATAAAGCGTAATCAAGATAAATTTTATTTGGCAACCGATGAAATAAAAGAATTAATACAACAACATAAAGAGAATGAACTTGATTTGTGCTACTTTGATGAGTCGGGGTTTACACTAGAACCCTGTGTTCCTTATGCTTGGCAACAGTCAGGTGAGACGATTGAAATACCAAGCTCAAACAGCAAGCGTCTTAATGTATTAGGTTTTGTTAACAGAGATTGCAGGTTTGATTCTTTTGTTTTTGAAGGGAGTGTAAACACTTCGGTTGTTGTGGCTTGTATTGATGAATTTGCTAAACAGATTAAAAAACCAACAACTCTTATTATTGATAATGCATCGACTCATACGAGTAATGAATTTAATGAAAACCTTGAAAGGTGGAAAGAAAAAAACCTATCCATTTACCGTATACCGCCATACTCACCCGAGTTAAATATTATCGAGATTATATGGCGTAAAATAAAATACGAATGGCTTCCTTTTTCAGCTTATGAATCCTATGCCTCTCTTCAGGAAGAATTATTTAAGGTGCTGTCTAATATTGGAAAGAATTACAAAGTAGAGTTTGCATAAAAGGTTAAATTAATTTTGCATGGGTACTTATTACTCCCAACCCTGTTGTAAAAGTTTATAAAGCGGGAGACTCGTGTCCAGAATGTCACCATGCACTCGAAATCCGCAGTGCAATTCGAGGTAAAAAAATTGGCCAGAATTATCTAGGTTGCAGTCATTTTCCAGAGTGTCGGTTTTATACGTGGCCTTAACTTGTGGCTTCCTTTGAATTACACCCAAGTTCTGAAGGTGTTATTGTTAGAAAAGCGGAAAAATTCGCAGTTCGGGACCTGTCCTGTTTTACTTTATTTGGTATACCCCTTTTTGATTCATTTTTGTTCGTGTTCTTTGAATTCTTTGTAAGAATCCCAAGCTAAATAGCCAATAACACTAATAAGTACAAGGGATGCCAAAAACATAACAATTTCATTAAACATCTTTTAACTCCTTAATTAATCGCTTAATAAGCCGGTATTGATAAATAACATATACACCTGATAAAATACTAACAACAAAAGCTGAAACCAATAGCAAACCACTGACAATAGTGTAATTTGAAGCCATCCATCCAGCTAATGTAATTAACACAGCAATAGCCGCAAAAAACATTTTTTCGTGAAAAGCAATATTGGCTTTGATGCTTTCAGATTCTGACATAATAAATACCCATGTGTGCCTTATGACTCATTATAAGTCGGACTAATCTACTTATAAAGATTTATTAAATACTGATAGCCCTCATCAGCCACAAAAATAACATCTCGATTATTTTCTCGCTGCGGTTGCCCTGAAATTACAAAACGGGGAAGTCGCGCCATTTTTATCTCATCTACTGTTGATTTCTAAAAGTGTAACCAGATAATAACATATTTTTTATTTCTATCCAGTCTGACCCTAATACTGCTCAAGCCCCTGGGAGTAATGTGATTGTGTATACAGACTCTCAAAATATTATTGGGTTACCGGGTAGACGGGAGCGGTTAGAGAAAAGAGAATACCGCTCAAAGAACAATAAGCTGCTTAACAATTATGAGTTGTATGAGGATTTTTACAGAATAACCGATCAAATTAATTTAGAACGGGTCAAGGTGCGTGGACATCAAGCGACTAGTCAAAAAAATGAAATTGATAGGTTCTTTACACTTGTGGATAGAGCGTCAAGAAATGCACTGAGAAATGAGTAGCGGTAAGCTATTTTTTTCAAAAAGGTCTTCAAGTAATCTATGGGAGCTTAAGACAAGTGCTGATGAGGTGGCTAAAATAATCGACATTAAGATAAAATGATAAATATTTGAGAAGCATATGTATCCTGCTATAGCAGGCATTGTGTTTCTAAAATATTTTTTTATGCATTAAGTAAGGCAAGAAATCACAAATGAGTAATGAAGTAATTAATCAAGTACCTACAGTAGAACGAGCTAAGGAATTAGAGCAACAAGTAAAAGAGGGTCTTAATCAGTTAAAAGCAGGGCAGGATAAGGCCATTTCAGCCTGCCATAAAATGAGAGATACCAAAGCGTATAGCGCCCTGAATTTTGATTCCTATCATGCTTGGGGAGAAAGCACACTTAATCTGAAAAAATCCAGACTAAATGAATTAGCCCAGGCCGGTGAAGTTCAGCAGGAACTATTAGCTGGGTTAGCTGATCCTGTAAATAATGCTGTAAAACTTCCCGACACAACAGGTTCTTTTGAAAATCACGTTGCGTCAGAAAGTATTGATTCTTCAATTGATCCCTCAGTCTCTGATTCAAAACCTGAACAAGTAACTAAACAAGAAACTTCTGATATTTTAAGCGTTCCAGCAGTCCAATCTATCTTTACCTCTTCTGAACTGTCCGATATAAGCACGCCTCAATTAGTCGCCTTAGCAAAAGCCCCGAAAGGAGAAAGACTAGCAGTATTGGATAAGGCAGCAGTTGAGGCTAAAGCTGAAGATAAACCTATCACGACTAATACAATTAAAGAGGCTGTAAAAGCTTCAGCTAAACCCGTTGAGCCATCAGCCGACGAGCAAGCCGTAGCAATTAAAAAGTATCATAGATCAGCAATGGGAAAAGTTAGTAGATTGGGTGAGACATTAAGAGAGCTTGATACTACAAACGTTAACAGTGAGGAGATAGTAAGTTGGAAGGCTTACCTGGATGATGTCAAAGAATCAATCTTAGTGCTTGAAAAGGAACTTGGATATGAATGAACTGATATCTTGAAATGTTGTTAAAATGAAATTGCAACGACTAAAACAAGCATTGGTACCACAGAAAGGGTTTGTAAAAATGGTTATAATACGACCTAAATAAATGCCTCAAGGCGAGTTAGCCTTCATCACTGTCGAGAACATCCCCCTTTGGTTAGCAGAGCAAAAAAAACCTTTGAACTTTACCTTTGTGAAAAACCATCACAAGGACGTGATATAGCGAAGATCCTGGGAGCTAATCAACGGAATGATGGTTATCTACAAGGTGAAAAAGTCATTGTGAGCTGGTGTATTGGCCATTTGCTTGAAATGATCCCACCTGATGAATACGATCCTAAGTATAAACGTTGGTCATTAACTGATTTGCCCATTCTGCCTACAGATTGGAAAATGACGGGGAAGAAGTCTACCAGCAAACAGCTGACGGTTTTAAAGAAGTTATTAAAGCAATGTCATAGCGTCGTTATTTCAACCGATGCTGACCGTGAGGGCGAAACCATTGCCCGGGAGGTACTCGATTATTTTAACTATAAAGGTTCAACGCGTCGTCTCTGGTTATCAGCACTCGATACAGTCAGTGTCCAACGAGCCTTAAAGGCGATTAGACCCAGTAGTGAAACAGAATCACTGTACCATTCCGGTTTAGCCAGAGGCCGGGCGGATTGGTTAATTGGCATGAATTTAACGCGTGCCTTTACGCTATTAGCAAATACTGTCCAGAGAGTTGAAAAATCTCCTAGATCATTAAAATCAGTACTAGCAAAATTTGAAGAAGATCTAGGCATTTCAGTTAGCATTGATACTATAAAACGTATTTGTAAACAAGCTGATCTTGTTTGGAAACGAGTTAGAAAATCCTTAAGGATAAAGCGTAATCAAGATAAATTTTATTTGGCAACCGATGAAATAAAAGAATTAATACAACAACATAAAGAGAATGAACTTGATTTGTGCTACTTTGATGAGTCGGGGTTTACACTAGAACCCTGTGTTCCTTATGCTTGGCAACAGTCAGGTGAGACGATTGAAATACCAAGCTCAAACAGCAAGCGTCTTAATGTATTAGGTTTTGTTAACAGAGATTGCAGGTTTGATTCTTTTGTTTTTGAAGGGAGTGTAAACACTTCGGTTGTTGTGGCTTGTATTGATGAATTTGCTAAACAGATTAAAAAACCAACAACTCTTATTATTGATAATGCATCGACTCATACGAGTAATGAATTTAATGAAAACCTTGAAAGGTGGAAAGAAAAAAACCTATCCATTTACCGTATACCGCCATACTCACCCGAGTTAAATATTATCGAGATTATATGGCGTAAAATAAAATACGAATGGCTTCCTTTTTCAGCTTATGAATCCTATGCCTCTCTTCAGGAAGAATTATTTAAGGTGCTGTCTAATATTGGAAAGAATTACAAAGTAGAGTTTGCATAAAAGGTTAAATTAATTTTGCATGGGTACTTATTACTCCCAACCCTGTTGTAAAAGTTTATAAAGCGGGAGACTCGTGTCCAGAATGTCACCATGCACTCGAAATCCGCAGTGCAATTCGAGGTAAAAAAATTGGCCAGAATTATCTAGGTTGCAGTCATTTTCCAGAGTGTCGGTTTTATACGTGGCCTTAACTTGTGGCTTCCTTTGAATTACACCCAAGTTCTGAAGGTGTTATTGTTAGAAAAGCGGAAAAATTCGCAGTTCGGGACCTGTCCTGTTTTACTTTATTTGGTATACCCCTTTTTGATTCATTTTTGTTCGTGTTCTTTGAATTCTTTGTAAGAATCCCAAGCTAAATAGCCAATAACACTAATAAGTACAAGGGATGCCAAAAACATAACAATTTCATTAAACATCTTTTAACTCCTTAATTAATCGCTTAATAAGCCGGTATTGATAAATAACATATACACCTGATAAAATACTAACAACAAAAGCTGAAACCAATAGCAAACCACTGACAATAGTGTAATTTGAAGCCATCCATCCAGCTAATGTAATTAACACAGCAATAGCCGCAAAAAACATTTTTTCGTGAAAAGCAATATTGGCTTTGATGCTTTCAGATTCTGACATAATAAATACCCATGTGTGCCTTATGACTCATTATAAGTCGGACTAATCTACTTATAAAGATTTATTAAATACTGATAGCCCTCATCAGCCACAAAAATAACATCTCGATTATTTTCTCGCTGCGGTTGCCCTGAAATTACAAAACGGGGAAGTCGCGCCATTTTTATCTCATCTACTGTTGATTTCTAAAAGTGTAACCAGATAATAACATATTTTTTATTTCTATCCAGTCTGACCCTAATACTGCTCAAGCCCCTGGGAGTAATGTGATTGTGTATACAGACTCTCAAAATATTATTGGGTTACCGGGTAGACGGGAGCGGTTAGAGAAAAGAGAATACCGCTCAAAGAACAATAAGCTGCTTAACAATTATGAGTTGTATGAGGATTTTTACAGAATAACCGATCAAATTAATTTAGAACGGGTCAAGGTGCGTGGACATCAAGCGACTAGTCAAAAAAATGAAATTGATAGGTTCTTTACACTTGTGGATAGAGCGTCAAGAAATGCACTGAGAAATGAGTAGCGGTAAGCTATTTTTTTCAAAAAGGTCTTCAAGTAATCTATGGGAGCTTAAGACAAGTGCTGATGAGGTGGCTAAAATAATCGACATTAAGATAAAATGATAAATATTTGAGAAGCATATGTATCCTGCTATAGCAGGCATTGTGTTTCTAAAATATTTTTTTATGCATTAAGTAAGGCAAGAAATCACAAATGAGTAATGAAGTAATTAATCAAGTACCTACAGTAGAACGAGCTAAGGAATTAGAGCAACAAGTAAAAGAGGGTCTTAATCAGTTAAAAGCAGGGCAGGATAAGGCCATTTCAGCCTGCCATAAAATGAGAGATACCAAAGCGTATAGCGCCCTGAATTTTGATTCCTATCATGCTTGGGGAGAAAGCACACTTAATCTGAAAAAATCCAGACTAAATGAATTAGCCCAGGCCGGTGAAGTTCAGCAGGAACTATTAGCTGGGTTAGCTGATCCTGTAAATAATGCTGTAAAACTTCCCGACACAACAGGTTCTTTTGAAAATCACGTTGCGTCAGAAAGTATTGATTCTTCAATTGATCCCTCAGTCTCTGATTCAAAACCTGAACAAGTAACTAAACAAGAAACTTCTGATATTTTAAGCGTTCCAGCAGTCCAATCTATCTTTACCTCTTCTGAACTGTCCGATATAAGCACGCCTCAATTAGTCGCCTTAGCAAAAGCCCCGAAAGGAGAAAGACTAGCAGTATTGGATAAGGCAGCAGTTGAGGCTAAAGCTGAAGATAAACCTATCACGACTAATACAATTAAAGAGGCTGTAAAAGCTTCAGCTAAACCCGTTGAGCCATCAGCCGACGAGCAAGCCGTAGCAATTAAAAAGTATCATAGATCAGCAATGGGAAAAGTTAGTAGATTGGGTGAGACATTAAGAGAGCTTGATACTACAAACGTTAACAGTGAGGAGATAGTAAGTTGGAAGGCTTACCTGGATGATGTCAAAGAATCAATCTTAGTGCTTGAAAAGGAACTTGGATATGAATGAACTGATATCTTGAAATGTTGTTAAAATGAAATTGCAACGACTAAAACAAGCATTGGTACCACAGAAAGGGTTTGTAAAAATGGTTATAATACGACCTAAATAAATGCCTCAAGGCGAGTTAGCCTTCATCACTGTCGAGAACATCCCCCTTTGGTTAGCAGAGCAAAAAAAACCTTTGAACTTTACCTTTGTGAAAAACCATCACAAGGACGTGATATAGCGAAGATCCTGGGAGCTAATCAACGGAATGATGGTTATCTACAAGGTGAAAAAGTCATTGTGAGCTGGTGTATTGGCCATTTGCTTGAAATGATCCCACCTGATGAATACGATCCTAAGTATAAACGTTGGTCATTAACTGATTTGCCCATTCTGCCTACAGATTGGAAAATGACGGGGAAGAAGTCTACCAGCAAACAGCTGACGGTTTTAAAGAAGTTATTAAAGCAATGTCATAGCGTCGTTATTTCAACCGATGCTGACCGTGAGGGCGAAACCATTGCCCGGGAGGTACTCGATTATTTTAACTATAAAGGTTCAACGCGTCGTCTCTGGTTATCAGCACTCGATACAGTCAGTGTCCAACGAGCCTTAAAGGCGATTAGACCCAGTAGTGAAACAGAATCACTGTACCATTCCGGTTTAGCCAGAGGCCGGGCGGATTGGTTAATTGGCATGAATTTAACGCGTGCCTTTACGCTATTAGCAAATGACCGGCAAGTTCGCTCAGTAGGAAGAGTACAAACACCGACCTTAGCGTTAATCGTTAATCGGGATCGTGAAATTGCTCATTTTAAGCCTGTTTCCTACTACGAGGTCATGGCTTACTTTAAAACCCTGAGCGGTGAGTTATTAGAGACAAAATGGCAGTTTCCCGAAATACACTCTAAAACTCAAGCTGAACAAGCGAAGCAGTGTCTGGATAAAAAAGTAGCTCAGGCGGTCATTGAGCGATGCCAACATCAAACGGGTTTAGTAACCACCGCAACCACCGCTAGAAAAAAACAGTCGCCCCCCTTACTTTATAATCTATCGGGATTACAGCAAGAAGCATCAAGACGCTGGAGCTACGGGGCTCAAGATGTATTGAATATAGCTCAAGCACTGTATGAAACACATAAGCTGACATCATATCCTCGAAGTGATTGTGAATATTTACCGCTCAGTCAGTTTAACGATGCCAGCAGTATACTGAATGCCTTGTGCAACAATGACTCAAGCCTTAATGATCTTATTGCACAAGCCAATACCAAACAACGCTCCCGAGTGTGGAATGATAAAAAGATAACGGCTCACCATGCCATCATTCCAACACAGGCAACGCCAGGTATTGCACGGCTTAATGCTAAAGAGCTTAATATCTACAATTTGATCCGCAGACGCTATATTGCCCAATTCTTTCCAGATTATGAGTATGACCAAAGCACCATTATCGTCAGCATAGCATCCGATCAATTTAAAGCCAGTGGTCGTATAGCGCGTGTTAAAGGATGGAAGCAAGCTCTTGAAACAGAGGCTAGCAAACAGAGGTTTTCTAAAGCAGGCGGCGATAATCAACGGGAGTTGCCCACGGTTAATAAAGGGGAGAAACTGCCGTGTGATCATCTTAAATTATTAGATAAATTAACCCAGCCTCCTAAATATTTTACGGAAGGTACCTTGATCAAAGCGATGGAAACCATTGGTACTCAGGTGACCGATAAGGTCATGAAGAAGGTATTAAGGGAGACCGCAGGTTTAGGGACGCAAGCTACCCGAGCGAACATCATTCAGACCTTGTTTCAGCGTAAATTCATTGTTGCAGAAAAGAAATGTCTTAAAGCGACAAGCTTAGGAATTAATTTAATTGATGCCGTTCCTAATGCTATCAAAGACCCGCTCTTAACTGCTCAGTGGGAACAGCAACTCGATGATATCGCCAATAATAAAGGGCAGGATATTAATGGCTTTTTACAGCAACAAATTTTGCTGCTTAATGCCATTGTCACGCAGGTAAAAGAGCCTCAATCAAAAGCTATTGCTCCCAACCCTGTCGTAAAGGTTTATAAAGCGGGGGACTCGTGCCCAGAATGTCACCATGCACTTGAAATCCGCAGTGCAATTCGAGGTAAAAAAATTGGCCAGAATTATCTAGGTTGCAGTCATTTTCCAGAGTGTCGATTCTATACCTGGCCTTAGGGAGATGGAAAGAAATAATCATCCAGAACAACCAGGAGAAATGGTCAAAAACCATTTCTCCAACGATGGCATTCGGTCAACAAACTGATAATACGTCTTCATTGCTTTTTTACCTACCTTTACTCCTGTTTCATATATTTTTTCTGTTAATTTAACAATAGGTGCTTTGCCATTGTAGGTCATACTTTTGGCAAATTTTAAAGTTGTTTCAACTGTATCCATTATGTCGCCACTAATATGATTTTCATAGGCTCCCCATACTCGTTCAATTGGGTTATATTTACTATGATAAGGAGGGTAGTAGGCCAGTTTTATCTTTATGTTGCTTTTTTCAGCAAACTCCACAAGCCTTTTTATAAACTGAGTTCTGGAGCTACTGTTCTCCATACCATTGTCAGCGTGTGTGTCAGAATATCTACTCCATATTTTTCTTGAATTTCTGGCCAAATTTCTTCCAATCGGTCAACGATGAAATCACTGCTGGCATAGCCTGCTGTAAAGAAAAGGAAAAAATCATCATGTTCAGGCAGATAAAAACCAAAAGGAGTTAACTTTTCCTTAACATCTAAATCATGATCCTCTGCTTTTGTTAAAACCCGATTTCGTCCTCCCCGTGAAAAATTTCCTATATTCATTCTTGCTTTGGCATCAATTGATATACGAATCTCTTTTGGGTTGATATCTGCCATTCCATTCCATTGACTGAATGAACTTGTTCAAAAATTGCATCCGTTTCCTTGGTTTTCTTACGCTATATGTCAACCAACCTGTCGCATTTTTGTGATATAAAACTTGCTACGCAAGTTCATGGGGGCTTTGCCCCCAAACCCCCAAGGTATTTAAGCAAGGGTAATGATATAATATTCTTACAGTACAGGCTGAGGAGCCGATGACTGTCAAGGGTAATGGGCGGCTTATGTCGCCGATTGCTTTACTGTTAACTTAAGCGATATTTTTCAACTGTAATTCGTTTTCTGCCGAGCTGATTTCATCCTTATCAGGATTCAGAAAAACAGTTTTTATAGGGTCTAAATTCCTTGTGTTACGCCCATTCCAGCGCTCAGGATGACATTCCTTCGCTTGCTCGATAACACTCTTTCTCTTCTCTAGAATTGCACTATCTAAGCCCTTATGGCGTTGATTAGGTGTTACATATTTAATCGCACTGTGTTGATGCTCATTGTTATACCAATCTACAAACTGTTCCACCCAGTGCCTTGCTTCGTGTAGGTTGACAAAGGGGGCTTCTGGAAAGGTGTAATGGTATTTGACCGTTTTAAATAGAGACTCCGAATAGGGGTTATCATTACTAACACGTGGCCTGCTGTACGATGGACTGATTTCCAGATCTATCATTTTTGCTCTTAACGTTGCACCTTTCATCGGGCTTCCATTGTCGGAATGAATTACCAACTGGTTTTTATCTATTTTTTCTCGGTAGACAATATCTTCTATTAAATCAGCAGCATGAGAACTTTATTCACAATCATGAGCCTGCCAGCCAACTATTTTTCGGCTATAAATATCCATCACCATATACAAATAATAGTACTGTCCCTTTACCGGGCTTAATAAATAGGTAATATCCCATGAATAGATTTCATTGGCTGCAGTCGCTTTTAGTGACCGGGGTTTCTTGCGCTGAGCTGCTGTCCCTTTACCTCTGTGTTTAAGTAGATTATGCGCCTTCATTACTCGGTAAAATGTTGATTCTGATGCAATATAGTGACCTGAATCTAATAAAGTAGGTACTATTTGATAAGGGGGGTTAACGTGCTATATTCTGGCAGGTTAATGACCTTTAATATTTCTTGCGTAACGGCCTCTGATAGCTTGTTGTGTGCAGGGGTATCATTATAAATTCTTTGGTCTTCTGATAATTTCTCACCCTGATTCCATCGTTGATAAGTACGGGCAGTAATGCCAACAAGCTCGCAAGCCAGCTGTTGTCTTGCTCCATTTTGTACCGCCTCATTAACGAGTGCACAGTATTGTTTGCGATCTGGGTAGGAGATTAATCGACCTCCGTTTCCCCCCAGATCGCTTGGCACTTTTTTGATAACACCAGTAAAGCCGCCGTTTCAGAGAGAGCTCTGTCCTTACGATTGAGCTCTTTCTGTAGTCGTTTATTTTCTTGTTTGAGTTTTTTTTGTTCCTGCCTGGAGGTAGAATTAGATGCTTGATGTTCTGATAAAAAATCTAATTTCCATTCCTGAACATGATGCGGGTAAATTCCATTTTCTCGGCAGTAAGAGCTAAGATGCTCATCGTTCAGGCCGTGACAGTCCATTACAGCCTCAAGACGTTGTGCTTTAGTCCAGCTCTGTGGGCTTTTTTCAGTTGACATATTTGTTTCAGGATTTTCTAGTTTATTTTCCTTGGCTAATCGGATCCATCTTTGAAGTGTTGAATAACCAATATGTAAATTATCGGCAATATCGTGAAGCGTTTGTTCGTCACGTTTGGATAATGCTTTTTCTACAGATTGTACTTTAAATTCTTGGCTATATATGGCCATTTCTGTCTCCTAATATTAATTTTTACAGGCGACAGGTATGTTGACATAGGGGGATTGTGACAATATCTTCGCCATAGCTTTGCCAGATGGCTATTTTTAGGTCATCAAGCAAGGTAAATATGTCTTCAGCTTGTTCCGTTGTTCAGTGTGTGGTGATTCTTAGTGTTTTTTCCTTTTCTATTTTCTATCTTGGCTTTACGGCGGTTACTGGCTTGTTCCTGGGCTTCTTTCATACGATAGGATTCGCCTTCAATAGCAAGCACTTCGCTGTGATGCACTAAGCGATCAATCAGTGAGACTACACAGGCTGCATTGGGGAATACCTCATTCCATTCGCTAAAGGGTCGATTGGTGGTGACGATGGTTGCGTTTTTTTCATAGCGTCGATTGATGATTTCAAACAGTAGGTCGGCATGGCGGTTGCTGTAGCAAAGATAACCGACTTCATCAATGAGGAGTAATCTGGGTTTGGCGTAATAAACCTCATAAACCTCCGAATCCAAACCCCGGGGTCTTTTATTTATGATTCTTAACAATATCACTGTCTGAGACGTAGTCATAAACCAAAGACCTGCCCCTGGTGTTATTAGAATATCATTAGGTCAGCCAGCTTGAAATAATGGATTATTTAACTTTACTCCGACCCCAGTTATGTGGGAAATATGGACGAGTAGAATTAAAGCACGTATTATTATATCTCAATGCCAAGCTAGCAAGATGGGCAAAGCGTAAGTACAAATGGTTGAAAACAAACGCTCAAGCGATACGCTGGGTAATAGGTTATCAGAAACGAGAACCCAATTTGTTTGTACATTGGAGATTTACTTAATAAAACCGTTGGATGATAAGAGCCGTATGAAGCGAGAGTTTCATGTACGGTTCTGTGAGACCTGAGGGGGAAGTTATCATGGGCTACTCGACTTTCAAAGGTTATTTTTATATCAAAGTTAAATGCGTTTTCATAGTTCATCGAACATCTGCCTGCGTCAAGTGACCAAGGCGTTATGGCAAAAAATAGGAAAAAACAGGATGCCTGAGATAGCAAGATTTTACGGGATTGTTATAAAGTTATTTTTCGGAGACCACCCTCCACCACATTTTCATGCAGTTTATGGGGAGTATGTAGGATTGTTCAATATAGAAACACTTGAAATGGTTGAAGGTGACTTACCAAATCGAGCTAAGAAGTTGGTGATCGAATGGGCGAATCAAAATCAAAGCGCATTAAGAAAAATGTGGGACACTCAAGAATTTCATAAATTACCAGCACTAAAATAAAAAATGAGTTATCCAAAAGTCAAATTAGTTAAAGCTCTTGATAATTATCAATTGATAGTTAGGTTCGATAACAATCAAACAAAACAATATGATGTAAGCCCATTGTTAAAAAAAGCAATGTTTAGTCCACTGAAAAATTTAGCTCTATTTAAAGCTGTAAAAGTCGAAAATGGTGGTTATGCAGTTGTTTGGAATGAAGATATTGATATTAGTGAATATGAGCTATGGCAACATGGGCAGCCAATTCCATAATCTAACCGAAGCCAAAAGGGCCAGTATCGATTGAAATTTAAAATAACTGAATGCCCGCTATAGGTCGTAAAGGGACGTTCATATTTCGCAACCTGACTTTTCTATACACTGCCTAACCTTTAATCAAACTTTCTAAAGCAGGTTTGCCTTTGACTAACATCCTGTTGCTGTATGGCCATAGACAAGGCTCTTCTTGTACCCACAAAAACTGCCAAATCTTTTGCTCTGGTTAAACCTGTATAAATCAGATTACGATAAAGCATCTTAAAATGCTGGGTAAGGATAGGGATAATAACCGCTTTAAATTCACTGCCCTGGGACTTATGAAACGTAATTGCATAAGCCAGATCAAGCTCCATAATATTTTCTTTCTTATAATTCACTTCCCGGCTATCAGGATAAAATGAAACGATAGCCGTAAGCTCTTCATTATCGATGCTAATAATTTTTCCTATATCCCCATTAAAGACATTAAGATCATAATTATTACGACGATGAATCACACGGTCACCTTCCCTAAATATCCGTTCACCTACTTTTAATTGGCACTTACTTTGATGTGGTGGATTAGCTTTTCCCTGGATTACTTTATTGAGATTAGCAGAACCCAGGCTGCCACGCGTCCTATCAACAGCAGACAGGTCAATGCGCCAGATCATAAGTTAGGAACTCTCGTAAAGTACGCAAATATTCATGCAGAGGGTGTTTTTCATAGAGCATTATACGACTCTCAAATGACGACAAAGCTATGGATGGCAATGCTAGAGAATATAAACCAACATTATGATATACCTGATATTCCGTTTAATTTGCTTGAGAAGTTGGCTAAAACACCCAAAAAGAATGTGCGCAACTTCTTACGGAATTGGTAAATACTTACTGCTAATAACCTAATGTACCGCACTATTCAATATGTAATCTAAACAGGTGTATTATGAGTGAAGATAAATTATCGATAGGGGTTATTTATTCAGCAAAAGAGGTTGGGGCACTTGTGACTCAATACCGAAAAACAGCAAGCGTTAAGGCAAGTCGAATTAGCGGGTCTTGCACAGACAGGGACACGGTTTATTAATGACCTGGAAAATGGTAAAGGCACCGTACAGTTCGATAAAGTGACACATATACTCAATTTATTAGGGCTTGAAATGCTTATTAGAGAACGCAGCTCTAAATGTGTTTGCAGGGAATACCTTAGCAGGGCAATTAATAGAAAGTGAAACTTTAGGCTTGTGTTTTAAATATGCGTCTAGATGGTTAAGGGATAAAGACGTTAAATCACTGTCGCCTGAATCTCTAGGAGTCAAATAAGAAGGTTTGTACAGAGTTACTACAACCATGAATAAGTCTACTCTAAACCAATTTTTTTAGTCAATTTCAGACCCAAAGTAGTTAAAAAATATTTCTGTAGAGGACTATTCGGTTTATCTGGGAGTGTCATCTCAATTAACCCTCCAGATAAAGCAGGGGTTAAATAGCGTTCTCTAAATGACTTTCGGTCTTTTAATTTAAGAGCTTGTTGTAATTGCTCACGGCTCATTTCACCTTTTACCACATTCAGTAACCTAAATACTTGGGGGGTGGCTTGAGGGTTGCCTTGGGGGGGTGGCAAGCAGACAAGCCTCTAAAATAACAGTCAACATAAACTCAATAAAGGGGGCTGAATCTGTTTGTGACGTGCTTTCATTTAGTGCTTGATAATAAGCCTCTTGCTGGGCATAAACCATGCTTTCTACAGGGATATGAATAAACAAAGGGTTCCATTGGCTTAAAATCAGTGTTTGCCATAGCCGCCCCATGCGACCATTACCATCAATAAAAGGATGAATAAATTCAAATTCATAATGAAACACGCAACTTGCAATCAAAGCATGGTCAGGGGTTGTTTTTAACCAGCTTAATAAATCGCCCATTAGGATATTAACCCGATTAGCAGGTGGAGCCATGTGAATCACTTGATCTCCTCGCATAACACCCACGCCTTTATGACGATAGGTGCCTGCCTCATCAATTAAGCCGTGCATTAGTAATAAATGAGCATCCAGCAAATGCGCTTCTCTACTCGCTTGCCATTGTTCGAGCTGCTCATATGCTGCCAGTGCATTACGTGCCTCTTGAATTTCGCGTGGCGGAGCAATAACAGGTTTGCCTTCTAAAATGGCGGTTATTTGTTGCTCCGTTAAGGTGTTTCCCTCAATCGCTAATGAACCCTGAATGGTACGAATACGATTGATTCGGCGTAAACGTAAATTTGCTGATTGCTCCATCAAAATAGACAAACGCCCCAGGTTTTCACTGATTTCAGCGATTAAATGTAAGATTTTTGGCGTAATGGTATAGGGCGGTTGATAACTCATTTTACTATCCTGGTGAGACATCATTCATGATAAACCTTTATTGATATAATCTTGTAAGTGGCGGTTTGCCCATTGCCTAAATTGCGTGCCACGCACTCCCTTAACCCGAAAACCTATGGTAAGTATCATTGGCAGGGCGTAATGGATAACGGATTATTGTTTACCATCGGCGGCAGTTGTTAAGTAATTCTTTACAACTGACTTTTCCTCTAATTCTTTTTCTTTCAATATGTTAAGTGTGTGTAAGCTAATATTTTTCTTGGAGGTGGCAAAAAGTTCTATCAGTTGGTTCTGGTTAGGCTAAATTGCCATAAAGGGCAACGGGTATTTTGCCATCTGCTGTTTTATAGAAGATGAAGTCTTGTAGGTTCATGGCTTAACTTCAAAAACTCAGCTTTTCAGGTTTCGCCCAGGCTATAAAGGCTTCGGTAATACCATCGGCTAATTCGCCATCATGGTTATGTAAGTCATGGTCAACAATTAAATGTCTATTTTTTCATTACTCCAATGGTTCGATTTTAATACATGTTTAGCAACATTATTCCATAATCCTAAAAACCGCAGTTAAACGCTAAAAAAACTCTAAGCATTTGAATTTAAAACATAATGACCGTAACAACTTATCACCTGCAGGGTGAACAGGCTCCGCTTCACGGTTTTGTGAATAAATCTGAGCAAGAAATACTGCGTTACAGCTATTGCCAAGGGCTACGGCCATTGCCTGCTAGCTGTGCCTTGTCTTGCGCACTCAGATTTTCCACAAAATCCCTGCTCAACTGAGGTTTCTAGAATAATCGAAAGAATCTGTTGCCTAACATCTCTTCCTTGATTATCTTGCTCAACTCCATAAGAAACAAACATTGCCCTTTACTTACTTCTGCCCATAATTCACCCACATTACGTTTTTCAGCAGAATCATCGTTAGTCACATAAGCAGAGTGTGTTTAGCGGTAGTCACCGCTTGGTTTTTATTAAGCCAGTGGAGAATGGACATTTGAATTGTTTGTCATGCTGTTAAGGAATTAACAGAATGCTACAAACAAAAAAAGCCTGCAAATTTAATAATTTACAAGCTTTTATGTGATTTGGTGGAGACGGGGGGAATTGAACCCCCGTCCGCAAGCACTCCGCCTTTGGATCTACATGTTTATTCCGCACTTTAATTTAACTAGAAGCTACCCGTCGGACCAAGATACTTTTAGCGATTTCGATTGGGTTTAACGTGGCGGAACTCCGAACAAAGTTCTTAACGCGATCTTATGTAGAGTGACTCCTGGATGTCCCGAAGGACTCTACCCGCATAAGCACAGATAGCCAGGAGAATGGTGCTGGGTTTAAGCAGCTAAAGCCATTGAGTAGTTTTCGTCATTTGCGAATACTTAAGTTCAGTAGGTTTTACGAGGTGTACTGTCCTCGACATGCACCTAAGGTTTTGCTACCCACGTCGAAGCCAGGTCGTCCCCTTTGGAGGTTTTATTATAATTGATTTTTGTATTGAATATAGAATTATTAATTGTTCTCTTTATATTTTGGGTTTTAACTTATATAGTTTCTGGCTAAAGCGCTGACAGGGTTAATAATTTTTTCATCAATTCTGCTTGATTATGGACATCCATTTTTTGCATAGTATGTTTTATATGATTACGTACAGTTTCCTGTGAGCGGTAGGTGCTTGATGCTACTTCAGGAATTGAGGGGGTCTTCATGAAGTGTAGTGCACACACAGCTTCGCATCGAGATAGTTGGAATATTTCTGTCAGGCGGTTAAGGCTAGGATTTTTAGCTTTATCGTGTGTAAAGGTAAGAATAAATCCATCTTTGTAGCATTCCCATTTGTATAAATTTTCTAGGCTTGAAATAGGGATTAAGCTGATTTGGCAGGAATGGCACTGGTTATGAACTGAACCTGCTTCCTGATTTAGCTCAATTAATGTGAGTAGCTGTTGTTTCATCAGCGAATTTTTCATTTGAATCCGGTCGTTAGATATCGTTACACAATCTAACTGGCTGATAATCGACGTATACACAGGGTCTGAAAAAAGAATATTTAAATGACGATCAATAATGATATAACCATCAAAATGTTCGCCCATGTAATGTAGAATCTGGCTATTAATCTTGAAACGCTGCTCACCATGTAATGCTTCTTCCAGCGGTGAGATGATGGCTTGAAAAATTTGGTTGAACTTTTTTAGTTCTGCATCATTAAAGGCTTGCTTTCGGTTGACTATTAAGCTGAGGGCGTGATTGTGATTGCAGGGGATAGATACTCCAATGCGGTGTCGTTGCTCGGATAGAGGTTTGAAATTTTTTTCAATTCCATGGTTAATTTCGTCTTCCAGAGTCTGGTTAAAATGAATTTGCTTGGGATTTTTGCTAATGAAATAATTAAAACTATCTAGTCTGTTGAATTCGCGTTCATACTTTTTCTGATATCCCAAAGGTATATTTACACTGAATAGAAAATGGGTGTTTTCGCGTTTTATGAGATCAGTCACCAGTAGAACACTTGAGTCACAATTCAGTTGCCAGGTTAGTTCTGCAAGAAAGCGATTCCAGATTAAAGCATTTCCAGGGGCTGTAGCCAGTATTGCATTAAGGTCTATTACCTCAGTTCGTTGAGCCATATTTCAGCCTTTTTTATTATTTTTCATAGATATTAAAATACGTCCTATCTTTATAACATGAGCTGTGCAACTTAGCCAAGGAGTTAGGTTGTTATTGCATTTTAAACTGAGTTGCTCCTGTCATTGATTTTTCACATTAAATGACTGCTTAGGAATTTAAATACAAGCATAGCACTCGTTTTTCCTGTTAATCCTGAGTTGTGCTTTGATGTACTTTTGTAGTTTGTGTTGTTCCAACTTTGCCTTTAGGAAAAATCCGGCTAGAGGATATTCAGTTTAATTTGATATTTGCTTGGCAGAATGAGAAATTAGGAGTTCAAGAGACCGTAAATAACCAGTTTATTGCGTTTGATGCATTATTCAATGTTCTAGTGGGGGGATTGGAGTGATAAATTTTGGTGGCTTGCGTAGGCCTTAATCAGGATTATAAAAAATTATATTTTGACCCATTTGGGTCATGTGTCATTTGATTTGTTAGTGTAAGCTTGCTTAATAGAGCAATGTAACGAGTACACGTTATGTTATATTGAGTTTCAATTGTATATTGCATAACAGCACTTACTATTTTTTAAGGTTGATTGTTTCGGTGGATCAAATATGAATGCTAATTCCATATTAAATCAGGAAGGTTTGGCTGAAGAAGAAAGAGATCCAGTACGGGTTATCATGGAAATTGTTGAAAATGAGAATTTATCTGATCAGAAAAAATCTGAATTAATCATGCTTGTGCAGAATAAATATAAAAGGGGCAGGTTCATTGGCTATTTTGCTTTATGTGCTTTAGTCGCTTCCTTAATGTTACTATTTATTGCTGCAATAAGTGATGGTATCGCTGGAACAACAATTCTCGCAATGGTTCATGAAAGTCAGACCTTATTTGCCGGAATGGAAGGAGTGTTAACTTTTATTGTAGCTACTTGTTATAAACCAAAAAAGTTTTATAGCCCTTGAATTTTGACGAAGTATGTTATCTATTAATTTTGCCGGAATCCGGGTTTTAATATTATTGGAAAAGCTCCATATAACTCATTTTTATAGGTTCAACTGCCTGGCAAATTTTTAGATACTTATTATGGGCTTAGTAATTTCATGTATCCACACCAGTGGTTATTCGAAGTTTTAGCAAAAATAGTTTAAACCGGGAAAAATTTTTATTTAATTAGGGGGAATTTATGAGCAGCGTCATACCAGCAAGTATAGATAAAACATCTGAAGCAGGGCGAGACCCGTTACGGATTATGATTGAGATTGCAGAGAATGATAAGCTTTCCGATGAGGATAAAACCAATTTGATCATTTTTTCGACTGAGCGATTTAAAAATAGGCGGCTGATGGCTTATATCTCTCTTTATGCATTAGTTGCTTCTTTAACACTGTTATTTCTATCCGCAATTATTGATGGAATTGCTGGTACACAGATTCTTATATCGATTCAAGGAAGCCAGACATTATTTGCATGGATGGAAGGTTTTTTAACGGCCATTGTTGCTGCTTATTTTGGTGTTTCAGCGTGGCGACCGGCAAGCTAGGATTAGATAGATTGTGAGTGTTTTAGGTTTTGCGGATGGGTTTCATTACGCGCTCTTGCGAGTCACTGCGCACCTAAAAAGACAAGTGCTACTTCTACCCATCTACAGAAATGTTAAATTGATGCACCACATATACTTACCTGATTACCCATGACTTTCAGCCATTCTCCGTCATTCCTGCAAGCTTTTAGCAGGAATCTCATGGGTTTAGTACAGATTCCCGATAAAGCTTGTGCCCACGCTTGACTGGGTAGACTTCGGGAATGACGAGGTTTTTAACATGCTGATTTTCTAGGTTTATTCTACTGTAGCTGAGAGTTGTACGTAATCAGCTATACTTATGACAAATAGTGTAAAGACCTTTTCTGTAAAGGTTAAAATGCAATAAATGTATCAGGAGTAAATTATGAGTAGTTTACGCATTCCAGGATTAGGCCCTATAGTTGGACATACAGCCGATGATTGCTGTCGAATCTGGATCAGAGCCGGAGATCCAGAGGATAACAAAACTGAGCTATCTTCTTCACGGCGAACGCTAGGTATTATTACCATTATTGCGCTTGATGGTAAATCGGTTAAGGACTCGCCAATTTATTATTTTAGGTTGCATCGCGAATATGATCGCACGGGTACATTTCTATTAGGTAAAGAATCTGGTATAGATTCTAAAGCAAGCGTGCAGCCCTTACTTGCGGATACAAAATATTCCGTGCGGGTCGCAACTTTAACGATTGATGATCCCTTTCCTGATGATGACATGATTCAAGATCAGGAATTATTTGATCGCTTGCCTGATGCAAATGTCTGGCGAGATGTATTGCTGGATGATGGGCAATTAGATGGAAATCGTTCAATTGCAGAGTTTCGCACATTTCCCGATGCAAAAAAACTACTTGATAAATATAGTTTTATTTTAGGGTCTTGCCGTTTTCCTGGAATACTCTGGCGAACTAAACATGCGGATCGGATTTTTGGGCCAATTGCCGGGCAAGTGTCTAAACCGAGTAAAAAAGAACCAGCCCCTAGGTTTGTGCTAATGGTGGGTGATCAGATTTATGCCGACAAACTAAATCGCTATATACCAGTAGGGCGAGCAGATACTTTTGAAGAGTTTCAGGAGCGCTATTTAACGGCATTCGGTTCACGGAATATGCGTGAGTTATTGCGTACGGTTCCTAATTACATGATTTTAGACGACCATGAAATTGAAGATAACTGGACTCAGGATCGTTTTGCAAATGGCTCTAAACGACAATTATTTGTCCTGGCTATGAATGCATATATGAGTTATCAATGGTGCCATAGCCCGCGAACATTTGGAACACGATTATATTACACTTTTGAATGTGGCGGTTATCCTTATTTTGTTTTAGACACTCGAACTCAGCGGTATTTGAATACTGAACAGGATACGCTAAAAGATAATCATATGCTGGGTCGTCCTTCACTAGGGCAAGAGCCAAACCAATTATCCCGTTTGTTGGACGAAGCCGCTATCGCGGAGAAAAACAGCGCATCCCTTAAATTTAAAGTGTAACCTCATTGCCTGTTATATGCATAACAGGTAACTTGTAAGCTCATCCAACTAACAATAATGAGGTTACACTGTTATGACACCATCGATAGAGCTTAAATTCAACCATTATTATATCCAGCACTGTAAGCATTTAAAGCTTAAGGGACTGCAACCCAAAACCATTGACGCTTATTCACGCGCTATTCGCCGTATCGGGGAACACTTTCAGGGGCATCTGGATAACTTAACGCAAGATCAACTGGTGGATTATTTTCATGCTCTTTTAAGCCGCCTTTCCTGGAGTGCCGTGAAACTAGATCTCTATGGTCTCAAGTTTTTCTATACACATGTGCTACAAAAGCCGTGGGTTGATGTGCTAATGATTAAACCACCACGATGTACGCGTATACCCGATATTGTCACTGTGGTTGAAGCACAACAACTGTTTATGTCGACCCGTAATCTAAGCTATCGAGTTTTTTATTTTACGATTTACAGTCTAGGTTTACGTTTGGGCGAGGGCTTAAGCCTGAAAGTAGGTGATATTGATGCGACACGCATGCGGGTACATATTCGCAATGCCAAAGGCAATAAGGATCGGCTTGTGCCTTTGCCTGTGAATACCTTGAAGGTGTTGCGTAAGTTTTGGGCTGTGCATAAAAATCCAGTGCTGGTATTTCCCAACCGTGCCCGGGGTCTAAAAGGTGCACATCTTGCTGAATCCCCCCTTGATCGCGGTGGCATCCAGAAGACAATCCGTCTTGTGACGCAAGAAATGGGACTAAAAAAAAGATTTCCTGCCACTCGCTGCGCCACAGTTACGCCACTCACCTGTTAGAAGCCGGGGTTGATTTAGTTGAGTTGCAGAAGATTCTGGGCCATACCAGTTTAGTAACCACGGCTCGCTATACGCATTTGACCGATATTACCGATGAGAATGCAGAGCTGCACATTAATCAGTTAGTCAATGACTTTTCTATTCACTGGGGGCAGATTTCATGATAACCCTAGCTGCAGTGATTGATCAATTTCAGTCTGACTTTTTAAGCGAGTATCAATCTCGTTTACGCTCCAATCAGATCAGTGCATTACATGCCATGAAGAGCTGTCGGACACAGCTGAGTCCTGTGATGCAGGTTAACTGTGCAGACTGTGACTATCAAACCTTTGTGCCTCATTCCTGTGGCCAGCGTAACTGCCCGCATTGTCAACATCATGAGAGTCAACAATGGATTGAACGACAGGTACAAAAACAAGTCCCTGCTGATTATTTTATGAATACCTTTACCTTACCTGCGCAGTTAAGGTCGTTAGCCAGGCAGCATCCGCGGTTACTTTACAGTATGATGTTTGACTGTGCCTGGGCGACTTTACAGAGTTTTAGTAAAAATGATAAGCAGTTGCAAGGCGATGCCGGGGCGATTGCTGTCTTACATACACACTCACGCGAATTAAATTATCATCCGCATATTCATGTCATTATGCCTGCGGCAATCGTGGATAAAATCAAGAAGCTCTGGCGCACTAAGGAAGGCAAATACCTGTTTCATCATAAAGCACTAGCAAAAGTATTTCGTGCAAAGATGCTAGCGCGTATGAACGAAGAAAAGTTGCCATTTCCCACAGCTATTCCGGAAAAATGGGTGGTCGATTGTAAGTTTGTCGGTGCAGGCGATAAAGCATTGATATATCTGGGTCGATACCTGTATCGTGGTGTGATTCGTGAACAGGATATCTTATCCTGCCAAAATGGCAAAGTAACCTACCGTTATCAAGACAGCAAAACCAAACGCTATCAAACCAAAACGGTATCGGGGGCTAAATTTCTGTGGCTGGTGCTGCAACATGTTTTGCCTAAAGGCTTTCGTCGTGCGCGCAATTATGGCTTTTTACATCCGAATAGCAAGGGTGTTATTAAGTTGATTCACTCCCTGCTAAAGTTTGACCCGACGAAGATATTGCGTGCACTCAAAGTACGGCCGGCATTCAGTTGCAAATGTTGTGGCGGGGCGATGGTTGTTGGGCGTCGGCAAATACCCAGGGTGGAAATAATGTTTCAGCCTTTGCCAACTTAACAATTGGAATCACTAGCGCTTATGTAAATTTAAACACTTCGACCCAGGCTATCAGCGGATTAAATGCTGAGGGAGTTGCTTGGGCTAAAATCGGAGATTAAGGCAGAATTTTGCTCCGATACTTGGACTTTGAGAGTTGACTGCAATGGACAACGCTCAAAGTTCAGTTAAACAGGTAAAAACAGAGGTTCGATTCATCAGTCGGGCTGATCAACAAAAAGCTATTTTCATAGAGCGCATTAAATGAATTCCTACTATCGTGCCGGGCTTGTCCAACAAACGGTTCAGATTGTGGCTCGCTTCGCGATCACAATCTAACCTTATTCGTTGGACGAAGCCGCTATCGCGGAGAAAAACAGCGCATCCCTTAAATTTAAAGTGTAACCTCATTGCCTGTTATATGCATAACAGGTAACTTGTAAGCTCATCCAACTAACAATAATGAGGTTACACTGTTATGACACCATCGATAGAGCTTAAATTCAACCATTATTATATCCAGCACTGTAAGCATTTAAAGCTTAAGGGACTGCAACCCAGGGTTAATTTGTTCATATTCTAAACCTTATGCGGCACAAGGCCTCCTGGTATTTTTTGTAATTTTCAAATAGTCTAAAACAGCTCTGGTATTCTTATTGAGTTGCCTCATTTTCTTTGAAATCCCTTTCTCAACTTTTGATTTTATTAATCCGATAGCAAAGCGCCTAAGACGGGTCATGTTCTCAGGGCCATAACCGGTACGAATTGTTGAGCGATCTTCATCAAAAACCCAGTCAATAATATAATGACTGACTTCAATAGACCAGTGACCTCGAACTTTATATAAGATGGTTTTCGGATCTGCGTCTTTTTTTGTTCTGCTGGTCACACCGTAAGCGGTCGCAAGTGATGTTTTCCCACTTTTCTTGTCCGTTATTTCTCGTTCTATGCGATAAACCTGGGCAACATGAGGGAATAATACATACTCACTTAATTCCGATGTGACCCAGATTCTACGAATCTCAATTCGTCCGTGCCCGACAGACACTTTGTCTTCATAATCTGCCAAACGGCTATCATTTGAAAAGTAGGTGGTAATATCATCAAGCAGTGTCGGCTGGTTTCCTTTGACACTAAAATAATAATGCGCTTTTCGTTGTTCTACTAAATAACGCGCGAATTCAGTCTGGGTGTGCAAAGCATCGCTGGTGATATCTTTATTTTCAATCGGTAGTGTATCTAATAATTTCGGAGCAAATGTTATTTCATTGGTTTGCTTAACTTCATCCGACCCATCTCCAACAGGCAAAGTACCTACTTTTTTTGGGCGTAGCAAATTCCTGTGGTATGCCCAACAGCACTCATTATTTGTGTTTGGCGCCCTGATTCATCAATCGCATTACACATGACTTTGCCATCTATTGCGAGTGAGTTGTCATCCTGGGCATAGGCTTTGTTCCAGGCATTAAAGGCTGCGTCAAGTTCATTCGGGTCTACTCTTACTAAGATATTTCTAAAAATGCTTAGGCTTGGAATCACATAACGGCCTTTATCATAACGGCAACGAAAATGCGCTCTGGACTTTTGAGATAAGCTTTCAGCCCAGTCAAAAATAGATTCATAGCTCCTCATGCCGCATAACACAGCTCCAGCGGCTATTCCCAGAACAGTCTGTATTCTATGGCGTCGCCCTTGGGCTCTACGGGGATCATTAATTTCCTTGAAGAAATCCGGTAATGAACGCATTTGATGACGCGTTATTTTCATTTTTACCTCACCTAATAAAAAATGATGACTTAATATAGTGTGAGATAAAACAGATTGTGCTCGACGATGAAGTGGCTTAACGAAAATCAGCTTTTTGTGCTCTGTTTGAGCAGAGTAACCGTCTGTTACCCTGCGAAACCCTTTCGTGTAACCAATAGCCTGCCAGTTACTGGCTCGATAAACACCTCCATGAAATCGCTTTGGATCGACAAAGGTCTCGACCAACAAAATAGGGTGTCCATACTTTTCAACCCAATCATTGGATAAGCGTTTAAGGCACAGTGAAAGGAGGCGTGATCCTAGGTTTTTATCATGCCTCGTCGGTAATATCAAAAAACGGCTGTTGTTGGCAATCAGTTTTAAGCGGCCCGTTTGGTGGCGATAACTCCATCCTATCCAGCTATCACGAGCCGCACACTTTAATGCGGCGGCCGAAAAGCTGATCAGTGCAATCCATTCTGTTTCAGAATAGGCCACATACCAAAGGGTTTCACCAATTTTTGGAATAGCACCTAAGTAATGCTGGGCCTCCATCAAATCCTGATATTTTGGTTCTTCTTGCTTTAAAATGGGCCTGACTGATATTTGGTTGAGTTGCATCGTTTTATCTCAAGAAACTGGATAGAAACTATACATGCTTTTCATGGGTTTGTCCATCTTGGGGTGTAACTCATTACCATGCTTACCCTTTATAGCTAGAACAAATTAGCCGTGGACTGCAACCCAAAACCATTGACGCTTATTCACGCGCTATTCGCCGTATCGGGGAACACTTTCAGGGGCATCTGGATAACTTAACGCAAGATCAACTGGTGGATTATTTTCATGCTCTTTTAAGCCGCCTTTCCTGGAGTGCCGTGAAACTAGATCTCTATGGTCTCAAGTTTTTCTATACACATGTGCTACAAAAGCCGTGGGTTGATGTGCTAATGATTAAACCACCACGATGTACGCGTATACCCGATATTGTCACTGTGGTTGAAGCACAACAACTGTTTATGTCGACCCGTAATCTAAGCTATCGAGTTTTTTATTTTACGATTTACAGTCTAGGTTTACGTTTGGGCGAGGGCTTAAGCCTGAAAGTAGGTGATATTGATGCGACACGCATGCGGGTACATATTCGCAATGCCAAAGGCAATAAGGATCGGCTTGTGCCTTTGCCTGTGAATACCTTGAAGGTGTTGCGTAAGTTTTGGGCTGTGCATAAAAATCCAGTGCTGGTATTTCCCAACCGTGCCCGGGGTCTAAAAGGTGCACATCTTGCTGAATCCCCCCTTGATCGCGGTGGCATCCAGAAGACAATCCGTCTTGTGACGCAAGAAATGGGACTAAAAAAAAGATTTCCTGCCACTCGCTGCGCCACAGTTACGCCACTCACCTGTTAGAAGCCGGGGTTGATTTAGTTGAGTTGCAGAAGATTCTGGGCCATACCAGTTTAGTAACCACGGCTCGCTATACGCATTTGACCGATATTACCGATGAGAATGCAGAGCTGCACATTAATCAGTTAGTCAATGACTTTTCTATTCACTGGGGGCAGATTTCATGATAACCCTAGCTGCAGTGATTGATCAATTTCAGTCTGACTTTTTAAGCGAGTATCAATCTCGTTTACGCTCCAATCAGATCAGTGCATTACATGCCATGAAGAGCTGTCGGACACAGCTGAGTCCTGTGATGCAGGTTAACTGTGCAGACTGTGACTATCAAACCTTTGTGCCTCATTCCTGTGGCCAGCGTAACTGCCCGCATTGTCAACATCATGAGAGTCAACAATGGATTGAACGACAGGTACAAAAACAAGTCCCTGCTGATTATTTTATGAATACCTTTACCTTACCTGCGCAGTTAAGGTCGTTAGCCAGGCAGCATCCGCGGTTACTTTACAGTATGATGTTTGACTGTGCCTGGGCGACTTTACAGAGTTTTAGTAAAAATGATAAGCAGTTGCAAGGCGATGCCGGGGCGATTGCTGTCTTACATACACACTCACGCGAATTAAATTATCATCCGCATATTCATGTCATTATGCCTGCAGGCATCGTGGACAAAATCAAGAAGCTTTGGCGCACTAAGGAAGGCAAATACCTGTTTCATCATAAAGCACTGGCAAAAGTATTTCGTGCAAAGATGCTAGCGCGTATGAACGAAGAAAAGTTGCCATTCCCCACAGCTATTCCGAAACAATGGGTGGTCGATTGTAAGTTTGTCGGTGCAGGCGATAAAGCGTTGATATATCTGGGTCGATACCTGTATCGTGGTGTGATTCGTGAACAGGATATCTTATCCTGCCAAAATGGCAAAGTAACCTACCGTTATGAAGACAGCAAAACCAAACGCTATCAAACCAAAACGGTATCGGGGGCTAAATTTCTGTGGCTGGTGCTGCAACATGTTTTGCCTAAAGGCTTTCGTCGTGCGCGCAATTATGGCTTTTTACATCCGAATAGCAAGGGTGTTATTAAGTTGATTCACTCCCTGCTAAAGTTTGACCCGACGAAGATATTGCGTGCACTCAAAGTACGGCCGGCATTCAGTTGCAAATATTGTGGCGGGGCGATGGTTGTTGGGCGTCGGCAAATACCCAGGGTGGAAATAATGTTTCAGCCTTTGCCAACTTAACAATTGGAATCACTAGCGCTTATGTAAATTTAAACACTTCGACCCAGGCTATCAGCGGATTAAATGCTGAGGGAGTTGCTTGGGCTAAAATCGGAGATTAAGGCAGAATTTTGCTCCGATACTTGGACTTTGAGAGTTGACTGCAATGGACAACGCTCAAAGTTCAGTTAAACAGGTAAAAACAGAGGTTCGATTCATCAGTCGGGCTGATCAACAAAAAGCTATTTTCATAGAGCGCATTAAATGAATTCCTACTATCGTGCCGGGCTTGTCCAACAAACGGTTCAGATTGTGGCTCGCTTCGCGATCACAATCTAACCTTATTCGTTGGACGAAGCCGCTATCGCGGAGAAAAACAGCGCATCCCTTAAATTTAAAGTGTAACCTCATTGCCTGTTATATGCATAACAGGTAACTTGTAAGCTCATCCAACTAACAATAATGAGGTTACACTGTTATGACACCATCGATAGAGCTTAAATTCAACCATTATTATATCCAGCACTGTAAGCATTTAAAGCTTAAGGGACTGCAACCCAAAACCATTGACGCTTATTCACGCGCTATTCGCCGTATCGGGGAACACTTTCAGTGGCATCTGGATAACTTAACGCAAGATCAACTGGTGGATTATTTTCATGCTCTTTTAAGCCGCCTTTCCTGGAGTGCCGTGAAACTAGATCTCTATGGTCTCAAGTTTTTCTATACACATGTGCTACAAAAGCCGTGGGTCAATGTGCTGATGATTAAACCACCACGCTGTGCGCGTATACCCGATATTGTTACCGTGGCTGAGGCGCAACAACTGTTTATGTCGACCCGCAATCTAAGCTACCGGGTATTCTATTTTATGATTTACAGTTTGGGCTTACGTTTGGGCGAGGGCTTAAGTCTGGAAGTGGGGGATGTTGATGCGACACGTATGCGGGTACATATTAGCAATGCCAAAGGCAATAAGGATCGTCTTGTGCCTTTGCCTGTGAATACCTTGAAGGTGTTGCGTAAGTTTTGGGCTGTGCATAAAAATCCAGTGCTGTTATTTCCCAACCGTGCCCGGGGTTTAAAAGGTGCACATCTTGCTGAATCGCCCCTTGATCGCGGTGGAGTTCAGAAGACGATCAAAATCAGTTACGCTCCAACCAAATCAGCGCGCTACATGCAATGAAACGCAGTCGTACACAGCTGAGTCCTGTGATGCAGGTTAACTGTGCAGACTGTGACTATCAAACCTTTGTGCCTCACTCCTGTGGCCAGCGTAACTGCCCGCATTGTCAGCATTATGACAAATCGGCAGGAAAGCCGATTTGCACAGCTTCAGCTGCCCGTAGGGTAAAGGTGCATGGATGCACCTTTATGATTGTCAGCAGTGGATTGAGAGACAAGTGCAGCGACAAGTCACTGCTGATTATTTTATGAATACCTTTACCTTACCTGCGCAGTTAAGGTCGTTAGCCAGGCAGCACCCACGTTTACTTTATAGCATGATGTTTGACTGTGCCTGGGCGACTTTACAGAGTTTCAGTAAAAATGATAAGTAGTTGCGAGGCGATCCCGGGGCGATTGCAGTTTTACACGCGCATTCACGCGAACTAAATTATCATCCGCATATTCATGTCATTATACCTGCGGCAATTGTGGACAAAATCAAGAAGCTCTGGCGCACTAAGGAAGGCAAATACCTGTTTCATCATAAAGCACTGGCGAAAGTATTTCGTGCAAAGATGCTAACACGTATGAACGAAGAAAAACTGCCATTCCCTACGGCTATTCCGAAACAATGGGTGGTGGATTGTAAGTTTGTCGGTGCAGGCGATAAAGTCTGATTATGCAGTTTACTCATCCAATAAAAATAAAAGCGCTTTATGTGTGTTGATTCTATTAGAAACTTGAGGGTTTCTTAAAACTAGGTGTATCTTTCTATCTACTTGTATTCATTGCGATTTAAAGACATAGGATGAACTAACTGCACAATCAGACGATAAAACATTGATATATCTGGGTCGATACCTGTATCGTGGCGTGATTCGTGAACAGGATATCTTATCCTGCCAGGATGGAAAAGTAAGCTACCGTTATCAAGACAGCAAAACCAAACGCTATCAAACCAAAACGGTATCAGGGGTTAAGTTTCTCTGGCTGGTGCTGCAACATGTTTTGCCTAAAGGCTTTCGTCGTGTGCGCAATTATGGTTTTTTTTACACCCGAATAGCAAGGGCGTTATTAAGCTGATTCACTTCCTGCTTAAGCTTGACCCGACGAAAATATTACGGACACTCAAAGTACGGCCGGCATTCAGTTGCAAATGTTGTGGCGGGGCGATGGTTGTTGGGCGTCGGCAAATACCCAGGGTGGAAATAATGTTTCAGCCTTTGCCAACTTAACAATTGGAATCACTAGCGCTTATGTAAATTTAAACACTTCGACCCAGGCTATCAGCGGATTAAATGCTGAGGGAGTTGCTTGGGCTAAAATCGGAGATTAAGGCAGAATTTTGCTCCGATACTTGGACTTTGAGAGTTGACTGCAATGGACAACGCTCAAAGTTCAGTTAAACAGGTAAAAACAGAGGCTCAATTCATCAGTCGGGCTGATCAACAAAAAGCTATTTTCATAGAGCGGATTTAAACGACTTTCTACTATGTGTGCCGGGCTTGTCCAACAAACGGTTCAGATTGTGGCTCGCTTCGCGATCACAATCTGACCTTGTTCGTTGGACGAAGCCGCTATCGCGGCAGAAAAACCCATTTACGGATACACTCCAATATGTACTCATTGTCGAGTACGATAATTGGAGTTTACCATGAATACGATAGAACAAACTCATTTTGAAAAGCTATATAACCGTCACCTTCGTGCTTTAAAATTACGCGGCATGAGTGATGCAACCATTGATAACTATGCTCGTGCTGTGCGCAGAGTCACTGAGCATTTTGATTGCTCACCCGAAAGACTCAGTACTGAACAGCTTGAAGTCTATTTTGCTGAATTGGTTGAATCTCATTCCTGGAGTACCGTTAAAATCGATCGTAATGGTCTCCAGTTTTTCTGGCAATACGTCCTTAAAAAGGATTGGCAATGGATTAAAATCATCAAAGCCCCCAAGATACAGACACTGCCTGATATTCTAGCGGTTTCCGAGGTAGAGCAACTGATTGCGGTGACCTACAAACTACGTTACAAAGTCTTTTTATTAGCAACCTACTCAATGGGCTTGCGCCTGGGTGAAACGCTTTCTTTGCAAGTCGGTGATATTGATGCAAAGCGCAAACAGGTACATATTCGCCGGGGCAAAGGGCATAAAGACCGCTTTGTGCCATTACCTGATTTAACATGCTATGCATTGCGTGACTTATGGCGTAAACACCGTAATCCAGTCTGGTTATTTCCCAGTGGAACCGGCTCAATGGAGACCCTTCAAAATGCGACAACACCGATGGATAGAGGCGGCGCTCAAGCCGCGATGAAAGCGGCCCTTAAAGACTGTGGGATTAAAAAAAAGCCTCGATTCACACGCTGCGTCATAGCATAGCCACGCACCTGCTGGAACAAGGATTAAGCCTGATTCATATTCAGCACTTGCTCGGCCATGCTAGCCCGACCACGACAGCTCGCTATGCTCATTCCACGGAACTGACAGAAAAGGATACTATCTCAGCCATTAATCAACTGACTAATACCTTATCAACAGGTTTCAGGAGTCAGTCATGATCCCCCTTGTCACGATTATTGAGCATTATGAAAGCAGTTTTCACAAAAAAATACTCGACAAAATTATTGCCTGGCCATTTAAAAGCTATCTCTGCGATAAAGCGTTGCCGCACGGCACTCTCAGGTGAGTTCCATGTGCAATATACAGGATGCGGTCACTCTGAATGGCACCCTAAATCCTGTGGGCATCGTAGCTGTCCCCAGTGTCAGAACCATGAAGCATCGGAATGGCTGATGCGTCAGCAAAAGAAACAACTTCCGGTTGACTATTATATGGTGACCTTTACGCTCCCTGCTCAATTGAGAGCGTTGACATGGCATCACCAGACAATCATTTATCAGCTGATGTTTCTCTGTGTCAGTAGCACATTAAAGGATTTTGGGCTCAACCCCAAAAACCTCGGGGCTGAAATAGGCATGACGGCCGTATTGCACACGCACAGCCGCAGGCTGGATTATCATCCGCATATTCATGTCATTATTCCGGGCGGCGGGATCAACAAAGCTAAAAGGCAATGGATAAAAACCAAAGGCAAATACCTGTTCAATGAGTTTGCCCTGGCTAAAGTCTTCCGTGCCCGGATTCTGGACGGACTGAATGCAGCAAAGCTACCGATTCCCTGTTCAATGCCAGAAGAGTGGGTCGTCGATTGTAAACGTGTCGGTAACGGTGAACCTGCTTTAAAGTATTTATCGCGTTATTTATATCGCGGGGTGATCAGTGAGAAGAACATCATTGCAGATAACAATGGCAGGGTCACCTTTCGGTACACAGATGGCGACACGGGCGAGACCTTAACCCGATCTCTGAAAGGAGAGGATTTTTTATGGCTGGTTCTGCAGCATGTCCTGCCTAAAGGGTTTCATCGTGTCAGAGATTATGGTTTTTTGCACAGCAATGCAAAGACATTACTGAAGCTAGTACAGCTAGTCCTGCGTGTTGTTATTCAGTTACTGGCACCTAAACCAAGGCTCGTTGTTAAATGCCCTCATTGCCAGGCTCCCATGCAGGTCATCGGTTTTAGGCCACCAGAGCCAGGATAAATAAAATGGATCATAAACCCCCAATTCACAAACAGAGAGAATAATTTATAACATAATGATATAGCTGTATTTTTTTTTGCAGTATAGAATGCAAAGGCGGGAGCTTGCCTGAAGGAAAGTGATGATCCGTATTAAGGCCAGGAGCCAAAAAGATATTTGCTTATTATAAAGCGTTTACCTCACCCCGGGCTTGTCCAACACGGGATAAGATTGTGGTGCGCTTCGCTTACACAATCTATCCTTATTCGTTAGGCAACATTTAACACATGCACGCCCAATTCATCTTTATGTTGTTCAATTTGCCAAAGGTCATAAGTAACTTGATGTCCCATCCAACTTTCAGGGCTAGCCCCTAAAGCAATTGATAACCTAACTGCCATTTCTGGTGTTACACTCCCATTTCCATTTATAACTTTTGATAATGTTTTTCGACTAACAGCTAGAGCCTTGGCTGCTTCAGTGATGCTTATTTTTGCTGGCTCTAACCATAAGCCTTTTATGATTTCACCCGGATGAGGTGGATTATACATTTTCATAATATCTCCTAATGGTAATCCTCATAATTTATAGTTTCTGCATCACCTTCATGAAAACGAAAAGTAATACGCCAGTTTGCTTGTACTGTTACAGACCATATTCCTTTTCTGTCGCCTTTTAATTCGTGAAGTTTTAGAAATGGAATATCCATATCTTTGACAATTTTCGCTTGGTTTAATTGAGCAAGAATCAAACGTAACCGGTCTGTGTGTTGTGCTTGAATTCCAGCTTTGCTACCTGTTCGATAGAATTTTTCCAAACCTTTGTGAATGAAGCTTTTTATCATCAATCAAATTGTAACCTCTTAATTCTCAATCTGCAATTTTTCTGTTGCCTAACGCGTAAATCAGCCACCGCGATCAAAGATGCTAAACTTTAAATAGGCGATAACTTTTTTAAACACTATATAACTTTAAAGAATCTGCGCTGCTAGCGGTTGGCTGGATTTTATTGTGTGTGCCCGGCATGGGCATGATCTTATGGGGTGCAAGTACCCTGTACATTATCCAGAGATTTATTTTATATGATAATTCTAAAAAGTACTAGCCGATGGCAAGGGCGGAGGGTGACCAATGTTTGAAAGAAGCCTAAGTGCAAAAAATTCGTCAGGAACGAATTTGAACAGCTTTAGCTGGCCCGAAGGGTGATCTACAAGGAAGTAGATCATAGCTCTGCGAGCCAATGGACAAAAACAGCATAGTAAGGCCGAACCGCAGGGCGAATCAGCACAACATGACGAAGCCCATCTGGATCACTGTGAGATGGTAAATGCTGTGGTCGTGCAGAGAAAGATCATGTTCTTACCCGGGGAGATCTGCCTGCCTAAGACCCGTATGTACGGCGCTGTGGGAGGGAGGCTACTTGAGTAGTTCCCTATCCCGATTAGATACAGAGTTTACCTCAGGCATGAAAACTAGCAGATTTCTTTTTTTTAAATTTATAAGGATACCCTTTTAGCTTTAAAAAAACATCCCATTTGAAGGAAACATTAAAACCCGTGTTTTCACGTGTTTTAATGTTTTCAATCGAGTCTGACCCCATTTCTTCAGTCCATGCATCTTTTTCATACATTATTGTTTAATGCACTTTATCCCACTCAGGAACATTAGGATTTTTTGGTACTGAATCAAGTACTTTATTAACCTTTGTTTTTAAAGAAGAAATATCTTTTTTAGAAATTCTCGCTTCAATCGTTGAAAGCATCTCTATTTGGCTAATTTGTGTTGTAAGCATATAGTTGGCAAGATTATTCATTGAAACACCTTGAATGTGTGCTTCACTTTCTAACCGTGCCTTCAAATCAACAGGAATTCTTAAAGTAACTACTTGTGTCTTACTCATAATTTTTTCTCCACATTTGATAGAAATCTTTTGGTGTTAGCACCTTGAACTTAAAACCTCTTAATTCACCACCATCAAAATCACGAATATTTGAGGTGATTAAGTAGTTACTATTGCTTGCAAATGCACACTCAACAAATAAGTTATCATTTTCATCTCTTAAGTTTGGTCGAAGCCTGTAATATATTTTTTGTTTTTGTGCCAGAAGAACCAATAAATCAAGTACATCTTCAACTTGCCCAATATTCAGCCTTGTAAGTTTAAGAATCTCCTTTCTTTTCAAGACATCATCATATTCAAGTAATATCTGCGTTGATAATGCAATATTAATCTTCTCATTTGTGATGAGCCGGAAAATTTTATGTGACGCACCAGACTGACTAATATGTGCTGCTAATAAAACATTGGTATCCATTGTCACTATCATAGGCATAAATGATAGCACATACGAATACTATATTCTATGAGCAGATTTTAAAACACCGGGTAGCTCAGGGTCTCGCGACCCTTTGCCCCCTAAGAACCGTACTTGCGAGTTTCCCAGCATACGGCTCAAGCCCTTCAAAAGCCAGAATAAACTGACCCAGCTGCCTTATTATTCAACAGTAAACTCATTTTATTTAGTGTAAAATGATGTATTTTCCATCACTAACTTTACTACCAAAAACAATGTCTGTTGAACAAATTTAATAGCCAACCTTTGCGATACGTATCTACAGCCGATAATACATATTGCTATGCCAGAAGGTGCACCAGCCAAAGGCCGTCATTTGCGTTTCCTTCTTAAAACCGGTTCTCTAAACTCTCTCGCAACGAAGCACCAAATGGACGTGCGCACACTTTCGTGTCGGACAAATCTTGAATCCGTATCAACTACATTACATAATCGCCTTCGCTTTTTCCATTCTCTCATCGACGCATGGCCATCAGCACCCCTTGCGGGCAGATTTCTCCATTGCTGGAGGACGATACGACATTGCCACGTTCCACATAAATATCTTAACGAACGACTTAGGTGCTGCCTGTATCCCAGTAGTGCATTATCTGCGTGAAACCGACGTTATAACAGTTCCACTGACTACCCACCTGTTGGTTACAGCCTATCAGTGCTTTTGGCTGCTCTTTTGTTAACGGGACTTCAAGACGACAGTTCACATTACATTCACCCTATCATTCCATCCTAGCTCCCGTCCGCCTTAGCACTGGCAGTTACGATTCCCCTCACGGTTCCTCTTATACGAGTTTCATTGTCCCAGACGCTTCACACCACATCCGTGTCGCATGGCCTGGTAGGATACTGGAGGCAGAACTCCAGGTTGCGCCTCACTTAAAAAAAGTGATTTACAACATATATTTATGCAACTTCGTGTCGCAACTAACGCCAAATTCAGCTGACACTGGCAGATGTTCGATGAACCCTAACAATACACTAAACTTTGATTAAAGATGACATCTGAAAACGAGTGGTGCTGCCAGTGGTCAGCTGCAATTTTTTGTTGGACGAAGCCGCTATCGCGGAGAAAAACAGCGCATCCCTTAAATTTAAAGTGTAACCTCATTGCCTGTTATATGCATAACAGGTAACTTGTAAGCTCATCCAACTAACAATAATGAGGTTACACTGTTATGACACCATCGATAGAGCTTAAATTCAACCATTATTATATCCAGCACTGTAAGCATTTAAAGCTTAAGGGACTGCAACCCAAAACCATTGACGCTTATTCACGCGCTATTCGCCGTATCGGGGAACACTTTCAGGGGCATCTGGATAACTTAACGCAAGATCAACTGGTGGATTATTTTCATGCTCTTTTAAGCCGCCTTTCCTGGAGTGCCGTGAAACTAGATCTCTATGGTCTCAAGTTTTTCTATACACATGTGCTACAAAAGCCGTGGGTTGATGTGCTAATGATTAAACCACCACGATGTACGCGTATACCCGATATTGTCACTGTGGTTGAAGCACAACAACTGTTTATGTCGACCCGTAATCTAAGCTATCGAGTTTTTTATTTTACGATTTACAGTCTAGGTTTACGTTTGGGCGAGGGCTTAAGCCTGAAAGTAGGTGATATTGATGCGACACGCATGCGGGTACATATTCGCAATGCCAAAGGCAATAAGGATCGGCTTGTGCCTTTGCCTGTGAATACCTTGAAGGTGTTGCGTAAGTTTTGGGCTGTGCATAAAAATCCAGTGCTGGTATTTCCCAACCGTGCCCGGGGTCTAAAAGGTGCACATCTTGCTGAATCCCCCCTTGATCGCGGTGGCATCCAGAAGACAATCCGTCTTGTGACGCAAGAAATGGGACTAAAAAAAAGATTTCCTGCCACTCGCTGCGCCACAGTTACGCCACTCACCTGTTAGAAGCCGGGGTTGATTTAGTTGAGTTGCAGAAGATTCTGGGCCATACCAGTTTAGTAACCACGGCTCGCTATACGCATTTGACCGATATTACCGATGAGAATGCAGAGCTGCACATTAATCAGTTAGTCAATGACTTTTCTATTCACTGGGGGCAGATTTCATGATAACCCTAGCTGCAGTGATTGATCAATTTCAGTCTGACTTTTTAAGCGAGTATCAATCTCGTTTACGCTCCAATCAGATCAGTGCATTACATGCCATGAAGAGCTGTCGGACACAGCTGAGTCCTGTGATGCAGGTTAACTGTGCAGACTGTGACTATCAAACCTTTGTGCCTCATTCCTGTGGCCAGCGTAACTGCCCGCATTGTCAACATCATGAGAGTCAACAATGGATTGAACGACAGGTACAAAAACAAGTCCCTGCTGATTATTTTATGAATACCTTTACCTTACCTGCGCAGTTAAGGTCGTTAGCCAGGCAGCATCCGCGGTTACTTTACAGTATGATGTTTGACTGTGCCTGGGCGACTTTACAGAGTTTTAGTAAAAATGATAAGCAGTTGCAAGGCGATGCCGGGGCGATTGCTGTCTTACATACACACTCACGCGAATTAAATTATCATCCGCATATTCATGTCATTATGCCTGCGGCAATCGTGGATAAAATCAAGAAGCTCTGGCGCACTAAGGAAGGCAAATACCTGTTTCATCATAAAGCACTAGCAAAAGTATTTCGTGCAAAGATGCTAGCGCGTATGAACGAAGAAAAGTTGCCATTTCCCACAGCTATTCCGGAAAAATGGGTGGTCGATTGTAAGTTTGTCGGTGCAGGCGATAAAGCATTGATATATCTGGGTCGATACCTGTATCGTGGTGTGATTCGTGAACAGGATATCTTATCCTGCCAAAATGGCAAAGTAACCTACCGTTATCAAGACAGCAAAACCAAACGCTATCAAACCAAAACGGTATCGGGGGCTAAATTTCTGTGGCTGGTGCTGCAACATGTTTTGCCTAAAGGCTTTCGTCGTGCGCGCAATTATGGCTTTTTACATCCGAATAGCAAGGGTGTTATTAAGTTGATTCACTCCCTGCTAAAGTTTGACCCGACGAAGATATTGCGTGCACTCAAAGTACGGCCGGCATTCAGTTGCAAATGTTGTGGCGGGGCGATGGTTGTTGGGCGTCGGCAAATACCCAGGGTGGAAATAATGTTTCAGCCTTTGCCAACTTAACAATTGGAATCACTAGCGCTTATGTAAATTTAAACACTTCGACCCAGGCTATCAGCGGATTAAATGCTGAGGGAGTTGCTTGGGCTAAAATCGGAGATTAAGGCAGAATTTTGCTCCGATACTTGGACTTTGAGAGTTGACTGCAATGGACAACGCTCAAAGTTCAGTTAAACAGGTAAAAACAGAGGTTCGATTCATCAGTCGGGCTGATCAACAAAAAGCTATTTTCATAGAGCGCATTAAATGAATTCCTACTATCGTGCCGGGCTTGTCCAACAAACGGTTCAGATTGTGGCTCGCTTCGCGATCACAATCTAACCTTATTCGTTGGACGAAGCCGCTATCGCGGAGAAAAACAGCGCATCCCTTAAATTTAAAGTGTAACCTCATTGCCTGTTATATGCATAACAGGTAACTTGTAAGCTCATCCAACTAACAATAATGAGGTTACACTGTTATGACACCATCGATAGAGCTTAAATTCAACCATTATTATATCCAGCACTGTAAGCATTTAAAGCTTAAGGGACTGCAACCCAAAACCATTGACGCTTATTCACGCGCTATTCGCCGTATCGGGGAACACTTTCAGGGGCATCTGGATAACTTAACGCAAGATCAACTGGTGGATTATTTTCATGCTCTTTTAAGCCGCCTTTCCTGGAGTGCCGTGAAACTAGATCTCTATGGTCTCAAGTTTTTCTATACACATGTGCTACAAAAGCCGTGGGTTGATGTGCTAATGATTAAACCACCACGATGTACGCGTATACCCGATATTGTCACTGTGGTTGAAGCACAACAACTGTTTATGTCGACCCGTAATCTAAGCTATCGAGTTTTTTATTTTACGATTTACAGTCTAGGTTTACGTTTGGGCGAGGGCTTAAGCCTGAAAGTAGGTGATATTGATGCGACACGCATGCGGGTACATATTCGCAATGCCAAAGGCAATAAGGATCGGCTTGTGCCTTTGCCTGTGAATACCTTGAAGGTGTTGCGTAAGTTTTGGGCTGTGCATAAAAATCCAGTGCTGGTATTTCCCAACCGTGCCCGGGGTCTAAAAGGTGCACATCTTGCTGAATCCCCCCTTGATCGCGGTGGCATCCAGAAGACAATCCGTCTTGTGACGCAAGAAATGGGACTAAAAAAAAGATTTCCTGCCACTCGCTGCGCCACAGTTACGCCACTCACCTGTTAGAAGCCGGGGTTGATTTAGTTGAGTTGCAGAAGATTCTGGGCCATACCAGTTTAGTAACCACGGCTCGCTATACGCATTTGACCGATATTACCGATGAGAATGCAGAGCTGCACATTAATCAGTTAGTCAATGACTTTTCTATTCACTGGGGGCAGATTTCATGATAACCCTAGCTGCAGTGATTGATCAATTTCAGTCTGACTTTTTAAGCGAGTATCAATCTCGTTTACGCTCCAATCAGATCAGTGCATTACATGCCATGAAGAGCTGTCGGACACAGCTGAGTCCTGTGATGCAGGTTAACTGTGCAGACTGTGACTATCAAACCTTTGTGCCTCATTCCTGTGGCCAGCGTAACTGCCCGCATTGTCAACATCATGAGAGTCAACAATGGATTGAACGACAGGTACAAAAACAAGTCCCTGCTGATTATTTTATGAATACCTTTACCTTACCTGCGCAGTTAAGGTCGTTAGCCAGGCAGCATCCGCGGTTACTTTACAGTATGATGTTTGACTGTGCCTGGGCGACTTTACAGAGTTTTAGTAAAAATGATAAGCAGTTGCAAGGCGATGCCGGGGCGATTGCTGTCTTACATACACACTCACGCGAATTAAATTATCATCCGCATATTCATGTCATTATGCCTGCAGGCATCGTGGACAAAATCAAGAAGCTTTGGCGCACTAAGGAAGGCAAATACCTGTTTCATCATAAAGCACTGGCAAAAGTATTTCGTGCAAAGATGCTAGCGCGTATGAACGAAGAAAAGTTGCCATTCCCCACAGCTATTCCGAAACAATGGGTGGTCGATTGTAAGTTTGTCGGTGCAGGCGATAAAGCGTTGATATATCTGGGTCGATACCTGTATCGTGGTGTGATTCGTGAACAGGATATCTTATCCTGCCAAAATGGCAAAGTAACCTACCGTTATGAAGACAGCAAAACCAAACGCTATCAAACCAAAACGGTATCGGGGGCTAAATTTCTGTGGCTGGTGCTGCAACATGTTTTGCCTAAAGGCTTTCGTCGTGCGCGCAATTATGGCTTTTTACATCCGAATAGCAAGGGTGTTATTAAGTTGATTCACTCCCTGCTAAAGTTTGACCCGACGAAGATATTGCGTGCACTCAAAGTACGGCCGGCATTCAGTTGCAAATATTGTGGCGGGGCGATGGTTGTTGGGCGTCGGCAAATACCCAGGGTGGAAATAATGTTTCAGCCTTTGCCAACTTAACAATTGGAATCACTAGCGCTTATGTAAATTTAAACACTTCGACCCAGGCTATCAGCGGATTAAATGCTGAGGGAGTTGCTTGGGCTAAAATCGGAGATTAAGGCAGAATTTTGCTCCGATACTTGGACTTTGAGAGTTGACTGCAATGGACAACGCTCAAAGTTCAGTTAAACAGGTAAAAACAGAGGTTCGATTCATCAGTCGGGCTGATCAACAAAAAGCTATTTTCATAGAGCGCATTAAATGAATTCCTACTATCGTGCCGGGCTTGTCCAACAAACGGTTCAGATTGTGGCTCGCTTCGCGATCACAATCTAACCTTAGGGAGATGGAAAGAAATAATCATCCAGAACAACCAGGAGAAATGGTCAAAAACCATTTCTCCAACGATGGCATTCGGTCAACAAACTGATAATACGTCTTCATTGCTTTTTTACCTACCTTTACTCCTGTTTCATATATTTTTTCTGTTAATTTAACAATAGGTGCTTTGCCATTGTAGGTCATACTTTTGGCAAATTTTAAAGTTGTTTCAACTGTATCCATTATGTCGCCACTAATATGATTTTCATAGGCTCCCCATACTCGTTCAATTGGGTTATATTTACTATGATAAGGAGGGTAGTAGGCCAGTTTTATCTTTATGTTGCTTTTTTCAGCAAACTCCACAAGCCTTTTTATAAACTGAGTTCTGGAGCTACTGTTCTCCATACCATTGTCAGCGTTAATTGTCAGAATATCTACTCCATATTTTTCTTGAATTTCTGGCCAAATTTCTTCCAATCGGTCAACGATGAAATCACTGCTGGCATAGCCTGCTGTAAAGAAAAGGAAAAAATCATCATGTTCAGGCAGATAAAAACCAAAAGGAGTTAACTTTTCCTTAACATCTAAATCATGATCCTCTGCTTTTGTTAAAACCCGATTTCGTCCTCCCCGTGAAAAATTTCCTATATTCATTCTTGCTTTGGCATCAATTGATATACGAATCTCTTTTGGGTTGATATCTGCCATTCCATTGACTGAATGAACTTGTTCAAAAATTGCATCCGTTTCCTTGATTTTCTTATGAGGCTTTGTTTTTTGTACCTTTTTTGGATGGTAACTCAGGTCATTTAATTTTGTATTGATAGTTTTTGAGCAAGGTAATGTTTTTTCATCGTAATAATCAATCTCCAGTAAACGTTTTCTAACTTCTTTAGCCGTTAGCCGGGTATATAATCGACAGGAATTAAAAGAGGGATCCGTTTGACACTCCGGTTCAGCAATTTTTTTTATGTCATCAAGTAGATGAGGAAAATGCTCTTCACTTTTATTACGCCCTCTCGCTGAAAAATTATCTTCTATGGGCTGAGTTTCAAGTTCATATTGTCCTTTTCGGATAGTGCCTCTATTCCATCCTAGTTTTTCTTCAGCAATACTTGCACCACCTGAGCCTAGTAGCTCCACCGTTTCAGCCATGAATATACGACGTACCGAGCCTTTTAAACGATGGGCTGTATTTATAATCCAACCTATAATGCTATCTGTTAATATCAACAAGCTTATCTGCCTAGTGTGAGAATAAATTCAGAATTCATTATTATAAATTATTGAGACACAAGCTTACTTCGTTTGGATGATTATTTCTTTCCATCTCCCTTATTCGTTATATGCAGATGACACGATGAATTAATTTATTTTTCACTACTTTTATTCTTTTCTTGACTGTTACGCGTAACAATGTATAATGGACTCATGGTTTAGAAATTCTCTAAACAAAACGGAGCAAGAAAATGAAAACATCAATTAAAAGAGACGATTTATTATCAACACAACAAATTGCTATGAAAAAAACAAACAAAGCAATTGAGCTAGTTTTATCAAAATATAATACAGAATGGATAGGAAACGAAGGCGATGTAGATCAGAACGAAATGAATAAAAATGATTCAGATATTTATTCTTACTTATTTGATGCTCGTGAAATGATACAAAACATTCAGACTCAAATCATTAATCTTTAAAATAATGGCATCATCAAAAGAAAGACAAGCCGCGTTTCGTAAAAGAAACGCGGCACTTGGGTTGTCAGAATTGCGTGGGATTATGGCAACAAAAGAAGAGCAAGACATTTTGAAGCCCAAAATCAAACTAATACTTGAAGAGCTAAGAAAATAAGATGAATAGCATATAACATTGTTAATATGTGGAAAAAATTCCATCTAGTACCTATATGCAATGTAAAAAAATCCATGTATTGTGATATTAAACTATATAACATGGAAATATTTTCTTTGATTTTCCACTTTAGCCATAGTAGCGACCTTTATAGTGGAAAGCAAGACAAAGATGATGCTGACAGGTGGAAAATATTTTCAATTTTAGGTCGTGCTCAAAAAAGAGCGGAATTAAGTTTATTGATTGCCTATTATATTGAATATAAATAAGTATTAGTTATTTTTAGTTTCTCGATTCAAGTAATAAAAAAATGGTTGGGTGAATTTTTTTCCACTTATCAGTATAATATTAACAATAACATGGAAAATATCATTAGATTTTTTTATACTATCTCAGTAAGATTCTCCTTATGGATATGCAAAATAAATTCAAGCCGAATCCCGATCTTAAACTTATCGAACAGGTGCGTGAGGTCATGCGCTATCAGCACTATCAATATCGAACAGAGCAGACTTATTGTGAGTGGATTACCCGATTTATTAAATTTCATGGTTGCCAGAAACATCCTCGAGAAATGGGGAAATTGGAGATTGAGTCTTTTTTGAGTCACCTTGCTTCAGAACGAAAGGTTTCTGCATCGACTCAGCGACAGGCATTAAATGCTATTGTGTTCCTTTATACTAAAGTGCTTGATTTGCCTGTAGCTGAGGATATTGGGCATGTCAGGGCGAAACAACAGACCAGGCCTCCGGTTGTTTTGACCAAGCACGAAATTCAGCAAGTTTTTGCCTGGATGAAAGGGGATCACCTTTTGATGGCCAAAATGCTATATGGATGTGGACTTCGGCTAATGGAATGTATCCGATTGCGCATTCAAGATCTTGATTTTGGTCAGGGTCTGGTTTATATACGTGATGCTAAAGGCGGGAAAGATAGGGTGGTGGTATTGCCAAACTCTGTTCGGGAAGATTTGCTGTTTCGGGTTGAAAGCGTTAAAAAAACACATGATGCGGATTTGTTGCAAGGGTTTGGTCGAGTCTATATTCCTGAAGCTCTTGCTAGAAAATATCCAAATGCCTCACAGGAGTTCCGCTGGCAGTATGTTTTTCCGGCTAAGAAAATGAGCATCGACCCTCGCTCTGGCGTACAGCGCAGGCATCATGTGCTTGAGTCCGGTCTACAGAAAGCGGTAAAAACTGCAGTTGATCGCGCGGGCATTACTAAACGTGCGACTTGCCATACATTTCGCCATTCATTTGCTACGCATATGCTGGAAAATGGGGTGAATATCCGGATTGTGCAGGAGCTTATGGGGCATGCGGATGTGAAAACCACAGAAATCTATACCCATGTTATGGAAAAGGATATTTCATGTATTGCTAGTCCTCTTGATTTACTATAAACGCTGGTGTGACTATTCACACTTCTACTGGTTTGAACCTTCAGCCTACAATGCTGTTGACTTAAGCCCTCTCTTGCTGGAGAGGGTTGGGTGAGGAGGATAAAATCAAGCATTTATAATCCCCTCATCCCAACCTTCTCCCTCTGGAGAAGGAGTTTGTTCTTAAGTCAACAGCATTGAGCCTAATCCTAGCCACAGTGAAGGAGTCATTTTTAAATATTTCGGCTCTTTAATTTAGAGGTAGGGCGGACTAAAGTCCGCTCTACAGAGAGCAGTATTTTTTAGTAAACATCGCGCACATAACGTTTATCTTTTTTCATTTGATTAACGTATTCTGTTGCCTGCTCTTCAGATAGTTTACCTTGTACGGCAATCACATCATGCAATGCTTTATCAACGTCTTTGGCCATGCGGTAAGCATCACCACAGACGAAGAAGTAACCGCCTAGTTCAAGCAGGGCAAAGAGTTCTGCTCCTTTTTCAAGCATGCGATCCTGAACATAGATTTTTTCTTCCTGATCGCGCGAGAAGGCCAGGTCTAATTTACTTAAGACGTTGTTATTCTGCATGGCTTCGATTTCATCACGATAGATAAAATCTGTTGCTTCATTACGATCACCGAAGAATAACCAGTTCAACCCTTTGGCTTTTCTGAATTCACGTTCTTGCAGGAATGCACGGAAGGGCGCAATTCCAGTACCAGGCCCGACCATAATCATCGGTAGATCGTCGTTTTCAGGCACTCTAAAGACTTTATTAGGGCTAAAGAAACAGCGTACAGCGGTGTTTTCATCTGCTAAATCAGCAAGGTAGGTTGAACAAACCCCTTTGTGCTCACGATCATGGCTGTTGTAACGTACACTACTGATCGTTAAATGCACGGTGTCCGGGTTGGCTTTGCCACTAGATGAGATAGAGTAAGCTCTGTGCTGCAATGGTTTTAACAGGGCTAAAAATTCTGCTGCCGAGAATTGCATTTCAGGGAATTGCAATAATAGATCTAGCGTGTCACGGCCCCACAAATAGCTCGCTAGTTTATCTTTGTCACCGGCGTTCAATAGATTATTTAATTCTTGATCGCCTGAACGTTTGGCGATTTCATCTAATAAACCTTTACTGGGTAGTTTGATTTCAAAGTGCTCAGCTAGTGCCTGAGTTAGTGGCATTAACTCGCCGCTGACAGGCTCATCTTCATCGCCTGTGCAACCAATGGCTTTAATAATATCGCTGACTAATTCCGGACAGTTAACAGGAACAACATTTAGCGCATCACCGGCCTCATAGCTTAATTCTGAGCCAGTGATGGAAATTTCATAATGGCGAATTTCTTTTGAAGAGTCCGGGCTACTTAATAACCGGTTGGCTACGAGTGTTCCTGGGAATGGGTTTTTACGTCCAAATTTAGCGGGCTGTGTTGTGCTACTACTATCAATGGTAATGTTTGCTGTGCCATCAGCCATTAACGGGATAGTATTACTGATCCAGTTTTCAGCTGCTGCATCAAAATCAACGTCACAGTCAATACGTTCGTAAAGGCGTTTTGCTCCTAGTTTTTCTAGGATCAGGTCCCAGTCTATACCAGCCTGACAGAAAAGGTCATAGCTGGTGTCACCCAGGGCGAGTACCGAATACTGCATGTTAGATAGGTCGATGCTATCGTCTGCACTGATATTATCCCATAGCATTTGCGCGTTATCTGGCATATCACCTTCGCCATAGGTGCTGGTGATAATTAATAGATATTCTATGTTAATAAAAGCAGCGACTTCAATTTCGTCCATGCTCAAAATGGTAGGATTTAAACCATGAGCTTTAGCAGCTTGCGCAGCATCGTGGGCAACTGATTCAGAATTTCCTGTTTGTGAACCATAGATTATGCTAATACTTCGTGCATTCGCTGCATCGCCTGATCCGGCACTTTGTAAAATATGGCTGTGCATGCCTGCAAAAAAACCACCTAGCCAGGCTTGTTGCGCCTCGTTGAAAGGTATGTTTAGAGAACTGTTCGCTGTTGTCATGGGACTACTCTTAAAAAAGGCTCGCTGCATAACAGTGAGTCTAGTAAATATATTTATTGACCATTAAGCATGCAGAATCCACAGCCTAAGTTTTTAAACTTTGTCTGTGGATTCTATTTCAGCCGTTTGGTTGTGTTATTGACGTTTAAGTCGTGGTTGTCTGGATAAGAACCCTTAATACTGCGGTGTTAAGCATTAAGCAGCCTGTTTAATCTTTATCATATCCTGAATAACCGCCTGACTGTTGAGTGCTGCAAGGTATTCATCAACAGCTGGAATATCAGCCAGTGCCTGATTATTAATGGCTGATTGTTCAATAATCCAGTTAGTTGAACCAATTGAATAAATACTTTGCACATCACGTAAAATCAAGGCTTGCTTATAATCATTTAAACGCTTATTAGCTAATAATAAGGCTAATTGTGCATCATCATAATTCGCATAAGCCTCGCGGGTTTCTTTGACTAAAGCATCCTGTAATTTGCGTGCTTTGGTATTAATCAGTCGCTGTGCCACAGTTTCAGTTTGCTGTGGATTTTGTACTTGAGTCGCAGCAATCAATGTCGCTTTATTTAATACCGCAAAGCTATTGATCATTTTAAAAGCAAGCGGGCTATCGGTTGCACCATAATCAGGCGTTTGACCGCCAAATAATACCGCACCCTCGGCATACGCCTCCTGAACCTGGTTGACTTGCTGTTGAGCCTGATCAACGGCTAGCTCTTCAATGATGGCTTTGCGGTCTACTGTTTTAGCAATAAACTCAGCCGTCTGGGTCTTATATAACCATAACGGGATTGCAAATTTAAAATGCTGGCGTTCACTATCCCAGTTATCGAGCAGCTTTTGTGCCACACTTGATTCAGCATAGTCTGCATGTTGTTCCAGCATCGCTAATACAAATTGCTCATGCGCGCGTGCAGTGTCGCTATCTTCACTCAAGCTTCTGATCTCGATAGAAGATTCATCATATAGCTTAGGTAATTTATCTTCCGGGTCGTATTGATAAGCATTACCCCCGGACATACCGTTGCAGAAGCCTTTACCAAATGTACCGATATTCAGCACCGCACCGTTGGTCATGTATTCGCAGGCAAAATCTCCAACCCCTTCAACGACGGCCATTGCACCAGAATTACGCACGGCAAATCGGTCACCGGCTTCACCGTTAATAAAAGTTTTACCGCCGGTTGCACCAAACAGGGTAAAGTTACCGACTAATACATTTTCACCGGGTACTTTATGTCCACCACCCGGAGATTTAATGATAATAGTTCCACCGCACGATGATTTTCCTACACCATCATTACAGGTTCCGGTATGTTCCATACGCATACCATCATTATTAAATGCGCCATAGCTTTGCCCTGCAGAACCACGAGTGCGAACAATCAGGGAATCAGGTGCCAGGTAACGACGCTTATGCTGGTTAGTATAAATTTTACCGTTTTCGGCAATTTGATCGGCATCCAGTTCATAAGATAATAGGCGTTCTATATCTATTGCTGTCTGACCACCGACTGTTTTATGTCGGTTGTTAAGGTTGAATTCAGAACCCTCAACAATCACTTGTTGTTGTTTGGCATTAACAAAGCCGGCTTTGAATTGCTGCATAATTTTATCATCGATAGAAAAATCAGCTTCCAGATAAACCGGTTTATCAATATGGATGACATCCACGTAGTTTAATAGCTTGCTGAAGTCCATTTGACCGATCATCGTTTCATGATCCATTAAATGTAATAAATCGGTTTGACCGCGAATTTCAGATAGGCTTTTATATCCCAGCGAAGCTAGAATTTCACGTACCTCATGTGCCAGATTCATAAAATACTGAGCTAAAACACGTGGATCGCCTTTGAATTCTTCATGAAGGGTGGTTAAACCGGCAGGACAGTGGACATTACAGTTTTTCGCCATCACACAGCGCAACATCATTAGCGCGGTGGTACCAAATTCAAACGAATCACCACCGAGTATTGCCGATTTAATGACATCTGAGCCATTTTGATGTGCGCCGCTACAACGAAGTACAACCTTATCACGCAAGCCGTTTACTGACAGCGCCTGATGAACCTCGGAAATGCCAATTTCAGGAGAGCGTCCGGTGTTTTTCAAACTGGTTACTGCTGCGGCACCGGTTCCACCGGTATTCCCGGCAACGTTAATCACATCAGCGCCGGCTTTGGCAACACCGACAGCAATGGTACCTATGCCCTCAGATGAAACCAGTTTAACCACCACTCTAACGCGTGCTGCTTTGGCATCATGAATGAGTTGGCCTAAATCTTCAATAGAATAGGTGTCGTGGTGCGGCGGAGGGCTGATTAATTCAACCTTGGGTGTGCCTCCCCGTGCAGCTGCAATCTCAACCGAGACTTTAGCAGCAGGCAGCTGTCCACCTTCGCCGGGTTTTGCACCCTGGGCAATTTTTATTTCAATCTCTTGAATATTTAAATCAGCTAGATAGCCAGCCCAGACACCAAATCGACCCGAAGCAAACTGTTTGATTTTACTGGATCTAATGGTATTAAAACGGCTTGAATGTTCACCCCCTTCGCCTGAATTACTCATAGCTCCGGCAATATTAGTGCCATGTGCAACCGCTTCATGTGCTTCTGCCATTAAAGCACCGTGGCTCATTGCACCAGTAGCTAATGCAGCAGTGATTTCATGAGCAGGTTGCACATCAGTCAGGGTGATAGGTCCGCGAGCAGAAATAATGCTGTTAAGATAATTGGCTACAAGGCTATGCGCATCATCTTCTGTTATTGTCAGCGCAGAGTCAGATACATTGATAGCTAAATCATGACCGGCAAAGCGCGCAGTAAAATGTGCGGCCAGGTTTTCTAGGCGTTGTTTAGTGGAGTCATTCGTTAAGGTAATCTCAAAGCTGTTATCAAGTTGCTTAACAGCTAGGCCACGAATACTGTAATTAATATTTCCACGCAAGTTTTGCTTGCCTAAAATAGCATCAAATTCAGCCGTTTCTTTTGCACGGGAAATATCAGCAGGGTAGCTCATAACATCGCGTAAAGCAGCAGGACGGCGATCGCGTTCCTGCATTAAGATTTTGCTGAAATTGCGGTAGGCCGGCGTGACTCCAAAGCTATCTATTTGCTCAGGGGTGCGTCTCTCATAACCAAAATCGGCATAAGCACTATCACTGACTACCGGTGATTTTCCATGATTGATATACAGAATATCTTCATCCGTCATGTTGATATATTCACGCACGGAAGTGTTACCAAAAGTATGCCCTGCACCTTCATTACGTTCTTTAAACAAGCCTAGGAATGGGATGTCGCTTTCAGAACCTACGGATAATGCCTTTTCATGCCATTCAGTTGCACTAGCAGCGATATTTGCAAACTGAATACCACCGACAGAAGAATTAATATTAGGGAAATAGATTTGTAATAGCGGCTCGTCAGTATCAATATAATTTGATTCAAAGAATTCACCGCCGATATAACTTTCAGCGGTACATAAACCAAATTTACCCATGGTTTTCATTAGCGATTTTTCGACCGCTTTTTGATAGCTATCCAGTGCTTTTTGCTGTTGGTCTTCGCTATACTGCGAGATAACCCGGTTGTGTACGCTTAATGGACAAATGGCCGATGCACCAAATCCCAAGATAGTTGCGACATCATGTGCGCTGACTGCCTGTCCTGTTTCAGAAATAAGCGAGGAATTGAAACGTAAGCCTTCTTTAACCAGGTGCTGGTTGGCTGCAGAAATAAGTAGCAGGGCAGGGATAGCCGCTTGTTCTTGACTGATATTAATATCGCTAAGGATAATAATACCGGTATTTTGTTTAGCCGCCTGGCCTACTTTATTGCAGGTATTCGTTAAAGCCTGTAACAGATTTTTTGCATTTTGTTCTGCATTTTCAAGGTCTGGCGTGTATAAAGCATCTATTGTCGCTACGCTAACAGCAGATTGCTGGCGAATTTGAGCTAATTGCGTGCGCTGTAAAATCGGTGAATTAATCACCAGCTGTTGACTTGTACTTTCGGAAAAATTAGGTTTCGCGCCCAGTGCAACGCGTAAAGTCATACCATCACTTTCACGCAATGAATCCAGTGGCGGGTTGGTGACTTGAGCAAAGCGTTGGCTGAAATAACGAGACATTCCACCTTCAGCGCCTGACAGGGCATTGGGTGTGATCCCGTAACCCATGGCGGAGATTTTCTCCAGCCCCGTATTTAGCATAGGGTCTAGCAAGAATTTGAAACTTTCCTGGTTAAGCGAATAGGCAGTATGCTGCTGGTCTATATTAAAGGCATGCTGACTGTTGATATCAGCTAATGAAACGGTCGACAATTCATCTAAATGAATCGCTCGTGCTTTTAATAAGGCATGGTAATCCGTTTCCTTTGCCAGACGTTCCATCACTTGATGGCTATCATAAGCTTCGCCAGTGCTATGATCAAAATAGATCATACCACCTGCTTCAATACGCCCTCGGCGTAAAACATCTTTAGAATCAAAGCCAATTTGACCGGCTTCGGACATGACCGCTAGATATTCATTTGTTTCTACGGAACGTAAAGGTCGCAGGCCAAGACGATCTAGACGTGCGCCTACGCGAATGCCATCATTAAAAATAAGTGCTGCAGGCCCATCATTTTTTTCTTCATATAAACTGAAATATTCCAGCATGGCTTTAACATCAGCCGAGAGGGTTGTGTCATTTTCCCAGGCGGGTGGCATCATTGCTAAAATTGCAGTGACGATATCCAGTTTGTCTTCATGGATGCGGCGCGATAGCGTTTGGTCTAAACGGCTGGAGTCTGATTGGCCAAGAGGGAAAACCAGGTTTTTACCATGCTGTCTGGCAATGGCTTGCTCGCTTAGGCGGTTTTTCTTGTCAGTATTTAATTCACCATTATGCGCCATATAGCGAAATGGCTGCGCCATCATCGTTGCAGGAGCGGTATTGGTAGAAAACCGGGTATGGAAGAACAAGGTGCAGATCTCGTGATCTTCATCGTATAAATCAGTGAAGTAAGGAATGACCTCAAAGGAATTTAAACGGCCTTTGTAAACCTGAGTACGTGAGCTCATGGATAGCGGATAGAAACCATCCAGTTCGTGTCGAGTAAAGCCGTCTTGTTCAATAGTCAGGAGTACATCCTGAATATAATACTCAAATTCTTCGTGACTCGCATCTTTTAATGATGTTTCCGGGCGACCAAAGATGACCTGCTTAATAGACAGCTGTGCCTTAATTGACGCGGCATTCAGAACACTGTTATCAACTGGGATATCGCGCCATTTAATGATCGGTAAGCCATATTCTTTTAAGTGTTGTTCTACTAATTCAATCGCTGCAGAATCAAATTGGCTATGATTTTCAGGCAAGAAAAAGTTGGCAACGCCGAATTGACCTAGCTCAAGCTCTTGGTTACCCGTTAATTTACGGAAAAACTTCAGTGATAAATCAATATTAACTCCAGCGCCGTCACCAATCCCTTCGGCACTCATGCCGCCGCGATGAGGAATGGTACATAAAGCCTGGTGTGATTTAATCAGTAAATCATGCGTTTGTTTACTTTGTTTGTGCGTAATAAAGCCTACGCCACAGCTGTCCCGTGAATCATCAGGGTTGTATAGCAATTGATCATTATTCTTTGATGGGGAAATTTTATTCATTTGTCTAGCCTAATTAGCAACATGAAATAGGTTTTATCTCTATATATTTAATATGTAGGTGTTTGTTTGTAAAGTAAATTCGTGTGTTTTTAACTGATATACCTGTGCATACAATATTTTCAAAGTGACCTATAAAACCATTTCGTTAATAAAATTTTTCTGTAGTGAAACCCGCAGATATTATCATGTAAATGCTATTTTGTCATTTTTGCGTATTTTATAAATATCAAAGATCCCATAACTCATTATAAGGCCGTGAATCCATACGATAAAAAGTGAAATAGATGTCATATTGTGCCTCCATAGACGTGAGCCGAAATTTACATTTTTTTTGCAAAAATCTACGAATATTAATAATCAGGAAAAAGTCCTATATTTTTTGCCTATGTTTACTAATACAATTCTTCATCTCAAAAAAATAAAAAAAGCAAAAAGAATAAAAATGAACAAAATTCTGCCATGTAGTCTTATCTTGCTAAGCATGAGTCATGCTATCCAGGGTGCAGATACACCAACTGAAGTTGATCAGCCAATTGAGCTGGAAACAATGAGTGTGGTCAATACTACGCCTTTAGGGGCGGATATTGCATTGAATAAAGTGACTACCAATGTACAGGTGATGACTGCCGAGGATATGGCAAGAGCGCAAAGTATCTCGATTGCTGATTATATGAATCAGTATATGGGCAGTGTTTCAATTAATGATGCGCAAAATAACCCCTTACAACCCGATATCCAGTATCGTGGGTTTACTGTCTCACCGTTATTGGGGCTACCACAAGGTTTATCAGTGTATACCAATGGAATACGCTTTAACGAGCCCTTTGGAGATTCGGTGCATTGGGACCTGATTCCAAAAGGGGCGATTGACAGCATGACTTTACAGGGAGGGTCTAACCCCGCCTATGGTTTAAATAGTCTAGGCGGCTCGATTGCAATTAAGACTAAAACAGGCTTTACTGCGCCAGAACATAGCTTGACTGTTAGTGGTGGTTCCTGGTCCAGACATAATGAGGAATTGACCAGCGGCTGGAATAATGGCGAATTTGCTTATTTTCTTGATCTACAGTACTTTCATGAAGAGGGCTGGCGAGATGATTCCGAAAGCGGTGTATTTAACGGTCTGGGTACTTTAAGCTGGCGCGGTGAAGACGGGCAGTTAAACCTGACATTAGCAGGTGCCAATAGTAGTTTGATCGGAAATGGCGCCCTGCCTGTCGAGCTAGAAGCTATCGATCGAACAGCTATATTTACGCATCCAGACAAAACCAGCAATCATTTTTTTCTATCTGCTTTAGATGGCAACTTATGGGTCAACGATGAGGTCGAACTCGCAGGAAATGTTTATTATCGTAGTAATCGTATCGATAGCCTGAATGGCGATGGTAGTGAGTTTGAGGAATGTGATGATGACCCTATGTATTTGTGTGAAGAGGGAAGTGATGAGATTGTTGAAGATATCAATGGTAACCCCATACTGGCAACCGGAGCAGTTCAAGGCGGAACCCTGAATACTTCAGAAGCTGATCAATGGTCCTTTGGTCTGGCGTTACAATCGGTTTTTAATCAGAGCCTATGGGGGCATGAAAATCAGTTTGTTATTGGTAGTAGTTATGATTTGGGCAAGGTGGCTTTTAGCGCAGATACTGAATTAGGCTCTTTAACGGATGATCGAGGTGTGAACGCTTCGGGGGTTTTTGTGGATGAATCCCGCGTACGCCTGGATACCACGACTAATTCATTTGGACTTTTCTTTTCCGAAGTTTTTAACGTGACTGAAAAGCTGGCGGTTAATGTTGCGGGTCGGTATAACCACGTTGAAATTGATATGCAGGATAGAGGGGGAAATCCGAAATTAACGGGTAAGCATAAATTTGATCGTTTTAATCCCGCTGCTGGCGTAACCTACTCCTTTATGCCGGAAATAAATTTCTATAGTGGCTACAGCGAATCATCGCGGGTGCCAACGCCAATGGAATTAAGTTGTGCAGATCCTGATGATCCCTGTAAGCTTCCCAATGCATTTGTTGCCGATCCGCCTTTGGATCAGGTTGTTGCAAAGTCGTGGGAAGTAGGCTTTAGAGGGAATTTTTCCAGGGTTCTGGATGGCCGGATTCAATGGAATCTTGGTTATTTTAATACCACTAATCATAATGATATTATTTTTCAAAGTGCGGGTACGGCTAATAGCGCAGGCTATTTTGATAATGTGGGGCGTACGCAAAGGCAGGGTGTTGAGCTAGGGCTGAGTAGTTCGTTTTTTGACCGCTGGCGTATGGCGCTGAATTACTCGTATATCAATGCTGTTTTCTTAACCCCCTACACCTCACATAGCCCCAGTAATCCTTTTGCCGATGCAGATGGTGATATTCAGGTGCAAAGTGGCAGTCATATACCGGGAATACCTGAGCATATTGTCAAATTTTCATCTGATGTCGATATTATTAAAAGCCTCACTTTTGGGTTCAATGTCTTATTTAATGCTGAGCAGTTTCTGCGCGGCGATGCGGCCAATCTGGACATACCTCTAGGTTCGTTTGCAGTGGTTAATTTACAGACAGAATATCGCTTTAATGAGCACTTTACGATTTTTGGTCGCCTGGATAATTTATTTAATACGAAATACAATAATTTTGGCACTTACGGCGAAACGGGGGATGTACTGGAAGGAATAGGCATTCCTGATAAGGATACCCGCTTTGTTGGAGTCAGTGCTCCACGAGCAGGGTGGGTCGGTATTAAGCTTAGTCTATAGATTTGCTAAAGGTCAGACCCCCTGAACTCTAGGATAATAACTTGATACCCATGATTGACATGTAGGTTGGCGCTGAGCTTGCGAAGCCCAACAATTACTGTGCAATATCATGTTGGGCTTCGTATACTCAGCGCCAACTTACGCGTTTTAGTGTCACCTTAATTATCTTGTGAAAACAGTAAGCTTAAATAACAGACATAAAAAAACCTGCATAAAGCAGGTTTTTAGAGCGGTAAAACTTTATTATTTTTATTTTTAAATGGAATTTATTCCTTACTAAACTTATTTATTATTTTTATTTGTTAAGTCTTTCTTACCTCGCTATCCATATTGTTATTTACTTAAATCCCTCAAGTGCGACAAAGTATATATCAATAATTCAGTTGGTGTCTATCAAAAAAAATGATATTTTAATGAAAAAAAGTTTCGACTCGAAAACGTATTTTAAAAACAAAGGTTTAAGTTTTATAAAGCGTTGGTTTTTTGTAATGAGCTTGGCATTTTCTGCCGTATAGATTATTTTTTGTCGCTATATAATTTGATTAAAGTAGACGGGTCTTGTTCTAAAAAACCATGGCTACCATGCAACTGCATCAATTGTGCAGCAAGCGCTGACATGGGGATGGCGGTAGACTGAGTGCTGGCTAAATCGGTCGCCATATGCAGGTCTTTGAGTAAAGTCTTAACGCGCCATTTAACAGGTGTAAAACTGCCACTTGCCATTTCCGGTGCAACAATCTGCAAGGGTTTGGAGTCGGCAAAGCCACCCGCGAGAGCGGTTGCTATTTTACTGGCATCTACACCGGACTTTTCTGCTAAAGCAATCATTTCGGCTATAACCAGAACATTACAGCTGACAATCATTTGATTGCAAACCTTGGTAACCTGACCGCTACCAACATCGCCCATATGCGTGAGTTGACTATATAAAGGTGCTAATAATTCACGCGCTATCTGTATAGATTTTTCCTTACCACCCGCCATAATCGCAAGAGTGCCCTGAGTTGCACCTGTAACGCCGCCAGATACTGGGGCATCAACCCAGTCCATAGCGCAGCTTTGAAATAACAGCTCTGCCAATTGGCGGGTAGAATCTGGATGGGTGCTGGATAGGTCAATCAATAGTTTATGTTGATTACCCAGTGGTATTATATGTTGTTTAACAATGGCTTCGACACTCTGAGTATCTGCTAGGCAAAGCAGGATAATATCTGATTGGGTAACCAATTCTGCAATGCTAGCGCAGGGATTAGCGCCTGCTTGTGTCACTGTAGCGAGTTTTTCTGTTGTTCGATTCCAGACATTAATCGGGTAACCTGCCGCTAATAACCTCAGGGTCATAGGTTGCCCCATCAGCCCAATACCAATAAAGCCTAGAGTTTGCTTGATATCATTCATAAATAGCGCTTTGTTATTCCTGGTCTTCCTGCAATTTTACAGCAGTCCCATTGGCGAGAATTTCAGATGCATTTGCCATAATGGCGCTGGTTGTAAAGCGTATATTGATAATGGCATCAGCCCCCCGTTTATTCGCTTCATCGACCATTCTTGCTATGGCAATATCGCGTGCATCGGCTAACATTTCCGTATAACCGACAATTTCTCCACCGATAATACCTTTTAGTCCAGCCATAAAGTCACGACCCACATGTTTGGACTGCACTACATTGCCAGTGACAACGCCGAGGTTTTCTTGAATCGTTTTACATGGAATTTCTGGTGTAGTTGAAAATTGCATTTTGTTTCCCCTAAGATTTTTCTAGGATAATGGTGGAGGTTCAGAACTCCTGATTTCGACATAAAGAAATCAAAAGCTTACCGTTTTCACAAGATAATTAGATGATACTAAAGTGCGTAGGTTGGCGCTGAGTATACGAAGCCCAACATGATATTGCATAGTGATTGTTGGGCTTCGCAAGCTCAGCGCCAACCTACATATCAAGCATTGGCATCAAGTTATTATCCTAGAGTTCAGACGGTCTGAGGTTAGTAACTATCAATATTAAGGAACGCGCACGGAATAAGTTGAGCATCTGGCGCAGGATTTTTATTCGTATTCAAGACGTAGAAACAGGCGCATAGCCAGCTACGTAACAGTTTCTACAACGCAGAAAACGGATAAAAAGACAAGTCAGTTGCTTAAGTTATTTCGTGCGCGTTCCTAAGGCCCCTGGAAATAAATAAGCGTCCAATATTTGGGCAGTATTTTTGTTTGTCATTAGTGCTGTAGCAGTAAGCGAATAACTGGCTACGGAACTATTGCTACAGTGCTAATGACGGACAAAAGATCAGCAAAGCTGGATGATTATTTGTTTCCAGGTGCCTAAATGTTATACCGATTTATTGTGCAGCTTCAGCTTCAGTTTTAGTTGCTGATAATTCAGGCACGAAGAGCGCGGGGTCTACTTTGGTTTTATTCAAATAAACATTCCAGTGTAAGTGTGGGCCTGTCACTCGGCCCGTTTCTCCAACTTCTCCAAGTTTAGTGCCTTGCTCGACTATCTGGCCCGCTTTGACGGTTATTTTAGACATATGAAAATAGCCTGTGACTAACCCCTGTCCATGATCTAAAAACACAGTGTTGCCGTTATAATAATAACCGCCTGTATTGATGACCAAACCGGGCGCAGGCGCACTAATTGTCGTTCCTTTTGGAGCGGCTATATCCAGGCCGCTATGTGGATTTTTAGGCTGATTATTAAAAAATCGCTTAAGTCCGAAGGGACTGCTTAAGCGGCCCTCAACCGGTATACTAAATAATAAGTCGCCAACCGGCTGTTCGGTCCAGGTGTTCAGCGCTTTATTGATGGCTGGGCGCTCACTCGTAATACGCTTAAGGTCATCGGGATTAGGGTTGACCATGCGTTTGTTTTTGATAGTAATATATTGTGCCGGGTAATCTTTATCTACAATAGCAAAATCAAGCTGTGTGCTGGTTGCACCCGATGTTACCTGAATGCTATGCTGCCCAGCTTTGATTTTTAGCGGGATGCCAACTATGGCGTACCATTTATGATCATTCTCAACAATCAATACGCGTTTATCCTGAAATGTGACCACAGGCGCTGGCGTTTCAACAGAGCCCAGTTGTATGTTAACAATACCACCCGGTGCCGCGAGTTGTTGCGGCAGAGCACTGCTTAAAGCTATTTGCGGTATTAGTAATAATGTTAGGAGTATTTTATTCATGATTAATTTCCTGTATCTGGCTGCTGATTGAACCTGTTGCCAGGCGTGTTTGTATGATTTGCCCAATGCTGACTTGTTGGGTCGTGCTAATAAGTTTGCCTTGCTCATCAGTGCTTAAAGTGTAACCTCGGTGCAAAGTGGCTAGAGGGCTGACAATATTCAACGTTTGACTAAGATGGCCTAGTTTTTCCTGTTGCTCATGCAGCTTATTATTAATATGCATGTTGAGGCGGTTATTTAAAGCCAGGTGTTCGCTTTTAAGTCGTTGCAATGTATGTGCCGGGTTATATTGCCATAGCTGTGCATGGTGAGTTGTCAGCTTTGCCTGTGCCTGATTTAACTGGTTTTTTATTTTGTTGGTCAGGCGTAGCTCCAACTCGGCAAGCCGTTGCGATTTGTTTTCTAATTGTTTGCCTGGGTGTTGCAGTTGCAGGTTTTTAGTCAGCCAGTCTAGGTGCTGCGTGGTTTGTTGCAGGGTGTTTTTGATCAGTTGGCTTAAGCGCTGTTCATAGGCCATAAACTGTCCTAGCCATTGTTGTCCGTCAGGTGTGCAATGTTCAGCTGCTGCTGTTGGTGTCGCTGCACGTAAATCAGCGACATAGTCTGCAATGGTGGTATCGGTTTCATGACCTATGCCACTGATAATGGGTAGTTGACTTTTATATATCGCATTAGCGACCATTTCTTCATTAAAGGCCCACAAATCTTCGAGCGAGCCGCCACCACGCGCCAGTAGGAGCACATCACATTCTTTGCGTTGATTGGCGGTGATGATCGCCTGATTAATTTCATATTTCGCTTCGTTTCCCTGCACCATTACCGGATAAATGATCACTGGAATACCCGGAAAGCGCCGCGCCAGTACGGATAAGATATCGCGTATAGCTGCACCTGAGGGTGAGGTGATAATTCCAATGCTTTTAGGCAGTAATGGTAGCTGCTGTTTGTGTTCCGGGGAAAACAATCCCTTTGCGTCGAGTTTGGCTTTAAGCTGTTCATATGCACGGCGAAGAGCGCCGTCGCCTGTTTCCTGCATTTGATTAATGATTAGTTGGTAATCTCCCCGTGCTTCATACAGGCTAACATTTGCACTAGCCTGAATTTGCAGACCATTTTCAGGGATAAACTTAAGCCTTTGTGCCTGGCTTCTAAATAAGGCGCAGCGGACCTGGGCACGGTCATCTTTTAAAGAGAAATAAAGGTGGCCTGAGGCAGGGCGGCTTAAATTAGAAATTTCACCGGTTACTTGAATAGAAAAAAAATTCTGTTCTAACAGAGATTTCACATTCCGATTCAGTTGCGAAACACTGTAAATTGTTGCCTTTGGGTTAGTAAAAGAATCCATAGCTTGCAATAGAATCGTATAAGTAGAGTAGGGCGTGGCTTTAGGCCAGCTAAAAAAGTCGTTAATTTACGGCCTGGCTAAAATCATGCGCTACAGGTAAAAGAGATAGCGGTGAAAAATAACCCTGAATTAATAAATAATCAAATCAATGAGTATTGTAAAATAAACATTATTACATGTATATTGATTGGAGTAAGGATGGGCTGGGTATATTTAGTGGGTGCGAGTATTGCAGAAATATTTTTTGCACTTAGCCTTAAGTATAATGAAGGGTTTACTAAGCTTATTCCTTCGATAGTGACAGCCGTGACAGGTGCCGGGAGTTTTGGGTTATTAATTCTGGCGATTAAAACTTTACCGTTGGGTACGGCTTACGCCATCTGGACTGGGGTAGGCGCAGCAGGGATTGCTATCGCTGGTATTTTTTTGTTTAAGGAATCAATTGATATTTACCGCCTTGCTTCGATTGCACTGATTATCATTGGTGTGGTGGGTTTGAAAATATTTTCTAATGAGTAATGCTGCATATTATTAGAACTAGCGTAGGGCTTGAAGTCTTATTAGATCGAGTTGCCGAAGGCGATGCCTTGCTTTTTGTGGAAAGTGCGGTGCTTTGTTTGCATAAGCAATCACAATCTGCGCAGCGAATACGCTCTATTGATAAGCCGTTGCAATACTACGCTTTACAATCTGATGTATTAGCGCGGGGGTTGAGTTTAGCTACAATCATGGCTGAGGTTAGTATTGTCGATTATCCTGGCTTTGTTAGATTAACTGTTGAGCATAAAGTAATCAAAACATGGAGTTAGAACTTGATGGTAAGCCCGTGGCTACAAACGAGCAGGGTTTTTTACTGGATATGCTGCAATGGAATGAAGCACTAGCAGTGCGCCTTGCAAGTATTGAAAGTATAGAATTAAGCAAAGAACATTGGGAAATCCTGTATTTTATCCGTCAGTTTTATCTAGACTATAAATACTTACCTAATGCTCGTGTCTTCAGTAAAGCCATCAAGCACAAACTGGGTGCTGAAAAAGCTAACAGCCGTTATTTGCTGAAACTCTTTCCACCGGGACCGTTAAAATTTTCCTGCAAAATTGCGGGTCTGCCTAAGCCGCCGAGCTGTTTGTAGCTGAAACCTAAAAACATCAGTTGAACGCTATATTTCCCAATAACTTGATGAAAAGATAATATTTTTAGTCCAGTTGCATTTTTCTCATTTTCCACAAAATCCGTGCTCACCTGATGTTTTTAGGCTAAATAAGCCGGATCGTCTCTTCTGGGTTAGGCGCTTACTGTTGCTTAAATCGATGAATCTGACGACGTTGCTTTTTATTGGGCCGTTCTGCGGGATCATTATGCATAAATTGGCGTTCGATGCGCCTCTGAGCAACATCCTGTTCGCGCTTTAATAGGCTAGCAGCTGTTTCCTCGTATAACAGCACGGCTTCTACAGCGGGCCTGCGCTGAGCATTGATGGCTAATACCGTAATATCCCAGCTAAACTGATCTTTATGGATCACCATATGGCTATTCACCTTTACTTCTTTGCTAGGCTTGGTGCGCTGGCCATTTAAATGAACTTTACCACCAGATACCGCTTCTGCAGCCAGTTTGCGCGTTTTAAAAAAACGCGCAGCCCAGAGCCATTTATCCAGACGTATAGATTCTAAAGCGTCCATTGATGCTTTTAGCCTTCTGACCAGGCTTTATATCCACCTGCTAAACTAACAGCATTGATGTAGCCAAGCTTGTGTAAGCTTTCTGTTGCTAGTGCTGAGCGCCCGCCCGACTGACAACAGACTATAATTTTAGCATCCTGCTGACCTGCAAAAATAGGATGGTTATTGATTTGAAATTCAAGTACTCCCCGTGGGATATTCACTGCATTAGGTATTTGCCCGGCAGCAAATTCAGCAGGTTCTCGAACATCGATAATCAGGACGTCGCTTAAGTTCTGCCTAGCATCATTGACGCTTATTTCAGTAATATTTTGTTTTGCTTCTGCAACCAGATCCATTGCGGTTAAAGGCATTTTTTTCTCCTTATTTTTAATTTAAAAGTAAATATTAGCAAAGAATTATATAAAAAGACTAGTTTTTTAGTGGGTGGCGAGGATTTTAAGGTAAAATAGGCTTTCTTTTCTTTTTGTGTCGGGGATGTTTCGTGAATCTTGAAAAGGTTGTTTTCGGTTTTTTCATTGTACTCTCATTAACTCTAAATGTGGGTTTTGTATTAGGTGAGTTTACTAATCCGGCGCATCATAGTGTCTATGAATTATTTGGTGTCGTGGTGGTTAATTTGATCGCTACCGGTTTAAAATTAGGCGATCGATCGCAAATTGGCGCGTTATTATTGGCAACCAGTCTGGTGGCTGATTTTGAATTAATTGCTGCCGCTATCGAATGGACTTTTGCAGTACATATTATTGGTACAGGGATTACACCCGATGTGATATCCAGCATCGTTTCTCTTGCCGGAGGTGCCTTAGTTGCGAATATTATTTCCGTTGTTATCCTGGTTTCAGAAACCTTGATTTCCAGAATATAGTACGCTGATGTTATTTGCATCGTTCTTCAAAGCCTAGCTTATGTATACCAGCGATGAATTAAGTCGCGTTAGCTTCATAGTTATGCGTCAAATGCGCTTACCTTTGATTATTCTATTAACTGTTTATTCAGTTGCTATTTTCGGTATGGTGTCTATTCCGGGCCCTCTTATAGATGGTAAAACCGAGTATTTAAGCATCTTTCATGCGTTTTACTTTATGACCTATACTGCGACCACGACTGGTTTCGGTGAAATCCCTTTTGCTTTCAGTAATGCGCAACGTTTATGGGCAATTGCCTGTTTGTATGTCAGTGTTGTTACCTGGTTTTATGCGTTAGGTAGTATCGTCCGTTTATTCCAGAATGTGTTTTTTAAGCGCGCGGTAGATGAATTACGTTTTGCTTTAAGCGTCAACCGGATAGGGTCGCCCTTTTATATTATCTGTGGGTTTGGTGACACCGGCAGTGTATTGGTGCGAGGCTTGAATGATGCAGGTATGCATGCGGTGGTTATAGATGAGAGCGCTGAGCGCATACAAGCTCTAAAATTACGCAATTATAAATTAGCGGTTCCTGGCTTGCATGCTGATGCGAGTGTTCCCAAGCATTTGCTGGAAGCAGGTGTTAGTAATGAACTCTGTAAAGCCGTGGTTGCGATTACCAGTAATGAAGAGGTTAATCTTAAGATTTCGGCTGTAGCGCGTTTATTGAATCCTGATGTGGGTATTCTGACCATGTCAAAAATGAATGATATTGAAGAAACACTCGCGACTTTAGGCGGAGAAGTGCATGTTATTGACCCGTTTAAAACTTTCGCCAAGGTATTGAATGCCTGCATTAACAATCCTGCATTTTATGCTTTAAATAACTGGCTAGTAGGCGATAAAGGCGCAACCTTAGAGTCCTATGTGCAACCGCCAGTAGGCAGCTGGATTATTGCAGGTTATGGACGCATGGGTATGGAAGCTAACCATGTGCTCACTATGAATGGCGTGAAAACGGCCGTTATTGATCCACATTCACGTAAGAAAGAAGAGGAAGTTGAAACCTATATAGTTGGCAGAGCAAATGCCAAAACCTTGAAAAAAGCAGGAATAGAGCAGGCAGTGGGTTTGCTGGCAGCGGCTGATGATGATGGCCAGAATTTGAGTGTCCTGTTAAATGCACGCAGTTTGAATCAGAATTTATTTACTATCGTTAGACAGAATAGTCATCAGAACGAGTTGGCGTTTGCCAAGGCAGATGCTGATATGATTATGCAGCCGACTCTAGTGTCAGCAAGAAAGATCTTATTATTGTTAATCGCGCCATTATTAAAGCATTTTTTTAGATACCTATTGGCTAAAGAGCCAGGGCGCGAGGAATTAATTAAACAGGTTATTAGTACACTGAGAGAAAAAATCGGTAATAAAAAACCTTTATTAGTGACTATTGATTTCACCAGGGAAAAAAGCAAGGCAGTCATTGATTGTCTAGACAGAGGTGAGGCTGTGTTGTTAGGAGATGTTATTGCATCTCCGGGCAACCCCGAACGAGAGCTTGAATTAATGGTGTTTGTGATCAAGTCTGGCAAGGAAGAAATAATTTTACCTGGGAAAAAGCATAAAATTAAAGAAGGCGATCAATTGCTTTTTTGTGGTACGGCTTATGCGAAACAAATGTTAAAGGCTACTATTAATAATGAATATACGCTACATTTTTTACGCACTGGAAAATACAAGCCATCGAGTTATTTGACGCTATGGTACGCACGTCGATTCAAAAAAGCGTAAGTACCCAAGCATAATTAATTCAACATTTTACTTGTCTTTTTTCTCATTTTCAGCGTTGCATAAAGAGTTGCGTAGCCAGCTATGCGCTTATTTATGCGCCTTGAAAATGAAAAAAAATCCTGCGTAAAATTTGTTAAATTAATTATGCTTGGGTACTTAGTAATATCTGAAAGGTAGGAAGTATTATAATGAGCGAGAATAAAATAAATTGTGCCCTATGCGGACTTGCAGTAGAGATAGATGGGTTTAATGTTGAGACTACCGAGGGTTTAAAATTATTCTGTTGTGCAGGGTGCTTATCGGTTTATCGCTTATTTAATGGCGATAAAATCCAAGAATAATAAGTAAAGCTTAGCCTGTATTTAACCTGTAGCCGGTTATGAAGCGTGCGGAATACGGGATGCTCGTGGCGCTAATTTTCCACATTTGATAAACCTCAAACGAGCTATTTTTGATAACGGTTTATTTAAATCGATTCTACTTTGTAACCAGATTCAGACCAGGATAACAGTCTGATATCGTCTTTTTTCCACTCTGCGAGCACAAACCGTTGTGCTTCTTGCCCGTTAACTTCTAAATTATGTATCGCGGGTCTATGGGTGTGCCCATGAATTAAACGGCTTACCTGGTATTCTTCCATCACTTGCTTAACAGTATCTTGATTTACATCCATAATATCCTGTGATTTTTTTCGCTTATGGAAGTAACTACGCAACCGATACCAGCGTGCATACAGCAACCTAAATATTAAAGGCTTGGATAAAACATTTTTTTGCCATGCAGCAGAATGTGATTTTATGCGAAATTCCTGATAGGGCAGGTCATCGGTGCATAATAAATCGCCATGCGTTAACAAGGTTTTGGCTCCATACAGGTCAATAACGCTGTATTCATCCAGTAATGTAACGCCTGTTTGCTGGCTAAAGCGCTCACCAATTAGAAAATCACGGTTACCGTGTATATAAAAAACGTCTATGCCTTGTTCAGTCAGCGTTTTTAGATGTTTTTTTACCGTGTTAATAGGTGGGCTGAAATCATCATCCCCAATCCAGGTATCAAATAAGTCACCTAATATATAGATAGCCTGGGCTTTTGTTGCTCGTGTCTTTAGCAACTCCAAAAACTTGCGGGTTACTTCGGGGCGTTCAATTGTCAGATGTAAGTCTGAAATAAAGAGAGTTTCATTGCGCATGCTGTAAAAAAATGTAGGTTGGGTTAGATTTTTTATTGCGGAGCATTAAAAAACGTAACCCGACATTTCTGCTAGATACGGAAATGCTGGATTACGTTATTAGTTTTGTTTAATTAACCTAGAAAAATCAGTTGTTCACGGTTTCTAGCACAAGCTCTTGATTCCACCGCACTTCCAAAAAATTCCCGCTTAACTGATTTTTCTAGGATTAAGCCAGACAAACAAAGGTGTTACTGTATAACTTCAGCTTTTTCTATGATGATATCTGTTTTAGGCACATCTTGATGCCCATCACGGTTTCCAGTAGGTGCATTGGCCATTTCGTCAATGATATCCATGCCTTCGACTACTTTCCCAAATACAGTATAACCCCAGCCCTGTGAAGTCTTAGCAGTATGGTTTAAGAAATCATTGTCTTTGTAGTTAACAAAAAATTGTGAAGATGCCGAGTCAGGCACTCCAGTACGTGCCATTGCAACGGTACCACGATCATTTTTTAAGCCATTATCAGCTTCAATCTTGATATTATCGTGAGTCGCTTTTTGTTTATAGCTAGAATCAAATCCGCCGCCTTGAGCCATGAAACCAGGAATAATACGGTGAAAAACAGTGCCGTTATAAAATCCTTCGTTAACATAAGTAATAAAGTTTTTTACGGTAATGGGCGCTTTTTCCGCATTAAGTTCAATAATAAAATCACCTGCTGTAGTTTCGAATTTGACTCTAGGTTGTGTCTCTGACATTTTATTTTCCGTTGAAAAAGAATAAGTTGAAGTTAAAGAAAGCATCAAAAAAAGAATTATAGAACGCATAGTACTCACTGTATAAAGATGCAAATTATAAATTCTATGTGTTTTTAGCTTGAAAGAGAAGAGTTAATATTGGAAAATTGATAAATTAAATTCATGCCAGCAAGTCTCTGGATTGATTCAATCGTAATAACCAAGTCCTAAATGTTAAAAATATATAATACCCTGACGCGTAGCAAAGAAGTATTTACCCCACGTGTTGAGGGCAAGGTGGGTATGTATGTCTGCGGTATGACGGTCTATGATTACTGCCATATTGGACATGCGCGAGTGATGGTGGTTTTTGATGTTGTTGCGCGTTATTTACGTTATTCGGGATACGATTTAAGTTATGTGCGTAATGTTACCGATATAGACGATAAAATTATTCAGCGTGCGCAGGATAATAATGAAGAGATAAGTGCATTAACTGAGCGTTTTATTGGTGCAATGCATGAAGATGAGCGAGCTTTGGCCGTACTACCACCAGATATCGAGCCTAGGGCGACAAAGTCAATGGGTGATATTATCCTGATGATTACTGCCTTATTTGAAAAGGGTTTGGCTTATACTGGCAGCAATGGCGATGTTTTTTATGCAGTCGATAAATTTGTCGGCTATGGTGCTTTATCTGGTAAAAAACTGGATGAATTGCAGGCAGGTGAGCGGGTTGAAGTTGATCAGGCAAAGAAAAATCCCTTTGATTTTGTATTATGGAAAAAAGCCAAAGCGGATGAGCCATACTGGAATTCTCCCTGGGGAAGAGGTCGCCCAGGCTGGCATATAGAATGTTCAGCAATGGCAACGCGATGCCTGGGGCATCATTTTGATATACATGGCGGCGGTATGGATTTACAATTTCCCCATCATGAAAATGAAATAGCACAATCTGAAGGCGCGACCGGTGAAAAATTCGTTAATTTCTGGATGCATAATGGATTTGTGCGTATAAATGAGGAAAAAATGTCCAAATCGCTGGGCAATTTTTTCACTGTTCGAGAAGTGTTAAAACAATACCGACCAGAGGTGGTACGCTTTTTTGTAATGTCCAGTCATTATCGTAGTCCGCTGAACTATTCGGATGAGCAGTTAGATGATGCGGGAGCCGCGCTCACGCGTTTATATACAGCCCTGCGTGGAGTTACGATCCTGACAGGAAAGAGTAGTAAATATAGCGATCGGTTTAAACAGGCAATGGACGATGATTTTAATACACCGGTTGCAGTAGCAGTATTATTTGATATGGCGAGAGAATTGAATAAAGAAAAAAACAAAGATGCGGACCTTGCAGCTCAATTAGCGGGCGAATTAAAAGAGCTATCGAATGTGCTGGGGATTTTACAGGATGACCCAGAAAGCTTTTTGCAAGCAGGCGATAGCGTTAAAGAAGATGGCTTAAGCGAGGAGGAAATCGAGCAGTTTATCCAGCAACGGCTACAGGCAAAACAGGATAGAGACTGGGCTTTAGCTGATAAAATCCGCGATGATTTAAAGCAGCAGGGTGTCGTGCTGGAAGATATTGCAACAGGCACCAACTGGCGACGCGAGTAGTCGCAAGCCTATTGTTTACATTTTCAATGTAGGGCGCGGCTTTAGCCCGCCTTGTTCAACCTAGAAAAATCAGTTGCTCACGGCTACTAACACAAGCTATTGATTCCACAGCACTTCCAAAAAATACCCGATTAACCTACGGGTGAATCTAAGATTTTTTGAAAGTATTATATTAATTCAATGTCTTGCACTATAATTCCGCGCCCAACTGATTTTTCTAGGTTCAACGGCAAAACAGGTTAAAGCAACACTCTACAAGGAACTGCTGACTCTTTATATTAGAGGTGTGGGCCAAGTAAGCTTAAAAACCTTTATTGGAAGTGTGACTTCAGCGATTAGGTAGGTTGGGTAAAGGTACGAAACCCAACAATCGAAGCCACCCATGCTAATAATTTCTGAAATTTTTAATCTCGCCCAAACCTACAAAGTATTTCTTTATAGACGTATTATTGAATACTTGACCTTCTCTTTAGCCCTGCAAATAAAAAAAGGACTGAATACCCCGTATCTGTTTTCGATAGTGTTATGCGCATACCTCTAAGTAGCAACTGCGTAAACTATTTGAGACAAATATTAATCATCCTAGAAAAATCAGTTGCTCACGTTTTCTAGCACAAGCTCTTGATTCCACCGTACTTGCAAAAAATGTCCGACTAACTTATGGGTGAAGCTAAAATTTTTTGAAAGTGTTATATGAATTCAATATCTTGCGCTATAATTTCGCGCTCAACTGATTTTTCTAGGATTATCCATAAATCAATCGAGAGTCAGAGTGAAACAAATAAAAGACAAATCTATCCAGAGCTATTTAGACGAACTGGCAAGTAAAGCGCCCACTCCTGGTGGTGGAAGTGCAGCTGCATTCTTAGGTGCGCAAGCTGCAGCCTTGACCAGTATGGTGTGCAATATCACTATTGGCAAACCAAAGTATGCAGCCGTAGAGGCAGATATGCAGGCTTTATTAGGTAAATCCGAAGCTTTGCGATCAACTTTAACCGATATGATTCAAGCGGATGTCGAGATTTTTAGTCAATTGATGGCAGCCTATGGTCTGGAAAAAGCAACGGAACAAGAAAAAATACGACGTAGCCAAGAGATACAGGCAGTATTGCGCGAAGCAACACTTGTTCCTTTAGCCTGCGCCAAAGCCTGCGCTGAAGCAATAGAGCTAAGTCAGGAAGCAGCAGATAAAGGCAACTTAAATGTTATCAGTGATGCTGGTGTGGCTGTTATGTCCGCCTATGCAGGTCTAAAAAGTGCCGCATTAAACGTTTACATCAATGCCGCAGGTCTAAAAGACAGAGCTTTTGCCGAAGAGCAATTAACAAAATTAGCAGTAGTGCTAAAAGGTGCTGATATAAAAACTGACGAGATTTATCAGCTAGTTAAAAATAAGCTATAAAACCTTAAATAATTATTGACCGACTATAAATATAGGTTATAATAGTCAGTTCTTTAAGGCATCTATTGCTAATGTAGTAATTGAACTTATAAGTGTATCGGGGTATAGCGCAGTTTGGTAGCGCGCCTGCTTTGGGAGCAGGATGTCGGGGGTTCGAATCCCTCTACCCCGACCAACAATATGCGCTTGTAGCTCAGCTGGATAGAGCATCGGCCTTCTAAGCCGAGGGTCACAGGTTCGACTCCTGTCAAGCGTACCATTATTCCTTAAAGTATCTACATTATGGTGAGCGTAGCTCAGTTGGTAGAGTCCCGGATTGTGATTCCGGTCGTCGCGGGTTCGAGCCCCGTCGTTCACCCCAATTACTTTAAGTGTTTCAAGCATTCTTGCTTTCCTTACTATCAGTGTACTGTAGTAAATTTGTCACAGGCTTAGAGTTGTTAGCGTACTCTGAGAGGTGTTCAGATGATAAGTGAGCATACCCCTACCCATTTCATAAGAACTCCAACCGCCTAATTCTTGCAATACATGCAAAGGTGTTCCGTTTTGGATATGCCAACTCGCCCACGTATGATGTAAATCATGCCAGCGGAAATTTTCAATACCGGCTCTTTCTAATGCTTTTCCCCATGCGTGATTATTGCAACCCGTTACATTTTTTCCTTTGTAAGTAAAAACATAAGTCTGGTTTTTACCTTCGCGGATTACTTTTAACGCTTCATCATTCAAAGGAATGGCAATATCTCTTTTTCCTTTTGCCTGATCAGCATATATCCAACAACTCCTCTGCATATCAACTTGCAACCATTCCAGATTTACAATATTGCTCTCTCTTAACCCAGTTGTTGGACGAAGCCGCTATCGCGGAGAAAAACAGCGCATCCCTTAAATTTAAAGTGTAACCTCATTGCCTGTTATATGCATAACAGGTAACTTGTAAGCTCATCCAACTAACAATAATGAGGTTACACTGTTATGACACCATCGATAGAGCTTAAATTCAACCATTATTATATCCAGCACTGTAAGCATTTAAAGCTTAAGGGACTGCAACCCAAAACCATTGACGCTTATTCACGCGCTATTCGCCGTATCGGGGAACACTTTCAGGGGCATCTGGATAACTTAACGCAAGATCAACTGGTGGATTATTTTCATGCTCTTTTAAGCCGCCTTTCCTGGAGTGCCGTGAAACTAGATCTCTATGGTCTCAAGTTTTTCTATACACATGTGCTACAAAAGCCGTGGGTTGATGTGCTAATGATTAAACCACCACGATGTACGCGTATACCCGATATTGTCACTGTGGTTGAAGCACAACAACTGTTTATGTCGACCCGTAATCTAAGCTATCGAGTTTTTTATTTTACGATTTACAGTCTAGGTTTACGTTTGGGCGAGGGCTTAAGCCTGAAAGTAGGTGATATTGATGCGACACGCATGCGGGTACATATTCGCAATGCCAAAGGCAATAAGGATCGGCTTGTGCCTTTGCCTGTGAATACCTTGAAGGTGTTGCGTAAGTTTTGGGCTGTGCATAAAAATCCAGTGCTGGTATTTCCCAACCGTGCCCGGGGTCTAAAAGGTGCACATCTTGCTGAATCCCCCCTTGATCGCGGTGGCATCCAGAAGACAATCCGTCTTGTGACGCAAGAAATGGGACTAAAAAAAAGATTTCCTGCCACTCGCTGCGCCACAGTTACGCCACTCACCTGTTAGAAGCCGGGGTTGATTTAGTTGAGTTGCAGAAGATTCTGGGCCATACCAGTTTAGTAACCACGGCTCGCTATACGCATTTGACCGATATTACCGATGAGAATGCAGAGCTGCACATTAATCAGTTAGTCAATGACTTTTCTATTCACTGGGGGCAGATTTCATGATAACCCTAGCTGCAGTGATTGATCAATTTCAGTCTGACTTTTTAAGCGAGTATCAATCTCGTTTACGCTCCAATCAGATCAGTGCATTACATGCCATGAAGAGCTGTCGGACACAGCTGAGTCCTGTGATGCAGGTTAACTGTGCAGACTGTGACTATCAAACCTTTGTGCCTCATTCCTGTGGCCAGCGTAACTGCCCGCATTGTCAACATCATGAGAGTCAACAATGGATTGAACGACAGGTACAAAAACAAGTCCCTGCTGATTATTTTATGAATACCTTTACCTTACCTGCGCAGTTAAGGTCGTTAGCCAGGCAGCATCCGCGGTTACTTTACAGTATGATGTTTGACTGTGCCTGGGCGACTTTACAGAGTTTTAGTAAAAATGATAAGCAGTTGCAAGGCGATGCCGGGGCGATTGCTGTCTTACATACACACTCACGCGAATTAAATTATCATCCGCATATTCATGTCATTATGCCTGCGGCAATCGTGGATAAAATCAAGAAGCTCTGGCGCACTAAGGAAGGCAAATACCTGTTTCATCATAAAGCACTAGCAAAAGTATTTCGTGCAAAGATGCTAGCGCGTATGAACGAAGAAAAGTTGCCATTTCCCACAGCTATTCCGGAAAAATGGGTGGTCGATTGTAAGTTTGTCGGTGCAGGCGATAAAGCATTGATATATCTGGGTCGATACCTGTATCGTGGTGTGATTCGTGAACAGGATATCTTATCCTGCCAAAATGGCAAAGTAACCTACCGTTATCAAGACAGCAAAACCAAACGCTATCAAACCAAAACGGTATCGGGGGCTAAATTTCTGTGGCTGGTGCTGCAACATGTTTTGCCTAAAGGCTTTCGTCGTGCGCGCAATTATGGCTTTTTACATCCGAATAGCAAGGGTGTTATTAAGTTGATTCACTCCCTGCTAAAGTTTGACCCGACGAAGATATTGCGTGCACTCAAAGTACGGCCGGCATTCAGTTGCAAATGTTGTGGCGGGGCGATGGTTGTTGGGCGTCGGCAAATACCCAGGGTGGAAATAATGTTTCAGCCTTTGCCAACTTAACAATTGGAATCACTAGCGCTTATGTAAATTTAAACACTTCGACCCAGGCTATCAGCGGATTAAATGCTGAGGGAGTTGCTTGGGCTAAAATCGGAGATTAAGGCAGAATTTTGCTCCGATACTTGGACTTTGAGAGTTGACTGCAATGGACAACGCTCAAAGTTCAGTTAAACAGGTAAAAACAGAGGTTCGATTCATCAGTCGGGCTGATCAACAAAAAGCTATTTTCATAGAGCGCATTAAATGAATTCCTACTATCGTGCCGGGCTTGTCCAACAAACGGTTCAGATTGTGGCTCGCTTCGCGATCACAATCTAACCTTATTCGTTGGACGAAGCCGCTATCGCGGAGAAAAACAGCGCATCCCTTAAATTTAAAGTGTAACCTCATTGCCTGTTATATGCATAACAGGTAACTTGTAAGCTCATCCAACTAACAATAATGAGGTTACACTGTTATGACACCATCGATAGAGCTTAAATTCAACCATTATTATATCCAGCACTGTAAGCATTTAAAGCTTAAGGGACTGCAACCCAAAACCATTGACGCTTATTCACGCGCTATTCGCCGTATCGGGGAACACTTTCAGGGGCATCTGGATAACTTAACGCAAGATCAACTGGTGGATTATTTTCATGCTCTTTTAAGCCGCCTTTCCTGGAGTGCCGTGAAACTAGATCTCTATGGTCTCAAGTTTTTCTATACACATGTGCTACAAAAGCCGTGGGTTGATGTGCTAATGATTAAACCACCACGATGTACGCGTATACCCGATATTGTCACTGTGGTTGAAGCACAACAACTGTTTATGTCGACCCGTAATCTAAGCTATCGAGTTTTTTATTTTACGATTTACAGTCTAGGTTTACGTTTGGGCGAGGGCTTAAGCCTGAAAGTAGGTGATATTGATGCGACACGCATGCGGGTACATATTCGCAATGCCAAAGGCAATAAGGATCGGCTTGTGCCTTTGCCTGTGAATACCTTGAAGGTGTTGCGTAAGTTTTGGGCTGTGCATAAAAATCCAGTGCTGGTATTTCCCAACCGTGCCCGGGGTCTAAAAGGTGCACATCTTGCTGAATCCCCCCTTGATCGCGGTGGCATCCAGAAGACAATCCGTCTTGTGACGCAAGAAATGGGACTAAAAAAAAGATTTCCTGCCACTCGCTGCGCCACAGTTACGCCACTCACCTGTTAGAAGCCGGGGTTGATTTAGTTGAGTTGCAGAAGATTCTGGGCCATACCAGTTTAGTAACCACGGCTCGCTATACGCATTTGACCGATATTACCGATGAGAATGCAGAGCTGCACATTAATCAGTTAGTCAATGACTTTTCTATTCACTGGGGGCAGATTTCATGATAACCCTAGCTGCAGTGATTGATCAATTTCAGTCTGACTTTTTAAGCGAGTATCAATCTCGTTTACGCTCCAATCAGATCAGTGCATTACATGCCATGAAGAGCTGTCGGACACAGCTGAGTCCTGTGATGCAGGTTAACTGTGCAGACTGTGACTATCAAACCTTTGTGCCTCATTCCTGTGGCCAGCGTAACTGCCCGCATTGTCAACATCATGAGAGTCAACAATGGATTGAACGACAGGTACAAAAACAAGTCCCTGCTGATTATTTTATGAATACCTTTACCTTACCTGCGCAGTTAAGGTCGTTAGCCAGGCAGCATCCGCGGTTACTTTACAGTATGATGTTTGACTGTGCCTGGGCGACTTTACAGAGTTTTAGTAAAAATGATAAGCAGTTGCAAGGCGATGCCGGGGCGATTGCTGTCTTACATACACACTCACGCGAATTAAATTATCATCCGCATATTCATGTCATTATGCCTGCGGCAATCGTGGATAAAATCAAGAAGCTCTGGCGCACTAAGGAAGGCAAATACCTGTTTCATCATAAAGCACTAGCAAAAGTATTTCGTGCAAAGATGCTAGCGCGTATGAACGAAGAAAAGTTGCCATTTCCCACAGCTATTCCGGAAAAATGGGTGGTCGATTGTAAGTTTGTCGGTGCAGGCGATAAAGCATTGATATATCTGGGTCGATACCTGTATCGTGGTGTGATTCGTGAACAGGATATCTTATCCTGCCAAAATGGCAAAGTAACCTACCGTTATCAAGACAGCAAAACCAAACGCTATCAAACCAAAACGGTATCGGGGGCTAAATTTCTGTGGCTGGTGCTGCAACATGTTTTGCCTAAAGGCTTTCGTCGTGCGCGCAATTATGGCTTTTTACATCCGAATAGCAAGGGTGTTATTAAGTTGATTCACTCCCTGCTAAAGTTTGACCCGACGAAGATATTGCGTGCACTCAAAGTACGGCCGGCATTCAGTTGCAAATGTTGTGGCGGGGCGATGGTTGTTGGGCGTCGGCAAATACCCAGGGTGGAAATAATGTTTCAGCCTTTGCCAACTTAACAATTGGAATCACTAGCGCTTATGTAAATTTAAACACTTCGACCCAGGCTATCAGCGGATTAAATGCTGAGGGAGTTGCTTGGGCTAAAATCGGAGATTAAGGCAGAATTTTGCTCCGATACTTGGACTTTGAGAGTTGACTGCAATGGACAACGCTCAAAGTTCAGTTAAACAGGTAAAAACAGAGGTTCGATTCATCAGTCGGGCTGATCAACAAAAAGCTATTTTCATAGAGCGCATTAAATGAATTCCTACTATCGTGCCGGGCTTGTCCAACAAACGGTTCAGATTGTGGCTCGCTTCGCGATCACAATCTAACCTTATTCGTTGGACGAAGCCGCTATGCGGCAGAAAAACCCATTTACGGATACACTCTGATATGTACTCATTGTCGAGTACGATAATTGGAGTTTACCATGAACACGAAAGAACAAGCGCATTTTGATGAGCTATATAGCCGTCACCTTCGTGCTTTAAAATTACGGGGCATGAGTGATGCAACTATTGATAGCTATGCACGTGCTGTCCGCAGAGTCGCTGAGCACTTTGATTGCTCACCCGAAAGACTCAGTACTGAACAACTTGAAGCCTATTTTGCTGATCTGGTTGAATCTCATTCTTGGAGTACCGTTAAAATTGATCGTAATGGTCTACAGTTTTTCTGGCAATACGTCCTTAAAATGGATTGGCAATGGATTGAGATCATTAAAGTACCCAAAGTGCAGACACTGCCTGATATTCTAGCGGTTTCCGAGGTAGAGCAACTCATTGCGATGACCTACAGGCTACGCTACAAAGTCTTTCTTTTAGCGACCTACTCAATGGGTTTGCGCCTGGGTGAAACACTCTCTTTACAAGTCGGGGATATTGATGCAGAACGCAAGCAGGTGCATATTCGCCGAGGTAAAGGCCATAAAGATCGCTTTGTGCCATTACCTGATTTTACCTGCAATGCATTGCGTCACTTATGGCGCAAACACCATAATCCAGTCTGGTTATTTCCCAGTGGAACCGGCTCAATGGAGACCATTCAAAGTGCCACAACACCGATGGATCGAGGCGGCGCTCAAGCCGCGATGAAAGCGGCCCTTAAAGACTGTGGGATTAAAAAAAAGCCTCGATTCACACGCTTCGCCATAGCATAGCCACGCACCTGCTGGAACAGGGGTTGAGCCTGATTCATATTCAGCACTTACTCGGCCATGCCAGCCCTACCACGACCGCTCGCTATGCACATTCAACGGAATTGACGGAACAGGATACGATCGCAGTCATTAATCAACTGACTAATACCTTATCAACCGGTTTCAGGAGTCAGTCATGATCTCCCTTGTTGCTATTCTTGAGCGTTATGAAAAAGACTTTCACAAAAAATATGCGGTAAAATTATTACCCGGCCATTTAAAAGCCATCTCAGCGATAAAGCGTTGCCGCACGGCACTCTCAGGTGGTGTGACTGGCATGATAGTCAGCTAGTTGGTGAAAGTCCAGCCTTTGCCCTGTGAGAAGGGAAGAAGTAGGCGAAAGCAAGGGTGTCCAAAGAAACTCTCCATAGCTACCCAACAGGGAACCACGGTTATAGAGAGCCAATGCGGAATCTGAAGGAAGCTCAGACATCTTGATTCAGACGAAACTAATTTGAGACCATTTCCTAATTTTTTGCGGATGAAGTCAGCTCATAAATTAAGCGCAGATCGGTTCCTGGATAGTTGAGTTCCGTTTGATTGAGTTGTTCAAATAACTTTTCTATTGCTTTATTACTTGCAGGTCGGGAAGTACTATGCACACGTATCCGAAGTTGTTTTTTTACTTTATCGGGTAATATATCTGCTTCTGTCACAAACAGCGTTTGTAATAGTTGCCTTGCCATCGGAAAGTCGATTGTCGGTGAGGTTAGCAGAGCGGCCATTGCTGTTTCTGCCCGATAAGCGATCATGTTGACAGTATCTATCAGCCGCTTTTTCCCTGGCAGAAGCTGTTCGAACTTATCTTCGTCTCTCAACTCTTGCCAGGTAATGTGTTTGGGCGTTTGGCTTAGTTGTTCCTTGATGGTTTTTAGTTCATTTTCATAATGCTCTATTTCTTCGAGTAATTCTGCTCGTTTTCTTTCCCATTTCTTGTATTTCACATCTTCCGTTTCATCTTTTTTAATCACCGGATGAAGTTCCATCGCTGCAAATCGAGATAGACGGTAATTGAGTTTGGATTGTATCGAATTACGCTGTCCTTCCTGTTGGCGCCTATCAGGGTTGACCACCTTTTGGGTATCGGATAGTGGCTCTATTCCATACTCCTGTAGCATGTCTATCCGATAGTGGTGCTTCATATATCTAAAAAAGTTATCTTGGCACCACCGGCTAAACATTCGCCCAGAAACAGCCGTCAATTCTAGTTCATAGGCTGTGGTAATAATACTGGTTTGGTGACCAGAATCAGTCAACTTGCGCACTTCTCTCATCCACATCGCCTGTTTTTTGGTTCCAACCAGACTGCCTCGTTCGGCGAGTTTCATGATGACTTTTTCACCACTCGGTAGGGTGATCTCCTGGCCGGAAAAATTGTCCAGTGGCCAATTTTCGGTGGGAAATTTATGATAGGTCATGCAAGCGACACGATGCTTGTTCCACATCTTTCTAAAGAATGCGGGGCTATAGCCTTCTCTATCAAACACCAGGATAAAACGACAGGCTTGTTTGTTTTGCTGTAATGCTTGTGCACTCGGTTGATTCGGAATGTCTTTGAGTAATCGGGGGACGATATCTTCTTCCAGCGTTTTTAGTAAGCCCGGATCCACCGTTTTTTCAACGACAAAGAAGGGACGCCCCGTACCATCATTAACCCAGTAGTCGGTGATACCCCGTAAGCAGAGTTTTTCGCGTGAAACATGCCGTTTGGGAAGTTTAGTCAAGTGTCCATGATAGACACGGACATGACCATCTATGTAGAGTGTTCCTGCTGCCTCTGGTTCATTTTCCATCCATTGTCGACTGAGGTCGGCCGCCCAGCTTTCGACTGATTTTGGTTCAGCCAGTCCTTTTACTTTGGATCTTAAACAACGCACTTCGGGAGCCCGATCCAGGCCAAGTAGTTTTCCGAATTCACCCGGTGCATGCTCGCGAAGTTGTTCGGCATTTTTGATGCGACATAGCCCCATAAAGGCGAGTAGCAATAGAATATGAAAGGTTTGATAGTAACCTGTCAGTTTGCCCAGGTGGCGCTCAATGTCATTTAATAAGCCATTGCCAAGTAACGCGGGCAATGCACATAACACACCGCCTTTAGGAACATCTAAACAGGATTCGAATTCGATTGAGGCTCCCTTTTCCTGCTCACCCAAAGCAGCCTGGATTCGCTCTTCTACTCGAGTGCAGGCCGTACCAAGCACATCGGCTGCATTGGCATCTATAATATCACGGGCTGATTTGGTACTGCCATCATTGGGGTCTATTGATGCGGCAGACTTTTTTTTAAACGTCCATCACTGATCGCCTTGCGAAAGGTATCTGCCCGGATGCCTAATTCTTTAGCGGCTTCGTTAGGCGTCATACCTTGATCCAGATATTCCTGAGCTTGCTGCAAAACCTCAAGCGTAAAGAGTGGTCCTCCCTTGCGAGTCGGGCGAGGTTCAAAAAACGAATCAGCCCCTTTTTCTCGTAGTTGCCTTAATGAGCGCATAACACTACTTTTAGAGACACCAAAGGTTGTAATAATATCGATTGAACGACAGGAACCGGTATTGATGAGTTGAGGTGTGTGAAGTCTAAATAATCTCTTATTGTCAGCCTGGTGAGAATAGATCGGGATACCGCCGAGGAAATAAAACCACTCATCATTTCGGTTATCAACACTGACCTGACCATTTATAATAGTCGTACCCTGAGGAATTATTGGGAGCATGAGTTGCTGCATTAATTGAATACCTCGTATGATATGAGGGCTTAGTTTAACCTAAATGAGTACCATTTTCATTTCTTTAGCTGAAAATATCAATCATTTGACAATAATTCCCTAACCCTTTAATTATATTGCCTAGTTTAAGTTTCAATGGATTTCTTTCAGGATAGCGAATCAAGATGTCTGAACATAGTTCTGGATGAACTGGATCAGGAATTGGAAAAACGCGGACTTGAGTTTTGTCGATTCGCAGACGACTGTAACATCTTTGTCAAATCGCAAAAAGCGGCAGATAGAGTCATGGAAAAAGTCAGCCAATTTATCGAAAAGAAGCTAAAACTGAAAGTGAATCGGGATAAAAGCCAAGTGGCCAAATCCGAGAAGGTCAAGTTTTTGGGATTTACCGTGGTAGACGGGACGATTGCGATTGCGCATAAAGCCCTGCAATCCGCCATGGATAAAGTCAAAGAACTGACCCCAAGAGGCACTCATCAGACTCTGGAAACAACACTAGACGAGATCAATCAATGGTACGTGGGTTGGTCAAACTACTACAGTTTGACCTATTACCCCGCGCAACTAAAGAAAATTGAAGCGCATATAAGGCGACGATTACGATCAAGGATAGTGGATCAACAAAAGAGGAAAAAGCACCTGTATCGAAAACTGATCAAACGAGGAGTACCGCGAAAACAAGCAGGGAATGCCGTATTCTCAAACAACAAACGGTGGGTGTTATCAAATGCGCGAGCAGTGACGAAAGCCTATCCGAATAGTTGGTTTATAAAAGAGAAAGGGCAGGAAATACGATCTGACCGAAGGGTGAAGCATTGGTTTGAGGTTTCTCAATGGATAAGTCTTGCGTGAGGAGCCGTGTACAGACGGAGGCTGCGGCCTCCTCTGACCCGATAGTTCCATGTGCAATGTACAGGATGCGGTCACTCTGAATGGCACCCTAAATCCTGTGGGCATCGTAGCTGTCCCCAGTGTCAGAACCATGAAGCATCGGAATGGCTTATGCGCCAGCAAAAGAAGCAGCTTCCTGTTGACTATTTTATGGTGACCTTTACGCTTCCTTCTCAGCGGAACGACTGGTGGTTCAGTACCCACAATCATATTCAGAACCTCCCCTACAGCCCTTGCTTTGACATCCACAGGATTGATACTAAGCTCTAAGGGAGATGGAAAGAAATAATCATCCAAACGAAGTAAGCTTGTGTCTCAATAATTTATAATAATGAATTCTGAATTTATTCTCACACTAGGCAGATAAGCTTGTTGATATTAACAGATAGCATTATAGGTTGGATTATAAATACAGCCCATCGTTTAAAAGGCTCGGTACGTCGTATATTCATGGCTGAAACGGTGGAGCTACTAGGCTCAGGTGGTGCAAGTATTGCTGAAGAAAAACTAGGATGGAATAGAGGCACTATCCGAAAAGGACAATATGAACTTGAAACTCAGCCCATAGAAGATAATTTTTCAGCGAGAGGGCGTAATAAAAGTGAAGAGCATTTTCCTCATCTACTTGATGACATAAAAAAAATTGCTTAACCGGAGTGTCAAACGGATCCCTCTTTTAATTCCTGTCGATTATATACCCGGCTAACGGCTAAAGAAGTTAGAAAACGTTTACTGGAGATTGATTATTATGATGAAAAAACATTACCTTGCTCAAAAACTATCAATACAAAATTAAATGACCTGAGTTACCATCCAAAAAAGGTACAAAAAACAAAGCCTCATAAGAAAATCAAGGAAACGGATGCAATTTTTGAACAAGTTCATGCAGTCAATGGAATGGCAGATATCAACCCAAAAGAGATTCGTATATCAATTGATGCCAAAGCAAGAATGAATATAGGAAATTTTTCACGGGGAGGACGAAATCGGGTTTTAACAAAAGCAGAGGATCATGATTTAGATGTTAAGGAAAAGTTAACTCCTTTTGGTTTTTATCTGCCTGAACATGATGATTTTTTCCTTTTCTTTACAGCAGGCTATGCCAGCAGTGATTTCATCGTTGACCGATTGGAAGAAATTTGGCCAGAAATTCAAGAAAAATATGGAGTAGATATTCTGACAATTAACGCTGACAATGGTATGGAGAACAGTAGCTCCAGAACTCAGTTTATAAAAAGGCTTGTGGAGTTTGCTGAAAAAAGCAACATAAAGATAAAACTGGCCTACTACCCTCCTTATCATAGTAAATATAACCCAATTGAACGAGTATGGGGAGCCTATGAAAATCATATTAGTGGCGACATAATGGATACAGTTGAAACAACTTTAAAATTTGCCAAAAGTATGACCTACAATGGCAAAGCACCTATTGTTAAATTAACAGAAAAAATATATGAAACAGGAGTAAAGGTAGGTAAAAAAGCAATGAAGACGTATTATCAGTTTGTTGACCGAATGCCATCGTTGGAGAAATGGTTTTTGACCATTTCTCCTGGTTGTTCTGGATGATTATTTCTTTCCATCTCCCTAATTGCTTTTATCTCAATCAGCACTTCATCTGCTTTGGGGCTAGAGCAGCCCGCTCTACCTTCAAGTAACCAATCTGGGAAACCAGTGGGTAATTGGGCGGTAGATGAATAATTGGTAGCGAGCCTCAAACTTTAAACTCACCATAATTTATATTATGTTACTTGAACAAATACTGGCATCTGATAATTTGCAACAAGCATGGAAACGTGTGAAGCAGAATAAAGGTGCCGCAGGTATTGATGGTATGACGGTTGATGATTATCTCGAATGGGCGAAAGTCCATTGGGAAAGTGTCAACCGAGGACTGGAGCAAGGTTATTATTGCCCGCTTCCTGTCAAACGTGTGGAAATTCCTAAATCCAATGGCGGCATCCGTCTATTGGGGATTCCCTGAGTTAATGACAGACTAATCCAACAAGCCATCACTCAATGCCTGCAACCCATCATCGATCCCGATTTTTCGGATCATAGCCATGGTTTTCGCCCCTTACGTTCTGCACATCATGCTGTTAAGGCCGTGCAGAATGGGATAAAACAAGGCTATGTCTACGCAGTTGATATTGACCTGTCGAAATTCTTCGATAACGTCGATCACGATTTGTTGATGAACCGTGTGTCAAAATGGGTCGATGATAAACGTGTATTAGCACTGATTGGAAAATATCTGCGTGCTGGGGTTAGCATTAATGGCAAGGTAGAAGACACGCTTCGCGGTGTACCGCAGGGTGGTCCACTATCTCCATCATTAGCTAACGTCATGCTAGATGATCTTGACCGTTATTTAGAAAGTAAACACTATCGTTTTGCTCGATATGCTGATGACTTTGTCATCAGCGTTAAATCCTTCACAGAAGGTGAACGAATTAAAGCGGAAGTCGTCGGTTTTCTTGAAACGTTAAAGTTACCCATCAACACAGAGAAAAGCCAAGTAGTACCCGTGCGCAAGCTTAGCTTTCTTGGTTTTGTCTTTAAAGGCAAGAAAATCGTTTGGAGTCCGAAATCACTGGCAAACTTTAAGCATCGTATTCGTGAAATTACGGGGCGATCTTGGGGCGTTAGCTGGAGCTATCGGTATTTACAACTCAGGCGATATATTTCTGGTTGGATAAACTACTTTGGGCTGAGTGAATTTTATCGTCCTGTTCCTGAACTGGATCACTGGATTAGAAGACGGATTCGTATGTGCTATTTAAAACAATGGTGCAGAATGAAAACCCGTATTCGAAAATTGATTAGTTTAGGAGTCTCTACCAAACTGGCGATTTATATTGGCTTGAGTTCAAAAGGGTATTATCGGTTAGCGAAAACCAAGGCTGTGCAAATGGGTCTTAATAATGACTGGCTAAAAGCACAAGGGTTAGTGTCTGTTAAAGAACAGTGGGTAAAGTTCCATTATCCAAATGGCTAATGAACCGCCCTGTGCGGATCCGCATGCAGCGTGGTGTGGTAAGAGCTGGAGAGAAACCAGCTCTTACCCGATTATTTGAACTGTAAAGTTATTACTGTTTTAATTCACACTGATGCTTTTCTTTTTCAGTTTCGTAGTGATGGACGTGATAATGAATAAAACTTGTTAAAAATGCTCTGCGTGAGCATTATTCATAAGCTTTTTAAAAGCTTCTGGATAAGGTTCTTGCAGTAAACATCCGGGTTCCAGCGATGGATAAACCTCATCATAACAACGCACCTGTTCAGCACTGACCCGGCGTTGAATATGACATCGCTTTAGTTGATCGGTACTTTTTAAACTGGCGGCGGCGATCAGTTCAACGACTGCTTCTACCGTCTCCTTATGAAAATTTGCGACCCGTTGCTTCTTGTCGGCAACAACAAGACCTTTATACAAAGAAGGTTCTTGTGTTGCAACCCCTGTAGGGCAGCTGTTCTTATTGCACTCCAGAGACTGAATACACCCCAGTGCCATCATCATTCCTCTGGCGCTATTGCACAGATCAGCCCCTTGCGCTAATAAACGCACAATATGAAAACCAGTGAAAACTCGCCCGCTGGCAATGACACGAATATCTTTCTTGAGATCAAAACCAATCAAACAGTCAACCACAAAAGCCAACCCTTCACGTAGGGGTGTACCCACTGAATTAGTATATTCCAATGGTGCGGCTCCCGTTCCACCTTCCCCGCCATCGACGGTAATAAAATCAGGTTTGATGCCAGTTTCTATCATGGCTTTACATAGCGCAATAAATTCACTTTTTCTCCCCAAACACAGTTTAAACCCAATCGGTTTGCCTCCGGATAGTTCACGTAATAGATGAATAAATTGCATCATTTCCAGCGGCGTGAAAAAAGCGCTGTGCGCGGGCGGGGAGTCCACCTGAGTATAAGGCTGTACACCTCGAATTTCTGCGATTTCTGGGGTATTTTTTATGGCGGGCAAAATACCGCCATGACCTGGTTTAGCTCCCTGTGATAACTTTATTTCGATCATCTTGACATTGGTTAAGGTCGCATTTTTTACAAACAGTTGTTCCGAAAAATGGCCTTCTTCATTGCGACAGCCGAAATAACCAGTGCCTATCTGCCAAATCAAATCCCCACCAGGCTCAAGGTGATGAGGGCTAAGCCCTCCTTCACCCGTATTATGGGCGAAACCGCCAATTTTCGCTCCTCCATTGAGTGCTAATATGGCATGTTTGCTGAGTGCGCCAAAGCTCATGGCAGAAATATTTAGAATACTTGCTGCATACGGCTGTTTACAGTCTGGGCCTCCGATAATAACGCGTGGATCCTGATCAAGTTCATCAGCCTTTAACGCCATAAGAGAATGATCCATCCATTCATAACCCGTTCGGTAAGTGTCCATCTTGGTTCCCAGAGGAACGGTGTCTAGCACCCCCTTTGCACGCTGATAAACCACCGACCGAAACATTCGACTGACTGGCACACCATCAGTCTCGGACTCAATGAAATATTGATACATCATCGGCCGTAACCATTCCATAAACCAGCGCCCGTGACCTCCCACCGGAAAGTTGCGCAGGATGGTATGTCTGGATTGAAAAATGTCATGAATTCCTAGCATCACCACACAGATCACAAGCCCCAGCAGCCCGACCGCCGGAAACCATAACCAGGCGAGGCCTGCGGAAAGTATTAAACTAAGTGTTGCCAGGAGATAAAAACGTTTACGCATGAGATTTTTCCTTCAAAGAAAGTAATTATTGTTTTGTAACTATTCAGTGTCTTTTGGAAAAGTCATGCTAAATAGATACATTTTTTTGACAGACTCTTTTACAATGCCAGTGAACGTATCACTAACATTTTTTCGATATGCATATCCCGGAAAGTGTAGGGAATTCCGCCCACCCCGTATCCCGATTGACGCAAGCCGGAAAACGGCATCCAGTCAACACGAAATGCAGAATGGTCATTCACCATGACAGCGGAAGCAGCCAGATGTTTATAGACATACATAATCGTATCAATATTCTGACTCATGACTGCTGCCTGAAAAGCAAAAGGAAGCGCATTCGCCTGCTGAATCGCCTCATCAATTTTGTCATAGGTATAAAGGCATACCACAGGGCCAAAAATTTCACGATGACTCACTTCGCTGGTCACCGAAGGGTTAAGTAAAACGGTTGGCGCGTAGAATGAATCAGCCAGTTGCTTGCCCCCCGTCAAAACTTGTGCTCCTGATATTGTGGCAGCATCCACCCAATCACCAATGCGAGTGACTTCATGGTGACGGATTAACGGCCCCACGTCTGTCCTTGCCAATAATGGATCGCCGGTTTGTAATTGCCCAACCAATTCCGCCATACGCTCAGCGACATTGTTAATCAATGTCTTATGTACAAAGACGCGTTGCACCGATACGCAGACCTGTCCCGCATGATAAAAGCCTCCTTTGACCACTAACGGCAAGGTTTTTTCAAGATCTGCATCCTCTGCCATAATAACTGGGGCCGCACCACCATGCTCCAGGGCGCAACGAGTCCCCGCTGCTAGTTTAGAGCGAAGAGTCCAGCCAATTTTGGCGCTGCCTATAAAACTAAAGAATGCCACTCGGCTATCTGTAACTAACTTTTCAGCGACCCCAAGATCAGTCACAGCGACAGCTTGACACCAACCATCTGGCAAGCCTGCTTCCCTCAACAATTTAACGAATTCAAAACAACTCGCCGCCGTATCTTTTGCGGGTTTAATAATCACAGGACAACCGCTAGCAACGGCTGGACCCACTTGGTGAATAATAAGGTTCAGTGGGTGATTAAATGCACTGACAGCAACGACCACACCAATAGGTTCTTTATGGGTTATTGCAAATCGTTGACTGGATGATGAATTTAGCTGCATGGGGATTTCGCGCCCATGCTCACTACGAATACAATCTATGCACAAGGAAAGGCCATCAATGGCGCGCTCCACTTCAATGCGGGTATCGATTAATGGCTTGCCTCCTTCCCGCACCGCTATTTGCACCAAGCGATCAAAACGCTCTCTCATTAACACGACAGTACGCTCTAAAATAGCTATGCGTTTATCGGCAGGTAACCATCCATTACGATTGTTATACGCTTGAAAAGCATTATCTAAGGCCTGCTCAGCACCTTTTTCGTCAATGGTTTCTATGCTTGCAACTAATTCACCATTAAATGGCGATGTGACTTCTAATATGCCTTTGCCTGCCGCACCTTGCACTTGAACGCTATAATGTAGCGGTTCATGTGTGATCATATCGTACACACCAATTCGCCTAATTCTTTAGTTAAGGGAGATGGAAAGAAATAATCATCCAAACGAAGTAAGCTTGTGTCTCAATAATTTATAATAATGAATTCTGAATTTATTCTCACACTAGGCAGATAAGCTTGTTGATATTAACAGATAGCATTATAGGTTGGATTATAAATACAGCCCATCGTTTAAAAGGCTCGGTACGTCGTATATTCATGGCTGAAACGGTGGAGCTACTAGGCTCAGGTGGTGCAAGTATTGCTGAAGAAAAACTAGGATGGAATAGAGGCACTATCCGAAAAGGACAATATGAACTTGAAACTCAGCCCATAGAAGATAATTTTTCAGCGAGAGGGCGTAATAAAAGTGAAGAGCATTTTCCTCATCTACTTGATGACATAAAAAAAATTGCTGAACCGGAGTGTCAAACGGATCCCTCTTTTAATTCCTGTCGATTATATACCCGGCTAACGGCTAAAGAAGTTAGAAAACGTTTACTGGAGATTGATTATTATGATGAAAAAACATTACCTTGCTCAAAAACTATCAATACAAAATTAAATGACCTGAGTTGTAAATATTCAGACCCCTACCGACAAACTTGACAACTAATTTAAAAAAGGCTTGTAACTTTATGATACCAAGAAGTATTATGTAGGCCATGCAATTAAGTAATCAGGATCTAAGCCAACTTGACGAAGAAGAGCTTCTAAATTTATCAGAAGAAGAGTTACGTCGTCTTTCAATAAGATTGCTTACAGATTTAAAGGAAGCTCGTGAACGGTTAAGCCAGAATTCCCATAATAGTTCTCGGCCTCCAAGCAGTGAAGCACCATGGGAAAGGGACACTCAAAAAGATTCCAGTAATGATTCCGAAGAGGAACAAGAAGCGACTTCAGATAAAAAAGAGTCATCTCCTACTGAAAAGCCCAATAAAACATCCAGACAGTCCCCGAAAAATGAAACAGAAGAACAACGAAAACCAGGGAAGCAACTTGGAGCCAAGGGTTTTGGGCGACAACAAAAAATAGTGATCACAGACTATCAGGAACATTTTCCTGAAATATGTGAATGCTGCCATCAACCATTAAATGACCATTTCAAAAAAGCATACACGGCTTTTGAAACCATTGATATCGTATGGTCTGATGAGAAAAATCCAGGCCTGAGGCTAACGAATACCAAGCATAGCTATTATGAAGTCACCTGTCACTGTGGACATATTACAATAAAAGAACCGCATCGTTCCAATTCCGATGGCACCTTGCAGGATATAAACTGTAGCCAATGGAGATTGGTAGGTCCGGGGCTTGCAGCATTAATTATATGCCTTACTTATCGCATGCGGCTTTCACGAGAACGTGTCCAAGAGTTTTTATGTGATTGGCTAGGGTTACAGATTAGTGTTGGCACGATTAACAATACATTACATGAAAGCGGCGCAGCAGCAATGCCTATAGAAGCTGAATTAGTAAAGGAAGTCGTAGAAAGTAATCTACTTCATGTTGATGAAACTTCCTGGATGGAACTCACCACTTTTTTATGGCTATGGGTTTTTAGTACAGATACCGTCACAGCCTACTGGATTTCAACTCGGTCATCAGAACTGATTGAAAACATCCTGGGTCAAGCATATTGCGGCTGGCTAATGAGTGATGGTTACCAGGTTTATCGAAAATACCTTAATCGAGCTCGTTGCTGGGCTCACCTGATTCGTAAGGCAAAAGGCTTAAAAGAGGGCTTAAATAAAGACTCTCAGCTATTTGGAGAACAAACACTCAAATTAATGAACATGCTTATGACAGCAATTCGTGAAGCACGGCACCACCCTCCAAACTCGCCACTGACGGAAATTTACCAAACGCAATTGATAGCCTATCGGCAACTGTGTGAACAAATGAAAGCATCAACACACACAAAGACCCATGCGCTAGCAACAGAAATGCTCAATGATTGGGAGGCTATCTTTCGGGTACTCGAATTCCCTCATTTACCCTTAACCAATAACGAAGCAGAACGTGCCTTACGGCACTGGGTTATATTAAGGCGAATCAGCTATGGAACACGAACTGAAGAAGGTTCATGTGTGTTTGCTATTTTGATTAGTGTCATCGAAACCTGTAGAAAAAGGCAGCAATCCCCATGGATATATTTAGCGGCCGTTATTCACAATCAGCGGGTAGGTGTTGCGGTTCCTAAGCTACCAATTGTTAAGGGGTCTGAATAATTACCCTGAGTTACCATCCAAAAAAGGTACAAAAAACAAAGCCTCATAAGAAAATCAAGGAAACGGATGCAATTTTTGAACAAGTTCATGCAGTCAATGGAATGGCAGATATCAACCCAAAAGAGATTCGTATATCAATTGATGCCAAAGCAAGAATGAATATAGGAAATTTTTCACGGGGAGGACGAAATCGGGTTTTAACAAAAGCAGAGGATCATGATTTAGATGTTAAGGAAAAGTTAACTCCTTTTGGTTTTTATCTGCCTGAACATGATGATTTTTTCCTTTTCTTTACAGCAGGCTATGCCAGCAGTGATTTCATCGTTGACCGATTGGAAGAAATTTGGCCAGAAATTCAAGAAAAATATGGAGTAGATATTCTGACAATTAACGCTGACAATGGTATGGAGAACAGTAGCTCCAGAACTCAGTTTATAAAAAGGCTTGTGGAGTTTGCTGAAAAAAGCAACATAAAGATAAAACTGGCCTACTACCCTCCTTATCATAGTAAATATAACCCAATTGAACGAGTATGGGGAGCCTATGAAAATCATATTAGTGGCGACATAATGGATACAGTTGAAACAACTTTAAAATTTGCCAAAAGTATGACCTACAATGGCAAAGCACCTATTGTTAAATTAACAGAAAAAATATATGAAACAGGAGTAAAGGTAGGTAAAAAAGCAATGAAGACGTATTATCAGTTTGTTGACCGAATGCCATCGTTGGAGAAATGGTTTTTGACCATTTCTCCTGGTTGTTCTGGATGATTATTTCTTTCCATCTCCCTAACTTCATATTCTCACTGTAATCCACTGGCACATCGATGATAACAACCGTATTTTGCGCAAATGCTTTCTCCAGAGTAGGAATTAACTCTTCTGTCTTTTCGACTCGGTAGCCTATCGCACCGAACGATTCGGCATATTTGACAAAATCAGGATTATTAAAGCTGATATTTCCGCTACGACCGAAGCGGCGTTGTTGATGCCACTTAATTAAACCGTATTCTTTGTCATGCCAAATCATCACGACTAAGGCGAGCTTATAGCGCAATGCCGTTTCAATTTCTTGAGAATTCATCAAAAACCCAGCATCTCCGGTAATGGCAAGGATTCTTTTGTTCGGATATGCCATCTTGGCAGCCAAAGCACCCGGTAAGGCAATCCCCATTGAGGCAAAGCCATTGGAAATAATGCAGGTATTCGGCTGTTCACAATGATACAGTCGGGCAATCCACATCTTGTGTGCTCCGACATCAGAAAGTAAAATATCCTCGTCGGCTAAAACTTGCCGAGTGTCATATAAAATACGCTGAGGTTTGATTGGAAAACTGTTGTCATCGCGATAAGCATCAATTTGTTCTTTAATGATCTCACGCAAGGACCCTGCATAAACCGACTCCTTAGCGGTCGCCTGTTTCGCTATTAACTCCAGAGATGTGCTGATTTCACCCAGTACCCCGACTTCCAGCTGATAAAACGCATCGACCTCTGCATACGTCTGATCGATATGGATAATTTTTTTATCGCCTTGAGGGTTCCATGATTTAGGGTGATATTCCACCATATCGAAACCGACACAAATCACCACATCGGCACGGTCAAAGCCGCAATTCACATAATCATGCGCCTGAAGACCGACAGTTCCAAGACTTAAGGGATGAGAAAATGGCACACAGCCCTTGGCCATAAAAGTGTGTGCAACGGGAATATTAAGCTTCTCAACAAAATTAACTAATGCATTGCAAGCATTTGCTCGAATCACTCCATTACCGACCATAATAATAGGAAACTGCGCCGAAGAAATAAGCTCAGCGGCTTGAGTGATTTTATTGGGTGCAGGGAATGGGGGGGTTGCGCTTTGTACTTTTAGCGGGGTTAAATTTTCTGCCACTTCCATTCCGGCAATATTCTCAGGAAAGCTTATAAATGCACCTCCCGGTTTTTCTGACTGCGCATCCTTAAAAGCCTTGCGCACTATTTCAGGCACAATGTCTGGCTGTACTATTTCGGCACTATATTTTGATATAGGTTCAAATAAATTGACCAGGTCAATCATTTGATGGCTTTCCTTATGCATACGTGCAGTAGAACCCTGCCCAGCAATGGCCACAATCGGTGCTCTATCCATATTGGCATCCGCATAACCGGTAATGAGATTGGTTGCGCCAGGACCGAGTGTTGCTAGACAGACACCCGCTCGGCCAGTGAGGCGACCATACACATCAGCCATAAACGCAGCCCCCTGCTCATGTCTAACGGTAATAAATTTTATTGAGCTATTGCGCAGAGCATCCATGACATGGAGGTTTTCCTCTCCGGGGATTCCAAAAATAAATTCGACACCTTCATTTTCGAGGCACTTAATTAATAATTCAGCAGCTGTTGGCATTATCATTCTCCACTTAGGGGTTGAATAAAAGTTGGTAGGTAGAAATAAATAGGTATTGTAATGATTTTGTTAAGAGGGTTAAAAATCAACATTAGCTATTAAGACGGGCTTTTTAACTGATCTACCCATTTATAAACAAGACCTAGCACAACACCCCATATAATATGTAACCTAAATCCTGCAAGCCCATATTTTGACTCTCATTAACCTGTCTAGCTAAGTGGTTATTAGGTTTTTACTGCCGCTTTGCCAGCCCTCTTTGTCCAACCGATCAAAATATCCAGATTTAAATCATAAATAGAGGAAATTTTTTGTATCGTATGGATATCCCCCGAGCCCAAGGCAATAAACACCCTGCCAACGTGCCATGACCTTTTAATCAAAGTGACTTAACTTCGGTTAATGTTAAGCGAGTAACCCCACCTTAACCCAATCATCCCATTCCTGTGGATAGAGCGGACCTGCAGGTGTTCTGACTCTCAGCTGATTATTGCCTGTGAGTAATTTTCCAGCCACCCGAATCAGATAAGTACGAAGTGTATCCGGCTCCCATTGGCACAACGTTTTGTTGCCACTCAATTGAGCCATCCAGCGCACGGTATTGTAGGCAAGAACGGCGCAATGAAATAATGCGGCATTAGCCAGAAATTGATTCGTTCTGATTTTACCTAAACCCATTTGTGATTTTGCTTCTTCAATCCATGTTTCGCACGTCGCTCGTTCACCATACTTCTTATGTGTTTGCCAAGGCGATAGAGGTTCAGTTGTTACATAACAAAAATAGTCATATTCTGCCGTATCCCAAAGCTCGGACTGAGGTCCTGTCACTTGTTTAGGTTGCTTTATCCTGACCGCGACAAACTGACGAGAGCGAGACCAGCCACCACAACGATATTGAAACTCGCTCTGCTCCCAACCGGGTCGGCCTTGTATGGCTGTCCAGGCCTGTTTGGCCAGCAATGCGTTCAAATTCTTAAGTTTAACCTTTATTAGATACCCATGCCCTCTGGTATCGAGAAATTCAAGCAAATCACCGACAAAATAACCACTGTCACCGCGAAAAATAATGCGCATCCGATTGGGCAAGTGTGCAAGTAACTGTTTGGTAAATTCTACAACACCATTGCTTGTAAAGGCATTGCCTGTCCGGAACCAGGCTTGTAAAATTTCTTTTGTTTCCGCTAGAAAAGCGAGTTGTGGATGGTATGAACGGGCACCTTTCTTTTTGGGGTTGAAGCCTTTGGCACTTCCTTCTTGTCGACCACAAACGGTGTCCACAGTTGAATCGACATCGACCCACTGGACGGATTGTATGCCAGTTTTCGATTTTCCGGAACGAAGCAATCGCCGCCAGTGTTGACCACGCAAAGTATGCGTGAGCGTTTCAAACTGGCTTATCTGCCTATCACTTACTTCTTTAAAGATCCGTAAAATTGTGGTTTCAACAGGAATCTTTATCCAGCCAGCTACTTTGCGCAGTACGCTATCTGCCCATACGGTCGTCACCTTTGCCATTGATGTTGCTCCCCCCATCATGCCAACCAACGTCAATAGAACCACATCAGATAAGTGATGGTCTGCATTTTCACCCCGCCGATGTGGAACGCTTTGTTTTACGGTTTTTTCAAAACCTATCCTGTCTAAATATTTCACGACGGGAATCAGTCCCGCCTGGCTTGTCAATCCATGTGCTGTAGATGTCATTTTTACCGTTCGGGTACGGTTTCTTACGTGAGATGAGGATTTTGATACTTTAGAGGGCTTCATTAAAACAATGAGATAGTGAAATCAGGAAAATGATATTATATCATTGTTTAATAAGGAGTTTTGTGGATTATTATGTATAATGCTTGCAGGATTTAGGTGTAACATCAATGTTGCTACTGGTGCCATCATGCCAATATTTAGACCAAACAGACCCTCACCAGCCATTGGCATTGGTCCGATCATCATAATTAACCATGCAACGATGGAAAAAAGAATGGCACTGCTGATTACCCCCCCGGGAAGTTTATTAACTAGCAGTGCAAATAATATGCCCCACACAAATGTGCCGATCATAAAATGTGCGACCCAACCCATGAAAGGTGATGTATTCATCATGCCGGCCAGCATTTTGATCGCGTTGAGTTCTGGCATCACCCCCATTTTAGTCTTAATGACCATAATAATTGACAATGCTATGGTGGCTACAAAGCCTGATATTATGCCTGCTTTGATATTCATACGGGTATCCCCTGTTGTTGCCGGATTGTTGTCCAGCTGTTTAAGTTACCCCTTAGATGCCAGAATAGTCGATAAGGTTACAGTGGATGTTGAATGTTTTTTTGAATTGCTTGGTTTGGCGACCTGGCTTGGTGAGTTACCTTAGGTTCAACTAATAAGTGCAATTCATTTTTATGGGACTGAGAGGGTCAGCTGATGTATATAGTTCAGGATTTTTCATAACGACCTCCAAAGAACTGCTTGTTTACGACTTAATTTCTATGGTTGATATGTTATCGATTGATTGTATCAATGTATAATTGATTGTTCTTATGTTATCAATTGATACAGCCTATACATGGAGAGCTTATGAATCTAAGAGATTTAAGTTATTTGGTGGCAGTAGCAGATTTGCATAGCTTTGTGCAAGCAGCTGAACAATGCTGTATTAGCCAACCTACACTGAGTACGCAAATTAAGAAATTGGAAGAAAATCTGAACATCCAGATTTTTGAGCGGAGCAATAAAAAAGTATTAACAACTGAGTTAGGTGAACAGATTATTTCATCAGCCCGACGCGTGTTATTGGAAATTGATCATTTGGAGGAATTAGCCAGAAATGCACAGAACCCCTTTGCAGGTAATTTCAGGCTGGCGGCAATTCCTACACTTTCACCTTATATTTTCCCTAGCCTGGTCCCGCACATCAAAAAGGCGCTGCCTGAATTGCAACTCATTCTGATCGAAGAAAAAACAGATGAATTGATTATACAACTGAAACAAGGTCAAATTGATGCTGCTCTACTGACGTTACCAATAAAGGAAGACTTTCTGACCAGTGAAAAACTGTTTGATGATGAGTTCCAACTGGCTGTGGCAGTAGATAATCCCTTAGTAGGAAAAGCCATTATTAGGCCAGAAGATCTACTACATCAGCAAATATTATTGCTTGATGAAGGCCATTGTCTACGCGACCAGGCATTGCAGATTTGCCAATTGCAAGGAGCCGAAGAACAGCAGAATGTCAGAGCAACAGGACTGGAAACACTCAGACAAATGGTTCGAGCGGGTACAGGAATTACCTTTATGCCCAAAATTGCAATCAATGAAGCTGAGACAGGCATTAGTTATATTCCTTTCACAGAACCGGTTCCCAGTCGTAGCATCGGATTAGTCTGGAGAAAAACAAGTGTTAGGACGGAGCTAATGGTAAAGATTGTTGAGCTTATCGCCATATCTATAGAGCATTAACAAATATAAGCAGATAGGCTATGCGATTAGAGGTAGATCATTTATTTATAGAGCCCATCAATCGAAATAATATAAACAATCAATTATACAAATCTTTATCGTTTGTATAATCTAGATCACGAAAGCATACTAAAATTTGCTTATTGTTCAATTGCAATTGGGAGTACGAATAATGAATAAACCAACTTTAACAACTGCGACAGGTTCACCTGTCGCAGATGATGACAACAGCATTAGTATTGGAGATCGTGGTGCTTTAACTTTCGATAATCACTATACCTTCGAAAAACTAGCGCATTTAAATCGGGAAAGAATTCCAGAACGTGTTGTGCATGCCAGAGGCACCGGCGCTTATGGCACATTTACAGTCAGCAAATCATTAAGCGATTATACGATCGCGAGTTTCCTACAGGATGAAGAAAAGCAAACTGAAGTTTTTGTTCGTTTTTCTACCGTGGGTGGTGGACAGGATTCCAGTGATTATGCCCGTGATCCCCGAGGCTTTGCGATCAAGTTTTATACCGAACAGGGTAACTACGACATGGTCGGTAATAATACCCCAGTGTTCTTTTTGCGCGATCCGATCAAATTCCCGGATTTTGTGCATTCTCAGAAAAAAAATCCAAGAACCAACTTGCCTGATCCAGCGGCTATGTTTGAATTCTGGGCAAATCACCCTCAATCGTTACATCAAATGACCATATTGATGTCAGACAGAGGCATTCCAGCCACGCTTCGACACATGCATGGTTTTGGTTCACATACTTTTAGTTTCTGGAATGATAAAGGTGAACGTTTCTGGATGAAATGGCACTTTAAATCTAATCAGGGTATCAAGTGCTTGACCAATGAAGAGGCTGCACAAGCATCGCCTTTTGGTGCGCAACAAGATCTGGTTGAAGCAATTGATCGGGGTGATTTTCCAAGCTGGACAGCCAAGATTCAGATCATGACTGAGGAAGAAGCAAAGAATTATCACATTAATCCCTTTGATCTAACTAAAATCTGGCCTCATGCTGATTTCCCTTTAATTGAGGTCGGCCAACTTGAATTGAACCGCAATGTTGAAAATTATTTTGCCGAAACAGAACAAGCTTGTTTTGCACCCAGTAACTTGGTGCCCGGTATCGGTGCATCACCTGATAAAATGCTGCAAGGTCGTTTATTAGCCTATCAGGATGCCCATCGTTACCGTGTTGGCGTTAATGCAAATCAACTACCCGTTAATGCGGCAAAATGTCCGGTGAATCATTATCAAAGAGACGGTGCAATGGCTGGTTGTCCTGTACACGGCCAAAGCAGCATTCAAAGTTCAGAGGTTAATTTTTATCCTAATGATCAGATCAATGAAGGCGCACCAGTTCCCCAGCCATCAGTTGCAGAACCACCTATGCCAATACTGGAAAATGCATGGATTAAACGGCATGGAGTAGCGAATGATGAAGATCACTATAGCCAGGCGGGTGATTTATTCCGTCTGATGAATGAATCACAAAAACAACAGCTAACCACAACGATTGCTGAAGGTTTGGTGCAAGCGGAAGCATCAGTTCAGCAACGAATGCTTGAACAATTTAAAAAGATAGATCCTGATTATGCTAATCGTATTGCTGCTAATATGCGCACGTTAGGATAAAAAACATAATAAAGAAGTTTGGCTACCTATTTAAGCTGGGAGAGAGCACGACTAGTGTCTCGTATTAAGTTCGTAGCCAGAAGTTTTAACCTTGGCCTTTTCCTAACTGATGGGTATCGCTTTGAGTCTGTATCTGTATCAGATTTCAAATTCCATTAGAAATTGATATCTAATGGTGAGCTCGGTTTTACCCATTTCTCTGAAATGCGCCTTAATCTTAATATAGATACTAACGTACGTTTTCGTACCACGGCTAATTTGTTCTAGCTATAAAGGGTAAGCATGGTAATGAGTTACACCCCAAGATGGACAAACCCATGAAAAGCATGTATAGTTTCTATCCAGTTTCTTGAGATAAAACGATGCAACTCAACCAAATATCAGTCAGGCCCATTTTAAAGCAAGAAGAACCAAAATATCAGGATTTGATGGAGGCCCAGCATTACTTAGGTGCTATTCCAAAAATTGGTGAAACCCTTTGGTATGTGGCCTATTCTGAAACAGAATGGATTGCACTGATCAGCTTTTCGGCCGCCGCATTAAAGTGTGCGGCTCGTGATAGCTGGATAGGATGGAGTTATCGCCACCAAACGGGCCGCTTAAAACTGATTGCCAACAACAGCCGTTTTTTGATATTACCGACGAGGCATGATAAAAACCTAGGATCACGCCTCCTTTCACTGTGCCTTAAACGCTTATCCAATGATTGGGTTGAAAAGTATGGACACCCTATTTTGTTGGTCGAGACCTTTGTCGATCCAAAGCGATTTCATGGAGGTGTTTATCGAGCCAGTAACTGGCAGGCTATTGGTTACACGAAAGGGTTTCGCAGGGTAACAGACGGTTACTCTGCTCAAACAGAGCACAAAAAGCTGATTTTCGTTAAGCCACTTCATCGTCGAGCACAATCTGTTTTATCTCACACTATATTAAGTCATCATTTTTTATTAGGTGAGGTAAAAATGAAAATAACGCGTCATCAAATGCGTTCATTACCGGATTTCTTCAAGGAAATTAATGATCCCCGTAGAGCCCAAGGGCGACGCCATAGAATACAGACTGTTCTGGGAATAGCCGCTGGAGCTGTGTTATGCGGCATGAGGAGCTATGAATCTATTTTTGACTGGGCTGAAAGCTTATCTCAAAAGTCCAGAGCGCATTTTCGTTGCCGTTATGATAAAGGCCGTTATGTGATTCCAAGCCTCAGACATCTTGATTCGCTATCCTGAAAGAAATCCATTAAAACTTAAACTAGGCAATATAATTAAAGGGTTAGGGAATTATTGTCAAATGATTGATATTTTCAGCTAAAGAAATGAAAATGGTACTCATTTAGGTTAAACTAAGCCCTCATATCATACGAGGTATTCAATTAATGCAGCAACTCATGCTCCCAATAATTCCTCAGGGTACGACTATTATAAATGGTCAGGTCAGTGTTGATAACCGAAATGATGAGTGGTTTTATTTCCTCGGCGGTATCCCGATCTATTCTCACCAGGCTGACAATAAGAGATTATTTAGACTTCACACCTCTCAACTCATCAATACCGGTTCCTGTCGTTCAATCGATATTATTACAACCTTTGGTGTCTCTAAAAGTAGTGTTATGCGCTCATTAAGGCAACTACGAGAAAAAGGGGCTGATTCGTTTTTTGAACCTCGCCCGACTCGCAAGGGAGGACCACTCTTTACGCTTGAGGTTTTGCAGCAAGCTCAGGAATATCTGGATCAAGGTATGACGCCTAACGAAGCCGCTAAAGAATTAGGCATCCGGGCAGATACCTTTCGCAAGGCGATCAGTGATGGACGTTTAAAAAAAAGTCTGCCGCATCAATAGACCCCAATGATGGCAGTACCAAATCAGCCCGTGATATTATAGATGCCAATGCAGCCGATGTGCTTGGTACGGCCTGCACTCGAGTAGAAGAGCGAATCCAGGCTGCTTTGGGTGAGCAGGAAAAGGGAGCCTCAATCGAATTCGAATCCTGTTTAGATGTTCCTAAAGGCGGTGTGTTATGTGCATTGCCCGCGTTACTTGGCAATGGCTTATTAAATGACATTGAGCGCCACCTGGGCAAACTGACAGGTTACTATCAAACCTTTCATATTCTATTGCTACTCGCCTTTATGGGGCTATGTCGCATCAAAAATGCTGAACAACTTCGCGAGCATGCACCGGGTGAATTCGGAAAACTACTTGGCCTGGATCGGGCTCCCGAAGTGCGTTGTTTAAGATCCAAAGTAAAAGGACTGGCTGAACCAAAATCAGTCGAAAGCTGGGCGGCCGACCTCAGTCGACAATGGATGGAAAATGAACCAGAGGCAGCAGGAACACTCTACATAGATGGTCATGTCCGTGTCTATCATGGACACTTGACTAAACTTCCCAAACGGCATGTTTCACGCGAAAAACTCTGCTTACGGGGTATCACCGACTACTGGGTTAATGATGGTACGGGGCGTCCCTTCTTTGTCGTTGAAAAAACGGTGGATCCGGGCTTACTAAAAACGCTGGAAGAAGATATCGTCCCCCGATTACTCAAAGACATTCCGAATCAACCGAGTGCACAAGCATTACAGCAAAACAAACAAGCCTGTCGTTTTATCCTGGTGTTTGATAGAGAAGGCTATAGCCCCGCATTCTTTAGAAAGATGTGGGACAAGCATCGTGTCGCTTGCATGACCTATCATAAATTTCCCACCGAAAATTGGCCACTGGACAATTTTTCCAGTCAGGAGATCACACTACCGAGTGGTGAAAAAGTCATCATGAAACTCGCCGAACGAGGCAGTCTGGTTGGAACCAAAAAACAGGCGATGTGGATGAGAGAAGTGCGCAAGTTGACTGATTCTGGTCACCAAACCAGTATTATTACCACAGCCTATGAACTAGAGTTGACGGCTGTTTCTGGGCGAATGTTTAGCCGGTGGTGCCAAGAGAACTTTTTTAGATATATGAAGCACCACTATGGGCTAGATATGCTACAGGAGTATGGAATAGAGCCACTATCCGATACCCAAAAGGTGGTCAACCCTGATAGGCGCCAACAGGAAGGACAGCGTAATTCGATACAATCCAAACTCAATTACCGTCTATCTCGATTTGCAGCGATGGAACTTCATCCGGTGATTAAAAAAGATGAAACGGAAGATGTGAAATACAAGAAATGGGAAAGAAAACGAGCAGAATTACTCGAAGAAATAGAGCATTATGAAAATGAACTAAAAACCATCAAGGAAAAACTAAGCCAAACGCCCAAACACATTACCTGGCAAGAGTTGAGAGACGAAGATAAGTTCGAACAGCTTCTGCCAGGGAAAAAGCGGCTGATAGATACTGTCAACATGATCGCTTATCGGGCAGAAACAGCAATGGCCGCTCTGCTAACCTCACCGACAATCGACTTTCCGATGGCAAGGCAACTATTACAAACGCTGTTTGTGACAGAAGCAGATATATTACCCGATGAAGTAAAAAAACAACTTCGGATACGTGTGCATAGTACTTCCCGACCTGCAAGTAATAAAGCAATAGAAAAGTTATTTGAACAACTCAATCAAACGGAACTCAATTATCCAGGAACCGATCTGCGCTTAATTTATGAGCTGACTTCATCCGCAAAAAATTAGGAAATGGTCTCAAATTAGTTTCGTCTGAATCAAGATGTCTGAGCATCCCTTTTGAAGATAAGGGTGGCACATGGGAAGCGCGTTATTATCAACATAATGCGATTAATCAAGCCTTAGAATCTATAGCTTCAGGTAAAAACCGTATTCTATTAACACTGGCAACAGGGACAGGTAAGACTTTTATCGCTTTTCAGTTAGCGTGGAAGCTGTTTCAAAGTCGCTGGAATTTAAAAGACTGGAATAGTGGAACAGAACCCAGTCGCAGACCGCGTATTCTATTTTTAGCTGACCGAAATATATTAGCCGACCAGGCTTACAATTCATTTTCTGCCTTTCCAGAAGATGCTTTGATTCGTATATCACCCGAAACCATCCGTGAAAAAGGCAGAGTCCCCAAGAACGGTAATATCTTCTTTACCATTTTCCAGTCTTTTATGTCGGGTAAAGATGAAGAAGGCAACCCAGCACCCAGCTTCAGTGGTTACCCTAAAGACTTCTTTGATTTTATTATCATTGACGAATGCCATCGGGGTGGCGCCAATGATGAAAGCAACTGGCGTGGCGTTTTGGAATATTTTTCACCTGCTATTCAGTTAGGCTTAACAGCCACGCCTAAACGTAAAGGCAATGTTGATACTTATGCCTATTTTGGCGAACCTGTTTATATTTATTCGCTGAAAGAAGGTATTAACGATGGTTACCTAACACCCTTCAGAGTGCGACAGTTTGCAACGACCATGGATGACTATACCTACACCTCAGATGATGTGGTTGTGGGAGGCGAAGTTGAAGAAGGTAAGCGTTATGTCGAAGATGAATTTAATCGTCTTATCATTATTCCAGAACGTGAAGCGTACCGGGTTAAAGCCTTTATGGATTTAATAGACCAGAAACAAAAGACCCTGGTTTTTTGTGCAACACAGAAACATGCGTTGATGGTACGCGACGCGATTAATCAAGCTAAGCAAAGTGATAGTCCTAATTATTGCGTTCGTGTAACGGCAGATGATGGTAAAGAAGGTGAACGCTGGTTGCGTGTGTTTCAGGATAATGAAAAAACAATTCCTACTATTCTAACTACGTCAAAGAAACTTTCAACGGGAGTGGACGCACGTAATGTACGTAATATTATTCTGATGCGACCCATTAATTCGATGATTGAATTTAAGCAGATTGTCGGCAGAGGAACACGTTTGTTTGATGGTAAAGACTACTTTACGATTTATGACTTTGTTAAGGCGTATGAACATTTTAATGATGATGAATGGGATGGTGAGCCTTTAGAACCTGAGTTATGCAAACACTGTGGTAAAAGCCCCTGCGTTTGTGTGAATGAGCCGCCTCCTATATGTTACCTGTGTGGGAAACAGCCTTGTATCTGTGAAAAGCCATTACCTGAAGCTTGTTTTGAATGTGGTCAGAGCCCTTGCATTTGTGAGAAAAAGGTAAAGGTAGAAATTAAATTAGCCGATGGCAAAGCCCGCAAGATAAGGCATATTGATACTATGTCATTCTGGGCGGCAGATGGTAAGCCGATTTCTGCTGCTGAGTTTATTAAAAATCTATACGGTGAATTACCTGATTTATTTAAAGATGAAGACGAGTTAAGAGTCTTATGGGGTAAGCCTGATACCCGTAAAGCATTATTAGCAGGTCTGGAAGATAAAGGTTTTGGTCGTGAACAGCTGGACGATGTTAAACAGATGATTGATGCTGAAAATAGTGATGTGTTTGATGTATTGTCCTACATTGCGTTTGCATCAGACCCGATAAGCCGAGAAGAACGGGTAAATAACCATAAGCCAATCATATTTAAACATTATGCAGACCCGCAGCAACAGTTCTTAGCTTTTGTTTTAGACCATTATATTTCAGATGGTGTTGGTGAACTGGATTTGGAGAAATTACCTGATTTAATAAAAGCGAAATATCAGACTGTAAGAGATATTCCTGCTGAACTTGGCAGTGTTGCTGAAATACGTGATGTATTTGTTGGGTTTCAAGAGCATTTGTATCGTTAATTGTTGTCCTTCTTGAGATGAAGGAACAATTAAGCGTTTGTGACAGGGCTAATGCGACCTTAAAAAGTATACAGAAAGAATAGAATTAAACTTTCAATCTAGCTCAAACATATAAATCCAATCGCCTAATTCGGTACTGGCTTCATTGTCTGAGTGTTGGGAAGGCGAGCCTTTAGAGACTATGAAAGTATTCGTTTTTATCTATAAAAAATGCAGTTATGTAGGCTGGGTTGAGGTAACGAAACCCAGATTCAATAACTTAACTCACTTTTATTGCTGGGTTTCGTACCTCAACCCAGCCTACACTGAATAGGTTCACAGCCTCTTTAGAGCAGGCGCCGCAAGTTTAATGGTACCGGGTTGACAAGCCTATTTAGGTGGCCTATGCTTTGGCATAGGCTGTTATTTTAGGGGTGAAAAAAATGCACGGTGAACGACATGTTAGTTTATTTAGAAATGGCCGTAATCAGGCCATACGGATTCCCAGAGAATTTGAATTAGAGGGTACAGAAGCCATTATTTACAAAGAGGGGGATAAGTTAATTATTGAGCCTATCAGGAAAAAAAGCTTGACTGCCGTGTTAGCGACTTTATCCCCTGTTGCTGAAGATTTTCCTGAGTTTATTGATTTACCCATAGAGCCTGAAGATATTTTCTGATGGCTGAGTATCGTTATTTACTGGATACCAATATTCTTTCTGACTTAATTAAGAACCCGGCGGGCAGGGTTGCAGAAAAAATCAACGTATTGGGTGTGGAAGATGATTGTTGTACCAGTATTATCGTAGCGTGTGAGTTACGCTATGGTGCTGCTAAAAAACAATCCGCTAAATTATCATTCAATATTGAGCAGGTTTTAAACAGTTTACCCATATTGGCATTAGAAGCGTCGGTTGATGAGGTTTATGCTGCTATTCGAGTGAATCTTGAAAAACGGGATTTAATCATTGGTCAGCATGATTTATTGATTGCCGCTCATGCTCAATCTTTAGGTCTAACCGTTGTCACGGCGAATGAGCGTGAATTTAGGCGGGTTGAAAATTTAACAGTAGAAAACTGGCTTCAAGTCTGAGTACACGGAAATCGAACAGTTTTTTTTATAGCTTTTAATTTATAAATTATTGATTGATATATTATAAATATGTGTGTTTAGCGCTAGATGGTAAGGCACCTGGAAATAAATAAGCGTCCAATATTTGGGCCGGATTTTTGTTTGTCATTAGTGCTATAGCAATAGGCGCATAACTGGATGATTATTTGTTTCCAGGTGCCTACGCTTCTAAAAGATATTTATAATGATGTTTATAGTGATCAGGATGACTCTTAATAGTGTGTAACAAAGCTATTAATATTGTTCAGTAGTAAAATACAGTTTCCTACTTGAATTCAGTCAATTTATACAGATATTCGCAGATATGGCTATTAGCTCAACAATCAATAAAGTTTCGCTTAATATTGCAGATATGGATAGGCATTATTATCACAGTCATGAATTAACTGTGGCACAACACCCGTCTGAAACAGAAATTCGCTTTATGATACGGCTAATAGCGTTTATGGCAAATGCTGGTGAACAGCTTTGTTTTACAAAAGGATTAAGTAGCGATGATGAACCTGAACTCTGGCAAAAGTCGCTCACTGATGATATTGAGCTATGGATTGATTTAGGCCAGCCTGATGAAAAAAGGATTCGTAAGGCGTGTGGGCGTGCTCAGCAAGTCATTATCTACACTTATGATGAGCGTAAGGCAAAGGTCTGGTGGGAACAACAGCAAGATAAATTACAACGCTTTAGCAATCTTAAAGTTGTACATGTTAACGCAAAGGGTGTGGACTGCATGGTAAAACGTACGATGCAATTGCAATGCAATATTCAGGATGGAGACGTCTATTTAAATGATGATAGTTCTAGCCATAGCATTACGCTGGACAGACTTTTTGGTTATTGAGTATGCGCAATGATTAAATGGCAATGGTCATTATTTGATGAACTTTCCTTGCACGACTTATACGAAGTCTTAAAAGTACGCCAGGCTGTATTTGTGGTTGAGCAGGGTTGTGCTTACCAGGATGTCGATGAACTGGATCAAGTTGCGTGGCACTTAATTGGATGGCATGAGGATGCAGGTTTTAAAAAAATTGTTGCCTATTTGCGGGTAGTCTATCCTGAAGAAAAATTTTCAGAGCCATCCATTGGTCGAGTCCTTGTTACACCTGAATTACGCAAATCAGGTTTAGGAAAAAAGCTTATTGCTGAAGCAATAGTCCGCATTTCTGATGAGTATCCAGATTCAGCTATTAGAATTTCTGCGCAGAAGTATTTGGAAGTGTTTTACTCAGACTTTGGCTTTACAACTGTTTCTAGTATCTATAAAGAAGATGGGATCCCGCATATTGAAATGTTAAGGTCTTGAGTAGCTCTCTTTGGTTACAAATTTCAGCGACCACCTGGTCATTTCATAAGTCTCGAATTCATTTATTTTCCATTCGCAAGGTTAAAACCTTCGCCTTTCAAGCGAACAGATTTATTCAAATGTTTTACTTAAGAATTAACATAATTATACCCGAAACTTTGTGTAGCCTGCATGAAACTTGCGTAATGCAGGAATAGCAGTGCATCCACTTTCCCGTATTCCGCAAGCTTCATACAGACCACATTCTGATGATTTTAAAATAGAATAGGGTGAGCCTAAATAACAGGGCTATTCGCCCTGTATCCCGACTTTCAGTCGCCAAGCTTTCAAACCTACCCGTCTTTCAGCGGGTGGTTGTTTAGTGGCTACTTCAGAAATGCAGGTTTGTTTGGTTTTGTTATCGTCAGGTTTTTTAACGGTTGAAGCGCACCCCGTCAAGGTTGCTGCAATAAAAAGTGTGAATGCAGCAGGTATTTTAGGCATCTTTAGACTCCTGTTAGTTTTTCATTAGTTTGCCTATTTGGTGAGCTGCGTTCAACAATAAACCCTTTTTACATTTAAGAGGGTTTATTGTTGAAGATTCTTAGTCTTTGTTAATGGATGCCAAAAATTATCCCCAAAATCCTTGGCTAAACTGTATCAGCGGTAGCGCTGGCAAATAGAGATGGGTTATAGATCAATAAAAACACATATGGGGATGGAGATGTTACTTTGCAAAACAGCAGAGATGGTTAAGAAGTCTTAAAAAGTAAACCTTCTAATATATAGGGAAAGGCGTGTCTCTTTCCATGTATCAAAATAATGTTCTCATATCGCCTTAGATAAAACTTAACACTTTTAAGGCTGTTTCTCTTCAGCAAACTACGTTTTTTCTTGTATTTCTTGATATTCATATATACTATTAAATAGTATAGGAGGACATATTATGGCAACAACGAGTTTTACTCTAGGCGAACACTGGGAAGTGTTCATGAAAAATCAAATAGCTAGCGGGAAGTACGGTTCAGCTAGTGAATTAGTGCGTGATGGTTTACGCTTACTTGAACGAAGAGAAACCAAGATTGCAGCTTTACAAAAAGCTATTACAGAAGGCTTTGAAAGCGGCATTGTAGAAAATTTTAGTATGGATGAATTACAAAAAGAATTGGATTCTGAATAGTGCTGCGTTACCGAGTTAGTCAACGAGCAAAAGAAGATTTACGGCAAATTGGCCTTTATACTCAAAGAGAGTGGGGCAAGGTGCAACGGCGCAAATATCTATCTGGCCTCGATAACAAATTTTCTTTTCTTGCAGACTCCCCTTTAATTACCCCAGAACGACAAGAGTTTTTTCCTGTTGTTCGGATTCACCAGCATGAAAGCCATTTAATTATTTATGTGATTGATGACCTTGGAATTACTATTTTACGTGTTTTACACCAAAACGCAGATATAAACAGGCATTTGTAATTCACCAAAAGGGCATGTCAATATTACGCCCATGAAAATAGGCTATGCTAGAGTATCAACAGATGAATAAAATCTCGATCTACAGCTTGATGCACCCAAGGCGGGAGGCTGTGACAAGATATTCACCGATGAAGGTATTAGCGGAATACCTAAAGATAGGGATGGGCTTTCGCAAGCTCTTTCAGCCGTTGCAGAAGGTAACAATACTCTGGTTATCTGGAAGCTGGACAGATTAGGGCGTTCTCTAGGATTTCTTTGTGAATTAATTGATAAATTAAAAGGGCAAGGAGCAGGCTTTCATAGTTTAACTGATGGTATTGATACCACCACAGGCGGCAAGCTGGTCTTTCATATCATGGGTGCATTAGCTGAATTTGAACGTGATTTAATCAAAGAACGCACAAAAGCAGGAATGAGAGCCGCAAAAAAACGCGGTAAGCATGTCGGACGACCAAAAGCTTTATCACCAGGGCAAGTTCAGCATATGCATGAATTATTGAACAGCGGAAAAACACAAGCCGAAGTAGGGGCGTTGTTAGGAGTTTCTGCGAATACTATCGAGCGTGAATTAAGAAAAAACAAAATGGATAAATAATGGTAGATATTAATGATGGCGATCATTTTGTAAGAGCTGATCTTCACATACACTCTTACGGAGTCGATGATGGTTCTTTTGATGTTACAGACGAAAGCATGACACCAGAAAATATAGTTAATACAGCTATAAGTTCTAATCTCTCAATTATTAGCATTACTGACCATAATGAAATTGGGAACTCTAAGAAAGCCATAGACTACGCCAAAGTTAAGAATATATTGGTAATACCTGGAATAGAGGTAAGTACTACACAAGGTCATTTACTGGTTTTTTTTGAAACATTCACAAATTTACGATCTTTTTATGGGAAGTTAACAATATCAGATAATAAAGAGCGTTGTGATCAAGGAATAGTAGAATGTTTAGATTATGCCAAACAATATGGTGGCTTTGGGATTTTAGCCCATATTGATCTTGACTCAGGGTTTGAAAAGGTCATTGGTCGATTTAATGATGTTACCGAAGCGTGTTTTAGTCACCCCGAGTTATTAGGACTGGAGATTAGCAAAAAAGATAATTTTGAGCAGTATCAGACATCTTGATTCAGACGAAACTAATTTGAGACCATTTCCTAATTTTTTGCGGATGAAGTCAGCTCATAAATTAAGCGCAGATCGGTTCCTGGATAATTGAGTTCCGTTTGATTGAGTTGTTCAAATAACTTTTCTATTGCTTTATTACTTGCAGGTCGGGAAGTACTATGCACACGTATCCGAAGTTGTTTTTTTACTTCATCGGGTAATATATCTGCTTCTGTCACAAACAGCGTTTGTAATAGTTGCCTTGCCATCGGAAAGTCGATTGTCGGTGAGGTTAGCAGAGCGGCCATTGCTGTTTCTGCCCGATAAGCGATCATGTTGACAGTATCTATCAGCCGCTTTTTCCCTGGCAGAAGCTGTTCGAACTTATCTTCGTCTCTCAACTCTTGCCAGGTAATGTGTTTGGGCGTTTGGCTTAGTTTTTCCTTGATGGTTTTTAGTTCATTTTCATAATGCTCTATTTCTTCGAGTAATTCTGCTCGTTTTCTTTCCCATTTCTTGTATTTCACATCTTCCGTTTCATCTTTTTTAATCACCGGATGAAGTTCCATCGCTGCAAATCGAGATAGACGGTAATTGAGTTTGGATTGTATCGAATTACGCTGTCCTTCCTGTTGGCGCCTATCAGGGTTGACCACCTTTTGGGTATCGGATAGTGGCTCTATTCCATACTCCTGTAGCATATCTAGCCCATAGTGGTGCTTCATATATCTAAAAAAGTTCTCTTGGCACCACCGGCTAAACATTCGCCCAGAAACAGCCGTCAATTCTAGTTCATAGGCTGTGGTAATAATACTGGTTTGGTGACCAGAATCAGTCAACTTGCGCACTTCTCTCATCCACATCGCCTGTTTTCCAGTTCCAACCAGACTGCCTCGTTCGGCGAGTTTCATGATGACTTTTTCACCACTCGGTAGGGTGATCTCCTGACTGGAAAAATTGTCCAGTGGCCAATTTTCGGTGGGAAATTTATGATAGGTCATGCAAGCGACACGATGCTTGTCCCACATCTTTCTAAAGAATGCGGGGCTATAGCCTTCTCTATCAAACACCAGGATAAAACGACAGGCTTGTTTGTTTTGCTGTAATGCTTGTGCACTCGGTTGATTCGGAATGTCTTTGAGTAATCGGGGGACGATATCTTCTTCCAGCGTTTTTAGTAAGCCCGGATCCACCGTTTTTTCAACGACAAAGAAGGGACGCCCCGTACCATCATTAACCCAGTAGTCGGTGATACCCCGTAAGCAGAGTTTTTCGCGTGAAACATGCCGTTTGGGAAGTTTAGTCAAGTGTCCATGATAGACACGGACATGACCATCTATGTAGAGTGTTCCTGCTGCCTCTGGTTCATTTTCCATCCATTGTCGACTGAGGTCGGCCGCCCAGCTTTCGACTGATTTTGGTTCAGCCAGTCCTTTTACTTTGGATCTTAAACAACGCACTTCGGGAGCCCGATCCAGGCCAAGTAGTTTTCCGAATTCACCCGGTGCATGCTCGCGAAGTTGTTCGGCATTTTTGATGCGACATAGCCCCATAAAGGCGAGTAGCAATAGAATATGAAAGGTTTGATAGTAACCTGTCAGTTTGCCCAGGTGGCGCTCAATGTCATTTAATAAGCCATTGCCAAGTAACGCGGGCAATGCACATAACACACCGCCTTTAGGAACATCTAAACAGGATTCGAATTCGATTGAGGCTCCCTTTTCCTGCTCACCCAAAGCAGCCTGGATTCGCTCTTCTACTCGAGTGCAGGCCGTACCAAGCACATCGGCTGCATTGGCATCTATAATATCACGGGCTGATTTGGTACTGCCATCATTGGGGTCTATTGATGCGGCAGACTTTTTTTTAAACGTCCATCACTGATCGCCTTGCGAAAGGTATCTGCCCGGATGCCTAATTCTTTAGCGGCTTCGTTAGGCGTCATACCTTGATCCAGATATTCCTGAGCTTGCTGCAAAACCTCAAGCGTAAAGAGTGGTCCTCCCTTGCGAGTCGGGCGAGGTTCAAAAAACGAATCAGCCCCTTTTTCTCGTAGTTGCCTTAATGAGCGCATAACACTACTTTTAGAGACACCAAAGGTTGTAATAATATCGATTGAACGACAGGAACCGGTATTGATGAGTTGAGAGGTGTGAAGTCTAAATAATCTCTTATTGTCAGCCTGGTGAGAATAGATCGGGATACCGCCGAGGAAATAAAACCACTCATCATTTCGGTTATCAACACTGACCTGACCATTTATAATAGTCGTACCCTGAGGAATTATTGGGAGCATGAGTTGCTGCATTAATTGAATACCTCGTATGATATGAGGGCTTAGTTTAACCTAAATGAGTACCATTTTCATTTCTTTAGCTGAAAATATCAATCATTTGACAATAATTCCCTAACCCTTTAATTATATTGCCTAGTTTAAGTTTTAATGGATTTCTTTCAGGATAGCGAATCAAGATGTCTGAGTATACAGATTCAGATACCAATCCTAACCGAAAAAAATTAATGACTTCACGAAGAGATAAGCTTAGTCAGTCTGAAAGCACCATACTTCCCAAAGTAATGTCCTCGGATTCTCATAATTTAAATAAGCTTGGGATAAATGCTGTTGGAGAAAAAAGGTTAACTCGTTTTAAAGTAGATGAACTCAGTTTTGATGCTGTAAAAATAGCACTTTTTTCGTATGAATCCAGAATTAGGATTGAAGAGTTTATACCAGAAAAAATCCCTCACTTTGTGGGTATAAAACTTAAGGGAGGTCTTCTTGATGGTCAGTCGATAAATTTTAGTAAAAACTTAACGTGCATTATAGGTGGAAGGGGAACAGGAAAATCCACATTATTAGAATCGTAAGCGCTCAACGAAGCACGTACTTGCCCTATTCAGGCGTATCTGATTTTTTAATATTCCAGGGCAACAAAGCCTCCACTTTATCAACCGTATCAGCATAAGGTAAAGCAGTGAGAACCTGCTTAAGATATGCATAAGGCTCCAGCCCATTTGCTTTAGCTGTTTCTATCAGGCTGTAATGTATTGCACTGGCACGAGCACCCGCAGGGGTATCAGAAAATAACCAGGCTTTGCGCCCTATCACAAACGGGCGAATCGCATTTTCTGCCAGGATGTTGCTAATATTGAGTTCACCATGGGTGCAATACACATTGAGTTTTTCCCACTGGTTACTCAGGTAAGTCATTGCCTTTCCTGTCAGGCTATCTTTAGGTACTTTATGCTGGTTTTCTTCCAGATAGGCTTTGAGCTGGTTCAATACAGGAATGCTCTTCTCCTGGCGCTGCTGATATTTTTCATCCACTGACAGGTCTTTAATTTCTCGCTCAATGACATACAGTTTATTGATCAGGCTCAGCGCTTTACCTGCTTTTGAGGGTTTGTTATTTTGTCCCTTTTTGCGTTTAGGCTGTGCATTCTGGGCATCTTTAAAATAACGACGCGCATGATCCCAGCACCCCAGCTGGGTGATGCTGTTTTTTTGGCACACGGCATTGTACCCCGCATAGCCATCGGTTTTCAGATAGCCACTAAAGCCGTCAAGCAGGCGCATGGGGACGTCTCCACTACGAGAGGGATCGTATTCAAACAGGATGCTTTTTTCACCCGGTGGCCCGCCAAGCGTCACCCACATATATTTATCTGAGGTCGCTGGCCGCCCCGGTTCTTTTAATACCTGAACCCGCGTTTCATCAGCGAGTATGACTGCCCCTGTGTGTTGATGCTCTCGCATCAGGTTAATCAGGGGCTGAAGTTGTTTAGCCAGTGCGATCATCCAGTTTGCTAATGTCGCTCTGGAGATGTCACCCCCATAACGAGACAAGATGCCTTCTTGCCGATATAAAGGTAAGCCGTCAGCATACTTGGCGATAATAACAAAGCACATTAAACTGATGCTTCCCATTGCTCTGGCAATAGGGTGTCTGGGCATTTGTGCGGCTTTAACCTGGCGTTGCTTTTCGCCTTCAATCTGTTCGACAAAGACCGCTTTTTCCTGCATGTATTCAAGAACACGTACTTTAGCAGGAATAATATCCAGCTCTTCTTTCACTTTCGTGAAGAAAGTATCAATAGCGCCTTCTTTTTCTTCATCCGTTAAATGAATAAAAATTTGCTCGCGGGGTAACTTATCCGAAAAGGGTTTGCGTCCCGGCTTTTTCTTCGTGCCAGTAGAACTTGTCTGCTTATCGCCCTCAGGTGCTTCATCAGCTTCCTGGTCTAATTCCTCGCTGCTATCTGCTTCATTCTCTGCTTCATCAAACAAAGAGGATTGATGAGATTGTTCACTCGATGACCCAAAGCGTTTTATTTTAGATAAGCGTAGTACCTCTTCCAGAATAAGGATGCGTTTTTTCTGTTCGGAAATCACCCCAGACTTAACTTCAATCACACGCGTCAGTTCATCAATAGCCTCTTCTTTTTCAAGCAACAAAGCAACACTCTCCGACAGCAAAGAACCGGCTTTATCTTGTTGTTTTATATTTGAAATATCGGCTAAAATCATGGCTTTATTATAGCCTTTATAGTGGCAATAATGAACACAAAAACAGCTAAAAAACAGACTCATATTGAAGTTTTTTATGACCCTTCATCGCGCTAATATCAAAGCCATCCAGCAACCAGTTTAACGGCTGTCCTGTTAAGGTTAATGTCTCTTCATCACCTTTAGGCCACTTAAATTTGTCTTCTACCAATGACTTGTAATAAAGGACAAAACCATTATCTTCCCAGAACAGACATTTAATCTTATTCCGCTGTTTATTCGTAAAGGCATAGAGAGCCCCCTCAAAAGGATTATGCCCTAACTCACATTCAACAATCGCCGATAGCCCTCGGTGTGACTTACGAAAATCAATGGGACGCCGATACAGATACACCTCCGTTAAAGACAGGGATGGACGCATAACAACCGTCACCGCAACAGCTCAAGCAGTGGTTGAATACACGACATAGTGTCCTGCGTAATACCTTCCAGACGTGTGCCATCATTAAATCGTAAGGATAATCCAATAGCTAGATCCGGTGAGATACCCTCGTCAACCCGAATGCGCGTAAATCCTGTAGGGGAAGTAGTAGGCTTTACAGTCGATTTACGTTTCCAGTAGCCGAACTTTTGCGGGCATAAATCATGTTGCCGACAATAAGCTGCCTGTGATTGGCCTGATGCCTGCCAGTGCTCTATGTGAATAGGCCAGAAAGTCTTTTCCTGTATTTTTTCTAACGCTGCCATTTAAAATTCCCCGTGGTATTTAACAATGGGGATAGTTTGGCATTAATCTGAGTTGCCGTGAAGTACGCTGACTATTGAGCGCTTACTTTTTATGTGATATCTGTTGCTGTACAAAAGTTAAATACTCTTTATCAAGGTAGATAGAGTCAGAGATAGATACCGGTGCATCGTGGATAGCATAAATATTGCCTTTAAATTGCCCCTCTTGTGTTCGCAGTTGGGAGCAGAGTGATATCCACCGAGTTAACCTGAGAACATAGATTATTCTCGACACCGTTGCATTGGAGTAATTTAATGTTTCCGTTAACAATCTGTTTAGGCTCAACATGACAGCCGAACTATGTATCGCCTGGGTTCTAATAATCCCCCATGACCTGACTTCTCTTGAATCAAGCTCTTTATCAACCCATATGGATCTTGGGATGGCATCCTGCCAATTGCCAATATAAACCAGCGAGTCAACAGAGCTTGTGTCTCCTCGCGGTTCACTCGATAACCTTTCCAACTCACTTGAAATGCGGTTCGATAGAATCTTTATGTTATCTGATATCTCGTTTTCCATTGCTTAACAGGCGACTATTTTTAACAAACAGTCTTTGCTGTATATTCAGGTAAGGGAGATGGAAAGAAATAATCATCCAAACGAAGTAAGCTTGTGTCTCAATAATTTATAATAATGAATTCTGAATTTATTCTCACACTAGGCAGATAAGCTTGTTGATATTAACAGATAGCATTATAGGTTGGATTATAAATACAGCCCATCGTTTAAAAGGCTCGGTACGTCGTATATTCATGGCTGAAACGGTGGAGCTACTAGGCTCAGGTGGTGCAAGTATTGCTGAAGAAAAACTAGGATGGAATAGAGGCACTATCCGAAAAGGACAATATGAACTTGAAACTCAGCCCATAGAAGATAATTTTTCAGCGAGAGGGCGTAATAAAAGTGAAGAGCATTTTCCTCATCTACTTGATGACATAAAAAAAATTGCTGAACCGGAGTGTCAAACGGATCCCTCTTTTAATTCCTGTCGATTATATACCCGGCTAACGGCTAAAGAAGTTAGAAAACGTTTACTGGAGATTGATTATTACGATGAAAAAACATTACCTTGCTCAAAAACTATCAATACAAAATTAAATGACCTGAGTTACCATCCAAAAAAGGTACAAAAAACAAAGCCTCATAAGAAAATCAAGGAAACGGATGCAATTTTTGAACAAGTTCATTCAGTCAATGGAATGGCAGATATCAACCCAAAAGAGATTCGTATATCAATTGATGCCAAAGCAAGAATGAATATAGGAAATTTTTCACGGGGAGGACGAAATCGGGTTTTAACAAAAGCAGAGGATCATGATTTAGATGTTAAGGAAAAGTTAACTCCTTTTGGTTTTTATCTGCCTGAACATGATGATTTTTTCCTTTTCTTTACAGCAGGCTATGCCAGCAGTGATTTCATCGTTGACCGATTGGAAGAAATTTGGCCAGAAATTCAAGAAAAATATGGAGTAGATATTCTGACAATTAACGCTGACAATGGTATGGAGAACAGTAGCTCCAGAACTCAGTTTATAAAAAGGCTTGTGGAGTTTGCTGAAAAAAGCAACATAAAGATAAAACTGGCCTACTACCCTCCTTATCATAGTAAATATAACCCAATTGAACGAGTATGGGGAGCCTATGAAAATCATATTAGTGGCGACATAATGGATACAGTTGAAACAACTTTAAAATTTGCCAAAAGTATGACCTACAATGGCAAAGCACCTATTGTTAAATTAACAGAAAAAATATATGAAACAGGAGTAAAGGTAGGTAAAAAAGCAATGAAGACGTATTATCAGTTTGTTGACCGAATGCCATCGTTGGAGAAATGGTTTTTGACCATTTCTCCTGGTTGTTCTGGATGATTATTTCTTTCCATCTCCCTAAGTCTTTATCCCATTTATTTAATACCAGCCAAATAACATTTATCTGTAAGTTCGTGGTTTTTGATGCGTGCAATAATTTATCTGCTAACTCCTCAGTTTTAATATGAATATCTACATGAGTAATATGCTTCCATAGGTTGTGCTGCTTGTCCTCCGATGGAAGTGAGGGCCTTCCTTCACTTTTGGGTAAGTTAAGGAATTTTTTATAATTTGCCATATCAGACGTTGTTAGCCCGTATAGGTATTTCATAACCGGATATGACGCTCCTTCTCTGAGTAATTCATAAATTTTATGTTGATGTCTTTTTTTGTCGCCAATAATTACTAGGGCTTTATCCAGTGCCTTTTGATCAAATTGAACTGACAAAAATTTTGCTTGTGTCAAATCAGACAAGACATGAATATCCTGGGTACTTAAGTCACTAATTTTAGACATTTGCTCGTTACTTAATCCCATGCATCCAGCGGCTTTAAAATCACCTTCTGACACTAATCTTGAAACATATAGTAATGTTTGAAATGCATAGTCAGATGCACTGCTCATATATTCCCCATAATTGTAATAATTACTTGTTAAACTTATTCCTGGTGATCCCAAATCAGCTTATCCGGGTAATGTTTTTTTATTTTTCTAATATTTTCCATTAATCTAAATAACTGTAGAAAACCTGTGTCTGTTAATGCTACTGGGCATTGTATGATGATCGCTAATAAATTTAATATCTCAGGTGGTTGTTTAACACGATCAGTAAGCGCATTAGTACCGCGCTCATGATGATGAAAAAGTGTAAATAATTCTAAGTGATTCCATGCATGGAATCGCTTTGGATCAGTATTTTGTTCAGACAGTCCTAATAAAAACCACCAAACAACATATTTAAGATATGTCGTTTCTTTATGTCTCTGTGATCCTTCAAAATCAAATGGCTCAACAGGGCACTCAATAATAAAACCAAGTCCCGAATCACTTTGATGGATAACATGATCCATAATGAAATGACGAGCAAAGTGACATATCAGCTCATAGTTTCTTTTGCGTAAGCTGGCTAAGTTGACTTCACCTTCTGGATCAAGTGTTAATTGAGTGGAATTATCTTTAGAGCTAGGGGAGGGCGTGCTTTGCTGATTATTTGTCGCTTGTTTTTCTGCCAGGTTTTCTGGTTGCTGTTCGGTTGCTGCAGCGTTTGTTTTATTTGCATAATTACTAACATCACTCTCTTGAGATGAAGTGGAGGGCACTGAAGTCGTATTATCAGGATCAATCACTTCACTTTGTTGTGTGGATTGACTTTCAGTTGAGGTGGTGTGTTGTGCCAATGAATTAAAAGCATCACTGCTATTTTGATGGGCTGTAGAGTTGACTATCCTTGACTGAATCTCAAGGAAAATATGATTACTTTGAACTTCGATTTCGGCGGCAAGCTGCTCATCAAGATCAGTGCGCATATCTTTTATATTAAATTCTTCATTATCATGCTCTGACATAACCCCCATAAAAATTAGCTCAAAACGATCAGTTTTATCACTACAGTAATCACTGTAGGTTTGGTGTAGTTTTTTTAAATCATCTAATAATTTATAGCTACCAGTTCCTCGTCTCATTACTTGCGGGATCATTTGGTCGAGCTCAATGGCGTAATCTAATCGAATGAGGTTTCTTCGTGAGACCTTATAGCCTCGCTCAGCCGCAAGTTTAGAAAATTCGTTACGAGATAGTTCTTTCGCCAGCTCGATTTCTATTTCCTCTTTCAGGCTTTTCACCGCATAAGCTTTATCAATTAATATCATATCGCCACGTATTTCATTTTCTATCAGATGAGACGTGAGAATAGTTGACTCGGATGACCAGGGCACAAACAGGCATTGAACCTGATTAAAAACTTCATCGCCTGTTTCGTTATACAGCTCATTGAGTATTTGCAGGCGTGTATTCCCACCTGATTCAACCATAAACAGATTGTCGCCAGGCCTTCTGGTGATATTGAAGTTATTTGCGACACGAAGTTGCATAAATATATGTTGTAAATCACTTTTTTTTAAGTGAGGCGCAACCTGGAGTTCTGCCTCCAGTATCCTACCAGGCCATGCGACACGGATGTGGTGTGAAGCGTCTGGGACAATGAAACTCGTATAAGAGGAACCGTGAGGGGAATCGTAACTGCCAGTGCTAAGGCGGACGGGAGCTAGGATGGAATGATAGGGTGAATGTAATGTGAACTGTCGTCTTGAAGTCCCGTTAACAAAAGAGCAGCCAAAAGCACTGATAGGCTGTAACCAACAGGTGGGTAGTCAGTGGAACTGTTATAACGTCGGTTTCACGCAGATAATGCACTACTGGGATACAGGCAGCACCTAAGTCGTTCGTTAAGATATTTATGTGGAACGTGGCAATGTCGTATCGTCCTCCAGCAATGGAGAAAGCTGCCCGCAAGGGGTGCTGATGGCCATGCGTCGATGAGAGAATGGAAAAAGCGAAGGCGATTATGTAATGTAGTTGATACGGATTCAAGATTTGTCCGACACGAAAGTGTGCGCACGTCCATTTGGTGCTTCGTTGCGAGAGAGTTTAGAGAACCGGTTTTAAGAAGGAAACGCAAATGACGGCCTTTGGCTGGTGCACCTTCTGGCATAGCAATATGTATTATCGGCTGTAGATACGTATCGCAAAGGTTGGCTATTAAATTTGTTCAACAGACATTGTTTTTGGTAGTAAAGTTAGTGATGGAAAATACATCATTTTACACTAAATAAAATGAGTTTACTGTTGAATAATAAGGCAGCTGGGTCAGTTTATTCTGGCTTTTGAAGGGCTTGAGCCGTATGCTGGGAAACTCGCAAGTACGGTTCTTAGGGGGCAAAGGGTCGCGAGACCCTGAGCTACCCGGTTATTCAGTCGTTTATTACTTAGAACGGAGGCTTTGATTTCATCATAAAGCGGATTTTTTTCTTTGCGTGGGTTTTTGTCATACGCTTTGATTTCAGATAGCTTTAAAATCATTTGGGTGACCGTTAACGGGTCTGATAGTGTTAAGGGTGTATCAGTATGCTCTGCAAAATTACCCTCTAATAACATACCCTGTACCTGCTTTTTTGTTGCCCTTGCTTTTGTTGTCATCGGTCTTTACGCTATATCTGGAAGGTTAGGGATTAATTCACGAGCGAGTTCAACCATAATTTGCTTTGCTGACAAATTATTATTTCGTTTGTTTTTTTGCTCTAATCGATGCACGGGGATTTTTTGAGTCGCAGCTTCTCTGTACACAACTGAGCTGGGGATAACAGTATTAAGGATTGTAATCGCCCCTTTGCTAGGGGTAAATGATGCGGCTCTTAATTCTTCGGTGATAATTCTGGCATCAACTGTTCTATCCTGACGATAAATGATGCCGCGAAGAGGGCCTATAGGCGCACCTAATCTCGCCATGGGTTGTAATCTTTCAATCATTTTAACAGTTCCCCGGACAAATTCTTTGGCCGATAAGATTTCCGGGGGAATAGGGGAGAGCATAAAGTCTGCAGCGGTCACGGCAGCATCTTGAAGGGGGCCTACTGCTCCCTGGGTATCGAGTAAAACAAAATCGTATTGATTATCCAATTGTGACAATATGTGCTTCAATCGTACTCGACCATCCGGTGTATCACGTATCCAGTCTCTTAATTTTACATTGGGATCATCCGATACAATGATATCCAGATTATCAATATGTGTATGAGAGATAACAGTACGACTATCAGAGTTGATAAGAAAATGCGTTAGGCCATTGTCGGTTTTCTCTTTTAATGCATAATAACTAGAGAGTGTTGGCTGAGGGTCTGCGTCAATTAATAGAACGCGGTAACCAGAGTCGGCGAGCAAACCGCCTAAATTAGCTGTTAAGGTTGTTTTTCCAACACCGCCTTTGGTACTCACAATGGTTATTTTAATCATTTCTTCAGGCCTGCTTTGCGTTATTGACAATCTAAGAGGGGCGAACATGCACTCTTCTTATTTCTTTTTTTTCTGGGTTCAACTTTTGCATAAAAAAAGTTTGTTAAATCAGTAACGCTAACGCTATCTTCACTCGCTTCAGCCAGGCTAAGCATCAGCTTTTTACGGGGGATCTTGTAACGCGTAATGAGATGTGCCTGTATATAAGCTGCAGAGGTACCCGCTTTTTGTGCGTATATCACTTTTTCAAGCTCAGACATCGCCAAAAATAATGCTCTAAAATCTTGTTTCATAAGTCCCTCTCATGTATTTGTAAAGTTAAATATTATCAGCAAGATAATACAAAAGCAAGTCATTACCTTTTAATGAATTACCTAAAAGGTATTAATGGTGTATAATAAAACTATGAATATTTCAGAAATAAGACTCGAAAACGCAAGGTATCTGGCTAACTCAATAGGTGGCGTGGTTGCTATGTCTGTGAGACTGGGTAAATCACAACCGCAAGTTAGTCATTTTATAGGGGGCAACCCCATCAAGAATATTGGCAATAGAATCGCCCGGCAAATTGAGGAGGCTTTTAACAAAGAGAATGGCTGGCTAGATAACTGTCATACACAAAGAAGTGATATGGCGCATGATTCTGCGTCAAATACCACAAACAAAACATATCGCACTGATTTCTTAGCGTTTCCTATAGGTGAAATGGAAGCGCATGACTTTTGCACCTTTATTAACTCCATCAACAAATTGGAGTATGAAAAAGTGTATATAAAATTGGATTTTGAAATTAGTAATAAGGCCTTTGCTGTTTCAGTCGGCAAAGAAGGGTGCGGTGATTTTGCCGTTCTGGATGACTACATTATTTTTGATCCTGATGTCACTATGGATACAAAGGACTATGTACTTGTACAGTTTGGAGAACAACCACCCACAATTATGCAATATGTAACAATGGCTGATAAATCTTTCTTTGAAGACTTAACCAGGCGTTACCCACCCATAGAAATTACCGATGTTCTTGACTATAAAGTACATGGGATTGCTGTTTATAAGGGCCATAAGGGGACAAGGCTGAAGTAGTTGTATTTGTAATTGGAGGGGGATTACCTTTCCCCACCTTCTGTTTTCTTTCATTTATGTAAAAGTTGTTTTATGGGTAATTTATTCTGCGGCAAATACTTGCGGGAGTGCGTTGGCGCTAACATTCGGTAAGAGGAAAACTATTTTAATTTTGAAGTGGTGAACACAAGGGTATATATTAAGGCAGGGAGTTGTTGTAAATATGAGAATCTTCAAATATAAAACATTTGTAAAATGGGCTAAAAAGCAGGGAATGAGTGATGATGACCTGAAAAAATCGATAGTTGAAATACAAACAGGTCTAATAGATGCAAATTTAGGTGGAGATGTGTACAAAAAAAGGATTGGGATACATGGTCGTGGTAAACGAAGTTCACATCGAACAATCATTTTAATGAAGATAGGCAATAAAGCAATATTTGCTCATGGGTTTTCTAAGGGAGAAAAGGATAATATTGAAAAAAATGAACTTGAAGGGTTTAAAGTAATGGCTGAAGCTTTTCTTAGTTTGAATGATGAGCAACTTACAGTTTTAATTGATAAACAGAGTTTAGTAGAGGTGTTTTTAAATGAATAATGTCCAAGAAACAATAAGTGAAATGGCTGCAGATCTCCATGAAGTTGGTGCAATCAATAAAGTAACATTAAGGAAATTCAATGTTAAATCATTATCTCCCGTGCCAAACTATACTGCAAAACAGATTAGTTTAATTAGAAAGAAAGTAGGCCTTAGTCAAGCAGTGTTTGCTGCTTATTTAAATGTGTCTGATAGAGCCGTGAAAAAATGGGAACAAGGTGAAAGTAAGCCTAGTGGAGCAACTCTTAAGCTACTTTCTATAGTTGATAGAAAAGGGGTTGATATAATTGCATAGCACCAGGTCTTGAGAAGGAAAGCGATACAATTGTCCCCGTCTCTATGGTGAGTTTTGACCAAAATAAATAAGTAATCGGGATCGGGAATTACTCAAGCATGCCTGGTCAAGAGAAAAAATATTTTTAACAAAAATAAGGGCTTAGTTATAAGAGTTATCAGTATTACAGCCATTGGTGATGAACTAAAGGTCTTACTTTATGAATAACATTGAAGTCTTTATCGTTGTGCAGGAGTAATAAGTCATTCTCTATCGCAATTTGAGCAATACAGCAATCGATGGGACTGCGTACTGTCAATCCTTGACGACGCAAATCATAATAAATACGAGCAGCAGATTGCCATGTATCGTTTATTGCTTCAATATAGGTTTGGTTTTCAAGATAACTACTCAGTAATAACCATTCTTTGTTATCACGACAACCTTGTAAAAGCTCTAACTGATTAAATCGTGTTAAAACAGCTTCGCGTTCATCTAGCCAGATTTGTATGCGTTTAGCTTCAGTTCCCTTTTTATCTTTAAAAATACGGATCCAAACTGAGGTATCAATCAAAATCATGGCGCATTACTCGATCTTCCTTGTGATTAAAATCTTCCCTGAATTCTATTTGACCTGCAAGTTTGAATAAATCCTTCTTTTTACGTTTTGTAACTAATTCTTGTAACGCTAAATCAACTAATTCACGTTTAGTTCGAATTCCCGTTAAGCTAATTGCTTCATTTATTAAATCATCATCTATAACAATATTGGTACGCATAAGTTCATTTCCTGTTGTGTATTTTGATACACATTATACACTTAAAAAGTTAGCTTTTATCTAGGGGAGACAAAAAGAAAGATTTTCTGCTTTGTTTTTCTTACTGAAAGAGACCTATTTTGTAGGCTAGAGATAAGTATAGAAGGGCGCTTGCCTAAAGCAGTTTCCACCGGTAGCTGTTTGTTGGAAATAATAAGAAAACTATACCTAGTACAAATAACAGCTGTAGTAATTTTGTAACATCACCAGAATACAAGCCGCATTGGGTGTAGTGGTGGTGGTGTAGTAGGATTTGATTGGGCAAGTCCTGTAAGTAATTGATTTTAAAGCACTCATGCATTGAGTACATTTCTTTTAATGCGATGGTCGCGAGTTCGAATCTCGCAGGACCCACCATAGAAGACTTTTGAAAACATTGAGGTTTTCAAAAATAAACCAGCCGTCGAGCTGGTTTTTTTATGCCTATTGTCCAGTTATCCCATGAGTGTTCCCTTTAAGAGATAAGATAACAAAGAATAATCTGGCAAACCAGTAACCTAAGGCTCACTACGACGTTATTCTTCGTATTCCACAAAATATGCTGCCAGCGATAGAGTGGTAAGCGCTCAACGAAGCACGTACTTGCCCTATTCAGGCGTATCTGATTTTTTAATATTCCAGGGCAACAAAGCCTCCACTTTATCAACCGTATCAGCATAAGGTAAAGCAGTGAGAACCTGCTTAAGATATGCATAAGGCTCCAGCCCATTTGCTTTAGCTGTTTCTATCAGGCTGTAATGTATTGCACTGGCACGAGCACCCGCAGGGGTATCAGAAAATAACCAGGCTTTGCGCCCTATCACAAACGGGCGAATCGCATTTTCTGCCAGGATGTTGCTAATATTGAGTTCACCATGGGTGCAATACACATTGAGTTTTTCCCACTGGTTACTCAGGTAAGTCATTGCCTTTCCTGTCAGGCTATCTTTAGGTACTTTATGCTGGTTTTCTTCCAGATAGGCTTTGAGCTGGTTCAATACAGGAATGCTCTTCTCCTGGCGCTGCTGATATTTTTCATCCACTGACAGGTCTTTAATTTCTCGCTCAATGACATACAGTTTATTGATCAGGCTCAGCGCTTTACCTGCTTTTGAGGGTTTGTTATTTTGTCCCTTTTTGCGTTTAGGCTGTGCATTCTGGGCATCTTTAAAATAACGACGCGCATGATCCCAGCACCCCAGCTGGGTGATGCTGTTTTTTTGGCACACGGCATTGTACCCCGCATAGCCATCGGTTTGCAGATAGCCACTAAAGCCGTCAAGCAGGCGCATGGGGACGTCTCCACTACGAGAGGGATCGTATTCAAACAGGATGCTTTTTTCACCCGGTGGCCCGCCAAGCGTCACCCACATATATTTATCTGAGGTCGCTGGCCGCCCCGGTTCTTTTAATACCTGAACCCGCGTTTCATCAGCGAGTATGACTGCCCCTGTGTGTTGATGCTCTCGCATCAGATTAATCAGGGGCTGAAGTTGTTTAGCCAGTGCGATCATCCAGTTTGCTAATGTCGCTCTGGAGATGTCACCCCCATAACGAGACAAGATGCCTTCTTGCCGATATAAAGGTAAGCCGTCAGCATACTTGGCGATAATAACAAAGCACATTAAACTGATGCTTCCCATTGCTCTGGCAATAGGGTGTCTGGGCATTTGTGCGGCTTTAACCTGGCGTTGCTTTTCGCCTTCAATCTGTTCGACAAAGACCGCTTTTTCCTGCATGTATTCAAGAACACGTACTTTAGCAGGAATAATATCCAGCTCTTCTTTCACTTTCGTGAAGAAAGTATCAATAGCGCCTTCTTTTTCTTCATCCGTTAAATGAATAAAAATTTGCTCGCGGGGTAACTTATCCGAAAAGGGTTTGCGTCCCGGCTTTTTCTTCGTGCCAGTAGAACTTGTCTGCTTATCGCCCTCAGGTGCTTCATCAGCTTCCTGGTCTAATTCCTCGCTGCTATCTGCTTCATTCTCTGCTTCATCAAACAAAGAGGATTGATGAGATTGTTCACTCGATGACCCAAAGCGTTTTATTTTAGATAAGCGTAGTACCTCTTCCAGAATAAGGATGCGTTTTTTCTGTTCGGAAATCACCCCAGACTTAACTTCAATCACACGCGTCAGTTCATCAATAGCCTCTTCTTTTTCAAGCAACAAAGCAACACTCTCCGACAGCAAAGAACCGGCTTTATCTTGTTGTTTTATATTTGAAATATCGGCTAAAATCATGGCTTTATTATAGCCTTTATAGTGGCAATAATGAACACAAAAACAGCTAAAAAACAGACTCATATTGAAGTTTTTTATGACCCTTCATCGCGCTAATATCAAAGCCATCCAGCAACCAGTTTAACGGCTGTCCTGTTAAGGTTAATGTCTCTTCATCACCTTTAGGCCACTTAAATTTGTCTTCTACCAATGACTTGTAATAAAGGACAAAACCATTATCTTCCCAGAACAGACATTTAATCTTATTCCGCTGTTTATTCGTAAAGGCATAGAGAGCCCCCTCAAAAGGATTATGCCCTAACTCACATTCAACAATCGCCGATAGCCCTCGGTGTGACTTACGAAAATCAATGGGACGCCGATACAGATACACCTCCGTTAAAGACAGGGATGGACGCATAACAACCGTCACCGCAACAGCTCAAGCAGTGGTTGAATACACGACATAGTGTCCTGCGTAATACCTTCCAGACGTGTGCCATCATTAAATCGTAAGGATAATCCAATAGCTAGATCCGGTGAGATACCCTCGTCAACCCGAATGCGCGTAAATCCTGTAGGGGAAGTAGTAGGCTTTACAGTCGATTTACGTTTCCAGTAGCCGAACTTTTGCGGGCATAAATCATGTTGCCGACAATAAGGGAGATGGAAAGAAATAATCATCCAGAACAACCAGGAGAAATGGTCAAAAACCATTTCTCCAACGATGGCATTCGGTCAACAAACTGATAATACGTCTTCATTGCTTTTTTACCTACCTTTACTCCTGTTTCATATATTTTTTCTGTTAATTTAACAATAGGTGCTTTGCCATTGTAGGTCATACTTTTGGCAAATTTTAAAGTTGTTTCAACTGTATCCATTATGTCGCCACTAATATGATTTTCATAGGCTCCCCATACTCGTTCAATTGGGTTATATTTACTATGATAAGGAGGGTAGTAGGCCAGTTTTATCTTTATGTTGCTTTTTTCAGCAAACTCCACAAGCCTTTTTATAAACTGAGTTCTGGAGCTACTGTTCTCCATACCATTGTCAGCGTTAATTGTCAGAATATCTACTCCATATTTTTCTTGAATTTCTGGCCAAATTTCTTCCAATCGGTCAACGATGAAATCACTGCTGGCATAGCCTGCTGTAAAGAAAAGGAAAAAATCATCATGTTCAGGCAGATAAAAACCAAAAGGAGTTAACTTTTCCTTAACATCTAAATCATGATCCTCTGCTTTTGTTAAAACCCGATTTCGTCCTCCCCGTGAAAAATTTCCTATATTCATTCTTGCTTTGGCATCAATTGATATACGAATCTCTTTTGGGTTGATATCTGCCATTCCATTGACTGAATGAACTTGTTCAAAAATTGCATCCGTTTCCTTGATTTTCTTATGAGGCTTTGTTTTTTGTACCTTTTTTGGATGGTAACTCAGGTCATTTAATTTTGTATTGATAGTTTTTGAGCAAGGTAATGTTTTTTCATCGTAATAATCAATCTCCAGTAAACGTTTTCTAACTTCTTTAGCCGTTAGCCGGGTATATAATCGACAGGAATTAAAAGAGGGATCCGTTTGACACTCCGGTTCAGCAATTTTTTTTATGTCATCAAGTAGATGAGGAAAATGCTCTTCACTTTTATTACGCCCTCTCGCTGAAAAATTATCTTCTATGGGCTGAGTTTCAAGTTCATATTGTCCTTTTCGGATAGTGCCTCTATTCCATCCTAGTTTTTCTTCAGCAATACTTGCACCACCTGAGCCTAGTAGCTCCACCGTTTCAGCCATGAATATACGACGTACCGAGCCTTTTAAACGATGGGCTGTATTTATAATCCAACCTATAATGCTATCTGTTAATATCAACAAGCTTATCTGCCTAGTGTGAGAATAAATTCAGAATTCATTATTATAAATTATTGAGACACAAGCTTACTTCGTTTGGATGATTATTTCTTTCCATCTCCCTAAGCTGCCTGTGATTGGCCTGATGCCTGCCAGTGCTCTATGTGAATAGGCCAGAAAGTCTTTTCCTGTATTTTTTCTAACGCTGCCATTTAAAATTCCCCGTGGTATTTAACAATGGGGATAGTTTGGCATTAATCTGAGTTGCCGTGAAGTACGCTGACTATTGAGCGCTTACTTTGGTTTGTTGATGGTAGTGGATAACCTTGTTTAGCTTTTCATCTTCAGTATCAGTTTTCACGGTTTTATTGATTTAGTTATATCCTTTCCTGATTACCCATAACTCTCAGCTATTCTCCGTCATTCCTGCAAGCTTTTAGCAGGAATCTCATGGGTTTAGTGCAGATTCCCGATAAAAGACTTCGGGAATGACGAGGTTTTTAATATGCTGATTTTCTAGGTTTATTCTACTGTAGCTGAGAGTTGTACGTAATCAGGTATCCTTTTGAAAAGGGAATAAGTAGTTATTTCTATCTATCCCTCAACTACAAAGTATCTCAATCTATCATACGCCTCAGAATGGGCTAATATATTTATTGATGTCTCTACTCGCTAGGACGGATCGTTGATATCCCTTTATTATTATGTCAGGCATAGGTTGAGTACCCAGCGGAAAAGGCAGTTCCATTATAAAAAAGTGGCACGGCTTGTTTGTGACTTTAAGATTCTAGAGAAGCTGGCTTACCCAGTATGATTTCTTCATGTGTCTCTAACCATAACGGATATTTAAGCATGGCCTTGGAAAATAACCGGCTTTGTAAATGGTGTTTTAACCAATTTTGCAAATGAGTATAAGGGCCATGTAAATAGTGTTGTCGATTGACTCGAGAGAACTGCCGCACAAAAGGTAATAATGCAAAATCAAGCAAGCTGGGTGTAGAGCCCATTAAAAAGGGTTGTTGTGACAAGCGCTGTTCTAATGCCTGGATAAAAGGTTCGCATTGTAGGCGGCACTCTTCTTCATCATCTCCATGAAAACGTTTTGCACGTTTGTAGCGTTCTAAGTTGGGTTTAAATTGTTGGTCATTTTTATTAATTATTGTCAGCATTTCAGGCAATGCTTTTGCATCTTCTGCATAAAGTAAATTGTCAGGGTCATTAAGATTAAGAGCCCATAACATAATATCTAGGCTTTCATCGATAACGTGAGTGCTAGGCTCAGTGCCTAACACTAAAACGGGCACTGTGCCTTTTGGGGAAAGCGCTAATTGTTCGGCAGGTTTGTTTTTCATCACAATAGCGCGAATTAATACGCTTTGTTGAGACATTAAAATGGCAAGTCTAGCGCGCATTGCATAGGGGCAGTTTTGCAAGGAGTACAGTATGGGGTGAGTCATAAGAGTGTGCTATTTACAGTCCTTTCCTATATTGGTTTCTAGTCGATAGTGCTACCATTTGGTCAAGGTTTTGCTGTGCATTCTCATCACCGTTTAGGATATTTTCAAATTGAGTAATTAATTGTGCTTTGTCTGGCTCAGCTTTAGACCCAGAACCAATGTCAGTGAGATCAATAAAAAATTCATCAAATAAATCACCAAGATCATTCACTATGTCTACATTTAAAAATTGCTCATTATTGTAGATGCTGGGGTAGCCACCTTTTTGTTTATCAACGGCAAAAGAAACGCCATTAGTATTGGTGATAGTGGTCGATTTTTCGCACTTCAGCATACAGCCATCTTCAATACTGGTTTTTTCACAACCGACGGTACGTTGGAAGAAGCATTGCCTGCTGGTCATCATTAAAATAGGATGATAAATACTGTATAACAATTTGAAGTTGTTAGGTCGTGCGATTTTTTTGATTTGCACGCGGTTAATCTCGTTTGAAATAAAAGCGCCAGCACAATTTAATTCCTCTTGAAGGGTTAATAATGCATATGAATTGGTGGTGTTTAAAAAGGGGCCTGCAATCCACTCAATGCCCATTTCAAATGCTTTGTATGCAATGCCGGTGTTATTGCTGACAATACGTTTGGGACGAACATATTCTAAAATTCGTACAGATTCGTCATAATCTTTGCCAATTAAAACTGCTGGAAACCACGGAATTAAACGTGGGTTATTCAATAAAATATCAATGTGTTTATTGCAGCCTTTTTTTAGACTTTCAGGTAATTTGAAATACACATCTGCCTGGGTTAAATCACATAAATACATATCTTTTACGTCTGCTATTAAAATTGACAGACTCAGCTTGTCGAAACGTTTTTTATGCTTAACTAATTCGGGAACATTGACGTGAGGAACTATTTTGGCAGAATTAGTGAGCAACAAAGTCGCTTGATTTTTAAGCGTGGTTATTTCCTTAAACGGAATGATTAAATTTTCACCCAAGCCAGTGCAATTAAAATCGTTAATGTCAAAATGATTGAAAGCAAAGTTTTTGAAACTTCTTTCTAAGGCAGGCTGATTAATGGGTAATTGCTGGGCAGAGCTTAGCGTGGATTCTGTTTTTAGACTATGTGTTTTATCGTTATCACCTATGATGAGAGTTAACGTTAATGGCTCATTCAATTTGCCGGTGAAAAACAAAGAAATACTTTGTTTGGCAATGCTAAGGTCTTTGATTTTTTCAGCAAGTTCGTCACCCAGACTATTTTTTTGCTGATAATGCTCTTTCTTAACTTGCTCGATATCTTTCAATGAAACAACCTTACTTTCTTTTATCGCATGTTTAAGGCTGTAATCACGCGGACTGTCGATAAACATATCCTTGGTGAGATCACCCTTTAAAAAAGAGTTGGTAAAGCCACGGTTAAAAACACGATGTAAGTTTGAATCATCATTTTGTAACTGTCCTGACTTTTCAAACGTGTCGATCTGTTTACGCCAAGTGTCAACAACGGTATAGACATAGTGTGAATTTTTGATGCGGCCTTCAACTTTAAGGGAATCAACCTGTGCATCAACGAGTGCTGGAAGATCGAAATAGGCAGAATTATCTTTTAGGTTAAGCGGGTAGACATTGCCTGTTTCTGTGACTTCATATTCATCGCGACAGGCTTGGCTGCAACTGCCACGGTTGCCAGAGTTACCCACGCTCACAGAGCTAGAATAGCACTGACCAGAAAAAGCAACGCACAAGGCGCCGTGTACAAAAACTTCGGTTAGCAAATCATGTTGATGGGCAACTGAAGTTAATGATTTTATTTCGTCGATATTAAGTTCTCGTGACAAATTAACCCGTGTTGCGCCAATTTTTGCAAGAAACTTTATTTGTCCTTCGTTATGAGTTGTTAACTGTGTTGAAGCGTGAATATTTAAGGTAGGAAAGTGTTTTTTGACTACATTGAAAACACCCAAATCTTGCACGATAATGCCATCGATTGTAGTGTTAACGAGTTTGTTTAGAATCTTAATTAAACTCGCCATTTCTTGCTCTAAAATCACCACGTTTAGGGTCAAAAACACCTCGCAATCATGCGCGTGAGCTAAGCGTAAAATTCCAGGTAAATCGTCAAAAGACAAATTAGATGCTCTGTTGCGAGCATTGAAATTAACTAAACCACAATACACTGCATTAGCACCAGCAATAACGGCTGCTTTAATGGCTTCAACATCGCCGCCAGGCGCTAATAATTCAATTTTTTTATTCATCTTGCGGTTCAGTAATGATAGAAAGTGACCAAGGAGCGAGAATTCAATAATACCCGAGTCTGACTTGACTTTTTACTTCACAGCCGAGCTAGAAAAGTAGTTACGTAGCCTGCTTTTCTAACACGCCTGTGAAGCCAAAATCCTACACCATACTTTCGGGGATTATTAAATCCTCGCTCCTAAGGAGTCAGTTTAATGCGGATTAAAAATAAGCGGGGAATAATAGCATATTGTTTTCCTTTATTACTTACTAACGGTGTTTTTCAAGGTAATTCTATCTGAGGTAGGTGTATTTTAGAAAGTGAATTACTCTGACCAATACCAACTTACCACATTGTATCGATATTCAATTGATGCTTGAGAATTTAGCATTGTCACCCAATGTTCAGAGCCTATTGATGAAGGGGTAAACAAAACACAACGGTTATATAATGGTGCGATGCTGACTTGTTTATCGTCCTTACCAATAAAGACTAGCTCACCACCAGAATTGATATTCCAGTCTTTATTTAAATACAAGAGCATACAAATTTCTCTTCCAGGAGAATCGTCAGCATGTTGTTTTACAAAGTCTTTAGTGCCAAGGCGAAAAAAGTTAGTATTAATGTCTGGGGTAGCTACGTTAATATCAGTGATTGTTACATTAAAAATGCGCGATAACACCGCCATGAACTCTTTACTACGTAAAAAGTCCAATAAATTTTGCGCGATACTGGTGTCAGCGCAATCAGGTTCGTTAATTTCACGTTGCCATATTTCACGCTGTACAAAGCGCTCTTCAATATTTGTTGTTTGCCACTGTTCGTTATCGACGTATAAAGCCGAATAAGTGTGTTTTTGTGTTTGCCAATGATGTTTTTTCTGCAAAAGGTTCAATACTTCGTTAAGTTTTTCTTCATTAAATAAGTTATCAATCACAATATAATTTGGGGTGGCGCGCAATAAAGACTCTCGATAAGTATGTATCTCAGTTTCGTTTATTTTATTGTCATTTAACCACATGGATATTGCTCTCTTAAAAATGGGGGGTCTTTCTATAACACATTTGTATATGCTAAACCTATCCTATGGCAGACTATTTATATTATAGTTGACAGAGTGATGTTGCCTGGAAAGACCTGATCCCATAACTTTTCGTGCGCACAATACATAATGCTAACTTTGACCCATTTGGGTCATGTGTTTTGTTTTCAGGAGGTGTAGGATTGCTATAGGTTTTTTTTATAGGGTTTATTTTGACTAAGGTTGAGATTAATCAAACGTAAATATTCGACCAACACATACTACCTAGAATCAGCGAGTTAGGTGGCTTCTAAACTGACGACACAGCGGATAAAGCCATAAGTCTTTGATGGGTACGCTTTGTTTACCAGCAGGTCCCAACTTGCCGCGCCCTTTGGTTTTACCTACGTAGATCCAGTTGGCGGCTTTGTAACAAGTCCCTGCAAATCGCTCGGTATCAACAAAAGTTTCCAGTAACACCGGACGGATGCCATAACGCTCTTCCCATTGTGTAGGAAGGCGACGAGCTATCATGGATAAAATAGTGGAAGCAAGATTTTTGGATTTCACCCAGGGCATAATCAGAAAACGGGCATTGTTCACGACTAACGGCAGGTTTTTTTGCCGCTGTTCGTGGCTCCAGCCAATAAACTGATCACGTGGTGCCGTTTGCCAGGCGGCCGCACTAAAACCGAGCGCTGCAATAATTTGCTCGTCGAGGATGACGAAGTAGCAAAGCTGTGCGCCGGGTAGCGGCTTGTGCCCCAGGTAGTGGTAGCGATGTATGTACTCATTCCATAGTCGTGAATGATCACGGGTGATGACTGGACAAAGCTGGATGGCCGCAAGTTCATGAACAGGCCGGAGGATCGCTGGTTGCGGGTCCGTCTGTTCAGTAAAGTTGAGTTTCTGTCGCGGGGGTGGTTTGCGCCGTGGTGGCGGCAGAGCGATAAGTCCATCTTCTGCCATGCGCAGCATGGCAACACGGCATGACATATCCTTGAGCCCCCCATCAGGCTTGTACCAATCAAGCATCCTGCAGGTCAGGCGCGAAAGTTCGGCACGCGTGCGCCCAGCATCCTCGGCAATCAATTTCCGCATCTGTTCCAGTTCCTGCTCGCTAAAGTTTCGTCCACAATACCGTGTCATGGTGATTGGGGCTGTTCTGACTCGAGTGGAGTCGCAGTCAGTTCAGGCAAGGGTTTGCTCAACTGCTGTTTACGCGACTCGCTCATCATCCAGGGAATAAACGGGCGGATGTCTGAGGGAGGCTGCCCACCATTATTCGCACAGGCATCTAGATAGTCGTGAAGCCAGTGATGTGGGTTCAATCCCCATAACAGGATTGTCTGAAACAGTGAAAACATCATGGCTGCCAGTCTGGCACTCCATTGACTCCCTGAACCATAATAGTTTTTACGCCCCATACCGGGATTACGCATACGCCGCTCAGCAGTATTGTTGTCCATGGGTACCTGGGGATTGAGTACGAATACCATCAATCCTTTCCAGTGGTTATTCAGGCTGTTTAGGATCTTGCATTGAATGCGCTCTAGGTTTTTGTTCTCTTTCTCCGCTTCCAGTAAATGCGCGTAGCGCTCTTTCATCTTTTGGCTTGCCTGTGCAAGGGCTTGATGGTGTTGCTTGAAGTCTTGATTCTGGGTTTCCAGGCTTTTTGTTTCGTCCCACTCTTTCAGGCGTTGCTTGTTAAGATGATAGAGTTCGGCAATGAGTTCGACCCAATCAAGCATCCATGCTTCAAGTTTCGGATAGCTTCTGGCGGCATCCAGAAAGTCACGGCGGACATGTGCCCAGCAGAAAGCCAGTATGATCTGTGGAATTTCCCGTGCCAGCCGAATGTAACCTTTATAACGATCACAGACCACAATGACCTGTTCCAGGTGTTTATCCAGTCCGGAAAAATACTTGATGGGTATATCACCACTACGGCTAGGTGCCAGTATGTAATAGACTACCGAACGGGACTGAGTGACCCACAACCACCAGCGGTAGCCCGTTTTTCCCTCTATGATTTCAAACACTTTCCAGCCGGTTTCATCATTATGGAATAGATCTTCGGTGAGTTGTTTTTTAACCAGTTCATTGACGAGCGGTTCGAATAGCGGAGCTATCTTCTGTAATCCACCCGTGAGTGTGCCAGGGGCAATGCATAGACCTCGATGTGTGTAATCTGTACACAAATTATTGAGTGCTCGTGAGAACAGAAACTTGTTAAGCAGAACTTCTCTCCATACCGAGATGCCAATACCACTTTTGGGGATAAGACGTGGTGCAGGAGGAGCCGTAATCAATCCGGTGACTCCCTCGCATTGACAGCCCTGAACAGTCACCTTTCGTTTGACACGACGAATATAGCTGTTAACCTTTATTTCAACAATATTTGAATCCTCTGTCTGTGACAGAAGCTTGTAGGGTTTTGTACAAACTAGGCACAACGTGTTTTCAGCAGCAATGTCATGCTCTTCTTCAATAATCGGCAAATCAGGACGGGGAGTGCGCCCGTGTCCCTTGCTACCTTTTTGCTGGCCACGAGGCCGAGGTGTATCAGTATGATTATGTCTTCCAGAACTATTTCTCTTGGCAACGCCTTTTTCAGTTTTTTTGCCAAATAGGCGTTGTTTCAAGTCTCGAATGCGTGCCTGTGCAGATTCAAGCTCTAGCTTAAGATCTTCATTTTTCTGTTTGACCTGGTGATACTGTCCTTTCCAATAGTTTGCATCCCATTTAAGCTGTATATACTCTGCTTGTGTCAGTTCAATGACAATTTGAGCAAAGGGAGACTTTGTGATTTCTCCTGTCTCTATGCGTTGCGGACACGCTGCTGAATGTTGGGAGGCACTTTCCATGAACACCTTTATACAGGGTTTTGGATGATGTGTCCCGTACTCTTTTTATTTATTGCTGTATAGATGGGTTAGTCGAATATTTACTAATTATGCGCCTACTGATTTTTCTAGGTTAAATAAGGTATAGTGTGTGAAAATTCAAACTGCAAAGGAAGCCCCTATGAATACAACAAGCCCCAAACACAGAATTCTTATAGTCGGAGGTGGCGCAGCTGGCCTAGAACTAGCCACCAGTCTGGGTAAAAAACTTGGCAAGCCCGGCATCGCTGAAATTGTTTTACTGGACGCCTCACAAACTCATATATGGAAACCTTTGCTGCATGAAGTCGCCGCAGGAACACTGGATGCTGCTGAAGAATTTGAATACTTAGCGCAGGCTCACCGTAACCATTTCCACTTTCGCCTGGGTAAAATGCAAAGTCTGGATAGGGAAACACAGGAAATCACTGTCAGCCCAACCGTTAACGAAGCGGGCGAAGAATTAATACCGCAACGAACTTTTCATTACGATACCTTGGTGATGGCGGTTGGAAGCATCAGTAATACCTTTAATATTGAAGGCGTAGACGAACACTGCATGTTTCTGGATAAAGTAGCCGAAGCATTTAAGTTTCAAAAACACCTGGTTGAAGCCTGCATAAAATTACACGCCCAACATGAACATAATAACGAGCAGCAATTATCCATAGCCATTATTGGTGGCGGTGCAACCGGGGTAGAGCTTTCCGCTCAGCTGTATGAAGTCGCCAGAGTACTGGCAATTTATGACCTGGATGAAGGCGTTGATAAGATAAAAATAACCATTATTGAAGCATCACCGCGCTTATTAGCCGCCCTTCCCGAAAACCTGTCCATTGCCACACAGAAACAACTGGTCAAATTAGGGGTTGATTTAAAGCTCAATCGCCGGGTTGTCAAAATTACAGAGAACAGTATAGAAACTGGTGATGGCGAAGTCATCCCTGCTGACTTAAAAGTATGGGCAGCGGGCATTAAAGCACCCGACTGGTTTAAAGATTTAGACGGCCTGGAAATTAACCGCATTAATCAATTAGTGGTGAGTCAATCCCTGCAGACCAACGATGCCAATATTTTTGCTCTGGGTGATTGTGCCGCCTGTCCATGGCCAGGTCATGAGCAAAACGTACCACCGCGCGCTCAGGCTGCTCATCAGCAAGCGGGAACACTGCATAAAACACTAGTCAACCGAATGCATAATAAGCCCCCTATAGAATATATGTATCGCGACTATGGTTCACTCGTCTCTTTAGGTAAGTACACCACCGTGGGCAATGTTATGGGCAATCTGATGGGGACGGTTACTATTGGGGGTTTTATCGCCCGCATGGTTTATTTGTCTCTGTATATAATGCACCAGACTGCTTTATTTGGTTACTTTAAAACAACTTTATTAACGCTATCTAACCTGTTTAAAAGTACGATTTATACACGTATTAAATTACACTAAGAAATATCTACGCGAACGATTTTATAACGCTTTGGAAGCATTTTCGTAGGTATACTTCGCGCGGTCACTTAAGGGAGATGGAAAGAAATAATCATCCAAACGAAGTAAGCTTGTGTCTCAATAATTTATAATAATGAATTCTGAATTTATTCTCACACTAGGCAGATAAGCTTGTTGATATTAACAGATAGCATTATAGGTTGGATTATAAATACAGCCCATCGTTTAAAAGGCTCGGTACGTCGTATATTCATGGCTGAAACGGTGGAGCTACTAGGCTCAGGTGGTGCAAGTATTGCTGAAGAAAAACCAGGATGGAATAGAGGCACTATCCGAAAAGGACAATATGAACTTGAAACTCAGCCCATAGAAGATAATTTTTCAGCGAGAGGGCGTAATAAAAGTGAAGAGCATTTTCCTCATCTACTTGATGACATAAAAAAAATTGCTGAACCGGAGTGTCAAACGGATCCCTCTTTTAATTCCTGTCGATTATATACCCGGCTAACGGCTAAAGAAGTTAGAAAACGTTTACTGGAGATTGATTATTATGATGAAAAAACATTACCTTGCTCAAAAACTATCAATACAAAATTAAATGACCTGAGTTACCATCCAAAAAAGGTACAAAAAACAAAGCCTCATAAGAAAATCAAGGAAACGGATGCAATTTTTGAACAAGTTCATTCAGTCAATGGAATGGCAGATATCAACCCAAAGGAGATTCGTATATCAATTGATGCCAAAGCAAGAATGAATATAGGAAATTTTTCACGGGGAGGACGAAATCGGGTTTTAACAAAAGCAGAGGATCATGATTTAGATGTTAAGGAAAAGTTAACTCCTTTTGGTTTTTATCTGCCTGAACATGATGATTTTTTCCTTTTCTTTACAGCAGGCTATGCCAGCAGTGATTTCATCGTTGACCGATTGGAAGAAATTTGGCCAGAAATTCAAGAAAAATATGGAGTAGATATTCTGACACACACGCTGACAATGGTATGGAGAACAGTAGCTCCAGAACTCAGTTTATAAAAAGGCTTGTGGAGTTTGCTGAAAAAAGCAACATAAAGATAAAACTGGCCTACTACCCTCCTTATCATAGTAAATATAACCCAATTGAACGAGTATGGGGAGCCTATGAAAATCATATTAGTGGCGACATAATGGTAAGCGCTCAATAGTCAGCGTACTTCACGGCAACTCAGATTAATGCCAAACTATCCCCATTGTTAAATACCACGGGGAATTTTAAATGGCAGCGTTAGAAAAAATACAGGAAAAGACTTTCTGGCCTATTCACATAGAGCACTGGCAGGCATCAGGCCAATCACAGGCAGCTTATTGTCGGCAACATGATTTATGCCCGCAAAAGTTCGGCTACTGGAAACGTAAATCGACTGTAAAGCCTACTACTTCCCCTACAGGATTTACGCGCATTCGGGTTGACGAGGGTATCTCACCGGATCTAGCTATTGGATTATCCTTACGATTTAATGATGGCACACGTCTGGAAGGTATTACGCAGGACACTATGCCGTGTATTCAACCACTGCTTGAGCTGTTGCGGTGACGGTTGTTATGCGTCCATCCCTGTCTTTAACGGAGGTGTATCTGTATCGGCGTCCCATTGATTTTCGTAAGTCACACCGAGGGCTATCGGCGATTGTTGAATGTGAGTTAGGGCATAATCCTTTTGAGGGGGCTCTCTATGCCTTTACGAATAAACGGCGGAATAAGATTAAATGCCTGTTTTGGGAAGATAATGGTTTTGTCCTTTATTACAAGTCATTGGTAGAAGAAACATTTAAGTGGCCTAAGGGTGAGGAAGAGACATTAACCTTAACAGGCCAGCCGTTAAACTGGCTGCTGGATGGCTTTGATATTAGCGCGATGAAAGGTCATAAAAAACTTCAATATGAGTCTGTTTTTTAGCTGTTTTTGTGTTCATTATTGCCACTATAAATGCTATAATAAAGCCATGATTTTAGCCGATATTTCAAATATAAAACAACAAGATAAAGCCGGTTCTTTGCTGTCGGAGAGTGTTGCTTTGTTGCTTGAAAAAGAAGAGGCTATTGATGAACTGACGCGTGTGATTGAAGTTAAGTCTGGGGTGATTTCCGAACAGAAAAAACGCATCCTTATTCTGGAAGAGGTACTACGCTTATCTAAAATAAAACGCTTTGGGTCATCGAGTGAACAATCTCATCAATCCTCTTTGTTTGATGAAGCAGAGAATGAAGCAGATAGCAGCGAGGAATTAGACCAGGAAGCTGATGAAGCACCTGAGGGCGATAAGCAGACAAGTTCTACTGGCACGAAGAAAAAGCCGGGACGTAAACCCTTTTCGGATAAGTTACCCCGCGAGCAAATTTTTATTCATTTAACGGATGAAGAAAAAGAAGGCGCTATTGATACTTTCTTCACGAAAGTGAAAGAAGAGCTGGATATTATTCCTGCTAAAGTACGTGTTCTTGAATACATGCAGGAAAAAGCGGTCTTTGTCGAACAGATTGAAGGCGAAAAGCAACGCCAGGTTAAAGCCGCACAAATGCCCAGACACCCTATTGCCAGAGCAATGGGAAGCATCAGTTTAATGTGCTTTGTTATTATCGCCAAGTATGCTGACGGCTTACCTTTATATCGGCAAGAAGGCATCTTGTCTCGTTATGGGGGTGACATCTCCAGAGCGCATTAGCAAACTGGATGATCGCACTGGCTAAACAACTTCAGCCCCTGATTAACCTGATGCGAGAGCATCAACACACAGGGGCAGTCATACTCGCTGATGAAACGCGGGTTCAGGTATTAAAAGAACCGGGGCGGCCAGCGACCTCAGATAAATATATGTGGGTGACGCTTGGCGGGCCACCGGGTGAAAAAAGCATCCTGTTTGAATACGATCCCTCTCGTAGTGGAGACGTCCCCATGCGCCTGCTTGACGGCTTTAGTAGCTATCTGCAAACCGATGGCTATGCGGGGTACAATGCCGTGTGCCAAAAAAACAGCATCACCCAGCTGGGGTGCTGGGATCATGCGCGTCGTTATTTTAAAGATGCCCAGAATGCACAGCCTAAACGCAAAAAGGGACAAAATAACAAACCCTCAAAAGCAGGTAAAGCGCTGAGCCTGATCAATAAACTGTATGTCATTGAGCGAGAAATTAAAGACCTGTCAGTGGATGAAAAATATCAGCAGCGCCAGGAGAAGAGCATTCCTGTATTGAGCCAGCTCAAAGCCTATCTGGAAGAAAACCAGCATAAAGTACCTAAAGATAGCCTGACAGGAAAGGCAATGACTTACCTGAGTAACCAGTGGGAAAAACTCAATGTGTATTGCACCCATGGTGAACTCAATATTAGCAACATCCTGGCAGAAAATGCGATTCGCCCGTTTGTGATAGGGCGCAAAGCCTGGTTATTTTCTGATACCCCTGCGGGTGCTCGTGCCAGTGCAATACATTACAGCCTGATAGAAACAGCTAAAGCAAATGGGCTGGAGCCTTATGCATATCTTAAGCAGGTTCTCACTGCTTTACCTTAGGGAGATGGAAAGAAATAATCATCCAAACGAAGTAAGCTTGTGTCTCAATAATTTATAATAATGAATTCTGAATTTATTCTCACACTAGGCAGATAAGCTTGTTGATATTAACAGATAGCATTATAGGTTGGATTATAAATACAGCCCATCGTTTAAAAGGCTCGGTACGTCGTATATTCATGGCTGAAACGGTGGAGCTACTAGGCTCAGGTGGTGCAAGTATTGCTGAAGAAAAACTAGGATGGAATAGAGGCACTATCCGAAAAGGACAATATGAACTTGAAACTCAGCCCATAGAAGATAATTTTTCAGCGAGAGGGCGTAATAAAAGTGAAGAGCATTTTCCTCATCTACTTGATGACATAAAAAAAATTGCTGAACCGGAGTGTCAAACGGATCCCTCTTTTAATTCCTGTCGATTATATACCCGGCTAACGGCTAAAGAAGTTAGAAAACGTTTACTGGAGATTGATTATTACGATGAAAAAACATTACCTTGCTCAAAAACTATCAATACAAAATTAAATGACCTGAGTTACCATCCAAAAAAGGTACAAAAAACAAAGCCTCATAAGAAAATCAAGGAAACGGATGCAATTTTTGAACAAGTTCATTCAGTCAATGGAATGGCAGATATCAACCCAAAAGAGATTCGTATATCAATTGATGCCAAAGCAAGAATGAATATAGGAAATTTTTCACGGGGAGGACGAAATCGGGTTTTAACAAAAGCAGAGGATCATGATTTAGATGTTAAGGAAAAGTTAACTCCTTTTGGTTTTTATCTGCCTGAACATGATGATTTTTTCCTTTTCTTTACAGCAGGCTATGCCAGCAGTGATTTCATCGTTGACCGATTGGAAGAAATTTGGCCAGAAATTCAAGAAAAATATGGAGTAGATATTCTGACAATTAACGCTGACAATGGTATGGAGAACAGTAGCTCCAGAACTCAGTTTATAAAAAGGCTTGTGGAGTTTGCTGAAAAAAGCAACATAAAGATAAAACTGGCCTACTACCCTCCTTATCATAGTAAATATAACCCAATTGAACGAGTATGGGGAGCCTATGAAAATCATATTAGTGGCGACATAATGGATACAGTTGAAACAACTTTAAAATTTGCCAAAAGTATGACCTACAATGGCAAAGCACCTATTGTTAAATTAACAGAAAAAATATATGAAACAGGAGTAAAGGTAGGTAAAAAAGCAATGAAGACGTATTATCAGTTTGTTGACCGAATGCCATCGTTGGAGAAATGGTTTTTGACCATTTCTCCTGGTTGTTCTGGATGATTATTTCTTTCCATCTCCCTAAGCCCTCATATCATACGAGGTATTCAATTAATGCAGCAACTCATGCTCCCAATAATTCCTCAGGGTACGACTATTATAAATGGTCAGGTCAGTGTTGATAACCGAAATGATGAGTGGTTTTATTTCCTCGGCGGTATCCCGATCTATTCTCACCAGGCTGACAATAAGAGATTATTTAGACTTCACACCTCTCAACTCATCAATACCGGCTCCTGTCGTTCAATCGATATTATTACAACCTTTGGTGTCTCTAAAAGTAGTGTTATGCGCTCATTAAGGCAACTACGAGAAAAAGGGGCTGATTCGTTTTTTGAACCTCGCCCGACTCGCAAGGGAGGACCACTCTTTACGCTTGAGGTTTTGCAGCAAGCTCAGGAATATCTGGATCAAGGTATGACGCCTAACGAAGCCGCTAAAGAATTAGGCATCCGGGCAGATACCTTTCGCAAGGCGATCAGTGATGGACGTTTAAAAAAAAGTCTGCCGTATCAATAGACCCCAATGATGGCAGTACCAAATCAGCCCGTGATATTATTGATGCCAGTGCAGCCGAGTCACTCGGTACGGCCTGCACTCGAGTAGAAGAGCGAATCCAGGCGGCTTTGGGTGAGCAGGAAAAGGGAGCCTCAATCGAATTCGAATCCTGTTTAGATGTTCCTAAAGGCGGTGTGTTATGTGCATTGCCCGCGTTACTTAGCAATGGCTTATTAAATGACATTGAGCACCACCTTGGCAAACTGACAGGTTATTATCAAACCTTTCATATCCTATTGCTACTCGCCTTTATGGGACTATGTCGCATCAAAAATGCCGAACAACTTCGCGAGCATGCACCGGGTGAATTCGGCAAACTACTTGGCCTGGATCGGGTTCCCGAAGTGCGCTGTTTAAGAACCAAAGTAAAAGGACTGTCTGATCCAGAATCAGTTGAAAGCTGGGCGGCCGACCTCAGTCGACAATGGATGGAAAATGAACCAGAGGCAGCAGGAACACTCTACATAGATGGTCATGTCCGTGTCTATCATGGACACTTGACTAAACTTCCCAAACGGCATGTTTCACGCGAAAAACTCTGCTTACGGGGTATCACCGACTACTGGGTTAATGATGGTACGGGGCGTCCCTTCTTTGTCGTTGAAAAAACGGTGGATCCGGGCTTACTAAAAACGCTGGAAGAAGATATCGTCCCCCGATTACTCAAAGACATTCCGAATCAACCGAGTGCACAAGCATTACAGCAAAACAAACAAGCCTGTCGTTTTATCCTGGTGTTTGATAGAGAAGGCTATAGCCCCGCATTCTTTAGAAAGATGTGGGACAAGCATCGTGTCGCTTGCATGACCTATCATAAATTTCCCACCGAAAATTGGCCACTGGACAATTTTTCCAGTCAGGAGATCACCCTACCGAGTGGTGAAAAAGTCATCATGAAACTCGCCGAACGAGGCAGTCTGGTTGGAACCAAAAAACAGGCGATGTGGATGAGAGAAGTGCGCAAGTTGACTGATTCTGGTCACCAAACCAGTATTATTACCACAGCCTATGAACTAGAGTTGACGGCTGTTTCTGGGCGAATGTTTAGCCGGTGGTGCCAAGAGAACTTTTTTAGATATATGAAGCACCACTATGGGCTAGATATGCTACAGGAGTATGGAATAGAGCCACTATCCGATACCCAAAAGGTGGTCAACCCTGATAGGCGCCAACAGGAAGGACAGCGTAATTCGATACAATCCAAACTCAATTACCGTCTATCTCGATTTGCAGCGATGGAACTTCATCCGGTGATTAAAAAAGATGAAACGGAAGATGTGAAATACAAGAAATGGGAAAGAAAACGAGCAGAATTACTCGAAGAAATAGAGCATTATGAAAATGAACTAAAAACCATCAAGGAAAAACTAAGCCAAACGCCCAAACACATTACCTGGCAAGAGTTGAGAGACGAAGATAAGTTCGAACAGCTTCTGCCAGGGAAAAAGCGGCTGATAGATACTGTCAACATGATCGCTTATCGGGCAGAAACAGCAATGGCCGCTCTGCTAACCTCACCGACAATCGATTTTCCGATGGCAAGGCAACTATTACAAACGCTGTTTGTGACAGAAGCAGATATATTACCCGATGAAGTAAAAAAACAACTTCGGATACGTGTGCATAGTACTTCCCTACCTGCAAGTAATAAAGCAATAGAAAAGTTATTTGAACAACTCAATCAAACGGAACTCAATTATCCAGGAACCGATCTGCGCTTAATTTATGAGCTGACTTCATCCGCAAAAAATTAGGAAATGGTCTCAAATTAGTTTCGTCTGAATCAAGATGTCTGACGGTAGGTTTGTCCCAACAGCAATTATCTGAAATCAATAGTCAGTTGATTATTGCGAGAACCCAGCGAGCGGAAGCTGAAGCGCGTGTGCGTCAGGTGCAGCGATTGGTTCGTCAAGGCGGTGAGGTGGGGAGTGTTTCTGAGGTGCTGAATTCTTCTTTGATTCAGCGCTTAAAAGAACAGGAATCGGCATTGCAGCGTAAACATTCTGAGATGTCGGTAGAGTTTGGTAAAAAACATCCTAAGATGATTCATCTACAGGCAGAGTTAGGCGATATTAACGCTAAAATTAAATCAGAAGTGCAAAAAATTGCCGTTAGCTTACAAAATGAACTGGAAGTTGCTCAAACGCGCGAATATTCATTGCGATCAAGTTTAAAGCAGATTCAGGAAGAAACAGGAGGCGATCGTGAAGCGGCAGTCGGTTTACGGGCCTTAGAAAGAGAAGCGTCCGCGAATAGAATATTATTTGAAACCTTTTTGACACGGTTTAAAGAGACGACTTCTACACAAGGAATGGGCGAAGCCAATGCGCGCGTTATTTCTGAAGCAGAAGTGCCTTCAGGAGCTTCATTTCCTAAGAAAAAACTGTTGTTAATTGTTAGTGTCCTGGGCGGTTTGTTTTTCTCTATCGTATTGGTATTTGTATTAGAGATGTTAAACCCTGGCTTACGTAGTCCTGAGCAAGTTGAAGAGCATTTGCGTTTGCCGACTTTGGGTGTTATCCCTTCTTCAACCTCTAAATTAGAGGCGCATGATTATGTACTGGATAAACCGCATTCTAGTTTAACTGAGGCGATTAATTCTTTGCGTGTTTCTTTAATGTTGCTGAATCCTGATGAGCAAGTTAAAACTTTATTAGTAACGTCTGCCGTTCCATCTGAAGGTAAGAGTGTGTTGGCAATGTTGATTGCTAGAATTTCCGCGCAAGTAGGGCAAAAAGTCGTGTTAGTCGATACGGATTTTAGACGTCCAACGCTTGAGAAAAAATTGGGTATTGATACCAGTCAACCAGGCTTAACGGATTTATTAATGCAGCATGATTTAGCGGTGAGTGAGGTGTTACTGACTGATGAAAAAACAGGGATGAAGGTTTTATCGCGTGGTATGTCGAGCTATGTTAATCCTTCTGATTTGTTTGCTTCTAAGCGTATGCAAAATATTTTAGATGAATTAAAAAATGAGTTTGATTTGGTGATTTTGGATTCGCCTCCGGTAATGGCGGTGACTGATTCCCGTGTACTATCGCGGATGGTTGATAAAACTTTGTTTGTGTTACGTTGGGATGATACGCCGAGAAAAGTTGTAAAAGCCGCCTTGCAGCAAATGGCACAGTCGGGTGCTGATAATGTGGCGGGTATTATTTTACAGCAAGTTGATTTAAAACAGTATGGCCGTAGTGGCTATGGCACGGCTAATTTGTTCTAGCTATAAAGGGTAAGCATGGTAATGAGTTACACCCCAAGATGGACAAACCCATGAAAAGCATGTATAGTTTCTATCCAGTTTCTTGAGATAAAACGATGCAACTCAACCAAATATCAGTCAGGCCCATTTTAAAGCAAGAAGAACCAAAATATCAGGATTTGATGGAGGCCCAGCATTACTTAGGTGCTATTCCAAAAATTGGTGAAACCCTTTGGTATGTGGCCTATTCTGAAACAGAATGGATTGCACTGATCAGCTTTTCGGCCGCCGCATTAAAGTGTGCGGCTCGTGATAGCTGGATAGGATGGAGTTATCGCCACCAAACGGGCCGCTTAAAACTGATTGCCAACAACAGCCGTTTTTTGATATTACCGACGAGGCATGATAAAAACCTAGGATCACGCTTCCTTTCACTGTGCCTTAAACGCTTATCCAATGATTGGGTTGAAAAGTATGGACACCCTATTTTGTTGGTCGAGACCTTTGTCGATCCAAAGCGATTTCATGGAGGTGTTTATCGAGCCAGTAACTGGCAGGCTATTGGTTACACGAAAGGGTTTCGCAGGGTAACAGACGGTTACTCTGCTCAAACAGAGCACAAAAAGCTGATTTTCGTTAAGCCACTTCATCGTCGAGCACAATCTGTTTTATCTCACACTATATTAAGTCATCATTTTTTATTAGGTGAGGTAAAAATGAAAATAACGCGTCATCAAATGCGTTCATTACCGGATTTCTTCAAGGAAATTAATGATCCCCGTAGAGCCCAAGGGCGACGCCATAGAATACAGACTGTTCTGGGAATAGCCGCTGGAGCTGTGTTATGCGGCATGAGGAGCTATGAATCTATTTTTGACTGGGCTGAAAGCTTATCTCAAAAGTCCAGAGCGCATTTTCGTTGCCGTTATGATAAAGGCCGTTATGTGATTCCAAGCCTAAGCATTTTTAGAAATATCTTAGTAAGAGTAGACCCGAATGAACTTGACGCAGCCTTTAATGCCTGGAACAAAGCCTATGCCCAGGATGACAACTCACTCGCAATAGATGGCAAAGTCATGTGTAATGCGATTGATGAATCAGGGCGCCAAACACAAATAATGAGTGCTGTTGGGCATACCACAGGAATTTGCTACGCCCAAAAAAAGTAGGTACTTTGCCTGTTGGAGATGGGTCGGATGAAGTTAAGCAAACCAATGAAATAACATTTGCTCCGAAATCATTAGATACACTACCGATTGAAAATAAAGATATCACCAGCGATGCTTTGCACACCCAGACTGAATTCGCGCGTTATTTAGTAGAACAACGAAAAGCGCATTATTATTTTAGTGTCAAAGGAAACCAGCCGACACTGCTTGATGATATTACCACCTACTTTTCAAATGATAGCCGTTTGGCAGATTATGAAGACAAAGTGTCTGTCGGGCACGGACGAATTGAGATTCGTAGAATCTGGGTCACATCGGAATTAAGTGAGTATGTATTATTCCCTCATGTTGCCCAGGTTTATCGCATAGAACGAGAAATAACGGACAAGAAAAGTGGGAAAACATCACTTGCGACCGCTTACGGTGTGACCAGCAGAACAAAAAAAGACGCAGATCCGAAAACCATCTTATATAAAGTTCGAGGTCACTGGTCTATTGAAGTCAGTCATTATATTATTGACTGGGTTTTTGATGAAGATCGCTCAACAATTCGTACCGGTTATGGCCCTGAGAACATGACCCGTCTTAGGCGCTTTGCTATCGGATTAATAAAATCAAAAGTTGAGAAAGGGATTTCAAAGAAAATGAGGCAACTCAATAAGAATACCAGAGCTGTTTTAGACTATTTGAAAATTACAAAAAATACCAGGAGGCCTTGTGCCGCATAAGGTTTAGAATATGAACAAATTAACCCTGGTGGCTATGGGGATTCAGGGTATTATTATCACTATGGTAAGTATGGGCAATATTATGTTAGAGTTTTATCTGATTCTCCTGATGAGTTACTTGTGTTTAATAAGCTGTTGTTAAAGTTAAGGCATTAATATTTTTAGGTATGTTGATTAAAGAGCCGCTATTGCTTTATTTTTGTATTGTTTTTATGTTGTTTTTAATGGAGTTTTATCTATGAAATATTTTTTGTCTATTCTTTTTTTCCTGAGTTCGGTTAATATCAGTTCGGCAGGGGTTTTTAACGAAGTAGGTGATGCGGGTGAATTAGTGTCAACTGCACAAAATACAGCGGGAGATGGATCTCTTGATGCTATAAACGGGTATTTGGACTTTGATGATGTTGATTTATTCAAGATTTCTGTCACTGATTTTCTTAACTTTGAAGTTTCAATGACCGCTTCTTTAACGCCAGATGCAAGCCCCTTTCCAGTGGAGGATGTAGCGGGTTTGTGGTTATTTGATATGGCGGGTGATTTAGTTACGGAGGATTCTTCATACGATTTGTTTTTTTCTGATCCCGCGCTGTTTGATCCATTAGCATCAAATGGTATGTATTTATTAGCCGTTGCTTTGTTTGGTATTGAGCCTGATAATTTGTTTGATTTGGACACTGGCTGGTATAAAGATGTTGCTAGTATTCAAGAAGGATCTTATACCCTGCAAATAACAGGCGCTGAATTTTCTGTGCCCGTGCCTGCACCGCCAGTTTTATGGTTATTATCAATTGGCTTGATTGCTTTAGTTAGAAACAGGAAAATAGCGTAAATTGATTCGGAAATGGGACTTTAGTCCCGTCTTGCCTCATACTTTGGGTTAAAGGCTCGGCTTTCAGTTTAGTGCGAGCATGAAAAAGTGTGTACTACTTTCAAGTAGATATGAAGGTAGCCCAGTTTTTATGTGATTTAAGTGAGTATAATTGTAATCCAAAAGCCTTTCCTCAAATTTTTGAGGAAAGGCTTTTTCATTTTAAGCGGGAAGGTTATTCATTTGAAAAGATTTATTAACAAGTTTGTTAAGAAAAAAATCACTAAACCATGGGCACTTCCTGATAATACGCGTGTGTATTGTATTGGTGATATTCATGGTCGAGATGATTTGTTAAAAAACATTCATGATGAAATTCTGGCTGATGCTAGCGATTATTCGGGTAAGGTGGTTGTTATTTATTTGGGGGATTATATAGATCGAGGTCTGCATTCTAAAAAGGTGATTGATCTTTTATTGAGTAAACCATTACCTGATTTTGAATCTATTTATCTACGTGGTAATCATGAGCAAGTATTATTAGATTTTTTGTATGTTGATGCTAATATTGCTACTCAATGGTTTAGTTATGGTGGCCAATCAACGGTATTAAGTTATGGAGTCTCGATGCAGGGGATTCCTTTTGGTGAAAAACTAATCCAGTTACAGCAAGATTTAGCGGATAAAATTCCTACTGAGCATATGTCTTTTTATAATTACCTCCAATATTCTTATGAGGTGGGGGATTACTTTTTTGTACATGCGGGAGTTAAGCCCAAAGTGGCATTAAAGCGTCAATCAGAATTAGTGAAGATGTGGATTCGAGAGGAATTTTTGAATTCTAATTACCGCTTTGAAAAAATGATTGTTCATGGTCATTCGGTTGTTGATGAGCCTGCTGTATTACCGAACAGAATTGGTATTGATACCGGTGCTTATGTCAGCGGTGTATTGACGTGTTTAGTGTTAGAGGGTGAGGATAAGCGGTTTCTGGCAACTACTTCATCTTGATCGCTTGTGTTGTTTGCTATGTAAGAAAAACATAACTTTATCCGAGACTAATGGCTTGTATAATAAAACTTGTATTTAGGAAATCAGGAATTAAAGTAATGCCTACAGTAATAAAACAGCTGGGTTTCATAACTGAAGAAGAATACCTGGTGAGTGAATTAAATAGTGAAGTAAAGCATGAGTATGTTGATGGTCAGGTTATTGCGATGGCAGGTGCGAGTCCTGATCATGGGCGAATTTCAGGTAATATATTTGGAGAATTCCGTACCCACTTAAAAAATACTTCTTGTGAGCCCTTTATCTCTGACATGAAGGTAAAAACGTCATCAGAACAGTTTCGTTATCCCGATGTATTGGTGGTATGTGATAAAGGCTTTATTAATAATGGTTACGTTACTCAGTCGCCTATCATTATAGTTGAAGTGCTGTCCCGATCTACTCGAAAGATAGATGAAAAAGATAAGCTTATAGAATATATCAATATTCCAACGCTAAAGGAGTATGTTCTTATTGAGCAAGATTATGCCGATATTACGGTATATCGTGAAAGTGATGATTGGCGTACAACACACTACTTTTTAGGTGAAAATATATACTTTGAGTCTATTGAGTTTACACTCTCCGTAGAAGAAATTTATCACCGTGTAGAAAATGAGGATGTAGTCAAGTTTTTGGAAAGCAAGGAAGATTAAGGCTATAGTTGGCTTATGAATTATTTTGTTTTGAATTGAATGATTGAGCAAATCCAGCCCCAAGTATAGCGGCATAGATTACTGCAATAGCGGGAATTTGCAGGCTAAAATCAACAAATGCATGGGCAGCGACTAAAACAGTACTTGAGAAACCAATTGCTGGATATATCCAGTTTCGTTGCCTATTCCATATCCCTGTTAAACACTGCAACGTTATTAGAAAAATACTCAGGAATAAGGCGCTTGCCGCTGGAATTCCTAGTTCAAAGAGGTTTTCTAAATAAGTATTGTGTGCCTTGTCATAATTTCCACGTATCTCTTTTGTGCGATACAAGCGAAAAGAGTTTTCATAGGAGCCATAGCCATATCCGAGATAGGGGTTATTTGCAATTCCCTGTAATGTCGCGCTATATACTTTAGGGCGCTCGGCTTTTTCGACTGAAATTTGTCCCATTCGCTCCATTAATTTATCGCTGCTGATACTAAAAAGCGTTATAGCCATTAGAATGACAGCAAAAACAGCGTAACTTAATGACCTGCTTTTTAGTTTTTTGCTGATACTTAATATGCTGAATAGGGTGATAATTGCTAATGTAGTACTCAGGAATCCGCCTCTGGAATGTGTTAAAAATAAGGCGGTGCCGACAGTGAAAAACATAAAAACTGGAAGCCAGGCACGCGTGATAAGAGCCTCTATAAAGAGTTGTTTACCATAGTTGCTATTTAAACCGTATGTTGCACTTTGCTTAAATTGGTGCAGAATATTCGGTATTAAGCAAAGTAGGGAGAGACCTGCGTAGGTAGCATATGAATTTCTGTTAATAATGGTGCTGGTGACATCTTTTTGGTACGAGGTCTTTTCAAACCAAAGTATTTTATTAAAATCACCTAGGTAGATGACTAGTCCATAGGCTGCGTAGACAAAGCCCGCTACCGCAAGCCAGTTAAATAACTTTTGTGCGTTTTCGAATTTCTGGCAGTAATACATGGCAAGTATAAAAACCAAGCCATATGCAAGCAGTCGCATGCTAGCTGTAATAGTTTGTTCTGGAGCGAGGCTAATTCTTGCTGGAATTTCAGTTTCTAAGGCTTGTGCTGTCATTTGCCAAAGCGGATGTCCCCAGCTTTCAGGAATTAGGGTACTGGTTTGAATATAGGCCCAGAGTAGGGTGCTAATAAATAAAATAAAGGGGACTTTTATTCTTGCAAAGTGCAGTTGCATTCTCTTCTCTTTTAGAAAGTAGGAAATGCACCAGCTAATGGTGACTAATGCAATGAGCAAGCTCAGTAAACTCCATGACCAGGGGCGGTTGCTACCAAAGGGTAGAGGGGAAAGTACAAGTAGGGTAAGAAGGGCGTAGAAGGGCATTTTTGCTGCAGATGTTTTATGTTAGTGAGTAATTGGTTTGTTTGGTTCGGTCTGGTCATTAAGATTACCACTATACCAGTGAACGCTATTGGTTTGGAGGGAAATTATACCGATAAATAGTATTATAAGTCAGTGACTAAAGTGATATTGATATTAAGTTGTTATTCCTGAATTCAGGACTCTTAATAGTGTGTAACAAAGCTATTAATATTGTTCAGTAGTAAAATACAGTTTCCTACTTGAATTCAGTCAATTTATACAGATATTCGCAGATATGGCTATTAGCTCAACAATCAATAAAGTTTCGCTTAATATTGCAGATATGGATAGGCATTATTATCACAGTCATGAATTAACTGTGGCACAACACCCGTCTGAAACAGAAATTCGCTTTATGATACGGCTAATAGCGTTTATGGCAAATGCTGGTGAACAGCTTTGTTTTACAAAAGGATTAAGTAGCGATGATGAACCTGAACTCTGGCAAAAGTCGCTCACTGATGATATTGAGCTATGGATTGATTTAGGCCAGCCTGATGAAAAAAGGATTCGTAAGGCGTGTGGGCGTGCTCAGCAAGTCATTATCTACACTTATGATGAGCGTAAGGCAAAGGTCTGGTGGGAACAACAGCAAGATAAATTACAACGCTTTAGCAATCTTAAAGTTGTACATGTTAACGCAAAGGGTGTGGACTGCATGGTAAAACGTACGATGCAATTGCAATGCAATATTCAGGATGGAGACGTCTATTTAAATGATGATAGTTCTAGCCATAGCATTACGCTGGACAGACTTTTTGGTTATTGAGTATGCGCAATGATTAAATGGCAATGGTCATTATTTGATGAACTTTCCTTGCACGACTTATACGAAGTCTTAAAAGTACGCCAGGCTGTATTTGTGGTTGAGCAGGGTTGTGCTTACCAGGATGTCGATGAACTGGATCAAGTTGCGTGGCACTTAATTGGATGGCATGAGGATGCAGGTTTTAAAAAAATTGTTGCCTATTTGCGGGTAGTCTATCCTGAAGAAAAATTTTCAGAGCCATCCATTGGTCGAGTCCTTGTTACACCTGAATTACGCAAATCAGGTTTAGGAAAAAAGCTTATTGCTGAAGCAATAGTCCGCATTTCTGATGAGTATCCAGATTCAGCTATTAGAATTTCTGCGCAGAAGTATTTGGAAGTGTTTTACTCAGACTTTGGCTTTACAACTGTTTCTAGTATCTATGAAGAAGATGGGATCCCGCATATTGAAATGTTAAGGTCTTGAGTAGCTCTCTTTGGTTACAAATTTCAGCGACCACCTGGTCATTTCATAAGTCTCGAATTCATTTATTTTCCATTCGCAAGGTTAAAACCTTCGCCTTTCAAGCGAACAGATTTATTCAAATGTTTTACTTAAGAATTAACATAATTATACCCGAAACTTTGTGTAGCCTGCATGAAACTTGCGTAATGCAGGAATAGCAGTGCATCCACTTTCCCGTATTCCGCAAGCTTCATACAGGCCACATTCTGATGATTTTAAAATAGAATAGGGTGAGCCTAAATAACAGGGCTATTCGCCATGTACCCGGAGTTTAAGTCGCCAAGCTTTCAAACCTACCCGTCTTTCAGCGGGTGGTTGTTTAGTTAGCTATTGAACTAAACTTCCCATATCTTAACAACATCAGTGGCAAAAGTAACAAATTCAATAAGGTTGAGGATACCAACCCGCCTATAATAATAGCCGCCATAGGCCCCATGATTTCCAGTCCGGGGTTATCACTGTTAAACGCTATGGGTGCCATCGCTAGTGCTGTTACTAATGCTGTCATAAGTATTGAAGGTAAACGCTCTTGCGCACCTTTTAGCGCGGTCGCTAAATTCCAGGGTAGGCCCTCTTGCTCAACCAGGTACTGGTAATGTGAGAGCAACATTATGCTATTGCGCACAGTAATTCCGAATAAGGTTATAAAGCCGATAATAGACCCAACCGATAGGGTTGCATCCATTATAATAACGGCGATCATACCGCCGATCAGTGAAAAAGGGATATTTAGTAAGGCAATTCCGACATGACGCAGATTCTGGATGGCGATATAAATAAAAATCAGCACGCCTATACTTGCGAGTAATGCATGTAAGATTAGGTCTTGTTTTGCTTGTGCCTGCTCCACTGCTGCGCCGGTAAATTCCGGGAAGATATTGTCTGCGAAACCAATATTATCTGTGACCTGGGCTTTTAGTTCCTGCAAAAAACTAGCCATATCACGGCCCACAACATTACAGGTTATGCTTTGTCGACGCTGGGCATTTTGATGCAGGATATTGTAACGCCCTGCATGGTGTTGAATATCAACCAATTCACTCAGGTTGATTAATTTTCCTGCCAGAGTTCTTATGGGTAGTTGGCCGATTAATTCTGGCTGCTGGCGAAAATCAGGGCTAAGAGTGACACTGATATTATAGTTACGATTACCCTGTAAATGTTTGCCCACTATTTGCCCGGCATAGGCAGCCTGGATGCTTTGCAGTATTTCTGACTCCTGTACTCCCCAGAATTTTAGTTTTGCCTGATTGATATGTATTTGTATCAATGGCGTACCAGGAGGTGAGCGTAATTGTATATCAGCCGCTCCGGGTATAGACTGCATTAACGTTGCTACTTGCTGTGCTTTTATATCCAGTAGGTTTAAATTATTGCCATACAGATTAACCACGACAGGGGAAGTGTAACCAGAAATGGTCTCATCAACTCGCTCTATTAAAAAGGTATTGGCTTCATATAATAAACCTGGAAAATCTGCCAGGATTTCACGTAGCTGTTGTAATACTTCTTGCTGTTCAGCTCCTGAGAGAGGTTTAAGGCGAACTTCATATTCACTGTAATGGCTGCCATAGGTGTCAGCACCTCGCTCTGCACGTCCGGCCCATTGTGAAACGGATTCAATCTGAGGAATTTGCTTGAACTGTTGCGTTATCAGCATTCCCTGACGTATGGATTCTTGTAGCGATGTACCCGGTATACTGGTGGTGTGGACTATATAATGTCCTTCGCGTAATTCTGGCAGGAATTTATGTCCCAGTGTTGCAAAGCGCATCAACGCAAGTGTTGAAATAATAAGACAGGCAATGATAATTAGTTTGAAATGCGCTGATATGGCCGTTAATAAACGAGTGTATATCGGGTTTAGATAGGCAATGACTGGAGGTGTGCCTGTAAGCTGTGTGTCTTTACTTAATAAGACATAACAGAGCGCAGGTGTGAGAGTCAAAGCCACCAGTAAAGACATTAAAATGGCTAATATATAAGAATACCCTAACGGCGCAAACAATCGTCCAGCAACACCTTCCAGAGTGAGTAACGGGATGAATACCAGCGCTACAATAAAGCTGGCATAGACCACAGAACTGCGCACTTCCATAGAAGCGTCATAGACTATTTTTCTGGTCGGTAACGGCTTGGCTAATAAGCGATTTTCACGTAGACGGCGGAAAATATTTTCGGTATCGATAATCGCATCATCGACAACCTCACCCAGTGCAATGGCCAGGCCGCCAAGTACCATGATATTCAGATTAATTTCCAGCTCTAGCAAAACCAATACTGCGCTGATTAAAGACAGAGGAATGGCAATGGCGGAAATAAACGCTGTGCGTAAGTTGTATAAGAACAGATATAAAATAATCAATACAAATAAGCCACCAAGTAGTAAATGACTAGAAAGATTGCTCAGCGAGGTTTGAATATAGTCAGCAGGTTTGAATAGGTGCGCATAAAAGTCGATCTGCTGTTCTGTGAATAAAGCATCAAATTCGCTTAAGGCGCTTTCTAGCGCATTGGAAACGGTGAGGGTATTGGCATCAAATTGACCAATCACCATCATCACAATGCCAGGGTTACCCATAATCTGGGCAGCACCTATAGGGGGTTCTGCAGCGTACTGAATAGTCGCTATTTCAGCTAACAAAAGTGTCAGTTGATTGCTGGATTTTAGAATGCTTTGCCCTAGTTGTTCAGGTGTTGTCGCTAGGCCGGTAACTTGCAAGGTAAAGCGTTGATTGTTGTTTTCTATAAACCCGCCCCCTTGATAGTCGCTATTTTGCGAGACGGCTGCAATCACTTCGGAAATGGCAATATTGTGGCGCTTGAGTTTAACGGGATCCAGCTGAATTTGTATTTGCCTGATCTCGCCACCAAAGATATTCACATCAGCTACGCCAGGTACTGACAATAAACGTGGAACAAGTAATGTATCGACTATATCCCGGAGTTGCATCAGGTCTTTATTTGCCGAGCTAATCCCAATAGTTAGCACAGTCGCTGATGATGAAGTGAGGGGGACAGGAATAGGTGTGTGAACACTTCCGGGCAATTGCGTTGCAACACTGGAAAGGCGTTCGGTGACTAATTGCCGGTTACGATAGATATCACTGTGTTCATCAAAAATAGCCGTGACAATAGACAGCCCTTGTATGGATTCTGATCGTGTAAGCTGTAAATCCATTAAACCGCTGAGAGATATTTCAATCGGCTGAGTTACTATTACTTCAACTTGTTCAGCTGAAAAACCCGGAGACTCGGTTTGAATAATGATTTGCTTGGGGGAAAATTCAGGGAATACATCTAGCCCGGCATTCGCAAAACGATAACTACCATAGATTAATATTAATACAGCGAGAGCAATCACAACGCCATAGAAGCGTATGGAAAATCTAACTAAATGTGCAAGCATAAGGAAGTCAGGTGGTTGGACGAAGCCGCTATCGCGGAGAAAAACAGCGCATCCCTTAAATTTAAAGTGTAACCTCATTGCCTGTTATATGCATAACAGGTAACTTGTAAGCTCATCCAACTAACAATAATGAGGTTACACTGTTATGACACCATCGATAGAGCTTAAATTCAACCATTATTATATCCAGCACTGTAAGCATTTAAAGCTTAAGGGACTGCAACCCAAAACCATTGACGCTTATTCACGCGCTATTCGCCGTATCGGGGAACACTTTCAGGGGCATCTGGATAACTTAACGCAAGATCAACTGGTGGATTATTTTCATGCTCTTTTAAGCCGCCTTTCCTGGAGTGCCGTGAAACTAGATCTCTATGGTCTCAAGTTTTTCTATACACATGTGCTACAAAAGCCGTGGGTTGATGTGCTAATGATTAAACCACCACGATGTACGCGTATACCCGATATTGTCACTGTGGTTGAAGCACAACAACTGTTTATGTCGACCCGTAATCTAAGCTATCGAGTTTTTTATTTTACGATTTACAGTCTAGGTTTACGTTTGGGCGAGGGCTTAAGCCTGAAAGTAGGTGATATTGATGCGACACGCATGCGGGTACATATTCGCAATGCCAAAGGCAATAAGGATCGGCTTGTGCCTTTGCCTGTGAATACCTTGAAGGTGTTGCGTAAGTTTTGGGCTGTGCATAAAAATCCAGTGCTGGTATTTCCCAACCGTGCCCGGGGTCTAAAAGGTGCACATCTTGCTGAATCCCCCCTTGATCGCGGTGGCATCCAGAAGACAATCCGTCTTGTGACGCAAGAAATGGGACTAAAAAAAAGATTTCCTGCCACTCGCTGCGCCACAGTTACGCCACTCACCTGTTAGAAGCCGGGGTTGATTTAGTTGAGTTGCAGAAGATTCTGGGCCATACCAGTTTAGTAACCACGGCTCGCTATACGCATTTGACCGATATTACCGATGAGAATGCAGAGCTGCACATTAATCAGTTAGTCAATGACTTTTCTATTCACTGGGGGCAGATTTCATGATAACCCTAGCTGCAGTGATTGATCAATTTCAGTCTGACTTTTTAAGCGAGTATCAATCTCGTTTACGCTCCAATCAGATCAGTGCATTACATGCCATGAAGAGCTGTCGGACACAGCTGAGTCCTGTGATGCAGGTTAACTGTGCAGACTGTGACTATCAAACCTTTGTGCCTCATTCCTGTGGCCAGCGTAACTGCCCGCATTGTCAACATCATGAGAGTCAACAATGGATTGAACGACAGGTACAAAAACAAGTCCCTGCTGATTATTTTATGAATACCTTTACCTTACCTGCGCAGTTAAGGTCGTTAGCCAGGCAGCATCCGCGGTTACTTTACAGTATGATGTTTGACTGTGCCTGGGCGACTTTACAGAGTTTTAGTAAAAATGATAAGCAGTTGCAAGGCGATGCCGGGGCGATTGCTGTCTTACATACACACTCACGCGAATTAAATTATCATCCGCATATTCATGTCATTATGCCTGCGGCAATCGTGGATAAAATCAAGAAGCTCTGGCGCACTAAGGAAGGCAAATACCTGTTTCATCATAAAGCACTAGCAAAAGTATTTCGTGCAAAGATGCTAGCGCGTATGAACGAAGAAAAGTTGCCATTTCCCACAGCTATTCCGGAAAAATGGGTGGTCGATTGTAAGTTTGTCGGTGCAGGCGATAAAGCATTGATATATCTGGGTCGATACCTGTATCGTGGTGTGATTCGTGAACAGGATATCTTATCCTGCCAAAATGGCAAAGTAACCTACCGTTATCAAGACAGCAAAACCAAACGCTATCAAACCAAAACGGTATCGGGGGCTAAATTTCTGTGGCTGGTGCTGCAACATGTTTTGCCTAAAGGCTTTCGTCGTGCGCGCAATTATGGCTTTTTACATCCGAATAGCAAGGGTGTTATTAAGTTGATTCACTCCCTGCTAAAGTTTGACCCGACGAAGATATTGCGTGCACTCAAAGTACGGCCGGCATTCAGTTGCAAATGTTGTGGCGGGGCGATGGTTGTTGGGCGTCGGCAAATACCCAGGGTGGAAATAATGTTTCAGCCTTTGCCAACTTAACAATTGGAATCACTAGCGCTTATGTAAATTTAAACACTTCGACCCAGGCTATCAGCGGATTAAATGCTGAGGGAGTTGCTTGGGCTAAAATCGGAGATTAAGGCAGAATTTTGCTCCGATACTTGGACTTTGAGAGTTGACTGCAATGGACAACGCTCAAAGTTCAGTTAAACAGGTAAAAACAGAGGTTCGATTCATCAGTCGGGCTGATCAACAAAAAGCTATTTTCATAGAGCGCATTAAATGAATTCCTACTATCGTGCCGGGCTTGTCCAACAAACGGTTCAGATTGTGGCTCGCTTCGCGATCACAATCTAACCTTATTCGTTATCAATGGTTTGAGTTGTAAGTCAGCCTTGGATTTAGAAAGTAACATTGTTTATTTACCATGAAGGGCATGGAGAACTTGAAGGCCGGTTTTTTTACCTAATGAGTATTGCGAGTTTTGATTGCATAATTGATTTTCTTATTTCTTTCTTCATTTGCTTCATGCCCTTCATGGTAATAAAAAGTTTCCTGATTACGTACAACTCTCAGCCATAAGAGAATAAAACATTAAAAACAGTATATTAAAAAACTCGTCATTCCCGAAGTCTTTTATCGGGAATCTATGCTTAACCTACGAGATTCCTGCTAAAAGCATGCAGGAATGACGGCTACGCACTTAAGACGGGACACCGTAGGCTGGGTTACGTTATCTGCGCTTCGCTAGATAAGCTAACCCAGCCTACATTGCTTTGTCCCGTTTTAAAATGGTAGTTGGAATGACGGAGTCTAGCTGAGAGTTGTGGGTAATCAAGAAAAGTTTTGCTGATTATCAATCGTCATCATCGTCTTCAGCCGGAATCTGGCTGCGGAATTCCTCTGATAAAAGCATTTGTGCACCAATACTAACGAGTTTGTCACCTTGCTGTAATTCTTTGTGGATAAAATAAGCGTCAGAGTGGATGAGTTTTTTCTGGGTGATCTTGATACGTTTGAACTGTTCATCATCTAATTGCAGATAAACATAAGCCTGACCTAGATGCCACACTAAAGCTGATGCTGGAATAATAACGCCTGTAGCTTCTGCTGCATTTAATGGTAGCCAGGCAGTTACACGTTGAAAATGCTCTTTTACAGGCGGGTCACCCAGATAAAAATATGTCGCGCCTGCTTGTTGTAGGTTATTTTCATTAATAGGTGCAGCAGAGACTAAGCTAGCAGTCTCTGCTTTTTCGCGTAAGCCAAGAGGCTGGATAAAAATACGGTTACTGGGTGTTTGGATTTGCGGCGGCAGGCTAACAAGATACAATCCGTGGTCAAGCGTTTTTAGCATATTTTTAGACGGGCTAGCTGAGCTTAAGTACCAGTCACTTAAAATACGCCCCCATTTTACTTGTGCATATAAGAGGATATTATTACTTTGTAGTTGCGCAGCATTAAACGTAGTCTGATCAATTTTTAGCAGCGTTTGTTGTTCGTGCAATTTACGCGTGGAAACGGCTTTATCTCGCTGTAGATGTTGTAAACGCAGTACATTTTTCTGGCTACGCTGCAATTTAATCTGCGCTGTTTGCTGCTTAGCTTTAGCCAGAAAATAGTCTTTGCGCAGATTGATTAATGTACTGAGGTCTACCCGAACAGCAAAGGTTTCTATTTCGGGGTTGTTCTGAGTAAACTGTAATTCCAGGGTTTTTATGCCTGTTGCAATCTGGGTGGCTTCATCAATAACTACGCCAGTATAGGAGTGTTGAATAGCGTCATCATCTGCTAAACCGGGTTGACAAATCAAAGCAAGAAGCAGGAAAAATATGCTAAGAATTGGCAATGGATTAAACATGATGACTTTATAAGGGTTGGGCTGATTATTTGATATGTAATTTATTATAAAGTATTCGGACTATTATCCTAGAAAAATCAGTTGCTCACGGTTTCTAGCACAAGCTATTGATCCCACAGCACTTCCAAGAAATACCCACACACCTAAGGGTGAATCTAAGATTTTTTGAAATCACTGTGAAACCAATATCTTGCACTATAATTCCGCGCTCAACTGATTTTTCTAGGATTATTAGAGGTCAAATGAATAATTTAGGATAAAATATGCGCACTAACAATAATTAAAAAAACAAAGGTGAGACAAGTATGAGCCAGAATCCTGAAGACCTAAAATACGCGGTAACCCACGAATGGGTAAAGTTAGAAGATGACAATATAATAAAAGTGGGCATTACAGATTTTGCACAGGAAGAGTTAGGTGACCTTGTTTATATTGAATTACCAGAAGTGGGCCGTAATTTAGCAATCGAAGAACAGTGTGCCGTTGTTGAGTCGGTTAAGACAGCATCGGATTTATTTAGCCCTGTCGCGGGTGAAGTGATTGCCATTAATGAATCATTGGCTGATGCACCGGAACAGGTTAATGAAGATGCTTTCAATACCTGGTTATTTAGCTTAAAAATTAAAAATGTGGATGATTTAGACAGATTGCTTGATGCTGAGGGTTATGAGCAAGCAATATCCTAAACTTATACTTCGCACGGCCACGTTTGCGTAGCTAGTTATGCGCCTGTTTCACCGCCCCAGTATCAAGTACGGGGCAGGCTTTGTTCTCAACAAAAATCGACTGGTTATAAAATCGGCAACCGTCACAGCGCGAAGTATAATAGCTAATCACTCTTTCTAGGTGCCTTAGATAAAAACTATCCACATTATCTGTGGATAACACTGTTGATAGTTTGCAACAAACATTGTTAAAGGACTGTAATGAATATAGTTTTATTAAATTGACCAAATAATATACATTCATAAAAATCAAAGACTTAAATGCAGCTTAGTCTTTGTGATAACAGAAAATATTAATATAATTTTACTTGACAGGAGTTTGTGGAAAATGGCGGGACAACAAGCAAAAGGTTTAAAACGCATTGTTAATGCATTCTTTTTTTCAATCGCTGGATTTAAAGCAATCTGGAAGCATGAAGAAGCCTTTAGACAAGAGGTGCTTTTACTCTTAGTGGCAGCTCCCATCGCACTGTGGATAACGGATAATAATATTGAGCAGGTGTTACTGATAGGTAGCGTAGTCGGGGTATTATTAGTAGAACTTTTAAATTCAGCTGTTGAAGCAGCAATTGACAGAATTGGCTTTGAGCACCATGAACTTTCAGGGAGAGCAAAAGATATCGGTTCTGCAGCAGTTATGTTATCGTTAACTTTGGCAGCCTTTACATGGGCGCTAATTTTAATTTAATTTGGAAATAATATATGAGTGCATTGATTTGTGGGTCTATGGCCTACGATACAATTATGGTTTTTCACGATAAGTTTAAAAACCATATTCTTCCAGAAAAAGTACATATGTTAAATGTGTCTTTTCTTGTTCCCGCAATCCGCAGAGAGTTTGGCGGATGTGCTGGAAATATTGCGTATAATTTAAAATTATTAGGTGAACAGCCTAAAATTATGGCAACGGTAGGTCATGATTTCGAACCTTATGCGCAATGGTTGAGTCAATGTAAAATCTCATGTGAATATATCAGCAAACTGGATGCTCATTATACCGGGCAGGCTTATATCACTACCGATGAGGATGATAACCAGATTACTGCTTTTCACCCGGGCGCGATGAATGATTCACATACTAATTCAGTGCCTCAGGATACAGATATAGAAGTGGGGATTGTTTCACCTGATGGAAAGCTAGGTATGCAACAGCATGCGCAAGAATTTGTAGAGGCAGGCATTCCTTTTATATTTGATCCTGGTCAGGGCATGCCTATGTTCAGTGGTGAAGAGTTAGTGGAATTATTAGGCTTAGCAACCTGGGCAACCTTTAATGACTATGAATCTGAACTTATGCAGGATCGCACCGGTTTAACTTTGGAGCAAATAGCCGAACAAGTTGAAGCATTGGTTATTACATTAGGCGGGGAAGGCTCTAAGATTTATACTCAGGGGCAATGTATCGATATTCCCTCTGCGAAGGCAAAACAATTAAGTGACCCTACTGGTTGCGGAGATGCTTATCGCGCAGGGTTGTTGTTTGGTATTATGAATGAATATGACTGGCCAACAACAGGGCGTATTGCTTCTTTACTGGGCTCAATGAAAATTGAGCATCATGGCACGCAGAATCATAGTTTTACTATGGAGCAATTTAAAGCGCGTTATCAAGATAGTTTTGGTGAGTCGTTTTAGTCATTGATATTGAGCTTCAATACCGTAGGCTGAGTTAGATTTTTTTTGCGCAGCAATAAAAATGTAACCCAGAAGATTTGCGTATAGACCAAAATTCTGGGTTACGTTATCTACGCTTTGCTTGCTAATCTAACCCAGCCTACAAAGTAATTTATTGATTATGATGAGTTAGCAAACAATTAATATGTTGAATAGCGGTACAACAAAATATATCAATCCAGTCAGATTTTCTACTTCATTGACTGTGATAGCACTCACTCTGCTGTGCATTTCTGTCGCTGTGGCGCATGGTGTTGATGCCAATACCATGCAGTTCCTACAAGCTAATCAAGGTGTTGCTTTAGGTCCGTTTATGTATATCGGTGCCAAGCATATGCTCACCGGTTATGATCATCTATTATTCCTACTCGGGGTGGTTTTCTTTTTATTCCGTACCCGGGATATCTTGATTTATGTTAGTTTATTTACTCTGGGCCATAGCTTAACGCTGTTTTTCGGTGTTCTGGATAATCTATCCGTCAATGCATATTTAATTGATGCAATTATAGGCTTGTCTGTGGTTTATAAGGGCTTCGATAATCTAGGTGGTTTTCAACGACTGTTTGCCAGGCAACCCAATACCAAAATAGCGGTACTGATTTTTGGTTTGTTTCACGGCCTGGGTTTAGCGACCAAGTTACAGGATTTTGATTTGCCTCAGCAAGACCTGTGGAAAAACTTACTGGCTTTTAATGTGGGTGTGGAAATTGGTCAATTTCTGGCTTTATTATTTATTGTCATACTTCTGAATTTCTGGCGACGCTTTAATAGTTATTTAAGTTTTGCTGTACTTACCAATACTTTGTTAATGGCGGCAGGGCTGGTATTGTTTGGCTATCAAATGACGGGGTACTTAGGTAACGCGCAATAAATAACCCACCCATATTGCGTAGGATTTTTGTTTGTCTTTAAGGCGTAGAAATAGGCGCATAGCTAGTTACGTAACTATTTCTACAACGCAGAAGACGGACAAAAAGACCAGCAAGATGGGTGGGTTATTTATTGCGCGTTACCTTTTACTAATAACACAAGACTTATGACTGAAGTAATTGTACCTGTTCAATCCCTGAAGACACTGATTATCAGCATTGTCTGTGCAATTCTGTTGGCTTTATTTATCTTGATTGCATTTGTCGGACCTGCTGAATATGGCATAGATCCAACAGGCCTGGGCAAGAAACTAGGCTTAACTGCATTAGCCCAGACACCACAGGACAATACCAAAGCTGTGATCTCATGTCCGGTAGGGGAAAATCAATCAGACTGGCAGGATATTGTTATCATTACAGTCCCTGCAAAATCCGGCCTGGAATATAAATTTCATATACAGCAGGGTGATGAAATCGCCTATGCATGGCTAAGCGATGGTTCGGACTTATATTTTGATTTTCATGGCGAACCCGCAGGCGATAAGACAGGCTATTTTAAATCGTATCGCGAGAGTACAGCGAGTCACTCAAACGGCTTATTGACGACACCATTTTCGGGAACGCATGGCTGGTACTGGAGAAATGATACCAATAAGGCAGTCCAGATAACATTAAAGACTAAAGGCCAGTATCAAATTAAAGGCTTGATTTAGCAATGCTTGGGTACTTAGGTAACGCGCAATAAATACCCCACCCATATTGCGCAGGATTTTTGTTTGTCTTCAAGGCGTAGAAACAGGCGCATAGCTAGCTACGTAACTATTTCTACAACGCTGAAGACGGATAAAAAGACTAGCAAGATGGGGGGGTATTTGTTGCGAGTTGCCTTAGTGGGTGTGATTAAAAGTGCAGTAATCGTAACAAGCAAAGTTGTAGAGCGGACTTTAGTCCGCTATATTTCAGCATGAATTGCGGACTGAAGTCCGCTCTACAATAATGCAATTCATATTTACGTCACTTTTAATCACACCCATGCTAAGTAGGCTGGCTAAAGCCTACGCCCCATTTTTATGATAGAATCAGTTTTTTTCACCGGCTGCAGTTTGTGAGTGCAGTAAAAAACCCTTATAGAGAGAAATAATGGCAGGACATAGTAAGTGGGCGAATATTAAGCACCGTAAAGCAGGCCAGGATGCAAAACGGGGAAAATTATTTACCAAAGTCATACGTGAGATTTCGGTAGCGGCAAAATCAGGCGTTGCTGATCCTGCAAGTAATCCCAGCTTACGGTCTGCGATTGATAAAGCTCTAGGCGCAAATATGAAGCGCGATACTATCGATAATACGGTTAAAAAAGCAACCGGGGCTATGGATGGTGTTAATTATGAAGAAGTACGCTATGAGGGCTATGGATCGGGTGGTATTGCCGTATTGGTTGATTGTTTAACAGATAACCGTAACCGCACAGTTGCCGAAGTACGTCATGCTTTTACGAAAGCCGGTGGTAATCTTGGAACCGATGGATCGGTTGCCTATATGTTTAATAAGGTCGGTATTATTAGCTATGCTAGTGGTATCGATGAAGATGCCTTAATGGAAGCTGCTTTAGAAGCAGGTGCTGAAGATGTCATCACCAATGATGATGGCTCTGCTGATGTGATGACCGCGTGGGAAGACTATTTGAATGTTAAGGAAGCGATGGTCGTTGCAGGGTATGAACCGGAAGGTGGCGAAGTAACCATGCAGGCAGAAATTTTAAACCAGCTTGACGTTAATGATGCTGAAAAAATATTGCGTTTAGTCGATGTATTAGAAGATCTGGATGATGTACAAAGTGTCTATACTAATGCTGATATTAGTGAAGAAGTGATGATGCAACTTGAAGATGCATTATAAGTGAGCAGAATTTTAGGCATCGATCCGGGTTCACGCTTAACAGGGTTTGGTGTGATAGACACAACAGCCACTGGCTATCAATATGTAGCCAGTGGCTGTTTGCGTATTAAAGGAGATGATTTTCCTCTGCGCTTAAAGCAGATTTTTGCTGGCATTAGCGATATAGTTGAAGAACATCAGCCGACGGAAATGGCGATTGAACAAGTGTTTATGCATAAGAATGCAGATTCCGCTTTAAAATTAGGTCAGGCGCGTGGCGCGGCTATTTGTGCTGTACAGCTATTTGATATTCCAGTATTTGAGTATGCAGCACGTCAGGTCAAACAAGCAGTGGTAGGTAAGGGTTCAGCGGACAAATTACAGGTGCAGCATATGGTAAAAATTTTGCTAGGTATTACGGGTGAATTACAGATAGATGCCAGTGATGCGCTAGGCATCAGCCTATGTCATGCAAATTTTCAACAAACACAAAGACGAATAAATCAGGGCGTGCCTTCATGATTGGATTTATACGCGGTAAATTAGTCAGCAAAAAGCCGCCATTGCTGGTGTTAGATGTGCAGGGTGTGGGCTATGAAATAGAAGCCCCGATGACCACCTTTTATAATCTTCCGGCTATGGATGAAACCGTGCATTTACATACCCATTTAGTGGTACGCGAAGATGCGCATATTCTGTTTGGCTTTTCGACTGAATCGGATAGATTGATGTTCCGTACGCTTATTAAAGTAAATGGCGTAGGCCCAAAATTAGCATTAACCATATTATCAGGGCAAAGCGCAGATGAGTTTCATCGTTGTATTCATGATAATGATACGGCTACTTTAATTCGCCTACCGGGTGTCGGTAAGAAGACAGCCGAGCGTTTGATTATAGAAATGCGCGATAAATTACCCACACTGGATGAAAGCACAAGTGGGAATAATAATGTAGAGCAGGGCAGCGGTCTAACAAGAAGCAGTGCAAAACAAGAAGCCATTAGTGCTTTATGTGCTTTAGGGTACAAAGCGCAAGATGCCAGTAAAATGGTGCAGGGGATCGCGCAAGAAGATAAAAGTTGTGAAGATATTATTCGCCTGGCTTTGCAGGGAAAAACCTAGTTCAAAATGTGCGCGTTATAATTGAAGCTGAAAGGGGCGCGGATCTTTAGTCCGCTCTTTAAAATGCAGGCTAAAGACCTGCGCCCCATATAATGCGAAACAGTTATTCCGTGCGTGTTCCTTAATAAAAAAATTAAAAGATGGCACGTAGACGATATCATAAGAAAAGAAAACTCCCCGAAGATCCTGTAAAAGTCACTATAGAAGCTTTCACCCATGATGGCCGGGGTGTTGCTCATGTCGATGGTAAAGCGGTATTTATAGATGAAGCTTTGCCAGGAGAAGAACTGGAGTTTATTTATACCGATAGCCGCAAAGACTATGCTGAGGGCAAAGTGGAAACCTTGCTTACCGAATCACCGGATCGGGGAGAAGCGGCTTGTGCACATTTTGGCCGTTGTGGTGGTTGTAGCTTTCAGCATGTTAAAGATGAGCAGCAGATTGTTATAAAGCAAGGATTATTAGCCGAGCAATTTCAGCGCATAGGCAAAGTTGCTATTTCAGAATACTGGGAGCCGTTAATAGGTCCACACTGGGGCTATCGCCGCAAAGCACGTATGGGGGTTAAATATGTGGCAAAAAAAGGCCGCGTATTAGTTGGCTTTAGAGAGCGGCGCAATCAATTTCTAGCGGAAATAGAAAGTTGTAAAGTATTGCACCCTATCATCGGTGAGAAACTGATGGATTTATCGGCAATGATAGGCCAATTAAGCATTAAAGATAAAATTCCACAAATCGAAGTTGCCATAGGCGATCAGGACTGTGTGCTTGCTTTTCGCGTGCTGGAACCCGCAACGGATGAAGATAAAGAAATTATGCGTGCCTTTGGACATCAGCACAACATCTCGATGTGCCTGCAATCCAAAGGTCCGGATACCATCGTGCCGATTGATGGCGAACCGGAAGTGATTCCAACCTACTCATTACCGGATCAGGGCATAACTTTTCGCTTTAAACCGGCTATGTTTACCCAGGTAAATTATGAAATTAATCGTCTGATGGTCAACCGGGTCATGCAGGAGATGGATTTTAATGAGCAGGATAGAGTGTTGGATTTATTTTGTGGGCTAGGCAACTTTACTTTACCTATTGCGACCAAAGCAGGGCATGTCGTAGGTGTTGAGGGCGATCAGCCACTAGTCAATCATGCGAAAGAAAATGCATTATTGAATAATCTAAGCAATGTTGAATTTTTTGCGGCTGACTTAAGTAAAGATGTCAGTGATCAAGCCTGGGCAAGACAAAAGTATAATAAAGTGATGTTAGATCCGTCACGAGCAGGCGCATCCGACGTGTTGCATAATCTGAAAAAATGGGAGCCGGAACTGGTGATGTATGTTTCCTGTAATCCCTCGACTTTAGCTAGGGATGCCGGGATTCTGGTGAATGAATTAGGCTACACTTTAGTTAAAGCAGGCGTAATGGATATGTTCCCGCAAACAGGGCATGTTGAATCGATAGCTTTATTTAAAAAATAAAGTTCGCGAGATAAGGAGTTGTAGGGCGTGGCTTTAGCCCGCCTTCAATAAGATTCTATGCAAGCTTGTGCTGAGCCAGTTCCTGTATTTCGCAAGCTCCATACGGAATACATTTAAAACGCTAAACTTCATGTCCTTCATGGTAGAAAGCCGCAACCGTCACCGCGCGAAGTATATACGCCTGTGCGCGAATTAACTTAGAAAAATCAGTTGAGTGCGAATTTATAGTGCAAGATATTGAATTAATATAATACTTTCAAAAAATTTTAGCTTCACCCATAGGTTAAGCGGACATTTTTTGGAAGTGCGGTGGAATCAAAAGCTTGTGCTAGAAATCGTGAGCAACTGATTTTTCTAGGATTAAGAACCCGGCGGGCTAAAGCCGCGCCCTACAATAGAATCTTGAGGAACGATTAGCATGCTAGCTGATACTTTACCCCAACGTTATATCGAAATATGTATCACAACTCAGACGCTGAACCTTATTGAAAATAATACAGTACTACAGAGCTATCCGGTTTCAACCGCTAAAAATGGGGTAGGCCAGGCAATGGGCTCGGAATGCACACCATTAGGCTGGCATAAAATCCGCGCCAGAATTGGCGATAATCAGCCTTTAAACAGTGTTTTTGTTGGTAGACGGGCTACCGGAGAAATATATAGACCTGAAATAAGCCGGCAATACCCTGACCGAGACTGGATCTTAAGCCGGATACTCTGGCTAGGTGGGCTGGAAGCTGGATTTAATCGTTATGGCAAGGTTGATAGCACATGGCGCTATATTTATATTCATGGTTGCCCGGATCAGTTAATGCAAGGTAAACCAGAATCACACGGTTGTATCAGAATGGCGAACGCTGATGTTTGCTTATTGTTTGATCAGATTAAACCGGGTGAAATAGTTTATATTCATGCTTGAACAATTTGACCCAAACAGTTAACTTCAGACCACCTGAACTCTAGGATAATAACTTGATACCAATGATTAACATGTAGGTTGGCGCTGAGTATGCGAAGCCCAACAATCACTGTGCAATATCATGTTGGGCTTCGCATACTCAGCGCCAACCTACGCGCGTTAGTGTCATCTAATTATCTTGTGAAAACGGTAAGCTTTTGATTTCTTTATGTCGAGGTCAGGTGTTCTGAACTTGTGGCTGGATTTAATTTCTATGTACAGGGGTACACTATAATTATGAACCTAACTTCTATAATTTAAGGATCGTAGTTATCAGGCAAACAATATCTATGGCAAAGCCAAACAAGTCCAGCGATAACTCAAGTTAAAGTTTCCAGGTCATAAATGTGTTCACGAAAAAATATCTATAATTTTCAATTCGGGACCTGATCCTATTTTTTGTATGTTATCGCTTTAATCGGTGCTTTCAGCTAGAGGATATGATACCCCGGCTGGGGTATATTGCAGTAAGAACCCCTCCCATGCCTGGGAGGTTATTGAAAATAGATGAAGGTTATGGGTAATCAGGAAGATCTTTGTTGGAGGTAAAAAGTAAAGCAAGTATAATTATGGATGAATGGTGAGCGTTCTACCCTCCCCAATCTCAATTTTTTAAAGGGGTTGTGAACAGTTACGATGAATGTATTTTTAGCTTTCATGCATTAATAATACAATTATGAATATATTAAAAATAGAGTTAATAGGTGATTATCATGAATATTGATGAGATGTCAGTCGAGGTTTTGGGGTTGAAACCACATGATCGAGCAACACTAGCCGAAGTAATTTGGGAAAGCCTTGAAGCCCCATTTAAATTACCAAAAGATATATCAGATGACGAAGCAATTATTTTATCAAAAATTAGAGATAGAGAGATTGAGTTTGGGAAAGTCACTCCAATTTCACACAATGAACTAATGAATAACCTAAGAAGTGAGAGTTGAATATCATCCTATAATTGAAGAAGAATTAAGGAATATAATTAAATATTATGATCAATGTTCTTCGGGATTAGGTTCAGAATTTTTAAATGAGTTTGAAAAACAGATAATAAAAATATCTTCAATGCCAGATATGTGGGTTATGGTTGAAGCTGGTATACAACGTTCTTTAATGGAACGTTTTCCGTATGTGATTTATTTTCGAGTCATTGATAATGAAATACTTAGAGTTACTGTTGTTAAGCATCAACGTAGACATCCTAGTTTTGGTAGAGATAGAAAATAATGCGGTTAACTTGGCGCGTCATCGAACCTAAAAAATGCTTGCACTCGGAAAAAATAAAGCTGCGTCGCTTCGCTCTGCAACTTTCATTTTCCGGTGAAGTAGGCGTTATGTGTAAATGATCATGCCTGAATTTGGGCTAGGAGCATTTTCAACAGGTACGCTTATTGGGCTTATGCTCGGGGCTTATCTTGGCCATGCATTTGCCATTCGTAGAGGAAAGATACAATCTAGGCACAATGCAGCCATAGAACTTAAAAAGGCATTTCGCCGTTGTACCTTACAAATAGAAAATGGTGAAAATCCAACCATTATGGTTTCTGCTGAATATCATAAGCAACATGAAGCCGCGATGGATTACTCAGCAACTCTTAATGGCAGAGCTTTAAAAAAATTTAATCGTTCGGTCAACGAATATACTGAGTGGTTCAAGGTGGTTTGTAATCGTACAGCGGCTCAAACACTATATGAGCAAGATGATCCTGAGTATTTAAAAATCAAAAATAAAGACCCTCTAGAATTAATCAATGGCATGCTTAAATATGCAAACACATAGCAAACGCATCAAAGATCAGCCGCAAAAAACACGCGGCTTGGACTTCCTTACGCTGCGCTTCAGTCAGCCCTTTATGCGGACGTTATGTGCAGAACCAAAATTGGAGGTTGGTGTGAATTCAAGGTTAATCCCTATAACAACAGCTATCGTATCATTAGCTGTTGCTGTATTTTTCATTGTTTATTTCGATAGCCTTTGGCGCTGGGTAATTGCTAGCCCAGTTTTAGTATTTGTTACTTGGCCTTCCATTAAAATAGGGTAAGCGCTCAACGAAGCACGTACTTGCCCTATTCAGGCGTATCTGATTTTTTAATATTCCAGGGCAACAAAGCCTCCACTTTATCAACCGTATCAGCATAAGGTAAAGCAGTGAGAACCTGCTTAAGATATGCATAAGGCTCCAGCCCATTTGCTTTAGCTGTTTCTATCAGGCTGTAATGTATTGCACTGGCACGAGCACCCGCAGGGGTATCAGAAAATAACCAGGCTTTGCGCCCTATCACAAACGGGCGAATCGCATTTTCTGCCAGGATGTTGCTAATATTGAGTTCACCATGGGTGCAATACACATTGAGTTTTTCCCACTGGTTACTCAGGTAAGTCATTGCCTTTCCTGTCAGGCTATCTTTAGGTACTTTATGCTGGTTTTCTTCCAGATAGGCTTTGAGCTGGCTCAATACAGGAATGCTCTTCTCCTGGCGCTGCTGATATTTTTCATCCACTGACAGGTCTTTAATTTCTCGCTCAATGACATACAGTTTATTGATCAGGCTCAGCGCTTTACCTGCTTTTGAGGGTTTGTTATTTTGTCCCTTTTTGCGTTTAGGCTGTGCATTCTGGGCATCTTTAAAATAACGACGCGCATGATCCCAGCACCCCAGCTGGGTGATGCTGTTTTTTTGGCACACGGCATTGTACCCCGCATAGCCATCGGTTTGCAGATAGCCACTAAAGCCGTCAAGCAGGCGCATGGGGACGTCTCCACTACGAGAGGGATCGTATTCAAACAGGATGCTTTTTTCACCCGGTGGCCCGCCAAGCGTCACCCACATATATTTATCTGAGGTCGCTGGCCGCCCCGGTTCTTTTAATACCTGAACCCGCGTTTCATCAGCGAGTATGACTGCCCCTGTGTGTTGATGCTCTCGCATCAGATTAATCAGGGGCTGAAGTTGTTTAGCCAGTGCGATCATCCAGTTTGCTAATGTCGCTCTGGAGATGTCACCCCCATAACGAGACAAGATGCCTTCTTGCCGATATAAAGGTAAGCCGTCAGCATACTTGGCGATAATAACAAAGCACATTAAACTGATGCTTCCCATTGCTCTGGCAATAGGGTGTCTGGGCATTTGTGCGGCTTTAACCTGGCGTTGTTTTTCGCCTTCAATCTGTTTGATAAAGACCGCTTTTTCCTGCATGTATTCAAGAACACGTACTTTAGCAGGAATAATATCCAGCTCTTCTTTCACTTTAGTAAAGAAAGTATCAATAGCACCTTCTTTTTCTTCATCGGTTAAATAAATAAAAATTTGCTCGCGGGGTAACTTATCCGAAAAGGGTTTGCGTCCCGGCTTTTTCTTCGTGCCAGTAGAACTTGTCTGCTTATCGCCCTCAGGTGCTTCATCAGCTTCCTGGTCTAATTCCTCGCTGCTATCTGCTTCATTCTCTGCTTCATCAAACAAAGAGGATTGATGAGATTGTTCACTCGATGACCCAAAGCGTTTTATTTTAGATAAGCGTAGTACCTCTTCCAGAATAAGGATGCGTTTTTTCTGTTCGGAAATCACCCCAGACTTAACTTCAATCACACGCGTCAGTTCATCAATAGCCTCTTCTTTTTCAAGCAACAAAGCAACACTCTCCGACAGCAAAGAACCGGCTTTATCTTGTTGTTTTATATTTGAAATATCGGCTAAAATCATGGCTTTATTATAGCATTTATAGTGGCAATAATGAACACAAAAACAGCTAAAAAACAGACTCATATTGAAGTTTTTTATGACCCTTCATCGCGCTAATATCAAAGCCATCCAGCAACCAGTTTAACGGCTGTCCTGTTAAGGTTAATGTCTCTTCATCACCTTTAGGCCACTTAAATTTGTCTTCTACCAATGACTTGTAATAAAGGACAAAACCATTATCTTCCCAGAACAGACATTTAATCTTATTCCGCTGTTTATTCGTAAAGGCATAGAGAGCCCCCTCAAAAGGATTATGCCCTAACTCACATTCAACAATCGCCGATAGCCCTCGGTGTGACTTACGAAAATCAATGGGACGCCGATACAGATACACCTCCGTTAAAGACAGGGATGGACGCATAACAACCGTCACCGCAACAGCTCAAGCAGTGGTTGAATACACGACATAGTGTCCTGCGTAATACCTTCCAGACGTGTGCCATCATTAAATCGTAAGGATAATCCAATAGCTAGATCCGGTGAGATACCCTCGTCAACCCGAATGCGCGTAAATCCTGTAGGGGAAGTAGTAGGCTTTACAGTCGATTTACGTTTCCAGTAGCCGAACTTTTGCGGGCATAAATCATGTTGCCGACAATAAGCTGCCTGTGATTGGCCTGATGCCTGCCAGTGCTCTATGTGAATAGGCCAGAAAGTCTTTTCCTGTATTTTTTCTAACGCTGCCATTTAAAATTCCCCGTGGTATTTAACAATGGGGATAGTTTGGCATTAATCTGAGTTGCCGTGAAGTACGCTGACTATTGAGCGCTTACAAAATAGGTTTGTTCTCATCACAAAAAGACGTTGATAAAATGACGGGAGCCGATAAGCTTTATGATGATTCAACAGTGTCTGAGCATAATGAGTCTGATCGTGTTTGGGGGGGAATTAGCGCCGATAAAATTAATACCTAAATCCTGCAAGCATTATACATAATAATCCACAAAACTCCTTATTAAACAATGATATAATATCATTTTCCTGATTTCACTATCTCATTGTTTTAATGAAGCCCTCTAAAGTATCAAAATCCTCATCTCACGTAAGAAACCGTACCCGAACGGTAAAAATGACATCTACAGCACATGGATTGACAAGCCAGGCGGGACTGATTCCCGTCGTGAAATATTTAGACAGGATAGGTTTTGAAAAAACCGTAAAACAAAGCGTTCCACATCGGCGGGGTGAAAATGCAGACCATCACTTATCTGATGTGGTTCTATTGACGTTGGTTGGCATGATGGGGGGAGCAACATCAATGGCAAAGGTGACGACCGTATGGGCAGATAGCGTACTGCGCAAAGTAGCTGGCTGGATAAAGATTCCTGTTGAAACCACAATTTTACGGATCTTTAAAGAAGTAAGTGATAGGCAGATAAGCCAGTTTGAAACGCTCACGCATACTTTGCGTGGTCAACACTGGCGGCGATTGCTTCGTTCCGGAAAATCGAAAACTGGCATACAATCCGTCCAGTGGGTCGATGTCGATTCAACTGTGGACACCGTTTGTGGTCGACAAGAAGGAAGTGCCAAAGGCTTCAACCCCAAAAAGAAAGGTGCCCGTTCATACCATCCACAACTCGCTTTTCTAGCGGAAACAAAAGAAATTTTACAAGCCTGGTTCCGGACAGGCAATGCCTTTACAAGCAATGGTGTTGTAGAATTTACCAAACAGTTACTTGCACACTTGCCCAATCGGATGCGCATTATTTTTCGCGGTGACAGTGGTTATTTTGTCGGTGATTTGCTTGAATTTCTCGATACCAGAGGGCATGGGTATCTAATAAAGGTTAAACTTAAGAATTTGAACGCATTGCTGGCCAAACAGGCCTGGACAGCCATACAAGGCCGACCCGGTTGGGAGCAGAGCGAGTTTCAATATCGTTGTGGTGGCTGGTCTCGCTCTCGTCAGTTTGTCGCGGTCAGGATAAAGCAACCTAAACAAGTGACAGGACCTCAGTCCGAGCTTTGGGATACGGCAGAATATGACTATTTTTGTTATGTAACAACTGAACCTCTATCGCCTTGGCAAACACATAAGAAGTATGGTGAACGAGCGACGTGCGAAACATGGATTGAAGAAGCAAAATCACAAATGGGTTTAGGTAAAATCAGAACGAATCAATTTCTGGCTAATGCCGCATTATTTCATTGCGCCGTTCTTGCCTACAATACCGTGCGCTGGATGGCTCAATTGAGTGGCAACAAAACGTTGTGCCAATGGGAGCCGGATACACTTCGTACTTATCTGATTCGGGTGGCTGGAAAATTACTCACAGGCAATAATCAGCTGAGAGTCAGAACACCTGCAGATCCGCTCTATCCACAGGAATGGGATGATTGGGTTAAGGTGGGGTTACTCGCTTAACATTAACCGAAGTTAAGTCACTTTGATTAAAAGGTCATGGCACGTTGGCAGGGTGTTTATTGCCTTGGGCTCGGGGGATATCCATACGATACAAAAAATTTCCTCTATTTATGATTTAAATCTGGATATTTTGATCGGTTGGACAAAGAGGGCTGGCAAAGCGGCAGTAAAAACCTAATAACCACTTAGCTAGACAGGTTAATGAGAGTCAAAATATGGGCTTGCAGGATTTAGGTAATAAAGTTCGGGAAGGCTTTATTAGGGTTTGCTTGAAAGGTAAGCGATCAATTCTCAACGTAATTCCCAGTCACTTACATTAATGCCACACTATCCCCATCGTTAATTACAAGGGGATTTTAAATGGCAGCGTTAGAAAAAATACGGGCGAAGACTTTCTGGCCTATCCACATAGAACACTGGCAAGCCTCTGGGTAATCACAAGCGGCTTATTGTCGGCAACACGACTTATGCCCACAAAAATTCAGTTACTGGAAACGCAAATCGAGAGTAAAACCGACGGCCCCTTCCGGTTTTGCGCATATTCGGCTTGGTGAGGTTCCTGCGGCTGCTCCAGGCACTGGATTATCCTTACGATTTAATGATGGTACATGCCTGGAAGGTATTTTCCCGGGCAATATACAGTTTATTCAACCCTTGCTTGAGTTGTTACGATGACGACCGTCGTTATGCGTCCATCCCTGTCTTTAACGGAAGTGTATCTGTATCGGCAGCCTATTGATTTTCGTAAGTCACACCGCGGACTATCGGCTATTGTTGAATGCGAGTTAGGCCATAATCTTTTTGAGGGGTATCTGTATGCCTTTACGAATAAACGGCGGAATAAGATTAAATGTCTGTTCTGGGAAGATAATGGTTTTGTACTTTATTACAAGTCATTAGCAGAAGAAAAGTTTAAGTGGCCTAAAGGGGATGAAGAGACAATAACCTTAACGGGGCAGCCGTTAAACTGGCTGCTGGATGGCTACGATATTAGTGCGATGAAGGGTCATCAAAAACTTCAATATGAGTCTGTTTTTTAGGTGTTTTTAGGTTCATTATTGCCACTATAAATGCTATAATATCAGCATGATTTTAGCCGATATTTCAAATATAAAACAACAAGATAAAGCCGGTTCTTTGCTGTCGGAGAGCGTTGCTTTGTTGCTTGAAAAAGAAGAGGCTATTGATGATCTAACGCGTGTCATTGAGCTTAAATCTGGCGTTATTTCCGAACAGAAAAAACGCATCCTTATCCTGGAAGAGACACTTCGTTTATCCAAAATAAAACGCTTTGCGCCATCCAGTGAACAATCTCATCAAAGCTCTTTGTTTGATGAAGCTGAGAATGAAGCGGATAGCGATGAGGAATTAGACCTAGAAGCTGATGTAGCGTCTGAGGACGATAAACAAACAGGTTCAGCGGGTACTAAGAAAAAGCCAGGACGTAAACCTTTTTCAGATAAATTACCACGCAAGCAAATTTTTTTTCGTTTAACGGATGAAGAAAAAGAAGGCGCTATTGATACTTTCTTCACTAAAGTGAAAGAAGAGCTAGATATTATCCCTGCTAAAGTACGTGTCCTTGAATACATGCAGGAAAAAGCCGTTTTTGTTAAACACGTTGACGGCGAAAAACAACGCCAGGTTAAAGCAGCTCAAATGCCCAAACATCCGATTGCCAGAGCAATGGGAAGTATCAGTTTAATGTGCTTTGTCATTATCGCCAAGTATGCAGACGGATTACCTTTGTATCGGCAAGAAGGCATCTTGTCTCGTTATGGGGGTGAACTCTCCAGAACCACATTAGCAAACTGGATGATCGCACTGGCCAAACAACTTCAGCCCCTGATTAACCTGATGCGAGAGCATCAACAGGCAGGGGCAGTGATACGGGCCGATGAAACGCGGGTTCAGGTTTTAAAAGAACCGGGGCGGTCAGCGACATCCGATAAATATATGTGGGTGACACTTGGCGGGCCACCCGGTGAAAAAAGCATTTTATTTGAATACGATCCTTCCCGAAGTCAGGAAGTACCCCTGCGCCTGCTTGATGGCTATCGTGGTTATCTGCAAACCGATGGTTATGCAGGGTACAATGCCGCGTGCCTAAAAAACGGCATCACTCAACTGGGGTGCTGGGACCACGCGCGCCGTTATTTTAAAGATGCCCAGAAGGCAGAGCCAAAAGCCAAAAAGGGAAAAAACAACAAACCCTCAAAAGCCACCAAGGTGCTGAGCTTGATTAATAAGCTGTATGCCATTGAGCGAGAAATCAAAGAACTGCCAGTCGATGAAAAATATCAGCAACGCCAGGAAAAAAGTGTTCCTGTACTGAGCCAGCTCAAAGTTTATCTGGAAAATAACCAGCACAAAGTCCCTAAAGATAGTTTGACAGGTAAGGCAATGACATACCTGAGTAACCAGTGGGAAAAACTCAATGTGTATTGTACTCATGGTGAGCTCAATATTAGCAATATCCTGGCAGAAAACGCGATTCGACCGTTTGTGATAGGACGAAAAGCCTGGTTATTTTCTGATACCCCAGCAGGTGCTCACGCCAGTGCAATACATTACAGCCTGATAGAAACAGTAAAAGCAAATGGGCTGGAACCTTATGAATATCTTAAGCAGGTTCTCACTGCTTTACCTTATGCTGATACGGTTGATAAAGTCGAAGCTCTGCTACCCTGGAATATTAAAAAATCTGATATTTCTAAATAGGGGTAGTACGTGCTTCATTGAGCGCTTACCTTGAAAGAGAAGCTAGAACAGTACTTATCTTCAAATGATCTACCAAGTTCAGTGCTAGAAACAGTATCAGAGGTTACAAACGAAATTGCCGGTAAAGCTGGAATAAGTCCAGCTTTTATCCCTTTAGTTGTGCATCAATATGTTGATTCAGACCATATGTTAAGGGTTATGCATCGAGATAATTGGGCAGAATTCATGATGTCACGGCCGAGCATAGCTCCTCAGCCTGAGTCATATCTTGAGTATTTAAATGAAACATATTTCAATGGCCAGGCTGGCTAATGTACGAATCAAGTAAAACCAATGTAAAAGGTAATATTTTCAATCGAGTCAGCCCCTTTTTCTTTGCTTTTGCTTTGACCCTTTTGTTTTTACAAAACAATACTTAGCTTAGGTGTCAAAAAATGATTAAATTAGACCAAGAAGAGAACGAAATTCTGGAAGCGTTTGAGTCAGGAAACGTCAAACAAGCTAAGAATGCATCTGAAACTCAGAAGAGACACAAAGAATACGCTAAAACGATGTTTCAGAAAGATGCAAGAATCAATATTAGACTTCCGTCTAAAGACCTTCGCGGATTACAAAAACGAGCACTCTCTGAGGGTATTCCGTATCAAACGCTGGTAGCCAGCATCCTGCATAAGTATGTAGAAGGCAGATTACATGAAAATGGCAGCTAACAATAAAAACATACTCGGAAAAAACAAAGCGCGAGTCGTGCCTCCTTCTGCTTTGTTTTCCCGGTGATTTTAGCCGTTAGGACTCAAGAAAGGTAGAAGATTATGCTCGGAGCACCAGTAGAAACTTATGTGGAATTGTTAGGTTATGTTATCTAGTGCCTGAACGAAAAGTCAGTTTTTTAAAAAAACATCACACCCAATCTACCATAATATTTTCCGATTTGGCTTAGTTGAGATAACAATCCACCCATTATTACGAATTTGCTCAGCACAATGCTATTGTGCCACTTTTCAGACATACTAATCCCTCAGTAAGGCCACTTTCTTTAAAAAACTTAAGCGGCTTTCTTTTTTTCTTTGGCCAATCGTTGTCGTTCCATATCTCGTTTAATTGCGCCCACTTTTTGTATGTTCCTTGATAATACAGCCAGTGCGGTATAGCGTTCAAAACCATCAATTCCATGGTCCCGACATTGACTCAATCCATGAACCTGCAATGCATTAATGGCCGACTCAACAGCTGAGTGTTTCTTTTTGGCCTGTTTAAATTGATCGGCATATTCACGTTCCTTGTCCTTGACCGATAATTTCCCTTTTTTCGGCAAAGTCACTTCATCAAGTATCTCTTTCAGCCCACTTTGATTGCTCTTGCTATGAAAGCCTTTGTCAAAACTACACGCATTGAACGCTGGAAATTTCGCTTGTGTCGCTTCAACCATACCTATGGCTATTTTATCATCCGTTTCTTTTTGCATGACCTTATGATGCAGTATGAATCCGTGGTAGTCTTCAACTATACAGACGCGTATACCTAATTCAACGGGAACCCCTGCCTTGCCTTTGCTAATCCATTCGGTATGTGGCTGAAACAGGGAAAATACTTTTTCATCATGAGGGATGGTTTCTCCCTCAATCACGCGTCGTCTGATCTGATCGACTTGTCGATCGCCATGCTGGAGAAAGGTTTGCATCTTAAGCAATAGGACTTCTGGAACCTTATAGGTGCTTATTAATAACGCATAACTTTGAGTGACTCGGTTCAGGTACTTTTGAGCTAAATCAATATAAACCTGATGTGCGTTACAAATGAAATCGGCCTGAGCCCGTTTTTTCTTTTCGTCCTTCGAGGTGGAATGACGCAGCTTTTGAATCCGTCTATATTGTCGTTTGAATTCAGTGAGGTTATGTTTATGCTGCCGCCAATCGGGAAGGTCGTGTTCCTGGCACCAGTAAACACACTGACGGAATAAGACCCTCATCACATCGTAAAGCAAGTTAATGTCGGTTGGAAAGTGAACATCGGTTTTTAAGACAAATGAATCGCAACGCCCCTGAATGGATGCAGTGGACTCTAAATTAAGCAACTGATAACCCGAGCGAATGACTTCAGTATTAATGCGATCCATGATCTCAGGTGTAAATAACTTTAGATTATCTCTTAGGGTTTGTAAGCGATAGTTTTTGTCATCAAAAGTACCGTGCCCTAGCATCATTCTGAGCGTTCGATGTTCGTTGGCGAGTTCCTGGATACGATCGAAGTCAGCACCGAGTGCTACCCGTAAGGTGCCTAATACCAGAATACGCCACTGTTCCATGCCGGGACGACCTTTATTTGATGAGACGGCAGCTGTTTCATCACTGCCTTTTTTGTTCTTGCGCGGGATGACTTCTTGAAGAATTTTGAAAACAGCTTCTTTTAAAGGGCCAGTTGTATAGATGTGTTGCAAGCCCAGCAGGATGAGTGGAATATCATCGCGTGATGTGACATCAATGACGATGTTGGCAATATCGACTTGTCCTATTTCCAGTTGTGATGATATGACATTTCTCATGGTTTTTTTGCGGCGAAGTTTTGCTAATAGAGGGCTGATATTGAAGGCTCAGTATTTGCTAATGCACTTTTTGGATAACAAGACCTATTTAAAAACAGTGACTTATGTGTTTTGTATGAAAAATACTAAAATGGCGGTTTTTGAATCTTCAATCGTTTTATTAGCTGTTATTATAGCATAGTTAGCTGATTTTAAAGGGGATTTAGTTATTTCCGTTCAAGCACTAAGTAAGCAGCGTTAAGGGCTGATGCTATTTTGCATCAAAATCATAACGAAAATACACACCTTCTGCATCATAAGGGTTTTCATAAAAATCAATATTGGCACTTATCGTCTGTGTGCCCACCTGTATTTGATGAAATGTGATATTCAATGACTCATCAATAGTGACTGGCAAAGCCAACATTAATCTAGCCTGTTGAACGTTTTCATCATGAGCTTCGATCATTGCGACCCGCCAATACCAGGCATCTAAACCGTCAGGATGATTGTATCTCTGCAGTATGACACGGTAAGATTGACCTTGCAGATAGATTTCAGGAATATTGATAGCGTAACTTTGTGCAATATCAACTGAAGGAATTTTGTCACCTCTTAAATCACAATAATCTTGATGCTTATAGGTATCCTGTAATAGTTCCGCGGTTGCTTCTGATGCCAGTGGGCTTAAACAATTATGCTTAAGATTAGGCTCCCATAAGCGTGGTAATTGCAAGAGCTCTGCAGGAATCTGGCCAGTAAAATAATTATTACTCAGATCCAGTGTACTCAAACCACTCAGTAAGCTCATTTCCGCTGGAATCGCACCGCTTAGAAAGTTATGATCCACTCTAAAAGTATCGAGCCCTGCAATACCCGTTATTTCAACAGGGATAGTGCCACTAAGCTGATTATGGCTGACATCAAAAAAGACCAACCTGGCCATCTGCCCAAACTCAACGGGAATGCTCCCGGTTAGCTGGTTATCATTCAAATATAGCTCCCTTAAATATTCCGGCTGTGCTAATTCAACAGGTATAGATCCCCCTAGTTGGTTATGACTAAGGACTAATCGAGATAACTCGCTTAACTTTCCCAGTTCAGCAGGAATTTCACCGCTTAGCTGGTTATTATCGAGATCAATTGTGGTCAGTTTAGCAGCGGCTGATAATTCGCTTGGAATAGACCCAGTGAGTGCGTTATTATCCAGTTGTAAACGCGATAATTGGTGCAACTGGCCTAGTTCTTTTGGCATAGCACCTGTTAACTGATTATCACTCAGCCACAGAAATTTTAGCTGTTCCAATTGACCTAATTCAGCTGGAATCGACCCATTCAATTGGTTGTGGTTCATCTTCACTGAAGTGAGTGCTTGTAGCCCCCCAAACTCAGCGGGAATATTACCCACAAGCTGGTTATTATTTAACTGTATATCGGTTAAGTTAGTAAGTTGTCCTAATGTAGCAGGTAGACTACCTGATAATTGATTATAACCAAGATAAAGCCTTGTTAACTGGCTCCAGTCGCCTAGTTCGGCAGGAATATTGCCTGTCAATTGATTAGAAGAGAGACTTAAAAAAGATAATAAGTTCAACTCTCCCCACTCAGTAGGGATATTACCCGTAAATTGGTTGTTTCCCAGCGATAGTCTGCGTAAAGAAATTAATTGAGCTAGCTCTGGGGGTAAATTTCCAGTTAATAAATTGCGTTCAAGAACCAGGGTTTGCAGTTTTGTTAATCCCTGTAATTCAGCAGGAATAGAGCCTGTCAATTGATTTCTATACGCTTCAAAAGACCAGAGCTGAAATAACTGCCCTAACTCGGTTGGTAGATTGCCGCTTAATTGATTGCCATTCAGATACAGTTTGCTTAGCTGAGACAGTTCTCCTATTTCGGAAGGAATACCTCCTGTCAGTTCGTTTCCGATTAATGATAAATACTGTAACTGCGTTAATAATGCAATATCAGATGGTAGTTCACCTATTAAATTATTTTGCGGTAGATCAATGGCCAATACGCTGTTGTTATGACAACTCACACCAAACCAGTCACATTCTGTCCCAGCCTCTCCCAGCCAGCCTTCATTATAGTTCCATTCATCGCCACCTGTAGACTGATAAAAGCTTATTAAGGCCGAGCGCTCAGCATCTGAAATAAGATTCGTTTGTTGAGCGCAGGCATCATCCAGACTATTGTAAGAATCAATCAGCGTATCAAGTAGTTGCTGAGCCTCAGGCTCAGGAAGGGTCAAGCAGTTATTAAATAGAGTCAGGTTTCTTAAGCCAAACACAGGCTTATATAATTGGCTCAGTTCAACGGGAACATCACCACTAAACAAGTTATTATCAAGATTCAGTGTACGTAAATGCAATAAATTGGCCAATTCCTCTGGAATTTGGCCGCTCATCTGGTTGTGACTAAGGTCTATCGCTCGTAGCGAGGAGGCTCCCACTTCAGCAGGGATAAGACCTGTTAATTGGTTATAACTTAGGTCTAGCCCAGATAGAGTGTTTATTTGACTTATTTCAACTGGGAATACCCCTTTTAGACCATTATGAGGTAATGCAATGCTGATGCTTATACCATGCCTTGATTCGCTACATTTAATACCAAACCATTCACATTCAGTGCCTTCTTCACCTAGCCAGCCAGTATTTTGTTTCCAGTTTGCACCATCAGTTGCCTGGTAAAGCGCGACCAATGTAAGACGTTCTTCTGTTGATAGGCGTACTTCAGACAAGCTAGCGCTAGAAGCTGTCATCAAAGCGAATGTAAAAAATAATTGGATTAATTTATTGTGCATGTTCTCTCCTTGAATTATAAAAAGTTAAATTCCCTTTTGACCCGAATAAAGTCAATTACATAGTATTTGGAATGAATATCTTTAAAGAAATTAAAAATATACCATAAACTCATGCACTATACCATGCGGCAAAAAGTCTCGGTTTGGTGAATTATTTGATAAGACAAGACTTGCGGAGGGGGGTGAAATCGGTTCTACAATACAGTTAAAGTATCCAGGTCATAAATGTTCCTGATTACCCATAACCCTCAGCTATACTTCGTCATTCCTGCATGTTTTAAGCAGGAATCTAGTCGGATAAGCATAGATTCCCGATAACAGACTTCGGGAATGACGAGGTTTTTAACATACTGATGTTTCAAGCTTTATTCTACTATGGCTGAGAGTTGTACGTAATCAGGTAAATGTTTTCACAGAAAATAACTATAATTCGCACCGGGATCTGGCCCTATTCGGCTTGGCCCTATATTTACTTTCCATTTCTTGTCCTTTAAGTAAAATTAGTTTATCCTTTAAGAAAGTTCTTTTCTTAAAGGATAAACTATGGCTTCTAATAAAGAGCGTGGGGAGATAATTAGGCGTCAAATACTAAGAGACGTTAAACATCACCCAAAAGATATTGCAAAACATATTTCAAATATTTTTTCTATTTCTCCGCAAGCGACGTATATTCATTTGAGACGCTTGGAGTCAGATAGTTGGCTGTCCTCTCAAGGAAAAGGCAAAGGCAAACAATACTTTTTAGGGGATAGGCGAAAATATCAATCGTTATTTGAACTATCTGAAGCTTTTACTGAAGATAAAGTTTGGAGGGATCATTTCGCATTTATCTTCGAAGGTTTATCTGAGGATTTAATTGACATATGCCATTATGGATTTACAGAAATGGTCAATAATTCGATTGATCATTCTGAAGGGAAAACTGTATATATTACTGTAGAAAGGGATCTAGAAAATGTAACTATGCTCATTATAGATGATGGAGAAGGAATCTTCAGTAGGATTAAGCGCTTATGTAATTTAACCGATGAAAAACAAGCTATTTTAGAACTTTCAAAGGGTAAGTTGACAACTGATCCTGATAATCATTCAGGTGAAGGTGTGTTTTTTACTTCTCGAATTTTTGACTTGTTCGAAATTGATTCTACGGGATTGAAATTTAGTCATCAAGATAAGCTAGAATTTGATTTTTTAGTTGACTCAAACTTATTACAAGAAAGTTCTGGAACCTTAGTTTACATGAAAATCAATAGGAAATCAGACAGAACTATTAAGGGTATTTTTGATGATTTCACAGCGGGTCCTGATGATTTTCAATTTAATAAGACTGTAATCCCTGTGAAATTAGCAGCATACGAAAATGAAAAACTGGTTTCCCGCTCTCAAGCGAAAAGGCTTCTGATTAGGGTTGAGCGATTTACTAATGTGATTTTTGATTTTTCAGATGTACTATCTATTGGTCAAGCTTTTGCAGATGAAATTTTCAGAGTGTATGCAACCAAGCACCCTAATATTGTATTATTACCAGTTGAAATGAGTGACGCAGTTGAAATGATGGTCAATAGAGCCATTGCAAACAAGACCTAACGAATATGGATAGATTGTGAGAGCGCAACGAACCACAATCTGAACCGTTTGTTGGACAGTGCCGATGGAGCTTTGGCATTTTGACACTACAAACGCTCTCCATGACTGGCAGCGAGTGGCTGCATTTTTTAAGCGGATGCCATTAGCGGCTGTAAGTATTCTTTACACAAATATTTTATGATTTTTGCTTAAGAGCCCATACTACATGTTCTCTGACTAACTCAGATGGGTGGTTTTTCTTAAGCTTTAAAGCCTGTCGAATAAAAGTCGAGGCAGGTGCATTACCCAGTGCAACTGCAATATTGCGTAACCATTGTTGATAGCCTATGCGTCTAATTGCCGAACCTTCGGTTTTATGTAGAAACTCAGATTCTGCCCAGTTAAATAACTCTATCAGGTGTTGTGCATTCAGGTTATGCCTAGGGCTAAAATCAGCTTCATTACTGAGTTTGGCAAAACGATTCCATGGACAAATTAACTGGCAATCGTCACAACCATAAATACGATTGCCCATTAAAGGTCGTAGCTCTTCAGGAATTGAACCTTTTAATTCTATGGTTAAATAGGAAATGCAACGTCTGGCATCGACCTGATACGGTGCAACAATCGCCTGGGTTGGGCAAATATCAATACAGGCGACACATTGACCGCAGTGGTTATCGCTAGGAACATCACTGGGTAGCGCCAAAGACGTATAAATCTCACCCAGAAAAAACCAGGAGCCTGCCTTTTTATTAATAATATTGCTGTGCTTGCCTATCCAGCCCAGTCCTGCTTTTTCGGCAATGGCTTTTTCAAGCACAGGTGCAGAGTCCACAAAAGCGCGATAACCAAAGATGCCTACTTCCTGCTCGATACGCTGAGCCAATTTTTGTAAACGCTTACGTAACACTTTATGATAATCCCGACCTAGTGCATAGCGAGAAATAAAGGCAGCAACCGGATTGTTTAAAGTCGTTTCCATAGGCTCATGAGCTTCCGGTAAATAATCCATGCGTACCGAAATAATACTCAGGGTTTCCGGCTGTAATAGAGCAGGGCGGCTACGCTTTAAACCATGCTTATGCATATAATCCATATCTGCATGGTAACCTTGTGCCAGCCAATCTTGAAGGCGTTTTTCTGCCTCTTGTAAGTTGGTATCTGTAATACCTACTTGCTGAAACCCCAGCTCATAGCCCCATTGTTTAATTTGCCGGGACAGATCATTGATTGTTGTATCCATTCTAAATTTGGGTATTGATATTTTTGTTTTTACCATGAAGAGCATGAAGGTATGCTGTGCATACATTTGAGTGGTCTCATAATAATTTTTTCTTCATGCTCTTCATGTCCTTCATGGTAAAAAATATGCTATAAACTGAATAAAGAATTAATCAAACGCTGTGTTACATTAGCACAGCTATACTACAATTCATTTGAATATACATTGACCTTGATATGCACACAATTCCCACGCAACTGTATTCAGCACAACAGGCCAGAGACATTGATCGTATGGCTCAGGAGCTGCCTAGTATAACAGGCTTTCAATTGATGACTAAGGTGGCAGAAGCTGGTTTTAAAGCTATACAGGATCATTATCCAGCGGCTAAACGCTTAACTGTCGTTTGTGGTGCTGGTAATAATGCTGGGGATGGTTATTTGATTGCAGCCATAGCTTTAAAAGCAGGGTATAGCGTGCAATTGTTATCTTTAATAGCAGAAATAAAACTACAAGGTGATGCAGCACTGGCAAAACAGGCATATATTGAGGCGGGTGGGTCGATTTTTCAGGAGTTGCAAAAACTAGATACTACGACTGATTTAGTAGTTGATGCATTATTAGGTACAGGACTGGATCGTGCGGTGAGCGGAGTATTTGCCCAGACAATTGCCTATATTAACACCCTGGCGGTACCTGTTTTAGCCGTTGATATTCCATCGGGTTTAAATGCGGATACCGGTAATATTATGGGCTGTGCCGTAGTGGCAGATTTAACCATCACCTTTATCGTCTATAAACAAGGCTTATTGACAGGTCTGGCGGCAGATTATTGTGGTACGCTGATTTTTGCAGATTTAGAAGTTCCAGATAGTATTGTCCAGATGGCATTGAGTTCAGTGCAATTAATAGCTCCGCCTAAACTCGCAGAGCGTAAAGCAAGTGCGCATAAAGGTCATTTTGGTCATGTCTTAGTCGTAGGGGGAGATTATGGCTATGCGGGAGCCGTGCACCTAGCTGCTGCAGCTGCGTTAAACAGTGGCGCAGGGCTGGTTAGCGTTGCCACACGTAAAGAACACGCTTTACAAACGCATTTATTTAGCCCTGAATTAATGGGGCATGGCCTGGAACATACTTCAGACATTGCCACATTACTTAAAAAAGCAACCGTTCTGGTGCTAGGCCCTGGTATGGCTCAAGGTGACTGGGCAAAGAAAATCTGGCCTAGGTTAATTACACTGGATTTGCCGCGAGTGATTGATGCGGACGCTTTGAATTTATTAGCTAGGACTCCGGCTTATTCAGACAACTGGATCCTGACACCACACCCAGGCGAAGCAGCACGTTTATTGCAGTGTTCTACCTCTGACATACTACAGAATCGATATGCCGCTGTACGCAAGATACAAAAGCAATATGGGGGTGTTTGCGTGTTGAAAGGAGCCGGTACTTTAGTCTGTGCAGGTGATAAGGTTTATGTTAATACCACGGGTAACCCAGGTATGGCCTCGGGGGGCATGGGTGATGTATTAGCGGGACTGATTGGCAGCATACTAGCGCAGAACTATTCTTTGTTAGATGCCGCACAGCAGGGGGTGTATTTGCATGGTTTAGCTGCTGATAAAGCAGCAACTAGTCAAGGACAAAGAGGGTTGCGCGCCAGTCAAGTCTTACAGTTTTTAACTGAAGTGGTTAATTAACCTCAGACCACCTGAACTCTAGGATAATAATTTGATACCAATGATTGACATGTAGGTTGGCGCTGAGTATACGAAGCCCAACAATCACTGTGCAATATCATGTTGGACTTCGTATACTCAGCGCCAACCTACGCGTTTTAGTATCACCTAAATCCTGCAAGCATTATACATAATAATCCACAAAACTCCTTATTAAACAATGATATAATATCATTTTCCTGATTTCACTATCTCATTGTTTTAATGAAGCCCTCTAAAGTATCAAAATCCTCATCTCACGTAAGAAACCGTACCCGAACGGTAAAAATGACATCTACAGCACATGGATTGACAAGCCAGGCGGGACTGATTCCCGTCGTGAAATATTTAGACAGGATAGGTTTTGAAAAAACCGTAAAACAAAGCGTTCCACATCGGCGGGGTGAAAATGCAGACCATCACTTATCTGATGTGGTTCTATTGACGTTGGTTGGCATGATGGGGGGAGCAACATCAATGGCAAAGGTGACGACCGTATGGGCAGATAGCGTACTGCGCAAAGTAGCTGGCTGGATAAAGATTCCTGTTGAAACCACAATTTTACGGATCTTTAAAGAAGTAAGTGATAGGCAGATAAGCCAGTTTGAAACGCTCACGCATACTTTGCGTGGTCAACACTGGCGGCGATTGCTTCGTTCCGGAAAATCGAAAACTGGCATACAATCCGTCCAGTGGGTCGATGTCGATTCAACTGTGGACACCGTTTGTGGTCGACAAGAAGGAAGTGCCAAAGGCTTCAACCCCAAAAAGAAAGGTGCCCGTTCATACCATCCACAACTCGCTTTTCTAGCGGAAACAAAAGAAATTTTACAAGCCTGGTTCCGGACAGGCAATGCCTTTACAAGCAATGGTGTTGTAGAATTTACCAAACAGTTACTTGCACACTTGCCCAATCGGATGCGCATTATTTTTCGCGGTGACAGTGGTTATTTTGTCGGTGATTTGCTTGAATTTCTCGATACCAGAGGGCATGGGTATCTAATAAAGGTTAAACTTAAGAATTTGAACGCATTGCTGGCCAAACAGGCCTGGACAGCCATACAAGGCCGACCCGGTTGGGAGCAGAGCGAGTTTCAATATCGTTGTGGTGGCTGGTCTCGCTCTCGTCAGTTTGTCGCGGTCAGGATAAAGCAACCTAAACAAGTGACAGGACCTCAGTCCGAGCTTTGGGATACGGCAGAATATGACTATTTTTGTTATGTAACAACTGAACCTCTATCGCCTTGGCAAACACATAAGAAGTATGGTGAACGAGCGACGTGCGAAACATGGATTGAAGAAGCAAAATCACAAATGGGTTTAGGTAAAATCAGAACGAATCAATTTCTGGCTAATGCCGCATTATTTCATTGCGCCGTTCTTGCCTACAATACCGTGCGCTGGATGGCTCAATTGAGTGGCAACAAAACGTTGTGCCAATGGGAGCCGGATACACTTCGTACTTATCTGATTCGGGTGGCTGGAAAATTACTCACAGGCAATAATCAGCTGAGAGTCAGAACACCTGCAGATCCGCTCTATCCACAGGAATGGGATGATTGGGTTAAGGTGGGGTTACTCGCTTAACATTAACCGAAGTTAAGTCACTTTGATTAAAAGGTCATGGCACGTTGGCAGGGTGTTTATTGCCTTGGGCTCGGGGGATATCCATACGATACAAAAAATTTCCTCTATTTATGATTTAAATCTGGATATTTTGATCGGTTGGACAAAGAGGGCTGGCAAAGCGGCAGTAAAAACCTAATAACCACTTAGCTAGACAGGTTAATGAGAGTCAAAATATGGGCTTGCAGGATTTAGGTATCATCTTAATTATCTTGTGGAAACAGTAAGCTTTTGATTTCATTATGTCGATATTAGGTGTTCTGAACCTAGAAAAATCAGTTGCTCACGTTTTATAGCGCAAGCTCTTGATTCCTCCGTACTTCCAAAAAATGTCCGCTTAACCTATGGGTGAAGCTAAAATTTTTTGAAAGTATTATATTAATTCAATATCTTGCACTATAAATTCGCGCTCAACTGATTTTTCTAGGATTAGGGCAGGTGGAAACAAATAATCATCCAATCTCTCTTGTCTTTTTTTCCCTGTTTAAATCTTCTCAATCGTCGCGTAGAATAACTAAGTACCCAAGCATAATTAATTTAACAAATTTTACGCAGAATTTTTTTTCATTTTCAAGGCGCATAAGTAGGCGCATAGCTGGCTACGCAACTATTTATGTAACGCTGAAAATGAGAAAAAAGACAAGTAAAATGTTGGATTAATTATGCTTGGGTACTTATGCTCCTCTTGAGAAGATTTAAACAGAAACAAAAGTCCTGTGTGATTTTTGGACGATTATTTATTACCAACTCCCTAAGTATGCAATTTTCATTAAACACGCCCGAAGAAACTGAAGCTTTCGGTGCGAAGTTATTCCACGTTCTGCCTGAAAAATGCGTGGTTTTCCTACTCGGAGATCTAGGCGCAGGAAAAACCACTTTAGTGCGTGGATTTATGCGTGCTGCGGGGCATCAAGGCACGGTAAAAAGTCCCACGTATAATATCGTTGAAGAATATCATCTGCAAGATCGATTGTTCTTTCATTTTGATTTGTATCGCTTGACCGATCCGGAAGAACTGGAATGGATCGGTATAAATGATTATTTACAGGAAAAAAGTATCTGTTTTTTTGAATGGCCAGAAAATGGCGCAGGGTATTTAGGTGATGCAGACCTTATTATATCCTTAACAACGACAGACAGTGGACGGATGTTAGGCATTGAAAAAATGCCCGAGGGAATAGAAATTCATTAACCACGATTTGCGTATATTAGATGGCTACCATCAACGCTCAGAAGTTCTGCTGAGAGCGCCACTAGTTATGCTAACTAGTGTGCGAGTGAAATTCTTGATTAATTTTCTCAGATAAGTATATTTTTAATAGTGACTGATAAGGAATGTCACGCTTATTAGCTAGTACTTTCAATTCTTCTATCATAATCTCAGGCAACCTGAGAGAGATTTTTTTTGTTGAAGGCTTGAGATTTGGTAATATCATTTTTTTTGATTGTGACCAATCTATATATTCTGCTGAATCAGATTTAGACCAAAATTCTCTTTCTTCATCTTCAGTAACAAAATTGGGTATTATTTTCTTCATTTATAATATACCTCTCTTTCTTTTTTACTCATGTCTCGAGCAGAAATTTCACGAATTAAATTTTCTCTGATTGTGCAAACAATAAAAAGTGGTCTACCACTATCTGTTTGCCCAAGAGTATAGTACCTTGTTTCAATTATTGAGTGCTTCTCATCATTGCCTATAATAAGAGGTTGATTAAAAAATATTTGTTCGCATTCTGATTTAGCGGCTTGGTGCGAAAGCCAGTTTTTTTCTGAATTCCCCTTATCCCAGTGGAAGCCTATACAGCTTAATATTTCGTGATCCATAAGCTATATGTAAATCATGAGTGTATACATATTTCAAGAAAATGATGTGGTGTTTCTGGCATGTTAGTCAGTTAGCGGGTGGACCTTCAGTCTGGGAAGATGCTTTAATCTCAAAACTCTAGCTGATTATGTACAACTTTCAGCTACAGTAGAATAAACCTAGAAAATCAGCATGTTAAAAACCTCGTCATTCCCGAAGTCTTTTATCGGGAATCTGTACTAAACCCATGAGATTCCTGCTAAAAGCTTGCAGGAATGACGGAGAATGGCTGAGAGTCATGGGTAATCAGGAAACTCTAAACCGGATAACATGTGTTTTTTGCAAGATTATCAAGTATGGTTAACATTCAATTTTATAAACCATAAAGCGGCTAAATTTTTGCATCCGTCAATATTTGATCATTGTGGTGCTCTGCCATCTAGGCCGTAATAGACAAACTACAAACAAATACCCCCAATCAAGCTCGAGTTTATACAGCTGAATATTCCATGTTATTTGCAAATTTATGTCATATCCGCGAAAAATAAAATATACTGCAAATATATCAAATAATAATAACGACGACGGGTGCGGCACTATGAATAACACTATAAATACTAAAGTCTCTATCCTTTTAATCGTTCTTATCCTTATCAGTGGTTGTACCACTATATATCATAAAGTCCAGGCACCTGATTTTGAGGCTTTATATGGAGCATCCCAGCCTATACAGCGTGAGTTAGCGCAAGATACTAAACTGGCAAAAGGTGCAATTTCCTATCACAAAGCTATCAAGCCCATTCTCGATACACGTTGTGTTGCCTGCCATGCCTGTTACGATGCGCCGTGTCAATTAAAGCTGGGTTCTACTGCAGGACTAGATAGGGGGGCTACAAAAAGGGTCGTATACGGTGCGAGACTTAAAGCGACTGACCCAACACGTTTATTTATAGATGCAACGACAACAGAAGGTTGGCGGGAAAAAGATTTTTACCCGGTTTTAAATGAACGCGCAGATACAGCACAGGCTAATATTAATAATGCTTTGTTGGCTAAATTTTTACAATTGAAACGTGATAACCCTTTGCCTGAATCCGGCAAGCTAGCGGACTCTTTTGATCTTAGTCTGGATCGGGAATTATCTTGTCCAACGATTAGCGAATTTCCTGCTTATCAACAGAAGCACCCTAATTGGGGTATGCCTTATGCTATGCCAGGCTTATCTTTAAAGCAGGAATATACGCTGATGCAATGGTTACAACAAGGCGCAAAATTTGACGCAGGCCCTGTACCCTCCAATGATGCCGTGAAAGCAATTGCAGAATGGGAGACCTTTTTTAATGGTGCATCACTAAAGCAACAGCTGGTTTCGCGGTATATTTATGAGCATCTGTTTCTAGGGCATATCCATTTTAAGAGGCATCCACATAGGGAGTTTTATCGTTTGGTTAGATCGACCACGCCAACGGGTGAACCAGTGAATGAAATTGCCACGGTACTTCCCTATGACGATCCGGGTGCCGCAGAATTTTATTATCGTTTACGGCCTGTGGAAGGGGTTATCGTCGATAAAACGCATTTTGTCTATGAATTTAGCAAGCAAAAAATGCAACGTTATAAAGAGTTGTTTTTACAAACAGATTATAGTGTCACCCAGCTACCTTCATACCAACCGCAAATGGCTGCAAATCCATTTTCGGCTTTTGCTGAGCTACCAAAAAATTCACGCTATCAGTTTCTGCTGGATGATGCTCAATATTTTATTTCAGGATTTATAAAAGGCCCTGTCTGCCGAGGGCAAATTGCTCTAAATGTCATACGTGATAGATTCTGGGTGGTTTTCTTTAAACCCGGCGGACGCGATGCCAAGTCCGGGTTTGATAAGGAATTTAACACTTTCCTGAAGAACGAAGATCCTGTATTAAGTCTGCCAGGTGCCGCGGGTGATCAAATAGGTTTATTAGGCTGGCATAAATATAATAAGCTTGCAAAAGAATATCTAAAGAATAAGGATGAATTTGCTAATCGGGTGATTGATGAATATGGCGGTTTTACCATCGATGATATCTGGAATGGTAAAGGTGTTAATCAAAATGCCTCGCTGACAGTTTTCAGGCATAAAGATAGCGCCACCGTGGTTAAAGGGTTGGTGGGTGAGACTCCTTTAACCAGTTGGATTCTTGACTACCCTCTGTTTGAACGGATCCACTATTTATTAGTTGCAGGTTTTAATGTTTATGGTTCTATGGATCATCAACTGGCCACTCGCTTGTATATGGATTTTTTACGTATAGACGGTGAAGATAATTTTCTTAGATTGCTACCTGCTGATCAGCGTAACCAAATACATGATAGCTGGTATAAAGGTATTAGTGGCGATATTGCCAAATATCTTGATACACCCTATTACAGCTCGGGATATCCAACTGGGGTGGTTTACAAAACCAGTCATTATAAACAAGAGTTTTTTGCTCAGGTAAAACAGCGTCTGGGAAACGCGGTGAGTGAGAAAAATTCTTTGAATCCCTGTGAGCAGGAAGCCTGTAAAAAGCGAGAGTTTTCAACATTCAGGAAAAAAACAGATCGTGTCATGGCTGAACTTGCTAAGCTTAAAGGGCAAGAGTTAGATCTGTTACCGGAAATGTCTATAGTGAAGATAAGCAGCAAAGCAGGGAAGAGTGAAATGATTTACACTCTATTATTAAATAAGGCACTGGAAAACGTTGCTATTATGATTTCCGAGGATTTACGCCGCGAACCAGAACTAGATACTTTAACCATTGTGCCTGGTTTTCTGGGGAGCTATCCGAACTACTTTTTTAATGTAGAGCAAGAACAGTTAACTGAATTTATTCAAGGAATTAAGTATGCGCGTAACGACGAAGAAATAGAAGCGTTTTACAGTCAATTCGGTATCCGCCGCACAAACCCTACAATCTGGGAATATGTAGATTGGTTTAATGCCGAACATCTAAAATACCGAGGATTGCAAGCGGGCTTATTTGATTTAAACAGATATAATAATCTTTAAACCTAGAAAAATCAGTTGCTCACGGTTTCTAGCGCAATCTATTGATCTCACAGTACTTCCAAAAAAATGTCCACACAGCTGTGTGTGAATCTAAGATTTTTTGAAAGTATTATATTAATTCAATATGTTGCACCATAATTCCGCGCTCAACTGATTTTTCTAAGTTAAATGAATGCGTATAGTTTTACTTGAATTAAACCCGCCTGCCAGTTAAATATACATTGCTACCTAAATCCTGCAAGCATTATACATAATAATCCACAAAACTCCTTATTAAACAATGATATAATATCATTTTCCTGATTTCACTATCTCATTGTTTTAATGAAGCCCTCTAAAGTATCAAAATCCTCATCTCACGTAAGAAACCGTACCCGAACGGTAAAAATGACATCTACAGCACATGGATTGACAAGCCAGGCGGGACTGATTCCCGTCGTGAAATATTTAGACAGGATAGGTTTTGAAAAAACCGTAAAACAAAGCGTTCCACATCGGCGGGGTGAAAATGCAGACCATCACTTATCTGATGTGGTTCTATTGACGTTGGTTGGCATGATGGGGGGAGCAACATCAATGGCAAAGGTGACGACCGTATGGGCAGATAGCGTACTGCGCAAAGTAGCTGGCTGGATAAAGATTCCTGTTGAAACCACAATTTTACGGATCTTTAAAGAAGTAAGTGATAGGCAGATAAGCCAGTTTGAAACGCTCACGCATACTTTGCGTGGTCAACACTGGCGGCGATTGCTTCGTTCCGGAAAATCGAAAACTGGCATACAATCCGTCCAGTGGGTCGATGTCGATTCAACTGTGGACACCGTTTGTGGTCGACAAGAAGGAAGTGCCAAAGGCTTCAACCCCAAAAAGAAAGGTGCCCGTTCATACCATCCACAACTCGCTTTTCTAGCGGAAACAAAAGAAATTTTACAAGCCTGGTTCCGGACAGGCAATGCCTTTACAAGCAATGGTGTTGTAGAATTTACCAAACAGTTACTTGCACACTTGCCCAATCGGATGCGCATTATTTTTCGCGGTGACAGTGGTTATTTTGTCGGTGATTTGCTTGAATTTCTCGATACCAGAGGGCATGGGTATCTAATAAAGGTTAAACTTAAGAATTTGAACGCATTGCTGGCCAAACAGGCCTGGACAGCCATACAAGGCCGACCCGGTTGGGAGCAGAGCGAGTTTCAATATCGTTGTGGTGGCTGGTCTCGCTCTCGTCAGTTTGTCGCGGTCAGGATAAAGCAACCTAAACAAGTGACAGGACCTCAGTCCGAGCTTTGGGATACGGCAGAATATGACTATTTTTGTTATGTAACAACTGAACCTCTATCGCCTTGGCAAACACATAAGAAGTATGGTGAACGAGCGACGTGCGAAACATGGATTGAAGAAGCAAAATCACAAATGGGTTTAGGTAAAATCAGAACGAATCAATTTCTGGCTAATGCCGCATTATTTCATTGCGCCGTTCTTGCCTACAATACCGTGCGCTGGATGGCTCAATTGAGTGGCAACAAAACGTTGTGCCAATGGGAGCCGGATACACTTCGTACTTATCTGATTCGGGTGGCTGGAAAATTACTCACAGGCAATAATCAGCTGAGAGTCAGAACACCTGCAGATCCGCTCTATCCACAGGAATGGGATGATTGGGTTAAGGTGGGGTTACTCGCTTAACATTAACCGAAGTTAAGTCACTTTGATTAAAAGGTCATGGCACGTTGGCAGGGTGTTTATTGCCTTGGGCTCGGGGGATATCCATACGATACAAAAAATTTCCTCTATTTATGATTTAAATCTGGATATTTTGATCGGTTGGACAAAGAGGGCTGGCAAAGCGGCAGTAAAAACCTAATAACCACTTAGCTAGACAGGTTAATGAGAGTCAAAATATGGGCTTGCAGGATTTAGGTGCTATATTTAGCGCGTTAGGCTATATTTTTTTCTGGCTTTATATCTATTCAATTTTATACAACATGAAATAAGGAGATTTTAATGCAACACACTATTTTAAAAACAACGAGTATGCTTTTGCTAGCTGGAATAACACTATCCGGATGTGCAATGATAGAAAAAAGTAATGCAACCAGTGATGAACAAAAGCTGGCTGCTGCCGGGTTTAAAGTCAAATTTGCTGATACGCCCGAAAAGCTGGCGCATGTTAAATCGATGAAACAGAGAGAAGTCGTTAGCCACATTCAAAATGGAGATGTTTTTTATGCCTATGCTGATGCAGAATTCTGTAAGTGTCTGTATATGGGGACGCAAACAAACTATCAAGAATATGAAAAACTCACTATCGAACAGCGCACGGCGGAGATGAATAGGGATGCTGCAATGAACTGGAATGCCTGGGGTGGTTGGGGAGCCTGGTATTACTAAGGAACGCGCACGACACACTTAAGCAACTGGCTGGTCTTTTTATCCGTCTTTTGCGTTGTAGAAACTGTTACGTAGCTGGCTATGGGAGCGGCCGACAAGGCTGTAAATCTTGGAGGGTGAAAGTCCTTTCACCGTCAGTTGCCCGATAACGGACGGTTAGTATATCCCCTGTTCAGCGAGGTAACAGACTGAAATATGCGGGGAAGTAAAAGCCCTGACTGCCTGGAGTTGAGAAATTCTGCGGTAGGAGCAATTTGGGGGGCGAGCAAATCTGCGGGCAGGAACATTAGAGAATGACTGCAGCCTCGAAAACTACGCCACACAGAAGTTGCAGTGTGGGTTATTGCCAAGCGCCGACCAGTTCATAGCGCTGGGAAGGCCGTTGTCTTGTGGGAAGAAACGGGTAAATGCACCATGAGAGCAGCCGGGGTAGGGGTCCTTGCACGCAGAGAAAGGTTTGTAGAGATAACGTCGGGAAGATCCTACTTCCAGCAGGGGTTGACAGCAACCTGCAAAGACCTTATGTTCAAGGTTAATTCCGTAGGCATAAGGAGGATTTAGGATTGTCGCATGAGTTCGTATGAGCGATGAAGGCAGGGTAACTCCTGCTGACGGGGTGCTGGATGCCTCGGTGTGAAAGATAACGCCTTGAACATGCAAAGGGACTCTGGGCGCTTGATAGCCTCTTGAGTACTCGGACAATGTAAGGCCGAGGAACATATTAGAGGTAACCTTGGAAGTAAATCAAGGAGCAGAGGGGTGTATGTGAGTCAACACTTAAGCTTCATGCTCTTTGGGAAGGCGACTGAAGGTATTAATCAAGGTCAGAACCGGACTCGGGAAAACCGACCGTCCGGGATCGTAGGCAATGTCATTCACTTAAATACAAAAATAACAAAAAAAAATAAAGTGATTAAAACTCATAAGCTTAAGCAACACTTTCCTCAGTTACTTTTTGCCTTGACTATATCCATCTAATCTGCCAACATAAGCATGGATAATTTAATTTTTGCAGGCAGGCAACATAATGACAACAGCTATTACCCAACCCCTTACACTTTCTGCTCGTTATTTTTCTAAAAAAGAACTCGCCTACGTTCAGCAAACCGTTAACACGTTCCCCAACTTAAGCCTGACCGAACTTGCCGAAACGCTATGCGAACATTTGCACTGGGTCACGGCAAAAAAACGCAATAAAATTAATGCCTGCCTAAGCGCCTTAGCTAAGCTGGAAAAATTGGGCTATATCAGCTTACCGGTAAAACGCGTTCAAAAGAAACGCGAATCAAAACCGATCATCTGGACATCACAATCGGTTCCTGGTGTACCTATTGAATGTGAGCTCAGTTCCTTGGGGCCTATAGAATTAGAGGTTGTCACAGATAAGGCGGATGTCGCGCTTTGGAATGAGCTCGTTGATCGGCATCATTACCTGGGTTATCGTCATCCTATCGGTGCGGCCTTAAAATACTTTATCATCTCCAATACACCGACACGACAAATCCTGGGTTGCCTGCAGTTTTCAGCCTCTGTCTGGCACCTGGCTGACCGTGATCACTGGATTGGCTGGCAAACGAAAGATAGGGAGCAACGCTTAAACCTGATCATTAATAACACCCGTTTTTTGATTTTACCCTGGGTCAAAGTCAAAAATTTAGCCAGTCACGCCTTGTCTATCGTGACTCGTCAAATTGCAGATGATTGGGATAAAACGCACGCTTACCGTCCCGTCTTGATTGAAACCTTTGTGGACACCACGCAATACCACGGCACCTGTTATCTCGCTGCTAATTGGTCACATATCGGTGAAACCAGTGGCAAAGACTGGCAAAAAGCGACGGATAATAAAGAGGGCACCATTAAGAAGTTGTTTGTTTTTCCGCTTAATCCACACTTTAGAGCCGTATTGAAAAATGAACCTGTCAGCCAAAAAAAATCGATCATTGATGACGACTTTTTAAACTTATGGGGCAAGGTTGTCAATATCATCTCTGAGGTGGCTCTTGCCTACGATGCCACCTGGCAAAAACGCAAACGGGTGATAGACTCATTATTACTGGTTTTTCTTATTTTTCGCCTGGTTTTTTCAAAAAACACACAGAGCTATGGCACCACCATTACCGAATTCTGGCACAATTGCCATCGGATGAAGTTTCCCTTGCCCCAAAAACAAGCCATTTCAGCCTCATCCTTTACCGAGGCACGTAAAAAACTGAATGAATCCATTTTTATCGAGTTGAACCAGCGCATTATCCAGGCCTGTCCTGAGAAAACATCAGAACGCTGGTTGGGACATCGCCTGTTTGGAGTGGATGGTAGCAAGATCAATCTGCCCCGAGAATTAATCAAAGCAGGTTATGCCACACCACAACAAAACAGCCATTACCCACAAGGCCTGCTCAATTGCTGCTATCAACTTAAATCAAAAATCCCCTATGATTTTGATCTGGTCAGTCATGGCAATGAACGCAAGTGTGCTTTGGCGCATTTACAAACACTAGAGCCAAATGACGTTTGCGTCTATGATCGCGGTTATTTTTCTTACGCCTCTTTATCCCAGCACATTCAAGCGGGCGTACACCCTGTTTTTAGAATGAAAAGACAAGCAGGGAAAGCGATTGATGCATTTATCGACAGTGATAAAATAGATGAAATCATCACTCTGATGCCAACAAAAGCGCGCCAGAGAGAGATCAAAAAAGAATTTCCTCAGATGATCTTTGTACCGTTAAAGATACGTCTCATCAAATATGTCATTGATGGCACGAGTTATTGCATTGGCACCACGCTGATGGATAAGCAATACACTATCCCCCTATGTCAACATACCTGTCGCCTGTAAAATTTTATTTTAGGAGACAGAAATGGCATTATATAATCAGGAATTCAAAGTACAATCTGTAGAAAAAGCATTATCCAGACGATCTGATCAAACGCTTAACACTATTGCCGATGATTTACGTATTGGTTATTCAACACTTCAAAGATGGATCCACTTAGCCAAGAAGAATAAATTAGAGAAACCCGAAACAAGTATGTCAAAAGAAAAAAGCCCTCAGGATTGGGCTAAAGCACAACGTCTTGAGGCCGTAATGGACTGCCACAGCCTGAACGGCGAGCAGCTTCAGACATCTTGATTCGCTATCCTGAAAGAAATCCATTAAAACTTAAACTAGGCAATATAATTAAAGGGTTAGGGAATTATTGTCAAATGATTGATATTTTCAGCTAAAGAAATGAAAATGGTACTCATTTAGGTTAAACTAAGCCCTCATATCATACGAGGTATTCAATTAATGCAGCAACTCATGCTCCCAATAATTCCTCAGGGTACGACTATTATAAATGGTCAGGTCAGTGTTGATAACCGAAATGATGAGTGGTTTTATTTCCTCGGCGGTATCCCGATCTATTCTCACCAGGCTGACAATAAGAGATTATTTAGACTTCACACCTCTCAACTCATCAATACCGGTTCCTGTCGTTCAATCGATATTATTACAACCTTTGGTGTCTCTAAAAGTAGTGTTATGCGCTCATTAAGGCAACTACGAGAAAAAGGGGCTGATTCGTTTTTTGAACCTCGCCCGACTCGCAAGGGAGGACCACTCTTTACGCTTGAGGTTTTGCAGCAAGCTCAGGAATATCTGGATCAAGGTATGACGCCTAACGAAGCCGCTAAAGAATTAGGCATCCGGGCAGATACCTTTCGCAAGGCGATCAGTGATGGACGTTTAAAAAAAAGTCTGCCGCATCAATAGACCCCAATGATGGCAGTACCAAATCAGCCCGTGATATTATAGATGCCAATGCAGCCGATGTGCTTGGTACGGCCTGCACTCGAGTAGAAGAGCGAATCCAGGCTGCTTTGGGTGAGCAGGAAAAGGGAGCCTCAATCGAATTCGAATCCTGTTTAGATGTTCCTAAAGGCGGTGTGTTATGTGCATTGCCCGCGTTACTTGGCAATGGCTTATTAAATGACATTGAGCGCCACCTGGGCAAACTGACAGGTTACTATCAAACCTTTCATATTCTATTGCTACTCGCCTTTATGGGGCTATGTCGCATCAAAAATGCCGAACAACTTCGCGAGCATGCACCGGGTGAATTCGGAAAACTACTTGGCCTGGATCGGGCTCCCGAAGTGCGTTGTTTAAGATCCAAAGTAAAAGGACTGGCTGAACCAAAATCAGTCGAAAGCTGGGCGGCCGACCTCAGTCGACAATGGATGGAAAATGAACCAGAGGCAGCAGGAACACTCTACATAGATGGTCATGTCCGTGTCTATCATGGACACTTGACTAAACTTCCCAAACGGCATGTTTCACGCGAAAAACTCTGCTTACGGGGTATCACCGACTACTGGGTTAATGATGGTACGGGGCGTCCCTTCTTTGTCGTTGAAAAAACGGTGGATCCGGGCTTACTAAAAACGCTGGAAGAAGATATCGTCCCCCGATTACTCAAAGACATTCCGAATCAACCGAGTGCACAAGCATTACAGCAAAACAAACAAGCCTGTCGTTTTATCCTGGTGTTTGATAGAGAAGGCTATAGCCCCGCATTCTTTAGAAAGATGTGGGACAAGCATCGTGTCGCTTGCATGACCTATCATAAATTTCCCACCGAAAATTGGCCACTGGACAATTTTTCCAGTCAGGAGATCACCCTACCGAGTGGTGAAAAAGTCATCATGAAACTCGCCGAACGAGGCAGTCTGGTTGGAACTGGAAAACAGGCGATGTGGATGAGAGAAGTGCGCAAGTTGACTGATTCTGGTCACCAAACCAGTATTATTACCACAGCCTATGAACTAGAATTGACGGCTGTTTCTGGGCGAATGTTTAGCCGGTGGTGCCAAGAGAACTTTTTTAGATATATGAAGCACCACTATGGGCTAGATATGCTACAGGAGTATGGAATAGAGCCACTATCCGATACCCAAAAGGTGGTCAACCCTGATAGGCGCCAACAGGAAGGACAGCGTAATTCGATACAATCCAAACTCAATTACCGTCTATCTCGATTTGCAGCGATGGAACTTCATCCGGTGATTAAAAAAGATGAAACGGAAGATGTGAAATACAAGAAATGGGAAAGAAAACGAGCAGAATTACTCGAAGAAATAGAGCATTATGAAAATGAACTAAAAACCATCAAGGAAAAACTAAGCCAAACGCCCAAACACATTACCTGGCAAGAGTTGAGAGACGAAGATAAGTTCGAACAGCTTCTGCCAGGGAAAAAGCGGCTGATAGATACTGTCAACATGATCGCTTATCGGGCAGAAACAGCAATGGCCGCTCTGCTAACCTCACCGACAATCGACTTTCCGATGGCAAGGCAACTATTACAAACGCTGTTTGTGACAGAAGCAGATATATTACCCGATGAAGTAAAAAAACAACTTCGGATACGTGTGCATAGTACTTCCCGACCTGCAAGTAATAAAGCAATAGAAAAGTTATTTGAACAACTCAATCAAACGGAACTCAATTATCCAGGAACCGATCTGCGCTTAATTTATGAGCTGACTTCATCCGCAAAAAATTAGGAAATGGTCTCAAATTAGTTTCGTCTGAATCAAGATGTCTGAGCTTAGCTCATATTGCCGAGAAAATGGAATTTACCCGCATCATGTGAAGGAGTGGAAATCAGATTTTTTATCAGAAAAGCAAGCATCTAATTCTGTTTCCAGGCAAGAACAAAAGAAACTTAAACAAGAAAACAAACGCTTACAGAAAGAGCTCAATCGCAAGGATAGAGCGCTCTCTGAAACAGCCGCCTTACTGGTATTATCAAAAAAGTGCCAAGCGATCTGGGGGGAAAAGGAGGTCGCTTGATCTCCTACCCAGATCGCAAGCAATACTGTGCATTCATTGACGAGGCGGTACAAAATGGCGCAAGACAGCATCTGGCTTGTGAGCTTGTTGGCATTGCATCTCGTACTTATCAACGGTGGAACCAGGGGAAGAAATTATCAGAAGACCAAAGAATTTACAATGATTCTCCTGCGCACAACAAGTTATCAGATGTTATTAGGCAAGACATACTAAGGGTTATTAATTTGCCTGAATATAGCACATTAACCCCTTACCAAATAGTGCCTACTTTATTAGACATCGGTGAATATATTGCATCAGAATCAACATTTTACCGAGTAATGAAAGAGTATAATCAACTTAAACACAGAGGTAAAGGGACAGCAGCTCAGCGTAAGAAACCCCGGTCACTAAAAGCGACTGCAGCCAATGAAATCTATTCCTGGGATATTACCTATTTATTAAGCCCGGTAAAGGGGCAATACTACTATTTGTATATGGTGATGGATATTTACAGCCGGAAAACAGTCGGCTGGCAGGTTCATGATTGTGAATCAAGTGCTCATGCCGCTGATTTGATAGAAGATATTGCCTGCCGAGAAAAAATAGATAAAAACCAGTTGGTGATTCATTCTGACAATGGAAGCCCGATGAAAGGTGCAACATTGAGAGCAAAAATGATTGATTTAGACATCAGTCCTTCGTATAGCCGGCCGCGCGTTAGCAACGACAACCCTTATTCGGAGTCCTTATTTAAAACCGTCAAATATCATTATACCTTCCCAGAAGATCCGTTTACATGTTTAAAAGAAGCAAGAGATTGGGTGGAAGGATTTGTGGATTGGTATAACGATGAACACCAACACAGCGCGATTAAATTTGTAACACCTAATCAACGTCATAATGGCTTAGATAGGGCAATACTGGAGAACAGAAAGAAAGTTATTGAACAAGCGAAGGTGCGTCATCCTGAGCGCTGGAATGGGCGTAATACAAGGAATTTAAGTCCCATAAAGACTGTTTTTCTGAACCCTGACAAGGATGATATTAACTCGGAAGAAAACGAATTAAAGTTGAAAAATGTAGCTTAAGCGAACAATAAAGCAAAAGGCGACATGGGCCGCCTATTACCGTTGACGGTCATCGGCTCCTCAGCCTGTACCGTAATGGAATTATATCATTACCGTTGTAAAAATACCTTGGGGGTTTGGGGGCAAAGCCCCCATGTACTTGCACAGCAAGTTTTATATCACAATAATGCGACAGGTTGGTTGACATTTAGCGTTTATGCCCGCAAAAGTTCGGCTACTGGAAACGTAAATCGACTGTAAAGCCTACTACTTCCCCTACAGGATTTACGCGCATTCGGGTTGACGAGGGTATCTCACCGGATCTAGCTATTGGATTATCCTTACGATTTAATGATGGCACACGTCTGGAAGGTATTACGCAGGACACTATGTCGTGTATTCAACCACTGCTTGAGCTGTTGCGGTGACGGTTGTTATGCGTCCATCCCTGTCTTTAACGGAGGTGTATCTGTATCGGCGTCCCATTGATTTTCGTAAGTCACACCGAGGGCTATCGGCGATTGTTGAATGTGAGTTAGGGCATAATCCTTTTGAGGGGGCTCTCTATGCCTTTACGAATAAACAGCGGAATAAGATTAAATGTCTGTTCTGGGAAGATAATGGTTTTGTCCTTTATTACAAGTCATTGGTAGAAGACAAATTTAAGTGGCCTAAAGGTGATGAAGAGACATTAACCTTAACAGGACAGCCGTTAAACTGGTTGCTGGATGGCTTTGATATTAGCGCGATGAAGGGTCATAAAAAACTTCAATATGAGTCTGTTTTTTAGCTGTTTTTGTGTTCATTATTGCCACTATAAAGGCTATAATAAAGCCATGATTTTAGCCGATATTTCAAATATAAAACAACAAGATAAAGCCGGTTCTTTGCTGTCGGAGAGTGTTGCTTTGTTGCTTGAAAAAGAAGAGGCTATTGATGAACTGACGCGTGTGATTGAAGTTAAGTCTGGGGTGATTTCCGAACAGAAAAAACGCATCCTTATTCTGGAAGAGGTACTACGCTTATCTAAAATAAAACGCTTTGGGTCATCGAGTGAACAATCTCATCAATCCTCTTTGTTTGATGAAGCAGAGAATGAAGCAGATAGCAGCGAGGAATTAGACCAGGAAGCTGATGAAGCACCTGAGGGCGATAAGCAGACAAGTTCTACTGGCACGAAGAAAAAGCCGGGACGCAAACCCTTCTCAGATAAGTTACCTCGCGAGCAAATTTTTATTTATTTAACCGATGAAGAAAAAGAAGGTGCTATTGATACTTTCTTTACTAAAGTGAAAGAAGAGCTGGATATTATTCCTGCTAAAGTACGTGTTCTTGAATACATGCAGGAAAAAGCGGTCTTTATCAAACAGATTGAAGGCGAAAAACAACGCCAGGTTAAAGCCGCACAAATGCCCAGACACCCTATTGCCAGAGCAATGGGAAGCATCAGTTTAATGTGCTTTGTTATTATCGCCAAGTATGCTGACGGCTTACCTTTATATCGGCAAGAAGGCATCTTGTCTCGTTATGGGGGTGACATCTCCAGAGCGACATTAGCAAACTGGATGATCGCACTGGCTAAACAACTTCAGCCCCTGATTAACCTGATGCGAGAGCATCAACACACAGGGACAGTCATACTCGCTGATGAAACGCGGGTTCAGGTATTAAAAGAACCGGGGCGGCCAGCGACCTCAGATAAATATATGTGGGTGACGCTTGGCGGGCCACCGGGTGAAAAAAGCATCCTGTTTGAATACGATCCCTCTCGTAGTGGAGACGTCCCCATGCGCCTGCTTGACGGCTTTAGTGGCTATCTGCAAACCGATGGCTATGCGGGGTACAATGCCGTGTGCCAAAAAAACAGCATCACCCAGCTGGGGTGCTGGGATCATGCGCGTCGTTATTTTAAAGATGCCCAGAATGCACAGCCTAAACGCAAAAAGGGACAAAATAACAAACCCTCAAAAGCAGGTAAAGCGCTGAGCCTGATCAATAAACTGTATGTCATTGAGCGAGAAATTAAAGACCTGTCAGTGGATGAAAAATATCAGCAGCGCCAGGAGAAGAGCATTCCTGTATTGAACCAGCTCAAAGCCTATCTGGAAGAAAACCAGCATAAAGTACCTAAAGATAGCCTGACAGGAAAGGCAATGACTTACCTGAGTAACCAGTGGGAAAAACTCAATGTGTATTGCACCCATGGTGAACTCAATATTAGCAACATCCTGGCAGAAAATGCGATTCGCCCGTTTGTGATAGGGCGCAAAGCCTGGTTATTTTCTGATACCCCTGCGGGTGCTCGTGCCAGTGCAATACATTACAGCCTGATAGAAACAGCTAAAGCAAATGGGCTGGAGCCTTATGCATATCTTAAGCAGGTTCTCACTGCTTTACCTTATGCTGATACGGTTGATAAAGTGGAGGCTTTGTTGCCCTGGAATATTAAAAAATCAGATACGCCTGAATAGGGCAAGTACGTGCTTCGTTGAGCGCTTACCCCTTTGATGGTGAAACTGCAACTCATTATGCAAAAATCATTGCCTTTACAAAAGAAAAAGGTCGGCCAATGAGTGTTGAAGATGCGCAAATTGCAGCGATTGCAGTACAAAACTCTGCATTGCATGCTACGCGCAACACTTCTGACTTTGATTTTTTGGAAAATTTAAACCTTGTCAATCCATGGCTATACACAGCGTATTAAAACAGCGCGAAAATTTCAGGGGCTTTGATTTATGATTCTTAACAATATTACTGATTGAAATATAGTCATAAATCATAGACCACGCCGTCTTTATTCTATTTCAAACTGTTATACGTCCACCTGTATCTGAAAACAAATAGGTTCGAGTAAACGTAATATGTGATGCCACAATAGGTATAATGTAGATATTGACTTAGGTATTTTAAGTGGACATTAACATGAGTAATGAGATCAATTATAAGAACAACCCGTTACACGGTGTTGGGTTGAAAAATTTGTTGGTTGAAATAGTAGATCACTACGGTTTTGAAATTCTCTTTGCCTATTTAAACATTAATTGTTTTAAGATCAGGCCGAGCATTGATTCTAGTGTGAAGTTTTTAAAAAAAACAGATTGGGCGCGTGAAAAAGTTGAAGTTTTCTATTTATACGAGTTTAAAAACTTACCTAGAGCATCTTTCGAACAGTTTTCGTTACCTCCTAGGGATAGAGTTATTCCAGAAGGTCAATCCCCAGGTGAACCAGCAGAGTTAAGTTTAGAAGACGCTGAGCGATTGCGCTCAAAACGCGAAGCTAAATCGGCTGAATGGGGTCAGGGGACAAAACATGGCTCGGATAAGCGTGTCGATCCATGGGCAAACTGGAAACCCAAATCTGAACGCTGAGGTAAAGGGAAGGCTTTCATTTTTAAGTAATCTCAAAGGTTTACATTTTGTAAATCATCAAGCGTGGTAATATAATTCACATTATGTAAACGAAAAGAGAAGCTTATTATTGTGCATGTTATTTCAAAGAAGCCATTTTCAGAAGCATCAAATACATATCCAAATGACCGAGAGGCAATTATTGATATTTATAATGTGCTTAGGAAAGGTGGATTTGAAACACCACAAATATTAAAAGAAACATTTGCTTCGCTTGATAATTTTAAATACAAAGACAAATGGTGGGTTATAGATATTGGAGGCAACAACGTAAGGTTAATCGTTGCAATACTTTTTTCTACTCAAAAAGTATTTGTAAAGCATATTGTTACCCACCCTGAATATGACAAACTGACGCAGAGATACAAGAAAGGAGAATTATGATGTTAGCTTTAAAACCAGAAACTCTAACAAACTCTTTTTTAGGGTTTGCTTCAGAGGCTTCAAATATTCTACATATAAAAACTGAAAAAGATTATCAGGATGCTCTTGCAACAATAGAACATTTATTTTCAGAGGCAAACGATACAACAAATGATCCTTTGAATGATTTAATAGAAATTATTTCAAGAGCAATTGAAAAGTATGAATTAGGTCAAGAGGAGATAGTTTCTTTTGACCAACAGGCTAATAGCAAAAGTCAGGAAATATCTGTCATTAAAGTATTAATGAGCCAGCATAACTTGACACTTGCAGATTTTAAAATGGAAATTGGCTCAAAATCATTGGTATCAATGATTTTGAATGGTAAAAGAAATCTCACAAAAGAGCATATAGCTAAACTATCAAGTAAGTTTAATCTTGACCCTGCATTATTTTTTAATCTTAATTTATTGAAATTATAATAAAAACCATGCAAGTACGTAAAGCATAGGATCTGCTAAAGCAGGGTTGCTTTTTGGCATTCTACTTTTTATTAACAAACCATTCAAACTGACGCGAAAAGAACAATCAAGGCTTCATCCAGCTTGATCCCTCCTCTATTGCCTAGATCATTCACCCGTCAGGGATGAAAAGCATACACTTTGCGGTGCAAAGCCTAACGCCCTCTGATAAGCTTGCCTTATGAAATACGAAGATATTTACAATTTATCTATGCGGTTTGCACCACCTAAAGTTGACCTTAGGAAGGCACAAATACAAGATGATTATGGTGACGAATCTTTTGCAAAGCTAACTGTAGATCATAAAAAACCAGATGATGTGAAAAGAGAGGAGTTCGACTATTATGGCTGGGTTTATCCCTTTATGGAGCCTGAAGATCTCTTGTTCTATTTATATGCAATGGTTATTGAGTTTAGCAATGACCAAGAAATAGATTGTATTGAATCTTTTATGTATTCAATGGATAGAGAAATAAGTGTGCTACAAGCTATCCTGTCAGGCGAAGAGCAACAGACTCTAAAAAATGCATTTCAACAAATTTGGGATATAAGCGGCCATGATTATATCGTTTTTGCACAGTGCAAAAATTTACAAAAATTAATTGGTATTACAGTAGAAGTATAGTGCAAACATGTAAAAAAACCAGGCTATAGCAATGGCTGAATGGCAAGGTCCGAATGCTGGGTTGGTTGTATTGCAATTAATTGATAGCCCGATATGGCTCAACAGTTCGTATCATTGGAGTGCAGTTCTGGCAGAGTTGCAATACCGCTGTGGCATGACTACTTTAGCGCAGAAAAACGCTGAACAGGCGTTACAAAAAGCACCGACGGAGAATATTAAGAAAATGTTGCGTAACCGTCTCGAAAAATACAGTCTTTGAGAAGGTAGCGATACAGCGTTCTAAAAAAGGGAGCTTCAAGGAAAAACTTCAGGGTCTTTGATTTATGATTCTTAATAATATTGACTGATTTTTCTAGGATAAAGTAAATACAGTATGCTGAAAATATTAATTCAATTAACTGAACAACGTTGCAATTTCATCAATGCTGAATTACTAAATTATTGATATGCTAAATAAGCAGCTTGTTGCCCTAGAGCAAAAACTAGGCAGCTCAATATTAAATTTTATCGATGAGCCATTTATAAAAGAGCAGGGCGTAGAGCTCTGGCTAAAAAGGGATGATTTATTGCATCCCGTTATTTCAGGAAATAAATGGCGTAAATTAAAGTATATTCTGGATCATGCTCTCTCACTTAATACCCAAAAGATTATATCTATGGGAGGCGCATATTCTAATCATCTACATGCTCTGGCCTATGTAGCTAAACAATTAGGCATAGCAAGTCATGGGATAGTTCGCGGTGAACGACCTGAAGTATTGAACCCAAGTTTAGTCGATATGTCTGCATGGGAGATGTCTTTGGAGTTTATATCCCGTTGTGAATATCGTAAACTAAGATCATATACACTCTCTACGACCTTGCCAGAGCTGCAACCCGGGGAGTACTGGCTACCTGAAGGGGGGGCTTTAGAACTTGCATTACAAGGGGTTGCCGAGTTAGTTGGTGAGTGTGATATAAACTATGATGTGCTTTGTGTGCCTTGTGGAACAGCAACGACTATGGCTGGACTGATTAACGCAGTGCCTGAAAATAAACAAGTGCTTGGTTTTGCTGCTTTAAAAGGCGCGGGATTCTTAACTAATGAGATAAAAAGATTATTAAATCACGTTGATTGTCATAACCTTGACTGGTTTGTTAACTTAGAATATCACTTTGGTGGTTTTGCAAAAATAACGCCGACTCTTGATTGTTTTATTAATCAGTTTGAGCAAACGCATAAGATAAAATTAGAGCCAGTGTATACTGGGAAAATGCTCTATGGAATTTATGACTTAATAAGGCAGGGCTATTTTAAATCAGGGCAAAAAATCATTGCGATCCATACAGGTGGATTGCAAGGCAATAGAGGGTTTGCTTCACAAAATTTACGTTATATGGAAAAGAGTTAAATATCGATGGCTGATAAAAATGAAAATACACAAGTGCTTGATGAGATTGATCTCAATGATCCATCACTCTATTATAATCGCGAATTGAGTCTATTAGAGTTTAATGAGCGTGTTTTGGCGCAGGCAAAAAATGAAGACTTGCCTTTACTTGAACGCTTAAATTATTTATGTATTTCCTGCTCAAATTTAGATGAATTTTATGAGGTCAGAGTAGCAAGTGTCATTCAGTTAGCCAGCCTAGATCCACAGGCGACTATGTGTGATGGCATGAATGCCCAGGAACAACTGGATGCGATTGCACCAAAAGCACATGAATTAGTTGATGAGCAATATCGTGTACTCAATGAAGTCTTGATTCCACAACTGGCGGAGGAAAATATTCGCTTTATTCGCCGTCATAACTGGACCGATCGACAAAAGGAGTGGTTACAGGTATTTTTCCATGAAGAGTTATTACCGATTTTAACTCCGGTAGGGCTGGATTCTGCGCACCCGTTTCCACGCATATTAAATAAAAGTTTAAACTTTATTATCTCTTTAACCGGAAAGGATGCCTTTGGGCGAAATAGTGGTCGTGCAATCCTGCAGGCACCACGAGCATTACCAAGAATTATACAATTACCCAGCGAAGAAACAGGCAGCGGTGAATATGACTTTGTATTTTTATCCTCTATCATTCACGCGTTTGTTGATGAATTATTCAATGGTATGACTGTTAAGTGCTGCCATCAATTTAGAGTGACACGCAATAGCGACCTATTTGTTGATGATGATGCTATCGATGATTTACTGAATGCAGTGGAAGGCGAGTTAGCCATGCGTAATTATGGCGATGAAGTACGTCTGGAAATTGATGCTCATTGCACTGAGGGTACGGTAGAATTTTTGGCAAAACGCTTTGGTATTACCGATGATCAGGTTTTTCAGGTTAATGGCCCGGTAAATTTGAGCCGTGTACAAGAGATCTCTGATCTTGTTGATCGCCCTGATTTAAAGTTCACCCCTTATAAGCCATCTATCCCTAATCAGTTAGGGCGCAATAAAAATTACTTTCAGGCCATAAAAAAACAGGATATTTTGCTCCACCATCCGTATGAATCTTTTTCTCCGGTAGTAGAATTTATCCGTCAGGCGGCTATAGATCCGGATGTATTGGCGATTAAACAGACCCTGTATCGCACCAGTTCTGATTCGCCTATTGTTAATGCTTTGCTTAAAGCAGCGAGAGCGGGTAAAGAAGTGACCGTCGTTATTGAATTACGTGCGCGCTTTGATGAAAAAGCCAATATTACCTTGGCTGCAAAATTACAGGATGCTGCCGTACATGTAGTGTATGGTGTAGTAGGTTATAAGACACACGCGAAAATGTGTCTTGTGGTGCGCAAAGAAGGCAAGGAATTTAAGGACTATGTGCATTTGGGGACAGGCAATTATCACCCCAATACGGCAAAATTTTATACGGATTATGGCTTGTTTTCGAGTAATCGAGAACTGGGTGAGGATGTCAGAAAGGTATTTGTACAATTAACCAGTTTGGGAAAGGTAACGAAATTAAATAAATTATTACAATCGCCGTTTACATTGCACAAAAGCTTATTAGAAAAAATTGATCGGGAAATAGGTTTTGCTAAAAAAGGTAAGCCGGCAAAAATTATTATCAAAGTAAACTCGGTGGTAGAAATTAAATTAATTCAAGCTTTCTATCGGGCTTCTCAGGCAGGCGTTGAGGTTAAATTAATTGTGCGCGGCATTTGTTCATTAAGGCCGGGTATTAAAGGGGTTTCTGAAAATATCGAAGTGCGCTCGATTATTGGCCGGTTTTTAGAGCATACCCGTGTTTATATGTTTGAGAATGGCGGTAATCCAGAAGTGTTTGGCGCGAGTGCTGATATTATGAGCCGTAATATGTTTAGCCGCGTTGAGGTCTGTTTTCCTATTGAGAAGAAGCAGCTAAAAGAGCGAGTTTTAGGCGATCTGAAAGCGTATTTAAAGGATAGTGCAGGGTCTTGGATTATGCAAAGCGATGGTAGCTATAAGCAGAGTGTCGTTGAAGGAGAAGCTTATCAGGCACAAGCCGCTTTGATGGAGCAGTTCTCTGGCTAGTACAGCAACTTGTTAATCGGGTTAATTGAGAGTTGCGTCTGCGCCGCTCCACTTCACTTTGTTCCGTTAATGTTTTAAAATCAATTGGATGTATACTTCGCGCGGTCGTGACCGCGCGAAGTATAATTGTTCCTTGGCTATCATATCCTCACGGTGTTGTACGAGTTAAAGCTAATCTTTATGAGACGTAAGCCTACTAATAGTTTGCAGGTTTACACTCCGGCAAACGTTCTATAGTCAGTGAGTGTGCAGCTGATATCTGCCAAGACGATATGGCCCTTCTCCAATATGAGATGAGTCTTAAAATAGCGGCCTATTCTAATATAGGATAGATCAGAGCCAATATATGTACAGATTTAAAAGGCGGGGATGTGAAGTTTCGCTGTATGATCTGAACACTATTTGCTAAAGTTGGCAGTATCTTTAAGAGTAGCATTTGCTTATAACTTCCTTACCAGTGACTGACTTATTAAAAATTGTCTTTTTTATCCTTAGCTACCTGAGCTTATCTGCCTGCAATGACGGGGTACTCAATAATCCTTATTCAGCGTCTTCTGGAAATAATCAGGCAGTTCTGTATTCTTCATTTTCAGAACGTCCGCGTCATCTGGACCCTGCAAAATCTTACAGTTCCAATGAATATGTCTTTATCGGCCAAATCTATGAGCCGCCGTTTCAATATCATTATTTAAAACGTCCGTATCAACTGGAGCCGTTAACAGCAACACAAATGCCTGAGCTTATTTATCTGGATAGTGCAGGCAAGGCATTGCCTAAAGACGCACCGGCAGAGGATATTGCCTTTTCCGATTATATTATCGACATCAGGCCCGATATTAGCTATCAACCCCATGCTGCTCTGGCTAAGGATCAACAAGATGAGTATTTATATCATCAACTTACACAAGCGCAGCTATCTGATATCAATTTTCTCAATGATTTTACCCAAACTGGGACCCGTGAATTAATCGCGGCCGATTATGTGCATCAGATCAAACGTTTGGTACATCCCAAAATTTCTTCGCCGATAGGCGAATTAATGAAGCAATATATTGCAGGCTTGGGGGAATATGCTGAAACGATTAAAGATAAACCATTAACTGCTTTAACAGGGGCTGAGATTAGCGGCGTTGAAGTATTAGAAAAGTATCGCTATAAAATCCGCATTAAAGGTAAATATCCACAGTTTACTTATTGGCTGGCGATGTTGTTTTTTGCGCCTATGCCGTGGGAAGCGGATGCTTTCTATAGCCAACAAGGCTTGATTGATAAGAATATTACGCTGGATTGGCACCCCCTAGGTACCGGGCCTTTTATGCTCGAGGAGAATAATCCTAATCTGCGTATGGTAATGTTAAAAAATCCTAATTTCCATGCTGATTATTACCCGCAAGCAGGTGAACCAGAAGATAAGGAAAAAGGTTTATTGGTTGATGCCGGAAAGCAGTTACCGTTTATCGATAAAGCTGTGTATAGACTGGAAAAAGAATCTATTCCTTACTGGAATAAATTTCTCCAGGGTTATTATGATGCCTCGGGTATTGCCTCGGACAGCTTTGATCAGGCAGTGCAATTTACCGGCGATGGTGAGCTGGGCTTAACTGCTGAGATGCAGGATAAAGGTATACAGTTACAAACGGCCGTTACCAGTTCTATTTTTTATATGGGCTTTAATATGCTGGACTCGGTGGTGGGTGGCAGTAGCGAGCAAGCCCGCAAATTGCGCCTTGCGATTTCCATTGCCATTGATTATGAAGAATATATTTCGATTTTTATGAATGGTCGCGGTGTGACTGCGCATGATGTGATTCCCCCTGGAATTTTTGGTTTTAGCGAGGGTAAGCAGGGCATAAATCCTTATATTTATGACTGGGATGGCGAACAGGCGCGGCGCAAGCCTTTACAAGATGCTATACAATTAATGCAGGAAGCAGGGTATGCGGATGGCATTGATAAGCAAACCGGCGAAGCCTTGATTTTATATCTGGATACAGCGGCCAGTGGCCCTGATGACCGGGCGCGGCTTAATTGGTATCGCAAGCAGTTTGCTAAACTGGGTATACAGTTAGTTATTAGAGCAACGGACTATAACCGCTTCCAGCAGAAAATGCTCAATGGTAATGCGCAAATTTTTATGTGGGGCTGGAATGCAGATTACCCTGATCCAGAGAACTTTTTTTTCCTCCTATATGGCGCGAATAGCAAAGTTAAGCAGGGTGGAGAAAATGCAGTAAATTATGAGAATAGCGACTTTGATCGTTTGTTTAAGCAAATGAGCAATATGGAAAATAGCCCTGAACGTTTGGCTATGGTTAAGAAAATGCAGGAAATAATTCGTCATGATGCTCCGTGGGTATTTGGGTTTCATCCCAAGAGTTTTTCCTTATTTCATGATTGGTACTATAATTTAAAGTCCAATTTAATGGCGAATAATAAATTAAAATACCAGCGTATAGACCCACAGAAGCGCGAAGTTTCAAGACAGGAATGGAACCAGCCGATATTATGGCCGGTTTTATTGGTGATTATTCTGCTGATTTTGTTAGTGCTACCGGCAGTACGAAGTTTTCAGCGACGTGCTAGAGAGACTATTAAATAATGCTGTTTATAATTTGCTTTATTCCCATAAAGCGAATGAAGAGAAGCGTGAAGTATGGTTTTAGGAGCGAGGATTTAATAATATCCGAAAGTATGACGCAGGGTTTTGGCATCACAGGCGTGCTAGGAAAACAGGCGCATAGCAGGCTACGTAACTGTTTTTATAGTGCGACTGTGGCGTCAAAAGACAAGTCAGACTCGGGTATTATTGAATCCTCGCTCCTTAATCCTAGAAAAATCAGTTGCTCACAGTTTCTAGCACAAGCTATTGATTCCACCGCACTTCCAAAAAATGCCCACTTAACCTATGGGTGAAGCTAAGATTTTTTGAAAGCACTGTGAAACCAATATCTTGCACTATAAATTCGCGCTCAACTGATTTTTCTAGGTTAATGAACAATCTTGATGAAAAACAGGCGAATACAGCAATTTCTTCATGATAAAAATAATGATATTTTAAGAGCCCCATTCTATGTTTAACTATATCTTACGGCGTTTTTTATATGCCTTTCCCTTATTGCTTGGGGTCAATATTCTCACCTTCGTGTTGTTTTTTATCGTTAATAGCCCTGATGATATGGCGCGTATGCAATTGGGGCAGAAGCATGTCACAGAGCAGGCGATAGATAACTGGAAGCAGCAGCGGGGTTATCATTTGCCACTACTCGTAAATGAACATAAAACAGGATTAGATAAGATTAAAGACACTATCTTTTATCAAAAATCTCTGCGCTTATTCGCATTTGACTTTGGTATTTCAGATAGCGGTAGAAATATAGGTAAGGATATCCAGCAAAGGATGTGGCCTAGCCTGGCTATTGCCTTACCTGCATTGGTAGTCGGCTTGATGGTGAATATTAGCGTGGCTTTAATGATGGTGCTGTTTCGCCAAAGTTATCTGGAATTCAGCATTATTGTGCTGTGTATAGTGATTATGTCGATCTCTTCTTTGTTTTATATTATTGGTGGCCAGTTTGTAGTCGGCAAGCTACTGATGCTGGCGCCAATTTCGGGTTACGATACCGGGATAAATGCATACAAGTTCCTTATACTTCCGGTAATTATCAGTGTTGTGTCTGGAGTAGGCGCAGGAGCGCGTTGGTATCGCACTTTATTTTTAGAAGAAATAGAACAGGATTATGTGCGTACCGCACGGGCAAAAGGACTGACTGAAACTCAGGTATTGTTTAAACATGTCCTGAAGAATGCCATGATTCCTATTTTAACCGGGGTTGTAGTGGTATTGCCGCTATTGTTTATGGGCAGCCTGATTACAGAGTCATTTTTTAGTATTCCAGGGCTGGGCAGTTATACGATTGATGCCATTAACAGCCAGGACTTTGCTATTGTCAGAGCGATGGTTTTTCTAGGCTCTGTGCTTTATATTATTGGTCTGTTATTAACAGATATTTCATATACGTTAGTTGATCCACGAGTAAGGTTGTCATGATACTAAGGAATGCGCACGAAATAACTTAAGCAACTGACTTGTCTTTTTATCCGTTTTCTGCGTTGTAGAAACTGTTACATAGCTGGCTATGCGTCTGTTTCTACGTCTTGAATACGAATAAAAATCCTGCGCCAGATGCTCAACTTATTCCGTGCGCGTTCCTAAGGAGCGAGAATTCAATAATACCCGAAGCCTGGCTTGTTCCTGCCTACGCAGGAATGACGCTAAAATCCTGCGTCATACTTTCGGGTATTATTAAATCCTCGCTCCTAAGGCGTATTTATAAATTTAATTATCAAGCAGGGCGTATTGATGGATAGAAAAGAGCAATTTGAAAAACTCGCTCGAGAATTTAATTTAAAAGCAGCGGATTTTTATTTTCTGGATCTGATTCCATTGATCGAAGTGATGTGGCTGGATGGGAAAAATCAGCAAAGCGAATTAAGGCAACTCGCAATAAATAACCCACCCACCTTGCTGGTCTTTTTGTTCGTCTTCTGCGTTGTAGAAATAGTTACGTAGCTAGCTATGCGCCTATTTCTACGCCTTGAAGACAAACAAAAACCCTACGCAATATGGGTGGGTTATTTATTGCGCGTTACCTAAACCTTCTGTATCAGTTTGTAATAGAGCATATCGCTTTTATAGACCAAGCTGCTGGCGCTCAGGTACTCACCGTTAATGATGCTAATGATTTTCTGGGTCGCTTTGCGCACCGCAGACCGTCACAAAAACTATTAACTGAATTGCACAATATTGTGGCTAATGAAGCGGGTGTCACCGAGTGTCGTAAAATGGATATACTTGAATATTGTCTGGATATTTCGGCTGCCTGTGTAGTGCATTACCCCTACGGTATCCGTGAGCGGATTCGTCATGATGAAAAAAAATATCTGTTGAAACTATTTGCTGAATTTAATATTTCTCCGCAAAAAAAACCGAGTTCTTTTAAGCCGCTAGCGAGCAGTTATGGGCTTGTAGACGAATGATCTCTCGATTGTATTTTTTAGCTTGCAGTATGCACTATTAATAAGCCGTTATTTTGCGTAAAATAGCCTTAAAATTCATTAACTCAGGAAATATTTTTATTATGAAAAACAAAGCAATGGCATTAGCTATAGGGCTTACCGCTTTATCGAATATTCAGGTGACAGCGCAGGCTGCAAGTGTTGATGCAGGAAGAGATGCTTTTGAAACTTGCCGAGGTTGTCATAGTGCGCCTGGCTATAGTAATGTTTATCCGACCTATTATGTACCTAAAATCGGTGGGCAGGTAGCGGCTTATACTGTCGCTGCTTTAACGGCGTATAAGGAATCTAATCGTCCGCACGGTACCATGATGGCAAATACTTATGATTTATCTGAGCAAAAAATTGCAGATATCGCAGCCTATCTGGCAACCAATGCCGACGGTTCTAAATTAGCCAATGCAAATGGTGGAGATGCTAAGAATGGTGAACAATTAGCCGCAGCTTGTTTGGCTTGTCATAATGATGATACTAAGGATGGCGCAGCTAACCCACGTCTTGCAGGGCAGCATGCGAATTATATGGAAAGAGCAATGCAGGAATACCAGTCGGGCGCACGTAAAAATGCATTAATGCAATCGATGCTACAAGGTTTATCAGCTGATGAGATTAAAGATATCGCAGCATATTTCACTAGCTTAAAAGGTTTAACAGCAACAAAGTAACACTAGTTACTAACAGGCAGTGCGTCTATCTGCCTGTTTACCCCCTTATCTATGACTTAGCTGGCTCCCGGCAAATCACTGCCCAGTGCCTTTGCTAAAGCTATACATTCAAAAGTCAGGAACAATACCCAGGAGAAATAAGAAATGGCAGAAACCGTCGAAGAATTAACCGTTACCTATGAAGATGGTGGTATAGAAACGGTCAAAGAGCTGGATAAAAAAGTACTCACAAAAGGCGCGTGGGCAACTGTGATCTACCGCTATAAGGATTGGAACAGAAGCAAAGAAGAATACAGCCTGGACAAATTCACTATACGCCGTTATCAAAAACGAGATGGTGAATATCAACAAAAATCAAAATTCAATATCTCTAGCGAAAAGCAGGCCAGAGAAATTATCGTTGCTTTGCAGGACTGGTTAGAGGAATAGTGCCTAAGGTTGCCTGTATTGGAGCTTGCGGAATGCTGGAGAGGGTGAGGAGAATAAAATCATGCATTTATAATCCCCTCATCCCAACCTTCTCCCTCTGGAGAAGGAGTTTATTCTTAAGTCAACAGAATTGTTGGGTTTTGTACCTCTATTCAATCTACAAAAATACTTTCACAGGCTCTGAAAACCTCGCTTCCGAGTGTGTGTAACACTAAGAAAATAGCTTAGCTATACGCTGATAAATAGTGGGTTTTAATAGCGCTTTTATCTGTAAGGTGTCACTTGCTTTAGGAGCAGCTGCCTGCAATTTCTCAAATAATTCCGCAGCCTGTTCGACTTGCTTTTTCTGGATATAGTATTCGCATATAACAGAAATTAAGCCGGTGTATTCGGTGATATGAAACTGTTGTCTTTTTGGATAAAGCGTTTTTAACTCGATGTGGTTAGCAAAAATTATAGGGATTTCATCCGGGTTATTTTCAGCCAGACATAGGCGTGCATAATTACAGCGGGCAAATATATTTTTTGGGTTTGTCTGGTAATTTTCTTTAATAATCTGCTTTTGTTTCTCTGGGTCTACGCGCCCATAAGCAATCGCCAGACAACTATAAATTAAGGGCAGCGGATAGCTCTGTATCAATTCTTCTAATCTGGGTATGGCTTCTGCACCATTAACGTCTGCAATTTCAGAGAGACTGTTAAATTCATCCTGTATTTCCTGCGGAAGGTTGCGAAAGCGTTGATCTAAAATCGGCGCAGTCGTGAGTTCATAGGGTTCCTCTGTGGCTGCATTATTACTTGCCATATTAGCTGCTGTTCTGCTGGCGTTTCTGATTTTTTTAGACATATAGATTAATTAAATTGATCGTTGTCTGGTTTTAAATTTGGCCATTTGCCGAAAGCAAAAAACCAGATCATAACAATATTAGCGATGGGGATTAATAAGCACAAAACAAAAAATTTAGGGTAGCCTGCTTTTTCTAGAATTATACTGCCTAACCATAAGGTAAAAAGCATAAACAAAAATATTAAGAAAAATTCCATTATTTTTGCTCCTTAGTTTTTGAGTTAGGCCAAGGCAGAAAAGCAAGTTGTAGAAAAATCAATAATAAGCCAAAACCGGGTAGAAAGACTAATAGACCCCAGGCTGGGTGGAAGCCTACTTTTTTATAAATCATGCATACCGGCACTAGTATCATAAGGCCAATGATGACTAGTCGACCAAATTCGGGAAAGATAAACATAGCTTACTCCTACAGATGTATTCGTTCCATTAAATAACACAGACAGTCCTGGCGTATGACGCGCTCATCTAGAGTTAGCATAGAAGGCATGGTATTACGCTTAATTTGTAATTGCTGTTGCTCAATTTTGAAAAATTGCTCTGTAACATCAATTCCATGTTCATCGATAGCGGATAACGGCATTGTGTTATCAGAGTGTACCGTGCCAAAACAGGTTCCTGCAGAAATTTCACTGAAATTCATGCGCTCAATCTCGGTATCAAAAAATAGCTCTGAGTTTTGATCACTAAAACTAAAAGAACTATCTGCTTTGATTTTAACTTGCGCGGTCGTGTGGAATAAATCTAAATCTTGAATATGAGCTGGAAGTCCTACTAATTCAGTTAGATGGATACAGTCTTTTAGATAGGTATATGCGTGGTCAACCCCATGTATCTGCCCTGGGCGACCACATTCCAGCGTGACAGCAGGGCAGAGGTGGGCAAAAGCTGCTGATTGTACACCCAGAGGCCTTAAAAAGTAGACCACTAGTCGGCCAAATAAACGAGCCAGGTGTAGATAGCGATTATCAAGCTTGTTGATACAGGCATAATGAGGGTTTAATCCAGTATTATTATGTATATCGATGCTAGCAAACACCTTTTTTTCACGCATAATATCGACAATCTGACTGGCCATTTTAGTTTCTGCGCAAGGGGATGTCTCTGTTCCGGGCCAGATACGGTTGAAATCAGGTTGCGAGTCTAGTCTGCGTAAACCAGATGCTGCAGCATGCGTATTGCCAAAAAAAACAGATAAAGAACGTGGCAGTTTCTGTAATGCATATTGATTTAGTAAGCGCTGTATCGCCAGAAATCCTGTTGTTTCATTGCCATGCAATAAAACAGAGATAAATAAAGGTTGCGGGTTTTTCCCCTGTAAATGCAGCAGAGTCGGTTGCGGAAAAAGTGTATGTAAATCTTTTGCCTCACAACTGAGCAGTGCTTCAGGGTAGGTGTCTATTTGCTGGAGTTGCATGGCGTTAAGATATATCCCATCGACTGACAGGTAGTTCTGAATATTGGTGTGCTAGATAGGCTTTGGTCATATCCTGGAAGTTTTTCCCCTGTTGCTGTATAAATTGACGCTGCCACTGGCTACCGGTTTGTTTATTGGCGATGCGTTGCTCCATAATGCCTAAATAGGTATCAATATCTTTGTGATCAACTTGCAAAAATTGTAGACCTTTTCTTGCCCGTGATAATAAATCAGTCTGGATTAATTTTTGTAAATTTTGTTTATTGCCATCAAACCAGACGATATTGCCATCTAGGCCAAAACGGGCGGCCTGATAAAAATTATCTTTTGCCTGGGTAAACGGTAAAGGAATGCCATTCGCCATAATTTCGTTACTTAAATCTATCGTCAATCCATAATAAAACGCCGCATTGGCGATGGAATCAATAATGGTGGGCCCGGCCGAAGGGGTACGATGCTCAATTCTGATATGCGGAGTATGATCAGCATCAAAACCAATTAAAGGTCTATTCCAGCGCCAGATAGTGCCATTATGCAGGCGCAAGTGTTCAAAATTATCAATTGGATCATCAAATAGCTCGGGCAGCAACACGGGGAAATGCTCCAGGTTTTCCTGAAAACATTCCATAATGGATGCGCGTGCATAATCAGAGCCAAAACTAACTCGTTTTAAGGGACCGTGTGCAGCTCCACCATATCCCCCAGTTTCTATTGCTTGTTCAAACAGTGGGATACGCGATTCATGCCACAAGCTTTTACCAAATAAATAGGGGGCATTGGCACAGCTAGCAACGATAGCTGCCGAGGCTATGATAGAGGCATTATAAAAATGATGTGCCTGAGTCAGAGGGATTTGCGTATGTAGTTGTAAAGAAGTAGTTGCTGATTCCAGCATGACATCATAATGGTCAAATTTTAAATGTTCCTGCCCCACAATATCCAGATTAATCGGTTTGCCGCGCGCATTAAGGATTTGCTCATTTAGCACCCGGTAGCGATTCATATCCGACATATTGGCTAGGGTCATATCGGAGGGTTTGAGCGTCGGTAAAGTGCCTATAATCAGAATATGATTATCAAGTTCTTTAGCGTGATGACAGGACTTATCCCAGGTTGCTAATAAATTTTTATGTAAAGTGCTGAATACATCTGCTGTTAAGCGCTTTGGCACACCATTAAGTTCGATATTGAACTTTGCTAATTCAGGGAAGGCCAGAGGGTCATTCAGGTTTTGCAGAAAAGAAGCATTATTAGGTGCCGCTTGCATAGCATCATCAATCAGCCAGGCTTCAATTTCAAATCCTGCGGTAGGTGGTAATTCTGAGAGCTGCTTTTGCTCAATTACGCTTTTTAGGTGCTGAGTTTCCAGCTGCAGGTTTTTGTGAAAGTGAGCGAAGTGATCATCATTAAAAAGCGTTAAATTTATTTCCTGCCCCATAATTTCACCCTGCATTCTAACGGTTTGTATTGATCATAATAGCTTGATTGCTATAGACCATAAAGGTTAAGCTGCTTTCCTTGAGATTATCTGTGCTTGATTTTAGGTTGAAGGTCGATCACAAATTAGGTACAAATTTTAACTAGAAGATAACTCAATATGAGCTGGATCGCAATAGATATCACTGTAGACGCTTATTATCGAATAGTTCTTGAGTCTGGAGGAGATATTCTTAGGAAAGGAATTAATGAATTCTATTTTTGAAATTAGAAAGAATTGCAAGGGTAGTTAGAAACAACTGTGAAATTATTTTTAGCTTAACATTTGCTGATAGCGTGGAAGATTATATGAAGGTGCTGGGCTAAAGTCTCTAAGGAACAAGATTAAATAATATACAAAATTATAGGATATGCTGAGGTACGAAGCGCATCAATCGCACTGCTATCCCAGCCAGATCTACAGTTTAAGATAATGTATCTAGCCAATCATTGAGCTGTTCTGCATCTTCAAATTGATAGCGATCCATGATCCGTCTTGGAAGTGGCCAGGCTGCAATAATTTCATCGGTAAAGTCATGTACTGTCGTTTTATATTTTACTAATACATCTATCGCTTCAAGTGCATCGTGTTTACTACTCAGGTCATGACCAAGTAATTCTGCATCGGCTAAAGAACTCGTTTCTGGTGCTTTAGAAAATAGTTGCGAATAGATTTGTTGAATTGATAAAGTCATGATCTATTACCTCATTATTAGTGTTTGATGAGTTATATTGTGACGGGACAACAATACAGAAACTGTGACCAAATACTCAGTTTCTGTATTTGTTAAACATTATAAGTATAGTGGGATTATACAGTCAACAAAAAATAGTTGATTAACATAGTTTAATTAATTTTTACCGCTTTCATTGCTATCTTAAAGCTTTATTTAAGCTACAATTGTTTATAACAAATATTGCCTGTTTTTACACAGCGAAACAGTGTTTATGGCGTGTTGGATTAGCAGTTTTTCAGGGGTGTCAGGGTTATTAATATGCAGAGAAAAATGTTAGCTTTACTAATTTTGTTTGGGGGGATAGTTGCTTGTAGTCAGGTGACCCCGGATATTCGATATCCAGATAAGCACGTGAGTTATGAAAACACTGGTTTTAGCCCTTGGCAGGCAGGGCAGTGGAGTCGCTATCGAACAAGTTCGATTAGCCGTGATGGAATGTTTCACCTGTTTGATTCCAGTGTCTCCAAAGGTGAGATTCTATTGCTAATTGCTGGTAGGGAAGGTAATGGGTATTGGCTGGAAATGCAGGAAAAAGAGCAAGACAGTGTGCAAAATATTGCTGCACTTATCATAGCAGATACCTCTAAAGGCTACCTGGATTACCAAATCAAAGCACTAAAACTTCTTGAAGACGGGCAAGAAAAGTACTTTAGCTCAGTGGATCTAAGGGGTGGCAAAGCCGAAGAGCAGCTGGAAATGGTAAACATCTGGCTTAATTTGCTTGTATTTTCTTTACATGATGGGTTTTACCGGAATATACAACTTCCAGCGGGGCAATTTTTGGCGGTAAAAGAAGTACCGATGACCGTTTCTTTGAGGTTGGGGAGAATGAGTGGCTACCTTTGGTATCATAATACGGTACCAATATTTCCTGTTACAAAAATTAACTTAACCACCAGTACCTCTGAATGGTTTAATACCACAGAGTCGATCGAGTTAGTTGATTTTGGTAGTGTTGGGCAAGCAAATTATTTTTCTTACGAGTAATTAATATGTATTTAAAATCTAAAAGTGCAATACGTATTTTCAGTGTATTAGCCAGTGTTCTATTGTTTTCTGGTTGTGGAACTGTGCGTCTGGAGGTGCCTGAAGGACATCAGGTTAGAATATTAGCACAAGACGAATCAGCCGAGATTCGTGTAGAGAGAACTGTGTGGTTCTGGTTGTGGGGTGCGCGACCTATTTCGGATAACACTACAAAGTCAGATATAGAGAAATATAACTTAAAAGAAGTGCGTGCCTATACAACGCAAACCATGACCGATAACCTACTACTGATAATTACCAGCCTGGTTTCTATTGTGCGCCGAACCTTGATTGTCGAAGGTAATACTGACACTGTTTTACCTACGAGTGTGATTGTCACTGAAGAGGTCAAGTTATGAAAAATCGATTAATACTGGTGTTACTGACACTGAGTTTGAGTGCCTGCTTTTCAGTTCCCCTAGAAGCGCCTTACGGCCAGGATGTGAAACTACTACCTGCTGGAACACCGGTAGAAGTGACCAAAAGATATCAGAAATGGTATGCCATCTGGGGGATTTTTCCGCTAACCATGAGTGATTACCCAGCCGAAGTTATTGCCCGCGAAGATTTAGCAGAAGCACGCATTTACACGGAAGATACTATTGAGGACGCTTTTTCAGGTTTCGTCTACGTGATGCTTATTCCTGCGGGTATTTTGCCTCAATCAATCGTAATTGAAGGCAATCGACGTAAATATGCGCGGCCTACAAAGAGCGTTTTAGAAAATAATTAATCATATACTTTACCATAAAGGAACTTGTTGGCTGCTAGAACAAATAAATACCCGGAAGTGGCATCTTTAGTCCCGCAAATTAGCAGTTGCACAGTTGAAGTGGTTTTGTAGATTTTTCAGTTGGGGGGGGGGGGGGTGAGCAAGATAATTGGCCATAAAGCTGTCCTGATCTATCCAGAATTTGATACTCAGGATACCTTCTGGAGTTATGCAAAAAGTCTGAAAATGTATGCTCCCCCTGGCGAATTTGGACGGCCAAAACGCTTGTTACCTCCGCTAGGGCTTATGGGTTTGTATAATCACCTAAAACCCTATTATGAACAATTATGTTTGATTGACAAAAATATAGACCCACGGCCGATAAGTGAATTTATCAAAGATGCCGATCACGTTTATATCGGCGGAATGATGGCTCAGGAACAGAGCCTGGTAAAACTCGCACAGCAAGTAAAAAAAGCCCATAAAATTTTAATCGTCGGTGGCACTGCTATTAGCCCGCAGTCGCCACTGATGCAAATAGCCGATCATTTACTGGAAAATGAAGCCGAAGGGGTTATCGACCAGTTGTTAGATGAATTAGGTAAAGGTAGCGCCAAGAAATACTACAAGGGCAGTTTTGCGCCAGCCGAGAATTTTTTTCAGCCAGATTATGCGGCAATTAATATGCAGAACTATGTGCATATGGCGGTGCAAATTAGCCGAGGTTGTCCCGAACGTTGTGAGTTTTGTGATATTCCTTCCCGCTTTGGCAAAGCATTTCGCGTTACTCCCTGGCAAAAAACTGAACAATCTTTTCAGCAGATGAAAGATCTAGGCTGGACTGGACAAGTGTTTATCGTTGATGATAATTTTATCGGAAATCCACGAAAAGCACTGGATGTGCTTAAAAGCCTGTATAAAATAGGTGAGAAAATCGGCTACCATCACCCCAAATATACTGAACTGACCTTGCGCCTTGCTGATGAATCACCGGTAATGGCAGAATTACGCCATTGGTTTCATAAGGCAAACTTTATCAACGGCTTTTATGGTGTAGAAACCCCGAATGAAGCATCCTTGCTGGAAACGGATAAACGCCAGAACCTGCGTGGCGAACGTAGTCTGGTGGATAAATTAAGATTCATTTCTGAACAAACGGGTGCGGGGGTGATGATGGGCATGATCTATGGTTTTGATCATGATAGCGATGACTCAGTACAGGAATTTATTGATTTTGTGAATGCCAGCCATGCGCCGATTGTCATGGCAGGCTTACTTAATGCTTTGCCTTGCACTCCTTTAATAGCGCGTATGCAGAAAGAAGGGCGCATGATTCAGGCGAGTAGCGGTAATAATTCAGATGGCATTATTAATTTTATTCCCTACAATTTTTCAGTGCGGCAGGCGGAACAGAATTATCTGCGTATTTTGCAAGGTATCTACCATCCACAGGCATATTTTGACCGAGTGATGAGGCATCTTGAGTTGATTGATCCTGATTTACAAAGTAACTTCCGGGCGAGTAATGGCGCGGTTGCTTATTTAGTCAAGATTTTGTCAAAAAAACATGCATTAACCTATTGGCGATATTTACCTGTCGCGCTGGCAATCGCGAATAGGCGCTGTGGCTTGAATACCTCGGGTTATTTAGCAATAGTGGCTGAGTATTTTTCGCTTTGCGGGCAATATACGCATTTCAGTAGCCAGGTAAATGCACAAGAGAAAAATATTGCGCAACGGGATTATACAGACTCGCAGAAAGTTACATGGAGCGAGTTAAAGTCTGAGGTGAGTACGGTCACAGATGCGGAAAATATAGAGAGCTGAAAGGGAGGGGGTGTGGTGTTACGAATATTTCTATTCTTTTTGCGTCATAACGGATTAAAAGGAATTGTCTTGATTGTTGGACGAAGCCGCTATCGCGGAGAAAAACAGCGCATCCCTTAAATTTAAAGTGTAACCTCATTGCCTGTTATATGCATAACAGGTAACTTGTAAGCTCATCCAACTAACAATAATGAGGTTACACTGTTATGACACCATCGATAGAGCTTAAATTCAACCATTATTATATCCAGCACTGTAAGCATTTAAAGCTTAAGGGACTGCAACCCAAAACCATTGACGCTTATTCACGCGCTATTCGCCGTATCGGGGAACACTTTCAGGGGCATCTGGATAACTTAACGCAAGATCAACTGGTGGATTATTTTCATGCTCTTTTAAGCCGCCTTTCCTGGAGTGCCGTGAAACTAGATCTCTATGGTCTCAAGTTTTTCTATACACATGTGCTACAAAAGCCGTGGGTTGATGTGCTAATGATTAAACCACCACGATGTACGCGTATACCCGATATTGTCACTGTGGTTGAAGCACAACAACTGTTTATGTCGACCCGTAATCTAAGCTATCGAGTTTTTTATTTTACGATTTACAGTCTAGGTTTACGTTTGGGCGAGGGCTTAAGCCTGAAAGTAGGTGATATTGATGCGACACGCATGCGGGTACATATTCGCAATGCCAAAGGCAATAAGGATCGGCTTGTGCCTTTGCCTGTGAATACCTTGAAGGTGTTGCGTAAGTTTTGGGCTGTGCATAAAAATCCAGTGCTGGTATTTCCCAACCGTGCCCGGGGTCTAAAAGGTGCACATCTTGCTGAATCCCCCCTTGATCGCGGTGGCATCCAGAAGACAATCCGTCTTGTGACGCAAGAAATGGGACTAAAAAAAAGATTTCCTGCCACTCGCTGCGCCACAGTTACGCCACTCACCTGTTAGAAGCCGGGGTTGATTTAGTTGAGTTGCAGAAGATTCTGGGCCATACCAGTTTAGTAACCACGGCTCGCTATACGCATTTGACCGATATTACCGATGAGAATGCAGAGCTGCACATTAATCAGTTAGTCAATGACTTTTCTATTCACTGGGGGCAGATTTCATGATAACCCTAGCTGCAGTGATTGATCAATTTCAGTCTGACTTTTTAAGCGAGTATCAATCTCGTTTACGCTCCAATCAGATCAGTGCATTACATGCCATGAAGAGCTGTCGGACACAGCTGAGTCCTGTGATGCAGGTTAACTGTGCAGACTGTGACTATCAAACCTTTGTGCCTCATTCCTGTGGCCAGCGTAACTGCCCGCATTGTCAACATCATGAGAGTCAACAATGGATTGAACGACAGGTACAAAAACAAGTCCCTGCTGATTATTTTATGAATACCTTTACCTTACCTGCGCAGTTAAGGTCGTTAGCCAGGCAGCATCCGCGGTTACTTTACAGTATGATGTTTGACTGTGCCTGGGCGACTTTACAGAGTTTTAGTAAAAATGATAAGCAGTTGCAAGGCGATGCCGGGGCGATTGCTGTCTTACATACACACTCACGCGAATTAAATTATCATCCGCATATTCATGTCATTATGCCTGCGGCAATCGTGGATAAAATCAAGAAGCTCTGGCGCACTAAGGAAGGCAAATACCTGTTTCATCATAAAGCACTAGCAAAAGTATTTCGTGCAAAGATGCTAGCGCGTATGAACGAAGAAAAGTTGCCATTTCCCACAGCTATTCCGGAAAAATGGGTGGTCGATTGTAAGTTTGTCGGTGCAGGCGATAAAGCATTGATATATCTGGGTCGATACCTGTATCGTGGTGTGATTCGTGAACAGGATATCTTATCCTGCCAAAATGGCAAAGTAACCTACCGTTATCAAGACAGCAAAACCAAACGCTATCAAACCAAAACGGTATCGGGGGCTAAATTTCTGTGGCTGGTGCTGCAACATGTTTTGCCTAAAGGCTTTCGTCGTGCGCGCAATTATGGCTTTTTACATCCGAATAGCAAGGGTGTTATTAAGTTGATTCACTCCCTGCTAAAGTTTGACCCGACGAAGATATTGCGTGCACTCAAAGTACGGCCGGCATTCAGTTGCAAATGTTGTGGCGGGGCGATGGTTGTTGGGCGTCGGCAAATACCCAGGGTGGAAATAATGTTTCAGCCTTTGCCAACTTAACAATTGGAATCACTAGCGCTTATGTAAATTTAAACACTTCGACCCAGGCTATCAGCGGATTAAATGCTGAGGGAGTTGCTTGGGCTAAAATCGGAGATTAAGGCAGAATTTTGCTCCGATACTTGGACTTTGAGAGTTGACTGCAATGGACAACGCTCAAAGTTCAGTTAAACAGGTAAAAACAGAGGTTCGATTCATCAGTCGGGCTGATCAACAAAAAGCTATTTTCATAGAGCGCATTAAATGAATTCCTACTATCGTGCCGGGCTTGTCCAACAAACGGTTCAGATTGTGGCTCGCTTCGCGATCACAATCTAACCTTATTCGTTAGAAAATGAGGGCCAATCAGGAAATTCTTTATTCAACTTGAATTCAGTTATAAAATAGAGGGTTTGATTTAACCAGGAATCCATATATGCCCCTTAGAACAAACCAAATGCATCGTCTGCTTTTTCGATCGATACTTTTATTCTGTTGTTTTACGGGCCTGGTAAACGCCCATGCAGTGGTCACGGATCATTCATTAAAAATTCAACCTATCAGTGCCGGTCAGGCAAGTCCGGTTAAATTAAATTTTAATTCGAGTATTGAGCTGGGTTTATCACAGGTTTTTCTGGTAAGTACGGGGGATGTTGAAGAAGTACTTAATATAACTGCAGGCAAAGAACCCGGCGTTGTCATCATCGATGTTCCCGCGTTAGCAACCGGTGTGTACGCCCTGCATTATAAGATTTTTGCGGCAGACGGGCATATTACCGAAGACGTAATCCACTTTACCGTCCAGCCATAAGGGAAGCAGATGCAGGGTATTGCTGATTTTTTAGATTCCATTATTGGTGGAATTGATCTTATATGTTATTCATTAGCCATTGGCGGTTTGATTTGGGGGCTTTTTATATTACGTCCCTGGGAGCAGTCTGATAAGCAAAATCAAGTACAAAGCTTATTGTCAGCGCGAACAATTCGCCTAATTTATCAAGGAGCTTTTGCTTTAGCACTCGTGCAGTTAATTAAAATCATGCTCAAAATCTGGGTGATGGATTCTATATTAGGGCGCTGGCCTTTTCCTGAGTTTGCAGCAACGACACAGTTTATCGGTGGCATAATTCGCATGCTATTAGCCTTGTCACTGGGAGCCTTTGTTTATTATGTGTTGCGTGCTAATGCTACGGTGCGTAAGCAATGGATGTACGCTGCGATCATAGCCGGGCTAATGATTATTTCAGGCGCATGGCTGGTACATGCTGCAGGCCGTTTTGAGGATCGTATTTTATTAATGAGCCTGACGACTATGCATCAGGTCGCTGCGGCTGCCTGGGTAGGGGGTGTATTTCAGTTAGTGAGTATCTGGCAATTAACCCGACAAAAGCAAATCCCTGATAGCTATTGGCCTGACAGTCTGAAACGATTTTCCAAAATAGGCATGATTGCAGTGGCAGGAATATTATTGTCTGGTACGTTTATGGCACTGGGTTATATCACCACCTGGAATGGTTTTATTGGTACCGGTTATGGCAATATTCTGCTAGTTAAAATTTTGTTGCTGGCAATTGCTCTGGGTTTTGCATGGCTTAACCGTAGCGCTGTATTAAAGTATGAAACATCTGCCAATAGACAAGATGTTTTCAATCGAGTGCCGTATTATATTGAAGCAGAAACCTTTGTTTTAATTACCTTATTGTTTACCGCCGCCAGTCTTGCTTCGCAGCCACCTGCGATAGATATTCCTGGTTTAACCGCGAGCTGGAGTGATGTATTGCATTCCTTCGCGCCACGTATTCCGCGCATCACTTCGCCTAGCCATGCGGCACTGCTTGCAGGGGAGGCCGGACGAACAGCGATTATCGGCCAGACACCTTCAGCAGCAGCAACGGCATGGTCTGATTATAATCATAATATTGCCGGTATATTTGTCACGGTGATGAGCCTGTTTGCCATGCTATCGTATAGAAAATCGTTCACTTGGACACGTTATTGGCCGGTGGGTTTTATTGGTCTGGGGATCTTTATCTTATTGCGTGCTGATGCTGAAACCTGGCCAAATGGAACGATGGGATTTTGGGAAAGCATGTTGGAAAATGGCGAGATTTTTCAGCATCGTATTGCCACCCTGTTAGTTTTTTTATTGGGGGGTATGGAATTGCGCGCCAGAATGACTAGCGACCCGGAGAGTAAGTTACCTTATATCTTTCCCATTCTATGCGCCTTTGGGGGGTTAATGTTGTTAACTCATTCGCATGTGGGATTCCAGGCTAAAAGCTCTTTTCTGATTCAGATCGGGCATACTTTTATGGGCTTATTTGCCTTGATTATGGCCATCGGTCGTTGGCTAGAATTAAAACTGGATTCGCCCGGAAAACAGATTGCCGGCTTTATTTCTGTATTTGCTTTTTTTCAAATTGGTTTGATATTGATTTTTTACCAAGAACCTTTGTACTAAAGAAACTATGGAAATATTAGTGTATATTCTGATGGTGGGTTTCTGTAGGCTGGGATGGTGCGTGTAATCCCAACTTTAACTTTTCTGGGTTTCGTACCTCAGCCTCAGCCTCAGCCTACATTGAATGCTTTCAAGGTCCCAAATGCCCCCGCTTTCAGTTAATAGTTATAATTCAATTAACAACTGCTTTCAGAGTTCTTATGATAAAAGTAAGCCTAGTTAAATATCGTCAAATTGTACTTTTTGCACTGGTATTAGTGCTATTCCAGGTACCTGCTTTTGCCAAAGACATAACTGTGGAGGCACCCACAGTCAAGGATATGCTTAAGGTAGATAGCAAGGAGGAAGTTCAGCAGGAAGTGCCTAAGGAGCAAGCGCCGTATGACCGATTAAACCGGGGGACGCCACGTGGTAGTGTAATGTCATTCTCGGAATCAATTAAACAAGGGGAGCAGAATCTTGTTATGGATTTCCTGGATATGCGTCAGGTACCCAGACATATTGCAGATGAAGGGTCGGAATTAATGCGTAAGTTAGGGAGTAAGCGCTCAATAGTCAGCGTACTTCACGGCAACTCAGATTAATGCCAAACTATCCCCATTGTTAAATACCACGGGGAATTTTAAATGGCAGCGTTAGAAAAAATACAGGCAAAGACTTTCTGGCCTATTCACATAGAGCACTGGCAGGCATCAGGCCAATCACAGGTAGCTTATTGTCGACAGCATGATTTATGTCCGCAAAAGTTAGGCTACTGGAAACGTAAATCGACTGTAAAGCCGACTACTTCCCCTACAGGGTTTACACGTATTCGGGTTGACGGGGATCGTTCATCTGCGCCAGTCCCAGGATTATCTTTGCAATTTAATGATGGTATTCGGTTGGAAGGTATTACGCAGGATACTATGCCGTGTATTCAACCACTGCTTGAGCTGTTGCGATGACGGTTGTTATGCGTCCCTCTCTGTCTTTGACAGAAGTGTATCTGTATCGGCAGCCCATTGATTTTCGTAAGTCACATCGGGGCTTATCGGCGATTGTTGAATGTGAGTTAGGGCATAATCCTTTTGAGGGGGCTCTCTATGCCTTTACGAATAAACGGCGGAATAAGATTAAATGCCTGTTTTGGGAAGATAATGGTTTTGTCCTTTATTACAAGTCATTGGTAGAAGAAACATTTAAGTGGCCTAAGGGTGAGGAAGAGACATTAACCTTAACAGGCCAGCCGTTAAACTGGCTGCTGGATGGCTTTGATATTAGCGCGATGAAAGGTCATAAAAAACTTCAATATGAGTCTGTTTTTTAGCTGTTTTTGTGTTCATTATTGCCACTATAAATGCTATAATAAAGCCATGATTTTAGCCGATATTTCAAATATAAAACAACAAGATAAAGCCGGTTCTTTGCTGTCGGAGAGTGTTGCTTTGTTGCTTGAAAAAAAACAGGCTATTGATGAACTGACGCGTGTGATTGAAGTTAAGTCTGGGGTGATTTCCGAACAGAAAAAACGCATCCTTATTCTGGAAGAGGTACTACGCTTATCTAAAATAAAACGCTTTGGATCATCCAGTGAACAATCTCATCAATCCTCTTTGTTTGATGAAGCAGAGAATGAAGCGGATAGCGATGAGGAGCTAGACCTGGAGGCTGATGAAGCACCTGAGGACGAAAAACAAACAAGTTCTACTGGCACCAAGAAAAAGCCGGGACGCAAACCCTTCTCAGATAAGTTACCTCGCGAGCAAATTTTTATTTATTTAACCGATGAAGAAAAAGAAGGTGCTATTGATACTTTCTTTACTAAAGTGAAAGAAGAGCTGGATATTATTCCTGCTAAAGTACGTGTTCTTGAATACATGCAGGAAAAAGCGGTCTTTATCAAACAGATTGAAGGCGAAAAACAACGCCAGGTTAAAGCCGCACAAATGCCCAGACACCCTATTGCCAGAGCAATGGGAAGCATCAGTTTAATGTGCTTTGTTATTATCGCCAAGTATGCTGACGGCTTACCTTTATATCGGCAAGAAGGCATCTTGTCTCGTTATGGGGGTGACATCTCCAGAGCGACATTAGCAAACTGGATGATCGCACTGGCTAAACAACTTCAGCCCCTGATTAACCTGATGCGAGAGCATCAACACACAGGGGCAGTCATACTCGCTGATGAAACGCGGGTTCAGGTATTAAAAGAACCGGGGCGGCCAGCGACCTCAGATAAATATATGTGGGTGACGCTTGGCGGGCCACCGGGTGAAAAAAGCATCCTGTTTGAATACGATCCCTCTCGTAGTGGAGACGTCCCCATGCGCCTGCTTGACGGCTTTAGTGGCTATCTGCAAACCGATGGCTATGCGGGGTACAATGCCGTGTGCCAAAAAAACAGCATCACCCAGCTGGGGTGCTGGGATCATGCGCGTCGTTATTTTAAAGATGCCCAGAATGCACAGCCTAAACGCAAAAAGGGACAAAATAACAAACCCTCAAAAGCAGGTAAAGCGCTGAGCCTGATCAATAAACTGTATGTCATTGAGCGAGAAATTAAAGACCTGTCAGTGGATGAAAAATATCAGCAGCGCCAGGAGAAGAGCATTCCTGTATTGAACCAGCTCAAAGCCTATCTGGAAGAAAACCAGCATAAAGTACCTAAAGATAGCCTGACAGGAAAGGCAATGACTTACCTGAGTAACCAGTGGGAAAAACTCAATGTGTATTGCACCCATGGTGAACTCAATATTAGCAACATCCTGGCAGAAAATGCGATTCGCCCGTTTGTGATAGGGCGCAAAGCCTGGTTATTTTCTGATACCCCTGCGGGTGCTCGTGCCAGTGCAATACATTAGGGAGATGGAAAGAAATAATCATCCAAACGAAGTAAGCTTGTGTCTCAATAATTTATAATAATGAATTCTGAATTTATTCTCACACTAGGCAGATAAGCTTGTTGATATTAACAGATAGCATTATAGGTTGGATTATAAATACAGCCCATCGTTTAAAAGGCTCGGTACGTCGTATATTCATGGCTGAAACGGTGGAGCTACTAGGCTCAGGTGGTGCAAGTATTGCTGAAGAAAAACTAGGATGGAATAGAGGCACTATCCGAAAAGGACAATATGAACTTGAAACTCAGCCCATAGAAGATAATTTTTCAGCGAGAGGGCGTAATAAAAGTGAAGAGCATTTTCCTCATCTACTTGATGACATAAAAAAAATTGCTGAACCGGAGTGTCAAACGGATCCCTCTTTTAATTCCTGTCGATTATATACCCGGCTAACGGCTAAAGAAGTTAGAAAACGTTTACTGGAGATTGATTATTACGATGAAAAAACATTACCTTGCTCAAAAACTATCAATACAAAATTAAATGACCTGAGTTACCATCCAAAAAAGGTACAAAAAACAAAGCCTCATAAGAAAATCAAGGAAACGGATGCAATTTTTGAACAAGTTCATTCAGTCAATGGAATGGCAGATATCAACCCAAAAGAGATTCGTATATCAATTGATGCCAAAGCAAGAATGAATATAGGAAATTTTTCACGGGGAGGACGAAATCGGGTTTTAACAAAAGCAGAGGATCATGATTTAGATGTTAAGGAAAAGTTAACTCCTTTTGGTTTTTATCTGCCTGAACATGATGATTTTTTCCTTTTCTTTACAGCAGGCTATGCCAGCAGTGATTTCATCGTTGACCGATTGGAAGAAATTTGGCCAGAAATTCAAGAAAAATATGGAGTAGATATTCTGACAATTAACGCTGACAATGGTATGGAGAACAGTAGCTCCAGAACTCAGTTTATAAAAAGGCTTGTGGAGTTTGCTGAAAAAAGCAACATAAAGATAAAACTGGCCTACTACCCTCCTTATCATAGTAAATATAACCCAATTGAACGAGTATGGGGAGCCTATGAAAATCATATTAGTGGCGACATAATGGATACAGTTGAAACAACTTTAAAATTTGCCAAAAGTATGACCTACAATGGCAAAGCACCTATTGTTAAATTAACAGAAAAAATATATGAAACAGGAGTAAAGGTAGGTAAAAAAGCAATGAAGACGTATTATCAGTTTGTTGACCGAATGCCATCGTTGGAGAAATGGTTTTTGACCATTTCTCCTGGTTGTTCTGGATGATTATTTCTTTCCATCTCCCTTACAGCCTGATAGAAACAGCTAAAGCAAATGGGCTGGAGCCTTATGCATATCTTAAGCAGGTTCTCACTGCTTTACCTTATGCTGATACGGTTGATAAAGTGGAGGCTTTGTTGCCCTGGAATATTAAAAAATCAGATACGCCTGAATAGGGCAAGTACGTGCTTCGTTGAGCGCTTACGTTAGGGATAGTAGCGGAGCGAATATTCTGGATGGGGCCTGAAAATTTAAGTATTGAACCCACAGGGCACCTTGATGATGGCTTACCCAGCTACCGTGATCGGGTTGCTACGATAAATACCCCGGATGGGCCCGTAGATATCTTAATGCAAAGAGTCCCTGGCGATAAAAAAGGTGATTATATATGGAAAGTTTCTAATCGTACGGTTATGGAAATCCCCAGGCTATATGAACTATATGGTTATGGTGAACTGGGTGATAAACTTTCTACGCTGATACCTGAAATTAAAGGGCTTGCTTTTCAGCCTTGGCAAATGGTAATACTGATAGCTATTTTAGTTGTTGCCTATATCATTGCCTGGCTTTTGACATGGTTGGTCACTTTATTTCTCAAACGCAGTAAATCATCCAAGTCAGAACAGCGACAGAGGTTTTTACAGGGGCCTGTTCGCTTTATGCTTCTGGTCATAATCTTTAGGAACTATTTTTATTTAACTGCACCATCACTTAAGGTGAATGCATTATTTGAGGCAAGAACGCTATATGTTGTTGCTTTCGGGTGGTTGCTTTTTGGCATAGTTAATCTTTTCACGTCTCGATTGGCCGATCGAATGGCTGAAAATGGCAATAGTAATGGTTCTTTGATGTTACGACCTGCCGCCCGGGTAATTAAAGGAATTATTATTCTGATTGCAATTATGGTCTGGCTGGAGAATATGGGCTTTAGTATCTCCACCTTGCTGGCTGGACTAGGGGTAGGGAGTATTGCTGTCGCTTTGGCCGCACAGAAATCCATAGAGAACCTGATCGGAGCTATTACCCTGTATTCCGCTCAACCGGTGCGGGTGGGCGAGTTTTGCCGAATCGGTGATGTCGTTGGTACTATTGAAGAAATTGGCCTGCGTGCTACCAAGATACGTACTCTGGCGAACACGGTAATCGATATTCCTAATGGGAGCTTATCCAATATGGAAATTGAAAATATAAGCCAGCGGCAGAAAATACTTTATCGACATAATATTCGGCTGAGATCGGATAGTACTTCTGACCAGGTTCAATCTGTGTTGGATAGTATCAGTCTATTTTTAAAAGAGCATAGCAGGGTAGACCGGCTTCCAGCAAGGGTGAGGTTTAAAGAGTTTGGCAAATATTCGCTGGATCTGGAAGTTTTTGCCTATTTGCAAACCACTGATTACAACGAATATCTGCAGATTGCTGAAGAACTGAACCTGCTTATAATAGATGCCATCGTAAACGCAGGGACGAGTCTTGCAGTTCCTGTGTCTATACCTTTTCTAGGTTTAAAGAATGAGTGCTGATTCCTCTGGAATATGAGTCATATAGGTACCTGATTACGTACAACTCTCAGCCATAAGAGAATAAAACATTAAAAACAGTATATTAAAAAACTCGTCATTCCCGAAGTCTACCCAGTCAAGCGTGGGCACAAGCTTTATCGGGAATCTATGCTTAACCTACGAGATCCCTGCTAAAAGCATGCAGGAATGAGGGCTACGCACTTAAGACGGGACACCGTAGGCTGGGTTAGATCTTTTTAACGAAGTAAAAAAACGTAACCCAGCAAAGCCCCGTATACGTAAAGTGCTGGGTTACGTTATCTGCGCTTCGCTAGATAAGCTAACCCAGCCTACATTGCTTTGTCCCGTTTTAAAATGGTAGCTGGAATGACGGAGTCTAGCTGAGAGTTGTACGTAATCAGCTATATGTATGAAGCTTTAGCCTATGCCAAGAAAAAATAGGTATACACAATATGACTCCTGTTGTTTTGTTCTGCCTTAGATGGATAGTCAGTCATTATTGATAACCCGTGAGTTCAACATAACCCTGTCCATTAATCACCTCGTCGTATTTTTTGCCTGCAACACTCACCGCGCCCTCCCAGTAACGATATCTGACATTGATCTCCTGATCGCTGGTTAATGGCGTGACATCCAGTTCTAGTCCCAGTTTGGGAATGGATAAATGCCATTTTGCAGGATAGCTGACCTGGGTTTTTGGGCTTTTCCAATGATCCAGAACTTTGATATCAACCTCTGTAAAAGTTAAGCTTATTTTGGAATTATCGGCATTAAAAATGGCCCCGGCGTTATTCTCATCCTGCTTGTCATCTTTGCGTCTAAAGCGGTAAAACATGAGTTCGCTGTGATCGGATAATTGCAATGCAAACCAATCCCAGCCTACTTGCTCAGCAGCAAGCGAAGCACTGCTCCATTCTCTGTCCATCCAGCTTGAGCCACTTACTTCAAATGCTTGTAGATTAAGCTGAATATTGCCTGTTGTAGCCATACGGGTATATGAATAATAATAGGAGGCGTTACCTGCTTGCGCATTCTTTTTACTAAAGCCATCCAGACCCTGCAAGGCGATTTTCTTTTCTGGCTTCAGGTATAAAGAAATAGAAAAATCCTCGGTTTTTGCATCCAAATGAATACTTGAATCAGTTGTATCAACAGCTTCCGCTTTCCAGTCATGTAACCACACATGATATTTTGCTGTTTCCGCGCCTGCTAATTTATTACCGGCACGACTGAAGCGTTCAGCAAAATGAAATTCTTCAGCATCAACATCGGTCAAGGCAAAATGTGCCATATACATTTGCTTATCACGCCATTTAGAGGCTGTTTTTTGTTGCTCGGGTGTTAAGGCAAAGCGAAAAAAGGTTAATTCATAACCAAACTTGCGTTCTGCTGAGGATTGTAAAATGCCGGTAAAATACCACCATTCGATATGATATTCCGGGTGTGCACCATGATCTTGCGGAAAAACAAAGGCCCGTGGTTTTAATACCCGCGCATAGTTTTCATTGTCTGCTGATAAAAGATTGTCGGACGTCGTTAAAGGTTCAGGTGGCTCAGAATTTTGTTGCGCAAAAAACAGTCTTCCTAGTGCTACTATTATTATAATAATCAAAGAGTAAATCACGGTTTTCATTTTTATTCAGACCTCAATGCTTCCGCCGGTTTAGTTTGCGCCATTTTTAACGCAGGCAGCACTCCGGCAAGTAAGGCGGCAAAAAATGCAAGCAGCAAGGCTTGAACAATGACCAAGGCATCAAAATGAAAAGCCATAGTCCAGCCGAATGAACGTTGATAAACCACAAAAATTAACACATAAGCCATGATAAAACCTACTGGCACGGCAAACACTCCCGCTATAAGTCCCATTAAGCCGGTTTCGATACTGATGATTCGACCTATTTGTATAGGTGTCATGCCTATCGCGCGCAATATACCCAGTTGCCGGGTACGTTCAAATTGCAATGCCATCAAGGCACTGAATACGCCGATAAAGGCAATGCTGGCGGCCAGCAAGCGCAAGATTTCAGTGATTTTAAAAGTTTGCTCAAACATTTGCATGGATGCCTGGAAAATAGCCTGTTCGGAGCGCACGCTTTGATAGGGTTTGAGGAGTTGTTTAACGCGCATTTCCAGTTGTTGCCTATCGGCCCTTTGATCAGCATAAATTCCGATGCCAGAATACCCGAGATCTAGCCAGTATTTTTCATAGATATTGCGGCTCATGGCAAGATGACCTTGGTCGCCACTATAATCGGCATAGATAGCTATAACCTCAAAGGCTTGTTCTCCCTGATCGGTACGCAGCAAAATTTTGTCACCTATTTTAGTGTGATGGTGATAAGCGTAGGGTTCAGTAACGAAAAGAGAATTTTGCTGAATAAATGTACCCCAGACATCTTTACCTTTTTGTTTAAAAATAAACCCTTGTCTGGATTTTTCGTTTAATTCAAACACTGACACTTTTGTCAGCTTCTGGTCATGGATTAACTGCGTGTGTAGCACACTGCTGAGCATTTCTACATCTTCTAGCCCAGCGATACTGGCTTTCAATTTTTGATCACTGAGAGATTTATGGGTTGCCTGGGTATTTCCTACCACATTAACATACAGGTCCGCTTGTAAAGAGGTTTGCAGCCATTCAGCAACAGTCAGGCGAAAACTGCCGATCATGATATCCATGCCTATCGAAACAGCAACAGCAATCATTAATGTGGCAATCGCTATACCGGTTCTACTGATTTCAGCTTTGACCATACGCACCGGTAACCTTGCGACTATACTGGAGTAGCGTCCCAAGGTTTGTTCCAGAAAATTCATCAGCAATAGAGTAACCACCGGTGTGAGCAAGGCAAAGCCGAACAATAACAGGAAAATACTGATTAATCCCAGGCTGACATTGGTGCCTGACAGAAAAATAAGCGCAAAACTACAGAGTATAAAGAAGAGAGCCACTACAATAGCTAAACGTATTAATTTCCGTACACCTGATTCCAGTTGTGAACGTAATAAAGTATGTTGCGGTGATTGACGAGTAGCTTCCCAGGCAGGTGCTATCACAGCGAGTAAAGTCGCTCCTACGCCTAATAGCAGACCTTTGGCTATCTGCACAGGGCTTAATATTAACAGGCTGTGATCCACCCGAAAAAAAAAGGCATTAATAGTCCCAGAGATGATATGTAATAAGCTCTGCCCCAGAAGAATGCCTAATACTAGGCCTAAAGTTGTCCCTATTAGTGCCAGAATCAAGGCCTCACTGATTATGAGCTTAAATATCTGCTGCCGGGTGACACCGATTGAGCGCAAATTGCCAATAAGTCCTCTGCGCTGAATAACTAAAAAGGTCATGGTGTTATAAATCAAAAACATGCCGACTAATAGTGAAAGCAGGCCCATGGCATTTAAGTTAATTGCAAAGGCATGAGTCATTTGCTTTAGCGATTCAGCCTGATTATCCAGTGATATCAATAATACATCCGCGGGTAGAACCTGACGTATAGCCTGTATTTTTGCAGCCAGATCTGGCGCTATGATCACGTCAATTGCGCTAAGATTACCCACTAAGCCTAATATTTCCTGCGCGGTGGCTATATCGGTAATCAGTAAATTCTCAAACAATTCCCTGGTTACCGCATCATCTTCGGGTAACCAGTCTATAATGATTAAATCATAAGTACCCGTATCAGTTATAACGGTTATGTGATCATCTATTTGCAAACCCATTTTCTCTGCAGTCTGCTGATTCATTAACACGGTATTAGCTTCGCTAATCAAGCGCAGACCATTGTCTGTTCCCTCTTGTTGCTGCCAGTCGGATTGAAATGTGTTTTCAATCATAGGGTCTATCGCATAAATTTTAAACTTGATTTCAGGTGTTGTAGCGGAAACAACGTAACCGTTAATGGCAGGGGACAAATTACGGATACCATGCTCAACCCTCAAGGCTGTATACAATTTTTCATCCAGGCCGCCATCACTGGCAACAATTCTATGTGTTGCTTTGCCTGATAATGCTTGAGTAGTCTGGGTAAAAGCCTGTAATGAACTATCCAGCGTCAGATCTATCGCAACCACAACAGCAACACCGAGAGTAATCCCTAATATAGCTAAGCATAGCTGCCAGGGGTGCCGGTATAAAAAATTGCGACTGGCTTTGTTAAGAATGCTGCTCATTGGGAATCAGTGACTAACTGCAGTGTTTTATTATTGATGGCAAACACCCGGTCGGCCTGACCGATAACTTCATGGCTGTGGGTTGCCATAATCAGCGTTTTGCCTGCATCGCGAACCAGCTTATCTAATAGCTCTAATACTTGTTCACCCGTTTCAAGGTCCAGATTACCAGTCGGCTCATCGGCGAGAATAATATCCGGGTCATGAATCAAAGCTCTGGCAATCGCAACCCGTTGCTGCTCACCGCCGGATAAACGATCAGGATAGCTATCCAGGCGGTCAGCCAGTCCCAGCCGTGCTAACAAGTCACTGACTTTATCCCGGTCATCGTCGTCTATAGGCTTGATCAGCTCTAAAGGCAATAACAGATTCTCAGCAACCGTTAAGGTCGCGATTAAATTATAGGCCTGGAATATAAAGCCTATATGATGACGACGAAACAAAGTGCGTTGATGTTCGGATAAACTGCAAATATTAGCTGCGTTTACCCAGATATCACCCGATGAAGGCTGGTCTATACCACTGATCAAATTAAGTAAGGTTGATTTACCTGAACCACTGCGACCAAGCAATACGATGAATTCCCCCTCAGCAACAGACAAATTCAAATGCTCAAAAATCAGCTGTTGTAGTCCAGACTCCTGATAATGTTTACTCAGTTGAGAAAATTCAATAGCGGGTTTATTTGTCATAGTGAAGCACCGATAAGTGACAGTTTAGTTTTGCAGGTTAGTTTTTTTTTGAGTATCAAGCAAAGGAAATCCAACAAAATCCGGTTTAGCTTATAGAGGCTGGATTACCCTATCTGTCATAGCCTGTTTTTATTATTGTAAATGAGTTTTTAGGTAATCGTTCGTCCCCCTCATTGGCAAGGACAATGCTGTTGACTTAAGCATAAACGCCTTCTCCAGAGGGTAGAAGGTTGGGATGAGGGGATTGTAAATGCTTGATTTTTTCCTCCTCACCCAACCCTCCAGCAAAAGCGACTTAAGACAACAGCATTGCTTGGCAAGGAGGAGTTAGGGGAGGTTTTATTAAAAAAACTTTGCTCAACCCATGCTTTCCAGAGGGGACGATGAACGGTTAGGTTTTTAGTGGTACAAAGCCTTCCGCTTTAAATCGGGAGACAAAAATCATGGCCAGTAAAAATAACTCCAATTTACCCTCTCAATAGGTGATAATTTAGCCAAAGACGCTTTGATTCTTGTCACCTATCTTGCAAAATCTTATGCCTAAAACAAAATCCAGTTATCGCAGGTTTGACTCATTAATACAACTGATCGATTTTTTTAAGCCATATAAACTACGCCTATTAGTCGGATTTATGGTATTGATAATAGCCGCCGCAGCTGCACTGGCTTTGCCCATAGCAATTAAATTGATTATTGATCAAGGCTATTTACTGCACCAAAGTGACAAACTGAATCAATATTTTCTCTTGTTGCTAGGGATTGTTACGGTTATGGCGGTGTTTTCTGCGGGTAGATATTATATGGTGATGTGGCTGGGTGAACGTATTGTGGCCGATATACGTGCAAAACTGTATCAACATATACTGCAAATGGAGCCTGCTTTTTTTGAGTCTACCCCCACTGGCGAAGTGCTGTCGCGGTTGACTACGGATACCACTTTAGTCCAGTCAGTTGTCGGTGCGGGTCTTTCCGTGACCTTGCGTTGTACTTTGCTACTCGCAGGTAGTTTGATCATGTTATCAGTGACCAATCTGCAACTGACCGGCTTAATTTTATTTATCGTACCGCTGATAATCCTACCCTTGGTTATCTTCGGGCGTAAAGTCAGGCGATTATCAAAGAAAAACCAGGATTGTATTGCCGAATCCAGTGCCATAGCCGGGGAAACATTTAATGCTATACACGTGTTACAGTCCTATAATCTGGAGGGATATTTTACCGGACGTTTTAATAACACCGTAGAAAACTCCTTTGCGACTGCACGGCATCGCTTAACAGCCAGGGCCTTGCTGGCTGCTTTTGCCTTATTCACCGTATTCACAGGCTTAATGGCGATCATCTGGTTAGGTGCCCAATGGGTACAAGCAGGAAAAATGTCATTGGGCGAGCTCAGCCAGTTTTTGCTTTATGGTGTATTGGTCGCCACTAATTCGGCTGCATTAAGTGAAGTCTGGGGCGATATTCAAAGAGCCGCCGGAGCTATGGAACGTATCCTGGAATTATTAAAATATCAGCCGGGTATTATTTCACCGCAAAATCCAGTCATCATACCCCCAGCTAAAGACCAAGCTATTAGCTTCCAGAATGTTTTTTTTAATTACCCCTCAAGACCTGAACAACACGCCTTGCATGATTTTAACCTGAGCATAGCACCCGGCGAAACAGTCGCACTAGTGGGGCCTTCAGGGGCTGGTAAAAGTACTGTATTTCAATTGTTATTACGCTTTTATGCAATTCAGCAGGGAAAAATCTGCATCAACGGGATAGATATTGCACGAGCCGACACCACCCAACTACGTCAACACATAGCCATCGTTCCTCAAGAAACCTCAATATTTGCCGCCAGTGTGATGGAAAACATTCGCTTTGGAAATCCTGCCGCCAGTGATGCAGAAATCAAAATAGCCGCGAAAGCGGCAGCAGCCGATGAATTTATCCAGCGATTACCCGGGCGATACGATACTTTTCTAGGTGAACGAGGTCTCAGGTTGTCAGTCGGCCAACGTCAACGTATTTCTATCGCCCGTGCCATTCTTAAAAATGCGCCGGTCTTATTACTCGATGAAGCCACCAGCTCGCTGGATGCAGAAAGCGAAAAACTAGTTCAAGATGCGCTCCAGCATTTAATGCAAAAGCGCACAACGCTGGTTATTGCTCACCGTCTTGCGACGGTGTTAAAAGCAGATAGAATTGTGGTGATGAATCACGGCAAAATTGTTGCCATAGGAAGTCATCAGCAATTGCTGGAACAAAAAGGGCTGTATGCTAGATTGGCGGCGTTGCAGTTTGGAGAGCTGTCGTGATCAAGCATGAACTATGCATCAGCTGACTCTTTCAGTCCCTAAAAAATGAATTGCACATATTAGTTGAATCTAGGTTATATGAATTCGGGAACTCTTAAACCTAGAAAAATCCGTTGGGCGCGGAATTATAGTGCAAGATATTGAATTAATATAACACTTTCAAAAAATCTTAGATTCACCCGTAAGTTAATCGGGCATTTTTTGGAAGTGCTGTGGAATCAAGAGCGTGTGCTAGAAATCGTGAGCAACTGATTTTTTTAGGTTCAAAGCCATCAGTCATCGAAATCGCGAACCGTTGGTAAGCGCTCAATAGTCAGCGTACTTCACGGCAACTCAGATTAATGCCAAACTATCCCCATTGTTAAATACCACGGGGAATTTTAAATGGCAGCGTTAGAAAAAATACAGGCAAAGACTTTCTGGCCTATTCACATAGAGCACTGGCAGGCATCAGGCCAATCACAGGTAGCTTATTGTCGACAGCATGATTTATGTCCGCAAAAGTTAGGCTACTGGAAACGTAAATCGACTGTAAAGCCGACTACTTCCCCTACAGGGTTTACACGTATTCGGGTTGACGGGGATCGTTCATCTGCGCCAGTCCCAGGATTATCTTTGCAATTTAATGATGGTATTCGGTTGGAAGGTATTACGCAGGATACTATGCCGTGTATTCAACCACTGCTTGAGCTGTTGCGATGACGGTTGTTATGCGTCCCTCTCTGTCTTTGACAGAAGTGTATCTGTATCGGCAGCCCATTGATTTTCGTAAGTCACATCGGGGCTTATCGGCGATTGTTGAATGTGAGTTAGGGCATAATCCTTTTGAGGGGGCTCTCTATGCCTTTACGAATAAACGGCGGAATAAGATTAAATGCCTGTTTTGGGAAGATAATGGTTTTGTCCTTTATTACAAGTCATTGGTAGAAGAAACATTTAAGTGGCCTAAGGGTGAGGAAGAGACATTAACCTTAACAGGCCAGCAGTTAAACTGGCTGCTGGATGGCTTTGATATTAGCGCGATGAAAGGTCATAAAAAACTTCAATATGAGTCTGTTTTTTAGCTGTTTTTGTGTTCATTATTGCCACTATAAATGCTATAATAAAGCCATGATTTTAGCCGATATTTCAAATATAAAACAACAAGATAAAGCCGGTTCTTTGCTGTCGGAGAGTGTTGCTTTGTTGCTTGAAAAAAAACAGGCTATTGATGAACTGACGCGTGTGATTGAAGTTAAGTCTGGGGTGATTTCCGAACAGAAAAAACGCATCCTTATTCTGGAAGAGGTACTACGCTTATCTAAAATAAAACGCTTTGGATCATCCAGTGAACAATCTCATCAATCCTCTTTGTTTGATGAAGCAGAGAATGAAGCGGATAGCGATGAGGAGCTAGACCTGGAGGCTGATGAAGCACCTGAGGACGAAAAACAAACAAGTTCTACTGGCACCAAGAAAAAGCCGGGACGCAAACCCTTCTCAGATAAGTTACCTCGCGAGCAAATTTTTATTTATTTAACCGATGAAGAAAAAGAAGGTGCTATTGATACTTTCTTTACTAAAGTGAAAGAAGAGCTGGATATTATTCCTGCTAAAGTACGTGTTCTTGAATACATGCAGGAAAAAGCGGTCTTTATCAAACAGATTGAAGGCGAAAAACAACGCCAGGTTAAAGCCGCACAAATGCCCAGACACCCTATTGCCAGAGCAATGGGAAGCATCAGTTTAATGTGCTTTGTTATTATCGCCAAGTATGCTGACGGCTTACCTTTATATCGGCAAGAAGGCATCTTGTCTCGTTATGGGGGTGACATCTCCAGAGCGACATTAGCAAACTGGATGATCGCACTGGCTAAACAACTTCAGCCCCTGATTAACCTGATGCGAGAGCATCAACACACAGGGGCAGTCATACTCGCTGATGAAACGCGGGTTCAGGTATTAAAAGAACCGGGGCGGCCAGCGACCTCAGATAAATATATGTGGGTGACGCTTGGCGGGCCACCGGGTGAAAAAAGCATCCTGTTTGAATACGATCCCTCTCGTAGTGGAGACGTCCCCATGCGCCTGCTTGACGGCTTTAGTGGCTATCTGCAAACCGATGGCTATGCGGGGTACAATGCCGTGTGCCAAAAAAACAGCATCACCCAGCTGGTGTGCTGGGATCATGCGCGTCGTTATTTTAAAGATGCCCAGAATGCACAGCCTAAACGCAAAAAGGGACAAAATAACAAACCCTCAAAAGCAGGTAAAGCGCTGAGCCTGATCAATAAACTGTATGTCATTGAGCGAGAAATTAAAGACCTGTCAGTGGATGAAAAATATCAGCAGCGCCAGGAGAAGAGCATTCCTGTATTGAACCAGCTCAAAGCCTATCTGGAAGAAAACCAGCATAAAGTACCTAAAGATAGCCTGACAGGAAAGGCAATGACTTACCTGAGTAACCAGTGGGAAAAACTCAATGTGTATTGCACCCATGGTGAACTCAATATTAGCAACATCCTGGCAGAAAATGCGATTCGCCCGTTTGTGATAGGGCGCAAAGCCTGGTTATTTTCTGATACCCCTGCGGGTGCTCGTGCCAGTGCAATACATTACAGCCTGATAGAAACAGCTAAAGCAAATGGGCTGGAGCCTTATGCATATCTTAAGCAGGTTCTCACTGCTTTACCTTATGCTGATACGGTTGATAAAGTGGAGGCTTTGTTGCCCTGGAATATTAAAAAATCAGATACGCCTGAATAGGGCAAGTACGTGCTTCGTTGAGCGCTTACAACCGTTGGGGCTTCTGGCACATGAGTCAATTTGCTATCGATTACCGTCGATTCTTAGGTGAATTACCTTTTGAAACACGACAGTCAGCGTAATTTATTAAGTAAAAACTAACCGGCTGGAATGGTTATCAATGGCACCGCGTTAGGTGATTGCGGAGCCTGTAGCATATACAGATAGGTTAACAGGCCAAAAGCCTGTTTACTGGCATGATCAGAATGATCAATATAGAACCAGTAATTCTGATATTCGATAGCGACGAAAGCATTATCAGGTTTCGCATCTGAAGAGTGTATATTTACCGGCACAAATAAATCATTGTTTGCTATTTGAGTGATTGCCGGGTTTTGTTCGACGAACTTATTCTGCATATGCTCTTCTGGTACTTCTACGCCATGTGACAGGAAACCCATTAGCGTTAAAAGAGAGCGTAGCTTGAGAATGACTTCGTCAGGTTTGCGATTTATTTGCCGATCGGTAATACGAAAAACTGAAATATCTGGATCTAGTTGTAAGACCTGCTTAAATTGTGCAATTATTGTTTGCGTTTCAGGGCTAGGGTTTTCTGCAAAAACAAGATAGCGGTTTTTGGCATCTTTACCAATACCACGATAACTTTCGAAGCCATTATGTTTTCCCAGTTTAACAATCAGTCTGACTGCAAGCTCAAATTCCTGCATTTGTTCGATTTGTTGCTGACTTAATACCGGGCCAAAAGCAGTATTATTCAGGTGATTTAAACGTTCGAATCCCATCATCATTAATTCTGCTGCAGGCCAGCCGGATTGGGCTAGAGAGAAAATGGAGGCACTGGGTATCGGGGTGAGCAATTGCTGGGCAAATTCTTCACCGCTTAACGGACTGTAGGAAATGGTGGGGCGATCGATATAGGTCACACCCAAACCGCCACCTGCAGTTCCAGCCGCGCCATTGACATTCGCCGACCCTAAATAAACATATTGTGAAAGCACTGAGCTGACGGATAAGAAAACCGGGACATCCCGGTAGCGTAAGCGTACCAGGTTTAATAGCATTTGTTGATTAGCTGATTGACCGATTGACTGATTATAATCGAAGCGATCGGGTACGATGCGGCCGGTGCCCAGTGATGAGCATGCTGTAAGAACTGTGAGGGTAAATAATGTTAGCAGAAAACGCATCGCTAATTTTCGGGTTTTATTCGTCATGGCTCAATTAAACTCTAAAGTTATGCTCTGGATCCTGCGCAGAAGTACCTAAGGTATTACTAGTCTAAGGCTTACAGGGTTTATTCTAGCTCGTGGTATTTTTCATCGAATGCCTGATCCTCGGCAGACTGATTAGCAATATATTGTTCAATTTCGTCGCTAGTGAAACCATAATCCTCAACGGTATAGACATGAGAGCTTTTATAAGATTTTGCGGCAATGCTGTCTTGCTTCAAGCTAGCCTTATATGTATCACTCATGGCCAAAGAAAAATGCTGGTAGATAGAGTTGACCGTCGCTTCAGGGTCGGAGACCAGGTGGTCATACTGGATATCAACAGCATTTTCAGGTGCAAAATTGAGTCTATGGCTGATAATACCCTGATGGTTAGTACGCACCATTTCTATAATACTCATGCTTTCATATTTTCTTTTGTAACAGGCGGGCGAATGAAATGACCAGGGTTTACTAAAGACGCTTAGAGAAGAGGCAATAGATTTGAAAATATCACTATGAATATAGATAGCGCGCATATCAGGGAAAGCTTCCTGATATAGCCCGAGTCTGCCTCCTGCAACAGCATTTTTTGCTAGAAATATTTGTCCACCCGAAGCATAAACATGGCGTTGAACGGATAAACGAAAATTTTTAATGACTTTCTGGCGTGCTTTTTCAGGGAGATTATCAATTGAATAAATCTCTGCGACTTCATGTAGATAGGGGAAAAAGAGAACAAGGCCAGGCGCTAGAAAAGAACTGACAAATAAAAACTCATCTTCTTCAGAAAATCGCAAACCTGCTTTATGCAGACCATCCCAACCTTTAAAAAAATGATTATCAAGATAATCTACTATGCGACCAATTGGGTCACCGATACTCATATCAACCCGAGTAATAAATGCGACCAGCTTATAGATCGTAATTGAATTAAACAGTGACTGCCACAAGGATAAATAGGTGAATTGCTGATCTTTTTCCAGCATACGATGTAAAAAAGTTGAACCACTGCGCGGGTTGCTTAAAATGAACACCGGTTGTTTAACTTGCTGACGCCAAAAACCAGGAAATAGAATATAGTCCAATGCTTGAAACAGGGTGACCATCAGCCTCAGCAACAGAATTGCCGGAACAATAATAAAGCCAACAAAAAACAAATTTCGGCCGAAAATACCTTGGCGTAAACATGCGCGCCATTAATTTCAGAAAAATTGGCCAATACAGAAAATACAAAGGGAATCCTTGTGGTTTACTGCTCTGACGACTTTATATATCAGAGCAAGTGTTTAAATTGTTTCGTGCATGACCCTTAATTAATATGTGAATGTATAACACAAATAATAAGGTCGATAACTCTCTGTTGCTAATGACGGACAAAAATCCTGCCCAAATATTGGGCGTTTATTTATTTCCAGGTGCCTAAGGAGCGCGCACGAAATAACTTAAGCAACTGGCTTGTCTTTGTATCCGTCTTCTGTGTTGTAGAAACTGTTACGTAGCTGGCTATGCGCCTGTTTCTACGTCCCCGTATCAAGCACGGGGCAGGCTTTGAATACGAATAAAAATCCTGCGCCAGATGCTCAACTTATTCCGTGCTCGTTCCTTAAGTTTAAACCAAGTGTGAATTGTCATTTCATTATAAGCGCTAGCATCATATATAAAAAGCAACAAATGTTACATCAAAAATCCGCAATCTACTTAAAGTTTACGCAAGGGTTTGATTGCTATTGTTTCGGTAAGGTATAAGTATCGTCCGAAATTATCCACATATTGACGTTAGCAGGCTCAAGAGGTCTGCCAAACTCTACACCAGGCGCTGCGCCATACCTTAATAACATGATTAAGTCAGAGCTGACAGCCGGGTTGGTATTAAAATAATTATGCCCGAAATTTTCAGCTCTGCCGCGCATTTCAATGATGCTTAGATTATTAGTGAGTATTTGTGGTTGTGCTGAAGTAAGCGATTTATTCTGGGTGTCTTCAATTTTGTCCCTAATAACGAATAAGGTTAGATTGTGATCGCGAAGCGAGCCACAATCTGAACCGTTTGTTGGACAAGCCCGGCACGATAGTAGGAATTCATTTAATGCGCTCTATGAAAATAGCTTTTTGTTGATCAGCCCGACTGATGAATCGAACCTCTGTTTTTACCTGTTTAACTGAACTTTGAGCGTTGTCCATTGCAGTCAACTCTCAAAGTCCAAGTATCGGAGCAAAATTCTGCCTTAATCTCCGATTTTAGCCCAAGCAACTCCCTCAGCATTTAATCCGCTGATAGCCTGGGTCGAAGTGTTTAAATTTACATAAGCGCTAGTGATTCCAATTGTTAAGTTGGCAAAGGCTGAAACATTATTTCCACCCTGGGTATTTGCCGACGCCCAACAACCATCGCCCCGCCACAACATTTGCAACTGAATGCCGGCCGTACTTTGAGTGCACGCAATATCTTCGTCGGGTCAAACTTTAGCAGGGAGTGAATCAACTTAATAACACCCTTGCTATTCGGATGTAAAAAGCCATAATTGCGCGCACGACGAAAGCCTTTAGGCAAAACATGTTGCAGCACCAGCCACAGAAATTTAGCCCCCGATACCGTTTTGGTTTGATAGCGTTTGGTTTTGCTGTCTTGATAACGGTAGGTTACTTTGCCATTTTGGCAGGATAAGATATCCTGTTCACGAATCACACCACGATACAGGTATCGACCCAGATATATCAATGCTTTATCGCCTGCACCGACAAACTTACAATCGACCACCCATTTTTCCGGAATAGCTGTGGGAAATGGCAACTTTTCTTCGTTCATACGCGCTAGCATCTTTGCACGAAATACTTTTGCTAGTGCTTTATGATGAAACAGGTATTTGCCTTCCTTAGTGCGCCAGAGCTTCTTGATTTTATCCACGATTGCCGCAGGCATAATGACATGAATATGCGGATGATAATTTAATTCGCGTGAGTGTGTATGTAAGACAGCAATCGCCCCGGCATCGCCTTGCAACTGCTTATCATTTTTACTAAAACTCTGTAAAGTCGCCCAGGCACAGTCAAACATCATACTGTAAAGTAACCGCGGATGCTGCCTGGCTAACGACCTTAACTGCGCAGGTAAGGTAAAGGTATTCATAAAATAATCAGCAGGGACTTGTTTTTGTACCTGTCGTTCAATCCATTGTTGACTCTCATGATGTTGACAATGCGGGCAGTTACGCTGGCCACAGGAATGAGGCACAAAGGTTTGATAGTCACAGTCTGCACAGTTAACCTGCATCACAGGACTCAGCTGTGTCCGACAGCTCTTCATGGCATGTAATGCACTGATCTGATTGGAGCGTAAACGAGATTGATACTCGCTTAAAAAGTCAGACTGAAATTGATCAATCACTGCAGCTAGGGTTATCATGAAATCTGCCCCCAGTGAATAGAAAAGTCATTGACTAACTGATTAATGTGCAGCTCTGCATTCTCATCGGTAATATCGGTCAAATGCGTATAGCGAGCCGTGGTTACTAAACTGGTATGGCCCAGAATCTTCTGCAACTCAACTAAATCAACCCCGGCTTCTAACAGGTGAGTGGCGTAACTGTGGCGCAGCGAGTGGCAGGAAATCTTTTTTTTAGTCCCATTTCTTGCGTCACAAGACGGATTGTCTTCTGGATGCCACCGCGATCAAGGGGGGATTCAGCAAGATGTGCACCTTTTAGACCCCGGGCACGGTTGGGAAATACCAGCACTGGATTTTTATGCACAGCCCAAAACTTACGCAACACCTTCAAGGTATTCACAGGCAAAGGCACAAGCCGATCCTTATTGCCTTTGGCATTGCGAATATGTACCCGCATGCGTGTCGCATCAATATCACCTACTTTCAGGCTTAAGCCCTCGCCCAAACGTAAACCTAGACTGTAAATCGTAAAATAAAAAACTCGATAGCTTAGATTACGGGTCGACATAAACAGTTGTTGTGCTTCAACCACAGTGACAATATCGGGTATACGCGTACATCGTGGTGGTTTAATCATTAGCACATCAACCCACGGCTTTTGTAGCACATGTGTATAGAAAAACTTGAGACCATAGAGATCTAGTTTCACGGCACTCCAGGAAAGGCGGCTTAAAAGAGCATGAAAATAATCCACCAGTTGATCTTGCGTTAAGTTATCCAGATGCCCCTGAAAGTGTTCCCCGATACGGCGAATAGCGCGTGAATAAGCGTCAATGGTTTTGGGTTGCAGTCCCTTAAGCTTTAAATGCTTACAGTGCTGGATATAATAATGGTTGAATTTAAGCTCTATCGATGGTGTCATAACAGTGTAACCTCATTATTGTTAGTTGGATGAGCTTACAAGTTACCTGTTATGCATATAACAGGCAATGAGGTTACACTTTAAATTTAAGGGATGCGCTGTTTTTCTCCGCGATAGCGGCTTCGTCCAACAAGATTTCCCAGGCGATTAACGCTACTAAAGAGTATCTGCGAAAGTCTGATGGCTCTATCTCCGGCCGAGGTATAGACACTCAGCTGTTTTATATCGTCGCCAATTCTTTCAGCGATCAAACGTTGCGAAAGCACCTCGGTATCAATATCCGGGGCAACCAGAATTAAATTTTCAATACGATAAACATCACCTGGGTCTTTACCTGCCCCAATAGAGACTAAAAACAGTTCACGCAAAGCAGTTGATATGATGTCTGTACCGCGACTATGAGCCAGAATATGGATTTTCTCAATCCCGGGGTGAGCGGCCAAAGAGCGTAAAAATTGTTTGAGGTGAAAAATCGTAAACTCTCCCGACTCTCTATCATAGGCATAACCAGCGGCTCCCCCTCGGCCAGCGGGCCAGGTGTATAGGATAGGTACCATTTCCCGGGCATTAAAATGCCATAACTCGGCTAAAGCATAAGCCGCATCCGCAAAGGTATTACTTACACCATGCACATAAATCAGTACTTCTTTTCTGGGGGCAATAGCAAGACGTTGTGAAAGTTCGGCGTGAAATTTTTGGTTTAATTCGCGTGCTTCCTGGAGGGTAGCGGGATCTTCAATGATATCGCCATTGCTTTGCTTTATTAAAGGGTAGGGGGTTTCCGGAAAGCGAGCCTGTTCAGTAATAAGGTCAATGCTTAATTCAATTTCCTCTGTTCGTTCAGCAACTTGGCTTTCTGTCACCAGTTTCGTCCAGCTTATTTCAGATGTGGTTTTAATAGTCACATTGCCGTAAGCAAGAGAGCGTGAGCGCTGAAAATTATAATTTAAATTTTCTAATTCATCCCGAAAAGGGTGTCTGTCCGTTACATAGAGTATGTTAAAGCTATTGTTTTGCAGCGGGGCCGGGATTTTTTCAAAACCCGCTGAATGATTATCCGCATAAAGGGAAGGCGTGGGCATTAAATATTTTTTGCTATTGCATGCACAAAGCAAAAGACTGATGAGTACAATAAATAGCTTATTATTGATAGCTAAGAGAAATGGGGTATTTTGCATGGGTACTCCAGATATTAGAGCTATACTCCTTGTGCTAGGGGGGCGGGTATAAGGCACAGTGCGTAAAACACACCCTGTTTACTTCGCGCAGTCGCGACCGAGCGAAGTATATACATCTATCAGCATAGATATAGATACAAGTCTGTCTTTCCACATGAAGTTTATGCAATGCTAGAAATAGGTGCCAGAAATATTTCGTATTCCGAATGCTGCATAAGGGGTTACGTTTAATTTATAAAAATGACGGAAGGTTATTCGAAATTTAGTTAATTGTTCTCGTCGATTCTTAATCCAAAATCCTAGAAAAATCAGTTGAGCGCGAATTTATAGTGCAATATATTGAATTAATATAACACCTTCAAAAAATTTTAGCTTCACTCATAGGTTAAGCGGACATTAGTTGCAAGTGCGGTGGAATCAAGAGCTTGTGCTAGACATCGTGGGCAACTGATTTTTCTAGGATAATATGATTTTTCGAAGATGACTATTTTTCTCATTTGCCTGATATTCTGATTATGAATTGAAAATTCCTTGACACCTATCATCAGAAGTGAAAGTATAAAAGTGTAATTACATTAATACGTGGTATGTTTTTGCTTATGGCGGGGAGTAGCCGTTTATTAATTTAGCTAAGATTAACAATAAACCTAAAGGAAATATAATGAAAATAATAAAAGTGTTATCGTTTACAAAAATTGCATCAACAATTGCCGCTGTTGCTCTTGTTGCAGGTTTAGGTGGTTGTGCATCTGCTCCGCAGAAAAATGCAGGCGATCGTCTGGTGCTGGAAACTAAAGTGGGTGTTGCACTAGATGACTTTTATAAAGAAGCCACTAACGCACGGAAAATTGTAGAAATTTCTCAGGGCGTTCTAGTCTGCCCAACGATTACCAAAGCAGGTTTCGTATTTGGCGGTGAAGGTGGAACCTGTGCTATGCAAATACATGGAAAAACGACAGAATATTATCGCGCAGCTGCCTTTAAAGCAGGTTTGCTAGCAGGTGCTGAGTCGTATTCTTTGTTGGTCGTATTTAATGATTCTGGAGCACTTGCCAAGTTCCGCGAAGGCAATCGCAACTGGCAGGTCGGTGGTAATCTTTCAGTTGTTGTAGCTAAGAAGGGAGCTAGCGGTGGTTTTGACACCAAAACTATGGGCGCCCCTATCTCGGTTTACGTGTATAGCCAGTCAGGATTTATGGGCGATATTTCTGTAGATGGTTCAACCTTTAAAAAGCTAGTAAAGTAACGGGCTCGTAGTTGCAGAGAATTCTCTTTTACGCTGTTCTTTTGGGGGAGTTGTATTGTTTCCAGGCTTTTTTGCCTGCTCCCCCTTTGCAATCATGTGCATCTAATTGAAATTTGCTGATTTTTTGACTATCAACTAGAGCGTCTACATCAGGCGAAATATGTACAGCTACTATTAAATAAAAATTAAAATTGCTGCATAGTTCTAAACGTATTATAAAACCCTGTAAAAAAGGTTTTAGCATCAGACATGATAATTTGAGAATTACGCTTGAACTGTACTCATAAATAACGCATAATACTCGCTCTTCAACGCTAGTGGTTGTCGACATTATGGTTACTGTGTCGGTCCTCTCGCAACGATATTCTGTCAACTCCGCCAGGCCTGGAAGGGAGCAACGGTAGCAGAAGATTCGTGTGCCGAGATGTGGCTGGCATGGTATCCGCCCAATATCTACACTCTTCCACTCTGTCATGAATCATCAGGTTCTCGCCAGAAAATGGCGTCCACATAATTTCACCGAAATCGTTGGTCAGGAGCATGTTAGCCAGTCGCTGATCAATGCATTACAACATGATCGTTTACACCATGCCTATCTATTTACCGGTACTCGCGGTGTAGGCAAAACAACTATCGCCAGAATCCTGGCAAAAGCAATTAACTGTGAAAACCTTCAGGATTTTAATCCCTGTGGGCAATGTGCTGTGTGTCAGGCGCTTGATGAAGGCCGCTTTCTGGATTTAATTGAAGTGGATGCCGCTTCACGTACTAAAGTTGAAGACACCCGCGATTTACTGGATAATGCGCAATATGCTCCGAATTCAGGTAAATATAAAGTGTACCTGATCGATGAAGTACATATGTTGTCTGGACATAGTTTCAATGCTTTGCTTAAAACGCTGGAAGAACCTCCCGAACATGTTAAATTCCTATTAGCCACGACAGACCCGCAAAAAATTCCGGTAACCGTTCTTTCGCGTTGCTTACAATTTAATTTAAAGCGCCTTACCCCTAGCCAGATCAGTGACCAGATGGCTTATATACTAGGTGAAGAAAAAATAGAATTTGAACTAAATGCCTTACGCTTAATTGCGCGTGCTGCTGATGGTAGTATGCGTGACGGCTTAAGCTTACTGGATCAAGCAATTGTTTTTGGAAATAATGCGGTGAGTAGTGAAACGGTTAGTCAGATGCTGGGTACGGTTGCTCAGCAACCCGTAGAAGAAATACTGCGTTGCCTGGCGGAAAAAGATGCGCAAAAGGTCCTGCAAACTGTTGCGCAGATGGCTGAACTGTCACCCGACTATGGCGATGCATTACAGCAAATATTACAGATCTTGCATCGTCTTGCATTAGTTCAGCTTGTACCTTCAGTGGCAGAAACAGAAGATGATGCAGAGGTTTTGCAGCAACTTAGCAAGCTGTTTTCGGCAGAAGAATTACAGTTGTATTATCAGATTGCACTAATGGGTCAAAAAGACCTGGGGCTGGCACCTGAGCCACGATCCGGATTTGAAATGATTATGCTGAGAATGCTGGCTTTTAATCCTCTGTCTAATGATGCTAAAACGCAAACTCAAGTTAAAGTTGCGCCTGTAAATATTCAAAAGCCCGTGGCAAGTCAGGCTCAACCCCGAGTAGCTGAACCTAAGGTCGTTAGCAAGGTCGTTTCTGAGCCAGATAATGCACCCGTTGCGGTAAGCCAACCTCTCGATCCCAGAGATGATTTAGTTTGGCATGATATAGTGGATGCAATGAATTTAATGGGGCTTACGCGTGAATTAGCCAATAATTGTATTTTAGATTCAGTAGATGAGATGCAATGCAAATTGATTTTAGACTCAAAGCAGGCGCAAATACGTAGCTCCCGATCGGAAGAAAAATTACAGACAGCGCTGCAAAAATATTTTAGTAATTCACTTAAACTGGTTATTAAAACCGAGGCAGTTGCAAGTGATACGCCGGCAGTAAAAAACCATAAAGAAAAATTAAATCGACAGCAAGAAGCGGTTGATGCGATAGACAATGATGAAAATATACAGGCATTAAAAAAAAATTTTGATGCTCGCGTAATTCCTGGCTCAATTGAGCCAGTGCAAAATAATAGTGAGGAGAATTAAATATGAAAGGTGCACTTGGTAATATCATGCAGCAGGCTCAGCAGATGCAAGAAGATATGCAAAAAGCACAAGCTGAACTTGAGGCACTAGAAGTCACCGGAGAATCTGGTGGTGGCATGGTCAGCATTTTAATGACGGGAAAAAGAGAAGTGCGTAAAGTATCTATCGATGATGCTTTGGTAGGTGATGACAAGGAAATGCTAGAAGATTTAGTGGCGGCTGCAATCAATGATGCCGTGCATAAAGTAGCTAAACTTAAAAAAGATAAAATGGGGGATATCACATCAGGTATTCCTTTACCGCCAGGGTTTAAAATGCCGTTTTAAATATGCCAAAACAGGAATTGCTGACAGAAGTCATAGATGCTCTATGTTGCATGCCGGGTGTTGGTCCCAAGTCAGCACAACGTATCGCCCTGCATTTATTTCAACGCGATAGAGGTGGCGCCGAAAATCTGGCGAAAACATTACAAACTGCTGTTGATAAGCTAGGGAATTGTGCAAAGTGTCGTACCCTTTGTGAGCATGAGCTGTGTGAGTTGTGTGCCAATTCTGAACGCGACGCAGATTTATTATGCGTAGTAGAAAGCCCGGCAGATGTCTGGTTAATTAATCAGGCTACCGATTTTAAAGGTGTGTTTTTTGTCTTAAATGGGCGTTTATCCCCCTTAGATGGCATAGGTCCTGATGAAATAGGCCTGGATGCATTAGAGCAACAACTAGAAAAGAGTCAGATAAAGGAGCTTATTCTGGCGACAAATTCCACGGTTGAAGGCGAAGCGACAGCCCATTATATTGCGCAGTTAGCCTTACCCTATCAGATTAAAGTCAGCCGCATCGCGCATGGCGTGCCGGTGGGTGGTGAGTTAGAATTTATTGATAGTAGTACTCTGGCTCACGCTTTCAGTGGGCGACGCGATATAGCATAGGAGCAAACAATGACTGATTGTCTATTTTGTAAAATGGTGGCAAAAGAAATTGAACCGGATATCGTCTATGAGGATGAGCAGATACTTGCTTTTAGAGATATACATCCGAAAGCGCCTACGCATATTTTAGTGATACCTAAACAGCATGTTGCGACTTTGAATGATTTAGACGATGAACAACTCGCAGGGCATCTATTACAAACCGTAGCCCAGCTTGCAGCTTCTGAAGGCATAGCCGAAACAGGCTACCGTACAGTAATTAATTGCAATAATGCGGGTGGACAGGAAGTGTATCATTTGCATTTACATTTATTAGGCGGCAGACAAATGAGCTGGCCAGCGGGCTATTTTAGAAGGTATGTTCCACCCCAGATTTCAATCTATTTTGTTCTATATACTTCGTGCGGTCACGGATGCGGATTTCTAGCGGCTGAGTTTTTGCCACTAGCTACGTTGCTGAAACCGTTACGTAGCTAGCTATATGCAAGTTTCAGCGTCCCCGTATCAAGTACGGGGCAGGCCTTGTTATCGACAAAAATCAGCTCACTATACAATCGCATCCCTTAATAATATTGCAAAGCTATGTCTTATTTTGTAGCTCTCTTAGACCCCGTATTTTGAAAACAAACAAATTTCTACAATTGGCCCTTAGGCAGTTAATTGGCAGGGCTTGCATTTTGTAATTTAAAAACAAAATTTCCTTGATCTTTGAGAGTCGCACGATAAAAATCACCTTTATAGCCCACTTTAGGGATAAAAAGCTCTCCATTTTCATCATTGTATGAAGCAGACATAGTATCTGAAATTCGTAAACCAGTTAATGGATGGCTTTGGGTAAAAATATCCTCCCGAGTTTTTTCAATTGTTTCGCCAAGACCAAAAAATCCAGTAGTTACACTGTTTTCATGGAGGACTATGAATATTCCTGAAAAAAGATCTTGAGCAATATTGGAAAAACATAAATAAACAATAGTGTCACTTTCGGTGATCACATCGCCACAAATCAAATCAAACCCATTGCCCGCTTGATCTGGAAAATACTTACCAATGGGTAGCACCGTGCCATCACTAGTTGTTGTAGTATCGTTAATTTCGATCTTGTCAGTATGTCTCGTGTCGTCGTAAGTGTAGGACAGCAGCCAGGTCCCCGCCAATTCTTTAAAATCCTGAATATTTCTAGGTGTTCTATGGTTTACAGGTGGAAGCCCAGTATCCATTTCTACATATAAGGTGTTTTCGCTTAAATTATTAACTAGGGTTGCTAAAGATTCGGAGTTAATACCTTCCGTTAAGAGCTGGTTTTCTGAGGTTTCATTTGCATACCCAAGATTAGCTAAAGTTATAAGGCAAGAAGCTAAAAGTAATTTTAGGAGTTTGCTATGCCAAGTATTTAAGTCTTTCATTTAATTTCCCAAGTAATCAAGCTAGAAGTGATAGTTGTTATCGGTGTCTATTGCTTTCAAATATACCGAGTATTCATTTAAATAACAATAGCTTATTTTTAGTGAAGTTTAGAGCATTACCCTACAAAATTTTATCTATCATTACTTCTTGTTTTCTAATTCATTTAAATGGAAATAACTACTTTTTATCTGTAAGCTGCTCAACAGCCATAATAGTTTGAAAAAACACTTTTCCTGGACTTAATTGCTCTAGAAAAGTGGTTTGCTTCAACTTATCAAGCACTGGGCCTTTGACTTCTGCTAAATGTAGCGATATTTGCTGGTTTTTTAACGAGTTGATTAAGTTTTCCAGTGCTTCAAAAGCAGTACGGTCTATATAACTCACTGAAGAAAAAATCAGCACAATATGCTTTAATTCAGCATTGTTAATAGTTTCGTCTTCTATAAAATCAATAATATAACTGACATTGGCAAAGCTTATATTTTCATCAATTCTAATTAACAGCAGATTTTTCCAGGTTTCTACCTGATGGCGTTTTATATTTCTAAAGTGATCTGTTTCCTTTATGCGACCTACGACTGCGATATGGGGGCGGCTGGTACGTCGTAAATAACTTAATATAGTTATAACGACACCCAAGGCAATACCTTCTTCTATGCCTAGTGCGAGTACGCCAAGCAAGGTGATTAATTCAGCAAATCCATCGCCCTGATCGTATTTCCATGTGCTAATTATTTCACGTATTTTTATCAAAGGGAAAATTGCGATAAGGATAACGGCGGCTAAAGCCGCTTTAGGAAGGTAAGTGAATTGCTCGGTAAAAAAGATAACTGCAATGCTGAGTAATGCCACGGCTATTAGCATGGCCATTTGTGTGCGAGCTCCGGCCGTGAAATTAACCATAGTGCGACTAAATCCTCCGGCAACCGACATACCGCCGGAAAATGCTGTTGCCAGATTGGCGACTCCTAGAGCAATGAGCTCCTGATTGGGATTGATTTTCTGGTTTCTTAAATTGGCGGTGACTTTGGCAATAGCCACACTCTCCACATAGGCAATAAGGGCGATAAAAGTAGCGCCGGGTAATAAAGCTTGCCACTGAGTTGCATTGCTGAAAAAAGCAAAACTAATGTCTGGCAAACCAGGCTGAATTTCACCGACGATAGCGACGTTCTGCAGGTCAGATAATTGATAGACAATCACTAGTATAGTGGTAATGATAACGGCTAATAAAGGCGCGCATTTACTCAGGCCGATAATTATATTAGTTTTAACGTTAAAGCGTTTCAGTAGTGTTGCTAAAGGTGAGCCGAATGAGAGCAGTAGTAAAATACTAAACAGGCTTAGCCCCAGTGTGTAATGGTTGATGTGTTGCAGATATTCGTTATAGCAGGATAGGGTTAAACCACACTGGTTTTTTGCTAAACCAAGTAAGTGTGGAATCTGGCTTAAGACGATTAATATAGCTGCGCCACTGGTGAAGCCTGTTAGTACTGGATGACTAATAAAATTGACTAATCCCCCCATGCGCAACATCGCCATAAACAACAAAATAAAGCCACCCTCCGCTGCTAGAATAATGGCATTTTCTACTGGGCTGCCAAGTTCTATTATTTCGGGAGCCGCTAAAACACTGGCAATCATAATAGCTGCGATAGACACAGGGCCCACCGATAAGGTCCTACTGCTGCCTAATAAGGCATAAATAAGCGGAGGTAAAATGCTGGCATATAAACCGACTTGTGCAGGAAGCCCCGCCAGCATGGCATAGGCTATGCCCTGAGGAACCAATAAAATAGCGGTAATAATACCTGCAAAAATATCACCATTCAGGTCTTCACGGGTGTAATTTTTTAACCAGATTGAGATAGGGAAGTAGCTGTTAAGCCAGTTGCTAGTTTGCTGGTTTGCCATGAAACTAAATAGAATATTTTGCGGTTAAGAGTGAAAATGCATAACTCATGGAGTGGGTTATTTGATGAGTTTTATGCACAGACAAGGGGGGTGCGGGAAATTAACCGGAAGCGGGGGCTAATGACCCCACTTCCAGATTGACTTTGTTATTAGGCGCCTGGAAACACACATCATCTAAATTTGCTGGTCTTTTTGTCCATCATTAGCACTGTAGAAATAGTTTCGTAGCCAGCTATGCGCCTATTGCTACTGCACTAATGACAAACAAAAATCCTGCCCAAATATCGGACGCTTATTTATTTCCAGGTGCCTTAGCCTCAAACAAAGAAGAAGTCCAGTTAGTCTTCTTTGGTTAACTTTTCCACATAAGACGCTTTGTGAGGAATATCAAAACGAATCCCTTTAATCATGATATGCCAATACAACCATGGAAACCCGAATGTTTTACCAAACCACCATAGGCGGCTATTGGTTCTAGGGTCAAAAAACGGGAAGGAAGGCGTTACTTTACCAGCATAGGCAAATTCAGCTAGCATAACCGTATTTAATGAAGTGGTTAATGGGCAAGAACCATAACCATCATAGCCTTCAACCAGTTCTTGACTCCCTAGCAACTTGAGAATGTTATCAACGACCACAGGAACCTGCTTTCTGACAGCAGCAGCGGTTTTAGCATTAGGTGTAGAAGTCGCATCGCCCAGGCCAAAAATATTACTGAATTTATTATGCTGCAAAGTACCCGGGTGTACATCGACCCAACCGCCTTCGTTTGCCAGGGGACTAGTCTTGATAAAGTCAGGCGCACTTTGTGGCGGGGTAACATGAATCATATCAAATTCTTTGGTTACCGTAGTCTGATTACCATCGGCATCAGTTGCAGCAAAGGTGGCTGTTTTAGTTTCGCCGTCTATAGCGACTAAATTATGATTAAAGTGCGTGGTAATACCGTAATCTTTAATAACCAGGCTCAGTGCTTTGGCAAAGAAAGGTACACCGAACATGCCTGGGCCAGCATTTAGAAATTCCACATTAACTTTATCGGCTATGCCTTTTTTGCGGAAGCGGTCAGCTGCCAGATACATGATTTTTTGTGGCGCACCGGCACATTTAATCGGCATCGGTGGTTGAGTAAATAAGGCGTTGCCCGATTCTATTTTTTGCAAAACTTCCCAGGTATATTCAACTGTATCTGCAGAATAATTACTGCAAACACCATTCTTGCCTAATGTTTCAACTAAACCGTCTATTTTATTAAAATCCAGTTGCAGACCCGGGCAGACCACTAAAAAGTCATAACTGACAACATCACCAGATCTTAAGGTGATTTTATTTTCATCAGGCTGAAAGCTCTCGGCAAAATCTTTAATCCAGTTGACACTTGAATGTATTAGATCCGCTTCATTCTTAGTGGCTCTTTTTAGCGTATAAGCGCCACCGCCAATTATAGTAAAGCCGGGTTGATAATAATGTTTTTCAGAAGGTTCGATCAGGGCAATATCAATGGTCGCATTTTGCCGACGCATATTATTTGCTACAGAAACACCTGCAGCCCCTCCGCCAACAATAAGAATAGAATGGTGTAGTTCAGACATAGTTCCTCGCTTTATATTATGTTAATTATTATTATTTTTTGTAGGGTAATGATTTACAAAACTTTACCTGATTACCCATAACTATCAGCCATTCTCCGTCATTCCTGCAAGCTTTTAGCAGGAATCTCGTAGGTTTAGTACAGATTCCCGATAAAAGACTTCGGGAATGACGAGGTTTTTAACATGCTAATTTTCTAGGTTTATTCTACCGTAGCTGAGAGTTGTACGTAATCAGGAAACTTTATTAAAGAATTGCTGACTCAATAATACTCTTTAAATTTGTTGTTTCCAAGCTTCATAACCGCCGGCAACAGAAAGCACATTGGTGTAACCCATATTTTGCAGGGTGTTAGCCGAAAGAGCTGAGCGTTTACCACTGGCACAATAAACGATGACTGCAGCAGATTTATCTTCAAGTTGTGCTACCGTATTGATTTTAAATTCCAGTAGCCCGCGCGGTAGCAGGATGGCATTATCAATATGCCCGGCATTAAATTCGTTCTCTTCTCTTACATCTACGATAGTTATTGAGTTATTAGCTATTAGGTCATTGGCTTTATGCGGATCAATTTCGGTAATGTTTTGTTTAATCTGCTTAATCAGCTCGTCCATGCTTGAAGTCTGGCGCTTTGGATCCGAACCTTCAATCCGGTGTTCTGCTGCTTGATTGGCAAGCTCTTCATCTATTCCGCAATAGCGATTCGCAGGCACAGCCATATCAATCAACTTAGGCGTAGGCAAGTTCAGGTTAGTCATAATATCCAGAAATTCTTTTTTAGTTTTTCCCGCGATGCGTGAATTGGCAGTGCGTTCCTGAGCTATATTACTAATCCAGCGGCCTTTATAATCATGTCCTGGATAAACGATGGTATCGTCTGGCAGGGTGAATAAGCGTTGTGTGATGCTATCGTATTGCGCTTCAGCACTACCGCCTTGAAAATCAGTACGCCCGCAACCATCAATAAATAAAGTATCACCGGTAAAAATCCGGTCGCGCCATAAAAAAGACGTGCTACCAGGTGTATGCCCTGGCGTAGCGATTACTTTAATAGATTCACCTGCACCGAATTCAAACACATCGCCATCCTGAATTTGAATATCTGCAGTAGGAGCACCACAAAGCGAACTTACGGCTGTTTGCGCACCTAGTTTTTGTCTTAACATGCCGCTTGCGGTGACATGATCAGCGTGTACATGAGTTTCCAGTGAGTACTTTAGAGTTAGCTCATTTTCTTGTAATAAGTTGATATATTCGTCTAAATGCGTATCCACCGGATCAATTAAAACGGCCTCTTTGGTCTCAGGGTCAGCAATCAAATAAGTGTAAGTGCAACTGTCTTTATCGAATAGTTGTTTAAACAACATGGGAATAACTCCTGATGTAAAGGGTGGGGGTATTATACTTTGCACGGCCACGGCCACGGTTTTTTGGCGGCCCATTTTTGCCGATAGCTGCGTTGCTGAAACAGTTACGTAGGATGGGTAGAGCGTCTTTTTGCGAAACCCATCATTTCACTTATGTGCCTGTTTCAGCGCTTTGCTCTCGACTAAAATCAACTCGCTATAAAATCCGCAATCTTCACCAAGCGAAGTATAATCAAAAATAATAATTTGAAATAATAAAGCTTATAATATAATAAAATACTAATATATGTAAATACTTTGTTGCTTTTATTTTCCATTCGTAAGGTTAAAACCTTCGCCTTTCAGGCGAACAGATTTATCTCAAATATGACAATAATGTTTAGATGTATCCATTGTCAAAATGGCAGAAAATCAGATGTAAGTTAAGGAGGAGGCACCTCATGAAGCAGAGTTTGATTAATTGGGGCGCGCTGGCTTTAGCCTGCTTTTTTACAAAGCATTGCAGGCTGTAAAGCCAGCGCGCCAAAATAACAGGGCTACTCGCCCTGTATCCTGACTTTCAGTCACCAATCTCTCTAACCCACCCGTCTTTTAGCGGGTGGTTGTTTAGTTTATATTCTTTAATTATAGGCAGCAAAATATAAGGTTTCCTGATTACGTATAACCCTCAGCTATACTTCGTCATTCCTGCATGCTTTAAGCAGGAATCTAGTCGGATAAGCATAGATTCCCGATATAAGACTTCGGGAATGACGAGGTTTTTAACATACTGGTGTTTCAAGCTTTATTCTACTATGGCTGAGAGTTGTACGTAATCAGGTAAGATTTTGCCGAAGAAAGGTGTGCGTTCTAGGTAGAAGGGAAAGGTTATCTTCGCGAGAATGGTTTATGGCGTGGGCTAGCAACCAATGAATCAGAAAATTAATAATGGGTACTTCTATATCTTATAGAAATTGTTTAGGCCTTTTTAATTCAGGAGTTCTAAGTTGGCACCAGTAGAGCTTACTCGTTGAATAAAAAAATTAATCTGTAGGCATTTTCTCGCGCAATTTTAAAAAACGCTGATATCGGGACAGTGAAATAGTACCCTTTTCAACTGCTTCCCGTACCGCACAGCCTTTATCTTGCAAATGCCTGCAATTATTGAATTTGCAGTGCTCTATAAAGGGTTGGAATTCTCTATACCCATGGGCTAGTTGATTTTCTGATAGCCCTGCCAAACCAAAGATAGCAACACCTGGGCTGTCGATTAGATCTCCGCCTTTGGGTAAATGATAAAGCGTAGCTGCGGTTGTGGTATGCCTGCCATGTTTGGTAATAGCAGAGACGGTATTGGTTTTAAGCTCCTTATCCGGGATAAGAGCATTAGTTAAAGATGATTTACCTACGCCTGATTGCCCAGAAAAAATACTAATTTTATTGCTTAACTCTTGTTGTAGCTCGTCTATTCCCAGATTGTTTTTGGCGCTTACGCGAAACAAAGGGTAGCCAAGGTTTTGATAGCAAACGAGTTCCTGTTCTATATTTTCAATAATCGCTAAATCCGATTTATTGTAGATTAACAGGGCATTGATATTCCGGTTTTCACAAATAGCCAGGTACTGGTCTATTAATAAAAAATCACAATAAGGTTCGTTGGCAAAGACGACAAAAATCTGATCAATATTCGCAGCAACTGGGCGAGTCTTTGAGCCTTTACTAGGCCTTTCTAGTAAGGAGTTGCGCGGTAAAACCTCTTCAATACGGCCCTGGCCTTTTGCGACGATAGTCATTTTAACTTGATCGCCTGCAGCAACAGTCTCTAATTTACGCCTCGTCTGGCAAAGGATTATATTGCCATCAACTTCAACAGCAACACCCTTACCTAAGTGTGATATGACGAGTCCTGATTGCAACTCTGTCATAAAAGACATGCTAATAATAGGACTGTATGACAGAGAGCATAGCAAGCACAAGTAGACATATGTGCCATCTGTGGATTAATCAGTAGCATTATAATTTTGGCTCCAGATGTGCAATGCGGATAGCAGCAGGAGGGTGACTATAATGGAAGGCAGAAAATAAAGGGTCTGGTGTTAAAGTACTGGCATTTTCTTTATACAACTTTACCAAGCCACTGATTAGTTTACTTGCCTGAGCATGCTCGGCAGCGAAGTCGTCAGCTTCAAATTCAAACTTACGCTGGAAAAATGCGCTGATAGGCGTCATAAACGTAGTGAAAGCAGGTGAAACTAGCATAAACAGTAATAAGGCCGCTGCATTTGAAGGTACATCAACGCCTAATCCAGTGAAGAACCAGTTTTCGGTTATCAGCCAGCCTAATATTGCTAGACTAATTAAACTCATTATCGAGCTTGCGACCAGCATCTTAATGACGTGCTTGCGCTTAAAATGGCCTAATTCATGCGCTAATACTGCTTCCATCTCATCGTCATCCAGAGATTCTGCAAGAGTATCAAAAAAGACGATGCGTTTATTATTACCCATGCCTGTAAAGTAGGCGTTACCGTGGCCTGAGCGTTTTGAACCATCCATAATGAAGATACCGTTGCTGCTGAATCCGCAACGCTCTAATAGCTGATTAATACGGTCTTTTAAAGTACCATCTTCAAGTGGGGTGAATTTATTAAATAATGGCGCGATAAGTGTAGGGTAGAGCCAGCTTAACAACAACGAAAAACTGATCAAAATGGCCCAGGTCCAGACCCACCAGCTACTTCCAAGCGCTTGCATAACCCATAGTATAAGAGCCAATAAAGGGAGCCCTATTAAGGCAACCAGTGCCAATTGCATGACTTGGTCTTTAATAAACTGGCTTACGGTGCTTTTATTAAAGCCAAACTTTTCTTCGATAACAAAGGTGAGATAAAGACTGGTAGGTATTTCAAACAGAGACATAATCAGGAAAACTGAGCCTAATGATGCAATGCCTGTCATGATCTGGGAAAACTCGAAGCCAGCCCAGAAGTTGAATATCAGGCTGATGCCTCCACCCAGTGTTAATACTAATAAGAAGATTAGACCAACAATGCTGTCTATATCACCTAGCTTACCTTTTGCTATCGTGTAATCAGCGGCTTTTTGATGCGCTTCCAGAGTAATAGACTCAGTAAAAGCGGCAGGAACTTCTGTTCGGTGTTTAAGTACGTAGGCTGATTGGCGTCTAGATAGCCAGAATTGCACGGCATAGGACAATGCCAATGCGATTAAAAAAATATAAGTAAAAGTATTCATTGCTAGTATTTTTGATAAATAAGTGGGGGATTATTAAAAATAACCTTATTTTCTAGAGATAAAGATGTATTTTAAATTATTATAGATATTTTTGTTAAAATTCCTGATTTTTGGTGTAATGCAGTATCGGTTAGAGCTTCACCGTGCTGGACTATGGCTATACATATAAGCCAGTGCTACAATTCAGCGCATATTATATTGAACTCTTTGGACAACAAATGTCACAACAGCAAGAAAACCTAGTCTGGCTAGACCTAGAAATGACGGGACTGAACCCGGATACCGACCGGATTATTGAGGTTGCTACCATAGTGACCGATAAGCATTTAAATGTTCTGGCAACAGGACCCGTAATCGCGGTGCATCAAAGTGATGAGGTGCTTGCTGGTATGGATGACTGGAATCAAGAACATCATGGCAAATCTGGCTTAATTACGCGTGTAAAAGCTTCAAGCCTGAGCGAACAAGAGACGATGCAACAGACACTGGGATTTATACAGCAGTGGGTGGGTGCGGGTGAATCACCCATGTGTGGTAATAGTATTGGTCAGGACAGACGTTTTTTATATCGCTATATGCCTGAACTTGAACAGTATTTTCATTATCGCAATATAGATGTTTCTACTATTAAAGAATTAGCGCGGCGTTGGGCGCCTGCTATTTTTGATGGTGTGCAGAAAAAAGAAACTCACCAGGCACTGGATGATGTGCTTGAATCCATAGAAGAGTTAAAGCATTATCGTGAGCATTTTATTAAAATCTAGCACGGGTTAATTATGAATCCATTAATCGCAATAGCTTTTGGGGGCGCTTGTGGTGCAGTACTGCGTTTTTTAGTCTCTAGTGGCGTATACCAATGGTTAGGTCGTGGTTTTCCATACGGAACCTTGACTGTGAATATACTCGGCTCCTTTTTAATCGGTTTATTAACCGAAGTATTAGTATTGCAACGTATTGCTATTACCATGGAATACCGCTCTGCAATATTAGTCGGGTTGTTCGGCTCGTTTACCACTTTTTCGACCTTTTCACTGGAAACCTTGTACTTAATTGAGCAAGGTAATCTACTTAAAGCAGCATTAAATATTTTAATTAGTGTCTGTGCCTGTGTATTTGCAGTTTGGATAGGTTTGCTGGCCGGGCGTGCCTTATTTGCTTATTCGGATGGCGTCATACGCTGGATGGGCTGGATATTTCCTTATGCGCTGGTGGCGGTCAATGCACTGGTTGCTTTCTTAATAGGCTTGTTTGCATCACTGTTAATGTATAAAACTGCTATATCAGACGAGTACAGAGCAGCGCTAATTATTGTATTAGTGGGTATGTTTGCAACGCTATCGAGCCTGTACATAGTGTTATATCTGATAGAAGAAGGCCATCAGTTTGAAAAAGAACTGAATATGATGCTCAGTGTGTTTTTAGGTAATGCACTATTATGTGGTGCTTCTATCTGGGCGGGATTACTGTTAGGCAATCAGGTTTAACAAAGGGTAGAGCGGACTTCAGTCCGCTAAGCTATAAGTACCCAAGCATAATTAATTTAACATTTTTCTTGTCTTTTTTCTCATTTTCAGCGTTGCATAAAGAGTTGCATAGCCAGCTATGCGCCTATTTATGCGTCTTGAAAATGAAAAAAAATTCTGCGTAAAATTTGTTAAATTAATTATGCTTGGGTACTTAGCTATCGGTGATAGCTTGATCAGGGCCTTAAGTTATAACGAATGCTGTCCGAAACATTGCCACTAGCGTTTTATTGCTTATGCTAAAATAACTACAGAATAATAGGCAGGTAAAGCAATGACAGATCAAAATATAAAGTTAGAATTAAACAAGATGTTGACGCAGCAGCAACAATGGCATGACGAATTTGAATTAAAACAAGCAGAGTTTGCGCAGCGTGAAAAGCATTGGTGGTGGCAAAGGGGGTTTTGGTTGGTTGTCGCCAGCATTTCATTGACCGCCTTGCTGATGAAGTTATTGATGTCATTACCTGGGTAACTCTAGAAAAAAATCAATCATCAATTCTTAAAAAAGGACTCTTCGTAGTCCTTTTTTATTTTCTGCTATAAGTTATGCTACGCACGGCTACGGCAAGTATAAGTAATGGTATAGTCACTGGTGAATTTCCTCTATAATTATTGGCATTAATAGTATTCATATTTTAAAGGTAACAAAGAATTATGTTAGATCCGCATTTATTTAGATCAGATCTCGAATTTGTACAGACCCAATTAAAAAGACGTGCGGTGGATTTTGATGCAGATTTTTATACTGATTTAGAGAACAGACGCAAAGCGATCCAGGTTAAAACTCAGGAATTACAAAATGAGCGTAATCTAAGTTCTAAATCCATAGGTAAGGCAAAAGCAAAAGGTGAGGATGTTCAGCCCTTGCTGGATCAGGTGCAAGGCTTAGGTGAGCAGCTAAAGTCCGCCGCAACAGAGCTTTCCGAAATTCAGGCGCAAATGCAGGAATTAATGGAAGGCCTGCCCAATATTCTTGATGCGTCAGTGCCGGAAGGTAATGATGAAGATGATAATGTAGAAATTAGTCGCTGGGGCGATGTGCCTGAATTTGAATATGAAATTAAGGATCATGTGGATCTGGGAGCCTTACATAAGGGAATGGACTTTGAGGTCGGTGCAAAAATAACGGGTGCTCGTTTTGTTGTTTTAAAAGGTAATATAGCCCGTCTACAAAGAGCGATTGTTCAATTTATGTTAGATACTCATGCTGATGAGCATGGGTACTCGGAAACCTATGTGCCTTATATCGTTAATGCAGACAGCTTGTATGGTACTGGGCAGCTTCCAAAATTTGCCGATGATTTGTTTAAGGTCAGTGAAGACCCTGACTTATATTTAATCCCCACAGCCGAAGTGCCGGTTACTAATATAGTACGCAATGAAATTGTCGATAATGTAGATATGCCAGTTAAAATGGTCTGTCACACACCATGTTTTCGCAGTGAGGCGGGGGCCTATGGTAAAGATGTGCGTGGTTTGATTCGTCAGCACCAGTTTGAAAAAGTTGAATTAGTGCAGGTAGTAAAAGCAAGCGAATCAGAACAGGCGCATGAAGCATTAACCAGTCATGCAGAAAATATTCTGAAAAAGCTTAATTTACCTTATCGTAAAGTTTTGTTATGTTCAGGCGATACTGGCTTTTCATCGACTAAGACTTATGATCTTGAAGTCTGGTTGCCGGGGCAGGAGACTTATAGGGAAATTTCATCGTGTAGTAACTTCAAAGACTTTCAGGCGCGCCGTTTAAAAGCGCGCTGGCGTAATCCTGAGACAGGTAAGCCTGAGTTAGTGCATACTTTAAATGGCTCGGGATTGGCAGCAGGCCGGACGCTGGTAGCCATTATGGAAAATTATCAAACAGCAGAAGGGAATATTACTGTGCCTGAAGTGCTGCAACCCTATATGGGTGGTGTTAAGCTTATTAATGTAAAGTAATAAAGTATATGGGTAGTGCTTATGAAGAAAGCAGGTTTGCTAGGTACTACCCTGATTGTTTCAGTTACATTCTGTTTGAACAGCTGCGAAAATAGTTCGGAAACAGAGCATAACAAGTACACAGAGACTAATGATACGGTTGCTGTAATAGGACCTCAGTCTGAGGGTTTAGTCGATAATGGACCTAAGGAAGAAAGCAGGACTGTAGTCGAATCAACTGTTAATACAGATGCCCAGGAAAGCAAAATACTTTCAGGCAATAATGCTTTTACAGATGAAATAGACGTTGTTACAGAAGAAGTTCAGCAAGATCAGCCTGTAGCGCTGGATTTTTCACTGAATTTTGAACAGCTGGAACTGCAGACTTTTTCTGATGTCCAGGCCGGTTATGATCGGCGGGTATTGTTACGCGGAATTTTTGAGTCAGAAGATTACTCTACAAATATAGAAATAGAGACTCATTTTGAAGGGCCTCACGTAGAAAATAAAGAAAGGGATGCGACACCGGATGGTGTGGGAATTGATTTTAAAATAGGATTTTAAAATAGTGCTGTGGAATTTGATATTCCTCAAATTCCACAGCCTATTTCAAAGCATCCCCTAACACAAAGAAACGTTAGGGGAGTCTGTGTCGTCTATCTAGCAGTAATAGTAAAGCCTACACGACGGTTTTCTGCGCGTCCCTCAGCTGTATCATTAGGTGCGATAGGATTTGCTTCGCCAAAGCCTTTAGTTGCTAAACGACTAGCATCAATGCCGTTTTCTACTAAATGGTTCTTAACTGCTTTAGCTCTACGCTCTGAAAGGCCCATGTTATAAGCTTCAGGTCCTGTACTATCAGTATGACCTTCAAGCTCAACAGTCATATTAGGGTTTCTTTTTAGAGTTGAGATTGCATTCTCAAATAATGGTGCAAAAGCTGGAGAGATCTTCGCTGAATCAAATCCGAAATCTACGCTATTATAAGACCAGCACCCATTTGAATTAACTTTTGCGCCACTAGGTGTGTTTTTACATTTATCATAAGCATCATCAACACCATCGCCATCGCTATCTCTTGATGTAACTTGAGCAACTGCAACTGCACCTGACGTATACAGCATGCCTTCTACAAAGCTAGCCATAGAAGAGCTAGAAGATAGCTCAGCTGCAGTCATGCTTTTGCCACAGTTAGAAATATTGGATAATTCCTGTAGTACAACCTGACCAGAAGTATCATAGCTATTACCTACCCAGATAGAGTAGATACATAGGCGTGAGCCAAATTTATCTTCCAATGCTTGTGCAGCAGCTAAAGTATTATCAGGAAGTTGTTGGCCGTCACTAAGAATTAAAACAGCGGTGTTGCCACTAGCCGAGTCAAGATCAGTTGCTGCTTGCAGCAGCGCTTTGTTCATTGGAGAGCCACCGCTCGCACATTGTGTCTGGTCTAGAGCAGTCTGGAAACCTTTAGCGGTATATTTGGTTAAGCTCTGATCAGTTTTTGTTGAACTCCAATCCAGGCAATGACCGGAACCATAGGTCTGCATAGCAGAATTAAGTCTGATATTCGCAGGAATGGTTTTGTTTAAACGGTATAATGTTTGTTTTTCAACATCTAATTTTGAATCACCAGAATCATTGCCATCATAAGTTACTCTAGTTGATGAAGACGCATCTAAAATAACATAAACTGTATCAGTTTTTTGCTTGAATGCTGCAGTTGATGTGGCTTGTGCAACGGGAGCTGCAGTAAAGCTTGGATATGATGTAGGTTCTGTTGCACAGCCCGATAACAGGGCAAGACCTGCAATTGAAACTGCGGGAATGATTAATTTTTTTAACATATTTCTCTCCGGAAAAAGTAGGTGTAGCGAATATTTTAACACTTTCAATATATAAGTTAAGCACGAAATAATAGATATGCAAGAAATTTTACTAAAAGAGGTATAAATGAGACTAATACAAACAATGATTTTGAGCTGTTTTGTAATGTTTAGCATGAACAGTTGGGCGAACACATTTGATGAAATTCAACAACAGGCAGAGCAAGGTGATGCCTTAGCGCAAGCAAAAATGGGCGCTATGTACCAGTTGGGCCGAAATGGCGCGACGAAAAATGTTGAAAAATCGGCAAAGTGGATGTTAAAGGCGGCAAATCAGGGCCTAGTTGAGGCTGAAGTGTTTATGGCGGCACTCTATGACCGTGGTTTAGGGGTAAAGCAGAGCGTTAACACGGCAACTCAGTGGTATGAAAAAGCTGCAGCGCAAAATCACGGTACTGCATTGGCAATTCTAGGTCGAAATGATGCCGCCAAAGGAAGCGTAGCGTTTAACTATAAAGCGATGCGTTTAAGAGCTGCAAAACAAATTCCGGTAGAATACTCCAAGCGATTTTTAAGACAGAAACTATAACAGATGACAATGAAAACACGATTTGCCCCTAGTCCAACGGGGCTCTTACATATTGGTGGTGCACGTACTGCGTTATTTTCCTGGTTACATGCCAAAAAGAATAATGGCACTTTTGTACTGCGTATAGAAGATACCGATTTAGAGCGCTCGACACCTGAATCAGTTGCAGCGATTCTTGAAGGCATGCAGTGGCTAGGCTTGGATTATGATGAAGGGCCTTATTATCAGACCCAGAGATTTGATCGTTACGAAGAAATTATTCAGCAATTGCTTGACCAGGGCGATGCTTACTACTGTTATTGCTCAAAAGAAGAGATAGATGCGCTACGTGAACAGCAGATGGCGAATAAGGAAAAGCCGCGTTATAACGGTAAATGTCGCGATAGTGCAGCAGAGCAGGAAGGTATGAATCGGGTTGTTCGTTTTCGCAATCCCGAAGCCGGTGAAGTGGTTCTGGATGATCTAGTTAAAGGTAAAATTGTCGTTGCGAATAAAGAGCTAGATGACCTGATTATTGCTCGAACTGACGGCAGTCCCACCTATAATTTGACGGTAGTTGTCGATGATATGGATATGGGCATAACTGATGTTATTCGCGGTGATGACCATGTCAATAACACGCCTAGGCAAATGAATATCTTAAAGGCGCTGGATGCAGAATTGCCACGCTATGCTCACCTACCTATGATATTGGGTGATGATGGTGCTAGGTTATCCAAGCGTCATGGTGCGGTCGGAGTTATGCAATTCCGTGACGACGGGTATTTACCCGAAGCCTTATTGAATTATATAGTGCGCTTAGGCTGGTCATATGGCGATCAGGAGGTTTTTACCCTGGAGCAAATGATCGAGTTGTTTGATATCAGCAAAGTTAATGTTTCAGCTTCTGCTTTTAATACTGAAAAGCTGACTTGGCTCAATCATCAATATATTATGAACTCAGAACCTGAATTGGTTGCAGAGCATCTTGAATGGCATATGCAGCAGCGGGGAATCGATGCAGCTACACAAGGCCCAGCTTTAGTGGATATAGTTATAGCGCAGCGGGAGCGTAGTAAGACATTAGTCGAGATGGCTGACGCCAGCGTGTATTTTTATCAGGATTTCAACGAATACGATGAGAAGGCCGCTAAGAAAAATTTTAAGCAGGGTACGGACGAAGTTTTGCAGGCATTGCTGGACGCTTTTAAGTCCGTATCTGAATGGCAGGGGAGTGACTTGCATGATATTGTTTTGCAGACTGCCGAGCAGCTAGAGCTAAAACTGGGGAAAGTTGCCCAGCCTTTACGGGTCGCAGTGTGTGGAACGGGAATGTCGCCTTCAATTGACGTAACATTAGCCTTATTAGGCAGAGACAAGACCTTGAGTCGTATACAACAGGCAATTGATTACATCAAAGAAAATAAATACTAGACAGTTATTTCATATGATGTATAATCGTTGAACTCAACTAAGGGGCCATAGCTCAATTGGGAGAGCGCAACACTGGCAGTGTTGAGGTCGGCGGTTCGATCCCGCCTGGCTCCACCATTAACTTAGTTTGAAAAGTTCTTAGTCCCCATCGTCTAGAGGCCTAGGACACCGCCCTTTCACGGCGGTAACGGGGGTTCGAACCCCCCTGGGGACGCCAATTCAAAACTCATAGGAAGTGAGTTTTAGGCTTATAAAAGCTATTTTATGTAATTCAGGAAAAGCGCTTTGCGCTTACAAAAAAGTTCTTAGTCCCCATCGTCTAGAGGCCTAGGACACCGCCCTTTCACGGCGGTAACGGGGGTTCGAACCCCCCTGGGGACGCCATACAAAAGAAAGGGTTATCTATTCATTTAGGTAGCCCTTTTTTGTTGCTGAAAGCTGATCTATCCTCAAGCCCCTCTGAAAGTGTGTTGATATGTGAAGTATTTGCTCAGATTTAATAGGATATATTTTGTAATTATGCATATTTAACTCTTATATTGAATAGCTGGTTTCGGCTATGAGCTGACTTTGAAACTCATGATTTTTATTGGTTTTGTTTTCAATCGAGTCTGACCCTTTTGGTTTTGACCCTTTTGGTTTCTGACTGTTGTGTCTCCAGTTTATTCTGGAAGATAATAAAATAAATTCACTATGCTTATTCACTAGCACTCATGTTTACTATGGCTAAACCATCGTCGACAGTGTCAAATATTGGAAAAATTTTATCCAGATGTGCTAATGCAAGTACTTGGCGGGTGGCCTCACTGATATTTACCAGGCCAAAATACAATTCGCGAACTTTTGCATTCTGGAAACCTTCAACCAGACTGGCCATCCCGGAACTATCGATATATTCCACTGCTGACATTTCAACTAGGACATGCTGTTTGTTTTTTAAAGTCTTCAGAATGAGCTCTCGTGCTTGTGGAGAAGTCTGTAAATCGATCTCCCCTGTCAAAGTGATAATGATAGTATTATCTACATTAGTCGTTTTATATTCCATATTCAAAGATACTCAATTTGTTTTTTCATTTGTAAGATATTACCGTTTTCTTCTTCCGGAGTTTCAAGGTAGTCAACTCTGTCCATAAGTTCATTTATGAAATGTACTCCCAAACCACCGGGTTGAATATCATCCAGATCTCGAGATTTTATATTGCTTTTATCCACTGTTGGGGCAGAATCGGTCAGGCAAAAAGTTAATTCTTTACCATCCGTATGCACTTCAACTCTAAAAGTCTCGATACCTCGGTTATTATAAGCATGCTGGATAATATTCATACCCGCTTCATTGACTGCCAGTACCATCCGCTGAATAAAATCTTGCTCACAACCTTCTTGTCGCAGACAGTCACGAATTAATTCCCGCAGCAAAATCAGCTGTTCTGCTTTTGCCTGAAACTCGCTGTTCGCTATTTGTCTGCAGTATTGCATTATTGTTATTAAAGCTCGTTACTTAAGTTGAACGATTTTTTGATGTTACTTTAAGTAAGTGCAAAAAATTAATTTAACGTTTTTGTAGGTTCGACAAATTCGTACATTGTGTTTAATAGACTTTTTCGGTACGAATTTGTCGAACCTACGGGTATATCATTCAGTTTATGCAGTCTATTAAAGTGTTAATTTAATTTTACGTGGGTACTTAGTTCCCTTCAGGTATTGACGCGATTATCATTTTACCGGGAGTTGAATAATTTCAATATCGTCACTCGCTTCAATAGTGGATACTAGTTTTTGCATATCCAGGCCCAGCAGGTTGGCATCTACCCCCAACAAACTACATAAAGAAACAATTTCAATTTGCTCAACCATACTGGTTTTTCCATCACTTAAACTAATGGCTAAACATAAACGCACAATAAGTTCAGCAGTTGTTTTATCGGTAGCCACCTTTTTAACCGCCGCCACAGCCTCTGCATGTCCCTCTTTAGGAGTTGCACTAAGTTTTCTGGAGAAGTCATTAAAAATTTCTACACCCTCATGAGGATCAAATATTTTTAGCTTTTCCAGGGTAATTAAAATTTGGTCAAGACGGATCCTTTCACAGAATTCTACCTCACCCTCTGCCATTGAAACCATTGCACAAGCTGCCATTGCCGCTTTTAGAAAAGGCCGGTTTTGGCGTTTCTTCTGGCTTTCGTTGAATAAGTGCGTAAAATTATTAAGTAAACCTGACATAATTCCCTCGAGTGTTTGAAAAATTATATATCACTGTTTTATTTAAGTATATCGTTAATAAATATTTATAGTGACTTTACTGAGAATACAATCACACAACCAAGATCCTAACAAGCACTATGCTACAACATGAAATCATTCCTGAAAAATTGTCAGGCTTAGATCTTACCGAAGGACTTAATCGTGTTGCCGGAGATTCTGAATTATACAAAAAAATATTGCTCTCGTTCTATCTGGATAACAAAAAAAAACCACTGCAAATACAACAGGCCTTGCTAGCAAACGACTTTACTACAGCTCGACACCTCGCTCACTCTGTCAAAGGTGTCAGCGGCAATATTTCTGCCAAGCGACTTTTTACTGCGGCCAGTAATCTGGAGCTTCAACTCAATCAGGAATCTCGGCAAAACCTGCCTGAACTACTGGATCAATTCACAGCTGCAATGGACGAAGTGATCAATTCACTTGCTTTTCTGGACAGAATTAATAGTTTAGAAGTAAACTCCAGCCCGGATGACAGCCCTATCAATTGGGACTCAGTTGCCAGAAATATACAAGAGTTGGCCACTCTACTTGATGACTTCGATATGGATGCAGAACTGTCATTTCGAAGTTTAAATAATCAATTATCACAGCACCAATACCAACAAACCATGCACAAACTCGATAATGCAATGACTAATCTTGAATTCGATATAGCGACAGAAATTCTGCTTGACCTTGCTGACACATTAAAGATCAAACTGCACTGAAATGCTGATTAACCCACCACCGCAAACCATACTGATTGTTGATGATGAAATCACTAATATCAAAGTGCTTTCTGCATTACTCCGAGATGATCAGAAAATAGTATTTGCAACTGATGGTACAACGGCATTAGAAAGGGCTCAAACAAAAAAACCGGACTTGGTTCTGCTCGATATTATGATGCCCGGTTTAGACGGTTATCAGGTTTGTCGTAAACTCAAAGAAAACCCCTTAACTGCTCATATACCCGTCATATTTGTCACCGCAAAAGATCAGGAGCAGGATGAGGCGGATGGATTCGCTGCCGGTGCAATTGACTTTATCACCAAACCATACAGTCCTTTACTTGTTAAAGCCCGTGTACGTAATCATTTAAACTTGATAGGTCAACGTAATAAACTCAAGTTGTTATCGGATGAGCTTGAAGCCTACCGCCAACGAGTGAGCCTCGAGTTGCAATCTGCAAGAGAAACGCAATCCTTTCTGCTACCAAGTAAATCAACCCTGAATGCTATCGAGCAAGCTTACCGAATAAGTGTAGATTCCTATTTCAAACCCTGTTCGGAACTTGGCGGAGATTACTGGAGTATTCGTAAGCTTGATGACCAGTGTGTTGCAGTATTGATTGCTGACTTCTCCGGACACGGTGTCAACGCCGCATTAAATACCTTTCGTCTACATGCTCTGCTGGATAACACAAATGAGCAGGCCAACAACCCGGCCATCTTTCTAAAGCAATTAAATGTTCGTTTGTCGCCACTCTTACCTACCGGCCAATATGCCACTGTGTTTTACGGAGTGATTGACCGCGCCAATCATTTACTTCGATATAGCAGTGCTGCGACCCCCAGTCCCCTAGTTATAATGCCTGGGACTAAAATGCCAGTAATCGGCAATGGTGAAGGTTTTCCTTTAGGTATGTTCGATGAGTCTGATTATGAAAGCAGAGAACTTGCTTTCCCCCCAGGTGCATCATTGCTGTTATATAGTGATGCAGTGACTGAAGCCAAATTAAGCAAAGGTGGACGTTTTCATGAACAAGGTTTAATTGAACTGATAAGCAAAAGTATTGCCATCCTTCCCGGAAAACAACGCCTCAACGCATTAATCAACATATTAAACGAACAATTTGTCCACCCTCTTGCAGATGATTTAACCGTGGTTAGTATTTATAGAGAGAATGACTAAGGAACGCGCACGGAATAACTTATGCATCTGGCTCAGGATTTTTATTCGTATTCAAGACGTAGAAACAGGCGCATAGCCAGCTACGTAACAGTTTCTACAACGCAGAAAACGGACAAAAAGACAAGTCAGTTGCTTAAGTTATTTCGTGCGCGTTCCTAACCCATCTTTCGATTTCAGTGACAACAAATCATTTAAAAACAATTAGATACACACAATCAGGCCTTGCTGTTGGCACTACAGATTTTTTATTTTGAATTCGGCTAAATCACTGTTTTTTTAACACCCCCTGGTTGTGCTGAAATTTCCAGTGCTTTATAAATAACGGATTGTCGCGGCTCTGCATTCGTCGCTTTCCTTAGATGAATGGTTTTTCCATCTTCCCGCCGTAAAATAACGGTAATGCGTTGCTGGTTTTCCATTGTCCGCCGAATCGTCTGCCAGCTATCATTAATATGTTCAGCTTTGAGTTGATAACGAAGCGTCTGGACGAGATGATAGGCAATGAGAGTGATAAAGATATGCCCATTAACCCGTTCTTCTTTTCGATGGTAGATAGGGCGTAGCCCGAGTTCACTTTTCAGACTGCGAAAAACACTTTCTAGATCGGTTAGCAGGGTGTAGGTGCGCCAGAGCGTTTCTTCATTCCAGTCGGTCAGGTTGGTGCGTAAGCAATAGACACCGGGGTGGGTTGCCTGCGAGTTGGCTTTTTCCACACGCTTCCAGCTGATTGAGTTGGCCTTGTCTCCTTCATCATCAGGTACGACCGTTACTTCATAGTGCTGTGCTGCACGCGCGTATTTTTCCTTTATGCGTCCCAGCCGTTCTAACACTTTTGTATAATTTTTTGTGGTTCCTTTTTTGCTCAATCTAGCATGCAGGCTGTTGAGTGCGGTTTCATATTTTTCTGAAAAACTATCCTGCATGGCCTGTTCTTTCTTTTCCCTGAGTTGCGAGTGACAGTACAGTTCAACTTCTCCAGTCTCTTCTACAGTCACTTTTTGAACTTTTACGCGTTGCCCCGGAATATCTTTGATCAGAGTTGCCTTTTCTTCATCGAAATCCCGCTTGCGTTTGCGTGAGACAACAATATAGTGAAAGCCATGCTCAATGAAGATACTGGATGTTTTCTTCACTGGCAATGCCTGCATCAAGTATCACAGTGGATCCTGTTCGCCCTTCCAGTCCTTCAAGTATGGTTTGCAGGGTTTGTGGTTCACTTGCATTACCTGGGAAGATCTGGCTTTTACGTGGAAAGCCACTGCCATCAAGCACCAGCCCTAATGTAACCAGGGGACAGTCACTGCGCTTTTCCTTGGAGCGGCCTCTTTGGGCAGCTGGGTTTGTTTTGGCTTCGCCTTCAAAGAAGGTATTTGTCAGATCATAAAGCGTGATAGTTTCACTGAAGCTGAACAGATCCCGTTCTTGCTGATATAAATGGGTTTCAATGGCTTCCCGGTGTTTCCATAATTGGTCGGATACCTGATACAGACGATCCAGCCCCATGTCTTCGAAGTCATAGTCGATTAACTCACCGAGGCCGCTGGTTGTCTGCAGCCAGCCGTGTGTGGCTAATTCACTTGCAGGACAGGCCATGCGAGCAATGATAGTACCGAGGGAGGCGGCAAGCTGGTGCTGGTTAAATCCCAGAGATTTCAATTTATCATCCAGGGTTAACTGCCTTACAGCGTGCAACGCTATTTGCTCGACTCCCACACGGCGCGGTCGTACAAGCTCTAAACTGCCGATATCAACGGTCTCAAAGTGAACGCTATCGTCAAGGGTTGTACTTCGGGATGTGATGATTTGAGTGGCGTAATATTGTGCCCGTGTTTCGAGTGATTCCTCTAGGTCAATAGTGAGCCAGTCAGTCTGTGCTGTCAGTAATTGATCAATACGACTTGATAATGACTTCCACTGGGACTTGGGCACATCGAAGAAACGACCCAGATTAAGCAGGGTACGTTGCTTGACCTTGCCATCAATTCGCTCGGACTCAACTAGCCGAAACGTTTTGTAGGTCTCGCCAGTTGCCTTGGTTCGGGTCGTTGTGCATCGGATATACATACTTGAATTTTTCCATAAAAATCAAGTGAATGCAACTACTTTTGTTATGTTATGGCACTACGCTTTGCTTGGAAATGCAAATGTTTGTAATGATTAGGTTTTTATTTTTTTATCCTATGAAAATAGACCTGTTAGTGGTTTTTGAGCGAAAAACGACTGAACATGGGCTAGGTAAATATCAATCCAGGTGTTGATGATAGGTGCCAGCACTTCCGCCTGATATCCAATAGCGGCCAGCTCAACGAGGTTGGTATCTGGCACGGCCTGTACAGTGAGCATGCGCCGCAGTTCGGGTGTAGACAACTGATTGGTGATACCGGTATTAGTGTCTTGTTGTTGCTCAACCTCAGCTAAGCGGGTGATAGTTTCAGCTAATAGTTCCTGGCCCGTCAGAATTTGTCTTTGAATTGCTACGTGTTGAATATCAGCTTCACTACTTTGTTGGTCAATAGCTGTTTGCGCTACAGTCAATAATGTTGCGTAGCTTCGATACAAGGCCGGGCGGCTATAGACATAACCCAGGCTAATAACCAGGCTAACTATAAATACCGTGCAGAAAATTAATAGCTTCCTTGATTTGTACCATGGAGCTGGGATTATGCCTGTTTGATCATAAGGAGTCTGATTAGGAATGACCTGTATATCAGGAAGGGAGTTATCCATAGGTAAATTACTCAGGTTAAATAGTGCAACAGTATTGTTGGAAGTACTAACGGTTATATTTTTTTAAGTATAACGTTAAACATAAAATAGTTGCTAAACTTTTGTCTGTATCTTTGATTCGTAATGAATATATTGAAATAACGACTAAGTAGTGCTTGAACGGAAATAACTAAATTCCCTTTAAAATCAGCTAACTATGCTATAATAACAGCTAATAAAACGATTGAAGATTCAAAAACCGCCATTTTAGTATTTTTCATACAAAACACATAAGTCACTGTTTTTAAATAGGTCTTGTTATCCAAAAAGTGCATTAGCAAATACTGAGCCTTCAATATCAGCCCTCTATTAGCAAAACTTCGCCGCAAAAAAAACCATGAGAAATGTCATATCATCACAACTGGAAATAGGACAAGTCGATATTGCCAACATCGTCATTGATGTCACATCACGCGATGATATTCCACTCATCCTGCTGGGCTTGCAACACATCTATACAACTGGCCCTTTAAAAGAAGCTGTTTTCAAAATTCTTCAAGAAGTCATCCCGCGCAAGAACAAAAAAGGCAGTGATGAAACAGCTGCCGTCTCATCAAATAAAGGTCGTCCCGGCATGGAACAGTGGCGTATTCTGGTATTAGGCACCTTACGGGTAGCACTCGGTGCTGACTTCGATCGTATCCAGGAACTCGCCAACGAACATCGAACGCTCAGAATGATGCTAGGGCACGGTACTTTTGATGACAAAAACTATCGCTTACAAACCCTAAGAGATAATCTAAAGTTATTTACACCTGAGATCATGGATCGCATTAATACTGAAGTCATTCGCTCGGGTTATCAGTTGCTTAATTTAGAGTCCACTGCATCCATTCAGGGGCGTTGCGATTCATTTGTCTTAAAAACCGATGTTCACTTTCCAACCGACATTAACTTGCTTTACGATGTGATGAGGGTCTTATTCCGTCAGTGTGTTTACTGGTGCCAGGAACACGACCTTCCCGATTGGCGGCAGCATAAACATAACCTCACTGAATTCAAACGACAATATAGACGGATTCAAAAGCTGCGTCATTCCACCTCGAAGGACGAAAAGAAAAAACGGGCTCAGGCCGATTTGATTTGTAACGCACATCAGGTTTATATTGATTTAGCTCAAAAGTACCTGAACCGAGTCACTCAAAGTTATGCGTTATTAATAAGCACCTATAAGGTTCCAGAAGTCCTATTGCTTAAGATGCAAACCTTTCTCCAGCATGGCGATCGACAAGTCGATCAGATCAGACGACGCGTGATTGAGGGAGAAACCATCCCTCATGATGAAAAAGTATTTTCCCTGTTTCAGCCACATACCGAATGGATTAGCAAAGGCAAGGCAGGGGTTCCCGTTGAATTAGGTATACGCGTCTGTATAGTTGAAGACTACCACGGATTCATACTGCATCATAAGGTCATGCAAAAAGAAACGGATGATAAAATAGCCATAGGTATGGTTGAAGCGACACAAGCGAAATTTCCAGCGTTCAATGCGTGTAGTTTTGACAAAGGCTTTCATAGCAAGAGCAATCAAAGTGGGCTGAAAGAGATACTTGATGAAGTGACTTTGCCGAAAAAAGGGAAATTATCGGTCAAGGACAAGGAACGTGAATATGCCGATCAATTTAAACAGGCCAAAAAGAAACACTCAGCTGTTGAGTCGGCCATTAATGCATTGCAGGTTCATGGATTGAGTCAATGTCGGGACCATGGAATTGATGGTTTTGAACGCTATACCGCACTGGCTGTATTATCAAGGAACATACAAAAAGTGGGCGCAATTAAACGAGATATGGAACGACAACGATTGGCCAAAGAAAAAAAGAAAGCCGCTTAAGTTTTTTAAAGAAAGTGGCCTTACTGAGGGATTAGTATGTCTGAAAAGTGGCACAATAGCATTGTGCTGAGCAAATTCGTAATAATGGGTGGATTGTTATCTCAACTAAGCCAAATCGGAAAATATTATGGTAGATTGGGTGTGATGTTTTTTTAAAAAACTGACTTTTCGTTCAGGCACTAAGTAAAGAAAGGGTAGGGTAATGAAAAAATCTATTTTAATTAGGGAGATGGAAAGAAATAATCATCCAAACGAAGTAAGCTTGTGTCTCAATAATTTATAATAATGAATTCTGAATTTATTCTCACACTAGGCAGATAAGCTTGTTGATATTAACAGATAGCATTATAGGTTGGATTATAAATACAGCCCATCGTTTAAAAGGCTCGGTACGTCGTATATTCATGGCTGAAACGGTGGAGCTACTAGGCTCAGGTGGTGCAAGTATTGCTGAAGAAAAACTAGGATGGAATAGAGGCACTATCCGAAAAGGACAATATGAACTTGAAACTCAGCCCATAGAAGATAATTTTTCAGCGAGAGGGCGTAATAAAAGTGAAGAGCATTTTCCTCATCTACTTGATGACATAAAAAAAATTGCTGAACCGGAGTGTCAAACGGATCCCTCTTTTAATTCCTGTCGATTATATACCCGGCTAACGGCTAAAGAAGTTAGAAAACGTTTACTGGAGATTGATTATTACGATGAAAAAACATTACCTTGCTCAAAAACTATCAATACAAAATTAAATGACCTGAGTTACCATCCAAAAAAGGTACAAAAAACAAAGCCTCATAAGAAAATCAAGGAAACGGATGCAATTTTTGAACAAGTTCATTCAGTCAATGGAATGGCAGATATCAACCCAAAAGAGATTCGTATATCAATTGATGCCAAAGCAAGAATGAATATAGGAAATTTTTCACGGGGAGGACGAAATCGGGTTTTAACAAAAGCAGAGGATCATGATTTAGATGTTAAGGAAAAGTTAACTCCTTTTGGTTTTTATCTGCCTGAACATGATGATTTTTTCCTTTTCTTTACAGCAGGCTATGCCAGCAGTGATTTCATCGTTGACCGATTGGAAGAAATTTGGCCAGAAATTCAAGAAAAATATGGAGTAGATATTCTGACAATTAACGCTGACAATGGTATGGAGAACAGTAGCTCCAGAACTCAGTTTATAAAAAGGCTTGTGGAGTTTGCTGAAAAAAGCAACATAAAGATAAAACTGGCCTACTACCCTCCTTATCATAGTAAATATAACCCAATTGAACGAGTATGGGGAGCCTATGAAAATCATATTAGTGGCGACATAATGGATACAGTTGAAACAACTTTAAAATTTGCCAAAAGTATGACCTACAATGGCAAAGCACCTATTGTTAAATTAACAGAAAAAATATATGAAACAGGAGTAAAGGTAGGTAAAAAAGCAATGAAGACGTATTATCAGTTTGTTGACCGAATGCCATCGTTGGAGAAATGGTTTTTGACCATTTCTCCTGGTTGTTCTGGATGATTATTTCTTTCCATCTCCCTTACGGCGCTGTTCTCAGTGTTGTGTTTAAATTCTACGCATGTGTTTGCTGTTGGTGGTAGTGTTGATAAAAGTGGCAAAAGCGCCTGCAAAACAAAGTAGATTAAAAAATGAGGCCTGAACATTTGGCTAGTGTCGCTCCAAAATCTGAAATTTCCTTTTAGGTATATGGCATCGAAAATGCAAAATTTGTAGAAGTGACGGCAAAGAAAATTTCAGTTGAGGTTTTGCGATGGGTAGAGCGTCTTTTTGCGACTCGTAAGAGCTCGAAGAGAAACCCATCATCTTACGTGGGATTGATGGGTTTCGCTGCGCGCTCTCACGAGTCTCTGCGCACCAAAAAAACCGATGCTACGTTCTACCCATCCTGAATTGTGTGTGTTTACGCAGGTACTTAGCTAACGGGGCATCCATGAAGTATTAGAACCAGGTAGAGAGAATAGCGAAATATTTAATTCCATTAATTAGAAAATGGTTATATTCTAATTAATAAGCGTTATAATACTCATTTAGATGGATCATTGCTACCTGCTTCAGACTCATCTGCTGGTACATTAGCATGACTAAGTACGCAATAAACCGGTTAATAAAATATGTTGGCTCAGAATTTTTCTTTTATACACAGAATATCAATACTTGTTTTCAGTCTGGTGATTTTAAATACTGCACAGGCAGAATGGTCAGCCGGTGGCGATTTCAGTGCTTATTATACAGATGATGTCGGGCTTTTTGCAGTCACGCGCCGGCTATCATTAGAAGAAGACCCCACCCAGCCTATAGTCGATGAACCTGATCAGGGTTCTGACTTTGTTTACGAACCTAATGTATATATTAATTGGGTGACAGAAAATAATCTCGGAGAGTTTCAAGTTTCACTGGATGGAGGCGGTTATATTTTTAATGATCACTCTGAGTATTCGCATGGATTTATGCAATTTACTGTAGGGCAGGCACTTACGGATAGAACGAAAATAAAATTCTTATATGATTTTATACCTAGCTTATATCTTGGGTTGAATTTAGTGCCAGAAATACAAGAAGGCGATGCAGAGGAGCATGAAGAAGTTGAGGCAGGTGAGCGGCTGAATAATCATATTCTGGCAATGCATTTAGAGCATGAGTTAACTGATTACCTGACATTACGCGCTTTGGTTCGTTATGGAGTTAGATTATATGATCAACCATTTAGCTATCGTGATACCCAGTTTTTTACTATTGGGCCGCATCTGGTGTGGATGATTACCCCTGATATTGAGTTGCTAGTCGGCTATCATTTTGAGCAGGGCTATACCGATGAAGATCAAACGGTCCAATATCAGGATGATATTGGATATATCAATCATTTTACATCGGCAGAACTTAAAATCCGCGTGTTGCCTGAATTTTTCATAAAAGCTACATTTGATTATGAACATAATGATTACACCAGCTCCTATGCAACGGATATTCATCATAATGGCAATGAAAATGTTTATCAGGGTGAGCTTGAATTTATCTATGAACTAAATGAATCGGCCGCATTGATAGCGGGCTGGCAACATGGCAAGCGAAAGTTCAGCTATGAGGCACACAGTGTAAAAAATAACAATGCCTGGATCGGTGCCGAATATCATTTTTGATTTTGTGAAAACCCATATCGTGAATTAGGCTGATTATTTAATCAAGCTAGGTATTCTCATTGTACAACTGACCATTGCGCGGCAATATCCACATTTGATACATAGATACGAACCAGGTAACAGCCGAGCAGGCGCTGTAGCCAACTCCGGAAATAATCGTTAGCCAGGCAAATTCCGGTGAGATCTTGGTCAGCCACCAGGAGAATACATCAATCATCAGAAATCCAAAGGGCAGGCAGATAATGGCAATTTTAAGCCAAGGTTTAATGCCTACCGCCAGGCTGAAAATAAGCCCATTAAAAAAGAAGATAAATGAAATGGCAAATATATGAATATGCGAGGAACGGGTTAAAGTTGTCGCCGAAGCACCGCCACTAGGCTGAGATACGCTAAGCACTTCCTCGTATTGAGTGAAATCGGGTAACCCCGGGATTACGCTGTGACAGGAAATACAATTCTTGAAAAAAACTTCTTTGGTTTCGCTCTCCCATTGTTCTTTAGAGGCTCCCTGGCGTACCCATTTGATAATTGCCAATTTATCCGCAGAAGAGGCTTTATCACTCATAGAGCCGTTTAGCTTGGTTTCTATCAAGCTATGTTCAGGATCGCCATGATAACTATAGGCGATATCATCGACCGATAAACCAAACTTCTCATCAGCCATACCATGAGTCATTAAAATTTGCGCACTAGCTAAAATTGCACCCAGGCCGATAGTTAATAGATAACTGCTGAGCATGCACTTGGCCATTAGGTTGAGACTAGGCAGGTTTAGCCAGTTAACATTAGATGAGAATTGATTATCTGTTGCACTCATTTTGTTTGTAAGCGCTCAATAGTCAGCGTACTTCACGGCAACTCAGATTAATGCCAAACTATCCCCATTGTTAAATACCACGGGGAATTTTAAATGGCAGCGTTAGAAAAAATACAGGAAAAGACTTTCTGGCCTATTCACATAGAGCACTGGCAGGCATCAGGCCAATCACAGGCAGCTTATTGTCGGCAACATGATTTATGCCCGCAAAAGTTCGGCTACTGGAAACGTAAATCGACTGTAAAGCCTACTACTTCCCCTACAGGATTTACGCGCATTCGGGTTGACGAGGGTATCTCACCGGATCTAGCTATTGGATTATCCTTACGATTTAATGATGGCACACGTCTGGAAGGTATTACGCAGGACACTATGCCGTGTATTCAACCACTGCTTGAGCTGTTGCGGTGACGGTTGTTATGCGTCCATCCCTGTCTTTAACGGAGGTGTATCTGTATCGGCGTCCCATTGATTTTCGTAAGTCACACCGAGGGCTATCGGCGATTGTTGAATGTGAGTTAGGGCATAATCCTTTTGAGGGGGCTCTCTATGCCTTTACGAATAAACGGCGGAATAAGATTAAATGCCTGTTTTGGGAAGATAATGGTTTTGTCCTTTATTACAAGTCATTGGTAGAAGAAACATTTAAGTGGCCTAAGGGTGAGGAAGAGACATTAACCTTAACAGGCCAGCCGTTAAACTGGCTGCTGGATGGCTTTGATATTAGCGCGATGAAAGGTCATAAAAAACTTCAATATGAGTCTGTTTTTTAGCTGTTTTTGTGTTCATTATTGCCACTATAAATGCTATAATAAAGCCATGATTTTAGCCGATATTTCAAATATAAAACAACAAGATAAAGCCGGTTCTTTGCTGTCGGAGAGTGTTGCTTTGTTGCTTGAAAAAGAAGAGGCTATTGATGAACTGACGCGTGTGATTGAAGTTAAGTCTGGGGTGATTTCCGAACAGAAAAAACGCATCCTTATTCTGGAAGAGGTACTACGCTTATCTAAAATAAAACGCTTTGGGTCATCGAGTGAACAATCTCATCAATCCTCTTTGTTTGATGAAGCAGAGAATGAAGCAGATAGCAGCGAGGAATTAGACCAGGAAGCTGATGAAGCACCTGAGGGCGATAAGCAGACAAGTTCTACTGGCACGAAGAAAAAGCCGGGACGTAAACCCTTTTCGGATAAGTTACCCCGCGAGCAAATTTTTATTCATTTAACGGATGAAGAAAAAGAAGGCGCTATTGATACTTTCTTCACGAAAGTGAAAGAAGAGCTGGATATTATTCCTGCTAAAGTACGTGTTCTTGAATACATGCAGGAAAAAGCGGTCTTTGTCGAACAGATTGAAGGCGAAAAGCAACGCCAGGTTAAAGCCGCACAAATGCCCAGACACCCTATTGCCAGAGCAATGGGAAGCATCAGTTTAATGTGCTTTGTTATTATCGCCAAGTAAGTACCCATGCAAAATTAATTTAACCTTTTATGCAAACTCTACTTTGTAATTCTTTCCAATATTAGACAGCACCTTAAATAATTCTTCCTGAAGAGAGGCATAGGATTCATAAGCTGAAAAAGGAAGCCATTCGTATTTTATTTTACGCCATATAATCTCGATAATATTTAACTCGGGTGAGTATGGCGGTATACGGTAAATGGATAGGTTTTTTTCTTTCCACCTTTCAAGGTTTTCATTAAATTCATTACTCGTATGAGTCGATGCATTATCAATAATAAGAGTTGTTGGTTTTTTAATCTGTTTAGCAAATTCATCAATACAAGCCACAACAACCGAAGTGTTTACACTCCCTTCAAAAACAAAAGAATCAAACCTGCAATCTCTGTTAACAAAACCTAATACATTAAGACGCTTGCTGTTTGAGCTTGGTATTTCAATCGTCTCACCTGACTGTTGCCAAGCATAAGGAACACAGGGTTCTAGTGTAAACCCCGACTCATCAAAGTAGCACAAATCAAGTTCATTCTCTTTATGTTGTTGTATTAATTCTTTTATTTCATCGGTTGCCAAATCAAATTTATCTTGATTACGCTTTATCCTTAAGGATTTTCTAACTCGTTTCCAAACAAGATCAGCTTGTTTACAAATACGTTTTATAGTATCAATGCTAACTGAAATGCCTAGATCTTCTTCAAATTTTGCTAGTACTGATTTTAATGATCTAGGAGATTTTTCAACTCTCTGGACTAAGCTTATTTGTTGTTTTTCAGTTAAAATACCTCGCCGTCCTCTTCCCTGACAGTCAACCAATCCATCGATTCCATTCTTTTCCCAGTTAGAAAACCAAGTGGAAACAGTTTGGCGGCATACGTTATAAATAGAACAAATCATGGGAACAGAATGCTCTTTGAAACTTAATAAAATAGCATGAGCTCGACTTCTACTTAAATGAAGTGGATGGTTTTTATGCATCACATTTAAAGCAGTAATTTCTTCTGGGAGTAGGTGTTTTATATAGAGCACAAACATTTAGAGTCAGCAAAATAATTGTTTATTATGACACCTTTTTTCGTTAAATTAATTTTGCGTAAGTACTTATGCTGACGGCTTACCTTTATATCGGCAAGAAGGCATCTTGTCTCGTTATGGGGGTGACATCTCCAGAGCGACATTAGCAAACTGGATGATCGCACTGGCTAAACAACTTCAGCCCCTGATTAACCTGATGCGAGAGCATCAACACACAGGGGCAGTCATACTCGCTGATGAAACGCGGGTTCAGGTATTAAAAGAACCGGGGCGGCCAGCGACCTCAGATAAATATATGTGGGTGACGCTTGGCGGGCCACCGGGTGAAAAAAGCATCCTGTTTGAATACGATCCCTCTCGTAGTGGAGACGTCCCCATGCGCCTGCTTGACGGCTTTAGTGGCTATCTGCAAACCGATGGCTATGCGGGGTACAATGCCGTGTGCCAAAAAAACAGCATCACCCAGCTGGGGTGCTGGGATCATGCGCGTCGTTATTTTAAAGATGCCCAGAATGCACAGCCTAAACGCAAAAAGGGACAAAATAACAAACCCTCAAAAGCAGGTAAAGCGCTGAGCCTGATCAATAAACTGTATGTCATTGAGCGAGAAATTAAAGACCTGTCAGTGGATGAAAAATATCAGCAGCGCCAGGAGAAGAGCATTCCTGTATTGAGCCAGCTCAAAGCCTATCTGGAAGAAAACCAGCATAAAGTACCTAAAGATAGCCTGACAGGAAAGGCAATGACTTACCTGAGTAACCAGTGGGAAAAACTCAATGTGTATTGCACCCATGGTGAACTCAATATTAGCAACATCCTGGCAGAAAATGCGATTCGCCCGTTTGTGATAGGGCGCAAAGCCTGGTTATTTTCTGATACCCCTGCGGGTGCTCGTGCCAGTGCAATACATTACAGCCTGATAGAAACAGCTAAAGCAAATGGGCTGGAGCCTTATGCATATCTTAAGCAGGTTCTCACTGCTTTACCTTATGCTGATACGGTTGATAAAGTGGAGGCTTTGTTGCCCTGGAATATTAAAAAATCAGATACGCCTGAATAGGGCAAGTACGTGCTTCGTTGAGCGCTTACGCTATTTGCTAACCTGCAGTCGGTATATTGAATTAAATCCTGTGCGTGCAGGAATGGTAAAAGATCCTTCTGAGTATTCTTGGTCTAGTTATCGGTTTAATGCCTTGGGAGAGAAGAATGAGTTGATAACTCCCCATGCTACTTATCAAACTTTGGGAAAGAATCCTAAAGGTTGCAGGCTAAGTTATCAGGCATTATTTCTACGGCATATCCCTGAAGCTGTAATAGGGGAAATTCGCGCCGCAACAAATAAAGCCTGGGTTCTTGGCGATGACCGGTTTAAGGCTAAAGTAGAGCGTTTAATTGCCAGGCAAGTTCGACCAAAGTCACGTGGCGGAGATAGGCGTTCAGAGTTATTTAAGAAAATAGATGATAGCAATCGAGTCTGACTCTTTTGGTTTGGCTCGCTTCGCGATCACAATCTGACCTTGTTCGTTAGGCACTTTTCTTTCACACATTTTTCATATACAAACTGGGGGTCAAGGTCTATACCATTTTCCCATTCAATCGTGTCAAAAGAAACCCGAACCTTTAAAAACAAATTTAAGTCTTTAATTTTATGAAATATACCAAAATTTAAATATGGCTCCATGTTTAATATTCCACATTCATTATTATCAAACTCAACGTAAACTTGATAATTATCTTTAGGTACAACTTTAATTACTGAAGGATACATTTATTTTCCCTTACTGAAGTGGTTGTATTTTAAATGGTTCCTCTCCATTCATTACCAAATTCCAGTCAGCCATCAAATCCTCTTGATGCAGTTCAGCCCAAGCCAAAACTAGCTTCGTTTGTTTCTTTGGCAATTTACCTTCCATAACTTCACATGTTCGTATATCCACACTCGCCTTATATTCAGCATAATAGACATGAAAATGCGGTGGCGGATGTTCGCTTGGTGCATAATACATACGAATAATTATTCCATAAAACATTGATATGGTAGGCATTGTTACTTAGCTTCTCCGTACATTGATTCTTTAGGAAATTTAGTTTCATTATAACGTTTAATCAATAATGTACGAGAATTTTGTGCCTAACGACCTAGCTGTGCGGCGTAAACGAAGCGTTGTTTGACGTCCGAAAGAGCGCCTTGTGTCGCCCAGCATGGCGTGAACTTATGAGGTGAAGGCCCTCTGTAGCAGAACCTACCTTATTCATTTATATTTTGAATAAGTATAACTACTAGCCGACGGCAATTGCAACCCCGCGAGGTGTTGTGAGAAGGAAGCCCCAGCGCAAATGAAGGATCGAATTTGTAAACGAAGACTTAATCGACTAGACTTTTCCATGTTAAGCTTTTTCTTAGGATAAATTGTTTTGTAGGAAATTCAATTATATCCAATATATGGTTAAAGCTTAACTTTAATATTCTTACTATTTTCTTTATATTCAGTCACTTACTGACTGACAGGTAGCGGTATTGGGGTCAGTATCGATTGAAAAACATATTTTTTCCCAGTGGCCGTTTTGGGGCGTTATAAGTCAGTTAATTATGAAAGTTATTTGCACTATGCCGTTTTGTCAAAATTAATCAAAGCTACTTGATTTTTTTCAACACACTTTCAGGAGGGCTGATCTATCCTCAATATTTCTTAGAGTATATTCTTGCCTTTAGAGCTGGGTTAATCTCGACTTATGCAACCTGCACTAGCACCCAGGGCTTTATAACCACTGCCCACATTTGTGCATCTTCACGAATCCATAGTGCAGCTTGCTGGTCTGTTACCAGGTGCACCTGCTGGTTTTTCATCCATTGTTCTACCAGCGTCTTATTATCCTTGGAAAATGCATCCGCAACCTCTACCAAGTCCAGTTCCGGGACGATATTGACGGCTAAGCCCTGGGCAAAAAAACGCTGTAGTTCAGACCAGACAATTTTTGAGGTTTCCCGATTTACTTTTTCTTTTGCTAGGTTTTCTTCGGTCATTTTTCAGGGAGTGTTTCCGGTTTTCTAGGTTTAAGTTTGGCAGTGAGTGCAATAGATAGTCGTTCTTTGTGCTTGTTTGATTTCGCTTAGAGGCTTTGCGCATTGTTTACAAGGCAGGCCTGAGCGGCCATAAGCACTCAATTCCTGTTTAAAGTAACCAGGCTTTCCGTCGCCGCCAACAAAATCACGCAGGGTTGTACCGCCTTGTTCAATAGCCCGACTGAGTGTGCTTTTTATCTGGGTTACCAGGCTGTTGTAGCGCTTTAAGGAAATATTCCCAGCGGCTCGCACGGGGCTTATTCCGGTGTAATGGAGTACTTCTGTGCAATAGATATTTCCCACGCCAGTGACAATATTCTGGTTCATTAGAAACTGTTTGATATTGACTTTTTTCTGCCTGGACTGTGCGTAGAGGTAAGCGCCAGTCAATTGCTCGCTTAGGGGTTCAGGCCCTAATTTGCTTAGTAAGCTATGTTGATAAGGTTCTGTTCCTAGCCATAATACCGCACCAAATCGGCGTGGATCGGTTAAACGAATACTTTTATTATGTGTAAAGGCAATTTCGAAATAATCATGTTTGGCGGGTGGGGTATTGTTAGCTAGAACTCTTAGGCTTCCAGACATGCCTAGATGAATTAATAGCGTGCCTGTGTCGAAGTGTAGTAGCAAGTATTTCGCCCTGCGACTCAAGCTAAGTAGTGTATGCTGTTCTATTAAACGGGGCAGTTCAGAAGGTATAGGCCAGCGTAGTTTTGGCTGGCGAATTATAACTTTGCTAACGGTTTGATTTTTAATGTGCGGGCTAATGCCGCGTAAGGTCGTTTCAACTTCGGGCAATTCAGGCATTACTTTTTTTTATCCGCTTTAGTAATGCAGTAATGAATGTATTTCGTAGTTTTCTAGTTTTTCTCTGCCCTTTATAAAGTCTAATTCGATAATAAAACCCAATGCTTCCACAGTCGCTCCTAGTTGTTCGATTAGTTCACAACTGGCTTTAGCTGTTCCGCCTGTTGCCAATAAGTCGTCTATGAGTAGTACCCGGTCATTTTTATCGACAGCATCAGTATGAATTTCCAGGCTGGCTGAGCCATATTCAAGATCATAGGAGACGCTTTGCGCATCGTAGGGCAGTTTTCCAGGTTTTCTTAAAGGGATGAAGGGCAGTTCAAGTTCCCATGCGACCAGTGAACCGAAAATAAAGCCCCTAGCTTCCATGCCGGCAACCGCAGTAATATTTCTATTAACAAAGGGTTTTGTTAGCTCTTTTACTGCAAGGCGCAGAGCGACTGGATCTTTTACTAAGGGGGTGATGTCTTTAAAGATGATGCCTGGTTTAGGGAAGTCAGGGATATCACGAATTTTATCTTTTAACTGTTGCATTAATGTTGCGTGTTTTTCTTATAAAATGAGCTGGGGCGTAACTCATTGATCGCCAATGGCTTGATAATGCAGAAAGCGTCTTTCATTACGCGGAAAACATTAGATAAATTCATTTTGCTTTTTCCGGATAGGTTGCGGATACACAGAAAGGCGACACTAAAAAAATGTTTGATGAGCACTGTTGGGTTTCTATTTAGGCCCGCTAATAAGGTGATCGGGCCGCCCGAGTTTTCCCCGCCCATGCGTAAATATTCAAACACACCTTGTTTAAGTAAGTCGTTTGACATCACACCGTAGAGCGCATTAGCCATAATGTTTACATTGGTATTGGCGTGGTAGCGATCCTGGTAGTATAGCTCCAGTTTTTCATGGATGAGCTTGGGGTCGTTGAAGTCAGGCATTTCCAGTAAGTGTGTACTGAGCAGGTAGACATCATTAAAAACAGCGGTTAACCCCCCGCCAGTAATAGGGTGGCGCATATTGAGTGCATCGCCTAGTAACACGGCACCTTCTTTTAATACCGGTTTTGCAGGCATATAGTGATTAGGCATGACTTTATAATCATTTTCTGCCATCGCCTGGGTAAGGCAGTGTTTAAATTCATCCGGTAAATAGGGCGCAACATTATCTTCGATGTGCTTTGCAATGTCGTCTTTTTTAGGTGCTTTTTCGCCGGGAAAGTCGATTAGTAGACGTGACTCGGTGCTAGAAATGGGGTAGCAAATAAACGGAGTGGGTGCTGACAGAAAGACATGGCCGTGATGTGGAAAGGGCAGTGTGCAGTCTTTGAGAATTATACCAACAAAAAATGAGGTGATAGTTTTTACATTGTTGCTCAAATCTTTACGAAAGCTAGAGAAAAAGCCATCACTGGTGATGGTGAGTTTGGCCTTGATGGTTTTAATCTCACGGGTATGTTTTTCTTTGTATATAATCCCGGTGACAACATTTTTTTCATCTTCAATAAGTTCAGAAACTGTGCCATGAAACTGGGTGACAGAATCATGGCTGAGGGCATCTTCACGAATTTTTTGTAAAAACCGGCCATTATGCAAGCCAACGCCGTGATAGTTGGTGGAATCATCCTGATTATAAGAAATTGAAAAATTCTTATCATTATTAAAAAGTGCATAACCATAAACGGGTTGTGCATCAAAGCCTTCTAATAAGTGCTCCAGTCCCATTTTCTTTAAGGTTTCAACGGCCCCCGGCTGTAAAAGTTCGCCGACTATACGCCTTTTCTCCGAAAACTCACGGTCTACAAGCGCGATTTTGACGCCTTTAGCAGCCAGATAATCTGCAATAGTAGCGCCAGCCATGCCAGCGCCAACGATACAAATATCAAAAAAATCATTATCTTCAGGTGGAGTGTTCATAAGCAATCTTTTTTATGGCTTTAACTATTTAATTTTAATACGAATAACTAAACTTTAATAGCCTTTTGTTGATAAAAGCGATTCAAGGCCCAGATAGGAAAAATATTTCGGTATGAACTATAAGTAATCATGCAGTTATAGTTAAAAACACCCGATATATTTTCCTGTGCCCAATCACCATCGTCTAGTTGTCTCTCTATCAGTAAATTTATTCCGCGTTGAATCGCTTCCTTATTATCTGCATTTGCTACCTGTAAGGCTAACAGTGCCCAGGCTGTGTTAACAACTTGTGATGTTTTAGCTTGTGTATACTCCATGTTTGCACAAGACTCATAGGTTTCTCCCCAGCCACCGTCAGGCATTTGCTTGTCTAGCAGAAAATCACTTGCTTTATTAATGCATGCGGATCTTGTATTGGCATCAATATAATCTTTACCTTGTACCAGTGCTTCTACTGCAAACCAGGTAGCATAAGTAAAACAAACTGCCCAGCCACCGTACCAGGATCCATCCTGCTTCTGCTGTTTAACTACAAATTGCAAGCCATTGGAAATTGCCTGACGTACTTCCGCTGTTTTATAGTCTGGATAGCATTCCAGTATTTCAAGTAATGCAATAACGCAGGCCGAGCTACATTCAGTCCATGAGTAGTCGATCATGATATCGGCAAATATTTCTGATGGGTTCAGTTTTTCCAGCCATTTAGGTGAGCGGCTTAGTTCATAAGTTGGCCAGCCACCATCTTTGTTTTGAAACGACAGAATAACATCCACTGCTTGCTTTATGCGCGTGTTGCTAATATCTGCTTTAAGCAACCCAGATTTATGAATAGCTAGAGTGGCGCTTAAACCTTCTGCCGTACAATCGGCCACAGGCCAGCCCTGTTCAGCTGTGGAAAAAGGCCAGCTGCCAATCATAGGATGGCGAAAAAATTCTTTATGGGTTTCATGCTCAGAGAGAATCTGCATATTATCGATAAATTGATAACTTTTCTTGATTGTCTCAGGAAATAACAGGCCTAGGTCACTTTCCAGCATGGCGCGCGTTGTGAAAGCAACATCCCATAATTGTGAGCCATTATAACCACTCATTTTCATGCCATCTTCCGCAATCCATAAATAGTCATACCAACGAGCGACATGTTTGTTAAATTGCTCAGAATCTTTGCCGTAGGCATGCCAAATACAGATAGAGTTAATGGTTTTACTAACCGGGCCTATATCCAGATATTCAGTTTGCGCATCCTCGGCATTAATGTACTTTAATAAATATTCACTGGTTCTGGTTTTTAACCAGGCTGGAATAATTTTTTCAAAAGAGTTAGTGAGCAGGTTCATCCATTTTAAAATCGGAGATTGCTGGGTGTAGCAATCTTTTTCACAGACTCTGTTTCTTTGTTTTGCCCAATCTATCGAATCAAAGTCTTCGTTGTATATTTCCTTTCTTAGAGACAGTATCAAATCATTTTCAGGCATTTGAATGCGATGAGTCTGACAGTAAGCCATTGGTAGGTAGACCATGCGGCTATGGCACCAGTATCTAGACGGGTGTACAGGTAGCCATTTGGGAAATAACCACATTTCTGGAAACAGACTATTAAAGCCATTCCAGTCATATAAATTGAGTAATGATAAATAAAACTTCCCCCAGGAGGGGATGCTAGCAGCACCACCGTTGGTTTTAATCCAGGTGCTGGCTTTGAGTAATCTTGGGTCGTCTTTAGCAACACCTAGTAGACGCAAGGAAACGTATTGCATGACCGTGCCAAACATAGTGGGCTGACCTTCAATATGCATGCCCCAGCCACCATCTGCATGTTGATGGTTGAATAAATAAACCTTCATCATTTCCTGATGAGGTTTAGGGAAGGGGGTTTCTGTAATATAAGAGGCTATTAATAATCCCGGCAGTAAAAACAAAGGGCCACCATAGTCGCCAGGCCAGTGACCCTCGTCACTTTGCAGTTGACTGAAATAGTGTATACCTCTGACCAGAGCATCAATTAAAGTTTGTTCTTCAGGTGTTTTTGCTCGAGGCGTTTTGCCAGTATAAGGGTGACTGTTGGTATCAACCGCCTGCTCTCTAAAAACCCGATCCCCTGATGTGGGGTTTTGTTGACGATCAAATGCAAAGTCTTTGTGGAAGGCAAACAGTTCCTGCTCGGTAAAATTATCAGCATTTTTTAAATGATCATCAATGTTTTGCGACTCAGGTTTGAATGCCCACACTTGGCGGCCCATTCTGGTGAGAAGTTTCCAATGATTCCAGCTTGATGTCTTTTGCGGCATGGTGATTTGTTTGTGATCCTGATTTGTTCTTAATTAGAGTGTTTAATATGAGTCGTTGCAATTATACAACATACACAACAAAATGTGATGTAAATAGCACAAATTAACATTAGTATAAATACGGTATATTTATGTAATTGATGTAAATCAATGTATTATGGTTTTTTATTGAGGTTTTTGTTTGTGTTAATAATGATAAAACTTGTATTGTCTGGCTTTGGCGACTATACTTAAATCATGAAAAATCTATTTTTTGTTGTTTTTTTGCTACTTTTTGCCCAGGCAGCGATTGCTGAGTCTATGCAGGAGAGTGTGTCAAAAATTGAAGCAAGCTGGGTTAATACCAGTGAGGCCCAGTCAACAAATGAACGTAAAAATGTTTTTTTACAGTTGGCTGAGGATATTAGCGAGGTTGTGGTCGCTTTTCCTAGTCAGGCTGAGCCGCTTATATTGAAATCAGCTATTCTTTTAACCATGGCCGAAGATGCTTCCAGTTTTGTAGCGCTGGGCTTAGTTAAACAAGCTAAAGAGCTATTGGCAAAGGCGATAGATATCAACCCAGAAGCGCGTGATGGCTCGGCTTTAGTCACCTTGGGTATTTTATATTATAAGGTTCCTGGCTGGCCTGTTGCCTTTGGTGATGACGATGCGGCGGAGTCTTATTTACTAAAAGCTTTAGCCGTTAACCCCAACGGTGTTACCAGTAATTACTTCTACGCAGAATTCTTGATGGAGCAGGGTAAAGATGAGCAAGCTGTCAGTTACCTAAACAAGGCTATTGGCGCAACTCTGGATCCTAGTAATGCTTCGTTTAAAATTAAAGCTAAACATAAGGCTAAAGCAAAAGCAGCAAAAGCAGCAAAAGCAGGTTTATTGTAATTCTTTAATTTCAGATTAGCTGTTGTATTTTTCTATCCCACAAAAGAGGCTTGTTTCAGCCTCTTGGCTATAGGCTATTTTATTAAATAGCAACTCAATTGTTATTGTCAACAGAAGTAAATTACACATGAGGTGTTCACATGTATTTTCTTTATTGGCCCGTCTTTTTAAAATTAATGTTGCGTATGTTTACGCCGCGCTATTTTAGACCAAAATTTGTATTTTTTGTTGGTTTTATCATTATTCCAGCAATATTATGGTTTCGCTTGATCGTCGTATTTTTTCAGGCACTAGACTACATTCTTTTTCCCGGGTTTTGGAGGCAAGAGGTTAAGCAGCCGTTGTTTATCCTAAGTAACCCCCGTAGTGGATCGACATTCTTACATCGAATGCTGGAAAAAGATCAGCAATACACTTATCTGTCCTTATGGCAATCGCTATTTAATTCAATTACCTTATATAAACTCGTCAATCTTATTGGCTCATTAGATAAAAAAATTGGCTGCCCGGTTGCGCAGATGATTGATGCAATTGATAGGCATTTTTTTAAAGGCTGGGATGGTTTGCACAAAGCGGGATTACGCTTTTCAGAAGAAGATGAATTTTTATTTGTCAGCTCATTTCTAGCGCCCGGTCTTATTCTATTTTTTCCTTACCTGCATGAAGTCGGGGATATTTTCGCACTGGATAATCTGCCAGATAAAGCTAGAAAAAGGGTGGTCAAAAACTTTCGCCTATCTGTTCAGCGGCATGTCTATGCTACAGGCGGTGCGACCTTTCTTGCTAAAAATGCAGCGGCAGGGGGTAGACTAGGTATTTATCAGGAGGCTTTCCCTGATATGCGTGTAATTCATATACGCAGTGACATACTCAGGTCTGTTGCGTCCTCGTTGAGTGTGTTTTCTAAGCCTTGGTCTTTTCATTCACCTGCCTGCTATCAACGAAAATATGAAAGTATGAGTGTGATAGAAATGGTACGCACCAATCATCAGGGGATAATTAACTATAGGCACAATTTTACCCCAGAAAATTTGCTAGATATTGAATACGATAATCTGGTGAGCGACCCCGAAAAAACCGTTATGTCAATTTATCAGCATTTTGGCATGCCATTGAATGCTGAATATAAGACCCGATTGCGCCAGGATTGCATCGCGGCTAAATCATACCGTAGTACACATAAGTATACTGTTGAAGAGTATGGTTTTACAAAAGAAGAAATTATCCGGCACTTTGATAGGAAAACTATAGAAAATCAGTTATGCGCAGCATAATAATGTCTCTTTAAGAGTCCTGGTATTACCTTAAGGTACTTCCTCAAAGTACATTTTCCAGCGACTCCATCCAGAATAGCTTATGTTGTTCTCAGTTATTTCGCCACTCTTGCCTGAATTAACAAACCCATGTCAAATTATTTGATTTGCGCTACGCAACTAAAGAATTTTAGCCGTATAATGTCCTTTATATTGAGTAATTGTAATTTCAGACGACCGTAATAACGTATATGAGTAATCATTCCACACTTCTAATGGATAAATTTTTTTTCTGGTGGAGTACTCGTGTACTACGCTTTGCATGGCTACTTATCGTACTTTTTGTTTTTTTATCTGCAGCCAGTCTGTATTACACGGTCAACTATTTAGGTGTAAATACAGATACATCCACCCTGTTATCCCAGGATTTACCTTTCCAGAAAAATCGCATACGCTGGGAGAATGCTTTTCCGCAAGATGCAGCGACCATCGTTTTTGTGGTCGAAGCGCCTACGGCAGAACAGACGAGCATCGCAGCAAACACTCTGGCAAAACGTATTGCCGCTAATACGCAGCTTTTTGAGTATGTTTATATTCCCGATGATAATGCTTTCTTAAAGCAGCAGGGCTTACTCTATCTGACACCGGAAAAGCTTGAAAACTTATCTGCCAAATTGATAGATGCGCAACCTTTTATAGGCTATTTAGCGCAAAATTATCACCTTCAAGGTTTACTGGAAATATTAGGTAAGGCACTAGATAATACGGACAACGGCTTACCTACCAATCTAGATCCTCTGCTGCAAGGTATAGACCAATCGTTGCTGGCAATACAATTAGATCAACCGTATTCACTCTCCTGGCAGAAACTGCTAGCATTCAATCAATCTAGCGATAGAAATACTTTGCGCAGCATTGTCAGCGCCAGACCTATAGCTGACTTTAATAGCATGAAGCCGGTTGAAAAATCGCTGGATTTTGCACGAGAAATAGCGCGAGAAATTCAAGCGATAGACCCGCAAGTTAGTATTCGGATCACCGGTAAAAAAGCCCTGGAAGAAGATGAAATGCGCGTTCTGGCAGAAGATACTGTCTATTCTGGTCTGCTCGCATTATCGCTAATCATCATCGTACTGTTTGTAGGCTTACGTTCGGTTAAGCTAGTGCTGTGTACCTTAATTGTCCTGATTATGGGGCTAATTCTGACCGCTGGATTTGCAACGCTTGCGGTTGGGCACCTGAATGTGTTGTCGGTTGCCTTTGCGATACTCTATATAGGCCTGGGTGTCGATTTTGCAATTCATATCTGTCTGGCTTTCCGTGAATGTTGGGAAGGCAATATGACTAGCGAAGATGCGATAAAAAAGAGTGTTATCAAGCTTGGTTTCTCCCTGTTCTTATGTGCTCTTACTACCTCCATAGGTTTTTTTGCCTTTATTCCCACTGATTATGCAGGCGTGTCCGAGCTGGGTTTAATATCCGGTGGGGGCATGTTTATCGGCCTGACCGTTTCCTTAACTTTATTGCCTGCTTTACTGAAAGTATTTGCCATAAAAAAACTGGCGCATCAGCAGGTAACCAGACTTCCCAGCTGGATTAGTACTTTTCCTTTTCGCTATGCGCGGATCATACGCTACGCATCTGTTTTGCTGGCTATTGCCGCTTCATTTTCGTTGCAGTATGTGTATCTCGACTCAAATCCGGTTAATCTTAGAGATCCTAATAGTGAGTCTGTCGTCGCGTTTAAAGATCTATTGCAGTCGAAAACCCGATCTCCCTTTGTATTGATCGCCTTGAGTGATTCCCAGGCAAATGCAGAAAAATTAGCCCTTGAAATGCAGGGCCTGGATACCGTCAGTAAAACCATTACCCTAGAAAGTTTTGTCGCAAAAGATCAGCAAGAAAAACTAGAGATTATAGAGGACTTAAGTCTGGTTATGGGGCCTGAATTAAGTGGCTTTGATCGCCCGCTGGAAACTGCAGATTCTCGCCAGGCATTACTGGAATTACAGACCAAAATTAATACGGCATTAGTTCAGCCTAGTGCTAATGCCTCTCCTAAACTATTAGAAAAATTACATCAACATATTACAGACTTTATAGTTTTTGCCGATGCCTCTGAATTATCTGCAGCGAAATATCAACAACTAGATAAGAGCGTGTTGGGATTATTCCCCTATACCATGCAGCAATTAAACACCGGGCTACAGGCATACGAGTTTGGTCTGGCTGATATTCCGGACTATATCAGTAGAAACTGGCTTAGCCCATCGGGTATTTATAAAATTATCATAGATCCGAAATATGATCTGAATAAGGCTGAAAACCTGAAGGCATTTGCAATCGAAGTGCAGAGTGTAGATGATTCTGTGACCGGTCTGCCGGTTTCTGATCTGGCTGCCGGGGATGTAATAGCCCAAGTTTTTATTCAATCATTTACCACTGCAATACTGGTTATTTTTATAGTATTACTCATTATTCTAAAAAGTTTTCGTAATACCTTATTAGTTGTCTGGCCCTTATTACTTGCTGGCTTGCTGACAGCAGCGGCTAATGTACTGTTGCAAAACCCGTTTAATTTTGCCAATATCATTGCTTTACCACTATTGATGGGTATGGGCGTTGATAGTGGAATTCATATTATGCATCGCTTACATGCTGGCCTGGGAGAAAATGAACACTTATTGCAAACCAGTACGGCTAGAGGGGTATTCTTTAGTTCTTTAACTACATTGCTGAGTTTTACCAGCCTGGCCTTTACTAATCATCAGGGGATTGCCAGCATGGGCATGTTACTGGCTATAGGTATTACCTTTACTTTGATTTGTACTTTGATTGTGTTACCTGCTTTTAGTGTCAGGCGGGTAAGGCTTTAAAGCCAAAGCAGTAGAGTAGAGGAATAATAAAATTAATAATATGTTTATTCGTGTTTGGAGAGCCTGTTGAAAATCGTATTTGTTGCAGATAATGTTGATGGTGAAAAGTCAGGGGGGGTTGTTTCCACTCGACGCTTTATTGATTATTTCAAAAATACTGATGATTTAACGGTGATAAGTACCGGTAAGGCTGAACAGAATAAAGTGGTTTTCCCTGCCTTTTATTTTCCTTTCGCTAAAAAGCAGATGCAGGAAATGGATTTCTTGTTTGCCTGGCCAAACAAAAAAAAATTGGCAGCTGTTATAGAGAAAGCAGATTTAGTGCATATACAATTCCCCTTTTTTTTGGGTTATCAGGCATTGAAAATTGCCCGCAAAATGAATAAGCCTGTCGTGTTCGGCTTTCATGTACAACCAGAAAATCTGATGTGGAATATTGGCCTGGATTATGAGTGGCTAAATGCCTTTCTATATCGCTTTTTTATTGGTACTTTTTATAATAAAGCAGACTTGGTAATGGCGCCCAGTGAATTTGGCAAGAAAATGCTGGATAAATTCGCTATTCAGGTGCCCGTGGAAATTATATCTAATGGCTTGCCTGAGCAGTTTAAACCCAAACAATGTGTTAAAGAAGCAGAATTTGAAGACAAATTTGTTATCTTAATGGTCGGCCGATTAGCCAGGGAAAAACGTCATGATCTGGTGATGCAGGCGATAAAGCAATCTAAATTTAAAGATAAGATTCAGCTGGTGGTCACTGGGCAAGGTGCATTAAGGGCTGAATTAATTGATCTGGGCAATACCTTACCCAATCCTGCTTTTTTTGAATATGTCAGTCAGGAAAAGTTAATTTCCCTGTTTAATACTGCAGATTTATTTATTCACGCCTCAGAGATCGAGTTAGAAGGCATGGCTGTATTAGAAGCGATAGGCTGCGGTTTGCCTGCTTTAATCTCTGATGCTGAACACAGTGCTTCAGCGCAGTTTGCTTTAAATGAGGATTTTTTATTTTCAGCAGGTGACGTTGAAAATCTAGTCAGTAAATTAGACTACTGGATTGAACATGAAGCTGAGTTGAAAGAATCTAGCTTAGCTTACTTAGAAAAAGCGCAAACTTATACATTTGATGCCAGTGTTAAAAAAGCCAGATCACTTTATCAAGAGCTAGTGGATGATAGCAAGGTAAAAACCTAGAATTAAGCTTTGCGAAATACAGCGCTAGCAGTTCTACTACTATATATCCGTGTTCCTTAAACCACAGCAGTTTGTAAAATATTTGCACTGATTCAGTTTACAGTTTATTGCAAACAAAAGAATTATCCCAAAAGCTAAGGAACGCGCACGGAATAAGTTGAGCATCTGGCGCAGGATTTTTATTCGTATTCAAGACGTAGAAACAGGCGCATAGCCAGCTACGTAACAGTTTCTACAACGCAGAAGACGGATAAAAAGACAAGTCAGTTGCTTAAGTTATTTCGTGCGCGTTCCTAAGGTACTTATAGTTGCCTTTTTCATCTGTGCTTAGTCTTGAAGCTTAATCAATGGCAGCTTTTGGTTGTTAAAAACCGCTCAGGTATTTAATATATGCAATTAAGCAAAAATAAGGACCTATCATTGAACAACCTGTCATTGTTACTATGGTTATAGAGTGCAATGGGAGGCCTTTCCCCTGATGCCCCTTTGCTCTAATAAGGATTCTGGTTTATGTGATATACACAACAGAATACTAATACAAACTTGATATACTTAAGCCGTATTAAATGTCTGGGTGAGTCATGCGTGGAGAGTATTAGCTCTGACACAAATACCAAGTATAGCGCTGTGAAACGCGGTAAATGAAAATTATAAAGAGGAAGAAAATGAAAATATTTAAGGTGCATCACAAAAAGAATTTGACTAAGGATGACTCAAAAATAATAAAAGATATCTGCATTTTTCTTTCATTCGGATTTTTTTTGGTCGCTCCGTTTTCGGCCTCTTCCGGTCCAGACCCAGTCATTACGGTGTAAATCATTCCGGTCGAAGCAACTGCAACCGAGTTTATCGATTGTCATTCGCTTGCAGAAACTGACGACGAGACAGGTCTGACTGATTCTGCAGAGAGCAGTTCGAACAATAAATACGAATGTTTATATCATTCCAGGGACGAATTTGTTGCAATTCTGTACGGCGAGCAGGACCCTGCTTTGTCGGCAACAAAGTTTAATTCCCTCGATAAAGCATTGCAGAATGCCAAAGCCAATCCGTTTCACAGATTTATATTTCTGCATGGGGATCGATTGTTTGAATTGCTCAGCTCCCAGGATACTGCAGCATTGTCTGAAGCTTTCGACGCAGGGGCTCCAGTGGGGACAAGCGCCATGTCTAAACATCTGTTAGCCGAAGCATTAGGGCTTGGAGAGCTGCACGATCATGTACCTGGTGATTCCGACAGAAATGGGTCTATTTATTTTATGCAGGGGAGAATCGTTCCTGCCAATTTGCTCAGCCCGGAACGCAGGGTCATTGATCACCTGGAAGTTGTGTTGGATGTCGAACAGCCTTATCCGACAATCTTGGGCCAGGTCATAGACTGGCATGAGAAAAATCTGGCAAGCAATGAAAGTGAGAAATCTTTACAAACGGTAACTGTTGACGAAACCAAAAGGAGTGCACGAGCTGCAACTCTGGACCCATCGTCAGGCTGAACTCTTTGCAAAACCAGTTCATATGCAGGAACCATTCCCAAGGATGATGGAAGTGCCGGAGGAGCCTATGCGATCGATCTAGCTTTCTATTACACCCTCGGGGAGGAACTGGCCGATGGTAAAGACCGCTGGCTGGTTACCTCTGATTTTACCAGTGCAATGTCCGACTACTACACTGAGGATAAAAACAAGGAAAAAGGCTGGTACATGCGCTCCATGAGTCTAAATGCAGAACTCGGCCAGTTTCTCGGAGATATCGAAGAGTGGTCGCCGACCACCACGGTGGGTTCGACCAGTAAGACGACATCTATCGGTGGGAGCATCAATGCCGCGGGGGCTAGTTCGGGCGGGGGTATAAGCTGGTCGGCTTCAACCACCAACTCTACAGAAGATGTAGAGGTTTTTGTGGGTGGGAATACCACAAACTCCGATGGGGTCAACGGCAGCGACTGGGTAAGCTGGGATGTGACATTCGCCAAGTGCCAGGCAAACAATCTCGGTACCAAGATTAAACATCCGGCTGCAGCCGCCCAGGGGCTGTGGAAAGAGCCGATGGCGATCATTACTGTAAATGATGATCTCAATGAAGGCACCAAGTTCACGCTGATCCCGCAATTCAAGATTGAACATTGCCGCTGTGGCAGCGGTTCTTGCCCGATTAGAAAATCTTCTACCTATTATCCTTGGGGGACTGCTGGCAGAACATTCCAGGTGGTAGCTCCAGAATCCTGCGAATAGTATAAAGTACCACCCGCTCTGCGGGTGGTTTGAAGAAGTCCCCTCCTCAAAGGGGACTAAAAAAAATGTAACTACTCAGCGAAATTGAAAGCCGAATGAAATTATAAAGCAAATTCAGGCAACTTCCCCTCAAACACAAGAGTCATTGCCAAAGTTGCACTGATACCTTGTTTACGGACGTTGATAAATAACCCCTGACACGACAAAATATCTCTTCACCGGTGGTACTACGAAAGCAGCCTGAAATTTTCAGCAGAAAACGGGGGGCAGGTCTTTCAGTGACACATTTGCTTATGCTAAACCTATCCTATGGCAGAATGGTTTATATTATAGTTGACAGAGTGATGTTGCCTGGAAAGACCCCATAACTTTCGAGCCAATGCGTGAATAAAGGAGGCGTTTATGATCATAATAATATGCAGTCCGAAACTACTAGCTTATATTAAGGTAACTACTCAGACAAACTGAGTAGTTACAGCAAAATAAACACAAGGATGGGCAAAGGGCTTCATCCGTGCCCATCAACGAAAACATGATGGGCACGTCGTACCTCCTTTGCCCATCCTACAAAAACGCTTGTTCCATCAGGGTGTTTTTTATCAAATACTTTCTTTTCTGGTGCCTAGCTGGAAATATACAATCTAATTTCGTAACTATCAGATACGCTGAGTAGTTACAAAAAATAAGCACAACCTGGCATTGATGTCACGGTTGTAGAGTGCAATGGGAGAACTGTCCTTTTTGCTTTTTTATTTATCAATTATTTGGGGCGTAGGCGATAACCTACATTTTTCTTGTTTTTCATGCAGGCTAAAGCCTGCGCGCCACTAAATAAATACGCTGAGTAATTAAGCTTATTTTATATATCCGTGTTCCTTGAACCATAGCACAGAATCGCGATAGGCTTCTTTAACGGGTGTCGGTTGTAAACCGAGTTCATTGATCGCGCGAGTATGTGTGCCGTATTTGCCGCAATTTAACAGGCGAATAGAATGGTAGTTAAAGCGTGGGTATACATGGGGGAAGAATTTACGTTCGATCCAGTCTTTTACTAAGGCAATGTTTTGCATAATAAAAGTGGGAATGACGAGTTTGGGCTTGCTAACGCCGGTATATTCTTCTAGCCAGTCTAGTGTTTCATTAATCGTGCGTTGTTCGCCGGTGAGTAAATAACGTTCGCCAACCACGCCTTTTTCCATTGCCAGTAGATGCCCTTGCACAACGTCCTGCACAGGCGTGAAGTCAAATCCTCCGGGAACTGAGGCGCGCATTTTCCCTTGGGAAAATTCAATAATGGTTTTACCCAGCAGGGAGGGTTTGAAATCCCAGGGGCCAACGATACCGCTAGGGTTAACGATAACAGCTTGCAGGCCGCGAACCACTTCTTTATAGACTTCTAATTCGGCAAAGGTTTTGGAAATTTCATAGTCGGTGGTCATTTCATAAGGGCTGACAGCCCACTTTTCATTGGATGCGCCATCGGGGTTGTTGCCAACTGCACCGAATGAGCTGCAGTGTACTACTTTTTTAACGTTGGCTAGTCGGCAGGCTTGCATTAAGTAGCGTGTGCCAAGTACATTGACATCATAAAGTTCATCCCGGTCACCATCACGAATACTGACAAAAGCTGCCAGGTGATAGACATAGTCACAGCTTTTTACTGCTTCAATAATAGACTGCTCATCTCTTAGGTCTCCGAATGCAAGTTCTACATCCAGATTATCAATAGCAGAATTATTACTGTCTTTGCGTATTAATACGCGAACCTTTTCGCCGCGATCTAATAATGCGCGAACCAGGTTTGCGCCTAAGTGCCCGGAGGCACCTGTTACTAATGTCGTCATTTCTTGTGTTGGTGGGTCAATGGGGAGAGAATATTAGTTTAATTGATATACGATTTTCTGTAGGCTAAAGCCTACTCCCCGGATTTAATGAAAGTCTGAGATACTATGCATAGCACAACATCGACAGTTAGTCTTTTTGGCTACGTATTTAAAACAGAGCACTTGCAGGGGAGTAGGCTTTAGCCTACACGTGCAGCAGATCGGTGGTTCGTGTAGGCTAAAGCCTACTCCCCTGCATGTGCGCTGTCTTAGATTAGTAAGTATATTGCTAAGTCCGTAGCCGACTATTACATCTCAAGTTCTTTGCTTTCTTCCAGCATCCGACTGTAATCGCTGAGTTCTTTTTTAGTCAGGCCAGCGCCTGGGAAGATATGGCGTTCTTTAGAATCCAGCTGTTTCTGTTTGCGTAACGCTTCGCTATGGATATATTCATTCCATTTTTTAATACTCAGCTTCTGGAATTCACCGACGATGGGATTAAACTCTTGATGTTGAATATGTGGGTGACGCTCTTGCCCCAGCATTTCTTCTTGCAGAATAAAGACATCTTCTTTAAGGAGGGGGACAATATAGAAAAAGTTGGCTAAGTGAATAACTGTTTTACGTAAGAACTTAGGGACAGGTTTATTAATAAACGGAATTTCCAGTGGCCCAAGTAAGAAGACGAAAAAACATCGAGTGGTTTTTTCATCAATCGGAGTCATAAATAACCAGTGTAAATATTTGTCGGCAGTGTTCGAGCCTTGATACGGGTAATGGTACCATAAGGTCATATCTTCCAGACCTTTACCTTTTTTTTCTCCCGCCACTTTAACGGCACTGCTCTGGCTCATGTCAGTTTCATAATCGACATAGATGATGTCACCTTCATGTCGAGTACCTAATAAATGAGGATCAGTGAACGGTTTAAATTTACGATGTAAAAACGCATGGTTAAAGTCACATACATTTTCTAAAATCATGGTGAAGTGTGCCTTTAAGGTAAAATCAAGTGGCACAAATTCCCAAGGGTTTTCTTGAGTCAGTTGAGGGACTTCTGGGATATGGACCTTATCTGCAAGTGCTGGGTCCCCCGGAAAAACCCAGATTAAACCGTATTTTTCCTGGACAGGGTAAGAATTAACCTTAATATTAGGCAGGCTGTCTTTGGCTTTGCCCTTGCCGAGTTCGTGTGAGATACCTGTGCACTTACCACAGCCATCAAACGTCCAGCCATGATATTGGCAGGTTATTTCATTACCCTGGACAATACCCGAAGTTAAGCGTAGTTGACGGTGTGGACAACGGTTTTCTATGGCAAAGACTTCTCCCTCTTCACCGCGGTACAGTGCGATTGGGCTTTTCCAGAATATGACTTCTACAGATTTGCCTTTTTTAAGCTTGGAACTCATTTCCATGGCATACCAGTAATTACCACTTTGTCCAACGCTGCGCACTTGTTCGCGACGGCTTTTAGGTTGTTCTTCTTCAGTATTCATATTAATCCAAAAATAATAACGTAATATTTATGTGGTTATTGTAGCAGAAAATAATTAACTTACTTATTAAAGATAGCAATACGTATCATCACTAAAAACCCTTTTGCTTTTTGTAACAGGCTGGCTTCAGGGCGTAATTTTTCATGGCCCGGAAGCGGGTGACCTTTCGCCAGTTTACCGATTTTTTCTTTGACTGCAGGGTCTAGCTTACCTGCTGCTGCCAATTCAAAAAATAAGGCTTTGGTATTGCCTAAATCAAAGAAATCCCTTTGCCATTCCCATTTATAATCACCCCCATAACGGAACCAGGAACCACCCACTCCCTCGACGGTATAGTTCGTGCCATCATCTCGTTTGGCAGGGGAAACCTGGGTCCAGAGGCCGATGACTTCACCCTGTTTCTCATCAATAAGAATACGGTGATAAGGATATTTCCATTCTTCAAAGCCCTCCATTTGTTCACCGAGTGCCCATTTTTCGATTTCTTCACGGTTGCGCGCCACAAATTCTTCGTTCGGGCCAATATTCCAGCGATATTCTGCATCATCCGTGTACATGGCACCTAGATGCTTGGGCCAGTCACCATCTTTTTCTGCCTGTCGATTGGCTTCTAGCCAGCGCTCGACCATTTCTTCAAGTTCTGCTCGTGGATATGCTGCCATATTGATTCCTTAATCCTGTTTAATTTTTATTGCACTTGTAGGGCAGTATTGCGCAGCAGCCTGTGCTTTTTTAAGTAAGCTGTTGTCCGGTGCTTCTTGTAATACTGTTAGCATGCCTTTGTCATCGACCTGGAAAATTTCGGGTGCTTCGGCCATGCAGTTGGCATGTCCCTGACATAAATCATAATCAACTTCAATTTTAAAACAGTTTGGCCTGCTGATTGTCTCAGTATCGCTTTCTGTACTTGTTGCGGCGGCTTGTTCGATTGTGCCACGTTTAGTATAGCGTACCATGCAGGGTGAGCTAGGTTGCACCACCATTTGCTTGTAATCGTCCTGATAACTTTCAGGTGGGTCTACTAATTCGAATTTATAGCGGCGTAAAAGAATCGCATAAATCGCTTTCAGCTGTAACAGAGCAAAGGCATTGCCACTACATTTATGACGACCACCACCGAATGCAACCCAGCTAAAGGGCTGTGCATCTTCCTGGCGTTCCTTTGTAAAGCGGTCAGGGTCAAATTTTTCTGGATCAGGGAAGATTTCAGGAATGCGGTGTGAAACCCGGGGAGATACGCAGACGTATTTACCCGCTTTAATCACATAGTCTTTAAAGTGCAGATCTTTAGCGACTTTACGAATCAGCATAATGAGCGGTGGGTGCAGGCGTAATACCTCTTTAATAACGCGCTCAAAAAATGGAATTTCTCGTAAAGACTGGAAGGTGACTTCGCCATCATGACCATATAAAGTATCAAACTCTTCCAGTACTCTGTCCATTTCTTTAGGGTTGCGAGCCAGTTCTAATGTAATCCAGGCGGCTGTTCCTGCTGTGGTATGGTGTCCGGCGAATAAGGTGCCAATCAGTAAGCCGGTAATTTCATGGGGAGAGAGAGGCGTGCCATCATCATAACGTGTTTCAATCAGCATCTGGAAGGCATCATCACTTTTTTCTTCTTTTTTGGCGCGTTTTTCGATGATTTCAGTGACCAGTTCTTGCAAACGGACGCGTGCTTTATCACGACGGCGTAAAATAGGAATCGGCAGGTACGGAAAAATAAAGGCCAGCGGGTGCATGCCGTTTTCCAAGTCATGATAAAGATGGGCAAACTCTTCATTCAATTCATAACGAAATTCATCGCCTAATAAACAATGACTAGAGGTATAGATAGTCAGTTGCTTCATAAACTCCAGCAAATCAACTTCGCCCGTATCGCCCCAGTCTTTGATGGCTTCTTCAACTTCCTGAACTATTATTTTTGAATAGGTGCGCATCGGTTTGTCGCGCAATACCGGCATCAGCATTTTGAGTTGCTGATCTTTGATATGCGGTGGTGCGTCAAAAACAACCCCTTTGCCAAAAATGGGAGTCATGACCTTATAGGCTTCATTTTGGTCTAGCTGATCATCGGGAGCACGAAAGAATGCTTCATTACCTTCTGGGCCAGTCAGTAGAATCATTTGCTGGTGAAATAGGCGAAACTCCCCAATTTCCCCAAGTTTGTTTCTTAGCTGGCTCATATACTCGTATGGATTTTTACCAAATTTGAGCATATTTCCAATGAGTGGCAGTGCACCCGGCATTTTTTCAGGTTCTTTGCTGGTCGTGGTCTGTTTTGCTGTCATAAAAAGTTTCTCATGCCATGATTTTTCTAAAATCAGATTATTGATGATAAAACAATAAACTATCTCAGAAGGTCAGGTAGTTTTATATTAAAAATCTTGTTGATTTTACGCTGTGCTTGCATAATGTACAAACTATCTTGTGTAGAAACGTGATAAGAATAATGCGCTTTGCGGGTAATACACCTATAATATATAGGGATTTTTTAGTCAATGTTCTGTAGGCTTAATTAATAAGAGGTAATCGATGGGTAGCAATGAGTTCGAAGCAAAGAGAAGACAGAAGTTTTTAGTTCAATCGGTAATCTGGTTTGTATTTTTAATTTCCTTAAGCTATTTTCTGCCAGGGGTCATGTTGTTTTATGCTGTCTGTGGACTCTATGATGTGAGTCGTAATGGCAATCTAGACGGGCGCATCTTGTATCGATACTTTTTTGGTAATGGTGTGCCGACTTGGGCTTTATCTCCGTTTAATATATTGATGGATATCGTTACATTACCGTATATCAACAAGAAAATTTACCAACTTCAAGACTTGCCAGAGGATTGCCAGCAGGAAATTAATGAATTACTGGAAGTCGTTAAAGCAGAAAAAGTGGTCGATGAGCTGGCTAGTCGTGCAGAGAAAATCAGGCGCAGTATGATTTTTTTTAAATGGTATGGCAAGAATATAGATAATTTTTATACGGTGCCTGCGTTTCATCAAGACTATAAATATATCAGAACGATAGGCGTTTCTGTTTTTAATAAAAAAGAATCGACGGATGAGCATTTTGGCCCATTAAGAACCACTTTAAGAGTGCTTTATAATATTAATGATATTAAAAGTCAGGACACTTATATCAAGGTACGCGATGTAGAAAATCACTGGTGCGAAAGTAAAATGTTTATTTTTGACGATACATTACAACACCAGTCATTAAATGAAACTGATGAGCCCCGATATTGTTTGTTTGTAGATATTGTAAGACCGAGTAAATGTCATTTTGTCATGAGTTTTTTTGTTAAGTTTGTAGCCATGATTATGCAAAAGATGAATCATATATTTTATAGCAGCTGGGTGCCGCTTAAATAGGCCATAAAGTTAAGGCAACGCGCAATAAATAACCCACCCACCTTGCTGGTTTTTTTGTCCGTCTTCTGCGTTGTAGAAATAGTTACGTAGCTAGCTATGGGAGCGGCCGACAAGGCTGTAAATCTTGGAGGGTGAAAGTCCTTTCACCGTCAGTTGCCCGATAACGGACGGTTAGTATATCCCCTGTTCAGCGAGGTAACAGACTGAAATATGCGGGGAAGTAAAAGCCCTGACTGCCTGGAGTTGAGAAATTCTGCGGTAGGAGCAATTTGGGGGGCGAGCAAATCTGCGGGCTGGAACATTAGAGAATGACTGCAGCCTCGAAAACTACGCCACACAGAAGTTGCAGTGTGGGTTATTGCCAAGCGCCGACCAGTTCATAGCGCTGGGAAGGCCGTTGTCTTGTGGGAAGAAACGGGTAAATGCACCATGAGAGCAGCCGGGGTAGGGGTCCTTGCACGCAGAGAAAGGTTTGTAGAGATAACGTTGGGAAGATCCTACTTCCAGCAGGGGTTGGCAGCAACCTGCAAAGACCTTATGTTCAAGGTTAATTCCGTAGGCATAAGGAGGATTTAGGATTGTCGCATGAGTTCGTATGAGCGATGAAGGCAGGGTAACTCCTGCTGACGGGGTGCTGGATGCCTCGGTGTGAAAGGTAACGCCTTGAACATGCAAAGGGACTCTGGGCGCTTGATAGCCTCTTGAGTACTCGGACAATGTAAGGTCGAGGAACATATTAGAGGTAACCTTGGAAGTAAATTAAGGAGCAGAGGGGTGTATGTGAGTCAACACTTAAGCTTCATGCTCTTTGGGAAGGCGACTGAAGGTATTAATCAAGGTCAGAACCGGACTCGGGAAAACCGACCGTCCGGGATCGTAGGCAATGTCATTCACTTAAATACAAAAATAACAAAAAAAAATAAAGTGATTAAAACTCATAAGCTTAAGCAACACTTTCCTCAGTTACTTTTTGCCTTGACTATATCCATCTAATCTGCCAACATAAGCATGGATAATTTAATTTTTGCAGGCAGGCAACATAATGACAACAGCTATTACCCAACCCCTTACACTTTCTGCTCGTTATTTTTCTAAAAAAGAACTCGCCTACGTTCAGCAAACCGTTAACACGTTCCCCAACTTAAGCCTGACCGAACTTGCCGAAACGCTATGCGAACATTTGCACTGGGTCACGGCAAAAAAACGCAATAAAATTAATGCCTGCCTAAGCGCCTTAGCTAAGCTGGAAAAATTGGGCTATATCAGCTTACCGGTAAAACGCGTTCAAAAGAAACGCGAATCAAAACCGATCATCTGGACATCACAATCGGTTCCTGGTGTACCTATTGAATGTGAGCTCAGTTCCTTGGGGCCTATAGAATTAGAGGTTGTCACAGATAAGGCGGATGTCGCGCTTTGGAAGGAGCTCGTTGATCGGCATCATTACCTGGGTTATCGTCATCCTATCGGTGCGGCCTTAAAATACTTTATCATCTCCAATACACCGACACGACAAATCCTGGGTTGCCTGCAGTTTTCAGCCTCTGTCTGGCACCTGGCTGACCGTGATCACTGGATTGGCTGGCAAACGAAAGATAGGGAACAACGCTTAAACCTGATCATTAATAACACCCGTTTTTTGATTTTACCCTGGGTCAAAGTCAAAAATTTAGCCAGTCACGCCTTATCTATCGTGACTCGTCAAATTGCAGATGATTGGGATAAAACGCACGCTTACCGCCCCGTCTTGATTGAAACCTTTGTGGACACCACGCAATACCACGGCACCTGTTATCTCGCTGCTAATTGGTCACATATCGGCGAAACCAGTGGCAAAGACTGGCAAAAGGCGACGGATAATAAAGAGGGCACCATTAAGAAGTTGTTTGTTTTTCCGCTTAATCCACACTTTAGAGCCGTATTGAAAAATGAACCTGTCAGCCAAAAAAAATCGATCATTGATGACGACTTTTTAAACTTATGGGGCAAGGTTGTCAATATCATCTCTGAGGTGGCTCTTGCCTACGATGCCACCTGGCAAAAACGCAAACGGGTGATAGACTCATTATTACTGGTTTTTCTTATTTTTCGCCTGGTTTTTTCAAAAAACACACAGAGCTATGGCACCACCATTACCGAATTCTGGCACAATTGCCATCGGATGAAGTTTCCCTTGCCCCAAAAACAAGCCATTTCAGCCTCATCCTTTACCGAGGCACGTAAAAAACTGAATGAATCCATTTTTATCGAGTTGAACCAGCGCATTATCCAGGCCTGTCCTGAGAAAACATCAGAACGCTGGTTGGGACATCGCCTGTTTGGAGTGGATGGTAGCAAGATCAATCTGCCCCGAGAATTAATCAAAGCAGGTTATGCCACACCACAACAAAACAGCCATTACCCACAAGGCCTGCTCAGTTGCTGCTATCAACTTAAATCAAAAATCCCCTATGATTTTGATCTGGTCAGTCATGGCAATGAACGCAAGTGTGCTTTGGCGCATTTACAAACACTAGAGCCAAATGACGTTTGCGTCTATGATCGCGGTTATTTTTCTTACGCCTCTTTATCCCAGCACATTCAAGCGGGCGTACACCCTGTTTTTAGAATGAAGAGACACGCAGGAAAAGCGATTGATGAATTTATCGACAGTGATAAAACGGATGAGATCATTACCCTGATGCCAACAAAAGCGCGCCAGAGAGAGATCAAAAAAGAATTTCCTCAGATGATCTTTGTACCGCTAAAGATACGTCTCATCAAATATGTCATTGATGGCACGAGTTACTGTATTGGCACCACGCTAATGGATAAGCAATACACCATTGATGCGTTGAAATCGGTCTATCATGATCGCTGGGGCATTGAGGAGCTTTATAAAGTGAGTAAAAACCTGATTGAGGTTGATGATTTTCATGGGCGCAGTGAGCGCACGGTCAAACAAGAACTGTACGCTCACTTTGTGTTGATCACCATGAGTCGACTCTGCGCGAGTGCCTCTGAGCATTTACTGGCGAGTTTGCTGAATCTTCCTGTCGATGAAGAATCAGAGGCAGAGCAAACCATTCAGGTGAACTTTAAAAATACATTAACGACCGTAGCCCGACATCTTGAGGAGATTTTGTATGCACCCAGTATTTACATCAATCAGGTGATGACTGAGTTGGTTTGTTCAATTTCACGTTACTATCACAAGAAAAGGAAGGGGCGTCATTACGCAAGAGAATCGAAACAGTCAGCACAGCAATGGAATACGCGGAGAAATAGCGCTTGATTTTTTAACATAAGAATGTGGGTTGGGTTGAAGTTTATCTGATTCTTAACCGAATAGGAGTGTTTCTTAAACGAATGACATTGGATCTGTGAGGGGATAGTTGGGTAACTGGCTGTTCTACCTTGATCATGCTTTTAGCAGGGATCTCGAAGGTTAAACATAGATTCCCGATAAAAAACTTCGGGAATGACGAGTTTTTAATATACTGTTTTTAATGTTTTATTCTTTTATGGCTGAGAGTTGTACGTAATCAGGAAATTCTTTGAAAGCGTTATATTAATTCAATGCCTTGCACTATCAATTCGCGCTCAACCGATTTTTCTATGTTGATCATTTCATATACTCAAATTTACTAATTTCCCAGTGTTTAGAAAAAATACTGCTGCAACCCCGCCAACCTTTAATTTGCAGTTGCCTGGCTATAAAATTATTAAATATGCTATGGCCAATTAAAACAACGCTGTCATTTCGCAAGGCCAGTTCATGTAATATATTGGCTGCATTAGTTGCTTTCTGCCTTGCCGTGTCTTTAGGTTCACTATTTTCTGCATAGCCCATAAACCAGAGAATTCTAAATATTACCGACCAGGTTGCTGGGGATAATTTAGGCGATCGCATGGTGGCGTATGGTAATTCAACTTCACGAAATATTGCATCTATACGGTTAATGTTTTTTACGCCGAGTAGTTCAGCAGAGTGAAGCGAACGACGTAAATCACTACAGACTATAGTATTGCATTGTTGAACTAGGGTAATCAGCTGTTCAGGAGGTTCGTGACGAGTATCCAGATTGGCAAGATTATAGGCGTCTATCCATCGATACAATTCATGGGCATGTATCTTAGCCGTTGCAGGAATATTGGGCTTGCCATGTCTGACCAGAGTGATTTCCATGTTCAATGGGTTAGCAATACTGCTCGCCTAAATGCGCAATATTTTCTATCTGGTAATCTGCCTCTAATTCGGCGCAACTGTATTTACCTCTATAGCCATACGGTATTATATATCAGGTGCTGAGACGACTAAAGTACCATCCAGGTCGAAAACTATCAGCTTGGGTTTAAACTGTGTCAAGGTAATATCCTATCAAACGGGTAGAGCAGACTGAAGTCAGTCCTACGCTATTAAATTTTATTCATTTACACCACCGGCAGCCAGATGCTTAGGCTCCAGTATTTTCTCTAGTTCGGCGCGGGGAATATCAGTCATTTCTTCGGCAACATCAATAATAGGTCGTTCTTGTTTATAGGCAGACTTAGCCACTTCAGCTGCTTTTGCATAGCCGATTATCGGATTTAATGCAGTGACCAGTATGGGGTTTCTTGCCAGTGCCTCTTGTAAATTCTCTGCTCGTACGCTGAAGTCGGCAATCGCTTTATCCGCGAGCGCATAACTGACCTGACTGATAATCTCGATGCTTTGCAATATATTATAGGCAATCACGGGTAGCATGACATTTAACTGAAATGAGCCTGACTGACCCGCTACGGTAATCGTAGCATCATTGCCTATTACCTGTGCGGCGACCATCGCGGTTGCTTCTGGAATGACCGGATTAACTTTGCCTGGCATAATACTGCTGCCGGGTTGCAAAGCGGTTAATTCAATTTCACCCAGGCCTGCTAGAGGCCCGCTATTCATCCAGCGCAAATCATTGGCTATTTTCATTAAACTCACGGCAATTGTTTTTAATTGTCCGGATAATTCAACCATTGCGTCCTGACAGCTTAGGCTTTCAAAAAACGAGTCATTGGGACTGAATGCAATGCCCGTAACCTCACTTATGGTACTGGAAAATTTCTGTGCAAATTCAGGATGTGCATTAATACCTGTGCCAACGGCAGTACCGCCCTGTGCCAGCTTTTGTACTCTAGGTAAAGCACTATTCACTCGTGCAATGCCATTACGAATTTGTAAAGCCCACGCGCCGAGTTCCTGTTCCAGTGTCATCGGCATGGCATCCATTAAGTGCGTACGCCCGGTTTTGGTGTAATCTTTACAAGCACGGGCTTTGGTTTCGATCGTGCTAGCTAAATGCTCTAAAGCGGGCAATAATTGCCGCTGACACTCTATCGCTGTACTAATATGAATCGCAGTAGGAATCACGTCATTACTGCTTTGCCCCATATTTACATGATCGTTTGCACCGACTGCTTCTGGGCTGATTTCAGTAGCAAGATGTGCCAATACTTCATTAACATTCATGTTGGTACTGGTGCCAGATCCCGTCTGAAATATATCGATGGGAAATTGTTCTCTATGTTCGCCTTGAATAATCTGTTCAGCGGCCTGAATAATAGCCTCACCTCTTGCCGTATCCAATACTCCTAGCTGGATATTAACTTTAGCCGCCGTTTGCTTAATTAAAGCCACTGTCTTAATAAAAGCTGGCGGTAGAGCCAGTCCACTAATAGGGAAATTGTTAATAGCACGCTGGGTCTGCGCTCCATATAAGGCATCAGCAGGCACTTGTAGCTCGCCCATGCTATCTTTTTCTATTCGGTAATTAGAATTCATATCTTCAAGGTATGTAGAGCGGACTTTAGTCCGCTAGTCAGGAGTAGGGTTTGTAGTTGCGGACTAAAGTCGGCTCTACGATGCTATTTTTACAAAAGCCTGAATATCATCAATACTAAAAGGCCAGCATAGTTCTCGTTGTTCATGGGTATTTAATAACACTGGAATTTTAATCGCATAACGTTCTTGCCATTGCTCCTGCTCGGCTATATCAATTTTTTGATAGGCAATATCAATCTGCTGCAATAACTCTTCCGCTTGTTCGCATAAATGACAGGCGGAAGTACTTAGGAGTAATAATTTATTCACTGCTTTGCTTTAATTGTCTCTAAATAACCCATAAGAAATGCGGAAAGTACAAAGGTGATATGCATCAGCATATACCAGAGTAATTTATCATTTGCTATGTGTTCTACATTCATAAAAACTTTTAATAAATGTATCGAGGAAATGGCTACGATGGATGAGGCCACTTTCATTTTTAGCGAGCCGTAATCGTGTGTACCTAGCCAGGAAAGCTTTTCCGTCCCTTCAGCAATATCCAGGCGAGAAACAAAATTATCATACCCGCTAAACATGACGATAATAGTCAGGCTACCCACCAGGGTTAAATCAATAAAGGTGAGCAATTTCAGAATTAACTGAGTATCTTCCATCGCTAAAATGGCAGGGATAAAATGATACAGCTCTTGAAAGAATTTAACGGCTAAAGCCATCAAAGCAACGCTCATTCCTAAATAGATTGGTGCCAACAACCAGCGACTTGCATATATTAAGCGTTCAATTAAAATTTCCATTATCATTTAAAGTATCAGCAGTCGTTGTGCCGAAATAATATTCAAGCTTAGTGTGGTGGAGTTGTGCCGTAAATTACTCGCCTTGTAGCATTGCCGCGATATCGTTCTCAGCAGTATCAATTCCTTTAACTGCAAGCTCGGCGGTTAATTTCTCTAAAATCCCCGGGCTAAAAAATGGCGGTAAGGTTGGGCCTATACGCAGGTTTTTAATGCCTAGGGCGAATAAAGCCAATATCATTAATATCGTTTGCTGCTCAAACCAGGCGATGTTAAACGAGACAGGTAAATCATTTATATGCTCTAACTGCATGGTTTTTTGTAAATGCCTCAAAAATGCGATGACGGCATAGAAATCCTGTGTTTGTCCCGCGTCTAACAGTCGTGGTATGCCGTTGATTTCACCTAAATCCAGTTGATGAAACCTGTATTTAGTATCGCCTGCTGTTAAAACTAGAGTGTCTGCAGGCAAGGCTTCAACTAAGCCCGTATAATAGCGACGCTCTTTGTGTCGCCCATCTCCGCCTATTATCACGATAATGCGTTTAATATCACCTGATTTAATAGACTGTATAATCTTATCGCTTAAGGCAAGCAGTGTTTCCCGGCCATAACCAATGGTGACGGTGCCTTCTGTTAGAGCTAAAGGTGGCTGACATTGTTTTGCTCGCTCAATAATCGCAGAAAAATCCTTAGTTTCATCGGTTCTGCGTTTTTCTATATGTGTCACATCTGGCCAGCCCACCATGCCTGAAGTATAAGCAATTTCAATGTAGCCTTTTTTAGGTTGTTGCAGGCTGTTGCTGGTTACCAGTACAGGCCCCTGAAACTTGCCAAACTGTGTTTTCTGATCCTGCCAGGCACCGCCATAATTTCCCACCAGATTAAAATACTTTTGAAAAGCAGGGTAACTGTGAGCGGCAAGCATTTCACCGTGGGTGTATATATCAACGCCCGAGCCTGCGCTTTGTTCTAATAAATCCTGTAAATCCTGGAAATCATGTCCGGATACTATAATGCCGGGGTTATCCCAAGTGTCTAGATGTACGGTAGTCGGTGATGGCTGGCCAAATTTTTCTAAATTGATACGTTCCAGTCGAGCCATAATCAATATGGCCTGTTCACCACATTGAAAGTTCATGGCTAGCACATCTTCCAGGCTTTGCTCCTGCTGCAAAGTAAAAGCCACTGCTTCATGCATAAAGACATAGTGCTCAAGTTCAAAAACGCCTAGCATCTGAAGGTGCTCTAAAAGTGCGCCCAAGCCTTTTGCAGCGTAGATCAGAATTTCCCGTGCAGCATGTAAATCCGCAGCTTCACCGGATAGTTCGCCCGCTGAATTAACACCCACTGTTTCGCCTTTTTTTACGAAAGCAGCTTGGTCAATTTTCTCGTAGTACCATTGAGCTTCTTCCGGCTCATCGCTGATAGTGACCGTTTCAATTTCTGATAGTGATCTTTTTAAGTGCTCACGGCGCTGTACCGTTTCAGCAATTAATTGCACAAATACTGCTGCATCGAAATTAACATTAGTCACCATTGAATAGAGTGCACGTGCGACAAACTTATCAATATTGGTTTCAGTTATCCCTGATTCTTGTGCTTTTACTGCGTAGAAGCATAGCCCTTTTAAGGTGTAAGTTAATAAATCATGTAAGCTAGAAACATCCGCTTTTTTCCCACAAATCCCTGCCGTATCACAGGCAATATTTTTTTTAGCTTCCTGGCAATGGTAACAAAACATGTTTTTCTCTGGTATTGATTTTAAGTATTAAGGCCTTGATATGGCATGTATAAACCGTGCTATTCTATCAGGAAAGCAGGGCCTGTGCTTTGACTGAAGTATTTTCTGCTGGTCAAAAAGAAACAGATTGAAATTTTGCCTGAGGCGTCAATACTTGTAATTGTTTAATTTCAATGAGTTCGATTTTTATTTGCCGTTCACACTCTAGCAGTAAGTATTCGCGTTTATCAGCTGAGATAAGAGTATCTACCGCTTTGCCTTCGATCGTTTGCTGATTTTTTAATAGCAGCCTGATCTGATAATTATACAAGCAGGCGATTTCAATATAATCATGTAAGGCGCAGGAAATAATAGCAGGAGATTTAGGCATTTGAACTTGGTATACTTCGCGTGGTCACGGGTGTGGTTGTATAGTGAGCTGATTTTTGTCGATAGCAAAGCGCTGAAACTAGCGCATAGCTAGCTACGTAACGGTTTCAGCAACGTAGCTATCGGCAAAAACTCAGCCGCTAGAAATCCGCACCCTTGACCGCGCGAAGTATAGACAGGTGAAAATTATTTTTGAGGGTCTCGATAGCCTTTACAATCAATGCTGATTCTGTGCATTTTTGTACCTAGCTTTAAGGCAGTGAGTTGCCCACCCCATAGACAGCCAGTGTCTATGCCGTAACAGTTATTCGAGTGGTGATACCCTAGTGCAGACCAGTGACCAAATATAATTTTCAAATGTGCATTTTTTCTGTTTGGCAGATCAAACCATGGGCTTAAGTGTTTTGGTTGAGAGCCTGGTTTGCCATTATATTTAAAGTCAATCGTGCCTTTGTCATCACATAAACGCATGCGAGTAAAGCAGTTCACGGTAAATCGTAATAGCTCATAGCCTTTTAATTTTTCGCTCCACCGATCTGGCTCATTACCATACATATGCTTGAAAAATTTTTCATAGTGATCGCCACGTAACTCATGTTCCACTTTAGCAGCCATTTTTTTTGCCGTGGAAAAATCCCATTGTGGTGGTAAGCCTGCATGTAGCAGACAAAAATCATCATTGTAATGAAATAATGGACGGTGCCTTAGCCAATGCAATAATTCGTCTTTATCTTTGGCATTCAATATCGGCTTTAGCGTGTCTTTTGTACGTATCGGCGAATGTTTATAAGCAACTGCCAATAGATGCAGGTCATGGTTTCCCAGTACGCAAATGGCTGATTTCCCCAATGATTTAATAAACCGTAGAGTTTCTAAGGATTTCGGGCCGCGATTTACTAAGTCGCCAACAAACCAGAGCTGATCGGATTTTTTATTAAAATCTATCTTTTTCAATAAGCGCAGTAAATCATCATAACAACCCTGAATATCACCAATCGCGTAGATAGCCATGGCTAATACAGCCCCCAGTAGGCAGCCATAATATTAAATCTTATAAGACTTAGAAGCGGGAATTCAATAATACCCGAGTCTGACTTGTCTTTTGACGCCACAGTCGCACTAGAAAAACAGTTTCGTAGCCTCACTGTGCCTGTTTTCCTAGCACGCCTGTGATGCCAAAACCCTGCGTCATACTTGCGGATATTATTAAATCCTCGCTCCTTACTCTGGTAGGCATCATAGAGACAGATAGTTAATAGTTATATTTCATGGCTGTTGCATTAGTGCAATGTTCTCGGTATAGATAAGGTAAATTGAGGAACCTGTGCATCAAAATTTTCTCCTGAATCTGAGCGCATGGTGTACTCGCCTTGCATTACCCCAACTGATGTTTCGATCAGCGCACCACTAGTGTAAGTAAATGCTTCACCGGGTTTAAGATAGGGCGTTTTACCGATAACACCTTCGCCACGCACCTCTTCAATCTTGCCATTCGCATCCGTGATTAACCAGTGGCGACTGAGTAATTTTGCAGGGATGGTTCCGGTATTGGTGATTTTGATGGTATATGCAAAGGCATATTTGTGCGCGCTAGGCTTTGATTGGTCGGGGATATACCTGGGAAAAACTTCTATTAATATTTGATTTTCTGCACTCATATATAAATCTGGCTTGTAAAATAATAAATCTAAACACTTTGAAAATATTTTACCACTTATGCTGGCCAATTTAGATACAATTAATGACAAATTTGCATTCAGCAATCACACTGTCATCTAAATATAAAATACCCTGGGCTGTTTAAACAATCTATGAACCAACAAGATATTATTGAAGAAATGAAAGTGCTTCCGGTTATTGAGCCTGAATTTGAAATCCAGCGGCGGATCGATTTTATAAAACGCCAGCTTAAAAGCTCGGGTTTAAAAAAACTATTACTCGGTATCAGCGGTGGTATCGACTCATCAGCCTGTGGTCGTCTGGCACAGCTTGCTGTTGAGCAGCTTAACCAACAAGAAAATAGCCGCGAGTATCAATTTATAGCCGTGCGACTGCCATATAATGTTCAGGCAGATGAAAGTGATGCGCAGTTGGCGATTAGCTTTATTCAGCCCGGGAAAAGTATTGCGTTTAATGTGCAAACCGGGGTGGATGCTATTCATGCAGAAACGTGCCGCGCCCTTGAAGGCCTGGGAGAGCAGCCAGCATCATCCGCTCAGCTGGATTTTAGCAAAGGTAATGTTAAAGCCCGCACTCGCATGATTGCACAATATCAAATGGCTGGTTTATTGGGTGCTCTGGTTATTGGTACCGACCATTCGGCAGAGAATATCACCGGTTTTTTTACTAAATGGGGTGATGGCGCCTGTGATCTGGCTCCGCTTTTTGGCTTGAATAAACGTCAGGTTAGGCAGCTTGCTAAAACTCTGGGAGCGCCTGAACTATTAATAACTAAAGCACCTACTGCGGATTTGGAAGATTTAGCACCGGGTAAAACGGATGAACATGCGCTGGGTCTAAGTTATGACCAGCTAGATGACTTTCTGGAAGGTAAGCCGGTTGTGGAAAAAGTGAGCCAATTAATTATCCGCACATTTCAGCAAACGCAACATAAACGTCAGCCTATTCCGACTTTATATGGCTAGCCTCTGAATCTATTTATTTCCAGGTGCCTAAGCAAGCGTAGCTGACTAATAGAGGCTGTGAGAGTATTTTAATAATACGCCATAAAGGCGGGAGCCGTAGTTTAAAGTGGGCTTACAGCCTCCGCCAGGCAAGTAGCTTTCATGGCCTCGATTATTAGGTTTTGTACCTCTACCCAACAAAATATACTTTCACAGTCTGAAGTCTGCTCTACATTGTCTAATGACAAGGAAAGGCAACACTATGGCGGGTGTCATGAGCCGCATTGTGTGCAATATCCATGGGCGCAAAGCCCACACCAAATAAAATAATAAGCCCTAAAGCTGCTGCTGCAAAGATTTGCAGATTTTTAGAGGCAGAAACTGAAACACTATGTTCCAGGGACGCAGAGTTATTGACATTCATATTAAGCCTTGGTTAATTTGTTAGCTGGTAAGGGTGGCACAGCATCAATAAATTTATGAGATAAAAAACCTGTACTGGTGCCGATTATAAACCATAATAAAGCGTTTGCGATACTGGTTTGCAGGATGAATTGATGCCATAGCTTTGTAAGCATAATCACAGCGTCAGGATCCGGATGACTAAATCCATGGATTTCAGCGACAGGCGCGCCAATTAGCTGTGGCAATAATATTAGGATCAATCCAGCCCCTTTATAGTATCGAGGGCTAAAGGCTAATACAGCCAGGCCTATTGCCGTTAAACAAACAGTTAACAACCACCAGTTCTGGCGTTGAGCTAAATCAGCAGCTTGCATACCGGGAATTTCTGGGGGCAAACCTAGCGCAGGTGCAAGAAAGACGCTTAAATAAGCAGCCATACCCCAGGCGAGCCCTTTTAACATTGAACTGGAACCACGAAAAACCATGCCGCAGACAAGTAAGAGGCTGTAAGCCAGACTCATTAAGAAATTGGCTAATAAAGTGTACAGACCTCGCTCAATGCCGTCCTCCGGTGCCCAGGGCTCTGCCTGTTGTATTTCATTTGCTGCTAAGGGCTCAGCAAGTTCATAAAGTTCGGCTGCAAAGATAATGGGGTTAACTAGAAACCACTGATACAGGCTAAAGCCTATACTAGCAGCGATTGCGCTAAGACAGGAAATTAAGAAAATTTGACGAAAATACATAATAAGCGAAATAAATGAAGGTTGAGTTTCTGCACTCAGGAATAAATAAATTGATACTTTTTACAAAAAAATGCGCTCAATTTGCCAGTGTAAAAAATTAAAATCACGCTTATCTATCGAAAGCAAATATACTCCAGATAAAAGGTACCACAACAACATCGCTGGGGTCCGCTTCAGGGTAGAGTGGGCCTTCAGGGTAGTTATAGTCATAAATTTCTTTGCTTTCATCCGCCAGTCCATTTAGGCCTAAAACTTTATATGCTTTTATTTGAATTTCCAGAGCATAGGGAACTGCCGGTGTACCCTGATAATGCTGTAAAATATAGTTAGTACGGTTTGCCGCTGCTACAAAGGCTTCGCGGTCCATATAGAAGCGTGCAACGTGAAGTTCATGTCGGGCCAGCGCATTTTTTAAGTAAGTCATACGCTGTCTTACGTCGGGTGCATATTTACTGTTTGGAAAGCGGCGTAACAGTTCTTCGAAGTTTAAATAAGAAGTCTGGGTAAATAAGGTATCACGCTGGGTTGCATCCGAAGGAATAAAACGATCAATGAACCCCAATTCACGATTAAAATTAATCAGCGCTTTTAAATAGTAGGCATAATCAACATCCGGGTGGCGCGGATGGGTTTTAATAAAACGGTCTGCCGAGGCTAAAGCCGCTTCCGCATCTCCGTTTTTATAATAGGCATAAGTTAGATCGAGCTGAGTTTGCGCAGAATGAGCACCAAATGGGTAGCGTGAATCAAGCTGCTCTAACAATACTATCGCTTTTTTATAATTTTCATTTTCTAGCTCTTCCTTGCTTGCGGTCACAAATTGGTCTACCGTCCAGCCCGCATGTTCATCTCCCTTTGTTTCATTAGAGAAAAAACTACAGGCCTGTATGAACAGAGATAAACAAAGGATGAATGCTAATTTATGGGAAAATGATGGCATAGTTGCAACGACACGTTGTAAGATTGATCGGTATGCTTTTTGTAAAAGATAAAGCTTTATCCTAGAAAAGTCAGTTGCTCACGGTTTCTAGTACACGCTCTTGATTCCACCGCACTTCCAAAAAATGCCCGATTAACCTACGGGTGAATCTAAGCTTTTTTGAAAGTATTATATGAATTCAATGTCTTGCGCTATAATTCCGCGCCCAACTGATTTTTCTAGGTTTATTGTAAAAGAAATTGTTGTAGATAAGTACAAAATTAGGAAAGAAAAAATATATGGCACTATTAACAGCCGAAGTACCTTTTGAATTGGCAGGTAAGCGATTAGACCAGATTTTGGTAGAAATTTTCCCGGATTATTCAAGAAATAAATTACAGACCTGGGTAAAAGCCGGGCGCGTTACAGTCAATGCGGAGCAGTTAAAAGCAAAAGATCGTCTGGTTGGCGGTGAAGAGCTGATACTGGATGCTGAAGCTGAAGAAGTGACAGAATACCTGGCTGAAGATATTCCGCTGGATATTATTTATGAAGATGATGATATATTAATTGTTAATAAGCCTGCTGGCTTCGTGGTGCATCCCGGCGCAGGAAACTGGAACGGGACCTTACAGAATGCTTTGTTATTTCATTTGCCTGATGCGGTCACGATTCCTCGCTCAGGGATTGTACACCGCATAGATAAGGATACTAGTGGCTTATTGATGGTCGCCAAAACCCTGGCAGCGCATCACAGCTTGGTTGAACAATTACAGGCCAGAACAATTCATCGCGAATACCTGGCCATTACCATAGGCCGTATGACCGGAGGCGGAACACTAGATGAACCGATAGGCAGGCACCCCACCGATCGTAAAAAATTTGCAGTCAGAGATAGTGGCAAACCCGCAGTTACGCATTACCGCGTACTCGAACGATTTTTACGCAATACCTTAATTCAGGTCAAACTGGAAACCGGACGCACCCATCAAATCAGGGTTCATATGGCACATTTGCGCCTGCCTCTGGTGGGTGATCCTATGTACAGTGGTCGATTTCAAATGCCGAAGGATTGTGGCGCGGAATTAGAAAAAATATTACGTAGCTTTAAGCGCCAGGCTTTGCATGCTGAAAAACTGGGGTTAATCCACCCGCGAACTGGCGAATATTGCGAATGGCAGTTGCCGGTACCTGATGATATGCAAGAATTATTAGCAACCTTAAGAGCAAATGACACACTGGATCACTCCTGATTGGCCTGCGCCGGCAAATATTCATGCGGCGACCAGCTTAAGAACAGGTGGAGTGAGCCAGGGGGAATTTAGCAGTTTAAACCCAGCTGTCCATGTCAATGATAAGTTGCAGCATGTTTTCGAGAATCGGCTACGTATCAAAAATATGCTTGCGTTACCTGCTGATCCCGTCTGGCTACAGCAAACACATAGCGTTCAAGCAGTTTGCGCAGATCTAGTGACAGACATGGTAGCAGCGGATGCCAGTTACACGGCTAAAAGGAATGTCGTTTGTACTGTGCTCACGGCGGATTGTCTGCCAATCTTAGTGTGTGACGCGCAAGGAACAATGATTGCTGCCATACACGGTGGCTGGCGCGGCTTATTAAATGGCATTATTGAAAATACCCTTGATAAAATTCCTAGTGTTGGGCTAATGGCATGGCTGGGGCCTGCTATTGGCGCGCAAAGTTTTGTCGTGGGTAATGATGTACGCAATGTCTTTGTCAGTAAATCGACACAGTTTGCCAGTGCCTTTAAAGATCATTCCCAAGGCAAATATTTAGCAGATATTTATCAGATAGCAAGGATAATACTCGCCAAGGCAGGTGTACAACAAATTTATGGTGGTCAATATTGTACTGTCACCGATAAAGACCGGTTTTATTCCTATCGGCGCGATGGCCAGACAGGGCGTATGGCAAGCATGATCTGGAAAATATAAGTATGGGCTTATAGTCTGTGTTTTTTGGGTCTCAGAGGTGTTAGCCTAAATAACATCAGTGGGGTACGGAGTTTCTCAAGCGGATATTAAAAAAGCTTCATAGCCTTGATGATAGAAGACTATACTTAATGGGCTTTCTTTGTATTAAAATAACCTGAATTCGCAATTCGGGACCTGACCCCCACGCTCGTGCTAATTAATGACAGGAGAGAACTATGGAACAGATTGCTAATCTACATATTGAGAAGTTACCAGAAGGCGTTTATCTCGCCACTTGCGATGATATTCCTGGCCTTATCGCCCAAGGCCGAACCATTACTGAAACGGTAGAGATTGCCCGTGATGTTGCCAAGAAATTGCTGGGGGCGCAAGCTGAACGACACCAGCAAAGCAAACTGCTAACCGTCAAAGATTCATTTGATTATCCGTTGATTTTGGGTACCTGATGGGTAGGCTTGCAGGATTTAAATATCGCCAAATTATCAAAAAACTCAAGGAACTGGGGTTTGAATTTGACCGTCAGGCGGCCTGGGTCTCATGAAATCTGGTTTAACCCGATAACGAACAAATATACAACGATTCCCAGCCATCCAGGGGATATGCCAGAGGGGACATTAAAAGCGATTCTCAGGCAGGCTGATATTATGACTGATCAGTTTTTAAATACGTAATTGCAATTCGTTTTACTCGATTAGCTTCATCTTACTGGGCTGAAGTTTGAAACGTTAAGAAAGCTTCATAGTCTTGGTGATAGAAGACTATACTATAAAGAAACTATTCTGAATTCGCAATTCGGGACCTGACCCCGTGGTTTTGTGACCCCGTGGTTTTCCCGCTTTGCGTTAACAACGTGGGTTAACTCAAGAAGCATTAGCTGGTTTTATCGGTATTACCAAAACACAAGTGTATCGTTATGAGAACGACAGTTCTCAACCCACTTTGGACGTGATTAAAAAGCTGGCCGTAACACTTTCTGTTGCAACTGATCAGCTGATTTTTGAGGAAAATGAACGTCAACCCGATGATAGTCTTGTATTATTAATGGAGGGTGTTTCTCGGCTAGATTCTGAGGAAAAATTTGTTATTCAAGAATTAGTTGAAGGCATTTTACTTAAACATGAAGCTAGACGATTAGTCCAAAAAGTATCTTAAAGGAGAATTTCTATGCAAACAGCAAAACAGGCAGCAAAACAGATTATTAATCAGGTATCAGACCAGGCCACCTGGGATGACATCATGTATGAGTTTTACGTTAAACAGAAGATTGAGAAAGGGCTTAAAGCGGTTGAGGATGGCCGCACTGTTTCTCATGAAGATGCAAAGAGACGGTTGTTAGGCAATGCGGGTTAGATGGACAGAACCCGCACTGGAAGATATGGAAGGCATTCAAGATTATATTGCCAAAGACTCTAGTTTTTATGCACGACAATTTATCGAACGAATTTTTGAGGTGGTTAAAAACCTGGAAACTTTTCCAGATATAGGTCGAGAAGTACCCGAAGCCGAACAAAGAGATGATGTTAGAGAATTGATCTTTCAGGGGTACCGGATTATTTATTTACGCCAGACCGATCTCATTTATATCGTGGCTGTGATTCATGGGAGCCGGGATTTATCAGGTATGCAGAATAAACCTTGGGATGAGGGGTAAAAGCGCTGGGGTTTCTGGCATCACCCCAACCTACCGTGCTACTACTATTCCAGTTTATCTCCAAAAATACAAAAATATTGGGGTCTTTTCTTGGTATGATTTTTTTACAAAAATATTATACTTTGAAATTCAGAAATCTTCACTTTTAAGTCCTGTAATCATAAATCAAAGACCCCATGTTTTTTGCTATAAAGAAACTATTCTGAATTTGCAATTCGGGACCTGACCCCGTGGTTTTCAATTCGGGACCTGACCTCGTGGTTTTTGCTCGGAATTAAACCTATTGAAAGTATGCCTGTTAGTAGTCGACTGGAACGCCGAATTCGGCAGATTGAAAAGCTCAGCCCTAAACCACGACAACAAATTACACAGTTAATTGATACCTTTGTTGAAGCTGAGCAACTAAAACAAAAAGCTAACGCTAATTAATGACAGGAGAGAACTATGGAACAGATTGCTAATCTACATATTGAGAAGTTACCAGAAGGCGTTTATCTCGCCACTTGCGATGATATTCCTGGCCTTATCGCCCAAGGCCGAACCATTACTGAAACGGTAGAGATTGCCCGTGATGTTGCCAAGAAATTGCTGGGGGCGCAAGCTGAACGACACCAGCAAAGCAAACTGCTAACCGTCAAAGATTCATTTGATTATCCGTTGATTTTGGGTACCTGATGGGTAGGCTTGCAGGATTTCAATATCGCCAAATTATCAAAAAACTCAAGAAACTGGGGTTTGAATTTGACCGTCAGGCGGCTGGGTCTCATGAAATCTGGTTTAACCCGACAACGAACAAATATACAACGATTCCCAACCATCCAGGGGATATGCCAGAGGGGACATTAAAAGCGATTCTCAGGCAGGCTGATATTACGACTGATCAGTTTTTAAATACGTAATAGCAATTCGTTTTACTCGATTAGCTTCATCTTACTGGGCTGAAGTTTGAAACGTTAAGAAAGCTTCATAGTCTTGGTGATAGAAGACTATACTATAAAGAAACTATTCTGAATTCGCAATTCGTAGACCCCGTAACGAAGGGGTCAGGTCCCGAATTGCGAATTCGCTGCTATTCATATATAATTCTTCCCATGGCAAGACCCCTAAGAATCGAGTTTCCAAATGCGCTGTATCACATTACTTCCCGTGGTGATCGGCGTGAAAACATTTATGATGATGACACAGATCGAACCGTCTTTCTGGAAACATTAGCTAAAGTTGTATCTGATTACAACTGGCTTTGCCATAGCTATTGCTTGATGGATAACCATTACCATTTAATTATTGAGACTTTAGATGGCAACCTTTCACAAGGCATGCGTCAACTTAATGGTGTGTATACTCAAGCATCAAACCGGCGTCACTCACGAACTGGGCACCTTTTTCAGGGGCGTTACAAGGCGATACTTGTTGATAAAGATCAATATTTTCTTGAACTTGCGCGTTATGTTGTGCTTAATCCGGTTAGAGTGAAAGGGTTGATTCGCAATATAGAAGACTGGCCATGGAGCAATTATCTAGCCTTTATTGGGCATACTAAAGTTCAAGAATGGTTAACTTCAGACTGGGTTTTATCTCAGTTTGGTAGAACCAAAAAACGTGCAAGAGAGAATTATCAACGTTTTGTTTTAGAGGGTGTCGGGCAGAAACTTGATATCTGGTCTGGTTTAAAGGGGCAAATATATCTTGGTGATGATAGCTTTGTCTCTAAAATGCAAAATAAGATCGAAAATAGCAGAAGTGACTGGAGCATTCCAAAGAAACAAAAACGACCAATAGCACTGTCTTTATTACAAATAGAAGCGCAATATGTCGATAGAAATGTTGCGATTGTGACGGCGTACAATACAGGTGCATACAGCCAGAGAGAAATTGGTGAGCACTTTGGATTACACCCCAGTTCTGTAGGTGTTATTGTAAGAAAAGCTAGAAATTTGTAATCTGGCTCTGGTTTTCTCTTTCTCAGCCTTTGTTTATTAGAAAAAAGCTAAAGCTTTTTTACGCCTGTTTGTGTATGTTGTTAAACATATGTGCTTTGTTACTAGCGGACTAAAGTCCGCTCTACAGATAACCCCTTATTTTTACTTGCAATGAATTTACTCTTTTTAATTATTATTTTTACTGCTTTAGGCGGCGTTTTAAGCGTTATTGCAGCTTCAGTGTTTTTATTGTTATCTGATAAAACCCGGTCTAAAATTTTACCTCACGGTGTTAGTTTCGCTACCGGTGCCTTATTAGCTGTTGCCTTTTGGGGCTTGATTCCTCATGCCTTTGAAGAAGTGGGGCATGAGCAGATTCAAACTATCTCAGGCTCAATTATGCTGGGCCTACTATTGTTTTTTATTCTGGAAAAGCTATTAATCTGGCGGCATTGCCATTCAGGAACCTGCGAAGTTCATGGAGAAACAGAAGATCACGGTCATTCCCATGGTGCTCATAAGTCTGCAGGTACGATGATTATTATCGGTGATGGTATCCATAATTTTGTAGATGGCGTGCTGATTGCAGCTGCATTTTTAACCGATGTGCAGTTAGGCATTGTCACCAGCCTGGCGGTGGCCGCTCATGAAATACCGCAGGAAGTCGGTGATTTTGCCATTTTATTGCATAGCGGATATTCTAAGGGAAAAGCGCTTTTTTATAATGTTTTGGCGAGCTTAACGACTGTTGTGGGCGGTGTTTTGGCTTATTATAGTTTAGATGGCTTACAGGAAAGTTTGCCATATTTTCTGGCCATAGCAGCATCGAGCTTTATTTATATCGCAGTCGCAGATTTAATACCCACCTTGCATAAAAAAACCGATATTAAATCTTCATTGCAACAAATTGCTTTAATCTTGGCCGGTGTCAGTTTGATAATTTTATTGCATGGTGTTGCGCATGATATTCACTTCTAAGGGGTTACAGCGTGACCCTACGTTTAAAACCTAAACTTAAAGAGCTCGGTTCTGGTGACTTTGCTAGCAACAAAGAAGTGACTGACGCTTTCGGTAAATGGGTTGTGAGGCAAATAAAATGGGTGAAAGGCACAGGGGCCCCTAAAAGCCCCCAAATTTTTGCTTATCCATTTCCTTGCGTAAATAATTCAGCACTATTTTGCCTGGCCCGGGTGATATTTCAGTTAGGTCCAAAGCCTTATGCGGAATCAAAATCGCCCTCTTTCTTAACAAGCTTTTTAACTGTAATTTTTCATTACTGCTAAAACGCCATTGCTCAATAATTTCTGCAAAACCCTCTGCTGCAACAGGTTTATCTAGCGATGCTAAGAGACTTAGTTGCTGCATATAAGCTGCAATGATTGGCAATGCACCCTTTAGCCAAAGGCTAACCTGAGCAGGCTTGATTTGCTCGGTGGAATTGTGTTTATTGTCGGAAATAACTTTTATACACTGAATAAGTTCGCTGGAACTAAAGCGTATTGCCGTTTCATAAAATGATGAGGCTTCCATTTCAAATAACGAATCTGATGGATAATCCGGCAGCGGTTTAGATACCGTGGTGATTGCACTCGTTGAGCAAGGCGGCGTACTGACCAACTGAGGGTAAAATTTACGCCCGGTGCCCTGATCAATGATTTTATCAGCAGTAAAAACACTGCCTATTGAGTATGTACTATGCCCTGCTATGCCGATATTAAGTAATACGGGTAAAGTAGGGCTGGGAAACAGCGCTAAACTATAAGCAACGCCAGCGGCCATAGCTGATTTACCTATGCCGGTTACCGTTAAGCTAATATGGCCGTTGCGATAGATGCTAAAGGCATTGATTGAAAGTTCTTTTTTTAACTTAAAATGCTCGATTAACGGTTTCGCCTCACAAGGTAAGGCAACAAATAGATAGCAAAAAGGCTCAGGCATTGGTGCAAGAAGGCCTTAAATAAAGCCATGCTTGGTAATCGCTACAGATAATATATAGCCAAAACAAGCTAAAGCCGCAATAAAAGCCCCCCAACGCACCATGCCGGTACCGCGCATCGCCATAACACCAAAACCTATATACACCAATAACATAATAAACTTGGTCATAATCCAGCCAAACTCACCGGCTAACCAGTTACCCTGAAAGATTAAAGCGACACCACTAAACAATAAAATCGTATCGATCACATGCGGTGCAATTTTAATTGCTTTAGGCTGTAGCCAGGCAGGCTTAAATTGTGCCAGCATAATGCGAATAATAAAGCCGCCTACAGACAGCACGATAAATAGCATGTGGATAGATTTCAACATTGTATTTCCTTAAAAAAAGAGTGGTCACCCATGCTTTCCAGAGCATGCGCGTAGAAGTTACGAGGTAATTATTCCGTTATTTATAAAATATATCAACAACCAAATAAGGAAATGGCTTTAGCTTGCACACGCAGACTAAAGCCACAGCTTATCAGTTTAACCTAGAACAATCAGTTGCTCACGGTTTCTAGCACAAGTTCTTGATTCCACCGCACTTCCAAAAAATATCCGCTTAAGCTATGGGTGAAGCTAAAATTTTTTTGAAAGTGTTATATTAATTCGATATCTTGCACTATAAATTCACGCTCAACTGATTTTTCTAGTTTTAATGAAAGTGTTAAGTAACTACTCAGCATATCTAAGTAGTTACAAAATTAGATTGTACCTAAATCCTGCAAGCATTATACATAATAATCCACAAAACTCCTTATTAAACAATGATATAATATCATTTCCCTGATTTCACTATCTCATTGTTTTAATGAAGCCCTCTAAAGTATCAAAATCCTCATCTCACGTAAGAAACCGTACCCGAACGGTAAAAATGACATCTACAGCACATGGATTGACAAGCCAGGCGGGACTGATTCCCGTCGTGAAATATTTAGACAGGATAGGTTTTGAAAAAACCGTAAAACAAAGCGTTCCACATCGGCGGGGTGAAAATGCAGACCATCACTTATCTGATGTGGTTCTATTGACGTTGGTTGGCATGATGGGGGGAGCAACATCAATGGCAAAGGTGACGACCGTATGGGCAGATAGCGTACTGCGCAAAGTAGCTGGCTGGATAAAGATTCCTGTTGAAACCACAATTTTACGGATCTTTAAAGAAGTAAGTGATAGGCAGATAAGCCAGTTTGAAACGCTCACGCATACTTTGCGTGGTCAACACTGGCGGCGATTGCTTCGTTCCGGAAAATCGAAAACTGGCATACAATCCGTCCAGTGGGTCGATGTCGATTCAACTGTGGACACCGTTTGTGGTCGACAAGAAGGAAGTGCCAAAGGCTTCAACCCCAAAAAGAAAGGTGCCCGTTCATACCATCCACAACTCGCTTTTCTAGCGGAAACAAAAGAAATTTTACAAGCCTGGTTCCGGACAGGCAATGCCTTTACAAGCAATGGTGTTGTAGAATTTACCAAACAGTTACTTGCACACTTGCCCAATCGGATGCGCATTATTTTTCGCGGTGACAGTGGTTATTTTGTCGGTGATTTGCTTGAATTTCTCGATACCAGAGGGCATGGGTATCTAATAAAGGTTAAACTTAAGAATTTGAACGCATTGCTGGCCAAACAGGCCTGGACAGCCATACAAGGCCGACCCGGTTGGGAGCAGAGCGAGTTTCAATATCGTTGTGGTGGCTGGTCTCGCTCTCGTCAGTTTGTCGCGGTCAGGATAAAGCAACCTAAACAAGTGACAGGACCTCAGTCCGAGCTTTGGGATACGGCAGAATATGACTATTTTTGTTATGTAACAACTGAACCTCTATCGCCTTGGCAAACACATAAGAAGTATGGTGAACGAGCGACGTGCGAAACATGGATTGAAGAAGCAAAATCACAAATGGGTTTAGGTAAAATCAGAACGAATCAATTTCTGGCTAATGCCGCATTATTTCATTGCGCCGTTCTTGCCTACAATACCGTGCGCTGGATGGCTCAATTGAGTGGCAACAAAACGTTGTGCCAATGGGAGCCGGATACACTTCGTACTTATCTGATTCGGGTGGCTGGAAAATTACTCACAGGCAATAATCAGCTGAGAGTCAGAACACCTGCAGATCCGCTCTATCCACAGGAATGGGATGATTGGGTTAAGGTGGGGTTACTCGCTTAACATTAACCGAAGTTAAGTCACTTTGATTAAAAGGTCATGGCACGTTGGCAGGGTGTTTATTGCCTTGGGCTCGGGGGATATCCATACGATACAAAAAATTTCCTCTATTTATGATTTAAATCTGGATATTTTGATCGGTTGGACAAAGAGGGCTGGCAAAGCGGCAGTAAAAACCTAATAACCACTTAGCTAGACAGGTTAATGAGAGTCAAAATATGGGCTTGCAGGATTTAGGTTGTATATTTCCAGCCAGGCACAAGAGAGGCAGGTATTTGATAAACAACATCATAATAGAACAAGTGTTTTGTAGGATGGGCAAAGGAGGTACGACGTGCCCATCATGTTTTCGTTGATGGGCACGGATGAAGCCCTTTGCCCATCCTACAGTGTTTATTTTGCTATAACTACACAGCATGTCTGAGTAGTTACAATATTTATTACTTTTTATTAAATATCCTGTCAAAAGCACTTTTTATTGTGGCAACGACTTTAGGAAACATCTTGTTTCTTAATGCACCTCCTATGAAAGCCAAGCTATTTAAAGTAAAACCGGAAATAACTTTTATAGTCCGCTGACAAGGTGAGTCGGGATTACAAAACCAGGGGTTATCAATAAACCACATTTCTTTTAACGAGACTACCCACATAAAAGCAAATGATGCTCCCATGCCCGTTCCGGCAACCATAATAAGTGAGGCAAACATGGGCGATAATTTAGTTAACCACCAGGATAAAATATCAACAATCAGAAAGGCATAAGGCATGCCGATCGCGATGCTTTTGTAAAAGCTGGATGCGGTTGTTGAAAAACTAAAAATCAGTCCGACGAACATAAAAATAAAACTGATACCAAATAAATGAATATGCGAAACCCGGGTTAATGAAGCAAATGTCGCACCTTCATCCTGTTTGGCAAGTTCTTTGATATTTTCAAATTCAGTAAAATCAGGAATTCCCGATGCGCCTTCGTTATGGCACATCTGACATTTAGCTTCGATAATTTTCTGCGGTTTTAGGGATGTGTACTCTTTCTCTAACGCACCATCTCGCACCCACTGCATCAGGGCAAACCTTTCTTGTTCTGTGGCTTTATCTTTCATAGAGCCGTTTAACTTGGTCTCCAAAACGGTTCCCGAACGGTTTCCATAATAACTATAAACAATATCATCAATGGATAAACCAAATTTCCCATCTGCCATACCGTGGGTGAATAAAATTTGAATTAAGGCAAAAAGATAGCCAATTGCAACGGTGGTTAAATAGCCTGTAAAGAGAATTTTTACAGGCGTATCCAGTTCACTTAATGTGATTTTTAAGTCTTTTGTCATATTATAAGAAAGGTTGAATATTAGGAAATGCTATTTTATCTGATATATAAAATATCGGGTAAAAATCATTGTTTTATTATGCTGTTTTTTTATGATGCAGACCAATACGCTAAGCGATATAGCAGGAATCACGCTATAATATCGTCTTAACCTAAAAAATCAGTTGCTCACGGTTTCTAGCACAAGCTCTTGATTCCACCGCACTTCCAAAAAATGTCCGCTTAACCTACGGGTGAAGATAACATTTTTTGAAAGTATTATATGAATTCAATATCTTGCACTATAAATTCGCGCTCAACTGATTTTTCTAGGATTAACAAGAAATGAATTTTTACGAATATAGGTACAACACAAATGATGACGATGGACGATAGAGACGGCAAAATCTGGATGGATGGTGAATGGGTAGAATGGCGTGAAGCAAAAGTACATGTACTTACCCATACACTGCATTATGGAGCTGGCGTATTTGAAGGTTTAAGAGCCTATCATACAGATCAAGGTCCTGCTATTTTCAAACTCACCGAACACACGGATCGTTTATACCGTTCAGCGCATATTTTGAATATGAAAATCCCTTTTACTAAAGAAGAGATTAATCAGGCACATCTGGGCGCAGTTAGTAAAAATAATCTGGATAGCGCTTATATTCGTTCCATGTGTTTTTATGGTTCAGAAGGTATGGGTTTACGTGCTGATAATCTGAAAGTGCATGTAATGGTTGCGGCATGGGAATGGGGAGCGTATCTAGGCGCTGAAAGCATGGAAAAAGGTATCCGGATCCGCACCTCATCTTATACGCGAAACCATGTAAACAGCACCATGTGCAAAGCCAAAGCGAATGGCAATTACATCAACTCGATTCTAGCCCTACAAGAAGCATTAAGCGCTGGATATGATGAGGCCTTATTACTGGATCATGAAGGGTTTGTTGCTGAAGGCAGTGGTGAAAATTTATTTATGGTGCGTAATGGCATTCTGTATACACCGGAAACCACGTCTGCGCTAGAAGGAATTACTCGCGAGACAATTCTAACCATTGCTAAAGAACAGGGCCTGGAAGTTATAGAAAAACGCATTACCCGTGATGAAGTGTATGTTGCAGATGAGGCGTTTTTCACTGGATCTGCAGCAGAAGTTACGCCGATCCGTGAATATGATGATCGTCAAATTGGTTCTGGCTCACGCGGGCCGATTACTGAGAAAATCCAGAGTTTATATTTTGATTATGTGCATGGACGTAAAGCGGATCATGCTGAATGGTTGGCGCATGTAAAGTAACCGCATTCATTTGTTTATCTGATTACGTTCAACTTACATCCAGAGCAAAAAAAACTGATAAGCTAAATGAGTCTGCTAATTTTACAAATAGTGATCAAACAATGGGACAAGAGCCAAAGAACAGCAGCCCATGTTTTGCAGCGCGTTAATATTCCAGAAACATACCCGCTTATTTTTCCACCGGCTTTTTATGTTTTCGATAAGCAATGCGTCATAGATCAGCACGGTGATGATATTCAAGGTAACCGGGTAAAATATGCGCTGGGCGATGATGGAAATATATATTTAGATCGATATCGAGTCTGTACCGACGACAAGATTTTTACCTATCATGACGCCAAGTCTGATAGGCCCCCCCGAATAATAGGTTCACTCGATAATCAATGGATACAATGCAAATATAATTGTAGATACAGTATCTTAGAGTCTGATATGTATTATTGGTTGTATGAGGAAGTGACTGTAAATGCCATTTATTTGAGTGAATTTAATGAAAAAGTGTTTGTAAGCGCTGCCCCCCTGATTGTTTATAAAGATATCCATGAGCTGGATATTACAAGGAAGCACAAATAAGCAAACGGGTTTGGAGACTGTAAATTTTCTGAGAATTCTCCAAGAAACAAGCAAGTTAAAAAAGATAATTATCACTAAAAAATTCAGCCGCTAGGAATCCGCAGTCGTGGCCACGCGAAGTATATTATCTCGCTGAATAGAAAAAGCTAAGACCAGGTCTTTCCATAGCGTATTAATATATAATCGAATAATTAGTGCTGTGGTATGGAAAGACCAGGCTGTGACATTAACTAAAATTCAAAGGATTTTTACCCCATAAGTTCACGCCCATGCTGGGCTTACACAAGGAAGTAACATGAAAAAAATTGTATTTTATTGCTATTCTTAAGTTTTTCTCAAACTGTTATTGCTGACAACTTGCAAGATTCAAATAAATTTTTCAATTGGGCAGAGGCAAACTATTCACAATATTTTAACCCGCGAGGAGAAAACACATTTGAAATTGACAATTATTTGGTTCGTTATTATAAGAATACAGATATTTATATTGGTACATTAGGAAAAGATGTCTATATATATGGTGAGATTTTTAATGGATTAAAGCATGTAGGAAGTATTGGAGATTTTATAGATTTAACAAAGACCGAAAGTGAAATAGTCAATAAAATCCAGATAGTTGGGAGTAATGAGTTTATAATTCAAACCAAGGCTTCTTTAGAAATATTAAAAAACCTGGCTCCCATTGAATTTGAAAAAATACAAAAGTATGTTGGCATTATTGAGCAAGGTGAGTTCAGCCATATGTGGGCTTTTGAATCCCCGCCAAGATATGAAGTGAGTGATAAAGACTCTTTCTATTCCTTAAAATGGTACGCTGGAGCAATAGCTCATGAAACTAAACATTCAGAGTTATATCAGGCACACCTTGCTAAGTATGGTCTCCCTGTTCCAGACAGTATTTGGAGTAGTGATATAGCAGAAAAAATCTGTCTAGATCATCAAATTATTGTAATGACGATCATTGGTGCCCCTCAATCAGATATAGATTTTATTAACGGCTTAAGTGCTGACTGTGATATTGGTTGTTAAACGCCTCCTTTATAGAGAGCCAAAGGATGGCTCTCCTACGGTCTTGTGAGTGTACTTATGCTCTAATATAGAACATGCTACGATCATAACTGAAGTCTTCTGAGGCTTAAAAGGCTAGGGGTACAGAAATAATTCCATTAGGGAAACTCTGATATCTTGATCCTAATGGGTGACTGGAGCGCATTGGTAACTTGCGCTAAACACAAAATGAGAAGACGGATGCGTATGATCGATGCATATCATGACAAAACGAGAGAAAAACAGATGCAGGATAGCAAGCATATAAACTGATTCAGTGAGCGTGGTAATTATAAAATCAATTTCTTTTGCCTATTGACATGGGCAGGCTAATAGGTGACTCTGAAGCCTGAAACCGGTCTAATATCTATTAGGATACCTGATTGCTTTTCTATTTATCGGAGCAAATACATGAACATAACATCTGAATTTACCGAGCTGGAACTATTTGATCGTGCACATAGCCCCCGAACAAAACGTCGACTACGGGTTTCGGAGCCTGATGTATTTTACTTTGATTCCACTGATGGTGTGCAACTCCGACTTATGCGTTACCAGGGGGGCAGTAAAGGCCCGGTGTTATTATCCCACTGCATAGGCGTTTCCCAACTTATGTACTCTACAGATACGATTGCCACAAATCTGCTGGAATTTCTTTATGAGAATAATTTCGATGTCTGGTTACTGGACCACCGCTTAAGTATTGAATTGTCTGCTTCTCATCGCCAGTCGAAGATGGATGACGTTGCAACCAGAGACTATCCTTCAGCAGTAAATAAAGTGCTAGAATTAAGCAAAACCAAAAGCCTGCAGATAGTGGCTCATGGCGTAGGGTCCTCTACTTTTACCATGGCTATGCTTGCTGGTCTGCAAGGGGTGCGCGCAGCCGTTTGTTCTCAGGTTTCTACCGACCTTTATGTGCCTTTATTGAATCTAGGCAAATCCTATCTGACACCAATTTCCAGAGCACTGGGTTTCAGAACCATGACGACATACACCGATACTGATGCCTCACCTTTAGATCGCGTCTATAACTGGCTAATCAAAGCTTATCCAATGGAAGCTGAAGAACATTGCAAAAACCCAGTATGTCAGAGGGTGACAGGGCTTTATGGCAATCTATACGAGCATGACCAGCTTAGCCCGGAAACACATAAAGCGATGCATGAATTGTTTGGCGTTGTTAACCTGACCGCCATGGTCCAGCTATCTAGAATTGCTACAACCCGTCATCTGGTCAATGCAGAAGGTGAAGAAGTTTATCTACCACATCTGGAACGCCTGGCTATCCCGATCGCCTTTATACACGGCGCTGATAATGTCTGTGTACTGCCAAAGAGTACAGAAATTACGTTGGATCGCGTTACCAAAGCTAATGGCGCTGAGTTGTATGTGCGCCACCTTATTCCTGATTATGGTCATGTCGACTGCATTATAGGAAAAAATGCCGCTACAGACGTGTATCCATTGATACTTAACCATCTGGAAGGCTCGGATACATAAAAAGCACACTCACGAAGGGGCAGAGGTCTTTCTGTCATGCGTTAAAGAATAATATTACCCATAACCCTCAGCTATACATCGTCATTCCTGCATGCTTTAAGCAGGAATCTAGTCGGATAAGCATAGATTCCCGATAACAGACTTCGGGAATAACGAGGTTTTTAACATACTGATGTTTCAAGCTTTATTCTACTATGGCTGAGAGTTGTACGTAATCAGGTAATATTATGCGATGGAAAGCCCTCTCCTTGCTCAAGTCGCCTGTTTTTACAATCTTGCTGCTGATGTTTTTCTCGTGGTAGAAAACCAATGTATAAAAAGGCTACGTTGATTGGGGACAATAAATACGTGGCAAGAGAAAGAATATATGCCAGAAATGGCAATTGAAGGCGCGACTTTGTTTTGTTTTACAATAACCTTGGCGTATTATACTATTGTTTACGTAGAGCTTGTTTAACCCTTTATCCTAGAAAAATCGGTTGAGTACGGAATTATAGTGCAAGATATTGAGTTAATATAGTACTTTCAAAAAATCTTAGCTTCACCCATAGGTTAACCGGGTATTTTTTGAAGTGCTGTGGAATCAAGAGCTTGTGCTAGAAACCGTGAACAACTGTTTTTTTAGGTTTATTAATAACTCCTTTTTCTTATCAACTGAGAATACAATGAAAACATTAACAATATCCTTAAAACAAAAATTGACGCTAATATTACTTAGTGTTCTTATTGTTTCTATTAATTCGGCTATGGCTAAGTCAGATGACGAGAGCCAAGAGTTTCGTGGTGTTTATTATGGTGTCCTGCCATGTAAAGATAAAGGCTGCCCAGCTATTAAGGCGACTCTATCTTTAAAAAACAGGCAGAATTATCTGTTAGTAACGCAGAAAGCCAAATCTTCCTCACGAGAGTATTATGAGAAGGGAAAATATAGCTGGGATGATGAATCCGGCATTGTAACTTTAGTTGCGCGTAAAGATTCCATTATACGCAAATTTCGCATTAAAAATGAAGCAGCACTTATAATGCTTAGCCCAGAGGGTAAGCCCATGACGGGTGAGCAGCGTCAATATACTCTAGCCAAAAGAGTCGATGAGGACAGTTTACGTGAAGTACATGGCCACTAATGCTATTGACGCCCCTTAAGTTTTACTATTAAAGTCGTGGTCTAGGTTTCGATAGCTTTGATAAATAAGCCTGACCTAGGCCAGTCGGGAGCACTAGATTGCTTTACTCACGAACGCTTCCCCTATCCACATTATAAGCATGCTTACTGTGTAATGTTTACTCCTGTAATCCCCCGTTATAAGCTAAATTAAAAATAGAGGGTTTTGCTGCCCCCAACATATGCCTGGGTGGAACACCGCCTATTGCTGAATAAGGTCGTTTTTTTAATCTGTTATGAATTTTTATGGATTTTTATTGTGTTATTGTTACTTTTAACCCGGATATCGGGCTTTTTCAAAAGGCTTTAAAAAGTATTCTAGCCAGTACAAGACACATAATTATTATTGATAATGGATCCTCGAATATAAACGATATACGTAATATTGAAATGGACTTTAAGCTAATACCCCTAAGCAATAATGTTGGCGTCGCTGCCGCTCAAAATATTGGTATAAAAGACGCTTTGTTATGCGGTGCAGAGCACGTTTGGCTTAGCGATCAAGATACAATATACCCCGATGATTACTTAGATAAAATCTGTCAGTGCATGAAAGAACTGGAGCAAAGGGATGTTAACTATTCTGTTATTGGGCCAGCATTTATAGATACATTCAATGATAAAGTTCAGCCCGTTATTAAATACACTCCCTTTGCTCAAAGAATCATTCCAGAAAAAGGGGTGAATTTTGTTTCCCAGCTGATTTCTTCGGGAATGGTTAGGGAGATGGAAAGAAATAATCATCCAAACGAAGTAAGCTTGTGTCTCAATAATTTATAATAATGAATTCTGAATTTATTCTCACACTAGGCAGATAAGCTTGTTGATATTAACAGATAGCATTATAGGTTGGATTATAAATACAGCCCATCGTTTAAAAGGCTCGGTACGTCGTATATTCATGGCTGAAACGGTGGAGCTACTAGGCTCAGGTGGTGCAAGTATTGCTGAAGAAAAACTAGGATGGAATAGAGGCACTATCCGAAAAGGACAATATGAACTTGAAACTCAGCCCATAGAAGATAATTTTTCAGCGAGAGGGCGTAATAAAAGTGAAGAGCATTTTCCTCATCTACTTGATGACATAAAAAAAATTGCTGAACCGGAGTGTCAAACGGATCCCTCTTTTAATTCCTGTCGATTATATACCCGGCTAACGGCTAAAGAAGTTAGAAAACGTTTACTGGAGATTGATTATTACGATGAAAAAACATTACCTTGCTCAAAAACTATCAATACAAAATTAAATGACCTGAGTTACCATCCAAAAAAGGTACAAAAAACAAAGCCTCATAAGAAAATCAAGGAAACGGATGCAATTTTTGAACAAGTTCATTCAGTCAATGGAATGGCAGATATCAACCCAAAAGAGATTCGTATATCAATTGATGCCAAAGCAAGAATGAATATAGGAAATTTTTCACGGGGAGGACGAAATCGGGTTTTAACAAAAGCAGAGGATCATGATTTAGATGTTAAGGAAAAGTTAACTCCTTTTGGTTTTTATCTGCCTGAACATGATGATTTTTTCCTTTTCTTTACAGCAGGCTATGCCAGCAGTGATTTCATCGTTGACCGATTGGAAGAAATTTGGCCAGAAATTCAAGAAAAATATGGAGTAGATATTCTGACAATTAACGCTGACAATGGTATGGAGAACAGTAGCTCCAGAACTCAGTTTATAAAAAGGCTTGTGGAGTTTGCTGAAAAAAGCAACATAAAGATAAAACTGGCCTACTACCCTCCTTATCATAGTAAATATAACCCAATTGAACGAGTATGGGGAGCCTATGAAAATCATATTAGTGGCGACATAATGGATACAGTTGAAACAACTTTAAAATTTGCCAAAAGTATGACCTACAATGGCAAAGCACCTATTGTTAAATTAACAGAAAAAATATATGAAACAGGAGTAAAGGTAGGTAAAAAAGCAATGAAGACGTATTATCAGTTTGTTGACCGAATGCCATCGTTGGAGAAATGGTTTTTGACCATTTCTCCTGGTTGTTCTGGATGATTATTTCTTTCCATCTCCCTTATTCCAAAATCTGTTTTTGAGCATATAGGCTACAAAAGAGAAGATTTGTTTATTGACTGGGTCGATTTTGAGTGGTGTTGGCGGTCGAAAGAAATGGGCTACAGTGTGGTAGCTTATGGCGATGTTGAAATCAGGCATACTCTGGGGGATCAAATGGTGGTTTTTTTGGGAAGAGAAATCACCTTAAGAAGCCCTGCCAGGCGTTACTTTTTTATTCGCAATGGTGTTTATTTATCGCTTTATTCAAATGCTCTTCCGGTATTAGCTAGAATACAAATTTTTACCCAAACATCTTTATGGATGTTCGTGTATGCTCTTGCCTCTAAAAACCATAAAATGGATTATCTCAAGGCATCTTTATTAGGTTTTTATCATGGCATAACTGCTCAATTAGGATCTAAACCATCATCAAACAAAGTGACTCTTGAATAAAAATCAGCTCACTATACAACCGCATCTGTGACCGCGCAAAGTATACTGGGTGAATTTTGCAGCGAGTCCTTTTTTACCTTCCATGAATAAATCTATAGTGCAGTCTACTCATTTAATTGTTACCTATAATCCACCTGAAAATATTTTTAAACAGCAGCTTGCTGCGCTAAAAGATCAACAGGTGATTATTGTTGATAATGGCTCAGATAGCACATCGATTGATATGCTTAATGCCTGGGTAAATAATCTTGCAGAAAAGAGGCATTTAATTGAGCTTGGGCAAAATCTTGGCATCGCAGTAGCGCAAAACAGAGGGATGGAGCTTGCTAAAGGATTAAGTTGTAAATTTGTTTTGTTATTAGATCACGATAGTATTCCTGATGATGCTTTGCTTCAGCAATTGGTTGAAGTTGCTGACAAACAACTTGAGCAGGACTCGCAGCTCGCGGCAGTAGGAGCGCGACTCATCGATCCCCGTTCAAAAAAAGAGTTAGGTTTTTCATCCATGAGAGATGGCGTCTGGCGCACGTGTCGGTGTGCTCATGGAGATAGGCTACTACCATGCGAATTTTTGAATTCTTCGGGGAGTTTAATATATCTTCCTGCCTGGGAGAAGATTGGGCCCTTTGATGAAAGCTTTTTTATTGATCATGTCGAAACTGAGTGGTATATGCGCACCAAGGCATTTGGGTTCAATGTTTATGGCTCTTGCGAAGGGATTTTACATCATTATTTGGGCGACTCTATTGTCAGGTTCTGGTGTTTTGGCTGGCGAACAATGCCTCATCGTAGCGGTTCCAGACACTATACTATCGTACGCAATAGCTTGTGGATGTATCGCCGTAGCTACGTTCCTTATAGTTGGAAAATAAATAATTTTGCCAAGTTAGTTTTTACACTGGTGTATTTTTCTTTATTCGATAATAAACGCTGGGATCAGTTTTATAATATTCTGCGCGGGTTTTATGATGGCCTGTTTAAATATCCTGCCAGATAGCACTATGTTATGACTGACCTTCAACCTAGAAAAATCAGTTGCTCACGTTTTCTAGCACAAGCTCTTGATTCCACCGCACGTCCAAAAAATGTCCGCTTAACCTATGGGTGAAGCTAAAATTTTTTTGAAAGTATTATATTCATTCAATATCTTGCACTATAAATTCGCGCTCAACTGATTTTTCTAGGTTCAATGGAGTGTTTGATTGTCAGGTCTGCTAACCTCATTCCCTTTGCTACAATTTCTGGCGACGATATTCCCTGTATTCAGGAATCCAAAAATTTTCCTGAATACTCTCTGCTAACTCTTCTTTGCTAAGGGCAGGAGCGACTCCTTCTTCAATGGCCTGCAAACCTACAACCAGAGCAATATCAAGACTAACTTCTCTTATTTTACTTAATGCCGGTAACAGGTTTGTGCCACTGCCATCGACCAGAGGAGAGCAGTCTGCCAAAGCTTCACTGGCAACCATAAACATTTTTTCGGTGACTTGTTTGGCATGGCTGGCAATAACTCCCAAGCCCACTCCAGGGAAAATATAGCTGTTATTACATTGCGCTATTACTAGTTGCTTGCCATTATGCTCAACAGGTGCAAAAGGGCTGCCGGTTGCAACGATAGCATTTCCATCGGTCCAGCGAATAATATCTTTAGGTAAAGCCTCAACATGTGAAGTTGGATTGGAAAGCGGTAATATTATGGGGTTAAGGCAATCAGCATACATTGCCTTGATTACATCCTCAGTCATTAAGTCAGGTTGTCCAGATACGCCAATCAATATCGTAGGCTTACTCTCACGGACTAAATCCAATAAGCTAATAGCTTCGCCATTACTGCTCCAGTTGGAAATTTCTTCGCTATCTCTGGCAAATTTTTGTTGAAAATCTAGCAGATGGTCCATGTCAGAAGTTAACAGTCCATGATGGGTAAACATAAAAATGCGATCCAGTGCCTGTTGTTCACTCAAACCGTGCTTAATCATATGTGCAACAATCTGTTCAGCAATGCCGCAACCCGCTGAACCACCGCCAATAAATACCACGCGCTGGTCTGTAATCGATCTATTATAGGTATGGCATGCTGCTAGCAAAGTACCAACGGTGACCGAAGCTGTGCCCTGAATATCATCATTAAAACAGCAGATTTCATGCTGATATTTTTTTAATAAGGGTGTCGCATTTGCCTGGGCAAAATCTTCAAATTGTACCAAAACCCCAGGCCAGCGCTTTTTAATCCCTTGAATAAATAGATCAACAAAGTCAAAATATTCTTTGCCTGTAATGCGCTCATGTCGCCAGCCCATATACATTGGGTCATCCAGTAACTCTTTATTATTTGTACCTACATCCAGCGTTATAGGCAAAGTATAGGCGGGACTAACCCCTCCGCAACCGGAATAAAGCGCCAGCTTTCCTATGGGTATGCCCATGCCTCCAATGCCTTGATCGCCTAAGCCTAGAATGCGCTCACTATCGGTGACAACAATGACTTTGACATTATTTTTATCCAGATTTCTGAGCATATCCGACATTTTTTCACGATCCGGGTAGGATAAAAACAACCCCCTTTTGCGCCGATAAATACGTGAAAATTGCTGACAAGCCAGCCCGACTGTCGGGGTATAGATTATCGGCATGACTTCTTCAAAATGCTTAGTCAGAAGATTGAAATAAAGCGTTTCGTTAGTGTCCTGAATATTACGTAGAAAGATATGCTTGTTCAGGTCATTTCTAAGGTGAGAAAACTGGTGATATACTCTTTTTTCCTGATCTTCTATGGTTTCAATCGCATTAGGTAGCAAGCCGTCCAGATTAAATTCCTGCCGTTCCTGTGCCGTGAACGCTGAACCTTTGTTGAGCAATGCAGTTTCCAGCAATACTGAGCCTGCATAGGGCGTGAATAATGGACGTTTTTTAATCTTTAGCATTGAGTTTTTCTGTTTATTATGTGGCTTGAGCAGCAATAACAAGCAAAACATATACCTGGCTGAATGAAATTAAGTGATATATTGTGGATGGCTTTGGCTTTCAGCTACAAAAGCGGCGCGCTGAAACGTGGAACTTGCTACTGAATTACCAGGTAATATGTTTAATTAAGCTAATTATTATAAGAGTTTGAAGAGATATAAACTAGCCTTAAACTTAGAAAAATCAGTTGCTCACGGTTTCTAGCACAAGCTCTTGATTCCACCGCACTTGCAAAAAAAGTCCGCTTAACCTATGGGTGAAGCTGACTTTTTTTGAAAGTATTATATTAATTCAATATCTTGCACTATAAATTTGGCTAGGACATCCGGTTTTTTTGTAGTCGATAAACTTTTTCTACTAGATTGCTTAAACCCCGTTGCTGAAAGTTATCATTATTTTGTAAAACATCTTCCGCAAACAGGCGCTCAATGGCATGAGTATCTGCGAATAAATTATGTACTTCATCTTCATCGACACTGAATGGTGGGCCCGACATTTCTTCCTGTGCATATTCCAGTGTGACTAATAAGCTACTCTTTAAATCTGGAGTAATTTTATTCAGGTGTAGAACATATTGCTGGCGCATCTCTGCTGGTAGAGCTACCAGTGCGGCTCTATCATATATTGCTGTACAATCAGTCAGATGATCACTACTGAGGTCGAAGAAATCACCCAGGTAAATGCTAAGATTATCGGCTTGCCAGAGCTGAAAAATACCACAGTCAGTGACTTTTGCCTGTAATTTGTTTGCTGAAAAAAATTGTTCTACTGCGAGTGGACTAATTTCTACACCGACAACTTGGTGACCCAGGGACAGCAACCATAATATATCTCTGCTTTTTCCACAAAGAGGTACAAATATCTTATTACTCAAAGGGGTTTGGAGAGTCTTCCAGAATTTTTGTAAATGTCCGTTTATGTCATGTTCGTGGAAGCCAATCTGGTTTTTCTCCCACCTTTCCAGCCAAAAATTTGCGTGCATTATATTACCTCTTGTTTGTGTGATGGTTTATTATAATTGATAAACCCCCAATAACTTTGGTCAGTCGGTTTAATTTAGGGCTTAGACGTTGTTAATTACGAAGAGCTGACCTGTAATAGGGGAAAATCTGTGCACCAAATTTTGCGAGAATTAATCAATGATTTTAAAGTCTCGTGTAAGGCTTTGCCCGCATGGCCTTACAATATCGTGCCAATATGAAGGCTATGGGGCGATTCATACTATCGATAGCTGATATTTTGGGTGTGTCGCCAGCACTAGGCGAGCAATAAACATTACTTTAATAAACTATATGAATGAACCAATTAATTAATGATCCAATCCTGGTGTTTGCAGCAATAAGCGCTTGCCTGCTGATTATCTGTCTGTTGTTGCTGTTTTTTATATTGAGCAAGGTCAATGCATTGTCCCAATCCAATGCAGAGCAAATCAAGCTGGAATTAGTTAGTTTGCTGCAGCAAAATGAAGAGACACTAAAAGACGGTTTAATTGATTCACGTAAAGAATTACGCGATGTCAGCGCGGATAATCGCCGCGAAATACATGAATTATTTAATCGTTTTCAAGATACTTTATTAAAACGCGTAAGTGAAAATAGCGGTGAACAAAACCGCCAATTAGAAGCGTTTAAAATTTCACTCAATACTCTATCAGAAAACTTAATTAGCAATTCTTCTGAGCTTAAGCGCAGCGTAGGTTTGTCATTTCAGGAAACCAGTGAAGCCTTAAATAGAAAGCAGGATGAATTCAGGGAAAAAACGCAGGAAAAGTTAATTGCTTTTGAGCAAAGTATTAAAAATGATGCCAAAGATAATCGCCAGGAATTAAATGCCAGCCTTAAATCATTTGAACAAAAATTCTCTCAGGTTATTAAAGAATTTACGGAGCAATTAAAGCAGAAATTTGCTGACCTGAATTCCCAGCAACTTAGAGCAAGCCAGCAGGCAAAAAATAGCATTATCGAAATCCGCGAAGCGATTGAAAAACAATTGAAAGCTATTCGAGAGGATAATACTCAGCAGCTGGGCGAAATGCGTAAAACAGTGGATGAAAAGCTGCATGAGACACTGGAAAAAAGATTAGGTGAATCTTTTAAGCTGGTAAGCGAACGCCTTGAACAAGTACATAAGGGATTAGGTGAAATGCAAAACCTGGCGGTCGGCGTCGGTGATTTGAAAAAAGTGTTATCCAATGTAAAAACTCGCGGAATCCTCGGAGAATATCAATTAGGTAATATACTCGAGCAAGTGCTCAGCCCTGACCAATACGGTATCAATGTTGCAACTAAGAAGAATAGTCAGGCAAATGTCGAATATGCCGTCAAATTGCCAGGTAAGTCCGATGAAAAAACGGTCTGGTTACCTATTGATTCTAAATTTCCTCTAGAAAGCTACCAGCTTTTACTGCAAGCTCTGGAGGAAGGCAATACGGTTAAAATAGATTTGGCTCAGAAGCAGTTATTGAAGGCTATTGAAAGCTTTGCCAAGGACATTAGTACAAAATATATTGATCCACCGAATACTACCGATTTCGCGATTATGTTCTTGCCGGTAGAAAGCCTATATTCCGAGGTCTTGCGTCATCCGCAATTGTTTGAAAAATTGCAGCGCACTTACCGCATTACCATTACCGGTCCGACAACTTTATCCGCTTTGCTTAACAGTTTACATATGGGTTTTAGAACCCTGGCTGTACAAAAACGCAGCAGTGAGGTCTGGAACGTGCTGGCTGAAGTGAAAACTGAATTTGTTAAATATGCAGGGCAATTGGAGCGGGTACAAAAACAATTGCACACCGCATCAAGCTCTCTGGAGACTTTGCAATCGACACGTACTAGTGCAATGGAGCGTAAACTACGTGGCGTAGAGACGCTGGAAATTGACAAACCCAAGGAGACTATAAAAATGATGGATAACCCTACTGATAACCGAGAGGCCTAAAGGCATCAGAACTTATTCGTCTAGTTATACTTCGCGCGGTCACGGATGCGGGTTTCTAGCGGCTGAGTTTTCCCCATAGTTACATTGCTGAAACCGTTACGTAGCTAGCTATGTGCCCGTTTCAGCATCCCCGTATCAAGTACGGGGCAGGCTTTGCTATCGACAAAAATCAGCTCACTATACAAGCGCATCCGTGACCGTGCGAAGTATAAGCCCTGTTTTTAAAAAAATTAAAAGGTAAAATGACCCAGTTTTTTCAAATGACCACTTTTCTATCAGGTATGACTTTTTTCAATAATTATAGATTTTTTATATTACTGCTTGTTTGCGTATTTACAAGGCCATTGCTAGCTGCAGATATCAGCGTGAGTGTGGATCGCAACCCGGTTAATCTACAAGAATCCTTTCAGATAACCTTTACAGCTAACGAACAGCCGAATGCTGAGCCAGATTTTGCGCCATTGGATAAAGATTTTGAAATTTTAAACCAGTCGCAACAACAGTCTGTGCAAATCAATAACTGGAAAAAAACCAACTCCATACAATGGATTTTAACCGTTATGGCGAAACATGCGGGTAACCTAGTTATTCCAGCCATTAATTTTGGCCAGGATAATAGCCAATATACTTCAATACTTGTAAATGAGGCTCAGGATACAGGGATGGTTAATGAAGACTTGTTTTTGCAAGTTGAAGTTGATACACCTAAGCCTTACATACAGGAACAGGTTATCTATACCTTAAAACTATTTCGCAAAGTTAATATCTCGCAGGCTAGCTTAACCGAGCCAGAACTACAGGATGCAATGGTTGAAAAACTAGGTGAAGACAAGAATTATAATACTCGGTTTCAGGGTGAGAATTATGTAGTGACCGAACGCAAATATGCTATTTTTCCACAAAAAAGCGGCACGCTGACAATAGCACCGTTAAGATTAACTGCTGGAATTATCATCCTAGGTCAGCGTCAGACGAATAGCTTTTTTAATCGCCAACGAACCCGGAATAAGCGAGTGGTATCTGCAGCGATCACTCTCGACGTTCAGCCTAAGCCAGCCAATGCAGGAGTAGATTGGCTACCGGCAAAACAAGTCTTTCTACAGGAGGAGTGGACTGACAATCTGGAAGAAATGGTCGTGGGGCAACCGTTTACGCGTACTATTACGTTACAAGTTGAAGGTGCAACTGTGGGGGGATTGTCAGAATTATATAAAGATAATATGCCGCCGCACTTAAAAGCCTATCCCGATCAGCCTGTATTAGAGGAAAAAGCCACAGATAGTGGCATGCTTGCCCTTAGACAAGAAAAAGTAGCGCTAATTCCTAGCCGGGCGGGTAGCTTCACCTTGCCTGCGATAGAAATTCCCTGGTGGAATACCCGAACGCAGAAAATGGAAGTCGCGCGTATTGCAGAGCGCACAATTACCGCCATAGCGGCAACGGGAGCAACGACAGTATTAGAGCCCACTCCTCCCCTTGTTTCCCCTGCGCAAGCAGCAGCAGGGGGTAAAGGCACGCAAAAAACATTGCCTATTCAGCAACAAAGCACATTATGGTTCTGGTTAACACTGTTTTTTGCATTGGCCTGGCTAGTTACATTAGCGTACTTTTTATCTAGAAAACTGGGTAAAACTAAAAAGCAGCCTGTCACAGTAGAAAAAAAATCAACAGCTAAAAAGATGTTGCAAAAAGCCTGCGCTGATAATGACCCTATACTGGCCAAAGATGCTTTGCTACAGTGGGGGCGAGATCAATTTAAGCAGTCTAGTTTAACTAAAATTGCTGAGCAAAGTGGGCCGTTATTACAGGCTGAAATCTTAGTTTTAAATACTATTCTATATAGCGATAAAACACAGGCATGGCAAGGAGCTGAATTATGGGCTGCTTTTCAAAACAACCAATCAGTAGATGTAGTTAAAAAAGATCTAGCAGATCCATTGCCGCCATTGTTTAAGATATAAGCAAGGAATGTGCTAAGGGTTTCAGTGATAGTCTGATGAATATATCTACGTTGCCAAGAGTGTTGTTACCTTTTATAAAGTATTCAACGAGGCAGTTATGTTTTCGTATTCAGCCATTTTTTTATTAATATAGGTAAGGCATGGATAATTTCAGGCAGCTTTGGCGAAGGGCGTAGGCAATAATTTTCATAATTGACAAATAAGTTCTGTTTAGCTATCCAGGATAGAGGAATTATAGGCTGGTAATCTGATTGTAAAGCCAGATCAAATTGATTACGTAAGCGTAGATACTTTAGATAACGTGAGATAACAAAGTTTGGCATTGCCAGTGGGATCGCATTTGGAAATTGACGTAGAGGCAAAGGTATATGACTAGGCGGCACTATATAAAATACCTTAAGTTCAGGACGCGCTCTCATGGCAGAGACCAGAGAGTCGAATATTGACGTCGCTTGTAAATTGACAGTCCACGGAATAATAATATTTTTTATACTGGGGTCAGTAAAAACCCGCTGTATGTCGCACAAGGATTTGGCCTGATACGGCAGTTGAATGTCTTTTTTACCCATAGCACCGCGATCATAATCTTCTAGTGCTTGTAAATGCAGCTGGGCTAAGTCGTCTTTACCTAGCAATTTATAATATAAGGTTTTTTTCAGTATCCAGCGTTGGGTATTTTTTATAGCTAGCGGGTCACTATGCTTATCTAGTAAATATAATACATTACGATTATCGTAATAAAGTATCCAGCTGGGTACTTTGGCAATCGCAGAGACATGCCAGATTAATGATTTAGCAGAGACGACTATCCGGTGTCCAGATTGAGCAATACGCAAACACCACTCCACGTCATCAAAATGAATAAAAAAATCCATCCATAAACCCGCCTGTTTAGCGACAGGAGCACGAATCAGTAATGAAGCAGCGGCAACATAGTCTACATCCATGCTAGGCTGGCAGTAGTCGAGTTTTTTACTTAAATCAGCATCACCTACTAATAATTCCGGCAAAGTTTTTTCTCGCCAGCCGGGAACTTCTTGCAAATGCCGGTTAAATAATAAAGTGCCACGTCCTCTATCGACAAATGCGCCCATTTCATTGATACGCCATGGATAATCAAGTTGCATCATGGTAGAGCCAGCAATAGCTATGTCAGTTTGGGAGTCTAGTAGTGTAACTAATTCACTGAGTGCATTCTGATGTACCACGACATCATTATCTAACAGCCATAAATAATCATATTGAGCTTCTGCTTGCTCAAATGCCCAGGCTAAGCCAGTATTAAAACCTCCGGTTCCACCCAGGTTTTCAGAATTACGTATAATCTGAATATCACTAAATTCCGCCTCTAAAGCTTCAACAGTACCGTCATTACTTGCATTATCAATAACTAAAATATCTAGCTGATCTCTGGGGAAAGTAAGGGTGGACAGAGAGTTTAATAGGTCAAGCACATAGCTTTTTTTATTCCAGGTAACAATAATAATTAGAATTTTTGCTGTTGAATTCATGTGCGTCTTAGTAATTGATGAATAAGGCTATTTTGTTTCCAAAAGGGAAGAAATGTTTTGCGCAGTGCAGCAGGTAATATATTTTTTGTAATCGGCTGAAGTAAGCCATCACGTACGGCTTTGAAGTAAGGCCTTAGTTCATTAAATTTAATAGCCCGAGTCAGGCCCACGATGATACGCGAGAGAATTAAATAACTTGCTTGAGGTTGAGGATAATATCGGCGAATTAGCCATAAAGTATTACGCGTTGGAAAAAAAACTCTTCGCCAACCAGGCCGCTGGCTAGGTATGCCCCGGTGTTCAATAATGCAGTCAGGATCATAAAAAATATCATATCCCTGTAAGCGGACTTGAAAGCTGACATCAATTTCATTCTGGTAGAGAAAAAAGTTTTCTGGGTACCAATTGATTTTTTCGAATAAATCGCGGCGGATAATAAAGCCGCAACCTATAAAAAAGGGTGAGCTAGCAAATTCGTTGTTGACCGGTAAATGCCAGCTCCATTGTGGTTTGCCATCAGGTGTCTGGATATGTGCCGCAATAACACCGATATCTGAGCGTTGATCTAAAATATGTAATGCATGGTCGATACCGCAAAGGTCTAGCGGGCAGGAGTCATCATCTAATATTAATATACACTCTCCCTGTGCACTACTAAAACCTACGTTATAGCCTGCAATACCACTGTTATCTGCAAGTAAAATGCAGTTAATACCCGTTTGGTCCTGTAAATATTCAGCAGTACCGTCTGTAGAGCCATTATCAACAGCAATAATTTCTATATCATCTCGAGACGCACAAAGTTCCTGGAGCCGGGTGCTGGTTGTACGGCTTTCTTCTAGTTTATTAAAGTTAAGAAAAACAATGCTTAATTTTATCGATGAAGTCATTTTTTACGATAAATATAGCTGTATAGCGTAGAGAGTCGAGGGGTGTTTTGATGCATAAGGCCGGGTCCGTTACTTAGGGCGTTAAAGTGGTAGAACGCATCATGCTGTTCTACATTTACAAATACAGTTTTGTTTAATTGAGAATAAAATGCTCAATATTTGAATACTGGCTAAGACAATTTCCATTGTAGCCAGTTATAGCCACATAAAAAGCGCTGCCGGTATTAAGCTCCACAGACAAGTCAGTCGTTTGATTTAAGTCTAGGCTATAGATTGTTTGCGCTTCTGGATAAGGCGTGAAATTTAAACGATAGCCTGAGATATCATTGATAGCATTCCAACTTGCGCTGACTATATTACCATCAATATCTAGGTTAAGAGAAGTAGCAGGGGGCATTTCTTGTGTACTACAGATATGCTCGGATATAAACTGGGCATAATTTTTAAGGCGAGTATAGACACCATAAAACCCAGTGGCTGCGCAATCAAATCCCCAGCTGGTAATACCTGCTTGACGCCAGGTGCCGCTTTCAGTATCAAAAACAACAAGAGGGCCGCCACTATCACCGAAACAGGTGTCTCTTTCACCTAAACCATCTCCGGCACAAAGCATATCTTCAGTAATATCGCCCATTGCAATATCGCAACGGGGGTTATCAATAATGGGTAATTCAACTTGTTGAAGGGTGGATGGGTATTGTAAGGATGACGAAGAGATAGATCCCCAGCCTAAGGCGAAAGCGGGTTTTCCAGCACTATCCTGAGTTGAAAAAGGAGCAAGTACATTAATGGGTTTAATGTTTGAAGGTGTCGCTAATTTAATTAAAGCCAGGTCATTTTCTAACAAAAAATCATTATATAAGGGGTGAAACAAGATAGCGCTTGCGGATAAGCGTTCGCCACTATCGCTATCAAGTTGAGCCTGATTAATAATAATCTCAAAGTCAGAGATACCTACACCGATAACACAGTGTGCCGCTGTTAACACCCAATCTGGGGCAATTAAAGTGGCACCGCAAAAAACCTCATTAGTAATTTCAGTGTTTTTATATACTAGGCCGGCCATCCAGGGCCAGGCTTCCGAATTTACAGGTTTGCCACCAATAATTCTGGCCAGCCTTTCAGTTGCAAAGGAGCTATTAGTGCTGAGTAGTAGTAATGTGAGTATAGAAATAATTATTTTGTTCGGCATATCGATTATCCTTGTAGGAATGTTTTCTTTATACGGACTGAGGAGCCCGGTGTATCATTTGGCTCAGAAACAATTGCTTCTCCGTTATACGCGAGAAGTTTTGTAAATAGGCAATTATATAAAAGCAGGCAAGTATATATAATATAAGTACCTTTATACTAATATAAACATCAGAAACTAGCAGATTTTTAGCTTAGATTTATCTACTGCAGCACACTTTTAACAAAATTAAACCTGTTTAAGTATAACTGTCTGGGGAGCTAGTATTGTGCTCTAATTTTAGGCACCTGGAAATAAATAAGCGTCCAATATTTGGGCAGGATTTTTGTTTGTCATTAGTGCTGTAGCAGTAGGCGCATAGCTGGCTACGTAACTATTGCTACAGTGCTAGTGACGGACAAAAAGACCAGCAAAGTTGGATGATGTGTGTTTCTAGGTGCCTAAGTTATCTCATCAAATACTTGTAGTGCTCTGGCGACTATATCATCCATGTCATAATAGCGATTTTCTGCCAAGCGACCTACTAAGGTAATATTTTCAAATTGTTTGGCAAAGTCTAGATAGCGATCTAACTTTTGCTTGTTCTCGTCAGTAAAAATAGGGTAATAAGGGATGTTTTTGTTAGGGTCATTGCGATCAAAGTCTTGGGGAAATTCTTTAACGATAGTGGTGCCAGGGGTTATTTGCTGGGTGATATGCTTAAATTCGGTTATGCGTGTGAAGTCGTAATCATTGGGGTAGTTGATAGTCGTTTTTTGTTGAAACTGCTCAATCGGCAAATGTTCAAAATTAAAGGCGAGTGAACGATAAGGGAGCTCTCCAAATCTACTAGCAAATAGCTCATCAATTAGCCCAGTAAAAATTAATTGGCCCTTAAATTCACTTTGCATAAACTGCATCTTACCAGTGTCAAAATCAAGTTTAAAAACATCTTTAAAATCAGTGTTTAGCATTAAACTAATATTTCGTTGATTGAGCATTTTTTGAAAAACTTGAGTATAGCCTTGGGCGGGAATAGCTTGATACTTATCCTGGAAATATCGGTTATCACGAGAAATATGAACTGGCACGCGCCCAGTTACCTCAGCAGAAATGTCCTCAGGCTTTTTGCCCCATTGCTTAGCCGTGTAATTTACAAAAATCTTTTCATAAATAAAATCGGCAAGAAATTTGAGTTCTTTATCATCAATTTCGCGCAATTCAAGAATAGGGACTTTAACACCATAGCCAAAGCGTTCAATAAGCTTTAATTCCAGAGATTCAGCGAGTGACTTTGGTAGCAGGCTGTGCAAACTATTCAGGTTAAAGGGAACAGGTACCTTCTGTCCATCAATCAAGGCAAGTACTTCGTGCTGATAGGTAAGCCATTCGGTGAATTGGCCTAGATAATCGAAAACCTTTTTATTGTCGGTATGAAATAAATGCGGCCCATATTGATGGATTAAAACTCCGTGATCATCAAAACAGTCGTAACAGTTTCCACCAATATGCTGGCGCTTATCAATAACTAAAATGCGTTGTTGTTTTTGGGTTGCAAGTCGCTCGGCAAGAACAGCGCCAGCAAAGCCTGCGCCAACAATGATTGTGTCAAACATAGACAAAGGAAGTTAAAATTAAATAATAGAGCATTATACTTCACCTTATGAGTCTACGCAGATATCAGAAAAGATTTATTAAATACGAAGGATCGTAAAAGTATGAAAATGGCATATTTGTGTTCTGGAGTTGTGGGTTCCTAGGGTGAGGTGGGTTACTTGTAATAAGCTTGTCATGTGTATCGCATAAGATATTCAAGCTGAGAGTGTTAAGGTGAAAGGAGTTGCCTGCATAAAGACAGAAATAAATACGCCTTTATATATAGAATGACGTTCCTCGCAAAGCCCCTTATTTTTTCGTAAATAAATATTATTGGCGTGAAGCATGCTTTACTACAAAGTAGGTTAACTCTAATGCAATTAGGAGAATAAGTATTCCAAAGGTTGAGAGGCTGGATTTGAAAAGGCTTATTAGCAATTTTAGAAGGTGTAAAAATTAGCTACTTGATTTAATAGTCATGTTGAACACTAATTAAGGAGTAATTTGGTGCGTGTCTATCTAGTAAAGTACTGAAATGGTGCCATGCCCTTATTTTGCTGTAGGATGGGCAAAGGGCTTCATCCGTGCCCATCAACGAAAACATGATGGGCACGTCGTACCTCCTTTGTCCATCTACAAAACGCTTGTTCTATCATGATATTTTTTATCAAATACCTGCTTCTCTGGTGCCTGGCTGGAAAGATACAATCTATTTTAGTAACTACTCAGATACGCTGAGTAGTTACATTATTGTTTCAATAGCTGTGGTTAAAAATGAGAATGAGTTTGCAAAACGAGGCAATAAGGCACCTGGAAATAAATAAGCGTTTAATATTTGGGCAGGATTTTTGTTTGTCATTAGCACTGTAGCAATAGGCGCATAGCTGGCTACGAAACTATTACTACAGTGCTAATGACGGACCAAAAGACCAGAAAAGTTGGTTGATTATTTGTTTCCAGGTGCCTAAGCTTGATTTTCAAAAAATTACCCTTATATTAATTGCGGTACTAAAAGAATATAAATCCTGTTTTGTTATCCTTGAGATTGTTAATTAATTATTCTGATTAGCTGTGTTGGAGATGGATACTTAATCCTATGATAACTGTGAGCTAAGGGGTGGATAATTGAAGGGCTTGGTGCTGTTTGGTGCCAATATTGGGAAGGTTTTTTTGCCAAGTAATGCAAAATTCTGGTATAGAAACTTGTTTTTTTTAAATTCATAACTATAATATGCACTTAAGTGATAAAGCTAAAGTGTTTTGCCACGAAATGTTTGTACTATTTGAATATTATGAAAGATAGGAGGTGCTAATTAAGTGTATATAAAACCCATAAGGTGGGGGTTGTTAACTCTTATATTATTAATTGTAAGTGGATGCGCCTCTTTTGTTGCACATAATCCTGAAGAGATTGTGAGGCAGCGTGTTAACGAACGATGGGATGCGCTAATTGAAGGCCGGTTGGAAACGGCTTATACTTTTGAAACACCTGAGTATAGAGAGCTATATTCCTTTTCGGACTATAGAAATACAGTTCATGGAGTGGGATCCTGGCGTAAGATTGAGATAGAAGATATTGACTGTGTAGAAGATAAATGTGTTGCAAGCATTGTAATTTATGCTACAATTAAACTTGGTATGGGCTTTGAGGCTGTTGAAAGTGATGCTCGGGCCAAGGAGAACTGGATACACCATTCCACATCAGGACAGTGGTATCATATCTCAGACCATTAAATTTTATAAAATTTATTTTTAATTTTGGAGAAGTAGATGTTTAAAAAAACGAAAATTGCTGCAGTTTCTGCGGCGGTATTAGGGCTGTCAAGTTTGACTGCTCAAGCTGTGTCATTAAATGACTCAGGGTCGGAAGGTTCGGTGTTAATTTTCCCTTATTTACAATGTTAATAACAATTATATTACTAACTTTAATATCACTAACACAACGGATGCCTATAAAGCAGTAAAAATTCGTTTTCGTGAGTCAGAAAATTCTAACGATGTACTGGATTTTAACTTGTATCTGTCTCCATATGACGTTTTCACCATGCAGCTTAGAGAAGGCTCTGATGGCGGTGTTAATTTAACAACAGCTGATAAGTCATGTACGCATCCTACGATTCCTGCTGATGGTGTGCTATTCAGACATACTGCTTACGATTCTACTGATGTAGCTGATGTACGTGAAGGTTATCTGGAAGTGATTGAAATGGGTGAGGTTGCTGAAGACGCCACTATCGCTGTAGGATCTAAATCGCAACTAATTGCTAGTGAAGGTATTTTGCATGAACAGCCTTCTGGTGTACCATTTGACTGTGGTGTAATCAATGAAGCCTGGATTCAAGGTGTATTTGTTCAGGGTGGTGCTGCATCAAACGGTGTAAGTGATGGTGGTCTTAACTGGGTTAATCCAAAACCAACTGGTTATCCAAAACAAGATATCACTAGTGCTGCAGGATACTATGGTCAAGCTTCAATGACTAGTGTGGATGGTAATGATCAAGTTGCAATCACCGCACCTACAGGTGGTTTAGTTGGTTCATCAATCCTGATTGATGGCGCTCATGTTGCCGGATTTGTTGCTGAGCCTGCTTCAGTTACTAACTACTCAACAACTGCACAGCATTATTTGTCTTCAGATGAGAATTTCTACCTGCTACCTTCTCTAGCATCAGGTAATAGCGAAGAATCTGATCGTGTTAATGTTGCAGAAACTGTAACTTTTTCTCCTGTAGTAAGAGACTGGGGTTTGGATGATACTGACGTTCGTCCAAGAACATCAGTTCCTTCAGGTATTAACCCTATGCCTATTTCTGATGCTTTATTAGTGACTGAGTTAGGTAATCAATATTTCTTATCAGGTGGTACATTAACTGATTTTGTGGTTTCTGCTCCTATGAGAAAGCATGCGATTTATAATAACTATGAATATGTTGCTGCAGGTGTTTGGGATGCTGATAAAACCTTACCTGTAAAAGATATTGCAGTAGGGATAACAGATCCTGATGCTTCATCTGATGAAAAAGCACAATTAGCAGCAGACAATGGTTACTGGAATTATCTGGATGCTACTGATGTAAAAGCTGGGTTTGTTTACTGGAATAGAGAAGAAGCTGAAATAACTCCTGAGCCGGGTGATTTCTCTCCACCAATTACAACTCCTGATGTATTTGTTCCATTTGAAAGAGAAGTAAACATTCTTGCTTTAAATACAGATGGTACAACAGATTCAGTACTTGGATCTGATAATGCACAGAGCCTGACTCTAGTTGATGGCTTTAGCGATGGTTGGGTACGTTTTACTTTCCATAGTTCTGTTTATGACTTAGCAGGCTCTCGTTATGCAAGTTGGGTATCTGCTGCTATGACTGGTGGTGCTTCAGCTAAAGGTGTACCTCTACAGGGCTTTATGTCTGCTAGAGCAAATCTAGGTGCACAAAGCTTAGGTGAGACATTCCCACATTTTTACAAAAGAGATCGTTAGTTGTAAATATTTAGTTTAAATTATTTAACTAAACTAAGTAACAAAGGGTGGGGTTTTATACCTCACCCTTTTTTTTTGGAGTTTGAAAAGTGAAAAAAACAATCATGATTGCTCTGTGCTATAGCTTTGCATCTATTGCACAAGCGGAGTTAGTGAGTGATAAACAAGATAATCAGGTCAGTACTACAAGTCTGGAAATTTTATTAGAAAGAGCGCCAGCCCATGCGCAAATAAAATTATTAAAAAATAAAGCACAAGTAAAAGAACAACTAGAGCAGCTTTATCTTAGGGAAGTGATGGCGCAAATGGCTATAGCCGAAGGCCTGGATAAACAAGGGATAAATGCGCAGCGCTTAAAAGCGATCAGATATAATGGCTTATTTCTTCTTAAACTAGACGAAGTTAGAAAAGAAAATAAGCGAAATTACATCAAATACGCAAAACAGAAATATCAGGTAAACAAAGCTAATTATCCTGTCGAAGCGCGTGTCGATGCAGCACATATTTTGATCTCTAACAAAACATTATCCGATGCTGAAGCCTTAAAAAAAGCGCAGAACATCAGAATGCAGCTAATGCAAGGCGCCAATTTTACCGAGTTAGCAATAAAAGAATCTGATGATAAATCAGTGAAAAAGAATAAAGGCGAGATGGGCGTGTTTACCCGAGGACAGATGGTAAAGCCTTTTTCGGATGCGGTATTTACGATGCAGGTAGGAGAGATATCCGAGCCAGTTAAAACGCAATATGGCTATCATATCATCAAGCTGAATAAAAAATTCCCTGCAGGTTTCAAGTCATTTGATGATGTTAAAGCGCAAATGATCAGTGAGTTAAAGAAAAAAGACTGGGAAATAGCAAGAACAGCTTACTATGAGCAACTCATGAAAGAAAATGATATGCAGATAGACGAACTTGCGCTTGATGAATTTATTAGTAAAAAAATTGCAGAGCTAGAGAGCAAGACAAAAAGTAAATAATTTATACTCTTGCCAAGATTCGACAGGATGTGTTGAGGTACGAAACGCATCACAAAGCCATGTCGCTCATGATGCGTTTCGTACCTCAACACATCCTATGGATTGGGTTAAAGCTTTTATATTCTTTTCTTCATGCGTTTCATGGTGAAATCAATGGTTTTTTTGAAATCATCTGTATTACTACTTTTACTGATAGCACTAGCAATCAGTGTTATTCGATACGAACATCGCCAATTACAGCAATATCATACCCAAACTGCAGGTCTGTCATGGCAATATTGCCGTCCTAGGCTATTTGCTCAGTGCCCAGAACCTGTATTATTAGATTGGGGGCAGGCATTACGGTATTGCGCCCAGCTAAATTGGACAGATTATCAGGATTGGCGCTTACCCAATCGCAGCGAATTACTGAATCTTGTTAATAGACAAAAACGCACACCTGCCATCACTGAAGTATTAGCCAATAATACTAAAGATAATGTTTACTGGTCATCCAATACAGATAGTGATCATCCGGAATTAGCCTATTATATTTCCTTTTTTAGCGGTAATAGCTATGCGAATAGCAAACAGGTGCATGCCTACGTGCGTTGTGTTAGGTAATTACTTAATATAGGGTAAATGAGGCACGTAGCGCACCTTTCGCGAATGATGCGCTACACCATTAAGATAAAAGTTTCACCACGAAGAAAAGAATTTAAAGGCTTTATGCTTCAGTACCTTCATGTCCTTCATGGTAAAACAGTTAATATCTACAACATAAATTCACCATGAAGGGCATGAAGTTCACGAAGAAAAGAATTTAAAGGCTTTATCCTTCAGTACCTTCATGTCCTTCATGGTAAAACAGTTAATATCTACAACATAAATTCACCATGAAGGGCATGAAGTTCACGAAGAAAAGAATTTAAAGGCTTTATCCTTCAGTATCTTCATGTCCTCCATGGTAAAACAGTTAATATCTACAACATAAATTCACCATGAAGGGCATGAAGTTCACGAAGAAAAGAATTTAAAGGCTTTATCCTTCAGTATCTTCATGTCCTTCATGGTAAAACAGTTAATATCTACAACATAAATTCACCATGAAGGGCATGAAGTTCACGAAGAAAAGAATTTAAAGGCTTTATCCTTCAGTATCTTCATGTCCTCCATGGTAAAACAGTTAATATCTACAACATAAATTCACCATGAAGGGCATGAAGTTCACGAAGAAAAGAATTTAAAGGCTTTATCCTTCAGTATCTTCATGTCCTTCATGGTAAAACAGTTAATATCTACAACATAAATTCACCATGAAGGGCATGAAGTTCACGAAGAAAAGAATTTAAAGGCTTTATCCTTCAGTATCTTCATGTCCTTCATGGTAAAACAGTTAATATCTACAACATAAATTCACCATGAAGGGCATGAAGTTCACGAAGAAAAGAATTTAAAGGCTTTATCCTTCAGTATCTTCATGTCCTCCATGGTAAAACAGTTAATATCTACAACATAAATTCACCATGAAGGGCATGAAGTTCACGAAGAAAAGAATTTAAAGGCTTTATCCTTCAGTATCTTCATGTCCTTCATGGTAAAACAGTTAATATCCGCAACATTAATTCACCATGAAGAGCATGAAGAGCATGAAGAAAACAAAAGGCTTTAGCATCGTGTTCTTCGTGGTTTAATATAATATCCAGATATACCACGAAGAGTACACATCACATAAAGCGTACGCATCTACACAATATTCTTATGAAAACCTCTCTAAAGGTCATATTTTTATTGATTTTCAATATAAACCTGCTGGCCTGCAGTAGTGAGCCACAGGCCTTTTTTGATCAACAAACCGGGCTCTACTGGACACATTGCCCGGCAGAGCAAGTGTTTACCGATCAACTATGTCAGGGCAATGCAATAACAATGCACTGGGATGAGGCTTTACGTTATTGTGCCGAATTAAATAACTCAAAACGACAATGGCGATTGGCAAATCGTGATGAGTTATTAAGTTATTATGTACATTTTGGTGCGCTGAAAATGGATATGGTTAATTTATACTGGACTAGCAGTACACAGCCTGATAATCCAGAACTGGCCTGGTATTTGATTCCTAAATTAAATTTACTAGTTGCAAATTTAAAAGAACTGGATGGTTTGGTATTATGCGTTACCTCACAATAATTATTTTCGGTCTATATGCTCAAATCGCCGCTAGTCAAACACACTGTTATGACCTGGTAAAAATTATTCCTTGCGGCAGTGCCGATTTTCCGAGACAAACCGGTGATTATGCAGTAGCAGATAAAGAACCACGTTTCAGTATAGTGCAAGCTGGAATTATTAAAGATAAAGAAACGGGTTTGCAATGGCTACAATGTATATCAGGCGCAGGTCTGAATGACTGTATTAACCCAGAAGCCAAAACGTGGGAACAGGCTAAGCAAAGCTGTGCAATAATTAATGTGCAACAACAGCAATGGCGATTACCTACCATTATGGAGCTTAATTCTTTAATAGAACTGGATCATAAGTCAATAAAAATTAATACCGATTTTTTTCCTGATACTCAAAAAGCAGCATACTGGACAAACGCTCGCTCACTCACTTATAAAACCCGGGGCAGTCGAGCCTGGTTTGTTGACTTTGCCCAGGCTTCAATCTTTGATGCCCCTGTTAAAAGTAAGCATTTTGTACATTGTGTCAGCGCGGGGAGTAGGCTTTAGCCTACACTTACCCAGTTAATATTCTTTTACCACGAAGAACACGGAAATAAAAGCTTTTGTGATGTATTCTTCATGAACTTCATGCTCTTCATGGTGAATTAGTGTTGTAGATATTAACTGTTTTACCATGAAGGGCATGAAGATAATGAAGGTTAAAACCTGTATATTCTTTTCTTCGTGCTTTTCGGGTCCTTCGTGGTGAAACTTTTTTGCTTTTAAAAGGGTGAGCTGGATTTTATTTTAAACCACGAATGTTGAATTTTTTTCTTCGTGCCTTCGAGGTAAAACCTCCTTTATCGTTTATGGGGTATAGTTGCCCTGTTTGATATATATATGACGCCACGGCTGAAGATGCCCAGTAATTGTTGGAACAATGTTGCAGTTATAACACACACTAAAAATAATCCCATAAAATTCAAGCTATTATATTTAGTTAAATATTCCCTATTCATTATAAAAAAATGGATGACTAAAAAATGATATAAATAAAATGTATAACTTATATTCCCCAGTTTCAGCATCATGGCAGAAATAAGTTTTGGTAAATAAATAGGTAAAAACAAATAAGCTCTGATTAATACCACAAAGAGCACCGCAATAAAATTAAGCCACAAAACGCTAAGCCAGGAATAGTCCAGGGGCGTCTGCCAGGTATTCTGGTGAAACCATGCTAGAGTCATTAGAAAAACAAGTACGACTATGGCTGCAAGTAGTTTGTGTCTTGATTGGCTTGATTGATAGGCAGCTAACATACCTAATATAAAGTGGCTAAGACATAGCACTAGGGAGAAGTAGTAGTCCGGTAAAGTCGCCTGAAAATGTATGACCCAATATGCCCCGCTAGACAGACAAAACAAATAAATCACAGTCAAACCAACCCGCCCGGTTTTTTGAACTATCCACCATAACAGGGGGAAGCTCAGGTAGCATTCTAGTAGGCGATTAATAAACCACAAGTGTCCAATTGCACCTGGATAGGTGCTTAGATCATAACTGAAAATGGCGAGCATGAGATTAGGACTTGGCAAGGATGTGGTGAAAAGCAGGCAATATACCGCAATACACAGATAGTAGGCGGGGATGATGCGACCTATACGTCTGGCGAAAAAACCTTTTAAATCCAGCTTATCTGGATAAGCTTTAGCCAATAAAAATCCACTCAGTACAAAAAATAAATAAACGCAAAAATACCCGTGATATGCAAGTAGCTCAAGGAGGTTTGAGCTTTTCAGTGGGGCAAAAAAAGCATGCGCGATAAAGTGCTCATAGTGAAATACAAATATTCCGAATGCAGCAAGTGCTCGAATATGGTTGATTCTTTCTGAGTATTTAGGCTGAATGATTGCAAAAGCAAAAAGCATTGTAAGAAACGAGTGTGTAATTAAGTTGAATGTAGGGCGCGGCTTTAGCCCGCCATTATTGAGCTTATAGCAGGCGGGCTAAAGCCGCGCCCTACAAGTTGATCACCATGGTGATTTTATTTGCGCCATAATTTCATTTTTAATACAGCGAGTCTGTTTTTTACATAAGTGTAACAAGTGATTTTTGTTTTCTTTGTTCATTAATTGCAGGACCAGCCCTAGAAATAATAGAAAAATAAGTTCTTTATAGCCTATTAAACTGGTATTACCATTGCTACCTAAATAGTGTTTAAAGAGCTCTATATGTAGCCCGTCACCAGATCCAAATAGGTAGATTGTTCCAGCAATAGTATACAGTGCATACGTAAGCGCTCAACGAAGCACGTACTTGCCCTATTCAGGCGTATCTGATTTTTTAATATTCCAGGGCAACAAAGCCTCCACTTTATCAACCGTATCAGCATAAGGTAAAGCAGTGAGAACCTGCTTAAGATATGCATAAGGCTCCAGCCCATTTGCTTTAGCTGTTTCTATCAGGCTGTAATGTATTGCACTGGCACGAGCACCCGCAGGGGTATCAGAAAATAACCAGGCTTTGCGCCCTATCACAAACGGGCGAATCGCATTTTCTGCCAGGATGTTGCTAATATTGAGTTCACCATGGGTGCAATACACATTGAGTTTTTCCCACTGGTTACTCAGGTAAGTCATTGCCTTTCCTGTCAGGCTATCTTTAGGTACTTTATGCTGGTTTTCTTCCAGATAGGCTTTGAGCTGGTTCAATACAGGAATGCTCTTCTCCTGGCGCTGCTGATATTTTTCATCCACTGACAGGTCTTTAATTTCTCGCTCAATGACATACAGTTTATTGATCAGGCTCAGCGCTTTACCTGCTTTTGAGGGTTTGTTATTTTGTCCCTTTTTGCGTTTAGGCTGTGCATTCTGGGCATCTTTAAAATAACGACGCGCATGATCCCAGCACCCCAGCTGGGTGATGCTGTTTTTTTGGCACACGGCATTGTACCCCGCATAGCCATCGGTTTGCAGATAGCCACTAAAGCCGTCAAGCAGGCGCATGGGGACGTCTCCACTACGAGAGGGATCGTATTCAAACAGGATGCTTTTTTCACCCGGTGGCCCGCCAAGCGTCACCCACATATATTTATCTGAGGTCGCTGGCCGCCCCGGTTCTTTTAATACCTGAACCCGCGTTTCATCAGCGAGTATGACTGCCCCTGTGTGTTGATGCTCTCGCATCAGGTTAATCAGGGGCTGAAGTTGTTTAGCCAGTGCGATCATCCAGTTTGCTAATGTCGCTCTGGAGATGTCACCCCCATAACGAGACAAGATGCCTTCTTGCCGATATAAAGGTAAGCCGTCAGCATACTTGGCGATAATAACAAAGCACATTAAACTGATGCTTCCCATTGCTCTGGCAATAGGGTGTCTGGGCATTTGTGCGGCTTTAACCTGGCGTTGTTTTTCGCCTTCAATCTGTTTGATAAAGACCGCTTTTTCCTGCATGTATTCAAGAACACGTACTTTAGCAGGAATAATATCCAGCTCTTCTTTCACTTTAGTAAAGAAAGTATCAATAGCACCTTCTTTTTCTTCATCGGTTAAATAAATAAAAATTTGCTCGCGAGGTAACTTATCTGAGAAGGGTTTGCGTCCCGGCTTTTTCTTGGTGCCAGTAGAACTTGTTTGTTTTTCGTCCTCAGGTGCTTCATCAGCCTCCAGGTCTAGCTCCTCATCGCTATCCGCTTCATTCTCTGCTTCATCAAACAAAGAGGATTGATGAGATTGTTCACTGGATGATCCAAAGCGTTTTATTTTAGATAAGCGTAGTACCTCTTCCAGAATAAGGATGCGTTTTTTCTGTTCGGAAATCACCCCAGACTTAACTTCAATCACACGCGTCAGTTCATCAATAGCCTGTTTTTTTTCAAGCAACAAAGCAACACTCTCCGACAGCAAAGAACCGGCTTTATCTTGTTGTTTTATATTTGAAATATCGGCTAAAATCATGGCTTTATTATAGCATTTATAGTGGCAATAATGAACACAAAAACAGCTAAAAAACAGACTCATATTGAAGTTTTTTATGACCTTTCATCGCGCTAATATCAAAGCCATCCAGCAGCCAGTTTAACGGCTGGCCTGTTAAGGTTAATGTCTCTTCCTCACCCTTAGGCCACTTAAATGTTTCTTCTACCAATGACTTGTAATAAAGGACAAAACCATTATCTTCCCAAAACAGGCATTTAATCTTATTCCGCCGTTTATTCGTAAAGGCATAGAGAGCCCCCTCAAAAGGATTATGCCCTAACTCACATTCAACAATCGCCGATAAGCCCCGATGTGACTTACGAAAATCAATGGGCTGCCGATACAGATACACTTCTGTCAAAGACAGAGAGGGACGCATAACAACCGTCATCGCAACAGCTCAAGCAGTGGTTGAATACACGGCATAGTATCCTGCGTAATACCTTCCAACCGAATACCATCATTAAATTGCAAAGATAATCCTGGGACTGGCGCAGATGAACGATCCCCGTCAACCCGAATACGTGTAAACCCTGTAGGGGAAGTAGTCGGCTTTACAGTCGATTTACGTTTCCAGTAGCCTAACTTTTGCGGACATAAATCATGCTGTCGACAATAAGCTACCTGTGATTGGCCTGATGCCTGCCAGTGCTCTATGTGAATAGGCCAGAAAGTCTTTGCCTGTATTTTTTCTAACGCTGCCATTTAAAATTCCCCGTGGTATTTAACAATGGGGATAGTTTGGCATTAATCTGAGTTGCCGTGAAGTACGCTGACTATTGAGCGCTTACGTGCATACATGATATTCCAGTTGACAGCGAGGGCAACTATACAGATTGCCAGATATTGATTGGCAACAGCGGATGAGAAAGTCACTAATGCAATTGTGTAAATTAATAAACTTTCTAACGGCTTTTTAGTGCGTAACAGTAGGCCAAGAATAATTAAACAGCCAATAAATAAAAGAAAAATAGGTAGATTATCAACAATGACACTCGGTGCAACCCCCTTCCAGAAAGGGGCATTGGCAAATCCTCGATACAGGAAAACGTGATTTATTATTCCTTCCTTGCCCTCAGCTATAAAAGGTAAAAATGCAGCTAAAAATATCCCGTACGGAATAAAAATCGATAATAGTTTTCCCGCCAACGGGTATTTTTAAAGGCCAGCCAAAGCGGAAATAAAAATAGAACATGCTTAATGCTCAGAGATAGTCCGAGTAAGCCTAGTGCAGTAATAGAGGTATAGTTAAAATTTTGTGTATTATTATCGAGCGTTTTGACGCTAATCAAGGCAACCAGAATAGCCAAATTATCAAAGTTGCTATGATAGCCGGTAATAATAATTGCAATTGGATTTAGAAAAAACAACGACGCAACTTTGAGGCCATACCAGCGATACAGTAATATTACTATGGTAATATCGCACAGACTTAAAAAGCAGCTCACTTTCCAGCGTAAACTTAGCAGCGGGTCAGCGACAGGGAAAGGAAGGTAGTCCAGAAACGATAGGATATAAAACCATATAGGCCCATAATTATAACGCTGAGTTTCTGCGTAAACATTACCGCCATCAGCCATAATATCGGCAACGATTCTATAGGAAGCAATATCAAAGTTATAGCCTTTTTGCGCAACAGCTAAGCGAAAAAAGGTGCCTACAATGATTAGCAAAGTAAACCATGCCATAGGCGGAAACTTATTTTTTTCAGCAAATGATTTAGTCAGTCTATTGCTCATCATTTAAGTTGATTAATTTTTGTAGCGAGTCGTTTTCCTAAGCTGCGCCCTTCACGTATTGCATAGTTAGTACCTCGATCTTCAGGGTAAATTTGTGCCATAGTGCATAGATGAAAGCCCTCTCTAGGTCCTTGCTCAGAAGGAATAAGTTGGCTGTAATGTTTTTCTACTACGGGTTGTGACCAACGCGCTCTCCATACCTGATGATCAAGAATCCAGTCCTGCTGTAGATCGGGAAACATTTTCTGCAAATAAGGTAATGCGTAATCCAGAACCTGGTCAGGAGTCATTTGAAAAAGCTCATCTGTATGCGGCAAATATTTGGATAGATAAACGATATGCCGTCCGGCGTAGCTCTCCGGGCGTTCAAAATTAGTGTGTTCTATGACCCCGACAAAAGGAAAGCTCGGGTCATTTACATTCAGCCAATAGGTGTCTGATAGCGAGTGTTTTAATTGCAGAACCAGGCATACATTGGCCAGATATTGAATCCGCCTTAAGCTGGCAAGATAGTCAGCACTGGCCCAGGTTTGAATCATGTCTGCGATTAAAGGCAGGGCAGGCGTAATTATTACGTGATCAACAATGAATTTATCTGTAGATGTGGTCACTTGCCATTGGCTTTCCATCGGCTCAATAGTAGAGACTTTAGAGTGTGTTACTACTAAGCCCCCCTGTATTTGAATGCGTTCTGCTAATGCATCTACAAGAGCTACAAACCCTCCCTTGAAATAGGCCAGGCGTTCTTCACCCCCTTTACCACGGCTGCCGCCCCTAAGTTTTAATTTATTCCAGAACCAGACGGCTGAAATTTGTTCGGCAACGGGGCCAAATTTGCCTTTAAGTAAGGGTTCCCAAACTATGCGATAGACATTTTCACCGCCCAGTTCTTTAAGCCACTGTGCTGCTGTTTTATCTTCCAGTTCCTGCCAGTTTTTAACCCGTCGTGCGCGCAATGCAAGTAAACCCAAGCGTATGCGATCCAGAAAAGGTAAGGGAGTGAAATTCAGTAAATCCCAGGGAGTGGATAATTTGAAAAAGTTATTGGCATAATACACACCCGTATTAGTGGGATTGATGCTTACCTTATCATTCAAGCCTAATTCATCAATCAGCTGCATAACATGCTGGTCATTCGTAAACCAGTGGTGGTAGAAGCGCTCCAGTTTTTCGCCTTGCACATCAAAAGCGGCGGCTAGTCCGCCTAGATCTGAACTAGCTTCATGTACAGTGACTTTGATACCCTGTTTAGTAAGTTCGTAAGCGGCAGCTAGGCCGGTAAAGCCGCCACCGATAATGGCGACGCTAGGCTGAGGGTTATTGCTCATATAGTTTTTGGTGCGATTTTCGCAGGTTCAGTTGCAATAGGTATAAACCCCCGGCTAAAGTGGGCGGTAACCAAAGTACCGCGTGAACCAGTAATGCATAAACGGTCGATGGCGTGCCAGTATTGCCAAGTGCGGTCATCGCTTTAATGGTGAAATAGTCAAAGGTGCCGATATAGCCCGGAGTACCAGGAATTAATGTGGCGAGTGTGCCGACAGGTAATGCTAGCCATCCCGCCATCGGGTATTCAATAGCGGGAAATAGTGCCATTGCAATGCATAAGAAAACGGTACCTTCTGCCAGCCAGGCTGCACAAGACCAAAGCATTAAGATGAGCATAGTGCCTTTGTTTGAAAGATGCAGCAGAGTATTTATGGCTTTATTAATTTCAGCGGCTAGTTTACTACCCAATCGGGGGGATAGCTTAATGAGGATGTGATTTAAAGTGCGTATTAGCGGAATAAATAATCTGGGGAAAAGTAGCGCTAGAATGATGAGCAATGACAAGCTGATTAGCATTAAGCTACTCACACCCGCAAAGCTTTCAAAGTCTAAGCGAAATATTGCCAAAGCCGCTCCCAGCATAAGCAGAACCATTAGTAAATCCAACAGGCGCTCGACAAAAAGCGAGGCTAACACGATGCCAGAGCTGGTACCTAATTGGCGGTTAAAGGCAAAGGCTCGCATAACATCACCAGAACGAAAGGGTAATACGTTATTGATGGCAAAACTTGCCAGCAACGGCCCTGCGCAGTTAGCAAAGCTTAGCCGGGGGGAGTCCTGCAGCAACATTTTGCGCCAACGGGCAATGCGGCAGGCATACCCGCAACAGAAGGCGAGTAAAGCTGCTAGTATCCATACTGGGTTTGTGGTGCGCAAAGTATCAGTTAAATCGCTAAGGTTAACCTGATTTACAATCAAGTAGATAAAAAATGCAGCAACTATCAGCCCCACAGATATTCGGACAATTTGAGCGATTTTCATTTGTGTTTAACGACTGGGCTACGAGAGTGTGCTGGCTGTTCATCAGCAAACCCCAGATATTCTTCCACAACGTATAAAGGTCGCTGCTTTACTTCGTTGTAAATCCGCCCGATATATTCGCCGAGAATGCCAACGCAGATAAGTTGCACCCCGCCTAAAAAGAGTACGGCAATCATTAACGCAGTCCAGCCTTCAACCCAGATATCAGTAAAAATACGCATACCAATAGCATAGATTATACCTCCCATAGCGATAAACGCGGCCAACATGCCCAGAGCTATAGACATTTGTAAAGGCTTAGTTGAGAAGGAGAGGATACCATCAGTGGCAAAGCGTAGCATTTTGCGTAGTGGGTATTTGCTTTTACCTGCAAAACGTTCAGCGCGCTTGTAAGGAATGGAGATTTGTTTAAAGCCTACCCAGCTAACCATGCCCCGCACAAAACGATCCCGCTCTGGCATCGCCTTTAGTGAGTCGACTATGGGACGCGACATCAGGCGAAAGTCACCGGTATCAAGGGGAATGGGAACATCGGATAGTTTATTCAGCAAGCGATAAAAACCACGTGCGCTATTGCGTTTGAAAATTGATTCTCCCGGGCGTTTGGTTCTTGTGCCGTAGACCACATCGTATCCTGCTCGCCACTGCTCGATCATTTGATGGATGACTTCAGGAGGGTCTTGCAAGTCAGCGTCGATAAGTACAACAGCATCGCCTCTTGCGGCATCCATACCTGCAGTAACAGCAATTTGATGGCCAAAATTTCTGGCAAAACAGATTATTTTAATACGTGGGTCTCGGGCTGCATGATCACGCAAGATAGCCTGAGTCTGGTCTTTACTGCCATCATCAATAAAGATAATTTCTGCAGTAAGGCCAGTGAGTTCTGAGCAGAAATGGGTTATTCTGCTCAGGGTTTCTGTTATCACCTGTTCTTCGTTATAACAGGGAATGACTAGTGACAGTAGCTCTAATGAGGTGTCTTCGGCTGGTTGTAGTTCTGAAGTTAAAACCATGAGTCAGGCTTAGTTTGCAAATAAAAACATAAATTTACTACGCATAAAATCTCTGGAGTCTTGGTGGCGCATTTTCCAGATTCTGCCATCAACCCAGTAATGAATTAAGGATATACTACTTGCGAGGCCAAAAGTGGCCCTTTTTATCTCGCTTTCTGAAAAGTTAAAAATTGCTGGAGGGTTAACCTGATATAGCTGTTTCCATAAATAGGCTGATAATGCTGTTAAGACTACAAAAAGAATAAGATTATAATAACGGAGAAATACTCCCTTGATATGCTCGGTATCTAATAGCTGCTGGATTTTATTGCTATTTAAAGAAGCGATTGCGATAAATAAATAATACTGTAGACCATGGGCTGTTGCATACATAAAAAAAGCGGTTTGTTTATCTTCAATAACAAGCATCGGCCAGAAAAATGTGACCAAGGCCAATAGTAATAGTGCTCTTAAATATTGCCGTTTTGATGCCTGGATAAACAAATAGTTTTTACAGATATAATAGAGTGTATATAAGGTCAAGCTACATAGTATTAGCAGGCTAGCGCTTTCAAAGCCATCCTTATAAGTTGAAAACACCGTGCCTTGGAACAGAGTGCGCTCTATCGGCCAGGTAAATATCAGCATGCCGACAATTGCTCCTCCCATAATCAAGTGGCGCTCAATAGGTTGCATACGTTCCGGTCCTAGCGTAGGTGCCAGCAGGCTATACACGCCAATATTTTGTTTTTGATAATGATAAATGGTTAACATGGCATAGCTTTGCAAAAGATAGCTTTCCAGCCATAGGTTATCTACCATATAAAACAGCATAATACTGCTTGCGATCATAAGTGGCCAGAAATAGAAATACCATTTATGTTTGTTAATGATCTTTTTTGCATCTTTATCAAAATAAAGATAAACAGAAGCAACCTGGTGATAACCGCCGACCATTAAAATAAGATAAAAAAACTGTTGTGCGATTTCTGAGTCAGTATAAACATTGCGTAGCAGTGGGCCTAGAATAAAGGGAATGGCTGTTGCTAGTAATAACAGACTTATAAATCCGGTCGGATTATTGCTGGCTTGTTTTTGAGAGTCAATATTTGTGCTTGTATAAGAAGGTACTTGCATATAGATAGAAAAATTACGCTTAAGTAGGCTTATAAAATACAGTAACATGTATGAATCTGCAAACATCAATGCTCCCTATGTCTAGAATAATCTGGCTTAGAGTGCTATGTAATGAAACTGCCTGGTTTAATTTGTAAACTATTGATAAAAAGCAACCCTTGGTAAACGCAATGACCACCTTTAATAATACTGAAAGTTTAGCTAGAGAGACGGATGATAATTAAAGCAAAAACCAAGCAGCCTGCTTTTGAAATATTTCGAGCTTTGGCGGTTAGCATGGTGCTTGTAGGGCATTTCTCGGATGCCGCGCAGGACCTGCCGATAGCCGTAAAAAAAACATGCTTTGCTTTTGGCTATTACGGTATCCCTTTGTTCTTTATTATTAGTGGCTTTTTACTGACAGCTTCTTTTGTTTCAATATTAAAAAACAGGCAAAGTCAGTTTGCGTTAGCGAGCAAAATATTCATGCTTAAGCGCATGCTGAGAATTTTTCCTGCATACCTGGTTTCTTTGCTTATATTTTCTCTGTACTTTAACGCTTCGGCTTATGATTTTTTGCTACATTTTTTTAATGTACATAACCTGGTTGAAGGGTTTAACAGAAGTATTAATGTAGTCTACTGGACATTGGCAGTAGAGTTTCAATGGTATATCGTTGCGCCATTATTGATTATGCTATTTATCAAGGTCAGCATTAAGCAACAAGTTATTGTATTAGCTTTGTTTATTATAATAAGCGTTATTTTGCGCTTTTATTTTTTCAATGAGTATCTGAATCATAAATACAGCCTGGCAAGTCTGGTCTGGATTGGCAATGATCAACTATATATTCATGTATATAATTTTTTATTAGGCGTTTTTTTATTTCAATTCAGAAATATACAAATAAAACCACATCGATTGCTAATGTGTTTTTTAATGCTGGTATTATTTGTAATAGGCTATATCGAGAGTGATCTAATTACGGGAATTAATCATTACAACGAACAAGCTACCCAGATTCAGACATCTTGATTCAGACGAAACTAATTTGAGACCATTTCCTAATTTTTTGCGGATGAAGTCAGCTCATAAATTAAGCGCAGATCGGTTCCTGGATAATTGAGTTCCGTTTGATTGAGTTGTTCAAATAACTTTTCTATTGCTTTATTACTTGCAGGTCGGGAAGTACTATGCACACGTATCCGAAGTTGTTTTTTTACTTCATCGGGTAATATATCTGCTTCTGTCACAAACAGCGTTTGTAATAGTTGCCTTGCCATCGGAAAGTCGATTGTCGGTGAGGTTAGCAGAGCGGCCATTGCTGTTTCTGCCCGATAAGCGATCATGTTGACAGTATCTATCAGCCGCTTTTTCCCTGGCAGAAGCTGTTCGAACTTATCTTCGTCTCTCAACTCTTGCCAGGTAATGTGTTTGGGCGTTTGGCTTAGTTTTTCCTTGATGGTTTTTAGTTCATTTTCATAATGCTCTATTTCTTCGAGTAATTCTGCTCGTTTTCTTTCCCATTTCTTGTATTTCACATCTTCCGTTTCATCTTTTTTAATCACCGGATGAAGTTCCATCGCTGCAAATCGAGATAGACGGTAATTGAGTTTGGATTGTATCGAATTACGCTGTCCTTCCTGTTGGCGCCTATCAGGGTTGACCACCTTTTGGGTATCGGATAGTGGCTCTATTCCATACTCCTGTAGCATATCTAGCCCATAGTGGTGCTTCATATATCTAAAAAAGTTCTCTTGGCACCACCGGCTAAACATTCGCCCAGAAACAGCCGTCAATTCTAGTTCATAGGCTGTGGTAATAATACTGGTTTGGTGACCAGAATCAGTCAACTTGCGCACTTCTCTCATCCACATCGCCTGTTTTTTGGTTCCAACCAGACTGCCTCGTTCGGCGAGTTTCATGATGACTTTTTCACCACTCGGTAGTGTGATCTCCTGACTGGAAAAATTGTCCAGTGGCCAATTTTCGGTGGGAAATTTATGATAGGTCATGCAAGCGACACGATGCTTGTCCCACATCTTTCTAAAGAATGCGGGGCTATAGCCTTCTCTATCAAACACCAGGATAAAACGACAGGCTTGTTTGTTTTGCTGTAATGCTTGTGCACTCGGTTGATTCGGAATGTCTTTGAGTAATCGGGGGACGATATCTTCTTCCAGCGTTTTTAGTAAGCCCGGATCCACCGTTTTTTCAACGACAAAGAAGGGACGCCCCGTACCATCATTAACCCAGTAGTCGGTGATACCCCGTAAGCAGAGTTTTTCGCGTGAAACATGCCGTTTGGGAAGTTTAGTCAAGTGTCCATGATAGACACGGACATGACCATCTATGTAGAGTGTTCCTGCTGCCTCTGGTTCATTTTCCATCCATTGTCGACTGAGGTCGGCCGCCCAGCTTTCAACTGATTCTGGATCAGACAGTCCTTTTACTTTGGTTCTTAAACAGCGCACTTCGGGAACCCGATCCAGGCCAAGTAGTTTGCCGAATTCACCCGGTGCATGCTCGCGAAGTTGTTCGGCATTTTTGATGCGACATAGTCCCATAAAGGCGAGTAGCAATAGGATATGAAAGGTTTGATAATAACCTGTCAGTTTGCCAAGGTGGTGCTCAATGTCATTTAATAAGCCATTGCTAAGTAACGCGGGCAATGCACATAACACACCGCCTTTAGGAACATCTAAACAGGATTCGAATTCGATTGAGGCTCCCTTTTCCTGCTCACCCAAAGCCGCCTGGATTCGCTCTTCTACTCGAGTGCAGGCCGTACCGAGTGACTCGGCTGCACTGGCATCAATAATATCACGGGCTGATTTGGTACTGCCATCATTGGGGTCTATTGATACGGCAGACTTTTTTTTAAACGTCCATCACTGATCGCCTTGCGAAAGGTATCTGCCCGGATGCCTAATTCTTTAGCGGCTTCGTTAGGCGTCATACCTTGATCCAGATATTCCTGAGCTTGCTGCAAAACCTCAAGCGTAAAGAGTGGTCCTCCCTTGCGAGTCGGGCGAGGTTCAAAAAACGAATCAGCCCCTTTTTCTCGTAGTTGCCTTAATGAGCGCATAACACTACTTTTAGAGACACCAAAGGTTGTAATAATATCGATTGAACGACAGGAGCCGGTATTGATGAGTTGAGAGGTGTGAAGTCTAAATAATCTCTTATTGTCAGCCTGGTGAGAATAGATCGGGATACCGCCGAGGAAATAAAACCACTCATCATTTCGGTTATCAACACTGACCTGACCATTTATAATAGTCGTACCCTGAGGAATTATTGGGAGCATGAGTTGCTGCATTAATTGAATACCTCGTATGATATGAGGGCTTAGTTTAACCTAAATGAGTACCGTTTTCATTTCTTTAGCTGAAAATATCAATCATTTGACAATAATTCCCTAACCCTTTAATTATATTGCCTAGTTTAAGTTTTAATGGATTTCTTTCAGGATAGCGAATCAAGATGTCTGAGATTCGAATAATCTTGGCTTATGTTGCCATCCTGGTTCTGTCGTTTGTCGTGTTTGTCAGTTTACATGTTAAGTTAAGTAAAAATTCCTATCGGCTGATAGCCTTTATTTCGCTGATTAGCTATAGCTTGTACTTATATCACCTGCCTTTGTTGAATTATATAGACCAATATAATTTAGTCTGGTATTTGTATTTGCCCACTTTTTTAGCGAGTTCCATTTTCGTTGCTGCAATTTCATACTATTTAATTGAGGCTCCTTTTCTAAGGTATTCCTCGGGCTTAGCCAGAAAATAAGTATTATGACATCTACAGTCGATTATATAATTTTGCCTTCGTCAAACAGTTCAATACAGAATAATTCTACTGTAGTAGATAACCCTAGAAAAATCAGTTGCTCACGTTTTCTAGCACAAGCTCTTGATTCCACCGCACTTGCAAAAAATGTCTGCTTAACCTATGGGTGAAGCTAAGATTTTTTGAAAGTGTTATATAAATTCAATATCTTGCACTATAAATTCGCGCTCAACTGATTTTTCTAGGGTAATGCGATGGAGAATGCAGCTTGTTTTACTGTTTTTTATGCTAAAGTATGTGACCTCTTAACTACTGATAGTAGTAGAAGGCAGAACATTGTTTATCAAATCAGTTTAGGACGCTTTCTTGACCAAAGTACCCCATATTTTTTCACACACACATGCGCTGCGACTGCTGATCTCGCGGGAGCTTTCTAGCCGTTATAAAGGGACTATATTAGGAATTTTCTGGCTGTTTTTACAACCCTTGATGATGGTTGTTGTCTACTCATTTGTGTTTTCGGTGATTATGAAGGTAAGAATTCCGGGTATGGAAAATTCTTATCATTTTGCCTTGTATCTTATGGCTGCGATGATGCCCTTTTTTGCGTTTCAGGAGGCAATACTGGCAGCGAGTAATTCTTTGTTTGCGGGCAGTTCTCTATTACATAAATCGACCTTACCTGCAGTGTTAATACCTCTGGTGCCTATGTTGAGCACTGTGGTTACGGAGCTAATTGCTTTAGTGATTATAGTGATAGCGACATTTTTATTGCTAGAGCAAGTGTCCTGGTATTTATTATTGTTACCTGTACTGGTTTTGATACGGCTTTGTTTAAGTCTTGCAATAGGTTATATGGTAGCCACCTTATCGGTGTTTATTCAAGATTTGCGTCAGGCGCTGGGGTTGTTGTTGACCATGCTGATGTTCTTAACGCCTATTCTGTATCCAGTTAGTATGATTCCTGCTCAGTTTCTCCCGATGAATAATTTAAATCCTCTGTATCATTTGCTGGATGCCTATCGTGCGGTCATACTTAGAGGAGAGCTGCCTGATATCGGCCTGGTTTACGTTGCAGGTTTTGCTGTTGTGTTGTTATTTATCGGCGTATATTTTTTTCAAAAATCCATCGCTCGCGCCAAGGATTTTGTATGAGTGCTTTAATCGCAACTGATCTGGCCAAGGCGTACCGACGCTATGAAAAACCCATTGATAGTTTAAAAGAACTGATTTTCAGACGCCAATATCATGAGCAGTTCTGGGCGCTTAAAGGGGTAAGTTTTCGCTGTGAGCCTGGCGAAGTATTGGGTGTGGTCGGTGATAATGGTGCCGGCAAAAGTAGCCTCTTAAAATTGTTAGCAGGCACTATGCAACCTACGCAGGGTGAATTGACAGTTAACGGGCGTGTATCAGCAATTCTGGAATTAGGCTCAGGTTTTCATCCGGACTTTAGCGGGCTGGGAAATATTCATCTGGGCTGTGCGATGCTGGGCTTGAGTGCTGAACAAATTGCCGCTAAGGTGGATGATATTATTGATTTTTCCGAGTTAGCTGACTTTATCAATCAACCTGTGAAAACTTACTCTTCAGGCATGTTTGTGCGCCTGGCTTTTTCAGTAGTCACTTCGGTCGACCCTGATATTCTGATAGTTGATGAGGCCTTGTCGGTGGGTGATCAACATTTTCAGAAAAAAAGTATGGATCGTATGATGGAATTTAAAACACAGGGTAAGGCTTTAGTGTTTTGTTCGCATAGTCTTTATCATGTAAAAGAGTTATGCAAGCGCGCGATCTGGCTAGATAAGGGTGTGATTCAGGCGCAAGGGGAGAGTGGTGAGGTCATTGATCAGTATAATGATCATGTGCGCATGCAAAATCGCTTGTCTGTAGCGAGTCCCGTGAAATCTGTAGACAAAGAAAAAGCAGATAAAAGCCAGTTAACTGCCTATTTAACGAGTGCGACTTTATTGCGCCCGAAACGGGTAGAAGATGATTGTGTTGTATACCAGACAGGTGATACTTTCCAGGTTAAAGTTATGGCCCAAAAACAAAATAGTCTGGCAATCGAAGATGTGCATATAGGTATCATCATTAAGCGTAATGATGGTGTGCAATGTTTTGGTGTCAGTACGGTACTGGATGGGGTGGCCTTATTTAGTGGTGATGAGCAAAACGAATTGGGCGTCGTTTATGAAATTCCTGATTTAAATTTATTATCTGGGCACTATAGTCTGGAAATCTGGCTAATTGATACGACCAGTGCGCATGTCTATGACTCCATGCTAAGTTGCTGTGATTTTAAGGTAAGGCAGTCGGGGACGGAAGTGGGGCTCACCTACCTACAGCATCAATGGAGTGCGCCGGCATGAACTTGGCTTTTAAATATCGTTTTTTATTGCCTTTTCTGGCACGGTTTCCGCAAAAAATAGCTTATCGCCTGGCTAGCTTAACCGGGCGCTTTTCTCTGGCTGAGCATGCTCTGGAGAAAAAGACTATTATTGAGCAAATGCAAACAGTCTTTACTGAAAAAAGTAAAGCAGAACTGGTGGCGAGTGCAGAATATTTTTTTTCCATGGTTGAACGCGAAGCGTTGGATAGTTTTTTTTTTCGCACCTGTAAAACAGCGCAGCAAGTCGATAAATTTATTCAGTTAGATGACTTTCATCATGTAACAGATGCTCGGAAAGCGAGGCGACGAGTGGTCATCAGCAGTGGGCATTTTGGGCGTTTCTGGATGGCAGGTGTGGGTATGCAGTCGCAGGGCGTGTCAGTGGGTACTGTCACCCGTGATGGTGGAGAGACTAATGAGCATGGTCTACCTGAAGAAGAATATCAGTATCGCTTAAAAAAACTGGCCTGGTTACAACAATGTTTTGACGGGCCTTTTCTGGTTGAAGGTGATTCGGCTCGACCTATTTATCGTGCATTGAATGAGCATGTGATGGGTTTGTTTATCGATGTTCCTTATGCTGGAGATAAAAATGGCTGTGTGAGTTTGCCTTTTCTTGGAAAGGAGGCTCGTTTTCCTTTAGGGCCAGCAAAAATAGCAAAAAGAGCCGGGGCGCTAATAGTCCCCTTTTATGTTTTCGAGTCACGATCAGGATTAAAAGCAAAATTTTATCCACCTATAGAGACAGAAGACCTAAGTGAGCAGGAAATTATGCTGCAACTGGTAGGTTTATTAGAGCAACAGATTCTTGCTTATCCTGAGCAATGGTGGTTGTGGCAGGCATTGCCATTAATGAGGCAGTAAGTTTTTAGTGCAAGTCTAGCGTGAGTTTTCTGTTTAGAAAATTGATTAATTATTTGTTTATAGATTAAGGTGTGAAATATGGCTGAGCCAACAATGCGTGATTATAATTTATTATCCGAGCGGTTTATTGCATTAGCGAACGAAATGAAGGATGAAGGTAAAAGTCTGCAAATGGTGAATGCAGCACTTATGTCAGCATCGGGTATTTATGCAACTTATACTGCGGCAGGAAACGATGGTGGTTTAAACTCCACTGGGGTAGATAAAGTGGTTGCGGTATATAAAGCCAACCTGGAAAATGTACAGAAATTAAAACAGCAACAAGAAGCAAAGTAGCGACGGTAGAGCGGACTTTAGTCCGCTAATGGGAGCGATAGTAGTAGCGAAAAAGTGCTGGTTGAGTGGACAAAAGTCCGCTCTACAACCGGATACATCCAGATTGCCAAACCTTTAAAAACTATTTATGAGTAACAACAAATACGAATTTACCCTGGATACTGCCGAAAAAAATGATTCGCATATGGGCCTGGCTACTCGAATCAAGCCTAAGCAGCGCATTCTGGAATTAGGCTGTTCTAGTGGTTATTTGTCTAAGTTTTTAATGCAGGATATGGCTTGTGTAGTGGTTGGTGTGGACATTAATCAGAGTGTTTTGCTACAGGCAGCTCCCTATTGTCAGCAAACGATTGTTGCTGATCTGGATAGCAACGCCTGGCTGGCAGAAATAGCAGGACAGCAGTTTGACGTAGTCCTGTGTGCTGATGTTCTGGAGCATTTAAAAAATCCAGCGGCTATGCTGGCAAGCTTAAAGCCTTATTTACATCAGGATAGCCGCCTGTTGGCATCGGTACCCAATGTGGCGCATGCCTCTATACGCCTGGAGCTATTGCAGGGACATTTTGATTATGAGTCACTTGGCTTACTGGATGATACGCATCTACACTTTTATACCCGTGATGGCTTGATCGCTATGCTTATGCAAGCAGGTTATGTCGGTTGCGATATTAGCTATAGCATACAGGATTTAGCGGATGAAGCGATTGATCAACACCTGGCAAATGCAGGGTTGCAATCATCAAATACTGCACGTGAATTATTACATGCGCCAGATGCTGTCGCATATCAGTTTATTATTGAGGCGCGTCCTGCCCAGAAAGAACTGGTGCAGCATCTGCCTCAGCCTTTAGCGCCCAAACCATTAGTAAGCTCCGGGGTGTTTTATGGTGAAAAACAAGAAAAGATAGTTGCTTTAGAGCAACAGCTAAATGTTGAAACTGAACATAACCAAAATCACCAGCAGGCGATAAAAGCCTTGCAAGAAACCACACTGGTTTTGGATGATGCTTTATTTGATACGGCGGCACAGCTAGCACTAGAGCAGGAGAAAAATACTCGTTTATCTGCTGAAGTGTTTCAATTACGCGATAAAGAGTCAGGCTTAGCTGATGATACTCAGCGTCTGGAAGAAGTTTTACAGCGTGTACATAATAAAATTAGTTATCGCGTAGTACGAGGGATGAAAAATGCCCCGAAAAGACTAAGCGGATTGTTAAGTAAGGAAGACAAGATTGATAAGCAAGGTTTGCTGGACTTTTTTGATTATGATGCCTGGCTTATAGCGCATGGCGATGTGAATATGCAGTTATTATCTACCTATCGGGAAGAGTCCAAGGCTTGGCCCGAGCCGCCTAAAGTCGCTGTGTTAATGCCGGTTTATAATCCAGATAAAGCATGTCTGGTGAATGCCATTGAGTCTGTTTTGCAGCAGGCCTATGAAAACTTTGAATTATGTATTGCTGATGATGCCTCAACAGCAGATTATGTGCGTGAAGTGTTGCAATCTTATATGCAGAAAGACCCACGGGTCAAAGTGATTTTCCGCGAGCAAAACGGGCATATTTCTGCGGCATCAAATAGTGCCTTGTCTTTAGTTGATGCCGAGTATGTGGCCTTAATGGATCATGATGATTTATTAACCCCCGATGCCCTATATTGGGTAGCAAAAGCCATTTTAAAGAATCCTGATACACAGTTGATCTATTCTGATGAAGATAAAATGGATTTGCAGGGCAAGCGATATGCGCCGTATTTTAAGCCGGACTGGAACCCGGAATTATTATTGTCGCATAACTTTATTTGCCATTTAGGCGTTTATAAAACTGAGCAAGTCAGGACTTTAGGGGGATTTGATTCCGCTTTTGATGGCGCTCAGGATTATGATCTGGCACTGCGTTATGTGGCAGAGTTAAAGCCAGAACAGATTATACACATTCCACGTGTGTTGTATCATTGGCGCGCTGTTGCGGGTAGCACTGCGAAAGGTGTACAGGAAAAACCTTATGCCGAGGCAAAAATCGAACAGGCTGTAGTAAGCGCCTTGGAGCATCAACAGCGCCCCGCCGAAGTGTCTGCACATAAGCATTTGCCAGGCGCTTTACGAGTACGTTATGTATTACCTAAGGTCTTGCCACTAGTCAGTATTGTGATACCCTCCCGTAACGGCTTTCATTTATTGCATCGTTGTGTTGAGAGTATTTTTGCTAAGACGACTTATACGAATTATGAGCTCATCATTATTGATAATGGTAGTGATGATTTAGTGGCTTTAAGATATTTACAGCGCCTACAAGAGGACGCTCGAGTAAGCATTATTCGCGATGATAGCCCCTTTAATTATGCGGCTTTAAATAATAAAGCGGTTGCACAGGCCAAAGGCGAAGTTATTGCATTATTGAATAACGACCTGGAAGTGATCAATGCTGACTGGCTGGATGAAATGGTCAGTCATGTAGTGCATCCCGAGGTTGGGGCTGTAGGGGCTAAACTATATTACCCCGACGATACGATCCAACATGCGGGTGTGATTGTTGGCTTAGGAGGTGTCGCTGGGCATTCACATAAGCACTCGCCGCGAGATAACCCTGGTTATTGCGGGCGACTACTCCTGACACAGAATTTATCTGCAGTCACCGCTGCCTGTTTACTGGTAAGAAAAGAGGTATTTGATGCTGTAGGTGGTTTTGATGAACAGCATTTGTCTATAGCATTCAATGATGTAGATTTGTGTTTACGCATCCAGGAAAAGGGCTTTTTTAATGTCTGGACTCCGTATGCTGAAATGTATCATTACGAATCAGCTAGCCGGGGTTATGAAGATACCCCGGAAAAACAGGCGCGTTTTAATAAAGAAATCGATTATATGCGGCAACGTTGGGGAGAGGGTTTGTTACAAGACCCCGCTTATAACCCCAACTTAACGCTGGATCGAGAGGATTTTTCTTTTGCCTGGCCGCCACGATATTCGGACTAAAGAAGGCCATTCATAACGCAAAAAAAGGAGTTATGCATAAATGGGTTTAGCAGTATTGATTCGCTAAACTAAAGACTGATTTAAGCTTTGAAATTTACAATTAAGATGTCAAGAAATACAGTTTTTTATAGCCTTCAACTTATTGTCGTCGCTATTCCAGCGTCTTTAATTTTCTATTATGCTATTAATGCGGGCGGGCTTCCTGATAATGATTACTGGGGAGAGATTGCGCAAATTATTAATAAGCAAAGCGGCAGGTTATCCCTAAACTTTCTAGATTGGGTGCAGCGCGGTAATGAGCATTACACCCTATTTCCCAAAGTAGTTTATGCAGCAAATTTAATTATAACGGGGGGTAATAACGTAGGTCTAAGCTTGTTCACCTGGTGTATGGCTTTGCTTCAAGTATTATTGCTTTATCTATTATTACCCATTAGAAATCAGCAAAGGCCGGTGTTATTTACGCTGCTGTTATTTGCAGTTGCTGCATTTACCTTCAGTCCTAGGCAAGCACATAACTGGATTTTAGGCATGAGTGGTGTGGCCTGGGTCAGCGCGAATGTTTTTTCGATTGCGACTATTGTAGCTCTGCAACATTATGCAATAACTCGCAGTAGGGTAAGTGGGTACTTGATTTTTGGTTTTAGTCTATGTGCTATCGCCACTTATAGTACCAGTCTGGCGTTATTTCCCACGCTAGTTGTTGGGGCATTTTTATATCGTTTAAGCCGCAGGGAGCAACTCTCGATTTTGCTCTTTAGCCTGGGTATTTTAGGTCTTTATTTTTTCACTTATAGTACCCCGGATCATCATCCCGCTATTCAGCAGTCTGTGCTGGTGTTGGTACAGTATATATTTAGTTTTATCGGTGCCTTATTTACGCTGGATTTGAATTACGCTTTGATTAGCGGTGTTGTTGGAGTAGTAAGCTCACTGCTTATGCTCGTCTATATTTTTTATAAAAAAACTTACTGGCTTGCTGCCATACCATGGTTGAGTATTCAGCTTTATGTGTGTGGTAACGCAGCGATGGCTGCATTGGCACGTTCTGGCTTCGGATTGGAGCAGGTCTTTGCTTCGCGATATGGAAGTTTACCGGCATTATTCTGGTTGTCCTGGATTATCATAGGGTTACTTTTCTGTTTGCAATTACGCGGGGTCTTGCGTCAGGTTTCACTGTTTATTTTATTCTGTAGCAGTAGCCTGCTTATTTTTAATACATACAGGATAGGACAAAGCGTTGCTGAACCTTTGTTGCAGCGTGCCGAAAAAAAGGCATTTTCATTGGCCTCTATTTATTCGCAGGCTATTGATATTGAATTAATAAATGCTACTGGGCTGCCGCCTTTTTCTTATCAGGAAATGCAGTCAATTACGAGTAAACTAGCTGCTATTGGGCATATTCCTTTTAATGGTTTATTTAAGCACTGCCCTACTATAGGTAGCAAGATTATCAAGATTCAATCTACGGATAACCAGCAATTTCTGGGTACTTTTGATGAACTGCGGTGGCGTAATGACCAGATTATTGAAACCAAAGGCTGGGCTTATAATAACGGCTCCGAACCGGGCTGTATTGTATTAACTAATCAGGATAATATAGTCAGAGGTGTCGCTAGTTATGGACAGGAACGCCTTGACGTTGCTCAGGCCATACCCAGAATTAAGACAGACTATACTGGTTGGCAAGGCTACGGAAAAGTGCATAAGCATGATAGTATGGTTAAAGTTTATATGCTGACCGACCATGGGTATTGGCTGCTATTAAACGGTAGTTTTAAAGTATTGCACCATCCTCTTGAATTCCAAAAAATATAATCTTTACATGACTTCATCAAATAGCAGCACCTGTTTTTTAAGCTTTGTTATTCCCGTTAAGGATGAAGCGCAGACCTTGGCTAACTTATATGAAGGTATATTCGATGCAGTAAAGCAAGTCGATGGAGGACTGAGTTTTGAAGTCATTTTTATCGATGATGGCAGTACGGACGATTCCTGGAAACAGATGTCTCGCTTGACTGAACAATACCCCGAAACGATAAAAGCCATAAAGTTACGACGTAATTTTGGCAAAGCGTTTGCGTTGTCGACGGGGTTTAGTGCATCGAGTGGCGATATAATATTTACCATGGATGCGGATTTGCAGGATGATCCGGCGGAAATTCCCAAATTTCTGGATAAGATGGCTGAAGGTTTTGATGTAGTATCCGGCTGGAAAAGCAACCGTCAGGACCCCTTATCGAAAACTCTGCCCTCTAAAGTATTTAATAAAATCACGGCTGTAATGACGGGTGTTTCATTACATGATTTTAATTGCGGTTTCAAAGCGTATAAAAAAGAAGTTTTAGAGGGTATCAAAATTTATGGTGAATTACATCGCTATATTCCGGTATTAGCGCATGAACTCGGGTTTATTAGTGCTGAAGTCAGTATTAAACATAATAAGCGAGAATTTGGTGTTTCAAAATATGGCTGGGAACGTTATACGCGGGGGATGGTTGATTTACTGACGGTATTGGCGACTACCCGTTATCTAAAAAAGCCAGGCCATTTATTCGGTGGACTAGGCGTGTTGGCAGGTATCGTAGGTACTCTTATTCTCAGTTATCTGGGCGTACATTGGTTGGTAGATGAAAGCGCTATTGGTACGCGCCCTCTATTTGCGGTTGGAATATTAATGGTTATTCTCTCTATACAAATGGTTTCTATCGGAGTATTAGCAGAACTGATTACTCGGCATAATGATAGGGGGCCTAGCGATAGTGCTATTGCAGAGAAGCGAGGTTGTCACTGATGGCAAAAACACCGCTTATTGAAGACGGTCTGGTGGTTGGGACTGGCTCTGATAAATATGAAACTAAAAACCCGCTGGCACAATATCTGTTACGTCAATTTGATAATAGTATTGCCGAACTGGTCAAAATGGCTAAGCCCAAAACCATTCTGGAAGTCGGTTGTGGAGAAGGGCATGTTACCGATATATTGCTAAACAATTCTAGCGCCAGCATACAGGCGATGGATATTTCACAAACCATCGTGGATATTGCCAAAGACTCAATCGATTCTCCCCGGGTTAATTTTCAGCAATTTAATATTTACGATCTGGCCGCAAAAGACAGCGCTGATTTAGTGGTTTGCTGTGAAGTGCTAGAGCACCTGGAAACGCCTGAAACAGGCTTGCTCAGATTGGCAGAAAAAGCTGCGCCCTATGCAATTATCAGTGTGCCACGAGAGCCCTTATGGTGTTTGCTTAACTTTATTCGTGGTGCTCACGTAAAAAGCTTGGGTAATAGCCCGGGGCATATCCAGCACTGGTCGCGTAAAGCATTTATATCATTTGTCGAGCAGCAGTTTGAAATTGTCAGTGTTAAATCGCCATTGCCGTGGACAATTCTATTGCTTAAATCCAGACATTTTAAAAATAGCTGATACGCTTGTTAAAGAAACTACTCACATCATTAGGCTCGATCGTTGCAGTTATCTCGCTGGGTTTTATTGGACTGCAATTATTTGACAATTGGCATAAGGTTGTAGCTTATCAATTCACAGCTGAATCACTGGCAGGCTTATTGGCAGGTGCCTTGGCATATGCGGGAGCTTGTTTCTTACTGTCTTCATCCTGGTATCAAATTCTCAGTGCACTGAGTTCGCACGTTTTATCAGCAGCTAGCATACGTTCTATTTATGCCCGTAGCCAGATTGCCAAGTATATTCCCGGCAATGTCATGCATATTGCTAGTAGGCACATGATGCTTAATCGTCTGGGAGTCAGGCATAAGCCTCTCGCTGTCGCTAGCTTAACTGAAATCCTGGGGTTAGTCTCCGCCTCAAGTACCTTTGCCTTGGTTGGCGGTGCTGTATTTGGTTTATGGGGAGATTATATAACGCAACAGCAGCTGTATTACATTGTTGCAAGCATTGCCTTAGCCATACTCTGTTTGCCTTTAATCCGAGCGGCTTGTCTTAAATATATCCCGGCTAGTCAGGATTTGTTAGCAAACCCTCGTTTACATTGGGTTTTGCTCCGGGTTTATCTGGCATATCTATTATTTTTTGCTATTGCTGGAGCGGTACTCGTCGCCTTGGTTTTTCAATTTGATGGTAATCCTGGTTTTAATAAGGTCTTTGCCATCATTGCCAGCTTTGCTGTTGCCTGGTTGGCTGGCTTTATTACCCCGGGTGCACCTTCGGGCATAGGTATTCGTGAGACTATTCTGGTGGTGTCCCTAGATAAAATCTTACTTGCCGGAAACGGCGTATTAATCGCCATTTTATTCAGGCTTATCACGGTTAGTGGCGATGTGTTGTTTTTTGCTCTTGCAGGCAGGAGTAAGTAGAAAAAATGCGCTTAGCCTGTGAACTAGGCAATAATCTTTGTATAATTCTTTGCAGTAAATTTAATAATATATTCAGGAATTTAATGTGGAACTGACAATTTTAATGCCTTGCTTAAATGAGGCGGAAACACTTGCCGTATGTATAGAAAAGGCGCACTCTTTTATTCAGCAGAATAATATTGTTGGTGAAGTGGTCATTGCTGATAATGGTAGCACTATGGTTCGATAGAGATTGCAGAGTCCCTGGGTGCTAGAGTCGTTCATGTCCCTATTAGGGGTTATGGCGCGGCTTTACAAAAAGGTATAGAAGAAGCAAAAGGCGAGTTTATCATCATGGGTGACTCCGATGATAGCTATGATTTTAGTAATTTGATGCCTTATGTCGAGCAATTACGTGTGGGCTATGACCTGGTAATGGGGAACCGCTTTAAAGGCGGTATTGCTAAAGGCGCAATGCCTTTTCTACATAAATATCTGGGTAATCCGGTGTTGAGCTTTTTGGGGCGTTTGTTTTTTAAAATTCCAGTTGGCGATTTTCACTGTGGATTACGCGGCTTTCGTCGCGATACTGCGCTTTCATTAGGGCTAACAACCCCAGGTATGGAATATGCCAGTGAACTAGTTGTCAGAATGGCCTTGGCAGGTGGTTCAATTAAGGAAGTTCCAACAACCTTATCTAAAGACGGGCGTAGCCGTCCACCACATCTAAATACCTGGCAGGATGGCTGGCGACATTTAAGGTTTTTATTAATGTTCAGCCCGCGCTGGCTATTTTTTTATCCTTCCTTATTTATTCTTTTAGTAGGTATTACTCTTACTGTTTTATTAGCGCAGGGCGCAGTAAATATCACGCCGAATATTACTCTAGATATTCACAGTATGATTGTTGGCTGCTTTTGTGTGCTAGTGGGTATGCAAGGCGTGTCCTTTGCTATTGTTGCTAGACGGTATGCTGCTTTGCGGGGTTTTTTACCGTTTACCAACCAGGTTCGCTATCTGGTAGATGCGATAACGCTGGAGCGGGTGCTGATTGTAGCTTCGGTCTTCTTTCTGGGTGGTCTAGCTGGGTTAATTTATTGTGTCAGTAACTGGTTTTCGGTCCACCTTGGGGCATTAGAATACGGCAGCCTGGTGCGCGTGTTAATGCTTTCGGGTACTGCCGTGGCCATCGCAGTGCAGCTGGCGTTTACCTCTTTTCTGGCTGAAATTCTGGAAATAAAAACCAGTAATCAATACGAATAAACATCCCTGAGTGATTGAATTAAACTGGAAAACGGTACGCTTTATAGTCGTCGGTGTTTTAGGCGCGCTGGTGTATTTTATTTGTAGCTACCTGTTTTTGACCTACACAGAGCTACCCGCTTTTATAGCAAGTCTGCTGGCCTATACCTGCTCGTTTGGTTTTGCTTATTTGGGTCAGAAATTTTGGGCTTTTCGCTCCATTGCTCCACATTCAGTGACGCTGTTTCGTTATGCGGTATTGCAGGCTTGTTGTGCGACCTTTGCGGCGACCTTTACTCAGGTATCTGTTTCGTATACTGACGTATCACCGTTGTTATTATCAGGTCTGGCTACGGTATTTACCAGTGGTATAAGCTACGTTGTTTCTTCTTGCTGGGTGTTTGCCGATTCAAGCGATCGGGTTGAGCCTATGCGTGACAATAAATCAAGTTTGTCCGCAATTCAGGTAGATGGAAAATTATTCTCCACGCAGAACATACTGATTTTACTATGGCTATCTACCTGTCTATTGTATATTTTCATGTACTATCATATGCCCTGGATTCTGAGCATGTATGGGATACACGATGATCGCCTGTTTATCAACTTGGCGTATTCATTGATTCATGGAAACTGGCTGGGAAGCTTTTCGCAATTTACTTTAATGAAAGGCCCGGGGTATGCTTTTTTTCTCGCATTAACACATATTATCGGGCTACCCTTATTTCTCTCGGTCGCAATATTCCATACTATCGCAGTCAGTTTCTTTGCCTGGTGCGTGTATCGTTTAAGTCGCTCAAGGTTATTTACAAGTTTACTATTCAGTGCTGTTCTCTTTGTACCGCTGGTTATTTCGAATGGTCGAGTTATTCGGGACCAGATTTATCCGGATCAGTTTTTATTGGGCTTATCCGCGCTAATTTTTAGTTTATTTATTGCCGATACTCTGCTTAAACGCAGCTCATCAGCTATATTAGCAGGCCTCACATTTGCCTGGCTTTGGCTGACAAGGGAAGAGGGGGTATGGATTTTACCTAGCATTGGAGTATTAATAGCATTTGCATTAGTACAATGTTGGCGTAGGCGTTGTTTAAAACAAATATTGCTTAGTTCGGTTTGCGTATGTTTATTAAGCTTTCTCTGTGTGCATTTTGCGTTTCAGTTTACTAACCAACAAGTCTATGGAAAATTTGTTGGTGTAGATATAAAAGAAAAGAATTTTAAGGAAGCCTTGGCTGGCTTGCAAAGCGTTCGCGAGGGAGGGATGATTTCTCATGTGCCAGTATCTCAGGAGGCGATACAACGTATTTTTGAAGTAAGCCCCAGCTTTGCAAGACTAAGGCCCTTTTTTAACTCTCCTGGTGCGCGGGGGTGGCTGAAGTTTGGTTGCGACCTGTATCCCTGGACCTGTAGTGGTGAGTATGCCGGAGGATGGTTTATCTGGTTGTTACGAGATGCTGTCGCTGATCTTGGGTATTATCGTACACCCGCAGAAACAGCTGAATTTTTTGGACGTATGGCGGGCGAAATAAACAAGGCTTGTGACTCTGGGCAAGTCATCTGTGAAAAAAGCTTGTTGGCACATATGCCCAAAATTGCACAGAGAGATATAGACTCTATCCCTGATGCTATAGAGCAATTATATAAAATGCTGTTAATTAGCGAAATGGAGCCAAGGAATATAGGCTTAAAATCATCTCTGGATGGGGTATTTGCAGAAAAGTTGGCAGTACTGAACCTTTTACATAGCCAGGACCGTTTCCATTTTAAAAAAGTCGCAACAATTACTGGAAAATATGCCGTTACCAATGAGAATTTATATAAAATTGAAATACAAATATCGAATAATAAAGGGGAGAATTTTTCTTATGCTTTAAAACAGGGTTCATTGATACCAGGTTCCCCAAAATATTCCCCATTTACGCTAATAACTGCTTGCACTGGAGAATGTCGTATTCATATTAGTATGAATGGTGAAGAGAAATTAAATGTAAAAATTCCAGATGAAGATCAGGATTACACGGCATTAGAACCCTTATTGATCGGAAACTTGAAGCTTGTATTTGAGAAATTAGAGTGGGAAAAAACTTTGACAGCTGTGTTCTCTTCGGAGGAGGAGATTACTTATGAGTCACGACAGGTGTTGCTGGTATTTTTTCGTAGCATTTTTCCATTTTTGTTAATACTGGGGCTTGTTGCCTTTTTTACAATGACTCTCGTGTATGTCAAACAAAGACGTTTACCTGTTTTATTTGTCATGGCTGGCGCTGTGTGGCTTGCACTTTTTGTGCGTATGACCATATTATTACTGGTTCATATTAGCTCTTTTCCAGCGATTATCACGCTTTACTCAATGCCTTTATACAGTTTGTTGATCATTGCATCGTTCATTAGTTTGTATTTGTTTTTTTGTTTTATCCGTTTATTTGCAACGTCAAGCCAGTAGGTTTGTGTCTTGAAACGTGTTCAACGGTTAGCTAAAGAGGCGCTTTTGGCGTATTTCAGGGTGTTTTGCCGATATTGCTACCTCTCTGAGCTTAGTCGCTTTTGTCATACTGACAGTCATAGCAATTAAGCAGCGTTCCATATTGGTATTATATACTTCGCGCGGCCGCGCGAAGTATATGTACTCAGTGTCGCAATCTGGGAGGCTATTTTTTCTCGGCTGACAATATTATTTTTAGTGCATATAAGCTCTTTTTCTGCTTTGAATGTATTATATTTTATGCCGGTGTACAGCTTAATCATAATTAGCTTGTTTAGGCTAATAAATCAGTGAGCAATGATTTTTGCTGCACTTGTTGCTGCTCTATTACCAGACGTCTGGAAAGAATAATAGACTTTAGTTCGGTTAGAGCGGTATGAAAATCATCATTGACAATCAGATAATCATATTCAGCATAATGTACTATTTCATTCACAGCATCTTGCATGCGTCGGTTAATAGTTTCTTCACTGTCCTGACCCCTACCTTGCAAACGTTGGCGTAATATTTCTGTGGATGGCGGAAGAATAAAAATACTGATACTATCTTCGATTAAGCGCCTTATCTGTGCCGCACCTTGCCAGTCTATTTCTAAAATAACATCGATGCCGTTTTTCAGGCTTTGCTCGACTGAGCTTTGTGCTGTGCCATAATAATTATCAAATACCTGAGCGTATTCAAGAAAGTCAGAATTATTGATCATTTCTTTAAAACTATCGACTGAGGTAAAAAAATAATCGATACCCTCTATTTCACTTGGGCGTTGGCTACGAGTGGTGTGAGAAACTGACACCATCAGACGATTCAGGTTAGGTACCAGTTTCTTGATTAGGCTGGTTTTACCCGCGCCAGATGGAGCCGATATAATGTAGAGTTTACCTTTGTTCATTATGTTATCTTATTCAGTACTTTAATATTGAGTGAAGTATTAACGTATTGTTTCATATGTAATAAATATTCTTATTGGTATTTTGGTGCATGCTTTGGCACACAGAATAAGCGAGTGCCTATAATACGCAATGAAACGACATAAAGTTTAAACCTAGAAAAATCAGTTGAGCGCGAATTTATAGTGCAAGATATTGAATTCATATAATACTTTCAAAAAATCTTAGCTTCACCCGTAGGTTAAGCGGGTATTTTTTGGAAGTGCTGTGGAATCAATAGCTTGCGCTAGAGGCCGTGAGCAACTGATTTTTCTAGGTTAAAGGTAATTTTAACAAAGAATTGATTGATTAAATATAGCACTCATTGCGAGTTAAGAAACAATCAAAAAAAAAAGCTAAAAACGCGGAGGTTAAGCATTGATAAAACTGACTTATTTATTTCTCAGGTAGTGGAGAGAATGTTAGGTGAAGATTATCGGTTCCAAATTTCTCAAATACCCGGGAGAAAAAATAAAATGCGGGGCTTTGTAATGCTCAGGCGCCTGGAGACACACATCGTCCATAATTTGGGCAGGATTTTTGCTTGTCTTCGGTGCTGTAGCAAATGGCGCATAGCTGGCTACATAGCTATTGCTATTGTGCTGATGATGGACAAAAGGACCAGCAAAGATGGATGATTATTTGTTTCCAGGTGCTTTAGGTTAGGGTATAAAAAGGCTATGTCTGCATTAGCTGTTGGTAAGACTTAAAGGCTAATGATTGCAGGTATTTATCTATTGCTATGGCCACCTAAAAACAATAACTTAGGTGGTCACTACCACTTAATGACTACATAGCCTATAAAAATACTTCTATGTTACGTTTAATCGCTGCAGTATGACACGAAGCCACCCCTAAAATGAATTGTACTGACTCAAACTTGATCGGACATATTTATTTGTAATTTTGGTTTGTACTGACAACATCAAAAAGAGTTGAGCATTATCAAATTTGACTGGCTCAATACAGCCAGGAGCTGGCATTGAAACAAGTAATTTCAATCGAGACTGACCCTTTTTGTTCTTTTTGTTTCAATCGAGACTGACCCTTTTGGTTTTCTTTACCTGGCAGGCTAAAGGCAACCGCTTGTGATCCCTCCAAAAATGATTGTAATTCTTCCGTATTTTTTAGTGCTTTAAGATTCATGATGGCTTTCATTCCTTCATCATGAACAGATTATCTGGTTTTGTCAGTTTAGACTCATTCTATATTAGAATACGAGGTTACTTTCAGACTCATTTCGTATTGGAGAAGGCTCGAGATCGAAATAACATGATAACCGTGTTATTATGTTTATATGATTGCATTCTTCAAAAATCAAGGTACTGAAGATATATTTAATGGCAATAATACCAAAGCTGCTAGAAAATTGTGTCCTCAAACTTTGTGGAGAATTGCAGCAAGGAAATTAGACCAACTCGATTCGGTGGGATTGCTTGAAGAATTAAAGATTCCACCTGGAAACAGGCTTGAAATATTAAGCGGGGATAGAAATGAGCAATATAGTATTCGTATTAATGATCAGTACAGAATTTGCTTCTTTTGGGAACAGAGTTCCCCGCATAATGTAGAAATCGTAGATTATCATTAAAGGTTTTATCATGATACGAATACCAACAAATAGAGAACCAACTCACCCAGGTGAAATGCTGTTAAAAGAATTCCTGGAGCCAATGGGTATTACACAGCGAGAATTAGCAACATCAATTCATGTTCCGTATCAACGTGTTAATGAAATAATCAATCGAAAAAGAGGTGTTACCCCCAGTACAGCTCTTCGGTTAGCAAAGTTTTTTAATATGACAGAAGACTTTTGGTTGAATTTACAATTGAGATGGGACTTATATAAGGCTAAACAGCTTGAATCTAAAGAACTAGATTTAATTCATGTTTTTACTGCAAAAAGTGCATAACCGGGTAAGAGCTGGTTTCTCCAGCCTTCCGCACACCACCGAAGAATAATTTAAAGGGGGCTTTCAAGAGGCTAGCTTGATTTCTATAGTTTTTACTTTCTCACCAGAATTCTCAATTCGGGATCTGATCCTATTTTTGATGACCCTATTTTTGCAGCGCATGGTGGAGATAGGAAAAGTGAAGACTATAGGAATCAAGCTGTCTGACCCTTTGATTCACGATATAGTTCCTCAATGGCCAGATTATCCAGAATCGTCGTTCCCAATCAACCCGTGCATATTATGCATAGGGGTAACAACAGACAAGACATCTTTGAATCTGAAGAGGATATGAGTCGCATGACAGAAGATATTGCACATGTACTATCTAAATCTGATTGTCACCTACATGCTTATGTCATCATGCGTAATCACTTACACCTCCTTATTACCCCTGCGGAGAAAGAGCAGCTTAGTAGATTTATGCAAGCGGTAGCTAATCGATATGTCCGTTTTTTTAATGCAACACGTAATAGAACAGGACCTATCTGGGAAGGCCGGTTTAAGTCATGCCTGGTCGATAGCGAGAATTATCTTTTTACCCTTTATCGATATATTGAAATGAATCCTGTTAAGGCTAATATGGTTAAAAATATTGCGGACTATCCTTGGTCAAGCTATTGACATAATGCGTTAGGTGAAAAAAATAGTTTAATCACGGAACATAAGCTATATCAGAATTTGGCTGAAAGTTCTGTACTAAGGGCTGAAAGTTATCAGAAAATATTTGATGCGCTAAACACAGCAGAGCAAGTGCAACAAATGACAGAAGCAACGATGCGAGGCGAAGTTTATGGCACTAGTGGGTTTCATCATGAGATAAGCAAATTAATTTCAAGAGCAACAAAGCTTACAGCGCATGACGGAGATAGGAAAAGTGAAGACTATAGAAATCAAGCTGGCTGACCCCTTGATTCCCTTACTGGGTGTTTGTGTAAGGGCAATTCTGCGCCAGGGGGAATTACGATTTTCAATATTGATATCTCAGATTGTTCATTTAGATAGCTAGGTAAATTTATACCGTCCCAGCTTTTAGTAGATTTTGTTAAGACTTCAACATCGATTTTATTATCTATCTTTGCTGAAGCACTCATTCACAATAACAGTGCTAAACTTATTCCTTTAATCCTAAAAACCGCAGTTGAACGCTAAAAAACACTCTAAGCATTTGAATGTAAAGCATAATGACCGTAACAACTTATCACCTGCAGGGTAAACAGACTCCGCTTCACGGTTTTGTGAATAAATCTGAGCGCGAAATACTGCGTTACAGCTATTGCCAAGGGCTACGGCCATTGCCTGCTAGCTGTGCCTTGTCTTTCGCACTCAGATTTTCCACAAAATCCGTGCTCAACTGCGGTTTCTAGGTTAATTAAAGTTTTCATTTTTCTGCTATTTTTACACATAATGACAAGCGTTAGTTGAGGCAGGAAGACAGTCGATAAATCAATAGTAAATCAACAGGAACATAATGGTTTGACTTCTCTGTTTGTGAGTCAGAGAGGGGTTATAAATTTTTGTAGTCATCCATTATTCGAATCAACCGGTCAACGGTTCCAGGCTCCTTTGCAGAGTGACCAGCATCTTCAATAATATGCAATTTAGCTTCCGGCCAGGCTTTTTGTAAGTCCCAGCAGTTTTCTATGGGGCAGATCATATCGTGTCTGCCATGGACAATCTGGCAGGGAATATTGCGAATACAATCAATATTTTCAATTAACCAGTTATCAGTTTGAAAAAAAGAATTATTAATAAAGTAATGGCATTCAATTCGGGCCAGGCTTAAATCCGCATCTGAAAATTCATTGAGGCTACTTCTCCTTTTTTGCACAAATGAACAAGAGGCTTCCCAAGTACTCCAAGATTCAGCCGCTTGTTGCCGTATCAATGGATCTTCACTCGTCAAACGCTTGTAATAGGCGGCTGCAATATTCTGTTGCTCTTGTTCGGGAATAATCTCAATGAATTTTTCCCAATCTTCTGGGTAAATTTTCCCTGCCCCCTTTTGATAGAACCATTCGATCTCTTTTGGCCGACTCAGAAAAATTCCTCTTAATGCTAAGGCCTTCACTTTTTTAGGATGTGTTTCTGCATAGGCTAGCGCAAGAGTGCTACCCCAACTACCTCCAAATACTATCCATTGGTCAATCCCAACATGTGTTCTTAATTTTTCTATGTCAGAGACTAAATCCCAAGTGGAATTGTTGACTATGTCGGCTTTTGGAGTGCTTTTCCCCGCACCTCTTTGGTCAAACAAAATCACTCGGTAAAAATTGGGGTCGAAGAACTTTCTATTGTCTGATTCAATACCACCGCCTGGTCCACCATGTAAAAAAACAACCGGTTGTCCATCAGGATTTCCCACTTCTTCATAATAAAGCTCATGCCGGTCATCAACTTTAAGGCGGCCGGTTTTATAGGGTTGTATATGAGGATACAGATACTTAAGCTGACTCATGGCTTTAATTTGAAAATATGAGTTTTTAATCTTCTGAAATACCTGGTTTTTTGTTAGCTGAAATTTATTCATTCTATCCTCAGTAAAATTTTACAGGCTGGTAACTCTGGAAACGCTGCCTCAGCGAAATGGAGGGCTTTAGCCCCTGATCCATTGAGTACTGAGTGTTTTACAGAATATGTGTAGGTGTCGACATGATAAATTAGAAGTCTAGTCTTTGCTATCAATATTAAAGAAGGGAAAAAGAATGCGAGGGTTAGCGTATAGAAAGAAGCCTCTAGTCCTATCTAACAGGACTTATTTTTATGCAGAATTCATAGGGAGAGCCAAGAATCGTAACTCTCCAACTTTTTTCATGCAACAATGAGCATTTTTCTGCTAAATCTTGATGTGTTTATACTTCGCGCGGACACGGTTACAGATTTTATAACGAGTCGATTTTTGTTGAGAGCTATGCTCTAGTTTCAGCGCCTTGCTATCGACAAAAATCAGCTCACTATATAACTGCAACCGTGACCGTGCGAAGTACAACCTTCTAGATTCCGGCTATAAGTATAGCTGGGAATTATGGGTAATCAGGTATCTTAATTTAGATAATTCTACTTAAGCCTTGCCCTTATACTATTTTATTAATAGATTCACAATTACATAATAAAGCTTTAATAATGATGAAATCTGTTCTTCGAATTGTAATAATCGCTATGACGATAATGACGGGCCTTGTGACTCAGCCGATTGCTGCTCCCTTAGGTGATACCTCGGATGAAAACTCGCTAAGATGGTATAAGCAAGGCGAGCTGACTACAGTAAAAGCAATGGACCTGGCTAACAAAATAGCCGAAAATAGTACTAAACAAGCCAAAAATATTATCTTATTTATTGGTGATGGTATGGGGATTTCCACAATCACTGCCGCGCGAATTTACGCGGGCCAGTTGGAAGGGCAGTCGGGTGAAGAAAATATACTTTTCTTTGAAACATTTCCATACCAGGCACTGGCTAAAACCTATAATACCAACCAGCAAACTCCTGATTCTGCAGGCACTATGACGGCAATAATGACCGGTATGAAAAGCAAGGCTGGCGTTCTTAGTGTAGGGCAATCGATGACGCGCGGGAATTGCTCGGGGATAAAAGGAAATATACTGACCACTGCATTAGAGCATGCTGAGGAAATAGGTATGTCTACCGGTATTGTGAGTACTGCACGGCTGACACATGCGACTCCTGCGTCAACCTATGCGCATGTTCCAGAACGTAATTATGAAGATGACCGTGATGCTTCTAAAATGAGCAATAGCAAAGGTTGTAAAGATATAGCTTCTCAGCTGATTGACTTGAAAGACCGCTATGGTGATGGACTAGAGGTCGCATTAGGTGGTGGGCGTAAAAACTTTCTTCCGCGAATAAAGGGTGCTGATCCCGAAAATGGTGGCAAAGGTGAGCGAGAAGATGGCCGCGACCTGACTGCCGAATGGCTTGCAGAATATACAAACTCGGCCTATATATGGAACCAGGCTCAATTTGATGCAATTAATGTTAAGGTGACTGATCATTTGCTGGGTTTATTTAATATGACTCATATGGAATATGAAGAAGATAGACTGACCGGTACTGAGGGTGAACCTTCGCTTTCGCAAATGACGGCTAAAGCAATTGAAATGCTGGAAAAAAATAAACAAGGATTTTTCCTGCATGTGGAGTCAGGGCGGATAGATCATGCCCATCATGCTGGTAATGCGCAAAGAGCTCTTAAGGATACAGTCGAATTTGCTCATGCAGTCAAAACAGCTTATACAATGACAGACCCTGAAGACACCTTAATTATCGTTACTGCAGACCATAGCCACGTCTTTACTATTGCCGGTTATCCAACACGTGGGAATCCTATTCTGGGAAAAGTCATTATGAATGATGGTGCGGGTAACCCTAAGATTAAAGCTGAACTGGCACTAGATGGTCTTCCGTATACAACGCTGGGTTATATCAATGGCCTGGGGTATGCAAATTTAGCCGTAGGCGGTGAAGCACGTTATAAAGTCCCTAATGCAGCAGGTACTAGAGCCGATTTAACGGATGTAAATACACAGGGTCAGGGTTTTCACCAGGAAGCTCTGGTTCCCTTAGCAGCGGAAACACATGCCGCTGAAGATGTTGTTGTTTATGCAAGTGGCCCAGGGGCAAGTTTATTTCAGGGAACCATAGAGCAGAATGTTATTTTTCACATTATGAATAAAGCAGGACGTATGAGTAAGAGGTCTGGTCTTCCTCCGATGAAATAAAATTAAAATTTGTAATTGCTTAGCAAAAGAACCTTAGCCCATCTTCGTCACTTTTATCTTTCCAAGTTATTGATTTATCGTTCGCATAAAATTTTCATCAAAAAAGCTCCTTTAAAATCAAAGGTGTTTTTTTTGAGGCTCCTGTAGTGCCATTTTAGTTTGCTCTGCCTATTGATTTTTCCTGGTTTTTCCTTGATGCTAGTGGCATGTATATTCGAAGAACCAAAACAAAGAGTCTGGAAGACGGCTCCGCTTATTTCACTTACCGCATTGTTGAGTCTTTTCGTATAGGGAAACAAGTCAAGCAACGCACATTGCTCAATATAGGTGCGGACTTTACTATCGAGAAAAAGTATTGGCCCCTGCTAACGGCCAGAATTGAACAATTACAACAAGGTTCGGAACCCCATCAGGAAGAGCTATTCCATTTAGCTGATGATTTAAATCAACTGCTGGAAGCAACGGCTCAACGCTATAGCGCACTGATGACTGCAAAACTGTCACAACCACTAGACTCACAAAGCTCAGAACGGGATTATCATTCTGTTGATATTAACCATGTCGAAGCCATTAATGCCCGCAGTATAGGCGTGGAAACCTTGGCACTGCATGCTGCACAGCAATTGCAGCTAGATGAGAAACTCACAGCACTGGGCTTTAATAAAATCGATACGGTGACAGCACTGGGCAGTATCATCGGACGTATAGTTTCACCCGGCAGTGAATTGAAAACACATGATTGGTTGCAAAATCGAACGGGGCTGGGTGAGCTGCTGGATCATGACTACGGCAATACAAGCCTGACACGATTATATACGGTCAGTGACAAGTTACTCAAACACCAGGCAACTCTTGAATCATTTCTGGCTAACCGCGAGCAGACTTTATTCAATTTAAACCGCAAGATTGTATTGTACGATCTGACCAATACTTATTTTGAAGGCCAATGTACCCAAAACCCGAAAGCGCAATTCGGTCGCTCCAAAGAGAAACGCACAGACTGTCCACTAGTGACCCTGGGGCTGATTTTGGATGGTGACGGTTTCCCATTGAGTAGTCAGGTTTTTCCCGGCAATGCCAGTGAGCCCGCGACTCTGAAGCTCATGCTTGAGGGACTGCGAGACAAGGATCCCTTTCATCAAATAAAGCCGGTGGTTATCATGGATGCCGGCATTGCCAGTGCCGACAATGTTGCCTGGTTAATCGAACAAGATTATCATTATCTCGTCGTCAGTCGAGAACAGCACGTAAAAAACCCAAGAGACCAGGAAAGCCCGGTAACAGTCAGGGATACCCCGGACAGTAATGTCGTTGTGTATCGTGAAGTTGATCCAGAAACCAGGGAAACCCGACTCTATTGTCACTCAGAACAAAAGGCAAAAAAAGAACAAGGTATCCGTAACCGCTTTCATGTTCGTCTGGAAGAAGCCCTGGAAAAACTGCACACGGGCCTGAGCAAAAAAGGCACCCTTAAAAAATACGACAAAATACTGGAACGTATCGGCCGGCTACGTGAAAAACATAGCCGCGTTGCTGCTGACTACACCATCAACGTCATGGCGGATGACAAAAAAAACAAAGCCACCAGTATCGAATGGAAACGTAAACCTGAAAGTGACCAGAAAGATCAACACTGTGGTGTGTACTGCCTAAGAACAAATATCCCTGACTGGTCGGAAGAACAGTTATGGACGACCTATACCATGCTCACAGAGATTGAAGCGACCTTTAGAAGCCTGAAAACCGAACTGGGTTTGCGCCCTGTCTACCACCAAAAAGAAGACCGGGTTACCGGACAGCTATTCATTACATTATTAGCTTACCACTTGGTACATACACTGCGTTATCAGCTTAAACTGCAGGGCATTCATCTAAGCTGGGAAAGCATTCGCAACATTATGTCGACCCAGCAACGTTTGACCATTACCTTACCCACTGATAACGATACAATCATTCACTTGCGAACCACAAGCAAAGCAGAAACCAGACAAAAACAAATCTATACTGCTTTGAATATTAACCCCGACCCGATAGGAAAAATTAAAACGACCGTTGATATGAAATCTGTAGTGCCAACTGAGACCGATTGAAAAATTTAACTCATTGAAATAATGGGGAATTGACTGTATAAGTCACGAAGATGGGTTAGGAACGCGCACGGAATAAGTTGAGCATCTGGCGCAGGATTTTTATTCGTATTCAAGACATAGAAACAGGCGCATAGCCAGCTACGTAACAGTTTCTACAACGCAGAAGACGGATAAAAAAACAAGCCAGTTGCTTAAGTTATTTCGTGCGCGTTCCTTAGAAACCTGGAAATAAATAATCGTCCAATATTTGGCCAGGATTTTAGTTTGTCATCGGTGCTGTAGCAATAGGCGCATAGCTGGCTACGTTACTATTGCTACAGGGCTGATGACGGGCAAACAGACCAGCAAGGGTGGATGATGTGTGTTTCCAAGTGCCTTTTTTTAAGGGTCCTTTATACTGCCGAAAGAGAGGTGTATCAATGCCTATGAAGTTTATACAGGGACAAATTATAAGCATACTCGCACTGCTAATGACAAGTATTGCTGTTTACGCAGAAATGGCTAAAGTCTCATGTGTGTATCAGACCACTGAAAGCATTATTCATGCAATAGATAAAGATCAGCAGCACGATCATAAAGTCAGGCAATGGTATTTTTGGCGTGCTGAAAATCAGCTTGAAGTCGCGAATGCGGAGCAGAGTCTAGGGAAAAAGTGGATATACAATGGACAGCAAATGGTGGTTTATCAAGTGCTATATCACGACAGGAAGTTTGTTCTAGAATTCCAGCCTACAGATTTAAAAATTTTAGGGCTACAGTCTAACTGGAAAATGCGAGCCAGTTTGTTTCCTCCAGAGATCCTAACGCAATTACATCAACAAGGAAGTGGAAAATTCCAGGAATATGCGACTGTTAATTATCAGGGAAACGTTGCCGGGCATCGTTATCAGGTAGACTGGATACCCGTGCTAAACTTGCCCTCGCGCGTGGTGAAACAGTTGGGAAATATGATTATTATTACTCAGCTTAAAGAAGTTTACCCGCTGGATAAGTCTCCTTATAAGCAGCTAAGCAGTGATCAATATGACGATATGGAGTATGCGGATATAGGCGATAATGAAAGCCACCCTATCGCTGCACAATTGCAAAAAGATATCGCCATTGGGTATTTCCATCTGCATTAAATGAATTGCACTTATTAGTTGAATCTAAGAATCATTAGTTAATCTGTAACTACTCAGACAAGCTGGGTAGTTACAGCAAAATAAACACTGTAGATGGGCAAAGGGCTTCATCCGTGCCCATCAACGAAAACATGATGGGCACGTCGTACCTCCTTTGCCCATCCTACAAAAAACGCTTGTTCCATCAGGGTGTTTTTTATCAAATACCTACTTCTCTGGTGCCTGGCTGGAAATATACAATCTAATTCCGTAACTATCAGATGCGCTGAGTAGTTACGTTAATCAATAATAAAATTAGTAAGGAAATCTGACTCAGGACTGCTTTTCTCGTTTAAGAGTACGCTCCAGTAATAGGCTGTATATCGGCTTGCCACCTAATAATTCCGCGGTGACGGTGGCGGTGGCGACAGTTAGAATTAAAGGCAGGATAAGCGTGTAGTTATTCGTTAATTCTATACTTAAGGCAATCCCGGTGAGCGGTGCCCTTACGGTTGCGGCAAATAGCGCGCCCATTCCGGCAATTGCAAACACACCAGGTTGTAAATCTAGCATGGGAAAGTACATATTTACATAATGCCCGTACCATAAGCCGAATAAGGTACCTAGTGCCAGCATAGGGGCAAATATTCCCCCCGGGGCGCCAGTGCTATAACTGATTAGGGTGGTTCCAATACGCACAAAAAATAATAATATAAGCAGGCTGATTGCCCCCGTGTGCTGCATGGCCCAAAGCAATGTCTGGTCTCCACTGCCTGTGGTATGCGGCCATAAACTCCCTAGATATCCGATAAGTCCACCGCAAAGTAAAGTTAGTGCAGTGTTGGCTGATCCCTTGGTCTGCGCAAACAAGTTCAGGCCGATAATAAGGTAGCGGTTAAATAATATTCCCAGAATGCCGAAGATTAGCCCTAAAACCAAAAAAACTGGTAAAGACTTGAGAGGGGGGGCTACAAAGTGTGACATATTGATAGCCGGCACTTGCCCCATATACAGCCTAACAACAACGGCGGCGACAAAAACCGCCATAGCAACTGCCTGCACTGAATAGGTACCGTATTTAAACTGTGCGCGCATTTCTTCAATAGCAAATAAGATCGCGGCTAAAGGCGTGTTAAATGCTGCCGAAAGTCCAGCTGCTGCACCGGCGGTAATTAAGGTGTTCCTATTGTCGCTATTGGTTTTGAATAGCCTGGAAATCATATGCCCTATATTTCCGCCCATATGAATGGTGGGACCTTCCCGGCCCATAACCATGCCACTACCTATGGTTAGAACGCCGGTAATAAACTTGACCGGCAGCAAGCGATGCCAGAAAACTTCTCTGGATCCTTCCAGAGCCCCCTCTATTTCTTGCACACCGCTACCCCCTGCTTCCGGGGCAAAACGGCGTACGATTAGCAAAGCCATATATAGCATTAGGGCTGTACTCGCTGCAGGCAAAAACCATTGCAGGGTGGGCTGTTGGCTAAATTGTTGTAGAAACTCAATGCGCCAGCGGAAGATAGTATTGACGCAAATATGGAACAATGTACCTATAATTCCAGTTATCAGTCCAGTTAGCATGCTAAGCCCCAGTAATGCGACTATGTATTTGGTTGGCATTAAAAATGCTTTGTTGATGCGCGCTGAAAAATGGAAGGTTTTTTTAGGAATGTTGAGTTTCATTAGGTTAAGGTATGGTAAAAGCTGAACATATACTTCACTCAGGTCACTGATGCGGATTTCTAGCGGCTGAAACCTTTACGTAGCTAGCTATGCGCTAGTTTCAGCCTCTTGCTATCGACAAAAATAAGCACACTATACAACCGCATCCGTGACCGCGCAAAGTATTGGTTACGAAGCTGTTTATGCTAGGGCGTCATTGTAGAGGTGTATTTTATTACAGCTCTGTTTGTATAATATACGGTTATTTAACCTAGAAAAATCAGTTGCTCACGTTTTCTAGCACAAGCTCTTGATTCCATCGCACTTCCAAAAAATGTCCGCTTAACCTATGGGTGAAGCTAAAATTTTTTGAAAGTATTATATTAATTCAATATCTTGCACTATAAATTCGCACAACTGATTTTTCTAGGTTTATTCTAAGTGATTTGTTATGCAGTCGCTATGAATTATAGTAGAGCAAGTGGCACTTCAGTAGTGATAATAAATATGCTTGCACTAGAAACTGAGTGCAGCTGATTTTTCCAGGGTTAAGAATTCATTTTATGAGTAAGGAATATTACAACAAATGGCACGAATAAGTTGGCAAGATGCCGTGACAGGAGCAATTCTTTTTTCCGCAGGCGACAGCATAGGCTCCTTAATCAGCGGGGACTTTTTATATCAACGTATGCTGGGGATGATGGTTTTAGGTGGCACTCTTTATGCTTGGGAAATTCCTACCTATTTTGCGCATTTGCAACGCCGCTTTAATAAACCAGGTTTTTTGAATGCATTTCAGCGTACTGTGTCAGCGGGGCTGTTTTTTAATCCTTTATGGATTGCCCGGCATATTGTCTTTATTAAAATCTTTGCCGGAGAGTGGCAAACTATTTCTCTGCAAATTTTACCACTCGCCACGCTGTCATTTCTCTACTGCTTTCCTTTTTCTTTAGTAGCAAATTATTTAATTCAAAATGTCATAATTTTTCGCTGGCGTTTTTTTGTAAGTTCTATTTATTCAGCGTTTACGGTTATTTATTTTGCTTTGGTCGAATTTATTTTTGTATCGGACGGCTAATTTTTAACGCTTATATTTAAAGAATATGGCAGAATACTGGGTCTCACACACGCTAATAGTTGGAAGCGAGGTCTTTAGCCTCGCAAGGTGCTGGTGGAGCTAAAGAATCCACTTCCAGAATATTGTGTAAGATCTTTTAGTTCCCCGCAGAAGCAATTATTAATAAAGAGTAAAGAGAGGATACCCATGAAATGGCGAAATCGCAGAGCTAGTAATAATGTCGAAGATAGAAGAGCATCGGGTGGAGGCAGGCCTACAAAGAAACTAGGTGGGATAAGTGTACTTCTCATTACTCTGGGGGCTATGTATTTTGGTGTTGATCCTAAAATCATTCTGGGTTTACTGGATAATTCAGCAACACAAAGCCCAAGCACCCAGCAGTCTTCTTACCAACCCTCTGCTGAGCAACAGCAATTGGCAGAATTTGTTAGCGTGGTGTTAGCGGATACCGAAGATACCTGGCACATGCTGTTTCAGCAACAAGGTATGCGCTATCAAGAACCTAAACTGGTACTCTTTAGCAATTCAGTACGTTCGGCCTGTGGTCATGCTGAAGCGGCAATGGGTCCTTTCTACTGTCCCGGAGATCAAAAAGTTTATATCGATCTGGGTTTTTACCAGCAACTTAAAACGCAGCATAATGCACCGGGTGACTTTGCACAGGCTTATGTAATTGCCCATGAAGTAGGTCACCATGTACAGACTTTGCTTGGAATATCCGGGGAAGTGCATAAAGCACAACAAGGACTTCCGCCTGCTCAGGCGAATCAATTATCAGTCAAACTAGAATTACAGGCAGACTGTTTTGCAGGTTTATGGGCGCATCATACCGAAAAGGCAAAAAGTATTCTTGAGCAAGGTGATATTGCCGAGGCGCTGAATGCAGCCAGTGCAATAGGTGATGACCGCCTGCAAAAACAAGCTCAGACATCTTGATTCGCTATCCTGAAAGAAATCCATTAAAACTTAAACTAGGCAATATAATTAAAGGGTTAGGGAATTATTGTCAAATGATTGATATTTTCAGCTAAAGAAATGAAAATGGTACTCATTTAGGTTAAACTAAGCCCTCATATCATACGAGGTATTCAATTAATGCAGCAACTCATGCTCCCAATAATTCCTCAGGGTACGACTATTATAAATGGTCAGGTCAGTGTTGATAACCGAAATGATGAGTGGTTTTATTTCCTCGGCGGTATCCCGATCTATTCTCACCAGGCTGACAATAAGAGATTATTTAGACTTCACACCTCTCAACTCATCAATACCGGCTCCTGTCGTTCAATCGATATTATTACAACCTTTGGTGTCTCTAAAAGTAGTGTTATGCGCTCATTAAGGCAACTACGAGAAAAAGGGGCTGATTCGTTTTTTGAACCTCGCCCGACTCGCAAGGGAGGACCACTCTTTACGCTTGAGGTTTTGCAGCAAGCTCAGGAATATCTGGATCAAGGTATGACGCCTAACGAAGCCGCTAAAGAATTAGGCATCCGGGCAGATACCTTTCGCAAGGCGATCAGTGATGGACGTTTAAAAAAAAGTCTGCCGTATCAATAGACCCCAATGATGGCAGTACCAAATCAGCCCGTGATATTATTGATGCCAGTGCAGCCGAGTCACTCGGTACGGCCTGCACTCGAGTAGAAGAGCGAATCCAGGCGGCTTTGGGTGAGCAGGAAAAGGGAGCCTCAATCGAATTCGAATCCTGTTTAGATGTTCCTAAAGGCGGTGTGTTATGTGCATTGCCCGCGTTACTTAGCAATGGCTTATTAAATGACATTGAGCACCACCTTGGCAAACTGACAGGTTATTATCAAACCTTTCATATCCTATTGCTACTCGCCTTTATGGGACTATGTCGCATCAAAAATGCCGAACAACTTCGCGAGCATGCACCGGGTGAATTCGGCAAACTACTTGGCCTGGATCGGGTTCCCGAAGTGCGCTGTTTAAGAACCAAAGTAAAAGGACTGTCTGATCCAGAATCAGTTGAAAGCTGGGCGGCCGACCTCAGTCGACAATGGATGGAAAATGAACCAGAGGCAGCAGGAACACTCTACATAGATGGTCATGTCCGTGTCTATCATGGACACTTGACTAAACTTCCCAAACGGCATGTTTCACGCGAAAAACTCTGCTTACGGGGTATCACCGACTACTGGGTTAATGATGGTACGGGGCGTCCCTTCTTTGTCGTTGAAAAAACGGTGGATCCGGGCTTACTAAAAACGCTGGAAGAAGATATCGTCCCCCGATTACTCAAAGACATTCCGAATCAACCGAGTGCACAAGCATTACAGCAAAACAAACAAGCCTGTCGTTTTATCCTGGTGTTTGATAGAGAAGGCTATAGCCCCGCATTCTTTAGAAAGATGTGGGACAAGCATCGTGTCGCTTGCATGACCTATCATAAATTTCCCACCGAAAATTGGCCACTGGACAATTTTTCCAGTCAGGAGATCACCCTACCGAGTGGTGAAAAAGTCATCATGAAACTCGCCGAACGAGGCAGTCTGGTTGGAACCAAAAAACAGGCGATGTGGATGAGAGAAGTGCGCAAGTTGACTGATTCTGGTCACCAAACCAGTATTATTACCACAGCCTATGAACTAGAATTGACGGCTGTTTCTGGGCGAATGTTTAGCCGGTGGTGCCAAGAGAACTTTTTTAGATATATGAAGCACCACTATGGGCTAGATATGCTACAGGAGTATGGAATAGAGCCACTATCCGATACCCAAAAGGTGGTCAACCCTGATAGGCGCCAACAGGAAGGACAGCGTAATTCGATACAATCCAAACTCAATTACCGTCTATCTCGATTTGCAGCGATGGAACTTCATCCGGTGATTAAAAAAGATGAAACGGAAGATGTGAAATACAAGAAATGGGAAAGAAAACGAGCAGAATTACTCGAAGAAATAGAGCATTATGAAAATGAACTAAAAACCATCAAGGAAAAACTAAGCCAAACGCCCAAACACATTACCTGGCAAGAGTTGAGAGACGAAGATAAGTTCGAACAGCTTCTGCCAGGGAAAAAGCGGCTGATAGATACTGTCAACATGATCGCTTATCGGGCAGAAACAGCAATGGCCGCTCTGCTAACCTCACCGACAATCGACTTTCCGATGGCAAGGCAACTATTACAAACGCTGTTTGTGACAGAAGCAGATATATTACCCGATGAAGTAAAAAAACAACTTCGGATACGTGTGCATAGTACTTCCCGACCTGCAAGTAATAAAGCAATAGAAAAGTTATTTGAACAACTCAATCAAACGGAACTCAATTATCCAGGAACCGATCTGCGCTTAATTTATGAGCTGACTTCATCCGCAAAAAATTAGGAAATGGTCTCAAATTAGTTTCGTCTGAATCAAGATGTCTGAACTTTCAGCCTTCTTATATACATTGTAGCCCGTTATAGAGCATTTGGAGTGCGGGGTATTCGTGACAGAAATTTCCAACATGCCGTAACAATTTGCGGGCTTGCATACCATGAATATGTAGATATATTATGGTGGTTGAAGCTTTTGAGTAATCAGGTAAAGATAATAAATGTAAAAAAAGACAACTTTTTTAATCCATCTCGCAGGTACCAAGATGCCAAACTCACAGTCACAAACAGTCCCCGACTATCTGATACTGGGCAGTGGATTAGCCGGATTATCCTTTGCAGCATTGATGGCGAAGGCTGGAAAGCAAGTAAAGGTGCTTGAAGCGCACGAATTTGCGGGTGGATATGGTCATACATTTGTCGAGGGGGACAAATACCACTTTAATGCACAACTGCATTATGTGTGGAATTGCGGTGCTGGGGAAACGGTAAATATGTTTCTCAGGAAGCTGGGCTTAGCGGATGCTGTGACATTTGAGCAATATGATGCGGATGGTTTTGATCATATGCGTATACCTGGATACGAGCTGGATATTCCTTTTGATAAAGAGAAATTAGTCGCGCGTCTAGCGAAGCTTTTTCCCGAGCATGCCAATTCTATACAGAAATTCATCAAGGAAGTCTGGCGTACTGCCGCCGAATTAAAAAAACTCCCCGAGTCCGCCAATATTTCTTATGTGCTGAGTCATGCTCTAAATAATCAGCGCGTCATTAAATATCATAAATCTACCCTGCAGGATGTTTTTAACGCTTATAAATTACCGCTAGAGGCACAAACCCTTTTAGCTCTGCAATGGCCCGACTTTCTACTGCCACCGAATAAACTTTCATTTTTTGCCTGGGCGGCTTTATTTACCGGGTATTGCCGTGGCGCTTATTATCCCACTCACCATTTTGAGCATGTTATTGATTCATTAGTTAAGGTGATTGAAGAAAATGGCGGGGAAATAATTTATCAGCAAAAGGTAACAGACTTTATCCTCGACAATAAACGGGTGGTCGGTGTAAAAACCATGCATGCAATTGATCGCAGCAAACGGCAAGAATACCAGGGGCAGGATATTATTTGTAATTTTGACCCAAAACGCACTGCGTCGGTGATCGGTATGGATAAGTTTTCCAGTACCGTACGCGCGAAACTTGATTATGATTATTCGCCTTCAAATTTTGTCGCCTATTGCGTAGTCAAAGGCATAGATTTAAGTGATTACGGCTTTGGGCGCTGGAACTTATTTCATAGCGAACAAGCCGATTTGAATAAGGTTTTTGATGATATGTATGAGCGAGCCGATTATAGTGCGCTTAGTTTTGGTGTAACAACGCCTGGATTTCTCACGGATGATGCCAGTGATTGCCCAGATGGAGAGCAGATCATACAGTTTATAACGGTTGCCAATTATCAGTATTTTCACGACCTGAAGATTCGCGATGCGGGGGCTTACCGAAAAATGAAAAAAGAAATTTTTGACGCTATGATTAATGTCATCGAACAAAAATACGTGCCCAATTTCCGTGAGTATATAGTCTTTAAAATGACCGGCAGCCCAACAACCAACGAAAGCTTCTGCGGTGCTCCTGAAGGGAACTCCTATGGATCGAATCTGACACCGGGAAATTTTTCTGCAGGTCGCCTGGATCACAGAACGTCATTGAAGAATTTTTATTTTTGCAATGCTTCATCAGGCGCACCAAGTTTTACCGGTACAATTCGAACCGGTTGCGTATTGTACGAGAAATTATCAGGCGACCCGGTCTTAGGTGCAGATTTGTCATGAAAATTGCCATAGTGGGCGGCGGTGCGGCTGGCATGACAGCCGCTTATCTATTGGATAAAGTGCATGATGTCACCGTGTTCGAAAAAGCATCGGTTCTGGGTGGAAATATACGTACACTGAATAAAAATGTTCCCTGCAGCTCGCTGGATCAAAGCATGACACTTGATAATGGGGTGATCGAATTCCAGCGTGATTATTTTCCGAATTTCCATAAATTAATGTGTGCACTGCAGGTTGAGCTTGAAGAGGTTTCCGTTTCCAGTGAGCTTTTCCTCGCGAATGGTGATTATTATAAATCTACCGGGGCAATACACTACGGTTGTAAAACCTTACAGGAACAGATTTTCGAGGTTCTCAAGCAAACGCCTGTGATATTCTCGTACTTTTGTTTTCTTACCCGGATGACTTTTACCCGCCCGAATTCATTTAGCCATCGACCCGTCTCGGATTATCTTGGGAATAGTATCAGCGCAAGGTGGCTAAAAATGCTGCTGATGTATGCTTATTCCATGCCTTATAAAATGATACCTAAATCCTGCAAGCATTATACATAATAATCCACAAAACTCCTTATTAAACAATGATATAATATCATTTTCCTGATTTCACTATCTCATTGTTTTAATGAAGCCCTCTAAAGTATCAAAATCCTCATCTCACGTAAGAAACCGTACCCGAACGGTAAAAATGACATCTACAGCACATGGATTGACAAGCCAGGCGGGACTGATTCCCGTCGTGAAATATTTAGACAGGATAGGTTTTGAAAAAACCGTAAAACAAAGCGTTCCACATCGGCGGGGTGAAAATGCAGACCATCACTTATCTGATGTGGTTCTATTGACGTTGGTTGGCATGATGGGGGGAGCAACATCAATGGCAAAGGTGACGACCGTATGGGCAGATAGCGTACTGCGCAAAGTAGCTGGCTGGATAAAGATTCCTGTTGAAACCACAATTTTACGGATCTTTAAAGAAGTAAGTGATAGGCAGATAAGCCAGTTTGAAACGCTCACGCATACTTTGCGTGGTCAACACTGGCGGCGATTGCTTCGTTCCGGAAAATCGAAAACTGGCATACAATCCGTCCAGTGGGTCGATGTCGATTCAACTGTGGACACCGTTTGTGGTCGACAAGAAGGAAGTGCCAAAGGCTTCAACCCCAAAAAGAAAGGTGCCCGTTCATACCATCCACAACGAATAAGGTTAGATTGTGATCGCGAAGCGAGCCACAATCTGAACCGTTTGTTGGACAAGCCCGGCACGATAGTAGGAATTCATTTAATGCGCTCTATGAAAATAGCTTTTTGTTGATCAGCCCGACTGATGAATCGAACCTCTGTTTTTACCTGTTTAACTGAACTTTGAGCGTTGTCCATTGCAGTCAACTCTCAAAGTCCAAGTATCGGAGCAAAATTCTGCCTTAATCTCCGATTTTAGCCCAAGCAACTCCCTCAGCATTTAATCCGCTGATAGCCTGGGTCGAAGTGTTTAAATTTACATAAGCGCTAGTGATTCCAATTGTTAAGTTGGCAAAGGCTGAAACATTATTTCCACCCTGGGTATTTGCCGACGCCCAACAACCATCGCCCCGCCACAACATTTGCAACTGAATGCCGGCCGTACTTTGAGTGCACGCAATATCTTCGTCGGGTCAAACTTTAGCAGGGAGTGAATCAACTTAATAACACCCTTGCTATTCGGATGTAAAAAGCCATAATTGCGCGCACGACGAAAGCCTTTAGGCAAAACATGTTGCAGCACCAGCCACAGAAATTTAGCCCCCGATACCGTTTTGGTTTGATAGCGTTTGGTTTTGCTGTCTTGATAACGGTAGGTTACTTTGCCATTTTGGCAGGATAAGATATCCTGTTCACGAATCACACCACGATACAGGTATCGACCCAGATATATCAATGCTTTATCGCCTGCACCGACAAACTTACAATCGACCACCCATTTTTCCGGAATAGCTGTGGGAAATGGCAACTTTTCTTCGTTCATACGCGCTAGCATCTTTGCACGAAATACTTTTGCTAGTGCTTTATGATGAAACAGGTATTTGCCTTCCTTAGTGCGCCAGAGCTTCTTGATTTTATCCACGATTGCCGCAGGCATAATGACATGAATATGCGGATGATAATTTAATTCGCGTGAGTGTGTATGTAAGACAGCAATCGCCCCGGCATCGCCTTGCAACTGCTTATCATTTTTACTAAAACTCTGTAAAGTCGCCCAGGCACAGTCAAACATCATACTGTAAAGTAACCGCGGATGCTGCCTGGCTAACGACCTTAACTGCGCAGGTAAGGTAAAGGTATTCATAAAATAATCAGCAGGGACTTGTTTTTGTACCTGTCGTTCAATCCATTGTTGACTCTCATGATGTTGACAATGCGGGCAGTTACGCTGGCCACAGGAATGAGGCACAAAGGTTTGATAGTCACAGTCTGCACAGTTAACCTGCATCACAGGACTCAGCTGTGTCCGACAGCTCTTCATGGCATGTAATGCACTGATCTGATTGGAGCGTAAACGAGATTGATACTCGCTTAAAAAGTCAGACTGAAATTGATCAATCACTGCAGCTAGGGTTATCATGAAATCTGCCCCCAGTGAATAGAAAAGTCATTGACTAACTGATTAATGTGCAGCTCTGCATTCTCATCGGTAATATCGGTCAAATGCGTATAGCGAGCCGTGGTTACTAAACTGGTATGGCCCAGAATCTTCTGCAACTCAACTAAATCAACCCCGGCTTCTAACAGGTGAGTGGCGTAACTGTGGCGCAGCGAGTGGCAGGAAATCTTTTTTTTAGTCCCATTTCTTGCGTCACAAGACGGATTGTCTTCTGGATGCCACCGCGATCAAGGGGGGATTCAGCAAGATGTGCACCTTTTAGACCCCGGGCACGGTTGGGAAATACCAGCACTGGATTTTTATGCACAGCCCAAAACTTACGCAACACCTTCAAGGTATTCACAGGCAAAGGCACAAGCCGATCCTTATTGCCTTTGGCATTGCGAATATGTACCCGCATGCGTGTCGCATCAATATCACCTACTTTCAGGCTTAAGCCCTCGCCCAAACGTAAACCTAGACTGTAAATCGTAAAATAAAAAACTCGATAGCTTAGATTACGGGTCGACATAAACAGTTGTTGTGCTTCAACCACAGTGACAATATCGGGTATACGCGTACATCGTGGTGGTTTAATCATTAGCACATCAACCCACGGCTTTTGTAGCACATGTGTATAGAAAAACTTGAGACCATAGAGATCTAGTTTCACGGCACTCCAGGAAAGGCGGCTTAAAAGAGCATGAAAATAATCCACCAGTTGATCTTGCGTTAAGTTATCCAGATGCCCCTGAAAGTGTTCCCCGATACGGCGAATAGCGCGTGAATAAGCGTCAATGGTTTTGGGTTGCAGTCCCTTAAGCTTTAAATGCTTACAGTGCTGGATATAATAATGGTTGAATTTAAGCTCTATCGATGGTGTCATAACAGTGTAACCTCATTATTGTTAGTTGGATGAGCTTACAAGTTACCTGTTATGCATATAACAGGCAATGAGGTTACACTTTAAATTTAAGGGATGCGCTGTTTTTCTCCGCGATAGCGGCTTCGTCCAACTCGAACTCGCTTTTCTAGCGGAAACAAAAGAAATTTTACAAGCCTGGTTCCGGACAGGCAATGCCTTTACAAGCAATGGTGTTGTAGAATTTACCAAACAGTTACTTGCACACTTGCCCAATCGGATGCGCATTATTTTTCGCGGTGACAGTGGTTATTTTGTCGGTGATTTGCTTGAATTTCTCGATACCAGAGGGCATGGGTATCTAATAAAGGTTAAACTTAAGAATTTGAACGCATTGCTGGCCAAACAGGCCTGGACAGCCATACAAGGCCGACCCGGTTGGGAGCAGAGCGAGTTTCAATATCGTTGTGGTGGCTGGTCTCGCTCTCGTCAGTTTGTCGCGGTCAGGATAAAGCAACCTAAACAAGTGACAGGACCTCAGTCCGAGCTTTGGGATACGGCAGAATATGACTATTTTTGTTATGTAACAACTGAACCTCTATCGCCTTGGCAAACACATAAGAAGTATGGTGAACGAGCGACGTGCGAAACATGGATTGAAGAAGCAAAATCACAAATGGGTTTAGGTAAAATCAGAACGAATCAATTTCTGGCTAATGCCGCATTATTTCATTGCGCCGTTCTTGCCTACAATACCGTGCGCTGGATGGCTCAATTGAGTGGCAACAAAACGTTGTGCCAATGGGAGCCGGATACACTTCGTACTTATCTGATTCGGGTGGCTGGAAAATTACTCACAGGCAATAATCAGCTGAGAGTCAGAACACCTGCAGATCCGCTCTATCCACAGGAATGGGATGATTGGGTTAAGGTGGGGTTACTCGCTTAACATTAACCGAAGTTAAGTCACTTTGATTAAAAGGTCATGGCACGTTGGCAGGGTGTTTATTGCCTTGGGCTCGGGGGATATCCATACGATACAAAAAATTTCCTCTATTTATGATTTAAATCTGGATATTTTGATCGGTTGGACAAAGAGGGCTGGCAAAGCGGCAGTAAAAACCTAATAACCACTTAGCTAGACAGGTTAATGAGAGTCAAAATATGGGCTTGCAGGATTTAGGTGATAGATAATTTTCCTGCAGAAATAGGCATGCCCTTACTTAATCACTCGGGCATGCTTACCAAATGGGATCGTATTGTTGGAGGCGTCTATACCTATATAGAAAAAATCTTATTAAACTTTCGCGGCTCGATTCAGTGTAATGCAAGGCTTGTGGAAGTCACCAGAAGCTCAACTGGGGTACAAATACAATTGGCCGAAGGAGAGAGTCAGCATTTTGATAAAGTTGTTTTTGCTACTACTCCAGGCCAGGTATTAAAGCTGCTGACAGACCCCTCGGAGAATGAAATCAAGCGCTTTCATGCCTGGCAGGAAAATACTATCGATACGATGATTCACACGGATACATCAATATATCAGCATTTCGGTGTAAGCTATTTCTGTGAGTTTGATCTTTTCCAGAATAAAGGGGATCAAGGCTGTGGTTATAATGCCTATTTAGATCGCTTATGCAGCATTGACGCCCAATCGGACACGCACTATAACCTGGCCTACAATCTGCAACAACAGATAGACCCTGAGAAAGTGATAGATATACAACAGCACACCACCCCAGCTTATAATGTAGAGGCTATCCGCTATAGGTAAGAGATAATAGCTACAAATGGAGAGAATAATACGTATCATGCGGGAGCTTATCTATATGACGGATTGCATGAAGGGGCTATAACTTCGGGTTTTGTGGTGTCCAAGCTCTTAGGTGGTTTAAACTTGTGAAATTTTTAATTGAAGGTGGGCTAAGGCAACTCGCAATAAATAACCCACCCACCTTGCTGGTCTTTTTGTCCGTCTTCTGCGTTGTAGAAATAGTTACGTAGCTAGCTATGCGCCTATTTCTACGCCTTGAAGACAAACAAAAATCCTACGTAATATGGGTGGGTTATTTATTGCGCGTTACCTAATCTCTTTTGCAAATTTCACACTGTTCTAGTTTACTCCTAATTTTCTTGATTAATCTTACAAACGGGTGATTGAGAAGAGCTGCAGGTAGCCGGAGGCTGGCGACTTTGAGTCGGGTTTACTAATTTTCCTTTCCAGCTATTTTCGTCTATATCAATAGTCATATATGCAAAACGACTTAAACCGTTAACTATGCCTGATTGTTTGCCGAATTGAATGGATGTCTGTTTAGCTGGATGATTACTCGCAAGTGATACACCACCAGTACCGACGACTATTTGCTCTGGGCTATGTGTAATGCTGGTGTATTGAAAGCGGTGCATATGGCCGGATACAAAGAGATTGATCAAGGATGAAAGAGAATGCTTTGCATCTGCTGTTTGTAGAGTCTGGCTGATACAACTATAGGTTTTTGTCCCTTTGGTGGTTGTGCAAGAGGCTCCTTTGCCAGAGTTTTTGATACCATACAACGGGCGATGAGTCTGCAACCAGATGTTTTGTGCTTTTTTCTTGCGGTTTTTGAGCCATAGTTCGATTACTGCAAATTGACTGATATATTCAGTTTCATGAAGATTGCCCGAATCACAGGCATTGGCTGAGTCTAGAACAAATAAGTCCAGGCTACTAAACGTCAGCTCAAAGGGCTTTGCAAATACCAGCGGCTTAGGGGGCTACTTGCCGCCGGGCAGCTTAGCTGTTCTCCCCCAGTAAGCGGTGAGTTTGCATCAAGAAAATAGAACCAGCCTGGGCCAGCACGGCTGCATAATTCGTGATTGCCACGGGCAAACACCCAGGGTGCGGAAGCTAATAAGCCTTTCGCGGCATGAAAAAAGTCATGTTGCCAGTATTTCCACTGATCGGGAAAGTTACTCTTTAGCGAGTTTTGCCCGAAATAAGTAGATGATGCCTTGCAACTCCCATTTTTAGCATGATCACCGGCATCGTAGACTCTCACTTTATGCCCATCCACCTTAATGGAACCAGGAGTTCCGCTGTAATTATAATCTCCTACATGCATAATCAGATTGGGATGTTCGGCAAGTGCTGATTGAGCAAGCTGAGGAAAAGGCCAATGTGTAGGGTTCGCACATTTTTCTTTAAAATCAGTGGAGTGTTGGTCACAACCTGTATCACCTAAAATCACAATTTTTGAAACCTGGGTACTTAGGCAACTCGCAATAAATAACCCACCCACCTTGCTGGTTTTTTTGTCCGTCTTCTGCGTTGTAGGAATAGTTACGTAGCTAGCTCTGCCTATTACCCATAAATTACAGCTGGACAATCAAGAATAATTATTGCATGCTATAGGGCATGAATAAACAAAACCAAATCAAACGAACACTCTCCTTATCAAGCAACATAGAATACATCAAACAATTACTGGAAGGCAAGGGGGTTGCACATAGAAGCGATTTAGCCAAACAAGTCTGTACACACTTTGAATTTCACGATGCACGTGGGGAAATGCAAACCAGTGGCTGCCTGAAAGCACTCCGTGATCTAGAATCATCGGGGCATTTTGAGCTACCCAGGGTGCAACACAAAACGGGCACAAAATCACCCCGCCGTTTAACGGACTCCGTACCACATCCTGTTGATGTACCCGATGAAGTCAGGCACATTGCAGCGCTTGAATTGGTACTAGTACAAGAGGCAGATCAGATGCGAACCTGGAATGAACTGATGCTTACAGAACACTACCTGAAAGCAGCAATATTGGTGGGCAGGCAAATGCGCTACCTGATTCGTTCCGAGCATGGCTGGTTAGGAGGGATTGGGTATGCCGCGCCGGCTTTGCAATTATCCGCCCGCGATCAATGGATAGGGTGGAATCAAGAAGAACGTCAAGCGCAGCTCCATATGATCGTAGGGATGAATCGTTTTTTGATCCGTCCCAGTGTCAACTGCAAAAACCTGGCATCGAAAGTACTAGGCATGAGCATGGCAACGATAGCAAAAGATTTTAACCGGCAGTATGGATACTCACCCTTGCTCATTGAAAGCTTTGTTGATACCGAGCACTATTCGGGCACCTGCTATAAGGCTTCAAACTGGTTGGCGATCGGAAAAACCAAAGGGCGGGGACGCCAGGACCGGTATAATGACTCGACATTAAGTCAAAAAACGATTTATATGTACCCACTCGACACCTCTTTCAGGAAACAATTGGGATTATCAGCCAATGCAGGTCTGGGCGCACTGACTATCAGTGAAGGACTGGATGCTGAGCAATGGGCCGAACATGAATTTGGCGGTGCGCCACTGGGCGATAAACGATTAAGTAAAAGGCTCGTCAACGTCGCTGATGCTAAAGCCCAGAATCCTGGCAGTGCCTTCTCAGGGACAGTTGAAGGTGACTGGCCCGCCACCAAGGCCTACTATCGCATGATTGACCAGCCAGAAGGCTCAGCCGTTAATCTGGAAAATATCTTGCAACCTCACCGCGAACGGACAGCGCGACGAATGATGGGGCAAAAAACGGTTCTATGTCTGCAAGATGGCAGTGAACTCAACTACACAAACCTGGATAAATGCAGTGGTTTAGGGGAGTTGAAAGCCAACCAGACCGGTGCAAAAACCAAAGGACTGAATTTACACTCAAGCTTCGCCATTGCGCCCAATGGCTTGCCATTGGGCGTCCTAAAAGCACAGTGTATTGCTCCGCACCCCCGATTGCCCGATGACAAACGTAAACCATCAAAAATACCTTTGTCTGGATAGAGCACCACCGTGACCTGGTTGAATTAGCGGCAACCATGCCGCAAACACAACTGATTAATGTCTGTGACCGGGAAGCTGATTTTTTTGAATTGTTTGATGAACAAAGAAAAAATCCCTGTGTTGAACTGCTTATTCGTGCTCAGCACGACCGTAATATTAATGAATCCCCCTTCAAGCTGTTCGCAGCCATTCGTGAAACCAGAGTACAAAGTCGAGTTAGCGTCAATGTTCCCCAGCAAAGTGCCCGGCCTAAAAAAAGCAAGCAAAAAGCCAAAGCAGCAAGACCAGGAAGGCGGGCAGAACTGGCATTGCGTCACTTAGCCATACAACTCCCTGCTCCCAGCTATTATCATGACAAAGAGCCGGTTGAAATACAGCTTATCCATGCGCTAGAAGAAAACCCGCCTCAAGGCACAAAGGCCGTCGAGTGGTTTTTACTGACAACGATTAAAATTGAATCCGCAAAGGACATTGAAAAGTGTTTGCGTTGGTATACGTTGCGCTGGCGAATTGAAGACTGGCATCGTGTGCTAAAATCAGGCTGTAAAATTGACGATCTTGCTCATGAAACGGCTGAGCGGTTGCGTCGGGCGATTGGTATCAATCTGGTTATCGCCTGGCGGATCATGCTCATGACGCTTCTGGGTAGAGAAACGCCTGAGCTTCCTGCTGAAATATTATTTTCTGATGTTGAATTGCGTACCCTGCACGCCTACGCAAAAAAAAAGATTAAACCCCCCTTTGTTACTAGGTGAAGCTGTACAATTGGTAGCAAGAATTGGAGGACATCTGGGGCGGAAAAAAGATCCCCCGCCCGGTCATCAAATCATGTGGCGAGGGTACGCAGCTTTGCAGCTTTTGTGTGCCGGGTTCTTGCTGCTGGAAGGCGGGTGATATTGTGTGTCATGATTTATGGGTAATAGGCAGAGCTAGCTATGCGCCTATTTCTACGCCTTGAAGACAAACAAAAATCCTACGCAATATGGGTGGGTTATTTATTGCGCGTTACCTAACGATAGGTAGAAAGGTGCTTGTGCCTGCTATTTTTACACTCTGCCCATAAGGGTAAAGTGCTTCGCAAACGGTTACCGGAAAGTTAATCGGATCAGGGTTTCTGCGCGTCGACATGGCAATGCTATGGTCTCCCGATGCGCTAGTGTAAATTAATTGCGGGCAGTGACTATTTAATCCTTTGAGAATGACTCTGGCAAGTGGCACTGTCTCGGCTTGATTGTCGTTCGTTTGCGTATATAGCACATAAGCCGCTTCGACATAGCCTGTGGGCGTTTCGGCAATAAGCGCTTGTGGTGTAACCTGACAAGCAGTCAAGATAATGCAAGCTGTGATAATGTATAAATTGCGCATACAAGCCTCAGGGGGTTATTAGGAGTCTATTTATATTATGCTGTTTTGTCTAAGGAATATGCACGAAAAAAATTCTTCAACCTGGAAGCGGGATCTTTAGTCCCGGATAGAAATAGCGGGACTAAAGATCCCGCTTCTATTACTTGTTGTAGATTTTATTTCGTGCACATTCTTAACTTGTTTAGGCACCTGGAAATAAATAATCGTCCAATATTTGGGCAGGATTTTTGTTTGTCATTGGTGCTGTAGCAATAGGCGCACAGCTAGCTACTTAACTATTGCTACAGTGCTGATGACGGACAAAAAGACCAGCAAGGGTGGATGATGTGTGTTTCCAGGTGCCTTAGTATTGAGCTACCACTCTTTAGTTACTGAACTTTTGATTAACTCTTGCAGCGGATCCAGGGTAACCTCCAGTTCTTCGGCAGTATAGGCTAGTGCATCAAACTTCCCCCAGATAGGTGCGGGCCAGGCACTGTCGGTTTGATAACGAACAACATGATGGATATGCAATTGCGGCACCATATTGCCCAATGCAGCGATATTCATTTTATCTGCCTGGAATAATGTCCCCAGTTGCTCAGCAATATAGCTGGATTCACGAATTAGCTGTTGTTGGTCATCAGGGCTAAGCTGATATATCTCGGTAATATTTTCCCGCTCGGGTACCAGTATCAGCCAGGGAAACTGACGATCGTTCATCAGTAAAACCCGGCATAGCTTCAGTTTGCCTAGTTCGATACAGTCTTTTTCTAGATTAGGGTGTAGGGTAAAGGACATAAAAGCAGAGTGGGGCTTGAGTTTTATAGTAAAAACAGTGTAACGTTAGCAACAAATAATAACAATAATAAACGTCCTTATGACCACTCTTACTGCCAGTCCTACCCACGGGAATGCACCACTTGCTGTTTCCTATAAGATGTTGCTGAGCCTGTATGCCATTATTCCTATCTGTGTGATTTTACAATTGGCAGATAGCTATGCTTTCGATGGCGAATTTTTGCATTATCTACCCAGTAGCCCAAGTCACTTTATAATTTTTCAGTTGTTATTTGGTACGCCGCATATCCTTGCCAGTGGGATTTTAATAACCAGCAATAAAGATTACTTCAGTTATTATCAGAAAAAAATTCTGCTGATGACTCTGGCGCTTATGATATTTTTTACCTTAGCCAGTCAGTTAGTTTCTTATCTTGTGCTTTATATTTTAGTCTCTTCGTGGACCGTTTATCATGTATTAAAGCAGCAGCATGGTGTAGGGCGCGGCATTTATCAATTACCGACCTGGGCGTTTTATTTATTATTATGGTTAAGTATAGCCGCGGGGATTAGTGTTTATATGGGGATTTTTCTTAAAAATACCTTAACCGTTCAACAAGCCGAATGGGTTAAGCAGGCTGCTGGTGGTCTGGTTATCTCTCTGTTATTAAGTACATTCTGGTGCCAACAATACGTCAAGACTCGCTTTGGTTCGTTGTTTATGTGGTCGAACTCCTTTTTGATTATTAGCAGTTTTTATTTTTATATACAGGAGTATTACTTCCTGGCAATTTTAATCCCGCGCCTGGTGCATGATGCGACGGCTTATATTTTTTATGTGACACATGACTTCAATAAACATGCCGGGCACCCACAGAATTTTTTATATCGTTGGGCGGAGAAAATTAAGCTTAATGTGTTTATTGTATTGCCGTTGCTTTCTTTCGCTCTGACCTTTCTTTTACAAGAATATGGAGATCAGTGGGCTGATGCTCTGACGCAATTTTTTATGGATATGCAGTTCAGGCAGGTTGTCAGCGTGGGGTTGATTGGCTATTTTTCTTTGATGCATTATTACACAGAGGCGTTTACCTGGAAGTATGGTTCGCCTTACCGGAAGTATATACGTTTTAAGCCGTGAAAATTAACCCATCTTCGCCTCTTATACTGTCAACTCCAAATTATTTCAATGAGTTAAGTTTATTGATCGGTCCCAGTCCTCACCGATATTAAGTAAGGTGCGCTGCTTGACCTGACTGCTTATGCGGACTGGTTCGACAATGCGATACGTATAATAAGCGCTACCGTCTTCCAGTTATTTTGTTTTGGTTCGTCGAATATACATACTGTTAGCCTCGGCGAAAAACCAGGAAAATGCAATGGGGTGATGCAGCTAAAAGGGCACTCTATGAAGCTAGCCGAGACGTCCACTTAAGTGGACGTCCGCTATGACAGGTTAAGGTTACCTCCTTAGGCTCTATCTGGGAAACATGAAATCATTCAACATATGAAATGCCACATGAAAAAACGGTCTGCTGAGTGATAAATGTCAGAAAGAAGGTTTTCGTGTGGAAAGTGGGTAGTTAGAATAGATATATACTTCGTGCGGTCACGGATGCGGAAAATATAGTGAGCTATTTTTTGTTTATAGCAAGGCGTTGAAACTGGCACATAGCTGGCTACGTATCGGTTTCAGCAATGTAGCTATAAGCAAAAACTCAGCCGCTAGAAATCCGCAGTCGTGACCGTGCGAAGTATAGTTAGAGCTTTACAATGTTATGATAGGATAATGTGTTGTAGCTAAAGCCTTACACTAAAATGCATGGTTTTGAACTAGTGATATGGGGCAGTAATAAAGCAGGTGGTTATGATCTGAAAATTAAAATTTACGCTCCATGTGTGAATTTGGGTATTGGAAAATTAGAGTATCAAACCCAAGTTTGATACTCTAATCCAATGATTGTCTCTTAAAAAAATAAAATTACTTTAATGTTTAAATTCTTTTTTTATTTTATCGGCATACAGCTTGCTTTGTTTTCGATAGAACAAACGAACTATGTGTATAACACTATCATTATTCCATTTACTGGAATGATAGCTTATATTAGTGGCTGGGTGATTAAGTTATTTGATGAAAATGTCATTTCACAGGGCGTTATATTACAGCAAGTTAATAATGGATATTCAGTTTCGATACAATCAGGCTGCAATGGAGTTGAAGCAGTATTGGTTCTTTTCTCGGCCATAATAGCTTTTCCATCACCTTGGAAGTATAAGTTCATGGGAATTATCAGCGGCTTTTTTGCGGTGGAAGTGATTAATATCATACGCATTATTTCCTTATTTTATTTAGTCCAATGGAACTCGCTTCTTTTTGAATGGGCACATTTATATGTCTGGCAGGCACTTATTATGCTAGATGTATTAATTATCTTCTTATTGTGGCTACGATTTTTACCTGTCCAGCCAGAAACAGGGGCCGAAAGCCTTGCAAGTTAATCCCCTTTTTTTATTTATATGCAAAGTTTTCCTATTTTTACCGCTCTGTTATTGGAGTTGGTATTACTTGGCTGAGCAGGGCACTTTTCTTACGGTGTTTTTTACTAAACCCTTGCTTCAAACTATATATCCGGAGCTTATTGCTGATGTTCAGCAAAGTGGTCATTTAATCGAAGTCGTGGCAAATGTCATCGTACCAATGCAGAATGTACCGCAAGGCACGTATGCCGAACTACCGGTACTAGTTAAACCCTTGAAATATAGCTATAGCTTGCCGCTAACTCTTGCATTGATTCTGGCTTCCCCTATAAAGCCAGCGAAGACCTTAAGCTGTATCATTATAAGTATTCTGATATTTATAATGATTCAAATCTGGGGGGTCAGTTTTGAGTCATTAAAAACCCTGTATTTTCAAGCGCCTCCTGAAGTGCTTCTCAGGTATAGTCCTAGCGTCTTAGAGACAAATGTAATAGCACTATGCTACCAGCTAGGATACTTAATGTTCCCCTCCGTTACACCAATCATCATCTGGGTTCTATTTTATCAGGAATATATTCTCCAGCTGACTTCTATTATTGGCAATAAAAGAATTGGTAAAAAAAGAAAAAAATAATTGTTTAAGATAGTGGAGTGGAAAAGGTTATTGTATTTATGTTACTCTGATTTTGAAGAAACATTACTGGTATGGCAATCACAACATTTTAGGAGGTAGTGATGGATGCTAAAAACCCGATGAAGAAGAATATAAAAAAGATCGTTTATGTTATGTTTGAAAACAGGTCTTTTGATACTATGCTGGGGTGGCTTTACGATGGAGCAAGTAACCCAAAGGTCAATAATATTCCCCCCGATCCAGAGGTTACTTTTCAAGGCTTGACTGCCGAACTACAGAAAACCTTTGCCCAGCCGATTAAATATAAAATCGAATCCTGGGAGAATGGTACTAAAGATATCGTACGCGGAGTTCAGGGGAATCATTTTCCATGCTTCACTCCGCTTGTTGATCCTGAGGAAACCTTTTGCAATATCAACTATCAGATTTATAAAAATAAGCAAGGGACGGGCGATCCCACCCACGGCTAATTTGTTCTAGCTATAAAGGGTAAGCATGGTAATGAGTTACACCCCAAGATGGACAAACCCATGAAAAGCATGTATAGTTTCTATCCAGTTTCTTGAGATAAAACGATGCAACTCAACCAAATATCAGTCAGGCCCATTTTAAAGCAAGAAGAACCAAAATATCAGGATTTGATGGAGGCCCAGCATTACTTAGGTGCTATTCCAAAAATTGGTGAAACCCTTTGGTATGTGGCCTATTCTGAAACAGAATGGATTGCACTGATCAGCTTTTCGGCCGCCGCATTAAAGTGTGCGGCTCGTGATAGCTGGATAGGATGGAGTTATCGCCACCAAACGGGCCGCTTAAAACTGATTGCCAACAACAGCCGTTTTTTGATATTACCGACGAGGCATGATAAAAACCTAGGATCACGCCTCCTTTCACTGTGCCTTAAACGCTTATCCAATGATTGGGTTGAAAAGTATGGACACCCTATTTTGTTGGTCGAGACCTTTGTCGATCCAAAGCGATTTCATGGAGGTGTTTATCGAGCCAGTAACTGGCAGGCTATTGGTTACACGAAAGGGTTTCGCAGGGTAACAGACGGTTACTCTGCTCAAACAGAGCACAAAAAGCTGATTTTCGTTAAGCCACTTCATCGTCGAGCACAATCTGTTTTATCTCACACTATATTAAGTCATCATTTTTTATTAGGTGAGGTAAAAATGAAAATAACGCGTCATCAAATGCGTTCATTACCGGATTTCTTCAAGGAAATTAATGATCCCCGTAGAGCCCAAGGGCGACGCCATAGAATACAGACTGTTCTGGGAATAGCCGCTGGAGCTGTGTTATGCGGCATGAGGAGCTATGAATCTATTTTTGACTGGGCTGAAAGCTTATCTCAAAAGTCCAGAGCGCATTTTCGTTGCCGTTATGATAAAGGCCGTTATGTGATTCCAAGCCTAAGCATTTTTAGAAATATCTTAGTAAGAGTAGACCCGAATGAACTTGACGCAGCCTTTAATGCCTGGAACAAAGCCTATGCCCAGGATGACAACTCACTCGCAATAGATGGCAAAGTCATGTGTAATGCGATTGATGAATCAGGGCGCCAAACACAAATAATGAGTGCTGTTGGGCATACCACAGGAATTTGCTACGCCCAAAAAAAGTAGGTACTTTGCCTGTTGGAGATGGGTCGGATGAAGTTAAGCAAACCAATGAAATAACATTTGCTCCGAAATTATTAGATACACTACCGATTGAAAATAAAGATATCACCAGCGATGCTTTGCACACCCAGACTGAATTCGCGCGTTATTTAGTAGAACAACGAAAAGCGCATTATTATTTTAGTGTCAAAGGAAACCAGCCGACACTGCTTGATGATATTACCACCTACTTTTCAAATGATAGCCGTTTGGCAGATTATGAAGACAAAGTGTCTGTCGGGCACGGACGAATTGAGATTCGTAGAATCTGGGTCACATCGGAATTAAGTGAGTATGTATTATTCCCTCATGTTGCCCAGGTTTATCGCATAGAACGAGAAATAACGGACAAGAAAAGTGGGAAAACATCACTTGCGACCGCTTACGGTGTGACCAGCAGAACAAAAAAAGACGCAGATCCGAAAACCATCTTATATAAAGTTCGAGGTCACTGGTCTATTGAAGTCAGTCATTATATTATTGACTGGGTTTTTGATGAAGATCGCTCAACAATTCGTACCGGTTATGGCCCTGAGAACATGACCCGTCTTAGGCGCTTTGCTATCGGATTAATAAAATCAAAAGTTGAGAAAGGGATTTCAAAGAAAATGAGGCAACTCAATAAGAATACCAGAGCTGTTTTAGACTATTTGAAAATTACAAAAAATACCAGGAGGCCTTGTGCCGCATAAGGTTTAGAATATGAACAAATTAACCCTGCGATCCCACCATGCTTGGTTTTTTACAAAACTATTACAATCATCATGGTGGCGATATAGGTGTTGAGCTGGAAATTCTAGACACCTACGATTACGATCAGTTACCCATCTTAAATACGCTGGCTAAATCTTACGGTGTGTCGGATGAGTGGTTTAGTTCTATTCCTTCACAAACATCGATTAATCGTGCTTTTTCTATTTGTGGCAATTCAGTCGGTAATATGCCAACCAGCATGCAAGGTATTAGCGAAGAAATGGCCATGGTGAATAACCATTATATGAATGATGAGTATTTACCCGCGACCTTTACCGGGAAAACTATATGGGAGGTATTGTCGGAGAGCCCAGATTATCATCCCGCTGACTGGAAGTTTTATTATTCCAGCAAGTACCTGGACGGGCTTTTTGGTACTTACGAATACAGTTATTCCTATTATTTGTTTAAGGGCTTTCAAGACCTTCTTAAGAAACCGGGAATGGCTGATAAGTATCAGCCTATAGAACAGTTTTACCTTGATGCGCAAGCAGGCACACTACCTCGATTTAGCTATTTGGAGCCAAAGTACACTAATGATTTGATTGGCTCCGTAGGTATGCACGGTAATGACTATCATCCCCCGGGAAATGTAGCATGGGGAGAAAAGTTTTTGGCATCCCTTTACGCAGCAGTGAAAGGATCACCAGACTGGGAAGATATTTTGTTTGTGGTTGCCTGGGATGAGCATGGGGGTACTTTTGATCATATTATTCCACCAAACAAGGCTGTAGATCCCAGCCCTTCGGTTCCCCACGAAGATCACTTTGATTTTAAACGTTTTGGCGTTCGAGTACCCATGCTATTCATCTCACCCTGGGTTAAGGAAAATACCGTTATTCGCAGTTCAAGCGCAAATACTCCTTTCGACCATACCTCATGGTTAGCTACTTTGTTGGATTGGTTTGATTTAAAACCTCAGTTATTGGGCGCACGTACCAAAGTTGCACCGAAATTTGATGCAGTGATATCCGATTGTAAACGACCCGCTACTGATCTGCCCCCAGTGTGGGACTGCCAAAGTAATAGTCAACTCGCTGACATTGAACTCAGTGTGCGCAAAGCAGCAGAAGTAGCACGTGTCATGAGTGCTCATGATCCTTCCAGCGATCCTTTAGCTTTACTCAAGGATTCTCTGCAGGGGGCAAAAACTGAAAAGGAACTTGCGAGTTTTTATGGGCAGTGGATGAAGCAACTAAATACATGATCTTAGAAAAATCAGTTGAGCGCGAATTTATAGTGCAAGAGTTTGTGCTATAAATCGTGAGCAACTAATTTTTCTAGGTGCCTGTCTATGATTGCTGATCAGGGTGGGAGGTTTCTGCTTTCATTACTGACTAATACTCAGTAATGAAAGCAGAATAAATAGGCGGATAAATATAGGTATTGTTACCCGCTTTATTTAGCTAAATAAAATACGCGGATTCAAGCCAACGTATATAAAGTTTATTTCTCACACACGCCACCTTTACAGCCACAGTTTTTGCCGCAACCTAAGCCTTCTTCTTTCATGGCTCCAAATTCAGGGTGTTTCGCGGCATAGTTTCTAGCCGCTTGCTGGATATAGACCCAGGCGATCATCAGCCCGAATATAACTGCCATTGCGATAATAAAATTTAGCATTTGATTCTCCGTAATTTTTGTCAGCTACCTACTTAACAGGAAATATTAATATGAGTTGTTGTAAGTAAGCTATTGGGTATTAGCGGACTGAGGTCCGCTCTACAGTTTGTTTTATTGTATATTTCCAGCCAGGCACCAGAGAAGCAGGTATTTGATAAAAAACACCCTGATGGAACAAGCGTTTTTTGTAGGATGGGCAAAGGAGGTACGACGTACCCATCATGTTTTCGTTGATGGGCACGGATGAAGCCCTTTGCCCATCCTACCGTGTTTATTTTGCTGAACTACTCAGCATGTCTGAGTAGTTACGTTTTATTTTATGCCGTCGCTCCGCCCAGGCCAGCAAAACCCATAAAAGTCAGGGATAAAATTCCCGCCAACATCATGCTTAAGGCGGCTGCCTGGGTGATATTGGGTAAGTTAGATAATTCCAGTTTTTCGCGTAGTCCTGCCATTAAGATGATGGCCAGACCAAAACCTGCGCCGGCACCTAAGCTAAATGATACTGATTGTAAAAAATCATATTCACGTGAGGTTTGAAACAGAGCAACGCCTAATATTGCGCAGTTAGTGGTAATCAAAGGCAGGAAAATCCCCAGGGCTCTAAACAATGCCGGGCTAAATTTCTTTAATACCATTTCGACTAGTTGGACTGATGATGCAATCAGGGCGATATAGCTGATCAGACGTAGAAACTCTAGGTCAAATGCAGTTAACACCAGGTTAATTCCGTAGGCACAAGTCGAGCTGACGAACATCACAAAAGTGGTTGCCAGGCTCATATTAAAAGCGGTATCGCGTTTGGCTGATACGCCCACGAACGGACATAAGCCTAAAAACATGGCGAGTACAAAGTTGTTAATTAGAAATGCGCTGAGAAATATATAACTGAGAGATTCCGGGTTCATTGGTATTTCCTTATCCAAATTCAATCATTATGATTGTACAGGTTTTGCTCGTTTGATGGGCTTGAATGTGTAATAGCGGTTAACCAGAAAATTACATAAAAAAACGATGCCTGTTGCAATCACCTGTGCATACCAGTAAGCAATATTTTTAGGTTGCGGGATTTGCTTAGGATAGGGAAGACTTTTTAATAATGCAAACATTTCAGGAGTCGTTGCCAGCCAGAAGATCGCAGCATTTAGCCCGAACATCGTGCCGCTTACAAATAAGTATCGAATGAAAAAACGCCTATGTGGGCCGCTTACTTTAAAGGTCCAGTGAAATTGAATATGGTAATTGACCAGAAAGCCGCAAGCAGCACCGATCATGCTGGCATGTAAGGGTACAGCTAGTTGAAATTCCAGCAGGGCTATTAATACGCCAAAGTGTACTGCAGTTGCCAGACCTCCCGAAATTAAATAGCGGAATAGTGTGTAAAAGAAGTTATTGCGATTCATAGATTGCTTATTTTTCTTTTAATAAGGCGTATTTGCGATATTTTGTTATGAGTTCAAAGTTTTCTAACACGCTATCGGGTAACTTGGGGATATTCTTCTTTTTCACAATTAAATAGTCTTCAATTGAATTATTGGTTAATGCTGCTATTGATTGTACATTTATTGTTATGCGTTTTGCATGGCCCTGGGTGTGAAAGTCAATCGAAAATAAACGCCTCCCTGCATAAGAAAGCTGGCTATTATCAGCTTGTCGGGTATTTAAGAAGATTTCGACTAAGTGTTTCTGATTTTTTTCGAATTTTAATTTTTCGGGCATTGTCCATGCCAGGCCCATAAACACTAGGCCAACTACCGGAATAATAAAGCCTGCATACAGCCATTTGCTGTGCATGATAGCTTTAATATCAAATCTCAGGCACAGCATTTCAGTGACCATCATGGCAAAGGCAGGTAACCCGGGCAAGACATAGGTATACAGGATATTGCCTGATAAGCTAAAAAAAACCATGGGCGCAATGGCCCATAATAAAAGATAGCTATGCCAGTTACCCTGACAGGAATTTTTTAAAGTAATCGTCTTGTTTTTTCGCAACGGCCAGCTTACAGCACTGCCAATAAATATAAACGACCAGGGGAAGCTGGCGAATAGCCATAACAACCATATTTTGCCTCGTGGATGTTCATGAGCAACGCCATATAAATCACCATGCCAGCCCGCATCGACAAAGCGCTTAAAGTGTTCACCCACTAAAAAATAATTGATAAAACCCGGGCTATCAATTTCCGCAATGATATACCACGGGACAGCAATTAATAACATCAGTGCTGAGCCTTTAAACCAGGGAATCTGTTGCCAGGCAGCAAGCCATTGCTTTTCTAATATGACCCAGGCGATCAGCGGTAATAAAACCAGTACGCCAACGATAGGTCCTTTAACCAATAAACCCAAGCCCATACCCACAAAGAATAGATAGCTCCATTTTTTTGCTTGCTGTGCACTCGGGTTGTTTAAGGCATGCCAAAAGCTAATCATCGATAAACTGATACACAGACATAAAGCCATATCCGTCATGACTGCGCCACTGGCAATAAAGAATAATGCTGTGCTGATTAATACGACACTGCTAAAGGCTGCTTTTTCTGCGCCCAAGATTACTTTTGCGAAGCGATAGCTTAACCATAAGACGATGCTAGCTAATAGAAATACGGGTAAACGTGCAGCGAATTCAGAATAACCGAAAAGTTTAAATGAGATCGCTGTAAGCCAGAATGTCAGTGGTGGTTTGCCCCAGAAAGGCACATCATAGTCAAACGGCGGCATGATCCAGTTGCCAGTCTCAATAATTAACCGGGGGATTTCTGCGTAACGTGCTTCGGTAGGGTCGTGTAGAGGGTATTCAATAATACCTAATAGGCGCGTTAAAACTGCCAACAATAAAATGGCTAAGGATACGTGGCTGAAAGTCTTAATCATCTGACTTGGCTGAGTAGGTTTTTTTAATAAAATAGAGCGGCCTTTGTTTGGATTCTATAAACATATGCCCGATATATTCCCCTAAGATACCAATGGATAATAACTGTACCCCTGAGAAAAATAGAATAACCGTTATCAAAGTTGGGAAACCTTGTATTAGTTCACCAAAAATCAGGGTTTTGATAATAAAATACATCCCTAAGCCAAAGGCTCCCAGAGCGGTAATAAACCCCATATAAGTCGCTAAACGCAGAGGCTCTTGAGTAAAAGAAGAAATTCCTTCAATGGCAAATTTTGTGAGTTTTCTGTAATTCCAGCTCGTTTCACCCGCTAGGCGTGGGTCTCTGCTATATTCAATGGCCGTTTGGGAAAAGCCGATCCAGGCAAATAAACCTTTCATAAAGCGCTTACGTTCGCGTACCTGATTTAACGCATCTACTGCCTGGCGACTCATTAAGCGGAAATCACCGACATTTTCAGGGATTTCATGATCACTGATTTTGTTAATCAGTTTATAGAATAAGCGAGCAGTGGCTTTTTTAACAAAGCTTTCACCTTTGCGTTGAGTGCGCTTGGCATAGACCACATCAAAGCCGGAACGCCAAGTGCTTACCATCTCGGCAATAAGCTCGGGAGGGTCTTGCAAGTCAGCATCAATAATCACCACGGCATCGCCTTGTGCTTGATCCAGCCCGGCTGTCATGGCCGCTTCTTTACCGAAATTTCGACTTAAGTCGATGACTTTAATGCGCTTATCCTGTTGCATAAGATCGAGCAGGATAGTTAAGGTTTCATCTTTACTGCCATCATTAACATACAGTATTTCAACTTGCATATCGATTGCGTTAACGGCTGCTGATAGTCGCTGCTGGCATTCACTAATCACTTCCTGTTCATTATGAAAAGGAATGATGATGGATAATAGTTCAGAGTGTTTCATAATTCATGTTTTGCGACGACGATACGGCGTGGGTCCTGGTAAATGATATGCATCGGTATTTGTTGTTTTAACCAGTTCTGGTAAGTTTCTAGCGAAACAATAGCTAAAGCCTGGGATGATGCCAACCATGCGGGCATAAAATCAGCTTCACTCGCTATCCAGCCTTCTGGTTCACGGCCGATACCAAATTCCATATTGCCTTGATAGCCCACCGCGTTAATATTACGCTGTAAATAATAAGGCAATGAGTATTCGAACAGGTTTATGGCGTAAATTTTTAGATCTTCTTGCTCGCTAAAGAGGCGAATGGTATTTGCCATTTTTTTAGCAGAGCGTATTGTGCTATGACTTTGGTAACCCCAGGAGCCTAGTTGGAAAGCAAACATGGAGCATAAGGCGATAGCAGGAATTGCAATGGATTGTTTATTTCTATAGATAAAGGAAACTAAACTCGCCATCGCCAAACTGATGGAAGCTGCAATTAGCCAGGGCCTAAACTCCAGAAAAATAGAGATAGGTTTATGTGGTCGGGCAAACTCGACTATTTTCCAGGCAACAATTGCAACGGCGATCGCTAATATGCCGGTTATTATACTTGAACTCAGAGTCAGTTTATACTTAGCCATTTTTTCGCCTGCTAATAAAGCTAAAAATGGAAAAACAGGCAATATATAGGGTACTAATTTAGAGTGTGAGTAGGAAAAGAATAGCAAGATAAGTACGGCATAAACCCAGAATAATCGTGAAGCGTCAAATTTACCCGGATGAATGACCTTCCAGCCAGACACCAGAGAAGCAGGTATTTGATAAAAAACATCGTGATAGAACAAGCATTTTGTAGGATGGGCAAAGAAGGTACGACGTGCCCATCATGTTTTCGTTGATGGGCGCGGATGAAGTCCTTTGCTCATCCTACAGTGTTTATTTTGCTGCAACTACTCAGCATGTCTGAGTAGTTGCCTTGAACTTAACTAAAACTTTCTGAGGGTAAATTGCCATTTGCTTTAGCATCATCCTGCAAAATTAATTTGCCGGTTTTGCGTTGCTCTATATAATTAATCAGTAATAACCAGCAACCTAGGACTATAAAGCCGCCTGGCGGTAAAATCATCACCACCCAAGGCTCAAACTGAGTGCTAAAGACCTGAAAGCCCAATAATTGCCCGGCACCTAATAATTCTCTTACGCCACCCAGCATTACCAGTGCCAGAGTAAATCCCAGTCCCATACCCAAGGCGCTAACGACAGATTTAGTAAATGAGTTTTTGGAGGCATAGGCTTCGGCACGCCCCAAAATCAGACAATTGACCACGATTAACTGAATAAATGCACCGAGCCTATTATATAAATCCAGACTAACTGCCTGAATAATATAATCAACCAGAGTCACAAATGTGGCAATAATTATAATATACGTAGTGATGCGCACTTGTTTGGGAATAAAATTGCGCAACGCTGATACCAATGCATTAGAACAAACCAGTACAAAAATACTGGCTATGCCCATAGCCAGCGAGTTCAATACGGAATTAGTTACCGCTAGTACCGGGCATAACCCAAGCATCATTACGAATACTGGGTTTTCTTTCCATATGCCCGCTGTAAATACATCGAGTGTTAAGGGGGTTTCTTTTTTGTTAGCTTGAGTCATATTTACCTCATTAAAATTTTGTTCCAATGCTTTGAGTCACTGCCATTAAGCTAAGGAATGTTTTAAATAACAAAATGCTACAACGTAGGCTGGGTTAGATTTTTTGCGTAGCAATAAAAACGTAACCCAGCATCTTAGAGGGAGCGTAAAATGCTGGGTTACGTTATCTGCGCTACGCTTGATAATCTAATCCAGCCTACCTGTGACATTGATTATAAAATAATAAATCATTAACTTATTGCTTTCCCTGTTTTAACATATCTAAATTCTGGGTGACCACCGGTAATACGGCCTGTGCGCTTTTATTCAACATCCGCCCAATCGCATTTGATGTAATGGTAGAGCCTGAAATGGCATCAATTTGCCAATCATGCTTTTTAGTGCCATGACGCACGGAGGTAATTGCGTTAGCTAAAGCTGATTGTGTCACATTCAGCTGCGCATCTAAACATTTAAAATTGGCTAAAAAATCTTCATCTGTGGTGATCTTGGTACCAAAGCCTGGTGTTTCAGTGCTTTTTAAGACATCAAAACCAATTATGCAGGCGCTATTCGGATTATAGCCATAGAGTATTTTAACAATATCCTGATAACCTTGTCCGGCGGCATTTATAGCAACACCCACTAATTGATTCTGTTTATCATAGCCTGCATAAACAAGATTGCCGATTGTTTTATCATCGGCTAGAACTAACTTATTTTGGTTTACAACAAAAGTTAAGCGACTTTTTGCTTTGGGGAGAACCTTAAAAATAGCGCGTTCTGTCGCCAGTCGCTGATTTTCGGCAATAATGGGTTTAGTAAATTCATACACTAGAACGACTAATAGCCCAGAGATCATTGCAACCGATGCCAGAGTAGTAATCAGCTTGGTACTTGAAGGAAATTCAGGAACCTGGTTTTCTGGCGTACTCATGATTTATCCTGCGTTTTCTTACGCGCCCCATAAATACGCGGCTGGGTATAAGTTTCAATAATAGGGGTGGCTGCATTGCCAAATAATATGGCGTACATCACGGCTTCAGTTAATCCGCCAAATAAACGAATAATAACCGTTAAAAATCCGACCAGGCAACCAAACACGAAAATGCCTAAAGGCGTAACAGGCGAGGCGACCATATCACTGGCCATAAACACGGCGGCAAACATTAGGCCACCGGAGAGTAGCATAAAGGTAGGAGAAGGGTATTTATCCGGATCAATTAAATAAAAGAGTTCGGCAGATATGGCAGTGCCAAAAAAGACGGCTGCCGGAATGCGCCAGTCGAGCATTTTTTTAAACACCAGATAAGCACCGCAGACTAAAATTAACAGCGTGGAGGTCTCACCAGTAGAGCCTGCAACATTACCCATAAATAAATCATATGAATCGGTGATAATGCCCTGAAATTTCATTAAAGCCAAAGGTGTAGCGCCGGTAAAGCCATCGATTGCAACCTGAACTGACCATTCTGCTGTAGGTAATGGTTTCATAAACGGCAAAGCGAGTGTCGATGGAATAAACTCGACAAAACGGTCCGTTGCCAAAGCAGGCGTCCAGGTAGTAATAGATACCGGGAAAGCCGCTTGTACAAAGGCACGCCCAACTAAGGCCGGGTTAAAGATATTAAACCCCAATCCGCCAAACAGAGTTTTACCCATCGCTATCGCAGTAAATCCGGCAACAGCTGCCATCCATAAGGGAAATCCGGGTGGTAAAGTCATGGCCAGTAATAAGCCAGTCACAGCCGCACTGGCATCTAATATGGTGGATTTTTTACCCGACATCTTGCAGAAAAAATGTTCGGTTGCCATGCATGAAAATGCTGTGACTAGTATTAATGCCAAGGCACTGATACCAAAGTGGTAAACGGAATAAATTACCAGAGGCAGCAAGGCATACACAACATTACGCATAATCTGCGCAACCGTCGGGGCCTTGCGAATGTACGGCGAAGTGCGTATATCAATTTTTAAGTCAGATTTAGCCATCTTGTCTGTGCCTTTCACGGTTTAATGTTTTTGCTATTCTAAAGTACTGAACGAGTGGAATATTAGAAGGGCAAACATAACTACAACAGCCGCATTCAAAACAGTCATTCAAGTGATACTGCTCTTCCATCACATCATACTGACGCTTAGCAGCCAATAAACCCAGTTCGGATGGGTTTAGATTAATAGGACAGGCCTGCAGGCATTGTGAGCATTTTATACATGGCAATATATCATCACGTTTCGTGGCTCGTTCATCAAGTACCAAAACTCCACCGGTGCCTTTGGTTATCGGCACATCCAGCGAGCGTATCGGAGTACCCATCATTGGTCCACCAAGAATCAGCCCGGCTTCATCACCCTTAAAACCAGCATGCTGCAGAATATAGCGTAAAGGCGTACCAATAGGTGCTAAATAATTCCCCGGGTTTTCTAAGCTATCACCGGTAATAGTGATAATGCGCTCAATCAGGCCATGCCCTTTAGGTAATAATGCACCGATTTTTGCCAATGTAGCGACATTGAAAATAGCTAAACCGGCTTCCGATGAGCGACTTCCTGATGGGATTTCGATACCCAATAAGGAATAGGCCAGCATTTTTTGTGCGCCCTGTGGATATTTAGTAGTAATGGCTTTAATGCTGATACTGTTATCGTCAGGCAAAAGCGGCTCAATCGCGTGTAACACGTCCATCTTATTGTCTTCTATGCCGATAATCGCCTTAGGCGCGTCCACACATTTCATGCTGATGCGAATGCCATGTAATAGGTCTTCTATTCTTTCTAACATCAGGCGATGGTCAGTGGTTAGAAAGGGTTCACACTCACAGCCATTCACCAAAACCGTGTGAATAGAGCAATCTTCTGGCGTCTGCATTTTTACATGAGTTGGAAAAGCAGCTCCTCCCAGGCCTACTACGCCAGTATTTTGTACCGCCTGAATAAGTTCCTCGCGGGACATCTGCTGGTAATCTTGATGTATTTCAGAGTCGATAATATGCTGCCCGGAGCTCAGCGAAGTAGTGATGATAATCGCTTCCTGTTTACCCCCCTGAGCTGTTTTAGCCAGACCAATTTCCTTAATTGTTCCAGTAACAGGTGCATGAATAGGTACCGACATAAAACCGTCAGCCTCAGCAATTAGCTCGCCGCGGTTAACCTGCTGGCCTTTGTACACCAGCGCTTTTGCAGGCTTGCCTACATGTTGTGCAAGAGGCACAATAATTTCAGGTGCGAAAGGCAGGCGACGAGTAGGCTTGGCATTGGTTTCGTCTTTAAACTCCTCAAGATGTATACCGCGAGGAAAGGTTTTTTTGCCAAATAGCTTTGATAAGATCATAAGTTCCCTTTATGCTTGGAAAATCAATATCTTGCACTATAATTTCGCGCTCAACTGATTTTTCTAGGTTTATTTATTGATTATTGTCACGTTTCCTGTACTAACTGTTTTGTAAGTGTCTCTCTCGATTTAAGGTTTTTGCTATTCTAAAATACTGAACTAGCGGGATATTGGAAGGGCAGACATAGCTACAACAACCGCATTCAAAGCAGTCATTCAGATGATATTGTTCTTCCATTACATCATATTGCCGCTTAGCGGCTAATAAGCCTAATTCTGACGGATTTAAATTAATTGGGCAAGCTTGTAAACATTGTGTACATTTAATACAGGGCAAAATATCATCGCGTTTCGTGGCGCGTTTATCTAATACCAGTAATGCCCCGGTACCTTTAGTAATGGGTACATCCAGCGTGCGTGCTGGCATACCCATCATCGGCCCGCCTAAAATAAGTTCTGCTTCAGCGCCGATAAATTCCGCATATTCCAGTAAAAAACGAACTGGGGTGCCAATCGGGGCCAGATAATTACCTGGTTTTTTCACGCCATCGCCAGTAATCGTAATAATGCGCTCGATTAAGCCTTGTTTAACGGGCAGTAAAGCGCCAAGTTCAGCCAGGGTTGCGACGTTAAAAATAGCCAACCCAACTTCAGATGGCAGACCGCCCGAAGGTATTTCTATATCTAATAAAGAATACGCCAGCATCTTTTCAGCGCCCTGTGGGTACTTGGTTTCAACTGCTTCGATACAAATAGTGCCATCATCGGGTAAATAAGGTTTGATAGCCTCTAATACATTTAACTTATTATCTTCTATACCAATAATAGCTTTCGGTGCATCGACTGTCTTCATAGCGATACGGATACCTAATAGCAGATTATCAATTTTTTCCAGCATAACCCGGTGGTCAGTAGTAAGAAATGGCTCACATTCGCAACCATTAACTAATACCGTATGAATCGACCGGTCGGGAGGAATGGCCATTTTTACATGGGTAGGAAAGGCTGCGCCACCCAGGCCTACAAGCCCGGTATTTTGTACTGCTTTAACCAGTTCTTCACGGGTCATTTGCAGATAATCATTACGCTCACCGGAATCCACAACCTGCTGGCCGGAACTTAACGAAGTAGTAATGATAATTGCCGGCTGTTTGCCTCCTTTTGCAGTAGACGCGATATCAATTTCTTTAACTGTACCACTAACCGGCGCATGGATAGGTACAGACATAAAGCCATCTGCTTCGGCAATAATTTCACCGCGAACAATATGCTGACCTCTAAAAACAATCGCTTTCGCGGGTCTGCCTATGCTTTGCGCCAAAGGCACGATTATTTCATCGGCAAATGGTAAGCGCCGAGTGATTTTAGCATTAGTCTCTTCCTTGTAGGCATCGGGATGAATGCCATGAGGAAATGACTTTTTGCCAAACAGGTTCAATAGATTCATAAGTTTTCTTGATTACCCACAACTCTCAGCTAGACTCCGTCATTCCAGCTACCATTTTAAAACGTAACCCAGCACTTTACGTATACGGGGCTTTGCTGGGTTACGTTTTTTTACTTCGTTAAAAAAATCTAACCCAGCCTACGGTGTCCCGTCTTAAGTGCGTAGCCGTCATTCCTGCATGCTTTTAGCAGGGATCTCGTAGGTTAAGCATAGATTCCCGATAAAAGACTTCGGGAATGACGAGTTTTTTAATATACTGTTTTTAATGTTTTATTCTCTTATGGCTGAGAGTTGTACGTAATCAGGTAAGTTTTTGTGCTCAATACCGAATGCAGAAAGACAGAATTGATATGCTTTCGTAGGCATTTGGGTATAAAGCGAATGCTTTTTATGACCTATTTTATACCATAAAGCAGCTTGCCTGATTTTTAATTAGGCGCTTGGGAAAAAATACGCATCCAATATTTGGGCAGGATTTTTGTTTATCATTAGTGCTGCAGCAGTAGTCGGATAGCTGGCTACGTTACTATTTCTACAGTGCTATGACGGACAAAAAGACCAGCAAAGTTGGATGATTATTTGTTTCCAAGTGCCTTATTTTAGGTAATAGGTTCATGCTGCGTCGGCCTTATTAGTAACCAAATAGCCAGCGATGACTCCCGCCAGGCTTAATTCAACTAAACCAGCAAACAACCAGTCCGATAGGCATATAACAATATGAACCTATGCCCATGGTAATACTAGAAGCAATGCCCAGAATAACCCCATACTTAATACCTGCAGGCTGAAATCACGCTCTATATTTAGATTATATTTTAGTTACTGAAACTTTTCCGCTCGTTTTATGAGTTTCTCCAGGTTCTTTTCGTCAGGATTCCACGGGGTGCCCGGATGAATAATCACGGCAGTACACTTTTCCGCAGCTTTTACGATATCTTCAAATGTTCCTGCAGTCGGATCTATGATGATGGCTTTTTTATCGTCGTTGTATTTGAAAATCTTTGGATTAATATCTACGCATTCATCACATGTAGTACAGTCTGGAGTTTCTATCCATACCGCGTCATGTCCTCCGGCCGCTGGTGCAGCAGCAGCTTCAGTAGGGCTAGCTGCGGCTTTTGGCGCAGCACTTTGCGTTGTTGTACTAGCAGCTGTAGCAGGTACGGGTACTTGTGGTGCATTTGCAGCGGGTGCTGCGGCTAAAACAGCGGCTAATGCACTGACATCTCCAGCGCCTTCGGCAGAGCCGCCGCTGGCCATAGTCATTAAATTAGAGGCAATGCTGGAGGCCATTTCTGCTTTGGCTTGCGCTGCAATGGCATCGGTATCAATCACTATTTTATCTACGCCTGCCAGGCCTTTTAAGGTGCGCCAGAAATTCCGCCGCTCAATAGTGGCATGGACAATTTCAGGATCTATGGCAACACGCACCAGGGTATTAGTTCCTGGGTGTACCGCATGCACATAGGCAGTATTTTCTGCCATCTCATCATGGTCCAGATCGATAAACTCATGGAGTGGCACCATATCATCGTGCCATTGTGACGGCGCGACAAATTTAAAGTGTTTCTGGAAACGACCTTCTGTCATGGCCCAGTCTGCAAAAGTCAAAGGTACGGTCATCGTGTCTTCTATACCGTACTCATCTACAAAATTAAGCTCGTAAGTCGTCCAGTCCTGATCTAGATCAGGGTTGCCTTTTAAGGACATGCTTTTTTCCCAGGTATCATCTTCACGTGGGTCATAAGTCATTAACGGATAGGCGCGCGCCTCAACAGCCAGTTTACTTTGCATAGTTGCTGCGTCATCAGCAACGCCATGCTCAGGCTGACATACCGCATAGATATTAAAAATAGCAGGGCCACGATAATTTAGTCCGTCGATATAACCTTCGATTAAATGATTCGGATGGGCAATCGAGCTTTGCAGGGTATAGGTGGTTCTATGCGCCATGGAAATTAAGCTCATTTCCTTGCGTCGTTCAGTTTTACCTTTCCATTCTTTGCCATACGGTGCCATATCGGATATTTGGCCGGTAAAGCCGGATGTGCAGGCCTGGCCTCCGGTATTGGAATACACTTGAGTATCCAGAATCAGGATTTTTAATGGCATGCCTGACATAATGCTACGCGATAGATTCTGGAAACCTATGTCATACATTGCACCATCGCCGCCAATTGTCACGACAGGTGGACAAAGCAGGTATTCTTCTTCGCTGAACTGGTGCCAGTCAAAATATTTGAAAAAATGATCGCTTTCCTGCTTATCGTATTTGCCGGCAATTTCCAGTTCGGCCATGCGCACGGCTTTAAAACCATCTGCCATTTTGACCATATGACCTTCAAATATCCCCATGGCTAATGAAGGTGCATCCTGGAATAAGTTATTCGCCCAGGGGAATGGGTAGGGGTTAAAGGGGAAAGTTGAGCCCCAGACTGAAGAACAGCCGGTACTATTAGTGATCCCCATTTCTACACGGCCATTACCAGTAACACCCTGTGTATATTGCCATTTTAAATGCTTAAGTTTGGCGACAATCTGCGAGGCCCATTTTAGCCACACGCTATCAATAGGATCACTGGCTTTACCTTCACTTAGAGAGCTGCTTAGCTTAGTCAGGGTTAAATCTACATTTTTATTCGCATCAATCGCAGCTTCAACCGCTTCTATATCACTAATATCCAGCTTTTCTGATAATTTCAGACGGATATGTTTTTCCATGCCAGTAATTAACTGGTCAATTTTAGCCACTTGTTTTTTAGCACGCGGCTGCATCAGTGCAGTCACGGTGCTGGTAAATAAATGGACAATGGTTTTTTCGCCGCAACCCAGGCAGGCTCCATCGCCACAGTTCATTGAAGCATAGGTGTGTTTATCCAGCAACATGGTGGTTAAAGCGCCGGCCTTTTCATCTAAATCATCTATACGCTTGTATTTAGGATTGGAGGTGGGCAAGTCGTTCCAGTATTCCCAGTCATTACGTAGCGTTTGTATACTTTCGACTGTTTGCTTTGCCGGTTCTAATGCTTCATCAGGGCAGACCTCGACACATTCCATGCAGCCTTTACAGGTCATGGGGTTTATGGTGATCGAGAATAGGCCGCCATTATTAGGTGTGCGCTTATTTACTGCGTCATGATAGGGTTTGGTAATGGCAAATTTAAAGTCGCCCATGGCTTCTTTAAACCACTCAAACTCTTGTTTGACCTCGGCTTGATCCGTTTCAGGATATTCCTTGATTGTTTCGCCTATGGATTTATTGAAGATCGGATCTAGCACCGTACCTTCTGATTTATCCGCAGTTAAAGCATGATATTTTTTCTCGACATTACGAATGGCGCGGCGTAAATGTTTAACCGTTTTGCCGGTTTTTTCGATGCGCTTGATATTGGTTTCAAACACTTCGTTAACGCTGTTGATTAAACCTGGAATAGCACTATCAGGGCAAGCGGTATAGCAGTCACCACAAGCGGTACAATTTTCCGGTATCCAAATCGGGTGCTCAAAGCGAACCTGAGTCATATCCCGATAAATTCCACTCGCTGCGGGAATGATGCTCATGGCCATAAACGGATCGGCCAGGCTGTCATTGGCACGGCCATTGATATAGTTGGTCCCTGTTTGCTCAAAGAAGCGATGTATATCTGATAAAGGATCATCATTCGCAGGTTTTTGTAGCAGCATCAGTGGCGCAGTATGTTCTTTTTTAACGGCCCAGGGAGCGACGTCGCCCACTTTCATTGCTTCAACAGGAAGGTGTTTGGTTTCACTAAAGCCACGTTTTACAGTACGGAAATTTTCTTCGACGACCTGTTCGCCTTTGTTGCCGAACTTGGTTTTGATGGTGTCATGGATGGCTTGCAGAATATCATCTTTACTTTTGCCTGCATTTTCGGCAATAGGTGAAGATTCAAAAAAAGCACCCTGAAAGGCGATACCTTGCATACGAAATTGTAAGTCAGGGTGATCCGTTTCCTCACGTGCGATTTTAAAGCCATCTAGGTAAGCGACCTTGATGTTTTTATCTACGATATATTGTTGCGAAGCTCTGGGGAAGGTGCGCCAGACTTCTTCATCTGTTTGTAGATCACTTTGAATAATAAATACGCCATCTTTATTCAGCCCTGCCAATGGATTCGAATGAGTGAATACATTGGGGTCAGGCGCAATAACCACATCCACATGTGCATATTCGCAGGTAATACGAATAGGCTCGGGTGCGGCAGATAAATAATAAGTGGTCGGCTGGCCTTTTTTCTCGGAGCCATATTTGGGATTTGCCTTGATATGATAATCAAGCAAATCAAATAAGGTCATCGCCAGGTTTTTACCAGTGGTAATCGCTCCCCAGCCGCCGACTGAATGCATGCGTACAGTCAGCGAATCTTTAGGCATAAGATTCGGATTCTCTGAACCTTTTAGAGCTAGATCTCGAATGGCAGGGTAGGCATCAACAACAGCTTGTTGTTGTAGCTCCTGTTTAGGAGAGAAAGCCTGGCTACGTACAAAGTCTATACCTAAATAAAAGAACTTCTTGCGCTTACCTTTGGGTAGCATGTTTTCTATGGCAGCTATAATACCTTCAGGCTGTAGGTCACGACTTCCTAAACCGAAGCAGGCAGAATATAGCGGCGAGGTATCTGTTACTTTATTATAAGAAGCATATTCCGGGAATGGGGTTTCCTTGGCATGGCCGTTTTCAAACGCTTTGGCCATGGCATTACGGATTTCCGAAATCAGCGGTAAATCTTCAGATAAAGGCTGGTCGGTACGCTCCATCACGGTTATACCTTTACGGCCTTTGGCAACAGCAGAAATCAGGTCTCCAGGAAAGGGACGGAAAAAGGTCATGTTGACTACGCCGACTTTAATATTGCGCTTTTCGCGTAAATAGTCAGCAGTCGCCTGTGCAGTATGAATAACACTGCCCTGGGCAATAATTAAATATTCGGCATCCTTACAGCGGTATTGACCAATACGTTGGTAACGCCTGCCCGTTAGCTCATACCATTCATCCATGCATTCATCTGCAAAATTCTGCACATGGTCGAAAAAGTAGGGGCGTTGTCCAGCAACCGATTGCATATAGGAATCTTGATTCTGTACCACGCCGGACATCATCGGTTTATCTACATCCCAGACTGTCGGAATTCTACGCCGGTTTTCACCATATAAAATACGTTGTGCAGGCGTTGGGCAGTTAATAATGTCTTCAGGTAGACCCAAGAATTCTTCAATTAATTCACGCTCTGGTAATTGTAGGTCTTCGATTAAATGTGATGTTAGAAAGCCATCCTGAGCTACAGCAGCCGGGTTTAAGCTGAGTTCGGCAATTTTACGGCTAATAAGGTTTAGGTCGGCTACTTCCTGATTATCTTTGGCAAAAACCTGGATAAAGCCGGTATCGTCCATGCAGTGATAGTCATCATGACCACAATGCACGTTTAAAGAAGCTTTTGTTATCGCGCGACAGGCGATATTGAGTACATAAGGCAGGCGTTTTCCTACCGCAGCGTAGAGAGACTCATGCATGTAGGCGATGCCTTGCGATGAGCTAAAATTTGTTGCACGTAAGCCGGTCATAGACATACCTGCAGTAATGGCAGCTGCAGCATGTTCGCCCTCAGGCTGGACAAATATCAGTGGGCGATCGGAGATATTAATATGCCCTTTGCTTTTTTGTTCTGCCCAATATTCGCCCATATCAGTAGAAGGAGTAATGGGGAAAGCACCGGCGGCATCGCTAGATTCGCGCTCACACATAATGACCGCTGAATTGCCATCCATTGCCTTGCGTATGCCCGGGTATTTAAATTGTTTGTCTTTATCTTTTTTGCCAAAAATAGCCATTTGGTTTCCTTCTAAATATGGATGTGCAGTACTGTGTGTAATCAGTCCCTGATTCGATAGCCCGTAAATATTACTTGCTTGTAGAGCGCGGCTTCAGCCCGCTAGTTTGATAAAAGCGGACTGAAGTCGCGCTCTACATTTGTATTTGAAGTGTGTGGATAAACCTGAAAAACCAGTTGCTCACGTTTTTTAGCACAAGCTCTTGATTCCATCGCACTTGCAAAAAATTTCCGCTTAAGCTATGGGTGCAGCTAAAATTTTTTGAAAGTGTTACATTAGTTCAATATCTTGCACTACAAATTCGCGCTCAACTGATTTTTTCTAGGATAATGACACTTTTATTTTCATAGACTAACTTGGGTATTATAATAATATTAGGGCTGAATACGAAAATTTAAAGTTATTATCCTACCGGCAGAGCAGTATCGCGATGTGGTTTCATGCCTTCTTTACCCTTACTGGCGTGAGTAGAGCCTAGTTTGCTATCTAACCAGACGATTGCTCCCGTTGGGCAGCGTTCTATAGGTGTACGGTCGATATCAAAATCCTGATATTTTTCATAGTCAATAACGGCCAGGTTGTTTTTAATTTCGATTACGCCTTTAGGCGCATCAACAACACATTTTTCACAGGCCGTACATGCTACTTCACACTCCTGTTGTGCGGTGTCGCCTTCATCCAGGCTTTTGCAAGCGACATATAGTTTCTGGCTGACTGGCATCAAAGTAAACAAATCTTTCGGGCAGACTACGATGCAGTCATTACAAGCCGTACATTTATCTTCAATAACGATGGGTAAGCCATGCTCATCCATATAGATAGCATCAAAATCACACACATCCGCACAATCCCCCAAACCTAAACAGCCCCAACTACAGCCTTTACCACCACCGGAAACAACTGAAGCAGCCTGACAGGATTTTAGACCCTCATATTTTGCCCGGGTATAGGCGACATGTGAACCACCCGCACAAGCAAGGCGCGCGACAACTTTTTCATGGTCGCCCATGCCTACGCCTAGATAAGCTGCAATTTCTGCATTACCTTCGGGAGTGTTAACAGTACAAGCGGAGGGGTTCTTGGTGCCTTCAACAACAGCTTCAGCAAACGGGCGGCAACCTGGTGTGCCGCAAGCTCCACATTGGGCTTGTGGTAACATATCGTCGACTTCTTCGATGCGTGGGTCTTCGTAGACAAAGAGCTTTTTATTAGCTATTGCTAAGATGATTGCCAGTACAGCGCCGAGAGCAACCATAAATACAGCAGCATTGATTATGGTTGAAATCATGGTAGTAGTATCAAACTAGGTCGTAAAGACAAGGTAAGCAGTGTGTCCAGTGGTGTGTGTGAAATTTTTGCGCAATAATGCAGATGCAGCGCAAGATAGCGCTTATTTGGGGTGATATCGCTTTTTCTAAAAAAAAGCGGAAAGTGTCGTCTAATAATTGTTTTCATTCCATTCCAATCCTTGGTGGAGTTGCGATAAAAAATATATTTTGTGGTCACTAATTCTACAACTAATTTAGGCTACGCAAAATAGCTTTTATTGTAAGGTTAACTAAGCATGCCTTTGTTAGCTCTTTATTTTAGCACAAGTGAGGCTAATTTAGATGGATAATACTTGACTGCCAGTCTAAAACATGAGAATTTTTAAGGGATCATAATGCAGATAGAAAGTTGTTAAATGCTCAATTTTTAGCGATAATGCTGACAATTTAAAAATAATGGTTAGTATTTATGAATGAAGAGATGACACAAGGAGTAGAGTTGATGCTCACGGGCATGGGCATTGTATTTCTTTTTCTGGTGATGTTAATTGGAGTCGTAAAATTAATGGCTTACTGTGTCACGACTTTTGCTGCTGACGTTAACGTAGCGCCGGTTAGCGCGACACCTGGTCAGGGTGTTTCTTCAAATGCAATTTCGCCAGATGTGACTGCAGCAATAACCGCTGCCGTTCATCAACACAGAGCGAAGCATAAATAAAGTCTATTACTCACAAGGTAAGAAAAACTACGGCTGAAAAGTCAGAGGAAATAACTAATATCATGACACAAATAAATAAGCCGGTAGGCATAACTGAAGTCGTCTTGCGAGACGCACACCAATCAATTCTGGCAACACGATTACGTGTAGAAGATATGTTGCCTATCTGTGAAAAATTAGACCAGATTGGTTATTGGTCAATTGAGTCCTGGGGTGGAGCAACCTTTGATGCGTGCATACGTTATTTAGGTGAAGATCCTTGGGAAAGATTACGTTTATTAAAAGCTGCAATGCCAAATACGCCTCAGCAAATGTTGTTTCGTGGGCAAAATATTTTAGGTTATAGGCATTATGCAGATGATGTCGTCGATAAATTTGTAGAGCGCTGTGTGGTTAATGGCATAGATGTATTCCGTATTTTTGATGCGATGAATGATATGCGTAATATCGAGCATGCGATCAAAGCCGTGTTAAATACCGATGCACATGCACAAGGTACTATTTCCTATACTTTAAGCCCGGTACATACGACAGCTAAATGGATCGAGCAGGGCAAGAAAATTGAAGATATGGGTGCGCACTCTATCTGTATTAAAGATATGGCGGGCCTATTAACGCCATATGATGCTTATGATTTAGTATCGCAGCTTAAAAGTGCTGTGGATATTCCTATACACTTGCATTGCCATGCGACGACAGGTTTAAGTGTGGGAACTTTAATTAAAGCAATTGAAGCTGGAATCGATAATGTTGATACTGCGATTTCATCATTAAGCATGACTTACGGTCATAGCCCTACTGAAACTATCGTTGCCACAATGGCTGGGCAAGAACGTGAGACGGGTCTTGATTTAGAAAAACTGGAAGAGATTGCCGCTTATTTTAGAACCGTACGACTTAAATATGCCGAGCACGAAGGCAGCTTAAAAGGTGTAGACGGACGTATTTTATTAGCACAGGTGCCGGGCGGTATGCTGACTAATATGGAGAGCCAGCTAAAACAGCAAGGTGCGGCTGATAAATTTGATGAAGTGCTTAAAGAAATTCCTCGTGTACGTGAAGATTTAGGCTTTCTACCTTTAGTGACACCTACCTCGCAAATAGTAGGCACCCAGGCAGTTTTAAATGTCATGACGGGTGAGCGCTACAAATCCATTAGTAAAGAAACGGCAGGGGTATTAAAAGGTGAATATGGTAAAACTCCGGCACCTGTTAATGCAGAATTACAGGCTATCGTTTTAAAAGAAGGCGGAGAAGTTATCTCCTGTCGTCCTGCTGACTTGATAGCGCCGGAAATGGATGCTTTGGTTGCAAAAGTTAAGGATAAAGCAAAACAGGAAGGCGTGACTCTAGCCGAAAATGTTGAAGAAGATGCTCTAATAAATGGCCTGTTTGTGCAAGTCGGATGGAAATTTATCGCGAATCGCGGTAATCCTGACGCTTTCGAGCCTGCTCCTAATCCACAAGCATTTGCCGCGAAAAATGCACCAAAAACTGAGGTGGAGAGTTATACCGTCAATGTAAATGGTCAGAGTTTTGATGTTGCCGTTGGTCCTGGTGGTGTCGGATTGGCGATTTCAACTGCAGCGACTCCTCAACCTGCAAATACTGCTCCAGCAATTACCCAGGCACCTTCTGCAAGTGGGGCTGTAGTAGAGTCTCCGTTAGCGGGAAATATTCTAAAAGTTAAAGTCAGTATCGGCGCGGTAGTTGCTGAAGGCGATGTGGTATTGATTATGGAAGCGATGAAAATGGAAACGGAAGTTCGTACTAGAGTTGCAGGTACGATTAGCGCGATTAATATTAAAGAGGGTGACTCTGTTTCCGTCGGTGATGTGTTGGTTTCTTTATAATTTTTTAGCGTTTTTCAACTCCTAAGTACCCAAGCATAATTAATTTAACAAATTTTACGCAGGATTTTTTTCATTTTCAAGGCGCATACACGGCGCATAGCAGGCTACGCAACTCTTTATGCAGCGCTGGAAATGAGAAAAAAGACAAGTGAAATGTTGGATTAATTATGCTTGGGTACTTATCTATGTAGGCACCCATCGATTAGCATTGATGGGTGTTTTTTCTAGTTTTAAACACACTATTTACAAATAGAGACATTCTATGGAAAATCTCACTCGCCTGTGGCAAAGCACGGGTATTTATAACTTTGAAGGGCCGCAGATCATTATGATGGTGGTAGGCTTCTTATTGCTTTATCTAGCCATAAAAAAAGAATTTGAGCCTTTATTATTAGTGCCTATAGGCTTTGGCGCAATTCTAAGTAATATTCCCCTAGCGGGTATTGCCGAGCCTGGAGGTATATTATATTACCTTTATCTTGGTATTGAGACAGGGGTGTTTCCCTTGTTGATTTTTATGGGCGTAGGCGCGATGACCGATTTTGGCCCCATGCTCGCCAACCCCAAAACACTGTTATTAGGCGCTGCTGCGCAGTTTGGTATTTTTACTACATTGTTAGGTGCATTAGCGCTTAACATGATTCCTGGTATAGACTTTGCTATGTCGGATGCTGCTGCTATTGCCATTATTGGTGGGGCGGATGGACCAACAGCCATTTATGTCGCTTCTAAATTGGCTCCGGATTTATTAGGTGCAATTGCAGTTGCTGCATACTCTTATATGGCTCTGGTACCTTTGATTCAGCCGCCAATTATGCGCGCACTAACAACGCCAGAAGAGCGTAGTATAGAAATGCATCAGTTGCGTTTTGTTAGCAGTACTGAGAAGATTATTTTTCCGTTGATACTTATTACTTTATGTACATTGCTGCTTCCCTCTGCAGCACCTCTGGTAGGAATGTTTTGCCTGGGTAACTTAATGAATGTTTGTGGTGTAGTTGAGCGCTTAAGCAAGACTTCGCAAAATGAGTTAATCAATATCGTGACTATTTTCTTAGGCTTGGCAGTCGGCTCAAAAATGAGTGCAGATAAATTTTTACAAGTGACGACTTTAGGTATTTTAGCGCTGGGAGCAATCGCATTCTGTATAGGTACGGCATCAGGTGTTTTGATGGCTAAAGTAATGAATAAATTTAGTGATACTCCGATTAATCCGCTCATTGGTGCGGCAGGAGTTTCAGCGGTGCCGATGGCGGCACGGGTGGCGAATAAAGTGGGTTTGGAAAGTAACCCGCATAACTTTTTATTAATGCATGCGATGGGCCCCAATGTAGCAGGTGTAATCGGATCTGCTGTTGCTGCCGGGGTGTTGTTAAGCTTGGTGAAGTAATTATGTAGAAACAGGCATGCTCTTGTTTTCATGAGCTGTGCTAGTGGATTTATAAAAAGCCCGGATTAGAGTTTTCTAGTCCGGGCTTTTTTGCTTTATGGATAAGGGCTACGCACTTAAAGTGGGGAAATAAGAGCCATGAAGCACTTGAACCTAGAAAATCAGTTGCTCACAGTTTCTAGCACAAGCTCCTGATTTCACCGCACTTGCAAAAAATGCCTGCTTAACCTCAGAACACCCCAATCTAATAAAGTCAAAAGCATAGCAATTCATCAAAGATAATAAGGTGAGACTAAAGCAGCATCCTACGAACCGTAATAAGTATCCTACTGTTTTCAGAGAGATCAGGTTATCTGAACCTGAGGGTGAAGTGGATATTTTTTGAAAGTATTAATTCAATATCTTGCACTATAATTCCGCGCCCAACTGATTTTTCAGGTTAAAGGATAGACTGGGTTGGTGAGGGATGACATCAATGTCGTTGATTTAAAAAAAGCTCCTTCTCCAGAGGGAGAAGGTTGGGATGAGGGGGGGTAAATGTATGATTTTGCTGTAACTACTCAGACATGCTGAGTAGTTACAGCAAAATAAACACTGTAGGATGGGCAAAGGGCTTCATCCGTGCCCATCAACGAAAACATGATGGGCACGTCGTACCTCCTTTGCCCATCCTACAAACCCTTGTTCCATCATGATATTTTTTATCAAATACCTGCTTCTCTGGTGCCTGGCTGGAAATATACAATCTATTTTGGTAACTACTCAGATACGCTGAGTAGTTACGATTTTATTCTCCTCACCTGGCCCAGCAAGAGCGGGCCTTAGTCAGCAGCATTGATGGGTGTCGTGGGGTAAATAGCATTACCGTGTGTCATATGCCGCACTTTTGGTTTTATAAGTTTAGGTTGATAAGTACCGTTATTACATTGTTCAATTTAGTGGAATGTTTTAATTTATTGAAATATATGAATATTAATTTATTTTTGGGTGTAGATGGACGGTTATATATTTAATGGCATACATAGTGCTTTAATGTATTGAACTACTGAGTACAAAAGTTTGTTTGTATGCAGTGGGAATGATTTAGTAGTTTGAGTGTTTTTAAATAAATAGATGTTTATTAAACAAGGAAAGCGCTAAAGGATAAAGCGTTTAATAAGGATGTTGGATTGGGATTGTGCAGAGCGGGATGCTTAATGCAGGGATTATGGAACTGTTTTGGAAACAGTATAAGCAGGGAGGCAGGGATAGCCGAATCAAAGTAAAAGGAATAACTTTGGCTTATTAGGATATTTAAGGAATCAGGGAGTTAAACAAGGAAATAGGGACGCGAAAGAATGCATGGATGCAGGCAAGGATGCAGGGCAAGAAGGTTTAACAAGGACTGAGAAAGCAAGTAATGTTTTAGCTTTCAGTAGGATAAGGATGTCGGATGGACGTTAATTATTAGGATATTAAATTGTTAAATGCTGGATCTATTTCTTTGCGTATTCTCGCAGAAGAAGGTCTATTTTTTCTAAAGGAGTGCCTGTAGTTTAGGCACTCCTTTTGTCGTTTATAAGGGAGGAAATATTAATGAAAAAAGTAGGTGAATTAAGTGAGCACTCTGAAGATGCCGAGCCGGTGACACTGCTTAATCAAAGTATGCCCTGGCTGTTCGGTGCGGGCATAGCGGCAGGTCATTTGTTAACGGCATCCAGTTGCACTATCCCGCAGCAGGGGCGGTGTGCGGTTTGTGGTGGATGCGTGGTAGCTTTAGGCTCTTTGGTTGGATGGGCTATGTTAAAAAAACGTCAAGGCGACGATTTCTATAATCAATAAAGCTGAAAGATATTTGCATGAAGGCAGCCCCGGTATTTTTATCAGTTGTATTGTTACTTCCCTTTTCTGATGCTTTTAGTGCATGGAACTGGAATGGTACTTTAAAAGCTAAGTTTCAAGGCGATAACCGATATACTCGATATGTAGACGATTCTCAGGTATTTGGTGAAGTATGGGGTAGTTTTGCTGCATATGATAACGATAGCTGGCGAGGGTCTATAGACTTTGTTGCTCGTGAAAGCAGTCTATTTGGATTCGAGGGTGATATTTATCAGTTAGTCATTGAAAAGCAGATTAAGGCGTGGAATACCACCCTGCAAGGTGGACGCTTTCAGCGTTCGGATAGTTTGGGGTTTTATAGCCTGGATGGGGCCTCGGTGCAGTATCAGCTACCAGAGCATGGCTTAACTTTTAATGTCTATGGTGGCCGTCCGACACGACAGGAAGATGTGCGTTCTGTCTCAGGCGACTGGCTCTACGGGCTTGAATTGATGAGTAATCAGCAGTTCGATTGGAACAATAAGGTGATGCCAGTTGATACCTGGCTGTTTCGCTTTGGCTTTCAGCAGTTCCATGATGATCATACCTCGACCAGGTTAAGCATGGGAAATACCATAGCAGGTCAATATAAACAAGGTTTTCTGCATGCCTATGAGCTTGCATTTATGGCGACCTTAGAAACGGAAACCGGGGTTTTTGAAGAGGTCTATAGTAGTTTAATGCTGGATGTGACTGAATACAGTCGCATACGAGTCAACTATTCTTTATATGAGCCAAAATCACCTTACCCCACTTTTAAAGAAAAATTTTATAGTGACTATCATCAAGGACGCCAGGATCTGTTAAGAGTCACTTTTGATCAGGAATTGACCGAAACATTTGCTTATCACCTAAATCCTGCAAGCCCATATTTTGACTCTCATTAACCTGTCTAGCTAAGTGGTTATTAGGTTTTTACTGCCGCTTTGCCAGCCCTCTTTGTCCAACCGATCAAAATATCCAGATTTAAATCATAAATAGAGGAAATTTTTTGTATCGTATGGATATCCCCCGAGCCCAAGGCAATAAACACCCTGCCAACGTGCCATGACCTTTTAATCAAAGTGACTTAACTTCGGTTAATGTTAAGCGAGTAACCCCACCTTAACCCAATCATCCCATTCCTGTGGATAGAGCGGATCTGCAGGTGTTCTGACTCTCAGCTGATTATTGCCTGTGAGTAATTTTCCAGCCACCCGAATCAGATAAGTACGAAGTGTATCCGGCTCCCATTGGCACAACGTTTTGTTGCCACTCAATTGAGCCATCCAGCGCACGGTATTGTAGGCAAGAACGGCGCAATGAAATAATGCGGCATTAGCCAGAAATTGATTCGTTCTGATTTTACCTAAACCCATTTGTGATTTTGCTTCTTCAATCCATGTTTCGCACGTCGCTCGTTCACCATACTTCTTATGTGTTTGCCAAGGCGATAGAGGTTCAGTTGTTACATAACAAAAATAGTCATATTCTGCCGTATCCCAAAGCTCGGACTGAGGTCCTGTCACTTGTTTAGGTTGCTTTATCCTGACCGCGACAAACTGACGAGAGCGAGACCAGCCACCACAACGATATTGAAACTCGCTCTGCTCCCAACCGGGTCGGCCTTGTATGGCTGTCCAGGCCTGTTTGGCCAGCAATGCGTTCAAATTCTTAAGTTTAACCTTTATTAGATACCCATGCCCTCTGGTATCGAGAAATTCAAGCAAATCACCGACAAAATAACCACTGTCACCGCGAAAAATAATGCGCATCCGATTGGGCAAGTGTGCAAGTAACTGTTTGGTAAATTCTACAACACCATTGCTTGTAAAGGCATTGCCTGTCCGGAACCAGGCTTGTAAAATTTCTTTTGTTTCCGCTAGAAAAGCGAGTTGTGGATGGTATGAACGGGCACCTTTCTTTTTGGGGTTGAAGCCTTTGGCACTTCCTTCTTGTCGACCACAAACGGTGTCCACAGTTGAATCGACATCGACCCACTGGACGGATTGTATGCCAGTTTTCGATTTTCCGGAACGAAGCAATCGCCGCCAGTGTTGACCACGCAAAGTATGCGTGAGCGTTTCAAACTGGCTTATCTGCCTATCACTTACTTCTTTAAAGATCCGTAAAATTGTGGTTTCAACAGGAATCTTTATCCAGCCAGCTACTTTGCGCAGTACGCTATCTGCCCATACGGTCGTCACCTTTGCCATTGATGTTGCTCCCCCCATCATGCCAACCAACGTCAATAGAACCACATCAGATAAGTGATGGTCTGCATTTTCACCCCGCCGATGTGGAACGCTTTGTTTTACGGTTTTTTCAAAACCTATCCTGTCTAAATATTTCACGACGGGAATCAGTCCCGCCTGGCTTGTCAATCCATGTGCTGTAGATGTCATTTTTACCGTTCGGGTACGGTTTCTTACGTGAGATGAGGATTTTGATACTTTAGAGGGCTTCATTAAAACAATGAGATAGTGAAATCAGGAAAATGATATTATATCATTGTTTAATAAGGAGTTTTGTGGATTATTATGTATAATGCTTGCAGGATTTAGGTATCATATAGGAGGTAAGCGAGCCGCAAGAAATACCGGGGAAGATATAGGTTGGGGCTTCGACCTGGGTGTGCGTAGTGATTATTTTAGAAATTTTGTGCTGAGTGCTGATTTTGATATGCTCGAATTTGGTACGAGCAGCACGTATAACCTGTATTTTGGCTCTGAATATTCCTTATCCAGAAAGTCATTGCTGGTGTTGAACATGGCGCTTTCATTAGATGAGAGTCCACTGTCTAGCGAGAATAAAGCAGTAGGAACGCAATTGAAATATCGATACAAGTTATATAGTGATGTATTTGTTGATGTAACGGGTATGTATATTGTTAATTCCCGTTTAAATAACGAATATCAGGCAGGTTTGCAAGTGACCTGGTATTTCGATAATTTTCAGCCAAAGGCTAAGTTGTAATGCGTAGTATTATTTATATTTTGTTACTGAGTTTGAGTACGCTATGCATGGCGGTAGAGCAGCCGTTTATCCCTACGGTGCCGGGACAGGAAAAGCAAAATCAGGGTGAGCCAGCCGAAGCAAAACCAGCTGAGGAAAAAGAGCAAACCTGGTGGGAAAAGCGAGATGAGCGTAGCGATATTTATTACCCGCACAAGGTTCATTATGAGGTGATGGAAGAAGAGGGTGATAGTTGTTTGCTGTGTCATGCTTTCCAGAAAAATGATGAGCATGATGAAAGCAAACGCAAGCCGCTTAATACCATTGCCAATGAGCCGCTAGAAGCCATTTGTCATGATTGTCATGTTGTTGAATTGCGTGGGCCATGGCGCTGTGATGTTTGCCATGATGACCCGAAAAAAATCTGGCCAGCAGATCATAACTCTGGCTATGTTCAGAATCATCAAGAAGACAGCAAGCAAGATACCGAAATTTGCGAAACCTGTCATCTGGATCAAAAGTTTTGCACCGACTGTCATTTTCGTCGGGACACGCTAAACCGTGTTTATCATCCCTTAAACTATATTAATCGCCATGGTTTAGAGGCGCGCATGATGCCTGCTAATTGCGCTCAATGTCATAACCCGTTTTATTGTCAGGATTGTCATAATCAATAATATGTATAAATTTCTTCACATATTTTCTGGTATTTTTTTGTTAGCCAGCTTGCTACTAGGAAGCCAGGCGCTTTATGCACGTGAGGTTTCCCTTGCTGACAATCAGATATTACTGACTAAAACTCATGGTGGCGATGGTAGTGCCTGGGGGCAGGGTGATTGTAAGGCTTGTCATGTCAGACGTAATATTCATCAGACAGAAGAAGCTGTACCTATACGCGATATTGTTTTACAAACAGGTTATGCCGGTTGTACCGGTTGTCATGGTCAGAATGGTACACAAGTAGAAAGGCAGTGTGTGCTTTGCCATAACGATGATTTATTACCAGCAAGCCCAATTATGGATGATATTAAAAACCATAATTTTAACGTAGATGAAGACAGTATTTTAAGCGATGAGCAGTGTATTGCTTGTCATGATAGCTCGGATATGGACGGTGAGTTTGAAGTTAATGTGGATTTAACGCATTACGTGGATCAAGGCGATCTGGATTTGCCGTATCGCAACCAGACTGATTTTTGTCTGCGTTGTCATAACCAGAATAAGCAACAACCAGGTTATGAAATGTCTGAACGTTTTCCCAATGATCCTTTAGTGAGGATGGATATAAATTATAAATTTATAGATAAGCATGGGATTCCCAAAGGCAGTGGTGAGCGTACCTATGCAGGTATGCGAGATAGCGCTTATGAATATGGCACCTTAGTAGAATGTACCGATTGTCATGTGATGCATGGTACGCATAATGACAAGTTAATTATGGATCGCAGTGATACGGGGGCGTTCTTATTGAATCCGGAATTGCGCGAACAACCTGTTTTTGCCGATGTCGAATCTGGAAATTATGCACAGCATTGCGTTATCTGTCATGAGTCTGAAACAGCAGTAGAAGATACTGAAGAAGATACCGGCAATGGCCTGAATGGCGTACACAGGGTGAGCGGTTCCTGTACTGAATGTCATACCCACGGTATGGCTGTGCAAACGGGGTTGTAACGATGCTACTGCGTATTGCTGGCTATATATTACTGTTGTTTTTAGCTACTTTGGTGCAGGCCGATGAAAAGCCTGAGTTACCACCATTTCATCATATCGTTGGTGTTAAACCTTCTAAAGCGATAGATGTACCTGAAAAATTTAAGCTAGGCGAAGAGGGTGAATTAATCTGTGCCACTTGTCATGGCTTAAAAGATATCGATAAAACGCCAGTTGAGGATGTCGATAGGAGTTCAGCGGATTTTTTAGTGGGTGGTAGCTATAGGCGAATTACCGGGTTTTGTTATCGCTGTCATGATGAAGAAAAGACCCAGCGAGACAATATTCACGTCATGCTAGATGAGCAAGGCGAGATTAAAAAAAAGAACTGTACTTTTTGTCATGAAGAAGTGCTGGATAGAGATAAAGACCTGAAGATTTCAGAAGTGAAGTTACGCTTGCCCATAGAACAGGTTTGTTATGGCTGTCATTTAAAAGATCCACATTTTAATGCGGTAGAACATCAGGTTGAACCAGCACAGCAGGAAATGCTGGACCGTATTAAAAAGCATAGCGAGGAATTGAATATCCTGATACCGCTTAGCGATAAGCAAGAAGTTATGTGTGTTAGTTGTCATACGCCGCACCAATATGGCGTGATTGACCCGGAAAAACCCGCAGGAAAACAGGTCAAAATAGAAGACCTGGATAAAGGAATTGAGTACCAGGAGCACCCCTGGGATAAGGTGTTTTCTGCAGATAAAGCGGTACGTTTACAAGAGTTTAATGAGCAGCACAAGATGCAAGTGCAGTTCTCCTATCAACGAATTACACAGGAAGCATTATTACGCTTACCTGCAAAAGATGGCCAACTGTGTCTAGTTTGTCATGACTTTAAAGATTAATAAAAACAAAAAAAGGAATAGCTATGCAAGTTATTGATAAATTAACAGCAATACCTAAAGTACAGAAGTATCGATATTTTATGATAATTCTTGCCAGTGCAAGCATGTTGGGGCCCCTGGCCTTTTTACCGCAACTAGTTGGTAGTGATGATTTGTGTGGTAGTTTGTGTATGCGCCGCTTCTATTTATACTTTCCTGGAATGACCTGGGATGACTTTTTTGTGCATGTGAATGCCGCTACAATTGGAGTGATAGCATTCAGCTTGATTTTATTAACGACCTTGTTTTATGGGCGCATGTGGTGTGGCTATTTATGCCCTGTAGGTGGTCTGGCAGAACTTAGTTCGCGCATGTTGAATGATCGCTGGAAAATTGAATTTCGTTCATTACCTCAGATTCAGATTCGCTACGGCTATTTTGGATTTTTCCTGGTGGCAATGCCTGCTCTGGGTATTAGCGCTTGTAGTTTATGTAATTTCATCACCATACCTCGTTTAATCGAAGCGATGAGCGGCGAATATCGAGGTATAGTTTTTCTGGTGTCTAGCGTGGGCTTAGTCAATCTTGGCCTGTTGTTATTACTCGGAGTTTTTGCCAGTAAAGGACGGGCTTATTGCCAGTTTATGTGTCCTATTGGCGCGGCAGATGGCCTGGTTAATCGTATTGCGGCAAACTTGCCTTTTGCGCATCGTATCAGAGTCGCCAAGGAGCGTTGTAAGTACCCATGCAAAATTAATTTAACCTTTTATGCAAACTCTACTTTGTAATTCTTTCCAATATTAGACAGCACCTTAAATAATTCTTCCTGAAGAGAGGCATAGGATTCATAAGCTGAAAAAGGAAGCCATTCGTATTTTATTTTACGCCATATAATCTCGATAATATTTAACTCGGGTGAGTATGGCGGTATACGGTAAATGGATAGGTTTTTTTCTTTCCACCTTTCAAGGTTTTCATTAAATTCATTACTCGTATGAGTCGATGCATTATCAATAATAAGAGTTGTTGGTTTTTTAATCTGTTTAGCAAATTCATCAATACAAGCCACAACAACCGAAGTGTTTACACTCCCTTCAAAAACAAAAGAATCAAACCTGCAATCTCTGTTAACAAAACCTAATACATTAAGACGCTTGCTGTTTGAGCTTGGTATTTCAATCGTCTCACCTGACTGTTGCCAAGCATAAGGAACACAGGGTTCTAGTGTAAACCCCGACTCATCAAAGTAGCACAAATCAAGTTCATTCTCTTTATGTTGTTGTATTAATTCTTTTATTTCATCGGTTGCCAAATCAAATTTATCTTGATTACGCTTTATCCTTAAGGATTTTCTAACTCGTTTCCAAACAAGATCAGCTTGTTTACAAATACGTTTTATAGTATCAATGCTAACTGAAATGCCTAGATCTTCTTCAAATTTTGCTAGTACTGATTTTAATGATCTAGGAGATTTTTCAACTCTCTGGACTAAGCTTATTTGTTGTTTTTCAGTTAAAATACCTCGCCGTCCTCTTCCCTGACAGTCAACCAATCCATCGATTCCATTCTTTTCCCAGTTAGAAAACCAAGTGGAAACAGTTTGGCGGCATACGTTATAAATAGAACAAATCATGGGAACAGAATGCTCTTTGAAACTTAATAAAATAGCATGAGCTCGACTTCTACTTAAATGAAGTGGATGGTTTTTATGCATCACATTTAAAGCAGTAATTTCTTCTGGGAGTAGGTGTTTTATATAGAGCACAAACATTTAGAGTCAGCAAAATAATTGTTTATTATGACACCTTTTTTCGTTAAATTAATTTTGCGTAAGTACTTACCGGCTGTAATATTTGCGCACGGGATTGTATGTGTGGCGCTATTAAAATGGTTGATAAAATTGCCGTTGTAGATCAAGTATCCTGCATGTCTTGTCATGAATGTGTTGATGTCTGTGACTGGAATGCTCTGGCATGGACAACGCCACCAAGACATGCGATCAACGACCCTAAAAGGGTTAAAAAGAATACTGAAATTTTACCGGTACCTGATTGGCAAGCCGTGAGTTTCGATACTAATAAAGTAGATGCTGTAGCGGGCGTGGCATCACGAGGACCGGCTATTAGCACGCTGAGTGTAATCAATGCGATGATAATATTGACCGTAATATCTATTGTTATTGTGGGTTCATTTTTATAACAGGCTGGGATTAGGGTAGATATTAAAGATGTTGCGTTATTTATTATTAACTGTGTTATTGCTAGGTAGCTTTAATGCTCTGGCTAATCCCCGATATAGCGACCCCGATGGGTGTCTATCCTGTCATGCGTATTCAGGTCTGAATTATATAGACGAAAATGGCGTTATGCGTAGTTCGACTATTGACCGTAGCCATTATGCTAGTTCCCTGCACGGTAGTGTGCCCTGTAAAGATTGTCATCGAGAAGTAGTTGACTATCCTCACGAAGTAGAAAATACCGAAGCCGATTGTAGTGAATCCTGTCATATAGAAGAACCGTCGGAAGGGGTTAAGTATTCGCATAATGTGATTCATGAAGAACTCGATAAGTCGGTTCATGGCGGGGGCTGGTTTAAAGGTCTCACCGGCGGAAACCGGCTGGAAGAAATCGAAACCGAGCAAGATCCTTCCTGTCGACGCTGTCATAGTAATACGCTGTATATCGCTGAAACACAGCTAGAAAAGTTCAAGGCAGACTTTGATCATGCGGAAACAGAATGTGGTAATTGCCATCAAGGTCAGGCATGGATGGGGCAATTTGGCGGACATATTTTAAGGCGTCTGGTCGGTCGGCGCTGGAATAATCAGGAAAATAATCAGATGTGTATTGATTGTCATGGCGACAATGAAAAAATGCGCGATGTCGAACAGGAAGACCCGGAAACAAAAGAAAAGTACCCACCGAGTGAGCGCTTTATTCATAGTGCCGATAGTTACGCAAAAACCCTGCATGGGCGTTTGATTGCAGATGATTCAGCCTGGGGAGCTTCGTGTATCGACTGCCATGCCCCGGAAGGCTGGAAGCATGAAATCCGCTCCTTTACCGACCCTGAGTCTGCTTCGCACCCAGATAATTTACCTGAAACCTGTGGCCAGTCAAACTGCCACGGTTATGCAAAAAAACCGGGTAATGAAGGCTTTACGATGACTGATATGCATGCCGTGTCCTTAGTTGACTTATCGAAAGTGGATAAACCATTTCAAATTGATGATCTACTCAAATCCAACTGGTTCTGGAGTAGCTGGCCGTTAATGCTAGGTGGGTTGGTGTTTATGCTGGGAAGTTTGGTTTGGTGGCTGTTTTATCGGCATGCTAAGAAAATTATCCCTATAGTCGGTGGAGATCGCTTTGAGCGAGTTATGATTGGCCGAAAATCCAAGGCGAAACGTAAAGCAGCTGCAAAAACAGCAACAGCAAATAAAGCGTCTAAGCCTCGTCCTAAGAAGGTAGAAAAGCCAAGCACTGAGCTGCCGGTAGTTACAACAAAAACGGAGCCTAATAAGGAAACGGAACAAGTAGCTACCGATACTGAGGAAAAACAAGTGCCGACAGAGGATGTACAAAAGTCTGTTACTGATAAATTAGATTTTGCAGTCCAGGCAGCAGAACAGGGTCAACAAAAATCGGAGACCTCAGACGAAGCAAAGACCGAGCAACAAAAGCCTAATGGCGATCAAGATAATAAAGGAGCCTAGCATGGTTAGTCGCGTATTATTGCTTATGCTGCTTAGCAGTATCACCAGTGTTGTATGGGCCGAAGGCTTGTATTTGCAAACCTTAAAAAACACCCAATTGACCGATGAGCAGGTACAAGAAACAAAAAAGTTACTGGACGAGTATAAAAAAATTACTTTGCGTGGCGAGTTAGAAGTCCCGCCTTTTCATAAGCGCGGCAAGGTGGATGACTCATTAGGCAATAGTTTTTGTACCACCTGTCATTTAACACCGCCGCATACTAAAAGTTTACGTACCCGTACTTTTATGAATATGCATACTCAATATGTAGCCTGTGAAACCTGCCATTTTCGTCCTGAAGGTGTCGCTTTAAGTTACCAGTGGCAAGATACTAGAGATGCCAGTTTAGTCATTGCACAACCGGATTTGTTTCGACAGACTGTAAAGCCGGTGAAACAAATACCAGGTCTATTGGCAAAAAATGTAGCCCCGGTAAAAGAGGCGCGCATTATTAATCCCTTTGTAAAAATCACCCCCTTTTATCAAGGCAAATCTGTCGGTCTGCGTAAAAATGCAGCCTTTGCCGAGGAAACCAAAAACATCTGGTTGCAGGAAGGTATAAGCCCTGAAAAAATACAGCGTAGAGCATTAATTCATGCACCCTTGTCGGAAAAAGGTCCGAAGTGTCAGGCTTGCCATACCGATGAAGATGCGTTACTAAATTTGACTGAACTGGGCGCGTCAGATTATCAGGCGAATAAAATTGAGAATAATATTGTCACTCAGTTCTTTAGTCGTTATAAAGATGAGGAACAACGTATCCGGATTCAGAGCCTGTTAAAATGATATCTAGTATTTTCTGTAGGGCGTGGCTTCAGCCCGCCATGATGGCGACTTGCCTGATTTTTCTTTGCGGACTCAACACAGCAGAAGCAGCGGTACAGCAAATCCCCGTTGCCAGGAAAATGATTGAACTAGCAGCTAACTATAATCAGCCTAGTGATATCACAACTGATGGGCTAGGCCAGGTGTATGTTCTGGATGCCATGAATTCACGCGTGCTGGTTTTCTCTGCGCAGGCCCAATTTATCCGTGAGATTAATACCGCCCAAACTGAACACAGTTTTAATCGAGCTATGGCTCTGGCTATTGATAAAAACGTGTTGTATATCGCAGACTCACTTCAGCACCGAATCAGACGCTTTACGCTACAAGGTAAGTGGCTGAGCGATATAAAATTAAACGCCCCGCCGCCACCGGTATCAAAACTGGATCCTAAAGACGCTGATAAGCCTAACAATAAAGTCCCGGTTGAAATCTCAACGGCATTACCAGAACCCGTTGCTCTATTGATTAAAGACGATGAATTAATCTATGCCGATCGGCGCTGGCATCGCATCTGTTATCTTGAACTACCCAGTGGTAAACAGAAACACTGCATGGGTGAGCGCGGTGAAATGGAGGGGCAGTTTGAGTATCCGTTTCAACTTTCTCTGGATCGGGATGGCTATTTGAATGTAGTGGATGTACTTAATGCCAGAGTGCAGGTCTTTGATCGTAGTGGCAAATATTATTCTCAGACCGGCCGTCTATCTATGCACCGTATGTATCGCCCGAATGGTAATGTATTTGATGCGCTGGATTTTCAGTATGTCAGCGATAGCTATCTGGGAACTATCAGTATTTATAAGCATGGAAGATTCCTGGGTTTATTGCTGGATAGTTCGGGGCATGAAGTTAAATTTTTAACGCCTACTCGATTGTATTACCATCCTTCGGGCTATTTGTATGTGGTTGATGCTCAGGCGCATAAGGTGCAAAAAATTGAGTTGGGCTATCAGGCTTTAAAGCATATTCCGGCAGATGGTAAGGACATATCACGCAAAAAGTGCGTTATCTGTCATTATACTTGGGGTAATGAGGATGATAATGACACGCTACGTGATAGTCAGGATGTACTACCCGTAGGGGCGCTGAATATGTGTTATAGCTGTCATCATGGCGCGGTACTGGATTCCAGGCAGGCTATACCCTTTGGTGATCAGCACCCTACCGTGTATGACCCGGAGAAGAAAAAACAGGATTATTATAAAAAGCCACTGCGTGAGGATGAAATCCCCGAAGTCTATCCGCATAGTAAAAAGAATGACTTGAATTGCACCAGTTGCCATACGCCACATAGTGATAATGAAGATCAGCCTACCCTGTATGTAGAAAACCATAATGCCTGGTTACGTGGAGCTGACTATGGCAGTGCGCAGTGTGAAGCCTGCCATGAATCAAATGCTAAGGGAGATGGAAAGAAATAATCATCCAAACGAAGTAAGCTTGTGTCTCAATAATTTATAATAATGAATTCTGAATTTATTCTCACACTAGGCAGATAAGCTTGTTGATATTAACAGATAGCATTATAGGTTGGATTATAAATACAGCCCATCGTTTAAAAGGCTCGGTACGTCGTATATTCATGGCTGAAACGGTGGAGCTACTAGGCTCAGGTGGTGCAAGTATTGCTGAAGAAAAACTAGGATGGAATAGAGGCACTATCCGAAAAGGACAATATGAACTTGAAACTCAGCCCATAGAAGATAATTTTTCAGCGAGAGGGCGTAATAAAAGTGAAGAGCATTTTCCTCATCTACTTGATGACATAAAAAAAATTGCTGAACCGGAGTGTCAAACGGATCCCTCTTTTAATTCCTGTCGATTATATACCCGGCTAACGGCTAAAGAAGTTAGAAAACGTTTACTGGAGATTGATTATTACGATGAAAAAACATTACCTTGCTCAAAAACTATCAATACAAAATTAAATGACCTGAGTTACCATCCAAAAAAGGTACAAAAAACAAAGCCTCATAAGAAAATCAAGGAAACGGATGCAATTTTTGAACAAGTTCATTCAGTCAATGGAATGGCAGATATCAACCCAAAAGAGATTCGTATATCAATTGATGCCAAAGCAAGAATGAATATAGGAAATTTTTCACGGGGAGGACGAAATCGGGTTTTAACAAAAGCAGAGGATCATGATTTAGATGTTAAGGAAAAGTTAACTCCTTTTGGTTTTTATCTGCCTGAACATGATGATTTTTTCCTTTTCTTTACAGCAGGCTATGCCAGCAGTGATTTCATCGTTGACCGATTGGAAGAAATTTGGCCAGAAATTCAAGAAAAATATGGAGTAGATATTCTGACAATTAACGCTGACAATGGTATGGAGAACAGTAGCTCCAGAACTCAGTTTATAAAAAGGCTTGTGGAGTTTGCTGAAAAAAGCAACATAAAGATAAAACTGGCCTACTACCCTCCTTATCATAGTAAATATAACCCAATTGAACGAGTATGGGGAGCCTATGAAAATCATATTAGTGGCGACATAATGGATACAGTTGAAACAACTTTAAAATTTGCCAAAAGTATGACCTACAATGGCAAAGCACCTATTGTTAAATTAACAGAAAAAATATATGAAACAGGAGTAAAGGTAGGTAAAAAAGCAATGAAGACGTATTATCAGTTTGTTGACCGAATGCCATCGTTGGAGAAATGGTTTTTGACCATTTCTCCTGGTTGTTCTGGATGATTATTTCTTTCCATCTCCCTAAAGACTCTGGTCGAGAAGATGCCAAAAAATTTGGTACCAACCATCCTTTGGGTGTGAAAATGTTGAAGCCCCCCCAAAAGGGGCAGCACTTATCCACCGATGATCCGCATTTACAAAAAGGCTTACCAAAAGTATTGCAAGCAGGCGGGGGTGTGCTACTGGAAAATGATGCTATTGGCTGTCAGTCTTGTCATCAGGTACATGAAGGGGCTACAAAAAACCTTCTGACGCAGACAGATGAAAGCAGTGAACTCTGTGCCAGTTGTCACAAACGTCAAGCACCTAAAGATAAAAAAGCCGCTCGTAAGGCAGGCGTGCATCCAGTTAATGTTGAACTGGAAGAGCCGGTTGAATTTCGGGGCGAGAAAGTAAAGACCGTGCAATGTGCCAGTTGTCATAGTGTCCATGATGGCACTCTGGATACCGCTTTATATCCGGACAAAATCAAGGATGCCGAGAAATTATGTATTGCTTGTCATGAGCGCCAGCATGCCAAGGATGAAGACGAAGCGGCCAAAAAAGGCATACATCCCATGAATCTGGAACTGGATGAAGCGATAAAAATTGAAGGCGTGGATGTTAAAAAAATCGGTTGTTTAAGTTGCCATGCCGTCCATTCAGGAAAGCCAAATACACCGGCATTATTACAGGATCATAAAAACGGCAAACTGTGTGAAAACTGCCATGCTGGTAAGCAACGCGTCGTAGGGACTGATCATGACTTTCGTGTGACTACGGATGAAACAGAAAACCAGCAAGAAGAAACGCCACATCAATCGGGTGTCTGTGGTTCATGTCATACACTGCACCGTGGTGAGGAAAAAAATATCTTTTTGTCAGCTGTCGTAGAGTCTGAAGTTAAAGACCGGGATAAAACAGCGCCTGGCCTAAAGGTCGATGAAATGTGTATGAACTGCCATCAAAAAGAAGGCATAGGTAAAGACAAAGAAATCGAGTTTTATGGCCACCCATACCAGGATATGGTGTTACGCTCTGATGAAAAAGTCATGCCGCTATTGGAGAAGGAGCACGAAGAGATAGAAGAACTGGGTGTGATAGCCTGTATCACCTGTCATGATCCACATAGCTGGAAGCCGGTTAAAAATCCCGAAGAGAAAAATTACCCTGTCCTGAATTATAAAAAGCAGGAAAATATTGAAGGCGATATCACCAATAGTTACTTACGTCATAAAGGTGTAGAGAAAACTTTCTGTGTGGATTGTCATGGCATCGAGGCTTTGCCTAAATATAAGTACTACCATCATGAAGATAAAGTGCGCGGGATCGGCGTAGATTATCTAAAATAAGCGCGTTGTTTTGTTATTCATTCATTCTTATGCTGCATTACTCGCTAAGAATGTGCACGAAATAAAGTCTACAGCAAGTAATGGAAGCGGGATCTTTAGTCCCGCCATTTCCATGCGGGACTAAAGATCTCGCTTCCAAGTTGCCTTAGTCTTAAATCAATCCTGATTTACCGATTGATTGGGATTAATCTGACAAACTTCACAGATAGGAAATACTAATGAATAAATACTCACGCCGGCAGTTTCTCCGTACATCAACAACTGCAGCAGTAGGAGCCATGCTGATTCCTGGGTTAGTCAAAGCCGGTGATCAGCAGCCAACCACAAGCACTGGTTTAGTGACCGGGCAGCCCAAACCATTATCTTACCCATCAATTCCAGGGTTCCTGAGTGCTGAGCAAATAGCACCGCATTACACAGCACACTATGGCGGCGCGTTGCGTGGCTATATTGCTGCTGACGACAAGCTTCAATCAAGCATAATGACAGGGACTACAATAGATTCCAGCGCCTATGGAGCAATTCAGCGTGCTAGAACAAAGAAAGCCAATAGTGTTTTACTACATGAACTGTACTTCGATGGAATGGCGCTCAAAACTAATCAGGCAAAAGCAGAAATTCGCGCAGCAATAGAAAAAAGATTCGGCTCAATGGATAAATGGGCAGAAGACTTCCAGGCCAGCGCCAAAGCCGCATCTGGCTGGGCAGTGCTGGCCTATGACCCGCTTAATGCTAAGCTCTACAATATAGTCAGTGATAAACATGCTACAGGGGTATTGTGGATGGCAACTCCGTTGTTGGTTATCGATGTTTACGAGCATGCTTACTATCTAGATTATAAAAATAACAAGGCTGGATATATAGCAAAGTTTATGGATCATATAGATTGGGGGGAAGTGAATCGTCGGTATGTGGCTGTTGGTTAGCCCAGTCGGTTTGCGGTTTTTGTAAAATTGACATATCTAGTTCTAGTAATTAGACTCTGGGTTAAGGTATTAGTCATCAGATCTGCCTGAATTGCAGGTTAGTATTGGCTTATCAGGGATAATTGACCTGATGTTTAAAAAGGCAGGTAAATGTGCTTGATAAGGATATAGTTATGTTTAAAAATAGTTAAATGATATTACTCAAATACGGTAATGAGGGTGGTGTGAAATGAACAAGCGGGTATTGGAGGTTTATGCTTTATCAGTATGCTTCGTTTCAGTTGGTTGTTTGAGTATATTTAGCGGTATTTTGCTATATAGTGCTTGAACGGAAATAACTAAATTCCCTTTAAAATCAGCTAACTATGCTATAATAACAGCTAATAAAAGGATTGAAGATTCAAAAACCGCCATTTTAGTATTTTTCATACAAAACAGATAAGTCACTGTTTTTAAATAGGTCTTTTTACCCAGAAAGTGCATTGGCAAATACCGAACCTTTAATTCCAGCCCTCTATTAGCAAAACTTCGCCGCAAAAAAAACCATGAGAAATGTCATATCATCACAACTGGAAATAGGACAAGTCGATATTGCCAACATCGTCATTGATGTCACATCACGCGATGATATTCCACTCATCCTGCTGGGCTTGCAACACATCTATACAACTGGCCCTTTAAAAGAAGCTGTTTTCAAAATTCTTCAAGAAGTCATCCCGCGCAAGAACAAAAAAGGCAGTGATGAAACAGCTGCCGTCTCATCAAATAAAGGTCGTCCCGGCATGGAACAGTGGCGTATTCTGGTATTAGGCACCTTACGGGTAGCACTCGGTGCTGACTTCGATCGTATCCAGGAACTCGCCAACGAACATCGAACGCTCAGAATGATGCTAGGGCACGGTACTTTTGATGACAAAAACTATCGCTTACAAACCCTAAGAGATAATCTAAAGTTATTTACACCTGAGATCATGGATCGCATTAATACTGAAGTCATTCGCTCGGGTTATCAGTTGCTTAATTTAGAGTCCACTGCATCCATTCAGGGGCGTTGCGATTCATTTGTCTTAAAAACCGATGTTCACTTTCCAACCGACATTAACTTGCTTTACGATGTGATGAGGGTCTTATTCCGTCAGTGTGTTTACTGGTGCCAGGAACACGACCTTCCCGATTGGCGGCAGCATAAACATAACCTCACTGAATTCAAACGACAATATAGACGGATTCAAAAGCTGCGTCATTCCACCTCGAAGGACGAAAAGAAAAAACGGGCTCAGGCCGATTTGATTTGTAACGCACATCAGGTTTATATTGATTTAGCTCAAAAGTACCTGAACCGAGTCACTCAAAGTTATGCGTTATTAATAAGCACCTATAAGGTTCCAGAAGTCCTATTGCTTAAGATGCAAACCTTTCTCCAGCATGGCGATCGACAAGTCGATCAGATCAGACGACGCGTGATTGAGGGAGAAACCATCCCTCATGATGAAAAAGTATTTTCCCTGTTTCAGCCACATACCGAATAGATTAGCAAAGGCAAGGCAGGGGTTCCCGTTGAATTAGGTATACGCGTCTGTATAGTTGAAGACTACCACGGATTCATACTGCATCATAAGGTCATGCAAAAAGAAACGGATGATAAAATAGCCATAGGTATGGTTGAAGCGACACAAGCGAAATTTCCAGCGTTCAATGCGTGTAGTTTTGACAAAGGCTTTCATAGCAAGAGCAATCAAAGTGGGCTGAAAGAGATACTTGATGAAGTGACTTTGCCGAAAAAAGGGAAGTTATCCCTCAAGGATAAGGAACGTGAATATGCCGAAGAATTTAAACAGGCCAAAAAGAAACACTCAGCTGTTGAGTCGGCCATTAATGCATTGCAGGTTCATGGATTGAGTCAATGTCGGGACCATGGAATTGATGGTTTTGAACGCTATACCGCACTGGCTGTATTATCAAGGAACATACAAAAAGTGGGCGCAATTAAACGAGATATGGAACGACAACGATTGGCCAAAGAAAAAAAGAAAGCCGCTTAAGTTTTTAAAGAAAGTGGCCTTACTGAGGGATTAGTATGTCTGAAAAGTGGCACAATAGCATTGTGCTGAGCAAATTCGTAATAATGGGTGGATTGTTATCTCAACTAAGCCAAATCGGAAAATATTATGGTAGATTGGGTGTGATGTTTTTTTAAAAAACTGACTTTTCGTTCAGGCACTAATTAGCATGTTAACAACCTCGTCATTCCCGAAGTCTTTTATCGGGAATCTATGCTTAACCAGGTAGATTCCTGCTAGAAGCATGCAGGAATGACGAAGTATAGCTGAGAGTTATGGGTAATCAGGAAATTCTATATATGAATATGTCCGGTCACTATGAGTCAATACATTTACGCTAGGTAATTATTACTTTAGGATGACTGCCACCAAGCCCACAAATCTTTTCAACAGAAAACACAAGGTAGCATGACACTTCATAAAATATTATCACTAGGCAGTTTTAAAATCCTTATGCTGTTTTTTCTGCCGCTACTCAATGCTTGTACGCACACGGTAATGCCAGTAAGGAAAAGTCCTCAGTCTGCTGAATTAATACGTAATGATCCCGATAAAGCCTGGTATGCAGCCCGGTTAAGTTTCAACTGGGAGCAAGGGCAGGTGCCGGATTGGTATCTCGGTACTCTTATTGCTGGTGAAGTGATCGCTCCTTTGTTACCACAGTATGTTCAGCAGATTACTTGCTGGCGCGTGCATCGTCGTGCGGTTCGTGATCAAACAGGCCATGTATTCAGCTTTATTTTTTATAGCTCGAAAGCGAGTGCCGCACTGATTTACCAGCAATTAAAAGAAAATAAAGTATTAGCTGAATTACAAGCTAGGCAGCGAATAATTAAAATCAGTTATGACCTTCCTGCGGTGGGTGCACCATCATTACTGGCTGATACGAGCGACCCGGTCTGGCCAGCAACTATGCGCGCAAGCTGGCCTTATTTTATGATGGGCGCAAGCCAGATGTGGATGGTTCAGCTGCAAAATATTAAGGATGAAACGACTGAGATTGATGCTGTTGAGCAGCGTTATCAAACAATACAAAATAAATTGACCGAACAGTGGCAGGAGCAAGGCCAGCATGCCTTAATTCATCATTTGAGTGCGCTATATGCCTACCAGCCTGTGCCAATGCGTTTTTAATGGTTACTTCGCTCGGCCCATATGCGGTTTTCTAGCGGCCGATTTTAACCAATAACCGCGATGCTAAAATCGTTTTGTAGCTTGCTATGCGTCTGTTTCAGCGCCCCCGTATCAAGTACGGGGCAGGCTTTGCTCTCGACTAAAATCAACTCGCTATAAAATCGCATCCGTGATCGCGCGAAGTATAGCTTGGGATTAATTCCTTTATGTTGCTAATTCCCGGTATAAGAGCTTTTTTTTGTTATACTTGTCCGCGATACAAATAAAGTTAAAGAAGTCTCAATGTCAACTACGCAAGTTATTGTATTTGCAATGCTAAAAAATCCTGTATGAGTCATCAGAAATTTATAGATACGCTAATTGCTCAGCAATCACTGCGTGAAAGTGATTTGAATAAAGTCACAAAAATCAAAGAACAAATGCAGGAAACAGGACTGCCTTTATTATTGGTTAAGTTGGGCTTGTGTTCTGAGAAAGACGTGGCGAATGCTCTGGCAAAAGTGGCTGATTTACCCGTAGTGGCACCAGAAGAGTACCCAGATACCCCGATGTTGCCCGAGCAAATTCCATTGCGATTTTTAAAAGAGTTTCATTTAGTAGGTATAGCAGAGGATAAAGATAAGGTTGTTATAGCGCTCATGGATCCTGAAAACAGCTTTGTACTGCAATCCTTACGCTTGGTATGTCAGCTTGAGATTGAGCCAAGGGTTGGCGTTTTATCTGATATCGATAAGGCGATAGAGTCTCAATATGATGAAGGTAAGTCCCAAATGGGACAAATTACAGATAATCTGGATGCTAATGAGGATCTAGATGATATTGAGCATTTAAAAGATCTGGCCAGTGAAGCTCCGGTTATTCGTATGGTAAACCTGATATTTCAGCGCGCTATGGAAAGTAAGGCATCGGATATACATTTTGAGCCGTTTGAAGATGTTTTAGTTATCCGCTTACGTATTGATGGTGTATTGCAAAAAATAGAAGGACCACCGTCAAACGCGACTGCGGCGGTTATTTCTAGGATAAAGCTGATGGCCAAATTGAATATCGCAGAGCGCCGCTTGCCTCAGGATGGACGTATTAAAATCCAGATGCAAGGAAAGGAAATTGACCTGCGGGTATCGACGACTCCGACTATGTACGGAGAAAGCGTAGTGATACGGCTATTAGATAAGGAAAACGTGGTCTTTGATTTTGCTTCACTTGGTTTTGAAGAGTCAAATCAGCAACAATTTATCGAAGTACTGAATAGGCCGCATGGCATTATCTTGATTACAGGGCCAACCGGAAGTGGTAAATCGACAACCTTATATACTGCTTTAAGCCAGTTGAATACTCCGGAAAGAAAGATTATTACCGTCGAAGATCCGGTTGAGTATCAATTAAACGGGGTGAATCAGATACAAGCCAAACCGAAAATTGGCTTAACCTTTAGTAGTGCACTGCGCTCTATTGTGCGGCAGGATCCTGACGTGATCATGATCGGGGAAATGCGTGATATAGAGACAGCTCAAATTGCCGTCCAGTCTGCATTAACCGGACATTTGGTATTGTCCACTCTGCATACTAATGATGCTGCGGGCGCGCTAGCGAGGTTGCTTGATATGGGGCTGGACGATTACCTATTGACCTCTACAGTGAATGGGATTCTAGCGCAGCGTCTGGTGAGAAAATTGTGTATGCATTGCCGTGAATCGTATCAGCCTCCAGCCGAAGTAATAAAGGAAAAAGGCCTGAGCCGCTTCTTGAAAAATGGTGAATTAACACTATATCAAGCTACTGGATGTAAAGAATGTGGTGGTATTGGTTACAGTGGCCGTTTGGCCATTATTGAGTTTTTAGTGATGAATGATAGCATAAGAAAAATGGTTATGGAGCATAAAGAATCTGGATTAATTCAGGAGGAAGCCGTGCGTGGCGGCATGCTGTCTATTTATCAGGATGGTCTGGCGAAAGCGGTAAGAGGCTTAACTACTTTAGATGAAGTGTTACGTGTAGCGACGGAAGTTTAACGTGACTATATTTGCTTATAAAGCCGTAAATCATGAAGGTGCTATACAGGAAGGCACCAAAGAAGCAAAGGATGAGGCTGCTGTCGTAGGATTACTGCAAGCTGAAGGTTTAATCCCGGTTAAGGTATCTCAGTCAGGTCTGAAGTCTGCTTATCAGCTGTCTTTTAAGCAAGATAAAAAAGGCCTGACGCAAAAAGATATCGCCCTGTTTACTAAAGAACTCGCTACTTTGCTAGAGGCTGGTTTGCCGATAGATCGCTCATTAGTGGTGTTAATGGATCTGATAGAAGAAGATTCAAAAATCCATGAGTTAATTAAAAATGTACTGCATCAGGTAAAAGGTGGAGCCAATCTAGCTGATGCGCTGGAAGCCGAATCCAGTGCATTTTCAAGGTTTTATATTAATATGTTACGCGCAGGTGAGGCTGGCGGTAGTGTCGATATAGTCCTGGGGCAACTATCTGAATATATAGAAAAATCCAAAGAATTAAAGGATACGGTAAGTACCGCTATGATCTATCCGATTATTCTAGTCGTGATGGCGGTAGGTTCTGTATTTTTATTACTGACTTTTGTAGTACCTCAATTTACCGAAATGTTTGAAAGCGCGGGTAAAGAGCTGCCCATATCGACGCAGATCGTAGTGGGTACTGCAGAATGGCTACAGAGTTACTGGTGGTTTTTATTAATCGTTGGTACGGGGACTTACTTTACCCTGCGTTATGAAATGACTATCGGGCCGAGAAAAATGCGTTGGGACGGGGTTGTTTTAAAAATTCCCTTGCTAGGTGAAATTATTCGCAATATGAGTACCACTAATTTTACGCGCACTTTAGGGACGCTTTTAACCAACGGCGTGCCTATTTTAACCGCACTCGGAATTGTTAAAGGAACTATAAGTAACCTGGTTTTAGTGCAGGCTTTATCTGAAGCGGAAGAGAATTTGAAGCAAGGAAAAGACATGTCCAGCGCCTTAATTGAGTCAGGACAATTTCCTAAAATGGCAACCCAGATGATCAAAATGGGTGAAGAAACAGGTAAAATGGAGGAAATGTTAGAGCGAACAGCTAACACTTACGATAAGCAGCTTAAAACAACGATAGAGCGCATGTTGGCAATGATGGAACCTATTTTAATTGTAACCTTAGGTTTGTTAATTGCCGGGATTATTATTTCCATATTGTCAGCCATTTTAAGTGTTAACGATTTGGCGTTTTAGGACAGAAATAAACAATACAGATGAGAGCAAGCATGAAAAAAACAAAGACAGCGATACGCGGATTTACCTTAATAGAATTATTGGTGGTTTTAGCCATTATCGGCTTATTAGCCGGTTTGGTTGGACCCCAGGTGATGAAGCATTTAGGGGGTGCTAAAACCAAAACAGCGCGGGTGCAAATAGAAGACCTGGCAGGTGCGCTGGACATGTACAAGATGGATGTAGGTCGCTACCCAACGACTAGTGAAGGTTTGCAAGCCCTTGTTGAAAAACCTTCAAGTGCGCGTTCATGGAACGGACCATATCTACGTAAAAACAAAGTTCCGCAGGATCCGTGGATTTACGATTATCACTATGTTTCACCTGGCGAACATGGCCGTTTCGACGTGTATTCATTTGGTTCAGATAATGCGGCAGGTGGTGAGGGTGAAGATCAGGATATTAATAGTTGGGAATAATCAACAAAACTTATCCGCGTAGAGCAGACTTTAAACTGCGGTTACTTGGATTACGCAGTGGCGGACTGAAGTCCGCCCTACCTAGGCAAGGGTTTACGCTAATAGAGTTACTATTAGTGATTGTGATAATAGCTATTGGAGCCGCTATTGCTGCGCCAAATATTGGATCAGGAAACCAGACTGCCAGTTTGAATGCCGCCGCAAGAGAAATTTCATCGGGATTACGTTTTGCGCGAGGACATGCGCTGACCCATCGTAAAGAAAGTGTATTGTTAGTTAATTTAGCAGACAACAGCTATCGAATTACCGATAGAAAAAAAGTCTTTAATATATCTAAAGATATTACCGTGATACTCGATATCGCTCAATCGCAGATTATTGATGAAAATGAGGGGGGAATACGGTTTTTCCCTGATGGGTCCTCTTCGGGCGGGCGAATAACTTTGGAGATAGGGGAAAACAAGCGTCAGCTAGATGTAAACTGGTTAACTGGACAGGTTGAAATTGATGATTGGTAAACAGAATTTACAGCAAGGATTTTCTTTGCTGGAAATATTAATAGCATTTTCAATTCTGGCTTTCTCCTTGACGATTTTATTAAATATATTTTCCAGTGGGTTAAGGCGTACGATTGTTTCTGAAGAATATCAGCAAGCGGTAATTATCGCACAGTCCAGACTGGCTGCTGCAGGTGTAGAAGAGTCTCTGGAGGATGCTAGTCAGCAAGGTGAGGAACTGGAAAAGTATGTTTGGTCTGTGTATACGGAAGCCCTTGATCTGGATAAGCTGGGTGTCGATGCTGAACAAGTTAGCGTATTGGCTTATCAGGTGACAGTGACTGTGGAGTGGTTGGCGGGCAAGAATAACCGTCAGCTTGAATTGAGTACCATTAAGCTGGCTAAAGCTGAATGAAAATAGGGCAAAGAGCAAGACAGAAGGGCTTTACTTTATTAGAAGTCTTGATTGGTATGAGCCTCATGAGTATTATGATGTTGCTGTTATTTGCCAGTTTGAGATTGTGTGTACAAAATTGGAATGCGGGAGAGAAGAAAATTGCTCAGATAAGTCAGGCGGCGATTATTCAGAATTTTTTACAAAGTAAATTGCATTCTGCTGTGCCTTTGGATGGTAGTTTTTTAGAAGAGCCGCAATTCTCATTTCAAGGAGAAGAAGATTCTATACAATTTGTTGCGGGTATGCCGGCCAGTGCAGGGCGATTGGGTTTGCAGCTGTTTAAAATGAGTTTGAAGGCAGCCAAAAGCTGGGAGCAAGGCAGTGATTTACAGGTAGAAATACAGCCCTTTTTTCCTCAAGGAGAAAATGATGAGCTATGGGATGAAAAGCCGGTCGTTATTTTAACAAAAATAAAAAGCCTGAAATTTGCCTATTTTGGCAGGGATGTTGTTGATGTAAATAGCGATCCAGCCTGGCAGGGTGATTGGGTAAGAAGGCATAATTTACCCCGGCTTGTAAGCATTGAAATTGAGTTGAATAATGGTGAAATCTGGCCGCAACTGATTGTTGCACTAAAAGTTAATAGTACATTTGAATCGGGCGGTACTTCATCTAAGGGAGATGGAAAGAAATAATCATCCAAACGAAGTAAGCTTGTGTCTCAATAATTTATAATAATGAATTCTGAATTTATTCTCACACTAGGCAGATAAGCTTGTTGATATTAACAGATAGCATTATAGGTTGGATTATAAATACAGCCCATCGTTTAAAAGGCTCGGTACGTCGTATATTCATGGCTGAAACGGTGGAGCTACTAGGCTCAGGTGGTGCAAGTATTGCTGAAGAAAAACTAGGATGGAATAGAGGCACTATCCGAAAAGGACAATATGAACTTGAAACTCAGCCCATAGAAGATAATTTTTCAGCGAGAGGGCGTAATAAAAGTGAAGAGCATTTTCCTCATCTACTTGATGACATAAAAAAAATTGCTGAACCGGAGTGTCAAACGGATCCCTCTTTTAATTCCTGTCGATTATATACCCGGCTAACGGCTAAAGAAGTTAGAAAACGTTTACTGGAGATTGATTATTACGATGAAAAAACATTACCTTGCTCAAAAACTATCAATACAAAATTAAATGACCTGAGTTACCATCCAAAAAAGGTACAAAAAACAAAGCCTCATAAGAAAATCAAGGAAACGGATGCAATTTTTGAACAAGTTCATTCAGTCAATGGAATGGCAGATATCAACCCAAAAGAGATTCGTATATCAATTGATGCCAAAGCAAGAATGAATATAGGAAATTTTTCACGGGGAGGACGAAATCGGGTTTTAACAAAAGCAGAGGATCATGATTTAGATGTTAAGGAAAAGTTAACTCCTTTTGGTTTTTATCTGCCTGAACATGATGATTTTTTCCTTTTCTTTACAGCAGGCTATGCCAGCAGTGATTTCATCGTTGACCGATTGGAAGAAATTTGGCCAGAAATTCAAGAAAAATATGGAGTAGATATTCTGACAATTAACGCTGACAATGGTATGGAGAACAGTAGCTCCAGAACTCAGTTTATAAAAAGGCTTGTGGAGTTTGCTGAAAAAAGCAACATAAAGATAAAACTGGCCTACTACCCTCCTTATCATAGTAAATATAACCCAATTGAACGAGTATGGGGAGCCTATGAAAATCATATTAGTGGCGACATAATGGATACAGTTGAAACAACTTTAAAATTTGCCAAAAGTATGACCTACAATGGCAAAGCACCTATTGTTAAATTAACAGAAAAAATATATGAAACAGGAGTAAAGGTAGGTAAAAAAGCAATGAAGACGTATTATCAGTTTGTTGACCGAATGCCATCGTTGGAGAAATGGTTTTTGACCATTTCTCCTGGTTGTTCTGGATGATTATTTCTTTCCATCTCCCTAATTCGGATTTTGGCATAGTCAATGGAAAATTTGTCGGTGTAAATGATGGCGACTAAAGGTTTTGCGCTGATAGTTGTATTATGGGTGGTTACTTTATTAACCATTATGGCCAGTAGTTTTGCTCTGACGATACAGCGAGAAGCAACAATTACCGGAGGCTTAAAGGAAAAAGCACAAGCCGCTGCATTAGCTGAGGCAGGCATTAATTTTGCCATTCTAATGTTGTTAAATAATGATGCCGAGCAACGCTGGAAGGCAAATAGCAGCCTGTATGAAATTGAATTTTCAGGTAAAAGAATCCGTATTTTGATTGCTGATGAGTCTGGCAAAGTAAGTATGAATAAGGCTAGCAAAGAACAGTTAAAACAATTATTTGACTCTTTGGCGGTGGAAGATGAGTTGGCAGATAATTTAAGCGATGCCATTCTGGATTGGCGTGATAAAAATGATTTACAGCGACTTAATGGTGCTGAAAAGCAAGATTATGAAGATGCCGACTTAAAATATTCACCCCGAGATGGCTTATTTAAAAGTGTCGAGGAAGTACAGATGGTAATGGGAATGACAGCAGAAATTTATAGTCAGATAGAAGGGAAAATAAGTGTTTATACACAAAGCAAAAATATTAACCCTGCAACTGCGACACGCGAGGTTTTGTTAACTTTGCCAGATGCTAATGAAAGTCTGGTTGATGAATATTTACTGCTGCGTGTAGAAGCAGAACGCAATGGCGAGGATGCTCCCAAGCCAGACTGGTTTAGTGGAAATAGCAGTAGTAGCAAAGTGTATATGATTGTTGCAGAGGCATTGATTGCAGAAAATGTTAGCGAAAAGATTATGGCCGTGATGAAGCAAGGCCAGGCACAAGATGGAGCACCTTACAAACTACTAAAATGGTCTGAGAATTACCCTATGCCTTCTTTATTTTCGCCTACCAATGATCAGTGGGTTATCAACTAATATGATGAATCTGGACAGTGAAATTGATGTTTCACTTTTTTTTAAATGGTGGTGGCAGCAGTTAAATTTTCTGGTGCCGCAAAAATTTCTTGATGCTTTGGCGAGAGAAAAAAGCCTTTTAGTCGTCGAAATTAACAAGGCGACTGCAAGCGTTAATTTCGTCAGCCAACAACAGGAAACTTTCCTGGGCGAGTTTGAGTTTAATGAACTGGCAAAAGAGGAGTTACAAAACCTGATTGCCAGCAACAAGCAATACAGTGAAGCCAAAATTGTCTTACGTGTTCCTGCGCAGTTGTCTGTTACTCAGGATGTTTTCTTACCTGCAGCGGCGGAGGGGGATCTGCGCCAGGTGATGACCTATGAATTAGATCGATATACTCCTTTTCGTGAAGAACAGGTGTACTTTGATGTGATTAAAATAGGTCCGGCAAATAATAAAGCCTTGATTCGTTTGCTATTAGTGCTGGTACAAAAGGAAAGCCTGGAAAGCATGTATAAGCATTGTCAGAGTTTAGGTTTGCAGCCTTCTTATGCAGATTCTGCTGCGCAAATAGTCAACCCTGATCAAGCTGATAGCAAGTACAATTTATTACCTAAAGAGCAATGTCAGAAAGCAAATAAAAAGCCGCTGTTTATTATGCTAGGTTCAATAGTGCTAGTATTAATCTTGTTAGTTACCTTAATGGTTTTACCGATTAACAGTGCGACTGATCAGTTAGAAGAATTAAAACAACGGGCACGAAAAGTCGAAAAAATAGCGCTTAAAATAGAAGACTCTAAAAAAAGTATCGACTATTTATTTCAGGCAACTCAGACGCTAATTGATAAAAAACAGGCCAATCCGTCCATGGTTGATCTGATGAATACAGTGACAGAAGTTTTTGGGGATGATACCTGGATCTCGAATTGGCGTTATTTTAAGAACACGCTACAGTTAACCGGGCAATCGGGCAGTGCCTCCAATTTAATAGCGTCGCTGGAAAAAACAAAGTTATTTAGAAATACCAAATTTATCTCCCCGGTAACCAAAGACCGCCGGTCGGGTCTGGAGCGATTTAAAATATCCACTGAAGTAATAATAGAACATAATGCAGACGCTGAATAACTTACAACAACGATGGCTAGCGCTGGGCTTATTATTCGCCATTATTATTAGTATCGCGATGCTTATTATTATGCCGTGGCTGGGTGCCTTGGGAGAAATTAATGACGATATTGATGAACAGGTGTTTAGGATTAAGCGCTATCAGCGAGTTATCGCAAGTCGTGATGAAGTACTGAAAGATGTTGAGCAAGGGCGTAAAGATATAACGGCTCTGGGCTATTTTAATAGCCAGAAATCTTCTTCACTGGCTACAGCTGAATTACAAAATACAATCAAGGCGTTGGCTGTTGATTCGGGTGGCGAACTAAGTAGTTCTCAGGTGTTACCGAATAAAGATCTGGATGGTTTGTTGCGTATTGCAGTTAAAGTCAAACTGACCGGTAGCATGGAGATGCTAAGAAGTCTTTTATATGAGATAGAAATTGCCAAGCCATTAATGATTATTGAAAATATTACCGTGCTTCCTGCACCAAAAAAACGCAATAGAAAAACGCGTAAAACCGAACAAACAGGAAATGTAGTGGTTACTCTGGAAGTATCTAGTTACATGAGGAAACAAATGTAATGAAGCAACTTAAATGGGAATACACGCTTACTCTATTATTTGCTGGCTGTAGTCTTTTAATACTTATTCTGATCGTTTTACAGGGCAGTTATAGTAAAAGCCAGCGAGCAGAAGTTTTGCGAGAAATAGACAATGTAAAAAGCTCGGGGTTTACTTTGCAAGAAGTGCCGGTAGATGACTTTAAAGCGGATCCAGTGGCGGATTATAACGAAATGCTGGAAAGGCCTTTGTTTTTTTCAGAGCGCAAACCGATCGAGGTGGAAGATCCTGAAAACCCGGAAACTGCAGCCGTCGAAGTTATGCCAGCTGAAGAAATAAGTATGGCTTTAATAGGTATTCTTAATACGCCTGTTGGTGCCTATGCTTTATTTCATAACCCAAAGGCCAAACCTGATGAGCCAAAATTTAAACGCTTGAAGCAAGGTGAAGACATTAATGGCTGGACGGTTAAAGAAATAAAACATGACCGTGTGGTTATCATTGCAGATAACAATTCAGATGAAATATTGTTGGCAAAGCCGCGCAAGCAAATTAAAGCTAAGCGCGGAAGAAAACGTTCAACAAATCCTTTTAAACAAAAAATTAAGAAATAAGAATGAATTCTTATAGTAAACGTATCAGCTTTTTCAGTCTGTTAGTGATAAGTAGCCTTACCCTAACGGGCTGTGAATCGCTTAGCAAATTTCATTTAGGTCCTAAATTAGGTATTAAAATACCGATTCAAGAGGAGGGAATGGAGCTGGAAGATACCAGTAAAGACCCAATTCAGCAAGGAGAAGGTGAAAGTACTTCCAGGCAAGCAGAGCCCAGCGATAATGTGGTATTTACACAATTAGATAATGATGAAAATATCAAAACCGAAATACCGGCTATGCGGAATGAAGAGTATATCGGTTCTGGTGAGTTTATGGCTAAACAGAAAAAATTGGGAGTTACTCAATCTAGTGTCGATGGGAAATACTCTATCAACTTTGATGCTGCAGATCTAGGTGAAGTCAGTAAAATTATACTTAGCGATATGCTGGGGGAAAATTATATTCTGAGTCCGGCCGTTAAGGGCAGTATTACCTTGCAAACAACAAAGCCACTGCACAAGGATGATTTGCTACCCACCCTGGAAATGTTATTACGCGCAAATGGTGCAGTATTAATAAAGCGTGCTGGAGTATATAGAATAGAGCCGGATGCCAAGGGCGCGCATACTGCAGATGCTTCTATATTAGTTAACGAACAACTGGGCGCTGGCTATCAGGTAAAAGTCATTCCTTTGCAATATGTGGGTGCAATTGATATGGCTGAAGTCTTAAAGCCAGTCGTACCGGCTAATGCTATTCTTAGAATGGATTTGTCACGTAACCTTTTATTTGTAGCAGGAAGCAAGGCAGAATTAGAGAAAATAATAAACCTGGTTAATGTTTTTGATGTTAATTATATAGCTGGTATGTCGTTTGGGTTATACCCTTTAGAAAATACCGAAGTCGGTAGTACTGTTGCAGATATAGAAAATATATTTAATAAAGGAGTGCAAAATCCACTATCAGGGATGCTGCGGTTTATCAGTATCAAGCATCTCAATGCTATTTTAGTGGTGACCCAGCAAAGAGAATATTTAAAAGAAGCAAAGAAATGGATAGAGAGGCTGGACCAACAAAATGGTGTGATTGGCGAAGGCGGTGTGATTGTTTATAAAGTACAGCATGTTGATGCGACTGAGTTGGCTGCGACATTAACTTCAGTCATTAGTGGTATTGCGCCCACTAAAAGTAAATCTGTTTCGGTTGCGCCTGGGCAAAGTTTAGCGAGAATTGATAATCGAGTTAATAAGCCTGCAAAAACAGCAAAAGTAACGACTAGTCGTGCGCAGGGAAATGCGTCTTTAGAAGGAGTGAATATTATTGCCGATGAGCCTAATAATGCCTTAATTATTATGGCTGAACCACAGCAATATAGAACTCTGAGTAAAATTATCAAGCACCTGGATGTGATGCCTTTGCAAGTATTGCTTGATGCGACTATTGTTGCTGTTAATTTAACTGATGATCTGTCATACGGTGTGCAGTGGTTGTTTAAAAATAGTGGGCCTGATGGTTTACAGGGTGGTGGGACGTTAGGAGGAGGACTAGCAGGTTTAGTTGGGGGAGCCGCATCTGAAGGGTTTACCTATGGTCTTCTACGTAACCAGAGTGATGTTCGTCTAATATTTAGTGCACTAGCAAAAGATAAAAAAATTAACGTGCTTTCAGCACCTTCATTAATGGTGTTAAATAATCAGGAAGCGACGATTAAAGTAGGTAACTCGGTTCCTATTAGAACTTCTGAGTCAACCAATACGAATGCATCAATTAACCCAATTCAGACCAGTAATATTGAAATGCTGGATACTGGGGTGATTTTAATAGTAAAACCCAGAGTAAATGCTAGTGGACAGGTGGTGTTAGAGATAGACCAGAGCGTTGATACTGCTTCACAAACAACAGCGACTAATGGAGGTTCTAATATTGACTCACCCACTATATTAAAGCGACAGATTCAAACTACAGTTACGGTCGTCGATGGTGAAAGTGTTGTATTGGGTGGATTGATTAATGAAACACATACCTATACAAATAACGGTATACCTTATTTAAAAGATATTCCCTATGTGGGCTGGTTATTTGGTACGGTAGGTAAAAATGTAATAAAAGATGAGTTGATTGTTGTTATAACGCCTACTATCGTAGCAAATAAGTTTGATGCGCGTAAAGTTACAGATGAATTTAAGCGCAAGCTGACCGGTATCTATTATGATGAAGATATATGGACACCAGGCTCTGATCAAGCCTTAAGAGACTATGATGGCCTGGAAATACAGACCGAAGAACAGAGAGAAGAGTCATTGGTAAATGAAGAAGAATATTAATTTCTGATTATGATCGGGCATAACGTTTATTTGAGCCCACAAACATTCCTGCGCTGTTAGCAGAAATTCATGCAGGGGAGTAGGCTTTAGCCTACATGATTGCTTACCTGTGTAGGCTAAAGCCTGCTCCCCGGTAAAATTAATACACACAAGCGAGGATTTAATTTAAACTGAGAGTTATAGACGCATCTTTAGCGTGTGATGCGCTTCGTTCCTCAGCACATCCTATGTCTGTTTTTTTAACTGACTTTCAGTGTGTTTTGAGCTGAATTGTCGGGCTACTGTGCGTTTCTGCTTTTATAAAGTCTCATCATGTTTACCATGCATCAGGTTTTCACTGACCATTAGCAATAAGAGGCAGTTAACTTATGGATTACTCAGCAGGTTTTTTACTGGCAAGTATTTGGGCCGCTTGCTTTAGCATGCTGTTCTTTGGTTTGCCTGGTGTGCTATCTATAGCGTTGTTAGGTATCACCAAGCGTAATTCTTCCGTGCTATTGCTTGCACCTGCACTTGGGCTGTGTACATTTGGGCCTTTTGCCTTATTTTTCACCTGGTCACTGGGTTATTCGCTGTTGAGCGTATTAAGCGCCTGGTTAATTTTTCAGTTTGGCGCACTGCTGATTTTATTCAGGCAGCAACAGCAGTGGTATAAACAATTCGTATCAGTTAATAGTGCATGGCTTATTGCGGCAATAATGCTATGGGCAACGATACCAACAGTTAATATATTCCCCTTTCTATACGAAAGTGGATTATTCGTTAATATACAAATTTTCGATCATATGAAAATTTCTATTATTGATAGCATCGTACGTGAAGGCTTGCCTCCTCTAAACCCCTATTATGCGCCTGAAGGTGAGCGTATTCCCCTAGTCTACTATTACGCCTGGCATTTTGATGTCTCTATGATTAAGCTGGTAACCGGTGTTTCCAGTTGGCAAGCAGAAGTTGCGTTTACCTGGTTTACAAGTTTTACGACACTCGGGTTTCTTGCTGCAATAGCAATTCGGATAACTGGCAAACAGCTTGCAGGTTTTTTTGTCTTGCTACTGGCGTTTACCGGGCCACCCGCTGAAATCCTGCCGAAAATAATTGCTCATGATTGGGTACAATGGTTTGGGTTACCAGATATACATCCATTAGAGGTGCTTTGGGTACAACTAAGCTGGGCTCCACAACATGTATTCTCTGCACTAAGCACAATAGTGCTGCTATTTCTGCTAAGTCATGCGTTGGTCAACAAGCATTTGCGTTGGCAACACGCGGTTCTAACGGGGTTGACAGCAGCTGCCGGGTTTGGAGCCTCAGCGTGGGTGGGGGGTATTGCGTTAGCGTGTAGTGCCCCTTTGATATTGCTGGCACTGCGCTTGTTTGCTGTAGACTACTCGAAAATGGTCTGGCCTTTATTGCTTGCTGTGCTGGTATGTATTTGCTTTGCAATACCTGTGCTTACATCAATTACTTCGGGTCCTTCAGGTACAGGAGAAATACCACTAACAATTAAGCCCTACTTATCTACTCGGTTGATTGATGCTGACTCGGTATTAGAAAAAATAGTGCATATTATTTTATACTGGATACAGTTTTTACCTTTGAGTTTAGGAATTCTTTATATTTTAGGAGTTCTGGCAATAATTACTTATTGGCCTAAGCAGGCGGAAAATAGAATATTTTATTACTTGAGCTACGTTACTATTTTTGCGTATCTACTTCTGGTTCAGTTTGTGCAGAGTGATATTGTAAATAATGATTTCGGCTGGCGATCTGTTATGATTCCTATTATGCTACTATCGATTTGGGCGGCAGTTTTATTAACAGAATTGCCTTTGAATGTGGCTAACTGGACACCTTTCGCAGCAAGGTTTAGTCAAAAATATTACTTTATCCCTTTGATCGTGACAGGTGTTTGTTTAGGCCTGGTTGTTACATTTTCTGCGCTATATTGGGTTAGTAAGCCTTATCCGCTAGGTAATGCGCCATCCGCTGAAGCTCTAGCCGCGCATCAAGATTTTTATCGACTGGATAAAGCTTGGCAAGCGGTGCAACAATATACTGCGGATGATGACGTTGTGCAAAGCAATCCCGATAGTTATACTAAAGTCGTGACTCTATGGTCAGCACCTGCACCTTGGGTCTTATTTAGTAATCGGGCTAGCGCTTTTGCAGAACCCGAAAGTGTCAATGTTTTTGCTCATTCCTATGATAAGCAGCAAAAACATAGACAATATCAGGCGACACAGGCTATTTTTTTAGCAAACCCGACTGCAGAAACTTTACGCTATGCCCGAGATAAACTAAAAATTAAGGCTCTGTTAGTAGATCCTCAAGATCCGGTTTGGGCAACTCAGGCTTTGGAAACTTCGGGTGTTTATCATCTGGTTGAACAGCAGCCAAATTATAAAATTTATCTGGCCAATTAGAATTTTTCTAGGATTATTGGACAGAAATGTAACAAACGAAAGGTAGGGAAGCATTTATAAGAGGTAGGGATATATTATTTTAGCTAACTCAGTTGAACAAGCACTTGCATTATGGAAAAAACACATTGGATGCGCCGTGGTTTGCGTAAGTTTTTTAAATGTATTCCTACCCAATTTTTAAACGCTAATTCGTCATGGCAATGGCTACGATTTTACCCCGCAATTATTCCAGCCCCACAATGTTTCAAACAATGGAATATTGCCAATGAAAAATTATGTCCAGGTTACCAGGCATGGATAGATAAGCACAGTCTGACATCGCTGGAAGATTGGCAGGCATTAAGACAACAGGCTTATGATTGGCAGGCACCTCCTAAAATTAGCATCGTCACGCCTGTTTATAATGCCGATGCGAATGTGCTTTATGAGTGTATTATTTCACTACGCGCTCAAGCCTATCCTTATTGGCAATTAGTGTTAGTCGATGATGGGTCTGCGCAGGTTGAAACTCTCAATATGCTAAAGTCGGGAGTTTGTAAAGATCCGAGAATTCAGGTTTATTTTAATCAGCAGTCGCAGGGAATTTCAAAAGCAACTAATAAAGCTATTGCAAATTCTCAGGGAGATTACGTGGTTTTTTTAGACCATGATGACCGCCTGGCACTGGATGCCTTATACCTGATAGCAGAGCAAATTCAAAAGTACCCTGAAGTTGATATTATTTATAGCGATCGGGATATGATCTCACCGTTGAATAAACGCTATATGCACTTATTTAAGCCCGATTGGTCGCCTGAAACGCTGTTGTCTGGAAATTATATTTTTCATTTAATGTGTTACCAGCGTAGTCTTATAAATAAACTAGGTGGTTTGCGCACAGAGTTAGATGGTTCACAGGATTATGATTTAATCCTGCGTGCTGCAGAAACTGATCCACAAGTAAGGCATATACCGAAAGTGCTTTATCACTGGCGGCAATATGAAGGTTCAGTATCGCTGGATAGTGGCGCTAAAAACTATGCGTTTGCAGCTGGAATTAAGGCATTAAACCAGGCCATGCAACGGCGTGAAATCGCGGGAACTGCAACAGAAATAAAATCACTATGGCGCGGTAATTATCAATTAGATTTAGTTTGCGTTGATATAAGTGACATTGCTGTTATCAGGCTAGATACAGAATTAGAAAATAATGCTTATACGCAGTTTGTTAATCAGGCTGTTCAAGAGACTGAACAAGCTTATATTGCAATTATTAGTGAGGTGCTGGTGCCATCTGATGAAAATGCTTTAGGTCAGTTAGCCGCATGGTTACAGCTAGAGGGTGTCGGTTTGGCCAGTGGTAGTATTATCACTGATAATCAGCAAATACACTATGCAGGTGCTACGTATCAGCAAGATGGCAGCTTACTTATTCCTTACCAAGGTGCTCCCGTTAGCGAGGCAGGCTATATGGCGGTTACTCATTTGACTCGAAATATCAGTGCCCCACACCCGTATTGTGTGCTTATTCGTCGTGAACTTTGGCAACAATTGAATGGATTAAATGCAGATTATCAAGGTTTTTATAGTTTACTGGATTTTAGTTTAAGAGCCTTGGCGGCTGATTGGCGTTGTGTCAGTGTACCGCAAGCGCAATATATATCCAGCCGGCAGAGTTTATTAATGCAATTCCCAGAGCAGGATAAAAAGTTGTTTTATCAACAATGGCAAGCCTGGCTAAAAAAGGGTGATCCATACTATAACCAGAATCTGGCTAGAAATAATCAGGATAGCTTATATCATTTAGCTGCCTAGGCCTGCCTATTACCCATAAATCATGACACACAATATCACCCGCCTTCCAGTAGCAAGAACCCGGCACACAAAAGCTGCAAAGCTGCGTACCCTCGCCACATGATTTGATGACCGGGCGGGGGATCTTTTTTCCGCCCCAGATGTCCTCCAATTCTTGCTACCAATTGTACAGCTTCACCTAGTAACAAAGGGGGGTTTAATCTTTTTTTTTGCGTAGGCGTGCAGGGTACGCAATTCAACATCAGAAAATAATATTTCAGCAGGAAGCTCAGGCGTTTCTCTACCCAGAAGCGTCATGAGCATGATCCGCCAGGCGATAACCAGATTGATACCAATCGCCCGACGCAACCGCTCAGCCGTTTCATGAGCAAGATCGTCAATTTTACAGCCTGATTTTAGCACACGATGCCAGTCTTCAATTCGCCAGCGCAACGTATACCAACGCAAACACTTTTCAATGTCCTTTGCGGATTCAATTTTAATCGTTGTCAGTAAAAACCACTCGACGGCCTTTGTGCCTTGAGGCGGGTTTTCTTCTAGCGCATGGATAAGCTGTATTTCAACCGGCTCTTTGTCATGATAATAGCTGGGAGCAGGGAGTTGTATGGCTAAGTGACGCAATGCCAGTTCTGCCCGCCTTCCTGGTCTTGCTGCTTTGGCTTTTTGCTTGCTTTTTTTAGGCCGGGCACTTTGCTGGGGAACATTGACGCTAACTCGACTTTGTACTCTGGTTTCACGAATGGCTGCGAACAGCTTGAAGGGGGATTCATTAATATTACGGTCGTGCTGAGCACGAATAAGCAGTTCAACACAGGGATTTTTTCTTTGTTCATCAAACAATTCAAAAAAATCAGCTTCCCGGTCACAGACATTAATCAGTTGTGTTTGCGGCATGGTTGCCGCTAATTCAACCAGGTCACGGTGGTGCTCTATCCAGACAAAGGTCTTTTTTCTTCAATCGGTATTTTTGATGGTTTACGTTTGTCATCGGGCAATCGGGGGTGCGGAGCAATACACTGTGCTTTTAGGACGCCCAATGGCAAGCCATTGGGCGCAATGGCGAAGCTTGAGTGTAAAGTCAGTCCTTTGGTTTTTGCACCGGTCTGGTTGGCTTTCAACTCTCCTAAGCCACTGCATTTATCCAGGTTTGTGTAGTTGAGTTCACTGCCATCTTGCAGGCATAGCACCGTTTTTTGCCCCATCATCCGTCGCGCTGTCCGTTCGCGGTGAGGTTGCAAGATATTTTCCAGATTAACGGCTGAGCCTTCTGGCTGGTCAATCATGCGATAGTAGGCCTTGGTGGCGGGCCAGTCACCTTCAACTGTCCCTGAGAAGGCACTGCCAGGATTCTGGGCTTTAGCATCAGCGACGTTGACGAGCCTTTTACTTAATCGTTTATCGCCCAGTGGCGCACCGCCAAATTCATGTTCGGCCCATTGCTCAGCATCCAGTCCTTCACTGATAGTCAGTGCGCCCAGACCTGCATTGGCTGATAATCCCAGCTGTTTCCTGAAAGAGGTATCGAGTGGGTACATATAAATCGTTTTTTGACTTAATGTCGAGTCATTATGCCGGTCCTGGCGTCCCCGCCCTTTGGTTTTTCCGATGGCCAACCAGTTTGAAGCCTTATAGCAGGTGCCCGAATAGTGCTCGGTATCAACAAAGCTTTCAATGAGCAAGGGTGAGTATCCATACTGCCGGTTAAAATCTTTTGCTATCGTTGCCATGCTCATGCCTAGTACTTTCGATGCCAGGTTTTTGCAGTTGACACTGGGACGGATCAAAAAACGACTCATCCCGACGATCATATGGAGCTGTGCTTGATGCTCTTCTTGATTCCAGCCTATCCATTGATCGCGGGCGGATAATTGCAAAGCCGGCGCGGCATACCCAATCCCTCCTAACCAGCCATGCTCGGAACGAATCAGGTAGCGCATTTGCCTGCCCACCAATATTGCTGCTTTCAGGTAGTGTTCTGTAAGCATCAGTTCATTCCAGGTTCGCATCTGATCTGCCTCTTGTACTAGTACCAATTCAAGCGCTGCAATGTGCCTGACTTCATCGGGTACATCAACAGGATGTGGTACGGAGTCCGTTAAACGGCGGGGTGATTTTGTGCCCGTTTTGTGTTGCACCCTGGGTAGCTCAAAATGCCCCGATGATTCTAGAGCACGGAGTGCTTTCAGGCAGCCACTGGTTTGCATTTTCCCGCGTGCATCGTGAAATTCAAAGTGTGTACAGACTTGTTTGGCTAAATCGCTTCTATGTGCAACTCCCTTGCCTTCCAGTAATTGTTTGATGTATTCTATATTGCTTGATAAGGAGAGTGTTCGTTTGATTTGGTTTTGTTTATTCATGCCTTATAGCATGCAATAATTATTCTTGATTGTCCAGCTGTAATTTATGGGTAATAGGCAGTGCTAGGCTTGCAATCTGCGTTACACTTTTTTGTACCATGCTTCACCCATAGGTTAAGCGGACATTTTTTGCAAGTGCGGTGGAATCAAGAGCTTGTGCTAAAAACCATGAGCTACTAATTTTTCTAGGTTTAAGCCCTCTCTTGCTGGAGAGGGTTGGGTGAGGAGGATAAAATCATGCATTTAAATCCCCCCATCCCAACCTTCTCCCTCTGGAGAAGACATTTATTCTTAAGTTAACAGTATTGAATTATTACCCAGTCAGGAACTCATGTTTATTCTACACAGCTCCAACAAAACGGAAAACCTGCTTGAGCACCTCAGTGCTATTATTAGTCATGCGCCTTTAACGGACTCATTTGCCAAAGAGGTTTTTTTAATTCAAAGCCAGGGTATGGAGCGGTGGCTATCGCAGCAACTGGCAACTAAATTTCAAGTGTTCGCTAATTTCGAATTTTTATTTCCGGGAAAATTCTTTAACCAGATGGCGCAACAAGTTAATCAGCATATTCAAACCGATGTGTTTGCACGTGAATTAATGTTGTGGCGCTTTGAAAGCTTATTGCGTGAGTTGGATGAACCGGTGTTTTTAACACTCAAACAATATATTAGTGGCGAAAATACCGATCTAAAGCGCTTTCAACTGGCAACTCACCTAGCGCAAGTGTTTGATCAATATCAAATGATGCGGCCTACCTTGCTAAATGACTGGCAACAGGGGAAGTTACATTATTTCACCGATACTGAAAAATGGCAGCAAGCCTTATGGTTAAAACTCACTGCTCAAACGGGTGAACAACATCGAGGCGCTTTATGGTTGCAAAGTATAGCTAGATTAAATGAACTAGGAGATGGTGATTTAGATGGGAAATTGCCTGAGCGCATTTCTATTTTTGGTTTAAATGCCATGCCCCCCTTGTTTATGGAATTTATTCAGGGGCTGGCGCGACATACTGACGTGCACTTTTACCTGCTAAATCCTGCTCAAGCGTTTTGGGCGGATATCGTCGCCAGAAAGCGTGCTGATCTAGAAGAGTTTGAAAATGGACATCCGCTATTAGCTAGCTTAGGGCAGCAAGGAAGAGAGTTTCAGCAAATGCTACTCGATTGTGCTTTCGAATTGGAGCTGGATAGCTTTGAGCCATATGCAGCAGAATCAATCAGTAATTTGCAACAATTGCAAAATGATATGCTGAATAACTTAACCGCACTAACAGCGCTTGAAAATGATCGCTCCATCAGTATACATTCCTGTCATTCTCGTATGCGTGAAGTTGAAGTACTAAAGGATCAGTTATTACACGCGTTAGAAACGGATCAGACACTGGAATTACGCGATATCGTGGTGATGGCCCCTGATATACAGCAATATGCGCCATTTATCAGTGGCGTATTTGATGATATTCAACATGCCATTGCAGATCGTAGTCTGCGTAGTAGTAATAGTACTTTCGATGCATTTCTGCGCTTTATCCGTTTGACGCAAAGTCGTTTTGGCTGGCAGGAAGTGATGGATTTACTAAGCCAGGAGGAAGTTTATCGGTGTTTTGGTTTAAGCGAAACTGATGTGGAATTAATCGCTCACTGGGTAGCAGATACTCATATACGCTGGGGGAAATCAGGCGCATATAAGAAGCAGTTGAGCTTACCTGAATCACCCGAAAATACCTGGCAAGCGGGACTTGATCGGCTATTAATGGGCTATGCAGTCGGTACAGAAGATGATTTTTTTGCCGGAATCCTGCCATATAGTGAAATTGAAGGCTCGTCAGCTCAAGCATTAGGCGGTCTCTACGATTTTCTGCAAGTATTATTTGCTGCCAGTAGCAAACTTGGCAAAAGCCATACCTTAAAAGAATGGGCTAAGCATTTACTGGCTTATGCTGATTTATTATTCCCAGCGGAAAGTATAGACTCGGCAGCGCAACAAGCCGAAAAGTTGCAGATGAATGAAATTTTTCTGGAATTGAGTGAGCAGTTTGCAGCCGTCCATGAACAGCCTGTTCCCATAGCCGTTATTTTAGCCTGGCTGGAGGGGCGCGTTGAAGAGGTTAAGTCCTCGAATGGATTTTTGCGCGGGCAACTGACTTTTTGCTCGATGTTGCCGATGCGCTCTATTTCCTTTAAAGTCATTGCCTTATTAGGCATGAATGAGGGCGAATTCCCGCATATTGATCATCATCTCACCTTTGACTTATTACGCAATGACTTTCAGCCGGGAGACCGCTCCAGGCGGGCCGATGATCGCTATCAATTTCTGGAAATTCTGCTTTCCGCGCGCCTGCAGGTGATTATCACTTATATCGGTCAATCCATCAGCGAAAATGAAATGATACCCGCTTCTGTCGTCATTCATGAATTACTGGATGTGATGCAGGAATATTATCAATTAGATGATCTAGTGATTAAGCACCCATTACAAAGTTTTAGTCAGCGTTATTTTAGCGGGGATACTAAGCTATTTAGTTACAGCCAAAGCGATTTTGCAACGACTCGAGCTCTAAGCAATAAAGAAATACAGAGCAATTCCTGGTGGCAAGGAGAGATTAAAGCTGAGCAACAGGAAATTATAGAGATACAGGACCTAATACGTTTCTATAGCCACCCGCAAAAGTATTTTGTGCAACAGCGGCTGAATATTCGTCTAGGGGGCGTTGAGGGTGATGAACAAGAGCACGAGCCATTTAGTATTGAGGGAATGGATAGTTATCTGCTAAATCATCAGTGGATTGATGCCAAATTACAGCAGAATAATTTATCACTGGCTAAACTTAAAGCTCAAGGGCGATGGATTTCTGGCGAATTGGGCGTGATAGCTTTTAATGCACACGAGCAGGAAATAGAAAAATTTGTCGAGAAGATTAAATCAAAAAATGCAGGGTTGAGTACCGATCCTGTAGCGATTGATTTAACGCTAGGCTCTGTGCGTCTGGTCGGGACTATCGCGCATCAATACACTGATGCGAGTTTAATCTATCGGTATTCAGCGTTAAAAGGGAAAGATTTTATCGTTGCCTGGTTACAGTACTTAATACTCAACCGATATGGTCCACATACAACCCACCTAATTAGCCTGGATGACTATATTACTTTTTTGCCAGAACATATTCAGGGTGATGAGCTTGAGCAATTTCTGAGTCTTTATCAACAAGGGCAAAGCCAACCGGATGTGTTTTTTACCGAAGCGGCTTTTGCTTATATTAAACAGCAATATGCATTAAATAAACCGGGCAGCAGGAGTTCTACACCGGCGCTGGATAAAGCAAAAGAGATTTTTAATAAATCTATTGAGCAATTCTATGAACCTGAGTTACAGCTACTTTATAAGAACCTGGAAAATGTAGAGGATTTATTGAATAGCGAGTTTGAGCAGTATTGTAATGATTTATTACTACCTGCATGGGAGGCTGCAAGTGCAATCAACTAAACAAGACTTCAATCCCATTGCTACCGAGCTGAAGCCTGGCGTTAATTTATTAGAAGCCAGCGCCGGAACAGGTAAAACTTACGCTATCGCCATGCTTGCCTTACGTTTTGTGGTGGAACAGAATTACACTATTGATCAGCTACTGATAGTCACTTTCACTAAAGCCGCAACCAAAGAATTAAAGGAGCGTGTGCGTGCACGCCTAGTCGAAGCAAAACAGTTTTTAACCGGGCAATTGCCTGTCGGGCTTGATGCAAATATCAGCACCTGGGCAGAGGCACTACTGGAAAGCACTGATATCGATCAGCAGCTAGCTGTACAGCGCTTAAACAATGCTTTATTAAGTATCGATCAGGCAGGGATTTTCACTATTCATGGCTTTTGTCAGCGCTTACTTAAAGAACATGCTTTAGAAAGCGGGCAGATGTTCGATGTGGAGCTAAGCGATGAAACCTTAGCGGTACGCCAGCAAATGGTTGAAGATTTCTGGCGTAGTCAGATTTATCCACGTAATGCCTGGGAAGTTTCATTGCTTTGCCATCTATATGATACGCCAGATAAATTAATGGCAAGCCTGGGCTTTTATCCTGCAACTTTAACTATCTATCCCGAGCTTGAAGATTTAGACGATTTGTTAGTCGCGTTGAAAGCGCAGGCATTACTTGCAAAAACTGCGCTGGATCAACAGGGGGAGTTAATAATAGCCGCTGTGGATTCCGACTATTTTAAAAAGTCATTTACAGAAAATTTTGCAGAAGTTTATCAGTGCTTAAACCAATGGCTAGTAGCGACAGTGGAGAGCACCGAACATTTTGATTGTCCTTGCCCAGGCGAGTCCGGATTTAAGTTCCTTAGTGGTGACAACTTAGCCAAAGAAATTCGTGTTGCACATAAAGGCAAACTGGATTTTGATAGCACAACTTTTGATTTATTGTATGTCTATAGTCAGAAAGTCAGCTTGACCTTACGCCGCGCATTGGCCGAAGAACTGCAGCATAACCTGGAGACACGCTTGCTGCAACTCAATATCATGTCCCATGACAGCCTGATTACTCGTACTGCAGAGGCTTTATCTAATCAGGGTGGAGAGTTGCTAATCAAGGCAATTAAGCAGCAATATCATGTGGCATTAATTGATGAATTTCAGGATACCGACCAAAATCAGTGGCATATTTTCGCGCATCTTTTTGCTGACCCAGAACAGTATTTATATTTAATTGGTGACCCAAAACAGGCGATTTATAAATTTCGCGGAGCAGATATTCATTCCTATTTGGAGGCCAAGCAGCAGGCGAAGAATCACTATACTTTGGGTCACAACTGGCGCTCTCACCCGGACCTGGTACAAGCGATTAACCAGCTTTTTAGCCTAACTGATAATCCTTTTGTATTTTCAGGGTTAGAGTTTAACCCGGTGAAGCCTGCCTTAGATGCTGCACAGGGAACTCTGATGCAGAATAATCAGCCACTCGCGCCGTTAGTTTTATGGCAGTTAGCAGAAAGTGAGAGTACTAGCGGTTACTGGACTAATGGCAAAGCGGCTGAAGAAATTAAACGGGCAGTGACCAATGAAATTTTATATCTACTGCAAGGAGAGGTTAGCATCCATAGCGATGGTGCATCTCACGCCATACGAGCTGCTGATATTGCTATACTGGTGCGTACCAACGCGCAGGCCGCGCTGTATCAGCAAATATTAAAGCAAGCAGGCATTCCTGCGGTAATCAACAGCACCGACTCGGTGTTTGCCAGCAGTGAGGCGCTGGATTTGTATAAATTGATGCAAGCCCTGGCGCAACCTGCTGATATAAACCTGTTAAAACAGGCCTTAAGCTTGTCCTGGTTCGCTATGGATGGACAGCAGCTGTATCGCACTTTGAGTGATGAAGTGCAACTTGGTGCCTGGTTAAGTCGCTTTCAGGACTACCATGAACTATGGCAAAAGAAAGGCTTTATGGCAATGATGCTGCGTTTTTTAAGCCAGGAAAATGTGCGTGTGCATCTCACCCGTACAGCACAGGCTGAAAGGCAGATTACGAATTTGCATCACTTGCTGGAATTAGTGCAACAAGCCAGCCTGGATGAACATTTGGGACTGCTTAAAAGCATCGCCTGGTTACGCTCTGCGATAACGGCAGAAAATAACCCTAACGATGAGCAGCAATTACGTCTGGAAAGTGATTCCGATGCAGTTAAAATTGTCACCATGCACCGCTCTAAAGGACTGGAATATCCGATAGTTTTTTGCCCCTACTTATGGTCGCGTAGTGATCGTTTGCAAAAAGAACAACTGACGCTCACTTGCCATGCGGAAGGTGAAATGCTGGTCGATTTAGGTTCGGATAATTTTGCACAGCATCGGGACATAGCACTACAGGAAGAATTGGCTGAAGACTTACGTATACTCTATGTCGCACTAACACGGGCTAAGTATCGCTGCTATATAAGCTGGGTAGACAGCCGATCGAAGCATAAACCAAATCAGTCTGCGCTGGCTTATCTGTTATATGCACAAGCAGACATTGCATTTACCCAGCAGCAAGAAATATTACAGCAGTTAGCAAGTGACTATCCCGCTAGTTTTGCTTATCAATTGCTGCAACCCGGCAACGGGCTAAACGGAACTTACCAGGTAACTGAGCAAGGTGGTAATTTAACAATACCCAGACAGAAGCGTCATTTATACAGTAACTGGCAAATGAGTAGTTATACCGCCTTATCCTATTTAAGTCAGCATGAAGCAGCAGAATTGCCTTTGGATAAAGCTGAGGAGGGCAATGACGTTAGCTATTCAATTGAGCAAGCACCGATTGCATTAGCTAAGGGCGCGCATACCGGAAACGTTATCCACGATCTGCTAGAAAATATTAGTTTTACGACCCTGGCAGGGAGAGAAGAAATAAGCCAGCAACGAGATGCAGCCTGTCAGCGTTATGGTCTAAGCGTTGATGCTCCTGAAATTATTAACGAACTACTGTACCACGCCGTAACCACGCCCCTTAGCATAGATGATAGTGAGTTTTACCTTGCGAATATAAATGAAAAATCTTGTCTAAAGGAAATGCCTTTTTATCTAAGCTTGACTGAATTTAGCACTGATAAGATTAACGAAATCCTGCAGCAACACCCCGCTTTTCAGCCTTTGTCTGCAAAGCAAATGCAGGGTTATTTAACCGGTTTTATTGATTTAATATTTGTATATCAGGGGCGTTACTATGTGCTGGATTATAAAAGTAATACCTTGAGCGATTATCAACCGGAGTCTTTAACACAGGCTATGCGCGAGCATAACTATGGCTTGCAATACTGGCTGTATAGCGTGGTTTTGCATCAATACTTGCAACAGCGATTACCGGCTTATCAATTTGCAGAACATTTTGGTGGAGTACGCTATCTATTTGTTCGCGGTATGCAGGCAGAGCAAGCGACGAGTGGTGTGTATAGTGATTTGCCAGATGAGCAGCGGATTAGTCTGTTAACCGAGCTTTTTATGCAAGGAGGGTAATACTCTTTTAGAGTTTGTAATTATATCTGTGCTTAGCGAAAAGCGTTTTTGTTTAAAGTGATGATGTAGGCGTGAGGCTAATAATACAAAGACGACACCTGCATAAAAAAGCGGCTCACTTAAATCGGATTTAACTAACCAAAGATAATGAATCACGGCACTCACCCCTGCTAAATATACCATATATGGACTCCTCAATTATTGCAAGCCAGGTTTTTAAATTTTGGTGATATCAACAGTGAACAAGATTGCAGCTATATATTCGGTCTCTAACAGAGTGAAATGGTTCAATAAAACAGGACACTTCTAAAGACATATTTATAATATCATTAGAGCTGAATATGAGTAAGCAAGCTAAATCAACAAGACCTGTTTATAATCTTGAATTCAAACAAGATGCAGCCAAATTAGTTATTGACAAAGGATATGCTCACCAACAAACTGCGGACAGCTTAGGCGTATCCTTAAGTGCGATTGGGCGCTGGGTTAGAGCAGACAATCGAAACAAAATCAACACCTAGCTTATCTGGTCAGTCAGAATTAGCAGGGTCAAATGCTGTGGGTATTTACAGCTTATAATCCACGATGAGAGGCGCGTGATCTGAAAAGCGCGTATCTTTATAAATATAGCTAGCCTGTACGCTATCTTTTAGCCTGGCACTAATCACCTGATAATCAATGCGCCAGCCAACATTTTTTGCCCAGGACTGGCCGCGATTGGACCACCAGGTATATTGTTCTGCTTGTTGATTCACCAGCCGAAAAGCATCATACCAGGGCTCCTGCTCAAATAATTGATCTAACCAGGCGCGCTCTTTGGGTAAGAAGCCTGAATTTTTCTGATTGGCCTTCCAGTTTTTTAGGTCGATTTCTTTATGTGCAATATTCCAGTCGCCGCAAATTATATAATCGCGATCACTGCGTGCGTTTTCCTGTAAAATGGGCATATAACGATCCATAACACTATATTTAAAAGCCTGGCGTTCTTCTTTAGAAGAGCCTGATGGCAGGTAGAGGGAGATTACACTGAGCTTACCTAGCTGTATTTCTAAATAGCGTCCTTCGCTATCGATATCTTCAAAGCCCATGCCGACGATGACTTTGTCGGGTTTGTGTTTGCTGTAAATAGCGACTCCACTATAGCCTTTTTTTTCCGCGCTATGGTAATAGCAATGATAGCCTGCTGGCCTAAATGCTTCGGCTGTTAATTGCTCGGGTTGTGCCTTGGTTTCCTGTATACAGACGATATCTGCATCTTGTTGTGCTAGCCAGGGGAAAAATCCTTTGCGCTCGGCAGCACGGATACCGTTGGTGTTTATGGTAATAATACGCATAATTGTTGATAGTGACTTGCAGTAATTAATTTAAAGAAGTATTATACTCTGTTCAAAATTGTATGTTAGTCGATTTATTAGACGTGGAAAGGTCCATTATGAAACCAGAAATTCACCCAGATTATAAACAAATAACCGTTACTTGCGGTTGTGGAAATGAGTTCTCTACAGGCTCAGTTTTAGGTAAAGATTTGCATATTGAGGTATGCTCTTCATGCCATCCGTTTTATACCGGAAAGCAGCGTGTTGTTGATACTGCAGGACGAGTAGACAAATTCCGTAAGCGTTATAATAAGTAATCAGAAGAGGTTACTTTAGTGTAAACCAGACATTAGGAAACAGCATGGCACAAGATACATTGACTATAAGAAATAATTCTAATGGGCAGGAAGCTGACTTTCCCTTATTAAAAGGTACTGTAGGTACTCCCGTTGTTGATGTCAGTTCATTGCATAATCAAATGGGTCTGTTTACCTATGACCCGGGATTTTTATCTACAGCTAGCTGTAAAAGTGCAATCACCTATATAGATGGTGAGAACGGTATTTTGTTATACCGGGGTTATCCGATTGATCAATTAGCTGAAAAATGCTCTTTTCTTGAAGTGTCCTATTTGCTGATGAATGGCGATTTTGGTCAGCCATCTGAGCAAGCTGAATTTGAGCGAGAAATCAGTCATTACGCGATGTTACATGAAGCCATGCGTGGTTTTATAGATGGTTTTCATTATGATGCGCATCCTATGGCAATGATGGTTGGAATTGTGGGTTCCCTATCTGCGTTTTATCATAGTGAGTTGAATATGAATGACCCAGAACATCGACGTATTTCAGCGATGCGTATGCTGGCAAAGATGCCGGTGATTGCAGCAGCGTGTCATCGTCATTCTATAGGTTATCCTTATGTTTATCCTCGCTCTGACTTGAGCTATGGAGAAAACTTTCTGAATATGATGTTTTCCCTGCCATCGCAGAAATATATTGATATAGATAACTATATCGACCCGGTCGCGGTTAAAGCTCTGAACCTGTTATTTATTCTGCATGCTGATCATGAGCAGAATGCCAGTACCTCAACAGTCCGTCTGGCAAGTAGTACTGGAGCAAATCCTTATGCCTGTATTGCAGCGGGTATTGCCGCGCTCTGGGGGCCTGCGCATGGTGGTGCTAACGAAGCAGTATTAAGTATGCTGGCGGAGATTGGTACGGTAGACAGAATTCCTGAGTATATAGAAAAGGCTAAGGATAAGAATGATCCTTTTCGTTTGATGGGCTTTGGTCACAGGGTTTACAAGAACTTTGATCCTAGAGCAACGATTATTCGTAAAGCCTGTTATGAAGTGCTAGAAAGTACTTCGGCAAAAGATCCGCTATTTGATTTAGCGCTGGCGCTGGAAGAATATGCATTGAAAGATGAATATTTTATTGAGAAAAAACTCTATCCAAATGTGGATTTTTACTCAGGTATTATTTATAAGGCGCTTAATATCCCTGTGGATATGTTTACCGTGATGTTTACCATTGCTCGTACTGCTGGCTGGGTATCTCACTGGCTAGAAATGATGGCTGAGCCAGGGCAGCGTATTGGACGCCCAAGGCAGGTTTATACCGGGAGAGATGTGCGTAATTTATAGCACACTAGTGGATTATTTATGTTCGATAAGAAAGCAGCCTTTATGGCTGTTTTTTTATGTCTAAAGGAAAGTCGGATCTGAGCAGCGTAGTGTGTACAGAAGGAAGGGTGGTGCTGTTGACTTATGAATAAACTCCGGAGAAGGTTGGGATGAGGGGATTGTAAATGCTTGATTTTATCCTCCTCACTCACCCCTTTCCAGCAAGAGAGTGCTTAAGCCAACAGTATTGTTGGAAGGTTATTACATGCGTAAGTCTAAAATAATGCTTCTTCTGGTGTTTGCTGCTCAGGTATGCCCAGCTCTCCGGTTAGCGGGTTTTCCGCTTCATAATTAGGTGTAAACTCAGTTGGGATCGATTCGTCGGTGAAATACTCCCAGATCCCGGTTGCCGATTCTTCTCTAGTCAGCAGGCCTGTTTCTGGGTCGATCAATACTTTGCTGATGCCTTCCGGCATTAGGAGTTCTTGTTCCACATGGTTTTGTAGCGCATAACGCATAAAATCTATCCAGATGGGTAGCGCTGCTTTGCCGCCCGTTTCCCAGCGGCCAAGACTTTTGGAGTTGTCTTTACCTACCCAGGCTATGCCAACAATTTCAGCTGAAAAGCCATTGAACCAGGCATCTTTTTGATCATTCGTTGTGCCGGTTTTTCCCGCTAGATCTATCCGCAGTAGGGATTTGGCTTTGGTTGCAGTACCTCGCTGCACAACATCGCGTAATAGTGAGTTCATTAAGAAATTTATTTGCGCGGAAATAATTCTAGGCGCAGTGCTATTCTCGCATTCAGCACAAGCAGTTAAAGGCTCTGCTTGAAAGAGTATCTCGCCGGTACTGGATTCTATGCGGTCTATATAGTAAGGGTTAATTAAATATCCGCCATTAGCAAACACTGCGTACATCCGGGCCATTTGAAGCGGTGAGGCGTGTCCGCTACCTAATGCGATAGATAGCTTTTTGGGAAGCTGTTCTTCCAGAAAACCGAAACGCAGGGCTGTGTCGGTAATTGTTGGAATTCCGGTTGCTCTTGTCAGGCGTATAGCAATGAGGTTGCGAGATTTGCGTAATGCTGTGCGGATGCTGGTAGGGCCGTAAAATTTATGGCTATAGTTCTCTGGTCGCCAGGCGCTTTCTTCTGTAGAGCCGCTGGTGCTTACTATAGGTGCATCGTTGATCATGCTTGCAGGCGTGTAACCCGACTCAAGCGCGCTGGTGTATATAATAGGCTTAAAGCCTGAGCCTGGCTGGCGTTTTGCCTGGGTTGCGCGATTGTATTTATTATTGAAATAAGCATAGCCGCCGGTTAATGCTAAAATAGCCCCTGACTTGGGGTCTAACGCTACAAAAGCACCTTCTGCTTCAGGAATTTGCGCTAGCCGCCATGAGTCGCTGACTTGCCTGACGCGAATCGTGTCGTGTAATTCAATAATATCTAAATAGGAATGAATTTTTTTGCTTTGCTGAGTAGCGGAGTTCAGCTTTGTGCTCCATGGACTGTCTTTCCATAATAACTTTATGAGTGTGTCGTCTTTAAGTTTCGCCGTTAGTTGTTGTGTATTAATTTGAATGACTTCGGCTGGATAAGTTGCGCCTGTGCTATCGCTTGATTTTAGCGGGAGTTTTTGTTTATTGCTGACTCTATAGCTATGACGCTCATCATAGTGATGCAAATTTTCTCGTAAAGCGTTAACGGCAGTATTTTGCAGATCCGACTTTAAGGTGGTGTATACTTTGAAACCCTCTGAATATGCCGCATCTTCGCCATACAGCTGGATAATATCATTGCGTACCATCTCTGCTATATAAGGTGCATATAGCTCTCTTTGAGAGGTGTAAGTGTCGGCTGTGATCGGGGCTTGTTTTGCTGCAGCATATTCTGCTTGCTGGATATATTCTAAATCGAGCATACGCTTTAAGACATAATTACGCCTTAAAACAGCACGTTCCGGATTGGATATGGGGTTGTAACTAGAGGGAGCTTTAGGCAGTCCGGCAATCATACTTAGTTCGGCCAGCGTTAACTGTTCAAGCGGACGGTCGTAATAGATTTCAGCTGCAGCTGCTACGCCATACGATCTTTGTCCTAAATAAATTTTATTGAGATATAGCTCCAGAATTTCGTTTTTACTAAATTCCTGTTCGATTTGTATGGAGAGTATGATTTCTTTGAGTTTGCGGGTATAGGTTTTTTTATTACTCAACAAGAAATTTCGCGCAACTTGCATGGTTATAGTGCTGCCACCCTGCTTTTTTTTGCCTGTTAACACCAGTTGTATAGCTGCCCGGGCGAGCCCTTTAAAGTCGATACCTATATGCGAAAAAAATTGACCATCTTCGGCGGATATAAAAGCATTAATGAGTTGTTGTGGTGTCTCAGCAATACTAACGGGGATGCGTATTTTTTCACCAAATTGTTCGATTAATAGCCCGTCCTGACTGTAGACGTTTAAAGGTTGCTTGTACTGGACATCTCTTAATACTTCAATATCGGGTAGTTCAGAACTGAGTTGTTGATAGACAAAATAAGCTGTGATTAATCCTGCGATAGAGAGTGTAAGGAATATAGTGAGTAAGTGTTTTAATATTCTCATTACAGGTGTTGGTTTTTTGGTAAAGTTAATTTAGCACTTTTAGTTGCTGAAATCGTTACGTAGCCAGCTATGCACCGGTTTCAGCGCCCCGTATCAAGCACGGGGCAGGCTTTGCTATCGACAAAAATTAGCTCCCTATATTCTCCGCATCCGTAACCGCGCGAAGTATAAGCTGTTTTTTAGGTGCTATTATACTGTCTATTAATTTGTAGTGTGTTGTTTATAAAAACCTGTACTGCAATCCTCCCTTGGCACTTGTATCTGGTACAAGCGTGTGAGCGCGCTCAGGGTGAACTGTTTTATTGGCACAGCTTGGTGTTCCTTGGTACAAGTCATTAAAAGCGCTAAATCATTGCAAAAACATATAGCTTATATAGAGTCTTTTTGTATTAACTGTTAAGGTTTAACAAGTGCTTACGGTTGTGAGTTAGTTTTCTATATTAAGTTTTTGCTTAAAGGTGGTATGAAAATATAAAAATATGACTATACTTCTTACTAGATTCTAGATTGGGAAAGTGATGTGTTATTCCCTGATGTTATTGAAAAAATAAAAGAGCTTCTACATGAAATGGTTCAACCGAAAGCATAATCACCTTCTTGGGATAGATATTAGTACAGCCGCTGTTAAGTTGTTAGAGCTAAGCTTGTCCGGCAATAGGTATAAGGTTGAAAGTTATGCTGTGGCTCCTTTAGCTCAAGATGCAGTTATTGATAATAATATCTCTAATATAGAAATGATTGCTGAAGCCATTAAGGTTGCATTAAAACAATCGGGTACCCGCGAACGCCATGCTTGTGTCGCAATCGCTGGGTCTGCTGTGATGACTAAGGTAATTACCATGTCAGCACAATTATCTGAAGATGAAATGGAAGAGCAGATCATGGTAGAAGCTGATCAGTATATTCCTTACTCTTTGGATGAGGTGCGTCTTGATTTTGAAGTGCAGCAGGTTAATGATGCAAATCCTGAAATGGTAGATGTGCTTTTGGCTGCATCACGTAAAGAAAATGTTGATGAGCGTGTGGAAGTTCTGCAAATGGCAGGTTTAACGGCAAGTATTGTCGATGTAGGGGCGTTCGCTATGGAAAACTCATTTGCTTTACTGAAGGATCAGTTGCCGAATGACGATGATGAGCAAACTGTCGCAATTGCTGATATCGGTGCAACCATGACAACCCTGAATATTTTACAGGACGGGCATGCTATCTATACGCGTGAACAAGGTTTCGGAGGCAAACAGCTTACTGAGGAAATTCAGCGGCGCTATGGGCTTTCTTATGAAGAAGCAGGGCTTGCTAAGCGCCATGGTGGTTTACCCGATAACTATAACAGCGATGTGCTAGGTCCATTTAAACGAGCTTTGGTGCAGCAAGTTGCAAGATCATTACAGTTTTTCATCTCATCTAGTGCGAATAGAACCATTGAAAGTGTTGTTTTAGCGGGTGGCTGTGCTTCCATCCCGGGCATTGATAAATTAATTGAAGAAGAATTAGGTATTCCTGCATTTGTGGCCAATCCTTTTACTAATATGGCGCTATCGAATAAAATTAAACCGCAAAGTTTAAGTAATGATGCGGCTGCAATGATGATTGCCTGTGGTTTGGCGCTAAGGAGTTTTGACTGATGACTCGAATTAATTTATTACCCTGGCGCGATGAGTTACGTAAGCAAAATCAACAGGAATTTATTATAAGTATTGTGTTTGTTGCTGTTGCTGCGATTGCAATATTGTTTGGCATGCAGGCATATTTAGACAGTCTGATCGTGGAGCAACAAGATAAAAAACGTATAGTAAACGCAAAAGTAGCAGAAGTTAATTTGATTACCGCTAAAATTAAAGATATTGAAACACAAAATACCATTTTACAAAGTAAAAGAAGTGCGATCCAGGCCTTACAAAAGAGTCGCCCTGAGATAGTTCATTTTATCGATGCTATAGCAAGAGTAACTCCAGAAGGTGTGTACCTCACTCAATTGAAACAGGATAATGCCCGTGTTGCATTAATAGGCAAAACGCAGTCCAATGCACGTGTTTCAGCTTTTATGAGAAATGTCGAAGCCAATCAATGGCTAGTTGATCCAGAGTTAAATATTATTCGGGGCAGCAATAAAAACAAGAATGGTAAGTTAAGTGATTTTACTTTGTATGCGCAACAGTGGAAAAGTGAAGCTGAAGATGAGGAGTTGTAATGAACCTGTCTGAAATTAACTGGGATCTCAATGCAGCAGGTAGCTGGCCTAAGGTAATTAAAGTAGCTGCAGGAATATTAGTGTTTCTGATATTAATGGGTTTGGGATACTATCAGTTTACCAGTGAAAAAGTAGCACAATTAAAGATAGAAAAAGAAGCTGTTGCATCTGCCTTGAATAAATACCAATATGCTTGGCGGATGGCACAAAATCTGGAATTACACCAGAAGCAGTATAAGCAAATACAAGCTTCATTGGCCGAAATGATGAAATTAATGCCAACTAAAGCTGAGGTTGCGAGCTTATTGATCGATATATCACAGACGGGTTTATCGAGTGGGCTGGAATTTGAATTATTTAAACCTGCTGGCAAGATTGATAGAGGGGATGTTATTGAGTTGCCTATCGATATTAAGGTGATTGGTCAATACAGTGAATTAGGCTTGTTTGTCAGCGGGCTTGCGACACGTAAATATTCAGACCCCTACCGACAAACTTGACAACTAATTTAAAAAAGGCTTGTAACTTTATGATACCAAGAAGTATTATGTAGGCCATGCAATTAAGTAATCAGGATCTAAGCCAACTTGACGAAGAAGAGCTTCTAAATTTATCAGAAGAAGAGTTACGTCGTCTTTCAATAAGATTGCTTACAGATTTAAAGGAAGCTCGTGAACGGTTAAGCCAGAATTCCCATAATAGTTCTCGGCCTCCAAGCAGTGAAGCACCATGGGAAAGGGACACTCAAAAAGATTCCAGTAATGATTCCGAAGAGGAACAAGAAGCGACTTCAGATAAAAAAGAGTCATCTCCTACTGAAAAGCCCAATAAAACATCCAGACAGTCCCCGAAAAATGAAACAGAAGAACAACGAAAACCAGGGAAGCAACTTGGAGCCAAGGGTTTTGGGCGACAACAAAAAATAGTGATCACAGACTATCAGGAACATTTTCCTGAAATATGTGAATGCTGCCATCAACCATTAAATGACCATTTCAAAAAAGCATACACGGCTTTTGAAACCATTGATATCGTATGGTCTGATGAGAAAAATCCAGGCCTGAGGCTAACGAATACCAAGCATAGCTATTATGAAGTCACCTGTCACTGTGGACATATTACAATAAAAGAACCGCATCGTTCCAATTCCGATGGCACCTTGCAGGATATAAACTGTAGCCAATGGAGATTGGTAGGTCCGGGGCTTGCAGCATTAATTATATGCCTTACTTATCGCATGCGGCTTTCACGAGAACGTGTCCAAGAGTTTTTATGTGATTGGCTAGGGTTACAGATTAGTGTTGGCACGATTAACAATACATTACATGAAAGCGGCGCAGCAGCAATGCCTATAGAAGCTGAATTAGTAAAGGAAGTCGTAGAAAGTAATCTACTTCATGTTGATGAAACTTCCTGGATGGAACTCACCACTTTTTTATGGCTATGGGTTTTTAGTACAGATACCGTCACAGCCTACTGGATTTCAACTCGGTCATCAGAACTGATTGAAAACATCCTGGGTCAAGCATATTGCGGCTGGCTAATGAGTGATGGTTACCAGGTTTATCGAAAATACCTTAATCGAGCTCGTTGCTGGGCTCACCTGATTCGTAAGGCAAAAGGCTTAAAAGAGGGCTTAAATAAAGACTCTCAGCTATTTGGAGAACAAACACTCAAATTAATGAACATGCTTATGACAGCAATTCGTGAAGCACGGCACCACCCTCCAAACTCGCCACTGACGGAAATTTACCAAACGCAATTGATAGCCTATCGGCAACTGTGTGAACAAATGAAAGCATCAACACACACAAAGACCCATGCGCTAGCAACAGAAATGCTCAATGATTGGGAGGCTATCTTTCGGGTACTCGAATTCCCTCATTTACCCTTAACCAATAACGAAGCAGAACGTGCCTTACGGCACTGGGTTATATTAAGGCGAATCAGCTATGGAACACGAACTGAAGAAGGTTCATGTGTGTTTGCTATTTTGATTAGTGTCATCGAAACCTGTAGAAAAAGGCAGCAATCCCCATGGATATATTTAGCGGCCGTTATTCACAATCAGCGGGTAGGTGTTGCGGTTCCTAAGCTACCAATTGTTAAGGGGTCTGAATAATTACTGCGACACTGCCAAGAATTGTGACTATAAAAAATATTCAGATCTCCCCTGTTAATAAACCTTTATTAGCAATGAATGCCCTGATTACAACATACCGGGAAGGCATCAGTGATATAGAAAAAGATCCATTGGCATTGGATAATAGCGCTTTAGTTTGTTTAGGTCATGATGGATTGACAGTACAAGGATGTAAAAAGAAAAGTACCATTGTTGTGACTTATGCAGAACTTGAACAAAGATTAAAAGAAAAAAGAAAAATTACTAATCCCATAAGAATCAGCCCTATTCAACCTATGCCTCCCGTTGGTACATTTTTATTTGACCCAGATGGCTTAAGAGATCCATTTAGGCCAATTGAAAAAAGCATGGAAGCCATGGCTGCAATAGCAGTTACAGATAATGGAGTGCACCCGGATTTTAATCGACATAAAGAAGAATTAGAGGGCTATTCCCTGGATACCTTAAGAATGGTTGGTACTGTGAAAATGAAGCGTGTGCTATGGGGTCTGATTAAAGCTAGTGACGGCACAATTCACCGAGTTAGAGAAGGCAATTACTTAGGTAGAAATCATGGACGTATAATGCGTATATTGCAGGATAAAATTGAAATAATGGAAATTGTTCCAGATCAGCCGGGCAGTTGGCGTGAGCACCAGGCATCAATAGCGTTATCTGAGTGAGCTGGAGATTGATATGAATATTAAGCAAGGTGGTTTTTGTATGAGCTTTTTAAAGCAATGGTCTGTATTGCGTATTTTGGCAATAAGCGCATTATTATTGGGGCAGGTTTCTGTTACAGAAGCTAAAGAAGTTGCACTAAGTTCAGTAAGCTTGAATGCGCTGTCTGGAGATAACTTGCAGCTTGCTTTTGAAATGACAGGAGACGTTGCCAAACCAAAAGTATTTCATACCGATAATCCGGCAAGAATAGTTTTAGATTTTATAGGTGTCAAAAGTGCTTTAAAAAAGAAAAAAAATATTATACGTGTCGGGGGAGTTACTAGTTTTGTTGCCGTTGAAGCCGAAGGGCGACTAAGAGTTGTTATTAATCTTGTCAAACTTGTGAGCTACCAGGTGGAGTTGCAAGGGAATCGTGTGATTGTCGAACTGCACAGTTCTAGTAGATTAGCCCGGGATAGTCATGAAAAATTAACTAAAAAAACGCTGAATCAGTTTGCCAGTTTAATACCGGAGCAGGCGATTGATAAAATTGACTTTCGCCGTGGAAAACAAGGAGAAGGCAATTTATTAATATTTTTGTCTAATCCTAATACCGTTGTTAACACCCAGGAAAAATCTGGCAAGATTGAGCTAAGTTTTTTGAATACAACATTACCAGCTAAGTACGCAAAAAAAATGGATGTACTTGATTTTGCCACGCCTGTTTCATTGATAGAGGCAAAGAAAATAGGTTCTAAGGTAAAGGTATTAATTACTCCAGCGAATAAAGATTTTGCTTATTCTACATTTCAGTCAGATGGCTTGTTGACTGTAGAAGTCAGGGCTATTAGTTCGGGTGATGAAGAAGAGAAACGCAAAAATAAATTCCCCTATAGTGGTGAGCGATTATCATTAAATTTTCAGGACATAGAAATTCGTTCTGTATTGCAAATTTTGGCTGATTTTACCGACCTTAATATTGTCGCTTCAGATGCAGTTACCGGAAATATAACTTTACGTATGAATGATGTTCCCTGGGATCAGGCTTTAAACTTTATTTTGAAGTCTAAAGGTCTATCTAAAAGAGAGGCTGGAAATGTTATTCTTGTGGCTCCGACAGCAGAAATTCTTAAGCTGGAGGAAGAAGAGCTAGAGTCGCAAAAGGTGGCAGAACGTTTAGAGCCTTTAAAGACTGAATATATACAAATTAATTATGCCAAAGCAGAAAATTTTAGAGATATTTTGCTTGGTATTGATAACAATAATAATAACCAATCATCGGGTTCTAATGGATGTAGCGTATCTGATGGCGGGCCGCTGGGTAACATTGAGGGTGTAGCTGGAACCTCTAACCGTGGTTCCGGGGGCAGGGGCGGAGGTGGAAATTCAGGTGGAAGCAATCAAGGTGGAAATCGTGGAAATTCAGGTGATGCTGAAGATCAGAATTACACACTATTATCTACTAGAGGAACCGCAATTGTTGATTCGCGCACGAATACCTTAATTGTTAAGGATACCGCTAAAATTCAGGAAGAAATCAGGGTGATGATAGATAAATTAGACAGGAAGGTACGCCAGGTTCTAATTGAGGCCCGGATTGTCATAGCGGAAGAAGGATTCGCCCAGGAATTAGGTGTTAAATTCGGTGCGGCTTATGTGGGTCCGAATGGCTCGTTTGGAGCGACTACCGGGAGTAATCCAAACAATGGTACACCAGGAGATATAGTGTCGCCGATATTATCTAATCTGGCAGTCTCTAATCCGTATGGCGCATTAGGTATGACTTTAGCAAGTGGTGCAAATTATGTACTTAATCTGGAAATTTCTGCGCTACAGGATGACCTCAGGGCAGAATTCATATCTAATCCCAAAATTTTAACCTCTGATCGTTGTGTCGCTGCAATAAAGCAAGGTGTGCAAATACCCTTTCAGACTGTAAGTCAGAATGGAACGCAAACGCAATTTGAGGATGCCGCAATAATTCTGGCAGTAAGGCCGCAAATTACACCGAATGGTAGTGTGATAATGGACTTATTTATTACTAAGGATACACCAGGAGTGCCAACACAGGATGGGCTGACCATTAATACACGACAAATTACGACTAGTGTCCAAATAGAAGATGGAGAGACAGTTGTGTTAGGCGGGGTCTTTGAGGGTAATACACGTCATGATGTTAACTCGGTACCCTGGTTTGCTGATTTACCTTTAGTCGGTTGGATGTTTAGAAAAACGATAGAGGAGGACTTTAAAAAAGAACTTTTAATCTTTATTACCCCTAAAATTATTAAAGATTCAATGAAAATGAGGTAGTGAGCTTCAATTGCAAGAAGAAAAGGGGCATAATGCCCCTTTTTTTATGAAAAAACATTAATGAATAAAAAAAATATATATTTAATTGGTTTAATGGGTGCTGGAAAGACAACAGTAGGCCGCTTGCTGGCAAAGTCTTTGGGAGTTCCGTTTTATGACAGTGATAAGGCGATAGAGGATATAACTGGAGTCGATATTGCCACTATCTTCGAATTTGAAGGAGAAAAAGGCTTTCGCGTAAGAGAAAACAAAATGATTAAGGAGCTTACTGATCTGGAAGATATCGTTCTGGCTACGGGAGGCGGGGTTATTTTAAATGAAGAAAATAGACAGCGCTTAAAAGAAAATGGTTTTGTTGTTTATTTAAAATGCTCTGTTGATAGAATTGTTGACCGGACATCTCGCAATTCTCAAAGGCCATTACTCAATGTAGATGACCCAAGAGATAAAATTCAAACAATTCTTGACGAGCGCGAGTCCTTATATATGGATTGTGCCGATTTTGTGATTGATAGCGGGCAAATACAAAGTAAGGCTGCAGTAAAAGAGATACTTAAAGAATATACAAATAGATTAAATTAATGATAAATACCATGCAGGTCGAGCTGGGTGACAGGAGCTACCCTATTTATATGGGGGTAGGCAATCTTGATAAAGCGGACTTATTGATTCAGCATATCAAATCAAAACAAGTCATCATCGTGACAAATGAAACGGTTGCCCCTTTATATCTGCAGCAGGTAAGTAGGCATTTGCAGCAGTTTCAAGTTGAAGTCGTTATCTTGCCAGATGGAGAGCAGTATAAAACACTGTCTACAGTGGAGACAGTTTTTACAGCTTTATTGAGTAAGCAGTTTAGTCGAAATGCAACGCTGATTGCTCTGGGTGGTGGGGTGGTTGGTGATATCAGTGGGTTTGCTGCCGCTTGTTATCAACGAGGAATACCTTTTATACAGATTCCTACCACTTTACTCGCTCAAGTAGACTCTTCAGTAGGAGGAAAAACCGGGGTAAATCATGCGTTAGGTAAGAACATGATAGGTGCTTTTTATCAACCGCAATGTGTGATTATTGATGTCAATGTCTTAGCTACGCTGGATGATCGGCAGTTGGCAGCGGGAATAGCAGAAGTGATTAAATATGGCTTAATCCGCGACTACGACTTTTTTAGCTGGATTGAAGTTAATATCGATAAAATTTTAGCCAGAGATGAAACCGCGCTAACCTATATCATTGAGCAATCTTGTCGCAATAAGGCTGAAGTTGTTGCTGCCGATGAAAGAGAGTCTGGAACTCGCGCAATATTGAATTTGGGGCACACATTTGGACATGCAATAGAAACCGGAGTGGGTTATGGACGCTACCTGCATGGTGAAGCGGTCGCTATTGGAACCTGCCAGGCTGCAGATTTATCCAGGAGAATGGGTCTGTTAACTGATATTGATGTGGAACGAATTGAGACACTTCTACGCAAGGTTGGGCTTCCAACAGAACCGCCAGTTGACTTATCAGCTGAGGAATTCATTAATTTAATGGCAGTAGATAAAAAAAATGTAGATGGTGAGATTCGCCTGATTTTGCTTAATAAGATTGGTGAGGCAAGCTTGCCCATTGGCGTTGAAAGATCAGTTTTACTTGAAACATTGAATCACTATGGACGTACAGATTGATATTCTTTGCTTGTTGCAAGAATGAAAATATAAATTTAAAAGTTAAGAGAAACAAGGACTAAGATACAATATGAGTGATTTAAAAAACGATAGGTTCATTCGCGCTCTATTAAAGCAACCAGTGGATAAAACGCCGATATGGATGATGCGTCAAGCTGGAAGGTATTTGCCTGAATACCGCGAACTACGAGCACAGGCTGGTAGCTTTATGAATCTATGTACTAACCCTGAGTTAGCATGTGAGGTTACTTTGCAGCCTCTGGAGCGATTCGATTTTGATGCGGCAATCTTGTTCTCTGATATTTTAACAATCCCCGATGCTATGGGGCTGGGGCTTTACTTCAGTGAAGGAGAGGGGCCACGATTTGAACGTCCTGTACGAACTGCAGCTGATATAGAAAAACTGCCTATTCCAGATCCAGAGATGGAGTTGAAATACGTGGTCGATGCTGTACGCTTGATCCGAAAAAATCTGCAGGGGCGTGTGCCTTTAATTGGTTTTTCAGGGAGTCCGTGGACACTGGCAACTTATATGGTAGAAGGGAGTAGCAGTAAAACTTTTTCCAAAGTAAAAGGGCTGATGTTTGAGCAGCCGCATTTAATGCATAAAATGCTGGATAAGCTGGCGCAATCTGTTGCTATTTATCTTAATGCGCAAATTGCTGCAGGGGCACAGGCGGTTATGCTGTTTGATACATGGGGTGGTGCACTAGGTACAGAAGAATATCTAGAGTTTTCGCTGCGTTATGCGCAACAAGTACGGTCGTTATTAAATACAAATCAAAATGGCCAGAAGATCCCCACAATTTTGTTTACTAAAGGGGGTGGACAATGGTTAGAGGCTATGGCTGAAACAGGCTATGATGCGCTGGGTCTGGATTGGCAAACTGATATAGGTCTAGCGCGCTCTAGAGTAGGACAGCGAGTTGCTTTGCAGGGGAATATGGACCCTATAACCCTGTATGCCAATCCTGAAGTGATTACGGCGAAAGTGGCAAATATTCTTGAGAAATATGGTTCAGGTTCTGGACATGTATTTAATTTAGGGCATGGTATATTGCCAGATATTAACCCGGAACACGTGAAAGCAATGGTCGATGCAGTGCATGATTTAAGCAGGCCATATCACAGTTAGGTGGAGTGAAAAATGAAAAAAATTGTAATAGCATTATCAATAATATACGTTGTTGGCATTAATGTTTCCTACGCTCAAAGTGTCTGGGATAAGCCGGTTGTTGCGGTAGACGATAAGTCTATGGATATAGTGGTGTATAGAAGCCCTACTTGTGGCTGTTGTAGCAAATGGCTGGCACATCTCAAGAAGCATGGGTTTAATGTGCAAGATAATGTTCTTGAAGATGTGCAGAGTATTAAAGATAAATATGCGATAAATAGACAATTAGCGTCATGCCATACAGCAATTATCGATGGATATATTGTAGAAGGGCACGTCCCTGCTAATGATATTAAAGCCATGTTACAAGCAAAGCCAGACATTAAGGGATTGTCAGTGCCTGGTATGGTGGTAGGAACCCCGGGTATGGAAATGGGTAATAAGCATGCACCGTTTAAGGTAGTGGCATTCGATAAAGACGGGCAGGCCAAGGTATACAAGGCATACGACAAATATTAATGGAAGATATAGTATAGTAAAAAATTGTAACTACTCAGCGTATCTGAGTAGTTACAAAAATAGATTGTATATTTCCAGCCAGGCACCAGAGAAGCAGGTATTTGATAAAAAACATCATGATAGAACAAGCGTTTTGTAGATACTCTATTAAAACACAAGCGTAAATGTACAAATATTCATATTTTTTTATGAATCTGTAGTGATAGGCAGCGTATAAAAACGCGCTCCATCAAATTCTTTATTCGTCCGTAACATGCCATGGATGGCGTGCAATAATTTACGCATTACAGCACAGACGGCTTGTACTTTTTTTAAGCCGTTATCATCAATTAAGTGATGATAATAGCCTTTAATATTTGGCTCGAAGCGGCTCGAAACCAGTGCAGGCATATACAAGGCCTGGCGAATATATTTATTCCCTACCTTACTGATACGTGACTTCTTAGACACGCTACTCCCTGAATCAAAGATCCTTGGGTCCAGCCCCGCATGAGCAACCCATTGCCGAGCAGTCATATCCTTAGGTAAGATCATAAGCTCACTTAGTATTTGTACGGCTGAGGCTTGTGCAATCCCTTTGATTCCAGTGATTAATGTATAAGCCTGCTCCAGCTCTTCATTTTGATAAATGATATTAAGAGCACTGTCGCGAAGGGTTTTAATTTGTGCATCTAATATATCAATCAACTTTTCCGTCTGCTCAATGACCAGTGCAGGTGTTTCCACGGTTGATACTAAAGCATGAAGCTGGTTTTTAGTTTGTGTTTTTTGCTTATTTAGAGCTGCAATACGGCGCGCAGTGGCTTTTAAGCTGATACATTCATCGGCTGGACGTTCCCAGGCGTCAAAAGGCATTCTTTCAGCATAAATAGCTAAATTCCCTGCATCAACTGTATCGGTTTTGCTGCGTGTCATTAATACTTTAAAAAAATTGTGTGCAGCCTTAGGGTTAATAACCATCACCTCAATATTATCAGCCCTGCTAAGGGCGACAGCTAAATCAAAATGATAGACACCTGTTGCCTCAATGCAAACCTTTGTTTCTCCTTTAAGTTTTGTTAAAGACCCAATAATTGATTGATGACCTAAGGGAGTATTATCAAAGGATTTAGCTTTACGTGCCTTGCCATTAACCATGACGACAACAACTAATTCCTTACAGCTCACATCAATTCCGATAGTATTCATTTTTTCTCTCATATTTAAGTATTATAATGATCACTGGTTTCCCAGCCCTGACACTTCACCTACCGTCCTTGTGAATGCAGACTCAGAAGCATCGCTTACAGGTCTCAGATACTCCACGGCATGGATGACGAGGGTGGGGAGCCAATCTACATACAAGCTCGAAGCTTCAGGATGGGCCGGCTTCCCCAGAAAATCAGTTATTACTATAATTGTTTTGTGTTAAATAATCCTGTGTTTAAGAGATATGTTTAATATACTAGGATGGGCAAAGGAGGTACGACGTGCCCATCCTGTTTTCGTTGATGGGCACGGATGAGGCCCTTTGCCCATCCTTGTGTTTATTTTGCTGTAACTACTCTCAGCTTGTCTGAGTAGTTACAAAAAATATAAGTTGCTTGGCTCTAGAAAAATAAGTTACTCACGTTTTCTAGCACAAGTTATTGATTCCACAGCACTTCCAAAAAATCCCCGCTTAACCTACAGGTGAAGCTAAGATTTTTTGAAAATGTTAGATTAATTCAATATCTTGCACTATAAATTCGCGCTCAACTGATCTTTCCAGGATGATAGGTGGGCCTGTAAAATAGGAAAATAAATGATTATCGGAGTGCCAAAAGAAAAAAAGGTTCAGGAATATCGGGTCGCCATTACTCCTTCGGGAGTTGGAGAGCTTGTGGAGGCGGGACATAGGGTTTTAGTCGAGCGTGACGCAGGAGTAGGTTCGGGTTATCCAGATCAAGAGTATAAGCAAGGCGGGGCAACCATGGTTTCTGCTAAAGAGGCCTGGGCTGCAGAGCTCGTTGTTAAAGTTAAAGAGCCTTTACAGCAAGAATACCAGTATTTACAGGGGCAGATTTTATTCACTTTCTTACACTTGGCTGGAGTGGACAAAGAATTAACACGTTGCCTGTTAAGTAGTGGTACTTCAGCCATAGCCTATGAGACATTAGAGGATGAGCTAGGTAGATTGCCATTATTAGCGCCTATGAGTGCAATTGCAGGCAATATGGCGGCCTTGGTTGGCGCATATTATTTAGCTAAGTTTAACCAGGGCAATGGTGTGCAGATGGGCAGTATACTTGGTAGTCGACATGGAAAAGCGCTGGTTATAGGTGATGGGGTTGTAGGGTTTCATGCGGCTCATGCTTTGAATGGGGTGGGGGCGAATGTATATCAGGCGGGACTGTCCGAGCTTGGAGCGGGGATGCAGCAAGCTAATGGCCTAGAAGGTGTTGAATATTTTTGTTCGACTACTAGTGCAATAGAAAAGCATTGCATAGACGCAGATTTGGTGATTGGTGCCGTGTTAAATAAAGGAGCCAAAGCGCCTTATGTCGTTTCTGAGGAAATGGTTAAATCCATGCGTCCAGGCACAGTTCTAGTTGATGTCAGTATAGACCAGGGAGGATGTATAGAGACATCAAGAGCAACTACGCATGATAAACCCGTATTTATCAAGCATGGTGTAACACATTATTGTGTAACCAATATGCCGGGGGCATACCCTCGTACGGCAACGTTAGCATTGTGTGCTGAAACTTTTAAGTATGTTAACTTGTTAGCTGATGAGGGTGTGTCGGGCCTATTGGCTAGAGAAAATGCTTCAAAAGCAGTAAATATATATAAGTCAAAAGTCGTTAATGAGCAGGTAGCGGTAAGCTTAAGTATGCAGAATAATTATATGTCGCTCAAAGAATTGTTCGAGTAAAACAGAATAACACTCACCTTAAATTTATAGCCCGGAAATACCTGATAATCCGTGAAGAGTCCAGTTTCCTGAGTCCATAATGCCTTCCATGTCTGCCTCGTTGTCATATCCTATTTGACAGGCATACTTTTTGACAAATGTAGGTGTCGTTTCTGAATTCAGCTCTATTTCTGCGTTAACAATATACCGGTAGTTTCCTAAAGACCATGATTGTAGCGGTTCTGTGGGGAAGCTAATGTTGTATTCGCTATCGATTTCGTCTCTTATTGCTTTATTGCACTGGAAGAAAGCATAGCTAGTCATTTCGGTTGATGAGGGGAATCTGCTGCCTTCATCTCCAGAGTCTACAAGGAATAAGCTTGATGATGCGACTTTTTCAGCAAAAGGGATAACAGCTTTATATTGAAATACAAGTATGCCGACTAGGCCGCCTACGAACAGAAAAGGAACAAATTTTTTTTGCATGACTAATTAATGAATTGGATTTGAAAAGACACTAATATTCTAACAGAAAAATTATGATGGGATATGTCGCCTAAAGAAACTTGATATATCCTTCGTTTTGGCTAAGTCACTATAAACCTTGAAAAACCAGTTGCTCACGGTTTCTAGCACAAGCTATTGATTCCATCGCGCGTCCAAAAATGTCCGCTTAACCTATGGGTGAAGCTACAATTTTTTGAAAGTATTGCATTAATTCAATGTCTTGCACAATAAAATCGCACTCAACGGATTTTTCTAGGATAAAACTAAAGTAAGTGAATAAGTTATTAAATAACTTCCTGATTACGTGCAACTCTCAGCCATAAGAGAATAAAACATTAAAAACAGTACCTAAATCCTGCAAGCCCATATTTTGACTCTCATTAACCTGTCTAGCTAAGTGGTTATTAGGTTTTTACTGCCGCTTTGCCAGCCCTCTTTGTCCAACCGATCAAAATATCCAGATTTAAATCATAAATAGAGGAAATTTTTTGTATCGTATGGATATCCCCCGAGCCCAAGGCAATAAACACCCTGCCAACGTGCCATGACCTTTTAATCAAAGTGACTTAACTTCGGTTAATGTTAAGCGAGTAACCCCACCTTAACCCAATCATCCCATTCCTGTGGATAGAGCGGGCCTGCAGGTGTTCTGACTCTCAGCTGATTATTGCCTGTGAGTAATTTTCCAGCCACCCGAATCAGATAAGTACGAAGTGTATCCGGCTCCCATTGGCACAACGTTTTGTTGCCACTCAATTGAGCCATCCAGCGCACGGTATTGTAGGCAAGAACGGCGCAATGAAATAATGCGGCATTAGCCAGAAATTGATTCGTTCTGATTTTACCTAAACCCATTTGTGATTTTGCTTCTTCAATCCATGTTTCGCACGTCGCTCGTTCACCATACTTCTTATGTGTTTGCCAAGGCGATAGAGGTTCAGTTGTTACATAACAAAAATAGTCATATTCTGCCGTATCCCAAAGCTCGGACTGAGGTCCTGTCACTTGTTTAGGTTGCTTTATCCTGACCGCGACAAACTGACGAGAGCGAGACCAGCCACCACAACGATATTGAAACTCGCTCTGCTCCCAACCGGGTCGGCCTTGTATGGCTGTCCAGGCCTGTTTGGCCAGCAATGCGTTCAAATTCTTAAGTTTAACCTTTATTAGATACCCATGCCCTCTGGTATCGAGAAATTCAAGCAAATCACCGACAAAATAACCACTGTCACCGCGAAAAATAATGCGCATCCGATTGGGCAAGTGTGCAAGTAACTGTTTGGTAAATTCTACAACACCATTGCTTGTAAAGGCATTGCCTGTCCGGAACCAGGCTTGTAAAATTTCTTTTGTTTCCGCTAGAAAAGCGAGTTGGACGAAGCCGCTATCGCGGAGAAAAACAGCGCATCCCTTAAATTTAAAGTGTAACCTCATTGCCTGTTATATGCATAACAGGTAACTTGTAAGCTCATCCAACTAACAATAATGAGGTTACACTGTTATGACACCATCGATAGAGCTTAAATTCAACCATTATTATATCCAGCACTGTAAGCATTTAAAGCTTAAGGGACTGCAACCCAAAACCATTGACGCTTATTCACGCGCTATTCGCCGTATCGGGGAACACTTTCAGGGGCATCTGGATAACTTAACGCAAGATCAACTGGTGGATTATTTTCATGCTCTTTTAAGCCGCCTTTCCTGGAGTGCCGTGAAACTAGATCTCTATGGTCTCAAGTTTTTCTATACACATGTGCTACAAAAGCCGTGGGTTGATGTGCTAATGATTAAACCACCACGATGTACGCGTATACCCGATATTGTCACTGTGGTTGAAGCACAACAACTGTTTATGTCGACCCGTAATCTAAGCTATCGAGTTTTTTATTTTACGATTTACAGTCTAGGTTTACGTTTGGGCGAGGGCTTAAGCCTGAAAGTAGGTGATATTGATGCGACACGCATGCGGGTACATATTCGCAATGCCAAAGGCAATAAGGATCGGCTTGTGCCTTTGCCTGTGAATACCTTGAAGGTGTTGCGTAAGTTTTGGGCTGTGCATAAAAATCCAGTGCTGGTATTTCCCAACCGTGCCCGGGGTCTAAAAGGTGCACATCTTGCTGAATCCCCCCTTGATCGCGGTGGCATCCAGAAGACAATCCGTCTTGTGACGCAAGAAATGGGACTAAAAAAAAGATTTCCTGCCACTCGCTGCGCCACAGTTACGCCACTCACCTGTTAGAAGCCGGGGTTGATTTAGTTGAGTTGCAGAAGATTCTGGGCCATACCAGTTTAGTAACCACGGCTCGCTATACGCATTTGACCGATATTACCGATGAGAATGCAGAGCTGCACATTAATCAGTTAGTCAATGACTTTTCTATTCACTGGGGGCAGATTTCATGATAACCCTAGCTGCAGTGATTGATCAATTTCAGTCTGACTTTTTAAGCGAGTATCAATCTCGTTTACGCTCCAATCAGATCAGTGCATTACATGCCATGAAGAGCTGTCGGACACAGCTGAGTCCTGTGATGCAGGTTAACTGTGCAGACTGTGACTATCAAACCTTTGTGCCTCATTCCTGTGGCCAGCGTAACTGCCCGCATTGTCAACATCATGAGAGTCAACAATGGATTGAACGACAGGTACAAAAACAAGTCCCTGCTGATTATTTTATGAATACCTTTACCTTACCTGCGCAGTTAAGGTCGTTAGCCAGGCAGCATCCGCGGTTACTTTACAGTATGATGTTTGACTGTGCCTGGGCGACTTTACAGAGTTTTAGTAAAAATGATAAGCAGTTGCAAGGCGATGCCGGGGCGATTGCTGTCTTACATACACACTCACGCGAATTAAATTATCATCCGCATATTCATGTCATTATGCCTGCGGCAATCGTGGATAAAATCAAGAAGCTCTGGCGCACTAAGGAAGGCAAATACCTGTTTCATCATAAAGCACTAGCAAAAGTATTTCGTGCAAAGATGCTAGCGCGTATGAACGAAGAAAAGTTGCCATTTCCCACAGCTATTCCGGAAAAATGGGTGGTCGATTGTAAGTTTGTCGGTGCAGGCGATAAAGCATTGATATATCTGGGTCGATACCTGTATCGTGGTGTGATTCGTGAACAGGATATCTTATCCTGCCAAAATGGCAAAGTAACCTACCGTTATCAAGACAGCAAAACCAAACGCTATCAAACCAAAACGGTATCGGGGGCTAAATTTCTGTGGCTGGTGCTGCAACATGTTTTGCCTAAAGGCTTTCGTCGTGCGCGCAATTATGGCTTTTTACATCCGAATAGCAAGGGTGTTATTAAGTTGATTCACTCCCTGCTAAAGTTTGACCCGACGAAGATATTGCGTGCACTCAAAGTACGGCCGGCATTCAGTTGCAAATGTTGTGGCGGGGCGATGGTTGTTGGGCGTCGGCAAATACCCAGGGTGGAAATAATGTTTCAGCCTTTGCCAACTTAACAATTGGAATCACTAGCGCTTATGTAAATTTAAACACTTCGACCCAGGCTATCAGCGGATTAAATGCTGAGGGAGTTGCTTGGGCTAAAATCGGAGATTAAGGCAGAATTTTGCTCCGATACTTGGACTTTGAGAGTTGACTGCAATGGACAACGCTCAAAGTTCAGTTAAACAGGTAAAAACAGAGGTTCGATTCATCAGTCGGGCTGATCAACAAAAAGCTATTTTCATAGAGCGCATTAAATGAATTCCTACTATCGTGCCGGGCTTGTCCAACAAACGGTTCAGATTGTGGCTCGCTTCGCGATCACAATCTAACCTTATTCGTTGGACGAAGCCGCTATCGCGGAGAAAAACAGCGCATCCCTTAAATTTAAAGTGTAACCTCATTGCCTGTTATATGCATAACAGGTAACTTGTAAGCTCATCCAACTAACAATAATGAGGTTACACTGTTATGACACCATCGATAGAGCTTAAATTCAACCATTATTATATCCAGCACTGTAAGCATTTAAAGCTTAAGGGACTGCAACCCAAAACCATTGACGCTTATTCACGCGCTATTCGCCGTATCGGGGAACACTTTCAGGGGCATCTGGATAACTTAACGCAAGATCAACTGGTGGATTATTTTCATGCTCTTTTAAGCCGCCTTTCCTGGAGTGCCGTGAAACTAGATCTCTATGGTCTCAAGTTTTTCTATACACATGTGCTACAAAAGCCGTGGGTTGATGTGCTAATGATTAAACCACCACGATGTACGCGTATACCCGATATTGTCACTGTGGTTGAAGCACAACAACTGTTTATGTCGACCCGTAATCTAAGCTATCGAGTTTTTTATTTTACGATTTACAGTCTAGGTTTACGTTTGGGCGAGGGCTTAAGCCTGAAAGTAGGTGATATTGATGCGACACGCATGCGGGTACATATTCGCAATGCCAAAGGCAATAAGGATCGGCTTGTGCCTTTGCCTGTGAATACCTTGAAGGTGTTGCGTAAGTTTTGGGCTGTGCATAAAAATCCAGTGCTGGTATTTCCCAACCGTGCCCGGGGTCTAAAAGGTGCACATCTTGCTGAATCCCCCCTTGATCGCGGTGGCATCCAGAAGACAATCCGTCTTGTGACGCAAGAAATGGGACTAAAAAAAAGATTTCCTGCCACTCGCTGCGCCACAGTTACGCCACTCACCTGTTAGAAGCCGGGGTTGATTTAGTTGAGTTGCAGAAGATTCTGGGCCATACCAGTTTAGTAACCACGGCTCGCTATACGCATTTGACCGATATTACCGATGAGAATGCAGAGCTGCACATTAATCAGTTAGTCAATGACTTTTCTATTCACTGGGGGCAGATTTCATGATAACCCTAGCTGCAGTGATTGATCAATTTCAGTCTGACTTTTTAAGCGAGTATCAATCTCGTTTACGCTCCAATCAGATCAGTGCATTACATGCCATGAAGAGCTGTCGGACACAGCTGAGTCCTGTGATGCAGGTTAACTGTGCAGACTGTGACTATCAAACCTTTGTGCCTCATTCCTGTGGCCAGCGTAACTGCCCGCATTGTCAACATCATGAGAGTCAACAATGGATTGAACGACAGGTACAAAAACAAGTCCCTGCTGATTATTTTATGAATACCTTTACCTTACCTGCGCAGTTAAGGTCGTTAGCCAGGCAGCATCCGCGGTTACTTTACAGTATGATGTTTGACTGTGCCTGGGCGACTTTACAGAGTTTTAGTAAAAATGATAAGCAGTTGCAAGGCGATGCCGGGGCGATTGCTGTCTTACATACACACTCACGCGAATTAAATTATCATCCGCATATTCATGTCATTATGCCTGCGGCAATCGTGGATAAAATCAAGAAGCTCTGGCGCACTAAGGAAGGCAAATACCTGTTTCATCATAAAGCACTAGCAAAAGTATTTCGTGCAAAGATGCTAGCGCGTATGAACGAAGAAAAGTTGCCATTTCCCACAGCTATTCCGGAAAAATGGGTGGTCGATTGTAAGTTTGTCGGTGCAGGCGATAAAGCATTGATATATCTGGGTCGATACCTGTATCGTGGTGTGATTCGTGAACAGGATATCTTATCCTGCCAAAATGGCAAAGTAACCTACCGTTATCAAGACAGCAAAACCAAACGCTATCAAACCAAAACGGTATCGGGGGCTAAATTTCTGTGGCTGGTGCTGCAACATGTTTTGCCTAAAGGCTTTCGTCGTGCGCGCAATTATGGCTTTTTACATCCGAATAGCAAGGGTGTTATTAAGTTGATTCACTCCCTGCTAAAGTTTGACCCGACGAAGATATTGCGTGCACTCAAAGTACGGCCGGCATTCAGTTGCAAATGTTGTGGCGGGGCGATGGTTGTTGGGCGTCGGCAAATACCCAGGGTGGAAATAATGTTTCAGCCTTTGCCAACTTAACAATTGGAATCACTAGCGCTTATGTAAATTTAAACACTTCGACCCAGGCTATCAGCGGATTAAATGCTGAGGGAGTTGCTTGGGCTAAAATCGGAGATTAAGGCAGAATTTTGCTCCGATACTTGGACTTTGAGAGTTGACTGCAATGGACAACGCTCAAAGTTCAGTTAAACAGGTAAAAACAGAGGTTCGATTCATCAGTCGGGCTGATCAACAAAAAGCTATTTTCATAGAGCGCATTAAATGAATTCCTACTATCGTGCCGGGCTTGTCCAACAAACGGTTCAGATTGTGGCTCGCTTCGCGATCACAATCTAACCTTATTCGTTGTGGATGGTATGAACGGGCACCTTTCTTTTTGGGGTTGAAGCCTTTGGCACTTCCTTCTTGTCGACCACAAACGGTGTCCACAGTTGAATCGACATCGACCCACTGGACGGATTGTATGCCAGTTTTCGATTTTCCGGAACGAAGCAATCGCCGCCAGTGTTGACCACGCAAAGTATGCGTGAGCGTTTCAAACTGGCTTATCTGCCTATCACTTACTTCCTTAAAGATCCGTAAAATTGTGGTTTCAACAGGAATCTTTATCCAGCCAGCTACTTTGCGCAGTACGCTATCTGCCCATACGGTCGTCACCTTTGCCATTGATGTTGCTCCCCCCATCATGCCAACCAACGTCAATAGAACCACATCAGATAAGTGATGGTCTGCATTTTCACCCCGCCGATGTGGAACGCTTTGTTTTACGGTTTTTTCAAAACCTATCCTGTCTAAATATTTCACGACGGGAATCAGTCCCGCCTGGCTTGTCAATCCATGTGCTGTAGATGTCATTTTTACCGTTCGGGTACGGTTTCTTACGTGAGATGAGGATTTTGATACTTTAGAGGGCTTCATTAAAACAATGAGATAGTGAAATCAGGAAAATGATATTATATCATTGTTTAATAAGGAGTTTTGTGGATTATTATGTATAATGCTTGCAGGATTTAGGCAGTATATTAAAAACTCGTCATGCCCGAAGTCTTTTATCGGGAATCTATGCTTAACCTACGAGATCCCTGCTAAAAGCATGCAGGAATGACGGCTATGCACTTAAGACGGGATACCGTAGGCTGGGTTACGTTATCTGCGCTTCGCTAGATAAGCAAACCCAGCCTGCATTGCTTTGTCCCGTTTTAAAATGGTAGCTGGAATGACGGAGTCTAGCTGAGAGCTGTGGGTAATCAAGAATAACTTTAACTGGCTGAAGGCTTGGAGGGCTAAGGGTGTCATGACAGGGTTGGCTCAATACAATATATGTATTTACAAATAAATTGAATGAAGGGCTCTAAGTAAGAGGCTATTGCTACCTAGATAAACAGTTTAGTGGGTATGCAATGCCAGTATGAGGCTGAAAGAATGGGCTGGGGTGATTTATTATAAAAAAATGTATTTTAATTAAGTTAGGGAAATCAAAAGTTTAAATTAGTCGTGTCGACTCAATGTTAATGCCGGTATAGATTTGCTTGACATGAAGGAGAAAGTTGATAAACTTAGCAACACTCAAATGGAATGGTGTCATCATTATTAATGATGTTACAGGATGTATTAATGCTTTCGGTGTTTGCCGAGAGATTTAATTATTTACTTTTAGGAGGTAATAATGGCTGCTACAACTGATTCAGTGAAAGCTGACGCTTCAGAAGCACCACTACTAAACAAAACTAACCTGATCGCTGGGTTTATGTTGTATTTAGTATTCTATTCATTTATTCGTTGGTACGAAGGTGTATACGGATGGTCTGCTGGTTTAGATTCATTCGCACCTGAGTTCGAAACATATTGGATGAATATGTTGTACATTGAGCTAGTTGTTGAAGTGATACTTGCTTCGACTATCTGGGGATATCTGTGGAAATCACGTGATCGTAATGTTATGTCTATCACTCCTCGTGAAGAGTTAAGAAGACATTTTACTCACTGGACATGGTTAGTAATGTACGGTTGGGCTATCTACTGGGGAGCTTCGTACTTCACAGAGCAAGATGGTACATGGCATCAAACTATTGTTCGTGATACTGATTTTACACCTAGTCATATCATCGAATTCTACTTGTCATACCCAATCTACATCATCACTGGTGTTGCTGCTTTCTTATATGCAAAAACTAGATTGCCTGCTTATCAAGAAGGTCTATCTATGATGTATTTGATATCAGTAATTGGTCCTTTCATGATTCTTCCAAATGTTGGATTGAATGAGTGGGGACACACTTTCTGGTTTATGGAAGAATTGTTTGTTGCACCTCTTCACTATGGCTTCGTATTCTTCGGATGGGCTGCTTTAGCGATTATGGGTGTTGTAAACATCGAAGTAGAAGCATTAACTAAACTACTTAAGAAAGACCTAGCTTAATATAAAGCAGGCTTTTGATTTATATAGTAGAAAACTTGTTATCTCCTATTCTCGCCATCGTTAGATGGCGAGATGAAAGAGAGGTAATGATAATAAAAATAATTTTTTTGGAGGTAAGCTAATGAGTGCATCTCAATCAGCTGTACGTTCACGCGCTGAAGCGGTACAAGTTTCACGCACGTTGGACTGGATGATTCTCTTTACACTATTCACTGCTGTACTGGGTGGATATCATATTCACTACATGTTAACTGGTGGTGACTGGGATTTCTGGACAGATTGGAAAGATAGACGTTTATGGGTAACTGTAGCGCCAATCGTATCAATTACTTTTCCAGCTGCTGTTCAATCAATGCTATGGTACCGTTACCGTCTACCTTTTGGTGCGGTAGTAGCTGTTATGGCTCTTATGATTGGTGAGTGGATTAACCGTTATTTGAACTTCTGGGGTTGGACTTATTTCCCAGTAAATTTCGTATTCCCATCTAATCTAGTTCCTGGCGCAATCGTTCTTGATGTTGTGTTAATGCTTTCAGGCAGCTTTGTTTTGACAGCTGTTATTGGTGGCTTGGCATATGGACTATTGTTCTACCCAGGTAACTGGCCAATTATTGCTCCTTTACACGTGCCTGTTGAATACAACGGTATGATGTTTACATTAGCTGATTTACAAGGTTACCATTATGTACGTACTGGTACTCCTGAGTATATCAGAATGGTTGAGAAAGGAACGCTAAGAACGTTTGGTAAAGACGTTGCTCCAGTATCTGCATTCTTCTCAGGTTTCGTTTGTATTATCATATACTTCTTGTGGCATTATTTCGGTCGTTGGTTTAACAAAACTGACTTCATTGATTCTGACAGTATTTAATAATAACTAAAAATGCAATAAATATTATATTTATTGATAAACGAAAATAAATTTCTCTAGTTTGGAGGAGATATATGAAAACAATAAAAGACAAGATAGCTCAACTATCATTTGTCGCATTGCTTTTGGCTGTAACATCTGCGATGTTCTACACGCCTGCAGCATCTGCACATGGTGAAAAGTCTCAAGCAGCGTTCATGCGTATGCGTACTATTCACTGGTTTGATCTTAATTGGTCAAAAGATGAAGTAGTGGTTAACGAAACAGTAGTTATTGAAGGTAAATTCCACGTTTTCGCTGGATGGCCAGAAACTGTTGATAAACCAGAAGTAGCATTCCTGAACATTGGTATTCCAGGTCCTGTATTTATTCGTGCAGGTTCTTGGATCGGTGGTCAGTTAGTGCCTCGTTCAGTTTCACTAGAACTTGGTGAGACTTATGACTTTAAAGTACTTCTAAAAGCACGTCGTCCAGGTGACTGGCATGTTCACACTATGATGAACGTTGAAGGCGGGGGTCCAATCATTGGTCCAGGTAAATGGGTAACTATTACTGGTTCTATGTCTGACTTCACTAACCCTTTGACTACATTAACGGGTGAAACACTTGATCTAGAAGATTATGCGTTAGATAACGTATACTTCTGGCATGCATTATGGATGGGTATTGGTTTTGCTTGGTTATTATTTTGGATCAAGCGTCCAATGTTTATTCCACGTCATATCGCTATTACTTCTGGCAAAGCTGATACATTAATCAGTGCTACTGATAAGAAAGTAGGTATCGCATTCGCTGTTGGTACTATGGCTCTTGTCATGGCGGCTATGGGTTCTACGAATGACAAATACCCAATTACAACTCCATTACAAGCGGGTTTGATGCGTGGTATTCAGTGGATTGATCTGCCTGAAACTTCAATTGATGTAAAAGTTGAAGATGCTAGCTATCGTGTTCCTGGTCGTGCAATGCAAATGACTCTAACAATCACTAACAATGGTGATTCTGCGGTTCGTTTAGGTGAGTTCATGACTGCATCTGTACGTTTCCTAGAGCCTGATGTACTAGAAGATGAAACAGGTTATCCTGATGATCTACTAGCTGAAGAAGGTTTAACTGTTTCTGATAACAGCCCTCTAGCTCCAGGTGAGACTAGAACTGTTGAAGTAACTGCTTCTGATGCTGCATGGGAAGTTTACCGTTTAGCTGACTTGATCTACGATCCAGACAGTCGTTTTGCTGGCTTACTATTCTTCTTCGACGAAGATGGTAACCGTCAAATGATTATGGTAGATGCTCCATTAATTCCAACATTCATCTAATGAATAGAATACTCAGTTAACACTGAGTAGGAATTAGAAGCACAGAGCCCCTGTTACGCAAGTAACAGGGGCTTTTTTGCGTTTAGAGAAAAGTAAAGTAGGACGCTAGTCGTTTTAAAGAATGAATGCAATAAAATTAAAATAGGATTGTTTGTTCCTGATATAGCGAAAAAAGGTTATAATTGATAAGTTATATGTCTCAAAATGAATTCACACTGGGTAAATTAGGATGCTAGGTAAGCTTGTTAAATTTGTTGTCGGTAGTCGTAATGACCGATTAATTAAAAAGAAAAGAAAAACAGTAAAGTCGGTTAATCAATTTGCTGAAGAATATGCAAAATTAACAGACGCAGAGTTACAAGCAAAAACTAAAGAATTTAGAGTTCGCTTAGCTGAAGGTGAACAATTAGATAATTTAATTCCTGAAGCGTTTGCTACGGTAAGAGAAGCATCGTCACGTGTATATGGTATGCGCCATTTTGATGTCCAACTGGTGGGCGGCATGGTGCTTAATGAAGGCAAGATCGCAGAGATGAAAACGGGGGAAGGTAAAACCTTAATGGCTACCCTTGCTGCGTATTTGAATGCCTTGCCTGCAAAAGGTGTACACGTTGTCACGGTCAATGATTATCTTGCAGCACGAGATTCCGAATGGATGGGGCAATTATATGGATTTCTTGGCCTGACGACAGGGGTTATTATTAGTGACCTGGATCATGCGCAGCGTAAAGAAGCGTACGCAGCTGATATAACCTACGGAACTAATAATGAGTTTGGCTTTGACTATTTACGCGATAATATGGCGTTTAGTCTTGATCAAAAAGTACAAAGAGGCTTGCATTTTGCGATTGTCGATGAAGTAGATTCAATTTTAATTGATGAGGCGAGAACACCATTAATAATTTCAGGTCCTGTTGAAGATAGCACTGAAAACTATATTAAAACAAATGCAATCATTCCCTTTTTAGCAAAAGTAGAACGTCAAGAAGGTGAAAAAGAAGGTGAGGAATTAGGCCCTGGTGATTATACGGTTGATGAAAAGTCCAAACAGATTCATTTAAACGAAGCGGGTCATATACATATCGAGCAGTTATTGGTTGAACATGGACTGTTAGAAGAAGGTGCAAGTCTATATGAACCTACCAATATAAGGTTAATGCACTATGTGAACGCCTCATTAAGAGCGCATACATTATATCATCGAGATGTAGATTATATAGTTCACAACAATGAGGTGATTATAGTTGATGAGTTTACTGGTCGAGTTATGCCCGGACGACGTTGGTCGGAAGGCTTACATCAAGCTATGGAAGCTAAAGAAGGCACAAAAATTCAAGATGAAAACCAGACACTAGCTTCTATCACTTTTCAGAATTTCTTTCGCCTGTATGAAAAACTATCAGGAATGACAGGTACGGCGGACACAGAATCATTCGAGCTAAATAAAATCTATGGACTAGAAGTTGTTGTAATACCAACTCATAGACCTATGGTTAGAGAAGACAAAGGCGATTTGATTTATTTGACGACAGATGAGAAATATCAGGCTATTACTGAAGATATTAAAGAGTGTGTAAAAAGAGGCCAGCCAGTACTAGTCGGTACTACATCAGTTGAAAATTCAGAACTTATTTCGAATGTACTGAATAAAGCTAAAATAAAACACGAAGTGCTGAATGCTAAACAGCACGAACGCGAAGCGCATATTATTGAACAAGCAGGTATGCCGGCAGCAATAACCATTGCTACAAATATGGCCGGACGTGGAACAGATATTGTTCTGGGTGGTAATTTAGATGCTCAAATCCTAACATTAGGTGAAAATGCTACGCAAGCTGAAATAAATCATGTTAAACAAGAATGGCAGGAACGACATGAGCGCGTAAAAGACAGTGGTGGGCTACATGTTATTGGTTCAGAACGACATGAGTCACGCAGAATAGATAACCAGTTACGTGGTCGTTCTGGTCGTCAGGGTGATGCTGGCTCAACACGGTTTTATTTGTCACTGCAAGATGATTTAATGCGTATCTTTGCTTCTGATAGAGTTGCGGGTTTGATGAAAAAACTTGGCATGGAACAAGGTGAAGCAATTGAACATCCATGGGTAACTCGATCGATTGAGAATGCACAGAAAAAGGTTGAAGGAAGAAACTTTGATCAACGTAAAGAAGTGCTTGCCTATGATGATGTTGCTAATGATCAGCGTAAAGTTGTCTATACACAACGTGACGAATTGATGGAATCTGAGGATATCAGTGACATTATCAAGGTGATTAGAGAGGATGTGGTTAATGATGTAATAACTAAATACATCCCACCCAAAACAATGGAAGAGCAATGGGCAATTGACGGCTTGGAAGCACATTTAAAAGATGAGTTTGAAGTTGATATCCCTGTAGCAAAAATGCTCGAAGATGACTCAAGCTTACACGAAGAATCATTACGCACGGCAGTCATAGATATCATTGCCAAAGAATATGCTAATAAAGAAGAGCAGACTGGTGCAGATGTGATGCGCCATTTTGAGAAATCAGTCATGCTACAAGTTCTGGACAATAGCTGGAAGGAGCATTTGGCCGCAATGGACAGTTTGCGACAAGGAATTCACTTTAGAGGTTATGCGCAAAAAGATCCTAAGCAGGAATTTAAGCGTGAAGCATTCGATATGTTTGCCAGTTTGCTTGACCAAATAAAATATGAAGTCATCAGTATTTTATCTAAAGTTAAAATCAACAAGAAAGAAGATGTTGATGCTATTGATGAACAGCGTCAGACACCACAAGAAATGCACTTTGAACATGCTGAAGCTGATAGCGGGTTAGAGGAAGCAGAAACTAGTCAGCAAGCGAGTCAGGAACAAAACAATAAGGATGAAACTGAAGTCCCCTTTGTTCGAGAAGATAGAAAAGTTGGCCGCAATGAACCATGCCCATGTGGCTCAGGGAAGAAATATAAACAATGTCACGGTAAATTGTAGATTCTAGAAGCATACTAATTATTTTTGATAAGCATTTTTAGCGAGTAGTTACGAGCGAGTGTGCAATATTCAATAGACTCATTCTATGAGTATGAGCGCGTAGATTTTTCTTATTAATAGTATGCTTTCCCTAAGGAATGTACACGAAATTATTTCGACAACTAGTTTGCCCTTTTATCCGTCTTCTGCAACTTAGAGGCGAATAAAAATTCTACGCCAGTAATCGATCTTATTCCATGCATGTCCCTGAAGAACATTTAATAAATTTAAATCTTACCTAGTAAAAGCATATGCCAAATAACGTATTTAAAAAAAGTAACCCTTGCTCTGATATTACAGAACTACCAAAATTAGGGCTGGATAAAAAAAATATAACTGCAGACTTTAAGCGCTATTACAGTCACCGCTTAGGTCGTGACCAGCATTGTCGTTCAACACATTACGCTTATGAAGCACTTTCCTTGGCGATAAGTGACCGTTTAGTTGAACGCTGGAAAGAGACTTACAATACTTATAGAGAGACAGATTGCAAGAAAGCGTATTATCTTTCCATGGAATTTTTAATGGGACGTACGTTAAGTAACGCCATGCTTAATCTAGGTGTTACTGATCAAGTAACAAAGGCGATGTATGATTTAGGCCTGGATATAGAAGAACTGATAGATAGCGAACCTGATGCTGGCCTGGGTAATGGTGGTCTGGGTCGATTAGCCGCCTGTTTTATAGATAGTTGTGCGACCTTGCAATTACCCGTTACCGGCTATGGCTTACGCTATGAATACGGCATGTTTACCCAGGCTATTATTAATGGAGAACAGGTCGAACGACCTGATCACTGGTTAAAAAATGGCAATGTCTGGGAAATAGAACGCCCAGAATACACAAACCGTATTAAGTTTGGTGGTAAGGTCGTGGAAGCGGTTGATGATAAAGGTGCAAAGAAGAGAATGTGGATTGATACACATGATATTTTGGCCGTACCTTATGACACCCCGATTCCTGGTTATCAAAATGGTACGGTCAATACTTTACGCTTATGGAAAGCAACAGCCACTGAAGAATTCAATTTAGATGAATTTAATGCGGGAGCGTATGCTGAATCCGTTGCTGCAAAAAATACAGCTGAAAATATCAGCATGGTACTTTATCCCAATGATGCTAATGAAAATGGTAAGGCACTGCGTTTACAGCAGCAGTATCTTTTAGCGTCAGCAAGTTTACAGGATATTGTTGCCAACTGGGTGGGACGACATGGAAATGATTTTACCCATTTTGCCGAAAAAAATTGCTTTCAATTGAATGATACGCATCCAAGTATCGCAGTGGCAGAACTCATGCGCCTATTAATTGATAATCATGATATAGAATGGGCTGAAGCATGGAATATCGTGACAAAAACCATGGCTTATACAAACCATACTTTATTGCCGGAGGCATTGGAGAGATGGTCGGTTGGTTTATTTGAACATTTATTGCCGCGAGTAATGGAAATTATTTTTGAAATAAATGCTCACTTTATGGCTGAGGTATCTACAAAATGGCCTGGCGATAATGAGCGTTTAACGCGCATGTCCATAATTGAAGAAGGGCATGGTCATAAGCATGTAAGAATGGCCTATCTTGCTATCGTCGGTAGTTTTTCAGTCAATGGTGTCGCAGAGTTGCATTCGCAATTATTACAAAGAGGCTTGTTTAAAGATTTCTATGAATTATGGCCAGAAAAATTTAATAATAAAACCAATGGCGTTACTCCTAGACGTTGGTTGGCAGCATGTAATCCTGAATTAGCAGAATTTATTACCTCAAAAATTGGCGATAAATGGATTACTAATTTGTCAGAGCTAAAGAAACTTGAAAAATTTCTTGATGATAAAAAGTTTTGCAAAAAATGGTATGAATTACAACAAAGTGCCAAACAAACATTAATTGACTTCAAAAAAACAGAGCATGATATCGATCTTAATGTAAATGCTTTATTTGATGTACAGGTAAAGCGCTTTCATGAATATAAACGTCAGTTGTTAAATGTATTACATGTCATACACCTGTATGAGCGTATTAAGCGTGGTGATACAGCTAACTGGACAGACCGTTGTGTATTGATTGGTGGTAAGGCTGCACCAGGTTATTACATGGCAAAGCGTATTATTAAGCTGATTAATAACGTTTCTGAAATAATTAATAATGATCCGGATGTAGGTGAAAAATTAAAACTGGTATTTATGCCAAACTACTGCGTTTCAGCAATGGAAAAAATATGTCCAGGAGCTGATTTATCGGAGCAGATCTCTACTGCGGGTAAAGAAGCCTCTGGTACTGGTAACATGAAATTTATGATGAATGGCGCGTTAACCATTGGCACGCTGGACGGTGCAAATATAGAAATCCGCGAAGAAGTTGGCGATGATAATTTCTTCAAGTTCGGCTTAACTGAAACTGAAGTTGAAGAAATGCGCAATCATTATGACCCTATGGGAATTATTGCTCAGGATGAAGACTTACAACGCGTGATGAACCTACTAGAAAGTGGGCATTTTAATCAGTGTGAGCCTGGTATTTTTGATGATGTTATCAATTCCATTAAGAGTTCAGATGATATGTGGATGACGATTGCGGATTTCCGTAGTTTTATTGACGCACAAAAACGTGTTGAAGAAGCCTATCAGGATAAAGATCGCTGGACGCGTATGAGCATTATCAATACAGCCAATAGTGGAAAATTTTCTACTGATCGTACTATCCAGAGTTATAGTGATGATATCTGGAAACTAAAGGCAGTGAATGTTAAGTAATTAACAGGCATTGAATAAAAAGCCCAATGTGTTTTTAAATACATTGGGCTTTTTTTTGTTTGCAACCCTATGTCGAGCTGGAATTATAAATGTTTAATATCGTACTTTTTGAACCGGAAATACCCGCAAATACCGGCAATATTATTCGCTTATGCGCCAATACAGGTGCAAAATTACATTTAATCCAACCTTTGGGTTTTGAGCTGGACGATAAAAAGCTGCGTAGAGCTGGGCTGGATTATCATGAATGGGCAGATATAAAGGTGCATGAAAATATAGCTGCATTCTTAAGCAATGAGCAATATGCAACAGTTTATGCATTAACGACTAAAGCTAAGCAATGCTACTCATACACGGCATTTCAGCCCGAGGATGTGTTGATGTTCGGGCCAGAAACACGAGGATTGCCTGATAGTATTTTAACTAGCTTACCTGAACAACAAAGGCTTCGCTTACCTATGTTGCCGGAAAGTCGGAGTCTAAATTTGTCTAATACAGTCGCTGTAACCTTATATGAAGCCTGGCGGCAACAAGGCTTTTCCTAAATGCAGTAGAGCAGGCTTTAATCGGCTTCGCTCACAAGATAGATCGATAACTGGCTAAGGAACGAGAATTTAATAATATTCGCAAGTATGACGCAGGATTTTGGCATCACAGGCGTGTAAGGAAAACAGGCGCAGTGAGGCTACGCAACAGTTTTTTTAGTGCGACTGTGGAATCAAAAGAAACGTCATTCCTGCGTAGGCAGGAACAAGTCAGACTCGGGTATTATTAAATTCTCGCTCCTAAGTGTAATAGCACTTAATAGCGAATGTTTCCACCTTCATCTTCATCAATATTTGCTAAGCTTATTTCCTGATCTTCGCCGGAGAAATCAGAGTGTGCACCTAATTTAATCATCAAGCGGACTTCATTTTTAGAGTCAGCGGCATTAAGTGCATCTTCATAGCTAATTTTTCCTTGAGTGTATAAATCATATAAAGCCTGATCAAAGGTTTGCATGCCTAACTCCCTTGAAGATTTCATCAATTCTTTTAATTTATGCACTTCACCTTTACGAATAATGTCAGAAACTAAGGGTGTGCCCAATAGAATTTCCATCACTGGGTAGCGACCTTTGCCATCAGCCCGGGCAACCAGTTGCTGAGCGATAATTGCTTTTAAATTTAGTGAAAGGTCCATAAAAACCTGACCATGCATATCTTCAGGAAAGAAATGCAAAATACGATCTATTGCCTGGTTGGCATTATTTGCATGTAAGGTGGATAAGCATAAATGACCTGTTTCTGCAAAGGCCAGGGCGTGCATCATGGTTTCTCTGGTACGGATTTCACCAATAAGAATAACATTAGGAGCCTGGCGGAGGGTGTTTTTTAGTGCAACTTCATATGATTCAGTATCCATACCCACCTCACGTTGAGTTACGATACAACCTAAATGCGGGTGCACAAATTCTATAGGGTCCTCTATGCTGATAATATGTCCGCTACTGTTTTCATTACGGTATTTAATTAGAGAAGCCAGTGAAGTCGACTTACCCGTGCCGGTGGCACCAACAAAAAGCACCAGGCCACGATTTTCCATAATGACATCTTTTAAAGTAGCCGGAAGGTGCAAGCTTTCCCAGTCTGGAATCTCAGATTCGATACGTCTTAGAACCATTCCAGCAGCATCTCTTTGGGTAAATGCACTAACTCTGAAACGCCCTAGTCCATGACGGCTAATGGCAAAATTACACTCTTTAGTATTTTCAAACTCATCGCGCTGGCGTTGCGACATGATGCTTTTTACCAGCTGTAGAGATTGTTCCTCTGTTAGTGGGGTTTTTGAAACATCTTTAATTTTACCATCAATTTTCAATGCAGCTGCTCGCCCCGCAGTAATAAATAAATCTGATGCTTTTTGTGTACTCATTAATTCTAATAGCTTCTCAAAATCCATAGTATTCTCCTTGATAACTTAACGGAACATATCTCTACTAACGGCCTTAATCATAGCCGCCTTGGAGGTTATTTTTCCCGCATCTACCAGCTCTTTAAGATTTTGATCCAAAGTCTGCATACCATCACGACGCCCCGTTTGGATTGCAGAATACATTTGCGCGACTTTCGCTTCACGAATCAGGTTGCGAATCGCGGGTGTGCCGACCATAATCTCGTGTGCGGCGATACGTCCGCCGCCGATTTTTTTCAATAAGGTTTGTGAAATAACGGCTTGTAATGACTCAGAAAGCATGGAACGAATCATTTCTTTTTCGGCTGCCGGAAAAACGTCAATAATACGGTCTATGGTTTTTGCAGCAGAGGTGGTATGAAGTGTGGCAAAAACCAGATGACCTGTTTCAGCAGCCGTAAGTGCCAGACGTATGGTTTCAATATCCCGCATCTCACCGACCATTATAATATCGGGATCTTCTCTTAGAGCTGATCTTAATGCGTTATTAAAGCTTTGCGTATCTCTATGCACTTCCCGTTGGTTGATTAGACATTTTTGACTGGTATGCAGGAATTCGATGGGATCTTCAATAGTCAGAATATGTTCATATCGACTGAGATTAATATGATTAATCATAGCCGCCAGAGTAGTTGATTTACCTGAGCCTGTCGGGCCTGTGACCAGTACCAGACCGCGCGATTTTTCAGTTAATGTGGTAAAAAACTTAGGTGCATCCAGGTCTTCCAGAGATGATATCTCCGAGGGAATGGTACGAAATACCGCCGCTGCACCGCGCTCCTGGTTAAAGGCATTAACACGAAATCGAGCTAAACCGGGTAATGCAAAAGAGAAATCTGTTTCAAAAAACTCTTCATAGTCACGTCGCTGCTTGTCATTCATAATGTCATAAATAAGCGCATGCACTTGTTTATGGTTGAAAGCATCAATATTAACTCGACGAATATCGCCATCCACTCGAATCATAGGCGGGAGGCCGGCAGATAAATGCAAATCCGAGGCACCGTTTTTTACAGAAAACGCGAGTAATTCAGCAATATCCATTGAGACTCCAAGTCGATAGTAAAAATTAATTGTAATGGTATCTTTTATACCATAGCTTATGTCTTTGAATTTTTAAAGTAGTAGTGTTTAATAAAGCAACAAAAAATGATTGTACCTCTTAAACCTAGAAAAATCAGTTGCTCACGGTTTATAGCGCAAGCTCTTGATTCCACAGCACTTCCGAAAAACCCCCGATTAACCTACGTGAATCTAAGATTTTTTGAAAGTGTTATATTAATTCAATATCTTGCACTATAAATTCGTGCTCAACTGATTTTTCTAGGTTAAACTAAAAACCGCAGTTGAACGCTAAAAATACTCTAAGTATTTGAATATAAAGCATAATTACCGTAATAACTTATCGCCTGCAGGGTGAACAGACTCCGCTTCACGGTTTTGTGAATAAATCTGAGCGCGAAATACTGCGTTACAGCTATTGCCAAGGGCTACGGCCATTGCCTGCTAGCTGTGCCTGGTCTTTCGCACTCAGGTTTTCCACAAAATCCCTGCTCAACTGCGGTTTCTAGGATAAAAAATGACATCAATAGCTATAAATTTAGACAGGATTAACACCGCTATTCGCCAGAGTGAATCTGATTCGCAGCGAATCCCATATTCCGTTCAATTGCTTGCAGTTAGTAAAACCAAACCAGCAGAAGATATAATTCAAGCTTATCGTGCTGGGCAAAGGCAATTTGGTGAAAGTTATTTACAAGAAGCATTAGCAAAACAGAAGCAGCTGAGCTGTTATCAGATTTGCTGGCATTTTATAGGACCAATACAGTCCAATAAAACCCGGCAAATTGCAGCGCATTTTAGCTGGGTACATAGTGTTGATCGAATAAAAATTGCAAAGCGCCTTAGTGAGCAGCGACCAGGCTATTTGCCGCCATTAAATATATGTTTGCAAATCAATATAAGCAATGAGCCAAGTAAATCAGGTTTTCAGCTCGATGAATTAGCCGATGCAATTGAGCAGATTGAAAAGTTACCAAATCTTAAATTGCGTGGTGTAATGGCGATACCACAGCCAGCAACTGACTACGAGCAGCAATGTAAGCCATATCGTAAGCTATTTCAAGCGGTAAGCGCATTACACAGGCCTGAAATAGGTACTTTTTCTTTCGGTATGACAGCAGATTTGAAAGCTGCAATAGCTGAGGGCTCAACCATTGTAAGAGTTGGAACGGCCTTATTCGGCCGTCGATCGGCGTAGCTAATGTGATTCAACTGTTATGATTTTCTATCGTCAGCGGTCATCAAGCGCGCAGCTAAATCGTGATCAGAAAATTTGTTCATAAACCGGTGTCTACTAAGAATAAATCATCAAGTGTAGTGTCTAAACTGATAAAATTAGCTACTATCAACAGAATAGAGGCAGAGAATCTGCAGGGTGGCTTTTGATCGCACTTGGTTAGGGAGATGGAAAGAAATAATCATCCAAACGAAGTAAGCTTGTGTCTCAATAATTTATAATAATGAATTCTGAATTTATTCTCACACTAGGCAGATAAGCTTGTTGATATTAACAGATAGCATTATAGGTTGGATTATAAATACAGCCCATCGTTTAAAAGGCTCGGTACGTCGTATATTCATGGCTGAAACGGTGGAGCTACTAGGCTCAGGTGGTGCAAGTATTGCTGAAGAAAAACTAGGATGGAATAGAGGCACTATCCGAAAAGGACAATATGAACTTGAAACTCAGCCCATAGAAGATAATTTTTCAGCGAGAGGGCGTAATAAAAGTGAAGAGCATTTTCCTCATCTACTTGATGACATAAAAAAAATTGCTGAACCGGAGTGTCAAACGGATCCCTCTTTTAATTCCTGTCGATTATATACCCGGCTAACGGCTAAAGAAGTTAGAAAACGTTTACTGGAGATTGATTATTACGATGAAAAAACATTACCTTGCTCAAAAACTATCAATACAAAATTAAATGACCTGAGTTACCATCCAAAAAAGGTACAAAAAACAAAGCCTCATAAGAAAATCAAGGAAACGGATGCAATTTTTGAACAAGTTCATTCAGTCAATGGAATGGCAGATATCAACCCAAAAGAGATTCGTATATCAATTGATGCCAAAGCAAGAATGAATATAGGAAATTTTTCACGGGGAGGACGAAATCGGGTTTTAACAAAAGCAGAGGATCATGATTTAGATGTTAAGGAAAAGTTAACTCCTTTTGGTTTTTATCTGCCTGAACATGATGATTTTTTCCTTTTCTTTACAGCAGGCTATGCCAGCAGTGATTTCATCGTTGACCGATTGGAAGAAATTTGGCCAGAAATTCAAGAAAAATATGGAGTAGATATTCTGACAATTAACGCTGACAATGGTATGGAGAACAGTAGCTCCAGAACTCAGTTTATAAAAAGGCTTGTGGAGTTTGCTGAAAAAAGCAACATAAAGATAAAACTGGCCTACTACCCTCCTTATCATAGTAAATATAACCCAATTGAACGAGTATGGGGAGCCTATGAAAATCATATTAGTGGCGACATAATGGATACAGTTGAAACAACTTTAAAATTTGCCAAAAGTATGACCTACAATGGCAAAGCACCTATTGTTAAATTAACAGAAAAAATATATGAAACAGGAGTAAAGGTAGGTAAAAAAGCAATGAAGACGTATTATCAGTTTGTTGACCGAATGCCATCGTTGGAGAAATGGTTTTTGACCATTTCTCCTGGTTGTTCTGGATGATTATTTCTTTCCATCTCCCTTAGTAAAGTTTCATAGGGTCCTAGCGGTTTTATACTTGGCGCGGTCACGGATGCGGTTGTATAGTGAGCTGATTTTTGTCGATAGCAAGACGCTGAAACTGGCGCATAGCTAGAGGAAAGTAAATTATTTCAGTATTGGTCATAATAGCGGGAGTGTAATAGTTTTAGCGATTACTACTAAATAAACTGAAGTTTTTTACTCCCGTTTAAATGTTTTGTTAGAGTATTTTTTTGAAATTTTGGAAAGCTTATGAGCGCTTATAAAACCAGTAAAAAGGTGAGATATCTCACCTCAATTATTTTTATATTATTTATGGCATTTATTGTCGGTGGGTCTTATCTTGCACAGCAAAACCAGCGTGTAACGGAAAATACACTTGAATATTAAACATATTAACACTTATGCCTAAAAAACTACTCCTAGTTGACGGATCCTCTTTTCTGTTTCGTGCTTATCATGCAGTTCCGCCTTTAAGTAATGCTGAAGGGTTGCCCACTAATGCGATATTTGGCGTTGCAAATATGCTAAAGCGATTAAGAAGCGATCATAAAACGGATTATTTTACTGTGGTGTTCGATGCACCCGGCGGCACATTTAGAAATGAGCTGTATAGTGAATACAAAGCGCATCGCCCGCCTATGCCGGATGATTTACGTGTGCAGATTCAGCCTTTGCACGACTTAATTATCGCGATGGGCATACCGCTAATAATGGAAACCGGGGTGGAAGCTGATGACGTGTTGGGAGCTCTGGCACAAATGGCAGTTGAGCAAGGCTTTCAAGTGGTGATTTCTACCGGCGATAAAGACATGGCGCAATTAGTGACCGAGCAGGTGACTTTAGAAAATACCATGTCTAATACAACAATGGATATTCAGGGGGTTATTGATAAATTTGGCGTCACCCCTGCACAGATAATTGACTATTTAGCCTTAATGGGTGATAGCGCGGACAATATTCCTGGCGTGCCTAAGGTGGGGCCAAAAACTGCAGCAAAATGGCTGGCACAGTATCAAACACTGGATAATTTAATAGCCTGCGCAGATGAGATTAAAGGGAAAGTGGGTGAAAGCCTGCGTGCAAGCCTGGACGATTTACCTTTATCCAAACAATTGACCACCATTAAATGTGATCTGGGTTTAGCCTATACGATCGAAGATTTACGTTGTAGCCAGGCAGATACTGCTGAACTACAGCAGCGAGTAGCGGACCTGGGATTTTCTGCATGGTCAAAAATATTACAGCAGCCGGTCAAAGCTGAGAAAACAGCCGCTCCTGCACTAGAAGAAACTGAAGTTGCAGTCATAGCTGCGACAGAATATGCAATGATTCTGAGCTGGGAGCAATTTGATCAGTGGCTGGAAAAATTAAAGGCTGCAGAACTTTTTGCCTTCGATACGGAAACCACCAGTCTCGACTATAGTGAGGCTGAAATTGTCGGAGTATCTTTCGCCATTACTGCGGGAGAGGCGGCGTATATACCTTTGGCACATGATTATCCCGGTGTCGCTGAGCAACTCCCACGCAGTGAAGTGTTGCAGAAATTAAAGCCGCTATTAGAAGACCCTGAACAGGCGAAAGTAGGGCAAAACCTGAAATATGACAGTAATGTGCTGGCGAATTACGCGATAGAATTACAGGGAATTGCCGAGGATACCATGCTGGAATCCTATGTGCTCAATAGCACGTTAACCCGACATAATATGGATGATCTGGCGAAAACCTATCTGCATCGAACGACCATTCATTACGAAGATGTCGCGGGTAAAGGTGCAAAGCAGATTGGCTTTGCTGAAGTTGCGTTAGATCAGGCAACTCAATATGCGGCAGAAGATGCGGATATTGCGCTGGCCTTGCATCAAGTGTTGGCACCTAAACTGGCTGAACATCAGGCTCTGCTTGATTTATATAAAAACATAGAACTGCCGGTACTGGGTGTTTTATCTCGTATGGAGCGCAATGGGGTATTAATTGATAGTGATATGCTCGCACAACAAAGCATGCAGCTGGCAAATCATATTATGGCGATAGAGCAGCAGGCGCATGAGTTAGCCGGACAGAGCTTTAATATAGCCTCACCAAAGCAGATTCAGCATATCTTGTATGATCAATTACAGCTCCCGGTGTTAAAGAAAACGCCTAAAGGACAGCCGTCAACAGCAGAATCCGTGCTACAAGAATTAGCGCAAGAATATCCATTACCGGAATTGATATTAAAGCACCGCAGTATGAGTAAGCTGAAATCGACGTATACCGATAAGCTGCCGTTACAGATTAGTTCGACAACAGGCCGGGTGCATACGTCGTATCATCAGGCTGTAGCAGCGACAGGGCGTTTATCATCATCTAACCCTAACTTACAAAATATTCCGGTACGAAGTGAAGAAGGGCGCAAAATTCGTCAGGCTTTTATTGCGCCTGCAGGCTATAAAATAGTCGCGGCAGATTATTCGCAAATTGAATTACGCATAATGGCGCATTTGTCTGGTGATAAGGGCCTGCTAGATGCTTTTTCTAAAGGTGAGGATATACATAAGGCAACGGCTGCTGAGGTATTTGGCGTAGCGCTGGAGCAGGTGACCACTGATTTACGGCGTTCGGCAAAAGCAATTAATTTTGGCTTGATTTATGGTATGTCAGCCTTTGGTTTGGCAAAGCAGCTAGGTTTAGGCCGCTCTCAGGCGCAGGAATATATCGATTTATATTTTTCTCGCTACCCAGGCGTTCAGCAGTATATGCAAGATACCCGTGAGACGGCGAAGGCTCAGGGCTATGTTGAGACTATATGGGGGCGGCGTTTGTATTTGCCGGAAATTCATTCTAAAAATGCGGCGCGTAGACAATATGCAGAGCGTACCGCAATTAACGCACCTATGCAGGGAAGTGCGGCAGACATTATTAAACTGGCCATGATAGCCACGGATGTCTGGTTAGAGGACGACCAAACTGATGCCAAAATGATTATGCAGGTGCATGATGAGTTGGTGTTTGAGATAGCTGAAGATAAAGTTGTTGAATATAGTGCAATGATCAGGAAATTGATGAGTGAGGCTGCTGAATTAAATGTCCCTCTAATAGTAGATATTGGTGTCGGTATTAACTGGGATGAGGCACATTAATTAATACAGTAGAGCGGACTTTAGTCCGCTTTGGTTTTAACACTTTAGTATAGGGTGTGTTGGCGCTAGGAAACGCATTCGTGATGCGTTTCGTGTCTTAACGCATCCTATATTGGAGATAAATTTTCACTTTCTAGGTTAAAGGGTAACCCATAGGATGGGTTGAGCGTTTTTTTGCGAACCCCATTATTTTGTGAAAGCCCACCCATACCCGTCAGCTAAATTATTCAGCCTCAAACCAGCTATCTAACAATTCGTGAATATCATCTATGCCACTTTTTTTTAACGCAGAAAATAATTGTAGTGTGACCGATAGATCTTGTTCTTGCAGTTCACGTTGCACTTTAAACAAGGTATTTTTCGCCGCACCATAATTTAATTTATCGGCTTTTGTTAATAATATGTGCAACGGTTTTTTTGTATAGGCGCACCACTCGATCATTTGCCAGTCAAATTCAGTCAGCGGATGGCGGATATCCATGACCAGGATAATGCCATATAAAGATTGGCGTTCCTGTAAATAGGTTTCCATTAAGTCGTGCCATTGCCGCTTCACTTTTGCGGGAACTTTTGCATAGCCATAGCCCGGTAGGTCAACAAATCGCTGCTGCTCATTCAAATTAAAAAAATTCAGTAATTGTGTGCGCCCCGGTGTTTTACTGGTTCTGGCTAATGATTTTTGTCGGGTTAAAGTGTTTAATGCACTGGATTTTCCAGCATTGGAGCGACCTGCAAAAGCAACTTCCCGACCTGAGTCAGCAGGTGCAGAATCTAAACCGGGAGCGCTAAGGACAAATTTTGCCTGATGATAAAGAGGGTTCATGTGCATCTCAAGTAGAGGGATTAATTAAATTAGAGTAGAATTCTAACCACTATTGTACATAACAACCTTATGATTATCTTATTCCGAAGGGGAAGTCTAATGAAGAAAAGTTTACTAGTGGTTTCTGTATCGTTTGCTTTACTTAACATGTCCGGGATTGCACAAGCAGTTGGTGATATTAGTGCAGGCCAGGGGAAAAGCGGGACTTGTGCTAGCTGTCATGGTGAAAATGGTAATAGTATGATGCCTCTATTCCCTAAATTAGCGGCACAAAACGAAGGTTACCTGGTTAAGCAGATGCATGCTTTCAAGGATGGCTCACGCAGTGACCCTACGATGGCGTCAATGGTTGCGGGTCTATCAGATCAGGATATAGAAGATATAGCCGTTTATTATGAAGCGCAAGCCGTTACAGCAAATTCAGAACCACAAATAAATCCTGATGACCTGGATGAGATTGATGATAATGATTCACTCAGTGAAGATGAAAAAACCGCTGCCCGGAAAGCTTTGCAAGATAAGCAGGGTGCTTTAATAGCGCAGGGTTACGATGTCTACCGTAATGGTGATCTGGACAATGAAATATCCGCCTGTATTGCCTGTCATGGCCCAGAAGGCGAAGGTAATGAGCCTGCTTCATTCCCGGCTTTAAAAGGCCAGCATGCAGATTATCTGATAAAAACTCTGACCGACTTTAAAACCGATGTGCGTAGTAATAACCCTGATAATATGATGCATATGATTGCCAAGAAAATGACCGATGAAAAAATCAAAGCTATAGCCTATTATGTTTCGGTAATGAAATAACTGTTTGTGACCAGTAAGAGAGAAGAGCATACAATGTTAAAAAATATTATTAAAGCAGGCCTGATTAGCTTGGCAGTTTTGAGCAGTGTTAGCTTTGCTGCAGAAAAAGGTTATAAAGATTTGGCGGCAGTACAGCCAACTCAGGACCCGTCAAAAGTCGAAGTGATTGAATTTTTTTGGTACGGTTGCCCACATTGTTATCAATTTGAGCCCTATGTAGAAAAGTGGAAGTCCAGCTTGCCGGAGAATGTAACGTTTATACGTCAGCCTGCTGTATTCAGCGCGGTGTGGGCTAAGCATGCAAAAGCTTACTATACTGCAGAAGTTTTAGGTGTAGTTGATAAAATACATGCTGATTTCTTTCAAGCGATACAGGTTAATAAAAAGCAATTAACTAGTGAAGATGATCTCGCTAAATTCTTTGTTGCCCATGGCGTTGATGAAGCTGCTTTCCATGATGCTTATAATTCTTTTATAGTTGATACTAAAATGCGCCAGGCTAAAACTATGGGACCACGTTATGGTATAACCGGTGTGCCAGCAGTCGTGGTCAATGGTAAGTATCTAGTCAGCGGCAAGTCAGCAGGGTCGCATGAAGGCATGATCAAGGTGATTAACGAATTAATCGTACAGGAAAGTCAATAAATAGAGCTGACTTTGGGGCAGTTAAAGTATTTTTTGTATGTTGGGTAGAGGTACAAAACCCAACAATCGATGCCGCATAAGCTATTGATTGTTGGTGTTTCCTGGCTCGTTCCAGTCTACATGGTCAGTTTTGTAGTGTGTATCATTGAATATTTTTATAGTCTCTTTAGGCGGCTATTGATAATACCAGAAGTTCGAGGGGGGGTTGCGGACTGACGTCTGCTCTACTCTGAGTAACGGGATAAAAGAACTTAGGAACGAGAATTCAATAATACCCGAGTCTGACTTGTTCCTGCCTACTCAGGAATGACGCTTCTTTTGACTCCACAGGCGTACGAGAAAAACAGTTGCGTAGCTCTCACTGCGCCTGTTTTCCTAACACGCCTGTGAAGCCAAAATCCTGCGCCATACTTTCGGGTATTATATCCTCATTCCTTATTGTGCTAAATCGTCGGGGGTTTCTGTCGCGGCTGGCTTTTCGGATTGTACTACTTCAGACAGGGACCCACCCTGCTTGGTGCCTTCGCCAAACATGATTGCAGCCGCCATAAATAATATGACTGAAACACCCACAATGATGAATCTGTTCGGTTGATCCATCCAGAATAATAGCCATTTAGGTTTGATTAAACCTACCGCTAAAATACCGATGGCTAAAACAAGTAAGTTAATCGCCCATATAATCATGATTTTTCCTGATGCTTAAAAAAATAAATAAGCGGGTATTGTACTGTTTCATGCATGAAATATAAAAATTTTTATAAGGGGCAGAAATGATGGAATGGTTAAATACAAATATTGCTTACTGGCACTGGATGATTTTTGGCTTATGTCTGGCATTGGCGGAGGTCATGTTGGTTAGTTTCGTGGCATTATGGTTCGGCATAAGCGCGATTATTGTGGGGTTATTGCTACTGATCTATCCATTTTCATTTACCGTGCAATTGACGATATGGATAGTTTTATCTATTTTTATTGTGTTCGCTTGGTTTAAGTGGGTTTCGCCACATTTAAAAAATAAAACCTTTTCAGGCATGTCACGGGAGAGCATGATAGGCCAGATTGGTACGGTGATTGAATATAATTCCCTCCATGAAGGTCGAGGTACTTTACGCTTTCCGGCCCCCATTCTGGGCAACGATGAATGGCAATTTATTTGTACTGATATTGTAGGCATAGGGGATCGCGTAATAGTGCGCGAATTTTCGGGTAATACGCTGATAGTTTCAGCAAAATAACGAGAGAGGATTTAATATGGAAGGTTTGTCAGTTGTTGGAGTTTTTGTTGTTTTAGTCATTGTAACGGTCGTCAAAGGAGTGCGCATAGTCCCACAGGGCTATAAGCACATCGTACAACGCCTGGGGAAATATCATTCTACTTTAAAGCCAGGGCTAAATTTTATTATCCCTTATGTCGACTCTGTTATTGACCGGTTGACGACTAAAGATATCGTGCTGGATATTCCGTCACAGGAAGTGATTACTAAAGATAATGCGATGATTATTGCAAATGCCATTGCCTATATTAATATCGTATCGCCAGAGAAGGCGGTTTATGGTGTAGAAGATTACGAGTTGGCAATAATAAAGCTCATTCAAACCTCGCTCAGAGCGATTATTGGTGAAATGAGTTTAGATGATGCGCTTTCTTCTAGAGAGCATATTAAAACAAAGTTAAAGGATGGTATTTCTGATGATATCGCCGATTGGGGTATTACTCTTAAGACAGTGGAAATTCAGGATATTAATCCGTCTACAACCATGCAGGCTTCGATGGAAGAGCAAAGCGCTGCTGAACGGGAGCGTCGTGCCGCAGTCACGCGAGCAGAAGGTGCAAAACAGGCTGCCATACTTGAAGCTGATGGTCGATTAGAAGCTTCGCGTCGCGATGCAGAAGCAAAAATATTACTGGCGGATGCCAGTGGTAAAGCAATCGAAAGTATTACCACAGCACTTAAAGATAAAGAATTACCTGCAACTTATTTATTAGGTGAGAAATATATCGAGGCCATGCGCGAACTAGCAGAATCTGATAATTCTAAAACGGTTGTGTTGCCTGCTGACTTACTGCATGCTGTAAAAGGTATTTTGGGTAAGTAGTAAAACAATGGCATAGGTAGGGCGTGGCTTTAGCCCGCCTGGGTGGCGAAATAGGCGGGCTAAAGCCACGCCCTACACAAAATAAGGATATTTATGCACCAGATTCTCGACCTGGTAATTAATGCAGCAAACAACATTATACTGGGTAAAGAGCATCAAATTCGATTGTCATTATGCTGTTTATTAACGGGTGGTCATTTACTGATTGAAGATATACCCGGCGTTGGAAAAACTACTCTGGCGCATACCTTGGCAAAACTAATGGGTCTGGAGTACCAGCGCATCCAGTTTACCAGTGATTTGTTGCCCGCGGATATTATTGGCGCAACGATTTATAATCCAGAGCAGCATCAATTTACCTTTCATAAAGGTTCGATTTTCAAGCAAATGGTTTTAGCTGATGAAATAAATCGCGCCACACCTAAAGCGCAAAGTGCGTTACTAGAAGCGATGGAAGAGCAGCAAGTTACGGTAGAAGGGGAAACTTATCCCTTACCACAGCCCTTTTTTGTGATCGCAACGCAAAATCCAAATCGTCAGTTGGGTACATTTCCTCTGCCAGAATCACAGTTAGACCGTTTTTTAATGCGTATTGAATTGGGCTATCCTGATCATGATGCTGAACGCGAATTATTGACAGGTCAAAACCGTTATAAGTTAATTGCAACATTGGACGCAGAATTATCTGCTGAGAAATTAATACAGATGCAACAAGCGATAAAAAACGTTTATGCTTCCCCAGCTTTACTGGACTATGTACAAGCACTCATAAAATTCACCCGAGACTCCGAAGAATACCAGGTCGGTTTATCGCCCCGGGCAGGATTGGCTTTATTGAATTCTGCTAAGGCATGGGCTTATATGCAGCGACGTGAGTCAGTGATTCCTGAGGACGTACAAACAGTATTGGCTCCTGTGGCTGGGCATCGTCTTCGTGCCAGCCATAGTAATTCAGATAATATAGTCGCACCCCTGCTAGCGAATGTCGCAATTCCTTAAAAAGCAGGGAATGATAGGGCGCTGCCCCCCCCCCCTGAATTTAGGTATAAAGGCAGCAGTAGAGCGTGACTTTAGCCCGCAAGAAATATCGCGAAAAAAGGTCGTAGTTCGGCTCTGAAGCCTTTCATCTCTATTGAATATGAAAACAACACCCTCTGCAAAACCCATACGCTTAAGCTATAGAAGCATTTATATACTGCCTACCAAACGTGGCTTGGGCTTTGTATTGCTTATGACCATACTGATGTTGATAGCCTTTGTTTACAATAACAACCTGGTTTACCTGCTGTGCTTTTTACTCGCTAGCCTGTTTTTTATTACGATTGTACATACCGTTAACTCGTTACAAGGACTGCTGATTAAAAAAGCGCAAAGTCCTGATGTTTTTGCGGGTGAATTAACTAAAAGTGCTTTAATTATCGATAACCCGGGTAATTCAGATCGCTATAGTGTTCAGTTAGGCGCCACAAGGAAAAGTATGGTGTCTTGTGATATAAGTGCACAACAAAGTGCGCATGTCAGCCTGGCGCAGCGAGCTAATCAGCGCGGCTGGTTGGTAGTAAGTCGCCCGGTTATTTCTAGTTGTTATCCTTTTGGTTTATTTCGCGCCTGGAACCGTTTAAACATAGAAATTAAAACATTAGTTTATCCGCGCCCGGGCACACAAGTGTGTCCGCTCCCAGAAAATAGTAGTCGTCAGGGAATGCAAGGTAATGCACAAAAAGGTCAGGATGATTTTTATGGGCTACAAGATTACCAGGCGGGAGACGGTATCAGACATATTCATTGGCGAGCTTATGCAAAAGGGCAAGGCTTACTGACGCGTCAATACACGGGCTTACAGAGCGCAGAAATCTGGTTGGATTATGAACAAACTCTAGGTTCAGACCAGGAGGAACGCTTAAGTCAGATGTGTCGCTGGGTGTTAGACGCAGATAAAACCGGGGTAGAATATGGCATGAAACTAATGGATCTTAATATAGCCCCAAACCGGGGGCATGAGCATTCCACGCAATGTCTCCAAGCTTTAGCGCTTGTGTAGGGTGAGTTACCCTGCTCTAGTAAGTGTACATGGAGTATACGTAATGCGGGGAATCTCTGTTACGAATACCCGGTATTCCGCAAGCTTCTAACGGGCTACAAGTTTGACCGTTAAGCTGCAAATTAATAGCGCTTACCCAGCTTAGGAACGCGCACGAAATAACTTAAGCAACTGGCTTGTCTTTTTACCCGTCTTCTGCGTTGTAGAAACTGTTACGTAGCTGGCTATATGTCTGTTTCTACGTCTTGAATACGAATAAAAATTCTGCGCCAGATGCTCAACTTATTCCGTGCGCGTTCCTTAATATACACTTACATAAACGACCTATGCTTAGTTATCGTCACTCCTATCATGCTGGAAATTTTGCCGATGTGTTAAAACACAGCGTATTAATTCATATTCTTGAGCACCTGAAAAAGAAGCAAAAGCCTTTTTGTTATGTTGATACCCATGCTGGGGCAGGAAGCTACTCTCTAACTAGTGAACAAGCAGAAAAAACGCAAGAATATCAGCAAGGAATCGCTAAACTATGGCAAGAGAGCAACTTGCCTCCTGCGTTGACTGCCTATGTAAATGTAGTTAAAGCATTTAATGTCCAGAATGAATTAACGCGTTATCCAGGTTCACCGATGATAGCCAGGCATTTAATGCGTCAACAAGATCGCTTGTTTTTATACGAGCTACACAATAGTGAAATTGAGATCTTACGCATAGCGGTCAATAAAGATAAGCGCGTACAGATCGCGCATGAAGATGGATTTACTCGCAGTTTGTCAATTATGCCGCCGCAGCAACGCCGTGGACTGGTGCTAATAGATCCCTCGTATGAAATCAAAACCGATTACAAACAGGTTGTTGAAACACTAGACAATTTATATAAGCGCTTTGCAACCGGGACTTATACACTCTGGTATCCCGTTGTAGAGCGGCAGCGAATCGATGAACTAGAACAGAGTATTGCCGCCAGCAGTTTACAAAACGTACAGTTATTTGAATTAGCTCAATTACCGGATAAGCAGGCGCTAGGGATGACTGCCAGCGGGATGATAGTTGTCAATCCGCCATGGACATTAAAGGGAGAAATGCAACTGTCCTTATCCTGTCTGGCCGAAAAGTTAGGCATTGAGCATCAGGGAAGTTATCGTATAAAACAATTAAAAGATGAATAGCTTATGCAAGAGACAATTAATCAGCGTAGCATAGTTTTTCTGCTCAGCTCCATAGGCTTAATCACTTTACCGCATGTGTTACATGTACCTGCGCCTATTTTTGCTTTTTTCTCTGTGTTATTAATCTGGCGATTTATAGGTGTCTGGCATCCAGAGTATTTGCCGAATCAGTTACTGGTTTTTTTACTCTTACTCTGTGGTATAAGTTTGTTGGTGACCATGCATCAGGGGGTCTTCGGTCGAGATGCTGGCACCACTGTTTTTGTTATTGCTCTGGGGTTGAAATTGCTGGAAATTAAAACTCAAAGAGATGTTTATCTAATTGTCTATCTTGCGTTTATTGTTGCAGCATCCCAATTATTGTATATACAAAATATATTAATGGCGGGGTACATTTTGTTAGTCTGCATCAGTCTATTAGCGACCTTGATTTTTATTAATAGTGCTAGCCAGAGCAATATTGCATCATTAAAAACTGCTGGAAATATTTTAATGCAGGCCATCCCTTTGATGGTGATTATGTTTATCTTTTTTCCGCGCGTTGAAGCGCCGCGTTGGTCTTTTTTAGACAATGATAATCAAGCGACTTCAGGGCTGAGTGACACTTTAGAACCCGGTTCAATTAGTCAGTTAGGCTTGTCAGGAGAGCTGGTGTTTCGAGCGAAATTTACAGGAGATTTACCTCCGAATGCAGAGCGTTATTGGCGGGGGCCTGTCTTTTCTTTTACCGATGGTAAAAAATGGACCCAGACTAAAAATACACATTTCAAGCGCTATCTGGATAAAACTCAATTCATGGGAAAAGCTTATCAGTACCTGCTACTGATGGAGCCGCAATCTAAGAACTGGGTCTTTGCACTGGATATGCCTGAAACTTACCATTGGCCATTACATGAAAATGGCAACCGTCAACTAATAAGCTCAGAACCTGCAGGAAAAAGAGCAGAATACAGCATCACCTCCTATGCGCAATACAATACTGGTTATATTACCAAAACAGAGCTGAGTGATAATTTACAGTTACCGAATCGGGTTGAGGGGCGTATTGATGATTTAGTTGGGCAGTTAGGCGGCTTTGATACATCCCCGGGAACATTCATTAATAAAGTATTTGCGCATTTTAGAAATGAGGACTTTTATTACACCTTAATGCCGCCGTTACTGGATGAAAAGCCGATAGAAACTTTTTTATTTGATACCCGTGAAGGTTTTTGCGGACATTACGCAACTGCTTTTGTCTATTTAATGCGTGTTGCCGGAATCCCTGCGCGCATTGTGGGTGGTTATCAAGGCGGGGCCTATAATGAAACAGGTGGATTTATTGAAGTCAGGCAGGCAAATGCGCATGCCTGGGCGGAAGTATGGCTACAAGATAAAGGCTGGGTACGATATGACCCAACCACTGCCATAGCTCCGGAGCGAATAGAACAGGATGTTAACATTGAACAGCAGATTGCGAATAATGCAGTCAGTTTTGCACCGATACAGCTTGATAGTCAAACACTTGCATTGCTAAAACAGGCGCGAAGTTTATGGAGTAGTGCAGATTATAACTGGCACCGCTGGATAATTAACTATGATCGTCGCCAGCAGTTCAGCTTTTTATCAAGTTTTGGTATAGATACGCTTAAATCCATGTTGTATTGGCTAGTAGGCTTGGTTGCTTTAGTAACGATTTTTCTGGCTGCCTACCTGTTTCGTAAACAAACTCTGGTATTAGAAAAGTCACAGATATATTATGCCCGAGCCTGCCAGAAATTAGCTAAAACAGGTTTGATTAAACAGGATTGCGAAGGGGCAAATGATTTTTCCCAACGGGTAAGAGAGCAACAGCCAGATATTGCAGAAAGCTTTGCGCATATTACCCAGCTTTATGTGCAAATTCGGTATGCCAGGCAGTTTGATGATTCACTACTGGAGCAATTAGGCGCAAGTGCTGCGGCTTTTCGGGTAAGTAAAAGCTAAGTAAGCAGTAGAGCGGACTTTAGTCCGCTAAAATAATACACTAAAGGCGGGCTAAAGCCGCGCCCTACATTCATCTGTTGAAAATTTAACAATCAAAATCCTGCGAAGTATATAATGAACTTTTTTAGATTTATATAAATGAGGTCTTATGGCAAGCAATAATCAGCAGAGTATGAGCGCTAGTGAGCGCATAGTCGCAGAGGCACGTAAACATCAGACTGACCGGGAAAAAACCTATCGTGGTCAGGCCTTAAAAATGTACCCCTGGGTATGCGGACGCTGTTCCCGCGAATTCACCAATGCCAATTTACAGGAACTCACGGTACATCATAAAAATCATAATCATGATGACAATCCTGCGGATGGTAGTAACTGGGAATTATTATGTTTGTATTGTCATGATAATGAACATTCAAAATACGAAGAAATGCGCTTTGGCAGTGGCAAGAAAGAGATTCAGGATCACTCGGGCGGTTCACATAACCCTTTTGCCGGTCTAGGCGATCTATTAAAAAAATGAGTAAGTGTCCGTGGGCGCTTGCTAGTGAAATGGAAGAGCACTACCATGACACGCAATGGGGAGTGCCGGTACATGATGAGCGGCTATTGTTTGAGATGCTGATATTAGAAGGCGCGCAAGCAGGCCTAAGTTGGTCTACCGTGTTAAAAAAACGCGAGGGCTATCGCCAGGCATTTGATAACTTTGATGTACACAAAGTCGCTAGCTATAGCGAGCAAAAACAACTGGAACTACAAAACAATCCCGAAATTATCCGCAATAAATTAAAAATACGCTCAGCAGTGACTAATGCTCAAGCTTTTATCGCCATACAAGAACAATACGGCAGTTTCGATACCCATATCTGGTCGTTTGTAAATGGCAAGCCCATCATAAATACCTGGCAGACGATGCAACAAGTACCCGCAAATACCCCTGAATCAGATGCCATGAGCAAGAGCTTAAAAAAGGCAGGCTTTAAATTTGTCGGCACCACCATTTGCTATGCCTATATGCAGGCGGTAGGGATGGTTAATGATCACCTAGTGACTTGCCCCAGATACAATGTCTTTTATGCTTAATGTAGGGCGCGGCTTTAGCCCGCCTTGGTATAGCACGATATTATTGTACGTTAATAATGGCGGGCTAAAGCCGCGCCCTACGATGAAAGAACGGTCGTTTGAATAGATAAGGAAGACTGTGCAAGAAATACAAAGCTATATCGACAAGCTAAATCAGCGCTACAAAACGGGGATATCCCGAGAGCATAGCTATCGAGGCGATTTGCAAAATCTTCTGGAAGCAATGCTGCCGGAGATATTGGTTACCAACGAACCCGCGCATATTGCCTGTGGTGCACCCGATTATATCCTCACTAAAAAGCATATCCCTATCGGCTATATCGAAGCAAAAGATATAGGTAAGCCGCTCAATAGCAAAGAATACAAAGAACAATTTACCCGCTACAAAAATTCCCTGACTAATCTGATTATTACCGATTATCTACAGTTTGAATTTTATAAGGAAGGCGAGAAAGTCGCACATATAAGCCTGGCAAATATAACCAGTGAGGGCATCACTCCCAGCACAGAAAATTTCCAGAATTTTATCGATTTGATTCAGGACTTTGCCACTTATGTTGGGCAAACACTCAAATCACCTAGCAAACTCGCCGGCATGATGGCCGGCAAAGCCAAACTATTGGCTGCTATTATCGAGTCAGCTTTAAATAGTGACGAGCAACACCAGCATGACAGCACCCTGCAAGAACAAATGCAAGCCTTTAAAGCGATTCTGATTCACGATATCAGTGCCAAAGAATTTGCCGATGTCTATGCACAAACCATTGCTTACGGCATGTTTGCCGCACGTTTACACGATCCCACATTACCCACGTTTTCACGACAGGAAGCCGCTGAACTGATTCCCAAAAGCAATCCGTTTTTGCGTAATCTGTTTCAATATATAGCCGGTTACGATCTGGATGAGCGGATCGTCTGGATTGTCGATTCCCTTGCGGACATCTTTCGTGCCACCGATGTCGCCGCCATTCTGAATAATTTTGGCAAGGAAACTCGGCAAAACGACCCAATCATTCACTTTTACGAAACCTTTCTCGCTGCATACGATCCCAAACTGCGCAAAAGTCGGGGTGTCTGGTATACGCCTGAGCCAGTGGTTAATTTTATCGTGCGCGCGGTCGATGATCTGTTAAAAACGGATTTCAATCTGCCTAAAGGTTTGGCGGATACCAGCCAGACCACCATACAAGTGGAAAGGGCGGTTATTAAAGGTCGTGGTAAAAATAAAGCCACGCGCCTAGAGAAAATCGACAAAGACGTACATAAAGTCCAGATATTAGACCCCGCAACCGGAACCGGCACGTTTTTAGCGGCAGTCATTAAGCACATCTATAAAAATTTTGCGGGTCAGCAAGGTATCTGGCCGGGCTATGTGGAACAACATTTAATTCCCCGTCTGCACGGCTTTGAATTGCTGATGGCCTCCTATGCGATGGCGCATTTAAAGCTGGATTTATTACTGACCGAAACCGGTTATCATGGCAAGATTCCGCAAAGACTTAATGTCTACTTAACTAATACATTAGAAGAAGAACACCCGGACACTGGCACGCTGTTTGCCACCTGGTTATCCAATGAAGCCAGCGCTGCTAACCGCATTAAACGCGAAGCACCAGTGATGGTGGTGATGGGTAATCCGCCCTATGCCGTGAGTAGCAGTAATAAAGGCGCGTGGATTCAGGACTTGCTAAAAGACTATAAAAAGGACTTGAACGAGCGTAATATCCAGCCCTTATCGGATGATTACATCAGGTTTATCCGTTACGGTCAGCATATGATTGATAAAAACGGCGAAGGCATACTCGCGTATATCAGCAATAACAGTTTTATCGACGGCATAATTCATCGGCAAATGCGCAAATCCTTATTGGAGAGCTTCGATAAAATTTATATTCTGGATTTGCACGGTAATAGCAAAAAGAAAGAAGTCGCCCCTGATGGTGGTAAAGATGAAAATGTATTTGATATTATGCAAGGGGTATCGATTAATCTGTTTGTTAAAACTAGCAGGAAACGCGATTTAGCCGAGGTTTATCATCTGGATTTCTACGGCAAGCGGCAGGATAAATATCAGCGATTACTGGATAGCTCCTTAGCTTCCCTTGACTGGAATAAGCTGGATTGTCGAGCGCCGGAGTATTTTTTTGTGCCTAAGGATTTTAAAAAAGAGAAAATATATAAACAAGGAATTTCAATCACTGAAGTTTTTCCTGAATTTTCTAGTGGTATCAGTACTCATAGAGATCATTTTGTAATTGATCTTCACAAACCTGATTTAATAAAAAGAATCCAAGAGTTTCTTAATGGTGATAATTCTGACAATGAACTACAGGTTAAATTTAACTTAAAAGATAATAGAGACTGGAAAATAAGAGAATCTCGATTAAATGCCTATGCAACTACAAAGATTACAAATATTTTGTATAGGCCATTTGACAAAAGGTCAATCTATTACGACTCTGCTTTAATTGATTTTCCTCGCGAGAAAGTTATGCAACACTTGGTAAATAGAAAAAATTTTGCATTCAATTGTCTACGGCAGTCACGATCTAATGAAGCTGGTACTTTTTTAATTTCAAATGAAATTGTATGTAAAGATACTGTTTCATTATTAGATCGATGCTCCACATTTCCTCTGTATTTATATTCAGAACCAACCGCTGAACAATCGATGGAAGAAACCTCACACCGCACCCCTAACCTAAACCCCGATATAGTTAAACAAATAGCCGAACAACTAGCTCTAACCTTTACCAACGAAAAACAAAACACAGAAAATACATTTGCCCCGATAGATCTGCTCGATTATATATACGCTGTACTGCATTCGCCCACTTACCGCGAAACCTATCAGGAATTCCTGAAAATCGACTTTCCGCGTGTGCCCTATCCCGATAAAAATATCTTCTGGCAACTGGTTAAACTGGGCAGCGAGTTGCGTCAGATTCATTTGCTGGAAAGTCCGATTGTCGAAGACTTTATCAGCACCTACCCCGAATCCGGCGATAATCAGATCACCCGTAAAATCAATAAACACGATTTTGTGCTGAACCCTGAAGATAGCACGCAAGGCCAGGTATGGATTAATGACCAACAATATTTTGCGCAGGTGCCGGTGATCGCCTGGAACTTTTATATAGGCGGCTATCAACCCGCACAAAAATGGTTAAAAGACCGCCACGGCCGCACCCTGGATTTTGATGACATCCTGCACTACCAGAAAATCATCGTCGCGCTTTCTGAAACCCACCGGATTATGCAGAAAATTGATAAAATAATAACCCTGTAGGGCGCGGCTTTAGCCCGCCTTTGGTATAGTACGATATTATTTTACATTAATAATGGCGGACTAAAGCCGCGCCCTACAGGTGCTTTCGATGATTTTATGGGGGGATAATGGTTTATGCTGATTTAACTAAGGGGCGGTTTTCTGAATTGGGTCGAGCGTATTCATTAACGATAGTAACTGAAAAGCGCATTCCGCATTTTCATGATTTTGCTTATGCAAGATGCGTTATTAAACAAATGCAATCTATGCACGATGCTGAGCTATTGCATTCTCTTGCCTGGGTCTTAATGCCGGATCATTTGCATTGGTTAGTTGCAGTAGACTCTATTGAGTTATTCGAAGTGGTGCGTGTATTTAAGGGTAAAACGGGTTTTGTTTTAAATAAACGTTTAACTCGGCAAGGGGCTTTTTGGCAGCGTGGGTTTTATGATCATGCGCTAAGAAAAAAGGAAGACATAAGAGCGGCAGCAAGATATATTGTTGCTAATCCATTACGCGCTGGGTTGGTTGATGTGATTGGTGATTATTCTCATTGGGATGCTGCGTGGGTGGTTGATTAAGATTGTTGTAGGGCGTGGCTTTAGCCCGCCTTTTGATATTGGCGGGCTAAAGCCACGCCCTACAGAGTAGGTTATTATTTATGCGAAAAAAAGGCCGGCAGGTTGTTTTAGATACGGAAACAACGGGATTAAATCCTAAAGAAGGGCATCGGATTATCGAGATTGGTTGTGTAGAGCTGGTGAATCGGCGCTTAACCGATAAGCAGTTTCATATGTATATTAATCCTGAGCGGCGGGTTGATGAGGGCGCGATGGAGGTACATGGGATCACTAACGAGTTTCTGCAAGATAAGCCTTTGTTTAAGGATGTGGTCGATGATTTTCTGGACTTTATTCGTGGTGCGGAATTGGTAATCCATAATGCGCCGTTTGATGTGGGGTTTATGGATCATGAGTTTACTTTATTAGACCCTGCGGCTGAATTGACTGCTGATATGTGCAGCGTGTTTGATAGCCTGGTTTATGCGCGGAAAAAGCACCCCGGTCAGCGTAATAGTCTGGATGCTTTGTGTAAACGCTATGGTATTGATAATACCCATCGAGATTTGCATGGGGCTTTGCTGGATGCGGAAATTTTATCGGATGTATATCTGTTAATGACCGGAGGGCAGATTTCTTTGCTGGATGACGGTGATTTAACTGATGGTGCGGCAGAGCAGGTTATTCAACGCCTTAGTAGTGACAGACCCGCACTGAAAGTGATTGAATGTTCTGCTGAGGAATTAATCGAGCATCAGAAGATGCTCGAATTACTAGAGAAATCCAGCGGTGATTGTTTATGGAAAAATTAAATAAGCAAGCTTTATGGAATATACACTTTCCTGAGTTCGTTATGGCAGGAGAAGGGGGGATTAATAGCCTGATGGCTTCGGCTAAGTTAGTTGAACTTCCTGCTGGGCAGCAGGTTTTTTACCCCGGCGCAGTGTGCGAACAGTATTTATTAGTTTTAGAAGGTAGCGTTAAAGCGCAAATTATTTCTGAGGGAGGGCGGGAAATGTTGCTGTACCGTGTTTGTTCAGGTGATTCCTGTGTGTTAACCACTTCCTGTTTATTAAGTGGTGATAATTATCCTGCAGAAGGGGTTGCTGAAGGAAATGTACTGGCTTTTGCTATTTCTTCACATGCATTTTATCGTTGTATAGAGCAATCGGCTTTTTTTCGCGAGTTTGTATTCAAGAAATTTTCCGCACGTTTAACGGATGTTATTGGCTTATTAGAAGATGTAACTTTTAGTGCCATCGATACGCGCTTGAGCAAAGCTTTATTAGCAGAAAGTACAGATGTGATTACGCTGACTCATCAGGAGCTGGCTGCTAAATTAGGCTCAGCTCGTGAAGTAATTTCCCGGCATTTGAAGCGCTTTGAAGCGTATGGCTGGGTTAGTTTAAATAGGGGGACAGTCACTTTACTTAACACAGAGGCGCTAAGCAAAGTCGCCGACAAGCATTAATGAATAGAGTCTGCTTTGGCATTAGCTGAATCTTCTTTTTGTTCTTTTACGACAAATTTGACGATAGTAAAGCCAATTAGACCTCCAACAAGACAAGCCATGAGTAGAGGCATGGCAAATGGGATTTCGTGATGGTCGCGCATATTCATTTGAAACATGGAAGAAAAAATATCAAGGAAAAAATCAATCATAAGTCACCCTTATTATAATAATGCGCCATTGCGCGGATCACTGTTGTTAATAACAGTGGAAACATATATTAGAGTATTATGAAATGATTATCAGTGACTATGTCACATAAGCTGAGTTTTTTACTGGGTTATTCGTGTTAAGCTTTTGTTGTCTTTAAACCTAGAAAAATCAGTTGAGCGCGAATTTATAGTGCAAGATATGGGTTTCACAGTGCTTTCAAAAAATTTTAGCTTCACCCATAGGTTAAGCGGACATTTTTTGGAAGTGCGGTGGAATCAAGAGCTTGTGCTATAAAACGTGAGCAACTTATTTTTCTAGGTTAAACAGGAGTGCAATAGCTTTAGCTATTGGCTGCCTTATAAAAAGCTAAAGCTTTTTTACTCCTGTTCTGTTTTGTAGAAAATAGTAACTTTTTAGAGGATTATTTATGGCTGCGACACATTCAAATATGATGCCGATGGGCACTCTGGCACCCGAGTTCAGTTTACTGGATACTATCTCAGGAAAGGAATTAAGCCTTTCTGGTTTAAAAGGTAATCAGGGGACGATTGTGATGTTTATCTGCAATCATTGTCCTTATGTGATTCATATTAAAGATCAGTTGATGGGTATTGCGCATAAATATGCAAAGCAGGGCGTTCGTACGATTGCAATCAGCGCGAATGATATTGTCAATTATCCGCAGGATGCGCCGGATAAGATGCAAGCTTTGATGGCAGAATGGGGTAATCCATTTGCTGCTTATTTATTTGATGAGACTCAGCAAATAGCAAAAGCTTACCAGGCTGCCTGCACACCTGATATTTATTTGTTTGATAATCAGCTAGCTTGTGTCTATCACGGGCGACTGGATGGCGCGACACCTAAGAATGATGTTGCTTTAACCGGAGAGGATTTACGTCGTGCTGTGGATGCTTTGTTAGCAGGAGAATCTGCGCTTGAGGATCAGGTTCCTAGTATTGGATGTAATATCAAGTGGAAACCTTAATCGGCGGAGGGCGTGGCTTCAGCCCGCCTGGGCTTATTCTTGAGGCGGACTGACGCTTGAGCGGGGGTTACTTAATATCTTCTGGGCGGCAATCACCTGGACACAGCACTTTACCCATCGGACGTAAAAATGTATAGGTGGCGGGTACCACGATAAATACGTCAGCTACGCGCTCAAAGGCATCATGCGGCGGCGCAATTGAACTTAAGGCAGTGATCGGTGACATGGCAACAAATATAGCTGTACCTGCTACTGTAGCCGCTAAGCCGAGAGGGCGAAAAATTAATAAGTCAAAAGGTACAAAGAGAGGATTGTAATCAGCGGCTTCAGTTGCCTTTTTTTTTGAGTTTTCCTGGGCATGCAGCGGTTGGTTAAGGATAAAGAAGCTGAGTAGGCTAAGCAGTAGAAATTTTTTCATGTGTATTTTGAGATAAAATGAAAAAAGCGCTAGTTCGAGAGAAGTAGCGCTTTTTTATGTCGGTAAACAGACCTTCTGTAGGGCGCGGCTTTAGCCCGCTATATAAAATGGCGGGCTAAAGTCGCGCCCTACATCGTTTTAGTGTATGTCCTTCCAGTATTCCTTTTTCAATAAATAGGCAATCACACCAAACATTAGGATAAAGAATAATACATATTTACCCATGCTTTCGCGCTCCAATTGTGCTGGTTCGCCGGCATACACCAAAAAGTTAACGATATCGTTGACTGATTTATCGAACTTCTCAGGACTCATCGTGCCAGGGCGTTCAAGCACCAATTCAGTGATAACTTCTTGTCCATCGACTTTTTCGTAGATAGGCTTTTGCTGACCCTGAAGTTTCCACAGCGGATTAGGCATACCCACAGCAGGGTAGATAGCATTGTTGACACCTAAAGGTCTGGTTGGATCCATATAAAAGCCTTTTAGGTAGCTATATAGCCAGTCAGCACCTCTTGAACGAGCAATTAATGATAAATCAGGGGGTTGAACTCCAAACCATTTATAAGCATCATGGCCATTCATGGCAGTCAGCATTTTGTCATAAATACCTGCGCCTTCAGGAGCTACTTCATCTAAAATTTCCTGTTGTTCTACCCCGAAGTCATCTGCAAGGTTCAGGTAACGGATGTATTTAGTGGAGTGACAACCTAAACAGTATTGAACATACAGATGAGCACCGTTTTCTAGTGATGCTTTATCAGATAAATCATAATCTGCGGAGTCAAGTTCCATCCCCCCGGAAGCAAATACGCCCAGTGGTAGCAAGAGTAATAGACAGCTTTGTAATAATTTTTTCATATTAGTCTAGGCTCCCTATGATTTTTTTACCAAGTTTTCTTAGCTCATGGCCAATGCCAGAAGCATCAGGTCGAGTATGCATTACCGTGCGTCCATCTTTAGTTTCTGGGACATCGTGAGTCATAGCAGCAAAAGACTGCTTGATAGCCGGAAGGCGATCTTCAATACTAGGCTGCTCGTTTACGCGTTTGGGTAAAGGTTTGGGTTTTTCCCAGCGAGTATAAATTGGCATCAATAAGAAGAAGGCAAAGTATATCGCAGTAAAAACTCTTGCTGCTATTGTGGCATTGTGCGTAGGCGGCTGCATACCTAAATAACCTAGCGCAATAAAGCTAATCACGAATAGAAAGATTGCTTTTTTGTAAATACCGCCGCGATAGCGTATTGATCTTACTGGGCTACGATCTAACCATGGAAGCAAGAATAATACGACAATCGCACCACCCATGGCGATGACTCCCCCAAATTTATCAGGTACAGCTCTTAAAATTGCATAGAAGGGCGTGAAATACCAGAGTGGAGCAATATGATCAGGTGTGGCTAATGGGTCTGCCGGGATAAAGTTGGCATGCTCTAGAAAGTAACCGCCTAGTTCTGGCATGTAGAACAGTACCGTCGCAAAAAAGAACATAAAAACGGCAACGCCAACGATGTCTTTGACTGTGTAATAAGGGTGGAAAGGAATGCCATCAACAGGATGTCCCCATGGGTCTTTAGAGTCTTTTATTTCTATGCCATCAGGATTGTTTGATCCGACTTCATGCAAGGCGATAATATGTAGAAATATCAGCATGATTAAAATCAATGGTATAGCAATGACATGGAAAGCAAAGAAGCGATTTAAGGTCGCATCAGAGATAACATAGTCACCCCGAATCCATAAAGATAAATCATCTCCAATAACTGGAATTGCGCTAAATAAAGAGATAATTACCTGTGCGCCCCAGTAAGACATCTGGCCCCAAGGTAGTAGGTAACCCATGAAGGCTTCTGCCATTAAGGCTAAAAAGATCAGCATGCCGAAGATCCATATCAACTCTCGGGGCTGTTTGTAGGAGCCGTAAATCAGCCCGCGAAACATATGCAGATAGACCACGATAAAAAAGGCTGAAGCACCGGTAGAATGCATATAGCGAACTAACCAGCCCCAAGGGACTTCACGCATGATATATTCTACTGAGTCGAATGCCAGAGCCGCGTCAGGCTTGTAATTCATGGTTAGTAGAATGCCTGTGACTAGCTGGTTGACTAATACGAGTAGTGCCAGAGAGCCAAAGAAATACCAGAAGTTGAAATTTTTCGGCGCATAATATTGCGCCATATGTTCGTTCCACATTTTGGCCATTGGGAAACGTTGCAGAAACCAGGTGCCGCAATTCTCTAAGTGTTTTGACTTCATGCGCTTGCCTCCAAAGTATCTTCGCCGATTATAATGCGTGTGTCTGTAATATAACGGTGTGGCGGTACATCCAAATTAGTGGGAGCCGGAACGCCGCTGTTGACACGGCCTGCCAGATCAAATCCTGAACCATGACAAGGGCAGAAAAAGCCGCCATTCCATTCAGGCCCTAGGTCATTAGGGGCTATTTCAGGGCGGAAAGTGGGTGAGCAACCAAGGTGCGTACACAAGCCAACAGCAATAAAGATTTCCGGTTTAATAGAGCGAAATTCATTCTGACTGTAAGCTGGCTGGATTGATTCTAATGAATTTGGATCTGCTAGTTTGTCAGTATCCGTTGCCAGGATTTCTAAAATCTCTGGTGTACGGAAAAGAACCCAAACGGGTTTGCCACGCCAGGCTGCGCGTATGAGTTGACCTGGTTCTATTTTACTTATATCAATTTCTACTGGGGCCCCAGCTGCTTTAGCCTTGGTGCTCGGCTGCATTTGTGCTAGGAATGGTACGGCAATATAACCTGTACCCACAGCACCAACGACAGTTAAGGCCGTTGTTAGAAATTGGCGTTTTGAATTGTCGACGCCTTGTTCGCTCATGTATAACGCTCCTCTGTTTGTGTATTTTCAGCTTTTTTCATTATTATCGACTCAATGTTACATGAGAGTTGCGATATTATGAAGCTTGTTTTAATAAACTTTTTGTCAGTTTATAGTTTTTAATACTTTAACTGTTCGTAGGGCGTGGCTTTAGCCCGCCTGTTCGGTGTTCTGGTATATAGGCGGGCTAAAGCCACGCCCTACATTATTGCAATTTTTAGTGCCTTAATAAAAGCATTGTTTTCTTCAGGCTTACCTATAGTCACCCGTAAGCAATCACTGAGCAGGCCCTTGTGTGGAGCAAGGTTTTTAATTAATATGCCTTGCTCTTTTAAGCTGTGGAAAATGTTTGTAGCCTGGTCTTTTGCGGTGCGCAATAGAATAAAGTTTGCCGAGCTAGGGCAGGGATTTATATCTTTCAGGGTGCTGAGCTGTAAAAACATACGCGCACGTTCCTGGCGCAATATTTCAGTTTGTTCAGTAAACATTTGCGGATGAGTTAATGCAAACTCGACACTGCACTGAGTAAGGATGTTGATATTATAAGGCAGTCGCGCTTTATTTAACTGGTTAATTATTAAGCTATTGCCTGCTATAAAGCCTAAACGTAATCCTGCCAGCCCCAGTTTCGAGACTGTGCGCATAACTAATAAATTTTTATATTTTGTTAATTGCTGGATAAAATTGCTATCTGTAAAGGGCGCATAGGCTTCATCAATAATCACCAGGCCAGGAGCTTGCTGGATGATTTGCTCAATTGCATTGCGGTCGAATAAATTGCCCGTGGGATTATTAGGGTAGGCAAGAAAGATAATTTCGGGTTGCTGACTGTTAATCGTTGCCAACATCAGTTCTAGGTCTAGTTCAAAGGTATCAGCCTTTAAGGGTATGCCCTGATAATTTAGACCTAGACATAATGCGACCTGTTTGTACATAACAAAACTGGGCTCTGGTGCTATAACAGTCGCATTAGCGGGTAAGGCCATCAGCAAAAGCTGGATGATTTCATCGGAACCATTGCCCAGTAGTATTTCACTCTGATCAGGGATCTGATTATATTCTTTTAGAATACGACAAAGTGATCTGGCTTCTGGGTCAGGGTAGCGATTAATTTCTGCATCGTGCACAATTTTTAGCCACTCTACTTTAATCTCTTCTGGCCAGGTATAGGGGTTTTCCATGGCATCAAGTTTTATATATCCCGTAGCATCGGCTACTTTGTAGGCAGTTAATGCTCTGATTTCAGGACGAATAACGCTAGAGATAAGGTCTTGTTCAGTCATGTGATTAATGATATAGCGTATTAATCAACACGTTTGAAATGGTGTACCCAGACGGGTGCAGACTCATTCCATTGCATACCTTTATGCATTTTTAGAATCAGGTTTTTATACATTTCCAGATTTGGATAACCTTCAGCCTGCGCTTCTGCGTCACCCATATCACCGATGGTTTCGCGGGTTAAATCAGTCACTATAAATTCTTGACCTTCCAAAATAAAAGTTTCATTCGGGTAGGCATACACTCCGTCACGGCGTTGCTGTGTTTTTCTACCGCTTAAAGCGGCTTCGACTAGTTTTGAGTGAGTCACCAGGCGTTCTATGCTACAGGTTTTTTCGGGTAGGTCAGTCATTGTATTTTCTCGTGTTGTGTTATTTATTCTGGTTCCCACGGTCTGCGCGGGAATTCATATGAGAACGCTCTGCGTTCAGTGACGCAGAACGTAGCAACCTGCATTCCAATAATGGGAGATAAAATATTCACCTTAATCTATATTCTGCAGAGCGAGCATGTGCGGTTAAGCTTTCCCCGCGCGCTAACACTGAGGCTGTTTTGCCTAAGGTATTAGCCCCTTCAGCCGAGCAGAAAATCAGGCTGGAACGCTTCTGGAAATCATACACGCCTAACGGTGAAGAAAAGCGTGCTGTGCCAGAAGTGGGTAATACATGATTCGGTCCCGCACAATAATCACCCAGAGCTTCCGCTGTATATCGGCCCATAAAGATAGCGCCTGCATTACGGATATGTTTACAAAGCGCTTGCGGGTCTTCTACAGATAATTCTAGATGTTCTGGGGCAATAGTATTAGCAACCTCGGCAGCTTGTTCTAATGATTCCACTTTTATCAGTGCGCCACGCCTAGATAATGAGGCTTTAATAATTTCAGCGCGTTCCATTTCCGGCAGTAACTTAGCGATGCTTTGCGCTACGGCTTCCAGAAAATCAGCATCATCCGACAATAAGATCGCCTGGGCATCTTCATCATGTTCTGCCTGAGAGAATAAATCCATGGCAATCCAGTCGGGGTTGGTTTTGCCATCACAAATAATCAGTATTTCTGAAGGGCCGGCAATCATATCGATTCCTACTTTGCCAAACACCAGTTTTTTGGCCGTTGCTACATAGACATTTCCAGGGCCGACAATTTTTTCTACGGCTGGAATAGATTCTGTGCCATAGGCTAAAGCAGCGATAGCTTGCGCTCCTCCTATGGCAAAGGCACGGTCAACACCAGCGAGATGGGCGGCTGCTAAAACCAGCTGATTAGAAACACCTTGCGGTGTCGGTACAACCATAATCAGTTCACGTACTCCAGCAACTTTTGCGGGAATAGCGTTCATCAAAACTGAAGATGGGTAGGCGGCTTTACCACCTGGAACATATAATCCAGCACGGTCTAATGGGGTTACTTTTTGACCCAGCACGGTGCCATCTGCTTCAGTATATTGCCAGGACTCCAACTTTTGCTTTTCAGCATAGGCGCGTATGCGGTTGGCTGCTGTTTGCAATGCTTCTGCTTTATCTTCTGGCAAGCTATCCCAGGCAGCTTTTAATTGTTCCTGCGAGAATTCCAGCTCTGCTGCTTCGGTTAAGGAACATTGATCAAATTGATTGGTGTAATCGATGACGGCCTGGTCGCCATTTTTGCGTACATTGGCAATAATATCTAGAACGCGCTGGTGAACTTGATGGTCTGAGCCTTCCTCAAAGGCTAGTAAGTCCTTAAGTTGAGTCTGAAAATTTACGTCACCACTATTTAGGCGGTTGATAGTTTGAGTCATATTGATTTATCTTGCTGCAAGTGTTTTTTCAAATTGGTCTAGCAATGGCTGAATAATCTGGTGTTTCATTTTCATCGAAGCTTTATTAACCACCAGGCGTGAGCTAATATTCATAATCAGTTCGCGCGGTTCTAGTCCATTAGCGCGTAGAGTATTACCTGTATCAACTACGTCAACTATACAATCAGCAAGGCCTACGATAGGCGCAAGCTCCATTGCGCCGTAGAGTTTGATGATCTCTGCCTGGATACCTTTGCTGGCAAAATAGCGCTCGGCTGTTTTGACATATTTTGTTGCTACGCGCACGCGCCCCTTAATATCAGGTGCGTTAATAGGGGCTGCAGTCATCAGTTTGCAGCAGGCAATATTTAGGTCTATCGGTTCGTATAAATTATCCGAGTCATGCTCAATCAGAACATCTTTGCCTGCGATGCCTAAATCGGCTGCGCCATATTCGACAAAGGTAGGGACATCGGTGGCGCGGATGATAACGAGTTGTACATCTGCATGGTTGGTTTTAAGAATAAGTTTGCGACTGGTTTTTGGATCATCCAGTGGAACAATATCGGCATCTGCGAGTAAGGGTAACGCCTCGTCGTATATTCTGCCTTTAGAAACAGCGATAGTTAACATGAATAAAACCTGTATTATTTTGGAATGCGGCGTATGGTTGCGCCAAGTTGGGAAAGTTTTTCTTCTATATGATCGTAGCCTCGATCGATATGATAGATACGGTCAACTAATGTTTCACCTTCAGCCACCAGCCCCGTGAGCACCAGGCTGGCAGAGGCACGTAAATCTGTTGCCATAACTGGAGCGGCAGTCAGGCTTTCTACGCCTGTGCAAATAGCGGTATTGGATTCTAATTTGATATCAGCTCCCATGCGTTGCATTTCCTGAACATGCATAAAACGGTTTTCGAAAACCGTTTCGGTAATCGTGCTGACGCCATCGGCAATTGCGTTCATCGCAGTAAACTGTGCCTGCATATCCGTTGGAAAAGCAGGGAAGGGGGCGGTACGAATTGATACTGCTTTAGGACGTTTGCCCTGCATATCCAGTTCAATCCAGTCTTCACCTCTGGTAATGTGTGCGCCTGCTTCGCTGAGTTTGTCGAGTACGGCATCCATGAGTGTTGGTTGTATCTTGTTGAGTCTGATTTTTCCCCGGGTTATTGCGGCTGCAACCAGATAAGTTCCGGCCTCAATTCGATCAGGTAGAACATTGTAATGCAAGCCTTCTACACCTAAGCGCTTAACCCCTTCAATTTCCAGAATATCGCTCCCTATTCCGGTAATTTTTGCCCCCATTTTATTAAGAAAATGTGCAAGATCATTAACTTCGGGTTCGCGTGCTGCGTTTTCAATAATGGTTTTACCCTCAGCTAGGGTAGCTGCCATTAAAAGGTTTTCTGTGCCGGTGACGGTGACTTGCTCTAAAACTAGACGACAACCTTTTAAGCGTTTTGCTTTGGCATGAATATAGCCATTTTCAACTTTAATATCTGCGCCCATTTTTTTTAGGCCATCCAGGTGAATGTTAACGGGCCGCGCTCCAATAGCACACCCACCAGGAAGTGAAACATCGGCTTGACCGAAGCGCGCTAATAGCGGGCCTAAAACCAGTATTGATGAACGCATGGTACGGACCAGTTCGTAAGGCGCTTCCAGTTTGTTAATGGTGCTGCTATTGACTTCTATATTGAGCTTTTCATCTACGGATAATTCTACGCCCATGCAGCCTAATAATTCCATGGTTGTCGTTATATCGTGTAAATGCGGGATATTACCAATCAAAACAGGCGTGTCGCTGAGCAAGGTCGCCGCTAAAATCGGTAGTGCTGCATTTTTAGCACCCGAAACGGTGAGAGTACCAGACAGTTGTGTGCCGCCAGTAATGAGTAATTTATCCATAGCTGTTTAGTTGTTCTTAGAGTTAAATAAATCGATTTCAGATATATCGCATAATTTTGCCAGGGCAGTGAGTTGCGCAGGGATATGATCGAATCTTAGTTGTGTTTGATATGCGCGGGCAAATTTTATCCATTCTATAAGTAAAGCCAATCCAGCGCTATCAATTTTACCCAGTTGCTGTAAGTCTATATTGATAGATGAGGGGGATTGTGCAAAGTTTAGAGCTTTTGCGCTGGCTTTATTAATCGTGCTAAAGGTTAAGTCGCCCTTGATAATATATTGATCCTTAGCGGGTGACAGAATTTCTATTTTTTGCATAGCATTATCCTAGAAACCGCAGTTGAGCAGGGATTTTGTGGAAAATCTGAGTGCGCAAGACAAGGCACAGCTAGCAGGCAATGGCCGTAGCCCTTGGCAATAGCTGTAACGCAGTATTTTGCACTCAGATTTATTCACAAAACCGTGAAGCGAAGTCTGTTCACCCTGCAGATGATAAGTTGTTATGGTCATTATGTCTTATATTCAAATGCTTAGAGTGTTTTTTAGCGTTCAACTGTGGTTTTTAGGATTACTGGTCTTTATCCGATGAGTTAAACAGGAACTGACTTATTAAGCGCTCAAGCACCAGTGCTGATTGAGTAAGCTCTATGCTGTCGCCTTGCTGTAAAAATTCATCTAATCCACCCGGGGTTAGGCCGATGTATTTATCGCCTAGCAAGCCTGAGGTTAATATGCTTGCTGATGTATCGCTAGGTAGTTTATTAAAGCGCGCATCAATCCTTATTTTAACCAGTGCATCATAATTTTCCATGTCGAAACTTATTTCGGTTACACGGCCAATAGGCACGCCTGACATAGAGACCAATGCTTTATTTTTAAGTCCGCCGATATTTTCAAAATGGGCATTCACTGTGTAGCTGCCATTATCCTGCATAGCACTAAAATTACTCACTTGCAGGGCAAGAAAGAAAAGTGCGGCGATACTCAGGCTAACAAACAGGCCAACTAAAATTTCTATGGATTTGCTTTGCATGTTCAGTTCGCTCCATACATAAGGGCGGTTAATAAAAAGTCAAAGAGCAGAATGGCAAAAGCCGAGTTGACCACTGTGCGGGTAGTAGCACGACTAATGCCTGCTGAAGTCGGAAGGGCATCATAGCCTTCAAATAAGGCTATCCAGGATACCAGCCAGGCAAAAATGATGCTTTTAATAACGCCATTTATAATATCCTCGTGAAAATCAATCGAGCTTTGCATTTGCGACCAGTAAGCACCTGAATCTACATGCAGTAATTCAACGCCGGCCAGGTAACCGCCGATAACCCCGATAGCACTAAATAAGGCAGCTAATAATGGCAGGGATATAAATCCGGCAAAAAAGCGTGGTGCAATAATATATTTAAGCGGATCTATCGCCATCATTTCCATTGCTGAAAGTTGCTCTGTTGCTTTCATTAAACCAATTTCAGCGGTTAATGCAGATCCCGCACGTCCGGCAAATAATAGCGCACTCACCACAGGGCCTAACTCTCTGACTAATGAGGCTGCGACCATAATCCCCAGTGATGATTCGGCGCCAAAGGTAGATAAAGTATAAACACCTTGTAAGCCGAGCACCATACCGACAAATAACCCGGAAACAGCAATCAGCCAAAAAGTCAGCGCACCTACATGATACAGTTGTTTAATCAGTAAGCCAGGCCGAGTCAGGGTGTAGCCCAGACTGCTTAAAATCGCAAAAAGAAACAGACTACTTCGGCCTAATTTAGCGACAAATTTTAAACTGGCGTGACCTAAAGACTGGAATAATTTCATAAAGTGACGTTACTAGCGAGCAGGTCCGTGTCCAGATCTGCTGCTGGATAGTGAAATGGCACGGGTCCATCTGCTTTGCCGTGCATAAACTGCCTAACCCAGTCTGATCCAGTATTGTAAAGTTCTCGTGGAGTACCTTGCCCAGTAATTTTCCCCTCTGAAATAAGGTAAATATAATCTGCAATCGTTGCTGTTTCCTGTACATCATGCGAGACAATAATGCTAGTCAAATGCAAGGTGTGATTCAAGGTCTGAATGAGTTTGACGAGTACACCCAGAGAAATCGGGTCTTGCCCGGTAAAGGGCTCATCATACATGATCATTTCGGGGTCTAGCGCCAGCGCTCTTGCCATCGCTACGCGTCTTGCCATGCCGCCAGACAGTTCGCTAGGCATTAACTGACGTGCACCGCGCAGGCCTACTGCATTGAGTTTTAACAGCACTAATGTGTGAATCATCGATTCCGGAAGTTGTGTGTGTTCTCTGATAGGAAAGGCAATATTGTCGTATACAGACATGTCGGTTAATAAAGCCCCACTTTGAAACAGCATGCCCATTTTTTTGCGTAGTCTATAGAGTTCGCTGCGGGATAGTTGGTGTACGTTTTGTTGATTGACCAGAATACTGCCGCTATCAGGTTTAAGTTGCCCGGCTATCAGCTTTAATAAAGTGGTTTTTCCAGTACCACTTGGACCCATGATTGCAGTGATCTTATGCGCTTCTATTTCCAGCGAAATATTGTCAAAAATTTTTCTGTTGCCACGCGAGAAAGTTAAGTTGCGGATAGAAATCATGCTATAACAGATTTATAGGGAAAGGCATAAATGCACTATTATAGTGTATGCGTTTAGTCACAGCACATTTTTAATGTAGCGAGTGTTTTTTTGTATTGAAAAATTTGTAAGGTTGAGGAGGAGTACTCGACTAATAGTGATGTTTTGGTTTTTTTTAAACTCTGGGGGTAATATGATGAAAATATTTTACGCCAAGATCTTTCTGCTTTTCTGTATAGGCGGATTAGTTTCGACTTCTGCTGTGGCGGATAGATTGAACCTTAATGCCGGGTCAGCGGAAGTCTTGAATGCGAATGCAATTGCATTGCAAAACTTATCATTTGATGAGCAATTTTATAATGCGGTGATTCAGCTAAATCTTGATGGGACTTATCAGCTATTGTCTATAGAGCAGAGTCATATCGCAAGTACGGCAAGCTATGAAGTCAGCTTCGAAAGTACCTGGAGTGCCGCGACTCACCCTTATCAATTTCCTGCTGGGAGCGCGCATTTTTCGGGGCTGATTGGCGCGACACACCGCAGCGATTTTAAGCTTTGGCAAACGGGTGAACTTGCAACTCCTGGTATAGAAAATATGGCAGAAACAGGGGGTAAATCACCTTTAATTAATGAAATAACCAGTGCAATTGACACAGAAAATGCTGAATTTCTTTTATCCGGTGGAGGAATTGCAAGTTCTCCGGGGATGGTTGCATTGCGTTTTGACGTGACTCAGGCTTATGCATTTGTTTCTCTGGTTTCTATGATTGCACCTAGTCCTGGCTGGTTTGTGGGAGTATCGGCTTTAAGTTTAATAGCAGATGGACAATGGGTAGATGAGCTTAGGGTGCCATTGTTTGCGTATGATGCAGGAACTGATAGTGGTATTGCTTATTTTGCAGCAAATATGGATACTGATCCGCAGGCTAATATAAGCCGTTTGCAGGAGCCTCCTTTTGAAGTAGAAGGAGAAATTCCCGCTTTAGGTCGCTTTATTTTTCGGCGCGTACAGCCTTAAACCTAGAAAAATCGGTTGAACGCGGATTTATAGTGCAAGTCATTGAACTAATATAACACTTTCAAAAAACCTTAGCTTCACCCATAGCTTAATTGGGTGTTTTTTGAAGTGCCGTGGAATCAAGAGCTGGTGCTAGAAACTGTGAGCAACTGGTTTTTTTAGGTTAAACCTAGAAACCGCAGTTGAGCAGGGATTTTGTGGAAAATCTGAGTGCGAAAGACAAGGCACAGCTAGCAGGCAATGGCCGTAGCCCTTGGCAATAGCTGTAACGCAGTATTTCGCGCTCAGATTTATTCACAAAACCGTGAAGCGGAGTCTGTTCACCCTGCAGGTGATAAGTTGTTATGGTTATTATGTTTTATATTCAAATGCTTAGAGTGTTTTTTAGTGTTCAATTGCGGTTTTTAGGTTAAAGGGTAGGTTGCGGTTAGCGGGTTCTTGAAGAAGCTGTTATAGCTACTTTCTGGAGACGATTGTTTTGTCATTTTTTAAAGGCAATGCTGACACAGATGATGATTTTTATGGCACAATACGCAATTTTTGAACCAACTGATAAATATGTTGATTGAATTTCTTGCTTTGCTAGTAGGCTTGGTTGTTCTGGTTTATGCCGCTGGCTGGTTTGTGGATGGTGCATCGTCTATCGCCCGAAACTTTGGTGTTTCACCGTTATTGATTGGCTTAACCATTGTCGGTCTGGGTACTTCTGCACCGGAAATCATGGTTTCTTCATTAGCCTCAATGCAGGGAAATCCTGGTTTGGCAGTTGGTAATGCTATCGGTTCTAATATAGCTAATGTAGGTTTAATACTCGGTGCGACAGCTTTGATTGCTCCGCTGGCTTTTCATTCAGGTTTATTAAGGCGGGAATTACCCGTGCTGATGTTAATTAGCATAGGGTGTTATATTTTGGCGCTGGATGGTTTAAGCGTTATCGATGGAGTGTTAATGCTTTCAGGCTTGGTTGCCTTCCTGTATTGGTTAATACGCGCGGCAATGGCAGAACGTAAAGATGATGTTTTAGCGCAAGAAGTCGCCGCTGAAATTCCAGAAACCAGGCCAAATAATAAGGCATGGTTATTTTTTGGTCTAGGCTTAATAGGATTATTAGCGAGTTCTAAGGTTTTAGTTTGGGCTGCGGTTAATATAGCTCACTCTATGGGAGTGAGTGACCTGGTAATCGGGCTAACCATTGTTGCTTTAGGGACCAGTTTGCCGGAGCTGGCTGCATCGATTGGTAGCGTACTTAAAGGTGAAGATGATTTAGCAGTCGGTAATGTAATCGGTTCAAATGTGTATAACCTTCTAGCGGTTTTCTCCTTGCCTGCATTGCTTGCACCTGGACCAGTCGACGCTACTGTTATCAGTCGTGACTTTCCGGTATTGCTCGCCTTTACCGGGATATTATTTATTTTGGGTGTTGGCCTTTCAAAGGCGGGAAATATAAACCGCTGGGAAGGTGCTGGGTTGTTATCTGGATATTTGTTTTATCAGTGGACTATTTATCAAAGTGTCGTTTAAATAAGTAGATATGAATGATGCCCAATTGATACAAGTTGCAAGCGAAGTGATTGAGCTAGAGGCTCAAGCCGTGCAAGGTCTGTTGACTAAGCTGAATGACAGTTTTGTGCAGGCCTGTCATTTAATTATTGCATGTGAGGGGCGGGTTGTGGTCACCGGTATGGGTAAGTCTGGACATATAGCCGGGAAGATAGCAGCAACACTGGCGAGTACGGGAACACCGGCATTTTTTGTGCATCCTGGAGAGGCAAGTCACGGCGATTTGGGTATGATTACCCGGCAAGATGTGGTGCTGGCTTTATCAAATTCAGGAGAAACAGCGGAAATTTTAACGCTATTACCGATTATTAAACGTTTAGCAGTGCCCATGATAGCCATGACGGGGAGAGTCGAGTCTACACTGGCTAAATTTTCTTCAGCGCATTTGAGTAACGCAGTAGAGCAGGAAGCTTGTTCTTTAGGTTTAGCGCCTACTGCAAGTACTACAGCAGCTTTAGTGATGGGCGATGCCTTGGCTGTTACCTTGATGACTTTGCGTGGCTTTACGCGTGATGATTTTGCTTTGTCGCACCCTGGGGGAAGCCTGGGTAGGCGGTTACTGGTTATGGTGCGTGATATTATGCATACCGGTGAGCAACTGCCTGTTGTAGCGCAGGATGTCAGTATTATGGATGCTTTAGTAGAGATGACTGCAAAAAAACTAGGTATGACGGCTGTTGTTGATCAACAGGGGCAACTGGCAGGTATTTTTACCGATGGTGATGTACGCCGATTACTGGAAAAAGCTATTGATGTTAAAGTAACTTTACTGGCAGAGGTGATGACCGTTGACTGTCAGGTGATCAGTCAGGATGTTCTGGCTGCAGAAGCAATGCAGGTTATGGAGCAAAAGAAAATTAATGCTTTAATCGTGGTTGATGCCAATAAGCAAGTGACGGGTGCGTTGAATATGCACGATTTAATTCATGCAGGAATAGTCTAAAATGCAAAATAGAATTGCTAAAGCAAAGAATATTAAATTATTAATTTTGGACGTAGATGGCGTTTTAACTGATGCCAAGCTGTTTTTTGATGAGCAGGGAAAAGAATATAAAGCTTTTAATGCGCGTGATGGTTTAGGCATTAAATTATTACAAAAGTCGGGAATTCAGGTCGCCGTTATTTCAGGCAGAGCCTCTAAACCCGTTGCTTTACGCATGGAAATGTTAGGTATTAGTCTGGTGTATCTGGGACAAACAGATAAGGGGCAGGCATTTAAGGAAATTATTGCTAAGGTTGGTTGTACAGCTGACCAGGCGGCACACGTGGGTGATGACCTAATTGATTTGCCAGTATTAATTCAAGTTGGGTTGGCAATTGCTGTGCAAGATGCAAGTGAGCAGATCTTACCTTATGTTGATTGGCAAACGCGTCTAGCAGGCGGTCAGGGAGCGGTACGAGAGGTCTGTGATTTTATTTTGCAGGCACAGGGAAAAATGCAAGGTCTGGTAGAGTCATTTAAAGAAATATAATGTTTGCCGAGCAATGTAAGAATTTTTTATTTCTGTTTTTGATTTTCCTGTTCTCAATATGGGCGGTTATGTATTCGCCGGAACATAAAGAGCAAGAGCGGGTCATTACTATGGAGAAAAATGCCCAGCATTTTGCGGTTAATTATAGTAAAACGCAACTGGATGAGTTCGGCTTGACGAATAGTAAATTAACCGCCGATTTTGCAGCTAATTACAGTGGTGATGTCGGCACTGAGCTGACGAATCCAGAGATGATGGTATATAAAAAAGACGCACCACCCTGGGTAATTCGTTCCAAAGCAGGGCATATCTCTGCAGACGGTAATCAAATTTTCATGAGTGGCCCGGTTTTTATCGATCGTGCTGCGGCTCAGGGTGTGCGTGAAGTAAATATTAAAACCTCAAATTTGCGTGTTTTGCCGGATCGAAACTATGCTGAGACGGATGATTGGGCAGAGTTGGTCAGTGGACTGGATAGAATATCTGGCGTGGGTATGGAACTATTTTATCAGGATCCATTGTATGTAAAATTATTGAGTAATATTAAAGGCTTACATGAGTATTATTAAGTCGCTATGGCCAATGTTTATAGCTTTAAGTTGTGCATATAGCCCCTGGGCAACTGCTTTGGAGGACGATGCGCGGCAACCGGTTAGCATTGAATCAAATTCAGGCTTTTACGACGATAAAAAAGGGCTTAGTATTTACACCGGCGAGGTTGTTGTTATTCAGGGTAGTCTGCGTATGGATGCAGACAAGGTCGTTGTGTATATGCAAAACCGGGAGATACAGAAACTGGTAGCAACCGGAGAACCGGTAAAGTTTAAACAAACACCGGAAGAAGGCAAAGAGGATGTGCATGGCGATTCTTTAACAGCCGAATATTATCCGGAAACGCAACTATTGATTATGATTAAAGATGCTGTGGTATGGCAGGGGAAAAATAGTACGGCAAGTGAAAGAATTGAATATGATCGTATTAGTGAAGTGGTTAAAGCGGGCGATAGCGAATCTGCGGATAAGCGAGTGCATGTGATTTTGCAACCAAAAAATGGAGCAGACGAGCAGTAATGGCGATTCTGGCAGCAAAACATATTGTTAAAGCCTACTCTAAGCGTAATGTCGTTAATGATGTTTCTTTGCATGTGGAAAGTAATGAAATTGTTGGCTTGCTTGGGCCCAATGGTGCTGGGAAAACAACCAGTTTTTATATGCTGGTAGGTCTGGTGCGTGCCGATGCGGGGCATATTTTTTATGATCAGCAAGAAATAACTCACTTTCCTATGCATATACGCGCTAAACTGGGGATAGGCTACTTGCCTCAGGAAGCCTCGGTGTTTAGAAAGCTGAGTGTTAGCGATAATTTGCGCGCAGTGCTGGAGCTTAGAAAAGGTCTAAGTAAAGGGCAAATCGACCTGATTATCGATGAATTGCTGGATGAATTTAGTATCTCGCATATTCGCAATAATATAGGAATGGGTCTATCGGGAGGAGAACGGCGCAGAGTTGAAATTGCCCGAGCTTTGGCAACCGATCCTGAATTTATTTTACTGGACGAACCTTTTGCCGGTGTGGATCCCATTTCTGTGATTGAAATCCAGAAGATTATCGCGCATTTAAAGGATAGAAATGTTGGCGTATTAATTACCGAACATAATGTTCGTGAAACGTTGGGTATTTGTGATCGAGCCTATATTTTAAATGCCGGTCAAGTGATAGCAGAGGGGTCTGCAGCAGATATCGTTGCAAATGAAGAAGTAAGGCGTGTTTATTTGGGTGAGAATTTTAGTTTGTGATAATGTTGAAATTCTTTTGTTGTTGTCTGATGAATAAGGGGAGTTAAATGAAGCAATCATTGCAACTCCGCATGGGGCAGCAATTATCAATGACGCCACAATTGCAACAGGCGATCAAGTTATTGCAGTTGTCTACCCTGGATTTACAGCAAGAAATTCAGCAGGCTTTAGATTCAAATATGATGCTGGAAGTGACTGAAGAAGAAAGAACATCTTTGCAGGAGCAAAGTGTTGTTGAAAATAAAGTAGATACTACCGATAGAATGAGTAGTGAAGGCTCGCAAACCGATATGCCAGATGAGTTGCCGACTGACAGTTCCTGGGAAGATGTTTTTGATTCTGTGCAAATGGGTGCGGCATCTGCTCCTGCAGGAGAGATACCTGATTTTGAAGTGCAGCGTAGTAAGTCGATCAGCTTGCAAGATCATTTACAATGGCAAATGGAAATGGTTCCCTTTACCACTAGAGACCGTGCCATAGTTGCTGCAGTCATTGATGCAGTGAATAGTGACGGTTATTTAAGTGTTCCTGCTGCTGATATTTTTCAGGGGTTAAGCGAGCAGATTGAGGAGCTCGAAGAAGATGAGTTTTACGCTGTGTTGCATCGGGTGCAGCAATTTGATCCTCCTGGGGTTGCAGCTGAAGGGTTACAGGATTCCTTAAGTATACAGTTGCGCCAGTTGCCTGAAAATACAGCTTTTAGAAATGAAGCAATACAATTAGTCAATCATTACCTGGATTTATTAGCTGCGCAGGATATCGCCAAACTAATAAAACGCCTAGCTATTTCAGAGCATAAATTAAGCGCAACGATAGCACTGATTCGTTCTCTTGATCCGATACCTGGGCGGTCTATAGAGGAAGGGAAATCAGAATATGTTATTCCTGATTTATTTGTTAGCAAAATTAACGGTAAGTGGCACGTAGAGTTAAACCCTGATATTGCACCGAAGCTAAGGGTAAACCCTTTTTATTCAGGCATGATAAAAAGGGCGGATAATAGTAAAGACAATGTCAGCATGAAAGAACATTTGCAGGAAGCACGCTGGTTTATAAAGAGCCTGCATAGTCGAAATGATACTCTGTTACGCGTAGGGCGGAGTATTATACAACGACAAACAGGTTTTCTTGAACATGGTGCAATTGCCATGAAACCCATGGTTTTAAGAGATATTGCTGAAGAACTGGAATTACATGAGTCGACTATATCGCGGGTGACCACACAGAAGTATATGCATTTACCCAATGGCGTAATCGAGTTCAAGTATTTCTTTTCCAGTCATGTTTCGACAGAAGGCGGTGGGGAGTGTTCGGCTACTGCAATTCGAGCTTTTATTAAGGAGCTGGTTAGCAGTGAGAATCCAGTAAAACCGCTGAGTGATAGTAAAATGGCGGAATTGCTCAAAGAAAAAGGGATTAATGTTGCACGGCGGACAATTGCTAAATACCGTGAGGCAATATCTATTCCATCATCAAGTCAAAGAAAGCGACTTTTGTAAGGAAGTTGTATAATGACTGTCATTTTTTTAATGTAAAAAGGAGTTAAACTTATGCAAGTTAATGTAACCGGTCGTCACGTTGAAGTAACAAAAGCAATGAAGCAGCATGTAGATGATAAGATTAGCAAAATAATGCGTCACTTTGATCATGTTACTGATATTCATGTGATTTTGACGGTAGAAAAACTAGAGCAAAAAGCAGAAGCCACAGTACAGATTAGCGGCGCTAAACTGTTTGCAGATGATGTTCAGGAAGACATGTATGCAGCCATTGATAATATGGTTGACAAATTAGATCGTCAAATTATTAAACATAAAGAAAAAGTACAATCTCACCGTTAATAATTAGGAGCTAGATAACGAAGAATAGAAATTAGAATTCTTCGTTGTTTGTTCACTCAATTAGTCTATCTTCAGAAGCTATGAAACTATTGATTTTAACTGGGCTATCAGGCTCGGGTAAGAGTATTGCTTTAGATACTCTGGAAGACTGTGGTTTTTATTGTATTGATAATTTACCGATTAAATTATTGGATGATTTTGTTAGCAATGTTATGCTGCATGATCAATCAACCTACAGTAAAACAGCGATTGGTATTGATGCACGAAATCAAAGTGAAAGCTTATATGGTTTTGTCGATAAAATAACATCGATCCGGGAACAAAATATTCAGTGTGATGTTATTTTTATGCAGGCAGAAGACAGTGTCTTATTAAAACGCTATAGTGAAACCCGGCGCAGACATCCGTTAACTAATTTACACTTGTCTTTAAAAGAAGCCATTAAAATTGAAAAAGATGTTTTAAAGGCGGTTGCCAAAGATGCTGATCTGGTTATTGATACCAGTCGCACGCATTATCACCAGTTAAGGCAATTAATTCGGGATTATGTGCAGGAAGGCGAAGCGCAAAAGATATCCATACAGACACAGTCATTTGGTTTTAAGCATGGCATACCCCTGGATGCTGACTTTGTCTTTGATGCGCGTTGTTTGCCCAATCCTTACTGGAATCCGGAGTTGAGAGGCTATACTGGTAAAGATCAAGTGGTGATTGATTTTTTACAATCAGAAGCCATGGTAACAGAGTTTTTTCAAGATATTTCGTCTTTACTCGAACGCTGGATTCCCCGCTTTGAACAAGAAAATCGTAGTTATTTAACCGTTGCTATAGGCTGCACGGGTGGGCAACATCGATCCGTATTTTTAGTTGATTGTCTTGCGCGGTATTTTCAGAGCAAGGCATTTTATGTTATTGTTAGGCACCGGGAATTGCAATGACAAACCGTTTATTCACATTCTTTCGCTAGCCACAACATAATGAGACAGAGCTATGCCAGCCACTAGACTACAAGATCACTCGGATTTATATTTACAACAAATTATTAATGACCTGGATAATGGGGCGCTCTATGATGCGCGCAGTCATTTGCATAGTTTATATCCAGCTGAAATAGCGCTATTGCTTAGATCTTTGCCTATAGATTATAGATATCAGCTGTGGGGCATTATGGCGCCTGAGGCGATGGGGGGAACTCTTGCTGCGTTGCATGGAGAGGTACGAATTGGCCTGATTGAGCATACCTCGGTAAAAGATTTGATGGCAGCCGCAAGCCAGTTAGCACCTAGAGAAATGGCAGACTTGGTAGCAGATTTTTCTGCAGAAGCCAGGGAAAAAGTGCTTAAAAAAGAAAGTAGCAGCCGCCTTGAAGCGGCGTTGTCTTATGGCGGGCATAATGCAGGAGGGCTAATGAGCATGGATGCATTGCCGATACGAGGCGATGTAACAGTCGAAGAAACCCTGGTTTATTTGCGTGAGCAGAAAAAAATGCCAGCTAATATGGATAGTCTATTTGTTGTTGACCGGAATAACCATTATCTTGGGATGGTCGCTGTTTCAACAATTTTAACCAGTGATTCAGTCACGAAAATTGGCAAGCTGATGGATTCAGCAGAAGCGATTTCTTTAAATATGCCAGTGGCAGAAGTCGCAACTATCTTTGAGCAAAGAAACATCTTATCTGCTGCGGTGGTTGATGAGCAGGGAGAGGTTATAGGTAGAGTGACTATTGATGATGTACTTAATATTATTCGAGAAGAAGCCGACCATGCAGTTTTAAGATCGGCTGGCCTAGATGAAGAACATGATTTATTTTCACCTGTATTCGTCAGTGCCAAACGTAGGGCGGTCTGGTTAGGCGTTAATTTATTTACTGCCTTTCTGGCATCCTGGGTCATCGGCTTATTTGAAGCAACGATAGATCAGATAGTTGCTCTCGCGGTCCTTATGCCAATCGTTGCAAGCATGGGTGGAATTGCGGGTAGTCAGACATTAGTATTGGTTATTCGCGGTCTGGCATTGCATCAAATTAGCTCATCCAATGCTATGTCTTTCTTATTTAAGGAATTAGCAGTGGGTGCTGTGAATGGAGTTGTTTGGTCAATAGTGGTTGCAGTGATAGCAGGGGCCTGGTTCTCTAATGCACCGTTAGGTATGATGTTAGGCGGGGCTATGATTATCAATTTAAGTTGTGCTGCATTGGCAGGGGTACTTATTCCTCTGTTTTTACAGAAAAAAGGTATCGATCCTGCATTGGCAGGAGGGGTATTGCTAACGACCGTCACAGATGTGATTGGTTTTATGTCATTTTTAGGCTTGTCGACGATTTTTCTATTGGCTTAAAATATATTAACTAATTTTGAGGAAAGAACAATGAGTATAAAAAAATCACCCTTGGTCATTGCAGTGGGTACAGCTTTGTTTTCTGGTTTAGCAGCAACAAGCGTACAGGCAGAGGGTATTGAAAATAATGGCAATAATCCTTTTGCAATGACCCAGCTATCGAGTGGTTATATGCAAGTAGCAGAAGCAGACAAGGATAAAGCTGCTGAGAAGATGAAAGAAGGTAAATGTGGAGAAGGGGCGTGCGGAGCTGGGATGATGCCTAAGGCAGATCTCGAAAAGACATCGGAAGGTAAATGTGCCGGGAAAAAAGATATGCCAAAAGCAAAAAAAGCAGATATGGAAGGCAAATGTGGTGAAGGAAAGTGCGGTGATAAGATGAAATAAAAAATATTTATCCGGGTTAGGCCCGGAAATAGGAACTTCCAGAGCCCATAAAGCAATTTTTGCGTTATGGGTTTTTTATTGTCTGAGATTTATAATTTTGAGATGGCAAGGAGAGGTGAAAAACCGGGATCAATATTAGCAAAATATGATTCCCTACAAACCTAGAAATCACATTAAGAAAAATAAATAAATAATTGAAAAACATTGATGTTTTATGAGTGGCATTATTATTTATGAGCTTTTTAATTGAATTTTATCTAAGTCCTTGTCGAAAAAGGAGTTTTTTTTAAAATCATTCTTGACTAAGTGATGTTAGAAACCTATAGTCTGTCTAAAAGTGGTAAAAAGTGGTGGAAAGTAGTTTTTTTTAGAAAAAAATGGAAGGTAAAGGGAAATAATGTTTCGTGGTGTAACTGCAATTAATTTAGATGCGAAAGGACGTTTTGCAATTCCTACTCGGTTCAGAGAGGAATTGCAGGATTGTTGTGATCGTCAGTTAGTTGTGACCGTTGCTGTGAATGAAAAATGCATTGGTGAGCCAGGTTGTTTATGGTTGTATCCACTACCTGAATGGGAAAAGCTGGAACTAACCGTCAGTAAGTTACCTACACTAAATAAAATGGCGGGGAAACTACGTCGATTCCTGATTGGTAATGCAACAGAAACCGAAATGGATGCCCAGGGGCGGTTATTGCTTTCTGAGAAACTTAGAAAATTTGCCCATATGGAAAAAAAACTGATTTTGGTGGGACAGTTAAATAAATTTGAAATCTGGAACGAAGATGCCTGGAATGCTAAAGAGAATGAATGGCTCGAAGGTGACGATAACGAAGGGCTGGAAGAGCTAGAAAGTTTGTCATTTTAATAAGAGAATAAATCATGCACTTACCGGTATTATTTAATGAAGCAATGCATGAGTTATCGATAAAACCAAACGGGATTTATATAGATTGCACCTTTGGGCGTGGCGGACATAGTAGCGGCATACTTCAGCAGTTAGGTTCAGATGGGAGGTTATTGGCTTTAGATAGGGATCTAGATGCAATACAGTCGGAAGTTGCGCAGAAATTAGCGCAAGACTCGCGTTTTGAGTTAGAGCATTGCTGTTTTTCGCAGTTACAACAAGTAATAGAAAACCGTGGCTGGCAAGGCAAAGTGGATGGCATTCTTATGGATTTTGGCGTTTCATCGCCGCAGCTAGATAATGCACAGCGTGGCTTTAGCTTTATGCAGGATGGGCCGCTGGATATGCGTATGGATACGAGTACCGGTCTTTCGGCAGCAGAATGGCTGAGTAGTGTATCTGAAAAAGAGTTAGTGCAGGTATTGTTTGACTATGGTGAAGAGCGGTTTGCGCGACGAATTGCACATGCAGTGGTGTCTCAAAGAGTAGAAAGCCCACTCGAAACAACCCGACAATTTGTTGATTTGCTGGTTGAAGCCATACCGTTTAAAGAAAAACACAAGCATCCGGCGACGCGTAGTTTTCAGGCAGTCAGGATAGCAATTAACCGGGAGTTAGAAGAAATTAGCGTGGTACTAAATCAGGCGGTCGAAGTCTTAGCCAGTGAAGGATTGCTAGTGGTGATTTCATTTCATTCTTTGGAAGACAGGATTGTTAAGCGGTTTATTAGGGATGAGTCCAGAGGCAAGTATACGCAGAGCAAATTGCCGCTGCAGCCTGAAGCGCTGGCAGCGATACGCTTAAATAAACGGGGTAAAGCGATTAAAGCAGGTAAGCAGGAATTGGCAGAAAATTCTAGGTCGCGTAGTGCAGTGATGCGTGTAGCACAACGTAAATAGTGACATGCAGCGAATTACGATTGTCATTTTACTCTTGGTATTAGTAGGCTCTGGCTTAGCTGTTATTTTTAGTAAGCATAACTCGCGACTGGTATTTATAGCGATACAAAAAACCGAACAAGAGTTAGATAACTTGCAGGTCCGTTGGGAGCGACTCACTATAGAGGAGCGGATGTTGGCTGAGCATAATCGTGTAGAAAAGATAGCGAGAAAGAAAATGGGCTTAATAGAGCTGGATCGAAAAGCCATTGTTTATATTCGGCTTTGAAAATGTTGTTAGCTAAAAAAACCAGTAAGCAGGCAGATGACTTTTCGGGTAGAAGAAAGCTGGTCATTATTCTGATGCTCGCTGCTATGTTAATGCTGGTTGTGAAAGCAGTGCAATTACAAGTGCTAGATACTCAGTTTTTGCAGAAACAGGCACGTAGCCGCCACGTAGGAACGGTGAAAATTGCCGCTTATAGAGGGCAAATTAAAGATCGCAACGGTGAAGGTCTTGCCGTTAGCGCGCCGGTAGGTTCAGTCTGGGTTAATCCACAGTATTGCAGGGTGAAAACGGGCAAAAAGGCAAAACAGGCCTGTGCAGAATTAAATAATGTATCCAAGTTGAAGCAGCTGGCTAAATTATTGGGCATATCGACGGCTAAGGTTACCAGGTCATTTGATGCCTCGTCTAATAAACAGTTTGTGTATTTGAAAAGACGCATTGAACCAGGGTTGGCGGAACAAGTTAAAGCGCTGGGTTTACCTGGGGTAGCCGTTATTAAGGAATTTAAGCGCTTTTATCCTGCTGGTGAAGTAACGGCGCATTTGCTGGGCTTTACTAATATAGACGATAAGGGACAGGAAGGACTGGAGTTGATGCATAACTCAACTCTGGAAGGTGTTCCGGGTAGTAAACGGGTGATTCGTGATGGCGCTAGAAGAGTCATTGAAGAACACGATGTAGAAAGTATTAAAGAGTCAGAGGCGGGGCAGGACTTACATTTAAGCATAGATGAGCGGTTGCAGTATTTGGCTTATAGGGAATTAAAAACAGCTGTCATCAGGCATAAGGCAGAAGCCGGTGCACTGGTGATTTTAGAAGCTGAAACCGGGAATGTGCTGGCAGTTGTTAATCAACCTTCTTTTAATCCAAATTCGCGTAAAGGTATGAAAATATCGCATTACCGTAATCGGGCCATAACCGATGTATTTGAGCCAGGGTCTACCATGAAGCCGCTAGTTGTTGCTGCTGCTTTAGATGGGGGTTATGTAAAAGAAGATCAGTTGTTTACCACGAAGAACTTAAGAATAAGAGGTAAATGGGTTAAAGACGGGCATGATTACGGCACCTTAAACCTGACGAATGTATTAAAAAAATCCAGCAATGTAGCCGCGAGTAAAATTGCCTTATCCATGCCGCCCGAATATTTCTGGCGTTTTTATAACTCACTAGGTTTTGGTATGTCGCCTGGCGTTGGATTTCCGGGTGAGGCGAGTGGAAGTTTACCCGAATATTTTGGCTGGAGTGAATTTGAACAGGCAACACTGTCATTTGGTTACCGAATTTCCATGTCGGTATTGCAGTTGGCTCGATCTTATACAGCGCTAGCTGATGATGGGCAGCTACATTCGGTCAGCTTATTGAAGCGTGAGCAGGATGATTATGCGCAGCAGGTTATATCTGCTGCAACTGCAATAAAGGTTAGAACCATGCTAGAGCAAGTGGTTAAAAAAGATGGAACAGCCTATCAGGCAAGAGTGGATGGATATCGAGTAGCAGGTAAAACGGGAACTGTGAAAAAGGTGAAGAACGGCGCGTACAGTAATGATTACGTGTCTGTTTTTGTAGGTATGGCACCTGCAAGTGATCCTAAATTAATTATAGCAGTGATGGTGGATTCGCCTCATGCAGGACAATATTACGGTGGCTTGGTGGCCGCGCCCATTTTCTCTAAAGTGATGGGTGGAGCATTAAGATTATTAGGAGTTGCACCAGATGAAGAGCAAAGTATGTCAGTATTATTAAGCAAATAAGCTTATGAAATTAGCAGATTTATTAACAGGCTTAGGCAGCATCCAGCATGATGTTGAAATCAGCCATATTGCTTTAGACAGCCGTGAGATTACTCAGGGCGGTGTGTTTTTTGCTGTGGCGGGAAGTAAACAGCATGGTTTGTTATATGCCGAAAAAGTGCAGCAGCAAGGTGCCGCCGCCATTGTTTATGATCCAGCAAATGAAGGTAAGGAACTGGCTAGGGATATAGCCGGACTGCCGCTGATTGCAATTGAAAATTTAACCGAGAAACTGGGTAGCATCGCGACACATTTTTACGCTGATCCAGCGCAATATTTGAATGTTATTGGCATTACAGGAACTAATGGTAAAACATCCTGTAGTCAGTTTTTAGCTCAGGCGATGAATGATTGTGGGGTCATTGGTACGTTAGGATGGGGGCGATACCCTGATTTTCATAGTACCAGTAACACTACGCCTGATGCGTTTGCGCTACAAAAAATATTAGAGTGTTTTGTCAGTGATGGATTAAAACATGTCGCTATGGAAGTTTCATCGCATGGCCTGGAGCAGGGCCGAGTTAATGCGATGACATTTAATGGCGCTATATTTAATAATCTGAGTCGTGATCATCTGGATTATCACGGCAGTATGGAAGCCTATTTGCAGAGTAAACTACGTTTGCTTAAATGGCCAGGACTGAAGTTTGCAGTGGTTAATCTGGACGATGCCTATGCGCAGCGTGTCATCACTACAATTGCACATGAAGTCAGGATTTTAACTTATAGCCTACAGGATAAAGTGCATAGCATTGATTCAAGTATAACCGCTAGAAATATTAACTACACACATGCAGGGTTTGAGTGTGATGTCTATTGGCGGGGTCAACAGGCAAGATTAACAACGACTTTGTTAGGTGATTTTAATTTACAAAATATTTTGGCAGTACTCGCAGTTTTATTAGAGTCGGGCAAGAATTTGACAGAATGTTTAGTGGCGATACAGGTGATTAAACCGGTAATAGGCCGTATGGAATGTTTTACCGGGGGAGTTGGGAAACCTATGGTAGTGGTTGATTATGCACATACCCCAGATGCACTTAAAAAAGCTTTAAGCACATTAAGGCGACATTGTACGGCTCAGCTAAGCGTTGTTTTTGGTTGCGGTGGTGACCGTGATCAGGGCAAGCGTAAAGAAATGGGCTTGATTGCCGAGCAGTTAGCAGATCGCATAATAGTGACAGATGATAACCCGCGCCTAGAAGATAGCTCCGCTATTATTAAGCAGATTATCGGCGGGCTTAAAATGCATAAGCTAACGGTAATCAGTAATAGAAAAGCAGCCATAGCAAAAAGCATTGCGTTAAGTTCGCAGCAGGATATTGTTTTGGTAGCAGGTAAAGGGCACGAAAAGTATCAGGAAATCAAAGGCGTCAAATATCCCTTTAGTGATCGTGAAATCGTACAGGAGTTACTAGCCGCATGATAGACATGAGTCTGAATGAAATCAATGCTACCTTGCAGGGACAGTTATTGGGCGCTGATGTTTTAGTTTCCGGTGTCAGCATAGATACCCGGACGCTATCCAGTGGGGACTTATATATAGCGATTAGCGGCGCACAGTTCGATGGGCATGATTTTATTGCTCAGGCTGAAAAAAACGCAGCTATTGCATTAATCGTAGAAAAAAAAGTAGTCTCAGATTTACCTCAAATCATAGTAGATGATACCCGTTTTGCCTTGGCGGAACTTGCCGGTGCGCTTAGAGATAAATTACAGCTCAAAGTCTGTGCTATTACCGGAAGTAACGGCAAGACGACGGTAAAAGAGATGGTTGCCGCAATTCTGGCAGTTAACTATCAGGTGCTGTTTACCCTGGGCAATTTAAATAACGATTTTGGTGTGCCACTGACTTTATTACGCCTGAACAAGCAACACCAGTTTGCCGTAATCGAAATGGGTGCCAACCATAGTGGTGAAATAGCCTATACCAGTCATTATGCCAGGCCTGATGTGGCAGTCATTAATAATGTCGGTCCTGCACATATTGAAGGCTTTGGCAGTATAGCCGGGGTGGCTGAAGCAAAAGCAGAAATCATTCAATCCTTATCAGCTGAAGGGACTGCAATACTCAATGCAGATGACCGTTTTTTTGAGCACTGGTGTGCGATAGCAGGTCAACGCAAAGTCATATCATTTGGCTTTTCTGTTACTGCGGAAGTACGTGCAGAAAAAATTGTGACAGAGTTACAAGATCAACAATTTAAGACTAGGTTTGAATTAGTTCATGCTGGTCATAAAATACCCGTTGAGCTGGCCCTGGCGGGTGAACATAATGTAAAAAATGCCTTGGCGGCGAGTGCGGCATGTATAGCACTGGGGATAAAGCTGGAGCAGATTCAAGCTGGGTTAGCCTGCGTTGAAGCAGTCAACGGGCGCTTACAGTTACTTGCAACAGAGACAGGAATCAGGCTTATTAATGATACCTATAATGCCAACCCAGCTTCATTAGTAGCTGCCCTGGAAGTATTAAAACAATGCCCAGGAGAGTCTTGGCTAGCTTTAGGTGCTTTTGGCGAATTAGGAGCAGAGAGTGCACAGATACATAGTGAGATGGGAAGACAGATTAAACAGGCAGGTGTGCAACGCATATTTGCAACAGGTGTGATGGCGGAAAACAGCGTAAAGGCATTTGGTGTTGGAGCTGATTATTTTGCCACACAAGAAGAATTGATTGAGGCATTAAAAAAGCAAATAACACCTAAGCAGATACTATTAGTAAAAGGTTCCAGAGCCCAGAAAATGGAAGTTGTGGTTAATGCAATATTAGGCATAACGGGAAGGTAAGCATGTTACTGTATTTTTTTGATTATTTAATGCAATTTGAATCTGGATTTAGAGTATTCCAGTACCTGACTTTACGCGCAATTTTAAGCGCATTAACGGCCCTGTTAATTTCCTTTTTAATTGGGCCCTGGATGATCAGGAGCTTAAGCAATAAAAATATTGGTCAAAGTGTGCGTGATGATGGCCCAGAAAGCCATTATGAAAAAGCCGGCACTCCCACCATGGGAGGAACGTTGATTCTAGTAGGCATTGCTACCAGTACCTTGCTGTGGGGGGATTTGGAAAATAGCTATATCTGGGTGGCATTATTAGTCACCATGACTTTTGGCATTATCGGTTTTATTGATGATTATAAAAAAGTCAAACTGGGCAATAGTGATGGCTTATCGGCTCGTGCAAAATATTTTTGGCAATCGGTGATTGCACTGACGGCTGCCATTTATCTGTTTAAAACAGCGCAAGTACCTGCAGAAACGCAGTTTATCGTGCCCTTTTTTAAAGAGGTGATGATTGATATGGGCTGGACTTATGTGGTCTTGACCTATTTTGTGATTGTTGGAACGAGTAATGCGGTGAACTTAACCGATGGACTGGATGGCCTGGCAATTTTACCCACGGTGATGGTTGCAGGTGCATTCGCAATTTTTGCCTATTTGACAGGGCATGTCATGTTCGCGGATTACCTGGCGATTCCTTATATACCCAAAGCGGGTGAGCTGATTGTATTTTGTGCCGCTTTAGTGGGTGCAGGCTTAGGCTTTTTGTGGTTTAACGCTTATCCGGCCATGGTGTTTATGGGGGATGTTGGTGCGCTGGCATTGGGTGCTGCCTTAGGCGTGGTCGCTGTGCTAGTGCGTCAGGAAATTGTGCTGGTGATCATGGGCGGGGTGTTTGTGATGGAAACCGTTTCTGTGATTATGCAGGTTGCTTCATTTAAGTTAACGGGTAAGCGCATTTTTCGCATGGCACCGATTCATCATCACTTTGAGTTAAAAGGCTGGCCCGAGCCGCGCGTCATAGTGAGATTCTGGATTATAACTTTTATTCTGGTATTAGTTGGTTTAGCAACATTGAAGTTGAGATAACTATGAAAGATGAAGATATATTAAACAAGCTAGATAGGCTGTTTTCATTAAATAGGCAAAGCTCCAAAGTTATCGTAGTGGGCTTAGGCTTAACAGGGATATCCGTTGCCAGGTTTTTACATCGCCTCGATATACAATTTGCCATTGTTGATAGTCGACAAATGCCGCCATTCAATGATGCATTGTTGGAAGAAATGCCTGATGTAGCAGTCTTTATAGGCGGGTTTGACGCAAATGTTTTTGATGTAGCAACGCATATTATTGTTAGCCCAGGGGTTGCTATGGAAGAGCCTATCATTCAGCAAACAATAGCTAGAGGAGTCCGTTCTTTAAGTGATATAGACCTATTTGCCTGTGCGGTGAATGAGCCTGTCGTTGCGATTACTGGGTCGAATGGCAAAAGCACTGTGACGACGTTGCTAGGGGATATGGCAAGAGCGTCAGGCAAGCGAGTCGCTATAGGTGGCAATCTTGGTGTTCCGGCACTGGAATTAATCAGTGATAACGTAGAAATCTATATCCTTGAATTATCCAGTTTTCAACTAGAGCGTACCACTCAATTAAATGCTGTAGCGGCAACCGTGCTGAATATTTCAGCGGACCATCTGGATCGCTACGCAACGATGGACGCCTATATAGCCGAAAAGCAAAAGGTCTATGCCGGCAATGGTGTGATGCTAATAAATCTAGACTGTCCATATGCCGCTGCAATGGAGCAGGAAAATAGGGAAGTTATAAGCTTTGGTCTTAAGGCTAATGCGGATTATAGCGTTATTGAGACAGCAGAGGGTCGTAGTCTGGCATTTCACGGACGGTCAATATTAGCCGTTGATGAATTATTGATTTCTGGCATCCATAATCAGATAAATGCCTTGGCTGCGTTGGCACTTGGCAGTGTTATTGACTTGTCGGAAGCTGCTATGTGTGAAGCATTATGCAGCTTTAAAGGCCTGAATCACCGCATGCAGTTTGTCGCTGAGATAAACCAGGTGAACTGGGTTAATGACTCCAAAGCAACCAATGTAGGAGCCTGTGCTGCAGCACTACTCGGTTTGAAAGACTCTAGCGTGGTGTTAATTGCAGGCGGGGATGCGAAGGCTGCAGATATGAGCGACCTGGTTCCGGTTCTTAAAGCCAAAGTTAAAGCCTTACTATTGATTGGAAAAGACGGAAAATTGATTGCGCAGGCAGTGAACAAGTGCATCCCGGTAATCGATGTAGGTACCTTAAAAAAAGCAGTTAACAAAGCGCGGACTATTGCACAGGCAGGTGATACCGTATTGTTATCACCAGCCTGTGCGAGTCTGGATCAATTTGCTAATTACAAGCAAAGAGGTGAACAGTTTGTGGCTGAAGTAAGGGCGCTGGAACAATGAATATTAAACAGCAATTGGCAAAGTTAGCGGGTGTTGATATCTATTTTGATAAGGCACTGGTTTTTGCTGGCGTTGCGCTCATTGTTATTGGTTACCTGATGGTCTCTTCTGCTTCTTTGCATTTGGGTGCAAAGTTGACCGGGAATGTACTGCATTATCCCATTCGACAATTAATTCATATTGCTCTGGGGCTGATAGCAGGATTCGTTGTCTGTCTGGTTCCAATGGCAATGTGGGAAAAAGCTGGGCCCTCTTTATTTGTCATCGGTTTGTTTTTTTTGCTGATTATTTTGATACCAGGCGTGGGTATTAAAGTGAATGGCAGTATGCGTTGGTTATCAGTGGTGGGGGTAAGAATACAAGTCTCCGAGCTGGTTAAGTTCATTGTGGTTGTTTATATGGCAAGCTTTGTGACTCGGCATCATGATTTTGTTAAAGAATCAGCCTATGGTTTGTTCAAGCCTTTGCTACTCCTGTCGAGTGCATGTGGTTTATTGTTGTTAGAGCCTGATATGGGCTCAGCCGTGGTTATTCTGACCATTGCCATGGGGGTTTTATTTCTTAGTGGTGCCCGTTTACAACAGTTTATTATATTGATAGTCGCCGTCATAGGTGTCGGTGTCCTGGCAGTTGTATATTCGGATTACCGCTCAGCAAGAGTCACTAGTTTTTTACATCCCTGGGACGATCCTTTTGGTAAAAGTTTTCAATTAGTGCAGGCGCTAATTTCATTTGGGCGTGGAGAGTGGACCGGCGTTGGTTTAGGCAGTGGCGTGCAAAAACTGTTCTATCTCCCGGAGGCACATACTGACTTTTTATTTTCTGTGATTGCAGAAGAGCTGGGTTTAATAGGTGTACTCACGGTGATTGCTTTATTTGCAGTGATTGTCTGGCGTGCGTTTGCCATTGGCTTAATGGCAGAACAGTTAGATAAAAAATTCTGTGCATTTATTGCCTATGGCCTGGGAATCTGGTTTGCATTTCAGTCCTTTGTCAATATGGGCGTGAATATGGGTGCATTACCGACTAAGGGATTGACCTTACCTTTTATGAGTTATGGTGGCGGCAGTATGATTGTGATGTGTGCTGCCATGGCAATGCTGTATAGAGTTAACAGTGAAATCATTGCACTTAAAAATCAAGGTGCTGATCCACTGTCTGAACCAGAGGTGCGTGTTTATGAGTAAGCGTATCGTGATCATGGCAGGTGGTACAGGAGGGCATGTTTATCCTGCGCTGGCTGTTGCGCATTATTTAATAGAACAAAATTGGCAAGTAAGCTGGATAGGTACACATAAGGGAATGGAAAGCCGGGTCATTGCGCAAAACAATATTGCCATAGACTGGTTAAGTGTTAATGGGCTACGGGGCAAAGGTGTATTGGCACTGATTAAAATGCCGTGGATGTTAATAAAAGCCTGTCTAGAAGCGAGAACTATCTTGCGACAAAGAAAGCCTGATGTAGTGCTGGGAATGGGTGGCTTTGTTGCTGGCCCAGGTGGATTGATGGCGAAATTAATGGGTATTCCGTTGGTGATTCATGAACAAAACAGCGTGCCTGGTACGACTAATCGTTTACTGGCTAAGCTGGCTAATAAAACACTACAAGCATTCCCAGATAGTTTTCCAGCGGGAAAAAAGACTATTGTTACCGGCAATCCATTACGTAAAGCATTTATGCAAAACGTTGATAAAGCAAGGCATCAAACATCAACAACGCATGTATTAGTGATGGGAGGTAGCCTAGGTGCCCAACGTTTGAATGAAGTCGTTCCCGAGGCACTGGCTTTAGTGGAAAACGTAGAAGTTAGGCATCAGACCGGGGCAGTCATGTCAGAGCAGGTGACTCAGGCATACGCAGATAAGGCGATAACTGCAATAGTCACGCCTTTTATCGATGATGTGGTAGCAGCTTATGCCTGGGCAGATTTAGTGATATGCAGAGCTGGAGCAATGACGGTAAGTGAAGTCGCTGCCATGGGAGTGCCTAGTATTCTGGTGCCGTATCCCTATGCAATTGATGACCATCAGACAGTTAATGCACAATATCTGGTTGCAGTTGGAGCTGGCATTATGATTACTCAGCCGCAGTTAACGGCAGAGTCCTTGGCTAGACAAATTAAACAACTCACACCCAGGCTAGCAGAAATGAGTATCGCGGCAAGAAAGAGTGCCAAATTAGACGCAACTGACAGGGTTGCTGAGCAGTGCATGTTGGAGGCGGCATGAAAGATACGATCAATCAGATAATTCAACAGCGCTTAACAAATATGCAGAAAATTCACTTCGTGGGTGTCGGTGGTACAGGCATGAGTGGAATAGCTGAAGTTATGTCGAATCTAGGTTGTCAGGTATCAGGTTCAGATATCAAAGAAAGCCCTGTGACCGAGCGCTTAAGAAAGGCTGGCGTTAATGTTTTTATAGGGCATGAGCAGCAAAATGTAGCAGATGTAGATGTACTGGTTACTTCAACAGCGGTAAACAAGTCCAATGTTGAAGTTCAATATGCTTATAAAAATCGTATTCCGGTGATTCCACGTGCAGAAATGCTCGCTGAGCTAATGCGCTTTCGCTTTGGGATTGCAGTTGCAGGAACTCATGGTAAGACAACAACAACCAGCCTAGTGGCAAGCATTTTGGCAGAAGGGGGTATGGATCCAACTTTTGTGATTGGTGGCCGGCTGAATAGTGCGGGCACGAATGCGCAGTTGGGCCAGGGACAATATCTAGTCGCAGAAGCGGATGAGAGTGATGCATCATTTTTACATCTGCAGCCTATCATTGCGGTGGTCACCAATATTGATCAAGACCATATGGAAACCTATGAAGGTAGTTTTAGTCGCCTGAAAGATACGTTTATTGAATTTTTATATCATGTACCTTTTTATGGTTTAGCGGTGCTCTGTATAGATGATCCGGGTATCCGCGAAATTTATCCGCAGTTATCCAAACCAATAAGAACGTATGGCACAGATATAGGAGCAGATATCCGCGCCATTAATATTAAGCAACAGGGCATGCATACCCATTTTACCGTGACTCGCTGGGATGGACATCAAGACCTTAATGTTACGCTGAATATGCCCGGTTGGCACAATATGCTTAATGCCTTAGCTGCGATTACCATAGCGACAGAATTACAGGTAGAAGATGCCGCAATCATAAAAAGTATGGCCGAGTTCAAAGGTGTAGGGCGGCGCTTTCAAGTAAATGGTGAAATAGCTTTGCAACAAGGTACTTTAACCTTTGTGGATGACTATGGGCATCACCCCAACGAAGTAGCGGCGACACTTGAAGCATTGCAACAGGCGTGGCCTGAGAAACGCTCTGTGGTCGTCTTTCAGCCGCACCGTTATTCCAGAACACGCGACTTGTTTGAAGATTTTGTCAATGTATTATCGACCGTCGATGTGCTGATTTTACTGGATGTCTATCCTGCTGGAGAAGAGTTAATCCAGGGGGCTGATGGACGCGCTTTAAGCAGCGCCATTCGGGCACGCGCTCAGGTGAATCCTGTGTTTGTGGAAAACAGTGATGATTTGGCTGAGATTTTAGTCGGCATTATTCAGCCTGATGATGTATTACTGACCATGGGTGCCGGAAATGTAGGGCATATTGCAACCCAGCTACCGCAGCAATTAGCTGAATTGATAGAAAAATGAACGCCATTAACCCTAATTTGCGAGGCCAACTTTTAGTCCGTGAAAAACTGGCTAAATACACCAGTTGGCGCGTGGGCGGTGAGGCAGAGCGTATGTATATACCAGCGGATAAACAGGACTTACAGTACTTTATTGCTAGCTTACCGGTAGATGAGCAGGTTTTCTGGTTAGGATTGGGTAGTAACTTATTAATCAGGGATGGGGGCTTGCGTGGCACGGTGATTAATTTACGTGGCAAGGTTAAGAAGATGGAGCTGCTTGATGATACACGTGTTTATGTAGAGTCTGGAATTCCCTGTGCGCATGTGGCGAAATATTGTGCCGAGCGGGGTTTGACAGGAGCCGAATTTTTAGCCGGAATCCCAGGGACTATGGGGGGCGCTTTAAAAATGAATGCGGGTGCATTCGGCAGTGATACCTGGAGTCTGGTTGAAAGTGTGGAAACGATGCAAGTCGGCGGCGAATTGCTGGAACGCAAGGCTGATAGTTTTGACGTCGCTTATCGCTCAGTCAAAGGAGTAGATAATGCCTGTTTTTTATCCGCTATTTTAAAGCTAAGTACGGGTATGCAACTAAACAGCCAGGAAAAAATTAAACAGTTATTGGCGCAACGCGCTGCAACACAACCTACAAATCAACCTACTTGTGGCTCGGTATTCAAGAACCCACAGGATGATTATTCGGCGCGGCTAATTGAGGCAAGTGGTTTAAAAGGGTACCGCATAGGTGGTGCAGAAGTGTCGACAAAACATGCAAATTTTATTGTCAATACGGGTACTGCAAGCGCTCTGGATATAGAACAATTGATTGAGTATGTGCAAGCTGAAGTAGCTAAACAACAGGGAGTTGAGTTACAAACCGAAGTTTGCATCATTGGGAACAAGCGGACATGAAGGCTAGAAGCATAAAACAAGCTGCAGATTTTGGCCGCGTTGCTGTATTGATGGGGGGTACTGCTGCCGAGCGGGAAATTTCTCTGAATAGTGGCAATGCGGTGTACCAGGCTTTGTTGCGTAATAAAGTAAATGTTACCGCTGTCGATGTGCAAACGACGGTTTTGGATGCTTTGCATGAGACTGCATTTGACCGTGTGATAAATATCATTCACGGGCGGGGCGGTGAAGACGGCGTATTGCAAGCGGTGCTAGAGACTTTAGGGTTACCCTATAGCGGGAGTGGCGTATTAGCTTCTGCATTAAGCATGGATAAATTGCGTACAAAATTATGCTGGGAGGGAGCGGGTTTAACCAGTCCGAAATGGGTGTTAATACGCAGTGAGCTGGATATTCAGCGCTGTATAACTGAATTGGGCTTCCCGGTTATTGTCAAACCCGCGCTGGAAGGTTCAAGCCTAGGTATGAGCAAGGCCGGGACTGAGGAACAATTGATTCAGGCATGGCATGAAGCTGCGCAGTACCAGTGTGATGTGTATGCAGAAGCTTGGGTGACGGGTAAAGAATACACCATCGGCATACTGAATGGTGAGGCACTGCCGGTTATCAGACTAGAGACCCCGCATGTGTTTTATGATTACGATGCCAAGTATCGGGCTGATACTACGCAGTATCATTGTCCAGCCGGGTTAGCCGCGGACGTAGAGAATGAATTAGCCGAATTAGCTTTACAGGCATGCAGGATTATAGGGGTGACTGGCTGGGGACGGGTTGATGTGTTTATTGATACGCAGGGAGAGACGCAACTAATAGAGGTAAATACAGTGCCGGGGATGACAGATCATAGTCTAGTACCTATGGCAGCGAAACAGGCAGGATTGGATTTTGATGAATTAGCCTGGCGTATTCTGGAAACCAGCTTTAAATGATCACTAAACAACGGCAGTTAAAGTTAGCTGTGTTAGTGGTTGTTTTACTGGGCATCATCTGGAGTTGGCCACTCATGCAACAGGCGCTAGCTAAAGTGGCGCCGATACGTTATGTGCAGGTTGAAGGGGCTTTTCAATATATTGATAAGCAGAATATTCAAATGAAAATTAATCCGCTAATTCAGACAGGATATTTTTCAGTAGATTTACAGGCGATACAGCAATCAGTTATGAGTTTGCCCTGGACAGAAAATGTACAGGTACAGCGCATCTGGCCGGATCGGCTTAAGCTTAGGATTTTTGAGCAAAAGCCGGTTATACGCTGGCAAGCACATAGTTTGTTGAACGAAAGGGGAGAAGTCTTTAGGCCTTTGAATATAGATAGATTTCAAACGCTCCCGGTGTTATTTGCGCCAAATGGACAAAGGCAGGAATTGCTAGAGGTAATGCAAGGTTTAAGCGTTAGCCTAATGGATCAAGGATTATATCTTACAGAATTTAGAGTGAACGACCGGCAATCCTGGTTATTAAGTATGGAAAATGGTTTGCAAATACAACTAGGTAGATTGCAGCCTCTGGAAAAATTTAGCCAGTTAATGCAGGCTCTTGTGGTATCAGGAGGTGAGTTGGTGAATAAAATGCGGTATGTCGATATGCGTTACCCAAATGGATACGCCGTGCGTTGGCGAGAAAATGAACAAATAAATTGGTAAATATTACCCGGAATGCAACTAAACAAAGTATTTAGTTAATTCTTATAAAGCTTTAAAGGCAAATGTAATGGCAAAACAAACAGAACGTAATGTAATTGTAGGACTGGATATAGGTACATCTAAAGTTGCGGCTATCGTTGGCGAGGTCAATGAGAATGGCGAAGTTGAGGTGATCGGTATAGGTTCTACGCCTTCGCGGGGCTTAAAAAAAGGCGTGGTAATTAACCTGGAATCAACGGTAAATTCAATTCAGCGTGCTGTTGAAGAAGCTGAATTAATGGCGGGCTGTGAGATTACTTCCGTCTATGCCGGGATAGCGGGTAGCCATATTAAAAGTTTAAACTCGCATGGCATAGTCGCGATTAGAGACAAGGAAGTATCCCAATACGATATAGACCGGGTGATCGATTCTGCGCGCGCAGTTGCCATTCCAGCAGATCAAAAGATTATCCATATTTTGCCGCAAGAATTCATTATTGATTTACAAGCCGGTATAAAAGAGCCGATCGGCATGTCAGGTATACGTCTGGAAGCCAAAGTTCATATGGTAACTGGCAGTGTCAGTGCAGCACAAAATATTATCAAATGTATACGCCGATGTGATTTAGAGGTCGATGATATCGTACTAGAACAATTGGCATCATGTTCATCGGTACTGACTGAAGATGAAAAGGAACTAGGTGTGTGTTTGATTGATATTGGTGGCGGCACGACCGATATCGCCATATTTTCGCAAGGCGCAATTAAGCATACTGCGGTTATTCCTATTGCAGGAGACCAGGTGACTAACGATGTGGCTGTTGCGTTACGTACACCGACACAGAATGCAGAGCAGATAAAACGTGAGCATGCCTGTGCATTAACTCAGTTAGCTGATGTTAATGAAATGATTGAAGTGGCAAGTATAGGTGATCGACCTTCACGTAATATATCCAAGCAAAATTTGGCAGAAATCATCGAGCCACGTTACGAGGAATTGATGCTGCTAGTGCAAGCAGAGTTACGTCGTAGTGGTTATGAGGGATTGATAACTGCTGGGATAGTATTAACGGGAGGAAGTTCGAAGGTGATAGGTTTAGTGGATCTGGCAGAGGAGATTTTTCATATGCCAGTACGCTTAGGAATACCGCAGCATGTCATAGGGTTGACCGATGTAGTGCAAAACCCGATACATGCTACGGGCGTAGGGTTGTTGTTATATGGAAGGGATCATTTGGCGAGTGGTGATCATTTGGTAGAAACGGGAGAAGGGCTTTTCGCAAGAATGAAAGCCTGGTTTCAAAATAATTTTTAATAATAAGCATGAGGCGAGGGTTATGAAATATGAGTTAATGGATTTAGGTTTGGAAAACGCAGTCATTAAGGTGATTGGCGTTGGTGGCGGTGGCGGTAATGCAGTGGACCATATGGTTAATAGCAGTATTGAAGGTGTTGAATTTGTTTGTGCGAATACTGATGCACAGGCTTTGCGCCGACTGGAAGTGGATACGGTGATTCAATTAGGTGCCGAATTGACCCAGGGTTTAGGCGCAGGTACTAATCCTGAAGTAGGTAGAGAAGCAGCCGAAGAGAATAAAGATATTATTCGCGATGTACTAGAAGGTGCGAATATGTTGTTTCTTACTGCTGGTATGGGCGGTGGTACGGGAACAGGCGCAATTCCGGTTATTGCGGAAATAGCCAAAGAATTAAATATTCTGACGGTAGCTGTGGTAACCAAGCCATTTGATTTTGAAGGTAAAAAGAAAATGTTGGTTGCTGAAGCAGGTATTAAAGATTTAGAGAAACATGTAGATTCATTGATTATTATCCCCAATCAAAAGCTATTGCCTGTGCTTGGCGCTAATGTCTCAATGAAAAAGGCATTTGCAGCGGCGAATGATGTATTACTGGATGCGGTACAGGGAATCACTGAGCTAATCACTAGCCCGGGTATGATCAATGTTGATTTTGCCGATGTTAAAACGGTTATGTCGAGTATGGGGGCGGCGATTATGGGTACGGGTATTGCCAGTGGTGAAAACAGAGCACGTGTCGCCGCAGAAAAAGCCATTGCTTGTCCATTGCTGGAAGATATAAACCTTCAGGGCGCGCGTGGAATATTAGTGAATATTTCTGCTGCAGATATGGGTATTTCCGAGTTCGATGAAGTGGGAAATATTGTGCATGCTTTTGCCTCGGATGAAGCCATCATAAAAATCGGTACAGCGATCGATGAAAGCCTGGGTGATGAAATCAAAGTTACTGTGGTTGCAACGGGTATGGGCGGTTCGCAAAAAACAGTGAGCGCGCCTATTCAAATTGTTCCCCCTATGGCTGCGTCGGGAAATGATTATGATAGATTAGACACACCCACAATTACACGTAATCAAAAGCAGGATAGTAAAGAAACTCGATTTGGCGTACAGCCAAAAAATAATACAGCGGATATGGATTATTTAGATATTCCCGCTTTTTTAAGGCGCCAGGCTGACTAAGTTCAGTTAAATAAATCAAGCGCATAGCCTTTGCCTCAGGCTAATGCGCTTTATTTCAACGCAAAGATTAAGGCAAAACTTCAACTTAGAGTAGTTGCAGGGAACAGGCGTGTAAATTTGTTAGTAAGCAGGGCTAGAGCTAGCTCCGTAGTTTAAGCGGATGTGGTATACTTTGCCAAATTTGATAGCAGACAGATTGGACTCAGGCATAGTAAATGATTAAGCAAAGAACATTGAAAAATACCATCAGGGCAACAGGCGTTGGCTTGCATACAGGCAATAAAATTTACCTGACTTTACATCCAGCTGATATTAATACAGGAATTAAATTTAGAAGAATTGATCTAGATGAACCAGTAACCATTGATGCCATTCCGCATAATGTGGGAGAGACTAATCTGTCCACGACACTGGTAAAAGGTAAAGTAAAAATATCAACGATTGAACATTTGCTATCTGCCATGGCTGGCTTAGGAATCGATAATGCACTTATTGATGTGACAGCTGCAGAAGTGCCTATTATGGATGGTAGTGCAGGTCCTTTCGTATTTTTAATTCAATCTGCTGGCGTTAAGGAACAAGACGCACCGAAGGAATATATTAGAATCAAACATGAAGTTAAAGTCACTGATGGTGACAAATGGGCTGCTTTTTTACCTATGGACGGATTTAAGGTAACCTTTACGATAGATTTTGAGCACCCGGCTTTTGCTGAAAATGTCAAAACCGCAAGTATGGATTTTTCTTCTACTACCTTTGTTAGAGAAGTCAGTCGTGCGCGTACTTTTGGTTTTATGAAAGACATCGAGTTTTTAAGAGAGAACAACCTGGCTTTGGGCGGAAGTCTGGATAATGCGATTGTGATTGATGATGACAAAATACTCAACGAAGGCGGTTTGCGTTATGCCGATGAATTCGTAAAACACAAAATGCTGGATGCTATTGGTGATTTGTATTTGCTAGGCCACAGCTTGATAGGCGAGTATCAAGGTTATAAATCAGGGCATGGTTTAAATAATCAACTATTAAGAGCGCTGATGGCAGATACGGATGCCTGGGAAAAAGTTGCTTTTGAAAATGACGAAGATGCGCCGATTCCTTTTATGCGTTCAGCAGAAAGTCGTGCGGGCGAATAACTAACAACTTCTATAATAGCTGCGGGTGTGCAAAGTAGAGAGGACTTTAGTCCGCAATGACTACATTTCTTAGCGGACCACAGCCCGTTTTACGCTAGATATGTTTTAGCGATTATGTTTTTTTAACGCTTTGCTTAATCCTAATAAAGCGTCTTTTAATTTTCCTTCCGTTAGTGATTCGGCATTATCCCGAAGCAGATTTATGTTCTCTTCCGAGGGAAACACTTTAGTCTCTTGCTCAGCTATTTTAAAGGGTTCGGGGCTTAACACTCTGACCCGGGTCTTGTTAATGCGTTCATTGCTCTGAGCATTGACCGCCTGTTGTATTTGCACAACACAAAAGCGTAATTGTGATGCCCAGGCCGCTGAATTAACGTAAATCATTAAACTGTTATTATTAATAACACAATCTTTAATATGTGCTCGTAATTGCTTAGGGCTTGCTGCTTGTACAATGCGTAGTATTCGCTGGTGCTTGATCAGCTGCAACTTAATTGCCGAAGAATGGGAATACGTCGAGGCGGCTTTAAAGCTCATGAAAAGTGCCGTGCATAAGAATATTTAACAAAACTTAGATATAGCGCAGTTGATAAGCCAGAAGAGCCAAAAATCATAGCCATCACCATAATCTGATAGCGTGCGGCAATAAAAGGTGAAATTCCAGAAAGTATCTGTCCTGTCATCATCCCCGGTAAAGAAACTAAACCCACCGCAAACAGAGAATTAATCACCGGTATCATGGCCGCTTGAAAAGCAATGTTTCGTGCTTCTATATAGCTATGTTTATTGAGTAGTTCAGAATGTAAGCGCTCGGCAGAGAGGCTGACACTGTTCATGGAATTAGCAAACACCATTCCGGCAATAGGTACCATATAATGCGGCGCAAACCAGGGGGTTAAATGTAAAGTACCCTGGGTAATTAATAATAGGGTAAAGCCTCCACCTATAGTGATGGCCAGAAAAGCATATTTATAGAGTGTTAGGCGTAATTCTTTGACGGTACTTAATGCAATCCAGCTAGATGCAAAACACATTATGCATAAAACCAGCAAAATAATATGGCTATTTTCAGCAGCAAAAATAAAGGCTAATGCATAGCCGACCAGAGCAAGCTGGGTTAGCATGCGCATTAACGCGTAGACCGGGTGCACAACATTTAATGACCAGCGTGCAAAGATCAATAAAACTAGTAAAGCAGGAATTAAAGCCAGGGCAAGGTTGCTTAAACTGATGGTTTCTATAGTATCCACAACGTTGCCTAAACTCGCTTATTTTGGTTTCAGGGTTTGTAAATTATCAATATGGTTAAAATCAACGCCGACACTGATAATAAAGCTGGTAGCTTCTTCGATATTCATTTTTGATTTAACTATTTTTGACTCATGCACTATCACGGTAAAACCTGAAGTCGGGTTTGGCGAAGTCGGGATAAAGAGTATATACATATCATCAACTTTGTTAGTCACATAAGCAGGCACCCAAACATCATTTTTGGGGTATTCGGTATACACCACTTCACGCGCTTCTTTTTGTCCATGCCCGGTGAATAGGGTAACGATTTTTTTGATCACCCTATAGATCGAATTTAATAAAGGAATTCGGTTAACAATATTATCGATTAAGCGAATGATCCAGGAACCCCCGACCATCGATAAACGATAACCCACATAAACAAACAAATAAAAGCTGAAAACAAAAATAAAAATGGTAATTAAATAATTATCCCAATAGCCATAAACAAACTGAAACGTGCCAGATATAAACTCTTTCATAAATAACACAATTTGCAGGACAACCACAATCGGGATAAATGCAAAGACACCAATAAGAAAGTAATTGGCAATACGCTTAAGAAAATCGTTCATTATTTTTCCTTTATTATTATATGGTTAAGAGTTAAATGACTTGAGTATTAACAAAATTCCTGAAATAGCCAGAAAAATTGCAAATAAATGAGTATATTTTTGATTATCGATTTGCGTGTAAAGAAATTCTTCAGTAAATAAAAATACCACGACCGAGATTTGCAGTAACATCATATTATCGCTATAAGACATGCTGCTTTCATAGCCAATAATAAACAGAGTGAGCAATTGAAATACCGCGAAAGTTGCATAACAAACAGCGATAGTCACGCGGGTAATATTTTTAGAATGGCCTTGTTCGTGAACTAAAGCGGTAAGCAGTGAGCCGCCTAAATTAGTAATACCATGCACGATGCCCATTATCATTAAATATAATTTTTCATGCTGAATCATGGTTCTTAACGACTGTTCAATACGCGGGTAGAAATTTTTCAGCGCCACATAAATTAAAAACAAGCCGATTAACAGGCCAATATTCACTTCTATATGGGTAATAATAAACAGGAAGAAAATAATAAAAGGAATACAGTACAGGAGGATATTTTTATACAGATCAAAATTGATGTATTGGTAATGCTTTACAACCTGCAACATATTTATGGCGATAGAAATAGGCAGCAATACAGAAAGGGTGTAGCTGAAATCATAGCCCAGTAACAGCAATAGAGGTGTGCCAAATAACAGGATGCCAACCCCGAACAAAGACTGAATAACGGTAGTAAGGATTAAGGCAATTAAAATATCAACAGGCATTTTTTTTACAGTGTCAATTTACGATGTGTTTAAGTATACCTTGCATTGAATGAGTTCTGTAGAGGAAATATGTAAAGACTCTATTCTGTTTCAATGCTGTATTAGGTGTGGATGAAAAGGTATCAGTTGCTACCCTTCAAGTTTATTTCAATAGTAACTTAGGCTTGTTTGTGGGAGGTGTAGCACTAAGGGAGATGGAAAGAAATAATCATCCAGAACAACCAGGAGAAATGGTCAAAAACCATTTCTCCAACGATGGCATTCGGTCAACAAACTGATAATACGTCTTCATTGCTTTTTTACCTACCTTTACTCCTGTTTCATATATTTTTTCTGTTAATTTAACAATAGGTGCTTTGCCATTGTAGGTCATACTTTTGGCAAATTTTAAAGTTGTTTCAACTGTATCCATTATGTCGCCACTAATATGATTTTCATAGGCTCCCCATACTCGTTCAATTGGGTTATATTTACTATGATAAGGAGGGTAGTAGGCCAGTTTTATCTTTATGTTGCTTTTTTCAGCAAACTCCACAAGCCTTTTTATAAACTGAGTTCTGGAGCTACTGTTCTCCATACCATTGTCAGCGTTAATTGTCAGAATATCTACTCCATATTTTTCTTGAATTTCTGGCCAAATTTCTTCCAATCGGTCAACGATGAAATCACTGCTGGCATAGCCTGCTGTAAAGAAAAGGAAAAAATCATCATGTTCAGGCAGATAAAAACCAAAAGGAGTTAACTTTTCCTTAACATCTAAATCATGATCCTCTGCTTTTGTTAAAACCCGATTTCGTCCTCCCCGTGAAAAATTTCCTATATTCATTCTTGCTTTGGCATCAATTGATATACGAATCTCTTTTGGGTTGATATCTGCCATTCCATTGACTGAATGAACTTGTTCAAAAATTGCATCCGTTTCCTTGATTTTCTTATGAGGCTTTGTTTTTTGTACCTTTTTTGGATGGTAACTCAGGTCATTTAATTTTGTATTGATAGTTTTTGAGCAAGGTAATGTTTTTTCATCGTAATAATCAATCTCCAGTAAACGTTTTCTAACTTCTTTAGCCGTTAGCCGGGTATATAATCGACAGGAATTAAAAGAGGGATCCGTTTGACACTCCGGTTCAGCAATTTTTTTTATGTCATCAAGTAGATGAGGAAAATGCTCTTCACTTTTATTACGCCCTCTCGCTGAAAAATTATCTTCTATGGGCTGAGTTTCAAGTTCATATTGTCCTTTTCGGATAGTGCCTCTATTCCATCCTAGTTTTTCTTCAGCAATACTTGCACCACCTGAGCCTAGTAGCTCCACCGTTTCAGCCATGAATATACGACGTACCGAGCCTTTTAAACGATGGGCTGTATTTATAATCCAACCTATAATGCTATCTGTTAATATCAACAAGCTTATCTGCCTAGTGTGAGAATAAATTCAGAATTCATTATTATAAATTATTGAGACACAAGCTTACTTCGTTTGGATGATTATTTCTTTCCATCTCCCTAAGGTCAGACAAAGTGATAATATGTTGAGGGAATAATATACTTCGCGTGGTCACGGATGCGAAGTATACTTCAACAATAATTTTTTAATAAAACAAAAATACGCATGTTAAATCAAATTAAATTGTTCTTTGATGAACATATAAAGCTTCCTGCACCTGAAGAAACATCAGCAGAGCAACTACAAATTGCTAGTGCTGCCTTGTTATTAGAAATGGTGACTATGGATGATAAAATTGAAGCCATCGAACAGGAGACTGTTTTATCATTGGTACAGCAGAGTTTTTCCTTAACATTGGAACAAGCAACTACTTTGTTTGATCTGGCAGAATTGCAAAGAAAGGAAGCTGTTGATTACTATCAGTTTACCTCGCTTATTAATAAGTCATACAATCTGGATCAGAAAATCGAATTAATTGAATCGCTATGGAAAGTTGCTTTTGTTGATGGTGACCTAGATATGCATGAAGAATATCTGGTGCGAAAGATTGCTGATTTGTTATATGTCCCCCATGCTTCATTAATGAAGACTAAGCATCGAGTAAAAATAAGGTTGGAATCATAGGATCATGTGCAATTTGGGCTGAAAATAATATGATTTTAAGTAAGAGTGCCATGAACTCAGTTTTTGCTAAATCGTGGAATAATTAAAATGCATGGCTCTATGTGTTTTTTAGCGTTTAACTGCGGTTTTTAGGTTTAGCGAGAACAAAAATATTTTTCTTGGCTACAGAAGATTTTTAGCAGATTATTGGGGCTGATTTGCGCATTGAAAACACTATTTATAAAAATATTTTACAGCATTTAATTGCACGTTGTAGAGAGGTGAATGAAGAGCTGGAGGAAGATGTTTTTATGATTTACTAACAGAATATGCCAGTTTTTCCGATGTTGATGGCCATTAGATTGTAATGCAACTTTGTGTCCAGCAGAGCAAGGGTTATTCTGGACTATAGCCTAACCTTGTAGCTACATTTAATCTGGCCGATGCTTTGATGGCGGCTTATATCGCTGATCAAGCGTCTTATCAATTTTGACAGTCAGGTTTTCTACTGTTTTAATCGTCAGCTTTTTATTTGGGCCTTTCGCTTCGGAAACGTAATTTCCCACTAGCTTGGCATCGCTAACGCGGATTAAGTGGCCCATTAAATAGGCAAATAAAAAGCTGGGTTTATGCAATCGTCCCACCAGTACATAGTCAGCTTCGTATTGTTTAGCCAGATTGGCAGCAATATCATGATGATCAAATAAATAACCCACACCTCCACTAGCAGTTTTTTGGTCGATAAGAGGAATATTAATAATCACATAATCTGCTTTTTTTAGCTCTGCTTCCAGCAGGGGCCTTATGGATGCAGTTCTTTCAAGCTCAGCAGAAGTTCGCGGAATCAAGGTTAAATCTTTTAGTTCAAAGTCCAGTATGGCAATTCTGGTTTCTGCATTAGCGCCAAGACTGCTAAGACATAACAGACAGGCGATGAATAATCGAGACAACCATGTAAAGTTTAATAGGGTCATAAAATATCCCGTAATATAAGCGATTCAGAAAAAAGTAGGGCGGTGCTTTAGCCCGCCGATTGCGCAATGCCTACGGGCTAAAGCACCGCTCTACATTGAGGAGTGTCCAGAGGCACTTGAAGAGTATACACCGCAAACGACTTAAGCAAATAATTTACGACTTTATTCAGACATCACAAGTATAATTACCCGCCAATAATAAAGTATAGCTTTAAGGGCACTTCTATTAATTCATGATCGGCATCTATACGCTTAAAATATTCGATAACTACGTTGAAAACCTTGTTAATAGCTTGCTATTAACTACGATCTTCGCTTTGTTCTTAAGCATTTTAAACGCATACCTGCTCAGACTGAAATTTATAGAGGTGCCCTTAACTTATAAAATAAGAGAAATACAATTAATATTCAACAATTAAATACCGATTTTGGTATAGAAAATAAAATAGTATTCAGCGAAGGAAAAGGCGGGCTGCCTTGTATTCAGGTTAATAACGATAAAGCTTCAGCTTTAATTTCCGTTTATGCAGGTCAGGTTTTATCTTTTAAGCCTGTTACTCAGACTGAAGATATTATGTTTATTAGCGAGAATGCTTATTTCGCTGAAGGTAAAGCGGCTAAAGGTGGTGTGCCCATATGCTGGCCCTGGTTTGGTGCGGCCGCTGACAATGAAAATTCAATTCAGGTAAAGAAGCCGGACCATGGTTTTGTGCGTACCGATTATTGGTCTGTAGCTGCTGCTGAAATATTAGGAAATGGCGATACAAAAATAGTACTTGAATTCAAAGTTACGCCAGCAACTAGAGAACTCTGGCCCTATAGTTTTCAACTGATTTTAGAAATCCTTGTCTCTGATTCGCTTTCTTTGCAGTTATTAACGCGGAATACAGGCGATCAAGCTTTTGCTATCACAGAAGCTTTTCATGCCTATTTTAATGTCGGTGATGCAAGGAAAATTGTGATTTCGGGTCTGGAAAATACTGAATATCTAGATAAAAATACGGGTTATGATAAGTTCCAGCAGAGTGGTGTAATCAAGATCACAGAAGCAACTGATCATATTCATAACGCTAAAAAACAGCAGCTGATTCTTGATGATCCCGCCTTTAAACGTAAGATCAAAATCAGTTCTTCAGGAAATAAAAATGTAGTGGTTTGGAATCCTTGGGTTGAAGGTGCGATGGCAATGAAGGACTTAAAAAGCGATGATTATAAGAGCTTTATTTGCCTAGAAGTTGCGAATGCAGCAGAACATAGCGTAGAAGTTCTGCCCAATAGTGAATCCATCTTATGGGCTAATTACAGTGTTGCTTGAGTGCGTCAACTTCCGGTACGCGCTGATACTTCAAACCTATCAAGGTTCTTAAAAACCAGTGATGGCCGCACACCGAATATACCCTGAAAACAGTGATTAAAATGTGCCGAATCGGTAAAGCCGCCCTCCATGGCGGCATAAGTTAAATTATCCACTTTGTGCAAGCTGGACATTGCTGCAAGGGTACGACGCCACATTCTATAGCGTCGGTATGGTATATCAGAATGCTCACGAAACAGATGCCTAAACCGGGAAGCTGATAGCCCAACAGTAGCCGCTAACTCTTCCTGACTAATTGGGCTGTCGGGCTCCCGTTGAATGATTTTCATTGCTTTGAAAATACGCGGATCTGCAGTGATAGATGTTTTTTCACTGGTACCTAATAGCTGATCGAGCATCTGCTCAATTTCTACTTTACTTGGCTTATCTTCATAAATTTTCTGAAAACAATCGACCAGCGCGAAATCGAACAGTTCGGTAAGCACTGCATCCCTGACTGGAAAACGTTTCTTGAAATGTATGAAATCCGTAGAAATTTTTTCAACAATCAAGCTAGCGACAATATTCCCGTCGGCTATTATTTCATGCTGACAGCCTGCTGGAATAATAGCGCAACGGCAGAGCTTGGAATTTCCTGTTAAGGTTCTGATATAAAAGGGCTTATACAATCCTATGTTAATGGCTATTGAGCCCATAGAATGAAGCGCTAACTTTTGTATGGGGCCAAAAAATAAAGTACGGGTTGGCCAGATAAAAAGGTTAGGACGAAAAAAGTATTGAGATGCAGGGGCAGCCAGTTTATACAATTTTTTATTAGCAGTCATGATTACAATGGTTTTGTTAAACCTTATGTGTAGGGCAGGCTTGAGCCAGCCGGTAGCGCATACTTAACCAACTATCAGGAGAAAATCATGGATTCTATACTAAATCAAACAGCTGTAATTATCGCAATAGCATGTGCCGGATTATTTTTTATGACGGCTTTAATAACCGGGTGTTGGAAATTTTACTGTATGCTGCACAGTGAGCAATTTCAAGCACCTTATTATGTTGATATTGCTCATCGAGCGTCATTGTTATATTCCTTTGCGGCAATATTAATTGCAGTCTTCGCCTTTTTTAGTCCATTTGCAGTCTGGGTCAGTGTTATTGCAACGATAGCGCCTTTGTTATTTTTTGCAATTGCTATCTTTCACTATATCAAGTTAGGTATACACAATACCACGGATAATCAGTTGCGTGATTCTGAAGACCCAGGAGCAGATAAGATAATCATGCTGAGTTTGATGACCGCAGAAATAGGTGGTTTTCTGGTATTACTAATAGGCTTTTTTATTCAGGTCTTTTAGTATACAGTTAGCGAACAACAACGCTAGGCAAAAGGGAAGACTATGCAGGAAATATTAATTGGTGCAAATGACAAGACACAAATCATAATGGATGCTGCCATGGGGAATCGACATGGCATGATCTCTGGTGCAACTGGGACAGGTAAGACAGTCACCCTGCAGATTTTGGCTGAAGGGTATTCCCGCCTGGGGGTGCCGGTATTTATGGCGGATATCAAAGGTGATTTATCGGGTGTTGCCAAAGCAGGGCAGGCACATGAAAAGATCACTGAACGCGTGCAGCAAATCAGAATTGATGATTTTCAGTTTCGTGCCAATCCGACGGTATTTTGGGATATATTTGCGCACAAGGGACATCCTGTTCGCGCCACTATTTCCGATATGGGGCCTTTGTTGCTTGCAAGTTTGCTGGAACTGAATGATACCCAGTCTGGAGTTTTATATAGCTGTTTTAAAATCGCTGATGATCAGGGCATGTTATTGCTGGATCTAAAAGATTTGCGTGCCATGCTTAACTGGATGGGAGAAAACTCCAAAACTTTAAAATCGGAATATGGCAACATTTCTTCAGCCAGTATCGGCGCAATTCAGCGCCGTTTATTGGTTTTGGATGAACAGGGAGCCAGTGAGTTTTTTGGTGAACCCGCCATTAAAATTGATGACTTTCAACGCACTGATTTTTCCGGAAATGGTGTAATAAGCATTCTCGATGCCACTGATTTAACCTCCAAATCGCCACGTCTGTATGCCGCTTTTTTATTATGGCTGCTCTCTGATTTGTTTGAAACTTTACCCGAAGTGGGCGATGCAGAGCAGCCTAAGCTGGTTTTATTTTTTGATGAAGCGCATTTGTTATTTGACCGAGCGCCACGCGTATTGGTAGATAAAATCGAACAGATTGTGCGCTTGATCCGTTCCAAAGGCGTGGGGATTTATTTTATCAGCCAGAGCCCGATGGATATTCCTGAAGATGTTTTAGGGCAATTAGGCTTAAAAATTCAGCATGCATTGCGCGCTTACACACCCAAGGATCGTAAAGTCATTAAAGCGGTCGCAGACACTTTTCGTAATAACCCAGAGCTGGATACTGAGCAAGTAATAAAAGAACTGAAAACGGGTGAAGCTTTGGTCTCAGTATTAAACAAAGACGGTAGCCCAACACCGGTTGAGCGTGTAATGATTCGTCCTCCTGAATCGCAAATTGGTGCATTGACAGAAGCTGAGCGTACCGAAAGCATGGGACGTTCACCCTATAAAGATCGATACGATCAGGATATCGATAGGGAATCGGCCTATGAAATGCTTAAACAAAAAGCACAGAAAATGGCTGAAATGTCAGCGCAACAGGTAAAACCAAAAACGGGTCGTAGCCGTCAAACTGCAACTGAAGCCATGTTAAAAAGTGTCGCGCGTAGCATTGGTAGCCAGCTAGGACTGCCTATTACCCATAAATCATGACACACAATATCACCCGCCTTCCAGCAGCAAGAACCCTGCACACAAAAGCTGCAAAGCTGCGTACCCTCGCCACATGATTTGATGACCGGGCGGGGGATCTTTTTTCCGCCCCAGATGTCCTCCAATTCTTGCTACCAATTGTACAGCTTCACCTAGTAACAAAGGGGGTTTTAATCTTTTTTTTTGCGTAGGCGTGCAGGGTACGCAATTCAACATCAGAAAATAATATTTCAGCAGGAAGCTCAGGCGTTTCTCTACCCAGAAGCGTCATGAGCATGATCCGCCAGGCGATAACCAGATTGATACCAATCGCCCGACGCAACCGCTCAGCCGTTTCATGAGCAAGATCGTCAATTTTACAGCCTGATTTTAGCACACGATGCCAGTCTTCAATTCGCCAGCGCAACGTATACCAACGCAAACACTTTTCAATGTCCTTTGCGGATTCAATTTTAATCGTTGTCAGTAAAAACCACTCGACGGCCTTTGTGCCTTGAGGCGGGTTTTCTTCTAGCGCATGGATAAGCTGTATTTCAACCGGCTCTTTGTCATGATAATAGCTGGGAGCAGGGAGTTGTATGGCTAAGTGACGCAATGCCAGTTCTGCCCGCCTTCCTGGTCTTGCTGCTTTGGCTTTTTGCTTGCTTTTTTTAGGCCGGGCACTTTGCTGGGGAACATTGACGCTAACTCGACTTTGTACTCTGGTTTCACGAATGGCTGCGAACAGCTTGAAGGGGGATTCATTAATATTACGGTCGTGCTGAGCACGAATAAGCAGTTCAACACAGGGATTTTTTCTTTGTTCATCAAACAATTCAAAAAAATCAGCTTCCCGGTCACAGACATTAATCAGTTGTGTTTGCGGCATGGTGGCCGCTAATTCAACCAGGTCACGGTGGTGCTCTATCCAGACAAAGGTCTTTTTTTCTTCAATCGGTATTTTTGATGGTTTACGTTTGTCATCGGGCAATCGGGGGTGCGGAGCAATACACTGTGCTTTTAGGACGCCCAATGGCAATCCGTTTGGCGCAATGGCGAAGCTTGAGTGTAAAGTCAGTCCTTTGGTTTTTGCACCGGTCTGGTTGGCTTTCAACTCCCCTAAACCACTGCATTTATCCAGGTTTGTGTAGTTGAGTTCACTGCCATCTTGCAGGCATAGCACCGTTTTTTGCCCCATCATCCGTCGCGCTGTCCGTTCGCGGTGAGGTTGCAAGATATTTTCCAGATTAACGGCTGAGCCTTCTGGCTGGTCAATCATGCGATAGTAGGCCTTGGTGGCGGGCCAGTCACCTTCAACTGTCCCTGAGAAGGCACTGCCAGGGTTCTGGGCTTTTGCATGAGCGACGTTGACGAGTCTTTTGCTTAATCGTTTATCACCCAGTGGCGCACCGCCAAATTCATGTTCGGCCCATTGCGCAGCATCCAGTCCTTCACTGATAGTCAGTGCGCCCAGACCTGCATTGGCTGATAATCCCAATTGTTTCCTGAAAGAGGTGTCGAGTGGGTACATATAAATCGTTTTTTGACTTAATGTCGAGTCATTATGCCGGTCCTGGCGTCCCCGCCCTTTGGTTTTTCCGATGGCCAACCAGTTTGAAGCCTTATAGCAGGTGCCCGAATAGTGCTCGGTATCAACAAAGCTTTCAATGAGCAAGGGTGAGTATCCATACTGCCGGTTAAAATCTTTTGCTATCGTTGCCATGCTCATGCCTAGTACTTTCGATGCCAGGTTTTTGCAGTTGACACTGGGACGGATCAAAAAACGACTCATCCCGACGATCATATGGAGCTGTGCTTGATGCTCTTCTTGATTCCAGCCTATCCATTGATCGCGGGCGGATAATTGCAAAGCCGGCGCGGCATACCCAATCCCTCCTAACCAGCCATGCTCGGAACGAATCAGGTAGCGCATTTGCCTGCCCACCAATATTGCTGCTTTCAGGTAGTGTTCTGTAAGCATCAGTTCATTCCAGGTTCGCATCTGATCTGCCTCTTGTACTAGTACCAATTCAAGCGCTGCAATGTGCCTGACTTCATCGGGTACATCAACAGGATGTGGTACGGAGTCCGTTAAACGGCGGGGTGATTTTGTGCCCGTTTTGTGTTGCACCCTGGGTAGCTCAAAATGCCCCGATGATTCTAGATCACGGAGTGCTTTCAGGCAGCCACTGGTTTGCATTTCCCCACGTGCATCGTGAAATTCAAAGTGTGTACAGACTTGTTTGGCTAAATCGCTTCTATGTGCAACCCCCCCCTTGCCTTCCAGTAATTGTTTGATGTATTCTATATTGCTTGATAAGGAGAGTGTTCGTTTGATTTGGTTTTGTTTATTCATGCCTTATAGCATGCAATAATTATTCTTGATTGTCCAGCTGTAATTTATGGGTAATAGGCAGAGCTAGGAAGACAAATAGTCAGAGGTTTTATGGGCTCATTATTTGGCGGGCGTAAATAAGTATAAAAATCTCATAGGAGAGTAGATGAAGATTCTAATGGTACTCACATCGCACGATCAGTTAGGCGATACCGGCTTGAAAACAGGTTTTTGGTTAGAGGAGTTTGCTGCACCTTATTATGTGTTTAGTGATGCACAAGCGGATATTAGCATTGCTTCCCCGAAGGGAGGTCAGCCGCCTCTGGATCCAAAAAGTGATGATCCGGCAGCGCAAACCGAAGCAACCGAGCGCTTTAAAAATGATCAGTATGTGCAGGAAAAATTAGCAAATAGCCTAAGGCTGGCAGAGATTTCAGCGGATGATTATGATGCCGTATTTTACCCAGGAGGGCATGGGCCATTATGGGATTTAAGCAATAATGCATCTTCGATTAACTTAATTGAAACAATGTATGCGGCGGGGAAACCCGTGGCAGCGGTTTGTCACGCTCCGGCGGTATTGTTGCAGGCTAAATCTGCGGATAATAATCCCTTGCTACAGGAAAGATCTGTAACGGGTTTTAGTAATAGCGAAGAAGCAGCGGTACAACTTACCGAGATAGTGCCATTTCTGCTTGAAGATAGCTTAAAAGCAAAAGGGGCTGATTACACTAAAGTAGATGATTGGCAACCTTATGTTATTACTGATGGAAATTTGATAACAGGGCAAAACCCTGCTTCATCTGAAGCAACAGCAAAAGCAGTATTAAATTTACTTAAACTATAGACTCTTTATTGATAAAAATATGTGTAGGGCGTGGCTTTAGCCCGCCTTTTTATCTAACAAAGGCGGGCTAAAGCCACGCCCTACAAATCCGCAACCGTGACCGCGCCAAGAGTATATAGGTGAAATCATGTTAGAAATATTAGATATTGGTGTAGATAAAGCTGTTGCGTATCATTTGTCAGGTAAGATTAGTGAGGAAGATATGCAGCTGGCCTTTAGTGTACTCAAGGAAAAAATTGAGCAATATGGTGAAGTCTATATTTACCAGGAAATAGATGATTTTACCGGCATTGAGTTTGATGCGGTGATCGAAAAAATAAAGTACTTGTTTAAAAATGGCATCTCAAATATAAGCAGAATCGCCGTGGTAACTGATAAACCGTGGTTGCGAAAGATTGTCGGTTTTGAAGATAAGCTATTTAAAAGTATCGATATGCAATGTTTTGCACAACAGGATAAGGCGCTAGCTGTAGAGTTCTTAACGAGCGCTTAATCCTAGAAAAATCATTTTCTCATGATTTCTAGCACAAGTTCTTGATTCCACCGGACCTCCTAAAAATCTTAGCTTAACCTATGGGTGAAGCTAAGATTTTTTGAAAGTGTTATATTAATTCAATATCTTGCACTATAAATTCGGTAAATATTCGACCAACACATACTACCTAGAATCAGCGAGTTAGGTGGCTTCTAAACTGACGACACAGCGGATAAAGCCATAAGTCTTTGATGGGTACGCTTTGTTTACCAGCAGGTCCCAACTTGCCGCGCCCTTTGGTTTTACCTACGTAGATCCAGTTGGCGGCTTTGTAACAAGTCCCTGCAAATCGCTCAGTATCAACAAAAGTTTCCAGTAACACCGGACGGATGCCATAACGCTCTTCCCATTGTGTAGGAAGGCGACGAGCTATCATGGATAAAATAGTGGAAGCAAGATTTTTGGATTTCACCTAGGGCATAATCAGAAAACGGGCATTGTTCACGACTAACGGCAGGTTTTTTTGCCGCTGTTCGTGGCTCCAGCCAATAAACTGATCACGTGGTGCCGTTTGCCAGGCGGCCGCACTAAAACCGAGCGCTGCAATAATTTGCTCGTCGAGGATGACGAAGTAGCAAAGCTGTGCGCCGGGTAGCGGCTTGTGCCCCAGGTAGTGGTAGCGATGTATGTACTCATTCCATAGTCGTGAATGATCACGGGTGATGACTGGACAAAGCTGGATGGCCGCAAGTTCATGAACAGGCCGGAGGATCGCTGGTTGCGGGTCCGTCTGTTCAGTAAAGTTGAGTTTCTGTCGCGGGGGTGGTTTGCGCCGTGGTGGCGGCAGAGCGATAAGTCCATCTTCTGCCATGCGCAGCATGGCAACACGGCATGACATATCCTTGAGCCCCCCATCAGGCTTGTACCAATCAAGCATCCTGCAGGTCAGGCGCGAAAGTTCGGCACGCGTGCGCCCAGCATCCTCGGCAATCAATTTCCGCATCTGTTCCAGTTCCTGCTCGCTAAAGTTTCGTCCACAATACCGTGTCATGGTGATTGGGGCTGTTCTGACTCGAGTGGAGTCGCAGTCAGTTCAGGCAAGGGTTTGCTCAACTGCTGTTTGCGCGACTCGCTCATCATCCAGGGAATAAACGGGCGGATGTCTGAGGGAGGCTGCCCACCATTATTCGCACAGGCATCTAGATAGTGCCTGAACGAAAAGTCAGTTTTTTAAAAAAACATCACACCCAATCTACCATAATATTTTCCGATTTGGCTTAGTTGAGATAACAATCCACCCATTATTACGAATTTGCTCAGCACAATGCTATTGTGCCACTTTTCAGACATACTAATCCCTCAGTAAGGCCACTTTCTTTAAAAACTTAAGCGGCTTTCTTTTTTTCTTTGGCCAATCGTTGTCGTTCCATATCTCGTTTAATTGCGCCCACTTTTTGTATGTTCCTTGATAATACAGCCAGTGCGGTATAGCGTTCAAAACCATCAATTCCATGGTCCCGACATTGACTCAATCCATGAACCTGCAATGCATTAATGGCCGACTCAACAGCTGAGTGTTTCTTTTTGGCCTGTTTAAATTCTTCGGCATATTCACGTTCCTTATCCTTGAGGGATAACTTCCCTTTTTTCGGCAAAGTCACTTCATCAAGTATCTCTTTCAGCCCACTTTGATTGCTCTTGCTATGAAAGCCTTTGTCAAAACTACACGCATTGAACGCTGGAAATTTCGCTTGTGTCGCTTCAACCATACCTATGGCTATTTTATCATCCGTTTCTTTTTGCATGACCTTATGATGCAGTATGAATCCGTGGTAGTCTTCAACTATACAGACGCGTATACCTAATTCAACGGGAACCCCTGCCTTGCCTTTGCTAATCTATTCGGTATGTGGCTGAAACAGGGAAAATACTTTTTCATCATGAGGGATGGTTTCTCCCTCAATCACGCGTCGTCTGATCTGATCGACTTGTCGATCGCCATGCTGGAGAAAGGTTTGCATCTTAAGCAATAGGACTTCTGGAACCTTATAGGTGCTTATTAATAACGCATAACTTTGAGTGACTCGGTTCAGGTACTTTTGAGCTAAATCAATATAAACCTGATGTGCGTTACAAGTCAAATCGGCCTGAGCCCGTTTTTTCTTTTCGTCCTTCGAGGTGGAATGACGCAGCTTTTGAATCCGTCTATATTGTCGTTTGAATTCAGTGAGGTTATGTTTATGCTGCCGCCAATCGGGAAGGTCGTGTTCCTGGCACCAGTAAACACACTGACGGAATAAGACCCTCATCACATCGTAAAGCAAGTTAATGTCGGTTGGAAAGTGAACATCGGTTTTTAAGACAAATGAATCGCAACGCCCCTGAATGGATGCAGTGGACTCTAAATTAAGCAACTGATAACCCGAGCGAATGACTTCAGTATTAATGCGATCCATGATCTCAGGTGTAAATAACTTTAGATTATCTCTTAGGGTTTGTAAGCGATAGTTTTTGTCATCAAAAGTACCGTGCCCTAGCATCATTCTGAGCGTTCGATGTTCGTTGGCGAGTTCCTGGATACGATCGAAGTCAGCACCGAGTGCTACCCGTAAGGTGCCTAATACCAGAATACGCCACTGTTCCATGCCGGGACGACCTTTATTTGATGAGACGGCAGCTGTTTCATCACTGCCTTTTTTGTTCTTGCGCGGGATGACTTCTTGAAGAATTTTGAAAACAGCTTCTTTTAAAGGGCCAGTTGTATAGATGTGTTGCAAGCCCAGCAGGATGAGTGGAATATCATCGCGTGATGTGACATCAATGACGATGTTGGCAATATCGACTTGTCCTATTTCCAGTTGTGATGATATGACATTTCTCATGGTTTTTTTTGCGGCGAAGTTTTGCTAATAGAGGGCTGATATTGAAGGCTCAGTATTTGCTAATGCACTTTTTGGATAACAAGACCTATTTAAAAACAGTGACTTATGTGTTTTGTATGAAAAATACTAAAATGGCGGTTTTTGAATCTTTAATCGTTTTATTAGCTGTTATTATAGCATAGTTAGCTGATTTTAAAGGGAATTTAGTTATTTACGTTCAAGCACTAGATAGTCGTGAAGCCAGTGATGTGGGTTCAATCCCCATAACAGGATTGTCTGAAACAGTGAAAACATCATGGCTGCCAGTCTGGCACTCCATTGACTCCCTGAACCATAATAGTTTTTACGCCCCATACCGGGATTACGCATACGCCGCTCGGCGATATTGTTGTCCATGGGCACCTGGGGATTAGCCACAAATACCATCAATCCTTTCCCGTGGTTATTCAGGCTGTTTAGGATCTTGCATTGAATGCGCTCTAGGTTTTTGTTCTCTTTCTCCGCTTCCAGTAAATGCGCGTAGCGCTCTTTCATCTTTTGGCTTGCCTATGCAAGGGCTTGATGGTGTTGCTTGAAGTCTTGATTCTGGGTTTCCAGGCTTTTTGTTTCGTCCCACTCTTTCAGGCGTTGCTTGTTAAGATGATAGAGTTCGGCAATGAGTTCGACCCAATCAAGCATCCATGCTTCAAGTTTCGGATAGCTTCTGGCGGCATCCAGAAAGTCACGGCGGACATGTGCCCAGCAGAAAGCCAGTATGATCTGTGGAATTTCCCGTGCCAGCCGAATGTAACCTTTATAACGATCACAGACCACAATGACCTGTTCCAGGTGTTTATCCAGTCCGGAAAAATACTTGATGGGTATATCCCACTACGGCTAGGTGCCAGTATGTAATAGACTACCGAACGGGACTGAGTGACCCACAACCACCAGCGGTAGCCCGTTTTTCCCTCTATGATTTCAAACACTTTCCAGCCGGTTTCATCATTATGGAATAGATCTTTGGTGAGTTGTTTTTTAACCAGTTCATTGACGAGCGGTTCGAATAGCGGAGCTATCTTCTGTAATCCACCCGTGAGTGTGCCAGGGGCAATGCATAGACCTCGATGTGTGTAATCTGTACACAAATTATTGAGTGCTCGTGAGAACAGAAACTTGTTAAGCAGAACTTCTCTCCATACCGAGATGCCAATACCACTTTTGGGGATAAGACGTGGTGCAGGAGGAGCCGTAATCAATCCGGTGACTCCCTCGCATTGACAGCCCTGAACAGTCATCTTTCGTTTGACACGACGAATATAGCTGTTAACCTTTATTTCAACAATATTTGAATCCTCTGTCTGTGACAGAAGCTTGTAGGGTTTTGTACAAACTAGGCACAACGTGTTTTCAGCAGCAATGTCATGCTCTTCTTCAATAATCGGCAAATCAGGACGGGGAGTGCGCCCGTGTCCCTTGCTACCTTTTTGCTGGCCACGAGGCCGAGGTGTATCAGTATGATTATGTCTTCCAGAACTATTTCTCTTGGCAACGCCTTTTTCAGTTTTTTTGCCAAATAGGCGTTGTTTCAAGTCTCGAATGCGTGCCTGTGCAGATTCAAGCTCTAGCTTAAGATCTTCATTTTTCTGTTTGACCTGGTGATACTGTCCTTTCCAATAGTTTGCATCCCATTTAAGCTGTATATACTCTGCTTGTGTCAGTTCAATGACAATTTGAGCAAAGGGAGACTTTGTGATTTCTCCTGTCTCTATGCGTTGCGGACACGCTGCTGAATGTTGGGAGGCACTTTCCATGAACACCTTTATACAGGGTTTTGGATGATGTGTCCCGTACTCTTTTTATTTATTGCTGTATAGATGGGTTAGTCGAATATTTACTAAATTCAGACATCTTGATTCGCTATCCTGAAAGAAATCCATTAAAACTTAAACTAGGCAATATAATTAAAGGGTTAGGGAATTATTGTCAAATGATTGATATTTTCAGCTAAAGAAATGAAAATGGTACTCATTTAGGTTAAACTAAGCCCTCATATCATACGAGGTATTCAATTAATGCAGCAACTCATGCTCCCAATAATTCCTCAGGGTACGACTATTGCATATTCTTATGATCATGAACACCCATTCTTATGATCGTGAACACCTCCTTTATTCACGCATTGGCTCAGGTGTATTTTTACTCTAAGTGTTCACCATCAGTCAAATTTGATTGTATTTTTCGCATGGATTCACCCTTTAATTTTATACGATGAGCATTGTGCATAAGTCGGTCTAAAATTGCATCTGCCAGTGTATTATCACCGATAGATTGATACCATTGATCCGTCGGTAATTGACTCATAATGATAGTTGATGTTTCTTCATGTCGATCGTCCATAATTTCCATCAGGTCATTGCGCTGTGCAGCGGTTAAAGGTTCTAGTCCCCAGTCATCAATAATCAAACAGTCTATCTTGGCCAGGTTTTGCAGCGCTTTGCTGTAGCTACCATCGGCTTTGGCTTGTGTCAGAGCCAGCATCAGCCTTGAAATACGGTAATATTTAACACTATAGCCTTGCAGGCAGGCTGTTTCACCTAGTGCACAGGCAAGATAGGTTTTGCCACTGCCGCATGGCCCTGTGATAAGCAGGTTCTGGGCTTTATTAATCCAGTGACACTGTAACAGTGAGGCCATAACTGATTGCTTTAGCCCTCGAGGGTGCTGATAGTCGATATCTCGCGCATGCGCTGAGAGTTTCAATTTGGCGGCCTTGAGTAGACGTTGTTGTTTGCGGTTTTCACGATCATTCGCTTCACTGTCCGTTAATAATTGCAGTCGCTCTTCAAAGGATAATCCTTCGTAGGTCGCGGGCTGTTCTATTTGACTCAATAAAGAATTTGCCATACCAGATAGCCTGAGTTCTCTCAATTGTGTGAGTGTTTGCTGGATCATTGTTTTGTCTCTATAAGGGCTGCCTGCAACTTTTGTCTCTGATTGATCAGTCTCAGGCAGCTTATGATTTAAGGAATTAAGTAATGCGTTTGTCTAGTGAAAGCTTTCCGGACCACGTATGTTTTCATGGTTTTGCGGCATAATAGCTGTTGTGGCTTTCCGCTCTTCTGCGAGTAATTTATCTTGATTGCTACGCAGTATCTCTTTGATCTGTTTCAGCCGGTATAGCTTGTTTTGGTTGGCGATCGCACAGGCATTATTCAGCCGTTCAGCTGGATAACTTCGTGAGAGGCTCAATAAGCCTAAACAAACGCGATAGGCTTGCTCTTCATGCTGTTTTTGTTTGAGCAGAGTTTGGACCCAGAGCAGTACCTCATCACCGATGTCTTTCGCCCAGTTCATTAACCGGCCTGAACTCCATTGATGATGCTTCTCATGTCTGATGGGCATGTGATCTGGCACGGTGGTGGTGCCCGGGTGATATTTCCTGGCGTGGCTGGCCATGCGTTTGTTATGAAAGTACAGCTCAATCAGGTTTTCTTTGGCGTGAAGTTCGATTTTTTCACCCACTAGCTGATGCGGTACCGAATACACATGGTTGTCATATTGGATATGGTAGTCAATATTCACTTTGACGATTTTTATCTCGGTGTATTGATAGGCATGCAGGGGGAGCGGTGCCAGCGCTGGATTGTCAATGGATTCAAACCATTCTTTGCGCGTGCCTTTTAACTGTTTAAAGGGCTTGTTATTCACGTCTTCCAGCAGCGCTTTGATGCAATGATTTAGTTCGCTCAGGGAAAAGAAGGTGTGATGCCGTAAGCGTGCCAATATCCAGCGCTCGATAATTTGTACCCCGACTTCGGCTTTCGCTTTATCTTTGGGCTTCAAGGGTCGCGCTGGGACCAGTGCAACACCATAGTGTGCTGCCAGTTGCTGATAGGAAGGATTAATATCCGGATCATAACGACAGGCTTTGCTGACGCCGCTTTTGAGATTATCCGGCACCACCATTGCCGGTACGCCCTGAATGAATTCGAAAGCGCGGATATGGCTGTTAATCCAGTCGCTAAGTTTTTGACTCCAGGTGGCCTCGCAAAAGGTGTAATTCGAGGCACCTAATACGGCAACAAAGATTTGTGCAGTACGTACTTCACCGGTGGCGTGGCTCATAATAGGCACAGTCCGGCCGGCATAGTCGACGAACAGTTTTTCACCGGCTTTATGGGTTTGTCGCATCGAGCGCCTTTGCTTTTTTAGCCACTGACGATAGAGCCGACAATATTGGGAGTAACTAAAGCTGTATGCAGGATATTGCTCGACATGCTCTTCCCAAAGCAGTTGCAGCGTCATGCCTTTAGGTTTCAACTCTCGATACACCTCGGACCAGTCGGGTAATTGTTTCTGCGTGGCTACCTGCGGCACATCAGGTTTTGGGTAAATCCTTTCGGTTAACTGTGTGTCACTTAAGGATTGAATGATCGCCCAGTCCAGTCCTTGTTGTTCAGCGTTAGACACAATCTTTTGAATCACACCGAGGCTGACCTGGGTGCTATTTCTGATCTGACGCATACTCAGGTCAGCATGAAATCGAAGCCGTAATACTTCGCGTAATTTTCGCATTGATATTCTCTTTGTTGGCATCACCATCTCTTATTTTTAATAAATAAGAACGGTAACAGTTTTCAAAAAATCAATGCGTAAATAAGGGAATTATTGATCGTGAACACTCATTCGCATGCAACACCAAAAGTGTTCATGTTCCGGTGCGAATGGGTGTTCACGCTCGATAAGAATCAGCGTTCACGATGCATAAGAATAGGTGTTCATGATGGGTGCGAATATGCAACTATTATAAATGGTCAGGTCAGTGTTGATAACCGAAATGATGAGTGGTTTTATTTCCTCGGCGGTATCCCGATCTATTCTCACCAGGCTGACAATAAGAGATTATTTAGACTTCACACCTCTCAACTCATCAATACCGGTTCCTGTCGTTCAATCGATATTATTACAACCTTTGGTGTCTCTAAAAGTAGTGTTATGCGCTCATTAAGGCAACTACGAGAAAAAGGGGCTGATTCGTTTTTTGAACCTCGCCCGACTCGCAAGGGAGGACCACTCTTTACGCTTGAGGTTTTGCAGCAAGCTCAGGAATATCTGGATCAAGGTATGACGCCTAACGAAGCCGCTAAAGAATTAGGCATCCGGGCAGATACCTTTCGCAAGGCGATCAGTGATGGACGTTTAAAAAAAAGTCTGCCGCATCAATAGACCCCAATGATGGCAGTACCAAATCAGCCCGTGATATTATAGATGCCAATGCAGCCGATGTGCTTGGTACGGCCTGCACTCGAGTAGAAGAGCGAATCCAGGCGGCTTTGGGTGAGCAGGAAAAGGGAGCCTCAATCGAATTCGAATCCTGTTTAGATGTTCCTAAAGGCGGTGTGTTATGTGCATTGCCCGCGTTACTTGGCAATGGCTTATTAAATGACATTGAGCGCCACCTGGGCAAACTGACAGGTTACTATCAAACCTTTCATATTCTATTGCTACTCGCCTTTATGGGGCTATGTCGCATCAAAAATGCCGAACAACTTCGCGAGCATGCACCGGGTGAATTCGGAAAACTACTTGGCCTGGATCGGGCTCCCGAAGTGCGTTATTTAAGAACCAAAGTAAAAGGACTGTCTGATCCAGAATCAGTTGAAAGCTGGGCGGCCGGCCTCAGTCGACAATGGATGGAAAATGAACCAGAGGCAGCAGGAACACTCTACATAGATGGTCATGTCCGTGTCTATCATGGACACTTGACTAAACTTCCCAAACGGCATGTTTCACGCGAAAAACTCTGCTTACGGGGTATCACCGACTACTGGGTTAATGATGGTACGGGGCGTCCCTTCTTTGTCGTTGAAAAAACGGTGGATCCGGGCTTACTAAAAACGCTGGAAGAAGATATCGTCCCCCGATTACTCAAAGACATTCCGAATCAACCGAGTGCACAAGCATTACAGCAAAACAAACAAGCCTGTCGTTTTATCCTGGTGTTTGATAGAGAAGGCTATAGCCCCGCATTCTTTAGAAAGATGTGGAACAAGCATCGTGTCGCTTGCATGACCTATCATAAATTTCCCACCGAAAATTGGTCACTGGACAATTTTTCCGGCCAGGAGATCACCCTACCGAGTGGTGAAAAAGTCATCATGAAACTCGCCGAACGAGGCAGTCTGGTTGGAACCAAAAAACAGGCGATGTGGATGAGAGAAGTGCGCAAGTTGACTGATTCTGGTCACCAAACCAGTATTATTACCACAGCCTATGAACTAGAATTGACGGCTGTTTCTGGGCGAATGTTTAGCCGGTGGTGCCAAGAGAACTTTTTTAGATATATGAAGCACCACTATGGGCTAGATATGCTACAGGAGTATGGAATAGAGCCACTATCCGATACCCAAAAGGTGGTCAACCCTGATAGGCGCCAACAGGAAGGACAGCGTAATTCGATACAATCCAAACTCAATTACCGTCTATCTCGATTTGCAGCGATGGAACTTCATCCGGTGATTAAAAAAGATGAAACGGAAGATGTGAAATACAAGAAATGGGAAAGAAAACGAGCAGAATTACTCGAAGAAATAGAGCATTATGAAAATGAACTAAAAACCATCAAGGAACAACTAAGCCAAACGCCCAAACACATTACCTGGCAAGAGTTGAGAGACGAAGATAAGTTCGAACAGCTTCTGCCAGGGAAAAAGCGGCTGATAGATACTGTCAACATGATCGCTTATCGGGCAGAAACAGCAATGGCCGCTCTGCTAACCTCACCGACAATCGACTTTCCGATGGCAAGGCAACTATTACAAACGCTGTTTGTGACAGAAGCAGATATATTACCCGATAAAGTAAAAAAACAACTTCGGATACGTGTGCATAGTACTTCCCGACCTGCAAGTAATAAAGCAATAGAAAAGTTATTTGAACAACTCAATCAAACGGAACTCAATTATCCAGGAACCGATCTGCGCTTAATTTATGAGCTGACTTCATCCGCAAAAAATTAGGAAATGGTCTCAAATTAGTTTCGTCTGAATCAAGATGTCTGAAATTCGCGCTCACCTGATTTTTCTAGGTTTAACAGTTGGCTCTTCTGAGGAATGCATTCCCCAGCTCAGATTCATGATTTATCTTATTGTTTGGATTTATCCACAATTGCAATATCGGATTGATCAGTTAGCAAGCTTTGCTTGTTAATAAGCGATTGTTTATTGCGCGTTAAACGCTCTTGCCTTGCGCGTATTATGTAGCCGCTTAAACCACTGCCCGATGCGACCAGAAACATCACGCCGACTGTGACTAGCTGGCTGAAAATCAAAAGCCCACCTGCACCGACGGCCGTTGCAAAAGCAGCTCCTACCTTGAAATTTGCTTTAGCATGGGCTTTGCGGGTTTCTTTTTCAATTTTCTGATAGCTTGCTGCAATAATATTGCTTTTCTCCCGTTCGGTATCTAACAGTATCCTTTCGCGCTCACGCGCATGCATATCTTGCATTGCAGATTTTTCTTTGATTGCACTGACTTTTTCTTCACCTGCTTGTTTTAAAAAATCCTCCCTATCCTGCGCGTGTTTCTCGCGCAAAGCGGTTTGTTGATGGTGATAAATATTTCGTGCAATGGATGAAAACCAGAAGGCAGATAAAAGGGTGTTTAACAAAGCCACCATGGCAAGTACGATCACTAGTTGAAAATCACTAGAGCTACTAAGTGCCATGATCACCAAGCCGCAAGTGACCAACTGGATTAATAAAATGCCGGGTAAAAATTTGAACATAATATTTGCTTACTCACTTTTGGGATAAATACGGCATGATGTGTATTCTTTAATCTAGGGTTGATAACTTTTTTACCATGAAGGACACGATGAAAGTGAAGGTAAGCGACAAAACTATCTATTTTCCATTCGCAAGATTAAAACCTTCGCCTTTCAAGCGAATAGATTTATTTCCAATTTTATACTTAGGCATCAACAATAATTATACCCGAAACTTTGCGTAGCCCGTATGGAGCATGCGGAATACGGGAAAGTAGATGCGCTGCTATTCCTGTATTACGCAAGCTTCATACAGACTAGGCTACATTCTGATAATTTTAAACAGAATAGGGTGAGCGTAAATAACAGAGCTATTCGCCCTGTATCTCGACTTTCAGTCGCTAAGCTTCCCCCCCCCGTTTTTCAGCAGGTGGTTTAGTGCGTTGAAATTAGTATAATCGAAGCCGAAATATCTTCAAGCACTTCATGGTAAAAATCAATGGAATTGATTTTTCTAGGTTAAATAAAGCTTTCGTCCAACAGCTCGACCCAGTGTTTGACTGGGACACTAGCCTGGCTTTGTAGGTGCAATTGACAGCCGATATTAGCGCTGACTATGAGTTCGGGCTGATGCTTTTGCAATGCTGTGAGTTTGTTGTGCAGTAGTTGTTGCGATAGCTTTGCTTGTAATATGGAATAAGTACCTGCGGAGCCGCAGCATAAATATGCGTCATCTACATGACTCAGTTTAAAACCACAGCGTGTCAGAATAGTCTCGACCACTCCGTCAAGTTTTTGTCCGTGCTGCAAAGTGCAGGGGCTTTGGAATGCGATATTCTGGGTCGATGGCTTAATGCGCTCCAGAGGCAGTTTTTCTGCTGCCAGAATTTCACTGATATCCTTAGTTAAGGTACTAACCTTACTGGCCTTGTCAGCATATTGCGGGTCATGTTGCAAAACATAGCCATATTCTTTAACCATAGCACCGCAACCGCTGGCGGTGATAATAATGGCGCTCACACCTTGTTCGATATCAGGCCACCAGGCATCAATATTACGCCGCATAAAATCCATAGCTTCCTGTTCGGCGGATAAGTGCTGGCTGACTGCGCCGCAGCAACCTGCTTGTTTAGGAGAAATAAGTTGTATGCCGAGTTTTTGCAGAATATTCGCAGTGGCGCTATTAGTATTTGGTGTCGCTATAGATTGTACGCAGCCTTGTAAAATCAACATTTTTCGTGTTTGAGCTGGATCTTTATGTATGTGCTCAGCCTGCATTCTAGGTTTTTGTCTGTCGGGTATTTGCTGATTAAAGCGTTTGGGTAAGTAAGGTTTAAGCAGCTGGCCTGTTTTTAGAATAGTTGCCAGGCGGCGTGGGTAGGGTAGTAATTTTCTTAATGCAAAGCGCTTAATTTGATCAGTGAACGGCCGGGTGGTTTTGGCGTTTATTAATTGTCGCCCTATATCTACTAAGCGGCCATATTGTACGCCTGAAGGACAAGTGGTTTCGCAAGAGCGACACGTTAGGCAACGATCTAAATGTGTCTGCGTACTGTGGCTGGCAGTCTGGCCTTCGAGGATTTGTTTAATTAAATAGATGCGTCCTCTTGGGCTATCTCGTTCATCGCCTAGTAATTGATAAGTCGGGCAGGTTGCGTTACAGAATCCACAATGCACACATGAACGTATTATATTATCTGCTTCCTTGCCTTGTGCTGATTTTAAATAGTATTCTGTTGTTTGGGTTTGCATAACGGTTAGTTTATTAAATATCCACGTTCTAAGCACGTGGTTTTATGACACCCTATAAGGGTGTTTTTAGCATCGTTGGTGTTCAAAAAAACGGGTGGAGTGCAATAGCTTCAGCTATTGCAGTTGCGGAAAAAGCTGAAGCTTTTTTACTCCCCCTCTTTAAGCCCTTTTAAAAGGTAACCCTAATTTATGCAACACGCTCTCATAGTGTCAGGAAGAGCCTACGAACTTACCCACGCTCACAGGGCGTGGTTATTATTTTTAATATAAATGCTCTAAAAGTCAGGGTACATTCGGCCAATATTGAAAATTCCCTGTGGATCAAAAGCCTGTTTTAAACGCTGGTGTAGTTTTAATAATGGAGGAGCTAAGGGCTGAAAGACTGCGTCGTGTGGAGATGAGCTACGAAACAAAGTGCTGTGGCCATTTATTAAATGACTGTCCGCGCGAATTGTTTGTTGCGCTACATCACTTTTTAACCAGCGTAGCGCGCCTCCCCATTCATATAGCGTGTCTTCATTTGTAAACAGCGGGGGTGTGTTTGATGCTAAGGAGAGACGCCATAAACTTTGTTCGTTCTGGAAGAAGACGTGACTTTGATTGCTTATGGATTGCCAGAATTCATCTGCTTGATTTAACGGCTCACCGCCTATTTTTTTTACTGCGGCATAAATGGCTTTTTCTGTGCCGGATAAGCGAAGATACAATTTATTTTTATAAAAGCAGCTGGCACTGATGCCTAAAGGTAGCCTGGACCATTCGTGCAGTTTGCTTAAAGCGGTCTCTATTGAGGTCTCTTGCATCAGGGTAATCTCGGCTTCTGGTATGGGCACTACTTTTATTGAGGCATCCATTATGACACCTAAGGTTCCTAGTGCCCCAACCATTAAGCGGGAAACATCATAACCAGCAACATTTTTCATTACTTGCCCACCGAAGGATGCAATTTCCGCTTTGCCATTCAGTAGGGTCGTGCCTAAAACATAGTCTCGAGCTGCGCCACTATATGCGCGGCGAGGTCCAGAAAAATTCCCGGCCAGGGTTCCTCCCAGCGTAGATTTTTCATTGTAGACAGGCGGTTCAAATGCCAGCATTTGTCCTTCTTCTGTCAGAGTTTTATGGATTTCTGTCAAAGTTGTGCCAGCTCTGGCTTGAATGAATAATTCAGCAGGCTCATAACTAATAATCCCCTGATGCGCTGCAGTGTTTAAAACTTTGTCTGCAGCGACTTTACGCCCATAAAATTGCTTAGAACCACCGCCTTGAATGGCTAAGCAACTTCCTGTTGCTTTGGCTTGCAAGACTTCATCTTGCAGCTGCTGGTGTAAATCATTTTGCGTGCCGGGCATTAAAAACGCTCCAGTTCAGGGTGTGAAAGTTTGCCATTATGTACATGCATAGCACCAAATTCTGCACAGCGATGCAAGCTGGGTACAGCTTTCCCCGGATTTAATAAGGCTTTTGGGTCAAATGCGGCTTTTACTGCGTGAAACTGTGCCAGTTCAACAGGCTCAAATTGCACACACATTTGATCGAGCTTTTCTATGCCAACCCCGTGTTCGCCAGTTATTGTGCCGCCTACTTTAATGCAAAGCTGCAGAATTTTAGCGCCTAGTTCTTCAGCGCGAGCTAGTTCGCCTGGGACATTTGCATCGTATAGGATTAATGGGTGCAGGTTTCCGTCGCCAGCATGAAAGACATTGGCAATAGCAAGCTCATATTGTTGCGCTATTTCTGCCATGGTTTGTAATACATAAGCTAGGCTCTTCCGTGGGATAGTGCCGTCCATGCAATAATAATCGGGAGAAATACGGCCCACAGCAGGGAACGCAGCTTTACGACCTTTCCAGAAGGTCATTCTTTGTTGTGCATCTTTTGCCTTGCGTACTTCAGTAGCACCACTTTGTTTCAGTAGTTCACAGACTGCTTCGGTATGTGCGCTAACTTCTAATTCACTGCCGTCTATTTCGCATAATAAAATAGCCGCAGCATCGGTAGGATAGCCTGCGTGTACAAAAGCTTCTGCGGCTTGAATAGCGAGTTGATCCATCATTTCCAGGCCGGCCGGAATAATGCCTGCTGATATGATATTTGCCACGGCAGCGCCTGCTTTGCTTATATCATCAAATGGGGCTAATAAAGTTTGGGTGCATTCAGGCTTGGGTAAAAGTTTTACGCTGACTTCGACTATTACACCCAACATACCCTCGGAGCCTGTCATTAACGCCAGTAAATCATAACCAGAGCTATCTAGGCCTGCGCCACCTATTGTAATAAGTTCACCTGCAATAGTGACTATTTTTATTTGCTGAATATTGTGTACAGTTAAGCCATATTTTAAACAATGCACGCCCCCTGAGTTTTCTGCGACATTGCCACCGATAGTGCAGGCAATTTGTGAAGAAGGGTCAGGCGCATAAAATAAACCTAGATGCTCAACTGCTTGTGAAATAGCAAGGTTACGCACCCCCGGTTGAACACAGGCCGTGCGTAAATCTGCATCTATAGATATGATCTTTGTCAGTTTGGCGAGAGAAAGCAATAGTCCCTGTTGATTAGGTAAAGCGCCTCCAGACAGCCCTGTTCCAGCGCCTCTGGCTACGACGGGCAGGTTGATGTCATTGCAAAAGCTCAATATCTTTTGTATTTGTTTGGTAGTTTCGGGTAGGACTACGATTAAAGGCAATTGCCGGTAAGCAGAAAGAGCATCGCATTCATAAGGTCGAAGGTCCTCTTCCCTGTATAAAATCAACTCTGTGGGAAGAATATCGAGTAATTGTTGGTGTAATTGCAATCGATTGATGCTTTTAGTTGAATTCTGCTTCATTTGCATGCAATATATTCGGGTTAGGGCGCTTTTTTAGTTACTCGAATGGCGGCTGAGTAACGAAATAATTTTATTTTACAGGTATTGCATATAACACTTTATTTTCTTTCGCTGGTTTGACCTGTCTCGTTACATGACTTGTTATCACTAGCTTTCAGAGTGGTGCTGATGTTCTTTTATCTATGCAATATCCGCATCAGCCTTATTTTTTCCTGTAGATATCTCCCTGAATTATAAATTATTTCTGGTAAATTTCCTGAAATTCTCATATAGTATGCCCAGCTACAGATTTTGTAATTGGCAGTAATGGTTGTTCCCTCAGTGTTACCCCCTTATCGATTCCCCGTTTCACTAGCTGTACGCATACTCTATTTGTTTAATTTATTTCAGGTGTAAAGATACATGGCTACAGGTACTGTAAAGTGGTTCAACGAAGCTAAAGGTTTTGGTTTTATTTCTCAGGATGATGGCGGCGCAGATGTATTCGTACATTTTAGTGCAATTCAAGGTGGAGGTTTTAAAACTTTGAATGAAGGTCAGGCAGTTTCTTATGATGTAGAAGATGGTCCAAAAGGCCCTCAAGCTACGAGTGTTACAGCTGCTTAAGGTTTAACCGCCTTAAGCATGTAGAACCCCGCTCCGGCGGGGTTCTTTTTTTGTGGATTAAATTTTAATTCGCCTCAATTAATACTCTCGAAAGGAAACAGAATTGAAAAAACTATTTGTTGGAAATTTGTCTGCTAGCACAAGTGAGCCAGAGCTTGAGGCTTTGTTTTCCGAATTTGGAACTGTGCGTTCACTTAAACTTGTTACGGATGTTTTTTCCGGGCAATGTAAAGGTTTTGGCTTTATCGAAATGGAAGGTCATGAGGCTCGTGCAGCAATAACTGGCTTAGACGGTAAAGATTTTAACGGTAAATCAATAAAAGTGGGTTTCGAAACTGCAAAAGCAGGACGTCGAGGCCGCTAGTTTTACTTATTTGCTCCAGCCCCAGACTTCTCAATCCTCTATTTATTCTTTAAGAGTTAAGAGTCCCCAGCTAACGAAGGTTAATTGTATTCATTGAATATAACCTGACATCAGGGGATTGTATGGGGCATAATCAATTACCCCTCCTCATCGCTATTTTATCAATTGTGGACTTTACATTAATTGTAACAGTTCATTCAAAATCCCGCCGTTACTAGCTAGGATTTGCTTGGGAAATACACCGTTGTTTCCTTTGAAATCAGTTACTGTACCACCTGCTTCCAGTACGATAAGAGCACCTGCTGCGGCATCGTATAAGTTTAGCTCCTGCTCCCAAAATGCATCGACTTGACCGTCAGCAACCAAACATAAATCCATAGCAGCTGAGCCAAAACGTCGTTGCCCTGTGGTTTTTTGTGCAATTCTGCCAAAGCGTTCTAAATTATTATCTTCCAGATAGGCACGTAGACACGCGAACCCCGTAGCAACCATCGAATTTCCAAGGTCTGTTTCATCAGATACACTGATTTTCTGACCGTTTTTAGATGCACCCTGATCTTTTTTGGCGCAATAATAGTCATTTAATGCAGGTGCGTACACCGCGCCAAAAATTAACTCATTATCAATTTCCAGCGCGACACTGATAGACCAGAAGTATTGGCCCTTGGCAAATGAGTGCGTGCCATCGATAGGGTCAACAATCCAGCGTTGCGCCTGATTTTCACTTTTCCCGCTTTCTTCTCCCCAGAAGCCATATTCAGGAAATTGCCGGGTAAGTTCCTGTTGCAGGAATTTTTCTACCGCTACATCAGCGGCGGTAACAAAGTCACGAGGGCTTTTTTGTGAAACTTGTAGATTTTGTAAGTCATTAAAATGACTTAAGGCTATATCTCCAGCCTCGCGAATGATAGTTTCTAGTGTGTTTAGTGATACGGGCATGAGTGAGTGCTCTTCTCGGAAGTAGTAAGGGGTTTAGTGCATAATTTAGTCATATTATACGTGTAGGATAGCAGTGAAGCTCGGCAATCGTGTTGTTTTTTTGGGGTTGCTCTTCCGCAAATATATTTTGTAGGGCATTTAGTATGGTAGATTGCCTCCAAAATACATTATAATTACTAGGCTTGTTGGGCGATATTCATCAGTTGAGTGATGCAAATTATAGTGTATACGCACCTAAAACGTTACAGGGTATTGATGATAATTTACTTATTCATAGGAATGCCTGGGAAGATTAGGTGAGTTATGATGCAGCGATGCGGCACAATTGGCTGATATGTTCATAGAAAATTTTAAAAAATACCAGGATACTGGCAATGAGTTTGATTTTTCTAGGATTATTGATTTAAGGGGTTTCTAATGATCCCGGGTTTCAGCTAGTCAAAATTTTCTACATGTTAATGGCATGCAGGCGTGATCCGCATAAAGTTTATGGAATGCAGGGGATTTGGTGTTACGAAATCCCGTATTCCGCTCGCTGCATACGGGCTACACAATAAATTTTTGGTGAGTCAATTCGATCAGTATGATTTCGATGGCGAATTACTTGAATATTTGCTATAATTTTAAGGCTTTCCGCACTTGCTTTGAGTTGTGGATAAACATTTTATATTTACCTCTAGGAGAAAAAATCGATGGCGATTAAAGTTGCAATTAATGGTTATGGCCGTATTGGTCGTAATATTGTACGTGCTGTATATGAAGCAAAGCGTACAGGTGAGGTTGAAATTGTTGCAATCAATGATTTAGGCGATGCTGAAACCAATGCGCATTTAACGCAATATGACACAGTGCATGGCAAATTTCCGTTTGAGGTTACTGTAGAAGGCGACTATATCGTTATTAATGGCGATAAAATCAGAGTTCTAGCGGAAAGAGATCCTGCTAAACTTCCTTGGGCTGAATTGGGTGTTGATGTTGTACATGAGTGTACTGGTTTTTTTGCGACTAAAGAAAAAGCGTCGGCGCATTTGGCAGCAGGTGCAAAAAAAGTCATTATTTCTGCACCAGGTGGAAAAGATGTTGATGCAACGATTGTTTATGGTGTGAATCATAATGTATTAAAAGCATCTGATACTGTTATTTCTAATGCTTCTTGTACAACTAACTGTCTAGCGCCGTTAGTTAAACCGCTGATTGATGGTATCGGTATCGAAAGTGGCTTAATGACGACTATTCACTCATACACGAATGACCAGGTATTAACGGATGTATATCATCCTGATTTACGCCGTGCGCGTTCAGCAACTCAGTCAATGATTCCCACAAAAACAGGTGCAGCTGCAGCGGTTGGTTTAGTGTTACCTGAAATGGCGGGTAAACTGGATGGTTTCGCAATGCGCGTACCCACCATTAATGTATCAGTGGTTGATTTAACGTTTGTTGCTTCAAGAGCGACTACTAAGGAAGAAATTGATCAGTTATTGGTTGCGGCATCGGAAGGCTCGTTAAAAGGGGTGTTAAACATTAACACTAAGCCGTTAGTCTCAATGGATTTCAATCATGATCCTGCCTCATCAACTTATGAGGCAAGCTTAACTAAAGTAACTGGTGGAACATTAGTGAAGGTGCTTGCCTGGTACGATAACGAATGGGGCTTTTCGAACCGCATGATTGATACCACGATTGCTTTGATGAATGCAAAATAAGCTATAGCAAGCCAAGCGTAGGGCGGACTTTACTCCGCCTTTCTTGTTACTTATTAATCCAGCATAATGGCTGGTAAATTATTCAACTGTTTCTGCCGTTGAATCCTTGTATTGTTTAGATAACTTAAATATAGCCACTCCCTCTTATATGTCTGAAATTAGAAGAACGAAAATATTAGCAACCCTTGGACCCGCAACTGATAAAGAAGGAGTTTTAGAGCAATTATTCTATGCTGGCGTTGATGCTGTACGTTTGAATTTTTCTCATGGTGTTGCACAAGATCATATTGATCGCGCGAATCAAGTGCGTGCTTTATCCAAAAAAACAGGTCGTAGAGTAGGAATCCTGGCCGATTTACAAGGCCCCAAAATTCGTATTGCACGTTTTGCCGAAGATAAGGTCTGGTTAGATGATGGGCAAGATTTTGCGCTTGATATGAAGCTGGGTGAGAATGCCGGTGATAATACAGAAGTGGGTATTACTTATGAAGCACTTGCGAATGAGGTGAAAGAAGGTAGTCGTTTATTGCTTGATGATGGTCGTATTGTTTTAGATGTTGTTAACGTAGTTGATAGGCGCATTAACTGTACTGTGATTGTCGGTGGTAACTTATCAAATAATAAAGGCATTAATCTATTAGGTGGTGGCTTATCAGCTGCAGCACTAACGGTTAAAGATAAACAAGACATTATTACCATTGGGGAAATTCAAGCCGATTTCGTAGCTATTTCTTTTCCACGTTGTGCGGAAGACTTAAATGAAGCACGTCGATTATTGGCGGATGTTAATTGTTATGCAAACATCGTTGCTAAAGTTGAGCGTGCGGAAGCGATGGTGCCAGAAACCATGGATGAAATTATTCGTGCTTCTGATGTCATCATGGTTGCGCGTGGAGATTTAGGTGTAGAAATTGGTGATGCTAACTTACCTTCTGCACAAAAGACTCTGATTAGCCGCTCCAGAGAGCTAGATCGGGCGGTGATTACTGCAACGCAAATGATGGAATCAATGATTGAAAATCCAATTCCAACGCGTGCTGAAGTATTTGATGTCGCTAATGCGGTGCTTGATGGTACCGATGCTATTATGCTCTCAGCAGAAACTGCGGCGGGTAAGTATCCTGTAAAGGCCGTTGAGGCAATGGTTCGTGTCTGTGTGGAGACCGATAAACAGCGTGCAGCGAGAAGGTCTAAGCATCGCGTTGACGCGCGCTTTAAACGCACTGATGAAGCGATTGCCATGGCTGCAATGTATATGGCGAATCACTCGGATGTACAAGGCTTAGTCGCGCTGACAGAATCAGGTGCAACGCCTTTATGGATGTCACGCATCAGATCCGGTTTGCCTATCTTTGCATTTAGTGGTTCTGAAGCGACCTTGGGGAAAGTGACCCTGTATCGGGGTGTCATACCGGTTTTCTATGAGTTAAAAACTCAGGATCATGCGCAAATCAATAGAGGCGTTATCGAACTGCTAAAAAGATTTAATTATGCGGAAAAAGGCGACACCTTTATTATTACTAAAGGCGATCTGACTGGGCAGGAAGGTGGTACCAATGCTCTGAAAGTAGTCACTGTTGGGGAAGGTTTAATTCCTGAGTAGGGAGGCTGCTTGAGTGAGCTGAGCTTATATAAAAGTGATTTCAAATCTATCTCCACACAAGTTACCATATATAGTGTAAGGCTTTAATACTTGGAGCTATTTTCCCCTTGTTATGTTAAAATTAAAAACTTGCGTATGTTCTTGTTATGCATCAACACTATAATTATTTAATAAGGTGAAATCTAAAATGAATTTATTGAAAAAATTAGTACTGGCTTTTTTTGTTAGCTTTGCAATGCTTGCTGTGGCTCCTTCTGCAATGGCTGGTAAACAAGAGAACCAGACACAGGCACAAGTTGCGCAGTCACTGACAGATACTGTTACCGCAGCTGAGGAAACTTTAGCTGCCATGAAAAGTGGTGCTGATAAAGAGACTGTAATGGCATTACTTAAGAAGACTAAGCAGACTGCTAAAACAATTGAAAGTTCAGTAGTATTGGCTAATCGCGATAGAGCCCTGGGTAAAGTTAAAAAAGCGCGTTCTGCTTACAAAAAAGACCAACATGCAAAAGCTGAAGAGTTAATGACGCAAGCCGTTGATAAATTCAAAAAGGTTAAAGAGCAATATCACAATTTCTAAGTCATTAATTGCTTGTAGTCATCTGATCTAAGAGACCACAACATTAAAAGGCTCGTTGCTGGCAAAGCAACGAGCCTTTTTTATGTCTGGGCTCTTAATTTCGAAAGGTTTATCCGGGATATCTCAAGCGGTTAAAGAAAAGCGGGAAATCTAAATTGCTTACTCCATTTACCCCAGGTGTTCAACGGTAATCTCGGCATATTGATCTTTAATTTCGATAATTTGCGGCATGATGCTTAAAAATTTATCCATCAGTTCAGGGTCGAAATGAGAGCCTGCTTCTTGCTTCAACAAATCGATTGCATCCGCAACCAGCCATGCGTGTTTATAGGGTCGGACAGTGGTGAGTGCATCAAAAGTATCCGCTATGGCAACGATACGCGCGTGTAGCGGAATCTCTTCTCCTTTTAAACCATTAGGATACCCGGAGCCATCCCATTTTTCATGGTGAGTAAGGGCTATATCTCGTGCTAGATTGAGCAATACAGAGTTATCACTGCCCAATATATCGGCACCCATTTGTGGGTGTGTTTTCATGATTTTCCATTCATGTTCATCCAGTTTCCCTGGCTTTAAAAGGATTTTATCTGGAATACCAATTTTGCCTATATCATGCATCGGTGCGGCGTTAAGTAATAGATCCGCTTCTTCTTCAGACATACCATTAGCAAGTCCGAGTAATTTTGAGTAATGACTCATTCGGATGACGTGCATACCCGTCTCATTATCTTTATACTCAGCGGCACGCCCCAGGCGTTGAATAATTTGTAAACGAGTCTGGTCTAATTCTTTGGTTCTTTCCTTTACTACTTCATCTAAAAGGCGTTTTTCATCGTAAAGTGACAGCTGAGTACGTACGCGGCGCAGAACCAGGGGAGGGCTAACCGGTTTGGTAATATAATCTACCGCACCAATATCAAAGCCTAGACTTTCATCAGCAGTTTCGTCCTTAGCGGTAACAAAAATAACGGGTATCTTTGCAGTAGCATAATTTGTTTTGAGACGTTTACATACTTCATAGCCATCCATTTCCGGCATCATAATATCCAGCAGAATAAGATCCGGCGCTGATTCAGACTGGGCGATCCTAAGTGCCTTTTCGCCATTAGAGGCAACCTTGATTTTATAATCCTGCTTGAGAATTCCGCGCAACACATCGATGTTCTCTGGAGTATCATCTACGATTAAAAGGGTTGCTACTCTGTTTTCGTCCATTCTATGTCACCATCAGTAGGGTAAGGTATTGAAAGTCAGGTTTTTCAGTAATTTATTCAATCAACGCTGCTATGCAGTCTTGATTATAACTAATTATAAGTGACCCTCCAATACGATTTATGTCATTATATACTTCGCGCGGTCACGGGTGCGGTTGTATAGTGAGCTGACAAGAATTTATAAAAAACGGGTTAATTTGATGCTAAGCACTTAGAAGTATGGAGGCGTCATTATTTCAACATTTTTGTGTTAAGGTTTTGCGGATGGGTAGAGCGTCTTTTTGCGACTCGTAAGAGCTCGAAGAGAAACCCATCGTTTTACGTGGGATTGATGGGTTTCGCTACGCGCTCTTGCGAGTCACTGCGCACCTAAAAAACCGATGCTACGTTCTACCCATCCTGTTAAATTAATTTTACGCAGGTACTTACAATCCATTAAATCCTTTCTTATCACCCTAGAAATCGCAGTTGATCGCTATACAAACACACTAAGCCACTGAATATTAAATGTAATGATCATAATTACTTGTCACCTGTTGGGTGAGTATAGCCTGCTTTACGGTTTTGTGAATAAATCTGAGCATGAAATCCGTGCTCAACTGAGGTTTCTAGGATAATGAAACATCCTATATTTTTAGTAGTGCTAGCTTTTACTATGCTGTATTTGTTAGCGGATAATTTGTTGAGTAGGCAGTCACCAAGTTATGCAATTGAACACCCCAATGATTTTGTGCAGAAGATTCTATATAAAAACCCAATTGAAATTACCCAAAAAGGTATTATTATTTCTGCTGATAGAAGAGGGCATTATTCAGGGGCGGGATTAATAAATAATCAGCCTATGGAGTTTATGATTGATACCGGGGCAACACGAGTAGCTGTTCCTGCAAAATTAGCGCAGTTGGCAGGGCTTAAAATTGGCATGCCGGTCATTAGCCAAACAGCTGCTGGTAGTGTGCGCTCTTATCAGACAATCATCCCTTCATTACGAATTGGAGCGATCACTATATACAATGCGCACGCTGTTATTCTGGAGAAACTAGATCAGGTTTTAATTGGTATGAGCGTGCTGAAGCAATTTAAAGTGACACAATTTGATGGAAAAATGACGATTGAAGTAAACGATTAATATCATTGCATTAATTGTGTAAACACAGAAGCAGGAAACATATGTCCAGAACCAAGCATAAACACATGCCCGATATTTCTGAGCTCGCGAACTTATATCTCCAGTTGGGTAGAATGGAAGAGGCGGGTGTTTCTCATGCACAGGCATTTAACATTTTGATAGAAACGGGTAGCCCACTGAGTGCGAGTCTATCTAAGACAATAAATTTCATGCAACAGGGTCGGCCCATAGCGGAGTCAGGTTACCGTGCAGGATTGTTTAAGCAATTTGACAGAGAGCTTATTAGGGCAGGAGAGTTCAGCGGTAGGCTGGGTAATATTTATCAGCAAATGGCCAGGTATTATGGAGATAAGGCCAGGCATGTTAGAAAAATTAAATCTCAGCTGTTTTTCCCCTTAAGTATTTTATTATTAGCATTGCTAATACAGCCGATTCCCGCACTATTTGTCGGTAGTATTACTGTTATGGAATACATTCTTAGCAGTTTTGGCGCGTTCGCTTATATATTGTTGTTAATGTATGTTTGTTGGCGATTACCTTATTGGTTAACAGACGGAGCTTTACGTTTTCTCGGCTTACGTCAGTCCATATTTCAATTGCAATTAACCTTGCCATTGATAGCACCATGGATAATTCGCAGACAAGTCAAAGAGTTCTTGCTAATTCTGGGGCTAATGCTGGAAGCCGGAGTGCCTATACTGGAGGCAATGCCAAAAGCGGCGGATACGGTAAAAAATGCAATTTTGACAGAGCGTATTAGAGAGGCAAGTAATGCGCTGCAAAAAGGTCAAAATTTAACCGAGGCTTTGATGCAAATCAATGAATTCAAATCGAGCACCCTACAAATAATCGCTATTGGTGAGCAAAGTGGTAAATTAGCTAGCAGCCTGTTACATTTTTCCAAACTAGAAGCGGAAATTATTAGTTTACAGGAAGAAATGCTTGCGCAATGGGTTCCACATTTAATTTATACAGTAATTACAGTCTGGATGGCGTATTCAATCATTAGTTCTTATCAGGCTTATTTTTTAGGATTGGATCAAACTATATCTAGTCTTGGTGCATAAGACTTTACCCTAGAAAAAACAGTTGAGCGCGAATTTACAGTGCAAGATCAGATAACCTGATCTCTCTGAAAACAATAGGATACTTATTACGGTTCGTAGGATGCTGCTGAGGAACGAAGCGCATCTATCGCGAATGATGTGCTTCGTTCCTCAGCAGCATCCTACCTATTTTAATCTCACCTTATTATCACTTGTGCTGGAGAATAATACATCATAATTGTTGCTACCTTATGAGCGCTGGTACTGAGGCGCTCAGATAAACTTCAGCTAATTTACTCAAGTTAGATTAATAAATTTTACGCGTGCATATACTTCGCGCGGTCACGGATCGGGACTTTTAGCCCTGCCATTTCCATGCGGGACTAAAGGTCCCGCGTCCAAGTTGAGCTTATTGCTGAAAGTTAACGCTGATTCTGCAATGCAGCAATACGTTCTTCCAAGGGAGGGTGACTCATAAATAATTTTTTAACACCGCCACCATTAATAGCAAATGCCGCAAACTGTCCAGGTAATTCCTGGGGTTCATGAGCACGCTGCAAGGCACGCAGTGCGCCTATCATTTTATCTCTACCGGCAAGTTTTGCACCACCTGCATCCGCTTTGAATTCACGATGACGCGAGAACCACATAACCACAATAGATGCCAAAAATGACAAGGCTATCTGGGCGATTATTTGCACGACATAGTAGCCCATGCCACGACCTTGTTCGGTTTTGAAAATAACCCGGTCGACCACATGGCCGATAATGCTGGCGAAAAAATACACAAAGGTATTCAATACGCCTTGCATCAATGCCATGGTAACCATATCGCCATTCGCTACATGCGAGATTTCGTGGCCCACTACAGCTTCCACTTCATCAGGCGACATGGATTGTAATAAACCGGTGCTCACTGCAACCAGAGAGCTATTTTTAGTCATACCGGTTGCGAAGGCATTGGCATCAGATGTCTGGAACATGCCAACTTCTGGCATTGCTATACCTGCTCTTTGAGACTGACGTTTTACAACAGAAATTAGCCAGCGCTCGGTTTCATTCTGTGGTTGCTCAATAACATGTACCCCCATGCCGCGTTTTGCAGACCATTTTGATATGGCTAAAGAAATAAATGAGCCAGACATGCCTATAATTCCGGACATGATTAATAAGGCCTTTAAATTTAGGTCAACACCATTAGCGTCCAGTGTGCCACTTAATCCTAAAATACTAAATACAATACTGATGACTACCATAATGGCAATGTTAGTCGCTAAAAAAAGAAAAATCCGCATCATGGTTGCTATACTCCCAAAGAAATAAAATATATATACACTATAGTGGTGATATTTATATGAAAATGCAAACATAAAAAGAGTGAACTATGAAAAAAGAATTTAAAGTTTTGCAGCAAGAAACCATGTATCAGGGATTTTTTAGTTTAAACCGTTACCAGGTGCAGCATACTTTGTTTGCAGGGGGGCAGAGCGAGATATTATCGCGGGAACTGTTTCAACGAGGGTCTTGTGTTGCGGTGTTATTGTATGACCCCGATGCTGATAAACTGGTTATTATTGAGCAATTTCGTATGGGCCCCGTTGGCCAGCCCGATAAGCATGATCAGGCGTGGTTGCTGGAAATTGTTGCTGGTGCGATAGAAGAGGGTGAAACTGCCGAAGAAGTAGCCTACCGGGAATCGCAAGAAGAAGCGGGTTGTGTGGTTAAAGAAATGCATTTGATAAATGAATTTTATACCTCACCTGGAGGTACATCAGAGCGTATTGCTTTATTTTATGGGCGCATTGATGCAACTGAGGTAGGGGGTATTCATGGTCTGGATCATGAAAATGAAGATATTCTGGTATCTACCGTTAGTTTTGATGAAGCTTATAAAATGATCGAAGACGGACGAATCGAATCAGCCATACCGATTATTGCTATCCAGTGGCTGGCATTGAATAAACATAAACTACATGATTAAAACTGTTAAAATAATAAGTTACCCTACAAGCAGCGAATGAAGTCGCTGCGATAATATTTACCCTAAGGAGTTTACGGTTTTGACACACGTTCAGGATATAACGAGCCCTATGTCGTCAATGGAACGACGCGCTACTTGGTCATTGTCCAGCATCTATGTATTACGCATGCTGGGTTTATTTATGATTTTACCGGTTTTATCTTTATTTGCTGAGTCATTAGAAGGTGCAACGCCTTTATTAATCGGCCTGGCAATTAGTGTGTATGGTTTAACGCAGGCCTTATTGCAAATCCCCTTTGGTTTGTTGTCGGATCATTTCGGGCGCAAAAAAATCATTATTATCGGCTTGTTATTGTTCATCGCCGGGAGTGTTGTCGCCGCTTTATCAACAACCATTTATGGCGTGTTAATAGGCCGTGCATTACAAGGGAGTGGTGCAATTGCCGCTGCGATTATGGCGATGGTCGCTGATTTAACCCAGGAAGTGCACCGCACTAAAGCCATGGCAATGATAGGCGCGAGCATTGGCATTTCATTTGGTGTGGCAATGACTTTAGGGCCTATTATCGCTGGATTTTCAGGTATTCAGGGCATATTCTGGTTAACGGCAGTCTTATCATTTTTGGCTATTTTTGTAGTCTTATTTGTGGTGCCTAATCCAGAGCACACAAAAGTACATCGTGATGCAGAATTAGTCCCCTCACAATTTACCACAGTGCTGAAGAATAAAGACTTATTGCGCTTAGATTATGGTATTTTTATTCTGCATTTAGTATTAACTGCCAGTTTTATTATCGTGCCATTATTATTGCGTGATGCTGGTTTAATTGCCAAAGATCACTGGATGGTGTATTTACCTGTTTTGATCACCTCTATGGCGATGATTATCCCGTTTGTGATTATTGCCGAGAAAAAACGCAAAATGAAAGCCGTCTTTATTGCTGCTGTAGCGACTGTATTGTTTGCCTTTATCGGTTTGTATTTTTTTAATTCCAGCCTGTATGCTTTAATCGCGGGTTTATGGGTGTTTTTTTGTGGCTTTAATCTATTAGAAGCAACACTCCCTTCTTTGATTTCAAAAACCGCTCCCGGTGATTTAAAAGGTACCGCCATGGGTGCTTATTCTAGCTCTCAATTTATGGGCGCTTTTATAGGGGGAACATCGGGTGGCTGGATTTATGGGGAATGGGGAGCACAATATGTATTTTTATTCTGTGCCTGTGCCGCTGCTAGCTGGTTAATTGTGGCATTATTTATGAATCCACCGCAGTATCTGGCAAATTTATTAATTTCTACGGAAGATATAACGGATGATAATCTGGATGCCTTTATAGCCGCGATTGTAGCCCTCAAGGGTGTTGCTCATGCAACACTGCAAGCAAGTGAGCAAGTTGTATATTTTAAAGTAGATAACGCGCAATTAGATAAAGAAAAATTTCAATCTTTAATTACTGAGTGGAGTGAAGCTTAACAAAGCAGCATCTAAACGCAGCTCAGATCAAACTGGGAATATTTAAATTTGATCACAAGCAAAACATACGGTGCAAGCCCGTCACGGTTCTAAGCAGACGGTAATAAATTTTACTTTCAATCGAGTTTCTTTTTGACCCTGGCCCCTTTGCAAGGTTAGGGATGGTCTGAGCCTAAATCTAAATAGTGATTGGCGATAGCCTAATCAGTCTTCGTATAATATAAGAGGAAGGATTAATAAAGCTCTCTAGCATTTCGCACAAGTCATCCAATTCAAAAGCTAATTGTCTATTGTTACAATGATTGCATTCTAACGATAAATAACCTACTAACTCTTTAATATCTCCCTGTTCAATATCTATGGTTTTTCTGCGCTTATTTTTGAGTTGAACCTTCACGCTTTCAGGAGCCGTGTACCAATATTTATAAATAAGTTCTTTCTCATGGTTATTAATCTGTATTCTCATTAACTTCCTGCAATTGTTTCCATAAACTAAGGATAACCATACCAGAGGCATCATCTGAATGCACGACACCACAATCAGTGGTCAATTTTTTTACCAGATCACAAAGGAAAGTGGGGTCGAAAAAGTGCGAAAAGTGGGGGGGTCGGGTCTTTGATTGTATGATTCTTAACAATTATTGCATGACCTGAACATCCCATAGAAATATAGGGGTCTTTGATTTATGATTCTTAGCAAAACGACTGACTGAGTCATCGTAATCAATCATAGGCCGGCCCACGATGATTTTTTTAAATAACTTAATATTATCAATCGAGTCTGACCCTTTTGGTTCATGCTTTTGGTTCTTTCGGATTTAGTTCTCTGCTTTTTTCCAATTAAGATGTTTTATTTCGTAAAGACATTGCTTCTCGACTTAATTTTTCAAGGCTCATATCATCATCCATATTTTGATGCCATTTTGTGTAATCAAACGGATCTCTTTGAATAAGTGCAATAAAACGTTCCATTTCCACATCACCAAGGTGTGTTGCAAGGATTTGAACTCCTTTAGATTTTATTTCTGTATCAGTAATCATATTGAAACTTCCTTTATGAAACCAATCGGATCAACGATTTGGATATTTTGTATGTGTATTGCTTTCTTGATTACTCCATCATCAGTTGTTAAAAAGTAATCAGCATTTGCTTTGATAGCACAAGCTAAATGTAATGAGTCCATTTTTTTAACGCCATGTTTCATAATCATAGTTGCAATATTTAGAACATCTCGGCTCTCTGCAATATCTTCATTAGAATATGTTCTCCATTTAAGAATCTGTTCACGTCTTTCTCGAAATGGGTTGGTACTATTTTCATAATCTAAAATATACGACCAAATCAGTTCAAATGTACCAGAACGAATATTTTCTTGTATTCTTAGTTTAGCCTCAGACTCTAATAAAATTCTCAGCTGTGATTGATCATCAAATGGTCTATTGAAACAGCAATTGTCTAAATAAATTTTCATACTCAATCTTACCATTCTAAATGATAAATAAGTAAGAGATGTATTGGTAAGTCTCAGATGTAATATAAATAGTCTGCCATAGGGATAGGTTTAGCATATATAAATGTGTTGCGTCTGAGCCGCTCCAGTTCACTTTGTTCCGTTACGCGGCACAGGCGCAACGGCTCGCGGATAAAAATCCGCGAGCCGTTATAGAAAGACCTGCCCCCTTTTTTGCAAACGTGTTATTGAAAGACCCCTTTTTCATATTTCAATCGAGTCTGATCCTTTTGGTTGTAACCACGGCTCGCTATACGCATTTGACCGATATTACCGATGAGAATGCAGAGCTGCACATTAATCAGTTAGTCAATGACTTTTCTATTCACTGGGGGCAGATTTCATGATAACCCTAGCTGCAGTGATTGATCAATTTCAGTCTGACTTTTTAAGCGAGTATCAATCTCGTTTACGCTCCAATCAGATCAGTGCATTACATGCCATGAAGAGCTGTCGAACACAGCTGAGTCCTGTGATGCAGGTTAACTGTGCAGACTGTGACTATCAAACCTTTGTGCCTCATTCCTGTGGCCAGCGTAACTGCCCGCATTGTCAACATCATGAGAGTCAACAATGGATTGAACGACAGGTACAAAAACAAGTCCCTGCCGATTATTTTATGAATACCTTTACCTTGCCTGCTCAGTTAAGATCGCTGGCAAAGCAGCACCCACGTTTACTTTACAGCATGATGTTTGACTGCGCCTGGGCGACTTTACAGAGTTTCAGTAAAAATGATAAACAGTTGCGAGGTGATGCCGGGGCTATTGCAGTTTTACACACGCATTCACGCGAATTAAATTATCATCCGCATATTCATGTCATTATGCCTGCGGCAATCGTGGATAAAATCAAGAAGCTCTGGCGCACTAAGGAAGGCAAATACCTATTTCATCATAAAGCACTAGCAAAAGTATTTCGTGCAAAGATGCTAGCGCGTATGAACGAAGAAAAGTTGCCATTTCCCACAGCTATTCCGGAAAAATGGGTGGTCGATTGTAAGTTTGTCGGTGCAGGCGATAAAGCATTGATATATCTGGGTCGATACCTGTATCGTGGTGTGATTCGTGAACAGGATATCTTATCCTGCCAAAATGGCAAAGTAACCTACCGTTATCAAGACAGCAAAACCAAACGCTATCAAACCAAAACGGTATCGGGGGCTAAATTTCTGTGGCTGGTGCTGCAACATGTTTTGCCTAAAGGCTTTCGTCGTGCGCGCAATTATGGCTTTTTACATCCGAATAGCAAGGGTGTTATTAAGTTGATTCACTCCCTGCTAAAGTTCGCTATATGTCAACCAACCTGTCGCATTTTTGTGATATAAAACTTGCTACGCAAGTTCATGGGGGCTTTGCCCCCAAACCCCCAAGGTATTTAAGCAAGGGTAATGATATAATATTCTTACAGTACAGGCTGAGGAGCCGATGACTGTCAAGGGTAATGGGCGGCTTATGTCGCCGATTGCTTTACTGTTAACTTAAGCGATATTTTTCAACTGTAATTCGTTTTCTGCCGAGCTGATTTCATCCTTATCAGGATTCAGAAAAACAGTTTTTATAGGGTCTAAATTCCTTGTGTTACGCCCATTCCAGCGCTCAGGATGACATTCCTTCGCTTGCTCGATAACACTCTTTCTCTTCTCTAGAATTGCACTATCTAAGCTCTTATGGCGTTGATTAGGTGTTACATATTTAATCGTACTGTGTTGATGCTCATTGTTATACCAATCTACAAACTGTTCCACCCAGTGCCTTGCTTCGTGTAGGTTGACAAAGGGGGCTTCTGGAAAGGTGTAATGGTATTTGACCGTTTTAAATAGAGACTCCGAATAGGGGTTATCATTACTAACACGTGGCCTGCTGTACGATGGACTGATTTCCAGATCTATCATTTTTGCTCTTAACGTTGCACCTTTCATCGGGCTTCCATTGTCGGAATGAATTACCAACTGGTTTTTATCTATTTTTTCTCGGTAGACAATATCTTCTATTAAATCAGCAGCATGAGAACTTGATTCACAATCATGAGCCTGCCAGCCAACTATTTTTCGGCTATAAATATCCATCACCATATACAAATAATAGTACTGTCCCTTTACCGGGCTTAATAAATAGGTAATATCCCATGAATAGATTTCATTGGCTGCAGTCGCTTTTAGTGACCGGGGTTTCTTGCGCTGAGCTGCTGTCCCTTTACCTCTGTGTTTAAGTAGATTATGCGCCTTCATTACTCGGTAAAATGTTGATTCTGATGCAATATAGTGACCTGAATCTAATAAAGTAGGTACTATTTGATAAGGGGTTAACGTGCTATATTACAACTTAGATAACCGCGCCCTGTGGGCGGGGGTAAAAAAAGCTTTGCGTAAAGGCCTGCTCAAGAGTATCAAATAGTTAAGTTGTTCCCGCAATTTAACTAGGAGAAACAAATGAGCAGATTTCAAAAATTATCACATGTCGTCTGGTTTTGCCAGTACCCTATTGTTTTTGTGCCAAAGTACCGTTATCAAATTTTAAAAGGAGATCTTGGGAAGTATGTTTACCAGAGTATTTATGCTCATACTGAGAGAGCAGGGTGTGAAGTTATCGAATTAAATGTACAGCCTGATCATGTCCATTTGCTTGTGAAAGTTCCCCCCAAAGATTTCAATATCAGATTTGGTTGGGAGAGTAAAAGGAAAGACTGCAATTCAAGCTTTCCAGAAATTTCCCAGTTTGCGTAAAAAGAAATACTGGGGAAATCATTTTTGGTCGGCTGGTTACTGTGTTGATACCGTAGGTATGGATGCAGAAATGATAAGAAAGGTAAGCGCTCAACGAAGCACGTACTTGCCCTATTCAGGCGTATCTGATTTTTTAATATTCCAGGGCAACAAAGCCTCCACTTTATCAACCGTATCAGCATAAGGTAAAGCAGTGAGAACCTGCTTAAGATATGCATAAGGCTCCAGCCCATTTGCTTTAGCTGTTTCTATCAGGCTGTAATGTATTGCACTGGCACGAGCACCCGCAGGGGTATCAGAAAATAACCAGGCTTTGCGCCCTATCACAAACGGGCGAATCGCATTTTCTGCCAGGATGTTGCTAATATTGAGTTCACCATGGGTGCAATACACATTGAGTTTTTCCCACTGGTTACTCAGGTAAGTCATTGCCTTTCCTGTCAGGCTATCTTTAGGTACTTTATGCTGGTTTTCTTCCAGATAGGCTTTGAGCTGGTTCAATACAGGAATGCTCTTCTCCTGGCGCTGCTGATATTTTTCATCCACTGACAGGTCTTTAATTTCTCGCTCAATGACATACAGTTTATTGATCAGGCTCAGCGCTTTACCTGCTTTTGAGGGTTTGTTATTTTGTCCCTTTTTGCGTTTAGGCTGTGCATTCTGGGCATCTTTAAAATAACGACGCGCATGATCCCAGCACCCCAGCTGGGTGATGCTGTTTTTTTGGCACACGGCATTGTACCCCGCATAGCCATCGGTTTGCAGATAGCCACTAAAGCCGTCAAGCAGGCGCATGGGGACGTCTCCACTACGAGAGGGATCGTATTCAAACAGGATGCTTTTTTCACCCGGTGGCCCGCCAAGCGTCACCCACATATATTTATCTGAGGTCGCTGGCCGCCCCGGTTCTTTTAATACCTGAACCCGCGTTTCATCAGCGAGTATGACTGCCCCTGTGTGTTGATGCTCTCGCATCAGGTTAATCAGGGGCTGAAGTTGTTTAGCCAGTGCGATCATCCAGTTTGCTAATGTCGCTCTGGAGATGTCACCCCCATAACGAGACAAGATGCCTTCTTGCCGATATAAAGGTAAGCCGTCAGCATACTTGGCGATAATAACAAAGCACATTAAACTGATGCTTCCCATTGCTCTGGCAATAGGGTGTCTGGGCATTTGTGCGGCTTTAACCTGGCGTTGTTTTTCGCCTTCAATCTGTTTGATAAAGACCGCTTTTTCCTGCATGTATTCAAGAACACGTACTTTAGCAGGAATAATATCCAGCTCTTCTTTCACTTTAGTAAAGAAAGTATCAATAGCACCTTCTTTTTCTTCATCGGTTAAATAAATAAAAATTTGCTCGCGAGGTAACTTATCTGAGAAGGGTTTGCGTCCCGGCTTTTTCTTCGTGCCAGTAGAACTTGTCTGCTTATCGCCCTCAGGTGCTTCATCAGCTTCCTGGTCTAATTCCTCGCTGCTATCTGCTTCATTCTCTGCTTCATCAAACAAAGAGGATTGATGAGATTGTTCACTCGATGACCCAAAGCGTTTTATTTTAGATAAGCGTAGTACCTCTTCCAGAATAAGGATGCGTTTTTTCTGTTCGGAAATCACCCCAGACTTAACTTCAATCACACGCGTCAGTTCATCAATAGCCTCTTCTTTTTCAAGCAACAAAGCAACAAAGCAACACTCTCCGACAGCAAAGAACCGGCTTTATCTTGTTGTTTTATATTTGAAATATCGGCTAAAATCATGGCTTTATTATAGCATTTATAGTGGCAATAATGAACACAAAAACAGCTAAAAAACAGACTCATATTGAAGTTTTTTATGACCTTTCATCGCGCTAATATCAAAGCCATCCAGCAACCAGTTTAACGGCTGTCCTGTTAAGGTTAATGTCTCTTCATCACCTTTAGGCCACTTAAATTTGTCTTCTACCAATGACTTGTAATAAAGGACAAAACCATTATCTTCCCAGAACAGACATTTAATCTTATTCCGCTGTTTATTCGTAAAGGCATAGAGAGCCCCCTCAAAAGGATTATGCCCTAACTCACATTCAACAATCGCCGATAGCCCTCGGTGTGACTTACGAAAATCAATGGGACGCCGATACAGATACACCTCCGTTAAAGACAGGGATGGACGCATAACAACCGTCACCGCAACAGCTCAAGCAGTGGTTGAATACACGACATAGTGTCCTGCGTAATACCTTCCAGACGTGTGCCATCATTAAATCGTAAGGATAATCCAATAGCTAGATCCGGTGAGATACCCTCGTCAACCCGAATGCGCGTAAATCCTGTAGGGGAAGTAGTAGGCTTTACAGTCGATTTACGTTTCCAGTAGCCGAACTTTTGCGGGCATAAATCATGTTGCCGACAATAAGCTGCCTGTGATTGGCCTGATGCCTGCCAGTGCTCTATGTGAATAGGCCAGAAAGTCTTTTCCTGTATTTTTTCTAACGCTGCCATTTAAAATTCCCCGTGGTATTTAACAATGGGGATAGTTTGGCATTAATCTGAGTTGCCGTGAAGTACGCTGACTATTGAGCGCTTACTAAGAAAGTATGTAAAGTTCCAGGATAATAAATAACCACTGAAATATTGGGAACAACTTGATCTTATTTCAGCAAGGCCCCAGAGGGGTTTTGCTGAGGACGGCCTTTTAGGTCGAACTTAAACCACGTTTTATAAGCGTGGTAGTTAATTCTGGCAGGTTAATGACCTTTAATATTTCTTGCGTAACGGCCTCTGATAGCTTGTTGTGTGCAGGGGTATCATTATAAATTCTTTGGTCTTCTGATAATTTCTCACCCTGATTCCATCGTTGATAAGTACGGGCAGTAATGCCAACAAGCTCGCAAGCCAGCTGTTGTCTTGCTCCATTTTGTACCGCCTCATTAACGAGTGCACAGTATTGTTTGCGATCTGGGTAGGAGATTAATCGACCTCCGTTTCCCCCCAGATCGCTTGGCACTTTTTTGATAACACCAGTAAAGCCGCCGTTTCAGAGAGAGCTCTGTCCTTACGATTGAGCTCTTTCTGTAGTCGTTTATTTTCTTGTTTGAGTTTTTTTTGTTCCTGCCTGGAGGTAGAATTAGATGCTTGATGTTCTGATAAAAAATCTGATTTCCATTCCTGAACATGATGCGGGTAAATTCCATTTTCTCGGCAGTAAGAGCTAAGATGCTCATCGTTCAGGCCGTGACAGTCCATTACAGCCTCAAGACGTTGTGCTTTAGTCCAGCTCTGTGGGCTTTTTTCAGTTGACATATTTGTTTCAGGATTTTCTAGTTTATTTTCCTTGGCTAATCGGATCCATCTTTGAAGTGTTGAATAACCAATATGTAAATTATCGGCAATATCGTGAAGCGTTTGTTCGTCACGTTTGGATAATGCTTTTTCTACAGATTGTACTTTAAATTCTTGGCTATATATGGCCATTTCTGTCTCCTAATATTAATTTTTACAGGCGACAGGTATGTTGACATAGGGGGAGTTTGACCCGACGAAGATATTGCGTGCACTCAAAGTACGGCCGGCATTCAGTTGCAAATGTTGTGGCGGGGCGATGGTTGTTGGGCGTCGGCAAATACCCAGGGTGGAAATAATGTTTCAGCCTTTGCCAACTTAACAATTGGAATCACTAGCGCTTATGTAAATTTAAACACTTCGACCCAGGCTATCAGCGGATTAAATGCTGAGGGAGTTGCTTGGGCTAAAATCGGAGATTAAGGCAGAATTTTGCTCCGATACTTGGACTTTGAGAGTTGACTGCAATGGACAACGCTCAAAGTTCAGTTAAACAGGTAAAAACAGAGGCTCAATTCATCAGTCGGGCTGATCAACAAAAAGCTATTTTCATAGAGCGGATTTAAACGACTTTCTACTATGTGTGCCGGGCTTGTCCAACAAACGGTTCAGATTGTGGCTCGCTTCGCGATCACAATCTGACCTTGTTCGTTGGACGAAGCCGCTATCGCGGCAGAAAAACCCATTTACGGATACACTCCAATATGTACTCATTGTCGAGTATGATAATTGGAGTTTACCATGAATACGATAGAACAAACTTATTTTGAAAAGCTATATAACCGTCACCTTCGTGCTTTAAAATTACGCGGCATGAGTGATGCAACCATTGATAGCTATGCTCGTGCTGTGCGCAGAGTCACTGAGCACTTTGATTGCTCACCGGAAAGACTCAGTACTGAACAGCTTGAAGTCTATTTTGCTGAATTGGTTGACTCTCATTCCTGGAGTACCGTTAAAATCGATCGTAATGGTCTCCAGTTTTTCTGGCAATATGTCCTTAAAAAGGATTGGCAATGGATTAAAATCATCAAAGCCCCCAAGATACAGACACTGCCTGATATTCTGGCGGTTTCCGAGGTAGAGCAACTGATTGCGGTGACCTACAAACTACGTTACAAAGTCTTTTTATTAGCAACCTACTCAATGGGCTTGCGCCTGGGTGAAACGCTTTCTTTGCAAGTCGGTGATATTGATGCAAAGCGCAAACAGGTACATATTCGCCGGGGCAAAGGGCATAAAGACCGCTTTGTGCCATTACCTGATTTAACATGCTATGCATTGCGTGACTTATGGCGTAAACACCGTAATCCAATCTGGTTATTTCCCAGTGGAACCGGCTCAATGGAGACCCTTCAAAATGCGACAACACCGATGGATAGAGGCGGCGCTCAAGCCGCGATGAAAGCGGCCCTTAAAGACTGTGGGATTAAAAAAAAGCCTCGATTCACACGCTGCGTCATAGCATAGCCACGCACCTGCTGGAACAAGGATTAAGCCTGATTCATATTCAGCACTTGCTCGGCCATGCTAGCCCGACCACGACAGCTCGCTATGCTCATTCCACGGAACTGACAGAAAAGGATACTATCTCAGCCATTAATCAACTGACCAATACCTTATCAACAGGTTTCAGGAGTCAGTCATGATCCCCCTTGTCACGATTATTGAGCATTATGAAAGCAGTTTTCACAAAAAATACTCGACAAAATTATTGCCTGGCCATTTAAAAGCTATCTCTGCAATAAAGCGTTGCCGCACGGCACTGTCAGGTGAGTTTCATGTGCAATGTACAGAATGTGGTCACTCAGAATGGCACCCTAAATCCTGTGGACATCGTAGCTGTCCCCAGTGTCAAAACCATGAAGCGTCGGAATGGCTGATGCGTCAGCAAAAGAAACAACTTCCGGTTGACTATTATATGGTGACCTTTACGCTCCCTGCTCAATTGAGAGCGTTGACATGGCATCACCAGACAATCATTTATCAGCTGATGTTTCTCTGTGTCAGTAGCACATTAAAGGATTTTGGGCTCAACCCCAAAAACCTCGGGGCTGAAATAGGCATGACGGCCGTATTGCACACGCACAGCCGCAAGCTGGATTATCATCCGCATATTCATGTCATTATTCCGGGCGGCGGGATCAACAAAGCTAAAAGGCAATGGATAAAAACCAAAGGCAAATACCTGTTCAATGAGTTTGCCCTGGCTAAAGTCTTCCGTGCCCGGATTCTGGACGGACTGAATGCAGCAAAGCTACCGATTCCCTGTTCAATGCCAGAAGAGTGGGTCGTCGATTGTAAACGTGTCGGTAACGGTGAACCTGCTTTAAAGTATTTATCGCGTTATTTATATCGCGGGGTGATCAGTGAGAAGAACATCATTGCAGATAACAATGGCAGGGTCACCTTTCGGTACACAGATGGCGACACGGGCGAGACCTTAACCCGATCTCTGAAAGGAGAGGATTTTTTATGGCTGGTTCTGCAGCATGTCCTGCCTAAAGGGTTTCATCGTGTCAGAGATTATGGTTTTTTGCACAGCAATGCAAAGACATTACTGAAGCTAGTACAGCTAGTCCTGCGTGTTGTTATTCAGTTACTGGCACCTAAACCAAGGCTCGTTGTTAAATGCCCTCATTGCCAGGCTCCCATGCAGGTCATCGGTTTTAGGCCACCAGAGCCAGGATAAATAAAATGGATCATAAACCCCCAATTCACAAACAGAGAGAATAATTTATAACATAATGATATAGCTGTATTTTTTTTTGCAGTATAGAATGCAAAGGCGGGAGCTTGCCTGAAGGAAAGTGATGATCCGTATTAAGGCCAGGAGCCAAAAAGATATTTGCTTATTATAAAGCGTTTACCTCACCCCGGGCTTGTCCAACACGGGATAAGATTGTGGTGCGCTTCGCTTACACAATCTATCCTTATTCGTTATGTTAATTTCTAGCTACTCAATTTCTGTAATTACAAATGTTTCTATACCTTCACTTACTTTTTCTAGTTTTGCCTTTGCATAAACTTTAAACCCAAAAGACGTATATTCAACGGATGGTAAACTTAAAGTGCCTGTTTTAATGTCGTATGTTGCCCTTTCGGTACAGTACCTATTTGAACTCTTGCAAACCTTATCAGCTAAACTAATACCTTGTTGAAATGCATTTAATGCTAAATCAAACATTTGTACACTTACTTGTTTATCTCTCTTGTTTAAAATATCTATTCCTGTTTCTCCTATTACCATTTCATTTTCAATAATAAGTGTAGGTGCACAGCCAGCAATAATATAAGAGTCATTAAATTTTGATATTACGGTAAGCCACTCAATATTTTTTTCAAACGTACTGAGCATTGGTCCAAAACCATTTTCCTTATCAATCTTAATGTTAGAGCTTTCGATTTTATTGGAATAGAACTCCTTTGTTATTTCTATCTCAATAAAATTATTTTCTGAAAATTCGCTATTTATAACTCTGAAACTAACTATTATACCTAAATCCTGCAAGCCCATATTTTGACTCTCATTAACCTGTCTAGCTAAGTGGTTATTAGGTTTTTACTGCCGCTTTGCCAGCCCTCTTTGTCCAACCGATCAAAATATCCAGATTTAAATCATAAATAGAGGAAATTTTTTGTATCGTATGGATATCCCCCGAGCCCAAGGCAATAAACACCCTGCCAACGTGCCATGACCTTTTAATCAAAGTGACTTAACTTCGGTTAATGTTAAGCGAGTAACCCCACCTTAACCCAATCATCCCATTCCTGTGGATAGAGCGGACCTGCAGGTGTTCTGACTCTCAGCTGATTATTGCCTGTGAGTAATTTTCCAGCCACCCGAATCAGATAAGTACGAAGTGTATCCGGCTCCCATTGGCACAACGTTTTGTTGCCACTCAATTGAGCCATCCAGCGCACGGTATTGTAGGCAAGAACGGCGCAATGAAATAATGCGGCATTAGCCAGAAATTGATTCGTTCTGATTTTACCTAAACCCATTTGTGATTTTGCTTCTTCAATCCATGTTTCGCACGTCGCTCGTTCACCATACTTCTTATGTGTTTGCCAAGGCGATAGAGGTTCAGTTGTTACATAACAAAAATAGTCATATTCTGCCGTATCCCAAAGCTCGGACTGAGGTCCTGTCACTTGTTTAGGTTGCTTTATCCTGACCGCGACAAACTGACGAGAGCGAGACCAGCCACCACAACGATATTGAAACTCGCTCTGCTCCCAACCGGGTCGGCCTTGTATGGCTGTCCAGGCCTGTTTGGCCAGCAATGCGTTCAAATTCTTAAGTTTAACCTTTATTAGATACCCATGCCCTCTGGTATCGAGAAATTCAAGCAAATCACCGACAAAATAACCACTGTCACCGCGAAAAATAATGCGCATCCGATTGGGCAAGTGTGCAAGTAACTGTTTGGTAAATTCTACAACACCATTGCTTGTAAAGGCATTGCCTGTCCGGAACCAGGCTTGTAAAATTTCTTTTGTTTCCGCTAGAAAAGCGAGTTGTGGATGGTATGAACGGGCACCTTTCTTTTTGGGGTTGAAGCCTTTGGCACTTCCTTCTTGTCGACCACAAACGGTGTCCACAGTTGAATCGACATCGACCCACTGGACGGATTGTATGCCAGTTTTCGATTTTCCGGAACGAAGCAATCGCCGCCAGTGTTGACCACGCAAAGTATGCGTGAGCGTTTCAAACTGGCTTATCTGCCTATCACTTACTTCTTTAAAGATCCGTAAAATTGTGGTTTCAACAGGAATCTTTATCCAGCCAGCTACTTTGCGCAGTACGCTATCTGCCCATACGGTCGTCACCTTTGCCATTGATGTTGCTCCCCCCATCATGCCAACCAACGTCAATAGAACCACATCAGATAAGTGATGGTCTGCATTTTCACCCCGCCGATGTGGAACGCTTTGTTTTACGGTTTTTTCAAAACCTATCCTGTCTAAATATTTCACGACGGGAATCAGTCCCGCCTGGCTTGTCAATCCATGTGCTGTAGATGTCATTTTTACCGTTCGGGTACGGTTTCTTACGTGAGATGAGGATTTTGATACTTTAGAGGGCTTCATTAAAACAATGAGATAGTGAAATCAGGAAAATGATATTATATCATTGTTTAATAAGGAGTTTTGTGGATTATTATGTATAATGCTTGCAGGATTTAGGTTATATTATTTTCATGCATAAGATAGTCAGATAGCAACGTATTACTACAGCTTCCGCTACTAGAAAATGCAATATTTGGAAGCAATAGAAATATAAAAAACATAGCATTTTTGATCATAATTTTTACCCTCGTCTTTTGAAAAGCATGAAAATATTAACGTGTTTTAAAGCTGTACTGATACAGATTTAAAAACACCGGATAGGTCAGGGCTTCGCAGCCCTTCCCCTCCTAAGAACCGTACTTGCGAGTTTCCCAGCATACGGCTCAAGCCCTTTAAAAGCCGAGTATATTCGACCCGATCGCTCATTTCTTATTAGTGGTCATATTACCCTCTAATCAAGGTTCTTTCCAGTGTTGTACTGGCTAAAAATAAACGATCATAGTTTCGTGTACGACATTGTTTCTCTGCACGGTCTTTAAAGTATTCCCGATAAGCAGGGTCATAAGGGTTAGCTTCGCCACGAACTTTAACGTGGTAACGGATAGGCACGTCGGCCATCCGAAATAACCCTAACCATTGTCGCTTCCCTTGTTTATTGATCACAAACGTACCGAAATTACTTCGTCCTTCTATGCGAGAACGATAACGGTGTGTTATCCATGCATTGGTTTTACTACGGTGGCAATGTCGCAACCAGCGACGTACACCATAATATATTTCATTATCCAACGTATTGAATAAACGTTTGGCCACGACCTGACGGTTTGAGAAAGCCCAGCCTCGAAGTTTGCTGTTCAATTTTCTAAGCATCGCTTCAAAGGGTAGCTTTTGCGATTCTTTAAAGAAAATTTTCAGCATTTCCCGAAACTGAGTGACTTTCTTTTGAGAAGGGCAGATTATCAATTTATCTTTGAACTTTCTAAGGGTAAACCCTAGAAAATCAACCCCTTCTTCAATCGGGCGTAGATGTGTCTTTTCCTCTGATAATGTCAGCCCTCGGGGCTGAAGAAAGTCTTTTACCGCAGGTAATATTTCGTCGCGTAGAATGCCTTCCGTTGCCCCCGTAATAACAAAATCATCCGCATAGCGGATCACGTTGAGTTTGCGGTGTTTCTTATTGCGTCCTTTTATGACGACAGTTTCCAGCCCATCCAAGGCCATATTGGCTAAGATAGGGGAAATAATACCGCCTTGCGGTGTGCCTTCATGACTATCATAGTACTTTGACTTCTCCATATACCCTGACTTGAGCCATTGTTTCAGTACCTTTTTCGGTAGCAGAATGTGCTCAAGCAGCCAGTCGTGGCTGATACGATCAAAACAGGCTTTAATATCAGCATCTAGTACCCAGGGCGCTGCCCTGCGTGTTGCCAGCGCTATAAAGCATTGCTTGACTGCATCATGTACACTACGTTTTTCCCGAAACCCATAAGAATGCTTGTCACCTAATGTTTCGGCAACAGGTTTTAGGGTCAATGCGTATAATGCTTGCATCGCCCGATCATGCATAATGGGGATGCCGAGAGGACGCAGTTTGCCATTGCTTTTAGGAATCCAGCAACGACGTAAGGGATGGGCTTTATAGCCCCGTATTTTTAGTTGTGACACGGCACACCAATAGTGCTGGTGTGTTTTCCAGATAACACCATCAATTCCTGATGTTCTTTTACCTTTGTTAGAAATGATTCGCTTTACGGCCAGCATTCTGGCATAAAACGAACGACTCAGAAGATATTGCAAAGCTTTCACCTTGTGCCATCGTCCTCGCCGTACGGCCTCTGCGATACGCATTTGCAGCCGATTAACCAAACACTCAACAATGGACCAGTTGACCTGATTCCAGTTCTGTTGATTGGCAGAAGGTGCACCAGCCATACAGGCCGTCATTTGCGTTTCCTTCTCAAAATCGGTTCTCCAAACTCTTTCGCAGAAAAGCACCAAATGGACGTGGGCACACTTTCGTGTCGGACAAATCTTGAATCCGTATCGACTACATTACATAATCGCCTTCGCTTTTTCCATTCTCTCATCGACGTACCGCCTTCGGCATCCCTTGCGGGCAGCTTTCTCCATCGCTGGAGGACGATACGACATTGCCACGTTCCACATAAATATCTTAACGAACGACTTAGGTGCTGCCTGTATCCCAGTAGTGCTTTATCTGCGTGAAACCGACGTTATAACAGTTCCACTGACTACCCACCTGTTGGTTACAGCCTATCAGTGCTTTTTGGCTGCTCTTTTGTTAACGGGACTTCAAGACGACAGTTCACATTACATTCACCCTATCATTCCATCCTAGCTCCCGACCGCCTTAGCACTGGCAGAATACGAGTCCCCTCACGGTTCCTCTTATACGAGTTTCATTGTCCCAGACGCTTCACACCACATCCGTGTCGCATGGCCTGGTAGGATACTGGAGGCAGAACTCCAGGTTGCGCCTCACTTAAAAAAAGTGATTTACAACATATATTTATGCAACTTCGTGTCGCAAATAACGCCTGCTTCACCGGCTGCCATGAGTGGCGGTTTTTTTGCGAATAGCAAAAAAAGTGACGCTTATGGCAGTCCGCGTGCAAGCAATTGTTCAAGCAATTGTTGGACGAAGCCGCTATCGCGGAGAAAAACAGCGCATCCCTTAAATTTAAAGTGTAACCTCATTGCCTGTTATATGCATAACAGGTAACTTGTAAGCTCATCCAACTAACAATAATGAGGTTACACTGTTATGACACCATCGATAGAGCTTAAATTCAACCATTATTATATCCAGCACTGTAAGCATTTAAAGCTTAAGGGACTGCAACCCAAAACCATTGACGCTTATTCACGCGCTATTCGCCGTATCGGGGAACACTTTCAGGGGCATCTGGATAACTTAACGCAAGATCAACTGGTGGATTATTTTCATGCTCTTTTAAGCCGCCTTTCCTGGAGTGCCGTGAAACTAGATCTCTATGGTCTCAAGTTTTTCTATACACATGTGCTACAAAAGCCGTGGGTTGATGTGCTAATGATTAAACCACCACGATGTACGCGTATACCCGATATTGTCACTGTGGTTGAAGCACAACAACTGTTTATGTCGACCCGTAATCTAAGCTATCGAGTTTTTTATTTTACGATTTACAGTCTAGGTTTACGTTTGGGCGAGGGCTTAAGCCTGAAAGTAGGTGATATTGATGCGACACGCATGCGGGTACATATTCGCAATGCCAAAGGCAATAAGGATCGGCTTGTGCCTTTGCCTGTGAATACCTTGAAGGTGTTGCGTAAGTTTTGGGCTGTGCATAAAAATCCAGTGCTGGTATTTCCCAACCGTGCCCGGGGTCTAAAAGGTGCACATCTTGCTGAATCCCCCCTTGATCGCGGTGGCATCCAGAAGACAATCCGTCTTGTGACGCAAGAAATGGGACTAAAAAAAAGATTTCCTGCCACTCGCTGCGCCACAGTTACGCCACTCACCTGTTAGAAGCCGGGGTTGATTTAGTTGAGTTGCAGAAGATTCTGGGCCATACCAGTTTAGTAACCACGGCTCGCTATACGCATTTGACCGATATTACCGATGAGAATGCAGAGCTGCACATTAATCAGTTAGTCAATGACTTTTCTATTCACTGGGGGCAGATTTCATGATAACCCTAGCTGCAGTGATTGATCAATTTCAGTCTGACTTTTTAAGCGAGTATCAATCTCGTTTACGCTCCAATCAGATCAGTGCATTACATGCCATGAAGAGCTGTCGGACACAGCTGAGTCCTGTGATGCAGGTTAACTGTGCAGACTGTGACTATCAAACCTTTGTGCCTCATTCCTGTGGCCAGCGTAACTGCCCGCATTGTCAACATCATGAGAGTCAACAATGGATTGAACGACAGGTACAAAAACAAGTCCCTGCTGATTATTTTATGAATACCTTTACCTTACCTGCGCAGTTAAGGTCGTTAGCCAGGCAGCATCCGCGGTTACTTTACAGTATGATGTTTGACTGTGCCTGGGCGACTTTACAGAGTTTTAGTAAAAATGATAAGCAGTTGCAAGGCGATGCCGGGGCGATTGCTGTCTTACATACACACTCACGCGAATTAAATTATCATCCGCATATTCATGTCATTATGCCTGCGGCAATCGTGGATAAAATCAAGAAGCTCTGGCGCACTAAGGAAGGCAAATACCTGTTTCATCATAAAGCACTAGCAAAAGTATTTCGTGCAAAGATGCTAGCGCGTATGAACGAAGAAAAGTTGCCATTTCCCACAGCTATTCCGGAAAAATGGGTGGTCGATTGTAAGTTTGTCGGTGCAGGCGATAAAGCATTGATATATCTGGGTCGATACCTGTATCGTGGTGTGATTCGTGAACAGGATATCTTATCCTGCCAAAATGGCAAAGTAACCTACCGTTATCAAGACAGCAAAACCAAACGCTATCAAACCAAAACGGTATCGGGGGCTAAATTTCTGTGGCTGGTGCTGCAACATGTTTTGCCTAAAGGCTTTCGTCGTGCGCGCAATTATGGCTTTTTACATCCGAATAGCAAGGGTGTTATTAAGTTGATTCACTCCCTGCTAAAGTTTGACCCGACGAAGATATTGCGTGCACTCAAAGTACGGCCGGCATTCAGTTGCAAATGTTGTGGCGGGGCGATGGTTGTTGGGCGTCGGCAAATACCCAGGGTGGAAATAATGTTTCAGCCTTTGCCAACTTAACAATTGGAATCACTAGCGCTTATGTAAATTTAAACACTTCGACCCAGGCTATCAGCGGATTAAATGCTGAGGGAGTTGCTTGGGCTAAAATCGGAGATTAAGGCAGAATTTTGCTCCGATACTTGGACTTTGAGAGTTGACTGCAATGGACAACGCTCAAAGTTCAGTTAAACAGGTAAAAACAGAGGTTCGATTCATCAGTCGGGCTGATCAACAAAAAGCTATTTTCATAGAGCGCATTAAATGAATTCCTACTATCGTGCCGGGCTTGTCCAACAAACGGTTCAGATTGTGGCTCGCTTCGCGATCACAATCTAACCTTATTCGTTATGGTTTGAATGCACGTTCCAGCCGATTAAATTGTATTGCCTCTGAAATTTCTTTTGAAAACTTTTCAGAGCTTAATTTTGTCAATAATTGAAACGCTGCTTGATAGCTAACAGGACCTCCATTCGAAGTAATGACTTTGCTATCAATAACCACATTTTTATCGTATTGAACTTTGATTTTAGGATATGCCTTGGCTAGCCCCTTTTCTCCGCCAGCCCATGTTGTTGCATTTTTTCCATCAAGAACACCTGCTTCACCAAGTAAAAAGGCTCCAGAGCAATTACTTGCCATCCAAGATGTTGACTGACTTTGTTTTTTGATATATCGAATGAGTTCTTTGTTTTTCAAGAAACTGTCCATTTTATAGGCACTAGGAACAATTAGGACATCAAGTTTGAGGTCATCGTAAATTGTCTTATCTGCGATTATTTTTAGCCCTTCTTCTGAAACTACTTCCTTCTTTTTGGAAGTAGAAATAACCACCACTTCATACGACGAAAACCAAGCCTTTTTTGTTGCTGCTCCAAATACCTCAATAGGAGCGGTTACATCGCTAGTTAAAAAACCATCAAAGACCAAAATACCAATTTTTGATGCTGCTGCATTAGCAGAATTCATAACGAAAAATACTAAGCCAAAGATGACTAATATTGAAAATCGATTTGCTTTTCTCATACGTGTTTTACCTTTCTGTGTTTGAAGCCATAACTATATACTTATCAGGCACATTCGCCCTGATAACCTGATATTACCGTACAAATCAGGCATATTTGCCTGTATTTTTTAATATCAGGGAAAATTTACCTGATAAGTTGATATTAGCCTGTAAATCGGGCAAACTTGCCTTTATTAGTTATCGTCAGTCTAAACACTAGGATATGCTATGTCAATACCAAAAAATGGCAGTTTATTGGATGATGTTCACCAGGTTATGCGACTTAATCATTATTCAATTCATACTGAAAAAACCTATTCTGACTGGATTAGGCAGTATGTGAAGTTTCATAAAATGACTGACCGTTGTGAATTGTCTGTTTTACCAGAAGCTAAAGTTGAAGAATTTCTTACTTATTTAGCCATACACCGGAAGGTGGCAGTTTCTACACAAAATCAGGCGATGAATGCGCTGGTTTTTTTGTATAAGCGAGTGTTAGATAAGCCTTTAGAAAAAACAGTCGATGCTATTCGGTCTACAAAAAACCGTCAAATTCCCGTTGTGCTCACTCAAGATGAAGTAAAGCAAATTATTACTTTACTCGAAGGGGTGCCTCAATTGGTGGTGAAGTTGCTTTATGGTAGTGGCTTACGGATTACTGAGGGGGTTAGGCTACGTGTTCACGATATAGATTTTGAGTATAAACAGATTACTGTTCGTTCTGGAAAGGGAAATAAAGATCGGGTGACTACTTTTTCAGAAGGTTTAATGCCCTCACTTAAGGATCATCTTCAGAGGGTTAGATTAATACACGAACAAGATTTACAGGAGGGTTATGGTGTTGTCTATTTGCCTAATGCTTTAAGCAAAAAATATCCTAATGCCAGTAAGGAGTGGGGGTGGCAGTATGCTTTTCCTGCTAGAAGCCTGTCTACTGATCCGCGCTCAGAGGGTACAATACGACGCCATCATATTGATCAATCGCTGATTAATAAGGCGATTAAAGTAGCAGTGAAGAAATTAGGTATCGTAAAAAAAGTGAGTGCGCATACTTTCAGGCATAGTTTTGCCACACACTTATTGCAGCGGGGTACTGATATTCGTACTATTCAGGCTCTTTTGGGACATAATGATCTGGAGACGACTATGATTTATACGCATATTTTAAAGCAGGGTGGTGAGGGGGTAACAAGCCCATTGGATGATCTAAATATTTAGGACTTGCTCATTTTTCCCCGTGCATGCTGGTGCAGCATAATAATGCTGCACACCCATACTGTTTAATAGAAAACTATCAAGGTATCAAGAAGCCAGTATGGTTTTCTGAAACACTGGTTATTAACGTTCGTAACAACCGATGTAATTAAATAATATCAAAAACCAAACTGGTTGAACCCTCTTGACTGTTCAAAAATAGGTGCTGCATTCAACTGGTCTGTTTGTTTGCAAATGCCTGATAAACAAACATCGCAAAAGCAAATACCCCAATACGAAAATGGGTCTGGTCTTTGATTTATGATTCTTAAGCAATTATTGCAAGACCTGAACATCCCATAGGAATTTTCAATGTTGTCTTCAATCCTTATGCTCTTCTCGGCTATTGAAATTTTGTTAAAGAGCACTTTCTAGGGTATAAGGTACAATTAATAGCTTACTAACGTGCTAAAAGCACACTCACTAGAAAGGTTTTAAATTGATAATTGATATTTACAAAAGCACAAAAAATGGCAATAAATACTTATCTATCCCTAAAGGTACAAAAATTGCGCAGTTAGAGCTTCCGGATTCTGTGGATTCTGATCTTTTGACTTTGTCACCGTTCAAAACCAGATTAGAAATAGAGCCTAAAAACACACACGCTACACTTGATCAAGACGATATTATTCAACAAATAGAGAGAAATGGTTATGCTGTTCACGAAGCGAAAACAGTCATTACTGTTGGCACAGTAAAGTAATTTCGTTTGAAATGATGAGAGCAAAAAATCTGATTTCAATTTGCTTCATTGCTTCACTTTATATATTCTTACCTAGTATTACTTTTATAAGGGTCATAATTATGCAATCTACATCAGTTGCAAGCAAGGGCCAAATAACCATTCCTAAACATATTCGACAACAACTTGGTATTCGTAAAGGGAGTAAATTGGAAGCTGCTATAGTAGGAAATCACATTGAAAAGTTAATATCCCTTGATGGGATGGTTTCTTTAGAGAGTTTTAATACAAATCAATCGGATCTACGTCCAGTGACCAGCGAACCTTCCGTGCCAGTTTGAGCTTTGCTATTTCAGGCATTAGCCAATTTAACAGCTGGTGTAGTTGTTTACGTTTACTGTGTTGTAATAGTAATTGAAAGCGGAATTGACCCGCACGCTTGGCCATGGGCGCTGCAACGGGGCCGAGTACCAATGTTCCGTTTGTTTGCTGGTTAATTAATTCGGCAACAGCTAACAGAAACTCAAAAGCAATATCCTTTTCGTGCGATAGCGAACGCAATAAAGCCTGGTAGCTATACGGGGGGAGTTGGGCATTTTTACGCTCAGCTAATGCGGCCTGAGCAAACGCCTGGTAGCCTTGATGAATCAAGGTATTTAGCAAGGGATGATCCGGCTGTCTGGTTTGCATAATCACGCGGCCTTTCTTTTCTGCGCGGCCAGCACGCCCGGCGACTTGTATAATCAGCTGTGCCAGTCTTTCGGGGGCATGAAAATCTATACTGAATAAACCACTATCGACATCTAATAACACCACTAAAGTCACATTCGGAAAATGATGGCCTTTAGCCAGCATTTGAGTGCCCAGGATAATATCTACCTCCCCCTGATTAATCGCATCTAAATGTTGTTTTAAAGCGCCTTTCCTTTGCGTACTGTCTCTATCCAGGCGCACGCTTTTATGCTCAGGGAATAGTTGATGTAATGCATTTTCTACGCGTTCAGTGCCTAGGCCTAAAGGTTTTAACTCTTCTGATTTGCAGGCAATACATTGCCGGGGAAGTGATTGTTCGCTGGCGCAGTGGTGGCAACGCAGTTTTTGCTGTTTATAATGCACGACCATGTTAGCATCGCAACGCGAGCACTGGGCTACCCAGCCGCAACTGTGGCAAATAAGCGTCGGCGCAAAGCCTCTGCGGTTTAAAAACAATAATACCTGTTGCTTTTTAGCCAGCGTTTTTCGTATCTCTCTGATGAGAGGTGGAGAAAGACCTTCGTGTAGACTCTGGTTTCTTATATCCAGTAAAGACATGCTGGGTGGCTTGGCATTTCCTGCGCGGTTGGGTAGGCGTAATAATTGGTAGCGTTTTTTATCCACATTGTAGAGGCTCTCCAGAGAGGGTGTTGCGGAGCCTAATATAATAGGAATATTCAGCACTTTTGCACGTACGATGGCGACGTCGCGGGCTGAAAAGCGAAAGCCTTCCTGTTGCTTAAAAGAGCTATCATGCTCTTCATCCAGAATAATCAGCCCTGGCCTGGGTAAGGGTGTAAACAGGGCTGAGCGTGTGCCTAATAAAATGGAACTATGACCTTTTTGCAGCTTAAGCCAGGCTGCATGGCGTTGGTTTTCATTATGCTGCGAATGATAGGTTTCTATCGGTACAGTGAAGCGTTGCTTAAAGCGTGCTTCTAATTGCGGTGTCAGGGTGATTTCAGGGAGTAATACCAGTACTTGCAAATTTCGTTCTAAGACCTGTTCAATCACCTGCAAATAAACCTCGGTTTTACCACTACCTGTCACACCTTCCAGTAAATGCACGGCAAACTGGTCTAGTTGTGTCGATATGCTATCAATCGCTGTTTGTTGCTCGGCATTGGCTATAAGTGGCGTTTGCTGGGTAATATTCAGGTGTGTGCTGTCAAAGACTGGTTGATTACTCGTACAGACATAAGCTTTATCTATCAGTGCCTTTAAAGGTGCGCGCCAGAGTTTGAAATGCAACGCAATTTCCTGGCTGCTTATAGCACCCGGTTGTGATTTCAGGAATTTGAACAGGGCAAGTTGTTTGGGCGCGTTTTTTAATCGTGACTCTACTACTTCAGTACCTTCTGCAGTGGGTAGGTAATAATCTATGGATTTTAATTCACTGCTTTTACCTTTACGTAAGGTGGTTGGAAATGCGCTGGTAAAAACGTCGCCTATAGGGTGATGGTAATACTGTTTTGCCCAATTTAAGAGTTGTATATCTTTAGCAGACAATAAAGGCTCGGTATCTAAAATGGCTTCTACCTGTTTTAATTTGCTGGTGTTCTTATCATCGCCGGATTTTACTTCAATCAGTACGGCTATTTTCGATTGTTTGCCAAAAGGGACTTTAATGCGAATACCTGTTTTCAGGTGTTGCGGGTCATAGTTATCAGGTGGGAGGTAATCAAATAAGTGATTGAGGGGAATAGGGACGGCAACACTTAAAATTATTTTTCTTGAGCTATTCACTGGCTACATTTTTTGATGAAAATTCGATATAAACACGCTAAGTCTTTATGCTTAAAAGAAAAATAAAGTTACCCACAAAACCTGTGGATAACTTTGTGGATAGGGTTTGTAAAAGTGAGTGTAAGCCTTAGCTTTATTGTGTTTTTGTTAAATCGTGTAATATTTTGACAGTTGCATTAGTTATATATTTAACAATAGCTTAGGCATGTCAAGAGTTAAATATCTTAGCCGCATGATAGAGGCCCAAGTTATTGTGCTGTTCTAAAAAACAATTGTGTGTAAAGTGAAACAATTGTAATGAAATAGTTGACAGATTATATTAATCACCTGCTTCATATTTTATGCAAAAGTGGGCTAATTATTAAGGTATCAGGATTCCCCTAATTGTAAAATACAAAAATGCTGCCATCAAAGCAGATGTTGGAACGGTGACCACCCATGCCACAGCAATTTTATAAACGTGTGAACGTTTAACGAGTTGTTGTTTGTAGACTTTGTTAAGCGACTTTCTTTCTTTTTTGGTGAATTCTGTTTTGCCTTTCTTTGCTTTTAGCTCTTTAAGCATTTTTGATTTAGTCGCAATATCCGCCCGGTTAAACGTATTTAAAAAGGCTTCTGTAACTTCTGGGTCATGGTGCTCCCTTATTTCGTCAAGGCGTTTGGCGTCGGAGCGCTTTAGATATTCACGCAAAAAACCGACTCCAAAGATTGCGCCAACGGCAATATGGGTTGAGCTGACGGGTAAACCGAGTTGACTGGCAATAATGACAGTAATAGCTGCCGCCATGGAAATACAGAATGCGCGCATTTTATCCAGCTCTGTAATTTCACTACCCACAGTACGAATCAATTTGGCACCATATAATGCTAGCCCTAATGACAAGCCTATTGCTCCAATTAGCATGACCCAAAGTGGAATAGCGGCCTTTTTAGCGATACCACCATGAGTGATGGCATCATTTATAGCCGCTAAAGGACCTACGGCATTAGCAACATCATTTGCGCCATGGGCAAAACTAAGGAAACAGGCGGCAAAAATAAGCGGGATGGTAAATAAGGTATTGACGCTGGCTTTTGAGTTGTCTAATGCAATAGCGGCTTTATTAATTAAGGGGCGAACTGCAAAATACAGAGTTAAGGCGATAGCGAAAGCAATAGAGCCTGCCATTACAAAATCTACCTTCCAGATTTTTTTCAGACCTTTTAATATTAAATAAGTTGAAAATGCCCAGGCCATCAAGGCAATTAATAGAGGTAGAATACGTCTTGCAGCAAGCAGCTTATCCTCTTGGTAGGTAATAGTGCGCTTAATCAAATACAGGAAAATAGCCGCAATAAGACCACCCAAAACGGGCGATATAACCCAACTGGCAGCAATTTTTCCAAACACTGCCCAGTTTGCTATACCAAAGCCCCCAGCGGCAATACCGGCGCCAAGTACACCGCCGACAATGGAGTGTGTGGTGGAAACGGGCGCATTAAAAAAAGTCGCGATATTTAACCAGATAGCTGCAGCTAATAGCGCGGCCAGCATTAGCCAGATAAAGGTATCAGAATCGTTAATAAGTGACGGGTCTATAATGCCTTTTTTTATGGTGCTGACCACTTCACCACCAGCAATAAGTGCGCCAGCAGACTCAAATACCATAGCGATGCAGATAGCGCCGATTAAAGTGATAGCCCCAGAGCCCACTGCAGGCCCCACATTATTAGCAACATCATTAGCTCCGATATTAAGAGCCATATAGCCGCCAATAACGGCAGAGACAATAAGGAAAGTATGATTAGGGACGTGGCCCATTGTGTTGCTAATAAACAATCCGACAGCAACTAAAAATAGTAGTGCTCCTGCAAATTTAAGTATATCAAGGCGCATATTGCTGCCTCTTTCTTCTAGGGAGTTTAATTTAGTATCATCCATACTTTCTCTTGGAACCTTTATTATTGTAATTTTGATGTCGGGTAATAATAACAAAAAAACTCCCTTCATAAGGAAGTAATATGACAAAAAAATGACATTTGAAATCATTTAATGTATTTGCTTCTTGTTAAGGTGGTTGACTGCAAAGATTAAATCGGATTACGCAGAGTTTTGTTTAACCTGTCATAACCTTGTAAACCCCTAGAAAAATCAGTTGGGCCCGGAATTATAGTGAAACCAATAACTTGTGCTAGAAGCCGTGAGCAACTGATTTTTCTAGGTTTAAGTACTCGATTAAAAATATCTTAACACTTTTGTTTGAAGTTTCGCGTAAATGGGTAGAGCGTCTTTTTTGCGAAATCCATCATTCTACGTGGGATTGATGGGTTTTACTGCGCACCTAAAAAACCGATGCTACGTTCTACCCATCTACAGAAATGTTAAATTAATTCACCTCATGTACTTATTTAGCTATTGTTACATTGCTGAAGAGGGAAAAAAGACCCGTAGGTTGATATGTTATTTAATATAACTCACCGAGGTGAGTTTATGCACTAAGCACAAAATTATCGATTAAATTTGCAAAAAAACGTGATATCTATTATTGTGGCTTTCTTAAATTAAAAAGGCTAGGGGTGCTACCGATATTATAGTGTAGCTGAGACAACACCCTTTGAACCTGAGGCCAGCTAATACTGGCGTAGGAAAGCCCTAAGCAACGTTCACCGTTTCTTAATCAAGACTTACCCGCGCCGTGTTCTATTGAAATTGGAGAGATACATGAGCGCAGTCCCTAAAGATATTTCCGCGGCGAATAAAAGTGATATAAAAATTGACTCATATCCTGCGTCAGAGAAAATTTATATTCAAGGGAGCCGTCCCGACATACGTGTTCCCATGCGTAAAATCACCCTGTCAGATACACCCGCACATTTTGGTACGGAAAAAAATACCCCTTTATTTGTCTATGACACGTCTGGTATTTATACAGATCCCAATGTAGATGTCGATTTGCAAAAGGGTTTGAGCGGTATTCGTGATGCCTGGATTGCTGAGCGCGACGATACCGAAGCTTTATTGGGCCCTAGTTCAGATTTTGGTCAGGAACGATTAAACGATCCTGAAACAGAAGATATGCGTTTTGAGCATATTCGCAAGCCACGTAGGGCAAAAGCGGGAAAAAATGTTTCGCAAATGCATTATGCGCGTCAGGGTATTATCACCCCGGAAATGGAATATATTGCCATCCGCGAAAATCAAAATATGTCTGAAATGCGTGACTTATATAAAGGTCAGCATAAAGGGCAGTCTTTTGGTGCATCAATTCCTGATGAAATTACCCCTGAATTTGTCCGCGATGAAGTGGCGCGCGGACGGGCGATTATTCCTCTAAATATTAATCACCCTGAAGTAGAGCCGATGATTATCGGGCGTAACTTCCTGGTCAAAATCAATGGTAATCTAGGTAATTCAGCGGTTACCTCTTCTATAGAAGAAGAAGTGGAAAAAATGCTCTGGGGTATACGCTGGGGTGGTGACACCATTATGGATCTGTCCACCGGTAAAAATATTCATGAAACGCGTGAATGGATTCTGCGTAATTCGCCCGTGCCTATCGGTACCGTGCCAATTTATCAAGCGCTGGAGAAAGTGGATGGTAAAGCCGAAGACCTGACCTGGGAAATTTTCCGTGATACATTGATTGAACAGGCTGAGCAAGGCGTGGATTATTTTACCATTCATGCGGGTGTGCGTTTACACCATGTGCCGATGACTGCCAAGCGTATGACTGGTATTGTTTCGCGCGGTGGCTCTATTATGGCGAAATGGTGTCTGGCGCACCATACTGAAAGCTTCTTATATACGCATTTTGAAGATATCTGTGAAATTATGAAAGCCTATGATGTCTCATTTTCATTAGGAGATGGCTTACGCCCAGGCTCAATCTACGATGCCAACGATGAAGCACAATTTGCCGAACTGGAAACTTTAGGTGAGTTGACGCAAATTGCCTGGAAGCATGATATTCAGACCATGATTGAAGGGCCAGGGCATGTACCATTGCATCTGATTGAAGAGAACATGACCAAACAGCTAGCTGATTGTGATGAAGCGCCTTTCTATACTTTAGGGCCATTAACCACTGATATTGCCCCTGGTTATGACCATATTACTTCAGTGATTGGTGCTGCTAATATCGGCTGGTACGGTTGTGCGATGCTTTGTTATGTCACCCAAAAAGAACATTTAGGTTTACCTAATAAAGAAGATGTACGTGAAGGCATCGTGACGTATAAAATCGCTGCTCATGCTGCTGATTTAGCTAAAGGTCATCCGGGAGCGCAGGCACGTGATAATGCCATGTCTAAAGCTCGCTTTGAATTCCGCTGGGAAGATCAGTTTAATATCGCTCTGGATCCTGAAAAAGCCCGTTCATTCCATGATGAAACGCTGCCTAAAGATTCCGCAAAAATTGCGCATTTCTGTTCTATGTGTGGTCCACATTTCTGTTCCATGAAAATTTCTCAAGATGTGCGTGAGTATGCTAAAGAAAAAGGCATCAAAGACGCAGAAGAAGCTTTGCAAAAAGGCATGGAAGAAAAATCTCAGCAATTCCTTGATGAAGGTGCGGAAGTTTATCATAAAGTTTAAACCATTGTAGGGCGCGGCTTTAGCCCGCCTAAGAACAAATAAAATCCCCTTTTCCCGCACGGGAAAAAGGGGATTTTTTTATGAGTCAACTTTGTGATTGAGTTCTCATTAATAACCAGCTGATGTCATCGTTATGTCATATTCCCTTGTTAAATTAGTATCTTTATTTTACAAGACGAATCCAGCGATGAAACATAAAATAATAAAACTATCACTTTTGGCAGTTTTGGCTACGAGCAACGTGCAGGCGGCTGACAAAGTCTCGGATGAAGCTTCATTAATGAATGCCATTGAAATGGCAAATGCTGATAGTAGCATTCACAAAATTGTATTTGAGAAAAATTCTCAGATTGACTTAACTAGCGCAGTTATATATACAGGTAGCCAAGATTTAGCAGTGCTCGGCAACGGCTCAACAATTAGTGGAGCAGCGATTGGTGATGGTGATACGCTAACTTTTATAACAGCGGGTAATATATCAATTCAAAAGCTTGCCGTAGTTGATAGTACCGCACGTGGTGTCGTTGTAGAAATTCCAGCTGATGCCGAAGGCGATGATATACAAGTGTCATTACATAAAGTGAAAATACTGAGATCAGCACTGTATGGCTTGCATATTGATGATAATGCAGATGAGCTAGATGATGGAGAAGAGGGTTCGGCCATAGGTATAGAGCTGAATATTTCACACTCCAGTTTTATCGCTAATGGAACTGGAGCCATTGATTACGATGGTGTTCGAGTTGATGAACGTGCGGATGGAGATATTCATGCCACAATCAGTCATACGCATATAGATGGTAATGGTGGTGATGGTATAGAGCTGGATGAAGCGGGCGATGGTGACGTTGATGTAACAATGAGGCATGTCACTTTAAATGGCAATGGTTTCTTTAATGAAGAAGATCTGGATGATGGCTTTGATATTGATGAAGCAGGCGCGGGTGATGTCATCGTTTCATTATTTAAAGTTGAAGCTAAAGACAATCAGGATGAAGGTCTGGATTTTGATGAGGCTGGCGCAGGAAATGTCAAGTTAAAGCTACGTAAAGTTGTGGCAATGAATAATTTCGATGAAGGCATTAAGGTGGATGAGGAAGATGCTGGAAATATCGAAGCGAAGTTGTTCAAAGTTGTAGTGCAGGGTAGTGGCGATGATGGTATTCAATTTACTGAGTTAGGCGAAGGCCGTGTTGAAGCAGAATTGAAAAAAGTATCAGCGACTGAAAACGCAAAATATGGCGTTAAGATAGAGCAATGGGATATTGAAGATGAAGGCGCGGATACAGCTGAAAAGGGCGCTCTTAAAGTTAAAAATCTTACTCTAGATGGCAATGGTAAGGGTGACGAACTTATATTACATAATATTATTGTTGAATAAGCTGTCGTCCCCCTCCGGCTTGGTCGGGCAGAGAGTCTTTATTCAAAACAGATAAAAGCCCACCTTTTCAGCTGGGCTTTTTTTATGCAGAAGAACAGTTAACCTGAAAAATCAGTTGAGCGCGAATTTCAGATAACCTGATCTCTCTGAAAACAATAGGATATTTATTACGGTTCGTAGGATGCTGCTGAGGAACGAAGCGCATCATTCGCGATAGATGCGCTTCGTTCCTCAGCAGCATCCTATCTATTTTAGTCTCACCTTATTATCTTTTATGAATTGCTATACTTTTGATTTTATTGGGATTACACAAGCTCCATTCTGGTTATTGTTTGATTTTAGGTGCTATTGCAACATTTGAACTGTTGCAGTTTAAATGCCAAACTATAAAAATTTGCGTAGAGTGCGGCTTTAGCTCGTTTGTTGTGACATTTATGGGTTAAAGCCTCGTACTACAATAAGTTTTTCTGATTACCCATAACCCTCAGCTATACTTCGTCATTCCTGCATGCTTTAAGCAGGAATCTAGTCGGATAAGCATAGATTCCCGATAAAGCTTGTGCCCACGCTTGACTGGGTAGACTTCGGGAATGACGAAGTTTTTAACATGCTGATGTTTCATGCTTTATTCTACTATGGCTGAGAGTTGTACGTAACCAGGTAAGTTTTTATCATTTGTCTTATATTTGAAATTAATATGCTTGAAGTAGATGTAATAATTATTGGTGCCGGAGCGTCGGGCCTGATGTGCGCAATAGAAGCAGGTAAGCGGCAGCGTAAGGTGCTGGTTTTGGAGCATGCGAATAAACCGGGAAAGAAAATTCTTATGTCAGGCGGTGGGCGTTGTAATTTCACTAATTACAGCGTTGAAGCAGAGCATTTTGTATCGGAAAATGCGCACTTTTGTAAATCAGCTTTGAGCAGGTTTACTCAATGGGATTTTCTGGAAATGATTCATGCACAAAATATTCCCTATCACGAGCGGGAACACGGGCAGTTGTTTTGTAATGAAAGTGCGCGGGATATATTAAACCTGCTATTAGGCGAATGTGAAAAAGTTGCTGCGAATATCCAGTTAAATACTCAAATTCAAAATATTCAACGACAGGGTGAGTTAGGGTTTAAAGTGAAAACTAACCGACAAGAAATTTCCTGCCAGTCTTTAGTGATCGCCACGGGCGGTTTATCAATTCCTAAGATGGGCGCGACGCCATTTGCCTATAAAGTTGCTGAGCAATTTGGCATTAAAGTACAGCCTACCAGGGCAGGGCTGGTGCCTTTTACACTGCATGTTGAAGATAAGGAAAAGTTTTCTGCGCTTTCGGGCTTGGCACTACAAGCCACTATTGGTAATGAGCGGCAAAGTTTTACTGAAAACCTGCTGTTTACACACCGTGGATTAAGTGGCCCTGTGGCTTTGCAAATGTCTTCATATTGGCAGGAAGGTGAAGAATTAACAATAAACTTGTTACCTGAGATGGATTTGCAGCAGCTGTTACAAGCGCAACAACAAAAAATTAAGCTGAAAGTTAAAAATTACCTGGCGCAATTCCTGGCAAAGCGATTGGTAGCAACCTTTTTGCCAGCAGTATTACTTGAGCTGTCTTTGCTGGATTTATCCCATAAGCAAATCCAGGCCATCGCTGAGCTATTTAACCAATGGATCGTTAAGCCTAATGGCACTGAAGGCTATCGTACGGCTGAAGTGACGCTGGGTGGAGTGGATTGTCATGCCATATCATCTAAAACGTTGCAGGCGAATCAGGTGCCGGGGCTTTATTTTGTGGGTGAAGCGCTGGATGTTAGTGGTTGGCTGGGGGGCTATAATTTTCAGTGGGCCTGGGCATCTGGCTGGTGTGCTGGTCAGGAAGTATAGAGATTAATAAGTGGAAAAACGTTGTTATCAAAGGGCTTATCTCGCCCAAATAAAGTGTGGCTTATAATCCTAGAAAAATCAGTTGCTCACAGTTTCTAGCTCAAGCTCTTGATTCCACCGCATTTCTAAAAAATGCCCGCTTAAGCTATGGGTTGAATCTAAGATTTTTTGAAAGTATTATATTAATTCAATATCTTGCACTATAAATTCGAGCTCACCTGAACTCTTGGATAATAACTTGATACCAATGATTAACAGGTAGGTTGGCGCTGAGTATACGAAGCCCAACAATCACTGTGCAATATCATGTTGGGCTTCGTATACTCAGCGCCAACCTACACGCTTTAGTGTCATCTAATTACCTTATGAAAACGGTAAGCTTTTGATTTCTTTATGTCGAGGTCAGGTGTTCTGAGGGTAATCAAACAGCCTTGACAAAGTAAATATAGACACAGTAAATGTTATAATATAACATATCATTTTGTTTCGCTATTATGCTTGAGCCTAATGTTTTTTAGACAGTGTTGTTATTTATTAATTCTTTTTGTTCCATGTGTTGTCATGGCAGAGGAAATACAGGAATTAGAGCCGGTCATTATTTCCGCGCCTTTACATAAAAAAGCTGCAGAAACAGTGCATCCGGTTAATATTCTTGCGGGTGATGATTTAGCGCAAAAGCAGGCGACAACCATTGGCGAAACCCTGAAGGGTGAGCTGGGTATACATAGCATGTCTTTCGGTTCTAATGTTGGCCAGCCCGTGATAAGGGGGCAAACAGGACCCAGAGTACAGGTCTTGCAAAATGGCTTGAGCAGTCTGGATTTGTCGGGCACCAGCCCTGATCATGCCAACAGCACCGAGGCTTTGTTAGCCGAACGCATTGAAGTGTTACGTGGGCCAGCCAGTTTGCTCTATGGTAGTGGTGCCATTGGCGGTATTGTTAATGTCATCGATAACCGGATTCCCATGTACGTGCCTGAATCGGCAGAACTGGCTTTTGAACAGCGCTATAACTCAGTCTCAGATCAATGGAGTAGTGTTTTAAAGCATGATGGTGGCCTGGATAATTTTGCCTGGCATATTGACGGCTTTTATCGTACGAGTGATGATTATCATGTGCCTGTTGACTCGAATGGATTGGGTTATGTGCCGAATACCGATGCAGAAAGTTGGAGTGGGACGGTCGGCGCATCGTGGATAGATAACTGGGGAATGCTCGGTTTTTCAGTGAATTATCTGGATAATAATTATGGTGTACCACCCGTCGATGAGCTGGTGCGTATCGATTTAAAGCAAACCCGTTATGATGCTAAGGCGGAGTTTTATGAGCCTTTTTCCTGGGTGGAAACTTTGAAATTGCGCTTTGGATATAACGACTACCAGCATGTTGAATTAGAGGATGGTATCACTGTCGGTACGCAATTTGATAACCAAGGTATAGAAGGGCGTGCGGAATTAGTGCATAAACAACTCGGATTTATAGATCATGGCGCATTTGGCTTTCAGGCAATCAGTAAAGATCAGGTTGCCACGGGTGTGGAAGCGTTTGTCCCACCGTCTGAAACGGCAAATTATGCGGTGTTTATGGTCGAGGATATACATGCTGGAAATCTTGCGTATGAATTCGGTTTACGCGTGGAGCATCAACAAATTGATGCAGAAGGTTTTGCGCGTAAACAACATACGCCGGTAAGTGCTTCATTATCGACGCTATGGACTGCCACCGATAATATATTTACTAGTTTGGCTTTTACCTTTTCTCAGCGTGCACCAGATGTACCTGAATTGTTTGCTGACGGGGTGCATTTTGCAGCGCAAAGCTATGAATTGGGCGATGAGAATTTGCAGGTAGAAACCTCCTATAATCTTGAGCTGAGCTTTAGCGCAGAATATGAGTGGTTTAGCACTGAGTTGAATTTGTTTCATAACTGGAGCGATAATTATATTCTGCAAGAAAACACCGGCTATTGGTTTGATCTGGATAATGAAAATTTCGTTGCAGTCTGCAATGCTGATGAGGATTGTTTGCCTGTCTATCAGGCGAAGCAGAATAATGCGCGCTTCTATGGTTATGAAGCTGAGCTGGGAATTCCCTTATGGGAAGGTGTGGAGAATCAATTTGAGCTGACCTTATTTAGCGACTTTGTACGTGGTGAGTTAGTCGCCGGGGGAAATGTGCCGCGTATGCCACCGCTGCGTTATGGTTTTCAGTTTGATTATTTCGGCTATGATGCTTTTTCCGCAGGCTTAAGATTAACGCGAGCAGAAGCGCAAAAGCATGTCGGCGAGAATGAAACACCCACACCAGGCTATATATTGTTGGCCGCCAATGTTTCTTATAACGTACAGCTGGCAGAAAAATATGACCTGCTGGTGTTTGTAAAAGGGAATAACTTGCTTAATGAAACGATACGTAATTCAACCTCATTTCTTAAAGACTATGCGCCAGAACCAGGGCGTGGCGTGGAACTGGGATTGAGGATGAGTTTTTAATATGAAAAAAAATATCGACGATACAGCTTTGCAGGGCGGACATAATCACCGTGGCTGTATCGATCATGCATTGCAGACAGCAGAGCAAATTTGCTTAACAAAGGGTGTGCGCCTGACCGCATTAAGAAAGCAAGTGCTGGAGCTTATTTGTGCTAATCATAAAGCCATTGGCGCATACGAGTTACTGGATTTGTTGCGCGAACAAGACCCAAAAGCAAAGCCGGTGACTATATACCGTGCTTTGGATTTTTTAATCACAGCGGGTCTGGTACATAAGATCGAATCGCTGAATGCCTTTATTGGTTGTTTGCAAGCTGAAACCCAGCATAAGTCGGCCATTTTAATTTGTGATCAATGTAAGAATGCTTATGAAATAGATGCGACAGCAGTTTATGAGAGCTTGTTTGCACTAAGTGAAGCAGTGCAATTTCAACCTCATTGCTTAACTTTGGAGTTGCATGGTTTATGTGCAAGTTGTAAGGAGGATTAAAGTAGTTCTGGAGATACCGTTATAGAAACTACAGGTCTATTTGCAAGATTATGCTTTATTTATGACTTATATATAAACCTAGAAAAATCAGCTGCTCACGGTTTCTTGCACAGGCTTTTGATTCAACAGCACTTCCAAAAAATGCCCGATTAACCCACAGGTGAAGCTAAAACCTTTGAAAGTGTTACATTAATTTAATATCTTGCACTATTATTCCGCGCCCAACTGATTTTTCTAGGATAAGGCAGTACAATTACTGATACACAAAAAGCTAAGGCTTATTTACTCCTCCCTTTTGTTAGCGTACTTACGCAGTGCTGCTTATTTAGTATTATTCCCATTTAGCACAGCCTAAGGCACCTGGAAACAAATAATTATCCAACTTCAGAACTCCTGATCTCGACATAAAGAAATCAAAAGCTTACCGTTTTCACAAGATAATTAGATGATACTAAAGTGCAAGGTTGGCGCTGAGCATGCGAAGCCCAACATGATATTGCACAGTGATTGTTGGGCTTCGCGAGCTCAGCGCCAACCTACATATCAATCATTGGCATCAAGTTATTATCCTAGCCCATCTTTCGATTTCAGTGACAACAAATCATTTAAAAACAATTAGATACACACAATCAGGCCTTGCTGTTGGCACTACAGATTTTTTATTTTGAATTCGGCTAAATCACTGTTTTTTTAACACCCCCTGGTTGTGCTGATATTTCTAGCGCTTTATAAATGACGGATTGTCGTGGCTCTGCATTCGTTGCTTTCCTTAAATGAATCGTCTTCCCGTCTTCTCGCCGTAAAATAACAGTAATGCGCTGCTGGTTTTCCATGATCCGTCGAATTGTTTGCCAGCTATCATTAATATGTTCAGTCTTGAGTTGATAACGAAGGGTCTGGACGAGATGATAGGCAATGAGAGTGATAAAGATATGCCCATTAACCCGTTCTTCTTTTCGATGGTAGATAGGGCGTAGCCCGAGTTCACTTTTCAGACTGCGAAAAACACTTTCTAGATCGGTTAGCATGGTGTAGGTGCGCCAGAGCGTTTCTTCATTCCAGTCGGTCAGGTTGGTGCGTAAGCAATAGACACCGGGGTGGGTTGCCTGCGAGTTGGCTTTTTCCACACGCTTCCAGCTGATTGAGTTGGCCTTGTCTCCTTCATCATCAGGTACGACCGTTACTTCATAGTGCTGTGCTGCACGCGCGTATTTTTCCTTTATGCGTCCCAGCCGTTCTAACACTTTTGTATAATTTTTTGTGGTTCCTTTTTTGCTCAATCCAGCATGCAGGCTGTTGAGTGCGGTTTCATATTTTTCTGAAAAACTATCCTGCATGGCTTGTTCTTTCTTTTCCCTGAGTTGCGAGTGACAGTACAGTTCAATTTCTCCGGTCTCTTCTACAGTCACTTTTTGAACTTTTACGCGTTGCCCCGGAATATCTTTGATCAGAGTTGCCTTTTCTTCATCGAAATCCCGCTTGCGTTTGCGTGAGACAACAATATAGTGAAAGCCATGCTCAATGAGATACTGGATGTTTTCTTCACTGGCAATGCCTGCATCAAGTATCACAGTGGATCCTGTTCGCCCTTCCAGTCCTTCAAGTATGGTTTGCAGGGTTTGTGGTTCACTTGCATTACCTGGGAAGATCTGGATTTTACGTGGAAAGCCACTGCCATCAAGCACCAGCCCTAATGTAACCAGGGGACAGTCACTGCGCTTTTCCTTGGAGCGGCCTCTTTGGGCGGCTGGGTTTGTTTTGGCTTCGCCTTCAAAGAAGGTATTTGTCAGATCATAACGCGTGATAGTTTCACTGAAGCTGAACAGATCCCGTTCTTGCTGATATAAATGGGTTTCAATGGCTTCCCGGTGTTTCCATAATTGGTCGGATACCTGATACAGACGATCCAGCCCCATGTCTTCGAAGTCATAGTCGATTAACTCACCCAGCGCACTGGTGGTCTGTAGCCAGCCATGTGTGGCTAATTCGCTTGCAGGCGAGGCCATCCGGGCAATGATAGTGCCGAGGGAAGCGGCAAGCTGATGTTGATTAAAACCCAGTGATTTCAACTTGTCATCCAGTGTTAACTGCTTGACAGCGTGTAATGCGATTTGCTCAACCCCAACACGGCGCGGGCGCACAAGTTCTATATTGCTGATATCGACTGTCTCAAATTGTACGTCGTTATTTATATCTGTACTGCGAGATGCGATGATTTGGGCGGCATAACATTGAGCCAGTGTTTCGAGTGTTTCTTCTAGATCAATGGTAAGCCAGTCAGTCTGTGCAGTAAGTAATTGATCAATACGACTTGATAGTGATTTCCACTGGGACTTGGGTACATCAAAGTAACGGCCAAGGTTAAGCAGGGTGTGTTGTTTGACTTTGCCATCAAGCCGCACGGATTCGACTAGCCGAAACGTTTTGTAGGTCTCGCCAGTTGCCTTGGTTCGGAGCGTTGTGCATCGGATATACATACTTGAATTTTTCCATAAAAATCAAGTGAATGCAACTATTTTTGTTATGTTATGGCACTACGCTTTGCTTGGAAATGCAAATGTTTGTAATGATTAGGTTTTTATTTTTTTATCCTATTAAAATAGACCTGTTAGTGGTTTTTGAGCGAAAAACGACTGAACATGGGCTAGAGTTCAGGTGGTCTGAACTTTGCAGGTCTTTTTGTCCGTCATTAGCACTGTAGTAATAGTTACGTAGCCAGCTATGCGCCTACTTCTACAGCACTAATGACAAACAAAACTCCTGTCCAAATATTGGTCGCTTATTTATTTCCTGGTGCCTAAGTTAATAAAAACACTTAAGTATATGTATACAAAGATATTAAATTACGAGTATAATTTGCCGATTAACTATCTTTCGGCTATTGGAGGCCGGGAGAGATAGGCATTGCTTAAGCAATGCTTTTTTATTTTATATGCCTGAGAAAAGATTGTATGCCTGTAATTACCTTGCCTGATGGTTCAAAACGTGAGTTTGATGAAGCTGTGACTGTTATGCAAGTCGCACAATCTATCGGCTCTGGCCTGGCAAAGGCGACCTTGGCAGGTAGAGTTGATGGTCAGCTAGTAGATGCCAGCACCGTGATCAATGATAATGCAGAGTTGCAAATTGTTACGGCTAAAGATGATGATGGTATTGAAGTTATACGTCACTCTACCGCACACTTACTGGCGCAGGCGGTTAAGCGAACTTTTCCAGAAGCGCAGGTAACCATAGGTCCGGTTATCGAAAATGGCTTTTATTATGATTTTTCTTTTGAACGTCCCTTTACACCTGAGGACATCAAGAAAATAGAAAAAGAAATGCAACGCCTGGTTGCCAGTAATCTGGAAGTTACGCGTTCTGTGGTTTCTCGTGATGAGGCAGTTAAGTTTTTTCGTGATTTAGGCGAGCTTTATAAAGCGGAAATTATCGAGTCGATTCCTAGTAATGAAGATTTATCTTTGTATACACAAGGTGATTTTACTGATCTTTGCCGTGGGCCGCATGTGCCGAGTACCAGTAAGTTAAAGGCCTTTAAATTAATGAAAATTGCCGGAGCCTATTGGCGCGGTAATTCAGATAACGAAATGTTGCAGCGTATTTACGGTACAGCATGGAATGATAAAAAAGAACTTAAGGCTTATCTGCATCGTTTAGAAGAAGCAGAAAAGCGCGATCATCGTAAGCTAGCGAAAACTTTAAATTTTTTCCATACTCAGGAAGAAGCGCCGGGCATGGTGTTCTGGCATGAGAAAGGCTGGATAATATATCAGCAGATTGAGCAATATATACGTGATAAATTGCGCGTGCATGGTTATGGCGAAGTAAAGACGCCGCAGCTTGTCGATCGTAGCTTATGGGAGAAATCAGGACACTGGGATAAATTTGGTGACATGATTTTCACCACTCATTCCGAGCATCGTGATTATGCCATTAAGCCGATGAACTGCCCGTGTCATGTGCAGATTTATAATCAAGGCTTAAAGAGTTATAAAGATTTACCTTTACGTATGGCTGAGTTTGGCTCTTGTCATCGTAATGAGCCATCAGGAACTTTGCATGGCTTAATGCGGGTACGCAATTTTGTTCAAGATGATGCACATATTTTCTGTACAGAAAGCCAGGTGCAAGATGAAGTGTCGACTTTTATCGATTTATTATTTGAAGTATATAAGGATTTTGGCTTTGAAGATGTATTAATTAAATTGTCCACGCGACCTGACAAACGAGTGGGTTCTGATGAGGTCTGGGATAAAGCAGAAAAGGCTTTAGAGCTTGCTCTGGATAAGAAAGGTCTGGACTGGGAATTGCAGCCAGGTGAAGGTGCTTTTTATGGGCCTAAAATAGAATTCTCATTAAAAGATTGTTTAGAGCGTGTCTGGCAGTGCGGAACCATTCAGGTGGATTTTTCCATGCCAGACCGCCTTGATGCCAGTTTTATTGCCGAAGATGGTTCTAAGCAAGTGCCAGTAATGTTACATCGAGCCATCTTAGGTTCCTTGGAACGGTTTATCGGTATTTTAATTGAACAACACGCGGGAACTATGCCTTTATGGCTTTCCCCTGATCAAGTTGTGGTGCTAAATATTGCTAGTCGCCATGATGAATATGCAGAACAAGTGCATGCTGAATTGAAAAAACAAGGCTTTAGAGCAAAAATAGACTTGAGAAATGAGAAAATAGGCTTTAAAATTCGCGAGCATTCTATGCAAAGAGTCCCTTATCTGCTAATTATTGGTGATAAAGAATTAGAAGATCAAACTGTGACAGTAAGATCACAGAAAGGCGATGATCTGGGTGGTTTTTCGGTGGATAGTTTTGTACAGCGACTGAGGCAAGAGATTGAGCAAAGAAAGTAATTTAGTAACTGGAGGAATAGGGTATCGCTTCTAAAAAAGATGCAACACGTTTAAATGATGCAATTACTGCAAGACGTGTCAGAGTTTCAGGTTTGCCAGAAGGGCAGGGTGGTGTTGTTTCGCTGAGTGAAGCAAAACAATTGGCTGCCGAAGCAAATATGGATTTGGTAGAGGTTTCACCGAATGCTGATCCGCCAGTTTGTAAAATTATGGATTACGGCAAATTTTTATTCGATCAGAATAAAAAGATGGCGATAGCCAAGAAAAAACAAAAGCAGATTCAGGTTAAAGAAATCAAATTTAGACCTGGAACTGATATTGGGGATTACAATGTTAAGTTGCGTAATTTGACCAAATTTCTTGAAGAAGGCAATAAAACCAAGATTACTGTACGTTTCAGAGGTAGAGAAATGGCGCACAGGGAAATTGGCATGAACCTGCTTAAGCGAGTGGAAAAAGACCTGGAAGAACTGGCAGCTGTTGAGCAATTTCCTAAAATGGAAGGTCGCCAGATGGTTATGGTTCTAGGGCCTAGAAAGAAAAAATAAATTTATAAAGTGTAGGTTGGGTTAGATTTTTTTGCAAAGCAATAAAAACGTAACCCAACAGAGATTTGCATGATGTGCAAATGTTGGCTTACGTTATCAGCGTTTCGCAGATAAGCTAACCCAATCCAACCTACACCCACTTTTATCTTTAGGAATAAAGGGTGGAAGACAAATTTTAATTGTTGCTACTGTAGGAACAGTAGTGTTATCAATTCAGTCGGGCCAGTGCATTTTGCCTTGCTGGGTTTTTATAACAGGGACGTGTTATTTTTATATTAATCGGAGAAAATAAATGCCAAAAATGAAAAGCCATAGTGGTGCTGCTAAACGCTTTAAGCGTACAGCAAATGGCGGTTTTAAATGTGGAGCGTCACACCGTCGCCATATTTTGACTAAAAAATCGACTAAGAGAAAAAGACAGTTGCGTAAAGCGGCTACTCTTCATCCATCAGATGTGCGTATGACTGCACGTTTGTTACCTTATAGCTAATTTTTTAGGAAAAGAGAATGGCCAGAGTAAAACGTGGTGTAACAGCCAGAGCAAGACATAAAAAGATTTTAAAGCAAGCGAAAGGCTATTACGGAGCTCGTAGCCGTGTTTATCGTGTTGCTAAGCAAGCGGTAATCAAAGCAGGTCAATATGCTTATCGCGACCGTAAAAACAAAAAACGTACTTTCCGTGCTTTATGGATTGTGCGTATCAATGCAGCTGCGCGTCTATGCGACATTTCTTATAGCCGCTTAATTAATGGCTTAACAAAAGCAAATGTAGCAATTGACCGTAAAGTATTAGCTGATATCGCAGTGCGCGATATGGATGCTTTTGCTGAAATTGCAAAAATTGCTAAAGCAAATCAAAGCTCGCTATAGAGAATAACGACAGTTATTCCTTTTGCAAGGTTTGAAGAAAGGGCTGAAAAGCCCTTTTTTTTGCTACGGAATATGCACGAAATAAAACAAGATGTAGGTTTAAATGTATTTTTACTTGCTTATAAATTTTTGCTAAGAAAAAATGTTGATGGCAAATAATCTTTAATTATTTCGTACATGTTTCACCCCTTATCCCCCCCTTTACTATAAGCGAAAGATCCGTGTCAGCGACCCTCGAAGAAATTCTTGCACAAGCCCTACAGGAGCTTGAAGCAGCAAATGATTTACAAACATTAGATCAAATCCGTGTGCAATATCTGGGTAAGAAAGGTGCTTTCACCCTACAGATGAAGCAGCTAGGTAAACTAGACCCAGACCAAAGGCGCACTGCGGGTCAAGCGATCAATAATGTTAAAGCCGATTTTCAAAACACTCTGGAAGAACGTCGCAATGCTTTGCAACAAGCAGAACTTGATGCGCGTTTGGCAAGTGAAACCATCGATGTGACTTTGCCCGGTAGAGGCCAGTCTGTCGCAGGCTTACATCCGGTCACTCTTACTTTAAGGCGGATATCTAAAATCTTCTCCAGTGTCGGTTTCAAAGTAGAAGAAGGGCCGGAAATTGAAGATGATTATCACAATTTTGAAGCGCTGAATATTCCCTCACATCATCCTGCACGAGCGATGCACGACACTTTTTATTTTGATGCACATACCTTATTAAGAACGCATACCTCACCGGTACAAGTGCGTGCTATGGAAAAATATCAACCGCCTCTTAAAGTGATTGCACCGGGACGGGTTTATCGCTGTGATTCTGATGTTACACATACGCCTATGTTCCACCAGGTAGAAGGTTTTTTGGTGGATGAAAATGTCAGCTTTGCTGATTTAAAAGGTGTGGTTTATGAATTTTTAAGAGCCTTTTTTGAAAAAGATATACAGGTACGTTTTAGACCTTCTTATTTCCCGTTTACCGAGCCTTCCGCTGAAGTTGATATCGAATGTGTGATGTGTGACGGCAAAGGCTGTCGTGTGTGCAGTCATACCGGCTGGTTAGAAGTGATGGGTTGTGGCATGATTCATCCTGAAGTATTTAAAGCCGTCAATATCGATACCGAAGATTTTACCGGTTTTGCCTTTGGTATGGGCGTCGAGCGATTGGCTATGTTGCGTTATGGCATAAATGATTTAAGACTGTTTTTTGAAAACGATCTTAAATTTCTTGAGCAATTTAATTAAGGGAGGGTTGAATAATGCAATTTAGTGAAGCCTGGTTAAGAGAATTAGTCAATCCAGCGTTAGATACACAGGCACTGGTCGAACAGATCACCATGGCAGGGCTGGAAGTTGATTCCGTTAAACCAGCTGCAGCAGAATTTAGTGGTGTTGTCGTTGGAGAAGTGGTCTCTGTTGATGCGCACCCTGATGCGGATAAATTAAGAATTTGCAATGTCGCCGTGGGTGAAAGTGAGCCCTTGCAAATTGTTTGTGGCGCAAGCAATGTTCGTGAAGGTTTAAAAATACCGGCAGCCTTAATTGGCGCAGTATTACCGGGTAATTTTAAAATTAAAAAATCTAAATTACGTGGCGAACAGTCTTTCGGCATGCTCTGCTCAGAAAAAGAGCTAGGTCTGGCCACTGACGCCGATGGGCTTATGGAATTAGCCGCAGATGCGCCAGTAGGAACAGATATACGCGAGTATTTATCCTTAAACGACCAGTTAATTGAAGTTGATCTAACGCCAAATAGAGCGGACTGCTTAAGTGTAGAAGGGATAGCCAGAGAGGTTGCGCTACTAAATGATCTTGAATTTAAAGTGCCTGCTGTCAGCCCCGTAGCGGTTGATCATCAAGATAAATTGAATGTTAAAGTCAGTGCGCCAGAGGCCTGTCCGCGTTATTTGGGGCGATTAATTAAAGGGGTTAACCCAACTGCTGAAACGCCTTTATGGATGCAGGAGCGCTTGCGTCGCTCAGGTTTAAGAAGCTTAGGGCCTGTTGTTGACGTGACAAATTATGTGCTATTGGAAATGGGCCAGCCTTTGCATGCTTTCGATGCTGCGAAATTATCCGGCGGAATTGAAGTGCGCCTAGCGCATGCTGATGAAACATTCAGCTTATTAAATGATCAGGAAATTAAAGCGAACACAGAAACGCTAGTGATTGCAGATAGCGAAAAAGCATTAGCTTTAGCGGGTGTTATGGGCGGCAGTGAGTCAGCTGTTGCAGATAATACTAAAGACATATTTCTGGAGTGTGCCTTTTTTAATCCCAGCTTTATGATGGGCAAAGCGCGGCATTATGGCTTGCATACCGACTCTTCACATCGTTTTGAACGAGGTGTGGATGCTGAGCTACAAAGCAGAGCTATAGAGCGTGCTACCCAGCTTATAGTTGATATCGCAGGTGGAAGTGTTGGTGCTATTACTGAAGTCACGGTAGATGAACATTTACCGCAACGCCCTGCGGTTACATTACGTGCACAAAGAATTAAACGTATTCTAGGTGTCGCTCTTGCTGAAGCGGAAGTTGAAGGTATCTTGCAACGTTTAGGCATGGCAGTTGTGAAAGATGCCGAAGGCTGGCAGGTAACTCCTCCTGGTTTTCGCTTTGATATCGCCATAGAAGCTGATTTAATAGAAGAATTAGGTCGTGTCTATGGCTATAACAACTTGCCGCAATCTAGCTTACTGATGCGTTCAGCATTAAGTCAGGCGCCAGAAGCAGTTCTGGAAATTGATCAGATTAAAGATTTATTAGTCGGGCGCGATTATCAGGAAGCGATTACCTATAGTTTTGTAGACGAAGAGTTGCAAAAAACACTGGTACCTGATGATACTTATATCAAACTACAAAATCCGATTTCATCAGAACTTGCGGTGATGCGTACCACGCTTTGGTGTGGCTTGTTACAGGCAGCGGCATATAACACTAAGCGCCAGCATACACGAGTGCGTTTGTTTGAAGCGGGGCAGCGTTTTTTAGGTACCGATGTTGCGCAGCAAGAAAAAATGCTGGCAGGTATTGCATTAGGCTCAGCTAACCCCGAGCAGTGGGGAGAGAAAGCGCGTAAAGTTGATTTCTACGATATAAAAGCAGATGTAGAAGCAATCTGTGCCTTGACCGGGCGTGAAGTGCAGTTTATAGTCGCTAAACACAGTGCATTGCATCCTGGTCAAAGTGCTGAAATTCAAACTATGCAAGGGCAGTCTTTGGGCTGGATAGGTATGTTGCATCCGACGCTGGAAAAACAACTGGGCTTTGATAGTAATGTGTTTTTGTTTGAGCTATCTCAGACAGTTTTATTAGACAGAAAAGTTCCAGCTTTTAATAGTTTGTCTAAGTTTCCATCGGTACGTCGTGACCTAGCACTATTATTGGAAGAACAAGTGTCTTTTCAGACAGTTAAAAAGTGCATCGATGGCTGTCAGGAAAAACTAATTCAGGACGTTATGGTATTCGATATATACCGTGGACAGGGCGTTGAACAAGGGTATAAAAGTATAGCGTTAGCATTAATTATGCAAGATGCAACACAAACTCTTACAGATTCTGAAATTGATGCTATAGTTAACAGGGTGTTAGACGCTTTATCTAACAAATTAAGTGCAAAATTGAGAGATTAGAATAAATGGCAGTAACTAAAGCAGATTTCGCAGAAAAATTATTTGATGAAATTGGTTTAAATAAGCGCGAAGCGAAAGAAATGGTTGAACTTTTTTTTGAGGAAATTAAGACTTCACTTGAGCAGGGAGAGCAGGTAAAAATCTCAGGTTTTGGTAAGTTTGAATTAAGAGACAAAAATAGTCGCCCAGGAAGAAACCCCAAGACGGGTGAAGAGATTCCTATATCAGCACGTAGGGTCGTTACTTTTAGAACCGGACAGAAGTTAAAATCGCGAGTAGAAGCCTATGTTGGAGCCAAGCAATAATAACGAATTACCCCCCATTCCTGCAAAACGCTATTTTGCAATAGGAGAAGTCAGTGACTTATGTGGTGTTAAGCCGCATGTATTAAGGTACTGGGAACAGGAATTTGAGCAACTAGAACCCGTTAAAAGGCGTGGCAACAGGCGTTATTATCAACGCAATGATGTTATGCTGATTCGTCAGATTAGAGCCTTGTTATATGAACAAGGTTATACGATAGGCGGTGCTAGAAGTCATTTGGAAAGTGATGATGCTAAAGACGACTCAGGGCGTACCAAGCAGGTTATCCATCAGATGATTGGCGAGCTGGAAGATATTTTAGAAATATTAAAATAATCATTGATAAGCTGGATAGTTGCTATATACTTGTCCAACTGATCTATATGGCTAACGTTCGTTAGACATTCTAAATAGTAAAAAGTTCAAAATGTCGGGGCGTAGCGCAGTTTGGTAGCGCACCACGCTGGGGGTGTGGGGGTCGTAGGTTCGAATCCTATCGTCCCGACCAATTGAATCAAAGGCTTATATGAAAATATAGGTCTTTTTTTATGCCTGCAGTTCAGTGGCTAAAAACGTCTTGTGGTAAAGCTGTTTATTTTTACTCTGGTATTTCGGCAAGAGTCGCAACTGCTCATGAGCAAAGACAATAAGAGGACTCATAATGAAAGAAGAATATAACTCTTTCAATCGAGTCTGACCCTTTTGGTTGCTTTTGGTTGACCCTTTTGGTTTTTGCTTTTGGTTTTTTTGATTTTATCGCTGGCTATGAAGATATAAGCAATAGCATAGAAGAAATTGACTTAAACATTCAAGCAGCCGAATTGCTGGGTGCGTTTCATGATGCTCTACTCGAAAGTGGTTACCAAGAGCATCAATTAGAAATCTTACTGGTGCGGATATTATTCTGCTTATTTGCTGAAGATACCGGAATTTTTCCCAGACACCAACTGATCAACTACCTGCTAAACTACACTAAAGAAGATGGTTCTGATACAGAAATGCATTTGGCAAAACTGTTTCAGGTTCTGGATATCCCGGTAAATAAACGCAATAAAAACCTTTCAGAAGACTTAAATGCCCTCCCTTATGTTAACGGTCTTTTGTTTTTGGAACGCATTGATATGCCATCATTTGATGCCGCCCTGAGAGATGAGTTGATCGAATGTGCCTATTTTGACTGGTCGGCGATTTCTCCCGCAATATTTGGTTCCCTGTTTCAGTCTGTTATGAACAAAGAGGATAGGCGAAATTTAGGGCTGCACTAACACTTTAGCCCGCCAATGCGAAAGAGCATCTAAAGGCGGGCTGAAGCCACGCCCTACAGTTTTCAATATGTCTCGTATTAAAATAGTAGCCATGATTTTTGTTACTCAATGAGTTGCCAATATGAAGGTAAATCTTGAAAATGACATATATTAAGGCTTTCAGACAAGCTTTATGAGCAATATCAACCGAGCCAAGCAATAGTGCCATATTTATTGAAGCTGGGGTTTATTGCTGCTTTAGATCGCGGTAAAAATTTTCATGTGTTCCATGCTCAATGAATGTTAGTAATAACTCATCATCAACATATTCATAAGCAACAAGATATAGCTGGGTATTTAGTTTGTATTTATACACCTGGATACCACTCAGATCTCCAGTTTTCATTTCACCAATAGATGGATCAGAGATAATCCCTTTAACCGCCTTATCAAGCGCTTTCTTTTCAGTGTTGTGCATCTTTTTTACTCGACGTTTAAAGATACTGGTTTGCTTTACTTTCATCCGAACTGATAGTCCGAGACATCACCCGCTTTACTTTCTTCTATTCCGATTAAAATGCCTTTAATAAATGCCAGAGGTAGATCGGGGTTTTCATCTGCTATTTTTCCGATCCTGGCCCAATATTCGATTTGTTTAGGAGCGCTTCGGTGTTGTGCTTTGCCATTAATGACCGCATCATTAATCAAACTTTCTGATAACTTTATTGCTTTTGACATTGATTTAATCCTCATCCAATAAATCTTAGTATAGTATATACCTAAGGTTTCATATTGAAACCTTTTGAATGATTCGGCTACCCACTTAACGCGGGACACAACTCACCATGAAGAGCATGAAGCTAATGAAGAAAAAACCTAACCCCTTCATTTTCTTCATGTCCTTCATGGTAAATAATAATCTTCTCCTGAGTCACTATTTTCAGGTGTCCCGCCATAAATTTGTAGCAAATCTTTATCTTCATCGTTCCCCACGCTGGAGCAGAGAAACTAGCTTAATCATCATCAGCCCCAAAACCATAAACAAGTGAAGGTCGTTCAAAAAAATCTTCTATCTCACGTAAACTTTCATTTATATGCTCAAACCGATGATTCCCTCCTTCAAATATTCTTGTACCATAGAAATTCTCAAGAGTTGATAGCGTTTCTTCGGAATTAATCAGCTTATCACCACGATCAAGTAAAATAAGCCCGCAACCCTCTAAAGCAAAGCCAGGGTATGTGGTGATCGTTTCCTTTTTTAAAGTATAAGCATCACCAGTAAAAGTGAATCCATCGCCTATAATCGAAGAATAATATCCCCCTAAACTTGTGCCAACCACAAGATCAATATCTTTATCCAAAACAAATTTATGCAGGATATTCTTAATTTCCTTAAATGCATTGGTGTAGTCCAGTGTTACACCGAATACCTTACCAAGCTTATTTAATGCCTGGACTTTAGCTGACTGTTCTTTAAATTGGCTTTTAAAACCATGTATATAAAGGATGTTCATTAATTGCTCTCTTCCACTTGTGTGTATTATTTAGTCTGACCGAATAAGTTTATAACTAAACAGGGCTAGTACAACACTAGCCATTTAAGACGGTACATAACGATAATTGTAGGGCGCGGCTTTAGCCCGTTAATGCCAAAGAGCATCTAAAGGCGGGCTGAAGCCGCGCCCTACAGGTTTTCAATTTATCCCGCGTTAAGTGCGATCTTGGTATTCAGGGTTCCTCAACTTTGATTTATTTTTGAGTACATTAGCCTTGTCTACAAAACCATAAGCTTCATCAGCAGGGACCCCTACTCTATCGCTGAATGAAGAATCCTCCATAAAATTACCCACATAAACTTTTTTTTCAATTTGGGTATCGTAAATCCACATATCAAATGCAATTGGTTTACCTTCATACTCAGTGTTATCAATGATAATGCTTTCGCCATCATAAAGAACCTCAGCTAAAAAATTAAACTTAGGTTCATCTAGATTAAACACTATATCGTTTACAATCTGTGCTAATGTCTGAAAATTCGCTTGTGCAAATACAACTTTATAAACTTCGTATTCTGCTGAATTTAAAGTAAACGACCCCATAAAACCAAGTTCACTTTTTATAAAAACAATAATATATCGTGAGTCTGGTTTTTGCGGATAATAAGGGATATTCTTTAAGCACACAACGGCGGGGTCAACGGCGGGGGCTTTGGTTTATGATTCCCCAAGAGACCAGCTAGGTAGGGTGGGCATTTTTTTTTGCCCACCTTTTTTATCAGCAAATGGAGTGCAAACGGAAAGGCTGTTTGCACTCCCTAACAAATTGACTGATCCAAAGCAGGCATTGAAACAAGTAATTTTATTCGAGATTGCTCCCTTTGGCACTCTATGAGGTGCATGACAAGTGTCATAGAGCTTCTTCGGGGAGTTGTGAGCAACGGGGTCTTTGATTTATAATTTTTAAAAAGGAATGGGATAACCTTGGAGTTCAGTAATCTTGATTTTTAAGTTCTATTGCATAAATCAAAGCCCCTATTTTCCTTAACGGTGACAGAGCCTTTTTGTTTGATAGTGTTTGTGCTCTATTTTTCTACATTCTTTTTGGGATAATCACACATCTCTTTAATATTTCCCCCATCAAACTATAGTCACAATGATATCCATGAATATTTGCATCAACCCACTCATTGCTTTCGATAGTTTCAAAGTTCATGTTATATCCACAATTAATAACGAGATGTTCAAAAAGTAAACGCTGTGCTCTACCGTTGCCCTCTCTGAATGGATGAAGTGCATTAATATCACAATAATATTCAGCAAGTCTTTCTATCAAAAGGTGAAATGAGAGTCCTAGCAAATAATTCTCCTTTGCAAGTTTGGCAAATATTAAGTTTGCCTCTTTTTCGATATATCTATAGTTGCAGAATCTAGTTTGCCCTTTTGATATATCGATTGCTCTTAATTCACCAGCCCATTCAAATAGATCACCAAATAATTTTTTATGTAAATTACACAGGTATTGAAAATCGTATGGTGGAGACTGAAACTCAATATCCATAGCAGCAATGAGTGTAAACTCCTTTTCTGCCTCTTCTAGAATAGCCTCATCTCGTATATTGAACTTATTGATCAAGATAGTTGAATCGTTATAAGTATATGGGTCTTGATCAACACCATACTTATCAACCATAAGCTTTGAGCTTATTAGGTAAATTTGGATCTTTATATTGGGAATATTTTTTTATTAATTCTTCTCGAAATAACTTTCGTTCGGGCTTTTCTACAGGATAATCTTCAATATTTATAGAATAGCCTTCTAGCCTCAAACTTTCTTTAAAGTTATGAGTTTTTACTTTCTCAAAATATTCGTGTTTTTCCGAAAAAGTGGTAAGCAGTAGTGGTTTAGATTTTTTTAATAGAGACATAAGTTCGCCGTCTATTTTCAGTTCTATCGTATCAAGTTTCTTCCTTAAAACATTACCAGACTCAAAAACGCCCCAGTCTTTAACAACGAAGTAATTACTACGCCCTATATTCTTACGAAGAATTTTGATATGAAAGTCACTACTCAAAGATTTGATGACATTCTGAACTTTTCGCTCAGAAATTCCTGTTGCGATCACGATTTTTTTTGTGCTTGGGTGCTCCAAGCGAGTTATAGCAGCTAATATAGATAGTTCATAATTCATGGTCATCCCTCGCATATTTATGCGGACTTTATTAATATACTCCACTTCCTTATTCGGCTCCAGATATAAGAAGATTTATGCAGCCTTCTTCAATATAAAATGAGTCTAATCTGATAAATTCATTCAATCTGTTCAAGATGTAGATATGAACGCCGTCATTTTTTATTGATTGAAACAGGGTGAAAAGTGCTTTTGTTACTCTGGGGTGTGAGTTAGAATCCAGTCGTCGACCAATTGAATCAAAGGTTTATATGAAAATATAGGTCTTTTTTTATGCCAAAAATCTACCTGATTACCCATAAGTCTCAGCTATACTTCGTCATTCCTGCATGCTTCTAGCAGGAATCTAGTGGGTTAAGCATAGATTCCCGATAAAAAACTTCGGGAATGACGAGTTTGTTAACATGCTGATTATTCATGTTTTATTTTACTATGGTTGAGAGTCATACGTAATCAGGAAAATCTATGGCTTTCGTAAATTTTCTCAGGACGTTATCGTTAAGTGTACGGATTACAATGCGAAAACCTGCTTTTTAAATCAAGGAATTCATACAGCGATATTTTCTTTTAACCAATTCGTCCACTCAGAAAAATTATCGCCTTTGGTCGCCGATAATTGAATAATGCTGATATCTGGATTCACCTGTTGTGCATAGCGTATGCATTGCTCTACATCAAAATCAACGTAAGGTAATAAATCGATTTTATTAATTAACATTAAATCAGCCGCATGAAACATATCTGGGTATTTTAGGGGTTTGTCATCTCCTTCGGTAACGGATAAGACCACCACTTTATGCGCCTCGCCTAAATCAAACGAGGACGGGCAAACCAGGTTGCCCACATTTTCAATAGCCAGTAGGCTTTTCGGCTGTAGCTGTAAGTCCATGACTGCATGGCCAACACCATGTGCGTCTAGATGGCAAGCCCGGCCGGTATTAATCTGTATGGCAGGTGCGCCTGATGCCCGGATACGATCGGCATCATGTTCTGTCTGTTGATCTCCTTCAATTACCGCAATAGGAAATTGTTTCTTTAGCTGCTTAATGGTTTCAACGAGCAGGGTTGTTTTTCCTGCGCCAGGGCTGGAAACCAGGTTTAGGGTGAAAATATTATTTTTCTGAAAATAGGCCCGATTTTGTTCAGCATAGCTATTATTTTTACTTAACAGCGCTTGTTCTACTTTAATTAAACGTTCGGGCGTCACTGCATCGTACTTATGAGCGTGCACATGATTATGATCATGCTGTTGCTCTGTTTGTCCACATCCACATATTCCACACATAATATTAACCTTGGTTAAACCTAGAAATCGCAGTTGAGCACGGTTTTGTGGAAAATCTGAGTGCGAAAGACAAGGCACAACTCGCAGGCAATGGCCGTAGTCCTTGGCAAGAGCTGTAACGCAGAATTTCGTGCTCAGATTTATTCACAAGACCGAGAAGCGGGGTCTGTTCACCTACCAGGTGATAAGTTGTTATGATCATTATATTTTATATTCAAATACTTAGAGTGTTTTATAGCGTTCAACTGCGGTTTTTAGGTTAAATCACCACTAAATCTTTAATCATCATATCGTTGCCTTGGGTAATGTTCACAAAAGGGTGTTTACAAAACTCGCAAGGGTCGTATAGCTTATCTAAAATACTCTCTTGTCCGCAAGCATTACATACCCCTTTACCTGGGGATTCGATGAGTATCAGTTCAGCACCTTCTGCTAAGGTATCTTGCATGACTACATCGAAACCAAAGCGTAAGGCATCCGGCTCTACACAAGAGAACTTACCAATTTCTAGCGTCAATTTTATGACTTGTTTAAAGTCCTGACTATGGGCATGTTCTTGTAAAATTTCTCTTACATTTTCCAGCAAGGATATTTCATGCAAGATCTGGTTCCTTACTGACTTCAGGCAAACTTGCCTGTTGTTGCCAGAAATCTAACTCAGCATTGTTAAGTAACTCTTCTGCAAATGACACCGCGAGTTGTAAATTCTTTGTTGCCTGCTGACTCATCGCAGTACCCAATCCAAACCTGAACGCTTGTATCGACAATAAAAAGCAAGGGGGAGGCGCTTGTTTTTTAATCGACTGATACACGTGTAACACGGACGCAGGACTCATGGCGTGAGTAGTATAGCTGCTATCTTTTATGGGCTGTAAGCGCATAAAGCCAAAGTTTGTCGTACATGAAACGGATGCATCGACAAATAAAACCAGTTGTCGACCCTCTAAATCTAAAGCGTGTTCAACCTGTAGTTGGAAATCAGATAATATCTCAATAGTCTGCGTCTCTATTCTTTCCTGAATGCTTTCGAGTAATAATGGCCCCAGCGCATCATCGCCGCGACTCAGGTTGCCATAGCCAAAAATTAAGATAGGTTTAGTCATCGGTTTCTTTCTATCTGACCGTCACTGTGTTTGAGTAATTTATCAATAATCTGTCCCTCAGCATCAACCAGCTCAAGTTGCAGTGGCATTTTACCTACCGCATGTGTGGCACAGGATAGGCACGGATCATACGCACGAATAGCCACTTCCAGATTATTTAATAGCGGCTCTGTTAATTCCCGGCCAGATAAATATTCGGCGGCCACCTGACGTACGGATTCGTTCATCGCCATATTATTGCTGGTAGTCGAGACAATCAGGTTGGCTTTGGTGACGATATCATTTTCATCGACTTGATAATGATGAAATAAAGTGCCACGCGGTGCTTCAATCACACCAATACCTTCAAAGCGTCTAGTTCCCTGCGCGACCAATTCAGTGCCCATAATGTCAGGATCATCCAATAATTGTTTAATGCTCTCGGTACAATGTAAAACTTCAATTAAGCGTGCCCAATGGAAAGCCAATGTACTATGCACCATCTCACCGTCACCGTGCAGTTTAAACTCCATGCGCGCTTGTTCTGCTAGTGGGGTATCAATAAAATCGCAGTTATTCACCCGTGCTAAAGGACCGACACGATACCAGCCTTGCTCTTTACCTAGTTTCGTTAGGTATGGAAATTTCATATAGGTCCAGGAGCGAACTTCTTCATGGATATAATCGTTATAGTCGCAATAATCAGTATGATCCATAATCGTTTTGCCATTTGCATCTTTGGCTCGTATGCCGCCATGATAAAGCTCTAGCGCCCCATTAGGCTTGACTAACCCCAGATAGCTTGTCGGTATCGTAGCAAAATCATCGTAATAGGGTAAGTTTGAACAATGCACTTTCTTTGCCAGCGCAATTGCTCCCACTGCCCATTCAAGCATTTGCTCAATATCTTGCTTTAAATAATCCCGTTCAGCTGTACTTAACGACTTATTCATACCGCCAGCAATTGCACCCGTGCCATGGATGCGCTTACCAGAGACCATGCGAATCACTTCCTGACCATATTTACGTAACTTGATTCCTTGCAAACCTATATCCGGGTATGCATTGAGTACTGCGATAATATTGCGTTTATTAATTTCACTTTCAAAACCAAATAATAAATCGGGGCTGGCTAAGTGAAAAAAGTGCAGGGCATGGGATTGCATCACTTGACCAAAATGCAGTAGCCTTCTAAGTTTATCTGCTGCGGGAGGAAGGTTTTCGGGGTCTATACCCACTAACTGGTCGATGGCTTTTGCCGCAGCCAAATGATGACTAACGGGACATATACCACATAAACGTTGCACCAAAACCGGTAATTCCCAATACGGCCTGCCTTGAATAAAGCGTTCAAAGCCTCTGAATTCCACGATATGCAAACGCGCTTGTTTGGTAAGCGCTCAACGAAGCACGTACTTGCCCTATTCAGGCGTATCTGATTTTTTAATATTCCAGGGCAACAAAGCCTCCACTTTATCAACCGTATCAGCATAAGGTAAAGCAGTGAGAACCTGCTTAAGATATGCATAAGGCTCCAGCCCATTTGCTTTAGCTGTTTCTATCAGGCTGTAATGTATTGCACTGGCACGAGCACCCGCAGGGGTATCAGAAAATAACCAGGCTTTGCGCCCTATCACAAACGGGCGAATCGCATTTTCTGCCAGGATGTTGCTAATATTGAGTTCACCATGGGTGCAATACACATTGAGTTTTTCCCACTGGTTACTCAGGTAAGTCATTGCCTTTCCTGTCAGGCTATCTTTAGGTACTTTATGCTGGTTTTCTTCCAGATAGGCTTTGAGCTGGTTCAATACAGGAATGCTCTTCTCCTGGCGCTGCTGATATTTTTCATCCACTGACAGGTCTTTAATTTCTCGCTCAATGACATACAGTTTATTGATCAGGCTCAGCGCTTTACCTGCTTTTGAGGGTTTGTTATTTTGTCCCTTTTTGCGTTTAGGCTGTGCATTCTGGGCATCTTTAAAATAACGACGCGCATGATCCCAGCACCCCAGCTGGGTGATGCTGTTTTTTTGGCACACGGCATTGTACCCCGCATAGCCATCGGTTTGCAGATAGCCACTAAAGCCGTCAAGCAGGCGCATGGGGACGTCTCCACTACGAGAGGGATCGTATTCAAACAGGATGCTTTTTTCACCCGGTGGCCCGCCAAGCGTCACCCACATATATTTATCTGAGGTCGCTGGCCGCCCCGGTTCTTTTAATACCTGAACCCGCGTTTCATCAGCGAGTATGACTGCCCCTGTGTGTTGATGCTCTCGCATCAGGTTAATCAGGGGCTGAAGTTGTTTAGCCAGTGCGATCATCCAGTTTGCTAATGTCGCTCTGGAGATGTCACCCCCATAACGAGACAAGATGCCTTCTTGCCGGTATAAAGGTAAGCCGTCAGCATACTTGGCGATAATAACAAAGCACATTAAACTGATGCTTCCCATTGCTCTGGCAATAGGGTGTCTGGGCATTTGTGCGGCTTTAACCTGGCGTTGTTTTTCGCCTTCAATCTGTTTGATAAAGACCGCTTTTTCCTGCATGTATTCAAGAACACGTACTTTAGCAGGAATAATATCCAGCTCTTCTTTCACTTTAGTAAAGAAAGTATCAATAGCACCTTCTTTTTCTTCATCGGTTAAATAAATAAAAATTTGCTCGCGAGGTAACTTATCTGAGAAGGGTTTGCGTCCCGGCTTTTTCTTGGTGCCAGTAGAACTTGTTTGTTTTTCGTCCTCAGGTGCTTCATCAGCCTCCAGGTCTAGCTCCTCATCGCTATCCGCTTCATTCTCTGCTTCATCAAACAAAGAGGATTGATGAGATTGTTCACTGGATGATCCAAAGCGTTTTATTTTAGATAAGCGTAGTACCTCTTCCAGAATAAGGATGCGTTTTTTCTGTTCGGAAATCACCCCAGACTTAACTTCAATCACACGCGTCAGTTCATCAATAGCCTGTTTTTTTTCAAGCAACAAAGCAACACTCTCCGACAGCAAAGAACCGGCTTTATCTTGTTGTTTTATATTTGAAATATCGGCTAAAATCATGGCTTTATTATAGCATTTATAGTGGCAATAATGAACACAAAAACAGCTAAAAAACAGACTCATATTGAAGTTTTTTATGACCTTTCATCGCGCTAATATCAAAGCCATCCAGCAGCCAGTTTAACTGCTGGCCTGTTAAGGTTAATGTCTCTTCCTCACCCTTAGGCCACTTAAATGTTTCTTCTACCAATGACTTGTAATAAAGGACAAAACCATTATCTTCCCAAAACAGGCATTTAATCTTATTCCGCCGTTTATTCGTAAAGGCATAGAGAGCCCCCTCAAAAGGATTATGCCCTAACTCACATTCAACAATCGCCGATAAGCCCCGATGTGACTTACGAAAATCAATGGGCTGCCGATACAGATACACTTCTGTCAAAGACAGAGAGGGACGCATAACAACCGTCATCGCAACAGCTCAAGCAGTGGTTGAATACACGGCATAGTATCCTGCGTAATACCTTCCAACCGAATACCATCATTAAATTGCAAAGATAATCCTGGGACTGGCGCAGATGAACGATCCCCGTCAACCCGAATACGTGTAAACCCTGTAGGGGAAGTAGTCGGCTTTACAGTCGATTTACGTTTCCAGTAGCCTAACTTTTGCGGACATAAATCATGCTGTCGACAATAAGCTACCTGTGATAGGCCTGATGCCTGCCAGTGCTCTATGTGAATAGGCCAGAAAGTCTTTGCCTGTATTTTTTCTAACGCTGCCATTTAAAATTCCCCGTGGTATTTAACAATGGGGATAGTTTGGCATTAATCTGAGTTGCCGTGAAGTACGCTGACTATTGAGCGCTTACCTTGTTTGACTTTATTTTCTTCGTCTAAAAGTAGGGTAACTTTGCCATGTCCTTCCACTCTTGAAACCGGGTCGACGACCACGCGCTTCAAGTTCTCTTGATTTTCAGCTGTTTCTAAATTTTCGTACATAATGATTCTCTGCTGTTATGCATTGTCTGAATATGAATTTGTTAGTAACAGAACCCACGTTATTAACAAGCATCTCTGAAAGGGTGTTGGTAAATCTATCAGTTCTATTTTTTATAGAACTGATAGATTTAGTGCTAAGGAGCGAGGATTTAATAATACCCGAGTCTGACTTGTCTTTTGACTCCACAGTCGCACTAGAAAAACAGTTGCGTAGCCTGCTATGCGCCTGTTTTCCTAGCACGCTTGTGATGCCAAAATACTGCGTCATACTTTCGGATATTATTAAATCCTCGCTCCTAACTACCTAAAGATAATTGCTATTTTCTGGTTTTTTAACATTGTAAAAAAATCCTCTTTCAATGATGAGTGTTGGTTTCACCCTTCAGTTTGGTCTAATGTGAAATCAGCAAATAATTTTGGAAATAATATTCTTGATGAGTCTAAATCGAACCGAAGAGAAACAGGGCCTTTAGGCGTATCGGAGCTTAAAATTCCATCATCCGTTAGTTTTGATAATATTGTTCTAGCACTTCGCTCTTTATGTCCTGTTATCCTTACTGCATCCCCTCTAGGGATCTCACCATTACTAAGCGCAGCCTCTAAAATATACATAGATTCTGGTTTAAATTCTTTTAATTTTACATAACTCTCTAAGCGTTTTTTTAGGTGTGGACGTTCAAATAAGCTAGTCATAAAATCAACCTGATCAATACTTAATTTTAAAAACCAGTTAGTAAACTCAACCAATGCTCGTAGAGATAAACGGCCTCTACCATCAAGATCACCTTGCCTTTTCATATCAGCTAAACGCATCATTCTTTTATATTCATCAGGCGCTTTCAATCCTCTAGCAAGCCCTCTGGATATAGACCACAACCCTGAAGCTCCTATTCCAGCCTGCAATCCCATTGCATGGCTCATTAATCTACAAACCCTACCATTCCCGTCTAAAAAAGGATGAATATAAGCAAGCCTATGGTGCGCTGAAGCAATCGCCATCACTTGAAGACTCTTTCCATTCGCCTGATTATAACGATTTTCAAAATAACGCATAAAAGTTTCAACATACTGACCGCTAGGCGGCTGATGCTGACCAACAATAACAGTATGCTCTGCTGTTGATCTAAATGTACCCGCCTCCATTAAAATACTTCTATTGTTATTTTTAATGGTTAACATGCTATTCGTTGCATCTTTGTAAAATTCTTTGTGCAGCCATAAAATAAATTCAATGGAAGTTGGATCTCCAAGGTCTCCACTTAAATGCATCTGCTCTATCTTACGTTGAACTCTAATATGATCCAAAGCTTCAACTTGTAGATTTCTTTTTTTTTCATCATCTTCAAAATCACTATTAAGGGCCCTTTCTATATCCTGAAGCTTTGTATTATGTCCTTCAATAAGGTTTGAGTAATAGCAATTCATCATCCTAACAATTGATGATAAACTTTCAGCCGTTTTAGAATTTAACCAAGCGGTTAAATTTGATGATTTCCCGACAAGGTCAGCCGCTAAATCTGAAGTTATTGCTGGAACATTTTCACCAAATAGGCAAGGCTCAATTCGTGATGTTGACTCCTGGTTTAACATGCCGATTAATTCTCCATGCAAAGCATTGATATATAAAATATATTATAGCTATTTTATCTATTTTTTGCCGATTATTGTGCCGATAAAATAATGCAGCATAACTGATTGATTTATAATTTATATTTATAGTTTTTTATGAGATTTTTGCCGATATATTATCGCTACATTAGAAACCCGATTAAAACAACACACTTTCAGAGGCGCTTGCGTTATACTTCGCGCGGTTACGGATGCGCTGTTATAGCGAGTTGATTTTTGTTGATAGCAAGGCGCTGAAATGGGCGCATAGCTGGCTACGCAACCATTTTAGCAACGCAGTCTATCGGCAAAAAGCGACCGATAAAAATCCGCATCCGTAACCGTGCGAAGTATATTAATCATAATGAACTAACTCATACGGCAAACTCGGTTCTTGTCCTGCTATCAGATCAGTGAGGAATTTCCAGAACACATCGGCTGAGGGTGGACATCCCGGTAAAAAATAATCGACTTTAACCACTTCATGAATCGGGCGAACTTTATCTAATAACAGGGGTAATTCAGGGTCATTGGGGATTTGTGGGTTCTCTACTCCCAGACCATCAAGATAAGCTTCATTCAGGCATTCTGCCAGTGGAATATGATTGCGCATGGCAGGTAAGCCGCCATTAATGGCACAAGCACCTACTGCCACCAAAATTTTACAATTGTTACGAAATTCTCTCAGTACGTGTACGTTTTCAGAATTGCACACACCGCCTTCAATTAAGCCGATATCGCTATTAGTACAATGCTCTATATCGGTAATTGGCGAGCGATCAAATTCCACGACTTCAGCAAGCTGCAGTATGCGCTCATCAATATCCAGAAATGACATATGACAGCCAAAACACCCACCAAGAGATGTGGTTGCGACTCTGATTTTATCCGTCATGGGTATTATGCTCCTGCGCCAGGCTGACGACGTCAATTTGCTTGTTATCGTACACACGTTCACCAATGGGTATGGCATAACCAGTACGCTTAATAAGAATTGCGCCGGTAGGACAAATATGTGCAGCATGATCATTTACATCAATATCACTGTCCTTTAACTTGCCCGAAACTGAATTGACGATTAAACGTTTATTAATGCCTCGACCACTAATGGCAAAAACATTTTTGCCATCTTTCTCACGACTTGCACGCACACATAAATTACAAAAAATACAGCGGTTGTGATCAATGAGTAAATCAGGGTGGGAAGCATCCATTTCTCTATTCGCAAAAAAATGCGGAAAATGGTTGTCCAGCATATTCAAATAATAGGCAACACCCTGTAACTGGCAGTTGCCGGTTTTTTCACATGAAGGGCAGAGGTGATTACCTTCTACAAATAACATCTGGGTGATTTTTTTTCGATCTTCATCCAGTTGCTGGCTGGAATTGACTATATTCTGACCTTCCATTGCCGGAAATGTACACGCGGTGCAACTGCGGCCATTGACTTGTACGGTGCATAGCTTACAGCTGCCATGTGGTTCATATCCCGGGTTATGGCATAAATGAGGAATATATATATCTGCAGCAGTCGCTGCCTGCATAATAGTCTGACCCTCCTGAAAGGGAACCTCTTGTCCATCAATGTTAATCGTTTTGCTCATCTCACTCCTCCACTTGTGCTAAATGGGCATGTTCATCATCTCTATTCGCTAATTGCCTAGCCGTTTCCAAGGCAGCATCTAAATCAAACCCTGGCTCGTAACTAATTTTCTTTAACAGCTGTTGATAAATTTCCGGGTAACGCTGCAAAGTCGTGATCACCGGATTTGCTGCGGTTTGCCCTAATCCACAATGGCTATAATCTTTGACCAGCTGGCAGAGTTCATCCAGAGCAGCGACATCTCCGGCTGAGCCATGTCCATCGAGAATTTTATCCAGTTGTTTTTTAAGTAATGCAGTCCCCACTCGGCAAGGTGTACAAAAACCACAGCTTTCATGGGCGAAAAAGTGGGTGAAATTTTTGACCAGCTGAAGAATATTACGACTCGTATTCAGAATGATAAAGGAGCCCCCTGTCGCTAAATCTTCAAAAGCTAATTGACGCTCAAATTCATCATTGCCAATAAAAGTGCCAGAAGGCCCGCCTACTTGCACTCCTAACACCTGGTCGGCACCGCAATCATGCAATACTTCCTTAACACGGGTACCAAAAGGGTATTCGTAAATACCTGGACGCTGACAATCACCGCTGATACTTAATAATTTAGTGCCTTTAGATTTTTCGGTGCCCAGATCGGCAAACGCCTGGCCTCCGATAACTGCAATTTTTGCCGCCGCCATAAAAGTCTCGACATTGTTGACCACAGTAGGTTTGTTTAAATAGCCCTGGCTAACCGGGTAGGGGGGTCTGTTTCGTGGGATTCCGCGTTTACCCTCTAATGATTCAATCAGCGCGGACTCTTCTCCGCAAATATAAGCGCCGGCACCCAGGCAAATTTCTATATCAAATTCCTGGCCTGAGTGAATAATATCTTTACCCAGTAAGCCTTGCTTACGTCGAACTTTGAGTACCTCTTGTAATGCATCATAGAGATGTAGGTATTCGCCTCGTAAATATAAATAGCCCTGTTTAGCATTGATAATTGCAGCACACAGCGTCATGCCTTCAAAGACTTGATGGGCAAAGGAATTGAGCAGCACGCGGTCTTTAAACGTACCTGGCTCTCCTTCATCCGCATTACAAACTACATAGCGCTCGGTTTCTGCCTCGCTAGCACAAAATTTCCATTTCATTGCGGTACTGAAACCTGCTCCACCCCGACCACGCAGGCCAGAAATATCAATTTCATGCAAGGTTTTTTGCCAGCCTCGAGTCGATGCTGTTTTAAGCGCGTCTCCTTGTGCTATTTCAGATGATAATAATAAATTTTCTTTATAGATATTATCCGCAGTAGTAAATAACGACTTAGGCCAGTCGCTGACAGGTACCTGCTGGTTAACCAGGACAACAATTTCATCGACCCTGCGCTGAGTGAGTCGTGTCAAAGCAATTCCATTGACTAGGCCGGCAGGTCCCTGATCGCACATGCCTGTGCAAGACGTGTTATCCAGACTGACCAAGCCATCTTCACGGATCTCGCCGATAGCTACCCTCAGCTGCTCAGATAAATAAGCCATGATGGCCTGTTTTCCCAGCATATGATCAGTAATAGAGTCGCTTATCAGAATGTCGTATTGACCGCGTGGCTGCAAATGAAAAAAGTTATAAAACTCGACGACACTGATGATTTGCGTGCGCTCAATATTAAGTAATCCGGCTAATATTTCTATTGCGTCTTTTGATATAAAACGATATTCAGCTTGAATCTCGCGCAAAATATTAAGTAAGCGCTCGGATTTAAAGTCGTTGTTGACGACTAATCCATGAATAAACTGTTCCATGCTCCTACTTTCCCCGCTTATTTAGGAACGAGCACGAAATAAACTGATCAACTGTAGATGCGAATTCATTCGCGCGGTACGTACTGTCGAACCCATAAGCCTTGTGTTAAAGGTTGCTCAAGTTATTTCATGCACAATCCTGTGAAAGAATGCCTCATACTTAAAGTATAATACCTTAAGAGTATTAATGTTCTATTATATGAAAAAAATATGACAGTTATATGTTTTCAGGCATGAGCATTTATAAAAACTCTTTAAATTTGAGAAGAGTGTATTTGTCTCCTCATCTAAACGCTTACTTTCATAAAGACAGGTATGTGCTTAAAAAAACACCTCTCCATTCAAATAACAGGGTTTGTGCAAGGTTTAGGTTTTCGGCCTTTTGTCTATCGATTGGCAACACAGTATCAACAAAATGGCTGGGTAGCGAACACCAGCGCAGGCGTTTCTATTGCGCTTGAGGGTGTGCCAGATCAACAGCAACTTTTTTTATCCAGCCTGCAAAAGCAGCTACCGCCATTTGCAGAGATACGCGAATTGAGTATTCAGCAAAAGCAACTGAAAAATTACGCTTCTTTTAGCATAAAACCCAGTTCCACTAATGGTCAACATTCTGCTTTTGCATTGCCCGACATCAGCCCTTGTCCTGACTGTCTCAAAGATTTAATCAACCCTGCCAGTCGCTTTTATCGCTACCCTTTTACCAGTTGCTGTTATTGTGGCCCTAGATACAGCATTATGCGCCAGCAACCTTATGATCGTATTAGAACCAGTATGGCAGAATTTACAGCCTGTCCCGACTGTTTAAAGGAATATGCAACTCCTGATGATCGGCGCTTTCATTCTCAGACGATTGCTTGTCCCCGCTGTGGTCCACAATTAAGCCTAGTAGATAGCCGGGGCAATAAAGTGCAGCAAAATCAGCCAGTATTGGCACAGGCGATAGAGCTATTAAAGCAAGGAAAAATACTGGCGATAAAAGGGGTAGGTGGCTTTCAATTAATTGCTGATGCCAGCAATCAACCCCTGATTGAGTCATTGCGCTTGAGAAAACAACGCCCTGCCAAACCTTTTGCCCTGTTGCTTAAGGATTTGTCTAGCGTACAAGCGCTGTGTCATGTCAGTTCTATCGAAAAACAAGCGTTAAGTTCGCGCGCTAGTCCGATTGTGTTATTAAAGCGGCTTAGTCATGCTCTAATCGCTGATGCAGTCGCACCAAATAATGACTTGCTGGGTATTATGTTGCCTGCGTCACCTTTACATTATTTACTGGCGCATGATTTTAACAAACCGCTGGTTGCGACTAGCGGCAACCTTAGCGATGACCCTATTTGTATATCAAACCAGCAGGCGGTGAATAAACTGGGCGAGATAGCAGACTTCTTTTTAATGCATAACAGAGAGATTATTCATCCCCTAGATGACTCTATTGTTCGCCAGATCAATAATAAACCGACCTGCCTGCGCCGTGCCAGGGGTTATGTGCCTATCCCTATCAATATCAGCAGGGCACTCCCTGATATGCTTGCTGTCGGTGGGCAAATGAAAAATACCGTGGCAATCAGTCTGGGAAAGCAGTTGATTGTCAGTCAGCATATTGGTAATTTAGATTCAGCAAGCTCTCAAGAACATTTCCAGCGAACGATGACTGACTTGCAAACTTTTTATGGCAGCAAAGCCAGCGTAATTCTTCACGATCTGCATCCGGATTACCATAGTAGCCGGTTTGCAAGCCAGCAAGCTTTACCCAAACAAGCGATACAGCATCATTATGCGCATATATTGTCCTGTATGGCAGAGTATGACTTGACAGCTCCCGTTCTGGGTTTTGCCTGGGATGGTACCGGATTAGGTACGGATAATAGCAGCTGGGGCGGAGAGTGTTTATTGCTTACTCAACAAAAACAGCAACGTTTTGCGCATTTTCGTCAATTCCCCCTGGCGGGCGGGGATAAGGCCGCTATTGAACCCAGACGTTCGGCATTAGGCTTACTGTATGAAATGGAAAATAACACACTATTTCAGCGCAAGGAGTTAAGTTTTTTAGCTGAATTTTCAACTCAAGAGCTCAGTTTATTGCAGCAAATATTAAATAAGCGCATCAATACTCCGCTGACCTCAAGTGTCGGCAGGTTATTTGATGCCGTCGCAAGCTTATTAAACCTATGCCATATCAACCAATTCGAAGGGCAGGCAGCTATGTTATTAGAGCAAGCCGCCAACCGAGTGAAAACAGAGTACTATTACCCCTTTGAGTTGAGCGGGGAAAGCCCGATTGTTATTGACTGGATGCCTATGGTTCAAGCAATCCTGTTTGATTTAGGCAGCTTAGATAGCAATATCATTGCGGCTAAATTTCATAATACCCTGGCAGAAATGACAGTGCATATTGCCGAGCGTGCCCATCAGCAACAGATTGTTTTAAGTGGTGGCTGCTTTCAAAATGCCTATTTAACAGATAAATGCGTTAGTAAATTAGAAACAGCTGGATTTTCTGTCTATACTCAGACATCTTGATTCAGACGAAACTAATTTGAGACCATTTCCTAATTTTTTGCGGATGAAGTCAGCTCATAAATTAAGCGCAGATCGGTTCCTGGATAATTGAGTTCCGTTTGATTGAGTTGTTCAAATAACTTTTCTATTGCTTTATTACTTGCAGGTCGGGAAGTACTATGCACACGTATCCGAAGTTGTTTTTTTACTTCATCGGGTAATATATCTGCTTCTGTCACAAACAGCGTTTGTAATAGTTGCCTTGCCATCGGAAAATCGATTGTCGGTGAGGTTAGCAGAGCGGCCATTGCTGTTTCTGCCCGATAAGCGATCATGTTGACAGTATCTATCAGCCGCTTTTTCCCTGGCAGAAGCTGTTCGAACTTATCTTCGTCTCTCAACTCTTGCCAGGTAATGTGTTTGGGCGTTTGGCTTAGTTTTTCCTTGATGGTTTTTAGTTCATTTTCATAATGCTCTATTTCTTCGAGTAATTCTGCTCGTTTTCTTTCCCATTTCTTGTATTTCACATCTTCCGTTTCATCTTTTTTAATCACCGGATGAAGTTCCATCGCTGCAAATCGAGATAGACGGTAATTGAGTTTGGATTGTATCGAATTACGCTGTCCTTCCTGTTGGCGCCTATCAGGGTTGACCACCTTTTGGGTATCGGATAGTGGCTCTATTCCATACTCCTGTAGCATATCTAGCCCATAGTGGTGCTTCATATATCTAAAAAAGTTCTCTTGGCACCACCGGCTAAACATTCGCCCAGAAACAGCCGTCAACTCTAGTTCATAGGCTGTGGTAATAATACTGGTTTGGTGACCAGAATCAGTCAACTTGCGCACTTCTCTCATCCACATCGCCTGTTTTTTGGTTCCAACCAGACTGCCTCGTTCGGCGAGTTTCATGATGACTTTTTCACCACTCGGTAGGGTGATCTCCTGACTGGAAAAATTGTCCAGTGGCCAATTTTCGGTGGGAAATTTATGATAGGTCATGCAAGCGACACGATGCTTGTCCCACATCTTTCTAAAGAATGCGGGGCTATAGCCTTCTCTATCAAACACCAGGATAAAACGACAGGCTTGTTTGTTTTGCTGTAATGCTTGTGCACTCGGTTGATTCGGAATGTCTTTGAGTAATCGGGGGACGATATCTTCTTCCAGCGTTTTTAGTAAGCCCGGATCCACCGTTTTTTCAACGACAAAGAAGGGACGCCCCGTACCATCATTAACCCAGTAGTCGGTGATACCCCGTAAGCAGAGTTTTTCGCGTGAAACATGCCGTTTGGGAAGTTTAGTCAAGTGTCCATGATAGACACGGACATGACCATCTATGTAGAGTGTTCCTGCTGCCTCTGGTTCATTTTCCATCCATTGTCGACTGAGGTCGGCCGCCCAGCTTTCGACTGATTTTGGTTCAGCCAGTCCTTTTACTTTGGATCTTAAACAACGCACTTCGGGAGCCCGATCCAGGCCAAGTAGTTTTCCGAATTCACCCGGTGCATGCTCGCGAAGTTGTTCGGCATTTTTGATGCGACATAGCCCCATAAAGGCGAGTAGCAATAGAATATGAAAGGTTTGATAGTAACCTGTCAGTTTGCCCAGGTGGCGCTCAATGTCATTTAATAAGCCATTGCCAAGTAACGCGGGCAATGCACATAACACACCGCCTTTAGGAACATCTAAACAGGATTCGAATTCGATTGAGGCTCCCTTTTCCTGCTCACCCAAAGCAGCCTGGATTCGCTCTTCTACTCGAGTGCAGGCCGTACCAAGCACATCGGCTGCATTGGCATCTATAATATCACGGGCTGATTTGGTACTGCCATCATTGGGGTCTATTGATGCGGCAGACTTTTTTTTAAACGTCCATCACTGATCGCCTTGCGAAAGGTATCTGCCCGGATGCCTAATTCTTTAGCGGCTTCGTTAGGCGTCATACCTTGATCCAGATATTCCTGAGCTTGCTGCAAAACCTCAAGCGTAAAGAGTGGTCCTCCCTTGCGAGTCGGGCGAGGTTCAAAAAACGAATCAGCCCCTTTTTCTCGTAGTTGCCTTAATGAGCGCATAACACTACTTTTAGAGACACCAAAGGTTGTAATAATATCGATTGAACGACAGGAACCGGTATTGATGAGTTGAGAGGTGTGAAGTCTAAATAATCTCTTATTGTCAGCCTGGTGAGAATAGATCGGGATACCGCCGAGGAAATAAAACCACTCATCATTTCGGTTATCAACACTGACCTGACCATTTATAATAGTCGTACCCTGAGGAATTATTGGGAGCATGAGTTGCTGCATTAATTGAATACCTCGTATGATATGAGGGCTTAGTTTAACCTAAATGAGTACCATTTTCATTTCTTTAGCTGAAAATATCAATCATTTGACAATAATTCCCTAACCCTTTAATTATATTGCCTAGTTTAAGTTTTAATGGATTTCTTTCAGGATAGCGAATCAAGATGTCTGATACTCATGAAAAAATACCTCCTAACGATGGCGGACTTGCTCTGGGGCAATTATATGCTGCCACCTTAAATGGATAACGCTTATGTGCTTAGCTGTACCAGGTAAAATTATTTCTATTTCAGATGATGAGCCACTCTCTCGAACAGGACGAATCGATTTTTCTGGTGTGACCAAAGAAGTGAGTCTCGCTTATTTGCCTGAAGCCTTGATTAATGACTATGTTATCGTCCATGCGGGTTTTGCGCTTTCTATTATTGATCAACACGAAGCTGCCGAGAGTTTAAAGCTGTTCCAGGAGTTGGATAGCTTTGAGGCTTTGTTGTGAAATTTGTCGATGAATACCGAGACCCCAAAAGTGCGAAGAAAATATTAAACGCCATTCAATCCATTATCACGCAGCCCTGGAATATTATGGAAGTCTGCGGTGGGCAAACACACAGTATTATCAAGCATGGTATTGATCAGTTGCTCCCTGAGCAAATCAACCTTATCCATGGTCCGGGCTGTCCCGTCTGTGTCACACCACTACAATCTATCGATAAAGCACTGGAGATAGCCAGACAGGACAAGGTTATTTTTTGCTCCTTTGGTGATATGTTACGCGTCCCCGGATCACATGATGATTTACTGAGTTTAAAAGCGCAAGGAGCTGATATTCGTACTGTCTATTCACCTCTGGATGCATTGAAATTGAGCCAGGATAATCCTGATAAACAAGTGGTGTTTTTTGGTGTCGGCTTTGAAACTACCGCGCCCACAGTAGCCTTAGCTATTTATCAAGCCCGGCAGTTACAACTAGAAAATTTTTCGGTACTTGCAAGCCACGTTCGGGTTCCTCCGGTGATGCAAGCGCTATTAAGCTCAGAAGCTAACACCGTACAAGGGTTTCTGGGAGCGGGGCATGTCTGTACTATTATGGGCTATCATGAATACCTACCTATTGCCGAACGCTATCATATTCCCATCGTGATTACGGGTTTTGAGCCAGTCGATATATTGCAAGGGATATACATGTGTATAAAACAGTTAGAAGCGGGGCGTGCTAGCGTGGAAAACCAATATAGCCGGGTCGTTAAGCAACAGGGTAACTTGCCTGCGCAACAATTATTGCAGCAAGTATTCACAGTCGTTGATCAACAATGGCGCGGGCTAGGTAAAATTCCCGAGAGTGGTTTAGCAATATCAGCTGATTTTTCTACATGGAATGCTGAATACAGATTTTCTCTTGCATCGATAAATACTCAAGAGCCAGAAAATTGCCGTAGTGGGGAAATCTTACAGGGTTTGCTAAAGCCCGATGCCTGCCCTGAGTTTGGTAAAAGCTGTACGCCCGAACATCCACTTGGTGCTACCATGGTTTCTTCTGAAGGCGCATGCGCTGCCTACTACCGGTATCGTTCTCATGCCTGATAAGTACTTACGCAAAATTAATTTAACGAAAAAAGGTGTCATAATAAACAATTATTTTGCTGACTCTAAATGTTTGTGCTCTATATAAAACACCTACTCCCAGAAGAAATTACTGCTTTAAATGTGATGCATAAAAACCATCCACTTCATTTAAGTAGAAGTCGAGCTCATGCTATTTTATTAAGTTTCAAAGAGCATTCTGTTCCCATGATTTGTTCTATTTATAACGTATGCCGCCAAACTGTTTCCACTTGGTTTTCTAACTGGGAAAAGAATGGAATCGATGGATTGGTTGACTGTCAGGGAAGAGGACGGCGAGGTATTTTAACTGAAAAACAACAAATAAGCTTAGTCCAGAGAGTTGAAAAATCTCCTAGATCATTAAAATCAGTACTAGCAAAATTTGAAGAAGATCTAGGCATTTCAGTTAGCATTGATACTATAAAACGTATTTGTAAACAAGCTGATCTTGTTTGGAAACGAGTTAGAAAATCCTTAAGGATAAAGCGTAATCAAGATAAATTTGATTTGGCAACCGATGAAATAAAAGAATTAATACAACAACATAAAGAGAATGAACTTGATTTGTGCTACTTTGATGAGTCGGGGTTTACACTAGAACCCTGTGTTCCTTATGCTTGGCAACAGTCAGGTGAGACGATTGAAATACCAAGCTCAAACAGCAAGCGTCTTAATGTATTAGGTTTTGTTAACAGAGATTGCAGGTTTGATTCTTTTGTTTTTGAAGGGAGTGTAAACACTTCGGTTGTTGTGGCTTGTATTGATGAATTTGCTAAACAGATTAAAAAACCAACAACTCTTATTATTGATAATGCATCGACTCATACGAGTAATGAATTTAATGAAAACCTTGAAAGGTGGAAAGAAAAAAACCTATCCATTTACCGTATACCGCCATACTCACCCGAGTTAAATATTATCGAGATTATATGGCGTAAAATAAAATACGAATGGCTTCCTTTTTCAGCTTATGAATCCTATGCCTCTCTTCAGGAAGAATTATTTAAGGTGCTGTCTAATATTGGAAAGAATTACAAAGTAGAGTTTGCATAAAAGGTTAAATTAATTTTGCATGGGTACTTATGCAACTCAACTGTCCCTTGCCACTAGACTACGAAAAAATTGTTCTGGCGCATGGCGGTGGGGGGCGCATGATGCAGCAATTAATTGATAATTTTATCCAGCCCATTTTTAGTAACGATATTCTAAATCAAAAACATGATAGCGCCATTCTGGACATTAACCAGAGTAAGTTGGCGTTTACCACGGATTCTTATGTTATAAATCCGCTGTTTTTTGCCGGAGGAGATATAGGCAAGCTTGCCGTTTGTGGCACTTTAAACGACTTGTCTATGAGTGGCGCCAAGCCGCTTTACCTAAGTTGTGGGCTTATTATTGAAGAAGGCTTTCCGATTAAAGACTTGCAAGCCATACTGCAATCCATGCAAGCTAGCGCAAAGCAGGCAGGGGTAGCGTTTGTTACTGGCGATACCAAAGTTGTTGATAAAGGCAAGGGCGATGGTTTGTATATTAATACGGCTGGGATCGGTCTTGTTGAGAATAACATATCTATTAACTCAGAAAATATTAACATTGGCGACCATATTATCGTCAGCAGTGACCTGGCTCGTCATGGCATTGCGGTTATGTTGCAACGCGAAGGTTTGAACTTTGAAAATAATATTAGCAGCGATTGTGCCGATCTTTCTGGCTTAGTTCAAAGCCTGATTCAAGCTGGTGTGCAATTGCATTGCATGCGGGATCTGACACGGGGCGGCCTGGCTAGCGGCCTGATAGAGCTGGCAACCGCTTCACAGCATCGTTTTGAAATTACCGAAAGCGAAATCCCCGTACATGATGATGTCAAAAGTGCCTGTGAAATTTTAGGCTTTGACCCTTTATATATAGCTAATGAAGGGTGTTTTGTCTTATTTGTTCCTGAAGCTAGCAGCGCACAAGTGCTGACCTTATTGCGACAACATAAACTGGGCAAGCAAGCCTGTATTATTGGCAAAGTAACAGATAATGCTAATCACAAGGGCATTGTTAGTCTTAAAACAGCTTTCGGAGTGAGTCGGGTATTAGATTTGTTTAGTGGAGAACAGCTGCCACGTATCTGTTAAATTCAGTCCCGATTGAGCCTTTTTTATTATTCAGACCACCTGAACTCCAGGATAATAACTTGATACCAATGATTGACATGTAGGTTGGCGCTGAGCTTGCGAAGCCCAACAATCACTGTGCAATATCTCTTGCTGCTGGTTGCACTCAACAGTCTGCTGGAGACAGCCGCCCGGATGGATGCACCGACTTAGAGGGCTTGTACGAAAGCGGGCAGGCACATCCGAAGCTGGCGAGATCCATATAACCTGTGCTAACCGGATAGGCATGGATTAAAATATCTATGCTTTTTCCGCAATAGGGGCATTGTTCATTTCTTTCTTTTAAATCATTCATTTTTTGATACCTCCGCCCGGTTTTGTTATGAACACCCATTCCTATTCTTCATTGCAAAATCCTTGTAGCTTCCTTCAGAATACACCCAAGTTCAGAAAGTGTTATTGTTAGAAAAGCTAAAAATTCACAATTCGGGACCCTGCTGACTGCTGACCCTAGCGTTTCAATGACGGGCCTTCAGTCGTCAGATCTGGATCTAAAAAATTCTTCTGTTTTTAACTATATAACCTAAATCCTGCAAGCATTATACATAATAATCCACAAAACTCCTTATTAAACAATGATATAATATCATTTTCCTGATTTCACTATCTCATTGTTTTAATGAAGCCCTCTAAAGTATCAAAATCCTCATCTCACGTAAGAAACCGTACCCGAACGGTAAAAATGACATCTACAGCACATGGATTGACAAGCCAGGCGGGACTGATTCCCGTCGTGAAATATTTAGACAGGATAGGTTTTGAAAAAACCGTAAAACAAAGCGTTCCACATCGGCGGGGTGAAAATGCAGACCATCACTTATCTGATGTGGTTCTATTGACGTTGGTTGGCATGATGGGGGGAGCAACATCAATGGCAAAGGTGACGACCGTATGGGCAGATAGCGTACTGCGCAAAGTAGCTGGCTGGATAAAGATTCCTGTTGAAACCACAATTTTACGGATCTTTAAAGAAGTAAGTGATAGGCAGATAAGCCAGTTTGAAACGCTCACGCATACTTTGCGTGGTCAACACTGGCGGCGATTGCTTCGTTCCGGAAAATCGAAAACTGGCATACAATCCGTCCAGTGGGTCGATGTCGATTCAACTGTGGACACCGTTTGTGGTCGACAAGAAGGAAGTGCCAAAGGCTTCAACCCCAAAAAGAAAGGTGCCCGTTCATACCATCCACAACTCGCTTTTCTAGCGGAAACAAAAGAAATTTTACAAGCCTGGTTCCGGACAGGCAATGCCTTTACAAGCAATGGTGTTGTAGAATTTACCAAACAGTTACTTGCACACTTGCCCAATCGGATGCGCATTATTTTTCGCGGTGACAGTGGTTATTTTGTCGGTGATTTGCTTGAATTTCTCGATACCAGAGGGCATGGGTATCTAATAAAGGTTAAACTTAAGAATTTGAACGCATTGCTGGCCAAACAGGCCTGGACAGCCATACAAGGCCGACCCGGTTGGGAGCAGAGCGAGTTTCAATATCGTTGTGGTGGCTGGTCTCGCTCTCGTCAGTTTGTCGCGGTCAGGATAAAGCAACCTAAACAAGTGACAGGACCTCAGTCCGAGCTTTGGGATACGGCAGAATATGACTATTTTTGTTATGTAACAACTGAACCTCTATCGCCTTGGCAAACACATAAGAAGTATGGTGAACGAGCGACGTGCGAAACATGGATTGAAGAAGCAAAATCACAAATGGGTTTAGGTAAAATCAGAACGAATCAATTTCTGGCTAATGCCGCATTATTTCATTGCGCCGTTCTTGCCTACAATACCGTGCGCTGGATGGCTCAATTGAGTGGCAACAAAACGTTGTGCCAATGGGAGCCGGATACACTTCGTACTTATCTGATTCGGGTGGCTGGAAAATTACTCACAGGCAATAATCAGCTGAGAGTCAGAACACCTGCAGATCCGCTCTATCCACAGGAATGGGATGATTGGGTTAAGGTGGGGTTACTCGCTTAACATTAACCGAAGTTAAGTCACTTTGATTAAAAGGTCATGGCACGTTGGCAGGGTGTTTATTGCCTTGGGCTCGGGGGATATCCATACGATACAAAAAATTTCCTCTATTTATGATTTAAATCTGGATATTTTGATCGGTTGGACAAAGAGGGCTGGCAAAGCGGCAGTAAAAACCTAATAACCACTTAGCTAGACAGGTTAATGAGAGTCAAAATATGGGCTTGCAGGATTTAGGTAGTATTCCTTCGATAAAAAGAAAAAAAACGGCAAGTTGCTTGAAGCTATACATAAATGGAGTAAAAATAAATTCTATACTTTGCGTGGTGACGGTTGGGCTGTTATAGTGCGTCGATTTTTGTTGAGAGCAAGGCGCTGAAATAGGCGGCCAGCCTTCGAAAATGGCAACAAAGCATTGATTAAAAAATTAGCTAAGGTTATTGGAGAGAATTGAACATACGCAGTTATAAAGCTTAGCTGTTGCTAGGCTATCTTTACATATTCTGCCCTAATCTTACATTACCTGGTAGCATCTTTCTCTACTCCTGATGAACCTAGAAAAATCAGTTGCTCACGTTTTCTAGCACAAGCTCTTGATTCCACCGCACTTGCAAAAAATGTCCGCTTAACCTATGGGTGAAGCTAAAATTTTTTGAAAGCACTGTGAAACCCATATCTTGCACTATAAATTCGCGCTCAACTGATTTTTCTAGGATGAAGGTTGTTGCCTATTTGCAGTTCGGTGCCTGCATCTGATATAGAATTGGCGACCTAAAACTTTAGTCATTTTCCTGTAAAAGGGAAATAAAGATTTCACCCTCGTGAGAAATCGTCACATCAATAGTGATGGGTTGGCAGCAAACCTGACAATCTTCAATATAATTTTGATGCATCTCCGATGGGTCAATCAGAATTTCTATACTTTCCCCGCAATACGGGCACTGTTCTTTTCGTTCTTGCAAACCACTCATATTAGATACCTTTATTTGTTCAGAAATGTATTTGGATGTCGCTTAGTCATCTTGATAAATAAAATAGCAGGGTTTCTGCGAAAATGTAAAAAATATTCCAGTTGGCTGTACGTTACTTTGTGCATATTTTCTTTTGCCCTTGAAAAACTATTCTTTACCCTAATATCGAAAGGACTATTTATTTTTATTTGGAGAGCATTATCACCATGACCGTTGAAGCTAAAAAAGAGACGCTTGGATTTCAAACTGAAGTTAAGCATTTATTAAATTTAATGATTCACTCTTTATATAGTAATAAAGAGATTTTTCTGCGCGAGTTAATTTCTAATGCATCTGACGCGGCTGATAAGTTGCGCTTTGAAGCATTGTCTAATGATGGCTTGTATGAAGGTGATAGTGAGTTAAAAATACGCCTGGCTTTTGATAAGGAAGCAAATACGATTACCGTAAGTGATAACGGTATTGGTATGACGCGCGAAGAAGTGCAGGAGCATATTGGTACGATTGCAAAATCAGGCACAAAACAATTTTTTGATGCTCTTACTGGTGACCAGGCAAAAGATAGCGAATTAATTGGTCAGTTTGGTGTGGGTTTTTACTCTGCGTTTATCGTGGCTGATAAGGTTACTTTGATTACACGTAAAGCGGGTAGCGAAGAAGCAACGCTTTGGGAATCAGCAGGTGAAGGTGAGTATACACTGGAAAGCGTAGAAAAATCTGGCCGTGGTACTGAAGTCACCTTGCACTTAAAAGAAGATGAAAAAGAATTTTTAGACGATTTTCGCCTTAGTTCTATCGTTAGAAAATTCTCTGATCATATTTCTTTGCCTATTGTTATGGCGAAAGAAGTTCCTGCCGTTACTGATGAAGAAGGCAAGGAGACTGAGCCAGCTAAAATAGAAGACGAAACGATTAATAGTGCTTCAGCGATGTGGACTAAGTCTAAAGGCGAGTTAGATGAGGAAGCCTATAACGAATTTTACAAGCATGTAGGCCATGATTTTCAAGACCCTTTAGCACACGTACATAGCAAGGTTGAAGGGACTAACGAATATACAATGTTGTTATATGTACCTGCACGCGCGCCTTTTGATCTGTGGGATAGAGATGCAAAGCATGGTGTAAAACTGTATGTACGTAAAGTATTTATCATGGATGATGCTGAGCAATTAATGCCACGTTATTTGCGTTTTGTACGCGGTGTTATCGATACTGATTCATTACCGCTTAACGTATCGCGTGAACTTCTGCAGCAAAGCAAGAAAATCAGTACGATTAAAGCAGGCGCAGTCAAGAAGATTCTAGGCTTATTAGAAAATATCGCGACTAACGACAAAGAAAAATATGCTACTTTCTGGGAGCAGTTTGGTAATGTGATCAAAGAAGGCCCAATTGAAGATCATAAAAACAAAGACCGGGTTGCGAAATTATTACGTTTTGCTTCAACTCATGCAGATACTGATGCGCAAGAGGTGTCATTCGAAGATTATATTGGTCGTATGCAGGAAGACCAGGACAAAATTTATTATGTAACTGCAGATAGTTTTGCTGCCGCTAAAAATAGTCCGCACCTGGAAATCTTCCGTAAAAAAGGCATCGAAGTTTTATTATTAACGGATCGTGTTGATGAGTGGCTGGTTTCTAACCTGAATGATTTTGATGGTAAAGTCTTGCAATCAGTTGCTAAAGGTCAACTAGACTTAGACAAATTCGATACTGAAGAAGATAAAAAAGAGCAGGAAGAAGCCTCTAAAGATTTTGAGTCGGTTATTAATCAGATTAAAGAAGTGCTAGCAGATAAGGTGGGTGATGTACGTTTAAGTCATCGTTTGACTGCATCTCCTTCTTGTCTGGTGACTGAGCAAGACGCGATGAGTTTAAATATGGAACGCATCATGAAAGAAGCCGGTCAGGATATGAGCATGATGGGTATGGGTGCGAATAAGCCTATCTTTGAAATCAATCCGGAGCATGCTTTGGTTACGCGTTTAAAAGAAGAGCAAGATGATACTCGCTTTTCTGATCTAACTCGTATTCTGTTTGACCAGGCAGTATTAAGTGAAGGTGGTCAATTAGATGATCCAGCTGAGTTTGTACACAACCTGAATGGATTATTGCAGGGTTTATTGAAATAACACTCTCGTTTTAATAGATTGTAGAAAAGGCCGCTATATGCGGCTTTTTTTATGCCTGCAGAAAGCGTAGAGCTCATTTGTCAAGAGCTTCAGCGGTTACTGGTTTAAAAATATGTAACGAATTACCATGACCACGATAACGTATATTGTTGGATATGCTGGTCAACTGTTATCAAGTTTAAACCTTCCATCTGGGCTTGTGCGATTAGCATTCGATCAAAAGGATCACGATGTAGCATAGGTAAACTTGCTGACTGAAGAATATGGGAGGTTTTTATTGAAAGCAATTCAAATCCATTTAGTTGTAATTCAGACTCTAAGGATTTCAGGGGAAAAGTTAAGCGGCCAATAGAAACTTTTATCGCTATTTCCCAATAACTGGCATGACTCACAAAAATACTATTATCAGGACGACTAATAATTTTCTTAGCAGTTGCACTTAATTCAGGTGAGTTATTTAGCCACCAGATAAATGTATGGGTATCAAGCAAGTAATTCATTACATACCTAATGCTGAGGCTATATCGTCAGGTAAAGGTGCATCAAAATCTTCATTAAAGCTAATTTTTCCATGTAGGCTACCTGGTTCACGTTGTTGTACTGGTTTAACTGAGTATGGAATAAGCCGCGCAATTGGCTTGCCGTGACGAGCAATAATCACATCTTCGCCAGCTTCTATTTGTTCAAGTAATTGTGATAAGTGTGTTTTAGCTTCGTGTATATTCATTTGTAACATAGACAGGCTCCGCAGTTAGCTAAACTTAGTTTAGTTCTATTTCTGGTGTGTGACAAGCTAATCATCCTTTTTTGTCTGTTACAGTGTCCGGAAAGGTCTTGGTGGGGCAGTTTTATGATTGAATTGATACAGTAATAGCTGGAGAAGAGCTAAAATTCAGGCGGTGAAAAAATACCGAGACTTATGTCGTTCTGTGTTGTTCGCTGTGAAGCGTGTTCTTATCCCCTGAGTCAGTTTGAATTATAATCAGTATTTAGGGAGTAAAAAAATCGTTGCAAGCCCTAGGAAGATTAGAAAACCCATGGTATCGGTAATAAAGGTAATCATAACGCTGGTACCTACTGCCGGGTCTTTACCCATAACACTATCTAGCAAGCATAAGCATCATTATGGAATAAAAAGTTTAACCATCACTCTGGTTCTATTGTTTTATATAAGCCTTCTAATACCAGTGCATTTGGGCTAACTGTACCGATAACTTCGCGACCCTCTAGTACCGGAGCACGCACTAGATCATAATGCGCAAATAAGCGCGAACAATAGCGAATGTCCATATCTGGCCGCACTGAAATAACCGGCTTTAACATGATCTCATAAACATTAACGCGCTCAGGGGCTTTGTCTTTTGCGAGTACATGCCGAGCTATATCACCCGAGGTCACCAGAGCGTATTCATCATCATCATGGCGTTTATTGACCACTAGCGTGGATGTTTTTTGGGCTTTCATGACCCGTAATGCTTCGCTAATGGTTGCACTTCCGTCTATGCTGGCAAAATCTGTTTTCATCACATCGCGTACTCTTGTTATCACTCTTTTACTCATAGCTTTTCCTCAACAATTGGCGTTAGTTTTTCGACCTGATGCATAACCCCGATGGCATCTTCAACATCAATCTGAAAGGCAATCCCGGTCCCTGGTTTGGAGTCAAATTCAGCCACTTTTGAAATGGCTTCTAAAATCGTGCGACTTAGGTGTTCTTCTACTAGAAACAATAGCACATCACGCTGAGATTCTAGGGTTAGACCAAAAAAGGTTTTTGATGTCTCAAGACCTTCCCCGCGAGCATTATTAATGACCGTGGAGCCGGTTGCACCATATTCACGAGAGGTCTCCAGAACTAAGTCCGTCTTATCATCTTCTACAAAAGCAATAATCAGTTTGAAATGCATTTATCTACCCTATTTATTTTGATTGTTTTTGGCTTCGGCGGCTTTTCCAGTTAGCAATTTGCGCATATCCCAGCACTGCAATAATAGGAAATAAACTGGCAAATGCAATCAGGCCAAAGCCATCTAGTAATGGGTTGCGCCCAGGGACCGTGGAAGCCAGGCCTAGTCCAAGTGCTGTCACTAACGGTACAGTCACAGTTGATGTGGTTACGCCACCCGAGTCATAGGCTAAGCCGATGATCATTTTAGGTGCAAAAATAGTTTGTATGATAACAATGACATAGCCAGCTATAATGAAAATATACAGTTCAGTACCTGAAACGATACGGTAAGCACCTAAAGCAATGCCAAAAGCAACACCGACTGAAACGGCTAGTCTTAAACCTAATGCGTGAATCGCTCCACCGGAAATTTCCTGTGCTTTGATGGCAACGGCCATCAAAGCCGGCTCCGCCAGTGTGGTTGCAAAGCCTATGCTGGCGGCAAAGATATATACCCAGTAATAAGCCTGCCAGGGAGCATTGCTTGCTGAAGCATCGATGTGCAAAAATTCAGGAGTAGTCAGCTGTTTTGCCATTAATTCACCAATTGGAAATAATGCCATTTACAGCCCTTGCAAAAACAGGGCAATACCTAGTAAAACGTAAAAAAAACCAACGAATATTTTTTTAGGCTGGTGTATAGGTTTGCGGATAATGAGCAATTGAAAGCCAATAATAATGGCTGCAATCGGCATGACATCCCGGAATGTCCCGAGCAGGGTTTGCCAGAAAGATAGCAGCCACTCCATCATAGAATCATTCCGTAGGCCATTACAAAGATCATCGGTGTAAGTGAGGCAAATGCGATCAAGCCAAAGCCATCTAGCATCGGGTTACGCTCTTTAATCGCAGAAGCAAGTCCAACCCCTAAAGCGGTTACCAATGGGACGGTAATGGTTGAGGTCGTTACCCCACCGGAATCATAGGCGATACCGATAATTTCTTTAGGCGCGAAAAAGGTCATGATAACAATGCCGACATAGCCTGAAATAACCAGATAATGTATAGGCCAGCCTTTAATAATACGAATGACACCGATAAAAATTGCAAATCCCACGGCCAATGCAACGGTCAAGCGCAGGCCAAATGCATAATCCGCCTTTGCTGCTGCAGTATTACTGATCATGTCACCCTTGGCTGCAATAGCAGCTGCCTCTTCAGCAACGGCTATCAATGCTGGTTCCGCGATAGTGGTACCAAACCCGAGTGAAAATGCAAAAGTAAGCAACCAGAATAAGCTGCCTTTACGGGCAAAGTCGAATGCCATTGCTTCGCCTATTGGGAAAAGGCTTTGTTCCAGGCCCTCGATAAAAAAAGTCAGGCCCAAAACGACTAATAACATACCGAAGATTAAATCAGCGACATCTGGAATAGGCTGGCGGATAACTAGAATCTGAAAAAAAAGTACCACCAGCAAAATAGGCAGCAGGTCAATAAAGCTACTTATTAGTTGTTTTAAGAAACGATTTTTTATCATCATAGAGTCATTCGCTCATGTATTGATATGGTTATCAATATTCCTACTGATTATGCTGTAAAAAAAGCCGTATGGGTATGTTTTAGTTATTTTTAATTGCAAGCTAAGGAATGTGCATGGAACAAATGAGTCAACCTGGAAGCGGGACCTTTAGTTCCGCTTCCATTGCTTGTGGTGAATTTTATTTCGTACATTGTTGATAGAGGGCTGATGTTTTTTCAGTACTCCTTTTGTAATGTTCGGGTTTTAGGATAAAGCAACCCAGTTGCTGTTTAATTCGGGTAAAATACGCCAACTAAAGTATAAGGCAACAGAATATGAAAAGACGTGATTTTATTAATAAGGCTGGTGTAGGCGCTATAGCGACAGGTGGTACATTACTCGCTCCTGGCGTTGTTCACGCCAAAGCGCAGTTCAAATGGAAAATGGTTACGGCTTGGCCGAAAAATTTTCCTGGTCTGGGTGTTGGGGCTAACCAGCTGGCGCAAATGATTAATGAAATGAGTGGCGGCCGTATTAAGGTAAAAGTCTACGGTGCGAATGAATTAGTGCCTGCTTTTGAGGTGTTTGACGCAGTTTCTACTGGTACTGCGCAAATGGGACATTCAGGTGCTTATTACTGGAAAGGCAAGAATGAAGCAACGCAGTTTTTTTCTTCTGTCCCGTTTGGCTTAACGGCTCAGGAAATGAATGCCTGGTTGTATTATGGTGGTGGTATGGAGCTCTGGCGCGAGTTATACGCGCCATTTAATTTAATCCCGGCGGCGGCAGGTAATACGGGGGTGCAAATGGCGGGCTGGTTTAATAGAGAAATAAAAACTATTGATGATTTAAAAGGCCTGAAAATGCGTATCCCTGGCCTAGGTGGAGAGGTATTGCGTAGAGCGGGCGGTACCACGGTCAATATGCCGGGTGGTGAGTTATTTACGTCTTTGCAATCAGGTGCGCTGGATGCCACGGAATGGGTGGGGCCATATAATGATCTGGCTTTTGGCTTTTATAAAGTAGCCAAGTATTATTATTACCCTGGCTGGCATGAGCCAGGTTCTACGCTGGAAGCCATGATTAATAAACAGGCGTTTAACAAGTTGCCTGGTGATTTACAAAGTATTGTTATGGCGGCATGTAAAGCAGTGAATATAGATATGTTGTCTGATTATATGGCGAAAAATAATCAGGCACTGGATGCCTTAGTTAACAAGCATGGTGTAAAGTTAATGCCATTGCCGGATGAGGTGCTGAGAAAACTAAAGCAGATTTCCGAAGAAGTGGTGCTAGAGCTGGCTAATAAAGGTCCGATGGCAAAGAAAATCTATACTTCTTTTAACCAGTTTAGGGGGCAGGTTTCAAACTGGAGTGCTTTGTCTGAGCAGGCATTTTTAAAGGCTAGAGCTTTGGTGTAGGGTAGACTTTAGTCTGCTATATTTCGCGTGGTCACGGATGCGGTTGTATAGTGAGTTGATTTTTGTCGATAGCAAGATGCTGAAACTGGCGCATAGCTCGCTACGTAACGGTTTCAGCGGCGTTGCTATCGGCAAAAACTCAGCCGCTAGAAATCCGCATCCGTGACCGCGCGAAGTATAGAACTGAATCTTGCCAATAATAGCGGACTAAAGTCCGCTCTACAGTCTGCTGTGGTTTTTGTTGGCACAGTGTTGCTGTATAATAACGCGTTCATAATTTGGGGTACTTTATTATTTATTACTTCTTTAAAGTAACTTTACAGGAAAAGATTAAATGCATTCAGTAGTAGAAGAGGTTACTCAAAAAATCATTGAGCGCAGTCGTGTGGTGCGTGCTCTTTATTTAAAACATATTGATAAAGCTGCTGAACAAGGCCCGCATCGGTCAACTCTGGCCTGTGGTAATTTAGCACATGGTTTTGCAGCCTGTAGTCCAGCAGATAAAGCCGATTTAACGGCGGAAAAGAAAGCGAATATTGCTATTATTTCTTCATATAATGATATGTTATCTGCGCATGAGCCTTATAAAGATTCACCTGCTTTAATTAAAGCCGCGATTAAGCAAGCCGGTGGTGTTGCGCAGTTTGCTGGTGGCGTTCCTGCCATGTGTGATGGAGTGACGCAAGGTCAGCCAGGTATGGAGCTGTCTTTATTTAGTCGTGACGTGATAGCGATGTCTACCGCGATTAGCTTAAGCCATAATATGTTTGATGGTGGCTTATATCTTGGGGTTTGTGACAAGATTGTTCCAGGTTTATTATTAGGTGCATTGAGTTTCGGACATTTACCCGCTGTTTTTGTTCCTTCTGGTCCAATGACCAGCGGTATCTCCAATAAAGAAAAATCCCGCACACGGCAGAAGTATGCGGAAGGGAAAATTGGCCGTAAAGAATTATTAGAATCTGAATCTAAGTCCTATCATAGTCCAGGTACTTGTACTTTCTACGGTACGGCTAATAGTAACCAGATGATGGTCGAGATTATGGGATTACATTTACCGGGTAGTTCTTTTATCAATCCTTATACACCACTGCGTGATGAGCTCACTAAAGCCGCGGCAGAGCAAGTCTTGAAATTTACTGCATTAGGTGATGATTATCGTCCATTAGGTCGGGTGATTGATGAAAAAGCTATCGTTAATGCTATTGTGGGTTTACTGGCGACGGGTGGATCAACTAATCATACGATGCACATTGTAGCGATTGCGCGAGCAGCCGGTATTGAAGTGAACTGGAATGATTTTGATGAGCTATCGCGTGTTGTGCCGTTATTAACACGCGTGTATCCAAATGGGCCGGCTGATATCAACCATTTTCAAGCCGCTGGGGGTATGAGTGTGTTGATTGCCGAATTATTACGCGGCGGCTATTTGCATGAAGATGTTTTAACTGTGGGCGATCAACGCGGTATGACGGGTTACTCGCAAGAACCAAAAATAGAAAATGGCAAACTGGTCTGGAAAGAGGGACCTAATGGCTCATTGGATAAAGAGGTTATCGGTTCATTAGAAAAACCTTTTGCTGTAGGCGGTGGTCTGCATTTGATGCGTGGTAATCTGGGGCGCGGTATTTCTAAAGTATCTGCAGTTTCTGAAGATCACCAGGTGGTTGAAGCGCCTGCGATTGTATTTGATGATCAGGATGAAGTACTCGCTGCTTTTCATCGTGGTGAGCTAGAACGTGACTTTATTATTGTGCTACGTTTTCAAGGACCGAAATCCAATGGTATGCCTGAGTTGCATAAATTAACCCCGTTATTAGGTTCTTTGCAGGATAGAGGCTTTAAAGTAGCAATTGTTACCGATGGACGTATGTCCGGCGCATCAGGTAAAGTGCCTTCAGCGATTCATATGTGCCCTGAATGTGAAGATGGTGGCCCATTGACTAAAGTACGCACGGGTGATGTGATTAACCTGAATGCCCAGACTGGTGAGGTTAATGCGCTAGTGGATGCTGCTGTGTTTGCTGCTCGTAAACCTGAGCCGAATAGTGCGCAGGATCATCACTGGGGTATGGGTAGAGAAATGTTCGGTGCATTCAGGGTAGGCGTTTCTTCTGCAGAAACCGGAGCAACTAATTTATTTGATGAAGATAACCTGTATTGTCGAGTTAATCGGACCTAACTGAGGTAGGGAGTGGCTTTAGCCCGCCAATACATAAAAGGCGGGCTAAAGCCACTCCCTACTAAAATAATTAAAAATCAATATGACTATAAATAACTGGAAAGTACATCCCTCTGACGTTTTAAATGCATCGCCTGTTATGCCGGTCATGGTTATTCAAGACGCGGCGGATGCAGTACCTTTGGCTAGAGCGTTAATGGCTGGTGGTATCAAAGTGCTGGAAATTACTTTACGCACAGCGGCAGCAATGGGCTCTATTAAAGCCATTAGTCAAGAAGTTGAAGGTGCGTATGTTGGCGCAGGTACGATTACTACGCCTGAGCAGTTGCAGGCTGTTGCAGATGCGGGCGCAGTATTTGCAATTAGTCCGGGTTTAACACCTAAGCTTTTGGCTGCAGCGAATCAAAGTGAAATAGCGCTTATACCTGGAATTGCATCTGTTTCAGAGTTAATGTTAGGCATGGAATATGGTCTGGATCATTTTAAGTTTTTTCCGGCTGAAGCGGCAGGAGGTATTCCCATGTTAAAAGGGATAGCTGGGCCGCTTCCACAAATAACTTTTTGCCCCACTGGTGGAATTTCACCGAGTAATTATAAAGATTATCTGGCGCTTAAAAATGTAGCTTGCGTGGGTGGTTCCTGGTTAGTACCGGCCGAAGCAGTGAAGAATAAAGATTGGGCTGCCGTAACCGCACTGGCTAAAGAGGCGGTTGCAAATGCAAAAAAATAGTTAAGTGTAACAAGCTAGGGTGGGCAGCTCTTTTTTGCCCACTGAATATTATCGGACTACAGGGTGGGCAGGAAAGTATTGCCCACCCTACAATTGTTTTAGAGTGCTGAAAAAGTAGGCACAACACAAAATCGCAGGAGTATGGGATGAGTAATGGTTTGAATGCCAATATGTTAGATCAGCTTGATATAGATCCGCAAGAAACAAAAGAATGGCTGGAAGCTTTAGGTGCTATCCAGGACCAGGATGGTAATGAGCGTGTCCAGTTTATTATTGGACAGCTGGTCGAAATGGCAAGACAATCAGGTGCAGCGATCCCCTTTAGTGCCCATACCGCTTATATCAACACGATACCTGTTGAGCAACAACCAAAGTTTCCTGGCATGACCACAATTGAGCGTAAAATTCGCGCTTATGTTCGCTGGAATGCCATGATGATGGTCTTAAGAGCGAATAAGAATACTAATGTTGGCGGACATATTGCCAGCTTTGCATCAGCTGCAACCTTGTATGATGTTGGGCATAATCACTTTTGGCATGCGGCCACTGAAGAGCGCGGTGCGGATATGATTTTCGTGCAGGGACATTCTTGTCCTGGAGACTATGCTCGCGCTTATTTATTAGGCCGTTTTCCTGATGAGCAGATGGATCAATTCCGTCAGGAAGTGGGCGGCAATGGACTTTCTTCTTATCCTCACCCCTGGCTAATGCCTGATTTTTGGCAATTTCCTACCGTTTCTATGGGCTTAGGCCCTATTATGTCTATCTATCAGGCACGCTTTATGCGCTATATGCAGAGTCGTGGTCTGGCTAAGACGGAAGATCGTAAGGTCTGGGCATTTCTGGGAGATGGTGAGACGGATGAGCCTGAAACGCTGGGTGCTATTACCATGGCTGGTCGCGAAAAGCTGGATAACCTGGTTTTTGTGGTTAACTGTAACTTGCAACGTCTAGATGGACCTGTACGCGGTAATGGCAAAATTATTCAGGAGCTGGAAGGCAGCTTCCGTGGTGCAGGCTGGAATGTTATCAAAGTCATCTGGGGGCGCTATTGGGATGCGTTGTTAGCTAAAGATAAAGAGGGCTTACTGATGAAGCGCATGATGGAATGCGTTGATGGTGACTATCAAACCTATAAGTCCAAAGATGGTGCTTATGTGCGCGAGCATTTCTTTAATACACCTGAATTGAAAAAACTGGTCGAAGAATATACAGATTGGGATATCTGGACGCTGAACCGGGGTGGGCATGACCCAATCAAGGTCTTTTCTGCTTATCAGGCGGCCGTGCAGCACAAGGGGCAGCCTACTGTTATCCTCGCTAAAACGATTAAAGGCTATGGTATGGGAGATTCCGGTCAAGCGCAGAATACCAGTCATCAGCAGAAAAAAATGAGCATAGAATCGATTACAGATATTCGTGATCGGTGGCATCTTCCAGTGACTGATAAAGAAATTGAAGGCTTGCCGTATTTAAAATTTGCCGAAGATTCTGAAGAATATAAATATATGCTGCAGCGGAGAACAGACCTGGGTGGTCATATTCCTGCACGTAGACAAAAATCAGATGCGTTGGAAATTCCTGAGTTGAGTGCATTTCAGGCGGTATTGAATGGTACAAAAGCAGGACATGGTATTTCGACCACGATGGCTTTTGTTAGAATTCTCAATGTATTGGTAAAAGATAAAAAAATTGGCGAACGTATCGTGCCGATTGTACCTGATGAGTCACGTACTTTTGGTATGGAAGGGATGTTCCGTCAGCTCGGTATCTGGTCTCAGGTTGGGCAGTTGTATACACCTCAGGATGCCGAGCAGTTAATGTATTATAGAGAGGACGAAGCAGGCCAGGTATTGCAGGAAGGGATTAATGAAGCGGGAGGCTTATGTGACTGGATTGCGGCTGGAACAGCGTACTCTACGCATAATGTACCGATGATACCGTTCTTTATTTACTATTCCATGTTTGGTTTTCAGCGCGTTGGAGACTTGATCTGGGCCGCTGCTGATCAACGTACCAGAGGTTTCTTGCTTGGTGGTACTGCGGGAAGAACGACCTTGAATGGTGAAGGCTTGCAGCATGAGGATGGACATAGTCATATGATGTCGGCGACGATTCCTAATTGTATTTCTTATGACCCGACTTTCGGTTATGAATTAGCGGTCATTATTCATGATGGTTTACGCCGCATGTATGTAGAGCAGGAAGATGTGTTCTACTATATTTCGGTGATGAATGAGAATTATGATCAGCCGCCAATACCAGAAGGTGTTGAGAAAGATATTCTAAAAGGCATGTATCTGTTTCAGTCAGGTATTAGTCGTAAAAAAGCGCCGAAAGTGCAATTATTAGGTTCCGGCACGATTTTCTGTGAAGTAATGGAAGCGGCCAATCTATTGCGTGAGGATTGGGGCGTTGAAGCTGACCTTTGGAGCTGTACGAGTTTTACTGAATTAGCGCGTGATGGCGTGGCATGTGAGCGCTGGAGTCGATTACACCCGACAGCAAAAGCACGTGTCTCTCATGTAAGCAAGTGTCTTACTAAAACAGGGTTTCCGGTGATTGCTGCAACCGATTATGTTCGGGCTTTTGCCGAGCAGGTTCGTCCGTTTATCAAGGCTGAGTATACTGTTTTGGGAACTGATGGTTTTGGGCGTTCTGATACGCGTGAAAAATTACGTGGATTCTTTGAAGTGGATCGTTATCATGTCACTATTGCTGCACTGAAAAGTCTGGCAGACAAAGGTGAATTTGAGGCGGCGAAAATTGATGAGGCGATTAAAAAATATAATATTGATGCTGAAATCATTGCACCTTGGTTAATCTAACAAAAGAAGTTTATTATGACGCTATTAACAGAAGTAAAAGTGCCAGATGTCGGTGATGTTGCTGATATTGATGTTATTGAAGTATTGGTGAAAGTGGGCGATGTTGTTGAACAAGAGCAAACGCTGGCCGTGTTAGAAACAGATAAGGCCAGCATGGATATGCCCTCTAGCGCAGCGGGTATCGTTAAAGCAGTGCATATCAGTGTGGGTGATAAGGTTTCTGAAGGCGCTTTAGTCGTGACAGTGGAGGCAAGTGAAAGTGCAGCCGTTGCGAGCGAAGAAGTCATAGGCGTAGAGGATGTTCAGATTGATCTTGCGCAAAAGGCAGAAACTCCAGCTGAAGTTGCACCCGCTACCAGTGTAAGTATAGTTGAAGTGAAAGTGCCGGATGTGGGCGATGTTGCTGATATTGATGTCATAGAAGTATTAATCCAGACGGGTGATACGGTAGAGAAAGAACAGACTCTGGCGGTACTGGAAACCGATAAGGCAAGTATGGATTTGCCTTCCACGCATTCAGGTATTGTTAAAGATGTGTTTGTTAACGTGGGTGATAAAGTTTCTGAAGGGGCTTTAGTTATTAGCCTGGAAGTTCAGTCTTCAGCAGCAGCGGCACCTGCTGCTGAGCAAGCTAAACCCGCCGCTACGCCAGCAGATGCTCCGGCAGCACAGAAAAAAGTAGCTAGCAGTCCTGCCGCAAGTACAGCGACTGCCCGCGTTTCTGGTAAACCTTCTCATGCGAGCCCAAGTGTACGATTATTTGCCCGTGAATTAGGCGTGGATATCAGCCTGGTTACTCAGGGTAGTGGGCGTAAAGGGCGTATTTTAAAAGAAGATGTAAAAAGTTTTATTAAACAGGTCATGTCTTCAGGTGTGCCGGCACAAGGTGGCGCAGGTATACCCTCTATTCCGGCGGTAGATTTCAGTCAGTTTGGTGAAATTGAAGAGCAAAAACTCAGCAAAATACAGCGTTTGACCGGGCGAAACTTAAGCCGGGTGTGGTTGAATTTGCCATTAGTGACTTATCATGATGATGCTGATATTACCGAAATGGAAGCATTCCGCAAGGCCTTGAATGCAGATAAATCCACTGAAATCAAAGTCACGGGTTTGATATTTATTGTCAAAGCTCTGGTTGCAGCACTGCAACAATTCCCGAGAATTAATAGTTCTTTATCGCCGGATGGCGAATCTTTAATTCTGAAGAAATATTTTAATGTCGGTATTGCGGTAGATACTCCGAATGGTCTGGTTGTGCCGGTTCTAAAAGATGTCGATAAAAAAGGTCTTGCTGAATTAACGCGGGAATTATCTGAGCTCAGTGAGAAGGCGCGTAACGGTAAATTGCTCCCCGCAGATATGCGCGGTGGATGTATCACTATTTCCAGTTTAGGTGGTATTGGTGGTAAGGCTTTTACGCCGATAGTTAATGCACCAGAAGTGGCAATACTAGGAGTCACTCGCTCGTCTATGCAGCCAGTGTGGAATGGTTCTGAGTTTGTTCCTAAGCTGATGTTGCCCCTGGATATAACTTATGATCATCGGGTGGTTGATGGTGCAGATGGAGCGCGATTTATGTCGACAATAATTAAATACTTAAGCGATATACGCCGCTTATTACTATAGGGAGTTGAGAATATGACAGAAGTTATACATGCGGAAGTCCTGGTTTTAGGTGGTGGTCCTGGCGGTTATACGGCGGCATTTCGTGCAGCAGATTTAGGTAAGCAGGTTGTGCTGGTGGAGAAATATCCTGTTTTAGGCGGGGTATGCCTGAATGTTGGTTGTATTCCTTCCAAAGCTTTATTGCATGTAGCACAGATAGTGCACGAAGCTAAACATTTTGAACAACACGGCTTAAGCTTTGGTAAACCTGAGTTTGATTTAGATAAAATCAGAGGCTGGAAAGAAGGTATTACCAATACCTTGACAGGAGGTTTAGCAAAATTAGCTAAACAGCGTAAGGTTCAGCTAGTTCAAGGTCTGGGTGAATTCACCGGGGCTAATTCTCTGCAGGTAGTCAGTGAGTCAGGCACTCAGCAAATCACCTTTGATAACGCTATTATTGCAGCAGGTTCGCAGGTTAATAAAGTTCCTGTCTTCCCTAATGATGATCCACGTTTGATGGATTCTACTGAAGCTTTGAATCTAGAAGATGTACCCAAAAAACTGTTGGTAGTGGGTGGCGGTATTATCGGTCTGGAAATGGCAACGGTTTATCATGCCTTGGGTTCTGAAATAAGCGTAGTCGAGCTTATGGATCAGATTATTCCTGGCTGCGATAAAGATTTAGTCACGCCATTGCAACGCCATATTAAAAAGCAATATAAAAACATCTGGTTAAAAACCAAAGTTGCGAGTATAGAGCCTCAAGATGATGGGCTTAAAGTGACTTTTGATGGGGATAAAGCACCCGAGCCTGAAGTCTTTGATAAAGTGCTGGTTGCTATCGGGCGTAAGCCAAATGGACTTTTGATCGGTGCTGAAAAAGCAGGTGTGAATGTTGATGAGCGTGGCTTTATTGCAGTTGATAAACAACAAAAAACCAACGTGCCGTATATTTATGCGATTGGCGATATAGTGGGTAACCCCATGCTGGCACATAAAGCCGTTTATGAAGGCAAAATTGCAGCTGAAGTAACTGCAGGACATAAATCCGGGTTTGATGCGCTAACGATTCCTTCGGTTGCCTACACCGATCCAGAAGTCGCATGGATGGGCTTAACTGAAAATCAGGCGAAAGAACAAGGAATAGCCTATGACAAAGGAGCTTTTCCTTGGGCAGCAAGCGGACGTTCTTTAAGTCTAAGCCGCAATGAAGGTTTAACAAAAATGCTGTGCGATCCTGAAACAGGGCGTATTTTAGGGGCGGGTATGGTGGGTCCAAATGCCGGCGAACTGATTGCCGAAGCAGTTTTAGCGCTGGAAATGGGGGCTGATGCTGAAGATGTAGGTTTAAGCATACATGCACATCCTACACTTTCAGAAACCTTTGCTTTGGCAGCAGAAATGGTGACGGGTACGATCACCGATCTGTATGTTAAAAAATAAGCTTATTATGAGTTTTTTTGCTTTGTATTGCTGCCATTAAGTTAAGCAAGTTGATACAGGATGTGCTGAGGAACGAAGCGCATCTTTTGTTCTTGATGAGCTTCCTGTCGTCAGCAGATCCTATGTAATTCGTATCTATATTTATTATATAAACAACCTTTATTATGCAAAAACTATTGCTTGCTACCTTGTTTTTTTTCGCACTTATCAGTCATTCGGTTGCTCAGGCAGAGATCAAAGATAAGGCGGCTGTTGATAAATTTATCAACAAAATGGTTACTGAGCATCAGTTCGATCGTGCCGAGTTAAATACTTTATTCGAATCTGTAGAGATACAACCCAAAATTATCGCAGCGATGACTCGCCCTGCAGAAGGTATGCCCTGGTATAAATATCGTAAAATTTTTATACGTGACTCACGCATACAGGGCGGTGTTAAATTCTGGCAGGATAATCAGCAGAGTTTAGCGGCAATGCAGCAGAAACATGGCATTCCTGAAGAAATTATTGTGGCGATTATCGGTGTTGAAACCTTGTATGGAGAAAGGACTGGCGGACATCGGGTTATTGATGCACTGGCGACATTAGGTTTTGATTATCCTAAGCGTAGCAAGTTCTTTCTCAGCGAGTTAGAGAACTTTTTGCTATTGTGCCGTGAAGAAAAAATGGATCCATTAGTTCCGGTTGGCTCTTATGCGGGTGCTATGGGCATGCCACAGTTTATGCCAAGTAGTTACCGTAACTTTGCTGCTGATTATGAAGGCGATGCTAAGCGTGATATCTGGAATAATCCTGCAGATGCGATTGCCAGTGTGGCAAATTATTTTGCTAAACATCACTGGCAGCCCGGCAAAGATATTGCGTTTCCTGTTACTGCGACAGGCGAGCAATATAAACAGGCATTAACGAAAGGCTTGAAGCCAGATACTAATGCAGCGCAATTGAGAGCTATGCAGGTCGAGCTTCCAAAGCAAATGGCGGATGATGAGCCGCTAAAATTATTAAGCTTTGAGCAAGAAAAAGGCCAGGATTTATGGGTAGGCTTAGAGAATTTTTATGTGATTACCCGCTATAACCATAGCCCTCTATATGCTTTGGCAGTTTTTCAATTAAGTCAGGCAGTTAAACAGCAATACCCTGGTCATCAATGAATAAAGCCGTACTCGTATTATTGATAGCAGGTTTAAGTGCCTGTTCTGCTCCAGAAAAAAAAGAGCCTATTGTTGTTATCGATGGTGGCCCAGAAAATATAACGGTTAATATTTCGGCCATTCCGGATGCGGTGCCACGCTATGAACCCTGGTCGCCCTCTGTTAACCCTGAATCTTATATTGTTTTGGGTGAAACTTATCATGTGCAGCCTAGCAATAAGGGTTATAGAAAGCAAGGCATCGCTTCCTGGTATGGCACTAAGTTTCACCAGAAAAATACCGCAACAGGAGAGGTTTATGATATGTGGGCGATGACTGCTGCACATAAAACATTACCTATTCCCAGTTATGTACGCGTGACAAATTTAGATAACCAGCGTAGCGTAATAGTTAGAGTCAATGATCGCGGACCTTTTCATGCGCATAGAATTATTGATTTATCATTTGCGGCTGCTGCGAAATTAGGTCTGGCTAAAGCAGGCACCGGTTTTGTGGATGTTATTGCGCTGCAGCCTGGGGATAATGAAATGGGTGATGATGTTGCTCAGACTCATAAGATTTATTATCAGGTCGGTGCTTTTTCAACACGTGAAAATGCGCTTTTATTGCAACAAAAAATGTCCGCTGTGGAATTGTCAGAAAGTAGAATCGTAACGGACGAAAGCGCAGGAAGTAAATTCTTTAAAGTACAGCTTGGCCCTATCTCTTCAGTAACAGAAGCAGATCATATCAGCGCAAAATTAAAACAGCTAGGTATAGAGCAGGGTCATTATATTTCTGAATGAAACATCAGGCCTCTAGTCTAGACCTTGCTTGGAATAAAAACCTGTTTTTTACCATGAAGAGCATGAAGGGCTTGAAGGTGTATTGTCATTGTTTCGTCATTCCTGCATGCTTTTAGCAGGAATCTCGCAGGTTAAGCATAGATTCCCGATAAAAGACTTCGGGAATGACGCTTTTTTGTCCTTCATGGCAATAAAAAATAGTCTTCAATATATTTCAAATTACCTGCGAAAATGCAGTGCTCTATAAAAAATGCACTGAAAGCATTATTAGGGAGATGGAAAGAAATAATCATCCAAACGAAGTAAGCTTGTGTCTCAATAATTTATAATAATGAATTCTGAATTTATTCTCACACTAGGCAGATAAGCTTGTTGATATTAACAGATAGCATTATAGGTTGGATTATAAATACAGCCCATCGTTTAAAAGGCTCGGTACGTCGTATATTCATGGCTGAAACGGTGGAGCTACTAGGCTCAGGTGGTGCAAGTATTGCTGAAGAAAAACTAGGATGGAATAGAGGCACTATCCGAAAAGGACAATATGAACTTGAAACTCAGCCCATAGAAGATAATTTTTCAGCGAGAGGGCGTAATAAAAGTGAAGAGCATTTTCCTCATCTACTTGATGACATAAAAAAAATTGCTGAACCGGAGTGTCAAACGGATCCCTCTTTTAATTCCTGTCGATTATATACCCGGCTAACGGCTAAAGAAGTTAGAAAACGTTTACTGGAGATTGATTATTACGATGAAAAAACATTACCTTGCTCAAAAACTATCAATACAAAATTAAATGACCTGAGTTACCATCCAAAAAAGGTACAAAAAACAAAGCCTCATAAGAAAATCAAGGAAACGGATGCAATTTTTGAACAAGTTCATTCAGTCAATGGAATGGCAGATATCAACCCAAAAGAGATTCGTATATCAATTGATGCCAAAGCAAGAATGAATATAGGAAATTTTTCACGGGGAGGACGAAATCGGGTTTTAACAAAAGCAGAGGATCATGATTTAGATGTTAAGGAAAAGTTAACTCCTTTTGGTTTTTATCTGCCTGAACATGATGATTTTTTCCTTTTCTTTACAGCAGGCTATGCCAGCAGTGATTTCATCGTTGACCGATTGGAAGAAATTTGGCCAGAAATTCAAGAAAAATATGGAGTAGATATTCTGACAATTAACGCTGACAATGGTATGGAGAACAGTAGCTCCAGAACTCAGTTTATAAAAAGGCTTGTGGAGTTTGCTGAAAAAAGCAACATAAAGATAAAACTGGCCTACTACCCTCCTTATCATAGTAAATATAACCCAATTGAACGAGTATGGGGAGCCTATGAAAATCATATTAGTGGCGACATAATGGATACAGTTGAAACAACTTTAAAATTTGCCAAAAGTATGACCTACAATGGCAAAGCACCTATTGTTAAATTAACAGAAAAAATATATGAAACAGGAGTAAAGGTAGGTAAAAAAGCAATGAAGACGTATTATCAGTTTGTTGACCGAATGCCATCGTTGGAGAAATGGTTTTTGACCATTTCTCCTGGTTGTTCTGGATGATTATTTCTTTCCATCTCCCTTAGATATACATGGTATAATTTTTTCAACTTATAGTTCATACCCTTACGTTTATGTTCCCAAAAATCCAGCAACAATTAGTTTTATTTGTTTTTTTATTACTGCCTTTGACCTACAGTCAGGCAGAAAATGAAATAAAAATACCTGCACCCCCTCGCTTGAATGCAAGCAGCTATTTTTTACAGGATTTCGATAGTGGACGAATTTTAGCCGAGAGAAATGCGGATGAAGTGCTTCCACCAGCAAGTCTGACTAAAATTATGACGGTTTATATCGCTTTTCGTGAATTGAGTAATAACCGCTTGAGTCTTGATGAGATGGTCACTATCAGCGAAAAAGCCTGGCGTACACCGGGTTCAAAAATGTTTATTGAAGTTAATAAACAGGTCAAGGTAGAAGATTTACTCAAAGGCATCATTATTCAATCTGGAAATGATGCCAGTGTTGCTATTGCAGAACATATCGCAGGTGATGAACATACTTTTGCTGAAATGATGAACCAGCAGGCGCAGCGTCTGGGAATGTATAGTACGCATTTTATGAATGCCACAGGTTTACCCGTTCCTGACGAACATTACACAACGGCACGCGATTTAGCGACTTTAACGCGTGCGGTGATTAATGAATTTCCAGAATATTATCGCTGGGATTCTGAAAAAGAATTCACGTATAACAATATCACCCAACAAAACCGCAATACTTTATTATGGCGCGATGAGTCAGTTGATGGAGTTAAGACGGGACATACGGAAGAAGCAGGGTATTGCTTAATCGCATCTGCAAAACGCGAACAAATGCGTTTGATTTCAGTCGTTTTAGGTACTAAAAGTAAGAGCGCCCGTGCCAATGAAAGCCAGACTTTATTGAATTATGGTTTCCGCTTTTTTGAAACGCACAAGCTCTACGACGCGAATACCGAATTAACCACTGCCAGAGTCTGGAAGGGCGCAAGCGACACAGTAAGCCTAGGTGTTCCAGAAGACTTATACGTGACCATTTCCAGAAGACATTATAAAGAAATGAAAGCGGCAACCAGTGTTGACGTTAATATTATGGCACCTGTAAAACAAGGTGATCAGCTGGGTGTGGTTAACGTTACCTTACGTGATGAAACCGTTCGGTCTATGCCTTTGGTAGCACTTAATGCTGTGGAAAAAGGCAGCTTTTTACAGCGCACCTACGATTCAGGTTTAATGTTAATCAAATAAGCTTATGCAAGGTAAAGCAGTTTATTTGAATGGCGAATATTTGCCTTTATCAGAGGCAAAAGTTTCCGTGCTGGACCGAGGGTTTTTATTTGGTGATGGCGTGTATGAAGTGATTCCCGCTTATTTCGGCCATTTATTTTGCCTGGAAGCACATTTGCAACGCCTGAATAATAGTTTAAATGGGATACGCCTGACAGTCTCTTTAGATACTCAGCAATGGCTAGATATCATACAGCCGTTGTTAGTTGAAGGTGAGGCGCAATATATTTATCTGCAAATTACCCGTGGCGTAGCCGATACCAGGGACCATGCATTTCCGCAGCAGAGCAAGCCAACAATTTTTGCCATGTGTTCTGCGATTGCTCCTTTTGCACGAGAACAGGGCGTAAAAGCAATTACTCTGGATGATATGCGCTGGGAATTGTGTAGTATTAAAGCAACGACCTTATTGGCAAATATATTATTACGTCAGCAAGCGGTAGATAAATCCTGTGCTGAAGCTATTTTGATTAAAGACGGCTTTGCTACAGAAGGCGCTGCGAGTAATGTTTTTGCTGTGATAGAGGGTGTATTGGTCACGCCACCCAATAGCAATGAAATTTTGCCGGGCATCACCCGAGATGTCATTATAGATTTAGCTAAATCAAATAAGATGAGTCTGCGCGAAGAAGCAATTGCCGAAGTAGATTTGCGCAAAGCAAGTGAAATCTGGTTGACCAGTTCTACGCGAGAAATTTTACCGGTTATCACGCTGGATAATGAGCGAGTAGGTGATGGCCAGGTGGGTCCTGTGTGGGAAAAAATGCAGCAATTATTTCAACAATACAAGCGAGCAGTTTCATGACCGAATTAGAACATGAATCACCCTTTGATTTCCCTTGCCAGTTTCCGATCAAGGCCATGGGTAAAAATATCCCTGATCTGGATGCGATTATCGTGGAACTGGTTCGTCGCCATGTGGAGGATTTAACTGAAGGAGCCGTTAAAACACGCTTGAGTAAAGGCGGCAATTTTATTGCCATTACGGTAGAAATTGAAGCACAAAGCAAAGCGCAACTGGATGCTATTTATACGGATTTAAACGCTTGCCCGCATATAACTATGACGTTGTAGGGCGTGGCTTTAGCCCGCCAATTTTTAGATTATTAAAGGCGGGCTAAAGCCGCGCCCTACGGTTTATATCGAAACCTGCATTCCAGAACTCACTATTTTATAGTAATCCCCGAGTACGCAAGAATGCCACAAATAAAATCCATAGCAATCAGCGCCTGCCTACTAGGCCATAAAGTCCGCTACGATGGGGATCACCAGGAAAACACGATCATCAAGCAACTAACCGAGCACTTTACTATTATTCCCGTCTGCCCCGAAGTAGAAATCGGTCTGGGTGTGCCGCGTGCAAAAATAGAACTACATCAACAAGGCACAAAAATTCATTTGTTAACCTGTACTCAGCCGGTAGTCGATCTAACAGAAAAGATGATGAGCTATGCAGAAACCTTTCTGGACAATTCGCAAATATCCGGTTTTATTTTAAAAGATAAATCGCCGAGTTGCGGAGTCGATAATTGCAAACAATGGAATGAGAAAGGGAAAATGCAACGTAATGGCACAGGCATTTTTACGGCTGCAATTTTAAAGTTAAAACCTGGCTTACCGATGTTACAAAGTAATTTAGTAACACAGGCGAGTGATCTGGATAATTTTATCCAGCAAGTGGCTGCTTATGAAGATTAGTATTTATAATAAAAGCCACCAAGACTATCTAAGTTGCTGGCAGAAAATGCAGGATTTTACTTTGGCCAGAGGTGAACATAGCGCAGATGAAATCTGGATAGTCGAACATGCTCCGGTGTTTACTCAGGGGCTCAATGGTAAACCGGAACACTTATTACAGGCTGTAGATATTCCGCTAGTCAATACTGATAGGGGCGGACAAATTACCTATCATGCGCCAGGGCAGTTGGTTGTTTACACGCTTATAGATATTAAGCGTAGAGGGCTGGGAGTACGCCAGTTGGTGAGCATTATTGAACAGGCTATGATGACAGCCCTTGCTCAATATGGTTTGCATGCAATTGCAAAAGCTGAAGCACCAGGCGTTTACATTCAGGGCAAGAAAATTGGCTCAGTGGGCCTACGCATTAAAAAGGGCTGTAGTTATCATGGCTTGAGCTTAAATAACAATATGGATTTAAGCCCGTTTAGTTTTATAAATCCTTGCGGATACCAAGGCTTGCAGGTTACACAACTAGCCGAACTGGGGGTAAATATTAACACTAGTGAACTGGCGTTACCTGTGGTGAATTCTATCGTTGATGCGCTCGGTGAAATTCCGGCTATTAATTAAATATTTTTAATCCGCCTATCGCCCTGATGGCATAATGGCGGTTTGTTATATGAGTAAAACTGGTTGCTGCATCATTACTGCCCCCTGCATCAGAGTTCGTTAACAGTGTTGTGCCATTGTTATCCTCGCTATAACTCACTGAACTCTGGTCGGGATAGTACATACCCACAAAATCTCCAGCCTTAACATCAATTAGTTTGTTGCGTAGTTCAAACTGATTATATCCCTCTTGGGGTGTTTCTATTTCGCTCCTACCAACGACAATGAATTTATCACCTTCCCGTCTGTAAATAACCAGCTGGACTAAATTTTCATTATTGGCAATAATTTCCCAGCGCTTAAGTATACCCCCGGCATTAAAAGGCTTGCCTAGGTCAATTATATGGAAGTTTCTCCATGAGTCGGAAATTTCATTATTCAGAAAGAGGCTTTGATCTATAATAGTAGAGCCAGCTTTGGTAGGTCCGGTTAGGAATATTATCAGGGCAAGCATAATGCCTGAAAATAATGCGGGTAAAGTTTTCATCATTAGACTCCTTGAATTATCATGAGTTTAGTTGTTATTCGTATTTGTTATGGGGCCTGTGTATTTACTCATAAATTAAGGTCATGAACTATGAACTAAATCACTTTGAGAAATTTTTTTATAATTCTCTTTGTCTAAGTACGCGGACAGCGAATGTAGCTTAAGTTGCTTTGTCCAGGCTGGAAGGGGAGGCAGAATGTACCTTTCTCTTGTTAAACAATACGTTTAAATACATAATTAACCTAACTGGGGAGTCATCTTGTGCGTTAGAGTGTCATAAAAAATGCCTGGATAAACAACTTCAGACATCTTGATTCGCTATCCTGAAAGAAATCCATTAAAACTTAAACTAGGCAATATAATTAAAGGGTTAGGGAATTATTGTCAAATGATTGATATTTTCAGCTAAAGAAATGAAAACGGTACTCATTTAGGTTAAACTAAGCCCTCATATCATACGAGGTATTCAATTAATGCAGCAACTCATGCTCCCAATAATTCCTCAGGGTACGACTATTATAAATGGTCAGGTCAGTGTTGATAACCGAAATGATGAGTGGTTTTATTTCCTCGGCGGTATCCCGATCTATTCTCACCAGGCTGACAATAAGAGATTATTTAGACTTCACACCTCTCAACTCATCAATACCGGCTCCTGTCGTTCAATCGATATTATTACAACCTTTGGTGTCTCTAAAAGTAGTGTTATGCGCTCATTAAGGCAACTACGAGAAAAAGGGGCTGATTCGTTTTTTGAACCTCGCCCGACTCGCAAGGGAGGACCACTCTTTACGCTTGAGGTTTTGCAGCAAGCTCAGGAATATCTGGATCAAGGTATGACGCCTAACGAAGCCGCTAAAGAATTAGGCATCCGGGCAGATACCTTTCGCAAGGCGATCAGTGATGGACGTTTAAAAAAAAGTCTGCCGTATCAATAGACCCCAATGATGGCAGTACCAAATCAGCCCGTGATATTATTGATGCCAGTGCAGCCGAGTCACTCGGTACGGCCTGCACTCGAGTAGAAGAGCGAATCCAGGCGGCTTTGGGTGAGCAGGAAAAGGGAGCCTCAATCGAATTCGAATCCTGTTTAGATGTTCCTAAAGGCGGTGTGTTATGTGCATTGCCCGCGTTACTTAGCAATGGCTTATTAAATGACATTGAGCACCACCTTGGCAAACTGACAGGTTATTATCAAACCTTTCATATCCTATTGCTACTCGCCTTTATGGGACTATGTCGCATCAAAAATGCCGAACAACTTCGCGAGCATGCACCGGGTGAATTCGGCAAACTACTTGGCCTGGATCGGGTTCCCGAAGTGCGCTGTTTAAGAACCAAAGTAAAAGGACTGTCTGATCCAGAATCAGTTGAAAGCTGGGCGGCCGACCTCAGTCGACAATGGATGGAAAATGAACCAGAGGCAGCAGGAACACTCTACATAGATGGTCATGTCCGTGTCTATCATGGACACTTGACTAAACTTCCCAAACGGCATGTTTCACGCGAAAAACTCTGCTTACGGGGTATCACCGACTACTGGGTTAATGATGGTACGGGGCGTCCCTTCTTTGTCGTTGAAAAAACGGTGGATCCGGGCTTACTAAAAACGCTGGAAGAAGATATCGTCCCCCGATTACTCAAAGACATTCCGAATCAACCGAGTGCACAAGCATTACAGCAAAACAAACAAGCCTGTCGTTTTATCCTGGTGTTTGATAGAGAAGGCTATAGCCCCGCATTCTTTAGAAAGATGTGGGACAAGCATCGTGTCGCTTGCATGACCTATCATAAATTTCCCACCGAAAATTGGCCACTGGACAATTTTTCCAGTCAGGAGATCACACTACCGAGTGGTGAAAAAGTCATCATGAAACTCGCCGAACGAGGCAGTCTGGTTGGAACCAAAAAACAGGCGATGTGGATGAGAGAAGTGCGCAAGTTGACTGATTCTGGTCACCAAACCAGTATTATTACCACAGCCTATGAACTAGAATTGACGGCTGTTTCTGGGCGAATGTTTAGCCGGTGGTGCCAAGAGAACTTTTTTAGATATATGAAGCACCACTATGGGCTAGATATGCTACAGGAGTATGGAATAGAGCCACTATCCGATACCCAAAAGGTGGTCAACCCTGATAGGCGCCAACAGGAAGGACAGCGTAATTCGATACAATCCAAACTCAATTACCGTCTATCTCGATTTGCAGCGATGGAACTTCATCCGGTGATTAAAAAAGATGAAACGGAAGATGTGAAATACAAGAAATGGGAAAGAAAACGAGCAGAATTACTCGAAGAAATAGAGCATTATGAAAATGAACTAAAAACCATCAAGGAAAAACTAAGCCAAACGCCCAAACACATTACCTGGCAAGAGTTGAGAGACGAAGATAAGTTCGAACAGCTTCTGCCAGGGAAAAAGCGGCTGATAGATACTGTCAACATGATCGCTTATCGGGCAGAAACAGCAATGGCCGCTCTGCTAACCTCACCGACAATCGACTTTCCGATGGCAAGGCAACTATTACAAACGCTGTTTGTGACAGAAGCAGATATATTACCCGATGAAGTAAAAAAACAACTTCGGATACGTGTGCATAGTACTTCCCGACCTGCAAGTAATAAAGCAATAGAAAAGTTATTTGAACAACTCAATCAAACGGAACTCAATTATCCAGGAACCGATCTGCGCTTAATTTATGAGCTGACTTCATCCGCAAAAAATTAGGAAATGGTCTCAAATTAGTTTCGTCTGAATCAAGATGTCTGAACTTAGTGCTGCATTGTTTAAATAAAGTAATTTCGTGTGCCACGCGCAGTCGTTCTACACTCTGGGCTCTTCGCTACTAAATACGTTCGCATATTTTCAGTCATGATAAAGTTTTCCATTCTACTTTGACTGCGTGTACCTCGCGCTGATTTTGAACAAACTGCTAATTCAAGTTCTGCATTATTAATTCGTGCTGTGATGATTTCTTTAGTTAAACTGATTTTTCTAGGTTTAAGCAGCCAATTGCACCGTTATGGGTATAGGTTGGCAAAGCTCTTTGTGCTACTATCAAGATTGCATATTAAATGGGCTAAAGCATGAGAATAGAACCCTTAAATTTTTGTAATATCTATGCGCACCGAGGTGCCAGACTGGAAGCTGCAGATAATACAAGGAAGGCCTTTGAAAAAGCATTGTTGTACCCAGTCGATGGCATGGAGACAGATGTACAATTAACAAAAGATAGTGTATCTGTACTCTGGCATGATCGCTATCTTGATAAATTGGGTTATCCAGGAAAACACATCGATGATTTCACTTTTGCAGAACTGCAGCAGTTTAATTTCGCGGCTTTTTTTACAGGTGCCGAAGAGGAAGGGGTCTTTAGTTTACAAGCCTTTGTCAATCAGTATAGAGGCCGCTGCAAATTACAGATCGAAATCAAGAATCGTGAGTGGGAAACACTGCAGCGGCAGCAAAAAAAAGTGCAGCAATGCCTAGAAATTCTAGGTTCAGCTCATGATCTGGATGTGTTTATTTCCTCGTTTAATCTGCACAGTCTGCAATACGCACATCGATTAAGCACTGATATAGAACTGGTTTATGCTGTGGATGAAAGTGATAAAATTTCGGATATTATAACGACGGTGAGCGAAAATCATTTTTTAGCGGGAATCTGTCAGCCCATTGCAACACTTAATGAAGAGCTGGCTGACTTTCTGCGGGAACACAATAAACTGATTGTGACCTATACTTGTAATACTGGGCAAGATATTCAAAAAGCTTTAGACCTTAACGTTGACATATTGATCACTGATGATCCGGCAAAAGCAATACATATGAGAGGCTAATGTAAAGACCAAAGCTGGCGTTGAAAAATCAGCAGTTGGACTTGCTGGTCTGTGGCGGCGCGGCATTTATGGTGCATGGATTGCCTATGATGCTAGAAAAATCAGTTGCTCACGGCTTCTAGCACAAGTTCTTGATTCCACCGCACTTGCAAAAAATATCCGCCTAAGCTATGGGTGAAGCTAAGATTTTTTGAAAGTATTATATGAATTCAATATCTTGCACTATAAATTCGCGCTCAACTGATTTTTCTAGAATTATTGTCTGAGTAAGTTTTTTAACTCATCAATAAAAACCTGTTGCTGTTCAGGGTTGATTGGTTGTTTATTCTGTGTGCTAAGGGTAAACATATCTTCGGCACGACTACCGATGGTGGTAATTTTTGCATTCAGAAGATTAAAGTGATGCTCGCGGAAAAGGCTGGCTAATTTAGAGAGTAGGCCTGGGTGGTCGGTGGTAATTAGCTCTAAAATACTATGCTGATTTTGCACATCCTGATGAAAATGTGCTTTGGTGGCGATAGGGAAATGCTCAGCCTGGCGTGATTGATGATGTAGGTTTTGCTCTAGTTTGCTGGATTGTTTTTGTAGTTGTTGATTGACGGTAGAGCATATATGTAATTCTCTGCGCAGGTCACTGATAGGTTCGCCTGATTGCTCTAATACTTGAAAGCTATTTATTGCGTATTGGTTCTCTGTGGTAATAATTCTTGCATCCAGGATGGTTAGGCCAAGTTTATCTAATGAGGCGGTTGTATTTGAAAAGATAAAATCTTCTTGCTGGTGAGCCGCGTAGATAAAAATTTCCGCACTACCTCGTTGATTTTGAGGGCGTAAAAGCACCAAAGGTAAATCCTGGTCGGCGCAATTATTGATGGCAATAGTATGCCAGATGATTTCATCGGCATAATAGCGCAGAAAATAATCGGAATTGATATGCTGCCAGGCTTTATCAATGCTGCTGTTGGAAAGGCCTTTTCTGAGTAGTTCGCTGCGTGCTTCTGCTTTGGTTTCCTTGATAGTGTCTTGTTGGTTAATCGGGTTTTCCAGTCCGCGTCTTAAGGCATTCAGGGTTGCGATATAAAGCTCTTTAAGCAATGAGTCTTTCCAGGAAGTCCAAAGCTTGGGGTTGGTTGCTCGTATATCGGCAACTGTCAGTAAATAGAGATAATTCAGGTTTTCCGTTTTACCAACCTTTGCTGAGAATTCATGGATGACATCGGGGTCGCTAATATCCTTGCGCTGGGCCGTCGTTGACATGACCAAATGGTTTTTGACTAGCCAGCAAATTAGCTTGGTATCGTGCTCTGAGATTTCATGATCTATACAAAACTGTTGTGCAATGACTTGACCTAGTTCGGAATGGTCGCCTTTTTTGCCTTTAGCTATATCATGAAATAATCCAGCTATATAGAGTATATGCGGCTTAGAAATTAACAGAAAGATATCATTGCAAAAGGGCAGTTCATGATTGTGCTTGGTTAGCGCAAAGCGGCGTAAATTACGGATGACAAACATTGTGTGCTCATCCACGGTATAGATATGAAATAGGTCGTATTGCATACGCGCGACGATGTTATCAAAGCTTGGCAGGTAGGCTGCCAATATGCCATAGCGATTCATACGCCGTAAGGCTGAAGTGATGCCGCGAGGCTGACGTAATATTTTGATAAACAGTTGGCGGTTTACTGGGTCTTTGCGGAAGTTATCATCGATCAGGTGTAAATTACTTCTAATCAGGCGAATTGTTGTTGCTCTTACGCCTTTTAATGAGGGGATTTTTTGTATTAGTATGAATATCTCAAAAAAAGCGTGCGGGTGGGTTTGGAAAATATTGACACTACGTGCGGCGATATATCCAGCTATGCTGTCAAATTTGTCGTTTATGACATTTGCTTTGTAGGCTTTATCATCATGGGGCAGGCAGTATTCGTTGAATAGTTGCAGCAGTGTTTCGTTAAGGCGCTCTAATTGCATTACGGTTTTAAAAAAAAGCTGCATAAACTGCTCGACACCGTGATTATTCTCCTGCTCAGTAAAGCCGAAAGTGTTCGCTAGGTCACGTTGGTAATCAAACAGTAAACGGTCTTCGCAGCGTCCGGTTAATAAGTGTAATGCGAAACGAATTTTCCATAATAATTCCTGAGCAGCATATAGTTCCTCATATTCTGACTGTGGTAAAAAATCGAATTTTGTGAGTTCGCCTAAGGTTGCCGTTTGATAATGATGCTTGAATACCCAGGCTAAAATTTGTATGTCTCTCAAGCCGCCTGGACCTTCTTTAATGTTGGGCTCAAGGTTATAAGCCGTGTTATGAAATTTTAGGTAGCGTGATTGTTGCTCCTCGATTTTTGCGTTATAAAATGCTTCTGAAGACCAGGGTGGGTTGGTTGATAATTGCTTGCCAAGGCCGGAGTTTAGTTTTGGGTTCCCTATCAGGTGGCGAGATTCCATCAAGTTGGTGAGGATGGTTTGATCATCAATACAGGCTTGAAAGCATTCTGAACTACTACGTACGCTTAATCCTAGCTTTAACCCGATATCCCAGAGAAAGGTGCAGAAATCACTGAGTTGTTGTTTTTCGGCTTCGGTCGTGTCGTCGTGAAAGAGTATCAGTAGGTCAATATCAGAATGTGGGAACATTTCCTGGCGACCATAGCCTCCCACCGCGACTAAGGCAAAATTATCTGGGTTATCGCGAATAAAGTATTTCCAGGGAATACACAGTGCCTCATCAATAAACTGTGTTTTTGCGTGTAAGAAGTCTTGAATCGGTTTTTGCGGAGAGAATGTTTCTTGCAATAGGATATTGTGTCGTTTTATAGCCTGTTTGATTCGTTTGGCATCGGGGCGGGGTTGGGTGTTGATAGGGTTCATTGTTCTTCTTTGCGTAAAGTTAGAACTTCATGCCCTGTCGGGGTAACCAGGATGGTATGTTCCCATTGAGCAGAGAGTGAGCGGTCCTTGGTAACAGCAGTCCAGCCATCTTTTAAAACTTTGGCATGGCGCTTGCCGATATTGATCATCGGCTCAATAGTCAATATCATGTTTTCTTTTAGAGCAATGCCTTCGCCGGGTTTGCCGTAATGCAGTACCTGGGGCTCTTCGTGGAATTTCTTACCTATGCCATGACCACAGAACTCGCGTACGACCGAGTAGCGATTCGATTCGGCATGTTTTTGGATAGCGTAGCCAATATCCCCTAAAGTGCAACCTGGTTTAACGTGTTCAATTGCGAGCATTAGGCATTCCTGGGTAATGCTGCATAAGCGCTTCGCATGGGGTGCAACATCTCCTACATAAAACATCTTACTGGTGTCGCCATGATAATCATCTTTGATGACGGTGATATCCACATTAATAATATCGCCTTTTTTTAGTTTTTTATCATTGGGAATGCCGTGACAAATTGTATGGTTGATTGAGGTGCAAATTGATTTGGGAAAACCACGATAATTAAGGGGGGCTGGAATGGTGTCCTGGATATTCACCATATAATCGTGACAAAGCTGATCAATTTCATTACTGGTGATGCCCGGTACTATATGAGGCTCTATGAACTCTAGAACTTCTGCTGCTAGTCTTCCGGCGATGCGCATTTTTTCAATTTCGGCATCCGTTTTAATAGTAATGGTCATGAGTGTGAGCTTAAACGTAAGGTGAAATAAATAGTATGTTATCAGACTTTCAGAATAGATAAGCTTTAACAGGTTTTTCGTTGTTGTAAAAAGATAAATATGGTATAAAGGTAAGTTCATTAGTGCTCTGCTTGACTGTTTTTTAGATAGTCGGCCTGGCATGATTAAAACTCACATCTATCGTCACGGTTGGTAGGGTGCTGGTTTTTTATAAAACTGGTTTCCAGCTGGGGTAGGTGGAGGCGTAACCCTTTCGGAATTGCTTCCGAAAATTATTGGAGAAAAAAATGGCCGCAGTATCAATGCGTCAAATGCTAGAAGCAGGTGTTCACTTTGGGCACCAAACTCGTTACTGGAATCCTCAAATGGCACCTTATATCTTTGGTGCGCGCAGCAAAATTCATATTATTAACCTGGAAAAAACACTTCCTTTGTTTAATGATGCAATGAATTATGTAGGACAAATGACAGCAAATAAAGGTAATATTTTATTTGTTGGAACTAAAAAATCTGCTCGTAAAGCAGTTGCCGAGCAAGCTCTTCGTTGTGGCATGCCTTACGTAAATCACCGCTGGTTAGGCGGAATGCTAACTAACTTTAAAACCATTAAAAAATCAATTGGTCGTTTAAAAGAGCTGGAAGCAATGCAAGCAGACGGTACTATGCTACAGCGTTTTAGTAAAAAAGAAGCGTTGGGTATGGAACGTGAAATGGAAAAACTAGAGCGTAGTTTAGGTGGTATTAAAGACATGCGTGGAACTCCTGATGCAATTTTCGTGTTAGATGTGGGTTACGAAAAAAATGCATTAAGCGAAGCGAAAAAATTAGGTATTCCTGTTATCGGTATTGTTGATACTAACAACTCTCCGGTTGGTGTTGATTACGTTATTCCTGGTAATGATGATTCAATTCGTGCAGTTAAGCTATATACAGAAAGTATTGCTACCGCTATTTTAGAAGCGAAAGCTGCAAGACTGGATGTTTCTGCTAAAGCTGATGAGTTTGTTGAACAAGTAACAGACGCGGAGTAAGCGATTAAACAAACAACAAGCAGTTGTTTGTTGAGCTTTTAGGACGCCTCCATCTGGGGGCGTTTTTATAGAATTAGACCTGAGTTTTTGTCGCTTTAAAGACAATGGACTCGGGTTAAAGAACTTTAAGGTATAAATAGCATGAGTGTAACTGCTGCAATGGTAAAAGAACTACGTGGAAGAACGGGTTCTGGAATGATGGAATGTAGAAGAGCTTTGGTTGAAGCCAATACTGATATGGAGCTTGCAATCGAAAACATGCGTAAAGCAGGTTTGGCAAAAGCGGATAAGAAGTCGAATCGTATTGCCGCTGAAGGGCGTATTGCAGTCGCGCAAAGTGCAGATACTAAGAGTGCTGCCATTATTGATGTGAATTGTGAGACTGATTTTGTTGCTAAAGGCGATACTTTCAAAGAGTTTGCGAATGCAGTGGCAGAAGCAATTCTAGCCGCTGATGTTAGTACGGTAGATGAAGCTTATACGCTTAAATTAGCCGATGGCAAAACGATTGATGAAGTACGTCGTGGTTTGATTGCTACTCTGGGGGAAAATATCACTTTAAGGCGTTTCCAGAAAGTGGCTACAGAGGGTGGTACAGGTTTTTACCTGCATGGTGAAAAAATTGGTGTTTTAGTTGAATTAGCAACACCGGATGCTGAATTGGCTAAAGACGTTGCAATGCATGTTGCGGCAAGTAAGCCTATGTGTGTTGCTGAAGCTGATGTACCTGCAGAGACTGTAGCAAAGGAAAAAGCAATTTTTGTTGCACAAGCAGAAGAGAGTGGTAAGCCAGCCGCAATTATTGAAAAAATGATTGGTGGTCGTATCAAGAAATTCCTTGCTGAAGTGACTCTGGAAGGCCAGTCGTTTATTAAAGATGACAAAGTAACCGTTGCTCAGCTTGTAAAAGGTAAAGGTAATCAGGTGCTAAGTTTTATTCATCTACAAGTGGGTGAAGGCATAGAAAAAGACGAAGGCGATTTTGCCGCTGAAGTTATGGCGCAAGTTCGCGGAGCCTAAGTCGCGTTAAACCTTTGGACGTGAGGGGTATTGCGAAGGTCGCATACTGTCTGTAATATTTGTTACGGGCAGTTTAACGCCAGGTCTAAGAAAATGGAAAGGAGCAAAACTAAATAGTAAATCAATGGATTGCTATTATTTACAGCATAGGTAAGAAACTAAACCTAGAAAAATCATTAACCAATAAAGGAAAATAGTCATGACTAAACTCATTTGCCAAAGAATTATGCTGAAATTAAGTGGTGAAGCGTTAATGAGCGAAACGGGGGGCAATATTGACCCGGCAATCGTAAAGCGCTTGGCAACAGAAATAAAAGAACTCTGTGATGCAGGCGTACAGGTTGGTTTAGTTATTGGTGGGGGAAATATTTTACGCGGTGCAGACCAGGCTGCTGAAGGTTTAAATCGCGTTACGGGCGACCAGATGGGAATGCTGGCGACGGTAATGAATGCTTTGGCAATGCAGGATTGCTTAGAGTTTCTGGGCCAGCCTGTGCGGGTAATGAGTGCGCTGAAAATCAACCAGGTTTGTGAAGATTATATCCGCCGCAAAGCTGTTAGGCATTTGGAGAAAGGCCGAGTCACCATTTTTGCTGCAGGCACGGGAAATCCATTTTTTACCACGGATTCGGCTGCAAGTTTACGAGCGATTGAGGTTGATGCGGAGTTGATGATTAAGGCAACTAAAGTAAAAGGTGTCTATTCCGCAGATCCTGAAAAAGTTGCGGATGCTGTTTTTTATCCGACATTAACTTATGATGAAGCATTGGATCAACGACTGAATGTTATGGATACTACGGCATTAGTACTTTGTCGAGATAATAATTTACCCATGCGGGTGATGAATATTTTTGAATCAGGTGCTATTATGCGTTTGATGCAAGGTGAAGATATAGGCTCTCTTATAGAGCGAGGATAATAATAATGATAAGTGATATTCAACAAGATGCATCTGGCAAGATGGATAAAAGTATCGAAGCGCTTAAAAAAGGCTTTACAAAAATAAGAACAGGTCGTGCTCATCCCAGTTTGCTGGATCAGGTAGTTGTGTCTTACTACGGTGCTGATACCCCCTTGTCTCAGGTGGCTAGTGTTGCTGTTGATGATTCACGTACTCTGGCTGTTACACCCTGGGAAAAGGGTATGATGCAAGCGATAGAAAAAGCCATTATGTCTTCGGATCTAGGATTGAACCCAGTGACAAATGGCAATATTATTCGTGTGCCATTACCTATGTTGACTGAAGAACGTCGTCGTGATTTGGTCAAAGTGGTTAAAGCAGAAGCCGAGAATGGTCGCGTCTCTATTCGTAGTATTCGCCGTGATGCTAACTCTGAAATAAAGGAAGCATTAAAAGAAAAAATGGTCTCCAAGGATGAGGCACATGCAGGTGAAGAAAAAGTTCAGAAGATTACCAATGAATACATCAAGCAGGTAGAAAAGCTTTTAGAGGAAAAAGAGGCTGATCTACTGTCGATATAAGGCACATTATTATGCAAGAAAAACCAGGCGATATGGATAAGTCGCACTACCCTAAGCATATAGCCATTATTATGGATGGTAATGGCCGCTGGGCGCAAAAGCGTCATTTGCCTCGCATAATGGGGCATCCGGCTGGGGTAAAAGCAGTTAAGCGAGTGGTCAAGTTTTGTGCCGAGGAAGATATACAGGTGCTTACTTTATTTGCTTTCAGCAGTGAGAATTGGCGTCGCCCTAAGGATGAAGTTTCCAAGTTAATGGGACTTTTTATGCTGACCATGGAAAAAGAAGTCAAACGTCTGCATAAAAATAATATACGTCTGCGCTTTATCGGCGAGCGTACTGATTTCTCAGAGAGTATTCAGCTTAAAATGGCCGAAAGTGAGCAGCTGACGCAAGATAATGCCGGATTAACTCTGGTAATTGCTGCAAATTATGGGGGACATAGAGATATAACCCTTGCTGTACAGGATATTGCTCAACAGGTTAAAGAAGGAATTATTGCGCCTGACGAGATCGATGAGACGATGATCGCCGGTAGCTTATCGATACCCGATTTGCCAGACCCTGATTTGTTTATCAGATCAGGAGGGGAGAAGCGCATTAGTAATTTTCTGTTATGGCAACTGGCTTATACAGAGTTTTATTTTACGGATGAACTTTGGCCAGACTTCAAAGCAGAAACCATGCAAGTAGCGATTGATGATTTTCTCACCCGGGAGCGTCGATTTGGCCGGACTAGTGAACAAGTTCAAAGTATGTCTAACTAGATTTTATTGTTAGGCTGTCTTTTTATAACCTTTTTTAGAAAAAATAATAAAAAATATGTTACTTCAACGCGTTATTACAGCTTCTATCTTGGCTCCTTTGGTAGCTTTGGCTGTTTTTAAATTAGATCATCTCTATTTTTCAATACTTTGGGCCGTTATTATATTTGGCGCTGCCTGGGAATGGGCAAACCTGGCAGGCGTTAAATCAGTCATAGGAAAACTAGCGTTTTTACTTGTTATGCTGTTGCCAATGTTATTCCTACATTTCTGGACCCAGGTACTTGAAATTATTACGCAGTTAACTAACTATCCTGAAATTAGAAAATATTCGGGTGTGATAGAAACTTTGATGATTCCTATCGTTTTGTTCTGGCTTTGGATGATGTTTAAAATTCGCAAGTCTGCTGATGAATTATTAGACCCCAATAAAAGCAAGGGTAAACAGTTATTTATTGGTGGTTTTGTTTTAGTTTCAGCATGGTTCTTCTTAAGCCGCTTAATGGTAATGGAAGAGCCTGCTATGACCATGTACTTGTTTCTGTTAATCTGGGCTGCTGATGTTGCCGCCTATTTTGTCGGTAAAAAATTTGGTATTACCAAATTAGCGATAGAGATTAGTCCGGGGAAAACAGTAGAAGGTATGTATGGCGCGATAGGCGCTGCAGTTGTTATGGGCTTGTGTTTAACACTGTATTTTGGTTATCCTGCGTTGGTCACTATTGATTTTATTTTACTTTCAGTCATTACCGTCATGGTCTCTATTTACGGAGACCTATTCTTTAGTGCGGCAAAACGTACTCGTGGCGTTAAAGACAGCGGTTCAATTTTACCTGGGCACGGTGGGCTGCTGGATCGTCTGGATAGTTTTATTGCAGCAATTCCTATCTTTTATTCTGGTGTTTGGTTTATACGGTGGATGTATTCATGAAGGGAATATGCATATTAGGAGCGACAGGCTCGATTGGTGTTAGCACTTTAGATGTTGTTAAGCGCCATGCAGATCAATATAAGGTCATTGCTTTAACGGCGAATACTAATACCTATGCTTTATTTAACCAGTGTATGGAGTTTAAGCCTGAATATGCAGTGGTTGTTAATGAAGCAAAGGGTGCTGAATTTAAACAACAAATCGTCGGCACTGATATTGCTGGCATGACGGTTCTGGTCGGTGCTGAAGCATTGGAAACGGTAGCAACGCTAGAATCGGTTGACTCTGTTATGGCTGCCATCGTTGGCGCCGCAGGATTACTTTCTGCATTAGCAGCGGCTCAGGCAGGTAAAACAGTGTTGCTTGCCAATAAAGAATCACTGGTAATGTCGGGCGACATTTTTATGCAGGCGATAAAAGACGCAGGTGCAGTCTTATTACCTATTGATAGTGAGCACAATGCCATCTTTCAATGTATGCCTGCTAACTATACGGCTGGGCATGATGCGCATGGTGCAAGACGTATACTCTTAACGGCATCCGGTGGCCCGTTTAGAACAACACCTCTGGATCAATTAGCGGATGTAACCGTGGCTCAGGCAGTAGCACATCCTAAATGGGATATGGGCAGAAAAATTTCAGTTGACTCTGCGACCATGATGAATAAAGGTCTGGAGTTAATTGAAGCGTGCTTGCTATTCAATATGCAGCCGGAGCAAATTCAAGTCGTTATTCATCAGCAAAGTATTATTCACTCGATGGTAGATTATGAGGATGGCAGTGTGCTGGCGCAAATGGGTAATCCCGATATGCGTGTGCCGATTGCCCATGCAATGGCATGGCCTGAACGGTTTGACTCGGGAGTTGCGCCACTGGATATTTTTGCGGTCAAGCATATGGATTTTGAGCCGGCTGATTTAAAGAGATTTCCTTGTTTACGTCTTGCAATGGAAGCCATTTCAGCTGGTGGTATTATGCCTACCGTTTTAAATGCGGCTAATGAGGTTGCTGTTGAAGCCTTTTTAAATGAGCAAATACGCTTTACCGATATTCCGCTGGTGATAGAACGCAGTATGCATCAATTTACGCCTACACAGGCCGATACTTTAGAACATATTCTTGATGCAGATAAGCAGGCTCGGGAACAAGCTGATAAAGTTATTGAAACGTTAGTTGCCTGATGGAAACTTTAAATTCCCTGTTTTATTTTATTGTCGCCGTCGGGCTATTAGTTGCGATTCATGAGTTTGGTCACTTCTGGGTGGCTAGAAAAGCCGGGGTAAAAGTACTCCGCTTCTCAATCGGTTTTGGTAAGGTTATCTGGAAATATCAGAAAGATAGTGCCGCGACCGAGTATGTCTTGTCGGCAATTCCTCTGGGTGGCTATGTAAAAATGCTTGATGAGCGTGAGGGTGATGTTGCAGCAGAAGATTTGCCCTATGCGTTTACGCAGAAATCTTTATGGGCACGCACAGCTATTGTTGCAGCGGGACCAATCTTCAACCTATTGTTGGCAGTATTGCTTTACTGGGCCATTTTTATGCTGGGTGATACCGGTATGCGTCCTGTGGTTGGTCAGGTTGAATCAGGTACTTTGCTGGATAAAGCTGGGTTTGTGGAAGGTGAAGAGATCGTTGCCGTTAATAATAGAAACACCGCGACCTTGCGCGAAGCCGTTGAAACAATTCTATCCTCAGCAATGGATGCTGATCAAGGTATACCGGTAGAAGTAAAAACTGCAGAAGGCGCTCTACTGACGCATAATTTAGTCATCCCTTTAGAGTTTAGCCAAGAGCCAGAACGCTTATTTGCAGAACTCGGTTTTCAGGCATGGCAACCTGCTTTAATTCCTGTCATAGGACGAGTAATACAGGATAGCGTTGCTGCGCATGCGGGTTTGCGGGTCGGGGATTTGATTGTTAGCGCGGATGGCATTGAATTTACGGACTGGATGGACTGGGTCGCGTATGTTCAAGAGCATGCAGGTCAGCTTATGAATGTTATAGTCGAGCGTGATGGACAAATAAAGGATATTGCTTTAACTCCTGAGAATGTTATCGAGAATGAGAAGATTACAGGAAAAATTGGTGTAGGAGTTCAGGTTCCGGAAGGTTTACGTGAATCAATGATGATCACATACTCACTACCACCTTTACAGGCACTACAAGCAGCAGTCGAACGTACCTGGTATTATTCCGGTGTAACTTTAAAAATGATGGGCTATATGTTTGTTGGCAAGGCATCGGTAGAAAATCTGAGCGGGCCAGTAAGTATTGCAAAATATGCAGGCAAATCTGCAGAAATGGGCTTGATAGCATTTCTTAAATTTTTAGCCATAGTCAGTATCAGTTTAGGGATACTTAACTTATTACCTATCCCGGTTTTAGACGGTGGGCATTTATTGATGTTTGCCATTGAAGCAATTAAAGGCAGTCCAGTGTCTGAGAAAGTGCAAATATTTTTTCAGCAAATTGGCATGACAGCCTTATTAGCATTGATGGGGCTGGCCATGTTTTTAGATATAGAGCGTTTATTTCAATAACAAACAGCCCTGCTGGGCATGTTTATACTTTTATGGATTAGAAATGAAAAGATTTATACAGACGTTATTAGTAGTTAGCTTTTTTATATCCGCTAGTGCAAATGCGGAACTGGATAAAAGTGAGTTGAAAAAGGTGCTGATGGAAAGTATGCCATCACTGGTAGTTGAAGAAAAGAATATCAGCTCTTCTGAAATAAAAGGTCTGTATGAGGTGATGGTCGGAGCGAATATCTACTATGTGTCTGTTGATGGCAGATATTTAATTCAAGGTCGTATGTTTGATTTAGTAGATAAAAAAGACTTAACTGAAGAAAAACTGGCGGTTGCAAAAGCAGCCATGATCAATGCCGTGCCATTAGAAGAAATGATCATATTTAAAGCACCTATGCAGAAATATGTGATTAATATATTTACAGATATAGACTGTGGCTATTGCCGCAAGCTACATTCTGAAATTGATCAATATATGGCAGAAGGAATCACCGTTAGATATTTATTCTTTCCACGCGCTGGGAAAGGCTCAGATTCTTATAAAAAAGCAATTTCAGTCTGGTGTGCAGATGACAGAGCGGCAGCTTTAACAGCCGCTAAATCTGGTACAACTCCACCCCCTGAAAAAACCTGTGATAACACAGTTGATAAGCAAATGGCTTTAGGCGACGAATTAGGAGTACGTGGTACGCCAATGATGATTAGTCCAAAAGGCTATGTATATCCGGGGTATATGCCTGCCAAGCAATTAGTTGAAGCCTTGAGTCAGGAATAATAAAAGCGATCCTTGATTCGTGATAGATAAGATGTAATAAGCTATGTTAAGATTAAAAGTTGCATAAAGACGAGCATAGGCATCAGGAAATAAATAAGTGTCCAGTATTTGGGCAGTATTTTTGTTTGTCATCAGTGCTGTAGCAATAGGAGCACAGCAGGCTACGTAACTGTTGCTACTGTGCTGATGGCGGACAAAAAGGCTAGCAAGGATGTTTATTTGTTTCTAGGTGCCTTAGTATGACCTATAAAATATAACAATAATTTAATTGGAGAAACGATATGACTGATAACTGGATTGCACCCTCTATTCTATCTGCGGATTTTGCAAAACTAGGTGAAGAAGTTGATAAGGTCCTGGCCGACGGCGCTGATGTTGTGCATTTTGATGTAATGGATAATCACTTTGTACCTAATTTAACTATCGGGCCTCTGGTTTGTGATGCACTAAGAAAACATGGTGTTACTGCGCCGATTGACGTGCATTTAATGGTAGAGCCAGTAGATCGCATTATTCCTGACTTTGCAAAAGCAGGCGCAAGCATGATTACTTTTCACCCAGAAGCGTCCACGCATATTGATAGAACTTTGCAAATGGTGCGTGACTTAGGCTGTAAATCTGGTCTGGTATTTAACCCGGCGACTTCTTTATCTTATCTTGATTATGTGATGGATAAAGTAGATATTATCTTATTAATGTCAGTTAACCCAGGTTTTGGTGGCCAGTCATTTATTCCTGCTACCTTAGACAAGTTACGTGAAGCAAGAAAAAGAATTGATGACAGTGGTTTCGATATACGCCTGGAAATTGATGGTGGTGTAAAAGTAGATAATATCCGTGGAATTAAAGCAGCAGGCGCAGATATGTTTGTTGCCGGCTCTGCGATTTTCAGTCAGCCGAATTATAAAACGGTTATTGACGAAATGCGTGTTGAATTAGCAAAAGCATAGTCGCTAACGCTATTGCTCTGAACTCTAAATAATCGAAAAACGGGTTAAATGCTGCATCGGGGAGTAGGCTTTAGCCTACACTAGCCCTTATACAGGCAGGCTAAAGCCGACTCCCCAGTTTTTCCTTTTTTTAACTTACATAATGTTTAGGAAGATAAACGCATGACACAAGATGAAAGCAAACGTAAAGCAGCAGAAGCGGCTTTACCTTATATTAAAGGTGTTTCAATATTAGGTGTAGGTACTGGTTCGACAGTTAATCATTTTATTGATTGTCTGGTGGACTTTAACTTAACAAACGATATTAAAGGTGCGGTTTCAAGCTCGATTGCGACCACAGAAAGACTGAAAAAAATCGGTATTCCGGTTATGGAGCTCAGCGAATCAGGTAATCTGGATGTGTATGTCGATGGAGCTGATGAAGTTAACCCACTAAAAGAATTGATTAAAGGCGGCGGTGGTGCATTAACACGCGAAAAAATTATAGCCGGCGCAAGTAAGAAATTTGTTTGTATCGTTGATCAAAGCAAAACAGTTAAAGTATTAGGTGAGTTTCCTCTGCCGATTGAAGTTATCCCAATGGCACGTAGTTATGTCGCACGTGAAATTGTTAAACTAGGTGGCCAGCCCATCTGGCGGGAAAACTACCTTACCGATAATGGCTGTGAAATTATCGATGTACATAATATGCAAATCGCAGAGCCACTGGCACTGGAAAGATTAGTTAATAATATTGCTGGAGTAGTAACAGTGGGTATTTTTGGCGTAAGACCAGCTGATGTTGTGTTGATTGCCACAGATTCTGGCGTTGAAACCATGTAAGTATTGGGGTTCAGCATTGCTTAAGAAAGGGCTAGTTTGCTTATAGTATAAAGCAAGCTGGCCCTTTTTTTGTCGCTAATATATATTGACCAGCATGAAGAGTGCTAAGGAAGACGTATATTAGTCTGGATAAAGATGCAATCTTACTACAAATAGGCAGCCATGCTCAGTTGTTTAAATAGAGGCACTAGTGCGGCACTAATACGGATTTAACAACTATTATCCTAAAAAAATCAGTTGCCCACAATTTCTAGCACAAGCTCTTGATTCCACAGCACTTCAGAAAAATACCCACTTAAGCTATGGGTGAAGCTAAGGTTTTTTGATTGTATTATAATAACTCAATAACTTGCACTATAAATCCGCGTTCAACCGATTTTTCTAGGATGATGCCTCAAATATCTCAAGAAACATTATGAAACTATCTTTGTCTATATTGTGTTATCTTTCTGTGTTTATAAATACTAGCCTAGCTGCTGAATTACCTAGCGTGAGCACACTACTTCTTGAAACACCTTTTAGCGAAAAACATACGCAACAAGTGCTGGCAGGTAAAATTACTACCACCGATATCGTCCCGGTATCCAAAAATGAACTTGCTCAAGGCGTAGCCTGTTTAGTTAAAGATGATGCGCAAATTAACCTGGACACAATTCGGCAAGGTACATGGTTAGCACCCGAGCAACATATTCTAGCAAGCTCTCTAATAGCTGAAAATGCTACACCAGCTGATTTTGAGGCTATCCGCTTTAATGCGCAGAATGAAAAGGAGTTAAAGCGATTTATAGACGCCAAAGAGGGCAGGGAGCTTAATCTTTCTGCGCTGGAAATCAGCGAATTTGCAAAACTAAAGCAAGCGCAAAACAAGCATCTGGATGTACAAAATACCCAACTGCTTATTCAGAATATATTGCTGAAGCGTTATCAGCAATACCGCAAACTAGGCTTAAAAGGCTTGTCACCCTATGCGCGAGGTGGCAATAAACAAACGCAACCAGAATACCAGTTGAAGACTTCTCTGGAAGAATCTTTGGGATTGAAAAAATTGTATCCGCAGTTATATTCCTTGCTAAAGGATTATCCCCAGGGTATTAACGATTCGCTCGTCGAAGACTATTACTGGTACCTGGTAAACCTGGGTGATCGTCCGGCAGTGGGCTTGAGTCATCGCATCTATAGCAATAGTGGTGGAGTCACTTTGCAAATCGAACGTGGTTATTATATTAGCCATACTTTGGATTCAGTGCAGGTTTTTATAGGGCTGATACCGGTAAAGGAAGGCAACTTGCTAGTCTACATCAATCGCACTTGGACAGAGGAAATTTCGGGATTTTTCAGTTTTGTAAAACGAAAAATTGCACACAAAATTATGTTATCCGAAATGGATCATGTAATGAAAAATATTAATATCTGTAGAAAGGTGAATTAGTGAATCTCACTGTCCTGAAGATCGGACACTGTTCTAGCGTGTTCCTGATATTTAAATTAAACCATGGTGAAATCATCTTTTCGTCTGGACTACAACCCTATTTTCATCCTGTAGAGCGTGGTTTTAACCGACAAATTTATCTAATGCCTGAAAATTGAGCTAAGCCTCTGACGCTTGAAAAGCATGCTGGAGTTCAGGGTTGATAGGTGTTGTAGAGCGGACTTTAGTCCGTAATTTTCATGGCTATTAGCAGACTAAAGTCCGCTCTACCGGGAAAAGGAATAGTGTATACCAGTCATTCAATTTTTTTTATTACTTTATGCAAACGTCGTACACCGATAGCAACAATAATCAGCACAAAAGGAATGGCGACCCCGGCAATTATATCCGGATGAAATTCCTTGAATCCGAGTGTGTGAATTGCTTTTACGCTTGAGTGTAGTAGGCTGATAATATAGGTAGTGATGGCAACAATAGACAGGCCTTCAACGGTCTCTTGAAAGCGCAGTTGTATTTTTGCGCGTAAATCCATCGAGGTAAGGAGTGCCTGATTTTGCCTTTCTATGGAAATATCGACACGGGTGCGTAATAATTGACTGGCATTGCTGATTCTTTCCGAGATTGAATCGAAGCGCTGCGAGGTTGTTTTACAGGACATGATTGCAGGCTGTAGTCGTTTGGTCAGAAACTCACCAATCGTTTGTATGCCCTGAATTTTTATTTCGCGTATATCAGTAATGCGCTGTTCTACAATTTTGTAATAAGCCTGTGCTGCCCAGAAGCGAAATTGACTGTGTGAAATATGGCTTTCTACTTCTGCAGCTAGCTGGGTCAAGTTATCCAGTAAAACCGTATCATTACATTTGGGCTGGGCCATTGCCGTAGTAATATCTGATAAACGTTGCTCCGATTCATTTACTTTAGGGGCAAGCTGTTGCGCTATCGGTAGCGCTAGTAGTGCCATTACCCGATAGACCTCAATTTCAAAAAGCCGTTGCAATAATCGCCCTGCCTGTTGAGATTGTAGTTTTTTATCGAATATAATAAACCGGCTAAAGCCATCATTATGGATACGGAAATCAGTAAATGCCATGGCATCTTCGCCGGTCATTTTGGAACCTACGATTGCATTCCCTGCGAAATAAGCGCTGAGAGTCTCAGGGTCTACTTGTTGTTGCTGGTTGGCAGGCATTATCACTGCGTGAGCTGCAACAATGGTTTGGCCCGCTAGTTTATCAAGCCAGTCTATAGGCGCGAATGCTAATGCGGGTTTTGCGAAAGGGTCTTTTATGTTTACGCTGTTAACATAAAAGCAATAAGTGCTAAATTCACCATGTTGTTCCCAGTGAAGCAGAAAGTTATCGCAACTTGCAATAAAGTGTCTGGCATCCTTTTGGGGGGGGTTAATAGCAAATCTTTGACATAAGTTCGCTAAATGTACATGTTCTTGCTGCTTTTCCTGGTCACTAAAAGTGATAGCCAGATGGCTTGCGCTCACCGGGAGTTTTAATGATACGGGCGGGCGTGCATGAATCTCATTATGCAAGGCGAAGCGTTGCGCATGATTTTCAGGGATAGGGAATAATTTTGGCACCATATGATGTTTAGTCTGTTCATCCTAGAAGAATCAGTTGAGCGCGAATTTATAGTGCAAGATATTGTTTTCACAGTGCTTTCAGAAAATTTTAGCTTCACCCATAGGTTAAGCGGACATTTTTTGGAAGTGCGGTGGAATCAAGAGCTTGTGCTAGAAAACGTGAGCAACTGATTTTTCTAGGTTCATGTAGGGCGCGGCTTTAGCCCGCCTATATCGATATCAATAAAGGAGGATTAAAGCACGCTCACAGAATGTTATTTGAGAGCTTTAAAACCAATATCAGTACGATAATAGACTTTATCCCAGCTGATTTTCTCAGTGAGCTGATAGGCCTTTTCCTGGGCCTGTTTAATATCGTCACCCAGGGCACAGGCACATAAAACTCGTCCGCCTGCAGTGACAACTTCGTTGTCGACTAAACGGGTACCTGCATGAAAAACTTTGCTATCATTCGTACCAGTATCTGGTAGTCCGCTAATCACATCATCTTTAAGATAGTTATCGGGATAGCCGCCAGCCGCTAAAACAACACCTAATGCACTGCGTTCATCCCATTCAGTACTAAGATTAGCTAAGTCCTGGGTTAATGCTGCTTCACATAGCTCCACTAAGTCACTTTTCAGGCGCATCATAATCGGCTGCGTTTCCGGATCACCGAAACGGCAGTTATACTCTAAAACTTTGAGCTCACCATTAGGCTTAATCATTAAGCCGGCATATAAAAAGCCAGTATAGGGCATGCCATCTTCGCTCATGCCTTTTAACGTGGGATTAATCACTTCGTTCATCACTCGTTGGTGAATATCATCGGTGATAATCGGGGCAGGGGAATAAGCACCCATACCGCCAGTGTTCGGACCTTTATCACCATTGTCACGCGCTTTATGGTCTTGTGAGCTAGCCATAGGGAGTGCCTGTATACCATCGGCGATTACGATAAAGCTGGCTTCTTCTCCGCTTAGGAATTCTTCGATTACGACGCGGCTACCCGCTGCTCCAAAGCTATTGCCAGAAAGCATATCTTGCACAGCAGAAATAGCCTCGGCTTCACTCTGGGCAACGATAACGCCTTTGCCCGCAGCCAGGCCATCGGCTTTAACGACGATAGGTGCGCCTTTTTTCTGAATATAATCGATGGCTGCTTTGGTCTCTGTAAAGGTCTGGTACTCTGCTGTCGGGATGTTATGTCGTGCCATAAAGTCCTTACAGAATTTTTTCGAGCCTTCCAATTGTGCCGCCTGTGCACTTGGGCCAAAGCATTTAAGCCCAGCTGCTTGAAAGGCATCGACTATGCCTGCGACCAGAGGTACTTCAGGGCCGATAATGGTTAGACCTATCTTTTCCTTTTGCGCAAAGCTGAGTAAACCTTGGATATCTTCTACTGCAAGATCTATATTGGTGAGTTTGTCTTCTAAAGCTGTACCTGCATTGCCTGGAGCTACATAAACAGTGTCTACTTTAGGAGATTGACTAGCTTTCCAGGCCAGCGCATGTTCACGCCCGCCACTACCGACTATAAGAATTTTCATAATACTGGAGATTTTGGTATAGAGGTTTTATCGTGTAGGGCGTGGCTTTAGCCCGCTTTACTTGCTATTTAGCATCAAAAAAGGCGAGTTAAAGTCACGCCCTACAGGGTATGAAGTGGAGTTATTTAATGCTTGAAATGACGCATGCCGGTAAATACCATGGCGATATTATGCTCATCTGCGGCGGCAATAACTTCGGCATCACGCATCGAACCACCCGGCTGAATAACGGCAGTAATACCTGCTTCTGCCGCGGCATCCAGGCCATCTCTGAATGGGAAAAAAGCATCTGATGCCATGACCGACCCGGGAACTGTTAAGCCTTCATCTGTTGCTTTTATGCCTGCGATTTTGGCAGAATAAACACGGCTCATTTGCCCAGCGCCCACACCGATTGTGCGACCGTCTTTGCAATACACGATGGCATTGGATTTAACAAATTTAGCCACTTTCCAGGCAAATAATAAATCAGTTAATTCCTGCTCGGTTGGTGTGCGTTTGCTGACTACTTTAACTTCTGCGGCGGTGATCATACCATGATCTTTGTCTTGAACTAATAAACCACCAGATATGCGCTTATAGTCCAGGCTAGGTTCGTTACCACTATTCCATAGCCCACATTCTAGAACCCGGACATTTTGTTTTGCTGTCAGTACTGTTTGTGCTTTAAGGCTAATTGTCGGGGCAATAATAACTTCGACGAATTGGCGCTTAATGATCTCGGCAGCAGTCGCTGCATCTAATTCTCGGTTAAACGCAATGATACCGCCAAAGGATGATGTGGGGTCAGTAGCATAAGCTAGCTTATAAGCGTCCAGAATAGAGTCTGCCTGAGCAACACCACATGGGTTGGCATGTTTGACAATAACGCAGGTGGCTTTATTTTCGAAGGATTTAACACATTCTAATGCAGCGTCGGTATCGGCAATATTATTATAGGAAAGCTCTTTACCTTGCAGTTGTCTGGCCGCTGCAATCGATCCCGCGACAGGTGATTTTTCTTTGTAAAAAGCTGCATTTTGATGGGGGTTTTCTCCGTAACGCATGCTTTGGATCTTATTAAATTGCAAATTAAGCGTTTCAGGAAAGGTTTGCTGGTTCACTTTAGCTAAATATTGTGCAATAGCAGTATCGTAACTTGCTGTGTGTTCAAAGCTTTTCAGCGCAAGATTAAAGCGTGTTTGTTCGGATAATTGCTTTTCATTATTAAGCAGTTCATTTAATACCGTTGTATAGTCGTTTGGATCTACTACAATTGCGACGTCTTTGTGGTTCTTGGCGGCACCACGAATCATGCTTGGCCCACCAATATCTATATTTTCTATAGCGGTGTCAAAATCACAATCAGGGCGGGCAACGGTTTCTTCAAACGGGTAAAGGTTAACCACCACCATATCAATCGCTTTGATACCGCTATCCGCCATGATGTTATCATCAATACCCCGGCGTCCTAAAATACCCCCGTGAATTTTCGGGTGTAAAGTCTTGACCCGGCCATCCATCATTTCGGGGAAACCGGTGTAATCAGATACCTCGGTAACATTAATATCATTGTCGGCTAATAAACTGGCCGTGCCGCCTGTAGATAATAGTTCTATGCCTAACTGGTCCAGCTCACGGCAAAAATCAAGTACGCCAGTTTTGTTAGAAACGCTGATTAATGCGCGGTTAACTTTTTTATTCATGTAGATCTCTAAAGAAAAAGGAGGGGGTTAGGATATGCCGTATTGATCTAGTTTTTTACGTAAGGTGCTACGGCTGATACCAAGAATTTGTGCGGTTTTGGTCTGGTTATAACCTGAGTATTGATAGGTTGCTTCAAATAGCGGTTTTTCGATTTCAGTGAGTACCAGCGCGTGCAGGTCTGTTGTGTGATGTCCATCCAGTTGTGCGAGGTATTGATCTACAGCTGTCCTTACCTGCATAGATAAGGGAATAGGGGTGGTAATTGTCATCATATCAATACTTTATTGCTGCTTGCTTCTGTGGCAAAGCTTTATCAAAAAGGTCAAACGCAGAGCTAACGAGAGATAGCTGGGTTTCCGGGGAGATTGTCTGGTATATCGGTTTTTTTATCGCAGCGGGTAGTGAACCTAAATGTTCGAAATACCAGCCGATATGTTTCCTGCCTATTCTAACACCATTCAGTGCACCGTAAAATAGATACAGCTCTTCTAAATGCAGCAGTAAGGTGTTTTTAATTTTATTTATATCAGCCTGAATAGCTTGTTCGCCGGTTTGTAAATAGTGTTGAATTTCATTAAAAAACCAGGGCCTGCCTTGAGCAGCGCGGCCTATCATAATAGCGTCTGCAGAGGTGTAATTTAGCACGTATCTGGCTTTTTCTACCGTGGATATATCACCATTTGCGATGACCGGAATGGATACGGCTGCTTTGACCGCTTTAATGGTATCGTATTCAGCTGCACCCTTAAATGCACAGGCGCGTGTACGGCCATGCACGGTCAGGGCGGCAATACCGGATTGTTCAGCTAATTGGGCAATATTAATAGCATTGCGACTGTCTTTATCCCATCCGGTACGAATTTTTAGAGTGACCGGAACATCAACTGACTGTACAACCTTGTGTAGAATTCGTTTTACTAGCTCTTCATCGCGTAATAATGCAGAACCCGCTGCAACTGAGCAGACTTTCTTTGCCGGGCAACCCATATTGATATCGATAATTTGTGCGCCGCGTTGGGCGTTAAATTGTGCCGCGTCTGCCATTTGTTCGGGGTCTGTGCCAAGAATCTGCACGGAGCGCAAACCTGTTTCGCCTGTATGGTCGGCTTTTAACAAGGTGCGTTTATGTTTGCGTAAGGCCGGATTAGACGCGACCATTTCCGAAACAGCCAGTCCCGCACCGTTTTGTTTGCATAAGTTTCTAAACGGCCGGTCGGTAATCCCTGCCATGGGCGCTAAGATAAGATTATTTTGTAATTGGTAGGAACCTATCTTCATTATTATTGCAGGATAATTCTTTACGGGGCTAACTATAATACTACGAAACCATTTTTAATCTTAGGAATATTGGGTTAAGAAACAATTTAGTTTTACGCTTATGGAAATGGATAGTTTTCAGGATTTTTTATCCTAAAAACCGCAGTTGAATGCTAAAAAATACTCTAAGCATTTGAATATAAATCATAATGACCGTAACAACTTATCCCCTGCAGGGTGAACAGACTCCGCTTCACGGTTTTGTGAATAAACCTGATCGCGAAATGCTGCGTTACAGCTATTGCCAAGGGCTATGGCCATTGCCTGCTAGCGGTGCCTTGTCTTTCGCACTCAGATTCCCCACAAAATCCCTGCTCAACTGCGGTTTCTAGGATAATGGGGGGGATATTAGTACTGCTGCTGTGCCAGATATTTTTGGTAATTTAATTTGACGATTTCTGGTGTGTAGTTACGTTCTAGCCTGCGCAAAGCAAAATGCGCGTGAGCCAGGTTCTGGAAATAGCTAATAAATAACAGGTTAATTGTTGCGCCGCCAATAGCACCAATAACAGGTACGGATTGGGCCGCTAATTTTTCAGAAACAGGAACACTAAATCGAGCTGCAATTTGATTAATGGCTTTACTGACTATAGGTGCACTTTCCTTGCTTATAACTGGAGTGCTCAGTTGGGTTGATGCATCGGCTAGCCCTTTAGCTAATATTGAACGAATCGCATAATAACCCGTTTCTGATCCATGCTTAGTCGTGTCACTTAAGGCAAAAACCTCCAGGCAGGCCATCTTGGTATTGCTGTGGCTCAGGTTTTCACCATAGAAACGTGCTATATCGGCAATAGAGCGCAGCATAATAGTGGTTGAAATAGGCAGTTCTACAGTAATCGCAGTAAAACCGAAAGCACCGCCTACTGCACCGCTTAAGCAAGCAAAAAATTTATGCGTTCTATTATAGGGAATGCTGCTTTTGCGGGAATTTAAAGTGAATATTGCACCTTCCAGTGATTTTTCCAGGGCTGTGCGAGTTATATCATTTAATGATAGAGCGACTTGTGCGGGTAATATAGCAATCGTTTTTTCAACAGCACCACCCACAGTTTTTGTGAGTTTAGAACTAAAGCTAGGGTTTTCTAATACATCTGCTGCCTGATGCAAAACTGTTAGATCTTTAGTGGTGAGTTTCATCTTAAACGTTAAGGCATATTGTGCTTAGAGTGATCCATTTCCATGCCGGTTTGTTGTTCTGGTTTGCTGCCCAAGCTCATCAATTCCATCGATTGCATATGGTGCTGCATGTCCTTGAATCCGTTATCAGCAGCAAGGAAACGAATGCCGTTATACATGGTATTTGCTCCCATTACAATCATAAGGACAGCAGCGACTTTCAGCATTAATCCTCGTGCTGCAGTGCCTAGCTTACCAAATGCAAAAGTAACCACAAACATGGTGGGTAAGGTGCCCACGCCTAAAGCCAACATCATTAGGCCACCTTCTAAGGGGCTCGGTGCCGTGGTTGCATTGACGGCCATAGCAAAGGTTAGCGGGCAGGGCATTAGGCCATTTAACATACCGCCCATGCTGGCACCTAAAACAGAGCCACGTCTAGCCGCTGACATAAATATTTTATTCAGTACATTAGTCGGCATGTACTTCATTGAAAATTGCCAGGGAGAGAGTCCTACGATACCTAGGGCTAAAACAATGACGAAAAAGCCAATGGTGACCTGTAAAAACCCCTGAATATGTCCTAATAAACCAGTAGATACCAGTGCTACGCCTAGCAAGGCAGCGATAATGCCGACTATAAAATACATCGTAATGCGGGCAAAGTGATAGGCTATATAAGGCCAGACACTTTTCTTCTCGGTTTTCATAAAGAAGCCAGCAACCAGCGCTCCGCACATACCAGCGCAGTGTCCGCTACCAAAAAAACCAGTCAATAAAGCAAGGGTGTAAACCGTGTAATCCAGGTTGGCAAAAAAATCGACCACGTTATTTTCCGTTAATACGTAAAGAGTTGACGATCACCGAGACAGAGCTTAATGCCATGGCAGCTGAAGCTATCATTGGGTTTAGCTTGCCGACTGCAGCAATAGGGATGGCGATGGTGTTGTAACCGAAAGCCCAGAATAAATTTTGTTTGATAATTTTCATCGTGTAAGTGCTGAGTTCAACTGTTTCAGCTACTTTGGAAATATCTCCATTGACCAATGTCAAATCAGCCGATTCAATTGCAATATCAGTTCCATGACCTATGGCAAAACCAACATTCGCAGCCGCCAGGGCAGGAGCATCATTAATACCATCACCAATCATACCGACTGAACCGCCTTCATTTTGCAGGCGATGAATTTCCTGCAGTTTTTGCTCAGGTGTTGCATGAGCGATAACTGTTTTAATGCCGACCAGATCAGCAATATGGTTGGCTGTCTCAATAGTATCACCTGTGACCATCAGGGTTTCAATATTTAACTGGTTCAGTGCGGCAATCGCCTGTTTGGCTGATTCTCTGGGTTGGTCAGCAATACCAAATATCGCACTTGCCTTACCATTAAAAGCAGTAAAAACAGGTGTTTTGCCTTTTAGCCCTAATTCGTAAGCATGAGGCAGTAATTCATTAATACCGATATTTTGTTCTTCTAACCAGGCCTGGTTACCAATCAATACCTGGTAATGTCCTACTTTTGTTTGCAGACCACGACCCGCGGTAACCTGAAAATCTTTTACCGCTTTAAAATCAAAATCATGTTCTGTCTGTGCATAATTAACAATCGCCTGAGCCAGGAAATGCTCTGAGTTATTTTCGGCAGAAGCAATATGCGTAAGCAGTATTTCATTATCCAGTTGACTGATGTTAATAAAGTCGGTCACCACCGGTTTTCCTTCGGTAATGGTTCCAGTTTTATCAAAGATTATGGCTGTTAAGTGGGTGGCTGTTTCCAAGCTTTCGCCATTGCGGATAAAAACGCCGCGTTTCGCGGATTGCCCAGTACCCACCATGATTGCTGTTGGTGTTGCTAAACCCAGTGCGCAAGGGCAGGCAATGAGTAGCACAGTCACTGCGCTGCTAAAAGCAAAGCTGAAAGGTGCCCCCGCAATAGTCCATGAAACAAAGGTGAGTGCTGAAATACCCATAACACTGGGCACAAATACGGCCGAAATTTTATCGACCATTTTTTGTACCGGTAATTTAGATGCCTGTGCGTGATCGACCATATGGATAATCCCCGCGAGCACTGTATCCATGCCGATAGCTGTTGCTTCGATAGTCAGTACGCCAGTGCCATTAACGCAGCCGCCAATGACTTTGTGTCCGGTTTCTTTGATAACAGGAATACTTTCACCGGTCACCATGGCTTCATCTACGGTTGAAATTCCATCAATAACTTCGCCATCTGTAGGGATTTTTTCCCCAGGGCGGACGAGTAAGGCATCGCCTAATTCGATATCATCAATACCAATAGTAATTTCGCTACCATCTTTTAACAGTGTCGCCGTTTGTGGTTGTAAATCTACCAGCTTCCTAATGGCTTCGCCGGCCTTTCCTTTGGCACTTTCTTCCATATAACGTCCCAGCAGGACAAAGGAAATAATACTGGCAGCCGCTTCAAAATACAGATGTCCACTACCTCTTAACAGGGAGGGTATGCTATAGCCATAAGCGGAGCCAACACCGATAGCGATTAAACTATCCATATTTGCCCGGCCCATTTTTGCAAGCAACCAGGCTTTGCTAAAAAAGCTTAGGCCTGCGCCAAACACTACCGGGGTCGTTAATGCAAATTGAATCCAGTGATATACACGTCCTGCAGGCATTGCCATACCGATTGCAACGACCGGGGCGCTGAGGACGCTGGCCCAAATAAATCGTTTTTTAGCGCTGGCCAGGCGCAGGTGCTCCTTTCTTATAAGCTCCTGACGCTGCGACAGCGTATCCATTAAGTTAGCTTTATAACCGACTTTGCTGATGATTTGAGCCATGTCCTGACGCGATAAACGGCCATTAGATGAAGCGATAGCCGAGGCAAAGTTGACTGTAGCGTCATGGACGCGTGGGTCCCGCTTTAGGCTCATTTCCAGTAATAATGCGCAAGAGGCGCAGCTCATACCTTCAATAGCCAGGCTAATATCTTGTAAAGGAATACTGGTGTCTTCAATAATATTGCTTTTTGGCAGGCTGATTTTTTTCTTGCCGATATTACCCAGCACCAAATCCAGCAAGGTCAGGAAATTCTCTTTAGGTAAGTTTTTGTGATCAAAATACAGGGTTACCGAGCCAATTTCCGGGATAGATTTTATGCTTTTTATTGCAGGGCGTTTTTTTAATATGATCTCAAAAATATAAGTTCGCTCAGGATCCTTTTTCAGAATAGGAACTAAAATCCGAATACGGTTTTTCAATTCATGAACGAGCTTAAAATTTTTAGGCTGAAAAGATGAATTCATAAGAAACTTGAGCGTTATTTGTTTTTAGAGGTTTTAGAGCGAATAAATAAAAACATCAGGTAAAAAATGGTTAGCCATTGATAGCGGTACTTCATAGGCGCCAATATCCATTTTTTAGTAATCAGCTTCCAGTGCGTTTTAATGAGGAAAAGTACTAAAACGTCATTAAAAAAAGTAATCAGGGTTTTTTCGGGGTTAGCGAGAATTTCGGGTTTTTTTTTCAGCCCTAGTTTCGCCAAAATGCTGATGGCTTGTGCTGTTTCTTTGGTTTCTGTATATTTTTCTTTAGCCCAGCGGGTGCTTTTCCAGTTAGGTAGCTTAAAGTTTTCAGTGAACTTGCTGCTGTTTCCGGTGTCTGGTTTAGCTTTGAAAAAGCCTTTTTTTTCCAGGTCGGTAAGCAATTTAAAAAGCTGCTGATCTAATTCTTGCAGTGACAGGATTTCTTCAGTGTAACGAATGGCCAGTTTGCGCTTGTTTCTGAATAAATTAACCCGATACACACCGTCAAAATCATTGATTGCATCAGCTACGAAACTTGCGACTTCGTCGCTACATAAGCGTTCCGGAATTTGGAATCTCACATGGCCAGAAGATTTGTAACGCAAAATAATTTCTTGTTGTATAGACATGTCAGTAGTAAAACGAGAGATAAGAGTGACTGTTGAAAAGGAAAATCAGCATTAGTCAAGTGCTACGAATTAGCACCAATAAGAGACACTATTGAACTGCGCTCCCTGCATTTTTCGCTAGGGCGGGGTTACAAACCTCGCCCTAAATCGAGTGACTCAGTAAAATACATCGCCGCTGTGAGGAGAAGAATTTTATTCTTGGTCTTCCTTAGACTCAGCAACCATATCTTCCAGGTTTTCTTTTTGTTGTAGTACAAAGTCCTTACCTTTATCGCCAACTGAGGTGACTGAAGAAAGGATTTCTTTGCGGTATTTGTGAGCATAGTAGCCAGCTACCATGCCAATACCTATTAATAATAGTGGGTGTTTAGTGATTTTACTCATAATTGTTTTTCCAGTTTGTGCGCCTGCAGACATAACAGCACCTTTAATTAATGTAGTTGAAACTTCATGCTTATCCATCCCATGATGGGCTAGGTTTTTAGCATGTTTTAATGTTGTAGCAGCAGCTTTTTTACCATGATTGTGAGCCATTATTTAATAGTCCAGTTGAAAATGTGAATAAAGATTTATTTTTGGGCTTCTTCAGGTAGCAGGTTTTCTTCGTTGAGCATTTGATAAATGCCCTGGCAGCCTTCGCAGCAAAATTCTTTGTTACCTTCTTTTGTAAGCAGAGTAAAGCCTTCGACTTCTACAGGGAGCCCACATAAATCACATGATTTCTTTTCGTCAGCCATAAGTGTCAATTGTAAGGATAGATAATAAATTCGAGAAGCGTATTCAGGGATTATTTGACATTCAATAATAAGCCTTGGGTACGCTCTGAAAAAAGACTATACCAGAATTTAGGTATAAAAGTGGGGTTTTTGTTGGAAATTAGAGGTAGTTAACAGTAAAACCTAGGGAGGGAGTGTTAATTACATTCGGTATCCGGAGCGCAGATTTCTGAATTATTTTGCCCATTGTTGGGATTTTGATGACAGACTTTAGTTGATGCTTTCATTAAAGCGATGCGCATGGCTCCCGTTAGACTGGACCCTAGACCAAGACGTGCTGCAACAGCAGGGAGTACGATAAATGAGGCGAGTGCGAGGCCCGCACCCAACAGAATTGCACTATTTGAAACCTGAGATTCTTGTTGTACTGATGGTTGATTGCTCATTTTTCCGACTTGATTAATTGAGGATGGTATATTAATCATACAAAAAGTAAGCCAACTTTTAACTAATTGTTATATAAAAATAAAAGTCTTTTAAAAATATAAATAAGGTTAAAAATAAGTTATTTGATGGTGTTGTTTTCAGTTATATAACATAGCTTAATAAATGTCTTCCTGGTATTGAACTATCGCTACAGTGCTGATGATGGACAAAAAGACCAGCAAGGATGGATGATTGTTTTTTTTTAGGTCCCTGAACACGCAGTTAATAATTTGAGTAAAAGTAGCGTGTGGCTTATTTTTCTATAGTCTCAGTAACCTGATCTCTCTGAAAACAATTGGATACTTATTACGGCATCGTAGGATGCTGCTGAGGAACGAAGCGCATCATTCGCGATAGATGCGCTTCATGGTGATTATTGCCCCGCTTTAAGTGTGTAACCTTTTTACTAAAGACTCTCAGAAACAGCGCAGAAATAAGTTTTTAAGTATTCTGTTTCTGAAATTGCGGGATGAATTGGATGATCAGGTGCCTGCCCGCCCATTGCGACGATACTTAGACTTCTATCTATATGGCGTGCTGACGAACGTAATATTTCATGTAAATTCGCTTTGCTTAAATGGTACGAGCAAGATGCAGAAACTAGAATGCCATCTTTTTCTAATACTTGCAAAGCCAGATGGTTGAGGCGGCGGTAGGCTTCATAACCTGATTTAAAGTCTTTTTTACGTTTAATTAAAGCGGGTGGATCTAAAATTACAATATCAAATCGCTGCTTTTCCAGACGTGCCTTTTTTAAGAATTCGAATACATCGCTGTGTACAAACTGCATGCTATCGCTGACATGATTTAAGTGGGCATTTTGCTCTGCCAAGGCGATTGCGCCGGCTGAAGAATCAACACAGGTTACTTGCTGCGCAGCATTCATTGCGGCAGGTATGCCCCAGGCTCCGGCATAGGAAAATAGGTCTAACACCGTTTTGCCTTTAGTTAATTTTGCCAATTCGGCACGGCTGCTGCGGTGATCGTAGAACCAGCCAGTTTTCTGTCCCGCTACGATATCTATTTTGAATTGTGCGTTATTTTCTTCAATAATTAATTGTTCGGGTAATGCGCCGTATGCACAGACAGACTCGGTGGATAAGCCCTCTAACTCTCTTTGTGGGTTATCATTTTTAAGCAAGATGGCACTGGGTTGTAACAGTTCTACTAATACCTCTAATAAGGGTTCCTTTTGGCGTTCAATGCCTGCGGTTGTTATTTGTACGGATAATACATCGGCAAAGCGGTCGATTACCAGACCTGGGAGGCCGTCCGATTCGCCAAATATAAGCCGGTAATAGGGTTTGTTGTAAAAACGTTCGCGCAAGGCCAGTGCCCGGGCAATGCGTGTACTAAACATTTTGGCACCTAATTTTGCAGTAGGTTTTCTGGATAATACTCGCGCGCAAACAAGAGTGGCTGGATTGATATAGGCACTCCCCATAACTTGACCATCACTTGCGACAACCTTAACCATGTCACCCGGCGTAAATTGATTGAGCGGGCTGCGCGCAGTGTCAACCTCATTACTGAACACCCAAAGGTGACCTTTGCGTAAGCGCTTATCTTCGTTTTTCTTTAGAAATAATTCAGGGTGTGCCATAAGGGATATTAGTTGTTAAGAGCGAGTTGAGTATTATAACGAACTCCGCTGAGCGCATGGAATAAATCCCGCGATAGCGCAAGTCTCTAATGGGTAGGGGTTAACTTTGTAAAGTGGTGGGGTTATTATTTTTTACCATGAAGGTCATGAAGGTCATGAAGAGCATGAAGGTGGGGAGTTTATTATCAGTATAAGTAGTAAAACCAATTGTTTTTCTTCATTATCTTTGTGCGCTTTATGGTAATAATACTTGGTTACGGTGATACTTAAGCCGTACTAAAAGCCTTTATATCAGGCTGTTCAGATTATTATTTGTTTTACCATGAAGTTAATGAAGAACACGAAGGTGGGGGGGGGGATTATCTGTATAGGTAGTATAAGCCAACTGCTTTTCTTCATTATCTTCATGCGCTTTATGGCAATAATACTTGGTTACGGTGATACTTAAGTCGTGCTAAAAAACCTTCATATCAGGCTGTTCAGGTTATTATTTTTTTACCATGAAGTTCATGAAGAACACGAAGGTGGGGGGGGGGTTATCTGTATAGGTAGTATAAATCAACTGCTTTTCTTCATTATCTTCATGCGCTTTATGGCAATAATACTTGGTTACGGTGATACTTAAGCCGTGCTAAAAAACCTTCATATCAGGCTGTTCAGGTTATTATTTTTTTACCATGAAGTTCATGAAGAACACGAAGGTGGGGGGGGGATTATCTGTATAGGTAGTATAAACCAACTGCTTTTCTTCATTATCTTCATGAACTTCATGGTAAAAAAATAAGTCCTACGTTCTAGTGCTGCACTTATTTTAACTCGATGCTATAGCCAGCAATTTCCTGCTCAGGAACAGAAATAAAGAAATCAATATCAGCAGTAGCAGAACTCTGAATAAGCTGAATTGCGTTTTGCTTGATTAAATATTCACTGGGAACGAGTGTTCTTTGGGCAAATAAACCGCCATGCAAGTTATGCAACGATACAAGAAGATCCGGGTAACGTTGAGCAAAGTCAGCATGGTTAATCAGGCTGACCTGCAGGCGATAGTTGTTAGCATTAAGTTTATCTAGTGCACTGCCGATAGTGGTGAATTCGGCAAGATTACGGTAAGTAGGTAGTGGGTAATTAAGCTGTGTACTTAGAGCCTGGAGCGAAGGTCTTAGGTGCGCATTTTGTGCCAGCGGGTAGCCATAAAAGTAAACCAGCTGATACGCAAATAATAAAACTGCGACGAAGCTTCCTGTTATCCAGCTTTTGGTATGAGGGATGTTAGTTTTTTGCCAGGGATAGGTTTCAATAATGCTAGGTTCATCCTTTGGCAAGGAGGGTTCGCTTAAGCAGTCGTGAAGGTTAAACTTAAACTTGCATTGCGCACAGCTTATTCTGCCGTGCTTTTTTTTCAGTTGTCTGGTGCTGATTTTTTGTGGGTGCGAACACTTGGGGCAAAAAGTGTCCATGTGCTTAGTTTTTTACACCATCCAGACGACACCAGTCATCCTGAATAATAGGGTTATTCATAGCAAAATTGGCCTGATAAGCCGTAGCAACAGCATCAGCCTGTTCTTTGAGTATGCCAGATAATACCAGGCTACCTTTAGGTTTCACTAAGCTGCTAATATGCTCAGAAAGTTCAATAAGAGGGTTGGCAAGAATATTTGCCAGCACAATATCTGCTGCCAAAGGATCAAATTGTTCCGCTAAATAGGTTTTTATTTTAGAGCCTACCTGATTTTTCTGTGCATTATCCTGAGTGGCAGTCAGAGCCTGAGGGTCTATATCAATCGCGTGCGCTTGTTTAGCGCCAAGTAATACCGCAGCAACCGCGAGAATGCCAGAGCCACAGCCGAAATCAATGACTGTTTTTCCCGTGACATCATTCTTTGCCAACCATTCAAGACAGAGTGCAGTGGTCGGGTGGGTGCCTGAGCCAAAGGCTAGTCCCGGGTCGAGAATTAAACTGACCGTCCCTGTTTTGGACTGCTCTTGACCAGTAGGATATACCCATAGGCGTTCGCCAAACTGCATAGGCTGGAAATGCTCCATCCAGGCGCGTTCCCAGGTTTGGTCCTGCAGGATTTCAGCATGCCAGTCGTGTACGGTTTTGCTGTCAAACTGCTGCAAAAGCACAGTCTTGATGATTTCAGGAGAGGCATCTAGTTCGAATAAGGCAACAGTTTTAGTATGCTCCCAGATTCTTGTCTCGCCTATATCTGGCTCATAAACGGGCTGAGCTGAGGCATTCATAAAGGTGACTGAAACAGCGCCGAGTTCACTAAGAAAATCGGAAATATCGTCTGCGGCAGCTTTGTCGCTGACCACAGAAATTTGATGCCAGGCCATAATGATTTTTTCGAGTAGAGCGGACTTTAGTCCGCTAAGGCATAGAAAGAAAGGGAATGGGTAAATGCTATATTGAAATTAGTGCAGGGCTAGCGATTATAACCATGAAGGTTTATTCAGCTAAATATCTTTCGTGCGGTCACGGATGCAGATTTCTAACGGCTGATTTTTTGCCGCTAGCCACGTTGCTGAAACCTTTACGTAGCTAACTATGCCAGTTTCAGCATCTTGCTATCGACAAAAATCAGCTCACTATATTTCCTCATCCGTGACCGCGCGAAGTATATTAGATTGAAGTAGGCGGTGTATTTCTTCAGGCTCTTCATGATTAAAAAACATGGTTAGCTGATACGGGCGGACTGAAGTCCGCCCTACACAGGCTTAACTCTTACCTAGCTTCTTTTCCAAATAATGGATGTTCTGGCTACCTGCTACGAAAGCGCTATCTGCCATAATCTCCTGTTGTAATGGAATATTGGTCTTGATGCCATCGATGACCATTTCACTTAGCGCTGTACGCATACGCGCGATAGAGCTGGCTCTGTCATCGCCATGGGCAATCAGTTTGCCGATCATTGAGTCATAATATGGAGGCACTTTATAACCATTATAAATATGCGTTTCGCAACGAATACCCGGGCCTCCCGGCATGTGAAACAGATCTATCGTGCCAGGGCACGGCATAAAAGTAACGGGATCTTCTGCATTTAAACGGCACTCAATCGCATGACCGCGTATAACCACATCGTCCTGAGTATAAGACAAAGGTTCACCTGCCGCTATACGTAATTGTTCTTTGACAATATCAATCCCGGTGACCATTTCTGTGACCGGGTGTTCTACTTGAATACGGGTATTCATTTCGATAAAGAAAAACTCGCCGTTCTCAAACAGGAATTCGAAGGTCCCCGCTCCTAGATAGCCCATGTCAACACAGGCTTGTGCACATCGCTCACCTATAAACTTACGCTGTTCTTCGGTGATACCTGGCGCGGGGGCTTCTTCAACCACTTTTTGATGCCGACGTTGCATAGAGCAATCTCGCTCGCCTAAGTGTATGGCATTGCCGTGCGCATCGGAAAGCACCTGAATCTCGATATGGCGGGGGTCTTCAAGGAATTTTTCCATATAGACCGTTGGGTTTCCAAAAAACGAGCCCGCTTCTGATTTGGTCAGGGCAATTGAGCTAATTAATGCGCCTTCCGTGTGTACCGTACGCATACCGCGACCACCACCGCCGCCAGCCGCTTTGATGATAATCGGATAGCCAATTTCGTGCGCCATTTTTTGGTTAGTCGCATTATCATCCCCCAAAGGGGCGCCATTACCGGGAACACAAGGAATACCTGAAGCAATCATGGCTTTTTTAGCTTCGATTTTGTCACCCATTTTGCGAATGGTATCGGCTTCAGGGCCAACAAAAACAAAACCGCTTTGTTTTACTTTTTCAGAGAATTCGGCGCTTTCAGCTAGAAAACCATAGCCGGGGTGTATCGCTTCGGCATCAGTTACTTCGGCAGCACTAATAAGTGCAGGAATATTTAAATAACTATCTACAGAGGCTGGAGGACCAATGCAAATAGCTTCATCAGCCAGGCGTACATGTTTTAAGTCGCGATCCGCACTAGAGTAGACAGCGACTGTTTTAATGCCTAATTCACGACAGGCACGTAAAATTCGTAGAGCAATTTCACCACGATTTGCAATAACAAGTTTATCGAACATAGTTTTTACCTCGTTATTATTCTATGATGAATAGTGGTTGATCATATTCAACCGCTTGTGCATCTTCGATTAACATTTGCTTGATAACGCCAGTTTTATCCGCTTCTATCTGGTTAAGAATCTTCATTGCTTCAATTATACAAAGCGTATCGCCTTCATTAACAGACTGGCCGACCTCTACAAACGGAGCTGAGCCAGGAGAGGCCGAACGATAGAAGGTACCTACCATCGGTGATTTAACTGCATGGCCTGAAGGTTCATTCACTACCGGCGCGTTAGCCGTAGGAATTGCTACAGGTGCCGCAGCAACTGGTGCGGGCGCAGCAGCAACTGCAACCGGGGCAGCCAAACTAGAGTAGCGGTTAATACGCACAGACTCTTCGCCTTCGGTAATTTCAATTTCAGCGATATCTGATTCTTCAATAATTTCGATTAGTTTTTTTATTTTTCTAATATCCACGATTTATTTTCTCTCGAGTAGTATCTGGTGAGCAGCCTGTAAGGCCAGTTCGTATCCAGTTGCTCCCAGCCCACAAATAACACCCTCTGCGATATCAGAGAAATAAGAGTGTTTGCGAAATGATTCGCGCGCGTGGACATTGGACAAATGGACTTCTATAAAAGGAATTTTTGTTGCTAATAAAGCATCGCGAATCGCGACGCTGGTATGCGTAAATGCGGCCGGGTTGATAATAATAAAATCAACCTGATCAGAAAAAGCCTGATGAACAAGTTCAACAAGTTCGTGTTCGGCATTTTTTTGATAAAATTTTAAGCTATGCCCGGCATTGGTAGCAAAGGATTCGCTATTTTTTTGAATATCGGCCAGAGTTTTATTGCCATAATGACCTGGCTCCCGAATACCGAGCAGGTTGAGATTAGGGCCATTAAGAACAGTGATTTTTGCCATTTTGTTACGTTGTTATTTTTATTTTACGTAAGAAAGGTCTAATTTTCCCTAATTTGTAAGGTTTTGTCCAGATATATGTTTTTTAGCAACAGTTCGCGACAAAACTAGCTATTTTTTTACTACTTAAGTGTGTAATGAAGTTAGGGCTTGGCACTTAATAAGCCACCTGGAAACTAATGATCATTCATCCTTGCTGGTCTTTTTGTGCGTCATCAGCAATGTAGCAATAGTTACGTAGCCAGCTATGTGCCTATTGCTACAGCACTGATGACAAACAAAAATCCTGCCCAAATATTAGGCAGTTATTTATTTTCAGGTGCCTAATGCTCCAATAATAAGTTCTTGTAAACGTTGTTTAGATAATTCCCCTGGATGATAAAAAATAATTTCTTGTTGCCGGTTAACTAGCGCAGTAAAGGGGATGGCTTTAATAGTATTACCTAACTTTTGCGAGAGCTCTGCTCCTTCTGATTCAGCAATCAGCACAGGGTAATTAATGTTGCTAAAGCTTAAGTAGTCAGCTACTAAATCAGCATCATCGATAGCGATGCCAATAAATTGCACATTCTGTTCTGCATACTCAGCTTGTAATTCAATAAATTCAGGAATTTCTTTTAGGCAAGGTGGACACCAGGTAGCCCAGAAATTAATCACCAAAATTTTTCCATGCCACTCAGAAATAGGGTGGATAGTGCCTGCAAGGTCGGGGAGAGAAAATTCAGGCAATGTAATAGTAGGTTGTGCTTGCGCGGGTTTTAAACTATTTTCCCATACAAGAAATGTGCTGATTAGCAGTGTAATGGCTATTAGAGCAATAAAGGGCTTAGGCATAATCCTAGAAACCGCAGTTGAGCAGGGATTTTGCGGGAAATCTGAGTGCGAAAGACAAGGCACAGCTAGCAGGCAATGGCCGTAGCCCTTGGCAATAGCTGTAACGCAGTATTTCGCGCGCAGATTTATTCACAAAACCGTGAAGCGGAGTCTGTTCACCCTGCAGGTGATAGGTTGTTATGGTCATTATTTTTTATATTCAAATACTTAGAGTGTTGTTTAGCGTTCAACTGCGGTTTTTAGGATAATTAAGGCTAGGTTAAAAACTGTGGGCGGGCATACAGCCCTTGTTTGTCATTTGATATAAATTACTGTGAATAGCGGATTGAAGTACGCCTTACAGAATTAATTAAACTGGCTCAAGTGTTGCAAAAATTCATCTGCTTTTTGGTAGCCAATGACTCGTGCAGCAGATTGTTCCTGCTGTTCAGGGTTAAAGAATAATATTGCAGGAGGGCCTATTAGGTTATAGGCTTTTAATAAGGCTTTTTCCTGCTCATTATTGGCAGTAACATCTGCTTGCAAGATCACAAAACCAGACAGGGCCTGTTTAACTTCGGGATTGCTTAATGTATAGGCTTCCATTTCTTTACAGCTGATACACCAATCAGCATAGAAATCCAGCATGACCCACTTTCCTTGAGCGCTTGCAATTTGTAGTTGCTGGTTTAATTCGCTTAGAGAGACCACACGTTTAAATTTGATTGGTGTTTCCTGTTGCGAGCTGGATAAACCTGGCGAAAGTCCTTTTAAGGGGAGTAAGGGGTTACTACTGCCAGCGCTCAGACCTAAAAGAATAAATAAGCCATAAGCAAATAAAATGACCCCAAATCCTTTCCATAGTTTATGCCAGCCACTATCTACTTCAGGTAAAGGGTCTAACACGCGCAGATAGATAGCTGGAATAATACACAGCATAGCCCAGAATAACATAGTGACTTCAGGGGCTATTACTCGCTCAAGCATCCATACCGCGACAGCCAGCATAATAACGCCAAACACAGATTTGCTGGCATTAAGCCAGTGCCCGGCTTTGGGTAATAAGCTACCCGCAGAGGCACCTATAATTAATAGTGGAATACCCATGCCAAAGCCCATTACAAACAATGCAGAACCGCCGAGGATAACATCCCCCGTCTGTCCTATATACATCAGTGCTGCAGCCAAAGGAGCGGCTACACAAGGCCCGACTATAAGTGAAGAAAATATGCCCATCAAAGCTGCACCGATAAACGATCCATCCCGGTGATGATCGCTGGCATTGTGTAAGCGTGACTGTAAAGACTTTGGCAGCTCAAAATTGTAAAAGCCAAACATCGATAAAGATAAAGCGACAAAAATACCACTAAATAAGTAAATTACCCAGGGCGCTTGAAAGGTTGCCTGGAGATTACTGCCAAATAATGCGGCAAGCACACCAAATAAGGTATAGGTAATAGCTGAAGCTAGAACAAAGCTTAAAGACAGGAAGAAAGCCTTGCGATGGGTGATATCCTTACCCTGACCAACGATAATACCCGATAAAATGGGGATCATTGGAAACACACAAGGCGTAAAAGCTAATAATAAGCCAAAGCCTAAAAAGCTCAGCAAGGTTAGGAAAAAAGAGTCCTGCTGTAAAGACGCTACGATGAGGTCTTGCTCAGAATCGGTTTTTTTAGCTGGACCGGCTGTATCCGAGATTGCTGCAGTACTAATAGCAGGTAATAATAATGTGACTGATTGCTGCATAGGTGGGTAGCAAACCCCCCGTTCCGCACACCCTTGAAACTTGGCGATTAGCGTAATATTTTGTTCTGTGACTTTACTGCGTGCCAGAGGAACATCTATACTGAGATTGTTATATAACAGCTCAACATCGCCAAAAGCTTCATCATATTTAGCTATGCCGTGTGGGATTTCATAACTGAGCAACTGCGTATCGGTAGTAGCGGATAATTGCAGCTCAAATTTTTCCCGATACAGATAATAGCCATCGGCAATACGCCATTGTAAATTCAAAGTTTGACCATCTTTAACGCTGGCAAAAAATTGAAAAGCTTCTTCAGCCGGTAATAATTTATCAGAAAATAGCTGTAAACCTAGGTTTAGGCCTTTGCTTAACTGATCCAACGGGTTAAATGAGCCGCTAGATTGTGGCGTCTTTATAGCAGGCAAATCAATCTGCAGAAGGGTTTGTTGCGGAGGGTAACAAAGTCCTAAATCAGAGCAACCCTGGTGCTTAATTAGCAGGGAAAAAGTCAGCGCAGTGACTGGACGTTTAAGAGTTAATAAAGATTCTGCCGCATGACGATAAATCTGCATATCACCAAAATTTGGATCCTTTTTCATTTCACCAGCCGGTAAATCAGCTTGCTCAATAATGACCGAATCCGTTTTAGAGCTAAAAGATATTTTCTTGCGATATAAATAATAACCATCGGCAATTAGCCAGGAAACCTTTACATTACCATCGGCAGTAGCAACTGCAGAGACTTTAAATGCCTGCTCAGGGGGCAATAACTTATCCGGATCAAGTGCATAAGCCCACTGGCTTACAAGAACAAAAAAACAGGCTAAAGTAAATTTCAAATAATGCATTAAATTATCCATTGTAGTAAAGTCAGATCAGCTCTATTGCTAGGAAAAACCGATTATAGTGTTTGTTGTGGCAGCTACTTTGACAAAAAATTCTCGGTATCTGTTTGCAGCAGGTGTAGGGCGTAGAAACTTATTATGCTTATGGATTAACCGAGTTAGGAGCGAGGATTTAATGCTATCCGCAAGTATGACGCAGGATTTTGGCATCACACCTGCGGAGTCAAAAGAAACGTCATTCCTGCGTAGGCAGGAACAAGTCAGACTCGGGTATTATTGAATTCTCGCTCCTAAGTTAGTAAGAATATTACCACAGGCAGCTAGTTTGGTTGCAAGGATTTACGCGGGAAAGGTTTTTCCAGATTAAAAAATCCTACGCAATATGGGTGGGTTTTTATTGCGCGTTACCATAAACCTAAAAACCGCAGTTGAACGCTAAAAAACACTTTAAGTGTTTGAATGTAAAACATAATGACCGTAACAACTTATAACCTGCAGGGTGAACAGACTCCGCTTCATGGTTTTGTGAATAAATCTGAACGCGAAATACTGCGTTACAGCTATTGCCAAGGGCTACGGCCATTGTCTGCTAGCGGTGCCTTGTCTTTCGCACTCAGATTTTCCACAAAATCCCTGCTCAACTGCGGTTTCTAGGATAAACAGCATTCTGCGGTGACTGAAATTTGATTTTTTAAAAAAAGTCCTTATTGTAGATAGATCGCACATATAAAACTAAATCAGTTTGTTGCAACTGAATTTCTTAGGATAAACAAAGAGGTCATACCATGAACCCAGTACAGCTCGTCTTTTTAGCCTTTTTAATTGTCCCGTTTATAGAGATATACTTATTACTCCAGATTGGCGGTATGGTTGGGGTATTCCCTACCATTGCTCTGGTTGTTACTACCGCTGTTATTGGTGCGAGCATGTTAAGGACGCAAGGCCTGGCGACCCTGCAACGCTTTCAGGATAATTTACAAAGAGGTGAACTGCCTGCTTATGAAATGGTAGAAGGGCCTATATTACTGGTTGGTGGTGCATTATTATTGACTCCGGGTTTCTTTACCGATGGCATAGGTTTTGCTTGTTTAATCCCTTCAGTTCGTAAAAGAATCGCTCAATACATCATTGAGAAGCGCCTAGTACAGGCTGGCGTAGCTCCAGGGCAACAAAAACCAAAAGCAGAACCAGGAGTCATCGAGGGAGAATATAAGCGGGACGACTAGGCCCCTTGTAGAGCGGACTTCAGTCCGCTACAAGCAAAACCAGCAGTGTAAAATTGCGCATTTAAGTCTGCTCTAGCGCATACGAAAAACCTAGGTAGATAAGTTTTAGGCAACGCGCAATAAATAACCCCCCCATATTGCGTAGGATTTTTGTTTGTCTTCAAAGCCTGCCCCGTACTTGATACGGGGGCGTAGAAATAGGCGCATAGCTAGCTACGTCACTATTTTTACAACGTAGAAGACGGACAAAAAAACTAGCAAAGTGAGTTATTTATTGCGCATTGCCTTAGCTACTTTGGCCTTCTTGAATAACATGTACATCGCGTTGAGGAAAAGGAATGGAAATGCCCTCGGCATCAAAACGCTCTTTTACTTGACGCGTAATATCCCAGTAAACCTCCCAGTAATCCTGAGTTTTTACCCAGGGGCGGACAATAAAATCAACAGAAGATTCCCCTAAAGTATGTATTTTGATGACTGTTTCTGGTTTTTTTAAAATCAGCTCATGCTTGTCTACAATATCCTGCAAAACCCTTTCAGCCTCATTCATACTATCTCCGTAGCCTATGCCAAACACGAAATCTATGCGGCGTACCCTTTCTGCGGTCACATTAGTGATAATATCGCCCCATATTTTGCTGTTTGGAATAATCAAACGTTGATTATCAATAGTTAAAATGGTGGTTGAAACCAGGTTCATTTGTTTTACTTCACCGCTAATACCGCCGGCAACATTCACAAAATTACCAATATCAAAAGGCCGATAAAACAAAATCATCAAGCCAGAAGCAAAGTTTGATAAGGAATCCTGTAGGGCAAAGCCCACCACAAACCCCATAATCCCCATACCTGCTAACAGGGGAGCAATTTCAATACCTAGTTGTGATAGGGCAATCATAAAACCAATAATCATGACCAGTCTATGCGCCATTGAACCGAGGAAATCTTTTAACAATTGTGACAAATCAAATTTTGCTCTAGCGGTAGCCTTATTAACGACACCACGGAAAACCGCAGCAATAATTCTAAACACCAAAATAATTAAGATAAAAGATAAAACCCGAAAAATCATCAGCGGCAAGTTGTCCTGTAACCAAAGCATGGACTTGTTTAGTAGCTTCTTGAATAAACTAATAACAACTTTGGTCTCAACATTGGCGTGTAAAATCTCACCGGTAGCAACAACCAATACTTGTCCGAATTTAGTGGTATCCATATGTAGTTGTTGCATAATCTCCATCATTAGCTCGAGATTTTTCGCTGCCGTTGATTTAGTCCATTCCAGATTGGTCAATTGCTTAGTGATGAGGTTTTGATCTTCCGCATCGGCATTAGCCATCATTGCATCCAATTCCTTAATCGTATCCAGGCTGATCTGAATTTTACCGGTCTGGGCAATAGCAATAAACTGAACAATTCTGCGTAGTCGATCCAGGCTGGCAGTAACATCCATATCGAGCAACTTTTGGTGTTCAATATTATTTTGCCAATCAAAGAGTAGGCCAAAAAGTGTTTGTTTTGCCCGCTCTACGGTTAAATCTGTTGAGCTGCCTGGACTGTCCTGAGTTTTTAATTTCCCAATGAGGTCTTTAAGAATTGAGATTTCATTTTTTAAAGTTTCTTCCTGCGCAGTCGTCAGCTGGTTAAGCTGTTTGCTTAAATCTGCATATTCAATACTATTTTTGTTCAGTTTTTGTTGAATTGCCATTAAGCGGTCAATTTCAACCCGAACCTCTTTTTCAACATTAATGATCAGGGTGATAAACAATAAGCGGTCAAAAGCAGGTATTTCGGTAGCGAAAGCCTTGAGTTCAGCAGTGCGTACGGATAGATTGTGGATATTATCTAAAATCGCCTCACTTTCAACGATAGATGATGGTTCGGTATTCAGCTCAGTGACCGTTGTTTCAGGGCTTGCTTCTTCGGCAATGGCTAGCGAACCTGATGTAGAGAATAATAAGCACAGTAGACAAGCTAAAAGCCTGATATTAATCATGTTCATAATGATATTGGGTCCTGGTGGCTGTCAATTCGAGGGTCGTTATATTTCGCGCGGTCACGGATGCGGAGAATATAGTGAGCTGATTTTTGTCGATAGCAAGACGCTGAAACAGGCGCATAGCTTGCTGCGTAACGATTTCAGCAACGTAGCTATCGGCAAAAATTCAGCCACTAGAAGTCCGCAGTCGTGGCCGCGCGAAGTATAATAGTACTAGAATTTTGCGGCTTTCGTTGGTTTACGAAACTAAATATCAATTGGCTTCTGCACTCAATTTATTTCATTTAACTCTGTATTATTTTCAGGGCTCGATTCTGTCCAGTGTACTAGCTCTAGGCGGCCATCAAAATGTTCGACAATTGCGGTACAACTTTCTACGAAGTCGCCTGTGTTGATATACAGAAATTGATCGATCTGTTTGATTTCAGCATGGTGAATATGCCCGCATATCACGCCGTCAACATCCTCTTTTTTTAGTGTGTTGACTATGTTTTCTTCATAATCTGAGATGAATTGAACGGCATTTTTTACTTTATATTTAATATAAGCCGCGAGTGAGAAATGGGAAGTCACTCCAAAATATCGTCTGACGGTTTTAATCACTCGGTTTATCTCGATAAGAATATCATAGCCACTACTGCCTAGTTTTGCGATCCATTGGTGATATTGTGCGATGGTATCGTACTCATCGCCGTGGACGATTAAGAAGCGCCTGTTATCTGCCGTAGTATGGATATCCGAGTTTTTTACGATAATATCTCCGAAGACATAACTATCGTAGTCTCTGACATTTTCATCATGATTACCTGGTACATAAATGATATGTGTTCCATGGCGGGCTTTACGCAGAATTTTCTGGATCACCGTGTTATGTTCTCTGGGCCAGTACATTTTTTTTGAGAGTGCCCAAAAATCGATGATGTCACCGACTAGATATAGTTTTTCACTTTCATTGCATTTTAAAAAGTCCAGTAGTATGTCTGCCTGACATTGTGTCGAGCCAATATGTAAATCTGAAATCCAGATGGTTCGGTAGGTATTAATGTTCATTTTCTTCTTCCGTAACTTATGATGATGCTGGGTAAATGTTAACGGGTGATGATATTAAATTTTTTGTTTAAAACGGGGAATATTGCAATAAGGGCAATAAAAAAAAAGGCAATAAATGTTGTTGGGCTTAGGGAGATGGAAAGAAATAATCATCCAAACGAAGTAAGCTTGTGTCTCAATAATTTATAATAATGAATTCTGAATTTATTCTCACACTAGGCAGATAAGCTTGTTGATATTAACAGATAGCATTATAGGTTGGATTATAAATACAGCCCATCGTTTAAAAGGCTCGGTACGTCGTATATTCATGGCTGAAACGGTGGAGCTACTAGGCTCAGGTGGTGCAAGTATTGCTGAAGAAAAACTAGGATGGAATAGAGGCACTATCCGAAAAGGACAATATGAACTTGAAACTCAGCCCATAGAAGATAATTTTTCAGCGAGAGGGCGTAATAAAAGTGAAGAGCATTTTCCTCATCTACTTGATGACATAAAAAAAATTGCTGAACCGGAGTGTCAAACGGATCCCTCTTTTAATTCCTGTCGATTATATACCCGGCTAACGGCTAAAGAAGTTAGAAAACGTTTACTGGAGATTGATTATTACGATGAAAAAACATTACCTTGCTCAAAAACTATCAATACAAAATTAAATGACCTGAGTTACCATCCAAAAAAGGTACAAAAAACAAAGCCTCATAAGAAAATCAAGGAAACGGATGCAATTTTTGAACAAGTTCATTCAGTCAATGGAATGGCAGATATCAACCCAAAAGAGATTCGTATATCAATTGATGCCAAAGCAAGAATGAATATAGGAAATTTTTCACGGGGAGGACGAAATCGGGTTTTAACAAAAGCAGAGGATCATGATTTAGATGTTAAGGAAAAGTTAACTCCTTTTGGTTTTTATCTGCCTGAACATGATGATTTTTTCCTTTTCTTTACAGCAGGCTATGCCAGCAGTGATTTCATCGTTGACCGATTGGAAGAAATTTGGCCAGAAATTCAAGAAAAATATGGAGTAGATATTCTGACAATTAACGCTGACAATGGTATGGAGAACAGTAGCTCCAGAACTCAGTTTATAAAAAGGCTTGTGGAGTTTGCTGAAAAAAGCAACATAAAGATAAAACTGGCCTACTACCCTCCTTATCATAGTAAATATAACCCAATTGAACGAGTATGGGGAGCCTATGAAAATCATATTAGTGGCGACATAATGGATACAGTTGAAACAACTTTAAAATTTGCCAAAAGTATGACCTACAATGGCAAAGCACCTATTGTTAAATTAACAGAAAAAATATATGAAACAGGAGTAAAGGTAGGTAAAAAAGCAATGAAGACGTATTATCAGTTTGTTGACCGAATGCCATCGTTGGAGAAATGGTTTTTGACCATTTCTCCTGGTTGTTCTGGATGATTATTTCTTTCCATCTCCCTTAGTAGTTGTGCGACCGTGGTAATTTGCTCTAGCTTGCTGCCTGCATTGGCATAAACAAGTGATGCAGGTATCACTCCCAGAGTGGTGCTGAGAAAATAACTTTTGAATGAAATTCTGGATAGTCCTGCCAGTATATTGGTCAGAGCATAGGGGACAATCATGATGAGCCTTAAGGTCAATATATAATAGAAACCGTTGGATTCTAGTTCATCTTCTATCGCTTTTAGTCGTTTATAGAAGCGTTTTTCAAAAGTCTGTTTAAATGCATGTCGGCTAAGCCCAAAGCCAACCAGGCAGGCAATGATTGTTGCAATGATATTGAATAGTGCGCCTATGTAAAAACCGAAAAAGAAGCCACCTAGAAGTTTTACCATGGCAGCAAGAGGAACGGGTGAATTGACAAAAATAATGCAAGCGATAAAAAAAATGAGTACTGATAAGTAATAATGCTTATCAACAAATTGAGCAATTAAAATTTTATTGGCATTGATGTTTTCAACTGATAAGTAATCTATAGACCAGACTGTCAACAGAACAAAAATAAGAAAAATAGTGAGTGCGTAGCTAATGTATTTAGTTTCTTTTGCTTTTGTAGACATCTATATTTTTAATTTTTATTATAGAAACCGGACTTTTTTAATTATTAAGCTTTGGGTTGTTTAAGTTTTTAGTTGGTAGATTATTTTGTAATATTTACCAAGCTAAAAAACTGATAGGTAATTTTTATCATTTGTTTGTGACTATAATGTGAAAAGGGCAGAATAGTCGTAAATGATATGTGCCTGTTTTTTTATTGAGAAGCTGTTAGAGAGTCATCGTTTTGGAGTGCCTAAGTGCGATAGTCAGGCTTTAGGTTTAGTGCTTTGTGTAGTGTTGATATTTTAGAGTGTTTCCTGAGGCATAATATACTTCGCGCGGTTAGGGATGCGAAGAATATAGTGAGCTGATTTTTGTCGATAGCAAAGCGCTGAAACTGGCGCATAGCTGGCTACGTAACGACTTCAGCAACGTAGCTACGGCAAAAACTCAGCCGCTAGAAATACGCAGTTGCGACCGCGCGAAGTATAATTATGAGGATGTTATTTTTTTTTGACCGCTAGTGTCAATATGAAGTCTGTTTCTATTTGTAAATCATGACTGTGTTGTATTTTATTTTGCACGTCTGCATTGGCGCGCCAGGCGAAGGGAGTCATTTGTAGCAATGCCATCCGCTGATCTCGGTCTGGCTGTATTTTAAAGCTAACTCTCTGGCTTTCTATTAGGCTAAAGTCCTCAGGAAGGGGAGCGTCTACAGCATGCTCTTTGACTTCTTTGTAGATGAATTCTTTGAGTTGCCATAAATGTCTAGGGCCAGGTGTTACGATTAATAGCAGTCCTTGCGGCTTTAATAGGCGAGAAATCTCTTGATCGTTCGCTGGCGCATATATTCTCAGCAATAGATCAAAATATTGATCTGCGTAGGGCATGTTATTGGTACTGGCAACAATAAAACGGGCATTATCTTGTTTTTTTGCGGCGGCTAAAATAGCGTTTTTGGCTATATCTATTCCGTGTAAATCCAGTTTTTTGCTATCGTCTGAGTAGGCTTCAATTTGTCGGCTATAGTAGCCTTCACCACAACCAACATCAAGAATGTGCATCTCGGTGGGGGCTGTCTGATGGGTGTTGATGATACCTGCGAGGGCTTTTGCCATGGGTTGATAAAACCCGGCTTCAAGAAAATTACGGCGTGCGCGCATCATCGCGCGACTATCTCCGGGTTGTTTAGACTTTTTGTATTGTGCAGGCAGCAGGTTTAAGTAGCCTTCTTTTGCCAGGTCAAAATGATGCTTTTTACTGCAATAGTAACCTTTTGATGCCTGATGCAGCATGAGTGGGTTTTGGCAAATGGGGCAAATATAGGGCATGATTGTTTTAATTATTCTATTTGCTGGTAGATTTCACTGGCGGCTATGCGCTGGTCTATATCTTGTAATACACGTTGATATTCGGGACTATAGATAGATTGATATTGTTGGGTAAATGCCTCGGAGCTCAGGCTTTCAGGCAAATCTCTTATCTCCGGCATAAATGCCTGGTAATTTTTGATATGGGCCATTTTTTGTTGTATTTGTAACGCAAGTTCAGGGCTGGCTGTCGCTTGTTTGCCAAAGTATATGCCGGCCCGGTCGGCTGCCAGGTCGATAAAACTAAAGCCGCTGCCTTTTTTTGCATCACTCAGTTCTTTTTCTATGCCCAGTATATTTGCTAAATGACTATTACCCAACGCTGAGAAAGTAGCGGACCACATAAAATGTTGTGCCATATCGATGCGTTTATACAAAAATACGGAGTACCGTAGCGTTGATTTGTTTTCCTTGTAAGCTGTTGAGCCCGGGTATTGATTAACATACCGGTTGGCGATAAAGATTGCCAGGCGATTTTCTGCGATAGCATTATCTGCAGTTGAGCGCTGTTGGGCAAGTTGAAACAAAGGCTGTAGTACATTACTTAAAGATAAGCGCCAATCTGGGTCATGTGTGCGCAAAGCTTCGTCTAGCTTTTGTTGATATTGGTCCAATGCCCGGTTATCAATTTCTGGTGTGAGCAGACGTTGTATGTTGTTACTGGTCGAGTCAGGAGATTGATAGACAAGATGCAGTTGCTGGGCTTGTATACGAAAGACCGTCAAGTTTTTGCTAATTAATTGCAGGTATTTATTTAAACGTGTGTGCTCGATAGCGGTATCTATAAACAAGCCCGCGTAGCGGTCTGGTACACTTATTTTACCTATATACAAACTGTCTATGTTGGGCGGTTGATGCTTGGGCGTATGTAACTGAAAGCGTATGTCCAGGTGGCGACCAAATAGATTATCGGGCAAGGTAAAGCTTAGCTTAAACGCTATGTAGTCATCGAACAGTTGTATATGGGACTGGCTGTCTGTATAGATGTTGAGTAAATAGGCACAGGCGATATTGAGGTCCCTTTCTGTCAGGATTAAGCTAACCTGATTTCCTGTGACGTGTTTATTGGCATGTAATATACTTTTTGCACGTTGTATATCAGCGCCAGTCAATTCCCATTTAGGCAGCGCAAGGTTTTTGTTACTGGTGCTTAGCGTAAAAAACAGAGCAAGGATAACGGCTGGTACGCCTATCCCATATAAGATTACGCGCAGCAATAAAAGCACTGGAATTAGCTAACTTGCAAGCTGAATTTAGCTTTTTCCAGATAAGTTTCTTCCAGTTTTAAATCAGCTTGTGTCAGTGGGGCATTATCCAGCCAGTTTTCAGGAAACTGAATATTTACAGTGTTTTTCGACAGGGTGATGTTAAATTCAGGCGTGGCTGAGTTACTGCGGTTTCTCTGCAGAAGCACTGCAAGCCTTAGAATTATTACCATATAAATAGCCAGATGATTCCAAGGTGGCGGAAGATCCTTTATTTTTTTTACAGGAATTTTACGTCGATGGGATAGCACCAAAGTAGACAGCAAATTTTGATCTTGTTGTGAAAAACCTGCTAAATCACCGTGTTTGATGATGTAGGCCCCGTGTTTGTGATATTGACTATGAGCGATAGGGCGACCTATTTCATGCAGTTCTGCTGCCCAGTTCAGGTATTGGTGCATAACTCTGGATTGTGCGCCTAGAAAAGGACTAACCTGCTCTAATATATTATCTATAGTGGTTTTGATCAGGTCAGTTTGCTGGCTATCAGTATGGTAATGTTCTGCTAGAAACTGCGCAGTGTCTGAGCGTACGTCATGATTAAACATGCGTCCCATATAATCGTATATCAAGCCTTCGCGCAAAGCACCATCAGAGACACTCATCTTGTCTATATCTAGCGTTTTAAAGGTTGTGTACAGTATTGCCAGCCCCCCCATAAAGACCGGGAGTCTATCAGGGTCTAGCTCCGGTAAATCTAGCTCTGATACATTTTTACAGTTGAGAGCATGCTTTTTTAACTTTTCCAGGCCTTCAAGGGTAATGCCGCCATGGCTCCATTCTGTCGCAAGCAGGACTTTGCGGATAGCTCTTATGCTACCTGAAGCACCGATGGCTTCATCCCATTGATTATGGGTAAACAGTTTTTTGTAGGTGTTAAGCTGCTGGTTAACGAAAATTTCCGCTTTTTTGAATTGTTGTGAGCTAATAGCACCATCAGGGAAAAACCGGTTGCTTACAGTAACACAGCCCATACGCAGACTTTCTTTTTCTGTGGGATCAGAATTGGTGCCGATAATGTATTCGGTACTTCCGCCGCCAATATCCATTACCAGACGACGATTGACATTGCTTTGCAGGCTGTGAGCCACGCCCTGGTAAATAAGTCGGGCTTCTTCAATCCCGGAAATAATGTGTATCGGATAACCAATCGCTTGCTCTGCTTTATGCAAAAATTGTTTGGCATTTTTTGCAGTACGTAAAGTATTCGTGCCTACGATACGCACATTGTTCTCGGGAAAGTTTTGTATGCGTTGACCAAATCGCTCTAAACAGGCAAGTGCGCGCTGCTGGGTGTCATCGTCGAGAATGTTTTTTTTGTTTAAACCCGAAGCGAGTCTGACCATTTCTCTTAGCCGATCCAGAGTTTTGAGTTGACCTTTATGTACACTACAAACGATCATGTGAAAACTGTTTGAGCCTAAATCAACGGCTGCAACAAGTTCGGGGGCTTCTTCCTGTTCAGTAGTCTGTGTCATTTGTTTATAGTGTAAGTGGATTTTCTGCTAAAATTTATCAAGTTTTTTACATAATGTAACGCATTTAGTGAGCTACGTTAAGTAATGAGTGTGATTATAACAAAGGTAGTTTGTGTTTCAGAGACTTATATTGTTCTACATTGCTGCTCAATCTGACTAGCGTGAACCTGATTATCGCTACACTATGATTCTGCATGTCGATCTATTTTTCAAAGGCTAAATAATATCCGTGAAAGCTTTATCTATTCGTAATTTAAAGAAAGTTTATGCTAATGGTTTAGTGGCTGTAAAAGGCATAGACCTGGATGTGGAAGAAGGTGATTTCTTCGCATTATTAGGCCCTAATGGCGCGGGTAAATCGACTACTATTGGTATTATTAGCTCTCTGGTTAATGCTAGCAGTGGCGATGTGAGGATTTTTGATGCTGATTTAAAACGTAATAAGCAATTAGCAAAAAGTTATATAGGGCTTGTGCCTCAGGAGGTTAATTTTAATCAGTTTGAGACAGCACGAAATATTGTTATGAATCAGGCCGGCTACTATGGCATGTCAAGAAAAGAGGCTAGCAAGCAAACTGAGCACTGTCTTAAGTTAATGCATTTATGGGATCAGCGCAATACGGTATCGAGACGCTTGTCAGGGGGTATGAAGCGGCGTGTGATGATTGCACGGGCGATGGTGCATCAACCTAAATTGCTAATTTTAGACGAGCCGACTGCGGGTGTGGATATAGAAATCCGCCGCTCGATGTGGGACACCATGAAACAGGTTAATGAGCAAGGGACGACAATTATTTTAACCACACATTATCTGGAAGAAGCAGAAAGTTTATGCCGCAATATCGCCATTATTAATCAGGGTAGAATAGTGGAACATACAGATATGCAAAGCCTGCTGGCGCGCCTGGATGAAGAGCATTTTATTTGCGATGTTAAAAAACCCTTGCAAGCAGTCATCCCTATCCCCGGCTATAAAATTGAATTGCTGAATGCTATGCAAATTAGTGTTTCTGTGCCTAAAGCTTTGGGGTTGAACGAATTATTTCTAGGTTTATCAGAGCAGCAGATTGAAGTGGTCAGCTTAAAAAATGGCTCGAACCGTTTAGAGCAATTGTTTCTGGATTTGATTGATACGGATAATCAGAGTTAAGGTAACGCGCAATAAATAACCCACTCATATTGCGTAGGTTTTTGTTTGTCTTCTGCGTTGTAGAAATAGGCGCTTAGCTAGCTACGTTATTTATTGCGAGTTGCCTAAGCATCACCCATAAATATTAAATAGCATGTGCTGGAGTATGCAGCGCATCAAGTCGATGATATGGAGCGCTTGATACCTAAGCGTCCGATCTCTCTAACAATAATGAGTTATTTTATGCGCATTCATGCATTACCTCCCCAGTTAATTAATCAGATTGCCGCCGGTGAAGTAGTTGAGCGACCGGCTTCTGTGGTTAAAGAGTTAGTTGAAAACTGTTTCGATGCGGGAGCCAGCCAGATTATAGTTGAGATAGAGCAGGGTGGGGCGCGGCTGATTAAGGTCAGAGATAATGGCTGCGGTATAGAAAAAGAAGATTTGCCACTCGCTTTATCCCGCCATGCTACCAGTAAAATCCAGTCTTTACATGATCTGGAGGAGGTAGCAACCATGGGCTTTCGTGGCGAGGCCTTGCCGAGTATTAGTTCGGTATCGCGTTTAAGTCTTATTTCAAGAGTTGCAGAGGCTGATTGCGCCTGGCGAGTACAGGCGGATGGCTCGGAAGAAGAGCTAGATCCGCAGCCCGATCCGCACCCATTAGGGACGACTATTGAAGTCTGTGATCTTTTTTATAATACACCTGCACGGCGTAAATTTTTAAAAACCGATAAAACAGAATTTGCTCATATCGATACGCTATTTAAGCGCATGGCATTAAGCCGTTTTGATATTACATTTGAATTGAAGCATAACCAGCGAGAAGTCTTCAATTTTAAAAAAGCAGAGACACAAGCGGAACAGGAACAACGTGTCGCGCAAATTTTTGGCTCGACTTTTCTAGAAAATTCTGTAGTCGTTGATTTTAATGCGTCGGGAATGCACCTGTATGGGTGGGTAGGTTTGCCAACTTTTTCGCGTAGTCAGCAGGATATGCAGTACTTTTATGTGAATGGAAGATTGATCAAGGATCGATTGGTCTCGCATGCTATTAAACAGGCATATCAGGATGTATTGTTTCATGGACGGCATCCGGTGTATGTATTGTATCTGGTGCTAGATCCAGGTCTGGTCGATGTGAATGCGCATCCGCAGAAACTGGAAGTACGGTTCCGGGAAGGGCGTACCGTACATGATTTTTTATATAAAGCACTACACCGCTCATTAGCTGATGTACGGCCTAAGCCGCAAGAGCAAATAGCTGAATCGGAAGCTGTGACTACTCGTCCCGATGTGCAACAGGTAGTTGATTTTCAACCCTTGCCGGCAAGCGATAGTAACCCCGTTGTTCGTCAAAGTTACCAGCCCTCTGCAGTACCACGCCAATCGTCCCTGCCTTTAGATGTCGATGCACAGATTGAAGCTTATACCCGAGTCGTTGCACCTAGCAAAGCAATGGATGTACATGAGCCGCCTATTTCTGAACCAGCGAATACAGAAGCAGCGCCTGCATTAGGTTATGCAGTAGCGCATTTGCATGACATATATATATTATCGGAGACGCAAAACGGTATTATTCTGGTCGATGCACATGCCGCTCATGAACGGGTCACTTATGAACAATTTAAAAGCCAGTACCAGCAAGGCTCTATACCTTCTCAGCCTTTATTGCTGCCAGTGCAAATTCAAGTCAGCAGTGGTGAGGCAGATTTAGCCGACGATCAGCAGGCTTTTTTTATGCGCCTGGGATTTGAACTAAATCGTATGGCTGAAGAGACGCTTGTGGTCAGAGCTGCTCCAGCATTATTAACGGGAATAGATATCGCTTTATTAGTTAAAGATGTGCTGGCGGATATCATCGAGCATGGCATGAGCCAGCGTATCGAGCAGCGCTGTAATGAAATCCTTTCAAGCATCGCGTGTCATGGTTCGGTACGCGCTAACCGGCGTTTAACCATTCCAGAAATGAATGCCCTGCTTAGGGATATGGAAAAAACCGAGCGCAGTGGGCAATGTAATCATGGCCGACCCACATGGGTGGAATTAAGCAAAAAAGAGCTTGATAAGCTATTTTTGCGTGGGCAGTAGAAGGAGTGAGGTCTATGAGCACCTATTCGGAGTATCCTATTGAATAGCCTTCCCCCCGCAATTTTCCTAATGGGCCCGACGGCCTCTGGTAAAAGCGCTTTATCGGTCAAATTGGCACAACAACTGAATGCTGAAATTATCAGTGTCGATTCAGCGCTGGTTTTTAAAGGCATGGATATCGGAACGGCAAAGCCAACTTTAGAGGAAAGAGCAGGGATTGCGCACCATTTAATCGATATTTTAGATCCGGCAGAGAGCTTTTCTACAGGCACATTTAGAACCAGCGCGCTAGAGTTAATGACAGACATAACGGCTCGAGGCAAAGTACCGTTGTTGGTTGGCGGCACCATGTTGTATTTTAATTCTTTGTTCAATGGTCTGGCAGAGTTGCCTACGGCGAATAGTACATTGCGCGAGAAACTAGATGCTGAGGCCAGAGAAATAGGCAAACAAGCGATGCATGCCAGGCTTCTGGCTATAGACCCCGTTGCAGCTGCGCGCATACATCCGAATGACCCACAGCGTGTACAACGCGCACTAGAAGTTTATATACTGTCAGGTAAGTCGATAACGCAGTTACATGAAGAAGCAAAGGTAGAAAGCCTACCCTATCGGCAAATAAAATTGATTATTGCGCCGCGAGATCGGACCGTGTTGCATAAGAAAATTGCCCTGCGATTTAAACTGATGATAGAACAGGGATTGGTTAATGAAGTAGAAGCCCTGTATAAGCGAGGCGATTTAAGCGTGCAAATGCCATCCGTGCGGGCTGTAGGTTATCGCCAGGTGTGGTCTTTTTTAGACGGTGAAATCACTCAGGATGAAATGCAGGAACTTGGTATTATTGCGACACGACAGTTAGCGAAACGCCAATTTACTTGGCTACGCAGGGAAACAGATGCGCAAATTTTTTATACTGAAGGCAGGGATGTTTTTAGTCGTGTGCTAGAAACAGTGCAGATGCAATTGGGTAGCTAAGGGGCGCGCACGGAATAAGTTGAGCACCTGACGCAGGATTTATTCGTATTCAAAGCCTGCCCCGTGCTCGATACGGGGGCGTAGAAACAGGCGCATAGCCAGCTACGATATAGTTTCTACAACGCAGAAGACGGATAAAAAGATAAGCCAGTTGCTCAACTTATTCTGTGACTGCGCGAAATCTATGTTTCATCTTTAACAATATCCTCAATACTGCCAGCATGTTGCTCAACAATCTAGTGAGGTGATTATGAAATCAAAAGTAAACTATAGCTGCTGGGCTTGTGCAGTACTATGCTTCAGTTATACGGTTAGGAGCGAGGATTTAATAATATCCGCAAATATGACGCAGGGTTTTGGCATCACAGTCGCGCAAGGAAAGCAGGCGTATAGCAGGCTACGCAACTGTTTTCCTTGCGCGACTGTGGAGTCAAAAGACAAGTTAGACTCGGGTATTATTGAATTCTCGCTCCTAAATGCAGATATGGATATTCGGCTTAACAACAGTCAAGTGTCTATTTTACCGACCGAGGCAAAGGAAATTGCATCAAAAAATTTTAAGAGTCATCAAACGCGAAGGGAAGACACAAAGTCATCTAGTCAAAACGCTAATACACCAGAACAACACATATATCAGGTGGGATCTTCATCTATGTATGCAACTCCCAGTGATATTTCGCGAGAAGTTGGGGATAATTCAATTGTTGAAATTGAAGCGGGGGAGTATTTTGAGGATGTTACTGTCTGGAGACAGAGCAATATAACCATACGAGGCATTGGTGGTCGAGCACATTTGAAAGCTAATGGAAAGGCAGCTGAAGGCAAAGCAATCTGGGTTTTTAAAGGTAATAATGTTGCGATTGAAAATATTGAATTTTCCGAGGCTAAAGTGGCTTCTAGAAATGGCGCGGGGATTCGCATGGAAGGTAGCAACTTAACAATACGAAATTGTCATTTTCATGATAATGAGATGGGTATTTTAACGGGTAAAAATCTTGCCAGCGAAATCATTATCGAAAACTCCGAGTTCAATAATAATACGGTTGATTATAATCGCCATAAACGCTTAGGTCATAATATATACATCGGCGAAATAGCTAAATTTACCTTAACGGGTAGTTATATTCACGATGCTGAAACAGGGCATAATATTAAATCACGTGCTCATGAAAATTATATTCTTTACAACAAAATTACCGATGAAAAGTTAGGTTCAAGTTACCTTCTGGATATGCCAAATGGAGGCGATGCCTTTGTTGTCGGAAACTTATTTCATCAAAATACTGCCAATGATAATTATACTTTGCTTTCCTATTCTGCTGAAAGAAAGCAGAATAAAGCCTCGTCATTACTCTATGTGGTTAATAATACATTTGTTAATTCTGCTCAGGATTCTCAATTTATCAAAAATCATGCGGCGGGATTAACGGTTTTAGTGAATAATTTGTTTGTTGGTCCTGGACAAATAATGCAGGGCGCAGCTGTACAGTTCAGTAATGTCCAGCTAGCGGTTGCTGATTTTGTGAATGCAGAAAATTATGATTACCGCTTAAAGCATGCAATGAGTGCATTAACCAATAGAGGAATTGTGCCAGGTGAGGCTAGAAATGGTTTTATATTAAGCCCTAAATACCAATATCGTCATCCTGCTACAACTGAGCTTAGGCCTCTCAATGGAAATATAGATATTGGCGCCTATGAGTTTGTGCCGTAAAAGTGCCAAATAAGCTAATACGGAATCACTTTTTATACTTAATATGAATACAACTAACAATAAAACAACGCTATTTGTCGCTAAAACACTGGAAAGCATACTGGTCATAGGCTATATCCTGTTCGAGGAGCTGATCTGGAATGTTTTTGCCAAGCCTGTTTATCAGTACCTTAAAAGCCTTATTATCTTAGAGCCGCTAAAAAAGACATTTTTACAGATGAACCGTTATTTGCTGCTGACGGTGTTTATTTTTATTTTATTGGTGGCAGAGGCGATGGGATTTCTCGCTGGATACTGTTTTATAGAAGGTTATTTTGTCACTGGGATGATGGTGTATGCTGTAAAGATACCGGTAGCTGCCTTTACTTTCTGGTTATTTGATTTAACTAAGCAAACATTGATGACATTTTCATGGCTGAAAACCAGCTATGGTTGGACTATGGGCATGATTGAAAAATTACTTAATTCTGCCATCCATATTTATATCAAGGGTAGAATCATAGCAATCAGGCTAAAAGTGCAGCAGACCCTTCGTCAGTACTTTGGCGAAGCCGGCTTTATAGCGAGTGTTAAAGCCCATTACAAAGCTTTCAAATCTTAGGAACGCGCAGGAAATAACTTAAGCAACTAGCTAGTCTTTTGTCCGTTATCAGCACAATAGCAACAGTTACGTCGCTAGCTATGCGCCTATTTCTACAGCACTGATGACAAACAAAAATTCTGCCCAAATATTGGACACTTATTAATTTTCAGGTGGCTTATATCGCCAGTTTTTCTAGGTTAAACGCTAGTGATTGCTATTTACCCGTATAAGTAATTTTATAGATTACACCCGCCAGGTCATCCGAGACGAGTAAACTACCATCAGCTAATTCAAGGATATCCACAGGGCGGCCTATCGCTTTGCCGTTTTCGCCTAGCCAGCCTTCGGCAAAGACTTGTTCGGAAGCGACCTTGCCCCATTTGAATTTAAGCAAGGCTATGCGGTAACCATGAGGTATAGCGCGGTTCCATGAGCCGTGTTGGGCTACAAAAAGCTGTCTATGATAGCTTTTTGGAAATTGCTGACCACGATAAAAACGAATTCCCAGTGGTGCCATATGTGCTTTAAATTTCCATTCTGGTGCGCTATAAGACTTACAATTTTTACCCTTTCCAAACTCAGGGTCTAGAAGCTCACCGGCATGACAAAAAGGGTAGCCAAAATTTTGTCCTTTTTTTGTCCATTTATTGAGTTCATCAGGTGGAATATCATCGCCTAACATATCCCGACCATTTTCAGTGAAATACAGTGTGTTTGTTTTTGGTTGCCAGTCAAACCCCACCGTATTGCGAATGCCGCGCGCTAATATTTCCATATCAGTGCCATCTGTATTTAAGCGTAGTAAAGAGCTAAAGATTGTTTGTTTGGGTAGGCATATGTTGCACGGCGCTCCCACAGCGGTATAAAGCTTATTATCCGGGCCAAAACGCAAGTATTTCCAGCCATGCCTTTTTGTATCAGGGAACTGATTATAAACAACGCTAGGCTCAGGCGGCTGGCTTAGCTGTTGATCTATATTATCGAAGCGAATAATACGCTGTAATTCTGCGACATAAAGCGTTCCATCCTTATAGGCAAGGCCATTAGGCATGTTCAAGCCAGTAGCAATGACATAACGCTGGTCTGCCTTGCCATCCTGATTCTTATCTTGCAAAGCATACACTTTACCCGCGCTCCTGGTGCCGACAAAGACCGTGCCACCTTTACCCAATGCCATGGTTCTGGCATTGGGTACGTCATCGGCAAACAGGCTGATTGTAAATCCCTGAGGAAGCTTGATATTGTTCAGGAGCGCTTGTTTTTCAGTCGCCTGTAATGGGCTGCTGAGTAAAATAGTCAGCCAGCCTGTCGCTAGAAATTGATTGAATAGTTTAGCTTTGAACATGATAATACCCTTTAAAAATTGTAGTTTCGTGGTCTGTTACTCATCTAGCTAATCAGACTTCCCCCGTATTTGTCAAAAATATCAAGGCTTATGTATAGAAAAGCGTGTTTATTAGCAAACTTAATATTATTTAGTGTTTTACTGGTTTCTTGCTCTACTAAGCAATACGTTGCGCAGGAAGAGATGCGCGTGTCATTTATCACTGTGCATCATTCTAAGTTGCTTTTACCCGAAAATGCAACTTACCAATGGTCAAAAGGCTTTCTACAGCAGTCGGGTAGTGGACTCATTAAAAATGTGGATATGTGGGCTTTGTTAAAGCAAAGTATAGAACGGCATATGCGGAAAAAAGGCTATAAGCAGGTAGCAGGAGCAGAGCAAGCAGATTTAAATATTTGTTTTGTTGCAAGCCTGCAGTCAGCATTGAGCGATGAAGAGATCGCGCGTCGATATGGTTTAGTGCCAGGTCTAATGGTACATAATATTGATAAAGCGCGTTATGAAAAAGGTACTTTGATATTTGATGTGGTCAACCCGAAAACCAATCAATTAGTTTGGCGTACTGCAGGGCAGGCATTAGCAACTCTTGAGGATATTCCTCTGGATGCAAGAAAATCCAGAATTGATATATTTGTAAAAAAACTATTAGCCTTTTTACCCGAAAAGTAATTAAATGTAATTCCAGCACTAATTTTAGGAGAATTGAAAATGAAACAAGAATTTGAAGAGTTAATGGCGAAACTCGCTACCGAACGCGATGAGTTGAATTTAAAATTGCATTTAGCTTCTATGCAAGCCAAGGAGGAATTTTCTAGCGCGGAAGAGATCTGGGAGCAAGTTAAGCAAAAAGCAGGCGATATTGCCGATGATTCAGTGGAAACTACGGACGAATTTATTAGCTCTGCCAAGGTTGTAGGTGAAGAGCTAATCGAAGCATATCAGCGCATTGCCGGTCGTCTTAAAAGCTAAACTAGGCGTAGAGTGGAAAGCCTTAGGCACCTGGAACAAATAATCATCCATCCTTGCTGGTCTTTTTGTCCATCATCAGCACTGTAGCAATAGTTACGTAGCCAGCTTAGCGCCTGTTTTCCTGGTGCAACTGTGAGGCCAAAATCCTGCGTCATACTTTAGGGTGTTATTGAATCCTCGCTCCTTAGGGGGTAATTCTGGTAAGGCTATACATTATTTAGGTTAAGAATTACTCTTTATCCTAGAAGCCGCAGTTGAGCAGGGATTTTGTGGAAAATCTGAGTGCGAAAGACAAGGCACCGCTAGCAGGCAATGGCCGTAGCCCTTGGCAATAGCTGTAACGCAGTATTTCGCGCTCAGATTTATTCACAGAACCGTGAAGCGGAGTCTGTTCACCCTGCAGGTGGTAAGTTGTTACGGTCATTATGTTTTATACTCAAATGCTTAGAGTGTTTTTTAGCGTTCAACTGCGGTTTTTAGGTTTATTCAGATAAGCCAGAGTGGATGTTTAATAGACCTTGTAAATTAGTAATTTCAATATGCCGCCTTTGTACCTTTAGAAAACCATCATTCTGAAATTGCTTCAGTGTTCTACTTACTGTTTCCAGAGTCAGGCCTAAATGTTCGCCAATTTCCTGGCGAGTCAGTGTTATATTGAATTGCACTGAAGAATACCCCCGTTTACTTAAACGGTCTGATAAGTTTAATAAAAACCTGGCTACCTTTTCTTCCGCAGAACTTGTTCCCGCCATTACCTGGTTCTGAGACTCATTGAGAGTCTCACTTGAATGTTTTAAAAGTTCTCGCGCAATCCCAGGGATCTTGGCACACAAAGCATCGAATTTATCTGCGGGTAAGGCACAGAAACTTAAATTTTCCAGTGCTATTGCCGAGCAACTATATTTATTCTGAAACAGGCCTTCAAAACCTATCAACTCACCAGGTAAGAGTACATTGAGTATATGCTCATTGCCTTGGTCATCACTGGAAACCAGTTTTGCAGACCCTGACTTAATAGCCACAATCATATTAAACTCATCTCCCTGGCGATAAATATATTCACCTTTCTGTACTGAAATATTGTTTTTAACTTCAATACTCAAATTTTCTACTTCTTGTTGCGACAAGCCACGAGGAAGACAAATTTCATCCAGGCTGCAGTTAGTGCAACTGATTTTAAAGTCTTTTACCATTTGATCCATTTTTACCCCCCCGGCTTCAATACTTTGTATGGCTGGCTCTACGAAATATTATAGAAATTGTTAACTAGTTCACGATTTATTGATCTATATCAATAAGTAAAAACTCAAAAGAATTAATATATCCCCCGAAGCCAAACAAAGCATAAAGCTTCTAATAACTGGCTATCTAAGAGTTACAGTAGTGATGATAACCTTCTCAGGACTCATTCAATTTGCCTCTTAAGATAAGCCACCAAAAGATTTTTATACGCAAGTTCACACTACTTTAATGAACTTCAAATCAATAACATTGAGGATTAATAAATGAAAAATTCAATTAAAAAAATTAGCGCTATGGTACTTGTAATTGCAAGCATGTCAGTTTTAGTTGGTTGTGGTACTGGTGCAGATAGCGGTGGCATGGGCGCTTCTTCAGCTACAACAGTTTTAAAGTAATAGTCTAATCCTAATAATAACCCTCGTCTATGCTGAGGGTTATTATTCTGGCTTGTTTAGCACATTTTTGAGCTAGCCAATAAAAACTCCCACTTTCATAGTGTCTCAATTGATCTCATTATAGCCGCATTCCCCCTTTAAAACGTAACAATCCCAAGGCTTATTTTTATTAATCTTATAAGCAAGCATGCTTATAATAAGTCTCAAACAATTAGCTACAAAAAATCTGCGATAACCAAGCTCCCGCTTGCGTTTCCATCATCCTAGAAAAATCAGTTGAGCGCGAATTTATAGTGCATGATATTGGTTTCACAGTGCTTTCAAAAAATCTGAGCTTCACCCGTAGGTTAAGCGGGCATTTTTTGGAAGTGCGGTGGAATCAAGAGCTTGTGCTAGAAATCGTGAGCAACTGATTTTTCTAGGATCACTGCCTCCTCATAAAAATCCCGACCGCCTGATTTTAATTCGATACGCTTTATAAAATCTCAATTCTGGTATTTTAAAATGCAATAAACTTAAGTATAATCAATTACTTTTTGCTAACGAATGAGCAGGTTTATCGCTACAACGTCAGCTGATTATTTGCATAAAAAGGACATACATGACTGCATTAGTGGGAATTATCATGGGCTCAACTTCTGATTGGGAAACCATGCGCTTTGCATCTGAAAAACTGGAACAACTGGGCATTCCTTTTGACGTAGAAGTGGTTTCTGCGCATCGTACACCGGATAAACTTTTTGAATATGCATCAACTGCCGAAGGCAAAGGCATTGAAGTCATTATTGCCGGTGCTGGTGGCGCAGCGCACTTACCGGGTATGGCTGCTGCAAAAACAGTGATTCCAGTACTCGGTGTACCTATACAGTCGAAAGCTTTAAACGGCATGGATTCTTTATTATCTATTGCGCAAATGCCGGCAGGAATTCCCGTAGGAACACTCGCTATAGGTAAGGCGGGAGCCATAAATGCCGCACTGCTGGCCGCCGCTATTGTTGCCAATAAACATACTGAATATAAAGCACCGCTGAATGCCTTCCGCCAACAGCAAACTGAAACGGTTCTTGCAAACTCAGATCCGCGGGAGCTTGTCTAATGGTTATAGGTATCTTAGGCGCTGGGCAATTAGCCAGAATGCTTGCGTTAGCAGGCAAACCCTTAGGGCTTAAATTTATTTTTTTAGACCCGACTCCGATTGCCTGTGCAGCTGACGTAGGCATACACCTAGTTGGCGAGTACACCGATAAGGCCTTGCTCAGCCAGTTAGCAGAACAAGCGGATATTATCACTTACGAATTTGAAAATGTACCGGTTGAAATTATAGATTTCTTAAGTCAAACGACCTCGGTTTATCCGCCGGCGAAAGCTTTACTGATTGGTCAGGACAGGGTTACCGAAAAAACATTTTTGCAGGATTTAGGCATTGCCACCGCATCTTTTGCAGCGGTCTCTAGCTTAGATGAACTGCAACAGGCAATGTCCAATATAGGCTATCCTGCGATCCTTAAGACACGGCGCTTCGGCTATGATGGTAAAGGACAAGTCGTACTGCATAGCGAGCAGGATCTCGCCGAAGCATGGCTAGCCGTTAAAAATGCGCCGTGTGTGGTAGAAGGCTTTGTGCCTTTTGATAGAGAAATTTCTATTATTGCCAGCCGTAGCGTTTCGGGTGAAGTTGTCTATTACCCCTTATCTGAAAATGAGCATCATAAAGGTATTTTACGTCTGGCCAAAAATACCCGTAACGATCCGTTACAGGCGCAGGCCGAAAGTGCTGTTAATGCCATTCTGACGGAGCTTGATTATGTAGGCACGATAGCGTTGGAATTATTTGCAGTGCGCGATACCATTATAGCCAACGAATTTGCCCCACGAGTACATAATTCAGGGCACTGGACCATAGAAGGCTCTGAAACCAGTCAATTTGAAAATCACCTAAGAGCCATTATGGACATGCCTCTAGGTGCAACCAGCTCGATCGGCTATGCCGCTATGCAAAATTTTATAGGTAATGTACCTGCAAATGAAAAGTTACTTTCATTATCGCAAGTGCACCTGCATTTGTATGATAAAGCTGCACGCAAAGGGCGCAAGCTTGCTCATGCGACCGTCAGAACAGAGTCATTAGAAAAATTTACTGATTTAATTGCAGCGCTCACCAAGCTTGCCAGGCAAAGTGATGATTCATAAAACCTATTCTTAAACTATAATATATTCATTCATATGAAAAATACAGAAAACCCCGTTGTATCAATACACTACACTTTAACCAACAAAGCTGGCGAGAAATTAGACAGCTCTATTGGTGCAGAACCTTTAAGCTACTTGCACGGTGCAGGCAATATTATCCCTGGACTTGAAAGTGCGCTGAGTGAGTCATCGGTAGGTGATAAATTAACCGTAACTATTGAGCCAAAAGATGCTTATGGCGAGCGTAATGAAGCGCAAATTCAGACAGTATCCAAAGAAATGTTCCCGGGCATTGAGACAATCGAAGTAGGCATGCAATTTCAGGCAGACTCTAGCAGTGGACCCGCTGTTGTGACTATTACTAAGTTAGAAGGTGACGATATTACGATTGATGGTAACCACCCACTTGCTGGTGAGCAATTAACCTTTGATGTTGAAGTAATGGAGATACGCTCTGCAACTGAGACTGAAATGGAACACGGCCATATTCATGGTGCGGGTTGTAATCACGATTAAGTAGTTAAGCCTTATGGGGTAGGGCGTGGCTTTAGCCCGCCATTTAGCTGAGAAGCTAGAGAAAAGCGGGCTAAGGCACCTGAAAATAAATAATCATCCAACTTTGCTGGTCTTTTTGTCCGTTATTAGCACTGTAGCAGTCGTTACGTAGCCAACTATGCGCCTACAGCTACAATACTAATGACAAACAAAAATCCAGCCCAAATATTGGACGTTTTTTTATTTCCAGTTGCCTAAAGCCGCGCCCTACATCTCACGTTATCATTTTCTTGATTAACCACTAGCAACTAGACAAATGGATAAATTACAGTCAGGAATACGCATTACGGTGCGCGCGGTTATTGTGCAGGATGGAAAAATTCTGCTAATCAAGAAAGACAGCCAGGAGGATGGTATACGCTACACTTTGCCTGGCGGTGCTTTAGAATCAGGGGAAACCTTACACCAAGCGGTCATTCGCGAGTGCCAGGAAGAAATTAATACCCTTGTCGATGCTTATGACGTACTGCATATTGCTGATTTTTTTATCCCCAAGTTTGACCCGCAGCCCTATACTCGCCATCAGTTAGAAGTATTGATTCAATGCCAAACACCTGCCGAATATATCCCTAGTTCCGGGCCTGACCCAGATAAACATCAGGTCGGGGTTGAGTGGCTGCCTGTTAATGAGCTCGCTGAGCATACTATTTCTCCCAACTTCTTTGCTGAACTGCTGGTTAATTTGCATAGCCAGACGCATAATATTTATGTGGGTTCGGTGACTTAGCGACTAGTTTGTAACTCTAGCTATTTCGGAGAGGCTCACCAAACCCGTATTACGCAAGTTTTATACGGGCTACATGATACCCAGACTTTCCCACATTTCATCGACTTTTTTTACGACCTCTTCTGACATAGTAATCGTTCTCCCCCATTCTCGTGTGGTTTCCCCTGGCCATTTATTAGTCGCATCAAAACCCACCTTAGAACCTAGGCCTGATACCGGAGACGCAAAATCCAGATAATCAATGGGCGTGTTTTCCAGAATAGTTAAATCCCGTGCGGGATCCATACGCGTAGTAATTGCCCAGATCACTTCCTGCCAGTTATGTACATCGATATCATCATCGACAACGATAACAAATTTGGTATACATAAACTGACGTAAATATGACCAGGTACCCAGCATAACGCGCTTGGCATGACCGGCATACTGCTTTTTCATACTAATAACGGCCATACGATAGGAGCAGCCTTCGGGGGGTAAATAGAAATCAGTAATTTCCGGAAATTGCTTTTGTAGAATCGGCACAAACACTTCATTTAAAGCCACGCCTAAGATGGCTGGCTCGTCAGGTGGTTTGCCCGTATAGGTACTGTGATAAATGGGTGCCTGACGCTGAGTAATACGTTCTATGGTAAACACCGGAAACTCACCTACTTCATTATAATAACCGGTATGATCGCCAAACGGCCCTTCAGGTGCCATTTCACCAGGGTACAAAAAACCTTCCAGAACAATTTCCGCACTAGCAGGCACTTGTAAATCATTCGTCATGGATTTTGCCACCTCGGTCTTACTGCCGCGTAGTAAACCCGCAAAAGCATATTCTGATAGCGTATCCGGTACAGGAGTGACTGCAGCTAAAATAGTGGCGGGATCAGCGCCTAATGCCACCGAGATAGGAAAGGGTTCGCCCGGATGTGTTTCCTGCCATTCCCTATAGTCCAATGCACCACCACGATGCGCTAACCAGCGCATAATCACTTTATTTTTTGCAATCACTTGCAAGCGATAAATACCTAGGTTTTGCCGCTCTTTATACGGCCCTTTGGTAATCACTAAAGGCCAGGTAATGAGCGGCCCTGCATCATCAGGCCAGCAGGTTTGAATCGGGTACTGTCCTAAATCAATTTCATCACCGACACGAATTAATTCCTGGCAGGGAGGATTTTTTACCAGTTTAGGTGCCATATTTAGCACATTTTTAAACACTGGGATTTTATCTATCGCATCTTTCATGCCTTTAGGCGGCTCGGGCTCTTTTAATTGCGATAATAATTCGCCCACTCCACGTAGAGCTGTCACCGAAGTTTCCCCCATACCCATTGCAACCCGGTCAGGTGTACCAAATAAATTTGCCAGCACAGGAATGTTATATCCTTTTGGGTTTTCAAATAATAGAGCTGGCCCGCCCTGCTTCAGAGTGCGGTCACAAATTTCAGTCATTTCCAGTACTGGATCTACTTCCTGAGTAATGCGTTTGAGCTCACCTTTTTTTTCTAATTGCGCTATAAAATCTCTTAAGTCTTTATATTTCATGCCGCAATCCCGCTATGTCTTAATAAAGCATCAATTTTCGGCTCACGCCCTCTGAATTTGACAAATAATTCCATGGCATCCGCGCTGCCGCCCGTTTCCAGAATATGAGTTAAAAAGGCATCGCCGGTTTTTTGATCAAAAATACCGTTTTCTTCAAATAAGGAATAGGCGTCGCTGGATAATACTTCGGCCCATTTATAGCTGTAATAACCTGCGGCATAACCCCCGGCAAAAATATGTGAAAAACCATGTGCAAAGCGATTAAAGTCTGGAGGAAGCATCACCGATACCTTTTCCCGAATCGTATTCAAGCGCTCATAAATTTTCGCACCCTGCTCAGGCGTGTAGTCCTGATGCATTTTGAAATCAAACAAACTGAATTCCAACTGCCTAACCATAACCATGCCCGCTTGAAAATTTTTCGCTGCCAGCATTTTATTAAATAAACTTTCCGGTAATGCGTCACCTGATTTGTAATGTCCTGATATTAAGGCCAGGCCTTCTTTCTCCCAGCACCAGTTTTCCATAAACTGGCTAGGCAATTCCACTGCATCCCATTCAACACCATTAATACACGATACACCCAGATAATCTACCTTGGTCAGCATATGCTGCAGCCCATGACCAAATTCATGAAATAAAGTCAGAACTTCATCATGGGTTAAAAGCGCCGGATCATTACCTGCCGGTGGAGTGAAATTACAGGTTAAATAGGCAACCGGAATCTGAATATTGTCAGCCATTTTTTTACGGCCAACGCAATCATCCATCCAGGCGCCTCCGCGTTTTTTAGGGCGCGCATACAGGTCGATATAAAATTTACCGCGTAACTCGCCCAATCTGTCTTTAATCTGGAAAAAACGTACATCTTTGTGCCAGAGATCAACTCCCTCGACTTCATTGATATTTAAGCCATACAGCTTTTCAACCACATCAAATAAGCCTTGTAAAACACGCGGTGCAGGGAAGTATTGCCTTACTTCTTCTTGTGATAGATCATAGGCATGCTGACGCATTTTCTCAGAGTAATAACCCGTATCCCAGGTATATAGCTTTGTTATGCCATATTGCTGTTTAGCAAATTCGGTCAGTTCAAACAGGTCTTTATGCGCCTGAGGTAATGATTTCTCAGCAAGCTCTTCTAAAAAGTCAGTGACTTGCTGAGTTGAATCGGCCATTTTTGTTGCCAGCGATAACTCGGCATAATTATTAAAGCCTAATAACTGCGCCTTTTCATGGCGCAATGCAATAGTCTTTTCCATAATCTCGCTATTATCCCAATCGCTATTCGCGCCTAGTTCAGAAGCGCGCGTGGAAAAGGCTTTATACATATCCGCACGTAATTGCCTATCATCAGCATAAGTCATCACTGCGATATAAGATGGAAACTGCAGGGTTAACAACCAGCCTTTTTTACCTGCTTGTTCAGCTGTTTGCTTTGCTTGCTGTAAGGCAGATTCGGGTAAACCCGCCAGCTCACTTTTTTTGCTGATTAGCTTCTGCCATGCGTTAGTCGCATCCAGCAAATTTTCTTCATACTTGCTGGATAGCTGCGAGAGTTCCAGGCTGATTTCTTTATAACGCGCTTTTTTCGCATCGTCTAAATCCACACCCGATAGGCGAAAACTGCGTAAGGAATTTTGAATTACTTTTTGTTGTGCGGGTTCTAATTTCACGTAAGCTGCGCTGTCAGCAATTGATAAATAAGCGTTAAACAAACCCTCATGCTGACCCATTTCAGTTGAGTAGGCGCTTAACTTTGGTAGGCAGGCATTATAGGCATCGCGCAGTTCATCATTATTAACCACGGAATTCATATGGCTCACGGGAGACCAGGCTTTATTAATTCTATTTTCTGCTTCATCCAACGGAGCAATAAGGTTATCCCAGCTATAAATTTTGTTCTCAGCTAACAGCTTTTCTACACAACTTTGAGCATCGCTTAAGAGTTGTACGATGGCTGGTTCTATATGCTCAGGCTTAATTTGTGAAAATAAGGGCAGTTCGTTGTTCTCAAGTAAAGGGTTAGTCATTTCTTTTATTGTGAGTCGATTACAGGGTTCAATTAATTCTAGGCTAATACGTCTATCACAGCCTTAATACGCTGGCTGGCCTGACGCAATACATTCAGGGAAAAGTCAGGGGTTAATTTACCATTTTTGAGCTTTGCATAGGCAGGAATAGTATTTATAAAAGGTAATTGATAGGTGTGTTGTGATCCAAAATAACTATGAAGTTTGGCTAAAATAACGATATCAACTAAACTCAATTCTCCCCCGCTTTCATAGCGCCAGTCTTCCGAATGTAGCTGAATACTGAGTAGATCTTCGGAAAAGCCAAACCCCAGAGAGTTCAACAATAAGTTTCCTACAGGAGCGCGTATAAAAGGAACAACTTTTTCTAATTGTTCTATTTCCGGTAGTTCGCCGGCATATTGATCGGCGAAACGTAATAAGGGAATCACGCCTATATCACTCATCAAGCCTGCCAATAAAGCATCATCGGAATTAATTTCACCCACTTCTTCTGCCAGCACAAAACTTAAGCAGGAGACATATAAACTACGCCGCCAGAGATTTTGCATCGCTGCCATCAGTTGCTTATCATGACATATAAATAGCTGCCTTAGGGTAATGCAGGTTACTAAATTGGCAGTAGCCGATAATCCTAAACAGGAAACCACATCCTCACAGCTTTTGATTTCACTTGCGGACGTGTAGAGGGGGCTGTTGGCAAGCTGAATTAATTTTTGGGCTAGCTCAGCGTCGGTTTGAATGATATTGATAACTTCCGAGGCCGGTAAATCATGAATGATCGCTTCTTTCAACCTTAAGGGAGATGGAAAGAAATAATCATCCAGAACAACCAGGAGAAATGGTCAAAAACCATTTCTCCAACGATGGCATTCGGTCAACAAACTGATAATACGTCTTCATTGCTTTTTTACCTACCTTTACTCCTGTTTCATATATTTTTTCTGTTAATTTAACAATAGGTGCTTTGCCATTGTAGGTCATACTTTTGGCAAATTTTAAAGTTGTTTCAACTGTATCCATTATGTCGCCACTAATATGATTTTCATAGGCTCCCCATACTCGTTCAATTGGGTTATATTTACTATGATAAGGAGGGTAGTAGGCCAGTTTTATCTTTATGTTGCTTTTTTCAGCAAACTCCACAAGCCTTTTTATAAACTGAGTTCTGGAGCTACTGTTCTCCATACCATTGTCAGCGTTAATTGTCAGAATATCTACTCCATATTTTTCTTGAATTTCTGGCCAAATTTCTTCCAATCGGTCAACGATGAAATCACTGCTGGCATAGCCTGCTGTAAAGAAAAGGAAAAAATCATCATGTTCAGGCAGATAAAAACCAAAAGGAGTTAACTTTTCCTTAACATCTAAATCATGATCCTCTGCTTTTGTTAAAACCCGATTTCGTCCTCCCCGTGAAAAATTTCCTATATTCATTCTTGCTTTGGCATCAATTGATATACGAATCTCTTTTGGGTTGATATCTGCCATTCCATTGACTGAATGAACTTGTTCAAAAATTGCATCCGTTTCCTTGATTTTCTTATGAGGCTTTGTTTTTTGTACCTTTTTTGGATGGTAACTCAGGTCATTTAATTTTGTATTGATAGTTTTTGAGCAAGGTAATGTTTTTTCATCGTAATAATCAATCTCCAGTAAACGTTTTCTAACTTCTTTAGCCGTTAGCCGGGTATATAATCGACAGGAATTAAAAGAGGGATCCGTTTGACACTCCGGTTCAGCAATTTTTTTTATGTCATCAAGTAGATGAGGAAAATGCTCTTCACTTTTATTACGCCCTCTCGCTGAAAAATTATCTTCTATGGGCTGAGTTTCAAGTTCATATTGTCCTTTTCGGATAGTGCCTCTATTCCATCCTAGTTTTTCTTCAGCAATACTTGCACCACCTGAGCCTAGTAGCTCCACCGTTTCAGCCATGAATATACGACGTACCGAGCCTTTTAAACGATGGGCTGTATTTATAATCCAACCTATAATGCTATCTGTTAATATCAACAAGCTTATCTGCCTAGTGTGAGAATAAATTCAGAATTCATTATTATAAATTATTGAGACACAAGCTTACTTCGTTTGGATGATTATTTCTTTCCATCTCCCTAAACCCATATCAGGCAATAATGGCAGGCTAAGTTTGTTGTCACGATATGCATTAGTAAAATCAGCTATTAATGGCAAGCTGGCTAAGGATTCTGGTAAGTTGAGATCCATTAACTCGACAAAATTCATCTCACTCTTACTTTTTGTCGTCCACAACTGCTTTAAATCTGCATCAACCAGCAGAATCTTGACTTCGGTGCTAGCAACGACTGTCGCACTAAAATTCTGCCCACTATTAATTGGCAAATGCGCCCGCGTGGAGCCCGCAGTAATTTGATAGCTATTGCCCATATTGGGCAATATAGTAATCGTACCTGCTAGCAGATAGTAAACATATTCAGCCGCTTGGTCGTAGATAAATATGACGGATTGTTCTGCATAAGTCTGGGTTTTATGGATTAAGCCAGATATAGCCGGTATATCTAAATGGCGTAAAGGGACTAAATGTTGTATTTGACCATAGTTTAGCGGTTCGGTATTTTCTGCAATAGGCGCAGTACATTCTTTGCACTCTGCTAGAGTTAGTAATTGACTGGTTGAAAAGGGTTCGATTCCTTCAGCTTCCGACTGATTGAACGGAGGGTTTTTTAAAGGAAAAACAGCCTTAAACCACTTCATAGTCTCTTCCCAAAAAAATTAGTTGCATAAACAAACGGAATAAATATATTAGAGATATGAGTTTAGGATTTGTAGCAAAAATTAAACCTATAGCTCGAATTTCTCATATTCGCCGAGGTTTTTCAGTACTTTAGTCAAGTTTTAGGCTCCTGGAAACAAATAATTATCCATCCTTGCTGATCTTATTGTCCGCCATCGGAACAGTAACAACAGTTACGTACCCTACTATGTGTCTATTGCTACAGCACTGATGAAAAACAAAAATACGGCCCAAATATTGGACACTTATTTATTTTCAGGTGCTTTAGCGGAAAAAATGTTTAGCTGTCGCTAACGAGTACAATTATAATACTTCCTAAATCCTGCAAGCATTATACATAATAATCCACAAAACTCCTTATTAAACAATGATATAATATCATTTTCCTGATTTCACTATCTCATTGTTTTAATGAAGCCCTCTAAAGTATCAAAATCCTCATCTCACGTAAGAAACCGTACCCGAACGGTAAAAATGACATCTACAGCACATGGATTGACAAGCCAGGCGGGACTGATTCCCGTCGTGAAATATTTAGACAGGATAGGTTTTGAAAAAACCGTAAAACAAAGCGTTCCACATCGGCGGGGTGAAAATGCAGACCATCACTTATCTGATGTGGTTCTATTGACGTTGGTTGGCATGATGGGGGGAGCAACATCAATGGCAAAGGTGACGACCGTATGGGCAGATAGCGTACTGCGCAAAGTAGCTGGCTGGATAAAGATTCCTGTTGAAACCACAATTTTACGGATCTTTAAAGAAGTAAGTGATAGGCAGATAAGCCAGTTTGAAACGCTCACGCATACTTTGCGTGGTCAACACTGGCGGCGATTGCTTCGTTCCGGAAAATCGAAAACTGGCATACAATCCGTCCAGTGGGTCGATGTCGATTCAACTGTGGACACCGTTTGTGGTCGACAAGAAGGAAGTGCCAAAGGCTTCAACCCCAAAAAGAAAGGTGCCCGTTCATACCATCCACAACTCGCTTTTCTAGCGGAAACAAAAGAAATTTTACAAGCCTCAGACATCTTGATTCAGACGAAACTAATTTGAGACCATTTCCTAATTTTTTGCGGATGAAGTCAGCTCATAAATTAAGCGCAGATCGGTTCCTGGATAATTGAGTTCCGTTTGATTGAGTTGTTCAAATAACTTTTCTATTGCTTTATTACTTGCAGGTCGGGAAGTACTATGCACACGTATCCGAAGTTGTTTTTTTACTTCATCGGGTAATATATCTGCTTCTGTCACAAACAGCGTTTGTAATAGTTGCCTTGCCATCGGAAAGTCGATTGTCGGTGAGGTTAGCAGAGCGGCCATTGCTGTTTCTGCCCGATAAGCGATCATGTTGACAGTATCTATCAGCCGCTTTTTCCCTGGCAGAAGCTGTTCGAACTTATCTTCGTCTCTCAACTCTTGCCAGGTAATGTGTTTGGGCGTTTGGCTTAGTTTTTCCTTGATGGTTTTTAGTTCATTTTCATAATGCTCTATTTCTTCGAGTAATTCTGCTCGTTTTCTTTCCCATTTCTTGTATTTCACATCTTCCGTTTCATCTTTTTTAATCACCGGATGAAGTTCCATCGCTGCAAATCGAGATAGACGGTAATTGAGTTTGGATTGTATCGAATTACGCTGTCCTTCCTGTTGGCGCCTATCAGGGTTGACCACCTTTTGGGTATCGGATAGTGGCTCTATTCCATACTCCTGTAGCATATCTAGCCCATAGTGGTGCTTCATATATCTAAAAAAGTTCTCTTGGCACCACCGGCTAAACATTCGCCCAGAAACAGCCGTCAACTCTAGTTCATAGGCTGTGGTAATAATACTGGTTTGGTGACCAGAATCAGTCAACTTGCGCACTTCTCTCATCCACATCGCCTGTTTTTTGGTTCCAACCAGACTGCCTCGTTCGGCGAGTTTCATGATGACTTTTTCACCACTCGGTAGTGTGATCTCCTGACTGGAAAAATTGTCCAGTGGCCAATTTTCGGTGGGAAATTTATGATAGGTCATGCAAGCGACACGATGCTTGTCCCACATCTTTCTAAAGAATGCGGGGCTATAGCCTTCTCTATCAAACACCAGGATAAAACGACAGGCTTGTTTGTTTTGCTGTAATGCTTGTGCACTCGGTTGATTCGGAATGTCTTTGAGTAATCGGGGGACGATATCTTCTTCCAGCGTTTTTAGTAAGCCCGGATCCACCGTTTTTTCAACGACAAAGAAGGGACGCCCCGTACCATCATTAACCCAGTAGTCGGTGATACCCCGTAAGCAGAGTTTTTCGCGTGAAACATGCCGTTTGGGAAGTTTAGTCAAGTGTCCATGATAGACACGGACATGACCATCTATGTAGAGTGTTCCTGCTGCCTCTGGTTCATTTTCCATCCATTGTCGACTGAGGTCGGCCGCCCAGCTTTCAACTGATTCTGGATCAGACAGTCCTTTTACTTTGGTTCTTAAACAGCGCACTTCGGGAACCCGATCCAGGCCAAGTAGTTTGCCGAATTCACCCGGTGCATGCTCGCGAAGTTGTTCGGCATTTTTGATGCGACATAGTCCCATAAAGGCGAGTAGCAATAGGATATGAAAGGTTTGATAATAACCTGTCAGTTTGCCAAGGTGGTGCTCAATGTCATTTAATAAGCCATTGCTAAGTAACGCGGGCAATGCACATAACACACCGCCTTTAGGAACATCTAAACAGGATTCGAATTCGATTGAGGCTCCCTTTTCCTGCTCACCCAAAGCCGCCTGGATTCGCTCTTCTACTCGAGTGCAGGCCGTACCGAGTGACTCGGCTGCACTGGCATCAATAATATCACGGGCTGATTTGGTACTGCCATCATTGGGGTCTATTGATACGGCAGACTTTTTTTTAAACGTCCATCACTGATCGCCTTGCGAAAGGTATCTGCCCGGATGCCTAATTCTTTAGCGGCTTCGTTAGGCGTCATACCTTGATCCAGATATTCCTGAGCTTGCTGCAAAACCTCAAGCGTAAAGAGTGGTCCTCCCTTGCGAGTCGGGCGAGGTTCAAAAAACGAATCAGCCCCTTTTTCTCGTAGTTGCCTTAATGAGCGCATAACACTACTTTTAGAGACACCAAAGGTTGTAATAATATCGATTGAACGACAGGAGCCGGTATTGATGAGTTGAGAGGTGTGAAGTCTAAATAATCTCTTATTGTCAGCCTGGTGAGAATAGATCGGGATACCGCCGAGGAAATAAAACCACTCATCATTTCGGTTATCAACACTGACCTGACCATTTATAATAGTCGTACCCTGAGGAATTATTGGGAGCATGAGTTGCTGCATTAATTGAATACCTCGTATGATATGAGGGCTTAGTTTAACCTAAATGAGTACCGTTTTCATTTCTTTAGCTGAAAATATCAATCATTTGACAATAATTCCCTAACCCTTTAATTATATTGCCTAGTTTAAGTTTTAATGGATTTCTTTCAGGATAGCGAATCAAGATGTCTGAGCCTGGTTCCGGACAGGCAATGCCTTTACAAGCAATGGTGTTGTAGAATTTACCAAACAGTTACTTGCACACTTGCCCAATCGGATGCGCATTATTTTTCGCGGTGACAGTGGTTATTTTGTCGGTGATTTGCTTGAATTTCTCGATACCAGAGGGCATGGGTATCTAATAAAGGTTAAACTTAAGAATTTGAACGCATTGCTGGCCAAACAGGCCTGGACAGCCATACAAGGCCGACCCGGTTGGGAGCAGAGCGAGTTTCAATATCGTTGTGGTGGCTGGTCTCGCTCTCGTCAGTTTGTCGCGGTCAGGATAAAGCAACCTAAACAAGTGACAGGACCTCAGTCCGAGCTTTGGGATACGGCAGAATATGACTATTTTTGTTATGTAACAACTGAACCTCTATCGCCTTGGCAAACACATAAGAAGTATGGTGAACGAGCGACGTGCGAAACATGGATTGAAGAAGCAAAATCACAAATGGGTTTAGGTAAAATCAGAACGAATCAATTTCTGGCTAATGCCGCATTATTTCATTGCGCCGTTCTTGCCTACAATACCGTGCGCTGGATGGCTCAATTGAGTGGCAACAAAACGTTGTGCCAATGGGAGCCGGATACACTTCGTACTTATCTGATTCGGGTGGCTGGAAAATTACTCACAGGCAATAATCAGCTGAGAGTCAGAACACCTGCAGATCCGCTCTATCCACAGGAATGGGATGATTGGGTTAAGGTGGGGTTACTCGCTTAACATTAACCGAAGTTAAGTCACTTTGATTAAAAGGTCATGGCACGTTGGCAGGGTGTTTATTGCCTTGGGCTCGGGGGATATCCATACGATACAAAAAATTTCCTCTATTTATGATTTAAATCTGGATATTTTGATCGGTTGGACAAAGAGGGCTGGCAAAGCGGCAGTAAAAACCTAATAACCACTTAGCTAGACAGGTTAATGAGAGTCAAAATATGGGCTTGCAGGATTTAGGTACTTTATTAAACATACTTAGAATAAAGATTATTTGCAAGGGAGGCAATCAATGGATAACGAATAAGGTTAGATTGTGATCGCGAAGCGAGCCACAATCTGAACCGTTTGTTGGACAAGCCCGGCACGATAGTAGGAATTCATTTAATGCGCTCTATGAAAATAGCTTTTTGTTGATCAGCCCGACTGATGAATCGAACCTCTGTTTTTACCTGTTTAACTGAACTTTGAGCGTTGTCCATTGCAGTCAACTCTCAAAGTCCAAGTATCGGAGCAAAATTCTGCCTTAATCTCCGATTTTAGCCCAAGCAACTCCCTCAGCATTTAATCCGCTGATAGCCTGGGTCGAAGTGTTTAAATTTACATAAGCGCTAGTGATTCCAATTGTTAAGTTGGCAAAGGCTGAAACATTATTTCCACCCTGGGTATTTGCCGACGCCCAACAACCATCGCCCCGCCACAACATTTGCAACTGAATGCCGGCCGTACTTTGAGTGCACGCAATATCTTCGTCGGGTCAAACTTTAGCAGGGAGTGAATCAACTTAATAACACCCTTGCTATTCGGATGTAAAAAGCCATAATTGCGCGCACGACGAAAGCCTTTAGGCAAAACATGTTGCAGCACCAGCCACAGAAATTTAGCCCCCGATACCGTTTTGGTTTGATAGCGTTTGGTTTTGCTGTCTTGATAACGGTAGGTTACTTTGCCATTTTGGCAGGATAAGATATCCTGTTCACGAATCACACCACGATACAGGTATCGACCCAGATATATCAATGCTTTATCGCCTGCACCGACAAACTTACAATCGACCACCCATTTTTCCGGAATAGCTGTGGGAAATGGCAACTTTTCTTCGTTCATACGCGCTAGCATCTTTGCACGAAATACTTTTGCTAGTGCTTTATGATGAAACAGGTATTTGCCTTCCTTAGTGCGCCAGAGCTTCTTGATTTTATCCACGATTGCCGCAGGCATAATGACATGAATATGCGGATGATAATTTAATTCGCGTGAGTGTGTATGTAAGACAGCAATCGCCCCGGCATCGCCTTGCAACTGCTTATCATTTTTACTAAAACTCTGTAAAGTCGCCCAGGCACAGTCAAACATCATACTGTAAAGTAACCGCGGATGCTGCCTGGCTAACGACCTTAACTGCGCAGGTAAGGTAAAGGTATTCATAAAATAATCAGCAGGGACTTGTTTTTGTACCTGTCGTTCAATCCATTGTTGACTCTCATGATGTTGACAATGCGGGCAGTTACGCTGGCCACAGGAATGAGGCACAAAGGTTTGATAGTCACAGTCTGCACAGTTAACCTGCATCACAGGACTCAGCTGTGTCCGACAGCTCTTCATGGCATGTAATGCACTGATCTGATTGGAGCGTAAACGAGATTGATACTCGCTTAAAAAGTCAGACTGAAATTGATCAATCACTGCAGCTAGGGTTATCATGAAATCTGCCCCCAGTGAATAGAAAAGTCATTGACTAACTGATTAATGTGCAGCTCTGCATTCTCATCGGTAATATCGGTCAAATGCGTATAGCGAGCCGTGGTTACTAAACTGGTATGGCCCAGAATCTTCTGCAACTCAACTAAATCAACCCCGGCTTCTAACAGGTGAGTGGCGTAACTGTGGCGCAGCGAGTGGCAGGAAATCTTTTTTTTAGTCCCATTTCTTGCGTCACAAGACGGATTGTCTTCTGGATGCCACCGCGATCAAGGGGGGATTCAGCAAGATGTGCACCTTTTAGACCCCGGGCACGGTTGGGAAATACCAGCACTGGATTTTTATGCACAGCCCAAAACTTACGCAACACCTTCAAGGTATTCACAGGCAAAGGCACAAGCCGATCCTTATTGCCTTTGGCATTGCGAATATGTACCCGCATGCGTGTCGCATCAATATCACCTACTTTCAGGCTTAAGCCCTCGCCCAAACGTAAACCTAGACTGTAAATCGTAAAATAAAAAACTCGATAGCTTAGATTACGGGTCGACATAAACAGTTGTTGTGCTTCAACCACAGTGACAATATCGGGTATACGCGTACATCGTGGTGGTTTAATCATTAGCACATCAACCCACGGCTTTTGTAGCACATGTGTATAGAAAAACTTGAGACCATAGAGATCTAGTTTCACGGCACTCCAGGAAAGGCGGCTTAAAAGAGCATGAAAATAATCCACCAGTTGATCTTGCGTTAAGTTATCCAGATGCCCCTGAAAGTGTTCCCCGATACGGCGAATAGCGCGTGAATAAGCGTCAATGGTTTTGGGTTGCAGTCCCTTAAGCTTTAAATGCTTACAGTGCTGGATATAATAATGGTTGAATTTAAGCTCTATCGATGGTGTCATAACAGTGTAACCTCATTATTGTTAGTTGGATGAGCTTACAAGTTACCTGTTATGCATATAACAGGCAATGAGGTTACACTTTAAATTTAAGGGATGCGCTGTTTTTCTCCGCGATAGCGGCTTCGTCCAACTATAAATTTAAGCTCATATCTGCGGATAAGCTTTTCCAGATTCCTTTTGCTTTGTCCCCTAAATCTTTTAATAGCTGGTTAACTTCGCTACAAAGTAGTCCTGCTGCTGAGCAAGCCTACCTGGTTCTATTAGCAATCCAGGCTATCAATCAAGAAAAAAAACTCTCTAAGCAACAAAAATCATTGTTGTTAGCGAGCATTTATAACGCCATGGTTACATTTTTACCTGAGCTGAACCTAAGCCCTATTAATAGTCCGTTTCCACTCGCGAAAAAAAAGCAACTTTACGCACAGTATTGCGTATCAATCTATGCCGAGCTGGCTAATGGTTTTGCTAGCTGTTTAAGTGAAACCAGTAATCTGTCTACCGTACAAACACTATTTTTTGGTTTGCAAAGCTTAATTTCCGCTTATATTCACATCGCTGAAGTATACCAGCAAGTCTATCCTAACTTCTGGAAGCTAAGTTATTTTTTCTATGCCTTAGCGTCCAAATTAGAAATACAGGATACCAATATTCAACAGCATGGGTATCACAGCAATACTGTAAGCATGGCATTTAAACACTTATTGGCACTGCACCATTGTCGCTTAGATCAGCAGCGCCCGCGTGCTATGCAAGCTATTTCCAGCTGTATTGAAAAGCATACCTCGAAGATGCAAATTGGTAAAAAAATACAGCTGGAAAAGGCTAGCCGTTATTCTGGCCTGGATTTAAATACAGATAATTCTCCTATTGATTTAAGCAGCCTTAGGCCGTCTGAAAACAGCTCTATATGTTACTTTTCAGCCTACGCGGCTGCAATAGAAATAACAAAAAACGCGGTACAAGAAGCCTCTGGTTCCGGGGTTATTAAATCAATAAACCGTGAAATTATTTTACAGACGGCAAAAAACCTCAGTATGTCTCAAAATCGGCAATTTACACGCGTGGATGAACAGGCTGAGCGAGATGGCGTCATCGGCTTTAAGCAGATTATTGATCAGTTACAGAGTGTTAACTCACTGATTCCTGATACGCAAAATAAAAAAAACATAAACCAGGTAGACTCCAGATTAGCAGGCGGTTGGTCTGTACCTGATATAGACCTGGTGAGTGAAGGTTATGAGTCTATTGATGCCATAAAAATGAATTTCCAGCAAAGTGGGCTTTTAAGAGAAGAGCAAAGCAAAATAAAGCAGGATATACAAAACTCGCTTAGCCAAAACATATGGGGGGAATCTGACAGCAGCCCCAAAAGTGATTCTTCTAGCAACCCCGAGAAACTAATTATTTTAGACAGCAGTCTGAAAGGATATAAAATTATTTTTGATCCCGCCAACACGCATTCAAAAGTGCAGATTGGCGATATTATTGGTATTGACAATAAAGGTGCGCAGGAAATTGGTATTGTTTGGAGGATAAAGCAGTTAACAGACAATAAAATCCAGCTGGGCATTAAACTTTTAGCCCTGGAGTCAGAAATTTCTTATATCTCCATCCCCGGTCATGATTCCACCTACGCCTGGGCTATTTTCCTGCCTGGCATAAAAGCACTGAATACAGCTGACAGCATTATTATTAATGACAGTAAATTTCATTGTGGCGAATTTATAAATCTGCACCGAGCTAACGCAGGTACGCAATCCTGTCGTTTAAATAAACTGTTACACTTGAGTTCGGCCGCAATGCATATTGAACTTTTTGATTCCACGGTTATGCAATGACCGCTAAGGAACGCGCGCGGAATAAGTTGAGCATCTGGCGCAGGATTTTTATTCGTATTCAAGACGTAGAAACAGGCGCATAGCCAGCTACGAAACAGTTTCTACAACGCAGAAGACGGATAAAAAGACAAGCCAGTTGCTTAAGTTATTCCGTGCACGTTCCTAATCACTGATTACACTATTTTTCGAGCAATAGACGCTAATAGTTCCAGTAAATCAGCTTCCAACGTACTCTCTTGCTTGTATTTGGACATCCGTCCTAAGCTACTTGAAAAGTCGTTTTGCATTTTTTTAGCACGTGGCGTTTGTTTCATCTGCACTTGCGCATGTAATAATTGCCCGCCGGCCTTCTTCCATTCCAGTAAATGCGTTACTTCGCCACTGTCCAGCCATAAGCCATGCGCTGAGCACCTATCGACAATCACTCCGCTTTTTTGCGCAAAATTGTTGCGCCTCATAAACTCCCTGCATACAGGACATTTAATGTATTTCACTGCGCGATTCTTAGGGTCAGACATCTTGATTCAGACGAAACTAATTTGAGACCATTTCCTAATTTTTTGCGGATGAAGTCAGCTCATAAATTAAGCGCAGATCGGTTCCTGGATAATTGAGTTCCGTTTGATTGAGTTGTTCAAATAACTTTTCTATTGCTTTATTACTTGCAGGTCGGGAAGTACTATGCACACGTATCCGAAGTTGTTTTTTTACTTCATCGGGTAATATATCTGCTTCTGTCACAAACAGCGTTTGTAATAGTTGCCTTGCCATCGGAAAGTCGATTGTCGGTGAGGTTAGCAGAGCGGCCATTGCTGTTTCTGCCCGATAAGCGATCATGTTGACAGTATCTATCAGCCGCTTTTTCCCTGGCAGAAGCTGTTCGAACTTATCTTCGTCTCTCAACTCTTGCCAGGTAATGTGTTTGGGCGTTTGGCTTAGTTGTTCCTTGATGGTTTTTAGTTCATTTTCATAATGCTCTATTTCTTCGAGTAATTCTGCTCGTTTTCTTTCCCATTTCTTGTATTTCACATCTTCCGTTTCATCTTTTTTAATCACCGGATGAAGTTCCATCGCTGCAAATCGAGATAGACGGTAATTGAGTTTGGATTGTATCGAATTACGCTGTCCTTCCTGTTGGCGCCTATCAGGGTTGACCACCTTTTGGGTATCGGATAGTGGCTCTATTCCATACTCCTGTAGCATATCTAGCCCATGTGGTGCTTCATATATCTAAAAAAGTTCTCTTGGCACCACCGGCTAAACATTCGCCCAGAAACAGCCGTCAATTCTAGTTCATAGGCTGTGGTAATAATACTGGTTTGGTGACCAGAATCAGTCAACTTGCGCACTTCTCTCATCCACATCGCCTGTTTTCCAGTTCCAACCAGACTGCCTCGTTCGGCGAGTTTCATGATGACTTTTTCACCACTCGGTAGGGTGATCTCCTGACTGGAAAAATTGTCCAGTGGCCAATTTTCGGTGGGAAATTTATGATAGGTCATGCAAGCGACACGATGCTTGTCCCACATCTTTCTAAAGAATGCGGGGCTATAGCCTTCTCTATCAAACACCAGGATAAAACGACAGGCTTGTTTGTTTTGCTGTAATGCTTGTGCACTCGGTTGATTCGGAATGTCTTTGAGTAATCGGGGGACGATATCTTCTTCCAGCGTTTTTAGTAAGCCCGGATCCACCGTTTTTTCAACGACAAAGAAGGGACGCCCCGTACCATCATTAACCCAGTAGTCGGTGATACCCCGTAAGCAGAGTTTTTCGCGTGAAACATGCCGTTTGGGAAGTTTAGTCAAGTGTCCATGATAGACACGGACATGACCATCTATGTAGAGTGTTCCTGCTGCCTCTGGTTCATTTTCCATCCATTGTCGACTGAGGTCGGCCGCCCAGCTTTCGACTGATTTTGGTTCAGCCAGTCCTTTTACTTTGGATCTTAAACAACGCACTTCGGGAGCCCGATCCAGGCCAAGTAGTTTTCCGAATTCACCCGGTGCATGCTCGCGAAGTTGTTCGGCATTTTTGATGCGACATAGCCCCATAAAGGCGAGTAGCAATAGAATATGAAAGGTTTGATAGTAACCTGTCAGTTTGCCCAGGTGGCGCTCAATGTCATTTAATAAGCCATTGCCAAGTAACGCGGGCAATGCACATAACACACCGCCTTTAGGAACATCTAAACAGGATTCGAATTCGATTGAGGCTCCCTTTTCCTGCTCACCCAAAGCAGCCTGGATTCGCTCTTCTACTCGAGTGCAGGCCGTACCAAGCACATCGGCTGCATTGGCATCTATAATATCACGGGCTGATTTGGTACTGCCATCATTGGGGTCTATTGATGCGGCAGACTTTTTTTTAAACGTCCATCACTGATCGCCTTGCGAAAGGTATCTGCCCGGATGCCTAATTCTTTAGCGGCTTCGTTAGGCGTCATACCTTGATCCAGATATTCCTGAGCTTGCTGCAAAACCTCAAGCGTAAAGAGTGGTCCTCCCTTGCGAGTCGGGCGAGGTTCAAAAAACGAATCAGCCCCTTTTTCTCGTAGTTGCCTTAATGAGCGCATAACACTACTTTTAGAGACACCAAAGGTTGTAATAATATCGATTGAACGACAGGAACCGGTATTGATGAGTTGAGAGGTGTGAAGTCTAAATAATCTCTTATTGTCAGCCTGGTGAGAATAGATCGGGATACCGCCGAGGAAATAAAACCACTCATCATTTCGGTTATCAACACTGACCTGACCATTTATAATAGTCGTACCCTGAGGAATTATTGGGAGCATGAGTTGCTGCATTAATTGAATACCTCGTATGATATGAGGGCTTAGTTTAACCTAAATGAGTACCATTTTCATTTCTTTAGCTGAAAATATCAATCATTTGACAATAATTCCCTAACCCTTTAATTATATTGCCTAGTTTAAGTTTTAATGGATTTCTTTCAGGATAGCGAATCAAGATGTCTGAGGGTATCGGTCGGTATTGATATTATCGATATGCTTTCTATTAATTGTCTTTACATGAGATACCGAATAATCGAGTAATATGTCCAATTCCCCTAAATCAAAAAACAAACCAAAACAGCTATCACAACGTTCAATAATCACTGGCTGGGGCAATTGAATTTGTATGCTTTGCAAAGACTTATCACAATGCGGACAAGTTTTATCCGAGACTTGTTGAAAAACGGTGTAATTTTGTTTTGCGTGTAGGTCGACATCATTACGTACGCCGCAATATTGACAGCGATTGGTATTTGCTAATAAGGGAGCCGAACAGGACTTGCAGGTAGCCATAACAATATATAATCTAAAAACATCAGTTGAACGTTATATTCTCAAATAACTTGATGAAAAGATAATGTTTTTAGTCTAGTGGTGGTCCACCCGTTGTTGAGTGAGTCAATACAGCTTCACGGTTTTGTGAAGAAATCTGGGTGCGAAATCTTGCAGAATCGCTTTCGACAAGGGAGTAACGATTATTTTCAACTGATTTTTCTAAGTTTAAATGCCGCAGAGTATTTCCGAATTGAATAGCTGAATAATTCTAAAAAAAACAGTATCATTAATGCTTTGTCAAAATCCAAAGGTGTTTACATGTCCGTTCGCTCTTTCAAAAACATACATCCGAAGATAGGTAAGGCTACTTATATTGACGAAAGTGCTGTGATTATTGGTGATGTGACCATAGCAGAACATGTTTCAGTATGGCCTGCAGTTGTGATACGTGGGGATGTCAGCAGTGTGAGTATAGGTGCTGGGACGAATATTCAAGATGGCTCTGTTTTACATGTCTCACATGCCGGTAGTTATGCTCCTGAAGAAGCACCTTTAAAAATAGGCAAAGGGGTAACGGTAGGGCACCGAGCCGTCGTACACGCATGTACGGTACACGATTATTGCTTAATCGGTATTGGAGCAATTATTCTGGATAATGCGATTTTAGAAGATTATGTCATGCTGGGCGCTGGTGCATTGGTAACGCCAGGCAAGGTACTGGAAAGTGGATTCCTATACCTAGGTTCACCCGCTAAAAGGGCACGTGCTTTAAGTGCCAGCGAAAAGCAATTTTTAGAATATTCAGCCGCGCATTATGTGCAACTGAAAGATGAATATTTAGGCAAGTAAACTAGATTACTTGCCTAAGGCACCTGGAAACACACATCACCCAACTTTGCGGGTCTTTTTGTCCGTCATTAGCTCTGTAGCAATAGTTACGTAGCCTGCTATACGCCTATTTCTGCAGCACTAATGACAAACAAAAATCCTGCCCAAATATTGGATGCTTATTTATTTCCAGGTACCTAATTTTTTTCGCAATTAAGTTATCTTTCCAGCAAAGCCATTTTATCTGGCTTACCATTCCACTCTTCAGCATCCGCATCAGGTTCTTTGATATCAGTAATAACAGGCCAGGTCAGTGATAATTCTGCATTAAGCTCAATAAACTGTTCTTGACCTTCCGGCAATTCATCATCTGAAAAAATTGCTTCTGCAGGGCACTCAGGCTCACATAGCGTGCAATCAATACATTCATCTGGATCAATAACCAGAAAGTTGGGGCCTTCATGGAAGCAATCAACAGGACATACATCAACGCAATCAGTAAATTTACATTTGATGCAGTTCTCGGTAACGACAAAAGTCATACTAAAATACCTTTTATAAAATTCATTAAAAATTATGTGTTTAAAGTGTGCCAGTGCAACACTATAAACGATCCAAATATATCATCCAAGAATTGGATTAACGGAACATTTTATCAGAAAGAGCTAAGAAAATGCACATTATTAACCCCCTACTTTTTAACAATGAATCCGCTCGCTTAAACCTAGAAAAATCAGTTGAGCGCGAATTTATAGTGCAAGATATTGAATTAATATAATACCTAAATCCTGCAAGCATTATACATAATAATCCACAAAACTCCTTATTAAACAATGATATAATATCATTTTCCTGATTTCACTATCTCATTGTTTTAATGAAGCCCTCTAAAGTATCAAAATCCTCATCTCACGTAAGAAACCGTACCCGAACGGTAAAAATGACATCTACAGCACATGGATTGACAAGCCAGGCGGGACTGATTCCCGTCGTGAAATATTTAGACAGGATAGGTTTTGAAAAAACCGTAAAACAAAGCGTTCCACATCGGCGGGGTGAAAATGCAGACCATCACTTATCTGATGTGGTTCTATTGACGTTGGTTGGCATGATGGGGGGAGCAACATCAATGGCAAAGGTGACGACCGTATGGGCAGATAGCGTACTGCGCAAAGTAGCTGGCTGGATAAAGATTCCTGTTGAAACCACAATTTTACGGATCTTTAAAGAAGTAAGTGATAGGCAGATAAGCCAGTTTGAAACGCTCACGCATACTTTGCGTGGTCAACACTGGCGGCGATTGCTTCGTTCCGGAAAATCGAAAACTGGCATACAATCCGTCCAGTGGGTCGATGTCGATTCAACTGTGGACACCGTTTGTGGTCGACAAGAAGGAAGTGCCAAAGGCTTCAACCCCAAAAAGAAAGGTGCCCGTTCATACCATCCACAACTCGCTTTTCTAGCGGAAACAAAAGAAATTTTACAAGCCTGGTTCCGGACAGGCAATGCCTTTACAAGCAATGGTGTTGTAGAATTTACCAAACAGTTACTTGCACACTTGCCCAATCGGATGCGCATTATTTTTCGCGGTGACAGTGGTTATTTTGTCGGTGATTTGCTTGAATTTCTCGATACCAGAGGGCATGGGTATCTAATAAAGGTTAAACTTAAGAATTTGAACGCATTGCTGGCCAAACAGGCCTGGACAGCCATACAAGGCCGACCCGGTTGGGAGCAGAGCGAGTTTCAATATCGTTGTGGTGGCTGGTCTCGCTCTCGTCAGTTTGTCGCGGTCAGGATAAAGCAACCTAAACAAGTGACAGGACCTCAGTCCGAGCTTTGGGATACGGCAGAATATGACTATTTTTGTTATGTAACAACTGAACCTCTATCGCCTTGGCAAACACATAAGAAGTATGGTGAACGAGCGACGTGCGAAACATGGATTGAAGAAGCAAAATCACAAATGGGTTTAGGTAAAATCAGAACGAATCAATTTCTGGCTAATGCCGCATTATTTCATTGCGCCGTTCTTGCCTACAATACCGTGCGCTGGATGGCTCAATTGAGTGGCAACAAAACGTTGTGCCAATGGGAGCCGGATACACTTCGTACTTATCTGATTCGGGTGGCTGGAAAATTACTCACAGGCAATAATCAGCTGAGAGTCAGAACACCTGCAGATCCGCTCTATCCACAGGAATGGGATGATTGGGTTAAGGTGGGGTTACTCGCTTAACATTAACCGAAGTTAAGTCACTTTGATTAAAAGGTCATGGCACGTTGGCAGGGTGTTTATTGCCTTGGGCTCGGGGGATATCCATACGATACAAAAAATTTCCTCTATTTATGATTTAAATCTGGATATTTTGATCGGTTGGACAAAGAGGGCTGGCAAAGCGGCAGTAAAAACCTAATAACCACTTAGCTAGACAGGTTAATGAGAGTCAAAATATGGGCTTGCAGGATTTAGGTAATACTTTCAAAAAATTTTAGCTTCACCCATAGGTTAAGCGGACATTTTTGCAAGTGCAGTGGAATCAAGAGCTTGTGCTAGAAAACGTGAGCAATTGATTTTTTTGAGGCTAAACAGCGAGCTTGATCCCCATGGCAAATAATAATATAGCAATTGCTATTCTTAGCCAATGGTCAGGAATATGTTGGCCAATCAGGCTACCCAGGTAAATTGCAGGAATTCCACCTGCCAGCAAGCCAAATAACAAATTATAGTCCACCGAGCCAAAATGCATATGCCCCATGCCGGCAATCGCCGTTAAAGGAACTGCATGGGCAATATCAGTGCCGACTATGGAGATAGGTTTCTTACGTGGGTAGAGTAAAAATAGTATAGCCGAACCGATCGCTCCTGCGCCTACTGAAGAAATAGTCACTAGTATACCCAACGCAACACCCGAAAGTACCGTAATATGTGGTCGATATTTTTTAATCAGCAGCACAGCTTTTGATTCACTGTGGTGATGACTAACATATGAAACAAGGCGGCCTTTAATCAAGATGATAAACGACGTTAGTATCAACATGACGCTTAGAGTAAGCATCATCAGTCGGTCAGAGTTAAATCCAGCTGTTTTAATCTGTTCCAGCAAAGCAACAGTGATAATTGAGCTAGGGACACTGCCCGCCGCTAATAAACCGACTATCCGCCAATCAACTGTTTTATTTCTATGATGAAAAAAAACCCCGCTGCATTTAGTCAGCGCTGCATATAATAAGTCGGTACCCACCGCAATGGCAGGAGCAATGCCAAAACCCAGCACCAGTATTGGGGTCATTAATGAACCGCCGCCAACACCTGTTAAGCCAATGACAAAGCCAACCAGGCTACCAGCTGCAATATGGATTAATTCAAAAGAGAGTATATAGGATACGACGTGCTCTAAAAGTTCCATTTTATAGTTATTTGTTAGCGATCCAGCGTTGGCTAAAAAAACCCGCATAGATAGCAATTACCATAACGATAGCTTCAACTGAAAACAGGCCTAGGCTTGCTACTGCAGGCCCTGGGCAATACCCGCTCATCCCCCAGCCTATGCCAAAGAGTGTGGCACCTAATAATAGCGGCCTATCGATTATGGTTTGCCTAGACACATGAAAGCTAGAGTCTAATAGCGGCGCTGAGCGCTTTAAAATAAAACGAAAGCTCAGCATAGTCACCGCTAGTGCGCCCATCATGACAAAGGCAAGACTAGGATCCCAGTTTCCGGTCACATCGAGAAAGTTGAGCACTTTATTGGGATCAATCATTTGCGACAAAGCTAAACCTAGGCCAAAAATTATTCCTGCCAGTAATGCTACGAAATTAATTTTCATTAAGCAGCTCCCAACAAGTGCTTAATTATAAAGACCGTAAGCATGCCACTAAGCATAAATGTCACTGTTGCCATAATTGATCTAATAGAAAAATTAGCAATTCCGCAAATACCGTGACCACTGGTGCAGCCACTACCCATACGCGTACCAAAACCAACCAGGAAGCCACCTATAATAAGTAGTACCAGCGGATAGCCCTGACGTAATTGCACGCTACCGTCGGTAAAAAACTGGAAAATAAAGGCTCCGAGAATCAGACCGACTAAAAATAAACCGCGCCAGATCTCTTCCTTTTTCGGCGCGATAAACAAACCATTCATAATGCCACTGATTCCTGCTATACGTCCGTTGAATAAGAGCAGTAAACTGACACTTAAACCAATTAATGCACCACCTGCCAAAGCAGAGATAGGTGTAAAATTTTCCAAAGACTTACCCATTGAGATTAATTTAAAATTGCGTCATTATAAGGGTTCCAATGGCTAGCTAGCAAACAACTGTGCTCGTTCTTTTTATGAAACTTAACTCCCCCTATAAACTGATATGTTTGAAATCGCCGAATTAGGTTACTCCGTCAGCAAAGCTGACTACCTGGAAAAAGTACCCGACTTACGAACCCAATTATTAACCATACAGCAGCAGCTTAATCGTTTTAACTTCTCGGTTATTATTTTAATTTCAGGGGTTGATGGGGGGGGCAAAGGCGAGGTAATTAATCTATTGAATGAATGGCTAGACCCGCGAATTATGCGTACAAATGCCTATGATTCACCCAGTGATGAAGAGCTGGAGCGGCCTAAATTCTGGCGTTTCTGGCGTACCATGCCAGCCAAGGGAACGATTGGTATTTATGTCGGTTCCTGGTACAGCGAGCCTATTGCCCAGCGCGTACATAACGATACTGAAGATACGGACTTACAGCGACAACTTACGCAAATCAAGCAATTAGAGCAAGAGCTTGCGGATGACGGTACATTAATCATAAAGTGTTGGTTGCACTTAAAAAAAGATCAGCAAAAAAAACGTCTGAAACAACTGGAAAAAAATCCCGAAACATCCTGGCAGGTTACCGAACGCGACAAAAAACACCTGAAAATGTACGATGATTTCGCTAAAGTCGCTGAAACGGTATTAAAAGAAACCAGCAGTGCGCAAAATCCCTGGCGCATTATCGATGGCAGCAATATTCGATATAGTAGTCTGACTGTCGGCCAGCATGTACTGGATAAAATTAAAGCACATATGCAAATGCATGAATTACAGCAGAGCATACCTGCGCCATCTCAGTCGCCAGAGATTATTCATGGCAATCAACTGCGGATTTTAGATTCACTGGATCTAAGCCTGGAACTGGATAAAAAAGAATACACCGAACAGTTAAACTTCTATCAAGGCAAACTCAATAAACTAGCAAGACAGGCACACCAAAAAAAGGTCTCTAGCGTTCTGGTTTTTGAAGGCTGGGATGCGGGTGGCAAAGGAGGCGCAATCAGACGCTTGACGCGTGCTCTTGATGCCAGAAACTATCAGGTTATTCCCATTGCTTCGCCTACCGATGAAGAGCGAGAGCAACATTATTTATGGCGTTTTTGGCGACATATGCCGCGTGCAGGCCGTATCACTATATATGATCGCAGCTGGTATGGGAGGGTGCTAGTCGAGCGCGTTGAGGGCTTTGCTACTGAGCAAGAGTGGACGCGTGCCTATTCGGAAATCAGTAACTTTGAAGAGGCATTAACCAATTCCGGCATAGTTTTATTAAAGTTCTGGCTGCATATCGATCCAGATGAGCAATTAAGCCGCTTTAAAGAGCGTGAACAGATCAGTTACAAGCAGCATAAAATCACGGAAGAAGATTATCGCAATCGTGATAAATGGGCCGAGTATTCGCTTGCTGTGAATGATATGGTTGCGCACACCAGCTCCCAAACCACGCCCTGGGTTTTAGTTGAGGCGAATAATAAACGCTATGCGCGTATAAAAGTGCTAAAAACTTACTGCGCAGCACTGGAAAAAGCATTAGGATAATGTACAACTCCTCCCTCAATTGGCAGTCTCCTGAAACTCCGCAAGCGGTGCAAAGCTATTACTACACCACGCCCATCGGAGTACTGGCAATACAAATGCAAGGTACGCTATTAAGTAAGCTATATTGGGCCCTAGCTCCACAAGCAGAACCCCAGCTTACTCATCTGTCTGGCGCTCTGGAACAACAATTAAATGAGTATTGGTTAAGCGGTAAAATGATCCATAACTCAAGTCTGCTCAAGCAAGGCACTGAGTTTCAGCAGAAAGCCTGGAATGCTCTCAGCCGAATTCCATTGGGTCAGACTAGAACTTATGGCGAACTGGCCAATGAATTAGGTACAGCTCCCAGAGCTTTAGCTAATGCCTGCCGTAAAAATCCTTTCCCGGTTATTATTCCCTGTCATAGAGTACTCGCTAAAACAGGTATCGGCGGCTATGCCGGAGCCACGTCAGGAAAGTTGATCAATATTAAATTAGCGTTATTAAAACATGAAGAAATGATGCTTAATGAGCTCTAAGCAACTTATCGAAGCCTTTATTGATGCCTTGTGGGTAGAAAATGGCCTAAGCAAGAATACGCTCAGTGCCTATGCTAGTGACCTGCGCATCTTCAACAAAAGCCTGAGCAATAAACCCATCGAGCGGGTCAGTCATAGTGATGTCGCTTTATTTTTAAGTCAGCGTTATGAAGCAGGTATTAGTTCTCGCTCATCCGCCCGTGTTTTATCCAGCCTGCGGCGTTTCTATGCCTATTTACTGCGCGAAAGTCATATCCATACTGATCCGACTGCATTAATAGAAGCGCCGCGCATAGGTCGCTCCTTACCTATTTCCTTATCCGAACACGATGTGGAGCTCTTGCTGAACGCACCTGAAATCACCTCCGTATTGGGCGCGCGCGATAAGGCCATGCTGGAAATGCTGTATGCGACAGGTTTGCGTGTCTCAGAGTTAGTCACCTTAAGCACCCGTCAAGTGAACCTACGCCTAGGTGTGTTACGCGTGACAGGAAAAGGTAATAAAGAGCGCCTGACTCCAATTGGCGAGCAAGCCATGGATAGCCTGGAAAATTATATGCAACATAGCCGGATAGCGTTATTATCTGCCAGACCCTGCGATACTGTATTTGTCACCAATAGAGCCGCAGGCATGACTCGCCAGGCATTCTGGTATATTATTAAACGCTATGCGAAAAAAGCTGGCATTAGTAAAGAGTTATCGCCCCACACACTGCGCCATGCCTTTGCTACACATTTATTAAATCACGGCGCTGACTTGCGCGTTGTGCAGCTATTGCTAGGCCATAGTGATTTATCAACCACTCAGATTTATACTCATATCGCCAATGAGCGATTAAAAGACTTGCATTCACAATTTCATCCACGAGGCTGATTTACATGACACAAAATATCCACCCTAGCGCCTACATAGCAGAGCAAGCCAGCATAGGCGAAAATGTCAGCATTGGCCCTTTTGCTGTTATCGAGGAGCATGTTCAAATTGGCGATCATTGTAAAATAGGCGCGCATGCGGTTATCCGATCTTATACAAAAATGGGCGCAGGTAATGCCGTGCATGCGCATGTAGTTCTGGGAGATTTACCTCAGGATATCAGCTTTAAAGAAAGCACGGTTTCCTGGTTGGAAATCGGTGATAATAATACCTTTAGAGAAGGATTTACCGCACATAGAGCCTCAGAAGAAAGTGGCATGACGCGCATCGGCTCAAACTGTTTTTTTATGAATAACAGCCATGTAGCACATGATTGCCAAATCGGTAATCACACGATCTTTGCTAATAATGTCGCCATTGGTGGCTTTGTACAAATTGATGACCGGGTATTTATGGGCGGTGCCGTGGTTGCGCATCAGTTTTGCCGTATTGGTTCTTACGCTATCGTTCAGGGTACGACCGCGCTGAATAAAGATGTGCTTCCCTTTTGTTTAATTGCAGGCTATCCAGCAAAACATTACCGCTTAAACACCATAGGTTTAAAACGTGCCGGTATTGCCGGAGAGCGTTATAAAGTTATTTCTACCGCGTTTAGGTTGCTAAGGCAAAATGCCAGTATCGAGCACCTTGAAAATACCGCAGAGATAAAATATCTGAAGCAGTGGCTAGCTGTGAAGTCCAAGCGCGGCTTACATGGTTTTATGGAGCTGGAGCGAAAATAGTCGTAACGCTTACAGCATACTCAATATAAAAATTCAGGCATATTCTATGCCAGTTGTAGGATTGAGAGTGATAATTCAGAGGGTTAAATTACTTGCCTACTAGAACCCAACAAAACTCTGATTCTGGCCTTGCATTCTGCACTGCTTAGGCATAACATCATACTATCAGCGTACACAAAGGATACTCTACACACGATAAGCGAAACACCCAGTTTTAGTTTTTTACCAGTTCTACACACAAACTAGAACATTTAAAACAAGGAATTAATTATGGCTACCGTAACTGACCCTGTAATCGACCAATGGTATAAAGATGTAGAAAATGATCTGACTTTCAAAGTTGTTGCCTATGACGAAGGAGACGATAGCATTGACGTGCAATATCATAATGGTGATATTGGCGAATTTGATAATGACAGCTGGTATAACTCGACTTTTGACTTTATCGAGGCCCCTGAAGACTGGAATGCACCTTTCGACGACTTAGAACCTGATGATTTAGGCTATTCTAACTCGGACACTCGCCGCAGTGATATGGATGATGCCCCGCTGCAAGAATTTCTGGACTAGTACTGGAAAGAAGGAAAAATTTTGCAAGCTAAATGTTAAACCAGAAACTTAAAAACACCTCTATCCAGCAAAGGAAAACAAGGACTGAACCAGGAAAAAGATCTACATGAAAATGAGTTCTCAGGAGTTCCTGCAGTGGGGCTCCAAAAGCATCACGCTATTAGCTATGTCGGGTGCAGGAAAAACCACATTGGCAAACAAATTACCTAAAGAAAAATGGTTTCATTACTCAGGTGATTATCGCATAGGTACAAAATACTTAGGCGAACCGATACTGGATAATATCAAACAGCAAGCCATGGAAGTGCCTTTTTTAAAAGATCTACTACTTTCTGATTCTATTTATATTTGTAATAACGTTTCCGTAGATAATCTTGCGCCGGTTTCCAGTTTTTTAGGCAAAATCGGCGACAGCAACTTAGGCGGCCTGACACTCGGTGAATTTAAACGCAGACAGGCGCTGCACCATAAAGCCGAAATAGCAGCAATGTACGATGTCAGTGAATTTATTCATAAGGCCGAAAGCATTTATGACTATAAACACTTTATTAATGATGCTGGAGGCAGTGTTTGCGAATTAGACGATGCAGCGGTATTAGAACACCTTGCAAAACATACCCTGATAATTTATATCAAAACGTCACCAGAACTGAACGAAACCATTATCGAGCGTGCAAAATCATCGCCCAAGCCGCTATATTATAGGGAAGCTTTTTTAGATAAAAACCTGGCAGAATATATGCTCGAAAATAATTTTAGCGATGCTGATAACATTCCCCCTGACGACTTTGTCTGCTGGATTTTTCCTAAGCTATTTAAGTCTCGTCTGCCACGCTATCAGGCAATTGCCGATCAATATGGTTACACGCTAGATGCCTGCGATGTCGCTAAAGTAAATAATGACGATGATTTTATTCAACTTATTGCCGCTGCTATAGAACGGCAAACACCTTAAATAGCTATGCCATTAGTCGCACACACTCAATTACCCACATTCCAGCGTCTGCAAGAAGAGGGTGAGGATATTCTTAACCCTGATCGCGCTACTCATCAGCATATCCGCGAACTGCATATAGGCTTTCTGAATATTATGCCGGATGCCGCACTGGAAGCTACGGAAAGGCAATTCTTTCGCCTCATTGGTGCCTGCAATCAAATCGCCCAATTTCATGTGCACCCTTTTACCATCAAGGGTTTGCCTAGAGGCGCAGAAGCACAGACACACATAGATCAATACTATGAAACCTTTGAACAACTAAAACAAGATGGCCTGGATGCGCTGATCATCAGCGGCGCAAATGTTACGCATGAACATCTGCAGGATGAGGATTTCTGGCAACCGCTAACAGAAGTATTTGAGTGGGCTAAACAAAATGTAACTTCCACACTCTGTTCCTGCCTTGCAACACACGCCCTAATTCAATATTGCTATGGCATAGAACGAACTCGCTTGCCAGCCAAGCGCTGGGGTGTTTATGCGCATAAAGTAATCGATCGTAAGCACCCTTTAATCGCTGAAATCAATACCCGGTTTGACGTGCCACATTCTCGCTTTAATGAAGTGTTTCAACAAGATTTACAGCAACACGGAGTCAAAACTCTGGTTAGCAGTTCAGAGGCGGGTGTTCATCTCGCTGTGAGCCCTGATGGCTTTCGTATCGTGTATTTTCAAGGGCATCCTGAATACGATGCGATTAGCTTGATGAAAGAGTACAAGCGTGAAGTCATGCGATTTATCAATCAGCAAACAGAACACTATCCACCTTTTCCAGAGCATTATTTTAATGCTGAAATACAGGCAGTGTTCAATACCTTTGCTGAGCAGGTAAAAAATACACAGAAAAACAATCAACCCGCGCCTCTTTTCCCGGAGCAAGATATTGAAGCTCTATTGGATAATACCTGGCGCGATACCGCAAGAGCTGTATTTAATAACTGGCTGGGCAAAGTCTATCAGATTACCAATCAGGACAGGCGTCTGCCTTTTATGCAGGGAATCAACCCTGATAACCCGCTAGGCTTATAAGTATGGAGGCATAATTATTTTAACATTTTTTTTTAAGGTTTTGCGTAGGATGGGTAGAGCGTCTTTTTGCGAAACCCATCATTTTACGTGGGATTGATGGTTTCTCTGCACACCTAAAAAACCGATGCTACGTTCTACCCATCCTACAGGATTGTTAAATGTGTTTACGCGGGTACTTAGGAACGTGCACGAAATAACTTGAGCAACTTCTAAAATTGCTTTTCAGGAACAGCAACATAATTCCATAGCCTAAGATGTTCATCAAAAAACAATTCTCATGGAATCTTTAAACCCGGGCATAACCTTTCTGCCCGTTTCATAAACTCTATTTAAAATTGAGGCAAAAACTTTTAAACCAGACTTTGTTGTTGCCGTTTCTATCAATTCTTTTGTTAACTGGTGACTTGTTAAAACAACACCTTGCATTGCGCGAGTAATATGAGGAAAGGCCTTGTGTTCAACAGGATTCCATTTAGATGTGTAGGGAGGATAATGAGCAACGCGTATATTAACGCCAATCTCATCTGCCAAAACTTGTAAATCCTGTTTAAAAATATAGTGTCGAGATGAATTACTGCCACCTCCATCCATCAACATTAAAATAGAAGTGGCCTGCGTATAGTGATGTATTCCATAGTTGTACCACCAATGGCGAAGCGAATCACAGGCAAATTCACTGGTGTCTCGACTTGTCCCAATGGTGACGTATGCCTCATTGCGTGTTTGGTCATAAACGGTATGCGGTACGGCAACCCCCTCCGCCAATGACGGAAAATCATGATCAAAAACTTCAACAGTCTCAGTGGTATAAATCTTACCTTCACGAGATAAATTCCCTATTTGTTCCTTTTTCTTAGTGTCCACGCTAATCACTGGATTACCAGCAGCACTATATTTTTCTTTTAATTCGGCAATACGTTCAAATTGGGCGTTACGATCCACATGACCTCCTCCAGCCTTATTTTTTAAGGGCTTCCGTTTTACATATCCATTTTTTTTCAATAATTGTCTAACAATATTACGACTGGCTTTAAAACCTTTTTTAGCTAATAAATCGCTAATATTAGCCCGCGTTAAATTTGTCCATTTTTGCGTTTCATCCATTGGGTTACCTGCCGTATGCTCTGTAAGCAAAAGTAGAAAAACCTCATTAATATCAGGCTGTTTTTCAAGGGTTGCCTTTCGACCGCCTCCCTTACGTCTACTGCGATTTTGGTCAATCGTTTCTTCCTCCTGAAGTGCTTCAATTCCAAATTGAACAGTATTGCGTGAACAATTAAAAAGCTTAGCAATATAAGTAACCCCACCAAAAGCAAGTTTTAAAGCTTCAATGCCTGCATATAAGCGTCTATTTTTCTCTGGCAGACGACTGTAAAATTCTTGCATCCGCTCTTCTATCTCTTTTGCATAAGCTATAATCATTCGTTAATTTTAAACAAAACTTATTTTTTTAACCAACGTTACAATGATTTTATAATTAAATTTACGCATGAACTTGCTCAAATTATTTCATGCGCGTTCCTTAGTGCTTGCCGAGCTATTTGAAGATTAACTCATTTTTTCATTAATCTTCTCGTGAGAATTATGTTTCTCTAGGTTGGATTGCAAAGATTATTTGTTTACCATTTAATAAAAATTTAGGATAATAAAGGGTTGATGCGATTTTAGATGCTGTTTTGGGGTGTTTTTGTGATTTTAAACATGCCTTAGACGGCCTTTTTGTGAGATCTAGTACTGATTATGTTTGATAATTTAACTGACCGTTTAGGTAAAACCTTAAAAAATCTTCGTGGACAAGGGCGGCTGTCCGAAGAGAATATTAAAGAAGCAATGCGTGATGTGCGTATGGCTTTGCTGGAAGCTGATGTCGCGTTACCTGTTGTTACCGCATTTATTGATAAGGTAAGAGAAGGTGCTCTGGGTCAGGAAGTGCAAACAAGCCTGTCGCCTGGGCAGGCACTTATCAAGGTCGTTCAGTCTGAACTTGAAAAAATCATGGGTGAGCATAATGAGGAGCTGAATTTAAAAGCTAATCCTCCTGCTGTTATCCTGGTGGCCGGTTTGCAAGGGGCGGGTAAAACAACGACGGTTGCAAAACTAGGTCGTTGGTTGCAAGAGACTCAAAAGAAATCCGTTGGAGTGGTGAGTGCGGATATTTATCGTCCCGCGGCGATCAAGCAACTACAAACACTCGCGGAAGACGTATCGCTGACTTTTTTTGATACGGATGTAACTAAAAGTGCGGCTGAAATCGCGACTCATGCTATTGACCAGGCAAAAAAGAAGTTCCTGGATGTGGTTATTGTCGATACAGCGGGACGTCTGCATGTAGATGATGAAATGATGGAGGAGATTAAGCAGTTGCATGCTGCTATTAATCCGGTTGAGACATTATTTGTTGTTGATAGTATGACTGGGCAAGATGCTGCGAATACTGCCAAGGCATTTGATGATGCATTACCTTTAACAGGTGTGATATTAACCAAGACAGATGGTGATGCGCGTGGCGGAGCGGCTTTATCGATTCGTCATATAACGGGCAAGCCCATTAAGTTTGTTGGGGTCGGTGAGAAAACAGATGCTTTAGAGCCGTTTTATCCTGACCGGGTTGCTTCAAGAATTCTGGGTATGGGAGACATGCTCAGTCTGATCGAAGATATTGAGCAGAAGGTCGATAAGGACAAAGCTGACAAATTAGCAAAAAAATTACTAAAGGGTAAAGGCTTTGATCTCTCTGACTTTGTTGGGCAATTAGAACAAATGCAGAATATGGGTGGTGTAGGTGCAATGATGGATAAATTGCCAGGCATGAATGAAGTCCCGAAGGAAATGAGAGATAAGGTTGATGATAGGCAGTTAACGCGGCAAATAGCCGTTATTCGTTCCATGACCAAACAAGAAAAGCGTCACCCTGACCTGATTAAGGGTAATCGTAAAAAGCGTATTGCTGCTGGATGCGGGCAAGAATTGCAGGATGTGAATCGAGTTTTGAAGCAATTCAAAATGATGCAGAAAATGATGAAGCGATTCAAAAAGGGAAATATGGCGAATATGATGCGCGGAATTAAGGGTAATATGCGTGGGATGCGTACGTAAATTCGATTCAGTTTTATGTTTTTAAGAATTTCGCTTCACATAATAATTAAAGCGCGTAGAATAGTTGGATTAAATTTGATTAAATGTAATTTTGAGGAAGTTAGATGGTAGTTATTCGTCTTGCCAGAGGTGGGCAAAAAAATCGTCCTTTTTATCATGTCGTTGTTACTGATAGCAGAAACAGCCGTGATGGACGTTATATTGAGCGCTTAGGTTTTTTTAATCCTTTAGCAAAAGGATCTGAAGAAAGATTAAGACTTGATGAAGAGCGCGTTGCGTATTGGCAATCAAAAGGTGCACAACCTTCTGAGCGTGTTGCAAAATTAATTAAAGACGCTAAAAAACAAGCAGTTGCTGCATAAGTTTGGCTGAAGAACTGGTAAGTGTTGGTAAGGTTTCAGGCATTTTTGGTGTCAGAGGCTGGATAAAAGTATATTCGTATACTGAAACACGCGAAAATATACTGACTTACTCACCCTGGACTTTAATCAGGGGCCAGGAAAGCAAAGAAGTTCAAGTGATTGATGGCCGACGACATGGAAAAACAGTCGTGGCTCGCCTGGAAGGTCTTGATGATAGAGATGAAGCAGCAGCGTTAAATGGCTGGGAAATCTATATTCATGCTGATCAATTGCCAAAAGCAAGGCGGGGTGAATATTATTGGGCTGATCTTGTTGGTTTGCAGGTTAAGTCTGTAGAGGGTGTCGATTTCGGTACTGTTGAGCAAATGCTGGAGACTGGGGCAAATGATGTTGTGGTTGTCTCGGGTGAAAGGGAACGGCTAATACCGTTCTTACAAGGGCAGACTATAATCAATATTGATTTGCTGGCTGGTGAGATGCTGGTTGACTGGGATGCTGATTTTTAATGCGCTTTGATGTCGTCACAATTTTTCCGCAAATGGTGCTAGATAGTGCTATGAACGGAGTGACAGGGCGTGCTATTAAGCGGGGCTTAGTTGACTTGTCAGTATGGAACCCTAGAGACTATACTGCTGATAAGCATAAAACAGTCGATGACCGGCCTTATGGTGGTGGTCCTGGAATGGTGATGAAGTATCAGCCTTTAAAGGATGCAATTGATAGTGCCAAAGGTTCGGTAAATGCAGAGCAACAGGTTAAGGTTGTTTATTTAAGTCCGCAAGGTAGGCCTATTACTCAGCAATTATTGAACGAAAGTGTGGCTTTAGATCAATTGATTTTAATTGCGGGGCGTTATGAGGGCATTGATGAACGCTTTATTGAGGAGCAATGTCAGGAAGAATGGTCACTGGGTGATTTTGTCATTAGTGGTGGTGAATTAGCGGCACTGGTTGTGATTGATGCAGTTAGTCGATTATTACCTGGTGTTCTGGGTGATGAAGAGTCAGCTAAACAGGACTCGCATATGCATGGGTTTCTGGATTGTCCTCACTATACAAGGCCAGAAGTTATAGCAGGAAAAAAAGTTCCTGATGTTTTGTTGAGTGGTAATCATAAAGGAATTGAACGCTGGCGGTTGCAGCAATCATTGGGGCGAACCTGGCAAAAAAGACCAGATTTGTTGTTGAATAACGAATTAACAGCGGAACAGCAGACGTTGTTAGAAGAATTTAAAACTGAATTAAAGAATAAATAAGGTGCAGTAATGAGTAATATTATTAGTCAATTAGAAGCAGAGCAGCAGAAAACAGATTTACCAGTGTTTAATCCTGGTGACACCGTTGTTGTGCAGGTAAGAGTAAAAGAAGGAGATCGCGAGAGGCTACAGGCATTTGAAGGTATTGTTATTGCTAAACGTAATCGTGGCTTAAATTCAGCATTTACTGTTAGAAAGATTTCTCATGGTGTAGGCGTTGAGCGTGTTTTCCAAACACACAGCCCTCTCGTTGGAGATATTCAGGTTAAGCGCCGTGGTGCGGTACGTAGAGCTAAATTGTACTATTTGCGTGAATTGTCAGGTAGAGCGGCACGTATTAAAGAAAAACTATAAGGACTGCTGTTTTTGTAGTGCATAAAGAAAAAGGTGCTTTTTAGCACCTTTTTTTATATCTGTTGAAGTATGTATTTAGGTGGAGTATGTATTCAGGGAGCGGGGAAAGATTAGGCTTATTATAATATGCCGGATCTATTTACAAATCCTTAGATATGTCCACGCCTGTTTCTTCTATCAAAGCTCGGCGTAGCTTCTCTGCTTCAGCTGCGCGCTCAATGATATTGGGCGTCAGGCACGCCTTGCCTTCAAAGCGTTTTATTCCCCCAGTTGTACGTTCGCTAACGACATCGACAATGATCTTCCAATTGATTTTCTTTTTATCGGCAGCAAAAGCAAAAACCAGTGCCAGATCTCCCAGGTTATTGATTAAACGAGGAACGCCACCAGAATAGCAGTATAAAGCAGCGCAAGCCGAAGGGTGGAAAATAGTATCCTTGCTACCAGCAACCTTTAAGCGGTAATGAATATATTTTGCTGTTTCCTGATAGCTTAAGGGCTGTAGGTGGTATTCAATGGAGATGCGCTGGGAAAATTGAACCAGTTCTGGGCGATTTAACTTTTCGACTAACTCTGGCTGCCCCACTAATACGAGTTGCAGCATTATGTCCTGATTAACGTTGATATTGGAGAGTAAGCGCAGTTCTTCCAGGGTTTGAATATCCATGTTCTGGGCTTCATCTACGATTAATACAACACGCTTGTGTGAATCACTTTTTTCTGTAATAAAGTCAACAAAAGCCTGATAGCGCCCAGCTTTGTTGGTAGCAGACGATTCGATTTTAAAGGCCGCTAAAACCCAGGTTAGTAAATCGCCAAATGCGCTATGGGTGTTAGTGATCAAGCCGACTTCGCACTCACTGCGTAACTTATCCAATAAGCTACGTATCAGAGTTGTTTTTCCTGAGCCTATTTCTCCCGTAATTACCGTAAATCCTGCCTGACTTACAAGACCATATTGCAAAGTTGTTAAGGCTTTTTTATGTTTTTCGCTTAAATATAGAAAGCTTGGATCGGGAATTAATGAAAAAGGCTTTTTTGAGAGGCCGAAAAACTTAGTATACATACGTAATAATGCTAGCTATTGTTCATTGATGGGCAACTCATAAAATATTATACCGTACTTATTTTTTGTAGAATGATTAAGAGCACTAGCTTATATTGTGAGTGGACTAAATGACTAAGAAAACTGGCTGAGTATGATTAGCAGCGTAAAACAGAGCTGTAATGACAATCGCAGTATTATTTACAAAGATAGAAAAATGGAATGTACATGAGTGAGTATGTGATAGGGCAGCGCTGGATTAGTGCTTCCGAGCCAGAGCTGGGCTTGGGTATGGTGTCTGCAGTGGCGGTTAATAGAGTGACAATTGTCTATTTAGCGAGTGATGAGTGTAGGGTCTATGCTCAAGATAATGCACCTTTAACCCGGGTAAGGTTTTTTGCTGAAGATGTTGTGGAAACTGTAGCAGGTCTGCAAGGCGTTGTTAAATCAATAACAGAGCTGGAAGGCATTATCAGCTATCGGCTGTTAAGTAAACAGGGTGAAATAGAGTGGATTGATGAGCAGGCTTTGAGCCATCATCTGCAATTTAATAAACCACAAGATAAGCTATTTATCGGTCAGGCGGAAGAAGGGCGGTGGTTTGCGTTGCGCTACCAAAGCTGGCAGCATTTACAGCGCTTGCAGAAAAGCCCGGTTAAAGGCTTGTTAGGTGCTCGAGTTGCTTTAATCCCTCACCAATTATATATTGCACATGAAGTGACTCAGCGAGATAAAGTGCGGGTTATGCTCGCGGACGAGGTTGGTCTGGGAAAAACGATTGAAGCTGGCTTAATTATGCATTATAGCTTACATACGGGATTGTCTGAGCGCATATTAGTCATCGTACCTGAAAGCTTGCAGCATCAGTGGTTGGTTGAAATGTTGCGGCGCTTTAATTTAAAATTCAGTCTTTTTGATGAGTCCCGCTGTGAGGCGATAGAAGAAGAAAATCCTTTTTTGAGTGAACAGCTAGTTCTATGTAGTCTGGAATTTTTCGAGCAGCATGCAGATAGAAAAGCACAGGCTGTGAGTGCTTTGTGGGACATTGTTGTAGTCGATGAGGCGCATCACTTGCAATGGTCAGAGCAAGCTCCAGGGGAAGCTTATGAGTTTGTTGAGCAGTTAGCGGAAAGCACAGATGGCTTGATTTTACTATCGGCAACACCTGAACAATTAGGTAAAGAAACGTATTTTGCGCAATTAAAATTACTCGATGCAGATCGATTTTATAGTCTGGAGCAATTTAACAAGGAACAGCAGGAATTTGAACCCATTGCTCGTTTAGCAGAAAAAATAGTACATCGGAGCGTCTTAAATGACGCAGATAAAAAGCAGTTAAAAATGCTTATTGAGCAAGATCTTGGTGCTGATTTTTTAAATAATATTGAAGATGAGGTGTTAAGGCAGGAAGTTATTGATCAGTTAATTGACCGACATGGCACAGGGCGAATTTTATTCAGAAATTCCCGGCATGTTATTAAGGGGTTTCCGCAAAGAAAATTTTATGCTTACCCCTTAGAGCAAGATAATAAAGATGAAACTGTTTGTTTGCAATGGCTGGTTACGTATTTAAAGAGCCTGGGGCAGGAACAGGTATTGTTAATTTGTCAGCATGCAGATACGGTGCTACGTCTGCATAAGCAGTTGCGCGATAAATATGCACTTAATGTCGCAGCATTTCATGAAGGAATGAGTATTATTGAACGTGACAGAGCGGCTGCTTATTTTGCAGATCAAGAAGCTCAGACATCTTGATTCAGACGAAACTAATTTGAGACCATTTCCTAATTTTTTGCGGATGAAGTCAGCTCATAAATTAAGCGCAGATCGGTTCCTGGATAATTGAGTTCCGTTTGATTGAGTTGTTCAAATAACTTTTCTATTGCTTTATTACTTGCAGGTCGGGAAGTACTATGCACACGTATCCGAAGTTGTTTTTTTACTTCATCGGGTAATATATCTGCTTCTGTCACAAACAGCGTTTGTAATAGTTGCCTTGCCATCGGAAAGTCGATTGTCGGTGAGGTTAGCAGAGCGGCCATTGCTGTTTCTGCCCGATAAGCGATCATGTTGACAGTATCTATCAGCCGCTTTTTCCCTGGCAGAAGCTGTTCGAACTTATCTTCGTCTCTCAACTCTTGCCAGGTAATGTGTTTGGGCGTTTGGCTTAGTTTTTCCTTGATGGTTTTTAGTTCATTTTCATAATGCTCTATTTCTTCGAGTAATTCTGCTCGTTTTCTTTCCCATTTCTTGTATTTCACATCTTCCGTTTCATCTTTTTTAATCACCGGATGAAGTTCCATCGCTGCAAATCGAGATAGACGGTAATTGAGTTTGGATTGTATCGAATTACGCTGTCCTTCCTGTTGGCGCCTATCAGGGTTGACCACCTTTTGGGTATCGGATAGTGGCTCTATTCCATACTCCTGTAGCATATCTAGCCCATAGTGGTGCTTCATATATCTAAAAAAGTTCTCTTGGCACCACCGGCTAAACATTCGCCCAGAAACAGCCGTCAATTCTAGTTCATAGGCTGTGGTAATAATACTGGTTTGGTGACCAGAATCAGTCAACTTGCGCACTTCTCTCATCCACATCGCCTGTTTTCCAGTTCCAACCAGACTGCCTCGTTCGGCGAGTTTCATGATGACTTTTTCACCACTCGGTAGGGTGATCTCCTGACTGGAAAAATTGTCCAGTGGCCAATTTTCGGTGGGAAATTTATGATAGGTCATGCAAGCGACACGATGCTTGTCCCACATCTTTCTAAAGAATGCGGGGCTATAGCCTTCTCTATCAAACACCAGGATAAAACGACAGGCTTGTTTGTTTTGCTGTAATGCTTGTGCACTCGGTTGATTCGGAATGTCTTTGAGTAATCGGGGGACGATATCTTCTTCCAGCGTTTTTAGTAAGCCCGGATCCACCGTTTTTTCAACGACAAAGAAGGGACGCCCCGTACCATCATTAACCCAGTAGTCGGTGATACCCCGTAAGCAGAGTTTTTCGCGTGAAACATGCCGTTTGGGAAGTTTAGTCAAGTGTCCATGATAGACACGGACATGACCATCTATGTAGAGTGTTCCTGCTGCCTCTGGTTCATTTTCCATCCATTGTCGACTGAGGTCGGCCGCCCAGCTTTCGACTGATTTTGGTTCAGCCAGTCCTTTTACTTTGGATCTTAAACAACGCACTTCGGGAGCCCGATCCAGGCCAAGTAGTTTTCCGAATTCACCCGGTGCATGCTCGCGAAGTTGTTCGGCATTTTTGATGCGACATAGCCCCATAAAGGCGAGTAGCAATAGAATATGAAAGGTTTGATAGTAACCTGTCAGTTTGCCCAGGTGGCGCTCAATGTCATTTAATAAGCCATTGCCAAGTAACGCGGGCAATGCACATAACACACCGCCTTTAGGAACATCTAAACAGGATTCGAATTCGATTGAGGCTCCCTTTTCCTGCTCACCCAAAGCAGCCTGGATTCGCTCTTCTACTCGAGTGCAGGCCGTACCAAGCACATCGGCTGCATTGGCATCTATAATATCACGGGCTGATTTGGTACTGCCATCATTGGGGTCTATTGATGCGGCAGACTTTTTTTTAAACGTCCATCACTGATCGCCTTGCGAAAGGTATCTGCCCGGATGCCTAATTCTTTAGCGGCTTCGTTAGGCGTCATACCTTGATCCAGATATTCCTGAGCTTGCTGCAAAACCTCAAGCGTAAAGAGTGGTCCTCCCTTGCGAGTCGGGCGAGGTTCAAAAAACGAATCAGCCCCTTTTTCTCGTAGTTGCCTTAATGAGCGCATAACACTACTTTTAGAGACACCAAAGGTTGTAATAATATCGATTGAACGACAGGAACCGGTATTGATGAGTTGAGAGGTGTGAAGTCTAAATAATCTCTTATTGTCAGCCTGGTGAGAATAGATCGGGATACCGCCGAGGAAATAAAACCACTCATCATTTCGGTTATCAACACTGACCTGACCATTTATAATAGTCGTACCCTGAGGAATTATTGGGAGCATGAGTTGCTGCATTAATTGAATACCTCGTATGATATGAGGGCTTAGTTTAACCTAAATGAGTACCATTTTCATTTCTTTAGCTGAAAATATCAATCATTTGACAATAATTCCCTAACCCTTTAATTATATTGCCTAGTTTAAGTTTTAATGGATTTCTTTCAGGATAGCGAATCAAGATGTCTGAAGCTCAGGTGCAAATATTACTTTGTTCGGAAATTGGTAGCGAAGGGCGAAATTTTCAGTTTGTACATCATCTGATTTTATTAGAATTACCTGAAAATCCAGATTTATTGCAACAAAGAATTGGCCGTCTTGATCGAATCGGTCAACAGCATACTATTAAGATTCATGTGCCTTATATTGTAGGCAGTAAGCAGCATAGCTTATATCGCTGGTATGCTGAGGGCTTAAAGCTGTTTCAGCAAAATAGCAATGCGGCCAGTGAAGTTTATCGATTGCAACGGCTCACTCTTGAAGAGGTTTGCCTGAGTGATAGTCAGCAAGGGTTGGATCAGCTTGTTGAATCCGCAAGATTGCATCTACAGCAGATTGAAACGCAGATGCATCAGTCAAGAGATGTGCTATTAGAGCTTAACTCTTTTCGAGAAAAGGTAGCTGAGGAGCTAGCTGAAGAAATAGATAATATCTCTTATTCCAAGGCTTTATGGCGATATATGGAAGAAATATTTGAATGCTTTGGTATAGAGTCTGAGTATCATTCGGAAGATTGCGCTATTTTGCAGGCGGGTCAATTGCAAAGAGTAAGTGACTTTCCTGGTGTGCCGGAAGATGGGGTGACGGTCACTACCAATAGAAATATTGCGCTGGCGCGCGAGGATATGCAATATTTAAGCTGGGAACACCCAATGCTGGTGTCAGCAATGGACCTGGTATTATCAGGGAAAGTAGGTCATGCAACAGTCAGTATTATTAAGCATGAAGAGTTACCGGCGGGGCAATATTTGCTGGAATGCCTTTACCTGGTTGAATGTAGCGCGCCTTTGCATTTGCAGCTCAGCAGATTTTTACCTGCCACACCGATACGTATCTTAGTCGATCAGCAGCTGCAAGACCTAACAGCACAGTTTACACATGCTGAATTGCGGGAAATAGACGAGAAAATTGAAATGGATCAAGTAAGTGCTTTTATCAGTAGTGAGCAGAAAAATATTAATGCCATGATTGCCACTGCCGAGCAAAAAGCTGAAATTAATATGCAAGGTATTATTGGTCAGGCGAAAACAGAGATGCTAAAGTCTCTAGCCAAGGAAATAAAGCGGCTAGATGCTTTGAGCCGGGTGAATTCTTTGATAAAACCAGAAGAAATTTCGGACTTAAAAACCAGTGCAATCGCTTCTCATGAATATATTGCGGGTGCTAAATTGCGCTTAGATGCTGTTCGATTTATTATAAGCAGTTAGTTTTGAAATTTTGGTAGTTCAGTTCTTATTGATTAAGCTCTGAGTGTTAGAATAATAATAATCAAAGAATAGAGGAAAAACATGGGCTTATTTGGGTCAATATCAGGTAAATCAAAAGTAAAAGCAGCTAATAAAATGGTACAGAAGGCGCGAGTCAGCAATGACCCTGCACAAACTGAAAAATTATTAACTGAAGCAGCGCATATATATGAAAGTATTCCTTCGGGTAATGCTGCCTTTAATGATGCGCTATATAACTGGGGGATGGCGCTGCTGTATCTAGCGCGATTAAAGAAAAATGAGGAATCAATCGCTCTTTACCAGGAAGCGGGAACAAAATTTTCATATTGTCTGGTGGCAAAACCTGACTACCTGGGAGCGGCTCTGGACTGGGGTGTTGCCTTAATGGAGTTGGCCGCACTACAAACTGCTGCTGACAAAGAAGCTAGTTATGCTTTGGCAAAAGAAAAGTTCACTATTGCGGATGGTATACAAGAAGGCGTAGCCAGCTACAATTTTGCTTGTTTGCATGCGGTACATAATGACTTTGATGCTTGTAAAAAAGCATTAGAGCAGGCTTTAGAATGTGGCAACCTGCCTGATAAAGAAGACATAATAAGTGATGCCGATATGAGTGTGGCAAAAACCAAGCCCTGGTTTAATGATTTTATTGTTTCGATTGATGCGCCGGAAAGTGAAGAAGATTCTGCAGAAGATAAAAAAGCTGAGAAAAGTAGCAAAGCCTCTGTTTATAGCAAGACTAAAGTCCGCACTGATGGATATAAAGTCGAATATGATAAAAAATGAAGAGTAGTTATCGCTTGAATTTCGTATTCCCTGTTGGACTATAGAAAATGACAGAATTTTCTCAAAATTAGCAGGTATTATGGCGTCGGCTATTGGGTAGGAATTCTCGCTCCTTAAGGTCGGAGAGGACGCTTTAACCTAAAAGCCGCAGTTGAGCGTTAAAAGCACTCTAAGTATTTGAATGTAAGGCATAATGACCTAACAACTTATCAGCTGCAGAGTGAATAGACTCCGCTTCACGGTTTTGTGAATAAATCTGAGCGCGAAATACTGCGTTACAGCTATTGCCAAGGGCTACGGCCATTGCCTGCGAGCTGTGCCTTGTCTTTCGCACTCAGATTTTCCAAAAAATCCCTGCTCAACTACGGTTTCTAGGTTTAATCATAATACTGTACTAAAATACTTGGTATTTAAGGGATTAATAATTTATACTCTTTGAATCCAGTGTTAGCTATTAAGGAATTCTTGCTAAAACTCAGCGAGGGCAATCATAATAGTTAAAACTGATGGAGTTTTTTAAACTATTTAGGAGAATTATCAATGGCTTACGAATTACCTGCTCTACCATATGCGAAAGATGCGCTTGCACCTCATATTTCTGAAGAAACATTGGAGTTTCATTATGGTAAGCATCATCAGACTTATGTAACAAATTTAAACAATTTGGTGCCAGGAACTGAGTTCGAAGGTGCGTCTGTAGAAAGCTTGATGATGCGTTCATCAGGGGGTATTTTCAATAATGCTGCACAGGTATGGAATCATACTTTTTACTGGAATAGTTTGTCTCCTAAAGGTGGTGGTGAGCCAACGGGTGCATTAGCAGATGCTATTAACACAACATTTGGTTCGTTTGCTGAATTTAAAGAGGCATTTACTAAATGTGCCGTCACTACTTTTGGTTCGGGTTGGGCGTGGTTAGTAAAAAATGCTGATGGTAGCTTAGAGCTTGTTAGTACAAGCAATGCAGGCTGCCCATTAACAGCAGGGCAAACACCTTTATTAACATGTGATGTTTGGGAGCATGCTTATTACATAGATTATCGTAATGCGCGCCCTAAATATTTAGCAGCCTTCTGGGCTTTGGTAAACTGGGAGTTTGCCGCTGGAAATTATGCTGGCTAGGTAAATACAGCCTGCTTTAAGCGTACTTTTAGTGTAAATAAAAAAGCCTGAGTTTGAAAAAACTCAGGCTTTTTTTTGGGATTATTTTACTACGCGAAGATGGGGTCTTGCGGGTGGGGAATTTCCGGGAGGAGGTGTGTCCTCATCTTCATTCTCGTCGAAGACCATGCCTTTACCGTTTTCTTTTGCGTAGATAGCCTTCACTGCAGGTACAGGAGCAATGATATGCATAGATTGACCATTAAAGCGCGCGTTGAACTCAATGGTTGTATTTTCAAGCGATAGGCCCTGGATTGCTTCGGGGCGCATATTAAGTACTATCTTACTATCTTCAATATAATCCTTCGGTAAGGATGCGTGCGGATGTGTCGCATCAACCAGTAGGTGTGGCGTTAAATTATTATCAATAATCCATTCATAAATCGAGCGGATAAGATAGGGCTTTAAAGACGTCATTTTTTGCCGGTTACTTTAGCCATTTCTTGTTCCTCTTCGCTTAAACTAGCGATAAATGCTTCACGGCTAAAAAGGCGCTTGGCATAAGCATCAATGACACTTGCGCTTTCTGTTAAATCAATGCCGATATCAGGTAAGCGCCATAGCAAGGGTGCCAGAGTACAGTCTATTAAAGAAAAATCTTCGCTCATAAAATACTCATTAGCTGCAAACAAGGGAGCGGAGGAAATAAGGCTTTCTTTAAGCATTTTTTTTGCGCGGGCAGATTTTTTCTCACCTGAATTGAGAACTTCATCCAGTAAATGATACCAATCCTGATCTATGCGCTTGATAATCATGCGTGCATTGGCGCGTGAAACCGGATCCATTTGATGCAAGGGTGGATGAGGAAAGCGTTCATCCAGGTATTCCATGATGATGCGTGAGTCATATAAGACTAGATCACGTTCAACTAATGTCGGTGACGTACCATTAGGGTTGAGTTCTAATAAGCTTTCTGGTGGATCGCTAGGATCAAAATATTCAATTTCTGCAGTGACACCTTTTTCGTGCATGGCGAATCTTGTACAGTGACTCATTGCGCAAGTAGGTGAAGAAAACAGTGTCATGACTGAACGACGAGTATTAACAGTTACCACGAATCATAACTCCAAATTAGTTAAAGGTTAGACAAATATGATCATTATATCATACCCCGTTGCAACCGGTTTGAGCATTTTTAGTGGCTAATAAAATCCTGCACTACAAGTGGAGGGGGGCTTAGGGGCTTTAGCAACCCGCAAAAGACACTCAATTCATCCTGTGCTAATGTTTAAAGCAATAATATTAAGGATTAGAAAAGTCTTGCTTGTTATCGAGAAACGGCAAGCCTCAGACCACCTGAGCTCTAGGATAATAACTTGATACCAATGATTAACATGTAGGTTGGCGCTGAGTATGCGAAGCCCAACAATCACTGTGCAATATCATGTTGGGCTTCGCATACTCAGCGCCAACCTACGCGCGTTAGTGTCATCTAATTATCTTGTGAAAACGGTAAGCTTTTGATTTCTTTATGTCGAGGTCAGGTGTTCTGAGCCTCGATCTATAGGATGTGCTGAGGAACGAAGCGCATCAATCACTTGAGCACAATGGGGTGCGGATCTTTAGTCCGCCTTTTAAAATGCAGGCTAAAGAGGCTGTGAAAGTATTCTGAAATTATGCAAAAAATCACATTCCGGCGACTAATAATCAATAGCTTACAATGTATTTTTTGCTGTTTTTAGTGATTTTATCGAATACTTTCACAGTCTCTAAAGACCTGCGCCCCCTATCATGATGTAAATGTGTGTCGTGCACGTTCCTCAGTCGTCATTTTCGACCACAGGCGGTATTCCAGCGCGCTTCAGACGTGCAACCAGTACAGCTATCGCAGGATTAGCGCTAAGTCCGTGCGCAATGATGCTGAACAAAATGGTACAGACCACGGTGCTGGTGATGATATCACCACCGGGCAGGTGCTTTTCGACTACCATCACGCCAAATACGATGCTGGCCAGTCCACGCGGCCCGAACCACCCTATGAATAACTTCTCATCGCTGCTAATTCCGCAACCGGTGAGTACCAGAAACACCGGTAACATGCGCACTACAGTCAGACTAAGTACCGCGTACAGCACCACCTGCCAGGTAAAATCACCCATCGCCTGACCCACAACCGCACCACCGAACGCTACCCAGGTAATCAGTGCCAGTGTATCGCTGGTCCCTTCCGCTGCGAGTAACAGTCTATGCTTTATATGCTTATGTTCTTGAGCAATCCAGCTAAATAACAAGCCACCGGTAAAGCAGGCAATGAATCCGCTGCCACCGAGAATCTGCGCCAGCGCGAAACAGGTCAGTGCCAGTGCAATCACCGGCAGTTGCCGCCAGCTCACGGTAATCCAGCCGCGCCTGAAAAATTGCCTGATCAGAAAAACGCCGACAGCGGTTAGCCCAATACCCACGCCGACACCGATACCGATCTGTTCGACGAGCAACTTCAGCACAAGATGTGTCGTAGTCTCTCCCTCGGTACTGGCTCCAGCAATTGTAGCAAGCGTCAGAAACACCAGCAGGACCGGTACACAGATGCCATCATTCAGACCGCTTTCAACATTCAGACTCTCGCGAACTCTGGACGGTACAGATTCATTGCTTACCACCGCTTTGCCCAAGGCGGCATCGGTAGGTGCCAGCATAGTTGCTAATATGGCGATCTCCAGTAGTCCCAGCCCATCGAACACCAGCATACCAACGCCGAAACCCAGTAGAATGGTCAGCGGCAGCCCAACCAATAGCAACCGATTGGGAATGCGAACGCTGTCTTTGAGCACACTAAGATTCGCGTTGGCCGCATCGGTAAACAGCACTAAACCCAGAGTTAGTTCTGCCAGTGAACGCAACAGTTCTCTGTCTACGACCATGTCCATAAAACCAAGACCGTCAGGAAGACCGAAACCGAAAGGGCCGAGGGCTAACCCGAAGGCCATGTAAACGATGGCCCCATTGATCGGCGTACGTTCAAGCCCTCCGGCAACGATGCTATAGAGAAAAACGAAGGCAGCGAGAATCGCTAAAGGTTCATACATAGTTCAGAATTCCTTGATGTGATGGTATAGCGGTAGGGCGCGGCTTCAGCCCGCCAGTACCATACGCTATCTAAAGGCGGGCTGAAGCCACGCCCTACAAATATAATAATGTTTTAGCTGGGAGGAACTATTTTTTCTATAGTAGACGCATACCTCCAAACTACCCCACCTTTTTATGATAATCTTCCAGTACATCATCCAAGGTATCATAGAAATTATCCTTACCGAACAAATCGATCAGATCATAACCACATTCTTCTTTTACATCATCCTGAACCTGAGCAATAACAAAACGAACCTCCTTTTCTTGCAACTGTTGGAAAAGTGAGCGTAGTGTTTCAGAAGCCGAAAAGTCGACATCGTCAACCGCAGAGACATCAATGCAGAACCATTTCAAAGGTGGCCGTGCATTTTTTGTCAATTTGACTACCTGTTCCGAGAGCCATTCGGAATTAGCGTAGTACATACTATGGGTAAAACGGTAGATCATCAATCCGGGTACCGTTTGTAATGCTTGTTCCACTGGGATCGGATGCCAGCTACCTGTCTCTTTTTTGACTAGAACCACATTCTTCGGCCTATATCCACGTCTTATATGATCAAGCAGGGAAAGGATAATGGCCAGAATGATTCCCTCTTCCACCCCAATGAAGACCACTGTTAGTGTGGTAATCAATGCTACCCAGAATTCAGATCGACGCTGATCAAAAATTCGGCGCATGCCTTTTATATCCACCAGCTCTTCGGCATTAACTATTCGATCCCGGGAATCGTCTCCTCTATTTTTCTGTTAATGTTTATGTATGCCCTTGGCCTTAAAGTCGACCACAGTTTTTCGCAGGTCTTAAAAGTGGCGGTTTGGCATTTATTGTTCTGGCTCTGATCGTATGGTCACTGAACTGGCTGATCGTTTTTTTCGGCGTAAAACTGGCTGGTCTCGCGCCGGGCTATGCGGCGGGGATCATCTCGGGCAGCTATACCGTCACTGCAGTGATCGGTGTAGCAACCTCGGCTTTACAAAGCGGCGCTTACACTCCGCCGCCAGGAATGTCAGTCGAACAGGTCAGTGCCAATATCGCTGCTGGCTACGCAATCAGCTATGTTATTTCCACCATTGGCATTATTTTATTAATCAAATATTTGCCACAAATGTTCGGCCATGACCCAGTCGCAGATGCCAAACAAGCTGAACAGGACATGAGTGGTGGTGCTACCGAACTGGTTCCCGGGGCAGCCGGTTCTCTGACAATTGGGTTCTCAGCTCTGGAAATCCGTGCTTACAAACTAGAGCATGATACTTTGATCGGTAAAACCATTGAGCAACTCTTTCAGCTTTATCCCAGTGCACCGATTCTACGCATCGTACGTGGTGGGCAGGTTATAGAGTCCTCTGATAATCCGACCTTGCAGAAAGACGATATTATTGCCGTGCGTTCCGATGTCCATGAACTGATCCTTAAAGGCACGGAAGTCATTGGCGAAGAAGTAGACGAGCCTTTGGCTCTCAATATCCAGCTTGAAGCTGCAGATATACGTGTTGGAGCTCCCGGTATATCCGGCAAAACCCTAGCAGAACTGGCTAAGGAAATTGGCTTTGGCTTGCAACTCAAGGGTATGTTCCGCCAGGGCGTGCAAATACCGGCATTACCTAAAACAGTAATCCAGTTCGGTGATGTTATCCGGGTTGTCGGTCCTGACTGGTGTGTACAGAAAGTAGCTAAAGCACTAGGTAGTCGCGCGCTGCTTGATACCTCGGTTACTGAAGTTATGTGGATGGCAATCGCCATGGTTATCGGCTACCTGGTAGGCCTACTCAGTTTCACCGCTGGCGGCATTCCATTTGCATTGGGAACTTCGGCAGGTTGTCTGCTTGCCGGCATCTTTGTCAGCTACTTCCGCAGCCGTAATCCTGAGTTTGGTGGCCCAGTGAGCGAAGGGGCACGTAGCTTCCTGCAAGATATAGGTCTAAATATGTTTATTGCAGTCCTGGCTGCCAATGTTGGACCGAAAGTGATTAACTCGTTCCACGGCGATACAGTGATCTGGGTAGCCATTATTGGTGCTTGTGCAACGCTTTTACCTGTCATCGTCGCATTTATTGTCGGTATCAAGGTATTCAAACTAAATTCAGTGATCTGCGATGGTGCCTGTACTGGGGCACGTAACAGCACACCAGGCTTGAATGCTATCAACGATCAGTCACAAAGCTCGATTGCGGCATCACCTTATCCGGTGACCTATGCATTAACAACGGTGCTGGTGCTAATTGGTGGATATATCGCGCAAATCCTGTCATAAGCAATAGTAGAAGTTTGGGATGAGGAGATTAACAGTAAACACAAGCTCCTGATCTCAAGCTCCTTGCGCTGGAAAAGTTGCTTAGGAGCGTGGTCAGCACGGCAACAACAAGAGATTATTATGATTAAGAAGAACTGGGATATTACAAAATTATGGCTATCTTTTAATTTAGCAAAGCACGGTATAACTGGATGGAGTCAGTTAATACAAGCGATGTTATACAAATTAAAGCTGATTTTTTTTAGCCTGTCTTTAGGGCTATTGGGACTAGCGCCTGCCATTAGCATGGCTGATGAGACTTCGGTACAACAGCAACTAGAGACATTGGCACGGCAGTTAGAGCAGCAGCAGAAAATGATGCAGCAGCAACAGACCCTGATACAGGAAATGCAACGACAGCTCAACCAGCAGGCAGCCGCTGCAAAAGCGACACAGCAAGCAACACAAGGTACAGCCAAAGATTCAACGGGCGTTGTAAAAAAATCTGTGGCTACGACCAAGGATGTTGCCAAAAAAGAGGTTAAAAGTGTTGAGCAGATGGTCGAAGGGACGGTGGAGCATCCTACAAGTGTCATAAAACAAGTTGAAGGAACGGCAGAAACTATCGTTGAGGGTACCGAAAAAGTTGCCGTAACCGCTGTGAAACTGCCAATTGAAAGCGTTAAAAGAGTGACGCAAAATATGGGTGTTAATCTATCTCAGGAAATGTTTCGTTATAAAGGGAAAGGAACCACTATCAAGGTACCAAAAGTGGATACAGCGTTAACGATTGGTGGATTTATCAGAGCATCGTTTATCCATGATTTTAACGCTATCGAGAGTCCCTACAAATTCGTCGCCAAGGATATTGTCGTCAATGGTCAACCCAGTGGTGTACCCGATAAGCGAACTACTTTTACCGCTAATACTTCGCGGCTATTTTTCAGCTCAGCAACACCTTTAAGTGTAGGCCAACTCACTACTTTCTTTTCCTTTGACCTTGCCGGCAACACGACTTCAGCCTCTCCAGAATTTCGCTTCCGTCAGGGCTGGGCATAATTAGATGATTTTGTTTTTGGCGGCAACCTGCGTGTCGGTCAAGCGTGGTCTACCTGGGATGATGTGGATGTTTTACCCGAGACTATGGATTTTGAAGGACCCAACGGTTCACAACAAAACCGTCAACCTTTGGTTAGATGGTCGCGTGATTACAGCGATGCTTATTTATTCTCAGTGGCTTTAGAAAATCCTGGCTACACTATTACCGATGGTAATAACACGACTGGCTGGCCAGATTCAGTTGTTGCATTGTCATGGCACGAAGACTGGGGTCATGTGAAATCTGCATTTCTTGGCCGTTTTCTCAGAGGCGATGGTACCGACAAACACGGCACTTATCATTCAGGAACTGCATTTGGCTGGGGTTTGCAAGTTTCGGGAGACGTCAAAGTGCCTCTACTGCACCCTAAAGACAATGTTAAATTTCAGATAGTCTATGGCGCAGGGACGGGTAGTTATAATAATGATGGCTATGATGATGCGCTTTTTTCTACTAACGGAGATCTAAGAACCATCAATGCCTTTCAAGGATTTGGCGCATACCAGCACTGGTGGACAGATACCATTCGCTCCAATGCTGTATTCGGCTGGGTCAATATGGATAATAATAGCGACCTGACTGCCGACGATCTGAATCGAACTTTGTATGCTGCCGGTAATCTGGTCTGGAGTCCTTTCAAGCAGGTTGATATAGGGTTAGAGTATTTATGGGGTCAACGTAGAAACGTAAATTATGATGTCGGTGTGGCAAATCGCATTCAGGCGACCACCCATTTCTCATTTTAACAGGCACATTGAAAGCAAATCAGTTGAAGCATTGTGATGCTGTTATAGCAAATGGCATCACTATCGTGAACCAGCTTTTTAAATTCTGTATTGCCGGGCTGCTGCTAAGTTCACTGCATGGCTGTATGACATTTTCAGGTGATCAATTAACCGACCTTGAGCCCATCAAGCCGGTAATATCTCCAGTAATTCAAATCAGTGTCGGTGCCTTTACTGCCCAGTTTGATGAGGATAGTACGCTGACGGCTGCAGCCGCCGCAGGGAAAATCATTAACGATAAAATCATCCAGAACTGGAAAGAGCAGGGGTATATCAGTGACTTTAGCTCTGATGAAAATGCTAATGTCTTAGCAAATACACAATACAGTCTGCTGCTGCAGGGGAGTCAACAAGACTCGTCCAGTACTTTTATGAAAATCATCAGTGCATTAACTTTTCTCATAATACCTGCGACGATAGAAACTTCTTATGAACTAAGTTATGAGCTGACAGAAGTCAAAACAGGGGAAAAATACAGGGTGAAAATTGCCGATAATGTCAACACCACAACCTGGCTATTATTTTTCCCCGCAATTCCGTTTTCATCTGCTGGTTCAAATACCACGTTTGACCGCTTTGCAGAACATCTGTATCAGGGCTTTGTTAAACAAGGCGCGTTTCAAGCCCGCTAAAGTCTCAAGTAGATCCAAAGTAAAGTAATCTACCACGAAGACAGGGCATGAATAAATGTAAAATGTTTTGCGGATTGGACTTAGCCTATGACTAATTTCTACTTTCCTTGACTAGCTATTGTCCTAGTATTATTAGTTATATATCCTAAGTTTTAAGAGGTATTTGCAATTGTGCGCCAGAGTAGTTTTATTTAGGTTTAAGGAGGACTGAAAATGAAAAAGCTATTGGATAAAATTTTAGTTTTTATTGCTTTGCTGATAGCCGGTTTAATGCCCGTCTATTCAGCCGATATTTTTTCGCATACAGTGCTTTTGATGCCTAATGACCTAGATAATGAAAAACCCTGGGTAAAGGTTATTAAAAACCAGCAGGAATGGGAGGCATATTTTTATGCGACTACGGCTGCCGTAAGCTATCCGATCGGTAAGGCACCTGTTGCACCAAAACTAGATTTTAATCATTATCAGGTGATAGCGGGAGGCCTGGGTCTTCGTTTTAGTGGCGGCTATTCATTATCTATTGATAGCGTGCATACTTCTGAGGATGCCATGACCATACATCTCCTCGATATTCGCCCCGGTGTACGCTGTCTGGTAACGATGGGCTTAACTCAGCCAACGATGACAATAATGGTTAAGAAAACAGATAACCCCATACACTACATCGTGTCGGAAGTCATTTTCCCGTGCGCTGAATAATCACAGCTTATTGGAGCATTACTTCCGCTTTCCGTATTACTGCGTCCCCTGGCTTAGAATAATACGACTGAGTTTTCTAGGATAATGGTCTTTTTGCCCGATTTCAGCGTTGAACCTAGAAACCGCAGTTGAGCACGTTGTTGTGGAAACTCTGAGCGCGAAAGACAAGGTACAGCTAGCAGGCAATGGCCGTAGTCCTTGGCAATAGCTGTAACGCAGTATTTCGTGCTCAGATTTATTCACAAAACCGTCAGATAAGCTGATCTCTCTGAAAACAGTATGATACTTATTACGGTTCGTAGGATGCTGCTGAGGAACGAAGCGCATCATTCGCGATAGATGCGCTTCGTTCCTCAGCAGCATCCTACCTATTTTAGTCTCACCTTATTATCTGTGATGAATTACTATGCTTTTGATTTCATTATGTCGAGATCAGGTATTCTGACCGTAAAGCAGGGGCTGTTTACCCAACAGGTGGTAAGTTGTTACGATCATTAGTGTTATATTCAAATACTTAGAGTGCTTTATAGCGTTCAACTGCGGTTTTTAGGTTGAATGGTTTTCTGCGGTTCTCGAAAAACATTCGCCTTGAACTCGAACAAAAATCCTAATTATTAGAAGCACGTTATTATTGTCTGTCCTGAGCAATACGTCTGCCAACCAGGTTAGCAATTAATATGGCAAGGTAAGGGAGATGGAAAGAAATAATCATCCAGAACAACCAGGAGAAATGGTCAAAAACCATTTCTCCAACGATGGCATTCGGTCAACAAACTGATAATACGTCTTCATTGCTTTTTTACCTACCTTTACTCCTGTTTCATATATTTTTTCTGTTAATTTAACAATAGGTGCTTTGCCATTGTAGGTCATACTTTTGGCAAATTTTAAAGTTGTTTCAACTGTATCCATTATGTCGCCACTAATATGATTTTCATAGGCTCCCCATACTCGTTCAATTGGGTTATATTTACTATGATAAGGAGGGTAGTAGGCCAGTTTTATCTTTATGTTGCTTTTTTCAGCAAACTCCACAAGCCTTTTTATAAACTGAGTTCTGGAGCTACTGTTCTCCATACCATTGTCAGCGTTAATTGTCAGAATATCTACTCCATATTTTTCTTGAATTTCTGGCCAAATTTCTTCCAATCGGTCAACGATGAAATCACTGCTGGCATAGCCTGCTGTAAAGAAAAGGAAAAAATCATCATGTTCAGGCAGATAAAAACCAAAAGGAGTTAACTTTTCCTTAACATCTAAATCATGATCCTCTGCTTTTGTTAAAACCCGATTTCGTCCTCCCCGTGAAAAATTTCCTATATTCATTCTTGCTTTGGCATCAATTGATATACGAATCTCTTTTGGGTTGATATCTGCCATTCCATTGACTGAATGAACTTGTTCAAAAATTGCATCCGTTTCCTTGATTTTCTTATGAGGCTTTGTTTTTTGTACCTTTTTTGGATGGTAACTCAGGTCATTTAATTTTGTATTGATAGTTTTTGAGCAAGGTAATGTTTTTTCATCGTAATAATCAATCTCCAGTAAACGTTTTCTAACTTCTTTAGCCGTTAGCCGGGTATATAATCGACAGGAATTAAAAGAGGGATCCGTTTGACACTCCGGTTCAGCAATTTTTTTTATGTCATCAAGTAGATGAGGAAAATGCTCTTCACTTTTATTACGCCCTCTCGCTGAAAAATTATCTTCTATGGGCTGAGTTTCAAGTTCATATTGTCCTTTTCGGATAGTGCCTCTATTCCATCCTAGTTTTTCTTCAGCAATACTTGCACCACCTGAGCCTAGTAGCTCCACCGTTTCAGCCATGAATATACGACGTACCGAGCCTTTTAAACGATGGGCTGTATTTATAATCCAACCTATAATGCTATCTGTTAATATCAACAAGCTTATCTGCCTAGTGTGAGAATAAATTCAGAATTCATTATTATAAATTATTGAGACACAAGCTTACTTCGTTTGGATGATTATTTCTTTCCATCTCCCTAAAATTGCCCCATAATAGCTTCTAATACTACAAATACTCGAGCTAACATAGTAGAAGGGGTAATATCACCATAGCCTAGCGTAGTCAGAGTAACCATACTGAAATACCACATCTGGAAAATAAAATTTTGTTCGTTGGCAGCGCTGTTAGACAGTGCAAAAGAATGTGGGGCACTGATTTCTAATAACTGATAGGTACCTGCCCATGCCAGGCCAAAAATAAAGTAGACCGCTATGGCTGCATAAATTAATTCAGCGGTAATAATGTGCTGATGGAGAATAAACTTGAGTAAATACACCGCAATATAAATCCAGAACAGGATATTAGTAATGTTCTCTAAGAGAAACCATAAATCGAGCTGATAGAAATAGTGAATCCAGCGTAATGCGACGGCTAAAAATGCCAGGCCTATACTGATAAACAAGGGGCGTCGAGTATCGGAGATCGCTAACACACCGGATAATATAATTAGCACCTAAATCCTGCAAGCATTATACATAATAATCCACAAAACTCCTTATTAAACAATGATATAATATCATTTTCCTGATTTCACTATCTCATTGTTTTAATGAAGCCCTCTAAAGTATCAAAATCCTCATCTCACGTAAGAAACCGTACCCGAACGGTAAAAATGACATCTACAGCACATGGATTGACAAGCCAGGCGGGACTGATTCCCGTCGTGAAATATTTAGACAGGATAGGTTTTGAAAAAACCGTAAAACAAAGCGTTCCACATCGGCGGGGTGAAAATGCAGACCATCACTTATCTGATGTGGTTCTATTGACGTTGGTTGGCATGATGGGGGGAGCAACATCAATGGCAAAGGTGACGACCGTATGGGCAGATAGCGTACTGCGCAAAGTAGCTGGCTGGATAAAGATTCCTGTTGAAACCACAATTTTACGGATCTTTAAAGAAGTAAGTGATAGGCAGATAAGCCAGTTTGAAACGCTCACGCATACTTTGCGTGGTCAACACTGGCGGCGATTGCTTCGTTCCGGAAAATCGAAAACTGGCATACAATCCGTCCAGTGGGTCGATGTCGATTCAACTGTGGACACCGTTTGTGGTCGACAAGAAGGAAGTGCCAAAGGCTTCAACCCCAAAAAGAAAGGTGCCCGTTCATACCATCCACAACTCGCTTTTCTAGCGGAAACAAAAGAAATTTTACAAGCCTGGTTCCGGACAGGCAATGCCTTTACAAGCAATGGTGTTGTAGAATTTACCAAACAGTTACTTGCACACTTGCCCAATCGGATGCGCATTATTTTTCGCGGTGACAGTGGTTATTTTGTCGGTGATTTGCTTGAATTTCTCGATACCAGAGGGCATGGGTATCTAATAAAGGTTAAACTTAAGAATTTGAACGCATTGCTGGCCAAACAGGCCTGGACAGCCATACAAGGCCGACCCGGTTGGGAGCAGAGCGAGTTTCAATATCGTTGTGGTGGCTGGTCTCGCTCTCGTCAGTTTGTCGCGGTCAGGATAAAGCAACCTAAACAAGTGACAGGACCTCAGTCCGAGCTTTGGGATACGGCAGAATATGACTATTTTTGTTATGTAACAACTGAACCTCTATCGCCTTGGCAAACACATAAGAAGTATGGTGAACGAGCGACGTGCGAAACATGGATTGAAGAAGCAAAATCACAAATGGGTTTAGGTAAAATCAGAACGAATCAATTTCTGGCTAATGCCGCATTATTTCATTGCGCCGTTCTTGCCTACAATACCGTGCGCTGGATGGCTCAATTGAGTGGCAACAAAACGTTGTGCCAATGGGAGCCGGATACACTTCGTACTTATCTGATTCGGGTGGCTGGAAAATTACTCACAGGCAATAATCAGCTGAGAGTCAGAACACCTGCAGATCCGCTCTATCCACAGGAATGGGATGATTGGGTTAAGGTGGGGTTACTCGCTTAACATTAACCGAAGTTAAGTCACTTTGATTAAAAGGTCATGGCACGTTGGCAGGGTGTTTATTGCCTTGGGCTCGGGGGATATCCATACGATACAAAAAATTTCCTCTATTTATGATTTAAATCTGGATATTTTGATCGGTTGGACAAAGAGGGCTGGCAAAGCGGCAGTAAAAACCTAATAACCACTTAGCTAGACAGGTTAATGAGAGTCAAAATATGGGCTTGCAGGATTTAGGTAGCATAGAAAACACATTTAAAACCAATGATGCGAGTGGATAATTTTGGACGATGGGATAACATGCAAAAAACAGGACTAATGAGACTAATAATATTAAAAAACGATTGTTTTTTTGCAAGAAGATTATATTTAACAAGGTATGCTTGTGCATTTTACTCTCAAAGACTCGAATTAACAGTGTTTGTTTTATCACATCGACACAGCAAGGTTAAGTAGTTCTTGAAATCAGACGGTTGCTTAGAAAAGTTTCCCTGATAAGTACTGCAGGTTGACCTGCAATTATGACTTCTTGTGTATGAGTATATCCGATGGATTGTAAGTTCAGTGTGTCAACATCACGGCTAATTTGTTCTAGCTATAAAGGGTAAGGGAGATGGAAAGAAATAATCATCCAGAACAACCAGGAGAAATGGTCAAAAACCATTTCTCCAACGATGGCATTCGGTCAACAAACTGATAATACGTCTTCATTGCTTTTTTACCTACCTTTACTCCTGTTTCATATATTTTTTCTGTTAATTTAACAATAGGTGCTTTGCCATTGTAGGTCATACTTTTGGCAAATTTTAAAGTTGTTTCAACTGTATCCATTATGTCGCCACTAATATGATTTTCATAGGCTCCCCATACTCGTTCAATTGGGTTATATTTACTATGATAAGGAGGGTAGTAGGCCAGTTTTATCTTTATGTTGCTTTTTTCAGCAAACTCCACAAGCCTTTTTATAAACTGAGTTCTGGAGCTACTGTTCTCCATACCATTGTCAGCGTTAATTGTCAGAATATCTACTCCATATTTTTCTTGAATTTCTGGCCAAATTTCTTCCAATCGGTCAACGATGAAATCACTGCTGGCATAGCCTGCTGTAAAGAAAAGGAAAAAATCATCATGTTCAGGCAGATAAAAACCAAAAGGAGTTAACTTTTCCTTAACATCTAAATCATGATCCTCTGCTTTTGTTAAAACCCGATTTCGTCCTCCCCGTGAAAAATTTCCTATATTCATTCTTGCTTTGGCATCAATTGATATACGAATCTCTTTTGGGTTGATATCTGCCATTCCATTGACTGAATGAACTTGTTCAAAAATTGCATCCGTTTCCTTGATTTTCTTATGAGGCTTTGTTTTTTGTACCTTTTTTGGATGGTAACTCAGGTCATTTAATTTTGTATTGATAGTTTTTGAGCAAGGTAATGTTTTTTCATCGTAATAATCAATCTCCAGTAAACGTTTTCTAACTTCTTTAGCCGTTAGCCGGGTATATAATCGACAGGAATTAAAAGAGGGATCCGTTTGACACTCCGGTTCAGCAATTTTTTTTATGTCATCAAGTAGATGAGGAAAATGCTCTTCACTTTTATTACGCCCTCTCGCTGAAAAATTATCTTCTATGGGCTGAGTTTCAAGTTCATATTGTCCTTTTCGGATAGTGCCTCTATTCCATCCTAGTTTTTCTTCAGCAATACTTGCACCACCTGAGCCTAGTAGCTCCACCGTTTCAGCCATGAATATACGACGTACCGAGCCTTTTAAACGATGGGCTGTATTTATAATCCAACCTATAATGCTATCTGTTAATATCAACAAGCTTATCTGCCTAGTGTGAGAATAAATTCAGAATTCATTATTATAAATTATTGAGACACAAGCTTACTTCGTTTGGATGATTATTTCTTTCCATCTCCCTAAGCATGGTAATGAGTTACACCCCAAGATGAACAAACCCATGAAAAGCATGTATAGTTTCTATCCAGTTTCTTGAGATAAAACGATGCAACTCAACCAAATATCAGTCAGGCCCATTTTAAAGCAAGAAGAACCAAAATATCAGGATTTGATGGAGGCCCAGCATTACTTAGGTGCTATTCCAAAAATTGGTGAAACCCTTTGGTATGTGGCCTATTCTGAAACAGAATGGATTGCACTGATCAGCTTTTCGGCCGCCGCATTAAAGTGTGCGGCTCGTGATAGCTGGATAGGATGGAGTTATCGCCACCAAACGGGCCGCTTAAAACTGATTGCCAACAACAGCCGTTTTTTGATATTACCGACGAGGCATGATAAAAACCTAGGATCACGCCTCCTTTCACTGTGCCTTAAACGCTTATCCAATGATTGGGTTGAAAAGTATGGACACCCTATTTTGTTGGTCGAGACCTTTGTCGATCCAAAGCGATTTCATGGAGGTGTTTATCGAGCCAGTAACTGGCAGGCTATTGGTTACACGAAAGGGTTTCGCAGGGTAACAGACGGTTACTCTGCTCAAACAGAGCACAAAAAGCTGATTTTCGTTAAGCCACTTCATCGTCGAGCACAATCTGTTTTATCTCACACTATATTAAGTCATCATTTTTTATTAGGTGAGGTAAAAATGAAAATAACGCGTCATCAAATGCGTTCATTACCGGATTTCTTCAAGGAAATTAATGATCCCCGTAGAGCCCAAGGGCGACGCCATAGAATACAGACTGTTCTGGGAATAGCCGCTGGAGCTGTGTTATGCGGCATGAGGAGCTATGAATCTATTTTTGACTGGGCTGAAAGCTTATCTCAAAAGTCCAGAGCGCATTTTCGTTGCCGTTATGATAAAGGCCGTTATGTGATTCCAAGCCTAAGCATTTTTAGAAATATCTTAGTAAGAGTAGACCCGAATGAACTTGACGCAGCCTTTAATGCCTGGAACAAAGCCTATGCCCAGGATGACAACTCACTCGCAATAGATGGCAAAGTCATGTGTAATGCGATTGATGAATCAGGGCGCCAAACACAAATAATGAGTGCTGTTGGGCATACCACAGGAATTTGCTACGCCCAAAAAAAGTAGGTACTTTGCCTGTTGGAGATGGGTCGGATGAAGTTAAGCAAACCAATGAAATAACATTTGCTCCGAAATTATTAGATACACTACCGATTGAAAATAAAGATATCACCAGCGATGCTTTGCACACCCAGACTGAATTCGCGCGTTATTTAGTAGAACAACGAAAAGCGCATTATTATTTTAGTGTCAAAGGAAACCAGCCGACACTGCTTGATGATATTACCACCTACTTTTCAAATGATAGCCGTTTGGCAGATTATGAAGACAAAGTGTCTGTCGGGCACGGACGAATTGAGATTCGTAGAATCTGGGTCACATCGGAATTAAGTGAGTATGTATTATTCCCTCATGTTGCCCAGGTTTATCGCATAGAACGAGAAATAACGGACAAGAAAAGTGGGAAAACATCACTTGCGACCGCTTACGGTGTGACCAGCAGAACAAAAAAAGACGCAGATCCGAAAACCATCTTATATAAAGTTCGAGGTCACTGGTCTATTGAAGTCAGTCATTATATTATTGACTGGGTTTTTGATGAAGATCGCTCAACAATTCGTACCGGTTATGGCCCTGAGAACATGACCCGTCTTAGGCGCTTTGCTATCGGATTAATAAAATCAAAAGTTGAGAAAGGGATTTCAAAGAAAATGAGGCAACTCAATAAGAATACCAGAGCTGTTTTAGACTATTTGAAAATTACAAAAAATACCAGGAGGCCTTGTGCCGCATAAGGTTTAGAATATGAACAAATTAACCCTGGTGTCAACATAAGTATCTATTGCTCGAACCGTGTTTTTATCACTCACATAGTCTTCGACCCGTGAAGGTAATAACATTTCCTGTTGGCGGTTTAAACTTTTTTGGTATCGGCGTAAGGACATTTTGCTTAGAAAATAGACTTTGGAGAGGCTAATATTATACCGCACGGGTAGGCTGAATACTTTCATAGTCTCTGGTGCATCATTGCCATTAAGTTAAGGGATAAAATAATAATAAACAACATGTTACATTGTAGGCTGGGTTAGCTTAGCAAGCGAAGTGCAGATAACGTAACCCAGCCTACAGTGTCATTCACTGATTATGAGATAATGAATCCTTAACTTAATGGCAGTGACGCTAGAGCAAACGAGGTACTCTAATGTTTTTAAGCAATCTCAATCAACGCGGCTTCCAGAATATTTAATCCTTCTTCCAGATGTGCCTCTGGAATTGTAAGCGGGACAAGGATACGTATCGTATTCGCAAAATAACCACAGGAAAGCAGGATCAAGCCTTTCTCGGCTACTTTAGCGGTTAATTTACCAATCAGAACCGGGTTAGGCTCATTGCCGCCGCGTTCTTTTACCAGCTCAAATGCCACCATGCAACCTACACCGCGCACATTACCAATGGCTGGCACGTCATCACGAGCCTTAATTTCATTCAAACGTTCAACCAGACGCTTACCCAGATTTACACTACGCTCTACCAAGCCTTCATCTTCAATCGCAGCTATCGTTGCCAGAGCTGCCGCACAGGCAACAGGGTTACCGCCATACGTGCCTCCTAGTCCTCCTGGTTTGGTGCTATCTATGACAGCAGCCTTGCCGATCACACCAGAGACAGGAAAACCACCTCCCATCGCTTTGGCAACCGTTATCAAATCAGGCTCAATACCACTATGCTCAGATGCAAACAGCTTACCTGTGCGGCCAAACCCAGTTTGTATTTCATCACAAATCAGCATGATGCCATGATCATCGCATAGGGCGCGTAACCTTTGCATAAAGTCATTTGGCGCCTGATAGAAACCTCCTTCTCCTTGTACAGGTTCCAGAATGATGGCCGCCACATCTTGAGCTTCAATTTCAGACATCTTGATTCAGACGAAACTAATTTGAGACCATTTCCTAATTTTTTGCGGATGAAGTCAGCTCATAAATTAAGCGCAGATCGGTTCCTGGATAATTGAGTTCCGTTTGATTGAGTTGTTCAAATAACTTTTCTATTGCTTTATTACTTGCAGGTCGGGAAGTACTATGCACACGTATCCGAAGTTGTTTTTTTACTTCATCGGGTAATATATCTGCTTCTGTCACAAACAGCGTTTGTAATAGTTGCCTTGCCATCGGAAAGTCGATTGTCGGTGAGGTTAGCAGAGCGGCCATTGCTGTTTCTGCCCGATAAGCGATCATGTTGACAGTATCTATCAGCCGCTTTTTCCCTGGCAGAAGCTGTTCGAACTTATCTTCGTCTCTCAACTCTTGCCAGGTAATGTGTTTGGGCGTTTGGCTTAGTTTTTCCTTGATGGTTTTTAGTTCATTTTCATAATGCTCTATTTCTTCGAGTAATTCTGCTCGTTTTCTTTCCCATTTCTTGTATTTCACATCTTCCGTTTCATCTTTTTTAATCACCGGATGAAGTTCCATCGCTGCAAATCGAGATAGACGGTAATTGAGTTTGGATTGTATCGAATTACGCTGTCCTTCCTGTTGGCGCCTATCAGGGTTGACCACCTTTTGGGTATCGGATAGTGGCTCTATTCCATACTCCTGTAGCATATCTAGCCCATAGTGGCGCTTCATATATCTAAAAAAGTTCTCTTGGCACCACCGGCTAAACATTCGCCCAGAAACAGCCGTCAACTCTAGTTCATAGGCTGTGGTAATAATACTGGTTTGGTGACCAGAATCAGTCAACTTGCGCACTTCTCTCATCCACATCGCCTGTTTTTTGGTTCCAACCAGACTGCCTCGTTCGGCGAGTTTCATGATGACTTTTTCACCACTCGGTAGGGTGATCTCCTGACTGGAAAAATTGTCCAGTGGCCAATTTTCGGTGGGAAATTTATGATAGGTCATGCAAGCGACACGATGCTTGTCCCACATCTTTCTAAAGAATGCGGGGCTATAGCCTTCTCTATCAAACACCAGGATAAAACGACAGGCTTGTTTGTTTTGCTGTAATGCTTGTGCACTCGGTTGATTCGGAATGTCTTTGAGTAATCGGGGGACGATATCTTCTTCCAGCGTTTTTAGTAAGCCCGGATCCACCGTTTTTTCAACGACAAAGAAGGGACGCCCCGTACCATCATTAACCCAGTAGTCGGTGATACCCCGTAAGCAGAGTTTTTCGCGTGAAACATGCCGTTTGGGAAGTTTAGTCAAGTGTCCATGATAGACACGGACATGACCATCTATGTAGAGTGTTCCTGCTGCCTCTGGTTCATTTTCCATCCATTGTCGACTGAGGTCGGCCGCCCAGCTTTCAACTGATTCTGGATCAGACAGTCCTTTTACTTTGGTTCTTAAACAGCGCACTTCGGGAACCCGATCCAGGCCAAGTAGTTTGCCGAATTCACCCGGTGCATGCTCGCGAAGTTGTTCGGCATTTTTGATGCGACATAGTCCCATAAAGGCGAGTAGCAATAGGATATGAAAGGTTTGATAATAACCTGTCAGTTTGCCAAGGTGGTGCTCAATGTCATTTAATAAGCCATTGCTAAGTAACGCGGGCAATGCACATAACACACCGCCTTTAGGAACATCTAAACAGGATTCGAATTCGATTGAGGCTCCCTTTTCCTGCTCACCCAAAGCCGCCTGGATTCGCTCTTCTACTCGAGTGCAGGCCGTACCAAGCACATCGGCTGCATTGGCATCTATAATATCACGGGCTGATTTGGTACTGCCATCATTGGGGTCTATTGATGCGGCAGACTTTTTTTTAAACGTCCATCACTGATCGCCTTGCGAAAGGTATCTGCCCGGATGCCTAATTCTTTAGCGGCTTCGTTAGGCGTCATACCTTGATCCAGATATTCCTGAGCTTGCTGCAAAACCTCAAGCGTAAAGAGTGGTCCTCCCTTGCGAGTCGGGCGAGGTTCAAAAAACGAATCAGCCCCTTTTTCTCGTAGTTGCCTTAATGAGCGCATAACACTACTTTTAGAGACACCAAAGGTTGTAATAATATCGATTGAACGACAGGAACCGGTATTGATGAGTTGAGAGGTGTGAAGTCTAAATAATCTCTTATTGTCAGCCTGGTGAGAATAGATCGGGATACCGCCGAGGAAATAAAACCACTCATCATTTCGGTTATCAACACTGACCTGACCATTTATAATAGTCGTACCCTGAGGAATTATTGGGAGCATGAGTTGCTGCATTAATTGAATACCTCGTATGATATGAGGGCTTAGTTTAACCTAAATGAGTACCATTTTCATTTCTTTAGCTGAAAATATCAATCATTTGACAATAATTCCCTAACCCTTTAATTATATTGCCTAGTTTAAGTTTTAATGGATTTCTTTCAGGATAGCGAATCAAGATGTCTGAATTTCTGTTTTAAAGATCGTTGCCAGACCTGCCATAGCATCATCCACAGAGATACCATGATGCGCAATAGGAAAGGGTGCATGGAAGACATTTGCCATGCCAACACCGCCACCTGCTCGATAAGGTACAATCTTTCCCGTGAGTGTGCTGGTCAGTGCTGTACGACCATGAAAAGCACCGCGAAAAGCGATAACGCCCTGATGGCCTGTGTGGACCCGTGCAATTTTCACCGCATTTTCAACGGCCTCAGCACCGGTAGAAAAAAGTACCGACTTCGCATCCTTAATCGGTGCGATTGCATTCAATTTTTCACACAGCGCTATATAGGGCTCATAAGGGGATACCTGAAAAGCAGTATGGGTGAAGTTGTCACACTGGGCTTTTGCTGCCGCTATCACCTTTGGATGGCAATGGCCGGTATTACAAACTGCGATACCCATAGCAAAATCAAGATAGCGTTTACCATCAGCATCCCAGATTTCAGCATTGAGTGCTGTTGCAGCAAAGACAGTGGTCGCAGATGCAACACCGGGTGCAACAGCCGCTTGCCGGCGCGCTAATAGATCAGCATTTTTAGTCATATTTTTATCCTTGTTTTTGGCATTTTAAATACCGCCCATACACATATATTTAATTTCCAGGTAATCATCTAGCCCATAGTGGGAGCCTTCACGACCTAGACCTGATTCTTTCACGCAGCCAAAGGGAGCGACCTCGGTCGAGATAATACCTTCATTAATGCCGACGATGCCATATTCCAGTGCTTCACCCACACGCCAGACCCGTCCAATATCACGGGTGTAGAAATAAGATGCCAGGCCAAATTCTGTGTCATTGGCCATGGTTATGGCTTCTTCTTCGGTTTTAAAGCGGAACACCGGGGCAAGAGGGCCAAAAGTTTCTTCCCTGGCCACCTTCATCTCGGGTGTGACATCGGCAATAATGGTGGGTTCATAGAAAAAGCGACCCAGTGCATGGGGTTGACCACCTGTGACGACACGTCCCCCTTTACTCAATGCATCTGCAACATGAGCAGCAATTTTTTCCACACCCGCTAGATTGATAAGTGGTCCCTGGGTAACGCCTTCATCAGCACCATTACCTACCTTAAGTTTTTTAACTGCAGCCATTAATTTTTCAACAAAGGCATCGTAAATGCCATCCTGTACCAGGAAGCGATTGACGCAAACACATGTCTGGCCAGAATTTCTGTATTTGCTCGCCATTGCTCCAGCAACGGCCGCATCCAGATCCGCATCATCAAAAACAATAAAGGGGGCATTGCCGCCTAATTCCAATGACAATTTCTTGACAGTGTCTGCACTCTGGCGCATCAAAATTTTACCCACAGCAGTAGAACCGGTGAAGCTTATTTTTCTTATAATGGGGTTCGCTGTTAATTCAGCGCCAATTTTTACGCCATCAGCTGAGGTCACGACCGAGAATATTCCTGCAGGGATGCCAGCCTGTTCGGCGAGTTCCGCAATAGCAAGCGCCGATAGAGGTGTTTCGGCTGCTGGTTTTAGGATGACTGGGCAACCCGCTGCTAACGCTGGGCCAATCTTGCGTGTGATCATGGCATTGGGGAAATTCCACGGCGTGATCGCCGCACAAACGCCGATTGCCTGCTTGGTCACCACAATGCGACGGTTAATCTGTGTCGCTGGTATCAACTCGCCATAAGCTCGCTTCGCCTCTTCTCCAAACCATTCTATAAAGGAAGCGCCATATGCAATTTCTCCGCGTGCTTCAGCTAAAGGCTTGCCACATTCAGCCGTGAGGATTTGTGCCAGGTCTTCCTGGTTATCCATCATCAGGTCAAACAGCTTACGCAGAATCCCCGCGCGTTGTTTACCCGTTTTCGATTTCCAGGTCTCCCACGCCTTATTAGCCGCTGCAATTGCGCGACTAGTCTCAGCGACTCCAAGATCAGGCAAGGTGGCAAGTATCTCACCTGTTGCTGGATTAAGCACATCAAAGGTAGTTCCATCATCGGCCTCAACCCATGTGCCATTTACATAAGCCTTGTCTTTCAGTAAAGATTTATTGGTAATTTTCATTGGTTCACCTTTTTCTCTGAGTTGGTTTGTATTTTAGGTAAAACGCAGGGTGTATAAGAATAGCTGAGGGTTATGGGTAATCAGCATTTTAAGCTTTGCCAGAAAGCCAACCAGCTACAAATAACAAAACCATATAAAACAAGTGTTTATGTTTTTGTTACTTAGAAGGTAAAATTATAAGGCAGCCACCTCGCTTTGTTCTACTCAGTATTGATAGCCATTGTAGACCTCAATATTGAATATAAGTTGACCATGAATAAGGTTTCCTAGTGTTCTTTGGAGTGACCCAGGTATCAACTGTTGTTTCATCGGGTTTTGTCATTACGCGTACGCTACGATCCCATTTATCTTCAAAATGTTCTATCAGCCGTCCATAGGTATGTACATCATTAAGGTCGGTGAAGCTAAACGGACCGATAAAAATAAGAAAGGTTATATCAGTGTAATGCGTTTCCCCGGAAAAGGCGGGCGATGTCGCGAGTAGTTTGCCCTCGCTTGTCCAAAAGTTGAGGTAAATTCGGGCGCGACCACGTTGACCATTATCATGATAGAAACTGATGGACGATTCACCCATGGTACCTGGAATGGGAATTCCTAGTATGAAAGAATCAATGTCGGTGCCCGCGAATTGTACGACTGCTTCAATGACGGGAAGGTTGTCTGAGGCTATGGTTGAGATATTGGCACCTAATTTAGTGAGGTGTTGGCGCAGTTGGGTACGCGTCCAGCTATCATCGGTCCTGTTAGCGGATGCCAGCTCGATTTTCCAGCGACCATCAAGCGCCTCTTTAATGATCGGTAGTTGATTTACTGCTCGAAAAATTGCACCGCGTGTCAGTTCTTGTTCCATGGCAGACCGCTTATCAATCATCATTTTAGGGTTGAAGCAAGCAGTCAGTAATGTGAACAGAAACCCAATATATATTAGACGCATAAAGTTAATAGATCATCAGTAAAAAAGATTTTTGCAATTTTAATGTAAGTAGTCGATCAAAATTATCCTAATATTTTATTAAACCCTGAAATTTAGTTCCATATTTTCTTTATCATGGTTGGCTACTTAAGCCACGGGATATATGGATTGAGAGAAATAAGTAATTTAATGAAATAATTCACAAATATTAGAAAAATAATGGTTACTTACTTTTATAGGTAGTCCAAATAAATTTGAATCGTTTTGCTAACAATTTTCATGGTTTTAAAAGTCAATTGTTGTTTCTATATGTATGATAATATTATAGAAAGTTCAATTTCAACTCACTATTTTCACATAAACACATAAAGAAAAATATATGACGATTGTCTCAGCTAAATTCAAAACCAAAGTAAGGGTTGAAAAAATTGCAGAGCGAAAATATGTAGACTGTTCAAAGGTGGATCCGTTGCAGCATATTGTATATTCCAGACTTGCGCATAGACCCAGTAAATGGGAATCTGCAGTGCTAAATAGTAACCGACAACCCACCGTCGTTGCTGTTGGGTAATTGGGCTTTTGTAGCTAATCATTATCGGCGCTATATAGGTTGTCAGGCTCCAGATAGCACCTCCGATAAAAACTAATACCAATATTAGGTTGTCTTCAGAAAAGGATAAAGAGCCAGTGTTTGCGGCATGTATAGACAACGCAGTTTTAATCACTGATTCGACCCCAATCAAATACTCGTGCATAAAGGCTGTGAGAGTCTGCGAAAGCGCAAGATAGCAGGTGACGGCTCCAAAGGTAAAGGGTAAGGGGCGACTTAAGCCCTGGGCATCCAGATCCTGCGAAGATAGCAGCCAGAAAATCCCCAGAATGGTTAGAAAAAAACCTAGAAATAAAGCAACAGTACTGTTCAAATGCTCTAGATGATTGAAATTAGAATTCAATCTACTCGATGCGGTCATTGAAAGCATTAACGCAATAATGGTCAGATTGAATGCCAGGACAGTTAATCGCGTTCGAGCAATATTAAGCGCTATGTCTGTATTTTGTTGAGTAGTCATCGTCGTTTAGGTGTCCTGTCTCTCTTGAGCTTTATTGATACTTGATCCTCAAGGTTTTCAATGGAGCAAGGAGGGAGACTTGTGTTAAATAATAGAACGCTGGATTTCGACTCGTCTCAATCCTTCACTATTTTATTGTATAACCTAAATCCTGCAAGCCCATATTTTGACTCTCATTAACCTGTCTAGCTAAGTGGTTATTAGGTTTTTACTGCCGCTTTGCCAGCCCTCTTTGTCCAACCGATCAAAATATCCAGATTTAAATCATAAATAGAGGAAATTTTTTGTATCGTATGGATATCCCCCGAGCCCAAGGCAATAAACACCCTGCCAACGTGCCATGACCTTTTAATCAAAGTGACTTAACTTCGGTTAATGTTAAGCGAGTAACCCCACCTTAACCCAATCATCCCATTCCTGTGGATAGAGCGGACCTGCAGGTGTTCTGACTCTCAGCTGATTATTGCCTGTGAGTAATTTTCCAGCCACCCGAATCAGATAAGTACGAAGTGTATCCGGCTCCCATTGGCACAACGTTTTGTTGCCACTCAATTGAGCCATCCAGCGCACGGTATTGTAGGCAAGAACGGCGCAATGAAATAATGCGGCATTAGCCAGAAATTGATTCGTTCTGATTTTACCTAAACCCATTTGTGATTTTGCTTCTTCAATCCATGTTTCGCACGTCGCTCGTTCACCATACTTCTTATGTGTTTGCCAAGGCGATAGAGGTTCAGTTGTTACATAACAAAAATAGTCATATTCTGCCGTATCCCAAAGCTCGGACTGAGGTCCTGTCACTTGTTTAGGTTGCTTTATCCTGACCGCGACAAACTGACGAGAGCGAGACCAGCCACCACAACGATATTGAAACTCGCTCTGCTCCCAACCGGGTCGGCCTTGTATGGCTGTCCAGGCCTGTTTGGCCAGCAATGCGTTCAAATTCTTAAGTTTAACCTTTATTAGATACCCATGCCCTCTGGTATCGAGAAATTCAAGCAAATCACCGACAAAATAACCACTGTCACCGCGAAAAATAATGCGCATCCGATTGGGCAAGTGTGCAAGTAACTGTTTGGTAAATTCTACAACACCATTGCTTGTAAAGGCATTGCCTGTCCGGAACCAGGCTTGTAAAATTTCTTTTGTTTCCGCTAGAAAAGCGAGTTGTGGATGGTATGAACGGGCACCTTTCTTTTTGGGGTTGAAGCCTTTGGCACTTCCTTCTTGTCGACCACAAACGGTGTCCACAGTTGAATCGACATCGACCCACTGGACGGATTGTATGCCAGTTTTCGATTTTCCGGAACGAAGCAATCGCCGCCAGTGTTGACCACGCAAAGTATGCGTGAGCGTTTCAAACTGGCTTATCTGCCTATCACTTACTTCTTTAAAGATCCGTAAAATTGTGGTTTCAACAGGAATCTTTATCCAGCCAGCTACTTTGCGCAGTACGCTATCTGCCCATACGGTCGTCACCTTTGCCATTGATGTTGCTCCCCCCATCATGCCAACCAACGTCAATAGAACCACATCAGATAAGTGATGGTCTGCATTTTCACCCCGCCGATGTGGAACGCTTTGTTTTACGGTTTTTTCAAAACCTATCCTGTCTAAATATTTCACGACGGGAATCAGTCCCGCCTGGCTTGTCAATCCATGTGCTGTAGATGTCATTTTTACCGTTCGGGTACGGTTTCTTACGTGAGATGAGGATTTTGATACTTTAGAGGGCTTCATTAAAACAATGAGATAGTGAAATCAGGAAAATGATATTATATCATTGTTTAATAAGGAGTTTTGTGGATTATTATGTATAATGCTTGCAGGATTTAGGTATAAAGATTATATGTAGCAAGGTTTAGCCTTCTCCAATACGAAATGAGTCTGAAAGTAACCTCGTATTCTAATATAGAATGAGTCTAAACTGACAAAACCAGATAATCTGTTCATGATGAAGGAATGAAAGCCATCATGAATCTTAAAGCACTAAAAAATACGGAAGAATTACAATCATTTTTGGAGGGATCACAAGCGGTTGCCTTTAGCCTGCCAGGTAAAAAGGAAGAGCGCTATGCCTTTATTCAATCTACCTTAAAACAGTTTCACTACCGAGCCATCACTAAACGGCAAAAAGGGGTTGTGATTCGGTTTTTACTGCAAGTAACCGATTATTCTCGGCAGCAACTAACACGACTGATTAACCAATACCTAAAGACAGGTGTTGTGCAGCTCAATAAAGTCAGACATCTTGATTCAGACGAAACTAATTTGAGACCATTTCCTAATTTTTTGCGGATGAAGTCAGCTCATAAATTAAGCGCAGATCGGTTCCTGGATAATTGAGTTCCGTTTGATTGAGTTGTTCAAATAACTTTTCTATTGCTTTATTACTTGCAGGTCGGGAAGTACTATGCACACGTATCCGAAGTTGTTTTTTTACTTCATCGGGTAATATATCTGCTTCTGTCACAAACAGCGTTTGTAATAGTTGCCTTGCCATCGGAAAGTCGATTGTCGGTGAGGTTAGCAGAGCGGCCATTGCTGTTTCTGCCCGATAAGCGATCATGTTGACAGTATCTATCAGCCGCTTTTTCCCTGGCAGAAGCTGTTCGAACTTATCTTCGTCTCTCAACTCTTGCCAGGTAATGTGTTTGGGCGTTTGGCTTAGTTTTTCCTTGATGGTTTTTAGTTCATTTTCATAATGCTCTATTTCTTCGAGTAATTCTGCTCGTTTTCTTTCCCATTTCTTGTATTTCACATCTTCCGTTTCATCTTTTTTAATCACCGGATGAAGTTCCATCGCTGCAAATCGAGATAGACGGTAATTGAGTTTGGATTGTATCGAATTACGCTGTCCTTCCTGTTGGCGCCTATCAGGGTTGACCACCTTTTGGGTATCGGATAGTGGCTCTATTCCATACTCCTGTAGCATATCTAGCCCATAGTGGTGCTTCATATATCTAAAAAAGTTCTCTTGGCACCACCGGCTAAACATTCGCCCAGAAACAGCCGTCAATTCTAGTTCATAGGCTGTGGTAATAATACTGGTTTGGTGACCAGAATCAGTCAACTTGCGCACTTCTCTCATCCACATCGCCTGTTTTCCAGTTCCAACCAGACTGCCTCGTTCGGCGAGTTTCATGATGACTTTTTCACCACTCGGTAGGGTGATCTCCTGACTGGAAAAATTGTCCAGTGGCCAATTTTCGGTGGGAAATTTATGATAGGTCATGCAAGCGACACGATGCTTGTCCCACATCTTTCTAAAGAATGCGGGGCTATAGCCTTCTCTATCAAACACCAGGATAAAACGACAGGCTTGTTTGTTTTGCTGTAATGCTTGTGCACTCGGTTGATTCGGAATGTCTTTGAGTAATCGGGGGACGATATCTTCTTCCAGCGTTTTTAGTAAGCCCGGATCCACCGTTTTTTCAACGACAAAGAAGGGACGCCCCGTACCATCATTAACCCAGTAGTCGGTGATACCCCGTAAGCAGAGTTTTTCGCGTGAAACATGCCGTTTGGGAAGTTTAGTCAAGTGTCCATGATAGACACGGACATGACCATCTATGTAGAGTGTTCCTGCTGCCTCTGGTTCATTTTCCATCCATTGTCGACTGAGGTCGGCCGCCCAGCTTTCGACTGATTTTGGTTCAGCCAGTCCTTTTACTTTGGATCTTAAACAACGCACTTCGGGAGCCCGATCCAGGCCAAGTAGTTTTCCGAATTCACCCGGTGCATGCTCGCGAAGTTGTTCAGCATTTTTGATGCGACATAGCCCCATAAAGGCGAGTAGCAATAGAATATGAAAGGTTTGATAGTAACCTGTCAGTTTGCCCAGGTGGCGCTCAATGTCATTTAATAAGCCATTGCCAAGTAACGCGGGCAATGCACATAACACACCGCCTTTAGGAACATCTAAACAGGATTCGAATTCGATTGAGGCTCCCTTTTCCTGCTCACCCAAAGCAGCCTGGATTCGCTCTTCTACTCGAGTGCAGGCCGTACCAAGCACATCGGCTGCATTGGCATCTATAATATCACGGGCTGATTTGGTACTGCCATCATTGGGGTCTATTGATGCGGCAGACTTTTTTTTAAACGTCCATCACTGATCGCCTTGCGAAAGGTATCTGCCCGGATGCCTAATTCTTTAGCGGCTTCGTTAGGCGTCATACCTTGATCCAGATATTCCTGAGCTTGCTGCAAAACCTCAAGCGTAAAGAGTGGTCCTCCCTTGCGAGTCGGGCGAGGTTCAAAAAACGAATCAGCCCCTTTTTCTCGTAGTTGCCTTAATGAGCGCATAACACTACTTTTAGAGACACCAAAGGTTGTAATAATATCGATTGAACGACAGGAACCGGTATTGATGAGTTGAGAGGTGTGAAGTCTAAATAATCTCTTATTGTCAGCCTGGTGAGAATAGATCGGGATACCGCCGAGGAAATAAAACCACTCATCATTTCGGTTATCAACACTGACCTGACCATTTATAATAGTCGTACCCTGAGGAATTATTGGGAGCATGAGTTGCTGCATTAATTGAATACCTCGTATGATATGAGGGCTTAGTTTAACCTAAATGAGTACCATTTTCATTTCTTTAGCTGAAAATATCAATCATTTGACAATAATTCCCTAACCCTTTAATTATATTGCCTAGTTTAAGTTTTAATGGATTTCTTTCAGGATAGCGAATCAAGATGTCTGAAAGTACATAAGCCCCCAGGATTCAAACAGAAATACGGCGCAACCGATGTCGCGTTATTAGCAGAAATGGATGAGCGATATGACACACCAAGCGGCGCCGTTATTAAAAAGCTTTGTGAACGAGCCTACTGCATTTTTAATGAAGATGACTATCAAAATATTGCCAATATTTCAGTCTCACATCTCTATAATTTACGGCACTCTGCGGGCTATCAGAAGCAACGAAGAACCTTTGATAAAACCAAGTCTAGGAAGGTTGCCATTGGCGAAAGACGTAAACCAAAAGCAGAAGGTAAGCCTGGCTATATCCGTATAGATACGGTACATCAGGGCGATCAGGATGGTATAAAAGGCGTGTACCATATTAATGCCGTCGATGAAGTAACTCAATATGAAGTCGTCTTATCTTGCGAGCGGATTAGTGAACAATTTTTGCTACCCATTTTGACCGAAATGCTTGAAACTTTTCCCTTTAATATGAGGGGTTTTCATGCGGATAATGGCTCCGAATACATCAATCACAAAGTGGCTGAACTGCTTAACAAGCTCAATATTGAGCTCACTAAGTCACGGTCAAGGCACAGCAATGATAATGCATTAGCGGGAAGTAAAAATGCCTCAGTCGTGCGTAAAATCTTTGGTTATAGTCATATAGAGCAGCATTGGGCTGATGAACTTAATGTTTTTAATAGAGAGCACCTCATTCCCTTTATTAACTATCATCGTCCTTGCTATTTCCCAACGACCCTTACCGATGAAAAGGGAAAAGAAAGAAAACAATATCACTATGATAAAATGATGACGCCTTATGAAAAGTTGAAATCACTGGATCGGAGTGAAGATTACCTAAAAGATACGCTAACTTTTAAGATGCTTGATAACGAGGCTTACAAGGTAAGTGACAATCAAGCAGCTGACAAAATGAACCTCGCTAAAAAGCGATTATTTAAACAAATAAATGAACAGAAAAAAGCCTGCTTTTAGGGGTGGACTAAAGGCTCTGTTCAGACTCATTTGTTAATTGGAAAAAACTGGTTTGCTTGTGTATTTTTTACTCACAATCGTCTGAATTAACAATGGGCGTTTTGGCATCCTTCATAAAAGTATGCAACATGAAGTTTCATAATATGAGGCATTCGCGAAGTATTTATTTTCCAGCATGCCAAGGCTTTATGCGAATTGTGCCTGTTATTATTTAGTGCCTGAACGAAAAGTCAGTTTTTTAAAAAAACATCACACCCAATCTACCATAATATTTTCCGATTTGGCTTAGTTGAGATAACAATCCACCCATTATTACGAATTTGCTCAGCACAATGCTATTGTGCCACTTTTCAGACATACTAAGGGAGATGGAAAGAAATAATCATCCAAACGAAGTAAGCTTGTGTCTCAATAATTTATAATAATGAATTCTGAATTTATTCTCACACTAGGCAGATAAGCTTGTTGATATTAACAGATAGCATTATAGGTTGGATTATAAATACAGCCCATCGTTTAAAAGGCTCGGTACGTCGTATATTCATGGCTGAAACGGTGGAGCTACTAGGCTCAGGTGGTGCAAGTATTGCTGAAGAAAAACTAGGATGGAATAGAGGCACTATCCGAAAAGGACAATATGAACTTGAAACTCAGCCCATAGAAGATAATTTTTCAGCGAGAGGGCGTAATAAAAGTGAAGAGCATTTTCCTCATCTACTTGATGACATAAAAAAAATTGCTGAACCGGAGTGTCAAACGGATCCCTCTTTTAATTCCTGTCGATTATATACCCGGCTAACGGCTAAAGAAGTTAGAAAACGTTTACTGGAGATTGATTATTACGATGAAAAAACATTACCTTGCTCAAAAACTATCAATACAAAATTAAATGACCTGAGTTACCATCCAAAAAAGGTACAAAAAACAAAGCCTCATAAGAAAATCAAGGAAACGGATGCAATTTTTGAACAAGTTCATTCAGTCAATGGAATGGCAGATATCAACCCAAAAGAGATTCGTATATCAATTGATGCCAAAGCAAGAATGAATATAGGAAATTTTTCACGGGGAGGACGAAATCGGGTTTTAACAAAAGCAGAGGATCATGATTTAGATGTTAAGGAAAAGTTAACTCCTTTTGGTTTTTATCTGCCTGAACATGATGATTTTTTCCTTTTCTTTACAGCAGGCTATGCCAGCAGTGATTTCATCGTTGACCGATTGGAAGAAATTTGGCCAGAAATTCAAGAAAAATATGGAGTAGATATTCTGACAATTAACGCTGACAATGGTATGGAGAACAGTAGCTCCAGAACTCAGTTTATAAAAAGGCTTGTGGAGTTTGCTGAAAAAAGCAACATAAAGATAAAACTGGCCTACTACCCTCCTTATCATAGTAAATATAACCCAATTGAACGAGTATGGGGAGCCTATGAAAATCATATTAGTGGCGACATAATGGATACAGTTGAAACAACTTTAAAATTTGCCAAAAGTATGACCTACAATGGCAAAGCACCTATTGTTAAATTAACAGAAAAAATATATGAAACAGGAGTAAAGGTAGGTAAAAAAGCAATGAAGACGTATTATCAGTTTGTTGACCGAATGCCATCGTTGGAGAAATGGTTTTTGACCATTTCTCCTGGTTGTTCTGGATGATTATTTCTTTCCATCTCCCTAATCCCTCAGTAAGGCCACTTTCTTTAAAAACTTAAGCGGCTTTCTTTTTTTCTTTGGCCAATCGTTGTCGTTCCATATCTCGTTTAATTGCGCCCACTTTTTGTATGTCCCTTGATAATACAGCCAGTGCGGTATAGCGTTCAAAACCATCAATTCCATGGTCCCGACATTGACTCAATCCATGAACCTGCAATGCATTAATGGCCGACTCAACAGCTGAGTGTTTCTTTTTGGCCTGTTTAAATTCTTCGGCATATTCACGTTCCTTATCCTTGAGGGATAACTTCCCTTTTTTCGGCAAAGTCACTTCATCAAGTATCTCTTTCAGCCCACTTTGATTGCTCTTGCTATGAAAGCCTTTGTCAAAACTACACGCATTGAACGCTGGAAATTTCGCTTGTGTCGCTTCAACCATACCTATGGCTATTTTATCATCCGTTTCTTTTTGCATGACCTTATGATGCAGTATGAATCCGTGGTAGTCTTCAACTATACAGACGCGTATACCTAATTCAACGGGAACCCCTGCCTTGCCTTTGCTAATCCATTCGGTATGTGGCTGAAACAGGGAAAATACTTTTTCATCATGAGGGATGGTTTCTCCCTCAATGACGCGTCGTCTGATCTGATCGACTTGTCGATCGCCATGCTGGAGAAAGGTTTGCATCTTAAGCAATAGGACTTCTGGAACCTTATAGGTGCTTATTAATAACGCATAACTTTGAGTGACTCGGTTCAGGTACTTTTGAGCTAAATCAATATAAACCTGATGTGCGTTACAAATCAAATCGGCCTGAGCCCGTTTTTTCTTTTCGTCCTTCGAGGTGGAATGACGCAGCTTTTGAATCCGTCTATATTGTCGTTTGAATTCAGTGAGGTTATGTTTATGCTGCCGCCAATCGGGAAGGTCGTGTTCCTGGCACCAGTAAACACACTGACGGAATAAGACCCTCATCACATCGTAAAGCAAGTTAATGTCGGTTGGAAAGTGAACATCGGTTTTTAAGACAAATGAATCGCAACGCCCCTGAATGGATGCAGTGGACTCTAAATTAAGCAACTGATAACCCGAGCGAATGACTTCAGTATTAATGCGATCCATGATCTCAGGTGTAAATAACTTTAGATTATCTCTTAGGGTTTGTAAGCGATAGTTTTTGTCATCAAAAGTACCGTGCCCTAGCATCATTCTGAGCGTTCGATGTTCGTTGGCGAGTTCCTGGATACGATCGAAGTCAGCACCGAGTGCTACCCGTAAGGTGCCTAATACCAGAATACGCCACTGTTCCATGCCGGGACGACCTTTAGGGAGATGGAAAGAAATAATCATCCAAACGAAGTAAGCTTGTGTCTCAATAATTTATAATAATGAATTCTGAATTTATTCTCACACTAGGCAGATAAGCTTGTTGATATTAACAGATAGCATTATAGGTTGGATTATAAATACAGCCCATCGTTTAAAAGGCTCGGTACGTCGTATATTCATGGCTGAAACGGTGGAGCTACTAGGCTCAGGTGGTGCAAGTATTGCTGAAGAAAAACTAGGATGGAATAGAGGCACTATCCGAAAAGGACAATATGAACTTGAAACTCAGCCCATAGAAGATAATTTTTCAGCGAGAGGGCGTAATAAAAGTGAAGAGCATTTTCCTCATCTACTTGATGACATAAAAAAAATTGCTGAACCGGAGTGTCAAACGGATCCCTCTTTTAATTCCTGTCGATTATATACCCGGCTAACGGCTAAAGAAGTTAGAAAACGTTTACTGGAGATTGATTATTACGATGAAAAAACATTACCTTGCTCAAAAACTATCAATACAAAATTAAATGACCTGAGTTACCATCCAAAAAAGGTACAAAAAACAAAGCCTCATAAGAAAATCAAGGAAACGGATGCAATTTTTGAACAAGTTCATTCAGTCAATGGAATGGCAGATATCAACCCAAAAGAGATTCGTATATCAATTGATGCCAAAGCAAGAATGAATATAGGAAATTTTTCACGGGGAGGACGAAATCGGGTTTTAACAAAAGCAGAGGATCATGATTTAGATGTTAAGGAAAAGTTAACTCCTTTTGGTTTTTATCTGCCTGAACATGATGATTTTTTCCTTTTCTTTACAGCAGGCTATGCCAGCAGTGATTTCATCGTTGACCGATTGGAAGAAATTTGGCCAGAAATTCAAGAAAAATATGGAGTAGATATTCTGACAATTAACGCTGACAATGGTATGGAGAACAGTAGCTCCAGAACTCAGTTTATAAAAAGGCTTGTGGAGTTTGCTGAAAAAAGCAACATAAAGATAAAACTGGCCTACTACCCTCCTTATCATAGTAAATATAACCCAATTGAACGAGTATGGGGAGCCTATGAAAATCATATTAGTGGCGACATAATGGATACAGTTGAAACAACTTTAAAATTTGCCAAAAGTATGACCTACAATGGCAAAGCACCTATTGTTAAATTAACAGAAAAAATATATGAAACAGGAGTAAAGGTAGGTAAAAAAGCAATGAAGACGTATTATCAGTTTGTTGACCGAATGCCATCGTTGGAGAAATGGTTTTTGACCATTTCTCCTGGTTGTTCTGGATGATTATTTCTTTCCATCTCCCTTATTTGATGAGACGGCAGCTGTTTCATCACTGCCTTTTTTGTTCTTGCGCGGGATGACTTCTTGAAGAATTTTGAAAACAGCTTCTTTTAAAGGGCCAGTTGTATAGATGTGTTGCAAGCCCAGCAGGATGAGTGGAATATCATCGCGTGATGTGACATCAATGACGATGTTGGCAATATCGACTTGTCCTATTTCCAGTTGTGATGATATGACATTTCTCATGGTTTTTTTTGCGGCGAAGTTTTGCTAATAGAGGGCTGATATTGAAGGCTCAGTATTTGCTAATGCACTTTTTGGATAACAAGACCTATTTAAAAACAGTGACTTATGTGTTTTGTATGAAAAATACTAAAATGGCGGTTTTTGAATCTTCAATCGTTTTATTAGCTGTTATTATAGCATAGTTAGCTGATTTTAAAGGGAATTTAGTTATTTCCGTTCAAGCACTAATTACCATGCATGTATCGTAAGCTTTGATAGCAATGACAAATTAATTTCTGAGCGTAGTCAGAGTGACCAGCAACTCAATCAACTAGAACAGACAATTATTTCTGCAGCATCAGAGAGTTTTGATGTTCGTGAAGTTCGCCACCTCTGGAGACGTTTGCACCAATTAACTCTTGCCATGATGGAAAGTATGGATCGCTTACAGGCGGGGTATGTTGATCTGCAAGCGCTTGATGTAGAGAAGATACTTCCAGGACTACAGCAGCCTTTTTCCGAGTTAGATGCACGGTTTAAAAATGCACAGAGTTTGTTTGCCGGGCAATTGTCCTTATATGACTGTAATAGCATCCAGTTTACCTACAGTGACGAGAACTTTAGTGAGCTGGATCATTTTCAGCGTGCGGCTATTCAGCTAGCGATAAATGAGCTGGAAAAGCTCGACTCACTGTCGCGTGTAATGCTGGAGTGTGTGCGTGAAATTAAAGGAGATGCAAAGCAGAATCGAGTATTCCGAAGTTTGTCGGGGATAAACCCATACGCGCTCCATTCGGATTGCCAGTTCTGGATCCAGACCGGATCAGAGTGAGCGTGATGGTTGTAGTTTCCATGTGGGCTGGAACGCTGATCTGGATTTATCTGAACCCCCCTGGGCATGTGTCCTGGTATCAGTTTGTTCCTAACATCACATTAATTGCAGCACAGAACCCACAATTCAAATTTAATATACTAAAACCCTTTGCTTTTGCTTACTTGGCGGCACTTGTGGTTTATGTTTTTATTATGCCGCAGCTGTCAATGTTCTGGGAACTTGGGGCGGTGATTTTTGTGTTTACTTTTGCTGCAGCCTATTTCTTTTCTGGTATCGGTAGAACGGCTTTGTACTTGTCCATGTTTAACATGTTCGCAATTGAAAACCAGCAAAGCTACGATTTTGCTAGCCAGGCGAATAGCTTTTTGTTTACCATGCTTGCTCTGATTTTAGTCTATGCTTTGACCTATATTGCCCGTTCTCCTCGACAGGAAAAAGCTTTTTTGAGTATGATCAGCCGCTATTTTCGCAGCTGTGAATTCCTGATTTCCAGGCTTTCCGATACTGCACCAGCCCAGTCTATGGTTGAACGTATGAAGCTAGCCTACTATCGCCAGGAATTACAATCATTACCAGCCAAACTGGCAGCCTGGGGAGGGCAGATAGACAAAACAAAATTTTCTAATACCTCTGATCAGCAGATAAATGATATGGTAGAAAGCCTGCAAACACTCAGCTACCGTATTGAAGCGTTGCGCAAGGTACGTTCTGCTCCTCAGGCGGATGATTTAACCAAAGCATTGCGCGATGATATACGTGAGTGGCGCATCATTATCGAAACAGGGTTCAGCAAGTGGTCTGTTCTCCCCGAAGCTGAATCATCCGGTGATCTGCGTAGGCGATTAGCAGCACGACAAAGCAAACTTAACGAGCGCTTTGCGGAAACGCTCAACAGTATTGGCGATAAAAAAATAAGTACTGAGGAAAGTAGAAACTTCTATCAGTTATTAGGCAACTTCCAGAGCCTGACACAAGCAGCTATCGTCTATGCTGATACAGCCGGCAATATAGACTGGCAGCAATGGCGTGAAGAGCGGTTCTAAAAGGGAAGACATGAGTCGGAGCAAAGCTCCTATTAAGACAAGGTAGCAAAACGTAGTTTGAATGTGTTGCAGATATTAAGCATATAAAGTCTCATGCATAACGCATAATACAAGTTGAGTATTAACCAGAGTAAAAAACATGAATCAGGTACCTCACGAATTCAACTTGGGTGGGATTTATTTTTCGCCATTACTTATCGCGAGTATTTTTGGAGCCTTAGCTGCCTTGTTAACAGCTAGGTTACTTAATCGATACCGGCTGTCTAAATACTTTTTTTATCCACCGCTAGTACAACTGGCGTTGATGATTATCTATACCATTTTTATCGGCACTTTTATTATTAAGGCATAGTTTGTGGAAACCTATAAGAAATACCTATTAACAGGCGCGATAGTTTTACTTGCTGTTATAGCAATTTTATTCAAATACCGGGATTATGTGACTAATCCCTGGACACGTGATGGACAGGTTAGGGCGAATGTTATACAAGTGACCTCGCGCGTTACAGCGCCAATTATCAGTTTGCCGATTAAGGATAATCAATTTGTCAGGGCGGGTGAATTATTATTTGAAATTGACCCGCGCACCTTTAAAGCAAATCTGGATCAAGCGCATGCCAATTATGATCAGACCCGGGATAATCTTGCTGCCCTAGGGAAACAAGTGGAAGCTGCCAAAGCCAGTGTTGCCCAGTTTTAGTCATCCATTTCTGAGGCAAAATCAGCCTTACATGCGACCAAGGCACAACTCACTTATGCCAAGGCGACCTTTGTGCGAAATAAGGAATTAGTAGAAAAAGGAACGATTTCCAGGCAACGCTATGATGATTTATACATGCAATTTCAAGTAGCTATCAATAGTAAAGATCAGTCATTTGCAGCACTACTGGAAGCGGAAAGTGCGCTCTTGCAAGCTCAGACATCTTGATTCAGACGAAACTAATTTGAGACCATTTCCTAATTTTTTGCGGATGAAGTCAGCTCATAAATTAAGCGCAGATCGGTTCCTGGATAATTGAGTTCCGTTTGATTGAGTTGTTCAAATAACTTTTCTATTGCTTTATTACTTGCAGGTCGGGAAGTACTATGCACACGTATCCGAAGTTGTTTTTTTACTTCATCGGGTAATATATCTGCTTCTGTCACAAACAGCGTTTGTAATAGTTGCCTTGCCATCGGAAAGTCGATTGTCGGTGAGGTTAGCAGAGCGGCCATTGCTGTTTCTGCCCGATAAGCGATCATGTTGACAGTATCTATCAGCCGCTTTTTCCCTGGCAGAAGCTGTTCGAACTTATCTTCGTCTCTCAACTCTTGCCAGGTAATGTGTTTGGGCGTTTGGCTTAGTTTTTCCTTGATGGTTTTTAGTTCATTTTCATAATGCTCTATTTCTTCGAGTAATTCTGCTCGTTTTCTTTCCCATTTCTTGTATTTCACATCTTCCGTTTCATCTTTTTTAATCACCGGATGAAGTTCCATCGCTGCAAATCGAGATAGACGGTAATTGAGTTTGGATTGTATCGAATTACGCTGTCCTTCCTGTTGGCGCCTATCAGGGTTGACCACCTTTTGGGTATCGGATAGTGGCTCTATTCCATACTCCTGTAGCATATCTAGCCCATAGTGGTGCTTCATATATCTAAAAAAGTTCTCTTGGCACCACCGGCTAAACATTCGCCCAGAAACAGCCGTCAACTCTAGTTCATAGGCTGTGGTAATAATACTGGTTTGGTGACCAGAATCAGTCAACTTGCGCACTTCTCTCATCCACATCGCCTGTTTTTTGGTTCCAACCAGACTGCCTCGTTCGGCGAGTTTCATGATGACTTTTTCACCACTCGGTAGTGTGATCTCCTGACTGGAAAAATTGTCCAGTGGCCAATTTTCGGTGGGAAATTTATGATAGGTCATGCAAGCGACACGATGCTTGTCCCACATCTTTCTAAAGAATGCGGGGCTATAGCCTTCTCTATCAAACACCAGGATAAAACGACAGGCTTGTTTGTTTTGCTGTAATGCTTGTGCACTCGGTTGATTCGGAATGTCTTTGAGTAATCGGGGGACGATATCTTCTTCCAGCGTTTTTAGTAAGCCCGGATCCACCGTTTTTTCAACGACAAAGAAGGGACGCCCCGTACCATCATTAACCCAGTAGTCGGTGATACCCCGTAAGCAGAGTTTTTCGCGTGAAACATGCCGTTTGGGAAGTTTAGTCAAGTGTCCATGATAGACACGGACATGACCATCTATGTAGAGTGTTCCTGCTGCCTCTGGTTCATTTTCCATCCATTGTCGACTGAGGTCGGCCGCCCAGCTTTCAACTGATTCTGGATCAGACAGTCCTTTTACTTTGGTTCTTAAACAGCGCACTTCGGGAACCCGATCCAGGCCAAGTAGTTTGCCGAATTCACCCGGTGCATGCTCGCGAAGTTGTTCGGCATTTTTGATGCGACATAGTCCCATAAAGGCGAGTAGCAATAGGATATGAAAGGTTTGATAATAACCTGTCAGTTTGCCAAGGTGGTGCTCAATGTCATTTAATAAGCCATTGCTAAGTAACGCGGGCAATGCACATAACACACCGCCTTTAGGAACATCTAAACAGGATTCGAATTCGATTGAGGCTCCCTTTTCCTGCTCACCCAAAGCCGCCTGGATTCGCTCTTCTACTCGAGTGCAGGCCGTACCAAGCACATCGGCTGCATTGGCATCTATAATATCACGGGCTGATTTGGTACTGCCATCATTGGGGTCTATTGATGCGGCAGACTTTTTTTTAAACGTCCATCACTGATCGCCTTGCGAAAGGTATCTGCCCGGATGCCTAATTCTTTAGCGGCTTCGTTAGGCGTCATACCTTGATCCAGATATTCCTGAGCTTGCTGCAAAACCTCAAGCGTAAAGAGTGGTCCTCCCTTGCGAGTCGGGCGAGGTTCAAAAAACGAATCAGCCCCTTTTTCTCGTAGTTGCCTTAATGAGCGCATAACACTACTTTTAGAGACACCAAAGGTTGTAATAATATCGATTGAACGACAGGAACCGGTATTGATGAGTTGAGAGGTGTGAAGTCTAAATAATCTCTTATTGTCAGCCTGGTGAGAATAGATCGGGATACCGCCGAGGAAATAAAACCACTCATCATTTCGGTTATCAACACTGACCTGACCATTTATAATAGTCGTACCCTGAGGAATTATTGGGAGCATGAGTTGCTGCATTAATTGAATACCTCGTATGATATGAGGGCTTAGTTTAACCTAAATGAGTACCATTTTCATTTCTTTAGCTGAAAATATCAATCATTTGACAATAATTCCCTAACCCTTTAATTATATTGCCTAGTTTAAGTTTTAATGGATTTCTTTCAGGATAGCGAATCAAGATGTCTGAAGCTAGGGCAAATCTTGCTCAGGCAGAGGCCAATCTGGGTGCGCCTGGGGACAGTAACGCCCAGCTACGAAGTAGCCAGGGCAACTGTCGAACAAGCTGAGTTAGATTACCAGTTTACCCGTGTCTACGCCTCAGTAGATGGTTATATCACCAGTCTGAATTTGCGTCTGGGGAGTCAGGCGGTTGCAAATCAGCCCGCACTGGCGCTGGTTGATGTGAATAGTTACTGGATAGATGCTTATTTTCGTGAGAATTATATAAGCAATATGCGTGCTGGAGATATTGCTATCGTTACTTTAATGACTTACCCGGATAGGCCAATCAGGGGTAAAGTCGATAGCCTTGGTTGGGGGATAGCTCAGTCCGACGGGAGTACTGGATATAATCTGTTACCCACAGTCAACCCGACCTTTGAGTGGATCCGCCTGGCTCAGCGGATACCAGTACGAGTACATCTTGATAAAGTACCTGAAGACATAGCGTTAAGAATAGGCAGCACGGCTTCGGTTCTGGTTATCACGGGTGGTAAGGTTACTAACGAAGTTCCGGTAAACAGTCTGTTGCAATAAGTGTTGAGAAACGTGTGCAACGATAGCTACGCAAATATCAATGTTCTACTGTAGGGCGCGTCTTTATCCCGCCTTTAATCGTAGGGCATGGCGGGCTAAAGTCACGCGCTACGCAGTCTGTATAAAACTTATAGTTACTTTAAGTACCGGTTAATCGCTTCCAGGTCAGTAACGTTTAAAATACTCGCTGCATTCTTTAAGCGCACGCCATTCAGGATATAAGCATAGCGAGATTTTGAGTACTTGCTTTGAGCATCGGTGTAGTTACGGGTGGTAGAAAGCACGTCGACCATCGTTCTGGTGCCTACATCAAAGCCTGCTTCTGTTGCTTCTAAAGAACTTTTACCGGATTTAACCGCAGACTTTAATGCGCCTACCTGGCTAATACTCGATAGCACACCCCGGTAGGAATTTTTGACTTCTTTGGTGACTGCTCTTTGCGTGGCAATTAAATTTTCCTTGGCTTCGGTAAATTGGTATTCGGCTTCGCGTGTTCTTGAGTTGACTGCGCCACCTTCGAATAGCGGAATATTTAATTGCACCCCGATACTTTCGGTATTTCCTCTAGCGTCGAGGTTTCCACTCGTATCATTCAGGCCAAATGAGCCGACGACATCTAAAGTCGGATAATGACCACTACGTTGTATATCGATATTCTCCTGGATAATTTCGGACTCATTTCGAGCGACCAGAATTAGCAGGTTTTGATTTAACGCCTTGTTGTTCCATTCATCTATATCATTTGGTATAGGCTCAGGCAAGGGTAAAGTTTCGCCTAATACACTTAGCTTGCCAGAATAAGGCCCGATAATTTCCTTTAGGGCTTCTTTAGCATTTTGCACATTATTTTCTGCAGCAATTACATCTGATCTACTTTGATCATAACCGGCCTGTGCTTCATAAACATCGGTAATCGCAATAAGGCCTACTTCAAAGCGTTGTTGAGCTTGCTCTAACTGCCTAGCTATGGTTTTTTGTTCTGCCAGCGCAAAAGTAAGATCATCTTGAGCAGCTAAAACCGAGAAATAAGCATTGGTGGTTTTCAGCATTAAGTTTTGCTGTTCTGCAAGATAACTGGCATTCGCCTGGGCAATCTGCTTTTCTGACTGGGAGAGTTGCACCCACATATCATAATGAAATATCGGTTGTACCAGGTTAATACCAAACGCGCTATCGAGGAAGTCGTTTCTACGTGACTGGCCAGGGAATTTATCATTAAAGAAAGAGTCTTGATAGGTCCAATTATAAGCAGTACCAATACCAGCATTGACTGAAGGTAAAAGCCTGGCGATACTTTGGTCTTTGCTTTCGTCTACCGCCATTTTATTCGCTAAAGAGCGGCGCAAAATGGGGTCATTTTGTAGCGCAAGATCATAGGTTTCTAATAAATTTTGTGCGGATACTGCACTGGAAAATAACAGTAAAGCGGCAATGCCTGTTTTATTCATAAACGCTATCCAAAGCTAAAAATAATAATAGCACCTAAATCCTGCAAGCATTATACATAATAATCCACAAAACTCCTTATTAAACAATGATATAATATCATTTTCCTGATTTCACTATCTCATTGTTTTAATGAAGCCCTCTAAAGTATCAAAATCCTCATCTCACGTAAGAAACCGTACCCGAACGGTAAAAATGACATCTACAGCACATGGATTGACAAGCCAGGCGGGACTGATTCCCGTCGTGAAATATTTAGACAGGATAGGTTTTGAAAAAACCGTAAAACAAAGCGTTCCACATCGGCGGGGTGAAAATGCAGACCATCACTTATCTGATGTGGTTCTATTGACGTTGGTTGGCATGATGGGGGGAGCAACATCAATGGCAAAGGTGACGACCGTATGGGCAGATAGCGTACTGCGCAAAGTAGCTGGCTGGATAAAGATTCCTGTTGAAACCACAATTTTACGGATCTTTAAAGAAGTAAGTGATAGGCAGATAAGCCAGTTTGAAACGCTCACGCATACTTTGCGTGGTCAACACTGGCGGCGATTGCTTCGTTCCGGAAAATCGAAAACTGGCATACAATCCGTCCAGTGGGTCGATGTCGATTCAACTGTGGACACCGTTTGTGGTCGACAAGAAGGAAGTGCCAAAGGCTTCAACCCCAAAAAGAAAGGTGCCCGTTCATACCATCCACAACTCGCTTTTCTAGCGGAAACAAAAGAAATTTTACAAGCCTGGTTCCGGACAGGCAATGCCTTTACAAGCAATGGTGTTGTAGAATTTACCAAACAGTTACTTGCACACTTGCCCAATCGGATGCGCATTATTTTTCGCGGTGACAGTGGTTATTTTGTCGGTGATTTGCTTGAATTTCTCGATACCAGAGGGCATGGGTATCTAATAAAGGTTAAACTTAAGAATTTGAACGCATTGCTGGCCAAACAGGCCTGGACAGCCATACAAGGCCGACCCGGTTGGGAGCAGAGCGAGTTTCAATATCGTTGTGGTGGCTGGTCTCGCTCTCGTCAGTTTGTCGCGGTCAGGATAAAGCAACCTAAACAAGTGACAGGACCTCAGTCCGAGCTTTGGGATACGGCAGAATATGACTATTTTTGTTATGTAACAACTGAACCTCTATCGCCTTGGCAAACACATAAGAAGTATGGTGAACGAGCGACGTGCGAAACATGGATTGAAGAAGCAAAATCACAAATGGGTTTAGGTAAAATCAGAACGAATCAATTTCTGGCTAATGCCGCATTATTTCATTGCGCCGTTCTTGCCTACAATACCGTGCGCTGGATGGCTCAATTGAGTGGCAACAAAACGTTGTGCCAATGGGAGCCGGATACACTTCGTACTTATCTGATTCGGGTGGCTGGAAAATTACTCACAGGCAATAATCAGCTGAGAGTCAGAACACCTGCAGATCCGCTCTATCCACAGGAATGGGATGATTGGGTTAAGGTGGGGTTACTCGCTTAACATTAACCGAAGTTAAGTCACTTTGATTAAAAGGTCATGGCACGTTGGCAGGGTGTTTATTGCCTTGGGCTCGGGGGATATCCATACGATACAAAAAATTTCCTCTATTTATGATTTAAATCTGGATATTTTGATCGGTTGGACAAAGAGGGCTGGCAAAGCGGCAGTAAAAACCTAATAACCACTTAGCTAGACAGGTTAATGAGAGTCAAAATATGGGCTTGCAGGATTTAGGTAGCACATATTATAGTACCTAAATCCTGCAAGCATTATACATAATAATCCACAAAACTCCTTATTAAACAATGATATAATATCATTTTCCTGATTTCACTATCTCATTGTTTTAATGAAGCCCTCTAAAGTATCAAAATCCTCATCTCACGTAAGAAACCGTACCCGAACGGTAAAAATGACATCTACAGCACATGGATTGACAAGCCAGGCGGGACTGATTCCCGTCGTGAAATATTTAGACAGGATAGGTTTTGAAAAAACCGTAAAACAAAGCGTTCCACATCGGCGGGGTGAAAATGCAGACCATCACTTATCTGATGTGGTTCTATTGACGTTGGTTGGCATGATGGGGGGAGCAACATCAATGGCAAAGGTGACGACCGTATGGGCAGATAGCGTACTGCGCAAAGTAGCTGGCTGGATAAAGATTCCTGTTGAAACCACAATTTTACGGATCTTTAAAGAAGTAAGTGATAGGCAGATAAGCCAGTTTGAAACGCTCACGCATACTTTGCGTGGTCAACACTGGCGGCGATTGCTTCGTTCCGGAAAATCGAAAACTGGCATACAATCCGTCCAGTGGGTCGATGTCGATTCAACTGTGGACACCGTTTGTGGTCGACAAGAAGGAAGTGCCAAAGGCTTCAACCCCAAAAAGAAAGGTGCCCGTTCATACCATCCACAACTCGCTTTTCTAGCGGAAACAAAAGAAATTTTACAAGCCTGGTTCCGGACAGGCAATGCCTTTACAAGCAATGGTGTTGTAGAATTTACCAAACAGTTACTTGCACACTTGCCCAATCGGATGCGCATTATTTTTCGCGGTGACAGTGGTTATTTTGTCGGTGATTTGCTTGAATTTCTCGATACCAGAGGGCATGGGTATCTAATAAAGGTTAAACTTAAGAATTTGAACGCATTGCTGGCCAAACAGGCCTGGACAGCCATACAAGGCCGACCCGGTTGGGAGCAGAGCGAGTTTCAATATCGTTGTGGTGGCTGGTCTCGCTCTCGTCAGTTTGTCGCGGTCAGGATAAAGCAACCTAAACAAGTGACAGGACCTCAGTCCGAGCTTTGGGATACGGCAGAATATGACTATTTTTGTTATGTAACAACTGAACCTCTATCGCCTTGGCAAACACATAAGAAGTATGGTGAACGAGCGACGTGCGAAACATGGATTGAAGAAGCAAAATCACAAATGGGTTTAGGTAAAATCAGAACGAATCAATTTCTGGCTAATGCCGCATTATTTCATTGCGCCGTTCTTGCCTACAATACCGTGCGCTGGATGGCTCAATTGAGTGGCAACAAAACGTTGTGCCAATGGGAGCCGGATACACTTCGTACTTATCTGATTCGGGTGGCTGGAAAATTACTCACAGGCAATAATCAGCTGAGAGTCAGAACACCTGCAGATCCGCTCTATCCACAGGAATGGGATGATTGGGTTAAGGTGGGGTTACTCGCTTAACATTAACCGAAGTTAAGTCACTTTGATTAAAAGGTCATGGCACGTTGGCAGGGTGTTTATTGCCTTGGGCTCGGGGGATATCCATACGATACAAAAAATTTCCTCTATTTATGATTTAAATCTGGATATTTTGATCGGTTGGACAAAGAGGGCTGGCAAAGCGGCAGTAAAAACCTAATAACCACTTAGCTAGACAGGTTAATGAGAGTCAAAATATGGGCTTGCAGGATTTAGGTAGTATAAATAGTCTATGCGTGAAGTAGGTAATCAACATTCTACTCTTAGATTAAAGATCTTAATTGCTGGCTTTTCGGTATTCGGTAGGGCTCATGCCGGAGCTACGTCGAAAAGCACGGGCAAAATGTGACGCATCTTGATAGCCCAATCTAAACGCTATTTCATCAACCCGGAGATTATTGTCTTGTAGTAGTCTGCTTGCGGTATCAAAACGCGCTTGAGCCAGTAACTTTATATAACTGAGTTTTGTTTTGGCTAACTCCCGTTGTAGCGTGCGTACACTGGTACCTGTCATTTCTGCCGCTAATTCAATTTTTGGTGTTCCTTCTATTAAATGAGCTTGTAGGGCTTGCTTAAGTGAACCAATAAAATCAACGGCAGGTACACCTAAAGTACTCAACTTTAACGTCGGATCGGGCTCTACAAAACGCTTATTGTTTTTGGTCAGAGGAGGGAGGCTCAATAAAGGTGTTTCTATGTTTATATGGCCATATATCTGATTGCTACGAAATAGACCGTTGGGTAAGTATTCCCTGATCAAATTGCTGGGTGCATGACTTGACATTAAGCCGATTTCCTTTGGACGCCATAATGGCCCAGTGAATTCCTGTACGATTGCAATCATGGCAGCAAGGGCAAACCACTCCATTCGCTGCTGATTGCTATGTTTAACCCCATAGCTGGTTCGGTGGCAAAACTGAGTACTCCCAGGTCGGACACTGTAAACCAACATATGCGAGCGCGACGTACCGGTATTGACAGCCAGGCATGTTTTTATTAATGCATGATAAAGAGAAGGCGTGTTTGCTAGCACTTTGCGGTAGTTTGGATCGAGGGAATTAGCTCCAAAGTGTTTGCCAACAAGAAAGCCCAGGTCTGGTATACCTTCAATAGTGGCCATCTTTTCCACGAAAGCCCAAAATGCCAGGCTGGAGATGTAGTAGTCTGGATCATCCAGAGCCAGTGCAGGTAGCTTGACTAGTCGAAGAATACGCTCTACGGGGGCGACGACTTGATTCAGGTAATCTGTAAAGGGGCGGATAATAGTGGTTTTATGTAAAGCTATAGTCTCCATTAAAATCCTTAATATTACACATAGCAAATAGTTTCAAAGGCTGAAACTCCAGGGGTGTAATTATTCAGACCCCTTGGCAATTGGTAGCTTAGGAACCGCAACACCTACCCGCTGATTGTGAATAACGGCAGCTAAATATATCCATGGTGATTGCTGTCTTTTTCTACACGTTTCGATGACACTAATCAAAATAACAAATACACATGAACCTTCTTCAGTTCGTGTTCCATAGCTAATCCGCCTTAATATAACCCAGTGCCGTAAGGCACGTTCTGCTTCGTTATTTGTTAAGGGCAAATGAGGGAATTCGAGTACCCGAAAGATAGCCTCCCAATCATTGAGCATTTCGGTTGCTAGCGCATGGGTCTTTTTGTGTGTTGATGCTTTCATTTGTTCACACAGTTGTCGATAGGCCATTAATTGCATTTGATAGATTTCCGTTAGAGCCATGTCTGGAGGGTGGTGCCGTGCATCACGAATTGCGCCCATAAGCCTATTCATTAATTTGAGTGTTTGTTCTCCAAATAGCCGAGAGTCTGTATTTAAGCTCTCTTTTAATCCTTTTGCCTTACGAATTAGATGAGCCCAGCAACGGAGCCGATTAAGGTACTTTCGATAAACCTGATAACCATCACTCATTAGCCAACCGCAGTACGCTTGACCCAAGATGTTTTCAATCAATTCTGATGAGCGAGTTGAAATCCAGTAGGCTGTGACAGTATCTGTACTGAAAACCCATAGCCATAAAAAAGTGGTGAGTTCCAGCCAGGAGGTTTCATCAACATGAAGTAGCTGACTTTCTACGACTTCCTTTACTAATTCAGCTTCTATGGGCATGGCTGCTGCACCACTTTCATGTAATGCATTGTTTATGGTACCAACACTAAGCTGTAACCCTAGCCAATCACATAAAAACTCTTGAACACGTTCTCGTGAAAGCCGCATGCGATAAGTAAGACATATTATTAATGAGACAAGCCCTGGACCTACCAATCGCCATTGGCTATAGCTTATACCTTGTAAGGTGCCATGAAAATTGGACCGATGCGGCTCTTTTAGTGTGGTATGCCCACAGGGACAGGTAATTTCATAATAGGTATGTTTGGTATTTGTCAGTCTCAAACCTGGGTTTTTCTCGTCAGCTCATACGATATCAATGGTTTCAAAAGCCGTGTATGCTTTTTTGAAATGATCATTTAAGGGTTGATGGCAGAATTCACATATTTCTGGAAAGTGTTCTTTATAATCTGTGATCGCTATTTTCTGTTGCCGACCAAATCCTTTGGCTCAAGGCTGCTTTCCCGGGTTTCGTGATTCTTCTGTTTCATTTTTCGGGGACTGTCTGGATGGCTTATTGGTTTTTTCGGTAGGTGCTAACTGTGCTAACTCTTTTTTATCTGAAGTATCTTCTTTCACCTCTTCAGAATCATTTCCGGAATCCTTTTGAATGTCTTTTTCCCAGGGTGCTTCACTGCTGGGGGGCGAGAACTATTATGGGAATTCTGGTTTAACCGTTCACGAGCTTCTTTTAAATCTGTTAACAATTTTATTGAAAGACGACGCAACTCCTCTTCTGATAAATTCAGAAGCTCTTCTTCGTCAAGTTGGCTTAGGTCCTGATTACTTAATTGCATGGCCTACATAATACTTCTTCATATCATAAAGTTACAAGCCCTTTTTAAATTAGTTGTCAAGTTTAACGGTAGGGGTCTGAATATTTACCAAATATCAGCTTTAAATTTCTTGGATAGTATTAGTTAGAAAATATGATAAGTTCAAATTTTAATATAAATATTAGTCAATTTATGATAAACATTAGTAGGTTTTAATGTTTCAAAACTATCTCCACCTAGCCTAACGAATGCAAATAATTCAGGGAATGGACGCTCGTTTAATTGGATGCTTCTTAAATTAAGCCATAATCGCTCAGATTGTTTATACATAAATAAGATTCAGAGAGCTGTCAATTTGTTAATTATTAAATGTAGAGTACGCAACCCAGATTGGTTGCCAATAGACTCAGGGATTTTGGTTAGTTGGTTCCCATTCGAATTCCGAACATAAATTTTCCAAATTGGATAAATTTTTTATACAGTCTGGGAACGTAGTTAAGTTGTTATGCCATATACCAAGGCTAGTTAATTTAGATAAATTACCTATAGATTGATGAACTGTAGATAATTGGTTGTAGCTTAAATTCAAATGATCCAGATTACATATAGATTCAGGGATTTCTTTTAGCTGGTTTGTTGATAGGCCTAAATATTCCAAATTAGTCAAATTCCCAATAGACACTGGTAGCTTAGTTAGTTGATTTCGGAATAAACTTAACCTAGTCAATTTGGTCAGATTGCCAATAGATTCTGGTAGCGTTTTCAGTTTATTTTCATGTAATTTTAACACCCTAAGATTAACCAGATTACCTATAAACGTAGGAACCTCAGTTAGCTGATTATTGCTTAAATCCAATATAGTTATTTCTAAAATAGATTGTTTATCAAGCATAAGGTGTTTATTAGAAATACGGAGTGTTTTTGCCCAAGTAATAAATTCATCTACCCAACCCTCATCTTTTGCCGTCGATGTTTTGGTTGCAAGTATTTTATCGGTAATATCAAATAAGCTTTGAGATTTATGGAGAGCTAAACCTGTACTATCTTTTGGAATTAATTGTTTGTCATTACTCATAAGATATAATCTTTTTGTTTATAATTAAGTTTTTAACCTTAAATCTTTATCGCTAATCAGCACAGATTATAACAACAATCAATTCAATATCTATAAGCTATAATAAATTAGAAGAAATACTAAATATATTTATAAATTGGCGAGGTTACTCGTTTCAATGCCAGCTCTTGGCTGTAAACTGACACCCATTTTAAACTAAAAAAACCATAATTTCAGAGTGGCTAGACTACAGTTAGGGCTCTTTCTAAAAAAGTGGCTAAACATAGGAAAAAAAGTAAGGTTTCGGCTAATGCCACGACTTAAGGTTACAAAACTTTATTTATTATTTTGATTTAACAGGTGTATTTATGAAATATTCAGCTTTAAAAATTATTGCAGGCTTATTATTAGCGAACAATGTTGCAGCAGTAGAGCCAGACTGGAAAGATTATGCCAGTGTATTGGGCGCTGTTAAGCAAGGCGAGAAGCATGGGACGCCATTAGCCTTAGTCGATTATGCCGCTTTAAAGAAAAGTGGGCTGGTAGACAAAGTCTATCAACAGATTTCTGCCTTTCCTGTGCAATCACTTAGCGGTAGAGAGGAAAAGTTAGCGTTTTATATTAATACTTACAATATTTTGGCATTAAAAACGGTGGTGGATCATTGGCCTTTAGACAGTATTAAAGATGTCGGCAGTTTGTTTAGCCCGGTTTGGGGGAAAGAAGCGGGAACGATTGGTGGTAAGACCGTTTCTTTAGATGATATCGAGAATAAAATCATTCGGCCCATGGGAGAGCCACGCATCCATTTAGCAATAGTGTGTGCATCAGTGAGTTGCCCCGATCTAAGGAACGAACCGTATATTGCATCAACACTCAATAAACAGCTTGATGCGCAAGCTAATGCCTTTTTGCGTAATGATAAAAAAGGCCTATATATCGCTAAAGACGAGATCGTAGTTTCTAAGATCTTTAAATGGTTTAAACAGGATTTCGACAAAGTAGGCGGGGTAGAGACGTTTATTCGCGGGTATCGTCCTGACTTACCAGCATCATATCCTATAGATGCGTGCAAAACAAAAGGGTCAGTATCGATTGAAAATCATAAAGCTCAATGACTGCGCTGGGGCAAGCAGAGTCAAGTCTAACATTCCTACATTTGGGCGTAATGATAGATAATTACACAGAAAAGTTTACATCCTCAAAAACATCTCTACCTTGACCTTAATTATTATAATGTCCGCCAATTGCATAAATATAAACGTAGTCTTTATCGTATTTATAAATAACTCGGTCTTTCTGACTAATACGGCGTGACCATAAACCAGATAGGTCGTGTTTTAATGGTTCAGGTTTCCCAGTACCAGTGCTCGGATTATCACGAAGCATTTCTTTTAATAAACGGCAAAGCACTTTGTGCAGCTTCTTGTCTTTTAGTCTAAGTTCTTCGTATGCAGCCCAGGTATGTCCTTCAAATACCAGTGATCTCATCTAGCTCTCCAGATGTAGGTTTATACCCCTTCTTTTTCACATTTGTAACGGCTGATGCTGCAATTTGTTTCATTAAGTCATTATTTTGTAAGACATACAGTGTTTCTTGCTCACGCTCCCAGTCGTCTGCACTTAAAACAATAAAATCATCGCCACTTCTGCGAGTCACTTTAATCGGTATGTGCTCAGTAACTACTTTTTCTACATAACTTTTTAGATTATCTCTAAATTTATTTACACTAATGCTGTCCATTCCAATCACCTAATCATGTACGATAATGCCGTACATAATAGTGATAAAACCCTAACAAGTCAATTAACAACGACAGTAAAAAGCGCGTCGCGTTTTTTCAAACGTTAAATGATAAACCTGAATGTCCGCAGCAGTGGGTTATGAGTCAGTCACACTGATAGTTCTTTACCATTTTCCTTTTGATCATTAACTATCATTTCAACACACTTTCAAAGGAGCGTGGATTACAGTCCATGCCTTACAAGTATAGCAATGATCTTGCTTAATTAAGTTGATAGCCAATGATTCTTATGGGCTAAGCATAAAAAAAACGTAAGGTTTCGGTTTGTCCCACGACTTATCGTTAAATTTACTTTATTTATTATAATTTAACAAGATATGAAAAATTCAGCTTTAAAAGTGATTGCCGGTTTATTGTTAGCGAACAACGTTGCAGCAGTAGAACCAGACTGGAAAGATTATGCCAGTGTATTGGGTGCTGTTAAGCAAGGTGAGAAACATGGGACGCCATTAGCCATAGTCGATTATGCCGCTTTAAAGAAAAGTGGCCTAGTAGACAAAGTCTATCAACAGATTTCTGCCTTTCCTGTGGAATCACTTAGCGGTAGACAAGAAACGCTAGCGTTTTATATTAATACTTATAATATATTGGCATTAAAAACGGTGGTTGATCATTGGCCTTTAGACAGTATAAAAGATGTCGGCAGTATTTTTAGCCCGGTTTGGGGAAAAGACGCGGGAACGATTGGTGGTAAAACCGTTTCTTTAGATGATATCGAGAATAAAATCATTCGACCCATGGGCGAGCCACGCATTCATTTAGCTATAGTGTGTGCATCAGTGAGTTGCCCCGATCTAAGGAACGTGCCGTATACGGCATCGACGCTCAATAAACAGCTTGATGCGCAAGCCAATGCCTTTTTGCGTAATGATAAAAAAGGCCTTTATATCGCTAAAGACGAGATCGTGGTTTCTAAGATCTTTAAATGGTTTAAACAGGATTTCGACAAAGTAGGTGGGGTGGATACGTTTATTCGCGGCTATCGTCCTGATTTGCCGGTATCATACCCTATAGATGCGGATATAGATTATGATTGGTCGATTAACGCCTTAAATAATTAACTCATTGACTCAGAGAAATAATATGTTAAATATTTTAGTTGTTTGTACTGGAAACTCATGCCGTAGCGTGCTGGGTGAAGCCTTATTTAATCATTTAGGAGCAGGGCGGGTTGCCGCTTTTTCTGCGGGAAGTCATCCCATAGGTAGAATAAATTCTGATGCCTTAGCCACGTTACAGCGTCACGGATTAGCAACTGACGGATACAAGAGCCAGTCGTGGCATGAGTTTACTGAACAATCGATTGATATAGTCATAACCGTTTGTGATAACGCTGGGGGTGAGGTGTGTCCCGGCTATTTGCATTCTGCAACACGAGGACACTGGGGGTTAAATGATCCTAGCCATGTGAATGGTTCTGAGAGTGAATTGATTGCCGCGTTTGAGGATACTTATCGGGCTTTAGAGATGCGTATTCAGAAAATGTTGGCACTACCACTAGAGGTCATGTCATCGGCTCAATTAAGCAAAGAACTTAATGCCCTCGGTGCCAGCAAAAATTAACGGGCGTTATTATATAGAAAACTTTATTGCTCTCGTTCCAGCGTAGGCTGGGTTAGCTTATTGAGCAAAGCGAAATAACGTAACCCAGCAGAGGTAATGAGACTATCTTGCTGGGTTACGTTTTTTAATGCTTCGCAATAAAAAATCTAACCCAGCCTACGATTTTAGCCAATTCTTAGAGAATCACTTATTGTTTATTATGTGTATAGCCAAAGGATACATTAATTGAGTTGAATTGAATTGAATTGAATTGAATTGAATTGAATTGAATTGAATTGAATGTGCATGTAAGTTTCTATCCTACCCGGCGACTCATAATTAAATAATTTATTCCAACAAAAATACTATGACTTCTTCACGCATTATTTTGCTCATTGTTATCGCTGCCTTTATCAGTGCTTTTTTCTACTTTGATTTAGGGCATTATTTAAGCTTAGAAACCTTAAAAGCACAGCAATCAGCGATAGAAAACTATCGTGCTACACATCCCTTTTTAGCGATTGCGGTATATGCGCTGGTTTATATCGCAGTCACGGGTTTATCTCTTCCTGGTGCGGCGATCTTAACCTTGGCGGGTGGCGCTGTTTTCGGCGTATTATGGGGAACCCTGATTGTTTCTTTTGCGTCTAGTATCGGTGCAACATTAGCTTTCCTGGCGGCACGTTTTTTATTCCGTGATAGCGTCAAAGACAGGTTTGGTGAACGCCTTAAAGCGATTGATGAAGGCGTAGCAAAAGAAGGAAGTTTTTATTTATTTACCTTACGTTTAGTCCCGGTTTTCCCCTTTTTTATGATTAATCTATTAATGGGCTTAACCAATATGAAAACCTGGACTTTTTATATAGTAAGCCAGATAGGTATGTTAGCAGGCACTGCCGTTTATGTGAATGCGGGAACGCAGTTAGGTAAAATTGATTCTTTAGCAGGTATTTTATCGCCTGCATTGCTTGGGTCATTTATCTTATTAGGACTTTTCCCACTGATAGCAAAGAAAATTATCACAATTATAGGAGCTAGGAAAGTGTATAAGCAATGGCAAAAACCAGAAAAATTTGATAACAATATCGTGGTTATTGGCGGCGGTTCAGCTGGGCTGGTCACCTCTTATATTGCAGCGGCGGTTAAAGCGAAAGTGACGTTGATCGAAAAACATAAAATGGGCGGTGACTGTTTAAATACCGGCTGTGTTCCTTCTAAAGCGTTAATCAAATCCAGCAAGTTATTATCTACACTAAAACGCTCAAAAGAGTTTGGCATTAATGAGATGACAGCGGATTTTAAATTCAGCGAAGTGATGGAGCGTGTACAGGGTGTGGTGCAAACGGTTGCGCCGCATGATTCGGTGGAGCGTTATACAGCATTAGGCGTTGATGTCGTGGTAGGCGAGGCGAAAATTATTTCGCCATGGGAAGTTGAAGTTAAGACGGCTGAAGGTATCAAAATCATCAGCTCGCGCTCAATCGTGATTGCCGCTGGTGCACGTCCGTTCGTACCACCGATTCCTGGGCTGGATAAAATTGATTATTTAACCTCGGATAATGTCTGGAACTTGCGCGAACAACCTAAACGCATGGTGGTCTTAGGTGGTGGGCCGATTGGGAGTGAATTAGCCCAAGCCTTTGCCCGTTTAGGCGTTAATGTGACTCAGGTAGAAATGGCGCCACGCTTGTTGATTCGTGAAGATATTGAAGTGTCAGCAGCGGTCGCAGCCCGGTTTATCAAAGAAGGCATCGATGTCAGACTGGAACATACCGCCAAAGAATTTATTGTCGAAAATGGCGAAAAAATCCTGCTGGCAGAACATAAGGGTGAGCAAGTGCGCATTCCTTTTGACCAAGTGTTATTAGCGATTGGTCGTGTAGCAAATACCACGGGTTATGGTTTAGAAGAATTAGGTGTGCAATTATCCGATCGTCGTACCGTACAAATTAACGACTTTCAGGAAACTAACTACCCGAATATTTATGCTTGTGGTGATGTGTCAGGTCCGTATCAATTCACCCATACCGCTGCGCATCAGGCATGGTATGCCTCGGTCAATGCCTTATTTGGTTCATTTAAGAAGTTTAAAACCGATTATTCAGTGATTCCCTGGGCAACTTTTACTGATCCTGAAGTTGCGCGTGTCGGACTTAATGAACAAGAAGCAAAAGAGCAGGGTATCGCTTATGAAACCAGTGTTTATGGAATTGATGATTTAGACCGAGCCATTGCTGATGGTGAAGCGTATGGCTTTGTTAAAGTTCTGACCGTACCGGGTAAAGATAAAATTTTGGGTGTGACTATAGTGGGTGAGCATTCAGGGGATTTAATAGCCGAATTTGTCTTGGCAATGAAATATAAACTGGGCTTAAATAAAGTGTTAGGGACGATTCATATTTATCCGACGATGGCAGAAGCGAATAAATATGTCGCAGGTGTCTGGAAAAAGAACCACCAACCCGAAAAATTATTACAGTGGGTTGCTAAGTTTCATGCCTGGAAACGGGGATAAGTAATTATCGGCACTAACTTAACATAGAACAACTTTAGGGGAGTAGGCTTTAGCCTACTTGTGTCATTCGAATGCTACACCTGTAGACTAAAGCTTACTCCCCTCCGAATGTCTCGTTTTAAGTGCGTAGCCGATTGTTAGAATAACAAAATGGACTATTTGAGTATCATTTATAATAATGGGACTCATAAATTGAATGGATATTTTTATGGCTCAAACAGACACGTCACCTGAAAACTGGCTTAAAGACTATGGTGATCTTTTATATCGTTACGCCTTGATACGGGTTCGCTCCGAAGCAACAGCAGAAGATTTGGTACAAGAAACCCTGCTGGCAGGATTACAGGGCTTGGATCGATTTACAGGTCAATCTACGGTGAGAACCTGGTTAGTAGGGATTTTAAAGCACAAAATCATTGATCATTTTAGAAAAAACCGGCATGAAATAACCACATTAAATGATGATGAAACAGCTGAGGAAGTATTAGCTTATCAATTTGACCAGCAAGGAAACTGGAAAATTAATTTGATCGAATGGGGGACACCTGAAAAAAGCATGAACGATAAACAGTTCTGGATCGCGTTTAATGACTGCCTTTCACGTTTGCCACAACGTATGGCTGACCTCTTATTGTTACGCACCGTTGATGGTTTAGAAACAGAAGAATGCTGTGCTTTATTAGGCTTTGAAACAGATAACCAGCTGTGGGTGACTTTATCACGCACACGCGTAAAACTAAGACTATGTCTGGAAAAAAACTGGTTTAGTAAGGAATGACTTATGTATAAATGTAAAGAAATAATAGAACTGACATCACAGAATATGGAGACTTCATTGCCGTGGTACACGCGGTTGGAAATGAAGGCTCACTATTTAATGTGTACAACCTGCAACCGTTATGCTCAGCAATTGCAGTTTATGAACAAAGCCTTAGGGGCGTTTGAAGGTCACGCGCCTAATAAGGACTGTCAGTTATCAGATGACGCAAAGCAACGTATTACTAAGAAAATGGATCAAGCGAAACTAACAGGAGATTAATGAAACTGTGGTTTAGTCTCGCCTTTTGTAAAGATGTTTTTTTATACTCGGTAAAAACCGCCTTATAGTGGGTATATTACTCATGCTGATCTCATGGTGATGTTTTATGGGTGAGAGGTTTTTTATTACCTGACGAAATTATCAGAGTTCTTCTGACCTATATCGTACCTTATTGTGTTTCTACATGGACTAGTGTCGCGGCTTATAAACGTCACCACCCAGTTAGCATAGTATTGGGATATTTAAACGTAGCCAGTCTGTCTCTTTTTTACTCTTTCGGGTATTATTAAACCATCGTTCCTTATTGTTCGCTTAAACTTAGAAAAATCAGTTGCTCACGTTTTCTAGCACAAGCCCTTGATTCCACCGCACTTCCCAAAAATGTCCTTTTAACCTATGGATGAAGCTAAAGTTATTTAAAAGTATTATATTAACTCAATTCAATGTCTTGCACTATAAATTCGCGCTCAACTGATTTTTCTAGGATAAAACAATTAATGCGATATGATGATGTTAGCGAACGTGCAGAAAAAACTTACCTGATTACGTACAACTCTCAGCCATAGTAGAATAAAGCTTGAAACATCAGTATGTTAAAAACCTCGTCATTCCCGAAGTCTTGTATCGGGAATCTATGCTTATCTGACTAGATTCCTGCTTAAAGCATGCAGGAATGACGAAGTATAGCTGAGGGTTATGGGTAATCAGGAAAACTTAAGTAGCCTGGAAGCGGTAGCTTTAGTCTGCCAATGTCAAACATCTGTGCTAAAGGCGGGCTAAAGCCACGCCCTACAGTTTTCAGAGTGTCCCATGGTAAAATAATAGCCGAAAAAAGGAAAAGACATGTCGACTGCAGCCGAAAAAATTAAACTATCTGAACTTGAATATCTGGAAAGCGAAAAAACAGCTGAATTTAAGAATGAATATCTGCAAGGTGAAATATGGGCAATGGCAGGAGCCAGTGATAATCATGTGACTATTGCAATGAATCTTGCATTTTTACTCAAACAGCAACTTAAAGGTAACCCCTGCCGTAGCTATATTTCTGATATGAAAGTAAAGATCGAGTTAGCTAACGCCTTCTTTTATCCTGATGTATTTGTCAGCTGTGACCCACGTGATCAGGAACAAGATTTTAATTATTATAAAGAACGCCCTGTTTTTATAGCAGAAGTACTCTCCCCATCAACTGAAGCCTATGATCGAGGTGATAAATTTAAATATTATCAGCTACTGCCGGGGTTGCAGGAATATTGGCTAATTGATGCGCAAAAAATGACGCTTGATTGCTTTACTCGAGCAGATGATAATGCATGGACTTTGCACAGCTACTCCTCCCCCCAAGATCAAGCAAGCATAGTAGCACTGAATCTTACAATACAGCTTGATCAGTTATACGTAGACACCAATATATAAAACGGCATTAAGGCCTTGTTTTTCAAGGTAGGGTGGGCAACGCTTTATTGCCCACCTTTTTTATCGGCAAATGGTAAAGCTGTTTGCCCACCCTACAAGGTTGAATTTCTTTATAAGGCTGGTGTCCCAATTCTTCATTTTCACGCAACCGCTGACAGAAGATGATACAATCAAAAAAGAAAAGAGGAGAAATGAGATGGCAACAATACCCAATTTTGATACACAAGACGCGGTTAAGTCTCTCAAAGATAAAGGCTTCACCGATACCCAGGCCGACAAGATAGTAAACACTATCAAGAACAGTCAGACTAATTTACTCGCCAGAACTGATCTAAAGTTTATTTATATAGCTATCTTGCTTAGCCCTTGGTTTCCTGAGATAGTTAAGGTTTAGCAAAACTGATAAAATAAATCCCACAAACTCGATTTCATAATAATAGCCCCTTAATGGGGTTTTTTATTGTTTATAGAACAATGGGAGTCTCTGGCTACCGCTTCAACTAAAAAACGCCTTTCGCTCGAATTTCACGAAAAACGGTCTCTTTTTTTAAATCAAGCTGGCTGACCCTTGATTCTGCTTGATTGTCATAACCAAAAAAATTAACCAGTCGAGTTGTTAGAAAAGCTAAAAATTCGCAATTCGGGACTAGCCCCCATTTTTTTTATTCAATGGAGGCCTTCAATCGTCAGACTTGGATCAAAAAAATCTTCTGTTTATAACTATACGATATATACTTATAAATATATATTATTATTTTAGAGAGTGGGTTATGCATCAACAAACAGCAAAAATATTTACCAATGGAAGAAGCCAGGCCGTTCGCCTACCTAAAGAGTTTAGGTTTGATACTTCAGAAGTTTATATTCGTAAAGTAGGTGATGAAGTTATCATATCTGCAAAAAAAACATCATGGAAGGATTTTTTTAATAGAAAAAGTACATTTGGCGATGATTTTCTAGTGGAAAGAGATAACGATTTCCCCCAAGACAGAGAATCATTTTAATGTTCATGTTAGATACGAATATCTGCATTTATGTGCTAAAAGATAGACCTATCACAGTATTAAAGGCTTTTGAAGCTACAGATCAGTTACATATTTCTGCAATAGTATATGCAGAACTATGGTCAGGTATTGAAAAAAGTCCGTTAAAAATTAAAGGTAAAAGAAAAGAGGAATTATTGGAATTTTTGTCATTAATTACAATCCAAAGTTGGGATGAGTTAGCGGGGCGAGAGTACGCTAAGCAGCATACTTATCTAAAAAAGAATGGAATGATGATTGGTAACATGGATTTATTAATTGCATCTCATGCGAGAAGTCTCAAAGCGACATTAATAACAAATAATGTACATGAATTTGAAAGAGTAGAAGGGCTAAAAATAGAAAACTGGGTATGATGTTTCAGAGGTCCACAATTACGAATATGCTGATCTATCTTAAAAGGCATAGGAATTAAGAAAGGAAATTTATTCTGAGGTGTATTATAAATTAACCATAAAGAATTCGCAATTCGGGACCTGACCCCATTTTCCTTTGACCCCATTTTCCTTCTTTTGACTTAAATAAAACCAATATAGGATAAATAATGCAAGCATATGAATTTGAAATAGATGCGGATAAAAATATAATTGAAATTCCATCGCAGTACCAAGAATTATACTCAAAGCATATGAAAGTCATTATTCTGGTTGCTGAAGATAAAAAAAAACATAAATATGATTTTAACGATGTAGCTGGAAAACTCGAATGGCAAGGCGATGTTATTAAAGAGCAAAGGAAAATACGGGATGAATGGTAAGTTCTATTTTTTAGATACGAATGCTATTATTCAGTTACTTAAAGGTAATCAAAACCTTTTAGACATATTATCTGAAGCTGATTATATGTAAATATTCAGACCCCTACCGACAAACTTGACAACTAATTTAAAAAAGGCTTGTAACTTTATGATACCAAGAAGTATTATGTAGGCCATGCAATTAAGTAATCAGGATCTAAGCCAACTTGACGAAGAAGAGCTTCTAAATTTATCAGAAGAAGAGTTACGTCGTCTTTCAATAAGATTGCTTACAGATTTAAAGGAAGCTCGTGAACGGTTAAGCCAGAATTCCCATAATAGTTCTCGGCCTCCAAGCAGTGAAGCACCATGGGAAAGGGACACTCAAAAAGATTCCAGTAATGATTCCGAAGAGGAACAAGAAGCGACTTCAGATAAAAAAGAGTCATCTCCTACTGAAAAGCCCAATAAAACATCCAGACAGTCCCCGAAAAATGAAACAGAAGAACAACGAAAACCAGGGAAGCAACTTGGAGCCAAGGGTTTTGGGCGACAACAAAAAATAGTGATCACAGACTATCAGGAACATTTTCCTGAAATATGTGAATGCTGCCATCAACCATTAAATGACCATTTCAAAAAAGCATACACGGCTTTTGAAACCATTGATATCGTATGGTCTGATGAGAAAAATCCAGGCCTGAGGCTAACGAATACCAAGCATAGCTATTATGAAGTCACCTGTCACTGTGGACATATTACAATAAAAGAACCGCATCGTTCCAATTCCGATGGCACCTTGCAGGATATAAACTGTAGCCAATGGAGATTGGTAGGTCCGGGGCTTGCAGCATTAATTATATGCCTTACTTATCGCATGCGGCTTTCACGAGAACGTGTCCAAGAGTTTTTATGTGATTGGCTAGGGTTACAGATTAGTGTTGGCACGATTAACAATACATTACATGAAAGCGGCGCAGCAGCAATGCCTATAGAAGCTGAATTAGTAAAGGAAGTCGTAGAAAGTAATCTACTTCATGTTGATGAAACTTCCTGGATGGAACTCACCACTTTTTTATGGCTATGGGTTTTTAGTACAGATACCGTCACAGCCTACTGGATTTCAACTCGGTCATCAGAACTGATTGAAAACATCCTGGGTCAAGCATATTGCGGCTGGCTAATGAGTGATGGTTACCAGGTTTATCGAAAATACCTTAATCGAGCTCGTTGCTGGGCTCACCTGATTCGTAAGGCAAAAGGCTTAAAAGAGGGCTTAAATAAAGACTCTCAGCTATTTGGAGAACAAACACTCAAATTAATGAACATGCTTATGACAGCAATTCGTGAAGCACGGCACCACCCTCCAAACTCGCCACTGACGGAAATTTACCAAACGCAATTGATAGCCTATCGGCAACTGTGTGAACAAATGAAAGCATCAACACACACAAAGACCCATGCGCTAGCAACAGAAATGCTCAATGATTGGGAGGCTATCTTTCGGGTACTCGAATTCCCTCATTTACCCTTAACCAATAACGAAGCAGAACGTGCCTTACGGCACTGGGTTATATTAAGGCGAATCAGCTATGGAACACGAACTGAAGAAGGTTCATGTGTGTTTGCTATTTTGATTAGTGTCATCGAAACCTGTAGAAAAAGGCAGCAATCCCCATGGATATATTTAGCGGCCGTTATTCACAATCAGCGGGTAGGTGTTGCGGTTCCTAAGCTACCAATTGTTAAGGGGTCTGAATAATTACGATTATATCGCTTGCTCTGTAATTTCTAAGCTTGAATACTTATGCTTTGAAGGTTTGTCAAATACCGATATTAAGCTATTTAATTTGTTTTTAGAAAAAATTGAAGTCATAGAATTAACATCAGTTAATGACACCTTATTACAAAACATTATTTTTAGTCGAAAAGATAAAAACATGAAATTACCAGATGCGATTATTGCAGGTTGTAGTAAATATAAAGAATGCATATTACTAACAGCTGACAAGAAGCTATTGAATGCAACGGGAGATGCATCCCTGTCATATCAAGTAATATAAATAGTTGATTCAGTAATAAACAAAGCTCACTTATGTTTTGATAAGGAGCATCAATTAAGGGTATAGATCCCATTTTTTCCTTGGCTATTAAAATTCGCAATTCGGGACCCCATTTTTTTTCGTTTTTACGTTTATTTTTAGGATAAACGCATCCCATATGGTATGCTGAAAATCTATACTACACAAGGGTTTTGCAATATGAGCACAAAAACACAAACAAGTTTACGTTTAGACGAAAAAAAACTAACAGAAGCCAAGCAAATCCTTGCCGATCTTGGCTTAAACTTTAGTGAAGCCGTTAATATTTTTACTAGCTTGATTGTTGCTAAACAAGGCTTACCTTTTAATGTTACATTGCCCAATAAAGAAACTCAGGCTGCTATGCGGGATGTACGTGGAAGAAAGAACCTGGAATGCTCTTCACTAAAGCAGTTGAAACATGAACTCGCTAAAGAATGAAAGCTGTATCACGCCATAAATTGTTTATCAAGGACATGAAAAGCGTGCGCCTGACGGATACACAAATAACAAAATTATTCCTGTATGTTTCCAGGCTATTAGGCAATAAATCATTACCACCAGAATCAAAAGATCATAGCTTGCATGGTGAATGGAGTGACTTTAGAGAGTTGCATTTGGGTGGAGATACATTACTTATCTATCAGGCTGATGAGCACACTGTTTACCTGACACGATTAGGTAGTCATGCACAACTTTTTAAAGGGATGTGATAAGCGTATGCTTTGTCTAAACGTGATCTGCCCCTATTTTTAACCAGACTAATATTTTAGTAAACGGATTGAAATCAAGCTGGCTGACCCCTTGATATTGTTTTCTCTTTATTTTTTAAGGAGTTATTATGAATATAGCTGAACACAAATTAAGTTTATTTCGTCAAATTGACGGATTATCAGATGACTTATTAGTTGAAGTAGAAAAGCTAATCTTAAAGTTAGAAGTTAAGAAAAATAAAAAAACAAAGCGCCAAGTGGGTTGTATGAAAGGTTTTGTGGTTTATATGGCTGATGATTTTGATGCTCCTTTAGAAGACTTTAAGACGTATATGCAATGAAATATTTATTGGATACTCATACTTTGATTTGGTTTTTTGACGATGACAAAAGACTTCCTGAGTCTATTAAAGGCATTATTAGTGATGATGATTCGGATATTTATTTAAGTATTGTTAGTTTATGGGAAATGGCAATTAAAATATCACTTGGTAAATTAAGCTTATCGCAACCACTTGAGCAGCTGGTAGATATGCTGGAATATCAAAATATTACTTTGTTATCTGTTCAGCCAATGCATGTTTTAGGTGTAATAGATTTACCCTTTGAGCATCGTGATCCTTTTGATCGCCTTATGATTTCTCAATGTTTGTATGAGAAAATGAAGTTTATAACTAATGAGGCATTGTTTTTAAGATATGGTGTTGATAGGGTCTGGTGATTTTTTTTAAAAAATGGTCGTGTCATTATTGTCCTGTATTGTTCTCAGTTTGGTTTTGTGTAAATCAAGCTGGCTCCTTGATCTATTGCAATGATTGCAATAAATGATTGCATTTTGAGGTGAGCATTCCTATACTGTATAAATGAATTCAAAACAGCGAAAGGTCTTGGCTCTTGTTTATACAGATCCAATACCAAAATCTTTAGAATGGTTGGAAATTGAAAGCTTGTTACTTGCAGTTGGTGCAGAGTTGATAGAGGGTAATGGCTCAAGGGTCAGGTTTCAAAAAGATCGCATTGTAGCAACTTTTCACAGGCCGCACCCAAAAAAAGAAGCAAAACCATACCAGGTAAAAGATGCGCGTAATTTTTTAACTCAGCTAGGCATAAAACCATGAACTCATTACTTTACAAAGGGTATACCGCTAGAATAGATTTTAGTGATGAAGATGATTGCTTTATTGGTCATATTGTCGGAATTAAAGACGTTATTGGTTTTCATGGAGAAACGGTAAGGGAATTAAAAAATGCTTTTTACGAAGCAGTAGATGACTACAATGAGGCTTGTGAGGCAATAGGTAAAAAACCTCAAAAACCTTATTCAGGAAATTTAATGTTGCGCATTCCTCCAGAAGTGCATGCAGCAGTTGCAACGGCTGCTCAAGTACATGGCGTAAGTATAAATCAATGGGCTTCTAATGCACTCCTAAGAGAATCAGCATTATAAAGAGGGGCTAGGGGAGGTTTTTAGGCCGCTACATTTTAATCGAGTCTGACCCTTTTGGTTATTATTGTCCATGCTTTTTAAATTCACTATATGAATCCAAAGCTAAGTACCCCAAAAAAATAACAAACACCAACCCAATAAAAAACATAATAACCGAATTAAGCATCTTCTAGTTCCTTAATTAATTGTTTTATAAAACGATATTGATATATACCATAAACTGCAGAAGCGAGCGTACCAAAAAGTGCCAATAATAAAACAAATGCCGAAGTGTTCAAAAAATTTGAAGCTGACCAGCCAATTAAACCTACGATAACTGCCAGTGCTGCAAAAAACATTTTTTCATGAAAAGAAGTTTCCGCTTTTATTTTATCTAACTTACTAATTTTAATAAGATTACACCTATTATGTTTATAGGTCAATTTTTCATGTTTTACCAAAAGCTTTACTTTAATTAATCGTGGTCTGTCTTTTTGCACAGGAAAATGTCTCATGGAAAGACTTGACCCCATTTTTTCAGGAAAATGTCTCATGGAAAGACTTGACCCCATTTTTTTGACCCCATTTTTTTATTGGTTTTCTTTTCATTGTTGCTAAAAAAACATCCGAACTAATTAAAGCCCGGATGTTTTTATTTTTCTAAATCAAGCTGGCTTATGAAGCTGGAGCAACAGCAACAGGACCTGCACAAGTAGTGGTTGCGGCTAAGGCAATATTAACTGAACAAGTAAATGTAATAGGATTGACAGTAAGATCTGGTGTTAATGTAGCTATTGCAGCTAAAGCACCATTACCAATGGTATCACCTACAATTACTCCTGTAAGAAGAGTACAGCCACCAATTGCGCTACCTGTATTAGTACAAATCAGGTCGCCTGTGTTGAAATTTTCTGCCACTGCTAATTTCGCTGCCGATAAACCAGCAACAGAACTCGCACCATTTGCCTTCGCAACATACTCCCTATAGGCAGGGATAGCAATCGATGCCAAAATACCAATAATCGCAACTACGATCATTAACTCGATTAGGGTAAAACCCTGTTGTACTTTTTGAATGTTTAAATTTTTCATGATTTTTTCTACCTTTATATTATTAAGAAAGAGAATAATGAACTCATTTAAAATCAAGCATAGTTCATGCCATGATAATGACAAGCCTGAAATGCCATGATTTATAGTTTCCACCGTTTTTATTGAGACAGATGGGTAAAGGTGCTGACAAAAAACGTCACATTTTGTCTTTTTATTTCAGATAAAGAGATTCAAAAAAACGAATCAAAAGGGTCAGACTCGATTGAAAAAATAAAGGGTAAAGATCAAGGGGGCAAATGGCTTTATCATACAATAAAAAGGAATCATCCCACGTTTAATTAAATTCGCAACTACAAGAGATTGATGCATTATCCTTATCTGAGTCGCCTTAATTACTCAAACCCTATCAATTCAGTTCTTGATGATCAATGGTTAAGTTAAAATTGACAATAATTTTAATTAGCTGTAATCTCTAAACTAACGATTCAGGCTAAGGTATATTAAGATGTCATCAGAAGAAATTCGCTTAGAGTTAAATAAATTAATAACATCAAAAGGGTCAGACTCGATTGAAAAAATAAAGTGAAATCTTCAAGGGGTCAGCCAGCTTGATATGCGTAAAATAATTTCGAGGCTAAACCACTTTAACTTGCGCTTACGGCCTGCTGGCTTGCGCCCATCGTGCTTAACATTCGGAGTTACCTTCCTCCTGCCCGACGTTTGCTATCTGGTGGTTGACCTACCTTGCCAGAGCGGGGCTTTCACTCGCTGAAATTATCGACCTTGCTCGGCGGCACACCCCTTAATTAGTTGATTTTTTTATATTGGCAATAACTTCGCCTGTATGGGTTCCCATATTGATTGTGTACAAAGTTTTCATGTTTCTGTATGCTGAAGTAAGTAAACCTGTTTCTTGGGTATGTGGGGTATTGTTTCTTCTGATGGGGCGTTTATTTTAGAAAATAAAATTCCAATAGTGAAAACCATGCTCATGGCAATTTTTTAACCCCATTTTTAATTTTTCTGTAAAGCGTGAATTATGCCTGAACTGAGTAGATTTCTTGGAATTGTAATATACATGTATTTCAATGAGCATAATCCACCTCATTTTCATGCTGAGTACAATGAATATAAAGCCTCCATATCAATCAGAGAGCTTGGGTTAATTGAAGGAAAGCTACCACCAAAGGTCAGAAGTCTTGTTATTGAATGGGCACAAGAACGCCAAGATGAATTACTTGATAATTGGAATACCATTCAAGAAACAGGTAGATATCATAAAATTGCACCATTAGTATAGGTAAAAAAGTATGTTGAGTATAAATGAAGCGAAATATATTGGGGACTATAATCTCTGTCTAATATTCAATAATGGTAAAGAAGGTATTGCAAATCTTAAACAGACTATCTTTAATGATAAAAGACCAATTTTTTTAGAATTAAAAGAAGAATCAAATTTTTCTAATTTTAAAGTTTCTCATAGTACAGTTGTTTGGTTTAACGAATTAGATTTATCTCCAGAATATTTGTTTTACTTGGTTTTTAAAGAAGATGAGAGCTTTAAAGAAAAGTTTAAAGCTTGGGGTTATCTTGTTTAGAGGAATGGTTCAAAGGAGTTCAAGGGGTCAGTCAACTTGATTTAAAACAAAGAAATGAAAAACGGGGTCATATGAAAAACGGGGTCAGTGAAAAACGGGGTCAGGTCTTTGATTTATGATTACGAATCAAAAGGGTCAGACTCGATTGAAAAAATAAAGGGTAAAGATCAAGGGGGCAAATGGCTTTATCATACAATAAAAAGGAATCATCCCACGTTTAATTAAATTCGCAACTACAAGAGATTGATGCATTATCCTTATCTGAGTCGCCTTAATTACTCAAACCCTATCAATTCAGTTCTTGATGATCAATGGTTAAGTTAAAATTGACAATAATTTTAATTAGCTGTAATCTCTAAACTAACGATTCAGGCTGAGGTATATTAAGATGTCATCAGAAGAAATTCGCTTAGAGTTAAATAAATTAATGATAATTCAGGCAGAGCATGATGAACACATAAGGCATAATGCAATTAAACAGACTCACTGGGCATGGCAGAGGTGGTTCTGGGTTGGAACGGTTATTATTTTATCTGTTGTCCAGATTGTTGCTTTTCTGAGCAAATAAGGAGCAGGAGGTTCAAGCGTTCGAGGGGTCAGCCAGCTTGATTTAGTAGAAAACAGTAAAACCACCTAGGTATTAAATTAGTCTGGGTGGTTTTATTGTGTCTGTTAAGCAAAAAAAGCCATAGGTAGCAACTATATCCGCCCACGAGTAATATACTTATAGTAAAATTAAGCAATGCCAACTGTATTAAAAATAGGTCCTTTCGGGCATCCTTTATAGAAAGCCAAAAGTAGTTTACGTTTACAATAATAAACCCATCTTAAAAACTGTCCACGAAAGACACGAAAAGCACGAAAATATTTTTAACGGGTGACCAATTTATTCGCTGCCTTCAAAGGAATATGAAGGATGCCGTTAATTTTCCTGTCTTTCGTGATTTTCGTGGACAAAAGTGTAAACAGGGAAATGAAGGATGCCTCTTTTCGTTTCTTCTTTTATAGTAATGAAAATGGTGAGCCTGCACATATCCATATTCAGAGGGAAAGAATGTTAGCAAAGTTTTGGTTGAAACCTGTTGCATTGGCTAGTTCTACAAGATTTTCTCCTAAATAATTGAGAAAACTAGAGTCACTTGTAATTGAACACAAAGAAATATTATTGGAGACATGGAATGAGTACTTTAGCCGTTGAATTACACCCTCAAGCGCATAATATTAAATGTACAGGTATTATATAATTGTTGAATTAATTGATGGGCGCACGATTTCTGCACCTTTGGTTTGGTTTCCTAGGTTGTCTCAGGCAAGTAAAGAACAACTAGAAAATTGGGAGTTACTGGGAGATGGAGAAGGGATTTATTGGCCTGATGTAGATGAAGACCTTAGTATTTCGGGCTTACTAAAAGGCACACATTAAGTCGTCTAAAATCAAGGGTAGTACATTCCATTCAAGGGGCAGCCAGCTTGATTTAAAACAAAAGAAAACCACCCAGGCATTAAATTACTCTGAGTGGATTTTTTGAATTTATTCTGCGGCAAATAGCGGCGCGTTTAGGGTGGCACTAACATATGCTCTTGAAGCAATTATTAACTGTTTTTTCTTGCATTGAGTAAATATTTACGCAATTTTCTTTCACTTCGCATAACGTAAAGTATATAGACTTTATCACCTTCAATGCGATAAAAATACGGCATGGATTTACGATAACTTCTAAATATCTTGATTTATTAAATTCTGGTGGTTTACGCCCTAACTCTGGAAACAGCTCAAGTTGGTCTGTATTAGAAAAAACATTTTGCACTAGATTAATAGCCGCGCTTGGTTTATCAAGAGCTATATACTCAGCAATTGTATTAAAGTCAGATAGAGCAGGTTCAGTCCATATTACTTGAGCCATTTACTCATTTTTTCTTTTGCTTCTTCCTGAGTATAAATGCGATTTTCTAAAATAGCCATTTCACCCTTAGCTAATCCATCCAGGATTTCCATTCGATTTTGCATCATTTCATAATCCTGGACATCAACAAGATATGCAGATGGTCGACCATGCTCGGTGATAAGTACAGGCTCTTTTGAATCATGTAATTCAGCCAATATTTTGGTAGCCTGACGTTTTAAAGTGGTAACTAATTCAATTTTCATAAAGTAACACTATACTATCACTTTGTGTGTTTTCAAGTGTTTTTTAAAATGCGAAATTGACTTGGGTAAGCTTAAGGAGTGATGTTATGTTAAATCAATATGTATTGACAATGTAAATACATTGATATAGCATTCGAGTCATGGATGAACGGTTTGAATTACACAAAATTAATTTTGTTTGGGACACAAAAAAGCTAAAAATTAATCTTACAAAGCATGGAATAAGTTTTGAGCAAGCAGCAGAAGTGTTTTTCGATCCATTTATTAAAATTGTTGATGCCAGCCGCAACCACGAAGAACGTGATGCTATTATTGGCATGGATAAACAATGGACTCTTCTGTTTGTAGTTCATATTGCATTTGAGGATGATCAGATCAGAATAATATCTGCCCGAAAAGTTACACGTAGCGAGAAAAGTTTTTATGAAAATTGAAACCTTAAAAAAACGATTAACCCCCAACCGCCCAATGATAGCTGTGACACTTCGGATGCCAGAAGATGTTGTTGATGATTTAAAACAAATTGCCCCTTCTTTAGGTTTTTCTGGTTACCAGCCCTTAATTCGAGCATATGTCGGGCAGGGTCTTCGGGATGACTTAGAAAAAATTGAAAATGATAAGTTATTTTCTTTAGTGGCTAGTTTAAAACGGCATGGTGTAAATGATAAAATTCTTGAAGAAGCCCTTGCAGAAGTCGTATATCAATAAAAAGCATAACGAACAAGATACCGTCTGAAGTTCAAGGTGTCAAAAATTGAGATTCACATAAATGAATTAGGGGAGTTGTGATATGGGATTATATGCATTAATTATAGTCACAGTATTATTTTGCGCTTTACTTTTATATGGTAGTTTTAAGGTTGGCTAGTAAAAAAATCAAGGGTCAGTCAACTTGATTTAAAAGCAAGGAAAACCATCCAGTCATTAAATTAGTGCGGGTGGTTTTTTTGTGTCCAATGAAAAATGGTACGCTACCAAATGACATTCAGCTAAGGGCGTTGTATAGGATGCTCTGAGGAACGAAGCGCATCTGTCGCGATTGATGCGTTTCCTGTCGTCAACACATCCTATGCATTATTCTTCAGGAAATAGGGGTGGTACGATTAAATTGGAATGATTTTTTGCTGAAACGCAAAATTGACTTGGCTAAGCTTAAAGAGTAGCATTATTTTATGAGTAAGTTAGATGAAGTTAAAGAGATTTTAAATACTCTAAGAGTTGCCATGAGTTTATCATTTGGGATGCTTGTCGTTGTAGTAACAGGGATAATCAAACGTTTTGATAACAATGATATAGATTCTATATTTTGGCTAGGTGTCTGTTTTACTATATTTATTTTATTGACTATTTTTTTATTAGTGAATCAAATTTCTAAAAAAACAAAAGAGATTAAGGAGTTGTGATTATGACGATTGCTTTATTTGCAATATTTGGAATTGCAGTATTAACGGCTGCGGTGATGCTATTTAGTATCTATAAGTTATCAGAGGAATAAAGGGGATATTTATGAGTACGATGCTTGTTGAGATGTATGGGGCTTTAACAAAGGCAGGCGTTGATGAGAAAATGCTGCTAAGGCAGTTTTAGATACTGAAATTTTGGCCACAAAAAAAGATTTGGCGAAATTAAAAGCAGATATTATCAAATGGAATACAGGTACACTTTTCGCAGCTACAGGATTGTTTGCTTTTATTGTCAAAATCTTATAACTATTGACTACTAAGCGGGACTTTCAAGGTTTCTAGAGATCAGCCAACTTGATTTAGAGAAAAGCAAAACCATCCAGGCATTTAATTAGTCTGGGTGGTTTTTTTGTGCCCAATGAAAAGTGGTACGCTACCAAATGACATTCAGCTAAGGGCGTTGTATAGGATGCTCTGAGGAACGAAGCGCATCTGTCGCGATTGATGCATTTCCTGTCGTCAACACATCCTATGCATTATTCTTGAGGAAATAGGGGTAGTACGATTAAATTAGAATGATTTTTTGCTGAAACGCAAAAAGTCCTTCATAGAAAGCCAAATGTAGTTTACATTTACAATAATAAACCCATCTTAAAAACTGTCCACGAAAGACACGAAAATATTTTAACGAGTGATCAAGCTATTCGCTGCCATCAAAGGAATACCTGATTACGTACAACTCTCAGCTACAGTATAAGAAACCTAGAAAATTAGCATGTTAAAAACCTCGTCATTCCTGCAGTCTTTTATCGGGAATCTGTACTAAACCTATGAGATTCCTGCTAAAAGATTGCAGGAATGACGGAGAATGGCTGAGAGTTATGGGTAATCAGGAAGGAATATGAAGGATGCCTTCAATTTTCGTGTCTTTCGTGCTTTTCGTGGACAAAAGTGTAAACAGGGAAATGAAGAATTATGCGTTCTGCATAAAATTATAATTGATAATGGAATATTACTTTACGAGCCTGTATTATTAAGGGCTTAATTCTAAGTTGAGTAAGGGTGCTATGGAACAGAGAAAAAGACCGCTTTCACCTCATTTACAAGTGTATCGATTACCCTTGACTGCTGTGGTATCGATTACGCATAGAATGACAGGGGTATTATTAGCCGCTGGGTTAGTGTTATTTGTAATCAGTCTAGCCGTGATTCAGTGTGGTGCCAGTAGTTTTGAGTCTATGCAGCAGGTCATTCAGCAACCCTTGATAAGCATCGCCATCTGGTTGATGATCTATGCGCTGTTTTTTCATATGTGTCATGGTGTTCGCCATCTTTTCTGGGATGCGGGTGAGGGTTACGAAAAGCCTTTAATGAATTACTATATTTTACTGGAGCTTTTCGCTTCTCTAGCTTTGACATTGCTAAGTGTCTTATTTGTTCGTTTAGGAGGCTAATTATGGAATTTCAAACTCCTTTAGCAAAGGCACGCGGACTGGGTTCTGCAAAAAGTGGCACCTCTCATTGGTGGATGCAAAGAGTGACTGCTGTTGCTTTAGTTCCCTTATCTTTCTGGCTGATTTTATTTATAGACCAGCTTTTTGGTGCTTCATTTGATGAGATCAAATTGTGGATAATTTCTCCACTGAATTTTACTTTATTACTCGCTTGGGCATTTACCAGTTTTTATCATGCGGCATTAGGACTGCAGGTTGTCATTGAAGATTATGTCAATCCTGACTGGCTAAAAATTGTTATGGTCTGGGTGGTTAAACTGGCTTTTACTGGGATGGCTATTGCATCGCTAGTGTTGGTTATACGCATCGCTATTTCGGCAGGATAAATAAGCATGAAAGATACTTATAAGATTATTGAACATGAATACGATGTTGTTGTCGTAGGTGCTGGGGGCGCAGGGTTGCGGGCAACTTTCGGGATGGCTGAAAAAGGCTTGAAAACGGCGTGCATTAGTAAAGTATTTCCAACCCGCAGTCATACAGTTGCTGCACAGGGCGGAATCAGTGCAGCGCTGGGTAATAATGGCGAAGATGACTGGCGCTGGCATATGTACGATACGGTCAAAGGGTCAGATTGGTTAGGTGATCAGGATGCTATTGAATATATGTGTCGTGAGGCTATTCCTGCGGTATTAGAACTGGAACATTATGGCGTGCCGTTTTCGCGTAATGAGGACGGCAAGATTTATCAACGTGCCTTTGGCGGGATGACTACGCATTATGGTGAGGGCACGGCACAAAGAACTTGCGCTGCTGCTGATGTCACCGGACATGCTATTTTGCATACGCTTTATCAGCAATCACTAAAGCATGAGGCCGAGTTTTTTGTCGAATATATTGTTATCGACTTAATCATGGAAGACGGTGCCTGCCGTGGCGTTTTGGCTTGGTGCCTTGATGATGGTTCCATGCATGTGTTTAAGGCACATACGGTGGTTATCGCTACTGGCGGTTATGGACGTTGCTTCTTTTCTTGTACTTCTGCGCATACTGTGACGGGTGATGGAAGTGCTATGGTCTTGCGGGCAGGGTTGCCTTTACAGGATATGGAATTTATTCAATTCCATCCGACCGGAATTTATGGTGCGGGTTGTTTGATTTCCGAAGGCGTACGTGGCGAAGGCGGTTATTTAACCAATTCTGAAGGTACGCGATTTATGGAGGAATACGCGCCGCATGCAAAAGACTTAGCCTCTAGAGATGTGGTTAGCCGGGCAATTACTCTGGAAGTTAACGCCGGACGCGGTATTGGAGAGCATAAGGATCATGTTTATTTGCATGTTGAACATCTTGACTCTGAGGTGATTAATGAGCGTTTACCAGGAATTTCGGATTTAGCGAGGATTTTTGCCGGAGTCGATGTGACTAAGGAACCGATCCCGGTGATTCCAACGGTGCACTATAATATGGGTGGAATTCCGACCAATTATAAAGCCGAAGTGGTCACCTTGAAAGATGGCAATCCTGATGCAGTTGTTTCGGGATTAATGGCGATTGGTGAGGCGGCTTGTGTCTCGGTACATGGTGCAAATCGCTTAGGGTCTAATTCGTTGTTAGATTTGGTCGTTTTTGGTCGTGCCGCAGCCATACGTTGTGCCGAATTGATCAAGCCGGGGACAAAGCATAAGCCGCTGGCTGAAGGAGCATATGATAAAGCTCTGGAACGCTTTGATAGGCTGCGATTCGCTTCAGGTAGTCGTAAAACAGCCGAGATACGCCTGGATATGCAGAAAACCATGCAAAGTCATGCGGCAGTGTTTCGATCCGGAGATGTTTTAGCAGCAGGGGAGCAGAAGATTGCTGAGATTCGCGCGTCTTTTGCTGATGTTCAGGTCAGTGATCAATCCTTGATCTGGAATACCGATTTAGTTGAAACGCTGGAACTGGAAAATTTGCTGGATTTGTCTTTGGTTACTATTGCCGCAGCTTCCAATCGTACTGAAAGTCGAGGGGGACATGCGCGCGATGACTTTCCCGATCGGGATGATGAAAACTGGTTAAAACATTCGCTGTTATGGATCGAAGATAATAAAGTCAAGATTGACTATCGTCCGGTACATATGTACACACTAACCGATGAAGTGGAAATGATCCCACCGAAAAAGAGGGTTTACTAATGGTTGAATTTACTTTGCCGAAAAACTCAGTGGTACAAAAAGGTAAGTTTTTTTCTGCGCCTGAGGGAGCAACTCGTGTACAACGGGTTGAAGTGTATCGCTGGGATCCCGATACCGATGAAAATCCGCGTATAGATAGCTACGATATTGATTTAGATCAGTGCGGCGAGATGGTGCTGGATTTGATCCTTAAGATAAAAGACGAGATCGATAGTAGTCTGGCTTTCAGACGTTCCTGTCGTGAGGGTGTGTGTGGTTCCTGCTCGATGAATGTGAATGGTAAAAATACTCTGGCATGTATTAAAGCGATATCTGAATATACCGGAACGATTAAAATCTTTCCCTTACCGCATATGGATGTGGTTAAAGATCTGGTTGCCGATATGAACCATTTTTATGCGCAATATGCTTCCATTAAACCGTGGATAGAAACTCAGACTCCGCCTCCTGCAGATCGTGAGCGCTTACAAAGTGTTGAAGAACGCAAGCAATTAGACGGGCTGTATGAATGCGTATTATGCGCCTGTTGTTCAGCTAGCTGCCCGAGTTACTGGTGGAATAGCGAGAAATACCTTGGCCCTGCGGTATTGTTACAGGCTTCGCGCTGGTTAAATGACAGTCGTGATGAGAATACTGGCGAGCGTCTGGATGATTTACAAGACCCGTTTAAATTATACCGTTGTCATACCATTATGAATTGCACTGATACTTGTCCTAAAGGCTTGAATCCGGCAAAAGCGATAGCAGATATCAAAAAGATGTTGCTAGTCAGACAGGAAGGTTAAGCTGCAAAATATGAAACGCTTGCGCTGGCAATGCCGGCGCGGCGTGAAAGAGTTGGATGCAATGCTATGCGCCTATTTGGACAACCAATATCTGGCGGCAGAACTGGCTGATCAGCGTTTATTTTGCGAACTATTAAGCTCCGAAGATGATCTATTAATCGGCTATTTCTTTACTGATAAATTGCCAGAAAAACCAGAGTTAAAACAGCTTGTCGAAAAAATCAGAAGCACCTTTATGGGTTGATGTAAAACAATCGCGTTATTTACGGTTGTTTATCTATGTCGTGCATATTTTGGCGACACTGAGTTGTTTAATTTTGCCCCTGGATATTCTGCTAAAAATGCTGTTAATATTGCTACTAGCGTATAGTTTATATTTTTACATGCAGCGTTATCAACGAGGCTTTTATACCTTTAGCTTACGCCACACAGAAGAGCTGTCCTGGGAACTGATCGAGCATGATCACTATACCCATTTACGTATATTCAAATCCAGTGTGCTCACTACATTCCTTATAGTTCTGCAGGTCAAGATAGGAAAAAAACAGCGTAACTTGCTGGTATGTCGGGATGCCTTATCGGCGGAGAAATTTCGCCAGCTCTTTGTGGCGTTAAAAATTATGAAGCTGGAATGAGCTCAAATCCATTATTTGCTGAATGTTATCCTGCCTGCAGCTGATTTAGTTTAAAATTACACTCATATCACTTTTTCACAAGATTCAATTTTTATGTCACAAACATCGTTACAAACGGTTCAGGCACTGCAGACCGTCAGGGATTATATACGCTGGGCTGCGAGCCGCTTTGCCGAAGCAAAATTGTTTCATGGCCACGGTACAGCAACAGCGCTGGACGATGCTGCTGCTTTGATCCTCTATAGCTTGCATCTCCCTTATAATTTATCCGAAAGCTATTTTAGTGCGTGTTTGACTGAAGAGGAACGGCATAAAATTATTGATCTGGTTAATCGACGCATTCAGACACGTATTCCATCTGCCTATTTAACGCATGAGGCCATTTTTGCCGGTTTGACTTTTTATGTCGATGAGCGCGTTTTAGTGCCTAGATCACCGATTGCTGAGCTTATTCGTGAGCAGTTTACGCCTTGGGTTGATGCTGATCGGGTGAACCATGTGCTGGATCTATGTACCGGTAGTGCTTGTATTGCAATAGCCTGCGCTTATGCCTTTTCTGAAGCGCATGTGGATGCTGTGGATCTATCAGAAGATGCTTTAGAGGTGGCGAAAATAAATGCCGCCAAACATGAGCTAGCAGAACAATTAACGCTATATCATTCAGACTTGTTTACTGCCTTACCCGCACAGAAATACGATTTAATCGTTTCTAACCCGCCCTATGTGGCTATCAGTGAATGGGAGCAACTACCGGATGAATTTCATGCCGAGCCTGAAATAGGTTTTACCGGGGGTGAGACCGGGCTGGATCTGGTGATTAAAATTCTGGTGGATGCAGCTGATTATCTTAGCCAAGAAGGGGTTTTAATCATAGAAGTAGGCAGTAGTGCAGAAACTTTACAAGCGCAGTTTCCTGCTGTGCCCTTTTATTGGCTGGATTTTGAGCAGGGTGGTGACGGGGTATTTTTACTGAGGGCAGAGCAAGTGTTTGCATTTAATCAATTATTTAGAGAGGCATTAAAGTAAGTATGTCAGGTAATAGCATAGGAAAATTATTTACAGTCACGACTTTTGGCGAAAGTCATGGTATCGCATTAGGCGGCACAGTTGACGGCTGTCCGCCGGGTCTGGCTTTAACAGAGGCTGATTTACAGGGGGATCTGGATCGACGCAAACCGTGCACTTCAAGACATACCACTCAGCGCCGTGAAGCGGATCAGGTGGAGATTTTATCCGGTGTATTCGAGGGCAAGACTACCGGCACACCCATCGGTTTATTGATTAAAAACACCGATCAGCGCTCTAAAGACTACACCAATATCGCCGAAACCTTCCGTCCGGGTCATGCTGATTATGTATATGATCATAAATATGGTTTTCGGGATTATCGCGGTGGCGGACGTTCTTCGGCTAGAGAAACAGCAATGCGCGTGGCGGCAGGTGGTATAGCCAAGAAGTATTTGCAGCAGCAATATGGTATAGAGATTAAAGGTTATCTGGCACAATTAGGGCCGATTAAAATCGAGAAAATCGATTGGTCTGTGATGTCGAATAGCGAGTTCTTTTGCCCGGATAGGAGTAAGGAAGCAGAGTTAGTGGCTTATATGGATGCCTTGCGTAAAGAGGGTGAATCAATTGGCGCCAAGGTCAATGTGATGGCGACAAATGTTCCGCCAGGTTTAGGTGAGCCGATCTTTGATCGCCTGGATGCTGATTTGGCGCATGCTTTAATGAGTATTAATGCGGTTAAAGGAGTGGAAATTGGCGATGGTTTCGATTGTATTAATAGCAAAGGTACTGAGTTTAGGGATGAAATGACACCGCAAGGTTTTTTAAGTAATCATGCCGGCGGAGTTCTAGGGGGTATTTCCAGTGGTCAGGATATTGTTGCCAGCATTGCTTTAAAGCCGACTTCCAGCTTACATTTGCCTGGACGTAGTATTAACCGGAAGGGTGAGGCTATTGAGGTGGTGACTAAAGGTCGTCATGACCCTTGTGTGGGTATTCGTGCAACGCCCATTGCCGAGGCTATGATGGCAATCGTGTTGATGGATCATATGTTACGTCATAGAGCACAAAATTATGATGTGCAGACGACATTACCTGTGTTGCGTTAATAAAGGGTAAGTCCATTTACTTAGGAAATAAAATAATGCAACATATCATAGAGTTAGACCAACAGACAGAAAAGAACTTATCTGAAATAGCTCTACATACTCATAAATCAAAAGATGTTATTTTGCGTACAGTGATTAAAAATTTTTTACAACAACAGTCTAAACGTAATGATTTAGAACAGTTTCTAAAGCCTTATAGTATAGATTTGAATGGCTTTGAATTTGATAGAGATATGGCTAATGAGCGGTAGTTTTTTAGATAGTAATATCGTGATCTATAGTTTAGGTAATATTGAAGAAAAGCGGCAGCGTAGTATTGAACTAATTAGTGGACATCCCTTTATTTCAGTTCAGGTTTTAAATGAAACGGCAAATATTCTTATCAGGAAGTTTTTAATGCCTGTAAACGATATTCAAGTCATTATGAAAAGAATAGCAAGTGAATGTAAAGTGACTTTATTAACGGAGGAAATTCATTTTTCGGCACTCTCTGTTAAAGAGCGATATCAATTTTCATTCTACGATAGCTTGATAGTTGCTTCTGCATTAGAGGCCTCTTGTGACATACTTTATTCCGAAGATATGCAGCATGGGCAAATAATAGAAAATAGATTGAAGATAGCTAGCCCATTTGAAGTTATTTAGTGAAAACTAAAATTCCATACTGGCGCTTATCAGGATTCTACTTTTTTTATTTTGCGACATTGGGAGGTTTCCTTCCTTACTGGAGTCTGTACCTTAAAGAGTGTCAATTTAGTGCCGCTGAAATAGGTGAATTAACCGCCTTTATGGTGGGCACTAAAATTATTGCACCCAATCTTTGGGGCTGGATTGCAGATCAGACTGGAAAAAGTTTACGCGTTATTCGCATAGCGTCTTTTTTGGCCATGCTGTTGTTTGCTGGCTTTATATATCAGCAATCATTTCTGTGGTTTGCATTTGTTACTGTAAGTTTTAGTTTTTTCTGGAATGCGGCATTACCGCAATTTGAAGCAGCGACGCTACATCATTTGAAGGATGAGCGACATCGCTATAGTTATATCCGGTTATGGGGCTCTATCGGTTTTATTGCGACGGTTTTAGGGGTGGGATATTTACTGGACTTATATTCCATTAAATTATTACCTTATTTAATCGTTGCTTTGCTCGCCAGTATCTGGCTGATTTCTTTACTTACGCCTGAGGTGTCAACTGCCAAAGCCAGCCAGGCTGCTTTACGCATCTGGCAAATAGTTAAACAGCCTGAAATTATTGCGTTTTTGCTAGTCTATATGTTGTTACAGGCTGCGCATGGCCCTTACTACGTGTTTTTTTCTATTTACCTAAAACAGCTGGGATATACCTCTAGCATGATAGGCATGTTCTGGTCACTGGGTGCTGGAGCTGAGATTATTGTGTTTGTGTTGATGCGCCCGTTGTTGAAATTTGTATCCTTGCGGCGTCTATTGCTGGTAAGTGCTTTATTATCGGTATTGAGATGGTTGATGATCGCCTGGTATGCAGATAATATTTACATGCTACTGGGCGCACAGGTTTTGCATGCTGCAACTTTTGGTACGGCGCATGTCGCAGCGATTCATCTGGTACAAAGCTATTTTGGTCAGCATCATCAGGGTAAAGGGCAGGCACTTTATAGTAGTTTCAGTTTTGGTATAGGGGGTATGCTCGGTGGCTTATATAGTGGTTATGCCTGGGATGCTTTAGGTGGGCAATGGGTGTATAGTTTTGCAGCAATTTTAAGTGCATTAGCGTATATTATTGCAGTAATCTGGGTAGGTAAGGGCAAGGCATTCAGTCATTAATAGCATAAATATTATAGGAAGAATCTGTGTTTGAGTTAATTCAAAGTGGGGGGTTATTAATGATTCCCATTATTTTTTGTTCAGTTATAGCTATGGGTATCGTCGGTGAACGTTTCTGGACTTTGCGAAAAAATAAAATTTTGCCACCAGAATGGTTTCCCAGGTCTGGAACCTGGCTAAAGCAAAAAAACTGGATGCTATGACTTTGAAACACCTAAAAGATAGCTCGCCACTAGGTGCCATTTTAGCAACCGGCTTAATGAGCAGGAGTATGGGCCGTGAGGTGATGAAAGAATCAATCGCCGAGTCTGGGCGGCAAGTGGCGCATAAATTAGAGCGCTTCCTCAATACTCTGGGGACTATTGCGACGATTGCTCCTTTGTTAGGTTTGCTGGGGACTGTGTTGGGAATGATAAAAGTCTTTTCAGCGATAGTAAGTAATCATGGTGTTGGTGATCCTAGCGTACTTGCGGGCGGGATTTCAGAAGCATTAATTACGACGGCCGCAGGTCTGGCAGTCGCGATTCCCTGTGTCATTTTTCATCGTTATTTTGATGGTCTGGTTGATTCTTATGTTATTGGAATGGAAGAAGAGTCAATAAAATTAATTGAAGTCATTCACGGTACACGTGAAGAACTATAATGAATTTCCGCAATAAAAAGCATAAGCCACTGGAAGTTTCATTAACACCGATGATAGATGTGGTGTTTTTGTTGCTCATATTTTTTATGGTCACGACTACTTTCAGCAAGGAGTCTGTGATAAAAGTAATGTTGCCAGAAGCTGATGGTCAGGCAGTAGAAAGACCAGAACAGGCAATAGTGTTGAGCATAAACAAATCCGGCCAGTATTTTATAGACGATAACGCCTTGAGTGATACGAGTTTAGAAACTTTAACCCAGGCATTAACGGCGAGTAAAAATAATAGAAATATTCCCTTAATCATCCATGCTGATGCGAGTGCACCAGTGCAAGCAGCGATTTCTGTGCTGGATGTGGCATCCAGGATAGGTTTTAGAAATATTACTTTTGCAACACAAAAACACCCATAATATGAAAAAACTATTGGCAAAGTTTGTAGATGAAGTCTGGTATAGAGATCATTTTATCGGCACCTGGCTGATGCCTTTGTCTTTCCTATTCACAGATATAGCAAAATTTAGACGCTGGTTGTATAAAAAAGGCTACAAACCGGTCGAAAAACTGCCTGTACCGGTTATTATTGTAGGCAATATCACGCTGGGCGGGACAGGAAAAACACCCCTGGTTATTTATCTGGTCAAACAATTAAAAGCAGCTGGTTTTACCCCAGCTGTGATTAGCCGTGGCTATGGTGGACAATCAGCAAGCTGGCCGGTTCGAGTCAATGCGGAGAGTGATGCGACTCTGGTAGGTGATGAGCCTTTGCTCATTGCACAACAAGCCGATTGCCCCGTTGCAGTAGGGCCTGTACGGGCGGAATCGGCCCGGCTGTTACTGCAGAATGAAAAGATAGACGTGATTATTTCTGATGATGGATTGCAGCATTATGCTTTGCACCGGGATATAGAAATAGTTGTTATTGATGGCGAGCGCCGCTTTGGTAATAATTTTTGTCTACCTTCCGGGCCACTACGTGAGCCGCAGGAACGTATACAAGAAGTTGATTTTATCGTGTGTAATGGTGGTACAGCAGAAGAAAATGAAATTTTGATGAAGCTGGAGGGAGCTGATGCCGTTAATATGCTCACTCAGCAACGTAAACCGTTAGCTGAGTTCAGTAGTACTAACAGTCATGCTTTGGCAGGAATAGGCAATCCTCAGCGTTTCTTTGACCTATTAGCAAAGCAGGGATTAGCCTGTCAAACGCATGCTTTTCCTGATCACTATGCTTACACTGAGCGGGATATTAGTTTTAAATCAGCACAGGCCATTTTTATGACTGAAAAAGATGCAGTGAAGTGTCAGTCTTTTGCATCGGCACAGCATTGGTCTGTGCCAGTCCAAGTATCCATTACAAGTAGTTTTATGCAGCAACTGATCGCTTTATTAAAGACTTAGGCTACAAACTTAAGACGGGACAGCTTAAAATAGAGTCTCAAGAGAAGGTTGTTTTTTACCATGAAGGACATGAAGAAAATGAAGGGGTTAGTTTTTTTCTTCATTAGCTTCATGTTCTTCATGGTGAAATTTGTCCCGTCTTAAGTGCGTAGCCAAGACTTAGGTACCCTGAAATAAATAATACTCTAAGCTAATTTAGTTACACGATCGCATAGCGATATTTTGTGTCAGATATTCTTGATATTCATCTGTACTGTCAACAATTGCTACACCACGGATAAGTTCACAATTTGATATATTACGTAATGATAAATCTGCTTTACTCACGCAAAGATTAAGGTGAGAAAAGGTCTTCCTGGAGAGTGATGCCTTTATATTATCCTGTTTTGCAGCATAGACAGCGTTATCCTTTAAGATAATGGTATCGCCAGATTGCATTTGTTCTAAAAATGAACGCTGGATGGGAAAGTCATCGATGATATGTAACATAAGCGTACCTGCATGTATTTTGTTAGAAACTTTACATTAAATAGTTGTTGTAAGCATATAAAATATAAAGATTAAATTAATAGTAATACATTTTAATTGACTTTCCAAATGGTTTGTTCAAATTTCATGTAATTTATTAGGTTGTATTGGTTAAGTTATTGAATTAATTGGATTGGGTGTGGGTGTGAATATAGAAAAAATCTTCGATAGTGCGCAACAGTACTGGATACTAGCCCGCTTTAATAAACCAATTGGAATACTCATTTTATTATGGCCTGCTTTGTGGGCGCTGTGGATAGCGAGTTCTGGTCAACCGGATCTACTGGTATTAACGGTTATTTGTTGTGGCGTGGTATTAATGCGTGCTGCCGGATGTGTTATTAATGACTATGCTGATAGAGATTTTGATCCACATGTAGAGCGCACTAAATTAAGGCCTATTGCCGCTGGAAAAGTAAAGCCTAAAGAAGCACTGATTTTGTTTGCAGTATTATGCATAGCTGCCTTTGCATTGGTGTTATTGCTGAATCAGTACACCATCTTGCTATCTTTTGGGGGTGCCTTTTTGGCTGCAAGCTATCCATTTATGAAGCGCTACACGCAATTACCCCAGGCCTACTTAGGCATCGCTTTCGGCTGGGCTGTACCTATGTCGTTTGCGGCGCAAAGTAATGAAATTCCCGCTGTTGCCTGGTTGATGTATCTAGCAGTCGCGCTGTGGGCGCTGGTTTATGACACGATGTATGCTATGGTTGATAAAGAAGATGATTTAAAGATAGGCGTTAAATCAACTGCGATATTATTTGGCGATCGAGATCGCGAAATCTTGGCGGTACTGCAAATAATAATCATGCTGTTGTTGGTGCAAATAGGGCGTATGCAAGACTTATCCTGGGTTTACTATGTCTCTTTAATATGTGCCGGAGGCTTTTTTGTCTATCAGCAAAAGCTGATTTTTTATCGTAATAAGGCAGACTGTTTTAAAGCTTTTTTAAATAGCAATTGGTTTGGTTTAACGATATTTGTAGGCCTGCTACTGGAGTTTGCCATCAAACCATAGGGTTTGTGTCCAGTCATTGAGTGCTTTTGTTTTACCAATAAGAGCATTAAGTACCCAAGCATAATTAATCCTAGAAAAATCAGTTGCTCACGTTTTCTAGCACAAGCTCTTGATTCCACAACACTTCCAAAAAATGCCCGATTAACCTACGGGTGAATCTAAGGTTTTTTGAAAGCACTGTGAAAACAATATCTTGCACTATAAATTCGCGCTCAACTGATTTTTCTAGGTTAATTTAACAAATTTTACGCAGAATTTTTTTTCATTTTCAAGGCGCATACACGGCGCATAGCTGACTACGCAACTCTTTATGCAACGCTGAAAATGAGAAAAAAGACAAGTAAAATGTTGGATTAATTATGCTTGGGTACTTAGTCCCAAGGTGGTTTATCACCGCTATAGGCTACAAAGTTTGCATCCTTTGCATGCGTGATAATGCCAGTTAGCGGATTACTATTGGTGATTTTTTTAGTTTTTGCAGTCGCCGAGGCGGAATCAGTATGCCATTTACTAAAAACAGATGTGTCCAGGTTTTCAGGTACATACCATTTTTTCTTGTTGGCATCCCACCTTGCACCTAGCGCTTTTGCTGCGTCTTTTTCAGCGTAGCTTACATTTAAATAAGTTTTTGAAGTTTTCAATTTTTTATCGGGGGTATTTAAACCTAGAAACCGCAGTTGAGCAGGGGTTTTGTGGGAAATCTGAGTGCTAAAGACAAGGCACAGCTAGCAGACAATGGCCGTAGCCCTTGGCAATAGCTGTAACGCAGTATTTTGCGCTCAGATTTATTCACAAAACCGTGAAGCGGAGCCTGTTCACCCTGCAGGAAATAAGTTGTTACGGTAATTATACTTTATATTCAAATACTTAGAGTATTTTTTAGCGTTCAACTGCGGTTTTTAGGTTAAAGACTGTTGCATATACTTCGCAACCGTGGCCGTGCGAAGTATAGTATAAATTTCTTGCCTAAATGAAACTTATTACAAGTTATATGATCCTGGCAGCGAGGCCGTTTTACAAGTGATTATAGCCTTATTACCGGGCTTAATTTTATTCAGTTAAATTAACTTTCACTGGCCTCTAATTGTTCACTGATTTCCATCCATTCCATTTCGGTATCTTGCAGAGCTGAGTCTACTTGAGTTTTTTCTTGTATTAGCTGTTTTAGTAGTGTCTTATTAGATTCTTCATATAAACTGCTATCGGCTAATTGATTTTCCAGGTCTTTTTGTTGTTGGTGGTATTTTTCCAGTGCTTTGTCGGCTTTTTTTAGGGCATCATATAAGGGCTTTAATTTTTTGCGTCGCTCAGCATCCAGTTTACGTTGTGCTTTTTTATTCACCCCCGATGAACTACTGCCATCACCAGAAACGTCATTGCTTAATAATTTTTGTTCATTAAGCCATAGACGATAATCGTCTAAATCACCGTCAAAAGAAGACGCAGTACCATTCGCAACCAAATACAGTTGATCAGTTACTGAGCGTAGCATATGCCTATCATGCGAGACGATAATAATGGCACCTTGATAATCCTGTAGAGCAACACTTAAAGCGTGACGCATTTCTAGGTCTAGGTGGTTAGTGGGCTCATCCAGTAATAATAAATTAGGATTTTGATAAACCAGTAGGGCAAGTACTAAACGTGCTTTTTCGCCGCCTGAAAAGGGAGCAATTGGATCGAAGGTTTTATCATCTTGAAAATTAAAGCCACCGAGAAAATTACGTAACTCCTTTTCTGTTGCTTTAGGGTTTATTTTCTGTAAATGCCATAGTGGGCTTTCATCAAGATGTAATTGTTCTAGTTGATGCTGGGCGAAATAGCCTAATTTTAAGGTGTCGGCAAACTGAATTTCTCCTGAGTTTATACCGAGTTCATTTGCCAATACTTTGATTAGAGTAGATTTACCTGCGCCATTCGGGCCCAATAAACCAATCCGGTCGCCCGGAGAAATAAATAAATTTACATTGTCTAAAATATTACTGTCGCCATAGCCTATACTGACATTTTCCAGCTTGATCATAGGATTAGGTAGCTTTTCGGGCACAGGAAAGCTGAAATGAAAAGGCGAGTCTACATGTGCTTGCGCGATCAGCTCCATGCGCTGCAATGATTTTATCCGGCTTTGGGCTTGTTTTGCTTTGGTGGCCTGAGCACGAAAGCGTGTGATAAAGCTTTGGATATGCGCAATTTCACGCTGTTGTTTTTCGAAGGAGGATTGTTGCAGTGCCAGTTTTTCTGCACGCATTTTCTCAAAGGCTGAGTAGTTTCCTGTATAGATGGTACCTAGTTGATTTTCTATATTCACAATATGGTCAGTGATATCATCTAGAAATTCTCGATCATGGGAAATCAACAATAAGGTGCCTGGGTATTTACACAACCAGTCCTGGAGCCAGATAACAGCATCCAGGTCTAAATGGTTAGTCGGCTCATCGAGCAACAATACATCCGAGCGACACATTAATGCCTGAGCAAGGTTTAAGCGCATACGCCAGCCACCAGAAAATGAACTAACGCTGAGGTGCTCCTGAGGTTGTTTAAAGCCCAGGCCGTTCATTAAGCGGGCAGCTCGTGCCGTTGCCGTATAACCGCCGATGACATCCATTCTGGAGAATAATTCAGCTTGTTTGATACCATCATCAGCTTCTTCGGCTTTAATAATGGCTTGCTGTACTTTACGTAATTCTTGATCCCCATCAATAATATATTCAATTGCTGCTTGCTCTACAGCAGGTGTTTCCTGTGCAACATGGGCCACCTCTAATTGAGGTGGCATGGTAAAATCACCCACATCAGGATGTAATTCATCGCGTAGCAGAGCAAATAAACTGGACTTCCCTACGCCATTAGCTCCAGTAATGCCGACTTTCTGACCTTTGTGCAATGTAAATGAAGTATTGGCAAATAACACACGAGTGCCGCGCCGTAAGGAAACATTTTTAAAGTTCAACATAAATAATATGGTAAAGACAAAGAAACAACATAACCCGGTGTTTAAGCCACAAGATCGTTATTATATTAATCAACAAGGGTGGTGGTTTTTTACGGTGGAGATGATCAGTGGTCCATTCAACAGCAAACCAGACTGTGTCGATGCCTGCAGGTATTATATACAAAAGCGAGAGGGGGTTTTGTAAGCCTGGGGATAGCTTGATAAATGCGGGCGAGGAGGGATTAAGCGTGGAATCCCAGTCTAAAGACAAGGACTCCAGTTGCCAGTTAACAAATTATCCGTACAGGTCGATCATTTTCTTTACTTGTCTGCTGAAATCTTTTACTTCACCAGAGGTCACTTTCTCAATGGGGATAACCAATGCAGCCCCATTATCCAGAACGATATGGATATAGTCCCGGATATGTTCAATGCGCAGAATGGTTTTCCATGGCATTTTATTTTTACCGCTGGGAGATATCTCAGCTAGAGCTTTGGGGTCAATTCGTAAAGTATAATGCCCGAACATAGCGTCTTTTTCTTCTTTGGTATAGCTATTTAAAACTTGCTTACGAAAACTCAAAATAATAATTTGCGGAATAACGACAGCCCAGCAAATAGAAATAGTAACGATATAAAGGGCGGTACGGTAATCACTGTAATAAACCCAGAGAAACAGACCAAAAAGCGCGAGTACGCCAGGGAAAACTAGGCGGTTTCTTTTTAGTTTCTTTTGTAAGTCTTCCGATTTATCGATCTGTAGTTCATTGTAATGAACTAAATCTTTATCACCGAATTCATATTCAATTTCAAGCATTGCCTGGGCCTTTAAGTCTGATATGCAAAATATTGCAGTTTGTTATTATTTTTGAAGCGGTATTATAACCTTTAGTTCAACTTGTTATGGAAGTTTTTGACTTATACTTCGCGCGGCAACGGTTGCGGTTTTCTAGCAGCCGATTTTTGCCGATAACTGCGTTACTGAAACAGTTGTGTAGTTAGCTATGCGCTTGTTTCAGCGCCCCGTATCAAGTACGGGGCAGGCTTTGCTCTCAACCGAAATCGACTCGTTATAAAATCCGCAACCGTCACCGCCGCGAAGTATAGCTGATTGCTAAAAAAACTACCAGATCGCGTAAGAGGGGGGGGGGCTTACAACCTAAAAACATAAGTTGAGCACGAAAGGGTAATGTTTGTCATTGGTGCTGTAGCAATAGGCGCATAGCTGGCTACGTCACTATTGCTACAGTGCTGATGACGGACAAAAAGCTCAGCAAGGATGGATGATTATTTGTTTCCAGTTGCCTCAGCTTACCAATTCAATCTGAACTAAATTATCTGAAAATGTCGGTGCATGCCCCATATCAACAAATTCAGCGGAACTAATGCAATTAACGGTGCCGTTATTTAACTGTCGCCAATAACCTAATGTGGCCACAATAATTCCTGCACTCACATCATCGGTAATTTTGGCATCGCCTTCGAAGGCTCCGCGGTCATTAAAAACACGAACCTTATCATTTGCTTTAATACCACGCTCATCTGCATCAGCCACATGGATTAATACAAATTGCTCGCCTTGACCTTTAATTTTATGATCCATGTTGGCATAACAGGAGTTTAAAAAACCATGACTTTTAGGTGAAATAATATTCAGAGGATATTTCTTGGCCAGCTCAGGGTTAGTCTCAGCAGTTTCTCTGGAAGCAACATAATCAGGCAGATTATCCAACAATTCTCCCGCTTGAAAACCTTCATACATTTGACGAAAGGGGCCTGCGACAAAGTTGCGTGCATCGTCTAGTTTGAATTCACATTTACCCGAAGGTGTTGGAAAGTTGCCTTCTTTATGAGGGACACGATCATCTTTAGTGCCAACGTTTAATCGTGCAAAGCCATGTTCTCGCATATAAGCGAGATCTATACCTTCGCAGGCAGGGGACTCCCAATCTACATAGTTTTCTAAACATTCACTATCTGACCATTTGAAATTTTCTTCTTCATAACCCATTCGCTGCGCTAATCGACGGAAAATCTCATTATTCGGGATGGCTTCGCCTGGGGATTCGACACATTTTTCATTGTACGTCAGATACAGATGTCCCCAGGAGAGAACCATATCTTCCATTTCAGCACCCATCGATGCAGGCAGTACAATATCAGCATAGGCTGCCGTATCAGACATAAAATGTTCGGCAGATACCATAAACAGATCTTCGCGTTTCAATCCCTCGATAATCTTGTCAGTTTCAGGTGCCTGTGTCACTGGATTGGTATTCCAGCACATCATCGATTTAATCGGGGTATCAAGTTTTATCTCCCCCGTTAGCACTCGACCGAGTTGCAGGTTATTCACCACAGGTGTACCTTCTGGAATTAAATCCGGACGACAGATGACATCAAATTTATAAGGATGCTCCCATACAGGGAATTGTAATGCACCGCCACCGACATGACGCCATGCACCAATTAAGGCAGGAAGACAAGACACGGCACGAATAGCTTGACCACCACCAAAGTTTCTTTCTAAGGCGACACCCAGACGAATGGCGGCAGGTGGCGTTGTGGCATATTCTCTGGCAAACCTGCGTATATCTGCGGCAGGGATTCCGGTAATTTGTTCAGCCCATTCGGGTGATCTATCTTTGGCACGTTCAGCTAAGTCAGCATAACCAACGGTGTAATTATCGACATAATCTTGATCGACCAAATTTTCTTCAATAAGAGTATGCATCATAGCCATTGCCAAAGCACCATCTGTACCTGGTTTGGGAGCAATATGCCAATCTGCTTCTTTAGCCGTTTTTGAAGCAAAAGAATCTATAACAATAACTTTCGCCCCTTTTTTCTGCGCTTCTTTAACAATATGCCAATGGTGTAAATTGGTACTGACAGAATTACAAGCCCAAAGAACGATGTATTTAGAGTGAATAAAACTTTCAGGATCTACTCCCGCCGTAGGACCGACAGTTAATAACCAAGCCGTACAAGAACCTTCGCCACAAAATGTGCGCTCGGTAACCGTAGCACCCATACGATTAAAAAAGGCATCACCGCCATTTAACCCATGCACCAGTCCCTGATTTCCAAGGTAACTATTGGGCATAATCGCATGCGCGCCATGTTCGTCAATAATCGCTTTCCATTTTGTGGTTATTTCATCCAGTGCATCATCCCAGCTAATTCTTTCGAACTGTTTGCTGCCTTTAGGGCCCGTACGTCGCAATGGGTATAACAGGCGATCTGGGTGGTAATGCCTTTTTTCATAATCATTTAATTTGACACACAAGCCACCTCGGGTCATAGGATGATCAGGATTACCTTTAACCCCCACCAGTTTTCCATCCTCAACTTCATAGACCATTGAACAGGTATCAGGACAGTCATGTGGGCAACCACCATGCGCTGTTTTTTTTATTTGTGCGGACATCGTAAATTCCTCTTTTTTACATTTTTTTAGTTCTCTACTAATATTATACTTCGCGTGGCCACGACTGCGGATTTCTAACGGCTGAGTTTTTAAATCAAGGGTCAGCCACAACAAAGCTTAAACTTAGAAAAATCAGTTGCTCACGGTTTCTTGCGCAATCTATTGATCCCACAGCACTTCCAAAAAATGCCCACACAGCTATGGTTGAATCTAAGATTATTTGAAAGTATTATATTACCTAAATCCTGCAAGCCCATATTTTGACTCTCATTAACCTGTCTAGCTAAGTGGTTATTAGGTTTTTACTGCCGCTTTGCCAGCCCTCTTTGTCCAACCGATCAAAATATCCAGATTTAAATCATAAATAGAGGAAATTTTTTGTATCGTATGGATATCCCCCGAGCCCAAGGCAATAAACACCCTGCCAACGTGCCATGACCTTTTAATCAAAGTGACTTAACTTCGGTTAATGTTAAGCGAGTAACCCCACCTTAACCCAATCATCCCATTCCTGTGGATAGAGCGGACCTGCAGGTGTTCTGACTCTCAGCTGATTATTGCCTGTGAGTAATTTTCCAGCCACCCGAATCAGATAAGTACGAAGTGTATCCGGCTCCCATTGGCACAACGTTTTGTTGCCACTCAATTGAGCCATCCAGCGCACGGTATTGTAGGCAAGAACGGCGCAATGAAATAATGCGGCATTAGCCAGAAATTGATTCGTTCTGATTTTACCTAAACCCATTTGTGATTTTGCTTCTTCAATCCATGTTTCGCACGTCGCTCGTTCACCATACTTCTTATGTGTTTGCCAAGGCGATAGAGGTTCAGTTGTTACATAACAAAAATAGTCATATTCTGCCGTATCCCAAAGCTCGGACTGAGGTCCTGTCACTTGTTTAGGTTGCTTTATCCTGACCGCGACAAACTGACGAGAGCGAGACCAGCCACCACAACGATATTGAAACTCGCTCTGCTCCCAACCGGGTCGGCCTTGTATGGCTGTCCAGGCCTGTTTGGCCAGCAATGCGTTCAAATTCTTAAGTTTAACCTTTATTAGATACCCATGCCCTCTGGTATCGAGAAATTCAAGCAAATCACCGACAAAATAACCACTGTCACCGCGAAAAATAATGCGCATCCGATTGGGCAAGTGTGCAAGTAACTGTTTGGTAAATTCTACAACACCATTGCTTGTAAAGGCATTGCCTGTCCGGAACCAGGCTTGTAAAATTTCTTTTGTTTCCGCTAGAAAAGCGAGTTGTGGATGGTATGAACGGGCACCTTTCTTTTTGGGGTTGAAGCCTTTGGCACTTCCTTCTTGTCGACCACAAACGGTGTCCACAGTTGAATCGACATCGACCCACTGGACGGATTGTATGCCAGTTTTCGATTTTCCGGAACGAAGCAATCGCCGCCAGTGTTGACCACGCAAAGTATGCGTGAGCGTTTCAAACTGGCTTATCTGCCTATCACTTACTTCTTTAAAGATCCGTAAAATTGTGGTTTCAACAGGAATCTTTATCCAGCCAGCTACTTTGCGCAGTACGCTATCTGCCCATACGGTCGTCACCTTTGCCATTGATGTTGCTCCCCCCATCATGCCAACCAACGTCAATAGAACCACATCAGATAAGTGATGGTCTGCATTTTCACCCCGCCGATGTGGAACGCTTTGTTTTACGGTTTTTTCAAAACCTATCCTGTCTAAATATTTCACGACGGGAATCAGTCCCGCCTGGCTTGTCAATCCATGTGCTGTAGATGTCATTTTTACCGTTCGGGTACGGTTTCTTACGTGAGATGAGGATTTTGATACTTTAGAGGGCTTCATTAAAACAATGAGATAGTGAAATCAGGAAAATGATATTATATCATTGTTTAATAAGGAGTTTTGTGGATTATTATGTATAATGCTTGCAGGATTTAGGTATTAATTCAATATGTTGTACCATAATTCCGCGCTCAACTGATTTTTCTAGGTTAATTCAAGGCTATCATTAAAAAAGCTAAATAGTTAGTCGGTAATCAAAATTAAAGCAAGCTAGTGATTATACTTATAAATAAACCACTCAATTAACTCCTAGTAACCTGAACTAAGACTATTTTGACTGAAATTAGCTTATATCTGCAAGGGCTGTCAATGCTTCGGATAAACTGCTGACAGGAAATATCTGCAAGCCGGCAATGGTTTTCTTGGGCGCATTGGCTTTGGGAATGATTGCCTTTTTGAAACCATGTTTAGCAGCATCATTCAGGCGAGCATAGCCGTTGGCTACGGGTCTGATTTCACCGTTTAAGCCTAGCTCACCAAAGAAAAAACTATCGTGTGGCACAACAGTATCTTTTAGGCTAGAAACTATGCTAATCAGGATGGCAAGGTCGGAACTGGTTTCGGTTACTTTAATACCGCCTACGACATTGGCATAGATTTCGTCGCTGGCGGTGAATATGCCGCCATGTCGGGTTAATATTGCCAGTAGCATGGCCAGACGGTTTTGATCAAAGCCTACAGCAAGGCGACGCGGGTTACCATATTGGCATTCAGTGACTAAAGCCTGAATTTCTACTAATAGCGGGCGTGTACCTTCCCATAAAACCGTAACCACACTGCCGGGAGAAGGTTTTTCGGTACGATTAAGAAACATGGCAGAAGGGTTTCTAACTTCTTTTAAGCCGCTGCTATCCATGGCGAAAAAGCCTAATTCGCCGACACTGCCAAAACGGTTTTTATCCGCTCTGAGCACTCTAAACCGTGCGTCATCAGTAGACGCAAGTATCAACTGGGTGTCCACTATATGGCTGAGAGTCATTGGGCCAGCTAAGGACTGATCTTTTGTCACATGGCCAACCATAAAAACCGAGACATTATTTTTTTTGGCATATTGGGTTAAATAACTTGCGGATTCTTTAACCTGAGAAACTGAGCCCGGCGTAGATTCAGATGTTTGTGTATGCATTACCTGAATCGAGTCGATCACAAGAATACGGGGTTTTATTTCATCCAGCGTATTACAAATGCTCTGTACGGAGGTTTCTGCCAGCATTTTAATTTTGTTTAACGGCAGGCTTAGGCGTATCGCACGTTCAGCAATTTGTTGTAGGGACTCTTCGCCAGATACATATAGAACGCTAACATCCTGGTCGGCCAGTTTAGCGATTACCTGTAATAATAATGTACTCTTTCCTGCGCCTGGCGTACCACCAATAAGTACCACACTGCCACGTACTATACCGCCGCCTAACACGCGATCAAATTCGGAAATGCCGGTTATCAGGCGTTCTGTCTGTGTCAGGTTTACTTCGGATAATAATTGTACGCTGCTCTGGCTACCGCTATATCCCAGGTGTTGAGAGCTGACTGGATCACTACCCAGGTGGACTTCTTTGATGGTATTCCAGGCTTTGCATGCATTGCATTGGCCTGCCCAGCGAGGCGAGTCAGCGCCACAATCTGTGCATACAAATGCGGTTATTTTTTTTGCCATGTACTTATTATATGTGCGGGCTAAAGCACCGCCCTACAGTTGTTTGGAGGAGTAATAAAGATACAAAAAACAGGATTTTTCTAGGATTAACCGCAATGCATTAGCGCAATAAGCTCTCGATCTAATAATGTGATGTTAGCCTGGTTTAGCTCAACAAAATGGCTTAGCGCGGAGATATCGTCTAAATCCATATGCTCGCATTTAAACCCCACTTCATTATCGACTACATGGCTAATGGATAAGTTCATAACGATAGGTGTAGTCTCTGGCAACTCAAGTGTCAGGGTATAGAGTGATTCCAGGTCATGTTGTTCCCAGGTGTTTTTAAAACCTAATAAGCAGCCCTGCAGGGAAATATCAATAAGCTCACACGAGTATTCCCCATCATCATAACTCAATAGTGGGCAGGCTTGATCAAAAATGAGCTGGAATTGCTGCAGGTCTTTATTTGGGGTCATGATCATTTAATCCATATAAATTGTATGGGAATATCGTTAAGTAAAATAATATCGTTATTTTTTAGCTGTATGCTGTGACTAGCCAGTAGGGTATTGTTCAGCTTTATTCTATCATTTGCTTCAAGTACAGAAACAAAATATCCCTCTTTTCGCAGAGTAATGACGATGATACCAGAGCCTTGATGACCCATACGGGTCATGCTTTTATTGAGTGGAATAATATGTCCGATATGTTTGCCTGTCATAATCTGCAAACTGGCAGCAGGTTGTTCAATGTGCTTTGACGAGTTGTTTAAGTCTGTTGCTTTAGAGTTAGGTTGAGCTAGTGTCGTTTTATTTTCATCGGGATTGTAAATGATTTGATGCTTGCCTACAGTAATGATGTCGCCATTTTTTAAGCGGTGCTTATTATGGCGTTTGCCATTGATGATAAGTGGGAAGTTGGCATTAAGCTGTTTAATAATCGTTTCGTTATCACGCACGATAACAGCTGCATGCGCGGGTGCAAAAGCCAGGCTATCAATAGCCAGGTCATTGCTTTCATCGCGGCCGATATGAATAACACCTGATTTAAAAAGTGCAGAGAATAAAGACTCATCCCTAAGAAAAACACTAAATTTTGCCATTATTTCGAGTAATATTGATGCCCGATTTCAAACTGAGGTATTTTTAGTATAGACAAGTTTAAGCGCAGTTGCTTAAAATCTGTGTGTTTTTTATCTCTTTAGCGAGGTCAATTTATGCAATTGCTAAAAGGTAGCTGTTTGAGCTATTTAGGCACCTGGAAACACACATCATCCAACTTTGCTGGTCTTTTTTTCCGTCATTAGCATTGTAGCAATAGTTACGTAGCCAGCTATGTGCCTACTGCTACAGCACTAATGACAAACAAAAATCCTGCCCAAATATTGGACGCTTATTTATTTCCAGGTGCCTTAGCTAGAAACTTAACTTGGGTAATTGCATGTTTATTACGCGTAATAATTTCCAGGTGTTTATCATGCATCATTAAGCTCGTTCCAACCTGAGGGATAGTTTCCAGAAACTCGATAATTAAGCCGTTAATAGTTTTCGGACCTTCGGTAGGCAGGCTCCAGTGAGTAATACGATTGAGTTCACGGATGGTTACGCTACCGTCCACAAGGTAACTACCATCTGCAAACTTTTTAACATCAGCTTCCTCAGTCATGATTTCCCCTACGATACCTTGTAAGAGGTCATCCATGCTTACTAGGCCTTGTACATCACCATATTCATCAACCACTAAGCCTATGCGTATTTTGTCGATCTTGAAGCTTTGAATTTGTTTGTGTAGTGGAGTGGTTTCCGGGGTGAAAAAGGGGGTAATCAGGTTATTGGTAATATCTTGTTTACTAAATTTCTCAGTATTAAACAGCTGTGTAAGAATAGTTCTAAGATGTAAGAAACCTATAACGCGGTCGATGCTCTCTTTGTAAATAGGAATACGGGTATGCGGGCTGTTTTTAAGTTGCAGCACGATATCTTCAATCGGGTCTTCTATATTGATACCGATAATTTCATTTCGAGGCGTCATGATATCCTCGACAGTCGCACTTTCCAGATCAATAATTCCGAGTAAAATATTTTTATATCTATCCGGCATAATCGAATCGGTCTCAGCAACAATGCTTTTTAGCTCATCCTTATTAAGCGTTGCTTGGCTATGTTCGGCAGCCTTAATACCAAAAATGCGCAGTAAGCCATTGGCAATCAAATTGACAAACCAGACAATGGGGTAAAACAGTTTTAATAATGGGGTATAAATCCAGGAGGCAGGAAATGCGATTAATTCAGGCTTAAGAGCAGCCAGCGTTTTCGGCGCGACTTCAGAGAAAATTAGTACCACAAGCGTCAAAATACCAGCAGCTAAAGCGATACCTTCATCTCCCATAAGGCGCATGCCGATAACAGTTGCCAGAGAAGATGCCAGAATATTAACGAAGTTATTGCCTAGTAAGATAAGCCCTAGCAGTCTATCAGGGCGTTTTAATAAGCGCTGAGCTTTTTTTGCGCTTTTATGCCCTTGCTTTACCAAGTGTTGCAATCGGTAACGATTGAGGGTCATTAGCGCTGTTTCTGAGCTTGAGAAAAATGCGGATAAAAGTAGTAAAGCGGCGAGTACACCATAAAGTATACTAAGAGGAATGTCGTTCAAAAGGGGATATTTTGTTAGTTAAGATGAGTATAGTTTCTATGATGCAAAAATATTGTCAAGTTTCAGTTAATAAAATGCATGATATACGCTTCCTTATAATCTTGACTACATTATATTATTTATCTAACTTAATGATATGTAGTCATTATATTTGTAGTTATCTATATCTGTCATTCGGGCTGCTTTAGAAAAAAAACGCATTAGATACGTGTTTTTGGAAGCCAATTTTAATAATTCAGCTAAGTTCAAAGAAAAAGGGCCTGTCACTGTTAAGTGTTGAAAATATAACTCATAACTTTTGAGAGCTTGATTTGGCCAACTTTGAGTTGTATTTCATCGCGAGCTTAAGGTGTTGAAAAACTAAGTTTTTTTAAAATCCCACACTTAGCGGTGACAGAGCCAAGAAAAAAAATGGTTTCCAGAAATTCATTTTAAAAACAGTAATCTGATCGCTATAGAAAAGTTTAAATAGCGGTATTATTGCTAATTTTTACAACACCCAAATCTTCCAGAATGGTATACAAACATGGCACCACAAAAAGCACCAGAAGGGTAGAACTAAGTATGCCAAAAACAATACTGGTCGCCAGTGGAATTAAAATCTGTGCTTGTGGACTTTGCTCAAATAATAGGGGGTGTTAAACCGACAATCGTGGTTAATGAAGTGAGCACCACGGCTCTAAAACGCTCACCACTTGCTTTTGCGGCGGCCTGGTGGGGTGTCATTCCTTCATTGATATGTTGTTTGACGAACTCGACCAAGAGTATGGAGTCGTTGACCACGATACCGGCCAAAGAGACAAAGCCTAATAAAGACGGCATAGTAATATCCAGCCCCATAATCAGGTGGCCAAAGATAACACCAATAAAAGCCAGAGGGATATTGGCCATGACTAAAATGGGCTCGGAATAAGAACGAAATTGCAGGCTTAGCAGCGCAAAAATCCCGATGAGTCCCATTAGCATGCTTTTACGCATGGAGTTTCGGGTTAAGGGACCTTCCTTTACTTCACCTTCAAAATGGATGCTGATATCGGGGTGTTGCTGTTTAAATTCAGGCAGAAATGTGTTTTGCAAATCCTGAAAAATTGCCTGAGTATTATTCACTTCTGCATCTATATCGCCATAAATAGTCACGGCGCGTTGCGCATTGATACGCTGAATACGTGAAAAGTCGCGGGTAGCTGTGATTTCAGCGACATTTACCAGTGGAATCATATGCCCCGATACGGGGTGAATAATGGGGAAGTAATCAAAGTCTGCCAGTTCATCTTTGGAGGCATCATCCAGCTTAACGATCACTTCATACGTTTCTAAATCGATGGCACTTTCCAGTACTTCAATTCCCTGATAAGCCGCGCGTAACTGGGTGGCTATTTCCTGTGCAGTCAGGCCCAATGCGAAAGCACCGGGTTTTAGATTGAGGGTAAATTCAGGTTTTCCGGGGCGCAAATCATCCATTAGATTACTAACCCCGGGGTAACCCGCCAACCAGTTTTGCAGTTGGTGGGATGCTGTCGTAAGACTGCTGAGGTCATCGCCCTGCAAGCGTATATAAATAGCACGTCCTGCCGGGCTAATAACAGGCTCTTTAATGGCAATATTTAAAGCTTCGGGTACAACGCCCAGGTGCTTACGCCATTGCTCGGCTATTTGGTTTATTGACTGCTCACGTTGCTCGGCAGTGAGTAAATCAACGCTCACAGTTGCCAGATGCGCGCCGCCTTCAAAGGCATCAGCATTTTTACCATAATGTACGGTCATACCCTTGATAAGCGGGGTTTGATAATCGCTTTGATACTGGGTGTTAACGGCTTCTATGCTGCTAGTGATTTTGTCTAGGGTGCGCTGGGTTTGAGCTAGTGAACTACCAACGGGCATTAGTACCCGTGCCTGTAAAAGGTCACCTTCGACATTGGGAAAAGCGGAGAATTTAACGATGCCAGAGACTAATAAGCTAACCGACAAGATAAAAACACCGACCACTGAACCGATAAATAAATAGCGGTAGACAATCAGTTTTTTTACCCAGCCATTCACCTTAAGATGAAGTTTCTCGAAATAGATGAGGAATTGCTGACGAACTCTTGATGTGGGTTTTTCTGAAGCATGCTGTAAGGAATGCTGCAAATGATGCGGTAAAATAAAAAAAGCTTCCACCAGAGAGATCGTGATCACGGAAATTAATACCGCAGGAATGGTATACAGCAATTGACCAATATCGCCAGATAGGAATAATAAACCGGTAAAAATACACAGGGTGGTGATATAGGAAGAGAGCACGCCATTTTTTACCGCCATCGTGCCATCTATAGCGGCTTGTACAGGCGTTTTACCTAATGACATATGCTTGCCGATGCTTTCACTAATGACAATGGCGTCATCCATCAGAATACCCAGCGCCAGTAAAAGTGCAACCATCGAGAGCATGTTAACGCTAATTCCCCACTGGGCTAATATAAAGGCGCTGGCGAGGAAAGACACGGGGAGCCCCATGACCACCCAAAATGCATAACGGGTACCAAAAAACAGCCACATTACCGCAAAGACCAGTAATAAACCTTGCCAGGCATTACTCACGAGCAGTGCAATACGGTCTTCAACAATACTGGTAAAGTCTTGCGTTAAATTGAAAAAAACCTGCTCGGGAAGGCCTAGCTGTTCTCGTTTAATAAAACCTTTGACCTGTTCTAAAATACGCAGGCTATCGTCTTGCGAGTTCTTGCGAATTTTTAGGAACGCCGTGGGCATATTATTATAAGTTGCCTTATCTTCGGCTTTCTCAAAGCTGTCAATAATCGTGGCAATATCGCCCAAGCGTACTTCATTGCCATGCTCTCCGCTGATAATAACTAATTCTTTTAACTCAGTAGGTGAGCGGCGTTCATCATTGAAGCGAATTTGATAGTCACGCTCAGCCGTTTGAATTTCTCCCGTCGGTAAATCCAGATTCTGTTGGGCGATGATATTGGCCACAGATTGCAAACTGATCCCATATAAGCGGAGTTTATCTTGTGCAATTTGTACCTGAAACTGACGTTTAGAGAAGCCTTCAATACTAACCAGTGGAATACCAGGTTCGCGTAGCATACGTTCCTTGATGCTTTCGGCCAGGTCTTTTAATTCCGGTTTGGGTATATTGGCACTGAGTGCCACAGTGACCACGTCCTGGGTACGCCCCAGTTCTTTAATTATCGGCTCTTCGCTATCATTTGGGAAATTCTCAACTTCATCAACAGCACTACGAATATCACCTAAATCCTGCAAGCATTATACATAATAATCCACAAAACTCCTTATTAAACAATGATATAATATCATTTTCCTGATTTCACTATCTCATTGTTTTAATGAAGCCCTCTAAAGTATCAAAATCCTCATCTCACGTAAGAAACCGTACCCGAACGGTAAAAATGACATCTACAGCACATGGATTGACAAGCCAGGCGGGACTGATTCCCGTCGTGAAATATTTAGACAGGATAGGTTTTGAAAAAACCGTAAAACAAAGCGTTCCACATCGGCGGGGTGAAAATGCAGACCATCACTTATCTGATGTGGTTCTATTGACGTTGGTTGGCATGATGGGGGGAGCAACATCAATGGCAAAGGTGACGACCGTATGGGCAGATAGCGTACTGCGCAAAGTAGCTGGCTGGATAAAGATTCCTGTTGAAACCACAATTTTACGGATCTTTAAAGAAGTAAGTGATAGGCAGATAAGCCAGTTTGAAACGCTCACGCATACTTTGCGTGGTCAACACTGGCGGCGATTGCTTCGTTCCGGAAAATCGAAAACTGGCATACAATCCGTCCAGTGGGTCGATGTCGATTCAACTGTGGACACCGTTTGTGGTCGACAAGAAGGAAGTGCCAAAGGCTTCAACCCCAAAAAGAAAGGTGCCCGTTCATACCATCCACAACTCGCTTTTCTAGCGGAAACAAAAGAAATTTTACAAGCCTGGTTCCGGACAGGCAATGCCTTTACAAGCAATGGTGTTGTAGAATTTACCAAACAGTTACTTGCACACTTGCCCAATCGGATGCGCATTATTTTTCGCGGTGACAGTGGTTATTTTGTCGGTGATTTGCTTGAATTTCTCGATACCAGAGGGCATGGGTATCTAATAAAGGTTAAACTTAAGAATTTGAACGCATTGCTGGCCAAACAGGCCTGGACAGCCATACAAGGCCGACCCGGTTGGGAGCAGAGCGAGTTTCAATATCGTTGTGGTGGCTGGTCTCGCTCTCGTCAGTTTGTCGCGGTCAGGATAAAGCAACCTAAACAAGTGACAGGACCTCAGTCCGAGCTTTGGGATACGGCAGAATATGACTATTTTTGTTATGTAACAACTGAACCTCTATCGCCTTGGCAAACACATAAGAAGTATGGTGAACGAGCGACGTGCGAAACATGGATTGAAGAAGCAAAATCACAAATGGGTTTAGGTAAAATCAGAACGAATCAATTTCTGGCTAATGCCGCATTATTTCATTGCGCCGTTCTTGCCTACAATACCGTGCGCTGGATGGCTCAATTGAGTGGCAACAAAACGTTGTGCCAATGGGAGCCGGATACACTTCGTACTTATCTGATTCGGGTGGCTGGAAAATTACTCACAGGCAATAATCAGCTGAGAGTCAGAACACCTGCAGATCCGCTCTATCCACAGGAATGGGATGATTGGGTTAAGGTGGGGTTACTCGCTTAACATTAACCGAAGTTAAGTCACTTTGATTAAAAGGTCATGGCACGTTGGCAGGGTGTTTATTGCCTTGGGCTCGGGGGATATCCATACGATACAAAAAATTTCCTCTATTTATGATTTAAATCTGGATATTTTGATCGGTTGGACAAAGAGGGCTGGCAAAGCGGCAGTAAAAACCTAATAACCACTTAGCTAGACAGGTTAATGAGAGTCAAAATATGGGCTTGCAGGATTTAGGTATCATTATTAAACTGAACGAAATCGCCCTGTTCCTGCATCTTAATAGTCGCCACTGCCATAGACTGACGGGATTCACAGCGCATTTCATCTATATAACTGGTGCCATCAATGGTATTTTCTAAGGGTTTACATATTTTTTGCTCAATTTCTCGTGGCGTTGCACCGGGGTAGACAACTTTGACTTCAATTTCGTAGTGCTCAATTTCAGGAAACGTTTCGCGTTTCAGTGTCGGTAATGTGACTAGGCCAAGAATAATCAGCAAGCCCATTAATAGATTGGCGGCAGTGGGATGCAGGATAAAATAACGAATCATGTTATTGCTCCTTTGCCCAATCTGCAATGGATTGTTGTAGAGCTGTTTCTAGCGTTGTTTGAACTTGCATGCCTGGAATGGCAGGAAAGACATCGGAGACTATTAGCATTTCTCCTTGCTGTAAACCGGTGCTTAATAGCACCATCTTTCCTTGAATCTGCGCATTTTCGACCGGGCGACGTTCCAATTGGTTGTGCTTGTTGACGATAAAGATTTGGTTTTCATGCAGTGCATCACGTGGCAAAACATAGAAAGTTTTGGCTTTGCCCTGTAGGATGATTTCGGTAAACATACCTCGCATTAATGGCGGTTTAGTGCCAGGAATTATTTGTGTGTAGGGGTTGTCGACACTGACGATAACACCCAGAGTGCGCGTGTCTGGGTCAAGCTGGCTACTTATGCGTTCTACGTTTGCCTGCCAGAAAGGAGAGTCATTACTGGCAAGGCGAACTTTTGCGCTTAATCCCAGCTGCTTAAATGTATCGACTGTAAAACCCGAGGTAAAGGCTTCTCTAAGCAACGCTTCCTGACCTTGAAAATCTTTTGCCAACATTCTGAAATGCTGAAGAGCAAACTGAGCGTTAATCAGAATTTTATCGGTGGTTTGTGCGCTGTACAGTAGCGCCCCTTTATTAATATATTGATTTTCATCAACGGAAAGTTTCGAAATACGGGCATTAAAGGGTAGAGTGATTACCGTACGGTCTAGGTTGCGCTGTTGCGTATTAACTAAAGCGAGAGAGTTTTCCAGGTTTGCTTTTGCATTCGCTAATTGTTCAGGTAACGTTATAAGCTGGTTATTAAGATGTTGTAATTCTTGCTGTAATTGCAGAACCTTAACTTGCTGACTGTCACGGCTGGACTTAGAGACAGACTGTTTTCTGGCTAAAGACTGGATGCGCGATAATTCCAGTTTAACTAATTTAATTTTTTTCTTAACGATTGCAAGGTCTGCCCTTAGATTGCTCTCTTGTAAATGAATTTCTCTGATTTTTGCCTGATGACTAGCGACTGTAGCCTGAGCTTGTTGTAATGCCAGTTGGTAATCATCCGGCTCGATACGCATGATTACGATATCTTTCATCAAGATCGAACCATTGCGTAATTGCGGATGCACATAAATTATTTTACCCGAAATTTCAGCCTTGGCGTCCAGTAGAATATCAGGTTCAACTGTGCCAAAGCCTCTGATCGCAGGTCTTACTTCATAAGCCTTGACCTCGATAACATTGACCGGGGTTATCAGGCCGGCACTAGGCTCGTGTTGCATCTTGGGTTGCAATTTAACCAACGCAACAGCAACAATCAGACAAGCAAGCAGTGCGATAGGAAAATATCGGCGTAGGGTGAGATTTTTAAAGAGTGACATAGGTATATTTCCCATTCTTGCTCCCACGCTCAATGCGGGAATGTATTTAGAAACACTTCAATGTTTCGGGGCAGCGATACGATTCTCGTTCCCAAGCTCTGTTTGGGAATGCATGCAAAATAAGCTCTGCTTATCGAGATCACACAGCCGAGCTATTCTTCCACGTATTTCTAGGTAGAACGAGGGAACGCGGTGTCTGGCTTAAAAAACACGATTAATAAAATGTGAAATATCGATAATTTCTTCCAGGCAAAGTGAATGTTGCATCGGGTATTCATGCCAGCTAATTGGGTAATCCATTTCCTGTAAACGTTTAAAGGATTGTTTGGCGATTTGTGGGTAAACCACTGGATCCATGGTGCCGTGCGCCATAAAGATAGGTGTGTCATTATTGCTAACAGCACGTTCTGTTTTTAGCTGTTCAGTCGTTGGCATATAAGTTGATAAAGCCATAATGCCTGCTAACTTTTGCGCAAAGCGTAATCCTGTGTGTAAAGCAATGACGCCGCCTTGGGAAAACCCGGCCAGCAAGATATTTTCGGCTTTAATGCCTTTATCAATCTCACCTTGAATGATTTGTTCTAATAGTGCAGAGGATTGATAAATATCATCCACTGCAACTTCCCGATCCAGAGATGCTTCGAGTATGTCATACCATGAGCGCATTTCCATGCCACCATTAATCGTAACAGCTTGAACCGGAGCATTTGGAAATATAAAATTAATATGCTCAAGATTATCAATGCGCAGCTCTGGAACAATGCTTTCGAAATCATGACCATCTGCCCCCAGGCCGTGTAGCCAGATAATAGAGTAGAGTGGGTTGGAGCTTGCGGGTATTTCTACACAAGTGAGTTTTGCAGACATAGTGACTATCAGTAAGTTATATTAGGTTTTTATTATATATGTTTTTACGTTGCGCTGCTTGATCCAGAACAGCCTGCTTTTCAGCGTTATCACAGTATGCCCAGTTAGTTATTTCATTAAGCTGACGAAAGCAGCCCAGGCAAACATCCTGATCATTTAAGCGACAGTCACGGATGCAGGGAGACTCAACAACATCATTCTGATGACTGTTAAGCCGTTGATGGATTATATCGAGTGTTGGACTAATCACATTGTAGTCAATTGGAATTGTATAAGTTTCAGAATCTAGAGCTAAGCGCAAAGAGGGAAATGAATTCGCAACTAGTTGCTGCGAAAAGTGTCTATGCTCAGTCAATTTGAGATTAATTGCCATGCTCTGTAAGTCTTTGCTAAATTGATTGCTATTAAGGCCTAATTGTCTAGCACAATCAATTAGGACTTCGTTTAATGATGGGTTTCTAGCGTTCTGGTAATAAGCCTGCTGGATTGCCTGTCGCATGGGTTTAGCATACTCGGGCGCTTGATTTGTCGCTGCCAGAATTGCGCGGCAGGCGGAGTAAGTAGAGCGGTAAGGTGTATTTTTTGTCCAGAAATCAAAATTAAAGTGCACATTTGCGACTGTCTCTTCTATTTGTCGCCATGCAGATTGAATCATTGCCTGTGTTTCTATGGGCATAGGCGTTTGCGTGTCAGCTGCTAGCCCTCCCAGTATAGCTACAAAATGTAGTTCATCGGGCAATTGTTTCTGTAATGCTTGCAGGGATTGTTCATACGCATAGCACCAGCTGCACATAGGGTCGTAGATATAATAAAGCGTATTATTTTCGGTGTGCATGCAGTGTTGATTTAAACATCATTTAGTGGTGAGTACTGTTCATTCGATTATCCTTGAAAAATCAGTTGAGCACGAATTTATAGCGCAAGATACTGAATTAATGTCACACTTTCAAAAAATTTTAGCTTCACCCATAGCTTAAGCGGACATTTTTTGAAGTGCGGTGGAATCAAGAGCTTGTGCTAGAAACCGTGAGCAACTGATTTTTTTAGGATTATACATTGTGAGGTAAACATGAGTAGCAAGGAATGGCAGACTAAGTACCCAAACATAATTAATTTAACAAATTTTACACAGAATTTTTTTTCATTTTCACTGCGCATACACGGTGCATAGCAGGCTACGCAACTCTTTATGCAGCGCTGAAAATGAGAAAAAAGACAAGTAAAATGTTGGATTAATTATGCTTGGGTACTTATATATTCTGGCGGTGAGAAAAATATTTCATATAAGGTTATATAGGGTAAAATTCATGTACTAATTAGATAGTATTGATACCCTGAGTCGTTCCGCTTTAGACAGTCAATTTCTGAATGACTACGGGTGCTATTTTTTATTTAGGAGGGGCTAGGTTTCTCCTGTTAAATTTAACGAGAGTATTAATGAATAATAACAAATTAATCGATATCTCTAATTTACGAGGAGATTTTTTCGGTGGAATAACCGCAGGTGTGGTGGCTTTACCTCTGGCTCTGGCCTTTGGTGTGCAGTCGGGTATGGGTGCAATCGCCGGCATCTACGGAGCGATTGCGCTGGGAATTTTTGCTGCCTGGTTCGGGGGTACTAATACTCAGATCAGTGGCCCTACCGGACCTATGACGGTAGTTTCAGCGGTGGTGATTGCTACCGAAATTGAATTGCATGGTAGCCTGGATGCCGCACTGGGTACGATTATCGCTATTTTTCTTTTGGCAGGACTGCTACAGATTATTTTAGGCATTTTAAAAGTAGGTCAATATATTCGCTATATGCCATATCCGGTAGTCTCGGGATTTATGAGCGGAATTGGGGTGATTATTATAGTTTTACAGATATTTCCATTTTTAGGGCATGTTTCCCCGAAAAAAATACCGGATATCTTTGCTGAAGTACCTAATATTTTGCCGATGGCAAATTATGAATCGGTAGGGCTGGCAGTGGCAACCATCGCTACAATTTTTCTTTTTCCTCTGCTGACCAGGCTAATCCCCAGTGCTTTGGTTGCGCTCGTTGTCTTAACTGCCGCTTCTACCTTTTTGGGGCTAGATGTTGCAATTATTGGTAATATCCCCGAGGGCTTACCGGCATTACATTTGGATGCTCTGGATCATATCGATTTTAGCGATCCCATGCTGATTATTATTCCAGGTCTTACCCTGGCTGCATTGGGCACGATTGATTCTCTGTTAACTTCTATAGTGGCTGACAATATGACTAAAACCCAGCATAACAGCAATAAGGAACTGGTGGGCCAAGGCATAGGTAATATGGTTGCTGCTGTTCTTGGTGGTATTCCAGGTGCGGGTGCGACAATGCGTACGGTGATTAACATTAATTCAGGAGGTAAGACTAAATTATCGGGTGTTATACATGGTGTTGCCTTATTATTAGTCTTAATCGGAGCAGGGGCTTATGCCAGGTTGATTCCCTTGCCGGTTTTAGCAGGTATTTTGATTACTGTGGGTATCGGTATTATTGATTATAAAGGTCTAAAGCATATATTTCATGTCCCTAAATCAGATGCCGTTGTGATGCTGATCGTGTTGACGATGACGGTGTTTGTTGACTTATTGCAGGCCGTTGCAGTCGGTATGGTGCTGGCTTCAGTACTGTTTATGAAAAAAATGAGTGATATCGTGGAAGAAAAAACTTCCAGTAATTCGGCTGATGAGTTGGCGCGTGAAGTTGCCTGGATGGATGAAGCTGAATTAAGTGATGATATTTTGAAGAAAATATATATTAAGCATTTTGATGGCCCGATTTTCTTTGGATTTGCCTCCAAATTTCAGGAAATCAGTCGGGCTTTTCCTGAGGTTGATGTGGTTATTATGCGTATGAGAAAAGTACCTTATATAGATCAATCAGGTATGTATGCTATCGAAGATGCGGTGATGGCTTTAAATAAAAAAAATGTTTTGGTACTGGTGACAGGTATACAGAAACAGCCTAGGGATATGTTGAAACGGATTGGTATTGTTCCAGGGATGATAGCCGAGCAGCATTTGTATGAAGATTTTGATAGTTGTGTAGAAGAATTAAAATCTGGTGAGGTGTTTAAGGATGTACAGGAAAAAGAAGATTATGTATGGGAGCATATAACGCGGTAATTATGAGCAGAAATAGTTGAACCAGCTTCCAGTTTGGCACTTCACTGTCATTTATTAAGCCCATATTCCTAGAGGGCGCAGTGCTTTAGAGGCTGTGAAAGTATTCAGCGTAGGCTGGGTTGAGGTACGAAACCCAGCATAAATGTGAGTTAAGTTGTTGATTCTGTTTTGCGTTACCTCAACCCAGCTGTGTAACTGCATTTTTTATAGAGGCTAGGTAAGCCATTGATTGTTGAGGTTCGCAAGCTCACTCCAAGCTACGGAACTTTAATCATACCCGAACCTTTGTGTAGCCCGTATGGAGCGTGCGGAATACGGGAAAGTGGGTGCACTGCTATTCCTGTATTACGCAAGCTTCATACAGGCTACATTCTGATAATTTTAAAACAGAATAGAGTGAGCTTAAATAACAGGGCTATGCGCCCTGTATTCCGACTTTTAGTCGCCAAGCTCTTTCAGCGGGTGGTTGTTTATTTCCTCCAGTACTGAAATCTTCCCGCAACAGATAACATTAATAAACTCAGCAATACCACCGCCCACTGGCTCAGCGTAGGGATCGGTTTTGCGGGCACTGGCGCGGGGTTTAGACCCGAACTGACATTAAGAATTATGGCGACCTGAACACTTTTGCTGTGATTGTCTGTCCCGGCAATAATGAATTGGTCTTTGCCGGTATAACCAGGGTCTGGCGTATAGGTGAAGCTGCCATCTTTGTTCAAATGTAACGTCCCATGCGCAGGTCCTGAAATCAGAAGCGAATTAATCAGGTTGTTATTCAGATCGGTCGCTCCTGTTAATACGCCTTTGTGTACGTCAATTTGCAGTGCCGTATTGGGTGGTACTATGTGGTTGGTCGGTTGAACAAGGGGGGCCTGGTTCAATGCATGTACGGTAATTGATGCTGTTGCCACATTACTGTCTGCATTGCCATCACTTGCTTTGTAAGTAAACGTATCTGAACCTGCATATCCAGGATCTGGCTGGTAGGTAAACCCTCCGTCTGTCAGTACATGCAGTGAACCATGCTGAGGCTGACTCAGGATAATCATTTGTAATGTATTACCATCCGCATCGGTATCATTAACCAGTATGCCGTTAGCGGCACTTACCTGCAATGATGTGTCGGTGGCTATACTGTACTGATCATCTTTAGCCACGGGTGGATGATTAGTGAAATGCACGTCGATCCCCACTGTGGCGATATTGCTAACAAGTAAACTGTCTCTTGCCTTATAGCTAAAACTATCATGTCCGGCATAGCCTGCTGTGGGTGTATATTTAAAACTACCCTCTTTATTCAGCTGTACCGTGCCATGTTGTGGTTGGGCGACAATCATTGCTAACAATACATCTGCATCCTGATCTGTATCATTACTCAATACCCCAAGGGCTGTGCTAATCTGTAATACTGTATCACTTGGGGTGCTGTAGTTGTCATCCCCTGCTAACGGGGCGTGGTTAGTATGATTAACATGCAGGGTAACGGTCACGATCTGGCTATTTAACTGACTATCACTGGCCAGATAGGTATAGCTGTCGGTCCCCTGAAATCCTGGCGCAGGCTGATAAGTGAAGCCACCATCTAAATCCTGATGCAGCGTACCATTAACCGGAGAATTCTGGATAAGTACAGTAAGAGCGTCTCCATCTACATCCAGATCATTCACCAGCAACCCACTATTGGCCGGAATGGTCAAAACACCGTCCTGAGCAAGACTGTACACATCATCTGTCGCTAATGGTGGACGATTGGCATGATTAACCGTCAGATTAACCGTTACCGGCCCGCTATCTGCGCTACCGTCATTGACGGTATAGGTAAAGCTGTCAGGGCCACTGTACCCAGGTGTCGGCGTATAGTTAAATGAGCCATCCAGTTTTATTTGCAGGGTACCATGACTGACGTTAGTCGGAATATTGGTGGCTAACAGAGTATCTCCATCGACATCCAGGTCATTCACTAACAAGCCATTGGCTATCGTAACGCTCAACACGCCATCTTGTGCGACCGTATAGGCATCGCCATTCGGTAGTGCGGGATGGTTATTATGGTTTACAGTAATAGTGACGGTTGCCAGGTTGCTATCAACCTTTCCATCATTGGCCTTGTAGGTGAAGCTATCTGTCCCCGAAAACCCAGTCACGGGTTTGTAAGTGAAGCTACCATCAAGGCTCATATGCAGAGCACCACCACTGACGGTTGAACCTAGCGTTACCCGCAAATTATCAGCATCGGCATCGTGGTCATTCTTCAACAGTCCGCCCGCAAGCGTTACTTTTAGAAAACCATCTTCCCCTACAGAGTAGGAATCATCGGCCGCAACCGGTGCGTCATTGACGGCATGCACGTTGATGGTAACAGTAACATCTGCACTTGCTGCCACACTATCAGAAACCTGGTAGGTAAAACTATCGCTGCCATTGAAGTTTAGATTCGGCGTATAGATAAAGCTGCCATCCAGGCTTAAATTAACTTGACCATTGGCGGGTGAGCTGGTGATAAGCGCATGTAATATATCCCCGTCGAGATCGGTGTCATTGGCCAGCACGCCATTCGCGACAGCCATGTTAATCGGGGTGTCCTCTTGTGTGCTATAGCTGTCATTTATGCCCAAAGGCGCATCATTGAGCGCATGAACCGTTAAATTAACAACAGCAAGGGCACTATCCAGCTTGCCGTCGTTGACGTGGTAGCTAAAGAAATCAGTGCCGCCAAAATTGGCATCCGGCTGGTAGCTAAAAGAACCATCGGGATTCAAATGTAATAAGCCATGGGTAGGTGGTGAATTCAGTTGAGCGGTCAGCGCATCGCCATCAGGGTCACTGTCATTAGGCAGCAATCCCTGGCCAGCATTGACACTTAACGAATAAGGTTAGATTGTGATCGCGAAGCGAGCCACAATCTGAACCGTTTGTTGGACAAGCCCGGCACGATAGTAGGAATTCATTTAATGCGCTCTATGAAAATAGCTTTTTGTTGATCAGCCCGACTGATGAATCGAACCTCTGTTTTTACCTGTTTAACTGAACTTTGAGCGTTGTCCATTGCAGTCAACTCTCAAAGTCCAAGTATCGGAGCAAAATTCTGCCTTAATCTCCGATTTTAGCCCAAGCAACTCCCTCAGCATTTAATCCGCTGATAGCCTGGGTCGAAGTGTTTAAATTTACATAAGCGCTAGTGATTCCAATTGTTAAGTTGGCAAAGGCTGAAACATTATTTCCACCCTGGGTATTTGCCGACGCCCAACAACCATCGCCCCGCCACAACATTTGCAACTGAATGCCGGCCGTACTTTGAGTGCACGCAATATCTTCGTCGGGTCAAACTTTAGCAGGGAGTGAATCAACTTAATAACACCCTTGCTATTCGGATGTAAAAAGCCATAATTGCGCGCACGACGAAAGCCTTTAGGCAAAACATGTTGCAGCACCAGCCACAGAAATTTAGCCCCCGATACCGTTTTGGTTTGATAGCGTTTGGTTTTGCTGTCTTGATAACGGTAGGTTACTTTGCCATTTTGGCAGGATAAGATATCCTGTTCACGAATCACACCACGATACAGGTATCGACCCAGATATATCAATGCTTTATCGCCTGCACCGACAAACTTACAATCGACCACCCATTTTTCCGGAATAGCTGTGGGAAATGGCAACTTTTCTTCGTTCATACGCGCTAGCATCTTTGCACGAAATACTTTTGCTAGTGCTTTATGATGAAACAGGTATTTGCCTTCCTTAGTGCGCCAGAGCTTCTTGATTTTATCCACGATTGCCGCAGGCATAATGACATGAATATGCGGATGATAATTTAATTCGCGTGAGTGTGTATGTAAGACAGCAATCGCCCCGGCATCGCCTTGCAACTGCTTATCATTTTTACTAAAACTCTGTAAAGTCGCCCAGGCACAGTCAAACATCATACTGTAAAGTAACCGCGGATGCTGCCTGGCTAACGACCTTAACTGCGCAGGTAAGGTAAAGGTATTCATAAAATAATCAGCAGGGACTTGTTTTTGTACCTGTCGTTCAATCCATTGTTGACTCTCATGATGTTGACAATGCGGGCAGTTACGCTGGCCACAGGAATGAGGCACAAAGGTTTGATAGTCACAGTCTGCACAGTTAACCTGCATCACAGGACTCAGCTGTGTCCGACAGCTCTTCATGGCATGTAATGCACTGATCTGATTGGAGCGTAAACGAGATTGATACTCGCTTAAAAAGTCAGACTGAAATTGATCAATCACTGCAGCTAGGGTTATCATGAAATCTGCCCCCAGTGAATAGAAAAGTCATTGACTAACTGATTAATGTGCAGCTCTGCATTCTCATCGGTAATATCGGTCAAATGCGTATAGCGAGCCGTGGTTACTAAACTGGTATGGCCCAGAATCTTCTGCAACTCAACTAAATCAACCCCGGCTTCTAACAGGTGAGTGGCGTAACTGTGGCGCAGCGAGTGGCAGGAAATCTTTTTTTTAGTCCCATTTCTTGCGTCACAAGACGGATTGTCTTCTGGATGCCACCGCGATCAAGGGGGGATTCAGCAAGATGTGCACCTTTTAGACCCCGGGCACGGTTGGGAAATACCAGCACTGGATTTTTATGCACAGCCCAAAACTTACGCAACACCTTCAAGGTATTCACAGGCAAAGGCACAAGCCGATCCTTATTGCCTTTGGCATTGCGAATATGTACCCGCATGCGTGTCGCATCAATATCACCTACTTTCAGGCTTAAGCCCTCGCCCAAACGTAAACCTAGACTGTAAATCGTAAAATAAAAAACTCGATAGCTTAGATTACGGGTCGACATAAACAGTTGTTGTGCTTCAACCACAGTGACAATATCGGGTATACGCGTACATCGTGGTGGTTTAATCATTAGCACATCAACCCACGGCTTTTGTAGCACATGTGTATAGAAAAACTTGAGACCATAGAGATCTAGTTTCACGGCACTCCAGGAAAGGCGGCTTAAAAGAGCATGAAAATAATCCACCAGTTGATCTTGCGTTAAGTTATCCAGATGCCCCTGAAAGTGTTCCCCGATACGGCGAATAGCGCGTGAATAAGCGTCAATGGTTTTGGGTTGCAGTCCCTTAAGCTTTAAATGCTTACAGTGCTGGATATAATAATGGTTGAATTTAAGCTCTATCGATGGTGTCATAACAGTGTAACCTCATTATTGTTAGTTGGATGAGCTTACAAGTTACCTGTTATGCATATAACAGGCAATGAGGTTACACTTTAAATTTAAGGGATGCGCTGTTTTTCTCCGCGATAGCGGCTTCGTCCAACAAGGTGTCTTCAGAGGCTGTATAGCTATCGTTAGCCGCAAGCGGTGGATCGTTAACGGCGTCAATGCTCAGAAGCACCGTGACGGTGTTACTGTCAAGCTGGCCATCATTTGCCTGGTAGCTAAAGCTATCCGTGCCGTTGTAGTTAGCTGCAGGAGTGTAGTCAAAGCTGCCGTCGGTATTCAGATGCAGAGTACCGTGGCTGACATTAGAAGCCAGCTTGACGGTTAACTGGTTATGCTCGGGATCGACATCATTTTTAAGTAGTCCCGTTGCCGCCTTCACACTAAGGCCGGTATCTTCATGCACGAGATAAGCGTCCGACATCGCCACAGGCGGGTCATTAACCGCTGAAACACGGATAGAAACCGTCACAACGCTGCTGTCAAGCGAGCCATCATTGGCTTTGTAGGTAAAGCTATCGGTGCCATTAAAATTAGCATCGGGCGTGTACTTAAAACTACCATCTGACTGTAGCAGCAGCAGACCATGGCTCGGAGGGGTGACGCTGACCGCGGTAATAGAATTGCCATCGGCATCTCTATCATTATGCAATACGCCTGATAAGGCAGAAGTGTTGAGCTGCGTATCTTCTTGCGTATTATAGCTATCAACTTGTGCAACTGAGGGATCATTGACATCGGAGACAATAATCTGGACTGTCGCAATATTGCTGTCTAGATGTCCGTCATTAACTTTATAGGTAAAACTATCCGCACCGTTGTAGTTGGCATCCGGGGTATAGACCAGGCTCCCATTTGCGTTTAATGTAAGGCTACCGTGAGCAGGGTCAGCAACTTTGCTGGCCTGCAAGGTATCATGTACATCCGTGTCACTGTCATTACTCAAAACGCCAGAGGCTGGCAGCTTAAGCGGTGTATCTTCAATAGCAGTAATGAGATCATCTTGAGCAACCGGCGCATGATTAATGTGGTTTATTGTGATAGTGACCGTTACGATGTTGCTGTCACGACTGCCATCATTGGCTTTATAGGTGAAGCTGTCAGAACCTGAAAAGAACTTCGTTGGAGTATAGATAAAGCTGCCGTTCGATGCCAGGTTAAGTGTGCCATTGCTGACATCCGTCACCAGTATTGCGGTTAAAGGTTTACTGGCAGGATCGTGATCATTGGCTAAAACGCCCGCGGCGGCTACAGTCACTGTTCCATCTTCAGGCACAGAATAAGTATCAGCTGATGCCGTCGGGGGCAGAATCGCATAGTCTTCTACCTCACCATCGCCCGCACCACCTTCAGCACGCTCATCCTTTGCTGTGCCGCCTGAGTCAGATAAATTGGTACGCGTCAGTCGAAAGCGGGCATATACCGGTGTCCCAGGATTTAAAACGGGATTAATAGCATTCCATGTTAGTGTGACTGTAGATGTACTGTTAACCGTTGCGGTAGCGGCTTCTGCAGGCTGAAAAATGCCATCACTATTAAAATCTATCCAACCATAGAGATTAGCCACACTACCGGTATTGTGTACAGCAACATCAACCGCATAATTACCTGCAACTAATTGTGGAAAACCAGAGACAGATTGTTCATCATTATTGCCATTATTATTATCACCGACCGCATTAGCCTGCGAATCTTGTGTGCCGGGATCGGCATCAGGTTTGATGCTGCCTAAATAGAGATCAGGAGAATCTGCAATCGTAGCAAAATTAGTAAAGCTGGTGGCAGGATCATATACCTTTTGACCTCCGGGCTCTCCTCCAGCATAGGATTGGACAATGTAATGACCCGCCTCACCGAGGCTGGCAGGAGCATCACCATAGTCAAAAGGCAGGAATACGCCTAATGCAGCCGCAGAAATACCACCGCCTTTAAGTTCAAAATTTAAGCTGGTGAGTTAGTGGATACAGCCAACACCGTCCCAAAAGGGGTATGACCATTACCAAACAATTCAATTGTCTTGTCAGAGTTTGTCCAGCTTACTCTTAAGTTCACAGCCTCTACCTGCTCTAAAAGACGCCATGCGTCTCCATTTGTTCCCAATTTCATGAATTCATTAGTGTTAGCTGCCTCCGCATCTGCAGTAACTAAATCGACAGGAATTGATAAACCACCGACTGATGCAGTGAAAGACATGGTGAATTTATTATCACAGCCAAAACAACTTTGTATTGCGGTATGGCCCGTATTGGGATAGCCCTGAGTAAAGCCCCTGATATCCTTAGGAACTACGGCACTAAGACCACCGCCTGACACACCACTTAACGTTGCGGTAACAACAACTCCGCCCGGCAGGTTAAAGACTTTTGATTGACCATTTGAAAAAGAAAAGCCTTGCCAGTCAAGCCAGAAAATTTGATTTTGATGTTTGCCTATCCCGGTACCATCGGCATAGCCTGCATAGACATTAGGGATAAAGAAAAATAGAAATAGCGTACTCAATAATACGCCAAAAGATGTAGCATTCTTCATGGATTTGTTTTTAATAGACAGGTTAAACCCCTCTCTTAGATAAAGAGATAAGCCAATGGGTTGTTTAGATACACCTTGCTTATAAAGCCGGGTTACTTTTGTACCCTGAGGTCTCATTAGTGTTGTTAAGCCATTTAAGCTTAATGGATGGTTGGAATTTTTTGCAAATATTGAATACAAGATTTGTTGAAGTCTCATAATTTATCCTTAAAGTGTTTACAATTTGTGCATGCGAGAGCACGTGCAATAAGTGACTTTGTAGCTATAATATTCCTTTAGAAACATCAGCCTAATGAAACCGAGTAATTAAGTAACTTGTTCGGCCTTGTTCTAATCAGCAGTGATTGTATTTTATACTGCAAAAACAGCAAAGTATACCGGCTTTAATGTGCTGTCGTTCACAAAGCAGGAAAAAAGTACGGTAGGTTCGATTAGCGTAGCGTAATCGGACGCATGCTATGCTCGTTGCCCACCGTATGTGAAAAGGTGTCAGACCCTAATACTGCTAATGCTGCAAAATCGTAGATACTCTATTAAAACACAAGCGTAAATTTACAAAGATTCATATTTTTTTATGAATCTGTAGTGATAGGCAGCGTTGGATGAGATTTTTTATTGCGGAGCATTAAAAACGAAATCCGACATATAAAGGTACCCGAAAGTGTCGGATTTCGTTATCTACGCTCCGCTTGATAAGCTCATCCAACCTACGTATACGCCTTACGGGTTGGGTTAGCTTAGCAAGCGAAGTGCAGTTAACATAACCCAGCATTTTACGTATATGGGGCTTTGCTGGGTTACGTTTTTTTGCTTCGCTAAAAAAATCTAACCCAGCCTACGATGTAACATGTTGTTTATTACCCCTTAACTTAATGGCAGTGACTGTCTCCGTGGGAATGAGCACACAAAAAAGCCGCCATTCAATCTCTTGGATGGCGGCTTTTTGTTAATGGCTTTAAGACTTATTAAATCTTGCCATCTAATCCCATTTGGAAATACTTGTGCGTGATCTTATCCTGATTTTCTAATAACCAATCTATGCTCGGCTCATTATTCATTGCTTTTTTAATGGCTAGAGCGGTTGCTTTACGATGAATATCAAACAAAATTTGATGATCAAGGTTATCGTCAGTTGCCACACTTGGATTTAACCAGACTGAACAAATAATACCCAGGTCATTGGCTTTTTCTTTAGGAATATCGCCCGCACGAACAGCATCTAAAACACCATTAGCGATCGCAGCCTGTACGGTACCCATCAGGATATTTGTGTAACGGCTATTGGTAACGGTTACTTTACTCACCATTAATGTTACCGGGCGTACTTGAATATCGGTATTTAAAATAGCGAATACTTTAGAGTGGCCTTTAGCCTGGTCACCCGTTAAAGTTGCCAGTGCAGTCCCTACAGGACCGTCTAATTCACCGATAACAATTTCCGGCTCTGCTGCTGTTCCTGCTGGTCCGCCAGCAACTAATGCTTCGCCGGTACGCAGTACGATTCTATCGCTCATTATTTTCTCCAAAAAACTTAAAATATAATTTTCTAACCCAGTAGAATAACATTTTTTAAGATAAATTTTAGTTTTTATGTCCAGACTTTCTGTAAAAAATCACGATCGTGATGCCGCAGGGTATAAATATATATATCCTGTAAACTCTCGACGTTCTGGCGGCTTATCGATCGGTATTAATTTTAATACTAATAATGCCTGTAACTGGCGTTGTGTGTATTGTCAGGTGCCTGATTTAACCATAGGTGCGGCACCTGAGCTGGACTTTGAACTGCTGGCCATAGAATTAACTGATTTTTTGCAGGATGTCTTGCATGGGACTTTTTATCAACGATTTGAAATAGAGTCGGACAGGCGAGTGATTAAAGATATTGCGATTTCCGGCAACGGTGAACCTACCAGTGTTGATGATTTTTCCAAAGCAATTGCTTTAATTACTCAGATTGTAGAACAGGCTAATATTCCGCATCCATTTCAGTATGTATTGATCACAAATGGCAGTTTAATGCATAAGCCAGATGTCCAGGCAGGCTTGCAAGTGTTTAATCAATACCAGGGGCAAGTCTGGTATAAACTAGATAGCGGAACTGATGTGGGACGAGAAGCTGTGAACCATGCAGGCTTAAGTTTGCTCAAGCAACGGGAAAATCTAATTATTTCTGCAAAGCTATGTTCTACATGGGTTCAGACTTGTGTTTTAGGTTTTAAACCTGGTAAAGGGCAAGGGGGCTTGCTAGAGGCACTAGAGCAACAGGCCTATCTGTCGCTATTGGCAGAGGTTATTGAACAAGTTCCATTGCAAGGCGTTATGCTTTATAGTCTGGCCAGACCCTCATTACAACCTGAAGCAAGTACTATTACAACGGCTACTTTGCAGCAATTAAATGACTTTGCTGAGTCTATTCGGGAGATTGACTTACTTGTGACTGTTTCTTAGTAGATTGGGTGTGTTGATAACTTAATATCTTTGAAACTGCTCTGTGTTTCACAGTTTAGCCAAGTCTATAAAGCTACTTGATTACCCACAACTTTCAGCTAGACTCCGTCATTCCAGCTACCATTTTAAAACGGTACAAAGCAATGTAGGCTGGGTTAGCTTATCAAGCGAAGCGCAGATAACGTAGTGTGACTGGCATGATAGTCAGCTAGTTGGTGAAAGTCCAGCCTTTGCCCTGTGAGAAGGGAAGAAGTAGGCGAAAGCAAGGGTGTCCAAAGAAACTCTCCATAGCTACCCAACAGGGAACCACGGTTATAGAGAGCCAATGCGGAATCTGAAGGAAGCTCTAGCCAAATCAATCACCTAAGCGAAAGTGAGCCGGGTGAAGCCTTAATATGATGTTTTAAGAGTAGCATTGCGCGCCATATTGATTAATTTTATTCCAGAATTGTTCCCACCGATCGCCGGATTGAACAAGACTTCTAAGACTTAAAATAATCCCTGCCCCCTGGTTTTTCCAACGCATACCCGAACAACATAAGCGTTGCTTAACTAACGTTTTACAGGCTGCTTCCGTCACACCCGATCCAATCGGCAAATGAGCGGCGATATGTTCTGCATAATTCATTTGGTGCTGATGATTGTTAAAGTAGGTCAACGCCTGAGCTAGATCTTCTTTAACTGATTTAGTTAATCCTTTTTTTCGTGTTAGTGTTTCCATTTCCTTAATTAACTTTTTAGCGGCTTCAGAATCATGTTTTAGTTGATGACATCGATCCGATAGCCACTCTTTTCTTTTTGGCTTTCCTGTTTTTTGAGGGAAGGCGGCATAAGCCACTTTGCCGAGATATTCTGTCACATGATAGAAATCGAGTAATTGACGACTCGTGTGGGGTGTCAAAAATGACCAGTTATCTTTAGCTCCATCAGCTATGCCTAGATAAAGAGCATCTGGGTAAAGGGCTTTGATGTGCCGGATTTCTTTCTCGTACCGTTGCTTGAAGATGTCCTTACCATATTCTGGCGGCGCTCCCAGATAAAGTGAATGAAGCCGACTGCCTTCAGTATCATAGAAAGACACTGCTCCCACCATCGCCTCACGCCACCCGTCTTCTTGCATCAGAATATAAGCACCATCCATACTGAAGACAATGGTCGAGACAGCCTCATCTAATTCAGGCAAAGTATATGTCCAGTCTTCTTCTTTTGCCTGGGCAATTCCTCCCACCCAGTCCGCCATATTCTGGATGTAGGATTTGGCGAGTTTGCGATTATGGTTGGCTTGAAAATCGTGGCGAACTGCTTGTGCGTTCATATGAACATATTTATGTGAAACCTGTTTAGCTAACCGAGGAGTTCCCCCTCGGATGATACGCGCTTGCTCTTCCAGTGGACACCATACTTTACCGCCTTTTGAGGTTTGGTAGGTATAACGCTTAATCTCTACTACACCATAAGGCGTTTGATACTTTTTTTCACTGGCTTCCTTGGCTGTCCATTTTATACTTCCAGTCTGGAGTGCCCTCCCATCTGTATCAAAGTTTTTCAATGCTTTTTCGGTCGCTAGCAATCCTACTTCGTTGCAGGCATTTTGAATGGTATCTTCTGCTTCCAAAAGAGAACCATCTATATTAACTTTAACTTGTACCTAAATCCTGCAAGCCCATATTTTGACTCTCATTAACCTGTCTAGCTAAGTGGTTATTAGGTTTTTACTGCCGCTTTGCCAGCCCTCTTTGTCCAACCGATCAAAATATCCAGATTTAAATCATAAATAGAGGAAATTTTTTGTATCGTATGGATATCCCCCGAGCCCAAGGCAATAAACACCCTGCCAACGTGCCATGACCTTTTAATCAAAGTGACTTAACTTCGGTTAATGTTAAGCGAGTAACCCCACCTTAACCCAATCATCCCATTCCTGTGGATAGAGCGGACCTGCAGGTGTTCTGACTCTCAGCTGATTATTGCCTGTGAGTAATTTTCCAGCCACCCGAATCAGATAAGTACGAAGTGTATCCGGCTCCCATTGGCACAACGTTTTGTTGCCACTCAATTGAGCCATCCAGCGCACGGTATTGTAGGCAAGAACGGCGCAATGAAATAATGCGGCATTAGCCAGAAATTGATTCGTTCTGATTTTACCTAAACCCATTTGTGATTTTGCTTCTTCAATCCATGTTTCGCACGTCGCTCGTTCACCATACTTCTTATGTGTTTGCCAAGGCGATAGAGGTTCAGTTGTTACATAACAAAAATAGTCATATTCTGCCGTATCCCAAAGCTCGGACTGAGGTCCTGTCACTTGTTTAGGTTGCTTTATCCTGACCGCGACAAACTGACGAGAGCGAGACCAGCCACCACAACGATATTGAAACTCGCTCTGCTCCCAACCGGGTCGGCCTTGTATGGCTGTCCAGGCCTGTTTGGCCAGCAATGCGTTCAAATTCTTAAGTTTAACCTTTATTAGATACCCATGCCCTCTGGTATCGAGAAATTCAAGCAAATCACCGACAAAATAACCACTGTCACCGCGAAAAATAATGCGCATCCGATTGGGCAAGTGTGCAAGTAACTGTTTGGTAAATTCTACAACACCATTGCTTGTAAAGGCATTGCCTGTCCGGAACCAGGCTTGTAAAATTTCTTTTGTTTCCGCTAGAAAAGCGAGTTGTGGATGGTATGAACGGGCACCTTTCTTTTTGGGGTTGAAGCCTTTGGCACTTCCTTCTTGTCGACCACAAACGGTGTCCACAGTTGAATCGACATCGACCCACTGGACGGATTGTATGCCAGTTTTCGATTTTCCGGAACGAAGCAATCGCCGCCAGTGTTGACCACGCAAAGTATGCGTGAGCGTTTCAAACTGGCTTATCTGCCTATCACTTACTTCTTTAAAGATCCGTAAAATTGTGGTTTCAACAGGAATCTTTATCCAGCCAGCTACTTTGCGCAGTACGCTATCTGCCCATACGGTCGTCACCTTTGCCATTGATGTTGCTCCCCCCATCATGCCAACCAACGTCAATAGAACCACATCAGATAAGTGATGGTCTGCATTTTCACCCCGCCGATGTGGAACGCTTTGTTTTACGGTTTTTTCAAAACCTATCCTGTCTAAATATTTCACGACGGGAATCAGTCCCGCCTGGCTTGTCAATCCATGTGCTGTAGATGTCATTTTTACCGTTCGGGTACGGTTTCTTACGTGAGATGAGGATTTTGATACTTTAGAGGGCTTCATTAAAACAATGAGATAGTGAAATCAGGAAAATGATATTATATCATTGTTTAATAAGGAGTTTTGTGGATTATTATGTATAATGCTTGCAGGATTTAGGTTGTATTGTAAGTTCGTTTCCAGTGCGTGAAATTAAGTGTGCCATGAATTAAACAACTCTCCTGATTTATTATCAGTGAGTTATAGCATATATCTATAAGAAACATCAAGTAAAGGCTCCGCCCAGTGAACAGTGAACAGTGAACAGTGAACAGTGAACCTTTGTAAGGCGGCAATCAGGGGGTAAGGTGTCTGCAACCACCAAAGCCCGACATTCTCACCGTAACGGGTTGTCGTATTGAAGGTAGGTAGATTGAGAAACGGGTGACTATCTTACCCAGTGAGGAGCCGTCGGGTTTGGGTCGGAGTAACTGCGACTCTTTAAGCCCTAGGCGCTGCAGCAATGTAGTCGTTATGGACCGAGGGTTTTCAGATGAAGCCATAGTAATCGTAAAGTTCGGTGCCGATGAATTCATGGTGACATGGATGAGGGCAAAACATCGAATCAGCAACAGGGTGTTAGAGGTGAAGGGCGGAACACGTAAGCGGTCACGGCCGTTGATTATAGACTGGTGGTATGACATCTGCCTGAAAGGAGCAACTCACTATTCACAACGTATACTGTGAACGAATGGATTGTGCGAGATGCATGAAAGACCACTGCAAACGAAAGAGTAAAATGAACCAAAGAGACCTATTTGAAGAGGAACCAAGACTTTTCGAAAACCTATGCTCAACATTGTACTTGACTATAGGATTTGAACAGGTAAAGAAGAACAAAGGCAAGCCTGGAATAGACGGGATAAGCATAGTGGACTTTGAAGCCAGTTTAGACGAAGAGCTAAGCCAGCTGCAACAGGAACTGACAGACTGGACTTACAAACCCTCGCCCGTACGTCGAGTAGAAATACCTAAGCCGCAAGGCCAGGGAGTACGACTACTTGGCATACCGACGGTACGAGATCGAGTGGTACAAGCAACCATGAAAATACTACTAGACCCTATTTTTGAGCGGAATTTTTCACAGCATAGTTACGGCTTTATCTCAGGACGAAGTCAGCACCAAGCCGTGCAAATGGCTCAACATATAATAAAAAGTGGTAAGCCCTATGTGGTAGATATTGATTTATCGAAGTTTTTCGATCGAATCCACCACGACCGGTTAATAGCCCGAATGGGAGAGAAAGTATCGGATAAACGGATACTTCGTCTCGTAGGGATCATGTTGCGAAGCGGTGTCATGATAAAGGGTGTCGTTACCTCAAGCGAAGAAGGGGCGGTACAAGGAAGTCCACTAAGCCCTTTACTGAGCAACATAGTTCTGGATGAACTGGATCAGGAATTGGAAAAACGCGGACTTGAGTTTTGTCGATTCGCAGACGACTGTAACATCTTTGTCAAATCGCAAAAAGCGGCAGATAGAGTCATGGAAAAAGTCAGCCAATTTATCGAAAAGAAGCTAAAACTGAAAGTGAATCGGGATAAAAGCCAAGTGGCCAAATCCGAGAAGGTCAAGTTTTTGGGATTTACCGTGGTAGACGGGACGATTGCGATTGCGCATAAAGCCCTGCAATCCGCCATGGATAAAGTCAAAGAACTGACCCCAAGAGGCACTCATCAGACTCTGGAAACAACACTAGACGAGATCAATCAATGGTACGTGGGTTGGTCAAACTACTACAGTTTGACCTATTACCCCGCGCAACTAAAGAAAATTGAAGCGCATATAAGGCGACGATTACGATCAAGGATAGTGGATCAACAAAAGAGGAAAAAGCACCTGTATCGAAAACTGATCAAACGAGGAGTACCGCGAAAACAAGCAGGGAATGCCGTATTCTCAAACAACAAACGGTGGGTGTTATCAAATGCGCGAGCAGTGACGAAAGCCTATCCGAATAGTTGGTTTATAAAAGAGAAAGGGCAGGAAATACGATCTGACCGAAGGGTGAAGCATTGGTTTGAGGTTTCTCAATGGATAAGTCTTGCGTGAGGAGCCGTGTACGGACCCGTACGCACGGTGCTGTGGGCAGACGGAGGCTGCGGCCTCCTCTGACCCGATACCCAGCAAAGCCCCGTATACGTAAAGTGCTGGGTTACGTTATCTGCGCTTCGTTAGATAAGCTAACCCAGCCTACATTGCTTTGTCCCGTTTTAAAATGGTAGCTGGAATGACGGAGTCTAGCTGAGAGTTGTGGGTAATCAAGTAGGTTTTTAATCTGTGGGACTTTCACCTTGTTGAACTTTATCCAGTTGAAAGCCAATTTCTCTTTTTGTTTTATTAGGAAAGTTTTTTATTTTTCCAGTGTCTGCTCAAGGAATCACGTTTTTAGTGCATCCACTCAGAGCACAGTAAAAACAAGCCATCATTAATACTTACGCTGCTTAATATGTCAGCATAAGTGTGACACGGGAAATTTTAGGCATAAAAAAAGGCGTTGTGTGTTTACACAAAGCCTTTAATAATCTGTGGTACCGAGGGCCGGAATCGAACCGGCACTTCCGAAGAAACCGGATTTTGAATCCGGCGTGTCTACCAGTTTCACCACCCCGGCATAGAACAGCTAACAATTATAAATAATCTTTTTTTATATTGCCAGAAAATTCTATAAAATAGGCTTTTTTTATACAAATACTTGTTAAGCAGTGAATATGGCATGCATGAAAAAAAGTGATTTTTACTATGAGCTACCTGATGAGTTAATTGCTCAACAACCTTTATCTGAACGTAGTGCGAGCCGGTTATTATGTTTGCATCAAGATAGCGATGCGATTGAAGATAATCAGTTTAGCGACTTGTCGGCATTGCTGAATAAAGGTGACTTATTAGTGTTACCTAAATCCTGCAAGCATTATACATAATAATCCACAAAACTCCTTATTAAACAATGATATAATATCATTTTCCTGATTTCACTATCTCATTGTTTTAATGAAGCCCTCTAAAGTATCAAAATCCTCATCTCACGTAAGTACCCATGCAAAATTAATTTAACCTTTTATGCAAACTCTACTTTGTAATTCTTTCCAATATTAGACAGCACCTTAAATAATTCTTCCTGAAGAGAGGCATAGGATTCATAAGCTGAAAAAGGAAGCCATTCGTATTTTATTTTACGCCATATAATCTCGATAATATTTAACTCGGGTGAGTATGGCGGTATACGGTAAATGGATAGGTTTTTTTCTTTCCACCTTTCAAGGTTTTCATTAAATTCATTACTCGTATGAGTCGATGCATTATCAATAATAAGAGTTGTTGGTTTTTTAATCTGTTTAGCAAATTCATCAATACAAGCCACAACAACCGAAGTGTTTACACTCCCTTCAAAAACAAAAGAATCAAACCTGCAATCTCTGTTAACAAAACCTAATACATTAAGACGCTTGCTGTTTGAGCTTGGTATTTCAATCGTCTCACCTGACTGTTGCCAAGCATAAGGAACACAGGGTTCTAGTGTAAACCCCGACTCATCAAAGTAGCACAAATCAAGTTCATTCTCTTTATGTTGTTGTATTAATTCTTTTATTTCATCGGTTGCCAAATCAAATTTATCTTGATTACGCTTTATCCTTAAGGATTTTCTAACTCGTTTCCAAACAAGATCAGCTTGTTTACAAATACGTTTTATAGTATCAATGCTAACTGAAATGCCTAGATCTTCTTCAAATTTTGCTAGTACTGATTTTAATGATCTAGGAGATTTTTCAACTCTCTGGACTAAGCTTATTTGTTGTTTTTCAGTTAAAATACCTCGCCGTCCTCTTCCCTGACAGTCAACCAATCCATCGATTCCATTCTTTTCCCAGTTAGAAAACCAAGTGGAAACAGTTTGGCGGCATACGTTATAAATAGAACAAATCATGGGAACAGAATGCTCTTTGAAACTTAATAAAATAGCATGAGCTCGACTTCTACTTAAATGAAGTGGATGGTTTTTATGCATCACATTTAAAGCAGTAATTTCTTCTGGGAGTAGGTGTTTTATATAGAGCACAAACATTTAGAGTCAGCAAAATAATTGTTTATTATGACACCTTTTTTCGTTAAATTAATTTTGCGTAAGTACTTAAGAAACCGTACCCGAACGGTAAAAATGACATCTACAGCACATGGATTGACAAGCCAGGCGGGACTGATTCCCGTCGTGAAATATTTAGACAGGATAGGTTTTGAAAAAACCGTAAAACAAAGCGTTCCACATCGGCGGGGTGAAAATGCAGACCATCACTTATCTGATGTGGTTCTATTGACGTTGGTTGGCATGATGGGGGGAGCAACATCAATGGCAAAGGTGACGACCGTATGGGCAGATAGCGTACTGCGCAAAGTAGCTGGCTGGATAAAGATTCCTGTTGAAACCACAATTTTACGGATCTTTAAAGAAGTAAGTGATAGGCAGATAAGCCAGTTTGAAACGCTCACGCATACTTTGCGTGGTCAACACTGGCGGCGATTGCTTCGTTCCGGAAAATCGAAAACTGGCATACAATCCGTCCAGTGGGTCGATGTCGATTCAACTGTGGACACCGTTTGTGGTCGACAAGAAGGAAGTGCCAAAGGCTTCAACCCCAAAAAGAAAGGTGCCCGTTCATACCATCCACAACGAATAAGGTTAGATTGTGATCGCGAAGCGAGCCACAATCTGAACCGTTTGTTGGACAAGCCCGGCACGATAGTAGGAATTCATTTAATGCGCTCTATGAAAATAGCTTTTTGTTGATCAGCCCGACTGATGAATCGAACCTCTGTTTTTACCTGTTTAACTGAACTTTGAGCGTTGTCCATTGCAGTCAACTCTCAAAGTCCAAGTATCGGAGCAAAATTCTGCCTTAATCTCCGATTTTAGCCCAAGCAACTCCCTCAGCATTTAATCCGCTGATAGCCTGGGTCGAAGTGTTTAAATTTACATAAGCGCTAGTGATTCCAATTGTTAAGTTGGCAAAGGCTGAAACATTATTTCCACCCTGGGTATTTGCCGACGCCCAACAACCATCGCCCCGCCACAACATTTGCAACTGAATGCCGGCCGTACTTTGAGTGCACGCAATATCTTCGTCGGGTCAAACTTTAGCAGGGAGTGAATCAACTTAATAACACCCTTGCTATTCGGATGTAAAAAGCCATAATTGCGCGCACGACGAAAGCCTTTAGGCAAAACATGTTGCAGCACCAGCCACAGAAATTTAGCCCCCGATACCGTTTTGGTTTGATAGCGTTTGGTTTTGCTGTCTTGATAACGGTAGGTTACTTTGCCATTTTGGCAGGATAAGATATCCTGTTCACGAATCACACCACGATACAGGTATCGACCCAGATATATCAATGCTTTATCGCCTGCACCGACAAACTTACAATCGACCACCCATTTTTCCGGAATAGCTTTGGGAAATGGCAACTTTTCTTCGTTCATACGCGCTAGCATCTTTGCACGAAATACTTTTGCTAGTGCTTTATGATGAAACAGGTATTTGCCTTCCTTAGTGCGCCAGAGCTTCTTGATTTTATCCACGATTGCCGCAGGCATAATGACATGAATATGCGGATGATAATTTAATTCGCGTGAGTGTGTATGTAAGACAGCAATCGCCCCGGCATCGCCTTGCAACTGCTTATCATTTTTACTAAAACTCTGTAAAGTCGCCCAGGCACAGTCAAACATCATACTGTAAAGTAACCGCGGATGCTGCCTGGCTAACGACCTTAACTGCGCAGGTAAGGTAAAGGTATTCATAAAATAATCAGCAGGGACTTGTTTTTGTACCTGTCGTTCAATCCATTGTTGACTCTCATGATGTTGACAATGCGGGCAGTTACGCTGGCCACAGGAATGAGGCACAAAGGTTTGATAGTCACAGTCTGCACAGTTAACCTGCATCACAGGACTCAGCTGTGTCCGACAGCTCTTCATGGCATGTAATGCACTGATCTGATTGGAGCGTAAACGAGATTGATACTCGCTTAAAAAGTCAGACTGAAATTGATCAATCACTGCAGCTAGGGTTATCATGAAATCTGCCCCCAGTGAATAGAAAAGTCATTGACTAACTGATTAATGTGCAGCTCTGCATTCTCATCGGTAATATCGGTCAAATGCGTATAGCGAGCCGTGGTTACTAAACTGGTATGGCCCAGAATCTTCTGCAACTCAACTAAATCAACCCCGGCTTCTAACAGGTGAGTGGCGTAACTGTGGCGCAGCGAGTGGCAGGAAATCTTTTTTTTAGTCCCATTTCTTGCGTCACAAGACGGATTGTCTTCTGGATGCCACCGCGATCAAGGGGGGATTCAGCAAGATGTGCACCTTTTAGACCCCGGGCACGGTTGGGAAATACCAGCACTGGATTTTTATGCACAGCCCAAAACTTACGCAACACCTTCAAGGTATTCACAGGCAAAGGCACAAGCCGATCCTTATTGCCTTTGGCATTGCGAATATGTACCCGCATGCGTGTCGCATCAATATCACCTACTTTCAGGCTTAAGCCCTCGCCCAAACGTAAACCTAGACTGTAAATCGTAAAATAAAAAACTCGATAGCTTAGATTACGGGTCGACATAAACAGTTGTTGTGCTTCAACCACAGTGACAATATCGGGTATACGCGTACATCGTGGTGGTTTAATCATTAGCACATCAACCCACGGCTTTTGTAGCACATGTGTATAGAAAAACTTGAGACCATAGAGATCTAGTTTCACGGCACTCCAGGAAAGGCGGCTTAAAAGAGCATGAAAATAATCCACCAGTTGATCTTGCGTTAAGTTATCCAGATGCCCCTGAAAGTGTTCCCCGATACGGCGAATAGCGCGTGAATAAGCGTCAATGGTTTTGGGTTGCAGTCCCTTAAGCTTTAAATGCTTACAGTGCTGGATATAATAATGGTTGAATTTAAGCTCTATCGATGGTGTCATAACAGTGTAACCTCATTATTGTTAGTTGGATGAGCTTACAAGTTACCTGTTATGCATATAACAGGCAATGAGGTTACACTTTAAATTTAAGGGATGCGCTGTTTTTCTCCGCGATAGCGGCTTCGTCCAACGAATAAGGTTAGATTGTGATCGCGAAGCGAGCCACAATCTGAACCGTTTGTTGGACAAGCCCGGCACGATAGTAGGAATTCATTTAATGCGCTCTATGAAAATAGCTTTTTGTTGATCAGCCCGACTGATGAATCGAACCTCTGTTTTTACCTGTTTAACTGAACTTTGAGCGTTGTCCATTGCAGTCAACTCTCAAAGTCCAAGTATCGGAGCAAAATTCTGCCTTAATCTCCGATTTTAGCCCAAGCAACTCCCTCAGCATTTAATCCGCTGATAGCCTGGGTCGAAGTGTTTAAATTTACATAAGCGCTAGTGATTCCAATTGTTAAGTTGGCAAAGGCTGAAACATTATTTCCACCCTGGGTATTTGCCGACGCCCAACAACCATCGCCCCGCCACAACATTTGCAACTGAATGCCGGCCGTACTTTGAGTGCACGCAATATCTTCGTCGGGTCAAACTTTAGCAGGGAGTGAATCAACTTAATAACACCCTTGCTATTCGGATGTAAAAAGCCATAATTGCGCGCACGACGAAAGCCTTTAGGCAAAACATGTTGCAGCACCAGCCACAGAAATTTAGCCCCCGATACCGTTTTGGTTTGATAGCGTTTGGTTTTGCTGTCTTGATAACGGTAGGTTACTTTGCCATTTTGGCAGGATAAGATATCCTGTTCACGAATCACACCACGATACAGGTATCGACCCAGATATATCAATGCTTTATCGCCTGCACCGACAAACTTACAATCGACCACCCATTTTTCCGGAATAGCTTTGGGAAATGGCAACTTTTCTTCGTTCATACGCGCTAGCATCTTTGCACGAAATACTTTTGCTAGTGCTTTATGATGAAACAGGTATTTGCCTTCCTTAGTGCGCCAGAGCTTCTTGATTTTATCCACGATTGCCGCAGGCATAATGACATGAATATGCGGATGATAATTTAATTCGCGTGAGTGTGTATGTAAGACAGCAATCGCCCCGGCATCGCCTTGCAACTGCTTATCATTTTTACTAAAACTCTGTAAAGTCGCCCAGGCACAGTCAAACATCATACTGTAAAGTAACCGCGGATGCTGCCTGGCTAACGACCTTAACTGCGCAGGTAAGGTAAAGGTATTCATAAAATAATCAGCAGGGACTTGTTTTTGTACCTGTCGTTCAATCCATTGTTGACTCTCATGATGTTGACAATGCGGGCAGTTACGCTGGCCACAGGAATGAGGCACAAAGGTTTGATAGTCACAGTCTGCACAGTTAACCTGCATCACAGGACTCAGCTGTGTCCGACAGCTCTTCATGGCATGTAATGCACTGATCTGATTGGAGCGTAAACGAGATTGATACTCGCTTAAAAAGTCAGACTGAAATTGATCAATCACTGCAGCTAGGGTTATCATGAAATCTGCCCCCAGTGAATAGAAAAGTCATTGACTAACTGATTAATGTGCAGCTCTGCATTCTCATCGGTAATATCGGTCAAATGCGTATAGCGAGCCGTGGTTACTAAACTGGTATGGCCCAGAATCTTCTGCAACTCAACTAAATCAACCCCGGCTTCTAACAGGTGAGTGGCGTAACTGTGGCGCAGCGAGTGGCAGGAAATCTTTTTTTTAGTCCCATTTCTTGCGTCACAAGACGGATTGTCTTCTGGATGCCACCGCGATCAAGGGGGGATTCAGCAAGATGTGCACCTTTTAGACCCCGGGCACGGTTGGGAAATACCAGCACTGGATTTTTATGCACAGCCCAAAACTTACGCAACACCTTCAAGGTATTCACAGGCAAAGGCACAAGCCGATCCTTATTGCCTTTGGCATTGCGAATATGTACCCGCATGCGTGTCGCATCAATATCACCTACTTTCAGGCTTAAGCCCTCGCCCAAACGTAAACCTAGACTGTAAATCGTAAAATAAAAAACTCGATAGCTTAGATTACGGGTCGACATAAACAGTTGTTGTGCTTCAACCACAGTGACAATATCGGGTATACGCGTACATCGTGGTGGTTTAATCATTAGCACATCAACCCACGGCTTTTGTAGCACATGTGTATAGAAAAACTTGAGACCATAGAGATCTAGTTTCACGGCACTCCAGGAAAGGCGGCTTAAAAGAGCATGAAAATAATCCACCAGTTGATCTTGCGTTAAGTTATCCAGATGCCCCTGAAAGTGTTCCCCGATACGGCGAATAGCGCGTGAATAAGCGTCAATGGTTTTGGGTTGCAGTCCCTTAAGCTTTAAATGCTTACAGTGCTGGATATAATAATGGTTGAATTTAAGCTCTATCGATGGTGTCATAACAGTGTAACCTCATTATTGTTAGTTGGATGAGCTTACAAGTTACCTGTTATGCATATAACAGGCAATGAGGTTACACTTTAAATTTAAGGGATGCGCTGTTTTTCTCCGCGATAGCGGCTTCGTCCAACTCGCTTTTCTAGCGGAAACAAAAGAAATTTTACAAGCCTGGTTCCGGACAGGCAATGCCTTTACAAGCAATGGTGTTGTAGAATTTACCAAACAGTTACTTGCACACTTGCCCAATCGGATGCGCATTATTTTTCGCGGTGACAGTGGTTATTTTGTCGGTGATTTGCTTGAATTTCTCGATACCAGAGGGCATGGGTATCTAATAAAGGTTAAACTTAAGAATTTGAACGCATTGCTGGCCAAACAGGCCTGGACAGCCATACAAGGCCGACCCGGTTGGGAGCAGAGCGAGTTTCAATATCGTTGTGGTGGCTGGTCTCGCTCTCGTCAGTTTGTCGCGGTCAGGATAAAGCAACCTAAACAAGTGACAGGACCTCAGTCCGAGCTTTGGGATACGGCAGAATATGACTATTTTTGTTATGTAACAACTGAACCTCTATCGCCTTGGCAAACACATAAGAAGTATGGTGAACGAGCGACGTGCGAAACATGGATTGAAGAAGCAAAATCACAAATGGGTTTAGGTAAAATCAGAACGAATCAATTTCTGGCTAATGCCGCATTATTTCATTGCGCCGTTCTTGCCTACAATACCGTGCGCTGGATGGCTCAATTGAGTGGCAACAAAACGTTGTGCCAATGGGAGCCGGATACACTTCGTACTTATCTGATTCGGGTGGCTGGAAAATTACTCACAGGCAATAATCAGCTGAGAGTCAGAACACCTGCAGATCCGCTCTATCCACAGGAATGGGATGATTGGGTTAAGGTGGGGTTACTCGCTTAACATTAACCGAAGTTAAGTCACTTTGATTAAAAGGTCATGGCACGTTGGCAGGGTGTTTATTGCCTTGGGCTCGGGGGATATCCATACGATACAAAAAATTTCCTCTATTTATGATTTAAATCTGGATATTTTGATCGGTTGGACAAAGAGGGCTGGCAAAGCGGCAGTAAAAACCTAATAACCACTTAGCTAGACAGGTTAATGAGAGTCAAAATATGGGCTTGCAGGATTTAGGTGTTAAATAATACTAAAGTCATTCCCGCACGTTTATTTGGTCATAAACAGTCAGGCGGCAAGGTTGAGGTCTTAATTGAACGTGTGCTTGATGAGCGTGAGGTACTGGCGCATATGCGCTCTAGTAAATCACCCAAAGCGGGTGCTTTGATTGATCTAGATGCGGGCTTTCAATGCCAGGTGCTGGGGCGTGTGGATGATTTATTTCATTTGCAATTTAAAGGCGATGTGGCTCTGGCAGATATTTTAGAACGTATTGGTCATATGCCTTTACCTCCTTATATAGAACGCGCTGATAATATTAGTGATCAGACTCGTTATCAAACGGTTTTTGCTCAGCAAAGTGGCGCGGTGGCTGCACCCACGGCAGGTTTACATTTCGACGAGGCTATTCTGGAAAAAATTCGCGCTAAGGGGGTGAATATTGCCTTTGTCACCCTACATGTAGCCAGTGGAACTTTCAGGCCGGTCAAGGTTGAAAACCTGCAAGAGCATGTGATGCATAAGGAATACTTTAATGTATCGCAGGAGACGGTTGATGCAGTTGAGCAAACTAAAAGTCGGGGAGGGCGAGTAGTCGCAATTGGCACGACTGCAATGCGCTCTTTGGAATCTGCTTCACGTAAGGGTTATCTTGAAGTAAGCCAGGGTGATACCGATTTATTTATTACCCCAGGGTATCAATTCAAGACAGTCGATGCTTTGCTGACTAATTTTCATTTGCCTGAGTCGACATTGCTGATGCTGGTGTCTGCTTTTGCGGGTTATGAGCGGATTAAAAAGGTTTACCAACACGCGATAGCTAAAAAATACCGTTTTTTTAGTTATGGCGATGCTATGTTTATTCAACGTAAATAGCGGTAGGGCGTGGCTTTAGCCCGCTATTAATGCTTCTTGTTATATTGGCGGGCTAAAGCCACGCCCTACAGGTTTTGTGTTGAATGGTGTACTACTTCTGAAATAGATCAGAGTTAAGCAGAGACAAAATTTACGATTCTGCTTGCTCACTGTACATGTTTGCACCTTTCCCTGATAAAATATTGATCCGATCTAATATAATCAATCATTCTTGTATTTGTTTTATCATGTCAGAAGCTCAAGCTATTGTCGTACCTAAAGTCCCGCATAAAATAAAACAGCCTGTTTTCTGGGCGGGTCTCGTAGGTTGTGCTGATTCACTGGCAATTGCGACCGCGATTCAAAATGAAGCTCGCTTGTTTGTGGTGCTCACGGCTGATTCTCAGACAGCGTTGCGACTGGAGCATGAACTGTCTTTTTTCTTGCAAGATGAATACCCTATCTTGCATTTTCCTGACTGGGAAATATTACCCTACGATGTATTCTCTCCATTACCCGAGATTGTTTCTGAGCGGTTAAAATCCCTGGCAAAATTACCTGAAGTGACACGTGGCGCGTTAGTGTTGTCAGTAGCAACTTTAATGCATCGTCTGGCACCCAGAGAGCATATTTTAGCCAATAGTTTTGCTATTAATATCGGTAGTATTTTTAACCTGGATTTGAACCGGATTAAACTGGAAGCCGTAGGTTATCAATGTGTCTCGCAAGTGGTGCAACATGCTGAATTTGCAGTACGTGGCGCGATTATTGATTTGTTCCCCATGGGCAGCAAATATCCGTATCGTATCGAGTTGTTTGATGAAGAAGTCGAGTCGATCAGAACCTTTGACCCTGAAACCCAGCTTTCATTAGAAAAAGTACAAACTATACAGCTTTTCCCCGCGCGTGAATTTCCTTTTACTGATGAGGCTATCAAGCATTTTCGCCAGTCATTTCGTGAAGCGTTTCCAGAAAATTACCAAAATAATACTTTATATCAGGATGTCAGTAAGGGTATTACGCCGAGTGGAATTGAAGCGTATTTGCCTTTATTTGTCGATAAAACAGAAACCTTATTTGATTATCTTCCGCCCACAACCGCGTTTGTCTTGCCGGAAACTCTGGAGCAATCTGCGCAGCATTTTATAGCAGAAGTTGATGAGCGTTTTGAGCAACGTAAGTATGATCTTGAGCGCCCATTATTAGCGCCCGAAATGCTATATATACAGGCTGATGAATTTATTCAGCATATAGAGCAGTTTCGGCGTATTAATATCATTGCTAAGACAACAGACGATGCATGGCAGGCTGAAAGTATTGGTTTACCTGAGGTGACTATAGATCAGCGGTTGCGCGAACCGGCCAGTCGCTTAAAGGCATTTGTCGTAAATAGCGACAGTCGGGTGCTGTTTGTCGCGGAAACGGCGGGACATAGAGAAGCATTAATCGATAAGTTGCGCGGCTATAAGATCAGCGTTAAGCAAGTCGAAAGTTGGGGTCAGTTTGTACAGCTTAATGACTCTCCTTGTATTGTGGTTGCGCCTCTAGATCATAGCTTATATCTACAAAAGGCGGGCCTGGCGATTATTACCGAAAGTCAGCTCTCAGGTGATAAGGTACAGCAACGGCGCAGGCGCAAAAAATCAGCGGCATGTCAGTTGGAAAAGATTGTTAATAATCTTAATGAGCTCACCGTGGGCTCGCCTGTGGTGCATCAGGAACATGGCGTGGGGCGCTATTTAGGCTTACAGGTTCTACAGTTTGGTGATATTGATGCCGAGTTTCTGACTCTGGAATATGCCAATGAAGATAAGCTTTACGTGCCGGTTTCGGCCTTAGATGTGATTGGTCGTTATACCGGCGTTAACCCGGAAAATGCACCCTTGCATAAATTAGGTGGCGATCAATGGAGTAAAGCAAAGAAAAAAGCGCAGGAAAAAATCCATGATGTGGCAGTAGAATTATTGGATATTCATGCCAAACGGGCATTGCATAAAGGCCATGCGTTTGTCTATCAGGAAAGTGAATATCTAGCGTTTGCCGATGCTTTTCCGTTTGAAGAAACCCCTGATCAGCAAACTACAATTGATAGTATCCTTGAGGATATGAGTTCAGGCCAGCCTATGGACCGGGTGGTTTGTGGTGATGTAGGCTTTGGTAAAACCGAAGTAGCGATGCGGGCCGCTTTTATTGCTGCACAAAGTGGCAAGCAAGTGGCGGTGCTGGTACCGACCACCTTACTGGCACAGCAACATTTTCAGAATTTTCGTGATCGCTTTGCCGATTGGCCTATTAGAGTAGAGGTTTTGTCGCGTTTTGTTACGCCTAAGCAGCAAAAAATAATTATCGCAGACCTGGCAGCAGGCAAGGTCGATATTGTGATTGGCACGCATAAATTACTCTCCAAAGAAATACAATACCGCGAGCTAGGTATCGTCATTATTGATGAAGAGCATCGTTTTGGTGTGCGTCAAAAAGAACATTTCAAAGCGGTACGTCAGGAAGTGGACTTGTTGACACTAACGGCCACACCAATTCCACGAACCTTAAATATGGCCATGTCTGGTCTGCGCGATGTCTCGATTATAGCAACCCCGCCACCTAATCGGCATTCGATCAGAACCTTTATTACCGAGTGGATCGACTCATTGGTTAAAGAAGCCTGCCAACGCGAGCTTAAGCGTGGCGGGCAGATGTACTTCTTGCACAATGATGTTAAGTCTATGGACAAGATGGCGCGTGAGCTGGAAAAATTAGTCCCAGAAGCGCGAGTGGAAATCGCACACGGACAAATGCCAGAGCGGGAACTGGAGCGCATTATGCTGGATTTTTATCATCAGCGTTTTAATGTACTCTTAAGCACAACAATTATTGAAAGCGGTATCGATATACCTACTGCGAACACCATTATTATTAATCGTGCTGATAAGTTAGGTCTGGCACAATTACATCAATTACGTGGCCGGGTAGGGCGCTCACATCACCGTGCTTATGCTTATATGATTATCCCGAAAAAACTAATCAGCAAAGACGGCTTAAAGCGTCTAGAAGCGGTGGAAGCATCGGGCGAATTAGGTGCAGGATTTTTGCTATCCACACATGATATGGAAATACGTGGCGCGGGCGAGTTACTGGGCGATGGTCAAAGTGGACAAATCCAGGAGATCGGCTTTACTTTATATACGGAACTACTGGAGCGTGCGGTTAAAGCGTTGAAATCAGGAAATCAGCCCGAACTGAATGCACCGATGCACACTGGAACTGAAGTGGATCTACATACAGCGGCATTGATTCCGGAAGATTACTTGCCGGATATTCATGCGCGGCTAGTGTTATATAAACGTATTTCCAGTGCCGATACAAAGGAAGAATTACGCGACCTACAGATAGAAATGATAGACCGCTTTGGTCTGTTACCAGAACAAGTAAAAGCGTTATTTTCGGTAGCTGAATTAAAGCAGCAAGCGGATAAGGCTGGGATCAAGAAAATAGATGTTTACAGTGAAGGTGGGCGCTTACTCTTTACAGCCGACCCTAAATTGAATATGCAGCAGTTATTAATATTAATTCAGACTCAAGCGCATATATATAAGTTTGAAGGCGGAGATAAATTGCGCTTTACACAAAAATTCGCTACAACGGATGAAAAAATAGAGTTTGTTAGTGCGTTGCTAACACAATTAACGGAAGAAGATTTATGAGCTATCGATTACAGTTTCAGCTTGCTGCCTTACTATATTGTTTTACCAGCTTGGCTATGGCTAACCAGCGCTGGTTTCAGGTTGAGCTGATGGTGTTTCAACAGCAGGCTCCTAATACTGAAACCTTTGCTCAGAGCCAATCATTAATCAGGCCAGTTTCTCGATATGCTCAAGCCAGTACGGGCGCTAAGACTTTGCAAGGTACTTATAATCGACTAAAAAGAGCAGGTGCGTATCAGCCCTTTTATTATCAGTCATGGAAAATCCCGGTTGCTAGCGGCAGTATCAGTTTACCTATTGAAGTTACAGAGCCAGCAGTAGATTTGACTGGCTGGATAAAAATTCAGCGCGGTAACTTATTACATGTGATTGCTGATCTGGAATTCAGTCCCCCAGAATCTGCAGGCGTGATTTATCGGTTAAATGAAAAAAGGCGGGTGCTGTTAAATGAAGTTCATTATTTAGATCATCCAAAATTTGGGGTCGTGGTGAAAGTATCACCTGTAGAGATGGAGAGTTTGCAATGAGTATCAGAAATCTAGTGTATGTAGTGCTGTTAGGATCAGTAAGCGCCTGTCAAAGCACACCAGAAAGGCCTAGTGATTTAAGCGATTGCCCAGCAGTAAGGCCACAAGTATGTACCATGATCTATGCACCGGTCTGTGCCATGGAAGAGAGTGGCCGATTTACCAGCTATTCAAGTGACTGTACGGCGTGTAGTCATGCTGAAGTTATAGGTTATCAACCGGGCGTGTGTACTAAGGAAAATAAAAGGAAATAGTGCTCTAGCCCCTTTTATATAAGTATCGTTAATTGTTAAAAGAGCAGGTGGTTTTTTTGCCGAAAATCAGGTGGCTGCACCTGTGGCTATTTTACAAACCCAGAAGGAAGTTTATAGCAAATAGTCTGGCATGAAAATTATCACTTTTCAGCAGAGCAAAGCTAATCTCAGTGGGAATGATTTTTCACCATGAAGGGCTTGAAGAAAACATGGTATTAGTGAGTTTAGATTTTATGAATAAGAAACCGTCATTCTGTATGCTACCTGGTCAAACTGGGTATAGCTTTAGCAGGAGTTTGTTTGAACGTAGATTTCTGTTAAAAATTTTTCGGGTTAACGAATATATTTTTGATACCGAGAAAGCTTATTTTATAATGAATTGCACTTATTAGTTTAATCTAAGAATTGTTTTTTTCTTCATTACCTTCAACCTAGAAAAATCAGTTGCTCACGTTTTCTAGCACAAGCTCTTGATTCCACAACACTTCCAAAAAATGCCCGATTAACCTACGGGTGAATCTAAGATTTTTTGAAAGCACTGTGAAAACAATATCTTGCACTATAAATTCGCGCTCAACTGATTTTTCTAGGTTCATGTGCTTCATGGTGAAAATAGGTGTTAATAACTTTCTTACACCCCGTCAAAAAACAATTTCTCTTCTAGTGTTTTGCCCTGGCTCAGCTGACGATATTGCCAGTCATTATCACTAATACAGGTGAGGATTTTTAAATCCATTTTGCTATCCTTATCAGTCTTATACTCAATAATAAACTCATTTTTCTGTGGATTAGAAACCTGAATAATACCTGCGATTTGCTGCAGCTTTGCTAGTAGCTCAGTCGCAGGACAAGGCTCCATTTGCAAGGTAAAGAATCGGGTAGGGCTGTTATCTTCAGGTGCATTTAATTGCATACTGCTCATCATACCTTTGTCGAGCAATAAGACCTGCTGACATAAGCGGCCTAGCTCTGCAAGATCATGCGAACTGATAATAAAGCTAGTTGCGGGTGACAGCTCAGCGATAATTGCGCGAATTTTACGCGTATTAACCGGGTCTAATCCGGCAGTGGGTTCATCTAGTAATATTAGTTCGGGTTTACCTATTAAGGCTTGAGCAATGGCTGAGCGTTTTGACATGCCGTGGCTGAGCGCGCTAGGTTTTTCTTTTAAGGCATCTTTAAGGCCTACCGCTTCTAGTACTCGACTAACTTCAAGTCTGGCTTGTTGTGTACTTAAACCTTGTAAGCGTGCGTAAAACTGGAGTTGCTCTCCCACCGAGAAGGTCGGATCTAGCTGTGCATCTTGTGGTAAGGCTGAGACTCTACCACTCAGGGCAGGAGAGCCTGGTTTATGGCCAAATATTGTCACGCTACCTGAAATATTTTGCAGAAAACCACAAAGAATACTGAGCAAGGTACTTTTCCCTGCTCCGTTCGGGCCGACTAGGCCAATGGGTTCTGCTGACTCACAAGAAAAGCTGATTTGATTCAGTGCTGCATTGCCAGAATAACTATAGCTTAGATCTTTGCATTTTATTATCGGAGAATTCATAAGCTTTGCCTGTGCATAATCCAGCGCCCAATGATTAAGAGCGCTATGGTTTGGAGTAAGGGAATATAGGCAAGTTGCAGCGTTTGCCATTCGGCCAGTTGTGATAGAGCAGACATTTGATAACCGGGAATCAGTAATTTCAGATTATTTAGCGCAGGCAGGTAGGCGGAAAAAATGCTAATAATCCAGGCGAATACACTCCAGATTAAAATAGCCCAGACGGTGACTTGCCGGGCAGATTGAACGGTTGCAGACAAGGCAGACATCATCGCAGTAAACGGTAGCAAGACTATGACTAAGCTAAGGAAAATTGCCGTAGCGCTGTCAAAGGCTAAGGGTAATAAGGCAGGATCCCTATATGTGATCAAAGCTAAAGTGCTTAATAAGCTTGCAAGGACCAAGATAGACTGGGTTAGTATGGCACCAGAAAAGCGGCCAAAAAAAAGGCTGTCTCTGCTGACTCGCAAACTTAAAAAACGCAAAGTGCCTCGCTCTCTGTCTGAACTAGTCTGATCTGCCGAGCTCATCACGGTGAGTAATGGAAATAAAATAAGAGAAAAATGCCAGTACACCCCCAGTTCTGGTAACTTCCAGTTGAGTAGTGAGCCAAAACCTATAAACTGAAAAATACTATTACCTTCTAGTGAATTCTGCTGCTGGCCAAGAAAATCCGCTGCATAGCGAATCGGGTAGAGCAAAATAAAATACCAGATTAAAGCAAATGTAATCAGATAGAGCAGGCCTTTACGCGTGGTAAAAAACCTTTTAAGCTCAAACTGGCAGATGAGTGCGAGGTGTCTTAGAAAACCGGGGGTCATATATTATCCTGCTTATTAGCTAGGTTTAGATTGTATCTTAAGAATGTGCATGAAATATAACCTACAACAACTTCGTGCACATTCCTTAGGGTTAAAGTTCTGCTTTACATAGAGTCTGAGTAATAAGGCAGGCGTATCTCGTATGGTGTGATAGTTGCCACGAATATTGCGTATTCCGCAAGCGGTATAACGGGCTATAAAAAAATCAGTTGCTCACGTTTTCTAGCGCAAGCTATTGATTCCACTGTGTTTGAAAAAAATTTTTTCGCTTAACCTATATGGGTGAGGCTAAAAAATTTTTGAAAGTATTATATAAATTCAATATTTTGCACTATAAATTCAGAACTCCTGATCTCGACATAAAGAGATCAAAAGCTAACCGTTTTCACAAGATAATTAGATGATACTAAAGTGCAAGGTTCTCTATTAAAACGCAAGCGTAAATTTACAAATACTCATATTTTTTATGAATCTGTAGTTATGGGCAGCGTATAAAAACGCGCTCCATCAAATTCTTTATTCGTCCGTAACATGCCATGGATGGCGTGCAATAATTTACGCATTACAGAGCACGGACGGCTTGTACTTTTTTTAAGCCGTTATCATCAATTAAGTGATGATAATAGCCTTTAATATTTGGCTCGAAGCGGCTCGAAACCAGTGCAGGCATATACAAGGCCTGGCGAATATATTTATTCCCTACCTTACTGATACGTGGCTTCTTAGACACGCTACTCCCTGAATCAAAGATCCTTGGGTCCAGCCCCGCATGAGCAACCCATTGCCGAGCAGTCATATCCTTAGGTAAGATCATAAGCTCACTTAGTATTTGTACGGCTGAGGCTTGTGCAATCCCTTTGATTCCAGTGATTAATGTATAAGCCTGCTCCAGCTCTTCATTTTGATGAATGATATTAAGAGCACTGTCGCGAAGGGTTTTAATTTGTGCATCTAATATATCAATCAACTTTTCCGTCTGTTCAATGACCAGTGCAGGTGTTTCCACGGTTGATACTAAAGCATGAAGCTGGTTTTTAGTTTGTGTTTTTTGCTTATTTAGAGCTGCAATACGGCGCGCAGTGGCTTTTAAGCTGATACATTCATCGGCTGGACGTTCCCAGGCGTCAAAAGGCATTCTTTCAGCATAAATAGCTAAATTCCCTGCATCAATCGTATCGGTTTTGCTGCGTGTCATTAATACTTTAAAAAAATTGTGTGCAGCCTTAGGGTTAATAACCATCACCTCAATATTATCAGCCCTGCTAAGGGCGACAGCTAAATCAAAATGATAGACCCCTGTTGCCTCAATGCAAACCTTTGTTTCTCCTTTAAGTTTTGTTAAAGACCGAATAATTGATTGATGACCTAAGGGGGTATTATCAAAGGATTTAGCTTTACGTGCCTTGCCATTAACCATGACGACAACAACTAATTCCTTACAACTCACATCAATTCCGATATTATTCATTTTTTTTATCTCATATTTAAGTATTATAATGATCGCTGGTTTCCCAACCCTGACACTTCACCTACCGTCCTTGTGAATGCAGACTCAGAAGCATCGCTTACAGGTCTCAGATACTCCACGGCATGGATGACGAGGGTGGGGAGCCAATCTACGCACAAGCTCAAGGCTTAAGGTTGGGCCGGCTTCCCCAGAAAATCAGTTATTACTATAATTGTTTTGTGTTAAATAATCCTGTGTTTAAGAGATATGTTTAATATACAAGATACTCTGAGTATACGAAGCCCAACATGACATTGCACAGTGATTGTTGGGCTTCGCAAGCTCAGCGCCAACCTACATATCAAGCATTGGCATCAAGTTATTATCCTAGAGTTCAGGTGGTCTGAAATTCGCGCTCAACTGATTTTTCCAGGATAAAGACTTGTGAGTTATACGCAGCCAGATAACCCTATTATGAATGTTTTGTGTGTGTGTAAAAGTTAGCTCAAAATGCGAGTAGCAATTTTAATATCCATAAATTTCAAAACCTGTCTATGTTATTATCAATACATTCCTCAGTAGCATATTGCATACGCTTAGGGTGAACTGTGAAAAAATATTATATCGGCCTTTCGATTACCTATCATGATCCTGCATTGGCAATTGTTGATGAGCAGGGCAAGGTATTATTTGCTGAGGCGACAGAGCGTTATCTACAGAATAAGCGCGCGTTAAATTGTCCGGCCGATCCATTGCTGCTGGTGCAGCAATTGCTCAAACAATATTGTCCTGATCCCGGAGCGTTTGTAATTGCCAGTAACTGGCGAAAAAAACGTCCTGTATACGAAAATATCATAGCTGCACTTGGCTGTTTAAAGGCAGATGGCTTAATGAAAACGGGTATTAAAAAGCTGCGCTCTCCGCTGAGCAATTACCAGTTACATCATATGATTGCCAGCCAGCGCAATAACATAGGCAGTGCCGGGTTAAATCTGGCGCGTATTATGGGTGAATTTTATCCTCAATGTAACGTCTCCTTTGTTGATTATCATCATCATTTAACCCATGCTGCAACTGCCTGTTATAGCAGTCCATATACAGAGTCTGCATGCGCAGTCATTGATTCTTTCGGTGAAAATGGTTCTATGGGCTTTTACCATTTCAAGGATCAGCGCTTACATTGTTTATATGAAACCCGGGGTACCGGCAGTATTGGGTTTTATTATATGAAAGTGACAGAACTTTGTGGCTTTGACTGGCTCAAGGGTGAAGAATGGAAGGTAATGGGACTCGCTCCCTATGGCAAGCTTAATCAGGCGTTGTATGAATTATTAAAAACAACGATTAACGTGCAGGGCTTTGATTGCTTGCATCAGTCTAAAAGCCTGTTTAAAAGCATTGCAGCTCTGGAGAAATCCCGGCGGCATGATCAGGATCCTATCGTTCAGGCGGCTGATTTAGCTTTTACTGGGCAATATTTTTTCGCTGAATTAATGACCCAATTATTGCAATATTTACAGCAGCAGACTGGCAGTAAGAACCTAATTTTAGGGGGTGGTTGTGCCTTAAATTCGGCTTTTAATGGGCAGATAAAAGAGCGAACTGATTTTAACCAGGTATTTATCCCTTCTGCGCCGGCCGATGATGGTACTGCCTTGGGAGCTGCCTGGCTTGCTCTGCATCATGAGCAAGCTGATTTGAAAATTGCAGATACAGTTATTCAATCTGCTTATTTGGGTTCGACTATTAGTGACGCTGCTGTGAAAAACTTAATGCGCTACAACCGAGCCCTGGATATCCAGCATTTACCCGATAATATTTGTGCAGTAACAGCGGATTTACTGGCACAAGGTAAGCTAGTTGGCTGGATACAGGGCAGGGCAGAATTCGGCCCGCGAGCTTTAGGTAATCGTTCTATTCTGGCTGATCCTCGATTTGCTGAGACTAAAGATAATATTAATCAAAAGGTGAAATTTCGCGAAAGCTTTCGGCCTTTTGCGCCTTCGGTACTGCATGAGTATGCAGATGAATTTTTTGAGCAATACCAGGAATCTCCGTATATGGATAAGACCTTACGCATTCGCGATAGACAGCAGGCACACATAGCAGGAGTATGCCATGTTGATGGCACGGGGCGTTTGCAGACGGTCAAGGAGGAATGGAATCCGCGCTTTTATCAATTGATAACAAGTTTTTATCAACAAACTCAAATCCCGATGTTATTGAATACCAGCTTTAATGTGATGGGCAAGCCACTGGTTCATTCACTGGATGATGCACTCGCGGTATTTTTAAGCACAGGCCTGGATGTCTTGGTGGTAAATGACTATTTAATAAGTAAGCCGCGTAATGAATAAGTCAGAACATGCTTTTGACCCTGCTCTGGGCTTGCTATATACCCAGCAATTAGAAAGTGCTAGAAACCTGCCTGATAAGGCAGCTTTAGGCGCGCGGCAGTTATTTTATTTGTTGAATCAATCTGGAAATAATCAGCAAGTCATGCCTGATGCATATGCCTTTGTAAGTGAGTCTCTAAATGAATTGAACCCGGCCTATCAAGTCTTGCAAGACAGTGAACAAGTTGATGGCTGGGTCGCTAGACTCATTCCGCCTGAAATCTCTCCCTTGCCTAAGTCACTGCAGACACCGGACAATTTTTGTAAGCTAACTCATCAACTAGCAGCGATTCAATTAACCTCACCCTGCTGGCTAGAAAATATTTCTCAGATTGCTTGTAGCAAAACAAAAGTGACAGTGACTGTTATGTCGATATACCTACAGCTGGTCGGGGCAGGGCAACAAGGAGCTGATATTACGCAGTTGTACCGTGCGCTGCTTTTGTCTTGTGGTCATGAGCCTCCGGTTTTGCATAGCTATGATTATTGTCAGCAAGCTGAGTGGGTATCGGAAACCTTTGAGTTTGCCTGCATTCAACTTGCTTTAGCGCGATTTCCTCGTGTGTTATTTGCTGAAATACTTGGTTTTACCCTGGCGTATTGCCAGATGCCCACATTACTTGAAAGCTGTTTTCCAGACCAGCCTGAGGCAAATGCATTTTATGCGCTTAGCAAACAGCAAGCTCGCAAACAGTTATTGCCATTGCAAGCATGTATATCAAGTTACCTGGCTTTATTTCCTGGGCAAAAGCAGCCGCTATGGCAAAGAATACAAAATGGATTCTGGTTGTATCATCGTCAAATGCAGAGCTGCAGAGATGGGCTGCAGCAGTTTTTAGCTAGCTCTTTATCTACCCAGCAGGCAGCTATTCAGCTATTGCAGCAAAAAGCATCGGCAGCGATAGGTCATCATCAGAAAATTCAACTGCAAGGAAAGCCCCTAGATACCTGGTTTGCTGAATTGCCTGAAAATAGCCATGCATTTTTGCAGGCGCTAATAGAATCTGATTATGTGAATCAACAAAACCCGGAAGCCAGCTTACTGTTAAAGTTATTTGATTTCAAAGGGCCAATGTTTGGTGTTCTGGATCAAAGTGAATTAGAGATTATTAAAAACTGGATTAGCCTAAGTCTTAATGAGCAAACAGCGTATAAGCTCGAAGAGCCAAAAGGTACATCAACCAGTGAAAGTGAGCCAGCACCAGTTATCAAGCAGGCGCAAAATCACTATGCAAAACTAAGTAATAGAGAACTGTATTATTATCTCGCCAATGCGGATCTATTTCCGGATGTATTAGCGACGGCACAAAAAAAAGTACGCCATTGTTTGCAGGCCTGTGCCTGGTTTAACGGGCCGCCTTTCAAGCACTACAGCCATCAACAGCTAGATCGTTATATTGATGCTATTTATCAACAGGAAATGGGTGCTTATCAGCCTTTGCAGGGAGAACCAAAAATTTCCCGAGAAGCTTATGTCTGGGGACTGGAGCAAATCGCCCCGATGATTTTAATCGACGGCTGCTGGCTACAGAACAGTTTGGCCGTGCAACACGCTCACCCTGAAATCTCTGAGATTTTATTCAAAATTTATTGTGATGAAGTTGGTAATGGTGTTTTAGAACAAAACCACCCTTATATTTTTCAGCAATTACTGCAGAGTTTAGCCATCAAACTGCCGCCTGTGCATAGCAGGTCATTTGTTGAGCATCCTGGGTTTATAAATAGTGCTTTCGATCTGCCGGTGTATATGTTGTCTCTATCCAGTTTTAGCGCAGAATTTTTACCTGAATTGCTGGGTTTAAATATGGCTATTGAATTAAGTGGATTAGGTAAGAGCTACATGAGTTTGGTCGATGACTGGAATTATTGGGGTATCGATCCGAGCATTGCTAATATTCATATCTCTATTGATAACGCCGCCTCGGGACATACTTTTCTGGCAAAAAAAACCATAAAATTGTATATGGATGAGATTTTAAATCAGTCTGCGGATCGTAGCTTGTTAGATCAGCACTGGCGGCGAATTTATAGCGGTTATGCTTCTTTACGATTTGTCGGGGGGCGTTTCAAACTGAGTTTGCCGGTTGGGTATTTATGCAATAAATTCAGTGTAAAAAATAGGCAATAGCAAATATCCTGATAAGATTAAGCATAATAAAAATAAACAAATACTTCGAGCAGTCTTGACCGCGCAAAGTATAACGTTACATGAGGTCGGAAATGTTTGACCATTTGAAATATCTAAGCAGCTTGTTTTTACCGCTTTGTGTGCTGTTGTTTTTATTCACCGGCCCGCACGACGCATTAGTGGCACTGGCCTGGACTATACCGCTGTGGCTGTTGATTGTGCTCGACTGGTTTAGTCCTAAGGTTAATTTAACAAGAAAAAAAAAGCGGGTCGTAGCAGGATTTTATGATGCTATTTTATATACTCTGACATTCCTGCAATTTCTCAATATCGCTTTATTGCTCAACTATGCCAGCCACTTGCAATGGGGTTCTGTTGCAGAAATTAGCAACGCGATCATCAACCTTATCGTTTTAAGAATTCTGGTGGGAACTACTTCGGGCAGTTCAGCACTGATAGTTGCGCATGAATTAATACACCGCCGCCAAAGACATCAGCAGATATTAGGAAGGCTACTGTTATATACAGTTTGTTACGAGCATTTTGTTATTGCCCATCTACAAGGCCACCATTTAAACGTGGCAACTCCGAATGATATTGCGACCGCAAAACTAAACGAGGGTTTTAAAGCCTATTGGCAGCGAGTGACCTTGGGGCACTTTAAATATGCCTGGAATTTTGAACGACAGCGTCTGGGTTTAGAGCATACGCCTATCTATCATTATAAGATGCTAGCTAATTCGGTATTGCGAGGTTTGTTGGTTGAAGTTACTTTGGTACTATTGATTGTTGTTAATTTTGGCTGGGCTGCTGGCTTTATTTTTCTCTACCAGGCGCTTGCAGGCGTGCGTTTACTGGAAACTATTAATTATTACCAGCATTGGGGGCTGGAGCAGGGTAAGGCGGATAAAACCCTGGCCTGGGTTAATCAATCCAGTTTATCCGACTATGCTTTAGTTGGATTGACTAATCATATTGGGCATCATCAGCAATCATACCGCCCATTTCAACAGATTAGCTATTCTGCTCAAGGGCCTACAATGCCCCGAGGGTATTTAGTGACGAACCTCTGGGTAAAATTGCATAACCAGTCCTTTCGGCGCGTGTCAGCGGAGATACTGGATAATTATCTACACCAGATGAGAGTATGAATCTTGCCCATATTCGCCTTTTACTGACCCTGCCGAACCTGCTTTCTGGGGTACGCTTTGTTACTGCGCCTATTATGTTATATCTGGCATGGAATGGTTATGGATTGGCTTTTATGGCAGTGCTGACGGTTGCATTTTTGTCAGATATTCTGGATGGATTAGCAGCACGCCTTACCGGACAGGTTACTCAGTTTGGTGCCAGGCTTGATACCTGGGCTGACTTGGCAACTTATTTAACGATCGGTTTTGGCACATGGTGGTTATGGTCGGACATAGTTCACCGCGAGGATCTTTATCTATATGGGATTATCACCTGTTATCTAATTCCTGCAATTGTAGGAATGATTAAATTCGGTGCGTATGCCAGTTATCATACCTGGGGAGTGAAAATCGCGGCCGTTTCCATCGGGGCATCGCTATATCCCTTGTTTCTCGCTGATATTGCCTGGCCTCTGAGGGTTTCTGTCTATATTTATGCGCTAGCCGCTATAGAAGAGGTTGCTATTACGTTATGTTTAAAGGAATTAAAATCGAATGTGGGGACACTCTGGCATGTATTACAGCAAAAATAAGTGTATGGAATCATGGTGCATTGTTTAACCTGGAAAAATCAGTTGCCCACAATTTCTAGCACAAGCTCTTGATTCCAAGCACTTCAAAAAAATACCTACTTAACCTATGGGTGAAGCTAATATTTTTTTAAAGTATTATAATAAATCAATAACTTGCACTATAAATCCGGTAAATATTCGACCAACACATACTACCTAGAATCAGCGAGTTAGGTGGCTTCTAAACTGACGACACAGCGGATAAAGCCATAAGTCTTTGATGGGTACGCTTTGTTTACCAGCAGGTCCCAACTTGCCGCGCCCTTTGGTTTTACCTACGTAGATCCAGTTGGCGGCTTTGTAACAAGTCCCTGCAAATCGCTCGGTATCAACAAAAGTTTCCAGTAACACCGGACGGATGCCATAACGCTCTTCCCATTGTGTAGGAAGGCGACGAGCTATCATGGATAAAATAGTGGAAGCAAGATTTTTGGATTTCACCCAGGGCATAATCAGAAAACGGGCATTGTTCACGACTAACGGCAGGTTTTTTTGCCGCTGTTCGTGGCTCCAGCCAATAAACTGATCACGTGGTGCCGTTTGCCAGGCGGCCGCACTAAAACCGAGCGCTGCAATAATTTGCTCGTCGAGGATGACGAAGTAGCAAAGCTGTGCGCCGGGTAGCGGCTTGTGCCCCAGGTAGTGGTAGCGATGTATGTACTCATTCCATAGTCGTGAATGATCACGGGTGATGACTGGACAAAGCTGGATGGCCGCAAGTTCATGAACAGGCCGGAGGATCGCTGGTTGCGGGTCCGTCTGTTCAGTAAAGTTGAGTTTCTGTCGCGGGGGTGGTTTGCGCCGTGGTGGCGGCAGAGCGATAAGTCCATCTTCTGCCATGCGCAGCATGGCAACACGGCATGACATATCCTTGAGCCCCCCATCAGGCTTGTACCAATCAAGCATCCTGCAGGTCAGGCGCGAAAGTTCGGCACGCGTGCGCCCAGCATCCTCGGCAATCAATTTCCGCATCTGTTCCAGTTCCTGCTCGCTAAAGTTTCGTCCACAATACCGTGTCATGGTGATTGGGGCTGTTCTGACTCGAGTGGAGTCGCAGTCAGTTCAGGCAAGGGTTTGCTCAACTGCTGTTTACGCGACTCGCTCATCATCCAGGGAATAAACGGGCGGATGTCTGAGGGAGGCTGCCCACCATTATTCGCACAGGCATCTAGATAGTCGTGAAGCCAGTGATGTGGGTTCAATCCCCATAACAGGATTGTCTGAAACAGTGAAAACATCATGGCTGCCAGTCTGGCACTCCATTGACTCCCTGAACCATAATAGTTTTTACGCCCCATACCGGGATTACGCATACGCCGCTCAGCAGTATTGTTGTCCATGGGTACCTGGGGATTGAGTACGAATACCATCAATCCTTTCCAGTGGTTATTCAGGCTGTTTAGGATCTTGCATTGAATGCGCTCTAGGTTTTTGTTCTCTTTCTCCGCTTCCAGTAAATGCGCGTAGCGCTCTTTCATCTTTTGGCTTGCCTGTGCAAGGGCTTGATGGTGTTGCTTGAAGTCTTGATTCTGGGTTTCCAGGCTTTTTGTTTCGTCCCACTCTTTCAGGCGTTGCTTGTTAAGATGATAGAGTTCGGCAATGAGTTCGACCCAATCAAGCATCCATGCTTCAAGTTTCGGATAGCTTCTGGCGGCATCCAGAAAGTCACGGCGGACATGTGCCCAGCAGAAAGCCAGTATGATCTGTGGAATTTCCCGTGCCAGCCGAATGTAACCTTTATAACGATCACAGACCACAATGACCTGTTCCAGGTGTTTATCCAGTCCGGAAAAATACTTGATGGGTATATCACCACTACGGCTAGGTGCCAGTATGTAATAGACTACCGAACGGGACTGAGTGACCCACAACCACCAGCGGTAGCCCGTTTTTCCCTCTATGATTTCAAACACTTTCCAGCCGGTTTCATCATTATGGAATAGATCTTCGGTGAGTTGTTTTTTAACCAGTTCATTGACGAGCGGTTCGAATAGCGGAGCTATCTTCTGTAATCCACCCGTGAGTGTGCCAGGGGCAATGCATAGACCTCGATGTGTGTAATCTGTACACAAATTATTGAGTGCTCGTGAGAACAGAAACTTGTTAAGCAGAACTTCTCTCCATACCGAGATGCCAATACCACTTTTGGGGATAAGACGTGGTGCAGGAGGAGCCGTAATCAATCCGGTGACTCCCTCGCATTGACAGCCCTGAACATACACCTTTCGTTTGACACGACGAATATAGCTGTTAACCTTTATTTCAACAATATTTGAATCCTCTGTCTGTGACAGAAGCTTGTAGGGTTTTGTACAAACTAGGCACAACGTGTTTTCAGCAGCAATGTCATGCTCTTCTTCAATAATCGGCAAATCAGGACGGGGAGTGCGCCCGTGTCCCTTGCTACCTTTTTGCTGGCCACGAGGCCGAGGTGTATCAGTATGATTATGTCTTCCAGAACTATTTCTCTTGGCAACGCCTTTTTCAGTTTTTTTGCCAAATAGGCGTTGTTTCAGGTCTCGAATGCGTGCCTGTGCAGATTCAAGCTCTAGCTTAAGATCTTCATTTTTCTGTTTGACCTGGTGATACTGTCCTTTCCAATAGTTTGCATCCCATTTAAGCTGTATATACTCTGCTTGTGTCAGTTCAATGACAATTTGAGCAAAGGGAGACTTTGTGATTTCTCCTGTCTCTATGCGTTGCGGACACGCTGCTGAATGTTGGGAGGCACTTTCCATGAACACCTTTATACAGGGTTTTGGATGATGTGTTCCGTACTCTTTTTATTTATTGCTGTATAGATGGGTTAGTCGAATATTTACGAAGATTCTATTTATGAAACTGAATAGGAAATTACAAGGTTATTATAATTACTGCGGTGTTCGAGGAAACTATCAAAGCTTAAACAGTTTTGTTTACCGAGTCTGGCAACTTCTTTACAAATGGCTTAATAGGCGCAGTCAGCGTAGGAGTTATAATGTAAAAGGATTTAAAGGACTGGTAAAAGACTTTGGAATTGCGAAACCAAGGATATGTCATGATTTCTAAGAATAGACGTGTAGCGAAGTGCGAAGCGAGCAGTTCAGAAGAGCCCAGTGCGGTAATTCCGCACGCTGGGATCTGTTTGAGGGGCAGTTGGGTAACTGTCTATTATACCTTGATAAGTCTACCCAGTCAAACTGCGTGGGCACAAGCTTTATCGGGAATCTGTACTAAACCCATGAGATTCCTGCTAAAAGCTTGCAGGAATGACGGAGAATGGCTGAGAGTCATGGGTAATCAGGAATTAATATAAGCTATTCTGTAACTTAATTTGCGCTAACGCATGAGAAAAAATTAATGACCACTTATGTAAATTTTGCCCTGTTTGTTTATACTGAAAAAACCGAAGTTTTACTTGAGCAGTTGCAAAGCAATGCTTTTGGTACCCAGTTTAATACAATTTCTTATGATCGCTTATTGCTCAATCCCCAAGCGTCTTTAGAGGGGGTTGCGCATGTTATTATGGCCGGAGACATGGTCGAAACTAAGGCGATTTTTAGATTTGCATTAGAGTATGGTTTTAGCATTGCTCTGATCCCGGAGAAAAGCGAAAAGAAGTTAATCAAGTCATTTAATCTGCCAGCTGAAGCAGATAAAGCTATTGAACTTGCCTGCCGGGAGAATACTCAGGCGGTCGATCTAGTACTCTGCAATGACCATATTTTACTGTATAAGGCAACGCTCGGATGGCTACCATTACTTGATGCCAGCGCGGATAAAAGTAAAGTTCGGTTTCTAATTGATTCGTTTAAAAAAAGTTTCAAACTTAAGCTTTTAAAATTTTGCTTTACTACTGCCAAAGGGCAAAAAATTACCACAGCTGCCAGTGGCTGTATTCTAATTCAGCAGCATCAGGGAAGCTTGGTGTCAAAGTTTAGTGGAAATGATAGCACCATTAACGATGGAGCTATTTCAATGATGATTTTTTCTCCCATTTCTATCGTTGTCTATAGCAAAATCTTATTGCGTATGCTGACTTCGTCCAGTCAAAAAAATCGGTTACCTCCAGGCATAGGTTATATTAAAAGTAGTCAAATCGATATCGCAACTGAGCCTCAATTGAATGTTACTATCGATGATATCAGTGTGACCCAGACCCCATTGCATTGTGAGGTATTGCCGAAGGCCATTCGGTTGAATGTGGGGGACAAACAGAGTAAAGATTGTCAAAAGGCTAAAGATTCCAAGGAAAGTGTAAAAATCGCGAATCTTCCTAGTGACAAAGAGCTCGATCAAATTAGTCTCAAGCATATCCCGATATTTGCTTACGCTGCTGAAGAACGGTTCCGCGAGTTATTTATTTCTTTGCGCGATGACGCAAAGATGAGTTCAATTTATGTCACCTTGATGATATTAAGCACTTTGCTGGCAACCATTGGGCTTTTTCAGGACAGTACAGCTGTGGTTATCGGAGCCATGTTACTAGCACCTTTAATGGCTCCGATTGTTTCGCTGGCAATGGGTTTATTGCGTGGCAATATTGAGCTGTTAAAAAATGCGGCTAATAAAATTGCTCTAGGGATTATGCTTGCTCTATTGGCATCCGCATTAATTACGCAGTTATTTCCCTATAAAATGATAACCGATGAGATGACTGCGCGGCTGAGTCCTTCTTTACTGGACCTAGCTGTGGCTATTGTTTCGGGTGTCGCAGGTGCTTATTCCAAGTCATATAAGGAAATCATACAAAGCCTGGCTGGTGTCGCTATCGCTGTTGCATTGGTACCGCCACTTGCTGTTGCCGGTATAGGAATTGGTCGACTGGATATAAATTTCTTCTTACAGGCGTTTCTATTATTTTCAACCAACTTGATTGGTATTACCCTCGCGGCTACTTTGACCTTTAGATTCCTAGGCTACTCTCCCGTAGTTTATGCCAAGCGGGGACTCAGTATCGTATTTGTTTTGTTTATGGTTATAGCTGTGCCTTTATATACTTCTTACGACCAAATTGTGGAAAAGATTTCTTTCGAGTCGACCTTTCAGAAAAAGCGTTTTTTTGTAAATGGAAAATATATTATCGTTCAGAAAGTAAAACTGAATCGGGGCAATGAGCCCAAAATTGTCACAGCGGAAATTTTGATGCGCAGCACAATCACACGGAAAGATATGCTGGAATTAAAAAAGAAAATACAACTACATTTTCCTGGTAAACCGATTATAAGAATCAAGGTCACGTATAATTTATAACAAGCGCTGCATCAGCCTTTTTTCAAGGATTACATCATCAAGCCAGAATCTTAAAATCAGATATGAAATTAACTCATTTATTCTTATTGTTAGCCTTGCTGGCGATATTCTCGTGGTTTATGAAACATGAAAGTTTGCCGAAAATTACGCCTAGTGGTAGCAAGATCAAAGTAGGTATTATTGCACCTTTTAGCGGTGTCAACAAAGGAAAGGGTCAAGCGGGTCTGCAAGGTATAGAAATCAGTAAGGCATTACGACCTTATCTGAAAAATGGGGATGCACTGGAATTAATTGTGATTGATGATCGGGAAGACCCCGAGCAATCAATTAAGGCCTTACGTGAATTGGCGGAAGAGCATAAAGTGACAGCGATTATGATCTTTTCGGATAGTGACTCTGTGTTAGCGGTTGCTAAAAAGGCAGATCACTATAAAATTCCAGTGGTTGCACTTCTCGCCTCTCATCCTGATATTACTAAAGAGAGTTCTTTTGTTATGCAGCTAAATTTTGATGATACATTTCAGGCCTCAGTTGCTGCGCTTTATGTGCGCGATGAGTTATTTCTCGATCGAGTGGCTATCGTGGTTCAATCAGAGAATGCACATTATTTATATTTAGCCAATGAATTTTCCCGGCAGTTTAAGGAAGTAGACGGCGAGATTACTGATACGGTCACTATAACTACAGTTGAGCAAGACTATGTGAAAATGCTGCAGACAATAAAAAGCAGGGATCCGGAGCTATTGTATTTACCTGCCGATATAAATTATTTATTCGAAATCAAAACGGCACTAGCTGAGTTAGACTGGGACCCTGTGATTATGGTAAGTGATGGTATTATGGCGAATGTTAAAGCGCAAACAAAATACCCCTTGAGTTTTCTTGATGGAATGTTGGCCGTGGATACCTTTTCTTATGATATGCGCTTTACTGATTTTGGTCATCAATTGGTAGAGCAGATAGAAGCGATGGGACTTCCTATGCTAAGTCTCGGTACGCATAGTGCGCTGGGAATGGAAGGCTATGCGTTATTAGTCTATGCAATGAATCAATGCCTGCAATCTAAACAATTAAGCATCTGCATTAATAATTCAATACACAGTATAGAAAAGTTTGAAGGCATCAAGGGGATTATTTCTTTCGATGCAACAGGCCAGTCTCACCGCTCTCTGGTTATCAATACGATTAAAGATAATGGGACGATGGATTTTATCGTGCAGGTTTATTAATATCAGACAGGTTTCGAGCCGTTATAACAGTGGCAGTAACAACTCTTATTACTTAATTCAAAAGAACAACACTTATGCAAAAAAAACTATTATTTATTCTTATATTACTGCAAGGTTGCAGTGCAACACCAAACGGAAACACTGCGGCTGAGAAACTAATAGAGCCGCCTAATATAAGGTCAGCAGGCGCAATGTCAGATAAAGATATTGAAGAAGGAAAAAGCATGTATAATCCACTTTCCGAAGACCAATGGCAGTTAGTCAGTTATTTTACCGAGCAGGGTATGCAGGCTACACTACTAGACAACCCGGTAAGTATCGAATTTTCATGGCAGAAAATATCCGGCAGTACCGGTTGTAACCGATACTTTGCCAGCTATCAGTTAATGGGTGAAGACGGGGTGAAAATTTCTCATTCTGGTTTAACTATGATGGCCTGCCCAGAAAAGGTAGCAGCACAGGAACATCAATATTTAAAAAATCTGGCAGATATTAATTTCTATCAGTTTGAAGACGATAAATTACAATTATTAGATGTACAGCGACAAGTGCGCCTGATATATCAAAATTTACCTCCCTTAAGCCTAGAGCATACCGTGTGGCAGATGACCGGTATAAACAATGGTGCAGGCGGTGTGGTCAGTAGTATGCAAACTGGACAAGCAAGTTTGCAATTTATTGATGGCGAGTTACACGGAAATAGTGGCTGTAATGCATTAACTGCCAGCTATCAAATTAATGCTGGTGAATTAACGATTGGCCCTGTTAGCAGTACGCGTAAATTTTGCCCGGAAAATGACTTAATGGTTCAGGAAAAGCAATTATTACAGGCGCTAACACAGGTGACACATTATCAAATTCGTGCGCAGAAATTGCGCTTAGTCAATGCAAATGGCTCATTGATGTTGAGTTTAAAGCAGCCATGATTTTTCTGAGTTAAGCGTATAGCGAGTGAATACTTTGCTAATAGCCTTGTAAAATAAGACACCTGAATTTTTCAAGTATCAGATAACTTGATCTCTCTGAAAATAGTATGATACTTATTACGGTTCGTAGGATGCTGCTGAGGAACGAAGCGCATCATTCGCGATAGATGCGCTTCGTTCCTCAGCAGCATCCTACCTATTTTAGTCTCACCTTATTATCTTTGATGAATTGCTATGCTTTTGATTTTATTAGGCTGTGGTCAGGTATTCTGAGTATGATGTTTAACAACTCTGCAAAATGTTTTTTACTCGCTATTTTTCTGTTATTGACTGCATCGTGTGCTTCGAATAGTAAACAGGAGAATATATTAGTTAAGGGAGGTAGTTTTCAGGGCGATCCTGCTATTGCTAATCACCTGGCTAACCATACGGGTGTGCTGAAAATACTCAGCCTAAATGTTGCTCATGGAAGAAAACAGGCGACTAACCAGATTTTCTTAAGTAAACAACAGATTCAGCAGAACCTAAAGGATATTGCTAGTGCGATCGTCAATCAAAATGCGGATGTTGTTGCCTTACAGGAAGCGGATGGTCCTTCCCGCTGGAGTGGCGACTTTGATCATGTTGAATTTATAGCAAACCAGACAAGCTATCCCTGGTATTTTCGGGCAGTGAATGCACAAAGCTGGTTATTCAACTATGGCACAGCGGTAATATCCCGTTGGCCTGTTGCCGAAACGCTGGCTTACAATTTTAAACCCTCTCCGCCTACACTGAATAAAGGTTTTTTACTTACCCGAATAAAGTGGCAACCGAACCCAGTTGCCGATAAAGAAATTGATATTGATATTGTTTCTGTGCATCTTGATTTTTCTCGACAAACGGTGCGCGAAAAGCAAATAGCAGAAATGCGCGAACTCTTGTCTACAAGGAACAACCCAGTAATTATATTAGGTGATTTTAATAGTGAATGGTTTGCGGACAAGTCGGTTATTAAACGACTGGCTGAAAGGGGAGGCTTGCAAGTCTATAAACCGCAGGCAGATAATTTATCAACTTATAGCGATAGTGATAGTCGCTTAGACTGGATATTAATTTCCAGTGAACTGGCATTTGTTAGTTATAAAGTGCTGCCAGATAAACTCTCCGACCATCTGATGGTGGTTGCTGAAATACAATTAAATAATAATAAGTAACTATAAGAGAATGTTTTGCTTAACGACAGAGTAATATCAGCGATAACTGCTATGCTTTGATTATGACTAACCATCCAGAAAAAATCATCGTGGCTCTGCTTGCAGCTCTATTGCTTGGTTCATGCGCGGATTTAAGCCATAAACCTGCCATCGTTCCGCAGGCAGTAAAAAGTGATGATTTTGTCACCATGAATTACCAGCAACGCAGCTGGGTGCCTGCGGATGAGATGCTGTTTGATCCCATCGCTGTGGGTAGTATGGCAGAAATCCCAGTCAACCATGTACGCAGTAAAATTATTGGCCCGTCTTATCAGGATGCAGTCAATTCTCTGGCGGCAAAAATCTGGATGATAGAAAATGCACAATACACCGTAGATCTGGTTTATTATATTTTTAAGCGCGATACGGTGGGTTATGCAATTCTAGGAGCTTTGTGTAATGCGGTTAAACGCGGTGTTGATGTGCGACTCATGGTTGATTCTGTTGGCTCAATACATACGAGCCATAAAGAACTAAAAGCACTGGAAACCTGTGCCGATAAAGCCGGTTATATAAAAGATGAGGCGGGTATAGTGACCCCTAACAAAGCCCGTATTCAAGTCGTGATCATTAACGCTTTGTCCAAGGCATTTGTACGTATCAATCGCCGCTCACATGATAAGCTGATTGTGATAGATGGTCATGTCGCTGATAAAGCGATTATCATGACAGGTGGGCGCAATATATCGGTAGCCTATTATGGTATTAATGAAGATGGCTCACCTGATCCAACAGCCTATCAGGATCTTGAGATTGTTCTCAGACCGGATATGGAAACTGAGAATAAAGAACTGAGCGTGGGTACTTTAACCACCCATTACTACACTTTATTATTTCTTCATGCGGGTAACAGAAGACTACGCCCTAGCACCTGGTTCCAATGGGGTTATCAACAGGAGAAAGACAAGGCACAGGAAAAGCTGAATTTTGTTAAAAATATACCTGCAATACAAACAAGCCTAGCGAAAATGCCCAGTTTCTTGAATACCGGATACAGTAATTCAATGGTCAAGCTGGTACATCAGCTTGATAATTTAACCAATGAAAATGTCGTTACTGATGCACTAGAAAATCTGCAACAAAACCTTAATTCAATTCATAATATTAGTACCGCGCTGATTACCCATATGGTAGGGCCAGTAAAAACACTACGTATTTCTTCACCTTACTACTTTCTGGCTAGATATGATGATGCAGAAGGTGATGTCGTCTTTGATACGGTAAAAAATACTTATCGATGGCTGGAGGAAAATCCGCAAAGTAGCGTGGAAATTATTACCAACTCTGTATTGACCAGTGATAACTTTAGCGCTCAGGCGGTTATTGATATGGACACCGCGCCGCAATTACTTTTATCGCCCGAATTATTAGAACAATGGCTGTCTGGATTGGAAGAAGGTGAGTTTAACCCTGAGCTAGTTGAAAGCGAAGCATGGAAAAAGAGTGTTAATAACCCGCGATTAAAAATTTACCAGACCGGTAAACTTGATTCTGTGTTACTTGGTGGGGATCAGCATTATGGAAAATTACATGCAAAGTCTGTTGTTTTTGGTGATGTGGGATATGTCGGTACTTCAAACTTTGATTATCGCTCCAGACTATTCAACAATGAATTTGGTTATTTTTTCAAGGGTGATGAGCTTGCTGCAGATTTAAAACAAGTTTTTGCCGACCTGAAAGCCAAGTCTTATCGCTGGGGAAGTCCTGAGTGGCTGGAAATGCGTAAGCAGCTTATGGCTCTGGATACTAGCAAAGCAAGCGCAACACGCAAACAACGAGGGCTATTCAAAACTTTGAGGTGACAGGCTTGAAAAAACTTTTTTAGCGTGAAGCTTGTTGCAATCCAGTTGTCATAGCCTGCTTCCTATACCCAGCGGATAGTTTTGCCATAAACCTAGAAAAATCAGTTGGGCGCGGAATTATAGTGCAAGGTATGGAGTTATTATAATACTTTTAAAAAATCTTAGATTCACCCGTAGGTTAATCGGGCATTTTTTGGAAGTGCTGTGGAATCAAGAGCGTGTGCTAGAAACCGTGAGCAACTGATTTTTCTAGGTTAAAGCAACAAAGCTCGCACTTAAATATGCTAGCAACACAAATACCAAAACGCCAGATACTATGCGCAGGGTAATGACCCTGATGCTTTTCTGAGTTGCGTACAATGAGGTTGTGGTCCATACACCGGCAATAATGGCAGCTCCTATAGACAATATTCCGGTGGTCATAGATGTACACCAGGGGCATTTATGTTCTACATGGGGTTTATAAAAATTACATTTGGAGTCCAGCCCTGCCCACGGCCAGTCACAAGCACACTGAAACAGAAAACCACACAGAGGAGTAGTGATAATCAAGGTGATTATCAGTGTACTGATAGCTGAGTAGCGTTGTTCTTTTGTTGCTAATAAGGTTTGTAAATAAGGCATTATGTCAGATAGTTCTGGTCATCCTAAAAACATCAGTTGGGCATAGATTTCTTCACAAAGCCGTGAAGCGGTATAGGTCCACCAAATGGGTCAATGCTGTTGACTTAAGCCCTCTCTTGCTGGAGAGGGTTGGGTGAGGAGGATAAAATCAAGCATTTATAATCCCCTCATCCCAACCTTCTCCCTCTGGAGAGGGAGTTTATTCTTAAGTCAGCAGCATTGACCAAATGTGTGAGCCACTACTGTCAGACATCTTGATTCGCTATCCTGAAAGAAATCCATTAAAACTTAAACTAGGCAATATAATTAAAGGGTTAGGGAATTATTGTCAAATGATTGATATTTTCAGCTAAAGAAATGAAAACGGTACTCATTTAGGTTAAACTAAGCCCTCATATCATACGAGGTATTCAATTAATGCAGCAACTCATGCTCCCAATAATTCCTCAGGGTACGACTATTATAAATGGTCAGGTCAGTGTTGATAACCGAAATGATGAGTGGTTTTATTTCCTCGGCGGTATCCCGATCTATTCTCACCAGGCTGACAATAAGAGATTATTTAGACTTCACACCTCTCAACTCATCAATACCGGCTCCTGTCGTTCAATCGATATTATTACAACCTTTGGTGTCTCTAAAAGTAGTGTTATGCGCTCATTAAGGCAACTACGAGAAAAAGGGGCTGATTCGTTTTTTGAACCTCGCCCGACTCGCAAGGGAGGACCACTCTTTACGCTTGAGGTTTTGCAGCAAGCTCAGGAATATCTGGATCAAGGTATGACGCCTAACGAAGCCGCTAAAGAATTAGGCATCCGGGCAGATACCTTTCGCAAGGCGATCAGTGATGGACGTTTAAAAAAAAGTCTGCCGTATCAATAGACCCCAATGATGGCAGTACCAAATCAGCCCGTGATATTATTGATGCCAGTGCAGCCGAGTCACTCGGTACGGCCTGCACTCGAGTAGAAGAGCGAATCCAGGCGGCTTTGGGTGAGCAGGAAAAGGGAGCCTCAATCGAATTCGAATCCTGTTTAGATGTTCCTAAAGGCGGTGTGTTATGTGCATTGCCCGCGTTACTTAGCAATGGCTTATTAAATGACATTGAGCACCACCTTGGCAAACTGACAGGTTATTATCAAACCTTTCATATCCTATTGCTACTCGCCTTTATGGGACTATGTCGCATCAAAAATGCCGAACAACTTCGCGAGCATGCACCGGGTGAATTCGGCAAACTACTTGGCCTGGATCGGGTTCCCGAAGTGCGCTGTTTAAGAACCAAAGTAAAAGGACTGTCTGATCCAGAATCAGTTGAAAGCTGGGCGGCCGACCTCAGTCGACAATGGATGGAAAATGAACCAGAGGCAGCAGGAACACTCTACATAGATGGTCATGTCCGTGTCTATCATGGACACTTGACTAAACTTCCCAAACGGCATGTTTCACGCGAAAAACTCTGCTTACGGGGTATCACCGACTACTGGGTTAATGATGGTACGGGGCGTCCCTTCTTTGTCGTTGAAAAAACGGTGGATCCGGGCTTACTAAAAACGCTGGAAGAAGATATCGTCCCCCGATTACTCAAAGACATTCCGAATCAACCGAGTGCACAAGCATTACAGCAAAACAAACAAGCCTGTCGTTTTATCCTGGTGTTTGATAGAGAAGGCTATAGCCCCGCATTCTTTAGAAAGATGTGGGACAAGCATCGTGTCGCTTGCATGACCTATCATAAATTTCCCACCGAAAATTGGCCACTGGACAATTTTTCCAGTCAGGAGATCACCCTACCGAGTGGTGAAAAAGTCATCATGAAACTCGCCGAACGAGGCAGTCTGGTTGGAACCAAAAAACAGGCGATGTGGATGAGAGAAGTGCGCAAGTTGACTGATTCTGGTCACCAAACCAGTATTATTACCACAGCCTATGAACTAGAATTGACGGCTGTTTCTGGGCGAATGTTTAGCCGGTGGTGCCAAGAGAACTTTTTTAGATATATGAAGCACCACTATGGGCTAGATATGCTACAGGAGTATGGAATAGAGCCACTATCCGATACCCAAAAGGTGGTCAACCCTGATAGGCGCCAACAGGAAGGACAGCGTAATTCGATACAATCCAAACTCAATTACCGTCTATCTCGATTTGCAGCGATGGAACTTCATCCGGTGATTAAAAAAGATGAAACGGAAGATGTGAAATACAAGAAATGGGAAAGAAAACGAGCAGAATTACTCGAAGAAATAGAGCATTATGAAAATGAACTAAAAACCATCAAGGAAAAACTAAGCCAAACGCCCAAACACATTACCTGGCAAGAGTTGAGAGACGAAGATAAGTTCGAACAGCTTCTGCCAGGGAAAAAGCGGCTGATAGATACTGTCAACATGATCGCTTATCGGGCAGAAACAGCAATGGCCGCTCTGCTAACCTCACCGACAATCGACTTTCCGATGGCAAGGCAACTATTACAAACGCTGTTTGTGACAGAAGCAGATATATTACCCGATGAAGTAAAAAAACAACTTCGGATACGTGTGCATAGTACTTCCCGACCTGCAAGTAATAAAGCAATAGAAAAGTTATTTGAACAACTCAATCAAACGGAACTCAATTATCCAGGAACCGATCTGCGCTTAATTTATGAGCTGACTTCATCCGCAAAAAATTAGGAAATGGTCTCAAATTAGTTTCGTCTGAATCAAGATGTCTGACTGTACTAAAAAACTAATTTTTTCAAAATCTTGTTAAATAATATAGCCATCAACTGATGTTTTTAGGATCATTATGTTGAGGGTTATTTACCCAGTCACTTACCGGCTTGATTGCTATTTCCTGATAACCATCGCTTGCCAATATGTGTTCTGTTGTTTGCAGAGTAGATTGTTTGTCTAGCCAGTCATTATAATACTGCTTAGGAACGCGCACGGAATAAGTTGAGCATCTGGCGCAGGGTTTTTATTCGTATTCAAGACGTAGAAACAGGCGCATAGCCAGCTACGTAACAGTTTCTACAACGCAGAAGACGGATAAAAAGACCAGCGAGTTGCTTAAGTTATTTCGTGCGCGTTCCTAAGCTATGATAACGGGCATACGTTGATGTATGGGACTTATCGTGTGATTTGCCGAACGGGTAATAATGCTGCAGCTATAAACCGTTTCGGTACCCTGTTCCCAGTATTCCCAAAGTCCGGCAAAGGCAATTAATTGATCGTCTGTGCGGCTGATACAGTAGGCTTGTTTACCTTGTTCTAACGGTTGCCATTCATAAAACCCGCTAGCCGGAATAAGGCAACGGCGCTGTTTATAAACGCTTCTAAAAGCGGGTTTTTCAGTGAAGGTTTCTGCGCGGGCATTAATTAAATGATGGCTGATCTTGTTGTCTTTAGACCAGTGTGGAATTAACCCCCAGTGCAAATTAACGGCTTCAAAATGGCCACCATCAAGCTTGACGATGCTAAGTATCTTTTGCCCGGGTGGGATATTGTAGATCGTTGCATAGCGCGGTAAACCTGGTAACTGAAACGTGTCTCTCAGCTGCTCGGGACTTGCTGTTAAGTAAAATCGACCACACATAGCTACCTCTAAAAAATATATTCATTATCCTAAAAACCGCAGTTGAGCGCTAAAAACACTCTAAGCATTTGAATATAAAACATAATGACCGTAACAACTTCAGAACTCCTGATCTCGACATAAAGAAATCAAAAGCTTACCGTTTTCACAAGATAATCAGATGATACTAAAGTGCGTTGGCGCTGAGTATACGAAGCCCAACATGATATTGCACAGTGATTGTTGGGCTTCGCAAGCTCAGCGCCAACCTACATATCAAGCATTGGCATCAAGTTATTATCCTAGAGTTCAGGTGGTCTGAACTTAACACCTGCAGGGTGAACAGACTCCGCTTCACGGTTTTGTGAATAAATCTGCGCGCGAAATACTGCGTTACAGCTTATTGCCAAGTGCTACGGCCATTGCCCGCTAGCTGTGTCTTGTCTTTCGCACTCAGATTTTCCACAAAATCCCTGCTCAACTGCGGTTTCTAGGATTATTGCATTGTAATAGATATCGAAAAGAAGGGCTTGCTTGTTTTATTAAGAATACTGTACACTTTTCTAAATGATTTTTTTATGGTGTACTTATGTCCGATACAACTAGTAGTAAACGTGGTGGTGCCCGCTCTGGGGCAGGGCGTAAAAAAGGCTCTTCCGTGTATGGTGAAAGTACTCGCGCTATCCGTGTTCCCGAAAGTATGCTCCCGCAAGTTAAGATTATGCTCGGCTTACGTAAGCAGACGGTGCATGGCGAAGTCACTGATTTTTCGGCTGTTAGCTTGCCTGCTCAAACTCTCAGTGATTTACAGTTACCGTTATTTAATGGCAAGGTCTCAGCCGGATTTCCTTCGCCAGCAGATGATTATATAGAAAAAACGCTGGATTTGAATGACCTGCTGATTCAAAAGCCTGCTGCGACTTTTTTTGTCCGCGCGGAGGGAGAGTCTATGCTGGGAGCAGGTATACATCCCAATGATATTTTAGTGGTAGATCGCTCGCTTGAACCGGTAGTGGGGAAAATTGTTATCTGCGCATTAAATGGAGAGCTTACGGTAAAGCGCTTAAAAAGTATAGACAGGGAAATTGTTCTGCAAGCTGAAAACCCAGCTTATGCGGATATTATCGTGCAGGAATATGTTGAGCTGGTAATCTGGGGCGTAGTCACTAATGTTATTCATCCACTATGAAAACCTCAGCAGCCTCTAAGCTGATCGCATTAGTGGATTGTAATAATTTCTATGTAAGCTGTGAGCGGGTATTCCGTCCCGATCTATGGAATAAACCGGTAGCAGTGCTGAGTAATAATGATGGCTGTATCGTCGCGCGCAATCAGGAAGTTAAGGATCTCGGCATTAAAATGGCTGTGCCCGTGTATCAGGTTGAACATTTAATCAGTAAGCGCTCAATAGTCAGCGTACTTCACGGCAACTCAGATTAATGCCAAACTATCCCCATTGTTAAATACCACGGGGAATTTTAAATGGCAGCGTTAGAAAAAATACAGGCAAAGACTTTCTGGCCTATTCACATAGAGCACTGGCAGGCATCAGGCCAATCACAGGTAGCTTATTGTCGACAGCATGATTTATGTCCGCAAAAGTTAGGCTACTGGAAACGTAAATCGACTGTAAAGCCGACTACTTCCCCTACAGGGTTTACACGTATTCGGGTTGACGGGGATCGTTCATCTGCGCCAGTCCCAGGATTATCTTTGCAATTTAATGATGGTATTCGGTTGGAAGGTATTACGCAGGATACTATGCCGTGTATTCAACCACTGCTTGAGCTGTTGCGATGACGGTTGTTATGCGTCCCTCTCTGTCTTTGACAGAAGTGTATCTGTATCGGCAGCCCATTGATTTTCGTAAGTCACATCGGGGCTTATCGGCGATTGTTGAATGTGAGTTAGGGCATAATCCTTTTGAGGGGGCTCTCTATGCCTTTACGAATAAACGGCGGAATAAGATTAAATGCCTGTTTTGGGAAGATAATGGTTTTGTCCTTTATTACAAGTCATTGGTAGAAGAAACATTTAAGTGGCCTAAGGGTGAGGAAGAGACATTAACCTTAACAGGCCAGCCGTTAAACTGGCTGCTGGATGGCTTTGATATTAGCGCGATGAAAGGTCATAAAAAACTTCAATATGAGTCTGTTTTTTAGCTGTTTTTGTGTTCATTATTGCCACTATAAATGCTATAATAAAGCCATGATTTTAGCCGATATTTCAAATATAAAACAACAAGATAAAGCCGGTTCTTTGCTGTCGGAGAGTGTTGCTTTGTTGCTTGAAAAAAAACAGGCTATTGATGAACTGACGCGTGTGATTGAAGTTAAGTCTGGGGTGATTTCCGAACAGAAAAAACGCATCCTTATTCTGGAAGAGGTACTACGCTTATCTAAAATAAAACGCTTTGGATCATCCAGTGAACAATCTCATCAATCCTCTTTGTTTGATGAAGCAGAGAATGAAGCGGATAGCGATGAGGAGCTAGACCTGGAGGCTGATGAAGCACCTGAGGACGAAAAACAAACAAGTTCTACTGGCACCAAGAAAAAGCCGGGACGCAAACCCTTCTCAGATAAGTTACCTCGCGAGCAAATTTTTATTTATTTAACCGATGAAGAAAAAGAAGGTGCTATTGATACTTTCTTTACTAAAGTGAAAGAAGAGCTGGATATTATTCCTGCTAAAGTACGTGTTCTTGAATACATGCAGGAAAAAGCGGTCTTTATCAAACAGATTGAAGGCGAAAAACAACGCCAGGTTAAAGCCGCACAAATGCCCAGACACCCTATTGCCAGAGCAATGGGAAGCATCAGTTTAATGTGCTTTGTTATTATCGCCAAGTATGCTGACGGCTTACCTTTATATCGGCAAGAAGGCATCTTGTCTCGTTATGGGGGTGACATCTCCAGAGCGACATTAGCAAACTGGATGATCGCACTGGCTAAACAACTTCAGCCCCTGATTAACCTGATGCGAGAGCATCAACACACAGGGGCAGTCATACTCGCTGATGAAACGCGGGTTCAGGTATTAAAAGAACCGGGGCGGCCAGCGACCTCAGATAAATATATGTGGGTGACGCTTGGCGGGCCACCGGGTGAAAAAAGCATCCTGTTTGAATACGATCCCTCTCGTAGTGGAGACGTCCCCATGCGCCTGCTTGACGGCTTTAGTGGCTATCTGCAAACCGATGGCTATGCGGGGTACAATGCCGTGTGCCAAAAAAACAGCATCACCCAGCTGGGGTGCTGGGATCATGCGCGTCGTTATTTTAAAGATGCCCAGAATGCACAGCCTAAACGCAAAAAGGGACAAAATAACAAACCCTCAAAAGCAGGTAAAGCGCTGAGCCTGATCAATAAACTGTATGTCATTGAGCGAGAAATTAAAGACCTGTCAGTGGATGAAAAATATCAGCAGCGCCAGGAGAAGAGCATTCCTGTATTGAACCAGCTCAAAGCCTATCTGGAAGAAAACCAGCATAAAGTACCTAAAGATAGCCTGACAGGAAAGGCAATGACTTACCTGAGTAACCAGTGGGAAAAACTCAATGTGTATTGCACCCATGGTGAACTCAATATTAGCAACATCCTGGCAGAAAATGCGATTCGCCCGTTTGTGATAGGGCGCAAAGCCTGGTTATTTTCTGATACCCCTGCAGGTGCTCGTGCCAGTGCAATACATTACAGCCTGATAGAAACAGCTAAAGCAAATGGGCTGGAGCCTTATGCATATCTTAAGCAGGTTCTCACTGCTTTACCTTATGCTGATACGGTTGATAAAGTGGAGGCTTTGTTGCCCTGGAATATTAAAAAATCAGATACGCCTGAATAGGGCAAGTACGTGCTTCGTTGAGCGCTTACTTTAATCAAGCGCCATAACATTCGCTTATTTTCCTCTAATTACGCGCTTTACGCAGATATGTCCGAGCGGGTTATGCAATGCCTGGAGCCTTATAGTGCGCAGATTGAAGTGTATTCGATTGATGAATCCTTTCTCGATTTAACTAATCTTTGTTCGCATAACTCTAGCGCATATGCACAGCAAATAAAAAAAGCCGTATATCGGTCGACGGGGGTTCCTGTCTGTGTAGGCATGGGACCTACGAAAACCTTAGCCAAGCTTGCTAATTATGCCGCTAAAAAATGGCACCTAAATCCTGCAAGCCCATATTTTGACTCTCATTAACCTGTCTAGCTAAGTGGTTATTAGGTTTTTACTGCCGCTTTGCCAGCCCTCTTTGTCCAACCGATCAAAATATCCAGATTTAAATCATAAATAGAGGAAATTTTTTGTATCGTATGGATATCCCCCGAGCCCAAGGCAATAAACACCCTGCCAACGTGCCATGACCTTTTAATCAAAGTGACTTAACTTCGGTTAATGTTAAGCGAGTAACCCCACCTTAACCCAATCATCCCATTCCTGTGGATAGAGCGGACCTGCAGGTGTTCTGACTCTCAGCTGATTATTGCCTGTGAGTAATTTTCCAGCCACCCGAATCAGATAAGTACGAAGTGTATCCGGCTCCCATTGGCACAACGTTTTGTTGCCACTCAATTGAGCCATCCAGCGCACGGTATTGTAGGCAAGAACGGCGCAATGAAATAATGCGGCATTAGCCAGAAATTGATTCGTTCTGATTTTACCTAAACCCATTTGTGATTTTGCTTCTTCAATCCATGTTTCGCACGTCGCTCGTTCACCATACTTCTTATGTGTTTGCCAAGGCGATAGAGGTTCAGTTGTTACATAACAAAAATAGTCATATTCTGCCGTATCCCAAAGCTCGGACTGAGGTCCTGTCACTTGTTTAGGTTGCTTTATCCTGACCGCGACAAACTGACGAGAGCGAGACCAGCCACCACAACGATATTGAAACTCGCTCTGCTCCCAACCGGGTCGGCCTTGTATGGCTGTCCAGGCCTGTTTGGCCAGCAATGCGTTCAAATTCTTAAGTTTAACCTTTATTAGATACCCATGCCCTCTGGTATCGAGAAATTCAAGCAAATCACCGACAAAATAACCACTGTCACCGCGAAAAATAATGCGCATCCGATTGGGCAAGTGTGCAAGTAACTGTTTGGTAAATTCTACAACACCATTGCTTGTAAAGGCATTGCCTGTCCGGAACCAGGCTTGTAAAATTTCTTTTGTTTCCGCTAGAAAAGCGAGTTGTGGATGGTATGAACGGGCACCTTTCTTTTTGGGGTTGAAGCCTTTGGCACTTCCTTCTTGTCGACCACAAACGGTGTCCACAGTTGAATCGACATCGACCCACTGGACGGATTGTATGCCAGTTTTCGATTTTCCGGAACGAAGCAATCGCCGCCAGTGTTGACCACGCAAAGTATGCGTGAGCGTTTCAAACTGGCTTATCTGCCTATCACTTACTTCTTTAAAGATCCGTAAAATTGTGGTTTCAACAGGAATCTTTATCCAGCCAGCTACTTTGCGCAGTACGCTATCTGCCCATACGGTCGTCACCTTTGCCATTGATGTTGCTCCCCCCATCATGCCAACCAACGTCAATAGAACCACATCAGATAAGTGATGGTCTGCATTTTCACCCCGCCGATGTGGAACGCTTTGTTTTACGGTTTTTTCAAAACCTATCCTGTCTAAATATTTCACGACGGGAATCAGTCCCGCCTGGCTTGTCAATCCATGTGCTGTAGATGTCATTTTTACCGTTCGGGTACGGTTTCTTACGTGAGATGAGGATTTTGATACTTTAGAGGGCTTCATTAAAACAATGAGATAGTGAAATCAGGAAAATGATATTATATCATTGTTTAATAAGGAGTTTTGTGGATTATTATGTATAATGCTTGCAGGATTTAGGTGGCATAAAACTGGCGGGGTACTGGATTTGTCTGATCCTGTTCGTAGAGAAAAACTGATGCGCCTGGTGCCTGTTAATGAAATCTGGGGAATAGGGCGGCAGACCAGTAAGCGTTTGCAGCTAATGGGGATTAACACGGTTTATGATTTAGCAACACAGCCAGTAGACAGTATACAAGCACAGTTTAATATAGTTATTGCCAGAACGGTGATGGAATTAAAGGGTATCAGTTGTTTGTCACTGGAAGAAATTATCCCTGATAAACAGCAAATTGTTTGCTCGCGTAGCTTTAGCAGGCGTTTAACGCAATATCATGAATTGGCAGAGGCGTTGGCTAGTTTTGCCAGTAGAGCCGCAGAAAAATTGCGTAAACAAGGGTCTGTTGCCGGATCTATCAGCGTGTTTATTCGCACTAATACGCATAATGATAATGAACCACAATATCAGCGTTCAATCCGCATGGTGCTGCATCAGGCAAGCAGTGATACGCGTAAAATTATCAGCAACGCAAAAAAATTATTACAGGAAATTTTTAAATCAGGTTACCGCTATCAACAATGCGGTATTACCCTGGGGCAGATTCAGCCAGCCACCATGCCAGGCCAGTTAGACTTGTTTGATTTACCAGAAAGTCAACAGAGTAAAAGCAATGGACTGATGCTGACTATGGATAAAATTAATCAGCGCTTTCCCAAGGGTATTAGCGTCAGTGCTGCGCAAATGGGGAATAATTGGCAAAGCCCGGTAAAACTTCTATCCAGGCACTATACAACCGACTGGAATGAACTGCTGCTGGTAAAGTGTCATTAACCTAGAAATCGTGAGCAACTGATTTTTCTAGGATTAAGCATAAGCTAAATTCCGCGTCTATTCGGAGCTTGTTTCCTTATCGAGATGCCACTCGGAATAAATATGCAATGGATCGGGCATCAATCTACAGTGGCAATAGCTGATATGCTCCGCATCCGTAACCGCGCGAAGTATAACGAGGCGGGTGCACTATAGCTGTAGCGCACCCGGATTGGTCTGGGTTTTTTACTGTTTTTTACCGAATATCCATAACACATGTGCAAACATATCTTTGAGAGAGTTTTCTTTAATGGTTTGCATTAACTCATCTACTTTAAAGGCGTGATGCCTTTCGTAAACGACACCGACTTGTTCTGCTTCAGCCAGACCTGTTTCACGGGCATGATCAACAAAACCGTCATTTTTCCAGAAAAACGCGCCAGGCATGGTTGTGGGAATAACCAGTACAAAGAATAATGAACGCCCGAAAGCCGCCATAAAAATCATCGCTAGCGCCAATAAACCCGCAAGCACTAAACCTGAGGTAGCGGATAAGCCGGTATAAATAATACTCGCAGAAATAAGCAGGCTAAAAGCTAATAAACCATTGCGTAAACGATAGGATTTACCATATTGAGTTGTTTGGCGGTAATAAGAAGCAGCGCCTTCATTTTCAATTGTCTGCATATCACGGGCATGAATAATATGGCCGATACTTTCGATAAATAAGCCGGCTGTGATTATAATAGCCAGTGTTTGAATCAGTCCGGCCATTGTTGATAAAGGTAACAATATGAGACTAACAACAGCAATAATCAAGGCACCCAAGCTGAGCATGGAGCCCAGAAAAGCAGTCCCGGTTTGTAAATGATCCCAGAAAGGACGAGCTGGAATACGGTAAAGCTTATACATGAAATATAAACCGATCGGGCCACTGATTACGGCTAAATAAGCAAAAATATCGGCAACAATATTGAGCATAGGCATATCGAAAAGTGCAAAAAATGCGTAGCCAAGTAAGCCGGTATAAAACATTGAAACACCCGCGATTTCGCGGCTGACCGGTGATAGTCTTAAGTTGTTAAAACCGCGATAAAAACGATGTGGTTTGCCTAAATGCATATTTAGTTTATACAGACCAATAGTACTTAGTATAAAGATCGTAGCAACCAGACTGATGTGTATGCTGTATTCCGATAACAAGGCAAAGCCTGGTAAATCCATAGCAGAGCCTAATATCAGCATTAAAAAGGCACCGACAGTCGCTTGGGTAAACAAGGTGAAAATCACATGCGCACTTTCATGGCTGGTCAGTAATGAGCGCAGGTTCCAATGTTTCGCGCGGCCCATTTTCTCATCAACAACGGGCTTGTATTTCCCTTCGTTGTCATCTCTATGGTATTTCAGAGGCATCGAGTCGGTACGGGTCATTTCACGATGATTCTGCTTTTTTTGCTGAAAGCGAATATTGGGATTGGTAATATCTGTGGTAGGAAAGCCAGGGATTTCAGCAATTGCCTGATCACGTTTTTCAGGGATATTCTCAATCACGCCGAAATCCAAGGCATTACCTAAACAGGCACTGACGCAAGCGGGCTTTAGGCCAACCTCAAGACGATCAACACACATATTACATTTACTGACTTCACCTTTGACAGGGTCTAGCTGAGGTGCATTATATGGGCAAACCCAGGTACAGTAACCGCAACCAAAACAGATGTCAGGGTCCTGTAATACTGCGCCATATTCAGTGAATTTGGTGTAGGCGCGCGTTGGGCAGCCTGTCAGACAAACCGGATCATCACAATGATTACATGCCATAGAAATATTCAGGCGCTGATAATCTGGGTAAGTACCGCCTTCAACATAACCGACCGATCGGAACGAGATATGTGCTGGGGTATCGTTTTTCTCACTACAGGCCGCTTCACAGGCATGGCATCCGATACAGTTATCGGCATTAAGAAAAAAACCATGCTGTTTATTACGATTTGGGTTGTCTCCTATGCCATCATCACCATTGATATTGAGGCTTTTATTTCTGCGCTCGTCACCTTCCTCGGTGAGTTCAATATTTTTTCCATAGCGGTTCTTTTCTTTGGTTTCTTTATCCCAAAGATAGGCGTATTCAGGCTCGTCACTTCTTACTTTAATCATTTTTTGTTCTCGTTCCCACGCTCTGCGTGGAAATGTATGTTTAGACGCTTAGCGCCTCGGAACGCTGGAACGTTCCTGTATAGATTCTCATGCTAGAGCGTGGGAACCTGGAAATGTCGTTTTAAATAAAATTAAAAACTGCGTGACTCTTTATTGATTATTGCAGCTTCTTCCTGATTGATGTGCTCAATACGCACAGCAGATTGCTTAAATGCAGGTTGACGTGAGTGGGGGTCTAACAGGCCCAGAGTCAAACGGTTAACACAATCAAAAAAGTGGAAGGGGATAAACACCATATTTCTGGGTACTCTTTGTGTCAGCATTACCATAACCACTGCATCACTGCGTCGGGAAACAGCACGGACATAGCTCTGGTGTATTATGCCTAGCTCAGCAGCTGCATCCGGGTTCATTTCCATAAATGGAGTCGGGCTGTACTTGTTGTTATTGCCAATTTTTCCAGTACGCGTACGGGTATGAAAGTGCTCTACCAGACGCCCCGAATTTAACCAGAATGGAAAGTCCGCATCGGGCACTTCATTGTTATCGATAAAAGGTAAAGGAATCAATTTAGCCATACCATCAGCAAAGCGGAAGGTACCCGGTTCGCTATATAAACGCTTGCCACCTTGCGGAGGTGCTTCACCTCGTTTTGCCTGTTCCTCGGTATACGGCCATTGAATACCGCGATTTTCTTCAATTAAATCATGAGTCATTCCTGATATATCGACGAGTCGTCCTTTGGATAAATGACGCATTTCATCGAATACTTCGGAAGGATTGTAAGGAAAGGTCATTTTTTCTGATTGCTCGAACTGTTTAGCCACTTCATTAAAAATATGCAAATCAGTTTTGGTATTTTCATAAGGTTCTTTTACCTTACGCACGATATTCACGCGCCTTTCAGTATTGGTAAAGCAGCCTTCTTTTTCTGCCCAGATCGCTGCTGGAAGAAAGATATGTGCATATTCGGTGGTTTCTACATCCAGATAAGAATCCTGTACCACCAGACATTCAAGTTTTTCCAGTGTTTTACGTATCCGCGCCGTATTAGGCATCGAAGTCATGGGGTTAGTCCCAACTAACCATAAGCCTTTGATAGCACCTGTTTCGATAGCAGGGAAGATGTCTGTTTGCGCCATACCCCGTTGTTTAGGAAAAAACTCCGGGTCAACATTCCAGAATTTACCTATATCTTCACGATCCTGCGGATTTTCCAGCGAACGGTATCCAGGTAACCCGGAACATGATGACCATTCACGAGTTCCCATGGCATTACATTGCCCGGTAATGGATAAGCTGGTGCCGCCTTTTTTGCCGATATTACCCGTCAGTAAACTCAAGTTATTTAATCCGACTACGCCATCAGAGCCATGGGTGCTTTGATTGATTCCCATCGTCCAGATATTCATCGCTGCACCTGCTTTGGCATAAAGCCGCGCGACATGGCGAATGGTATCTTCATCAATCCCGCAAATTTTAGCGGCACTGGTTGGATCATACTTCTGTACTTCTTTTTCTAATTGCTCCAAGCCATGAGTATTGGCTGCTATATATTCTCTATCTTCCAGGCCTTCTGCCAGAATAACGTGCATTAAGGCATTTTGCAGCACTACATCGGTGCCTGGTGTGATTGCCAGGTGCATATCTGCATTTTGTGCCAGCATAGTGACACGCGGATCTATGACAATTAAAGGAAAAGGACGTTTTTCCTGCGCCTCTTTCATGCGCCAGTAAATAATAGGGTGTTGTTCGGGAAGATTAGATCCCCAGGCAATCAAGCACTCAGTATGTTCAAAATCTTCGTAACATCCAGGAGGTCCATCCGAACCAAATGAGCGTTTATAGCCTGATACCGCTGACGCCATACATAGGGTAGTATTACCATCGTAGTTGTTGGTGCCAATAACACCACGTGCAAGCTTTCCTAAAGTATAAAAGCCTTCGGTCAGAATTTGTCCGGTTGAGATGATAGCAAAGGAATCGCGCCCATAAGTAGACTGGATACGTTTGATTTCAGCGGCCATTTTCGCGGTTACATCATCCCAGCTAGCATTATTCCATGGATCATGAAAGTCACCTCTGATTAAAGGTGTTTTACCTCTACCCGCAGAATCAAATAACTCATGTCCAAAAATACCTTTCAAACAGAGCTTTCCCTGGTTTACATCCGCACCACCCACGCCACGGGAAGAGACCGGAATCCCGTCTTGATTTGTACCGATTTCAATTGAACACCCCGTAGAACAGTAACCGCAAGTTGAATAAGTCCATTTTTCAACTTTTTTATCTGCAATAGTTATGGGATTTTTTTTGTTACGACCAAATAGCATAATATTTCTATAGTGTAGTGATTCAGATCAGAGCACTTACGGTTTGTTAGGGCTAAGGTTTGATTTCTCGGAGTCTTAAACCGTGAGCAACTGATTTTCTTAGGTTAAGCCAATGTGTCTCAAAAATTTTCAGGCTGTGTCAAATCGTATTCTCTGCTTTGTATTGAGCCTAATGTAGTAAACTACCGGTGGCAAAAAAGCAGGGCGAAGTGCCGCTTTTTTGCCATCCGTGAGCGCGGGAAGTATATATAAACCGCAGTCTGGTGGTAGGGTTAAGCTTCGGGAATAACCATGGTTCCTTCAGCGACTTTTACGGCTTCACCACCAACACGCACGGTCAAGCTGTCTTCGCCCTTATGATCCATTTCCAGATTAAGCACGCTACGGCGCATTTTTTCATCGCCCCGCTGAACTGAAAAAGTATAAGTCCCTTTTTGCATGTGGTCGAAAGAGCATAAATAAGCAGCAAGAGAAGGTATAGCGGAACCCACGGGTGGGTCGTCATGTACACCAATATTGGGCCCTACCAGCCGGGCAGCAAAGTCTGAGTCTTGATAGGGCGTTTTTGGCGATACCAATAATATTTCCTGCGCTGCTGTTTGTGGTGCTAATGATTGACTCCAGGCGGATAAATTAAAAACTGCATCACGTACGGTTTGATAATAATAAACAGGCACAATCAAATACGGCATGCCACAGGAGACCAGGCGCGTGCAATATTTTTTCGAATCAATATGCGCTTCATCTATACCCAGGAAGCTTGCCAATTCAGACTCGGGTGGGGTGTAGTAGTCTACGACAGGTGACACGGTACGAGTGAATTGAATAAAGCTAGGTTGGCCGTTCGAGCTTGTAATACTGGTTTGTATATCTCCGGTATTTTGTGCAAAAACAACAGGCGTGTAAGTGTCTTGCAGAGACAGTTTATTGCAGGCAGCTAAAACATAAGCAGCTGCAATAATAGGATGTCCGGCAAAATCAATTTCCCCTAAAGGTGAAAAAATCTGCATGCGGAAATAATTTTCCTGGCCTTCTTTGTTGCTCAGAAATACCGTTTCAGTTAAGTTCAATTCTTTGGCGATCAGGCTCATTTGTTGAGCGCTTAATCCTTCGGCTTCTGGGAAAACAGCAACTTGCGCACCATTAAATACCGTCTTGGTAAAGACGTCAGCTATATAATATGTATAATTCATTGTGTTATCCCTCCAGGCTGATTTCTACGCGATTATTCTCTATACGAATGGCATAGGTTTCATTTTTAACGGTTTCGTCTTCAAAACAGATGCCTGTTTTTAAACTGAAATGTTGTTTATACAGAGGTGATGCTACCATCGGTTCGCCCTTGATGTCACCAATCAAGCCGCGTGATAGCACATGTACTTTACCAAAAGGGTCATAATTATTAATGGCATACAGAGCATTGTCTTTAGGCATATAAAAAATAGCGATTTGTTTATCTTCGACTAGAGCACAAACTCCAGAGTCTGGCTGCAAATCGTCTACAGGGCAAATATCAATCCATGTGCTCATTATGCTTCCTCTACTAGGGCAAAGTGCTGGCGTTCTTCTTCGTTGGCGGGACGGATTTGACCGCGCTCTTCAACAAAGATTATATTGTCATCAGTTTTATCACTGTTAATAAAGTGACGGAAACGCTTCAGTTTTTTTTCATCGGCAATTGTTGTTTTCCATTCACACTGATAAGTTTCAACAACATTCTGCATTTGCGTTTCCAAATCCTCGCAGAGTCCTAATTTATCCTCGATAACCACGGATTTTAGGTAATCCAGACCACCTTCCATATTTTCCATCCATACCGAAGTACGTTGTAAGCGGTCAGCCGTGCGCGCGTAAAAAATTAAGACCCGGTCGATATATTTGATTAAGGTTTCTTTGTCTAAATTAGTCGCAAATAAATCACCATGACGTGGCTTCATGCCACCATTACCGCAGACATAAAGATTCCAGCCGTCTTCAGTCGCGATAACACCAATATCTTTGCTTTGTGCTTCGGCACATTCGCGGGTACAACCGGAGACAGCAAACTTGATTTTGTGTGGTGCGCGTAGACCCTTATAACGATTTTCCAGCTGCACAGCCAAGCCAACACTATCGTCAACTCCAAAGCGACACCAGGTGCTACCAACGCAGGATTTAACGGTTCTTAAAGACTTGCCATAGGCGTGACCTGATTCAAAGCCTGCATCAATCAGTTCCTGCCAGATCAAAGGTAATTGATCGACTCGTGCGCCAAATAAATCGACACGCTGACCGCCTGTAACTTTCGTATATAACTTAAATTTTTTGGCGATCTGACCGATAGCAATTAAACCGTCGGGCGTAACTTCACCACCGGTCATACGTGGCACAACCGAATAGGTGCCATCTTTTTGCATATTAGCCAGAAAAGTATCGTTAGTATCTTGTAGGCTAAGGTGCTGGTTTTCTAAAATATAGTCATTCCAGTAAGAGGCTAGAATAGAACCTATAGCCTGACGACAGACCTCGCAACCACGGCCTTGACCATGTTGGGTAATTAATTCATCAAAGGATTTGATTTGATTAACCATAATCAGGTTGTATAAATCCTGGCGCGTATAAGCAAAATGCTCACAGATATCGGTATTGACCTCAAAACCTGATTTAGCAAGTTCACAATCTAGTACAGATTTTAATAAAGCGCTACAACCGCCACAACCGGTTGCGGCTTTAGTCGTCTCTTTTAGAGCGCCCATGGTATGGCTGCCGCCTTCAACTGCAGAACAGATTTGTCCTTTGGTAACATCAAAGCAGGAGCAAATTTGCGCGGACTCGGGCAGAGCATCTGGCCCCAAGCCCACTGATTCATCGGAACGAGCAGGTAAAATCAAACTGTCCGGATTTTCAGGTAAATCAATACCATTTAAATAGTATTGCGATAAAGTGCCATAACCAGTAGCATCACCGACCAGCACGGCGCCAAGGAGTTTCTTTTTATCAGCACTCACTACCAGGCGTTTGTAAATCTCGTCTGCACCATTTTGGTATGTATATACTAACGCGCCTTGTGAATTAGCATGTGCATCACCGATACTGGCAACATCAACGCCATTGAGTTTTAATTTAGTACTCATATCGGCACCGGTAAAACTGGCATCCCCACCTGCCAGGTTCGCGACAACCGTACGTCCCATATTGTAGCCAGGTGCAACCAAGCCAAAGGTTTGACCATTCCATACGGCACATTCGCCAATTGCATAAATGTCTGGATCGGACGTTTTACATTGGTTATCAATAACAATACCACCACGTGCACCGACTTCAATGCCACTGATGCGGGCAATTTCATCACGTGGGCGAATACCTGTTGAAAATAAAATAATATCGGTTTCCAGCTCGGTACCATCAGCAAACAACATTTTGTGTTTACATTCCGTACCATCGACAATTTTCTGCGTATTTTTGCTGGCCAGAACGGAAATGCCCAGAGCTTCGATTTTATTAGCTAGCATTTGTGCACCGCCTGCATCAAGCTGAGCAGACATTAAGCGTGGCGAAAACTGAATAACATTGGTTTTAAGATTCAGGTCTTTTAAAGCTTTAGCAGCTTCAAGGCCTAATAAACCACCTCCTACTACCGCACCCACTTTGGAGTTTTTAGCTGCTGCAGTTAGCGCTTCGAGGTCTTCGATAGTACGGTATACAAAACAATTCTCACGGTCATGCCCTTCTACCGGAGGGACAAAGGCATATGAACCCGTTGCCAGAACCAGTTTGTCATAACTAATCTGCACGCCTTTTTCCGAAGTAACAAATTTTTGCGCTTTATCAATCGCAACAGCTTTATCACCTAAGTGAATTTTAATATTGTTATCTTCAAAAAAGCCATCGCTGACCATAGAAAGGTCCTGCGCAGATTTTCCCGAGAAAAATTCTGTTAAATGCACCCGGTCATAAGCTGCTCGCTGTTCTTCACAGAAAGTGACTATCTCGTATGTATCTTTTACGTCACTGGCAATAAGGTTTTCCAGGAAGTTATGCCCGACCATACCATTACCAATAACCACTAAAGTTTGTTTTTTACTCATGCGATCCTCTATAGATGCGTAAATCTAATTTAGTTTTTTGAAGCATGTTTTGTGCCATGACTTAAGTTATTGTATTGTATTCTTAATAGCCTTAATCGTTAGCGCCCGAATATCCGTGCGCTCGTTTGTGGTGCAATGTCGTCTTTAAATGGTGCAATGCAAGGCTAATGGGGCAATGCTGTTGACTTAATAATAAGCTCCTTCTCCAGAGGGAGAAGGTTGGGATGAGGAGATTATCCTAGAAAAATCAGTTGCTCACGTTTTCTAGTACAAGCTCTTGATTCCACCGCACTTCCAAAAAATGCCCGCTTAACCTATGGGTGAAGCTAAAATTTTTTGAAAGTATTATATTAATTTCCATATCTTGCACTATAAATTCGCGCTCAACTGATTTTTCTAGGATTATAAATGCTTGATTTTATACTCCTCACCAACCCTCCAGCAAGAGAGGGCTTAAGTCAACAGCATTGAGGGGGGACTCCTATTTACAGCGGGCAATTACTTATTATCTCCCTTGTAACCTTGTAGCTCCATAAAACCCTGACCTGTATGACTTCCGCTGATATTTACCGCACCTTCCCAATAGATTAGGTAGGTGCTGAGCCTGGCATCCACTTCGCTGTTTTTAATAATACTGTGAATATTTAAATCTATATTTTTGCCCGGTATTTTTAAGTTCCAGACGACGGGATAATTGTTTCCTGTTTGTTTACTGTGCCACTTTTGACCCGGTGTCAGGGTAAATTCCGTTATATCCAGTATTTCAGTTACGCCATCTTTTGAAATGGTTGTAGAGTAACGTACCGGGTTACCTTGTTTGTCGCGTAGTTGGTAAAGCATTAAATCCATGCCATTATCTAGTTGGATACTAAACCAGTCCCAGGATAATTTTGCCGGTAAAAAATCTCCCCACTGGTGGTCAAACCAGGCAATACCTATCACTCGCTCCTGAGTGCCTGCAATGTCGAGTGTGCCAGTAATTTTCATACGGGTACGCGAATAATAATAGCTATCACCAGCGATATCTAATGAAATAATACCATCTTGACCATGACTTACCACGGGTTCAGAATTTTCTAATCGCAGATCAAAGGCAAAATTATCATTGCTAACTTTCAGGTGGTCATGCCCATTATCCCCGTGCATGTACCAGTTTTGATGTTTAAACAGGAAGCTATTTTTAATTCCGACCGTGGGGTTACCAGCGGTACGGCTTTGGTCAGTGTAATGTTGATTGCCGGAGTGATCCCCTAAAGAGCTATGAAACACTGTGTGGGTCATCATGTTATTAACCAGGAAGCTGGTAAAATGAAAACTATATTCCTTGCCGCTTTCTGTTGTTAGGCGGCCATTGTAATACCACCATTCCATTGTATTATCGTGGTAGCCATCATCTCTGGGTAATACTATGTTCTGTGTATTACTGACCCGGCTATCAAACCATTCTGTTGCGACTTTAGGCTTGGTCAGTTGGTAAAATGCCCAGAGGGTTGCTAAGAGCATAAAAATACCAACAAAGGCTAGGGTTTTGTAATTTTTTCTTTTCTTTTTGTATCTTTTTTTTACCCGCACTTTTTTATTCATAATGCATGTTTATAAATTAAGGCTCTGAGATTAGTTGCTACCCGAAATAAACCAATTGTAGCCCGTTATGGAGCTTGTGTAATACGGGTTTTATAAAATAGCTGAAAGATATACCTAATCAGGTGAGGTTATGCAAGGAACATGGGAAAATAGCAAATAAAATAATATTAAATTTATCTCACCGGAGTATTTATATCAAAACTCTCAGCATTTTAGGCAGTGGCTGGCTAGGTTTGCCGTTAGCCAGGTACTTTTTAAATATTGGCTTTCAAGTCAATGCTTCTACCCGGTCAGCAGCGCGTTTCCCAGAGCTTAAAGCAGCAGGTGTTCAGCCCTTTGTGATTGATATTGATAGGTTGGATGCCGCAGCTGCGAAATTTCTGCAAGCCAATATATTGATTATAAATATCACCAGTAAAAATCTCGCGAGTTTTAGTCAGCTGATATCGCTAATAGAGCAGTCAAGCATAGAAAAAGTACTATTTGTGAGTTCAACCTCGGTGTATGCCAACTTGAATAAAGTGGTTACCGAGAATGAGGGAGCAGAGCTAAAGCAAAGTCCTTTATGGCAGATAGAAAACAGCTTTAGGAATAATCTCCACTTTTCTACTACAGTCATACGCCTTAGTGGATTGATAGGCTACAGCCGACATCCGGGGCGTTTTTTTCGCCAAGGTAAGGTGGTCGATCAACCCGAGGCTCCAGTTAACCTGATTCATCGCGATGACTGTATCGGTATTATCAGTGCCATCATTGCGCAAGATATCTGGGGCGAGGTGTTTAATGCCTGTGCGGATACGCATCCGGGCAAACGAGAGTTTTATACCTATGCCAGAAAATTACTGGATTTGTCGCCACCGGAATTTGCAGAGAATACTGAAAATACTTATAAAATTGTCAGTAACGAAAAAGTGAAACGGTGTTTAAACTACCAATTTTTGCATGCTGATCTTATGCAAATAAGCTTTGCATAAGTAGGGGATTGTAGGGTTTAACAGAGCTAAACGCGGGATGAAAGGACTGCATTATAATCTTAGAGACAAAGTGTCCTCTGTCTCTAAGATATACTATGCAGCTTAGAACTTAACGCCAGCCTGTAACCAGAATTTATTGGTATTTTTTGTTAAAGCAGGGTTATATGCGACGTTACCATTAACGCTTGCTGCATCATAATAAGCGTATTTAGCCAAGATATGATAATGTTTGCCAAAGTTATGTGTGATCAAGAAATCATATTCATTACCGTAATCTATACTGTTGGTAACACTTTGGAAGTTATGATAAACAAAGGCTAGTTTAGTGTTGCCTAGAATCTTACCTGCTAAAGTAGCATTGATATCGCGCACACCATCTTTAGGCGTGACCAGGAACTTATCTGCCCAACCCTGGAATTTATGGTTTGTTCCAAAAGGAGTCTGGAAGGCTTGAGCTCCATTGGCACCTAACTCTTCTACTGCACCTTTTAAAGTGACTCCCATATAGCTAGCGCCTCCCATTAAGCTGTAACGACTTAATTTTACACTGTTGGGGTTATTTGCATAATTAGATTGATAACTGTATTCAGCTCGGTAATGTAGTTTGACGTCTTTAGTTATTTTAGGTGAGCCAGTCACTGCTAATCCGTATGTTTGACTTGACAGTCCCCCAGAAGGAGGTTGATTTGGAACTTCACCATCATCATAACCATAATTAGCTATCCAAAAACCATAACCCGTTAAGCTCGCAATATCTTTAAATTTGTAGTTAACGTTAGCAAAAGGAAAGTTAACATCTCTTTCTTGAGACCAAATATCTTGAACCTGGCCTATATAACCCGCCTTTAATGTTAAGTTTTCAATTGATTTATTGGTGATTACCCCTGAGTCAAAGGTTTGCTCCATTTGACGCCAAGCCACAGCCCCTATAAAACGCTGATCATCCATATTAATAACTTGTCGACCTGCTTTGATTTCAGTGTCAGGAATACCTTTATAACTTACCCATAACTGGTTTAACTCACTAGTCTGAGGATCTGCAATGACATCACGGCTTGGGTCTCCTTTCCAGTGTGATTTAGGGGAAAAGTAGTCATCTTGCATAGCCAGGTTTCCTTCATATTCAACATACCCCTGTAAACCTTGATATTCAGGTGTTAAATAACCCAAACGCAAGCGCAAGGTATTGGCATAGGCTGTTTCTTTACCACTGTTAGCGACATCGGCCAATTCAAAACGGTAACGTAAATCAAATTTTACCTGGCCATATTTGCCAGTTTCATTCTCAAATTTTAAAGCATCTTCGACTTGATTATCAAGCGCATCAATATATGTCTCTACAGCGACAGCAGGCTGAATGAAGAAAGATGCCAGAATGGCAGTGGATAGGACGGTTTTAACAAAACGTTTAGGTTTTGTTGGTTTATTTGCTTTTGACAGCATGTTAGGGACTCCTAAGTTTAAAAAAAATTAATGTGCTTTATCGCATTCGGCCAAGAAAGTTAATAAACTTTCTCGGTATTTATAATAATCAGGGTGTTGCAACAGGTTTTTTCGTGTTCTGGGTCTTGGTAAATCACAACTTCGACTTTACCGACCTTGGCGTTGGGTCCATTACTCATCATAACCACTCGGTCAGCTAATAGAATGGCTTCATCAACATCATGGGTAACCATAATTGCGGTCACCTGAGTACGTTGCCATACTTCCATTAGCACTTCTTGTAACTCCCAGCTAGTTTGTTATTGATCTAGAGGTCAACAATAGTCAGCCGCAGGTGGAATGTTTCATTGGTATAGCAGTGAGAAACGTGACTTGCTCAACTATGGTTTTATATCGTTCAAGAGCTGGACTATCAAAGTAGATGATGTCCAAAAACGGATCGGACAATTACCACTTAGAAAATGCATTATTTTTGAAACGCGAGTAATATACCCTATTTCAATAATATTAATAGGTTTTTATATTAAAGCACGAATTATCCCTTTGGTTTCTTCAAATTATCAGCATTTTTTATTTGGCAGGTACACGCAAAGAGAGACTATGCATTCTGAAAAATGACGTCATCCAAGAGTCGTGCCTAAAGATTTATCTGCACAGCTACACGTTAGTCGTCCTCCTGATGAAGAGCTGACGATGGGTGGTGGTGTTGTTGACCTAAGCTACTCAGGAATTAAAATTAAACTGAATTCTCCTTTAGTTGCTAAGGTAAAGGATAAGGTTACTATGAACCAATAGGGTTAGATTCGATTGAAAATATATTACATTAAAAATCAAATAGATACATAATTTCTTATATCAATCACGTCTGCCCCATTGATTCTTGAATTTGAAAAAAAAGACACATCAGTTTCAGGTTTTATAAAATTCTCAGCCCTAAGTATCGGTATAATGAGCAAAATCTATATAAGGATAAACAATGAAAACTATAAAACAACTTAGCTTAGCAATGCTCTTTTTCTTGATATTTTCCCTATCAGGAGGTGCTTATTCATCTCCGGCAGGAACAAATCAGCTGCGCTTGCAAACCGGGTTTTCTAAAAGAACTGGGGAAACGGCATTTTCCTATTTAGTGACATGGCGCAAAGGAGACGAGGCGCTAAAAGATATTAATGGACTCATGTTTGTAAATGGAACCGAAACGGCATCTCCGATGACTGATGTTGAAGTGGCTTATAAAATGACTAAAGCGCTCAACGCAGCGGTCGTAACACGTACACCTCTTGACCGTGGTGCTATTGTAAAAAACAATAAATCTAAGCTTCTTGTAGGCAACAAGGATGGTTTCGAATTAACTCGAATTACAACCAGAGATTACAGTAATCAGGAATTGAAATATTCTATTCCTGATAAAAGCTTTAAGTCTGCATCAACGGGTATCGCAATAGATATTGTTTATTCTGCGGCTGTTGAATATATTGCTGGCTTTTCTACGGCGGTAAAAAAAGAAACAGCGGGAGGCTTTGTGAGTGTCACTATTGATAATAATGCCCCCATAAAAATAATAACGGATGGTAAGACAACTAAAGAAATTGAATCTGAACTTGCTGATGCTCTGGGTTCAGGTGCCAGCTTTTCTTCGACGGCTATTTATCCTAATTTTGTACAAATTCGATCTAAAAACTACAAGTCTTTTGATGGTGGGGAAATACAAATCCCCTTTTTAAATGCACAGTCTATTACCATTGATGTCAATGACTCTGGCCTAGGCGTACTCACTAAATTTGTGTTCACTAGCGTTAAGCAACCCATACAAATTATCAGTAAAGTACCTTATATTATTGGTTTTTTACTGACGGGTATTTTGGGATATGTATTCTGGAAAAAGAAAAAACCTGTTGTGACAGGGTAAAAAAAGTAGAAATAACTGGGGAAACCTTAGGTTGACCCCATTGATTGGAAAAACGGGGTTAAATAATGGAGTAAGGTCTTTCCACAACACATTTATATATACTTAGGAGCGAGAATTCAATAATACCCGAGTCTGACTTGTCTTTTGACTCCACAGTCGCGCTAGAAAAACAGTTGCGTAGCCTGCTATGCGCCTGTTTTCCTAACACGCCTGTGATGCCAAAACCCTGCGCCATACTTTCGGGTATTATTAAATTCTCGCTCCTTAGATAATTAATATTGCGCTATAGAAAGACCCTTTTAGTTTAATAGCTAAAAGCAACAAGGTGTTAAATTAGACTACTCCTGCTCCTTTGTTTTTGATAAGGCTAGGGACTCCATATTAACTAGCCAATTATCTGAGTGTCCTCTTCGATCCATTTCTAGAGAATAATATTTTCCATCAACATCAAGGCATGGGATATGCATACTGCCCTCCTCTAAATCAACAGTAGCGTTCTTATCACAATGATGATGGTCGTCATCATCTTCCTTGTCAGTTTCTTTGCTTAAACACGCACTGATATTGACTGTTTTAAGGATTTCAGCTGAATTAAAATTAGCCACAACCGCATAGTCACCTTGCAGAATGATATCGAGTGCTATTTGTTGATCACCCTCTATTGGTATAGGGGTACTTTTAGGGCAGTCTTCAGGTAACTCATAGTCAACTTGTGAAGTCATGTTACCGACTGCTAATGGTGCGATGGTTAATGAACTATTGGCAGCAATAAAGCTTAAGTTTCCTTTGATAGCAATGGGATCAGCCCCAGAAATACCAGGTGATAAAAGAACTGCCAATAAGGGGGGAAGTGTATAGTTTAATTTCATTAATTTTTCCAGGTGTATAAAAAATTTTCTTTCAAGTTAAGTCAAACAAACTCCGCTAAACCCATATGAGAGATGAGCAGCTAATAATATTCAGTATGATTGACACTCATTTGGATGCTTGATTGCATGTCTACCTCTGCAATTGATATGCCATGTTCAAGCACAGCCCTATTAATGGAAGCCCGACAGTCAATATTGAGAATATAAAACCTTTATTGACGCCTAAAGTGTACTCAATACCCGACAATTACATGAATTCACAAGAATAATGCCTCAACTGGGTTCTCATAAAATTTGCTGATTACGTACAACTCTCAGCTACAGTAGAATAAACCTAAAAAATCAGCATGTTAAAAACCTCGTCATTCCCGAAGTCTTTTATCGGGAATCTGTACTAAACCGATGAGATTCCTGCTAAAAGCTTGCAGGAATGACGGAGAATGGCTGAGAGTCATGGGTAATCAGGTAAACTTTTATCTGTCTAATTATTACCGTAACGACCTGTTCGTTATTTAATTTTTCTTAGGTAATTTAAGTTTTTTTGTCGTGCTATTGCAACAAAACACTAATATTTCAAAAGTTATAGCACCTAGCCTTGTCTCGAATTGATCGGACGATGAATATCGCAGTGCTACTTGAACCGATAGTCAAGGAAGTTCATGTGGGCGTAGAGGATCAACAGCTCTGGCCAAAGGGCTGATCTTGATTGAAATGTTGAAAGTTTCACCGGCTCCTTTGATTCGTCATCTGCTATTCACCATTCTATTCATAGTTAATTGTTCTTTAAGAAATGTCGGTCGTTAGTTTTCATCAACTCCCAGCAGTGTCTGTATGATTTAATTGCGACTAATATAGATAAGAGCAATAGCTGAATATTAAACTGTTTATTATTGATCTAGAGACCAACAATAGTTAGCCGCAGTGGAATGTTTCATTGGTATAGCAGGGAGAAACGTAACTTGCTCAGCTATGGTTTTATATCCTTCAAGAGCAGAACTATTAAAGTAGATGATGTTCAAAAACGGATGGGATAATTACCCCTTAGAAAATGCATTATTTTTGAAAAGCGAGTAATATACCCTAATCCAATAAGATAATTAAGTTTTTATATTAAAGTATGAATTATCCCTTTGGTTTCTTCAACTTATCAGCATTTTTGATTTGACAGGTACACGCAAAGAGGGACTATGCATTCTGAAAAACGACGCCATCCAAGAGTCGAGCCTAACGATTTATCTGCACAGATACTCATTAGTCGTCCTCCTGATGAAGAGCTGACGATGGATGGTGTTGTCGTTGACTTAAGCTACTCAGGAATTAAAATCAAACTAAATTCTCCTTTAGTTGCTAAGGTAAAGGATAAGATTACTATTACCCTAAAGCTTCCAAAAACGGGCATTCCCATCCGTATTCATGGTGTTATCATCCATTGCCACACGGAGTCAGAGTGTGGAGTCCATTTTATCGACCCGCTAGCTAAAAAAGACATGGATGGCTTAATGTTTGAGTGCGTCATGCATCCTCACTAATTCTTATTAATCTAAAATAAATATGCTAGAACCCGTCGCTTTAAAAGATTTTTTTATTACCTTCTTTTCCTCAGCTTTAATTATTATGGCCGGGGCAAGTTATGCGCTGTTATTTTCCTGGTCTAAGGTTAATTCTCGGCTGAGCATCAAACTATCAGCTTATGCCTCTTACGTAGTGCTGCTTGTTTCAGTCTATCAATTAACGCTTGCTGCTAACCTGGATGGTTACTGGCGAATTATTTCCTATCTTATGGTTATTGGTTATTTTTTTGCCCCTATCGCTATCTGGCATTTGTGCAAACAAACCCATGACGAACCCGATTTAATGACTACCCCGGAGAAAGAAAATGAGTGAAACACCTCAATGGGCTTCCGAGTCCTTTTGGAAAAAAGTTGCTGTGTGGGTGACCGCCGGCTCTTTTTTAATTTTGGTTATTTTAACCTTTGATACCTTAAAACAAACCTCTGCCGGAGGAGAGCGTGTCCCAGCCTATTCCGTTATTAATAAAAAAATAGATTACCAATTTGATGAAACACTGCATAAATTTATGCCTGTGATTGGTGGCCAGGAATTATTATTTGGCAAAGAGTTTACTGAGGAAGAAGCGGAGCAATTGGTAACCTTAGGTAAAAAAACCACGCAGGCTAAAAACTGTATGAATTGCCATACCTTATTGGGTAATGGTGCTTATTATGCGCCAGATTTAACCAAAGCATGGCTAGATCAAGGCTGGCTAACGGTAGACTTACGTGAAGAACAGATGCTGAAGTTTTTGATGGACCCTGAAAAGAACGCGCGTACCTTTGGTACAGGGCGAAAAATGCCTAATCTTGATATTACTGAGGAAGAAGCGAAAGGCGTTGTTGCATTCTTAAAATGGATGTCGAGTATTGATACCAATGGCTTCCCTTATAATTTCACAACCATATACGCAGAGGATGATTAATTATGAGTGCGAATACTGAAACCGCTAAATCTTCAATACAAGACAAATTAAACACCTTTCATAACTGGGCAGGTGTTGACGATAGCACCCTAAATGGTGGTCAGAAATTGGCTGTCAAATATTTTATGGGAGCCATTATATTATTTATCTTCCAGATACTATTCGGTTTACTGGCTGGAATACAATTTATTGCTCCAGAGTTTCTTTATGAAATTCTAGACTTTAGTGTAAACCGCATGGTGCATATTAATGCCATGATTTTATGGATGCTTTATGGCTTTATCGGCTGTACTTACTGGCTCTTAGAAGATGAAAGTGGGACAGAAATTGTTGGCTTAAAATTTGGTATCCTGGGCTTTTGGGTGTTTTCTGCTACGATTACTGTCGTCGTTTTGGTTTATCTATTAATACAAACAGGCGCAGGAAACGATACCACCTTATGGCTGATTAACGAAGGTCGCGAATATATAGAAGCGCCTCGCTGGGCGGATATTGGCATCGTCGTTGTCATGCTGGTTTTCTTCTACAACGTGGTCATGACCTTTAGTCAAGGTAAATGGTCAGGAATCGCAGGTGTTTTAACACTGGATTTAGTCGCATTAGCAGGTTTATATGTTGCGGGTATGTTCTATATGACCAATATCACTCATGAGCAATTCTGGTGGTGGTGGGTGATACACCTATGGGTTGAAGCAACATGGGAAGTATTAGTCGGTGTTATTATGGCCTGGTCACTGATGACTATTTTAGGGGTTAGCCGTAGGATTGTGACTACCTGGTTATATATAGAAGTCGCCTTAATGTTTGGCTCCGGTATTTTAGGCTTAGGGCATCATTATTTCTGGATAGGTACACCTGAGTACTGGCTCTCCATTGGTGGTTTTTTCTCCGCCTTAGAACCGATTCCTTTGGTGGCCATGGTCGTTCATGCTGTTTATGACTCAGGCGAACGTGGCTTTAAAAACATGAACCACCCGGCAATGGCATGGCTGATTGCTCATGCCTTTGGTAATTTTTTTGGTGCTGGAGTCTGGGGCTTTATGCATACTTTGCCACAGATTAATTTATACACGCATGGGACTCAATGGTCTGCATCACATGGTCATTTAGCCTTTTTTGGGGCTTATGCAACGATCAATATCGCTTTCTTTTATATTGCCATTCAACACTGGCGTGGTAATGTCTGGATGGGGGCCGATTCGCAAAATGCCTGGCGCTGGAAATGGTCACTGGCTTTATTAAATATTGGCGTGCTCGGGATGACGATTGCTTTGCTAATCGCCGGCTATGAACAGTCCTTTATAGAACGGGCCATAGGCGGCTCTACCTGGGGGGGCTATTTTGCCGCACAAACCCACCCATCGTTTTTGACAGCCATGAATTGGCGTATGTTTTTTGGTCTAGTAACAGCTTCAGGCTTAGGTTTGTTAGTCTGGGATTTATTAACCATAGGAAAAGGTGAGACGCGCAAGGCGGAAGTTATTGCTCAGTCAGAATAAGCCTTATCTATTGCCTTTAGTGCTGTGGAACTAGTTCCCAGCACTAGTGCCGTAGGTCTATTGTAATATCTATAGTTGGGGATTGAAAAAAATCTAAGGAGCGAGAATTTTATTAAATCCAAAAGTTATTGGATGTGCTGAGCTACGAAGTGCATATTTAGCGTGTGATGCGCTTCGTACCTCAGCGCATCCTATTAGGTCTAGTTTCGGGTATTATTAAATCCTTATTTCCTAATGCGACTGTAATAAGAAAAACTTACCACGAAGGACATGAAGAGCACGAAGGGATAGCATATTGGTTTTTCTTCGTGCTCTTCATGTCCTTCGTGGTTTGTTATTTTTTCAGAGAATCCAGGGTGATTGACCTTGTATGCTCTACAAAAAAACCTACACGTCAACACAAGTGTGATGGAGTAATAGAGTAAACGCTTATTTTAGGTTGCTTTGTTTCTTGAAAACCACACCGAGTAAAGCACCAGCAATAACCGTAATAGTGATAGGTCCTATATGGTGAGTCAGCATATGTTGGGGGTCATACATACAGGAAAATTGCATAAAAAGTGCGGGCAGCATGCCTGCCCCGATTCCCATAAAAACACCTGCTTGCAGGGAGTTGAGTGGAAATCGTCGATAGATTATAAGATAAGCGACGCTCAGAGGTGGAATGCTATAAAGATAGGCTTCAAGTACGCAATGTGCTCGTTTACCTATTAAAGAAGGCTCAAGCGCAGGAAACCACAGTCCGAAAACATAACAGCTAATCCAGAAGAGTGCACTAAAGTAAGTTAAATAGATGAGCCATTGTCGGCGTATTCCGGGAATTGACTCTTGAAAGGCAATGAGACAAAAGAGTGCGCCCGAAATAAATCCGATTGAGGATTCAAAAGCAAATTGGGGCGATATTAAGAGAGACTCGATTGCATTAGGTCTTAACGGACCTAGATAAATACTTAGAGAAATAACATAGATCCAGTTTAATGAGAACCAGAGTATCGCAGGTAGTAACACACTACCTCTGGGGCGAACGGATGGCACATTGGTACTAAGTTCTTTGATTAAATCGAGCCGGTTTTGGTGCGTCATTTTTCTATCTGTTCGTTTTGTAGAATTTTGCGTGTCTCCTTAATTCCCCGGTGTACACGCACGCGCACTGCACTTTCCGATAATCCTAGTTTTTCCGCCGCTTCTGCGGTGGTGAATCCAGCCACTTTGGTTAGTAATAAGACATCACGATAGGCTGGTGCAAGCATAGAGAATACCATGCTTTTGTTTACCTCATCCTCAACAGGGGAAGAGGTTCCCTCAATATGCCCCAGTCTATTTTTTTCTAAGGCAGTCTTATAAGATTTCTGGCTACGTAACATATCAATGGTTCGGTTACGCACAATGGCAAAAAACCAAGGGCGGAATAGCCTTTTTGTGTCATAAGTATGCCGGGCAGAATGTATGGCGATAAGACATTCCTGGGTGCAGTCTTCGATTAAATCAATCGGACCAAACCGAGAGCGTAAAAATGCGGCAATGACCCTGCCCAGTTCTTCTAGTAACTGTGCATAACTCTGCTCGTCCCCTTGCTGGGCATTACCCATCAATTGTGACCAGCGCTGTTCGTCCTTGAGTGTATCTGCCATAGTCGATAAGTATCACACACTGCCTATGACAAAACAATGTGTGATGACCTTTTTAACGTCTAATGTTTATGCTCTTCTTTTTTACCCTTATTTTTATGCATTGCTTTAATAGTAATCAATGCAACCGGATTATGCCAATCATAAGTTGCAGGATCGAGATCTCCGATATTATGAATTCCATTACTCACGTAAACATATCCTTCATCAGTATCACTTGCCTCTGAGACAGCTTCCCCGCCGCAAAGAGGTCCTGGGATGTGTGCACACAGTTGGTCATTTGCTTCAGTTCCTGCATCATAGGCGCGTGCCAGGTAGGAAGTTGAGCCCTTTTTAGGTAAAGCTACCCCAGTCAGGGCAACCATAGTGTCATTTGTTGGTAATAACATGGCGGCTATGGTCAAATTATGATGGTTATGATGTCCGCTGATTTCGAAAGTTCTTGTTTCCCCAGGGTGTAGTAGCATAGGTGCGGTAAGCACATGGCCTATTTCATTGGGAAAGCTAAGCATTTCAGCCGTCAAGGCATCAGTATTTCCAGCCTCCGCCAATAAGGCCAGAGAGGCACTTGCTGGTTGGCCGAGGGTAAATAAACTGACAGCATCAGTATGGGTTGCTGCCAGAATAGGGGTGAATGTCTGTCCTTTAGTGATGTTAGTTACCGAGACTTCATATTGCTGCATACCATTGTCTGCCAACGCCAGGCTTGAAGAGACTAGTAATGCAATTGCTAGGGGTAATCGAAATATCATGGGTGTAGCTCCTTTTTTGTTTTAAAAACCTAATACGAGCAGCAGGGAGAAAATGTTACAAATTAAAAAAAATTAATTGTTTTAACCTCAGAACACCTGACCCCAACCTAATAAAATCAAAAGCATAGCAATTCATCAAAGATAATAAGGTGAGACTAAAATAGGTAGGATGCTGCTGAGGAACGAAGCGCATCTATCGCGAATGATGCGCTTCGTTCCTCAGCAGCATCCTACGAACCGTAATAAGTATCCTATTGTTTTCAGAGAGATTAGGTTATCTGAACCTAGGAAAATCAGTTGAGCGAGAATTTATAGAGCAAGATGATTGAATTAATATAATACGTTCAAAAAATTTTAGCTTTACCCATAGGTTAAGCGGATATTTTTTGCAAGTGCTGTGGAATCAATGGCTTGTGCTAAAAAACGTGAGAAACTGATTTTTCTAGGATTAATAGCGGTGTGATTGTAGAGCAGGTTTTAGTTCGCTTTACGATTACAGTTCTAAGTGATACACACTCTATCTAAGCAGTGTAATGATCCAATATGTCAGTAATATGAAGGGGGCTTATTGTTACTGGAACCACTGGCTTATGGTTACCAATAGCCAGTCTGGATCATCCAGTGGTAAATCATGTCCTGCAGTGGTGTGTTGCTGGTAATCCTTGTGCCAGTTATTTTGGAGTTTCAGGCTGCAGTGGTAATCTACCAAGCGATCGGCTGAACTGCTAATAAACAGCATAGGATGCTCCGGTTTAGTCCCCGTAGAATAGGATGCAGAAGCACGAAGTTGATTGATGGCACTGCTAGCTGAAACAGAGATTTCCATCTGCCACTGCTGCCATTTGGCAAGTAATTTAGAGTTGTTTGCATGTTTATTTGATGTCAGCGCTAGTATTATTTTCTCGCGCTTGAGTCTGGAAGCAAATAGAAGCGGGATAATCTTATGATAGTTTTGCCAGCGCAGGCGTTGATAAAATGGGTTGAAATTTGCCAAACTGGTATTAATTAAGACAGCTGAATTGACCTCGGTTGGGTAGCGGTTCATCCAGTCGATGGCAATCATACCTCCCATTGAAATGGCAATCAGATATATAGGCGTGTGAGTAGATACCTGCTTACGCAAGGCATCGGTCATGCCTGGGATCGTATTTGGGCTGGTTAGGTGATTTAACGAGCCATTGCCTGGAATGTCAGGGCATAGAATCTGAGCGTCGGGATACTGTTGTTGTAATAAACCGGGAAAATCTCCCCAGTGCCTGGCCTCACGTAATAAGCCGCGAATAAGTACTATGCAAAAGTTAGAGTTTTTCATGATACCAAAGTGCTAAAGCTTCTTTTTCTATTTTAGTGGTGTGACTTTCAGTTAACCATTTTGATAAGACAAGGTCGCATGGAGCAGGTATTCCATTAGCACTAAATGTCCGCGTAATACCCGGTTAACCCGATGCTGTTTTACGGGGTGAAAAAGTCCCATCGATTTACGTAATTGTAACGGATTTTTGCGCACCCAGCGCCAGGAAACCATTTCTAGTGTTAGCGGTAAGAATATATTATTGTGTGCCAAAGATTGCTGATATAGATGATCCCACAAATCTCCATGCGTTAGGTAATGTTGGGACTGGGGCTCAAAGCGGTAATTCTGATAAGGGTAAGTCTGCATAAACAGCTTGCGTAAAAAATACACTTCCCCCAGGTGTTTAATTGGCTCTATGCGGCTCTTGGCATAGGGGAACCAGATTTGATTGTGATAGCCAAAACCCGAGTGGCAATCTAGAGTCACGCTAAAAGGAGAGGGTAAAACCTGTTCCTGAATAAAATTGACTAGCACTTGTGCTTCCCGCTGCATAGGCTCATTTTCTTTGCCTCTATACCAGGGAAGAGTAGGAGAAATTCTATGTCCCCCTGCCAGCCAGATAGTTTTTTCAATGCTGTCAACGGGAGCATTACGCATTAAGTCAATGCCCTGACCATTGGAGCGTGTATGATTTATCATCCCCACAGGATTGATAAGCGGCAGAAAATTGATGCGTACGCGTTGCAATATATCTGTAAAACATTGGTCCCAGTGTAATCGCTCCAGCAATGTTTCAAGAAAGGCTAAAACAACCTGAGTACCAATTCGTTCCAGGCTGTGAATGCCTCCAATAAAAGTAATACTGGGTATATCTTTTGCCTGATTACCCAGGCTTAAAGCATAAATAGGCAGTGCTTCGTTTAGATGGGAAACATGGCAAAGAGTTTGGCAGGAGAGAAGTTGTTTATGATCTCTCTGGATGATCGCTTCAATTTGCTGTAATTCAGTAAGGTTATCTGGAAAAGGGGAGCGGGTCATTTAAGCTTATATTTCAATAAGGAAGGTGCGCCTATTCTAACCAGCAATTAAGATGTTATTGTTACAGTTGTATTGCAAAAAGGTAGGTGGGGGAATTTAAGACATAAAAATGACCACCACAAAGGACAGTGAATGCACCTGGAGCACATAGTTTAGCTTTTCGTTCCGACTTTTGTATTTGCTCCTAAAATCCCCAGAAATACTATTGAAAAAAGCTTATCCGGTTTAAAAAAATGAAATTTCGTAACTACTCAGACATGCTGAGTAGTGACAGTAAAATAAACACTGTAGGATGGGCAAAGGGCTTCATCCGTGCCCATCAACGAAAACATGATGGGCACGTCGTACCTCCTTTGCCCATCCTACAAAAAAACGCTTGTTCCATCAGGGTATTTTTTATCAAATATCTGCTTCTCTGGTACCTGGCTGGAAATATACAATCTAATTTCGTAACTATCAGATACGCTGAGTAGTTACGAAATTTCTTCTGTTTCTCTGCATAATCTGCAAGCAGTTATACTTTGCGTGGTCACGGATGCGGATTTCTAGCGGCTGAGTTTTTGCCAATAGCTACGTTGCTGAAACTGTTACGTAGCTAGCTATGGGAACAGCCAATAAGGCCGCTAAATCTAGAGAGGTGAAAGTCCTCTTACCGTCAGTTGCCCGAAAACGGACGGTAAGTATATCCACTGATTGGTGAGGTAACACACCAAAATATGCGTGGAAGTAAAAGCCACATTTGCTTGATATATCAGCAAAGCTGAAATATTGCGGTAGGAGCAATAGTACTAGAAAACGTGAGCAACTGATTTTTCTAGGATTATCTTGAGTGTATGTGAGTAAGTGAGCACTTAAACGTTGGATATTATTGGGAAGGGCCTTGGGGAAAAGCTACTGCTGCTAACCGGATTCGGGAAATCCGACTGTCCGGGATGAGAGGGGAAGCGGAAATGCTGAAACGGCCAAGCCTATGATTAAGGTTGCGCGCGCCGTATTTCTACGCCCCCGTATCAAGTGCGGGGCAGGCTTTGAATATGAATATAAATCCTGCGCCAGTTACCAAACTTATTCCGTGCGCGTTCCTTAGGGATTTTTTGTGTTGCAATAAAGTAACCCGACAAAAGAAATATGTTGGGTTACTTTATTTTGCAATGTTTAATGTTACCGTTTAATTACCAGTGTTGTTATAACGCTCAATACTGGCCAGAATTTCGGCTTCAGCATCGCTAATTCCAAACCAGCCTTCAACTTTAACCCATTTACCTTTTTCCAGGTCTTTGTAATGCTCAAAGAAATGCGAAATTTTATCTAACTCTGCTTCGGGGAAATCCAGATAAGTCTCAATTTTATTATAATACTGAGTCAGTTTTTGTACTGGTACGGCTAAAATTTTTGCATCTTCACCCGCTTCGTCAGACATTTTCAGTACGCCAATCGGGCGACAACGAATAACACTACCGCCTATAATCGGGTGTGGAGTAATAACCAGTACATCAACCGGGTCACCATCATCAGATAAAGTGCTTGGAATATAACCATAATTAGCAGGGTATTGCATGGCTGTACCCATAAACCGATCGACTGTTAAGGCTCCAGTGTCTTTGTCTACTTCATATTTTACAGGGTCGCTGTAAGCAGGGATCTCAATAATAACATTGATATCACTAGGGACATCTTTACCAGGTGTGACGTTTGTAAATGACATAGTGTTTCTCTATCTGTGAAAAATTAATAACTATGTAATTATACGCATTTTCTTTATACTTTGAATGCTGATATTTGTTTAATTCTGATTTGAAAGGTGGAGTAAGTGCTGGGAACATTGCGTAAAATGACAACTGAGTTACAACAGCCGGTAAAGTATCATTTACCGTTAGGTGAGCAGTTGATAGAATTAAATCCCTATATAGGCAAACACATTAAGCTTCGCTATACCGGCAAGATTTTTTGTGTGCACTGTCAGCGCTCGATTAAAAAGAGTTTTAATCAAGGCTTTTGCTATCCCTGTTTTACCTCTCTGGCGCAATGCGATATGTGTATTATGAAGCCTGAGTTGTGTCATTATGATGCGGGGACTTGTCGAGAACCGAAGTGGGGTGAGGAGTTTTGCTTTCAGCCGCATTATGTTTATTTAGCAAATTCATCGGGTATTAAGGTAGGCATTACCCGGCATACCCAGATCCCGACTCGCTGGATCGATCAGGGAGCGGTGCAGGCTTTACCCATATTAAAGGTAGCGTCACGTTATATTTCCGGTCTAGCCGAGATTGCCATAGCTGAGCATGTCAGTGATAAAACCAGTTGGCAGAGGATGTTAAAAAACCTACAAGAACCCGTTGATTTGATAACTAGGCGTGATGAGTTGCTAGCTGAATGTCAGGAGCAATTAGCAGCAATAACTGAAAAGTTTGGTGATCAGGCTATTGAATTTTTGCCTGAAGAAAAAGTGATTGATATTCAGTTCCCGGTTGAGCAGTACCCCGTTAAAGTAAAGTCATTTAATTTTGATAAAGTGGCTGAGGTAGAAGGGGTATTACAAGGTATTAAAGGCCAGTATTTATTGCTCGATACCGGGGTGATTAATATTCGCAAATTTACCGGATATGAAGTGGAGTTTGAGGCATGAGCCAGGTACGTGAAATAGCGCAGTTAGGGGCTCAAGTCCTACGTTTACAGGCCAAAGAAGTGCAAAATATTCAGTCACCTGAGATGCAGTCCATTGTCATTGATATGTTTACCACTTTAGCTGATACCAATGGCGTAGGTATAGCCGCACCACAAATATCAGCATCCTGGCGCTTGATGATTATTGCCTCCAGGCCTTCGGAACGCTATCCTTATGCGCCTGAAATGGAACCTGTGCTGATGATTAACCCTGAATTTTCAGCGCTGAGTGAAACAAAGGAAAAAGACTGGGAAGGGTGCTTAAGCATACCGGGGATACGCGCTAAAGTACCACGCTATACTAGGATTAAAGTGAATTATACAAATACGGCAGGAGAGACTATTAGTCAGGTTTTTGAAGACTTTATAGCGCGTGTTTTTCAGCATGAATATGATCACCTTAATGGCCTGGTTTATCTGGATCGGGTGGAGAATAACCGGGATATCATTGCCGAAGTGGAGTTTGCTAAATTAATGGCAAGTTCTGGCAAGGATTGAGCGTGCTGCTATGCATGATAAATAGCAGAACTTGTTTTTCTTACTATAACGGAAACAAGTAAAATAGTTCGTAGGGCGTGGCTTTAGCCCGCCAATTCTCAAAGACGTGCTAATAGCGGGCTAAAGCCACTCCCTACAGAGAAAAAAAGAAAAAACTCTGCATTTATCATCAATATCAGATTCTGATTGATTGACGCTTTGAAATAAAGAATCAACCACTAATGTGCGTTTTTCAATTGGAAGCGAAACAGCTTTATTTATTAGTTCTTCACATTTGGAGATATTTGATTTCGTTGCTTTACTGAGCAATATTATAACCAGGAGGGTGTTTTTCCCAAGGGTATGATTCCTGTGCCATTTGGTAACCCAGATCGAAGAGTTTTTGCATATATACGGGATCAAAACCTTCGCTAGGATCTTCGGTAAAGGTTGACGGTATATAAGCAAGATTAAAATCATTGCCATCACGTTTACAAAGGGTATAAATTTGATATAGATCGCCAACGCCCTGAGTTCTTATCAATGAGGCAATGGTTCTCGATGCAATGGGAAGTACACCTCGTTGTTTACCATTATAATCCGGCTGCAAAAAAGAGTTCCTGATAGCAAACACTTTAGGTTCTCCCTGCACTTTGAGTTTTTTTGCAACTACCCTCCAGTTTATTCCTGCAGGGTAAATAAATACCTGACTTCCGGCACCTCCGTCCACATGCATTTCATCGAAGTGTTGATCATTACAGGTCACTGGCATTAATACTGGCGGAAATGCGACCGGTATAGAGGCTGATGCAAGTAGTATGTCGTGAATCAGGTTTACTTTCTCTGGATGATTACTATCAGCAATAGCGCCAATATTCCAGATAGTGGAGCGAAGTGCATCCAGGTTGACAGTACCAATAAACAAGCGTCGACCTCTCTGGTGTTGCTTTGCAATGGCATCAATGATGTCAATATTGATATTTTTGGCAATCAAACGCCTCAACGGTTTGGTATCAGATAGCGAATCTCCAAGTGCAGCAACAATAATATTATTTTTCTTGACAACATCTCGGGTATGGATGGTTGTGTATACTTCTTTCAATTGCTCGTCATACTCTGCACCAAGAAAAGCTAAAGGAGCGGTTAATGATCCGGTGCTAATTCCAGTTACCATGGTAAATTCAGGGCGCGTTCCAGAAGCCGTCCATCCTGAAAGCAGACCTGCGCCGAAGGCACCATTCGCTCCACCGCCTGAAATGGCAAGATAATTATGCGGCTTATTATAAATACCTGAAAAATGTTGGAGAAGATCAGCTTCCGTGTATGTTTCAAGAAAGTCTTTTGCATATTGAGGCCATTCGTCACCCCAGAAACGCGCGTTTGGAACGTCGGGAATATTTGCAAAGTTGGTAAGTTCTTGTGGTACAGGGTGTCGCTCTACAATAGAACAGCCAGCCAAGCGACGGGCAGATGCAAGCAGCCATTTAAATATTCGTGATTTCATAATATTAATTTGTAAGATAAAGGGGGCGCTATTCTTTAATTAGGAATGAACATCAATAATGTATTCAATTTAGTAAAAAACAAAGAGGAACGTTACCTTTTTTAAAAGGGGCTTGCTACGCGCAGTAGTATATGTTGCAAGTGCTATAATGCAAGACCCCATTTTTTTTACTTTTTTTTTGTTTTTTTCCTGCTCACATTATTAAAATACCATCCATAGCAATTTTTATAGAGGTTTAAGAGGCGATTTCAATATCTGTTTGAGAGAAATCATTTCCTTTAAACAATAATGGTTGCTTTAAGTGTTTCGCAGTAGCATAGCTACAACAATCACCAAAATTTAATTTTGCTGGATGTCTTCCTTTTCCATATGCTCTCCATGCAATACGCGCTAAAGTAGCTTGCTGAACATCAAAAGAAACTACTGTTGGAGTAATGGTCTTTAAAAGCTCATCGTATTGTTGCTCCCCTTTTTTGTATTCAATTACCATTGAGGACTCAACAATACTGACAGCACTAATGTAAACACTATCCGCATCAATCAGAAATTTTGTAAAACGTTTTGCTTCAGCCTCCTGTAACAAAATAGCGATTAAAACAGATGAGTCAACTACCACTACTCATCACCCCATAAGCCCATTTCACTTTTCTCATAGCCTAAAATTTCATCAGATGTTCGATGATCCAGTGTAGGTAAGCTAGAGCACTTTTTAGCGATATTCATAATGGCTTGGTATTTTTGTTTTTTATTATTTGCTATAGGTGTTATCAGTTTAGCCTGCTCTCTTAATTTTCCCTCAAACTCAGTTATTTGCTGTTGAATAACGGCTTCTGGTAGGTTTTCAGGAATATTGATAGTTACTTGCATAGTAGTCTCCTTAGTAGGTTTAATTAGGTACCTTGCTAGTTATAAGTTGAAACCAAAAGGGTTTGTTCTAATAGCATTCTGATCATGTGTTGTTTGCTTTCTGACAGCTACTTTTAAATTCGCAATTCGGCCCCCGTGTTTTCTTATTTGCCAAAAAACTGAGCTTACTTATTAGTCAGTGGGGGGTTATTCCTATATCATGAATAGATTTTTTTTCAAAATAGTCAACATCAACTAGCCCTTTAAAATGGTCATCAGAGGTAACCAGATTTGCCTGATTAAATTGAGCCGTTGCGTAAATAATAGAATCCGCAAAAGACAGTTTATGTTCAGCTGAAAAATCAGCTGCAGAGAGCGCAATAGATGTCGATAGGGGAATTACCGTCGCTTGTTCGGTTAAAGCAATGGTTTCTAATGCCTGTTGAATACTACTGACGCGAGCCACCCACTTGTAAAGTTCAAATTGAACTGACGTGGGCACAATCATAGAATCGATTTGATTAAAATAGGGTTCGTACTGGTCACTGAGTTTCCCATTGGTTAACCATTCAATCCAGCCACAGGTATCAACTAAAAACATTACAACGCTCTTTCTTGTCTATCCCGATAGTTGGAAAAATCCTTAACTTCACACGATGCCAGCATCCCTCTGGCTTCATTAATTGAACGCATAGGAATAAGCTCAATAATATTACCTCGTGCTATCAGCGTAAATTGCTGACCCGGTTGTAAGTGCAAATCATTTCTTATGGCTTTGGGGATAGATAATTGGAATTTGCTGGAGAGTTTAGCTTGCAACATGGCTTTACCTTTTTTGAATCGATAGTTGAATGGTAAAGTTAAATAAGGAAATACGCAAGGCTTAGGCGAGGGTTTAATAATATCCGAACAATGACGCAGGATTTTGGTATCACAGGAGTGCTTGGAAAACAGTTGCATAGCAGGCTAGAAGTTCATGGGAGCCAGCTGGGTTGTTTGCAAAGTAGTAAAAACACGAAACGACGCGATCATTGCGGCTTACTGAGGGTGGTGATATAGCTTAAAAGAGGTTGGGGATTATTTTAAACTTCACTAAGGAACGAGGATTTAATAACTTCCGTAACTTAGTTGTATTTTTAATTGGTTATGAGCATAAGTTAAAGTATCCTATCACTTATGATTATACAAGCCTATCCCTCAGAAATTGAACAACAAATGCACAACTTTTATAATACCTAAATCCTGCAAGCATTATACATAATAATCCACAAAACTCCTTATTAAACAATGATATAATATCATTTTCCTGATTTCACTATCTCATTGTTTTAATGAAGCCCTCTAAAGTATCAAAATCCTCATCTCACGTAAGAAACCGTACCCGAACGGTAAAAATGACATCTACAGCACATGGATTGACAAGCCAGGCGGGACTGATTCCCGTCGTGAAATATTTAGACAGGATAGGTTTTGAAAAAACCGTAAAACAAAGCGTTCCACATCGGCGGGGTGAAAATGCAGACCATCACTTATCTGATGTGGTTCTATTGACGTTGGTTGGCATGATGGGGGGAGCAACATCAATGGCAAAGGTGACGACCGTATGGGCAGATAGCGTACTGCGCAAAGTAGCTGGCTGGATAAAGATTCCTGTTGAAACCACAATTTTACGGATCTTTAAAGAAGTAAGTGATAGGCAGATAAGCCAGTTTGAAACGCTCACGCATACTTTGCGTGGTCAACACTGGCGGCGATTGCTTCGTTCCGGAAAATCGAAAACTGGCATACAATCCGTCCAGTGGGTCGATGTCGATTCAACTGTGGACACCGTTTGTGGTCGACAAGAAGGAAGTGCCAAAGGCTTCAACCCCAAAAAGAAAGGTGCCCGTTCATACCATCCACAACTCGCTTTTCTAGCGGAAACAAAAGAAATTTTACAAGCCTGGTTCCGGACAGGCAATGCCTTTACAAGCAATGGTGTTGTAGAATTTACCAAACAGTTACTTGCACACTTGCCCAATCGGATGCGCATTATTTTTCGCGGTGACAGTGGTTATTTTGTCGGTGATTTGCTTGAATTTCTCGATACCAGAGGGCATGGGTATCTAATAAAGGTTAAACTTAAGAATTTGAACGCATTGCTGGCCAAACAGGCCTGGACAGCCATACAAGGCCGACCCGGTTGGGAGCAGAGCGAGTTTCAATATCGTTGTGGTGGCTGGTCTCGCTCTCGTCAGTTTGTCGCGGTCAGGATAAAGCAACCTAAACAAGTGACAGGACCTCAGTCCGAGCTTTGGGATACGGCAGAATATGACTATTTTTGTTATGTAACAACTGAACCTCTATCGCCTTGGCAAACACATAAGAAGTATGGTGAACGAGCGACGTGCGAAACATGGATTGAAGAAGCAAAATCACAAATGGGTTTAGGTAAAATCAGAACGAATCAATTTCTGGCTAATGCCGCATTATTTCATTGCGCCGTTCTTGCCTACAATACCGTGCGCTGGATGGCTCAATTGAGTGGCAACAAAACGTTGTGCCAATGGGAGCCGGATACACTTCGTACTTATCTGATTCGGGTGGCTGGAAAATTACTCACAGGCAATAATCAGCTGAGAGTCAGAACACCTGCAGATCCGCTCTATCCACAGGAATGGGATGATTGGGTTAAGGTGGGGTTACTCGCTTAACATTAACCGAAGTTAAGTCACTTTGATTAAAAGGTCATGGCACGTTGGCAGGGTGTTTATTGCCTTGGGCTCGGGGGATATCCATACGATACAAAAAATTTCCTCTATTTATGATTTAAATCTGGATATTTTGATCGGTTGGACAAAGAGGGCTGGCAAAGCGGCAGTAAAAACCTAATAACCACTTAGCTAGACAGGTTAATGAGAGTCAAAATATGGGCTTGCAGGATTTAGGTAATAGCTTATCGGAAAAGGATCGTCGTCGATATGCTGCTATAGAAGCAACTAAACTAGGTTATGGGGGAACTGTTTATATAAGTGGCATTTTGCAATGTGATGACAAGACAATTATCCGAGGTCAGAGGGAGTTAAACACTGAGTTTTCAAGTGAAACAAAAAGAATTCGTCAAAAGGGAGCAGGACGAAAGGAGGTACTAGCCATTACAAAAGGGTTAGATGACGAATTTTTAGATCTCTTAAAAAACAATACAGCAGGATCGCCCATGGATGAAACGATTAAGTGGACAAACCTATCCCGACCTTCCATTGCTGAAGAATTGAAAGGTCGTGGCTTTAAAGTAAGTGTTACAGTCGTTGATAGACTCCTAAAAAAACATGGATTTCGTCGCCGCCAAGCATTCAAAGTTGAAGCTGGAAAAAAGAATATTCCACAACGAGATGAGCAATTTAAGAATATTGAAGACCTCAAACAACAATATATCTCAGAAGGAAACCCAGTGTTAAGTATGGACGTAAAAAAAAAGAATTAATTGGCAACTTCTACCGTTCAGGCAAGCTGTATACAAATGAAACGATACGAGTCAATGATCATGACTTTGCGTCACAGGCAACTGGCAAAGTGGTTCCGCATGGGCTATATGATATCAACAGTAATGTGGGTTATATGACTTTGGGTATAAGCCATGACACATCAGAATTTGCCTGTGAATGCATTCGAAAATGGTGGCTGGAGCATGGTCAGCGAGACTATGAAGGAGCGTCTGCAATCATGTTGCTTTGCGACTGTGGGGGTAGCAACAATGCTCGCTATTACCTCTTTAAAGAAGGAATTCAAAAACTATCTGATCAGTTGGGTATTAAAATTCGAATTGCTCACTATCCACCATACACATCCAAGTATAACCCGATAGAGCACCGTCTTTTTCCTCATATAACGAGAGCCTGCCAGGGAGTCATTTTCAAAACGGTTGAAGTAGTTAATGAGTATATGGCTAAAACCAAGACAACGACAGGGTTGAAAGTATTCACTAGTATTATAGAAAAAACATTTGAAACAGGACGTAAAGTAGCGAGTGATTTCAAGAAAAACATGCGAATTCAATTTGACGAATTCTTACCGCAATGGAACTATGTTGCTATCCCTAAGAAATCCATAGTTCCGGAAGTAATTAAATCCTGAGTCCTAATCGACAGTCAGTGGTATTGATAAGAATCATAAACCAAAGGCCTGACCCCAAATTGTGACCCCAAATTGGACCCCAAATTGCATTTGGAAGGTATTTATTGGGCGTAGTTTCTGCGGCTAATCAATACGAGCCTGCGCACTACGCTTATGCCACTATAAAGATCCGAGTAAAAAATGGCGCTAGTAAAATAACAATCACACCTGAGTCATTTGTGTATGCAGTTGGTAATCCATACACTTTGTACACAAAGGATGACGCTGAGAAAGATGTAAAAGCGTTGTTATCTTCATATGAAAGCACTATGCAAGAAAAAATTGATAATAGTTGGTAATGATTAAATATATACTAAAGTGCTAACGAATAAGGTCAGTTCGTGGCTTCGCGCTGCGCGAAGCCACGAACTGAACCGTTTGTTGGACAAGCCCGGTAATGGTTAAATTCGCTATAAAATCAAACTGGCTGCCCCTTGATACTTTTGATATCCGTTGTGCGTAGGGCGTGGCTTTAGCCCGCCAATAATCAGAGAATGTTGAATAAGGCGGGCTAAAGCCACGCCCTACAGAGAGGAAGGGGGAATTCTTCAAGCCCTGCATAGTAAAAACAAATGGCAAAGCCCAGATGAGTTTTATCTGTTTTATCGCTTTATCCGTATTGCGCAAATAATAGCTGCGTATCGAGCAATGATTGTTGTACCAATGCATCAGGCACATCAATATTTTGACTTAAAGCAATAACCCGGACTATGGTTGCGATTTGCTCAGCGGTCATTAACTGTTGTGGTAAAACATCGCTGTATAGCCATACCGTAGCTTTTTCCAGCTGAGGTACTTGTTGTTGGTCGCTGGCAATGGCGGCAACAGTCAGGCTAGTTGTGGCTAAAATCTCCATGACCCCGGCATAGCATTGCTGCTCAACCAGAACTTCGGCAGAACGTAATTTATCCTGCGCTATTTTAATTAGTGGATTGATGGTTTCTTGCGGCTTTTCTTCAGCTTGATAAATAAGCTGTGCATCAGCAACTGGGGAGGCGGCTCCTAATCGCTGTAGATTAGCAAATGTTTTGGCCTCTATCACCACCACAGGTAATTCTGCGGTAGATAATTTGTCTGCTAAGTCTTCATCAGCTGAATCACTCTGATTTAGCACCACGAGTAAACCACCGCCTGAAGCTGAAATTCGCTCAATACGCTGAGCAAAGCTAGTTTGAATCTGGCTAATTAATGCATGTGTCGCACTATTGTCTTCATGTTGCTCTAAACTGATCTTGCCATCTATAGTCTGGTTCTGAGCTGTTTCTACAAGCTCTTCTGGCTGCTCTGTCTCTGCTAGAGCTAATTCTGGCGACGCAGGTTCAGCTAAATCATCAACAATACTTTGCAGCATTTTTTTAGAGACACCCACGACATCTTCTGTTGCATCAGGGCTGATCACATTATCAAACAGATCACGCTTACCTTTTACCAGGCTTGCGACCTGCTGTTCATAGGAGTGCTCTGCCAATAGCAGAAAAATCTGCACTTTCTGTTTCTGGCCTAAACGATGAATACGCGCAATACGTTGATCCAGAACTGCTGGATTCCAGGGCATATCCAGATTAATCAGCGCTGAACCCGACTGTAAATTCAAGCCCACACCACCCGCATCAGTAGAGATAAATACCTGCACAGCATCGTCATTCTGGAATTTATCCATTAATTCACCGCGCTTATGCGTGGGTATGCCGCCATGTAAACGTACAAAACCAAGACCTAGAGAATGTGCTATTGATTCGACCATTTCGGTCATCATGGCCCATTGGGAAAATACCACCACTTTTTGATTGCTTTGTAAGCACAGCTCTTCTAACAAGCGCGAGACTTCGTCAAGTTTGGGTGAGCCTTGGGTCACTTTATCAACCAGGCCAGCAGCATTGCAGGCCATACGCGCCTGTTGTAATGCGGCCATTAATCTGTTTGATTCACTGGGGGTTAAAGGCCTGCGTTTCGCAATATTAGCCAGCTGTCCTGCGCCAGACATGGCTGAGTCGTGGATATCCTGTTGTACCTGGGTCATAGGAATATCCAGACGCACTTCAGTTCGATCGGGAAGCTGATCACTAACCAGGCTGCGATTGCGTCTTAACATTACTGAGCTAATACGCTGGCGTAGCTCGGACAAATTACGGTAGCCAATGACTTTGCCACGCTCATCAGTGATATGAAAATCTAGTAAACAGCGCCATAAAGGTCCCAAAACACGTGCATCAACCACTTGTAATAAACTGTATAAATCCTCAATACGATTTTCCAGTGGCGTACCGGTTAATACAAACACATAACGTGAGGAAATTAATTTAACCGTAGACGCAATTTTGGTACGCCAGTTTTTTATCCTTTGTGCTTCATCTAATATCAGTAAGTCTGGCTTCAGGGTTTCACTGATTACGGTTAAGTCGCGTAATATCAGTTCATAGTTAACGATATAAAATAAAGCATCGGCACGGTACTGTACCTGTCTGTTTTCAACTGGTCCCTGTATTATTTGTACGGACTGGGAGGAGAATTTTTCGATTTCTCTTGCCCATTGATGTTTTAAAGAGGCAGGGCATACGATCAAGACTTTTTTAACGCCAGAATGATCAGCTAGCCAGACAGCTGCGCTGATTGCCTGAATGGTTTTCCCTAGCCCCATATCATCGGCTAATAAGGCTCTGCCGCGTGATGCTAAAAAGGCGACGCCAGTAGATTGATAGGGAAATAAGCGTGCTTTAATGCCAGGGAGAACACCCTTGGCCTGCATAATCTGTCGGGAAATTTCCTGAGCCCTTATTTGCTGGCTCGCATCCTCGGCATACTGGCGTACATAAAGTAAGGCATCATCGCCAATATCCAGGTCTTCATAGCTGCTGAACTTCTCGGCAAAGTAATTAAAATCCTCGGGTAAGCGGCCTTTAAAACGGTGATCACTGGTAAAAAACTCAGCTAATTCCTCGCTTAGGGTTGCTTCAATATTGTGCGCTTTATGTAGGCGAAGAACAGGTTCAGTTGCTGATTCCCAGGCTAAATAAACAAATGAAACAGCTGCGCCTAATGCTGATAATTCCTCATATGCTGGCTGTTTTTTAGCATAGTGCAAGACGGCTTCTATATGTTTACAGGTGCCTAAGCGATTAGTTGCCAGATCAGGACAGGTGCAATAATTCTTGCGTTGCTCCAGGGAACGGATATAAACATGGTAGGTAGTCGGTCGATAAGTAGCAGAAATAATGGATTTAGCCTGCCACATGCCAAAAGCCAGGTTGCCACTGATGAGTTTAACACTGACTTCATTGCGCCCTTTTTTTACCCGTTCTTTTACTGCCTCATCAACTGCGCCGCCAAAGTTTTCCTGCTCTTTATTAAGGCAGTCCTCAGCATAGCTATAGAGCGTTGCAATCGCATGTTTACACACTTTTTCTTGTGCATCACAATCACACTCTATATGTAGCTCATCATCACTATTTTTAGTCAATTCCACCCAGTAAGGCTGGTCTATTAAAGAGCCTTCCACCTGAGAGGTGAGCTGATCATCAGCTACGCTTAAAGCAAAAACGCGATTTTCAGTAAAATAGGCTAGACCTTGTTTTACAGTTTCTGCTGTTGCGAGTGTATTTAATTGTTCGGTATCGTAGAGGAAGAAGTCGCTAGGCATGATGGGAGGTTAACGCGGTGAATTTATGGGTGAGGTAGAGCAGACTACAACCAGCAGTTTTTTCGATACTACTGGTTATAATGTTAGCAATAGCGGACTAAAGTTCGCTCTACCTATATTGTCAGGAAATGTGAATTAACGATTATCCATATGTAACTTTAATTCTTTAGGCAAAGTGAATACCACTTTCTCTTCTATGCCTTTAATCTCAGTCGCTGTTTCGCCGCCCCAGTCCTGTAGTTGGGTAATGACTTCCTGAACAAGCACTTCGGGAGCAGATGCGCCCGCTGTAACGCCTACGACATTCACATCAGTAAACCAGTCTTTATGCATGTCTGCTGCAGTGTCGATGAGGTGTGCTGGTTTGCCCAGTTGCTCAGCGATTTCTCTTAGACGATTGGAATTGGAGCTATTAGTAGAGCCAACAACCAGAATAATATCTGCATTTTCAGCCAGGTCGTGTACTGCATCCTGACGATTCTGAGTGGCGTAACAGATATCATCCTTCTTTTGTTCCTGAATATGCGGAAAATGCTCATGTAGCGCATCAACCATAATGCTGGTATCGGTCATAGAAAGCGTGGTTTGCGTAACATAGGCCAGATTTTCAGGGTTGTTAACCTTAAGGGTTCTGACATCTTCGGGAGTTTCAACCAGATAAATGGCACCATTTTCAGTGCATTTTTCATATTGCCCCATCGTGCCTTCTACCTCAGGGTGACCTTCATGGCCGATCAGGAAAACTTCTCGATCAGCTTTGGCATGTTTGGCAACCTGGATATGAACTTTAGTGACTAAAGGACAGGTGGCATCGAATACTGTCAGGTTTCTTTCGACGGCTTCTTTCTGTACTTTTTTGGATACTCCGTGGGCGCTAAAAATAAGATAAGAGCCTTCAGGGACATCACTTAATTCTTCAATAAAAATAGCCCCTTTTTCACTAAGGCCGTCAACGACAGTTCGGTTGTGTACCACTTCATGGCGGACATAAATCGGTGCGCCAAATGCTTCAATAGCGCGGTCAACGATTTCAATGGCGCGGTCTACACCGGCACAAAAACCTCTAGGGTTAGCAAGTTCAATTTTCATGGTTTTATTATGTTAATGGATTTTGAGAAACGATAAGGCCGTCATTATCCGCATACAGATAATGATCAGTTTTAAAATGTACACCGGCAAACACACAGGTGATATCACGTTCTCCTATGCCTTTTTTATGACTTTTTAATGGATGAGTATGTAACGCGCGAATACCAATGGCTAGTTTGTTAATTTCGTCGGAGTCGCGTATGCAGCCATAATTAATAATGCCTTGCCAGCCGTTTTGATAGGCAAGGCTTGCAAGGTCTTCACCCAGTAATGCACAGCGCTGAGATCCACCGCCATCAATCACTAAAATACGCTTGCTCACGTGTTGTTCTAATAGGCTGCGGATCAGTATATTGTCTTCAAATACTTTAACAGTACTGATTTGGCCGGAAAAGTTGTGTTCCATGCCGAACGATTTGAAAATAGGCTCAGCTATTTGAAACCCAGGTTCTGAAGAGTGTTTATCGCAAAGGTCGGCAGTGGTGAATGTCATGAGGTGATGGTGTCAGTGCTAGAAAGCATAGGTTGTAAGTCTTTGCCTTATGCCACTTTTATTTTGTATTACTGGCTTTTCGGGTGGAGATGCCAAATGGGAAGTAGCCCGGGCACCAGTTGATTAAGGCTGTACCTAGAGGAACAATGCCTATTGCACCCCACCAGGATTGAAAATATGCGCCCGCTGCCATAATGATTATTCCTGCAGCAATTCTGATTTTTTTATCAATTCCGCCTACATTAGGTGTCATAGTTTTGCCTCTATATATCTGGATAAGTAAGGTACCTGGAAGCAAATATTGGACGCTTATTTATTTCCAAGTGCCTAAGCCCAGTTTATTTTCAAAAGAAGGGAAGGGGATTTTAACTTCATATCCGCCCCTGGTGCTTCCTACATTTCATGTCCGTGCATATCTTCCATGCGTTACACGATAATATCATGATTTCTAACAGGATGTATAAACTCCAGTTTGCCTCCGACTGAGACTTTATTCTTGACCAGGGTTTCTGCTAAGCCCGTGTTTATATTATGGACTCTGATTCCGCTGGAAAAAAACATTAGCATAGCCACGGTTTTCGTCAAGAAAGTCACTGTTTGGAACACGAAGTCTGTACCATGGCCGTTTTGTTAAACGGCATCAGACCCGTAAGCAAAGTTTTAGAGAATGTGAAAGTATTGCGTGTAGATGGGTAGAGGCACGAAACCCATCAAAACCAATACTTCGATGTTCGATGGGTTTCATTTCGTGCCTAAAAGGCACTGCATTCTACCCATCCTACACGCAAATAGTGCCGTGGATGAGCTTGCGAAAAAACAAAGCTACGCATCATACTTTCACGATTTCTAAAGCCTGCGCCCCAATTGAGAAAAAAAGATAACTCATTAGTCCTGGATTTTTTATACGCTGAGTAGTTACCTCAATTTTTCATAAATTAATGCTGAAGTTTAGTTACCGGGTATTTTACCCGATTGTGTGCAGGTAAAATAGTTTAGTTATTTTGAGGTAATTTATCCTGTTAATTTTTGATGGTTTAGATTTGACAAAATATCAGGGTCAAGGATTGACACATAAACAAGGACGGTTTTAGTTGGTCAGACCCTGTCAATAATTCTGTGTAACTGTCCGGTAAAATCGGATGCTAACTGGCATCAGAATAAGCAGCTTCTCCAATGGAGAAGCTTGTGCTGAGCGTGATTATATTTATCACCCCAATCACAAATATATCAGGATATAATTAAGGAATATAAGGAAATATATTTCATTCTTACTGAACTCTATTTAGCGCAACTTTGTACACTGTATTTCGCTCACGTTTACCAACAGCCAAGACCAGAACAACCACTTCATCATTAATAACTTGATATACCAATCTATATCCCACTGCCTTCAATTTAATTTTGTAACAATTTTCAGCACCAGACACCCTAGAGCTTTTAACGATAGGTTGTTTTAGTCGTTCCTCAAGTTTTTTCTTAAACGGGTCTCTAACAACAGCATCTAATTTACGCCACTCCTTAAGTGCTCGCTTGTCGAATTTAAGCTTAAAGGTCATCTAAGCTAACCTCGACAGTTTCACCCCCCATGCGACTATTTGCAATAGTTGCCAATTCAATGTCTTCCAGGCGATCAACAATCAACTCCCACGTTTCAGCTGGAACACAATAAAAAGCAGGCTGGTTATGGTTAAGTATTGCAATAGGGAAGCCATCCGCACCAGCAACAGTAGCCATTGGATTTTTTTTTAGCTCAGAAATGCTTGCTGAACTATCTGCCAAAATACTATTTATCTTACTCATTATATTACCTTCGTTAGGACCTAATATAAGACTAATTATAGGTCTTTTTTATGTTTGATAACAACGCCCAGCTATTTTTAGCTATACCGCTTATTGGGGAGTAGGCTTTAGCCTACACCAATCATTATTTTTTATAGATGCGAGTATAAATGATCACAAGGTGGAATATAGCAACATACACCATAAGGTTAAGAAAACTTAACTATCAAAATCGATCTGTTCACGTAAATACCCATACATGTAGGCAAAGCGTTTTGAATCATCCGTATTAGGGCCTTTAAACCAATATTGGATTTCTTCGCGATAAACATCGTGAATAATTCGCATAAAATAGATCCGCACCCGTACATCTTGAATAGCATTAATTTCTTTCGCAATATCAGCATCATTAATATGTACATAATGCTGATATTCACTTATGGATAGATTAAAACATTCATTTAGTAACCGTAGGACAGGATGCTCAGCATCATTAGGCTCACCATCACGAATAAAAATCGAGTAGAGTGCGCGCATAAAGCGCAGTTTTTCTTCTTGCGTAAGTTGTAAAGGTTTTTGCATGATTTTCCTGGCTTAAATAAAACCTATGATCCTTTTATATCGATATTTTCTTGCAAAAAAGGATATATTATTTTAAATTTCTTTGCATGATCGGCTGCCTGGCCAGTAAACAGGTGCTTTATTTCTTTGCGATAAACATCGTGGATAACCCTCATAAAATAGATCCGCACTCGTACATCAGCAATAGCATTTATTTCTTTAGTTATATCACCTACATTAACATGAACATAATGCCGGTAATCGCTGGTAGACATATCGAAACATCGATTTAATAAATTTAATACAGGGCGTTCAGTGGAATTAATCTGCTTATCACGATAAAAAACCGAGTAAAGTGCACGCATAAAACCCAACTGTTCTTCTTTAGTAAGCTGTAATGGTAGTTGCATAATTTACTCAGTCATAATTTGCGTTGCTGTATCCAGTTGCTTGATAGCATCGGCACTAATTGAATTTAACTCGGCAACTATACCTTTAACAATACGGTTAGAAATAATATGACTAATATCTGATTGATAACTTTCCAGAATCGACTCAGAAATATTATTTGCAATATATTGACTAAAGAGTATTTTTTTTGAAGGTGAATTTAAGTTGAGAATTCCATCATTTAAGACATTCAATTCTAACTTAAAGGTAATGGGGGCGCTTGAGCCAGAGGGGTTTGAATCGAAATGTTTAATACCCATTAATCTAAGTATTTCAATTGTCCTATCTGTTGCAGGCAGGTAATGCAGGCAAGAATCATCATTGTCGGTATCGTCTAGCCGATAATAGGCGATTAAGGTATTAACCCGATCAATCAAAGATTGATGATTGCTGGGTAAGAAAGCAATAATTTGTTCCAGCACTATCAGTAGCTCTTCTCGGTAACGATTCTGCCACTCATTTAAAAAGTTGCCATAATCCTTTTGTAAAGCTAAAAATTGATCATAAAGATCCTTTATTAAGTAATCAGCGACAAATGAATTCGCTGAAAAAATTATCTTGGTATTTAAACCAGCACACTTCTGGCAGTAGCTACCGAGACTTATGCACAGTTCGGACGCTGCATCTCCAATACGGAAAAATAACTCATTCCGGTCTCGCGCAATAAGAAAATCAACATTATTTTGTGCTTCAAATGTTACTAAGCGGTGCTGGAGTTGCGTGTAGCGGTTAGATTCATCTTTTAATAATTGCTTAAGACTTTCTGCTTGCTCTTCTATCAGGGATAGTGAGAGTTTCAGGTCGGCATTTAGAATTACCTGGCTAAAATGCGCTACAAATTGCTGAAATTTCCCATCCCAGAATGGGTCTGTTGCCTGACTTGAAATAAGGTGAATATCCTCATTCTGGAAAAAATTCAGAAAAGCATTGTCTGCTAAATTGCTTGTAAGTTCTTCCTTTGCACTTAGGTATGCTGCGCTATCGGATATATGCACATCTGCCTTGTTGATTATCAAATAGAGTCGCTTGATCCGCTGCTGAATAGTTGCAAGTTTCTCGAATTCTGTTTTTTTTGCCAGCTGATTATAATCGCCAATCCAGATGACTATATCTGCATTCGCCAAGGCGCTAATGCTCTTATCATCCATAGACTGATCATGGTTGAAACCCGGAGTATCAAGTAAATGTAATTTAGTGAGGATAATGTTATTTACAAATACCCTGACTTCACGAATCCGTTCTAGCTCTTGTAGAAACACGGGGTCATTGACTTTAGCGGCACGTTGTAACTCGCTAAATATTTCATATCCTGAGTGGTGTTTGCTAATAAGCTTACCGTCAAAGTCATAGTCAATTTCCACAGCCGCTTCAGTGCCATACACTAGTCGTGTTAATGTCGCTGTTTTAGGGAGTACTGAAACTGGCAAGGCATCAATGCCTAGTAGTCTGTTTAGAAAGCTTGATTTTCCGGCACTAAACTCGCCCATTATTGCTACAGTAATGGGCTGCGTAATCGTGTGGTTTATGCGGTCGAGTAAAAAGTCAATTTCCGGGTGCTTTCCATCTAAGACTGTACGAATTTTGCGTGCTTTGACAGCCAGAAGATTATCTTTTAATGCATGTGTTTTATCCATTACGCTCATGGATTGACCTCCAGTTTCATGTTTGTGATTTTCTGAGACAAAGCTTCCAGTTGTGCCCCTTGATCCTCTATGGAATCGATCTGCTTTAATTCTGTTTGCTTCTGTTGATAAGTTTGATTGATTTCATAATCAACATCTATACAAATCTGCTCAAGGTTCTGACTTTGATTATTCACAATATAATCTATGCATTTATCCTTTTGCTCAAGCATTGATTGTTCAATTTGTCTGGCTGAATTTTTTAGCTGTCGCATAATTTCTTGTGCGGATTTCTGTTTAAAATAGAAAGCACCACATACAGCAGTTGCACCTATAATAATTCCGGGCAAACCAAACGCCATAAAACTTGATGTCGTTGCTGCAGTAGTAGAGCCGAACAGCCAACCTCCAAATACTGAAATAACCCCCTGTGAAACTACTGGCGCAGCTGCGGATTGTACAAAAGTCCCAGCACCCAGGAGTATGCCGGCAATGCCCACAGCACCACTGGCAACAGAGGCTGTTTCTAAATTTTCAATATTTGCAACTCTATCCCATTTTAGAAAATAGTCCTCAGTATTAACGATACTATCAGTAGGTAAATCTATCAGCCCTTTTTGCTCTTCAATTCTGTCTTTAATATTTTCCAGAAATCTGAGCTCCTTTGATTTCATTTCACGAGTTAAATTGTCTTGTAAGCGGCTAAGTTGTGAGCTTAGTAATAGGTTAACTTCATCTTTATCTGGATTGTTTTGGAGTATTTGATTGGTCATCATCTTTATCTGCTGGATGAGTTGCTCAAACAAGTCTTCAATGGTGCTTTTATATTCTTCAAACTCAGGCTTTAATGTTTGTTTTAGGTTTCGATTAAACTGTTCGCGCTGCCTGGCATAATCAGCGATTTCAGCTTCCAATGCGATACGGTGTTTTTCTCTTGACTTACGGTCCTGTTTCACCAGGATAATTTGCTTATCGAGAGACTGAATATGGTTGTCAATATAGCTATTTAAGCGTTGAACCCTAATAGCAAGTACATCTTCAAACTTACGGTCAGCAATATATTTCCAGATGGTTTGCTTAACCTGTTCACTATTTTCTCCCGTTTTTGAAGAGACGGGAAGAATTTTCAGGCTGCTAAGGTTTTGTCTTACATTATCGGAAAAAGTCAGTCCTAAAGACGCTTGCAATTGCTGTTGCAAATATTCTAAAACATCTGCCCGATCACTATTGTCTATCTGATCCCAGTAATTTGCCAAGATAAATAATTTATCGATATCTTGCCTATTCAATAATTCTTGTTCAAAAAACAGCTTTTGATAACGCGTCCAGGGTTGTTGTGCGTTAAGAAAAAACAGAACCGCATCGGCTTTATGCAGATAATCAAAAGTTTGCTTCATTCGCTCTGCATCTGGATCATTTAGACCTGGTGCATCAACTAATTCTATACCATCCTGTAACATGGCAGAGGGCGATTCCAGAATGACATGGCTTACTTTCTCAACATCACTGCCCCCAGCTGAGACCGTCTCAAGTAGGCGCTGTGCGACATTTTCACAGACTTCTTCCTGGCTTCCATCTTGAAAATATAAATGTGCTTTCAGTGTTTTACCAAAACGAATAACAGTGGGTCTTGTTGTCGTCGGTTTAGGAAAGGCGGGTAGAATATTCTCTTGTAATAAAAATTGATTGATAAATGTACTCTTACCTGAACTAAAGTCACCTATACAAAGGATCTTGAAAGATAAGTCTGCAGATAATTCACGATTAAATTTCTCTAGTAGCTGAATATCTCGACCGTCTAATTCTGCTGCAACAATTTCTGCCAATTTAGTAGCAGTGTCCTGCAGTTGCTGTTTTCTTTCTCTAAAGGAGGTAAAACTGTTCATGATTTTTCGCCTGCTAGTTCGCCATGCATTACTTTAAACACCTCTTGCCGCATCCATATCATTTCCTTTATATTGGCTGTTAGCCACTGACGGTCTACTAAAATTTCCTGCTTTTGTCTGACCGTAATATCTTGTTTCAGAGGGAATTTATTTTCAATAAAAGCAGCACTTATTTGCTCGGGTACTACTTTGGAGTCTAGTTCTTTAATCATGAGCATTTGCATCTCGAAGATTATCTTATCTAATTCGGCCAGGTAACGCTGTTTGTCATTTTCATCAACCCAGCTATGAATTTTATCGCGAACACCGGTATAAGCAAATCCAGTAAGACTAGAGCCACCGGATACTAAGCTACCTACTCCGGATATTAGGGTTGAACCTAAACCTGGTAGAAAAAAAGCGCCAATAGCAGCAATGCCGCCTACCCCGGCAATCAGTGGCAGTGCCGCTGAGACTAGTGCATACCCAGCGCTTGCTACTCCCGTACCCGCAATAATAGGGGAGAAGTCATATGACTTTTTTATTCCCTCTATATTATCTATGGAGCGGTTTAGAGATGGCGTAATTTGCAGGTCAAAATCAGCACTGATAATTTTAATTTCCTGCGCAAAATTTTCTAATAAGGGAGGTATTTTATCATCTACCAGCTTTCTGATATGCTTCTGAGTCCAGTCAGCATTGCCTATATCAGGATTATTTGCCGATAAGATAATAGATTTAACATTTTCTCTGATAGAGTTAAATTCTTCTTCAACCTTACTTAGCATCTCGCGTTTCTTTTTGCGAATACTGTCGCGAAAAGCAAATTCTTCGGACTGAATTCTGGTTCTAAAATCATTGATTTCGGCATTAACCTCGCTCAGTGCCTGTTGATAACCCAGGTCTTTTTCTTCTGCCTGATCTATAGCAACTGAGAGTGTGTTAGTAATCATTTGCGCAACCTCAGTGAGCGCATTATCAGAGAACTCACTGACCAATTCTTCAAAGCTAGCGGTCGAAAATCCATGTATGTCGTGCAGTAATTGATGATGTGTGTGCAGAAAATTAGCTGCAGACTCATCCGCTAATGCTGCTTCGGATTTGGCATGAGCTAGGGTTTGCTTTGCAGAATAGAGAAAAACTCGCTCAGATAATGCTTTCACTGGCCACTGTAGGAATTTTCCCAGGACATTGATCACGTGTTTTTGTACGTCAATTGCATCAGCAGGCTCTAAGGTATCAGCGAAATTGATAATAAAGAAAAATTTCCCCAGATCTTTTTTGGGAACCAGTTGTTTTATAAAATCAATTTCGGTTTCCTTTAATGCGCTATCTGCGCGCAGCAGAAAAATAATAACATCAACCTTGCCGAGTAAATCGAAAATAATTTCCTCACTTAAAGAGGCCGGATCATTCACCCCCGGCGTGTCGTAAATGATGAATTGATCCATCGGAGCTGGAATCGCTGTCTTAATAACTAATGAATCATGCGTATCATTTGCCAGTTGTTTAATATTCTCTTTAGTCAAAGGAATAGGGCTATGCCCAGAACCTTGCCTGTCTATACACACTTCACTACGACTTGCATCATGTTGAATTTTCATGATTTGGTTAGTCGTGGGCCTGTAGGTAGCAGGCAGTAAATCATGTTGTAAAAGTGCATTAATAAAGCTTGATTTACCCGTTGAAAACTCACCAATCACAGCAATTTCAAAACGAGGGGAATCGATACGTTTTTTTAGCATGGCTAGATTTTCTAGTCCTTCGCTAAAATCAAGTTCATCAATTTCCTGTGCAATATTTTCTAAAGCATTAATTTTTTCTATTATTTTAAGTGACATTTGCAAATCCATTCATTGTAAAAGTGAAATTCAACTGTGATTTATAATTCTAGTGTAGTGGTTATTTTTGATAGATGGTGAAGTAAGTAATATTAGGCATTTTTCATTTGCCTAAAAATAGCTTACATTTTTAACATTCAATCTGGCTCAGGAGTAAAAAAGCTTTAGCTTTTTTCGTACACAGCAATAGCTAAAGCTATTGCACTCCCATTCGCCTATTTTGTTATTTTTAGGATTTTCAATTAAGCCGAATTTAAGTGCTCTGTTTTTGCAAGGGAAGTTAAGGGGGAGTTTTAGTATACTAAAGCTGTGAAATAATTTGATTTTTCAGGCTGTATCGGACTTTTTTTCGAGTTCAGATAAACTATTTTGCAATAAAAGTAAATATAAATTACAATGGCGAGTTCTTTAATGGGGTGTGAAAACCCTCCTTGCCTTACTATGCTTAAACAGATAGAAGGCTTTAACCCGAAAGGAAAATTATGCGACATTATGAAATTGTCTTTTTAGTTCATCCTGATCAAAGTGCTCAAGTGCCTGCAATGATAGATCGTTATCGTGCATCTATTGAGGGAGCATCAGGAACCATTCATCGCCTTGAAGATTGGGGGCGTAGACACCTAGCTTATCCAATTAAAAAGCTGCAAAAAGCACATTATGTATTAATGAATATTGAATGTGATCAGGAAACTCTTACCGAGCTGGAAAGTAGCTTCCGTTTTAATGACGCTGTGCTACGTAGCATGACTTTGTTGATGAAAACTGCTATTACTAATGCATCGGTTATAGCCGCGGAAACTGTTGAAGAGGCTAAGCCTGAAAAAACAGCGCCTGAAAAGCCAGCAACTGAAAAAACAGCGGCTGAAAAACCAGCACCTGAAGCGGAAACAGTAAAGACAGATTCTGTTGAAGTGGCAGAAAAAGTTACTGCAACTGCAGTAGAAGCTGATTCTGAATAACATTTAATAAATTACATAGAGGTTAAGCTTATGGCACGTCAAATGAGACGCAAAAAGCATTATACTTTTGGTGCGGAAGGTGAAAGCAATGCAATCGATTATAAAAACACCGAATTGCTAGGTGAGTTCGTTACTGAAACAGGAAAAATTGTACCTAGCCGTATTACAGGTACAACAGCAAAAAATCAAAGACAAATAACAACGGCTATTAAGCGTGCGCGTTATATTGCCTTGATGCCGTTTTGTGACGCACACGAATAATTAATATCAGGTAGGCTCAGTGAATTTTTTAGCAAACTTTATTATGCGAGGAAGAATGCAGGCAATGTCTGTGGCCTCTGCTTTTGCTTTGCTTTCACTGCTTATGCCGCCTATTAGTATCGTAAGTTCAGCGACGGTAGCATTGGTTACATTGCGTCGTGGTGGATATGAAGGTTTATTGGTCTTATTGAGTGCCAGCTTAGCGGCGGCGACATTAGGTTATTTAGTTATTGGGAATTTTCAATTTTCCTTTGGCTATGTGCTTGTTTTGTGGCTTCCGGTCTGGGTGTTATCTATAGTGTTACGCGAAGGACGACATTTGTCGCTGGCATTTGAAATAGCTTCGGCATTAGGCATACTGTTCGTTATAGGTTTTTACTGGTTTGCCGAGGCTCCGGCACTTTATTGGCAGGCAGTGCTGGATATCGTAGTTCAGCCTATGTTGCAGGCCTCTGAAGTACCTGTAGAGCAAATCGAACAGACGGTTATCTTGATGGCTAAATATATGACCGGCATTATGGCAGCGGGATCAGTTGCCGGATTGCTACTGGGTTTGTTGTTAGCGCGCTGGTGGCAAGCTAATTTATACAACCCGGGTGGCTTTGCTGTTGAGTACTTGTCTATAAGAATGCCTCAGCGTTTTACTATGATGACTTTGCTTATCTTTTTGATAGCATTATTGTCTAATGGGACGTTTTCCGAGTTAGCTTGGAATATAGGTATCATTCTATTTATGTTATATGCATTTATAGGAACCGCCATTGCGCATGCGTTGATATCGACCTTTAAAGCGAAACGCTTTTTACTACCGCTGTTTTATATGAGTGTTTTAGTTGTTCCGCATATTGTATTACCCGTAGCGATAATTGGTATGAGTGATACGTGGCTGAATTTACGAAAAAATATAACCCCCCCATCCAGTACTTAACAGTATTGTGAAATCGGTATACCGATAACTATGAGGATTTAAAGATGGAAGTTATCCTTCTTGAGAAAGTTGTTAACCTAGGTAATCTAGGTGATAAAGTCAATGTGAAATCTGGATTTGCTAGAAATTTCCTGGTTCCACAAAAAAAAGCAGTTATGGCGACTAAAGAAAAAATCGCTGAATTTGAATCGCGTAGAGCTGATCTGGAACGAGCTGCTGCCGAGAAATTAACTGCGGCTCAGAAAAGAGCAGATGCGCTAAGTGGCGTTGAAGTTGTTATTACGCACAAAGCAGGTGAAGAAGGTAAGCTTTTCGGATCTGTGGGTACGCTAGATATCGCTGAAGCTATCACTGCGGCTGGTGCTGCAGTTGATAAAAGCGAAATAAGATTACCTGAAGGTATTATTCGTCAAATCGGTGAATATGCAATTGATGTTAATCTTCATGCTGATATTACTGTTGCAGTTGCTGTTCAGATTGCAGCGGAAGAGTAATAGTACTACATTGTTGCTTTGATGGATAGCCGTGTTTTTATGGCATTAATTTAATTTTAAATTAATGCCATTTAATCATCTTTTCATCAGTAAATGCTGTACTAGTTTGTGTGTTTTTTAATTCACTGACCCTATTTGTAGGGTCAGTGGGTTAATGATGTTGCAATCAATAATACCCACCTTAAGAGAGTTAAAACTATTACTTTAATTGTAATATTTATTATATTTCTTCTGGTTTAAGATTTCTTTTTGGTCTATCGTTCGTATATGCCGATCACTATTTTTGTACCCGGTTTTATAAGTTACATCCGCAGAATTAATTAGCACTTTTGTAGGGGCGTGCATGTACTTTTTTTATACCGCTTTAATCTATTTACTACTGCCTTTTTTAATAATTTTTCAATATGTTAGAGGCATAAAGAAGAAAGACTACCATGCTCGCTGGAAAGAATATTTTGGTTTTTATTCTGCCAAACATACTCAGCACGTTATCTGGTTGCACGCCGCATCAGTCGGTGAAGTCGAAGCGGCCAATGCTTTAATCAATTACTTTCACGCGCATTATTCCTATAAAATCCTGATTACCACCAGTACCGAACCTGGCTATCAACGAGTGCGTGCATTACAAGGCGACAAAGTTGAGCATGTGTATCTGCCTTTAGATCTACCCGATGCGATGGCGCGTTTTTTTGGGCACTTTCAACCTAGGATAGCCGTTATTATGGAGACGGAGATCTGGCCTGTTTTGTTTATTCAATGTGCAGAAAAATCAACCCCGTTATTTATAGTGAATGCCAGGTTATCTGAAAAGTCTGCGCAATCCTACCGAAAGCTTAGCGGTTTTCTGCAGAAAGTTTTCTCGGGTATTAAGGGTGTTGTGGTGCAAACAGAAGATGATGCCCAGCGATATCAGGATATTGGGGTGAGCGCTAATAAAATTACCGTATCTGGCAATATTAAATTAGATATGGACATTCCTGAGTCAATCAAAGTAGAGGCAGTTCAGCTAAGGCGAAAGCTATTCCCAGAGCGTCTGATTTTTGTCGTAGGTAGCACTCATCAGGGAGAGGAAGAGTTATTCTTAAAGGTTTATCAGCGCCTGAAACCACAATTTCCTGGGCTGTTATTAATATTAGTCCCGCGCCAGCCCAGGCGGGCAAAAGAAATTACCCGTTTATGTCAGGCTGAAAATCTTGCTGTTGTTGCCAGAACCGGGAATAGATCTTGTACCCCAGCCACAGATGTCTATTTAGTCGATATGATGGGGGAATTGAAGCAAATGTATGCGCTTGCGGATTGCAGTTTTGTTGCCGGTAGTATGGTGCCGATCGGAGGGCATAATATATTTGAGCCAGTTTTACTCGATGTGCCTGTGATGTTTGGGCCGTATATGAAAAATTCTGAATTATTAGCTCAGCAGTTGTTAGATGCGAAAGGCGCGCTGCAGTGTTTTGATGAAGCAGATATTGTTGACAATGTTTCGTTAATTTTCAGTGATAGCAAAGAAAAAGATCGTTTGGTGAGTGCAGGGCGAGCTTTTATTGAGCAAAACAAAGGGGCAGTGAAAAGGACTGCAGCCGTTATTGACCGGTTTATGCCCGAGCACAAACCCAAACATCAACGCGGCTAACACCAGTTATTTTTAGCTCTTTAGCTAGTTCATTAGCCGTTGCACCTGTGGTTAAAACATCATCCAGAATGGCAATATGCTGAGCTTCTGGTGTGGACTGCAGCTGAAATGCGTTTTTAATATTTTTTTGCCTTTGTTTGCCGCTCAGAGAGATTTGATGGGGGGTGTTTTTTATATGTAAGCAACAGCGGTTGTCAATTGGAATAAAAAGCTGCTGGGATATGATTTTGCCAATTTCCAGGGTTTGATTGAAGCCTCTCTGACGGTAGCGCTTTGGGTGTAAAGGCACAGGAATAATCAACTCGGGAAGTTCTGCGTTTTCATGTAGGAAATCAGCGAGTAGCAGTCCTAAAAGGCGGGTGTACTTATAAGCGGCATTAAATTTACAATGATTAATTAGATAGCGTATCGCTCCTTGATGTACAAAGGGTGCATAGGTTCTATCAAACGCAGGGGTGTTTTTCTGGCATTCGCCGCATAGATGTAGATTTGTACCGTCACTGGCGAATGCTTTAGCACAGCAATAGCAATGATTTCCTAGTCTTAATAGCCCGTTATAGCAGGGCTGGCACAGATCCATTTGATGCATGCCTTTATTTCCACATAAGATACAGCTAGGCGGAAGCAAACTATATTGTATAATATTGCACCAGTTGTTTACCGTTTTCATATTATTAGGTTGATTAGTTTTGACTTAATCGATAATACAGACCTTGGAGATTTGCAGAATGTCATCACATCCCGTCAATACTAACGCCATATTACGCCATGATTGGCAGCTAGAGGAAGTGAAAGCTTTATTCAGTCAGCCTTTTAATGATTTGTTGTTTCAGGCGCAAACAGTGCATCGAGCACATTTTGATCCGAATGAAGTACAAATCAGTAGCTTGTTAAGTATCAAAACGGGCTCTTGTTCCGAAGACTGTGGTTATTGCCCGCAAAGCGCACGCTATGATTCTGGGCTAACGCCTGAAGCGTTGATGCCTGTCGATGAGGTTTTGCAATCCGCCCAACTAGCCAAAGATCAAGGTGCAACACGTTTTTGTATGGGAGCTGCCTGGCGTAGCCCGAAAGATAAAGATGTCGCACGTGTCGTCGAGATGGTGCAAGGAGTAAAGGCATTAGGAATGGAAACCTGTGTAACTCTGGGGATGCTGACTGACCAGCAGACGCAAACTTTAAAAGAGGGGGGGCTGGATTATTACAACCATAATCTGGATACCTCGGAAGACTATTATTCAGAAGTCATTACCACCCGAACATATCAGGATCGCTTAGACACTTTAGCGCGTGTGCGCGATGCTGGAATTAATGTGTGTTGTGGCGGCATTGTAGGTATGGGCGAAAATGATGATGATCGCGCTAATTTATTAATCGAATTGGCAAATTTACCTAAGCACCCGGAAAGTGTGCCGATTAATATGCTGGTGCAAGTGGAAGGGACGCCTTTAATGGGTACTGAGGAGTTAGAGCCATTTATGTTTATCCGCATGATTGCGGTGGCGCGTATTTTAATGCCGCAATCTCGCGTCAGGCTATCTGCAGGTCGTACTGATATGTCAGATGAAATGCAGGCACTGTGTTTTTTTTCGGGTGCAAATTCTATATTTTATGGTGATAAGTTATTAACCACTGATAATCCCATGACAAATCATGATCTCGCTTTATTCGAACGTTTAGGTGTGCGTTCTGCAGGCTCGAGTTACGCGTAGGCTGGAATAGCGGTAGCGTTTTCTGGCTTATTGCTATGTTGTTGTAAGTTACAGTTTTACCATGAAGTGCATGAAGAGCATGAAGGAGGGGGCTTTGCTCTGTCAGTTTCATTTAAGTTTCTTTATGTATTCTGGTATTGCAGTAATTAATTCGATGCGTCCTTCGTCTGTTTCTTCATTTGCTTCACGTCCTTCATGGTAAATCAAAATAATTTGCGCGCCAGGCTTGATGAATTAAAGCAAGCTGACTTGTATCGATCCAGACGAGTAATAGACGCTGTGCAGGGTGTTTTTTTACAGGTAGGTGGTCGCAAACTGTTAAATTTTTGTAGTAATGATTATTTAGGGCTAGCGGGTCACCCAGAAGTTGTTGCCGCATTCCAGAATGCCGCTGATAAGTATGGTGTAGGCAGTGGCTCAGCCCACTTGGTTTGTGGTCATGGGCATGAGCATAATGCGTTAGAGCAAGAGCTGGCAGATTTTACCGGGCGTACTCGAGCCTTGTTGTTTTCTACCGGTTATATGGCGAATTTGGGCGTCATTACGGCATTAATTGGTAAAAATGATGTTATCTATCAGGATAGATTAAATCATGCTTCTTTGTTAGACGGAGGCATGATGTCTGGGGCACGGTTTAAGCGATATTTACATGCTGATATGTATAATTTACAGCAAAAAATGCAAGCTCGATCTGCACAGCAGAAAGCTATGGTTGTTACCGATGGCGTATTCAGTATGGATGGTGACTACGCGCCCTTAGGTCAATTGGCAGAAATTGCGCAGCAGCAGTCAGCTTATTTAATGGTTGATGACGCGCATGGTTTTGGAGTATTGGGCGCAAGCGGAGCAGGATTGGTAGAGCAATGCCAGTTAGATCAGCAGCAAGTCCCGGTTTTGGTGGGTACTTTAGGTAAGGCATTTGGTACCAGTGGCGCATTTGTTGCTGGTTCTGAAACATTGATAGAGACTATTATCCAGTCAGCGAGATCTTATATTTATACCACCGCTTTACCCCCGGCAATTGCTGCGGCAACAAGAACAAGTCTGCATTATATTAAGCATGATAATTGGCGCAGAGACAAGCTCAAGGCTTTAATACAACGCTTCCAGAGTGGTGTTGGTCAAATAGGTTTGTCATTGCTGCCCTCAGAATCGGCTATTCAACCTATCGTTTTAGGCAGTAGTCAACATGCATTACGAGCGAGTGATTATTTATTTCAACAAGGTTTCTGGGTGAGTGCAATACGCCCGCCGACAGTGCCTCAGGGCAGTGCGCGATTGCGCATAACTTTATCAGCTCTGCATACTGAGCAACAAATTGATCAGCTATTGAGTGCTTTAGAGAGCCTGCCTAGATGACCGATCTGCACATAGAAGTATATGGTCAGGGGGAGGTAATAGTGATGCTACACGGCTGGGCTATGCATACCGGTATATGGCGGGATTTTGCACAGTTGCTAGCGACAGAATATCAGGTCAGATGTATGGATCTCCCTGGGCATGGGCGAAGTGCGAATATTACGCCCTATACTTTAGAGTCCATTGTAGATGCAATCCATGCGCAGCTACCTGAAAAAAAATGTATGTTATTGGGCTGGTCGCTGGGTGGAAATGTTGCTTTGCGGCTAGCGGAAAAATATCCACAGCGTATTAAGTCTTTAATGCTGGTTGCCAGTAATCCCAGGTTTACTCAATCTAAGTCGTGGCCAGGTGTCGCTCCTCAGAACCTGCAGGAGTTTGCTGATAATTTGCAAGCAAACCCGGTGCATACTTTATTGCGCTTTATGAGTTTACAAGTGCTGGGAAAGCCTGATGCTAAATCCATGTTAAAGCAAATTAAATTAGTCATGCAGGAATCTCCCGTTGCTGACCCTGGTGCATTGCAGGGCGGGTTGAGGGTATTGCAGACAATTGATCAACGAGAAACTATTCGGCATTTAGCGTTGCCTGTGCTGATGGTATTTGGTGGATTGGATACCTTGGTGCCTGTGTCAGTTGCTAAAGAGTGTCAGTTATTATCAGAGCGAATTGAAACAAGAACGATAGACGGGGCGGGGCATATTCCTTTTTTTAGCGAACAACAGCAGTTACTGGCTCTACTGCAGGATTTTATTTTGAGGAATGCACGCAATGGCAGAGGCTGAGCTGGATAAGCAACAGATCAGACGATCCTTTGCTAATGCTGCACAAAGCTACGATGCCATGGCTACTTTGCAACGGCAGGTAGGGCATGAGCTTCTAACCAAGCTATCCCTGCCTTATGATGCGTTGGTCGTTGATGCGGGCTGTGGTACAGGTTTCTTTACCCAGCAACTGCAGAGCAGGGCGCTGTTAAAAAATATAATTGCGCTAGATATTGCACTGCCAATGCTGCATAAAACGCACGATCGGCTGAATGAGAAGGTTCCCTTGTTGTGTGCTGATGTGGAGCAGTTGCCAATTGCAAGTGATAGTATCGATAGCCTGGTATCTAACTTAGCCTTGCAGTGGTGTCAGGGGCTAGGTGAGCTGTTTATTGATGTGCAAAGAGTGTTGCGGGATAACGGGCAGTTTAGCTTTTCTATTTTTGGTGAGAGCGCTTTATGTGAGTTAAAATCTGCATGGGCTGAGGTTGATGATTATCCGCATGTTAATGACTTTTGCAGTTTGCAGGAAATTAAACAGCTCATGCAGCAAGCAGGCTTTGTTGATGTGCAGTTAGAGAGCCAGATTTATCAAATTAAATACACTGATGTTATTGAGCTTATGCGTGAGTTAAAGGGCATAGGAGCACATAATGTGAGCAAGGCACGCAATAAGCAATTAACCACTAAGGGGCATTTTCAGGCTTTATTAGCTGCGTACCCCGTGGATGATGACGGCAAGATTACAGCAAGTTACGAAATTATATATGTGCAGGCTAAATCCGCGATGAAGAGATGACTCAAGGCTATTTTATTACCGGGACCGATACCGGAATTGGCAAAACCTGGAGCACGGTTGCCTTAATGCACTATTTTAAAAATCAGGGAAAAACCGTGTTGGGCATGAAGCCTATTGCATCCGGTTGTGAAGAGATTGATGGGCAGTTGAGAAATGCAGACGCATTGTTATTGCAGCAATATGCATCGATTGTGTTGCCGTACCAGGAAATTAACCCCTACGCTTTTGCATTGCCAGTTTCCCCGCATATTGCGGCGCAGCAGTCGGGTGTTGAGATAGTATTGGATAAGGTTGTAGAGAAATACCAACAAATTGCACAGCAAGCTGACGTTGTGCTGGTTGAAGGTGTGGGCGGCTGGCTAGTGCCGCTCAACGATCATCAGGATGTAGCTGATCTGGCGCAAAAATTAGACTTGCCTGTGATTGTTGTCGTGGGTATTCGATTAGGTTGTATTAATCAGGCTAAATTAACTTTTGCGGCATTACAGCAAGCTGGGGTGCAATGTCATGGCTGGATTGCTTCTTGTGTGGAGCGGGATATGCTAATGCGCGATGAGAATATACATACAATAAGTAAGTCTACAGAGCTTCCTTTATTAGGCGTGTTGCCTTATATGCAAAGCTTAGAGCCAGAAAGTTTGGCAAAGGGAATTAAATCAAACCTTTAACCTAGAAAAATCAGTTGCTCACGTTTTCTAGCGCAAGCTCTTGATTCCACTGCACTTGCAAAAAACATCCGCTTAACCTATGGGTGAAGCTAAAATTTTTTGAAAGTGTTACATTAATTCCATATCTTGCACTATAAATTCGCGCTCAACTGATTTTTCTAGGTTTAAGCTATTGCAAATAGCTAGGTCGTGGCGAGCTAAATTTATCCGAACAAGCTAAATTTATTTTTCTAGGTTCAAGATTAATTTAACAATCATTGACCTAAATCAATTGAATTTCTAGGTATAATCATATTATCTGTTTATGCATGCAATAAATATTACAATTTTTAAGTTAAAGTTGAGCATAATCAAAAAGCTTCTCTAGCATAGAGAGCGCTCATAGGTTAAAATTGCAGAGTTTGTTTGTGATGATAATAAAAAGGACAGTGCTAAGGGAATAATAGCTGATCACAACGATTTTGGAGTGTGTATAGTCGCGCTTAAAGCTATAACAACATTCTGCGTTTAACGCATCAATCAGTTTATAATTAATTAGGGGAGGTTACTCCGTGGTGAAAGCAAAGCAATTATTCTCAGGTCTGTCCCTGATGACCCTTGGTCTAGGAACAGCTCGGGCAGAATATACTCTTAACTTAATGGAGGGCGTAACAACACTTAGTCGTGATGTTTATGGTCTGCATATGATGGTGTTATGGGTCTGTGTATTCATTGGTGTTGCAGTATTCGGCACCATGTTTTACTCGATCTATTTTCATCGTAAGTCGAGGGGTTATAAAGCATCAAATTTCCATGAAAGTACCAAGATAGAAATTCTTTGGACAATTATTCCAACGATCATTTTAATTGTATTAGCTATTCCAGCAACTCAAGTTATGCTGGAAATGGATGATACTAGAGATTCAGAAATGACGATTAAGGTCACTGGGTGGCAATGGAAATGGGAATATGAATATCTGGATAATGGCATTCGCTTTTTTAGTAGCCTTGATGAGGCCAGTAACAAAGCAAGACAGCTGAACTCAGGTATAGACCCTAGAACAATACCGAATTATCTATTAGAAGTTGATAAGCCTCTGGTCGTTCCTATTAATACTAAAATTCGCTTCCTGTTTACTGCAGCGGATGTGATTCACTCATGGTGGGTGCCTGACCTAGGCTGGAAAAAAGATACCATCCCTGGCTATATTAATGAAGCATGGACATCAGTGGATACGGCAGGTACATATCGCGGACAATGTACAGAGCTTTGTGGCAGAGACCACGGCTTTATGCCGATCGTTGTCATTGCTATGGAAAAGCCTGACTATGAAGCCTGGGTAGTCAAACAGCAAGGCCTTGCTGTTGAAACTGCAGCTGCAGCGGAGAAAGACTGGACTCAGGAAGATTTAATAGCAAAAGGTGAAAGTGTCTACGCAAATAACTGTGCTTCTTGTCATATGGCGGATGGAGCGGGTCTAGCTGGTACTTTCCCAGCTATTACGGCAAGTTCGGTGGTGACTGGCGGTATGGACGCACAAGTTGACTTGATGCTTCAGGGTAAAGGCATGATGCCTGCTTTTGGACAAATGTTAAACCCAGTTGATTTTGCAGCCGTATCTACATTTATTCGTAATGGCTTAGGCAATTCAGTAGGTGATTCAATTCAGCCTGCAGCGGTAAAAAATTTGCAAGCAGCAATTCCAGCAATCGAATATGACGATGATGATGAATAATTTTCATCATTGCGTATTTGCATCGAATTCTATCTATAGTATTTAACGAGGTATTTATTATGTCTGCTGTCGTAGCTGAACATGAACACGATGATCATCATGATCACGGGCCTGAAAAAGGCTTATTGAGGTGGATAATTACCACTAACCATAAAGATATAGGCACTCTGTATTTGTTGTTTTCTCTAGCGATGTTTTTCGTCGGTGGGTCAATGGCATTGATTATTCGTGCTGAATTATTTGAGCCGGGTATGCAGTTTGTTAGCCCGCAGTTCTTTAATTCAATGACCACCATGCACGCTCTAGTCATGGTATTTGGTGCAGTTATGCCAGGCTTTGTAGGGTTTGCAAACTGGCAAATACCGATGATGATTGGTGCGCCAGATATGGCATTACCAAGAATGAATAATATGAGTTTCTGGTTATTAGTTGCCGGAATATTTATGTTGGCTAGTACTTTGTTTATGGAAGGTGGAGCGCCGGCATCAGGCTGGACTTTATACCCGCCCCTAGTATTGCAAACAGGTGCTGCATTACCTTTCGCCATTTTCTCAGTGCATTTATTAGGTATCTCGTCGATTATGGGAGCGATTAATATTATCGCAACTATTTTCAATATGCGTGCGCCGAAAATGACCTTGATGAAAATGCCATTATTCGTCTGGACCTGGTTAATCACCGCTTTCTTATTGATTGCTATTATGCCGGTGTTTGCAGGCGCGGTAACGATGTTATTAACCGACCGATTTTTCGATACCAGCTTTTTCGATGCAGCGGGTGGCGGTGATCCTGTGCTATATCAACATATCTTCTGGTTTTTTGGACACCCTGAAGTGTATGTCATGATTCTGCCTACTTTTGGAATAGCTTCAACGATTATTCCGGTATTTGCTCGTAAGCCTTTATTCGGTTACAGCTCTATGGTGTATGCAACAGCGGCCATTGCTTTCTTATCCTTTGTTGTCTGGGCGCATCACATGTTTACCGTGGGTATGCCAGTCGCGGGTGAGTTGTACTTTATGTATGCCACGATGTTAATTGCCATTCCGACCGGGGTGAAGATTTTTAACTGGACGGCAACCATGTGGCAGGGGTCTATGACCTTTGAAACGCCCATGCTATTCTCCATTGCTTTTGTGGTTTTATTTACGCTAGGTGGATTTACCGGCTTAATGATGGCGTTGGCACCAGTAGATTTTCAGTATCATGATACTTATTTTATTGTTGCGCATTTTCATTACACGCTAGTCCCTGCTTCTATTTTTATTTTAATGGCGGGTGGCTATTTCTGGTTGCCTAAGTGGACTGGAAATATGTATGACGAAAGATTGGCAAAGTTTCATTTCTGGTTATCCGCTATTTCTGTGAACATCTTATTCTTCCCGCAACATTTCTTGGGGTTAGCAGGTATGCCGCGTCGTATTCCTGATTATGCGGTACAGTTTGCTGACTGGAATATGGTGTCAAGTATTGGTGCGTTTATCTTTGGCTTTAGTCAGTTGTTATTCCTTTATATTGTTATTAAAACAATTAGAGGCGGAACCGGTGAGAAAGTGACAGATGAAGTTTGGGAAGATGCGCATAAGCATGGTTTAGAGTGGACTTTGCCTTCGCCAGTGCCTTATCATACTTTTGCAACTCCGCCAGAAAAGATTCCAACAGAACATTTCTAGGGAGAAACTGGGCTTTGTCTGCGCTGAGCAGTGTAGACAAAGCCAAAAAATAATGAAAACTAAAACAAAAAATATTTTGACAGCACTCGCCTTGGCGGCTGTTGTGATGACGATTTATGTTTTTGCTGTTATAAGAGCTACTTCTCAGTGAAGCTGGATGATGATTTAGAGCAGAGGAATAAAAAAACAGTACGTGGCTTGCTTCTATTAGTGTTCGTGATGTTTTTATTTGCAGTTGCCTTAATACCTTTGTACGATATTTTGTGCGAAATTACCGGTATTAATGGTAAGACCAGGCAAGAGTCCTCAGTCTTAAATTTTACAGTTGATACACAGCGAGAAATAAGCTTCGAATTTATTACTTCAACAGGTGCAGGTACAGGTCTCGCTTTTAAAGCGGATAAGTATCAGGTAAAAGTACATCCTGGTGAAATAATAAGCATGACTTATACAGTAACAAATAAAACAGACAAACGCATGCTTGCTAAGGCGAATCCTAGTGTTACACCAGGGCCTGCAGTAAGCTATGTTAAAAATACCCAATGTTTTTGTTTTGCTACACAGGTTTTTGAAGCAGGAGAGACTCAGCATCTTGAGGTGCAATTAGTTATCGATCCTGCCTTACCTAAGCACTACAAAAGACTGACATTTGGGCTAACATTTTATGATACAACACCTAAATAGGGGATAATGATGTCTACAGGCGCATATTACATTCCAAATAAGGCAACCTGGCCGATTATTGCAACGGCTGGTTTATTGACCTCCTTAGCCGGCTTTGCAAATTATCTGAATGGTAATGCTGCAGGGTATACTTTTATGTTACTCGGGCTGGCAATTTTTATAGTAATGCTGGCCGGCTGGTTTACCTTGCAGGCAAATGAAAGTGAATCTGGCATGTATAGCCATCAAGTAGGGATTTCCTACCGTATGGGGATGATGTGGTTTATTTTTTCGGAAATCATGTTTTTCGCAGTGTTTTTCGGCACTCTTTGGTATACGCGTAATTTATCTGCTGACTGGTTATCAGGTATTGGTGATGGACCAGGCCGTTCAAGTAATATGTTATGGCCTTCATTTGCCTCTGTATGGCCTTCTAACGGTCCCGGTAATATCGGCGGCGAATTCGAGCCTATGGGGGCTTTTGGTCTGCCATTATTGAATACCTTAATCCTACTGACCAGTGGAGTAACCTGCACTTGGGCGCATCATGGTCTGCTAGCCAAGAATCGTTCGCAACTGATTAAAGGATTAGGGGCAACGGTTTGTCTGGGGTTTTTATTCGTTGGTTTTCAGGCCTTAGAGTACCACGAAGCCTATTATGATATGGGCTTAACCTTAGGTTCTGGAATTTATGGTTCAACCTTCTTTATGCTGACAGGTTTTCACGGTGCACACGTGTGTATCGGGGCAATTATGCTAACGGTTGTTTTATTCCGTAGCTCTAAAGGTCACTTTACACCGGAAAATCATTTCGTTTTCGAAGCTGCTGCCTGGTATTGGCATTTTGTGGATGTCGTATGGTTAGGCTTGTTTATCTTTGTTTATTTGTTATAAACGAACTGCTTGATGCGAAAAAGCACGGCCTATAAAAAGGCCGTGCTTTTTTTTTGCCTATCATTAATTTGTCCTGGTTTTAGAGCCTGTGAAAGTATTTTTGTAGGTTGGGGGTGAAGCATGAACCCCAACAACCGAGGCTAAGTAAGTCATTGATTGTTGGGGTTCGCAAGCTCACCCCAACCTACGGAACCTGTCGTTGTAGTCATAATATTGAATACTTTCACAGCCTCTAAAGCCTGCGCCCCATTAAGTAGGCTGAATAGATACGAATATTATTAATAAATTATTGTTGTTGTGCCATTTTTTCTTTCTGCAGCTGCATCTGCATGCCTATTCCGGTCGGTTGTATAAGCCCGGACATTAGAGCAATGGACAATAAGATAAATAAAGCAAGCGAAATACTAATTCGGTAGGTCAGTGCTTTAACCGTTTTTTCAGAAGTTTCTTTATTTTTTATCAGATGAAATAGTGCGATGCCAAGGCTGGCGATAATGGCAAGAAAGACAAGAATAATAAGAATTTTTAGCATAATGTTAAGATAGTCTACAGAATAATACTTATATCTTAATACATTAATACATAACAAACATTAAAGTAACGACCTATCCATGACCTCTGGTTTTAGAGTATGCCGCTGTAGAATAAAAATTTTACCGCTGATTGTGTTTGTCACTATGCTGGTTTTATTAGTGCGGCTGGGATTTTGGCAGTTAAGCCGAGCGCAAGAAAAGCGTGAACTATTAGCCAGTCAGAGTGCCCGGTTGCTTACTGATAAGCAGCCGCTAGGCGAATTATTAGCTGGGGATAATGATCTCAGATATAGACAGGTTGTCACACGGGGGCATTATGATGTGCAGCATCAGATATTATTAGATAGTCAGATTTTAAATGGAAAAGTGGGCTATGCTGTTTTAACCCCCTTTATACTCGCGGATGAAGCTAAAACAATTCTGGTCAATCGTGGCTGGGTGTTGATGGGCAAGGATAGAAAGAGTCTGCCAAATATAGAGCTTATACCCCCTGCGGGGAATATTGCGATTAGCGGGATGCTTAATCATTTCCCCCAGGTAGGCCTGGTACTTGCAGGTGCTGATGAGCCCGGGGACGGCTGGCCGACCGTGGTGCAAATAATAAATAAACAAAAAATAAGCAAAAAATTAAATCAGCCTATAGAAGATTTTCAATTACAGTTGTCAGCTGCAGAACCCTATGGTTATGTTCGCGATTGGCAAATTCACGCACGCATACCCCCAGAGAAACATACAGCTTATGCATTTCAATGGTTTGCTCTTGCGGCTACTTTAACTCTATTGGTTCTATGGATCAGTTGTAAAACACATAAAAATGACTAAGCAAATACAAAAAAACCACCGCACGATTATTATTCTAGCCCTAATGACGCTTATCCCTTTTTCGGTTGCCTGGTATTTAACGACAGACCCTGATTTTAAGCCTGCTTCAACCAATAATGGCGATTTGATTATTCCGGTTATTACCATGCAACGCTCTGAATTTCAGGGTGTAGATGAATTTTCAAAAGAAAATATAAAACAACTGGATGGCCACTGGGTCATGCTTAATATTATCCCCGCTGGTAAATGTAACAAGCTTTGTGTCGATGCCATTCATGCGACCAGGCAATTACGTTTAATGCTGAATAAAGATCTCACGCGCACCAGGCGTGCAGTTATGATTATGCAGGGAAAACAAGAGCCTGGATTTCAGCCCTGGTGGGATGAAGATGATCGGCTGATAAAAGTACAACCAGCACCTGCTCTAGCGTTGAAAATTAAACAACTGTTAGGCGGAGAAATAACAGAAGGCAGGTTATTAATAATGGATCCTCTGGGAAATATTATGATGCAATACCAGGCAGGTTTTGATCCGTATGCAGTAAAAGGTGATTTGAAAAAATTACTTAGAATTTCTCAAATTGGGTAGGCAGGTATGTTCAGATTATTTACTTTTTTAGTTTGTATTTTTGTTTTAATACTGACAGCATCTGGCACCTACCTGCGAGTGACTCATCAAAGCCCTATCTCTTGTAGCGAGCTTTCTGGCTGTTATACACAGATGACAGAAATGCTCAGTCAAGCGAATATGAGTACTGAAAATATAGTGGGATTAAGCCACTTTATCAGTACCTTTGATTTGCTGCTGTTTCTAGGCGCGATGTTAATTGCAAGTTTTTTGCAAAAAACAGCGCGTCTTAAGTTAATTGTTTATACCCTAATTCTAGGTGGTTTAGTAGCAGTGCAAATTCTACTGAGCATACATCCAGAGTTATTGCCAAGTCCGGTTCTTCGGCATTTTTTACATTATTTAATCAGTGCAGGCAGTTTATTTATTGGCTCCCTTGCATACTTAAGCAGTCAACCGGGGTATATAAAGAAGGTGGATGCTGGCAAGCAATGGTTGCTCGCTATCAGTATGATTCTTTTATTACTGCAATTGACGCTAGGGGCATGGCTAGCTGCAAATAATGCAGCATTGGTTTGTGGTGATTTTCCGCGCTGCTTAAATACCTGGTGGCCTCAGGCAGATTATCAAAATGCATTTAACCTGTTCGCACCTTTATCGTTTGCTGCAAAAGTTGCCTTAAACTGGTCGCACCGACTATTGGCATTAGTGATCTTTGTTGTGCTGACATGGGTAATGTTTTCTGCGACTCAAAGCCGGGTTAAACAGGTGCGCTGGTCAGGTGTGGCAATCAGCATATTATTGCTAGTGCAATTTGCAGCGGGTATAGGCATCGTCAAAATGGCAATGCCTGCCTGGCTGGCAGTTATACATAGTCTAAATGGGCTGGTATTGATGCTGCCGCTGATTGCTATTAGTTTTTATAGTCGCTATACCAGCTCAGAGCTATTAGAAACGCCAGTTCAACCGGGCGACCAGGATGGGTTAATTCCTGAGCCTGAATTAGCAGTCGTTGTACCTGAACCGGTTGAGCCTGAGTCGCTGTATTTACGCTTAAAGTCTCAATTAGGCAAGACACGTACGGGCTTAGGCGCGGCGCTGTCGGTGGTAACTTTTGCCAATAGAAAGATTGATCAGGATTTACTCGAAGAGATCGAAACTAGCTTGCTAATGGCTGATGTGGGTATGGATGTCACCACTGAAATCATTGCCAGGCTGGAAGAAAGCGTAGAGAAACATCAATTACAGGATGTGAGTGCTTTATCGACATTGCTTAAGCAGCAATTATTAGAGCTGCTGGAGCCGGTGAGCCAGCCTTTGGTGATTCCTGACAGGTCAGAACCTTATGTTATTCTGGTTGTTGGCGTTAATGGTGTGGGCAAAACCACAACTATTGGTAAGCTGGCACAAAGATTACAGCAACAAGGACATAGTGTGATGCTGGCAGCAGGCGATACCTTTAGAGCCGCTGCAGTTGAGCAGTTACAGGTGTGGGGAGAACGCAATAATGTTCACGTAGTAGCACAGCATACAGGCGCAGATTCAGCTTCGGTTATTTTTGATGCAGTACAATCCGCTCAGGCAAAAGGTGTTGATGTGTTGATTGCCGATACAGCGGGTCGTTTGCATACCAAATCCAACCTGATGGAAGAGTTAAAGAAAATCAAACGTATTATCGCTAAAGTCGACGATACTGCACCGCATGAGGTATTGCTGGTGCTAGATGCAGGCACGGGGCAAAATGCGCTCTCTCAGGCAGAACATTTCAATAAAACGGTTGAATTAACAGGCCTTGCACTCACTAAACTGGATGGAACAGCAAAAGGCGGGATGATTTTTGCCTTGGCAAAACAAATAGGCGTGCCCATTCGTTTCTTAGGTGTAGGTGAGGGTATAAATGATCTGCAAGACTTTAATGCCGAGCAGTTTATAGATGCCTTATTTGGCGAAGACGCGCAATAGATTATGCTAACTGTTGACCATGTATTTAAACGCTATGCCGATGCAGGCGATGCCTTGCTTGATGTAAGCTTTCATCTCGATAAAGGTGAAATGGCATTCCTAACAGGTCATTCAGGTGCCGGTAAAAGTACCTTGCTAAAACTGATTGCGGCCATTGAGCGTAGCTCGCGTGGACAGTTGCTGATTGATGGGCAGAACTTGAACCGCTTATCAGACAGACAGGTGCCTTATTTACGGCGTAAACTAGGGCTGATTTTTCAGGATTATAAATTACTGTTTGATAAAACCGTATTTGACAATATTGCCTTGCCTCTTGTGGTGACAGGTGTGGGTCCAAATGAAGTTGCACGGCGGGTACGCGCGGCACTCGACAAAGTGGGCTTACTAGGTAAAGAGAAGAAGTATCCGCTGGCTTTATCAGGGGGTGAGCAGCAACGTATCGGGATTGCTCGTGCTGTGGTTAACAAGCCTGCGTTGATTTTAGCGGATGAGCCTACTGGAAATCTGGACCCTGAATTATCAGCAGAAATTATGCATCTGTTTGAACAATTCAAACAGGTGGGCGTGACCGTTTTAATTGCGACACATGATATAGACTTAGTGAACCGGTTAAATCATCGAGTGTTAAAACTGGATCATGGTCGACTGTTAGGTCAGTACCAATGAAACGGGTAAGACAAGGGCAAAATACAAAGGCTAGAGCCGCGAGAGTGATTAAGCGTGGTCCGGAAAATCGTGCGCTAACGGCTCTGAAGTTGCAGGGAAAATCACTGAATGCTAGCTTGGTACGTCTGCTACAAGCGCCGTTTACCTCGGCAATGGCCATTACAGTGATGGCAATAGCTATCGCCCTGGCAGGTAGTTTCTATGTACTAGTGAATAATGCTCAGCAACTGGTCGATTCATTGCAAACAGGAAAGCAAATATCATTATTTCTGGAACAAAAAATTAGCGATAAGCAAGCCAAAAAAATCGCTAAAAAGCTACAAGCTAATGCAGTGATAGATAAAGTCCGTGTTATATCTAAACAGCAGGCGCTAGCTGAATTTCGTGAATACAGTGGTTTTGGAGCGGCCTTAAATGCATTGGAAAACAACCCATTGCCTGCAGTGATACAGGTCTATCCTAAAGATTCATTAACCGAGGCCTACCAACTACAGCACTTAGTAGAGCAATTGCAACATGATCCTGCCGTTGATTTTGCGCAAATGGATATGCAATGGCTTGCACGCTTACAGGCGATTATGCAAATGGCTAATAGTATCGTGCTTATATTAACGGTATTGCTGGCAGTTGCGGTGCTGTTTATTATCGGCAATACCATACGCTCTGAATTACAAACACGTAGGGATGAAGTGATAGTGACTAAGCTGGTAGGTGGGACTAATGCGTTTATTAGTCTGCCTTTTGTTTACACCGGTTTTTGGTATGGCTTTATCTCTGGTGTAGTGGCATGGTGTATTATTGTTGTATTACTTATGGTTATTCAGGGACCTATTGATCAACTATCACTGCTTTACCAAAGTCAGTTTCAATTACGCTTTATGAATTTTAGAGACTCGGTTACTCTGATATTTTCTGCATCAATACTAGGCATGATCGGTGCATTTGTAGTTGTAAGATATCAACTAAAGTTATTAAAGCCTGAGTAGTTTAGTTATTTAAAATGCCACGATTTAAACTTGGAAAATCAGTTGAGCGAAAAGTTATAGTGCAAGATATTGAATTAATGTAACGCTTTCAAAAAACTTTAGCTTCACCCATAGGTTAAGCGGACATTTTTTTGCAAGTGCGGTGGAATCAAGAGCTTGTGCTAGACAGCGTGAACAACTGATTTTTCTAGGTTCCGACCTCCTGAACTCTAGGGTAATAACTTGATACCAGTGATTGACATGTAGGTTGGCGCTGAGCTTGCGAAGCCCAACAATTACTGTGCAATATCATGTGGGGCTTCGTATCCTCAGCGCCAACCTACGCGTTTTAGGATCATCTTAATTATCTTGTGAAAACAGTAAGTTTTTAATTTCATTTTGTCGAAATCAGGTGTTCTGAGGTTAAAACTGTAGTGACCCGATTGGACGGGGCAAAGCACATACAGAGAGGAGGGGGGGGAATTGCAGTCTTGATTAGAAATGTGCTGTGAGTGTTGCAAATGCCGATATCGGTGGGCCAGGTGAGACCACCTCATCCTGTAAAAAAAGGAAAGGTTCATAGTATTGAGTGTTGGTCAGGTTTTGTATATTGATCGTTAAATCCAGATGCTTTGTCAGTGGGTAAGAAGCCTGCATATCCATGCGGTAAAATCCATCCACAGTATAAGTATTTGGCAAACTGATTTCCCTGTTAGACATTGCAGTAATTCCCATGCCGATACCCAGCCCCTCAAAAATACCCTCTAAAAAACGATAACGTACGGCAACACGCCCGCTATGTTCTGGGACGCGAGGTAGCCGATCTCCCACACCTAGTTCAGGGTCAGGATGTTCAGTTAAGGTGGCATGTGTATAGGCATAGTTGCCCAAAATAGAAAGGGACTCTAGTGGCTCCCATAAAAAATCAATCTCTGCACCATAAGACATTTGCTCACCTGCTTGAATAGAACTGAATGCCCCATCAGGATCTGGAACCACGACATTTTCGCGTATAAGTTGATACCCGGCAACTGAGCCGCTCAGCCCATATTGAAAAAAATCAAATTTAACCCCACCTTCAACCTGACTGGATTCTTCAGGCTCGGCGGTATCGCCAAATAAGGCGGTCACTGCTCTAAAGCCTTCACCATAGCCGGCAAAAACAGAGATTGAGTCAGTCATGTCAAACACAGCGCCAACTCGCGGCGTGACGTTGGAATTCGTTGTTTTCGCCCCAATTTCATCGACGCTAACGTGGGTCCAGCGTAATGATGTTAAGAGATGAAAACGCGAACTAATATCCATTTGATCCTGTAAATACACACCAATCGTTTGATAGCGGTCATCTTGAGCTTGCGAAATATTGCCATTTTTTATGCCCAGGTAAGTGATATCATCATGCCGGTCTGCAACATTCAGCCAGATATCATCAAGCTCGTCATAAAAAACCCCTAGTTGCGCTTGACTTCGGGTATTGTCATACTCTAGCCCAAACAGCACTTTATGCGTCACATCGGTCATAAACCCGGTATCAAAGTCAATCACCAGGTTGGGGTTAATAACAAACTCATGTACCGTAGCTGGCAATACGCCTGAGAAATAGGGGAGGTAGGATGGTCCTGGCTTGCCAAAATCCCCCACGCCATCAATGATAAGTGTATGGGTAAAAGAGCTAAACTCATCAATCGTACTTTGATAATAGCGTGCCTGAATTGAAGCTTCCACATGACTTGAAAAGCGATGCGAAAACTCAGCGGTTACCATGGCATTTTCTACTGTTGATCTAGGCGTATCTGTCGCACCTGAATAGCGATAGGCTGGAATTGTATAAGGATCAGGCCCTGGCACATCAGCGATAGTGCCTTCTGCGCGTAGTCCTGAATATTCTAGAAATTTGACATGACTATATTGGCCGCGAATAATCAGTTGCGTTGCAGGTGAAAAGTTAAAGGCTATAGTTGGAAAGATAGAAAAATTCTCATTTTCGAGTGCATCTATATAACTTTTTGAGTACTCATATTCTCCGGTCAGCCTGAATAATACCGTATCATCTTCGGTTAACGGCTGGTTAATATCAAAGGAAGGATTGAGCGTGGTAAAACTCCCACCACGAAAAGACACAATGTATTGTGCTTCCGGCAGTGGTTGTTTAGAGACGACATTTATCAGGCCGCCTGTGGGCGCTCCCAGGCCACCGCCAAAAAGCGTTGAGGTTGGCCCTTTTACCACTTCTATTCGCTCTACATTAACTAATGAGAGTGGGTCGGCTCCATTCCCCTGACCATAGGTGGGCATACTATCGGTATAAAATTGTGATTTAAAGCCACGGATAATAAATTCACTGGTCAATAGCTCAGTGGTTTTAGGCGCAACAACAGAAGAGACATTTTCCACCGCGCTACCTAAGGTTTGCAGATCCTGATCGCGTAGTACCGCCTTGGGTATAACCTGTATGGATTGGGGTATCTCCATAATAGGTGTATCTGTTTTGGTTGCAGAGCTGGCGTCGAAGACATTGTAGCTCATCGGAGCTAGTGAATTTTCCTCGATTAACAGCGTATCAAAAACAACCGTGCCACCGGGAGTGAGTTGCTCTGAGCCGAGTGATATTGTGCCCGAAGTAGACGAGTCACTAGCGGGCTCTATGCCTGCTAAAGGCTCTGCGTACACAGGGCAAGTCCATAGGCTATAGATTGCTATACTGCATGTTAAGCTTTTCCTGATACGATTAATGCCTTTATTTTGTGACCTAATCGTTAGCACTCTAGTACAGCATCCATTTTAATAGTTAATAAAAATATGGAACTACTCAGCGTATCTGATAGTTACGAGATTAGGGAGATGGAAAGAAATAATCATCCAAACGAAGTAAGCTTGTGTCTCAATAATTTATAATAATGAATTCTGAATTTATTCTCACACTAGGCAGATAAGCTTGTTGATATTAACAGATAGCATTATAGGTTGGATTATAAATACAGCCCATCGTTTAAAAGGCTCGGTACGTCGTATATTCATGGCTGAAACGGTGGAGCTACTAGGCTCAGGTGGTGCAAGTATTGCTGAAGAAAAACTAGGATGGAATAGAGGCACTATCCGAAAAGGACAATATGAACTTGAAACTCAGCCCATAGAAGATAATTTTTCAGCGAGAGGGCGTAATAAAAGTGAAGAGCATTTTCCTCATCTACTTGATGACATAAAAAAAATTGCTGAACCGGAGTGTCAAACGGATCCCTCTTTTAATTCCTGTCGATTATATACCCGGCTAACGGCTAAAGAAGTTAGAAAACGTTTACTGGAGATTGATTATTACGATGAAAAAACATTACCTTGCTCAAAAACTATCAATACAAAATTAAATGACCTGAGTTACCATCCAAAAAAGGTACAAAAAACAAAGCCTCATAAGAAAATCAAGGAAACGGATGCAATTTTTGAACAAGTTCATTCAGTCAATGGAATGGCAGATATCAACCCAAAAGAGATTCGTATATCAATTGATGCCAAAGCAAGAATGAATATAGGAAATTTTTCACGGGGAGGACGAAATCGGGTTTTAACAAAAGCAGAGGATCATGATTTAGATGTTAAGGAAAAGTTAACTCCTTTTGGTTTTTATCTGCCTGAACATGATGATTTTTTCCTTTTCTTTACAGCAGGCTATGCCAGCAGTGATTTCATCGTTGACCGATTGGAAGAAATTTGGCCAGAAATTCAAGAAAAATATGGAGTAGATATTCTGACAATTAACGCTGACAATGGTATGGAGAACAGTAGCTCCAGAACTCAGTTTATAAAAAGGCTTGTGGAGTTTGCTGAAAAAAGCAACATAAAGATAAAACTGGCCTAAAACTCCCACCACGAAAAGACACAATGTATTGTGCTTCCGGCAGTGGTTGTTTAGAGACGACATTTATCAGGCCGCCTGTGGGCGCTCCCAGGCCACCGCCAAAAAGCGTTGAGGTTGGCCCTTTTACCACTTCTATTCGCTCTACATTAACTAATGAGAGTGGGTCGGCTCCATTCCCCTGACCATAGGTGGGCATACTATCGGTATAAAATTGTGATTTAAAGCCACGGATAATAAATTCACTGGTCAATAGCTCAGTGGTTTTAGGCGCAACAACAGAAGAGACATTTTCCACCGCGCTACCTAAGGTTTGCAGATCCTGATCGCGTAGTACCGCCTTGGGTATAACCTGTATGGATTGGGGTATCTCCATAATAGGTGTATCTGTTTTGGTTGCAGAGCTGGCGTCGAAGACATTGTAGCTCATCGGAGCTAGTGAATTTTCCTCGATTAACAGCGTATCAAAAACAACCGTGCCACCGGGAGTGAGTTGCTCTGAGCCGAGTGATATTGTGCCCGAAGTAGACGAGTCACTAGCGGGCTCTATGCCTGCTAAAGGCTCTGCGTACACAGGGCAAGTCCATAGGCTATAGATTGCTATACTGCATGTTAAGCTTTTCCTGATACGATTAATGCCTTTATTTTGTGACCTAATCGTTAGCACTCTAGTACAGCATCCATTTTAATAGTTAATAAAAATATGGAACTACTCAGCGTATCTGATAGTTACGAGATTAGGGAGATGGAAAGAAATAATCATCCAAACGAAGTAAGCTTGTGTCTCAATAATTTATAATAATGAATTCTGAATTTATTCTCACACTAGGCAGATAAGCTTGTTGATATTAACAGATAGCATTATAGGTTGGATTATAAATACAGCCCATCGTTTAAAAGGCTCGGTACGTCGTATATTCATGGCTGAAACGGTGGAGCTACTAGGCTCAGGTGGTGCAAGTATTGCTGAAGAAAAACTAGGATGGAATAGAGGCACTATCCGAAAAGGACAATATGAACTTGAAACTCAGCCCATAGAAGATAATTTTTCAGCGAGAGGGCGTAATAAAAGTGAAGAGCATTTTCCTCATCTACTTGATGACATAAAAAAAATTGCTGAACCGGAGTGTCAAACGGATCCCTCTTTTAATTCCTGTCGATTATATACCCGGCTAACGGCTAAAGAAGTTAGAAAACGTTTACTGGAGATTGATTATTACGATGAAAAAACATTACCTTGCTCAAAAACTATCAATACAAAATTAAATGACCTGAGTTACCATCCAAAAAAGGTACAAAAAACAAAGCCTCATAAGAAAATCAAGGAAACGGATGCAATTTTTGAACAAGTTCATTCAGTCAATGGAATGGCAGATATCAACCCAAAAGAGATTCGTATATCAATTGATGCCAAAGCAAGAATGAATATAGGAAATTTTTCACGGGGAGGACGAAATCGGGTTTTAACAAAAGCAGAGGATCATGATTTAGATGTTAAGGAAAAGTTAACTCCTTTTGGTTTTTATCTGCCTGAACATGATGATTTTTTCCTTTTCTTTACAGCAGGCTATGCCAGCAGTGATTTCATCGTTGACCGATTGGAAGAAATTTGGCCAGAAATTCAAGAAAAATATGGAGTAGATATTCTGACAATTAACGCTGACAATGGTATGGAGAACAGTAGCTCCAGAACTCAGTTTATAAAAAGGCTTGTGGAGTTTGCTGAAAAAAGCAACATAAAGATAAAACTGGCCTACTACCCTCCTTATCATAGTAAATATAACCCAATTGAACGAGTATGGGGAGCCTATGAAAATCATATTAGTGGCGACATAATGGATACAGTTGAAACAACTTTAAAATTTGCCAAAAGTATGACCTACAATGGCAAAGCACCTATTGTTAAATTAACAGAAAAAATATATGAAACAGGAGTAAAGGTAGGTAAAAAAGCAATGAAGACGTATTATCAGTTTGTTGACCGAATGCCATCGTTGGAGAAATGGTTTTTGACCATTTCTCCTGGTTGTTCTGGATGATTATTTCTTTCCATCTCCCTTAGTTTTGTAGGATGGGCAAAGGAGGTACGACGTGCCCATCATGTTTTCGTTGATGGGCACGGATGAAGCCCTTTGCCCATCCTTGTATATTAAACATATCTCTTAAACACAGGATTATTTAACACAAAACAATTATAGTAATAACTGATTTTCTGGGGAAGCCGGCCCATCCTGAAGCTTCGAGCTTGTATGTAGATTGGCTCCCCACCCTCGTCATCCATGCCGTGGAGTATCTGAGACCTGTAAGCGATGCTTCTGAGTCTGCATTCACAAGGACGGTAGGTGAAGTGTCAGGGCCTCGAAACCAGTGATCATTATAATACTTAAATATGAGAGAAAAAATGAATACTATCGGAATTGATGTGAGTTGTAAGGAATTAGTTGTTGTCGTCATGGTTAATGGCAAGGCACGTAAAGCTAAATCCTTTGATAATACTCCCTTAGGTCATCAATCAATTATTCGGTCTTTAACAAAACTTAAAGGAGAAACAAAGGTTTGCATTGAGGCAACAGGGGTCTATCATTTTGATTTAGCTGTCGCCCTTAGCAGGGCTGATAATATTGAGGTGATGGTTATTAACCCTAAGGCTGCACACAATTTTTTTAAAGTATTAATGACACGCAGCAAAACCGATACGATTGATGCAGGGAATTTAGCTATTTATGCTGAAAGAATGCCTTTTGACGCCTGGGAACGTCCAGCCGATGAATGTATCAGCTTAAAAGCCACTGCGCGCCGTATTGCAGCTCTAAATAAGCAAAAAACACAAACTAAAAACCAGCTTCATGCTTTAGTATCAACCGTGGAAACACCTGCACTGGTCATTGAACAGACGGAAAAGTTGATTGATATATTAGATGCACAAATTAAAACCCTTCGCGACAGTGCTCTTAATATCATTCATCAAAATGAAGAGCTGGAGCAGGCTTATACATTAATCACTGGAATCAAAGGGATTGCACAAGCCTCAGCCGTACAAATACTAAGTGAGCTTATGATCTTACCTAAGGATATGACTGCTCGGCAATGGGTTGCTCATGCGGGGCTGGACCCAAGGATCTTTGATTCAGGGAGTAGCGTGTCTAAGAAGCCACGTATCAGTAAGGTAGGGAATAAATATATTCGCCAGGCCTTGTATATGCCTGCACTGGTTTCGAGCCGCTTCGAGCCAAATATTAAAGGCTATTATCATCACTTAATTGATGATAACGGCTTAAAAAAAGTACAAGCCGTCTGTGCTGTAATGCGTAAATTATTGCACGCCATCCATGGCATGTTACGGACGAATAAAGAATTTGATGGAGCGCGTTTTTATACGCTGCCCATCACTACAGATTCATAAAAAATATGAGTATTTGTAAATTTACGCTTGCGTTTTAATAGAGTATCTACCGTGTTTATTTTGCTGTACTAATCTACAATTAGCGTGCTATGTGCAAAGCGATAAGGCTCGTCGAAGTTGCCGTTTTGTGTTGCATCTACCCCAAAATAAACCTCAATCATTGAGCCTGATGGCAGGTTGTTTATAGCCTGCAGAGGGCTGGGCAAAGCTATGTTTCTTAAGTCAATTAAGCTACCCTGGTAAGCTGCGGATGCTGTTGTTGTCCATTGAAAATTCTGATTTAACCAATACAAGGTTCCTTGATACAAAAATGCCACAAAATAATCTGCATCGATATCCTGACCAGTTGTAGCAACACCAAGATCTACAGCTATGTGTATTTGCTCGGGAGCTGAAATAGTGGTATTTCCAGTTTTCCCATTCAGAGTAATATTTGGAAATACACAGGGAATTTGCGCTGCAGGTTGTTCTGCGAGTGCATTATCATCTTGAGCACACAGGACAAATTTTGCGCTGATACGATATAGCTCTTGCTCAGGAAAAAAAGCAGATACTAGTTCGGGGGACCAGCCCAATTCACCGGATAAATAAAACGAATCTGCATTGCTAAATATTTCTGAATTCAGTATATCGTAGCCAATCGTAGGGAAATCTATATGGTTACGCAAAAACCAGCCAGATACGCCATAGTCAGAGGGGCGAATAGGCTTGTTTACATTATCGGAAAAATTATAATCTTGCGTACGAGCCGCATCATATTCCAGCGTCCAGTCGCCCATCATAAAATATTGCGGCGTACCGTCAGATTTGGCAGGAAGATCGAAACGCATAACGCCGCCTAAGCCTATGCGGCCCTTACTAGCATTCTGCAGTACATTATCTTCAGTAAATTCAAACTGGCTGGGAAAAGAATTGATGCCCGGAACTCGCATTGGACTATTCTTAAAATCCGTACCATGTACTGTATATATAAAGGTCGAAGTATCTAATGGACCTGGGCCTAATAGGATATCTGAATTAAGGTCATTTCTTAGCCGAGTCGATAAGGCAAGATCATCAAAAAAGTCACTCACCACAAAAGTAGTGCTTTCTTCCAGAGCTTGCGGATCATTCGTTTGAATAAAGTGTCCACTATTTACTTCCAGCGCATAGGCAGAATGACATAGCACCCAGCTACTGCATATAATTGCCAGGGATTTAGGTATGATACGGTTGGTTTTTTTTATGAGATTTAACATGATTTCTTATCCTGGTGAGAGTGAAGTATGAGACTACGCAAAAAACAAACTTTCTTACTTAGCAAGTTTATTTCATGCGCAAAGTAATTTACATATCGCTGAGCAATCAGATAAAATTATTCAGCAATCGCCTCTACGTTACCTAAGATAAATCTCGCAGGGAAATAACCCGGCTCAAGTTTCATGGTGGCTTTTACTTTACTTCCCACAGCATCGTCACCCACCAGCAGTGCGACTTCTGGCATAGCAAGCACGCCCGTGTTCATATCAAGCATGGCATGTGAATGTGTCATTGCTGAGCTGGGGTTAAGTGTTTTCAGGTCGAGCGCAACACGTCCATCGGCTAGTACAGATGTTGAAAAACTTGCTGCATACATAGATTTACCTGCCATCAACGCGGGTAAAGTCAGTGTGTTGGTGATATCAGAATAAGATGCCATAGCGCCTTCAATGCCTGGATCACTATCACCTACTGTGGTAAAACTGAAATCACCAACATCAGTTCCTTCATCTGCTTGTAGCATCAAGCTCAGACCGCTAGCAATAACCACATCTCCCGTCATGCTGAAGTTTTCATCATCAATAATGCTTATTTCCACATTAGTTAATTCAAAAGATCTCAGCGCAAAAGCATGATAATTGGTGATCAACCAACCCGAACTATTCGCATTATTGCCTACGCGGCTGGCATCATAAGTTAAGCCATAATCACCCATAGACATTCCACCACCGATGGTAGAAATAACATGAAAGCCTGCCAGACCTATCGTCCCTGTGCCATTAGTTGGGTTGCCTTCATAGGTAAAGGTTGATGCCTGTGGAGACCGCTCTTCCAAACCCATAGGGGGTGTTGCTATGGATGCACCAAAGACTTTAAATACAAATGAATCGGGTACCGCATCAGCAGGTGGCGTTTCGCGCATTTGCTGTGGCGTTTTATCTGCGCTGGCTACGCTGTCAAACCAGTTTACATTGACCACCTGTACATCCAGGTTTTGCAAGGCTGCTTCATCAAAGTCCAGTACAAACTCGCCACTTGTTACCGAGCCAGCGGAGACATTTGCACTTAGAAACATGCCGCTTAAGGCAAGTACTCTGGTTAAATTAGATATTATTTGCATTTATTTATTCCTTTTATTATTTAAAAAATGGTTGTCAACTTGAGCTGAAAGACCCTGACTGTCATGCACTTGTTTAGCAATGGTAATACTGCTCTTGTAGATAAGACGACAGGGCGAAACAAAACTATCTACTCTGATTATTAATTTTCTTTATTTTGCGGATATAAGCCATGTGCAAGCAGGCAAATTGTTTAAGTCTCTAATTCGTGCTCCATACTCACAAGTAAGGGCGCAAACATATTTGCCACCGTATCGCGAACAAAGGGGCTGGCTTTATCTGGTGAGCCGGCATTGAAGGGTGGTGCAGGGTCATACTCTGCCTGTAGCTGAATGACCTCGGCATATTGCTGGCCACGTAACGCTGCCAGAATTTCCAGAGCAAAATCGATACCCGCAGTTACACCGCCCCCGGTAACTATATTGCCATCCCAGACGACCCGCTCTTTAACCGCTGTGGTGCCAAATTTTGCTAATATATCCAGGGTGGTCCAATGCGAAGTGGCTTTTTTACCCTTTAACAAGCCTGCTTTGGCAAGTAACAGGCTACCTGTACACACGCTGGTAATGTATTTTGCTTTTGCTGCTTTGGCTTTTATAAAAGCAATAAACTGCTGGTTTTGCATCGCCTTTAAAGTACCCATTGCACCGCCAGGGATAAATAATATATCCAGGTCATCCGGACATTCACTTTGCCTATGCGTGGGAACAATGGAAATACCTCCGGCCTCAACAGGCGTTAAATCTTCAGTGGGTGAGACTAGATAGATTTTAGCGCCCATCATGGAGTTAAAAATAAACTGCGGGTTAACCAGGTCAGCTGCGTAAAATCCTGGGTATAGCAACATGGCAATTTTTTCATTGCCCATCATTTTTATGCCCTCCACGGCCATAAAATCTTTATGTGCTTTAATAGACACAGCATCCGCCTGAGTTTTTCGCTGTTCAAAACTTGCTTCTGCTTGCGCGACACTGATAAACGGAGCAAGACTGGCACCAGCAATGGCAAGCCGGGTAAATTGACGTCGATTCATAATAGATCCTTTAGGTTAATGGGGAGGGGTAATGTCTAGGTTAAAATGTTACTGACCCGGAGAAAAAACTTCTGTGCCCTGAGCCGGTATCACTCGCGAGCCAAAATAATTAAGTCTTTGGTAATAATCTACATCGGTCAGGTTTTTTACTGAAATACCCAGTTTATATCGCTCTCTGGTATAGGCAAGTGAAGCATCCATAGTGTAAAAAGCATCACTTTTGAATAGGTTTTCATTTTCAATATAGGTACTGGACTGAGCATAAATCCCCGTTCCTATACTTAAGCCTTGAAGCAGTTTTTGTTGAAAGGCATAATTCACCCAGAAACGACCGGCATGTTCAGGTACGCCGGGTATATGATTCCCTTCAGATACAATCAGATCATCTGCAAACCAGGCATCGGTATAGGCATAAGTAGCGAGAAAACTTAAGCTCTCAGTGGCATGCCAGTTTAGGTTGGTTTCTATGCCCTGTGAGCTTTGTTTACCTTTCGTGGTGGAGCGAAATAAGGGGTCTGTAAAATCGGTAACTACAATGTTTTGTTTGTTAATCCGGTACAGCGCCAATTGTCCGGTTAGTTGCCTAGCTATATCAAACTTTATACCAAGCTCTACTTGATCGGATAATTCAGGCTTGGGAGTAGAAACAAAGTTCACGCCACTTTGAGCGCGCATTCCCTGGCTATAATTTACAAAAAAGCCAAATTCATCCGTTAAGGTGATCACCACACCGATATTCGGTAATACCCGTGTAGTACTGGTATTAGAACTAAATTCAAATCCTGGCGTGGTATTATTAAAGTCGCTAATGATGGTGCTTACACGAAAGCCTGCCAACAAATGCAGGCGTTCATAGAGAGTGCTTTGCGCTTGTATATAGGAACCAAAGGTGGTGTTTTTTGTAAATTGGTTATTATTCCGCACGCCCGGGTAAGTGTCAGGAAAAAAGCTGGGGTTGGTTAAATCAACAATCTGTGTGGGTAACTGGTCAAATTCGATAAACCCTGCTTCATCATGCTTACTAAAGTCAGCGCCTATAATCACTGAGTTGTAACTGGCTGAAAAATCAAACTGAGCGGTACTATACAGCTGAAAAGTCATCTCATCAGATTGCTGAAATAGTTCAGTATTACTTAAACCCCAGGTATGCGGTAAGTCGGGATACCCTAGTAACGCTAAATCTTCAGAGTTTAGCGGTATATCAGCCGCAAAATCAAAACCTTCTCCTACCAGACCCTGGCTGAGAGTATCATGCATAGAATAGGCATAACGCGCTTTAGCTGTCATATCCCAGATAGGGTTAAAGCGATGTTTAAAAGTTGCCCAGACACTGCCTAGTTTTGAAACACTCTCGCCTATATCTGCTGGCCCTATAAAAAGTTCTGGCTTAATCGTAAAATCTCCCGCAACAGTGCCTGTTGAAGGTAAGCCTTGGTAATCCTGTTGTTGCCAGTTTGAATATTTTCCCTGCAGCGTGAATGAAGTATTATCGTTATTAGTCCATGTAATAGATGGATTTATGTTGTAACGCTGAGTGTCTAATACCTCAATATGATTTTTATTATGGGTATATTCGCCGGTAAAGCGGAATAAATAGTTCTCGTTTAGCGGCTGGTTAATATCCATATAAGGTTGAACAAATTGGTAATTACCGGTTTTTATCCCAAACGTATAAAAAGCTTCTTGCTCAGGTAATTTAGACAGCAAATTTATCACTCCGCCCGATGGCGAGCCGTCACCACCACTGTACAGCGTTGCATTGGGGCCTTTAATAACCTCTATTTGCGCTACATTGACTAAACTTTCCTGGTCGCCGGTATTAAGATTTTGGTAAAAGCCATCAATCATTTGCATGGTCGAAAAGCCACGGATCAATGTCGGTTCAAAATTGGGTGTAATGCTCAGTGACCGAGGTACGACGCCGCTGATATTACGTAAACTCTCACTGATCGTAATGGCTTGCTGGTCATCAATTAAGGCGCGTGTTATGACCTGTACAGATTGAGGTAACTGCATAAGCGGTGTGTTAATGCGCGTTGCGGTACTGGAATAAAAGCTTGAATAGCTTCGCCTGGCTTCATTATTCCTGCTAAGGTCTATCTGACCTAAAGGTCTGTTTTGATCTGCGAAATCCGTGTAAACAACCATTGCGGGCTCTAAAGATATTACCTCTGGAGGTCGGTTTTCACTGCTGGCAGGTGATAATGCTACAGACTGTGACTCGGTAAAACGGTATTGTATGCCGGTATTTTCCAGTAACTTACTCAGGGCTTGCTGTGGAGTGTATTGCCCGATTAAGGACTTGCTAGTTATCGAGCGCGTAGATTCTGCTTTAAAAAATATTTTTATGCCGCTTTGTTCCGAGAACTGCAATAAAGCCGAAGCTAAAGGCTGTGCGGGAATATTAAATGCAGTGGTTTGATCGGCGCGTACCGGTGCAGACTGACACTGCATAACGGTATATATTAATAATACCGAAGTCCGTTCAGTTATGCGCACGTGCTTTGCAAGGGCAATAATGGTCATGTAGATAAGACGACAGTACGCCACTAAAATATCTATGTGTGTGTTAAATTTATTATTGTGCAGAGATAAAAACCAGTTTTTCAGTAATTTTAGTCATTGTTACCGGCAGGGTTTGCTCAATTGTCGCTAAGGCGATATTGGTATCTTTGGTATCAAAAACGCCGGTGACTGATAAGGCTTTTGTTTTACTATCCAGAATAATAATGCTGCCAGCGCGGTAATGACTTAGTTCAGCCACCACTTCAGCCAGTGGTTTATCCTGAAAAATAATACGCTGCTTACGCCAGGATTGCGTGCGCGCTAAATTGGCAGCACCCGGTTTGGAAAAAGAGGATTCAGTAAAGCCAAGTTGTTGTCCCTGTGGCAGATGACTCATAACCTCCCCTGTGTTTAGAGACACGCTGACCGCATGTTCAAAAACAGTCACAAGCACTCTTTCATCTCTATTTTTAATATCAAATTCCGTGCCTAATGCGCGCACTTGCCCTGCCGTTGTTTTGACCACAAAAGGGCGTGTATTATCTGCTGCGACAGCAAAATACGCTTCACCTTGATGCAAGTTAATATTTCGCTGCGCTTGAGTAAAATCAACCGAGAGAGTGGTATCACTATTGAGCATGATTTGCGAGCCATCACTTAAAACTAGCGTACGTAGCTCACCAGGAGCCGTATGATAATCGGCGAAATACTGTGGTATATGTGTGTAAAACACAGAAAACATCAGTAACATTGAAGCGGCCATACCCAGTAATGATCTGGAAAAATTGCGCCCTGTTAAAAAGGCCGTTTTTTTAATTTGTGTATGTATAGGCTGAATACTGGGTGTTTCGATGTTATCAATTGGCAAAGGAATTACATCAGCAAAGTCATCAATAAAGCTAATATCTACGTCGCTAAGACACTCTAGTTGCGACCAGAAAGTGTTGATTTCCTGCCATGCATATAGATGGGCTTCACTGTGATTAAGCCAGATATCAAATTTGCTTTGTTGTTCAGTCGTTAATTGATCTGAACTTAGCCTGGCTTGCCAAATAGCCGCCTGGTTAAGCACGTCGTCGTCGTGCATGGGTGGTTTCATATCATAAGTTTATTCTACTACCTAAATCCTGCAAGCCCATATTTTGACTCTCATTAACCTGTCTAGCTAAGTGGTTATTAGGTTTTTACTGCCGCTTTGCCAGCCCTCTTTGTCCAACCGATCAAAATATCCAGATTTAAATCATAAATAGAGGAAATTTTTTGTATCGTATGGATATCCCCCGAGCCCAAGGCAATAAACACCCTGCCAACGTGCCATGACCTTTTAATCAAAGTGACTTAACTTCGGTTAATGTTAAGCGAGTAACCCCACCTTAACCCAATCATCCCATTCCTGTGGATAGAGCGGATCTGCAGGTGTTCTGACTCTCAGCTGATTATTGCCTGTGAGTAATTTTCCAGCCACCCGAATCAGATAAGTACGAAGTGTATCCGGCTCCCATTGGCACAACGTTTTGTTGCCACTCAATTGAGCCATCCAGCGCACGGTATTGTAGGCAAGAACGGCGCAATGAAATAATGCGGCATTAGCCAGAAATTGATTCGTTCTGATTTTACCTAAACCCATTTGTGATTTTGCTTCTTCAATCCATGTTTCGCACGTCGCTCGTTCACCATACTTCTTATGTGTTTGCCAAGGCGATAGAGGTTCAGTTGTTACATAACAAAAATAGTCATATTCTGCCGTATCCCAAAGCTCGGACTGAGGTCCTGTCACTTGTTTAGGTTGCTTTATCCTGACCGCGACAAACTGACGAGAGCGAGACCAGCCACCACAACGATATTGAAACTCGCTCTGCTCCCAACCGGGTCGGCCTTGTATGGCTGTCCAGGCCTGTTTGGCCAGCAATGCGTTCAAATTCTTAAGTTTAACCTTTATTAGATACCCATGCCCTCTGGTATCGAGAAATTCAAGCAAATCACCGACAAAATAACCACTGTCACCGCGAAAAATAATGCGCATCCGATTGGGCAAGTGTGCAAGTAACTGTTTGGTAAATTCTACAACACCATTGCTTGTAAAGGCATTGCCTGTCCGGAACCAGGCTTGTAAAATTTCTTTTGTTTCCGCTAGAAAAGCGAGTTGTGGATGGTATGAACGGGCACCTTTCTTTTTGGGGTTGAAGCCTTTGGCACTTCCTTCTTGTCGACCACAAACGGTGTCCACAGTTGAATCGACATCGACCCACTGGACGGATTGTATGCCAGTTTTCGATTTTCCGGAACGAAGCAATCGCCGCCAGTGTTGACCACGCAAAGTATGCGTGAGCGTTTCAAACTGGCTTATCTGCCTATCACTTACTTCTTTAAAGATCCGTAAAATTGTGGTTTCAACAGGAATCTTTATCCAGCCAGCTACTTTGCGCAGTACGCTATCTGCCCATACGGTCGTCACCTTTGCCATTGATGTTGCTCCCCCCATCATGCCAACCAACGTCAATAGAACCACATCAGATAAGTGATGGTCTGCATTTTCACCCCGCCGATGTGGAACGCTTTGTTTTACGGTTTTTTCAAAACCTATCCTGTCTAAATATTTCACGACGGGAATCAGTCCCGCCTGGCTTGTCAATCCATGTGCTGTAGATGTCATTTTTACCGTTCGGGTACGGTTTCTTACGTGAGATGAGGATTTTGATACTTTAGAGGGCTTCATTAAAACAATGAGATAGTGAAATCAGGAAAATGATATTATATCATTGTTTAATAAGGAGTTTTGTGGATTATTATGTATAATGCTTGCAGGATTTAGGTACTATTTTAAATAAGACGTTACAGCAGCGACTAAGTATCTATTTAGGGTGTGTGATTTATTCAGGATCTAGCTCAGCCATACGTCGGCGACAATGTTGCATTGCTTTTACCATATGTTTTAAGACGGTACTTTCAGCGATATTCAGTTCCTGCATTATTATTGAGTAAGGGTAAGATCTAAATTTATGCAGGATAAACACTTGGCGGCATTTAGGGGGAAGTTCCGCAATGGCCTGTTTTAAAAAAACCAGCTGTTCCTGAGTATACACTTGATGGTCTGGTGCCGGGGATGGATCGGCCAGTGCAAAGAGTTCAGTTTCGTCAGCATGCCGGGCTTGACGTCTATTGTTGCTACGATGGTAAGGGAGATGGAAAGAAATAATCATCCAGAACAACCAGGAGAAATGGTCAAAAACCATTTCTCCAACGATGGCATTCGGTCAACAAACTGATAATACGTCTTCATTGCTTTTTTACCTACCTTTACTCCTGTTTCATATATTTTTTCTGTTAATTTAACAATAGGTGCTTTGCCATTGTAGGTCATACTTTTGGCAAATTTTAAAGTTGTTTCAACTGTATCCATTATGTCGCCACTAATATGATTTTCATAGGCTCCCCATACTCGTTCAATTGGGTTATATTTACTATGATAAGGAGGGTAGTAGGCCAGTTTTATCTTTATGTTGCTTTTTTCAGCAAACTCCACAAGCCTTTTTATAAACTGAGTTCTGGAGCTACTGTTCTCCATACCATTGTCAGCGTTAATTGTCAGAATATCTACTCCATATTTTTCTTGAATTTCTGGCCAAATTTCTTCCAATCGGTCAACGATGAAATCACTGCTGGCATAGCCTGCTGTAAAGAAAAGGAAAAAATCATCATGTTCAGGCAGATAAAAACCAAAAGGAGTTAACTTTTCCTTAACATCTAAATCATGATCCTCTGCTTTTGTTAAAACCCGATTTCGTCCTCCCCGTGAAAAATTTCCTATATTCATTCTTGCTTTGGCATCAATTGATATACGAATCTCTTTTGGGTTGATATCTGCCATTCCATTGACTGAATGAACTTGTTCAAAAATTGCATCCGTTTCCTTGATTTTCTTATGAGGCTTTGTTTTTTGTACCTTTTTTGGATGGTAACTCAGGTCATTTAATTTTGTATTGATAGTTTTTGAGCAAGGTAATGTTTTTTCATCGTAATAATCAATCTCCAGTAAACGTTTTCTAACTTCTTTAGCCGTTAGCCGGGTATATAATCGACAGGAATTAAAAGAGGGATCCGTTTGACACTCCGGTTCAGCAATTTTTTTTATGTCATCAAGTAGATGAGGAAAATGCTCTTCACTTTTATTACGCCCTCTCGCTGAAAAATTATCTTCTATGGGCTGAGTTTCAAGTTCATATTGTCCTTTTCGGATAGTGCCTCTATTCCATCCTAGTTTTTCTTCAGCAATACTTGCACCACCTGAGCCTAGTAGCTCCACCGTTTCAGCCATGAATATACGACGTACCGAGCCTTTTAAACGATGGGCTGTATTTATAATCCAACCTATAATGCTATCTGTTAATATCAACAAGCTTATCTGCCTAGTGTGAGAATAAATTCAGAATTCATTATTATAAATTATTGAGACACAAGCTTACTTCGTTTGGATGATTATTTCTTTCCATCTCCCTAATCAATGGCTAGATTATTGACAATTTTATATAAATAAGCGCGAGTATTTTTTATTTCCTTGTCAGGACTGGCATTGATTAAACGTAAATAGGCGTCTTGTAAAATATCTGAAGCTACGTCAGAGCAGTGATTTCGTTGTATAAGATAATGGGTTAATTCATCCTGATGTTGTTGAATTAATTTCGATGCTGTGACAGCTGATATTTTATACATACTAAAGTGAATTAAACCCCATATTTTCAAATGCACTGCCAGCCTAAGGCGAGGATTTATTAAATCCAACAGTTATAGGCTAGGCTAGGCTAGGCTAGGTACTTCAGCACATCCTGTCTAGTTTCGGGTATTTTTAAAATCTCGTTCCTAGGGGGAATGCTGTGTTATATAGACTGAAAATTGGTGTTAGGAATTATTTATCCGGGGGTAAAGAATATAAGCAATAATCTAACCATAATTGAATTATGCTATTTTTCAGTGTGTTATAGTAGGTGCATCGAATAGGGCATTAATTAAACTATGTTAAACAATTCGTTTTGACTGTTATAAAGCATTGATTTGACGCATAGGTATAATGCAGATAACAAATACTCATATCTGCTAAAAACAAGCTGGACAATAGAGAGGCTGAGTTGCTTGAGTGCCTCTGGGGTAGGTGAAAAAATGAAGAAGGCTTGTTTTTTAACATTGAGACCTTATATCTTGTAAATCAGTTTAATTGCCGGTAAGGTATCCATGCTTTGTTTGGATAGTTTTAAGCGACAGATAAAAATAACAACAAAATGGAGAGGCGTATGCCAAAAAGTCAAAATTTACAGGATACTTTTTTAAATGCGCTAAGAAAGGAGCATACGCCTGTATCTATTTTCTTAGTTAATGGCATTAAGCTGCAAGGCCGGGTTGATTCATTTGATCAATATGTCGTGATGCTGAAAAATACTATGGTGCAAATGGTCTATAAACATGCTATTTCGACTATAGTACCTGGCAAGCCGGTTACTATGATAAATAAAGATCTTGAGGTTGAATAATTTGAGAATTTGCTGGGGCAAGGAGAATATCCTTGTTTGATCGTCCTGAATCTGGGGAAAAAGCTGTTCTAGTACATATTAATCTTTACGCAGGCCAGGAAGATTTAAATGAATTAAAAGAATTGGCAAGTTCCGCAGGAGCGGAAGTTGTGCATGTGCTAACAGGCTCGCGTAAGTATCCGGATGCCAAATATTTTATAGGCTCGGGTAAGCTAGAAGAGCTTAAGGCAGCAATTGAGGAAAGCGAAGCTGATCTGGTGTTGTTTAACCATGTCTTAACGCCTAGTCAGGAGCGTAACTTAGAAGCTGCGCTAGAATTTAGAGTAGTAGACCGTAATGGTTTAATTCTGGATATTTTTGCCCTGCGCGCAAAATCCTATGATGGTAAATTACAGGTCGAACTGGCGCAATTAAATCACCTTTCTTCACGTCTAACCCGAGGATGGACGCATCTGGATAGACAAAAAGGGGGTATCGGTATGCGGGGTACCGGAGAGACCCAGTTAGAGGATGATAGACGTCAGGTAGGCGCGCGTATCAAGCTGGTACAAAGCCGCCTGGAAAAAGTAGTAAAACAGCGACATCAGGGGCGTGCCAGGCGTAAGCGCTCGGAGACTCCAGGCTTATCATTGGTGGGCTATACCAATGCGGGAAAATCGACCTTATTTAATACTCTGACAGGCGCAGATATTTATACGGCGGATCAGTTATTTGCAACGCTGGACCCGACACTAAGACGCTTTAAGTTACCCAATGCATCAGAAGTTGTTTTGGCTGATACGGTTGGCTTTATACGCCATTTGCCGCATGAATTAGTGGCGGCATTTAAATCGACGTTGCAGGAAGCAACAGAAGCGGATTTATTGTTACATGTTATTGATGCAAATGATGAGTATCGGGCGGAAACCATTGCTGAAGTCAATCGTGTATTGAAAGAAATTGGTGCAGATGTAAACCAGCAACTGGAAGTTTTTAATAAGATTGACCTATTGGATGATTTTGCACCACGTATAGATCGAAATGATCTTGGCTTGCCAGTACGTGTTTGGGTATCAGCACAGACGGGGGCGGGTATGGACTTGTTATTACAGGCGCTGGCAGAACTGTTTTCGGCAAGCAAAGTGACGCGTCTTTGTCATTTATTACCCAGCCAGGGCAATGTGCGTGCTAAATTATTCTCTGTCGCCAATATAATGCGCGAAGACTATACCGAGCAAGGAGGCTGGGACCTACTGGTAGAGATAGATCGGCAGCACATGGGCGTTTTGGATGAAGTAGATGTTGAAGAAATTGTTGAACAATGATTGTGTAATGATAAGTTTTTTAGGATAATTGCTGAGTAAAATAATAACAATTTGGCTGGCGATTTGATTAAATGTCATAAATTTTTTGCAGTATAAATGTGGAGTTAGAAGAATGTCTTGGAATGAACCGGGCGGCGATAAAAAGAAAGACCCTTGGAGTGGTCGCAGTGAGGAAAATAGTCCTCCCGATTTAGATGAAGCGATTCGATCGCTACAAGATAAATTAGGTGGCTTGTTTGGGGGTAATAAAGGGGGTGATGGCGGTGATGAAAACTCAGCTCCTTCACTCAAGGGTTTGGGCTTTTTAGCGCTAGGAGCTATCGCTCTCTGGGCTGCAAGCGGCTTCTATATTGTGGATGAAGGAAATCGTGGCGTTGAATTACGCTTTGGTAAATATATTGCAACCACACAGCCGGGTTTAAACTGGAAGCTCCCTGCGCCTATTGATAGTGTCGAGATTGTTAATATTTCCCAGGTACGATCTTTGGAAGTTGGTTATCGCTCTGGTGGGGGTCGTAAAGGCTCTGTCCCTCAGGAAGCGCTGATGTTGACTAAAGATGAAAATATAGTTGATGTGCGTCTTGCCGTGCAGTATCAGGTGAGTGATGCTAAAAAATATTTATTTAATATTCTTAATCAGACAGCCACGCTTAAACAAGTGACCGAAAGTGTGGAGCGTGGCGTTGTTGGTGGAAATACCATGGATTTTGCTTTAACGGAAGGTCGTAGTCAGATTGTTGCTGATATTAAAACCGAGATTCAGCAAGTCATGGATTCTTATGAGTCAGGTATTATCATTACCAGTGTCAACTTACAAGATGCGCAGCCGCCTGATCAAGTACAAAGCGCCTTTGAAGACGCGATTAAAGCGCGTGAAGATAAACAGCGCTTGATTAACGAAGCTGAAGCTTATGCCAATGACATCGTGCCGAAAGCGCGAGGTGCGGCAGCAAGGCTGACCCAGGAATCTGAAGGTTATAAATCACGTATTATTTCAGCAGCGGAAGGTGACGTGAGTCGTTTTACGCAAATTTTAAAGGAATATAAAAAAGCGCCTAAAGTCACTCGTCAGCGTATTTATCTAGATACCATGGAGTCTGTCATGAGTGGCACGGATACCGTGATGGTTGATGTACAAGGTGGCAATAGTCTTATGTATTTACCGTTAGATAAACTAGGCAATAAGTCAAGGGCAGCCAATAAACTAGTGAATAGCTATCAATCTGAGTCAAGAGTAACTGAGTCTTATAACCCTACTAATACGCCTCGACCTAGCAGTCGTGGTCGCATGCCAAGAGGTCGCTAAAAATGTCAGTAAATAAAGTTTTAGTCGGTCTAGGTATTATCTTTACCGTGGTAACAATGAGTGTTTTTACTGTTAGCGAAACAGAAAAAGCAATTAAATTTAAATTCGGGGAAATTGTTGAGTCAGATTATCAACCGGGCTTACATTTTAAAGTTCCGGTCATTAATAATGTCAAGAAATTTGACTCGCGTATTTTAACGCTTGATTCCACTCCTGAGCGTTTTTTAACCGCAGAAAAGAAAAACGTTATTGTTGATTCGTTTGTTAAATGGCGCATCGGTGATGTGACAACGTTCTATACCTCGGTTGCGGGAGATGTTTATCAGGCTAATGTACGTCTGGATCAGATCATTAAAGATGCATTTCGTAGTGAGTTTAGTAAACGTGATATTAAACAGCTTGTATCTACAGACCGTAGCGCAGTTCGTAAGGCATTGATTGCAAACACCACAGAAGTTGCTTCCAAACTGGGTATTGAGATTGTTGATGTACAGGTTAAGCGTATTGATTTACCTAAAGAGGTGAGTCAATCAGTGTATAGCCGTATGGAAGCAGAACGTGAACGGGTTGCACGTGAATTTAGATCACAGGGTTCAGAGGCAGCTGAGCGTGTACGTGCAGACGCGGATAAGCAAAAAGAAATTATCTTAGCGAATGCTTATAGAGATGCTGAAGTAACTAAAGGTCAGGGGGATGCAACAGCATCGGAAATTTATGCCCAGGCTTATGGTGAAGATATTGAGTTCTATGCTTTTTATCGCAGTATGGCGGCCTATAAAGAAACCTTTTCTAACTCATCAAATCTTATGGTGACAGAACCAGATTCTGATTTCTTTAAATATTTCAAACAAATGAAATAAGTAAAATTATTTCCTGGCTTGAACGAAAAAACGCTCCGCCTATGCGGAGCGTTTTTGTGTGAACTGGATAATTATCATGTTACAAAGAGATCCCTGGCTATTGCCAGATGGTGTAGAGGAAATTTTACCTGTAGATGCGCAACACCTGGAGATATTACGTCGTCAATTGCTTGATGTATTTGAATGTTGGGGCTATGAAAAAGTAGTTCCCCCGTTTATCGATTATTTAGATTCATTGCTTACGGGCTCCGCGCACGACTTAAATTTGCAGACCTTTAAGTTGACTGATCAACTGAGTGGCGAAATGTTAGGTATCCGCGCGGACATGACTCCGCAGGTGGCGCGCATAGATGCACATAGCCTGAGCCATCAGCAAGTATCGCGCTTATGCTACGAAGGAACTACGCTACATACGCGGGGGGATGCGCTAGGTAAAACTCGCATTCCCATGCAGATTGGTGCAGAATTATTTGGTCATGCCGGGATAGATAGCGATACTGAAGTGATTCGGCTTATGCTTGAAGTTTTGGCCATGGCAGGATTAAAAAATGTGCATCTTGATTTAGGCCATGTAGGTATATATCGCGGGCTTGTTACTCAGGCTAGTCTAACGCAGGAGCAGGAGTTGGCGCTGTTCGAAGTATTACAGCGCAAATCTAACTGTGAATTAGAAGTGCTCTTGGAAAACTATGCGATTGCCCCGGAGTTACAGACTATCTTTCTGGCACTGCCGAAATTAAATGGAGATAAGTCGGTATTGGCGCAAGCAAGAACGGTTTTTGCCAGTGCCGATGCGAGTGTGGGTGAAGCTTTAGCACAGCTAGAACAGCTGGCAGATATCTTACACAGCTATTATCCTGAATTAACTATCAGCTTTGATTTGGCTGAATTACGCGGTTATCACTATCACACCGGGATGGTGTTTTCCGCATTTGTTCCCGAAGTAGGCAAAGAAATTGCACGTGGCGGACGTTATGATAATATTGGTTTGGTGTTTGGCAATGCACGACCTGCTACCGGTTTTAGTGCGGATTTAAAAGTGCTGGCTGCGCTGACTAAAGGCACACAGGAGAGTGATGGTAGAGCTAGAGTTTTCGCACCTTTTGCTCCTGAAGATCGTGCGCTGGATGAAAAGGTTGGTGATCTTAGAGCCACAGGTTGTATCGTTATTAGGCAGCTGTCTGGTCAGCAGGATCATGCTGAGGACTTAGCTTGTAAGCAAAAATTAGAAAAAATAGATGAGAACTGGGTTCTTGTCCCGTTAAATTAATCTGGAATAGTTATGGGCAAAAATGTTGTAGTTATCGGCACGCAATGGGGCGATGAAGGCAAAGGTAAGTTAGTCGATTTGTTAACTGATCAGGCAAAGGCAGTGGTGCGTTTCCAAGGCGGACATAATGCCGGACATACGCTGGTGATTAAGGGCAAAACGACAGTTTTACATTTAGTGCCTTCAGGTGTATTGCGTGAAGACGTACAATGTTTAATTGGCAATGGCGTGGTGTTATCACCTGAAGCTTTGCTAAAAGAAATTAAGATACTGGAAAAAGCAGGTATTCCAGTACGTTCGCGCTTATTAATAAGTGAAGCTTGTGCGCTGATTTTACCGATTCATGTCGCTATTGATCAGGCGCGTGAAATAGCCAAAGGTGCAAAAGCCATTGGTACCACAGGACGTGGAATTGGACCGGCTTATGAAGATAAGATAGCGCGTCGCGGTGTGCGTGCGGGTGATTTGTTAAATCCTGAATTATTTACCGAAAAGCTACGCGAATTAACCGCCTTCCATAACTTTATGCTGACCGAATACTATAAAGTACCGGCAGTCGATTTTGATACTATGCTAGCTGAGACTCTGGAGTTAGCCGAGCATATCAAACCGATGTTAACAGATGTTGCCGAGCAGTTGCATGACTATCAAAAAGCAGGTTGTAATTTATTATTTGAAGGTGCACAAGGAGCGTTGCTAGATATTGACCATGGTACTTATCCTTATGTCACTTCATCGAATACGACAGCGGGAGGGGCAGCCACAGGTGCTGGAATTGGGCCTTTAGATATAGATTATGTTCTGGGTATTACCAAAGCCTATTCAACGCGGGTAGGAAATGGACCTTTTCCAACCGAATTAGATGATAAATATGGTCAGCATCTGGGTGAAAAAGGTCATGAATTTGGCGCAACCACCGGAAGAAAAAGACGTACCGGTTGGTTTGATGCCGTTTCCATGCGTAAATCAGCGCAGTTGAATTCACTAAGCGGTATGTGCCTTACTAAGCTAGATGTACTCGATGGCCTGGATAAAATTGGTATTTGTATCGCATACAACATAGCTGGTGAGGAAGTCAGCGTTGCGCCATTAGGCGCTGAGAAATATGCAGCCTGTGTACCGGTTTTCGAATATATGGAGGGTTGGTCAGAAATCACCAAAGGCGTGACTGAGCTAGATAAATTACCCGATAATGCGCGTGCTTATGTCAAGCGTCTGGAAGAGCTAGTGGGTGTTAAGATTTCTATCTTATCGACTGGTCCAGAGCGCAATGAAACGATCGTTTTAAGTAATCCTTTTGCTTAACAATTCCCTCGTTCTATAAAAGAGGGAGGGAAAGTTTTTCCTGATTGTCTATAACTCATAGCGACATTTTGGCATTCCTGCATGCTACCCAGTAAAGCGTGGGCACAAACTCGAGCAGGAATTGCAAAGATCAAGTACAAACTCCCAATAAAAATGCTTTGGGAGTGAAAGGTTTTTAACTTGCTGATACTAAAGGATTTAATGTGTTTTAGCCAAGATATATTCATAACCAGAAAGCCATGTGGCAATTTTTAGTAGCCCGTATGGAGCAGACGGAACACGGGATAATTATTGTAGTTATTTCCCTTATCGCGTAGATTTCATGCGGGCTTGTATCTCTCTATTGTGGGCAGAATGTTGTCGAGTACACTTGATAGTGAGTAAAGCCCGGAACTTTTTAAATACTGGTAAGGTTTGTTCTATTTTTTACAGGTCTGTTTGATCTTCCAATAAGCATCATGGCTGATACAGGAACTCGGAAATACAATAACATCGGCTTTGCTTAATGAGTATTGTAAATCTTGAGTGTTTTTTTCTATTCCGCCATCATGATGCATAAAGGTACCAGCGTGCTCTTCGACTAATTCGCGATAAAAGGGGGTTAGGTTGATCTTGTCCCCCTTTACATAAAGCACACTGCTGCTTGATGAGGTATTTGTATTTACCCCGTCCATATTGTTGTTACTAACACATTGTGCTATCAACATTTGAAGCGGGGTGAATTCCTCGTCTCGCAAATAACAACTCTGGTTCCCAAGCAGATTTTGGGAGCGCGAATTGTTACACTTCCCTTCTATCCTTATCATTTTAGCTAGCCTATTTATTATATAAGCTACTTTCTGCCAGAATTAGCCAAAGCGTACTCGAAGAATGAGTTTTTTAAAATTGCAAATGCTGTTCGAGAAACACATTAGCCCTATAGCGGGCGACGGCGTGGTTTTGTTAGGTGGCGTATTGCTGACGCTTTCATTCGCTCCCTTTAATAATCCGCTTCTGGCGATTATTGCGCTGATTATATTATTGTTAAACTGGCAGCATGTGAGCCTTGGAAAAGCAGTCTGGAGAGGATACCTTTTTGGTTTTGGGCAATTTGGTACAGGAATCTACTGGGTATATTTCGGTATTCATGACTGGGGAGGTATTAATGAAATTATTTCAATTGGGTTGAGCGCTCTTCTCGTTGCTTATTTAGCTTCCTATTCGGCTCTGCTCGGCTGGCTAATGGTGGGGTATTGCAATAAGCATAAAGTGATTCGCTTGCTATTCGTCTTTCCAGCTGCCTGGGGATTGCTAGAGTGGTTTCGCGGCTGGTTTTTAACAGGCTTTCCCTGGTTGCAGCTAGGTTATAGTCAGATCGATACACCCCTTTCTGGCTTAGCGCCTATTACTGGCATCTACGGGGTGAGCTGGTTGGTTGCTTTTTCCTCAGCTGCACTTGTTGCTATGTGTTATTTCAGGGATTGGCGACGGTGGGGGGTGTTATGCCTACTGCTGAGTCTTTGGGGAACTGCGCAATTGTTAAGATCTGTCTCATGGACACAACCTCTAGGGAAGCCTTTTCAGGCTACTCTAATACAGGGCAATATCCCATTACAGAGAAAATGGTTACCTGAGCAACGCGATGATACACTTCAAACCTATGCATCCATAACTCGACAACATTGGGATTCAAGTCTTATTGTCTGGCCTGAAACAGCCTTGCCTGTTATATATAACAGTCTAGATCCGTTATTTATAAATACAATTAATGCAGAAGCAATTGCCCATCGCAGTGATATTTTATTAGGCGTAATCGCTTCGGGTGAACGTGTGAGTGAGTTTTATAATGCTATGCAGCTATGGGGCGAAACTAAAGGAACTTATTATAAGCGTCATTTAGTGCCAATTGGCGAATACTTACCTTTTCAGCCTGTATCAAATGTCATGGCAGAATTAATAGGCTTTCCAGTTTCGAACTTTAAGAAAGGGGCAGACAGTCAAGATTTGTTATACGCAGCGGGTTATTACTTTGTTGCTTCTATATGTTATGAAAGCGTATTTGGTCAGGAGTTATTGATGGGATTACCAGAGGCTGCCTATTTGGTTAACATAACTGATGATGGCTGGTGGAGAAACTCGGTGCAGCCATATCAGCATTTACAAATGGCACGTTTTCGTGCCCTTGAAACAGGGCGATATATGCTCAGATCATCCGCGACAGGTATCACTGCATTCATTAATGAAAAGGGCAAGGTAGTCAGTAGTTTAGCTGCATTTAAACGAGCTGCACTTACAGACTCTGTTGTACCTATGATAGGGAATACACCTTATATGTGGTGGGGGGATGCATTAGCATTAGCTATCTTTATGTTAAGCATGGTGCTTGCATTTCTATTGGTGTATCGAGCTAGAAGTCATTGAGTGTCAAGATAAGGGGACTTCGTACAGCCACTGGTGTGAATCTTTAGCGGCCGATTTTAGCTGGTAGCTGTATTGCTGAAATAATTACATAGCTAGCTCTAGCTATACGCCTATTTCAACACTTTACTCGCGACAAAAATCAGTTGGTTATTGGGCTGCATTGGTTGCCTGTCGAAGTATAGAAATTTAAAGTTGATATAACCTTAAATACATTATAGAATATTTACAAAGATATTAATGTTGTTGAGAATGATTATCATTAGTGATATTATATGCGTTTATATAACTGCTTTAAGGACTTTAGCTTATGAAAATATTACCGACCATTAATCATTTAACTGCCGTGATTGTGCTGGCTCTTTCAACGTCTGGGCCTGCTTTGGCGCTAACGCAAGATTACCCCGTTGCCATGCTAGGCGCAGGTTCCGCGACTGCGTCTATTGCTGGGACAATCGGAGGTGTTCCAAATTCAGATGGCTTGTTTCAGGTTTCTGATAACCTGACCGTTTCTGCTTTAATTCCTGTGGCAGCAGAAGATGTTGGTTCCAGTGGTTCCTTTTATGCCGTTGTTATTAACCGTGGTCAGGCATTGATGAAAACGTCCTCAGGTGCTTGGCTGCCTTGGGATGGTAATATTGATAATCTTCAACCTGCGCGGGAAGATAGTGCTCTGGAAGCAGAAGAAATGCTGAATGTCTACCGTAGCCTTTCAGGGAGGTCTGGAAAATTTGATATTTTCGTTGGTTATAAGAATAGTGCGGGTACTCTGAGATATAACTCAATGCCTATTCATATTGATATTAAGGTTGATGAGGCAGATGTCTTGAAAGGCTATGTCAGGCTTGCACATGCTGGATATGAAGATGCATTGATTACTGCATTGCAATTAAAAGAGGCTGTTATAGCGTTCATCGATAATCCATCGCAAGCTACACAAGATACAGCTAAAGCAGCCTGGAAAGCAGCACGTATACCTTATTTACAAACAGAAACTTTCCGCTTTTCTAATCCTGTTGTCGATGAGTGGGAAGGTAAAGTTAATGCCTGGCCTCTGGATGAGGGGTTGATTGATTATGTCGATACAACTTTGTATGACAGTGAGTTAGGAAATGAATGGTCACAGGCGAATATCATCGCTAATAATGCCAATATCACTATCGGTGGTGAAACACTAGATGCTAGCAATATTACCCCAGAATTGCTTCAAGGCCTGCATGAAGTGGCGGGCTCAGAAGCGAATGTTGCTACCGGGTATCATGCGGTAGAATTTTTACTCTGGGGACAAGATTTAAATGGAACTGAAGAAGGGGCAGGTGAGCGTTCTTATACTGACTACCTGAGTGGAGGTGATTGTACTAATGACAACTGTGATAGACGTGCTCAATACTTAATGGCAGCCACAGTATTGTTAGTTGAGGATTTACAATTTATTGTTAATGAGTGGGATCTTCAAGGGGGTACAGGTGGACAGAATTATGCAACTGAATTTCTTGCCGGTGATGCTGAAGAAGGTTTGCGTAAAATGCTTTTCGGCATGGGGAGCTTGTCTTTTGGTGAATTAGCCGGTGAGCGTATGAAAGTAGCTCTGATTGCTAATTCTACAGAGGATGAGCATGATTGTTTTAGTGATAATACTCATTCCTCATATTTCTTTGACGCACTGGGTATCAAAAATGTCTACACAGGTACATACAATCGTATTGATGGCAGTAAAGTCGTCACCACAAGTCTTGCGGAATTGGTCGCTTATGAAAATGCGGATGTCAGTGATGAGCTTGTGCAAAGAATGAATGACTCTCAGGATGCGATACAAAAAATTGTCACCAAAGCTGAGTCTGGTGAGGCATTTGATCAACTGATTGCACCGGGAAATGAACTTGGTGCTGCGACTATTAATGCAGCCATTCAATCGTTGGGGCAGCAAACCATTCAGATTGAAGCCGTCGCTGAAGCATTAGGTATCACTAACCTTAATCCTGATGCCTCTGGGCATGAGCTGTAAGTCATAGTTGTAAAAGTATTTGATATCGATATAAATATTCTCCGTCGTTCTTTAAGACGGGGAATATGTTTTAGTTTGTAGCAAATAGATCATGCGTCATAAGTAGTGCGGTAGGTTTGCACCCTATTTATTGGGTGTTTTAAACATCTATTGCGACAGAGTGAATTATAGACAGAAACTTTACCAAAAAATATGAAATTTCGTGTTAAGTTTCCACCTTTCATTTTTGCCTAAAAGTACTTAACATTTTAATAGTAAGATTCACCCCAGCGCAGGATTAATAACTTTAGCTTTTTCCGCACACAGCAATAGCTAAAGCTATTGCACTCCTGACATAATGAAAAATGAAAGATGGTGTAACGTTTTTTTGTCTAATCGCCAATTTACAAAGTCAAATATGTTAAACATAAATAAAATATCCTTGGCTATAATTGTAGTCTTATATGCCACTCATAGTATGGCTGCAACCCATACGCGTGACACCATTTTCTTAAATGGCGAAAAAGCAGGTGCACAGGTTGAATTTAACATTCAGGTGCCTTCTGAAGCCAATATTTCAGAAGCCGATATGTTATCTGTTTCTGCGACCTTTGCTAGTCCGAAGAACAGCATCGGTGGTTCGGGTCAGCTGTATCTGGTAGCTATTCAAGCGGGTGTCGCTTGGGTGAAAACTGCGGAATCAACCTGGGTACCTTGGGATCGTAGCATAGCTTCACTTATCCCCTTGCAAATATACAATGATAACCTGCCTGCGAATATTCAGCTTTCCATCGTGGAGAACTTACATGATTTACCGGGTGACATTACCCTGTATATCGGCTTTGAAGGTGAGACAGGGCAATTCCTTTTTACCTCGCCAGCAGTACAGTTTTCGATTAAGCAGAACTTTAGCGAGGCCGAACAAAATGAGCATCTTTTAGGTGGAAGTGCGACCAGTTTTACTTTCAATGCAGATGCTTTTTCTCGTCCTTCGGCTAGTCTGGGTGTGGTTAGACGCCTGGATTTTTCCGTAGGTAATTCATTTTTTCGTAACCCCTGGGTGCCTGCGCCCACAGTAACGACTGCTCGTGATGGCCTAGGGCCGTTGTTTAATACCAATGCCTGTCAAAATTGCCATATTAAAGATGGGCGAGGGCACCCCCCCGAGAACGATCAGGATAGTGCAATCTCAATGTTGATGAGGTTGAGTGTTCCTGCAGAAACAGAGCAAGAACAGTTATTACAGCAACAACACGGGCCACTTCCAGAGCCAAATTACGGTGGCCAGCTACAGGATTTTTCCAGTCCTAATATTGATCCTGAAGGACAGGTAAAAGTAAGCTATACGGGTATTAGCGAAAGATTCACGGATGGTTATAAAGTCGAGTTACGGCAGCCTACCTTCCATATTGAACAACTCAAGTACGGTCCATTTGCGAATCATGTAATGACTTCACCGCGAGTGGCTCCACCGATGATTGGTCTTGGCTTGATTGATACCATTCCACAAAGTACTATCCTGGCACGAGAAGACCCTATAGATCTAGATAATGATGGTATCAGTGGTCGTGTTAACTGGGTGTGGGATGTTGAAAAACAAGGTCAAGCACTAGGGCGTTACGGTTGGAAACTAGGGCAACCGACAGTCAGACAGCAATCTGCAGGTGCATTTAATGGAGATATGGGCTTAACCAGCTCAATTTTTCCAGCTGACGAGTGTACAGCCGAGCAGGTCGATTGTTTGTTAGAACCCAATGGGGGCGACCCTGAAGTAAGTGATGAGATACTTGATTTTGTGGTGTTTTATTCTAGCAATCTCGCTGTACCTGCCAGGCGGAATGTTAATGATCCCGTTGTTCTACAAGGTAAAAAATTATTTAATGAAGCCTTATGTGCAGCTTGTCACATCCCTACTTTAAGAACGGGTGATTCACAAGTTTTCCCTGAGTTAGCAAATCAAACTATTCACCCTTTTACTGACTTATTGCTGCATGATATGGGCGAAGGTTTAGCTGATAACAGACCTGAGTTTCTAGCAAATGGTCGTGAATGGCGAACAACTCCATTATGGGGAATTGGTATGACTGAAACAGTTAACGGACATACGAATTTTTTACATGATGGGCGTGCACGTAATCTGATGGAAGCTATATTGTGGCATAACGGTGAAGCTGAGACGTCAAAACAAAGGGTTCTGTCTTTCGATGCAGAACAAAGAAACGCCTTAATTAAATTTCTTGAATCTTTATAATGACTTATATTATTTTTAATACTGGAAAATAACAATGGATATACCTTTTATAGCGCAAGGATTACTGATTAACGATACGACGCATAATAAAGTTTCTCAAAGTAAATTAAACTCTACTGAATATGGATTGGATCACCAGCGGAGTATTTGCTTCATGACAGGCTTAGTCATGATGCTAGTACTCTTCCTATGTTTAGGTTCTACGGCTTTTGCTGCTGGCAGTATGCAGGGAGCTTTTATTAATGTGGGTGATAAGCAAGCGGCAAATCGTGCGTTTGTAAAAGATGTCAGTGAACGAGTGTTACTTCCCTCTTTTGAAGCTTTTTCAATGCAAAGCAGGCATTTATCTCAAACAGCCAATACCTTTTGTAACGCGGGGCGTACTACTGAGCAATTTGCACAGCTTAAAAACTCCTGGCGTACCACGCAGCAAGCATGGGCACAGACCTTGCCTTTTCGCTTCGGCCCAGTATTAGAGAACTTCCTTGACCTCAAAATCCAATTTTGGTCAGATGATAAAAACCTGGTCAGAAGCCAAGCGCAGAGATTTTTGCGTGCCAATTCATCGCCTACCGCTGAGCAACTTGCTAAAGCGGCATCACCAGCACAAGGGCTACCGGCAATAGAATATCTTTTATTTGACTCTGAAGAAGGAGGGTTTGCTACTTTTACAGATGGCGGCAGTGCTAATCAGCGTTGTGATTACCTAAAAGCAGCAGCGCAGAACGTTAGTAATAAGTCACGAGACTTGCTTAACGCTTGGGGGAATTCTAGTCGTGGCTACCTTGCAGAGTTTACCTATTCGAGTAACCCGGAGGTTATTAATGAATCTTTTGCGGTTATATTGCGTGAAGCATTAGTCGCAGTAGAAGTTGTCAAAAATCTTAAAGTAGCAAAGCCTTCGGGTTTGCACTTGCCAAATGCAAAAGTAAATGCTTTTTTTCTGGAATCATGGCGTAGTCAACGATCTCAGGAAAATATGATCAGTAGCTTAATTACTTTTCAGCAAATTTATTATGGTGGTAGTCATTTTGGTTTAGATGATTTATTAATCAGTAATTATAATGAGCCAGACGTAGAGTTTAGGTTGCGCACTCAAATATCCAAGTGTCTTGAACTTGCATCCGCACTTCCAAAACCGTTATTTAGCGAAATAAAGAAGTCAAAGACGCAGGGTCAGATGGAGGAATTACATAGAGAATTAATTAAATTAATTGCTATGATTAAACAAAGTCTGTCCCAGACTTTGGGAATTACCATTGGTTTTAGTAGTAATGATGGTGATTAATCAACCTGCAGCCCCTGAAAAAAAGCCCGATTTTTATCGCCGCCGCATGCTTGCTGCGACGGCAATTGGTTGTTTATTGCCCTTTATTCCTGGGTGTGGTCAACAAATAAGGTATAAGCCAGAGCAAAAATTACGCTTCCTCTCTGCAAGTACACGCGAAGAGCATTTTTATTCAGTCAGTAGTTTTGATAGTAGTGGGAAGGTTGCTTTTTCGATACCTACAGGCATGCGCCTTCACAGTGGTGTATTTCATCCGCTTGATAGTCATATTGTTGTTATCTTTGCGCGACGACCAGGAACACAGTTACTAATTGTGGATGCTAACAAGGGGCAGGTACTTAGCACAATAGAGTGTCCAAAAGATCGACACTTTTATGGACATGGCTGTTTTTCCGGAGATGGAAGTTATTTATATACTGCTGAAAATGACTACGAAAAAGGTGTAGGTACTATCGGCATATGGGATGGTAAAGATTATTCCAGACTAGGTGAAATGAACAGTTACGGCATCGGTCCACATGATGTGCATTTATTATCGGATAGTAAGACGCTGGTGGTTGCTAATGGAGGTATTCGAACTCATCCGGATTATCAACGACGAAAGTTAAATCTGGACAGTATGCAGCCTGCGCTGGTGTATATTGATGCGGAAAACGGGACATTAATCCAGAGTATCGCAATACAAAACCGGTCATTAAGTACACGCCACTTGGCACTTACTGGCGATGATAAAGTGCTTATCGCTATGCAGTATGAAGGCCCGAAAGAGGATGTCGTACCATTAGTGGGTATCCAGAATGGTAACTCAGCGATTCAAATGTTTCAAGGGCCTGAAGATGAATTGCGCCGTATGCGGCACTATACGGCAAGCATATGTTTTCATCCTCAGAGTGGAGTTATTGGTGTAACCTGTCCGCGTGGAAATATCGTGACTTTTTGGCAGGTAAATACCCTGACATGGGTGAAAACTCTTGAAATTGCCGATGCAGGAGGAATTGCTATGAATCAGGAAAATAGTCATTTTGTGATAACAACGGGCAGTGGAAGGGTCTTTCTAGTCAATCCTGTGAACTTTGAGCAACGCTTACTTTATGTTGATAAAACTTTAGGCTGGGACAACCATCTGATTTGTTCAGCTTAATAGGAAATATATGTATCAGATAGTAGCTACTTTTTTAGAATAACTTAGCTGTTATATATAGTACCCCAACAGAAACAGAGAACTTTTTGTGGTATTAAATTTGGATAATACCCTCTTAAATTTTTTAATGGAGATATTTATGAAATACTTTTGTGCAGCCATTTTTTTTACACTGGTTTCGTTTGAAACTTATGCAGGTGATTTTGATGGTGTCTGGGCCACTGATTCGAGGCCAGGTGAATATTTTATGGTGCGTAGCGTCGGAGGGAGTGTTGTAGTCGTGCGCCTAGGTGATAATTATGAGATTTTTTTGGGCAACCTGAATGAAGTAGATGCACATATTGAAACATTCAAAGGGGAAGCTTCATTTGCCGCTGATATTAATTTTGTATCTAATAATGAAGCAACATTGAGTGTGTTGAGTTGCGCGCCTATTGAAGTTTGTGATTTTCAACCGGGCAGTGTGCTTGCCTTCAAAAAGTTCTTCTAGTGCACTGACGTTAAGTGCTAGATAAATAGTTGCTGCTTAGAGGTCTCTTCAGACATGCGGTAAAGCGACCCCAGCAACCAGTTATTAGCTATTAGGTTTCAATATCGCGCTAGTACAGTACCCCTTAAGTTTAATTAATGGCGATAACGGATGTACTTTTCAAGACGGGAGATTTTAGGGAAGTGGGCTTTAGTAATCACTTGCAAACGGGCGAAGCTTGTTTGCCAAGCTCTGTTTCGCAAAGAGAGTGACTACGCCCTAAGTCTAGCCCCATCATTTTGGTGGCTTATTTAGTGCGAGTAACTTATCCATCTCTATATCCGGATTATTGAAAGAACGTAAGCGCTCAACGAAGCACGTACTTGCCCTATTCAGGCGTATCTGATTTTTTAATATTCCAGGGCAACAAAGCCTCCACTTTATCAACCGTATCAGCATAAGGTAAAGCAGTGAGAACCTGCTTAAGATATGCATAAGGCTCCAGCCCATTTGCTTTAGCTGTTTCTATCAGGCTGTAATGTATTGCACTGGCACGAGCACCTGCAGGGGTATCAGAAAATAACCAGGCTTTGCGCCCTATCACAAACGGGCGAATCGCATTTTCTGCCAGGATGTTGCTAATATTGAGTTCACCATGGGTGCAATACACATTGAGTTTTTCCCACTGGTTACTCAGGTAAGTCATTGCCTTTCCTGTCAGGCTATCTTTAGGTACTTTATGCTGGTTTTCTTCCAGATAGGCTTTGAGCTGGTTCAATACAGGAATGCTCTTCTCCTGGCGCTGCTGATATTTTTCATCCACTGACAGGTCTTTAATTTCTCGCTCAATGACATACAGTTTATTGATCAGGCTCAGCGCTTTACCTGCTTTTGAGGGTTTGTTATTTTGTCCCTTTTTGCGTTTAGGCTGTGCATTCTGGGCATCTTTAAAATAACGACGCGCATGATCCCAGCACCCCAGCTGGGTGATGCTGTTTTTTTGGCACACGGCATTGTACCCCGCATAGCCATCGGTTTGCAGATAGCCACTAAAGCCGTCAAGCAGGCGCATGGGGACGTCTCCACTACGAGAGGGATCGTATTCAAACAGGATGCTTTTTTCACCCGGTGGCCCGCCAAGCGTCACCCACATATATTTATCTGAGGTCGCTGGCCGCCCCGGTTCTTTTAATACCTGAACCCGCGTTTCATCAGCGAGTATGACTGCCCCTGTGTGTTGATGCTCTCGCATCAGGTTAATCAGGGGCTGAAGTTGTTTAGCCAGTGCGATCATCCAGTTTGCTAATGTCGCTCTGGAGATGTCACCCCCATAACGAGACAAGATGCCTTCTTGCCGATATAAAGGTAAGCCGTCAGCATACTTGGCGATAATAACAAAGCACATTAAACTGATGCTTCCCATTGCTCTGGCAATAGGGTGTCTGGGCATTTGTGCGGCTTTAACCTGGCGTTGTTTTTCGCCTTCAATCTGTTTGATAAAGACCGCTTTTTCCTGCATGTATTCAAGAACACGTACTTTAGCAGGAATAATATCCAGCTCTTCTTTCACTTTAGTAAAGAAAGTATCAATAGCACCTTCTTTTTCTTCATCGGTTAAATAAATAAAAATTTGCTCGCGAGGTAACTTATCTGAGAAGGGTTTGCGTCCCGGCTTTTTCTTGGTGCCAGTAGAACTTGTTTGTTTTTCGTCCTCAGGTGCTTCATCAGCCTCCAGGTCTAGCTCCTCATCGCTATCCGCTTCATTCTCTGCTTCATCAAACAAAGAGGATTGATGAGATTGTTCACTGGATGATCCAAAGCGTTTTATTTTAGATAAGCGTAGTACCTCTTCCAGAATAAGGATGCGTTTTTTCTGTTCGGAAATCACCCCAGACTTAACTTCAATCACACGCGTCAGTTCATCAATAGCCTGTTTTTTTTCAAGCAACAAAGCAACACTCTCCGACAGCAAAGAACCGGCTTTATCTTGTTGTTTTATATTTGAAATATCGGCTAAAATCATGGCTTTATTATAGCATTTATAGTGGCAATAATGAACACAAAAACAGCTAAAAAACAGACTCATATTGAAGTTTTTTATGACCTTTCATCGCGCTAATATCAAAGCCATCCAGCAGCCAGTTTAACGGCTGGCCTGTTAAGGTTAATGTCTCTTCCTCACCCTTAGGCCACTTAAATGTTTCTTCTACCAATGACTTGTAATAAAGGACAAAACCATTATCTTCCCAAAACAGGCATTTAATCTTATTCCGCCGTTTATTCGTAAAGGCATAGAGAGCCCCCTCAAAAGGATTATGCCCTAACTCACATTCAACAATCGCCGATAAGCCCCGATGTGACTTACGAAAATCAATGGGCTGCCGATACAGATACACTTCTGTCAAAGACAGAGAGGGACGCATAACAACCGTCATCGCAACAGCTCAAGCAGTGGTTGAATACACGGCATAGTATCCTGCGTAATACCTTCCAACCGAATACCATCATTAAATTGCAAAGATAATCCTGGGACTGGCGCAGATGAACGATCCCCGTCAACCCGAATACGTGTAAACCCTGTAGGGGAAGTAGTCGGCTTTACAGTCGATTTACGTTTCCAGTAGCCTAACTTTTGCGGACATAAATCATGCTGTCGACAATAAGCTACCTGTGATTGGCCTGATGCCTGCCAGTGCTCTATGTGAATAGGCCAGAAAGTCTTTGCCTGTATTTTTTCTAACGCTGCCATTTAAAATTCCCCGTGGTATTTAACAATGGGGATAGTTTGGCATTAATCTGAGTTGCCGTGAAGTACGCTGACTATTGAGCGCTTACGAAAGAACGGCTAAAACTTATTGCACTTGATAAGGCGTTAAAGCTCTTGCTATTCTAGTAACTTAAAATAACAAAGGAGTGGCAAAAAAATTCTTCATAGTTAATGAATCGTACTTGTCCGGGATTGATAAAGAATTGCTAGTGCGGCAAAATCTTTCTCAGTTTTATTAAGCATTTGCCAGGCTTCGATTTCCTTAAAACATTGACAAAGCTCTAGATATATTTTGCTAGCTCCTCCATATATTTGGTGACTTAAAGCGAGTGTTATACTGTGCTCGTATAACAGAGAATTCAGGTAATCGTAAATTTCAATTAAACAGAGTATTTGTTCTTTTTTTTTGTTTTCCGCCGCCCAGCAATCAGCGATATTGAGATACGAAATGACTAATACGGCTGTTAGTGATCCCGGTAAGGGAGTGGCACTTTTGTAATCCGTAAATAATTTCTGAGCGATTCTGAGTGCCGCTTTGGAGTGTTTAAATGAGGGCGAGATGTCTCCTGCTGAAAAATCTTCGTTGGCTAGTTTTATTTTATTTTTCCATAGTTCATCGTTGTATTTTTTTTGATTCATTTTAATTATCCTCAGTCAGGATGTTTGATTTAAAATTTTTCTTGCTAAATCGCACAGATAAAAATTTTCTAAATAAGTGATGCCCGCCAATTATCAACAGCTAGCTCTGCTAGTAATAGCTTTAACCAGGTTTTTATTCTACTAACGGTTAAGTCGGCCTGCCGGTCTTCATCTAGGGGTAGGCCGATAAATGTATGTTCATCAATTAAAGCTTTGGAGTCAGTAAATTCATAACCTACAGAAGGCCAGTTACCAATTATTGTAGCGCCAGATTCTTGAGCTTTTAGGGCTAATGGCATCATGGCATCGCAAAAATATTCTCCCCAGTCTTCTTGCTCGCCCAGTCCATAGATTGCGACTTTACGGTTGCTTAAGTCTACTTTTGCCAGGTCATCAAGTTTATTTGCCCATTCACTTTGCATTTCTCCGTCGTACCAGGTAGGTACACCTAGAATAATAAAATCATACTGAATAATGGTATCTTGTAGATCTGTTTTAAAAACCTCATGAATGTCCATGATCTCCTCTCCAATCTCGTCGCGCATTAGTTCTGCAACGCATTCGGTATTACCTGTATCGCTGCTATAGAATAATCCTATCTTCATTTATCACTTCCTAGTGTAATTGGTTTAATTCAAGTATCTGTGTCTCTTTTTGGTTCTGCGCTTTTTTTCCTTTGAGTATTTTTGTTGCGTTATAAAAAATATCGGAAATTTCAATAAATTGCTGCGTGTCTAATTGAAAGGATATTCGTCCTGGCAAGCTAAGGTTAACGATATTACATTCCATGCAAACACTTAAATGGCAATATTTTGATGATATTAAAGGTTCAATAGGGCAAGAATTGTTTGACATAAGTTTTTTGAGTTTATATTCAAGATATGTATTAAGCTTTAATGCGCAATTACTTTGTTTATTTCCAAATTTTCTGCAGTGAGTAATTCCACCGTGTGTTGATTAGAGATGGTCTCCCACTGGTTTAGTAGTTGCTGTAAGGTGTTTTGCCATTTCCCTAAAGAATTTGCCTCTGAAGAATTCAGCGACAGTATTAAATATCGATTAATGCTCGTAGCAATCGGTTCGCAGGGACTTATTGCATATAGCGTCATCAGTTGACAGATAAGAAGTAGCCTAGGTAAATCAATTTGATCTTCTTCGGTTCCCGTTGCGGGTAGTGTTTGAGGCATAAGTATTTTCCTTGTTTAATCTACGTCAATATCAAAGACATTTTTTGATTTTTAACGGGGGCATCTTTACGATGAACCCGATAGTTGTGTAATTTTCTATCAAGGGATGAGCACGAAATAAAATCTACAACAAGTAATGGAATCGGTATCCTTAGCCCTGCCATTTCGATGTGGGACTAAAGAGGCTGTGAAACTAATCAAAAAAAAAATTTTACATTTTATTCGTCATGGTATTAAGCGAATTGAGGAGTGCGAAAACATATTTTTGCACTCCAATAGGCAATACTTTCTCAGCCTCTAAAGATACCGCTTCCAATTTGACTAAGTTATTTCGTGCACATTCCTGAGCGTTAGAGTGGCGGTATGTTTTACAGGTAACTTCAGCCCATTTTTATAGTGACAGGCTGAAGTCGATTTCTACAATTATTAAAAATATTCCTTGTTAAAATACTTGTCTAAATAGGCATCGTGAAGCTACGACTAGCGATTTCAAATACATTGGTGACTTCGCAAAGCATGTCAATGAAATTAGTTCATACAGGCTAGGGTATAAACTGCCTAGATTTTCAAGTTATATTGCTTATTAATGTTAAGCTGGAATTGTTTTAATATACTTTTGTTCGGCAGTACTCCAGTCCTTTTGTTCATATCCTGGGATAAAACCTCGCGCTTCAGACATATAATATGCGCATTCTTCGATCCATAATTCACGGTCAGAAGGCCCTGCAATATCAAGAGTTACTTCCCGGGTAATTTTCTGCTGCTCTGTTGGGACAGGTTTCTTTTTGCTAACGGTCATTATCTTTCTCCTAATGATTGAATAAAATAAAAGTACATCCCTGTAAATTTTTCTCCGGATAAACAGTCTGCATTGTTTACCTTGTTGCTTATTAAGGCAGTTGAAATAGATTATTATTTTGTTCTGCCTTAACTCATATTCGCTTGCTAGTTGAATCAACGTCGTTTCAATTACTTCGCAATAAAGAAGGGTTTATAAAGAACGAAGCATTTAAATGTCGCTGAATATGCAAGCTTTTTTCATGCCTGTATGCGGCATGTCCTTTGTTGCCACAATCCTTTGTAGCTCAAGAGCTTGTCTAGCCTGGGCTGTAACAAAAAAACCACTGTCCTGTTGGTTTTGTACTCTTGAAAAGCAGATTCTACTGCTTATATTGAATGTAAGTTAAAAGCAGAATCATAAATACTCTTGGCCTTATCAATTCTCCTGCTTTTTTGTTACATTCTTTATTCAGGCCTTGCTCTGGTTTAATGGGCGACCTCCAGGTAGGGTTGCAAAAGTTTGTTTATACTTATAGTAATACGAATGATTCTCAATTGCAATAAAGTTTATATTTTTTGTATATTGTTTAACGCGACAAGGGCGCTGAAGCACTTATTCTAGACTATTATCCTTTAGGAATTTACGCAGGTACCCGTAGTCTCTGACCTTTCTATCGTGGACATGATTTTGTTGAGGGCGCTTGATAGTGAGTAAAGGCCTGAGCTTTTTAAATATTGGTATGGTTTGTTCTGTTTATTACAGATGCGTTTAATTTTCCAATAAGCATCATGGCTGATGCAGGAACTTGGAAATACTACCACATCGGCTTTGCTTAATGATTGCTGTAAATCTTGAGTGTTTTTTTCCAGGCCGCCATCATGGTGCATAAAGGTACCAGCGTGTTCTTCGACTAATTCGCGATAAAAAGGGATGAGATTGGTCTTGCCCCCTACATAAAGCAATGTCATTCACTTAAATACAAAAATAACAAAAAAAAATAAAGTGATTAAAACTCATAAGCTTAAGCAACACTTTCCTCAGTTACTTTTTGCCTTGACTATATCCATCTAATCTGCCAACATAAGCATGGATAATTTAATTTTTGCAGGCAGGCAACATAATGACAACAGCTATTACCCAACCCCTTACACTTTCTGCTCGTTATTTTTCTAAAAAAGAACTCGCCTACGTTCAGCAAACCGTTAACACGTTCCCCAACTTAAGCCTGACCGAACTTGCCGAAACGCTATGCGAACATTTGCACTGGGTCACGGCAAAAAAACGCAATAAAATTAATGCCTGCCTAAGCGCCTTAGCTAAGCTCAGACATCTTGATTCAGACGAAACTAATTTGAGACCATTTCCTAATTTTTTGCGGATGAAGTCAGCTCATAAATTAAGCGCAGATCGGTTCCTGGATAATTGAGTTCCGTTTGATTGAGTTGTTCAAATAACTTTTCTATTGCTTTATTACTTGCAGGTCGGGAAGTACTATGCACACGTATCCGAAGTTGTTTTTTTACTTCATCGGGTAATATATCTGCTTCTGTCACAAACAGCGTTTGTAATAGTTGCCTTGCCATCGGAAAGTCGATTGTCGGTGAGGTTAGCAGAGCGGCCATTGCTGTTTCTGCCCGATAAGCGATCATGTTGACAGTATCTATCAGCCGCTTTTTCCCTGGCAGAAGCTGTTCGAACTTATCTTCGTCTCTCAACTCTTGCCAGGTAATGTGTTTGGGCGTTTGGCTTAGTTTTTCCTTGATGGTTTTTAGTTCATTTTCATAATGCTCTATTTCTTCGAGTAATTCTGCTCGTTTTCTTTCCCATTTCTTGTATTTCACATCTTCCGTTTCATCTTTTTTAATCACCGGATGAAGTTCCATCGCTGCAAATCGAGATAGACGGTAATTGAGTTTGGATTGTATCGAATTACGCTGTCCTTCCTGTTGGCGCCTATCAGGGTTGACCACCTTTTGGGTATCGGATAGTGGCTCTATTCCATACTCCTGTAGCATATCTAGCCCATAGTGGTGCTTCATATATCTAAAAAAGTTCTCTTGGCACCACCGGCTAAACATTCGCCCAGAAACAGCCGTCAATTCTAGTTCATAGGCTGTGGTAATAATACTGGTTTGGTGACCAGAATCAGTCAACTTGCGCACTTCTCTCATCCACATCGCCTGTTTTTTGGTTCCAACCAGACTGCCTCGTTCGGCGAGTTTCATGATGACTTTTTCACCACTCGGTAGGGTGATCTCCTGACTGGAAAAATTGTCCAGTGGCCAATTTTCGGTGGGAAATTTATGATAGGTCATGCAAGCGACACGATGCTTGTCCCACATCTTTCTAAAGAATGCGGGGCTATAGCCTTCTCTATCAAACACCAGGATAAAACGACAGGCTTGTTTGTTTTGCTGTAATGCTTGTGCACTCGGTTGATTCGGAATGTCTTTGAGTAATCGGGGGACGATATCTTCTTCCAGCGTTTTTAGTAAGCCCGGATCCACCGTTTTTTCAACGACAAAGAAGGGACGCCCCGTACCATCATTAACCCAGTAGTCGGTGATACCCCGTAAGCAGAGTTTTTCGCGTGAAACATGCCGTTTGGGAAGTTTAGTCAAGTGTCCATGATAGACACGGACATGACCATCTATGTAGAGTGTTCCTGCTGCCTCTGGTTCATTTTCCATCCATTGTCGACTGAGGTCGGCCGCCCAGCTTTCAACTGATTCTGGATCAGACAGTCCTTTTACTTTGGTTCTTAAACAGCGCACTTCGGGAACCCGATCCAGGCCAAGTAGTTTGCCGAATTCACCCGGTGCATGCTCGCGAAGTTGTTCGGCATTTTTGATGCGACATAGTCCCATAAAGGCGAGTAGCAATAGGATATGAAAGGTTTGATAATAACCTGTCAGTTTGCCAAGGTGGTGCTCAATGTCATTTAATAAGCCATTGCTAAGTAACGCGGGCAATGCACATAACACACCGCCTTTAGGAACATCTAAACAGGATTCGAATTCGATTGAGGCTCCCTTTTCCTGCTCACCCAAAGCCGCCTGGATTCGCTCTTCTACTCGAGTGCAGGCCGTACCGAGTGACTCGGCTGCACTGGCATCAATAATATCACGGGCTGATTTGGTACTGCCATCATTGGGGTCTATTGATACGGCAGACTTTTTTTTAAACGTCCATCACTGATCGCCTTGCGAAAGGTATCTGCCCGGATGCCTAATTCTTTAGCGGCTTCGTTAGGCGTCATACCTTGATCCAGATATTCCTGAGCTTGCTGCAAAACCTCAAGCGTAAAGAGTGGTCCTCCCTTGCGAGTCGGGCGAGGTTCAAAAAACGAATCAGCCCCTTTTTCTCGTAGTTGCCTTAATGAGCGCATAACACTACTTTTAGAGACACCAAAGGTTGTAATAATATCGATTGAACGACAGGAGCCGGTATTGATGAGTTGAGAGGTGTGAAGTCTAAATAATCTCTTATTGTCAGCCTGGTGAGAATAGATCGGGATACCGCCGAGGAAATAAAACCACTCATCATTTCGGTTATCAACACTGACCTGACCATTTATAATAGTCGTACCCTGAGGAATTATTGGGAGCATGAGTTGCTGCATTAATTGAATACCTCGTATGATATGAGGGCTTAGTTTAACCTAAATGAGTACCGTTTTCATTTCTTTAGCTGAAAATATCAATCATTTGACAATAATTCCCTAACCCTTTAATTATATTGCCTAGTTTAAGTTTTAATGGATTTCTTTCAGGATAGCGAATCAAGATGTCTGAAGCTGGAAAAATTGGGCTATATCAGCTTACCGGTAAAACGCGTTCAAAAGAAACGCGAATCAAAACCGATCATCTGGACATCACAATCGGTTCCTGGTGTACCTATTGAATGTGAGCTCAGTTCCTTGGGGCCTATAGAATTAGAGGTTGTCACAGATAAGGCGGATGTCGCGCTTTGGAATGAGCTCGTTGATCGGCATCATTACCTGGGTTATCGTCATCCTATCGGTGCGGCCTTAAAATACTTTATCATCTCCAATACACCGACACGACAAATCCTGGGTTGCCTGCAGTTTTCAGCCTCTGTCTGGCACCTGGCTGACCGTGATCACTGGATTGGCTGGCAAACGAAAGATAGGGAGCAACGCTTAAACCTGATCATTAATAACACCCGTTTTTTGATTTTACCCTGGGTCAAAGTCAAAAATTTAGCCAGTCACGCCTTATCTATCGTGACTCGTCAAATTGCAGATGATTGGGATAAAACGCACGCTTACCGCCCCGTCTTGATTGAAACCTTTGTGGACACCACGCAATACCACGGCACCTGTTATCTCGCTGCTAATTGGTCACATATCGGCGAAACCAGTGGCAAAGACTGGCAAAAGGCGACGGATAATAAAGAGGGCACCATTAAGAAGTTGTTTGTTTTTCCGCTTAATCCACACTTTAGAGCCGTATTGAAAAATGAACCTGTCAGCCAAAAAAAATCGATCATTGATGACGACTTTTTAAACTTATGGGGCAAGGTTGTCAATATCATCTCTGAGGTGGCTCTTGCCTACGATGCCACCTGGCAAAAACGCAAACGGGTGATAGACTCATTATTACTGGTTTTTCTTATTTTTCGCCTGGTTTTTTCAAAAAACACACAGAGCTATGGCACCACCATTACCGAATTCTGGCACAATTGCCATCGGATGAAGTTTCCCTTGCCCCAAAAACAAGCCATTTCAGCCTCATCCTTTACCGAGGCACGTAAAAAACTGAATGAATCCATTTTTATCGAGTTGAACCAGCGCATTATCCAGGCCTGTCCTGAGAAAACATCAGAACGCTGGTTGGGACATCGCCTGTTTGGAGTGGATGGTAGCAAGATCAATCTGCCCCGAGAATTAATCAAAGCAGGTTATGCCACACCACAACAAAACAGCCATTACCCACAAGGCCTGCTCAGTTGCTGCTATCAACTTAAATCAAAAATCCCCTATGATTTTGATCTGGTCAGTCATGGCAATGAACGCAAGTGTGCTTTGGCGCATTTACAAACACTAGAGCCAAATGACGTTTGCGTCTATGATCGCGGTTATTTTTCTTACGCCTCTTTATTCCAGCACATTCAAGCGGACGTACACCCTGTTTTTAGAATGAAGAGACACGCAGGAAAAGCGATTGATGAATTTATCGACAGTGATAAAACGGATGAGATCATTACCCTGATGCCAACAAAAGCGCGCCAGAGAGAGATCAAAAAAGAATTTCCTCAGATGATCTTTGTACCGCTAAAGATACGTCTCATCAAATATGTCATTGATGGCACGAGTTACTGTATTGGCACCACGCTAATGGATAAGCAATACACCATTGATGCGTTGAAATCGGTCTATCATGATCGCTGGGGCATTGAGGAGCTTTATAAAGTGAGTAAAAACCTGATTGAGGTTGATGGTTTTCATGGGCGCAGTGAGCGCACGGTCAAACAAGAACTGTACGCTCACTTTGTGTTGATCACCATGAGTCGACTCTGCGCGAGGGCCTCTGAGCATTTACTGGCGAGTTTGCTGAATCTTCCTGTCGATGAAGAATCAGAGGCAGAGCAAACCATTCAGGTGAACTTTAAAAATACATTAACGACCGTAGCCCGACATCTTGAGGAGATTTTGTATGCACCCAGTATTTACATCAATCAGGTGATGACTGAGTTGGTTTGTTCAATTTCACGTTACTATCACAAGAAAAGGAAGGGGCGTCATTACGCAAGAGAATCGAAACAGTCAGCACAGCAATGGAATACGCGGAGAAATAGCGCTTGATTTTTTAACATAAGAATGTGGGTTGGGTTGAAGTTTATCTGATTCTTAACCGAATAGGAGTGTTTCTTAAACGAATGACATTGCTACATAAAGTACGCATTGCCCGCAAAGTTCCTGTTTTTGTAATGGACATTGGGGTTGTGTTTTTTCTAATAATGCAGATTGTAAATATTCCACCTCATTTTGATAGACAAGTAACTGATCCTGGCTTCGCATAATATGTTGCTTTTGTCTAGCAATTATTTTAGGTGATTGTTGTTTAATCTTCTGATATTTAGAGATTTCAATTTTCTGGCAATCGAGTTTATTAGCCAGCTTCTCAACTAAATTATCTAGTTCTTGTCTTTCTTTTGTGCTCTGCAATATCATTAATTGATCATGGCTATTTTTCAGCGCATACACTCGATTTTCAAGATCTGATCGTTGTTCATGGTGGCTTTTTGCATCATTTAGTAAGCGGTTATTTTCGCAGGCTAATTTATTACATTTTACCTCCCATGATCGCATTTCACTCTGATGATTCCGACGCTCTTGTTCAAGTAGGCTTAAGCGTTTAAGGTCCGCTCTATTAGAGGCGCCTGATAGATGAGAAAGCATATGAATATCGCCATAAAATATTCTTTTCATTTCTTCGTCACTTTCGGAGTGAGACATTACGGCCCAAAAAACACCAATCATGTCACCAGAATAAAGTGCGGCTTTCCAAAAGCCCTTTAATTGATCTGCGTGCATTTTTTTAGTCTCTAGCACAGCCGATTGGAACTTTTTATCTAGATAACTTTGTACCTTTTTACTCGGGCGATTGTTTTCTGAAATCAACGTTACTATCGTTGTATGCAACTCGTATGGGAGGAATCCGTTAGTGCCAATATGCAATTGTCTGAGTAGTTTTTTGACTTCATCCAATGTCAGACAAGTGCCTATAACGGCACAGTGATAATTATGGTCTAAATGCCATAATTTTACCTTATCTTGTTTTTTTTTCTGAGAGGGGAGCCAATCCCGAAATTTTTCTTTTATTTGTATGCTTTCTTGCATCATAATCTCCATACCTATTTGAGGGGTCTATACTAAAAGCGGGGCAGATCTCCTGCATAACAAGCAGTGTGGGCGGTTTTTTGCCTACCTTTCAAGTTATATAGTTTGTCTTGCTTTTAGTTAGTAGTCTATTAGAGCGTTTAGGGCGCTCTGAATTTATTGTTTTCTAGTTTATGCATTCATGTTTTGTTTCTATCCAGGCGAGACAGCTCCAATGTGCGGACAAGCGTCTCAATGCGCAGCGATGTTTAATATCAGAAATAAATCCTGGAAAGGATAAAATGGCATTGATATGCTCTACGACTGCTTCTGCAACAAATGTATTTTTATCTTTTAGGTATATTCGAATGAGCATGCTCGTTCTTAATTCTATTTGCTCAGGGCGATCTTTTTCTGAAATAGTAAAAAAAGGATATGGATTTGGGCTCATGTTTTTTCCTTATGACTAGAGTCGGATGGTTAGTGAATAGACAGCCGTATAAAGATTTACTTTCCAGTAAGGTAATTTTCTAGGCAAAGCTTCATTAGGCAATGCTTTGAGTCTGAATCTAAACAACGGATATCTGCAGCGCAAATTTGCTTATTTTGTAACAGCTCATTTATTTTCTCTGTACTGATTTCCAGGAAAATTGGAGATGTAATTTTACTGTTCGTTGTTTTGTGTGCGCCTTGGTGGGCTGCTTTTGAAGTAAAAATTAAGTTAAATATGCAAATAACAGGATGTGCTAAGGAGCAATGCACATCAAAAAATTTATGTTGCCCATTTTTTATATCAGAAAAAGGTTGGGATGCTTTTATCTGTGAAAAAAAACTTAATAGTGGTGTTCTCTGCCATCTAATGTCGTTTACAAGGTACATAACATACTCCAGGTTCAAATATTTTTAATAATGGTATTGCAAATGATTCTTATTTGCAATAAGTTTTTATTATTTTTATTTGAGAACCCACGTCGTATTGGTTTTGATTTTTCATAAATGAAATAAAAATTATAAAGCTGAGTGTACATTTGGCATCATTCATATTTTCCAAGAAGTAATTAATACGTTTCGATATTAAAGCTACGCAAGAGTTTAATAGTTTGTTTTCTCTCGTTAGCATAGATCGGATTAATCCACTGGCAGAACAAAGAAGGTGATAGCTTGCGTGGCATTGAAACGTCAAGTTTGTATGAGTGGTACTTTAGATATGGCTAAAGAATATGTATCAACTGATATCAACACTTTACCGCTCAATCCGAGGGGGATTTAGATCCAAAAACAGAAGGCCATGAAATATATAGATTTTGTAAGCGCTTAATAACCAAGAAAAATAGATAAATACCTAGTACAATAGTAGGTTTTAGCCCATACAAATCGAATATCGCGCTTCCCGGAGTTTTTGGTGGCATAGGAGCAGGTAGGGTCTAGGTCTTTCGCCTTTTTTAGTGATTTATGTACAAATACGATGGTCTGCTTACTTACCAGGAGCAAGACGAGCATGGCCTAATAGAAATTGTCGAAACTGATGGCGTGCGTGCCCTGCATTTCGGTACGCAGCCCAGGCAAAGCAGTATGCATATTGATGCACCTGACGTATTACATTCTAAATATGTCAGAGCGATGATGGCCTGGCTGATATTTAAAGAACGACCTGAAAATGTTCTAATGATTGGAGTCGGTGGCGGCTTATTAAGCAAATACCTGCTGTATCAATTCCCTCAATGTCAGATAAAGGCGATAGAGTTTCGTCAGGCGATTGTTAAGATTGCGCGACGCTTTTTTGCCTTACCCCTCGATCCCCGTTTAAAAGTAAAAATCGGCGATGGTGCGCAGTATATCAAGCAGCAAAGCCAGCAAGAGTCGGAACTACATGATTTAATTATTATCGATGCCTTTGATGCTGCTGGGATGGCAGATACTATGCAAGGCGTTAGTCTGTTTGCCGCCTGTCAACAATTACTCACCCAGCAAGGAATGCTGGTAGTAAATTTATGGGGAACAAATAAGGACTTATTTAAACAAATAAGCTGGGAAATGGGCACGATTTTCGACTGGAAAGTATTGTATTTACCCGTGCGTGGGCGGGGAAATGTTATTGCTATTGCCTTTGCTGATGGCGTGGGTACTTATTCAATGAAGGCATTAAAAACCCGCGCCAAACAACTCGATGAAGAGTATCATATTGAATTTATAGACTTTATTAAAGATCTACAAAGAAATAATAGCAAAGAATTAAAACGAGTAATCAAAGCATGAATATTTTAGACGCCAAACATATATTTTCCTATCGAAAACATTGGGCGCAACGTTTCGGAACGGCACAAGAGTTGCCGATGAGTAGAGCAGAAATGGATATTCTGGGCTGGGATAGTTGTGATGTAGTGTTAGTCACGGGGGATGCCTATATCGATCACCCAAGTTTTGGTATGGCTCTGATTGGGCGAGTACTTGAAGCTCAGGGATTTCGCGTGGGTATTATTTCCCAACCTGACTGGCAGAGTGCGGATGATTTTAGCGAGCTAGGGCGACCGAATTTATTTTTTGGGGTGACCGGAGGTAATATGGACTCTATGGTCAACCGTTACACAGCCGATAAAAAAATCCGCTCTAACGATGCCTATACGGCAAATGGGGATGGCGGGAAACGACCTGACAGGGCGGTTAACGTTTATTCTCACCGTTGCCGCGAAGCCTTTAAAGATGTACCGATCATTATTGGTGGAATCGAAGCCAGCTTAAGGCGTATTGCACATTACGATTACTGGTCAGATAAAGTCAGGAAGTCTGTTCTATTAGACTCTAAGGCAGACTTGCTGGTTTATGGAAATGCGGAAAGACAAATTACTGAAATTGCCCATCGCCTGGCTGCAGGCGAATTAATTGCTGATTTAAAGGGCATACGTGGCACTGTACATTTTGTTAAACAGGTACCGGCTGGCTGGTCAGTGAAAGATTCTTCCGATCTTGATACGCCAGGCAAAGTGATAAAACCGAAAAGCCCTTATTTAATGGAAGAGAAATCGGTTTGTGCCGAGAAACAGGAAGAAGCACAAGAGAAAGAGTCGTTGAACTCAAGAATTGGTAATGCGCAACGTGCAAAGACAGTTATTCGTTTGCCTGATTTTGAAACGGTAAAAGACGACCCCATCCAGTATGCCCATGCTTCACGAGTGATGCACGGCGAGACTAACCCGGGGAATGCTCGTCCTTTATTACAAAAACATATGCAACGTTATATCTGGGTAAATCCACCGCCTATACCGCTTACTATGAGTGAAATGGATGGTGTATTTGATTTATCTTACTCACGTTTGCCGCATACGGCCTATGGCAAAGCGAATATACCCCAGGGTTAATTTGTTCATATTCTAAACCTTATGCGGCACAAGGCCTCCTGGTATTTTTTGTAATTTTCAAATAGTCTAAAACAGCTCTGGTATTCTTATTGAGTTGCCTCATTTTCTTTGAAATCCCTTTCTCAACTTTTGATTTTATTAATCCGATAGCAAAGCGCCTAAGACGGGTCATGTTCTCAGGGCCATAACCGGTACGAATTGTTGAGCGATCTTCATCAAAAACCCAGTCAATAATATAATGACTGACTTCAATAGACCAGTGACCTCGAACTTTATATAAGATGGTTTTCGGATCTGCGTCTTTTTTTGTTCTGCTGGTCACACCGTAAGCGGTCGCAAGTGATGTTTTCCCACTTTTCTTGTCCGTTATTTCTCGTTCTATGCGATAAACCTGGGCAACATGAGGGAATAATACATACTTACTTAATTCCGATGTGACCCAGATTCTACGAATCTCAATTCGTCCGTGCCCGACAGACACTTTGTCTTCATAATCTGCCAAACGGCTATCATTTGAAAAGTAGGTGGTAATATCATCAAGCAGTGTCGGCTGGTTTCCTTTGACACTAAAATAATAATGCGCTTTTCGTTGTTCTACTAAATAACGCGCGAATTCAGTCTGGGTGTGCAAAGCATCGCTGGTGATATCTTTATTTTCAATCGGTAGTGTATCTAATGATTTCGGAGCAAATGTTATTTCATTGGTTTGCTTAACTTCATCCGACCCATCTCCAACAGGCAAAGTACCTACTTTTTTTGGGCGTAGCAAATTCCTGTGGTATGCCCAACAGCACTCATTATTTGTGTTTGGCGCCCTGATTCATCAATCGCATTACACATGACTTTGCCATCTATTGCGAGTGAGTTGTCATCCTGGGCATAGGCTTTGTTCCAGGCATTAAAGGCTGCGTCAAGTTCATTCGGGTCTACTCTTACTAAGATATTTCTAAAAATGCTTAGGCTTGGAATCACATAACGGCCTTTATCATAACGGCAACGAAAATGCGCTCTGGACTTTTGAGATAAGCTTTCAGCCCAGTCAAAAATAGATTCATAGCTCCTCATGCCGCATAACACAGCTCCAGCGGCTATTCCCAGAACAGTCTGTATTCTATGGCGTCGCCCTTGGGCTCTACGGGGATCATTAATTTCCTTGAAGAAATCCGGTAATGAACGCATTTGATGACGCGTTATTTTCATTTTTACCTCACCTAATAAAAAATGATGACTTAATATAGTGTGAGATAAAACAGATTGTGCTCGACGATGAAGTGGCTTAACGAAAATCAGCTTTTTGTGCTCTGTTTGAGCAGAGTAACCGTCTGTTACCCTGCGAAACCCTTTCGTGTAACCAATAGCCTGCCAGTTACTGGCTCGATAAACACCTCCATGAAATCGCTTTGGATCGACAAAGGTCTCGACCAACAAAATAGGGTGTCCATACTTTTCAACCCAATCATTGGATAAGCGTTTAAGGCACAGTGAAAGGAGGCGTGATCCTAGGTTTTTATCATGCCTCGTCGGTAATATCAAAAAACGGCTGTTGTTGGCAATCAGTTTTAAGCGGCCCGTTTGGTGGCGATAACTCCATCCTATCCAGCTATCACGAGCCGCACACTTTAATGCGGCGGCCGAAAAGCTGATCAGTGCAATCCATTCTGTTTCAGAATAGGCCACATACCAAAGGGTTTCACCAATTTTTGGAATAGCACCTAAGTAATGCTGGGCCTCCATCAAATCCTGATATTTTGGTTCTTCTTGCTTTAAAATGGGCCTGACTGATATTTGGTTGAGTTGCATCGTTTTATCTCAAGAAACTGGATAGAAACTATACATGCTTTTCATGGGTTTGTCCATCTTGGGGTGTAACTCATTACCATGCTTACCCTTTATAGCTAGAACAAATTAGCCGTGGAATATACCCGCATTTGAAATGATTCAGCACTCGGTTAATATTATGCGCGGCTGTTTTGGTGGCTGTTCATTTTGTTCGATTACCGAGCATGAAGGGCGTATTATTCAAAGTCGTTCCGAAGATTCTATCATCAAGGAAATTGAAGCGATTAGAGATACTTCGCCTAATTTTACTGGGCATATATCTGATCTTGGCGGACCTACGGCTAATATGTATCGCCTGGCTTGTAAAGATGAAAAGATTGAGCAAGCTTGTCGTCGGCCTTCCTGTGTGTTTCCTGGGATTTGTGAAAATCTGGATACTGATCATACCCCGTTAATTAAATTATATAGACGCGCGCGCGCCTTACCGGGTATCAAGAAAATACTCATAGCATCTGGATTACGTTACGATCTGGCTGTTGAATCACCGGAATATGTTAAAGAGTTGGTCACGCACCATGTCGGAGGTTATTTGAAAATTGCCCCCGAACATACCGAACAAGGTCCTTTATCTAAAATGATGAAGCCCGGCATGGGAAGCTATGACAATTTCAAACAAATGTTTGAAAAATACTCAAAAGAAGCAGGTAAGGAACAATACCTGATTCCTTATTTCATTGCAGCGCACCCAGGTACGGAAGATCTTGATATGCTTAACCTAGCCTTGTGGCTAAAGCGAAATGGATTCCGCGCGGATCAGGTGCAGGCCTTTTTGCCATCCCCCATGTCTATTGCTACTGCGATGTACCACTCAGGGAAAAATACCTTGAACAAGGTGAGTCGCCGCCAGGTATCAAATATGTCCATACCCAAAGGCATAAAACAACGCCGTTTGCATAAAGCCTTCTTGCGCTACCATGATTCAAAGAACTGGCCATTACTACGTGAGGCGTTAAAAAATATGGGTCGTGCAGACTTAATTGGTAATGGTAAACAACAACTTATTCCTGCCTGGCAACCTAAAGAGGGTGGTAAAGATGACCGGATTAAAGGGAAGGGCAAGTCGTTTAGAACCCAGCGCACGGAGTATAATCCGCGCCGTGCTCCCGCTAAAAAGCGTATGCAAAAGAGCAGGTGAGCTTTAACCTAAATAAGGCATATTGGTAGGGCGTGGCTTTTGCCCGCCAATATAATCACATGTTTTAAAATAGCAGGCTAAAGCCATGCCCTACGCTGTATTTTGGGATCTAAGATTAAGATATTTAATAACTAAAAAAATGCTTTTCAAGTAATGAATAAGCGACTATAATACTCGCTCTTTAGCTGGTGTAGCTCAATCGGTAGAGCAACTGATTTGTAATCAGTAGGTCGCGGGTTCGATTCCCATCACCAGCTCCATATTTAAGATCACTCATGGATTAGAGTGGTAAATTACAGTTTATACGCTGGTGTAGCTCAATCGGTAGAGCAACTGATTTGTAATCAGTAGGTCGCGGGTTCGATTCCCATCACCAGCTCCATATATTAAAGCCCTATTGCATATTAATGTAACAGGGCTTTTTTTATGCCTAGTACCTGGCTAAAATTCTCATAAGTTGCAGAAAAGCCATTCTCTCTATAAATATACCTGGTGAAATTTTAAGCAAGTATTTTTCGATAACTTCAGAACATCTGATCTCGATATATTGAAATCAAAAGCTTACTGTTTTCACAAGATAATTAAATGATACAAGGTTGGCGCTGAGTATGCGAAGCCCAACATGATATTGCACAGTGTTGTTGGGCTTCGTATACTCAGCGCCAACCTACATGTCAATCATGGGTATCAAGTTATTATCCTAGAGCTCAGGTGGTCTGAACTTAGAGTTGGATGTGCCTAGATCTGCCTATTACCCATAAATTACAGCTGGACAAACTAGAATAATTATTGCATGCTATAGGGCATGAATAAACAAAACCAAATCAAACGAACACTCTCCTTATCAAGCAATATAGAATACATCAAACAATTACTGGAAGGCAAGGGGGTTGCACATAGAAGCGATTTAGCCAAACAAGTCTGTACACACTTTGAATTTCACGATGCACGCGGGAAAATGCAAACCAGTGGCTGCCTGAAAGCACTCCGTGCTCTAGAATCATCGGGGCATTTTGAGCTACCCAGGGTGCAACACAAAACGGGCACAAAATCACCCCGCCGTTTAACGGACTCCGTACCACATCCTGTTGATGTACCCGATGAAGTCAGGCACATTGCAGCGCTTGAATTGGTACTAGTACAAGAGGCAGATCAGATGCGAACCTGGAATGAACTGATGCTTACAGAACACTACCTGAAAGCAGCAATATTGGTGGGCAGGCAAATGCGCTACCTGATTCGTTCCGAGCATGGCTGGTTAGGAGGGATTGGGTATGCCGCGCCGGCTTTGCAATTATCCGCCCGCGATCAATGGATAGGCTGGAATCAAGAAGAGCATCAAGCACAGCTCCATATGATCGTCGGGATGAGTCGTTTTTTGATCCGTCCCAGTGTCAACTGCAAAAACCTGGCATCGAAAGTACTAGGCATGAGCATGGCAACGATAGCAAAAGATTTTAACCGGCAGTATGGATACTCACCCTTGCTCATTGAAAGCTTTGTTGATACCGAGCACTATTCGGGCACCTGCTATAAGGCTTCAAACTGGTTGGCCATCGGAAAAACCAAAGGGCGGGGACGCCAGGACCGGCATAATGACTCGACATTAAGTCAAAAAACGATTTATATGTACCCACTCGATACCTCTTTCAGGAAACAGCTGGGATTATCAGCCAATGCAGGTCTGGGCGCACTGACTATCAGTGAAGGACTGGATGCTGAGCAATGGGCCGAACATGAATTTGGCGGTGCGCCACTGGGCGATAAACGATTAAGTAAAAGGCTCGTCAACGTCGCTGATGCTAAAGCCCAGAATCCTGGCAGTGCCTTCTCAGGGACAGTTGAAGGTGACTGGCCCGCCACCAAGGCCTACTATCGCATGATTGACCAGCCAGAAGGCTCAGCCGTTAATCTGGAAAATATCTTGCAACCTCACCGCGAACGGACAGCGCGACGAATGATGGGGCAAAAAACGGTTCTATGTCTGCAAGATGGCAGTGAACTCAACTACACAAACCTGGATAAATGCAGTGGTTTAGGGGAGTTGAAAGCCAACCAGACCGGTGCAAAAACCAAAGGACTGAATTTACACTCAAGCTTCGCCATTGCGCCCAATGGCTTGCCATTGGGCGTCCTAAAAGCACAGTGTATTGCTCCGCACCCCCGATTGCCCGATGACAAACGTAAGCCATCAAAAATACCGATTGAAGAAAAAAAGACCTTTGTCTGGATAGAGCACCACCGTGATTTAGTTGAATTAGCGGCCACCATGCCGCAAACACAACTGGTTAATGTCTGTGACCGGGAAGCTGATTTTTTTGAATTGTTTGATGAACAAAGAAAAAACCCCCGTGTTGAACTGCTTATTCGTGCTCAGCACGACCGTAATATTAATCAATCCCCCTTCAAACTGTTCGCAGCCATTCGTGAAACCAGCGTACAAAGTCGAGTCAGCGTGAATGTTCCCCAGCAAAGTGCCCGACCTAAAAAAAGCAAGCAAAAAGCCAAAGCAGCAAGACCAGGAAGGCGGGCAGAACTGGCATTGCGTCACTTAGCCATACAACTCCCTGCTCCCAGCTATTATCATGACAAAGAGCCGGTTGAAATACAGCTTATCCATGCGCTAGAAGAAAACCCGCCTCAAGGCACAAAGGCCGTCGAGTGGTTTTTACTGACAACGATTAAAATTGAATCCGCAAAGGACATTGAAAAGTGTTTGCGTTGGTATACGTTGCGCTGGCGAATTGAAGACTGGCATCGTGTGCTAAAATCAGGCTGTAAAATTGACGATCTTGCTCATGAAACGGCTGAGCGGTTGCGTCGGGCGATTGGTATCAATCTGGTTATCGCCTGGCGGATCATGCTCATGACGCTTCTGGGTAGAGAAACGCCTGAGCTTCCTGCTGAAATATTATTTTCTGATGTTGAATTGCGTACCCTGCACGCCTACGCAAAAAAAAAGATTAAACCCCCCTTTGTTACTAGGTGAAGCTGTACAATTGGTAGCAAGAATTGGAGGACATCTGGGGCGGAAAAAAGATCCCCCGCCCGGTCATCAAATCATGTGGCGAGGGTGCGCAGCTTTGCAGCTTTTGTGTGCCGGGTTCTTGCTGCTGGAAGGCGGGTGATATTGTGTGTCATGATTTATGGGTAATAGGCAGGCCTAGGAGGCTGTCCGAGAATAGAAAGTCTACTGCGGAAAAGCTGATTTTGGTCAGGTTTCCCGATTATTTTCGTTAAAGAGCCTGCTATTCTTCTCTAATAATCGAAAAATCTGACTCAAAATAGCTTCCCCTTGCTACAGCCTCTATTCTCGGATAGCCTTCTAGGCATCTCTATTTCGGATTCTTGTCTGTTAGTAATTCCAGAATTAATATATCGCATGAGCCACAGCCCGTATTGGCTCCAGTGGCGGATTCTATCTTATCCAAAGTATCTGCTCCCTTGGCAATCAATTGCTCAATTTTTTCTCTACTCGTTCCAGTGCAGGTGCAAATAATGGTTTCTTGTTGGGTGTCGCTACTGGCGTTCATTGGAAAATTTCATTAGTTTCAATTATTTGCGGATTAATCTTCATGAACTAGAGCATGCAAACGTTGCCATTCTTGTTCCAAAGTATTATCGGGCATAGGCGACTCAGCCCGCTTATACCAATATTCTGCATTGCCCAGATCACCTTCGACTCGATGTAGATAAGCATGAATCAAACAGGATATGGTATCTGAATAAGGCTGGATTTGTTGATGTGCGGCATCCCAGTCTCCTTGTTTTGCAGTGTCTAGTACAGCCAGGTAATTTACAGTCATTTTTCTAGATATTTTTAGTAATTTAAGGATATATTATCAGCTACTCACCGACTGAGCCAGTCCTTGATGATACAGTGCGGTAACCAGGTTTTCCTGATAAACCATACCGACCAAGCGGTGCTGCTCATTTATTATGGGGATTTGATGGTAGCCTTGCACAGCCATTAAGGGGATCAGTTCTACGATATGGGTTGTTTCAGCTAAGGTAATAACAGAGCGAGTCATAATATGACCTACGGCCTCAGGTTTATTTGTCTCTATTTTGGCAGTGCGACGAATAAAACTGCGCAATTGATCTTGTAGGCTGTCGTAGGCATTCAAATTGATATATTTAAAAAAATCATGCTGGGTGATAATACCTATAACACGATTAGCGCTGTCCACAACGGGGATGACTTTGAGTTTACTGGTCTGCATTAACTGCCAGGCATCTTCTACTTCTGTGCCATATTCTACTGTGCAGATATCACGTAGCATAATATCAGCGCAACTGATATCACCTCGCACACGCTTGAAGGTATTTATTTCAGCGCTACTTAATAGGTGACTTAGCTCTGTGGCTGTTATATCTACAAAACTGTCTGAATCTTTTAATGCTTGTGCGAAATCTTGTGTAGTAATGCCGGTATTATGATTTTTTTTAGTTGTTGTATGAGTCTGTTTTTTTGCGGTTTGTTGTATTGCGGCTTGTTGTATTGCTATTGCATTGGGGTATTCCCGGTTCATCACCCAGCGATTAATAATGACGGCTAGTAATAACATAATTCCGACATTAATACCGACAGGCACCCAGATAAAGGTGTATCCCAAAGAAGTGATGCTTGCACCTGCCATAACTGGAGCCAGGGCCGTTGCCGCGGCTGGCGGGTGTAAACAGCGAAATATTAACATAACCAGAACAGAAGCTCCGACTGCGACAGCTGCGGCAGAGGCTGTTTCAGCGATATTTAGAGCGCAACTCATTCCAACTAATGCGGAACTTAATTGCCCGCCCACAAATGGCCAGGGCTGGGCTAATGGACTGTTAGGGATGAAAAATAAAATAACAGATGAAGCGCCCATTGATGCAACAATGATGGGCGAATTTGAGATTCCTATTGTGGCTTGAGTGATCAGTGCAATAAAAAAGATAGCGCAAAAACAGGCAAGCAAAGAAAGTATTTTGGCCTTTATATTTAGCTGAACCGGGTCAACAGTAAAGGCTTGAAGTAGGTGTATTAAATTCATTATTTTTATGCTAACTGATTAATGCACGCAAAAGCGATTGAAAATTATAAAAAAGTAACATGTAAATGAATCATAGCAAAGGTTATTTTTTTTAGTTGATTTTAAAGCTACAACGATTAGGATGAAGCTGAGTCAGTATAGTTTCATACTGCAAGGAAGGCGCATTAAATAGGAATAATTGAATGATTGAGTGTAATTAAAAAAAATTGAATAAAAATTATAAAACAATAGGAAAATTAATGTTTTATTGATTATATAGTTAAATAACCTTATAAATTATACTGATGCATCTTTTTATGCAGCATAAATGGATAATAACCTAGTGCAGGGCTTGGTTATTTCCTTTTGTATATCAGTGTGTTATAGTGTTGTTGCGCACAATGATCATGAGCTTTTTGTCAGGATGTAGAGTAATATACCCCCAATTATTATGTATCTGGGAGTGTGTATGGCTGATTTAAAAAAGTGGGATGTCGAAGACCCTGAGTTTTGGGAGTCTGAAGGTAAGAAAATTGCGAACCGAAATTTATGGATTTCGATTCCCAGTTTATTATGTGGTTTTGCCGTGTGGTTGTACTGGGGCATTATTACTGTACAAATGTTGAACCTAGGGTTTCCGTATCCAAAATCTGATTTATTTACTTTAATGGCGATTGCAGGTTTAACGGGCGCAACGCTGAGAATTCCCAGTAGTTTTTTTATTCGCTTATGTGGTGGGCGTAATACTATCTTCTTTACCACTGCATTATTAATGATTCCAGCTTTAGGAACGGGTCTTGCGTTGCGAGATCAAAGTACTCCGTTTTGGGTGTTTCAGGTGTTGGCATTATTATCTGGCTTTGGTGGCGGTAACTTTGCATCTTCGATGTCAAATATCAGCTTTTTCTTTCCCAAGAAAGTGCAGGGTTTAGCGTTAGGGCTTAATGCAGGCTTAGGTAATTTTGGTGTAACCACCATGCAAATTCTTATCCCACTGTCTATGACCTTTGGTCTGTTTGGCTCATTAGGTGGCGATCCAATGATTTTACAATCTGCCTCGGGTACGTTGATTGGTAAGATTCCTGCAGGTACTGAAACCTATATTCAAAATGCGGGTTTTATCTGGTTATTATTGCTTATCCCACTCGCTTTTTTTGGCTGGTTTGGTATGAATAATATACGTACTGAAGAAGTCTCGCCCGTTGAGCGTGGTCCAATCCTTAGCTTTAGCATGATCACGAGTATGTTATTGATTAGTTTTATCAGTGCCGTGTTTGGTTTATGGTTAATCTTGCCTGAGTCTGTATATGGGTCGGGTTTTCAGGTACCTAAAGAAATTGCTTTATTTATTGTTATTGCCTTAACGGTTTCTTTATTAAAAATTATCCCTGGGCAAATAGGTGAAAGCCTTGGTAGGCAATATCAGATTTTTGATAACGAATAAGGTTAGATTGTGATCGCGAAGCGAGCCACAATCTGAACCGTTTGTTGGACAAGCCCGGCACGATAGTAGGAATTCATTTAATGCGCTCTATGAAAATAGCTTTTTGTTGATCAGCCCGACTGATGAATCGAACCTCTGTTTTTACCTGTTTAACTGAACTTTGAGCGTTGTCCATTGCAGTCAACTCTCAAAGTCCAAGTATCGGAGCAAAATTCTGCCTTAATCTCCGATTTTAGCCCAAGCAACTCCCTCAGCATTTAATCCGCTGATAGCCTGGGTCGAAGTGTTTAAATTTACATAAGCGCTAGTGATTCCAATTGTTAAGTTGGCAAAGGCTGAAACATTATTTCCACCCTGGGTATTTGCCGACGCCCAACAACCATCGCCCCGCCACAACATTTGCAACTGAATGCCGGCCGTACTTTGAGTGCACGCAATATCTTCGTCGGGTCAAACTTTAGCAGGGAGTGAATCAACTTAATAACACCCTTGCTATTCGGATGTAAAAAGCCATAATTGCGCGCACGACGAAAGCCTTTAGGCAAAACATGTTGCAGCACCAGCCACAGAAATTTAGCCCCCGATACCGTTTTGGTTTGATAGCGTTTGGTTTTGCTGTCTTGATAACGGTAGGTTACTTTGCCATTTTGGCAGGATAAGATATCCTGTTCACGAATCACACCACGATACAGGTATCGACCCAGATATATCAATGCTTTATCGCCTGCACCGACAAACTTACAATCGACCACCCATTTTTCCGGAATAGCTGTGGGAAATGGCAACTTTTCTTCGTTCATACGCGCTAGCATCTTTGCACGAAATACTTTTGCTAGTGCTTTATGATGAAACAGGTATTTGCCTTCCTTAGTGCGCCAGAGCTTCTTGATTTTATCCACGATTGCCGCAGGCATAATGACATGAATATGCGGATGATAATTTAATTCGCGTGAGTGTGTATGTAAGACAGCAATCGCCCCGGCATCGCCTTGCAACTGCTTATCATTTTTACTAAAACTCTGTAAAGTCGCCCAGGCACAGTCAAACATCATACTGTAAAGTAACCGCGGATGCTGCCTGGCTAACGACCTTAACTGCGCAGGTAAGGTAAAGGTATTCATAAAATAATCAGCAGGGACTTGTTTTTGTACCTGTCGTTCAATCCATTGTTGACTCTCATGATGTTGACAATGCGGGCAGTTACGCTGGCCACAGGAATGAGGCACAAAGGTTTGATAGTCACAGTCTGCACAGTTAACCTGCATCACAGGACTCAGCTGTGTCCGACAGCTCTTCATGGCATGTAATGCACTGATCTGATTGGAGCGTAAACGAGATTGATACTCGCTTAAAAAGTCAGACTGAAATTGATCAATCACTGCAGCTAGGGTTATCATGAAATCTGCCCCCAGTGAATAGAAAAGTCATTGACTAACTGATTAATGTGCAGCTCTGCATTCTCATCGGTAATATCGGTCAAATGCGTATAGCGAGCCGTGGTTACTAAACTGGTATGGCCCAGAATCTTCTGCAACTCAACTAAATCAACCCCGGCTTCTAACAGGTGAGTGGCGTAACTGTGGCGCAGCGAGTGGCAGGAAATCTTTTTTTTAGTCCCATTTCTTGCGTCACAAGACGGATTGTCTTCTGGATGCCACCGCGATCAAGGGGGGATTCAGCAAGATGTGCACCTTTTAGACCCCGGGCACGGTTGGGAAATACCAGCACTGGATTTTTATGCACAGCCCAAAACTTACGCAACACCTTCAAGGTATTCACAGGCAAAGGCACAAGCCGATCCTTATTGCCTTTGGCATTGCGAATATGTACCCGCATGCGTGTCGCATCAATATCACCTACTTTCAGGCTTAAGCCCTCGCCCAAACGTAAACCTAGACTGTAAATCGTAAAATAAAAAACTCGATAGCTTAGATTACGGGTCGACATAAACAGTTGTTGTGCTTCAACCACAGTGACAATATCGGGTATACGCGTACATCGTGGTGGTTTAATCATTAGCACATCAACCCACGGCTTTTGTAGCACATGTGTATAGAAAAACTTGAGACCATAGAGATCTAGTTTCACGGCACTCCAGGAAAGGCGGCTTAAAAGAGCATGAAAATAATCCACCAGTTGATCTTGCGTTAAGTTATCCAGATGCCCCTGAAAGTGTTCCCCGATACGGCGAATAGCGCGTGAATAAGCGTCAATGGTTTTGGGTTGCAGTCCCTTAAGCTTTAAATGCTTACAGTGCTGGATATAATAATGGTTGAATTTAAGCTCTATCGATGGTGTCATAACAGTGTAACCTCATTATTGTTAGTTGGATGAGCTTACAAGTTACCTGTTATGCATATAACAGGCAATGAGGTTACACTTTAAATTTAAGGGATGCGCTGTTTTTCTCCGCGATAGCGGCTTCGTCCAACAAACATACCTGGGTGATGAGTATTATCTATACGATGACTTTTGGTTCTTTTATCGGTTTTGCCGCCTGTTTTCCACTGGCAATTAAAGTTATTTTTGGTTATCAACATGTCATGGTTGATGGTGTGATGAACCATGATATCGCAAACCCAAATGGTCCTAGTGCATTAATGTATGCCTGGACAGGTGCTTTTATTGGTGCCTTAATTCGTCCAGTCGGTGGCATGATTGCGGATAAGTTTGGTGGTGCCTGGGTGACACATATCTGCTCATTTGTTATGGTAATTAGTGCAGGGGGAGTTGCTTACTATATGAAGGCGGCATACAACTCGGCCACACCTGAAGAGTATTTTGTGCCCTTTTTAATTATCTTCCTGATTTTGTTTGCAGCAACAGGTATCGGTAACGGTTCAACGTTCAGAACCATTGCCCATGTTTTCCCTAAAGAGCAAGTGGGGCCCGTTTTAGGCTGGACTTCTGCAGTTGCGGCTTATGGTGCTTTTTATATTCCCAAAGTGTTTGGTGAGCAAATTAAAGCAACCACGCCTGAAGTGGCATTAATGGGGTTTGCATCGTTTTATGTGGTCTGTATTATGATTAACTGGTGGTTTTATTTACGTAAGGATGGTGAGTTTTATAACCCCTAAGGCAGAGTTTTTGGCATATAACATGCTTGATTTATTAGATGTCCAAAAAATGCTGTATTTATAACTAAATGTTGTCCAAAATGGTGCTTAAATAGCTGTCTATGCACCAACTTAAAGCAAATTAATTGCTGTTCTAGAATCCAGGAGAAAAATCGATGAGTCATTTTTTAGACCGTCTAAACTTTTTCAAAAAAGTTCAAAGTAAATTTTCGGGTGGTCACGGTATTGTTACCAATGAAGACCGCCAATGGGAAGACGGTTACCGTAATCGCTGGCGTTATGATAAAGTCGTGCGCTCGACGCACGGGGTCAACTGTACCGGAAGTTGTTCATGGAATATCCATGTTAAAAATGGCCTGGTTGCTTTCGAAATGCAGGCAACAGATTACCCACGTACACGCCCTGATATGCCCAACCATGAACCACGTGGTTGTCCGCGTGGGGCAAGTTTTTCCTGGTATTTATATAGTCCATTACGCGTTAAGCACCCGTTAATCCGTGAGCGTTTAGTCTCTTTATATAGAGATGAACGTGCAACAGGCAAAGATCCTGTCGAAGCCTGGGGTGCCATTCAGGAAGATCCTGAAAAACGTAAAAAATATACCGCAGTACGTGGCTTGGGTGGTTTTGTCCGTGTTGACTGGGAAGAGGTTGCAGAAATTATTGCCGCTTCTAATATCTATACCATCAAGGTGCACGGTCCTGACAGAATCGCAGGGTTCTCTCCCATTCCAGCTATGTCAATGATAAGTTATGCGGCAGGAACCCGCTATTTATCTCTAATTGGCGGTGCTGTATTATCATTTTATGATTGGTACTGTGATTTACCACCTGCGTCACCACAAACCTGGGGTGAGCAAACCGATGTGCCTGAGTCTGCTGACTGGTATAACTCAACCTATATTGTGGTTGCAGGGTCTAACTTGCCGATGACACGTACGCCAGATGCGCATTTTTATGCAGAAGTACGCTATAAAGGTGCGAAAGTCGTTGCTATTTCGCCTGATTATGCAGAGTACGTTAAATTTGCTGACTTATGGATGCCTGCTAAGCAAGGAACTGATGCCGCCATATTCCTGGCAATGGGGCATGTTGCCTTAAAAGAATTCTTTATTGATAATCAAGACGCTTATTTTGAAGAATATGCACGTACTTATACTGATATGCCCATGCTGGTTATATTGGATGAATATGAAGGCTCGTATGTTAATGGTCGTTTTCTGCGTGCTGCCGATTTTGATGATTCATTAGGCGAAAGTAATAACCCGGACTGGAAAACAGTGGTTATTGATGAAAAGACGGGCGATATTATCGCACCTAATGGTTCTATTGGTTTCCGCTGGGGTGAAGAGGGAAAATGGAATCTGGTTCCTAAGAAAGGGCGTAGAAATACCAAGCCGCGTCTTAGCCTGATTTTCGATAAAGATGATGTCGTAGAAGTCTTAATGCCTGACTTTCAAACTGGTGTTGATGTACCTATGCGGCGCAATGTACCAGTAAAAAAAGTCACGTTGAATGGCAAAGAAACGCTGGTAGCGACTGTATTTGACTTACAACTTGCACAATATGGTCTTGATCGTGGGCTGGGTGGCGATATAGCCTCCGGCTATGATGATGCAAGCATTCCCAATACGCCTGCATGGGCTGAAAAAATCACGGGGGTGAAACAAGCCGATATTATTCGTAGTGGTAGGGAATTTGCTGATAATGCTTCCAAGACTATGGGTAAATCCATGGTCATCTTGGGTGCTGGTTTAAATCACTGGTATCACAATGATATGCATTACCGTGCCATTATGAACCTGCTACATATGTGTGGTTGTATAGGACAAAGTGGTGGGGGTTGGTGTCATTATGTAGGTCAGGAAAAACTACGCCCACAAGCTGGCTGGGCACCGGTTGCTTTTGCACTCGACTGGCAAAAGCCGCCACGCCATATGAATGGTACGACTTATTTTTATTTCCATACCGATCAATGGCGTTATGAGAAAGTAGAAGCGGACGGGTTATTAGCAGCGACGGCACAGGCTAATTATAAAGGTCATAATCTGGCTGATTACAATGTTGTATCGCAGCGTTTAGGTTGGTTGCCATCTGCCCCGCACTTTAACAAGAATCCTATGCAGATTGTTAAAGACGCAGAAGCGGCGGGTGCAGCTGATGAAAAGGGTGTTGCTGATTATATTGTTAAGCAACTTAAATCAGGTGATATTAAATTTGCCGCTGAAGATATTGATGCGCCGGAAAATCATCCACGCAACTTGTTTGTCTGGCGAGCTAATCTGATTGGTTGTAGTGCCAAAGGTCATGAATATTTCCTTAAGCATTTGTTAGGGGCACAGAATGGCGTGATGCAAGATGTACTTCCAGAAGCGGAAGGACAGGAAATTAAATGGCATAAAGATGCGCCGATCGCCAAACTGGATTTAATGGTGGATATTAACTTCCGTTTAAATTCTACCGGTGCGTATTCAGATATTGTTTTACCGACGGCTACCTGGTATGAGAAAAATGATTTGAATACCACGGATATGCATCCGTTTATTCACCCCTTAACCCAGGCGGTTGATCCAGGCTGGGAGTCACGTTCTGACTGGCAAATTTTTAAGACTATCTCCAAATCATTTTCCGAATTAGCCGAGAAACATCTGGGTATCCAAAAAGATGTGGTGGCTTTACCGCTGTTGCATGACACCCCCGCTGAATTGGCTCAGGCGATGGATGTGAAAGACTGGAAGCGTGGCGAGTGTGAGCCTATACCAGGCAAAACAATGCCTGTGTTAAAAGTCGTTGAACGTGATTTTGCCAATACCTATAAAAAGTACACTGCACTAGGGCCGCTACTGCCTAAGCAAGGTAATAATATTAAAGGGATTGACTGGAATACCGAGAAAGAATACGAGCACCTCAAAGAGATTAATTACACTATTAAAGAGGAAGGTATTTCTAAAGGGATGCCATCGCTAGAAGATGATATTAGTGTTTGTGAAACGATTTTGGCACTGGCTCCAGAAACCAATGGCGAAGTGGCTGTGAGATCCTGGAAAGCATTAGGTACTAAAACGGGGGTAGACCATACTCATCTAGCATTACCGCGTGAAGATGACAAAATTACTTTCCGTGATATTAAGGCACAACCGCGTAAGATCATTACTGCGCCGACCTGGAGTGGTATTGAGTCGGAAAAAGTGAGTTATAACGCTTGTTATACCAATATCCACGAGCATATTCCTTTTCGTACTTTGACGGGGCGTGCACAGTTCTATCAAGATCATCAGTGGATGCGTGATTTTGGTGAAGCTTTCTGTACCTACAAACCAGCGGTGGATATGTTATCAACGGCTGAAATGATGAAGAAAGTGGGTGATAAACCACACTTGAAATTGAACTGGATTACTCCGCATAGTAAGTGGGGCATACACAGTACTTATCAAGATAACTTGCGCATGTTGACTTTGTCTCGCGGAGGACCACATCTGTGGATTTCCGAAACTGATGCTGAAAAAGCAGGGATCGAAGATAACGACTGGGTCGAAGCACTGAATATCAATGGTGCAACCGTTGCCAGAGCGGTAGTCAGTCAACGTATTCCGGATGGTATGGCAATGATGTATCACGCGCAGGAGAAGAACGTTAATGTACCAGGGTCTAATACCACAGGTAAGCGTGGCGGTATTTTAAACAGTGTCACCCGTATTACGGTTAAGCCGACACATATGATTGGTGGTTATGCGCAGTTAAGCTATGGTTTTAACTACTATGGAACCATCGGTTCGCAACGTGATGAGTATGTGATCTTGCATAAAATTGAAGATCAGGATATTCAATGGCTGGAAGAGCCGTTAACGGCTGCTAAAGAAAAACAGCTGAATCCTGAGGGCGTACCACAGGCACCTTATGTGCATGAGGAGGACTAATGCAATGGCAAGATGTTTTAGCGGATAAATCTTTACAGGATTTACCCTACAAAATAGAACTCAATGAACGAGGAAAAATAGAAATGTCCCCCGTTTCCTTAATACATAGCCGTTTGCAAGGTAAATTAGCAAAAATTTTAGGTACTGAATTAGGGGGTGAAATATTTACTGAACTCGCTATTGAAACCCGACTTGGCGTTAAAGTGCCTGATGTTGCCTGGGGAACAGAGGAATATTTCCAACAACATTGTGAAGAAGTTTGTGCTACCTCTGCCCCTGAAATTTGTATTGAAATTCTTTCGCCTTCAAATACTATGGTTGAAATGCAAGACAAAATTTTATTGTATTTAGAAGCGGGAGCTGTTGAAGTTTGGCTGGTAGAGCAGCAAGGTATGATCCGTTTTTTTAATAGGGATGGAGAACAAAAAAACAGTCTCTTTACGACAAAAATTACAAAAATTAGTTAAGGTGAAATAACAATGAAAGTAAGAGCAAATTTTTCACTGGTGATGAATCTCGATAAATGTATCGGGTGTCATACCTGTTCAGTAACGTGTAAAAATGTCTGGACCAACCGTAAAGGGATGGAATACGCCTGGTTTAATAATGTTGAATCAAAACCCGGTATCGGCTATCCAAAAAACTGGGAAGACCAGGAAAAGTGGAACGGTGGATGGGAATTAAACGGGGGTAAACTGCAATTAAAATCAGGTAATCGGTTAAATATTTTAAAGAATATTTTCATGAACCCGAATATGCCGACCATTGATGATTATTATGAGCCGTTTACCTATGACTATGCCACGCTACAAAACAGTGAATTAGTTGAAGCAACACCTACGGCGAGACCTCGTTCCCTGGTTGATGGCTTACGCATGGACAAAATTGAGTGGGGGCCAAACTGGGAAGATGATTTAGGCGGTAAGTTCAAACATCGTGGTGCTGACGTTAACTTTAGCAACATGGAAAAGCAGATATACGGAGAGTTTGAACAGACTTTCCTGATGTATTTGCCACGTATGTGTAACCATTGTATTAACCCTTCTTGTGTCGCATCGTGCCCTTCAGGTTCTTTATATAAACGTGAAGAAGACGGTATTGTTCTGGTTGATCAGGACAAGTGTCGTAGCTGGCGTATGTGTATCAGTGCCTGTCCGTACAAGAAAATGTTTTATAACTGGGAGTCCGGTAAAGCAGAAAAATGTACCGGTTGTTACCCTCGTGTAGAGTCTGGCTTGCCAACCGTTTGTTCGGAATCCTGTGTCGGGCGTATCCGTTACAATGGCGTAATGCTTTATGATGCAGATCGTATATCGGAACTTGCTGCTGTCGAAAATGATCAGGATTTATATCAGGCGCAACTGGATATATTCCTCGATCCAAATGATCCAGAAGTGATTAAACAAGCGAAAGAAGATGGTATTCCAGAATCGTGGATGGACGCGGCTCGTAACTCGCCGATTCGTAAATTAATCGTAGACTGGAAAGTCGCTTTCCCTTTACATCCTGAATTCCGTACTCTGCCGATGGTCTGGTATGTGCCGCCACTATCACCGGTACAATCACAAATTGACCAAGGGAATTTATCGACGATGGCCGATGGTGCGATTCCTAGCATTGAAACCTTGCGTTTGCCGATGAAATATCTGGCGAATATGTTTACTGCGGGCGATGAAAAGCCCATAGTTCAGGCTTTAAAACGTATGATTGCCATGCGTAGTTTTTATCGCTCTAAACATGTTGAAGGCAAAACGGATTTAGCTGTACTGGAGGAAGTAGGGTTAAGCGAAGAGCAAGTGAACGAAATGTACCGTTATATGGCGATTGCCAATTACGAGGATCGTTTTGTCATTCCAACCAGTCATGAAGAATTGCGCCAGGAAGATTTTCATAGTTTTCAGGGGCAAAATGGTTTTAGCTTTGGTAACGACGGTTGTAGTATCAGCCCTGAGGCCTCGTTATTTCCGGATAAGCGCACCAAAACTGCTGATAATCTGGAATTTGTGCGGTATCACCCCGCTGCCAAGCGCTCTGATGGGGAGGTAGTATGACTCAGATTTATAAAGTCCTCGCTGTGTTATTGGAATATCCGCGTAAGGAACTGGTAGAGAACTGGGATGAAATGCGTCAACTTGTCTCAGAATTACCCAACCTGGAAGATGAAGATAAAAGCAAACTGACTGACTTTATTGCATGGGCATCTGCTTTACCATTGACAAAGTTTCAAGCTAAATATGTAGATAGCTTTGATATGACGGCTGAAAACTCACTGTATCTGACTTATCATTTATTTGATGAGCAAGACAGAGAAAGAGGACCTGCACTCATTGAATTGACTGAGCTTTATAAGTCAACTGGCTTTGAAATCAGTGATGGTGAATTGCCCGATTATTTACCCCTTATTCTGGAATATGTCTCCACCATGGATGATGCTGAAAGTGCCCATGCGTTTTTAAAGCAAACGGCACAAGCGGCTGACATTATTGCCAGTAATCTTGAAAAGAATGCAAGCCCATACGCACCACTGGTAAGAGTAGTGGAAAGTCATGGCCTTTTAGCAGATATTGCAGCATAGGTATCGATATGAATTTAAGTAATTTATTATTTGGGATTTATCCTTATATCGCACTGACTACCTTTATAGTCGGCAGTGTGATTCGTTTTGATAGAGAACAATACACCTGGAAAGCGGACTCCAGCCAGCTATTTGAAAAAGAACAATTGCAAAAAGGCAGTATTCTGTTTCATGTGGGTGTACTTGCATTGTTTATGGGACATTTTGCTGGCTTAGTGATTCCGCATACCTGGTTTTTAGCCATAGGTGTTTCTGATATGATGCATCAAGTGGTCGCCATTTCAGCCGGAGCTGCGTTTGGTTCCGTGTGTATGATGGGCGGAGTGATTTTATGGAAACGCCGCATGTATCATCCGCGTGTAAGAGCGAATAGCCGTTTTATGGATATTTTTATTCTTGACTGGATTTTAGTGACATTAGCCGTGGGTCTATTAACCATTCCTGTGTCGATTTACCATGCTTTTAATGGTGATGCATCGGTGATGATCGCTTTGGCAGAGTGGGTGCAAAGTATGTTGTCATTTAATTCTCAGGTTGAATATTTATCCGGAGTAGGACTTATTTATAAACTGCATTTATTCCTAGGTATGTCAGTGTTTTTCTTATTTCCCTTTAGCCGCCTGGTACATGTCTGGAGCATGCCTTTAGGCTATATGTTTAGACCTTATCAGATAGTCAGAACTAAATTTGTAAAACAGCGGTAAGTTCTCATCCCCACGCTCCGCGTGGGAATGCTCGGATGGGGAGTAGGCTTTAGCCTACAAAAGTAAGTGCCCAAGCATAATTAATCCAACATTTTATTGGTTTTTTTCTCATTTTCAGCGTTGCATAAAGAGTTGCGTAGCCACACTGCGCCGTATATACGCCTTGAAAATGAAAAAAATCCTGCGTAAAATTTGTTAAATTAATTATGCTTGGGTACTTAGTGTGGATTGTACGGGTAGGCTAAAGCCTACTCCCCGATTGAAGAAACAAGCAAAAGTAAATTAGGATCATAAGTGGAATTTAAATATAAAGAACCTGTTTCAGGCTTTAGTGATGGCCTGGTTGTTTTAAAGTCTTATCATGAAGACTTTTTAGAGCGTGGTGAGCAATTATTGCAACTGGTCGCCAACCTTAAAGCAAAGGGTATGAATGAGGATTATGCTAACCAGTGCATGGAGGTCTATTGTCATTACCAACATGCAACACACTTACATCACCAAGATGAAGAGCTGAGCTTATTCCCACTATTGCTAGGAAGTTCAGCTTTAGTAGACGGTATGATTGAACGCTTAATGATGGATCATGAGGAAATTGAAGAGGCCTGGAAGGTAGTCGCTAAACAGCTAAAGCAACCTGAAAAAATTACAAATTTTGATGCCTTACAGCACTATACAACTGTATTTGAGAAACTATTACGCGAACACTTGACGCGTGAAGATGAAGATTTTTCACCACATGCCCAGGCCATATTGAACGATAAGCAAAGAGCCGAAGCAGGGGAAAAAATGGCAGAGTTACGACATTTAGTAGTATAAGCTAATTCGCTTAAAGGTGTAGGTTGTGGGTGAGGTACGAACCCCAACAATAGAGCAGGCATGCTACTTTTTTCGAGCATGATTATGCATGTGAGACAGGCGGGCTAAAGTCCGCTCTACTACAGGGATGTTGCAATAGATGTATTCTTAACCCTAAATAGTAGAGAATCAGCATGAAAATAAAACGAATAATAAAAAATACATTTAATACGCGAGAGCTGTTAATGCCTGTATTCGTGGCACTACTTTTTGCTTTTCCTGTGCATGCAAATGAGAGTAATAAGCATCACTCATCTAAGCATTCGTCAAAGCAAGTTAATTTTGGACCGGGGGACCATTATCAGCACCGTATGTCGGTTAAGCTGTCAGACTATCAAAAGATTAAAGACATTAGTCATAAAGCATCTGATTTACCTGGGCCCTTACTTAGAAAACGCGTAGAAAAAATTACTATTAAACTGAATGCAACGGAAGTTATTGCAGAGATAGCACCGGGTATTTCTTATCATTACTGGACCTTTAACAATACAGTGCCAGGCCCCTTTTTGCGAGTGCGGGAAGGTGATACGGTTGAGCTGAGTTTACATAATGAAGAAAATAGTAGTCATGCTCACGCGATAGATCTACATGCTGTCACGGGTCCTGGTGGTGGTATGGCGGTGACGCAGGTTGAACCGGGAGAAACAAAAAACCTGTTATTTAAAGCGACGACTCCGGGACTATTTGTCTATCATTGCGCAGCAGGTAACGCAGCAACACATATTGCCAACGGTATGTATGGCTTGATATTAGTCGAACCAACGCAAGGCTTAAGTAAAGTTGATCACGAGTTTTATGTGATGCAAGGCGAGCTGTATACGCATGGCAGAATGGGCAAAAAAGGCTTTCAGGCATTTGACAGCCGGAAAATGATCGATGAACGTCCTGAATACATTATCTTTAATGGTCGCACAGGTGCGCTAGTAGGTGATGGACAATTGCATGCCAAAGTTGGAGATAAGATTCGACTCTTTATTGGTAACGCTGGCGTCGCTAAAATATCCTCGTTTCATATTATTGGCGAAATTTTTGATCGCGTTTATCCAGAAGCCTCCTTAGGCAGCCCATTAAAAAATGTCCAGACAACACTGGTTCCTGCCGGTGGCGCAACGATGGTCGAGTTTCAGGTTGATTATCCGGGTAATTATGTCCTGGTTGATCACGCATTAACACGGATAGATAGAGGTGCCTGGGGCATTTTAAATGTTACAGGTAAAAAGAATGCTGCACTTTATTCCGGCGATACCGATTCACACGCTGAGCAGGGTGATGAACATTAACATTATCGCCCCAAAAATAGATTGTATTGCCTATATTACCTGAATACCTTTGGGTGATATGGGTAGGGATTACTGAAAACCTATAGCAAAAAAACTCCTCGGTATCTCAAAGATGCGTAGGGCGTGGCTTTAGCCCGCCATTCCTGTGATAAGGCGGGCTAAAGCCACGCCCTACAGGTATAAACCCCTTGCTTGGGTCTGATTTCAACCTTATTATTTTTATTTTTTAGGAGTTATTTTTATGCATGAACTTGATGGCGTTACCAGTAGCCAGCAAACCAAAAGTCTAGCCGTTAGTACCATTGCTTTTACAGTATGCTTTGCAGTCTGGACGATTTTTTCTATTATCGGAATTAAAATCAAACAAAACCTGGGTCTGAATGATACCGAGTTTGGCTTACTGGTTGCAACACCTATTTTAACGGGTTCATTAAGCCGTATTTTTCTAGGCATCTGGACAGATCAGTTTGGTGGACGGATCGTCTTTTTTGTATTAATGCTGGCAACCTCAGTATCGGTGTATTTATTATCCATGGTCTCGACTTATCCTATGTATCTGTTAGCTGCATTGGGAGTAGGTCTTGCCGGGGGCTCATTTGCAGTTGGAATTGCGTACGTGTCGCGCTGGTATGAATCAGATCGTCAGGGAACGGCATTAGGTGTCTTTGGTATGGGCAATGTCGGGGCTGCGGTCACTAACTTTGGTGCTCCTTTTTTGCTAATTGCGTATGGGTGGGAAAATGTTGCCAAAATTTATGCCGTGGTCTTATTTGTTATGGCCATTGTGTTCTGGTTGACTACACAAGAAGACCCTTTTACCAAGGCGCGTAAAGAAAAAGGTGAGAAAGTAAGACCTGCCTTAATGCAGTTAGAGCCTTTAAAGCATTTAAGAGTCTGGCGTTTTGCAACTTATTACTTCTTCGTATTTGGAGCGTATGTTGCCTTAGCTTTATGGTTGCCGCGTTACTATATGGGGGTTTATGGTCTGGAAATTGCCACTGCAGGTATGCTGGCTGCGTGTTATGCGCTACCTGGTGGTATCTTCCGTGCCTTAGGTGGCTGGATGTCAGATAAAATAGGTGCAAGAAGAGTGATGTACCTTACTTTTCTGGGCTGTCTGACAATCCTGTTTTTTCTATCCTATCCTTCTACAGAGTACACCGTGCATGGCATACAAGGCCCCATTAACTTTAGCATTGAAATTGGAATAGTGCCCTTTGTTATTTTGACCATTTTTCTGGGTTTCTTTATGTCTCTGGGTAAAGCGGCTGTATATAAACATATCCCGGTGTATTACCCTGATCATGTAGGTGCAGTGGGGGGGTTAGTGGGGATGATTGGTGGCTTAGGTGGTTTTATTCTGCCAATATGCTTTGGTTTTATGAATGATGTAATTGGTGTCTGGACCAGCTGTTTTATGCTGCTTTTTGTTATTGTCGCAATTTCAGTCGTCTGGATGCACATTTCCATCGTCCTGTCTGATAGAAAACTTCATCCTGAATTGAAGGGACCGAAGTCTTTACCTGAGATGCTGAATATATCTGATGAAGAATACCCTTAGGAGCGAGGATTTAATAATATCCGCAAGTATGACTCAGGGTTTTGGCATCACAGGCGTGCTAGGAAAACAGGCGGATAGCAGGCTACGCAACTATTTTTCTAGTGTGACTGTGGAGTCAAAATACAAGTCAGACCTGGGTATTATAAATTCTCGCTCCTAAGCGATAACAAACGTCTTTGATCTACCACAGAGTACAGAGGGTACAGAGGTTTTTATAAGGTTCTGTGTCCTTTGTGTTATTTATGAGACTTTGAGTGGCAATGCTGAATTTGAGGGTAACAAATATTAGCCTCAGACATCTTGATTCAGACGAAACTAATTTGAGACCATTTCCTAATTTTTTGCGGATGAAGTCAGCTCATAAATTAAGCGCAGATCGGTTCCTGGATAATTGAGTTCCGTTTGATTGAGTTGTTCAAATAACTTTTCTATTGCTTTATTACTTGCAGGTCGGGAAGTACTATGCACACGTATCCGAAGTTGTTTTTTTACTTCATCGGGTAATATATCTGCTTCTGTCACAAACAGCGTTTGTAATAGTTGCCTTGCCATCGGAAAGTCGATTGTCGGTGAGGTTAGCAGAGCGGCCATTGCTGTTTCTGCCCGATAAGCGATCATGTTGACAGTATCTATCAGCCGCTTTTTCCCTGGCAGAAGCTGTTCGAACTTATCTTCGTCTCTCAACTCTTGCCAGGTAATGTGTTTGGGCGTTTGGCTTAGTTTTTCCTTGATGGTTTTTAGTTCATTTTCATAATGCTCTATTTCTTCGAGTAATTCTGCTCGTTTTCTTTCCCATTTCTTGTATTTCACATCTTCCGTTTCATCTTTTTTAATCACCGGATGAAGTTCCATCGCTGCAAATCGAGATAGACGGTAATTGAGTTTGGATTGTATCGAATTACGCTGTCCTTCCTGTTGGCGCCTATCAGGGTTGACCACCTTTTGGGTATCGGATAGTGGCTCTATTCCATGCTCCTGTAGCATATCTAGCCCATAGTGGTGCTTCATATATCTAAAAAAGTTCTCTTGGCACCACCGGCTAAACATTCGCCCAGAAACAGCCGTCAACTCTAGTTCATAGGCTGTGGTAATAATACTGGTTTGGTGACCAGAATCAGTCAACTTGCGCACTTCTCTCATCCACATCGCCTGTTTTTTGGTTCCAACCAGACTGCCTCGTTCGGCGAGTTTCATGATGACTTTTTCACCACTCGGTAGTGTGATCTCCTGACTGGAAAAATTGTCCAGTGGCCAATTTTCGGTGGGAAATTTATGATAGGTCATGCAAGCGACACGATGCTTGTCCCACATCTTTCTAAAGAATGCGGGGCTATAGCCTTCTCTATCAAACACCAGGATAAAACGACAGGCTTGTTTGTTTTGCTGTAATGCTTGTGCACTCGGTTGATTCGGAATGTCTTTGAGTAATCGGGGGACGATATCTTCTTCCAGCGTTTTTAGTAAGCCCGGATCCACCGTTTTTTCAACGACAAAGAAGGGACGCCCCGTACCATCATTAACCCAGTAGTCGGTGATACCCCGTAAGCAGAGTTTTTCGCGTGAAACATGCCGTTTGGGAAGTTTAGTCAAGTGTCCATGATAGACACGGACATGACCATCTATGTAGAGTGTTCCTGCTGCCTCTGGTTCATTTTCCATCCATTGTCGACTGAGGTCGGCCGCCCAGCTTTCAACTGATTCTGGATCAGACAGTCCTTTTACTTTGGTTCTTAAACAGCGCACTTCGGGAACCCGATCCAGGCCAAGTAGTTTGCCGAATTCACCCGGTGCATGCTCGCGAAGTTGTTCGGCATTTTTGATGCGACATAGTCCCATAAAGGCGAGTAGCAATAGGATATGAAAGGTTTGATAATAACCTGTCAGTTTGCCAAGGTGGTGCTCAATGTCATTTAATAAGCCATTGCTAAGTAACGCGGGCAATGCACATAACACACCGCCTTTAGGAACATCTAAACAGGATTCGAATTCGATTGAGGCTCCCTTTTCCTGCTCACCCAAAGCCGCCTGGATTCGCTCTTCTACTCGAGTGCAGGCCGTACCGAGTGACTCGGCTGCACTGGCATCAATAATATCACGGGCTGATTTGGTACTGCCATCATTGGGGTCTATTGATACGGCAGACTTTTTTTTAAACGTCCATCACTGATCGCCTTGCGAAAGGTATCTGCCCGGATGCCTAATTCTTTAGCGGCTTCGTTAGGCGTCATACCTTGATCCAGATATTCCTGAGCTTGCTGCAAAACCTCAAGCGTAAAGAGTGGTCCTCCCTTGCGAGTCGGGCGAGGTTCAAAAAACGAATCAGCCCCTTTTTCTCGTAGTTGCCTTAATGAGCGCATAACACTACTTTTAGAGACACCAAAGGTTGTAATAATATCGATTGAACGACAGGAGCCGGTATTGATGAGTTGAGAGGTGTGAAGTCTAAATAATCTCTTATTGTCAGCCTGGTGAGAATAGATCGGGATACCGCCGAGGAAATAAAACCACTCATCATTTCGGTTATCAACACTGACCTGACCATTTATAATAGTCGTACCCTGAGGAATTATTGGGAGCATGAGTTGCTGCATTAATTGAATACCTCGTATGATATGAGGGCTTAGTTTAACCTAAATGAGTACCGTTTTCATTTCTTTAGCTGAAAATATCAATCATTTGACAATAATTCCCTAACCCTTTAATTATATTGCCTAGTTTAAGTTTTAATGGATTTCTTTCAGGATAGCGAATCAAGATGTCTGAGCCTATTGTATTAAGCTCGGTCTGGAGATCGTCATTAGACATTTCAGTCAAAGGTAAGGACAACATTTTAGTAATGCGTTGCTCGAAAACCTGGTAGGTATCTTCAAAAGCAGTGAGTACCGCATCACCCCCTCCTTGAACATGGCTGGGTTCTATTGTGTCCCAATGTACTCTCAGGGCAGAGGATAAATAGCTGGGACAGGTTTCACCTGCAGCTCAATCACATACGGTAATAATAATATCGAACTGCAGTTTACTGAGGCTATTCCATGATTTACTGGATATGCCTTCTGTACAAACCCCATGCCTTTTCAATAAACTAAGCGCGCGGACGTTTACACTGCCTTTAGCTTTACTGCCAGCGGAAAATGACTGGATTCGCCCTTGTCCAAGATAGTTGAATATTGCTTCGCCAATAACACTGCGACATGAATTTTCAGTGCAAATAACAAGAATTTTTAGCATGCTGTTAAGACTCCTATAGCTTGTGGCAGAACACGATAATATTTGTTAATGGTACCTGAGACTTTAGCATTAATTTCTAAATCATGTATAGACAGTATCAGACATCTTGATTCGCTATCCTGAAAGAAATCCATTGAAACTTAAACTAGGCAATATAATTAAAGGGTTAGGGAATTATTGTCAAATGATTGATATTTTCAGCTAAAGAAATGAAAATGGTACTCATTTAGGTTAAACTAAGCCCTCATATCATACGAGGTATTCAATTAATGCAGCAACTCATGCTCCCAATAATTCCTCAGGGTACGACTATTATAAATGGTCAGGTCAGTGTTGATAACCGAAATGATGAGTGGTTTTATTTCCTCGGCGGTATCCCGATCTATTCTCACCAGGCTGACAATAAGAGATTATTTAGACTTCACACCTCTCAACTCATCAATACCGGCTCCTGTCGTTCAATCGATATTATTACAACCTTTGGTGTCTCTAAAAGTAGTGTTATGCGCTCATTAAGGCAACTACGAGAAAAAGGGGCTGATTCGTTTTTTGAACCTCGCCCGACTCGCAAGGGAGGACCACTCTTTACGCTTGAGGTTTTGCAGCAAGCTCAGGAATATCTGGATCAAGGTATGACGCCTAACGAAGCCGCTAAAGAATTAGGCATCCGGGCAGATACCTTTCGCAAGGCGATCAGTGATGGACGTTTAAAAAAAAGTCTGCCGTATCAATAGACCCCAATGATGGCAGTACCAAATCAGCCCGTGATATTATTGATGCCAGTGCAGCCGAGTCACTCGGTACGGCCTGCACTCGAGTAGAAGAGCGAATCCAGGCGGCTTTGGGTGAGCAGGAAAAGGGAGCCTCAATCGAATTCGAATCCTGTTTAGATGTTCCTAAAGGCGGTGTGTTATGTGCATTGCCCGCGTTAGGGAGATGGAAAGAAATAATCATCCAGAACAACCAGGAGAAATGGTCAAAAACCATTTCTCCAACGATGGCATTCGGTCAACAAACTGATAATACGTCTTCATTGCTTTTTTACCTACCTTTACTCCTGTTTCATATATTTTTTCTGTTAATTTAACAATAGGTGCTTTGCCATTGTAGGTCATACTTTTGGCAAATTTTAAAGTTGTTTCAACTGTATCCATTATGTCGCCACTAATATGATTTTCATAGGCTCCCCATACTCGTTCAATTGGGTTATATTTACTATGATAAGGAGGGTAGTAGGCCAGTTTTATCTTTATGTTGCTTTTTTCAGCAAACTCCACAAGCCTTTTTATAAACTGAGTTCTGGAGCTACTGTTCTCCATACCATTGTCAGCGTTAATTGTCAGAATATCTACTCCATATTTTTCTTGAATTTCTGGCCAAATTTCTTCCAATCGGTCAACGATGAAATCACTGCTGGCATAGCCTGCTGTAAAGAAAAGGAAAAAATCATCATGTTCAGGCAGATAAAAACCAAAAGGAGTTAACTTTTCCTTAACATCTAAATCATGATCCTCTGCTTTTGTTAAAACCCGATTTCGTCCTCCCCGTGAAAAATTTCCTATATTCATTCTTGCTTTGGCATCAATTGATATACGAATCTCTTTTGGGTTGATATCTGCCATTCCATTGACTGAATGAACTTGTTCAAAAATTGCATCCGTTTCCTTGATTTTCTTATGAGGCTTTGTTTTTTGTACCTTTTTTGGATGGTAACTCAGGTCATTTAATTTTGTATTGATAGTTTTTGAGCAAGGTAATGTTTTTTCATCGTAATAATCAATCTCCAGTAAACGTTTTCTAACTTCTTTAGCCGTTAGCCGGGTATATAATCGACAGGAATTAAAAGAGGGATCCGTTTGACACTCCGGTTCAGCAATTTTTTTTATGTCATCAAGTAGATGAGGAAAATGCTCTTCACTTTTATTACGCCCTCTCGCTGAAAAATTATCTTCTATGGGCTGAGTTTCAAGTTCATATTGTCCTTTTCGGATAGTGCCTCTATTCCATCCTAGTTTTTCTTCAGCAATACTTGCACCACCTGAGCCTAGTAGCTCCACCGTTTCAGCCATGAATATACGACGTACCGAGCCTTTTAAACGATGGGCTGTATTTATAATCCAACCTATAATGCTATCTGTTAATATCAACAAGCTTATCTGCCTAGTGTGAGAATAAATTCAGAATTCATTATTATAAATTATTGAGACACAAGCTTACTTCGTTTGGATGATTATTTCTTTCCATCTCCCTTACTTAGCAATGGCTTATTAAATGACATTGAGCACCACCTTGGCAAACTGACAGGTTATTATCAAACCTTTCATATCCTATTGCTACTCGCCTTTATGGGACTATGTCGCATCAAAAATGCCGAACAACTTCGCGAGCATGCACCGGGTGAATTCGGCAAACTACTTGGCCTGGATCGGGTTCCCGAAGTGCGCTGTTTAAGAACCAAAGTAAAAGGACTGTCTGATCCAGAATCAGTTGAAAGCTGGGCGGCCGACCTCAGTCGACAATGGATGGAAAATGAACCAGAGGCAGCAGGAACACTCTACATAGATGGTCATGTCCGTGTCTATCATGGACACTTGACTAAACTTCCCAAACGGCATGTTTCACGCGAAAAACTCTGCTTACGGGGTATCACCGACTACTGGGTTAATGATGGTACGGGGCGTCCCTTCTTTGTCGTTGAAAAAACGGTGGATCCGGGCTTACTAAAAACGCTGGAAGAAGATATCGTCCCCCGATTACTCAAAGACATTCCGAATCAACCGAGTGCACAAGCATTACAGCAAAACAAACAAGCCTGTCGTTTTATCCTGGTGTTTGATAGAGAAGGCTATAGCCCCGCATTCTTTAGAAAGATGTGGGACAAGCATCGTGTCGCTTGCATGACCTATCATAAATTTCCCACCGAAAATTGGCCACTGGACAATTTTTCCAGTCAGGAGATCACCCTACCGAGTGGTGAAAAAGTCATCATGAAACTCGCCGAACGAGGCAGTCTGGTTGGAACTGGAAAACAGGCGATGTGGATGAGAGAAGTGCGCAAGTTGACTGATTCTGGTCACCAAACCAGTATTATTACCACAGCCTATGAACTAGAATTGACGGCTGTTTCTGGGCGAATGTTTAGCCGGTGGTGCCAAGAGAACTTTTTTAGATATATGAAGCACCACTATGGGATAGATATGCTACAGGAGTATGGAATAGAGCCACTATCCGATACCCAAAAGGTGGTCAACCCTGATAGGCGCCAACAGGAAGGACAGCGTAATTCGATACAATCCAAACTCAATTACCGTCTATCTCGATTTGCAGCGATGGAACTTCATCCGGTGATTAAAAAAGATGAAACGGAAGATGTGAAATACAAGAAATGGGAAAGAAAACGAGCAGAATTACTCGAAGAAATAGAGCATTATGAAAATGAACTAAAAACCATCAAGGAAAAACTAAGCCAAACGCCCAAACACATTACCTGGCAAGAGTTGAGAGACGAAGATAAGTTCGAACAGCTTCTGCCAGGGAAAAAGCGGCTGATAGATACTGTCAACATGATCGCTTATCGGGCAGAAACAGCAATGGCCGCTCTGCTAACCTCACCGACAATCGACTTTCCGATGGCAAGGCAACTATTACAAACGCTGTTTGTGACAGAAGCAGATATATTACCCGATGAAGTAAAAAAACAACTTCGGATACGTGTGCATAGTACTTCCCGACCTGCAAGTAATAAAGCAATAGAAAAGTTATTTGAACAACTCAATCAAACGGAACTCAATTATCCAGGAACCGATCTGCGCTTAATTTATGAGCTGACTTCATCCGCAAAAAATTAGGAAATGGTCTCAAATTAGTTTCGTCTGAATCAAGATGTCTGAGTATTGGAATCACGAAGTACAGCTAAGAAAAGTAGATGTGAGCGCAAGTTCCTCTGAAAGTGTGTTGAAAAAATCAAATAGCTTTGATCAACACTGACAAAACTCTAAAGTGAAAGTGACGATCATAATTGACTGACTCATAACGACCCTAAGCAGACGGTAATAAAACTTGCTTTCAATCGAGTCTGACCCCAATGTCACGTGACCCCAATGTCACGTAATCCCGGTATGGGGCGTAAAAACTATTATGGTTCAGGGAGTCAATGGAGTGCCAGACTGGCAGCCATGATGTTTTCACTGTTTCAGACAATCCTGTTATGGGGATTGAACCCACATCACTGGCTTCACGACTATCTAGGCCTGCCTATTACCCATAAATCATGACACACAATATCATCCGCCTTCCAGCAGCAAGAACCCGGCACACAAAAGCTGCAAAGCTGCGCACCCTCGCCACATGATTTGATGACCGGGCGGGGGATCTTTTTTCCGCCCCAGATGTCCTCCAATTCTTGCTACCAATTGTACAGCTTCACCTAGTAACAAAGGGGGGTTTAATCTTTTTTTTTGCGTAGGCGTGCAGGGTACGCAATTCAACATCAGAAAATAATATTTCAGCAGGAAGCTCAGGCGTTTCTCTACCCAGAAGCGTCATGAGCATGATCCGCCAGGCGATAACCAGATTGATACCAATCGCCCGACGCAACCGCTCAGCCGTTTCATGAGCAAGATCGTCAATTTTACAGCCTGATTTTAGCACACGATGCTAGTCTTCAATTCGCCAGCGCAACGTATACCAACGCAAACACTTTTCAATGTCCTTTGCGGATTCAATTTTAATCGTTGTCAGTAAAAACCACTCGACGGCCTTTGTGCCTTGAGGCGGGTTTTCTTCTAGCGCATGGATAAGCTGTATTTCAACCGGCTCTTTGTCATGATAATAGCTGGGAGCAGGGAGTTGTATGGCTAAGTGACGCAATGCCAGTTCTGCCCGCCTTCCTGGTCTTGCTGCTTTGGCTTTTTGCTTGCTTTTTTTAGGTCGGGCACTTTGCTGGGGAACATTCACGCTGACTCGACTTTGTACGCTGGTTTCACGAATGGCTGCGAACAGTTTGAAGGGGGATTGATTAATATTACGGTCGTGCTGAGCACGAATAAGCAGTTCAACACGGGGGTTTTTTCTTTGTTCATCAAACAATTCAAAAAAATCAGCTTCCCGGTCACAGACATTAACCAGTTGTGTTTGCGGCATGGTGGCCGCTAATTCAACTAAATCACGGTGGTGCTCTATCCAGACAAAGGTCTTTTTTTCTTCAATCGGTATTTTTGATGGCTTACGTTTGTCATCGGGCAATCGGGGGTGCGGAGCAATACACTGTGCTTTTAGGACGCCCAATGGCAAGCCATTGGGCGCAATGGCGAAGCTTGAGTGTAAATTCAGTCCTTTGGTTTTTGCACCGGTCTGGTTGGCTTTCAACTCCCCTAAACCACTGCATTTATCCAGGTTTGTGTAGTTGAGTTCACTGCCATCTTGCAGACATAGAACCGTTTTTTGCCCCATCATTCGTCGCGCTGTCCGTTCGCGGTGAGGTTGCAAGATATTTTCCAGATTAACGGCTGAGCCTTCTGGCTGGTCAATCATGCGATAGTAGGCCTTGGTGGCGGGCCAGTCACCTTCAACTGTCCCTGAGAAGGCACTGCCAGGATTCTGGGCTTTAGCATCAGCGACGTTGACGAGCCTTTTACTTAATCGTTTATCGCCCAGTGGCGCACCGCCAAATTCATGTTCGGCCCATTGCTCAGCATCCAGTCCTTCACTGATAGTCAGTGCGCCCAGACCTGCATTGGCTGATAATCCCAGCTGTTTCCTGAAAGAGGTATCGAGTGGGTACATATAAATCGTTTTTTGACTTAATGTCGAGTCATTATGCCGGTCCTGGCGTCCCCGCCCTTTGGTTTTTCCGATGGCCAACCAGTTTGAAGCCTTATAGCAGGTGCCCGAATAGTGCTCGGTATCAACAAAGCTTTCAATGAGCAAGGGTGAGTATCCATACTGCCGGTTAAAATCTTTTGCTATCGTTGCCATGCTCATGCCTAGTACTTTCGATGCCAGGTTTTTGCAGTTGACACTGGGACGGATCAAAAAACGACTCATCCCGACGATCATATGGAGCTGTGCTTGATGCTCTTCTTGATTCCAGCCTATCCATTGATCGCGGGCGGATAATTGCAAAGCCGGCGCGGCATACCCAATCCCTCCTAACCAGCCATGCTCGGAACGAATCAGGTAGCGCATTTGCCTGCCCACCAATATTGCTGCTTTCAGGTAGTGTTCTGTAAGCATCAGTTCATTCCAGGTTCGCATCTGATCTGCCTCTTGTACTAGTACCAATTCAAGCGCTGCAATGTGCCTGACTTCATCGGGTACATCAACAGGATGTGGTACGGAGTCCGTTAAACGGCGGGGTGATTTTGTGCCCGTTTTGTGTTGCACCCTGGGTAGCTCAAAATGCCCCGATGATTCTAGAGCACGGAGTGCTTTCAGGCAGCCACTGGTTTGCATTTTCCCGCGTGCATCGTGAAATTCAAAGTGTGTACAGACTTGTTTGGCTAAATCGCTTCTATGTTCAACTCCCTTGCCTTCCAGTAATTGTTTGATGTATTCTATATTGCTTGATAAGGAGAGTGTTCGTTTGATTTGGTTTTGTTTATTCATGCCTTATAGCATGCAATAATTATTCTTGATTGTCCAGCTGTAATTTATGGGTAATAGGCAGATCTAGATGCCTGTGCGAATAATGGTGGGCAGCCTCCCTCAGACATCCGCCCGTTTATTCCCTGGATGATGAGCGAGTCGCGCAAACAGCAGTTGAGCAAACCCTTGCCTGAACTGACTGCGACTCCACTCGAGTCAGAACAGCCCCAATCACCATGACACGGTATTGTGGACGAAACTTTAGCGAGCAGGAACTGGAACAGATGCGGAAATTGATTGCCGAGGATGCTGGGCGCACGCGTGCCGAACTTTCGCGCCTGACCTGCAGGATGCTTGATTGGTACAAGCCTGATGGGGGGCTCAAGGATATGTCATGCCGTGCTGCCGCATGGCAGAAGATGGACTTATCGCTCTGCCGCCACCACGGCGCAAACCACCCCCGCGACAGAAACTCAACTTTACTGAACAGACGGACCCGCAACCAGCGATCCTCCGGCCTGTTCATGAACTTGCGGCCATCCAGCTTTGTCCAGTCATCACCCGTGATCATTCACGACTATGGAATGAGTACATACATCGCTACCACTACCTGGGGCACAAGCCGCTACCCGGCGCACAGCTTTGCTACTTCGTCATCCTCGACGAGCAAATTATTGCAGCGCTCGGTTTTAGTGCGGCCGCCTGGCAAACGGCACCACGTGATCAGTTTATTGGCTGGAGCCACGAACAGCGGCAAAAAAACCTGCCGTTAGTCGTGAACAATGCCCGTTTTCTGATTATGCCCTAGGTGAAATCCAAAAATCTTGCTTCCACTATTTTATCCATGATAGCTCGTCGCCTTCCTACACAATGGGAAGAGCGTTATGGCATCCGTCCGGTGTTACTGGAAACTTTTGTTGATACCGAGCGATTTGCAGGGACTTGTTACAAAGCCGCCAACTGGATCTACGTAGGTAAAACCAAAGGGCGCGGCAAGTTGGGACCTGCTGGTAAACAAAGCGTACCCATCAAAGACTTATGGCTTTATCCGCTGTGTCGTCAGTTTAGAAGCCACCTAACTCGCTGGTTCTAGGTAGTACCTAAATCCTGCAAGCCCATATTTTGACTCTCATTAACCTGTCTAGCTAAGTGGTTATTAGGTTTTTACTGCCGCTTTGCCAGCCCTCTTTGTCCAACCGATCAAAATATCCAGATTTAAATCATAAATAGAGGAAATTTTTTGTATCGTATGGATATCCCCCGAGCCCAAGGCAATAAACACCCTGCCAACGTGCCATGACCTTTTAATCAAAGTGACTTAACTTCGGTTAATGTTAAGCGAGTAACCCCACCTTAACCCAATCATCCCATTCCTGTGGATAGAGCGGATCTGCAGGTGTTCTGACTCTCAGCTGATTATTGCCTGTGAGTAATTTTCCAGCCACCCGAATCAGATAAGTACGAAGTGTATCCGGCTCCCATTGGCACAACGTTTTGTTGCCACTCAATTGAGCCATCCAGCGCACGGTATTGTAGGCAAGAACGGCGCAATGAAATAATGCGGCATTAGCCAGAAATTGATTCGTTCTGATTTTACCTAAACCCATTTGTGATTTTGCTTCTTCAATCCATGTTTCGCACGTCGCTCGTTCACCATACTTCTTATGTGTTTGCCAAGGCGATAGAGGTTCAGTTGTTACATAACAAAAATAGTCATATTCTGCCGTATCCCAAAGCTCGGACTGAGGTCCTGTCACTTGTTTAGGTTGCTTTATCCTGACCGCGACAAACTGACGAGAGCGAGACCAGCCACCACAACGATATTGAAACTCGCTCTGCTCCCAACCGGGTCGGCCTTGTATGGCTGTCCAGGCCTGTTTGGCCAGCAATGCGTTCAAATTCTTAAGTTTAACCTTTATTAGATACCCATGCCCTCTGGTATCGAGAAATTCAAGCAAATCACCGACAAAATAACCACTGTCACCGCGAAAAATAATGCGCATCCGATTGGGCAAGTGTGCAAGTAACTGTTTGGTAAATTCTACAACACCATTGCTTGTAAAGGCATTGCCTGTCCGGAACCAGGCTTGTAAAATTTCTTTTGTTTCCGCTAGAAAAGCGAGTTGTGGATGGTATGAACGGGCACCTTTCTTTTTGGGGTTGAAGCCTTTGGCACTTCCTTCTTGTCGACCACAAACGGTGTCCACAGTTGAATCGACATCGACCCACTGGACGGATTGTATGCCAGTTTTCGATTTTCCGGAACGAAGCAATCGCCGCCAGTGTTGACCACGCAAAGTATGCGTGAGCGTTTCAAACTGGCTTATCTGCCTATCACTTACTTCTTTAAAGATCCGTAAAATTGTGGTTTCAACAGGAATCTTTATCCAGCCAGCTACTTTGCGCAGTACGCTATCTGCCCATACGGTCGTCACCTTTGCCATTGATGTTGCTCCCCCCATCATGCCAACCAACGTCAATAGAACCACATCAGATAAGTGATGGTCTGCATTTTCACCCCGCCGATGTGGAACGCTTTGTTTTACGGTTTTTTCAAAACCTATCCTGTCTAAATATTTCACGACGGGAATCAGTCCCGCCTGGCTTGTCAATCCATGTGCTGTAGATGTCATTTTTACCGTTCGGGTACGGTTTCTTACGTGAGATGAGGATTTTGATACTTTAGAGGGCTTCATTAAAACAATGAGATAGTGAAATCAGGAAAATGATATTATATCATTGTTTAATAAGGAGTTTTGTGGATTATTATGTATAATGCTTGCAGGATTTAGGTAGTATGTGTTGGTCGAATATTTACAAAATAAGAAGGTTTTATCTAGTAACGCTGCACTAGTCAGTATATTTGCCTATATACGCATAAGCAAATATAATGTCTTAATGAATACAGATACCTTGGCCAATATTTTTAAAGCACTTTCAGAGCCTGTCCGCTTGCGCATTCTTGCATTGTTGCTCAGCAAAGGGGAGCTTTGCGTTTGCGACCTGGTAGATACTCTTGCATTATCGCAAAGCGTGACTTCCCGGCATCTGGCTTATTTACGCAACAACAATATTGTTACAGCCAGACGTGAAGGTGTGTGGATGCATTACCAGTTAACGGATTATGCACAGCTAGAGTTAAAACCGCTGTTTCATTTTATTCAGCAAAGCCTTGAGGATAATACTGAGGTACGAGAGGATTTGGTTAAGGTGGATAGCGCACAAGGTTGCTGATATTTACATTATCGCTTGGTGAGATTGAGTGCTTCTACACCCGCAGCTGAAAATTTATCTCTATCTGGGTTTTGTTAATTTTAAAAGTGTAATAATAGCTTCTCAGGCTGGAGATAAAATACCTGAGAAGGCTTATTTATATTTGTTTAAACGTATATACGTAAAGAAGGGAATATGACTATTAAAGTAGCGATTAACGGTTTTGGCCGTATGGGAAGGCTGGCATTTCGTGCCGCATGGGATTGGCCGGAATTTGAGATCGTGCATATTAATGAAAAAGCAGGCGATGCGGCTACAGCGGCTCATTTGCTTAATTTTGATTCAGTGCATGGCCGCTGGCAGCATGCCGCCGAAAGTAATGAAAAAGGGCTGCTGATTAATGGGCAGTCGATTAGTTACTCGCAAAATGCACAACTAGAAGCGACACCGTGGCATCAATTAGGTGTCGATATTGTGGTTGAATGCACGGGAAAATTTAAGTCCAAACAAGCTTTAGCGCCTTATCTTCAACAAGGTGTTAAAAAAGTAGTAGTTTCCGCACCGGTTAAAGACGGCACGTTAAATATTGTGATGGGCGTTAATGATCAGCTTTACGATCCTGCAGTGCATAATATCGTAACAGCCGCTTCTTGTACCACGAATTGTATTGCACCTGTTGTCAAAGTGATTCATGAGAATTTTGGGATTAAGCATGGTTCAATCACAACCATTCATGATATGACCAACACGCAAAGCATACTCGATGAATATCATCCGGATTTGCGTCGCGCACGGGCAAGTGCTTTATCGCTGATTCCAACCAGTACGGGTTCGGCTACGGCTATTACCGAAATATTTCCTGAATTAAAAGGCCGATTGAATGGTATTGCGGTGCGAGTGCCCTTGGCTAATGCATCTTTAACGGATTGTGTTTTTGAAGTCGAGCAAGCTGTGACTGTTGAAGCCATTAATGCGGCATTAAAAACTTCAGCAGAGGGCGAGTTAAACGGAATTCTGGGTTATGAAACCAGACCTTTAGTTTCTGCTGATTATACTAATGATACCCATTCGAGTACTGTAGATGCGCTGTCAACCATGGTGGTTAATGGCACGCAGGTTAAAATATTAACCTGGTACGACAATGAAATTGGCTACGTGCATCGCATGATGGAATTGTGTAAAAAACTGGCTCTCTCATTATCCTAGAAACTGCAGTTGAGCAGGGATTTTGTGGGAAATCTGAGTGCGAAAGACAAGGCACAGCTAGCAGGCAATGGCCGTAGCCCTTGGCAATAGCTGTAACGCAGTATTTCGCGCTCAGATTTATTCACAAAACCGTGAAGCGGAGTCTGTTCACCCTGCAGGTGATAAGTTGTTACGGTTATTATGTTTTATATTCAAATGCCTAGAGTGTTTTTTAGCGTTCAACTGCGGTTTTTAGGATTATCCTAGAAACCGCAGTTGAGCAGGGATTTTGTGGAAAATCTGAGTGCGAAAGACAAGGCACAGCTAGCAGGCAATGGCCGTAGCCCTTGGCAATAGCTGTAACGCAGTATTTCGCGCTCAGATTTATTCACAAAACCGTGAAGCGGAGTCTGTTCGCCCTGTAGGGGATAAGTTGTTACGGTCATTATGTTTTATATTCAAATACTTAGAGTGTTTTTTAGCGTTCAACTGCGGTTTTTAGGATTATAGGTACAATGAGATGAATAGCCCCGTGCAACAATACGCAGTGGTTACCGGGAGTTACTGGGCTTTTACTTTGACCGATGGCGCACTCAGAATGTTGGTGATTCTGTATTTTCATCAGCTGGGTTATAGCCCTCTAGAAGTCGCTAGTCTGTTTCTGCTGTATGAATTTTGCGGAGTTATTACTAATCTGATCGGTGGCTGGCTCGCTACACGTATGGGCTTGAATACGATTATGCATTTCGGATTGGCTTTGCAAATTCTTGCCCTAAGCATGTTATTAGTCGAGCCCGAATATCTTGATGTAGTGTATGTTATGGTAGCTCAGGCTATTTCTGGTATAGCCAAAGACCTGAATAAGATGAGTGCCAAAAGCAGCATTAAATTATTAGTGCCTGATCATGCGCAGGGAAAGCTGTATCAATGGGTATCGTTATTGACCGGGTCAAAGAACACGCTTAAGGGTGTGGGGTTTTTTCTGGGTGCCATGCTGTTGACTACTTTGGGGTTTAGAGGAGGTATTGCTCTGATGGCAGGCGGTCTAATGCTAGTGTTACTGCTAAGCTTTATTTTGCTAAAAAAAGAGCTGGGTAAAACGTCTTATAAGCCTAAATTTACCGATATATTTTCAAAAAGTGCCGCAGTGAACCGCTTATCGGCAGCGCGATTTTTTTTATTTGGGGCGCGAGATATCTGGTTTGTTATTGCGCTACCGGTTTTTCTTCAGGAGCATTTGCATTGGGATTATGCGGATGTCGGCACTTTTCTGGCTAGCTGGGTGATTGGCTATGGTTTTGTGCAATCTGTAACACCTTTAATAACGGGAATCCGGCGCGGCAAGATTCCAGACGGCAGGACAGCGATGCTATGGGCTATATTATTAGCAATTCTGCCGCTTGCAATTGCCGCTTTGCTTTATCAAGGTTTACCGGCGACTGTGGTATTGATTGTGGGTTTATTTTTTTTCGGGGTGATATTTGCTATTAATTCTGCGGTGCATTCCTATCTGATTGTTGCTTATGCCAATGAAGATGGCGTGTCGCTGGATGTCGGTTTTTATTATATGGCTAATGCCTTGGGACGTTTGGTGGGTACTCTATTATCTGGCTGGGTGTACCAGTCTTCAGGGCTGGTTGCCTGTCTTTTAGTCTCGGCAGTATTTATTATTATCGCCAGTATAATATCACTCGCTCTTCCGAGGCACACGGCTGTTGCAGCAACCTAGTTATCGGCAAAAACTCAGCCGCTAGAAATTCGTATCCATGACCGCGCGAAGTATATTTATTCTCGTTTATGTTTCTTCTGTAGTATCCTTTATATTGATTCTAGTGCGCTGTAAGCCATAAGACGTTACAAGGGATGAGTTTTGATTAGAGTTTATATAATAGTTTTGGTTATCGCTGCATTTTTTTGGTTTAAAGTTTTTTTGTCAACAGCACCTGATGAACGTAAATCTTTCATTAAGAAAAGCGCTATATATGGTATGGCACTGAGCTTTTTGCTATTGGCGATAATGGGACGCTTAAGCTGGATAATTGCAGCACTCAGCGTGGGTGCCGCATTTGTGTCGCGCTTTCTGCCGCTGGCTTTGCGCTACGCTCCTCAATTGCAACGCCTGTGGTCACTGTTTCGTGAACAAAGTGGGCATGCAACAGGAAATTCTGGGGCTAGAAGTAGTGCGGGTGCTATGACTAGCGAAGAAGCGTATAAAATTCTGGGAGTCAGCCTATCAGCAACTCGACAGGAAATCATTGAAGCTCACCGTAAGCTAATGTTAAAGAATCATCCTGACCGGGGAGGGAGTAGTTATCTTGCTGCACAAATAAACCTGGCTAAAGAAATGTTGTTAAAAAATAAATAGATATGCTTGCTTATAATTTCAATTATGCGCTGGCCATTTAGAGTCATTACCTTTGTCATAATTGTCCTGGCTATTTTCGGCTGTACAACGACCCAATCCAAGGCACCGGTTCAACCACATAAGCGTGACTTGACCAAGGGGACGTATTACACAGTAAAAAAAGGTGACACCCTATATGCAATTGGCTTTAGATCAGGACATGGCTATAAGCGTCTGGCAAAGTGGAACAATATTCCTCCGCCCTATAAAGTTTATTTAGGACAAAAGATAAAATTATTTCGTGGAACTCGATATAAAAAATCACAAAAAAAGAAAAAATATAATAAAAAAACATCAAGTATTTCAATTAATAAGAAAAGAGTGTTAAGGTTGTACTGGCAGTGGCCGGTGCAAGGAAAAATATTAAGGAGCTTTTATGCAACGGGTAATAAAGGGATTGATATAGCCGGTCATATAGGTAAAAAAATTAGAGCAGCAGAGTCAGGTATTGTGGTCTATAGCGGGAGTGGCCTTGTAGGGTATGGGAATTTATTAATTATTAAACATAATTATTTATATTTAAGTGCCTATGCACATAATCGTCGTTTACTTGTAAAAGAAGGGCATAAAGTTAAAAAAGGGCAGTTGATCGCAGAGATGGGAGCAGGTGTCGATGCGAAACCCGCTTTACATTTCGAGATTAGGAAAAATGGTAAATCTGTTAACCCTATAAGCTATATGCCTAAATAAGGAACGCGTACGGTGTAACTAAAAAATAACAAAAAGTAGGAGTTAATAATGACGGAAGAATTAATGAGTACTGCAGGTGAAGTTATGCCTGAGAGCATTGATCTGGATGCGACGGGTATTGCTCGTGATGCTGATGCTGAGCCATCGCATGCTGCTGTACCTGAATCCATTACTGCAGAGAAACAAGATCATTCTTTTGATGCGACAAAGTTCTATCTTAATGATTTAAGTCGATCGGTGCTATTAACTGCTGAGCAAGAAAAAAAATATGGCGCACGAGCTTTAGGAGGGGACCTGAAGGCACGTCAGATTATGATTGAAAGTAATTTGCGCCTCGTCGTTAAGATTGCCCGGCGTTATTTAAATCGTGGCTTACCCTTACTAGATTTAATAGAGGAAGGTAACCTGGGTTTAATCCGTGCGGTAGAAAAATTTGATCCAGAATTAGGCTTTCGTTTTTCGACTTATGCGACCTGGTGGATACGGCAAACAATTGAGCGGGCAATTATGAATCAAACTCGCACTATAAGGTTGCCTATCCATGTGCTTAAAGAAATGAATGTTTATATCAAGGCACAACGACATTTAGTGCAGACATTGGGAACTGAACCCAGTGCAGAAGAGATAGCCCGTTATTTAGATAAGCCAGTCAAACTGGTAGAGAAAATGCTTAAGTTAAACGAACGCGTAACTTCAATGGACGCACCTAGCCCTTTTGATTCAGAAAGGACGTTATTGGATTCGATTTCAGATGAAGGTGCTTGTAGTCTAGTTGAGCAGGTTCATGATGAAGGGGTTAAGGAAAATATTAAGGTTTGGTTGGCGAAATTATCTAGTAAACAGGCGGAAGTCATATGTCGCCGTTATGGTTTATGTGGTTATGAGAATGCCACGCTGGAAGTTGTTGCTGGTGAACTAGGAGTCACTCGTGAACGGGTTCGGCAAATACAAATGGATGGCTTGAAAAATCTCAAAGAGATTATTGAGGTTGATGGGCATTCGCTGGAAGGCATTCTACAATAAAGATTTAGAGCCTTCTCGGTTAAATTTTTTCCCTTTGAATAATCCTAAAAACCGCAGTTGAACGCTAAAAAAACGCTAAGCATTTGAATATAAAACATAATGACCGTAACAACTTATCCCCTACAGGGTGGACAGACTCTGCTTCACGATTTTGTGAATAAATCTGAGCGCGAAATACTGCGTTGCAACTATTGCCAAGGGCTGCGGCCATTGCTTGCTAGCTGTGCCTTGTCTTTCGTACTCAGATTTTCCTAGGTTTAGAAGCTCGTAAACAATCTCCATTCTGGGCATTATAAATGGCTGTAGCCTGTTGGTGATGTTCGGTTGCCCCTGTCAGGATTAATATATCCTCAGTTTGAAATTTCTTCTGTACCTCTAATGCAGTGCGTGCTGGCGCTTGCTGGCTGATATTTGCACTGGTCGATACTATCGCGCCAGCGTAGTTTGAACACAATTGTTGTACCAGAGGATGGGCGCTCACTCGAACCGCCAGGGAATCATGTTTTCCCCGTAAATAGCGAGGCACCCAGGGCTGCGCAGGAACCACCCAGGTAATTGCCCCAGGCCAGGTAGGTAATATTCGCTCAAGCATGCTCGGGCTAGGGTTAATATAAGGTTGTAATTGTGCAAAGTCCGATGCAATCAGAATAAGCCCTTTATGCATAGGTCGCTGTTTGATACGTAGTAAGTGCATAACCGCAGCTTCATTTAATGGATCGCAGCCTAAACCATAGACAGCTTCTGTAGGATAAGCAATAAGTTTGCCCTGATTTAAAGCATGGCTAGCCATGTGTATTTTAAAAGGTGATAAATAACTCATTGATCAAGCTGCTTTTGAGCGCGGTAAAGTATATATATACCCGTCAGAATAAATGGGATGCTGAGCATTTGTCCTGTACTTAGCGAAGTGTCTGGACTGTAGCTAACCAAACTCTGTTTATAAAATTCTAGAACAAAACGTGTGCTAAATATTAGAATTAAGAACCAGGCGCAGAGTTGTCCATTAAAGTTTAAAGTGCGGCTTTTATTGTATAAATACAGTAAAAATAGAAAAATACCAGCATAGCAAATCGCTTCGTAAAGCTGTACCGGGTGTCTGGGGATATTGTCCAGGCGTTTGAAAATGACCGCCCAGGGAACATCCGTAGCCGTTCCAGTGATTTCTGAGTTTAAAAAATTTCCAATACGCACTAGGCAGCCACTGAACGATGCTGCAATTGCAGCTCTATCCAGAATCCACCAGTAATCAAAAGGCGCTTTACGCTGATAGATATACAAGGAAATGAGTACCCCAAAAGTACCACCATGACTGGCCAGTCCACCTTCCCAGATAGCAAAAATTTTAAGGGGATCAGAAAAATAATAGCTAGGGTTATAAAATAAAACGTGACCCAGCCTAGCCCCCAATATAGAGCCACCCATACAGTACCAGAGCAAACGATCCACATCATCTGCCGTGCCTAATTCGCGTAAGTATACCCAGTGCATAAACAAGTAATTACTCAGTAAAGCCAAGGCAAACAAAGCACCGTACCAATGTATCTGGATGTGTTTAAAGCTGGCTAAGATAGGATCAAAATCCCAGATAATAGGGTCCATATTGATTTTCGTTGTGTGGGCTAGGAAGGCTAATAAGTTCTCTGTTCTTGTTTATCCTAGAAAACGTGAGCAACTGATTTTTCTAGGTTTATTGATGGATTTCAGTCTTCCACTGCAAAATTAACAATCTCTTTAAGTGTACTGTTCATTTTTGCAGCAAAGGCATTGAGTTCAGGGTTGTCTGAATCCATAGGAATTAAATGCGTACGCACGATGGTTTTACCTTGGTATTGATAGGTCACTATATTACAGGGCATAAAGCGTACGGCATGGGGTGACATAAGTAATAGCGTTTTTGCATGGGTTAGATTACAAAACTGTAAGGTGTCATATTCAGGAAAGTCTTTAGTGCCCCGGTCGCGAATGACCTTGCCGATCCGGCTATGTCCAGTGATTCTAAAATTTTGTTCTGAAATCGCAATTTCTAGTTCTGCGAGCACGTCTGCATAAGGCTTGTCGGTTTCTGCCTGATAATAGGGGACAAACTCCCCTTTGGGTGTCTGTGCGCAGGCGCTGATTAAAACCAGGTAGCTGATTAGTAATACAATCGGGTGTTTTTTAGCGCGAAAAAATTTCATATGCTATTTTAACATTGCTAATTACTCTAGCCAAAGTAAGGCAGGTTATTTAAATGGCGGGTAGGGACTGTGGTAAAATTATCGAGTATTAATACTCTTCCCTTATAACCTCTTTTGTAAATTAAGATATGTCTGATGCTACCTCACTTTGCTTGCCTCCAGGCGAAGGGATCATTATTGATTACCACCAGCTTGAGCAGGTTTTGCAGCAGCTCGGCAGCCAGGTAGACACCCATGGTAATATCTTTAAGGCAAAATTTCCTGACCAAGATAGCTGGGTTTATAACATTTGTGACCCTGAAATGGCCAAACATATTCTGGTCAGTAATTACAAAAATTACTTAAAAGGCGTAGGCATTAAACAGATTAATGTCTTATTAGGACGTGGCATTATTGTTAGTGAAGGGGATTTATGGAAGCGTCAACGGAAAATGATGCAGCCGCTCTTCAGCAACAAGTTGCTCACTCAGCAACTACCTTTAATGATTAACTGTGCTGATAAATTATTAGCCAGCTGGAAAGATGATATTGAAGCTGGGAAAGCTATTAATATCACTGAATCCATGAGTCAGACTGCGCTAGATTTTATTTTACATGCGTTGTTTAGTGAAGATTTAGACCGAATTATCGAAGAAACGGGGGAGAACCCATTTCTCATGGTAACCGATGATTCTGCCAGGGATTTGTTATTTGCGCGTCGCTTTCGGAAACTGACGCACGTGGTAAGTGACATGATGCAACGTCGTCGGGCAGAAAATCGCCAGCCTTTTGACTTGCTCAGCATGGTCATGAACGCGACTGAAAAACGTAGTGGTGATGCCATGCCCGAAAAATTACAAATCGACGAGATCTTGACCTTAATTATTGCCGGGCATGAAACCACTGCAAGTGTTTTAAACTGGACCTGGTATTTACTCGCGCAGCACCCTGAAATTGAACAGCAGGTCTTAGCAGAAAGTCAGCAATATATGCCGCTAAATGACCTGCCTGGTATGGATGAGATTGCCCAGCTTAAGTTAACCCAGCAGGTGCTGGATGAATCCATGCGTCTCTACCCTCCAGTCTGGGTAATTACCCGAAAAGCGATAGCTGACGATCATTTCAATGGCATAGATATTCCGGCGGGTACGGACATTTTGATCCCCCCCTATTTAGTACACCGAAATCCTGCTTATTGGCCGGATCCAGAAAAATTTGATCCGCAGCGCTTTAGCCCCGAAAACAAAAAAAGCCAGCATATTGGTGCTTACTTACCCTTTGCAATTGGCCCCAGACGGTGTATCGGTGACAGTATGGCTATTCAGGAAATGGCGGTACATATTAGCCGTCTTATTCAAAAAGTTCATTTTGAATTAATCCCGGGTCAAACAATTGAGCTGGAGCCTTTGGTTAATTTAAGGCCCAAGCAAGATATATTATTTCATGCAACATATAGATAACTATTAAATGAACGCAACATCATTTCCAGTCACCCTCGTAGATGCTTTACAACAGACTGCCAAAGGTAATAAAAGCATTACCTATATTAAAGCCAAGAACGATGAACTCAGAGTAAGCTATACAGAGCTCTATACGCGCGCTCTGCAGCTGTTATATCAATTACAGCAAGCGGGTGTGAAACAGGGAGATGAACTGATCTTGCTGGCAGAAAGCAATGAGCAGTTTGTCGACGTATTCTGGGCCGCGATATTAGGCGGGATTATAGTTGTACCCTTAAATGCTTCCAGTCAGAATACCGCGCAAAAACGTGTATTAGCAGTATTTCAAAAATTAAATAAGCCTTTTGTCTGGACCTCATCAGATGCTCTGGAGCAGTTATTTAGCTATGCCGATGAGCAGCAGCTAGGGCATATGAAGGCATTATTGCAACAGCAGGTTGTATTGGCTGAGCAATTGCTGCCAGATCAAAATCAGGCAACTCCAGCGGAGATTAATCCTCAGCATACCGCTTTTATCCAGTTTTCTTCAGGATCTACCGGTGAGCCAAAAGGAGTCGTGCTTTCGCATCATAATTTAATGACTAATATCGCTTCGATTCTGATTGGCAGTAAAGCAACAGAAGAGGATGTTAGTTTAAGCTGGATGCCATTAACCCATGATATGGGTATTATTGGTTTTCATTTATCGCCGCTGGTATTAAATACCGATGTCTATTTAATGTCATCGGAATTGTTCGTGCGCAGACCGAATCTATGGCTGGATAAAATCAGTGAAAAAAAGGCTACGGTATCGGCAGCACCAAACTTTGCTTATCAACATATTTTAAAATATTTTAAACCCGAAAAGCAGGCACATCTTGACCTATCCTCACTACGCTTGATTTTTAATGGGGCGGAGCAAATTTCAGCTGCAATATGTCGTGAATTCAATCAAGTATTAAAGCCTTTCGGCTTTAAAGAGACGGTCATTTTCCCTGTCTATGGTCTGGCTGAAGCCTCTCTTGCTTCTGCTTTTACTGAGCCGGCCTTGGCCATACAATCCATTTTTATTAACCGTCAGCGTTTGCAGCTGGGTGATGAGATTATTTTATCCTCGGCAGAACAAGCAGATAGCCTGGAAATGGTGTTATTAGGCAAGCCAGTTAGCAATACTGGATTGGTCATTGCCAATAATAGCGGTCAGGAATTACCCGAACTGACGTTGGGGCATGTGCTTATTCGCGGTGAAAATGTAACTAAGGGCTATTATGACGATAGCCAATTAAACTCGGAAACCATTAATGCCGAAGGCTGGCTGGATACTGGGGATATAGGTTTTATGTATCAGCAGCAGCTAGTTTTGACAGGGCGCTTTAAAGATCTGATTATTGTTAATGGACAGAATTACCATGCACATGATTTAGAGCAGCTATGTGAAGGCCTACCTGAAATAGGCAAGCATAAAGTAGCGGCGTGTGCGATACCGGGCCAAGATGGCGAGGCCCTGGCTGTTTTCGTCAGCTATAAAGCGGATTTACAAAATTTTATCCCTATGGCAAATGCTATCCGTGCTGCTCTGGCAAAAGATGCGGGTATAGAAGTGGCTGAGGTGATTCCGGTTTCTGCTTTTCCTAAAACCACCAGTGGTAAGGTGCAGCGCTTTAATCTGTCTAATCAGTTTATTGCCGGAGCCTACGCAGATACACTTGCTGAGATCAAGCAGATAACCGCACCGAAATCTGAAGAAGAGCCAAGTGAAGAGGGTTCAATCGAGCAGCAATTATTGCAGATATGCAAAGAAGTGATTCCAGAGCGTGAGATTGTACCCAATGATGACTTATTTGAAATTGGTATAAGTTCATTATCCTTAACGCAAATTCATGAGCGCCTGGACCAGCTGTTTCCCGATCAGATTGAGCTCACCGATTTATTTGACTATCCGAGTATCGCGGCCTTGGCTAGCTTTCTGGAACAACAAATTGCAAAACAGGAGTAGCCTTTTGAAATTATTTTTAAAGACTGTTACCATGCAAAAAATGGCTGCTGTTTTAGTCGGTACCTATGTAAAGTTATTGCTTAAAACATGTAAGGTGCATATTAAAGGCGCGGAGCAGTTACAACCCTATATAGATGCAGAGCGAGCGATGTTACCTTGCTACTGGCATCAGCAAATGACCTTTGCAATACAGTTTATGCTGGGGCTTTGTCAGCAAGGTGTTAAAGTTAGGGTATTGGTGAGTCCTTCAAAAGATGGCGATATTGGTGATGCAGTTTTACAGCAACTGGGAGTAGGAGTGCTACGCGGGTCTGCGCATCGCACCGGTGCTTTAGCATTACGCGATATTTATTTAACGATTAGTAAAGAAAAATGCAGCGTCGGTGCAGCAGTAGATGGGCCATTGGGGCCAGCACGTGAAGCCAAAGTGGGTGCAATTACCTTAGCGCAACTGAGTGGCGCGCCGATTATTCCGATTACTAATGCCTGTAGTCATAAGATACAGTTTAATAGCTGGGATAGCTTTTTTCTACCTCTGCCTTTTAGTACTGTTAATATTTTAATTGGCGAACCGATAGTCGTTGAAAAACGTGTCTCAGCGGAACAGATTGCTGAATTCCAACAGCAACTGACTGATCAGCTGAACCAATTAAGTCTCCAGAGCGAGCAGCTGTTAAATTGATTTTGATAGGGTAGTCATATTTATTCCTGATTACCCATAACCCTCAGCTATACTTCGTCATTCCTGTATGCTTTAAGCAGGAATCTAGTCGGATAAGCATAGATTCCCGATAACAGACTTCGGGAATGACGAGGTTTTTAACAGACTGATGTTTCAAGCTTTATTCTACTATGGCTGAGAGTTGTACGTAATCAGGTGTTTATTTGCAGCTAAACCGAAATGAGTCATCTAGGGCCAGAGGTAAGATTAGAGTCTGAAATTGTCGGTTATTTGCCTGTTCGCAGATGGTGTTTTGAGCCTCTCCATTATTGACGTAAGCGTCGCTATATTCTGCATTGAAAACGGGTTTTCCCTGATTTGTAAAAGGCTCGAGATTGGCGCACTCTGCAAATTCAAAGCACTCTTCATTAACAGCAAAGTCGAAGTAATCAACCAGCTCATTAATTTGCCCTAGGTCATTTTTCAAGCCAATTGACAAACCTCGGGTATGAGCAGCATTAGCCAGACTACGGTTAAATGCTAATTGATCTGCCGCTGTTAAAGCAAAACCGGAAGTGTTGGTATAGGCCGTCATATTGTCCGGTTCCACGCCATCACAGCCTTTTTGTAACGCTAGCTCAAGTCGGGCCTGCATAATAGCAAATACTCTGTTTGAACGGATGTCCAGCCAGCGCTCACCCGGCCAGCCATCTAGTGGTGTACCGAGGTCATTGTTAGTAAATTGTTCAGCATCGGACCGCCATTCCTCGAAAGATCCTGCGGAAAAATAACATATAACCTTTTTACCTGAACTATGTAATTGTGCAATAGTTTCTGCGCTGACATCGAATAAATCTATATCATACATACCTACCGCATAGCCGGAATTTACGGCTCCTTGTAACTGCCATTGCCAGGTCGTATCTAAGCCGGGACGATACCAGTGACCCACGGTTATGGGCTCTGCATTTTGTACAAGACCTGAGTTATGTGGCTTTTGCAGGGGAATTTCCTGTAAAGATGACCAGTCTATATGAAAAGAGGGTTGTTTAAGCTCAGCAGGAGATATTAGTTTGACTTTATAGGCTTTTTTTTCACCGACTTGATTGGCTAATTCGAAATAGGCAATATCAATTTGAATACCATTTTCATTAATTGATACCTCAGGCGGCTGTTGTGCCTTTGTAATAGATACAAAAGTAAAAAATACTAGTAAGGTAATTTTTAACATTTGTGCTCCTTATGTCCAGAGTAAATCAAACGACAGATTAGAGAGTCTATTTCTAAAGACAGTTGATCGAATAAACACTCGGGATGCATAGATAAGAATATCATTCATCTGATTATAACTGCAACTACTATGGCCTGCATTTTTAACGCTGAAAAACTGATGTTCTAAAGTTAAACGGGGGAGGAAGGTAAATCTAATTGCTAAAAAGTCATATAAATGTTTTTATGGGTTTGACCAGGAAACTACTAGCATTAATAGAGTATGAATAAACAATCAGGCGTATCGGGCGTAATCCTTGCAGGCGGCTTAGCAAGACGCATGCATCAACAGGACAAAGGATTAGTCCTCTTTAATAATAAAGCAATGATTACTTATGCGATACAAGCGATGGCCCCCGTGGTCGATGAGCTATTCGTCAATGCTAATCGTAATATTACCCGATACCAGCAATTCGAATATCCCGTCATCAGCGATGCTACAGATGATTTTTCTGGACCTTTAGCTGGGGTGTATGCGGCTTTGAAAGTTTGTCTCAATGATGTTTTGCTGGTGATCCCTTGTGATTCTCCTTTTATCACTGCAAAGGGCTTGCAGAGTCTGATAGATGAGCGTGAATCTACTGCGGCAGATATTGCTGTTGCATTTGATGGCGAACGAATTCACCCGGTTTTTATGGTAATCAAAAGCTCGCTTAAACAAAGTCTACAAAATTATTTAGCGCAGGGTGAACGTAAAATAGACCGCTGGTTTGATCAGCATAACTGGGTAAAAGTAGATTTCAGTGCCAATCCTGAATTTTTCTCTAATATCAATACTCTGGAACAATTAGCTGAATTAGAAATCAAGGAATAATGATGCAACCAGAAATGACAGATGCAGGCCTCAGTGTTGCCAAACAGGTTACCGGAATTGATGAGCAAGGGGAAGAGCGCGAACTCCAGCTAGTGGGTGAAAGAGCCATGACCCTTTATGTAGATAAGCAGGAAATAGTGACCTTAATGACCATAGGCTCGCATCCTGAATTATTAACCTTGGGCTACTTAAAAAATCAGGGTTTCTTTGAATGCATAAATGAAATTAAGATCGTACAGGTAGACTGGGAAACTGAGTCAGTCGCTGTCGTAACCGCTGGTGAGGATAGTGATTTTTCAAAGCAAATGGAACGGCACACGGTCACTACGGGCTGTGGGCAGGGAACTGTATTTGGCCGCTTAATGGAAAAATTGCAGAAAATTCGTGTGCCTGAGAACAGTGTTAAGCAGTCAACCTTATATGCACTTTTAGCGTCGGTTAGGACGCATAATGAGGTGTATAAAAAAGCAGGTGCGGTGCATGGTTGTGCTTTATACATGGGTGATAAGCTAGAGTTATTTGTAGAAGATGTGGGCAGGCATAATGCGGTGGATGCGATTGCCGGGTATATGTGGCTGAATGGAGTGAGCGGTGATAATAAGATTTTTTATACTACTGGGCGTTTAACTTCTGAGATGGTGATAAAAATCTCGCAAATGGGAATTCCGGTTTTACTCTCGCGCTCAGGCGCAACGCAAATGGGGCTGGAAATGGCGCAATTATCAGGGGTGACTCTAATTTCCCGGTCGCGTGGTAAGCATTTTATGGTGCTCCATGGCGCGCAGAATATTGAGTTTGATGCCAAATTATGAATAAGCTTTGCAGATAATACTTCGCATCTGCGACCGCACGAAGTATAGGTATAACCTTCAGTCTATCTGTAAAATTAAGTATGGTGCATAAGGAATAAGTTATATTAGCAGCATGTTTTTCCGCACCCCGTATACATTATGCGAACTATGACAGTTGATAAATAATAGTTTTTCCCAGGTTGAATTAGCTAACACGGAGAAAATGCACACTAAAATATCCGTTTTCATCCTGCCAGACTCTTTCACTCTGCCAGCCAGCTTCTTTGGCTAGCGCCACAAATTCAACCGGTGTGTATTTGTAGGAATTTTCGGTGTGAATTGATTCCCCTGATTGAAAATGGAAGATGCTGTCGTTAACCCGAACTTTTTGATCCTTGTGGCTGCGCAAGTGCATTTCAATTCGGCCGTGCTCGAAATTGTAGAAGGCATGATGAGTAAAGCTGGTAGTATCTAACTCAGAGTCCATTTCACTTTGAATGCGCTTGAGCAGATTCATGTTAAAAGCCGCTGTCATTCCCGTTGCATCATTATAGGCAAGGTTAAGCACTTCGGCCGGCTTTTTTGTATCGATACCAATCAATAAAGCGCCGTCTTTTCCTGCTTTAGCGTGTAGATCCCGTAGAAAGTGAATCGCATCTTCAGGGTCAAAGTTTCCTAGGCTGGAACCTGGGTAAAAAAACACCCTTTTATCAGCAGGTATTTCAGTAGGTAGTTCATAGGGTTTTGTGTGGTCTACACATATTGCATGAATGGGAAGGTCAGGGTAGTCTTCCGCCAGTTTTTGTGCTGAGATCCGCAGGTGTTCAGATGAAATATCCATCGGTACATACATGGCAGGGTTGATACGGTCGAGTAAAAACCGAATTTTATGACTACTGCCTGCACCAGGCTCAATGATATGGCAGTCTTCACCCAGACATGCAATTATTTCATCGGCAAAATCTTCACAAATGCTGCGCTCTACATTAGGTAAATAATATTCGGGTTGTTCACAAATCTGCTCAAAAATACTGGAGCCTTCCTTGTCATAGAAAAATTTGGGGTGTAGCTGTTTAGGCGATTGACTCAGTCCATGCTCAACGGCGGTAGGTAAATCTTCAAATTCAGGTTGGTAGTAGTGGAATTGGAATTTCATAGCTAGTTTCTTATTATAGTTATTTACTTAGTATCATTCGCTAAACGAATACCGCTAAACTGCCAGCGATCATAGGGTGTGAAAAAATTTCGATAAGTTGCCCGCATATGATTTTGTGAGGTTACACTGCTACCTCCACGTAGTACCATTTGGTTACTCATGAATTTTCCATTGTATTCGCCCGCAGACCCTGGCAGCGGTGTAAACCCAGGATAAGCGTGATAGGCAGTGCTAGTCCAGGTCCATAAATCTCCATACCATCAGACATCTTGATTCAGACGAAACTAATTTGAGACCATTTCCTAATTTTTTGCGGATGAAGTCAGCTCATAAATTAAGCGCAGATCGGTTCCTGGATAATTGAGTTCCGTTTGATTGAGTTGTTCAAATAACTTTTCTATTGCTTTATTACTTGCAGGTCGGGAAGTACTATGCACACGTATCCGAAGTTGTTTTTTTACTTCATCGGGTAATATATCTGCTTCTGTCACAAACAGCGTTTGTAATAGTTGCCTTGCCATCGGAAAGTCGATTGTCGGTGAGGTTAGCAGAGCGGCCATTGCTGTTTCTGCCCGATAAGCGATCATGTTGACAGTATCTATCAGCCGCTTTTTCCCTGGCAGAAGCTGTTCGAACTTATCTTCGTCTCTCAACTCTTGCCAGGTAATGTGTTTGGGCGTTTGGCTTAGTTTTTCCTTGATGGTTTTTAGTTCATTTTCATAATGCTCTATTTCTTCGAGTAATTCTGCTCGTTTTCTTTCCCATTTCTTGTATTTCACATCTTCCGTTTCATCTTTTTTAATCACCGGATGAAGTTCCATCGCTGCAAATCGAGATAGACGGTAATTGAGTTTGGATTGTATCGAATTACGCTGTCCTTCCTGTTGGCGCCTATCAGGGTTGACCACCTTTTGGGTATCGGATAGTGGCTCTATTCCATACTCCTGTAGCATATCTAGCCCATAGTGGTGCTTCATATATCTAAAAAAGTTCTCTTGGCACCACCGGCTAAACATTCGCCCAGAAACAGCCGTCAACTCTAGTTCATAGGCTGTGGTAATAATACTGGTTTGGTGACCAGAATCAGTCAACTTGCGCACTTCTCTCATCCACATCGCCTGTTTTTTGGTTCCAACCAGACTGCCTCGTTCGGCGAGTTTCATGATGACTTTTTCACCACTCGGTAGGGTGATCTCCTGACTGGAAAAATTGTCCAGTGGCCAATTTTCGGTGGGAAATTTATGATAGGTCATGCAAGCGACACGATGCTTGTCCCACATCTTTCTAAAGAATGCGGGGCTATAGCCTTCTCTATCAAACACCAGGATAAAACGACAGGCTTGTTTGTTTTGCTGTAATGCTTGTGCACTCGGTTGATTCGGAATGTCTTTGAGTAATCGGGGGACGATATCTTCTTCCAGCGTTTTTAGTAAGCCCGGATCCACCGTTTTTTCAACGACAAAGAAGGGACGCCCCGTACCATCATTAACCCAGTAGTCGGTGATACCCCGTAAGCAGAGTTTTTCGCGTGAAACATGCCGTTTGGGAAGTTTAGTCAAGTGTCCATGATAGACACGGACATGACCATCTATGTAGAGTGTTCCTGCTGCCTCTGGTTCATTTTCCATCCATTGTCGACTGAGGTCGGCCGCCCAGCTTTCGACTGATTTTGGTTCAGCCAGTCCTTTTACTTTGGATCTTAAACAACGCACTTCGGGAGCCCGATCCAGGCCAAGTAGTTTTCCGAATTCACCCGGTGCATGCTCGCGAAGTTGTTCGGCATTTTTGATGCGACATAGCCCCATAAAGGCGAGTAGCAATAGAATATGAAAGGTTTGATAGTAACCTGTCAGTTTGCCCAGGTGGCGCTCAATGTCATTTAATAAGCCATTGCCAAGTAACGCGGGCAATGCACATAACACACCGCCTTTAGGAACATCTAAACAGGATTCGAATTCGATTGAGGCTCCCTTTTCCTGCTCACCCAAAGCAGCCTGGATTCGCTCTTCTACTCGAGTGCAGGCCGTACCAAGCACATCGGCTGCATTGGCATCTATAATATCACGGGCTGATTTGGTACTGCCATCATTGGGGTCTATTGATGCGGCAGACTTTTTTTTAAACGTCCATCACTGATCGCCTTGCGAAAGGTATCTGCCCGGATGCCTAATTCTTTAGCGGCTTCGTTAGGCGTCATACCTTGATCCAGATATTCCTGAGCTTGCTGCAAAACCTCAAGCGTAAAGAGTGGTCCTCCCTTGCGAGTCGGGCGAGGTTCAAAAAACGAATCAGCCCCTTTTTCTCGTAGTTGCCTTAATGAGCGCATAACACTACTTTTAGAGACACCAAAGGTTGTAATAATATCGATTGAACGACAGGAACCGGTATTGATGAGTTGAGAGGTGTGAAGTCTAAATAATCTCTTATTGTCAGCCTGGTGAGAATAGATCGGGATACCGCCGAGGAAATAAAACCACTCATCATTTCGGTTATCAACACTGACCTGACCATTTATAATAGTCGTACCCTGAGGAATTATTGGGAGCATGAGTTGCTGCATTAATTGAATACCTCGTATGATATGAGGACTTAGTTTAACCTAAATGAGTACCATTTTCATTTCTTTAGCTGAAAATATCAATCATTTGACAATAATTCCCTAACCCTTTAATTATATTGCCTAGTTTAAGTTTTAATGGATTTCTTTCAGGATAGCGAATCAAGATGTCTGACCATTGGCCATCGTTACCTGCAGGCTGAGGGTGAAGACAATCTTGTTCAAAGAAGTTTCCCGTTATGGGTTTATTCTCTAATACAACTTCGATTTCCGCTTCAGTTGGCAAGCGTTTACCGGCCCAGCGAGCATAGGCATCGGCTTCATAGTAGCTGATGTGGCATACTGGGGAATGAAGGTTCAGTGGGTGCATGCCTCCTAGAGTCATTTCCAGCCAGTTACTATCATCTTGATGCCAATACAAAGGGTGCTGCCAATTGTGTTGGCGGATATGGTGCCATCCATCTGATAACCATAACTCTACCTGTTGGTAGCCCCGATCTTCAATAAATTCCAGATATTCGCCATTAGTTACCAGCCGATTTGCTAAATGGAAGTCCGGTAAGTAATGAGCATGCCGAGGTGATTCATTGTCATAGGCGAAATGAGTGCTTGTATGGCCAATTTTATAGTTTCCGGCAGCTTGTTCATGCCATTTTATTTTAGTTACATCACTATAGGTTAAGGGCGTGGTAAGGTTCTTGCGGTAAACGGGTTTTAGTGGATTGACAGAAAAGTTATGCTTGATATCCATGCACATCAACTCCTGATGTTGCTGCTCGTGATTCAAGCCTAGTTCGATGAAAAACTGTAGCTGATTATTAGGTTTTTGTTCCAGCGTATCGAAAAGTTCAGTCATAGCTTCATCTACGGCACGGCGGTATGCATATACTTCCTTGACTAATGGACGCGACAATAAACCGCGTTGAGCCCGAGGGTGGAATGTACCTAGCGTTTCGTAATATGAGTTGAATAGTATTTCAAATTGAGGGTGAAAGGGTTGATAATTCTTGTGATGCGGTTTGAGTAAAAAGGTTTCGAAAAACCAGGTGACATGGGCGAGATGCCATTTAGGCGGGCTCGTTTCAATAATTGACTGGATTTGATAGTCTTCTGTTTCTAACGGTGCACAAATCTGTTCGGATATAAGGCGTATTTGTTGGTAACGTGCTCTCAATGTCTGGAGGTTTTGCATGGATGCCTATGAGTTTCAGACTATTCAGGAGATTTAAATTTTAACCTACCTGTTCAGGAAAGGAAATTTAATTGGAAAAATCAATCCGTTTATAACCGGATTGATAGCAGACTAGGTTGAATCTTTGCTTAGGAGTTTCCACGTTTAAAATCAAGTCTTTTTTCCTAGCACGCTTGTGATGCTAAAATCCTGCGTCATACTTTCGGAAATTATTTAATCCTCGCTCCTTAGGGTAATGGAAATAATTAATTATCCAATGTGCTAACTCATAGGTTACCTCTATAAGAGGGTTAATATAGGAAGCGCATCAATCACGAAAAGATGCGCTTTGTTCCTCAGCACATCCTGCCTTTTACCTTAACTGAGTTATAGAACGTGAGAGGCTGGGACAATATTTTTTCCTTATCCCCTTAGTGAGGTCATTCAGGAGTTAACGTGGGATAACCCTCTATATTAAGTGTACGTGTGCAACTTTTTTAACTTACATGACGTATCTCTAAGTCATAATATCTCGTATATTCACGATATATAGTGTTTCCTGTCTTTTTGTTTTGATCTTTATTACTTGGGGTGTTTGTAAGTGTTTGTTTTATAGGTTTACTTTAGTGTTTTTATTTCTGGCATAGCTTCTGCTTGAACTAGGTTAGCGGTGCGTTTGTTTGGTGCCGTGATACTCGGAGAATAAACTCATGAAAACCAATATTCATTTTTATACAATTTTTATATTGTTAGCCTTTATATCTTTTGCTACTTATAGTGCTGATCAGATAAATTTAGCTAAGCCTACATTCAATAATTTACCTGGCTCTCCTATTTATAAAAATTCAGCGGCAGGATCTGCTAATACCAATTTACTCTTATGTAAGACAGATACTGCTGCACTTGAACAGTTAATTTTAAATCGCAAATCGCCAGCAGAGGAAAATCGTCAGCCGATTGTATCTTTCGAATATTTTAATGAGCCGGTTAAGGCTGCTTATACTACAATGAGTAATGGAGTGACCAGGCATGTAACAATGGCTGTTGCCAAGTCTTTTTTCGATTTCAGTATTGACGGACTTGCGCCTAAAAGTATAGCGAATTTTGTTTCTATTGGTACTCAGGCTTTTCTGCCTTTTGAGTTTGCCAACGGGGTAAAAATTACTCAGGTAGTTTCTAGAGGAAGTACTGTTATATACAGAACTGAAATGCCAATAGCACAAAATCATAGTCAGGTAGAACATCTTGCTTTAGCTGGGAGGGTTTCAACTACCAGCTCTGTTTGTAATGACAATACAATGGTTACTGATCTGTTAGAACGACATATTAGGGAGATGGAAAGAAATAATCATCCAAACGAAGTAAGCTTGTGTCTCAATAATTTATAATAATGAATTCTGAATTTATTCTCACACTAGGCAGATAAGCTTGTTGATATTAACAGATAGCATTATAGGTTGGATTATAAATACAGCCCATCGTTTAAAAGGCTCGGTACGTCGTATATTCATGGCTGAAACGGTGGAGCTACTAGGCTCAGGTGGTGCAAGTATTGCTGAAGAAAAACTAGGATGGAATAGAGGCACTATCCGAAAAGGACAATATGAACTTGAAACTCAGCCCATAGAAGATAATTTTTCAGCGAGAGGGCGTAATAAAAGTGAAGAGCATTTTCCTCATCTACTTGATGACATAAAAAAAATTGCTGAACCGGAGTGTCAAACGGATCCCTCTTTTAATTCCTGTCGATTATATACCCGGCTAACGGCTAAAGAAGTTAGAAAACGTTTACTGGAGATTGATTATTACGATGAAAAAACATTACCTTGCTCAAAAACTATCAATACAAAATTAAATGACCTGAGTTACCATCCAAAAAAGGTACAAAAAACAAAGCCTCATAAGAAAATCAAGGAAACGGATGCAATTTTTGAACAAGTTCATTCAGTCAATGGAATGGCAGATATCAACCCAAAAGAGATTCGTATATCAATTGATGCCAAAGCAAGAATGAATATAGGAAATTTTTCACGGGGAGGACGAAATCGGGTTTTAACAAAAGCAGAGGATCATGATTTAGATGTTAAGGAAAAGTTAACTCCTTTTGGTTTTTATCTGCCTGAACATGATGATTTTTTCCTTTTCTTTACAGCAGGCTATGCCAGCAGTGATTTCATCGTTGACCGATTGGAAGAAATTTGGCCAGAAATTCAAGAAAAATATGGAGTAGATATTCTGACAATTAACGCTGACAATGGTATGGAGAACAGTAGCTCCAGAACTCAGTTTATAAAAAGGCTTGTGGAGTTTGCTGAAAAAAGCAACATAAAGATAAAACTGGCCTACTACCCTCCTTATCATAGTAAATATAACCCAATTGAACGAGTATGGGGAGCCTATGAAAATCATATTAGTGGCGACATAATGGATACAGTTGAAACAACTTTAAAATTTGCCAAAAGTATGACCTACAATGGCAAAGCACCTATTGTTAAATTAACAGAAAAAATATATGAAACAGGAGTAAAGGTAGGTAAAAAAGCAATGAAGACGTATTATCAGTTTGTTGACCGAATGCCATCGTTGGAGAAATGGTTTTTGACCATTTCTCCTGGTTGTTCTGGATGATTATTTCTTTCCATCTCCCTTAGTATCCAGTATGACTATTATGATGCTCATGGTGTTTTTTTTAGCTCTTTTACCATCAACCTAGAAAAATCAGTTGCTCACGTTTTATAGCACAAGCTCTTGATTCCACCACACTTCCAAAAAATGTCCGCTTAACTTATGGGTGTAGCTAAGATTTTTGAAAGTGTTATATTAATTCCATATCTTGCACTATAAATTCGCGCTCAACTGATTTTTCTAGGATCAATGGATAGTAGATAGTTCTGTTGTGCTTAGGCTAAAGCATAGAGTAGAGAAGTTGCGTTGAATTATGCCAATTCAATATCGGATACAGGTACAGAGCTACAAGTTAGGCAATGGCCTTCCTCAGGCGTAAAGGAAGGCTCTACCGGGTAATGTACCTCGCCTTTTACCAGTTTTTGGCTACAAGAGCCGCAATTCCCCATACGACAGCCAAAGGGTAGGGTAACGCCATTGGCTTCGGCAAACTCTAGAAGGCACTCTGATTCTCCTGTCCAATTCAGGGTTTTACCCGTTTGGTCAAATTTCACCTGATATTGATTATCGCTTTTTACTGGCGCTGATTTACGCTTGACAGTAGAGGGGCCGAAAGCTTCAAAATGAATACGTTCATCTGCTACGCCCCATAAATCCAGTCCTTCTGCTAAATCAGCCATCATCGGGCCAGGGCCACAGAAATAAAAGTCAAAATCGTTGCCTGGTAACGTTTTTTTCAATAAATCCAGCGAGACACGGCCTTTAATATGGTAATCCTCCCCCAAAGTATCCTGCTCGTCCGGCGTGCTATAACAAACGTGAAGCTTAAGATGCTTGTTTGCCGATGCAATTGTTTTCAGGTGCTGCTTCATAATCTGTTCACTGCCATTTCTGACACCGTAGAAAAACCAGATATCAGAGCCGCGTTTAATGCCTATTTTGTGCAGATGATTTAGCATGCTGAGCACTGGGGTAATACCAATTCCAGAACCAATCATGACAATTTTACTCAGCTTATTCCCCTCAGGAAGACAGAAATTTCCGTTAGGTGCTAGCACTTTTATAGTGTCTCCTTCTTTAACATGATCGTGCAAAAAGCTAGAAGAAAGGCCCGGCGGTAATTCAGGTTTGTTGCGTGGAGCCGGGATGCGTTTCACTGAAATCCGGAAATAATCATTACCGGGTGCATCTGAGAGACTGTAACAACGGACGACAGGTTTTTCCTGCTCAGGAATATCAAAACGAAAGGTCAGAAATTGCCCCGGCTTGTAATTTGGTAGTTTAAATTTTTCGGTGGGTTTTAAATAAAATGAATGCACCTGATCGGATTCCACCACAATCTTATCGACACAGAATAGCTTCTCATCATCCCATACAAGGACTGGAGGCGGCTGTTTTGCAGGCGCATCTTTAAACAATAATTGCAGAAAATTTCTGCCTATGCGTAAACTCTCCAACACTATCAGAGGTAGAAATATCAGTAGGGTGCCAAATAAATCATCATTTTCACCAAAGCCGCGATGTAGAAACAGAATAATCGCCGCTAGATAAGCAATACGATGTAAGCGTTTCCACCATTTGTACTTTAAATGCTTAACAGAAAAATTATTACTGGTGAGAAATAAAGGTAACAGCAAGCATAGTCCCATGAGCCCAAAATAAAGATAAAATAAATCGGGTTGCTGAAAATCGCGTACGATTTCGGAGGGGCCATCAGTCTGGTTTACATAAAGAAAAGCGTGAAATGAAGCATAAAGAAAGCAGCTAATTCCAGTTGCCCGGCGGTGGACATTAAGTGCTGCGATGACTGGCCATTTGGGAAAGAACTGTTTCAGAGGTGTCAGGCACAAGACAATGATAAGACAGCCAATTGCTGTGTTGCCAAAAAAATCCTGCATTTCTGAATATTTCCAGGCACTCAGACTGCCATCCAGAAATAAAAACAACATATAAGTTGCGGGAAAAGCCAGTAAAGGCCAGGCAAACAGTTTTTTAGAAATGACTGAAGCGATAGATTTCATTTGGGACTCTGCTTGCTGGATTAAAAGAAGACGCTAAAAACCGAACGTACACCGTAACCGACGCTACGTTTATGATTCTTCTGATGGCTTACATATGAGCCCAGAGTCCATAGGAAATTACTGCCTAGCGCCTGCTCGAATTGACCGCCAAAAGCTATCGCACTATCTTTGGCAACTCCGCCAAATTCAAAGATTATTTTTCTATGAATGGAGCCCAGATATCGCTCATACCCGATGGCACCACCGAACATGTTTTGTGCGTCACTTGCTAATGCAGGGCCATAATTCCCGAGGCCTGTTGCGGAGAATAACAGGCCTACCTGGCCTAGTGGCCCACCAGCATTAGCGTTACGCGCTGCCGAGGTATACTGGCCAATACCCCAGAATACGTTCATATAGGCATTATCGACCGTGTAAGGAGGGGTTAGATTGAACTGGGAAAGTAATAAGGCACCGGTTTGCGAACGTGAAGTATTGTTACCTAAATCCTGCAAGCATTATACATAATAATCCACAAAACTCCTTATTAAACAATGATATAATATCATTTTCCTGATTTCACTATCTCATTGTTTTAATGAAGCCCTCTAAAGTATCAAAATCCTCATCTCACGTAAGAAACCGTACCCGAACGGTAAAAATGACATCTACAGCACATGGATTGACAAGCCAGGCGGGACTGATTCCCGTCGTGAAATATTTAGACAGGATAGGTTTTGAAAAAACCGTAAAACAAAGCGTTCCACATCGGCGGGGTGAAAATGCAGACCATCACTTATCTGATGTGGTTCTATTGACGTTGGTTGGCATGATGGGGGGAGCAACATCAATGGCAAAGGTGACGACCGTATGGGCAGATAGCGTACTGCGCAAAGTAGCTGGCTGGATAAAGATTCCTGTTGAAACCACAATTTTACGGATCTTTAAAGAAGTAAGTGATAGGCAGATAAGCCAGTTTGAAACGCTCACGCATACTTTGCGTGGTCAACACTGGCGGCGATTGCTTCGTTCCGGAAAATCGAAAACTGGCATACAATCCGTCCAGTGGGTCGATGTCGATTCAACTGTGGACACCGTTTGTGGTCGACAAGAAGGAAGTGCCAAAGGCTTCAACCCCAAAAAGAAAGGTGCCCGTTCATACCATCCACAACTCGCTTTTCTAGCGGAAACAAAAGAAATTTTACAAGCCTGGTTCCGGACAGGCAATGCCTTTACAAGCAATGGTGTTGTAGAATTTACCAAACAGTTACTTGCACACTTGCCCAATCGGATGCGCATTATTTTTCGCGGTGACAGTGGTTATTTTGTCGGTGATTTGCTTGAATTTCTCGATACCAGAGGGCATGGGTATCTAATAAAGGTTAAACTTAAGAATTTGAACGCATTGCTGGCCAAACAGGCCTGGACAGCCATACAAGGCCGACCCGGTTGGGAGCAGAGCGAGTTTCAATATCGTTGTGGTGGCTGGTCTCGCTCTCGTCAGTTTGTCGCGGTCAGGATAAAGCAACCTAAACAAGTGACAGGACCTCAGTCCGAGCTTTGGGATACGGCAGAATATGACTATTTTTGTTATGTAACAACTGAACCTCTATCGCCTTGGCAAACACATAAGAAGTATGGTGAACGAGCGACGTGCGAAACATGGATTGAAGAAGCAAAATCACAAATGGGTTTAGGTAAAATCAGAACGAATCAATTTCTGGCTAATGCCGCATTATTTCATTGCGCCGTTCTTGCCTACAATACCGTGCGCTGGATGGCTCAATTGAGTGGCAACAAAACGTTGTGCCAATGGGAGCCGGATACACTTCGTACTTATCTGATTCGGGTGGCTGGAAAATTACTCACAGGCAATAATCAGCTGAGAGTCAGAACACCTGCAGATCCGCTCTATCCACAGGAATGGGATGATTGGGTTAAGGTGGGGTTACTCGCTTAACATTAGGGAGATGGAAAGAAATAATCATCCAAACGAAGTAAGCTTGTGTCTCAATAATTTATAATAATGAATTCTGAATTTATTCTCACACTAGGCAGATAAGCTTGTTGATATTAACAGATAGCATTATAGGTTGGATTATAAATACAGCCCATCGTTTAAAAGGCTCGGTACGTCGTATATTCATGGCTGAAACGGTGGAGCTACTAGGCTCAGGTGGTGCAAGTATTGCTGAAGAAAAACTAGGATGGAATAGAGGCACTATCCGAAAAGGACAATATGAACTTGAAACTCAGCCCATAGAAGATAATTTTTCAGCGAGAGGGCGTAATAAAAGTGAAGAGCATTTTCCTCATCTACTTGATGACATAAAAAAAATTGCTGAACCGGAGTGTCAAACGGATCCCTCTTTTAATTCCTGTCGATTATATACCCGGCTAACGGCTAAAGAAGTTAGAAAACGTTTACTGGAGATTGATTATTACGATGAAAAAACATTACCTTGCTCAAAAACTATCAATACAAAATTAAATGACCTGAGTTACCATCCAAAAAAGGTACAAAAAACAAAGCCTCATAAGAAAATCAAGGAAACGGATGCAATTTTTGAACAAGTTCATTCAGTCAATGGAATGGCAGATATCAACCCAAAAGAGATTCGTATATCAATTGATGCCAAAGCAAGAATGAATATAGGAAATTTTTCACGGGGAGGACGAAATCGGGTTTTAACAAAAGCAGAGGATCATGATTTAGATGTTAAGGAAAAGTTAACTCCTTTTGGTTTTTATCTGCCTGAACATGATGATTTTTTCCTTTTCTTTACAGCAGGCTATGCCAGCAGTGATTTCATCGTTGACCGATTGGAAGAAATTTGGCCAGAAATTCAAGAAAAATATGGAGTAGATATTCTGACAATTAACGCTGACAATGGTATGGAGAACAGTAGCTCCAGAACTCAGTTTATAAAAAGGCTTGTGGAGTTTGCTGAAAAAAGCAACATAAAGATAAAACTGGCCTACTACCCTCCTTATCATAGTAAATATAACCCAATTGAACGAGTATGGGGAGCCTATGAAAATCATATTAGTGGCGACATAATGGATACAGTTGAAACAACTTTAAAATTTGCCAAAAGTATGACCTACAATGGCAAAGCACCTATTGTTAAATTAACAGAAAAAATATATGAAACAGGAGTAAAGGTAGGTAAAAAAGCAATGAAGACGTATTATCAGTTTGTTGACCGAATGCCATCGTTGGAGAAATGGTTTTTGACCATTTCTCCTGGTTGTTCTGGATGATTATTTCTTTCCATCTCCCTTAGGGAGATGGAAAGAAATAATCATCCAAACGAAGTAAGCTTGTGTCTCAATAATTTATAATAATGAATTCTGAATTTATTCTCACACTAGGCAGATAAGCTTGTTGATATTAACAGATAGCATTATAGGTTGGATTATAAATACAGCCCATCGTTTAAAAGGCTCGGTACGTCGTATATTCATGGCTGAAACGGTGGAGCTACTAGGCTCAGGTGGTGCAAGTATTGCTGAAGAAAAACTAGGATGGAATAGAGGCACTATCCGAAAAGGACAATATGAACTTGAAACTCAGCCCATAGAAGATAATTTTTCAGCGAGAGGGCGTAATAAAAGTGAAGAGCATTTTCCTCATCTACTTGATGACATAAAAAAAATTGCTGAACCGGAGTGTCAAACGGATCCCTCTTTTAATTCCTGTCGATTATATACCCGGCTAACGGCTAAAGAAGTTAGAAAACGTTTACTGGAGATTGATTATTACGATGAAAAAACATTACCTTGCTCAAAAACTATCAATACAAAATTAAATGACCTGAGTTACCATCCAAAAAAGGTACAAAAAACAAAGCCTCATAAGAAAATCAAGGAAACGGATGCAATTTTTGAACAAGTTCATTCAGTCAATGGAATGGCAGATATCAACCCAAAAGAGATTCGTATATCAATTGATGCCAAAGCAAGAATGAATATAGGAAATTTTTCACGGGGAGGACGAAATCGGGTTTTAACAAAAGCAGAGGATCATGATTTAGATGTTAAGGAAAAGTTAACTCCTTTTGGTTTTTATCTGCCTGAACATGATGATTTTTTCCTTTTCTTTACAGCAGGCTATGCCAGCAGTGATTTCATCGTTGACCGATTGGAAGAAATTTGGCCAGAAATTCAAGAAAAATATGGAGTAGATATTCTGACAATTAACGCTGACAATGGTATGGAGAACAGTAGCTCCAGAACTCAGTTTATAAAAAGGCTTGTGGAGTTTGCTGAAAAAAGCAACATAAAGATAAAACTGGCCTACTACCCTCCTTATCATAGTAAATATAACCCAATTGAACGAGTATGGGGAGCCTATGAAAATCATATTAGTGGCGACATAATGGATACAGTTGAAACAACTTTAAAATTTGCCAAAAGTATGACCTACAATGGCAAAGCACCTATTGTTAAATTAACAGAAAAAATATATGAAACAGGAGTAAAGGTAGGTAAAAAAGCAATGAAGACGTATTATCAGTTTGTTGACCGAATGCCATCGTTGGAGAAATGGTTTTTGACCATTTCTCCTGGTTGTTCTGGATGATTATTTCTTTCCATCTCCCTTAACCGAAGTTAAGTCACTTTGATTAAAAGGTCATGGCACGTTGGCAGGGTGTTTATTGCCTTGGGCTCGGGGGATATCCATACGATACAAAAAATTTCCTCTATTTATGATTTAAATCTGGATATTTTGATCGGTTGGACAAAGAGGGCTGGCAAAGCGGCAGTAAAAACCTAATAACCACTTAGCTAGACAGGTTAATGAGAGTCAAAATATGGGCTTGCAGGATTTAGGTAAGAATAAGAAAGTAAGTAATGACTTTAATAATGGCGTAGGTTGTGTGTGCATAATAATCCCAAAAAGGAAGAGAAGTAATGATAGGTTCTCTACAGCACAAAACAATAAATCAGACTCGCCTTGAAAGAGGGAGGGTGCTAAACCATTTTACTCCTTTATGCTTCCTGCTTATGCTTACCTATCCTTGGTGTTTTGCGAATAAACCGATTAGCGGTGTTTTCAACACCCACCTATAATAATACTATTAAGCAAAGTAAGCTAGCACAGCGATGTGTTGGATGAATGCGAGCAAGACAAACAAGAAATAAGGATCAATAATTCTACGATACCCTTGATCCTAGTTCTGCTTGCTCTAAGCTGTGTAGAATTTGATAGTTCTGGATATAGTGAAAGTAATTCGTAACTGATTTTTCTAGGATAATAGCCGAATGGGACGATAGATATTTTGTTGGTCTTTGAATAAGGTTTCCTGGTTGCCAATAACCCTCAGCTATAAGTTGTCATTCCTGCATGCTTTAACCTAAAAACCGCAGTAGAACGCAAAAAAACACTCTAAGAATTTGAATATAAAGCATAATTACCGTAACAACTTATCACCTGCAAGGTGAACAAACTCCGCTTCACGGTTTTGTGAATAAATCTGAGCGGCGAAATACTGCGTTACAGCTATTGCCAAGGGCTACGGCCATTGCCTGCTAGCTGTGCCTTGTCTGTCGCACTCAGATTTTCCACAAAATTCCTGCTCAACTGCGGTTTCTAGGTTTAAGCAAGAATCTAGCCGGAGAAGCATAGATTCCCGATAAAAGGACTTCGGGAATGAGGAGGTTTTTAACATACTGATGTTTCAAACTGTATTCTACTATGGCTGAGAGTTGTACGTAATCAGGTAAGGTTTTTAGAATAAATTAGTTGCTGTGGCTGAAACAAGTAACAAAATGGTGCCCAGCTACGAATTAGCTTTAAATTTGTTTAATTTTTATCGAAACACATTCTGGTTTATTCTATCAGCGCGTAAGGGAGATGAAGAAACCATGATTAAGCAAAACCTTGCAGATTGAAAACAAGCTAACATAATAGCTATACTTCGCGCAGTCGTGACCGCGCGAAGTATAGCACCAATACAAAATGAGGATACAGCTATGAAAATGAAATCTTATACAATGACTTTATATTTAACAGCCTTACTTAACTTCTGGGCTTTTTCAGCTTATGCAGAAAAAGCCAACTCAGGGTTGATTGAACCGCTTCCAGCAATAGAAGTTGCGACCTTTGCAGGTGGATGTTTCTGGTGTACTGAAGCGGATTTTGAGAAAGTTAAGGGTGTACAAAAAGTCATTTCTGGGTATAGCGGAGGGCATGTTGCGAGTCCGGATTATGAGCAAGTCTCACAAGCTACTACGGGTCACGTAGAAGCAGTGCAAGTGTATTTTGATCCTACAGTGGTTTCTTATCGCGATATACTTGAATCGTTCTGGAGACAAATCAACCCAACCGATAATGGCGGTCAATTTGTTGACCGGGGAGAGCAATACCGCTCGGTTATTTTTTACCATAATGAGCAGCAACGCCAGCAGTCAAATGAATCAAAAAAACAGTTACAGCAATCAGGAAGGTATAGCGAGCCCGTAGTCACGGAATTGATGACTTTTGAAAAATTTTATCCTGCTGAAGAACATCATCAGGACTATTACAAAAACAACCCAATTCGCTATAAATATTATCGATACCGATCTGGGCGAGATCAGTATTTATCAAAAACCTGGGGTGACGATCTTAAGTATACGCCTGAGCAAGTACAAAAATATGCAAAACCTTCCGATGAAATATTACGTCAGAAATTAACACCGCTACAGTTTCAGGTAACTCAAGATGATGCCACCGAACGAGCTTTTAATAATGAATACTGGAATGAAGGCAGGGCGGGTATTTATGTTGATATCGTTAGTGGAGAGCCTTTATTCTCGTCAACGGATAAATTTAAATCAGGTACTGGCTGGCCTAGTTTTACTCAACCTATTAAGGCGGCACATGTGGTCGAGAAAACAGATTATTTATTGATTCTTCCGCGCACTGAAGTTCGTAGTAAATCAGCAGATTCACATTTAGGGCATGTTTTTAAAGATGGTCCTGAACCAACAGGTCTGCGTTATTGCATCAATTCAGCAGCATTAAAATTTATTCCTGTAGCGCAATTAGAAGCAGTTGGATATAGTGAATTCACTGAAATTTTTGCTAAATAAGGTAGACACCTGGAAGCACACATCACCCAACTTTGCTGGTTTTTTTGTCTGTCATAGCACTGTAGCAATAGTTACCTAGCCAGCTATGCGCCAGTTTCAGCGTCCCCGTATCAAGTACGGGGCAGGCTTGCTATTGACAAAATTAGCTCACACTATTTTCCGCATGCGTGACTGCACAAAGTATATGCATGCTACTGTATAAATATTCATAACTTCTTCAATAAGTTAAAATTAGACAGAACGATTACTCTTATACTTAGGACGCTAGTGCGAATATTTAAAATATTACTGCTTTTATTTATGATTCTTGTCGTTATAGGGAGTGTCTGGTCATTTAGAAATGGGACGTTTTCTATCTTTGACTCTGAAGACATTAGCCAAGGTTTTGACACGTTTGTGTCATTGGAAGGGGGCGACGAATATGTTATTGCCAAGTTCAGCACCAAAGAAGAATTAACTCGGACTCAATACAATCCGATATTTGGTTTGCCAGTAGGGGATACTCAAGTCACTTTATCTCTTGTGGCTAATTATAAGTATTATGTAAAGCTTGGGGAGCTAACTCAAAATCTAGAGGGTGATACCTTATTTATTAATGCCCCTGAACTCTATTTATCCACGCCTGTAGCATTTGAATTCTCTAGCGTAAGAGAAAAGGGAGAAGTCTCAGCATTTGGCCCTGACCCACAAAAAATGCTTAACAAACTAAAGCGTGATGCTTCTACTGAGCTGGCTTTCAAAGGACGTTTGCATACAAGCATCGCCTACGATAAAGCTGCCAAAGCTTTGGCAGAAAACTTTAACAACTACTTTAAAGCTAATGGAATGCAAAGCTATTATAAAAGCATCGCTGTTAGTTTTTCCAGTGAAAAAGAACAAACCATCAGACGTTTTTTGTTTAGTAAGGGACGAGCATGGAGTAAGGCACTTGGAAACAAATAATCATCCAACTTTGCTGGTCTTTTTGTCCGTCATTAGCACTGTAGCAATAGTTACGTAGCCAGCTATGTGCCAGTTTCAACGCCCCCGTATCACAAGTATGGGGCAGGCTTTGCTATAGACAAAAATCAGCTCACTATACAACCGCATCCGTGATCGCGTGAAGTATGTTTTAATGCGTTATGGAAATACCTGCCCCTGAGTTTCCTTTGTTTGAGAAAACATGTCGTCAGATAGCATAGTGGCTTGTGGTTTCAGTAGCATCGTTTTGTTCTTATGATATCCTTATAAGCATATAACCCGCAATATATAGCAATTAAATGGAATATATTCATGTAATACGCATATATTTACATATTAAGTGTCAAGCAAACTTGGAATGCAGATATAATCCGCTATAATTTACGTGTAATAAGAGTATTCTTTGATAGCATGCAAATTAATGTGGGTAACTAATGAACAATAACTTTGAGATCATAGCGTCATCCGCCAGGTTTGTTCGTTTACAACGAAACATTGATCAAGAAAGCGCAGCGAATGAAACAGGCGTTTCATTACGCACAATTCAAAACATTGAAGCTGGCAAAGCAGTTAATTCATCGTCTTTATTTGCTTACCTAAACTATCTTGATCTGCTCGATAATATGCTTGCTACACTGCCAGATCCGGCTAAGCTAACTCCAATGGAGCAATTAAAAGCCACTCCTACTCGACGTGCACGAGCCAGAGGCGCAGTAAAAAATACAGCAATAACATCATTATCAAACAATAGCAGTAATAAGACAGGGAAGAATAAACAAGGCTTTCAGTGGGGCGATGAAAAATAATGGCGACTAATATCGCAGCAGTCAGCCTTTGGGGGACACAAATCGGTGCGCTAGTTTGGCATCCTGATTCCCTGCATGGTGAGTTTCAATATTCTCCCGCGCTACAAAACTCAGGAATAGAGCCATGCCCAGTGACTATGCCTGTTAGAAGTGAGCCGTATGAATTCCGCTCATTAAATAGAGAAACATTTAAAGGCTTACCTGGAATGCTGGCGGATGTGCTACCAGATAAGTTTGGTAACGCACTGATTGATCAATGGCTTGCTCGGCAGGGCAGAGATAAAGCAGATTTTAACCCGGTAGAGCGTCTTTGCTATATAGGCAATCGTGGAATGGGTGCGTTAGAATTTGCACCCTTGCTGGGAGATAACAAACTTGCAGATGCGCCCATCAACATTCAGGAGATGGTTCAGTTAGCCAGTGATATTTTAACGGCAAAAAAAATTGATATTCAACTCAAGAATGAAAAAATTGATGCGCAGGCACTGGCACAAATTCTTGAAATTGGGACATCTGCCGGTGGAGCGAGAGCGAAAGCTGTTATTGCATGGAACAAAACGACCAAGACTATCTGTTCTGGTCATATGCAGCCTAAACCTGGATTTTCGTACTGGCTGATAAAGTTCGATGGTGTCAGTGGTAACAATGATAAAGAATTGAATGACCCTAAAGGTTATGGGCGCATAGAATACGCCTACTATCTTTGTGCACGAAAGGCTGGTATAGCTATGTCCGAATGCCAATTGTTAGAAGAAGGTGGTCGTACTCATTTTATGTCACAACGATTTGATCGGAGTGCACAGGGTAGAAAGTACCACATGATTTCACTATGCGGAATGGCACACTATGATTATCAGGTGCCAGGAGCAACAAGTTATGAGCAAGCATTACAAGTCTGTCAAAAGCTCAAATTACCCATGGATGATAAATTACAATTGTTTAGCAGAATGGTTTTCAACGTCATTATGAGAAATCAAGATGATCATACTAAAAACATCAGTTTTATAATGGATCGGGTAGGTAAATGGCGCATATCACCGGCCTATGATATGACCTATAGCTATAATCCAGTGGGAGATTGGACATCAAAGCATCAAATGAGCATTAATGGCAAGCAGGATGATTTTTCTATGAATGACCTATTAGCCACTGCTAAAGTTGCAGGGCTGAACCGTTCCAAGTGTAAAAAAATCATTAGTGATGTGCTCAGTATTTCACATGACTGGGAAAGAATTGCCAAAAATGTCGGGATAGAGAAGCAACGAATTAGTGCAATCAGGCAAACATTTAGGAGATTGTAATTGAATTATTGGGCCATTAGACGTAGCCCGTATGGAGTTTGCGGAATACGGGGTTTTCGTTGCACCTGATTCCCGTATTCCGTTGTATGTCATTAATCCTAGAAAAATTAGTTGCTCACGTTTTCTAGCACAAGCTCTTGATTCCACCGCACTTTCAAAAAATGTCCGCTTAACCTATGGGTGAAGCTAAAATTTCTTGAAAGCACTGTGAAATCCATATCTTGCACTATAAATTCGCGCTCAACTGATTTTTCTAGGTTAATAGGGTAGAAATTTTTTGGGTGGTTGAAGCTTGTGGGTCATTAGGAAATCATTTTCTCACCAAAGCGACTCTGTTTTTTTGATGGTCAGAAAAAGAACGAATAATACCTTGGCCTAACCACTTGACTAAGCTTGCTACAGAGGATTAGCTCACTTCGTTTTCAGGTATAAACTCGGTCAATTGTTTACATATATCAGCATAATGATTCCCGTTGATTATGCATTCAAACATAATATATTCGCTCATCGTTAAGGAACTAAATTCGGTTAACCGTTCAACATTTCGCCAAATAATCCAGCTACTCTTTACTTCTTCTGGTTGTGGAGGAGACTGTTGCTGTTTTAGGCTTTGCCAAGTCGCAACACTATTAAAGTTTGCTTTAAACCGTTGTACACTAGGGTGTAAACGAAAGTGTAATTCTGGCCAGTCTTCTGGAAGAACCTGTTTGAGCTCTTCCAGCTTGACTGTACTTGCATCAGGGGCATCAAAAGAAGTCAGTAGATGACGTTCAAAACGCCCTAACTCAGCAATAATGGGGTGTTCTTTAAAAGGTGCTTCCTGAGCTAGAAAGTCAGGTAATAAGTCGCAAAAATTACGGAAAGACGTGGCCTCATTTGAGGTCCGTTTGACCTAATATCTAGGTTCACATGTTAGAGTAAAGTAATGGTCTCTACTGGAAAAATTTTTTAAACTGGCTACCTAATCCCACGTGCATTCCACCTTCCATAATGTCATGAATAGAATCTGCCGCGTTGCTAACAGCTTTAACATCCTTGGAGCTAAGACTACCACCCTGGTGATCTTGCTCTGATTTTTCTTTAAGCTTCTCCATGATAGCGAATACCGACAAATCGGCATCTACCACTATTTCTAGTCCGTGTTCATCATCGCCAATTGTAATGCGTTTGGCTCCTATTTCTTCCCATAAAGTATTGAAACGATTATTAGCATCCTGTACTTCTGTCATAACAAACCTCACTCAGTAACGATAGGCTTTAAGATAAATTAAACCTAAAAAAATCAGTTTAATCAGGAATTATACTTTGACCTGATTAACTGTCAGTTCATCTAGCACTAAACCACCCAGTTTTATGCCTTTGGCCTCAATTTCTGCACTTGCTCCTTCGACACTCACCGAACCAATCGATGCAGATGCTTCAAGCTCAGACAAGACAAGTTCACCTATTTGCAGATGCAGAATCGGGGTAGTAATAAAGTAAACTTTAAAAAAGTTACCTATTTTAAAGACAGGTGCTCTAAATTCTTCCGGTTGTATATCCATGATAGAAACTGCACCTTCGGAGGTCACGTCATCAATGCCGACAAAAGGAACATCTATACCATTCACAGAAATTGTTGGCAGATCTACTGGCTGATCAGGCGAAAATTGTCCAATGGTGACCTCTTCACTATCGCTGGCTGGTACGCCGAAGGATTCTAGCTCAAATGATTTAAAATCCATCCCCGATATACTAAAACCATCGGAGGGCAAATTTGTATTATTAACCGCTAACTGTGCAAAGGCTACACCACCAAGATTGATATTTTGCACGGGCTGAATATCTGCTTCCAGATCCTCGACAGTTGCTTCCGGAATATTCAGTTCTATATCTTGCAACATGGGTAGCTTAATATCATGCAATGGGATTGGTTTTGCTTCTGAACCTAACACTTTAGTGCCACTATCACTGCCCATCCATTTCAAGTCATATGACCAATTAACTGTATAATGCAATTCCAGAATCACCCGAACATCATGTAATATAGCTGCTCCGCATTTGATCTTTGTTGTTAGATCCTTAATATTAACTTTATCTACCTTGACACCATCAAAGGTAACATTATCAATATCAGTTGATGCAGCACTACCACTAGCCGAAGCTAAGCGGGCAATATTGACTCTGCGCAATACTGCGCTGGTCAGTGAGGCTAGCAGACTGGTATCCAGTTGTGGAATAAAAGCTGCTTTAACCATAGAATCAGATGGAGTTGACATTGCTTATCCCCTTTCTACTTTGAAATATAAATCATTTTAATGACTCTAAAGACTCAAGTGCTTCTGCCAGTATGACAGGGTCAATAGTCTCAATCACTTCGGTCACCTGGGCAATGGCACCTTGCATTTGATGCTGCTGATCCGAGTCGATAATATCCGCGCTTTGCAGTTTGTCTGCAAGACCTGAAAGTCTTTGTAATAGAGGGATTACCGGAATATTTGGGTCACTATATTCTATCTTTACTGCCCTATGAATTTCTCGCTTAGTAATTGCTTTTAGCCATAAGGATTCAAATTCATCAACTGCCAATTTATTGTCTATCATCATCATTCCTCTAATATAACTTGTGCAACACCGAGTCGCATAAATGGATAAAGGTCTAACCGCCTAATGTGCATTAGCTTTACCAGCATTTTTATCCCGATAACTTTGTTCAGTATCAGCACATAATTATCCATTGGTCGCAATGCTTTCAAGTTCAATATTCTTCAGCTCAACGCCGTCAACATTCACGCCAGTAACTTGCACAGATGCCTGAGTGTCTCGCAAATTAATCTTCTTAATAGTAGAATCAGCTGAAATATCATTGATCACCATACTACCAATAAAGATCGTTAACGTAGGCGTAATATCAATACTTGCAACAAGCAATCCTTCTGTTAAGCCTATTCTCTGCATACTTGAAGTCACGCCTGGAACTACGACGGGCCCTTCAGATTCCGCTTGTGGAGCAGAAGTCTGTGGCAATTTGATGTCTTTAACGCTGATTGAAGGCAGAATCATTGGACTGTCTGGACTAAATTCGCCAATAGAAAGCCGCTCTGAAGAAATAGAGGGTACGCTGACATCACTTACTTTTAATGCTCCCATACTGAGGCCACTCATACCAAATCCAGCACTTGGCACAACCGTATCACCGAGTTTGACATCATTAAATGTGCCCCCACCCAAGTCTAGATTATTAATTGGATCGATAGATGCCTGAATATCATTCAAGGTTGCAGAAGGTATATCCAGATCAATATTATTTAACGCCGGAATGGTTATTTGTCCTATATCAAAATCAAAGTCTGGGGGATCTGGAATGGGAAAGCTTTCTTCAATATCAATGTCAGGAATCCCCCAGGGAAGATTAATATGAATGCCAAATGTGTAAGCGCTCAATAGTCAGCGTACTTCACGGCAACTCAGATTAATGCCAAACTATCCCCATTGTTAAATACCACGGGGAATTTTAAATGGCAGCGTTAGAAAAAATACAGGCAAAGACTTTCTGGCCTATTCACATAGAGCACTGGCAGGCATCAGGCCAATCACAGGTAGCTTATTGTCGACAGCATGATTTATGTCCGCAAAAGTTAGGCTACTGGAAACGTAAATCGACTGTAAAGCCGACTACTTCCCCTACAGGGTTTACACGTATTCGGGTTGACGGGGATCGTTCATCTGCGCCAGTCCCAGGATTATCTTTGCAATTTAATGATGGTATTCGGTTGGAAGGTATTACGCAGGATACTATGCCGTGTATTCAACCACTGCTTGAGCTGTTGCGATGACGGTTGTTATGCGTCCCTCTCTGTCTTTGACAGAAGTGTATCTGTATCGGCAGCCCATTGATTTTCGTAAGTCACATCGGGGCTTATCGGCGATTGTTGAATGTGAGTTAGGGCATAATCCTTTTGAGGGGGCTCTCTATGCCTTTACGAATAAACGGCGGAATAAGATTAAATGCCTGTTTTGGGAAGATAATGGTTTTGTCCTTTATTACAAGTCATTGGTAGAAGAAACATTTAAGTGGCCTAAGGGTGAGGAAGAGACATTAACCTTAACAGGCCAGCCGTTAAACTGGCTGCTGGATGGCTTTGATATTAGCGCGATGAAAGGTCATAAAAAACTTCAATATGAGTCTGTTTTTTAGCTGTTTTTGTGTTCATTATTGCCACTATAAATGCTATAATAAAGCCATGATTTTAGCCGATATTTCAAATATAAAACAACAAGATAAAGCCGGTTCTTTGCTGTCGGAGAGTGTTGCTTTTTTGCTTGAAAAAAAACAGGCTATTGATGAACTGACGCGTGTGATTGAAGTTAAGTCTGGGGTGATTTCCGAACAGAAAAAACGCATCCTTATTCTGGAAGAGGTACTACGCTTATCTAAAATAAAACGCTTTGGATCATCCAGTGAACAATCTCATCAATCCTCTTTGTTTGATGAAGCAGAGAATGAAGCGGATAGCGATGAGGAGCTAGACCTGGAGGCTGATGAAGCACCTGAGGACGAAAAACAAACAAGTTCTACTGGCACCAAGAAAAAGCCGGGACGCAAACCCTTCTCAGATAAGTTACCTCGCGAGCAAATTTTTATTTATTTAACCGATGAAGAAAAAGAAGGTGCTATTGATACTTTCTTTACTAAAGTGAAAGAAGAGCTGGATATTATTCCTGCTAAAGTACGTGTTCTTGAATACATGCAGGAAAAAGCGGTCTTTATCAAACAGATTGAAGGCGAAAAACAACGCCAGGTTAAAGCCGCACAAATGCCCAGACACCCTATTGCCAGAGCAATGGGAAGCATCAGTTTAATGTGCTTTGTTATTATCGCCAAGTATGCTGACGGCTTACCTTTATATCGGCAAGAAGGCATCTTGTCTCGTTATGGGGGTGACATCTCCAGAGCGACATTAGCAAACTGGATGATCGCACTGGCTAAACAACTTCAGCCCCTGATTAACCTGATGCGAGAGCATCAACACACAGGGGCAGTCATACTCGCTGATGAAACGCGGGTTCAGGTATTAAAAGAACCGGGGCGGCCAGCGACCTCAGATAAATATATGTGGGTGACGCTTGGCGGGCCACCGGGTGAAAAAAGCATCCTGTTTGAATACGATCCCTCTCGTAGTGGAGACGTCCCCATGCGCCTGCTTGACGGCTTTAGTGGCTATCTGCAAACCGATGGCTATGCGGGGTACAATGCCGTGTGCCAAAAAAACAGCATCACCCAGCTGGGGTGCTGGGATCATGCGCGTCGTTATTTTAAAGATGCCCAGAATGCACAGCCTAAACGCAAAAAGGGACAAAATAACAAACCCTCAAAAGCAGGTAAAGCGCTGAGCCTGATCAATAAACTGTATGTCATTGAGCGAGAAATTAAAGACCTGTCAGTGGATGAAAAATATCAGCAGCGCCAGGAGAAGAGCATTCCTGTATTGAACCAGCTCAAAGCCTATCTGGAAGAAAACCAGCATAAAGTACCTAAAGATAGCCTGACAGGAAAGGCAATGACTTACCTGAGTAACCAGTGGGAAAAACTCAATGTGTATTGCACCCATGGTGAACTCAATATTAGCAACATCCTGGCAGAAAATGCGATTCGCCCGTTTGTGATAGGGCGCAAAGCCTGGTTATTTTCTGATACCCCTGCGGGTGCTCGTGCCAGTGCAATACATTACAGCCTGATAGAAACAGCTAAAGCAAATGGGCTGGAGCCTTATGCATATCTTAAGCAGGTTCTCACTGCTTTACCTTATGCTGATACGGTTGATAAAGTGGAGGCTTTGTTGCCCTGGAATATTAAAAAATCAGATACGCCTGAATAGGGCAAGTACGTGCTTCGTTGAGCGCTTACCCAAATGTAAAGCGCAGACTTAGGCTTACAACAGCTCGCGCATCTTCCATATTTATAGTGCCTGTGGCAACTTGAGTATTAATATCTTCTATATCAATATGGTCAACTGTGGCATTATTGAGTTTGATTTGGTCAAATTTTTATAGCCTGGGCGCTACCGGATGCAGAAATAAATTTGGGCAAACTTATACGGCGCATAACTGCGGCCGCCAGAATAGATGTAAGACTACTAACTGAAATTGAGTCTGGTGTATTTGACTCGAGCGAGTCATCTAACTCAGCCATTATGCCTCCTAAACTAGTAAAGATTATTAAATTAGAATGAATAATCTATCCATCAGATATGCAACTGAACTCAGTTTCCTTTTAACAGTAAAATATATATATGTCAATATAATAGTTTTTATGAATACTATGGTTTACTTTCTATCCCTTTATTTAACATGCTTAGGGTGTTTTAAAAACAGCAATAAACTCTAACTGACAGGTCCGGTTGACTGGTTAGTTTTTTAATTTAATACAAACAATTAACCCAACAACACGCTGATTACATGAAAATGTCGGATTACGTTATCTGCGCTTTGCTTGATAAGCTAACCCAACCTACGATTATAAGATGTTGTTTACTAAGCTGTTATCGCTTAAGTAAGTAGTATTAGAATCAGGCTCGATCGATATAAGTAATAATGTATCTAATTGATTTTTAATATAATATATTACAACTTAGATAACCGCGCCCTGTGGGCGGGGGTAAAAAAAGCTTTGCGTAAAGGTCTGCTCAAGAGTATCAAGTAGTTAAGTTGTTCCCGCAATTTAACTAGGAGAAACAAATGAGCAGATTTCAAAAATTATCACATGTCGTCTGGTTTTGCCAGTACCCTATTGTTTTTGTGCCAAAGTACCGTTATCAAATTTTAAAAGGAGATCTTGGGAAGTATGTTTACCAGAGCATTTATGCTCATACTGAGAGAGCAGGGTGTGAAGTTATCGAATTAAATGTACAACCTGACCATGTCCATTTGCTTGTGAAAGTTTCCCCAAAGATTTCAATATCAGATTTGGTTGGGAGAGTAAAAGGAAAGACTGCAATTCAGGCTTTCCAGAAATTTCCCAATTTGCGTACAAAGAAATACTGGGGAAATCATTTTTGGTCGGCTGGTTACTGTGTTGATACCGTAGGTATGGATGCAGAAATGATAAGAAAGTATGTAAAGTTCCAGGATAATAAATAACCACTGAAATATTGGGAACAACTTGATCTTATTTCAGCAAGGCCCCAGAGGGGTTTTGCTGAGGACGGCCTTTTAGGTCGAACTCAAACCACGTTTTATAAGCGTGGTCGTTAATTTTGGCCCTATTGGTTCTCGATTTCAGCGTTGAATGGTTTTCTGCGGTCCTCATGTATTTCATATACACTACGGTTCTCGAAAAACATCCGCCTTGAACTCGAACAAAAATCCTAATTATTAGAGGCACCCTTCACTGAGATCAGGAAAATATTATGGCTGAGAATCACGGTAAAATTTGTGTCTATTATGATGGTGCTTGTCCTAAATGCATTCGAGATCGCCAGACTTATGAAAAATTAGCGGGCAAGTTAGGCAAAAGTGTTAGCTGGATGGATATCACAGGTCAAGAACAGGCATTACATGACATAGGCATAGACCCTTTAAAAGCATTAACTGAATTACATGTTAAAGATGAGCATGGGGAGTTTTTTTCTGAATTAAACGCCTATATTTTGCTTATGAGTAGGGTTCCTTTACTACGTCCCTTAGCCTGGCTGATTGGCTTACCAGGACTGCGACCGATGCTCGCCAAAATTTATCATTGGCAAGTTAATCGGCGGCTTCGTCGCAGTAAGCGATTATAGCTTTGCTGGACATAGGCTGATCAGAAGAGGGTTTTATCTAATATCAGTTACATAAATCTAAAAATCTGCGGTATTCAAATCAGGGAAAAAGAGTTATAGTCAAGTTTCCATCATTCTGATTTAGGAGGCAATCATGTCTAACAGCGGAATTGATAATAACGCAGTCATCAAAGTACTAAACAATATTCTGGAAACAGAACTAGCCGGTGTCGTTCGTTACACTCACTATTCATTAATGATTTTTGGCTACAATCGTATCCCTATTATTTCCTGGATGCGCAGTCAGGCAAGCGAATCTCTGGATCACGCGACCCAGGCCGGTGAGCTAATTACTCACTTAGGTGGCCACCCTTCTTTAGGTATCGGGCCGCTATTAGAAACACATCAGCACGATATCGGCGATATTATGAAAGAATCGCTAGAGCATGAAGCATTAGCTTTAGCTGAATACCATATTTTATTAGATCTGGTTAACGGCCAGGATGTCATGCTTGAAGAATATGCACGGCGCATGATATCGCTGGAAGAAATGCACCTTGGTGAAGTACGTAAAATGCTAAGAAAACCAGGCGACTAAGCTAAGCGAAGTTAGCTTTTTAGCGGCATAGCAATAATAGACTTTCCCATTGTGAAGGGTTTAAAGATAAGCCGATAATATACTGGCTCAGAGCTGGAAAAATTATTCGATATCTTCCATCAAGTGTTGTAACCACAATGAAGACAATTTTTCCTGTACCGAATTTTGCCGCAGACGGGCATGAAGATTGTCAAAGTCTACCCGGTCTAGCTCTTGATCCTGGTTGTAACAGGAATAGACAAAGTATTCTGCGCCCGAATCAGGATCAATATGCTTACATAGGCATTGCGCACATACCCCTTTCATCATGCATTGCATCGGTGAGTTAATGGAGCCTATGGCGGTATGATGTTTTTTTAAATAAGGCTGCAGTACGCCATGTCGCGCTAGTTTAACGGCCGCCATCATGCGGTCCGATCCAATGACGATTAAGTGATCAACATCATCAAGGTGAATAGGTGTTGCACCCAGTTCTCCACGAGCATAGGCGAGCATGGCTTCGACTATATTGCCGACAAAGCTTTTATCCTGAGGTCGCGTGATAGGAATCGCTTCGTTTCCCGGGCGTTTATCGACAGCCCAGATAATAATGTCAGAAGCTGCTTCTATATCTTCTACCTTGAATACATCTGCATGCTGACGATAACCGGCAAAATAGATGACCTGGTTGCCGGCTGCGCGCATTGCTTTACCGATGGAAAACAGCACCGCATTTCCCAGTCCGCCGCCCAGCAATAGAACTGTCTGGCCTGAGGGAATATCAGTCGGTGCGCCAGTAACCCCCATCACGACGATGGGATCGCCAGCTTTCCAGCTTGCGCAGAGTCGTGTGGAACTGCCCATTTCCAGCGTAATCAGAGAAATCAAGCCGTTTTCCTTATCCACCCAGGCGCCAGTGAGCGCGACACCTTCGGAAGCCAGCACTGTACCTTTTTTAACCGCAGCCAGTGATTCATAATTCTGTACCCGATAAAATTGTCCGGGACAAAACTTTCTGGCCGCCAAAGGAGCCCGAACGATCACTTCTATAATAGTCGGAGTCAAGCGGTTGATTGCAACAATACGAGCATTGAGGGCATCGTCCAGTTGTTGCTGCATAAGGTGCAGTTTTTTATCACGCTGTGACTGCTCAGTCGGATTTAAAGTCAAGATATCCTGCTCAAACAGTTTGACTACATAGGGATAACCATCTTTGGCACTGGCCATTGCTTTAACAACATTGCCAGCATATACCGGGTGATTGTCGCCATAAAAAGAGATGAATTTTCCATCACGATGATAGGAGGTTAAAGGTGCCGGTGTACCGATTTTTGGTATCCGGGTATCGTCTTTAGCAACTAACTTGAGTTCTTTTTGCACCCAGTCTGGTTCATAGCGTTGATAGAATTTACCATCCATCTCAAAACTGTCTGGGTGTTCCGATTCGTAGATTGTATTCGGTGAAGTTCCGGCAGCAATAAACAGGCTACGCAGATTGACTTGCAGCTCGGTCTGTTTTTGCCACTTGCCATCTTGTTGTTGCAGTTTATCAAACTTCACTGCCTGCAGATGCTGGTATTGATCAGCAATGGCCTCAACAGGACTCATACCTTCCGCCAACACAATACCTTCGGTTAATGCCTGGTAAATTTCCTCGTGATTTTGCCGGTAGGCGGGGGCATCTTTAATACCTTTGCGATAAAATAGGGTCACTCCACCCCATTCCTGCATAAACGGTAGAAAATCGGGTGTCTCTTCGGCAGCAGTGGCTCGTTTCCGTTCTTCTTGAATGATACGCCCGTGCATCAGAAACTCATCCAGAATGAGCAGTTCTTCCTCATCGTAAGCTAGTCTAAGATTCTCTTCTCCATGGACAGCCAGCAGTTTTTCATAGCGATGTAAAATTTTACTAACCTGAACTGGATAGTAGGCCAGTAGTTCTGTTGCTGTATCAATCGCTGTCAATCCACCACCGATGACACCGGCTGGTAAACGAACCTGAAGATTAGCCAGAGAAGATTCCTTGGCTGCTCCAGAGAGCTGCAAGCCCATTAAAAAATCGGAAGCTTTACGGATACCGCGGATTAAATTGTTTTTTATCTCGATCACTGTCGGTTTTCCGGCACCACTAGCGATAGCGATATGGTCAAAGCCAAAATCCCAGGCATCATTGATGGTGAGTGTCCCTCCAAAGCGAATGCCGCCGTAACACCGGAAAGCCTGATGACGCAGCAGATTAAGATAAATGACTTTGAGAAAGTTTTTATCCCAGCGTACCGTAATACCGTATTCAGCTACACCGCCGAATCCAAGCATGACCCGCTTATCCAGGTCATCGTAAAGTGTATTGAAGTCCCTTATCGGTAATGGCACTGTTTCGCTGTCGCCAGTCAGAGCTTTAGGGAGTGGCTCAATTTTTAAGCCGTCGATACCCGTCACTGAAAAGCCTTCATTTAACAAATAATGAGCCAGTGTATAGCCTGCCGGCCCCATGCCGGCTACCAGTACGTTTTTACCATTGTAAGGCAGCGCGTATGGACGTTTGATATTTAGCGGGTTCCAGCGCGACAACAGACTATATATCTCAAATCCCCAGGGCATAAACAGGACATCGGTTAATACATTGGTTTCGATTTGAGGTATATCGACCGGCTCGGTTTTCTGATAGATGCAACCTTTCATGCAATCATTACAAATACGGTGACCAGTGCCGGTGCACATGGGGTTATCAATCATCACGATAGCCAGGGCGCCGATATTGTCACCCTGCCGTTTGAGCACATGCATTTCCGAAATTTTTTCCTCCAGTGGGCAACCAGTAATGGTGACACCCAGCGGATTAGTTTTGAAGCTACCGTCCTTTTTGTTTTTCATGCCCTTGGAGCAGGAGTCTGTATCGCGGTCGTGACAGTATATACAGTGATCTACTTCATACAGTATCTGGCGCAGATTAAAGCGTTTATCGGTTAATGCAAAACCATCCCGGCGACGCAGGTGGCTTTTGTGTGCGGACCAAACTGGGTAATGATTCTCTACACGGATTTCATGTTCAACCAGATCCTTAAAATCTGTTTTGGCGGGAGTTTTAAAGCTAAGCCAATGGGCTACCAGCGCTTGCATTTCAGGGATTTTCAGAGCAGTAAAACTCCAGCGCCGGACTATGTCTAACAGTGACTCTAAAAATTCGGCAGGGTCCTGTATTTCCAGTTGCTGTGCTAAAAGAGACGTAGAGCGTGGGTTTTCGCCTAGTTGATTTTTAATTAACAATGCTTTTGAGTGCAGTTCGTCTGCGTTGTCATGACGATCGGATTTATCGTTTGATGCGCGCCACAATTCGCTGCCCAATTCACTGATGGCCATTTCCGGATCATTAAGCCATAAATCTGATCGTCCGGTACCTGCCAGTAATGCCTCCAGTTGCTGCTGCAATGTCTGGATATTCCAGCTGCTAATGTCTTCCTGGGTAAAATGTTTTGTCAGTTTGCTAACTATTTCATTGCGATAGACAAAGACATGATCAAATTCATGCTGAACTCTATTGATCTGCTGAATTCTGCTATCATCATTATTAAATAATTTTGCTATAAAGGCGCCTACCAATGGTGCCATTCTGACCAGTAGTTCAGAAATGTGCATCGCGCTCATGCCCTTACCCTGACCGCGTCGATACTCGGTGAATTCGGTGTACAGGGCTGAGTCCTGAGTTTTTACTGAATGCTCAAATTGGGTGAGAAGTTCAGCTAATTTTTCTGGTTTATGTAGGTCAGCATATTCATATCCAGCTATGCCTAGTATCAGAGGTGTGGAACTTTAAGATTGATATTTCATGACTGGCTCCTATTGCATCACTCACTTGTTACGGTATGACGGTATCTCGAATACCTACCGTGCGTCAAGTATCAGATCAACGTAGCATCGCATCCAGTTGATCAACTATATCAGCCCAGTCTGCATCTTCCTCTTTTGCCTGTTTTAAAAAACTGGCTTGTGACCTATTCCAGATATTTACATTGCACAAGTCCACATGTCCCGGCAACGGTTTATTCCTGTTGATGAAATCCTCAATCGCCTCGATTGAGCTGTCTAGCCCCAACTGATCAAATAGAGAGGCTAGCGTATGCGTAGGTGTTTCCATTATTTCTCCTTATCAAGCTATGATTTTTAAGTGAGAAAGACAGTTATTAAATGTATAAAATCTATGATCTATTGCTTAATAACTTCTACTCGCTTTCTCCCCGAATAACAAGAAAATATTTCCTGACTAAGTATTCAGACCGGGTAACAGAATACACCCATAAATAATGGTCATAACCAGTATAGTATTTGACTTATAAGAGACAACTCTGAGAGAATGCTTATGATAGCTACTAGGGCGTAAGTCAGTTAATATTAATTCATAAACATATGAATTGTAGTTTCTGCTTTTACGTTTATATTATGAATTACTTAACTAATCTAGGGAAATAAATAATTTTGATATATTAGGAGCTGTTCTCGTTTCGTAAAAATGAACATAAATTCAAAGGGCCTGAGACAAAAAGTAACTTAATTTTAAGATAAATTATTTAAGTGGATTACGGCTTGATATAACGCATTTTATGGCTTTTTATGAAACGACAACAGCTCTTCTAGTCAGCCCATCAAATAATTGCTTTAGAATTACTTACTACTAGAATCTAATAATTATAAATATTTAACTCTATGGGGAACTATAAGATGAAAAAAAATAAACTTATACCACTATTAGTCGCGTTAGGATTATCGGGTTGTGCTTCCACTCCTGATAATAATGTGGCTACAATCCAAAGTGAACTTGATCAGGTTCAGCAAGAAAATAGCAGACTGACGCAACTGAATCAAGAACTAGAGTCTTCAAATACAGTAATAAGAAACTCTAATGCGACAAGTGCAGGTGATGATTTACTCCCACCTAATGCAAAGCCTGGCGAATGTTATGCGCGTATTTTAATTCCTGAAACGTATGAAATGACCTCTTCCAGGATGTTAAAGTCTGCTGCAACTGAGCGAGTAGAAATTATTCCAGCTACTTATAAAATGGTAGATAAAAGTGTTCTAGTCAGCGAAGCAAGTAAAACTACACATGCCGTACCCGCACAGTACGAAATGGTAGATGAACGAGTTATGACTCGTGAAGAAAGCGAAAAGAAACGTGTTATTCCTGCACGCTTTGAATTTGACAAAGAGCCGATTGAAGTTTGTGATACCAAAATTATTGATAAAGTAATTCCAGCAAGATACACAATGGTTGAAGAAAAGGTCAAAATTTCAGAAGAAGGCCAGACACTTAAAGTGGTTCCAGCCAAGTATACTTATAAAGAAGAGCGTATCCTTGTATCTGAGGCTAGCAGTAAACTGGTAACACACCCAGCAACTTTCAAAACGGAAACAGAAAGAGTTTTGGTTAAGGCTGCACATACTATCTGGAAGAAGGGACGTGGACCGATTGAGCAGATCAACAATTCAACTGGTGAAATTATGTGTTTAGTAGAAATACCTGCTGAATACAAAACTGTCACTCGTAGTGTCGTTGATACTCCAGCCCGTACTGAGACCGTTAATATCCCAGCAAAATATAAAACAGTTAAAAAACGCATATTAGCTCAGGAAGCTCAGGAACTAAAAACTGTCATCCCTGCAAAGTATAAAACCGTTAAAGTTCGTAAAATGGTCGAAGCACCTCGCACTGTACAGGAAGAAGTTGCTGGAAAATGCCATATGGTAAAAATTCGCAAAATGGTTGAACCTGCTAAAACTATTACGGATATAATCCCAGCTGAATATGAAACTGTTAAAGTACGCAAAATGGTTACTGCACCATCAACAATCACCAAAGATGTTCCTGCTAAATATAAATCAATTCAGGTTCGTGCAGTAGATACACCAGCATCAGAAAAACGTATTCCAATTGAAGCAATATACCAGACTGTTAGCAAACGTAATAAAGTAAGCGATAGCTCTTTGGAGTGGCGTACTATTCTTTGTGAAACTAATGTTACCCCAGAATTAGTTCGTAACCTTCAATCAGAATTGAAAAGCCAAGGTTATTACAAAGGAAGCATTGATGGCATTTTGGGAAGTGGTACGGCAAGCGCAGTAACTCGCTACCAACGTGCTAACAATATGCCTTCTGGTCAGGTTACTATGGAGTCATTGAAAAAATTAGGCGTATATGGAAACTAATTTTGACAGTAATGGAACGCTACCCTTTATAATATTCAACAGATATTAAATAAAGGTAAAAAGAAAGGGGTCTCATGACCCCTTTTTTGTTTCTCTTTTTTTATTTTTTTATCGTGTAGAATCACGGTGCGCACATGATTAGGCTGAAGACATTCACTATTGTATCCAGCGTTTCCAGTTTCGTGGCTATTTGAACAACAACCCTACATCACGTTTCCGTGAAGCCCTCCTCTCATCCCTGGCGGTCGGATTTCCCGAGTTCGGTTGGCGACCTATCATTGTTTTGCCACTGTAACGCCTTCCTATTATTAATGGAAACTTAAGTGCACGCACCATAGGCCCCTCATTAATGTGGTTTTTTCCAGGTGCTAATCTGGCCTGAAGAAATTTTATGTGCGGAAATAAGCTCTGTTGCTGTTTTATCGCATTTATAAGCTTCTAAGGCAACCTTGCCGCCTTAAACCTTGCGCTGTGCGTTTTTCGTTTTGTACCCATAATAATATCCCCTATAACTAACCTATATTTTGAGCTTTGTGCTCCTTAAGTATTGGTCTAAATATTGGGGGCCACTATAGAGCTTCTCTCCATGTGATCCCTTTCCGTGAAACTGAAAAAGCAAACCGTCGTGGAAATAAAACCAGTTATTGTGAGGATGCTGTGATTGTTTGGTGCTGTAACAAAAATATCACGGGTATTAATGTCTTTTTTGTTTATGATTAATCATGGGCTACTGACTAGGTAGGCCAAAAATCTTGCCCACCGTGGCGATTAATCACAAAGCCCCTAATACCGCTACCTGTAACGCATTAAAGTTTTGAATTACAACAATAAAGACTAAATTCTTGTCATGTTTTCTAAAATCATAGTCACTTTAAAAACAATGGCTTGAGCAGATGTATTTTAATTTTGTGGTTCAATTTGTAATAAACAAAGTCCGTAAGCTATTGTTTATTACAGTCGCCGCCATTTTTAATCATGTATAAAATCCGTAACCAATTGATTTATTAGAACTTAAAATGACAGGTAGCGGTATTGCTGGCTGACCCCATGATTATACTGGGTTTTATCCATAAACTTGAAGCCATAATCACAAGCTGCTGCATATCTATTCCTTATTGCTAGAAAATGAAGTAAAGATTAAATGCTTTTACACGCGATATTGTTAGATAATGTAACTAAGTGCCCAAGCATAATTAATCCAACATTTTACTGGTTTTTTTTCTCATTTTCAGGGTTGCATAAATAGTTGCGTAGCCTGCTATGGGAGCGGCCGACAAGGCTGTAAATCTTGGAGGGTGAAAGTCCTTTCACCGTCAGTTGCCCGATAACGGACGGTTAGTATATCCCCTGTTCAGCGAGGTAACAGACTGAAATATGCGGGGAAGTAAAAGCCCTGACTGCCTGGAGTTGAGAAATTCTGCGGTAGGAGCAATTTGGGGGGCGAGCAAATCTGCGGGCAGGAACATTAGAGAATGACTGCAGCCTCGAAAACTACGCCACACAGAAGTTGCAGTGTGGGTTATTGCCAAGCGCCGACCAGTTCATAGCGCTGGGAAGGCCGTTGTCTTGTGGGAAGAAACGGGTAAATGCACCATGAGAGCAGCCGGGGTAGGGGTCCTTGCACGCAGAGAAAGGTTTGTAGAGATAACGTCGGGAAGATCCTACTTCCAGCAGGGGTTGACAGCAACCTGCAAAGACCTTATGTTCAAGGTTAATTCCGTAGGCATAAGGAGGATTTAGGATTGTCGCATGAGTTCGTATGAGCGATGAAGGCAGGGTAACTCCTGCTGACGGGGTGCTGGATGCCTCGGTGTGAAAGGTAACGCCTTGAACATGCAAAGGGACTCTGGGCGCTTGATAAGTACTTACGCAAAATTAATTTAACGAAAAAAGGTGTCATAATAAACAATTATTTTGCTGACTCTAAATGTTTGTGCTCTATATAAAACACCTACTCCCAGAAGAAATTACTGCTTTAAATGTGATGCATAAAAACCATCCACTTCATTTAAGTAGAAGTCGAGCTCATGCTATTTTATTAAGTTTCAAAGAGCATTCTGTTCCCATGATTTGTTCTATTTATAACGTATGCCGCCAAACTGTTTCCACTTGGTTTTCTAACTGGGAAAAGAATGGAATCGATGGATTGGTTGACTGTCAGGGAAGAGGACGGCGAGGTATTTTAACTGAAAAACAACAAATAAGCTTAGTCCAGAGAGTTGAAAAATCTCCTAGATCATTAAAATCAGTACTAGCAAAATTTGAAGAAGATCTAGGCATTTCAGTTAGCATTGATACTATAAAACGTATTTGTAAACAAGCTGATCTTGTTTGGAAACGAGTTAGAAAATCCTTAAGGATAAAGCGTAATCAAGATAAATTTGATTTGGCAACCGATGAAATAAAAGAATTAATACAACAACATAAAGAGAATGAACTTGATTTGTGCTACTTTGATGAGTCGGGGTTTACACTAGAACCCTGTGTTCCTTATGCTTGGCAACAGTCAGGTGAGACGATTGAAATACCAAGCTCAAACAGCAAGCGTCTTAATGTATTAGGTTTTGTTAACAGAGATTGCAGGTTTGATTCTTTTGTTTTTGAAGGGAGTGTAAACACTTCGGTTGTTGTGGCTTGTATTGATGAATTTGCTAAACAGATTAAAAAACCAACAACTCTTATTATTGATAATGCATCGACTCATACGAGTAATGAATTTAATGAAAACCTTGAAAGGTGGAAAGAAAAAAACCTATCCATTTACCGTATACCGCCATACTCACCCGAGTTAAATATTATCGAGATTATATGGCGTAAAATAAAATACGAATGGCTTCCTTTTTCAGCTTATGAATCCTATGCCTCTCTTCAGGAAGAATTATTTAAGGTGCTGTCTAATATTGGAAAGAATTACAAAGTAGAGTTTGCATAAAAGGTTAAATTAATTTTGCATGGGTACTTAGCCTCTTGAGTACTCGGACAATGTAAGGTCGAGGAACATATTAGAGGTAACCTTGGAAGTAAATTAAGGAGCAGAGGGGTGTATGTGAGTCAACACTTAAGCTTCATGCTCTTTGGGAAGGCGACTGAAGGTATTAATCAAGGTCAGAACCGGATTCGGGAAAACCGACCGTCCGGGATCGTAGGCAATGTCATTCGTTTAAGAAACACTCCTATTCGGTTAAGAATCAGATAAACTTCAACCCAACCCACATTCTTATGTTAAAAAATCAAGCGCTATTTCTCCGCGTATTCCATTGCTGTGCTGACTGTTTCGATTCTCTTGCGTAATGACGCCCCTTCCTTTTCTTGTGATAGTAACGTGAAATTGAACAAACCAACTCAGTCATCACCTGATTGATGTAAATACTGGGTGCATACAAAATCTCCTCAAGATGTCGGGCTACGGTCGTTAATGTATTTTTAAAGTTCACCTGAATGGTTTGCTCTGCCTCTGATTCTTCATCGACAGGAAGATTCAGCAAACTCGCCAGTAAATGCTCAGAGGCCCTCGCGCAGAGTCGACTCATGGTGATCAACACAAAGTGAGCGTACAGTTCTTGTTTGACCGTGCGCTCACTGCGCCCATGAAAATCATCAACCTCAATCAGGTTTTTACTCACTTTATAAAGCTCCTCAATGCCCCAGCGATCATGATAGACCGATTTCAACGCATCAATGGTGTATTGCTTATCCATTAGCGTGGTGCCAATACAGTAACTCGTGCCATCAATGACATATTTGATGAGACGTATCTTTAGCGGTACAAAGATCATCTGAGGAAATTCTTTTTTGATCTCTCTCTGGCGCGCTTTTGTTGGCATCAGGGTAATGATCTCATCCGTTTTATCACTGTCGATAAATTCATCAATCGCTTTTCCTGCGTGTCTCTTCATTCTAAAAACAGGGTGTACGTCCGCTTGAATGTGCTGGAATAAAGAGGCGTAAGAAAAATAACCGCGATCATAGACGCAAACGTCATTTGGCTCTAGTGTTTGTAAATGCGCCAAAGCACACTTGCGTTCATTGCCATGACTGACCAGATCAAAATCATAGGGGATTTTTGATTTAAGTTGATAGCAGCAACTGAGCAGGCCTTGTGGGTAATGGCTGTTTTGTTGTGGTGTGGCATAACCTGCTTTGATTAATTCTCGGGGCAGATTGATCTTGCTACCATCCACTCCAAACAGGCGATGTCCCAACCAGCGTTCTGATGTTTTCTCAGGACAGGCCTGGATAATGCGCTGGTTCAACTCGATAAAAATGGATTCATTCAGTTTTTTACGTGCCTCGGTAAAGGATGAGGCTGAAATGGCTTGTTTTTGGGGCAAGGGAAACTTCATCCGATGGCAATTGTGCCAGAATTCGGTAATGGTGGTGCCATAGCTCTGTGTGTTTTTTGAAAAAACCAGGCGAAAAATAAGAAAAACCAGTAATAATGAGTCTATCACCCGTTTGCGTTTTTGCCAGGTGGCATCGTAGGCAAGAGCCACCTCAGAGATGATATTGACAACCTTGCCCCATAAGTTTAAAAAGTCGTCATCAATGATCGATTTTTTTTGGCTGACAGGTTCATTTTTCAATACGGCTCTAAAGTGTGGATTAAGCGGAAAAACAAACAACTTCTTAATGGTGCCCTCTTTATTATCCGTCGCTTTTTGCCAGTCTTTGCCACTGGTTTCACCGATATGTGACCAATTAGCAGCGAGATAACAGGTGCCGTGGTATTGCGTGGTGTCCACAAAGGTTTCAATCAAGACGGGACGGTAAGCGTGCGTTTTATCCCAATCATCTGCAATTTGACGAGTCACGATAGATAAGGCGTGACTGGCTAAATTTTTGACTTTGACCCAGGGTAAAATCAAAAAACGGGTGTTATTAATGATCAGGTTTAAGCGTTGCTCCCTATCTTTCGTTTGCCAGCCAATCCAGTGATCACGGTCAGCCAGGTGCCAGACAGAGGCTGAAAACTGCAGGCAACCCAGGATTTGTCGTGTCGGTGTATTGGAGATGATAAAGTATTTTAAGGCCGCACCGATAGGATGACGATAACCCAGGTAATGATGCCGATCAACGAGCTCATTCCAAAGCGCGACATCCGCCTTATCTGTGACAACCTCTAATTCTATAGGCCCCAAGGAACTGAGCTCACATTCAATAGGTACACCAGGAACCGATTGTGATGTCCAGATGATCGGTTTTGATTCGCGTTTCTTTTGAACGCGTTTTACCGGTAAGCTGATATAGCCCAATTTTTCCAGCTTAGCTAAGGCGCTTAGGCAGGCATTAATTTTATTGCGTTTTTTTGCCGTGACCCAGTGCAAATGTTCGCATAGCGTTTCGGCAAGTTCGGTCAGGCTTAAGTTGGGGAACGTGTTAACGGTTTGCTGAACGTAGGCGAGTTCTTTTTTAGAAAAATAACGAGCAGAAAGTGTAAGGGGTTGGGTAATAGCTGTTGTCATTATGTTGCCTGCCTGCAAAAATTAAATTATCCATGCTTATGTTGGCAGATTAGATGGATATAGTCAAGGCAAAAAGTAACTGAGGAAAGCGTTGCTTAAGCTTATGAGTATTAATCACTTTATTTTTTTTTGTTATTTTTGTATTTAAGTGAATGACATTGGGATCGTAGGGGGGCTTGCGGAAACGTGATGTATGGTCAATGGCTATTTGCTACTAATCTGGAAACAGAGGATACCATGGATAAACTATTGGCCTAAGCCTGCGCGCGCCGTATTTCTACCCCGACCGCCGTGTATACGCCTTGAAAATGAAAAAAAATCCTGCGTAAAATTTGTTAAATTAATTATGCTTGGGTACTTAATAGTCTGTGAGCAATGTTAGCTTGCTGTTACGGCACACAAAATCACGCGATACCTACAATAAAGGGACTTATGTTCGAGCAAACCTTCAAGAATATCAGACATCTTGATTCGCTATCCTGAAAGAAATCCATTGAAACTTAAACTAGGCAATATAATTAAAGGGTTAGGGAATTATTGTCAAATGATTGATATTTTCAGCTAAAGAAATGAAAATGGTACTCATTTAGGTTAAACTAAGCCCTCATATTGCATATTCGCACCCATCATGAACACCTATTCTTATGCGTCGTGAACGCTGATTCTTATCAAGCGTGAACACCCATTCGCACCGAAACATGAACACTTTTGGTGTTGCATGCGAATGGGTGTTCACGATCAATAATTCCCTTATTTACGCATTGATTTTTTGAAAACTGTTACCGTTCTTATTTATTAAAAATAAGAGATGGTGATGCCAACAAAGAGAATATCAATGCGAAAATTACGCGAAGTATTACGGCTTCGATTTCATGCTGACCTGAGTATGCGTCAGATCAGAAATAGCACCCGGGTCAGCCTCGGTGTGATTCAAAAGATTGTGTCTAACGCTGAACAGCAAGGACTGGACTGGCCGACTATTCAAGCCCTAAGTGACACACAATTAACCGAAAGGATTTATTCGAAACCTGATGTGCCGCAGGTAGCCACGCAGAAACAATTGCCCGACTGGTCCGAGGTGTATCGAGAGTTGATGCGTAAAGGCCTGACGCTGCAACTGCTTTGGGAAGAGCATGTCGAGCAATATCCTGCATACAGCTTTAGTTACTCCCAATATTGTCGGCTCTATCGTCAGTGGCTAAAAAAGCAAAGGCGCTCGATGCGACAAACCCATAAAGCCGGTGAAAAACTGTTCGTCGACTATGCCGGCCAGACTGTGCCTATTATGAGCCACGCCACCGGTGAAGTACGTACTGCACAAATCTTTGTCGCCGTATTAGGTGCCTCGAATTACACCTTTTGCGAGGCCACCTGGAGTCAAAAACTGGCTGACTGGATTAACAGCCATATCCGCGCTTTCGAGTTCATTCAGGGCGTACCGGCAATGGTGGTGCCGGATAATCTCAAAAGCGGCGTGAGCAAAGCCTGTCGTTATGATCCGGATATTAATCCTTCCTATCAGCAACTGGCAGCACACTATGATGTTGCACTGATCCCAGCGCGACCCTTGAAGCCCAAAGATAAAGCGAAAGCCGAAGTCGGGGTACAAATTATCGAGCGCTGGATATTGGCACGCTTACGGCATCACACCTTCTTTTCCCTGAGCGAACTAAATCACTGCATCAAAGCGCTGCTGGAAGACGTGAATAATAAACCCTTTAAACAGTTAAAAGGCACACGCAAAGAATGGTTTGAATCCATTGACAAGCCAGCGCTGGCACCGCTCCCCCTGCATGCCTATCAATACACCGAGATAAAAATAGTCAAAGTGAATATTGACTACCATATCCAATATGACAACCATGTGTATTCGGTACCGCATCAGCTAGTGGGTGAAAAAATCGAACTTCACGCCAAAGAAAACCTAATTGAGCTGTACTTTCATAACAAACGCATGGCCAGCCACGCCAGGAAATATCACCCAGGCACCACCACCGTGCCAGATCACATGCCCATCAGACATGAGAAACATCATCAATGGAGTTCAGGCCGGTTAATGAACTGGGCGAAAGACATCGGTGATGAGGTACTGCTCTGGGTCCAAACTCTGCTCAAACAAAAACAGCATCAAGAGCAAGCCTATCGCGTTTGCCTGGGCCTATTGAGCCTCTCACGAAGTTATCCTGCTGAACGGCTGAATAATGCCTGTGCGATCGCCAACCAAAACAAGCTATACCGGCTGAAACAGATCAAAGAGATACTGCGTAGCAATCAAGATAAATTACTCGCAGAAGAGCGAAAAGCCACAACGGCTATTATGTCGCAAAACCATGAAAACATACGCGGTCCGGAAAGCTTTCACTAGACAAACGTATTACTTAATTCCTTAAATCATAAGCTGCCTGCGACTGATCAATCAGAGACAAAAGTTGCAGACAGCCCTTATAGAGACAAAACAATGATCCAGCAAACACTCACACAATTGAGAGAACTCAGACTATCTGGCATGGCAAATTCTTTATTGAGTCAAATAGAACAGCCCGCGACCTACGAAGGTTTATCCTTTGAAGAGCGACTGCAATTATTAACGGACAGTGAAGCGAATGATCGTGAAAACCGCAAACAACAACGTCTACTCAAGGCCGCCAAATTGAAACTCTCAGCGCATGCGCGAGATATCGACTATCAGCACCCTCGAGGGCTAAAGCAATCAGTTATGGCCTCACTGTTACAGTGTCACTGGATTAATAAAGCCCAGAACCTGCTTATCACAGGGCCATGCGGCAGTGGCAAAACCTATCTTGCCTGTGCACTAGGTGAAACAGCCTGCCTGCAAGGCTATAGTGTTAAATACTACCGTATTTCAAGGCTGATGCTGGCCCTGACACAAGCCAAAGCAGATGGAAGCTACAGCAAAGCGCTGCAAAACCTGGCCAAGATAGACTGTTTGATTATTGATGACTGGGGGCTAGAACCTTTAACCGCTGCACAGCGCAATGACCTGATGGAAATTATGGACGATCGACATGAAGAAACATCAACTATCATTATGAGTCAATTACCGACGGATCAATGGTATCAATCTATCGGTGATAATACACTGGCAGATGCAATTTTAGACCGACTTATGCACAATGCTCATCGTATAAAATTAAAGGGTGAATCCATGCGAAAAATACAATCAAATTTGACTGATGGTGAACACTTAGAGTAAAAACACACCCGACCCAATGCGTGAATAAAGAAGGTGTTCACGATCATAAGAATGGGTGTTCATGATCATAAGAATATGCACTCATATCATACGAGGTATTCAATTAATGCAGCAACTCATGCTCCCAATAATTCCTCAGGGTACGACTATTATAAATGGTCAGGTCAGTGTTGATAACCGAAATGATGAGTGGTTTTATTTCCTCGGCGGTATCCCGATCTATTCTCACCAGGCTGACAATAAGAGATTATTTAGACTTCACACCTCTCAACTCATCAATACCGGTTCCTGTCGTTCAATCGATATTATTACAACCTTTGGTGTCTCTAAAAGTAGTGTTATGCGCTCATTAAGGCAACTACGAGAAAAAGGGGCTGATTCGTTTTTTGAACCTCGCCCGACTCGCAAGGGAGGACCACTCTTTACGCTTGAGGTTTTGCAGCAAGCTCAGGAATATCTGGATCAAGGTATGACGCCTAACGAAGCCGCTAAAGAATTAGGCATCCGGGCAGATACCTTTCGCAAGGCGATCAGTGATGGACGTTTAAAAAAAAGTCTGCCGCATCAATAGACCCCAATGATGGCAGTACCAAATCAGCCCGTGATATTATAGATGCCAATGCAGCCGATGTGCTTGGTACGGCCTGCACTCGAGTAGAAGAGCGAATCCAGGCTGCTTTGGGTGAGCAGGAAAAGGGAGCCTCAATCGAATTCGAATCCTGTTTAGATGTTCCTAAAGGCGGTGTGTTATGTGCATTGCCCGCGTTACTTGGCAATGGCTTATTAAATGACATTGAGCGCCACCTGGGCAAACTGACAGGTTACTATCAAACCTTTCATATTCTATTGCTACTCGCCTTTATGGGGCTATGTCGCATCAAAAATGCCGAACAACTTCGCGAGCATGCACCGGGTGAATTCGGAAAACTACTTGGCCTGGATCGGGCTCCCGAAGTGCGTTGTTTAAGATCCAAAGTAAAAGGACTGGCTGAACCAAAATCAGTCGAAAGCTGGGCGGCCGACCTCAGTCGACAATGGATGGAAAATGAACCAGAGGCAGCAGGAACACTAACGGCATGTTTCACGCGAAAAACTCTGCTTACGGGGTATCACCGACTACTGGGTTAATGATGGTACGGGGCGTCCCTTCTTTGTCGTTGAAAAAACGGTGGATCCGGGCTTACTAAAAACGCTGGAAGAAGATATCGTCCCCCGATTACTCAAAGACATTCCGAATCAACCGAGTGCACAAGCATTACAGCAAAACAAACAAGCCTGTCGTTTTATCCTGGTGTTTGATAGAGAAGGCTATAGCCCCGCATTCTTTAGAAAGATGTGGGACAAGCATCGTGTCGCTTGCATGACCTATCATAAATTTCCCACCGAAAATTGGCCACTGGACAATTTTTCCAGTCAGGAGATCACACTACCGAGTGGTGAAAAAGTCATCATGAAACTCGCCGAACGAGGCAGTCTGGTTGGAACCAAAAAACAGGCGATGTGGATGAGAGAAGTGCGCAAGTTGACTGATTCTGGTCACCAAACCAGTATTATTACCACAGCCTATGAACTAGAATTGACGGCTGTTTCTGGGCGAATGTTTAGCCGGTGGTGCCAAGAGAACTTTTTTAGATATATGAAGCACCACTATGGGCTAGATATGCTACAGGAGTATGGAATAGAGCCACTATCCGATACCCAAAAGGTGGTCAACCCTGATAGGCGCCAACAGGAAGGACAGCGTAATTCGATACAATCCAAACTCAATTACCGTCTATCTCGATTTGCAGCGATGGAACTTCATCCGGTGATTAAAAAAGATGAAACGGAAGATGTGAAATACAAGAAATGGGAAAGAAAACGAGCAGAATTACTCGAAGAAATAGAGCATTATGAAAATGAACTAAAAACCATCAAGGAACAACTAAGCCAAACGCCCAAACACATTACCTGGCAAGAGTTGAGAGACGAAGATAAGTTCGAACAGCTTCTGCCAGGGAAAAAGCGGCTGATAGATACTGTCAACATGATCGCTTATCGGGCAGAAACAGCAATGGCCGCTCTGCTAACCTCACCGACAATCGACTTTCCGATGGCAAGGCAACTATTACAAACGCTGTTTGTGACAGAAGCAGATATATTACCCGATGAAGTAAAAAAACAACTTCGGATACGTGTGCATAGTACTTCCCGACCTGCAAGTAATAAAGCAATAGAAAAGTTATTTGAACAACTCAATCAAACGGAACTCAATTATCCAGGAACCGATCTGCGCTTAATTTATGAGCTGACTTCATCCGCAAAAAATTAGGAAATGGTCTCAAATTAGTTTCGTCTGAATCAAGATGTCTGAGCCTAAGCATTTTTAGAAATATCTTAGTAAGAGTAGACCCGAATGAACTTGACGCAGCCTTTAATGCCTGGAACAAAGCCTATGCCCAGGATGACAACTCACTCGCAATAGATGGCAAAGTCATGTGTAATGCGATTGATGAATCAGGGCGCCAAACACAAATAATGAGTGCTGTTGGGCATACCACAGGAATTTGCTACGCCCAAAAAAAGTAGGTACTTTGCCTGTTGGAGATGGGTCGGATGAAGTTAAGCAAACCAATGAAATAACATTTGCTCCGAAATTATTAGATACACTACCGATTGAAAATAAAGATATCACCAGCGATGCTTTGCACACCCAGACTGAATTCGCGCGTTATTTAGTAGAACAACGAAAAGCGCATTATTATTTTAGTGTCAAAGGAAACCAGCCGACACTGCTTGATGATATTACCACCTACTTTTCAAATGATAGCCGTTTGGCAGATTATGAAGACAAAGTGTCTGTCGGGCACGGACGAATTGAGATTCGTAGAATCTGGGTCACATCGGAATTAAGTGAGTATGTATTATTCCCTCATGTTGCCCAGGTTTATCGCATAGAACGAGAAATAACGGACAAGAAAAGTGGAAAAACATCACTTGCGACCGCTTACGGTGTGACCAGCAGAACAAAAAAAGACGCAGATCCGAAAACCATCTTATATAAAGTTCGAGGTCACTGGTCTATTGAAGTCAGTCATTATATTATTGACTGGGTTTTTGATGAAGATCGCTCAACAATTCGTACCGGTTATGGCCCTGAGAACATGACCCGTCTTAGGCGCTTTGCTATCGGATTAATAAAATCAAAAGTTGAGAAAGGGATTTCAAAGAAAATGAGGCAACTCAATAAGAATACCAGAGCTGTTTTAGACTATTTGAAAATTACAAAAAATACCAGGAGGCCTTGTGCCGCATAAGGTTTAGAATATGAACAAATTAACCCTGGTTTTCGTACCGCTGTACTTCAGACCCCTAATCTAAATAATTATCTCGCTTTGCCTAGCAATAATCCTAATTTTTACGTGCCATAAGTATTGCGTTGATCAAGTCTTCCGGCACGTCATCAGGAACCAAGTCATCTGGCGCAGGAAACACGGCACGACTGACCTCCACCGTGCGTTGATAGGCTTTCAGGTACTGCTTACATTCACGGCACAATCGTATATGCCGTTCGAACCGGGATCGTTGCAAGGCAGGAAGCTCATCATCCAGATAGTCCAGTACAAAATCCTCAAATTCCTTGCAGGTAATCATGCCATGCATATGCCTTTGCATAAAACCTTTTAACCAGCGTAATAGGTTGTTTTTATGGTGTTGTTTCATGTTGATACCTCTCCGCGTAGCAAGGGTTCAATCAGCTTTTTCAATGCGGCTCGTGCTCGATGCAGGCGAACTTTGACATTGCTTTCAGAAATGTCCAGTAGGTGCGCAACCTCGCCAGTGTCATATCCCTCGATGTCGCGGAGTAACAAAACGATACGGTAGGCATCAGGCAATTGGTTAATCGCTGTATGGATCTGTACTCGTTGCTGTTCATTGGCAATAATGTCTTCGGTACTTGGAATGGCTTGCCAAGCAGCTTCAATACGACATTCGTTTTTATCAAATTCAGGTAAAAACTCATCAATGGGTTGCTCAGCCAGTCGCTTAAGCTGGCGTAATTTCATTAAAGCAGTATTGACAGTAATGCGGTGTAACCATGTCCTCAGCGTTGAACGATTTTGAAACTTATCGAGTCCGCGAAATGCCGAAATAAATGCCTCTTGAACAACATCTTCCGCCAGTGCACGATCACCTAATAGCCTATCTGCAACACAGATCATCCAGCCTATATTATTGCGCACCATAGCTTCTCTATAGGTCGAATCAGGAATTTCCAGTAAGTGTTTATTTAAATGTTGTTTGGGGATTTCCATAATACGCAAATGGCATCTATAAAGTTTGACTGAGAATAAATACTGTTGCATTCATGCTTCAATTTGCTTTTTCAGCGCAGTCTGTTTTCACGACTAAGCTTATTTTTTAAGGTCAAGTTTTGTTAATACATCGAACGGGATTTGCTCTTTCAAACTTAGATTTCTTTTATGCAACCAGCTTTCGCTCTACACAGATAACCATGAATTAACCAGCCTATTTCACATCCGAAACTTGGCAAACCGCTGGCTTATTTTCTCCGCAACAAACTACGGATAAGAAGAACCTGGCTGGTTGAATGCCAAGTTATAAAAGCTTGGCAGATTTCAGACTTTGCTTTCACAGCTCTCTGTTTTGCTCTTTTTAAATCTCTTGGTAGTATGTCGAACTTGCATTACCCACACTCCACTTGGCAAACATCAAGATTTACTTTTGCTTTTTCGTAGGCTTATGTTTTCCACTTCCACGTTCGCTTCTTCACATCAAAACTTGAGTTGCAACACTTAACTTCTGCTCTTTCAATAGCACAATATTTTCCACTTTTTACCTTCTAACAAAAACCATAGTCACTTGTTATATTCATTTTAAAACCCAACTCTTTCCTGTTCTAAAAATTTGATTTATTTCTCAGTTGAGATTCTACCAAGGATTTTATTCCGATGGGGATAACGACCGAATTTTTCGATAATTTCTTTGTGTTTGACCTCAAAAGTAAGATTCGATTGAACCCCGTTTTTTTGGTACAAAACCATAGCGACCTCATGTATTTTCAAAGATTCACTATGCATGAATGGCAAATAGAGAACGCTTCGTTGAATTGAATTTAACTCTTTATCTGCCTCACATAAAATGGCTTCTTGAGATAAGGCTAAAGCTAATGGGTCGTTAGCAAAAGATAACGGTGATTCTCTAAACATATTTCTTGAAAACTGATCCAAGACTATAATTTCAGCTACTCTGCCTTCGGCTATTTTTCTCCATTCAAAAAGCTCACAATGAATTGCTTTAGCATGAATGTCAGAAAACCTTTGCAATATTATTTGATCAATATGTTCGTCCTTCGACCACCATTGAGATATCTCTATCCATCATAGAGATTGCTTTTCAACTGGGTTATACCAACCCAGCGAATTTTACCCGTGCGTTTAATCGTTGGGCGGGCATGTCCCCCAGTAAATTCAGGAATACTTATAAAGATGTTCCAAAATAACTAAAATAATAATGAATCAATGAATTACAAGGGAGGCATCAGGTTTCTGTCAAAGATTAAAAAGGAGACAATCTGTTAGGAATAATCAATATTTTGGCATTGGCTCTGTTTCGTCAAAGTACGATAACTTAAGTAAATTATAATCCCTTAGGAACGTGCACGAAATAACTTGAGCAACTTCTAAAATTGCTTTTCAGGAACAGCAACATAATTCCACAGCCTAAGATGCTCATCAAAAACAATTCTCATGGAGTCTTTAAACCCTGCCACAACCTTTTTGCACTGCGCCAAAAACGCTCAATGCAAATATTATCTGTTGCTCTCCCAACACCGTCAGTGGGCTCGACCCTTGTAACCCATGATCTTGCCGTTGAAAAGAGAGACGGTAAAATTACTTATTTTTATGCGACTCTGCCCGTTTTTACTCATGATGAGAACGATGATGCATCGTTCCAAATGATTACAGCCCAGTTCTATGCCAATAGCTATGTCAAACAAATGGATATCGTTCGTGCCTTTGGTGTCACGCCGATTAGCGTCAAACGTGCGGTTAAACGCTATCAAGAACAGGGAGTGCAAGGATTTTATGCCCCGAAAAATACAAGGGGAGCCGCTGTTTTGACTGATGAAGTTTTGCAGGCCGCTCAACAATTATTAAGCCAAGGACAAGATCCCTGTGATGTGGCTGATCAATTAAATATAAAACGCGATACCTTCAGCAAAGCGATTCGTGCTGGACGCTTGCATAAAAACAGTAAAAAAAAGAGTCAGCAACGTTAAGCAGTAAAAGTGAACGGAGTGAGCAGGATAATACAGCACCCATGGGGATGGGGGCTCAGAATTCTGAAGCACGGCTGGCGGCCAGCATTGGGAAGCTAGACGAACCTGTCGCACCGGATTTTCAGGCGGTACAAGACGTACCTAAAGGCGGTGTACTCTTTGCACTGCCGGTTTTATTGGTCAGCGGACTATTAAAAACCAGTGAAAACTTTTTCAAACTCCGCAAAGGTTACTATGGACTGGACAGTCTGCTCATCATACTGGCTTTTACTGCACTGGTTCGGCTCAAATCCATTGAATCCTTGCGCTATAGCGCACCCGGCGAATGGGGTAAACTGATCGGACTGGATCGTATTCCCGAAGTTCGTACCCTGCGGCGTAAAATCAAACAGCTCACACAAGACGATGGCTCCCGGCAATGGAGTGAAGCACTGTGTAAAGAATGGATGCAAAGTGCCCCTGAACAGGCGAGCATCCTTTATATTGACGGTCATGTCCGCGTCTACAATGGACAGCAAACAAAACTCCCGCGTCACCACGTTGCCCGTCAAAAACTGTGTTTGCGAGCGACAACCGATTATTGGGTCAATGCGATGGATGGCCAACCTTTTATGGTGATAAATAAGGCTGTTGATCCCGGCATGATCAAAGTCATTGAAAATGATATTCTTCCCCAGCTTGAAAAAGCCTTGCCTGACTTTGTCAGCGCAGAGGAGCTTGCAGCTGACCCCCTACTGCACCGGTTTACACTGGTCTGTGACAGAGAATCTTATAGCCCCCCCTTATTTTAAACGCTTGAAAGCGCAACGGGTTGCCTGTTTAACCTATCATAAACATCCCGGTGAAAACTGGCCAGAAGATGAATTTTACCCTCATCAAGTCACCCTACCATCAGGAGAGCAAGCAGAGCTCAAACTGGCTGAACGAGGTCATTGTTTAAGCAATGGTCTTTGGGTGCGTGAAATACGCAAGCTGACTCAGAAAGGTCACCAAACCAGCATTATCGGAACCGATTACCGTTCGGACATGATTCCGCTCGCAGTCGCCATGTTCGCTAGATGGTCTCAAGAAAACTTCTTCAAATACTGCCGTGAACACTTTGGATTAGATAAGCTTGTAGACTATGGTACAGAACCCGTTTCCGAGTCCACAGAAGTGGTCAACCCAGCCTATCGTCAACTGGATAGCCAAATAAAATCAAGCCAGGGGAAATTAAATCGATTATTGGCCCGGTTTGCTACGTTGACACTGGATGCCCCCATTGAACCTAAAAAAGTCGAACCCTTCCTGCAAAAGAAGGCTGCTTGCCAGGAAGAGATTGAAGCCTTTCAGGAACAGATCAAGACGCTTAAAGAACAGCGCAAACGGGTAGCCCGTCACATTAAAGTGAAAGATTTACCTGAGAAAGATCAATTTGAACAACTCAGCACCCAAAGCAAACATTTCATAGACACTATCAAAATGATTACTTATCGCTCTGAAACGGCCATGGCCAATCTGTTAAGAGAAACGCTCACTCGTCCTGATGAAGTGCGCAGCCTATTGCGTGCAATTTATAGTAGTGAGGCAGATCTGATTACAGACCATGAACAAGGGACATTAACGATACGGTTACATCATTTGGCTAATCGAAGTTATGATGAGGCAATACTAAAACTATGTAATGAGCTCAATACCACAGAAACCCAATTTCCGCGAACTAATTTAAGGATGATTTTTAAACTCGGGTCAAAGTAATTTTCGCGAGATCAGGTGGTTTGAGCCTACAGGCATCATAATGATCGTAATAGGCATTATTGGTATTGTGTTTCCGACGGTCATAAGCCTGACGCTTAATTTTTTTGTTAGTAGTCTATTTTTTCTCAGTGCACTTGCACTGACTTATTCCGCGTTTGTCTGTAGAACGCAGACTTTAATGATGTGGATTAAACCGTTTATTTTGCTTGTGCTTGCTTTGTTAATTTTATTTCATCCCGCTGTGGTGGTTTCGACACTGGGTATTATTCTGGCATTGTATTTTTTATTCGATGGTTTTGCTGGGATTGCCTTGTCTGTTGAAATGAAACCTGCCAAAGGCTGGTTTTTTATGTTACTGAATGGTCTGTTATCACTGCTGTTGGGTGCCATAGTATTAGCCGGCTGGCCCTTAAGTTCAGCTTGGCTGGTAGGGTTGTTGATTGGTATCAGCTTTCTGTTTGATGGTATTGCATTGCTGGCCATTGCGGGAAATATCCGTGCAACTGAGTAGTGGCGGCCTGAATTTCAATAGTTTTATGTTTAATAACTATTAAATATTGCTAGAATGAGTATACATTAAACCTTTGTAGTATTTTATGACTCAATTTGTTCCTGTCACCTCTTGTCACGATTGCGGTTTATTACAACAGATAAGCCATATGCCCGAGGATGGTGCGGTTAAATGTTGCCGTTGTGATGCTACTTTGCGTAAACGGCAACGTGTTGAGCCTGCTAAAAGTATTGAACATACCTTGGCACTGGTTATTACTGCGCTGGTTTTACTGGTGATCTCTAATGTTTATCCTATTATTCAGGTCGATGCAGAAGGCCATGAAATGGCTGCTACTTTATTCGGCTGTGTCAAATACCTGTTTAATAATGAGATGGAGCTTCTTGCCGGGCTGGTTTTTTTAACCACCATCGGCGCACCACTTATCCAGTTAAGTGGCTTATTATATATTTTATTGCCGGTTAATTTTAACTGGATACCTCCCTTTGCCCCGCAACTCTATCGCCTGGTACGAATTATTACCTCATGGAGCATGTTAGAAGTGCTGATGCTGGGTATCCTGGTTTCTATCGTTAAATTATCTGCTTTATCTACTGTGGTCCCTAGTATCGCCTTGTGGACGTTTGCCTTATTAATGATATTGATTGCGGCTATTTTGAGTGATCTGGATACGGAAATGTTATGGGAACAGATCAGCCCCAAGATAAAGCCGATAGACGTACAAAACATCAAACAGGGCATTCAATTAACGAATTGCCATAATTGTAATTTACTCTGTAGTGTCAGCGCAGGACATGAAACTTGTTGTCCGCGCTGTAATGCTGTTGTACATTTACGCAAGCCGAATAGTTTAACGCGCTGTACCGCATTAGTGATTGCGGCGGCAGTCTTGTATATACCCGCTAATTTATTACCGGTCATGGTGGTGACTAGTCTGGGTAAGACTGAGGGTGATACGATTATCAGCGGGGTTATTTATCTGGCTAAAACGGGAGATATGCCCCTGGCGATTATTCTTTTTATCGCCAGTATTTGTGTGCCTACGATTAAGCTTATTATTCTGACGTTATTATTAATGACAGTGCATTTTAAATCACAATGGCGGCCGATAGAACGTACTCGTTTATACCGCTTAACTGAGTTTATCGGTCGCTGGTCTATGGTAGATATTTTTGTCGATACCTTAATGGCTGCTTTAATACAAATTCAGGGGCTGATGGTGATAGAAGTCGGTATTGGTGCAGTTGCTTTTGGCGCCGTTGTGGTTTTAACTATGCTAGCGGCAATGGCTTTTGATCCGCGATTAATTTGGGATAATATGGAGAAAGTAAATGAGTGAACCGATGCAGGGTGAAACAATGAATAATTTGCCTGAGAGCAATATTCAGCCCCGGTCAAAATTTTCTATCGTCTGGATAGTTCCTATCGTCGCTGTCTTGATAGGTGCCTGGATTGGATATAAAGCCTGGTCTGATATGGGGCCAATGATTACCATTACTTTCAAGACAGCGGATGGCCTGGAAGCAGGCAAAACTAAAATAAAATATAAGAATGTCGAGATTGGTGTCGTTAAAAGCATTCATATTAACCATGAGACAGACGATGTTATTGTCAAAGCTGAAATGGTCAAAGACGTAAAATCCTTTCTTACCGATAAAACGCGTTTCTGGGTCGTTCGAGCACGTATTAATGCCAGTGGTGTATCAGGCCTGGATACTTTGCTGTCCGGTGCTTATGTCGGTATAGACCTAAGTTCAGATGGCAACAAAACAAATAAATTTAAAGGTTTAGAGATCCCTCCTGTCATTACCGGAAAAATGGCGGGTAAGCATTTTATATTACATACTAAAAACCTGGCTTCAATTGAAAGAGATGTCCCTATTTATTATCGAAAATTTAGTGTCGGTAGTGTCGAAGATGTCAAACTCGATGATGATGGTGAGTCAGTGACTGTAAAAATCTTTATCAAAGCACCCTTTGATAAATGGGTTAATAAAACGACTAAGTTCTGGAATGCCAGTGGCGTTGCTTTTTCATTGGGCGCTGACGGGATTGAGGTAGAAACCGAATCTTTGGTCTCGATCTTAATTGGCGGGATTGCATTTGAATCAAGTGACCTGAGTACAGAAATTACTGAAGCGCAAAATAACAGTGAATTTAAACTCTACAAAGATCGTAAAGACGCGTTAAAAAAAGAATACAAAATTGGTAGGAAATATGTGCTTAATTTTAACGAATCGGTGCGTGGACTTACCGTGGGTGCGCCGGTTAGTTTCAGAGGGATACAGATGGGTGAAGTCACTGATATCCAATTATCGTTTGACACTGTCAATAAAGCAATAACCGTTCCGGTAACAGTCACGATTGACTATGGCAGAATTGCGCTGAAAGGTAACGATAAAACTGCGAAGTACATGGCGATTAATCGTGAAAGTCGCATCGACTATTTTGCAGAACATGGGCTTCGAGCGCAATTGCAGACAGGAAGCTTATTGACAGGGAGCTTGTATGTAGCACTCGATTTTTTTCCTGATGCAAAGCCTTTTGTTATAGACTGGAGTACCGAACTCACCGAATTCCCTACAGAACCAGGAACCTTGTCGGGACTTAAGCTTCATTTAAGCAGTATTCTGGAAAAAGTGGATGACATGATGACTCAGGTTAAAGAGCTAAGCTACAAGCTGAATCATAATCTGGAGCCTAAATTATCAGGTACTTTGAAACAAGCTGAAAATACACTGGTGACTATCCAGGACACTTTGAAAAATGACTCACCTCTGCAACAGGATTTACAAATCGCATTACGTGAATTTACTAAGGCAGCTCGATCTATTAAAACCTTGACCGATTATCTGGAAAGACATCCAGAATCATTAATACAAGGTAAAACAGGAGACTAATTGTGAATAAACAGACTATTATTACCGCATCGCTTATTTCAATAACGTTGTTATTTACAGGCTGCGGCAGCTCTCCTAATGCCAAACTGTATATTCTTGACGCGATGCCTAGTAATAATTCACCATCGGTAATGACTATAGAAGACCGTAGCGTTGCGGTTAAAGTGGGTCCTGTTTCTATTACGGATACGCTGGATCAGTCGCAGATTGTTACGCGCATAGGTCCGAATATGCTGGTAGCAGATGAATTTAACCGCTGGGGTGGTGATTTACAAAGCGATATTCAGCGCGTGATAGGAGAAAATATTTCCACATTAGTCCCTACAGATCAGGTGATTTTAAGTCAGGAAATTAGCTTATTACCGATAGATTATCAGGTATTGGTAAATGTACGCCAGTTTGATGGCACACTGGGTGGCATTGTGACTTTAAATGTTGACTGGACAGTGGCGGCAAAAGGCAAAGATAAAAGCATAGTAAGCAAAAAAACAGTTCTGCAGGAAAATGCAGATGCTGCTGGCTATCCTGCTTATGTCGCTGCGCAAAGTCGCCTGCTACAAAAGCTGAGTCAGGAAATCGCAGATGAAATTAGAAAGCAACTGATTAAATAAGCACAAAGTAGGGCGTGGCTTTAGCCCGCCGTTTGAGCATTACAAGCGGGCTAAAGCCTCACTTTACATTGACCAATGGTTAAAAAAAATAAGGGGAAGTCATGAGTATTTTAGCGAATAAAATGTCCACTATGGACAAAGTAGTTTATGTAGCATTGGTACTGCTATCCATAGCTGAGATGGCAGTCACCAATTTTTCACCGGCTGATGCGCATACTTACTGGTTAGTGATGACGCTGGTTTTTGCCATTGGAGCCATTGTGACCGGATGGCATAATGCGCCTGACAAACATGCTAAGACCAGATTAGTGACATCGCAGCTGTTTCATTGGGGCAGTACTCTGATTGCCGTGCTGGTAGTGTACGCTTTTCTGCACTCCGGTCAGATTCAGAATGAAACAGTATCTCTGATGATTCTGCTGATTTTATCGCTATCAACCTTTCTGGATGGTATTCATGTCGGGTGGCAATTTTCTGTACTGGGTATTCTACTCGCCATTTCGACGGTGATTATTTCCTATTTAGATGAATATATCTGGATTATTGCTATCATCGCTGTTGCTTTTATTGGTTTATCCTTCCTCTGGAATAAATATATAGGGAAGAGTAAGAAATAAAATTACTGTTAGTTTCCTTGTGATTTTCGCCAATTGTGCCTGTTGGGCCCATGTAAAAATCGTAAATGTCTAAAATTACCAGCATTCTGCTGCCATTAATTGGACTCGCTGCTGTATTAATTGCTATTCTGGCATACATTTTAAGTAGCTATGACAATCAGGATTATAAGCGCCTATTAATCAAGGCTGTAGACAATTTTTCTACTTATAAATTAGACATTAACGGGAAATTTGAACTGCAGCCTTCATTAATCCCAATCCTGTCTGCATCAGCAATAAAACTCCAGTCTAAAGTAGATGCCAGTTACATTCATATAGATAACTTTAGAATTCAGCTCACTTTAGCAGCCTTACTCGATAACACCTTACTGATTAACGATTTGCAGGTGGAAAATTTGCGGGCTGTCATATAATCCGGCAAAGAGCGGAATGACGATAATGAAACAAGTAATTTTCCTCTGCTGATTATTGAGAATGCGGAACTAAAAAATATGCAGCTGATATATGGTGATGATAAGCAAGCCTATCGTCTAGATAGGCTGCTTATTGTTGTAAATGATCGTCAGGATCAATTACAAGTTCAAGTTGCAGGTCAGCTAAATAAACGCAAATTAGCAATTAATGGCAATGTATCACTATTAAACGCTGAAAATGCAGTCCTGGTTTTCAGTTCTGATTCTGTGGCAGAATTTATTTCAGCTGGGGAGACTAAAGCGAAATTTAAAGGCCAAGCCAGTTTAGGGAAAACAAAGTTAAATAGTGAATTGCTGTTGTTTTTTACTCAGGGAAAACCCGAAATTAAAGGAGAAATCATTTCGAGCGGCTTGTTTTTGCATGATCTGGGTATTTTTCCAGCCAGCACTGTGCCAGTTAAGCAGCAGGATAAACTGGCCAAACCCCGATTATTGTTTAGTTATGATCCCATTCCCTTACAAGGTTTCGATAATCTAAATCTCGATTTAAAGCTCAAAATAAGCCGACTCACAGCTGAAAATTATAAGCTCAACAACTTAGTTATTCATCTACTTTTACGCGACAAGAGGTTATCTCTAGCCCCGGTGAGTTTTAATTTTTCCGGGGAACGTGTACAGTTCACTGCAACTATAGAGCTTAGAGCTAAGCCCATATGGACTTTAAGTATAGTGGCTAATAATATTCCGCTGGACAAATTGTTAGGGCAAAAGAATACTGCGCATAGGGGTAAAGTGAGCGTGGAAACAAAGCTTAAAGGCGTAGGGCAGAGTATGCATGAAATTGCTTCCAGTTTAAAGGGTGATTTCAGTGTTGTGTTGGAGAATGAGACGATAAGCCGAAGTGAATTGGAGCTGGTTTTTCTTAACCCTATGGGCTGGATTTTTAGTCAGGGTATTTTTAGTAATGAAACCTAAATCCTGCAAGCATTATACATAATAATCCACAAAACTCCTTATTAAACAATGATATAATATCATTTTCCTGATTTCACTATCTCATTGTTTTAATGAAGCCCTCTAAAGTATCAAAATCCTCATCTCACGTAAGAAACCGTACCCGAACGGTAAAAATGACATCTACAGCACATGGATTGACAAGCCAGGCGGGACTGATTCCCGTCGTGAAATATTTAGACAGGATAGGTTTTGAAAAAACCGTAAAACAAAGCGTTCCACATCGGCGGGGTGAAAATGCAGACCATCACTTATCTGATGTGGTTCTATTGACGTTGGTTGGCATGATGGGGGGAGCAACATCAATGGCAAAGGTGACGACCGTATGGGCAGATAGCGTACTGCGCAAAGTAGCTGGCTGGATAAAGATTCCTGTTGAAACCACAATTTTACGGATCTTTAAAGAAGTAAGTGATAGGCAGATAAGCCAGTTTGAAACGCTCACGCATACTTTGCGTGGTCAACACTGGCGGCGATTGCTTCGTTCCGGAAAATCGAAAACTGGCATACAATCCGTCCAGTGGGTCGATGTCGATTCAACTGTGGACACCGTTTGTGGTCGACAAGAAGGAAGTGCCAAAGGCTTCAACCCCAAAAAGAAAGGTGCCCGTTCATACCATCCACAACTCGCTTTTCTAGCGGAAACAAAAGAAATTTTACAAGCCTGGTTCCGGACAGGCAATGCCTTTACAAGCAATGGTGTTGTAGAATTTACCAAACAGTTACTTGCACACTTGCCCAATCGGATGCGCATTATTTTTCGCGGTGACAGTGGTTATTTTGTCGGTGATTTGCTTGAATTTCTCGATACCAGAGGGCATGGGTATCTAATAAAGGTTAAACTTAAGAATTTGAACGCATTGCTGGCCAAACAGGCCTGGACAGCCATACAAGGCCGACCCGGTTGGGAGCAGAGCGAGTTTCAATATCGTTGTGGTGGCTGGTCTCGCTCTCGTCAGTTTGTCGCGGTCAGGATAAAGCAACCTAAACAAGTGACAGGACCTCAGTCCGAGCTTTGGGATACGGCAGAATATGACTATTTTTGTTATGTAACAACTGAACCTCTATCGCCTTGGCAAACACATAAGAAGTATGGTGAACGAGCGACGTGCGAAACATGGATTGAAGAAGCAAAATCACAAATGGGTTTAGGTAAAATCAGAACGAATCAATTTCTGGCTAATGCCGCATTATTTCATTGCGCCGTTCTTGCCTACAATACCGTGCGCTGGATGGCTCAATTGAGTGGCAACAAAACGTTGTGCCAATGGGAGCCGGATACACTTCGTACTTATCTGATTCGGGTGGCTGGAAAATTACTCACAGGCAATAATCAGCTGAGAGTCAGAACACCTGCAGATCCGCTCTATCCACAGGAATGGGATGATTGGGTTAAGGTGGGGTTACTCGCTTAACATTAACCGAAGTTAAGTCACTTTGATTAAAAGGTCATGGCACGTTGGCAGGGTGTTTATTGCCTTGGGCTCGGGGGATATCCATACGATACAAAAAATTTCCTCTATTTATGATTTAAATCTGGATATTTTGATCGGTTGGACAAAGAGGGCTGGCAAAGCGGCAGTAAAAACCTAATAACCACTTAGCTAGACAGGTTAATGAGAGTCAAAATATGGGCTTGCAGGATTTAGGTGAAATACTAATATCATGTGGCTTGGCTCAATATAGTATTAAGCAGGGTATTGCTAAATCAACACTTTTATTAATCGATGGGCCTAAGCTGTTTCTTCGGGGGAATGAAGAAGTAAATCTGGGCAAAGAGACAATTAATGCCTATTACAATTTACAAAAAAAGAATATTTTTGAAAATACTCTGTTCTTAGACTCATTTAATACCCATGTGCCTATAAAAGTCAGTGGTAATATCATCGACCCTGTTGTCGAGCAAGCGCCGCTGGAGTCGCTGGAGTCGAAAGCAAGTCGTTATGTTTTTGCGCCGGTTGCAACCATTCCGCGAGAAGTTATTGCAACTGTGTTAGACATATTTGAGGACAATAGAGAAGAAGCGCAGAGTCCTTGTAAAGAATTTCTGCAGCATTAATACTGCGCGCGCCTGTAGGGCCAATGCTGTTGACTTAAGCCCTCTCTTGCTGGTGGGTTGGGTGAGGAGAATAAAATCATGCATTGATAATCCCCTCATCCCAACCTTCTCCCTCTGGAGAAGAAGCTTATTCTTAAGTCTACAGGCAACAAGTAGCGCTATGAATCTAATATTTCTTTGGCTTTTTCAAACGCTGTAATAAAGTCTAAATAAACAGGTTTGTCACCGGTAAGCATTGAACTTAGCAAAGCGTGTTGCACTTTGTATTTAACATTACCTACTGCTAAAGGGCCTATTGCAACTGCATTCTCAGTACCTGCTAGCGGAGCACCAAAATCATTGACCTGTACTCCTGCAATACCCGCTGGAGGCACAGCATTTACATCACCCACTACTTTGAGTTGTTTGGCGTGGCCTAATACTTCAGTACTTAAGATTTGTATGCCCGCTTTAGCAGTACAAAAAATCAAGTCTGCATCTTCGATAAGTTTAATTTTATCTTCATCAAAAGTGGCTATAGTACCGCTGAGATTACATTCAAAACGGCGGTTATATTCTTCGGCCAGACCTTCTGCTTCTGCGCAAGAAAAATGATCGACCAGGGTTGCATCAGCCCCAGCTAATGATGCAATGACACCGGTTGCAATACCGACGGGCCCAGTGCCACCAAAAACCAGAGCTTTACAGTCTTTTAACGGCTTATTAAATTTATTTTTTAGTTCTTTTTCCACGCAGGCGACTAGTGCAGCCGCTGTTGTAAATGCGCCACTAGGGTCAGCTAAAACCGAGACTTCAAAAGGCGGGACCATGGACTTTTTAGCGCTATTAAGCATGTCGATTGCAACGCCTATATCACGACCGCCGATAAAAATACCGGTCTGTTTAACACCCTTGGGACCACGAGAAAATATAACATCCTGGGTGAGGCGATGCATGCTATCTGGCTTAACATTAGCATAAGGCATTAAGATGTCGAAATCACAATCCAGTGCCATATTGACATCGAAAGGACTGATATTTGGCATGGGGTCGAACATGTGTAATATGCTTCTTTTAGCCATTTTTTTTCCTTGGTAGTTAGGCGAAGTGCTTAAATAAGCACAGATTATTTATTCGTTTTAATATAGTCGCGAGCGATTGCAAAAGCGTGTTCAAAGTGTAAGAAAACAGGTTTATCAACTTCGGTCATTTTCTTTAATAACATGCTTTGCACCTGGTATTTTACATTACCGATGGCTAAAGCACCGACACCAACAGCGCCGCTATTAGATCCAGCTATGTCCTTAGCATTATCAAAAACATCGAGACCAGCGACGCCTGAGGGTGGAACAGCGTTCACATCAGCCGCAACTTTTAACTGTGTCGCCGAGGCGATCATTGCTGCGTTTAATAATTCAACACCCGCTGCACCCGTAGCAAAGACGACATCAGCTGTTTGCATATAATCAGCCTTATCCGCATCAGTGCCGGCGAGAATATTAATTTCACCGCCGCCAAATTTCTGGCTACACATATCCGCGATGCGCTGTGCTTTTTCCTGTTGACGGCCTATAATTCTGACATTCGCGCCAGCCTGAGCGGCTAATACGGCAACAACCTGGCCCACGGGACCTGTGCCTCCAAGGGCAAGTACTGTTTTACCGGACAGATCAGTAGAAAATTTGGATTTTAAGGTATCTTCTACGACAGCGACCATGGCTGCAGCCGTTGTAAATGCACCACTTGGGTCTGCAAAAACAGATACTTCAAACGGTGTGAACATGGATTTTTGTGCGCTTTTAAGCATCTCCATTGCTTGTTGGGTATCGCGTCCACCAATAAATATGCCGGTGTTTTTTAATCCTTTAGGACTACGCGAAAATATCGTATCTTGAACTAAACTACAGACTTCACCCGGCTCTACATTAATATAAGGTATGGCAGCCAGCCATCCCGCATCAATTGCCATATTGACATCAAAAGGGCTTAGATTTTTTGCGGTGGTGAACATATGTAAGATAAACGGTTTAGTCATGGCATCCTCTGTAAACGTGGCTCAATTTCAAAACTCAGCCTGCAAGTATAAAATAAAATCCAGTTCAATACATTGATATTTTCAAATTCACATAAAGGTGTGTATTATTTCTCTAACGAAAACTATTAGGAGTCTATCTGAATGCATAATGTAACTCTGATTAAAGGAGATGGCATAGGTCCATCAATTATGGGTGTAGCGGTCAAAATTATTGATGCGACGGGCGTTAAAATTAACTGGGAAGAGGCGTATGCGGGCATGGCTGCCTATGAACAATTTGGCACGGCTATTCCGGATGAAACCCTGGCTTCTATTGATAAAAATAGAGTGGCGTTCAAAGGCCCATTAACGACACCCGTGGGTAAGGGCTTTAGAAGTATTAATGTTGCTCTGCGCCAGAAATACGATTTATATGCAAACGTGCGCCCGGCAAGATCATGGAAAGGCGCGCAAAGTAAATTTACAGATATAGATATAGTGGTGATTAGAGAAAATACCGAAGGGCTTTATATGGGCCTGGAACATTATTTAACTAAAGAAAAAGATGTTGCTGAAAGCCTGGCGGTCATCACACGCAAAGGTTCTGAGCGGATTATTGAGTATGCTTTTCAGTATGCACAAGATAATGAGCGTAAAAAAATCACCTTATGTCATAAGGCAAATATTTTAAAATATACGTCGGGCTTGTTTTTAGACGTGGGACGTGAGATCGCAGAACGTTATCCAGAAATTGAATTTGATGAAAAAATTATCGATGCGACCTGTAAGTACTTACGCAAAATTAATTTAACGAAAAAAGGTGTCATAATAAACAATTATTTTGCTGACTCTAAATGTTTGTGCTCTATATAAAACACCTACTCCCAGAAGAAATTACTGCTTTAAATGTGATGCATAAAAACCATCCACTTCATTTAAGTAGAAGTCGAGCTCATGCTATTTTATTAAGTTTCAAAGAGCATTCTGTTCCCATGATTTGTTCTATTTATAACGTATGCCGCCAAACTGTTTCCACTTGGTTTTCTAACTGGGAAAAGAATGGAATCGATGGATTGGTTGACTGTCAGGGAAGAGGACGGCGAGGTATTTTAACTGAAAAACAACAAATAAGCTTAGTCCAGAGAGTTGAAAAATCTCCTAGATCATTAAAATCAGTACTAGCAAAATTTGAAGAAGATCTAGGCATTTCAGTTAGCATTGATACTATAAAACGTATTTGTAAACAAGCTGATCTTGTTTGGAAACGAGTTAGAAAATCCTTAAGGATAAAGCGTAATCAAGATAAATTTGATTTGGCAACCGATGAAATAAAAGAATTAATACAACAACATAAAGAGAATGAACTTGATTTGTGCTACTTTGATGAGTCGGGGTTTACACTAGAACCCTGTGTTCCTTATGCTTGGCAACAGTCAGGTGAGACGATTGAAATACCAAGCTCAAACAGCAAGCGTCTTAATGTATTAGGTTTTGTTAACAGAGATTGCAGGTTTGATTCTTTTGTTTTTGAAGGGAGTGTAAACACTTCGGTTGTTGTGGCTTGTATTGATGAATTTGCTAAACAGATTAAAAAACCAACAACTCTTATTATTGATAATGCATCGACTCATACGAGTAATGAATTTAATGAAAACCTTGAAAGGTGGAAAGAAAAAAACCTATCCATTTACCGTATACCGCCATACTCACCCGAGTTAAATATTATCGAGATTATATGGCGTAAAATAAAATACGAATGGCTTCCTTTTTCAGCTTATGAATCCTATGCCTCTCTTCAGGAAGAATTATTTAAGGTGCTGTCTAATATTGGAAAGAATTACAAAGTAGAGTTTGCATAAAAGGTTAAATTAATTTTGCATGGGTACTTATGCATCTGGTGATGGACCCCCATCAGTTTGATGTCATTGTTACAACGAATATGTTTGGTGATATTTTATCCGATTTAACTGCGGGGCTGGTCGGTGGTTTAGGCTTGATTCCGGGGGCAAATATAGGTGAAGATGCGGCCTTGTTTGAAGCAGTACACGGTAGTGCACCTGATATAGCAGGTAAAAATATCGCGAATCCTGCCGCAGTGATAATGGCTGGCGTGATGATGTTGCAGCATCTAGGTGAAAAACAAGCGGCTAAGCGCATTCAGACAGCGCTGGAAAAAATAGTTGATGCCGGTGAATTTGTTACTCCGGATTTAAATCCGAATTCTAAAGCCGGGACTATAGAAATGGGTGATGCGATTATTGCTGCTTTGTAAAGAAAATAGACAGTGAAAGTAATCTATGTAGGCTGGGTAGAGGTACGAAACCCAGCAGATCAGTCCACTTACTTATAGCGATGCTGAGTAAATCTATGCAACGCCGCATGGCATACGATGCGCGCAATACGCAACAGGATAAACAGAGATTAAGCCAGAAAATTTGCCAGCAAGTGCTTGCGCTGGAGGAATACCAGCAGGCAAATACAGTGCTGTGGTATTTACATTGTCGCTCTGAAGTACAAACCTATCAGACTGTGGTGGCGGAGTTGCAAAAGCAGGATAAGCAAATCGTTATTCCTTATTGTACAAAAGATAGTCAGGGTGATAATCATCTGGGCTTATGGCACTTAGAAGATTTCTCAGAGCTATCTGCGGGGACCTGGGGTATTTTGGAACCTCCACAACAGCGCTGGGGTGAAACAGGCAAAGAAATATCGCCTGAACAGATCGATATGGTTATCGTGCCTGGTGTTGCATTTGATCGGCAATGTGGTAGATTAGGCAATGGCGCTGGTTATTATGACCGTTTGTTTGCACATCTGGCAGCGCAATGTAAATTGATTGCTATGGGTTTTGACAGCCAGATTTTCGAGCATATTCTTATGCAGGAGCATGATGTGTATATGCATGCTGTCATAACAGAGTCTCGAATTTATCATAAAAGTAGCCGTTAATAATTGGGTACAAATTACTCAAGGTAGGATATTTTCATTAACCGTAAATCAAGCTTGTAATGATCAATGAAAAAATTTGCTTGATAACGGTAAAACTTATAACTGGATAGAAAACATGATGGGCACGTCGTACCTCCTTTGCCCATCCTACAAAAACGCTTGTTCCATCAGGGTATTTTTTATCAAATACCTGCTTCTCTGGTGCCTGGCTGGAAATATAAAATCTAATTTCGTAACTATCAGATACGCTGAGTAGTTACACTTTTTGTTTGATAACGGTAAAACTTATAACTGCATAGTCATGACTCAACAAACCTTAGCTTACCTTTATCTTGCTATTGCGATAGTGACTGAAGTCTCAGCAACAAGTGCACTAAAGGCCTCGGCCGAGTTTACCCGGGTTATTCCCAGTCTGATTGTGGTAGTGGGTTATGCAGTATCATTTTATTTTATGACGCTGGTGTTAAAAACCATGCCAGTGGGTATTACCTATGCAATATGGGCGGGCCTAGGGATTGTTTTAGTCGCTATAGTTGGCGCAGTCACCTATAAGGAAATACCTGGTATTCCTGCGATGATAGGTATGGCCTTAATTATTGCCGGTGTGGTCATTATTCATGTTTTCGAAAAACATTGAAAAAGGAGTGCAATAGCTTTAGCTATTGCAGTACTCATGTTTATCAGTTAAGCGTATATTTAAAATAATGGTCAATTAACAATAGCGCAAAAATTAGCATCAAATATACGATGGAATAGCTAAAAGTTTGCATGGCAGTTTTATCTGATTTAGTACGCATCATTTTGATCGCATAATAAATAAAACCTAAGCTCAATAAACTACCCGGAACCACATAAATCAAGCCACTCATTCCGGTCAGGTAAGGCAGCAGGGTGACGATAAACAGTAGAATGGTGTATAGCAGGATATGTAGCCGGGTAAATTCTGTGCCATGAGTGACGGGTAACATAGGGATATTAACCTTTGCATATTCATCGCGTCGTGCGATCGCTAATGCCCAGAAATGTGGCGGTGTCCAGACAAAAATCAATAAGAATAATAATAAAGCGTAGGGGTGAACTTCGCCAGTCATTGCACACCAGCCCAGTAAAGGCGGTGCTGCACCTGCAGCGCCCCCAATCACGATATTTTGCGGGGTCATGCGCTTAAGGTAGACGGTGTAGATAACGGCGTAGCCAATGAGAGAAATAAAAGTAAGTACGGCGGTCAGTGTGTTGACTAGAAAAACCAGAATCAGCATGGCAGTAATGCCTAATATGGCTGCAAAAGTCAGAACATTAGTAGAATTCAGGTCACCTTTGGGCAACGGGCGATTCTTCGTGCGCGCCATTTCAGCGTCTGCTTTTTGATCGATAAAATGGTTAATTGCAGCAGCGGATGCAGAAGCTAGGCCGATACCCAGTGTCGCGTATATAAACAAGGCAATAGGCGGCATACCCGGAACAGCAAGTAGCATACCTACGTTTGCTGTAAATACCAGTAGCGCCACTACTTTGGGTTTGCATAACTCAAGGTAGTTTTTCCAGGTCATATTAGTTTTTTCATTTGTCATGCGTTGTTTACTTATTTAATTCTTATCTGAGATAGAATACACCATTTACTGATATTTTATGGGCATCTTTCACTGGTCAGTTTACACTTTGCACCTTAAGTCGGGATTGCTACGGAGGGGAGTAGGCTTTAGCCTACACGTACAGCTCAAGTGTTACACGTGTAGGCAAAACCTACTCCCCACAATAACTGGATTCAATTTTAAAAGGGGTCATCAAAAATGTAAACTACTTTGAAGGCCATATGAAGGGTGCCATTTTATGCTCTATAGTTAGGGAGAAACTGTGAAGATTGTTCGTCTTTTAATATTGTTATTATTTTATTCATCTAGTGCTTATGCTACAGAAGTTCAGGAGCGTGTACTCGCAAATGGACTTAAGGTGTTAGTGAAACAAGAACACCGCTCTCCGGTGGTGGTGTCGCAAATCTGGTACAAGGTGGGTTCAAGTTACGAGCCTTCTGGTATTACCGGTATTTCTCATATGCTCGAGCATATGATGTTTAAGGGTACTGACAGTCATCCAGCGGGTGAGTTTTCTGAAATTGTTGCAGAAAACGGGGGGCGGGAAAATGCCTTTACCGGGCGTGATTATACCGCATATTTTCAAACCCTGGAAAAGTCTCGTCTGGCTATTAGCTTTGAACTGGAGGCAGATCGAATGCAGCATCTGCATTTATTAGCAGAAGAACTGGATAAAGAATTACAGGTCGTAATGGAAGAGCGCCGTATGCGCACTGAAGATAATCCTCGTGCCAAGTTGCAAGAGTATTTAATGGCCATGGCATACTCCAGTTCACCCTATAGAAACCCCGTGATTGGCTGGCCGTCGGATATAGAAAATTATAAGGTTGATGATCTGCAGCAATGGTATCAACAATGGTACACGCCAAATAATGCAACCTTGATTGTTGCGGGTGATGTACAAGCCGAAGAGGTATTTAAACTGGCGGAGCAGTATTTTGGAGCTATTCCTAAACGCGAAATTAAAACTTTAAAGCCACAAACGGAAATGGCGCAAGTGGGTGTCCGCCGCATGACCGTTAAATTGCCTGCGAAAGTTCCTTATATACTGATGGCTTATAAAGTTCCCAGTTTAAATACTGTAGGTGATGAATGGGAAGCCTACGCTCTAGATGTTTTAGCCGCAGTGCTGGATGGTGGTAACAGTGCGCGTTTACCAGCCAGGTTGCAACGGGGACAGCAAATTGCCAGTTCAGTCGGAGCAGGCTACGATTTGGGCGGTCGTTTAGAAGAGTTATTTATGTTTGAAGCAACACCGGTAAAAGGTAAGACACTATTAGATATGGAAATTGCATTAAAAACAGAAATACGTGCTTTGCAATCTAAAGTTATCAGTGCGCAGGAATTATCGCGAGTTAAAGCGCAGGTATTAGCGAGTTCGGTTTATGAGCAGGATTCATTGTTTTACCAGGCGATGAAACTGGGTATGGCTGAAACAGTCGGACTAGGCTGGCAAAAATCAGAGCAATACAGAGAGAAAATTAATCAGGTGACCGCTGAGCAAGTACGTCTGGTTGCAGATAAATATCTAGTCGAATCACAATTAAGTATTGCCTATCTAGAGCCGCAGAGCATGTCGGCTAATGCTAATTCGGGAGCTCGTCATGCGCATTAATCAATTATTAACCCTGGCTGTATTTAGTCTGGCAAGTACTTCCCTATTTGCATTTACCCCCATTCAGCATTGGCAAACAAGCCAGGGAGGACAGGTTTATTTTGTCAAAAGCCCGGGCTTACCTATGGTAGATATACGTATGGTTTTTGATGCCGGGAGTGCGCGAGATGGTAAACAGTACGGTATTGCATCTCTAACCAATAGCTTATTGGCAACGGGGGCAGGGCAGTGGAATGCTGACCAGATTGCTCAGCGATTTGACGCAGTTGGCGCAAAATATAGTGCTTCCAGTAATCGTGATACTAGCTGGGTGGGTTTGCGTAGTTTGACTCAGGCTGATTTGTTAACACAGGCTGTCGATACATTTGTGCAAATCATTGCTCAGCCAAATTTCGCACAAACAGAGTTCCAGCGCATCAAGCAGCAAAAGCTTATTGGGCTAAAGCAACAGCAAGAAAAACCTGGCTATATTGCTAAAAAAACCTTCTATCAGTCTATTTATGGTGAACACCCGTATGCGCATCTGGTTGCAGGCGAAATTAATACCCTGGAGGAAATACAGTTAGCCGATATTAAACAATTCTATGAACAATATTATATTAACCAGAATGCAGTTTTAGCCATAGTTGGAGATTTAACAGAGCAACAGGCCAGGCAAATGGCAGAAACATTGTTCCAACAGTTAAAGCCAGGCAACAAGGCCGAGCCGTTAGCTAAAGTAGAATTACCCGTTAAAGCTAAACAAGAGCATATCAACTTCCCCTCAACGCAAACGCATATTCTCGCTGGCTTGCCGGGTTTAAGTCGTAAAGATGATGATTATTTTCCTTTATATGTAGGTAATCATATTTTAGGTGGCGGAGGATTGGTTTCGTTATTGTTTAAAGAAATTCGTGAAGATAGAGGCCTGGCTTATAGTGCGTATAGTTATTTTTCGCCTTTAGAGCAGCTGGGGCCGTTTACCATGGGCCTGCAAACTCAGAATAAACAAAGCCGTATGGCAATCGAAGTGATGCAAAAAACCTTGGCTGATTTTATTAAGCTCGGCCCCACGCAAGAGCAGTTAACTGCGGCTCAGAAAAACTTGACCGGAGGCTTCGTGTTGCGCTTTGATAGTAATAAGAAATTATTAAATTATGTTGCCACCATCGCTTTTTATGAATTGCCTTTAGATTATCTGGAAAGCTTTTCGGGTAAAGTTTCCAGGCTGACTACGCAACAGATCAAATCAGCATTCCAGCGCAGAATCAATACGAATCTATTGCAAATCATTAGTGTCGGTGGGCATGAGTAATAAAGTCAGAATCATTGGCGGAGAGTGGCGCGGACGCAATCTGCCTTTTCCTGACGTACAAGGTTTGCGTCCCACGCCAGCACGGGTGCGGGAGACGGTTTTTAACTGGTTGCAATATGACCTTGTAGCCAGCCGTTGCCTGGATTTATATGCTGGAAGCGGGGCCTTAGGTATGGAAGCCGCTTCACGTGGAGCAAAATCAGTCGTACAGGTGGAAAGTGACGCAAAAGTGTGTCGGCAATTAAAACAAAATGCTGAACTAGTCGGCACCAGCAAGATTAAAATTGTCCAGCAAGATGTTTTTCGCTATCTGTCCGGAAATGCTGAAGAATTTGATCTGGTTTTTTTAGACCCACCGTTTGCAAAAGGCTATGCCATCCAGGCAGCTAACTGGTTGGATGATAAGTTGTGGTTGGCTAATCACGCTAAAATTTATATAGAAGTAGAACGTCAGCTCAAATTAACTGACCTGCCTGAAAACTGGGGAGTGTTAAAGCAAAAAACAGCCGGTGAAGTGGCCTATTATTTATTTGAGCGTATAGCTTAGCTACTGTAGGGTATGGCTTTAGACGCTATAATGCAGGTTGGGTAGAGGTACGAAACCCAGGAATCGTTGTCACCTAAGCTATGGATTATTGAGTTTCCTCAGTTCCCCCGCCTTAAACTCAATGCTGTTGACTTAAGAATAAACGCCTTCTCCAGAGGGAGAAGGTTGGGATGAGGGGATTATCAATGCATGATTTTATTTTCCTCACCCAACCCTCTCCAGCGAGAGAGGGCTTAAGTCAACAGCATTGCCCTTTGATAAATTGTCCAAGCTAAAAATTAATGCATAAATCTAAAAAATCATCACAACCGCGTTATTACAAGTTATAATATTTGGCTAAGAAAATTCTGCGCATTAGCTATGTGCCTGGATTAGAAAAAAATAATGAAGATAACGGCAATATACCCCGGGACATTTGACCCGGTTACTAATGGACATTTAGATATTATTGCCCGCGCGGCAAAGCTATATCATAAGGTGATTGTCGCGGTTGCTGTTAATAGTAATAAAGCGCCTTTGTTTGATATCAAACAACGCGTTGAGTTACTAGAGCAAGTGACCACTGAATTTACCAATGTAGACATTATAGGCTTTGATAATTTACTGGTTGATTGCGCAAAACAACAAGGTGCAAATGTTGTCTTGCGGGGTTTAAGGGCGATATCAGATTTTGAATATGAGTTTCAATTAGCCGGAATGAATCGACGTTTATCGCCAGAGTTGGAAACCATGTTCCTAACTCCGGCGGAACAATATGAATTTATTTCATCCAGCATGATCAAGGAAATTGCTCGACTGGGCGGCGATGTTGCAGAGTTTGTGCCTGAAAATGTACTACAGCATTTAAAAGAAAAGTTTAATAGAGGATAAACATGTCACTACTTATTGATGATGAGTGTATCAATTGCGATGTTTGTGAGCCAGAGTGCCCAAATGGTGCAATTTCTCAAGGGGAAGATATCTATATTATCGATCCGGATTTGTGTACTGAATGTGTCGGACATTATGATGTCCCACAGTGTATTGAAGTATGCCCGGTTGATTGTATCGATAAAGATCCGGCTAAGGTTGAAAAACAAGATTCTTTATATCAAAAGTATCTAAAACTGACCGCCTGATAAATTGATAATTCGATAAAAAAAGAGGAGCATTAGCTCCTTTTTTTGTAACTACTCAGACATGCTGAGTAATGACAGCAAAATAAACACTGTAGGATGGGCAAAGGGCTTCATCCGTGCCCATCAACGAAAACATGATGGGCATGTCGTACCTCCTTTGCCCATCCTACAAAAACGCTTGTTCCATCAGGGTATTTTTTATCAAATACCTGCTTTTCTGGTGCCTGGCTGGAAATGTACAATCTACTTTTGTAACTACTCAGATACTCTGAGTAGTTACCTTTTTTTTGCATAAATATTGCACGGATTCTGTTCGCAAGTTGCTAAACAAATATTTGAAATTAAATAAAACCACATGGCCTTACTACGCTTAAAAAAAGTCTCAATTGCATTTGGCACTCACGCCATACTTAAACAGGCCGAATTTCAATTAGAAGATGGCGAACGTGTTGGTCTGTTAGGCCGTAATGGTGAAGGGAAATCGACCTTAATGAAAGTCGTTATGCGGCAGATTCAGGCTGATGAAGGTGAAATCTGGTACAAGCCCGAATTACGCATTGCGGTATTAGAACAAATGCCCCATCTCCCGGATGAAGAAACTATTTATGAAGTTGTTGCAGGTGGATTGGGTGAAGTAGGGAACTGGATTAAGCGCTATCATGAGTTGACCTTATTACCCGACTTTACGGATGCGCATATGAAAGAAATGGGCGACTTGCAACATAAGCTCGACGTGCATAACGGCTGGCAAATACAGCAACGTGTGGAAAATATTTTAAGCCGCCTGAACCTACCTTCTGAAACTCGGGTAAAGGGCCTGTCTGGGGGCTGGAAACGTCGTGTTTCATTAGCTAAAGCGTTGGTTGTAGATCCTGAGGTCTTACTATTAGATGAGCCAACAAACCACCTGGATCTGGAAAGTATCATGTGGCTGGAAGAGCAGTTGCTTAGTTTCAAAGGCGCCATTTTATTCGTTACCCATGATCGATCCTTCCTACAAAAATTAGCCACGCGGATTATTGACCTGGATAGAGGGCAATTAGTTTCATGGCCGGGTGATTATGCAGATTACCTGATTAAAAAAGCCGCCGCACTTGAAGAAGAGTCTACGCAAAATGCATTGTTCGATAAAAAACTGGCCGAAGAAGAAGTCTGGATACGCCAGGGTATCAAAGCTCGCAGAACACGTAATGAAGGTCGTGTTCGCGCCTTGAAAGCATTACGTAAAGAACGCTCACAACGCCGCAGTTTACAAGGCACCAGTAAGCTATCAATGGAAAGTGGTGAAGCTTCAGGTAAAAAAGTCATAGAAATGCTGGATGTCAGTTTTGCCTATCCGGATAAAACAATTGTCAAAAACTTTTCTACTGTGATTCAGCGTGGCGATAAAATCGGCTTAATCGGCCCTAATGGCGCAGGGAAAACCAGTTTTCTGAAGCTATTATTAAAAAATTTGCAGCCTGACAGTGGTTCTGTAGAGCAAGGAACTAAATTACAAGTCGCATATTTTGACCAATTAAGAGAAGAGCTCAATCTTGAAATCAGCGTGGCCGATTCAATTGCAGATGGAAATGATCATGTGTTGATTAATGGCGAACCACGGCATGTTATTTCCTATCTTGGGGATTTTTTATTTGCACCCGTGCGTGCACGCTCACCGGTTAAAACTTTATCGGGTGGAGAAAAAAATCGCTTATTACTCGCGAAATTATTTACCAAAACTGCCAATCTAATCATAATGGATGAACCCACCAATGATTTAGATATGGAAACCTTGGAGCTACTGGAAGAAAGGCTGGTTGAGTATAAAGGTACATTATTGATCGTAAGCCACGATCGGGTGTTTTTAGATAATGTCGTTACCAGTGTTATCGTTTTTGAAGGCGAGGGCGTGGTCAGCGAATTTGTCGGTGGCTACACTGATTGGTTAAGCTATAACCGTGCAAAGGCAAAAGAGCAGGAAAAAGCTGTAAAACAAGTAGCCAAACTTGAGAAAAACCAGGAAAGTTCAACAGCTAAAAAAAAGAAGCTCAGCTACAAAGATAAAAAGGAATTGACTGAGCTGCCTGCCATTATTGAAACAATGGAAAATAAACAGGCAGAAATTAATGAGAACATAGCCGCCCCAGCGTTTTATCAACAGGATCAGCAACAAGTAAATTTAGTCCTTGAGACGTTAGCCAAAGTAGATGCAGATTTGCAACAAGCTTATGCGCGCTGGGATGAACTAGAAGCGTTGGCAGAAGAATAGATTGCAATAAGCACTAAGCTGTTTTATTATAGCTTGCTGTTCAACGCTCGTTGAACTGTCAAATTACGGAGAGCTGGCCGAGCGGTCGAAGGCGCACGCCTGGAAAGTGTGTATACGGCAACGTATCAAGAGTTCGAATCTCTTGCTCTCCGCCATTTAAATAGACACCTAAAGATGCATACAAAAGCAAAATTAGTGGCTATAATTATTTGTTAGAAACTATCCTCATAGCTGACTAACAGGCCGTATGGAACACGAAAATGAAACTCCTGAACAACAAGCCAGAATACAAATAGATAAACAGCTTGTTCAAGCAGGTTGGGTAATTCAAGATAAAAAACGCTTAAACCTATACGCATCACTGGGTATTGCCGTCAGGGAAATGGATACTGACACAGGTCCAGCCGATTACATGCTTTTTATAGATGGCAAAGCCTGCGGTATTATTGAAGCAAAACGAGAGGGTACCCATCTAGGGCAAGTCGCAGAACAATCAGGGCGATATGCTACTTCACTAACAAAAAACATTCGTCGTTGGGTAGGTGATGATGAACCTTTACCTTTTTTATATGAAGCGACTAATGTAGAAATCTACTTTCGGGATGAACGTGACCCTAAACCACGAAGTCGAAATGTTTTCCATTTTCACCAACCCGAAACCTGCCGCCGCTGGTTAAAAGAACACACGACCGTTAGAACTAGACTACAGCGATAATACAGATGGCTTACGAGACTGCCAGATATCACGAAGGAAACCCTTTAGTTACGATGAATTAATAGCACGTGATAAAGCTAATCTGGATGTTTTCTGGTTAAAAGATGAATCACTAGAAGATACTGAAAATTTACCTGCACCTGAAATACTAGCTCAAGAGATTGTCGAACAACTGCAAGCCGCGTTGGATGAGTTTAAAATAGTAGAAGACATTATATGAGAACCAGCACTATTCAGGCTATCGCTAAACAAAGTAGTCTGGCAGCTCGTCAGTTAGCAGCGACACCCGAGTCCGTACGTAATCTTGCTCTTGTGCGGATGGCAGAATCGCTAGAGGCGGTTAAAGTTCAGTTGCTGGAAATTAATGCACAGGAAGTCGCGCAAGCCCAACAGGGTGGGCAATCGCTTGCGATGACTAAGCGTTTGACTATTAATGACAAAGTGTTTGAGACTATGTTGTCCAGGTTGAGAAAAGTAGCGCAACAGCCTGATCCATTAAATCGTGTGCTGCAAGGACATACCAACCCAGAGGGGCTGCAAGTCTACAAAAAATCAGTACCGTTGGGTGTTGTGGGCATAATTTATGAATCGCGGCCGAATGTAACAACGGATGCTGCGGGCGTCTGTATAAAAAGCGGTAATGCAATTATATTGAGGGGTGGATCCGAAGCGCTGCAAACTAACAGTTTTTTGGCTGATGCCATGATTAAAGGCGCTATTGATGCTGGTTTACCAGAGTATGCGATTCAGATAATTCGTACGCCAGGCCATGCAGCTGTTGGCGAGCTACTTAAAATGGACGAATATGTGGATGTGTTGATCCCTCGTGGAGGCAAAGGTCTGATAAAGCGAATTGCGGAGGGAACCCGAATTCCGGTGATTAAACATTATGATGGTATCTGTCATCTGTATATAGCAGCAGATGCCGATCCTGTACAAGCCGTTGATCTAGCGATTAACTCAAAATGTCAAAGTATTCAGGTTTGTAATGCACTGGAAACATTATTAGTCGATAACCTGTGTGCCGAACAGATTTTGCCATTGTTGCTGTCGGCATTTAACTTAAATAATATCGAGCTACGCGGGTGCGAAGTGACACAACGAATATTGCCGGAGGTTGCCCTGGCAACAGAAGAGGACTGGAATACTGAATATTTGGCTCCAGTGCTGTCTATAAAGGTTGTTAATGGGATAGCAGAGGCAATTGAGCATATCAATCATTATGGCTCAGGGCATACTGATGGAATTGTCACTCAAAGTCTGCAAATGGCGCAAGAATTTGAGCAGCAGGTTGATTCTGCATCGGTATTAGTAAATGCTTCTACCAGGCTATCAGGTGGTGGTGATTATGGATTAGGAGCGGTTATCGGTATTAGTACGGATAAGCTGCATGCGCGTGGCCCAGTTGGCCCTGAGGAGCTAACGACGTACAAATGGGTCGTTTATGGAAAGGGGCATTTAAGGAATTAAAACTCTTCATGTGTTTGCGGGCTGAAGCGGCTGTGAAAGTATTCATCAATATCACGCTCCTTATCAAGGAGGGGCTAGGGGCAATGCTGTTGACTTAATAATAAGCTCCTTCTCCAGAGGGAGAAGGTTGGGATGAGGGGATTATAAATGTATGATTTTATTCTCCTCACCCAACCCTTGTATGCAAGAGAAGGCTTATAAGTCAACAGCATTGCCCCTCAATCCCCCTTCTCAAGGGGGAGGCTAACAGAATAATACTTTCACAGTCTCTGCAGCCGCGCTCTACAACTATATTGGAAAAGCAAATGACCATGAAAAAAGCAATTATTTACTTACACGGATTCAATTCTGCATCTTTGGATTTACACGACAACTTGCTTATCAGCAAAGAGAAGCTGCAGATTATGCAGGAATTTTGTTTGCAAAAAGATATCTATTTTTATAGCCCAAATGTTGATTACAGGGATTTTGAAGGCATCGTAGAAGATATGCTATTACAGTGGAATCAATTTTTGGATCAATCCTGTGATGTTTCTTTTATGGGTTCGTCTATGGGCGGGTTTGCCAGTGAATATCTGGCAATGAAAACCGGCTGTAAGGCATTTATGATTAACCCCGCGATAGCCCCAAACGAGTTATTAACCCAGTTTATCGGTGTAACAGAAAACTATGAAACAGGACAGCCTTACCAATGGGAGCTGGAACACTGTGAGCAATATGCAGAATATGAACAAGAGCTTAACAATAGCCGCCAGGTTATAGATAGAACCATTTTACTGGATATGGCTGATGAATTAATCGACTCTGCGAACACTGTAGTGAAATATAAAGATAAAGCAAATATTCAGACTTATCAGGGTGGCTCACATAGTTTTGAACATATGAGACAGGCCTTATCCATTATTGAACAGGCACTGTTTAGCTGAGGTTGTTAGCCATCGAGCGCAATCGCTACCTAATTCTTCAGTAGCATATTGTTCATACTTTTACCTGATTGCCCATAACCCTCAGCTATACGTTGTCATTCCTGCATGCTTTAAGCAGGAATCTAGCCGGAGAAGCATGGGTTCCCGATAAACCTAGAAAAATCAGTTGCTCACGGATTCTATCGCAAGCTATTGATTCCACAGCACTTCCAAAAAATACCCGATTAACCTACGGGTGAATCTAAGATTTTTTGAAAGCACTGTGAAACCAAAATCTTGCACTATAATTCCGCGCCAACTGATTTTTCTAGGATAAAAGGACTTCGGGAGTGACGAGGTTTTTAACATACTAATGTTTCAAGCTTTATCCTACTATGGCTGAGAGTTGTACGTAATCAGGTACTTTTATGACGTATGTTTTGCAGGATATCCCGCCAGCGACCCTTTGTGCCTTTAATTTCAGGCTTAAAGTTCGGGAATTAGAAATTTTTCACATGATGTCTACTGCTGACAACGAGGTAGCGTTAACTGCTATCCGTGCACAGGGTTCAGGCCAATGCTGTTGACTTAAGAATAAACGCCTTCTCCAGAGGGAGAAGGCTGGGATGAGGGGATTATCAATGCATGATTTTATTCTCCTCACCCAACCCTCTCCAGCAAGAGAGGGCTTAAGTCAACAGCATTGAGGGTTCAGGCGGGTATGCAGTAAAACGTAGCGTTGTTAAACCAAGCCGCTACAGGATAAAGTAGTTAAATAAACCTATATTATGCAGGGTATTTTATAATCCCATTTAATTTTTGTGTGAATAAGGCTAGAAAAGCTGTGTTTTTATTGGTATGCTCAAATTAAGTATTCTTTAGGGGGTGGAGGTTATGAATTACACCTAAATCCTGCAAGCCCATATTTTGACTCTCATTAACCTGTCTAGCTAAGTGGTTATTAGGTTTTTACTGCCGCTTTGCCAGCCCTCTTTGTCCAACCGATCAAAATATCCAGATTTAAATCATAAATAGAGGAAATTTTTTGTATCGTATGGATATCCCCCGAGCCCAAGGCAATAAACACCCTGCCAACGTGCCATGACCTTTTAATCAAAGTGACTTAACTTCGGTTAATGTTAAGCGAGTAACCCCACCTTAACCCAATCATCCCATTCCTGTGGATAGAGCGGATCTGCAGGTGTTCTGACTCTCAGCTGATTATTGCCTGTGAGTAATTTTCCAGCCACCCGAATCAGATAAGTACGAAGTGTATCCGGCTCCCATTGGCACAACGTTTTGTTGCCACTCAATTGAGCCATCCAGCGCACGGTATTGTAGGCAAGAACGGCGCAATGAAATAATGCGGCATTAGCCAGAAATTGATTCGTTCTGATTTTACCTAAACCCATTTGTGATTTTGCTTCTTCAATCCATGTTTCGCACGTCGCTCGTTCACCATACTTCTTATGTGTTTGCCAAGGCGATAGAGGTTCAGTTGTTACATAACAAAAATAGTCATATTCTGCCGTATCCCAAAGCTCGGACTGAGGTCCTGTCACTTGTTTAGGTTGCTTTATCCTGACCGCGACAAACTGACGAGAGCGAGACCAGCCACCACAACGATATTGAAACTCGCTCTGCTCCCAACCGGGTCGGCCTTGTATGGCTGTCCAGGCCTGTTTGGCCAGCAATGCGTTCAAATTCTTAAGTTTAACCTTTATTAGATACCCATGCCCTCTGGTATCGAGAAATTCAAGCAAATCACCGACAAAATAACCACTGTCACCGCGAAAAATAATGCGCATCCGATTGGGCAAGTGTGCAAGTAACTGTTTGGTAAATTCTACAACACCATTGCTTGTAAAGGCATTGCCTGTCCGGAACCAGGCTTGTAAAATTTCTTTTGTTTCCGCTAGAAAAGCGAGTTGTGGATGGTATGAACGGGCACCTTTCTTTTTGGGGTTGAAGCCTTTGGCACTTCCTTCTTGTCGACCACAAACGGTGTCCACAGTTGAATCGACATCGACCCACTGGACGGATTGTATGCCAGTTTTCGATTTTCCGGAACGAAGCAATCGCCGCCAGTGTTGACCACGCAAAGTATGCGTGAGCGTTTCAAACTGGCTTATCTGCCTATCACTTACTTCTTTAAAGATCCGTAAAATTGTGGTTTCAACAGGAATCTTTATCCAGCCAGCTACTTTGCGCAGTACGCTATCTGCCCATACGGTCGTCACCTTTGCCATTGATGTTGCTCCCCCCATCATGCCAACCAACGTCAATAGAACCACATCAGATAAGTGATGGTCTGCATTTTCACCCCGCCGATGTGGAACGCTTTGTTTTACGGTTTTTTCAAAACCTATCCTGTCTAAATATTTCACGACGGGAATCAGTCCCGCCTGGCTTGTCAATCCATGTGCTGTAGATGTCATTTTTACCGTTCGGGTACGGTTTCTTACGTGAGATGAGGATTTTGATACTTTAGAGGGCTTCATTAAAACAATGAGATAGTGAAATCAGGAAAATGATATTATATCATTGTTTAATAAGGAGTTTTGTGGATTATTATGTATAATGCTTGCAGGATTTAGGTTACATTAGATTTTTTGACTCAGTTGGTATGAATGATGTTGGATTGGTCGGTGGAAAAAACGCTAGTCTGGGAGAAATGTATCAGAATTTGACTCAGCTAGGATTGAAAATTCCCAATGGCTTTTCAACCACACGAGATGCATACGAATTGTTACTCGCTCAGAATAATCTTGCCCAACGTATTGATGCGCAAATGAGTGACCTGAATATTGAAGATGTGGCTCAGCTGCAATCCTGTGGTAAAGCCCTGCGAGAAATGATTCTGAATGAGCCGCTGCCAACAGAGCTGGTAACTGAAATTACTGAAGCGTACAAACAGCTTTCTGCTAGTTATAAGGAAAGTAATATTGATGTTGCTGTACGTTCTTCCGCTACGGCTGAAGACCTTCCAGATGCGAGCTTTGCGGGACAACAGGAGAGTTTTTTAAATATTCGTGGTGAGCTGTCCTTATTGATCCATGTCAGAAAGTGTTTTGCCTCGCTATTTACCGATCGGGCGATCAGCTATCGACACAGTCGTGGTTTTGATTATCGGCAGGTTGCGCTATGTGTCGGGATTCAGAAGATGGTACGTAGTGATCAGGCGAGCAGTGGGGTGATGTTTACCCTGGATACGCAAAGTGGTAATGCTAATGTGATCATGATTAATGCTATTTTCGGCCTGGGTGAAAATATAGTCGGAGGACGGGTTAATCCAGATGAATTTTTTGTCTTCAAACCTTCTTTAAAAGCGAATAAGTCGGCGATTATCAAACGTCAGTTAGGTTCTAAAGAGATGAAGATGATTTATGACGATAAACTCAAGACCCTGAATGTTTCGACTACTTTGAATGAAAGAGCACGCTTTTCGCTGAACGATGAAGAGGTCGTAACGCTGGCACGTAATGCGCTCATTATCGAAGAGCATTATGCGACTGCTATGGATATAGAGTGGGCAAAAGATACCAGTCAGGGAGAGTTCTATATAGTTCAGGCACGGCCAGAGACGGTTCATTCCAGACGCTTACACAGCAAGCAATCTGTGGCTATAAAAAAATATACGCTTAAAGAAGATACTAATAACAGAACAGCTCTAATAAGCGGCCTGGCTATAGGCGAGAAAATTGGCGTGGGAGTGGTGAAAATTATTCACGACTTAAGTGAAGCCTGCAGGTTTAATGCGGGTGAAGTCTTGGTCACTGATATTACCGATCCTAACTGGGAGCCGTTAATGAAAAAAGCGGCAGCTGTCGTCACAAATAAAGGTGGGCGTACTTGTCATGCTGCTATTGTGGCGCGAGAAATAGGTGTTAGTACTATCGTCGGTACGTCAAACGCGATGGATGTGTTGCAAGATGGCGTGGAAGTAACAGTCTGCTGTGCGGAAGGTGAAAAGGGGAATGTTTATCAGGGAGTGATTGATTTCGAGATTGAATCTATAGACTTGCAGAATCTACAAGAGCCCAAAACAAAGTTGTTTATGAATGTTGGGAACCCAGAGCAAGCATTGAGTTTAGCAGCTATTCCTAATCAGGGCGTGGGGCTGGCGCGTATGGAATTTATCATTAATAACCATATTCAGGCGCACCCTATGGCGCTCTATGATATGCATAAGGGGAAGTATGTCAAAGGTAGTGAAAAGATCCAGCAGTTGATGCAAGGATTTTTCGATCCAAAGCATTTCTTTATGGATAAATTATCCGCAGGAATCGGTATGATTGCTGCCGCTTTTTACCCCAAACCGGTGATAGTTCGTACCAGTGATTTTAAAACCAATGAATATAAACATATGCTGGGCGGTGAAGCCTATGAAACGGATGAAGAAAACCCCATGATAGGCTTTCGAGGAGCGAGTCGATATTATTCTGATGCGTATAAAGAAGCGTTCAAATGGGAATGTATTGCGCTTAAAAAAGTGCGTGATGAGATGGGTCTGAGCAATGTTAAATTGATGATCCCTTTTGTCAGAACTCCTGATGAAGGTCGCCGGGTAATTGCTATCATGAATGAAATGGGGTTGGTTCAAGGACAGAATGACCTAGAGATCTACGCCATGTGCGAAATTCCCAGTAATGTGATCTTCGCTGAAGAATTTTTAAAAGTGTTTGATGGTTATAGTATAGGTTCGAACGATTTAACTCAGCTTACTTTAGGGGTAGATCGAGATAGTACTTTAGTGGCCCATATATTCGATGAGCGTAACGAAGCTGTGAAACGGATGTTAAAGCTAGCGATTGATGCCTGTAAAAAAGCAGACAAATATATAGGGATTTGTGGTCAGGCACCCTCAGATTATCCGGAAATTACAGAATTTCTGGTGGAAAATGGTATTAGTTCAATCTCGCTAAATCCTGATTCGATTCTCAAAATGCGCCAAGTGGTAGTGGACATTGAAAGCCGGCTTAGTAAAAATTCATCCATCTAGAACACACCGTAGGGCGCGGCTTTAGCCCGCCATAAATATGACATTGAGTATTGGCGGGCTAAAGCCACGCCCTACAGTGAAATGAGGAAACTGTGAAAAGATTATTTTTTGCCTTATGGCCGAGTGACGAGACTAGAAAGCAGCTTAATAGTTTTAATCAATCCATTGCACAAAATGGATTAAGGAAGTTAAAAGCAGATAATCTGCATATTACGTTACTTTTTTTGGGTAATACATGTGCGATAACTGAAATCTTGCTTAGGAAAAAGGCAGATAGCATTAGAGTTCAACCCTTCGTATTAACACTAGATCAGCTTGAATTTTGGCGCAAAGCAAAGGTTTTGTGCTTAACAACAGCGCAATATGATCCGCAGTTAGGGTTATTAGTTGATGCATTAAATCAGTTAGCTGAGCAATGCGCTATGCACATCGAAGAGAGAGCTTATAAACCCCATATTACTCTGGCCAGAAAAGCACAAAAGTTAATAGATATAAAGGTATTGCCGATACAATGGCAGGCAGATTCGTTTTGTTTGATTGAGTCTTGTAGTACAGCTGAGGGTGTTCATTATCAGGTACTGCAAAGCTGGAGTTTTGCGGGTTAGAAAATATAGGCATGTTCTGCAGTAAAGCCGTGTATTTTCGCCTTAGGCTTAAATATCGGGGGTGACCAGGGTTCAGTGTTATCACCATTTAGGTGCGCCGCTAGCCATAAGGCCTGACTGCGAATAGGCATGATAAAGGCATAGATATTTTCATTGGGTAACTGGGCAACATCACCTAGCGCATAGATATTTTCATCCGAAGTCTGTAAAAAATCATTGACAGTAATACCTCGCCCGGTAGCTAAACCAGAATCTTGCGCTAAATCAGTCCGGGGTTTAAAACCGCAGGAAATGATAACGGCATGATGGTCGCTATTTTCGCTAGTGTTTGCAACGAGTACTTTAGTTTTGCCGGCCTGTTGCTCAAATCCTTGTACAGCTTGATCCAGTCGTATATCGACACCAAGTGCTTCAAAGTGATTTAATAACAGTGCCGAATCTTCAGCGACTAATTGCCGTTCCATCAGCCTGTCCATCGCATGGTAAACCGTGACCTGATCACCCGCAGCATTTAAATCAGAGGCCAGTTCACAACCAATTAAGCCACCGCCGATAATCGCCCAGTCAGTCGATTTTCCTTGATCAATAAAAGACTGACGAAGCTTACGTAATACTTTTAAATCAGTCAGACTATTAAACACATAAAACTGCTTGCGGAATGCTAGAAAAGGCGGGGGGATAAATGCAGCAGATCCCTGCGCCAGAACCAATTGATCATAATCCAGTTTCTCTATACCCGAGCCGTTGTTAAAGCTAACAGATTGCTGCTCGCGATCTATGGTAATCACCTCTACACCCGCATTGATATGAATACCGTTTTGCTCAAGTTGTGCAAAGGTTTTCATAATAATTGTTTTTTCGATATCCTGCTTACTAAAGCCATGCGAAAGAATAGGGCGGGAATAGTAACCATCGGTTTCTTTGGTTAAAAGAATTATTTCCGCAGCCAGATTCAAAGCGCGAAATTTTTCGGCAAAAGTGATGCCGGCTATCCCGGAACCAATGATTACTATACGCATGATTATTCCTTAACGGGAGTTATGGCATTAATACAAAATCACCTTTTTCTGCACCGCACTCCGGGCACACCCAGTAGTCGGGGATATCGTCCCACAAGGTACCTGGATCTATACCACTATCGGGGTCTCCTAGTGCTTCATCATAAATATGGTCGCAAACAGAGCACTGGTATTTTTTGAAGTCAGACATGGTTGTTTTCCTTTATGAAAAGAATAGACAGAATTTAATATTTTTTTAAATCCACATCTTAAGAATGTAACAGTATTTTGCTCATAGCTCAAATGAAAAATTGAGTTGTAAGCGGCAGATTACCTTACTATATACGGTGTAATGGCATAAATTAAACATTGTTATATAGCAGTTTTTGTATTGGTATTTAACTTAGAGTTGGTGTTAGAAGAAAGTTAAATCTTTACAATTCAGCTATTAAAAAGAGTTGAAAAATATAAAAAATAATTTTTATATTTTGTAAGTAAAGATAATCGGGTGACAAAAAATCGGTTAAAAATTTAAAATCATACCTTTATAAAACAACAACTAGCAAAGCTAGTGTTATAAGTAAATTCAGACAATAAAGGTTAGGTTTAATAGTCGTTATGGATGTGAAAAAAGTATAATTTTAGTTTTATATGATATGGGCATGATTATTGCTTTTGTTATTTTTTGTGTATGAATTTGTTGAAATGGGTCAACGCATACTACTACTTAATAATAAAAAACTACTTTTGATAGAGGGAAACACCTATGAATTATATAAAATCCTGTGGGAGGCATAAATGGCTCAGTAGTCTGAGCTGTTTATTTATGCTTTTCATGTTTTCTAGCAGTCATGCCGTAATCAACGCGTTTGACAAGCCGGTAAATCATCCACCTATACCTTTATTAGATGAACAAGGTAACCATGTTCTAGAGTCTAATAATCCGTATAGCCCGAAAAAAAGCTGTGAAGGTAGCGGTTGTCATGATTATGACGCCATTACACATGCCTACCATTTTGAAATGGGCCGGGATGAATCCAGCGATGACTACGGTGCTAAACGTGGCATGCCTCATTTAGTATCACCGGGGTATTACGGTGGCTATACTTGTATGGGTGGCGACACACAGCGTGTTTTAGCTAAAAAGGTCAATACTGATCCAGAAAATTTTGCAGACTTAGGGTCCGCTGGCTGGGTTAAAGCTTGTATGAGCTGTCATACTGGTGGTGGCTGGGCAGAGAAGGATCGTGAAGGCATTCGTTACGACGAGAAAAAGATTGCTGACATTAAGCCTTTAGATGGTGATTATTATGAGCGTGAAATTGATAGCGTCACCGGTGAAGAAACATTTGTCTTGTGGGACTGGAAAAAAAGTGGTGTGGGTGAAGCGGATTGTCTTTTTTGTCATGTAGATTTCAATACACTAAAAACACCTGAAGATAGTGGCCTGGAAAAAATGCTAACGCCTAGAAGAGCCAGGCAGGCGTTTACCACAGCTGGATTTTTCCGTCAGGCTGCATCAGGTCTTATTGAAAATGTTGTCGATAAGGATGGCAAAAACATCATGACAATTGCTAGATCTATGCAAGGTGGTGAACATTCTCAGCATGGTGGTGGTGAACCGACACTAGGACATACATTAGATGAAAACGGAATGCCTGTTTTTAACTGGAATCCTGAAGCATTTGACGGAAATGGTAGAACCACTATTCCTATGATACGCTTTCCAGCCAATGAAAACTGCATGGAATGTCATAGAACCAGTAACTCGCGTCGTGGATTTTATGGTTTTGGTGAAGCTGCTTCAGCAACCTTGGAAGGTGCTGGTGAAAGTTCTGCCGATGGTACATTAGTAGATGATTATCAGGACGATGTGCATAAAGGTAAAACCTACACAGATGATAATGGCCAGACACGTGATATAGAAAACTGTAATAGTTGTCACTCTAAGCAGTACTTTAAATCTCCATTATTAAATGTAGATTTAGATGCCAACCATGACTTTCCTAAAGGAAATTCAGATATGGACGTGCGCAACGATCTGGATTATGCACCGAATGCCAAATCCTGTGAAGATTGCCATATTAAAGCCAAGACGCCTATTATTCCATCAGGCCATGACACCTTGTTGGCAGCACATATCGAGCTATGGAAAGGTAATGGCGATATGGCAGGTTATAGTAAAGATAGCCTGACACAGGTGACACAAACTCACTTTGATATCGTGTCTTGTCAAGCATGTCATATTAACGGCAAGATAAGCAGAGGCAAGCCACTTCAGATTCTATTCCGTTATAGAATCGCTGAAAATGGCATGTCAACAATGGTTCCTTATAATCCAAGAGTTCGTAGCTACTGGAAAGATAAAACCAGCGGTCGTGTTATCGTTAGTTCCGAGCTTAGTTCTGTATTTGAAAAAGGGACAGATGCTGATGGCAACCTTTTTGGCTCTATCACAGATCCTATTAGTGGGGAATCACTAGGTAAAGTGTCTGCTAGCGAAGGTCGTCATGGCCTTAGATATGGTAAGCCAGAAACTTACGAGTCCTTTATGGCTTTAAAATCAGCATACGATAGCCTATTACGTAAAAAAGGATTTACTGATCCTGATACAGCAGAAGTCTTAACCGAGTCAAATGAGTATATTATTTCTCATAATACTCGTCCTTCTCCAGATGCTGTTCAGTGTGAAGAATGTCATGAGCGTAAGCAGAGTGGTGCGTTTAGCGCATTAGTTTCACCTTTTGGTATTATGGGTAAAGCGAATGAGAAAACAATCAGAACGATTCCTGATGCACGCTTAGTCGCAGAAGGTCATTACATTCTGGATCTAGCTTATATGAAAGTAGCAGACAATGGCGACGTAACACAAAATGTCGAAGATATTTTGTTTGAAACCAAAGTTGATCCGTTTATGACTATATTGAAAAACTCCAGTGCGACTGAAGTTATTTCAGAATTCAAAAAAGTGAATACTGAGGAGTTCCTTGCAACTTCAAGTTCTGATTTAAGCGCTTTGATGGCGGCAGACTTGGTGAGCCCGAATTCGTTTGTATTCCAGGCGAATAAAGGTAATCAAAACCTAAGAAATATGACGGCTGTTATCGACGGTAATACTGTTAATAATATTTTATTCCCTACTTATCGTGGTGCGTTAGGTGTGGTGATAGGTGCGGAGTCGGCAGCACAAGGTATTAGTGATGCACGTGGGTATGGGCAACTACGCTCAGCTGTGTATTCATTCGATGTACGTGATAGTGCTAAAAAACAGGTCACCACATACAATGGTGCTGCGATGTTTGTTAAAGTGCCTTACAAAGGCTCTAAAACTGATCTGAACAGTATCAATGTGGTCATGGCTAACTGGAGTTTAAACAGTGTGACTACTGTTGCGATGCCAGACTTGGTAATGATGGAGCCTGCTGATGAGGGTGTTGATGGTTATGTTATCTTTAAGACAGCAGAACCTGGCTTTTTTATCGTGACTGATAAATAAGCTTATTAAGGGACGAGGATTTAATAATATCCGAAAGTATGACGCAGGATTTTGGCTGTACAGTCAAAAGACAAGTCAGATCTCGGGTGTTATTGAATTCTCGTTCCTAAGAGGCTTTGGCAAACTTAAGGCACAAGGAAGTGCTATTGATAGTGATGTAATTGATAATGTTAAATAATTAACTTTATGTCATTGTAAGTTTGTTAAGTCTTTTAATAATCAATTGTTTTTAACAAGGACTAAAAAGGGGGGCGATTTATTTCGCTCCCCTTTTTTTTGTTTATAAGCTATAGTGCCTAGGCAACTCGCAATAAATAACCTACCCACCTTGCTGGTCTTTTTGTCCGTCTTCTGCGTTGTAGAAATAGTTACGTAGCTAGCTACGCGCCTATTTCTACGCCTTGAAGACAAACAAAAATCCTACGCAATATGGGTGGGTTATTTATTGCGCGTTACCTTACTTATTTATAAGGCTTTAGGAAAAAATGAAAGCGATAATTTATAAAATTGAAAGTGTAGACAAAACAGGACATTTTGTAGAAATAGACCTGCCAGTTCCGAAAGCAGAAGGTCATGATTTGCTGGTGGCAATTGAAGCAATATCGGTAAATCCTGTTGATTTCAAAGTACGCAAGAGTATTTCTGCCCCCCAGCTTGAGCCAAAAATTCTGGGCTGGGATGCTGCGGGTGTAGTGGAGTTCGTAGGAGAAAAAGTGAGTCTGTTTAAACCGGGAGACCGTGTTTTTTATGCAGGAGATATTACCCGTAGCGGTAGTAATGCTTCTCATCAATTAGTCGATGAACGTATTGTAGGCAGGATGCCCGAATCGCTAGGCTTTACCGAAGCAGCAGCTTTACCGCTGACTGGTATTACTGCCTGGGAGGCTTTATTCGATCGCTTAAAAATTAACCCAGAGACGGATAGAGGTAAGCAGTTATTGATTATTGGAGGAGCGGGTGGAGTAGGCTCAATTGCTATTCAACTGGCTAAACAGGTCGCTGGGTTAAATGTCATTGCTACCGCTTCCAGAGAAGCAAGCAGTCAGTGGTGCCTGTCCCTAGGCGCAGACCAGGTGATTAATCATCATAAAGATATGTCAGAGCAGTTTAAGCAAAACGGCCTTGCCGCACCTGATTATATTCTTTGCCTTAATAATACTGACTTACACATGGATGCTATGATGCAGCTAATAGCCCCGCAGGGAATGATTTGCAGTGTAGTGGAAACTAAACAAATTCATGACCTGGATAAGCTTAAAGCTAAAAGCGCAGGTTTTGTCTGGGAGTTTATGTTTACCCGGTCGATGTTTAAAACTGCAGATATGATTGATCAACATCACTTGTTGAATGAAATAGCCAGATTAGTAGACTCTGGCATACTTAAAACGACCTTAAATGAAATCTACGGACAGATCTCTGCAGAAAATATTATGGCTGTACACAAACAACTGGAAAGTGGATCAAGTATCGGTAAAGTTGTATTGCTAAAGTAAAGGACCTGAAGCTAAGGAGCGAGGATTTAATACTATGCGCAAGTATGACTCAGGATTTTGGCATCACAGACGTGCTAGGAAAACAGGCGCATAGCAGGCTACGCAACTGTTTTTCTAGTGTGGCTGTGGAGTCAAAAGACAAGTCAGACTCGAGTATTATTGATTTTCGCTTTTAAGTAAATAATGGAATAAATATATTTAGGTATTGAGCTGATTGGTCTTTTCTTGAATGACAGATAGTTTTAATAGTCTTTCTGCAATTGCATAGTATGCGTATACTTGTTAATATCAATCGGTAATATAAAAGTAGAATAATTATAAAGAGGAAACAAGATGAGTGAAGAACTAAGTCTATATGATCAAATCGGTGGAGAAGCCGCGGTTGATGCAGCGGTTGAGTTGTTTTATCGTAAAGTATTAAGCGATCATCGTATTAATCGATTTTTTGATAAAACCAATATGGAAGAGCAGATTGCCAAGCAGAAAGCATTTTTTACCATGGCATTCGGTGGTCCTAATAGTTATACCGGCGGGGATATGCGTGAGGTTCATGCACACCTGGTTAAAATGGGTTTAAATGAATCTCATTTTGATGCGGTTATGGAACACTTAGGCGCATCCCTGACCGAGCTGGGTGTACCAGGTGAGTTAATAGCTCAGGCTGCAGCAATTGCGGAAAGCACACGAAAGGATGTGTTAGGTAAGTAAAGTATTCGTGCGTTTCTTATATAAATAAGGAACGCGCACGGAATAAGTTGAGCATCTGGCGCAGGATTTTTATTCGTATTCAAGACGTAGAAATAGGCGCATAGCCAGCTACGTAACAGTTTCTACAACGCAGAAGACGGATAAAAAGACCAGCCAGTTGCTTAAGTTATTTTGTGCGCGTTCCTAAGGAACGCATAGCCCATCCCCATCTTCATAGCAACCAGCATTACCATGTCTTGCTCTTTTTAATAGAGAAGCACCATTCGAGTTGTTTGTAATCCAATTTGCTACATTTTAGACTCCCAGGCATTTGCATAGAATCAAAATCACATAGTTAAAGGTTAGTAACTAATGTTTTTTTCTTAGCCTATCCTTACGGCATCACCTTATTGCTAAATATTCCCCCTCATTTTAAATAACCACTTTCAGAGTCTTCCTGCTTTGTAACATGCATTATTATTTGCAGAAGTATTGGATATGCAGAATTGTATTGTTTCGGGTTTAACAAACATTGTCTGCCCAAGGTTAATGGCACTATCATCGTAGAGCTATGATATGATTTTTTAGTCATATACTTCGCGCGTTCACGGCTGCGGATTTCTAACGGCTGAGTTTTGCCGGTAGCTACGTTGCTGAAACTGTTACGTAGCTAGCTATACGATAGTTTCAGCGCTTTGCTATCGATAAAAATGAGCTCACTATACAACCGCATCCGTGATCGCGCGAAGTATAGTAGGCTAGATCTACAATAGGTGATGACCCATGGTTTACAAAACGCAAATTGCAGGCTTAGTCTATGCTTTCAACGGCCTTAGCGAACTCTTAGCGAAAGCTACGCCAGCGCGTTCGGGTGACGTTCTAGCGGGGGTTGCAGCAGAATCTAATCTGGAGCGCGTTGCTGCTCAATGGGTACTGGCCGATGTGCCACTGACACAATTTTTACTTGAACCATTGATTCCTTGTGAAGCAGATGAAGTTAGCCGTCTGATTTTTGAACAACATGATGCACACGCGTTTGCCCCGGTTAGTCATTTAACAGTAGGAAGCTTTAGGGACTGGTTATTGTCTGATCAGGCTACAACTGAAGTTCTGCAGCAAATTGCTTTTGGCTTAACGCCTGAAATGGTCGCGGCTGTTAGCAAATTGATGCGCATCCAGGACTTAATTCTGGTGGCTAAAAAGTGCCGCGTAGTGACTAAGTTTAGAAATACCATTGGCCTGAAAAATCGTTTATCTACACGCCTACAACCCAATCATGCAACAGATGATCCCGCAGGTATCGCGGCGGTAATTCTGGATGGGTTGTTATATGGTAGTGGCGATGCCGTGATTGGCATCAATCCCGCTTCAGATAATCTGCAATCGACTCGGGTATTGATTCAAATGCTCAACGATGTCATAGAGCGCTATCAAATTCCTACCCAGTCTTGTGTATTATCCCATGTTACAACTACTCTTCAGGCGATAAATGCTGGGGCACCTGTCGATTTGATATTTCAGTCGATTGCAGGTACCGAGCAGGCAAATGCAAATTTCGGCGTTAATTTAGCCTTATTGGAGGAAGCGTATGATGCTGCACTAAGTCTGGACCGAGGCACGATAGGCAATAATTGTATGTATTTTGAAACCGGGCAGGGCAGCGCACTGTCTGCAAATGCACATCATGGGCTGGATCAGCAGACTTGCGAGGCTAGAGCTTATGCGGTTGCACGTCAGTTTAAACCATTGCTGGTGAATACTGTTGTCGGTTTTATCGGCCCTGAATATTTGTATGATGGTAAGCAAATTATCCGCGCAGGACTGGAAGATCATTTTTGCGGTAAATTGCTGGGTTTACCTATGGGTTGTGATATTTGTTATACCAATCATGCCGAAGCTGACCAGGATGATATGGATATGTTACTCACTCAGTTTGCAGTTGCGGGTGGCACTTTTATTATGGGCGTTCCGGGTGCGGATGATGTGATGCTCAATTACCAATCCACTTCATTTCACGATGCATTATATTTACGCCAGGTATTAGGATTAGCCCCCGCTCCGGAATTTTTACAATGGCTACAACAACATCAGATTTTTGATGAAAATATGCATTTATATAGTCCCGGAGAAGTGCCTGCTCTGTTTTCTAAATCATTAAAAAAACTGTAAAGTGGGTCTTTCCTATACAAACAACATGATAGGGTGGTGTAGATGGCTAATAATTCCGTAAGTGATGCAAATAAACAACCCTTACAAGTATTAAAGCAATTTACTAATGCACGCATAGCACTGGGAAGGGCAGGAACCAGTCTACCCATACAGGCCAATCTTGATTTTCAGCTTGCTCATGCACTCGCCAGAGATGCGGTCAGTATCCCGCTGGATTTTGCAGCTTTAACTCAACAGTTATCGGCTTTGCACGCAGTCATCCCCTTACAGTCACAAGTGGAAAATCATTCGGAATACCTGCAACGGCCAGACAAAGGGCGCTTGCAAAGCCCAGAATCTAGAGAAAAACTGGAGAGTTCACAGATAATAGCAGCTACAACGGATATTGCGATTATTGTTGCAGACGGCCTTTCTTCTACAGCGATAGCCAATCATGCGTCTGCTTTACTGAATATATTGATTCCTAAATTACAAGAGTCGGGATTTTCCTTGGCTCCGATCTTGCTGGCTAGGTACGCTCGTGTGGCAATTGGTGATCCGATCGGTGAAATATGCAATGCAAAAATGAGTGTAGTTTTAATTGGTGAGCGCCCGGGCCTCAGTTCTCCAGATAGCATGGGAATCTATTTCACTTACCAGCCTAAGTCCGGGAATACTGATGCTCAGCGCAATTGTATTTCTAATATCCATAGTCAGGGGCTAGATTATCAGCAGGCAATCAACAAATTGATGTTTTTGATTCATGAGTCTTGTCGTTTGAAAATTTCTGGTGTGCACCTGAAAGATGCAAGCGAAGAAGGAAGCGTGTTAGAAGATCAGCCGCGACATCACAATTTTTTGCTGGAATAAAGGAAGTATAGCTAGCAAGTGTTTTGTCTCACATTACTTTGCGAGGCGGCAGGTTAAAGCAAGCGAAGGGTAGGTGTAGAATGACTTGCCTTGATGCTTTTGACTCCAATGCACTTATTACCCGGTTAAAGCAATGAAAGTTGATTTTTTTGTATATTTCCAGCCAGGTACCAGAGAAGCAGGTATTTGATAAAAAATATCATGATAGAACAAGCGTTTTGTAGGATGGGCAATGGAGGTACGACGTGCCCATCATGTTTTCGTTGATGGGCACGGATGAAGCCCTTTGCCCATCCTACAGTGTTTATTTTGCTGTAACTACTCTCAGCATGTCTGAGTAGTTACATTATTATTTTTTTAGATTGTAGGTGAACTGACCTGTTTGCTAGGCAAAACAACTATTTTAACAGTAGAAAGTATATTCTACTTTTACTAAAAAATCAGCGCAAATAAATTGTCATTAGAATGATCGTTATAATATATTTTAAGTAATTGAATATAAATATAATATATAGAACCTAAATCCTGCAAGCCCATATTTTGACTCTCATTAACCTGTCTAGCTAAGTGGTTATTAGGTTTTTACTGCCGCTTTGCCAGCCCTCTTTGTCCAACCGATCAAAATATCCAGATTTAAATCATAAATAGAGGAAATTTTTTGTATCGTATGGATATCCCCCGAGCCCAAGGCAATAAACACCCTGCCAACGTGCCATGACCTTTTAATCAAAGTGACTTAACTTCGGTTAATGTTAAGCGAGTAACCCCACCTTAACCCAATCATCCCATTCCTGTGGATAGAGCGGACCTGCAGGTGTTCTGACTCTCAGCTGATTATTGCCTGTGAGTAATTTTCCAGCCACCCGAATCAGATAAGTACGAAGTGTATCCGGCTCCCATTGGCACAACGTTTTGTTGCCACTCAATTGAGCCATCCAGCGCACGGTATTGTAGGCAAGAACGGCGCAATGAAATAATGCGGCATTAGCCAGAAATTGATTCGTTCTGATTTTACCTAAACCCATTTGTGATTTTGCTTCTTCAATCCATGTTTCGCACGTCGCTCGTTCACCATACTTCTTATGTGTTTGCCAAGGCGATAGAGGTTCAGTTGTTACATAACAAAAATAGTCATATTCTGCCGTATCCCAAAGCTCGGACTGAGGTCCTGTCACTTGTTTAGGTTGCTTTATCCTGACCGCGACAAACTGACGAGAGCGAGACCAGCCACCACAACGATATTGAAACTCGCTCTGCTCCCAACCGGGTCGGCCTTGTATGGCTGTCCAGGCCTGTTTGGCCAGCAATGCGTTCAAATTCTTAAGTTTAACCTTTATTAGATACCCATGCCCTCTGGTATCGAGAAATTCAAGCAAATCACCGACAAAATAACCACTGTCACCGCGAAAAATAATGCGCATCCGATTGGGCAAGTGTGCAAGTAACTGTTTGGTAAATTCTACAACACCATTGCTTGTAAAGGCATTGCCTGTCCGGAACCAGGCTTGTAAAATTTCTTTTGTTTCCGCTAGAAAAGCGAGTTGGACGAAGCCGCTATCGCGGAGAAAAACAGCGCATCCCTTAAATTTAAAGTGTAACCTCATTGCCTGTTATATGCATAACAGGTAACTTGTAAGCTCATCCAACTAACAATAATGAGGTTACACTGTTATGACACCATCGATAGAGCTTAAATTCAACCATTATTATATCCAGCACTGTAAGCATTTAAAGCTTAAGGGACTGCAACCCAAAACCATTGACGCTTATTCACGCGCTATTCGCCGTATCGGGGAACACTTTCAGGGGCATCTGGATAACTTAACGCAAGATCAACTGGTGGATTATTTTCATGCTCTTTTAAGCCGCCTTTCCTGGAGTGCCGTGAAACTAGATCTCTATGGTCTCAAGTTTTTCTATACACATGTGCTACAAAAGCCGTGGGTTGATGTGCTAATGATTAAACCACCACGATGTACGCGTATACCCGATATTGTCACTGTGGTTGAAGCACAACAACTGTTTATGTCGACCCGTAATCTAAGCTATCGAGTTTTTTATTTTACGATTTACAGTCTAGGTTTACGTTTGGGCGAGGGCTTAAGCCTGAAAGTAGGTGATATTGATGCGACACGCATGCGGGTACATATTCGCAATGCCAAAGGCAATAAGGATCGGCTTGTGCCTTTGCCTGTGAATACCTTGAAGGTGTTGCGTAAGTTTTGGGCTGTGCATAAAAATCCAGTGCTGGTATTTCCCAACCGTGCCCGGGGTCTAAAAGGTGCACATCTTGCTGAATCCCCCCTTGATCGCGGTGGCATCCAGAAGACAATCCGTCTTGTGACGCAAGAAATGGGACTAAAAAAAAGATTTCCTGCCACTCGCTGCGCCACAGTTACGCCACTCACCTGTTAGAAGCCGGGGTTGATTTAGTTGAGTTGCAGAAGATTCTGGGCCATACCAGTTTAGTAACCACGGCTCGCTATACGCATTTGACCGATATTACCGATGAGAATGCAGAGCTGCACATTAATCAGTTAGTCAATGACTTTTCTATTCACTGGGGGCAGATTTCATGATAACCCTAGCTGCAGTGATTGATCAATTTCAGTCTGACTTTTTAAGCGAGTATCAATCTCGTTTACGCTCCAATCAGATCAGTGCATTACATGCCATGAAGAGCTGTCGGACACAGCTGAGTCCTGTGATGCAGGTTAACTGTGCAGACTGTGACTATCAAACCTTTGTGCCTCATTCCTGTGGCCAGCGTAACTGCCCGCATTGTCAACATCATGAGAGTCAACAATGGATTGAACGACAGGTACAAAAACAAGTCCCTGCTGATTATTTTATGAATACCTTTACCTTACCTGCGCAGTTAAGGTCGTTAGCCAGGCAGCATCCGCGGTTACTTTACAGTATGATGTTTGACTGTGCCTGGGCGACTTTACAGAGTTTTAGTAAAAATGATAAGCAGTTGCAAGGCGATGCCGGGGCGATTGCTGTCTTACATACACACTCACGCGAATTAAATTATCATCCGCATATTCATGTCATTATGCCTGCGGCAATCGTGGATAAAATCAAGAAGCTCTGGCGCACTAAGGAAGGCAAATACCTGTTTCATCATAAAGCACTAGCAAAAGTATTTCGTGCAAAGATGCTAGCGCGTATGAACGAAGAAAAGTTGCCATTTCCCACAGCTATTCCGGAAAAATGGGTGGTCGATTGTAAGTTTGTCGGTGCAGGCGATAAAGCATTGATATATCTGGGTCGATACCTGTATCGTGGTGTGATTCGTGAACAGGATATCTTATCCTGCCAAAATGGCAAAGTAACCTACCGTTATCAAGACAGCAAAACCAAACGCTATCAAACCAAAACGGTATCGGGGGCTAAATTTCTGTGGCTGGTGCTGCAACATGTTTTGCCTAAAGGCTTTCGTCGTGCGCGCAATTATGGCTTTTTACATCCGAATAGCAAGGGTGTTATTAAGTTGATTCACTCCCTGCTAAAGTTTGACCCGACGAAGATATTGCGTGCACTCAAAGTACGGCCGGCATTCAGTTGCAAATGTTGTGGCGGGGCGATGGTTGTTGGGCGTCGGCAAATACCCAGGGTGGAAATAATGTTTCAGCCTTTGCCAACTTAACAATTGGAATCACTAGCGCTTATGTAAATTTAAACACTTCGACCCAGGCTATCAGCGGATTAAATGCTGAGGGAGTTGCTTGGGCTAAAATCGGAGATTAAGGCAGAATTTTGCTCCGATACTTGGACTTTGAGAGTTGACTGCAATGGACAACGCTCAAAGTTCAGTTAAACAGGTAAAAACAGAGGTTCGATTCATCAGTCGGGCTGATCAACAAAAAGCTATTTTCATAGAGCGCATTAAATGAATTCCTACTATCGTGCCGGGCTTGTCCAACAAACGGTTCAGATTGTGGCTCGCTTCGCGATCACAATCTAACCTTATTCGTTGTGGATGGTATGAACGGGCACCTTTCTTTTTGGGGTTGAAGCCTTTGGCACTTCCTTCTTGTCGACCACAAACGGTGTCCACAGTTGAATCGACATCGACCCACTGGACGGATTGTATGCCAGTTTTCGATTTTCCGGAACGAAGCAATCGCCGCCAGTGTTGACCACGCAAAGTATGCGTGAGCGTTTCAAACTGGCTTATCTGCCTATCACTTACTTCTTTAAAGATCCGTAAAATTGTGGTTTCAACAGGAATCTTTATCCAGCCAGCTACTTTGCGCAGTACGCTATCTGCCCATACGGTCGTCACCTTTGCCATTGATGTTGCTCCCCCCATCATGCCAACCAACGTCAATAGAACCACATCAGATAAGTGATGGTCTGCATTTTCACCCCGCCGATGTGGAACGCTTTGTTTTACGGTTTTTTCAAAACCTATCCTGTCTAAATATTTCACGACGGGAATCAGTCCCGCCTGGCTTGTCAATCCATGTGCTGTAGATGTCATTTTTACCGTTCGGGTACGGTTTCTTACGTGAGATGAGGATTTTGATACTTTAGAGGGCTTCATTAAAACAATGAGATAGTGAAATCAGGAAAATGATATTATATCATTGTTTAATAAGGAGTTTTGTGGATTATTATGTATAATGCTTGCAGGATTTAGGTAGAATGTGCGTTGTGAGTTTGGATAAGTGATCTTAGATGGCCTGATTATTGCCTTGATTCTATTTGACATAGTTTACTGTCAAATAAAAAATTAAAATAATGGAGTCAAACAATGAAAATTATAGCAAAGCTAGCGCTTTTTTTTGGTGCCTTAATAGTATCAAATCTACAGGCCGCAACAACATTTACAGAAGGGGCGCGTGACACAGTAACGCTACATCCGAGCTGTAGGACAGAAAATACCGGGCTAACTGCAATTGGTGTAGCGTTGCCTGTTGGGCCTGAGGTTAATGTCACTATGCCTAACGCTGATGGAGAGGATGTTACGACAGTCATGAGTTTGCCGTATAGTGATGCGCTGATTACGACAAGCAGAAGTGGAGATGTATTTAACGCGAACCCCATTATGGGAGCAAGTCCCTCTTTCAATCAAGCGGCAATTTTTGGAATGGATACGATTCAAGGGACGGTTGCTCCTTATGGTAGCAAAAATAAGACTGAAGACACTAAATCAGTTTTTTGGAAACTTAAGGGCGTTAATTCCTACGACTTAGCTTCCAACTCTCTTGTTACACTGGCTTATTTGCCAGCGGGTAAATTGATTACCGTAGAACTGGGCTTTGCTTTACCTAAATTTACCCCTGAAAGCTGTCTTGTGACCTTGAATGTTCGTGGTGCTCAACTTGCTCGGTGCGATCAGATTGATCCAGTGACTAAAACTGTTCTAGCACAGAGTGAACCCGATATTCGCAAAAAACGCATGCGTTTGACAGTAAAGCGGGATCTGGTAAAAAAACCACTTCCTGCTCATTGTGGCAAAGGTATTACCGCTACGGTAGAACCCACAGATTTAGAAGTTGAAGAAATGATAGCGAAAATGGGAACCATGACCCCTTAGTTGATAGTAAGCTTTGGGTTGGTTATTAAGCCCCCTTTCTTATTAGCCATCACTTTAAACTGTAATTTGTCATTCCCGCTGGCTTAACGCGGGAATGTTTTTTAACTTTTTATAGAGTTACCGGGCCCATAATGGGTTCTAGCCTTTCTATGATGCATTTTCTGCAGAGTAACGAGGGTTTAGAGAAAAATTAAATTTTCACTCTCGTTATTTGAAGCCTTTCCTACGACCCGCACATAATTCTGCTCTTACTGTTTCGTAAAAAATAGTCATACGAAAATTATATTGTCCTAAATTATATAATTTGTAGGGTTTGAGTATGCATCGACTACTTTAGATCAAGATATTACGCCATTGTCCGAGTTATACTTTTTCCTGATTACCCATAACTCTCAGCTATACTTCGTCATTCCTGCATGCTTTAAGCAGGAATCCAGTCGGATAAGCATAGATTCCCGATAAAAGACTTCGGGAATGACGAGGTTTTTAACCTACTGATGTTTCAAGCTTTATTCTACTAAGGCTGAGAGTTGTACATAATCAGGGACTTTTTTACGTCATTTAACAAGACACTCCATTTTCTTTGCTTTCCCCCTGTTAGCTAATAATTGCGGCCAGAAAGTAATTTGGAGAGTCTTAGTGCCCCAAATTATTTACATACAAGACTTGTTCAAAGTTGGCAATAAAGCAGGTATTTTAAAAATACTCAGGGATTATGCTGATAATAATTAGAATACTTTTTTTTCATCTATAATGTCTCTATAAATTATAAAGGCGCAATGTTGATGGATAGCAGCCCTGAGGCGATGCTTGTATTGCGTGAATTGAAAAAATATTTGCAAATCATTGTGTTATGAAAATACTGAACGTTTATTTTAATAATATTAATTCGCTGGCTGGTGAGACCCGAATTGATTTTGATAAAGCGCCGATTGCCGATGCCGGGGTGTTTGCGATTACCGGGCCGAATGGTTCCGGGAAAAGCAGTATTTTAGATGCCATCAGCCTGGCTTTATATGGTGAGACTTTCCGGTTTAATAAGCCTGCTGAAAATGTAATGACGAACAATACGGCCGTGTGTTTTGCCCAGGTCGAATATTTAATCAGCGGTGAAAAATATCGCTCTAGCTGGCAGGTAAAGCGAGAGGATGCCTCGCCTGAAGGTCAGCTTATGGCAGCGCAAATGCAGCTGGTTCATGTCAATGGTGAAGAGCAGGTCATCGAGCAGGAAGTGCATAAGGTATTGGCATTCAATACTGAAATAACAGGGATGGATTTTCGTCGTTTTAGTCGCTCAATTATGCTGGCACAAGGAGATTTTGCAGCATTTTTAAATGCTCTGGATGCAGAGCGCCTAGATGTGCTGGAGCGTATTATCAGCAATGATATCTATGCTGACTATAAACAACAGATTCAGGTTTTAACAAAGCAGGCGGAACAGCAGTTAGCGAGCTTGCAGGTGCGCCTAGATGAAATTGATTTAATGACCGACGTTCAGCGTGAAGCGGCTGAGCTGGATTTAGAGGACCAAAAGTTAACTTTTGCTGAATTAAAGCAAGAAAATACCAGTTTTCTACAGTTACAGGCAGGCTTACAGAGCCTGCAAAAATTAGAGCAGAATATTAGTCAGTTAGAGCGAGCTCAATCTGAAGATTTGCTCCGCGAAGAACAGGCACAAGCTGATTTAGTGACTATTGCAAACTCAACGGATGTTATGGCCTTTAAGCCCGGCCTTGATAGTGTCGCTGAGAAAAAGAGTTTAATAGAGCAAACACAACAGCAACAAGCGGTATATCAGCAAGATTTGAAAAAAAATGAGGATAAACTAGCTGTTGATGGTGTTGATGAAAGTAAATTAGCAAGTTTGACCAGACAGGACTCAGCCGTTACCCAGCAAAAGATTGCTGATTTAAAAACTAAAACTGCACAAATCAAGACAGAAAGACAATCAGAAGCTGCATTGTTAAATGCCATAGAAGTTCAATTGCCAGACAAGCAGAAGAATTTTTCAATGGTCGAAAGCTGGCTGGGTGAGCGTAAGAAAGATCATATTCTTATTGAGAATATGCCTGAATTAGGGCGCTTAAAAAATTTACGCAGTCGAAGTATTGATATACAAAAACAGCTTAAGGCTTTTAATAAAGTCCATAAAAATAGCTCTTCAGCCTCAGTAAAAAACCTCAAAAGATTATCAGTAGCAGAGAAAGAAATAACCAGTGGCAAGATATCTTTAGAAAAATTGCAGGGTGAACTGGAGTTTATAGCTGATGGGCACAGCCTTGAAGAGATCTTCGCGTTACATAAAGAACAGCAAGAGCGCACGGCAAATTTTGTCGAATTATTGAATTTGTCAAAAGTACATAAGCGGTTTGTTAAAAAAGGCTTTTCTAAACGCTATGCGCATTTTGATAAGGCGGAATTAGATAGGCAATTAGATGCAAAAAACGATCAAATAGATTCAGCGCAAAATATACAGCAAATATTGGAAAAAGCAGTCTATCGTGAACAATTTACACTGCAACTAGCGGAAGATCGAAAAAAGCTGGAATATGATGCGCCTTGTCCGTTGTGCGGGTCTCTAAGTCACCCCTATACCAGCAAGGCTCCGAATATTTATGATTCTCAAAAAGCGTTGAATGACCAGTTTGCAACGGTAAAATCTTTACAAAACGAAGTTAAACGAATTACTCAGCAGGCTACAGCCTATAACAATGTACAAGATAAAAATGCAGAGCAAGCTGAGCGAATTAATCGGGTTCAAGCCGAGTGGTTGACGTTGTGTACGCGCCTCAATGCAGTGAATGATAAGTTCGATGTAAATAGCCCTCGAGCAATGCAAAGCCGCATAAAAACAGAAAAACAAGAACTTAAAAATATCGCTGCCCTGATCAAACGCTTTCAAGCTAAAAAGAAGGAAATAGCTAAGCTGGATGTGGGGGTAATCAAAAAACAGGCAATTAGTGAAAAATTACAAAGCAAACAGAAAGAGTTGGATGAAAGTGGTCTGGGGCGTCCACAGGAAATTGTTAATCTGGAAACTGAACTAGCCAAATGCATGCAGGAAGAAAGTGCACTGGCAAAGATGATTAGCGCGCTATTAACTGAATTAGGCGAGAAATTACCGGGAATGGGCAAAGAGGATGGTCTGTATGACTTGCTTAGTAAACGTCGGCAGGATTATCAGAGCTACAGTTTGAGGCAAAGGTCGTTATCGGCAGAGATTACACAGATCAAGCTTAAGGTGACGGCAAGTAATGACATATTGCATGATCAGGATCAACAGTACCAGGCATTATTAGCGCAAATTCGTGAGCAAGAGATTGCGCAGCTGTATTTTGCAAAATTAGATTTGCAAGCGCAATTGGTAGGACAGGGCAAAACTATCGCTAGACTAGAGCTAGATTCCAGCCAGAAACTTTCTGCCCTAAACGTGCAATTACAGCAATCCAGTTATCAATCTTTGGACAATGTTCAGGAATTGATTGATTTATGTGAGCGAAAAGAAGAAATACAGAATTTATTGCAGCAGATGCAGGATAATATTGCGCGGTATCCTGCTGAAATTGAGACCTTGGACAAACAATTGGATGCTGAGCGTGTGCATATAGCGACTCAGGAAACGCTGGAAAGTGTTGTGATAAAACTGAGAGAAAAGCAGGTCCAGATGGAAATTGCACAGCAAGAAGTAGCGACATTAAAAGCTAGTCTGCAACAGCAGCAGCAGTTACATCAACAGAATGCGCAACTGATTAAACATATAGCACAGCAGGAATTATCTGTACAACAAAAGCAGGAACAACAGCAGAAAATTGCAGCTGAGCCGGAGAATGTGTTCAGACGGCGAGTGCAAATAGCGGTAGCAGAAAAATTGCTGGTTTTGACTAATAGCTTTCTGGATAAAATAAATGGCCGATATCACGTAGTAAGCATTCCGAGCGAGCTTGGTTTGGCAATAGAAATTATTGATAACAGGCAGAAACAAAGTAAGCGTGCGGTTAAATCGTTATCAGGGGGTGAGACTTTTGTAGTGAGTCTGGCTATGGCTTTAGGGTTATCAGAAATAGCCAACAACGGTAGAGCTATAGATTCCTTGTTTATTGATGAGGGTTTTGGGAATCTGGATGCAGAGACGCTGTATACAGTTGTAACAACGCTAGAAGCCTTAAAGGCACAAGGGAAAACGATAGGTATTATCTCTCATGTTCAAGGCATCAAGGAGCGTATTAAGACGCAGATCGAATTAATCAAGGAACCCAATGGCCTGAGTCGAGTGATTGCTCAGGGGCAGTAACTGAATCAGCTTATTTTCCAAAGATCAGTAAAAGGTTGAAGGTTGAAATGGCTGGAAGGTTGAGAATGCATCCAGATATTGACTTTGGCGCGCTCTTTCCTTTAAGAAGGAGCGCGACCTATACCTTAAAAGTCTAATACAAACATATTGTTATAGCTAGTATACACATCGACATACTTATTCCAGGGGTAAACTGGCTGAGCAATGGGTTTAGTGGCCAAAGGGAAAGTAAGCAGATCAAGCAGACCGACAGAGATACGACCTGCTGTGTTTAAGATGCCTAGTCCAGTACCGCCAGTCAGGCCATATAGCAGGTTAGATCGATTGCTTACAATAATGATATTTTTGGGGATTTCTATCACCCCCAGTGTGATGTTGGCTAAAGACCTGAGTGCTTTATCGCCTACTTTTGGCCCATAAGGATCTTCAGTCACTTCTGACCTATTTTCTTCATCCACATAAATCATTTCTTGCGCATTACCTTCAGCAGCAACGCTAATGCTAAACAAAGATAGACAAAGACTGGTTAATAAAGCTAAGACAATTGTTTTATTAAATTTCATCAGACGACCCTGGATAAGAATAGTTATTTTTTAATTTAGTATAGCAGAACTTTGTAAGAACTAAGCCTTAGGCAGCTGGAAATAAATAAGCGTCTAAAATTTGGGCAGGATTTTTGTTTGTCATTAGTGCCGTAGCAGTAGGCGCATAGCTGACTACGTAACTATTTCTACTGTGCGAATGACGGACAAAAAGACCACAAAGTTGGATGATTATTTGTTTCCAGGTGTCTTAGGGTAATAAAATAGCCCGTATTGCTTAAACCTAGAAAAATCAGTTGCTCACGGTTTCTAGCACAAGATCTTGATCTCACTGCACTTCCAAAAAATGCCCGCTTAGCCTATGGGTGAAGCTAAGATTTTTTGAAAGTATTATAATAACTCAATATCTTGCACTATAAATTCGCGCTCAACTGATTTTTCTAGTTAAACCTTTAAACTGAGAATCACTGATTTTTACAGAGTCAAGATTCGCAAACGCAAGAACAGAGGGGTTAACAACTTTTATCTCCCCTAGTTGTGATTATAAAGCGGTTTTACGTTTGTTTTATTGATTTCGTGTTAGCATATTTGGTAGCTACTGTGATCTTTGCAAAGTATAAATAATTTATAGCTGACTCCTTTTTCCGTGTTTTATGTCTGAATATTACGATCCTGAAACTTACCCAAAACAGTGGAATTATTTACAGCCTGGTACCGTTGTAGATGATTATATAATCGAACGGGAGATTGCGCATGGTGGGTTTAGTTCAGTATATTTAGCACGACATCGAAAAACCCAGGTGCAGGTGGCAATTAAAGAATATTTGCCACGTAAATTAGCGCATCGAACCTGGAATAATAATATTGTTGCAAATACTGAGCAGACTAAAAAATTATTTGTTCATGGGCGTAGTCTGTTTGTTGAGGAAGCAAAGGTCCTAGCGACATTAAAACACACGAATATTGTTGAGGTTGTTAGTTTTTTTCATGCTAATTCTACGGTTTATCTAGTGATGAATTATGCTTATGGCATTACTTTAGATAAATTACTGCTTGGGCAAACAATCAATATCAATAGTCAGTGGTTAAATAATATTTTTAGTTCAATGTTAGAGGGCTTGTCTTTGATTCATCAGCATAATATGCTGCATCTGGATATCAAGCCCGCGAACTTAATGATTACCCCGGATAATAGCGCACTATTACTCGATTTTGGAGCGATTCAGGCATTTCCCCTGACGAAAGCAAAACAGAAATCACAGGTATTAAGCAAAGGTTTCTCGCCTCCAGAGCAATATTCTGCAAACGGGGTTTTGGGGCCATTTTCCGATATCTACTCAGTGGGTGCCAGTATGCGTGCCTGCCTAGATTTAAATGTGCCCCCGGAAGCCCCCGGCCGAGTGGGTAATGATGAATTCCCCCTTGCACAAAAAGCCTATGCAGACGCTTTTGATTTGAAATTATTGGCAATTATTGACTGGTGTATGGAATTGGGCCCTGCAGATCGTCCCCAGTCCATAAAAGAGTTGCAGGATGCTTTATCAAGTTTACGCTAAGCCGCAGAGTTGAAGTAGTGACTAAGGAACGCGCACGAAATAACTTAAGCAACTGGCTTGTCTTTTTATCCGTTTTCTGCGTTGTAGAAACTGTTACGTAGCTGGCTATGCGCCTGTTTCTACGTCTTGAATACGAATAAAAATCCTGCGCCAGATGCTCAACTTATTCCGTGCGCGTTCCTAAACTATACTTCAACCTAGAAAAATCAGCTCACACTATTTTCCGCATCCGTGACCGCGCGAAGTATAATAATGTTAAAATGCTGGTTTTTTCTAAAGCATAATTGAATGCAGCTAATTCGTGGCATAAAAAAGCTACAGTCCTTTGCTTCGGGCTGTGTGCTTACAATCGGAAACTTTGATGGTGTACATAAAGGCCATAGTGTTGTTATCAACAAGTTAGCTGAAAAAGGTAAACTGCTGAATTTGCCTGTTGTGGTAATGGTATTTGAGCCACAGCCACTGGAATTTTTTCTTAAAGATAATGCGCCGTCACGCTTAACGCGTCTAAGAGAAAAAATCATTCACTTTAAACATTTGCCGGTTAATAATTTACTTATCGTTAATTTTAACCAGAGCTTTGCTGATTTAGACCCTGCATATTTCATCCAGGAAATATTAGTAGAACGTTTAAAGGTAAAATATCTGGTAGTGGGTGATGATTTTCATTTTGGTAAAGCCCGACGCGGAAATTTTGCATTATTGGAAGCAGCAGGAAAGCAATTTGATTTTAAAGTGATTGATACCGCCTCTTACTCGGTTAAAGGCAGTCGAGTCAGTAGTACCCTGATTAGAGATGCCCTGAGTAATGGTGATTTAGCGATTGCTGAATCAATGTTAGGACGCAATTACTCGGTGTGCGGTAGAGTTGTTCATGGCGAAAAACTGGGGCGCAAGATCGGTTTTCCTACGGCCAATATACAGATGCAACGAAAAAACACACCCATACAAGGTGTGTTTGCCGTAACCATGACTGGCATAGGCGAAAAGCCGATCTATGGTGTTGCAAACGTCGGTACCAAGCCAACGGTTAATGGCGAAGCAAAAGTGTTATTGGAGACACATTTGTTTAATTTTGACCAGGATATCTATGGAAAGTATGTAGAAGTGCATTTCAAACATAAAATAAGGAGTGAAATGCGCTTCCAATCAGTGGACGATTTAAAACGGCAGATTCAATTGGATGCTGCACAAGCAAAGACTTTAATGCATATTTAATAAACAATGACCATCGATTATAAAAAGACCCTCAACCTACCCAAAACAGCCTTTCCCATGAAAGGTAATTTGGCGCAACGTGAACCTGAACGCTTAAAGAAATGGACTGAAGCGCAGCTTTACCAAAAAATTCGCGCTGAATTTGCAGGCAAGCCGCAATTTATTTTGCATGATGGCCCACCCTACGCAAATGGCCCTATTCATATAGGACATGCGGTAAATAAAGTTCTTAAAGATATTATCATTAAGTCTAAAACACTGTCTGGCTATGATGCCCCTTATGTTCCGGGCTGGGATTGTCATGGCTTGCCGATCGAGTTAATGGTCGAAAAGAAAGTCGGTAAGGCGGGTGGAAAAGTCTCTGCAGAAGTATTTCGTAAAGCTTGTCGGGAATATGCGACCAAACAGGTCAAAATGCAAAAGGATGAGTTCGTGCGTCTGGGGGTGCTGGGCGATTGGGACGAGCCTTACCTGACCATGAATTATAAGTTTGAAGCCGATATTGTACGCTCTTTAGGTAAAATAAATGCTAAAGGACACTTAAGCAAAGGCTTTAAGCCTGTGCACTGGTGTACAGATTGCGGATCGGCATTGGCCGAAGCGGAGGTCGAGTACGAAGATAAACATTCGCCTGCGATTGATGTGCGCTTTGAAGTTATCGATGAAGCAAAGTTCTTTGCCAGTTGCGAGCATGTGCCAGAGCATGAAGGGGAAGGGCCGTTATCAGTCGTTATCTGGACGACAACACCGTGGACCTTGCCTGCAAACCAGGCTGTGAGTCTAAATCCTAAGTACGAATATGTCGTTGTGCAGTGCGAGAAAGACGGACATAAAGAGCGCCTGGTATTAGTCAGTCAGTTATGGAATGATGCCGTGGCACGTTATGGCATGGAAAATAGCCGTGTGCTTGCTTATTGTAAAGGTGATGCTTTAGAGAACCAATTACTCATGCACCCTTTTTATCATCGTAAAGTGCCGATTGTTTTGGGTGATCATGTTACCGCAGAGGCAGGTACGGGAGCGGTACATACAGCTCCGGGACATGGACAGGATGACTATGTAGTAGGGCAGCGCTATGGTTTGCCGATCGATAACCCGGTTGGCGATAATGGCGTATTTTTACCCAATACAGAACTCTTTGCTGGCGAGCATGTATTCTCGGCAAATGATCATGTAATTGAGGTTTTGACTAGCAAGCATAAGCTCTTGCATCACGAAGCAATATTACATAGTTACCCGCATTGCTGGCGGCATAAAACGCCAATCATTTTTCGTGCGACACCGCAGTGGTTTATTTCCATGGAGCAAGGTGAGCTGCGTGAAAAAGCCATGCAAGAAATTAAAAAAGTTCAATGGATACCTGACTGGGGGCAAGCTCGAATTGAAGGCATGGTAGAAAACCGCCCCGACTGGTGTATCTCAAGACAGCGTACCTGGGGTGTGCCGATTCCTTTCTTTGTACATAAAGAAACAGGCAAATTACACCCTGAAACCGATAAACTGGTTGAAGATATAGCCTTGCATATAGAACAAAAAGGCATAGAAGCCTGGTTTGCTCTAGATAAGGCAGAATGGCTGGGTGAAGAAGCCGAATTATATGAAAAAACTTCCGATACACTAGATGTTTGGCTGGATTCTGGAGTGACTCATCAAGCCGTGTTAAATCAGCGTGAGCAACTTAGCTTTCCAGCTGATTTATATCTGGAAGGTTCGGATCAACATCGTGGCTGGTTTCAATCTTCCTTATTATCTTCAGTTGCGATGAATGGCGTAGCGCCATATAAGTCCGTGTTAACACATGGCTTTACCGTTGATGCCGAAGGTAAGAAAATGTCCAAATCGCGCGGTAATGTGGTTGCTCCACAATCGGTGATGAAATCATTAGGCGCGGATGTGTTACGCCTTTGGGTATCCGGTACAGATTATCGGGGTGAGATGACAGTTTCCGATGAAATCTTAAAGCGTACTTCGGATGTTTACCGGCGCTTAAGAAATACCTCACGCTTTTTATTGTCTAATCTGAATGGTTTTGATCCGGCACTGCATAGTGTCCAGCCTGAAGAGATGCTAGCACTGGATCGCTGGATTGTCGATCGGGCATTACAGTTACAACAAGACGTTATAGAAGCCTATGACCAATACCAATTTCATGTTATTAACCAGAAAGTGCATCATTTTTGTGCCATGGATCTGGGTGGTTTTTATCTGGATATTATCAAAGATCGTCAATACACAGCCAAAGAAGAAAGTCTGGCTCGACGCTCAGCGCAAACAGCGATGTATCATGTGATGGAAGCGATGGTACGCTGGCTGGCACCTATCACCTGTTATACTGCAGATGAAATCTGGCAATATATACCGGGTGAGCGTAGCGACTCGGTACATTTGGCAACCTGGTATCAGGGCTTATTTCCTCTGGCGCAAGATGCTATTCTGTCGAATGTAGACTGGGAACAAATCATGGCGGTGCGTGTCGCAGTGAGTAAAGAACTGGAGCAAATGCGTAAATCCGATATTATTGGTGCCTCATTAAACGCCGAAGTTACTTTATATTGTAGTAACCAATATGCTTCAGTCTTAAGTAAACTGGCAGATGAATTACGCTTTATTTTTATTACCTCTAAAGCATTTGTTGTACCGCTACAGGATGCAAGTAGTGATGCGATAGAAACAGAGTTAGAGGGCATAAAGGTCAAAGTCATTGCCTCTGAGCATGAAAAATGTGTCCGTTGTTGGCATTATGTAGAAGATATAGGTAACCATGCGGAGCACCCGGAGTTATGTGGACGTTGTATCGAAAATATCGCTGGCGAGGGCGAAGTTCGGCAGTTTGCCTAATTCTATGACTTGACTTGTAGGGCGTGGCTTTAGCCCGCGTTTATTTGATATTGGCGGGCTAAAGCCACGCCCTACAGGCAGTATTTAAATATTCGAGTAGGTTGGATAAGCGTAGCGCAATCCGACAAAGTATTACACGAAAGCTGATTTTTATAGGATGTGCTGACCATAGGAAGCGCATCAAGCATCAAAAGATGCGCTTCGTTCCTAGCTCATCCTATGTGAACAACTTTTAGCTTAATGACTCTTTTACAAATGAAATAATATGATGAAATGGCTTTGGCTGTCAGTCTTGACAGTTATCCTGGACCAACTGAGTAAAATCTGGATAGATACAAATATGAGCTTGTATCAATCTATCCCGGTATTTCCAGGTTTCAATATCACATATGTGCATAATTTTGGCGCTGCTTTTAGCTTTTTAAGCGAGCAGGGCGGTTGGCAGCGCTGGTTTTTTGCAGTACTAGCCGCTTCAATCAGTGTCGGTATTGTCATCTGGATTAAACGCCTGAAACCAGTGGAAACTTTATCAGCAATTTCCCTCAGTCTTATCCTTGGCGGTGCCATTGGTAATTTAATTGACCGGGTTATTTACGGCTATGTCATCGACTTTTTTGATGTCTATTATCAGACCTGGCACTGGCCGGTTTTTAATATTGCCGATTCAGCAATAACCTTAGGCGTGGTTTTTATGATCTATGAATCATTTGTGCAGAATGAGCAGGAAGACTAGTAGATCAGGTTTGGTTTATTAAGACCGGTATTTTAATAGTATTAACAATATAGTGTAAAAGGAAGAATAGTGCCCGAATTAGCTCAGCAACGTATCCAGTTTATCAATTATTTACATGAGGTTTTTCTAAGAAATAAGGGTTATGGTGCGTTAGCCTACATTACGCTACCAGAAATGCTTAACTTATTTGAACAGTTTTTAACATCGGGTGATTCAGCCGATCATTTTATTAACCAATATGTCAGGTCTATTTAGCTGAGGTCAAGTGGCAACTGTTGACTTAAGAATAAACGCCTTCTCCAGAGGGAGAAGGTTGGGATGAGGGGATTATCAATGCATGATTTTATCCTCCTCACCCAACCCTCCAGCAAGAGAGGGCTTAAGTCAACAGCATTGAGGTCAAGTGGGAGTATTGTTTTTGTATTTACTAGGTCCATGGAAAAATTGGCTCTATGTGAATTGGCTCTATGTGAATTGTAATTAGCGACTTGATTTTTTCCAAATTCAGACCACCTGAACTCTAGGATAATAACTTGATGCTAATGCTTAATATGTAGGTTGGCGCTGAGTATACGAAGCCCAACAATTACTGTGCAATATCATGTTGGGCTTCGTATACTCAGCGCCAACCTACGCACTTTAGTATCCTCTAATTATCTTGTGAAAACGGTAAGCTTTTGATTTCTTTATGTCGAGATCAGGAGCTCTGAAATTAGCTAATGGCTGCTCGTAGCGTAACAAAAGTATGCTGAAGCCAGTATGAAGCTTGCGGAATACGGAGAATTGAATTATCCGGTATCGAGCAAGCCTCATACAGGCAACAGTTAGATTATCTAAGAGAACATCAAATTTCAGGTGTTATTAACCCCATAATCTGACCTGATGACGTACAACTCTCATCCATAGTAGAATAAGGTTTGAAACATCAGTATGTTAAAAACCTAGTCATTCCCGAAGTCTTGTATCGGGAATCTATGCTTATCCGGCTAGATTCCTGCTTAAGCTTGTGCCCACGCTTGACTGGGTAGCATGCAGGAATGACGAAGTATAGCTGAGGGTTATGGGTAATCAGGTCATCTTATATTCTTATCGATCCACCATCAAACAATGGCACAGTCATCGAAAAGTTTTCAGCAAACGTTAATTTCTGCTCTTCCAGAATGCCAATAGCGATCTGTTCACCCATGCGTAAAGACTCAATATAGTCGGTAAAATAATGCACACCTGCCCAGTCACGTCCAGTGGAAATATTCGAAGCGAGTTTATTCAACTCACCTTCAACCGTTAACTTACCGCCAACAACATCGATACATTTCAGACTCATACCATTCGTTGTCGGTACAAAAGCCTGGGTATCACCCCCCGCCATCGTCAATGGGTGCTTGTGATCAAAAAAAGCCTTAAGAATTGTCACGCATGCGCCTGCTACCGTTGCATGGCCTGCACCATAAGCAGGGTGCATAGGCGAGCCCTCACAAAATGCCATTGGTAATAGGTAGTTGCATTTCCCTAAAGCCTTGTCTTTCGGGTTTCTAGCAGAAATTAAACGCAGAATCGGCTGTAATTGACACACCATCGTATCAATTTCAGTAACACACAAATCCGCATGTTTGCTTAATCTTGCCGCCAGCGCCTCAGGTCTCAGTCTACGATGTACATTAAATTTCTGATGTCTCACCGCCTTTAACGCACGAGTGGCTACTTCAGTAACTAATGACAGAATATGCGGGCCACCGAAATGAGCAAAACCTTGTTGATGATCGAGATGATCGCCCCTTTGGAAAGGGATTCCAGGGTCTAGAGGAGTCTTTTCACCCAAGAGAATCAAACAGGCATTGAGATAAGATTCATATAATGCATCATAGTGCACGTAAGTTGCCATATCTCTAGGAGTGGTAATAAACCGATAGGCTTCAGGCCCAGATTCATAGGACTCCTTTCCTCCAAGGTCAGCCCCTTCCTGCACATCCAGCCACTCATTCCACAGCGTCAGATGATCTTCACAAGGCTTTGCATAACGTACGCGTTGGTCTGCTCGAATAGATCCATAAGAAATAAATCCATCTTTATATTGGTTGATTTTATCATCAGGATTAACGCCCCTGTTACCCACTAGTAGAAATTGCGAGATATAAGGACCGATATCATCCCCGGGTGTGATACCCCGGAATACCGTTTGACCTGATTGTTTTCCTCGTTTACGACTCGCCTCATGCGCACTTAATGAACAACAATTGTCTGAGAACCAAGTTAAATTATTGAGCTCGCTCACGATGTCATTGACTGTTAATGGGTCAGAATCACAGGTATTGCAATTAACAGATCCTGAGCAATCTACAATCTCTGTAAAAGGCACGTCTCTTAATAAAGCTTGCGCATAGACTTCACCCATCTCAGCAATTAATTCATCACTGCCGATTGCAGGTGCCGGTGGCATAGTGAGTGAATGTGCATCAGGTCCTTCCAGGTCATAAGTATTTCCCGCACCCTGACTTTCCCAGGCTCGGACTTTAGCACCTGCAGACTTTGTTGATCGCCATTCAGGTTCTTCTATTGTTCCTGGGGGGTGATCTGTCGATCCTTCACCACGCCCTAATCGCGTATCGTTAAAGTCTCGCGGATCTCCGCTATCAATACCTTGAACAAACTGTTGAAAGTCATTCGGATCGGATACAAGCCCTGTATCATCATTATGAGGCATCCCTTTGGTAAAGCTCGCTAAATAAGATGGCTTAGAACCATCGGTATTGCGAAACTTCTGTTCATCGCCATTTGTAATATGACGTGGATGTTCACGGTTATAAGCAAGTTCTGCAGCAGAAATACGCACTTGCCGTGCTTGTTGTTTTCTATTGTCTGTCATTAGATCGCCTCTTTTGGTGGTTGATGCTGAAATAAATCAGCAAGTAAAAAACGTAAATATTCGGCCAACCGGTCTTATAAAAACAATAGGTTACAAGCACTGTCAAGCAATTATTGCTGATAAAAAACCGCTAAGTTATTGGTTTTGTCAATATGAGAAAATGTTAAATGTTTGTACATGTTGATTTGTAAAGTACATGTGTTGGCCGAACATATACTAAAAAACTGTTAAAATTAAATCTCCTTATCGGACAGGTCTTTTAGAATAATTCAAAAAAATCAGCGAATTAGAATTTTCTTAGGCTTGAGCTATAAACTCTAACATATTAAATGTGCGGCCTAAGGAGTGTATTAGAACCTTATAGTATTAAGATCAAGCAACTTTCAGGATGGTCATACTAAAGCTATATCCAGTAAGTCTAGTGATAAAAGCCCACCTGGCTCACTATCAGTAGTTTCATTTCGCTCAAGTAGGGTTTTCATGGGGTTAGTCAATATGATTATTGAAGACCTTAATTAGGTGGTTTAATTTTAGTTTTTCAGGCTGACGAACCCCTTGAATTTCGTTGAGTTCATTTACTCATGGCAAATGCGAATGACCTATGAGCTAGATCACAGTTTAGGAATTTATTTTAAAGGTTTCAAGAGGTCAGCCAACATGATTATTAGCTAGGTGGTTTATTTTTTTCAAACTGACTGCCCCTTGAACTTACTTGAACTTACTTGAACTGACTAGGGCTATTAATACCCAATGATTAAGGTTTTCAGTATTAATGAACCTGCTCTACAGGAATCTGAGCGATAGATTCATTATCAAGAAATACCTCAACCTGATCGTATCTTGTACTAGTAGGGGTTAGGATTTTATCAAACCTTGCTTGTACGCTAGTTAAAACATCAGGCCATACTCCTGGTTTTTGAACTAAATGTATATTTAAAAGCAAAATTTTTGGGTTGATACCTTGTGGTTCTTTAGCGCATAAATGTACTTCGATACCAGGATTTCCAACAACTACTTCACCAACCACATGAAAGTCATCTGGCTTCGGAGGCATTAAATTTATCCAAGCGTACCATTCATTAGTTTTCATTATAATCTCCTGAGTGGCGAGGTTGTAATATGATGGCTTCAGGGCTACCTCGTAAAAACCTCATGAAGCAACAAAGTAATTTAATAACTTTAAATCTAAGCTTTAGTAAAAAATAGAAATCTCTTTTTCAACAAATTATAGAGGTCTAAAATTTTTTCAATTCTTTAGGCATATTTATAACCAAGAGATGCAATATCAATGACAGACTCAGGCGATACTGCTGATTCTGATGTAAAATCAGGCCATGGAATACCAGCTGGCCTAGTTAAACTCTGATAATTTCTTGCACCACCAACCCATGGCCACATTGAATCTTTTAGGTTATGCCCCATATCAAACCCAGCTTCTGGATAAAATTCAGTGCCCGAATGACCTTCATCCTGCCATTCGCTCCAAATTCTATCAATATTACAATGGTGCATAAAAAAAATAGGATCTAGAGGGGATGTAAATGGGTGTCCCATTTGCCCTCCAATCCAACCATGCCCGAAATTATGCGTTCGAGGAACCCCTCCGCCCCCTCCACCTTCGATCCTTTTCCGAAACCCACCGTCTAGCAAATATTGTCGGTTGGTCCCCGGCTCTAACCAGTCTATGCTAGCTCCGCCTTCATAGTTATCGGTATCTTTTACAATATTAATATGGTCTAGAGTCGCTAGATCTCTTGAGTCTGCTGATCTACTTAAACCTTGGCCTCTACCATACTGTAATTGTTTAGGTATTCTCCATCCCTTTAATGATGCAACCCACCAGTCAGGCCTTTTAACCCATCTTCGTCACTTTTATCTTTCCAAGTTATTGATTTATCGTTCGCATAAAATTTTCATCAAAAAAGCTCCTTTAAAATCAAAGGTGTTTTTTTTGAGGCTCCTGTAGTGCCATTTTAGTTTGCTCTGCCTATTGATTTTTCCTGGTTTTTCCTTGATGCTAGTGGCATGTATATTCGAAGAACCAAAACAAAGAGTCTGGAAGACGGCTCCGCTTATTTCACTTACCGCATTGTTGAGTCTTTTCGTATAGGGAAACAAGTCAAGCAACGCACATTGCTCAATATAGGTGCGGACTTTACTATCGAGAAAAAGTATTGGCCCCTGCTAACGGCCAGAATTGAACAATTACAACAAGGTTCGGAACCCCATCAGGAAGAGCTATTCCATTTAGCTGATGATTTAAATCAACTGCTGGAAGCAACGGCTCAACGCTATAGCGCACTGATGACTGCAAAACTGTCACAACCACTAGACTCACAAAGCTCAGAACGGGATTATCATTCTGTTGATATTAACCATGTCGAAGCCATTAATGCCCGCAGTATAGGCGTGGAAACCTTGGCACTGCATGCTGCACAGCAATTGCAGCTAGATGAGAAACTCACAGCACTGGGCTTTAATAAAATCGATACGGTGACAGCACTGGGCAGTATCATCGGACGTATAGTTTCACCCGGCAGTGAATTGAAAACACATGATTGGTTGCAAAATCGAACGGGGCTGGGTGAGCTGCTGGATCATGACTACGGCAATACAAGCCTGACACGATTATATACGGTCAGTGACAAGTTACTCAAACACCAGGCAACTCTTGAATCATTTCTGGCTAACCGCGAGCAGACTTTATTCAATTTAAACCGCAAGATTGTATTGTACGATCTGACCAATACTTATTTTGAAGGCCAATGTACCCAAAACCCGAAAGCGCAATTCGGTCGCTCCAAAGAGAAACGCACAGACTGTCCACTAGTGACCCTGGGGCTGATTTTGGATGGTGACGGTTTCCCATTGAGTAGTCAGGTTTTTCCCGGCAATGCCAGTGAGCCCGCGACTCTGAAGCTCATGCTTGAGGGACTGCGAGACAAGGATCCCTTTCATCAAATAAAGCCGGTGGTTATCATGGATGCCGGCATTGCCAGTGCCGACAATGTTGCCTGGTTAATCGAACAAGATTATCATTATCTCGTCGTCAGTCGAGAACAGCACGTAAAAAACCCAAGAGACCAGGAAAGCCCGGTAACAGTCAGGGATACCCCGGACAGTAATGTCGTTGTGTATCGTGAAGTTGATCCAGAAACCAGGGAAACCCGACTCTATTGTCACTCAGAACAAAAGGCAAAAAAAGAACAAGGTATCCGTAACCGCTTTCATGTTCGTCTGGAAGAAGCCCTGGAAAAACTGCACACGGGCCTGAGCAAAAAAGGCACCCTTAAAAAATACGACAAAATACTGGAACGTATCGGCCGGCTACGTGAAAAACATAGCCGCGTTGCTGCTGACTACACCATCAACGTCATGGCGGATGACAAAAAAAACAAAGCCACCAGTATCGAATGGAAACGTAAACCTGAAAGTGACCAGAAAGATCAACACTGTGGTGTGTACTGCCTAAGAACAAATATCCCTGACTGGTCGGAAGAACAGTTATGGACGACCTATACCATGCTCACAGAGATTGAAGCGACCTTTAGAAGCCTGAAAACCGAACTGGGTTTGCGCCCTGTCTACCACCAAAAAGAAGACCGGGTTACCGGACAGCTATTCATTACATTATTAGCTTACCACTTGGTACATACACTGCGTTATCAGCTTAAACTGCAGGGCATTCATCTAAGCTGGGAAAGCATTCGCAACATTATGTCGACCCAGCAACGTTTGACCATTACCTTACCCACTGATAACGATACAATCATTCACTTGCGAACCACAAGCAAAGCAGAAACCAGACAAAAACAAATCTATACTGCTTTGAATATTAACCCCGACCCGATAGGAAAAATTAAAACGACCGTTGATATGAAATCTGTAGTGCCAACTGAGACCGATTGAAAAATTTAACTCATTGAAATAATGGGGAATTGACTGTATAAGTCACGAAGATGGGTTAAGAGTATTGGCTCCCGTACCAGGTGCATCAAATGCAAAATAACCATTAACAATGGGCCCACTTCTTTCACCCAACCTTTTTTTTGTAAAGAGTTTTGCGATTCCTTGATGGTCTGTCCAGTCCCAATAAGGAATAAAGCTCGACGGCACTTTTTTTTGCATTTCCTTTTCAAGTCTCAATAAAAACTCACGATGCCAAGGGCAAAATCCTGCTGAGTTATGTCCCATATTTGTTGTAGATCTATCTGGCGTTCTAACTCTTCTAATACCAATATGAATTGCATTAAAAAGATCATACACGCTGATTTGCTCATCTTCAGGGTCTTCAGGGTTAAGAATGTCGGCTTTCAATAGAATCAAGGCCTTTGCAAAATTTCCCCAGTCCTTTTTTTTCATTTTTGTAGCACTTTTCCTGGTTACCATGGTTAATTCTCCTTATTTATTAAGATAATATTTTAATTATTCAGCTCAAAAAAACATTCCAAAAGAATTTTAATAACACTAACAGTTGATAACTTAATCAAAGGGGGGAGTAAAAAATTCGAGAGGGAATATGATATTAATTTAAATGAAAAAAGCATATCAGTTAAATCTCTACTCCATTTAGTTTATTAATTAGATTGTAAGCGCTCAATAGTCAGCGTACTTCACGGCAACTCAGATTAATGCCAAACTATCCCCATTGTTAAATACCACGGGGAATTTTAAATGGCAGCGTTAGAAAAAATACAGGCAAAGACTTTCTGGCCTATTCACATAGAGCACTGGCAGGCATCAGGCCAATCACAGGTAGCTTATTGTCGACAGCATGATTTATGTCCGCAAAAGTTAGGCTACTGGAAACGTAAATCGACTGTAAAGCCGACTACTTCCCCTACAGGGTTTACACGTATTCGGGTTGACGGGGATCGTTCATCTGCGCCAGTCCCAGGATTATCTTTGCAATTTAATGATGGTATTCGGTTGGAAGGTATTACGCAGGATACTATGCCGTGTATTCAACCACTGCTTGAGCTGTTGCGATGACGGTTGTTATGCGTCCCTCTCTGTCTTTGACAGAAGTGTATCTGTATCGGCAGCCCATTGATTTTCGTAAGTCACATCGGGGCTTATCGGCGATTGTTGAATGTGAGTTAGGGCATAATCCTTTTGAGGGGGCTCTCTATGCCTTTACGAATAAACGGCGGAATAAGATTAAATGCCTGTTTTGGGAAGATAATGGTTTTGTCCTTTATTACAAGTCATTGGTAGAAGAAACATTTAAGTGGCCTAAGGGTGAGGAAGAGACATTAACCTTAACAGGCCAGCCGTTAAACTGGCTGCTGGATGGCTTTGATATTAGCGCGATGAAAGGTCATAAAAAACTTCAATATGAGTCTGTTTTTTAGCTGTTTTTGTGTTCATTATTGCCACTATAAATGCTATAATAAAGCCATGATTTTAGCCGATATTTCAAATATAAAACAACAAGATAAAGCCGGTTCTTTGCTGTCGGAGAGTGTTGCTTTTTTGCTTGAAAAAAAACAGGCTATTGATGAACTGACGCGTGTGATTGAAGTTAAGTCTGGGGTGATTTCCGAACAGAAAAAACGCATCCTTATTCTGGAAGAGGTACTACGCTTATCTAAAATAAAACGCTTTGGATCATCCAGTGAACAATCTCATCAATCCTCTTTGTTTGATGAAGCAGAGAATGAAGCGGATAGCGATGAGGAGCTAGACCTGGAGGCTGATGAAGCACCTGAGGACGAAAAACAAACAAGTTCTACTGGCACCAAGAAAAAGCCGGGACGCAAACCCTTCTCAGATAAGTTACCTCGCGAGCAAATTTTTATTTATTTAACCGATGAAGAAAAAGAAGGTGCTATTGATACTTTCTTTACTAAAGTGAAAGAAGAGCTGGATATTATTCCTGCTAAAGTACGTGTTCTTGAATACATGCAGGAAAAAGCGGTCTTTATCAAACAGATTGAAGGCGAAAAACAACGCCAGGTTAAAGCCGCACAAATGCCCAGACACCCTATTGCCAGAGCAATGGGAAGCATCAGTTTAATGTGCTTTGTTATTATCGCCAAGTATGCTGACGGCTTACCTTTATATCGGCAAGAAGGCATCTTGTCTCGTTATGGGGGTGACATCTCCAGAGCGACATTAGCAAACTGGATGATCGCACTGGCTAAACAACTTCAGCCCCTGATTAACCTGATGCGAGAGCATCAACACACAGGGGCAGTCATACTCGCTGATGAAACGCGGGTTCAGGTATTAAAAGAACCGGGGCGGCCAGCGACCTCAGATAAATATATGTGGGTGACGCTTGGCGGGCCACCGGGTGAAAAAAGCATCCTGTTTGAATACGATCCCTCTCGTAGTGGAGACGTCCCCATGCGCCTGCTTGACGGCTTTAGTGGCTATCTGCAAACCGATGGCTATGCGGGGTACAATGCCGTGTGCCAAAAAAACAGCATCACCCAGCTGGGGTGCTGGGATCATGCGCGTCGTTATTTTAAAGATGCCCAGAATGCACAGCCTAAACGCAAAAAGGGACAAAATAACAAACCCTCAAAAGCAGGTAAAGCGCTGAGCCTGATCAATAAACTGTATGTCATTGAGCGAGAAATTAAAGACCTGTCAGTGGATGAAAAATATCAGCAGCGCCAGGAGAAGAGCATTCCTGTATTGAACCAGCTCAAAGCCTATCTGGAAGAAAACCAGCATAAAGTACCTAAAGATAGCCTGACAGGAAAGGCAATGACTTACCTGAGTAACCAGTGGGAAAAACTCAATGTGTATTGCACCCATGGTGAACTCAATATTAGCAACATCCTGGCAGAAAATGCGATTCGCCCGTTTGTGATAGGGCGCAAAGCCTGGTTATTTTCTGATACCCCTGCGGGTGCTCGTGCCAGTGCAATACATTACAGCCTGATAGAAACAGCTAAAGCAAATGGGCTGGAGCCTTATGCATATCTTAAGCAGGTTCTCACTGCTTTACCTTATGCTGATACGGTTGATAAAGTGGAGGCTTTGTTGCCCTGGAATATTAAAAAATCAGATACGCCTGAATAGGGCAAGTACGTGCTTCGTTGAGCGCTTACCAATATAGTGACCTGAATCTAATAAAGTAGGTACTATTTGATAAGGGGTTAACGTGCTATATTCTGGCAGGTTAATGACCTTTAATATTTCTTGCGTAACGGCCTCTGATAGCTTGTTGTGTGCAGGGGTATCATTATAAATTCTTTGGTCTTCTGATAATTTCTCACCCTGATTCCATCGTTGATAAGTACGGGCAGTAATGCCAACAAGCTCGCAAGCCAGCTGTTGTCTTGCTCCATTTTGTACCGCCTCATTAACGAGTGCACAGTATTGTTTGCGATCTGGGTAGGAGATTAATCGACCTCCGTTTCCCCCCAGATCGCTTGGCACTTTTTTGATAACACCAGTAAAGCCGCCGTTTCAGAGAGAGCTCTGTCCTTACGATTGAGCTCTTTCTGTAGTCGTTTATTTTCTTGTTTGAGTTTTTTTTGTTCCTGCCTGGAGGTAGAATTAGATGCTTGATGTTCTGATAAAAAATCTGATTTCCATTCCTGAACATGATGCGGGTAAATTCCATTTTCTCGGCAGTAAGAGCTAAGATGCTCATCGTTCAGGCCGTGACAGTCCATTACAGCCTCAAGACGTTGTGCTTTAGTCCAGCTCTGTGGGCTTTTTTCAGTTGACATATTTGTTTCAGGATTTTCTAGTTTATTTTCCTTGGCTAATCGGATCCATCTTTGAAGTGTTGAATAACCAATATGTAAATTATCGGCAATATCGTGAAGCGTTTGTTCGTCACGTTTGGATAATGCTTTTTCTACAGATTGTACTTTAAATTCTTGGCTATATATGGCCATTTCTGTCTCCTAATATTAATTTTTACAGGCGACAGGTATGTTGACATAGGGGGTGAGTCTATCACCCGTTTGCGTTTTTGCCAGGTGGCATCGTAGGCAAGAGCCACCTCAGAGATGATATTGACAACCTTGCCCCATAAGTTTAAAAAGTCGTCATCAATGATCGATTTTTTTTGGCTGACAGGTTCATTTTTCAATACGGCTCTAAAGTGTGGATTAAGCGGAAAAACAAACAACTTCTTAATGGTGCCCTCTTTATTATCCGTCGCTTTTTGCCAGTCTTTGCCACTGGTTTCACCGATATGTGACCAATTAGCAGCGAGATAACAGGTGCCGTGGTATTGCGTGGTGTCCACAAAGGTTTCAATCAAGACGGGACGGTAAGCGTGCGTTTTATCCCAATCATCTGCAATTTGACGAGTCACGATAGACAAGGCGTGACTGGCTAAATTTTTGACTTTGACCCAGGGTAAAATCAAAAAACGGGTGTTATTAATGATCAGGTTTAAGCGTTGCTCCCTATCTTTCGTTTGCCAGCCAATCCAGTGATCACGGTCAGCCAGGTGCCAGACAGAGGCTGAAAACTGCAGGCAACCCAGGATTTGTCGTGTCGGTGTATTGGAGATGATAAAGTATTTTAAGGCCGCACCGATAGGATGACGATAACCCAGGTAATGATGCCGATCAACGAGCTCATTCCAAAGCGCGACATCCGCCTTATCTGTGACAACCTCTAATTCTATAGGCCCCAAGGAACTGAGCTCACATTCAATAGGTACACCAGGAACCGATTGTGATGTCCAGATGATCGGTTTTGATTCGCGTTTCTTTTGAACGCGTTTTACCGGTAAGCTGATATAGCCCAATTTTTCCAGCTTAGCTAAGGCGCTTAGGCAGGCATTAATTTTATTGCGTTTTTTTGCCGTGACCCAGTGCAAATGTTCGCATAGCGTTTCGGCAAGTTCGGTCAGGCTTAAGTTGGGGAACGTGTTAACGGTTTGCTGAACGTAGGCGAGTTCTTTTTTAGAAAAATAACGAGCAGAAAGTGTAAGGGGTTGGGTAATAGCTGTTGTCATTATGTTGCCTGCCTGCAAAAATTAAATTATCCATGCTTATGTTGGCAGATTAGATGGATATAGTCAAGGCAAAAAGTAACTGAGGAAAGTGTTGCTTAAGCTTATGAGTTTTAATCACTTTATTTTTTTTTGTTATTTTTGTATTTAAGTGAATGACATTGGATCTGTGAGGGGATAGTTGGGTAACTGGCTGTTCTACCTTGATAAGTCTACCCAGTCAAGCGTGGGCACACGCTTTATCGGGAATCTATGCATAACCTACGAGATCCCTGCTAAAAGCATGCAGGAATGACAGCTACGCACTTAAGACGGGACACCGTAGGCTGGGTTAGATTTTTTTGACGAAGTAAAAAAACGTAACCCAGAAAAGCCCCGTATACGTAAAATGCTGGGTTACGTTATCTGCGCTTCGCTAGATAAGCTAACCCAGCCTACATTGCTTTGTCCCGTTTTAAAATGGTAGCTGGAATGACGGAGTCTAGCTAAGAGTTGTGGGTAATCAAGTATGATTATGAAGAAATATGAATATTGCTATTATCCATTATATTTATAAGGGATTTGTGCCATGCTGTTGGAAAATTAGAATGGTTCCTAAATCCTGCAAGCCCATATTTTGACTCTCATTAACCTGTCTAGCTAAGTGGTTATTAGGTTTTTACTGCCGCTTTGCCAGCCCTCTTTGTCCAACCGATCAAAATATCCAGATTTAAATCATAAATAGAGGAAATTTTTTGTATCGTATGGATATCCCCCGAGCCCAAGGCAATAAACACCCTGCCAACGTGCCATGACCTTTTAATCAAAGTGACTTAACTTCGGTTAATGTTAAGCGAGTAACCCCACCTTAACCCAATCATCCCATTCCTGTGGATAGAGCGGATCTGCAGGTGTTCTGACTCTCAGCTGATTATTGCCTGTGAGTAATTTTCCAGCCACCCGAATCAGATAAGTACGAAGTGTATCCGGCTCCCATTGGCACAACGTTTTGTTGCCACTCAATTGAGCCATCCAGCGCACGGTATTGTAGGCAAGAACGGCGCAATGAAATAATGCGGCATTAGCCAGAAATTGATTCGTTCTGATTTTACCTAAACCCATTTGTGATTTTGCTTCTTCAATCCATGTTTCGCACGTCGCTCGTTCACCATACTTCTTATGTGTTTGCCAAGGCGATAGAGGTTCAGTTGTTACATAACAAAAATAGTCATATTCTGCCGTATCCCAAAGCTCGGACTGAGGTCCTGTCACTTGTTTAGGTTGCTTTATCCTGACCGCGACAAACTGACGAGAGCGAGACCAGCCACCACAACGATATTGAAACTCGCTCTGCTCCCAACCGGGTCGGCCTTGTATGGCTGTCCAGGCCTGTTTGGCCAGCAATGCGTTCAAATTCTTAAGTTTAACCTTTATTAGATACCCATGCCCTCTGGTATCGAGAAATTCAAGCAAATCACCGACAAAATAACCACTGTCACCGCGAAAAATAATGCGCATCCGATTGGGCAAGTGTGCAAGTAACTGTTTGGTAAATTCTACAACACCATTGCTTGTAAAGGCATTGCCTGTCCGGAACCAGGCTTGTAAAATTTCTTTTGTTTCCGCTAGAAAAGCGAGTTGTGGATGGTATGAACGGGCACCTTTCTTTTTGGGGTTGAAGCCTTTGGCACTTCCTTCTTGTCGACCACAAACGGTGTCCACAGTTGAATCGACATCGACCCACTGGACGGATTGTATGCCAGTTTTCGATTTTCCGGAACGAAGCAATCGCCGCCAGTGTTGACCACGCAAAGTATGCGTGAGCGTTTCAAACTGGCTTATCTGCCTATCACTTACTTCTTTAAAGATCCGTAAAATTGTGGTTTCAACAGGAATCTTTATCCAGCCAGCTACTTTGCGCAGTACGCTATCTGCCCATACGGTCGTCACCTTTGCCATTGATGTTGCTCCCCCCATCATGCCAACCAACGTCAATAGAACCACATCAGATAAGTGATGGTCTGCATTTTCACCCCGCCGATGTGGAACGCTTTGTTTTACGGTTTTTTCAAAACCTATCCTGTCTAAATATTTCACGACGGGAATCAGTCCCGCCTGGCTTGTCAATCCATGTGCTGTAGATGTCATTTTTACCGTTCGGGTACGGTTTCTTACGTGAGATGAGGATTTTGATACTTTAGAGGGCTTCATTAAAACAATGAGATAGTGAAATCAGGAAAATGATATTATATCATTGTTTAATAAGGAGTTTTGTGGATTATTATGTATAATGCTTGCAGGATTTAGGTGGTTTAATATGAGGCGATAAATATCGCAGCAAAAACAGGCATAAACAGGGGTAGCGGAGTCTCAATGCTGTTGACTTAAGAATAAACGCCTTCTGCAGAGGGAGAAGGTTGGGATGAGGGGATTATCAATGCATGATTTTATCCTCCTCACCTAACCCTCCAGCAAGAGAGGGTTTAAGTCAACAGCATTGTAGCGAAGTCTACCTAAATACTAATGGAGTTCGCGTTATTTTGTCAGGGAAAGTGCTAGGATGCTTTTTAACACAAACTTAAGATACCCAAGAATAATTTCAATAACCTGGAAGTGGGGTCTTCAGAGATTGTGAAAGTGTTTTTTTTTAATTTGGGTTGAGGTACGAAACCCAACAATCGAGGCAACGTAAATTCTTGATTGTTCAGGTTCGCAAGCTCATTCTAAGATTAAAGTCTTTTTGTTGGTTGACAAATCCAATGGATGGTAATACCTAAGATGTTGAATTATTATAATGGCTTAATGATAAAGTTAAGGTTCAGTTTCAGCTTCAATCCATCTTGTGGTTCTAAACAATGGTGGAATGAAGAAGCCATGCCTGCAGAGTTGATCTTGCATTGATAGTCATGACTTTATGAATATCAGGATTATAAAACAACTTGATGGCTTATTAGGCTTCATGCCTACCTGGGCACAGGTAGGCATCTTGCTGCTTTGCTATTCACTGTCTTTAAATGCGAGCACTGCAGGTGAGCTGGATCAGGCAACACTCAAGGTGCTATATTCCTATAAATTCGGTAAGTTTACTAATTGGCCTGAAGCAAAGCTTAATGCTTCCAGTGATTCTTTTCAGTATTGCATTCTGGGCCAGAATCCTTTCCCCCAGGTAACGCAAAATATGATCATCGGTAAGCCAATCCAGGGTATACCTCTCGCGATTGATTTATTCGATTACGGTCTTATTCCTGAAGAGGTATTAACTACTTGTCATATACTTTTTATCAGCAAATCAGAAAGACATCGGCTAGCGACTATTCTTACTCGCTTAAAACAAACCCCAGTGCTGACAGTAAGCGATATTCATGGGTTTTCAAGGGTAGGTGGAATGATCACTCTGGTTGAAGATCATGGCAAACTGCGTTTTCAGATCAATCTCGATTCGTTACAACAGGCAGGTATTTCTATAAGCTCCAAAATTCTGGAACTGGCTGAAATAGTTAACACTAGGCAAGGCTTATAATGGCTATGCAAAGTATAAAAAGTATGTCGCTAAAACGTAAGTTGATCATGATTATGATGGCCACTAGTTGTACCGCCATTATATTGATGGCCCTATTGGTTATGGTTAATCAGGCTATCAATAGCCAGCGAACAATTCAGCAGCAATTGATTACTTTGGCTGATGTGCTGGGATCAAGAAGTACCGGAGCAATAACTTTTGATGACCAGGCTACCGGTAAAGAAATTTTAAGTGCGCTGGCTGCAAAACCTCATATCATTTACGCAGTTATTGAGCGTGTTGAGGGAGGTTCATTCGCAGAATTTGGCGATCAATCGGTAGCGACTGAAGTACTGCTTTTGCCGCTTACCGATGATTCAAGCCCCTTATGGAACAACCTGCTTGCAAATAAAATTCATGTGGCACGTGATATTTATCTGGAAATGGAACGCATCGGAAGAATACGTATAGTGTCTAGTCTGGAACAGCTAGAGGATGATTTAATAAATTATATGCTCTTGCTGGCTGTTATTGCATGCATCTGTTTTGTGATTACTTTTTTAATTTGTACCCGTTTACAAAAAGTTGTTTCAGAGCCGATAGTAAGCTTACAAAACGCGATGAGTTTAGTTTCAGAAAATAAAGATTATTCTTTGCGCGTGGAGAATAAACAAGACAATGAACTGGGAGTTCTTGTTGAGGGTTTCAATCATATGTTACAGCAAATTCAAATGCGCGATATGCAATTGGCCAGGCACAGTATCAATCTGGAAAAAACCATTGTCACTCGAACTCTGGAATTGGACCAAGAAAATCAGAAGCGGATTTTATGGCTGGAAACCATGGCTAAATTTCTCAGGCATGAGCTAAAAAACTCATCTGTAGGTATTAAGACATCGCTAGACCTTATAGAACGTCGAAGTTTAGAAAAGAAAAAAGTTGATATTTATCTTGCCAGAGCTAGAAAAAGTATGGCTAGTATGAATGCTTTACTGCAAAGCGCAGGAAATGCCAGTAACCTAGAAGCTATTTTGTATAAGGAACAGCATCATTGTCTGGACTTGTCAGCTGTAATGCTAGAGCATCTGGATTCATATCTTGCAGTGTACCCTGATTGTGTTTTTAAAGTTGACTGCCAACCTGACATTTGGGTACTAGGCAATGAATTGCGCTTACAACAGTTGCTGGATAAATTAATAGCCAATGCGGTAGAGCATTCAGATAGTCTATCAACGGCAATAGAAGTTTGCTTGCAACTGAATGCTGGAAAAGCGCAACTGTTCGTTAAAAATATCGGAGCAAAATTGCCTAAAGACAAAAAAGCCATGTTTGACCTGTTTGTTTCCTTAAGAACCTCTGAAAGGAAAACGGATGAGAATTTTGGCCTGGGTTTATATATTGTTAAGTTGATTGCAGAATCCCATGCGGGTCAAGTGAATGCGTATGACTTGAGCGGCGAAACGGGTGCTGTGTTTGAGTTGACTCTACCCATAGTGGCAGCGGAATAAGCATGATTTCCTGCCCAGGTTTATTTACAAAACTGTGAAAAGGGGGAATGCTGGCATCAATGCTGTTGACTAAATCCCTCTCTTGTTGGAGAGGGTTGGGTGAGGAGGATAAAATCAAGCATTTATAACCCCCTCATCCCAACCTTCTCCCTCTGGAGAAGGGGATTATTCTTAAGTCAACAGCATTGGGTGCTGACATATTCCATATGCAACTGATTTTTATAGGATAACGGGCTACAAGTAGCGCGGCTGAAAGTTATACGCAAGTATCTAACCAGCGATAGCCTATGCCTCGTTCAGTTTTAATACAGTTAAACGTTTCATCAATTGCTTTAAAGCGATTGCGGATGGTCTTTATATGTGCCGTAATGGTGTTGGGTTCTACATATATTTTGGCAGCCTTCATTAATTGTTGATAGCTTTTGACCTGACGAGGTTCTGTTAACAATTCTTGCACAATCCAGAATTGGGTAAGGGAGATGGAAAGAAATAATCATCCAGAACAACCAGGAGAAATGGTCAAAAACCATTTCTCCAACGATGGCATTCGGTCAACAAACTGATAATACGTCTTCATTGCTTTTTTACCTACCTTTACTCCTGTTTCATATATTTTTTCTGTTAATTTAACAATAGGTGCTTTGCCATTGTAGGTCATACTTTTGGCAAATTTTAAAGTTGTTTCAACTGTATCCATTATGTCGCCACTAATATGATTTTCATAGGCTCCCCATACTCGTTCAATTGGGTTATATTTACTATGATAAGGAGGGTAGTAGGCCAGTTTTATCTTTATGTTGCTTTTTTCAGCAAACTCCACAAGCCTTTTTATAAACTGAGTTCTGGAGCTACTGTTCTCCATACCATTGTCAGCGTTAATTGTCAGAATATCTACTCCATATTTTTCTTGAATTTCTGGCCAAATTTCTTCCAATCGGTCAACGATGAAATCACTGCTGGCATAGCCTGCTGTAAAGAAAAGGAAAAAATCATCATGTTCAGGCAGATAAAAACCAAAAGGAGTTAACTTTTCCTTAACATCTAAATCATGATCCTCTGCTTTTGTTAAAACCCGATTTCGTCCTCCCCGTGAAAAATTTCCTATATTCATTCTTGCTTTGGCATCAATTGATATACGAATCTCTTTTGGGTTGATATCTGCCATTCCATTGACTGAATGAACTTGTTCAAAAATTGCATCCGTTTCCTTGATTTTCTTATGAGGCTTTGTTTTTTGTACCTTTTTTGGATGGTAACTCAGGTCATTTAATTTTGTATTGATAGTTTTTGAGCAAGGTAATGTTTTTTCATCGTAATAATCAATCTCCAGTAAACGTTTTCTAACTTCTTTAGCCGTTAGCCGGGTATATAATCGACAGGAATTAAAAGAGGGATCCGTTTGACACTCCGGTTCAGCAATTTTTTTTATGTCATCAAGTAGATGAGGAAAATGCTCTTCACTTTTATTACGCCCTCTCGCTGAAAAATTATCTTCTATGGGCTGAGTTTCAAGTTCATATTGTCCTTTTCGGATAGTGCCTCTATTCCATCCTAGTTTTTCTTCAGCAATACTTGCACCACCTGAGCCTAGTAGCTCCACCGTTTCAGCCATGAATATACGACGTACCGAGCCTTTTAAACGATGGGCTGTATTTATAATCCAACCTATAATGCTATCTGTTAATATCAACAAGCTTATCTGCCTAGTGTGAGAATAAATTCAGAATTCATTATTATAAATTATTGAGACACAAGCTTACTTCGTTTGGATGATTATTTCTTTCCATCTCCCTAAGTGTTAGATCAATCGCCTGATTTTGCCAGAAAATCAGTAGGCGGTCTTCATCTATCTGTATACTTTTTTGGGAGTTCTGATTGTCGCTGACGGTGACTTGTTGCTGATTGCGCTTGCCCAAAGTTTCGTAGCGCCGTAATAAGGCTTCGATACGTACAATTAAGTATTCTATGCTGATATCTTTGGTCAGGTAATCGTCAGCGCCAAGCCGAAAGCCAGATATTTTATCTACTTCACTGCCGTGCGAGGTTAAGAATAAGATGGGTAGTTCGGGGGATAACTGTCTTAGATACATGCACAGCTGGAAGCCACCTTCGCGTTCTTCTTCTAGGCTGATGTCAAGGATGGCAATATCTGGAAGCTGCTGGCTAAAATACGCCATTGCTTCTTCATGGTTTCTATAAGCCTTTACATTAAAGCCTTCATCACTTAGCAATTCAGAATAATTTTCCCTAATAACATCATCGTCTTCGACTAATACAATTTCCTTAAGCATTACAGCCTCCGTCTGATTGTTATTGAACATAAAGGGGAACTACTCAGACATGCTGAGTAGTTACAGTAAAATAAACACAAGGATGGGCAAAGGGCTTTATCCGTGCCCATCAACGAAAACATGATGGGCACGACGTACCTCCTTTGCCCATCCTACAAAACGCTTGTTCTATCATGATTTTTTTTATCAAATACCTGCTTCTCTGGTGCCTGGCTGGAAATATACAATCTATTTATATCATACAAGGATTGATATGGTTTTAACTCAAACTTTCATAAATCTTCATATTCATCCATAAGCAGTTATCCTAAGCGGCACTAGCGTTGGCTAATGTGCATCATGTAAAAATTTGGGCTAAACAGTTTTTAGCCGGTTGCGGCTAAACATTGATGTAGTTTACTCCAGTCAAAAAACTTGCCCGGGTCTTTTTTGCGCAAGGGCGCAATATCGCTATGCCCGGTGATGTTTTGCAGGTTTAGCTTTGGATAGGCCTGCGTTAGGCACTGAATTAATGTGGCAAGTTGTAAGTATTGAGCTTCAGTATATGCGCTAGCTACAGTTCCCTCTAGCTCTATACCGATAGAAAAATCATTACATTTTTCTCGGCCTTTATATTCAGAGCATCCAGCATGCCAGGCGCGCATATTAAAGGGGACATATTGCGTGATCAAGCCGTTACGGTCAATGACGATATGGCTGGATACTTGTAACTGACATATTTCAGCAAAACGGGTGTTCGCTTGTGCATCTAATTGATTGGTAAATAATTGTTCTATAAATGGGGTTCCAAACTGGCCTTCAGGTAAGCTGATGCAATGTATGACAATAAGTGAGATATCACTTTCATCGACGCGTTCATCGCAGTTTGGTGAGCATATTTTATGTGCTGATGTTAGCCAGTGATTGGAGATTTTCATTGTTAAGAGCGGCTTAAAAAGAAAAAAAATTCTATTACTATCCGCTTTATTATATGGAATAATGCGTGCTGGGTAATGGGAATTTGCTAAGAATATTTAAGATGTCTGTTTTTGGTCCTATTGAAAAATATAAGAATAAATAATAAAAGGGGATGAATGTGATTGAAATTGGGGTGATTTTAGCGGTTATAGTTGCGGCATGGTTTTATCTACGCTCAAACGATGAATCGGATAGTTCGACAGTAGTGTCGGAAAATGAACCAGCCACTGAGCAGGCGAAGACGCCAAAAGCTGAATCTGTTCAGACACCTGCACCAGTAATAAAAGCGGCTCAGCCGGTTATTGTTGTTCCAGAAGATTCCACGTTAAGACGGCATTATATGCAAAACTTAACGGCAAATAAGCAAGTTGTGGAAACGCCCTTTCCAGAAGATTCTGCTTTAAGACGCCATTATCAACAGAATCTAGCAGCTCAGCAGGAAAACAATTCTACAAGCCAGGATGATACTAAACAAGCCGCTGAAGAAATAGTCATTCCAGCAAGTCCTAAGACAGTTGTGCCTAAAGAAGCGGAATTAAAACGTGATGTTATTCAACAGCTGGTTGCTGAAACTGAAGCGACATTACCTCCGCGCCCAACAGATTCAACTCTAAAGCGTCATTACGATACGCATTTAATGAGCATTGTTCTGGGTAAGTTGAAGTTGCAGACAGCGAAATAAGTTAAGGAACGTGCACCGAAATAAGTTGAGCAACTAACTTGTCTTTTTATTCGTCTTCAGCGTTGTAGAAACAGTTACGTAGCTGGCTATGCGCCTGTTTCTACGTCCCCGTATCAAGCACGAGGCAGGCTTTGAATACGAATAAAAATACTGCGCCAGATGCTCAACTTATTTCGTGCGCGTTCCTAATCTAATCTTTGTGGGTGCGTAACTGTATTACGCACCACTCTCTTCTAGTGGTTTTATTTATTTGAATCACCCATATCTGCACAGTTTTCCTCAATAAAGATGACCTATCCAAGCCCTATTAATGTTCAAGCTTTTCTAGATGAAGATATAGGCAGTGGTGATATTACTGCATTAATTATTCCTGATGACAGGGACGCGGTAGCGAAAGTGATTACCCGTGAGACGATGGTTTGTTGTGGACAGGACTGGTTTAATGCGGTTTTTAAAGCATTACAGCCTGACTTACTGGTTAAGTGGCATGTTGATGAAGGACAATGGTTAGAAGCAAATACCTTATTATGTACCTTAAAGGGTAATGCCCGCTCTTTATTAACCGGCGAGCGGACGGCACTGAATTTATTGCAAACCCTTTCGGCTACTGCGACCCAGGCGCGTATCTATGCGAATAAGGTTGCAGGAACAGACTGTAAAGTTCTTGATACACGCAAAACCATACCAGGCTTACGCGATGCACAAAAATATGCAGTTACCTGTGGCGGTTGCCATAATCACCGTGTTGGCTTGTATGATGGGATTTTAATTAAAGAAAATCATATTCTTGCCGCTGGATCAATTGCACAGGCGGTAGCGCAAGCCAGAAAATTAAGTAATAAGCTGCTGGAAGTCGAAGTTGAATCAATGGCTGAGCTTGAACAGGCTTTAGCGGCACAGCCTGATAGAATCATGCTGGATAATTTTTCTGTGCCTGAATTACAAACGGCAGTTTTAAAAGTAGCCGGTCGCTGTGCCCTCGAAGCGTCGGGTAATATTACATTGGCTAATATTAGAGAGAGTGCCGAGACAGGAGTCGACTATATTTCCATCGGTGCTTTAACCAAAAATGTTAAGGCGATTGACTTATCTATGCGCATTGTTCTGGAGGAATAGTCATGCAAAATATAGAAAATATATTGCAACAACTCTCCCAGGGCGTTTATGTGATTGGCGTTGCCGATGGTGAAAAGGTCAATGCCTTTACTGCCGCATGGGTGATGCAGGTGTCTTTTTCTCCAGTGTTATTAGCGATCAGTATTCATCCTGAGCATTACTCTTACCAGTTACTTAAGCAGGGCAATGTTTGTAGTGTTAATGTATTAAGTCAGAAGCAAATGCACCTGGCAGCGCATTTTGGCCAATCCGGCCTTAAAGATAAAATGTCAGTAGGAACCTGGGCGGCGGCAGTGACCGGAGCGCCTGTACTGCAAGAGAGCCTTGCTTATTTTGACTGCAAAATGAGTCATGAAGTCGCGGCTGGTGATCATCAATTAGTTGTTTGCGAAGTGCTGGAAGCAAGACAACTCAACGTTGGAACCGCTATGTTGTATAGCGATACGGGGACTATGGATAATAGTTCAGAGCTATACTCCGCGGGGTCATGAATGCGGAAAATAGAGTGAACTGATTTTTGTCTATAGCAAAGCCTGCCCCGTACTTGATACAGGGAGGGGTGCTGAAACTGGCGCATAGATGGCTACGTAACTGTTTCAGCAACGTAGCCATCGGCAAATACTCAGCCGCTAGAAATCCGCAGTCGTGACCGCGCGAAGTATACATTGATTAGCTTTCATTTTAGTAACTACTCAGCGTATCTGAGTAGTTACTAAAATAGATTGTATATTTCCAGCCAGGCACCAGAGAAGCAGGTATTTGATAAAAAATATCATGATAGAACAACGTTTTGTAGGATGGGCAAAGGAGGTACGACGTGCCCATCATGTTTCCGTTGATGGGCACGGATGAAGCCCTTTGCCCATCCTACCGTGTTTATTTTGCTGTAACTACTCAGCATGTCTGAGTAGTTACTCATTTTCTTTATGAGAGCGCGGCTTTAGCCCGCAAATACAGAATAATGAGGTGGCGTGGATTTAATCCTTGCTCTAGGTTAATTAGAAGTCCTGAATAATAAGATAATTTAAAAATCTTAATGACCGCAACCTGATAATTCAGTAAAATCATACTAATGATTCGGTTATCCGAATGACGCAGTTGTCGGGCGTATTAATTCTATAACGGGAAGGGCCGCAAGGTGCTTCCCGTTTTTTGTACATTTAAGGTGCTTACATTGAACAAACCTGCATTATTGATGTTGGAAGACGGAACAGTATTTAACGGCGTGTCTATCGGTGCGGATGGGTGTTCTGCCGGAGAAGTAGTATTTAATACATCCATGACCGGGTATCAGGAAATTCTTAGTGATCCTTCTTATGCAAAACAGATCGTCACTTTAACCTATCCGCATATCGGCAATGTCGGAACCAATGATGAAGATAATGAGTCGGTGGCTGTGTTTGCCAGTGGTCTGGTTATTCGGGACTTACCGTTGCTGGCGAGTAACTTTCGTTCAGAACTCAGTTTATCAGACTATTTACAGGCTAATAATGTCGTCGCCATTGCTGAAATTGATACGCGCCAATTAACCCGACTATTACGTGATAAAGGTGCACAGCGCGGTTGCATAATGGCGGGTGAGGTCGTTGATCAGGTAGCGGCAAAATTTGCTTTAGATAGCTTTCCGGGCCTAAAAGGTATGGACTTAGCAAAACAGGTAAGCACCGCTGACCAATATGAGTGGACGGAAGATACCTGGGACCTTGAGCAAGGGCATACTGCAGCAAGAAATTTGACCAGGCATGTCGTTGCTTATGATTTTGGTGTCAAGCGTAATATCTTGCGTTTATTAGCAAACCGTGGCTGCCGAGTAACAGTGGTGCCTGCAACAACGCCTGCTGCCGATGTGCTGGCAATGAATCCAGATGGTGTTTTTCTATCCAATGGTCCCGGTGATCCAGAGCCTTGTACTTATGCCATTGCTGCTATACAAAGTATTTTAGAGAAAAAAATACCAGTCTTTGGTATTTGCCTGGGCCATCAATTATTAGCTCTGGCTTGTGGCGCTAAAACAGAAAAGATGAAGTTTGGACATCATGGTGCCAATCATCCAGTGCAAGAAAAAGCCACTGGGCGAGTAATGATTAGTAGCCAGAATCATGGTTTTTCAGTGGATGCAACAAGCTTGCCGGATAATTTGACAGCAACCTATCATTCGTTATTTGATGGTAGTCTGCAAGGTATAGCGCGTACTGATATTCCGGCAATGAGCTTTCAGGGTCATCCAGAAGCGAGTCCGGGGCCGCATGATGTAGAGTCATTATTTGATGACTTTATTGCAATGATGAATCAAGCAAATTAATCACAGCAGAGCACAATACTAATATGCCAAAAAGAACCGACATAAAATCCATTTTATTATTAGGCGCAGGCCCGATTGTGATTGGTCAAGCCTGTGAATTTGATTACTCAGGCACACAAGCCTGTAAAGCACTGCGTGAAGAGGGTTACCGGATTATTCTAGTAAACTCGAATCCGGCAACGATTATGACCGATCCGGATATGGCGGATGCGATTTATATCGAACCTATCGATTGGCAGACAGTTGAAAAAATCATCGAAAAAGAACGTCCAGATGCGGTGTTACCAACCATGGGTGGGCAGACAGCATTAAACTGTGCGCTGGATCTTGATAAGCACGGTGTGCTGGAAAAATACGCCGTGGAAATGATCGGCGCAACAAAAGAAGCCATTAATATGGCGGAAGATAGGGAGCTATTTAACCAAGCGATGGGTCGATTGGGTTTTGAAGTAGCAAAATCTAAAACTGCGCATAGCATGGAAGAAGCTTTTTCCGCACAGGCAGAGGTAGGCTATCCAACGGTTATTCGTCCCTCGTTTACCATGGGCGGTAGTGGTGGTGGTATCGCGTATAACAAAGAAGAATTTGTCGAAATTTGTGAACGTGGCTTGTATTTGTCACCCACCAATGAGTTATTGGTTGAAGAGTCTGTGTTGGGCTGGAAAGAATATGAAATGGAAGTGGTGCGCGATAGCAATGATAACTGCATCATTATCTGTTCAATTGAAAATTTTGACCCGATGGGTGTGCATACCGGTGATTCAATCACCGTTGCTCCTGCGCAGACTTTAACCGACAAAGAATATCAAATTCTGCGTAATGTCTCGCTTGCTGTATTGCGTGAAATTGGCGTCGATACGGGTGGTTCGAATGTACAGGTCGCGATCAATCCGGCCGATGGCCGTATGGTGGTTATTGAAATGAACCCACGTGTGTCGCGTTCTTCCGCATTAGCGTCTAAAGCAACGGGTTTTCCAATTGCTAAAGTAGCTGCCAAGCTGGCGGTTGGCTACACGTTGGATGAATTGAAAAATGAAATTACCGGTGGCGCAACCCCAGCTTCATTTGAGCCAACTATTGATTATGTGGTCACTAAAGTGCCACGTTTCACGTTTGAAAAATTTCCGCAGGCAGACGATAGGCTAACCACGCAGATGAAGTCAGTCGGTGAGGTAATGGCTATTGGACGTACTTTTCAGGAGTCTTTGCAAAAAGCCTTGCGCGGCCTGGAAATCGGAGTGGATGGTTTAGACGAAATTGTAGATTTTACTGAATCTGATGCCAGCGATAGAATGCAGCGTGAAATGCGTCATCCAGGACCAGAAAGGCTTTGGTATGTGGCAGATGCATTCCGTAGTGGACTGTCAAACGCTGAGGTGCATGAGGCGAGTAAAATTGATCCCTGGTTTTTAGCACAAATAGAAGATCTGGTATTAACCGAGAAATCTTTGGCTGCAAAAACACTGGCTACTTTAAAACGCGAAGAGTTATTTCGCCTGAAGCAAAAAGGTTTTTCTGATGCGCGTTTAGCGAAGCTGCTGGATACTAAGGAATCAGATATACGTAAAGCGCGTCACCAGCAGGATATCCGCCCTGTATATAAGCGCATTGATTCCTGTGCTGCCGAGTTTTCTTCAGATACTGCTTATTTATATTCTACCTATGAACAGGAATGTGAAGCGCGCGTCTCTGATAAGCAGAAAATTATAATTCTAGGGGGTGGCCCTAACCGTATCGGACAAGGGATTGAGTTTGATTATTGTTGTGTGCATGCGGCTTTAGCATTACGCGAAGAAGGTTTTGAAACCATTATGGTGAATTGTAACCCGGAAACTGTGTCTACCGATTTTGATACCTCAGACCGATTATATTTTGAGTCATTAACGCTGGAAGATGTGCTGGAAATCATTCATCTGGAAAATCCTAAAGGCGTTATTGTGCAGTATGGTGGTCAAACGCCATTGAAATTAGCGCGTGCGCTGGAGGCAGCTGGTGCGCCGATTATCGGAACTTCGCCTGATGCGATTGACCTGGCAGAAGATAGGGAACGCTTCCAGAAATTACTCATTAAATTAGATTTGAAGCAACCACCTAACGGCATAGCTTCTTCAGTAGAGCAAGCGTTGAATGTTGCAAAAGAATTGGGATTTCCTTTGGTGGTGCGTCCTTCTTATGTATTAGGCGGACGGGGCATGGAAATCGTTTACAACGAAGAGTCTTTGCAGCGTTATATGAAAGAAGCGATTAGCGTGTCTAATGATTCGCCAGTGTTGCTGGATCGCTTTCTGGACGATGCCATTGAAATGGATGTGGATGCAATTTACGATGGTGAAACGCTGTTAATTGGTGGTTTAATGCAGCATGTAGAGCAAGCCGGAGTACATTCGGGTGACTCTGCCTGTTCTATTCCACCTTACGATTTAGCGCCACATTTGCAAGATGAATTGCGTGTTCAGGTAGCCAAAATGGCAGAAGCATTAGGTGTGAGAGGTCTGATGAACACTCAGTTTGCGATTCAGGGTGAAACGATTTATGTATTAGAAGTAAACCCCAGAGCATCACGGACGGCACCTTTTGTGTCTAAAGCAACAGGGTACCCGTTGGCAAAAATTGCTGCCTTATGTATGGCGGGCAAATCACTGATAGAGCAAGGTATTACAGAAGAGCGTATTCCTGGGTACTTTTCAGTTAAAGAAGCGGTTTTTCCATTTGTGAAATTTCCAGGTGTTGATCCATTATTAGGCCCGGAAATGAAGTCGACTGGAGAAGTGATGGGTGTGGGCAAAACGTTTGGTGAGGCGTTTGCCAAATCACAACGTGCTGCGGGTGTAGATTTAAGCCATAGCGGTAAAGTGCTGATTAGTATCCGCGAAGCTGATAAGCCCAAGGTCGTCGAAATTGCACAAATGTTGATTGCTAAGAACTACCAGATTGTGGCTACTCGTGGAACCGCTAGAGTTCTTGAGGAAGCTGGGATAGAATGCGAAGTTGTTTGTAAAGTTAATGAAGGGCGCCCGAATACCGTAGACATGATTAAAAATGATCAGGTGCAATTAATTGTAAATACCACAGAAGGCGTTAAAGCGGTAGCGGACTCATTTACCATGCGCAGAGAGGCGTTACAGCATCATGTCACCTATTACACAACGATGGCAGGTGCAAAAGCGGCTTGCTATGCTTTAGGTGAATTGGATGCGGGCGATGTCAATTGCCTGCAGGATTTACATCGTAGTTTACATTAAGGAATGAGGGTTTAATAATGCCCGAAAGTATGGCGAAGGATTTTGGCTTCACAGGTGTGTTAGGAAAACCGGCGCATAGCAGGGCTACGCAACTGTTTTTCTAGTACGGTTGTGGAGTCAAAAGACAAGTCAGACTCGGGTATTATTGAATTCTCGTTCCTAAAAGAAAGATTAATCTAGATAAGCAAAGGCTGGCTTATGCTAGGCTTTGTTTTGTTGTTAAAAATTTAAAACATGTATGCTAGTTTCTGCCTTAAGTGTAGATTCTGGTTTTTAAATAAATTGAATATAATATTTACAAGTTTGGAGTTATAGATGGATAAGGTACCTCTTACAGTTGCGGGAGCAGAAAAGTTACAGACTGAATTAGACGAGCTAAAAACAGTGACAAGACCGCGTATAGTCGAGGCAATTGCAACTGCAAGAGCGCATGGTGATTTAAAAGAAAATGCTGAATACCATGCTGCGCGTGAACAACAGAGTTTTTCAGAGGGGCGTATTAATGAAATTGAGGCTAAATTGTCAAATGCGCAGATCATAGATGTGACCAAAATCGATGCAAATGGTAAAGTTATTTTTGGTGCAACTGTCGAAATTGAAGATCTGGAATCCGAGAAAAAAGTGACTTATCAGATTGTCGGTCAAGATGAAGCGGACATTAAAGCAGGGCGGGTTTCTGTAGGATCGCCTATTGCCAGAGCAATGATTGGTAAAGAAGAAGAAGATGTGATTACCGTAAAAACACCGGGCGGTGTAGTGGATTACGAGATTCTGTCTATAAAGTATATTTAGCAAAAAAAAGTAACTACTCAGCGTATCTGAGTAGTGACAAAAATAGATTGTATATTTCCAGCTAGGCAGCAGAGAAGCAGGTATTTGATAAAAAATATCATGATAGAGCAAGCGTTTTGTAGGATGGGCAAAGGAGGTACGACGTGCCCATCATGTTTTCGTTGTTATTAAATGTAGGGCGTGGCTTTAGCCCGCTTTTTTCTGAGTTTAGATATTAGCGGGCTAAGGAACCTGGAAACAAATATCCATCCTTGCTAGTCTTTTTGTCCGTCATCAGTACAGTAACAATAGTTTCGTAGCCAGCTATGCGCCTATTGCTACAGCACTGATGACAAGCAAAAATCCTGCCCACACTTGGACGCTTATTTATTTTCAGGTGCCTAAAGCCACGCCCTACAAAATGTTATTTTCTAGTGTGTGCCATCTCTTCTGCGGGTATGAGGCGCTGGTTTTTTTGGGGCTTGTTCGGTTTTTTTTCGGTAAATAACGCTAATTTGACCGATACTCTGGATAAGTTCAGCTTTAGTGTCTGAGCAAATTTGCTGCTGAATCAATTTTTTATCGTCTCTTTCTGCACGAATTTTTACTTTAATCAGTTCGTGGGTATCAAGCGCTAGTTCAATTTCTTTTAGTACCGCTTCTGTTAAGCCTGCTTGGCCTATCATAATAACGGGCTTTAGCTCATGAGCCCTGGTTTTCATTTGTTTCAGTTGTTCAGCGTTCACTGTGTACATTTCCTTAAATATAAATAATCATGCAATTCTACACTATTAAGACTCTATATGGCGCGCAGTAAAAGTAGTAATCAATGGATGCAAGAGCATCTTAATGATGAATATGTTAAAAAAGCTAAAGCGCTAGGCTATCGCTCGCGGGCTACGTTTAAATTAATCGAAATTATCGAAAAAGATAAACTGGTACAAACCGGTATGAACGTGGTTGACCTAGGGGCGGCTCCCGGTGGCTGGTCAGAATATGTGCGTGGTGTCGTGGGTAAAAAACAAAAAGTGGTTGCCCTGGATATTCTAGATATAGAGCCTATAGAAGGCGTTGATTTTATTCAGGGTGATTTCAGGGATAATGAAGTTTACGAGCAGCTTAATAATATTTTGGATGGTGCTGCTATCGATGTGGTGTTATCCGATATGGCGCCAAATTTAAGTGGTAATAAAGCCATAGATCAGCCAGGAGCCATGTACTTATGTGAGCTGGCACTAGAAACCGCCGAAGCTATTCTGGTCGAGGGTGGCTCGTTTTTGGTTAAAGCGTTTCAGGGGGCTGGTTTTGAGGCTTATAAAAAGCAGGTTGCAAGCTCTTTTACTAAGGTGTTGATAAGAAAACCCAAGTCTTCAAGAGCGCGTAGTAATGAGGTTTATATTTTAGCTAAGGGCTTTAAAAAGCGATAATAGCCCTTATAGTATATGTTTACTGGTTTGGTAATGACAAACTGGAATAAACCTAGAATAATCAGTTGCCCATAGTTTCTAGCACAAGTTATTGATTCCACAACACTTCCAAAAAACACCCACTTAACCTCCTATGGGTGAAGCTAAGATTTTTTGTAAGCACTGTGAAACCAATAACTTGCACTATAACTCCTTGTTCAACTGATTTTTCTAGGATGAATGGTGGTAAGTTAGCGCGGTTAATGCCGATATAATCACTGTCTAATGTTTTTTTGATAAGGACTGTTCTGGTCAGGGGCGAATTAAATTGAACGATATGTTTAAAAATATACTTTTATGGGTGGTCATTGCCGTTGTTTTGACGTCCGTATTTAATAATTTTGGTTCCCGTGGAACGCAAAGAAATGAAGCACTCTCCTATTCTCAATTTATAGATGCGGTCAAGTCAGGGCAAGTGCAAAGTGTTGTTTTAGATGATGAAAATGGCATAAAAGGAAATCTTCAAGGAGGCGAGAAATTTAGCTCTTATGCGCCTAATGATCCACATCTAGTTGATGATTTACTCGCAAATGGCGTAGAGATCAAAGCCCAGGCTGCAGATCAGGAATCTATGTTAATGCAGATATTTATTTCCTGGTTTCCAATGCTATTGTTAATTGGTGTCTGGGTGTTTTTTATGCGTCAGATGCAAGGTGGTGCTGGCGGTAAGGGTGGGCCAATGAGCTTTGGTAAAAGCAAAGCCCGGATGCTTGAAGAAGATCAAATTAAAGTAACTTTTGCTGATGTTGCCGGTTGTGATGAGGCTAAAGAAGAAGTGGAAGAAATGGTGGACTTTCTTAGAGATCCATCAAAATACCAGAAACTTGGCGGTAAAATCCCTCGCGGAGCTTTAATGATAGGGCCTCCAGGGACCGGTAAGACACTGTTGGCTAGGGCTATTGCCGGTGAGGCGAAGGTACCTTTTTTCACTATTTCAGGATCTGATTTTGTGGAAATGTTTGTCGGTGTGGGGGCTTCGCGAGTCAGAGATATGTTTGAACAGGCAAAAAAGCACTCTCCGTGCATTATCTTTATAGATGAGCTCGATGCGGTGGGTCGTCAGCGTGGCGCTGGCCTGGGCGGCGGTAATGACGAACGTGAACAAACCTTGAATCAGCTACTCGTTGAAATGGATGGCTTTGAAGGTAATGAAGGCGTTATTGTTATTGCGGCCACAAATAGACCGGATGTGCTAGATGCTGCTTTATTGCGTCCAGGGCGTTTTGATCGTCAGGTAACGGTTAGTTTGCCAGATGTCAGAGGTCGTGAAAAAATTCTGGCTGTACATATGGGCAAAGTTCCTGCTGCAGATGATGTGCAAATCAAATATATTGCACAAGGGACGCCTGGTTTTTCGGGTGCTGATTTAGCAAACCTGGTTAACGAGGCCGCTTTATATGCCGCTAGAATGAATAAACGTCTGGTCAGTATGTTTGACCTTGAGAAAGCAAAGGATAAGCTTATTATGGGCGCAGAAAGGCGTTCTATGGTGATGGACCCTAAAGAGAAAAAAATGACCGCTTATCATGAAGCGGGGCATGCCATAGTCGGTAAAATAGTGCCTGAGCATGACCCTGTTTATAAAGTGAGCATTATGCCGCGAGGTCGTGCTTTGGGTGTGACTATGTTCTTGCCCGAAAAGGATCAGTACAGTGCCAGTAAACGTAAGCTGGATAGCATGATTTCCAGTTTATATGGTGGGCGGATTGCCGAAGCTCAGATTTTTGGCTGGGAGCAGGTTTCCACGGGTGCTTCAAATGATATAGAGCGAGCGACAGAGCTAGCAAGAAATATGGTCACAAAATGGGGCTTTTCGCAACGTTTAGGGCCTCTGGCCTACAGCGAAGAAGAAGGCGAAGTGTTTTTAGGGCGCTCAGTGACCCAGCATAAAAGTGTTGCCGATGAGACTTCGCATACGATAGACGAAGAAATCCGCTCAATTATTGACAAAAACTATGAGCGTGCGGAAAAAATCTTAAAAGATAACGAAGATATACTGCATGCCATGGCTGAGTCCTTAATGAAGTATGAGACCATTGATAAAGATCAGATTGATGATCTGATGGCGCGTAGATCGGTCAGAGATCCACAGGGCTGGGATGATACTGAGCCACCTAGTCAGGGGAATAAAGTTGTTGACACTGTTGATGCTAAACAGTCTGCCGCTCCTAATGCGGATGCAGCAGAGCAAATTTAAACCTGCCTTGGCTGAGTATACTTGGCATAATAATGTAATCAAAATCGCTTGAAATATAGAAAGGGAGAAGTGTTAAGCTTCTCCTTTTTTTTGTCATGAATAAACAGGATAGAGTTTTATGAGCAAGAAATATTTTGGAACTGATGGTATTCGAGGTACGGTGGGAGAGCAGCCTATCACGCCAGATTTCTTTCTAAGATTAGGCTGGGCGACGGGTAGAGTATTTGCCAAAGAAGGACAAGGCTTCGTTATTGTGGGCAAGGATACCCGTATTTCCGGCTATATGTTTGAATCTGCTTTAGAAGCAGGGCTTTCCGCAGCAGGCGTTAACACTCGATTGCTAGGCCCTATGCCAACCCCGGGAATTGCCTATTTGACCCGCACGTTACGCGCGCAGGCGGGAATAGTTATCAGTGCTTCACATAATCCATATTATGATAATGGCATTAAGTTTTTTTCTACCGAAGGAACTAAATTAGCTGATGAATTAGAACATAAAATTGAGTACTACCTGGATCAACCGATGACTACGGTTGCTTCGGATAAATTAGGAAAGGCAAAGCGCCTTCCTGATGCAGCGGGGCGGTATATAGAATTTTGTAAAGCAAGTATTCCCGCTAATATTGATTTTAATGGACTCAGAATTGTAGTCGATTGTGCGAATGGCTCGGGATATCACATTGCCCCGCATGTCTTTAGCGAAGTTGGGGCTGAAGTAATTCCTATTGCGGCTGATCCAGATGGGATTAATATTAATGAAAACTGTGGTGCAACTAGCCCTGAACAATTACAAGAGGCAGTCATAGAATATCGGGCGGACTTAGGGATTGCTCTGGATGGTGATGGCGATAGACTGGTTATGGTTGACCATAAAGGCGAAGTTGTCGATGGCGATGAGTTGATTTTTATTATTGCTAAAGCGCGTCAGGCTACTGGTGACCTACAAGGACCAGTGGTGGGTACCTTAATGAGTAATTTAGGGATGGAACATGCGCTAAAAAAATTAAATATCAATTTACTGCGCGCCAACGTCGGTGACCGTTATGTGATGGAGCTAATGCGCAAGCATAAAAGTGTTCTAGGCGGCGAAGGGTCTGGGCATATTATTTGCCTAGATAGAACAACGACGGGTGATGGTATCGTTTCTGCCCTGCAAATACTGTCTGAAGTGCATAAAACGGGTAAAAGCCTGCATCAATTAAAATCTGAGATGCAGAAATATCCACAGGTTTTATTGAATGTCAGAGTCGCCGAAAAAGTTAAACTGGATGAGCATGAAGCGATTCAAAAATCGGTTAAAGCAGTAGAGAAGGCGCTGGGTAACGAAGGGAGGGTATTACTTCGTGCCTCAGGAACAGAGCCGGTGATTCGCGTTATGGTCGAAGGTGCGGATGAAGTAAAAGTTAATAAATATGCGCATTCCCTCGCTAACGATGTTAAGAATGCAATCACTGCTTGAAATGCAAGGCCATAATAGCTAGAATAAGCGGTTTATTTAATTCTGGAGTGTGTGATGCGTAGAGATATAGTAATTGGCAACTGGAAGATGAAGATTAATCAGCAGAGTGCGCAAGCGTTGGTTGATGAAATTATCGCCGGTATCCCTGATGTAGATGCCGATCTAGCTGTTTGTCCTCCGTATTTGTATATTCCCGAGGTAGGTCAGCGTCTTGCTGGTACTCGAATTGGCCTAGGTGCGCAAAATATTGCAACACACCTGGAAGGTGCTTATACAGGTGAAATCGCAGCGCCGATGCTGAAAGAATTCCTGTGCAAATATGCGCTAGTAGGACACTCTGAACGTAGAGCAAACTATGCCGATACTGATGAAACGGTAGCAATGCGTTTTCAGCAGGCTATAGATGCTGATATTATCCCAGTTCTTGCTATAGGTGAGTTACTAGAGGAAAGAGAGCAAGGCGTCACTTTTGACGTGGTTGCCAGACAACTCAATGCGGTAATAGATTTTTCCGGTATCGAAAATTTCCAAAATGCCATTATTGCGTACGAGCCGGTATGGGCAATAGGTACAGGCTTGACTGCATCAGCAGAACAGGCACAAGAAGTACATTTATATATTCGCCAATTATTAGCCGATAAAAATCAGCGAATTGCCGAAAATATACAGATTATCTATGGGGGAAGTGTTAAACCCCAAAACGCCGAAGCATTATTTGCAATGCCAGATATTGATGGCGCACTTGTTGGCGGAGATTCGTTAAAAGCGGACTCTTTTTTAAAGATTTACTCTTCATTTCAAAAATAAAATGTATCAAGTTATTATCATAGGTCATGTTTTAGTTGGTTTAGCCGTCATCGGCTTAGTATTAATGCAGCACGGAAAAGGTGCGGATGCAGGGGCTGCTTTTGGTAGTGGTTCATCAGGTACTGTATTCGGTGCACAAGGTTCAGCCTCGTTCTTATCAAGAACAACAGCAGTGCTTGCTGTGGTGTTTTTCTCTACCAGCTTAGGACTTGCCGTGCTTAGTGGTAAATCAAATAGTGATACGGATATTATGGATGTTCCAGTTGTTGAAACGCTGGAAGAAGAAGTGCCTATGATAGCGGGTGAGCAAGTTATTATGGATGAGCCAGTAGTCATTGAAACGAATCTGATTGAAGTTATTGAACAAGTCACTATTGAAGAAGGTGTACCTGAGATAGTAACTGATGAAGTCGTTATTGAAGATGACGTAGTCACGCCATAATAGCAAAAAAAGCCGATGTGGTGAAATTGGTAGACACGCCACCTTGAGGGGGTGGTGACGCAAGTCGTGCCGGTTCAACTCCGGCCATCGGCACCAAAATATAGGTTTTTTAGCTTGTAAATCAATGAGTTAAAAAACCTTTTTTTGTTTTAAGTTCAAAAAGTGCGTTACCTTGGTGCGTTACTTTGATTACTAAAAACCCCTCATATATCACCAAAAACCGTCTTGGAATTTATATTTTCCAATGCAAAATCCCCTCTCATCTCCGTAAGAATAACTCTACACTAAAAGTTCTATTCAGAAAGTCTCTGCGCACACGTTGCCATCGAGAAGCACTAAAAAAATCAAGAATGCTGATTGTTTATATGGATGACTTAGAAAAAAAATATTTTAAAGACCCTGAAGCATACAAAATGGCAATGGAATTGCTGAAGAATGATGAATATATGGTTCGTCAATATCCGGATTTTGATAAATATGAAAAAAATTTCCTAAGTGATTTAGATGAGGGGGAAATTAATTTACTACGCAAAGCTTACGCTTTAAATGAAGAGAGGAATGCACAGTCAGAGGTGGATTGTGCTGAAGTTGAACGCTTAAAAAAAACGATAGATGTATTGAACAAGTTTTCAGGTGGTATGAATGATAAGGAAGATATTTATTTATCTGAACTGATAGATAAGTGGTTGGTAGAGAAAAGCAGGCGAACCAAGGTTGCTTCCATGAACGAATATACAGTAGCAACGAAATTACTTACCCGAATAGTTAGTGAGAAGCTTGATAACCAAAACCTTCGTATTAGTAGGGTAGAGACAAGTATAATAAATGATTACATTTCAACGCTTCACCTTTTACCTGCGAACCTAAACAAAAAAAAGCCACGAAAAATAAAAATATTTGCGAAATTATAACTCTCGAACTTGAACCACGTAGTCCTTCTACAGTGTATAAGGAAATTACTATGGTTGCTGAAATGTTTAGCTGGGGAGAGGATAAAAACTATAAAATTTCCAAGGGAATTGTAACGTCTTTAAATACCGTTGCTAAGCCAAAGTCAAGAGATAAGAAGAAGAGAAAACCTTGGGATTTGTTAGATTTGGAAAAGCATTTCAATTCAAAGGAATATCAGCAAGGGCAGTATTTTAAGCAGGCCAGCATGGTTTGGGTTCCCTTGATTGCATTATTTACTGGTGGAACTCTTAGTGAATTAGTCCAACTATATTCTTCAGATATTTTTGAAAAAGAGGGTGAGTGGGTTATTGATATTAATTCAGGGGACGATAAAGAATTAAAAGTTGAAGGGAGTGACGATGATGAACCCGATGGTAGGCCGCGAATAATTCCTATTCATCAACAACTTATAAAATTGGGCTTTATTGATTTTGTAGAGCATCAGCAATCAAAGGGCGAACAAAAACTTTTTCCCGATGAACCACGAAACAAAAACTATAAATTTGATAATTTTTCAAAAAGATTTCGTTACTATAGAGATAAAGTTGGTGCCGGCCCAAGAAATGACAAAGAATTCAGGGATTTTCACTCATTTCGGCATTTAGTTAGAACGAACCTTGAAGAGATTGGTGTGGAAACTGGGTTGATTGATGATATTATTGGGCATACATCAAAAGACCGTTCAATGGGGAAGCAGATATACTCACATAGTGAATTGATAAAGAGGAAAGCTGCTGCAATAAAGAAACTAAATTATCCTTGTATAGACTTTACAAAAATTAGAGACTGGAAACACCATAAGTTCAAAATTTAGTAGAATGGCTCATTTTGTGTCTTTATGGCCTAACAGGTATAAATCTTCATTAATGAATTATGGATGGAAACAGAAATGATACTATCTTCTGTTTTCACTCTCCCCTCCCATAAATCTAATTTCTCTATTTTTGCAACTCTGTAGTGCCGATTAATTGGCAGGATTAGAATGATTGAATGGGTACGGGTTAGAGTAGAAATTCAGATATACTCGGATCTTTTAGAGCTACAACTAAAAAATGCAAGTTTTCTGCTATACTTTCTCTTAAGTTATGTAATAAATCACAAGGAGTTCTATGAGTTTTGAGTATTCAAAAAGGTTCGGAAGGTTCTGGGATGATGCCAAAACTTTAAATAACATGATTTATGATTATCCATTCCACACTACAGGTAAAAATGAACGTGACTTCGAAAATGGGTTTGCATCAACGTTAATAACCGTAAAAAATCAATTTAATTGTAAGGTTATTACGCAAATTGATAAATCAACAACTGTAAAAAGTGTTTATTGTTTTGGAAAAAGGCATCGCCCAGATATGACTTTAGATGAAAATGGCATCGCAATTGAATTAAAGTTTATTCATTATAAAGGGTTAAAAGATGCTATTGCTCAAGGCTACCTATATAGACTTCAGTATAGGTTTGTATTCCTTGTACTTATAGCGTCATTGGATCGGCAAAGCAAAAATAGCCGATGACGTTTCATCAATAACTCAGCTTGGGATTGATGAAACATCATCAAAAAAAGGCCATAAATATGTCACTTTAGCGGTTGATTTAGAAGAGTCTCGGGTGGTTTTTGTGACTGAGGGTAAAGGCAAAGCGACGTTGCATAATCTTCAGCAACACCTTAAGGATAAAGGGGTAGAGAAAGAACAAATTGAACAAATAAGTATGGATTTATCCCCCTCCTTTATTGCTGGAGCCGCAGAAGCCTTTCCCGAAGCTGAGATAACCTTCGATAGATTTCATGTCGTCAAATTATTAAATGAAGCAATGAATCAAGTACGGATTGATGAGCGAAAAGAGCATGCTGCACTCAAAGGACATAAATACACATTTTTAAGGAACCGAGAGAATCTAACCAACAAGCAAGAGGCTTCATTAGCTGAAATGATTGAACTTTACCCTAAGTTAGGGCAGGCATACCGTCTTAAAGAGCTTTTTAATGACTTGTGGTCAATGCCTGACAAATCATCGGCTGAAGCCTTTTTAAAGCAGTGGTGCGCGGAAGTGGAAAGTTCAAAAATACCCGCATTTATGAAGTTTGTTAAGACCGTTCGGAGCCACTGGTCTGGTATTATTCATTTCGTTGAAACGAGGATTACAAATGGAATTCTTGAAGGAATTAATAGTAAGGTTCAACTGGCCAAACGACGAGCGAGAGGCTATCGCAATATTGATAATTTTATCAATATGATTTACTTTCTTTGTGGCAAGTTAAAATTCGATTACCCACTGTATTTCACATAGAGCCAATAAAAGTAAAGGGGGTATCCACTTCACTCTCGTAGCCACTACATGTTGTGTTTTATTAATTGTCATTCCATGATTATTTTGGCTCTCGAAATATGCTCAACATGAACAGCCTGTTCTAAGTACTTACGCAAAATTAATTTAACGAAAAAAGGTGTCATAATAAACAATTATTTTGCTGACTCTAAATGTTTGTGCTCTATATAAAACACCTACTCCCAGAAGAAATTACTGCTTTAAATGTGATGCATAAAAACCATCCACTTCATTTAAGTAGAAGTCGAGCTCATGCTATTTTATTAAGTTTCAAAGAGCATTCTGTTCCCATGATTTGTTCTATTTATAACGTATGCCGCCAAACTGTTTCCACTTGGTTTTCTAACTGGGAAAAGAATGGAATCGATGGATTGGTTGACTGTCAGGGAAGAGGACGGCGAGGTATTTTAACTGAAAAACAACAAATAAGCTTAGTCCAGAGAGTTGAAAAATCTCCTAGATCATTAAAATCAGTACTAGCAAAATTTGAAGAAGATCTAGGCATTTCAGTTAGCATTGATACTATAAAACGTATTTGTAAACAAGCTGATCTTGTTTGGAAACGAGTTAGAAAATCCTTAAGGATAAAGCGTAATCAAGATAAATTTGATTTGGCAACCGATGAAATAAAAGAATTAATACAACAACATAAAGAGAATGAACTTGATTTGTGCTACTTTGATGAGTCGGGGTTTACACTAGAACCCTGTGTTCCTTATGCTTGGCAACAGTCAGGTGAGACGATTGAAATACCAAGCTCAAACAGCAAGCGTCTTAATGTATTAGGTTTTGTTAACAGAGATTGCAGGTTTGATTCTTTTGTTTTTGAAGGGAGTGTAAACACTTCGGTTGTTGTGGCTTGTATTGATGAATTTGCTAAACAGATTAAAAAACCAACAACTCTTATTATTGATAATGCATCGACTCATACGAGTAATGAATTTAATGAAAACCTTGAAAGGTGGAAAGAAAAAAACCTATCCATTTACCGTATACCGCCATACTCACCCGAGTTAAATATTATCGAGATTATATGGCGTAAAATAAAATACGAATGGCTTCCTTTTTCAGCTTATGAATCCTATGCCTCTCTTCAGGAAGAATTATTTAAGGTGCTGTCTAATATTGGAAAGAATTACAAAGTAGAGTTTGCATAAAAGGTTAAATTAATTTTGCATGGGTACTTACGAGTCGATAGAACAGCAAACCACGGGCTTGAGCGGTACGGCGGTTGAACCGGAATGTGTACTTATCCAAGTAGTAATCAAGATATTTATTACTAACTGATCCTTGATAGGTACCCAGCAACCAACGTTTGAGAAGTGCAGCGATCCGATGTACTCCAGGCATTGAAACATGTGCAGGATCGCCAGATGATGAGAGAATCATTTTACGATGGATGTAGTTGTGCTCAGACAAAGTGTTGTATCCACCCCAGCCGTCGGTTAGTACTTCCGATCCAGATTCTACCATATCGCATACGAAGGGAACAAGACTGTCTCCCGACACCCACGGCTAATTTGTTCTAGCTATAAAGGGTAAGCATGGTAATGAGTTACACCCCAAGATGGACAAACCCATGAAAAGCATGTATAGTTTCTATCCAGTTTCTTGAGATAAAACGATGCAACTCAACCAAATATCAGTCAGGCCCATTTTAAAGCAAGAAGAACCAAAATATCAGGATTTGATGGAGGCCCAGCATTACTTAGGTGCTATTCCAAAAATTGGTGAAACCCTTTGGTATGTGGTCTATTCTGAAACAGAATGGATTGCACTGATCAGCTTTTCGGCCGCCGCATTAAAGTGTGCGGCTCGTGATAGCTGGATAGGATGGAGTTATCGCCACCAAACGGGCCGCTTAAAACTGATTGCCAACAACAGCCGTTTTTTGATATTACCGACGAGGCATGATAAAAACCTAGGATCACGCCTCCTTTCACTGTGCCTTAAACGCTTATCCAATGATTGGGTTGAAAAGTATGGACACCCTATTTTGTTGGTCGAGACCTTTGTCGATCCAAAGCGATTTCATGGAGGTGTTTATCGAGCCAGTAACTGGCAGGCTATTGGTTACACGAAAGGGTTTATCGGGTCAGAGGGAGGCCCCGCAGCCTCCGTCTGCCCACAGCACCGTGCGTACGGGTCCGTACACGGCTCCTCACGCAAGACTTATCCATTGAGAAACCTCAAACCAATGCTTCACCCTTCGGTCAGATCGTATTTCCTGCCCTTTCTCTTTTATAAACCAACTATTCGGATAGGCTTTCGTCACTGCTCGCGCATTTGATAACACCCACCGTTTGTTGTTTGAGAATACGGCATTCCCTGCTTGTTTTCGCGGTACTCCTCGTTTGATCAGTTTTCGATACAGGTGCTTTTTCCTCTTTTGTTGATCCACTATCCTTGATCGTAATCGTCGCCTTATATGCGCTTCAATTTTCTTTAGTTGCGCGGGGTAATAGGTCAAACTGTAGTAGTTTGACCAACCCACGTACCATTGATTGATCTCGTCTAGTGTTGTTTCCAGAGTCTGATGAGTGCCTCTTGGGGTCAGTTCTTTGACTTTATCCATGGCGGCTTGCAGGGCTTTATGCGCAATCGCAATCATCCCGCCTACCACGGTAAATCCCAAAAACTTGACCTTCTCGGATTTGGCCACTTGGCTTTTATCCCGATTCACTTTCAGTTTTAGCTTCTTTTCGATAAATTGGCTGACTTTTTCCATGACTCTATCTGCCGCTTTTTGCGATTTGACAAAGATGTTACAGTCGTCTGCGAATCGACAAAACTCAAGTCCGCGTTTTTCCAATTCCTGATCCAGTTCATCCAGAACTATGTTGCTCAGTAAAGGGCTTAGTGGACTTCCTTGTACCGCCCCTTCTTCGCTTGAGGTAACGACACCCTTTATCATGACACCGCTTCGCAACATGATCCCTACGAGACGAAGTATCCGTTTATCCGATACTTTCTCTCCCATTCGGGCTATTAACCGGTCGTGGTGGATTCGATCGAAAAACTTCGATAAATCAATATCTACCACATAGGGCTTACCACTTTTTATTATATGTTGAGCCATTTGCACGGCTTGGTGCTGACTTCGTCCTGAGATAAAGCCGTAACTATGCTGTGAAAAATCCCGCTCAAAAATAGGGTTTAGTAGTAGTTTCATGGTTGCTTGTACCACTCGATCTCGTACCGTCGGTATGCCAAGTAGTCGTACTCCCTGGCCTTGCGGCTTAGGTATTTCTACTCGACGTACGGGCGAGGGTTTGTAAGTCCAGTCTGTCAGTTCCTGTTGCAGCTGGCTTAGCTCTTCGTCTAAACTGGCTTCAAAGTCCACTATGCTTATCCCGTCTATTCCAGGCTTGCCTTTGTTCTTCTTTACCTGTTCAAATCCTATAGTCAAGTACAATGTTGAGCATAGGTTTTCGAAAAGTCTTGGTTCCTCTTCAAATAGGTCTCTTTGGTTCATTTTACTCTTTCGTTTGCAGTGGTCTTTCATGCATCTCGCACAATCCATTCGTTCACAGTATACGTTGTGAATAGTGAGTTGCTCCTTTCAGGCAGATGTCATACCACCAGTCTATAATCAACGGCCGTGACCGCTTACGTGTTCCGCCCTTCACCTCTAACACCCTGTTGCTGATTCGATGTTTTGCCCTCATCCATGTCACCATGAATTCATCGGCACCGAACTTTACGATTACTATGGCTTCATCTGAAAACCCTCGGTCCATAACGACTACATTGCTGCAGCGCTTAGGGCTTAAAGAGTCGCAGTTACTCCGACCCAAATCCGACAACCCGTTACGGTGAGAATGTCGGGCTTTGGTGGTTGCAGACACCTTACCCCCTGATTGCCGCCTTACGAAGGTTCACTTTCGCTTAGGTGATTGATTTGGCAAGAGCTTCCTTCAGATTCCGCATTGGCTCTCTATAACCGTGGTTCCCTGTTGGGTAGCTATGGAGAGTTTCTTTGGACACCCTTGCTTTCGCCTACTTCTTCCCTTCTCACAGGGCAAAGGCTGGACTTTCACCAACTAGCTGACTATCATGCCAGCCACACCGCAGGGTAACAGACGGTTACTCTGCTCAAACAGAGCACAAAAAGCTGATTTTCGTTAAGCCACTTCATCGTCGAGCACAATCTGTTTTATCTCACACTATATTAAGTCATCATTTTTTATTAGGTGAGGTAAAAATGAAAATAACGCGTCATCAAATGCGTTCATTACCGGATTTCTTCAAGGAAATTAATGATCCCCGTAGAGCCCAAGGGCGACGCCATAGAATACAGACTGTTCTGGGAATAGCCGCTGGAGCTGTGTTATGCGGCATGAGGAGCTATGAATCTATTTTTGACTGGGCTGAAAGCTTATCTCAAAAGTCCAGAGCGCATTTTCGTTGCCGTTATGATAAAGGCCGTTATGTGATTCCAAGCCTAAGCATTTTTAGAAATATCTTAGTAAGAGTAGACCCGAATGAACTTGACGCAGCCTTTAATGCCTGGAACAAAGCCTATGCCCAGGATGACAACTCACTCGCAATAGATGGCAAAGTCATGTGTAATGCGATTGATGAATCAGGGCGCCAAACACAAATAATGAGTGCTGTTGGGCATACCACAGGAATTTGCTACGCCCAAAAAAAGTAGGTACTTTGCCTGTTGGAGATGGGTCGGATGAAGTTAAGCAAACCAATGAAATAACATTTGCTCCGAAATTATTAGATACACTACCGATTGAAAATAAAGATATCACCAGCGATGCTTTGCACACCCAGACTGAATTCGCGCGTTATTTAGTAGAACAACGAAAAGCGCATTATTATTTTAGTGTCAAAGGAAACCAGCCGACACTGCTTGATGATATTACCACCTACTTTTCAAATGATAGCCGTTTGGCAGATTATGAAGACAAAGTGTCTGTCGGGCACGGACGAATTGAGATTCGTAGAATCTGGGTCACATCGGAATTAAGTGAGTATGTATTATTCCCTCATGTTGCCCAGGTTTATCGCATAGAACGAGAAATAACGGACAAGAAAAGTGGAAAAACATCACTTGCGACCGCTTACGGTGTGACCAGCAGAACAAAAAAAGACGCAGATCCGAAAACCATCTTATATAAAGTTCGAGGTCACTGGTCTATTGAAGTCAGTCATTATATTATTGACTGGGTTTTTGATGAAGATCGCTCAACAATTCGTACCGGTTATGGCCCTGAGAACATGACCCGTCTTAGGCGCTTTGCTATCGGATTAATAAAATCAAAAGTTGAGAAAGGGATTTCAAAGAAAATGAGGCAACTCAATAAGAATACCAGAGCTGTTTTAGACTATTTGAAAATTACAAAAAATACCAGGAGGCCTTGTGCCGCATAAGGTTTAGAATATGAACAAATTAACCCTGCCCGACACATCAGGCACTTGATGAAGACGCACACGACCAAAGCCATATGGCTCAAGTATTTCTATAGCAACCACGACAATCGCCTTTTCCTCGGTTTTGCGGCCACGAACACCGGTTTCCTTCCCACCAACATACGTTTCATCCACTTCAACTATACCGCTGAGACGATCTCGACCTGGTAGTACCATCGCGTGTCGCATCTTGTGTAACCAAGTCCATGCTGTCTGATAACTTCCAAATCAAACTACTCGTTTAAGACCGAGTGCATTACCTCCGTACTTCTGGCTTGTTATGTACCACATTGCTTGAAACCATGTGCGAAGCGGTTTTCGGGTTCCTTCGAAAAGTGTACCCGCAATTACTGAGGTCTGCCGCTGACAACACGAGCATCGTAGCAACCCTCTGCCTGTTTGCCATGTTTTGTTTCCACCACAACTTGGACACCGAAATTCAACAGGCCAGCGCAGTCTTCGGAGGTATTCAACGCAGGCCGCCTCGTTTGAAAACCATTCGTCAAATTCTTGTAGGGTCCGTGGATAATCCACGCCACCCACTGGGTGCGATTTCTTGCTCATCCATATATATATATATATATATATATATATATATATATACATCTTGTGCCTACGAGAGTGAAGTGGATACCCCCTTAAAAGTACGACTCATTGACTAGCTTCCGTCTACTCGACCAGCCAGCTTGATTCGCAACGATGCAAGGCACAGTGGGTTCATCATGAGATGAGTAAATTAATTTCAAGAGCAATAAAGCTTACAGTACATGGTGGAGACAGGAAAAGTGAAAATTACTTGATATTTAAGACAGTATCTACAGAAATATTAAATTAACTCAGAGAGTAAGGCATTATCAGCGATCTCTCTTGATATCGCCGGGATGATTTTATTTTCTAGTGATTCTTTATGATCAACAATCGTCGCTACGCGTAAGTAATTTGGGGTATAGCCAAACACTCTAATTTTTGTCGCATCAAATTCTTCTTTTTGCCCCTCCCATAAAATTTCCATGGGTTCATTTAGGTTTTTAGTTAGAAAATCTTGCTTCATTTGCTCGGCAAGTTGATGTAATTGCTGACTACGCTGCTTTTTAAGCGTCTGTTGTACTGGGTCAGGCAAAGTCGCAGCTTTGGTTCCGCTACGAGTGGAATAAGTGAAAATATGAATATGCCCAAAACCGGTCTGTTTAATGAAGTTAAAGCTTTCTTGCCATTCTTGTTCAGTTTCGCCAGGAAAGCCCACAATAATATCGGTAGTGATGTTAATGTTCGGTACTTGGTGACGTGCCTGTTGCACAATCTGGCTAAATTCTGCCGTTTTACAGCGCCTGGCCATACGTTTTAAAACACTATCTGAACCGCTTTGCAAAGGGAGGTGCAAGTGTGGCATTAAGCGTGGGTTGCTAAATAAATCAAAGAAATTTTCAGGCAAATCCCAGGGCTCCAATGAGCCTAAGCGTAATCTTGGAACGCTGGTGTGCTGAAGAATAGCTTGAATTAAGTCAGCTAGGTTGTGATCAATATCAGCGCCATAACCGCCTAAATGCACGCCAGTTAGAATGACTTCTTTAACACCTTGTTTTACAAAATTATTAATGTCTTTAATAATTTGTTCTATAGAGGTACTTTTTTCTTCACCGCGAGCGACAGTAACAATACAAAAAGTGCATCGATAACGGCAGCCATCTTGCACTTTAATAAACGCGCGTTGCCGACCCCGGCGGAATAATGAAATTTCTGCAGGTTCTGTCGACATGGCCGGCATGCTAGGTATATCGAGTTCGGCAATAGCCAGTTCAACCAGGCGGTCTTTATCCTGGTTGCTAACGATTAAGTCCACGCCCAGTAACTCAGCAGCTTCATCTGATTGTAGGGTGACATAACAGCCACTGGCGACAATTTTTGCGCTGGGGTTGTCTCGGTGAATACGTCGAATTAACTGGCGAGATTTGCGCACGGCATCTTGGGTAACGGCACAAGAGTTGATGATAATCAGTTGCGCTGTCTGTTGGTCGCGGATGATGGTATGCCCCGCATTTTGAAAGGCTTGAGCCCAGCTTTCTAGCTCGGCTTCGTTAAGGCGGCAACCTAAAGTTCTAAGGTGTACTAACATGATACAAAAACGCTAAACAAAGTGTATTGCAGCAATATCGCCTGCAAAACCCAATATCTTCTCACAAGTAAACGCCAGGTAAAAATATTTAGTTATTTTTCTCGAAGCAGTTAAGAGGCGTTGTTTATTGATGAATATCTACAGAGACTATTATGTATTGAGCGAGCCTATTATGAGTTTTATGTGATGCATTTCACATTTTTTTGCATAATTGTTTCCTATTAAGAAACAAGTTAGCAATAGATCACTATATTGTTATTTTCTTATGTCGCTGTATAGTATGTATCAAATACTTAACAACTGAGAGACGGAAACACTAATGACTGATTTACAAAAAGATATTTTAGTAGGCCTATTATTTATCACTGGCCTGTATGGCTTTATTTCTGGTGCGTTTATAGTATCAGCTACTGTTTTTGCAGCTTCTGCGATTATTAGTAATATCCACCTAAGTGGTCGTTTGCAAGGTTAAGAGTTTATAGTTTTTTCATGTAGTACCTTTTGGAAGTACCAAATAAACTGGATTTCTCCTCGTTGTCTAGTTTATCTTTTATAACGCCTGTTGCGGTCCGGTAACAGGCGTTTTTTTTTGGCTAATGCTTTACCAGGCTCCGGTATTTTGCATAGAGGCCCAGGGTTCAGCAGGGCTGAGCGCTGCTCCTTTTTGCAATAACTCAATAGAAATCTGGTCGGGTGAGCGTATAAAGGCCATATGGCCATCCCGGGGAGGTCTATTGATAGTCACGCCACTATCCTGTAAATTCTTGCAAGTAGTGTAAATATCATCGACTTCAAAAGCTAAATGACCAAAATTACGTCCCCCGGTATAGGCTTCTGTATCCCAGTTATAGGTCAATTCTATTAATGGAGCCTCGGTGTTTTTTGCCAGTTCGACATCGGCTGGAGCATTTAAATATACCAGTGTATAACGTCCCGCCTCATCATCAAAACGATGCGACTCCTGTAGGCCAAGTTGCTGGCAATAAAAATGTAGTGAAGCGTCCAGGTCTTGAACTCGAACCATGGTATGTAAAAAACGCATAGGTATTCCCCTTATATTAGATTTATGTTGTATTTACTAGCTACGCACTTAATGCGGGACAATAATCACCATGAAGCGCATGAAGGACATGAAGAAAAAGACTAAAGACTTCATTCTCTCCATGTCCTTCATGGTAAAAAATTATATCTTCACTGGAACTTTTAGCTGTGTCCCGTATTGAACTCGTAGCCCATGTACTTTTCTGATTAGCGACAACTCTCAGCTATGCTTCGTCAACCTATGCTTTTAGCAGGAATCTCGATGGTTAAGCAAAGATTCCCGATAAAATATTTCGGGAATGACGAATTTTTTAACATCCTGATGTATCAAGTTTATTTACTTATGGCTGAGAGTAATACGTAATCAGGTGTGTTGTTTTATTGGGGTTTAATGATTTAAAATTTCTGCTAAAAAAAACTCGCTCACTAATAGGGGATGGTGATGAATGGCATAGATGGTTCGGCGGCCCCATATTGATTGATCAATTTGCGCTTTTTCCAGTATCGAATCTCTCCATTGCCGAGTCTGGAGTTGAGTAATTTCTAGTGCCAGGCGTTCTAGGCGTGGATAGGAAAAAATCACTTCGCCCAACGGACGATTGCCTAAATGCGAAAGGTTGCGATGCGCACTACGAATGGTAGGGTCAGGTATAATCGTTCGCGCTAAAACCAGGGGAATGTCGCCCGCATAAAGCAGTACTTCCCGGGTTAGAGTGTATTTTTCAGGGTGAGTCTTTAGTAGGCGACTTTCTGAAATATAGGCTCTTTGCCAGCTGTTATTCAATACTTGCACACGCACCCTTGGGCCATAGTAATCACGCAGTCGTTGTGTAATAGAGCCAGACTCATATATCCATGAAGCGGCATTTTCTGGGATATTTAAGCGACTCTTTAGCCGATTACAAAACCAGACGGGCTCCTTGGGGTATAAGCTACTTATATTGCTCAATGTTGTTAAACCTCTGCATATTTAGTGGTGGTGCCTAACCAGCGCTCAATTAGCGGCTGGATATTTTCAGGGTGGTTTTGCTGGATCATAGCGACGGCTTCTGCTACCTGATCCAGTAAGTCGGTATCGCGTTCCAGATTAGCTATTTTAAATTGCATCTGTCCGGTTTGCCGGGTACCCATCATCTCACCCGGGCCGCGTAATTCTAAGTCTTTTTCTGCAATAATAAAACCGTCACTGGTTTCGCGTAAGATATTAAGCCGCTCACCTGCTGTATTGGAAAGTGGGGATTGATACATTAATAGACAGAAACTATCATCACTTCCGCGTCCCACACGTCCACGTAACTGATGTAGTTGCGAAAGCCCCAGACGCTCGGGGTTTTCTATAATCATCAGGCCTGCATTCGGTACATCAACTCCGACTTCGATCACTGTCGTAGCCACCAGTAAATCAAGTTGATGTTGCTTAAAGGCCTGCATCACCGCCTCTTTTTCTGCTGCTTTCATACGACCATGTACCAGACCAATACGCACATCTGACAGTCTTTCGGCTAACATTGTTGCTGTTTTTTCGGCAGCTTCACATTGTAAAACTTCGGATTCTTCGATCAAGGTACACACCCAGTAGCTCTGCCTGCCTTGTTGTACCCAGTTGCTGATTTTGGCAATAACCTCACTACGCCGATCAGCAGAAATGGCACGTGTCACGACAGGAATTCTTCCCGGGGGGAGTTGATCAATTATGGAAATATCCAGGTCAGAATAATTCAGCATAGCCAGAGTTCTTGGGATAGGCGTAGCGGTCATGATTAACTGATGCGGCTTGGTGTTATTATGCTGCCCTTTATCTCTGAGCGCCATACGTTGGTTAACACCAAAGCGGTGTTGCTCATCAATGATGATTAAACCCAGGCGGGCAAAGCTAACAGCATCCTGAAATAGTGCATGCGTACCGATGATTATACTCGCGCTGCCATCGGCAATGTCTTGGAGTGCTTGCTGACGTTTTTTACCTTTTAGTTGCCCGGTTAAGAAAATTATCTTGCAATTAAATTCCTTAAACCAGAGACTAAAGTTGCGTAGGTGTTGTTCAGCGAGTAGTTCTGTCGGCGCCATAATGGCGACCTGATAATCACTGCAGAGTGCAAGCAGTGCTGCATAAGCTGAAACCACGGTTTTTCCTGAACCTACGTCACCCTGAATTAACCGCAACATGGGTGAGTTATTGGCGCAGTCAGCTTTGACCTCTGCAACTACTCGCTGTTGAGCCTGAGTTAGATTAAAACCTAGCGTGTTTAGAAATTGTTGCGCTTGTTTTTGGCTGCACTCTAATACAGGTGCCTGCCACTGCTTATCTAGTAGTTTGCTTTGCAGCTGGCTTAACTGGTGGGCAATAAATTCTTCAAATGCCAGGCGTTTTAGAGCTGGATTGGGGGCGTTTAGTAAGCTATACACCGATATGCCAGCAGCAGGAGTATGCAAGGTGTTTAACGCTGCATTAAGAGCAGGGTATTGGAATTTTTCGAGTACTTTTGATGGTAATAAGTCGGGCAATGAATCTGGGGTATTGTTGTATAGGGATAATGCCTGTTGCACCGCTTTTCTAATGCTGGATTGGCGCAGTCCATCGGTCAGCGGGTAAATAGCGGTGAGAGTATCGCTGGTGATGCAATCATCTGGGTGCTGGATTACTTTGTATTCAGGATGAATCATTTCATAGCCTGAATAGCCATCTTTGATTTCGCCGAAGCAGCTAATTAAGGTGCCTGAACTTAAGCTATTGTGTTGTTTGGCACTAAAATGAAAGAATCGCAGACCAAGATAACCCGTTTCATCACTAATCTGGCAGGTCAATGTGCGCCGGCCATGGTTTAAAATACTGGTAGACACGACTGTGGCGCATATTAATGCGATGCTACCCGGAGTTAGTTCATTAATCGTCTGCACGCGCGTGCGATCTTCGTAACGCAATGGCAGGTGAAAAATTAAATCCCGAAGCTGGCGGATTTCTAGTTTTTCCAGGCGGCTGACTGTTTGTCCGCCAATGCCCTTGAGTGACACGACCGATTGATTAAGAACTGCCTGTGAATTCATGAAAAAAGATGAATAGGTAAATATTGTATCTAAAAGGTGGGTAAATCATTGCTGATTGATATGCATAGCTTTACATCCACCCAGGACTTAATAATATTCAGGTGCTTTTAATTCCATAATTGCATCCATTTCCACAGCGACTCCTTTGGGTAAAGCAGCAACACCTACCGCAGCGCGAGCAGGGTAGGGCTGGGTAAAATATTCGCCCATTATTTCATTAACAATAGGAAAATTTGATAAGTCAGTGAGAAATACATTTAATTTAACGATATCCTCTAATTCACCACCAGCAGCCTGTGCAACCGCTGTCAGATTATCAAACACACGTTTGATATGCACGTTGATATCACCGCTAACAATTTCCATGGTATCTGGATCGAGTGGAATTTGTCCTGATAGGTATACTGTCGTACCGACTTTAATGGCCTGGGAATAAGTGCCTATAGCCTGAGGCGCTGAGTCAGTGTGAATAGTCTCTTTTTGCATAGAATAGTCCTAACCTCGGGTACGGGTGATTTTTAAAACAATAAATAACTTCTTAAGTTGACGCATTATATTTGCCAGATGCACTCTGTCTTTGACTGTTAGGGTAAAGAAATCAACAGAAACCCGCCCATCCTGATTGGAAATATTGACACTTTCTATATTGGAATCCATTTTTGATATCGTCGAGGCAATGGTTGCCAGAGTCCCTGGCTGGTTTAATAACTCCAGACGTATTTCAGTTGGATATTCACCCGCTGCATCATGACTCCATTCAACTTCTAGCCAGTCAGTAGATTTTTTACGTTCATTGGTACTGTTTCTACATTCATGGTGATGTACTACGATCCCTTTGCCTGGATTAAAATAGCCGACGATAGGGTCGCCCGGAATAGGCCTGCAACATTTTGCAATAGTGACAACCATGCCTTCCGTGCCCTTGATCGGCAAAGGAGTTTCTTTACGTATTTCAGCGTCTTCCAGTTTTATTGTGGCACTTACATCCGCTTGACTGAGTTGTTTGGCAATTAAAAAGGGCATTTTATTACCCAGGCCAATTTCCTCATGCAGGGTATCCATACTATCCAGCTTGACTACTTGCAATAGTTGCTGTTGCATAGACTCAGAGATATCTTCAGTAGACTTTCCCATGTCTTGCAGTTCTTTTTCCAGCAGACGCCGCCCCAGATTAATGGCTTCTTGCTGCTTAAAATGCTTAAGATAAGAGCGTATGCCGGAGCGTGCTTTATTGGTGACAACATAATTTAACCAAAGTGGATTCGGCCTCGCCCAGGATGCAGTGATCACTTCAACAGTCACACCATTTTCCAGTTTTGCCTGTAACGGGACCAGGCGTTTATCGATACGTGCAGATACACAGGAGTTGCCTATATCGGTATGTACAGCATAGGCAAAGTCAACCACACTGGAATCACGGGGGAGTTTAATGATGCTGCCCTGTGGGGTAAAAACGAAAATTTCTTGAGGGAATAAATCGATCTTTAAATTGTCGATAAATTCCAGCGAATTGCCTGCTGTTTTTTGAATTTCCAGTAAATCACGCACCCATTCGTTGGCGCGGGTTTTCGAGTTAGAATGATCTTCGTCATCAGACTTATACAGCCAGTGCGCAGCAATGCCTGATTCTGACATGCGGTGCATTTGGTGGGTACGGATTTGAATTTCTATGGGCACCCCATAAGGGCCTATTAAAATGGTATGCAAAGACTGATAGCCATTGGCTTTTGGTAAGGCGATATAGTCTTTGAATTTCCCTGGAATAGGTTTAAAAAGGTTATGTACGACACCTAAAACGCGATAACAGGTATCAACATCTTCACATTGGATGCGAAATGCGTATACATCAAAAATGTCTGAGAAAGACAGTTTTTTGCTCAGCATTTTTTTATAAATACTGTATAAATACTTTTCTCGGCCTTGTATATCACAAGTGATATGCGCTTGATGTAAGCGTGTTTTTAGGGAGTTAGTAATCGTTTCAATAATTTCTTTGCGATTGCCGCGTGCTTTTTTTACCGCATTATCCAGAATACGGTAACGCATTGGGTACATGGCTTCAAAGCACAATGATTCTAGAGTGTGGCGAATGCTGTTCATGCCCAGACGATTGGCGATGGGCGTGTATATATCCAGAGTTTCTTTTGCTATGCGGCGTTTTTTTTCCGGGCGCATGACACCGAGTGTCTGCATATTATGCAAACGGTCTCCCAGTTTAACCATGATCACGCGCATGTCTTTAGCCATTGCCATGCACATCTTGCGAACATTTTCGGCCTGTGCTTCAGCCTGGGTTTTACAGTTTAGCTGAGTTAGTTTAGTGACACCATCAACCAATTCTGCGACATCTTCACCAAATAACTCTAAGATGTCTGCTTTGCTAACATCTGTGTCTTCAATAAGGTCATGCAGGATAGCGGCCATAATGCCATGCACATCCATGCGCATTTTTGCAAGTGAAATGGCGACAGCAAGAGGGTGACATATATAGGCTTCGCCACTTTTACGAAATTGTCCGGCGTGATGTTTAGCACTAAATTGATAAGCTAGATATACTTCGTCCAGATGGGTTTGATCTAAGTACTTGCTTAATAAGTCATTGAGTTGCTCATATAAGAGTTGCTCAGGTCTTGCAGTAATAACTGTAGGTTCCTGAGCGCTCATAACTTAGTTGAAGGTACTTGAAAATGCATCAGTAGGCTCGCCAACTTGATGTAGCAGGTCGATATTTTCCTTAGTGACATGGCCTTCAGCAATTTCGCGTAAGGCAATCACGCAAACTTTATCTTTTCCGCGAGCAACAAACTCATCAGCACCTTTTTCCAGCTGGCGCGCTCTTTGAGATGCTAGTAATACTAGCTCAAAGCGGTTTTCTACATTATCTAAACAATCTTCGATAGTAACTCGTGCCATTTTATAACCTTTTGTGGATAATAAGGAACGCGTGCGAAATAACTTAAAACTGGCTGTGCGCCTGTTTCTATGTCTTGAATACGAATAAAAATCTTGCGCTAGATGCCCAGCTTATTCCGTGTGCGTTCCTAAATCAAAATAGTAACTTAACAGTCTATTATATGAGACTTTTAAGTTCTTATAAAACTTTCCTTTAGAAAAAGAGAGATTTAGGGCGGTGAAAATATATTTTGTCGCTTGGGTAGAAGGACAAAATCCAATAGCCGAAGTTAAGTAAACTCTTGATTATTGGGGGGTCACAAGCTCACCCTAAGCTACAATCCCCCTTTTTATTTAAGTGTAGTTGAATACTTTTTACAAACTCTTTAAGTAGAGTTTTGTGCAGCTAGTGCAGCACCTTGTCGGTATGTTTTAAAGTAGCAGATATAAAGTATAGCTATAATCTTTCCGCCCCAGGGTGCTGTACATGTATCTGCACGGTATTCAGAATTTATTTCGCTTCAAGAGCTGCAATAGCGGGAAGTTCTTTACCTTCTAGAAATTCTAAAAAGGCACCGCCGCCAGTAGAGGTATACGACACTTTATCTTTAATACCATATTTGTCAATGGCGGCTAGGGTATCGCCACCACCGGCAATTGAAAAAGCATCACTATCAGCAATGGCAAAAGCCAGCGTTTTGGTTCCTTCGGCAAATTGATCAATTTCAAATACGCCAACCGGGCCATTCCAAACGATAGTTTTGGCAGTTTTCAGGATCGCTGCATATTGTTTAGCAGTTTCAGGGCCGATATCCAACACCATGTCATCATCAGCAATCTCACTGACCTTTTTAATAGTGGCTTCAGCGGTATCAGAAAATTCTTTTGCGCATACGACATCAACGGGAACAGGGATATCCGAGTTATTGGCTTTAGCCGCTGCTATTAATGCTTTAGCATCATCAATTAAATCAGCTTCATATAGCGACTTACCCACAGAATAGCCCGCTGCTGCGATAAAGGTATTAGCAATACCACCACCGACAATCAACTGATCAACTTTTGTGGATAAGGTTTCTAATACGGACAGTTTAGAGGAAACTTTAGAGCCACCAACAATAGCAACAACAGGACTTTCAGGGTTATTTAAGGATTTACCTAAAGCCTCAAGTTCTGCTGATAATAAAGGGCCAGCACAGGCAACCTTAGCATGCTCGATAACACTGTGAGTTGATGCTTGCGCTCTATGTGCTGTACCAAATGCATCCATGACAAAAATATCACATAAAGCCGCCATCTTTTTGCCTAACTCTGCGCTATTTGCTTTTTCGCCGACATTAAAACGCACGTTTTCGCATAAAACGACTTCACCGGATTTGATTTGTATGCCATCAATCCAGTCTTTTTCCAGGCGGACCGGTTTACCCAGTAGTTCTGCTAGACGTTCTGCAACAGGCTGTAGAGAAGCGGCTGTATCAAATTTACCTTCAGTTGGCCTACCCAGGTGCGACATCAACATAACTGCAGCACCAGAATCCAGGCCAAGCTGGATTGCTGGTAAGCTGGCACGGATGCGAATATCACTAGTGATTTTCCCATCTTTTACAGGTACGTTCAGGTCTTGGCGAATTAGAATACGTTTTCCATTTAAATCTAAATCTGCCATTTTTTTTACAGGCATCGTGGTCTCCGAGAATAAAGTGTGAAGTAAAGAATGAGCTAGATTTATACGCTCATAAATTTAGCCTTATATAGAAAAATATTATACCTTAAGTCTGTCTTGTGATTAAATTAAGCCTGCATATTCACTCTCAAGATTTAGTTCTGGAGTGACTTTTGAATTATGGCAGTCAATGTGAGGAAATAATGGCTATAGAAAATCAAGAATTTAAAAATACTCTTAAGCTTTGGGCGAGTGGTGTCTCTGTCGTTACCGCTCAATCTGAAGAAGATGAGTTAGGTATGACCGCTACATCATTTGCCAGTGTCTCCATGGATCCGCCACAAATTTTAGTTTGCTTAAATGAAACCACTGAAACAGGTGCAACGATTCTGCAAAATAAGAAATTCGCAATCAATGTTTTAACCAGTGCTCAGGAGCAAGTTTCTAATCAATTTGCTGGTGGTAGTAGCATGGATGAGCGTTTTAAAAATGTACTCTGGCATAAAGGTGCGCTTGGTGTGCCAGTTCTGGATGAAGCGCTTGCTATTATGGAATGTACGGTGGTGCACCAGTTTAAAGCAGGTACGCATTGGGTGGTGATCGGTGAAATTCAATATAATCAGGTTAATAGCGGGGAACCATTGCTTTATTATAATTCAGCCTACCAACAAATTTCTGCTTAAGTAATTCATAAAGACCCCATTCCGAGAGCGTGGTCTTTAGTTTTCGCGGATGGGTAGAGCGTTTTTTTTGCGACTCACTGCGCACCTAAAAAGACAGGTGCTACGTTCTACCCATCTTGAATTGTTAAATGTGTTTACGCAGGTACTTATATACTTCGAGTGGTCACGACTGTGGATTTCTAGCGGCTGAGTTTTGCCGTTAGCTACGTATTGCACTCCACCCGATTTTTTGAACACCAACGATGCTAAAAACACCCTTCTAGGGTGTCATAAAACCACGTTCATAGAACGTGGATATTTAATTTTTCGCATCCGTGACCGCGCGAAGTATTGATAGGCAAATTCGTTAGGAAATATTATCTGTGACAGGATTTTCAGTCGAACTAAAATGTTCGTGAGGGTAGTCCAGCTCACGCTTTTGAAACGACAGAATAGCGTCATTCTGAATCACGCCACTATCAATATTAATCGCCTGTCGAATAGTCTCATTTTTTTGCCAACTATCACGGCCCGCCAGTACCGCCGACAAATAAACAATGAGAGCGGCAGAAATTGATCGCGTGGCACTTTCCCAGAGATAACTAGGTGTATGATCCACAGCGTAGTAATCTATGGATTCATACTTAAACATCGGATTCTTGAATGTAGTTGGTTTGGCAAAAAAGAAGCCCATTCCTTCATCGCAGCTGACATCAATAATCAGACTATTGGGCTTGAGGCATGCGCTTTCTGCTTCGGTAACAAAATCGGTAGGATTTTCTGTATCTTGATAGGTTCCATTTACGATGATATCTGCTTCACTAATCAAGTCAGTTAGCGGTCGCACGGTTCCGTCGTATTTCACCACCACCATGCGTGCCTCACCTTCGCTGCCTGCTCGAATTCTGGCATAGTTACAATCGAGCACCTCTTCACGCACCTCGTGGTCAGGGCGCTGAATGCAGATAGTGATATCTCTAAAACCATGCGCCTTGAGCGCGTATATCGCACCACGGCTGACGGCACCAAACCCGAAAATAATTGTCTTGCGTTGATTGCCATAATGGCCATCAATACCTTTAAGTTGCAAGGCATGGATGACTGCGCAATAGCCAGCCATTTCGTTATTCTTATAGAATGTATGACGACCCATATGCCCGCTAGGAGACCAAACATACATATCCTCAAAGGCAATGAGCGTCTGTTTACGATCGATAGCCGCCTGAGTGATGTCTTGCTGTTGCACGCAATGCACATAACCCCAAAGTGTTCCTCCTTCACGAAGTTCCTCTAAATCAGCTAACACAGGCTTGTTAATAATAACCGTGCCAATGTCGGCCAATAATTCATGGCGCGTGGCAATACCACCTGTCAGTGCAGAAATTTCCGAGTCTGCGATACCAAAGGGTGCACCATAACCCTCTTCAAATACTAGCTGGAGGCGAAGTGCTTCAGGAATGCGTTGCAAATGCCCTGGATGGATTGGAAACCGTCGTTCATCTTGTTTTCTTGAAGTCCCAATGACTCCTACTCTTAATGTATTCATATCGTCGTTTTCTTGTTTTAAATAATTCAATTAGGTGTGACTTCATGATCGAATGATTAGGACCTGGAAATAAATAAGCGTCCAGTATTTGGGCAGGATTTTTGTTTGTCATTAGTGCTGTAGCAGTAGGCGCATAGCTGGCTACGTAACTATTGCTACAGTGCGAATGACGGACAAAAAGACCCGCAAAGTTGGATGATGTGTGTTTCCAGGTGCCTTAGTTTCGCCAATAGGCCTGTTTCTTTATGTTCTGTCGAAAGTGTTCCAGAGTTTCAGCAAGCACAGTTCTGTAGAAATAACTGGGATATTAAGCCTAAAGCGAATTATCACTAAAATGTTTTGCATCAAATCAGCTCACTATACAACCGCATCCGTGACCGCGCAAAGTATATGCCGAAGTACTGGTTCTGGTGCAGTTATGGATCTATTACGACAAAAACTGGCGGAGATGGAAAAGTCTTTTTCAGCGTGTATTGATAATTATCATACACTCTAATTCTAACTCGATGTCGATAATATACCTCGCACAACCGTGGCCGTGCGAAGTATAGATTTAATTATGCATAACAATAAAAAAATATTACACCTAAATCCTGCAAGCATTATACATAATAATCCACAAAACTCCTTATTAAACAATGATATAATATCATTTTCCTGATTTCACTATCTCATTGTTTTAATGAAGCCCCCTAAAGTATCAAAATCCTCATCTCACGTAAGAAACCGTACCCGAACGGTAAAAATGACATCTACAGCACATGGATTGACAAGCCAGACGGGACTGATTCCCGTCGTGAAATATTTAGACAGGATAGGTTTTGAAAAAACCGTAAAACAAAGCGTTCCACATCGGCGGGGTGAAAATGCAGACCATCACTTATCTGATGTGGTTCTATTGACGTTGGTTGGCATGATGGGGGGAGCAACATCAATGGCAAAGGTGACGACCGTATGGGCAGATAGCGTACTGCGCAAAGTAGCTGGCTGGATAAAGATTCCTGTTGAAACCACAATTTTACGGATCTTTAAAGAAGTAAGTGATAGGCAGATAAGCCAGTTTGAAACGCTCACGCATACTTTGCGTGGTCAACACTGGCGGCGATTGCTTCGTTCCGGAAAATCGAAAACTGGCATACAATCCGTCCAGTGGGTCGATGTCGATTCAACTGTGGACACCGTTTGTGGTCGACAAGAAGGAAGTGCCAAAGGCTTCAACCCCAAAAAGAAAGGTGCCCGTTCATACCATCCACAACTCGCTTTTCTAGCGGAAACAAAAGAAATTTTACAAGCCTGGTTCCGGACAGGCAATGCCTTTACAAGCAATGGTGTTGTAGAATTTACCAAACAGTTACTTGCACACTTGCCCAATCGGATGCGCATTATTTTTCGCGGTGACAGTGGTTATTTTGTCGGTGATTTGCTTGAATTTCTCGATACCAGAGGGCATGGGTATCTAATAAAGGTTAAACTTAAGAATTTGAACGCATTGCTGGCCAAACAGGCCTGGACAGCCATACAAGGCCGACCCGGTTGGGAGCAGAGCGAGTTTCAATATCGTTGTGGTGGCTGGTCTCGCTCTCGTCAGTTTGTCGCGGTCAGGATAAAGCAACCTAAACAAGTGACAGGACCTCAGTCCGAGCTTTGGGATACGGCAGAATATGACTATTTTTGTTATGTAACAACTGAACCTCTATCGCCTTGGCAAACACATAAGAAGTATGGTGAACGAGCGACGTGCGAAACATGGATTGAAGAAGCAAAATCACAAATGGGTTTAGGTAAAATCAGAACGAATCAATTTCTGGCTAATGCCGCATTATTTCATTGCGCCGTTCTTGCCTACAATACCGTGCGCTGGATGGCTCAATTGAGTGGCAACAAAACGTTGTGCCAATGGGAGCCGGATACACTTCGTACTTATCTGATTCGGGTGGCTGGAAAATTACTCACAGGCAATAATCAGCTGAGAGTCAGAACACCTGCAGATCCGCTCTATCCACAGGAATGGGATGATTGGGTTAAGGTGGGGTTACTCGCTTAACATTAACCGAAGTTAAGTCACTTTGATTAAAAGGTCATGGCACGTTGGCAGGGTGTTTATTGCCTTGGGCTCGGGGGATATCCATACGATACAAAAAATTTCCTCTATTTATGATTTAAATCTGGATATTTTGATCGGTTGGACAAAGAGGGCTGGCAAAGCGGCAGTAAAAACCTAATAACCACTTAGCTAGACAGGTTAATGAGAGTCAAAATATGGGCTTGCAGGATTTAGGTTACATATTCAATCTGAGCAAACACTTCGCATATCAAGATACTTTCAGAGGGTAATACTGCTTACTTAAGAAAAACTTCTTATGTATTAATAGCTGCACAAGCCTGGTCTTGTGGCTCTGTTAGCAAGGAATGGCACGGTTAGGCCTGGAAGTACGTTATCCTAAGAAATTTAAAGTGACAACTGACAGTGATCATAATGATTCACAACACCGAATACGCTGAATCGAGCAGTGAGGTAACAGAGCCTAATAGGGGCTGGGCAACTGATATAACTTATGTATGGACCCTTGAAGGCTGGCTCTATATCGCGGTTGTCATAGATTTACCTGATTACGTACAACTGTCAGCCATAGTAGAATAAAGCTTGAAACATCAGTATGTTAAAAACCTCGTCATTCCCGAAGTCTTGTATCGGGAATCTATGCTTATCTGACTAGATTCCTGCTTAAAGCATGCAGGAATGACGAAGTATAGCTGAGGGTTATGGGTAATCAGGTAGATTTATTTTCTCGGCAGGTTGTGGGATGGGCGGTTGATGATCATATGCGAACATCATTATGTGTCAGAGCACTACAAATGGCTTTTTGGAGAAAACAACCAGTACCCGGTGTACTACACCACTCGGATAGAGGCAGTCAGTATGCAAGCTACGAGTATCGTCTGCATCTTTATCTACTGGGGCGTACGAACTACCTTGAAATAAGTAAGGTATCAAACCATGCTTTAGCCATTAACATTAAGGGTAATGCGCATTTAGCATGGGTGCCAGTTAGATCATAGCTATTATGCTGTAGCGCGATTAAACCTACATCTTGTGCTCCGGCTGAAAGAAAAAAATCATAAGCCATTTGAGAGTTTTGAAAAGGCGCTATTTCATCATTAATACAATGATACAAGCGAGTGGGTGCATGAGGTTTCCAACGATAGATATTATTTTCTGAGAGCGACGCATATAAGGGCGAGTCTTTGTTCTCCAGCATGGAATAGAACTCTTCGGTAAACAATTGCCGGAAATTTTCAGGAAGAATATTATCGATTTCTGGAAACGAATATTCGCCATTAAAATAGTGTTCAATAACCGTATCAAATGGCGGTAAAAAAACACTGTCTAAGTTATCATAAAGCCCATAAACCTGATTAAATGAAAGTATCAGATAAGGAAGCAGACTTGGAATTGGAAAAGGCGCTGACTCCTGTAAAATATATTCCAGTGTCCAGATTAAATCATAAGAACTCGCTATAGGTGCTGAGCCGGTAATAGTAAACTCGTTAGCGTAATTATTCTGTATTTCTCTTTGCACAGCCAATGTTGCATAACCCCCTTCGGAATAACCCATCAAAAACAACTGACCGTTTAATGAAACATTTTTTTTCAGTGACAAGTGGCGACCCGCGCGTAGGGCATCAATAACACTGCTGGCAAGGGATTGTGCATGTAACAAGGGGTGCAAGCAGAGAGATTCTCCTAGTCCCAGATAATCAGCTATGACTACGTAATATCCATTAGCTGCTACCCCCAGTGAAAAGCCATCTATGTCATTACTACTGGGCGCATTGCTACGCTTTATAATTCCACCATATTGTATCGCGATTATTGGTAGGGAGGAATTTTCAGTCAATGGAATAGCAATAAGAGCAGAGGCAGTTGTTAAGTCGCCTGCAGGATCTACAGTCTGATAAATGATCTTATAAACATCAACATCATAATTGGCAACTATCTCTTCTGAACTAATAGTATCCTTGCTGATTGTTGAGATTAGTTCAGATGAAATAATTTGCCCGCGCTGCTCATTCGACTGATCCGAAAGTTGCCAATTGGCAATCATAAAATCGTTGCTAATTGGCTGAAAATTAATATCCGCCTGATACAGTTGTCCACCTAAAGCAATGCGGGAAAGCTGCAAGTCCATTGCATCACTAACTTGAATTTTTTCACCATAGATTGGTGATATATTATGGGTTCTCAGGGTATAAGAAAATATCTCTAGCCGGTTGGTGAGCGGAGAATAGATGAAGCTGACATCATAGACCGCATTCATAAATTCAAGATAGGAGCTATGCAGTTTCCGCGTTGGTTCTGAGTAAATGCTATCTGCAGAGCAAACAGCAGAAATAAGTAAAGCTAATTGCAGAATGGAATAACTGAGTATTTTAAGGGCTTTCATTTTTCTATCTTAAAAACATGCTCTCGAAAACGGAAACATAAGTACTTAGGAGCGAGGATTAAATAATATGCGAAAGATTGACACAGAATTATTGTTCGTCTTCAAGGCGTAGAAGCAGGCATATAGCTGGCTACGCAACTGTTTCTACAACGCAGAAGACGAACAAAAATCCTGCCCAAATATTGAACGATTATTAATTTCCAGGTGCCTTAATAATCAATCATATTTTCACTGACAGCGATAATTTGAGAGGTGACTAAATCCTTATGCTCTGGCTTAGGGAATTTCTTTTTCATCGCTGGTAATAGTAAATCGTAATAGGCCACTGCTTTCAGTTTGGTGATTTTTCCCTTGGCAAGCGTGTAATTCAATTCTCGTGTTTCGTGGGGTTTCAGGCGTGTATCACCTAATACTTGAGTTGCCTTAGGCGGTGGAGCAGGGTTGCCCTTGGCATCACCTAGGCTATACATAAACATAGCTTTTTTATCATCTTGAACTGGGTGTGATTGACTACTAACCCAGACTATCTGTCCCTGTTTATCATACCCAGTTAACTTGATATATACATTTCTGAATGGCGCGCCCGTGGGGAAATTATGCGGCAGCTGATTGCTTAGTTTTATCGTCACATTAAGCGTTTTACCTTGCTTGACGGTAGCCATTGTCATCAACAGGCCTTTGCTCACCATTTTGGCTGAATGCCCGCCTAATAAACTATGGTCAGCTTTGCCGTTGATAGTGGGCATATGGCAACTCAGGCAATTTGTATCTCCATCTGATGTAGCGATTTCATCACCTGTTTGACACAGTGCTACCTTATTAGAATTTTTGCGCTGGTCATGGCAACCCATACAAACTGCATTGCTCTTAAAAATATCAGGATTTGCAGTATTTTGAAATATAGGATGCTGCCAATCGGGAGTCGTATGATTTGTACCCGGACCTTGAAGTGACGTGCTGGAAAACTCATAAGCCTGTGTACCCAGTCTCAATCCACCTGTGGTTTTTTTAGTCCCTTTGAAACGGCTTATAGTATGACAGGCAACACAGTTTACCCCCTCATTATAGACAGGCATGGCAGTCAGGTTGGTTTTGCCGTCTTTAGCTGCAGCAGGGGCATGACATTGCAAACAGACTGGATATTTGCCATTTTTCTTTATATCTTCTTGTTCTGGATTACCGATCACCGCTTTATAAAATTTACCGTGAATAGGGTCTTTCAACGCGGTACTAAGTACTTACGCAAAATTAATTTAACGAAAAAAGGTGTCATAATAAACAATTATTTTGCTGACTCTAAATGTTTGTGCTCTATATAAAACACCTACTCCCAGAAGAAATTACTGCTTTAAATGTGATGCATAAAAACCATCCACTTCATTTAAGTAGAAGTCGAGCTCATGCTATTTTATTAAGTTTCAAAGAGCATTCTGTTCCCATGATTTGTTCTATTTATAACGTATGCCGCCAAACTGTTTCCACTTGGTTTTCTAACTGGGAAAAGAATGGAATCGATGGATTGGTTGACTGTCAGGGAAGAGGACGGCGAGGTATTTTAACTGAAAAACAACAAATAAGCTTAGTCCAGAGAGTTGAAAAATCTCCTAGATCATTAAAATCAGTACTAGCAAAATTTGAAGAAGATCTAGGCATTTCAGTTAGCATTGATACTATAAAACGTATTTGTAAACAAGCTGATCTTGTTTGGAAACGAGTTAGAAAATCCTTAAGGATAAAGCGTAATCAAGATAAATTTGATTTGGCAACCGATGAAATAAAAGAATTAATACAACAACATAAAGAGAATGAACTTGATTTGTGCTACTTTGATGAGTCGGGGTTTACACTAGAACCCTGTGTTCCTTATGCTTGGCAACAGTCAGGTGAGACGATTGAAATACCAAGCTCAAACAGCAAGCGTCTTAATGTATTAGGTTTTGTTAACAGAGATTGCAGGTTTGATTCTTTTGTTTTTGAAGGGAGTGTAAACACTTCGGTTGTTGTGGCTTGTATTGATGAATTTGCTAAACAGATTAAAAAACCAACAACTCTTATTATTGATAATGCATCGACTCATACGAGTAATGAATTTAATGAAAACCTTGAAAGGTGGAAAGAAAAAAACCTATCCATTTACCGTATACCGCCATACTCACCCGAGTTAAATATTATCGAGATTATATGGCGTAAAATAAAATACGAATGGCTTCCTTTTTCAGCTTATGAATCCTATGCCTCTCTTCAGGAAGAATTATTTAAGGTGCTGTCTAATATTGGAAAGAATTACAAAGTAGAGTTTGCATAAAAGGTTAAATTAATTTTGCATGGGTACTTATTCGCATGCATAGAGCCTTGCCATTGAGAGTAAATTTCTTCGTGACAGGTTTTACATTCTTTTGCAGATACTTGGTGAAGAGGCTGATTGGCATTCGCCAAGACAGATTCAATAGAAACGCTGAAAAATAACAGCAGAAATAGTGCATAAAAGGGGGGCGTATAGTTTGTATTTAACATGAAAGCTCCAGCTGGATAATGTGCCTAAGTGGTTACAAGGGAATATAAATATTTTAACTATATAACCAATTCACAATATACTAAAATTGCTGGGTATTTGCAAAACTTTAACGCTACAGGAGCAGACGATTGATTTAGGCTTTCATAATTAGCCTGACCCTTGGCGATAAATAGCCCAGCCTACGCAAAGCGTTTGCGAAATAACTCTGAGCATTGACCAACAAGTTGCCTAGAGCATTTAAACCATTATCAATAATCTCCGCACCGGGCCAAACACCGGCTCACCCGCATACAGCAAGGTAGGTCCGATTAGCGCTGCGTAATCGGACGCATGTTATTCATCACTGCCCACCGAAATATTTATATCGCCTCCCCAGTTCGGCAAATAAATACCCTGAGCAACGTATTGATGAAAAATAGAGTAGGGCCAATCTATAACACGCCGCACCGTATCGCGTAGCAAATAGATCTCTCGAATCAATAAGTTGTTTTCATGCCGTTGTATTATTATGCAATAAGTGAATGTTAGCTTAGATAATCATTCGTCCGATTACGCTGCGCTAATCGGACCTACCGTGCTGGAGGCGTCGGGTTTGACAGGAATAGGTTGGTTTTCTCCATTAACCCCTAACAGGTTGGATAGTGAAAAAAATAAAAAACCAGTTAAAACTAAAATCGAAATAAAGCATATTACCTAAATCCTGCAAGCCCATATTTTGACTCTCATTAACCTGTCTAGCTAAGTGGTTATTAGGTTTTTACTGCCGTTTTGCCAGCCCTCTTTGTCCAACCGATCAAAATATCCAGATTTAAATCATAAATAGAGGAAATTTTTTGTATCGTATGGATATCCCCCGAGCCCAAGGCAATAAACACCCTGCCAACGTGCCATGACCTTTTAATCAAAGTGACTTAACTTCGGTTAATGTTAAGCGAGTAACCCCACCTTAACCCAATCATCCCATTCCTGTGGATAGAGCGGATCTGCAGGTGTTCTGACTCTCAGCTGATTATTGCCTGTGAGTAATTTTCCAGCCACCCGAATCAGATAAGTACGAAGTGTATCCGGCTCCCATTGGCACAACGTTTTGTTGCCACTCAATTGAGCCATCCAGCGCACGGTATTGTAGGCAAGAACGGCGCAATGAAATAATGCGGCATTAGCCAGAAATTGATTCGTTCTGATTTTACCTAAACCCATTTGTGATTTTGCTTCTTCAATCCATGTTTCGCACGTCGCTCGTTCACCATACTTCTTATGTGTTTGCCAAGGCGATAGAGGTTCAGTTGTTACATAACAAAAATAGTCATATTCTGCCGTATCCCAAAGCTCGGACTGAGGTCCTGTCACTTGTTTAGGTTGCTTTATCCTGACCGCGACAAACTGACGAGAGCGAGACCAGCCACCACAACGATATTGAAACTCGCTCTGCTCCCAACCGGGTCGGCCTTGTATGGCTGTCCAGGCCTGTTTGGCCAGCAATGCGTTCAAATTCTTAAGTTTAACCTTTATTAGATACCCATGCCCTCTGGTATCGAGAAATTCAAGCAAATCACCGACAAAATAACCACTGTCACCGCGAAAAATAATGCGCATCCGATTGGGCAAGTGTGCAAGTAACTGTTTGGTAAATTCTACAACACCATTGCTTGTAAAGGCATTGCCTGTCCGGAACCAGGCTTGTAAAATTTCTTTTGTTTCCGCTAGAAAAGCGAGTTGTGGATGGTATGAACGGGCACCTTTCTTTTTGGGGTTGAAGCCTTTGGCACTTCCTTCTTGTCGACCACAAACGGTGTCCACAGTTGAATCGACATCGACCCACTGGACGGATTGTATGCCAGTTTTCGATTTTCCGGAACGAAGCAATCGCCGCCAGTGTTGACCACGCAAAGTATGCGTGAGCGTTTCAAACTGGCTTATCTGCCTATCACTTACTTCTTTAAAGATCCGTAAAATTGTGGTTTCAACAGGAATCTTTATCCAGCCAGCTACTTTGCGCAGTACGCTATCTGCCCATACGGTCGTCACCTTTGCCATTGATGTTGCTCCCCCCATCATGCCAACCAACGTCAATAGAACCACATCAGATAAGTGATGGTCTGCATTTTCACCCCGCCGATGTGGAACGCTTTGTTTTACGGTTTTTTCAAAACCTATCCTGTCTAAATATTTCACGACGGGAATCAGTCCCGCCTGGCTTGTCAATCCATGTGCTGTAGATGTCATTTTTACCGTTCGGGTACGGTTTCTTACGTGAGATGAGGATTTTGATACTTTAGAGGGCTTCATTAAAACAATGAGATAGTGAAATCAGGAAAATGATATTATATCATTGTTTAATAAGGAGTTTTGTGGATTATTATGTATAATGCTTGCAGGATTTAGGTATTATTTGCACTCTGCAAACCTTGTATTCATGGAAAGAATATTATCAAAATGACTTGTAACTTTATTTTTTCAAACCAGTCACCGTATATTTCACTAAAGACTTCAAACGGTGTGATGTTTGCCATATGCTTGGTCTATTAAGTTAGGTTGAAAATGACATTAGGGAATAAGGGTTTAATAATGCCCGAAACGAAATCTATAGGATTTCATTAAACCCTAGCTCCTAAGCAATCAGATTTTCTGCTGTTTAAAAATCGAAACCAGAAATAACAATGCACTGGCAATAATGATTAACGGGCCCGCAGGTATTTCTAAAATAGCATAATTAATAACCCCAGATACAGGCAAGGCTGCCAACAATGACTGCCGTCATCAGCCAACCGACGATACGCACTCTTAGTACAGCAGTCCCAGAATAAGACAAAGCCTTCATTAACTTCATGCTCTCTATGGTGAAATTAATTTCGTCATATACCTATATTAATTTTCTGTAACTACGCTGAGTAGTTACTAAATTACTTACTAATCGAATCATGATCATCCTTTCTTTAAATATTTAGTTAATAATAGGGTGGGCAAGAAAAAACATCGCATTCTAAAAATACGTTCAATTATTTGCCTTATATATTTCAAACTGTACTGGTAGAGTAACAGCTAAAGGGCATCATAAGTACCCACGTAAATTAAAACTTTAATAGTATGCATAAGCTGAATGGTATACCCGTAGGTTCGACAAATTCGTACCGAAAAAATCTATTTAACACAAGGTACGAATTTGTCGAACCTACAAAAACGTTTTGTAATTATTCCTTGGTACTTAAAGGAAATAGGAAAAGTGAATAATTAGAAAGCAAAAACTCTGACCTTTTGACTTTCAGTAAGTAAGGTGTAAATTTTAAGTACAACTTCATATTTGCACCAAGTCATGTTATTGTCAACATATGATACAACGTCAACTCTTAAATGAACTTCTCCAATCAGCCAAAGACTATCCTGTTGTTACCGTTATTGGTCCAAGGCAAGCGGGTAAGACCACTTTAGTTAAAATGGCCTTTCCCGACTATGATTACTGTAATCTAGAAAACCCTGAAATTCGTGATTTAGCACTGTCCGACCCCAATGCATTATTTTCCAGGTATTCAGGAAAATGTATTTTTGATGAAATTCAGCGTGTTCCCGAGTTACTTTCTTATATTCAAGTTAAAGTTGATGATGAGATCAATGGTAAAGGTAAAGGGAAATATATTCTGACAGGAAGCCATCAATTACAGTTGCATCAATCCATTTCTCAATCACTTGCTGGAAGAACAGCCATCTTAAGATTATTACCTCTGTCGATAAGTGAGTTAAAACAGAGTGGTGTAGAAATTGATAAATTTGAACTAATGTATCGAGGTTTTTTACCACGAATATACAAAGACAATATTAACCCTACTAGACTGTACAGAAATTATTACGAAACATATATTGAGCGTGATGTAAGACAGCTGATTAACCTAAAGGACTTGTCCACTTTTACAAAATTTATTAAATTACTGGCGGGTAGAGTGGGTCAAATTGTTAATCTATCTTCACTAGCAAATGATACCGGGGTGAGTAGTAATACCTTGAAAAGCTGGCTAGCGGTTTTAGAAGCATCTTTTATTATCTTTAAACTAGAACCTTATTTTGAAAACTTTGGTAAAAGAGTCATTAAATCACCTAAAATATATTTTACAGATATTGGTTTGTTAATTTATATATTGGGCATAGGCAAACCATCTCAAATTGAAAGAGATCCATTATATGGTAGCATTTTTGAGAACCTGGTGATTACAGAAGCGTTAAAAGCAAGATACAACCAGGGTGAGGCGCATAATTTATATTACTATCGCACTAGTAAAGGTAACGAGCTTGATTTAATTTATAAAAAAGGTCGAGAGTTAGTGCCTATCGAAATAAAATCATCAATGACATTTCATCGAGATTTTATTAAGGGGATACGTTTTTTTAATGATCTTAGTAAAAGCACTACCAAGGGGTTTGTTATTTATTCAGGTGAGTTAGTTTACGAGTCGACAGATTATAATTTAATAAACTATATCGATACCGCTGCAATATTTACATAATTAAAGTATCGACAACAGAAAGAAATCGATCATTATTTTAGTACACCTTATTCAGTCTACATTTAATGCATTAGCCCAAGTAAAAGAGGTGCGGTAGGTGGCTTATAAGTCATTATTTGCAGATAGACTCCCTGTGAAAATGATTGAGTTGATTAGTGATAAATAATGCTGGGTAATGCAATGACGCATAACTTGTCTCTATCCCATGAATAATGCACTTAAAAAGACTCATAAAATAAAGGGCCATTTTTATTGAAGCGGTTAGCAAAATAGCTTGCATTTATTTAGAGTTTTATAATATTCTAAAGTTAATCATAACGAATCCTTTGGATGATTGATATGAAAAATCCGGCTACCATTTTAACGTGGGACATATTGAAAGGGCGTGGCTTCAGCCCGCCAATGCTAAAGGGTCATTTAATGGCGGGCTGAAGCCACGCCCTACCATGTATAGCTAATGTCCCGTCTTAAGTTTATAGCCAATAAATTAATATGTGACATTCCCAGCTACCGTCATGTATTTATAACCATGGAAAGAAGGCGTATAGTCAGGTCACATCTGAAAAAACAGTGATTTAAACAGGAGTTTAAACGAATGAAAATTGCAGTAGCAAGTCAAAATCGACGAGAAATTACCGACCATACCGGTCGGTGTAGGAAATTCTGGATTTATCAGGTAGAAAACGAAACAATTACAAATAAAGAATTATTAGAACTGGCCAAGGAACAATCCTTTCATGACAGTTCACCTAACGATTCATCTCCCTTAGATGACATACAGGTTTTGATTGCCGGTGGCATGGGAACTGGTTTAGTTCGTCGACTTGAAAATAAAGACATCCAACCTTTAATCACAACGGAAACGGACCCTGATAAAGCGGTTGAGGATTATCTGCAAGGAAGCCTGATTACCAAAGCGGCTGAGCCTCATGAACATGGTCATAAACATACTGAAAAATGATGGCTAGTACTGCCTATTACCCATAAATCATGACACACAATATCACCCGCCTTCCAGCAGCAAGAACCCGGCACACAAAAGCTGCAAAGCTGCGTACCCTCGCCACATGATTTGATGACCGGGCGGGGGATCTTTTTTCCGCCCCAGATGTCCTCCAATTCTTGCTACCAATTGTACAGCTTCACCTAGTAACAAAGGGGGGTTTAATCTTTTTTTTTGCGTAGGCGTGCAGGGTACGCAATTCAACATCAGAAAATAATATTTCAGCAGGAAGCTCAGGCGTTTCTCTACCCAGAAGCGTCATGAGCATGATCCGCCAGGCGATAACCAGATTGATACCAATCGCCCGACGCAACCGCTCAGCCGTTTCATGAGCAAGATCGTCAATTTTACAGCCTGATTTTAGCACACGATGCCAGTCTTCAATTCGCCAGCGCAACGTATACCAACGCAAACACTTTTCAATGTCCTTTGCGGATTCAATTTTAATCGTTGTCAGTAAAAACCACTCGACGGCCTTTGTGCCTTGAGGCGGGTTTTCTTCTAGCGCATGGATAAGCTGTATTTCAACCGGCTCTTTGTCATGATAATAGCTGGGAGCAGGGAGTTGTATGGCTAAGTGACGCAATGCCAGTTCTGCCCGCCTTCCTGGTCTTGCTGCTTTGGCTTTTTGCTTGCTTTTTTTAGGCCGGGCACTTTGCTGGGGAACATTGACGCTAACTCGACTTTGTACTCTGGTTTCACGAATGGCTGCGAACAGCTTGAAGGGGGATTCATTAATATTACGGTCGTGCTGAGCACGAATAAGGGAGATGGAAAGAAATAATCATCCAGAACAACCAGGAGAAATGGTCAAAAACCATTTCTCCAACGATGGCATTCGGTCAACAAACTGATAATACGTCTTCATTGCTTTTTTACCTACCTTTACTCCTGTTTCATATATTTTTTCTGTTAATTTAACAATAGGTGCTTTGCCATTGTAGGTCATACTTTTGGCAAATTTTAAAGTTGTTTCAACTGTATCCATTATGTCGCCACTAATATGATTTTCATAGGCTCCCCATACTCGTTCAATTGGGTTATATTTACTATGATAAGGAGGGTAGTAGGCCAGTTTTATCTTTATGTTGCTTTTTTCAGCAAACTCCACAAGCCTTTTTATAAACTGAGTTCTGGAGCTACTGTTCTCCATACCATTGTCAGCGTTAATTGTCAGAATATCTACTCCATATTTTTCTTGAATTTCTGGCCAAATTTCTTCCAATCGGTCAACGATGAAATCACTGCTGGCATAGCCTGCTGTAAAGAAAAGGAAAAAATCATCATGTTCAGGCAGATAAAAACCAAAAGGAGTTAACTTTTCCTTAACATCTAAATCATGATCCTCTGCTTTTGTTAAAACCCGATTTCGTCCTCCCCGTGAAAAATTTCCTATATTCATTCTTGCTTTGGCATCAATTGATATACGAATCTCTTTTGGGTTGATATCTGCCATTCCATTGACTGAATGAACTTGTTCAAAAATTGCATCCGTTTCCTTGATTTTCTTATGAGGCTTTGTTTTTTGTACCTTTTTTGGATGGTAACTCAGGTCATTTAATTTTGTATTGATAGTTTTTGAGCAAGGTAATGTTTTTTCATCGTAATAATCAATCTCCAGTAAACGTTTTCTAACTTCTTTAGCCGTTAGCCGGGTATATAATCGACAGGAATTAAAAGAGGGATCCGTTTGACACTCCGGTTCAGCAATTTTTTTTATGTCATCAAGTAGATGAGGAAAATGCTCTTCACTTTTATTACGCCCTCTCGCTGAAAAATTATCTTCTATGGGCTGAGTTTCAAGTTCATATTGTCCTTTTCGGATAGTGCCTCTATTCCATCCTAGTTTTTCTTCAGCAATACTTGCACCACCTGAGCCTAGTAGCTCCACCGTTTCAGCCATGAATATACGACGTACCGAGCCTTTTAAACGATGGGCTGTATTTATAATCCAACCTATAATGCTATCTGTTAATATCAACAAGCTTATCTGCCTAGTGTGAGAATAAATTCAGAATTCATTATTATAAATTATTGAGACACAAGCTTACTTCGTTTGGATGATTCCTAAATCCTGCAAGCCCATATTTTGACTCTCATTAACCTGTCTAGCTAAGTGGTTATTAGGTTTTTACTGCCGCTTTGCCAGCCCTCTTTGTCCAACCGATCAAAATATCCAGATTTAAATCATAAATAGAGGAAATTTTTTGTATCGTATGGATATCCCCCGAGCCCAAGGCAATAAACACCCTGCCAACGTGCCATGACCTTTTAATCAAAGTGACTTAACTTCGGTTAATGTTAAGCGAGTAACCCCACCTTAACCCAATCATCCCATTCCTGTGGATAGAGCGGATCTGCAGGTGTTCTGACTCTCAGCTGATTATTGCCTGTGAGTAATTTTCCAGCCACCCGAATCAGATAAGTACGAAGTGTATCCGGCTCCCATTGGCACAACGTTTTGTTGCCACTCAATTGAGCCATCCAGCGCACGGTATTGTAGGCAAGAACGGCGCAATGAAATAATGCGGCATTAGCCAGAAATTGATTCGTTCTGATTTTACCTAAACCCATTTGTGATTTTGCTTCTTCAATCCATGTTTCGCACGTCGCTCGTTCACCATACTTCTTATGTGTTTGCCAAGGCGATAGAGGTTCAGTTGTTACATAACAAAAATAGTCATATTCTGCCGTATCCCAAAGCTCGGACTGAGGTCCTGTCACTTGTTTAGGTTGCTTTATCCTGACCGCGACAAACTGACGAGAGCGAGACCAGCCACCACAACGATATTGAAACTCGCTCTGCTCCCAACCGGGTCGGCCTTGTATGGCTGTCCAGGCCTGTTTGGCCAGCAATGCGTTCAAATTCTTAAGTTTAACCTTTATTAGATACCCATGCCCTCTGGTATCGAGAAATTCAAGCAAATCACCGACAAAATAACCACTGTCACCGCGAAAAATAATGCGCATCCGATTGGGCAAGTGTGCAAGTAACTGTTTGGTAAATTCTACAACACCATTGCTTGTAAAGGCATTGCCTGTCCGGAACCAGGCTTGTAAAATTTCTTTTGTTTCCGCTAGAAAAGCGAGTTGTGGATGGTATGAACGGGCACCTTTCTTTTTGGGGTTGAAGCCTTTGGCACTTCCTTCTTGTCGACCACAAACGGTGTCCACAGTTGAATCGACATCGACCCACTGGACGGATTGTATGCCAGTTTTCGATTTTCCGGAACGAAGCAATCGCCGCCAGTGTTGACCACGCAAAGTATGCGTGAGCGTTTCAAACTGGCTTATCTGCCTATCACTTACTTCTTTAAAGATCCGTAAAATTGTGGTTTCAACAGGAATCTTTATCCAGCCAGCTACTTTGCGCAGTACGCTATCTGCCCATACGGTCGTCACCTTTGCCATTGATGTTGCTCCCCCCATCATGCCAACCAACGTCAATAGAACCACATCAGATAAGTGATGGTCTGCATTTTCACCCCGCCGATGTGGAACGCTTTGTTTTACGGTTTTTTCAAAACCTATCCTGTCTAAATATTTCACGACGGGAATCAGTCCCGCCTGGCTTGTCAATCCATGTGCTGTAGATGTCATTTTTACCGTTCGGGTACGGTTTCTTACGTGAGATGAGGATTTTGATACTTTAGAGGGCTTCATTAAAACAATGAGATAGTGAAATCAGGAAAATGATATTATATCATTGTTTAATAAGGAGTTTTGTGGATTATTATGTATAATGCTTGCAGGATTTAGGTTACATATTTAATCGTACTGTGTTGATGCTCATTGTTATACCAATCTACAAACTGTTCCACCCAGTGCCTTGCTTCGTGTAGGTTGACAAAGGGGGCTTCTGGAAAGGTGTAATGGTATTTGACCGTTTTAAATAGAGACTCCGAATAGGGGTTATCATTACTAACACGTGGCCTGCTGTACGATGGACTGATTTCCAGATCTATCATTTTTGCTCTTAACGTTGCACCTTTCATCGGGCTTCCATTGTCGGAATGAATTACCAACTGGTTTTTATCTATTTTTTCTCGGTAGACAATATCTTCTATTAAATCAGCAGCATGAGAACTTGATTCACAATCATGAGCCTGCCAGCCAACTATTTTTCGGCTATAAATATCCATCACCATATACAAATAATAGTACTGTCCCTTTACCGGGCTTAATAAATAGGTAATATCCCATGAATAGATTTCATTGGCTGCAGTCGCTTTTAGTGACCGGGGTTTCTTGCGCTGAGCTGCTGTCCCTTTACCTCTGTGTTTAAGTAGATTATGCGCCTTCATTACTCGGTAAAATGTTGATTCTGATGCAATATAGTGACCTGAATCTAATAAAGTAGGTACTATTTGATAAGGGGTTAACGTGCTATATTCTGGCAGGTTAATGACCTTTAATATTTCTTGCGTAACGGCCTCTGATAGCTTGTTGTGTGCAGGGGTATCATTATAAATTCTTTGGTCTTCTGATAATTTCTCACCCTGATTCCATCGTTGATAAGTACGGGCAGTAATGCCAACAAGCTCGCAAGCCAGCTGTTGTCTTGCTCCATTTTGTACCGCCTCATTAACGAGTGCACAGTATTGTTTGCGATCTGGGTAGGAGATTAATCGACCTCCGTTTCCCCCCAGATCGCTTGGCACTTTTTTGATAACACCAGTAAAGCCGCCGTTTCAGAGAGAGCTCTGTCCTTACGATTGAGCTCTTTCTGTAGTCGTTTATTTTCTTGTTTGAGTTTTTTTTGTTCCTGCCTGGAGGTAGAATTAGATGCTTGATGTTCTGATAAAAAATCTGATTTCCATTCCTGAACATGATGCGGGTAAATTCCATTTTCTCGGCAGTAAGAGCTAAGATGCTCATCGTTCAGGCCGTGACAGTCCATTACAGCCTCAAGACGTTGTGCTTTAGTCCAGCTCTGTGGGCTTTTTTCAGTTGACATATTTGTTTCAGGATTTTCTAGTTTATTTTCCTTGGCTAATCGGATCCATCTTTGAAGTGTTGAATAACCAATATGTAAATTATCGGCAATATCGTGAAGCGTTTGTTCGTCACGTTTGGATAATGCTTTTTCTACAGATTGTACTTTAAATTCTTGGCTATATATGGCCATTTCTGTCTCCTAATATTAATTTTTACAGGCGACAGGTATGTTGACATAGGGGGATACTGAAGACAATGGTCGAGACAGCCTCATCTAATTCAGGCAAAGTATATGTCCAGTCTTCTTCTTTTGCCTGGGCAATTCCTCCCACCCAGTCCGCCATATTCTGGATGTAGGATTTGGCGAGTTTGCGATTATGGTAGGCTTGAAAATCGTGGCGAACTGCTTGTGCGTTCATATGAACATATTTATGTGAAACCTGTTTAGCTAACCGAGGAGTTCCCCCTCGGATGATACGCGCTTGCTCTTCCAGTGGACACCATACTTTACCGCCTTTTGAGGTTTGGTAGGTATAACGCTTAATCTCTACTACACCATAAGGCGTTTGATACTTTTTTTCACTGGCTTCCTTGGCTGTCCATTTTATACTTCCAGTCTGGAGTGCCCTCCCATCTGTATCAAAGTTTTTCAATGCTTTTTCGGTCGCTAGCAATCCTACTTCGTTGCAGGCATTTTGAATGGTATCTTCTGCTTCCAAAAGAGAACCATCTATATTAACTTTAACTTGTATTGTAAGTTCGTTTCCAGTGCGTGAAATTAAGTGTGCCATGAATTAAACAACTCTCCTGATTTATTATCAGTGAGTTATAGCATATATCTATAAGAAACATCAAGTAAAGGCTCCACCCTTTAGAAGTTTAGAAGCCACCTAACTCGCTGATTCTAGGTAGTATGTGTTGGTCGAATATTTACCATAATTATAGTGCAAGTTTGAATTAATATAATACTTTAAAAAAATTTAGATTCACCGTAGGTTAATTTGGCATTTTTTGGAAGTGCAGTGGAATCAAAAGCTTGCGCTAAAAACTGTAATCGCGAGAAGTATAACAGTGGAAAAGGCATACTTTGATAAATTCCGCAAATTGTGGCATCTGTGGGTATAATAAAGTAACTTTTTAATTTTATACGGATGACTAGTATGCTTCGTTACCTATTAGTGTGTTTATTGGTATTTTCCACGACAGCTGGGGCTGAAGAGAAAATTCCTGAAGAGCAAACTTCTGAAGCAATTGACTCTTCAGAAATACCAGAAATGCCAATGCCTGTCCAAGATGGTGAACCCATGGACGCGGATATTACCATTACCCGGCGAGGTGAAAAAACCATTCATGAGTACCGGGTTAATGGCAAAATCTATAAAATTAAAGTGATTCCGGATATAGGCCCGGCTTATTATTTTGTTGATCATGATGGTGATGGTGAAATGGAAGAAGTGAGTGAAAGCGACCTGAATAGTTTAAGTAAAATAAATCAATGGACGCTGTTTAGCTGGTAAACTATTGTCTGTCTACACATCCCTTTCCCGAACAGAAATTGAGTCTGTATTAAGTCGCTTCCATCTCTCTCAGCTGATTCGCTATTCCGGCATAAGTGCCGGCATAGAAAACACCAATTATTTAATCCAGACTGCGCAAGGTGATTTCGTATTAACTTTATATGAGCACTTTGCAGTCACAGAGATAAAGCAGTATCTGAATTTGCTAGGGCAATTAGCGGAGCATGCAAGTTACTATCCGCTGCCGCTTGCAGATACACAACATCAATATTTACAGCGAATAGCAGAAAAGCCAGCCGCGCTGTTTGCATGTTTACCTGGAAAGTCAGTTGAATATCCCTCTCATGCGCAGTTAAAAGCAGTTGCTGAGGCACTGGCGCGTTTTCATCAACATAGTTCAAACCTTACTTTTAATAAAATGAATCCGCGTAATATGCAGTGGATGCAAGAGAGTGCACTACAAGTGAGTCCTGATTTATCAGAGCAGGATGCCAAGCTACTAGACGATGAACTGAGCTATCAGCGACAGTACACCACCCTGCATTTACCTCAGGGCATCATTCATGCTGATTTATTTAAAGATAATGTGCTGTTTGCGGGAGATAGCTTAACCGCCATGCTGGATTTTTATGTGGCTTGCAGAGACTGTTATTTACTGGATATAGCCATTGCATTAAACGACTGGTGTGTGGATCAGAACGGTCAGTATAGCTATGTGCAACACCGCGTTTTTATTGCTGCGTATCAGCAAGTCAGAGTGTTGGATCAGCAGGAAGAAAACTACCTGCCGGTATTATTGCGTCGCGCCTGCTTAAGGTTCTGGCTGTCTCGCCTGGAGCATAAGCTTAATCCACGAGAAGGAGAAATGACGCAGGAAAAAGATCCGCAATTTTTTAAAAAATTATTATTACAACACCGGCAATTTAATAGTCAGCAAGAAACCTCTTGAATAATCCTGGAAAAAACAGTTGAGCGCGGAATTGTGGTGCAACATATTGAATTAATAATACTTTCAAAAAAAATTAGCTTCACACCATAGGTGTGTGGGCATTTTTTGGAAGTGCTGTGGGATCAATAGATTGCGCTAGAAACCGTGAGCAACTGATTTTTCTAGGATAATACGCTTTATAGATGGCAACTGCGTGGTACAATCGAATACTCATACTTAGAGCGGAAAACAGCCCAGAGTATTATTATAATAAATATAAAAGGAGAGGTTTATGTTGAAACTAAAACAAGCTTTATTGGCAGTTGTAGTACTTTTATTCTCAATTTCTGCCAATGCAGAAGTTTTATTAGAGGATAACTCAAAAATTTTGGGTACATGGACGTTGTATGCAGAAGCAGCCCAGTTACATAAAGAGAAGGTAGAGCTTTTTTCTGTTTGGGATTTTAGAACAGATGGCATCATTCACACTGAATCGGAAGATCGCTTTGGACGTACAAAAACGCTAAAGATTGATTTAAAATACGCAGTCGAAAACGGTAAAGTCATGAAACAAAAAAACCCGGGTCGTTCAAAAATGGATACCTGTTCAATTGTGAAGATGGAGGGTCGTGAAATGATTATGAAATGCCCATTCGTTTATTTGTTTTTCAGAAGATAATAACTACAGGTATTGGGGGAGTGGGCCTACGCTTGCCCCCTATGCTGACCAATAATTCTCGCTGATAAAATCCTCCAGGTCACCGGGCTCTGCCCAGTTCTCCAATTCCAGCATCGGTCTGGAATAAAACTCTTCAACATGGCCAAGACAAAGAATAGCAATAGGCTGGCTGCCTTCCGGCATCTTCAATAGATTAGCTAATTGCTCAGGATCAAATAAAGAAACCCAGCCCATACCCAGCCCTTCGGCTCTGGCAGCAAGCCAGATATTTTGTATGGCACAGGCCGTGGAAGCAATATCCATTGCAGGTAAAGTTCGCCGGCCAAAAATATGCTGCTCTCGCTTATCCGGTAGCGCAACCACTAATAACTCGGCACATTCCAGAATACCCTCCACCTTAAGTCTCATAAACTCATCCTGACGCTCGCCTAATGCTTTTGCAGTCAGTTGACGTTCCTGATCGACTAACTGGTAGACGGCATGGCGTAAATCTGAATCGCTGATTCTGATAAAACGCCAGGGCTGCATAAGCCCGACACTGCCTGCCTGATGGGCGGCTTGTAATAGCCGAGCTAGAGTTTCGGCGGGTACTGCTTTATCAATAAAGTGGCGCATATCTCGGCGCTCTGCTATAGCGCGGTACACACCGGAAATTTCGGCGTCAGAAAATTTATGCTTATCCATAAGCTAGGGCCAGACTGACTAAAACTGCAGCCTCTACCAGTTCAACACTGGCACCATAAACATCGCCAGTCACGCCCTGAATACGTTGCATGGCAAGGTGGCGAAGCCAGTAAATCAGCAAAATCACAGTGAGCAGAGTATAAATATTTAACAGCCAGGCGCACAGCAGTAAAGAAGCGCAGACAATTAACCCGGCGGCAAATCGGGGCAGATGTATTTGCATGGCATTGCCCAGGCCATTTGTACTAATATACGGTGTGCTCAGCATTAACATTAAAATACTCAAACGGCCTAAAAATGGGGTAAGCAGAAGAAAGCCCAGCGTAAGATCAACTTGCAGCAAGCTTTGTATGGCGGCCCATTTTAATAGCAGAACCAACAGCAGCATAATCACTGCAATAGGTCCTGCGGCAGGGTCTTTCATAATCTTTAAACTGCGTTGCTGATCGCCCAGACCACCCGCCCAGGCATCACTACAATCAGCCAGCCCATCTAGGTGTAGACCGCCGGTTAACAATACCCAGGTAGATAAGATAATAGCCGCATTGAGAGCAAAGCTTTGGGCGGGCAACAGCCAGGTAAGCAATAACAACAGGGTGCCGATCAACAAACCGACCAAAGGGTAGAACAGCACCGATTGGCCGAGCCTTTGCTCAGTAACAGGAATGTTGATATTTAACGGAATACGCGTGAGAAACTGTGCCGCGAGCGCAAAAGAAGCAAGCATATAAATACCTGTGATAATCCTGATTGCGCTAATAGTTTATTACTTTAAAGGCCTGCCTTGCTGGTCTTTATAAATCTTACCTGTATACAGTAAAAAAGCATCCACACAAGGCCAGATTATGCCAAAGCCTACGGTGACAATACAGAAAATAGTTTGCACTACAGCCAACTTATAAAAGCCCAGATACCAGCGATGGCCGCCAAAAAGCCCCGTTAAAGGAAATAGCGCTAAAGCGATAGCAGTTCTGCGAGATTTTACCGCTTCCTGATGATCCAGATAGCTACCAATCAGAGTAACCATCGTGGCGTTTTCGCCTTCATCCTCAAACAGGACATCAGAATCAATAATAGGCGCAACAGGTTCACTCCAGTCATTGACATGAAATTCGTAAAATTGCTCATCGCTTTTAATTACACCCGTCTGAGTGTCCTCATCGTAACTTTTAATTTTTCCAATCATGACCTAAACCCTTTTCAAGAATGCGCTGATTTTACTACACTTAAACTTAAAAAGGGGATTAAAGTAAAGTCACAGCATCCTCATATGGTGTGTTGTAGCCTGTATGGAGCCAGTAGAGTACAGAGATAGGAGCTCATATTGCATATGGGATATCTCTACGATCTTCTCATAACGATCTTTAGCCATTTCATATATGCTCTGAAATGCCAGCTCGGAAGTGGGTTCGACAGTGACCGATGCTATGGCGACCAAAACCAGCATCACGTCCAGTATTTCAACCAGGGTGAGAAATCTGTTTATTGTTTGCTTATTTAATTCATAGTGTTTTCTAGTTTCCACGCTCTGCGTGGGAATTCATGAGGGAACGCTCTGCGTTCTGCGATACCGAGCATCGCATGTTGCGTTTCCACACGGCCCGCGGGAACAAGGACGTGATGCTAGCGGAACTCTGCATGGTTAAAGCCTTTAAACAGCGTTAAAAATATGATCTTTAAATCAAACCATACGCCATATCTTATGATCGGAGACTCCCGTTAAACCACTCACATTGTAAACTGGCATAGCTTTGCATAATTGAATTGATAACGCCTCAAATAATAGCGTGAAACCTGAAACCTTGCCTTCCCAAGGAGTGGGGATGAGTCTGACTTTTCCATCATCACGTTTAATTCTGGGAACTCGTGCATGTAAATGGCACTCATATTCAAAAAAATTTAAATGTTGCCAGCTTTTTTGAACGGTATCATAAGCTTTATACTGCTTTACTTCCTTATCACCTGCATCCGGATCTGCAAAAGTACTTCCTCGCTTAAAGTCTATCTGTATATCAAGTCGTTTTTCTTCAGCATTAAAATCAATGGATTTAATCAGCCAAGGTGAAGTAATATGGAGTGCTTTTTGAAACAATTCTGTTATCATAAAAAAACGGATTTAGGTGACTTATAAGGACTGTTAATTATAATTTACCCACTCATTTTTCAAAAGAGCCAAAAATGACAAGTAAAATGTTAGATTAATGATACTTGGGTACTTATGCAGGTTCGTGCTGCGCATGAAGTTTATGCAATGCGGGAAACAGGGGGTACGAATATCCCATATTGCGCAAGCTCCATAGCGGGCTACCAGGCATTTTAAACAAGGTTATACCAAATCTGGATAACTTATTTAGCCATTTGGCCCACGGCAGAGCGCAAATGTTGTTGACTTAACCCATCTTTCGATTTCAGTGACAACAACTCATTTAAAAACAATTAGATACGCACAATCTGGCCTTGGTGTTGGCACTACAGATTTTTTTATTTTGAATTAAAGCTAAATCAATGTTTTTTTAACACCTCCTGGCTGCGCTGAAATTTCCAGTGCTTTATAAATGACGGATTGTCGTGGCTCTGCATTCGTTGCTTTCCTTAGATGAATGGCTTTTCCATCTTCCCGCCGTAAAACAACGGTAATGCGTTGCTGGTTTTCCATTGTCCGCCGAATCGTCTGCCAGCTATCATTAATATGTTCAGCTTTGAGTTGATAACGAAGCGTCTGGACGAGATGATAGGCAATGAGAGTGATAAAGATATGCCCATTAACCCGTTCTTCTTTTCGATGGTAGATAGGGCGTAGCCCGAGTTCACTTTTCAGACTGCGAAAAACACTTTCTAGATCGGTTAGCAGGGTGTAGGTGCGCCAGAGCGTTTCTTCATTCCAGTCGGTCAGGTTGGTGCGTAAGCAATAGACACCGGGGTGGGTTGCCTGCGAGTTGGCTTTTTCCACACGCTTCCAGCTGATTGAGTTGGCCTTGTCTCCTTCATCATCAGGTACGACCGTTACTTCATAGTGCTGTGCTGCACGCGCGTATTTTTCCTTTATGCGTCCCAGCCGTTCTAACACTTTTGTATAATTTTTTGTGGTTCCTTTTTTGCTCAATCTAGCATGCAGGCTGTTGAGTGCGGTTTCATATTTTTCTGAAAAACTATCCTGCATGGCCTGTTCTTTCTTTTCCCTGAGTTGCGAGTGACAGTACAGTTCAACTTCTCCAGTCTCTTCTACAGTCACTTTTTGAACTTTTACGCGTTGCCCCGGAATATCTTTGATCAGAGTTGCCTTTTCTTCATCGAAATCCCGCTTGCGTTTGCGTGAGACAACAATATAGTGAAAGCCATGCTCAATGAAGATACTGGATGTTTTCTTCACTGGCAATGCCTGCATCAAGTATCACAGTGGATCCTGTTCGCCCTTCCAGTCCTTCAAGTATGGTTTGCAGGGTTTGTGGTTCACTTGCATTACCTGGGAAGATCTGGCTTTTACGTGGAAAGCCACTGCCATCAAGCACCAGCCCTAATGTAACCAGGGGACAGTCACTGCGCTTTTCCTTGGAGCGGCCTCTTTGGGCGGCTGGGTTTGTTTTGGCTTCGCCTTCAAAGAAGGTATTTGTCAGATCATAAAGCGTGATAGTTTCACTGAAGCTGAACAGATCCCGTTCTTGCTGATATAAATGGGTTTCAATGGCTTCCCGGTGTTTCCATAATTGGTCGGATACCTGATACAGACGATCCAGCCCCATGTCTTCGAAGTCATAGTCGATTAACTCACCGAGGCCGCTGGTTGTCTGCAGCCAGCCGTGTGTGGCTAATTCACTTGCAGGACAGGCCATGCGAGCAATGATAGTACCGAGGGAGGCGGCAAGCTGGTGCTGGTTAAATCCCAGAGATTTCAATTTATCATCCAGGGTTAACTGCCTTACCGCGTGCAACGCTATTTGCTCGACTCCCACACGGCGCGGTCGTACAAGCTCTAAACTGCCGATATCAACGGTCTCAAAGTGAACGCTATCGTCAAGGGTTGTACTTCGGGATGTGATGATTTGAGTGGCGTAATATTGTGCCCGTGTTTCGAGTGATTCCTCTAGGTCAATAGCCCCCTATGTCAACATACCTGTCGCCTGTAAAAATTAATATTAGGAGACAGAAATGGCCATATATAGCCAAGAATTTAAAGTACAATCTGTAGAAAAAGCATTATCCAAACGTGACGAACAAACGCTTCACGATATTGCCGATAATTTACATATTGGTTATTCAACACTTCAAAGATGGATCCGATTAGCCAAGGAAAATAAACTAGAAAATCCTGAAACAAATATGTCAACTGAAAAAAGCCCACAGAGCTGGACTAAAGCACAACGTCTTGAGGCTGTAATGGACTGTCACGGCCTGAACGATGAGCATCTTAGCTCTTACTGCCGAGAAAATGGAATTTACCCGCATCATGTTCAGGAATGGAAATCAGATTTTTTATCAGAACATCAAGCATCTAATTCTACCTCCAGGCAGGAACAAAAAAAACTCAAACAAGAAAATAAACGACTACAGAAAGAGCTCAATCGTAAGGACAGAGCTCTCTCTGAAACGGCGGCTTTACTGGTGTTATCAAAAAAGTGCCAAGCGATCTGGGGGGAAACGGAGGTCGATTAATCTCCTACCCAGATCGCAAACAATACTGTGCACTCGTTAATGAGGCGGTACAAAATGGAGCAAGACAACAGCTGGCTTGCGAGCTTGTTGGCATTACTGCCCGTACTTATCAACGATGGAATCAGGGTGAGAAATTATCAGAAGACCAAAGAATTTATAATGATACCCCTGCACACAACAAGCTATCAGAGGCCGTTACGCAAGAAATATTAAAGGTCATTAACCTGCCAGAATATAGCACGTTAACCCCTTATCAAATAGTACCTACTTTATTAGATTCAGGTCACTATATTGCATCAGAATCAACATTTTACCGAGTAATGAAGGCGCATAATCTACTTAAACACAGAGGTAAAGGGACAGCAGCTCAGCGCAAGAAACCCCGGTCACTAAAAGCGACTGCAGCCAATGAAATCTATTCATGGGATATTACCTATTTATTAAGCCCGGTAAAGGGACAGTACTATTATTTGTATATGGTGATGGATATTTATAGCCGAAAAATAGTTGGCTGGCAGGCTCATGATTGTGAATCAAGTTCTCATGCTGCTGATTTAATAGAAGATATTGTCTACCGAGAAAAAATAGATAAAAACCAGTTGGTAATTCATTCCGACAATGGAAGCCCGATGAAAGGTGCAACGTTAAGAGCAAAAATGATAGATCTGGAAATCAGTCCATCGTACAGCAGGCCACGTGTTAGTAATGATAACCCCTATTCGGAGTCTCTATTTAAAACGGTCAAATACCATTACACCTTTCCAGAAGCCCCCTTTGTCAACCTACACGAAGCAAGGCACTGGGTGGAACAGTTTGTAGATTGGTATAACAATGAGCATCAACACAGTACGATTAAATATGTAACCTAAATCCTGCAAGCCCATATTTTGACTCTCATTAACCTGTCTAGCTAAGTGGTTATTAGGTTTTTACTGCCGCTTTGCCAGCCCTCTTTGTCCAACCGATCAAAATATCCAGATTTAAATCATAAATAGAGGAAATTTTTTGTATCGTATGGATATCCCCCGAGCCCAAGGCAATAAACACCCTGCCAACGTGCCATGACCTTTTAATCAAAGTGACTTAACTTCGGTTAATGTTAAGCGAGTAACCCCACCTTAACCCAATCATCCCATTCCTGTGGATAGAGCGGATCTGCAGGTGTTCTGACTCTCAGCTGATTATTGCCTGTGAGTAATTTTCCAGCCACCCGAATCAGATAAGTACGAAGTGTATCCGGCTCCCATTGGCACAACGTTTTGTTGCCACTCAATTGAGCCATCCAGCGCACGGTATTGTAGGCAAGAACGGCGCAATGAAATAATGCGGCATTAGCCAGAAATTGATTCGTTCTGATTTTACCTAAACCCATTTGTGATTTTGCTTCTTCAATCCATGTTTCGCACGTCGCTCGTTCACCATACTTCTTATGTGTTTGCCAAGGCGATAGAGGTTCAGTTGTTACATAACAAAAATAGTCATATTCTGCCGTATCCCAAAGCTCGGACTGAGGTCCTGTCACTTGTTTAGGTTGCTTTATCCTGACCGCGACAAACTGACGAGAGCGAGACCAGCCACCACAACGATATTGAAACTCGCTCTGCTCCCAACCGGGTCGGCCTTGTATGGCTGTCCAGGCCTGTTTGGCCAGCAATGCGTTCAAATTCTTAAGTTTAACCTTTATTAGATACCCATGCCCTCTGGTATCGAGAAATTCAAGCAAATCACCGACAAAATAACCACTGTCACCGCGAAAAATAATGCGCATCCGATTGGGCAAGTGTGCAAGTAACTGTTTGGTAAATTCTACAACACCATTGCTTGTAAAGGCATTGCCTGTCCGGAACCAGGCTTGTAAAATTTCTTTTGTTTCCGCTAGAAAAGCGAGTTGTGGATGGTATGAACGGGCACCTTTCTTTTTGGGGTTGAAGCCTTTGGCACTTCCTTCTTGTCGACCACAAACGGTGTCCACAGTTGAATCGACATCGACCCACTGGACGGATTGTATGCCAGTTTTCGATTTTCCGGAACGAAGCAATCGCCGCCAGTGTTGACCACGCAAAGTATGCGTGAGCGTTTCAAACTGGCTTATCTGCCTATCACTTACTTCTTTAAAGATCCGTAAAATTGTGGTTTCAACAGGAATCTTTATCCAGCCAGCTACTTTGCGCAGTACGCTATCTGCCCATACGGTCGTCACCTTTGCCATTGATGTTGCTCCCCCCATCATGCCAACCAACGTCAATAGAACCACATCAGATAAGTGATGGTCTGCATTTTCACCCCGCCGATGTGGAACGCTTTGTTTTACGGTTTTTTCAAAACCTATCCTGTCTAAATATTTCACGACGGGAATCAGTCCCGCCTGGCTTGTCAATCCATGTGCTGTAGATGTCATTTTTACCGTTCGGGTACGGTTTCTTACGTGAGATGAGGATTTTGATACTTTAGAGGGCTTCATTAAAACAATGAGATAGTGAAATCAGGAAAATGATATTATATCATTGTTTAATAAGGAGTTTTGTGGATTATTATGTATAATGCTTGCAGGATTTAGGTGTAACACCTAATCAACGCCATAAGGGCTTAGATAGTGCAATTCTAGAGAAGAGAAAGAGTGTTATCGAGCAAGCGAAGGAATGTCATCCTGAGCGCTGGAATGGGCGTAACACAAGGAATTTAGACCCTATAAAAACTGTTTTTCTGAATCCTGATAAGGATGAAATCAGCTCGGCAGAAAACGAATTACAGTTGAAAAATATCGCTTAAGTTAACAGTAAAGCAATCGGCGACATAAGCCGCCCATTACCCTTGACAGTCATCGGCTCCTCAGCCTGTACTGTAAGAATATTATATCATTACCCTTGCTTAAATACCTTGGGGGTTTGGGGGCAAAGCCCCCATGAACTTGCGTAGCAAGTTTTATATCACAAAAATGCGACAGGTTGGTTGACATATAGCGATAGTGAGCCAGTCAGTAATTGATCAATACGACTTGATAATGACTTCCACTGGGACTTGGGCACATCGAAGAAACGACCCAGATTAAGCAGGGTACGTTGCTTGACCTTGCCATCAATTCGCTCGGACTCAACTAGCCGAAACGTTTTGTAGGTCTCGCCAGTTGCCTTGGTTCGGGTCGTTGTGCATCGGATATACATACTTGAATTTTTCCATAAAAATCAAGTAAATGCAGCTATTTTTGTTATGTTATGGCACTACGCTTTGCTTGAAAATGCAAATGTTTGTAATGATTAGGTTTTTATTTTTTTATCCTATTAAAATAGACCTGTTAGTGGTTTTTGAGCGAAAAACGACTGAACATGGGTTAGCAAAAGAAGTTATTCAAGTTTGTATTTATACAAACAAAAAGGTGCATTCCAATAAAGAAATGACACATAACGAATTTCTTCACTGGCTTTTTAAAACCAAGCCAAGCATCACTATATTTGAAGCATGTGGCACATCAAACTACTGGAAACAAAGAGCGATTGAAGCAGGGCACCATGCACGTCTTATTTCGGCTAAATTAGTAGCAACCGTCAGGCAGAACCAGAAAACAGATAAAAATGATGCACTGGCCATTGTTCAGGCCGCTCAACTTCCTGAAATAAGGTTTATAGACGGTAAGAATGAAAAACAGCAACAATTACAGTCTGTATTACGTTTACGAGAGCTTTCAATTAAGCAAAAAACAGCTTTAAATAATCAGCTGAAAGCTTTATTGCTTGAATTTAATATTCGGATATCGACTAAAAATGGTGGCTTAAAAGGCGTTGTCACATCGGTATTAGAAGATGCAGAAAATGGTTTTTCCTGTGAGTTCAGGCAGGCTTTAGATATCGCCTGGAAGCAGTATTCGCAATTATTGGAATCAATTCGAGTCTACGATGAGTGTTTAGAATCCTCTATAAACGAGCATAAGGATTGCAAACGCTTACTGAAACTTGAAGGCGTAGGTAGTGTTTGAACGGAAATAACTAAATTCCCTTTAAAATCAGATAACTATGCTATAATAACAGCTAATAAAACGATTGAAGATTAAAAAATCGCCATTTTAGTATTTTTCATACAAAACACATAAGTCACTGTTTTTAAATAGGTCTTTTTACCCAGAAAGTGCATTGGCAAATACCGAACCTTTAATTCCAGCCCTCTATTAGCAAAACTTCGCCGCAAAAAAAACCATGAGAAATGTCATATCATCACAACTGGAAATAGGACAAGTCGATATTGCCAACATCGTCATTGATGTCACATCACGCGATGATATTCCACTCATCCTGCTGGGCTTGCAACACATCTATACAACTGGCCCTTTAAAAGAAGCTGTTTTCAAAATTCTTCAAGAAGTCATCCCGCGCAAGAACAAAAAAGGCAGTGATGAAACAGCTGCCGTCTCATCAAATAAAGGTCGTCCCGGCATGGAACAGTGGCGTATTCTGGTATTAGGCACCTTACGGGTAGCACTCGGTGCTGACTTCGATCGTATCCAGGAACTCGCCAACGAACATCGAACGCTCAGAATGATGCTAGGGCACGGTACTTTTGATGACAAAAACTATCGCTTACAAACCCTAAGAGATAATCTAAAGTTATTTACACCTGAGATCATGGATCGCATTAATACTGAAGTCATTCGCTCGGGTTATCAGTTGCTTAATTTAGAGTCCACTGCATCCATTCAGGGGCGTTGCGATTCATTTGTCTTAAAAACCGATGTTCACTTTCCAACCGACATTAACTTGCTTTACGATGTGATGAGGGTCTTATTCCGTCAGTGTGTTTACTGGTGCCAGGAACACGACCTTCCCGATTGGCGGCAGCATAAACATAACCTCACTGAATTCAAACGACAATATAGACGGATTCAAAAGCTGCGTCATTCCACCTCGAAGGACGAAAAGAAAAAACGGGCTCAGGCCGATTTGATTTGTAACGCACATCAGGTTTATATTGATTTAGCTCAAAAGTACCTGAACCGAGTCACTCAAAGTTATGCGTTATTAATAAGCACCTATAAGGTTCCAGAAGTCCTATTGCTTAAGATGCAAACCTTTCTCCAGCATGGCGATCGACAAGTCGATCAGATCAGACGACGCGTCATTGAGGGAGAAACCATCCCTCATGATGAAAAAGTATTTTCCCTGTTTCAGCCACATACCGAATGGATTAGCAAAGGCAAGGCAGGGGTTCCCGTTGAATTAGGTATACGCGTCTGTATAGTTGAAGACTACCACGGATTCATACTGCATCATAAGGTCATGCAAAAAGAAACGGATGATAAAATAGCCATAGGTATGGTTGAAGCGACACAAGCGAAATTTCCAGCGTTCAATGCGTGTAGTTTTGACAAAGGCTTTCATAGCAAGAGCAATCAAAGTGGGCTGAAAGAGATACTTGATGAAGTGACTTTGCCGAAAAAAGGGAAATTATCGGTCAAGGACAAGGAACGTGAATATGCCGATCAATTTAAACAGGCCAAAAAGAAACACTCAGCTGTTGAGTCGGCCATTAATGCATTGCAGGTTCATGGATTGAGTCAATGTCGGGACCATGGAATTGATGGTTTTGAACGCTATACCGCACTGGCTGTATTATCAAGGAACATACAAAAAGTGGGCGCAATTAAACGAGATATGGAACGACAACGATTGGCCAAAGAAAAAAAGAAAGCCGCTTAAGTTTTTTAAAGAAAGTGGCCTTACTGAGGGATTAGTATGTCTGAAAAGTGGCACAATAGCATTGTGCTGAGCAAATTCGTAATAATGGGTGGATTGTTATCTCAACTAAGCCAAATCGGAAAATATTATGGTAGATTGGGTGTGATGTTTTTTTAAAAAACTGACTTTTCGTTCAGGCACTAGGTATATTGAATGCCATTAATCTCTACATTGCCTTGGGGTGTGCCGAGTTGGGTGCCTTTAAAAAAGGGAAAGATGCCTCGGCTTGTATTGGGTTAACACCGTTACAATATTCCTCTGGGGGAAAAACGAACCTCGGGTCTATTGGCCGGTATGTGAAAAATAGTACGCTTAGAAGTCAGCTCATTACAGGTGCCATGTCAGCAGTAAGTCAGGTTGTAAAAAGAGAGGCAAAGACCAAAAAGAATGCATGGATACAAGGATTAGTTGAGCGTCGAGGTAAAAAATGTGCGGCTGTCGCATTGGCTAATAAAACAGCGAGAACGGCTTATGCCATGCTCACTCAATGCACAGAATACAAAGCAGAGCTACTCGCTGTTTAAAAAGAGTTCCAACAATAAAAAATGCAAAATCGAAGATAAAAATCAGCGTGTTAAATCAGTACGTAACAAAGAGCTTCGAGCTCGCTGAATAGATTTGAAAACACGTTCGCGTAAATATCATAGAGCCTGAGTTAGCTACTCTATATAGAGCTCGTACATAAGTACGAATTTATTTCCAGGTGCCTAAACTTATAGTCAGTAAGTTTTTAATAGCTGATAAAAAGACGCTTTTGCAATGAGGATAGGACGGATAGCGACAATAGATATAATTTGGTTCGCTCCGATAGGTGGTTAAAGGTATAATAACTTTAATATAATTAAACAAAACTATAATGTTTTTCCAGACACTTGATATGCCAAGGGTCTGGTCGATTTAAACTAACTGGGCATGGAGATAAAAAATGAAAAAAATAATCGCTGGTTTAGGGTTGATGTTACTAAGTACTGTTTTATATGCTAAACCTTATGTGTGTGTTGCTTATACGGATGGTGTTGCTAGCGAAGAACCTATGACGGTTAATGCAACTAAAACACCTATTGCCGAAGATAAAGCTTATGATCGCTTAAGAAAGAAAGGCAAAAAAGTAGATTACGTGAAGTGTAAATAATTCAATTTTTGCTTCAATAAAATCTGGATGATGCTTTTAAACTAATAAAAGTATTATCTCAGATAAATAAGGCCGTTATAACCGACTGTACTTTTAAGAGTACAATCAGTTAAACGGCCTTTTTTTTCGGAATTTTTTCCTGCACAACTAGATTTACTGTGCGCTACCTTCTAACCCTTTTTGCATAATTATAAATTGTAGGCGATGGGTACCTCAGGTAGTAAAGTAGATTTGGCAAAGCCTGCTTAAGGTAGAGTTTAAAAACAACGGTTTTTACAGAACTCCTTGATGTTGAACTACACTATAGAGGTATTGCAAAATTATTGGCAGGTATTAAATAATTTAAGCCTGATGTTATAGTCATGCACAGCCAGCAGTCAATTAAAACAGCAGTTAGCAGTAAAGATCAGGCAAAGGCTCAACTCTTTGTCGTTCAGCTCTATTCTAGAATGAGAATAATTTATGAAAAATATGATACGTGGTTTTTGTATTTCGTGCCTAGCTGTTATTATTTCTGCTTGTGCTACTATGACAATTGAAGGTGATGGCGATAAAACACCTTGCTCTAAGACCGGGACCCATACTGTACATGGTTCATTTTATGGCTTCGTCTGGGCCCAGCCTGATGTCGATAAGTGTGAGAATGGTCGAGGCCTGTATCGGGCGCGTTACCATACCAACCTAGGCTATGTGTTAGCGCCAGTTTTTTCCTTGGGGCTGTATGTTCCACAGACCGTTGAATGGTGGTGCGATGGTAGAACAAATGATGAAGGTGAAGAAGAATATCAACCAGAATCACTGTAACAGGAGAAAAAAGTGACTTCCACACGTAACTTAATCGTAAGCGCTCAACGAAGCACGTACTTGCCCTATTCAGGCGTATCTGATTTTTTAATATTCCAGGGCAACAAAGCCTCCACTTTATCAACCGTATCAGCATAAGGTAAAGCAGTGAGAACCTGCTTAAGATATGCATAAGGCTCCAGCCCATTTGCTTTAGCTGTTTCTATCAGGCTGTAATGTATTGCACTGGCACGAGCACCCGCAGGGGTATCAGAAAATAACCAGGCTTTGCGCCCTATCACAAACGGGCGAATCGCATTTTCTGCCAGGATGTTGCTAATATTGAGTTCACCATGGGTGCAATACACATTGAGTTTTTCCCACTGGTTACTCAGGTAAGTCATTGCCTTTCCTGTCAGGCTATCTTTAGGTACTTTATGCTGGTTTTCTTCCAGATAGGCTTTGAGCTGGTTCAATACAGGAATGCTCTTCTCCTGGCGCTGCTGATATTTTTCATCCACTGACAGGTCTTTAATTTCTCGCTCAATGACATACAGTTTATTGATCAGGCTCAGCGCTTTACCTGCTTTTGAGGGTTTGTTATTTTGTCCCTTTTTGCGTTTAGGCTGTGCATTCTGGGCATCTTTAAAATAACGACGCGCATGATCCCAGCACCCCAGCTGGGTGATGCTGTTTTTTTGGCACACGGCATTGTACCCCGCATAGCCATCGGTTTGCAGATAGCCACTAAAGCCGTCAAGCAGGCGCATGGGGACGTCTCCACTACGAGAGGGATCGTATTCAAACAGGATGCTTTTTTCACCCGGTGGCCCGCCAAGCGTCACCCACATATATTTATCTGAGGTCGCTGGCCGCCCCGGTTCTTTTAATACCTGAACCCGCGTTTCATCAGCGAGTATGACTGCCCCTGTGTGTTGATGCTCTCGCATCAGGTTAATCAGGGGCTGAAGTTGTTTAGCCAGTGCGATCATCCAGTTTGCTAATGTCGCTCTGGAGATGTCACCCCCATAACGAGACAAGATGCCTTCTTGCCGATATAAAGGTAAGCCGTCAGCATACTTGGCGATAATAACAAAGCACATTAAACTGATGCTTCCCATTGCTCTGGCAATAGGGTGTCTGGGCATTTGTGCGGCTTTAACCTGGCGTTGTTTTTCGCCTTCAATCTGTTTGATAAAGACCGCTTTTTCCTGCATGTATTCAAGAACACGTACTTTAGCAGGAATAATATCCAGCTCTTCTTTCACTTTAGTAAAGAAAGTATCAATAGCACCTTCTTTTTCTTCATCGGTTAAATAAATAAAAATTTGCTCGCGAGGTAACTTATCTGAGAAGGGTTTGCGTCCCGGCTTTTTCTTGGTGCCAGTAGAACTTGTTTGTTTTTCGTCCTCAGGTGCTTCATCAGCCTCCAGGTCTAGCTCCTCATCGCTATCCGCTTCATTCTCTGCTTCATCAAACAAAGAGGATTGATGAGATTGTTCACTGGATGATCCAAAGCGTTTTATTTTAGATAAGCGTAGTACCTCTTCCAGAATAAGGATGCGTTTTTTCTGTTCGGAAATCACCCCAGACTTAACTTCAATCACACGCGTCAGTTCATCAATAGCCTGTTTTTTTTCAAGCAACAAAGCAACACTCTCCGACAGCAAAGAACCGGCTTTATCTTGTTGTTTTATATTTGAAATATCGGCTAAAATCATGGCTTTATTATAGCATTTATAGTGGCAATAATGAACACAAAAACAGCTAAAAAACAGACTCATATTGAAGTTTTTTATGACCTTTCATCGCGCTAATATCAAAGCCATCCAGCAGCCAGTTTAACGGCTGGCCTGTTAAGGTTAATGTCTCTTCCTCACCCTTAGGCCACTTAAATGTTTCTTCTACCAATGACTTGTAATAAAGGACAAAACCATTATCTTCCCAAAACAGGCATTTAATCTTATTCCGCCGTTTATTCGTAAAGGCATAGAGAGCCCCCTCAAAAGGATTATGCCCTAACTCACATTCAACAATCGCCGATAAGCCCCGATGTGACTTACGAAAATCAATGGGCTGCCGATACAGATACACTTCTGTCAAAGACAGAGAGGGACGCATAACAACCGTCATCGCAACAGCTCAAGCAGTGGTTGAATACACGGCATAGTATCCTGCGTAATACCTTCCAACCGAATACCATCATTAAATTGCAAAGATAATCCTGGGACTGGCGCAGATGAACGATCCCCGTCAACCCGAATACGTGTAAACCCTGTAGGGGAAGTAGTCGGCTTTACAGTCGATTTACGTTTCCAGTAGCCTAACTTTTGCGGACATAAATCATGCTGTCGACAATAAGCTACCTGTGATTGGCCTGATGCCTGCCAGTGCTCTATGTGAATAGGCCAGAAAGTCTTTGCCTGTATTTTTTCTAACGCTGCCATTTAAAATTCCCCGTGGTATTTAACAATGGGGATAGTTTGGCATTAATCTGAGTTGCCGTGAAGTACGCTGACTATTGAGCGCTTACACTTAATCATTGGCTGTGACGGGACCTGGAATGATACTGATGAAACAGCATTAACCAACGTCCCTAGGCTATTACAAGCTTGTTCGTCGAAAAAACAACGTATCCATTATGAAGAAGGGGTTGGAACGGCTTATCTGGAAACATTGATCGGAGGTGTTTATGGCAAAGGTCTGGAGCGGCAAATTCTTGGCGCTTATCGTTTCTTACGTAAACGTTTTGCTGATAAGGATTGGGAAAAAGATGCCAATAAAGTGTTTATTTTTGGTTTTAGTCGAGGAGCCTATGCTGCACGCCGCTTGGCGGGTCTAATAGCCCAGTGTGGCATTCCGTCAAAATCCCGTGATGTGGATATCGCCTGGCAGCTTTATTTAAGGCGTGATGCACGAAGTATTAGAGAGTTAAAGAGAGCAGGGCGTTTATTTGATATTTCGGTGGAAATGGTGGGTGTCTGGGACTCGGTAAAAACGACTACGGATGAAGATTTCAATGATAATAAGTTACCTGATTGCGTGCTTAAAGGATATCACGCAATAGCGATTGATGAAAAACGCAAGTTTTTCCCGGTTTTGAAATGGCATGCCGAGTCGCGCGTCACTCAAACATGGTTCCCTGGTGTACACTCTGATGTTGGGGGAGGTTATGAAGATTCCGGTTTGGCTGATATTACTTTGAAATGGATGATTGACCGAGCGTATGAGCACGGTGTAAAGTTCAAAGCGAAAGCAGTGGGCAAACTCAATCACGACCCTTGTGCCAAAATGCATGAGTCACATACGGGTATCTGGAAAAAATTTGGTGTTAAAGTACGTGCAATTAATAAAACGGCCCAGGTACAGAGTGTCACTCAGGAACGGGTACAAAAATTAGCGGACTATGATCCCGGAAATTTACCCGAAAACCCGAATTATGTCGCTTAAGCACTATCGACCTATCAGCAATACATTGCGCAAAAAGCTGACAGCAATTACCCCAGAAAAATCAGTTGCTCACGTTTTCTAGTACAAGCTCTTGATTCCACCGCACTTGCAAAAAAACATCAGCTTAACCTACGGGTGAAGCTAAAATTTTTTGAAAGCGTTGTATTAAAAAATAAGTAACTACTCAGCGTATCTGATAGCTACGAAATTAGATTGTATATTTCCAGTCAGGCACCAGAGAAGCAGGTATTTGATAAAAAATACTCTGATGGAACAAGCGTTTTTGTAGGATGGGCAAAGGAGGTACGACGTGCCCATCATGTTTTCGTTGATGGGCACGGATGAAGCCCTTTGCCCATCCTTGTGTTTATTTTGCTGTAACTACTCAGCTTGTCTGAGTAGTAAAAAAGCGTTAGCTTTTTCCGCAACAACAATAGCTGAATCTATTGCACTCCACCCGATTTTTTGAACACCAACGATGCTAAAAACACATCTAGGATGTGAATACCACGTTCTTAGAGCGTGTATATTTAATTAATTCAATATCTTGCACTATAAATTCGCGCTCAACTTATTTTTCTAGGATTAATTAAAATAATTCTGAGCTAATTCAGTCGCTTCTATATAGTTAATTTTTCCGGTTGCCAGCACGGGAACCTGCTCAACAGTGATAAATTTTTTCGGTAAATTAATACTGGATACATTTTTGGCCAGTGCATGAAGTTCTTTGCTATTGGCATTTTCCTGCGTGCTTATAAGGACTAATTGCTCGCCTTTTTTCTCATCAGGAATAAACACGACAACATGCTGCGCATCGGGCCATATCTCATTGATCAGCTGTTCGGTCGCCGTTAAGGAAACCATTTCACCAGCAATTTTCGCAAAGCGTTTACTGCGTCCACGGATGGAAACATAGCGCTCATTATCTACATGCACTATATCACCCGTATCATACCAGCCCTTTCCATAGATGGAACTGGGTGGTACGAGCACTCCGGGATTATCATCTAGCAGATAACCCTGCATGATATTTTCGCCATAAAGATGCAGTTTTCCGCCATTTTCAATGCCGGGAATGGTTTCCAACTTGTATTGCATACCAGGCATTAAACGGCCAACCGTACCTGCTTTATAAAACATTGGAGTATTAACCGCGGCAACTGGGCTGGTTTCAGTCGCGCCATAACCTTCTAATACACGGATACCAAATTTATCAGCCCATAATTTTCGGGTATTTTCATGCAGCTTTTCAGCGCCTGCAACTACATAGCGGATATTGTAAAAGTCATAGGGATGTGCTTTTTTTCCGTAAGCGGCTAGAAAGGTGTTGGTGCCAAAGATAATGGTGGAACTGGTTTCATATGCCATTTCGGGAATAATGCTGTAATGTAATGGCGATGGGTAAAAGAAAGTGGTCATGCCAGTCATAATGGGTAACATGGTGCCCACTGTGAAACCAAAAGAATGAAACATGGGGAGAAAATTTAATACCGTATCCTGGGCATTAAAAGTAATACGTGCAGCAACCTGTTTATGATTTGCCAGGATATTTTTATGCGATAGGACGACGCCTTTAGGAGTGCCTTCCGAACCCGAGGTAAATAACACAACAGCAGGGCTATCCGGACTGGGTTCTTTACCGGGGTACCATAAGTGAGCAGTTTTAGCCTGCAATAAGGCACTGAGCTTATTGAAAGTGCTGATATTTTTAGCTAAATCTTCCAGGTAAACAAGATTGATGTTTTCAGATAAGGTTTGCGCATCTTCAGCAAACTTACCCAATTCAATAAAGCGGTGGGAAGTTAATACTGTTTTAATTTTAGCAGTATGACAGGCAGAGAGCATACCTGCTGCACCCGTCGAATAATTCAACATGGCGGGTACGCGCTGATGAATTTGTAAACCCATGACTACATTGAATGTTTTGCTGCTATTAGGTAGGTAGACTCCTACGTTTTCACCTTTTTCAGTGATTTTTGTCAGCGCGTTACCGATCGCCAGAGAACGTGTGATTAAGGTTTCATAAGATAAAGGAACTCGATCCAGGTCTTCTGCAACAGTGTGTTTGCGCCCATGAATGGATTTTGCTTCCAGCATTGCAGAAAATAAGCTTTGTCTAAATAGACTAGTGCTAAACATCATATCGCTCATGATGTCTGTTAGAACCAAACCACTAGCATGGCGTCTATTTCTTCCGCGTAAATCTTTGTCTACTATAATTTTCGTAGGCGGGAGAATGTGCAAGGTTATTTTAGGGAAAAAACGTAAGCGGACTATATTACGTAAGCGTGAAAAATGAGTGTATTGTGCCCCTTCTATACGGATAGGCAGAATGGTCGCTCCGGATTTATCTGCGACCATTCCGGTACCATCGTATATCTTCATCATTGAGCCGGTAACGGTAATTCTACCCTCGGGAAAAATGACAGTTTTACTGGGTTTTTGTAAATAATGGATCAGGTTTTTTAAGGAAATCGGGTGTGTCGGATCCATCGGGAAAACTTGGGACAAACTGAGAAACGGTTTTAACCACCAGCGCTCGGCAATATGGCTATTGATAGCAAAAGTAATATTATCTGGCAAGAAAACCCCGAGTAATAAGGGGTCAAGAAAAGAGCTGTGATTGGCAATAATCAGTACGCGATCACCCGCCTGTTTATAATTCTCTAGCCCTTTTACTTCAACTTTAAAAAGAAAAGTCAGTAGCCATCTTAAAAATATTTTTAGCATCAGAGTCTCGGTATATAGAACAGATGAAGCGGATTGTGTTCACCTGTCGCTTGTTGTGTAGGGTCTAGTGAATTTAAGAGCTAACTACGGGAGTCATTTCTTTAGCTGCATAATTGATACAGATAAAGATAAAAAACTGCACGCCAAAAATTAAGGTTGCCAATAATAAATGGATAGGCTGCGCAACAGCCGGCATACCTAGTCGATCTAAAGACATACCTGCAAGAATAGCACATATGATGAGCCCGACAAGTACCGCGCCGAGGCGAAATAACAAACTATTTTTATCGACCGACTGATATACCTTCCAGACTAACCATAAATTGGTGAACAATATAACGGCTGAAAATGACCGGTGTATGTAAAAAATTAGGGGGAAACTATCCCGCCAATATTCCCGATCTATATAATTATGATGTGTGGCAATTAAATCTACTGCTTCTCTAACCTGTGTGCCCATGCCCACTTGTAATAAAGTAAAACCCATGGCGATGATCAGCACAGCTTTGAATTTAGCGGGTAATGCTGAAATATCTATTTGACGTAATAAATCATTCTGCGATCGGGCAATAGCGTAAATCAATAAGGCAACAATAAACAGTGCGAGCAGCATATGCGCAGTGATCATCAAAGGGTGCAAGTGTGTTTTTACGACCACAGAACCTAGCCATCCCTGAAAGCCTACGAGTAAAAAACAGGCTAATGATAAATAAAAGACTGCTTTATCTGTTTTCAGGTAGGCGCGAGATGACCATAAGGTCAGAAAAATTAAAAAGCCAATAGTGACACCTGTAAGACGGTTAAGATATTCAGTCCAGGTTTTGATGACATTAAAATCAGTATTGGCATAACCGACGGCATAGATCTCATGATAATTACTCGGCAGTTCGGCTTCGCTAGTGGGTGGAATCAGTTGTCCAAAACAGGTAGGCCAGTCCGGACAGCCCATGCCCGCACCCGAAGCGCGGACTATGCCGCCTACCAGAATTACAAAGTAGACTGCGAAAATTGTTAGCGTACCTAAGCGTCTAAAATATCTTGCGGTTTCGGGACTCATTTGCATTAATTGTGGCTAGGGTTTAGCGTGATTTTATCGTGGTTTTGGTTTTTTAGCTGAAGATTTTCAGTCTCCATTGCCTGGTCTTTCAGCACCACAAGTAACTGAGTACTTATGTCATTTGTAGCGGCTAAAACCACAGTGCCCATGACTGCTTCTTGATTGTCGGTAACAATGCAGCCCGGAGCGATATCACTGCTTACTGAACAATGAGCCTGGTACATGGCGCGTTTATTCTTGCCTAAATAATGCGTACGGGCAACGATTTCCTGGCCGGTATAGCAGCCCTTTTCAAAACTGATTGCATTCAGCTTGTGCAGGTTCAACATTTGCGGAACAAATTCTTCACTGGTTTGTGAGTACAACCAGGGAATGCCAGCCTGTATATCCAGTTCGAGCCAGGCATATCCATTAACCCGGTGTATAGGTTGTTGCTGTGTTAGTTCGCCCCAGAATAAGCGCGACTCATCAGGGGAAGCGATAAACAGAAAGCCGTCATTTAGTTGCGGATAAGGGTATAAATTTTCTTGAGGACTTAAGTCAATATTAGCGATACCGGTAAGACATAATTCATCGCTTAGGTCAGCTAACTGTACGTCAGAACGCAGCACATACATTTGCAGTTTTTTTCTAACTGTGTCGATTAAATCATGAGTAAGAATAAGCAGAAATGACTCTTTTTGGCGAATAATAATAAAGCTACTGATAGTCCGACCTTTGGCATTGCAATAAGCACCCAAAGAAGGTTGAGAATCAACTAATGCTTTAATGTCACAAGTGGTTTGTCCCTGTAAAAAATTTTCTGCATCAATACCTGAAACTGATAAAACCGCTAAATGAGTGAGAGGGGCTAATACTGCTTGTTTGCCGGGTGGTGTGTGGGCTAATAAGTTTTGTGTTTCCAGGTAGGCTATCCAGTCAGCGTGCATAATGTGTCGTTATAAGTATTATTTATAGGATTCTAATATTAGGATCTATATTATAACGGGATATACTTTTTAATGCCGCGAATTACGGGCAGAGTGACGCATAAATGAACGGCCTAACAGGAAAAGAAGCATTAGCTTTTTGTTGTGACAGCAATAGCTGAGAGCTTGTATGGCTGAAACTACTAAGGAACGCGCAGGGAATAAGTTGAGCATCTGGCGCAGGATTTTTATTCGTATTCAAGACGTAGAAACAGGCGCATAGCCAGCTACGTAACAGTTTCTACAACGCAGAAGACGGATAAAAAGACAAGCCAGTTGCTTAAGTTATTTCGTGCGCGTTTCTAAGTAAGCTTAACTTCTAAAGATTTTGAACCATACCCAGGTAGAACAAATTGAAACAAGCACCACGTAGGCATAGTTCGCAGTTAACATGAGTAGGGTATTGCTGGGGTCATGTTGTAAGGTATCTTTTAAACCCGGGGTAATAAAAAAGGTCCAGAGCAGGGCAGGTATAAAAAAAGTTAGAAATCCAGTTAACCCCATATGCACAGCGTTTTTATCCGAATCTAATCCAGATTTAAAAAATAGGACAGTGATAATAATGGCAGCGAGTGTACCGGGCATTGCAGTCTCCAATTTATTGATTTGCTATGCATCATAGTCCTTAGAGCTGTTACTGTCTATATGGGGCACAAAGTGGGTTGAAATGATTTGGGTAAGAGTATGCTAAGTACTGATGCATAATTATATTAACATTTGTGTTAAGGTTTTGCGTAGATGGGTAGAGCGTCTTTTTGCGAAACCCATCATTTTACATGGGATTGATGAGTGTCGCTACGCGCTCTTGCGAGTCACTGCGCACCTAAAAGACCGATGAAACGATCTACCCATCTACAGAAATGTTAAATTAATTCATTACATATACTTACCTGATTACCCATGACTCTCAGCCATTCTCCGTCATTCCTGCAAGCTTTTAGCAGGAATCTCATGGGTTTAGTACAGATTCCCGATAAAGCTTGTGCCCACGCTTGACTGGGTAGACTTCGGGAATGACGAGGTTTTTAACATGCTGATGTTTCAAGCTTTATTCTACTATGGCTGAGAGTTGTACATAATCAATTTCATCTATGTTATTTGATGCATCATTTAAGCAAAGCTACGAAAATTTAGCTGCACTTTCCTGCGTTTGTAGCTTCAGGCACTTCAACTAGCGAGCCTGTTTTAACATCATAAATATAACCATAAACTGGAATATCAGTAGGAACCAGCGGATGATTTCTTATACGTGTAACATCATCAAGAACACTTTGTGTTTGTTCTTCAATAGTAAGCCAGTCTATATAATTCGCTTCGTTTGAGCCATTGCCCTCACAACAATCATGCCAGCCAGTTTCATCGACAGAGGCTGTTTTTAAGCTAGTGGAAAGTAATTCGCGCATAATGGTATCGGTAAAGGTTTCCATGCCACAATCTGTATGATGGATTACAAACCATTCTCGCGTACCGAGTAGCTTATAAGAAATAACCAGAGAACGAATGGCATCGTCACTTGCTCTACCGCCTGCATTTCGAATAACATGGGCATCGCCCTCAGCAAGCCCTGCATACTTTGCTGGATCCAGGCGTGCATCCATACAGGTTAGTATGGCGAATTGACGAGCGGGTGGCATTGCAAGGTCAGCTTTATCAAAGTTCGCTGTATATTGACGGTTAGCCAGGAGTACTTCATTTAAAATTTTAGTCATTATTTCACCTTTTAGCTGAGTGAATAAAAAAAACGCCAAATTATAAAAAGTTTGAGCTAGTTTTCTTATCTATATATGATTAATTCAAAAGAATTAAGAAACTGTGCTACAAACTGAGCATATAATTAAGCGTTTTGTTATCTCCGGAACAAATTTTATCGCCAGAGGGTGATTTTGTATAGATAGCAGCAAGTTTATGCTACCTAAATCCTGCAAGCATTATACATAATAATCCACAAAACTCCTTATTAAACAATGATATAATATCATTTTCCTGATTTCACTATCTCATTGTTTTAATGAAGCCCTCTAAAGTATCAAAATCCTCATCTCACGTAAGAAACCGTACCCGAACGGTAAAAATGACATCTACAGCACATGGATTGACAAGCCAGGCGGGACTGATTCCCGTCGTGAAATATTTAGACAGGATAGGTTTTGAAAAAACCGTAAAACAAAGCGTTCCACATCGGCGGGGTGAAAATGCAGACCATCACTTATCTGATGTGGTTCTATTGACGTTGGTTGGCATGATGGGGGGAGCAACATCAATGGCAAAGGTGACGACCGTATGGGCAGATAGCGTACTGCGCAAAGTAGCTGGCTGGATAAAGATTCCTGTTGAAACCACAATTTTACGGATCTTTAAAGAAGTAAGTGATAGGCAGATAAGCCAGTTTGAAACGCTCACGCATACTTTGCGTGGTCAACACTGGCGGCGATTGCTTCGTTCCGGAAAATCGAAAACTGGCATACAATCCGTCCAGTGGGTCGATGTCGATTCAACTGTGGACACCGTTTGTGGTCGACAAGAAGGAAGTGCCAAAGGCTTCAACCCCAAAAAGAAAGGTGCCCGTTCATACCATCCACAACTCGCTTTTCTAGCGGAAACAAAAGAAATTTTACAAGCCTGGTTCCGGACAGGCAATGCCTTTACAAGCAATGGTGTTGTAGAATTTACCAAACAGTTACTTGCACACTTGCCCAATCGGATGCGCATTATTTTTCGCGGTGACAGTGGTTATTTTGTCGGTGATTTGCTTGAATTTCTCGATACCAGAGGGCATGGGTATCTAATAAAGGTTAAACTTAAGAATTTGAACGCATTGCTGGCCAAACAGGCCTGGACAGCCATACAAGGCCGACCCGGTTGGGAGCAGAGCGAGTTTCAATATCGTTGTGGTGGCTGGTCTCGCTCTCGTCAGTTTGTCGCGGTCAGGATAAAGCAACCTAAACAAGTGACAGGACCTCAGTCCGAGCTTTGGGATACGGCAGAATATGACTATTTTTGTTATGTAACAACTGAACCTCTATCGCCTTGGCAAACACATAAGAAGTATGGTGAACGAGCGACGTGCGAAACATGGATTGAAGAAGCAAAATCACAAATGGGTTTAGGTAAAATCAGAACGAATCAATTTCTGGCTAATGCCGCATTATTTCATTGCGCCGTTCTTGCCTACAATACCGTGCGCTGGATGGCTCAATTGAGTGGCAACAAAACGTTGTGCCAATGGGAGCCGGATACACTTCGTACTTATCTGATTCGGGTGGCTGGAAAATTACTCACAGGCAATAATCAGCTGAGAGTCAGAACACCTGCAGATCCGCTCTATCCACAGGAATGGGATGATTGGGTTAAGGTGGGGTTACTCGCTTAACATTAACCGAAGTTAAGTCACTTTGATTAAAAGGTCATGGCACGTTGGCAGGGTGTTTATTGCCTTGGGCTCGGGGGATATCCATACGATACAAAAAATTTCCTCTATTTATGATTTAAATCTGGATATTTTGATCGGTTGGACAAAGAGGGCTGGCAAAGCGGCAGTAAAAACCTAATAACCACTTAGCTAGACAGGTTAATGAGAGTCAAAATATGGGCTTGCAGGATTTAGGTGCTATATAAACCTAGGGTTTACAGTGGTGAGTAAATTATGGATAAGTTAAAAAACATGCAGGTGTTCTGCCGTGTTGTTGAGCTGGGTACGTTTGCCGCAGTCGCCCGGGAAATGCAGGTATCACCCATGATGGTTAGCAAGTATATGCGTAGCTTAGAGAGTTCTCTAAGCATTACCTTAATCAATCGTAAGACGCAAAAATTACATGTCACTGAACTAGGTCAGGCCTATTATCAGCAGTGTAAGCAGATTCTGGGCGATTTGAATGATTTGGAAAGCTCAATTACCCAATCGGGAAAGATGGTGAAAGGGGTGCTAAAAATTAGTGCACCCATTGATTTTGGTAGCATCTATATGTTGCCGGTTATCAATGCCTACCAAAAGAAGTATCCCGATGTGAATGTTTTAATGAGTCTGGATAATGCGTTTGTTAACCTGCGTTCCGGGAAATCTGACATTGCTATCGTGGTGACTGACAAGCTGGATCAGGGGGTGGTTGCGCGGAAAATAGCTCAGACATCTTTATGTACCTACGCCTCGCCCGGTTATCTTCAGCAATATGGAACGCCCGAATCTATTGAGGATTTAGCTGAGCATAAATGCCTGCATTACTTAGACACTCCGCATGCCGATGCCTGGATTTTTAATAAAGCAAAAGAGCGCGTTGAATTTCGGCCCAAATGGACGTTTGCTTCAAATAATGGCGGTGCTTTGTGTCAAGCCGCTTCTTTAGGTATGGGAGTGATACGTTCGCCGGCCTTATCAGTAAGAGGCTTTGTACAATCAGGTGAATTAGTCGAAATACTAGAAGATTTTAAATTGTCTAGTTTGTCTGTTTATGCCACTTATTTACAACGTAATTACTATCCAGCCAAAATAACTACTTTTATAGATTTTCTGGTCGATGCATTTGCAGGATAAGGATTATCCTAGGATTATGCATAGTATTTAAAAACAGCTCAGCTGCCACGTCACTTGATTTAGTGTTTGAGTTTTATTGTATTTTCATTAAGTTCTGCTAGATTCATATTAACCCGTTGTGGATTCTCATCGAGAGTAGTCTATATTTGGCGGTGGGACATTAAAATAAATCTTTGGAGAATAAAAGCATGAAAAAGTATGTAGCAGAATTTATTGGTACCTTTTGGTTGGTGCTGGGCGGTTGCGGAAGTGCAGTGTTAGCAGCTGGATTTCCCGAATTGGGTATAGGCTTTCTCGGGGTTGCCTTGGCATTTGGTTTAACCGTGTTAACCATGGCTTTTGCAATCGGCCACATTTCTGGTTGTCATTTAAATCCGGCTATTTCAATTGGACTTTGGGCCGGTGGACGTTTTCCTGCCAATCAATTAATCCAATATATAATTGCTCAAGTCTTAGGCGCTATAGTTGCGGGTGGTGTACTTTATCTAATTGCTACTGGTCAACCAGGTTTTGATATAGGTAGTTTTGCGGCTAATGGTTATGGTGAGCATTCACCAGGCGGTTATTCTTTGTTTGCAGCCTTGTTAACTGAAATAGTGATGACCATGATGTTTTTATTCGTCATTATGGGGGCTACTGATGAGCGTGCCCCGGCGGGTTTAGCGCCAATAGCCATCGGTTTCTGTCTTACTTTAATTCATTTAATAAGTATTCCTGTTACGAATACTGCTGTAAACCCGGCTCGTAGTACCGGTGTTGCTGTTTATGTCGGCGACTGGGCTATGGGGCAACTATGGTTATTCTGGGTAGCTCCTATTATAGGTGGGATTATAGGCGCGTTAATCTATCGTTACATAGGAAGTGCTGAAGAAGAAGCATAGGGTTTGTGAGTCTAACAAGTACCCTAAAGGTACCATGTGTAGCTTTAGGAGCGAGGATTTAATAATATCCGCAAGTATGATGCAGGATTTTGGCATTCCTGCGTAGGCAGGAACAAGTCAGACTCGGGTATTATTGAATTCTCGCTCCTTCAGGGTATGGCTAGATAAAGTAGTATCTTTTCAAACTAATTTTTGGGGCAACATTGCTGGCGGCCACTTTAAAATATGTAATGCCGCCAATAATAAAGTTACAGCAAAATAAACACGGTAGGATGGGCAAAGGGCTTCATACGTGCCCATCAACTAAAACATGATGGGCACGTCGTACCTCCTTTGCCCATCCTACAAACGCTTGTTCTATCATGATGTTTTTTATCAAATACCTGCTTCTCTTGTGCCTGGCTGGAAATATACAATCTAATTTTGTAACGACTCAGATACGCTAAGTAGTTACAAAATTTTTAGAGTCCTTAATCGTCTTCAGCATGCCGGTAATGTAATGCTGAGACCTGTTCTGACAGAAATCCCATTAGGAAAGTGATCACTGAGGTATTGAGTAATAGCGCACTCATATTGGTAAAGCGATGTAAGGTAATAAATGTATAGGCATAATAACCTATGCCAAGTAAAAACAGGCTAATACTGACGGGTAAGAACAAACGCATAGGTGAGAATAATGAGCCTATGCGCAGGATAATAATAAAGAAGCGCGTACCATCTCTAAATAATCGTATATGACTTTTTCCTTTGCGTTGACCTGCATGAATAGGGACGTAGGCTACTGGAAATCCAGAACGAAAAAATGCCATTGTACTGGTTGTCGGGTAGGAAAACCCATTCGGCATTAGGTAGAGAAATTTTTTAAATTTATTTGTTTTAACGGCGCGAAAACCTGATGTTAAATCGTCAATTTTATGTCCAGTCATCAACGTTGCGAAACGATTGTAAAAGGCATTGCCGAAACGTCTTAGTAAAGAAGCTTGAGATTTTACATTTCTTGCACCTACGACCATGTCATAGCCTTCGGCCATTTTTTCTAGAAACATAGGGATATCGACAGGGTTATGCTGGCCGTCACCATCCATAAAAATGGTAATTTCTCCGCTAGCATTTCTCGCTCCGGTTTTGATAGCTGCGCCGTTGCCCTGGCTATAGGGGTGGCTAATAACGGTTGCGCCAGCTAGCTCAGCTAATTCAGCGGTGTTATCGGTAGAGCCATCATTAATAACGAGTACTTCTGCATCAAGTTCCAGAGATTGAATGCTCTGTAGTACGGCAGTGATATTTTGTGCTTCGTTTTTTGCTGGAAGTACGATTGTGATTTTCATTAATTATTATTTTGGGCGAGGCAGCACCGTTGTGAGTAGCGCAAGGTTGTACGCAGAATGCTGAAACTAAGCCTTTAGAGCTATATTTTAGACATAAATCAGCAAAAGGGATGTGCGCTACCTAGGAACTAAGGGTTCTGGAGTCGGGCGAACAGGTTGTATTGGAGTATAAGGACGTAGGCTGCGTATTTCTTCAGAGTTACGCTCATATTGTAATGCTCGATCTTCATTTGCTCTGGCATTTAGATAGGCGGCATCCGCTTTTTCTTCTTGCGCTTGGATCAGGCGCTCTTTGTCGTTCGCTTCTTTTTGTTGTTGTCTTTTTGCGGCTTGTATGGCCAAATCTTTATCGAGTTTTTCGACAGCGGCTTTTTGTTCTTCCTGACTAATGTCTTTGGGTGGAATGAATTCCTTGCCACCTTGTTTGCAGGGGAATTGTTGATAACTTTTTATGCCATTTTCTTCGCATTCATAAATTGCTGCATGGACAGGTGAAATAGCAAGTACCAAGATGAGCCTAGCGATGATTTTCATGGTTTGTATTCTCTGTGTACAATAACGCAATGTTATTGGTTGTGAAAAGCAGTCATTAGTATTTGAACTGTGTTTTTGGCTTAATTATATGCCTATTAACTGTATAAAGTAATGATATTTGCTGAGCAGAATATTTCCCCTTTTTTTTCAATGTCTTGACTAATGCTTAGCCGTGGCAATCACGGGAATATGACTTTAAAATATAGCAACTCCAGTATGCAACACAAACCCTTTTTATTTTCAGCGCATAAACTCTGCGTAGCCCCTATGCTCGATTGGTCTGATCGGCATTGCCGCTATTTTCATCGTTTGCTATCTAGCCACACTGTTTTATATACCGAAATGGTTACCACGGGTGCCTTGTTATTTGGTGATGCGGAGCGACATCTTGGTTTTACACAACAGGAACATCCGCTAGCATTACAACTAGGAGGTAGTTCTGCACAAGACTTGTCTACCTGTAGCAAAATCGCACAGGACTATGGTTATGATGAAGTAAATTTAAATGTGGGTTGCCCCAGTGATCGGGTGCAAAATGGTCGATTTGGTGCTTGTCTAATGGCTCAACCTGACTTGGTGGCCGAGTGTGTTGCTGCTATGCAAGAAGCGGTGACTATCCCGGTTACGGTTAAGTCTCGAATAGGTATAGATGATCAAGATTCTTATGCAGAACTAGCCAATTTTATTGCTACTGTTGCGGCAGGAGGTTGTCGTCGTTTTATTATTCATGCGCGAAAAGCCTGGTTATCTGGACTTTCCCCTAAACAGAACAGGGAAGTCCCGCCATTACGTTACGATGTGGTACTGCAGATTAAACAGGACTTCCCTGAGCTGGAAATTATTATAAATGGCGGAATCACTAGTTTAGAGCAATCAATTGACTTATTACAGGGTATTGACGGAGTAATGATTGGCCGTGAGGCTTATCACAATCCTTATATTCTAGCTGAGGTAGATCATAGGATTTATCAGCAACCAAGTGAGCTTAAAACGCGTCATCAGGTGGTGGCAGAAATGTTGCCTTATATTCAACAACAATTGGAAGTAGGTGTGCGTTTGCATAGTATAACGCGACATATGCTGGGTTTGTTTCATGGTATTAAAGGCGCGCGGGCATGGCGCAGGCATTTAAGCGAGCAAGGACCTAAAGCCGGAGCAGATGAGAATGTTGTTTTGCAGGCATTAGAATTAGTACAACTATAATCCTAGAAAAATCAGTTGCTCACGTTTTCTAGCACAAGCTCTTGATTCCACCGCTCTTCCAAAAATGTCCGCTTAAGCTATGGGTGAAGGTAACATTTTTTGAAAGTATTATATTAATTCAATATCTTGCACTATAAATTCACGCTCAACTGATTTTCTAGGATGATGTATACTAACAGGCTAATTATTTTTAGAGGCAGATGATGGAAGAGTATTTCGGTAAGATTATTGAAGGAATTGGTGAAGATTTATCGCGTGAAGGTTTAGTTGATACCCCTATGCGAGCAGCTAAAGCCTTTAAATTTTTAAATAATGGTTATGAGAAAACGTTAGAAGAAGTTTTAAATGGCGCGATTTTTGAAGCCGATACTGAAGATATGGTGATCGTGAAAGATATAGAGCTGTATTCTTTATGTGAACATCATTTACTCCCCTTTGTTGGTAAATGTCATATTGCTTATTTGCCGGATGGACATGTATTAGGTCTTTCCAAACTGGCGAGAATCGTGGATATGTATGCTAGACGACTACAGATTCAGGAAAGGCTCACCAAGCAAATTGCGGATGCAGTTGAAATGGCTGTGAATGCTAAAGGTGTTGCCGTCGTTATCGAAGCGAAACATATGTGCATGATGATGCGCGGCGTTGAGAAGCAAAATTCAGTCATGACCACATCGGTAATGACAGGAATTTTCCGCAAAGAAAACAGTACCAGAGCTGAATTTTTAAGTTTAATTAGTCGCTAAACGGAAGGGTGGCGTGTGGTGAATAAAATAAGGACTATTTTAATTGTTAACCTGGGTTCCCCTAAGCAGTTAACGGTAAGATCTGTTAGGCGCTTTTTACGCCAGTTTTTGAGTGATCCGAGGGTGGTGAATTTGCCGCGCTTACTTTGGTGGTTTATTTTAAACTTTGTAGTCTTACCATTCAGGCCGCGCCAGTCAAAGAAGGCTTATGCAAAGGTGTGGACAGATCGAGGTTCGCCTCTTACTTATTTAACTCAGGACTTGACTGATAAAGTGGCTAAGCACTTTGCTCAAGATGAACAAGTGACTGTGCAAATGGCGATGAGTTATGGAGCGCCGTCTATCGCTACGCAAGTGCGAAAATTACAAAAAACTCAATGCGAGCAGATTACTATTTTGCCCTTGTATCCGCAATATTCATCAACGACTACAGCCAGTGTGTTTGACGCAGTAGCGACTGAACTAATGCAATGGCGGCATGTTCCGGAATTAAACTTTATTAGCGAATATCACCAGCACGCTTTGTATATTAAGGCTATTGCTGATTCAATACAGCAATCCTGGACTGAAGAAGGGCGCGGCGAGTTATTATTGATGTCATTTCACGGATTACCTGACCTACTGACTAAAAAAGGTGATCCTTATTATTATCAATGCCTTAAAACTGCCGAACTCATCGCAGCACAGTTAGAGTTGCAAGAACACGAGTGGCGCGTGGTATTTCAGTCACGATTTGGTAAGGCTAAATGGTTGCAACCTTATTGCATAGAAACCTTGATGGCGCTGCCTGAGGAAGGTTTTAAAAATGTTGATATCATCTGTCCGGGGTTTGCAATAGATTGCCTGGAAACCCTGGAGGAAATTAATATGGCTAATAAGGATATTTTTATGCAGGCGGGAGGGGAGCGCTATCAATATATCCCCGCTCTAAACGACTCTGATGCAAATGTTCAGTTGATGGTAGACTTGATTAATCATCGTGGGAGTTAATTAAAGAGTGTTGTTTTTCTGTAACGTAGGGTGCGTTTTACGCACCGTATTAATATTAGAGAGTGTTAAGAGAAGCGGTATAACACGGTTACCTTTTTAAAAGGGCTCAAAGAGGGGGGAGTAAAAAAGCTTTAGCTTTTTCCGCAACAGCAATAGCTGAAGCTATTGCACTCCACCCGATTTTTTGAACACCAACGATGCTAAAAACACCCTTCTAGCGTGTCATAAAACCATGTTCTTAGAGCGTGGATATTTAATTTTCTGCATCCGTGACCGCGCGAAATATAACAGAAAAAAGCGAAAGCTTTTCTACTCCCGCTTGTGTGTTTGTTGAGAGTGTATGCCGCGTTTTTTAGTAGATCAATTTTAATAAAAAAAGAAGATAAGTATGACTTTACTCAAGGCGTGGCAAGAAAAATGGCCAGATATTCGTGTTAGTAAACCGGCAGAAACGGGTGTGGGTGTACTGGATTCTGGCGCATTTAAAAGTATAGAAGTAGAAAAAATATTTGCTACTATCAATCATGCTCAGACGAGCATAGGCGAGGCTGTTCTTTATCGCTCACTGGCTCAGCCCTCGGATAATCTTCAGGATATCCTCGAAAAGCAGCAAGCAGTCAAAGAACTACAGGCTGATCGTGAGCTAAAAAATGCATTACAACAATTGCTGCTGAATGCAAAAAAGGATGAAAAACTTTTTTATCAATTACTCTTTGCCAAGTTTTTAGGATCGTCAGGTACCGCGCGAGATGATGCAGAAATTGAGGGTTATGGCTATAAACAATATCGTGGGGGTATGCGCTTTATTTTAGGTTTTGTTAATGCTGTATTGCCTATGCAAAAACCTAAAAGCAAGTACCTTGAAGCGCTGTTTAATGAACTATCGGCATTTACTAAAACGCGAATTTACGCATTGATGACTGGGCCTGTCTACATCACGGAAAAAGGTATACAGAGTACCATCGATAGAAAAAAATTAATGCCTGCGATCATTTTTAAACCACATGTTTTCAAGCCTTTATTAATTTCGCTGGTATTTGTGACATTGTTGCTGGTTAATCTGTTTGTGCCTATTGGTTTCTTTAGTTTCTCGCCCGCTGTTACTATTTTTCTAGTGCCGATGATGCTGGTTTACTTTCCGGTTGTTGGCGGCTTTGATAGGGATAGCTGCATTTTGCCTTTGCGTGAAGAGTATAGAAAATCAAACGAGCTGGGCAGAGCTCTGGATGTTATTGGGCAGCTGGATGAGTTAATGTCTTTAGTGAAATTCGCTGAAGCGAATGCAGACACATTAGTGTTGCCTGAGTTGATTGAGGCTGAGCATCATAAAATCAGTTTAAAAAATGCAAAAAATCCTGTATTAGGTAAAGTGGATCCAACCTATGTGGGTAATGATTTTGCAATGGATAAGGAGAAACTAGCACTTATCACAGGGCCTAATAGTGGAGGCAAAACGGCTTTCTGTAAAACCTTGACTCAAATCCAGTTATTAGCGCAGATCGGTAGTTATGTGCCAGCAGACTCGGCATCATTAACAGTGGCCGATAAAATTTTCTATCAAACCCCGGAAATTAGCCAGCTTGATGATGGCGAAGGGCGCTTTGGCTCTGAGTTAAAGCGTACTAAAGCAATTTTTCTGGCAAGCACACAAAAAAGTTTAGTGGTGCTGGATGAGATAGCAGAAGGAACAACTTTTGAAGAGAAAATGGAAACCTCGGCAAATGTGCTCAATGGCTTTTATCAAAAAGGAAATAACACCCTATTAATCACCCATAATCACCAGTTGGTTGATCATTTTCTGGAAGAAAGTAAAGGTATTGCACTGCAGGTTGAATTTGTAGGTGAAGATCCCACGCATAAGCTTATTCCAGGTATTTCAAGGGTAAGTCACGCGCATCGCGTAGCGAAAAAAATTGGCTTTTCCAAGGAAGATATAGCCGGATATCTGGCGGATAGCTAATTGAATTTTTTTAACGGTTTGAAACTTGGTGTGTGTGTAACGGTCTTATATGCCACAAGTTTTAGTCTATGCGCGGATGTCTATAAATATACCGCCCCGGACGGCGGGGTATATTACACCGACCAACCGCCACACAAAAAATACAAGCTGATCATTCGTAGCAAGCCTAAAGGCTATAAAGCATCGTTTAAGCATCTGCAGAAAAATAAAAAGAAATACACGCCAATTATAGAACAAGCAGCGAGTAAGCATAATATAGACCCTAAGCTAGTGCATGCAGTGATTTATGCTGAATCTGCCTATAATGCGGCCGCTATATCTAGTGCGGGTGCTGTAGGCTTAATGCAATTAATGCCAGCAACAGCAAAGCAATACGGTGCGAAAAACCGCAAAGACCCTAAGCAGAATGTTTTTGCCGGCACTCGCTATCTAAAGTACTTACTTGGCCTGTTTAAAGGTGATTTAAGTCTGTCGATTGCCGCATATAATGCGGGTGAAAATGCCGTCAAAAAATATAATAATCAAATTCCACCCTATCCTGAAACGCAAAAATATGTAAAGCAGGTTTTGCGTCTTTATAATAAAGAAGAGTCTTTATAGTAATCAATAAAATTTAGCTGCCTGTGCGGTAGTGAAAATTGTCCACGAAAAACACCAAAGGTACGAAAGTTTCTAAGCTGCCTGTGCGGCAGTGAACTAAATGTGGTCACGCACCAAATATGCCTCGCTTTTCTAAGCTGCCTGTGCGGCAGTAAACAGAACCCGAGCAGGTAGAAAAACCCGTGAATGTTTCTAAGCTGCCTGTGCGGCAGTGAACGAGGCTAAAATAATGGAAAGCCGTCTAACATTTTTCTAAGCTGCCTGTGCGGCAGTGAACGAGACTTGCGACTGTTCGGTATCGTTGTGAAATTTCTAAGCTGCCTGTGCGGCAGTGAACAGGAATCAATCATGTCAAATTTAGCAATTACCTTTCTAAGCTGCCTGTGCGGCAGTGAACGTATCACGAATATCCTATAGACGCACCAGTATTTTCTAAGCTGCCTGTGCGGCAGTGAACTTTCGCCTGTAAAGATTGTGAATTCTTTATCATTTCTAAGCTGCCTGTGCGGCAGTGAACTTGCTTAACACTGAAGCTCAAGTTGTTTAATATTTCTAAGCTGCCTGTGCGGCAGTGAACTATCTATTATATAAACTCCCTCACTGTATCGATTTCTAAGCTGCCTGTGCGGCAGTGAACGGTGATTGATAAAATCCTGAAGTGTACATTTTTTTCTAAGCTGCCTGTGCGGCAGTGAACCGTCTAAGCTGTAGTAGTGCAAGTCGTTGGATTTTCTAAGCTGCCTGTGCGGCAGTGAACTTCAGCACACAGTTTCAGCCACTCGATCTGATTTTCTAAGCTGCCTGTGCGGCAGTGAACTTATGACACTGCTATCCAGTGTCACCGATATATTTCTAAGCTGCCTGTGCGGCAGTGAACTGGCGCTGCAAGCAGTCATGGCTATATCGCTATTTCTAAGCTGCCTGTGCGGCAGTGAACATATGGCTGTTTTCCATGCTGATTGTAGTCTTGTTTCTAAGCTGCCTGTGCGGCAGTGAACGAGAAAACCCTGACAGCCCTACTAAAAACACTTTTCTAAGCTGCCTGTGCGGCAGTGAACTACCGCCTTTGGTTCGCGCTCCTAGGCTTGATTTTCTAAGCTGCCTGTGCGGCAGTGAACAAATTGAAGCTGATGTTTGGGTTCAACATGGCTTTCTAAGCTGCCTGTGCGGCAGTGAACAAGAATTTGAATTATAACCCTGTGTTTGGGTATTTCTAAGCTGCCTGTGCGGCAGTGAACATACAATTAAGAGAACATGCTCGCCTGGTTATTTTCTAAGCTGCCTGTGCGGCAGTGAACCTAAAACCGCCTCATTGAGTAGTTGACTGGTATTTCTAAGCTGCCTGTGCGGCAGTGAACAGTAGTATAAAGCACAAAAAATTAGTTACAACAGCTATTTAGGTGTTTTTTCAAGAAAACACCAATGCTTTTTTACGCCACTGTAACTTGTTGATTTTTAGATATTGTTAAAGAACTTGAAAAACTTTGCTTATTAACTCTATTTTACAATAGGTAGTCAGCTAATAAAATCTTCGCCCATTCTGGAAGTAAATCTACTTGAATCGTTATTTGTCCGTTTTGTATTTCCGCAATCTGCTGAAATGGGCTGTCGAAACTAGAGTTATTTAGCAAATAAACTCGGTTACATAAAGCTAAGGTTTGTTTAATATTTTGTAGCGTTCTAGGAATTCGACTGCTCACTTTATCTTCGGGAACCGTGTGCCCTCCTTCACTAACCCGCTGTGCAACACGCGCGTGATTTAGTGAAATCGTATCTAAGTGAATAAAAACCAATATAACTTCATACCCCATCATTTTTGCCTGGGAAGCAAAGTCGATTTTAGAAGGATGAGAAAAAACGGATTCAAAGCAAAAGCTGCGTCCTTGGTGTAGTAATTGCATTCTCATTTCTTCTGCAATTTTTGCTGCTTCGTAGCTGTGCTGTTCTGGTTGTTCGGGAGACAGTAGTTCGGCCAGAATATCTGCATTGATAAACGGCAAGCCTAATGGCTCTAACTGTGTTCGGTAGAAAGTGCTCTTACCAGCACCATTTCCCCCAGCTAATAGCCAGAGCTGTTTGCCCTTGTTCAAAAATCAATGCTCGTTAATTCGATAAACTGGCCATTTTTAAATTGCCCCATCGTGATCTTGCCATCGGGATCAATTTTCTCCAGAGTGCCAGGGTGTTTTGTTGATGCTTGATATTTGATTGCATTGTTTGTTACTTTTTTCCGTAACTCTCCAGATTGTCGTTCACTTTCAAGTGCTTGGAAAACAAACTCTGGGTCAATTGGCGCGCTAAAAACAGGCTCCGTTTTTATGATGGATAAGCCAGACGAAACAGAGAGCAATATATCAGGATCTAATGTTGTTGCTACCTTGCGTCCTAAATCAGCCCAATACTCGATCTGTTCCGCTGTACTGCGATGAAATCGCTTTGCGGTTGATTCTGCTGCCTGCATCAATTCTTCTTGCAAACGGATTGGGGAAGCTGCTTTTACCATGTTTAAGTCTCATTGATGGTTTCAATTATTGCATATTGTAGCAGATTGCTACAATACTTTATGGTTATATTCAAAACCATGGAACAGTGGCAATTTTATTTAACACGGGACATTCAGAGTAAATGACTGAATCGTGTGAGACAGAACGCGCGTGGAGGGGAGTAGGCTTTAGCCTACACGTGTAGCAGATGGGTAATTCGTGTAGGCTAAAGCCTACTCCCCTATGATTATCTCGCATTGGGTAGGGCGAGGCTAAAGCCTCACTTCCAAGTTGCTCAAATTATTTCGGCACATTCCTAAGCGGCATAGGAAGCGATGGTTATATTCAAAACCATGGAACAGTTGCAATTTTACTTAATCCAAACGGGTCAAACTGGCCTTGTACGGCTTGAGCTTTCACCTTCCCAAACTGAATATAACTATCCATTAAATTTTTTCCCTTTCTACATCTTGCCCTTCGCCTGTCCGTAAATCTTCAGCAAAAAACATATCCTGCCATGCTCCCGCTAAAGCCTTAACTGAATCTGACCATGATGTGATGGTTTGTTCATCTATGATGCGTTTTAACCATTGCTGAGATGAAAGCCCAGCTGTTTTAGCTGCCGTGTTCATCCTAGCTTCGGTCGCATCATCTATTTCTAAAATAAAGTGTTTCATCTTTTACCTCTCATTAAAAATTGACGCGACTATTCAGTATCTTTTGAAATCTTATTGATTGCAATAGCTCCATCCAATAGGCTAGTTAATTCCTATTGCATAATAAATGGCATAGGGGTGGGTGGTTCAACTAATTTCAAATCATCAAGTAGTAGACTGCTACTTGATTTTCCACTGCCTATTTAAAACCAAGGAATTGTGGCTGTTTTACTTAGACCGAATTGGTCAAATTCACCTTTCACAGTGTGAGAATTTAATTTTCCAAATTGAATATAACGCCGATGTTTGTGTCCATTCGAGACACTTTGTAATTCCAGGTAAGGGTTGTCAAGCCCTGTGGATAACATTTTAGCCTCATAGATTTTAATTTTTCCGCCTGCAATTGAACCTCTGTTGATAAGACGTTGTAATTTAGAGTTACTCATATTTTGTCTTATGCGTGAAACGGTTCGATAGCCTTGTATATTTTCCGGCACTGGTAAAATGCTACTTACCTGACAATAACCTGCTAAGCCACCAAGCCAGTTTATTTGTTGTAAAGTATCTAAACTTGATTTGTTACCGTGAATTCTAACGACATTGCCTAATTTGCTCTTATATTTTGGAAAGCTTACACCTATAGAATTTTGCTTTAAGTTATTAAGGACTTTGTGGAATTTAGTAAAAACCTTGTTTCTAATAAAGTAGATTGGAACCTCTTCATCCGCTTGCAATACCAAGTCAATATAAAAATCCATTATTGCTTTTCTCCAAACACTCCCCCACGAACTAAAACCGCCATAACAAAATGTTCTTCTTCGACATTTTCTAATTTTTCAGCCTGGGAAAATCTATCAAATAAAGAAAAAAAGTCTATTTTTTGTTTTGGTTGACGGTAGGCTCTACCCAAATTTGTTACCGCACCATAGGGATCAATTGCAATGGGCTTTTTGTGAGTATCAAAATCAGGATACCATGTATCAATTGTTCGTATTGCATTGCCAATTTTTTGGGAATGCATCGCAGCAACATCATTAACGTGATATAAAATTTTACTTTTCTTTTCTTTGCTACTGTTTTTATCAAGTACCAATTCTTCACTTGGGTAAACATCTTGAGACTTGCCGACTTTAGCAAAAGCATTGATTTCCAGCAATAAAAACTCATTTTCACCTGATAATGTTTTTGCAATTAGACTTCCCATTTCAGTGACATCATTTGAAAGGTTGCTAAAATCCTGCGTATCATTGTCTAAGCTATTAAATGTCCAGTTTTTATCACTGTCATTATTTAAGACATTAATTTTTACTTCTAGCATTTCACACCCAACTCTGTTTCTCCAAAAAAAACTGCCGTTGGCAAGATTTGATGCATAACGGTTGGCTATTTCAGTAAAGCTATGCTCTTTTATATAATCAGTAACTGCTTGAGTATAGGTTTGATTAAATCCTTCATGATTACATGCCGAGGGATGCTCGACTCCACTTAATACTTTTAATGTGAAATTTAACTTTAAAGTATCTTGTTCTGGCGTTAAAGCACAACTGTCAACCGTTTGCAGGTTTGCGCTTTCTATTTTTGCATCTATCTTGCCTTCCTCAGATTTTTTAAGTCTGTTAGAAATAGTGCCCCGTACAGATTTCTCTTGCAATTTAAGCGGTGTAGATTGTGAGTTTCTACCTTCCCAGGTTGTGCCGTACATTAAACCATCAGAGGGCACTAATTTTTTTTCAAACGCTAAAACCGATGCTGGAATTTTACTCATAATTTACTCTCCTGATTATTAATTAAATAGTTGTTTTGACAAAGATAGAAACCATCACCTTGGTATTGCTGATAGCGCCATATCATTTCGTCTATATTGTCAAAACGATACGCCATTTTAAATTCACCTAAAGTCACAATGCTTTCTGCAAATCTATGTGGTGTGTTTTCATCTCGGGTGTTTTTTAATTGCCCTAGATCACTGATTCCTTGATAGCCAATACTGATAGGAACAATCCACCCCTTTTCTTTTTTAGTTGGCTTGCCTTTGGTGACTTTATGGTTTTCATCAATTTCCACTGCTGTTGTGGTTGTCAGATACTCCAGCATGGCATCTATCGCATCTTTGCCCTTTTGCATTGCTTGTTGCATTAAGTCTTGTCTTGTAACCAAGCAAAAACCTGGCATTAAATATTTGCTTAAGTCTCTAGGTTTGTGATTGTCAACTTGTAGATGTCGGCCTGGTTTAAAACTTTCTATATCCCCACCAGCAACCTTCATTGTGTGCAGGATATTATCAATACAACGTGTCAGTTTTTCGTAGTCAATAACGCCTATTTCACATTCTACTGCGATAGTAACCTCTATATCACAACGGGCTTCTTCAATAAATGAGGGTCTACTGCCTGATTTATCTAAGGGGTTACTTGTCGCTATAATTGAGCTAATATAGTCACCTCTGCCTTTATAAGTTTGCAGACTCATATCCAGACAACTCACAATAATGCCTGATAATTTAATCTCTTTAAATTCTGTACTTTTCAACTTCCGTTCAAGCGCATGCATAAAACCTAACCATGCAGTCATCGCAGGAAAACCTATCGTGTAAGGACTCGATAATGCATTAGCATTGTGAATTTTTATATTTGGAATTAACAATATGTCTTTCATTTTAGCAATGCCTGTTCTTGTTCTAGAAGGCTTTTAATATGGTCTATATCATCATCCCCTAGCAATTTATTATCTTTCGTTACTTGCTTATAATTGCCGATAAACCAATTGGCAAAATAGCTTTGGGCATTAGTCAGGTAATCATGATTTTGTTGATCATCAGTTCTAATATCTGCATACTTTTCATCCAGCCAAATCTTTTGCCAACGCACTACGCCTTCATAAGTTTCACTATCTGACCAGCCTGTATTAATATCACGAATATTTTCAACCAACCTTTTAACTTTGGTAATGGAATTAAGAACAATATCGTCGCGCTTGTCTCTAATGTCTTTATTGTTTTTTCGCCAACTTAATACTTTATGAAACTGCTCAAAGTCGCTTTTAAATAATCCAGCCCAAAGGCAATTTTCAAAAAAATCATTTTTGGGTGGCTGGGTTTGGCGTTTTTCTAGCTGTGGAGGCATAGATGATAATAAATAGCTAACCCCGCCGTTTTGAGCATTTAAGGTGCTAATATTCTGTGCTTGTGTTCCTCCATAACCTACCGCTGTTAAACCATATATTTCAGTTATTTCTCCTTTTGTTTGAGCTGGTTTTGCTTTTTTCAATTCATCTCTTAGTCTTTTGTTTTCTTCAGAAAAACGCAGGTCATTTGTTTTTTGTTTTAGTTTATAAATGATTCCTGAAGCGTTTAAAACTGATAATAAGTGATAGTCATCATCTACAGGGAAATAGACTTGCTTTAATTTTTCGCTGGTTTGATCTAAATCGGAATGTCTAATTTTCAAAAAGCCCTCTCTTATCTCTTTAAAGGAGGCTTCATGTATTGCAAACTGCTGTTTTATCGTCTCTGTGTTTTCTTCTAAATGCTGTAAAACTGTTTTTTTGTCTTGCAACTCTATCCTTAGAAATTTTTCAACATCTAATGCGGCTGCATTACCAAATACATCCAGTTCAACGGCTACATTTCCTGAGCGTAATAAACCATCGTTTTCTTTTTTTCTATCTGCAATAATGCTACTGGCTTTGGCATTTGGATGAACAAATTTAGCGGGATGGGAAGTAAGTGATAATTGCTTGGCGCGTTGTGACGCATCAATTAACCAGCTTTCAATAGCATATTTTTCTTGTGCTTCTTGCCTAAAACTAAGCTTATCTTCTTCACTGGTATTGCCTTTCACTCTTTTCTTTAGGTAATCTTGCTTTTTGTTTTCTAAAAATGCAGTTATTGCTTTGTCCAACATATAGCCCTCCTTTAATTCAAGTATAAAATTAGCAGGTTATTTTTTCATACAATGTTTCAGGCGCAATATCAGCCCCGTTTGGCCATGAAATGGTTCCACCTTCAATTTTTGCCTGCTTAAAAAACTCCTTATTTCTTAAGGGAGCAAACACAAAACCTCTAGCGGCATACTCTGAAAAATCAACTTCCCCTGAGGCACCATTATCAAATACTATATAAAACGTATAATTCCCCTTATATTCAATATTTATGACATCATTCATATCCCACATAATTTCACCACTAAGTTAAAGGTTCAATTTTATTAATTTCCCGGTTTTCTCGAGCTAATTTCCAATCAATGACGAGTTCTTCGCCATGCATATCAACCCAGCCCCTGACTAATTTGGTTGCTGTTTTCGATCCAAGATTGCCTTTTATGACGTTCCCATCAAAGTCAAAGACCGCTTTTTTACCTGAGTATTCAGCATGAAAATGAGGTGGATTGTGCTCATCATAAAACATCCTGATTATTATTCCGAAAAACCTTGATATTTCTGGCATTTCTGTTTCTCTCTTTATAAATAAGCTTGTAAACAGTGATCTTAAGTACGAAGTTAACAAATAACTTCGCCTCACTGTCGATAATAATAACTAACAAATTTAATATAGTCAACCATGTAGTATTTTATCTATATATTATAAAACTTATCAAAAACTATATTTTTTCTGTAGGTTACAATATTCACACTACTGCAAAAGTAGCTTAGAAAATGTAGTATTTAATCTATGCTTTAACTATTACCGCCGCACAGGCGGCTACTGTCTGGTTAGCCCTAACTGCTCATTGTAATTAAACTGATGAGGCGTTAGCGGCTTACCATACGTTGGTAAATTTATTTCGCCATATATTAATGCCGTTTCCTTTAAATCTCCATTTTTAGCTTTCTCAGTTAACAAATCTACATAACTGCGTGTGAACCATACGTTTTTCATTTCTAGTTCACTTAGTGATTCAATCGCTATATTATTTTTCCCTACTTCAACAGTATTATCTCTATCACCTTTTTCTAAAAATATATTTTCAACCGTTAAAAACACCGTCATATCTTTACTTCGATTGCCTCTAAAACGGATATACTGCTGGGGCAATGCCGTCAACCACCAATCACTGTCTAACCAACCTTGCATAGACTCTGGACCTTTTGATTCATAGTTTGTTAGTAACTCATGTATGACCTTGTGCTCTATGTCAGCAAGTTCTGATGAATTTGTTTTTTGTATACGATTTGTTGCATCAAGCTTTTTAGCTAATTCCTGGGTGTTGACCAACTTATCTAAGTCATAGCTTGTTAAATCCTCCACTTCTTGTTGATAACCTGGCCATTTAAATGCTACCTTTTTCCCTGCTGTTTTTAAGGCTCGATAGTTATATTTCATAATGGCAATATTGGGTTTTAGAACTTCTTTTTCTCTGTGCCTAAGCACTCTACCTGCTAACTGAATAAAAGACCGGAAAGAAGAGGGTTCTATTACCGCCCAATCAAAATCATGATCTCTACCCACTTCTTCAACAGGCGTTGCTACGAGCACAAATATAATGTTGTCGACTTGAGAGTTATCAATGTGCTTTCTTATCACCGAATCTGCGAGGATATGTTCATCCCCCTTATTACGTTTGAGTATTTTGTCTAAATATTTTTCTTGTTCGTGGCGCATCAATAAAACTTGCCTAGAGTGATATGCCATTGCTTTTATTTCAGTATTTTCTGCCAAACTTTCTTTTAATAAGAATTGGGTTAAAGCGACACAAGGATCCACATTAGCAATTCTGACCACACCAATACTTATTTTTTTATTAGTCTTTGTATCGATAAAATGATGATGTCTATGTTTTTCTAAAACAGCTTGTTTTATCGCTTGAAAATATTCTCTGGGATCCGTACTGCAAGGAGCTATATTGGCTTTTCGCCTTACAGGCTGTTCCTTAAGTTTTTCTATTCGTTTTTTTATGAACTTATCATGTTCTTTTTTAAATGCTTCTCTATTTTCAATGTTAATGACTTTAGGTTTAAATTCATCAATCCACGCACATCCTATTGAAGGCTTTTTACCCCTCATTTTTGCAAAAATATCCCAGCCAGATTGATAAGCATTAAAATAACCTTCTGCTAAATCAGGCGGGATGGTGGCGGATGAAATCATTACCTTTCTGCCTAACATACCGGCAAGGTGAATTAACCTGCCTATGGCGATTAAATCCTCGTTGTCAAAATCATCAATTTCATCAATTACTAAATCAGAAGACATAAGGCGTAATGTAGGTAATATATATCGACCGCCTCGTATCACCTCAATTGCTTGAATAATATGATCAATCGTACAGGCAAGCACAGGCGCGTATAAAAAATGTCTATCTTTTGTGTTTTTTAGTACGGTATCTAAGCCTTGCTCTGGAAAATCGCCACTAAATATTATTTCATTATCCAGCAAACTTGTACCTGACTCTGAACCCGTCTGATTTTTTTGTTGATGTAAATTGAGTATAGCTTTAGAACCAATTAATACCGCTAATTCATCATTTTTTAAACCTATTTTATCTTTATACTCATCTCCCGTTTGCAAAGTGAGTGTTCTCAACCCAAGGGCTAATATATATCTTAAACTTTCCTCATTAGCAGAAAGTGCTTGCATAATTTTTGCATTGGCAAATGTTTTTCCTTTGCCCGTTGATGCCATATTAACGGCAAAAAAACCAAATTGATTTTTATCCAACTCACTGTTATTTCGTTTCCATTTTTTGATACTACTTACTGCGTCATCCTGCCATTGGTAACCCTCTGGACTTTTTCTACCTATCTTTTCATTATTTATAACACGGATATTTTGATTAAAAATAGCTTCAAATTGTGGTAGTTTGTGGGTGTTTTTCTTGGCTTGTTTTGCTACACCGACAAGATGCTCATCCAACTGTTGTTTTAGTTTATTTTGTGGGTCAGTATTTGCAAAAAGTTTTACGCTACTATGCCAATGACTATCTTTTGGCTGAGATGAATAATAATGATCACCTAACATCAAACACAGACGTGCATATGTCATTACTGGTCGAAACAGCTCGGAATTAAAAATAGTGTCTATTTGAGATAAACTGTTTTTTAACTTAATGGCATAAGACTTAACTTTTTGCTGCCAATCAATTGATTTACTCGGTAACTCTGTACATTTAAACCATTCATTAAAAGCTATTTTTTCTTTTTTACTTTCGTAACCCCATGCTTGTGAAATGACTTTAAACAATTCACTCCGTTTTATTGGCTTGCCAGCATTCTTTTTTTCTTCCAATACGGGTAATTTATGATGTGTCAAAATTAGCCATGCCACCATACTGGCAACGGGCGGTAAATCTGCGAGTGGCTTTTCAATATTCTCAATGGTTAATTTTGATATTTTTTGATGAATGTCATCACTTATTAAATCGGTAAGCCACTCTTCATCACTTTTGTTATCAACAATAGCGATTAAAAACAGCAATGAAATGTATTCATGCCTTAATGGGTCGCTTTGGCTCTTATTTTTCCCTTTTAATTTATTTTGGAATAAAACAGTTGCTTTGCCAAAGTCATGCAATAAAGCTGAAAAAACAGTTAGTGATTCAATAATGGGTAAAAACTGCCAATCATTTTCATTAGATGAAGAGGCGATTACTTGATCCGTATAATTCACTGGCACAAACCCTTCTTTATTAAACTTACCTTTACTCCCCACCACCCACAAAAACTCACTCCGACTTCGGCTCCTAATCCAATGACAAGACACCGCCGTATTTTTAGTCGCACTTTTACGCAGTAATTTTTTAACGGCCTGCAAGCCATCCTCGGTAATCACGGTTTGCCAGGTACGGCTACCGATACGATTGGCAAACGCATCTAACACACGGCGTGTACGATTTAGTGCCTTGTGTTCACATTGCGAGACAAAGGTCACCATCATGATATATACCTCATTAAAGCGTATAAGTTAAAAAGCATCATAAGCAGCATATAATGATGTTTTATTTGATATTTACTTTGTTCATCACAAGAGGTTTTTATGCGTACAACACTTAATGTTGATGACGATCTATATGCCAAGGCGGTTGAATTAACGGGTGTCCATGACAAAACGGCATTACTGCGTGAAGGTTTAAAAGCGTTGATTGAGCGGGAAAGTGCACAGCGATTAGCATTGTTGGGTGGTTCTGATCCCAGTCTTAAGAAAATCCCTCGCCGACAGACTGATGAGCTTAAATAATAGCGGGAATATTGGTTGATACCTCGAATTGGATTGATCATTTGTGTCATAAATCTTCCTGATTACGTATGACTCTCAGTCATAGTAAAAAAACGTGAATAATCAGCATGTTAACAAACTCGTCATTCCCGAAGTTTTTTATCGGGAATCTATGCTTAACCAACTAGATTCCTGCTAGAAGCATGCAGGAATGACAAGTTATAGCTGAGAGTTATGGGTAATCAGGTAAATCTTTACCCTCTACACTGGCTCGTTTAACCGCTTCAAACATAAAATCCAGTGCTTTATGCTGTGTAAAGTTTAGCAAGCATTGCTGGCGAAATTCTTGCTCGGTCGCTTGTTCTTTTGCACAGATAAAAGCCCATGGCAAAATCAGAGTATCTTTTATTAAATCAGCAACATCAAACACTAAGGCACCACGTCTGGTTTTACCGTGCATCACCGCAAATCCGTGAGGAATGCCTAGCACCCAAAGTGTGGTTGCTGCGAGTCCATAGGCTAAATAATTGCCATGATTCAGAAAGTCATTGGCAGCGTCCATACTGTCGTGCTGGCGTACAAAGTCTTTTTGTTTTGTCTGCTTAGCGGCAATTTTGTACAGCGATTTAGTCAGCTGTGCTTCGACTAATAGTAAGTTAGTCACGTCTGCACACTGTTCTATTTTGCTGGAAAAGTTGGCTAAAGCCCGTTGTATGTCTTTGTCTTCTAGCGTGAATCCTTCATTTTGCAGTTCCCTGTCCTTACCCCAGACCTTTTGCATATACTGGATGCGCTGTTGCTGGAATTGTTTAGCGACTTGCAGTCGTTTTCTCTCGTCAAACCAGAAGGCCATCCAGCCTTGTACATATTCTGTCGGACGATATTCGCTTTGCGGTGACAACCATTCTATTTCATTTGCCGCAATCAGTGGCGTTCCACCACCGCCACTAAAGCCAATTAATACGCCTGCTGAGGCTAACATTCTAACGGCGGCTTGAGTAATGGATGTGCCCGTGCCTAACAATATAACCGTGGTATTGGCTATTGGGATATTCCAGTACTGTTTTTCGCTATCGGCTTCGGTTAGGTAGAGCACTCGACCATCTTTTTGCATCACCCGGCATTTATCCAGATAATAAATATTGGCGCGCTTTGAATGCAGTATGGCTTTTAAGTCTGTTAATTGTTCCATTTTGCTGATCTCCGTGGTCGTTACTTTTTACTTTACTCTATTGTCTTATCTGGGAGGCTGTCCGAGAATAGAAGCCGTAGCGAGGGAAAGCGTGTTGAGTTAGATTTTTCGATTTTTTGAGGAGAATAGCAGGCTCTTTAACGAAAATAATCGGGGAATCTGGCCAAAATCAGCTTTTCCGCAGTAGACTTTCTATTCTCGGATAGCCTCCTGGTATGGCTCTAATACTAATGTAGTCTTTATAACAAAACAATCTTCTAATAGCCATTCTGCCTGCGCTTGATTGTCTTTAGTCTGGCAGAAAGTCTTTTCTAGGATTATTGTTAACTTTTAGACTCTATGAGCCTTAATTGTTGTTATAATAAGCGGTTATCGAAACCCATATTAATTTGGTTTTAAAAGCCCGGATTATGTAGAAAATTACTAGCCGATAAATAGACTTATCAGCGATACAGACGTATAGACGGACCATGTCAGAATTTGCTAAAGAAATAACCCCAGTTAATCTCGAAGACGAGATGCAGCAGTCCTACCTGGATTACGCAATGAGCGTTATCATTGGTCGGGCACTCCCGGATGTTAGGGATGGTTTAAAGCCCGTTCATCGACGAGTGTTATACGCGATGAATGTTCTGGGCAATGACTGGAATAAGTCGTATAAAAAATCAGCACGTGTGGTCGGGGATGTGATCGGTAAATACCATCCACATGGTGATACGGCTGTTTACGATACTATTGTTCGTATGGCACAGCCATTTTCCTTGCGCTATATGCTGATAGACGGGCAGGGTAACTTTGGTTCGGTCGATGGCGACTCTCCGGCTGCGATGCGTTATACCGAAGTGCGTATGTCTAAAATTGCGCATGAGATGCTGGCGGATCTTGACAAGGAAACAGTCGATTTTAATGCCAACTATGATGAATCAGAATCTGAGCCGGCCGTTTTACCCGCTAGAGTGCCTGCGCTATTAGTCAATGGTTCTTCGGGTATTGCTGTGGGGATGGCCACCAATATTCCACCGCATAATCTGGGTGAAGTGATTAGTGCCTGTCTGGCATTTATGGATAATCCGGATATTGATACCCGCGCGTTACTGGAATATATTCCGGGGCCTGATTTTCCTACCGCCGGAATTATTAACGGTGTCTCGGGTATTTATGATGCTTATATGACCGGGCGCGGTAAAGTCCATATCCGCGCGCGTAGTCATGTGGAAGATTATAACCAAGGTACGCGTCAGGCCATTATCGTCACCGAATTGCCTTATCAGGTTAACAAGGCGCGTCTACTGGAAAAAATTGCCGAACTGGTTAAAGAATCAAAAATCGAAGGTATTTCCGGTTTGCGCGATGAGTCTGATAAAGACGGTATGCGCATGGTGATCGAAGTACGTCGAGGTGAAGTGCCTGAAGTCGTACTGAATAATCTGTATAAACAAACTCAAATGCGTACCGTGTTTGGGATCAATATGGTGGCTATTTCCAATAGCCGTCCGCAGTGCATGAATTTAAAAGAAATTCTGCATGCCTTTATTAATCATCGCCGTGAGGTTGTTACCCGGCGGACAATTTATTTATTACGCAAAGCGCGTGAGCGTGCGCATGTATTGGAAGGTCTGGCTGTTGCCATGTCCAATATTGATGAAATGATCGCTTTAATCAAAGCGGCGGCTAATCCTGCAGAGGCTAAAATTGGCTTATTAGCCCAGACCTGGAATTCAGGTCTGGTTGCGTCTTTGTTAGAACATGCAGATGCTGATCGCTCGCGTCCTGATGGCTTAAGTATGGAATTTGGTATTCATGGTGCTGAATATCGTCTTTCAGAGGCTCAGGCATCGGCAGTCTTAGACTTGCGTTTGCACCGTTTAACCGGTCTTGAGCAAGATAAAATTGTTGATGAATACAAGAAATTACTGGATATGATTGATGAGTATCTGGAGATTCTTGGCAGTGCAGTACGTTTGATGGAAGTGATTCGTGAAGAGCTAGAGGCGATTAAAGAAGAGTATGCAGATGAGCGCCGTACCGAAATAGTTATCGATCAGCTTAGTTTATCCGAAGAGGACTTTATCACCGAAGAAGACGTGGTCGTCACCATGTCCCATGAAGGCTACGTGAAATCCCAGCGTCTGGAAGATTATCAGGCGCAGCGCCGTGGAGGACGGGGTAAGTCGGCAACGGCAACTAAAGAAGAAGATTTTGTCGATAAGCTCATTGTTGCCAATACCCACGATACTATTTTATGTTTTTCTTCTGCGGGTAAAGTTTACTGGCTAAAAGTTTATCAATTGCCTATTGCTAGCCGCGCATCACGAGGCAAGCCGTTTGTTAATCTATTACCATTAGATAAAGATGAGCAAATCAGTGCAATGCTAACGGTACGTGAATATAGCGAAGCTCAGTATATTTTTATGTCGACGGCTGCCGGTACGGTTAAGAAGACACCCTTAAAAGAATTTGAGCGGCAGCGATCTAACGGTAAAATTGCCATTGATTTACGCGAAGGCGATAAATTAGTGGGCGTTGCCGTCACTGATGGCGAACAAAATATTCTGCTATTTAGTAGTAATGGTAAGGCAAACTGCTTTAATGAAACAGATGTGCGTTCCATGGGTCGTACCGCAATGGGTGTCCGTGGAATGCGCTTGAAAGAAGGGCAGAGAATAATTTCCATGATTACTTCTTCTGAAGGTACGGTATTGAATATTACCGAAAATGGTTATGGTAAGCGCACGCGTTTAGCCGAGTTTACCCGACATAAACGTGGTGGACAGGGCATGATTGCCATGCAGACTTCTGAGCGTAACGGCAAGTTAGTTGGAGCAGTACTGGTTGAAGAGCATGATGAAATTATGTTGATTACTGATGGTGGTGTTCTGGTGCGTACCCGAGTCAATGAAATTTCAGTGGTTGGAAGAAACACGCAGGGTGTAAGAGTGATACGTCTGGATAGCAAAGAAAAGCTGATTGGCGTAGATAAAATTGATGGCCTGGTTGAGGATGAGTCCGAAGAAGGTTTTGAGCAGGACGAAACGATAGTTGATGAACAAGTTGAGCAAGTTGAGCAAGTTGAGCAAGTTGTAGACGAGCAAGTTACAGATTCAGATGACGTAGCTAGTGAAGCAGTGGATAAAGTAGACCCAGATACGGCGAGAGTGAATAATGAGCAAAGTATATAATTTTAGTGCCGGGCCTTCTATGTTGCCCCAGGCTGTTTTAAAGCAAGCACAGGCAGAAATGCTGGATTGGCAGGGTTCTGGTATGTCAGTGATGGAAATGAGCCATCGCGGTGCTGAGTTTATGGCGTTTGCCAAAACTTTGCAGGAGGATTTACGCGAGTTAATGGCTATTCCGGATAATTATAAGGTTCTGTTTTTACAGGGTGGTGCAACGGGGCAGTTTTCGTTTATTCCGGCAAATATTTTAGATGGCAAGGATAAGGCTTGTTATATCAATACCGGTGCCTGGTCCGAAAAAGCTATTAAAAGTGCAAAAGCTTATTGTAATGTCATTGTTTCTGCCAGTGGTGAAGCCAATAATTTCACCTCTATCCCAGAGCGTTCGACCTGGAATATTGACGAACAGGCGGCTTATTTACATTACACGCCTAATGAGACGATTCATGGCGTGGAGTTTCAGGATATTCCTGAGGTTGGCGATTTGCCTCTGGTGGCAGATATGTCATCTAATATCTTATCGCGTGAAATTGATGTCAGTAAATTTGGCATTATCTATGCCGGAACGCAAAAAAATATGGGCCCAGCCGGTGCAGTGGTCGTTATTGTTAGAGACGACTTGGTGGGTAAGGCGCAAAAAGGTCTGCCGGATATTTTTAATTATGAAAAGCAGGCTAAGCAAGATTCCATGCTCAATACCCCCGCGACTTACACCTGGTATTTAGTGGGTCTGGTGTTGCAGTGGGTCAAAGCGCAAGGTGGCGTTGCTGCGATGGAGCAAATTAATCAGCGTAAAGCCGCTAAGTTGTATGCTGCTATAGATCAGTCTGCTTTATACAGTAACCCGGTTGCTGTTGCTGACAGGTCACGTATGAATGTGCCTTTTGTCCTTAGCGATAATGAACTGGATAAAGCCTTTCTAAGTAGCGCTAAAGAGCAGGGATTTTTATCATTAAAAGGCCATCGTGCTGTGGGTGGTATGCGTGCCAGTATTTATAATGCCATGCCAGAATCAGGTATTGAGGCCTTAATTCAGTTTATGGCTGAGTTTGAGCGTACTCATTAAGTAAAAACGTATTAATATGACTGATGTAATCCCCCTTCCTGAGCTAAGGAATCAGATCGATGCAATAGATCAACAAATATTGCAATTGATTAACCAGCGTGCATCGTTGGCTGAAGAAGTTGCCAAAACCAAGATTGCATCAGGTGAGGATAGTTGCTTTTATCGCCCGGATCGGGAAGCATTGGTTTTAAGGCGGATTAAAGAATTAAACCCAGGGCCTTTAGATGATGATACGGCAGCACGTTTTTTTCGGGAACTTATGTCTGCTTGTCTGGCGCTGGAAAAACCATTACAAGTGGCATTTTTAGGGCCGGAAGGGACTTTTACTCAGCAGGCTGCTTTTAAGCATTTTGGTCATGCGGTGGCAACTGAGCCTGTTTCCACTATTGAAGATATATTTCAGGCAGTAGAATCAGGTCATTGTCAGTTTGGCGTGGTACCGATAGAAAATTCAACTGAAGGTGTAGTTACGCCAACACTGGATCGCTTTGTCGCTTCTCCGGTACAAATTTGTGGTGAAGTGGCGATCAGAATACAGCATAACCTAATGACCCATGCCGCCAGTTTGAGTGAAGTCACTGAGGTATATTCGCACAGGCAATCCTTAGCGCAATGCCGTCAATGGCTGGATAAACATATGCCTGGTGTACCCTGTATAGAAGTGAATAGTAATGCAGAAGCCGCTAAAATTGCCTCTGCCAGGCAGGGTGTCGCTGCGATTGCAGGCGAAGTGGCTGCTGAAATATACAATTTGCCAATTCTTCAGCAGGGTATAGAAGACCAGTCAGATAATACCACGCGCTTTGTGATTATTGGCCATCTGACCTCGACAGCAACGAGTGAGGATAAAACGTCATTGCTGATTTCTACTAAAAATCATGCAGGAGCCCTGTATAGCATTATCGAGCCATTTTCTAGGCATGGCATCAGTATGACCAAAATAGAATCGCGGCCTTCGCGACAAGGTTTGTGGGATTACCTGTTCTTTATTGATATTGATGGGCATCAAACAGACCCGGAAATAACCTTTGCGCTAGAAGAATTAGAGTCGCGTGTCACTATGATAAAAATTTTAGGCTCATACCCTAAAGCGATTTTGTAACGAATGAGATGATCGTAGCCTGTATGAAGCTTGCGTAATACGGGAAAGCTGGAGCTTCAACTGTGTTACAGGGCAATGATGGATTATTACCATGAAGGGCATGAAGGTAATGAAGGAATGGTTGTTTAGTCAAACAAGGAAATTGATTATGCAATCGTTGATATGTCATAGTTCAAAAACTCATGTGGTTGATTTCAATCTCCATTAAATCTAAGTTATATTGAATGTTTGATTTCGGCCATAAGCAGGCATTCAATAATTTAGCTAAGACAAGAAGTGAAGGCATTTAGAGATATTTTTGATAAGATGAATCGTATAGTATGGACTGATTTCATGCTTTGAAACTTAAGTGCTGAATATTATCCGTACCGGTTTATCTTGTAATAAATGTATGTTAACTCGTTTAGAGTTAGTGCCTTTCTGTGTTGTTATTGACATGGGGCAGGATTAGAGCGTCCGATAACCCGACGCTCAGTAGAACCTGACCAAAACTAACTCCTATCAGAAAGCTGATAACAAGTAGCCCCAGTCAGGTATTTTTGAGATGATAAAGTCATCTCAAAAATACTCCTGAGCGTCAGGTTAGAATTCAAGGAAAGTATGAACCAATTTGTAGTTACTCTTATAATAATACTGATTCCAGGAATTATTGCCGCCGTAATTTGCGACAAGATTACCGTCCATTCTAAATGGAACGCATTTAAGTTTGGCCTCTACGCTCTAATCCTTGGTCTTTTTGCATATGCAGGGCTTCAAATAATATTTTATGCGTGGGATGTGATTAAATCATGTTCTTTTGATATTTCTAATTGGTCTCACCTGAACGTATGGAGTAGTACTTTATCTGAAACACACAAAATTTCTGCCAAAGAAGTTGTTTTTGCGACCATGTTATCTTTACCAGCCGCATTTTTTGCAAGTTTTCTTATTAACTACAAAGTATTTAACAAGCTTGCCAAAATGCTTAAAATTTCATCTAAATATGGCGATGAAAACTTATATTCATATTACTTGAATGCAAAAGAAATTGATTGGGTTTATGTGCGAGATATTGAAAACAACTTGACATACCAAGGGCGTGTTGAATCATATGCAGAAAATGACCACATGCAAGAGTTGGTAATGTACGATGTTACCGTTTTTCGGTATGAAGATTCTGTTCAATTATATTCCGTACCTACAATATATTTAACTAAAGAAATGGGTAGGTTTATAATTGAGGCAATTCCAAAAGAACTTTTAGGAGAAGCAAATGGCGACTAGACAACCGCTGACTGAAGGCAATACACGTAATATACAAAAGGGCAATGTCGTACAGCCTAGTTCGCAACCAAATGTAAGGCCAACAGCGCCACCACCGGCGCCGGCTCCTGTGCCACCGACTCAACAAAACACAAATAATGGAAATAGCTCTAGTAATGGGGCAGACTGAATTCTAACCATTGCTTCTACTCGGAAAAAATAACGCTGCGCCGTGCCGCTCTGCAACTTTATTTCCCCCAAATACGAACAAATACGGGGTCAGGTTCCAAATTGCGAATTCCTTGTTATTGTTACGAATAACTGGGGCAGTGTAAAATTAATGGGCTAATTCCTCAAGCGTTAAATGACTCCAATGACCGGTTTGGGTCGTTATGAGTCAGTCAATTATGATAGTTATTTGCGTTATGACATTTTCTCAGTATTAATCAAAACTATTTAATTTTTTCAACACACTTTCAGAGGGGCTTAGGTGGATTTAGGTATTTCTTCAAGTCCTTCATGCTCTTCATGGTAAATTAATATTGCTCCTGAATTCATATAACTCTTTATTTCCTTTTTAATATGCCACAAAGTATCTATCAACTCGCCACCGCAGGTGTACAAACATTAGTTCCCTATCAGCCGGGAAAACCTATTTCTGATTTAGAGCGCGAGCTGGGTTTAAGCCATATAGTTAAACTGGCGTCGAATGAAAATCCTTTGGGGCCTAGTGAAAAGGTTAAACAAGCGATACAGGCCAGTTTTACGGATTTGTCACGCTATCCTGACGGTAATGGTTTTGCTTTAAAGGCGGCGTTAGCAGAAAAATGGGGAGTTGATAGCAGTCAGATTACCTTAGGCAATGGCTCTAATGAAATTCTAGAGTTATTAGCCAGGGCTTTTTTAACCACCGAACATGAAGTGGTTTTCTCGCAACATGCTTTTGCTGTTTATCCTCTAGTCACCCAGGCTGTAGGCGCTCAGGCCAAAGTTATTCGAGCAATAGACTATGGTCACGATTTAAACGGCATGCTCGCGGCCATTAGTGATAAAACACGGCTATTGTTTATTGCTAACCCCAATAATCCCACCGGCACTTATTTAACAGAGCAAGCCTTAAGCGAGTTTTTAGCAGCAGTTCCTGCGCATGTTATCTGTGTGCTGGACGAAGCCTATTTTGAATATGTTGCTCAAGATGATTATCCGGATTCTATCGGCTGGTTAAGTGTGTATCCTAACTTGATAATCACACGTACATTTTCTAAAGCCTATGGTCTGGCTGGGTTACGAGTGGGTTATGGTTTGTCGAGTCCAGAAATGGCAGATATATTAAATCGCGTGCGCCAGCCCTTTAATAATAATGCGCTGGCACTAGCGGCAGCAGAGGTTGCTATTCAGGATACTGAGTATCTGGCAAAAACTGTTGCACTGAATAAGGCAGGCATGGAGTATTTATGTGATGCTTTTTCAACGATGGGTTTGCCCTGGATTGAATCGGTAGGGAATTTTGTCTCTGTCGATTTACAACGTGAGGCGGCCAGTATTAATACTGCTTTATTACATAAAGGTGTGATTGTGCGGCCCGTTGCTAATTATGAAATGCCCAACCATTTGCGCATCAGTATTGGTACAGAAGCGGAAAATACTTTCTTTATTGATGCACTGAAAGCTGTCTTGGCAGATGTTTAAAAAGCTTTGCATTATTGGTGTAGGGCTGATTGGTGGTTCAATTGCCCGGGCTGCACGGGAAAATAATCTGTGCGCAACAATCTCGGCTTATGGGCGAGAACAGGATCTGGATAATTTACAGCAGGCTCTGGCATTGAAGGTTATTGATAGTTATAGTCTTAATCTGGAAGAAGCTGTTTATGGTGCTGATTGTGTGGTTATCGCTACGCCTGTAGGGGCAATGACGGGTATTTTTAAACTATTAGCTCCCTATTGGTCAGATCAGGCTCTGTATATGGACGCAGGCAGCACTAAAGGAAGTGTTGTAGCGGCTTTGTGCGAAATATTTAACCAAATTCCGGGTAATTTTGTTCCGGTGCATCCCATTGCCGGTGCAGAAAACAGTGGTGTAGATGCGGCTTTGGCCGATTTATTCCAGCAAAAAAGGGTGGTCTTTACCCCCTGTGCCCAGACAGATAAAGCTTTTATTAAGCAGGCTAGCCGCTTTTGGCAGGGCATGGGTAGCAGTGTTTCCTATATGCAGGTAGAACAACATGATGCTGTTCTGGCCGCTACCAGTCATTTGCCACATATTATCGCTTTTGCTTTGGTAGATTTATTAGGCAGGAAAGATGAGCAAGGCGATATTTTCAAATATGCGGCTGGCGGGTTTAAAGATTTTACCCGTATCGCCTCCAGTGACCCGACCATGTGGCTGGATATCTGCATGGCCAATAAACAACAGATTATTCCATTAATCGAGCAGTTAAGTTCTGAGTTAGAGACCGTTAAGCAAATGTTGCAAGACGACCAGACTCAGGCACTGCATGATACTTTTACTTATGCCCGAAATGCTCGGCAGCGCTTTTTAGATCAACACAATAACATGACTCAATCAATACAATTTACAGTTCAGCCAGGGGGCCACTTACAAGGTGAAGTACGTGTGCCAGGAGATAAATCCATTTCGCATCGCTCTATTATGCTAGGTTCACTTGCACAAGGTACGACGCATGTTTCAGGTTTTCTGGAAGGCGATGATGCCTTGGCAACCCTGCGTGCGTTTCAGGCTATGGGTGTGCAGATTGAAGGGCCTGTGGATGGCAACGTGACTATTCATGGCGTTGGACTGGATGGTTTACAAGCCCCTAAAGAGCCTATTTATCTAGGTAATTCGGGTACTTCTATGCGCTTGCTCTGTGGACTACTGGCAGGGCAAAAATTTGATGCGGTACTGACAGGGGATAAGTCCTTATCAGGTCGTCCTATGCGTCGGGTGATCGACCCTTTAAGTAAAATGGGGGCTAAAATTGAGAGCACAGAAAACGGCACTGCGCCTTTAACAATCAGAGGCCAAAGTGGCGCTTTACAAGGCATACATTATGATATGCCGATTGCCAGTGCACAGGTTAAGTCTTGCTTATTATTAGCTGGCTTATATGCGCAGGGTGAAACTTCTGTGACAGAACCAGCGCCGACGCGTGATCATACTGAAAGGATGCTTTCCGGATTTGCACATCCTGTTAAGCAGGCCGGTAATTTAGTCACAATTTCCCGCCACGGCCAGCTAAAAGCTACGGATATTGAAGTGCCGAGTGATATTTCATCGACGGCCTTTTTTTTGGTGGGGGCTTCTATAGCGGAAAATTCTGATTTGACATTAAAACATGTGGGTATTAATCCCACTCGTACAGGTGTGATCAATATTTTGCAATTAATGGGCGCTAATATTGAATTGCTTAATCAGCGCACTGTAGGTGGCGAGCCGGTTGCTGATATACGGGTACGTAGTGCCGCTTTAAAAGGTATTGCAATCCCGGAAGAATTTGTTGCTCTGGCCATAGATGAATTCCCCGTGTTATTTGTTGCAGCTGCCTGTGCAGAGGGTACAACTATCTTAACTGGAGCAAAAGAACTAAGGGTTAAAGAGAGTGATCGTATTCAGGTAATGGCAGATGGATTACAAATACTCGGCGTTGATGCTCAGCCTACTGAAGATGGCATGGTGATACAGGGCGGGCCTATCGGCGGTGGCTCGGTAATCTCACATGGTGATCATCGTATTGCCATGTCTTTTGCTATGGCAGGATTGCGCGCAAGCGATACCATTGTGATTGATGATTGTGCCAATGTGAATACGTCATTTCCAGGTTTCGTAGCTTTGACTGCGCAATTAGGGCTGAATATCAGTAGTGAGGACGTTTAATGAGCATTCCTGTCTTAACCATTGATGGGCCGAGTGGAGCTGGAAAGGGTACGGTTAGTCGGGCAGTAGCAAAGAAATTAGGCTGGCATTATCTGGATAGCGGTTCTATTTATCGTTCACTGGCGATTTCTGCGCTGGATCAACAATTAGACTTAAATGATGCTGTCGCGGTTGCCCTGTGTGCAGAACAAATGCATTTGGCATTTGAATGTAAGCATGAGTTAGTTGTCACGCTGGATGGCATTGATATTACCTCGCGCCTGCCTGGCGAAGATACAGGCGCTGCTGCTTCACAAGTCGCGGCATACCCTGAGGTTAGAGCTGTTTTATTGCAAAAGCAAAAGGACTTTCGTCAGCTTCCTGGTCTGGTCGCTGATGGCCGTGATATGGGCACGGTTGTTTTTGTTGATGCCCCGGCAAAGGTGTTTTTAACGGCGAGTGCGCCAGAAAGAGGGAAAAGACGATACAAACAGTTGAAAGAAAAAGGAATTGATGCTAACCTTGATAAGATTACTCAGGAGATACAATTGCGTGATCGTCGCGATAGCGAGCGAAAAACATCGCCCTTGATTCCTGCAGAAGATGCTTTTTACCTGGACTCATCTAGTCTTACCATTGATGAAGTGATTGAACAGGTAATGACTTTAGCTGTTACGTAATATTGGTGGGTTGTACGCTGACTGAATGTACAATCTTTATTTAACTACTTAGAAAAAGAGACTTGATGAGTTTAAGCAAGTCTTGGGATAGAAAACATGAGCGAGAGCTTTGCTGAATTATTTGAAGAAAGTGTAAAACAAACGGAAATGCGTACTGGCGCTATGCTAGTAGGTACGGTCGTTGATATCGATAACGATAAAGTGATTGTCAGTGCGGGATTAAAATCAGAAGGTGTGATTCCTAAATGGCAATTCTTAAATGAGGAAGGTGATCTTGAGGTTAGTGTCGGCGACGAAGTTGAAGTTGCGCTGGACTTAATCGAAGATGGCCTGGGTGCTACCTTACTTTCTCGTGATAAAGCGAAGAAACACCGAGCTTGGGGTGAACTGGAAGCTGCTTTTGAAGCGGAAGAGACCATTGTTGGCCGCATTAACGGAAAAGTTCGTGGTGGTTTTACGGTTGCTGTGGGTGCATTGCGCGCCTTCTTACCTGGTTCATTAGTTGATGTTCGTCCAATTAGAGACACTACTTTCCTAGAAGGTCGTGATCTTGAATTCAAAGTCATTAAAATAGACCAAAAACGTAATAATGTTGTGTTATCTCGTCGTGCTGTGGTTGAAAAAGAATACAGCGCAGAAAGAGATGAGTTACTTAAAACACTGGCTGATGGCATTGTTGTAAAAGGTATTGTTAAGAATTTAACCGACTACGGTGCATTTATCGATCTAGGCGGAATTGACGGTTTATTACATATTACAGATATGGCATGGCGTCGTGTACGTCACCCATCTGAGTGTGTGGAAATTGGTCAGGAAATCGAAGTTAAGGTACTTAAGTTCGACAAAGAAAAAACACGTGTTTCATTAGGTATGAAACAAATGGCGGAAGATCCATGGCATGATATTGCTACCCGTTACCCAGCAGGTACTCGTGTAACAGGTAAAGTAAATAACTTAACTGATTACGGTTGTTTCATTGAAATTGAAGAAGGCGTTGAAGGTTTGGTTCACGTTTCTGAAATGGACTGGACAAACAAAAACGTTAATCCGGCTAAAGTTGTACAGCTAGGTGACCCGGTGGAAGTTATGATCCTGGAAATCGATGAAGAAAGACGCCGTATTTCATTAGGTATGAAGCAGTGTCGTACTAATCCTTGGGATGAGTTTGCTGCTACGCATAACAAAGGCGATAAAATTTCCGGAAAAATCAAATCAATTACTGATTTTGGTATCTTTATCGGTCTGGATGGAAATATTGACGGTCTGGTACATATGTCTGATATTTCATGGTCTGATGCTCAGGAAGAATCAATCCGTGAATACCAGAAAGGTGATGAAGTAGAAACTGTTATTTTAGCGGTTGATGCTGAGCGTGAGCGTATTTCACTAGGAATCAAACAATTACAGCAAGACCCATTCCAGAACTATATTGCGATCAACGAAAAAGGCAGCATGGTTAAAGGTGTCGTTAAAGAGGTGGATGCTAAAGGTGCAGTAATTACCCTAGCTGAAAACATCGAAGGCTATTTAAGAGCTTCTGAAATACAGCGTGATCGTGTTGAAGATGCAACTAAATTACTGACTGTCGGTGATGAGATTGAAGCTAAATTTCTTGGCGTAGACAAGAAAAACAAATCTATTTCTTTGTCTATCAAAGCTAAAGATTCTGATGCCGAAGCTAGCGTTATGAAAGAATATTCAGAACAAGCTTCTGGTACACCAACAATGGGCGATTTGTTCAAGCAATTGGATAAATAATAACTTATTGTTAGTATAAAGGAGGGGTTTAATTTGCAAGGATTAAACCCCTTTTTTTATTCAACCGTGTTTTTGCTGTGAACAGCGAAAACCATTTAAGTAAAATATAGAAAAATCACAATAATTTAGGAAAACCCGTGACTAAATCTGAATTAATTGAACAATTATCTAAGAAACAACCTCATTTGGCTTTGCAGGATGTAGAGCTTGCTGTTAAGTGTATGCTTGAGCAAATGAGTCAGTCTTTATCGACGAATGAAAGAATAGAAGTACGTGGTTTTGGAAGTTTTTCTTTGCATCACCGTAAGCCTAGAATGGGTCGCAACCCTAAAACAGGAGATGCCGTTTCATTAACAGAAAAATATGTGCCACATTTTAAACCAGGAAAGGAATTACGTGACCGGGTTGACGAAACTAGACATACACATCAAATTACTGATTAACAAATAAAAGAGATAGTTCGATGATGCGGATTTTGATGCTTGTTTTTTTTACATTAATTGCTGTAATTGCTTTGATCTTCTCCTTACGTAATTTTCAGAACGTCTCAATTGATCTGTATTTTACGAGTATACAAATGCCTTTAGCTCTGGCATTAACCATAGAATTATTTGCCGGAATTTCTATCGGTTTCCTGGTTGCATTTATGCATATCTTAAAATTGAAGTCTGAGTATAAACTGCTGGATAGAAAAGTACGCAATACTTTGCCTACAGACTCACAGTAGTTCTTCAGGGTGGGTATTTGCTCTTTGCCCACCACTACTTGCTGGTTACTCAATCGCGAGCTTTTTATCCTAGAAAAATCAGTTGCTCACGATTTCTAGCACAAGCTCTTGATTCCACCGCACTTGCAAAAAATGTCCGCTTAACCTTAGAACTCCTGATCTCGACATAAAGAAATCAAAATCTTACCGTTTTCACAAGATAATTAAATGATACTAAAGTGCGTAGGTTGGCGCTGAGTATACGAAGCCCAACATGATATTGCACAGTGATTGTTGGGCTTCGCAAGCTCAGCGCCAACCTACATATCAATCATTGGCATCAAGTTATTATCCTAGAGTTCAGGTGGTCTGAACCTATGGGTGAAGCTAAAAAAATTTTCTGAAAGTATTATATTCATTCAATATCTTGCACTATAAATTCTCGCTCAACTGATTTTTCTAGGTTTATTCAATAACTAACTCTTTAATTTTTCGGGTTAAAGTATTGCGGCCCCAGCCTAATAAAATAGCTGCCTCATGACGATGTCCCTGAGTATGCTCTAAAGCCGATTTAATCAGAATAGTTTCTGTTAATGGAATGATATGTTTAGCGATATCTTGCTGTCCTTGTTGAATTCTTTCTGCAATCGCATTTTTTAATCCTATTTCCCAGCTATTTTCAGATTCAGCTGAACCTTTATTGGGTTGGGCTGCGTTGTAACCAGGTAATAATTCAGGAGGTAGGTCGACTAGATGTATTTCTCTGCCAGAGGCCATTACTGTAATCCAGCGACAAATATTCTCTAGTTGTCGTACATTTCCAGGCCAGATTAAAGTGCACAAATAGTCTTCCGCTTCAGGCGTTAATATTTTAACTTCACTTTCTAGTTCTTGTGCTGCTGCAGCTAGAAAGTAGCGCATTAATATAGGAATATCCTGAGTGCGTTCATTTAGTGGTGGAATATGTATACGTATTACATTGAGACGATGAAATAAATCTTCCCTGAATAAGCCCTGCTCAACTAGTCTTTCCAGATTTTGATGTGTTGCAGCAATGATACGTACGTTAACCCGGGTGGGTGTATGTGCACCAATAGGGTAAAACTCATTATCTGCTAAGACGCGCAATAAACGCGTCTGTAATTCTGCCGGCATATCGCCTATTTCATCTAGAAACAGGGTGCCGTTATCGGCTTGCTCAAACCGTCCCGCACGCCGCGAATGTGCACCTGTAAAGGCACCTTTTTCATGGCCAAATAGCTCAGACTCCATTAAATCTTTGGGAATGGCTGCCATATTTAAGGCAATAAAGGGTTGTTTTTCGCGCGGACTGTGGCGATGCAAGGCTTTTGCAACCAGTTCTTTTCCTGTGCCCGATTGACCGTTAATGAGTACGGTAATATGTGAGCGTGCTAGACGCCCTATGGCACGAAATACCTCCTGCATGGCAGGCGCCTCACCAATGATTTCCGGTGATTCTTCAATTTCATTGCTATGATCTGGAGTGTTATCTGCCTGTTGCTTTTTATGCAAGCAGGCGCGCTGTACTACCGCTAACATTTCTTTTATATCGAAAGGTTTGGGTAGGTATTCAAATGCACCGCCATGAAATGCTGACACGGCACTTTCTAGATCAGAATGCGCAGTCATAATAATAACTGGAAGAGTAGGGTGGCTCTGTTGAAGTTTTTTTAGTAACTGAAAGCCATCCATCCCGGGCATACGTATATCGGATATGAGTACGTCGGGGGTGTCACTTTCCAGTGCTTTCAGAAGCTCCTGAGCAGAGGCAAAGCTGCGTGTCACGATTGCATCCTTATTCAGCGCTTTTTCAATGACCCAGCGAATAGATTTATCATCATCGGTGATCCATACGTGGCTGCTGTTAGTCATGCGCATTTCCTACAGGTAAATAAATTGAAAATACGGTATTTTCCGCTGTATTGCTACATTCGATAATGCCGTTATATTGATTAATAATGGATTGCGAGATCGGCAGGCCAAGCCCCGTGCCATTGCTACGCCCAGTAATCATGGGATAAAAAATCTGGTCTAATAATTCGGGCTTTATACCGCTGCCATTATCAATAATGTCTATTCGTGCGGCGAGCCTATGAAGCTTTCCGGCTATTGTTATTTGCCTGTATATACGGGTGCGTAGAATAATTTCTCCGCTATCAGTTATGGCCTGGCTGGCATTGCGTACAATATTTAAAAGCGCTTGAATAAGCTGGTTTTTGTCTGCTTTTAGTTCGGGGATGCTGGGGTCGTAATCACGCCTGATAGTGATAGAGTCACTGACTTCAGCCTGAACTAATTGCCTTACACGTTCAAGTGCTTCATGTATATTTAAAGCGACTTTATTGGGCAATTTGTTTGGCCCCAGCATTTTATCCATTAATGCTTTCATGCGGTCTGCTTCTTTGATAATAATCTGGGTATACTCTTTTAACTCATCATCTTGAAGTTCAAGCTCCAGAAGCTGAGCTGCACCGCGCAAGCCTCCTAGCGGGTTTTTAATTTCATGTGCAAAGCCACGCATTAGCATACGTGAAGTATGTTCTTGAGCAATTAACTGCTCCTCTTTAGAGATGCGTATATGCCGATCGAGTTGCTGTAATTCTACCAGTACCTCTGGATTATCCGGATTATCCGGATTATCCAGAATAGGCGTTGCACTGAAGCTAACAGTGACTGTTTGATGGAATAATTTCAGTGTAAGTTCGCGGTCAAAAAACCCTTCATTGCTTTTCAGGCATTGTAATAAGTCATTATTTAGTGATGAGTCGGTACCCAGTAAATCTTTGGCAGTTCTAGCCATTAAATGCCTTGCGCTATCTTCAAATAGAATTTCACCAGCAGTATTGATATAAATAAGCTTAAGATCCCTATTAAATAAGAGAATAGCTTCATTGATAGTATCGAGAATTTTATCGTGCACTTTTAGATCTTGATGGAAGTGGTTTGTATGTTAGAAGCAAGTTGTAGACCAACTAAGGAACGCGCACGGAATGACTTAAGCAACTGGCTTGTTTTTTTATCCGTCTTCTGCGTTGTAGAAGCTGTTACGTAGCTGGCTATGCGCCAGTTTCTACGTCCCCGTATCAAGCACGGGGCAGGCTTTGAATACGAATAAAAATCCTACGGCAGATGCTCAACTTATTCCGTGCGCGTTCCTAAGCAAAAATAAGGAAATAGGGAGATAAGGCACCTGGAAACACACATCATCCAACTTTTCTGGTCTTTTTGTCCGTCATTAGCGCTGTAGAAATAGTTACGTAGCCAGCTATGCACCTATTGTTACAGCGCTAATGACAAACAAAAAGTCCAGCTAAATATTGGACACTTATTTATTTCCAGGTGCCTAAGGTTGGATGATTTCTATTATGCACCATAATGATTCGTTAGACTAGTGCTGCGTGCACTAATATAGTGCTTCGTGGATTTATGCAAAAAAAAGGGCAACTGCATAAACAGTTGCCCTTTTTGATTAAAAACGACTACTGTTTGCAGTAGCAGTTTTTGTACTTACAAGCTGTAATACATTTCAAATTCAACAGGGTGTGTGCTCATACGCAGACGTTGAACTTCTTCATTTTTCAGATCAATATAACCGTCAATCACATCATCTGTGAATACGCCGCCATTTGTTAGGAATTCACGATCTTCGTCTAGTGCTTTCAATGCTTCATCAAAAGAGAAAGCAACTTGAGGGATCAATTTTTCTTCTTCTGGTGGCAAGTCATATAAATCTTTATCCATTGCATCGCCAGGATGAATTTTATTCTGGATACCATCAAGGCCGGCCATTAACATTGCTGCGAAGCATAGGTAAGGGTTAGCTGTAGAGTCACCAAAACGTAATTCAATACGACGGCCTTTAGGGTTGTTAACAAAAGGTATACGGATAGAAGCAGAGCGGTTACGAGCTGAATAAGCAAGCATAACAGGCGCTTCAAAACCTGGAACCAGACGTTTATAGCTGTTTGTTGAAGCATTGGCGAAAGCGTTTAATGCTTTGGCGTGCTTGATGATACCACCAATATAGTACAGAGCGGTTTCTGACAGGCCACCGTATAAATCACCTGAGAAAAGGTTTTCGCCATCTTTAAATAAACTCTGGTGTACGTGCATGCCATTACCGTTATCACCGACTAGAGGCTTAGGCATAAATGTAGCAGTCTTGCCATAAGCATGTGCGATATTGGCAACCACATATTTAAGCTCTAAAACTTCGTCAGCTTTTTTGACTAAGGTGTTAAATTTAGAGCCAATTTCACATTGTCCGGCAGTTGCTACTTCATGATGGTGAACTTCAGTGATCTGGCCCATTTCTTCTAGAACCAGGCACATTGCAGAGCGCATATCTTGTAGTGAGTCAACGGGTGGTACAGGAAAATAACCCCCTTTTACGCCTGGGCGGTGACCGATATTACCATCTTCATAGGCTTTTTCAGAATTCCAGCCGGCTTCTTCAGAATCGATTTTGTAGCCACAGCTACCCATGTCGTTATTCCAGCGTACATCATCAAAAACGAAAAATTCATTTTCAGGACCAAAAAAAGCAGTGTCAGCAATGCCTGTAGATTGCATAAAAGCTTCAGCACGTCTAGCGATTGAACGCGGGTCACGTTCGTAACCTTGCATGTCACTAGGCTCAATGATATCGCAACGAATAATGAGCGTGTTGTCATCGAAAAAAGGGTCAATCTTTGCGGTTGCAGGATCCGGCATTAAAATCATGTCAGACTCATTGATTCCTTTCCAACCTGCAACGGAAGAGCCATCAAACATGTTGCCTTCTTCAAAAGTATCTTCATCGATTGAATGGGCAGGAAAGGTAACATGTTGTTCTTTACCACGAGTATCACAAAAACGAAAATCAACAAATTTGATATCGTTTTCTTGTATCATTTTTAGTACGTTATCTACTGACATTTAAGACGTTTCCTCATTTAGTTTTTTTAATTTAGCTACTAATACACAGCGTAACAGATCGAATATATCATATTACAATGTAAAATAAAAATTTTCTAATTCCTTATGGGTTGTGTTTTATTTGGTATATATCCAACATAAATTGCATTTATACAATAAGTCATTGTTTTACTTTATTTGCCAGGAGGGAGTTGACTCTTGTTGTTGTACTGCAAGCAGAGAGGTTAATTATATAAATGGGCCTAGTCGCTATTTTTCAGCGGCATTCAAAATTGAATAAATTTTATTCTTGAAACGGGTTTGATGGCAAGCATAGATATTAGGAGTTTGGTATCATAGTCTTTTAAATTTCAACCTATGATAACAATATGAAACGACTAATTTTTGCATTCATTTTAGGGACCTTAATTACTGCATGTCAGACATATTCAAGGGATAATGACCCCGGCCCTACATCTACTGAGGCACCAGGTATTGTAGCTTTTGGTCCTTTGGCAGGAATAGACAGGAAACAATATTTAACTGAGCAGCATGCATTGATTAGAGGTAAATTAGCAGATAAAGGCGTCGAATCGGAAATCCAGGGGCAGACACTGATTGTTAATATTCCCGGGAATATTGCTTTTGGTATTAATTCTGCGCGAATGAATTGGAATGTGCATGATATTCTGGATAAGATTTCACCTATTTTCCAAGAATACAAATATACATCTATTCTTGTCTTGGGGCACTCAGATTCTAGAGGTGATAAGGAGCTTAATCAATTGCTTTCTGAGCAACGAGCGAGACTTGTACGTGAATACTTTATTAACAGTGGTGTTGACGAGCAACGTATTACTTCTAGGGGCTTAGGTGGAAATGATCCATTAATTACAGATGAATTGACCACTCTGGAACGCTCATTGAATAGAAGAATTACCCTGGAAATTAAGATAGACGATCCAGTAAATTCGCAAGGTTCTAAGTGATAAAGTTAACTAATGTTGCACAGTGGTACAGTTAAACTAATGGGTGATTTTTTTAATATTAAGTCAGTATGTTATATACAGTTCAATCAGGCAGGGAAAAAAAAGGGTTTTATCCTCAGTGTAGGTGTTGCTGTTTTGCTGATGATTTTGCCTGTGCAGGCCGCGAATATTAATGAAGCTGTAGAAAATGCACTTTTGTTGGGTGAGCAAGGTCAATATGGACAGCTTAAGTTTGATTTACGCTATCGCTATGAAAACGTACATATTACGGATGATTTACCGATAAAAACAGCGAATGCCAATACTTTGCGCTTGCGCTTTGGTTATCTTACTCCGGCGTTCTACGGTGTACAGGTTTACGCTGAATATGAAGGTAATCTTGCTATGCAAGAAGACTACAATAGCCTGCGTAATGGAAAGACTAACTATGAAGTTGTTGCTGATCCTCAAAAGCAAGAGCTTAATCAATTCTGGCTGAGTTATAAAGGAATTCCTGATACTTTAGTTCAAGGTGGACGGCAAAGAATAGCGTTAGATAATCAGCGTTTTATAGGGAATGTGGATTGGCGACAAATGGAGCAAACCTTTGATTCTGTATTGATTCAAAATCGGTCGATAGAAAATCTAACGTTGAATGTTATTTATATCGGCCAGGTAAAAACAGTGATTTCTACAGAGCGCCCAATCACTTTGCCGCTACTAAATTTCAGCTATAAATTTGGCCGCTTTAGTACCTTAACCGGATATGGGTACTGGTTAGCTGATTATGTTGATGGGCTTAACTCTACGCAAACATATGGTGTGCGAATACATGGAGAACCTAAGTTAAGACATGAAATCAAGCTATCTTATGACGTGGGTTATAGTAATCAATCTGACTATAAAAACAATCCTGGAAACTATGCTTTAGATAGATACAATATTCTGCTGGGAGCAACGTATGTTGGTGTTACCATTAAATCCGGAATGGAGCAATTAGATGGCAATGGAACTTACGCTTTTCAAACGCCGCTAGGCACTAATCACGCTTTTCAAGGCTGGGCGGACAAGTTTCTGGTAACACCGGATACTGGCGTTCGGGATATTCAAGCAACCATAGATAAAAGTTTCTACGGTGTAAAATTAATGTTTGCCTACCATTACTTTACCGATTCAAACGGGCAGGGAGAGTATGGTAATGAATATGATTTCCTGATGAGCAAGAGCTTTGGTAAGCATTATCATTTATTGGCGAAATATGCTTATTATGATGCTGATAATAGTTCCACTGCTGTCAATGCGGGAGTAGCAAAGGACACGCAAAAAATCTGGGTGCAGGGTAGTGTGAGTTTTTAAATACCCATGTAGGACGGGTTACATTTGTTACTACATTGCAATAACAAATGTAACCCGGCAAGAGTTCCTAAGTAGTAGCTTTGCTAATGCGTTGCAGAGCTGTTTGTAAATTTTCCATGCTAGTGGCAATAGAAATCCTGATGTGCCCAGGGCACCCAAAAGCTGAACCAGGTACTAAGGCAACGTCTGCCTGTTCTATAAAATATTCGGCTAAATCAAGGTCATTATTTATCCCATCAAGTTGCGCAATCAATTCTTCAACATTCGGGAAAACATAGAATGTTCCATCGGATTTAATGCACTCAATGCCGGGCATTTTATTTAGTTCATCAACGACATAATCATGACGTTTTTTAAATTCTACCAGCATTGTATCAATACAGCTTTGATCGCCTTTTAAAGCCTCTTCTGCTGCTACCTGAGAAATTGAAGTAGGGTTGGAGGTACTTTGCGATTGTACTTTTCGCATGCCCGCAATAATAGCTTCAGGTCCTGCTGCATAACCTATGCGCCAACCGGTCATTGAATAGGCTTTGGATACACCGTTCAGGACCATCGTACGATTATATAGTTCGGGGCAGGCATTAAGAATGTTTACAAAGCTGCCTTTTTTCCACAGGATATGCTCATACATATCATCTGTTGCGACAATAATATTGGGATAATCCAGTAAAACATGAGCGAGTGCCTGTAGTTCTCCTAAGGAGTATGCAGCGCCTGTAGGGTTAGACGGGCTGTTAATAACAAATAAACGCGTTTGATCGGTAATAGCTGCACGAAGTTGGGCGGGAGTTATCTTAAAGTTTTGTGCCTGCGTGGTTTTGATAATGACCGGAATTGCATCTGCTAACAGCACAATATCAGGATAAGAAACCCAGTAAGGCGCAGGAATAATGACTTCATCGCCTTTGTTCAGTAACGCTTGAGCTAAATTATAGAAGCTTTGCTTGCCACCAGAAGAGACCAGGATTTGCTTAAGGGTATAGTCAAAACCATTATCGTTTTTAAATTTATCAATAACAGCCTGTTTTAGACTCGGTGTGCCATCGACGGCTGTATATTTTGTAAAGCCATTATTAATCGCCGTGATAGCGGCAGCTTTAATATGCTCGGGAGTGTCAAAGTCTGGTTCACCAGCCCCCAGGCCAATAATATCTTTTCCTGCTGCCCGCATTTCTGCAGCTCTGGCTGTAATGGCTAGAGTAGGTGATGGTTTAACTGCGCTAAGTCGGTCAGAAAGTTTGATACTCATTAATCTCCCTCGAATCAATTGATAGTAACTAAATAGCAAAATTATACCCTATGAATATTGGTTGCTAAAATGATATTCACATAAACAGTAAAACAGCGATTATCATTGGCTTGTTTGAGTTGATGCCGCGCGAAGTATAGATGAGTTTGTTTAGCGCGAAAAACGAGCTCATTTATAACAGTATCAAATCTTTTATGCCGGGTTGTCACTATCAATAAAGACACACTCTAAACGGCAATGTATTTGAATTTTTTGCATCAGGGCAAGTATGCCAAAAATCTCAGTGGCATAATGCCCGCCGGCAAACATATGGATGTCGCTTTCCTGGCTCTCATGCCAGTCATGTTCGGATATTTCTCCAGTAATATAGGCGTCTAATCCTGCTTTTTTCGCTAATACCCAATCACTGTTTGCACCGCCCGTAATAATACCGACTGATTCTATTATTTGATTCTCATCCGGACTGGCAATAATCACATCATGATTCAGTACGGATTGTAATTTTAAGGCGAATTCTTTGGCGGGTAGTGGTTGATCAAGTAGACCTTCGATGCCCGTTGGATTTCCTTTGTAATCACCAAAGGGGCTTTGCTGCTGACAACCTAGCAGTTGGCCTAGTACTGCAGCGTTGCCAACTTCGGGGTGAGCGTCCAGAGGTAAGTGATAGGCAAATAAGTTGATATTTTTTCGTACTAATGGAAAAATGCGTTTAGCAAAAGAGCCCGTTAAGGTGCGAGCACCGTGGAAATTCCAGAAGAGTCCGTGGTGCACAACTAAAGTATCGGCGCCTAACTCGGCTGCTTGAGTAATGGAGTCCCGGGTGGCAGAGACAGCAAAGGCAATTTTATTGATACTTTGATTGCCTTCTACCTGTAAGCCATTGGGGCAATAATCTTTAAAACTTGTAGGGTTGAGCAAGTCGTTAAAATAATGGTTTAATTTATCCCTATGCATAGTATTATTCCTCGAATTGTAACCATAAGGTTTTAAAAGTGTCGGTTAAAGTACGGTCTTTATCGGCAACACGTTGAGAAATATCTTTTATATCAAACCATTCGCCGCCATCGATCTCTTCGGCTTCCAAGGTAAACGGGCCGTTATGTGAACTGCTATAAACCTGTACAAATTCCATACCTGTTTCGGGTATTGCGGGCAGTTTGAATAAAAATTTAAGCGTTGCATCGACACATACGCCGAGTTCTTCAATAGTTTCCCTATGAGCACAGGCAGCGTAAGTTTCCCCAGCATCGACATGGCCAGCTGCAGATGTATCCCATAGCCCGGCATTAATATCTTTGTTCAGTGAGCGTTTTTGTAAAAACAGCTGATTCTTATCATTAAAGACTAAAATATGCACAGCTCTGTGGCGTAAGCCGAGTTGGTGGACTTTATTACGCGGGATGTTTTCGATAAATTGGTCATTTTCATCCACAACGGCAATTAGTTCTTGGTTCATAAGTCTCCGGGCAACAACAAACCTATTAAATCTAGGGTAAAGATCTACTGTACAATTGATTTAAAGGAGAAAGGCTTTAGCCTTTTTCAGTATTAAGGTATTCTAAAACATTCATCAGCGAATGCGGTAATAATATGGCAAGACGTAGTGAACATAGTCAGGCAGAAATAAAGCAGATGGTACTGGAGGCCGCGGAAGATATAGTTCGGGAAAATGGCTACTCGGCATTAAAAGTACGTAAAATTGCTGCAGATATTGGTTATACCGTCGGTAGTATTTATATGGTTTTTGCTAATATGAATGATTTAAATATGCATATTAAAGCGCGTACCTGGCAGAAATTGTATCAATATTTGCAAACGCAATTAACACAACCTGCGACGCCTGCAACAATGAAAAATATTGCACTTGCTTATCTTGATTTTTCCGTCGACAACGAAGGCCTGTGGCGCATGTTATTTGAACATCAGTTAGCTTTGGGCGAGCCTGTGCCCGATTGGTATTTGCAAGAAAGTCAGCGCGTTTTTGGCTTAATGCATGCACCGATTAGACAGCTTGATCACACGCATTCGGATAACGAAATACAATTAGCAGCGCAGGTTTTGATGAAAAGTGTGCAGGGAATAGCAATGCAATTATTAATGCAAAAGCAATCGCTGGAATACATTAAAATGGCAAAGTCGGAAATTGTTGTAAGTACCCATGCAAAATTAATTTAACCTTTTATGCAAACTCTACTTTGTAATTCTTTCCAATATTAGACAGCACCTTAAATAATTCTTCCTGAAGAGAGGCATAGGATTCATAAGCTGAAAAAGGAAGCCATTCGTATTTTATTTTACGCCATATAATCTCGATAATATTTAACTCGGGTGAGTATGGCGGTATACGGTAAATGGATAGGTTTTTTTCTTTCCACCTTTCAAGGTTTTCATTAAATTCATTACTCGTATGAGTCGATGCATTATCAATAATAAGAGTTGTTGGTTTTTTAATCTGTTTAGCAAATTCATCAATACAAGCCACAACAACCGAAGTAAATATTCAGACCCCTACCGACAAACTTGACAACTAATTTAAAAAAGGCTTGTAACTTTATGATACCAAGAAGTATTATGTAGGCCATGCAATTAAGTAATCAGGATCTAAGCCAACTTGACGAAGAAGAGCTTCTAAATTTATCAGAAGAAGAGTTACGTCGTCTTTCAATAAGATTGCTTACAGATTTAAAGGAAGCTCGTGAACGGTTAAGCCAGAATTCCCATAATAGTTCTCGGCCTCCAAGCAGTGAAGCACCATGGGAAAGGGACACTCAAAAAGATTCCAGTAATGATTCCGAAGAGGAACAAGAAGCGACTTCAGATAAAAAAGAGTCATCTCCTACTGAAAAGCCCAATAAAACATCCAGACAGTCCCCGAAAAATGAAACAGAAGAACAACGAAAACCAGGGAAGCAACTTGGAGCCAAGGGTTTTGGGCGACAACAAAAAATAGTGATCACAGACTATCAGGAACATTTTCCTGAAATATGTGAATGCTGCCATCAACCATTAAATGACCATTTCAAAAAAGCATACACGGCTTTTGAAACCATTGATATCGTATGGTCTGATGAGAAAAATCCAGGCCTGAGGCTAACGAATACCAAGCATAGCTATTATGAAGTCACCTGTCACTGTGGACATATTACAATAAAAGAACCGCATCGTTCCAATTCCGATGGCACCTTGCAGGATATAAACTGTAGCCAATGGAGATTGGTAGGTCCGGGGCTTGCAGCATTAATTATATGCCTTACTTATCGCATGCGGCTTTCACGAGAACGTGTCCAAGAGTTTTTATGTGATTGGCTAGGGTTACAGATTAGTGTTGGCACGATTAACAATACATTACATGAAAGCGGCGCAGCAGCAATGCCTATAGAAGCTGAATTAGTAAAGGAAGTCGTAGAAAGTAATCTACTTCATGTTGATGAAACTTCCTGGATGGAACTCACCACTTTTTTATGGCTATGGGTTTTTAGTACAGATACCGTCACAGCCTACTGGATTTCAACTCGGTCATCAGAACTGATTGAAAACATCCTGGGTCAAGCATATTGCGGCTGGCTAATGAGTGATGGTTACCAGGTTTATCGAAAATACCTTAATCGAGCTCGTTGCTGGGCTCACCTGATTCGTAAGGCAAAAGGCTTAAAAGAGGGCTTAAATAAAGACTCTCAGCTATTTGGAGAACAAACACTCAAATTAATGAACATGCTTATGACAGCAATTCGTGAAGCACGGCACCACCCTCCAAACTCGCCACTGACGGAAATTTACCAAACGCAATTGATAGCCTATCGGCAACTGTGTGAACAAATGAAAGCATCAACACACACAAAGACCCATGCGCTAGCAACAGAAATGCTCAATGATTGGGAGGCTATCTTTCGGGTACTCGAATTCCCTCATTTACCCTTAACCAATAACGAAGCAGAACGTGCCTTACGGCACTGGGTTATATTAAGGCGAATCAGCTATGGAACACGAACTGAAGAAGGTTCATGTGTGTTTGCTATTTTGATTAGTGTCATCGAAACCTGTAGAAAAAGGCAGCAATCCCCATGGATATATTTAGCGGCCGTTATTCACAATCAGCGGGTAGGTGTTGCGGTTCCTAAGCTACCAATTGTTAAGGGGTCTGAATAATTACCAACCGAAGTGTTTACACTCCCTTCAAAAACAAAAGAATCAAACCTGCAATCTCTGTTAACAAAACCTAATACATTAAGACGCTTGCTGTTTGAGCTTGGTATTTCAATCGTCTCACCTGACTGTTGCCAAGCATAAGGAACACAGGGTTCTAGTGTAAACCCCGACTCATCAAAGTAGCACAAATCAAGTTCATTCTCTTTATGTTGTTGTATTAATTCTTTTATTTCATCGGTTGCCAAATCAAATTTATCTTGATTACGCTTTATCCTTAAGGATTTTCTAACTCGTTTCCAAACAAGATCAGCTTGTTTACAAATACGTTTTATAGTATCAATGCTAACTGAAATGCCTAGATCTTCTTCAAATTTTGCTAGTACTGATTTTAATGATCTAGGAGATTTTTCAACTCTCTGGACTAAGCTTATTTGTTGTTTTTCAGTTAAAATACCTCGCCGTCCTCTTCCCTGACAGTCAACCAATCCATCGATTCCATTCTTTTCCCAGTTAGAAAACCAAGTGGAAACAGTTTGGCGGCATACGTTATAAATAGAACAAATCATGGGAACAGAATGCTCTTTGAAACTTAATAAAATAGCATGAGCTCGACTTCTACTTAAATGAAGTGGATGGTTTTTATGCATCACATTTAAAGCAGTAATTTCTTCTGGGAGTAGGTGTTTTATATAGAGCACAAACATTTAGAGTCAGCAAAATAATTGTTTATTATGACACCTTTTTTCGTTAAATTAATTTTGCGTAAGTACTTACTGGTAGACCATTTTTTGCGTGGCTGGAGCAATGAGTAACTTTTGATACGTGCGTGTGGTTAATGGATTTTTAGTGCAGTATTTAACAAAGTCATAATCTATAAATCGATAGGGAAGTGATTCATCGCGGCCTTTGGGTATTCCTAGTCGTGTCGTCTGGATTGTTTTTTCAGGAACATTGTGCACATCATCAATATAAAACTGCTGAGAATCAAATGTTTTTTGATCCCATTCAGTGACCTTCAGGTTTAGTGAGCGGCATAATAAGGATTGTCCATTGCATAGTTTCTCAAGTGATCGAGTTTTTCCTGAGGGGTGTGGGTTAAGTTGCTGCATAGACTCTATGGAAAGAGCTTCTGATAGCGCATCCTGGTAGGGAAAGGCCGATTTAATCAATACGGCGTTACCTTTACCCCGACAGCTGATATTGAGCGAATCGCGCCCATGTGCGTAATACATATAAATAGTGCCGGCTTGCATAAACAGAGCCTTGCGTTTCTCGGTAAAGCCGAGTGACGCGTGACTGCCTTTATCTTCCAGGTAATATGCCTCGGTTTCGATAATTCTTGCTGCCAGCCATTGCTGTTTATATTTACGCCGTATCACTTTACCCAGTAGCTCCCTGGCTACCGTGCAAGCATCTCTGTTAAAAAATGATTCAGATAATAGGTTCATAGTCTTTAGGCATGGTTGCTTTAATGGCAAAGGAATTTTTGAAAAATTGGCTCGCTTAATGGTTAGGAATGAGCATGACACACTTGAGCATGGTGAGACGCGGATCTTTAGTCCGCCTTTTAAAATGCAGGCTAAAGAGGCTGTGAAAGTATTCAATAATATACCTAAAAAGATAGATTCCGTAGGGTGGGGTGAGCTTGCGAACCCCAACAATCAATGACTTGCCTAGCATCAGTTGTTGGGGTTCATGCTTCACCCCAACCTACGCATAATACTTTCATAGCCTCTAAAAACCTGCGCCCCATATCAAAATGTAAATGTATGTCGTATATGTTCCTTAGTATAAATTCCAGGAAATATGAATAGTAAACAAACGTATCAAATCCGCCGCAGTCAGCGTGCCAAACGAGCCAGAATCGTGGTGACTGCTGAAAAGATAGAGGTGGTTGCGCCGTTACGTATGCCTGAAAAGCAAATTCAGCAATTTATGCGGGCTAAACAGGCGTGGATTGAATCAGCGCAAAATAAAGTGCAGCATCATGTTGCTAAGATCAGCAGCTTTGCGCCTGAAATCTACCAACAAGGGGCAATGATTCCCTATCAGGGCGAGCAATATTCGTTGCAGATTAAAGCCAGTCAGGAACGGCGCATTAGAATAGATTTTACACAGGTATTTGTCGCTTATGTGCCAGAAGATTTAAATAAGACGCTGAGCGTTTCAGAATTAAGTGAGCAGATTCGGCGAGAGCTTATTAGCTGGATGGGGCAGGTAGCAGCAAAACAGGCGGAAAAATATACATATAAATACGCCCCTCTATACAAACTGATTCCACGATCTATTACCATCAAAACTCAGAAAAGTCGCTGGGGTAGTTGTGGCATACATGATGATATTAATTTGAACTGGTTGTTGATTCTGGCACCTGCGTCAGTTTTTGAATATGTGGTCATTCATGAGTTATGCCATATAGAGCAACGCAATCATTCTGCTGCCTTTTGGGCGTTGGTTGCCCGGCATTGTCCTGACTATCAGCGACAGCGAAAGTGGCTTAAGCAACATGGCGCGAGTTTGATGCTGGGCTTATAAAGGGGTACAGGTATGGGAGTTTTTAACCCCGTTTGTTCAATGCAGGGCTTTGTTTCCAGGTAATAGATGCGGATTTTAATGCACAATCTTTGGTTTTTTACCATGAAGGACATGAAGATAATGAAGCAAAGACATCAGACCTTCGTGTCCTTCATGCTCTTCATGGTAAATACAATGAGTTGGGCAGGGAAGCGGGCTTTAGTTTTGTCTGTTCAATGCAAGCCCCGGCTTCCAGGTAATAGATGCGGATTTATTTTAATGCACAATCTTTGGTTTTTCACCATGAAGGACATGAAGTTAATGAAGCAAAGACATCAGACCTTCGTGTCCTTCATGCTCTTCATGGTAAATACAATGAGTTGGGCAGGGAGGCGGGCTTTAGTTTTGTCTGTTCAATGCAAGCCCCGGCTTCCAGGTAATAGATGCGGGTTTAATTTAATGCACAACCCTTGGTTTTTCACCATGAAGGGCATAAAGATAATGAAGCAAAGACATCAGACCTTCATGCTCTTCATGGTAAATACAATGAATTGGGCAGGTGAAGCGGGCTTTAGTTTTGTCTGTTCAATGCAAGCCCCGGCTTCCAGGTAATGGATGCGGATTGTTTTTAATGCACAATCCCTTTGTTTTTCACCATGAAGGACATGAAGATAATGAAGCAAAGACATCAGACCTTCGTGTCCTTCATGCTCTCATGGTAAATACAATGAGTTGGGCAGGGAAGCGGGCTTTAGCCTCGACTGTTCAATGCAGGGCTCCGCTTCTAGATAATAGATGCGGATTTAATTTAATGCACAATCTTTGGTTTTTCACCATGAAGGACATGAAGATAATGAAGCAAAGACATCAGACCTTCGTGTCCTTCATGCTCTTCATGGTAAATACAATGAGTTGGGCAGGGAGGCGGGCTTTAGTTTTGTCTGTTCAATGCAGGGCACCGCTTCCAGGTAATAGATGCGGGTTTAATTTAATGCACAACCCTTGGTTTTTCACCATGAAGGGCATAAAGATAATGAAGCAAAGACATGCAAACCTTCGTGTCCTTCATGGTAAATACAATGATAATTAATCAATGAAACTTTTAAGAGATCTGCTTTTTATCGTGATTTTTATCAGCTTGTTACAAGCTTTTATGCAGCGTGATATGCGTTCAGGGGATATGCCTGACTTAACGGTTAAAACCATTAGCGGCATGGATAGTGCCAGTCTGATTACTGATAAACCGGCAATCATTTATTTCTGGGGAAGCTGGTGTGGTATCTGTGCCACTATTCAGGGCACCATCAGTGATGTTTTGCAGGATTATCCGGGCGTGACTGTCGCTTTGCGTTCGGGTAATAACGCGGATGTTTTAAGTTATCAACGCAAGCATCAGCTGGACTGGCCAGTGATTAATGATAATGATGGCACTTTGGCACAACAATTTGGCGTTAGTGCCGTGCCTGCGGTGTTTATTATTGGGCCTGATGGAAAAATAAACTTTGTTACTTTGGGCTATGTGACTGAAATAGGTTTACGAATCAGGTTGTGGTGGTCAGCTTCTGGTTATTGGCGCCTCTGATACTGATTTAATGTAAGTCGTAAATAATATACAATAGGAAAAAATTTTTAACAGAAAAGAAAACAAATGAGTAAACTTAAATGTGCTGTTATTGGAACGGGCTACCTAGGTAAATTTCATGCGGAAAAATACGCATCGTTGGCCGATTGTGAATTAGTTGCTGTAGTTGATATTAACGAGCAAGCGGCGAAAGAAGTCGCTGAAAAACATGGGGCAGAAGCTTTAACAGATTATCAGTCTTTACTAGGCGAAGTTGATGCGGTCAGTATCGTTGTGCCGACTACTTTGCACCATCAGGTTTCCAAGGATTTTTTAAATGCCGGTGCACATGTATTAGTAGAAAAACCGATTACCGTGACTGTCGAAGAAGCGGATGAATTGATTGCCATTGCCAAACAGAAAAATCTGGTTTTACAGGTAGGGCATTTAGAGCGCTTTAACCCAGCAGTAATGGGGCTGGGCGAGTTGGAGGATAAACCTTTATTTATCGAATCTCATCGCTTATCGCCGTTTAATCCCCGAGCCAATGATGTCAGTGTAGTGCTGGATTTGATGATTCATGATATTGATATTATTTTAGCCATCGTCGATTCCGAAATAGATCATATCGAAGCCAGTGGTACTGCTGTATTGACGAAAGGAACAGATATTGCCAATGCGCGTTTGACCTTTAAAAGTGGCTGTGTGGCCAATGTCACGGCGAGCCGTATCAGCATGAAGATGGAGCGTAAAATGCGTATGTTCCGTCCCAACTCATATATTTCAATTGATTTTCAAAACCGGGTTTTAACCAAACATTATGCGGGTGAGGGAGAAATGTTCCCGGGCGTACCAAAAATCGAAACGGATAAATCTGTGTTTGAAAATGGCGATGCCTTGCTAGAGGAAATTAAGCATTTTGTTGAGTGTATTCAGTCAGGAAGTACGCCTGATGTGTCTGGTGAAGCGGGTCGACGTGCTCTGGCAACTGCGATTGAAATTACCGATTTATTGCAGTAGTTTGATGCGCGGGCGCTAGCCCTCTCAGATACTAATACTGCTTACTTAAGAAACAATGCTTTAGTAAACAGCATTTTATAATCGTAGGTTGGGTTAGCTTATCAAGCGAAGCGCAGATAACGTAATCCAACATTTTCATGTAATTCAGCGTGTTGTTGGGTTACGTTTTTTTACTTCGTAAAAAAATCTAACCCAACCCAACCTTACGTCTTAACTTATTGATATTGAATTAATAAATGTTTAAGTAAGCGGCATTACTCTCAGATACGATATCTATGTTGTCGATTTAACAGAGATACACAAAAAAATTATATTTTAAAAGGTAGTGAATTATGATCCCAATGGTAAACCTGAAAGCTCAGTATGCTGAGATAAAAGATGAAGTCGAGCAAGGTTTGGCGCAAACCATAGAAAACTGTTCCTTTATTCTTGGCCCTAATGTTCAGGCTTTTGAAAAAGAAGCGGCTGAATATTTAGGCGTTAAGCATGCGATTGGCGTGGCTTCAGGTACTGATGCCTTGCATCTGGCATTGCTAGCGGAAGGCATAGGCGAGGGTGATGAGGTGATCACCACGGCATTTACCTTTATTGCCACTGCCGAAGCGATTCGCTATGTGGGTGCAAAGCCCGTGTTTGTTGATGTAGACCCGAAAACCTATAATATTACCGCAGCAACGATAGAAGCCGCGATTACCGATAAAACGACAGCGGTCATGCCGGTGCATTTATTTGGTCAGCCGGTGGATATGGCGGCTATTAAGGCCGTTTGCGATAAGCATAATTTGAAGTTGATAGAAGATTGTGCGCAGTCCTTTGGTGCATCCATAGCAGGCAAGCAAACAGGAAGTATAGGTAATGCAGCGGGATATAGTTTTTTCCCAAGTAAAAACCTGGGCGCATTTGGTGATGGCGGCTTAGTCGGTACCAATTCAGATGCAACAGCGGAAATGGTTAAGCAATTACGTAATCATGGCTCTAAAGTGCGTTATTATCATGATGTAGTGGGGTTTAATAGCCGCCTGGATGAGATGCAAGCGGTCGTTTTACGCGCTAAACTAAAGCGCATTGATCGTTATAATGAGAGTCGTCGTCATGCTGCGCATTTGTATTCTGAATTGATGGCTGACTTGCCTATTGAGACACCGTATGAAGACGGTATCGGTGTGCATGTTTATCATCAATATACTTTACTCTCTGATCGTAGGGATGAAATATTAGAGGCTTTACAGGCTAAGCAAATTGCCGGTTCGGTTTTTTACCCTGTGCCATTGCATCAGCAAAATGTCTTTAAAGAAGATTGTGCGGGGGTGAGCTTACCCGCGACAGAAGCGATTGCTGCACGGTGCATGTCTTTACCTATCTGTTCTGAATTGAGTGATGAGTCGGTGAAAGAGATTGTTGCTGTCATTCGTAGTGTGTTTGCAGGGTAATTGTTTATGAAGCATCCGATTTATGCACTGGATTTTGATGGTGTCATCTGTGATAGTGCTGTTGAAACAGCGATTACCGGCTGGAAGGCGGCTACTCATGTCTGGCCTGACATGGCCAATACGGTTCCGGATGAGTCCCATATAGAGCAATTTCGCGCTTTGCGCCCCAGCCTGGAAACAGGCTATGAGGCAATTATATTAATGCGCCTGTTGCAGCAAGGCGAGTCAGTCGAGAATATTAAGGCGAATATAACAACTTTTATAAAGCAGCTGGGAGCAGACAGTACACTCTTAAAGCAATTGTTTGGCGAAACGCGCGACCAATGGATTCAACATGCACGGGACGAGTGGATCATAATGAACCCTTTATTTGAGGGTGTTGCCGAAAGGCTGCAAAAATTAAGCGGCCAGACCTGGTACATTGTGACGACCAAACAGGAGCGCTTTGTAGAGCAAATATTACAGTCAAATCAGGTGGAATTGCCGGTTGATATTTATGGCCTGGATCGAAAAATGGGCAAACAGGCGGTGTTACAGGAATTATTAGAGAAACATGGTGCGCATACGATTCGATTGATTGAAGATAGACTGCCCACCTTATTGGGTGTTTTAGAGAATACGCAATTAAGCGCGGTTGATATGCAGCTGGTTGATTGGGGATATAATACCGAACAAGATAGAGCGGATGCCAGGACAAAAGGGATTAAGGTGATTGGTTTGTCTGAGTTTTTGTTAAATTAGATACGCTGAGTATCACAAATTTAATAGTGTGATACGATGTGTATAAGTCATACACATCGTGAGAGTTTGTTATGCGGACCAATATTGTATTAGATGATAGCTTAGTGACACAAGCACTTGCATTGACAGGGGCAGAGAGTAAGAAAGACGTTGTTAATCTGGCCTTGAGTAAGTTGGTGGACTCATATAAAGAAAAAAATATTCATAAACAGAATTTTATTGAATCTTATATCGAAAATCCAATAAAATCTAAAGACTTTGCTCCCTTGGCAAGGGAAGATATCTATGCAAGATAAGGTCTTTATTGATAGTAATATCTGGTTATATGCGTTGATTCAAGGCCAGACGGATCAGGATAAAAGAGCAAAAGCAAAAGCCTGTGTTGTGGAGGCAAATGAAATTATTGTTAGTACGCAAGTTGTAAATGAGGTTGGTGTAAATCTAATGCGGAAAGCCGGTAAGGATAATGTCTTTATAGGTCAATTTTTGAGTGATTTTGTAGCAACGTATATTGTCCAGTCGCAAACAAAAGAAGACGTGTTGCAAGCAGCAAGCATTAGAGAAGACTATCATTTTTCCTATTGGGATAGTTTAATCGTTGCCAGTGCTTTACGCAGTCACTGTAACGTACTTTATACTGAGGATATGCAGCATGGGCTGCATGTTTACCAGCAATTGAAGATTTGTAATCCATTGACAGTTAATAGAGGTGAGTCATGACTGAAGCATACACTGAAGCAGAGATTGAGAGCCGATTAAAAGAAGAGTTACCTCACTGGTATTATGAAAACGGCTGGATACGGCGCAAAATTAAAACCAGTGGCTGGAAAGCAAGCCTGATGGTGGTGACTACGGTTGGACATCTGGCGGAAAAGGCCTGGCATCATCCTGATCTAACCGTGTCTTATGCCTTTGTGATTGTAAAATTAGTCACTCACTCTGCTAAAGGAATAACCGATAAAGATTTTTTATTAGCTAAAAAAATTGAAGAAGTCGTCATGTGGGATGCTGCTGCTACATCGGAAGGTATTTTTGAAGGGACACCCGATGATCCGCGCTTTAAATATATAAAACAAGATAAATGAGGAACAGCGAGTGACTGAAATAACTGAAGTGCCCAGTCCTTTTTGCGGTATTGGTACCGATGATCTGACCATTCAAGTAGATGGCTTGTCGCTAAAAGTCAGCGAAAATGGCTGTGCAGTGAATACGCCAGCCTTTGAACAAGCGATCACGGACACCAAAGCGCGAGTCGATGCTAAAGAAGTGAGTATGGAAGTCGCTGTTGCAAAGGCCGCTGAACTATTACGTGCTAGTAATCAGCCTGTCATCGGGGGTTGTGCAACAGATGTTAATGGTATGCGTGGACTTATGGCTTTAGCTGATCACTGTGGTGCGGTGGTCGATAATATGAATTTTACCGGCGCACGGCGTAATTTTCTGGCCTTGCAAGATACGGGCTGGATGAACACCACTTTGGCAGAAATTAAAAACCGATGTGATTATTTCTTGGTCGTTGGTGTTGATCTGGAAGGCTTTGCCCCGCGCTTTTTTGAGCGTTATCTTTGGAACCAGGAATCCATGTTTCTCACCGATACTAGTCAACGTGAGATTGTTTATATTGGTAAAGCACCGTCGGGTGATGCTTCGACATCACCTGCTGGCGTTAAAGCAAAAGTGCTGCCTTGTGCAGATGCGGACCTACCCGAAGTAATGGCGGTTTTAAGAGCTTTAGTTAAGGAAAAAAAGGTTGTTGCTGAAAATATCTGTGGTATTGCACTCAGTGATTTGAAAATTGTTGCAGAGCAATTAAAGGCTGCAAAATATGGTGTAGTCGCCTGGGCGGCAGGTGCATTGAATTTTGACCAGGCTGAGTTGACGGTACAAATGTTGTCGGAAATGGTTAAAGATATTAATACCATGGATACTCGTTGTTCAGGTTTCCCTTTAGGCGGCAAAGAAGGTGATCAGACAGCTAATCAGGTCTGTGGCTGGACATCGGCTTACCCTGCAAGAGCACGTTTTTCCAGTGGCTTTCCTGAATATGATCCCTTTTTGTATGACTCAAATGCCATGTTAGCCAATGGTGAGGCAGATGTATTAGTCTGGGTGCAAGCATTTAATGCCGCATCTGTACCACCACAAACAGACAAGCCGACGATTGTTGTGGCGCGATCAGGTATGGTCTTTGATAAAGAACCCGATGTCTTTATTCCCGTGGGTACGCCAGGTATTGATCATACTGGTCACGCTTATAGACTGGATAATGTGGTGGCAATTCGCCTTAAAAAATGTCGTGATTCAGGTTTGCCGAGTACGGCAGATGTCTTGAACGCAATTGAACAAGCTTTGTAGGAAAGAATAATCATGTTGATAAAATTAACAGGTGGAACGGTTTATGATCCTGCAAGCGGGATTGATGGAAAGGTGCAAGCGCTTTATGTTCAGGACGGTAAGTTTATTAAGCCGCCAGCCAGCGACGTAAAAATTGATAAAGAATATGATTTAACAGGCAAGGTTGTGATGTCTGGCGCTATCGATATGCACACGCATATTGGTGGCGGTAAAGGTAATATTGCACGTATGCTGATTCCTGAAGATCATCGCAAGGATCCTGTGCATCGCTCTGATATTACCCGCTCAGGCTGTGGTCATGCCATGCCGAGTACTTTTACTACGGGGTATCGTTACGCAGAAATGGGTTATACCGCAGGGTTTGAGCCTGCTATTTTACCGATTAATGCGCGTCAGGCGCATATGGAAATGGGCGATATCCCTATTCTAGATAAAGGCGGCTATGTGATGCTGGGTAGTGATGATTACCTACTACGTATGCTGACCGCAAAGAAAGATCAAAAGGCGATCAATGATTATGTTGCCTGGACCATGAATGCAGCGAAGGCGATAGGTGTTAAAGTGGTTAATCCGGGTGGGATTAATGCCTTTAAATTTAATCAGCGTCAATTAGATCTGGATGAAAAAAACAATCATTATCAGGTCACGCCACGAGAAATTCTGCAAGTATTAGCGACCGCGGTGAAGGAAATCGGGGTAAAACATCCTTTACATGTACATGGTTGTAATTTGGGTGTACCGGGTAACGTAGAGACCACGCTGGATACTATGCAAGGTATCGGCGGTTTGCCGATGCATTTAACGCATATCCAGTTCCATAGTTATGGCACCGAAGGGGATTTTAAGTTTTCTTCCGGTGGGGCGGCGATTGCTGAAGCGATTAATAAACATAAGAACATCACTGCCGATGTCGGACAGATTTTATTTGGCCAGACAATTACCGCATCGGGTGATAATATGCGTCAGCATGCCAACCATGGTTTTGCTAACCCGAATAAATGGGTGTGCATGGATATAGAATGTGATGCAGGTTGTGGTGTGGTACCGTTTAAATACCGCGACCAGAACTTTGTGAATGCGCTACAGTGGGCGATTGGTCTGGAAATCTTCTTATTAGTGGATGATCCCTGGCGTATATTCTTGACCACAGATCACCCGAATGGCGCACCCTTTACTTCGTACCCGCATTTAATTCGCTTGTTGATGGATAAGAGCTTTCGTAATGATATGCTGGCAACCATTCATCCTGAAGCGCAAAAAATGACCACTTTGGCATCTATTGATCGTGAGTATAGTTTACAGGAGATTGCTATTCTAACGCGGGCAGGGGCGGCTAAATTAGTCGGCTTAGAAGATCGTGGTAGCTTGGCTGAAGGTGCCTGGGCGGATATTACTGTGTACACAGAAAACGCAGATCGCGAGAAAATGTTTGAGAAACCGGATTATGTTTTCAAGGATGGCGAGTTAGTCGTGGTTGACGGTAAAGTAGTGCATACAAAATGGGGTACAACGCATATTGTACGTCCAGATTGGGATGTCTCTGTCGAGAAAGATTTACAAAAGTATTTTGATCGCTTTATGACCATGAAAGTCGGTAATTTTAAAATCAGTGATGATGAAATTACCGAAGATGGCCGTGGCAGTTTAACCACGCATACATTGAATGGTGTTACATGAGTGCGTTAGTTTTTGACACGCATGACTTTGTTAGAAGATTGCATAAAGTAGGGTTTTCTGAAGAGCAGGCAGAAATGGTCACTAAATTGCAGCAAGAGGCTGTGAATGCAAGTTTAGAGCTAATGCATAATGCCGAAGTTGCAACAAAGCATGACCTGAAAGAAACCGAATTAAAGCTGGAAATACGGATTGCCGAAATACAAGCTAAGATTGCTGAAACCAAGTCTGAGTTAGTACGTTGGGTTGTGGCAGCAGGCTTTTTACAAACTGCCTTAATCACAGCATTATTACTTAAAGTGAGTTCTGGATTATGATTATTAATGGTGTCAGCATTGATGAAACCTTCGCTGAAGCGTTTCCAATGAAAGCAACCCGCGCAATTATCACCGCGCAAAATGAAAAGTGGGCAATGATTTCTGCGCAAGCGATGACAGGTTTTGCAACCTCGGTGATTGCCTGTGGCTGTGAGGCGGGTATAGAAAAAGTGCTTGATCCATCAGAAACCCCGGATGGCCGTCCCGGTGTCTCTGTCTTGATTTTCGCCATGGGTGGTAAAGGTCTAGCTAAGCAATTGGAAACAAGGGCGGGGCAATGTGTGTTAACCTCACCTACCTCGGCCTTATTTGCCGGGATTGATGAAGGCTTGCAAATTCCCTTAGGTAAGAATTTACGTTATTTTGGTGATGGTTATCAAATAGCAAAAAAAATCGACGGTAAGCGATACTGGCGCATACCTGTTATGGATGGTGAGTTTTTAACTGAAGCAACCACGGGGCGAGTCGATGCTGTAGGGGGAGGTAACTTTTTAGTATTGGCAGAATCGCAACCTCAGGCTTTAACAGCCTGTGAAGCAGCGATTATTGAAATGAAGAAAATGCCGAATGTGATTATGCCGTTTCCTGGTGGTGTGGTACGTTCAGGCTCTAAGATAGGTTCCAAATACCCTGCATTAGGCGCGTCAACGAATGATGCGTTTTGTCCAACCTTAAAAGGTGTGACTAAAACCGATCTTTCTCCCGAGATTGAATCGGTGATGGAAATTGTGATTGATGGTTTAACCAAACAAGATATAGATAAAGTCATGCGGGTCGGGATACAGGCTGTTTGTGATTTGGGCGCTGAAAATGGCATTAAACGTATTAGTGCAGGTAACTATGGCGGTAAACTAGGGCCATTCCATTTTCATTTACAGGAGATTATGGCATGAGTGCTTTAACTTTTACGGTCAAGCAAGAAACGGCACAACGTGTGGATATGTCCCCTTTGGTCTGTCAGTTATTAAAAGATAAGAGTGTGACTGATATTGCGGCGATTGAGTTGCAAAATGGTAAGCGTAAAATTCGTACCGATGAGTTATTCGAAATTACCGGCTCAGACACGCAGAATATTGTTATAAAAAAAAGTTTTTCAAAATTAGACTTTATTGCCAAAGAGTTACAAGACGGCAGTGTTACCGTAGTCGGTGAGGCGGGTGCTTATCTGGGGTTAGGCATGAAATCAGGGACGGTAACCGTTAATGGTAATGTTGGTCTATATGCGGCGTGTGAAATGAAAAATGGCTTATTGACCATTAGAGGGAATGCGGGAGATTTTTTAGGCGCGGCATTACCGGGCAATAAACAAGGTATGAAAGGGGGTACGGTACTGGTTAAAGGGAATGTTGGCCAGCGTGCAGGTGATCATATGCGTCGTGGTACTATGCTTATAGAAGGTAACGCGGGTGATTACTGTGGTTCACGCATGATTGCAGGAACCATTGCAGTGATGGGCCATACAGGCCGGTTTTTAGGTTATGCTATGCAAAGGGGAACCTTGTTATTGTGGCAACAGCCGACTCTATCCGCGACCTTTAATGATTGTGGTTCGCATACCCTGGCTTTTTTACCTATTTTGTTTAAGTCATTTACCAAATTGGATTCTAAATTCGCAAAAAAATCAGTAGAATTCAATAGGGTACGACGCTATGGTGGTGATATGGCCGAAAAAGGTCGGGCTGAAGTTTTGGTTAGACTAGACAAGGGTATAACACAGAATAACGCCGCGTTTTCTGCAGAAAGATTTCATTAAGCCGTTTTTTTCGCATTTCAAATCCTTGAACCTAGAAAAATCAGTTGAGCGCGAATTTATAGTGCAAGCTATTGAATTCATATAATACTTTCAAAAAATTTTAGCTTCACCCAGAGGTTAAGCGGACATTTTTTGGAAGTGCGGTGGAATCAAGAGCTTGTGCTAGAAAACGTGAGCAACTGATTTTTCTAGGTTGAAATTGTCGCTTTTTTTTTGATTGATTAGGTTTTAACACATTGACAACAGCAATTACCAATCTGGTACAAACACGCATCCCGACTCAATATGGTGAGTTTGTACTGCATTATTTTAGTAATACACTGGATGATAAAGAGCACATTGCTTTTGTGTTTGGTGATATCACCCATAAGGCTGAGGTGCCTGTCAGAATCCATTCAGAATGCTTTACCGGTGATGTCTTAGGTTCCAGACGTTGTGATTGTGGTGATCAACTGGATAGAGCGTTACAGTTGATCAGCGAGCATGGTTTTGGGGTGTTGATTTATCTTCGTCAGGAAGGGCGTGGTATAGGCTTATTGAAAAAATTACAGGCTTATAATTTACAAGATAAAGGCATGGATACGGTTGATGCAAATATTCACTTAGGCCACTTAGCTGATGAGCGAGAATACACTATTGCGGCGTTAATGTTAGAAAACTTGCAGGTAGAGTCTATTCAACTAATAACTAATAATCCAAATAAGATTGAACAACTACAGTCACTTGATGTAAATGTTGAGGGTCGTATCGCAATTGAAATTGAGTCAAATTGTGACAACCGTGCCTATTTGCAGACCAAAGCTCATAAAATGGATCATTTAATAAGCAAGACCAAAAAATAGTTATCTTTGCTAAGATCACCTTTGGGCTTAATCTAAGCTTTAATTTACGTTAATTATTTCACCAAACACAATGGCAAGAGTATAATGCTTGAATTTACTGTCAAACAAACTTGATAGTTGTTAGCAATACAGGTTAACCCTCACGTAGTCTATGGCGCAGAAATTATTTATTTTGACGACAGGTTGTCAAATGAACGAGTACGATTCGGATAAAATGGCCGATGTACTGAAAGCTTCTCATAATATGGAAGTAACGGAAACGCCGGAAGAAGCGGATGTCTTGCTGTTAAATACTTGTTCAATTCGAGAAAAAGCGCAAGAAAAAGTATTTTCATTATTGGGTCGCTGGCGCAAAATAAAAGCAAAGCGCCCGGATATTATTATCGGTGTCGGTGGTTGTGTCGCGAGTCAGGAGGGTGAGGCGATTCAAAAGCGTGCACCCTTTGTTGATATTGTCTTTGGTCCGCAAACCCTGCATCGTTTACCTGAACTACTGAATAAATCACGTAGCGGTGTCAAGCGGGTAGTTGATATATCCTTTCCCGAAATTGAAAAATTCGATGCCTTACCTGAGCCCAGAGCAGACGGCCCCAAGGCCTTTGTGTCGGTAATGGAAGGTTGTAGTAAGTATTGCACCTTCTGTGTGGTGCCGTATACGCGCGGAGAGGAAATTAGCCGTCCGGTACAGAGTGTACTTGATGAGATTACCACTCTTGCCGAGCAAGGTGTAAGGGAAGTTAATCTGCTGGGTCAAAATGTCAATGCTTTCCGTGGTGAAATGGAAGACGGCGAGCTTGCTGATTTTGCACTATTACTGCACTTCGTAGCCGCTATAGATGGCATTGATCGAATTCGTTTTACCACCTCACATCCAATAGAGTTCACTGATGAACTAGTGGATGCCTTCGCCGAAATTCCTGAACTAGTCAATCATCTTCATTTACCCGTACAAAGTGGTAGCGATAGCATTTTATCAATGATGAAGCGCGGACATACGCGAGCTGATTATTTAACTACCATGGAAAAAGTTAAAGCCGTGCGACCGGGTATCAGCTTATCTTCCGATTTCATTATTGGTTTTCCGGGTGAAACGGATGCGGATTTTGCCGATACCATGGATTTAATTGAGCAAGTCGGTTTTGATTTTTCTTATAGTTTTGTTTATAGCCCACGCCCAGGAACGCCAGCTGCAGATTTTCCTGACGATACTAGCGAAGACACAAAAAAACAACGACTGAAAATATTACAGAAGCGCTTAGATGAAATGACTATGGCGATATCCTCGGGAATGGTTGATACGGTACAGACAGTACTAGTTGAAGGTGTCTCTAAGAAAAATCAGTTACAGGTAACGGGGCGGACAGAAAATAATCGTGTGGTGAATTTTATAGGCCATCCTCGTCTAACAGGGCAGTTTGTTGATGTGCTGGTTACCGAAGCTTTGCCTAACTCTCTGCGCGGCAGATTAGTAGAATCCTCTCTTGATAAAATCTTACAGCAGGTATAGTGGGTGAGCAGAGAAACATTAGAATTAACCCTGGAACCTGTTGATAATCAGCGTTTAGCAAATCTGTGTGGGCAGTTTAATGCACATTTACAGCAAATAGAACGACGCTTAAACGTAGAAATTGCTAATCGAGGTAATCAATTTAAAATCACGGGGTTAGTCCAGGCGACTAAAGCGACTAAAGCAATATTACAAGCATTGTTTAGTGATGCTGCAAATGAAGAGATTACGCCCGAACAGATTCACCTATCCATGCAACAGTCAAATATAGAAGATATAGTAGAGGAATCTCCTCAGGATGAGGTCAACTCAGAAGTCTTTATTAAAACCAAGCGTGGTGTTTTAAAAGGGCGAGGAAGCAATCAAAGGGACTATTTAAAAAGAATAATGTCTTATGATATTAATTTTGGCGTTGGACCTGCCGGAACAGGAAAAACCTATTTAGCGGTTGCTTGTGCGGTGGAGGCATTACAGTCAGAGCAAGTGCGACGTATCGTACTGGTAAGACCTGCAGTAGAAGCTGGCGAGAAATTGGGTTTTTTGCCGGGTGATATGGCGCAAAAAGTCGATCCTTATTTAAGGCCTCTTTATGATGCCCTGTATGAAATGTTAGGTGTTGAGCGGACAGAGAAATTGATTGAGCGTAAAGTTATCGAGGTTGCGCCACTCGCATTTATGCGGGGTCGCACCTTAAATGATGCGTTTATTATTTTGGATGAAGCGCAAAATACGACAAATGAGCAGATTAAAATGTTCTTAACACGAGTAGGCTTTGGTTCGACAACAGTTATTACGGGGGATATTACCCAGATAGATTTACCCAACGAGAAAATGTCAGGCCTAAAGCATGTTTTAAAGGTACTCAAAGACGTTGATGGTATTAGCTTTACATTTTTTAATGCTAAAGATGTCGTGCGACATCCTTTGGTGCAGCGTATCGTGGTAGCCTACGAAGACTATGAGCGCAAGCAAGACTGATGCTAATGCGTAACCTGGAAGTACAGCGAATTATCGATTCCCCTCTCTTGCCTGACGATGCAGAACTGCAGCTTTGGGTAGAAAAGGCACTGATTGATTATACTAGGGATGCAGAAGTCCTTATCCGTATCGTTGATACTCAAGAGATAACAGATCTGAATGAAAAATATCGGCATAAGCAAGGCCCTACAAATATATTAAGTTTTCCGTTTGAAAAGCCTGCAGACGTAGAAGGTCTCCATCTGTTAGGTGACCTGGTTGTTTGTGCTGAAGTTTTGCAACTGGAAGCAAGAAATCAGGGTAAAGCCTTAAGTGATCATTGGGCACATATTATAATCCATGGTGTTTTGCATCTTATTGGTTTTGATCATATTAATGACACAGAAGCTCATGAGATGGAAACGAAAGAAGTTTATTTGTTACAACAATTAAAGATAGATAATCCTTATCAGGAGAATGAAGTAAATGGCTGACGAGCTAGCGGACGGTAATAAATCTTCGCAAAAAAGCTGGATGGAACGTATTGGACAGATGATGGGGGGAGAGCCTCAAGATAGAGAAGATTTGTTAGGTATTTTAAGAGAGGCAGAAGAAAAACATCTTTTAGATAAATATGCGCTGAAGATGTTAGAAGGTGTATTGCAGGTTTCTGAGCAGCGAGCACGCGATGTCATGGTGCCGCGCAAGAAAATGATCGTACTTAAAAAGGACGCCTCATTAGAAGATATTTATCCGGTGGTTATCGAATATGGTCACTCACGGTTTCCGGTGATTAGTGAAGATAAAAGTGAAGTCGTCGGAATACTATTAGCAAAGGATTTGTTGGTACATGCTTTAGATAGAAAAAATATTAAAGTCGAAGAGCTCATGCGTACTGCAACTGTAGTGCCGGAAAGCAAAAGGCTGAATGTCCTATTAAAAGAATTTCGGTCAAAACGTAGCCATATGGCAATTGTGGTAGATGAGTATGGTGCGGTAGCAGGTGTCGTCACCATTGAAGATGTGTTGGAGCAAATTGTAGGTGAGATAGAAGACGAACATGACTATGCAGATGAAGAGTACATTACAAAGCGTAGTGATAAAGAGTATATTGTACAAGCGTTAACACCACTAGAAGACTTTAATGAATACTTCTCGGTAAATTTTGATACCGAAGAATTTGATACGATAGGCGGCTTTATTGTTGGGCGTTTAGAGCACATGCCTAAAAAAGGTGAAAAAGTCGAAGAAGACAGGTTTCGTTTTGAGGTACTAAGAGCAGATGGGCGCCAGGTTCATTTGCTAAAGTTAAAAATTAAGGGTAAAAAGAAATAAAGCAGTTGTTATTTAACTAAGGATGCAAAAATGATAATAGGCAATATTGGTAATAAAGTGAAGAAAAGGGGTAACTACTCAGCGTAAATAATTAAAAAAGTTCTTGACAGGGTTTTAGCCCGATTTTTGTGTTTTTTAGTCTCCTGCATACCCGCTATAAAATAGGCTGTTTATTGCCTCTGTCTATATAGTTAGTCGCTATGTTTATTTAATGAGTATTGCGACTATTAGTCTTACCGACTCAGGGGGCATTCAAGAAGAAGCACCTTCTTTAGCTAAACCCGTGTTGGAAATGTGGGATACGACTGAAAGACCAGAGTCGGTAACAGCGGGTACTGTTAGGCTAGTAGGTGCTGATAAAGAAAAATCACCCAGAATGTATGTCTACTTTTGGATAATCAAGAGGAATATCGTAAAATGAGTTTCGCACATAATCCCTATGGTGATGGTCAGGCTAGTCAACGAATAGTCGAGGGAGTTGCGACCTATGCATAAAACAGTATTTAAAAAGTTTCGGTAATAGGATTAGGCTACATAGGCTTGCCAACAGCCGCGGTGATTGCTTCAAGAGGTGTAGAGGTTATCGGCGTAGATGTCTCGCAACATGCTGTGGATACGATTAATCAGGGTAAAATTCATATCGTCGAGCCTGACCTGGATATGCTGGTGCAAAGTGCGGTAACCACTGGGAAATTACGGGCGATTATAGAACCAGAAGCGGCCGATGTGATTATGATTGCTGTGCCGACACCTTTTTCTGATGGCTTAAACCGGATGTGTCTTATATAGAATCCGCCGTTAAAAAAATTGCCCCAGTGCTTGAAAAAGGGAATTTGGTTATTTTAGAATCGACTTCTCCGGTGGGTACTACTGAAAAGATTTCGCAATGGAAGTGAACAGACGGATATACAAGTTGCACATTGCCCTGAGCGAGTACTGCCTGGTCATGTGATACAGGAACTGGTTTCAAATGATAGAGTGATAGGTGGCATAACACCTTATTGTGCTGAGAAGGCAAAATCTTTATATCAATTATTTGTTAAAGCTGAATGTATTATCACTGATGTACGAACAGCTGAAATGGCAAAATTAACTGAGAATTCCTTTAGAGATGTGAATATTGCTTTTGCGAATGAATTGTCTCTCATTTGCGATAAGCTCAGTATCAATGTTTGGGAACTTATTAAGCTGGCAAACCGTCACCCCCGTGTGAATAATTAAAACTTGGGCCTGGTGTGGGTGGGCATTGTATAGCAGTTGATTTTTGGTTTATAGTTGACTCCGCTCCGGATGAGGCAAGATTGATTCGAACAACTAGGTAAGTAAATGATTCAAATCCCGAGTTCGTACTGAATAAATTTCGCCATGTTGCTGAACAATTTAAGCACCCTAAAGTCGCATTATTAGGTTTGGCTTTCAACGCAGATATTGATGATTTAAGAGAAAGTCCCGTCGTTGGAATTGCACAGAAAGTGATACTAGAAAGCTTAGGGAGATGGAAAGAAATAATCATCCAAACGAAGTAAGCTTGTGTCTCAATAATTTATAATAATGAATTCTGAATTTATTCTCACACTAGGCAGATAAGCTTGTTGATATTAACAGATAGCATTATAGGTTGGATTATAAATACAGCCCATCGTTTAAAAGGCTCGGTACGTCGTATATTCATGGCTGAAACGGTGGAGCTACTAGGCTCAGGTGGTGCAAGTATTGCTGAAGAAAAACTAGGATGGAATAGAGGCACTATCCGAAAAGGACAATATGAACTTGAAACTCAGCCCATAGAAGATAATTTTTCAGCGAGAGGGCGTAATAAAAGTGAAGAGCATTTTCCTCATCTACTTGATGACATAAAAAAAATTGCTGAACCGGAGTGTCAAACGGATCCCTCTTTTAATTCCTGTCGATTATATACCCGGCTAACGGCTAAAGAAGTTAGAAAACGTTTACTGGAGATTGATTATTACGATGAAAAAACATTACCTTGCTCAAAAACTATCAATACAAAATTAAATGACCTGAGTTACCATCCAAAAAAGGTACAAAAAACAAAGCCTCATAAGAAAATCAAGGAAACGGATGCAATTTTTGAACAAGTTCATTCAGTCAATGGAATGGCAGATATCAACCCAAAAGAGATTCGTATATCAATTGATGCCAAAGCAAGAATGAATATAGGAAATTTTTCACGGGGAGGACGAAATCGGGTTTTAACAAAAGCAGAGGATCATGATTTAGATGTTAAGGAAAAGTTAACTCCTTTTGGTTTTTATCTGCCTGAACATGATGATTTTTTCCTTTTCTTTACAGCAGGCTATGCCAGCAGTGATTTCATCGTTGACCGATTGGAAGAAATTTGGCCAGAAATTCAAGAAAAATATGGAGTAGATATTCTGACAATTAACGCTGACAATGGTATGGAGAACAGTAGCTCCAGAACTCAGTTTATAAAAAGGCTTGTGGAGTTTGCTGAAAAAAGCAACATAAAGATAAAACTGGCCTACTACCCTCCTTATCATAGTAAATATAACCCAATTGAACGAGTATGGGGAGCCTATGAAAATCATATTAGTGGCGACATAATGGATACAGTTGAAACAACTTTAAAATTTGCCAAAAGTATGACCTACAATGGCAAAGCACCTATTGTTAAATTAACAGAAAAAATATATGAAACAGGAGTAAAGGTAGGTAAAAAAGCAATGAAGACGTATTATCAGTTTGTTGACCGAATGCCATCGTTGGAGAAATGGTTTTTGACCATTTCTCCTGGTTGTTCTGGATGATTATTTCTTTCCATCTCCCTTATGCCTCCGGCGGCCCCGATTCGTCCTCGTCCCGACCCAATAAGGGGGCGGAACATTGGCTCCAAATGACTTGACGCCGTGTCGGATGGCCTTTTTATTTTGTCTCCCCCTTCGCTATCGCTCAGACTACGACAAAACAATCGGCCCTACGGCTATCGCGGACTAAAAATCATCACTTCGCTCGCGCTCCGTTTCCATGATTTTCAGCGTATGAAACACTTTTATAACTTTACAGAAAAACTCGAACATTTGTGAATGAGTGTTCATGCTTGTATGGTGGGTAGGTAAAGCATAAAAGCAATTTGAAATAGGGGTACTATGATTGGATAGGTGAGTGTAGAAACAAATGTTTATTTATAAATATCATTAAACTTGGCAATAAAGGCGGGTAAAGTAGTCAGTGGCAAGTGGTTGATTCCCGCAGCCGCTTTACGCCCACCACCGGTAGGAAATGAAGAACATAGTTCGTCAGCCATTATTTTGTTATTTAAAGGGGCTCTTACGCTAACTTGGTAGTCATTATCTGGTGTTAAAGTAAGAACTGCATGTGCCTTATCAGGGGATTGGTTCGCCAGGTCATTACTAAAAACACCACTTACTCGTCTTGCCCAGGCATGATCAGGTAATATAAAAACGGCAGTTTTGTTACAACTATATTCTGGTTTTATCTGCACTGCTTGCTGCATATCTTGGAGATATCCATTTTCTAATTGCTGATAGATAAGGTGATTCTGGTTAATGAAATCTAATGGCGATTTGTAGTTTGTCATTTCAAGATAGAGCTTATCCGGGGGGAAGTGCAAATCTTCAAGGCAACTCCCATAACCATTATAGTTGATGTAGGTCCCCAGGTTTTTTAGTAACTGAAGGTTTTGAGCGTTGATATTAATAGACTTGGCCAGAAACTCTGCACTGTCGTACAAATTATCCCCGAATGCTGCAGTAATTGCCCACATTGAGAATTGACCTGATAGATGTTTGTCTATGATTAAACTGGTACACGTATCCGTACTAGTATCAATTAATGCAGTTAAGTTTGGGTGTTCTGGTATATTACCCGCCTGGTGATGGTCTGCATAGAATATGTTTGCACCCCTAGACAGTAAATCATTTAGTTGCTGACTATTTTTTTGCATAGAAATATCTAAAACAGTTAGCTGATCACCTTTAAGGGCATCGACTCTTTTGAGTAATTGTATATCTCGTTTAATACCCGTGATTAATGTCGATTCAAGAGGGTTTGCGAGGCGCAATTGTATCAGGGCGCAGATGCCATCAGCATCACCATTAAAAATGTCGTAATACATTGTTTTAGCTTGCTTCCGGTAATATATGTCTTTCGCGTAATAATGCAATAACCTGGTTTGCAGCTGCTTCAAGGCTTAGCGAATTTGTGTCTACTTTTAACTCAGGTTTAACTGGCGCTTCATAGGGGGAGGAGATACCAGTGAAGTCTTTGATTTCACCGTTACGCGCCCTTTTATAAAGTCCTTTCACATCTCTGGTTTCACAAACTTCTAACGGACAGTAACAGTGGATTTCGATGAAATCACCATGAGGCATTAGGCTTCTTGCCATTTCTCTTTCGACTTTAAAGGGTGAAATGAAAGCTGTTAAAGTTATCACGCCTGCTTCTAACATTAGCTTTGCAGCTTCACTAATACGGCGGATATTTTCTTTGCGGTCCTGGTCACTAAAGCCTAGGTCCTTATTAAGACCATGACGTACATTATCACCATCCAGAACAAAGGTATTCAGCCCAAGTTGGTAGAGTTTTTCTTCTACTGCATGAGCTAAGGTTGACTTTCCGGAACCAGATAAGCCAGTAAACCAGAGGACAACAGATTTATGTTTGTTTTTTTCTTCACGGCGTTTCCTGCTGACAGTAGATTGATGCCAAACGACATTGCTGGATTTTTCCGGTTGTTTGCTCATAATAGAGAATTATAGAATAAAGGATTGGAGGGGATTTGATATTTCTGGTTGTAAAGGTTAGCAAAGCATACTAAGTACATATGGTGAATTAATTTAACATTTTTGTAGGTGCGCTCTCACGAGTCACAAAAAGACGCTCTACGCAAAACCTTAACACAAATGTTAATTAACGACCACTCTCTCTCCCTAACGCCTGAATTAATCTTATAGCACGAATGAACTCTTTAAAAGAGCTTTAAAATTTCAGGCCATACTTGAGTCCAGCAACAGCGGTGGTCCTGGTTCGGAACTAGTAGGAACTCGGCATTGGCTTGGCTGTTAGCAAATTGCTCGATGATATAGGGCGGTACTATTTTATCTTCGCTAGCGGCAATATGAAGTTGGTGGATCTGAGATGTTTCAGTCGTATGGTCAGCTGGGTTTAAGGAGTTTTGTAACGGTAAGTAACCATGATGCCGGCTCCATTCGTTTACATTCAGGTTTGCTGCAAATGTGACAACTGTTTTGAGTTTGGGAACCTGCTTTGCTAATAACATGGCTAATACTCCGCCTCCGCTATAACCTATCAGGATGACTTGATTATATTTCCTTATTGCCAGCCATTGCCTGAGGGCTTGTGCCATACTCTGTACTACAAGTGAGGAATATCTGTGTGATGTCCAGTATTGAGCCGAGCACTTTGGGTTTTTGTGTAAGCCGTGATAACAGGGTCTGCCCAGAAGAATGGCGGGTGATCGATCCAGCTGCATTAAGTTCAGAATCATCGGGTTTCTGGATGTTGGGTCTATGGCTGGCCAGCGATTGTGTTCCCAGGGAGTACCATCACCATCGAGGTAGACATGGATAATATTGGAATTCTCTTTATAGTGAGCAACAGGGTTTGCAAAGATTTGGTGCTCGAAAATTTGTGTTTTGATGAGTTGTTGGTGGTACTGTAAGTCTATTGCTGTCTGGGAAAAATTTTCAGCAGGCGTAGTACAGCTGTTGAGACAAAAGAAAACAATACAGGCAAATATTCTTTTAATTAACACAGAATTTAGAAAAGCTGTTTTTTTGCAATGCATAAATTTACCTGATTACCCATAAGTCTCAGCTATACTTCGTCATTCCTGATGCTTCTAGCAGGAATCTAGTGGGTTAAGCATAGATTCCCGATAAAAGACTTCGGGAATGACGAGTTTGTTAACATGCTGATTATTCATGTTTTATTTTACTATGGCTGAGAGTCATACGTAATCAGGTAAATTTAAGAATAGTGAACTTAGAGTCGAGAATTTAATAATATCCGCAAGTATAACGCAGGGTCTTGGCATCACAGGCGTGTTAGGAAAATAGGTGCATAGCAGGCTACGTAACTGTTTTTCTAGCGCGACTGAGGCGTCAAAAGAATCGTCTTTCCTGCGTAGGCAGGAACCAGTTAGACTCGGTTATTATTGAATGCTCGCTCCTTAGTTTTTTGGATGGGCAAAGGAGGTACGACGTGCCCATCATGTTTTCGTTGATGGGCACGGATGAAGCCCTTTGCCCATCCTACAGTATTTATTTTGCTGTAACTACTCAGCATGTCTGAGTAGTTACAAAATTCTTTTAAATAACACAGAATTTAGAAAAGCTGTTTTTTTGCAATGCATAAATTAAGAATAGTGGGCTTAGGATCGAGAATTTAATAATATCCGCAAGTATGACCCAAGGTTTTGGCATCACAGGCGTGTTAGGAAAACAGGTGCATAGCAGGCTACGTAACTGTTTTTCTAGCGCGACTGAGGCGTCAAAAGAATCGTCTTTCCTGCGTAGGCAGGAACCAGTTAGACTCGGTTATTATTGAATGCTCGCTGCTTAGTTTTGTAGGATGGGCAAAGGAGGTACGACGTGCCCATCATGTTTTCGTTGATGGGCACGGATGAAGCCCTTTGCCCATCCTACAGTATTTATTTTGCTGTAACTACTCAGCATGTCTGAGTAGTTACAAAATTCTTTTAAATAACACAGAATTTAGAAAAGCTGTTTTTTTGCAATGCATAAATTAAGAATAGTGGGCTTAGGATCGAGAATTTAACCCATCTTCGTGACTTATACAGTCAATTCCCCATTATTTCAATGAGTTAAATTTTTCAATCGGTCTCAGTTGGCACTACAGATTTCATATCAACGGTCGTTTTAATTTTTCCTATCGGGTCGGGGTTAATATTCAAAGCAGTATAGATTTGTTTTTGTCTGGTTTCTGCTTTGCTTGTGGTTCGCAAGTGAATGATTGTATCGTTATCAGTGGGTAAGGTAATGGTCAAACGTTGCTGGGTCGACATAATGTTGCGAATGCTTTCCCAGCTTAGATGAATGCCCTGCAGTTTAAGCTGATAACGCAGTGTATGTACCAAGTGGTAAGCTAATAATGTAATGAATAGCTGTCCGGTAACCCGGTCTTCTTTTTGGTGGTAGACAGGGCGCAAACCCAGTTCGGTTTTCAGGCTTCTAAAGGTCGCTTCAATCTCTGTGAGCATGGTATAGGTCGTCCATAACTGTTCTTCCGACCAGTCAGGGATATTTGTTCTTAGGCAGTACACACCACAGTGTTGATCTTTCTGGTCACTTTCAGGTTTACGTTTCCATTCGATACTGGTGGCTTTGTTTTTTTTGTCATCCGCCATGACGTTGATGGTGTAGTCAGCAGCAACGCGGCTATGTTTTTCACGTAGCCGGCCGATACGTTCCAGTATTTTGTCGTATTTTTTAAGGGTGCCTTTTTTGCTCAGGCCCGTGTGCAGTTTTTCCAGGGCTTCTTCCAGACGAACATGAAAGCGGTTACGGATACCTTGTTCTTTTTTTGCCTTTTGTTCTGAGTGACAATAGAGTCGGGTTTCCCTGGTTTCTGGATCAACTTCACGATACACAACGACATTACTGTCCGGGGTATCCCTGACTGTTACCGGGCTTTCCTGGTCTCTTGGGTTTTTTACGTGCTGTTCTCGACTGACGACGAGATAATGATAATCTTGTTCGATTAACCAGGCAACATTGTCGGCACTGGCAATGCCGGCATCCATGATAACCACCGGCTTTATTTGATGAAAGGGATCCTTGTCTCGCAGTCCCTCAAGCATGAGCTTCAGAGTCGCGGGCTCACTGGCATTGCCGGGAAAAACCTGACTACTCAATGGGAAACCGTCACCATCCAAAATCAGCCCCAGGGTCACTAGTGGACAGTCTGTGCGTTTCTCTTTGGAGCGACCGAATTGCGCTTTCGGGTTTTGGGTACATTGGCCTTCAAAATAAGTATTGGTCAGATCGTACAATACAATCTTGCGGTTTAAATTGAATAAAGTCTGCTCGCGGTTAGCCAGAAATGATTCAAGAGTTGCCTGGTGTTTGAGTAACTTGTCACTGACCGTATATAATCGTGTCAGGCTTGTATTGCCGTAGTCATGATCCAGCAGCTCACCCAGCCCCGTTCGATTTTGCAACCAATCATGTGTTTTCAATTCACTGCCGGGTGAAACTATACGTCCGATGATACTGCCCAGTGCTGTCACCGTATCGATTTTATTAAAGCCCAGTGCTGTGAGTTTCTCATCTAGCTGCAATTGCTGTGCAGCATGCAGTGCCAAGGTTTCCACGCCTATACTGCGGGCATTAATGGCTTCGACATGGTTAATATCAACAGAATGATAATCCCGTTCTGAGCTTTGTGAGTCTAGTGGTTGTGACAGTTTTGCAGTCATCAGTGCGCTATAGCGTTGAGCCGTTGCTTCCAGCAGTTGATTTAAATCATCAGCTAAATGGAATAGCTCTTCCTGATGGGGTTCCGAACCTTGTTGTAATTGTTCAATTCTGGCCGTTAGCAGGGGCCAATACTTTTTCTCGATAGTAAAGTCCGCACCTATATTGAGCAATGTGCGTTGCTTGACTTGTTTCCCTATACGAAAAGACTCAACAATGCGGTAAGTGAAATAAGCGGAGCCGTCTTCCAGACTCTTTGTTTTGGTTCTTCGAATATACATGCCACTAGCATCAAGGAAAAACCAGGAAAAATCAATAGGCAGAGCAAACTAAAATGGCACTACAGGAGCCTCAAAAAAAACACCTTTGATTTTAAAGGAGCTTTTTTGATGAAAATTTTATGCGAACGATAAATCAATAACTTGGAAAGATAAAAGTGACGAAGATGGGTTAATAATATCCGCAAGTATAACGCAGGGTCTTGGCATCACAGGCGTGTTAGGAAAATAGGTGCATAGCAGGCTACGTAACTGTTTTTCTAGCGCGACTGAGGCGTCAAAAGAATCGTCTTTCCTGCGTAGGCAGGAACCAGTTAGACTCGGTTATTATTGAATGCTCGCTGCTTAGTTTTCAGGCTGATTAATAGTCTTTAATAAGTTCAATAATTCGCCTTCAGTTAATATGGCAATACCTAGCTCTTGAGCTTTCGCTAATTTCGAGCCTGCAGCTTCGCCTGCGACAACATAATCTGTTTTTTTAGACACACTCCCTGATACTTTCGCACCCAACTCCTGTAGCGCTTGTTTGGCTTTATTACGGTCCATTTGGGTTAGGGTGCCGGTTAATACATAGGTTTTGCCAGCCAGGGGTAATTCTTGCTTTGCTTTAGCCAGAATTTCTGGCCAATGTATCCCCGCTGCCAGGAGTGCTTGTAAGACTTGCTGATTATGTGCCTGACGAAAAAAGGTGACGATATGTCTGGCGACGATAGCACCGACATCATCCACCTGTTCCAGCTCTTCTACTTCTGCCTTTTGTAAGGCATCCAGCGTAAGATAATGTTCCGCCAAATTCTTTGCCGTAGCCTCGCCAACTTCGCGTATGCCGAGTGCGAGTATAAATTTAGCCAGGGTGGTTTGCTTGCATTTTTGTATTGCATTGAGTAGGTTTTCTGCTTTTTTGGCAGCCATTCGTTCTAAGGGAATGAGTTGTTCGGCTGTTAGCTTAAATAAATCAGCCGGGTTATTAATCAGCTGTTCGTCTACTAGTTGTTCTACAACTTTTTCTCCCAATCCATCAATATTCATGGCTTTACGTGAGGTAAAGTATTTGATTGCTTGTTTGCGCTGGGCTGCACAATATAAGCCGCCCGTACAGCGGGCTATAGCTTCTCCTGCTAAGCGTTCGACTTCAGAATCACACACTGGGCAGGTGATTGGAAAAATAATGTCTCTTTGCGGCTTAGCGCTGGGTAATGCTTTGACAATTTGTGGAATGACATCTGCAGCACGCCTGATAATCACTGTATTGCCAATTTTAAGTTCTAGGCGTGCTATTTCATCAGCATTGTGTAAACTGGCTCGACTCACGGTTACGCCGCCGACAAAGACCGGCTCAAGAATGGCAACCGGGGTAATGGCGCCGGTTCTACCGACCTGAAATTCTACATTAAGTAATTGCGTCTGCTCTTCTTGTGCGGGAAATTTATGTGCCGTCGCCCAGCGGGGAGCGCGCGCTACAAAGCCTAATTGCTCTTGTAACGCGATAGCATCGACTTTATAAACGATACCATCTATTTCATAATCCAGGTTCGCGCGTTTTTCTAGTAGTTGATGATAGGCGGAAATACATTCTTTTGCGCCATTTTGCAAACTCACTTCAGAGGTTAAGGGTAAGCCCCAGGCTTTTAATTGCAGCAAACGTTGATAATGGCTTCCAGCCAGTTTGCCACCCTCCATAATACCGATACCATAACTATAAAAAGCAAGTGGCCTTAGTGCGGTAATATTAGAATCCAGCTGGCGCAGGCTTCCGGCAGCAGCATTACGTGGATTTACAAAGCCTTTGGTGTCAGCGTTCTTTGCCTGCTGGTTAAAAGCATGGAAGTCTTTTATCGGCATAATGACTTCGCCACGCACTTCGAGTCGCTTAGGGATGTCGCCTCCTTGTAGTGTATGCGGAATGTTTTTTATGGTTTTGACATTATGGGTAACATCTTCACCTACGCTTCCGTCACCGCGTGTCGCTGCCCGAACCAGTTTGCCTTGTTGGTATAATAAGCTGATCGCCAGACCGTCTAATTTAGGTTCTACGCAAAAGGTCAGTTCCTGAGTATCTTTTAAGCGATTATAGATACGCTCAATAAACTCATCCAGTTCCTGTTCAGAGTACACATTGCCCAGCGATAACATGGCCATCTCATGCTTTACTTTGCTGAAAGAACTTAATATCGGTCCGCCTACCGTTAGACTGGGGGAATCGGTGGCTGCATATTGTGGGTATTTTTCTTCTAATTCGCGTAAGGAGCGAATTTGTCTGTCATATTCCGCATCAGTAATGGTGGGAGAATCTTGAGTATAGTATGCGTAGTTATGCTCTTGAATTTGCTGGCGTAGCGTGGCTATTTTATGGGCGATTGACTCTGTCATAGGATAATTACTTTCGTTTTTTTCTGAAACTGCTAATCTTAGACTTATCGTTATTTTGTTGAGAAATATTTTGGAAGAAGATTTAACAACTGGATTAATGGCCTTACAAGGCCAACTAGAAGGCATGTTAGAGCGTGTGCACGATAATAGTGCCACGTTAAAACGCTTTCAAATGTTCGAGAAGGGTTTACTTAAGCTTAATACTTTAGTCGAAATGCTCGAATATGTATTAACTGCTGAGGAATTTTTTGATCTTGATTATATTGGTTTTTGTCTGGTTGATGCAAAGGAAGAGTTAGAAAATTATTTATCTGCGGATGGTTTTGATTTCAATGCTAAGCCGCGTTTAATCATTTTACCTGATGATAAGCTTTTACAGGCCAAGTTTGGGCGCTCGGAAAAGCCCTATTTAGGCGCATTTAAAACAACAAAATGCGCTGACTTTTTTAACTATGATAAACGTAAGCCCGCGAGTGTGGCGATTATTCCTCTAGTACGCCGAGGAAAGTTCCTCGGGGCTATCAGTATGGGCAGTCTGGACCCAAGCCGCTTTGAACATACCATGGCGACTGATTTTATTGAACATATGGGGGCTGTCACCGGGCTCTGCCTGGAAAATCAGCTGAACTTTGAAGCAGTGAACCGTAGCAGTTTGATTGATACGTTAACCGGGATGAATAATCGTTATTTCCTTGAACAGCGTTTAGCTGAAGAAATAACCAGAGCGCAGAGGTCTATCGAACCTATATGCTGTTTCTATCTGGATATTGATAACTTTAGAGAAGTTAATGAGAGTTATGGGCGTCAAGTTGCTGATCAGGTATTAATAGCTGTTGCAGCGGATATTCGCGAGCAATTACGCAATAATGACATTTTAGTGCGTTATTCTGGTGAAACGTTTATTGCCTTGCTGGCAAATAGTCAACAAGCTCAGGCGCAAGAGATAGCAGAGCGAATCCGGGTATCAGTAAAAGCAATGCAATTTGACTCAGCAGATTGTGTGACTATTTCGATTGGCATTTGCTGTTATAAAAGTTCTAGCAGTTCCCAGTTAAAACCTGCTAAAGTAAAGGTTAATTTACTTCATGGTGCTGAAAAAGCATTGCAGCAAGCAAAAAGTGCAGGTAAGGATAGAGTGCTTATGGCGGAAAGTATTGCTGACCCTATGTCTCTGGTAAATTTATTTAAACGGCATTAACAATAACCACAGGAGTTTTGTATGATTCGGCAAATGGTCAGGCATCATAATATTCTTTCCATCGTAGGTAATATTATTACGGTTAGTGTTGCAGAAACGGAAGGGAATTCTGATGCGGTCACACGGTTTGGTGATCTTGCAATGGTCGAGGATGAGTCTAGTAGTTCAATCGCCCAGGTTATTAAAATTGATCGTGATGAAATTGCATTGCAAGTATTTTCAGGTACCCAGGGTGTATCAAATGCAGCTTCCATACGTTTTCTAGGGACTGCCATGAAAGTGACCTATTCGGCTGATATTCTGGGGCGGATATTTAATAGCCTGGGAGAGCCGATGGATGGTGGATCGGATTTGGCGCATGATCCGAAAGTGGGTATAGACGGTCCTTCGGTTAATCCGGTTAAGCGTATTCTTGCTTCCAAGATGATACGTACAAATGTGCCGATGATTGATATCTTCAATTGTCTGGTTGAGAGTCAAAAAATTCCGATATTTTCTGTTTCCGGAGAACCTTATAACCCCTTTCTGGCACGTATAGGTATTCAGGCGGATGCCGATATCGTCGTGTTTGCAGGGCTGGGTTTGATTTTTGATGATTTCCATTATTTTCGCGCCCAGTTTGAAGATGCGGGAGTGTTTGCGCGCACGGTGATGTTCTGTAATCTGGCTTCAGACCCCATTGTGGAACGCTTAATTGTTCTGGATATGGCGCTGGCTGTTGCCGAACGTTTTGCGGTAGAAGAGGGCAAGCGCGTACTGGTTTTAGCCACCGATATGACAGCTTATGCTGATGCCATGAAAGAAGTCGGAATTTCTATGGAGCGTGTTCCAGCGAACCGGGGCTATATGGGAGATTTATATTCGCAATTAGCGCGGCGTTATGAAAAAGCCTGTGATTATGATGGTGCGGGGTCGGTAACTATCTTATCGGTTACTACAATGCCGGGTGGGGATGTTACTCATCCTGTTCCGGATAATACCGGTTATATTACCGAGGGCCAGTTTTACTTGCATGATCATATGCTTGATCCGTTTGGTTCTTTATCGCGTTTAAAACAGCATGTAATCGGTTCTTCTACCCGGGAAGACCATTCGCAAATCATGAATACCATGATCCGCTTTTATTCCGGAGCCACAGAAGCCGAGCAAAAGCAGGCGATGGCATTCGACCTATCGAGTTTTGATGAAAAGCAAATAAAATTTGGTGAATTATTCAGACAGCGCTTTATGCGTCTGGATGTTTCTATACCGCTGGATGAAGCCCTGGATTTATGTTGGCAAACGTTGGCAGAATGCTTTGATGAAAGTGAATTATTAATGAAGCAGGTTTTGATTGATAAATACTTTCCTAAAGCGGCTGCTAAACCTCCTCAGCCTGAAGCTTTGCAAGAGTAATACTATCATGGCGAGGCTCGCATATAGTAAAGCATCCTTAAGTAATATCAGTGCAAAACTGAAGCGTTATAAACAGTTTTTGCCTTCTCTGGATTTAAAGCGCCAACAACTCGCAGCTGAACGAAAAAAAGCGCAATTAAAGTTCACGGCAACGGAACTTGAAATACAGGACTGTTATAAGCGTACTGCAGAAATGTTGCCAATGCTGGCGGATAAAACTATCCACGTGAAAAATCTAGTGCAAGTTACCGAGGTTGAAATGACTGAGGAAAATGTTGTCGGCGTGCATTTACCCTGCTTAAAAAAACTTAACATGGATGTGCAGAGCTATTCACTGTTTACCGAGCCGCACTGGGTAGACCAATTAGTCGTTCAGTTAAAAACCATGATGCAATTAAAAATACAGCATCAGATTGAAGAGCAACGCGTAGCAGCGCTTAGTGAAGCATTGAAAAAAGTGACCCAGAGAGTTAACTTATTCGATAAGGTGCTAATCCCTAAAGCACAACAGGATATACGTAAAATACGTATCTATCTTTCTGATTTAGAAAGGGCCGGAGTCGTCCGTGCGAAAAGTACCAAACAAAAACGCTTAAGATTGAAAGAGGCGAGCTAATGGCTATTGTGACCCTAAAAAAGTTAACACTATGTGGCTTGATTGCAGAGAAGTCAGCAGTGTTGAATGAATTGCATAGTCTGGGCGGCACACACCTTATCTCTATGCAGGGCGCGTTAAAAAAATCAGAAAATGTACCGGCGCAGCATATAGACGAAGCGCTGACCGCTTTGAAATATCTACAGCAATGTAATAAGCACCGCCATCAAGTCAGACATGCCGAAGACTTTGATTTTAATGCGGTAGTACAGGATGTGCTGGCTGTAAAAAATAACTTGAGAGAGTTGTTGGAGCAGCAGGAGTTTTTACTGGACCGTATTAAACAAGTTGCCTTATGGGGGGATTTTAATCTAGCGCAAGAAGGGGATATAGCAGGTTATAAGCTCTGGTTTTATATAGTGCCTAAACGCCTAATGCCTCAAGTTATTGCATCGAAACTGATCTGGGAGCAGGTGAATCAATCCAACACTGATGCTTATATTGCAGTGATTGCTAAACAGGAACCTCCCGCCAAAGCCATGCCTGTTCCCAGAACTCACACCGGGAAGTTCTCTTTGTCTGAATTGAAAAAGCAATTAGAAGAGGTTGAGTTAGACCTGGAAGATGCGTATGCCAAACGGGAATATCTCACGCGCTGGATGTCGTTAATTTTATTGAATTTGGCTGAGTATGAGAATAAATCAGCTTTGAAGGCGGCGCATTTATTGACACGCGATGAACCCGATGTATTCGTTTTACAGTCCTGGGTTGCTGTTGAGGACCTTCCCCGGATTGAGAAATTTGCACTAAAGCTACAATTAGCTTACCTGCTGGAAGATCCTGATGGTGATGAATTGCCACCGACTTTATTAAATAATACTAACACTTTTGCTGGTGGAGAAGAGATTGTAAAATTCTATCAGATGCCTAATTATTATGCTTGGGACCCATCAATAGTGGTGTTCTTTTCTTTTGCTTTATTTTTTGCAATGATTCTTTCAGATGCGGGCTATGCGGCGGTGTTTATGAGTTTTCTGCTGCTCAAATGGAAACCCATGGGACTAACCGTTAAAGGTTTGCGTTTCAGACAGTTACTATTAATTACTTTAACAGCTTCTTTTGTCTGGGGTGTTCTGGTGGGTAGTTATTTTGGTGTCAGTCCTGGGGTTGGCACTTTTCCTGCCAAGTTAAAATTATTAGATATGAATGATTTTGATAGCATGATGAAGATCTCGATTTTTGTCGGAGTGATTCATATCGCGTTTGCAAATCTGGTGCAGGCCTACCAGCATCGGCAGAAGACCACCCGGTTTGCTTCTTTAGGCTGGGCGATGTTTGTTATTGGCGGATTTATGTTGTGGCAGGGAACCGCCAGCCAACAGTTAATGCTGGAACAAAGTGCTTTCGGCCTAATAGGTCTGGCTGTTTTATGCCTGATCCTATTTAGTACTGATAGGCCGATCCGTGGGCCAGTTGATTTTATTTTACGTTTATTTGATGGCATAAAAAGTTTAACTAGCATTACTAAAATATTTGGTGATGTTTTAAGTTATATGCGTTTATTCGCGCTTGGCCTAGCGAGTGCTTCTTTAGCGCTAACGTTTAATGATCTGGCAACACAGGTATATCATGCCATGCCTGGGATGGGCTTATTATTCAGTATATTGATTTTACTCATAGGGCATACACTGAATATTATGCTGGGCATTATGAGTGGTGTTGTGCATGGCTTACGCTTGAATTTTATTGAGTTTTATAACTGGAGTGTATCCGATGAAGGTTATCCGTTTAATGCATTTTCTAAAAAAGAGGGTTATTGATGAATGATTTTGTAATTGTTTTAGGATGGATAGGGCTTTATGCACCGATGGCTTTGGGTGCGATTGGTAGTATTATGGGTTGTGCGGTAGCAGGACAGGCGGCGATTGGTGCGATGCTGGATACGGATAGTGGTTACGGGCGATATGTAGGTGTGTCTGCAATGCCTTCATCACAGGTTATTTACGGTATTGTGGTGATGTTTACTCTGAATAGACCGGTGACTGCAGAAGTTGCTCCTGGCTTATTTGCGATAGGTGTGTTGGCTGGATTGGCGCTGATGTTCAGTGCTATTTATCAGGGACAGTGCTGTGCTTCAGCGATACATGCTTCCAAAGCCAAACCTGAAATTTTTGGTTTATCAGTCGCACCCGCTGCTATTGTTGAAGGTTTCGCGGTATTTGCCTTTATTTTTGCACTTGTGATTAGTGGCAATATTCCCCAGACATAATCGAAAGTGGGACGCTAAGCCCCTGCCATATTACATAGCGGAGCTAAAGACCCAATGCTGTTGACTTAAGCCCTCTCTTGCTGGAGAGGGTAGGGTGAGGAGGATAAAATCAAGCATTGATAATCCCCTCATCCCAACCTTCTCCCTCTGGAGAAGGCGTTTATTGTTAAGTCAACAGCATTGAACTAAAGGCCTCACTTGCATTTATAAAGGATAAACAAATATGAATGAGCAACATTCAAAAGCCACCTCATCGGGGGTAGAAGACCTAATTCAACGCTTACGAGATCAAGGCGTAGAAGCAGGGCAGGAAAAAGCTGAAAGCATAGTGCTGGATGCACAGAAACGTGCTGAATGGATTGTTGAAGAAGCTGAATTAGAAGCGCAGCAGTTAATTAATGAGGCAAAAAGCAAAAGTGATGCCTTGCGAATTGCGGGTGAGGATGCTTTAAAGTTAGCGACACGCGATGCACTGTTAAAATTACGCGATACCTTATTAGGCAGCTTTAGCAAGGAAGTGCAGCGCGTAGTCGGGCAAAAAATGGATCAGGAAGCATTTCTGGAGCGCCTTATCTTGCAATTGGCGGGTAAGGTACGCGAGCAACTGGATCTGGATGACAAAGAAAACGTGAGTATCTTTTTACCCAATAGTCCGGTTGGTGTGGAAGAGTTAAAAAACAATCCCGAAGAATTAAAACTGGGAACTTTAACTCACTTTACGGCGGCTTTGGCCGCTGATATGTTGCGTAAAGGTGTCTCTATCAAGGTTTCCGATGATGTTAGCGCTGGTTTGTCGGTCAGGTTAGAAGATGACGATATGGTCGTGGATTTTACTGATGAAACGCTTTCAGTGCTGTTATTAGAACATTTACAGCCCCGCTTTAGAACCTTATTACAGGGCATAGTAAAGTGAGCCAGAATCAGACAGGCTATGCAATGCTAATGGCGAGTTTGCCACCCCATTCTCTGTCATTATGGGATGTGAAAAATAAACCCATTTCGCGCTTACACCTAGAGCGCCGCTTAACACTATTAAATGATGCCGATAGACAACAGTTAAGCGCCATAGAAAGCATTCTGCACTGGGCCAGGATTAGTACAGACAATGATGACCAGACTATCGCGGTCGCGACAGAACAGGTTATACAATCATTAGCTAAGCCTTTGCTACGCGATGTCATTACCTGGCGCATGGAAATACGTACGATTATGGCAGCCATTCGTATGCGCAAACTGGGGATGGATGCACCGGCAAAAAATGAGCCTTGGGGTTATGGTCAGGTTGTTCCATTTGTCCGCAAAAACTGGGTAGTTGACGATTTTTCTTTAAGTCATCGCTTTGCCTGGATAAACCAGGCAAATACGCTATTCACAACTGAGCAAAGTGTAGAGTTAGAAAAATTATTATTAAATTTAAGCTGGGAATATTATGCAAGCATTGGACATAGCCATTACTTTGATTTTGAAGCAGTGGTGATCTATGTTTTACGCTGGAATATTGTCAATAGATGGGTGCAGTGTAATGAGCAGGAAGCGATGCAGCAATTTGAATTGTTGGTAAAAAAGGGCTTGGGCGATTTTTATCATCCTGTTACCGAGTAGTTTTGAACCTGCTATTTAGTATTTTACAGCTGGATTTGGCACTTATTGCATTATCCTAGAAAACGTGGGCAACTGATTTTTCTAGGATTATACACAAGACAGAATAATTCCATATCAGCTATTTTCTTTTGACTGATGAGAAATAAATGAATAACACAATTAAGGCAACAGCACGAGTCGTATCTATTCAAGATAGTCTGGTTTCTATCGAAACATTAACGGGTAGTGACCAGCCATTAACCAAAAATGAAGTTATTTATATTTTACCCGCACGTAGTGATGCTAAGCATCAGGAACGATTAAAAGCTGAGGTTTTGCGTATTAATGGTTCTATAGCCGATGCACAGGTGTTTGAAAGCACGGCGGGTGTATCAGTCGGTGATCTGGTTGAGCAAAGCGCCGAAATGCTGTCGGTCGAATTAGGCCCTGGATTATTAGGCCAGGTTTATGATGGCTTGCAAAACCCGCTGGATAAGTTGGCCAGTGAATTTGGTTACTTTTTACCTAAAGGAATTGATTTTCCAGCGTTGGACGGTAATGCTAAATGGGCCTTTACGCCTATTGTGCAGACAGGAACAGTATTACAGGCCAGTGCAGTGATTGGTACGGTACAGGAACGAGGATTTACGCATAAGATTATGCTGCCTTTTGATGTTCAAGGGGAAGCAACTGTCAGCTGGATACAGGAAGGTTCTGTGACCGTAAATGAACCGGTAGCAAAAATAAAGTTGGCTTCGGGCAAAGAGAGAACCCTAACTTTAAAACAACGCTGGCCAGTGCGCAAAGCAATACCACAGCCTTTGTTAAAACAGAATATTGTCCAGCGTATGTACCCGCATGAACCTCTCATTACTCACTTAAGGCTGATTGATAGCTTTTTTCCTATAGCCAAAGGTGGTATGGGTTGTATTCCCGGGCCCTTTGGAGCAGGAAAAACGGTGTTACAGAATTTAATTTCGCGTAATTCAGATGTAGATATCGTAATCGTCGTAGCTTGCGGTGAGCGGGCAGGAGAAGTAGTAGAAACCATTACTGAATTCCCTAAACTCAAAGATGTTAAGGGCAAAACCTTAATGGATCGCACAGTGATAATCTGTAATACGTCATCCATGCCTGTTGCTGCGCGGGAAGCATCGATTTATACCGGAATTACTCTGGGCGAATATTATCGTCAGATGGGCTTAAATGTTTTGATTATTGCCGATTCTACTTCACGCTGGGCACAGGCGATGCGCGAAACATCGGGACGCCTGGAAGAAATTCCAGGCGAAGAAGCGTTTCCTGCCTATCTTGATTCCGCAATTAAAGGAATATACGAACGCTCCGGGGTCATTAAAACAGCGGATCAAAGTGAAGGTAGTCTGACGATGATCGGGACGGTCTCACCGGCGGGAGGAAATTTTGAAGAGCCAGTAACCCAGTCGACATTAGGGACGGTGAAAACTTTTCTAGGTTTAAGTGCCGATCGAGCTTATAAACGCTTTTACCCTGCTGTGGATCCGTTATTATCCTGGTCACGTTATCTAGAGCAGTTACAACCCTGGTTTACTGAGCACCTATCACAATCCTGGGTAGATAATGTGCAGGATTTATTGAAGCTATTGAAAAAAGGCGACACTATTTTGCAAATGATCCAGGTCACCGGTGAAGAAGGGATTACCACGGAGGATTTTGTTATCTACCAGCAAGCATTGTTTCTGGATATGGTGTATTTACAGCAAGATGCCTTTGATGCTGTCGATGTTGCAGTGCCTTTAGCAAGACAGCAGGAAAGCTTAAATCGTATTGTCGCGTTGGTGAATATGCCTTACCAATTCGATGATAAAGATGCAGTACGCGATTACTTTACCAAATTGACGGGTTTATTTAAAAACCTGAATTATTCACCGACAAACTCCAGTGAATATAAGGACTATTGCGATAAAATAGATCAATTAAGCAAGTCGGTAATAATAGACAAAAGCTAGTCAATTATCAGCAGAATGCATGCAGTAAATCTGCCATTAATCAGGAGTTTAGGTCTTTAGCCCCGCTGGTTTGCAGCTGGGCTAAAGTATCAGGGTGCGTTGATCGGCACCCTACGTTATAGGTTTTATTTAAACCATGAATCATAAAAACGTGGGTTAAACATTTTGTTTACTGCATAAGCGATACGCGCTTTAGTTTCTTTAACGCTTGCGCCTTCTTTAACGTCGCCCGTTGCAACGCCCATCCAGATGACATAACCTGTTTTAATATCTAGAGCCACAACGATTAATGCTGCTTTAGGCACATTTTCAGGGATTTCAACATCAGTTGCAGGGTCAGTTTTTAATTGCTGAGCGTCCATATCTACACCCGTAAAGAAGCTTATTGCAACTTCTGCATCCTGATCAGCTACTTCAGTTAGATTCTTACTGCGTAATTCGCTATCAATCAGAAATTTAATATCGCTAGAAATATCAAATTTTGCTGGCTGCCATTTTCCTTCTGGATCGTTTAGTACTTCAGCAGAACCTAACCAGGCATAGGTTTTATAGCCTTCTAAATTAACTTTAGGATCAGAGGCAGTTTCAACTTCTATATCTTTGGTCGTAGCACAACCTGATAGTAATACAGTTAGAAATAATAAGGCTAAAGGGGAATAAAATTTTTTCATGAGTCTATTTTAATATGAAGTAAAAGTCTTACTTTACCTTAAAAGGTCTACTGATTCCATTGAAATATCATGGAATATTGGCACCTGGAAATAAATAATCGTCTAATATTTGGGCAGGATTTTTGCTTGACATCGGTGCTGTAGCAATAGACGCATAGCTGGCTACTTAACTATTGCTACCGTGTTGATGACGGACAAAAAGACCAGCAAGGATGGCTGATTATTTATTTCCAGGTGCCATTAGTGAAGTTATGTATTGTTTATGCCAACAAATGCTATTTGGAGAAATGGCCCAGCTAGATCAGTTAATGCGGGCTTAATAATAATTAATTTTCCTGAGTTTAAAAAAACCAGGTTAAGTTTTAGTTTAATCAGAAGAAAAAATCCTGGGTCACAGCTCTTAGGTAGAGGTGCTTAACAGCATAGTATCTTACAGTAATAACTTACGAGGGATGGGGCGTAACAATCAAAACATATCAGCCGCTTTTCTCTTGCAAATTGCTCTTTACAGCTTGTTTAACAGTATGTTAAATAAGGTTTCTGGGTAATAAAAATTCTACTTGGCCTGAGCATGTGATTTAATAAGCCTATTCTACCTGTTAGTTCACTTTATTTGAGTTCATTATGACCCGTTTTGTTCACAGTCGGTATTGCTCTTTTTTGATTATGTTGCTTGGCCTGTTATTAAATGCCTGTGAATCGAAAAATGAATTTATTGCCCCGCCACCGCCAGAAGTCACCGTTAGCCTGCCAACACAGCAAAGTGTCACAGAATATTTAGAGTTTACCGGGACAACTCAGTCAGTGGGTTATGCCGAAGTTAGAGCACGGGTTTCGGGGATTTTAGAAAGTATGCACTTTGTACCTGGGGTTCATGTTGAACAGGGAGATTTATTATTTATTATTGACCCAGAGCCATACGAAGCGGAGCTAGAGGCTGCCAAGGCTGAATTAGTCAGTGCTAAAGCAGAAGCCAGCCGAACCCAGACAGAGCTAGAGCGTGCTGATCAGTTAATCAAGAAAAATTATATTTCCAAAACCGACCATTTACGCCGTAAAACTGAGCGTGATGTGGCGCAAGCATCTATTGGCTTAAAAGCGGCCAAAGTGCATAGCGCAGAAATTCAACTGGAGTACACGCAAGTCGTCGCGCCTATCAGCGGGCGTGTCAGTCGGAATATGGTGGATATCGGCAATCTGGTCGGTGAAGGCGAAGCCACTTTATTAACCACGGTTACTCAATATAAGCCCATGTATGTTTACTTTCATTTAAATGAACGTGATTTATTAAGTTTAATGACATTGCGTCAAGAAGTCGCTGAAAAAGAGGGGCACGATACTGACGAAACATCTGATAATGAATTAAATATTCCGCTTGATATGGGGCTTGCTGATGAAGATGGCTACCCTCATAAAGGCGTGTTAGATTTTGGCGAATCAGAACTTAACACCAGTACTGGCACCATAGAATTACGCGGTGTATTTGCCAATGCAGAAAAACCAGCTCGCTTACTACCTGGTTTATTTACCCGTTTACGCTTACCGATAGGGCAAACTCCAGATGCCTTATTAATTAGTGAACGTGCTATAGCAGCCGATCAGAGTGGTCAATATCTATTAGTGGTTAATAAGGAAAATAAAGTTGAGAAGCGTCTCGTGACTTTAGGCCAGCGCCTTGATGGCAGGGTCGTTATTGAGCAGGGAATTAAAGCAAACGATAAAGTGATAATTAATGGCTTGCAAAAAGCCAGACCTGGTAGCGTAGTTAACCCTCAGACAGACTCAACTGCAGGATAAGACTATGTTTTCTCGATTTTTTATCGAACGCCCGATTTTTGCCAGCGTTATTTCCATTGTTTTGCTGATTGCGGGAACGGTATCCGTACTGACCTTACCCAGTGCTCAATACCCCGATATCACACCGCCGACCGTAGAAGTTAAAGCGACTTATCCAGGAGCCAATGCCCAAGTTGTCGCTGAAACCGTTGCCGCCCCCATAGAACAGCAAGTGAATGGCGTGGAAAACATGCTGTATATGTCATCAACCAGTGCCGGTGATGGCTCATATACTTTAACCGTCACATTTGAAGTCGGAACCGATCTGGATATGGCGCAGGTCATGGTGCAAAACCGTGTTGCCCTGGCGACCCCCAACCTCCCTGAAGAAGTTAATCGGCAAGGGGTAAATACTAAAAAGAAATCAGCTAATATTATTTTATTTGTTTCACTTATTTCGCCCGATAAAACATTTGATGAACTTTATTTAAGTAATTATGCCACGCTGAATATTCGTGACCAGATTAGTCGTATAAAAGGGGTAGGGGATGTGACAATTTTCCCACCCAGCGATTACAGCATGCGTATCTGGTTAAATCCGGAGCAGTTGAAATCCCGAGGTATCACCACGCAAGATGTTTTAAATGAGATGCGTGAGCAGAATGTACAGGTTGCTGCTGGCCAGATTGGTCAACCTCCAGTACCGTCAGGCACAAATTTTCAATATACCATTAATGTTCTGGGACGACTGACTGACATTGCCCAGTTTGAAGACATGATTATCAAAACGGGAGAAAGTGGCAATATCACCCGTTTAAAAGATGTGGCGCGGGTTGATTTAGGCGGGAAAACCTATGATATCAGTTCCAATATGACCGGCTCTCCTTCTGCCAGTATCAGTATATATCAATTACCCGGGGCTAATGCGCTGGATGTCGCGGATCAGGTCAGGGCAATGATGAAAGAGCTCGCTGCCAATTTTCCTCAAGGCCTGGAATACAAAATTCCTTATGACACCACGTTATTTGTCAGTGCCTCTATACATGAAGTCTTTGTTACACTATTTCAGGCAGGGGCTCTGGTTTTTATCGTGTTATTTATTTTCTTGCAAGACTGGCGGGCAACACTGATTCCAGCGGTGACTATTCCAGTTTCCTTAATTGCCACTTTTATAGTGATGGCGATGATGGGGTTTTCCTTGAATATGCTGACCCTGTTTGGTCTGGTACTTGCTATTGGAATTGTGGTCGATGATTCGATAGTGGTGGTCGAAGCGACTGCAGCTTATATTGAAAAAGGCTTATCATCAAAAGAAGCGGCCATTCAAGCAATGAATGATGTATCTGGGCCTGTAGTCGCTACAACACTGGTATTATTAGCCGTATTTGTCCCTACGGCTTTTTTACCGGGTATTACCGGAGAAATGTATCGACAATTCTCGCTTACCATTGCTGTGGCTACAGTTTTCAGCTCCTTAAACGCCTTAACTTTAAGTCCTGCCCTGGCCAGCTTATTATTGCGCCCGGCATCTACCGATAAAAATGCTTTTTTTCGTGGCTTTGACCGGTTTTTTGCAAAGGCTTCTAACGGCTATGCGAATTTTTTAAAAATAGTCGTTCGGCGCGGTTTTTTAATGATGTTGATTGCTGCCGGTATTGCGGTCGCAAGTGGCTGGCAATTTAGCAAAATCCCATCGGCCTTTTTACCTGTAGAAGATCAGGGTTATGTGATCACTAGCGTACAATTGCCTGATGCAGCTTCAAAAGAGCGTACTGATGAAGTATTGCAGCAAATAAATGAAATTCTAGAAGCAACACCAGGACTACAAGACTGGGTGTCTCTAGGTGGTTTTTCTATGATAGACGGGACTAACTCGTCTAATGCCGCAACGATTTTTGTGGTTATGAAGCCCTGGGATGAGCGTACTGCGGAAAATGAAACTCAGGAGGCAATTTTACAACACCTCAATAAAAGCTTTAGCAAGATACAAGAAGCCATTGTGTTTACTTTTGTACCGCCTGCTATTCCAGGCTTAGGTGTTTCCGGTGGTTTTCAAATGCAGATTCAGGATAAGGGTAATGTGGGTCTGGATGAATTACAACGCATGGCTACTGAAATGATTGCAGACAGTCAGACGCAATCGGGTCTGGCTAGATTAAATTCAACCTTTAGAGCCGGAGTGCCACAGCTCTTTGCTGAAGTGGATCGTACTAAGGCGAAAACTCTGGATATTCCGTTAAACGAAGTATTTAGTACCTTACAAGCCTATTTAGGCTCGGCTTATGTGAATGACTTTAATAAATTTGGTCGTACCTGGCAGGTGAAAGTGCAGGCGGATGCGCAGTTCCGCTTAAAACCTGAAGATATACGTCAGTTAGAAGTGCGTAATAGTAAGGGCGATATGATTCCTTTAGGGACTTTAATCAGAGTCGATGAAACCCTGGGTCCGCAAACCATTCTACGTTACAACCTTTATCCTGCCGCGTCTATTACCGGCAGTGCCGCGCCTGGCTTTAGTTCGGGTGAAGCCTTGAATTTGATGGAGCAAATGGCCAAAACCAAGTTCCCGGATTCGATGGGTTATGAATGGACCGGCATGTCTTATCAGGAGAAAAAAGTCGGTAATGAAGCAATCGTCATTTTTGCTCTGGCGATTGTTTTAGTGTTTTTGGTGCTGGCCGCTCAATATGAAAGCTGGACATTGCCTATGGCCGTATTACTGGTGGTTCCTCTCGCCTTATTAGGCACAGTTGCCGCACTGATGATGCGCGAATTTGATAATAATGTTTATACCCAGATTGGTATTGTATTGATTATAGGCCTGGCCAGTAAGAATGCGATTTTGATTGTTGAACTGGCGGCAGAGCAGCGCGCTAAAGGCGTGAGTATTTTTGATTCGGCCGTGGAAGCCTCAAGATTACGCTTCCGGGCCATTTTAATGACCGCATTTTCATCAGTATTAGGCTTTCTGCCCTTAGTGGTTGCCAGTGGGGCGGGAGCAGCAAGTCGGCAAGCCATTGGTACCGCTGTGGTCGGTGGTATGATTGCCGCAGTGACCATGTCATTAATTTTTACGCCGGTATTTTATGCGGTTATGCAAAGCATGGGGGAACGCTTTAGTCGACCTAAAGAGAGTTAAGCGGTTTGGGTGGGGCGTTACTTTGGCCCGCTAATACCCAAAAAAACAGCGGGCTAAAGTCACGCTCTACTAATCATTCTAATTTACTGCGGAAATACATAGTTATGTTTAATTTATTGTTCCATATGATTCTGTACTTCGTGCTGTTTGTTTTCTGGCTTTGGTGTTCAGTTGCACTCTATTTTACGTTTTTGCCAGATGGACAAATGGCTGCTATTGCAGCGGGAATATTTGCCTTTGCCATACCACTGATTCTATTTCTAGTTCCACAGCGAAATCTAGCGTTAGTAATAATTATTCTGTCTTATATAGCTGTAACGACAGCCTGGATGAATATGCCGGCTTCAAATGATCGTGACTGGATGCCGAGTGTGGCAAAATCGCCTTATGCGATTACTCAGGGAAATCAGGTTGCTGTGCATAATATACGTAATTTTGATTATCGGACTGAATTTGATTTTAGCGAAAATTACTATGATAAAACCTATAACCTGGATGACCTGGAAAGCTTAAACTTTCTTCTGTCCTACTGGGGAGGTGGAACGACCTTTGCGCATACGATACTCAGCTTTGGCTTTAGTAATGGCGATTATCTGGCTGTGTCAGCAGAGACAAGATTAGAAAAAGGTGAGCCACAATCGCTTGTGAGCGGTTTTTTTAACCAGTATGAGATGACTTATATTCTGGCCGATGAGCGCGATATTATTCGTTTGAGAACCAATTTTCGGAAGCTCGACCCCGAAGATGTGTATTTTTATCCGACGACATTGAGTAAACAAGAAGTGCGTCAGGTTTTTGAAGTCATTATGGCTAGAGTTAATCAACTTTATCAGCAACCTGAATTTTATAATACCATTACCCAGAATTGCTTCACGACCTTACGGGCTGATTTCAATAGCATTGCGCCGCCTAAAAACAGTCTAGACTGGAGAATTATTGCCAATGGCTATTCAGATCAGATGCTATATGAAAATGGTACGATTGATACCGACCTAAGTTTTCCCGAGGCGAGGGAGTATTTTCATATTAATCAGTATGTATCTGATGATAATAGCCCGGTTGATTACTCAAAACGAATCCGGCCCAACCTGAATAAACCTAGTTTGTGATGATTAGTTTTTATGCCAGCGCATAACTCACCTTCTGCTGAACATCAGGTACTGGATCGTCGTAAACGCAAACGCTGGCAAGTGAGTAATCTGTTGCAAATGGTTTCCATTTATCAATGGACCTTGCTTATTTTTTTTGTAGTAACATTACCCTTGATTTTAACGTTAATTTATAGTGTCAAAAGCATTCAGGATTATACGGATCGAAGTCATGCTACCTTGTTTCAAACGGTACGCGTATCAGAGAATAATGAGGCTTTACTGAATCATTTATTAGTGATGGATAGAAGTATTCGTCAATATCAAATTCTTGAAGACGTCGCTATTTTTAATGTTTTTCAGAACAATCACCAGCGATTTATTGAAATTGCCGCGCGTACAAGTCAGTTCCAGATTCCCAGAACGATACAGCAATTATTAGCTAAGCTTATCCAGAATGAACTACGAGTTTACGATCAAATTTTAGCTATTAAGGATCTGCAAACAGAAAAATTATCTGCGGAAGATATTACCGAATACGTGCAATTGCGTACAGAAGCGCAAGCCTTAGTAAGCAAAGGTAATAGCCAGATTTATATTGAGACAGAATCATTATCTGCGCTGGCAATATTGGTGAGAAATCAGGTGACTTATTCAGCACTGGTTTCGGTGCTACTGGCTTTTTTGTTGGGCTTGCTATTATTGTATTTAATCAATAAGCCAATCAAGAGTATTGCCAGGGCAATTCATAAGCTGGGTAACGCGCAGGTGAATGAGCGGATTTATATTGAAGGACCAAAAGATCTGCGCGAAGTTGGGCAGCAGCTGGAATGGTTGAGGCAAAGGCTCAATCAACTCGATAATAGTAAACAGTTTTTTATTAAGACTATTTCCCACGAGCTTAAAACGCCATTAGCGACTATTATGGAGGGAGCTGATCTGCTGCAGGATGAAGTGGTCGGCGAGCTAAATGCAGAGCAGCATAAAATTATCGAATTGTTACAAATAGCGAATATTCGATTAAACAGTTTGATAGAGAATTTAATCGAATATCAAAAAGCCGGATCTACTTTGGCGACTATGAATTATGCAAAATTCAATCTTAACCAGTTGCTTAAACATATTTGTGTTGAGTACCAGCTATTGCTTGATAGTAAACAGGTGAGTATTGATTTTACCGCCAAATCCATTGATTTTGTTGCTGACCGAGATAAAATGAGGATTATAATTAGTAACTTAATTTCAAATGCGCTTAAGTTTTCTCCCCAGGGTGGACAAATCAAGATTGAACTTCAGACCACTCATAATAAGCTACAAATACTAATTGCTGATCAGGGTCCAGGCATTGCTAAAAACCACCAGGCGCATATTTTTAGCGAATTTTATAAACAACCCATACCTGAAAGCTGGAAAATAAAAAGCTCAGGACTTGGGCTCAGTCTAGTTAAAGATTATGTTATGGCGCATCGCGGTCAAGTCAGGATTTTAGAGTCTGATAGTGAATATAGTGGCGCGCATTTTTTAGTTATATTGCCGTTGACACCTAGGCATCTTACTGCAGAAAAATTATAGATATGAAATGGTATTCATTAATGCCGGGCATTTTATTGCTCGGCCTGGCGGGTTGTCAAAATTTCCCAGCGCTTTATTCTTCTGCAAAACCTCAAATTACAACTGAAAAAATTGAGCAGCTATCTGAATATGGCGCAAAATTTGCTACAGAATATAATCGTGCAGCACAAAAAACCTGTACGAAATATACCCGCTTATATCAGCAAGGCGACTGGCGTGCAGGCTGGGTATTAGCATTGCAAGTTAGCGCAACCAATAATAAACACTGTCTGGATAACACAGCAGCGATACAGATTCTCGAAACACTAGAGTCGCAAAAAAAGATTGATCCTGAATTATTATGGCTTACACAGGTACATTTGAACTGGCTTAAAGAGTTAGAACAACAAACAAAAAGTGTCAGTCAGTTAAAGCGTGCGGCAAATCGAAAACAGTCTCGTGTAAACGAGCTAGTGAAAGAAAATCAGGATCTAGTGGAGAAACTTGAAGCGCTTAAAGCTATTGAAACCAGTATTAATCAATAATTAAACTATGAGTAACAGCTTTTCAAATAAATTTAATAAACAAAACATACTGTTAGTCGATGATGACCCCAGTTTACTGGAACTACTTTCATTACGCTTAAAGGCCGTAGGGCTGAATGTTAAAACAGCTGCGAGTGGAGCTGAAGCCTTAAGTTTTATACCTCAGTGCCAGCCAGATCTGGTTATCACTGATTTACGTATGGATGAAATGGATGGCATGCAGTTGTGCAAGCTGATTCAGCAAAGCTACCCTACCTTACCGATTATCATTATTACTGCTCATGGCACGATTAAAGAAGCGGTTGAAGCGACCACTGAAGGGGTGTTTGGCTTTATTACCAAGCCGATCGATAACAGCGAACTGCTGGATAAAATTGCTAAAGCATTAAGCCTAAGCGCGGGAAATACACAGTACAAAAAACAGGAAAATTGGCGCGCTAGTATACTGACCCGCAGTCAATTAATGGAAAATCTGTTAAGTGAAGTCAAGCGTCTGGCACAAGGCGATGCTAGCCTGTTTATTCATGGTGAAAGTGGTACAGGTAAAGAACTGATAGCCCAGGCTATTCATAAAGCAAGTCCCCGTCATAGTGAACCTTTTGTTGCAGTCAACTGCAGTGCTATCCCAGAAGACCTGCTGGAATCCGAGTTATTTGGGCATAAAAAAGGCGCTTTCTCAGGCGCTTTCGAACATCGGCAAGGTTTGTTTCAGGCAGCAGACAAGGGGACTTTGTTTCTGGATGAAATAGGGGATATGTCCTCGGCTTTTCAGGTCAAGCTGCTGCGGGCCTTGCAAGAGCGTCAAATTCGACCCGTAGGTTCGGATAGCAGTGTTTCTGTTGACGTACGTATAGTTTCAGCTAGTCACCATGATCTGGAAAAGAAAGCTAATGACGGTGGCTTTAGAATGGATTTGTATTATCGTTTGAATGTTGCGAAATTAACTTTGCCTAAGTTATCTGAACGGCGCGAAGATATTTCATTGTTAGCTAATTATTTTATTACCCATCCAGAGAGCACCTACAGTTATGTTGCCAAAGGGTTTTCAAATCAGGCAATGGAGTTGATGCTGAGCTATGATTGGCCGGGTAATGTGCGGCAATTGCAAAATGTAGTCGAACACGTGTCTGCATTGGCGACAACACCTATCGTTCCAGCTAATCTGGTGGAGAGAGTGCTGCAAGAAAAAAATAGCTCTATGCAAGGTTTAAAAGAAGCTAAAAGCCAATTTGAAAAAGAGTATTTAATTAAACTGCTGAAATCTGTTGATGGAAATGTCAGTCAGGCAGCAAGATTGGCTAAGCGTAATCGTACTGAGTTTTATAAACTATTGGATAGACATCAGTTAAAACCAACAGCATTTAAGCAGATGCGTGTTGAAGCTGATGCCAAAAAGTGATGAAATTCTTAATAAAAGCTAGAGAAGGTTGTCGATTTTTTGAGACAGGTGACTTGCGAGCGAGCGGGAAAGGAATATAAATCTGAGAGACTAAGGTCAGACATCTTGATTCGCTATCCTGAAAGAAATCCATTAAAACTTAAACTAGGCAATATAATTAAAGGGTTAGGGAATTATTGTCAAATGATTGATATTTTCAGCTAAAGAAATGAAAATGGTACTCATTTAGGTTAAACTAAGCCCTCATATCATACGAGGTATTCAATTAATGCAGCAACTCATGCTCCCAATAATTCCTCAGGGTACGACTATTATAAATGGTCAGGTCAGTGTTGATAACCGAAATGATGAGTGGTTTTATTTCCTCGGCGGTATCCCGATCTATTCTCACCAGGCTGACAATAAGAGATTATTTAGACTTCACACCTCTCAACTCATCAATACCGGTTCCTGTCGTTCAATCGATATTATTACAACCTTTGGTGTCTCTAAAAGTAGTGTTATGCGCTCATTAAGGCAACTACGAGAAAAAGGGGCTGATTCGTTTTTTGAACCTCGCCCGACTCGCAAGGGAGGACCACTCTTTACGCTTGAGGTTTTGCAGCAAGCTCAGGAATATCTGGATCAAGGTATGACGCCTAACGAAGCCGCTAAAGAATTAGGCATCCGGGCAGATACCTTTCGCAAGGCGATCAGTGATGGACGTTTAAAAAAAAGTCTGCCGCATCAATAGACCCCAATGATGGCAGTACCAAATCAGCCCGTGATATTATAGATGCCAATGCAGCCGATGTGCTTGGTACGGCCTGCACTCGAGTAGAAGAGCGAATCCAGGCTGCTTTGGGTGAGCAGGAAAAGGGAGCCTCAATCGAATTCGAATCCTGTTTAGATGTTCCTAAAGGCGGTGTGTTATGTGCATTGCCCGCGTTACTTGGCAATGGCTTATTAAATGACATTGAGCGCCACCTGGGCAAACTGACAGGTTACTATCAAACCTTTCATATTCTATTGCTACTCGCCTTTATGGGGCTATGTCGCATCAAAAATGCCGAACAACTTCGCGAGCATGCACCGGGTGAATTCGGCAAACTACTTGGCCTGGATCGGGCTCCCGAAGTGCGTTGTTTAAGATCCAAAGTAAAAGGACTGGCTGAACCAAAATCAGTCGAAAGCTGGGCGGCCGACCTCAGTCGACAATGGATGGAAAATGAACCAGAGGCAGCAGGAACACTCTACATAGATGGTCATGTCCGTGTCTATCATGGACACTTGACTAAACTTCCCAAACGGCATGTTTCACGCGAAAAACTCTGCTTACGGGGTATCACCGACTACTGGGTTAATGATGGTACGGGGCGTCCCTTCTTTGTCGTTGAAAAAACGGTGGATCCGGGCTTACTAAAAACGCTGGAAGAAGATATCGTCCCCCGATTACTCAAAGACATTCCGAATCAACCGAGTGCACAAGCATTACAGCAAAACAAACAAGCCTGTCGTTTTATCCTGGTGTTTGATAGAGAAGGCTATAGCCCCGCATTCTTTAGAAAGATGTGGGACAAGCATCGTGTCGCTTGCATGACCTATCATAAATTTCCCACCGAAAATTGGCCACTGGACAATTTTTCCAGTCAGGAGATCACCCTACCGAGTGGTGAAAAAGTCATCATGAAACTCGCCGAACGAGGCAGTCTGGTTGGAACTGGAAAACAGGCGATGTGGATGAGAGAAGTGCGCAAGTTGACTGATTCTGGTCACCAAACCAGTATTATTACCACAGCCTATGAACTAGAATTGACGGCTGTTTCTGGGCGAATGTTTAGCCGGTGGTGCCAAGAGAACTTTTTTAGATATATGAAGCACCACTATGGGCTAGATATGCTACAGGAGTATGGAATAGAGCCACTATCCGATACCCAAAAGGTGGTCAACCCTGATAGGCGCCAACAGGAAGGACAGCGTAATTCGATACAATCCAAACTCAATTACCGTCTATCTCGATTTGCAGCGATGGAACTTCATCCGGTGATTAAAAAAGATGAAACGGAAGATGTGAAATACAAGAAATGGGAAAGAAAACGAGCAGAATTACTCGAAGAAATAGAGCATTATGAAAATGAACTAAAAACCATCAAGGAAAAACTAAGCCAAACGCCCAAACACATTACCTGGCAAGAGTTGAGAGACGAAGATAAGTTCGAACAGCTTCTGCCAGGGAAAAAGCGGCTGATAGATACTGTCAACATGATCGCTTATCGGGCAGAAACAGCAATGGCCGCTCTGCTAACCTCACCGACAATCGACTTTCCGATGGCAAGGCAACTATTACAAACGCTGTTTGTGACAGAAGCAGATATATTACCCGATAAAGTAAAAAAACAACTTCGGATACGTGTGCATAGTACTTCCCGACCTGCAAGTAATAAAGCAATAGAAAAGTTATTTGAACAACTCAATCAAACGGAACTCAACTATCCAGGAACCGATCTGCGCTTAATTTATGAGCTGACTTCATCCGCAAAAAATTAGGAAATGGTCTCAAATTAGTTTCGTCTGAATCAAGATGTCTGAAGGTGCCTAATGAAAAAAAGCCTGGATATGGGCCTCCAGGCTTTTAGCGTTTTAGGGAATGAATTATAATTTATTCAATCCAGATTTTGCGCCATCAATAACACCCTTTGTACCGCCATCAACAATTGATCCACCTGCCGTAGCGCCGCTTACTGCACCATCAACACCACTCGTAGCGCTCTCTGTCGCTACGCCTTTGGCCATATCGGTCACAGATTTTTCTTTTAGTTCTGCCGCTTGCTCAGATACGTTTTGTGCAGTATCAGAAGCTTCTTGAGCAGAATCAGTTGCGGCATTAACGCCGTTTGTAGCATCATTAATTTCCTGAAGTCCAAATGCCATTACGTTTTGAGTACTAAAGATAAATAAACTTGCGAAGATGATTTTTTTTAACATTGTATTTTCCTTAAATAGTAAAAAGTATGTAAATAAAAATTAACACGCTGTGTAGAGTTGTTTTAATTCCCGGTTTTTGGCTGGCCTGGAAATCCACACGTGTATCAATTAATATTAGTTCTAGTGTAGCAGTTTTGATGCCAACTTTGTTTTTTTGCAAAAAAACTTACGCTAAAGTTAATAATTCAGGGGGGGGGCGGTGAGCATGTCAGTGAAATTGAGTTCGGTAGGGAAATGATTCATTGTGCTAGAACTGATTTTTTTGAGGCTTATAGCGTCGTGAAGTAGCGACTATTTACATTATGCTTAAAAAAATAGTCTCAAGTTACAGTTACAGCGCAGTATGATTTATCCTAGAAACCGCAGTTGAGCAGGGATTTTGTGGAAAATCTGAGTGCGAAAGACAAGGCACAGCTAGCAGGCAATGGCCGTAGCCCTTGGCAATAGCTGTAACGCAGTATTTCGCGCTCAGATTTATTCACAAAACCGTGAAGCGGAGTCTATTCAACCTGCAGGTGATAAGTTGTTACGGTCATTATGTTTTATATTCAAATGCTTAGAGTGTTTTTTAGCGTTCAACTGAGGTTTTTAGGTTTATAAGCATGCCTTTTGCAAAGCGCTCTTATAGGGCTGTTCATTGCAGATAAAATTGGTCTCATTTGGGAGACAAAGAGTCTTTAATATGAGTATAAGCTGGAAAATTGCGTAGCAGTGCGATTGTCATATTTTTTTAACATAACTAATGCATAATGTTCTTTTTTATAATTGAGAATCAATATGCTTGTAAGTCAATATTTACAAAGTTTTCAGCTTAGAAAAGTCTCAAATGATGAGAAATACCTAGGTATGGGAGCTGAGCTGAGCCCAGAGATTATGCATTTAATCCACACGGAAAAAGAACTAGTTTGCAATCAAGCCTATTATCATTCGGGCTGTCAAACATTGCAGCTAGATGAGCATGAGTTGGCGCTGGCCAGCTGAGAGTAGTATTGCGGAATTACTTTTCAGAGGAAATGTTATTTCGTGCACGTTCCTTAGGTGGAAGAAAAATATAAGTTGCTAGTTAAACCAGAAAAATCAGTTGCTCACGTTTTCTAGCACAAGCTCTTGATTCCACCGTACTTCCAAAAAATGTCCGCTTAATCTATGGGTGAAGCTAAAATTTTTTGAAAGTATTATATTACCTAAATCCTGCAAGCCCATATTTTGACTCTCATTAACCTGTCTAGCTAAGTGGTTATTAGGTTTTTACTGCCGCTTTGCCAGCCCTCTTTGTCCAACCGATCAAAATATCCAGATTTAAATCATAAATAGAGGAAATTTTTTGTATCGTATGGATATCCCCCGAGCCCAAGGCAATAAACACCCTGCCAACGTGCCATGACCTTTTAATCAAAGTGACTTAACTTCGGTTAATGTTAAGCGAGTAACCCCACCTTAACCCAATCATCCCATTCCTGTGGATAGAGCGGATCTGCAGGTGTTCTGACTCTCAGCTGATTATTGCCTGTGAGTAATTTTCCAGCCACCCGAATCAGATAAGTACGAAGTGTATCCGGCTCCCATTGGCACAACGTTTTGTTGCCACTCAATTGAGCCATCCAGCGCACGGTATTGTAGGCAAGAACGGCGCAATGAAATAATGCGGCATTAGCCAGAAATTGATTCGTTCTGATTTTACCTAAACCCATTTGTGATTTTGCTTCTTCAATCCATGTTTCGCACGTCGCTCGTTCACCATACTTCTTATGTGTTTGCCAAGGCGATAGAGGTTCAGTTGTTACATAACAAAAATAGTCATATTCTGCCGTATCCCAAAGCTCGGACTGAGGTCCTGTCACTTGTTTAGGTTGCTTTATCCTGACCGCGACAAACTGACGAGAGCGAGACCAGCCACCACAACGATATTGAAACTCGCTCTGCTCCCAACCGGGTCGGCCTTGTATGGCTGTCCAGGCCTGTTTGGCCAGCAATGCGTTCAAATTCTTAAGTTTAACCTTTATTAGATACCCATGCCCTCTGGTATCGAGAAATTCAAGCAAATCACCGACAAAATAACCACTGTCACCGCGAAAAATAATGCGCATCCGATTGGGCAAGTGTGCAAGTAACTGTTTGGTAAATTCTACAACACCATTGCTTGTAAAGGCATTGCCTGTCCGGAACCAGGCTTGTAAAATTTCTTTTGTTTCCGCTAGAAAAGCGAGTTGTGGATGGTATGAACGGGCACCTTTCTTTTTGGGGTTGAAGCCTTTGGCACTTCCTTCTTGTCGACCACAAACGGTGTCCACAGTTGAATCGACATCGACCCACTGGACGGATTGTATGCCAGTTTTCGATTTTCCGGAACGAAGCAATCGCCGCCAGTGTTGACCACGCAAAGTATGCGTGAGCGTTTCAAACTGGCTTATCTGCCTATCACTTACTTCTTTAAAGATCCGTAAAATTGTGGTTTCAACAGGAATCTTTATCCAGCCAGCTACTTTGCGCAGTACGCTATCTGCCCATACGGTCGTCACCTTTGCCATTGATGTTGCTCCCCCCATCATGCCAACCAACGTCAATAGAACCACATCAGATAAGTGATGGTCTGCATTTTCACCCCGCCGATGTGGAACGCTTTGTTTTACGGTTTTTTCAAAACCTATCCTGTCTAAATATTTCACGACGGGAATCAGTCCCGCCTGGCTTGTCAATCCATGTGCTGTAGATGTCATTTTTACCGTTCGGGTACGGTTTCTTACGTGAGATGAGGATTTTGATACTTTAGAGGGCTTCATTAAAACAATGAGATAGTGAAATCAGGAAAATGATATTATATCATTGTTTAATAAGGAGTTTTGTGGATTATTATGTATAATGCTTGCAGGATTTAGGTATTAATTCAATATCTTGCACTATAAATTCGAGCTCAACTGATTTTTCTGGTTAAACGGTGAGTTGTATTTTGATTCCCAGGCGGAGATAGTTTTAATAGCGATTGCAATTGTAGCTTAGCTGAGACCATAAACGCTTCCATTTATGAGCTGAATTTAGTTAAATATTAATGCTTCTGCATATTCCATTCTCTTAAGGGAGATGGAAAGAAATAATCATCCAAACGAAGTAAGCTTGTGTCTCAATAATTTATAATAATGAATTCTGAATTTATTCTCACACTAGGCAGATAAGGGAGATGGAAAGAAATAATCATCCAAACGAAGTAAGCTTGTGTCTCAATAATTTATAATAATGAATTCTGAATTTATTCTCACACTAGGCAGATAAGCTTGTTGATATTAACAGATAGCATTATAGGTTGGATTATAAATACAGCCCATCGTTTAAAAGGCTCGGTACGTCGTATATTCATGGCTGAAACGGTGGAGCTACTAGGCTCAGGTGGTGCAAGTATTGCTGAAGAAAAACTAGGATGGAATAGAGGCACTATCCGAAAAGGACAATATGAACTTGAAACTCAGCCCATAGAAGATAATTTTTCAGCGAGAGGGCGTAATAAAAGTGAAGAGCATTTTCCTCATCTACTTGATGACATAAAAAAAATTGCTGAACCGGAGTGTCAAACGGATCCCTCTTTTAATTCCTGTCGATTATATACCCGGCTAACGGCTAAAGAAGTTAGAAAACGTTTACTGGAGATTGATTATTACGATGAAAAAACATTACCTTGCTCAAAAACTATCAATACAAAATTAAATGACCTGAGTTACCATCCAAAAAAGGTACAAAAAACAAAGCCTCATAAGAAAATCAAGGAAACGGATGCAATTTTTGAACAAGTTCATTCAGTCAATGGAATGGCAGATATCAACCCAAAAGAGATTCGTATATCAATTGATGCCAAAGCAAGAATGAATATAGGAAATTTTTCACGGGGAGGACGAAATCGGGTTTTAACAAAAGCAGAGGATCATGATTTAGATGTTAAGGAAAAGTTAACTCCTTTTGGTTTTTATCTGCCTGAACATGATGATTTTTTCCTTTTCTTTACAGCAGGCTATGCCAGCAGTGATTTCATCGTTGACCGATTGGAAGAAATTTGGCCAGAAATTCAAGAAAAATATGGAGTAGATATTCTGACAATTAACGCTGACAATGGTATGGAGAACAGTAGCTCCAGAACTCAGTTTATAAAAAGGCTTGTGGAGTTTGCTGAAAAAAGCAACATAAAGATAAAACTGGCCTACTACCCTCCTTATCATAGTAAATATAACCCAATTGAACGAGTATGGGGAGCCTATGAAAATCATATTAGTGGCGACATAATGGATACAGTTGAAACAACTTTAAAATTTGCCAAAAGTATGACCTACAATGGCAAAGCACCTATTGTTAAATTAACAGAAAAAATATATGAAACAGGAGTAAAGGTAGGTAAAAAAGCAATGAAGACGTATTATCAGTTTGTTGACCGAATGCCATCGTTGGAGAAATGGTTTTTGACCATTTCTCCTGGTTGTTCTGGATGATTATTTCTTTCCATCTCCCTAAAGATGGAAAGAAGTCATATCTCCGTATCCCAAAGCTTGTGACAATAGGTCCTGTCATTCTGAATTTATTCTCACACTAGGCAGATCCTGACTTGTTGATGACGATTAACAGATAGCATTATATTGGATTATAAATAACTCGCCCTGCTCCCAAAGGCTCGGTACGTCGTATATTCATGGCTGAAACGGTGGAGCTACTAGGCTCAGGTGGTGCAAGTATTGCTGAAGAAAAACTAGGATGGAATAGAGGCACTATCCGAAAAGGACAATATGAACTTGAAACTCAGCCCATAGAAGATAATTTTTCAGCGAGAGGGCGTAATAAAAGTGAAGAGCATTTTCCTCATCTACTTGATGACATAAAAAAAATTGCTGAACCGGAGTGTCAAACGGATCCCTCTTTTAATTCCTGTCGATTATATACCCGGCTAACGGCTAAAGAAGTTAGAAAACGTTTACTGGAGATTGATTATTACGATGAAAAAACATTACCTTGCTCAAAAACTATCAATACAAAATTAAATGACCTGAGTTACCATCCAAAAAAGGTACAAAAAACAAAGCCTCATAAGAAAATCAAGGAAACGGATGCAATTTTTGAACAAGTTCATTCAGTCAATGGAATGGCAGATATCAACCCAAAAGAGATTCGTATATCAATTGATGCCAAAGCAAGAATGAATATAGGAAATTTTTCACGGGGAGGACGAAATCGGGTTTTAACAAAAGCAGAGGATCATGATTTAGATGTTAAGGAAAAGTTAACTCCTTTTGGTTTTTATCTGCCTGAACATGATGATTTTTTCCTTTTCTTTACAGCAGGCTATGCCAGCAGTGATTTCATCGTTGACCGATTGGAAGAAATTTGGCCAGAAATTCAAGAAAAATATGGAGTAGATATTCTGACAATTAACGCTGACAATGGTATGGAGAACAGTAGCTCCAGAACTCAGTTTATAAAAAGGCTTGTGGAGTTTGCTGAAAAAAGCAACATAAAGATAAAACTGGCCTACTACCCTCCTTATCATAGTAAATATAACCCAATTGAACGAGTATGGGGAGCCTATGAAAATCATATTAGTGGCGACATAATGGATACAGTTGAAACAACTTTAAAATTTGCCAAAAGTATGACCTACAATGGCAAAGCACCTATTGTTAAATTAACAGAAAAAATATATGAAACAGGAGTAAAGGTAGGTAAAAAAGCAATGAAGACGTATTATCAGTTTGTTGACCGAATGCCATCGTTGGAGAAATGGTTTTTGACCATTTCTCCTGGTTGTTCTGGATGATTATTTCTTTCCATCTCCCTAATTAGAATGGTAATATAATAAGCTTAAAAATAATAATGAAAAGAGGTGGAACTATGAAGTTTAATGTACTTGTTTTATTTGCTATGCTATTTGCTTTTTCTGGTCAATCATTTGCAGCCAGCGAAGGTCGTGAAGGTGACTGGGAAACGAGAATTGTTACCGGAGATCTGAAAGCGACAGCGGGTTGTAAAGACAAGGCCAAAGCAGAAAAACAAACTATTCCAGGTAGTTATCGCTTTAGGAAATACACCAAGATCATGTGCCAGACTATTGCTTATGGCTGGGGCAGGGATAAAGTCCTGGATAATGGTAAATTGGCTTGTGACGCCTGTGAGGGTGAGTACGAGGGCAAGGAAAAATACCGCTGCTATATGGAGAATGTAAAAGTGCAGTGCAAGATTGTTAAGCGCGGCTTTTAATTTATCCTAGAAAAATCAGTTGCTCACGTTTTCTAGCACAAGCTCTTGATTTCATCGCACTTGCAAAAAATGTCCGCTTAAGCTATGGGTGAAGCTAAAGTTTTTTGCAAGTATTATATTGATTCAATATCTTGCACTATAAATTCGCGCTCAACTGATTTTTCTAGGTTCGTAGCAATCAATTATCTGACAGTGTAGCCCGTATGAAATTTACGCAATACTAGGAGAGATGATAAACGCTCTGTATTGCGTATGTTCCATAAGGGCTTGTAGTGAGCTACAATAGCTTAGTTATTCCGATTTTAACAACTAACTATTGCTACCTCGTTGGTTCACTAACGGGTTTCAGCATTGAAGTACGTCCCACCATAATATCAACTGCTTTTTTTAACCTTTTAAATACCGAATCCTGTCGGTAGGGTATGCCATGTTTTTTACACACGGCGACTACTTTGGGTTGTACAAATTGATATTGGTTTAGTGGAATATCTGGCCATAAATGATGTTCTATCTGATAATTTAACCAGCCGTAAAAAAAGTCATTAAAATCTGATCCTGTCGGGTAATTGACCGAACCAAGAATTTGGCGCAGAAAAAATTCCCCCCGGCCTTTACCTTTATCTTCAAACATCATTACATCATCACCTGCATGATTGGGTACGATGACCAGAAAAGAATGCATATTGGTAAGCACTTCTGCCAGAATAGAAGTGATTAAAACGCTACCAGCAGCAAAAGTGCCCAATGGTAAAAACAATAAGGGCAGCAAGATAAAGCGAAAGCCTACATAGGGCAAAATACTTTCCAGCCATAATGCACGCCCCTGTTTGGTATAGGGACTCCAGGCGCCTGATCGGGTCATTTCCGGTAAAATTTCTCTTTGCTGTCTGGCTTGACTAATGCATAACTCTTTATGTGTCCTAGGGGTGTAATAGAGTATTTTCCACACAGAAGTAAACACAGCAACAATAACATAACGTAATCCCATAGGCGCTTTGGATTGTCTAAGCCATTCCATATTATGTTGCAAATGGTCAGGGTCAAGTTTTTCGCCGAGATTATAGTGATGTAATACATCATGTTCCTGATGCCAGCCTGCTGGTGTAATCCAGTCGGGCCAGTCTTTAAAGCGCCGCCAGCCCTGAGCAAATTTTCGACTGGTATATTTCTCAGGAATATTGGCAATTTTGTCATAGCCTTTATGCACGATAGGGTGGGTCATTTGAGTCCAGCGCGTGAAACTGCCCTGGCTGATCAATAAAGCTGAGATCGGGTTGGGGAAGATCCATGCAGTGCCATAACCCAACAGAGAGCAGAGTCGTCCCCAGCGTTCCATTTTTTTCAAATGCTTAAAGTCTTGCTCGCCTACACGGGCTAGTACCTCTTGATGTATTTCATTGAGGTCTTTTACGAGCTCTTCTCTATCTACGTTTTGGTAACTGTTTAAACTCATGTTCTTTAAATGACTTGGTTGGACGAAGCCGCTATCGCGGAGAAAAACAGCGCATCCCTTAAATTTAAAGTGTAACCTCATTGCCTGTTATATGCATAACAGGTAACTTGTAAGCTCATCCAACTAACAATAATGAGGTTACACTGTTATGACACCATCGATAGAGCTTAAATTCAACCATTATTATATCCAGCACTGTAAGCATTTAAAGCTTAAGGGACTGCAACCCAAAACCATTGACGCTTATTCACGCGCTATTCGCCGTATCGGGGAACACTTTCAGGGGCATCTGGATAACTTAACGCAAGATCAACTGGTGGATTATTTTCATGCTCTTTTAAGCCGCCTTTCCTGGAGTGCCGTGAAACTAGATCTCTATGGTCTCAAGTTTTTCTATACACATGTGCTACAAAAGCCGTGGGTTGATGTGCTAATGATTAAACCACCACGATGTACGCGTATACCCGATATTGTCACTGTGGTTGAAGCACAACAACTGTTTATGTCGACCCGTAATCTAAGCTATCGAGTTTTTTATTTTACGATTTACAGTCTAGGTTTACGTTTGGGCGAGGGCTTAAGCCTGAAAGTAGGTGATATTGATGCGACACGCATGCGGGTACATATTCGCAATGCCAAAGGCAATAAGGATCGGCTTGTGCCTTTGCCTGTGAATACCTTGAAGGTGTTGCGTAAGTTTTGGGCTGTGCATAAAAATCCAGTGCTGGTATTTCCCAACCGTGCCCGGGGTCTAAAAGGTGCACATCTTGCTGAATCCCCCCTTGATCGCGGTGGCATCCAGAAGACAATCCGTCTTGTGACGCAAGAAATGGGACTAAAAAAAAGATTTCCTGCCACTCGCTGCGCCACAGTTACGCCACTCACCTGTTAGAAGCCGGGGTTGATTTAGTTGAGTTGCAGAAGATTCTGGGCCATACCAGTTTAGTAACCACGGCTCGCTATACGCATTTGACCGATATTACCGATGAGAATGCAGAGCTGCACATTAATCAGTTAGTCAATGACTTTTCTATTCACTGGGGGCAGATTTCATGATAACCCTAGCTGCAGTGATTGATCAATTTCAGTCTGACTTTTTAAGCGAGTATCAATCTCGTTTACGCTCCAATCAGATCAGTGCATTACATGCCATGAAGAGCTGTCGGACACAGCTGAGTCCTGTGATGCAGGTTAACTGTGCAGACTGTGACTATCAAACCTTTGTGCCTCATTCCTGTGGCCAGCGTAACTGCCCGCATTGTCAACATCATGAGAGTCAACAATGGATTGAACGACAGGTACAAAAACAAGTCCCTGCTGATTATTTTATGAATACCTTTACCTTACCTGCGCAGTTAAGGTCGTTAGCCAGGCAGCATCCGCGGTTACTTTACAGTATGATGTTTGACTGTGCCTGGGCGACTTTACAGAGTTTTAGTAAAAATGATAAGCAGTTGCAAGGCGATGCCGGGGCGATTGCTGTCTTACATACACACTCACGCGAATTAAATTATCATCCGCATATTCATGTCATTATGCCTGCGGCAATCGTGGATAAAATCAAGAAGCTCTGGCGCACTAAGGAAGGCAAATACCTGTTTCATCATAAAGCACTAGCAAAAGTATTTCGTGCAAAGATGCTAGCGCGTATGAACGAAGAAAAGTTGCCATTTCCCACAGCTATTCCGGAAAAATGGGTGGTCGATTGTAAGTTTGTCGGTGCAGGCGATAAAGCATTGATATATCTGGGTCGATACCTGTATCGTGGTGTGATTCGTGAACAGGATATCTTATCCTGCCAAAATGGCAAAGTAACCTACCGTTATCAAGACAGCAAAACCAAACGCTATCAAACCAAAACGGTATCGGGGGCTAAATTTCTGTGGCTGGTGCTGCAACATGTTTTGCCTAAAGGCTTTCGTCGTGCGCGCAATTATGGCTTTTTACATCCGAATAGCAAGGGTGTTATTAAGTTGATTCACTCCCTGCTAAAGTTTGACCCGACGAAGATATTGCGTGCACTCAAAGTACGGCCGGCATTCAGTTGCAAATGTTGTGGCGGGGCGATGGTTGTTGGGCGTCGGCAAATACCCAGGGTGGAAATAATGTTTCAGCCTTTGCCAACTTAACAATTGGAATCACTAGCGCTTATGTAAATTTAAACACTTCGACCCAGGCTATCAGCGGATTAAATGCTGAGGGAGTTGCTTGGGCTAAAATCGGAGATTAAGGCAGAATTTTGCTCCGATACTTGGACTTTGAGAGTTGACTGCAATGGACAACGCTCAAAGTTCAGTTAAACAGGTAAAAACAGAGGTTCGATTCATCAGTCGGGCTGATCAACAAAAAGCTATTTTCATAGAGCGCATTAAATGAATTCCTACTATCGTGCCGGGCTTGTCCAACAAACGGTTCAGATTGTGGCTCGCTTCGCGATCACAATCTAACCTTATTCGTTAGGTAAGGGCTTGCCCGAAAAATGAGCATCTAGATTACTTAAAACTTTTTCACCCATGGCTATTCTAGTGGCGAGCGTAGCGCTACCCAGATGAGGTAATAGGGAGACATTATCCAATGCTAATAATTCGTCAGGCACATTTGGCTCAGCCTCATATACGTCTAGCCCAGCGCCAGCTATTTGTTTATTTTTCAACGCATTAATTAAAGCCTGGGTATCAATAACATCTCCCCTAGCTGTATTAATAAGGTGTGCTGAGGGTTGCATATAGTTTAATCTATCTGCATTAATCAAATGTCTGGTTGCATCACCCCCCGGGCAATGTAAAGACACAAAATCAGCTTTTTGTAGTAGTTCTTCAATCGTCTCACAACGAGTGGCTTGTAGATCATCAATAACATATTCTTCTGCGGGGCTGGGTTTGAAATAAAGTATGTTCATATCAAAGCCATGATGCGCTTTTCTAGCCATAGCCTGAGCAATTCTGCCAAAGCCGATCAGCCCCAGAGTGGCGCCGGTAACATTGCTACTTAACATATGTGTTGGGCTCCAGCCTTGCCATTGTTTATTGCGTACTAGTCTGTCTCCTTCAGCGCCACGGCGGGCAGACATTAGCAATAAAGTCATCGCTATATCAGCTGTGCTATGTGTTAAAACGTCAGGAGTATTGGTGATTGCTATGTTTTGCTGTTTAGCGACAGGCGTATTTATATGGTTAAAACCCACACCAAAATTAGCCAGGATTTTACAGCGTTTATTGACAACATTTAATACCTCGGCAGGAAACGAATCACATACAGTAGGGCAGACGGCATCATATTCTTGTAAAGCCGTTTTAAACTCCTCGGCACTAAGTGGGCGGTCAGCTAGGTTAAGTGTGACGTCATAGCGTTGTTTTAATTTAGCCTCGATAGCATCAGGCCATTTGCGTGTGATAAATATTTTAGGTTTATTCATGATGTAAACCGGGCTGGGTCAGCGCAAAGGTAAACAAGACATCATGTTGTTAGCCTGATATCTTGTATTACTCAATAGCTCAGTAGCTCAATTAGGCAGCAGCAGTTGAACGGTAATATTCGATTGCTGCAGCAACACCACTTCCAGGAATAATATCAAAGCCATTATCCAGCATTGCCATTTCTACACCGGCAATTGCGCCCAGCATAGAGACATCATTCATATCTCCGATATGACCAATACGGAATACTTTACCCATGACTTCTGTTAAGCCTGCGCCTAAAGAAATGTCGTATGTGTTAAAGGCAGTTGCAATCACATCACGCGCATCTTTGTCTTCTGGTACTACAATGGCTGAAACAGTATCTGATTCAAAACCAGGCTGAGCACAAAGTTTTAAGCCCCAGGCAGCAATCGCTTTACGCGTACCTTCGGCTAAACGGTGATGACGTGCATAAACGTTTTCCATGCCTTCTTCAAGCAATATATCCAGCGCTGCACGTAAGCCGTGTATCATCGGAGTAGAAGGGGTGTAAGGTGTGTAACCTAATGCATTCTGTGCCATTTGATCTTTTAGATCCAGAAAGCAGCGTGGGAAAGTCGCTGTTTCAGTCAACGCCAATGCTTTTTGGCTGAAAGCAACGATTGCCAGACCCGCTGGTAGCATAAAGCCTTTTTGCGAACCACTGATTGCACCATCAATACCCCATTCATCCATGCGGAAATCAAGACTAGCGATAGAACTTACACCGTCTACAAATAACAGAGCTGGGTGGTTAGAAGCATTCATGGCTTTACGTACACCTGCGATATCACTGGTTACGCCGGTTGCTGTTTCGTTGTGAGTCGCTAAGATTGCTTTAATTTCGTGTGCGCTATCTTGTTTTAAGCGGGCTTGCAAGTCATCTACCGGAATACCTTTTCCCCACTCAACTTCATGCATTTCCACATCTAGACCTAGACGCTGCGCCATATTCATCCATAAATGGCTGAATTGACCAAAACGATAGATAAGTACTTTATCGCCAGGGTTTAAAGTGTTGGTTAATGCAATTTCCCAGCCTGCAGTACCTGTTGCAGGAAAAACAAATGCCTGGCCTGTTTCTGTTCTAAAAACTTTTTTTAAGTCTTCCAGTACAGGTTTAAGTAGGAGCGGGAAGGTCGGAGCACGGTGATCTTCCATAGGAAGATGCATGGCACTTAGTACCTCATGAGGTGAGTTAGTAGGACCTGGGATATATAGATGGTTACGACCAGCCATTGAAATGCCTCTTAAAAGATTAAAATTATCGAAAAATTCATCAATGATGACATAGATAATGATGGACATCAAGTAACGAAAAAACTATACGTTAAGGGACCAAACATAAATAACAAGTCCTGGTTATCATCAGGTAAATGCAGCCTAAATATGCGATTGTTTATCCTAGAAAAATTGGTTGAACGCGGATTTAGTGCAAGTTATTGAGTAAATATAATACTTTAAAAAATTTTAGCTTCACCTATTAGGTTAAATAGGTGTTTTTTTAAGTGCGGTGGAATCAAAAACTTTTGCTAGAAACTGTGAGGAACTGATTTTATAGGTTTATATAGCTTGTCATCTTAATAGCCTGATTATTCTTACATGGAGGGGATTGTTTTGTTTTTCTCTATGTGCTTTGTATCTAGGTACTTTCGTCTAATAAGTTACCGTGTTATTATTAGCTTTTTGGATAAAACGGATAGCGTAATGAAAAAAATAATAATAGGTCTATTACCTGCATTGTTAGCTTTAACTGTATTTGATGCAAGCGCAGAGTATGCGGGGTACATTCCTTATTCAGGTAAGTCGAAAGCGAGTTTAGCTGCTGAGTATGATCAGAATAAGGATGGATATATTACTGCTGATGAAGTTGAAGTAGAACTGCGGGAAGATGCGATAGAAAAAGCCATTAAAATGCAGGCAAGAGGCAAGTCTCAAAAAGCGGTTGATCAAGTGATTATGAATATGGAAGATAGCATTGAACAGGATGCTGAAAAAATCATTGATAAAATGGATACAGATGGTGATGAGCTAGTAGAGCCAGAAGAAATTAAATAGTATTAGGCAGCTGGAAATAAATAAGCGTCCAATATTTGGGCAGGACTTTTGTTTGTCATTAGTGCTAATGACGGACAAAAATATCAGCAAAGCTGGATGATGTGTGTTTTCAGGTGCCTTACTATAGGTCTTAATGTAGCTACTCAAATAGAGCTACATTAAGACAAGTATCTCCAAACCGCTTCATATCTCTGTTTCACTCAAATAACATCCTGGATCTTCAGCCCAGGCATCAGCATAAACCTGTTGTGCTCTAACACGGGTATTTCCATTACAGATCTTTTGATAGTTACAGCTGCCACACCTCCCTTTTAACGGGCGTGGTGAGAGTTTTAACCCTGCCATGAGTGGGTCTGAAATATCTTGCCAGATTTCAGAAAAAGGACGCTGTTGTACGTTACCTAAATTATAATGCCACCAGAAAGTGTCTGGATGTACATTCCCTAGGTTATCTATATTGGCAACATTCACCCCAGATGCATTTCCACCCCATTGCTCGAGTTTGCTCTGTATATGTGACGCTTGTTGAGGAAAGTTTGCGCGTACCCAGTGTAAAAAATATACCGCATCAGCATCATTATTACCTGTCACAATTTCCCGGTGTATGCCTTGCTGTTCCCATTGCAAAGACTTTTCAAATAATTGGTCCATCACATCACGGGTCATACTGAAAAAAGCATCATCTTTTCGTTTTTTATTTCCCCGCCCACCATAATTAAGATGCGATAAATAAAATTTATCAATATCAGCATCATCCATTAGCTGTAACATGGCCGGAAAATCATCTACATTATCCTGGGTCAGGGTAAAGCGAATACCTGCTTTAATTCCCTGTTCTCTACAAAGCTCGATACCTCGTACGGATGCATCAAACGAGCCTGGTTGTTGGCGAAACCGATCATGAGTTGCGCCTATGCCATCTAGACTTACGCCCACATATTGATAATTAATAGCGGCTATTTGTGAGATATTCTGTTGCGTAATTAAAGTGCCGTTGCTGGATAGAGCAACATAAAATCCCATGTCTTTAGCATGCTGGGAAATAGCAAAGATATCCGGATGTAATAGCGGTTCGCCCCCGGAAAGAATTAACACCGGGACTTTAAACGCCTTTAAATCATCCATGACCTGATATATTGCCTGGGTCGTGAGTTCGCCCGGAAAATCAATATCTGCCGAAGTGGTATAGCAGTGTTTACATGTAAGATTACAGCGCCGAATCAGGTTCCATATGACTACCGGTGCAGCTGGTTTTCTAGCAGCTTTGAGTGGCGTGGGGTGAAGCACCTCGCGCATAAATTGACTAAGGCGAAACATTTTTTTTCCTAATTCTTAAGCCCGTTTTCTTCAGAATGCGGGTGCTGTAAAGTACTTCATTGGCACGACAATGTGTGCCGAGCAACGTGTCTATTTGGGCAATTTGTTGCGTAGCGACATCTGCTGTTTTTGCGTGAATCATGGCAAATAAATTATAGCGCCAGTCAGGTAAGTGACGAGGCCGATGATAGCAATGACTAACAAAATCTAGAGCGCCTATTTGTTTACCTAGTGTGTCAATATAGGCATCATCTATATCCCATACGGTCATGCCATTATGCGTGTAACCCAGTTTATAATGATTTGGAATGGCTCCGATCCGGCGGATAATGCCTGTGTTCTGCATACGTTTTAAACGTTGCATTAATTCATCTGCAGAGATGCCGATTTCGCTGGCAAGTACTTGATAAGGTTCGGGGGAGAGTGGTAGCCCTGCCTGACTAGCGGCTATGATTTCGCGATCTATATTATCCATTATCCTAGAAACCGCAGTTGAGCAGGGATTTTGTGGAAAATCTGAGTGCGAAAGACAAGGCACCGCTAGCAGGCAATGGCCGTAGTCCTTGGCAATAGCTGTAACGTAGTATTTCGCGCTCAGATTTATTCACAAAACCGTGAAGCGGAGTCTGTTCACCCTGCAGGTGATAAGTTGTTAGAGTCATTATATTTATATTCAAATGCTTAGAGTATTTTTTAGCGTTCAACTGCGGTTTTTAGGATTAAGCGTCCAGCTTTAAGCCGACAAAGTACTCTTGTATTTTTGGCATGTTATAAACAGTCAATCCGGTTTTTTCTTCGATGTTTGCGATCACCTGGTTTATTTGTTCGGGTGTTTCTGTCGCCAGCACAAACCACATATTTAAGTCATGCTCACGAGCGTAATTATGTGCTACTTCAGGAAAAGTGTTGATGGTTTCAGCGATATTGTCGAAGTCCTGTTCTGGTGCTTTGACCGCAGCCAGGGTTAAAGCTCCCCCCATATGCTCCGCATGAAACATAGGACCAAAACGAGATAATATGCCGCTATTAATTAGTGCTTTTAGGCGATCGAGCAATTCTTGTTCACTAAGCTTTAAATCATCGGCGACCCGTTTATAAGGCGAGTTGCAGATAGGGAAACCGATTTGTAAAGTGTTGATAATGGCGCGATCTATAGTGTCCATAAGGGTTACTTAATTAAAGTATTGCGGGTTCTTGCAAAGCATAGATTGCCCCGCGTTGCTTGAAACAGCGCGGGCTGAATAATATGTCATAGGTATAACCGGCTAAATCACAATGTTCAATCAGCTCTGCTAATTGTTCTAATACGACTTCACGGGATTTTCCGTGGATCATGCAAAATAAATTGTACGGCCATTGTTCACCCTGCCGGGGTCGTAAATAGCATAAATTAATAAACGCAAGCTGGCTAATTTCCTGACCTTTTTGCGTAGTGATATCATCGGGTATATCAAATACTACCATGGCATTGGATTGATAACCCAGTCGCCGATGTTTAACAATGACACCTAAACGTTTGATTAAGCCTTGCTGCTTTAAACGGCTCAGGCGCTCTATTACTTCCATTTCATCTATATCTAATTGTTCGGCGATAAGCGCATAAGGACGTGAAACGACCGCTAACCCTTCTTGAATGGCAACAATAAGTTGTAAATCGATAGGGTCGATCATGCTGGACAAAGTTCAGTCTTAAAGTTCGCTTCTAAGTCCAGCTGAAATCCCAGGTTAATAAAATAATCTTTTAAAAGCGGCAATTGCATGGTTTTAAACCCCGTACTTTGTTCTATCTCGCTGACCACTGATTCTAAGTGTTGTTGATTTGTAGCAATCAAAACAAACCAGAGATTGTAGTGGTGCTCACGTTCGTAGTTATGGTTCACTTCAGAAAAATCGCTGACGATATTGGCAATTGAAGTTAGCTGTTGATCTGGGATAGACATGGCAACTAAGGTGCTAAGGCCTATATGATTAGGTTGAATCACAGCTCCTATGCGGCTGATATAGTTATGTTCGACTAATTGATCAAATGCCTGTAACACTAAATCTTCAGTCACACCTAAACTCCTGGCAATATCCAGATAAGGCGTTGCAGATAAGGGGAACTCTTGCTGAAAATTATTGAGTAGTTGTTTGTGTAAAAGGGTCAGCATAGTAAGTCACTTCAGTCTAAAGGCAGGGTTTAGAAACATACTCGATAAACCTAAATACCTTAATCCCTCTTAGGAGGGTATTATTATTTTACTATGCCACGCCCACGCAAGAGTCTTCGTGTGCTTCTGAGTAAACGGGCAAGTAAGAGTCAGCAGTAGATGATAGCGTAATTGCTTCGGACTTAGCAAAAATAAATTTTGCCTATATGTAATTGAGCAGATTATATTAAAAAAAATACCCACGTCCTGTAGGCGTGGGCAGGTCCGTAGGCTCTGCCTGACACTATTAGAGAGTGTTAAGAGAAGCAGTATAACAGGACTACTTTTTTAAAAGGGCTTAAAGAGGGGAGTAAAAAGCGTTAGCTTTTTCCGCAACAGCAATAGCTGAAGCTATTGCACTCCACCGGTTTTTTAGAACACCAGATATGCTAAAAACACCCTTCTAGGGCTGCCTATTACCCATAAATTACAGCTGGACAATCAAGAATAATTATTGCATGCTATAAGGCATGAATAAACAAAACCAAATCAAACGAACACTCTCCTTATCAAGCAATATAGAATACATCAAACAATTACTGGAAGGCAAGGGAGTTGAACATAGAAGCGATTTAGCCAAACAAGTCTGTACACACTTTGAATTTCACGATGCACGCGGGAAAATGCAAACCAGTGGCTGCCTGAAAGCACTCCGTGCTCTAGAATCATCGGGGCATTTTGAGCTACCCAGGGTGCAACACAAAACGGGCACAAAATCACCCCGCCGTTTAACGGACTCCGTACCACATCCTGTTGATGTACCCGATGAAGTCAGGCACATTGCAGCGCTTGAATTGGTACTAGTACAAGAGGCAAATCAGATGCGAACCTGGAATGAACTGATGCTTACAGAACACTACCTGAAAGCAGCAATATTGGTGGGCAGGCAAATGCGCTACCTGATTCGTTCCGAGCATGGCTGGTTAGGAGGGATTGGGTATGCCGCGCCGGCTTTGCAATTATCCGCCCGCGATCAATGGATAGGCTGGAATCAAGAAGAGCATCAAGCACAGCTCCATATGATCGTCGGGATGAGTCGTTTTTTGATCCGTCCCAGTGTCAACTGCAAAAACCTGGCATCGAAAGTACTAGGCATGAGCATGGCAACGATAGCAAAAGATTTTAACCGGCAGTATGGATACTCACCCTTGCTCATTGAAAGCTTTGTTGATACCGAGCACTATTCGGGCACCTGCTATAAGGCTTCAAACTGGTTGGCCATCGGAAAAACCAAAGGGCGGGGACGCCAGGACCGGCATAATGACTCGACATTAAGTCAAAAAACGATTTATATGTACCCACTCGATACCTCTTTCAGGAAACAGCTGGGATTATCAGCCAATGCAGGTCTGGGCGCACTGACTATCAGTGAAGGACTGGATGCTGAGCAATGGGCCGAACATGAATTTGGCGGTGCGCCACTGGGCGATAAACGATTAAGTAAAAGGCTCGTCAACGTCGCTGATGCTAAAGCCCAGAATCCTGGCAGTGCCTTCTCAGGGACAGTTGAAGGTGACTGGCCCGCCACCAAGGCCTACTATCGCATGATTGACCAGCCAGAAGGCTCAGCCGTTAATCTGGAAAATATCTTGCAACCTCACCGCGAACGGACAGCGCGACGGATGATGGGGCAAAAAACGGTGCTATGCCTGCAAGATGGCAGTGAACTCAACTACACAAACCTGGATAAATGCAGTGGCTTAGGAGAGTTGAAAGCCAACCAGACCGGTGCAAAAACCAAAGGACTGAATTTACACTCAAGCTTCGCCATTGCGCCCAATGGCTTGCCATTGGGCGTCCTAACCCATCTTTCGATTTAAGTGACAACAACTCATTTAAAAACAATTAGATACGCTATGATTATGCACTTTGGACAGGTTGTGTTATTTTCAGTAAATGAAGAAGAAAAAACCTTATAAAGATTTTAGTTTACTTGATTTTCAGGATAAATTTTCAACTGAACAGATTTGTTGGGATTATTTGGTCAAAATGAAGTGGCCAGACGGAGTCACCTGTCCCCATTGTATTGATAGCAAGCTGGACTTCATACAAACACGCAAAGTGTTTGAATGTCGTCAATGTCATAGGCAAATTTATGCTATGGCAGGCACAATATTTCATAAGAGTCGAGTTCCTTTGCGTAAGTGGTTTTGGGCAATTTATCTTATGGCAACGTCTAAAAAGGGTGTTTCAATGTTATATCTCCAGAGTCAGCTAGGATTTGGGTCATATCACACGGCATGGTTGTTGGGGCATAAAATTCGTCAAGCGATGGCTCAGCGCGATAGCCTTTATACGTTGGGCGGTACTGTTGAAACAGATGAAATCCTCATAGGAGGCAAACAGTCCTTGGAAGAACGGCGTTTAAAAGGCGACAACAAAACACCCTTCCTGATAGCCGTAGAAGAAAACTCTAACGGAGGACCAAGGTTCTTGTCATTTGAAGAGCTCGAAACAATTTATGAAGAACATATAGTTCCTGCAATAAAAAATAATGTGCGTATTGGGAGCACGAGAAAATCCGATGGATCGGGTGTTTATGTTAAAGCCCAAAAGGCGGGCTATAAACACGAGCGATCAGTTGAGATGAAAGAACCTGAAAAAACGCACGAGCATTTAAAGTGGATTAACATCATTACGTCCAATTTAAAGCGATACCTTCTTTCTACTCATCATGGCGTGTTTCCTAAGTACAGAAAAGCATTTCTCGCTGAGTTTGCTTACCGCTTTAATAGGAGGTATTGGCCACACCAAGCCTTTGATAGGCTTCTGTATGCTTGTATTTACGCAAATCCTGCGCCTTTACCTGTGTTAAGTGCATAATCATAAGATACGCACAATCTGGCCTTGGTGTTGGCACTACAGATTTTTTTATTTTGAATTAAAGCTAAATCAATGTTTTTTTAACACCTCCTGGCTGCGCTGAAATTTCCAGTGCTTTATAAATAACGGATTGTCGCGGCTCTGCATTCGTCGCTTTCCTTAGATGAATGGTTTTTCCATCTTCCCGCCGTAAAATAACGGTAATGCGTTGCTGGTTTTCCATTGTCCGCCGAATCGTCTGCCAGCTATCATTAATATGTTCAGCTTTGAGTTGATAACGAAGCGTCTGGACGAGATGATAGGCAATGAGAGTGATAAAGATATGCCCATTAACCCGTTCTTCTTTTCGATGGTAGATAGGGCGTAGCCCGAGTTCACTTTTCAGACTGCGAAAAACACTTTCTAGATCGGTTAGCATGGTGTAGGTGCGCCAGAGCGTTTCTTCATTCCAGTCGGTCAGGTTGGTGCGTAAGCAATAGACACCGGGGTGGGTTGCCTGCGAGTTGGCTTTTTCCACACGCTTCCAGCTGATTGAGTTGGCCTTGTCTCCTTCATCATCAGGTACGACCGTTACTTCATAGTGCTGTGCTGCACGCGCGTATTTTTCCTTTATGCGTCCCAGCCGTTCTAACACTTTTGTATAATTTTTTGTGGTTCCTTTTTTGCTCAATCCAGCATGCAGGCTGTTGAGTGCGGTTTCATATTTTTCTGAAAAACTATCCTGCATGGCTTGTTCTTTCTTTTCCCTGAGTTGCGAGTGACAGTACAGTTCAATTTCTCCGGTCTCTTCTACAGTCACTTTTTGAACTTTTACGCGTTGCCCCGGAATATCTTTGATCAGAGTTGCCTTTTCTTCATCGAAATCCCGCTTGCGTTTGCGTGAGACAACAATATAGTGAAAGCCATGCTCAATGAAGATACTGGATGTTTTCTTCACTGGCAATGCCTGCATCAAGTATCACAGTGGATCCTGTTCGCCCTTCCAGTCCTTCAAGTATGGTTTGCAGGGTTTGTGGTTCACTTGCATTACCTGGGAAGATCTGGCTTTTACGTGGAAAGCCACTGCCATCAAGCACCAGCCCTAATGTAACCAGGGGACAGTCACTGCGCTTTTCCTTGGAGCGGCCTCTTTGGGCAGCTGGGTTTGTTTTGGCTTCGCCTTCAAAGAAGGTATTTGTCAGATCATAAAGCGTGATAGTTTCACTGAAGCTGAACAGATCCCGTTCTTGCTGATATAAATGGGTTTCAATGGCTTCCCGGTGTTTCCATAATTGGTCGGATACCTGATACAGACGATCCAGCCCCATGTCTTCGAAGTCATAGTCGATTAACTCACCGAGGCCGCTGGTTGTCTGCAGCCAGCCGTGTGTGGCTAATTCACTTGCAGGACAGGCCATGCGAGCAATGATAGTACCGAGGGAGGCGGCAAGCTGGTGCTGGTTAAATCCCAGAGATTTCAATTTATCATCCAGGGTTAACTGCCTTACAGCGTGCAACGCTATTTGCTCGACTCCCACACGGCGCGGTCGTACAAGCTCTAAACTGCCGATATCAACGGTCTCAAAGTGAACGCTATCGTCAAGGGTTGTACTTCGGGATGTGATGATTTGAGTGGCGTAATATTGTGCCCGTGTTTCGAGTGATTCCTCTAGGTCAATAGTGAGCCAGTCAGTCTGTGCTGTCAGTAATTGATCAATACGACTTGATAATGACTTCCACTGGGACTTGGGCACATCGAAGAAACGACCCAGATTAAGCAGGGTACGTTGCTTGACCTTGCCATCAATTCGCTCGGACTCAACTAGCCGAAACGTTTTGTAGGTCTCGCCAGTTGCCTTGGTTCGGGTCGTTGTGCATCGGATATACATACTTGAATTTTTCCATAAAAATCAAGTGAATGCAACTATTTTTGTTATGTTATGGCACTACGCTTTGCTTGGAAATGCAAATGTTTGTAATGATTAGGTTTTTATTTTTTTATCCTATGAAAATAGACCTGTTAGTGGTTTTTGAGCGAAAAACGACTGAACATGGGCTAAAAGCACAGTGTATTGCTCCGCACCCCCGATTGCCCGATGACAAACGTAAACCATCAAAAATACCGATTGAAGAAAAAAAGACCTTTGTCTGGATAGAGCACCACCGTGACCTGGTTGAATTAGCGGCAACCATGCCGCAAACACAACTGATTAATGTCTGTGACCGGGAAGCTGATTTTTTTGAATTGTTTGATGAACAAAGAAAAAATCCCTGTGTTGAACTGCTTATTCGTGCTCAGCACGACCGTAATATTAATGAATCCCCCTTCAAGCTGTTCGCAGCCATTCGTGAAACCAGAGTACAAAGTCGAGTTAGCGTCAATGTTCCCCAGCAAAGTGCCCGGCCTAAAAAAAGCAAGCAAAAAGCCAAAGCAGCAAGACCAGGAAGGCGGGCAGAACTGGCATTGCGTCACTTAGCCATACAACTCCCTGCTCCCAGCTATTATCATGACAAAGAGCCGGTTGAAATACAGCTTATCCATGCGCTAGAAGAAAACCCGCCTCAAGGCACAAAGGCCGTCGAGTGGTTTTTACTGACAACGATTAAAATTGAATCCGCAAAGGACATTGAAAAGTGTTTGCGTTGGTATACGTTGCGCTGGCGAATTGAAGACTGGCATCGTGTGCTAAAATCAGGCTGTAAAATTGACGATCTTGCTCATGAAACGGCTGAGCGGTTGCGTCGGGCGATTGGTATCAATCTGGTTATCGCCTGGCGGATCATGCTCATGACGCTTCTGGGTAGAGAAACGCCTGAGCTTCCTGCTGAAATATTATTTTCTGATGTTGAATTGCGTACCCTGCACGCCTACGCAAAAAAAAAGATTAAACCCCCCTTTGTTACTAGGTGAAGCTGTACAATTGGTAGCAAGAATTGGAGGACATCTGGGGCGGAAAAAAGATCCCCCGCCCGGTCATCAAATCATGTGGCGAGGGTACGCAGCTTTGCAGCTTTTGTGTGCCGGGTTCTTGCTGCTGGAAGGCGGGTGATATTGTGTGTCATGATTTATGGGTAATAGGCAGTTCTAGGGTGTCATAAAACCACGTTCTTAGAATGTGGATATATAATTTAGCGGTTTTTTGAATCATTACAAACCCATTTTATGAGCCCTAGAGCTAAAAAAGATACCACTCGGCTTATTTGCCGGTAAACGCATGATCTCTTTAAAGCTGTTGGTATCGTAAACAACAATGCGGTTATCATCTCGGGCAGAGACCCAGATATTTTCCCCTCGTGGCGTAAATTCCATATGCAAAACTGCTTTACCTGGGTTTAGTGACTTAACTAGGTCTAAGCTTTTCACATCAATAACCTGTAAGTGAGCATTATCAGGAAAGGCATAGTTCACCCAGACTTGTCGTCCATCAGGGCGAGCCATAACAAAAACAGGTTGGCCTAGCACAGGAATACGCTTGACTAGTTGCCATGTGTTTTTCTCAATGACTAGAACCTCATGTTGGCCAATCGCTGGAATAAACATCAGGTTTCCTGCCATTGCCCAACCTTCTAGGTGTGGCATTTTATAGACGGGTAGTTTTTCATCCTGTTTGCTATAGGCTGGAAGAATGCGCTTTACACCCTGCTCAAGAGACCATAGATCTAATAAAGCCAGGCCCTGGTCAGCAAATAGTCCGGCAATATAATAACGGCCATCAGGTGTGAGCAAAGCGTCATAAGGTTGCTTTCCTACTCCTTGGAATTTCTCAATTTTAACTTGAGTGGGGTTTTTTAGGTCAGCAACCCAAATTTCTCCCGCATCAAATAAGCTAAATACAAATTTTTGTCCAGGAGCATCAACTAGGCCGACGACTTTAGATAATTGATTGTCACCATACAGGGCAGGGATGTTGGCGACTAATTCGAGCGTTTCGCTGGAGAAGACTTTTACTCCGCCTGGTGTGTAGTTGGATACGGCTATTAAAGTTCCATCCTGGGAAATTGCGCCGCCTATGCTATTGCCGGCTTGAATAATACGCTTGACTATTTTATCCTGCAATAAGTCAATTTTAGTGAGCCCGCCATCGCGCCCGAAAATAAAGGCATAACGGGCATCTCGGGAAAACACCACCGAAGCGTGTGATAGGTCTCCTAGCTCGCTTATTCTACTTAATGATTTATTATGGGTTGTATTGATGATTTGTACAGCAGCAGGCTCTCTTTCAATAATCACGCCTAAATCTCCCGTGCCACGTAATTCAGCCAATGTGACTTGAGAGAACAAGAATAGGGTGAGTATAGGAATAAAATGCTGCATAGGGAATATAAGATTTCGGTGTATCAATGGATTGAATGCGGGCTATTTATTTTTACCATGAAGGGCATGAAGATAATGAAGGGTAAACCTCTATATACTTCAAGTCCTTCATGCACTTCATGGTAACTAAATAGTGCGCTTTTTAGTTAAGAGGCTTATTTAGTCCACGACATAATTGGCACAGTAGAAATACTGTTTGCAGGCGCTCCATCAATGATTTTACGGCTGATGGCAAGATAAACCAGTGTGTTACGTTTTTCATCAAATATTCGTACGACACGTGTTTCTTTAAAAAATAGTGAAGTGTCTTCACTAAATGCGACTTCTTGCAGAGGTAGTTTTGATTTAATTATAATTTTGCCCGTCTGGCGACAATCCAGGGAAAACTGCGCGGGGTCTTCGGCTAAACCAAAAGTGCCTTTAAGCCCGCCTTTTTTTGCCTGGCTCATATAGCAGCTTACACCTTTAACTTTCGGGTCATCATATGCCTGTACACAGACTTTATGATTGGAACCAATAAGTTTCCAGGAAGTGGTCACGCAGTCAACTTCTTCTGCATGGACATTAACAGCAGAGATGCTTGATAACAGCACGCATAGAGAGAGAATTTTTTTCATTATAGTTTCTGCTTTAAGTAAGTTCCAATAAATAGACTGCACTAGTGGTTTGAGGTTCGCTCTGCAGGTTTTCTGCGTAACTCTTGTACTAGCCAGCGTGTTTCATTTTCTGAAATAAAGGGCTTCCAGGGAGGCATCGCTGTACCTTTACGACCATTTTGTATTGTTGCTATTAAATAGTTATCAGATTTATTAACTAAATCCTGTGCGAATAAAGATGGCCCCAGCCCACCCTTTAATGTTAAGCCGTGGCAAGAGCCGCAGTCATGTTTTAGCAGGTTGCGAATTTCACTTTGTCTTTCCAGCGTTGGGGGCTGGGCTAAGGCAGAACCAGAACATAATAAGCACAGCCATAGGCATAAGCGATGGTTCAAGGTTTTAAGCGGCTGTAATAAGAAGCAATATTGTTAATGTCCCGGTCGGATAATGAGCCCGCGATATTATTCATAATTTCAGAAACGCGAGTCTTATCACGATACTGTTTTAAAGCCGATTCGAGGTATTCTTCATTACGCCCAGCCAGAGGAGGGAAGGGCGCTTCTGCACTAGTCAAACGTATTCCGTGGCATTGTGAACATACGGCTGCCGCTTTAGCCTGGCCGGCATAAATACTAGCTGCCTGGCTGCTGAAGCTAACACTTAAGGTCAGGATTGTGCTTAGGAAATAAGTGGCTATTTTCATAACGCTTACTCCATTTCGTCAGGTGATAAACCGCGAGTCATATATTTAACACGGCCACGAGAGAATATTCCTGCTGGACTTTCCATCGGGATATTGGCTGTTTTCTTCAGAGATGTTGAATCATAAACAATGACCTCATCACCCGCATATCCCGCGCTAATATATAAATATTTACCATCGGCACTGTATTCGGGGAAATACGCATGTCCACCGACATCCAGTGTTTTAACAACTTCCAGTGATTTTTTGTCAATTAACTGTATAGTGCGCGCGCGTCTGTCTTTAGTAATAATATCTACTGCGACATAAGGTGCGTTAGCATGTGCAGCAGGGGACTCAGTGCCGCCTGAAACAGGAACCTGCTTAACTAATTCCATTTTATCCAGATCCCAGACGCTGACCACATTTTTATCACAAGTACCGAAGTTAGTTCCAAAACCTAAAGTACGTCCATCGACTTTAACGGCAGCGCCGCCGCCTACATGAGGAACACAGCCGGCCTTTAATTTTTTGATGATTTCGCGTTTTTCTAAATCTAGCGCAATAACTACACTGTCGTCATAAGAGGCAACCATGAGTTTTTTACCTTTATGAGTCAGGAATGCGTCATGTAAATGCCGACCTACATTTTTTATTTTAGTGACAGGAAAGCCTTCTTCTAGATCTATTACCCAGACTTGGCCCGCATTTTCCAGGGCAATCGCGAAAATATCAGCATAGGGTGTACCTATGATCATACCTGAATCAGAGCTGACATGATTACCATCAGGATCGATGCCTTCTAATTCAAACAGTTTTAAAGGCTCTAGGGTTTCGGCATCTAAAATAACAGCATTGTGAGGCACAAAGGAGCCGGCCATAATGTATTTTCCATCACGCGAAACTCCCATGCCAGGTCCGTTCCAGCCAGTTTTAATGCTGCGTACGGCTTGCATGGTATATAAATCTACTTTGTAAATTTCGGCAGTATCGGTTTTTACATAAGCCCAGCGCTCATTAGCGGGGTCAAAGTCGATTATATGTGCAGCCGTTACGGTGGGGACTTTAGCAATAATCTCGTGCGTTTTGCTGTTGATAAAAACCGCTTCAGAACCCTTGCCTCGACCATATTTACCGCGTGCTGCGACGCCGATAATATCATCCATACTATCGATTTTAAACGTGGGCTTGTCAGGCAGGCTGGATTCATCTTTTACATAGACTTTTAAAGAAGCTTGCATATCTTTAATAGTCCAGGGAGGGTTATCTAGTTTTGGCGTGGCTTGCAGATGTTTCACCATATCGCGAATTTCGCTATCGGATAGGCGTCCAAAAAATGGAGGCATAAGTGTCTCAAAGCTACCTGTCATAATTAAGGTACGCAGGGCGGTGGGGCTGCGGCCTTTTAAAGTTTCGGAATTCAGTGCGGGAGCTAAATATCCGCCGTAATCAGAGCCATGACAGCTAGCACAGTTATCTTCATAGAGCTTGTGCATGTTGTGCTTATCATCAGACTTAGCGGTGGCATTACCCAGATTAAATAGTAAGGCGATACTTGCAGCTAAAATGGATTTTTTTAGTATTGTTGTTTTTAATTCCATGTGAATTCCTATGCCTGGAGTAACTGGTTTTTTTATTATTTTAAAACATGAATTTAACATATCTTTAACAGAATTAAAATTACTTAGATTTTCCTGATGATTTACAAGCTTTAGACGCAAAGAATAACGAGATAAATGCTATGCCAGCGTAGCCCGCTACGAAACAGTTTCTACAACGCTGAAGACGGAGAAAAAGACAAGTTAGTTGCTCAACTTATTCCGTGCGCGCTCCTAAGCTAGAACAAAAATGATTAAGACGTGTCATAAAGTTTGTTCAAACAGGTATAATTGTAAAGTCTGATTAATAATAATGCTGGATTTTTTTGCATGGAGAGCAAATTTTAATAAAAATAAAAACGAGAAATAATTAGCCATGATAAAAAATCCTTTTATAACAGGAAATGACCAGTTGTTGAGCTATAAAAATAGCCTGCGTCATGACCTTCCGGCCAGTATTGTTGTTTTTTTGTTGGCTCTACCCTTATGTTTGGGTATCGCGCTTGCTTCGGGAGCACCTCTGTCTGCCGGTTTAATAGCTGGGGTTATTGGTGGGCTTGTGGTAACCAGTTTTAGTGGCTCTGCGCTAGGCGTTAGTGGCCCGGCTGCGGGGTTGGCTGTGATCGTATTCTCAGCAGTTCAGGAATTGAGTTTTGAGGCAGTGCTACTGGCTGTTGTTATAGCCGGCGTTATTCAATTTATTATGGGTCATCTTGGTGCGGGTGTTATTGGCTATTTTTTTCCTTCAGCCGTTATTAAAGGTATGTTATCCGGCATTGGCATTATTATTTTTCTTAAGCAGATTCCTCATGCCATGGGTTATGACAAGGATTATGAAGGGGATCTTTCGTTTTTCCAGAAAGATGACTATACGACTCTGACAGAATTAAGCCATATGCTGGACTTTATTGCGCCAGGAGCTATCGTTATCAGTTTGGCTGGATTGGCCATATTGCTCTTATGGGAAACTAGCTGGATTAAACAATTCCTGTTTAAACAGTGGATTCATGGCTCGGTTCTTGTCGTGGTTGTCGGTGTCATATTAAATCAGTTTTTTTTGTTTTTTTACCCAGAGTGGGCGCTGGGTGCAAGTCATCTGGTCAGGTTGCCTGTAGCAGAAACATATCACGATTTACTCAGCTTGATTACCTTACCTGATTTTAGCCAGATTAGTAACCCTGCTATCTATCCGGTTGCTTTGTCTATCGCTATAGTCGCTAGCCTGGAAACTTTATTATGCGTGGAAGCGGTTGATAAACTTGATCCATTTAAACGCGTTACTTCAAATAATCGTGAGTTAAGAGCCCAGGGTATTGGCAATATTTGTTCAGGCTTGATTGGTGGCTTACCCATGACACAGCTAATTATACGTAGTTCGGCAAATATTCAATCAGGCGGGCGAACTAAAACATCATCCTTTACCCAGGGTTTATTCCTGTTAATAGTCGTGCTATTTATTCCTGGTGTGGCTAATATGATTCCCCTGGCTAGTCTTGCAGCCATATTATTGGTGGTTGGCTACAAGCTCGCTAAGCCAGCATTATTTAAGGCGATGTATCAGATAGGATACTTTCATTTTATTCCTTTTATAGCGACCATTCTCGGCCTTATCTTTTCAGATATGTTGACGGGTATTAGTATAGGAATGGGCTGCGCATTATTGTTTATTTTGCTCGAAAATTTGCACGTGGGGTTTCATTTGCATGAACAAGAAAAGTTAAAAAAAACTATTATTACTTTATCGGACAATGTTTCATTTTTGAATAAGTCAAAAATTTTGCATATATTGAGTAATCTGCCCAAAAAATCCAATTTAGTGATCGATGCGACTTATGCCAAATACATTGATTACGATGTATACGAAGTAATCCAGAATTTTAAAGTAGATGCCAGGCGTAAAAAGATCAACCTTGTGATCCAGAATCTAAGGGGCTTTGGGTTTTTAAAGCCGGTAGAACGAGCTTTGCCGGTCACCAAAGAGTCGCAGCAGGCTTTAAAGCCAGGGGATGTGCTGGAGATGCTGACAGCAGGGAATAATCGATTTGTAAATAATTTAAAAAATAATCGTAACCTTCTGGAGCAGGCAAATGAAAGTATAGATGGACAGTTTCCTATTGCTATTATCTTAAGCTGTATAGATTCACGCACTTCTTCGGAGTTGATTTTTGATCAGGGACTAGGGGATGTCTTTAGTGTCAGAGTCGCCGGGAATGTCGTGAATGAAGATATTCTAGGGAGTATGGAATTTGCCTGTAAAGCAGCTGGGTCCAAGCTAGTTGTGGTTTTAGGGCATACGCATTGTGGTGCGATTAAAGGCGCATGTGCAGGAACCAAATTGGGTAATTTGACAGGTTTGCTGGATAAAATACAGCCTGCAGTAGATTCCGTTAAAGTGGGCAAGGCCGCTAAATACAGTGTGCAGGGTTGTACCCACGTGGAACAAGTTGCTGAGCGTAATGTAGAAATAATGGTCGAGGAAGTTAAGCAACGGAGTGAGGTATTAGCTGAAATGGAAGCAGGGGGTGATATTCGTATAGTCGGAGCTATGTACAATATAGAAACAGGGATTGTAGAATTTTACAACTAAATATTCGGTGTATTCTTTTACCTGGTTAAGCGTATTCGTCAGTTTTTTAGCGATACTTCGCGCGGTTTCGGTTTCAGCAACGTAGCTATCGGAAAAAACTCAGCCGCTAGAAATCCGCAGTCGTGGCCGCGCGGAGTATAGTCAGGGCTCATCACGAACCCGAATAAAAACAGCAAATCTAGGAATCCCGCTATCGGTTAACCCCTGATGGCGAAAACTAACAGTACTGCCGATAGCGGGAGGGTATTCTCGGTCTTTGTGACTAAAACCACTGCCGATAAAAAATACTTTATCGCTAGCAGTTTTAACCTGAATTGCGCCCATCTTGCCTGTAAACTGACCTTTACCTGCTCGGTAATCGATCACAACGGCCTCCGCATCAGTGAACTGTTTTAGTTTAAGGAGATCATTACTCCGGCCACTACGATATATCCCTGCTTTATGATGTAGCATAAGTCCTTCGCCACCCCCGTCAACAATAAATTGCAGATGTTGCATAAGCTCTTGACTGGTCGTATAAAGGTGTTGAGGAATAATGCTCAGGTAAGGAGACTGATTGTGTCGTTCGATATTACGCAACTCCACCAGCCTTTCAGCAAAAGGCCCCTTGTGAGCGGGTAAATCAAATAACATAAATCTGATTTTTTTCCAGCCTGTATGCGGTTTTAATCGTTTAATAATCGATACCGTATGCTGATATTTTCCACGTGCAACCCATAACTCACCGTCTAAGGCTGTATCAGGAAACTCATCTACAAACCAGTCAGGCGCTGCAAGCACTTTACCGCCTCGGGAAATGAGCTGATGTCCATTCCAGCGTGCACGCACACCATCGAGTTTTTCACTCACCCAGTAATCCGAGACATCAACAGAGGCATGAAATACTTTGGCCAGCATGAGTGCCGGCTTATCAGCTGCAAATGAGGGTGATAATAAAAATAGCAGGAGATAAAATACTCTATAAGATATGCGCATTATTAATTCTTACCTGATTACGTACAACTCTCAGCCATAAGAGAATAAAACATTAAAAACAGTATATTAAAAAGCTCCTCATTCCCGAAGTCTTTTATCGGGAATCTATGCTTAACCTACGAGATGCCTGCTAAAAGCATGCAGGAATGACGGCTACGCACTTAAGGCGGGACACCGTAGGCTGGGTTAGATTTTTTTAACGAAGTAAAAAAACGTAGTGTGACTGGCATGATAGTCAGCTAGTTGGTGAAAGTCCAGCCTTTGCCCTGTGAGAAGGGAAGAAGTAGGCGAAAGCAAGGGTGTCCAAAGAAACTCTCCATAGCTACCCAACAGGGAACCACGGTTATAGAGAGCCAATGCGGAATCTGAAGGAAGCTCTAGCCAAATCAATCACCTAAGCGAAAGTGAACCTTTGTAAGGCGGCAATCAGGGGGTAAGGTGTCTGCAACCACCAAAGCCCGACATTCTCACCGTAACGGGTTGTCGTATTGAAGGTAGGTAGATTGAGAAACGGGTGACTATCTTACCCAGTGAGGAGCCGTCGGATTTGGGTCGGAGTAACTGCGACTCTTTAAGCCCTAAGCGCTGCAGCAATGTAGTCGTTATGGACCGAGGGTTTTCAGATGAAGCCATAGTAATCGTAAAGTTCGGTGCCGATGAATTCATGGTGACATGGATGAGGGCAAAACATCGAATCAGCAACAGGGTGTTAGAGGTGAAGGGCGGAACACGTAAGCGGTCACGGCCGTTGATTATAGACTGGTGGTATGACATCTGCCTGAAAGGAGCAACTCACTATTCACAACGTATACTGTGAACGAATGGATTGTGCGAGATGCATGAAAGACCACTGCAAACGAAAGAGTAAAATGAACCAAAGAGACCTATTTGAAGAGGAACCAAGACTTTTCGAAAACCTATGCTCAACATTGTACTTGACTATAGGATTTGAACAGGTAAAGAAGAACAAAGGCAAGCCTGGAATAGACGGGATAAGCATAGTGGACTTTGAAGCCAGTTTAGACGAAGAGCTAAGCCAGCTGCAACAGGAACTGACAGACTGGACTTACAAACCCTCGCCCGTACGTCGAGTAGAAATACCTAAGCCGCAAGGCCAGGGAGTACGACTACTTGGCATACCGACGGTACGAGATCGAGTGGTACAAGCAACCATGAAACTACTACTAAACCCTATTTTTGAGCGGGATTTTTCACAGCATAGTTACGGCTTTATCTCAGGACGAAGTCAGCACCAAGCCGTGCAAATGGCTCAACATATAATAAAAAGTGGTAAGCCCTATGTGGTAGATATTGATTTATCGAAGTTTTTCGATCGAATCCACCACGACCGGTTAATAGCCCGAATGGGAGAGAAAGTATCGGATAAACGGATACTTTCTCTCGTAGGGATCATGTTGCGAAGCGGTGTCATGATAAAGGGTGTCGTTACCTCAAGCGAAGAAGGGGCGGTACAAGGAAGTCCACTAAGCCCTTTACTGAGCAACATAGTTCTGGATGAACTGGATCAGGAATTGGAAAAACGCGGACTTGAGTTTTGTCGATTCGCAGACGACTGTAACATCTTTGTCAAATCGCAAAAAGCGGCAGATAGAGTCATGGAAAAAGTCAGCCAATTTATCGAAAAGAAGCTAAAACTGAAAGTGAATCGGGATAAAAGCCAAGTGGCCAAATCCGAGAAGGTCAAGTTTTTGGGATTTACCGTGGTAGGCGGGATGATTGCGATTGCGCATAAAGCCCTGCAAGCCGCCATGGATAAAGTCAAAGAACTGACCCCAAGAGGCACTCATCAGACTCTGGAAACAACACTAGACGAGATCAATCAATGGTACGTGGGTTGGTCAAACTACTACAGTTTGACCTATTACCCCGCGCAACTAAAGAAAATTGAAGCGCATATAAGGCGACGATTACGATCAAGGATAGTGGATCAACAAAAGAGGAAAAAGCACCTGTATCGAAAACTGATCAAACGAGGAGTACCGCGAAAACAAGCAGGGAATGCCGTATTCTCAAACAACAAACGGTGGGTGTTATCAAATGCGCGAGCAGTGACGAAAGCCTATCCGAATAGTTGGTTTATAAAAGAGAAAGGGCAGGAAATACGATCTGACCGAAGGGTGAAGCATTGGTTTGAGGTTTCTCAATGGATAAGTCTTGCGTGAGGAGCCGTGTACGGACCCGTACGCACGGTGCTGTGGGCAGACGGAGGCTGCGGCCTCCTCTGACCCGATACCCAGCAAAGCCCCGTATACGTAAAGTGCTGGGTTACGTTATCTGCGCTTCGCTAGATAAGCTAACCCAGCCTACATTGCTTTGTTCCGTTTTAAAATGGTAGCTGGAATGACGGAGTCTAGCTGAGAGTTGTGGGTAATCAAGTAATTATTTGGCATTTTTACAGACTGAGTAGTACAAAATATAAGCCACTAAATAGTAGCATTAGAGTATTTACGTTTGTCATAAAAGCTTCAAAAAACCTTCATCAATTTGTCATACAAGATCACTATCCTTTCAGTTTGAAATAAATACGCGATAAGAAATTGAATAATACTGCTTTTTTATTGTTACTGAGGGGTAAGAAAAATGAAACTGATCTATTCTGTGCATAAGTATGATGTTTTTATGTTCAACCGCCTTATTAATGCACGCTTTTATCATAATCTTGCAACAGCAGCGCGCTATATATCACGAACGGGGGATGGTTATTTATATTTGCTTTTAGTCACTGTACTGTATTTTAAAGATGGCTGGCAAAGTCCTTTTTTACAAACACTGCTGCTGGCTTTTTTAATGGAACGGCCGATATATTTTGTACTGAAAAACGGTTTTAAGCGCAACCGCCCGCAGGCTGCAATAAAAGAATTTCATAGTCTGGTCACACCTTCTGATAAATTCAGCTTTCCTTCCGGGCATACCTCTGCCGCATTTATGGTGGCGATTATTTCCGGCTTCTTTATTCCTGTCTTGTTATTACCTTTATTACTCTGGGCGGCATTAGTCGGATTTTCCCGTGTGGTGCTTGGAGTGCATTTTCCTACTGATACTTTGGTGGGAATGATTCTTGGTATTAGTGCCGCAACCTATAGTTTAAATCAAATAATTTTATGAAAATATTTTATGGAGTACAGGGAACCGGTAACGGTCATATTACGCGTGCGAGAGTGATGGCAAAGGAATTGTTTGCTGCTGGGTTTGATGTCGATTTTCAGTTTACCGGTCGCCCTAGTGATCAGTTTTTTGATATGCAGGTTTTTAATGGCTATCAACATAAGGAAGGTCTGACTTTTAATACAGATAAAGGTCAGGTGAATTATATTAAGTCTGTGCTGCAAGCTAAACCCATAACCTTTGTCAAAGATGTTAAAGGACTAGATTTATCTGCCTATGATCTGGTGATTAGTGATTTTGAACCAGTAACAGCTTGGGCGGGTAAAACCAAAAAAGTAAAAGTATTGGGTATTGGTCATCAATATGCTTTTGGCCATGATATTCCCCGTACCGGATACGATCCACTGGCCGATCTGGTGATAAAGAATTTTGCTCCCGTAAGTACCGGTGTTGGGTTGCATTGGCATCACTTTGGTCAGCCTATTTTGCCGCCTATTATTGATACTCCAGATTTCCCTAAAAGTACTGTAAAAAATAAAATTGTTGTTTATTTGCCCTTTGAAATTCAGCATGAAGTAATCAGGCATTTATGCCCGTTTAAAAATTTTCAATTTCATGTTTATTCACCGGTCCCTGTGGAAAGTAAATATGAACATATTACTTGCTACCCATTATCCAGAGAAGGTTTTCAAAAAGATTTATATGATAGTACTGGCATTATCAGCAATGCCGGGTTTGAACTGGCAAGCGAAGCGCTGCAATTAGGCAAGAAAATCCTGGCAAAGCCTTTGAGTTCTCAGATGGAGCAGATTTCAAATGCTGCTGCCTTAAACCAGTTGGGCTATGGACATACGATGAATAAAATACAGCCTGACAGCATTGAAGAATGGCTGCATCATAAGCATGCTGTACGTATAACTTATCCGAATATTGCCAAAGTCATCGTTGACTGGATGAAAGAGGGAATGCCAGCAATTGATACGGAATTCACCGAGCAAGTCTGGGAGGGTGTAGATGTATTGCAGATTGATGTTTAATATATTTCACGCGGTCACGGATGCGGTTGTATTGTGAACTGATTATTGTCTATAGCAAAGCCTGCCCCGTACTTGGTACGGGGGCGTTGAAGCTGGCACGTAGCTATCGGCAAAAACTCAGCCGCTAGAAATCCGCAGTCATGACCGCGCGAAGTATAGATTAAAAATAATAACCACGTCCTGTGGGCGGGGGTAGGTTTGTAGACTCTGCCTGACATTATTAGAGTGTGTTAAGAGAAACGGAATAACAGGGCTACCTTTATAAAAGGGCTTAAAGAGGGGAATGAAAAAGCTTTAGATTTTTCCGCAACAGCAATAGCTGAAGCTATTGCACTCCACCCGATTTTTTGAACACCAACGATGCTAAAAACACCCTTCTAGGGCTGCCTATTACCCATAAATCATGACACACAATATCACCCGCCTTCCAGCAGCAAGAACCCGGCACACAAAAGCTGCAAAGCTGCGTACCCTCGCCACATGATTTGATGACCGGGCGGGGGATCTTTTTTCCGCCCCAGATGTCCTCCAATTCTTGCTACCAATTGTACAGCTTCACCTAGTAACAAAGGGGGTTTTAATCTTTTTTTTTGCGTAGGCGTGCAGGGTACGCAATTCAACATCAGAAAATAATATTTCAGCAGGAAGCTCAGGCGTTTCTCTACCCAGAAGCGTCATGAGCATGATCCGCCAGGCGATAACCAGATTGATACCAATCGCCCGACGCAACCGCTCAGCCGTTTCATGAGCAAGATCGTCAATTTTACAGCCTGATTTTAGGGAGATGGAAAGAAATAATCATCCAGAACAACCAGGAGAAATGGTCAAAAACCATTTCTCCAACGATGGCATTCGGTCAACAAACTGATAATACGTCTTCATTGCTTTTTTACCTACCTTTACTCCTGTTTCATATATTTTTTCTGTTAATTTAACAATAGGTGCTTTGCCATTGTAGGTCATACTTTTGGCAAATTTTAAAGTTGTTTCAACTGTATCCATTATGTCGCCACTAATATGATTTTCATAGGCTCCCCATACTCGTTCAATTGGGTTATATTTACTATGATAAGGAGGGTAGTAGGCCAGTTTTATCTTTATGTTGCTTTTTTCAGCAAACTCCACAAGCCTTTTTATAAACTGAGTTCTGGAGCTACTGTTCTCCATACCATTGTCAGCGTTAATTGTCAGAATATCTACTCCATATTTTTCTTGAATTTCTGGCCAAATTTCTTCCAATCGGTCAACGATGAAATCACTGCTGGCATAGCCTGCTGTAAAGAAAAGGAAAAAATCATCATGTTCAGGCAGATAAAAACCAAAAGGAGTTAACTTTTCCTTAACATCTAAATCATGATCCTCTGCTTTTGTTAAAACCCGATTTCGTCCTCCCCGTGAAAAATTTCCTATATTCATTCTTGCTTTGGCATCAATTGATATACGAATCTCTTTTGGGTTGATATCTGCCATTCCATTGACTGAATGAACTTGTTCAAAAATTGCATCCGTTTCCTTGATTTTCTTATGAGGCTTTGTTTTTTGTACCTTTTTTGGATGGTAACTCAGGTCATTTAATTTTGTATTGATAGTTTTTGAGCAAGGTAATGTTTTTTCATCGTAATAATCAATCTCCAGTAAACGTTTTCTAACTTCTTTAGCCGTTAGCCGGGTATATAATCGACAGGAATTAAAAGAGGGATCCGTTTGACACTCCGGTTCAGCAATTTTTTTTATGTCATCAAGTAGATGAGGAAAATGCTCTTCACTTTTATTACGCCCTCTCGCTGAAAAATTATCTTCTATGGGCTGAGTTTCAAGTTCATATTGTCCTTTTCGGATAGTGCCTCTATTCCATCCTAGTTTTTCTTCAGCAATACTTGCACCACCTGAGCCTAGTAGCTCCACCGTTTCAGCCATGAATATACGACGTACCGAGCCTTTTAAACGATGGGCTGTATTTATAATCCAACCTATAATGCTATCTGTTAATATCAACAAGCTTATCTGCCTAGTGTGAGAATAAATTCAGAATTCATTATTATAAATTATTGAGACACAAGCTTACTTCGTTTGGATGATTATTTCTTTCCATCTCCCTAATATGATTTTCATAGGCTCCCCATACTCGTTCAATTGGGTTATATTTACTATGATAAGGAGGGTAGTAGGCCAGTTTTATCTTTATGTTGCTTTTTTCAGCAAACTCCACAAGCCTTTTTATAAACTGAGTTCTGGAGCTACTGTTCTCCATACCATTGTCAGCGTTAATTGTCAGAATATCTACTCCATATTTTTCTTGAATTTCTGGCCAAATTTCTTCCAATCGGTCAACGATGAAATCACTGCTGGCATAGCCTGCTGTAAAGAAAAGGAAAAAATCATCATGTTCAGGCAGATAAAAACCAAAAGGAGTTAACTTTTCCTTAACATCTAAATCATGATCCTCTGCTTTTGTTAAAACCCGATTTCGTCCTCCCCGTGAAAAATTTCCTATATTCATTCTTGCTTTGGCATCAATTGATATACGAATCTCTTTTGGGTTGATATCTGCCATTCCATTGACTGAATGAACTTGTTCAAAAATTGCATCCGTTTCCTTGATTTTCTTATGAGGCTTTGTTTTTTGTACCTTTTTTGGATGGTAACTCAGGTCATTTAATTTTGTATTGATAGTTTTTGAGCAAGGTAATGTTTTTTCATCGTAATAATCAATCTCCAGTAAACGTTTTCTAACTTCTTTAGCCGTTAGCCGGGTATATAATCGACAGGAATTAAAAGAGGGATCCGTTTGACACTCCGGTTCAGCAATTTTTTTTATGTCATCAAGTAGATGAGGAAAATGCTCTTCACTTTTATTACGCCCTCTCGCTGAAAAATTATCTTCTATGGGCTGAGTTTCAAGTTCATATTGTCCTTTTCGGATAGTGCCTCTATTCCATCCTAGTTTTTCTTCAGCAATACTTGCACCACCTGAGCCTAGTAGCTCCACCGTTTCAGCCATGAATATACGACGTACCGAGCCTTTTAAACGATGGGCTGTATTTATAATCCAACCTATAATGCTATCTGTTAATATCAACAAGCTTATCTGCCTAGTGTGAGAATAAATTCAGAATTCATTATTATAAATTATTGAGACACAAGCTTACTTCGTTTGGATGATTATTTCTTTCCATCTCCCTTAGCACACGATGCCAGTCTTCAATTCGCCAGCGCAACGTATACCAACGCAAACACTTTTCAATGTCCTTTGCGGATTCAATTTTAATCGTTGTCAGTAAAAACCACTCGACGGCCTTTGTGCCTTGAGGCGGGTTTTCTTCTAGCGCATGGATAAGCTGTATTTCAACCGGCTCTTTGTCATGATAATAGCTGGGAGCAGGGAGTTGTATGGCTAAGTGACGCAATGCCAGTTCTGCCCGCCTTCCTGGTCTTGCTGCTTTGGCTTTTTGCTTGCTTTTTTTAGGTCGGGCACTTTGCTGGGGAACATTCACGCTGACTCGACTTTGTACGCTGGTTTCACGAATGGCTGCGAACAGTTTGAAGGGGGATTGATTAATATTACGGTCGTGCTGAGCACGAATAAGCAGTTCAACACGGGGGTTTTTTCTTTGTTCATCAAACAATTCAAAAAAATCAGCTTCCCGGTCACAGACATTAACCAGTTGTGTTTGCGGCATGGTGGCCGCTAATTCAACTAAATCACGGTGGTGCTCTATCCAGACAAAGGTCTTTTTTTCTTCAATCGGTATTTTTGATGGTTTACGTTTGTCATCGGGCAACCGGGGGTGCGGGGCAATACACTGTGCTTTTAGGACGCCCAATGGCAATCCGTTTGGCGCAATGGCGAAGCTTGAGTGTAAAGTCAGTCCTTTGGTTTTTGCACCGGTCTGGTTGGCTTTCAACTCCCCTAAACCACTGCATTTATCCAGGTTTGTGTAGTTGAGTTCACTGCCATCTTGCAGACATAGAACCGTTTTTTGCCCCATCATTCGTCGCGCTGTCCGTTCGCGGTGAGGTTGCAAGATATTTTCCAGATTAACGGCTGAGCCTTCTGGCTGGTCAATCATGCGATAGTAGGCCTTGGTGGCTGGCCAGTCACCTTCAACTGTCCCTGAGAAGGCACTGCCAGGGTTCTGGGATTTTGCATCAGCGACGTTGACGAGTCTTTTGCTTAATCGTTTATCGCCCAGTGGCGCACCGCCAAATTCATGTTCGGCCCATTGCTCAGCATCCAGTCCTTCACTGATAGCCAGTGCGCCCAGACCTGCATTGGCTGATAATCCCAGCTGTTTCCTGAAAGAGGTATCGAGTGGGTACATATAAATCGTTTTTTGACTTAATGTCGAGTCATTATGCCGGTCCTGGCGTCCCCGCCCTTTGGTTTTTCCGATGGCCAACCAGTTTGAAGCCTTATAGCAGGTGCCCGAATAGTGCTCGGTATCAACAAAGCTTTCAATGAGCAAGGGTGAGTATCCATACTGCCGGTTAAAATCTTTTGCTATCGTTGCCATGCTCATGCCCAGTACTTTCGATGCCAGGTATTTGCAATTGACGCTGGGACGGATCAAAAAACGACTCATCCCTACGATCCTATGGAGCTGCGCTTGACGCTCTTCTTGATTCCAGCCTATCCATTGATCGCGGGCGGATAATTGCAAAGCCGGCGCGGCATACCCAATCCCTCCTAACCAGCCATGCTCGGAACGAATCAGGTAGCGCATTTGCCGGCCCACCAATGTTGCGGCTTTCAGGTAGTGCTCTGTGAGCATCAGTTCATTCCAGATTCGCATCTGCTCTGCCTCTTGTACTGGTACCAATTCAAGCGCTGTAATGTGAATGACTTCAGCGGGTACATCAACAGGGTGCGGCACGGAGTCCGTTAAGCGACGGGGTGATTTAGTGCCTGTTTTGTGTTGCGCCTTAGGGAGCTCAAAATGTCCCGATGATTCTAGATCACGGAGTGCTTTCAGGCAGCCACTGGTTTGCATTTTCCCGCGTGCATCGTGAAATTCAAAGTGTGTACAGACTTGTTTGGCTAAATCGCTTCTATGTGCAACTCCCTTGCCTCCCAGTAATTGTTTGATGTATTCTATATTGCTTGATAAGGAGAGTGTTCGTTTGATTTGGTGTTGTTTATTCATGCCTTATAGCATGCAATAATTATTCTTTATTGTCCAGCTGTAATTTATGGGTAATAGGCAGGCCTAGGGTGTAATAAAACCACGTTCTTAGAACGTGGATATTTAATTCCATGGAGTTTAAAGAACCACTGCAGTAGTGCTTGCAACGCGAATCTGAAATTTTTAGCAAGTGCGGAGGAATCAAGAGCTTGTGCTAGAAACCGCGCTCAACTGATTTTTCCAGGATAATTTCTACGGGCGTGTATCTCTCCAATCTATGAAAATATAATTGCATATAGGCTTTGAAAACTAGAGTATAGTGAAAGTTGTCTTAATTCTATATTGGAGCGAGTTTATGAATATTATTAAAATGATGACTGTCTTATTGCTTACCGTATTTAGTAGTAACGTACTAGCCTATGGCAGTAGCAGCAGTAGTAAAAAAGCATGTAAAAAACCAAAATTCACTGAATTCACTCCACCTCATTTAGAAGTAGTCGCAGCGCAATCGAAATTTTCCTTCAAGACTTCTATGTTCACTAATCCAGATAGCATTAAGGTCAGTGTAAAAAAGCAGCCTGTGGAAGTCAGCGTCGATAAGGTCAATAATGCTTATCAGGTTTCTGGAACGCTCCCTGCTAGTTTAAAGGGAACCTATGCCCGGGTCGAGATTAACGCGAAAGGCACAAATAACTGTAAAGGCAGTGATGGTTGGTTGTTGAATATCGAAGAGTAAATACTTTTTTATTGACTTTTCTTTAAGATAATCTCGTGCTTTAGCCGTTTGCGCATGAGGCTATTTTCTAAAGCTATCTGGAATACTTACAGTTCAGATTATATTTTACTGAGCTGGGTTTTTTTAAGAGCTTTGGCACTGATCTACTTTTTTGCCTTTGCATCACTCTCAGTGCAGATAGAAGGGTTAGTGGGTGCGAATGGCCTACTGCCTGCCAGCAGTTATTTAGCTTTGATTGAACAAATTTATCAAGGACAAAAATTCTGGCATACACCGACTATTTTCTGGTTTGATGCTTCAGATATAATGCTTGGTTTTGTCTGTTATGCAGGTATGGCAGCCGCATTTCTAGTGTTACTTAATATTTTTACCCGGCCTGCATTAATTAGCTGTTACTGCCTGAATCTGTCACTCGTTGAGATCGGTCAGGACTTTACGCATTTTCAATGGGATGTATTATTACTTGAAGTAGGTTTTTTAGCGATTTTTTTGACTTGGGGTTCGGGGATTATTGTGCTGGTATATCGCTGGTTACTCGCTCGGTTTATGTTTATGGGTGGATTGCTCAAGGTTGCCAGCGGTGATCCTAGTTGGGCAAATTGGAGTGCTTTGAATTTTCATTATGAAACTCAGCCTTTACCTACACCCGTTGCTTATTATGCTCATCAATTACCAGGATGGATCCACAAAGCAAGTGTCGGTGGGATGTTTTTTATTGAGCTGATCGTACCATTTTTTGTTTTTCTGCCCAGACCCTTCCGGATTTTTGCCTGTTGCGCTTTTATCCTGCTACAAAGTGGTATTATTCTCACAGGCAATTATAATTTTTTTAATCTATTAGTCTTGATGCTGTGCCTTTTTTTGCTAGAGGATCGAGATATTAAAAAAATATTGTCGCCGCGACTGATCGTTTATATTCAACAGCATAAAGCACTGCCGGGGAGTGTTGCTCATACGTTTGCAGGTCTATGGGGAGGGCTGATAATAATAATTTGCCTTAGCCAGGTTTGGCTATATCAGGCACACAAACCCCTGTATAAACCGCTCAAATCAATACTTAGAACAACATCAATTTTTTCTCTAGTCAATAACTACGGTCCCTTTGCTGTAATGACCACACAACGAAAAGAAATCATTGTGCAGGGTTCAACTGATGGACAATACTGGTTAGATTATGAATTCAAATACAAACCAGGGAATTTAAATCGCGACCTTAGCTGGATTATTCCGCATCAACCACGACTGGACTGGCAAATGTGGTTTGCTGCTCTGGGGCCGCCGCGTAAAGATTCCTGGTTTGATGGCTTGCTGAAACAGCTGCTACTAGGTTCTCCGCAGGTTCTGTCGTTGCTACTAGAAAATCCATTTGCGGATAACCCTCCTAAGTACGTTCGGGCTGTTTTGTATCGTTATACTTTTACGACATTAGAGCAAAAGCGTAGTAATAATCAAGTCTGGCAGCGCCAGTATGAAGGCGTTTACTGGCCTGTTAGTCGCTTGTAATGGTTTGATTAACCGGAAAAATTTATAATCATTGTCATAACATATTTATAGGCCTACCTATGATCACTTTATATCAATTTCCTATCTCGCATTATTGCGAAAAAGTGCGCTGGGCACTAGATTATAAACAATTAGACTATCAGGTGAAAAACCTGCTACTGGGTTTTCATAGTTTAACAACTAAAAAAATAGCAGAACAATCATCAGTGCCCGTCATAGTTGATGATGAAATGGTTATTCAAGGTTCTGCCAAGATTATCACCTATCTAGATGAGCATTATCCAGAACGCAGTCTTAGCCCCGAAGATGAACAGTTAAAAGCACAGGCTATAGAATGGGAGTGCTACGTTGATCGTGAAATAGGCCCACATATTCGTCGCTGTTGTTACCATATTTTGTTACAACACCCTGATATTGTCATTCCATTTTTTACTCATAATGGCCCCTGGTATGGGCCCATGCTGCTACGAATGAAATATCCATTATTAAAAGTCATGATGCAGAAAATAATGAAAATTAGTGAGGCATCAGCTTGGGAATCTCAGCTAAAACTAACTGTGGCTATTGATAAACTGTATCAGCATTTTCAAAACCATGATTTTCTGGTGGGTGGTCAATTTACCCGGGCAGATTTGGCGGCTGCTGCTTTATTAGCGCCTTTTTGTATGCCTGAAAAATATGGTCTGGATTGGCCAGAGCGTTTACCTAAAGAACTGGAAGAGCTTATTGCAGTGTATCAGGAGAGAATAGAGTGGGTGAATAATATTTATACTCTGTACAGGTAACCTGATGTGTACAGAATTGTGATTAATTTCGAGTTGCCTTATAGTTCTGACCATTGATAAAAGACGGCAGCTTGACCATAATAGGTGCCTTTTTTGTCGACAATATTCCACACAGTTGCCTCTTCAATCATGAAGTGTTCACCTGTTGAGGATATTCTTTCGCCTCGGTAATCATCTATAAATCCGTACTGACTGACACGAGCCAGGAGTTGCTGACGCTCTGCTTGATTTACGGGTTCTGCTGATTTTTGCGAGGGCAAAGTCGTAAACTCTAACCATTCCATTTGAAAAACATTGAGCGCGGTTTGATTGGCATAATTAAAAACCGGGTTAACTTCAGTGCCATGCGAGACTACTCCGAAGGGCGCTTCAAATAAGGCACGGTATATATTATCGCAAGGCCGCACGTATTCTAGTAAATCTTTACCAGTCCAATGCAGGTAACTAGAGGCTAGTAATTCTACATGTTCAGCTAAATAGTGGTTGTCAGGGCCAGGCTTATTTATGGAATGCATGCTTGTAATTATATGTGTTAATGAATATCAGAGTAGGGTGTTTTTAATATTTCAATTCCCGGTTTTAATTTTTTAATCTCACATATAATTTTGTGTGCTGGACGTATTATAATATTAAAATGCAATAATTCATGTAAGTAGTGACGAAGGGTTGTTAACCGGTATATACGGAAGCTATGCGCTTGTTGAAAAAACAGCGAAGGAAATAGAAATAGTGAAAAGCCAAGTAAATAAAACCATAATATCTACAGTTATCGCGCTATTGGCTTTTGCAGGAAATTCAGTTTTATGCCGATTGGCTTTGGGTGAAACTTCTATTGATGCGGCTAGTTTCACAAGTATCCGTTTGTTAGCAGGTATTGTTGTATTAGCGCTTATTTTAAAAATAAGTTCTAGGCAGAAAGCAGCGAGTTCAAAAGGAAGCTGGTTTGCATCCTTTATGTTATTTCTGTACGCAGTGAGTTTTTCCTATGCTTATATTTCTTTAGATACAGGGACGGGGCATTGATTTTATTCGCAGCCGTGCAGTTCACTATGGTTTTCATCAACTTGTTATCAGGCAATAAGCTGCATTTTGCTGAATGGCTAGGGCTCATTATTGCATTCTCAGGGTTTGTCTATTTTGTATTACCCAGCCTGACCAGCCCTTCATTAACGGGATTTATTTTGATGACAGTTGCGGGTATTGCATGGGGCTTCTATACGCTTAAAGGCCGGGTTTCAAAAGCAACCTTAAACCTAGAAACCGCAGTTGAGCAGGGATTTTGTGGAAAATCTGAGTGCGCAAGACAAGGCACCGCTAGCGGGCAATGGCCGTAGCCCTTGGCAATAAGCTGTAACGCAGTATTTCGCGCTTAGATTTATTCACAAAACCGTGAAGCGGAGTCTGTTCACCCAGCAGGGGATAAGTTGTTACGGTCATTATGATTTATATTCAAATGCTTAGAGTGCTTTTTAGCGTTCAACTGCGGTTTTTAGGTTAAACGATACGGCTTATAACTTTATCCGTACAACTCCGATGCTTGTTATTTTAATGCTTATAACATTTCAAGAGGCTTGGTTATCACTACAAGGCGTGTTGTTGGCCGTGATATCAGGGGCAATAACCTCAGGCATAGGCTATGCCGTTTGGTATAGTGCACTTAATGGGCTATCAGTGACACAAGCAGCTGTTGTACAACTATTTGTACCTATCATTGCAGCGATAGGTGGGGTGCTTTTTGCCAATGAAGTGATTAGCCTGCAACTGGTGCTATCAGCATTATTGATTCTCGGTGGAATATTAATCGTTGTAAGTACCCAGGTATAATTAATTTAACAAATTTTACGCAGGATTTTTTTTCATTTTCAAGGCGCATAAATAGACGCATAGCTGGCTACGCAACTATTTATGCAACGCTGAAAATGAGGAAAAAGACAAGTAAAATGTTGAATTAATTATGTCTGGATACTTATTAGGCCGGTCTTCTTTTGTACGCTCAGAGTTAGCAAAAATAAAACAAGGAAAATAACCGTGCTAGAAATTTCTAATCATGTTTCCATTCCAGACAATGAAATTGAAATTTCAGCGATCCGCGCACAGGGCGCTGGTGGTCAGAATGTTAATAAAGTCTCGTCAGCTATTCATCTACGTTTTGATATTAATGCTTCATCACTGCCCGAGTTTTATAAGCTACGGCTTTTAAGTTTGCGTGATAAACGCATCACCAAAGACGGCATTATTATTATTAAGGCTCAAAAATATCGCACTCAGGAAAAAAACCGAGAAGATGCATTTGAGCGCCTGTTGGAAATTATTAAACAAGTTACGGTCGTGCAAAAAGTAAGAAGGCCGACAAAGCCTACCAGAGGTTCTCAAAAAAGAAGGATGGATAGTAAGACCAAACGAAGTAAGACTAAAGCCCTGCGAGGTAAGGTGTTGGATTAGTGCTTGTGAAATAGCAAAGTCATAGTGTTTTATTATTTGATTACATGTCACTACTCAGCGTATCTGAGTAGTGACAAAAATAGATTGTATATTTCCAGCCAGGCACCAGAGAAGCAGGTATTTGATAAAAAAAATCATGATAGAACAAGCGTTTTGTAGGATGGGCAAAGGAGGTACGACGTGCCCATCATGTTTTCGTTGATGGGCACGGATGAAGCCCTTTGCCCATCCTACCGTGTTTATTTTGCTGTAACTACTCAGCTTGTCTGAGTAGTTACGATTACATATAGCCTTTAGTCACTATTAACATTCATTGTAGCCCGTTATGAAGCTTGCTGAATACGGGGTATTCGTGGCTCAGGCTGATCATTGCTTTTTGGGTGTACGGCAGGACAAGGGTCGAGTTGTACAGGGGTGTTAACATAAGCTTGGAGTAATCGAGTCATTCTCATTCAGGTGAGCCGCACCTTGCTTTAAGAAATCAGCCATAAATGTGGTGTTGCCTGTTTGTTTAGACTATAGTTTTAGTATGCAAATAGAGCAATCAAATATATTACTCATAGGTCTATTACTACTTGTAGGCCTTTTTTCAGGACAAGTAGCAAGTAAAATGGGTATCCCCCGAGTGGCCGCCTATGTGCTTACCGGAACCTTGTTTTCCCCTGAATTTTTGGGTCGTTTTATAACAGTGACTTCTGATGACTGGTCGCTACCTCTGACACACTCGGCTTTAGCCATTATTGCCTTTATTATTGGCGGCTCAATTACGGCTGCACAATTACAGCGTATGGGGAAATCGATAATCGGCATTGCACTCGGCGAGTCAATGGGTGCTGCAATTGCTGTGTTTTGCGGATTGTTATTATTAGCGCCATCCGTAGGTAGCATTCCGCTTTTATCCATTGCACTCATATTCTCAGCAATTTCCACGACAACCGCACCTGCCGGAACAATTGCTGTTTTACATCAATACCGGGCAAAAGGGCAACTCAGCACTACTTTACTGGGAGTTGTTGCTTTAGATGATGCCCTAGGCATCATTTTCTTTGCCGTGGTCATGGCTTTTCTCACGGGAGGGTCAGTTGAACATAATATTGAAATAGCTTTGACTGAAATTTCACTGGCGATTATTGCCGGTATCATTGCTGGCTTTTTTTTAGCCAAACTGGCAGCCTATGCACATAAAACAAACATGTTACTGCCATTAATCCTAGGCTCTATTTTTGTCATTTCGGGTTTAGCTGAAATGTTTCACTTTTCAGTCTTGTTATCTGCCATGGCTCTGGGTTTTGCTTCTCGTTTCTTCCTGTTTTCTGCAGGTGATAAATTGTTTGGCTCAATTGATTTTTTAGAAGAAACAGTATTCCTGTTATTTTTTACTCTGGCTGGAACGCATTTTCATTCAGCTGTTTTCTTGCAGCATATAGATCTTATTCTGGTTTACTTTTTTGCCAGAATTCTGGGTAAACTTATGGGCTCAGCCTTTGGTGCAAAAATTACTAAAGCGCCCATCGAAGTAACTCGCTGGCTGGGTTTTGCCTTAATTCCTCAAGCGGGTGTTGCTGTGGGTCTAGCACTAACATTAAGCCATCAAGCTGAATTTAAAGAGATCAGTTTGCTGGTTATCAATGTGATATTAGCAACGACTATCGTTTATGAATTTATAGGCCCTTTAACGGCCCGGTTTGCTCTACAACGTGCAGGTGAAATACCTGTTGTTAAACTAGGCGAGCATAAAAAATAGGTAAGCTATGAAAGTATCAGACTGGTTAAGTAAGCACCCAACACATGCTGGCGTTGTTCAAGAAGACTGGAGCCTGGAACAGATTATGCAAAAACTTCTGAGTAATTCCAGGTTAAATGATTTATATGTACAGGATGAAAAACATAGAGTCGTAGGTCATCTAAGTTATAAAAAACTGGCAAAACTTGTTTTGGCAGAACATTGTGCGGCGCATACACGCAGCCAAATTCTTGAACGAGTCGCCGCAGGCTCTGCAGCAGAGCTAATGGAAGTGCATTTTGCCAGTGCCACTGCAGATGAAGAGCTTGGTGAAATAATTTTTCGCCAATTAGATCATTGGGTAGAAGATCTGCCAGTTATTGATCAGGACGGTAAATTACTCGGGGTTATTAATTTATCGGATGTTTTGCTGGCGGTGATGAAATCAGGAAACTAAGTTTTGAGCTGATATGGACTGATAATAAGATATATGGCGGGGCTTTAAAGGAGAGTTTAAATATCGATCGAGTCTGACCCTATTGGTTATGACCCTATTGGTTACAGATAGTATTGCTGCATTTGCTGGTGGTCTGGTAGGTGCATTGAATGGACAAAAAATCATCCCTGAACGATGGAAAACCGTACAAGATATAAATTATTTAGATAAAATTTCAGAAAGACTTTTAGAAATATCTGAAGGTAGAGCAGAATTTAATGATATACCTATTGAGCCAACCCCTATATCAATTAATGTTATCAATTTAGATAATCATAAAAAAGGAGATAAGATATATTTTGAGCCACTAGGAAATGGATTTATAACACGAATAGATAGGCAAGATGCAATAACAAAAGGAAAATATAATATTATCTTGTCCGTTGATTTTGAATTAGGTCAGAGTTGTGTGTTTTCAAAACTGCTAAGCATGAATGATGATTCACTAGAAGATAACAAAAATAGCTGGCTATCCACAAATAGATTAAAGTTTAATGATAAAGAATACAATGAGTTGAAAAGTTTAAAAATGAAAAAGAACTGGGAAAAGATTATTGAGCTGCTATTAACTAAAATTCCTGATGGTAATGAGCAATAATCGCATAAAAAACATGCACAAGGATAAAATATAGGTACATTCGTTCCTTACTACGCTTTATTTTGTTAATGAGGTTAAGCATTATTTCGGTAACTTTTCACTGATTTCAATGTGGTGCCTGAAGTTAGACTGGCTTAAAAACGATGTCATCTTATGTGAATTTAAGCTAAATTAGCTATGTACTTTACTGATTAAAAACTAGAGTTTATAAATTAATTAGCTACCCAGGCTTATTGCTTGGGTAGCAAAAGGAACCTTGATACCATAATTTCTAGTTTACTATTACTTGCAGCTTACCTCTAAAAATAGCGTAACAGCTGTAACACCCGTAACATTCGATATGAAACAGAATCTTACGATGTAGCAAAGTTTTCTTGTGTTATTACAATTTGACCTTGGTTTATTCACCTGATCAGCTAATATTAACAGATAGTCTATATATAAATATTAAGTTCAACAGAGCTAATGGTTCAAGCCTGAACGATATAAAATAAAGGTGGCCTGAAATTGTTACAGCAGTGACACTTGTTACGGACTTATTGAATCTAGCTTGATGAAAATAGATTAAAATTATGTCTATGCTATATCTAATTATCTTGTATTAAACGCACATACCAATGGGGTCAGACTCGATTGATATAAGGTCTCGATCATTGCCACCCTGAATCACATGCTGATGCTGACCGAGGATTTCAAGGCTAGGAAGACGAACCATTTTTTAAAGCCTAAATTTAGTAGTATGGCAAATTATAGCATATCAATCGAGTCTGACCCCTTTGGTCTGACCCCTTTGCTCCAACCCCCTTTGGTCGTTAAGGAACGTGCACGAAATAACTTGAGCAACTTCTAAAATTGCTTTTCAGGAACAGCAACATAATTCCATAGCCTAAGATGTTCATCAAAAACAATTCTCATGGAATCTTTAAACCCGGCCATAACCTTTCTGCCCGTTTCATAAACTCTATTTAAAATTGAGGCAAAAACTTTTAAACCAGACTTTGTTGTTGCCGTTTCTATCAATTCTTTTGTTAACTGGTGACTTGTTAAAACAACACCTTGCATTGCCCGAGTAATATGAGGAAAGGCTTTGTGCTCAACAGGATTCCATTTGGATGTGTAGGGAGGATAATGAGCAACGCGTATATTAATCCCAATTTCATCTGCCAAAACTTGTAAATCCTGTTTAAAAATATAGTGTCGAGATGAATTACTGCCACCTCCATCCATCAACATTAAAATAGAAGTGGCCTGCGAGTAGTAATGTATTCCATAGTTGTACCACCAATGGCGAAGCGAATCACAAGCAAATTCACTGGTGTCTCGACTTGTCCCTATAGTGACGTATGCCTCATTGCGTGTTTGATCATAAACGGTATGCGGTACGGCAACCCCCTCCGCCAATGACGGGAAATCATGATCAAAAACTTCAACAGTCTCAGTGGTATAAATCTTACCTTCACGAGATAAATTCCCTATTTGTTCCTTTTTCTTAGTGTCTACGCTAATCACTGGATTCCCAGCAACACTATATTACAACTTAGATAACCGCGCCCTGTGGGCGGGGGTAAAAAAAGCTTTGCGTAAAAGTCTGCTCAAGAGTATCAACTAGTTAAGTTGTTCCCGCAATTTAACTAGGAGAGACAAATGAGCAGATTTAAAAAATCATCACATGTCATATTGTTTTGCCAGTACCCTATTGTATTTGTACCAAAGTATCGTTATCGAGTTTTAAAAGGGGATATCGGAAAATTTGTTTACCAGAGTATTTATGCCCATACAGAAAGGTCAGGGTGTGAAATTATCGAATTAAATGTTCAGCCAGATCATGTCCACTTGCTTGTAAAGGTTCCGCCAAAGATTTCAATATCAGATTTAGTAGGAAAAGTGAAAGGAAAGACAGCGATTCAAGCTTTCCAGAAATTCCCAAATTTACGGACAAAGAAGTACTGGGGAAACCATTTTTGGTCGGCTGGTTATTGTGTTGATACCGTCAGACATCTTGATTCAGACGAAACTAATTTGAGACCATTTCCTAATTTTTTGCGGATGAAGTCAGCTCATAAATTAAGCGCAGATCGGTTCCTGGATAATTGAGTTCCGTTTGATTGAGTTGTTCAAATAACTTTTCTATTGCTTTATTACTTGCAGGTCGGGAAGTACTATGCACACGTATCCGAAGTTGTTTTTTTACTTCATCGGGTAATATATCTGCTTCTGTCACAAACAGCGTTTGTAATAGTTGCCTTGCCATCGGAAAGTCGATTGTCGGTGAGGTTAGCAGAGCGGCCATTGCTGTTTCTGCCCGATAAGCGATCATGTTGACAGTATCTATCAGCCGCTTTTTCCCTGGCAGAAGCTGTTCGAACTTAGGGAGATGGAAAGAAATAATCATCCAAACGAAGTAAGCTTGTGTCTCAATAATTTATAATAATGAATTCTGAATTTATTCTCACACTAGGCAGATAAGCTTGTTGATATTAACAGATAGCATTATAGGTTGGATTATAAATACAGCCCATCGTTTAAAAGGCTCGGTACGTCGTATATTCATGGCTGAAACGGTGGAGCTACTAGGCTCAGGTGGTGCAAGTATTGCTGAAGAAAAACTAGGATGGAATAGAGGCACTATCCGAAAAGGACAATATGAACTTGAAACTCAGCCCATAGAAGATAATTTTTCAGCGAGAGGGCGTAATAAAAGTGAAGAGCATTTTCCTCATCTACTTGATGACATAAAAAAAATTGCTGAACCGGAGTGTCAAACGGATCCCTCTTTTAATTCCTGTCGATTATATACCCGGCTAACGGCTAAAGAAGTTAGAAAACGTTTACTGGAGATTGATTATTACGATGAAAAAACATTACCTTGCTCAAAAACTATCAATACAAAATTAAATGACCTGAGTTACCATCCAAAAAAGGTACAAAAAACAAAGCCTCATAAGAAAATCAAGGAAACGGATGCAATTTTTGAACAAGTTCATTCAGTCAATGGAATGGCAGATATCAACCCAAAAGAGATTCGTATATCAATTGATGCCAAAGCAAGAATGAATATAGGAAATTTTTCACGGGGAGGACGAAATCGGGTTTTAACAAAAGCAGAGGATCATGATTTAGATGTTAAGGAAAAGTTAACTCCTTTTGGTTTTTATCTGCCTGAACATGATGATTTTTTCCTTTTCTTTACAGCAGGCTATGCCAGCAGTGATTTCATCGTTGACCGATTGGAAGAAATTTGGCCAGAAATTCAAGAAAAATATGGAGTAGATATTCTGACAATTAACGCTGACAATGGTATGGAGAACAGTAGCTCCAGAACTCAGTTTATAAAAAGGCTTGTGGAGTTTGCTGAAAAAAGCAACATAAAGATAAAACTGGCCTACTACCCTCCTTATCATAGTAAATATAACCCAATTGAACGAGTATGGGGAGCCTATGAAAATCATATTAGTGGCGACATAATGGATACAGTTGAAACAACTTTAAAATTTGCCAAAAGTATGACCTACAATGGCAAAGCACCTATTGTTAAATTAACAGAAAAAATATATGAAACAGGAGTAAAGGTAGGTAAAAAAGCAATGAAGACGTATTATCAGTTTGTTGACCGAATGCCATCGTTGGAGAAATGGTTTTTGACCATTTCTCCTGGTTGTTCTGGATGATTATTTCTTTCCATCTCCCTTATCTTCGTCTCTCAACTCTTGCCAGGTAATGTGTTTGGGCGTTTGGCTTAGTTGTTCCTTGATGGTTTTTAGTTCATTTTCATAATGCTCTATTTCTTCGAGTAATTCTGCTCGTTTTCTTTCCCATTTCTTGTATTTCACATCTTCCGTTTCATCTTTTTTAATCACCGGATGAAGTTCCATCGCTGCAAATCGAGATAGACGGTAATTGAGTTTGGATTGTATCGAATTACGCTGTCCTTCCTGTTGGCGCATATCAGGGTTGACCACCTTTTGGGTGTCGGATAGTGGCTCTATTCCATACTCCTGTAGCATATCTATCCCATAGTGGTGCTTCATATATCTAAAAAAGTTCTCTTGGCACCACCGGCTAAACATTCGCCCAGAAACAGCCGTCAATTCTAGTTCATAGGCTGTGGTAATAATACTGGTTTGGTGACCAGAATCAGTCAACTTGCGCACTTCTCTCATCCACATCGCCTGTTTTCCAGTTCCAACCAGACTGCCTCGTTCGGCGAGTTTCATGATGACTTTTTCACCACTCGGTAGGGTGATCTCCTGACTGGAAAAATTGTCCAGTGGCCAATTTTCGGTGGGAAATTTATGATAGGTCATGCAAGCGACACGATGCTTGTCCCACATCTTTCTAAAGAATGCGGGGCTATAGCCTTCTCTATCAAACACCAGGATAAAACGACAGGCTTGTTTGTTTTGCTGTAATGCTTGTGCACTCGGTTGATTCGGAATGTCTTTGAGTAATCGGGGGACGATATCTTCTTCCAGCGTTTTTAGTAAGCCCGGATCCACCGTTTTTTCAACGACAAAGAAGGGACGCCCCGTACCATCATTAACCCAGTAGTCGGTGATACCCCGTAAGCAGAGTTTTTCGCGTGAAACATGCCGTTTGGGAAGTTTAGTCAAGTGTCCATGATAGACACGGACATGACCATCTATGTAGAGTGTTCCTGCTGCCTCTGGTTCATTTTCCATCCATTGTCGACTGAGGTCGGCCGCCCAGCTTTCGACTGATTTTGGTTCAGCCAGTCCTTTTACTTTGGATCTTAAACAACGCACTTCGGGAGCCCGATCCAGGCCAAGTAGTTTTCCGAATTCACCCGGTGCATGCTCGCGAAGTTGTTCGGCATTTTTGATGCGACATAGCCCCATAAAGGCGAGTAGCAATAGAATATGAAAGGTTTGATAGTAACCTGTCAGTTTGCCCAGGTGGCGCTCAATGTCATTTAATAAGCCATTGCCAAGTAACGCGGGCAATGCACATAACACACCGCCTTTAGGAACATCTAAACAGGATTCGAATTCGATTGAGGCTCCCTTTTCCTGCTCACCCAAAGCAGCCTGGATTCGCTCTTCTACTCGAGTGCAGGCCGTACCAAGCACATCGGCTGCATTGGCATCTATAATATCACGGGCTGATTTGGTACTGCCATCATTGGGGTCTATTGATGCGGCAGACTTTTTTTTAAACGTCCATCACTGATCGCCTTGCGAAAGGTATCTGCCCGGATGCCTAATTCTTTAGCGGCTTCGTTAGGCGTCATACCTTGATCCAGATATTCCTGAGCTTGCTGCAAAACCTCAAGCGTAAAGAGTGGTCCTCCCTTGCGAGTCGGGCGAGGTTCAAAAAACGAATCAGCCCCTTTTTCTCGTAGTTGCCTTAATGAGCGCATAACACTACTTTTAGAGACACCAAAGGTTGTAATAATATCGATTGAACGACAGGAACCGGTATTGATGAGTTGAGAGGTGTGAAGTCTAAATAATCTCTTATTGTCAGCCTGGTGAGAATAGATCGGGATACCGCCGAGGAAATAAAACCACTCATCATTTCGGTTATCAACACTGACCTGACCATTTATAATAGTCGTACCCTGAGGAATTATTGGGAGCATGAGTTGCTGCATTAATTGAATACCTCGTATGATATGAGGGCTTAGTTTAACCTAAATGAGTACCATTTTCATTTCTTTAGCTGAAAATATCAATCATTTGACAATAATTCCCTAACCCTTTAATTATATTGCCTAGTTTAAGTTTTAATGGATTTCTTTCAGGATAGCGAATCAAGATGTCTGACCGTAGGTATGGATGCAGAAATGATCAGAAAGTATGTAAAGTTCCAGGATAATAAATAATCACTGAAATATTGGGAACAACTTGATCTTATTTCAGCAAGGCCCCATCGGGGTTTTGCTGAGAACGGCCTTATAGGCCGAACTCAAACCACGTTTTATAAGCGTGGGAGTTAATTTTTCTTTTAATTCGGTAATACGTTCAAATTGGGCATTACGATCCACATGACCTCCTCCAGCCTTATTTTTTAAGGGCTTCCGTTTTACATATCCATTCTTTTTCAATAATTGTCTAACAATATTACGACTGGCTTTAAAACCTTTTTTAGCTAATAAATCGCTAATATTAGCCCGCGTTAAATTTGTCCATTTTTGCGTTTCATCCATTGGGTTACCTGCCGTATGCTCTGTAAGCAAAAGTAGAAAAACCTCATTAATATCAGGCTGTTTTTCAAGGGTTGCCTTTCGACCGCCTCCCTTACGTCTACTGCGATTTTGGTCAATCGTTTCTTCCTCCTGAAGTGCTTCAATTCCAAATTGAACAGTATTGCGTGAACAATTAAAAAGCTTAGCAATATAAGTAACCCCACCAAAAGCAAGTTTTAAAGCTTCAATGCCTGCATATAAGCGTCTATTTTTCTCTGGCAGATGACTGTAAAATTCTTGCATCCGCTCTTCTATCTCTTTTGCATAAGCTATAATCATTCGTTAATTATTTCTTTCCATCTCCCTAAGGTGACATACTGTCCTCTCTGGTCAACGTAAATACCACTTGGCGGGGCTAGCGCATAAACAGTAAAGCTAATCCCGGATAGCAAGAAAAATAAAACAGCATAAGCATTAACTCGCTTAAAAAAATGCATATCAATACCTAATTGTAAGTTTTTAAAATACCGGATAAGGAATTAACTAACACGGGCACCTGACTTAACATCACGCTTATTTTTAAACAGCAGACTCTCAACACACAGACTGTCAATAAAAAATGAATCCGCTGATAACCGCAGTTCGTTTTTCATTTCACCACTGGATTCATCAGTCCATGACTCTTCACGCATACTCCCTTTAACAAATATCCGCGAACCTTTTTTTAATAAGCGCATCGCTTCATCAGCACGAAATCCCCAAATATCAACAGACAACCAAAAGCCACCTTTCTCCTTAAAACCACCGTCCTGCCTATCGGGAACTTGACGATCAAAATACACCCGCATATTACATACACTACGAGATTCATTTTGTTCACCAACCCCATCCACTATCGTTAACTGCGGTGCCATCCCTAGGTTACCAATACCGGTTCCTGTCGTTCAATCGATATTATTACAACCTTTGGTGTCTCTAAAAGTAGTGTTATGCGCTCATTAAGGCAACTACGAGAAAAAGGGGCTGATTCGTTTTTTGAACCTCGCCCGACTCGCAAGGGAGGACCACTCTTTACGCTTGAGGTTTTGCAGCAAGCTCAGGAATATCTGGATCAAGGTATGACGCCTAACGACGCCGCTAAAGAATTAGGCATCCGGGCAGATACCTTTCGCAAGGCGATCAGTGATGGACGTTTAAAAAAAAGCCTGCCGTATCAATAGACCCCAATGATGGCAGTACCAAATCAGCCCGTGATATTATTGATGTCAGTGCAGCCGAGTCACTCGGTACGGCCTGCACTCGAGTAGAAGAGCGAATCCAGGCGGCTTTAGGTGAGCAGGAAAAGGGAGCCTCAATCGAATTCGAATCCTGTTTAGATGTTCCTAAAGGCGGTGTGTTATGTGCATTGCCCGCGTTACTTAGCAATGGCTTATTAAATGACATTGAGCACCACCTTGGCAAACTGACAGGTTATTATCAAACCTTTCATATCCTATTGCTACTCGCCTTTATGGGACTATGTCGCATCAAAAATGCCGAACAACTTCAGACCACCTGATCTCGGCTTTAATATAAACATCCTCGGTTTTCGATTAAATCGCTTTAAAATCAATGAACAGCCAATGGGCATCGGTATAAAGTCAATCAGCTATTCCAAAATTCATCAGATTCTGTAATGATACTTATCTTATAGTATTCGTAGACATTCCTCGTCAACCCTTGCCGGAAAATCCCCATGGTTCAGCGACAATTTCCAATGTTTCCAGTGGGCTCGACCCTTGTAACCCATGATCTTGCCGTTGAAAAGAGAGACGGTAAAATTACTTATTTTTATGCGACTCTGCCCGTTTTTACTCATGATGAGAACGATGATGCATCGTTCCAAATGATTACAGCCCAGTTCTATGCCAATAGCTATGTCAAACAAATGGATATCGTTCGTGCCTTTGGTGTCACGCCGATTAGCGTCAAACGTGCGGTTAAACGCTATCAAGAACAGGGAGTGCAAGGATTTTATGCCCCGAAAAATACAAGGGGAGCCGCTGTTTTGACTGATGAAGTTTTGCAGGCCGCTCAACAATTATTAAGCCAAGGACAAGATCCCTGTGATGTGGCTGATCAATTAAATATAAAACGCGATACCTTCAGCAAAGCGATTCGTGCTGGACGCTTGCATAAAAACAGTAAAAAAAAGAGTCAGCAACGTTAAGCAGTAAAAGTGAACGGAGTGAGCAGGATAATACAGCACCCATGGGGATGGGGGCTCAGAATTCTGAAGCACGGCTGGCGGCCAGCATTGGGAAGCTAGACGAACCTGTCGCACCGGATTTTCAGGCGGTACAAGACGTACCTAAAGGCGGTGTACTCTTTGCACTGCCGGTTTTATTGGTCAGCGGACTATTAAAAACCAGTGAAAACTTTTTCAAACTCCGCAAAGGTTACTATGGACTGGACAGTCTGCTCATCATACTGGCTTTTACTGCACTGGTTCGGCTCAAATCCATTGAATCCTTGCGCTATAGCGCACCCGGCGAATGGGGTAAACTGATCGGACTGGATCGTATTCCCGAAGTTCGTACCCTGCGGCGTAAAATCAAACAGCTCACACAAGACGATGGCTCCCGGCAATGGAGTGAAGCACTGTGTAAAGAATGGATGCAAAGTGCCCCTGAACAGGCGAGCATCCTTTATATTGACGGTCATGTCCGCGTCTACAATGGACAGCAAACAAAACTCCCGCGTCACCACGTTGCCCGTCAAAAACTGTGTTTGCGAGCGACAACCGATTATTGGGTCAATGCGATGGATGGCCAACCTTTTATGGTGATAAATAAGGCTGTTGATCCCGGCATGATCAAAGTCATTGAAAATGATATTCTTCCCCAGCTTGAAAAAGCCTTGCCTGACTTTGTCAGCGCAGAGGAGCTTGCAGCTGACCCCCTACTGCACCGGTTTACACTGGTCTGTGACAGAGAATCTTATAGCCCCCCCTTATTTTAAACGCTTGAAAGCGCAACGGGTTGCCTGTTTAACCTATCATAAACATCCCGGTGAAAACTGGCCAGAAGATGAATTTTACCCTCATCAAGTCACCCTACCATCAGGAGAGCAAGCAGAGCTCAAACTGGCTGAACGAGGTCATTGTTTAAGCAATGGTCTTTGGGTGCGTGAAATACGCAAGCTGACTCAGAAAGGTCACCAAACCAGCATTATCGGAACCGATTACCGTTCGGACATGATTCCGCTCGCAGTCGCCATGTTCGCTAGATGGTCTCAAGAAAACTTCTTCAAATACTGCCGTGAACACTTTGGATTAGATAAGCTTGTAGACTATGGTACAGAACCCGTTTCCGAGTCCACAGAAGTGGTCAACCCAGCCTATCGTCAACTGGATAGCCAAATAAAATCAAGCCAGGGGAAATTAAATCGATTATTGGCCCGGTTTGCTACGTTGACACTGGATGCCCCCATTGAACCTAAAAAAGTCGAACCCTTCCTGCAAAAGAAGGCTGCTTGCCAGGAAGAGATTGAAGCCTTTCAGGAACAGATCAAGACGCTTAAAGAACAGCGCAAACGGGTAGCCCGTCACATTAAAGTGAAAGATTTACCTGAGAAAGATCAATTTGAACAACTCAGCACCCAAAGCAAACATTTCATAGACACTATCAAAATGATTACTTATCGCTCTGAAACGGCCATGGCCAATCTGTTAAGAGAAACGCTCACTCGTCCTGATGAAGTGCGCAGCCTATTGCGTGCAATTTATAGTAGTGAGGCAGATCTGATTACAGACCATGAACAAGGGACATTAACGATACGGTTACATCATTTGGCTAATCGAAGTTATGATGAGGCAATACTAAAACTATGTAATGAGCTCAATACCACAGAAACCCAATTTCCGCGACTAATTTAAGGATGATTTTTAAACTCGGTTCAAAGTAGTTTCCGCGAAATCAGGTGGTCTGAACTTCGCGAGCATGCACCGGGTGAATTCGGAAAACTACTTGGCCTGGATCGGGTTCCCGAAGTGCGCTGTTTAAGAACCAAAGTAAAAGGACTGTCTGATCCAGAATCAGTTGAAAGCTGGGCGGCCGACCTCAGTCGACAATGGATGGAAAATGAACCAGAGGCAGCAGGAACACTCTACATAGATGGTCATGTCCGTGTCTATCATGGACACTTGACTAAACTTCCCAAACGGCATGTTTCACGCGAAAAACTCTGCTTACGGGGTATCACCGACTACTGGGTTAATGATGGTACGGGGCGTCCCTTCTTTGTCGTTGAAAAAACGGTGGATCCGGGCTTACTAAAAACGCTGGAAGAAGATATCGTCCCCCGATTACTCAAAGACATTCCGAATCAACCGAGTGCACAAGCATTACAGCAAAACAAACAAGCCTGTCGTTTTATCCAGGTGTTTGATAGAGAAGGCTATAGCCCCGCATTCTTTAGAAAGATGTGGGACAAACATCGTGTCGCTTGCATGACCTATCATAAATTTCCCACCGAAAATTGGCCACTGGACAATTTTTCCGGTCAGGAGATCACACTACCGAGTGGTGAAAAAGTCATCATGAAACTCGCCGAACGAGGCAGTCTGGTTGGAACCAAAAAACAGGCGATGTGGATGAGAGAAGTGTGCAAGTTGACTGATTCTGGTCACCAAACCAGTATTATTACCACAGCCTATGAACTAGAATTGACGGCTGTTTCTGGGCGAATGTTTAGCCGGTGGTGCCAAGAGAACTTTTTTAGATATATGAAGCACCACTATGGGCTAGATATGCACAGGAGTATGGAATAGAGCCACTATCCGATACCCAAAAGGTGGTCAACCCTGATAGGCGCCAACAGGAAGGACAGCGTAATTCGATACAATCCAAACTCAATTACCGTCTATCTCGATTTGCAGCGATGGAACTTCATCCGGTGATTAAAAAAGATGAAACGGAAGATGTGAAATACAAGAAATGGGAAAGAAAACGAGCAGAATTACTCGAAGAAATAGAGCATTATGAAAATGAACTAAAAACCATCAAGGAAAAACTAAGCCAAACGCCCAAACACATTACCTGGCAAGAGTTGAGAGACGAAGATAAGTTCGAACAGCTTCTGCCAGGGAAAAAGCGGCTGATAGATACTGTCAACATGATCGCTTATCGGGCAGAAACAGCAATGGCCGCTCTGCTAACCTCACCGACAATCGACTTTCCGATGGCAAGGCAACTATTACAAACGCTGTTTGTGACAGAAGCAGATATATTACCCGATAAAGTAAAAAAACAACTTCGGATACGTGTGCATAGTACTTCCCGACCTGCAAGTAATAAAGCAATAGAAAAGTTATTTGAACAACTCAATCAAACGGAACTCAATTATCCAGGAACCGATCTGCGCTTAATTTATGAGCTGACTTCATCCGCAAAAAATTAGGAAATGGTCTCAAATTAGTTTCGTCTGAATCAAGATGTCTGAGTATCGTCATCACGTGGATATTATGAATATTGAGCAAAGCATGAGCCGAAAAGGTACAAACTGGGATAACAGCCCGCCAGAACGGTTTTTTCGCAGCCTTAAACATGAGCAATTGATTTACGAAAAGTTCAGAACAAAAGAGCAAGCCAAATTGAGTATTATTGATTACCAGGTTTTTTATAGCGGCAAGCGAACACGTTCTAAATTAGGTTTTCAATCATCCTGACAATTTGAGCGAGAATTTTATAGGAAAGTGTCTTAAAAAAGTGTCCTATTTTTGAGAGACAGTTTTGAAAAAGAAACCAGACCAAAGCTAGATGTCCAGCTAGAAAAGCTAAAAATACAAGAAAAGAAACATTTTGAACAGCTAGACTTGTTGATGCAAAATAGTGAACAGTTGATTGCAATCAAAGAAAAAAAACAGCAACAATAAACCCAGGCGATCCGTAGCCGATTTGAAGAGTATCGACAATGGATAAAAGAAACCATGAATACCGAAGATCAGCCCTATATACAAATCGTTGCAGTAATGATTCATTAGTATTTTAATCATAAAAAAGGTAAATGGTATACCCTGAAAAGGTGTTGTAGGCTGATCAACGAGGAAAAATGGACATTACACTGAAAAATATTCAAGTGAATTTAGCTTGTGCTGCACTTGGTTAAATTTAAAAATTGTAAGCCACCATAAAAGCCCCTATAATCACCCCTTATTATGTAAATAAAATGAGGCGTTGATAATGAGCATTGATTTTTTACACACTGTTATCGGTAATGATGGCTTAGTTGCATCAGGTGCACTTGCAAAAGAGTTGCATATCACTAAAAGCGACCTTGCTGAAGTGACAGGCTTATCTAGAGATTCAGTCTCTAAAGTAGTCAGGCTCAAAAGCAAGGCAACACAAGCTAGGTTACGAGATACAGTAGAAATTATTAACCATGTCACTGAATGGTCAGGTAGTGTCGGTCGTGCTTTTGCATGGTTTCGCTCCCAACCGTTACATTCTTTTGGCGATAAAACAGCTGAAGATTTAGTTAAAGAAGGACGAGCAAAAGCGGTTAAAGAATATCTTTCCCGTATTGCCGAGGGCGGTTACGCTTGAGTATGCCCACATCTCGGTTTACTGGCATTGTCTATAGAGCGCACCATCCCATGTGGGCGTTTGATCCGCTATCGGGTGAAGGGGCTAAAAAACAGGGTGGGCGTTTTAATTGCCCTGAAAGCCTGGCCTTATATACGTCACTTGATTTAACAACGGCATGGATGGAGGCGCAACAAGGATTTCCTTTCAAAGCACAGCCTATGACTATCATTACCTATGATGTTGATTGTGCAAAGATTGTTGATCTCAATGATTCCAGTACACTCAGTTTACTGGGTTTTATTCCAACTGAATTAGCCTGTGCCTGGGAAGATTTGGCCACACAAAAACAAGAACCACCCACTTGGAAGTTAGTTAAACAATTACAATTATTAGGTGTTTCAGGTATTCAATGTCGAAGCTTTGCGCCAGGATGTACAGAGAAAAACCAAAATTTAGTGTTATGGCAATGGTCAGAGTCACCGCCCAATTTTATTCAGATTATTGATGATTTTAAGCGCCTACCAAAATCAAAAGTTTCTTGGAAAAATGAATAAGTATTAGACATACTGTCACTTAGGAGCGAGGGTTTAATAATGCCCGAAAGTATGGCGCAGGATTTTGGCTTCACAGCCGTGTTAGGAAAACAGGCGCATAGCAGGCTACGTAACTGTTTTTCTAGCGCGGCTGTGGAGTCAAAAGACAAGTCAGACTCGGGTATTATTGAATTCTCGTTCCTTATCACAACAAAATATAACCTAAATCCTGCAAGCCTATATTTTGACGCTCATTAACCATATTATTTTAGGATTATTGGGTTTTTATTGCCGCTTTGCCAGCCCATTTATGTCCATCTGCTCAAAATATCCAGTTTTCAAACATTAATAGAGGATTTTTTTTATCGTATGGATATCCCCCGAGCCCAAGGCAATAAACACCCTGCCAACGTGCCATGACCTTTTAATCAAAGTGACTTAACTTCGGTTAATGTTAAGCGAGTAACCCCACCTTAACCCAATCATCCCATTCCTGTGGATAGAGCGGATCTGCAGGTGTTCTGACTCTCAGCTGATTATTGCCTGTGAGTAATTTTCCAGCCACCCGAATCAGATAAGTACGAAGTGTATCCGGCTCCCATTGGCACAACGTTTTGTTGCCACTCAATTGAGCCATCCAGCGCACGGTATTGTAGGCAAGAACGGCGCAATGAAATAATGCGGCATTAGCCAGAAATTGATTCGTTCTGATTTTACCTAAACCCATTTGTGATTTTGCTTCTTCAATCCATGTTTCGCACGTCGCTCGTTCACCATACTTCTTATGTGTTTGCCAAGGCGATAGAGGTTCAGTTGTTACATAACAAAAATAGTCATATTCTGCCGTATCCCAAAGCTCGGACTGAGGTCCTGTCACTTGTTTAGGTTGCTTTATCCTGACCGCGACAAACTGACGAGAGCGAGACCAGCCACCACAACGATATTGAAACTCGCTCTGCTCCCAACCGGGTCGGCCTTGTATGGCTGTCCAGGCCTGTTTGGCCAGCAATGCGTTCAAATTCTTAAGTTTAACCTTTATTAGATACCCATGCCCTCTGGTATCGAGAAATTCAAGCAAATCACCGACAAAATAACCACTGTCACCGCGAAAAATAATGCGCATCCGATTGGGCAAGTGTGCAAGTAACTGTTTGGTAAATTCTACAACACCATTGCTTGTAAAGGCATTGCCTGTCCGGAACCAGGCTTGTAAAATTTCTTTTGTTTCCGCTAGAAAAGCGAGTTGTGGATGGTATGAACGGGCACCTTTCTTTTTGGGGTTGAAGCCTTTGGCACTTCCTTCTTGTCGACCACAAACGGTGTCCACAGTTGAATCGACATCGACCCACTGGACGGATTGTATGCCAGTTTTCGATTTTCCGGAACGAAGCAATCGCCGCCAGTGTTGACCACGCAAAGTATGCGTGAGCGTTTCAAACTGGCTTATCTGCCTATCACTTACTTCTTTAAAGATCCGTAAAATTGTGGTTTCAACAGGAATCTTTATCCAGCCAGCTACTTTGCGCAGTACGCTATCTGCCCATACGGTCGTCACCTTAGCCATTGATGTTGCTCCCCCCATCATGCCGACCAACGTCAATAGAACCACATCAGATAAGTGATGGTCTGCATTTTCACCCCGCCGATGTGGAACGCTTTGTTTTACGGTTTTTTCAAAACCTATCCTGTCTAAATATTTCACGACGGGAATCAGTCCCGCCTGGCTTGTCAATCCATGTGCTGTAGATGTCATTTTGACCGTTCGGGTACGGTTTCTTACGTGAGATGAGGATTTTGATACTTTAGAGGGCTTCATTAAAACAATGAGATAGTAAAATCAGGAAAATCATATTATATCATTGTTTAATAAGGGGTTTTGTGGCTTATTATGTGTAATTCTTGCAGGATTTAGGTATAAGACTAACAGGGAACCCTATGTCTCTCGACTTGTCAGGCATACAAAACGACAACGAATTGTACAGTCACCACTGCCTAACCGCGATATTTGAAGGCGATTTAAAAGACACGTTTAAACAATGGCAACAGCAAGAAGAAGGCTATCGGGAAGCACTCAAACAGACCCAAGCTAAAGCGGCTGATACGAGTAGCCCTGAACGTGCGCCGTGGATGCGCTTAAGAAGCTTATCTCAAGCTTTTTTTAAACGAGATAACCTTTTAGAAAAGAACACGACATTCACAGCCGAGAACAACTGCAACAGTCTTTTAATGCTCAATGGTTTACACGCACTAAATTACCAACCTCAAACTAGCTTAAAGTCATTAGACCTAGCGGGGGATATTCCTGTTATTGCAGAAGTCACACAAGGATTGCAACCCATAGTCTGGGTTATTCAGGCGATCAACCAAGACAAAGAACAAGACGATCCATTAACCATTAATTTACAGCGCCAGCAATGGCCGGCTGATGCAATACCAGAACCCTCTTTGTTAGCCTTAAGTTTTGAAGATTTAATCAGTAAACATATCTTTGCATTTGATAAACCAACGCGCTGGATAGTATTGATGGGCGAACAACAAATACGACTAATTGACCGTAGCAAATGGAATGAAAAGCGTTTATTAAGATTTAATCTTGATGAAATATTTGGCCGACGAGAAGACAGCAGCCTAAAAGCCACCGCTGCTTTACTTGTTAAAGACCACTTAGCCTCCGAACAAGGCTTATGTTTAATCGACTCACTGGATGAAAATGCCCATAAACACGCCTTTGCCGTTTCTGAAGATTTAAAATACGCCCTGCGTGAAAGTATCGAATTATTGGGCAACGAAGCAGTACGCCATTACAAAGAAGTCAGCAAAGAAGCTATACCCGCAGAAACACTCAACATAGAATGTCTGCGCTATATGTATCGGCTGTTATTCCTGTTTTATATAGAAGCCCGTCCCGAACTTGAATATGTTCCCGTAAAAAATTCCAGTGCCTATCTTAAAGGTTATAGCTTGGAATCATTGCGTGAATTGGAAATGGTACAATTGCACAGCGATGAAGCTCGCAATGGCAGTTATATGAGTGACAGTATTCAACTTCTATTTGATTTGATTTTTAAAGGCTTTCAGCCAGAAGCCACCCATAATATCTTTGCAACGGGTGATGTAGAAGCCTTTGATATCACCCCTTTAAAAAGCCACTTATTTGACCCAGCCAGCACCCAGACGTTAAATCGGGTTAAATTCCGTAACGAAGTGTTGCAGCAAGTGATACAGCTGATGTCACTGACACGTCCAGCCAAAGGTAAAAAACGCAGGGGGCGAATTTCATACGCACAACTGGGTATCAACCAACTCGGAGCAGTGTATGAAGCGCTATTATCCTACAAAGGCTTTTATGCTCCGCATGATTTATACGAAGTAAAAAAAGCTGATAGTAATCCCAATGAACTTGAATCCGCCTACTTTGTCCCCGAACATGAATTAAGTGAATATACCGAACAAGAGCGTGTACTCACTCAACAAGGCGCATTTAAAGTCTACAGCAAAGGCACGTTTATCTATCGCATGAGTGGAAGAGATAGAGAAAAATCAGCCTCTTACTACCCCCCAGAAGTCTTAACCCAGTCTCTAGTTAAATATGCGTTAAAAGAATTATTACAAGACAAAACCGCCGATCAAATCTTACGATTTAAGGTGTTAGAACCTGCAATGGGCTCAGCCGCGTTCTTGAATGAAGCGATTAACCAACTGGTTTCGAAAAACAGGGAAATCTCCTTCCTATGTTAATTATTCGGCTACCTTATTAACCTCTTTAGGTATTTTAGGTATTTTAGGTACATTTATAGGGATTGTTGTTGGTCTACTGGAATTTAATGCAGAAGATATTGATGGCAGTATCGGTTTGTTATTAGCTGGGCTTAAAACGGCCTTTATTACCAGTTTAGTGGGAATGTCAGCTTCTATCATTTTCAAAGTGCTGGGAACATTTAGTTTGTTTAATCAAAGCGTCCGTGACCCCGCGAAGTATAACTCGCAGCAAAGTGCCGATTTGCGAAGTAAACTAATTAATCAGTACCTTCCAGTCCCATTTGATCATCACCATGATGGACATGTACCTGTTCCGCATTTTTAGCTGGGGCGGGGATACTTTGCTGCTCTTGATAAATATGCAGGTCTTGCTGAGGATAAGGTATGGATAAGCCTTCAGCATCGAAACGTATTTTTACATTACGGGTAATATCCCAGTAAACCGTCCAGAAATCAGGGGTTCTAACCCACGGACGACAAATAAAGTTAACCGAAGAATCAGCGAGTTCATGTAGCTGGATTACTGCTTCTGGAGCGTCCAGAGTCAATGGGTGCTCACTAACAATTTCTTTCAAAACCTTAATGGCATGATCAACATCATCGCCATAACCGATACCAAATACCATATCAACACGGCGCTCTTTGCTTGCCGAAGCATTAGTGATGGTATTACCCCATATTTCGTTATTTGGTACGATCATGCGTTTGTTGTCAAAGGTGGTGATCGTAGTAGAAACTAAATTAAGTGAGCTCACCTTACCATTGATTCCAGCCACTTCCACCGCATCGTTCACATCGAAAGGACGATACAGCATAATCATAATTCCGCTAGCAAAATTACTCAGAGTCCCCTGTAAAGCAAAGGCAACCACGAAGCCAGCTGCACCAATAACAGCCATTAAAGGGCCTATATCGACTTCCAGCGCGGCAAGACCAAATATAATGCCGATAATCATGACAATTCGGAAAGTCATTCCCACCAGAAAATCATGTAGCAACATTGATTGCTTACTGCCAAACTTTAGTGCCCTGTGTGTCATTCCACTTAGGATATGGGCTAAAACCCAGGAGACAAAAATAATCAATAAAAAGCTGCCTATATTGAAAGTCCAACGTTGTCCGCCTTCTTTAGAATTGAACCAACCTTTAATACTGGCAAATGAACTCTCTGCATCAGACGTATCCAGTTTAATACCGCCGACAGCATCTGCGTAACGGCGATAAGCAAGAACATCTTCCTTCTCGCGGCCATTTTCTCCCAAACCAATTTTTTGGTTAATTCGCTCCAGAACAATATTAAGCCTATCTATCTCGGCGGTGCGTGTAGCACGTAGCTCTGTAAGTTGCTCCATAGCAGAAACTTTTTCTGCACTAGCTTGGGCATTCTCACCATTACTCTTTTTTTGCGATATTGATTTAATACGCAATTTTGCGTCTGCCACTTTATGTGCCGAAGCTTTAATTAGCTTAAGCCAGCCATCTGCTTCAGTTTTTAGCTCCTTCACAGTTAGAGGAGCCATCATAATATCGAGCGTATCAAGAGAGATTTGTGGTGTTTCACTGGTCAAACGGGCTTGTACCTCCCCCGATTCTTGCGCAAAAGCTGTGTGGGAGTTTATGCTTAACAACAATGAACAAATCAATATGAGGGGTTTAAGAAAAAAATACACTATAAAAACTCCATAGGGTTAGAAATAATAAATAGTTTTTGCAGATAGTACAGTAGGTACTATTGCATAAGTTTAAGAAAGATAATCTAAAAAATTCTTCGCTACCAGTTCGGCAGTGAGAGCTTAATCAAATTTGTAACTACTCAGCGTATCTGATAGTTACAAAATTAGATTGTATATTTCCAGCCAGGCACTAGACAAGCAGGTATTTGATAAAAATACCCTGATGGAACAAGTGTTTTTGTAGGATGGGCAAAGGAGGTACGACGTGCCCATCATGTTTTCGTTGATGGGCACGGATGAAGCCCTTTGCCCATCCTACAGTGTTTATTTTGCTGTAACTACTCAGCTTGTCTGAGTAGTTACTCAATTTTATTATAAAAATTAAGTTTTCTCCATGTATATCGGGACGTGATATTTTTTTAATAGAATGTAGGTTACGTACGTTAATATTAATGCTAAAAACTATAGTAACTACTCAGCGTATTTATTTAACCTGAAAAATCAGTTGAGCGCGAATTTATAGTGCAAGATATTGAATTAATATAACACTTTCAAAAATTTTAGCTTCACCCATAGGTTAAGCGGACATTTTTTGGAAGCTCTGTGGAATCAAGAGCTTGTGCTAGAAACCGTGAGCAACTGATTTTTCTAGGTTTAATGGGGCACAGGCTTTAGCCTGCATGGAAAACAAGATAAAGCCTGCGCTCCAAATCATTGATAAATAGATAATTATTCCTGATTACGTACAACTCTCAGCCATAAGAGAATAAAACATTAAAAACAGTATATTAAAAAACTCGTCATTCCGAAAGTCTACCCAGCCAAGCGTGGGCACAAGCTTTATCGGGAATCTATGCTTAACCTACGAGATGCCTGCTAAAAGCATGCAGGAATGACGGCTACGCACTTAAGGCGGGACACCGTAGGCTGGGTTAGATTTTTTTAACGAAGTAAAAAAACGTAGTGTGACTGGCATGATAGTCAGCTAGTTGGTGAAAGTCCAGCCTTTGCCCTGTGAGAAGGGAAGAAGTAGGCGAAAGCAAGGGTGTCCAAAGAAACTCTCCATAGCTACCCAACAGGGAACCACGGTTATAGAGAGCCAATGCGGAATCTGAAGGAAGCTCTAGCCAAATCAATCACCTAAGCGAAAGTGAACCTTTGTAAGGCGGCAATCAGGGGGTAAGGTGTCTGCAACCACCAAAGCCCGACATTCTCACCGTAACGGGTTGTCGTATTGAAGGTAGGTAGATTGAGAAACGGGTGACTATCTTACCCAGTGAGGAGCCGTCGGATTTGGGTCGGAGTAACTGCGACTCTTTAAGCCCTAGGCGCTGCAGCAATGTAGTCGTTATGGACCGAGGGTTTTCAGATGAAGCCATAGTAATCGTAAAGTTCGGTGCCGATGAATTCATGGTGACATGGATGAGGGCAAAACATCGAATCAGCAACAGGGTGTTAGAGGTGAAGGGCGGAACACGTAAGCGGTCACGGCCGTTGATTATAGACTGGTGGTATGACATCTGCCTGAAAGGAGCAACTCACTATTCACAACGTATACTGTGAACGAATGGATTGTGCGAGATGCATGAAAGACCACTGCAAACGAAAGAGTAAAATGAACCAAAGAGACCTATTTGAAGAGGAACCAAGACTTTTCGAAAACCTATGCTCAACATTGTACTTGACTATAGGATTTGAACAGGTAAAGAAGAACAAAGGCAAGCCTGGAATAGACGGGATAAGCATAGTGGACTTTGAAGCCAGTTTAGACGAAGAGCTAAGCCAGCTGCAACAGGAACTGACAGACTGGACTTACAAACCCTCGCCCGTACGTCGAGTAGAAATACCTAAGCCGCAAGGCCAGGGAGTACGACTACTTGGCATACCGACGGTACGAGATCGAGTGGTACAAGCAACCATGAAACTACTACTAAACCCTATTTTTGAGCGGGATTTTTCACAGCATAGTTACGGCTTTATCTCAGGACGAAGTCAGCACCAAGCCGTGCAAATGGCTCAACATATAATAAAAAGTGGTAAGCCCTATGTGGTAGATATTGATTTATCGAAGTTTTTCGATCGAATCCACCACGACCGGTTAATAGCCCGAATGGGAGAGAAAGTATCGGATAAACGGATACTTCGTCTCGTAGGGATCATGTTGCGAAGCGGTGTCATGATAAAGGGTGTCGTTACCTCAAGCGAAGAAGGGGCGGTACAAGGAAGTCCACTAAGCCCTTTACTGAGCAACATAGTTCTGGATGAACTGGATCAGGAATTGGAAAAACGCGGACTTGAGTTTTGTCGATTCGCAGACGACTGTAACATCTTTGTCAAATCGCAAAAAGCGGCAGATAGAGTCATGGAAAAAGTCAGCCAATTTATCGAAAAGAAGCTAAAACTGAAAGTGAATCGGGATAAAAGCCAAGTGGCCAAATCCGAGAAGGTCAAGTTTTTGGGATTTACCGTGGTAGGCGGGATGATTGCGATTGCGCATAAAGCCCTGCAAGCCGCCATGGATAAAGTCAAAGAACTGACCCCAAGAGGCACTCATCAGACTCTGGAAACAACACTAGACGAGATCAATCAATGGTACGTGGGTTGGTCAAACTACTACAGTTTGACCTATTACCCCGCGCAACTAAAGAAAATTGAAGCGCATATAAGGCGACGATTACGATCAAGGATAGTGGATCAACAAAAGAGGAAAAAGCACCTGTATCGAAAACTGATCAAACGAGGAGTACCGCGAAAACAAGCAGGGAATGCCGTATTCTCAAACAACAAACGGTGGGTGTTATCAAATGCGCGAGCAGTGACGAAAGCCTATCCGAATAGTTGGTTTATAAAAGAGAAAGGGCAGGAAATACGATCTGACCGAAGGGTGAAGCATTGGTTTGAGGTTTCTCAATGGATAAGTCTTGCGTGAGGAGCCGTGTACGGACCCGTACGCACGGTGCTGTGGGCAGACGGAGGCTGCGGCCTCCTCTGACCCGATACCCAGCAAAGCCCCGTATACGTAAAGTGCTGGGTTACGTTATCTGCGCTTCGCTAGATAAGCTAACCCAGCCTACATTGCTTTGTTCCGTTTTAATAATGGTAGCTGGAATGACAGAGTCTAGTTGAGAGTTGTGGGTAATCAAGAACGCTTATGAAATGCGTACTATTTGATAAATATTCATACCTAAATCCTGCAAGCATTATACATAATAATCCACAAAACTCCTTATTAAACAATGATATAATATCATTTTCCTGATTTCACTATCTCATTGTTTTAATGAAGCCCTCTAAAGTATCAAAATCCTCATCTCACGTAAGAAACCGTACCCGAACGGTAAAAATGACATCTACAGCACATGGATTGACAAGCCAGGCGGGACTGATTCCCGTCGTGAAATATTTAGACAGGATAGGTTTTGAAAAAACCGTAAAACAAAGCGTTCCACATCGGCGGGGTGAAAATGCAGACCATCACTTATCTGATGTGGTTCTATTGACGTTGGTTGGCATGATGGGGGGAGCAACATCAATGGCAAAGGTGACGACCGTATGGGCAGATAGCGTACTGCGCAAAGTAGCTGGCTGGATAAAGATTCCTGTTGAAACCACAATTTTACGGATCTTTAAAGAAGTAAGTGATAGGCAGATAAGCCAGTTTGAAACGCTCACGCATACTTTGCGTGGTCAACACTGGCGGCGATTGCTTCGTTCCGGAAAATCGAAAACTGGCATACAATCCGTCCAGTGGGTCGATGTCGATTCAACTGTGGACACCGTTTGTGGTCGACAAGAAGGAAGTGCCAAAGGCTTCAACCCCAAAAAGAAAGGTGCCCGTTCATACCATCCACAACTCGCTTTTCTAGCGGAAACAAAAGAAATTTTACAAGCCTGGTTCCGGACAGGCAATGCCTTTACAAGCAATGGTGTTGTAGAATTTACCAAACAGTTACTTGCACACTTGCCCAATCGGATGCGCATTATTTTTCGCGGTGACAGTGGTTATTTTGTCGGTGATTTGCTTGAATTTCTCGATACCAGAGGGCATGGGTATCTAATAAAGGTTAAACTTAAGAATTTGAACGCATTGCTGGCCAAACAGGCCTGGACAGCCATACAAGGCCGACCCGGTTGGGAGCAGAGCGAGTTTCAATATCGTTGTGGTGGCTGGTCTCGCTCTCGTCAGTTTGTCGCGGTCAGGATAAAGCAACCTAAACAAGTGACAGGACCTCAGTCCGAGCTTTGGGATACGGCAGAATATGACTATTTTTGTTATGTAACAACTGAACCTCTATCGCCTTGGCAAACACATAAGAAGTATGGTGAACGAGCGACGTGCGAAACATGGATTGAAGAAGCAAAATCACAAATGGGTTTAGGTAAAATCAGAACGAATCAATTTCTGGCTAATGCCGCATTATTTCATTGCGCCGTTCTTGCCTACAATACCGTGCGCTGGATGGCTCAATTGAGTGGCAACAAAACGTTGTGCCAATGGGAGCCGGATACACTTCGTACTTATCTGATTCGGGTGGCTGGAAAATTACTCACAGGCAATAATCAGCTGAGAGTCAGAACACCTGCAGGTCCGCTCTATCCACAGGAATGGGATGATTGGGTTAAGGTGGGGTTACTCGCTTAACATTAACCGAAGTTAAGTCACTTTGATTAAAAGGTCATGGCACGTTGGCAGGGTGTTTATTGCCTTGGGCTCGGGGGATATCCATACGATACAAAAAATTTCCTCTATTTATGATTTAAATCTGGATATTTTGATCGGTTGGACAAAGAGGGCTGGCAAAGCGGCAGTAAAAACCTAATAACCACTTAGCTAGACAGGTTAATGAGAGTCAAAATATGGGCTTGCAGGATTTAGGTATTACTAGATGAGCCGACTAACCATCTGGATATGGAGTCGATTGAAGCGCTAAACCTGGCATTAGAAAATTACCCAGGAACGTTAATTTTCGTTAGTCATGATCGGGAGTTTGTATCTAGCCTGGCCACGCGTATCCTGGAGTTAACGCCATCCGGGATCGTTGATTTTCGTGGGACTTATGAAGAGTATTTGGCAAGTCAGGGTTTAGATCAGGATTAACAATATTGCTTCTTTCTCAATAAGCTGTTATTTTCCTTTGCTGTCACTCGCACGACTACAGTGCTACTAATTACTAATTGAGGCAGATGTGGTAGTAACTCCTGAACTAAATGATCGTTCGCAACAATTATTAAAAACCCTGGTAGAGCGCTATATACATGATGGTCAACCCGTTGGCTCGCGCGTTTTATCCAAAGATTCTGATTTAAACCTAAGTCCAGCAACTATTCGCAATGTGATGGCTGACCTAGAAGAGTTGGGTTTGATTCATTCCCCTCATACTTCGGCTGGAAGGGTGCCGACAGTGAGTGGCTATCGTTTTTTTGTCGATACCTTATTATCAGTAAAGCCCTTGCAAGAACAGGAGCTGGGGTTATTACATGAGGGTTTAAGCAATCAGCAAAATGAGGATGTAGTCGGCGCCGCATCTAAATTACTATCTGAAACATCACATATGGCGGGTGTAGTGACTTTGCCGCGTACTAATCTGGTGTGTTTGCGGCATATAGAGTTCTTACCCTTATCCAATGCCCGTGTGCTGGTTATTTTCGTGACTAACGAGCATGAAGTGCATAACCGCATTATTCATACCTCAAAAAAGTTTTCTGCTGCAGAACTCCAACAAGCTGCAAACTACCTGACTTCACTGTATTCCGGGCAAAGCCTCGCTGCAGTTCGTGAAGCAGTTGTAAAAGAATTACAGGAAGATCAGCAACGCGTTAACCAAAGCATGCTGGACGCAGTGAGTATGGCGCAACTGGCGTTTAGTAATGATGATAAAAAGGATGATTATATTCTCTCAGGGCAAACTAATTTAATGGGTTTTTCTGAGCTATCGGATATGGATCGTTTAAAAGGCTTATTTGATGCCTTTAGCCAGAAGCGTGGCATTATTCACTTGCTGGATAAATGTCTGGAAGCCGATGGCGTACAGATTTATATAGGTGAAGAGTCCGGTTATCAGGCGTTTGATCACTGCAGTCTGGTGACTTTGTCTTATTCCGTTAATGATGAAGTTGTCGGCGTGTTAGGTGTAATAGGGCCTACGCGAATGGCTTATGAGAAAATTATCCCGTATGTTGATGTCACAGCAAAATTATTAGGTGCTGCCTTAAATACCAAGTCTTGAATAAACAGCAAGCATCCCCATCATAAAAACATCTTAGGAACGCGCACGAAATAAGTTGAGCATCTAGCGCAGGATTTTTATTCGTATTCAAGGTGTAGAAACCGGCGCATAGTCAGCTATGAAGTGTTTGTACAACGCTGAAGACGGATAAAAAGACAAGTTAGTTGCTTAATTATTTCCGTGCACGTTCCTTAATAAACGGTCACTGAGCGTAGTCGAAGTGACCATATTTTCTGGAGCACAATAAATGAGTAAAGACCAGCCATCCCCGGAGTCTCAATTAGATATCGAACTGGATGAAGATGTTGTTGAACAAGCCGCTGAACTTGATAATGAAGAAGCAGAGGTAGTTGAGGAGCTAGAGGCTGCAGAAGCAGAACTTTCGGTAGAAGAATTGCAAAAGCAATTGGCTAAGGCAGAGAACAAAGCCACTGAAAACTGGGATAAAGTTTTGCGTATTCAGGCTGAAATGGACAATCTAAAGCGACGCACACAAAAAGACCTGGATAGCGCGCATAAATACGGTCTGGAAAAATTTGCCAAAGAATTGCTCGGTGTGATTGATTCACTGGAATTAGGCATACAGGCGGCGACTAGCGATGTGCCGGAAGTTGTCAAACTAAAAGAAGGCAGTGAATTAACCGTTAAACAATTTGAAGCGGTGTTCGCTAAATTTAATATCGAAGCAATTGATCCTGTCGGTCAACCGTTTGCCCCTGAATTTCATCAGGCGATGACTATGGTACCTTCAGCGGATGCTGAACCCAATACGGTAGTGAATGTATTTCAAAAAGGCTATGTATTAAATGGCCGTTTAATTCGCCCAGCAATGGTAGTGGTTGCCCAAGCTAGTGCATAGTTTGCGTCAATTTTAATTTCAGGCTTGAAATTAAAATTAACAACCACATATCAGATTTAACTTTTAAATATATAAACCTTTTTGGAGCATTCAATGGCTAAAATGATTGGAATTGATCTAGGAACGACTAACTCTTGTGTTGCCGTTCTGGAAAATGGTAAAGCACGCGTTATCGAAAATAGCGAAGGCGCACGTACTACACCCTCTATTATTGCATTTACTAAAGACGATGAAGTATTAGTCGGTCAGTCTGCAAAACGTCAGGCAGTAACTAACCCGGAAAATACTTTATTTGCGATTAAACGTCTGATCGGACGTCGCTTTAAGGATGATGTGGTACAAAAAGACATCAAAATGGTGCCTTACAATATTATCGAAGCAGAAAATGGAGATGCCTGGGTAGAGTGCCATGGTAAGAAAATGGCTGCTCCTGAGATTTCTTCACGTGTGTTGATGAAATTGAAAAAAGATGCAGAAGCATTTTTAGGCGAAGAAGTAAAAGAAGCGGTCATTACCGTTCCTGCTTACTTTAATGATTCACAGCGTCAAGCAACAAAAGATGCCGGTCGTGTAGCGGGTCTTGATGTTAAACGTATTATCAATGAACCGACAGCCGCTGCATTAGCTTTTGGTATGGATCAAATGCCAGGCGATTCTACTATTGCTGTATATGACCTCGGTGGTGGTACTTTTGATATTTCGATTATTGAAATTGCAGAAGTTGAAGGCGAGCACCAGTTTGAAGTATTAGCGACTAATGGTGATACTTTCTTGGGTGGTGAAGATTTCGATTTACGTATCATCGATTATCTGGCTGCTGAATTTAAAAAAGACAATGGAATCGATTTACATAATGATCCATTAGCTTTACAGCGATTAAAAGAAGCGGCTGAAAAAGCAAAAATTGAATTGTCTTCTACTGAGCAAACGGATATTAATCTACCGTATGTGACAGCTGATGCTTCTGGACCTAAGCATTTAAATGTTAAATTAACGCGTGCTAAATTAGAGTCTTTAGTTGCTGATTTAATTGAGCGTACTAAAGGCCCATGTGAAATGGCATTAAAAGATTCTGGATTATCTGCTAGCCAGATTGATCATGTCATTATGGTCGGTGGTCAGTCACGTATGCCGAAAGTGCAGGAAATTGTACAGGGAATTTTTGGTAAAGAGCCGCGTAAAGACGTTAACCCTGATGAAGCTGTCGCTTTAGGTGCTGCAATTCAGGCGGGTGTTTTAGGTGGTGATGTTAAAGACGTATTACTATTAGATGTAACTCCTTTGTCTCTGGGTATTGAGACGATGGGTGGTGTGATGACCAAGTTGATCGAGAAAAATACTACGATCCCAACCAATGCATCACAGGTATTTTCTACAGCTGATGATAATCAGGCTGCTGTTACTGTGCATGTATTACAAGGTGAACGTGAAGTTGCGACAGGTAATAAATCATTAGGCCGTTTTGATCTGGCTGACATTCCACCAGCACGTCGTGGTGTACCACAGATTGAAGTGACCTTTGATATAGATGCCAACGGCATTTTGAACGTTTCTGCTAAAGACAAGGCAACTGGCAAAGAACAGTCGATCATCATTAAAGCATCGAGTGGCTTGTCGGATGATGAGGTTGAACGCATGGTTAAAGATGCTGAAGCCCATGCTGAAGAAGATAAAAAAGTAACTGAGCTGGTTTCTGCGCGTAATACAGCTGAAAGCATGATGAATGCAACTGAGACATCAATAAAAGATCTTGGTGAGCAAGTGACTGCCGAAGAAAAAACGGCTATTGAAGCGGCTGTAGAAGAGCTAAAAGAAGTCTTGAAAGGCGATGATAAAGAGGCTATCGAAGCAAAAACAACGGCTTTGACTGAACTCTCTGGCAAGCTGGCTGAGCGTGCTTATGCACAACAAGCAGGTGCTGAAGGTGCTCCTGATATGGAAGGCGCAGCAGGACAAGCTGATGTTGATGACAGTGTTGTTGATGCAGAGTTTGAAGAAGTAAAAGACGACGATAAAAAATAAGTCGTTACAACTACTCCATTTTATTAATGGAAGACGCCTCGTCACGGAATATTCTGTGACGGGGCGTTGTTGTATCAACCTAGAAAAATCAGTTGGGTGCGGAGTTATAGTGCAAGGTATTGAATTAATAGAGCACTTTCAAAAAATTTAGCTTCAACCATAGGTTAAGCTGATATTTTTTGCGGGTGCTGTGGAATCAAGAGCTTGTGCTAGAAACCGTGAGCAACTGATTTTTCTAGGGTTAACTGCAGATGCCTGTGTTCGGATCACTAGGTTGAAAACAGTCTTTGTATGAGTAAAAATAATTTCAAATTTAGCAGGGTGTGGACTGAACAATGGCAAAAGAAGATTTTTATAAGCTACTGGGTGTTGAAAAAAACGCAAGTGAAGCAGAAATAAAGAAAAGCTATCGCAAGATGGCAATGAAGTATCACCCTGATAGAAATAAAGAAAAGCCACAAGCCGCAGAGAAAAAATTCAAGCAGGTAAAAGAGGCTTACGAAATATTATCAGACGCACAGAAGCGCTCTGCTTATGATCAATTTGGTCATGCTGGTGTGGATAATTCCGCGGGTGGTTTTGGTGGTGGCGGTGGAGCTGAGGGCTTCGGTGACATATTTGGAGATGTTTTTGGCGATATTTTTGGTGGTGCCGGTGGAGGTGGTCGTCAACGCAGTAATGTGCAGCGCGGAGCAGATTTACGCTATAACCTGGAGCTTACACTCGAAGAAGCGGTTACCGGAACCGAAGCAAAAATCAGAGTACCTGTATTAACAACCTGTGGCGAATGTAGTGGTTCAGGTGCCAAGAAAGGTTCCAGTCCAGTTACGTGTTCTACCTGTCAGGGACATGGACAAGTCAGAATGCAGCAGGGGTTTTTCTCGGTACAACAGGCCTGTCCTACCTGTCATGGTACTGGACAACAAATTAAAGATCCTTGTCGTAAATGTCAGGGGCAGGGACGTGTACAGGAAAATAAAACCTTATCGGTTAAAGTGCCTAAAGGGGTTGATACCGGAGACCGTATACGCCTGGGTGGAGAAGGAGAAGCAGGTGCACATGGTGGCCCAGCGGGTGATTTATATGTACAGGTACAGGTCAAAGATCATCCTATTTTTACTCGTGATGGTGCCAATTTATATTGTGAAGTGCCGATTAGTTTTCCGGTTGCCTGCCTAGGTGGTGATTTGCAGGTACCTACTCTTAGCGGCAAGGTGAAATTAAAAATTCCTGCCGAAACACAGACAGGAAAATTATTCCGCTTACGTGGTAAAGGTGTTAAACCCGTACGGGGTGGGGCTGTCGGAGATTTGATGTGTCGTGTGCAGATTGAAACGCCAGTACGATTGACTAAAGAACAAAAAGCCTTGGTTGAAAAGTTTCGTGAGACCTTATCTTCTGGGGGGAAACACCATAGCCCGCAAGAACATGGCTGGGTTGATGGTGTAAAAAACTTTTTTGATAAATTAACAGGGTAATCAGCATGATCAGAGTTGCGGTTGTCGGTGCTTCGGGGCGTATGGGCTTGTGTTTGATTAAAGCCGCAGCGCTGGCAGAGAAAACTACGTTAAGTGCTGCTATCGCAAGAGCTGGAAGCGCCTCTTGTGGTAAAGATGCAGGCGACTTGGCAGGTATTGGCACGAATAATATTCGCATCATTGAGGATCTGGCGAATGCGCTGGATGAGTTCGATGTGTTGATTGACTTTACTCGTCCCGAACCCTCGATGCAATATATCGAGATCTGTCGTCAGGCTGGAAAAAATATAGTGATAGGCACGACAGGTTATAGTGCAGAGCAGAAAACTCAAATCGAAGCAGCTGCTAAAGATACGGCTATCGTTATCGCACCCAATATGAGTGTAGGGGTTAATCTGTCATTAAAGCTGCTAGAAATGACAGCAAAAGTGATGGGAGATTATACTGATATCGAAGTCATAGAAGCTCACCACAGGCATAAGGTAGATGCGCCATCGGGCACTGCTTTACGTATGGGTGAGGTAATTGCAGATGCTTTAGGACGTGATCTAAAAGACTGCGCTATATATGGCAGGGAAGGTGATACCGGCGAACGTGCTCGTAAAACAATTGGCTTTTCCACTATTCGTGCGGGTGATATCGTGGGTGAGCATACGGTCATGTTTGCCGATGAAGGCGAACGTTTAGAAATCACCCATAAAGCTACCAGCAGAATGACTTTTGCCAATGGTGCGGTACGTGCTGCAGTTTGGCTAGAGAATCAGCATAATGGCTTATATGATATGCAGGATGTTCTGGGTTTGAAGGATATCTAAATAAGTACATGAGGTGAATTAATTTAACATTTCTGTGGGGTGGGTAGAACGTAGCATCGGTTTTTTAGGTGCGCAGTGACTCGTGAGAGCGCGCAGCGAAACCCATCAATCCCACATAAAATGATGGGTTTCGCAAAAAGACGCTCTACCCATCAGCCGCAAAAACCTTTACACAAATGTTAACATAATTATGCATCAGTACTTACATGTACCTAGCGCGGTTACGACTGCGGATTTCTAGTGGCTGAGTTTTTACCGATAGCTACGAAGTCAGCTATGCACCAGTTTTAGTGTCCCCGTATCAAGTACGGGGCAGGCTTTGCTATTGATAAACCTGAAAAATTAGTTGCTCACGTTTTCTAGCATAAGCTCTTGATTCCACCGCACTTCCAAAAAATGTCCGCTTAACCTATGGGTGAAGCTAAAATGTTTCCTGATTACGTACAACTCTCAGCCATAGTAGAATAAAGCTTGAAACATCAGTCTGTTAAAAACCTCGTCATTCCCGAAGTCTTGTATCGGGAATCTATGCTTATCCGACTAGATTCCTGCTTAAGCTTGTGCCCACGCTTGACTGGATAACATGCAGGAATGACGAAGTATAGCTGAGGGTTATGGGTAATCAGGAAATTTTTTGAAAGTATTATATCAATTCAATATCTTGCACTATAAATTCGCGCTCAATTGATTTTCTAGGTTGAACCGCATCCCTGACTGCGCGAAGTATGACAATGTGGTTATGATCACATTTTGGAAATATAAAAGTGCCAGCTATTGAAGCGCTGGCATCCATAGAATAAACTCAAGTAGACAAGATAAATTGTTCGGAGTTAATGCGATGCGAGTTGTTTTATTATTTGTACTATATTGTTTTTCATTTGTGGTATCAGCCGATAGGCTAAGTGATAGCAATCAACTGTTTGATTATGCTGAAACGGCTTTTCCTCAATTTTTCAGTCCTGCTGGAGGGTCCACCTACGAAATTGATGATTATTTAGTGCGTCATTATCCTGATACTGATAATTATGTGGGTATTAAAGCAGATGAAGTTTTTGTTTACGGTGATATTTTCAATGGGTTGTTAAAAGTTGGTAATATTGCTGATTTTATAGAGCTTGAACCTGATTATGACGAAATATTAGCCGAATTATACGCCAGTGGTACCAGTGATGTGCAAGTGCGTGGAGTGGGGACGGTGCTGATTATTTTGGCTGACGATCTTCAAGGCTCACGTCACCAACGATTTATCATAGAGTTAGCTTCTGGGCAAACTTTACTGATAGCACATAATATTGATTTAGCACCAAAAATCAATGTCTTATCCTTAGGCGACGCTATTGAATTTTTTGGTGAATATGAGTGGAACGAGCAAGGTTGGGTGATTCACTGGACACATTATGATCCAGCAGGGAAACATGAAGATGGTTGGGTTTTACATGATACCTAAATCCTGCAAGCCCATATTTTGACTCTCATTAACCTGTCTAGCTAAGTGGTTATTAGGTTTTTACTGCCGCTTTGCCAGCCCTCTTTGTCCAACCGATCAAAATATCCAGATTTAAATCATAAATAGAGGAAATTTTTTGTATCGTATGGATATCCCCCGAGCCCAAGGCAATAAACACCCTGCCAACGTGCCATGACCTTTTAATCAAAGTGACTTAACTTCGGTTAATGTTAAGCGAGTAACCCCACCTTAACCCAATCATCCCATTCCTGTGGATAGAGCGGATCTGCAGGTGTTCTGACTCTCAGCTGATTATTGCCTGTGAGTAATTTTCCAGCCACCCGAATCAGATAAGTACGAAGTGTATCCGGCTCCCATTGGCACAACGTTTTGTTGCCACTCAATTGAGCCATCCAGCGCACGGTATTGTAGGCAAGAACGGCGCAATGAAATAATGCGGCATTAGCCAGAAATTGATTCGTTCTGATTTTACCTAAACCCATTTGTGATTTTGCTTCTTCAATCCATGTTTCGCACGTCGCTCGTTCACCATACTTCTTATGTGTTTGCCAAGGCGATAGAGGTTCAGTTGTTACATAACAAAAATAGTCATATTCTGCCGTATCCCAAAGCTCGGACTGAGGTCCTGTCACTTGTTTAGGTTGCTTTATCCTGACCGCGACAAACTGACGAGAGCGAGACCAGCCACCACAACGATATTGAAACTCGCTCTGCTCCCAACCGGGTCGGCCTTGTATGGCTGTCCAGGCCTGTTTGGCCAGCAATGCGTTCAAATTCTTAAGTTTAACCTTTATTAGATACCCATGCCCTCTGGTATCGAGAAATTCAAGCAAATCACCGACAAAATAACCACTGTCACCGCGAAAAATAATGCGCATCCGATTGGGCAAGTGTGCAAGTAACTGTTTGGTAAATTCTACAACACCATTGCTTGTAAAGGCATTGCCTGTCCGGAACCAGGCTTGTAAAATTTCTTTTGTTTCCGCTAGAAAAGCGAGTTGTGGATGGTATGAACGGGCACCTTTCTTTTTGGGGTTGAAGCCTTTGGCACTTCCTTCTTGTCGACCACAAACGGTGTCCACAGTTGAATCGACATCGACCCACTGGACGGATTGTATGCCAGTTTTCGATTTTCCGGAACGAAGCAATCGCCGCCAGTGTTGACCACGCAAAGTATGCGTGAGCGTTTCAAACTGGCTTATCTGCCTATCACTTACTTCTTTAAAGATCCGTAAAATTGTGGTTTCAACAGGAATCTTTATCCAGCCAGCTACTTTGCGCAGTACGCTATCTGCCCATACGGTCGTCACCTTTGCCATTGATGTTGCTCCCCCCATCATGCCAACCAACGTCAATAGAACCACATCAGATAAGTGATGGTCTGCATTTTCACCCCGCCGATGTGGAACGCTTTGTTTTACGGTTTTTTCAAAACCTATCCTGTCTAAATATTTCACGACGGGAATCAGTCCCGCCTGGCTTGTCAATCCATGTGCTGTAGATGTCATTTTTACCGTTCGGGTACGGTTTCTTACGTGAGATGAGGATTTTGATACTTTAGAGGGCTTCATTAAAACAATGAGATAGTGAAATCAGGGAAATGATATTATATCATTGTTTAATAAGGAGTTTTGTGGATTATTATGTATAATGCTTGCAGGATTTAGGTGATAATATTTTCTATCAGGCTTTGTAGAGATTTCCGCTTTTGAAATTCATTTAGTAACTACTCAGACATACTGAGTAGTTACAGCAAAATAAACACTGTAGGATGGGCAAAGGGCTTCATCCGTGCCCATCAACGAAAACATGATGGGCACGTCGTACCTCCTTTGCCCATCCTACAAAACGCTTGTTCTATCATGATATTTTTTATAAAATACCTGCTTCTCTGGTGCCTGGCTGGAAATATACAATCTATTTTGGTAACTACTCAGATACGCTGAGTAGTTACTTCATTTATTGATCGACAGCTGGTTTCCTAGATTCTAATTCAATATATTAGCACTTTTGGTTTTGTTGTTTTTCAATCCACGAGCACTGTCTAGTCCTTGTACTTTAGCAAACGTTGCGCCTGTTAAGATAGCGTCTGTGAAGTTTGCTTCGCCTAGTTTAGCCGCTGTGAAATCAACGCTGCTAAGATTGGCGTCAGTAAAATTGGCAGCGTCTAGTTGCGCGGAAATTAAGATCGCATTGCTTAAATTTGCATTGCTTAAGTTAGCGAAACGCATGGTGGAACGGCCTAAATCGGCATTTTTAAGATTTGCATTTGTCAGGTTTACTTTGTTCAGGCTAACGCGCATTAATCCCATAGGCTGATTTTTCATATCAGCACCCCAGCGTACATTGGATAAGTTCGCATTAGTCATATTGGAATTGTCTAGGTTGGCAATAACTCGGCTGTTGCTAAAGTTTACATTGCTTAAATCAGAACGCATCATACTGACGCCGAAGATGCTTACCCTAGATAGGTCTGCACCCGATAAATTGATGCCAGTCATAACGGTTAGATCTAATACCAGCCCAGACAGGTTACTTTTACTTAAATTGGCACCACGCAAATCTGCGCCCCATAAATCAGCATTGCGGAAGTCGATTTCAGATAAGTCCAGACCTTTTAAATCTTTGCGGCGCAGGTCTGCAGGGTTCGATTTGCTGGCTGTTTTAAGCAGTTGTTGTATTTCGCTACGGGTTAAATCAGCAGCAGAAACAGAGTTGGCAATAAGACCGGACAAGCTTAGTGCGAATGCGAGATTTATTAAGAGTTTCATGGGGAGGTTCCTGTTTATACCAATAGCTATCGGAATTTATGAGTAGCTCATAATACGGCGTAGGGCGTGGCTTCAGCCCGCATTTTAAATTGACGAGCTAAAGCCTGCCCTACGCGTTTGTTTTAATGATCAGGGCAGGGCTAAAAAAGTCCAAGCTGTACCTGCGCGACTTCAGACATCATTTCACGTGACCAAGGCGGATCTAGTACGATTTCTACCAGAACTGAATCTACCCCAGGTAAAGCGCGAATGGCTTTTTCTACATCACCCTGTATTACAGGGCCCATGCCACAGCCGGGAGCTGTCAGGGTCATCATAACGCGTACGCTATTTAGTTCCTGGCCGGCCGGTTCAACATTGCAGTTATAGACTAGGCCGAGGTCTACGATATTAACTGGAATTTCGGGGTCATAGACGGTTTTCATCACTTCCCAGCAATTTTTTTCCACGGCACTGGCATCCGTTTCCGAGACTAAGGTATGCAGCTCATGAGATTCTTTGCCTAGTGCATCCGCATCGGCACTGGAAATTCTTACCATATGCCCATGATCGGTAACAACAGTATAGTTGTTACCCAAATCTTGATGGATGGTCACTTCTTTGCCTTTGCTGAGGGTGCCGTGATTTCCATCCGGGATAAGCACAACGTTGACATCACGTGTCAGGATAATTGTTTCTCTTTCAGACATGATCGGACCTACTATAATTTAAAAGTTCGTGCATCAACAGTTTGGCCTGTTGTGCCTATGCTTAGCTTACCGAATAGATATTGGTATGCTGGGCTTATTTCATTCATTTCGGGTAGTTTATTTTTATCTTCGGCAGGAAAAGCTTTTTTTCTCAGGGGAGAATTTACCGGTCCAGGGACTAAAATATTCACTCTAATTTTGCCTGCATCGCTAAGTTCTTCTGCGAGAATTTTAGCATAGCTTTCGACTGCGATTTTTGATACACCGTAGGCGCCTGTATAGGCTCTGGCTTCGCGTACAAAGGAGTCGCTAGTGACAACGATGGAGGCATGCTCTGCCTTTTGCAGTACAGGAAGTAACACCTGTGTAAGCATGAAAACAGCATTCAAGTTTACATTCAGTGTGTGTCCCCATGCCATTGTGCTATGTATAGCCATCGGTGTAAATGCATCAAGCTCTGTTGCTGAGTGCAGTAAACCATTTAAATGCCCATATTTTTCTTCAATGGTACTCGCTAGCTCATGATATTGCACTTCTGTTGCGCCAGCTAAATCAAATGGGTAAATTGCGGGAGTAGGGGCCTTAGCTTCGATAATGGCATCGTAAATTTTTTCCAATTTAGGAATGCTTTTATCCAATAAAATGATGCTTGCGCCTTGCTTTGCCAGTGCCAGTGCAGCGGTGCTGCCTAAACCGCCCCCTGCTCCTGTGATAAGAATGGTTTGCTTAGTTAAAGGCATGATTTTGAGTACTTATCCAGTCTAAAATTTGCGTTGGGTGATGTATTAATGCGTCAGCTCCCCAGTCTTGTGGTTTGTCATCAGGTTTAAGGTAGCCCCAGGTTGCGGCCAGGGTTTTCATATTGGCCGCTTTTCCTGCGGTTATATCATGCTTGGCATCGCCTATATAAAGGCACTCTTCGGGAGCAACTTGTATTTGTCTACAAGCAGTTAACATAGGCTCAGGATGTGGTTTGCTATAGGCCGTCGTGTCGCCACAGATAATACAGGCAGAACGTTTGCTTAGATCCAGAGCATGCATCAAAGGGTGGGTCATGCGTTCGCGTTTATTGGTAATGACACCCCAGGGAATATTTGCATTTTCCAATGTCGCTAATAATTCAGGCATGCCGTCATAAAGCTGAGTAAATTCTGCAATGTGTTGTTCATAGTAATCCAATAGGTACTCTAAAATATCAGCCTTAATGGTATCACTGACCTCATGTTCTAGTGCGGTTTCAATCATGGCGGCTGCACCATAAGAAATATAAGGCGTTATCTCATTCACAGCCACTTCTGCGAAGTTATGTCGTACCAGCGCTTTATTGAGGGCAGTGGTTAGGTCTGGTGCTGTATTGAGTAGAGTGCCATCTAAATCAAATAACACGCAAGATAAGCCGAACTGGTTATTCATGATATTATTCAGGGCGTTTGTAAGCCGCTATGTAATTAATGTCTATATTTTTGTTTAAGCTGAAGCTTTTCGTCAATGGATTATATTGAATGCCTATCATTCCTTGTAACTCAAGCCCTGCATTGCGGGCTGACTGACTTAATTCAGAGGGCTTGATAAAAGTCTTATAATCATGTGTTCCTGCGGGCAGCATTTTCAAGATGTGCTCCGCTGCAACAATGGCTAATAGGTAAGCTTTTGGCTTGCGATTTAAGGTAGAGAAAAAGACGTAGCCGCCGGGTTTGACCATTTTTGCGCAGGCGGCAATAACCGAACCGGGTTCGGGTACATGTTCCAGCATTTCCATACAAACCACGTGATCAAAACTAGTGCTTTCTGCCTCTGCTAAAGCTTCTGCACTAATTTTCTTATAGTTGGCATTGATGCCCGACTCCAGACCATGCAAGTCAGCAATATCAATCAGATCTTCGCTTAAGTCTATGCCGAGCATGTCAGCGCCTTTTTTAGCGAGTCCTTCAGTAAGAATACCACCGCCGCAACCTACATCAACGATGCGTTGGTCTTGCAGGCTGATGAATTTCTGAATGAAACTGATGCGTAGTGGGTTAATGTCGTGTAGCGTTTTGAACTCGCCATTTCTATCCCACCAGCGCTCGGCTTGTGAACCAAATTTATTAATTTCGTGTTCGTGTACGTTCTCTGATGCTGTCATGATAATAAGCGGGTAATGATTTTGGCTATAGTATACTAGAATACTAGGTTATTCGGACATTGTATCAATAATTAACGTATGAAACACAGTCGTTTAGTTGCTGATTCCATGTTATATGATGATTTTTTACCATGAAGGTCATGAAGGCCATGAAGAAGAAATTTTTAATAAAGCAATCACGGTAAAATCATATATTAAAAAAACCTTCAAGCTCTTCATGTGCTTCATGGTAAAACAAGCTATATACAAACGTTGAGTAATATCGATAAGTAGTTGCAGATTAATTAACGGTATAATATTTTTTTACTATTTTACAGGTTTTAAATTTATTGTGGGACGAATAGCAATATTTACCGATGATCCTGGCTGGCATGGGAAGCAATTACGCATGGCTTTTGCCGCCCGTGGATATAGTGCAGAGTATGTTTCTTTAACTGAATGTCGCATCCAGTTGCAAGAAAGGCTTTTACCACTTTATATCCCTGGCTTTGCCGGGGCATTGCCTGATGCTGTGTTTGTGCGCGGTGTACCAGGTGGCTCTCTGGAAGAAGTGGTGCTGTATCTGGATATATTGCATGCGCTAAAAATTATGGGAATTCCCGTCTATAACGATGGGCATGCAATAGAGCGCAGTGTGGATAAAGGGATGACCAGTTTTTTACTGCAACAATCTGCTGTGCCCACTCCTCAGACATGGGTATTGAGAGACCGGCACGAGGCTTTGGCAATTGCCGAAGAGCAATTAAAGGCAGGGCATCAGTTGATTAGTAAGCCGATTTTTGGATCTCAGGGTGAAGGTATTCGGCGCATAGAAAAGTTAAGCGACTTATTTTGGTTAACGCACTCGAATGGGGTGTATTATTTACAGCGCTTTGTTTCGTGTGCGGGTGAGGGTTATTCTGACTGGCGTGTATTTGTTGTCGCTGGAAAGGTTATTGCCAGTATGCGTAGACGTGGAATACATTGGCTAAATAATGTTGCCCGGGGTGCGACTTGTGAAGCTGTGCCGATAAATCAAGGGATGGCTGAGATAGCTATAAAAGCAGTCGAAGCTTTGCAAATGAACTATGCGGGAGTGGATATTATTTGTAACCAGCAGGGCACTTATCAAGTGATTGAAGTGAATAGTATCCCCGCCTGGAAAGGGTTGGAAAGTGTTTGTGATGTGCGAGTGGGCGAGATTTTGGTGGATGATTTATTAAGCGCTTGTGTCGTGCCAGAAAAGGTGGGGGCTGTATGTTAAGTCAGCAGCAATTAATGCAAGCGTATGAATATGCCTGTGAAATTGAACTACGTGCATTTAAGCCCGGTAATGTTAGTATTTATGCCGATGGACATGATATGACTGCCGCAGATTTTAGGCTGAGTGCGGAGCAAAGTGCCTCGCCTTTAACAAATGCTAATTATAGCTTGGGCGAGCGAATTTATTATGCGGTAAAGGCGACTCGGGAAGCGGTAGGGTGTAATACAAATTTAGGTATTATTTTATTATGTGCGCCATTATTACTGGCTGCAGAAAAAGCTAAAACGGCAAGTGAATTAAGGGTAATGTTAGCAGATGTGCTGGCTAATACTACTGTGGCGGATGCAGAATGGGGTTTTCGTGCTATCGCATTGGCTGCGCCGGGAGGTCTGGGTAAGTCAGATGAGCAGGATGTTGCTGTAAAGCCTGATGTGACACTTACACAAGCGATGCGGATTGCAAGTGATCGAGATAGAATTGCGCTGCAGTTTATATCAAATTATAAAGATGTTTTCGAATTTTTGGTTTTAAGGTATAATGCAAAATTCAATCGGTGGGGTGATGCGGAATGGGCGGCTGTCGCAGTTTATGCGGCGATGTTAGCTACATATCCAGATAGTCATATCGAACGAAAATATGCCGATCTATATACCGATTTGGTAATGGATAAAATGGCTTTGGTTGATGATAAGTTATCCAAAACAGATAAACCCGAACAGTTAATGGGCTTGCTAGGGAAAATTGATAGTGAGTTTAAGTCCGCAGGGATTAATCCCGGGACAGCAGCTGATTTTACAGTAGTAACCGTTTTAGTAGCACAGTTAGAGCAGTTATTATCTGGGTGAGGTTTGTCTGGATTGTGATTATTGTTTTCCATAAAAATAGGGCATTGTAAAGTGTCAATTCTTGATATAGTTTTTTCTTTTTTTTCAGAGGATATTAGTAGCATGGCTAAAATTAACAACTTACGCGTTGGTGAATCTTTAAACGGTGACGGTAACGAAGTTGCGCACATTGACTTAATGATTGGACCTCGTGGTTCAGCTGCAGAGTCTGCTTTCGCAAACTGCTTAACAAACAACAAAGACGGTTTCTCAAGCTTATTAGCTGTTGTTGCTCCTAACCTTATGGTTAAGCCTGCAACTGTTATGTTCAACAAAGTAACCATCAAAGGTTCTAAGCAAGCAGTTCAAATGTTTGGCCCAGCACAACGTGGTGTTGCAATGGCTGTTGCTGATTGTGTTGAAGATGGAACTATCCCAGCTGATGAAGCTGATGATCTATTCATCTCTGTGGGTGTTTTCATTCACTGGTTAGCTGAAGATGACACAGCAATCGAGAAAAACAACTACGATGCGGTTAAAGCATCTATTAAAAATGCTGTAGCAGGTACTCCAACTGCAGCTGAAGTTGTTGCTCAAAAAGCAACTTCAGAGCATCCATTTGCTGCAAACAAAGTTTAATCTTAACGATTAAATAGTGTTGAAAAAAGCCCCGGTTTATCCGGGGCTTTTTTTTGCCTGCTGCTTATTTTTCGCTAAAATATATATCAGCATAATAGCTAACTGCATTGCCTGCCGAATTGTCGGTATCGGTCATAATAGCCAGCCCATCTACAAAGCGGATATCTTCGCCAAAGAGGTTTTTAAAGTCAGCTAATACATTGCGTTTTTCACTGTACCATTGTTTTACATTATCGCTATTGGAGCGCACAGCGACCATCATTACGCTGTCCCCCGCAAAAGGGTTTGCCCAGGCTGTATTGGCAGGGCTATGATTAGCCCAGACATAATTGATTGCCCGCGTTTGCCAGAACCCCCATTTACCTTTAATAATAAGGTAAATACGTGCGCTAAAATCATCACCCTGCTTGCTTTGTTCATCGCTAATGGAAAGTTTTTTCTCTATACGCCAGGACCAGTTTAAATAAGGTGTTTTCTGTAAGTCAATATGTATTTCTTTATACAGACTTGACGCACTTGCTGCGCTTTTAGCCTGTAGAACTGACTGCTTGTTTAAATTAACGATTTGGTATTGAGTGTAATCTTTAAATGATTTTTGCTCCCAGCCGTTAAGTTTCTGAGTAGAAAAATCACTGATAACAATAGGTTCAGCATGGCTATTTAGGGGGCAGAGCAAGGAAAGGGCGTATAAAATTCGTAAGCGCATATTATTTGTAAAGTAGGCTCTGTTTCTGTGTAAGGTAACATGCAATAAATAACCCACCAGTATTGCGCAGGATTTTTTTTGTTTGTATTCAAGGCGCAACGTAGGGAGCATAGCAGGCTATGTAGCCGAAGTTGCAACGCAGAAGACAGGCAAAAAGACAAGTAATACTGGTGGGTTATTTATTGCGAGTTGCCTAAGCATATCTAGCAACTAATTTACCTAACATGGTACAGTATTTTGTGTTGCAACTTAATTAACTCTTTTTAAATACAGTTTATTCATGATTCCTATCAGAGATACTGCACCCTGTTACACTCGGCCCTACGTCACTTGGGGGCTTATGTTTATATGCATTACACTGTTTTTGTTGGTTAAAGCCTCACCTGTTCAATTTCATCACTATATTATCCAGGTATTTGGTATGGTGCCCAGGCGCTATACTGATCCTGAGTGGGCAATAGCCATGGGTTACCCGTTTGATTATTATTTTTCGTTTATCAGTAACCTTTTTTTGCATGGTGGCTGGTGGCACCTGATTTTTAATATGTGGTTTCTGTGGATTTTTGCCGATAATATTGAAGACAGGATGGGGCACGGACGGTTTATCATTTTTTATTTGTTATGTGGCTTTATTGCTACCGCAATCCAGTGCCTTTACACGCCGCACCTGGTTATGCCGGTCGTTGGAGCATCAGGAGCAATTGCCGGCGTTTTAGGGGCGTACTTTTTTCTTTACCCGTACGCAAAAGTGGTGATTTGGATCCCTATTTTATTATTGCCCATTTTTGTTGAAGTGCCAGCGATTGCTTTTATCGGAATATGGGTGATTTTTCAGATGTCCAAAGCCACTACGTCAATTCTGTTTTATGAAGGGGCGTCAGATGTTGCATTATGGGCGCATTTGGGTGGCTTTATAGCTGGTTTTTTATTATTTCGTTTTTTCCTTAGAAAAGATTATCCTGCATAAATGCCTTTAAGGTATAATGCCCAGATAATTTTAAAAAGTCTCATTAAGCAGGTTTTGTCGTCTGCTCTGAGTTATTCTTAGGAAGTTGATACCAAAATGAAAAAAATTAATGTTGCCTTAGTCAGGCTTATCCAGTTTGTAGTTTTTGTTGTTTTTACCTTTGTAGTCATAGTTTATTTTGCTGCGATAATATTTATCCCTCTGGATGCTCTTGTTATGATAAGCAAATTATTGAGTGTAGTCGGTATAAATACCTTTATCGGTGCATTGATTGGGCTACCAATCGTAGGGTATTTGGGTAAAATGATTTATGAAACTCCTGGTCTGGTAAACATGATTCTGGAAACCGGTATGGACTTGGTAAAAACAGGTAAAGAAAAAGTAGAAGCATTCAATGCAGTTGCTGAATCTATTAAGTAGATAACTGTTTCAGCTTTTTGCTGATCTATTTAGAATAAGAAAGGTTCATATCTTGAGAAGATATGAACCTTTTTTTATGCCTGTTTGTAGTGTCTATGTGAAAAATGGTTTCTTAATATTAAAACTTAAGGTGAGAAAGGAATAGTTATGTTAATGCTTATTTCCCCGGCAAAGTCACTGGATATGCAGGCAACATTTCCTGTGTTGGAGGCGACACAAGCAAGATTATTAGATGATAGTCAATTGCTGATTGATCAATTGCAGGAATTTAATCCTGAAGAAATTAGGCAGTTGATGGGGATTAGTGAAAAGTTATCCGAGCTTAATTACCAGCGCTTTCAGGACTGGGTTCCTACAGGGGCAACGGCACAATGTCCGGCAGTGTTTGCTTTTCGAGGTGATGTTTATCAGGGTTTAGCCGTAGATTCGCTAACCGTGGATGAAATTGAGTTTGCTCAGCAGCATTTACGTATCTTATCTGGGCTCTATGGTTTATTACGACCTCTAGATGTCATGCAAGCCTATCGCCTGGAAATGGGAACCCGGTTAGAGAATACGCGAGGGGCAAATTTATATGCTTTCTGGGGTGACAAAATATCTCATTTAATTGATGCCGATATGCCAGAAGATGAGGCCTCCGAGTTGATCAATCTAGCTTCGAATGAATATTTTAAAGCAGTAAAACCTAAATTACTGACTAGCCAGGTAATCACCCCCGTTTTTAAGGACTTTAAAAACGGGAAATATAAAATAATCAGTTTTTATGCAAAAAAGGCACGCGGTATGATGGTGAAATATGCTATTCAGTATAAGATTACCAAAGCTGAGCAACTTAAAGGTTTCAGTAGTGCGGGGTATCGTTACGCTGAGGAATTATCTGATACAAAACAATGGGTGTTTATTCGCGATGAAACCTAACTATACTTCGCGCGGTTACGGTTACGGTTACGGTTGTATAGTGAGCTGATTTTGTCTATAGTAAAGCCTGCCCCGTACTTGATGCGGGGGCATTGAAACTGGCACATAGCTGGCTACGTAACGGTTTCAACAACGTAGCTATCGGCAAAAGCTCAGCCGTTAGAAATCCGCAGTCGTGACCGCGCGAAGTATATAACTATAAATGGAAATGAAAGTTTCCACCGCCGCATGATTTTTCCAAAGTTTTAATTATATTATTAGCATCTGTGGTGGATTCATTGGGCCCTTTGACATAACAAGGCATTTTATCTTTTCCATAGCGATAGCGTGACCAGCAGCGCCCCAGTTTTTGTTCGCCAAAGATGGTCTTTAAGCTGTGGTAATCTTTATGGCTACTAAAGCCCAGCTGTTTGGCATAATCAACTGCCCCAGTAATTAATTTTAATGCACAAGCCGGTTTTAATTTTGCGAATGGATAATCACCATGTGATTCGATAATACTTGGTTTAAAGACTTTTTCATATTCGGGTAAAGGCAGGGTTTTAAACAAAACTTTTTTTACACCTAAGCAGTAAACATCAATGATAAAGGAAGCCACTGCAACTTCGCCTTGAGGAGAAACCCGGGTAATCAGTATGTTACCTATGCCCGATTCAAATAAATTATTGGGCATCAAGCATTCATAAAAAGGATTTTCAAGATGAGGCGTTATTTTTTCAAGTAATAATTGTGCAGAATTTGCTTTGGATTGTGTGCTGCGTTTTTGCTTTTTTTGTTTTGCTTTTTTTTGTTTTTGTTGTTCTGTTAAGGCCATGATGTGTTTTTTGCATTAGTTTATCGGTATTAAGTTCATTATAATATATACTTCGCGCGGTCACGACTACGGATTTATAGCGGCTGAGTTTTTGTCGATAGCGACGTTTCTGAAACCGTTACGTAGCCTGTTATGGAAGCGGCCGACAAGGCTGCAAATCTTGGAGGGTGAAAGTCCTTTCACCGTCAGTTGCCCGATAACGGACGGTTAGTATATCCCCTGTTCAGCGAGGTAACAGACTGAAATATGCGGGGAAGTAAAAGCCCTGACTGCCTGGAGTTGAGAAATTCTGCGGTAGGAGCAATTTGGGGGGCGAGCAAATCTGCGGGCTGGAACATTAGAGAATGACTGCAGCCTCGAAAACTACGCCACACAGAAGTTGCAGTGTGGGTTATTGCCAAGCGCCGACCAGTTCATAGCGCTGGGAAGGCCGTTGTCTTGTGGGAAGAAACGGGTAAATGCACCATGAGAGCAGCCGGGGTAGGGGTCCTTGCACGCAGAGAAAGGTTTGTAGAGATAACGTCGGGAAGATCCTACTTCCAGCAGGGGTTGACAGCAACCTGCAAAGACCTTATGTTCAAGGTTAATTCCGTAGGCATAAGGAGGATTTAGGATTGTCGCATGAGTTCGTATGAGCGATGAAGGCAGGGTAACTCCTGCTGACGGGGTGCTGGATGCCTCGGTGTGAGAGGTAGCGCCTTGAGCATGCAAAGGGACTCTGGGCGCTTGATAGCCTCTTGAGTACTCGGACAATGTAAGGCCGAGGAACATATTAGAGGTAACCTTTGAAGTAAATCAAGGAGCAGAGGGGTGTATGTGAGTCAACACTTAAGCTTCATGCTCTTTGGGAAGGCGACTGAAGGTATTAATCAAGGTCAGAACCGGACTCGGGAAAACCGACCGTCCGGGATCGTAGGGGGCTTGCGGAAACGTGATGTATGGTCAATAGCTATTTGCTACTAATCTGGAAACAGAGGATACCATGGATAAACTATTGGCCTAAGCCTGCGCGCGCCGTATTTCTACCCCGACCGCCAGTTTCAGCGCCACCGTATCAAGTACGGGTCAGGCTTGCTATCGACAAGAATCAGCTCACTTCACTACACAACCACATCCGTGGCCGATCGAAGTATAAATCCAACGCTTAAATCTGTGATGTATCATTGAACCTAGAAACCGCAGTTGAGCAGGTTGAATGTAAGAAAGTGTTGCTGTGGATATTTACACTAAATAATTATTGGAAAAATATGCAAGATTTTGCTTTTTATAGTTACTTAGGAACGCGCATGAAATAACTTGAGCAAGTTCATGCGTAAATTTAATTATAAAATCATTGTAACGTTGGTTAAAAAAATAAGTTTTGTTTAAAATTAACGAATGATTATAGCTTATGCAAAAGAGATAGAAGAGCGGATGCAAGAATTTTACAGTCGTCTGCCAGAGAAAAATAGACGCTTATATGCAGGCATTGAAGCTTTAAAACTTGCTTTTGGTGGGGTTACTTATATTGCTAAGCTTTTTAATTGTTCACGCAATACTGTTCAATTTGGAATTGAAGCACTTCAGGAGGAAGAAACGATTGACCAAAATCGCAGTAGACGTAAGGGAGGCGGTCGAAAGGCAACCCTTGAAAAACAGCCTGATATTAATGAGGTTTTTCTACTTTTGCTTACAGAGCATACGGCAGGTAACCCAATGGATGAAACGCAAAAATGGACAAATTTAACGCGAGCTAATATTAGCGATTTATTAGCTAAAAAAGGTTTTAAAGCCAGTCGTAATATTGTTAGACAATTATTGAAAAAGAATGGGTATGTAAAACGGAAGCCTTTAAATATAAGGCTGGAGGAGGACATGTGGATCGTAATGCCCAATTTGAACGTATTACCGAATTAAAAGAAAAATATAGTGTTGCTGGGAATCCAGTGATTAGCGTAGACACTAAGAAAAAGGAACAAATAGGGAATTTATCTCGTGAAGGTAAGATTTATACCACTGAGACTGTTGAAGTTTTTGATCATGATTTCCCGTCATTGGCGGAGGGGGTTGCCGTACCGCATACCGTTTATGATCAAACACGCAATGAGGCATACGTCACTATAGGGACAAGTCGAGACACCAGTGAATTTGCTTGTGATTCGCTTCGCCATTGGTGGTACAACTATGGAATACATTACTACTCGCAGGCCACTTCTATTTTAATGTTGATGGATGGAGGTGGCAGTAATTCATCTCGACACTATATTTTTAAACAGGATTTACAAGTTTTGGCAGATGAAATTGGGATTAATATACGCGTTGCTCATTATCCTCCCTACACATCCAAATGGAATCCTGTTGAGCACAAAGCCTTTCCTCATATTACTCGGGCAATGCAAGGTGTTGTTTTAACAAGTCACCAGTTAACAAAAGAATTGATAGAAACGGCAACAACAAAGTCTGGTTTAAAAGTTTTTGCCTCAATTTTAAATAGAGTTTATGAAACGGGCAGAAAGGTTATGGCCGAGTTTAAAGATTCCATGAGAATTGTTTTTGATGAACATCTTAGGCTATGGAATTATGTTGCTGTTCCTGAAAAGCAATTTTAGAAGTTGCTCAAGTTATTTCGTGCACGTTCCTAAAAGGTTTTACGACAGAGGCAAAGCAAGCAATTGAAAGTTATCAATGGCCTGGTAATATTCGTGAACTGGAAAATAAATTAAAACGTGCTGTAGTCATGGCGGACGGACCTTATGTAAGTTCACTAGATTTAGAGCTACAGCAGCACCTGAAGGACGAAGATGTTTTACCTTTGAATTTAAAGCAGGTAAGAGAGCAAGCAGAGACTTTGGCTATTAGAAGAGCATTAGCTCATGCGGATAATAATGTTTCAAATACGGCTAAATTATTAGGTGTAGCGAGACCTACCTTGTATACCCTACTCAGTAAATATGCTATCGAAATGCATGAAGACAATAGTATAAAGTAACTTCTGTTATTCTGGGGAAATCCGTTATACAATTTTTCTAGCACAACAGACTTTTCCAGAGTTATTAAAATTCAATATTTTAATTTTTAATTTATCAAGGAATATCATGATACCTGTCATACTTTCTGGTGGTTCAGGAACGCGTTTATGGCCTTTGTCTCGAGGCGTATATCCTAAGCAGTTTTTACCTCTGGTTTCAGATAAAACCATGGTGCAAGAGACTGTGCTGCGCTTAGAAGGCATTGAGAATCTGCAAGCGCCTATTGCAGTATGTAATGAAGATCATCGCTTTATGATGGCTGAGCAACTCAGGGAAGTTGGCGTACAGCCCGAGGCTATTATTTTAGAGCCGATAGGCAAAAATACCGCGCCCGCAGTTGCTCTGGCTGCATTAGCAGCAAAAAAACCCAATGATATCTTGCTGGTGCTACCGGCTGATCATGTGATAGAAAATATTCCGGCTTTTCAGCAGGCAGTGATTAAAGCAGGAGCGTTGGCAGAGCAAGGTTATCTGGTTACTTTTGGTATTGTGCCAACGGCTGCAGAAACAGGTTATGGCTATATTAAGCGCTCTAAGGAAAATATTAGTGATGCTTTTAAAGTTGCTGAATTTGTAGAAAAACCCGATGCGGAGGTTGCTGAAGCTTATGTCAACAGTGGGGAATATTACTGGAATAGCGGCATGTTTGCTTTTAAAGCAGGGCGTTATCTGGAAGAGTTGGAAAAATTTTCCCCGGAAATGCTGGCTGCCTGTCGCTTGTCTTTTGCCGGCGCCCAGACTGATGTGGATTTTGTGCGCTTAAATAAAGATGCCTTTAATCGGTGCCCAGCAGATTCGATAGATTATGCGGTTATGGAAAAAACCGATAAAGCTGTGGTGATTCCTTTAGATGCCAGCTGGAGTGATGTAGGTTCATGGTCTGCCTTATGGGAAGTGCGCGAGAAAGATGCCTTTGGTAATGCCCTGACGGGTGATGTGATCGCACTGGATACGCAGAATTCCTTTATTCACTCAGGAAATAAGCTAGTGGCCGCAATTGGCGTTGAAAACATGATTATTATCGAAACAGATGATGCTGTGATGATAGCGCCTAAGGATAGAGTACAGGAAGTTAAGAAAATTGTTGCCGTATTAAAAAATGAACAGCGACCTGAGGCGGACTTGCATCGTAAAGTTTATCGTCCCTGGGGGCATTATGATTCGGTAGATAGTGGCGAGCGCCACAAAACCAAACGCATAGTGGTAAAGCCAGGTGCTAAATTATCGGTACAAAAACACCACCACCGTGCAGAACACTGGATCGTGGTTAAAGGAACGGCTATCGTCAGCAAGGGTGACGAAACCATGCTACTTTCGGAAAATGAATCAACGTTTATTCCGTTAGGCGTGATTCATAGCCTAGAGAATCCAGGGGTGATTCCATTAGAAATGGTTGAAGTGCAGTCGGGTAGCTATCTGGGTGAAGATGATATTGTTCGTTTTGAAGATAAATATGGCAGAACCTAATGCCTTACTGACAATACACCGACTAAGAATGTGATTGAACAATGAGTCTAAAAATGTTTGAATAGTCGATTAATTAAATCAGGGATTGATTTGAGAATGGATTCTTTTCACTTTTTTTTTCCCGAATTATTGAAGCCCTGGCTTGGGATTGTTAAATCAGTCTAAGGAGCGAGGATTTAATGATATCCGCAAGTATGACCCAGGTTTTGGCATTACAGTCACACTAGGAAAACAGGCGCATAGCAGGCTGCGCAACTGTTTTTGTAGTGTGACTGTGGAGTTAAAAGACAAGTCAGACTCGGGTATTATAAATCCTCGATCCTAAGTTAGGCTTCTGTGTCTTAATCTTTAAACACGCTACGTGTAAATTTATAATCCAAGATGTTAGAAGTGAAAAACTTGTTCTGTGAACGAGACGAGCGTGTATTGTTTGCAGATTTCTCATTTCAAGTTAACGCAGCTGAAATAGTACAGATAATAGGTCAAAATGGCAGTGGTAAAACCACGCTATTGCGCATTTTATGCGGTTTATCTGATGCTTACACTGGCGAAATTTACTGGCATGGTACAGATTTAGAAGAGGGTCGAGAGCAGTATTATCAATCTATGCTGTATGTCGGTCACCTAGCCGGGGTGAAAGGTTTTTTAACGGCAGAGGAAAATTTACAGTGGATGATGCAACTGGATAAAAATCTGAATAAATGTACTATTGCAGAGGCATTAAAGCAGGTGGGATTATTTGGTTTTGAAGATGTGCCATGTCATAGTTTGTCCGCCGGACAGCAAAGACGGGTTGGCCTGGCACGCTTATATTTGAGTAGCGCGCCGTTATGGATTTTAGATGAGCCGTTTACAGCGCTGGATAAAAAAGGGGTTAAGGAAAAAGAAGCTTTGATTGCTAATCATATACAAGAAGGGGGCTCGGTCATTTTAACAACACATCATGATTTGATGGTCCCGGGGCAGACCATACGCCCGATAAATCTGGATGAGGTTGCAGTGGCGTGAGTTTTTTCTTTGCCGCTCTAAAGCGTGATTTATTACTGGTTTTTCGCCATCGTAGCGATATTATTAACCCTCTGGCTTTCTTTTTGATGGTTGCGGTACTTTTTCCATTAGGTGTAAGTCCGGATCCTACATTTTTATCAGAAGTTGCCCCAGGTGTTATCTGGGTGGCGGCACTTCTGGCCTGTTTGTTATCGGTGGACGGTATTTTCCGCTCTGATTATGAGGATGGTTCATTAGAGCAAATGCTGGTAAGCCCTGAACCTTTGTTTGTGCTGGTTTTAGCCAAAGTTTTAAGCCACTGGATTGTGAGCGGCTTCTGCCTGGCGATTATTTCGCCATTAGTTGCACTGATGTTCTTTCTCCCTGAGCAGGGTTATCCCGCATTAATCCTTAGTTTATTGCTAGGAACACCCACCTTAAGCTTAATGGGGGCGATAGGCGCTGGCTTAACCGTAGGCTTACGCAGAGGCGGGGTGTTGATCTCATTATTAGTTTTGCCCTTGTATATTCCGGTGTTGATTTTTGGTGCAGGTACTGTGCAGGCAGGAGCCATGGGTTTGCCTATACAGGGTTATCTGGCTTTATTAGGAGCCATTCTGGTGTTTAGTATAATGCTGACACCTTTCGCTATTACTGCGGCGCTAAAAATCAGCGTACGTAGTTAGCTTAATGATTTATACCATGAAGGACATGAAGAACTTGAAGGTTTGATTTTTAAATATCATTTGAAGATGTTGTGAAGTAACTCATGCTCTTTACGGCCAAAAAATCAAACTGCAAAAACGGACTATGAATTTATAATAAACTCATAAGTCACAACACACTTATATTAGGATTTCATAGATGAAAATAAAAATGCCAAGGTGGTTTTTTCAGCTCGCATCGCCTAAATGGTTTTATGAATTTACCGGTGCATTGCTACCCTGGTTTACAGCGGCAGCCATGCTTTTGTTAGTCACCGGGACAGTTTGGGGACTGGTTTTTGCTCCAGCGGATTATCAACAAGGCAATAGTTTCCGTATTATCTATATACATGTTCCGGCCTCAATCTTAGCGCAATCCTGTTATATGTTGATGGCAGTTGCAGGGGCGATAGGCTTGGTCTGGAAGATGAAAATAGCGCATGTGATTGCGGGTGCTTGTGCTCCTATTGGGGCATCGATTGCAGTCATGTCTCTGGCAACGGGTGCCATCTGGGGTAAACCTACCTGGGGTGCCTGGTGGGTCTGGGATGCACGTCTAACTTCAATGCTGGTGTTATTATTCCTGTATATCGGAGTGATTGCCTTAAATTCGGCATTTGAAAATAAAGCCAGTGCGGATAAAGCAACGGCCATTTTATCATTAGTTGGCCTGGTTAATATTCCGATCATCAAGTACTCGGTTGAATGGTGGAATACCTTGCATCAGCCAGCGACTTTTACCGTAACGGCTAAACCCGCCATGCCACCGGAAATGTGGATGCCTTTATTGGTTATGGTGTTGGGTTTTTATTGTTTTTTTGCGGTTAACCTAATGAAAAGGGCACGCATAGAAGTGCTTCAGCGCGAAAAGCGTAGTGACTGGGTAAAGCGGGTTATTGCGGAATATTAACAGTTAACAAATAATTAATCGTAGGCTGGGTTAGCTTACCTAAGCGTAACGCAGGTAACGTAACCCAGCCTACATTTTAATGGTTTATAAAGGATTTTATTATGGGATATTTCTCATCATTTGCTGAATTTATACAGATGGGTACACATGGACTTTATGTGTGGCTGAGTTATGGCATCGCCTTAGGGATATTTATTTATAATATCGTTTCCGCTTTTTGGCTGAAAAGGCAGTTTTTTATCAATGCAAAACGTCGTTTAAGACGTGAACAGGGAAGAGTATGACCCCCAAAAGAAAGAAAAGATTAAGTATTATTTTAGGCCTGGTCTTCGGCAGTGCTTTAATTGTAGGCCTGGTTATGTATTCTCTGAGCGAGAATATCAATCTATTTTATTCAACTAGCCAGATCGCTAACGGCGAAGCGCCGGTAGGGACAAGAATTCGCGCGGGTGGAATGGTGGTAGATGACAGTGTTAAAAGATCAACTGATTCATTAAAGATACAGTTTGCAATTACTGATTTTGAGCATCAGGTCGTCGTTGAATTTACCGGTATTTTGCCTGACTTGTTCCGCGAGGGGCAGGGAATTATTGCGCAGGGAGCAATGGATGCGCAAGGCATTTTCCAGGCAGATGAAGTATTGGCAAAACATGATGAGAACTATATGCCGCCTGAAATTGCTGAATCCATGAAGAAAAAACAGGAGGCGATGCAATGATCCCTGAAATTGGTGAGTTTGCCCTGATTATTGCTTTGTTTTTATCGGTTGTTCTGGCGTTGGTACCTATGTATGGTGCCTCGACAGACAATGATATATGGATGACTTTTGCCAAGCCATTGGCAGCAGGGCAATTTCTGTTTGTCGTTATTAGTTTTATTTGTTTAGGCTATGCATTTTCTCAGGATGATTTCTCGGTAGTGTATGTCGCACAGCATTCCAACAGTCAGATGCCTATACAGTTTAAGCTCAGCGCTATCTGGGGCGGACATGAAGGCTCCTTGCTGTTATGGGCTCTTATTTTGACCGGATGGACTTTTGCCGTTAGTCGCTTTAGTAAGGCATTGCCCTTAGATATGCTGGCGCGTGTACTATCTGTTATGGGTATCGTGGCAACTGGCTTTGTTTCGTTTCTATTAATAACATCCAGCCCTTTTGCACGCCATTTACCGCGTTTCCCTCAGGATGGCGCAGATTTAAATCCTTTATTACAGGATTTTGGTTTGATTGTTCATCCCCCTATGTTGTATATGGGGTATGTTGGATTTTCAGTGGCTTTTGCCTTTGCTATTGCGGCCCTTTTATCTGGTCGAATGGACGCTGCATGGGCGCGCTGGGCAAGACCCTGGACTAATATTGCCTGGGCATTTCTGGGCATGGGAATTACCCTGGGTAGCTGGTGGGCTTATTATGAACTAGGCTGGGGCGGTTGGTGGTTCTGGGATCCAGTAGAAAATGCTTCCTTGATGCCTTGGTTAGTGGGTACTGCTTTAGTGCATTCACTAGCAGCGACCGAAAAACGAGGGGTGTTTAAAAGCTGGACTTTACTGCTGGCTATTTTTGCCTTTTCTTTGAGTTTATTAGGTACCTTCCTGGTGCGTTCCGGTGTATTAACCTCAGTACACGCCTTTGCCAGTGATCCGGAGCGCGGCTTTTTTATCTTGATGTTATTAGCCGTGACTATGGGCGGATCGCTTACCTTATATGCATTGAAAGCGCCAAATGTAAAAAGTGAATCCAGTTTTTCCTGGCTGTCCAGAGAAGTATTGCTATTGGTCAATAATGTTTTTCTCACGGTAATGGCTGTGACGGTGTTATTAGGAACGCTATACCCCTTGCTGATCGATGCTTTGGGTCAAGGAAAAATATCTGTAGGCCCGCCTTATTTTAATGCGGTGTTTGTGCCGATTATGTGTACCATGTCACTTGCTATGGGCGTGTCTGTCGCGGTGAGATGGCGAGAAACATCGCTTAAAGCTGTGCTGAATAAACTTTGGCTACCTGCCGTAATAAGTATTGTTTGTGGATTGGTTTTTCCATTTATCTATGGCAATGGCTTTAATGCGCGAGTTTTTCTAGGTATTAGCGTCGGCCTTTGGGTGATTAGTTGCATAGTGACCGAATTTATTGGCAAATTTCGCCAGACACAATCAATAACCAGCAGGCTGAAACAACTGCCGCTTAGCTATTACGGCATGATGGTCGCTCATATTGGTGTTGCTGTCACGGCCATCGGCATTACTCTGGTAACAGCCTATAGTGAAGAGCGTGATATGCGTATGCAAAAAGGGGACAGTGTCGAAATAGCAGACTACGAATTTACCTTTCAGGGCACGCATGTGGTTAAGGGCCCTAACTATATGGCTGACCAGGCAACTATCGAAGTAGTAGAAGGTGGCGATTACGTAGTCACTTTAAGACCTGAGAAACGTCGTTATAATGTTAAAAATGCAATGATGACCGAAGCTGATATCGATGCAAGCTTGTTCCGCGATTTATATGTTGCTCTGGGCGAGCCTTTAGATGATGGTGCCTGGGCAGTTAGAATGCACTATAAACCGTATGTGCGCTGGTTATGGTTAGGCGGCATACTGATGGCTCTGGGTGGTCTCTTGACGGTTGCTGACAAGCGCTATCGCCAACGTAACGCTAAACAGGAGGCTGTACATGCCTAGGCTGCTTTTATTTATCCCGTTATTATTATTTGCTGTACTGGCGGGTTTTTTATGGAAAGGATTAAGTATTGATCCTAGGAAATTACCTTCGGCATTGATCGATAAACCTTTTCCTGAATTTAGCCTGACCTCTTTACAGCAGCCGGAGCGAATTTTAACCAAACAGGATTTTATAGGTCAGCCTGTGCTGGTTAATGTCTGGGCAACCTGGTGTCCTTCTTGCAGGCAGGAACATGAGCAATTACTGGAAATTGCACAGGCAGATGAAATACCTATTATCGGGCTGAATTACAAAGATGAGCGGGATTTGGCCCTGCAGTGGTTACAACAGTTAGGTAATCCCTATCAATTTAATATTTACGATGTAGATGGGATGCTGGGTCTGGATCTAGGCGTTTATGGTGCGCCAGAAACTTATTTGCTAGATGCACAGGGTATTGTTCGGTATCGCCATGTAGGGGTGTTAACAGCACAAGACTGGCAGGAATTAAAACTGATGATTAAAAAAGGTTGGGGCAGTGTTAAAAATTAAAATAATAATCGGTTGCTTGATGCTGTTCGGCAGCTTTACGCTTTTTGCTGCGATTGATGTTTACCAGTTCGATGATACAGAGAAAGAAAAACGCTTTCATCAGCTGGCTTTCGAATTGCGTTGCCCGAAATGTCAAAATCAAAATATTGCGGATTCGAATTCAGAAATTGCCCAGGATTTACGTGCTAAAATTTTTCAGATGTTAAATACTGATAAAAGCGATGAGCAAATTGTCGATTATATGGTTGCGCGATATGGCGATTTTGTCCTTTATGAGCCCAAAGTAAAACCGCAAACTTATTTACTTTGGTATGGTCCTGGACTTTTTTTATTACTAGGCTTAATAATCGTCGTGTTTATTATCCGTAGCCGTAGCAAAGCTTATACAGAAACTCACGACCATCAGCCAGCATTATCAGATAGCGAAGCCAAGGCACTGAATGCGTTGCTGAAAACAAAACAAGGAAAAAAATAATGATGACACTATGGATAGTTATCGCAGCTATGCTATTACTTGCCGTGATCGTATTACTGTGGCCCCTGGCGGTTTATAAAGGGGCAGAAAATGACCCGCTAGTTATTTCGCAGCAACAAAAAAATATCAATATTTTTGAGGAACGCCTGGCAGAACTGGAAAATGAACAAATTCAGGGTAATCTTGATGCAGACACTTTTGCACAATTGAAAACCGAGCTGGAAAAAACCTTATTAGGCGATGTACAACTTGCAGGACAGCCGGTGAATAAAACTGCGAACAATGTCAGCATTCAGCACTGGCTGGTGATGGGTTTGATTACTAGTATACTTATACTGGGCAGTCTGGCAACTTATAACAGCTTGGGAGCCAGCGACAAATATCAACAATATTTAGCGATAGCTGATAATCCACAAGGGCATCAACAAGTTACGCAAAATGGTGCTGCAGCGCCAGATTTTAACAGTGCATTAATCGCTCTTAAAGCAAAATTAGCAGAAAATCCTGAAGATATAGAAAAATGGTTTCTGTTAGCCAATACCTATGCAGCAATGAGTGATTATAAGCAAGCTGGTGAAGTATACAACCGTATCGCAGGCATGCTGGGTGAAGATAATCCAGGTTATGCCGCTGCTAAAGCCGCTTATGCGCAAATGATGTATCAGGTGGCGGGAGAGCGCATGATTCCTGTGGTGAAAATGGCGATTACTGAAGCACTAAAAGTCGATCCAGAAGAACCAACGGCATTAATTTTACGTGGGCTAGGCGAATATCAACAACAAGCCTATGCAGATGCAATTTCCTCATGGGAAAAAGCTAAAACCAAAGCCGATGAAGCTCAGGTGAGTAACTTTATTGAGCCTGCTATAGTTGAAGCACGTAGACAGTCAGGTGTCGCCGGACCCGTACAACAAGCAAAATCAGAAAAACCTGTTCAAAAAGCTGTTGCAGGGGCGGCAAGTATCACCATTAATCTTGATATATCGCCTGCATTACGCGCCAAAGTCAGTGGTCAGGATCGGGTATTTGTTTTTGCCAAAGCCGGTATGCCTATGCCACTTGCAGCAGAGCGATTGCAGGTACAGGATTTACCGATTACTATTGTATTAGACGATACAAAAGCGGCCATGCCGACGGCAAAAATTTCCTCTGCTGAGTTTGTTGATATTACCGCTCGAGTTGCACTATCAGGTAGCCCACGAGCTACAAAAGGGGATTTTTACGCAACGGCAAAGCAAGTCGCAGTGCATAAAGGCGAAGAGCTAACTTTGGTTATTGATCAAATTGTAGAATAAAGATGTTTTTATAGCAGGTGTTTCCTGCTATAAAATCGCTGCTTAAAGCTTCTAGTACCTTAATCCTAGAAAAATCAGTTGCTCACGTTTTCTAGCACAAGCTCTTGATTCCACCGCACTTGCAAAAAAAGTTCGCTTAACCTATGGGTGAAGCTGAAATTTTTTGAAAGCACTGTGCAGCCAATATCTTGCACTATAAATTCGCGCTCAACTGATTTTTCTAGGTTAAATAAGCGGTACAAGACATCAATATTTATGTACGACGGCGAAAAATTCAATAGTATTACTCATTTGGTAGGAGCCGTACTGTCATTGGTTGGATTGGGGGCGTTGCTGACTATTAGCTTGCAGCAACAAAACCCGATGATTCTAATCAGCTTTACGATTTTCGGGCTTATGCTGGTAGTGCTTTATACCATGTCAACTCTCTACCATAGTTTTCACCCCCCGCAGCTTAAGAAAATATTTCAGAAGCTGGATCATATTTCTATTTATCTGCTGATTGCAGGCACTTATACGCCTTATATGCTAGTGTCATTAGCGGATAGTAACGGCCCCTTGATGTTATGTTTTGTCTGGGGGCTGGCAATTGTGGGGATTCTTCTGGATACCTTTAGCCCAAAACGTATTGAAGCCCTGCAAATACCAATCTATTTATTAATGGGTTGGGTGTGTGTACTGGAATATTCAAATCTTAAAGCAGCGATTAGTACAGTTGGAATGATCTGGCTAACTAGCGGTGGCATTGCTTATACCGTGGGCGTGGTTTTTTATGTTTTAGATAATACCTAAATCCTGCAAGCATTATACATAATAATCCACAAAACTCCTTATTAAACAATGATATAATATCATTTTCCTGATTTCACTATCTCATTGTTTTAATGAAGCCCTCTAAAGTATCAAAATCCTCATCTCACGTAAGAAACCGTACCCGAACGGTAAAAATGACATCTACAGCACATGGATTGACAAGCCAGGCGGGACTGATTCCCGTCGTGAAATATTTAGACAGGATAGGTTTTGAAAAAACCGTAAAACAAAGCGTTCCACATCGGCGGGGTGAAAATGCAGACCATCACTTATCTGATGTGGTTCTATTGACGTTGGTTGGCATGATGGGGGGAGCAACATCAATGGCAAAGGTGACGACCGTATGGGCAGATAGCGTACTGCGCAAAGTAGCTGGCTGGATAAAGATTCCTGTTGAAACCACAATTTTACGGATCTTTAAAGAAGTAAGTGATAGGCAGATAAGCCAGTTTGAAACGCTCACGCATACTTTGCGTGGTCAACACTGGCGGCGATTGCTTCGTTCCGGAAAATCGAAAACTGGCATACAATCCGTCCAGTGGGTCGATGTCGATTCAACTGTGGACACCGTTTGTGGTCGACAAGAAGGAAGTGCCAAAGGCTTCAACCCCAAAAAGAAAGGTGCCCGTTCATACCATCCACAACTCGCTTTTCTAGCGGAAACAAAAGAAATTTTACAAGCCTGGTTCCGGACAGGCAATGCCTTTACAAGCAATGGTGTTGTAGAATTTACCAAACAGTTACTTGCACACTTGCCCAATCGGATGCGCATTATTTTTCGCGGTGACAGTGGTTATTTTGTCGGTGATTTGCTTGAATTTCTCGATACCAGAGGGCATGGGTATCTAATAAAGGTTAAACTTAAGAATTTGAACGCATTGCTGGCCAAACAGGCCTGGACAGCCATACAAGGCCGACCCGGTTGGGAGCAGAGCGAGTTTCAATATCGTTGTGGTGGCTGGTCTCGCTCTCGTCAGTTTGTCGCGGTCAGGATAAAGCAACCTAAACAAGTGACAGGACCTCAGTCCGAGCTTTGGGATACGGCAGAATATGACTATTTTTGTTATGTAACAACTGAACCTCTATCGCCTTGGCAAACACATAAGAAGTATGGTGAACGAGCGACGTGCGAAACATGGATTGAAGAAGCAAAATCACAAATGGGTTTAGGTAAAATCAGAACGAATCAATTTCTGGCTAATGCCGCATTATTTCATTGCGCCGTTCTTGCCTACAATACCGTGCGCTGGATGGCTCAATTGAGTGGCAACAAAACGTTGTGCCAATGGGAGCCGGATACACTTCGTACTTATCTGATTCGGGTGGCTGGAAAATTACTCACAGGCAATAATCAGCTGAGAGTCAGAACACCTGCAGGTCCGCTCTATCCACAGGAATGGGATGATTGGGTTAAGGTGGGGTTACTCGCTTAACATTAACCGAAGTTAAGTCACTTTGATTAAAAGGTCATGGCACGTTGGCAGGGTGTTTATTGCCTTGGGCTCGGGGGATATCCATACGATACAAAAAATTTCCTCTATTTATGATTTAAATCTGGATATTTTGATCGGTTGGACAAAGAGGGCTGGCAAAGCGGCAGTAAAAACCTAATAACCACTTAGCTAGACAGGTTAATGAGAGTCAAAATATGGGCTTGCAGGATTTAGGTAATATGAATAAACTTAGGCATGCACATGGAATCTGGCATCTTTTTGTTCTATTAGGCTCAATCTGTCATTTTATCTCAGTTGTTGCTTATGTTCGGTAGCAAAGAAACGCCATTTTTACATGCTGATTTCTCGGCACAAATGTTAATTAAATATAGAAATTCGCAGTCTTGACCGCGCAAATTATAGTCAGAACTAATGACAATAAGTTGACTCACAAACAAAAAATACGCATACTTGCGCCCATGCTTAATTTGTCATTCAACCACAGACGTTCTACTTTACGCTGGCTACGAAGAAATTCATTGCTGGAGGGTGGAACTGTGTGTTTTAAAGTGATTCAATAATGTAAGCGTTTATTACGAATTCAATTTTATTAAGGCCACAGATTCATCTGAATCTGTGGCCTTTTTTTTGCCTGGAGAAAATGATGGGGTTTAATTTACAACAGGTCGTCCCCTGGGGGCGTTCCTTTGAGGAGTATTGTGCCATGTTTACTTTGGATGAACAGGATTTACAAAAATCAATCGTTGGAGTTGGTGATGGCCCGGCAGCTTTTAATGCGGTATTGACTGGACAAGGAGGCAGTATTATTTCTGCCGACCCGATTTATGCTTTTATTAGTGAGCAAATTGGTCAGCGTATTGATGAAATATTTGATGATATGCTGGTACAAGTCATGAACAATGCAAGTCAGTTACGTCTGGATAAATTTGGTTCAGCCGAAGCATTAGGACAGGTACGACTGCAGGCAATGAATCGCTTTTTACAGGATTTTGATGCCGGTAAACAGCAAGGGCGTTATGTGGATTTTGAATTACCGGTTTTGCCGTTTAATAACAAGCAATTCGAGCTGGCTTTATGTTCACATTTATTGTTTTTATACAGTGAGCAATTAGACCTGAATTTTCATATTCAGTCTGTTCTGGAATTATGCCGTATTGCAAAAGAAGTGCGTATTTTTCCATTGCTGGATTTATCGCATCAACCTTCTGCACACCTTGAGACCGTGGTGCAAGCTGTAGAACAGGCAGGTTTTATAGCCACGAATGAAGTGGTTGATTACGAATTTCAAGTCGGTGCTAATCAGATGCTACGTATAAAGTCATTGCCATTAAGTTAAGCTTCAAAAGTAGGATGGGCAAAGGAGGTACGACGTGCCCATCAACCACAATACGCTTGTGATGGGCACGCTATCGCTTTGCCCATCCTACATCTTCCTTACCTTAATTTCAGTGACGCATACAAACCCAATATAAACACACAGGAACTAAAACACTATGAACAACAAATTTAATGCCATTATGCCGATTGCCAAACGGCCTGAAACGGTTTTTGTTTCGGGTCAGGGCTCTTTTTTGACAGATGAATTAGGCAATACTTATTTGGATTTTATTCAAGGTTGGGCGGTGAATACCTTGGGACATAATCACCCAACGCTGGTAAAGGCCATTAAAACTCAGGCACAAACCCTAATTAATCCTAGCCCCGGTTTTTATAACGCACCGATGATACGACTGGCGGATCTACTGGTTGAGCACAGTGTGTTTGATCAGGTGTTTTTTACCAATAGTGGTGCTGAAGCTAACGAAGGTGCTATTAAACTAGCGCGAAAGTGGGGGAGTCTAAATAAAAAATCGGCCTATAAGATTATTACTTTCGATAATGGTTTTCACGGCCGGACGCTGGCAACCATGTCAGCTTCAGGTAAAAAAGGTTGGGATTCCCTATTGGAACCCAAAGTCCCTGGGTTTATTAAAGTTCCTTTTAATGATCTAGGGGCAGTGTGCGAGGTTATTGACCAGCAAACAGTAGCAATTATGCTTGAACCGATACAAGGCGAAGCAGGTGTTATTCCCGCTGATATGGATTTTATTCAAGGACTGCGCAAACTGGCCGACGAACATCAACTGTTATTGATCTTTGATGAGATACAAACAGGTGTTGCGCGTACCGGTGAACTGTTTTGTTATCAGCATTTTAATATCGAACCGGATATTATGACACTGGGTAAAGGCTTGGGCGGTGGTGTGCCATTAGCTGCGCTACTCGCCAAAAAACAAATCAGTTGTTTTGAACTGGGTGATCAAGGGGGCACATTTAACGGTAACCCCTTGGTAACAGCTGCTGGTTATGCAATTATCATTGAAGTTTTACAGCCTGGTTTTCTACAGGACGTTAAACACAAAAGTAAATTTTTACAGCAGTGTTTAAATAAGCTGGCTAAAAAACATAAGCTGGGAGCAGTGCGTGGCCGTGGATTATTACTGGCTTTGGACACCCGAATGATAGATGCGACAATTATTGTCAAACATGCGTTTGAGCAGAAATTGCTACTCAATGCACCACGCAAAAACAGCTTGCGTTTTATGCCCGCATTAAACGTAACAATAGCAGAAATAGAACAAATGATAGCGCTATTGGATAGTGTGTTGTCTGATATGCTTTGTAAATATTCGACCAACACATACTACCTAGAATCAGCGAGTTAGGTGGCTTCTAAACTGACGACACAGCGGATAAAGCCATAAGTCTTTGATGGGTACGCTTTGTTTGCCAGCAGGTCCCAACTTGCCGCGCCCTTTGGTTTTACCTACGTAGATCCAGTTGGCGGCTTTGTAACAAGTCCCTGCAAATCGCTCGGTATCAACAAAAGTTTCCAGTAACACCGGACGGATGCCATAACGCTCTTCCCATTGTGTAGGAAGGCGACGAGCTATCATGGATAAAATAGTGGAAGCAAGATTTTTGGATTTCACCTAGGGCATAATCAGAAAACGGGCATTGTTCACGACTAACGGCAGGTTTTTTTGCCGCTGTTCGTGGCTCCAGCCAATAAACTGATCACGTGGTGCCGTTTGCCAGGCGGCCGCACTAAAACCGAGCGCTGCAATAATTTGCTCGTCGAGGATGACGAAGTAGCAAAGCTGTGCGCCGGGTAGCGGCTTGTGCCCCAGGTAGTGGTAGCGATGTATGTACTCATTCCATAGTCGTGAATGATCACGGGTGATGACTGGACAAAGCTGGATGGCCACAAGTTCATGAACAGGCCGGAGGATCGCTGGTTGCGGGTCCGTCTGTTCAGTAAAGTTGAGTTTCTGTCGCGGGGGTGGTTTGCGCCGTGGTGGCGGCAGAGCGATAAGTCCATCTTCTGCCATGCACAGCATGGCAACACGGCATGACATATCCTTGAGCCCCCCATCAGGCTTGTACCAATCAAGCATCCTGCAGGTCAGGCGCGAAAGTTCGGCACGCGTGCGCCCAGCATCCTCGGCAATCAATTTCCGCATCTGTTCCAGTTCCTGCTCGCTAAAGTTTCGTCCACAATACCGTGTCATGGTGATTGGGGCTGTTCTGACTCGAGTGGAGTCGCAGTCAGTTCAGGCAAGGGTTTGCTCAACTGCTGTTTGCGCGACTCGCTCATCATCCAGGGAATAAACGGGCGGATGTCTGAGGGAGGCTGCCCACCATTATTCGCACAGGCATCTAGATAGTCGTGAAGCCAGTGATGTGGGTTCAATCCCCATAACAGGATTGTCTGAAACAGTGAAAACATCATGGCTGCCAGTCTGGCACTCCATTGACTCCCTGAACCATAATAGTTTTTACGCCCCATACCGGGATTACGCATACGCCGCTCGGCGATATTGTTGTCCATGGGCACCTGGGGATTAGCCACAAATACCATCAATCCTTTCCAGTGGTTATTCAGGCTGTTTAGGATCTTGCATTGAATGCGCTCTAGGTTTTTGTTCTCTTTCTCCGCTTCCAGTAAATGCGCGTAGCGCTCTTTCATCTTTTGGCTTGCCTGTGCAAGGGCTTGATGGTGTTGCTTGAAGTCTTGATTCTGGGTTTCCAGGCTTTTTGTTTCGTCCCACTCTTTCAGGCGTTGCTTGTTAAGATGATAGAGTTCGGCAATGAGTTCGACCCAATCAAGCATCCATGCTTCAAGTTTCGGATAGCTTCTGGCGGCATCCAGAAAGTCACGGCGGACATGTGCCCAGCAGAAAGCCAGTATGATCTGTGGAATTTCCCGTGCCAGCCGAATGTAACCTTTATAACGATCACAGACCACAATGACCTGTTCCAGGTGTTTATCCAGTCCGGAAAAATACTTGATGGGTATATCACCACTACGGCTAGGTGCCAGTATGTAATAGACTACCGAACGGGACTGAGTGACCCACAACCACCAGCGGTAGCCCGTTTTTCCCTCTATGATTTCAAACACTTTCCAGCCGGTTTCATCATTATGGAATAGATCTTCGGTGAGTTGTTTTTTAACCAGTTCATTGACGAGCGGTTCGAATAGCGGAGCTATCTTCTGTAATCCACCCGTGAGTGTGCCAGGGGCAATGCATAGACCTCGATGTGTGTAATCTGTACACAAATTATTGAGTGCTCGTGAGAACAGAAACTTGTTAAGCAGAACTTCTCTCCATACCGAGATGCCAATACCACTTTTGGGGATAAGACGTGGTGCAGGAGGAGCTGTAATCAATCCGGTGACTCCCTCGCATTGACAGCCCTGAACAGTCACCTTTCGTTTGACACGACGAATATAGCTGTTAACCTTTATTTCAACAATATTTGAATCCTCTGTCTGTGACAGAAGCTTGTAGGGTTTTGTACAAACTAGGCACAACGTGTTTTCAGCAGCAATGTCATGCTCTTCTTCAATAATCGGCAAATCAGGACGGGGAGTGCGCCCGTGTCCCTTGCTACCTTTTTGCTGGCCACGAGGCCGAGGTGTATCAGTATGATTATGTCTTCCAGAACTATTTCTCTTGGCAACGCCTTTTTCAGTTTTTTTGCCAAATAGGCGTTGTTTCAAGTCTCGAATGCGTGCCTGTGCAGATTCAAGCTCTAGCTTCAGACATCTTGATTCAGACGAAACTAATTTGAGACCATTTCCTAATTTTTTGCGGATGAAGTCAGCTCATAAATTAAGCGCAGATCGGTTCCTGGATAATTGAGTTCCGTTTGATTGAGTTGTTCAAATAACTTTTCTATTGCTTTATTACTTGCAGGTCGGGAAGTACTATGCACACGTATCCGAAGTTGTTTTTTTACTTCATCGGGTAATATATCTGCTTCTGTCACAAACAGCGTTTGTAATAGTTGCCTTGCCATCGGAAAGTCGATTGTCGGTGAGGTTAGCAGAGCGGCCATTGCTGTTTCTGCCCGATAAGCGATCATGTTGACAGTATCTATCAGCCGCTTTTTCCCTGGCAGAAGCTGTTCGAACTTATCTTCGTCTCTCAACTCTTGCCAGGTAATGTGTTTGGGCGTTTGGCTTAGTTGTTCCTTGATGGTTTTTAGTTCATTTTCATAATGCTCTATTTCTTCGAGTAATTCTGCTCGTTTTCTTTCCCATTTCTTGTATTTCACATCTTCCGTTTCATCTTTTTTAATCACCGGATGAAGTTCCATCGCTGCAAATCGAGATAGACGGTAATTGAGTTTGGATTGTATCGAATTACGCTGTCCTTCCTGTTGGCGCCTATCAGGGTTGACCACCTTTTGGGTATCGGATAGTGGCTCTATTCCATACTCCTGTAGCATATCTAGCCCATAGTGGTGCTTCATATATCTAAAAAAGTTCTCTTGGCACCACCGGCTAAACATTCGCCCAGAAACAGCCGTCAATTCTAGTTCATAGGCTGTGGTAATAATACTGGTTTGGTGACCAGAATCAGTCAACTTGCGCACTTCTCTCATCCACATCGCCTGTTTTCCAGTTCCAACCAGACTGCCTCGTTCGGCGAGTTTCATGATGACTTTTTCACCACTCGGTAGGGTGATCTCCTGACTGGAAAAATTGTCCAGTGGCCAATTTTCGGTGGGAAATTTATGATAGGTCATGCAAGCGACACGATGCTTGTCCCACATCTTTCTAAAGAATGCGGGGCTATAGCCTTCTCTATCAAACACCAGGATAAAACGACAGGCTTGTTTGTTTTGCTGTAATGCTTGTGCACTCGGTTGATTCGGAATGTCTTTGAGTAATCGGGGGACGATATCTTCTTCCAGCGTTTTTAGTAAGCCCGGATCCACCGTTTTTTCAACGACAAAGAAGGGACGCCCCGTACCATCATTAACCCAGTAGTCGGTGATACCCCGTAAGCAGAGTTTTTCGCGTGAAACATGCCGTTTGGGAAGTTTAGTCAAGTGTCCATGATAGACACGGACATGACCATCTATGTAGAGTGTTCCTGCTGCCTCTGGTTCATTTTCCATCCATTGTCGACTGAGGTCGGCCGCCCAGCTTTCGACTGATTTTGGTTCAGCCAGTCCTTTTACTTTGGATCTTAAACAACGCACTTCGGGAGCCCGATCCAGGCCAAGTAGTTTTCCGAATTCACCCGGTGCATGCTCGCGAAGTTGTTCGGCATTTTTGATGCGACATAGCCCCATAAAGGCGAGTAGCAATAGAATATGAAAGGTTTGATAGTAACCTGTCAGTTTGCCCAGGTGGCGCTCAATGTCATTTAATAAGCCATTGCCAAGTAACGCGGGCAATGCACATAACACACCGCCTTTAGGAACATCTAAACAGGATTCGAATTCGATTGAGGCTCCCTTTTCCTGCTCACCCAAAGCAGCCTGGATTCGCTCTTCTACTCGAGTGCAGGCCGTACCAAGCACATCGGCTGCATTGGCATCTATAATATCACGGGCTGATTTGGTACTGCCATCATTGGGGTCTATTGATGCGGCAGACTTTTTTTTAAACGTCCATCACTGATCGCCTTGCGAAAGGTATCTGCCCGGATGCCTAATTCTTTAGCGGCTTCGTTAGGCGTCATACCTTGATCCAGATATTCCTGAGCTTGCTGCAAAACCTCAAGCGTAAAGAGTGGTCCTCCCTTGCGAGTCGGGCGAGGTTCAAAAAACGAATCAGCCCCTTTTTCTCGTAGTTGCCTTAATGAGCGCATAACACTACTTTTAGAGACACCAAAGGTTGTAATAATATCGATTGAACGACAGGAACCGGTATTGATGAGTTGAGAGGTGTGAAGTCTAAATAATCTCTTATTGTCAGCCTGGTGAGAATAGATCGGGATACCGCCGAGGAAATAAAACCACTCATCATTTCGGTTATCAACACTGACCTGACCATTTATAATAGTCGTACCCTGAGGAATTATTGGGAGCATGAGTTGCTGCATTAATTGAATACCTCGTATGATATGAGGGCTTAGTTTAACCTAAATGAGTACCATTTTCATTTCTTTAGCTGAAAATATCAATCATTTGACAATAATTCCCTAACCCTTTAATTATATTGCCTAGTTTAAGTTTTAATGGATTTCTTTCAGGATAGCGAATCAAGATGTCTGAGCTTAAGATCTTCATTTTTCTGTTTGACCTGGTGATACTGTCCTTTCCAATAGTTTGCATCCCATTTAAGCTGTATATACTCTGCTTGTGTCAGTTCAATGACAATTTGAGCAAAGGGAGACTTTGTGATTTCTCCTGTCTCTATGCGTTGCGGACACGCTGCTGAATGTTGGGAGGCACTTTCCATGAACACCTTTATACAGGGTTTTGGATGATGTGTCCCGTACTCTTTTTATTTATTGCTGTATAGATGGGTTAGTCGAATATTTACGGATCTGTTGACTTTCCATATTGTGGAAGAACGGCAAGCCAATCTAAACAACCACCCGCTTAAAGACGGGTGGGTTAGAGAGTTTGGCGACTGAAAGTCGAGATTACAGGGCGAATAGCCCTGTTATTTTGGTTCACCATACTCTGCCTTAAAATTATCATTCGGATTTGCTTCAAAATGATGCTCCAAATAATTGGTAACCATTTCTTCGCTCATTTGCCCTACCGTGACACAAAAATACCCTCTTGCCCAAAAATGCTTTTCCCAATAACGCTTTTTCAATACTGGATACTCTTCAAAAAGTTTTCTTGCACTTCGTCCTTTTATCCTTCACATTGTCTCGCTAGGAGTCATGTTTGGCGGCGCTGAAACCACTATATGCACATGATCCTTACTAACAACTCCTGACAAAATCTTAATTTCAAATGCTTCACAGGTCTGCCTAACCAACTCCCTTACTCGCAAACTAACATCCCCACTTAACACTTGGTATCTATATTTTGTAACCCATACAAAATGGTATTCGATGTTGTAAACTGTATGATTGCCATAGCGATATTCCATTTCTTAAATTATAGCATTTGAGATAAATCTGTTCGCCTGAAAGGCGAAGGTTTTAACCTTACGAATGGAAAATAAATATCTAATTTATAGAATAAGGTGTATAGTAGTATTTACTCCATGACCGGGCTGGCTCGAAAGAGCTACTGCAATAGCACACTGCTCGTAAAGACATAAATCCAGTAACTTTCTTCCCCCCCCACTCTCATTGAACCTTTGTCGTAAGATCCGAATGCTATTGCTTATCGGTAACAAGCGGCTTCCATACTATCGATTATGCCTGTCATTAAGCTCTGGGGTATAAAACGATCATAGAAAAATTATTCATAAGAAGAAAGCTGCAACCAAATATTATTTTAGTTCAGGTTCTCTTTATTTTAGTCTTTGCTGCTAGCGCTTCCAATACTGTGTCAGCAGAAATCAAAAAGAAATTGATCCCAAGAAATGCTCAATTAAAAACTTATGGCAGTGGGTGGGAATGCAAACGTGGATATGCAGCGAGTAAGGATACTTGTATTGCTTTGAAAATTCCAGAGAACGCCCACATTGGTTATTCCGGGCACGTATGGGATTACACCCACCTTATACCAGACATATGGAACAGTGCAAACAGCCGGTGTCGAATTAATCTCCTCTATATGGTCAACTAATGTCTTTATTACGGTTTCGCTATCAAACGATTGAGTTTGGTGATATTGATATTCATCTACGAACCTTACGAGATAAGCAGCAATATCAAGACGTCGGTGATATCGCCGAAAAACTTGGTATATCATCGGCTATCTGGTCATTGTTTGGTGTTATCTGGCCGTCTAGTGAAGTGCTTGCTCATCTTTTATTGGAATATGAAATCGCAGGGAAACGTATTTTAGAAGTAGGTTGTGGAATCGGCTTGACTAGCTTATTGCTAAACGACCGCCACGCAAATATTACGGCTACGGATTACCACCCGGAAGTTGAACAATTCTTGCTAGAAAATGTACTCCTCAACAAAGGAAAAAAAATACCATTTATTCGTACTGGATGGGGTGATGGAGAGAGTGGTCTAGGTGAGTTCGATTTAATTGTTGGTAGTGACTTACTCTATGAAGGCGATCATGTTGAGCTCTTATCCAGCTTTATTAACCAGCATGCTAAACCCCATTGTGAAATTATCATAGTTGACCCTGGGCGTAGTTATCATGCCCGTTTCAGCAAAAAAATGATAACTTTAGGTTATACACATAGCCAGAGCAAAGCAGAGAATGCCGATTATCTTACGCAACCTTTTCGGGGTCAAATTCTGCGCTATGAACGTTAAATGTTCATGGTATGTATACATTTAGCTGAATGCTAGAAGAGTGTCATTATGCCTAATAATCTAGCTTGCAAAACCTATAATCACAAAGTTACAAACAAGAAAAAAATCTGTATTGATAATATAAAACAACAGATTGTAATATAATAGTTCAAACTCTAATAGAGGTTACTCAATTAAAAACCTAGAAACAAATAAAGCAATATTTAATTTAAAACGGGCCTACGACCCTGTCTGTAAAGTGACTGAAAAAACACCCCTTACATCTGAATTCCATATAACTAAACGCCCACAGATCATATATAAGAAAGATAAATCTTCTTTAGAACTGCTCAAGCAAAATCGAGAACATAATTTCGACTCTCAACTTCCCTCAAAGCGTGAAAGACTTTCTTTGAAAAGTCAGCAAAGCAAAGTTCACATAAAAAAACACTCGTTGCCCATAAAGTTAGCCCCTAACCGACATCCCTCAAAAGATCTGTATGTCATCGGCATTACCGGAACTAACGGAAAAACATCGGTTGCGTACTTAATTGCAGAAGTCCTAAAATCAGCGGGATATAAACCATTTGTCCTAGGTACATTGAACTCGGAGAATAAAGGTCTCTCTACACCAGATTCAGATGATGTTAAAAGCTATATGCAAGATCACTTAGACAGGGGTGGAACTCACTTTATTATGGAAGTGACTTCAGAGGGAATTGACCAGACGAGAATGTTAGATATTGATTTCAATATTAAACTACTGACAAATATTACTGAAGACCATCTGGACTACCATAAAACATTTGAAAAATATCAACAGGCAAAGTTAGGCTTTATGCGTGAAGGGACTGCACATACAATTTACCCACAAACCTTCAAAAAAGAACCGATAAATTTTACCACTAAGTTGTTAGGGCATTTTAATTGTTTAAATATTAAAGCGGCTGCTAGTGTACTTCGGCATATTAATATTTCTGAAAATAATATTCAAAAAACCTTATCTTCATTTTCATTCCAGGATGTGCCGCCACCTGAAAAACATACAGCCACAATAAACAGCAGAAATGTATCAACTCGCTAAGTCAGAGAAGAACTCTTTTCAGTATACTAAGGCACCTGGAAACACACATCATCCAACTTTGCTGGTCTTTTTGTCCGTCATTCGCACTGTATCAATAGTTACGTAGCCAGCTATGCACCTACTGCTACAGCACTAATTACAAACAAAAATCCTGCCCAAATATTGGACGCTTATTTATTTCCAGGTGCTTAAGTCTAAAACCGTAGTTCCATATCGCCAGGTTAAAGTGCGCCCGTTCAAAAATTGGATGCAGCATTGACAGCGTGTGATTTTTACAACGGCAAATTTGCTCACCCATTACATTCTAAATGAAGAAGGTAAAGAGTATTATGAAGATCTCTGGATTCACTGAGTAAAAATATAAAAATCTATTTTTAGGAGCGAAACAAATGAAAATAATGAAACCGAAAATACTTCAGAAGTATCTACAGGAGGAGAGACTATGATTTCATTTCCCAAACTTGAGAGTTGGAACGCGACCTCTAAAGTAGCGACGATAGTAGCAACGGTCGATAAAAAACGGATACTTTGCAGGGTTCCCCTCAAAATTTTGCATGATAAATACGGGGCAACTGAAGAAAAACCCATGCACTGTGTTAATCGACATAGAGAGGCTATTCAGGAAGCAGCGACAATCTTGATTGAAAATAGGGTATATGAAAGTGACGGTTCCGTTCTTATCAGTTCAGCTAATCTTTAAATAAAAAATAATACTAAATCCTCGCATCATTTATATACAGGAGTTTAGCGTTGATTTTTAATGTTATGCTAAAGCTTTACACTGGTTTCATGGACTATACTTCGCGCGGTCACACGGATGCGGAAAATAGTGGCAGCTGATTTGTCTATAGCCAAGCCTGCCCCGTACTTGATGCGGGGGCGTTGAAACTGGCACATAGCTGGCTACATTACAGTTTCAGCAACGTAACTATCGGCAAAAAATTCAGCCGCTAGAAATCCGCAGTCGTGACCGCGCGAAGTATAAATAATTATGTAAATTAATTAATGATGCCTGGGTTCTTTACAGCTTCTTTTTCTATATAACCTTTATAAAGGTAAAAATGACATCAAATATAAACTCTGAATTAATTCAGTTTACATCAAGGCCGGCCTGGTTTAAATTTCGAGGCAAAGCAATGATCTTTGTTGGCAGTTTAGTGGCTCTCTTAAGCGTGCTTTCCCCCGATGTTTATATTATGGGTGAGAGTGCTTCATGGATTCCTGTTATTAGTATTGTGGTATTGATAGTTGGTGTTTTTCGCTGTATTGATGCTTTGGCAGCCGATACAGCGCAAGGTTTTCTATATAATATACACGGCGGCGTATTAGATATTGTGGTCGGATTTTTGGTGGTTTTAAGCACTGATGGTGAAGCTAATAACTTAAACCTTCTGATTGTTGGCTATATGCTTACTCAAGGAATTTATCGAAATATTCTATTATCCGTTGCAAAAATTTCCAACCCATTATCGAATAGAATAACCGGGATAATTTCAATTATACTGGGCATAATGATTTGGATTGATTGGCCCACGTCCATGTGGTTTATAGCATTTTCGCTCAGCGTAGATATCAGTTTCCGAGGTTGGGCTTTGGTTGTTTTATCATCTTCGATAAACAAATAACCCGTGCTAGAGTAATAAGCCTGGCAACAAGCGGGGTTTGTTTTTTTTGACAAGGTGAAATGGAAGAAGCTGCTTAATATTCTGCTATAAGCTTGACCATTTGACCCTCTAATCATCTCAGTTTAATTCCATAGGGTATGCGGTGCATACCCTATGCTATAGTTTCTGAACGATGTAATAATAGATCGCATTGTTCACGACTTTGTACGCTGATATTTTGATCTATTTGTGCGAGCCAGCTTTGTCCCTGTACCCGGCGCTCAGTAGAACCTGAACAAAAATACTCCTGAGCATCGGGTTAGCTTTAAATCTAGTCGCGCTATCACTAAGGCAACTCGCAATAAATAACCCACCCACCTTGCTGGTCTTTTTGTCCGTCTTCTGCGTTGTAGAAATAGTTACGTAGCTAGCTAAGCTATGCGCCTATTTCTATGCCCCCGTATCAAGTACGGGGCAGGCGTTGAAGACAAACAAAAATCCTACGCAATATGGGTGGGTTATTTATTGCGCGTTACCTAAGCATTAAAAATGAACAGTAAACGACAATGTTTATCAGAAATTGTCGTCGTTAGGGCGAATAATGTTCTATAGCAAATTTAATAATATCGATACATTAATGTGAACAATGGATATAACTTAACGTAATCAAGGCATGAAAGCAGGTGCAATCTCAATTGATTGTATATTCTAGTTAAAGGATCGTTACCCATGATGATGAGTCTGATGTTGTAAACATAGCGTTGGGTAATAAAGAGGGTGCTATTTATTCATCTTCAGAATACGAACTTGTCAAAATATCAGCAGCTAATAGAGTGGAAATAATGGCAGTGAACTTTATTTCATAATTGATTTTATGGTATTTGATGTTATTTTCAAACGGTTAAACGTACATTTAACAAAGTTACCTCCATTATGTTTGAAGCGCTTTTTAAGTGCTTTTTTCACTTCCCAAGTACCTTTAAAGCCTATAGGAAATACCACTAAGTCACCCGCTTTGAACGTAGTTGAAGGGCTCCCATCTGCAGGTGTCATTTCACATTCACCTTCTAAAATAAGTGCTGTTTCTGTCGTAACGAATTCCCATGGGAATACAGATACTTCTTTTTCCCATGTTGGCCAGTGAGCAGCACCCATTTCTTTTAAAAGTGCTTCACTTGGGTTGCTATCAACTGTAATTTCTTTCATGTTAATTCCTAACGTTAGATTTATGCCCAGAACCAGAATGATTTGGGATGTGCCATAATATATTGTTCATCCCCTTTTGCCTACATTTTAAGAATATACTTCGCGCGGTCACGACTGCGGATTTCTAGCGGCTGCGTTTTTGCCGATAACGACGTTGCTGAAACCGTTGCCTAGCCAGCTATGCGCCAGTTTCAGCGCCTTACTATCAACAAAAATCAGCTCACACTTTTTTCCGCATCCGTGACCGCGCGAAGTATAATCATATCCGCAAGTTTGACGCAGGGTTTTGGCATCACAGGCGTGCTAGAAAAGCAGGTGCATAGTAGGCTACGCAACTGCTTTTCTAGGATAACCAAGCCCAGATTAGAATAAAGTGACCCTTTGATTTCACTCACTCATACCATTAACCTAGAAAAATCAGTTGCTCACGGTTTCTAGTAAAAGCTCTTGATTCCACCGCACTTTCAAAAAATTTCCGCTTAACCTATGGGTGAAGCTAAAATTTTTTGAAAGTGTTATATTAATTCAATATCTTGCACTATAAATTCGCGCTCAACAGATTTTTCTAAGTTTAAGAGGTTTTTTATTTACCGCTATGGAAAAACCAAGTATTTATTTTGCCAACGAACTGGCTGTGCTATTAAAACCATTTGAACAATCACTAGAGCAACTCAATACACAGCCACTAAAGCTAATCATCCATGCAGGCACGCCAAAAACTGGCACAACGAGCTTACAAACCTACCTTGATAAAAAGCAACGTAAGCTTAGAGGAAAAGGGATTCTTTACCCACATAACCTTAAAAGCCTACAAAATCTGAGTGCACCAAAACACCAATGGTTTGAGAAAAACTTAGTGACAACACATGTGGAAAACTTCCTGGAGAACTTTAAGAACATAATCTCGCAAGTTAAAAAAGATACTCACACCATCATTCTGTCATCTGAAGGTATTTATAATTACTGGTGGGACTTTCCTGACGAATCAAAAGATATTTTATGTGAGCTGAGTAAATTTTTCGACATTGAAATCTGGGTATGGTTTCGTGAACCAGTCGAGTTTATTGAAAGCTATTACAAACAATGTATTCGCAACCCACAAACTGAAAATAACTCGTGTTATGGCAAAGATCTATCCTTTGCTGAAATGTTAGATATCGAATGGTTTTCTCAACATTTAGATTATCAAGGCTTCGTCACCGAATGCCAGACATTGTTTGGTGAAAATAACGTTTCAGTCTTTAAATACGAAGGTGATGTGGTCCATGAAGTCATCCAGAAATTAGGGCTAGCAACTCCACACGACAATCCGACTCCAAGGAAAAATCAAAGTTTAAACAGTGCTTCAATAGCACTGCTAAGAACGATAAATCACTATGATATTAAAGCAAAAGACAAAGAGCTTTTGATACCTCATTTAAAAGACATCAATAGGATCCTTGAGAAATATGCAGAAGATAAATTGATTGATGAAGAATCTAGAAAAAGAGTCCTGGAGGTCTCTAATTTACCTAATAAAATAAATTTCACTTATTAGTTGAATCCATGCCTATCCGCTTACTAAACAATTCGTAAATGTTTACTTAAAAGTTTTCCTGATTACGTATGACTCTCAGCCATAGTAAAATTAAACATGAATAATCAGCATGTTAACAAACTCGTCATTCCCGAAGTCTTTTATCGGGAATCTATGCTTAACCAACTAGATTCCTGCTAGCAGCATGCAGGAATGACGAATTATAGCTGAGAGTTATGGGTAATCAGGAAAGTTTTTCACGGATGAATTGTCAAGGTATGTAAATAAAGACTTCAGAGTATGCATTAAGGGCAACCAACCATCATAATTTATTGATTGTTCAACAAACGGATAGGTATGGTTGAATCTAAGTAAGGAACGCGCACGGAATAAGTTGAGCATCTGGCGCAGGATTTTTATTCGTATTCAAAGCCTGCCCCGTGCTTGATACGGGGACGTAGAAACAGGCGCATAGCCAGCTACGTAACAGTTTCTACAACGCAGAAAACAGATAAAAAGACAAGTCAGTTGCTCAACTTATTCCGTGCGCGTTCCTAAGGAAGTTGGTTAATAAATAATCGTCCAAAAATCACGCAGGATTTTTGTTTCTGTTTAAATCTTCTCAAGAGGAGCATCGTTATTCTACGCGACGATTCAGAAGGTTTAAACCTAGAAAAATCAGTTGCTCACGGTTTCTAGCACAAGCTTTTGATTCCACTGCATTTTCAAAAAATGCCCACTTAAGCTATGGGTGAAGCTAAGATTTTTTGAAAGTATTATATGAATTCAATATCTTGCACTATAAATTCGCGTTCAACTGATTTTTCTAGGTTAAACAGGGAAAAAAAGACTAGAGAGATTGGATGATTATTTGTTTCCACCTGCCTAAATATTTAAACCTGAGAAACCTGAGAAACCTGTGCAAAGGTCGCCATTTGATTATGCAATGCACAAGCGGAGCGTAATAAGGGAATCGCAAGGGCTGCACCGCTGGCTTCTCCTAGGCGCATATTAAGGTTTAATAGCGGATTTGCATCTAAAGCTCTTAGGATTAATTTATGCCCTTGCTCATGGGAGCAGTGCGCAAAGATGAGCCAGGGTTTTATATTGGAATTGATCTGGCTAGCGATTAAAGCAGCGACGCTACAGATAAAGCCATCTACCAATACCGGCAGTTGTTGTTGAGCAGCAGCCAGATAAGCTCCGGTTAGAGCGGCTATTTCAAAACCACCGAAATTTTGTAAGGCTGAGAGTGGTGTAGAGGGAATATTCTTATGTTTATCCAATGCCTGCTGGATGATTCTGGCTTTGTGTTCTATGCCGGAAGTATCAAGGCCAGTACCTGCCCCCGTTAATTGCTGGGCATTCATCTCTAGTAAATGACAAGCAATGGCTGTGGCGCTACTGGTATTTGCAATACCCATTTCACCTGCGATAAATAACTGGCTATTATCAGCAAGTGCTCTTGTAATGGTATCTTTTCCAGCCTGTAAAGCTCGCCATAACTGTTGTTCAGTCATTGCAGGTTGAGTTAAGAAATTCGCGGTGCCCAAGGCGACTTTTTGATGAATAATATTTAAATCAACTAATGAACCGGCAACGCCGACATCGATTATTTCCAGCTGTGCGTGATGCTGTTTTGCCAGTACACTGATCGCAGCACCACCGTGTACAAAATTTTTTACCATTTCAGCGGTGACAGCCTGAGGAAAGGCTGAAACACCGGCATCGGCTATGCCATGGTCAGCGGCAAAAATACTAATCCATACTTTATCCACGCAGGGTGTTTCTGTCGCTTGCATTGCGGCAAGTCGCACCGCTAATTGTTCTAGTTCACCGAGCGAACTTGCTGGTTTAGTTAGTTGCTGTTGTCGTTTGATTGCCTTTTTTTGATAAGCTTGAGCGGGTGGCGCAATAGGCTGTTGTATCCAGTCCATAATTAATTTTTTAGCGCCTGTGGAAGTCCTGCGGTTACCAAAGTAACATGCGAGCAAATTTTTGCCAGTTGCTGGTGCAGTATTCCAGCTTCATCAACAAAGCGGCGTGACATTTTATCCATAGGCACAACGCCTAAACCTACTTCATTGCTAACCAGAGCAATTTCTGTATGTAAATCCGGAATTATTTCCAGCAAGGCCTGCTTTTGCTGGAGGAAAATATCTTCCTGATATTCTCCCTGGGCGTCAAATAGAATATTGCTTAACCATAAGGTTAAACAATCAACGAGCAGGTAATTATTGCTACCAGCATATTGACTTATAACATCAGCGAGAAGTACAGGTTCTTCAATAGTTTCCCAGTATCTCGGTCGTTCTGCCTGATGCTTTGCTATGCGTTCAAGCATTTCATTATCGCCTGCTGAGCCGGTTGCGATGTAAATAACTTGTTTATTACTGGCTTCTGCTAGTTGTTCGGCATAATGACTTTTACCCGAACGTGCACCTCCTAAAATAAGATGTTGCATGCTCTAGTCATCCTGTAGTCGCACAGCAAGCACATCACATTTTGCATGATGCAGCACGCCGTTAGCTGTTGAACCTAATAATAGGGCTAAACCGTGGCGACCATGCGAGCCGACGACAATAAGATCCACATGTTGTTCTTCTGCGGTAGCCACAATTTCCAGTTTGGCGCTGCCCATCTCCAGGAATTGTCTGTCTTCAGGAATAGACAGTTGTTTACCCAGTTCTGCAAGACGCCTTGTCGCGGCATTCATGAGCTCTTCGTTGAGGTCGATATCAAAAGGAATAACCGGTCCGTAGGCTGCATCGGTAATAGGTAAGTTATCAACTATATGAATAACGCTTAGTTTTGCCTGATATTTGCTCGCTAGATAACGCGCCTTTTGAGCGACGATTTCACCATGTTCGGAAAAATCTGCAGCGAGTAATATATGTGTATAGTTATTCATTCTAAGCTCCCTAAATAATTGAATAAGACTAATTTAACATTTTTTACTCCGCAGTGCATAAGCAGTCTATTGTTAAATCGCTAAGCAGCGAGGATTTAATAATATCCGCAAGTATGACGCAGGATTTTGGCATCACAGGCGTGCTAGGAAAACAGGCGCAGTGAGGCTACGCAACTGTTTTTCTAGTGCGACTGTGGAGTCCAAAGAAACGTCATTCCTGCGTAAGCAGGAATAAGTCAGACTCGGGTATTATTGAATTCTCGCGCCTAAGAACTGATAGACGGAAATAATGTGCCCATGATTTGTGAAGCACTAAAGACATATAAGAAGGCAATGCCTAATGCAAAAGAAAAGGACTTGTTTAAAGCGCGGCGGATAATATGTGCAATGACTAACCAGTTCCATAGCATAAGTCCTAGCATGGTCAAAATAACTGGCATATTACTGGAGTCCTGATGTAGCATGGCAAGAACAGGGATGGCAAAGGCACTAATCAGCGCATCTGTACCGAGTAATGTGCTTGTAGTTTGTATAAAGCGAGGCAGTTTTTTCGTTGTGCCCAGAAGCAGTGCTGCAAAGCTGAAAGTAATAATGAGCTCAGTGGCAACTTGAAGCAGGGCACGTATGCTACCATCAGAAAACTGTATCAGCAGATAACTAATGCACGCATATGCAATTGTTGAGAGGCGCAAAAGCTGAATTGAATGCGGAATATCTTCAGGCCCTTTTTTGAAAATACAGATATTGAAGAGTAGTTTTAGATAAGCGTACATGTTTTTATTGTTTAGAGAGCTGGTAGCTATGACCGTTATTTCGTGCACATTACTGGGTGAACGATGAAATGGTAAGTACCCAAGCATCATTAATTTAACAAATTTTACGCAGGATTTTTGTTCATTTTCAAGGCGCATAGATAGGCGCATAGCTGGCTACGCAACTCTTTATGCAACGTTGGAAATGAGTAAAAAGACAAGTAAAATGTTGGATTAATTATGCTTGGGTACTTATGAGCCTATTATACGTTCATTAAGCTCAGCGCCTGTATAAGAGAAAAAATATTGTACTCAATCAGTAAAGCCTTGTGCAGTATGCAGTATAATTTATTAGAAACCCACTAGGAAAATCATCATGCAAAAAATTCTTGTATTACTGTTAACCTTGTTTTTTGTCTCGTCATCCTACGCAGCCCCGGCAAATCAGCCAACCATGGCCGTGTTGCCCTTTCAACTCAGCCCTGTGATCGGAACAACAAATATAGGTGAGGTGGCTATCACGCGTACTCTGGCGGAACGAGAGTTTTCCAATCAGTTAATACAGTATCTGGCAAAATCCAGAAAGTTTAATATGCTGACTCGTACCCAGATCGATAAAGTTATTGCTGAAAACCGCTTAACTGAATCCTACTGGGCTGCACCTGGGCAAAGTGAAATTATGGGCAAGCTGCTGGTCGCTGATTATCTGGTAACCGGAGTGATTAATCGATTTGAAGTCAGTGCAGTAAGGCAGAATATTGCTATTACAGGAGAAACATTGCCGCGACTAGTGGCAACCTTTAAAAGCCAGTTCGAAGTTATTCAGAGTAGTACCGGGAAAATTGTATTAGCCGACCAGGTGATTCAGAAAATACGCTTTGATGAAATACGCCGTGAAATTCCTTCCTCAGAAAGACGCTACTGGACGGCGGCTGATTATAAAGACTTGCTGTTTACTAAAGCCGCAACAGAAGTGGGGAATGCCATTCTTGCCGGAATTTATCCAATAAAGGTGATTAAGGTATCGACTACGGGTGTCATTTTAAATAGAGGTAAAGGTGTAGGCCTAGAAGTTGGAAAACAGTGCAAGGTGGTTAATCAGGGCGAAGCAATTGTCGATGCAGATACAGGAGAATCCTTGGGAGGCTATGAAGAACAGGTTGGAATTATCGAAGTGACATCTGTTGAAGCCAAATTTACCAAGGCGAAAATAATCTCGGGAGCAGGGCGCATCCAATATGGGGATATCTGCAGGCTACTAAATACACTTACTAAAGACTCTGAACCTGCCTATCCAAGAGTCACTCCGGGATGGTAGCGAGACAATACCTGGAAGAAGCTTACTTTAGCCTTGAGAAGCAGTAAATATGGACGTACGTTTTAATTATAAGAATATCAATGTAGCGTTGCTGATTTGCATCCACACTTTGCTAACAGGCTGCTCTTCAATTATTGACGCCAGAAAACAAAAACAGCCGTATATTGATACTTATTATTCTGGCAATGTAACTCTTGCAGCAAAGGATTTCACCGAAAAAAGCGAGGATAGAACCGGTACTGGCGATGAATTGATGTGGTCGTTAGAAGCAGGAACAGCGAACTATAGCGCTAGTGAGTATCAAACCAGTATGCGTGAGTTTGAACAGTCTGAAGCATATATCAAGGAGTTTGACCAGCGCGCAGTTATTAATGCCAGAGCAGCCGGTTCAGAACTAGGATCTGCCCTGACCAACCCAAATGCCTTGCCGTATCAGGGTATGTATCTGGACAGGGTGATGTTGAATGTTTATAAGGCCTTAAATTATTTTGCCTTGAATGACACGGCCGGTGCGCAAGTTGAATTGCGCAGAATGCGCGAGGCGCAAAAGCAGGTAGTCAAAAAATTTGCTGATGAAATTCGTACTACTCAGAAAGAAATTGATGCACAAGTGCAGAAAAACCAGCAAAAAAGTCATTCTCTGGGTAATCAAAATACCAATATAAATTTTTCTAGCATCGTTAAAAGTCCTGCAGTAAACGATGCCTATAAGAGTTCCGCTAACAAGGCCAATAAACTCTATGGTAGTCTGGCGAATCCATTTGTTAGTTATTTTTCCGCGCTAGGTTATTTAATCGAAAATAATTATGGCGAAGCGCTGGTGGATTTTCGCAATCTATATAGAATGAATCCGCACAATCATTTGATTCAACGAGATTATGTCACAGCGGCAAAACGTATCGGTAGTGCAGTTCCTGCCCAGCTATCTGCCGTAGAGCCTTATGCATATCCCCTGAATAGTAAAATAGTCTATGTGGTGTTATTCAATGGTCGTGCCCCAGCGTTGAAACAGGAAAAATTTCAAATAGTGTTGCCCTATGTAGGCTATACCGGAATCGCGTTTCCCCGATATGAGTATTTTCCGGTTTTATTACCGGGGCTGGCAATTGATTTCACCTATCAGCATAAAGTGCAATCGATTAGAACAGAGCAGGTAGCGGATTTTGATGCCATTATGTCTCAGGAATATCATGATAAACTGCCATCAATGATTACTCGGCTGGTTATTTCAACCTTGACTAAGGAATTAGCAAGCTATGCTATTGTGCATGCAGCAAGGCAATCCGGGAATAGTGGTGCAGAGATAGGCGCTTATGCCCTAACCGGGATTTATAAGTTTATGTTTAATACAGCTGACACCCGGGGATGGGAAACCTTGCCTAAAGAAATTCAGGTAGCGCATGTGCCCATGCCTGAAGATGGCAAGTTAAAAATCAGTCCGATAGGTGTGGGCGGGCAGGGCAAAGAGATTGCCTTAAAAAAAGACACCAATATTGCTATCGTCTATGTACGGGCATTATCTGCGAATAAACTGATTTATAAACTGATCGAATTAGAATAAATATTATTAACAAAAGGACTAGAAATGAAAAAATTTTATATTCTTACACTGAGCTGTCTGTTGCTTTTCGGTTGCCAGGCAACGGTGAATACAGTGGAAAATGACCAAAAAAGTATGCAAGTTGAAGCGGTGGATACTTCTAAAGTGTCAACGGATGCATTCTTAAAAAATCGACTAGAGATTGTACGCGTTGATAAAACAGAATTGGAGGGTGGTTTACTTAAGGTTCAGGTTACCGCACGGAATATCAGGACAGGGTTCTGGGCGCAGCTAGCTTCCTGGTTTATGGGAGATAACCCTTACCAGATTGCCTATCGTTTTAGCTGGCTGGATATGCATGGCATGCAGGTTGATACTGCAACGAGCACGTGGATTCCAATGACAGTCATTCCAGGCGATACGGTCAGATTGAATGCCATTTCTCCCAACCCTAGATGCAAGGACTTTACTTTAAGTATCAGAGAAAATGATGCGGCTAGAAGTTAGAGTTTAAATTTAAAGATAAAGAATATAAAAGGAAAATAGAATGAATAAAAAACTTATTTCACTACTCGCTGCTACCAGTACCGCATTTTTTCTGACGGCCTGTGGTACAAGCCCAACACGTATAGATGCGACGGGTAATGATGGCCTGGTCACCGTCGATGGAGTAGACTTTAAAGATTGGCAGATCGCAGCTGAAAAAGGTATTAATTCTCTGCTCGAATCGGGTGTACTCAACCGAACGGATGGGCGTAAAACCATAATGATGATCAGTACGATAAAAAATTCTACTACTCAGCATATCAATACGCGGATTCTTACCGATAAGATTAGACAGGCATTGCTACGATCTGGCAAAGCCTTGACCACGACAGCCGTTGGCGGAAATGGTCCGGATGATGCTGCGAGTAAACAGGTACGCAGACTGGAAGAAGATGATATGTTCAATCAGTCAACAGTACAAAAACGCGGTACTGCTATTGCACCGGATATGAGCCTTTCTGGCGAAATCGTGCAGCAAACTAGCAAACAGGGAAGAATGCGCGAGTCCTATTTTTTCTTCCATATGGCAGTGACAGATCTAGCGACCGGCTTAGCTGTATGGGAAGATAATGTGGAAATAGCGAAGCAGGGGAAGCAGCCATTAATGGGCTGGTAGAAGCAGGTTTTTTCTGGCCTGAATCAGCTAATATTCAGAGCTAGAAACTATGGGCAACTAGGCTAAAAATAGATGTAATAACCCTATTGCAAAGAGTGGGGCCGAGTTTGGAAGATTCGAGTACAACTTGTTTTATTTCATAAATAATAGGGCGTACAACGTTGATACTTAATCATTGACAGTAACCTGGTAATTTAGTAGATTAAAATGTAACTACTCAGACATGCTGAGTAGTTACAGCAAAATAAACACAAGGATGGGCAAAGGGCTTCATCCGTGCCCATCAACGAAAACATGATGGGGTCACGGATGCGCCTGTTGCTACAGCACTAATGACAAACAAAAATCCTGCCCAAATATTGGACACTTATTTATTTCCAGGTACCTAGTTAGAGTATCTAAGCTTATAAAGTGGTCTTTTTTTTAAAATGATTCGTGGAGTTGAAAATATGTCTTATCAGTCGAAGTTCAGGGTTATCCCAAAGCAATATGTGCTTTTCATGGTTTTTATGACTGCATTTTTTCTGACGACTCCATCCCGTGTTTTAGCGGCAGCCTCCTGTAGTCTGACATATAACTTACAGGCCGACCTCACTCAGGATATTCCTAGTCAGGCGACAGATGCTGACTTTATGGAATTAGCCTGGAATCATTTTCTTGCTTTAAACGCCCCGACAGTAGGTGGGCAAATCAGTGTTACCGGGGATAACGTACCACAATGGACACAGTGGTCATCGACAGCGGATATGCTTAATCAGGCCAATCCGGGGCCATCAGGTTCGCGCTATTATCCTGAAGTTTGTAAATCCGTTGCTAACTACCAGAATTACCGTGTTCTACAGCAGGTAGGGAAAGTTGATGATTCATTCCTTGAAGCTCAATCTGGTGGACTTTCAGAGCACCCTGTTTTAGATTCTGCGGGAAATTTTCTGCGTTATGAAATTTTGCTTAGTCCGGCTATGTACAATGAAGTGTTAGCAAAACAATGGAATGATCCCGCTGTTCTTGCTGGCTTAAATAACAATGTACTATTTTCCTGTGGTGATGTGACTAAAGACACGGGGGGAGGTAATCCAGCTAATGCAAATATGGGGGCAATCGTACTAAAAGTTGCCTGGCGTGAAGGCAATGCACCTGACGTAAATGATACTAATTTCCACATGGAAGACTTATTAGTGTACTCGCCAAACTACCGTAATAGCAGCCAGACAGATACCTGTGAGCTGAAGTCAATGGCTATGGTGGGTATGCATATGGGACACAAAACAGTTAAGCAGCCAGCCTCAACCCGAATAATTGTAATGCAAGCGGTAATGAAGCTTGCGCATCCTGTAATAAACCTCCGGCAATGAATGGTATAGGAGAATGCGTCAATCCATTTTCTGATCCGGATGGTAAAGATGGTTGGTGTCTTGATTTGCCACCCAATCCGGTGGGTGGTTTATCGCAATTATGTAGACAAGTCCCAGTGGCAAACGGTTACTGTTCTACGGATGTCGATACCCAATGTACAGTTGACTCTGATTGCGCTACGGGTGCAAGTTGTATGGCATCATATCCAGCTGCTAATGATCAGAATACGGCATGTCATGCTGCGATTTCCAGTGCTCCGGATGCAAATGGACAGACACCCTGGTTAAAATACCAGCTTATTAGTGCTCACTGGGAAGCTAATTCTTATACAAGTTGCCGAAATGCGGCACAGATTATTACTCCAAAACCAGATTCACAACCGATTAATCAGACAGTTCTCCGTGAACAAGTGGTACTGGCAACTGATACAAGTGGAAACATAACTGAACAGCGGCCTATACTAGGCAATACTTCAATGGAATCCTATGACCGTGCGAACTGTATTGCCTGTCATACACGCTCTTACCTGAACGGTGTTTGCAGTAATGATAGTAGTACCACGTGTAGTACTGATAGTGACTGTAGCAGTGGTGCTAGCTGTACTCAGTATAATACCGACCTGATGTATTTTCTTAAACTAGAGGTATCTCAACCACCATCCTTGCAGCTGACGGGTTCGAACTTTAGCTTTATCCAGCATGGAGATGGAATCCCTGCGAGTTATTTAGAAGTACGCGCAGAATCTGACAATGTGGTTGCGGGTGCAAAAGAAAGCCAGGATGACCCACGTTGTAATGGCGATGCAAATGGTACGGTAAAAGCGCAATTACGTTTTAAAAGCAACGATGTTACGCTTTTTAATGGTAATTTGGATTTGCCTTGTCAGGGTTGGGAATTAAGCAGCACTCCTGAACGTGATACTTTTACTTATAAAGACCCTGAGCAACAATGGGGTTTATGTAGTTCTGTTGAATTAAGAGAAGGTCGGGCCGTGACAGCTGCATGTTCTACACATGAACTACCTTTCAGTAGTGGTGATGGAAATATAACGGTGATGTTAGTTACGGGGAGATTGCGCCATTGTGCTGATTATAATAGTAGCATTTTCACTGACCCGGGTAGACAAAAACGTGGCCAATTCAGTTCTATCATAAGCTCAAACAATGATAGGCCGGATAGTTGCCCTGACCTATAAATCGGAAAACTAATTTTGAACTGGCTTAGCGTATTTAAACTAAGCCAGTTCAGTATTTTAGAGTTTGTTACAAAGGTTGGAGTTAATGAGTAATAACTCGTGGTAATTCTTTTGCCTGTGCCACCCAGTCTTCTACTTGTGAGGCTGTTGGAACCTTACGCACCAGATTTTTCTCTGCATTGACTTCAGCCATCTTTTGCTGCAGGTTTTCTGCCTTACGTTGCGCCAGTTCAGGAACAGTATCTACGCCAGCACACTCAAGCAGATCAGCATATTGAGTGCTTACCCCTTTTATTCTAGATAAATCGGCTCTGTTTACCCAGTTAAGTAATTGCTTTTCAGTCAGGCCTGTTTGCTCTGAAATTTTCTTGCGTCCTTTTTTTTCACAACAACATTGCAAAAGGTTTTCTAAAGAACTAATACCTGCCTCTTCAAGCTTTGCAGAGTATGTTCCTCCAATACCTTCAATTTCGGATAGTTTTGCCATTTTGAACTCCATGTTAGTTAACAATGATAAATATTAGAATTTCTCTCAAATTATTAAGAGACATATTGCTTAGATTCGACTCATGTCCTCTTTAGATTCAAAAAATCTTGTCTATGATTACCTCGCTGCATAATACTCTATTTCTAGAAGATAATGCTGGCCTTTTCATTATTGTTTTGGTACCTACTTTCAATCGAGTCTGACCCCAATGTCATTCAATGTCATTGGAATTTTTTGTTAGGCTTTTTATACATAATTATAAAATTGAAATAAGCATTTTAATACTCAAAATAATTAACAATACAGAAAATACTTTTTTCAGAATAGAAACATTTAATCTGTGAGCTAACTTAGCACCATATGGCGCTGTAAAAAAACTTGCTATAGAAATCAACAGCACAGCAGGTAAATATACGAAGCCAAACGTATAGTTGCCCATTGAGTAGCTTTCCCAACCATTAATTACATAACCCAGAGTACCTGCAATTGAAATCGGCAACCCAATTGCAGCAGAAGTTCCAATTGCTCTTTTAATATCAACATTCTGCCAAGTAAGATACGGTACAGTTAAAGATCCGCCACCAATGGATACTAATGCTGATATTGCTCCAATTCCAGACCCTGCTATTAATAGTCCTCTGTTTCCAGCGAGCTTTCTGCTTGGTTTTGGCTTTTTATTTAAAAACATTTGAATGGAAACATAAGCCATGAACATTGAAAAGAATAACGCAAGATAAATAGAACTAATGTGTGAAACTAAAAAAGTCGCTATGAAGGTACCTGCAACAATTCCTGGTGCCATTCCTTTAACGATGTTCCAAACTACTCCACCCTTTGAATGGTGAGCGCGTAAGCTTGAAATTGACGTTACAATTATAGAAGCCATTGAGGATCCTAATGCTAGGTGTACTACATTTTCTACAGGAATTCCTTGCAACAAAAATATTGATGTTAGTACTGGTACCAGTATTCCTCTACCCCCTATCCCTAATAGCCCCGCCATAAACCCAACAAAAGATCCCAGCAATAAAAACGACAAAACCCACTCAATTTCTAACATTTTAAATTCATTTTAATTACGTCTTTTGAAGCCTAACGACCAAATCACTTGACGTAAAAAGGGGCAGTTTTTTTGCCTTAGCAAAAAAAGTGACGCTTTTTACGGTCAAGTGGATTTTCTGGTGTGTGCCCGGCATGGGCATGATCTTATGGGGTGCAAGTCCCCTGTGCATTATCTAGAGATTTATTTTATATGATAATTCTAAAAAGTACTAGCTGCCGATGGCAAGGGCGGAGGGCGACCAATGTCTGAAAGCAGCCTAAGTGCAAATCTGCGAGCCAATGGACAAGAACAGCATAGTAAGGCCGAACTGCAGGGTGAGTCAGCACAACATGACGAAGCCCATCTGGATCACTGCGGGATGGTAAATTCTGTGGTTGTGCAGAGAAAGATCATGTTCTTACCCGGGGAGATCTGCCTGCCTAAGTTGCCTAACGGCAGCGGTGGAACAGAGCCTGCGAAGGTGCGCGTTAACAGGGCAGAAGTCAGCCGAGAACGAGAACTCAGTGGAATGTTGCTGAGGAAAGGTTCGAAGGCAGTGTGGTATGGTGATATTCATGAGTTTTGGTAATTCCCAAACCCCGACCGGGGACTTGAATGCCAGGCGCGTCATGAATCCATCCTATATCGATCTTGCATCGGTGGAACACATCGTATCCAATACGAGTATAGCCGAGGCATGGAAAAAGGTAAGATCCAATAAGGGAGCGCCCGGTGTTGATAAAATCAGCATTGGGCAATTCCCAAAATGGGGGAGACCGAAATGGAAAATCATCAAGAATCAGGTGAGAGCTGGTATTTATCAGCCCATGCCTGCACGTCGAGTTGAGATTCCCAAAGAGTCTGGGGGAGTACGCCTTTTAGGATTATTCGAAGCATCCCTGCTTCTCACTCTTTGGGCCAGCTAAAGCTGTTCAAAATATTGCTCCTGCAATTTTGTCCTTGTGTGCTAGATCGAGTATTGATGCAATCCATCGCAAAAGTACTCAGTGATATGTTCAATCCTACTTTCTTGCTTCACAGCTACGGCTATATGCCTGGGCGATCTGTCCGGCAAGCTGCACTGCAATCTCAGGGGTTTTATCAGCAAGGCTATACCTATCAAATAGATATAGACCTGGAAAAGTTCTTCGATACGGTCAATCATGATATTCTCATGGATCGTGTAGGACGTAAGGTGAAAGACAAAGGCCTGATGAAACTTCTGGGGCGGGGTATCTCCATAGAATCACGCATCGTTCGCCTAAAGCAATACGCTCAAGGCTGGATGGCGCACTATGGCTGCGGACTAAAGTACGATAAAGCAGTGAACCTTGACGGATGGATACGAAGGCGACTCAGAATGTGTTATTGGAAACAGTGGCGCAGACCAAGACGTAGAATTCGAGAGCTGATCAAGCTAGGAGTGAGCAAACGCGAAGCTATTTACTTAGGTATATCGCGCAAAAGCTACTGGCGCTTATCTAAAACATTGGCAACTAACAGTCGGTTAAGCAACGCACATTTTGAACAAATTGGACTCATTTCCATCCGCACGTTATGGTGCAAGATTCACCATCCGGCTACGGCCCGATAGACACTTGATATGAAATCGATTTGCCCGATGAAGTATCTCAGTTAATAACTGGCTAGGCGCCGTATACGGACCCGTATGTGCGGTGCTGTGGGAAGGGGCTACTTGAGTAGCTCCCTATCCCGATTATGTATTTTTATTCTTGAATAGCTTCAATAATGGCCGTTGGATTGTGTTGTACAACTTTCAGTAAAACTCTTGCGGGTCCTCTAGGAGAACGGAGACCTTGCTCCCAATGCCGTAATGTACCAATTGAAATACCGAACGTAGCACAAAACTTTTGTTGACTCATTCCTGTTTTTTCACGAACAGCCTTTACGTTAATGGACTCAAGTTTATGCTCGACAACTTTTGTTGATTTACCTTTTGCATGTTCTATCGCCTCAGTAAGACCAGCAGATATTTCAGTGAATGCTTTGCTCATTTTTTTGCCTCCAATATGCCACTAATTCTTTAACTGCTTTTGACAAATGATGCTTTTCTTCAGCAGTAATATTTGCTTTCTCAGTTTTGCCAAACACAGCCAATAGATAAAGCGGCATAATTTCGCTATGAAAAAAATAGATTACTCGGACACCACTACTTTTTCCTTTAGCACCTTTTGCCCATCTCAACTTCCTGATTCCACCAGTCCCTTGAATTAAATCACCTGCTTTTGGATGCTCTGATAAGTAAGAAATTAGGTTTTCTTTTTCTTCCATAGAAAGTAACTTCTGAATTTTCTTTTGGAAAGGCTCGGTTTCAGCAACAGTAATCATACTCTAACAATATACGCCAATGGCGCATATGTCAAGATTTATGGAATTTATGAATTTGCTCTAAAATATAACATTTAGTTAACCCGCCACCAAAATGTATTTTTAAATTTATTGTACTTTATGTGGTCGGGTTCAACGGTGGGTTATGTTTATGACGGCCCTGTAACACGTCTATATATAAGTACGTATATTAATACACTTTGGGTTCATTCAGTTGCTGAATGAGTGTGGTATATTTATATTATTGATAGATAAACCGCACTTAAAACAACTATATATTAATAATATATAATGTTATTATGACTAATTGTTAATAAGATATAGTGGTTTATATGGCTAATTCTAAAAATAAAAGATTGAGTAAACTTCATCAAAAGGAACTTCTTGCTGCTCTTATTTCTGTAGGTGTTGGTGATGGTACCTCTAATGGCTTGGTTGCCTCTGATTATAGGATGGTTCTTTGGAGGCGTTATAAGAGCCTTACAGATTTCCGTGTTACTTTTAATGACTCTTCATTTGTTGTCTGTTTTTCTAGGTATAAGCCTATGTCGCTTTCTGATTATGAACGAGATAAGCCTGTTGCTGTTGTGGATAATGCTGATGTAAGCATTCCTGAGTCACAACCAAAGCGAAACGGTAGGGGGAAAGGTAAAAAACCAGTTAAAAAAGTGTTTTCAATGGCTTTGGAACCTGGGTTATTAGAAGAATTAAAAGAATATGCGTTAAATGAAGAGCGATCTGTTGGGTCTGTTGTTCGCCTTGCTATAAAAAAATATTTGAATGGTTAATAAAAGGTATTTTTTTAAAAAAGTTATTGGTTATTTTAGAAATAGGTAACTCAGAATAAGCTGGTATGGTGAGGTTGCAAATATCGCCATACCAGCCTGTTCTGAGTTATTGTTTTTTAAACAATTTCAAATCCTATTTCGTTTCTAAATAAACATTGTCATTTGTTCTTCTTCTTAATATTCCCCAAGTAGTGGGTATTTTTAAGATTATCCCTAAGTATCTACATGGTGCTTTTGTATGTATGTTCTCAATGTATAGAGTCTTCCAAAAAGTTTTCATGATCTTATCTTTTTTTTGATTAGTGAATCGCATCACTATCGAAAGGAAAGATTTTGTCAATTAAAATTAAATGAGTACCGGTTTTTTTTTTGTTTTTCTATTTATCTATGGCTCATTTCATTTTACTTTACAAAGTCTTGTATTCGATAAAATACGCGATCACTAATAAAAAAAGTGGGTTACTACGGACTTGCTTTTGATCTTTTTTAAGCTGCTGCGGTATTCCAACCTGTCAAGTATGCCTAGGATTCCATTAATGTTCATTGTTCAAGCTCTACCTGAACAAAGAGCATTAGGGAGATGGAAAGAAATAATCATCCAGAACAACCAGGAGAAATGGTCAAAAACCATTTCTCCAACGATGGCATTCGGTCAACAAACTGATAATACGTCTTCATTGCTTTTTTACCTACCTTTACTCCTGTTTCATATATTTTTTCTGTTAATTTAACAATAGGTGCTTTGCCATTGTAGGTCATACTTTTGGCAAATTTTAAAGTTGTTTCAACTGTATCCATTATGTCGCCACTAATATGATTTTCATAGGCTCCCCATACTCGTTCAATTGGGTTATATTTACTATGATAAGGAGGGTAGTAGGCCAGTTTTATCTTTATGTTGCTTTTTTCAGCAAACTCCACAAGCCTTTTTATAAACTGAGTTCTGGAGCTACTGTTCTCCATACCATTGTCAGCGTTAATTGTCAGAATATCTACTCCATATTTTTCTTGAATTTCTGGCCAAATTTCTTCCAATCGGTCAACGATGAAATCACTGCTGGCATAGCCTGCTGTAAAGAAAAGGAAAAAATCATCATGTTCAGGCAGATAAAAACCAAAAGGAGTTAACTTTTCCTTAACATCTAAATCATGATCCTCTGCTTTTGTTAAAACCCGATTTCGTCCTCCCCGTGAAAAATTTCCTATATTCATTCTTGCTTTGGCATCAATTGATATACGAATCTCTTTTGGGTTGATATCTGCCATTCCATTGACTGAATGAACTTGTTCAAAAATTGCATCCGTTTCCTTGATTTTCTTATGAGGCTTTGTTTTTTGTACCTTTTTTGGATGGTAACTCAGGTCATTTAATTTTGTATTGATAGTTTTTGAGCAAGGTAATGTTTTTTCATCGTAATAATCAATCTCCAGTAAACGTTTTCTAACTTCTTTAGCCGTTAGCCGGGTATATAATCGACAGGAATTAAAAGAGGGATCCGTTTGACACTCCGGTTCAGCAATTTTTTTTATGTCATCAAGTAGATGAGGAAAATGCTCTTCACTTTTATTACGCCCTCTCGCTGAAAAATTATCTTCTATGGGCTGAGTTTCAAGTTCATATTGTCCTTTTCGGATAGTGCCTCTATTCCATCCTAGTTTTTCTTCAGCAATACTTGCACCACCTGAGCCTAGTAGCTCCACCGTTTCAGCCATGAATATACGACGTACCGAGCCTTTTAAACGATGGGCTGTATTTATAATCCAACCTATAATGCTATCTGTTAATATCAACAAGCTTATCTGCCTAGTGTGAGAATAAATTCAGAATTCATTATTATAAATTATTGAGACACAAGCTTACTTCGTTTGGATGATTATTTCTTTCCATCTCCCTTAAAGGGATTTTATCAAGCGAAGCGATTAGGGAGATGGAAAGAAATAATCATCCAGAACAACCAGGAGAAATGGTCAAAAACCATTTCTCCAACGATGGCATTCGGTCAACAAACTGATAATACGTCTTCATTGCTTTTTTACCTACCTTTACTCCTGTTTCATATATTTTTTCTGTTAATTTAACAATAGGTGCTTTGCCATTGTAGGTCATACTTTTGGCAAATTTTAAAGTTGTTTCAACTGTATCCATTATGTCGCCACTAATATGATTTTCATAGGCTCCCCATACTCGTTCAATTGGGTTATATTTACTATGATAAGGAGGGTAGTAGGCCAGTTTTATCTTTATGTTGCTTTTTTCAGCAAACTCCACAAGCCTTTTTATAAACTGAGTTCTGGAGCTACTGTTCTCCATACCATTGTCAGCGTTAATTGTCAGAATATCTACTCCATATTTTTCTTGAATTTCTGGCCAAATTTCTTCCAATCGGTCAACGATGAAATCACTGCTGGCATAGCCTGCTGTAAAGAAAAGGAAAAAATCATCATGTTCAGGCAGATAAAAACCAAAAGGAGTTAACTTTTCCTTAACATCTAAATCATGATCCTCTGCTTTTGTTAAAACCCGATTTCGTCCTCCCCGTGAAAAATTTCCTATATTCATTCTTGCTTTGGCATCAATTGATATACGAATCTCTTTTGGGTTGATATCTGCCATTCCATTGACTGAATGAACTTGTTCAAAAATTGCATCCGTTTCCTTGATTTTCTTATGAGGCTTTGTTTTTTGTACCTTTTTTGGATGGTAACTCAGGTCATTTAATTTTGTATTGATAGTTTTTGAGCAAGGTAATGTTTTTTCATCGTAATAATCAATCTCCAGTAAACGTTTTCTAACTTCTTTAGCCGTTAGCCGGGTATATAATCGACAGGAATTAAAAGAGGGATCCGTTTGACACTCCGGTTCAGCAATTTTTTTTATGTCATCAAGTAGATGAGGAAAATGCTCTTCACTTTTATTACGCCCTCTCGCTGAAAAATTATCTTCTATGGGCTGAGTTTCAAGTTCATATTGTCCTTTTCGGATAGTGCCTCTATTCCATCCTAGTTTTTCTTCAGCAATACTTGCACCACCTGAGCCTAGTAGCTCCACCGTTTCAGCCATGAATATACGACGTACCGAGCCTTTTAAACGATGGGCTGTATTTATAATCCAACCTATAATGCTATCTGTTAATATCAACAAGCTTATCTGCCTAGTGTGAGAATAAATTCAGAATTCATTATTATAAATTATTGAGACACAAGCTTACTTCGTTTGGATGATTATTTCTTTCCATCTCCCTTAAAGGGATTTTATCAAGCGAAGCGATTACTTTGTCAGATACTTGTTTATTAAGCTATCTAAGGTTTTCAGGGTTCTTTTTCCCTGAAAGCCTGCCTAGTGGCGAGCGTTCTTTTGATCTTTTCTTTTGATCTTGTCTTTTTAGGTTGTATTCTTTGAGGTGGTCTAAATAAATACCGGATAGGTCAGGGCTTCGCAGCCCTTCCCCTCCTAAGAACCGTACTTGCGAGTTTCCCAGCATACGGCTCAAGCCCTTTAAAAGCCGAGTATATTCGACCCGATCGCTCATTTCTTATTAGTGGTCATATTACCCTCTAATCAAGGTTCTTTCCAGTGTTGTACTGGCTAAAAATAAACGATCATAGTTTCGTGTACGACATTGTTTCTCTGCACGGTCTTTAAAGTATTCCCGATAAGCAGGGTCATAAGGGTTAGCTTCGCCACGAACTTTAACGTGGTAACGGATAGGCACGTCGGCCATCCGAAATAACCCTAACCATTGTCGCTTCCCTTGTTTATTGATCACAAACGTACCGAAATTACTTCGTCCTTCTATGCGAGAACGATAACGGTGTGTTATCCATGCATTGGTTTTACTACGGTGGCAATGTCGCAACCAGCGACGTACACCATAATATATTTCATTATCCAACGTATTGAATAAACGTTTGGCCACGACCTGACGGTTTGAGAAAGCCCAGCCTCGAAGTTTGCTGTTCAATTTTCTAAGCATCGCTTCAAAGGGTAGCTTTTGCGATTCTTTAAAGAAAATTTTCAGCATTTCCCGAAACTGAGTGACTTTCTTTTGAGAAGGGCAGATTATCAATTTATCTTTGAACTTTCTAAGGGTAAACCCTAGAAAATCAACCCCTTCTTCAATCGGGCGTAGATGTGTCTTTTCCTCTGATAATGTCAGCCCTCGGGGCTGAAGAAAGTCTTTTACCGCAGGTAATATTTCGTCGCGTAGAATGCCTTCCGTTGCCCCCGTAATAACAAAATCATCCGCATAGCGGATCACGTTGAGTTTGCGGTGTTTCTTATTGCGTCCTTTTATGACGACAGTTTCCAGCCCATCCAAGGCCATATTGGCTAAGATAGGGGAAATAATACCGCCTTGCGGTGTGCCTTCATGACTATCATAGTACTTTGACTTCTCCATATACCCTGACTTGAGCCATTGTTTCAGTACCTTTTTCGGTAGCAGAATGTGCTCAAGCAGCCAGTCGTGGCTGATACGATCAAAACAGGCTTTAATATCAGCATCTAGTACCCAGGGCGCTGCCCTGCGTGTTGCCAGCGCTATAAAGCATTGCTTGACTGCATCATGTACACTACGTTTTTCCCGAAACCCATAAGAATGCTTGTCACCTAATGTTTCGGCAACAGGTTTTAGGGTCAATGCGTATAATGCTTGCATCGCCCGATCATGCATAATGGGGATGCCGAGAGGACGCAGTTTGCCATTGCTTTTAGGAATCCAGCAACGACGTAAGGGATGGGCTTTATAGCCCCGTATTTTTAGTTGTGACACGGCACACCAATAGTGCTGGTGTGTTTTCCAGATAACACCATCAATTCCTGATGTTCTTTTACCTTTGTTAGAAATGATTCGCTTTACGGCCAGCATTCTGGCATAAAACGAACGACTCAGAAGATATTGCAAAGCTTTCACCTTGTGCCATCGTCCTCGCCGTACGGCCTCTGCGATACGCATTTGCAGCCGATTAACCAAACACTCAACAATGGACCAGTTGACCTGATTCCAGTTCTGTTGATTGGCAGAAGGTGCACCAGCCATACAGGCCGTCATTTGCGTTTCCTTCTCAAAATCGGTTCTCCAAACTCTTTCGCAGAAAAGCACCAAATGGACGTGGGCACACTTTCGTGTCGGACAAATCTTGAATCCGTATCGACTACATTACATAATCGCCTTCGCTTTTTCCATTCTCTCATCGACGTACCGCCTTCGGCATCCCTTGCGGGCAGCTTTCTCCATCGCTGGAGGACGATACGACATTGCCACGTTCCACATAAATATCTTAACGAACGACTTAGGTGCTGCCTGTATCCCAGTAGTGCTTTATCTGCGTGAAACCGACGTTATAACAGTTCCACTGACTACCCACCTGTTGGTTACAGCCTATCAGTGCTTTTTGGCTGCTCTTTTGTTAACGGGACTTCAAGACGACAGTTCACATTACATTCACCCTATCATTCCATCCTCAGACATCTTGATTCGCTATCCTGAAAGAAATCCATTAAAACTTAAACTAGGCAATATAATTAAAGGGTTAGGGAATTATTGTCAAATGATTGATATTTTCAGCTAAAGAAATGAAAATGGTACTCATTTAGGTTAAACTAAGCCCTCATATCATACGAGGTATTCAATTAATGCAGCAACTCATGCTCCCAATAATTCCTCAGGGTACGACTATTATAAATGGTCAGGTCAGTGTTGATAACCGAAATGATGAGTGGTTTTATTTCCTCGGCGGTATCCCGATCTATTCTCACCAGGCTGACAATAAGAGATTATTTAGACTTCACACCTCTCAACTCATCAATACCGGTTCCTGTCGTTCAATCGATATTATTACAACCTTTGGTGTCTCTAAAAGTAGTGTTAAGTACTTACGCAAAATTAATTTAACGAAAAAAGGTGTCATAATAAACAATTATTTTGCTGACTCTAAATGTTTGTGCTCTATATAAAACACCTACTCCCAGAAGAAATTACTGCTTTAAATGTGATGCATAAAAACCATCCACTTCATTTAAGTAGAAGTCGAGCTCATGCTATTTTATTAAGTTTCAAAGAGCATTCTGTTCCCATGATTTGTTCTATTTATAACGTATGCCGCCAAACTGTTTCCACTTGGTTTTCTAACTGGGAAAAGAATGGAATCGATGGATTGGTTGACTGTCAGGGAAGAGGACGGCGAGGTATTTTAACTGAAAAACAACAAATAAGCTTAGTCCAGAGAGTTGAAAAATCTCCTAGATCATTAAAATCAGTACTAGCAAAATTTGAAGAAGATCTAGGCATTTCAGTTAGCATTGATACTATAAAACGTATTTGTAAACAAGCTGATCTTGTTTGGAAACGAGTTAGAAAATCCTTAAGGATAAAGCGTAATCAAGATAAATTTGATTTGGCAACCGATGAAATAAAAGAATTAATACAACAACATAAAGAGAATGAACTTGATTTGTGCTACTTTGATGAGTCGGGGTTTACACTAGAACCCTGTGTTCCTTATGCTTGGCAACAGTCAGGTGAGACGATTGAAATACCAAGCTCAAACAGCAAGCGTCTTAATGTATTAGGTTTTGTTAACAGAGATTGCAGGTTTGATTCTTTTGTTTTTGAAGGGAGTGTAAACACTTCGGTTGTTGTGGCTTGTATTGATGAATTTGCTAAACAGATTAAAAAACCAACAACTCTTATTATTGATAATGCATCGACTCATACGAGTAATGAATTTAATGAAAACCTTGAAAGGTGGAAAGAAAAAAACCTATCCATTTACCGTATACCGCCATACTCACCCGAGTTAAATATTATCGAGATTATATGGCGTAAAATAAAATACGAATGGCTTCCTTTTTCAGCTTATGAATCCTATGCCTCTCTTCAGGAAGAATTATTTAAGGTGCTGTCTAATATTGGAAAGAATTACAAAGTAGAGTTTGCATAAAAGGTTAAATTAATTTTGCATGGGTACTTATGCGCTCATTAAGGCAACTACGAGAAAAAGGGGCTGATTCGTTTTTTGAACCTCGCCCGACTCGCAAGGGAGGACCACTCTTTACGCTTGAGGTTTTGCAGCAAGCTCAGGAATATCTGGATCAAGGTATGACGCCTAACGAAGCCGCTAAAGAATTAGGCATCCGGGCAGATACCTTTCGCAAGGCGATCAGTGATGGACGTTTAAAAAAAAGTCTGCCGCATCAATAGACCCCAATGATGGCAGTACCAAATCAGCCCGTGATATTATAGATGCCAATGCAGCCGATGTGCTTGGTACGGCCTGCACTCGAGTAGAAGAGCGAATCCAGGCTGCTTTGGGTGAGCAGGAAAAGGGAGCCTCAATCGAATTCGAATCCTGTTTAGATGTTCCTAAAGGCGGTGTGTTATGTGCATTGCCCGCGTTACTTGGCAATGGCTTATTAAATGACATTGAGCGCCACCTGGGCAAACTGACAGGTTACTATCAAACCTTTCATATTCTATTGCTACTCGCCTTTATGGGGCTATGTCGCATCAAAAATGCCGAACAACTTCGCGAGCATGCACCGGGTGAATTCGGAAAACTACTTGGCCTGGATCGGGCTCCCGAAGTGCGTTGTTTAAGATCCAAAGTAAAAGGACTGGCTGAACCAAAATCAGTCGAAAGCTGGGCGGCCGACCTCAGTCGACAATGGATGGAAAATGAACCAGAGGCAGCAGGAACACTCTACATAGATGGTCATGTCCGTGTCTATCATGGACACTTGACTAAACTTCCCAAACGGCATGTTTCACGCGAAAAACTCTGCTTACGGGGTATCACCGACTACTGGGTTAATGATGGTACGGGGCGTCCCTTCTTTGTCGTTGAAAAAACGGTGGATCCGGGCTTACTAAAAACGCTGGAAGAAGATATCGTCCCCCGATTACTCAAAGACATTCCGAATCAACCGAGTGCACAAGCATTACAGCAAAACAAACAAGCCTGTCGTTTTATCCTGGTGTTTGATAGAGAAGGCTATAGCCCCGCATTCTTTAGAAAGATGTGGGACAAGCATCGTGTCGCTTGCATGACCTATCATAAATTTCCCACCGAAAATTGGCCACTGGACAATTTTTCCAGTCAGGAGATCACCCTACCGAGTGGTGAAAAAGTCATCATGAAACTCGCCGAACGAGGCAGTCTGGTTGGAACTGGAAAACAGGCGATGTGGATGAGAGAAGTGCGCAAGTTGACTGATTCTGGTCACCAAACCAGTATTATTACCACAGCCTATGAACTAGAATTGACGGCTGTTTCTGGGCGAATGTTTAGCCGGTGGTGCCAAGAGAACTTTTTTAGATATATGAAGCACCACTATGGGCTAGATATGCTACAGGAGTATGGAATAGAGCCACTATCCGATACCCAAAAGGTGGTCAACCCTGATAGGCGCCAACAGGAAGGACAGCGTAATTCGATACAATCCAAACTCAATTACCGTCTATCTCGATTTGCAGCGATGGAACTTCATCCGGTGATTAAAAAAGATGAAACGGAAGATGTGAAATACAAGAAATGGGAAAGAAAACGAGCAGAATTACTCGAAGAAATAGAGCATTATGAAAATGAACTAAAAACCATCAAGGAAAAACTAAGCCAAACGCCCAAACACATTACCTGGCAAGAGTTGAGAGACGAAGATAAGTTCGAACAGCTTCTGCCAGGGAAAAAGCGGCTGATAGATACTGTCAACATGATCGCTTATCGGGCAGAAACAGCAATGGCCGCTCTGCTAACCTCACCGACAATCGACTTTCCGATGGCAAGGCAACTATTACAAACGCTGTTTGTGACAGAAGCAGATATATTACCCGATAAAGTAAAAAAACAACTTCGGATACGTGTGCATAGTACTTCCCGACCTGCAAGTAATAAAGCAATAGAAAAGTTATTTGAACAACTCAATCAAACGGAACTCAACTATCCAGGAACCGATCTGCGCTTAATTTATGAGCTGACTTCATCCGCAAAAAATTAGGAAATGGTCTCAAATTAGTTTCGTCTGAATCAAGATGTCTGATCCTAGCTCCCGACCGCCTTAGCACTGGCAGAATACGAGTCCCCTCACGGTTCCTCTTATACGAGTTTCATTGTCCCAGACGCTTCACACCACATCCGTGTCGCATGGCCTGGTAGGATACTGGAGGCAGAACTCCAGGTTGCGCCTCACTTAAAAAAAGTGATTTACAACATATATTTATGCAACTTCGTGTCGCAAATAACGACCAAATCAGATGCCGTTGGCAGATGTAAGGTGAACTCTGACAAAGCACTGAACCTTGATAAAAAATGACCTTTGGAAACGAACTGCGCTGCCAACGGTCAGCTGGATTTGCCTGGTGTGTGCCCGGCATGGGCATGATCTTATGGGGTGCAAGTCCCCTGTACATTATCCAGAGATTTATTTTATATGATAATTCTAAAAAGTACTAACTGCTGCCGATGGCAAGGGCGGAGGGCGACCAATGTCTGAAAGCAGCCTAAGTGCAAATCTGCGAGCCAATGGACAAGAACAGCATAGTAAGGCCGAACTGCAGGGTGAGTCAGCACAACATGACGAAGCCCATCTGGATCACTGCGGGATGGTAAATGCTGTGGTTGTGCAGAGAAAGATCATGTTCTTACCCGGGGAGATCTGCCTGCCTAAGTTGCCTAACGGCAGCGGTGGAACAGAGCCTGCGAAGGTGCGCGTTAACAGGGCAGAAGTCAGCCGAGAACGAGAACTTAGTGGAATGTTGCTGAGGAAAGGTTCGAAGGCAGTGTGGTATGGTGATATTCATGAGTTTTGGTAATTCCCAAACCCCGACCGGGGACTTGAATGCCAGGCGCGTCATGAATCCATCCTATATCGATCTTGCATCGGTGGAATACATCGTATCGAATACGAGTATAGCCGAGGCATGGAAAAAGGTAAGATCCAATAAGGGAGCGCCCGGTGTTGATAAAATCAGTATTGGGCAATTCCCAAAATGGGGGAGACCGAAATGGAAAATCATCAAGAATCAGGTGAGAGCTGGTATTTATCAGCCCATGCCTGCACGTCGAGTTGAGATTCCCAAAGAGTCTGGGGGAGTACGCCTTTTGGGATTATTCGAAGCATCCCTGCTTCTCACCCTTTGGGCCAGCTAAAGCTGTTCAAAATATTGCTCCTGCAATTTTGTCCTTGTGTGCTAGATCGAGTATTGATGCAATCCATCGCAAAAGTACTCAGTGAACTGTTTAATCCTACTTTCTCGCTTCACAGCTACGGCTATATGCCTGGGCGATCTGTCCGGCAAGCTGCACTGCAATCTCAGGGGTTTTATCAGCAAGGCTATACCTATCAAATAGATATAGACCTGGAAAAGTTCTTCGATACGGTCAATCATGATATTCTCATGGATCGTGTAGGACGTAAGGTGAAAGACAAAGGCCTGATGAAACTTCTGGGGCGTTTTCTGCGTTCTGGTGTTGTGGTTAAAGGTCGGTTACAACCGACCCGGATTGGTGTGCCGCAAGGGAGTCCTGTTTCTCCAATATTGAGCAATATATTGTTGGACGAACTTGATGCAGAACTGGAAGCAAGAGGGCACAAGTTTGTACGTTATGCTGACGACCTGGCAATTTTTGTCAAATCTAAGCGTGCGGGTGAACGGGTGCTGGCGAGTGTAAGCCGTTATTTGGAGCAGAATCTCAAAGTAAAGGTAAACAAAGCCAAAAGTAAAGTAAGTCATGTTAAAGAGAGTTCAGTACTCGGCTTTAAAATCCATCGGAAAAAGTTAAGAACCCTGGATAGCAAAGTTAAAGTATTCAAACGTAAGTTAAAAGGCATCACTCGCCGATGTCCGGGTATCTCCATAGAATCACGCATCGTTCGCCTAAAGCAATACGCTCAAGGCTGGATGGCGCACTATGGCTGCGGACTAAAGTACGATAAAGCAGTGAACCTTGACGGATGGATACGAAGGCGACTCAGAATGTGTTATTGGAAACAGTGGCGCAGACCAAGACGTAGAATTCGAGAGCTGATCAAGCTAGGAGTGAGCAAACGCGAAGCTATTTACTTAGGTATATCGCGCAAAAGCTACTGGCGCTTATCTAAAACATTGGCAACTAACAGTCGGTTAAGCAACGCACATTTTGAACAAATTGGACTCATTTCCATCCGCACGTTATGGTGCAAGATTCACCATCCGGCTACGGCCCGATAGACACTTGATATGAAATCGATTTGCCCGATGAAGTATCTCAGTTAATAACTGGCTAGGCGCCGTATACGGACCCGTATGTGCGGTGCTGTGGGAAGGGGCTACTTGAGTAGCTCCCTATCCCGATTATGTATTTTTAAACCAGTGCCTCTAACCCTTTTCTTTCAACTATATCTAATAATTTTTTTGAAGCACCAGTAGGCTTTTTATTACCTTGCTCCCATTTTTGAACGGTTGAAGGACTGATATTGAATACACTAGCAAGGGCTGCTTGACTTAATTTTAATTTTTTTCTAATTGAAATGATTTTTTCTGGACTATACTCTTGAACCTTTGGAAGACATAGGCTTTCTATATTCTTCATGGTTATATCATTTACCAGACCACTTTTATTTAAATCAGCCACTGTATTCGTTATTGACTCTGCAATTGAATCTCTCATTATTTCACCTCATTAAAATCGCCATTTTCTACAGCTATCACTATTTCTTTTTCTGAAAGCCCTATCAAAATTTTAGAAAACTCTTTGAAAGCAATAAGCTCTTTTTTTGATAGATTCGATTTTTCATTTTTAGCAAACCCATGAATGAAAATTGCTCTGTCATCTTTTTTGTAGCAAATAATTGTTCTTCCACTGCCACTTTTACCTTGCCCTTCAAATCGAATTCGTTTTTTGTAAAGATGTCCGCCAAGATTTGCTTCAAATTTTCCAAGTTTAATTTCTGATATAGCTTCAGAAAGCCCATCTTGTACAATATTCTGGTTTGATACCCATTTCGAAAATTGTTTTGTCATCAGTTCCTGCATTGTTTAAATATAGCACTTAGTGATATAAATATCAAATTCAGGATATTAGATAATGGTAACTATTTTGTAAAAACATAACGTTCACTTCAGGTGACGCAGAAGATCCACCACGGAACTCAGCAACACAACTGAAACTTGATATAAAATTGACCCCCAAAAAAAACTGCGCTTTCTGCGGTCGCCTGGAAGTGCTTGTGTGTGCCCGGCATGGGCATGATCTTATGGGGTGCAAGTCCCCTGTACATTATCCAGAGATTTATTTTATATGATAATTCTAAAAAGTACTAGCCGATGGCAAGGGCGGAGGGTGACCAATGTCTGAAAGAAGCCTAAGTGCAAATCTGCGAGCCAATGGACAAAAACAGCATAGTAAGGCCGAACCGCAGGGCGAGTCAGCACAACATGACGAAGCCCATCTGGATCCCTGTGGGATGGTAAATGCTGTGGTTGTGCAGAGAAAGATCATGTTCTTACTTCGGGGGTTAAAAGTACAACCTTTAACGCGGAGGCAGGAGCCGAAGCCGGGCTTTTATGTGGAGCAGGGATGCGAAACATAAAAGTCTGCCTGCCTAAGTTGCCTAACGGCGGCGGTGGAACAGAGCCTGCGAAGGTGCGCGTTAACAGGGCAGAAGTCAGCCGAGAACGAGAACTCAGTGGAATGTTGCTGAGGAAAGGTTCGAAGGCAGTGTGGTATGGTGATATTCATGAGCTTTGGTAATTCTCTAGCCCCGACCGGGGACTTGAATGCCAGGCGCATCATGAATCCATCCTATATCGATCTTGCATCGGTGGAATACATCGTATCCAATACGAGTATAACCGAGGCATGGAAAAAGGTAAGATCCAATAAGGGAGCGCCCGGTGTTGATAAGATCAGCATTGTGAAATTCCCAAAATGGGGACGACCGAAATGGAAACTCATCAAGAATCAGGTCAAGGCTGGAAATTATCAGCCTATGCCCGCACGTCGAGTTGAGATTCCCAAAGAGTCTGGAGGAATACGCCTTCTGGGTATCCCTTGTGTGCTAGACCGAGTACTCATGCAATCCATCGCACAAGTACTCAGTGATATGTTTAACCCGACTTTTTCTCTTCATAGCTACGGCTATATGCCCGGAAGATCTGTCCGGCAAGCTGCATTACAAGCTCAGGGATTTTATCAGCAAGGCTATACTATCAAATAGATATAGATCTTGAAAAGTTCTTCGATACGGTCAATCATGATATTCTCATGGATCGTATAGGCCGTAAGGTGAAGGACAAAGGCCTGATGAAACTACTGGGCAGTTTTCTACGTGCAGGAGTTGTGGTCAACGGTCGATTACAGGCGACCCGGCTCGGCGTACCGCAAGGGAGTCCGGTTTCTCCAATATTGAGTAATATATTATTGGATGAACTGGATGCAGAGCTAGAAGCAAGGGGACACCGTTTTGTACGTTATGCTGACGATGTGGCGATATTTGTCAAATCCAAGCGTGCGGGCGAACGAGTGTTGGCGAGTATAAGCCGTTTTCTAGAGCAAAAGCTCAAAGTGACGGTTAACAAAGCCAAAAGTAAAGTCAGTCGTGTAAAAGATAGTTCAGTGCTGGGCTTTAAAGTCCACGGGGAAAAGTTAAAAACCCTGGACAGCAAAGTCAAAATATTCAAACGCAAGTTAAAACGCATTACCCGCCGATGCCCCGGAATCTCCATAGACTCACGCATTATCGACCTGAAGCAGTATATTCAGGGCTGGATGGCGCACTATGGGTGTGGGCTGAAGTACAATGATGCTGTTGAACTTGATGGATGGATAAGAAGGCGGTTAAGAATGTGCTATTGGAAGCAGTGGTGCAGACCCAGGCGCCGGATAGGGCAACTGATCAAGCTAGGAGTCAATAAACGCGAGGCCATTAGTTTAGGATTATCGCGCAAAAGCTACTGGCGGCTGTCGAAAACACTGGCAACAAACTGCGGGTTAAACAACGCACATTTTGAAGCAATAGGACTCAGTTCCATCCGCACGCTATGGTGCAAGATTCACCATCCGGCTACGGCCCGATAGACACTTGATATGAAATCGATTTGCCCGAGGAAGTATCTCAGTTAAAAACTGGCTAGACGCCGAATACGGACCCGTATGTGCGGTGTTGTGGGAGGGGGCTACTTGAGTAGTTCCCTATCCCGATTAGCTTTTAATTTTCATACCTGTAGATAATGCATTTCTTTTAATTTGGTACGTTATATTTTCAAAATGATCACACAGATCCCCTAACTCCTCAGACATTATAGCTGATTTAGCATGGTTAGATTCTGCTGCCATCCAACCTGCAATGTCATTTATATCATATGCGGACATTTGAATGGTATGCATCCCTTCTTTTTTTGACATTCGTATTAATGTGGATTTTAACTGGCCAAATACCATGGCATTATTTAATACTAATCTACACTCATACTCATTGAGTTCTACAGGATACTTCTCAGAATTTTTTGTCATATTTTTAAATTAGATTTATTGACTTGTTTTAAATAAATTTTTAATGACTATTTTACTTAGTTTTTAGCTTGTATGCATCAGTGTGGAATAAACTTTGAATATCTATTTTAACCAGTCTGACTTAGAGCTTGGTTATTGATAATTCTATGAAAGCTAACGTCGTGTTCAGTGGCGCCCAAAGTGGAGCATGGCTTGTGATAAAATGAAGCGAAGTGCAATTGCACAAGACATGCGGAGCTTTGGGCGTCAACTGCAACACTTTGTTGGACGAAGCCGCTATCGCGGAGAAAAACAGCGCATCCCTTAAATTTAAAGTGTAACCTCATTGCCTGTTATATGCATAACAGGTAACTTGTAAGCTCATCCAACTAACAATAATGAGGTTACACTGTTATGACACCATCGATAGAGCTTAAATTCAACCATTATTATATCCAGCACTGTAAGCATTTAAAGCTTAAGGGACTGCAACCCAAAACCATTGACGCTTATTCACGCGCTATTCGCCGTATCGGGGAACACTTTCAGGGGCATCTGGATAACTTAACGCAAGATCAACTGGTGGATTATTTTCATGCTCTTTTAAGCCGCCTTTCCTGGAGTGCCGTGAAACTAGATCTCTATGGTCTCAAGTTTTTCTATACACATGTGCTACAAAAGCCGTGGGTTGATGTGCTAATGATTAAACCACCACGATGTACGCGTATACCCGATATTGTCACTGTGGTTGAAGCACAACAACTGTTTATGTCGACCCGTAATCTAAGCTATCGAGTTTTTTATTTTACGATTTACAGTCTAGGTTTACGTTTGGGCGAGGGCTTAAGCCTGAAAGTAGGTGATATTGATGCGACACGCATGCGGGTACATATTCGCAATGCCAAAGGCAATAAGGATCGGCTTGTGCCTTTGCCTGTGAATACCTTGAAGGTGTTGCGTAAGTTTTGGGCTGTGCATAAAAATCCAGTGCTGGTATTTCCCAACCGTGCCCGGGGTCTAAAAGGTGCACATCTTGCTGAATCCCCCCTTGATCGCGGTGGCATCCAGAAGACAATCCGTCTTGTGACGCAAGAAATGGGACTAAAAAAAAGATTTCCTGCCACTCGCTGCGCCACAGTTACGCCACTCACCTGTTAGAAGCCGGGGTTGATTTAGTTGAGTTGCAGAAGATTCTGGGCCATACCAGTTTAGTAACCACGGCTCGCTATACGCATTTGACCGATATTACCGATGAGAATGCAGAGCTGCACATTAATCAGTTAGTCAATGACTTTTCTATTCACTGGGGGCAGATTTCATGATAACCCTAGCTGCAGTGATTGATCAATTTCAGTCTGACTTTTTAAGCGAGTATCAATCTCGTTTACGCTCCAATCAGATCAGTGCATTACATGCCATGAAGAGCTGTCGGACACAGCTGAGTCCTGTGATGCAGGTTAACTGTGCAGACTGTGACTATCAAACCTTTGTGCCTCATTCCTGTGGCCAGCGTAACTGCCCGCATTGTCAACATCATGAGAGTCAACAATGGATTGAACGACAGGTACAAAAACAAGTCCCTGCTGATTATTTTATGAATACCTTTACCTTACCTGCGCAGTTAAGGTCGTTAGCCAGGCAGCATCCGCGGTTACTTTACAGTATGATGTTTGACTGTGCCTGGGCGACTTTACAGAGTTTTAGTAAAAATGATAAGCAGTTGCAAGGCGATGCCGGGGCGATTGCTGTCTTACATACACACTCACGCGAATTAAATTATCATCCGCATATTCATGTCATTATGCCTGCGGCAATCGTGGATAAAATCAAGAAGCTCTGGCGCACTAAGGAAGGCAAATACCTGTTTCATCATAAAGCACTAGCAAAAGTATTTCGTGCAAAGATGCTAGCGCGTATGAACGAAGAAAAGTTGCCATTTCCCACAGCTATTCCGGAAAAATGGGTGGTCGATTGTAAGTTTGTCGGTGCAGGCGATAAAGCATTGATATATCTGGGTCGATACCTGTATCGTGGTGTGATTCGTGAACAGGATATCTTATCCTGCCAAAATGGCAAAGTAACCTACCGTTATCAAGACAGCAAAACCAAACGCTATCAAACCAAAACGGTATCGGGGGCTAAATTTCTGTGGCTGGTGCTGCAACATGTTTTGCCTAAAGGCTTTCGTCGTGCGCGCAATTATGGCTTTTTACATCCGAATAGCAAGGGTGTTATTAAGTTGATTCACTCCCTGCTAAAGTTTGACCCGACGAAGATATTGCGTGCACTCAAAGTACGGCCGGCATTCAGTTGCAAATGTTGTGGCGGGGCGATGGTTGTTGGGCGTCGGCAAATACCCAGGGTGGAAATAATGTTTCAGCCTTTGCCAACTTAACAATTGGAATCACTAGCGCTTATGTAAATTTAAACACTTCGACCCAGGCTATCAGCGGATTAAATGCTGAGGGAGTTGCTTGGGCTAAAATCGGAGATTAAGGCAGAATTTTGCTCCGATACTTGGACTTTGAGAGTTGACTGCAATGGACAACGCTCAAAGTTCAGTTAAACAGGTAAAAACAGAGGTTCGATTCATCAGTCGGGCTGATCAACAAAAAGCTATTTTCATAGAGCGCATTAAATGAATTCCTACTATCGTGCCGGGCTTGTCCAACAAACGGTTCAGATTGTGGCTCGCTTCGCGATCACAATCTAACCTTATTCGTTGGACGAAGCCGCTATCGCGGAGAAAAACAGCGCATCCCTTAAATTTAAAGTGTAACCTCATTGCCTGTTATATGCATAACAGGTAACTTGTAAGCTCATCCAACTAACAATAATGAGGTTACACTGTTATGACACCATCGATAGAGCTTAAATTCAACCATTATTATATCCAGCACTGTAAGCATTTAAAGCTTAAGGGACTGCAACCCAAAACCATTGACGCTTATTCACGCGCTATTCGCCGTATCGGGGAACACTTTCAGGGGCATCTGGATAACTTAACGCAAGATCAACTGGTGGATTATTTTCATGCTCTTTTAAGCCGCCTTTCCTGGAGTGCCGTGAAACTAGATCTCTATGGTCTCAAGTTTTTCTATACACATGTGCTACAAAAGCCGTGGGTTGATGTGCTAATGATTAAACCACCACGATGTACGCGTATACCCGATATTGTCACTGTGGTTGAAGCACAACAACTGTTTATGTCGACCCGTAATCTAAGCTATCGAGTTTTTTATTTTACGATTTACAGTCTAGGTTTACGTTTGGGCGAGGGCTTAGGGAGATGGAAAGAAATAATCATCCAAACGAAGTAAGCTTGTGTCTCAATAATTTATAATAATGAATTCTGAATTTATTCTCACACTAGGCAGATAAGCTTGTTGATATTAACAGATAGCATTATAGGTTGGATTATAAATACAGCCCATCGTTTAAAAGGCTCGGTACGTCGTATATTCATGGCTGAAACGGTGGAGCTACTAGGCTCAGGTGGTGCAAGTATTGCTGAAGAAAAACTAGGATGGAATAGAGGCACTATCCGAAAAGGACAATATGAACTTGAAACTCAGCCCATAGAAGATAATTTTTCAGCGAGAGGGCGTAATAAAAGTGAAGAGCATTTTCCTCATCTACTTGATGACATAAAAAAAATTGCTGAACCGGAGTGTCAAACGGATCCCTCTTTTAATTCCTGTCGATTATATACCCGGCTAACGGCTAAAGAAGTTAGAAAACGTTTACTGGAGATTGATTATTACGATGAAAAAACATTACCTTGCTCAAAAACTATCAATACAAAATTAAATGACCTGAGTTACCATCCAAAAAAGGTACAAAAAACAAAGCCTCATAAGAAAATCAAGGAAACGGATGCAATTTTTGAACAAGTTCATTCAGTCAATGGAATGGCAGATATCAACCCAAAAGAGATTCGTATATCAATTGATGCCAAAGCAAGAATGAATATAGGAAATTTTTCACGGGGAGGACGAAATCGGGTTTTAACAAAAGCAGAGGATCATGATTTAGATGTTAAGGAAAAGTTAACTCCTTTTGGTTTTTATCTGCCTGAACATGATGATTTTTTCCTTTTCTTTACAGCAGGCTATGCCAGCAGTGATTTCATCGTTGACCGATTGGAAGAAATTTGGCCAGAAATTCAAGAAAAATATGGAGTAGATATTCTGACAATTAACGCTGACAATGGTATGGAGAACAGTAGCTCCAGAACTCAGTTTATAAAAAGGCTTGTGGAGTTTGCTGAAAAAAGCAACATAAAGATAAAACTGGCCTACTACCCTCCTTATCATAGTAAATATAACCCAATTGAACGAGTATGGGGAGCCTATGAAAATCATATTAGTGGCGACATAATGGATACAGTTGAAACAACTTTAAAATTTGCCAAAAGTATGACCTACAATGGCAAAGCACCTATTGTTAAATTAACAGAAAAAATATATGAAACAGGAGTAAAGGTAGGTAAAAAAGCAATGAAGACGTATTATCAGTTTGTTGACCGAATGCCATCGTTGGAGAAATGGTTTTTGACCATTTCTCCTGGTTGTTCTGGATGATTATTTCTTTCCATCTCCCTTATTCTTGCAATAATACGACAATGCCGTATAATTCAGTGAATGATAACTCTCATCGAATCACCGCTATTCACAAAGCTATGGCCTGATTATTGGTCTGAAGATGAGCGAGGAGAATTTTCTGCATGGCTAGCTGAAAACCCTGAAGCTGGTGATGTTGTACCAGGGTCAGGTGGTATTCGAAAAGTTCGCTGGGCGAGAAAAGGCCAAGGAAAACGAGGTGGAATGCGAGTAATCTACTTTACCGAGTCTGCTAAAGGACTTATTTGGTTACTCACTATTTACGCAAAGTCTAAAAAAGAGAATGTACCTGCACACATTCTCAAAGCATTGAAAGAGGAGCTTATCGATGGTTATGAGTAAAAAAAAGCTTATTGAACGTGATTCCAATCGGGATGTTTGGCAAGAGACATTAGATTCTGTGCGTAGTATTAAAGCCGGTAAAGTTGGACATGTTGAAACAGTTCAGTTACTTCCGGTTGTCGAAGCCCGTCAAAAAGCTGGCTTATCACAGTCTCGATTTGCTGAACTTCTAGGTATTTCTGTTCGAACACTTCAAGATTGGGAGCAAGGTCGTCGTAAACCAAGTCGAGCAGCTATGTCGCTTATTCAAATTGCTAAACAACGCCCAGATGTCTTGCGTGAAGTATTTGGGTGAAAAGCTAACAATTGCTTGCACGCTGACTGCCATAAGCGTCATGTCTTTTGCAAAAAGACGCAAAAGCCACGCCACTCATGGCAGCAGGTAACGCGAAGCTCAGCAGAACTATCCAAAACTACCGATTATCGAAAATCCGATAACCAGAAGTTCCAGACAGATATTTTTGAGATGATAAAGCTATCTCAAAAATACTCCTGAGCTTCGCGTTATGTTCGCTATAAACACCACCAGTTCATACAAAAAAATTAAATAGAATAATATGTCCGTTACGAATGAAAGGGATCAAGCATTATCAATTCTTGATTTGAACCTAAATAAGCTGTCAAAACTATACAAAGAGTGTTATCTTTCAATGGGAAAAGGGGGGTTATTAGTGTACGCTCAAGATGTTCTTGAAAAGAAAATTCCAAATGAAGATAATTATAGAACAAAAGAAGAATTGCTTGAAGTATTTGATTCCCCTAGCTCTCAAACTAACTTGGTTGAAATGGTTGATAATTATGATCCAAAAAAGCAAGGTATATTGACACTGATCACCAGCTATTCAAACGCAACTTTTTTTGTTACTGTTAATCTCAAATAAAAATGTCGAAAAAATATTTTATTCCAAACAAATTGAGACTACACGGGTAGAAGTGAGGGAAATATCGCTGGTTACACGTCCAGATTCAAATGGCTAGAGAACTTGGTTTAAGCTCAAAGAATCTTGGTAACCTTTAGTTACACGAAAAAAGAACCGTGGAAACTCCCTTGCCAGAGTTTATCGAAGAAAGATACCTTAAGCTCTTTAAAAATAGAGTGCCAGGCAACGTAAAATCTATTGAACAACTAGAAAAAGACAAGGAAATAAAAAAGGCAGAGAGTAGGGTAATAAAGAAATAGCAAGGTTAGTAACGAAACAGAAACATAACGAATAAGGTTAGATTGTGATCGCGAAGCGAGCCACAATCTGAACCGTTTGTTGGACAAGCCCGGCACGATAGTAGGAATTCATTTAATGCGCTCTATGAAAATAGCTTTTTGTTGATCAGCCCGACTGATGAATCGAACCTCTGTTTTTACCTGTTTAACTGAACTTTGAGCGTTGTCCATTGCAGTCAACTCTCAAAGTCCAAGTATCGGAGCAAAATTCTGCCTTAATCTCCGATTTTAGCCCAAGCAACTCCCTCAGCATTTAATCCGCTGATAGCCTGGGTCGAAGTGTTTAAATTTACATAAGCGCTAGTGATTCCAATTGTTAAGTTGGCAAAGGCTGAAACATTATTTCCACCCTGGGTATTTGCCGACGCCCAACAACCATCGCCCCGCCACAATATTTGCAACTGAATGCCGGCCGTACTTTGAGTGCACGCAATATCTTCGTCGGGTCAAACTTTAGCAGGGAGTGAATCAACTTAATAACACCCTTGCTATTCGGATGTAAAAAGCCATAATTGCGCGCACGACGAAAGCCTTTAGGCAAAACATGTTGCAGCACCAGCCACAGAAATTTAGCCCCCGATACCGTTTTGGTTTGATAGCGTTTGGTTTTGCTGTCTTCATAACGGTAGGTTACTTTGCCATTTTGGCAGGATAAGATATCCTGTTCACGAATCACACCACGATACAGGTATCGACCCAGATATATCAACGCTTTATCGCCTGCACCGACAAACTTACAATCGACCACCCATTGTTTCGGAATAGCTGTGGGGAATGGCAACTTTTCTTCGTTCATACGCGCTAGCATCTTTGCACGAAATACTTTTGCCAGTGCTTTATGATGAAACAGGTATTTGCCTTCCTTAGGGAGATGGAAAGAAATAATCATCCAGAACAACCAGGAGAAATGGTCAAAAACCATTTCTCCAACGATGGCATTCGGTCAACAAACTGATAATACGTCTTCATTGCTTTTTTACCTACCTTTACTCCTGTTTCATATATTTTTTCTGTTAATTTAACAATAGGTGCTTTGCCATTGTAGGTCATACTTTTGGCAAATTTTAAAGTTGTTTCAACTGTATCCATTATGTCGCCACTAATATGATTTTCATAGGCTCCCCATACTCGTTCAATTGGGTTATATTTACTATGATAAGGAGGGTAGTAGGCCAGTTTTATCTTTATGTTGCTTTTTTCAGCAAACTCCACAAGCCTTTTTATAAACTGAGTTCTGGAGCTACTGTTCTCCATACCATTGTCAGCGTTAATTGTCAGAATATCTACTCCATATTTTTCTTGAATTTCTGGCCAAATTTCTTCCAATCGGTCAACGATGAAATCACTGCTGGCATAGCCTGCTGTAAAGAAAAGGAAAAAATCATCATGTTCAGGCAGATAAAAACCAAAAGGAGTTAACTTTTCCTTAACATCTAAATCATGATCCTCTGCTTTTGTTAAAACCCGATTTCGTCCTCCCCGTGAAAAATTTCCTATATTCATTCTTGCTTTGGCATCAATTGATATACGAATCTCTTTTGGGTTGATATCTGCCATTCCATTGACTGAATGAACTTGTTCAAAAATTGCATCCGTTTCCTTGATTTTCTTATGAGGCTTTGTTTTTTGTACCTTTTTTGGATGGTAACTCAGGTCATTTAATTTTGTATTGATAGTTTTTGAGCAAGGTAATGTTTTTTCATCGTAATAATCAATCTCCAGTAAACGTTTTCTAACTTCTTTAGCCGTTAGCCGGGTATATAATCGACAGGAATTAAAAGAGGGATCCGTTTGACACTCCGGTTCAGCAATTTTTTTTATGTCATCAAGTAGATGAGGAAAATGCTCTTCACTTTTATTACGCCCTCTCGCTGAAAAATTATCTTCTATGGGCTGAGTTTCAAGTTCATATTGTCCTTTTCGGATAGTGCCTCTATTCCATCCTAGTTTTTCTTCAGCAATACTTGCACCACCTGAGCCTAGTAGCTCCACCGTTTCAGCCATGAATATACGACGTACCGAGCCTTTTAAACGATGGGCTGTATTTATAATCCAACCTATAATGCTATCTGTTAATATCAACAAGCTTATCTGCCTAGTGTGAGAATAAATTCAGAATTCATTATTATAAATTATTGAGACACAAGCTTACTTCGTTTGGATGATTATTTCTTTCCATCTCCCTAAGGCAAGGATCTTCTTGAAAAGCTAACGACGTGGTCAGATGCCGTTGGCAGATATAAGATGAACTCTGACAAAACACTGAACCTTGATATAAAAATGAACTTTGGAAACGAACTGCGCTGCCAACGGTCAGCTGGACCACCCTTGTTGGACGAAGCCGCTATCGCGGAGAAAAACAGCGCATCCCTTAAATTTAAAGTGTAACCTCATTGCCTGTTATATGCATAACAGGTAACTTGTAAGCTCATCCAACTAACAATAATGAGGTTACACTGTTATGACACCATCGATAGAGCTTAAATTCAACCATTATTATATCCAGCACTGTAAGCATTTAAAGCTTAAGGGACTGCAACCCAAAACCATTGACGCTTATTCACGCGCTATTCGCCGTATCGGGGAACACTTTCAGGGGCATCTGGATAACTTAACGCAAGATCAACTGGTGGATTATTTTCATGCTCTTTTAAGCCGCCTTTCCTGGAGTGCCGTGAAACTAGATCTCTATGGTCTCAAGTTTTTCTATACACATGTGCTACAAAAGCCGTGGGTTGATGTGCTAATGATTAAACCACCACGATGTACGCGTATACCCGATATTGTCACTGTGGTTGAAGCACAACAACTGTTTATGTCGACCCGTAATCTAAGCTATCGAGTTTTTTATTTTACGATTTACAGTCTAGGTTTACGTTTGGGCGAGGGCTTAAGCCTGAAAGTAGGTGATATTGATGCGACACGCATGCGGGTACATATTCGCAATGCCAAAGGCAATAAGGATCGGCTTGTGCCTTTGCCTGTGAATACCTTGAAGGTGTTGCGTAAGTTTTGGGCTGTGCATAAAAATCCAGTGCTGGTATTTCCCAACCGTGCCCGGGGTCTAAAAGGTGCACATCTTGCTGAATCCCCCCTTGATCGCGGTGGCATCCAGAAGACAATCCGTCTTGTGACGCAAGAAATGGGACTAAAAAAAAGATTTCCTGCCACTCGCTGCGCCACAGTTACGCCACTCACCTGTTAGAAGCCGGGGTTGATTTAGTTGAGTTGCAGAAGATTCTGGGCCATACCAGTTTAGTAACCACGGCTCGCTATACGCATTTGACCGATATTACCGATGAGAATGCAGAGCTGCACATTAATCAGTTAGTCAATGACTTTTCTATTCACTGGGGGCAGATTTCATGATAACCCTAGCTGCAGTGATTGATCAATTTCAGTCTGACTTTTTAAGCGAGTATCAATCTCGTTTACGCTCCAATCAGATCAGTGCATTACATGCCATGAAGAGCTGTCGGACACAGCTGAGTCCTGTGATGCAGGTTAACTGTGCAGACTGTGACTATCAAACCTTTGTGCCTCATTCCTGTGGCCAGCGTAACTGCCCGCATTGTCAACATCATGAGAGTCAACAATGGATTGAACGACAGGTACAAAAACAAGTCCCTGCTGATTATTTTATGAATACCTTTACCTTACCTGCGCAGTTAAGGTCGTTAGCCAGGCAGCATCCGCGGTTACTTTACAGTATGATGTTTGACTGTGCCTGGGCGACTTTACAGAGTTTTAGTAAAAATGATAAGCAGTTGCAAGGCGATGCCGGGGCGATTGCTGTCTTACATACACACTCACGCGAATTAAATTATCATCCGCATATTCATGTCATTATGCCTGCGGCAATCGTGGATAAAATCAAGAAGCTCTGGCGCACTAAGGAAGGCAAATACCTGTTTCATCATAAAGCACTAGCAAAAGTATTTCGTGCAAAGATGCTAGCGCGTATGAACGAAGAAAAGTTGCCATTTCCCACAGCTATTCCGGAAAAATGGGTGGTCGATTGTAAGTTTGTCGGTGCAGGCGATAAAGCATTGATATATCTGGGTCGATACCTGTATCGTGGTGTGATTCGTGAACAGGATATCTTATCCTGCCAAAATGGCAAAGTAACCTACCGTTATCAAGACAGCAAAACCAAACGCTATCAAACCAAAACGGTATCGGGGGCTAAATTTCTGTGGCTGGTGCTGCAACATGTTTTGCCTAAAGGCTTTCGTCGTGCGCGCAATTATGGCTTTTTACATCCGAATAGCAAGGGTGTTATTAAGTTGATTCACTCCCTGCTAAAGTTTGACCCGACGAAGATATTGCGTGCACTCAAAGTACGGCCGGCATTCAGTTGCAAATGTTGTGGCGGGGCGATGGTTGTTGGGCGTCGGCAAATACCCAGGGTGGAAATAATGTTTCAGCCTTTGCCAACTTAACAATTGGAATCACTAGCGCTTATGTAAATTTAAACACTTCGACCCAGGCTATCAGCGGATTAAATGCTGAGGGAGTTGCTTGGGCTAAAATCGGAGATTAAGGCAGAATTTTGCTCCGATACTTGGACTTTGAGAGTTGACTGCAATGGACAACGCTCAAAGTTCAGTTAAACAGGTAAAAACAGAGGTTCGATTCATCAGTCGGGCTGATCAACAAAAAGCTATTTTCATAGAGCGCATTAAATGAATTCCTACTATCGTGCCGGGCTTGTCCAACAAACGGTTCAGATTGTGGCTCGCTTCGCGATCACAATCTAACCTTATTCGTTGGACGAAGCCGCTATCGCGGAGAAAAACAGCGCATCCCTTAAATTTAAAGTGTAACCTCATTGCCTGTTATATGCATAACAGGTAACTTGTAAGCTCATCCAACTAACAATAATGAGGTTACACTGTTATGACACCATCGATAGAGCTTAAATTCAACCATTATTATATCCAGCACTGTAAGCATTTAAAGCTTAAGGGACTGCAACCCAAAACCATTGACGCTTATTCACGCGCTATTCGCCGTATCGGGGAACACTTTCAGGGGCATCTGGATAACTTAACGCAAGATCAACTGGTGGATTATTTTCATGCTCTTTTAAGCCGCCTTTCCTGGAGTGCCGTGAAACTAGATCTCTATGGTCTCAAGTTTTTCTATACACATGTGCTACAAAAGCCGTGGGTTGATGTGCTAATGATTAAACCACCACGATGTACGCGTATACCCGATATTGTCACTGTGGTTGAAGCACAACAACTGTTTATGTCGACCCGTAATCTAAGCTATCGAGTTTTTTATTTTACGATTTACAGTCTAGGTTTATGTTTGGGCGAGGGCTTAAGCCTGAAAGTAGGTGATATTGATGCGACACGCATGCGGGTACATATTCGCAATGCCAAAGGCAATAAGGATCGGCTTGTGCCTTTGCCTGTGAATACCTTGAAGGTGTTGCGTAAGTTTTGGGCTGTGCATAAAAATCCAGTGCTGGTATTTCCCAACCGTGCCCGGGGTCTAAAAGGTGCACATCTTGCTGAATCCCCCCTTGATCGCGGTGGCATCCAGAAGACAATCCGTCTTGTGACGCAAGAAATGGGACTAAAAAAAAGATTTCCTGCCACTCGCTGCGCCACAGTTACGCCACTCACCTGTTAGAAGCCGGGGTTGATTTAGTTGAGTTGCAGAAGATTCTGGGCCATACCAGTTTAGTAACCACGGCTCGCTATACGCATTTGACCGATATTACCGATGAGAATGCAGAGCTGCACATTAATCAGTTAGTCAATGACTTTTCTATTCACTGGGGGCAGATTTCATGATAACCCTAGCTGCAGTGATTGATCAATTTCAGTCTGACTTTTTAAGCGAGTATCAATCTCGTTTACGCTCCAATCAGATCAGTGCATTACATGCCATGAAGAGCTGTCGGACACAGCTGAGTCCTGTGATGCAGGTTAACTGTGCAGACTGTGACTATCAAACCTTTGTGCCTCATTCCTGTGGCCAGCGTAACTGCCCGCATTGTCAACATCATGAGAGTCAACAATGGATTGAACGACAGGTACAAAAACAAGTCCCTGCTGATTATTTTATGAATACCTTTACCTTACCTGCGCAGTTAAGGTCGTTAGCCAGGCAGCATCCGCGGTTACTTTACAGTATGATGTTTGACTGTGCCTGGGCGACTTTACAGAGTTTTAGTAAAAATGATAAGCAGTTGCAAGGCGATGCCGGGGCGATTGCTGTCTTACATACACACTCACGCGAATTAAATTATCATCCGCATATTCATGTCATTATGCCTGCAGGCATCGTGGACAAAATCAAGAAGCTTTGGCGCACTAAGGAAGGCAAATACCTGTTTCATCATAAAGCACTGGCAAAAGTATTTCGTGCAAAGATGCTAGCGCGTATGAACGAAGAAAAGTTGCCATTCCCCACAGCTATTCCGAAACAATGGGTGGTCGATTGTAAGTTTGTCGGTGCAGGCGATAAAGCGTTGATATATCTGGGTCGATACCTGTATCGTGGTGTGATTCGTGAACAGGATATCTTATCCTGCCAAAATGGCAAAGTAACCTACCGTTATGAAGACAGCAAAACCAAACGCTATCAAACCAAAACGGTATCGGGGGCTAAATTTCTGTGGCTGGTGCTGCAACATGTTTTGCCTAAAGGCTTTCGTCGTGCGCGCAATTATGGCTTTTTACATCCGAATAGCAAGGGTGTTATTAAGTTGATTCACTCCCTGCTAAAGTTTGACCCGACGAAGATATTGCGTGCACTCAAAGTACGGCCGGCATTCAGTTGCAAATATTGTGGCGGGGCGATGGTTGTTGGGCGTCGGCAAATACCCAGGGTGGAAATAATGTTTCAGCCTTTGCCAACTTAACAATTGGAATCACTAGCGCTTATGTAAATTTAAACACTTCGACCCAGGCTATCAGCGGATTAAATGCTGAGGGAGTTGCTTGGGCTAAAATCGGAGATTAAGGCAGAATTTTGCTCCGATACTTGGACTTTGAGAGTTGACTGCAATGGACAACGCTCAAAGTTCAGTTAAACAGGTAAAAACAGAGGTTCGATTCATCAATCGGGCTGATCAACAAAAAGCTATTTTCATAGAGCGGATTTAACAGACTTTCTACTATCATTACCGGGCTTGTCCAACAAACGGTTCAGATTGTGGCTCGCTTCGCGATCACAATCTAACCTTGTTCGTTAGAATCTTAAATATACCACAATCTTAAAAACTGATACATTTCTTTTTTTTTAAATGATGACCTTTTTTATTTTAAAAATAAGGTCTTTGAATTTCCTTTTTTTTATGGAAATTAAGTTTCGGTTGATACAGAACTTGACAGAAACCACTGTGTTTATGCTTTAATCTTTATTGAACGCTTTTTTTCTACACGATTTCTCAGGCTTTAAAAAACGCTACCTTATATTGGTGAGAATTAAGTAGCGGTCATCGTAAAACTTAACAAAAACTACTGAACTTTTTTAAAATGTATAAAGGGGCAATTTTTGTTTTTTTCAACGCTCGAAAACAAGGTATTAATTTTTAATTTACGCCTCTATTTTTGTTCCATGAAATTCTAACGCTCAAATCACTTGCCATTTAAAGGGGCGTTTTTTTTGCGAATAGCAAAAAAAGTGACGCTTTAAATGGTCAAGTGGATTTTTTTGTTGGACGAAGCCGCTATCGCGGAGAAAAACAGCGCATCCCTTAAATTTAAAGTGTAACCTCATTGCCTGTTATATGCATAACAGGTAACTTGTAAGCTCATCCAACTAACAATAATGAGGTTACACTGTTATGACACCATCGATAGAGCTTAAATTCAACCATTATTATATCCAGCACTGTAAGCATTTAAAGCTTAAGGGACTGCAACCCAAAACCATTGACGCTTATTCACGCGCTATTCGCCGTATCGGGGAACACTTTCAGGGGCATCTGGATAACTTAACGCAAGATCAACTGGTGGATTATTTTCATGCTCTTTTAAGCCGCCTTTCCTGGAGTGCCGTGAAACTAGATCTCTATGGTCTCAAGTTTTTCTATACACATGTGCTACAAAAGCCGTGGGTTGATGTGCTAATGATTAAACCACCACGATGTACGCGTATACCCGATATTGTCACTGTGGTTGAAGCACAACAACTGTTTATGTCGACCCGTAATCTAAGCTATCGAGTTTTTTATTTTACGATTTACAGTCTAGGTTTACGTTTGGGCGAGGGCTTAAGCCTGAAAGTAGGTGATATTGATGCGACACGCATGCGGGTACATATTCGCAATGCCAAAGGCAATAAGGATCGGCTTGTGCCTTTGCCTGTGAATACCTTGAAGGTGTTGCGTAAGTTTTGGGCTGTGCATAAAAATCCAGTGCTGGTATTTCCCAACCGTGCCCGGGGTCTAAAAGGTGCACATCTTGCTGAATCCCCCCTTGATCGCGGTGGCATCCAGAAGACAATCCGTCTTGTGACGCAAGAAATGGGACTAAAAAAAAGATTTCCTGCCACTCGCTGCGCCACAGTTACGCCACTCACCTGTTAGAAGCCGGGGTTGATTTAGTTGAGTTGCAGAAGATTCTGGGCCATACCAGTTTAGTAACCACGGCTCGCTATACGCATTTGACCGATATTACCGATGAGAATGCAGAGCTGCACATTAATCAGTTAGTCAATGACTTTTCTATTCACTGGGGGCAGATTTCATGATAACCCTAGCTGCAGTGATTGATCAATTTCAGTCTGACTTTTTAAGCGAGTATCAATCTCGTTTACGCTCCAATCAGATCAGTGCATTACATGCCATGAAGAGCTGTCGGACACAGCTGAGTCCTGTGATGCAGGTTAACTGTGCAGACTGTGACTATCAAACCTTTGTGCCTCATTCCTGTGGCCAGCGTAACTGCCCGCATTGTCAACATCATGAGAGTCAACAATGGATTGAACGACAGGTACAAAAACAAGTCCCTGCTGATTATTTTATGAATACCTTTACCTTACCTGCGCAGTTAAGGTCGTTAGCCAGGCAGCATCCGCGGTTACTTTACAGTATGATGTTTGACTGTGCCTGGGCGACTTTACAGAGTTTTAGTAAAAATGATAAGCAGTTGCAAGGCGATGCCGGGGCGATTGCTGTCTTACATACACACTCACGCGAATTAAATTATCATCCGCATATTCATGTCATTATGCCTGCGGCAATCGTGGATAAAATCAAGAAGCTCTGGCGCACTAAGGAAGGCAAATACCTGTTTCATCATAAAGCACTAGCAAAAGTATTTCGTGCAAAGATGCTAGCGCGTATGAACGAAGAAAAGTTGCCATTTCCCACAGCTATTCCGGAAAAATGGGTGGTCGATTGTAAGTTTGTCGGTGCAGGCGATAAAGCATTGATATATCTGGGTCGATACCTGTATCGTGGTGTGATTCGTGAACAGGATATCTTATCCTGCCAAAATGGCAAAGTAACCTACCGTTATCAAGACAGCAAAACCAAACGCTATCAAACCAAAACGGTATCGGGGGCTAAATTTCTGTGGCTGGTGCTGCAACATGTTTTGCCTAAAGGCTTTCGTCGTGCGCGCAATTATGGCTTTTTACATCCGAATAGCAAGGGTGTTATTAAGTTGATTCACTCCCTGCTAAAGTTTGACCCGACGAAGATATTGCGTGCACTCAAAGTACGGCCGGCATTCAGTTGCAAATGTTGTGGCGGGGCGATGGTTGTTGGGCGTCGGCAAATACCCAGGGTGGAAATAATGTTTCAGCCTTTGCCAACTTAACAATTGGAATCACTAGCGCTTATGTAAATTTAAACACTTCGACCCAGGCTATCAGCGGATTAAATGCTGAGGGAGTTGCTTGGGCTAAAATCGGAGATTAAGGCAGAATTTTGCTCCGATACTTGGACTTTGAGAGTTGACTGCAATGGACAACGCTCAAAGTTCAGTTAAACAGGTAAAAACAGAGGTTCGATTCATCAGTCGGGCTGATCAACAAAAAGCTATTTTCATAGAGCGCATTAAATGAATTCCTACTATCGTGCCGGGCTTGTCCAACAAACGGTTCAGATTGTGGCTCGCTTCGCGATCACAATCTAACCTTATTCGTTATGTTTTTCTTACCTTCTCGTGTGTCGTTTAACTGCTACTAACGTTTGCCATATTAAGCTTGCAAAAATTATATAGAATACGAGACTAACAAACTCCATTCCAGCTTTAAGTATCTTACTAAAGGGAGAAATATTTTTAGACACGTTATTTACGAAGCTAGATATTTTTTCCAGAGCACCATTAATGCTTGGATGTATTTCATATAAAATATTATTTTCGTATCCTAATATCAAGAGATAGTAAATAATTGATGTTGCAATCATATAAAATATTGGCCAGATATAGCTTTGCCCATAATTTGATATTTTTTCATTCAAAAAAAGTATCAACTTTTCTTGAGTTTTATTTGTGCCTTTAAGTTCTTCTTTGTACTTTTTCATTTCATAAGCAAAATACTTATTAGCTTCGATATAGTTATGAATTTTATCAAATGAACTTTTTATAATCCTGAATGTTTCTCTATTAGAGTACTTTTCGTTAATATTAGCGTTCAAGAAGTTTGGTGATTCTTTTAAGTTTATATTTTCAATATCTAGCCCACTATAAAAATTTGTGTTCCTGAAATTGACAAAGCTAAGAAATGTAGCATATGTAAATTTAGCTATATATTCATTTTCAGAATCACCACTTTCACCAAAAGAGCATTTTTCAAATCCGACAAAATCATCGAATATACTTTTCTTTATATTGAACTTTCCAAACTTCGTTTCAAACATGTCAACAACTTTAAAATAATTTGTATTGAAAATTTCAAAATCTGAAACAGTAATTATTCAGACCCCTTAACAATTGGTAGCTTAGGAACCGCAACACCTACCCGCTGATTGTGAATAACGGCCGCTAAATATATCCATGGGGATTGCTGCCTTTTTCTACAGGTTTCGATGACACTAATCAAAATAGCAAACACACATGAACCTTCTTCAGTTCGTGTTCCATAGCTGATTCGCCTTAATATAACCCAGTGCCGTAAGGCACGTTCTGCTTCGTTATTGGTTAAGGGTAAATGAGGGAATTCGAGTACCCGAAAGATAGCCTCCCAATCATTGAGCATTTCTGTTGCTAGCGCATGGGTCTTTGTGTGTGTTGATGCTTTCATTTGTTCACACAGTTGCCGATAGGCTATCAATTGCGTTTGGTAAATTTCCGTCAGTGGCGAGTTTGGAGGGTGGTGCCGTGCTTCACGAATTGCTGTCATAAGCATGTTCATTAATTTGAGTGTTTGTTCTCCAAATAGCTGAGAGTCTTTATTTAAGCCCTCTTTTAAGCCTTTTGCCTTACGAATCAGGTGAGCCCAGCAACGAGCTCGATTAAGGTATTTTCGATAAACCTGGTAACCATCACTCATTAGCCAGCCGCAATATGCTTGACCCAGGATGTTTTCAATCAGTTCTGATGACCGAGTTGAAATCCAGTAGGCTGTGACGGTATCTGTACTAAAAACCCATAGCCATAAAAAAGTGGTGAGTTCCATCCAGGAAGTTTCATCAACATGAAGTAGATTACTTTCTACGACTTCCTTTACTAATTCAGCTTCTATAGGCATTGCTGCTGCGCCGCTTTCATGTAATGTATTGTTAATCGTGCCAACACTAATCTGTAACCCTAGCCAATCACATAAAAACTCTTGGACACGTTCTCGTGAAAGCCGCATGCGATAAGTAAGGCATATAATTAATGCTGCAAGCCCCGGACCTACCAATCTCCATTGGCTACAGTTTATATCCTGCAAGGTGCCATCGGAATTGGAACGATGCGGTTCTTTTATTGTAATATGTCCACAGTGACAGGTGACTTCATAATAGCTATGCTTGGTATTCGTTAGCCTCAGGCCTGGATTTTTCTCATCAGACCATACGATATCAATGGTTTCAAAAGCCGTGTATGCTTTTTTGAAATGGTCATTTAATGGTTGATGGCAGCATTCACATATTTCAGGAAAATGTTCCTGATAGTCTGTGATCACTATTTTTTGTTGTCGCCCAAAACCCTTGGCTCCAAGTTGCTTCCCTGGTTTTCGTTGTTCTTCTGTTTCATTTTTCGGGGACTGTCTGGATGTTTTATTGGGCTTTTCAGTAGGAGATGACTCTTTTTTATCTGAAGTCGCTTCTTGTTCCTCTTCGGAATCATTACTGGAATCTTTTTGAGTGTCCCTTTCCCATGGTGCTTCACTGCTTGGAGGCCGAGAACTATTATGGGAATTCTGGCTTAACCGTTCACGAGCTTCCTTTAAATCTGTAAGCAATCTTATTGAAAGACGACGTAACTCTTCTTCTGATAAATTTAGAAGCTCTTCTTCGTCAAGTTGGCTTAGATCCTGATTACTTAATTGCATGGCCTACATAATACTTCTTGGTATCATAAAGTTACAAGCCTTTTTTAAATTAGTTGTCAAGTTTGTCGGTAGGGGTCTGAATATTTACTCTGAAACAACGTTTTGCTTAAACTCAAATTTTGATTCAAAAACAGTATCTTCCAGAAAAAATAATTTAATATTGCACCGATTAAGAATAAATTTATCTTTTAATATACAATCTATCAAATGGAACGACTCAATATTTAAGTCTATATCATCAGTATTGTTGAAAATTGGAGACTTAAATTCAACATTTCCGAATTCTATGCTCTTTTTAAAATCACAGTCATTAAATAGCTGGCTATCTATTACATATTTCCCATCGTTTTCGGAATATGAGCTAACCTCTTTATGAAAAATACAGTTCTGGTACAGCACTCCATTAACATTCGTTAGAACCGGTGCATTAAAAACACTCCAACTCTCATGAAATATGCAATCTTGAAAAAAGAACTCAGGATCACTTGATTCAATGTAACTTGTAAAAAAATGGCAGTTATCAAAGTGTATTTGTTTTAATTTATTTAATATTTTTGCGTAATTTATTGTTGATTGTATATCTGGTTTTGGAAATGCAATTTCAGAGAAATGGCAAAAGTCGTTGCCATCTATAGAATTATTGGCAACATAGTCTTCTAACGAATTGTAAAAGTCGGTTCGTATATTAAAAAAGTCTAACCCATTTTTAGAGCAGTGAAGTATGCATTCATCATAGCCGTCATGAACATCTAGATTACACTCATTAATACTACAAATGCCCATTATAATCCTCAGTGGAGTTTATTTTCTTTTAAACATAACGAATAAGGTTAGATTGTGATCGCGAAGCGAGCCACAATCTGAACCGTTTGTTGGACAAGCCCGGCACGATAGTAGGAATTCATTTAATGCGCTCTATGAAAATAGCTTTTTGTTGATCAGCCCGACTGATGAATCGAACCTCTGTTTTTACCTGTTTAACTGAACTTTGAGCGTTGTCCATTGCAGTCAACTCTCAAAGTCCAAGTATCGGAGCAAAATTCTGCCTTAATCTCCGATTTTAGCCCAAGCAACTCCCTCAGCATTTAATCCGCTGATAGCCTGGGTCGAAGTGTTTAAATTTACATAAGCGCTAGTGATTCCAATTGTTAAGTTGGCAAAGGCTGAAACATTATTTCCACCCTGGGTATTTGCCGACGCCCAACAACCATCGCCCCGCCACAACATTTGCAACTGAATGCCGGCCGTACTTTGAGTGCACGCAATATCTTCGTCGGGTCAAACTTTAGCAGGGAGTGAATCAACTTAATAACACCCTTGCTATTCGGATGTAAAAAGCCATAATTGCGCGCACGACGAAAGCCTTTAGGCAAAACATGTTGCAGCACCAGCCACAGAAATTTAGCCCCCGATACCGTTTTGGTTTGATAGCGTTTGGTTTTGCTGTCTTGATAACGGTAGGTTACTTTGCCATTTTGGCAGGATAAGATATCCTGTTCACGAATCACACCACGATACAGGTATCGACCCAGATATATCAATGCTTTATCGCCTGCACCGACAAACTTACAATCGACCACCCATTTTTCCGGAATAGCTGTGGGAAATGGCAACTTTTCTTCGTTCATACGCGCTAGCATCTTTGCACGAAATACTTTTGCTAGTGCTTTATGATGAAACAGGTATTTGCCTTCCTTAGTGCGCCAGAGCTTCTTGATTTTATCCACGATTGCCGCAGGCATAATGACATGAATATGCGGATGATAATTTAATTCGCGTGAGTGTGTATGTAAGACAGCAATCGCCCCGGCATCGCCTTGCAACTGCTTATCATTTTTACTAAAACTCTGTAAAGTCGCCCAGGCACAGTCAAACATCATACTGTAAAGTAACCGCGGATGCTGCCTGGCTAACGACCTTAACTGCGCAGGTAAGGTAAAGGTATTCATAAAATAATCAGCAGGGACTTGTTTTTGTACCTGTCGTTCAATCCATTGTTGACTCTCATGATGTTGACAATGCGGGCAGTTACGCTGGCCACAGGAATGAGGCACAAAGGTTTGATAGTCACAGTCTGCACAGTTAACCTGCATCACAGGACTCAGCTGTGTCCGACAGCTCTTCATGGCATGTAATGCACTGATCTGATTGGAGCGTAAACGAGATTGATACTCGCTTAAAAAGTCAGACTGAAATTGATCAATCACTGCAGCTAGGGTTATCATGAAATCTGCCCCCAGTGAATAGAAAAGTCATTGACTAACTGATTAATGTGCAGCTCTGCATTCTCATCGGTAATATCGGTCAAATGCGTATAGCGAGCCGTGGTTACTAAACTGGTATGGCCCAGAATCTTCTGCAACTCAACTAAATCAACCCCGGCTTCTAACAGGTGAGTGGCGTAACTGTGGCGCAGCGAGTGGCAGGAAATCTTTTTTTTAGTCCCATTTCTTGCGTCACAAGACGGATTGTCTTCTGGATGCCACCGCGATCAAGGGGGGATTCAGCAAGATGTGCACCTTTTAGACCCCGGGCACGGTTGGGAAATACCAGCACTGGATTTTTATGCACAGCCCAAAACTTACGCAACACCTTCAAGGTATTCACAGGCAAAGGCACAAGCCGATCCTTATTGCCTTTGGCATTGCGAATATGTACCCGCATGCGTGTCGCATCAATATCACCTACTTTCAGGCTTAAGCCCTCGCCCAAACGTAAACCTAGACTGTAAATCGTAAAATAAAAAACTCGATAGCTTAGATTACGGGTCGACATAAACAGTTGTTGTGCTTCAACCACAGTGACAATATCGGGTATACGCGTACATCGTGGTGGTTTAATCATTAGCACATCAACCCACGGCTTTTGTAGCACATGTGTATAGAAAAACTTGAGACCATAGAGATCTAGTTTCACGGCACTCCAGGAAAGGCGGCTTAAAAGAGCATGAAAATAATCCACCAGTTGATCTTGCGTTAAGTTATCCAGATGCCCCTGAAAGTGTTCCCCGATACGGCGAATAGCGCGTGAATAAGCGTCAATGGTTTTGGGTTGCAGTCCCTTAAGCTTTAAATGCTTACAGTGCTGGATATAATAATGGTTGAATTTAAGCTCTATCGATGGTGTCATAACAGTGTAACCTCATTATTGTTAGTTGGATGAGCTTACAAGTTACCTGTTATGCATATAACAGGCAATGAGGTTACACTTTAAATTTAAGGGATGCGCTGTTTTTCTCCGCGATAGCGGCTTCGTCCAACGAATAAGGTTAGATTGTGATCGCGAAGCGAGCCACAATCTGAACCGTTTGTTGGACAAGCCCGGCACGATAGTAGGAATTCATTTAATGCGCTCTATGAAAATAGCTTTTTGTTGATCAGCCCGACTGATGAATCGAACCTCTGTTTTTACCTGTTTAACTGAACTTTGAGCGTTGTCCATTGCAGTCAACTCTCAAAGTCCAAGTATCGGAGCAAAATTCTGCCTTAATCTCCGATTTTAGCCCAAGCAACTCCCTCAGCATTTAATCCGCTGATAGCCTGGGTCGAAGTGTTTAAATTTACATAAGCGCTAGTGATTCCAATTGTTAAGTTGGCAAAGGCTGAAACATTATTTCCACCCTGGGTATTTGCCGACGCCCAACAACCATCGCCCCGCCACAACATTTGCAACTGAATGCCGGCCGTACTTTGAGTGCACGCAATATCTTCGTCGGGTCAAACTTTAGCAGGGAGTGAATCAACTTAATAACACCCTTGCTATTCGGATGTAAAAAGCCATAATTGCGCGCACGACGAAAGCCTTTAGGCAAAACATGTTGCAGCACCAGCCACAGAAATTTAGCCCCCGATACCGTTTTGGTTTGATAGCGTTTGGTTTTGCTGTCTTGATAACGGTAGGTTACTTTGCCATTTTGGCAGGATAAGATATCCTGTTCACGAATCACACCACGATACAGGTATCGACCCAGATATATCAATGCTTTATCGCCTGCACCGACAAACTTACAATCGACCACCCATTTTTCCGGAATAGCTGTGGGAAATGGCAACTTTTCTTCGTTCATACGCGCTAGCATCTTTGCACGAAATACTTTTGCTAGTGCTTTATGATGAAACAGGTATTTGCCTTCCTTAGTGCGCCAGAGCTTCTTGATTTTATCCACGATTGCCGCAGGCATAATGACATGAATATGCGGATGATAATTTAATTCGCGTGAGTGTGTATGTAAGACAGCAATCGCCCCGGCATCGCCTTGCAACTGCTTATCATTTTTACTAAAACTCTGTAAAGTCGCCCAGGCACAGTCAAACATCATACTGTAAAGTAACCGCGGATGCTGCCTGGCTAACGACCTTAACTGCGCAGGTAAGGTAAAGGTATTCATAAAATAATCAGCAGGGACTTGTTTTTGTACCTGTCGTTCAATCCATTGTTGACTCTCATGATGTTGACAATGCGGGCAGTTACGCTGGCCACAGGAATGAGGCACAAAGGTTTGATAGTCACAGTCTGCACAGTTAACCTGCATCACAGGACTCAGCTGTGTCCGACAGCTCTTCATGGCATGTAATGCACTGATCTGATTGGAGCGTAAACGAGATTGATACTCGCTTAAAAAGTCAGACTGAAATTGATCAATCACTGCAGCTAGGGTTATCATGAAATCTGCCCCCAGTGAATAGAAAAGTCATTGACTAACTGATTAATGTGCAGCTCTGCATTCTCATCGGTAATATCGGTCAAATGCGTATAGCGAGCCGTGGTTACTAAACTGGTATGGCCCAGAATCTTCTGCAACTCAACTAAATCAACCCCGGCTTCTAACAGGTGAGTGGCGTAACTGTGGCGCAGCGAGTGGCAGGAAATCTTTTTTTTAGTCCCATTTCTTGCGTCACAAGACGGATTGTCTTCTGGATGCCACCGCGATCAAGGGGGGATTCAGCAAGATGTGCACCTTTTAGACCCCGGGCACGGTTGGGAAATACCAGCACTGGATTTTTATGCACAGCCCAAAACTTACGCAACACCTTCAAGGTATTCACAGGCAAAGGCACAAGCCGATCCTTATTGCCTTTGGCATTGCGAATATGTACCCGCATGCGTGTCGCATCAATATCACCTACTTTCAGGCTTAAGCCCTCGCCCAAACGTAAACCTAGACTGTAAATCGTAAAATAAAAAACTCGATAGCTTAGATTACGGGTCGACATAAACAGTTGTTGTGCTTCAACCACAGTGACAATATCGGGTATACGCGTACATCGTGGTGGTTTAATCATTAGCACATCAACCCACGGCTTTTGTAGCACATGTGTATAGAAAAACTTGAGACCATAGAGATCTAGTTTCACGGCACTCCAGGAAAGGCGGCTTAAAAGAGCATGAAAATAATCCACCAGTTGATCTTGCGTTAAGTTATCCAGATGCCCCTGAAAGTGTTCCCCGATACGGCGAATAGCGCGTGAATAAGCGTCAATGGTTTTGGGTTGCAGTCCCTTAAGCTTTAAATGCTTACAGTGCTGGATATAATAATGGTTGAATTTAAGCTCTATCGATGGTGTCATAACAGTGTAACCTCATTATTGTTAGTTGGATGAGCTTACAAGTTACCTGTTATGCATATAACAGGCAATGAGGTTACACTTTAAATTTAAGGGATGCGCTGTTTTTCTCCGCGATAGCGGCTTCGTCCAACAAAAAAATCCAGCGGACAGTTTAAAGGGGCGCTGATTTAGGCGTTAAAGGTTCCAATTCATCATAGGTATCTCTTTTGTATGCTACTGATTATTGAAGTAATAAAAACTATTATAAGACAGTAGGTAAGAACAAGTGCTAAAAAATTATGAATGAATATAAACATGAGTTATTTGATGTGGAAAAAATCAACAGTCTTGAATTATTAAAAGATTGTGGAGCTTATTTACCTCTTAAGAGTTATATTGAAAAAAAAATTGGTTTTAAATTAGGTGTAAAAGGCTGGAAAGATTTATACGAAAAAATCAGATTAATAAAAAGTGTTTTTAATAAAAAAAAATATCTTATTGATAATGCTTTATCAAAAGAAGAGCTATCTTCTTCCAGGAGTGAACTTAAAAATATTTTAAATTTAAATATTTCTGCGAGAAACAAAGAAGACTTAAATAAAAAAATTGATTCATTAATGTCATTTTTCATAAAATCAAAGTTAAGTGCTTATGAAAAATATGAAAAAAATAAAAGAAATAATTTTATAAGTAGCTCTAAACTGGAAGGAATTCTCATTAACCCAGAATCAGGAAATAAGTCATTAGATCAAATTCTTAATAAATATAGAGAAAATATTGATGGATAAATATGATTCTGTAAATGATCGTTACTGCTATTTAGGAACTTCCGTATTAAAGAATAAATTAAATATCAAAGATGAAAATAAGCTTGAAAATGCTGAGCGTGAAATAACAAATTTAACAATAGATAATGTGAAATACCAATCACCACCATATGATTTAGGTTATTTGCAAAGCATACACTCTACATTGTTTTCAGATCTTTACGATTGGGCGGGATGCATAAGAGATGTAAACATATCAAAAGGAGGTACAACATTTTGTATATTTACGAGGATTGTTCCCGAAGTCGATAAATTGTTTTTACAATTAACTAGGGATAAATGGCTGATAGGACTTTCAAAATCTGAATTATGTAAAAAATTAGCTGAATACTATTGTGAATTTAACATGATACACCCTTTTAGAGAAGGAAATGGTCGTGTTCAGCGTGTGTTTTTTGAGCACTTAGCATTATCAACTGACTATGAATTAGAGTGGTCTGATGTAACTTTAAATGAGTGGATAGGAGCAAATATTGATGGAGTTAATGTTAACTATGAGCCCATGGAAGCTATATTCATTAGGATTCTAAGTTAGTTGCAAATACTTTTAATAAGCTTCATACTAATTGGGTGGGCGATCAAAGGTATGTCACGGTCAGAACCGGATCCGGGCAAACCGGCCGTCCGAGAGCGTAGGGGCTAATGGAAACGTGAGTGATAATCAGATTGTTTGAATGACACGAGTAGTAGCGTGCGACGAGTCGTACCCAAAAGACGATCTTCTTTTGTTTAGTGTAACAAGGCATTTCTATGGCTTATCTAGTTAGAATTGGCAACTCCCAGGGAATTAGAATTCCTAAGTCATTTATCGAGCAAGCTGATCTTGAAGGAAAAGAACTTAAATTTGAAGTGGTTAATGGAGGGCTTTTTATTGCTCCTGTAAATGAACCTAGAAAGGGGTGGGCAGAATCAATCAACAAAGTATTAGTAACTCATGGATAAGAAGAGCTTAATAGTGAATGGCTGAATTTTGAATTAGTCGATAATGATGAATTAAAATGGTAATTTTAAAAGGTCTCGGGGTCTTGCAGTATAGCAAAACTGCACTTATGGCAAGACTGCTCACTTGCGTTGGGTTGATGCAGTTCCAGCCCAACTTTTTCGCATAGATGTTGGGTTACGAAAAGATGCAACCCAAGCTATGGGTTAGCTTAAATTTCCGATGCTAATTTTTCCGCATAGCCGGTATAACTGCGTGGTGTTAACTTAATAAGGCTCTGTTTAGCTTCATCAGGAATATCCAGTTTTTCAATAAACGCCTGCATATCAGCTGCTGTAATTCGTTGCCCACGGGTGAGTTCTTTTAATTTCTCGTAGGGCTTTTCGATGCCATAGCGGCGCATCACTGTTTGTACCGGCTCAGCTAATACTTCCCAGTTAGCATCCAGATCAGCTTCGATGATATCGGTGTTAATTTCTAATTTGGATATACCTTTTAAAGTTGATTGTATTGCAATGCTGGTATGTGCAACGCCCACACCTATATTACGCAAGACAGTAGAATCAGTTAGATCACGTTGCCAGCGAGAGACAGGCAGCTTTTCTGCTAGATGATGAAACAATGCATTTGCCAAGCCGATATTACCCTCTGAATTTTCAAAATCAATCGGGTTTACTTTATGTGGCATAGTCGATGAACCGATTTCACCGGCAATAGTTTTTTGCTTAAAAAAGCCTTGAGAAATATAGCCCCAGATATCGCGATCAAAGTCTAATAGAATAGTATTAAAACGTGATAAGGATTGGAAAAATTCAGCTATATAATCATGCGGCTCAATCTGTATGGTGTAGGCATTCCAGAATAAACCCAGTGATTGGACAAAGTCTTTTGAGAATGCCTCCCAGTCTATTTCCGGGTAGGCTACGGCATGGGCATTATAATTCCCCACTGCGCCATTGATTTTGCCTAATATTTCTACCGCTTCAAACTGGTCTTTCTGGCGCAACATGCGTGCGACGACATTAGCAAATTCTTTACCTGCTGTTGTAGGGCTGGCCGATTGACCATGCGTACGTGACAGCATCGGCTGAGCAGCATTCTCATGAGCCAGGTTTCTCAGTGCCTCGATACAATCAGTAATTTGCGGCAGAATGGCGGCACGGCCTTCTTTTAGCATTAAGGCATAAGAAAGGTTATTAATATCCTCCGAAGTACAAGCAAAGTGAATAAACTCACTTACCGCATTTAATTCGCTATTATCCGCGATTTTTTCTTTTAAAAAATACTCAACTGCTTTGACATCATGATTGGTAGTGCTTTCAATATCTTTAACCCGCTGGGCATCTGCTTCAGAAAATTCGCTAACAATACGATTAAGTTCTAGATTTGCAGATTCACTAAAAACAGGTACTTCAGTGATTTGATCATGTTGAGCCAAGGCTTGTAACCAGCGAACTTCGACCTGAACACGTAAACGAATTAATCCATATTCGCTGAAAATAGGGCGTAATGCTTCGACTTTACTGGCATAGCGTCCATCGATTGGGGAAATAGCGGTAAGGGAGAAATTCGTCATGTGTTTTTATTAGCAAGTAGAGAGCAGAATAGTGTTGAACATTTTAACAAAAGATAGTTTATGCCGGTGCAAAAATACACTTATTTTTGTAACCATTATTAAAGTAGCAACCCGCAGGTTTTACTTATGCAGCATTTCATTTTTTAGTAAGACATGTAATTTACTGGAAATAATTTCATCTTCATGTAACTCTTTTAAGGTATCCGCCTGAGTAATATGTAACTGGGCTATAGCAGATTGTTCATTCATATCATCCACTAGGTCTCTATTAGATTGAATTTCATTTTCCATTTGCTGAACGGTGTTTTTCTTTAAGCTCTGATAAATGTTAATAACATTTTGTATGGCTTGTGCATCGTCAAAAATTTCGACCAGGGGAGAGTTTTCCATCACTTCTAATTCATCCAGTACCTTGTTGATCAATTTGTATTGGGTATGATAATAAAGATAAAGTTCATGGCTTTCATTTTTACTGGAAGGTATAAAGAAAATACGCCGTAGAAAACCCATCAGCTTAGATAGACTTTTATAAGAACTCAAGTAAGTATTGAGCGATTTTAATTTAGGGCGATCTTGTTGAACCTTCTCTGTTTGAGTGTCTAAAATTAGCAGATTCTTTTTATAGATACTTTCATTAATTTCATCGCGTCTGAATAGCTCTTTTAATTCACCTTTTTGTATCGCCAGGGTATAAATTCGCAACATGTTTTCACCGATATGGCTAAGGCCTTGGGTCTGATCCTCGCATTGCTGGCAAACTTTTTGATATAGGGCTTGATATTCCGTGTTTAGGGCATTGTATTGCGCTTCACTTATATCACGATTGTCGAACAGTTCTTTGCTTTTAGCGCATAAGGTCTGATAAATAAGCGCTTTGCTTTTAAAATAACTCATTTGTTCATGCGGCAACAAGGCATCAATTTTTAACCAGCGAATGACTTTGCCTATGGTGGTTGCTTTGAATAATAAGGTGAAATAAATACTACCTATGGTGATAGCAATAATAAATTCTTTGATCGAGTACTCATAATGCCAGTCAGGCAGAGTCAGTTCATCGGGTATTAAAAGAACCATAATGACCGCAATTGAGCCGCGCAAACTACCCCAGGAAAGTAAATGCTGCCAGTTTAAGGGGATACTTTCTTCTGAGGTAAGCTGGTTAGCAATGCCAATAGAAGTGTAGATAGAAAATGCTCTGGCGATGACCACCACAAAGATCATGGTGATGATAGGTAGAATGGCGATATCCAGAGAGATAGAAAGACTGGTAAATAATAAGCCCATCAACATAAATACCAGAGAGTTGGAAATAAAGGCGAAATAGCCCCAGAATTTTTCCATATATTGTTCTATGTCGGGAGACATTTTATAACGCCCGAAATTGCCCATTACTAGCGAAGAAACCAGGGTGGCAATAATTGAAGAAAAATGAATAGGGTGGCCGTAAATTACTAATTTTTCGGAAAGTAGCTCTGCGATTAGAAAGGTGAAGTGTGCGACTAATAATGTCAGTGTGATTTCCAGGTGTTCATTACCCTTAACCCATTCTATCAATTTGGAAAACAAGAGCCCCATAAACAAACCAAATAAGCCACCGCCCAGGATCATGGTGCTGAATGAGAACACGCCTTGTAACACTGTGGCACTGCCGTGATAACCGTGTAACATGATTTCCAGCATCACCAGAAAAATGGCAAAAGCCGTACCATCGTTAAACAGGCTCTCGCCTTCAAATATCAAGGTCAGGCGATGCGGTGCACCATACTCTTTAAATAAGGAAAGCACGGCAACGGGGTCGGTCGCAGAAATAATGGCACCAAATAACAAGGTGACTAATAGCGGTATTTCGAAGCCTAAAAGAGAAAATGCCCATTGCCCGACAAAGCCAATAAACAAGGTTGAAATTAGCAAGCCGAGGATAGCTAAAATGCTAATGGTATATTTATTTTCCTTTATATTGCGAATCTTGATGTTATAGGCAGACTCAAAAATCAGGATCGGCAGAAAAACAAAAAATAGTAGTTCCGGGGTTAACTGGAAACTGGTGATAAACGAAAAAAAATCGATTTTGGACAGGGGGACTAGCAGTGAACCGCCTATAACCAGAAGCACTGTATAAGGAAGACGTGTTTTCAGCGAAATGATATTAATACCCAGAGCAAATAGCATCAGGGTAAAAACTGATAAATAAACGTCGAGTGTCATGCCTGCTCCTTTAAGCTAAAAATCAGTTGCTCACGGTTTCTAGCGTAAGCGATTGATCCCACAATATTTCTATGAAATACCCTATTAAACATCGGTGAAGATAAGATTTTTGAAAGCACTCTGTAACCAATATCTTGCACTATAAATCAACGTTCAACCGATTTTTCCAGGTTTAAGTAACCGTGAATGATCCGAAACTATAAGTGGGTTTGTTACTATACCGCTAATTATACACTTAGCGAGGTAGGCAGAAGAGGAGTTTTACTTTGTATGGGATTCTTTTATAAAACAAACTGATAATACGCCCGGCGGTCATGCTGGAAGTCTGTCCGAGAATAGAAAGTCTACTGCGGAAAAGCTGATTTTGGCCAGATTTTCCTCGCTACTGCTGCTATTTCCGGATAGCACTCCTAGTGTTGTAATAGCATGCAGATCTATATGGCTCGTTTCTTAGTCCTGATTCTTGTCACCAGTAGTGTCTGACCAATCATGACGTATTTTTTTGAAATTTTTGCGCCAACCTTCAAGGTCGCCATAGTCAACAAACATAAGTGTGCGTTCATGGGCATCCAGACGACGTTGCGCATGTTTTATGGGACACCAGTATTGTTCAGTGCGGGCAATAACTTCGCGTGTATAGGCAATAAGACCATTACCATAGCCACAATAAACACAATTTAATGATTCAATTGCGTTTAGATAAGGTAGGCGATGGCGATCAATAACGATATGCTCGGATCGGTTTACCAGGGGAATACCGTAAATGCGAAAGCAAATATGTTGATAAATACTAATCCATATATCCAACAAAAATAGAGGACCAATTAGACTGTAGATGATAGGTGAGGAAAGTATATGCGCAATAGGTGCTTTACGCAGATAGCTCCATAAGCCAGTGCGTTGCTGGCGTTGCAAACGACGAACATTGCGTTCAAAAATCACTTTGCCACGGCGTAGACTATAATGAAAACGCTCACGCCTATCTTTTAACAGGCGTTCGATTTCGGTTTCAAGTTCTTGTTGGGTAACCCGCAGGCGTACTAGAATTTCGTCTAATGTGCTTCTAACCATAGCTTGCTCCAATAAATTAACGGGCATGATAGCGACAACAACTATGGATTACGGACATGTAGGCAGAATCAGAGAACCTAACAAATGGATGACTGAACTGTGGGTGTGTAACAGAGTCTGGCCAATTTTCGATAGCACTTTATTTAGCCTACGGTTCAATGTCAGCGGGTAGTTTGCTTGTCACTAAGAAATTCGCATTGACTTTCTTATTGACTTTCTTATTGACTTTCTTATTGACTTTCTTATTGACTTTCTTATTGACTTTCTTATTGACTTGATTTGCAAAAAGTCTGGAAACTTTGCAAATTCGACCATAGTTTTTGATAGCCATTAAACCACAAACAATAGTATCAGGGTATTTTTTACCTTACTTTAATTGACCATAAAAGAATTTTAAGAGCAAAGATTAAAATCTTTTTGGTTAAAAATAAACATAGCGTTTTTAAATCATATTTTTGACCAATGATTCTAAAATAAACTATGATGAATTTAATTTGCGATTAGTCTTAAATCTAGACAAATCAGTTGAGCGCGAATTTATAGTGCAAGATATTGAATTAATATAACTCTTTAAAAAATATTTAGCTTCACCCATAACTTAAGCGGATATTTTTTGGAAGTGCGGTGGAATCAATAACTTGTACTAGCAGCCGTGAGCAACTGATTTTTCTAGGATAAAACTTATTAACTCTCTCAAGCTAGAAATTACTTATGGCCAGACCTAAGGCATTTAACCGGGAAGAAGTTCTGGATAAGGCGGTAGCCGTGTTTTGGGCAACAGGTTACGAAGCGACCTCCATACAAGACCTTGTTAATGGTATGGGCATTCAGCGCGGTAGTCTATATGCCACTTTCGGTAGTAAGCAAAAGCTTTTTCTACAATCTCTTGACCGTTATGGCAAGGTGGTGGTCAAGCAGTTTCTGGATATACTGGAGAGCAAGGTTTCAGGCGTGGAAGCTATTGAATTGTTTTTCGCGCAATTAGTTGAACATCTATTAACTGCTGGGCCTTTGCGTAGCTGCTTAGTGACTAATTCAGCTATAGAGGGAGGTATAAGGGACGAAGAGACTAAGCAGAAAGTTTTACATTTACTGAATGCACTGGGAAATGGGTTTTATCAAGCCTTACAAAAAGCTCAAACGAATGGTGAAATATCCACTGAGTTGGATTTAAAACAGCTTGCCAGTTTTTTAACTAGCAGTATGCAAGGTTTGCTAGTGATGGGTAAAGTTTGTTCACAACGGTCTGTACTTGAAGATATTAATAAAGTGACCTTATCTATAATTAAATAATAAAATAACAAGTAATCATTGGAGCTCGCCCCGTGTTAAGCATTGTTTACGACGTTTTTTTAGACTACGCACTTAAGACGAGACACTCGAAGGGGAGTAGGCTTTAGCCTACATGTGTAGTGTAAGAATTATATAGGTAGGCTAAAGCCTACTCCCCTGTTATGTACTGTTTATAACAGGTTTTTTTTCCTAACAATGAACATTCGTTCTACTGGAGTTAATGAAAATGATTTATGCCGCACCAAATACAACAGATAGTAAAGTCGACTTTAAACCACGTTATGGTAATTTTATCGGCGGAGAATGGGTGGCTCCCGTTCAAGGTCAGTATTTTGAAAATAAAAGCCCGGTTAACGGCCAGGTGTTTTGTGAGATTCCGCGTTCTACAGCAGATGATATTGAACTGGCACTCGATGCGGCGCATCAGGCTAAAGATGCCTGGGGGAAAACATCAGTAACTGCAAGATCGAATATCTTATTGAAGATTGCAGATCGTATTGATGCCAATCTGGAAAAACTGGCAGTCGCTGACACCTGGGATAATGGTAAAGCGATAAGAGAAACTCTGGCAGCTGATGTTCCCTTATGTGCAGATCACTTTCGGTATTATGCGGGTTGTATGCGCGCCCAGGAAGGTTCTATTGGTGAAATCGATGAAAACACCGTGGCTTATCATTTTCATGAACCACTGGGCGTTGTTGGGCAAATTATTCCGTGGAACTTTCCTTTATTGATGGCTTGCTGGAAATTAGCACCTGCCCTGGTAACAGGAAACTGCATCGTGATGAAGCCGGCTGAACAAACACCTGCCTCTATTTTGATCTTAATGGAGGTCATTGGCGACTTACTACCTGCAGGCGTACTTAATATTGTTAATGGTTTTGGTGCTGAAGCAGGACAGGCTTTAGCAACTAGCAAACGTATTGCCAAAATTGCCTTTACCGGATCGACACCGGTAGGCGAGCATATTTTAAAATGTGCTGCGGAAAATATTATTCCGTCTACCGTTGAACTGGGTGGCAAATCACCGAATATCTTTTTCGCTGATGTATTAGACCAAGAGGATGAATTTGTCAGTAAATGCATAGAGGGCGCGGTACTCGCTTTTTTTAATCAGGGCGAAGTCTGTACTTGTCCATCAAGATTGTTAGTTCAGGAATCGATCTATGATGCCTTTATAGAAAAAGTGATCGCACGGGCAGAGAAAATTAAACGTGGTAGTCCACTCGATACTGAAACCATGGTTGGTGCGCAGGCATCTAAAGAACAGTTCGACAAGATATTACGTTATGTCGAGATTGGCAAACAGGAAGGCGCTAAACTGCTGATGGGTGGAAAGATGGCGACACTTGGAGGCGCGCTGGATGAAGGTTACTATATCCAACCGACGGTGATGCAAGGGCATAATAAGATGCGTATCTTTCAGGAAGAAATTTTTGGTCCCTTTATCTCAGTGACAACCTTTAAAGATGAAGCAGAAGCGCTGGCTATTGCTAATGATACCGAGTTTGGTTTAGGTGCCGGCCTATGGACGCGGGATATGAATCGTGCCTATCGTATGGGGCGTAGTATTCAGGCGGGGCGTGTATGGACAAATTGTTATCATCATTATCCGGCACATGCTGCATTTGGCGGCTATAAAAAATCAGGTATCGGTAGAGAAACACATAAGATGATGCTGGATCATTATCAGCAAACTAAGAATATGCTGGTCAGTTATGATATTAACCCTTTAGGTTTTTTCTAAGTTTATTCAGCTAAGGAACGTGCACGAAATTACTTAAAACTAGCTGGTCTTTTTATCCGTCTTCTGCGTTGTAGAAACTGTTACGTAGCAGGCTATGTGCCTGTTTCTACGTCCCCGTATCAAGCACGGGGCAGGCTTTAAATACGAATAAAAACTCTGTCCCAGATGCTCAACTTATTCCGTGCGCGTTCCAAAGGTGGCTTTTAAAGTCGCCTTTTTTGTGTTTAAAATATATTCTGTGTTCCATTGTATGGCGCAGAGCTTTATCGCATGTATTCCCTTGCGGAGCAGGGGGGACAAGGAATTACACCACGCAGACTGTGGAACAGAGGAATTATTAAATGTCCAATCATCAAACCTACGCCAGCGAAAGTTACCCTGTTAAAACTAATATCGCTAAAAATGCACATATTGATAATGACCAATACCTGGCTTTATATAAGCAATCAATTGAGCAACCTGAAGTCTTTTGGGCAGAGCAAGCGGAGCATTTTTTAGATTGGCATAAGCCCTGGGATAAGGTGATGGACTATGATTATCCGCAGGGAAAAATTAGCTGGTTCGAGGGAGGGCAACTGAATGTCAGTGTTAATTGTCTGGATAGACACCTGGCTACTCGCGGAGATCAGGTCGCTTTGATCTGGGAAGGTGATGATCCGGCAAATGATGCAAAGATGACTTACCGGGAATTGCATATGGAAGTGTGTCAGTTTGCCAATGTGTTAAAGGCGCAAGGTGTGAAAAAAGGAGATCGGGTGTGCATATATTTACCGATGTTGATTCAGGCCGCTGCAGTCATTTTAGCTTGTACCCGTATAGGTGCAGTGCATTCTATCGTTTTTGGTGGGTTTTCTGCGGAGGCACTTAAAGACCGGATTAACAACGCTGATTGTACGATTGTAATCTGCGCTGATGAAGGTTATCGCGGTGGTAAAATTACGCCTATTAAAGCAGTCGTGGATGCAGCACTTGAAGCTTGCCCGGGTGTGCATAGTGTGGTGGTCATTAAAAACACAGGTAATGCCGTTGCGTGGCAGGAAACGAGGGATATCTGGTATCATCAGGCTATGGCAGAAGCTGCTCCGGAATGCGAGCCGGAATGGATGGATGCAGAAGATCCTTTATTTATATTATATACCTCTGGTTCTACGGGTAAGCCCAAAGGTTTAGTGCATACCACAGGTGGTTACTTGTTATATGCTGCGATCACACATAAATACATCTTCGATTATCAGGAAGGTGAAATTTATTGGTGTACCGCTGATATCGGCTGGATCACCGGGCATACTTATATGATCTACGGGCCTTTATGCAATGGCGCGACGACTTTATTATTTGAAGGCGTACCGACTTATCCTGATGCTAGTCGATTCTGGCAAGTGGTGGATAAGCATCAGGTGAATATTTTCTATACGGCTCCTACCGCTTTAAGAGCTTTAATGGCAGTAGGTAATCAATATTTAGAGAATACGCAACGTAGTAGTTTGCGTATTTTGGGTTCAGTCGGCGAGCCTATTAACCCTGAGGCCTGGGAGTGGTATTACCAGCTTGTAGGTAAGGAAAACTGTCCGATAGTCGATACCTGGTGGCAGACCGAGACGGGAGGCATTTTGATTACCCCTTTACCAGGTGCTACTGAATTATTACCCAGTTCTGCAACGCGCCCATTTTTTGGAGTAAAGCCCGCTATTTTAAGTACTGAAGGGCAGGTAGTTGAGGATGGTTCTGAAGGTGTCTTGGTGTTAGAGCGCCCTTGGCCTGGGCAAGCACGTAGTATTTATGGCGATCACCAACGCTTTATCGATACCTATTTTAAAAATTATCCTGGCTACTACTTTACCGGTGATGGCGCACGATGCGATGAGCAGGGCTATTACTGGATAACCGGTCGGGTCGATGATGTGATTAATGTATCGGGCCATCGAATGGGAACAGCGGAAGTTGAAAGTGCGCTGGATGAACATCCCTTAGTTGCAGAGTCGGCTGTTGTAGGTTATCCGCATGATATTAAAGGGCAGGGCATTTATGCCTATGTCACACTACATGTTGGAATTGAAGGGACTGAAGAATTAAACAAAGAGTTAGTTAAATTGGTTCGTGCCTGCATTGGCCCTATTGCGACCCCAGATATTATCCAATGGTCTGCACAGTTACCTAAAACCCGCTCAGGAAAAATCATGCGGCGTATTTTACGCAAAGTCGCAGCTAACGAGATTGATACTTTAGGCGATACTTCGACTCTGGCAGACCCTAGTGTTGTAGAAAGTATCATTGAAAATCGTTTTAATCGATAGGCACCTGCAAATAGCTTACAAGCCTATGTGTAAATGATCAAAAACCTGCTCAAGGGCAATATAATATTATTGCTGGTTTATGTTATTGGCGGATTAATAACACTTAATTTATCCATCGCACCCAGTGGTGTATCGCCTATGTGGGTACCTGCAGGGATAGCTTCTGGAGCAGTATTAATCTGGGGGTATCGGTTACTGCCTGCGGTATTTGCGGGTAGTTTTCTGGTAGCGCAATACCTACTCGGGCTAAACGATAAAATTGCACTATTTATTTGTCTTGCTATCGGTTTGCAAGCCGTATTGCAATCATGGCTGGTCAGATTTTTATTAATCAAGTTTAAAATCTGGCCAACCCGTTTACTGCATGATAAGGATATTGTTTGTTTCTTTCTTGTCGCGGGTCTAGTTGCAACGTTTTTCCCGGCTGCTTTTATTGTTAGTGTTGACTTAGTTACGGGCGTGCTTAATCTGGCTAACTGGCTAGATTCTTTGATTATCTGGTGGGTAGGCAATGCTCTAGGCGTTATATTATTTACGCCTATTGTTTTAACTTTATTCGCACTTCCTTGAATTGCATGGCATCGACGCCAGGTAAGTGTAGGCTTACCTATGTTAGTCCTATTTCTATTATTCCTAGGCGCATTAAATATTACGAAAACGATAGAGCAGCAATATAAAAAGAGGGTGTTTTATTCAAATGTCAGTATGGGACATACTTTTGTTACAAGCGAGATAGACTTACATAGGACTTTATTAAAATCTACGCGAGCTTATTTTCAAAACAGTTATTATGTCACACCCACTGAGTTTACGGGTTATCTTAAAGATTTCACCAATAGTGGCTTTAATGATGTTTATTTTGTTAGCTGGATTGAGTACGTCAGTGATCAGGATCGCGATGTTTTTGAAACCCGTTATGCTAATCCAATCATTGATTTTGATATAGTAAATAAGCGTTTAATCACGGCTCCTCAGCGACCTTATTATTATGTTAGCAAGTATTTACATGCGCCTAATATTACGGATAAAAAAGTAATAGATACTCTAGGCATAGTAAAAGGAATTGATATTTGCTTTGCCAAACGGCATCAGAAATTATGTCTGTATATGCAAAATACCAGGCAGCCAGTGGTTATTCCTACTCTATCTAAAGAAGTAGTAACGAGTGTCAATGATCTTTTTTTGGTCTTATTGCCGGTGTTTTCAGAGACTAATCATATGATAGGTGTTGTAGCACATGCTTATAAGTTTAAGAATTTTTTTAATGTTTTATTAAGTTCGGAAACCAGGCATTGGCTGGAATTAGAGATTAGCGACATTACTGATAGTGGAGCACACCGTTTGCTCTTTACAACCCAGCCTAAGCCTAGCGGCCTAGAAATTGTAAAAAGTGAACAACTGTTCGAAAAAAAATGGGTCACCATAGGTGATAGGCAATGGCAATTCACTTACCGGCCTTCTGCCTACCTACAAGAACACTACACGCCTATGGTATTTTACTGGGTAATTATAGGTGCTTTCTTTATTCTCAGTGTCATCGGTGCTTTTTTACTCAGTATTAGTGGGCGGGAGCAATGTATTCGTCAGGAAGTTGATGACAAAACCCGAGAAATCAGTGAAAAAGCGCTATTATTAGAAAAAAGTGAAGCTAAATATAGGCAGTTAGTTGAAGGCGTGCAAGATGATTATTTGATTTATTCACGTAATGTAGATGGCCAATTAACCTATATAAGTCCCTCGGTTGAGACGGTATTGGGTTACAAACCTGAAGAATTTATCAGCAATTTTTCCAGTTACCTACCTAATAATGAACTTAATCTTTTAGCCAGAGAATATACAATTAAGTCTATTCAAGGTGAAACAGTCCCTCCATATGAGCTAGAAATCATCGATAAGAAAGGTGATTTACATACTTTTCGTATTACCAAATCAGCCACTATTGATCAACAAGGGAAAATTATAGGGATTGAAGGAATCGCTCAAGATATAACACAGTTGAAAGTATCGCATATGCAACTGGAGAAATTATCTTTGGCGGTTACTCATAGCTCAAATGCAGTTTTGATCAGTGATATTAATGGCACAATTGAATATGTGAATCCTAAATTTAGTGCTATTACCGGATTAGCTTTGCAGGATATAAAAGTCAAGTGGCCAGAAGTCGTCAGTTCACCAATGACTTTTGCTGAGACCTATCAGGAAATATGGAAAAGCTTAAGAGCGGGGCAGGAATGGCGCGGTGATTTACAGAACCGGAAAATGAATGGAGATTTGTACTGGGCGCGTGAACATATTTCTCCAATGCTTGATGCTGATGGTAGCATTTCTCACTTTGTGGTTATGCAGGAGGATATCACTGAATCCAGACGTTTACTCAAAGAAATCGAATACCAGGCCAGCCATGATATGTTAACTGGGCTTATTAATAGACGTGAGTTTGAAACTCGCTTAACCAGGTTGATTCATTCAGTGAGGAAGGATAAGGCTGAACATGCCTTGTGTTTCCTTGATCTGGACCAGTTTAAGGTTGTCAATGATACCTGTGGCCATGTCGCTGGTGATGAGCTGTTACGCCAGGTGAGTAGTGTCATGCAGGGGAATATCCACGCTGGGGAAACTTTAGCGCGTCTCGGGGGCGATGAGTTTGTTATTTTAATGCAGCATTGTGGCATAGAACAGGCACGAAACTCCGCCAATAAAATTATTCAGGCATTAGACAATTTTCGCTTTCAATGGGATGGAGGCGCTTTTAAAATTGGTGTGAGTATCGGGTTAATTCTAATAGATGAAAACTCCCCAGATAGGCATAAAGTATTACGCCAGGTAGATAGCGCCTGTTATGCAGCTAAAGATGCGGGACGTAATCGTGTTGAGGTGTATAGCGAGAACAGTGAAAGCCTGCAGCAACGTAAAGGTGAGATTAAATGGAGTAGTGAGGTCAGTATGGCTCTGGATAATGACAGGTTCCTACTCTTTGTACAGGCAATCGAGTCAACCCGAAATGCAGGGGAAATTTATACTTATGAAGTACTGGTGCGTATGCAACTTCTGGATGGTTCAATTATCCCACCCAATGAGTTTTTACCCGCAGCAGAACGTTATAATTCAGCGACTCGAATTGATCGCTGGGTCGTCAGTGCCACACTAAGCTGGTTTAGTCGGCATGTAAACAAATTACAGCATATACGTTCAATTGCGATCAATTTATCGGGACAGTCTTTGGGAGACGAGTATATGCTTAGGTATATTGTGCGCCAAATTGAAAAAAGTAAGTTTCCTACCCATAAAATCAAGTTTGAAATCACCGAAACGGCAGCTATTGCTAATTTGCACCAGGCCACTCTATTTATAGCGACTTTAAGCAAATTTGGTTGCCGGTTTGTACTTGATGATTTTGGTAGTGGCTTATCCTCATTTGCCTATCTTAAAAATTTACAATTTGATGAACTGAAGATAGATGGTATGTTTGTGAAAGATATTCTGCAAGATCCGCTAGACTTTGAAATGGTAAAATCAATCAATCAGATTGGTCATGTCATGGGTCTGAAAACCATAGCTGAATACGTAGAAAACCAGAAGACCCTAGATAAATTAAAAGAAATAGGGGTGGATTATGTGCAGGGTTACCATATTGGTAAACCTGAGCCGATAGCAAGCCTGCTGGACATTAAAACCTGACTTATTATGCACTATCACGGAATAACAAAAAAAATTGTCGAACGCCCGCTGCTAGGAAGAAATGCCGGAATTTCAGAAAAAAATGTGCTGCTCAAACGCATTTATCTAGCGCGTAATATAAAATCAGATACAGACCTGCAACGCGGGCTGGCACAACTGCCTTCACCCTGGTTATTAACCGGGATGGAAACAATGGTGCGGTACTTAATCCACGCTGTTGAACAACAAAAGAAAATTGTTATCGTTGCGGATTTTGACGCAGATGGCGCAACCAGTTGTACCGTAGCAATAAAGGGCTTGCAGTTATTAGGCGCGGCGCATGTTGATTTTATTGTGCCCAATCGCTTTGAGTATGGCTATGGACTCACGCCTGAAATTGTAGAGCTGGTCATAGCAAAGCAGGCGGATGTGCTGGTAACCGTAGACAATGGGATTTCTAGTTTGGCAGGAGTTGAGGTCGCCAAACAGGCTGGCATGCAAGTGCTGGTTACGGATCATCATTTGCCTGGAGAGCAGTTGCCGGATGCAGATGCAATTGTAAACCCCAACCTGCCGGATGATGAATTTCCTAGTCGTGCTTTGGCAGGGGTGGGGGTGATGTTTTATGTGTTGATGGCAATGCGCAGTCGTATGCGTGAGCAGGGCTGGTTTATTACACGTAGTATTGCGGAGCCTAATCTGGCACAGTTATTGGACCTGGTTGCTTTAGGTACTGTCGCTGACGTTGTGGCTTTAGATCAGGTGAACCGCATTCTGGTTCATCAAGGTTTATTGCGCATACGTTCTGGTAAAGGCCATGTGGGGATTAAAGCATTAGTTGAAATCTCAGGGCGAAACTTGCAGAGTTTAGGATCTACTGATTTAGGCTTTGCCATAGGCCCAAGGTTGAACGCAGCCGGGCGCATGGATGATATGAGCGTAGGTATTCAATGTCTATTAACGGATGACATGACGCTGGCCAAAAATCTTGCGCAGCAAATGGATGAATTAAACCTTGACCGGCGCGAAGTTGAAGGACAAATGAAGCAGGAGGCAATGCGCTTATTAAAGGATATGAATGCTTTGGACGAGCAGCATTTAACGGCAGGTGTTTGTCTGTACAATGAAGACTGGCATCAGGGAGTGATCGGCATTCTGGCATCGCGCATTAAAGATCGCTTAAATCGTCCAGTCATTGCTTTTGCCAATACTGGCGAGGGTGAAATAAAAGGCTCAGCCCGCTCTATTCCAGGTGTACATGTAAGAGATGTACTCAGTGATATTGCCGTTGCGCACCCTAAAATTTTACAAAAGTTTGGCGGACATGCGATGGCAGCAGGCTTAAGTATTAAACTGCATGACTACCCCGCTTTTATGCTGGCGTTTGATAAAGCAGTTCAACAGCGACTGGTCGATGTCGATTTAGATCAAAAAGTCTATACTGATGGGCAGCTTACAGAAGCCGAAATGAACATAGGCTTTTGTGAACTGTTAAAAGGCGCAGGCCCTTGGGGGCAGGAATTTCCCGAGCCCATATTTCATGGCATATTTGATGTGGTTCAATCGCGGATTGTAGGCCAGCAACATCTGAAACTAGTGCTACGTCAGCCGGGCAGTGAAGTATTAATTGATGCTATCGCCTTTTTTGTTGAACGCCCTGAATACTGGCTAGGCATACGTCAGGTCAATATTGCCTATAAATTAGACATCAATGAGTACAAAGGTCAGCGCAGTATTCAGTTTATTATTGACTATATCGAAAAGCTGGCTTAAAAATTAAGCTGTAAAACTACTCTATGCTGACAGTTAATATTACGTGTAAAACTGAGGAACCTCACACTGTATCTATTGCTGTTATCTTATCTGACCTCGTTTTCTGTAAGTGGCGTATGTAAAATAAACAAAAGTTGCTCAGTGAGCTGATTAGAACCCTACGTATTATCTATTCAAACTCCGTTAGCTTTAATTGAAAGTTTATTCAGTTAGAGTTTTTTAATTTCTAATTCTTTTACCGCTAAGCTAATAACATTTTATGTTGAAAGCTGAATAAGATTATTTCGATCGAGGCTGACCTTTTCCATTTCTCTAATTGTTTATATATGGGAATCTGAATGAAAAATCTAGCAGAATCACTCTTGGTAAGGTCAGTCAATACCAATGAGTGATTATTTGCTTTTTGCACCCAGGTTTCCCATCAACTACAAGCGCAACAGATTGTTCTAGGTTCAGCCAATTTCTTTCAAATACTGACTATCCCCTACGACTTACGACGGCGAGTAAAACTAAGACCTGCAAGGCCAAGTCCTAATAAAGACAAAGCCGCTGGTGCTGGAACCGTTGCATCCTTAACTGTCAGGGCATCAATGTAAAATTGATTTCCATCAGTCTGCGTTCTAAAGAAGAATGTATCGCTAACTAATTCGCTGTTTAGATCCAGAGCTCCCCAAATACTACCGTTATCAAGACTGATTTCGATATCAGGAAAATGAATGTCATGATCTGCGTCTCTGAAAGTAGTCTGTCCAAAATTAATTGCAACTGATTCAAGAAAAGTTATTTTAAGAATTTCACCTATTGTGACGTTATCATCATCGCCTGGGTCGCATTGGTTAGAGCCTTGTAGGCCTTGACTACAAACTCCTAAGCCAGCTCCTTTGCCACTACTCTTCGCATCAAGATAAGCCCACGCTGCCCCAGTAGTAGTAGCACCCATTGCCCTTAGCGTTATGCCATCTTTCGTCCAATCAAAATAGTCAAATGCACTCTCACTTGGATTTCCCATAGCAAAAGACGTACCATTAGCTAATTGGCCACTTATCTCACCAATTCCTGTATCCGTCAATTCTTCAAAATCGAAAATTGTCGCATTGGCTTGAAATGCCAATCCTAATGAAGCCATCAATGTGGCGTATTTAATAATTTGTTTCATCATTACCTTCCTCAATAAAAAATATCGCTTAACAAAGTTAAGAGGGTTTAAAAAGTGTATCAAGCATAATTAAATCAGCTCAAATAGCTATCTGCATAAATCATGCCATACTTAATTTATGCCCTAATATACTGTTATACAAGACGTTTTTTATAGCTCACCCTATTGTAAAATTATATTGTAAAACTTACTGACATATCAGCTGTACATGCATTATTCCTGAATATTAATTCGCTTATATAATTTACTAGAGTTTTGTGGGGAAAAAATTGAGAAAATAACTGATGAAATCCTTAGAAATGCGCTATATAAGATAAACATTTGACTTAGAACGATATTAAATAATTAAACGACTCAGGCGAAATATCTTTAATTATCTGGGGCTACACGAGCACTAATACATCGCGCACTATGAATGTAATTCGCTGTTTTATAATGTAATTTTATTGTCTCACCGATTGGTAATAATTAATGTGTAAAATTTACTGACACATCCGCTGTGCATGCACTATTCCAGAATGTTAATCCGCTCATATAATTTACTAGGGTTTTGTGGTGAAGAAATTTTGAGAAAATTACTGCTGAGGCCTTTAAAAATGCGCTATATAAGATAAATAATTGACTTAGAACGATATTAAATAGTAAAACGACTCAGGCGACATATTTTTAAATATCTGAGGCTACACAAGCACTAATACATCGCGTGCTATGAATGTAGTGTGACTGGCATGATAGTCAGCTAGTTGGTGAAAGTCCAGCCTTTGCCCTGTGAGAAGGGAAGAAGTAGGCGAAAGCAAGGGTGTCCAAAGAAACTCTCCATAGCTACCCAACAGGGAACCACGGTTATAGAGAGCCAATGCGGAATCTGAAGGAAGCTCTAGCCAAATCAATCACCTAAGCGAAAGTGAACCTTTGTAAGGCGGCAATCAGGGGGTAAGGTGTCTGCAACCACCAAAGCCCGACATTCTCACCGTAACGGGTTGTCGTATTGAAGGTAGGTAGATTGAGAAACGGGTGACTATCTTACCCAGTGAGGAGCCGTCGGATTTGGGTCGGAGTAACTGCGACTCTTTAAGCCCTAAGCGCTGCAGCAATGTAGTCGTTATGGACCGAGGGTTTTCAGATGAAGCCATAGTAATCGTAAAGTTCGGTGCCGATGAATTCATGGTGACATGGATGAGGGCAAAACATCGAATCAGCAACAGGGTGTTAGAGGTGAAGGGCGGAACACGTAAGCGGTCACGGCCGTTGATTATAGACTGGTGGTATGACATCTGCCTGAAAGGAGCAACTCACTATTCACAACGTATACTGTGAACGAATGGATTGTGCGAGATGCATGAAAGACCACTGCAAACGAAAGAGTAAAATGAACCAAAGAGACCTATTTGAAGAGGAACCAAGACTTTTCGAAAACCTATGCTCAACATTGTACTTGACTATAGGATTTGAACAGGTAAAGAAGAACAAAGGCAAGCCTGGAATAGACGGGATAAGCATAGTGGACTTTGAAGCCAGTTTAGACGAAGAGCTAAGCCAGCTGCAACAGGAACTGACAGACTGGACTTACAAACCCTCGCCCGTACGTCGAGTAGAAATACCTAAGCCGCAAGGCCAGGGAGTACGACTACTTGGCATACCGACGGTACGAGATCGAGTGGTACAAGCAACCATGAAACTACTACTAAACCCTATTTTTGAGCGGGATTTTTCACAGCATAGTTACGGCTTTATCTCAGGACGAAGTCAGCACCAAGCCGTGCAAATGGCTCAACATATAATAAAAAGTGGTAAGCCCTATGTGGTAGATATTGATTTATCGAAGTTTTTCGATCGAATCCACCACGACCGGTTAATAGCCCGAATGGGAGAGAAAGTATCGGATAAACGGATACTTCGTCTCGTAGGGATCATGTTGCGAAGCGGTGTCATGATAAAGGGTGTCGTTACCTCAAGCGAAGAAGGGGCGGTACAAGGAAGTCCACTAAGCCCTTTACTGAGCAACATAGTTCTGGATGAACTGGATCAGGAATTGGAAAAACGCGGACTTGAGTTTTGTCGATTCGCAGACGACTGTAACATCTTTGTCAAATCGCAAAAAGCGGCAGATAGAGTCATGGAAAAAGTCAGCCAATTTATCGAAAAGAAGCTAAAACTGAAAGTGAATCGGGATAAAAGCCAAGTGGCCAAATCCGAGAAGGTCAAGTTTTTGGGATTTACCGTGGTAGGCGGGATGATTGCGATTGCGCATAAAGCCCTGCAAGCCGCCATGGATAAAGTCAAAGAACTGACCCCAAGAGGCACTCATCAGACTCTGGAAACAACACTAGACGAGATCAATCAATGGTACGTGGGTTGGTCAAACTACTACAGTTTGACCTATTACCCCGCGCAACTAAAGAAAATTGAAGCGCATATAAGGCGACGATTACGATCAAGGATAGTGGATCAACAAAAGAGGAAAAAGCACCTGTATCGAAAACTGATCAAACGAGGAGTACCGCGAAAACAAGCAGGGAATGCCGTATTCTCAAACAACAAACGGTGGGTGTTATCAAATGCGCGAGCAGTGACGAAAGCCTATCCGAATAGTTGGTTTATAAAAGAGAAAGGGCAGGAAATACGATCTGACCGAAGGGTGAAGCATTGGTTTGAGGTTTCTCAATGGATAAGTCTTGCGTGAGGAGCCGTGTACGGACCCGTACGCACGGTGCTGTGGGCAGACGGAGGCTGCGGCCTCCTCTGACCCGATATTCGCTGTTTTATAATGTAATTTTATTGTCTCACCGATTGGTAATAATTAATTTGTAAAATTTACTGACACATTAGATGTGTATGCATTAATTCTGGATGTTAATGTGCTTTTAAAAGTAACTAGTTTCGGGAAGAAGTTTTGAGGAAATAACAGATGAGGCCCATAAAAATATGCAGTATAAAATTAACTATTGACTGAGAACGATATTACATTACAAGCCTATTCATGTGATATGTTTTTAAAAGTCTGAAGCTACATGAGCACTAATATATCGTGTATTTCTTTTTGACGAGGAAAAGCAGATAATAAACGGAAACAATACGCTTAGGCTCGATCGATAAGCCTTAAGATAGATTTTGTGGCTTTATGTCACAAGAATGATGGGTATTTCAACTCTTTGTATTGCCCGTGACCAAAAGAACTAAAACAAGGGCAGGGTAGGTAAATTCCCCTGCCGTTATTCAATTACATTTTTTTAGCGTACGCAACGTGAGCCAGAGTTAACCGCTGATTCGACAATCTTGCCAGGCTCGCTAGTATTTTCAGTTTGTACAAAACCATCACTAGTCGCCATAAACTGACAGGCTGGATTTATATAATTAAGTTGTACACCCATTTGATCGGCATGAATAATCATCTCTGACATTTCCTTGCTGGTGGGAGCACGCCAATCCGTGTAACCGGCAAATTCAAGCATCTCACAATGCTCAACAACATCACCAGTTGCAGTAGCGGCAGCATTTGCATTAATATGGCAGCCATGTGAGCCATTTACCCATGAGTAATTAGCGATATGATCCGTTAGTACTTCGTCCATGCCGATCATTTCAGAGCTAAAGCGTGATCTTGATTCCGCACCTAGTAAGGTGAAAGTGCTGCTATTAAGATCCAGTTGCATACGCACATTTTCAAATAAATTACCGCCAGAAACAACTCTAGGGACAGTTAACACACTATCAGTGAAATCAGCGTCATTTTCAGCGCTGACGACAAGAGTGGGCAGCGCGAGAGCTACGATAGATAGGGCAATTAGTTTTTTAGTAAGCATTTAGATTCCTTTAAATTTTTGTTTGTCATAACAGACTCGATATCGATGAACCTGATTAGTACAGGTGATGCTATTATTTCAAGGAAACTATAAGCTGTATGTAACATGAGTCACAATGGAACCTTACATAAGAAAACTATTTGATGTGATTAATTCTACTAGGATCGATTATTTCAATTTCCCCTCTACCCAGTTTAATTAATCCTTCACGCTCAAACTCTTTGAGTAAGCGGCTAATGACCTCGCGCGAACTAGCTAACTCTTCCGCAAGCACCTGGTGAGTGATGCGTATTTTGGAAGATTTGCTTGAATGCTCTATCAACCAGTTAGCCAATCGCACATCTAAATTACGAAAGGCGAGGGCATCAACAAGGCTAATAAGCTCAGACATGCGTTGTGAAAGCAGCGAAAAAATATATTGCTGCCAATCAGTTTCGCTTTTTAACCAGTCTATCATTTGCGCTGTAGGAATTGCCAGGCCCTGAACGTCTTGTTCAACTTCGGCAATGGCAGGAAAAGTTTGCGTATTTAGAATGCAGGCAGCTGTCAGAATACAGCTTTCTCCCTCACCTACATGATACAGCGTGATTGCACGCCCATCATCACCTGGGCGATAGACTCGCACTTGCCCTTTTTGAAGAATAATAAGGTGTTCGCATTGGTCGCCTAAGCCATAGATAATTGTACCCGCCGGTGCTGATACCTTAGTTACTTCAGATTGTTTAAGTACAAACTCAACGGGTGCTTGAGGGAAGTTTTTCATTTGTTATCCAGTAGGGGTCATTTTGCTTGACTTCAATGTCAGTGTAGCACCAGTATACTATTAGACGAATAACTCGGAATATAATACTAACAATGAGGCTATGGCTACTCCTTTGCATGCTCAAAAATCTGCTTTGCTTTGGTATCAGCTCCTGAATTGAGAGGGCTAGAATATGAGTGCATCCAACTTACTATATCTTGCCATACGGTCGCTGCCTGTAGGTCACGTAATAACAGATGATAACCCTGTTCATAAATTGCAATGGTGTATTGATTAGGCGTCGCTTTATTTAAATTATTTAGAAATTGATAGGTGGCCTGCTTGGGAATGACTTCATCTTTTTCACCATAAAGCAGAATAGTATTGACTGAAAGGGATTCTGCACTGTTATAGGCTTGATCCATTAAATTAACCAAACCATAAATAGTTTCCACACGGGTTTCTTTAATGACCAAAGGGTCGCGGGATAACTCCTTTAACACTTCGATATTATCTGACGGCATGATTCCCACGCTTTCACCGGTTAAAGTCATCCACGGAGTTGTATGCGAGACGGTTGATAAAAGCATATTTTGATACCAGGGCATGGTTTGCCTAGCCCAGACAGCAGGTGCGCATAAAATAATACCGTCTACAGCCTGATGATTAGCTTCTACCATGGCTGTAATCACGATAGCACCGCCCATACTGACACCTAAGACATAAACTGGAACACCTCCATGTTTTAGCTTTATCAGCTCTATAAAGTTATTTAAATCAGCGCTGTAAGTTTTAGTGCCCGCCCATAAACCACGATGGGAGCTGCCACCAAAGCCACGTTGATCGTATGCGTATGAGATAGTGTTATTGAGGCTGAAGTAGTTTCCAGCTTGTGCAAAAAAATGACTGTATTCATTGAAGCCGTGTAGGGCAATAATAACAGCATTGATTTCATCTTGAGCGGGTGGCTGCCAAATTTTTAAGGGTAATAGTGCACCATCGCGGGTGATATATAAATTATCGACTAATTGTGCCGCAGTGACAGCAGAGCCAGCTGGATAAAACTTGGGAGTACAGCCTAGTATATTTGCAAGCAATAGCACCAATACCAGTCGTTGAGGAATAAGAGTAGGTTTCACAGCGCAATTATGTCGTTTAATTCCTTACCAGATTTCCCATAACTCTCAGCTATAATTCGTCATTCCTGCATGCTTCTAGCAGGAATCTAGTGGGTGAAGCATAGATTCCCGATAAAAGACTTCGGGAATGACGAGTTTGTTAACATGCTGATTATTCATGTTTTATTTTACTATGGCTGAGAGTCATACGTAATCAAAAATCCTTATAAGCAAGCAAACTAAAAATAATCTACTAGTAAAGTTTTAAATGCAAGTTTTACTTCAAAACTGTTTCTTGGCAATACATACTTCCATGTCCACGAATTTATGGGCCGGTTTTAGCCGATAGCTGTGTTGCAGAAATCACTACTTGGCCAGCTAAGTACCTGCGTACATTTAACAATTCTGTAGGATGGGTAGATCGTAGCATCGGTTTTTTAGGTGCGCAGAGAAACCCATCAATCCCACGTAAAATGATGGGTTTCTCTTCGAGCTCTTACGAGTCGCAAAAAGACGCTCTACCCATCCTACGTAAAATCTTAACTCAAAAATGTTAAATAATGATGCCTCCATACTTATGTGCCAGCTTCAGCGCCCCCGTATCAAGTACGGGGCAGGCTTTGCTATAGACAAAAATCAGCTCACTAGACAACCACATCCGTGAGACCGTGCGAAGTATAACTGAAACAGCTTCAGATAACTGTTTCAGTACTTATTTATAGTCACAGAAAATAACGAGCAATCAATCTTATTTACACCAATACCCGTTCAATCCCACCTTTTGACGCTTGCTTAATATAGCTCTGCATCCAGTCTTCTCCTAAAATATTTTTAGCGATTTCTACCACAATATAATCTACTTCCAATTGATCCACTTCACCTTCAAAGCGTTGCAGGCCCTGTACGCAGGATGGGCATGACGTCAGCATTTTAATTGGGCCATCATTTCCAGCAGCACGAAGCGTAGCGGCATCATCTTGCAATTCTTCTGCTTTACGGTAGCGTACGCCGGTAGAAATATCGGGGCGGGCTACGGCTAAAGTACCCGATTCACCACAGCAGCGATCAGATTTATGTACGTCAGTACCCATTAATTCATTCACCGTTTTCATCGGATCTTGCTGTTTTAATGGGGTATGACAAGGATCATGATACATATACTGGTTACCACTGAGGCCTTCCAGTTTGACACCTTTTTCCAGTAGGTATTCATGAATGTCGAGCAGGCGGCAACCGGGGAAGATCTTGTCGAATTCATAATCCTCTAATTGATCCAGACAGGTTCCGCAACTGACTAAAACGGTCTTGATATCCAGGTAATTCAAAGTATTTGCCATACGATGAAACAAGATACGATTATCGGTGGTAATTTGATCTGCTTTCTCGAAATCGCCTCCAGCACGTTGCGGAAAACCACAACATAAGTAGCCGGGAGGCAGTACGGTTTGTACGCCTATTTCATATAGCATCGCCTGCGTGGCTAATCCAACTTGAGAGAACAAACGTTCAGAACCACAACCGGGAAAATAAAATACCGCTTCGGAATTAGTGCGGGTCTTTTGTGGATCGCGAATAATCGGCACGATGTCATTACTTTCAATACCTAATAATGCCCTTGCGGTTTTGTTCGGCAGCTTGCCTGGCATTTTACGATTGGTGAAATGTACGACATATTCTTTCATGTTTGGCTTACCAACCGATGCAGGCGGTTGTTTAATCTGTGATTTCCCCCAGGGCCGGATCAAGAAATTACCTATGCGCTGTCCTTTATATGCCCATTCGATCAGCACTTTGCGCATTAATTTAACGCTATTTGGATGACCCGTAGATAAGAAAGCTATGGCTGCCTTTTTTACCGGATTAAAGCTCTGCTTACCCATTTTACGTAATAAATTACGCATATTCATCGATACATCGCCAAAATCGATATCCACTGGGCACGGGCTTTCGCATTTGTGACAGACCGTGCAATGGTCAGCAACATCCTCAAATTCTTCCCAATGACTGATGGCAATGCCACGACGGGTTTGCTCTTCGTACAGAAATGCTTCTATCAGTAGCGAGGTTGCAAGAATTTTATTCCTCGGTGAATACAATAAATTAGCGCGGGGCACGTGCGTAGAGCATACTGGTTTACATTTACCACAACGCAGGCAGTCTTTAATTGAATCCGAAATAGCACCGATTTCACTCTGCTGCATAATCAGTGACTCATAGCCCATTAAACTAAAAGAAGTCGTGTAGGCGGCGCGAAGATCAGCACCTGGCATAAGTTTGCCTTTATTAAAACGACCCTCTGGGTCTACCTCTTGTTTATAGTTATGAAAATTGGCGAGTTCTTCTTTTGTGAGAAACTCATATTTGGTAATACCTATACCATGTTCACCAGAGATTACGCCGCCCAGAGAACGGGCAAGTACCATGATACGAGCAACTGCAGCATTGGCCTCCTGGAGCATTTCATAATGATCGGAATTAACGGGTAAATTAGTATGTACATTGCCATCGCCTGCATGCATATGCAAAGCGACAAACACACGACCGCGCAATATATCTTTATGGGTCATTTCCAGTCGGTCGATAATCAGCTTAAAATTATCGCCTTCAAATATCTCTTTTAACTCCAGCAATAATTCCTGCTTCCAGGAAACGCGTATTGAATGATCCTGAAGGCGATGAAATAACGTCGGTTGTTCGGCACGATTGGTGAATTCATCCGCTTTAATAGCATATTTTGCAAAGGCGTTTTCTGCTTCAGCTAATGGAGTATCCAGGTTATCATACAACCACTGCCAGCGTACGCGTACCTGTTCGACAGTCTGCAGCGCAAGTTCATGTCGATCGCCAATCAATTCGACCTTATTAGCCTCATCTTCATAGTGACGTAAGGGCAGTTCGCCTTGCAGAAATTCGCTAAGTGCAGTACATAAGCGTATTTTGTTACGCAATGATAATTCGATATTAATACGCTCGATACCATCACAGTAATCGCCCATGCGAGGGAGCGGAATAACGACATCTTCATTAATTTTGAAAGCATTGGTATGCTTTGCGATAGCAGCAGTACGCGAGCGATCCAGCCAGAAAGTCTTGCGCGCTTCGGGACTCACCGCAATAAAGCCTTCTGCACCCCGCGCATTACACAGGCGTACAACTTCGGAAACGGCTAAAGCGACCTGATTTTCATCATCGCCGACTATATCGCCAATTAAAATCATTTTCGGACGGCCTAGATGCTTGGCTTTACTGGCATAACCTACGGCTTTGATATATCGATCATCCAGATGCTCAAGCCCGGCTAACATCACTCTCGATTCACCTTTTTTGGGTAAGGCCATGAGGTAGTCACGAATTTCTACGATGGCAGGAATAGCTTCTCGAACCTGTCCATAAAACTCCAGGCAGATAGTCCGCGCATGTGCAGGCATTTTATGCAGAATCCAGCGCGCTGAGGTGATAATACCATCGCAGCCTTCTTTTTGTATGCCAGGTAAGCCGCCGAGAAATTTATCGGTAACATCTTTACCTAATTCACCTTTACGAAATTGAGAGCCGGGAATAATCAGTGGTTCTTCAGAAAGTAATTTTTTACCGCTGGCATCGAAACGCTTGAGTGTAAAATGCACCTGATCCTGGTCATGAATTTTTCCTAGGTTGTGCTTGAAACGTTCTACTTCTAGCCAGTTGCCATCAGGCGTTACCATGCGCCAGGAAACCAGGTTATCTAAAGCTGTTCCCCATAAAACTGCTTTTTTTCCACCCGCATTCATCGCAACATTTCCGCCTATGCAAGAAGCATCGGCAGAGGTAGGGTCACAGGCAAAAACTAGGCCTGCATTATCCGCAACATCCATAACTCGACGAGTGACGACGCCAGCACCGGTATAAACCGTAGCATAAGTTTGCTCTATGCCAGCTAATTCACTAGCGTGATCGACCTGACCGATTTGCATCAGTTTTTCAGTGTTAATCACTGCAGAAAATGGAGTTAAGGGCACTGCTCCACCAGTATAACCCGTACCGCCACCACGCGGAATAATGGTCAAACCTAGCTTGATACAATCTCTAACTAGTTGACCCACCTCATCTTCATTACGGGGATAAAGTACTACAAAAGGGTATTCAACACGCCAGTCAGTGGCATCGGTTACGTGCGAGACGCGGGCAAAACCATCGAAGCAGATATTATCTTTGCGCGTATGTTTAGATAACAGCGCCAGGGATTTGCTGCGCATTTTTTCTGTATCTTTGAAGTGAGCTTCAAAGGCATTGACCGCTTGATGCGCTGCGGCTATTAATTTTGCCACGCGTTTAGCCCTGTCTGCTCCTTCCGCCTCATACTCGGAATGGCGTTTTTCCATCTGTGACAGTCTATGGCGTAACGCTTCTAGTAAAGATTTGCGGCGCTTGCGGTTATCTAGAAGGTCGTCTTCAAGGTACGGATTACGTTGTACTGCCCATATATCGCCGAGTACTTCAAATAGCATTTGCGCGGAACGCCCAGTGACACGTTCACCACGCAGTGAATCCATCACCTGCCAGCCATCCTCGCCTAACAGACGAATGACAATTTCCCGGTCAGAAAAAGAGGTGTAGTTATAAGGGATTTCGCGTAATCTCACTGGCGATGGTGAGGTAGGTACTAGGGGGGATGATGTATCCACAGTCATGCTAAATAATGGGGTGCTTAAAAAAACTTATTTTAGCATTTTCAAGGTAAGCGCTCAATAGTCAGCGTACTTCACGGCAACTCAGATTAATGCCAAACTATCCCCATTGTTAAATACCACGGGGAATTTTAAATGGCAGCGTTAGAAAAAATACAGGCAAAGACTTTCTGGCCTATTCACATAGAGCACTGGCAGGCATCAGGCCAATCACAGGTAGCTTATTGTCGACAGCATGATTTATGTCCGCAAAAGTTAGGCTACTGGAAACGTAAATCGACTGTAAAGCCGACTACTTCCCCTACAGGGTTTACACGTATTCGGGTTGACGGGGATCGTTCATCTGCGCCAGTCCCAGGATTATCTTTGCAATTTAATGATGGTATTCGGTTGGAAGGTATTACGCAGGATACTATGCCGTGTATTCAACCACTGCTTGAGCTGTTGCGATGACGGTTGTTATGCGTCCCTCTCTGTCTTTGACAGAAGTGTATCTGTATCGGCAGCCCATTGATTTTCGTAAGTCACATCGGGGCTTATCGGCGATTGTTGAATGTGAGTTAGGGCATAATCCTTTTGAGGGGGCTCTCTATGCCTTTACGAATAAACGGCGGAATAAGATTAAATGCCTGTTTTGGGAAGATAATGGTTTTGTCCTTTATTACAAGTCATTGGTAGAAGAAACATTTAAGTGGCCTAAGGGTGAGGAAGAGACATTAACCTTAACAGGCCAGCCGTTAAACTGGCTGCTGGATGGCTTTGATATTAGCGCGATGAAAGGTCATAAAAAACTTCAATATGAGTCTGTTTTTTAGCTGTTTTTGTGTTCATTATTGCCACTATAAATGCTATAATAAAGCCATGATTTTAGCCGATATTTCAAGTATAAAACAACAAGATAAAGCCGGTTCTTTGCTGTCGGAGAGTGTTGCTTTGTTGCTTGAAAAAGAAGAGGCTATTGATGAACTGACGCGTGTGATTGAAGTTAAGTCTGGGGTGATTTCCGAACAGAAAAAACGCATCCTTATTCTGGAAGAGGTACTACGCTTATCTAAAATAAAACGCTTTGGATCATCCAGTGAACAATCTCATCAATCCTCTTTGTTTGATGAAGCAGAGAATGAAGCGGATAGCGATGAGGAGCTAGACCTGGAGGCTGATGAAGCACCTGAGGACGAAAAACAAACAAGTTCTACTGGCACCAAGAAAAAGCCGGGACGCAAACCCTTCTCAGATAAGTTACCTCGCGAGCAAATTTTTATTTATTTAACCGATGAAGAAAAAGAAGGTGCTATTGATACTTTCTTTACTAAAGTGAAAGAAGAGCTGGATATTATTCCTGCTAAAGTACGTGTTCTTGAATACATGCAGGAAAAAGCGGTCTTTATCAAACAGATTGAAGGCGAAAAACAACGCCAGGTTAAAGCCGCACAAATGCCCAGACACCCTATTGCCAGAGCAATGGGAAGCATCAGTTTAATGTGCTTTGTTATTATCGCCAAGTATGCTGACGGCTTACCTTTATATCGGCAAGAAGGCATCTTGTCTCGTTATGGGGGTGACATCTCCAGAGCGACATTAGCAAACTGGATGATCGCACTGGCTAAACAACTTCAGCCCCTGATTAACCTGATGCGAGAGCATCAACACACAGGGGCAGTCATACTCGCTGATGAAACGCGGGTTCAGGTATTAAAAGAACCGGGGCGGCCAGCGACCTCAGATAAATATATGTGGGTGACGCTTGGCGGGCCACCGGGTGAAAAAAGCATCCTGTTTGAATACGATCCCTCTCGTAGTGGAGACGTCCCCATGCGCCTGCTTGACGGCTTTAGTGGCTATCTGCAAACCGATGGCTATGCGGGGTACAATGCCGTGTGCCAAAAAAACAGCATCACCCAGCTGGGGTGCTGGGATCATGCGCGTCGTTATTTTAAAGATGCCCAGAATGCACAGCCTAAACGCAAAAAGGGACAAAATAACAAACCCTCAAAAGCAGGTAAAGCGCTGAGCCTGATCAATAAACTGTATGTCATTGAGCGAGAAATTAAAGACCTGTCAGTGGATGAAAAATATCAGCAGCGCCAGGAGAAGAGCATTCCTGTATTGAACCAGCTCAAAGCCTATCTGGAAGAAAACCAGCATAAAGTACCTAAAGATAGCCTGACAGGAAAGGCAATGACTTACCTGAGTAACCAGTGGGAAAAACTCAATGTGTATTGCACCCATGGTGAACTCAATATTAGCAACATCCTGGCAGAAAATGCGATTCGCCCGTTTGTGATAGGGCGCAAAGCCTGGTTATTTTCTGATACCCCTGCAGGTGCTCGTGCCAGTGCAATACATTACAGCCTGATAGAAACAGCTAAAGCAAATGGGCTGGAGCCTTATGCATATCTTAAGCAGGTTCTCACTGCTTTACCTTATGCTGATACGGTTGATAAAGTGGAGGCTTTGTTGCCCTGGAATATTAAAAAATCAGATACGCCTGAATAGGGCAAGTACGTGCTTCGTTGAGCGCTTACTTTTCAAGAGTCAGCCGTAAACATTCAATACCTTGAATTACGCTGGATAACAGCATTTTTTAGTTGCATTATAACAATAGTGTTTAAAGGGCTTTAATGCAAAGATTAGAATGCCAATGTTCAGGTTATTGATTTGTTATGTTTTTGAATTATTATTTTTCAATCAAATTTTTCATCGCCCGTGGGTTCAATATGTGAAGTTTGATTCATCTTCTGGCGAAATTTTGATAATTCAAAGTACATTCTTTGCCGTGCTCGGCTTTGGTTGCCTAAGGGTCTATGTTCAGCTAGGCAGTGCCACGGGTTCATTTTTAAGCGTTTAGTAAATTCTATTAAAGCCTTGGATTCAAACTGCTGTCGAGGAATATGTACTGTAGCTACGGGTATAAAGGGGGAGGTCCATCGTACTGAAGCATTTTCTATAGGCATTTTGTGAGCATCTGTTTGTAATTGAATCATCAGGTCAAACTCGACGTCTTTTTCGTTTAAGGTATTTACCATATTGTCTCTTAAATAATTGTAGGGAACATGACCAAATGGAAGCCCTGGAATTTTTTTATAGACTTCTGTTCTAGGTACAAATGAATACATCATTGCCTGCCCCTCACCTAACAAATAAGGCACACAACTCCAATAACGCTGGCCTAATGGGTTAGACATAAGTTCATTCCAAAGGCTTTGCATTGCTACATCAAGAAGGTGAGTATCTTTTGGGTTAAGAAAATAATAGAGTGACATGTCTAGCAGACTCCAATATTGTAGTTTTGCATTTTCACGGGTATTTGGAGTAACAAAGGTAGGCGTGGTGACGGTAATAAAATCCTGAGTATATTTTTCTTCTGGCATAAGTTTTTTTCCCGGTACTCCCATAAGCTTAACGGACATACTCATAAAGCCTACATCTTCAATATCTGCAGGAACATTGGGCCCAGGTCCAGCATAACGTACATAAGCTGGGTAAGTTTTAGCCTCGGCAAACACCCCAACGCGGCAATGTTCCGGGATATCATCTCTAATAGTTACCGTGGCATGTAAAACGCCATGCGTTTTACTATTTCCTCCTCGCTCGTAACCTCCAGGTTTGAACCGCCCGCGCATTTGATCGGCCATTTGGTCGATAATTTTATCGAGGCTTTCTTGTTCATCAGCGTCAATTTTTTCTTCAGCAATTTTCAAACCTTCATCTTTACGTTGAATATTGATTAATAACTGAATAACCCAGGCAACGGGTTCACGAAATAAGTAGTTCCAAGCGCTGCGAAACCAGGGTTCTAATCTGCGTTCAAAATGCATCAACTGCAGAAGAAAGCTGTGTAACCACATTAATATTTTATGCTTAATATTCATAACTGATCACTCCGGAACATCGGTTAAAGTGGTTAGGTATTGCAAAGCTCTCAAACCAGGCATAAAAAAATATCCGCCACCCCGCACAGTCACAAATTGTGGAAGTTGACAGGTTTTATGTTGCGGACCAGCGGCTTGAGGCTGGTGAAATTGATTGCTCGCTTCGCCATCAAGTAATTTATGTCGGTTTCCTAATATAGGGTCACTTTGTTGTTGCAAGCCAGAAAATTTACTATTGTCATTCCATGCGTTCTGAACAAATTCAAACTGCCTGGAAATGTTGCCGGCAAGGCAAATAAACTGTAAACCGCGATCTGCATTTTTTTCCTTAGAAACGATGGCTTGTTCAGGTGATAACATAGTTCCATACGCACGGCCACGCCTGAGTAATCGATGGTAACGTGTTGAAGTCACTAAATCGTCTTCGGGTTTTAGGCCAAAACCTAGTTTTCTTTTAAGTCGACTTATAAGCCCGGGTGGGCCAGCTGATAAATCACCCGTGCGCGGGTTTGAGCGACGAATATGTGCGCTAATGGGACATTGATTACCTACTGGGTCCTGATCATAGTTAAAATTGTTATCCTTGTTCTCAATACCAGGAATATTTTGACCAAGCTCAGTAATCAAAGGTGTGCCTTTATCATCTAATTGTCTACCCACCATGGCAGCAGCAAGTTGTTCCCGGTTATCACCCGCTTGTTCTTGCATAAAACGCCAAAAACCCTGAACATCCTGGCTTAGCTGGCGACAGATAAGGTAGGATCCATTGCGGCCCAAATCCTTTAAACCGGGCTTATCTTCAGCATCTGGTAAAATACAGGCCTGTGGATCTACGCCCACATTGATAAGGGGTCTGTCGGTGTAATAACCGTATTCATTTTTATAACCTAAAACGACTTCCCCTTTGGCAAGTAAATTTGAATACCGGTCACGAGTATGAATTTCTGTACTTTGTTGATTATCCCAGTCAATTTTAGGCTGGCTGATACCATCTGAAAATCCAAAAGGTTCTTTGTCTAAGATATTGGAGGTAGGTAATTCGCTTATTATCTGAAAAGCATTTGAAAAATGTTCGCCTTGTACTTCTTGTTTCCAGCTTGCAAAATTATTTCCCCTGCCATACATCATTAATATAATACCTAAATCCTGCAAGCATTATACATAATAATCCACAAAACTCCTTATTAAACAATGATATAATATCATTTTCCTGATTTCACTATCTCATTGTTTTAATGAAGCCCTCTAAAGTATCAAAATCCTCATCTCACGTAAGAAACCGTACCCGAACGGTAAAAATGACATCTACAGCACATGGATTGACAAGCCAGGCGGGACTGATTCCCGTCGTGAAATATTTAGACAGGATAGGTTTTGAAAAAACCGTAAAACAAAGCGTTCCACATCGGCGGGGTGAAAATGCAGACCATCACTTATCTGATGTGGTTCTATTGACGTTGGTTGGCATGATGGGGGGAGCAACATCAATGGCAAAGGTGACGACCGTATGGGCAGATAGCGTACTGCGCAAAGTAGCTGGCTGGATAAAGATTCCTGTTGAAACCACAATTTTACGGATCTTTAAAGAAGTAAGTGATAGGCAGATAAGCCAGTTTGAAACGCTCACGCATACTTTGCGTGGTCAACACTGGCGGCGATTGCTTCGTTCCGGAAAATCGAAAACTGGCATACAATCCGTCCAGTGGGTCGATGTCGATTCAACTGTGGACACCGTTTGTGGTCGACAAGAAGGAAGTGCCAAAGGCTTCAACCCCAAAAAGAAAGGTGCCCGTTCATACCATCCACAACTCGCTTTTCTAGCGGAAACAAAAGAAATTTTACAAGCCTGGTTCCGGACAGGCAATGCCTTTACAAGCAATGGTGTTGTAGAATTTACCAAACAGTTACTTGCACACTTGCCCAATCGGATGCGCATTATTTTTCGCGGTGACAGTGGTTATTTTGTCGGTGATTTGCTTGAATTTCTCGATACCAGAGGGCATGGGTATCTAATAAAGGTTAAACTTAAGAATTTGAACGCATTGCTGGCCAAACAGGCCTGGACAGCCATACAAGGCCGACCCGGTTGGGAGCAGAGCGAGTTTCAATATCGTTGTGGTGGCTGGTCTCGCTCTCGTCAGTTTGTCGCGGTCAGGATAAAGCAACCTAAACAAGTGACAGGACCTCAGTCCGAGCTTTGGGATACGGCAGAATATGACTATTTTTGTTATGTAACAACTGAACCTCTATCGCCTTGGCAAACACATAAGAAGTATGGTGAACGAGCGACGTGCGAAACATGGATTGAAGAAGCAAAATCACAAATGGGTTTAGGTAAAATCAGAACGAATCAATTTCTGGCTAATGCCGCATTATTTCATTGCGCCGTTCTTGCCTACAATACCGTGCGCTGGATGGCTCAATTGAGTGGCAACAAAACGTTGTGCCAATGGGAGCCGGATACACTTCGTACTTATCTGATTCGGGTGGCTGGAAAATTACTCACAGGCAATAATCAGCTGAGAGTCAGAACACCTGCAGATCCGCTCTATCCACAGGAATGGGATGATTGGGTTAAGGTGGGGTTACTCGCTTAACATTAACCGAAGTTAAGTCACTTTGATTAAAAGGTCATGGCACGTTGGCAGGGTGTTTATTGCCTTGGGCTCGGGGGATATCCATACGATACAAAAAATTTCCTCTATTTATGATTTAAATCTGGATATTTTGATCGGTTGGACAAAGAGGGCTGGCAAAGCGGCAGTAAAAACCTAATAACCACTTAGCTAGACAGGTTAATGAGAGTCAAAATATGGGCTTGCAGGATTTAGGTAATATGTGGTATTTTTTTAATATCTCCCCCCCAGTCCCATAGTTCTGGTGAATTATTAGCGATATCTCCTAGTCGGCGCGAGCGGCTTTCATCGCCAGACATTCCAGTAATAAACTCATCAGAAAAACCGTCTATATATAATTCATTTAACTCAAGGGTACGCAAACCTTCGACAGAAAAGGCTATTTGTAATGCGCATTCGTGTTGGTAACTGGTTGCATTCGTAAAGGGTGCTGATTGTATCCATAGTCTGGCGGCTTTGACTTCTGTTATATTCAGAAGCAAAAAGCAAGTTTCTTCTAATTCACCATGCCCACAACGGACTAAGCCTTGTAAATCGTCAAATTCAAAATCTTTTACTGATCTCATCGCTATTCTCCTACCTAAATCAGACTAAGCCATTTGCGTATTTCCGCATCACTAGACTGACGAATTTCCACTCCACGTCTAATGCGACTGTTCCGGGCTAAATCAGTAGCGGTTAAATCCGGATAAGCTTTATACCAGACTTCACTAGGAAGCTGATGTCGTCTTTGCGTGTATTTAAAGGGTTGCTCTCGTGCAGCTCCCTGATTAATAAGCCAGTTTGTATTGGGGTAGCCTACGCTATTGCTGAAACTTAGGTTTAATCCCCAGCCTACCTTGTTTATAAAATCATCCATATAGCTTTCATGACTACCGTCATAATTACTCGCAAAAAATATGCGCTGATCATTATCTAAAAAGACCCAGCGAGCAAAATGAATTGTTTTTATTCGGGCAAGAAATCCACGGTTAAAGATATGTCGTGTTAAATAACTCAGCAAAAATAGAATAAACTTAAAAGTAAGTAAACGAAACTTTCCAGGTTTGACATCACCAAGCACGTTAAATTGATTACTAATATAATGGTCTTCCTGGATTGATAGTCGCTTAATATGCTCCCGGCTCGGCCTGATAAAAAGTTCTGGGTCAGATCGTTCCAACATGCGTAATCGAATTAAATAAAAAGGTGCAAAAATAACAGCTACAGGAGTTAAAGCTATCAATAACAGTGGTATTGATAGCATATGTAAGTAATTCTTGATTTTCCATTGCAGGCTTGAAGGCTGTGCAGGTGTTAATACGAGTCTATCCGCATGCTTTTCAAATTCAATATGAGACAATAACTGCTGGCGTAATGCACGTGGGTTTTCACGGTCATTCTTATCAACAATTTGTTGCAGGTAATTCGCAAGGCATTTATGCAAATTTTCTTCTTCATGTATTTGCTTAACGGTCCTGCCTATCCAATTTATGTAATTAGCCGCAGGTTCTATATTATGCGACTTCATCCACTGCATCAGATCAGTTTGCTGATCATACTCTTCACAATGTGAAAAAATTTTACTTAAACCTTCACCTGCTTGTTTGATTAGCTCGGTGAAAAATTCTAGCCTATCCCCGTCAAAATCACCAATAAAAGCTAATTGAGGGTGCCACGGACGGGGTGTTACGCCGAATTCTTTAATATCGGCAATGGTATTTAATTCCAGAATGGTGAAGCGAGCAACATGTAATTGCTTAAATTGTGCGAAGGGAAGCAGACTATTATAAGGATCAGCATGTCCTGCAAATTGATTCATCTCTGCTAAAAGATCACGCAAGGGCAAGAGTTGATCATTACGAATGGGCGCAACAATCATAAATGTTGATTGAAGTATCATAATATTTGTCTGTTATCGGTTTAACGTTGCACTGGCTAGTAAAAAAACTTACAAAAATACATCACCCCTTTTCAGGTCGCTTGACTACGGTTAAATTAAAAAAAGTGCCATAACCGCTAGCGTCAAAGTAGCGTATCTTATTCTAAAGGTTGCTGAACCAATGCAAAGTCTAAAACGCGAGTGTTTTTCCACCATACTTTTCCAAGGTAAATACCTGGTTCTATTTCGCGTATTTCATCACGTATGACTTTTGCAAAAAATGAAGTTTTAGAATAATCAATGATGATGGTGTTTTTATCATCCATCCAGCTTTTATCATAATAAACCTTGGCAATAATAAAGGTCAGGCTGAAAGGGGTCACTTTATTGACCAGTACGCCAGCCTTACCATCTGCTGCAAACAGATCGAAAACTTTTCCTTGCCAGGCAAAGAGGCGGGCAAATAGGGCTAAGGCTTTGGAATATATGGAGCCAGCAAGAATTGCTGTGCCACGGGTATCCCCAGTGGGTATATTTCCAGCTTCTGCGTTGTTATAAATTTCGTCAAGCTCCTCACGAGACTTGCTTAACCAGGACTTTACCGTATCGTGCATAATATATTCTCCTTATTTTCTTAATTTAGCTGCATGGACATAAACTAGTTGCCGCACCGCGTTCATCCTACCTACTGGTTCATGTTCAGGTAGACTTTGCCATGGATTAAAATTACATCCTTCACATTCTGATAGTGCTTCAGCAGTATCAAAATTCTGCTTTTCTATAGTGATTGTTGCTACTACTTGAAAAGGGGAAATAGCTTCATCCCAAATAGTAGAAGCATCCTCAATAGGCATTTTTTGTGGGTCGGTTTGTACTTGCACTGCAAAATTAAAACGCGCAGAATCTTGTAGTAAATGAGCTTTAATAGCGGAACGTAGTTGGTTCTCACCTGGCTCTACAATTTGCGTGGTTTTATAGGTGGAGCAGGGTATGACAGAATATTTTACAATCTGATCGCCTAAACGAAATGGAACCGTACTCCAGTAACGTACGTCTAGCGGACTAAGGTGCTTTTTACGTGCTTTAATGACAATTCCCAATGATTTAAGGTGTGAATCAAAGGGGTTGATAAAAAAACCAATTTTTTTATCTTTTTGCCGTGCTTGTATAAACTTTAGGAAGTCTTCAGGAGTCGCGACAAAAAGGGCAGGGTAACTGTTTAAAATGAAATCCTGTAATCCGTTCTCTCCCCAAACTGCGCTCCCTTGTACCGATGATAATTGAATAGAGAGTCCTCGAATATCCTTTTTACTGTCATCCTGTTGAGTGGCGTTGGCAAATCTTAATTTAGCTGGGTAACTTGCAGCAGTGGCAAAGACTCCTTTTTTAAGTTCTTCTGGTATATCAGCATGAACCCTGAATTGCGCCTTTAAACAGCCTACAGTTTTTGCCTGATTAAATCTAGGAACAAAATTGTCTTTTGTTTCGGCGCTAGAGATTGCCTCGATAGCAGCATCCATATCTGCAATTAACTGGCTTATTGGTATTTCATGTTGCATGCATTTCTACCTTTATCCGTTAATCCTAGATAAATCAGTTGAGCGTGAATTTATAGTGCAAGATATTGAATTCATTTAATACTTTCAAAAAATATTGGCTTCACCTGTAGGTTAAGCGGGTATTTTTTTGGAAGTGCTGTGGAATCAATAGTTTGCGCTAGAAAACGTGAGCAACTGATTTTTCTAGGTAAATTGTTTATTCACTAAAACTTTCATCTGTGATGGCACTTGGTTTAGGTTTCCATTGCAATGAATAATATTCCCCTTTATCTCTAGCCCAGGGGTCAAACACATTCATTACCCCAGCTAATTGCTCAGAAAGTTCAGGCATGGTGCGTAGTAAAATTCTTTTTAATGGAGATACCTCTACCTCATGACCATTGTATAATTCAGCTTCCATTTGTTTGCCATCAGGGCCGTTATTCAATACCCAGTCGACACCTAGATAGGAATAAAATTCGGGGCGAAAACTAGAGGTAAAAAAACGGTCACTAAATAAACGTCGAGAAGCATTGAGAATAAAGACATGAAATTGTGTTTCAGAAATAGCAAAGCCGTGGGGCCGAGTATATTCAGATAACCATCCAACGAATAAGGTTAGATTGTGATCGCGAAGCGAGCCACAATCTGAACCGTTTGTTGGACAAGCCCGGCACGATAGTAGGAATTCATTTAATGCGCTCTATGAAAATAGCTTTTTGTTGATCAGCCCGACTGATGAATCGAACCTCTGTTTTTACCTGTTTAACTGAACTTTGAGCGTTGTCCATTGCAGTCAACTCTCAAAGTCCAAGTATCGGAGCAAAATTCTGCCTTAATCTCCGATTTTAGCCCAAGCAACTCCCTCAGCATTTAATCCGCTGATAGCCTGGGTCGAAGTGTTTAAATTTACATAAGCGCTAGTGATTCCAATTGTTAAGTTGGCAAAGGCTGAAACATTATTTCCACCCTGGGTATTTGCCGACGCCCAACAACCATCGCCCCGCCACAACATTTGCAACTGAATGCCGGCCGTACTTTGAGTGCACGCAATATCTTCGTCGGGTCAAACTTTAGCAGGGAGTGAATCAACTTAATAACACCCTTGCTATTCGGATGTAAAAAGCCATAATTGCGCGCACGACGAAAGCCTTTAGGCAAAACATGTTGCAGCACCAGCCACAGAAATTTAGCCCCCGATACCGTTTTGGTTTGATAGCGTTTGGTTTTGCTGTCTTGATAACGGTAGGTTACTTTGCCATTTTGGCAGGATAAGATATCCTGTTCACGAATCACACCACGATACAGGTATCGACCCAGATATATCAATGCTTTATCGCCTGCACCGACAAACTTACAATCGACCACCCATTTTTCCGGAATAGCTGTGGGAAATGGCAACTTTTCTTCGTTCATACGCGCTAGCATCTTTGCACGAAATACTTTTGCTAGTGCTTTATGATGAAACAGGTATTTGCCTTCCTTAGTGCGCCAGAGCTTCTTGATTTTATCCACGATTGCCGCAGGCATAATGACATGAATATGCGGATGATAATTTAATTCGCGTGAGTGTGTATGTAAGACAGCAATCGCCCCGGCATCGCCTTGCAACTGCTTATCATTTTTACTAAAACTCTGTAAAGTCGCCCAGGCACAGTCAAACATCATACTGTAAAGTAACCGCGGATGCTGCCTGGCTAACGACCTTAACTGCGCAGGTAAGGTAAAGGTATTCATAAAATAATCAGCAGGGACTTGTTTTTGTACCTGTCGTTCAATCCATTGTTGACTCTCATGATGTTGACAATGCGGGCAGTTACGCTGGCCACAGGAATGAGGCACAAAGGTTTGATAGTCACAGTCTGCACAGTTAACCTGCATCACAGGACTCAGCTGTGTCCGACAGCTCTTCATGGCATGTAATGCACTGATCTGATTGGAGCGTAAACGAGATTGATACTCGCTTAAAAAGTCAGACTGAAATTGATCAATCACTGCAGCTAGGGTTATCATGAAATCTGCCCCCAGTGAATAGAAAAGTCATTGACTAACTGATTAATGTGCAGCTCTGCATTCTCATCGGTAATATCGGTCAAATGCGTATAGCGAGCCGTGGTTACTAAACTGGTATGGCCCAGAATCTTCTGCAACTCAACTAAATCAACCCCGGCTTCTAACAGGTGAGTGGCGTAACTGTGGCGCAGCGAGTGGCAGGAAATCTTTTTTTTAGTCCCATTTCTTGCGTCACAAGACGGATTGTCTTCTGGATGCCACCGCGATCAAGGGGGGATTCAGCAAGATGTGCACCTTTTAGACCCCGGGCACGGTTGGGAAATACCAGCACTGGATTTTTATGCACAGCCCAAAACTTACGCAACACCTTCAAGGTATTCACAGGCAAAGGCACAAGCCGATCCTTATTGCCTTTGGCATTGCGAATATGTACCCGCATGCGTGTCGCATCAATATCACCTACTTTCAGGCTTAAGCCCTCGCCCAAACGTAAACCTAGACTGTAAATCGTAAAATAAAAAACTCGATAGCTTAGATTACGGGTCGACATAAACAGTTGTTGTGCTTCAACCACAGTGACAATATCGGGTATACGCGTACATCGTGGTGGTTTAATCATTAGCACATCAACCCACGGCTTTTGTAGCACATGTGTATAGAAAAACTTGAGACCATAGAGATCTAGTTTCACGGCACTCCAGGAAAGGCGGCTTAAAAGAGCATGAAAATAATCCACCAGTTGATCTTGCGTTAAGTTATCCAGATGCCCCTGAAAGTGTTCCCCGATACGGCGAATAGCGCGTGAATAAGCGTCAATGGTTTTGGGTTGCAGTCCCTTAAGCTTTAAATGCTTACAGTGCTGGATATAATAATGGTTGAATTTAAGCTCTATCGATGGTGTCATAACAGTGTAACCTCATTATTGTTAGTTGGATGAGCTTACAAGTTACCTGTTATGCATATAACAGGCAATGAGGTTACACTTTAAATTTAAGGGATGCGCTGTTTTTCTCCGCGATAGCGGCTTCGTCCAACAACAGTATCTACATCTTCAACATTGTCAACCATACTACCATCGGGGTGACCTAAGCAGTCATTTATTGCTGAGCCATCTGCATTTAATTGTGCACTGGTAATAACTTTACTCGCATCACAACGGTGTTGACCATACACCTCACGAAGTAGCTTAACCAAGCGTTGTTGCTCTTCTTGTTCAGCACTGTCCTGCGCTATGCGTTTATCCATGAAATCATCAAAACTTGTCAATTGTGTAAGACCATATTGGCGTCTAAACTCATTAAAACGTGGAACACCTCTCTCCCTGTCACGAATCAAATCTAGAGCGGCTATATCAATTTGGTCTGGAGCTCCTGGAATATGGGATAAATCCAGATTCTGGAAGAATTGTGCATGATTTTGTAAAGTTAATGCACCTAACCTTTGCCTACCCATACTTAGAGCCCAGTTACCCAATCCTCCCTCAGTCATTGCATCAGTTGCTTTAGCACGAAACGTACTAATAATAGGGATTTTAGTACTGATTTGATTAGGGTTTTTTAATTCACGAAAATCTAACAAATCGGGTAAAAGTGGATGTAATCGATAAACAGTCGTAAATTCTTCAGGGAAATTAAAAGGTGAACCAAAGTGGTTGACTCCACCATTGACATGCTCTGGATTCGATAAATCCCAAATATCTGTTTCATCGGGAAAATAGCCTAATATACCTGGGTGGTCTGCGTAACGCTTGCTACCTAAACCAAAAATACCTGCACCTGATGCAAATACCGAGTAAATTTGATTAGCTTTTTTAGTATCACCCGAACTTTCTAATTGGTTGACGACCACTTTTTGCAGAATATTACTGACCGGATCATCTTTTTCCAAAAGACCATTCCAATTAGCATTCATACCCAAAAACATAGGTTCATCATATAAAAGCTGGGTTGTCCATTCTATGGTATGTATTTTGGCCATTTCTGCTGTAATAACTAATCGGGCAATCTGAAATAGTTCTTCGTCCGTGACCTGATCATAGCGAATGATTTGTTTGGGTTTAACTGGGTTACGTAATCCTGAGTCAGCGGATGGGGTATCGGCTGTTATCGTTCTAAATTTATCGACAAACAGGTTATGCTCGCGAATAAATAAATTATGGTAAAAGCTTAAACCTATAGTCCAGGCATCTCCAAAAGCGGCTGCCTCCTGTCCTTCCCATGCTGGATTAATAGGATCATCACTGGTAAAAACGGGTAAATATCCAAATTTTTCCCCGGCTCCGGTATGATGACCACGAGGGCGCATTAATAACTTTGCTGTATCGTTGGGGTCACGTTTTACGCGTTGAATGGATAATTCATCAAAACCATAAATTTGTGATCCATCCCACCATGCAGTCACCGTATTTTCGGTAGTTCGATGTGCACGTGATTGGTATTTTTTATTCTGGTGATCAAACACAGGTGCGGGTTCACTTTGAGCAATAAACGCTTTACCTACTTTATCATTTGGCCTGCAACCTAGATCTGCAACCTGCTCAGCTGTTAATGCCTGTTCTTTGTTATTTACTTTTTGCGATGTACAGCCCACTGACATGCTGGTTCCGGAGTTATTTCCCTCACGTAGGTGATAAAACCAGTCATGGGTCATAAATTGAATCCAGTAAGCTGCGAGTACATTAAAAAAGGGGGCTTTCTTATAATCACAATGGGAATTTTTTTCATCATCTAGCAAGCCTTTACCCTGGTTGCAGGCACTTGGTTTACTCTGCTGTCGGGTGAACAATTTACGTGAAATAACTTGAGGGTCAGGTTTCAATAAACTTAACCTATCCCCATGGCGATTACGCGCTAGTTGGTTTAAACCTAAGTCAGGAAAAGTATCTTCAAATTTTATATTTCGTGCAAATAACTGATTTGTAGAGCCCATTGCAGGGTTATATATGTCATTACAAATCCCGGTTAAAGTACGGTGACGAATGAGTTCACCCTTACAAAGCTGTGATCCGGTAATACTCGTTACTTGTTGAAAGTCTGCGTGAGTTTCAGGCAATTGCATGGCATCCCATTGCTTAATGAGTGCGCCACTTTTGCCATTTTCACCTTTTACATAAAGTTCATAAGTACTATTGTCAAAAAGGTTAAACTTGATTAATTCCATACGCTGGTATTCCAAATCTAACAAGACTCCATCTACTCCGCGTCCATTTGGTTTTAAATGTTTACCCAGCTCTGTAATTGCTTTGTGGCCATCTGCTTTCGAACTAGCATCACCAGCCCCCCAATAGTTAGACCAATCAAGCCAGACACTGTCGCGGTTGTCCATTGCTTTTTGGCCACCACGACAATTTGCTACATCTTCAGTAACCTTACCTAAAAAACGTTCTGTCTGATTATCCGCAAGAGGAGGAAGTCCATGAGCAGAAACTCTGATACATGCGTGATCTGCTTTATCTAGTTCCTTTTGATTGTTTGAAAAAAGATTACATGATATTAAACCTGATACGATCAGAACAAGGCATGGCAGCTTGAAATAACCCTTCATTTTTTATTCTCCAAGAACTAATTCAGATAATTTGTTTTGAGCATACCTTTTAATAGGTAACTTGTCTTGACCCAAATGGGTCAAAATTATGCTGATTTTTATTTTTTTTCTGGTAATTATGTCTAACAAACAAACTATGCTTCACTTTAACAAGTGATAAGTAATTTTATTGATGTATTCACGAAATTAATAAATAGTATAAACTTTGCTGTAACTACTCAGACGTGCTGAGTAGTTACAGCAAAATAAACACAAGGATGGGCAACGGGCTTCATCCGTGCCCATCAACGAAAACATGATGGGCACGTCGTACCTCCTTTGCCCATCCTTGTTCTATCATGGTATTTTTTATCAAATACCTGCTTCTCTGGTGCCTGGCTGGAAATATACAATCTACTTTTGTAACGACTCAGATACGCTGAGTAGTTACACTTTGTTTCCAGGTGCCTAAGTTCTATGTATAAGTTAATATTAATTTCTAAACGCTAAGGAAACGCTCTAAAGGATATAAGCATGGCAAAAAAAAGAATTTTAATTGTGGGTGGTGTTGCAGGAGGTGCAACCTGTGGTGCCAGAATACGCAGGTTAAATGAAGACTGCGAGATCGTGATTTTTGAAATGGGCTCCTATGTGTCCTTCGCGAATTGTGGCTTACCTTATTTTATTGGTGATGTCATCGTCGAAGAAGAGAAGTTACTGGTTGCGACACCGGCCTTATTTGAAAACCGCTTTAATATTCGAGTTTGTACGGATACTCAGGTGATGTCGATAGACAGAGAAAATCAGAGCATTAGTGTCTGTGATTTAAAATCTGGCGAGCAACGTGTTGAACATTATGATGCATTGGTCCTATCTACCGGCTCACAATCGGTTTGGCCAGATATTCAAGGCCTGGATTTACCTGGTGTGCATGTGTTAAGAACCATCCCAGACAGTCGTCAGATTAAGGCCCAGTTAGAAAATATTCATCGTGCAGTAGTGATGGGGGCTGGGTATTTAGGCTTGGAGTTAGCTGAAAATCTGCATAAGAGAGATGTGCAAGTAACCGTTTTGCAATCTTCAGATCATGTTATGCCCAGTCTGGATAAGGAAATGGCAGCTTATGTAACGAATCATTTGCAAAAAAATGGTCTTAACATAAAATTAAATTGTAAAGCGACTGCCATTAAACAAAATGCTGATCATTCTTTGCAGGTTTCAATGGATTCGGGCGAGTCACTAAACGTTGATGCGGTGATGATCTCTATTGGTGTTAAGCCGCGTACTGAACTAGCAATACAGGCAGGTTTGGAGTTAGGTAAGCATGGCGGCATACGAGTGAATGAATACCTGCAAACCAATGATCCTAATATCTGGGCGGTAGGTGATGTCGTTGAAGTAAAGAATGTAATTACCAATGAATGGCAGTTATTCCCGTTGGCTGGGCCTGCCAACAAACAGGGACGGCTAGCAGCTACCGATATCGTTAGAAAAAAAATTCACACTATTCCATCCATTCCTTACCGTGGTGTTCAGGGAACTACTGTCTGCGGCCTGTTTGGTTTGACGGTTGCAACGACCGGTGTGAATGAGAAAACCCTGCAACAGTTCCCGGATATAGAGTATGAAAAAGTCTACCTACACCCTAGTAACCATGTGGGCTATTATCCTGGGGCCAAGCCTATTCATATTAAAATGCTCTATGATGCGCGCAACGGCAAGATTCTAGGCGCTCAGGCGCTGGGTGAATCTGGAGTGGCCAGGCGTATTGATGTGCTTGCTTCTTTTATCCAGATGGGCGGTACCGTGTATGACTTAGAAGAAGCTGAGTTATGTTATGCACCGCAATTCGGAGCAACTAAAGACCCGGTTAATCTCGCAGGAATGATTGCGGCAAATCATTTGCGCGGTAATCATCCGCTGGCTAAATGGGAAGATCTGGCCGATACCCATACGCAAGTCACCGATGATCAGGATGATGTAGATCAAATGCTCGCCTTTATTATGGATGATCCCTATTCACAGGCACAAATTGTCGATGTGCGCACGATTGCCGAATTTGAGCGTAAACATATTCCACATGCTGTCAATATTCCTCTGGATTCCTTACGAGACCGGCTGGATGAATTGTCACAGGAGCGTGAAATCTGGGTAGTTTGTGGTGTTGGGCAGCGAGCATATAACGCTACCCGTATTCTTCAGCAACATGGCTTTAGGGTACGTAATCTATCGGGTGGTATGCAAACTTATGCAAATTATGAAGAATAGCGGTACACTGTCATTAATCCTCGTATAAAGAGTAGGGAATATGCCTTCAGCTCAAGAATTTAGCCACTTTAAAGTTGTTCATCAGTTACGACGACGCATAAGAATTACGGTACCCTGTTTGTATCGGGATAAGGAGCGCGCGACTATTTTGCAGATTCTGCTGTTAAAAAGAGCTGCGATTGAAGAGGTACGTTGTGTCTGGCAAATTAATTCTCTGACTATTCACTTCGATCCTGAACAGTTTCCTCGTGAAAATCTGCTTAAACTTCTGGACTCTGTGTTAGCTAATTTTGCTAAAAAACCGCATGCCAGCATTAGCCAGTTCTCAACTCAACAACACCGAGATGGGCCTAAGCAAGATATTGTATTTGGTATAGGAGGGATGAGCTGTGCTTCTTGTGCCTTGTTTCTGGAAATGGTGCTTTGCAGAAATCTCAATATTCAACATGCCAGCATTAATTACATTTCCGAAACCGGGAATGTGAGTGGTTATTTGGCTAAAGAAGAAATATTTAAAATTGTTGAGGACAATGGTTATCAGGCGTATTCAATCGATACTCTAGCAGAACGTAGATTATTACTGGAGTTTGGTCATAATCATTTACTCATCACTAAAAAACGATTGAAAGTCATTGCTCTCCTGGAGCTACCGATTATGCTTGCCAGTCTGTTTTTTAAAACCAGTAAACGGATGCGCTTATTACAGGCATTGTTCAGTTTCCCCGTAGTCTTTTTAGGCGGAGGAGGCGAAATATTTAAGAAGGCATGGATTCAGGCAAAGCAGGGTACCTTGAATATGGATACTCTGGTTGCCATCGGTGCCGGCTCAGCCTATGTCGTGAGTATCCCCTCTTTATTTGATGTACGCAGGCATGCTTATTTTGAAGCGGCGACAGCGATTATTGCTTTCGTCCAGGTGGGGCGCTATCTGGAAGAGCTGGCTAAGAGCAAAATGGTGCATGATGTTGAAGAGCTGGTTAATTTACAGCCGCAAAATGCAACCTTATTAACAGGTAAAAATGAAAACATTATTAGTATAGACAAAATAGCTATTGATGATGTGCTGTTAATCCGCCCCGGAGAGCGAGTTCCGGTCGATGGTATTGTACTAAGCGGGCTTTCCAGTGTCGATGAGTCTATGGTTACTGGCTCCAATACGCCTTGCATTAAAGAACAAGGACATAAATTGTTTGATGGCAGTATTAATGGCAGTGGTGTCTTGCATTTGCAGGCGACAGCAATAGGTAAAGATACGGTGCTTGCAGGGCTGGTGCATATGATCGACCAGACACAAAGCTCGAAATTACAGATTCAGAAAACGGTGGATATTATGTCTTCGCGTTTAACCCCTGCCATTATGTTTTTATCGGTTGTTACCTTCGGTGGCTGGATAGCCAAAGGTGAAGTTATTGCTCATGCGTTTGCTAATGCTATTTCTGTACTGTTGATTTCCTGCCCGTGTGCTTTAGGTCTGGCGACGCCTGCTGCGACCAGTGTAAGTTCTGGTCAAGCGGCCAGGCGCAGAATTTATATCCGCAATGGTAATGCCCTGGAGCAGATGGCGGTGATAGATACAATTATTCTTGATAAAACCGGCACGCTGACTGAAGGCCATGCAAAAGTCTCAGACTATCTGAATATTTGTGATTTACAAGATGATTATGTATTGCAGTTAGCTGCATCTGTGGAATTTAATTCAGAGCATTTATTAGCCAAGGCAGTCGTTGAATATGCAAGAAGCAGAGATTTGTCATTGTTTCCTGCGACTAAATTTCATTCTATTCCGGATCAAGGCGTACGCGCGGAGGTCAATGGGCATAGTATTATGCTGGGTAATGCAAGCTGGTTGCAACAACAAGATATTGATATTACGGTTATGCAAGACACCGCTGTCAACTGGGCAGAACAGGGGAAAACTCTAGTTTATCTGGTTGTTGATAATAATATCGCAGCGCTTATTGCGTTGACGGATGAAATTAGAAAGGGAACCCGAGAGCTCATTAGGGATTTACATAACCGGGGCATAGAAACGCAAATGCTTACTGGGGATACTAAAGCGTCGGCACAAGTCATTGCGGATCTTGCAGGTATAGATACTGTTGTTGCCAATGCTAGTCCGGCTAGAAAAATTCAGTTAATTCGCGATTTGCAAACCCGGGGCAGGGTTGTTGCCATGGTGGGTGATGGGATTAATGATGCACCTGCACTGGCAGCTGCTAATGTCAGCCTGGTCGTGGGTAATGCTGTCGGAATAGCAATTGAAACCGCTGATTATATACTGGTAGATAGCGATATAAGTAAAGTAGCCGAGGTGCTGGATATCAGCCAGCAAACATTAAAAGTAGTTAAGCAAAATCTATTCTGGGCCTTTGGCTATAATGCAATCGCAATTCCAATCGCTATGGCGGGTAAATTAAATCCGATGATTTCATCCGCAGCAATGGCATTAAGCTCGGTATCGGTGATAGCTAATTCGCTGCGATTAAATAAATAACAATATTATAATAAACCAGACAATACAGGATAGCCGATAAACCAAAAACTGGTAATGAGGTCATTAGCATGATTATTAAAAGCCCTTCTCCTGCAATTGAAATTCCCAATATTTCCTGGCCGGAATATTTTCTTGCGCGTATTGAACCCTACCATAAGGAGATAGCATTAATAGACGGTGATAGTGGCAGACAGATTAACTACGATGAATTAAAGAAAAATATCCGCTCAGTGGCGGCTGCGTTACAGCAAAAAGGCTATAAAAAAGGCGATGTATTTGCGATTTATGCGCCAAATATAATCGAATATATTTATGTTTTCCAGTCGGTTATGCTGATAGGTGGCGTTATTACCACAGCAAATCCACTCTATACTGCAGGTGAATTAGAGCACCAGTTGCAGCATTCTAAAGCCATTTGTTTATTGACGACATCTGACTTGTTAGAGAAGGTCGGCCCAATGCTGAAAGCAACGTTAGTTAAGGATATTTTTGTTTTTAATCATGGCGATGCTGCGAACTCATTTGACCTTTTAATGCAGGATAATAACGCTACCGAGTTGCAGTCGGTTAGTATTGATCCACTTAATGATATTGCTATATTACCTTATTCCAGCGGTACGACAGGTTTACCTAAAGGGGTTATGCTAAGGGAGATGGAAAGAAATAATCATCCAAACGAAGTAAGCTTGTGTCTCAATAATTTATAATAATGAATTCTGAATTTATTCTCACACTAGGCAGATAAGCTTGTTGATATTAACAGATAGCATTATAGGTTGGATTATAAATACAGCCCATCGTTTAAAAGGCTCGGTACGTCGTATATTCATGGCTGAAACGGTGGAGCTACTAGGCTCAGGTGGTGCAAGTATTGCTGAAGAAAAACTAGGATGGAATAGAGGCACTATCCGAAAAGGACAATATGAACTTGAAACTCAGCCCATAGAAGATAATTTTTCAGCGAGAGGGCGTAATAAAAGTGAAGAGCATTTTCCTCATCTACTTGATGACATAAAAAAAATTGCTGAACCGGAGTGTCAAACGGATCCCTCTTTTAATTCCTGTCGATTATATACCCGGCTAACGGCTAAAGAAGTTAGAAAACGTTTACTGGAGATTGATTATTACGATGAAAAAACATTACCTTGCTCAAAAACTATCAATACAAAATTAAATGACCTGAGTTACCATCCAAAAAAGGTACAAAAAACAAAGCCTCATAAGAAAATCAAGGAAACGGATGCAATTTTTGAACAAGTTCATTCAGTCAATGGAATGGCAGATATCAACCCAAAAGAGATTCGTATATCAATTGATGCCAAAGCAAGAATGAATATAGGAAATTTTTCACGGGGAGGACGAAATCGGGTTTTAACAAAAGCAGAGGATCATGATTTAGATGTTAAGGAAAAGTTAACTCCTTTTGGTTTTTATCTGCCTGAACATGATGATTTTTTCCTTTTCTTTACAGCAGGCTATGCCAGCAGTGATTTCATCGTTGACCGATTGGAAGAAATTTGGCCAGAAATTCAAGAAAAATATGGAGTAGATATTCTGACAATTAACGCTGACAATGGTATGGAGAACAGTAGCTCCAGAACTCAGTTTATAAAAAGGCTTGTGGAGTTTGCTGAAAAAAGCAACATAAAGATAAAACTGGCCTACTACCCTCCTTATCATAGTAAATATAACCCAATTGAACGAGTATGGGGAGCCTATGAAAATCATATTAGTGGCGACATAATGGATACAGTTGAAACAACTTTAAAATTTGCCGAAAGTATGACCTACAATGGCAAAGCACCTCTTGTTAAATTAACAGAAAAAATATATGAAACAGGAGTAAAGGTAGGTAAAAAAGCAATGAAGACGTATTATCAGTTTGTTGACCGAATGCCATCGTTGGAGAAATGGTTTTTGACCATTTCTCCTGGTTGTTCTGGATGATTATTTCTTTCCATCTCCCTAAGTCACCGCAATCTGGTTGCACATAATATTCAGATTGAAGCACAGCAAGATGTCTCGTGTCCAGGTACTGAAGATGGCATCATCGCTGTGCTGCCTTTTTTCCATATTTTCGGCATAACCACCAACATGAATCTTGGGCTAAGTAATGGTGCTAGTTTGATTATAGTGGATGGTTTTAAGCCGGAACAATTCCTCGGATTAATTGAGCAGCACCAGATAACCACAGCGTTTCTGGTGCCTCCGATCATTCTTTTTCTAGCCGAACATCCTCTCGTCAGTAACTACGATTTAAGTTCACTGCAATATATAATGTCTGGAGCTGCACCGATAGGGGGTGCACAGCTTCAGGCTGTCACTAAACGTATCAAGTGTACTGTGCATCAAGGTTATGGATTAACAGAAACCAGCCCTGTAGTGATTAAAGAACCCGACTTATTAACAAGCACTAAACCGGGAACTGTCGGGGTGCTAATGCCTAACACTGAAGCCATGATTATAGATACAGAAACGGGCCAGCCCCTTGGATTTAACCAGACCGGTGAACTATTACTGCGAGGCCCGCAAGTGATGATGGGCTACTTGAATAACCCCGAAGCGACAGCTGCAGCCATTAATTCAGAGGGTTGGCTATATACTGGAGATATCGCCAGTGTAGATGAAGAGGGTTATTTTTATATTGTAGACCGCCTAAAAGAACTGATTAAATGTAAAAGCTACCAGGTTGCTCCTGCTGAACTGGAAGCTCTGTTATTAACTCATCCGGCGATTATTGATGTCGCAGTGGTACCCAAAGCAGATAAACAATCGGGTGAAGTTCCCAAGGCATTTATTGTGTTAAAACAAGAAATATCAGCAACTGAAATTATGGCCTGGGTGGCGGAAAAAGTGGCTGCATATAAGCAGATAAAAGAAATTGAATTTATAGATCAGATTCCTAAATCGCCGTCTGGTAAAATACTCAGGCGGGTTTTGCGAGATCGCTAGGTAAATATTCAGTGATACCTCGGTTGTAGGGCGTGGCTTTAGCCCGCAGATATCGCAAATAAGCAGGCTAAAGCCACGCTCTATACTTTCAATCGAGTCTGGTCGAGTAGACGGGTTCTTCCGACAAGCTAGTCAATGAGTCGATAATACTTTTATTGTACACTTCGCTGCACGCAGCTACTGTGTGATTTCTAACCATTGCTAATTCTCATCAGTTGTTACCACGCCCCTCTCAGAACCGTGCTGGCGCTATTTACGCACACGGCTCCTCGACAACACGCTTTACCTTGAAATAGATAATAAATTCACCGTAATTCGTGGATTCGGTAATGGGTACAATTTGAGAAGTTTAGTAAACTTTTCCCATGTGTAGCAACCCCGTTTTCCACGACGATTTAACCATTTATACAACGTTTTAGTGACCCAATAGGCAAAGCTTTGCAGACTTTTACTATTATCGGTCACACCGTAATAGGCAAAATGTCCGCGCAATTTTGCCGCCGTCGTTTTTATGATTTGTTTGGTAGGCAGCGTTCTGCTTGCCTTTAACCATTCTTTATATCCAACAATCTTGGCGGTAAATCGTTTGCTAACCGTTTTCCTTTTCATCCGATAACGCTTGCCATCACAACTACGTGAGTTGTAGTGCGTGAACCCTAGAAAATCAAACGTGGCGGGTCTTTCGCCACTGGCTTTTGCTTTTGATTGAGCAAATTTTCCAAATTTAAATAGTTTGGTTTTCTCGGGCGCAACTTCAAGGTTAAATTGCTTTAGCCGTGTTTCCATGGCTTCCTTGAAATGCTTGGCTTCGGCTTCTATTTGAAAACAGACAACGTAGTCATCCGCATAGCGAATGAGCCTTGCATAGCCTTTGCATTTACTCTTTATACACTATTCAAACCATAGGTCTAACGTGTAGTGTAGGTAAATGTTGGCTAGCAGTGGTGAAATGACCCCACCTTGCGGTGTGCCTGTTTCACTGGCTTTGTGTTGCCCATCTTCTTGTATCCCTGCTTTTAGAAACCGTTGGATGAGTCTAAGTATCCGTTTGTCCGCTATTCGATGACTGATAAAGCGTATCAGTTGCTCTTGGTCTACATTATCAAAGAAGCCTTTTATATCGGCTTCAACTATATAATGAACGGGCTGGCCTTCGACTGTTTGGCTTAATGCACGTAACGCGTCATGACAACTTCTTAGGGGTCTAAACCCATAGGAGTCGTTAACAAAATCTTGCTCATAGATTGCTTGCAGAATTTTGACTAAGCCAGCCTGTACCAATTTATCTTCTAGCGTCGGAATACCCAGCGGCCGTTTCCGTTGACTGCCTGCTTTGGGGATGTAAATCCTTAACCATCTTTCGATTTCAGTGACAACAACTTATTTAAAAACAATTAGATACGCACAATCTGGCCTTGGTGTTGGCACTACAGATTTTTTTATTTTGAATTAAAGCTAAATCAATGTTTTTTTAACACCTCCTGGCTGCGCTGAAATTTCCAGTGCTTTATAAATAACGGATTGTCGCGGCTCTGCATTCGTCGCTTTCCTTAGATGAATGGTTTTTCCATCTTCCCGCCGTAAAATAACGGTAATGCGTTGCTGGTTTTCCATTGTCCGCCGAATCGTCTGCCAGCTATCATTAATATGTTCAGCTTTGAGTTGATAACGAAGCGTCTGGACGAGATGATAGGCAATGAGAGTGATAAAGATATGCCCATTAACCCGTTCTTCTTTTCGATGGTAGATAGGGCGTAGCCCGAGTTCACTTTTCAGACTGCGAAAAACACTTTCTAGATCGGTTAGCATGGTGTAGGTGCGCCAGAGCGTTTCTTCATTCCAGTCGGTCAGGTTGGTGCGTAAGCAATAGACACCGGGGTGGGTTGCCTGCGAGTTGGCTTTTTCCACACGCTTCCAGCTGATTGAGTTGGCCTTGTCTCCTTCATCATCAGGTACGACCGTTACTTCATAGTGCTGTGCTGCACGCGCGTATTTTTCCTTTATGCGTCCCAGCCGTTCTAACACTTTTGTATAATTTTTTGTGGTTCCTTTTTTGCTCAATCCAGCATGCAGGCTGTTGAGTGCGGTTTCATATTTTTCTGAAAAACTATCCTGCATGGCTTGTTCTTTCTTTTCCCTGAGTTGCGAGTGACAGTACAGTTCAATTTCTCCGGTCTCTTCTACAGTCACTTTTTGAACTTTTACGCGTTGCCCCGGAATATCTTTGATCAGAGTTGCCTTTTCTTCATCGAAATCCCGCTTGCGTTTGCGTGAGACAACAATATCAGACATCTTGATTCGCTATCCTGAAAGAAATCCATTAAAACTTAAACTAGGCAATATAATTAAAGGGTTAGGGAATTATTGTCAAATGATTGATATTTTCAGCTAAAGAAATGAAAATGGTACTCATTTAGGTTAAACTAAGCCCTCATATCATACGAGGTATTCAATTAATGCAGCAACTCATGCTCCCAATAATTCCTCAGGGTACGACTATTATAAATGGTCAGGTCAGTGTTGATAACCGAAATGATGAGTGGTTTTATTTCCTCGGCGGTATCCCGATCTATTCTCACCAGGCTGACAATAAGAGATTATTTAGACTTCACACCTCTCAACTCATCAATACCGGTTCCTGTCGTTCAATCGATATTATTACAACCTTTGGTGTCTCTAAAAGTAGTGTTATGCGCTCATTAAGGCAACTACGAGAAAAAGGGGCTGATTCGTTTTTTGAACCTCGCCCGACTCGCAAGGGAGGACCACTCTTTACGCTTGAGGTTTTGCAGCAAGCTCAGGAATATCTGGATCAAGGTATGACGCCTAACGAATAAGGTTAGATTGTGATCGCGAAGCGAGCCACAATCTGAACCGTTTGTTGGACAAGCCCGGCACGATAGTAGGAATTCATTTAATGCGCTCTATGAAAATAGCTTTTTGTTGATCAGCCCGACTGATGAATCGAACCTCTGTTTTTACCTGTTTAACTGAACTTTGAGCGTTGTCCATTGCAGTCAACTCTCAAAGTCCAAGTATCGGAGCAAAATTCTGCCTTAATCTCCGATTTTAGCCCAAGCAACTCCCTCAGCATTTAATCCGCTGATAGCCTGGGTCGAAGTGTTTAAATTTACATAAGCGCTAGTGATTCCAATTGTTAAGTTGGCAAAGGCTGAAACATTATTTCCACCCTGGGTATTTGCCGACGCCCAACAACCATCGCCCCGCCACAACATTTGCAACTGAATGCCGGCCGTACTTTGAGTGCACGCAATATCTTCGTCGGGTCAAACTTTAGCAGGGAGTGAATCAACTTAATAACACCCTTGCTATTCGGATGTAAAAAGCCATAATTGCGCGCACGACGAAAGCCTTTAGGCAAAACATGTTGCAGCACCAGCCACAGAAATTTAGCCCCCGATACCGTTTTGGTTTGATAGCGTTTGGTTTTGCTGTCTTGATAACGGTAGGTTACTTTGCCATTTTGGCAGGATAAGATATCCTGTTCACGAATCACACCACGATACAGGTATCGACCCAGATATATCAATGCTTTATCGCCTGCACCGACAAACTTACAATCGACCACCCATTTTTCCGGAATAGCTGTGGGAAATGGCAACTTTTCTTCGTTCATACGCGCTAGCATCTTTGCACGAAATACTTTTGCTAGTGCTTTATGATGAAACAGGTATTTGCCTTCCTTAGTGCGCCAGAGCTTCTTGATTTTATCCACGATTGCCGCAGGCATAATGACATGAATATGCGGATGATAATTTAATTCGCGTGAGTGTGTATGTAAGACAGCAATCGCCCCGGCATCGCCTTGCAACTGCTTATCATTTTTACTAAAACTCTGTAAAGTCGCCCAGGCACAGTCAAACATCATACTGTAAAGTAACCGCGGATGCTGCCTGGCTAACGACCTTAACTGCGCAGGTAAGGTAAAGGTATTCATAAAATAATCAGCAGGGACTTGTTTTTGTACCTGTCGTTCAATCCATTGTTGACTCTCATGATGTTGACAATGCGGGCAGTTACGCTGGCCACAGGAATGAGGCACAAAGGTTTGATAGTCACAGTCTGCACAGTTAACCTGCATCACAGGACTCAGCTGTGTCCGACAGCTCTTCATGGCATGTAATGCACTGATCTGATTGGAGCGTAAACGAGATTGATACTCGCTTAAAAAGTCAGACTGAAATTGATCAATCACTGCAGCTAGGGTTATCATGAAATCTGCCCCCAGTGAATAGAAAAGTCATTGACTAACTGATTAATGTGCAGCTCTGCATTCTCATCGGTAATATCGGTCAAATGCGTATAGCGAGCCGTGGTTACTAAACTGGTATGGCCCAGAATCTTCTGCAACTCAACTAAATCAACCCCGGCTTCTAACAGGTGAGTGGCGTAACTGTGGCGCAGCGAGTGGCAGGAAATCTTTTTTTTAGTCCCATTTCTTGCGTCACAAGACGGATTGTCTTCTGGATGCCACCGCGATCAAGGGGGGATTCAGCAAGATGTGCACCTTTTAGACCCCGGGCACGGTTGGGAAATACCAGCACTGGATTTTTATGCACAGCCCAAAACTTACGCAACACCTTCAAGGTATTCACAGGCAAAGGCACAAGCCGATCCTTATTGCCTTTGGCATTGCGAATATGTACCCGCATGCGTGTCGCATCAATATCACCTACTTTCAGGCTTAAGCCCTCGCCCAAACGTAAACCTAGACTGTAAATCGTAAAATAAAAAACTCGATAGCTTAGATTACGGGTCGACATAAACAGTTGTTGTGCTTCAACCACAGTGACAATATCGGGTATACGCGTACATCGTGGTGGTTTAATCATTAGCACATCAACCCACGGCTTTTGTAGCACATGTGTATAGAAAAACTTGAGACCATAGAGATCTAGTTTCACGGCACTCCAGGAAAGGCGGCTTAAAAGAGCATGAAAATAATCCACCAGTTGATCTTGCGTTAAGTTATCCAGATGCCCCTGAAAGTGTTCCCCGATACGGCGAATAGCGCGTGAATAAGCGTCAATGGTTTTGGGTTGCAGTCCCTTAAGCTTTAAATGCTTACAGTGCTGGATATAATAATGGTTGAATTTAAGCTCTATCGATGGTGTCATAACAGTGTAACCTCATTATTGTTAGTTGGATGAGCTTACAAGTTACCTGTTATGCATATAACAGGCAATGAGGTTACACTTTAAATTTAAGGGATGCGCTGTTTTTCTCCGCGATAGCGGCTTCGTCCAACGAAGCCGCTAAAGAATTAGGCATCCGGGCAGATACCTTTCGCAAGGCGATCAGTGATGGACGTTTAAAAAAAAGTCTGCCGCATCAATAGACCCCAATGATGGCAGTACCAAATCAGCCCGTGATATTATAGATGCCAATGCAGCCGATGTGCTTGGTACGGCCTGCACTCGAGTAGAAGAGCGAATCCAGGCTGCTTTGGGTGAGCAGGAAAAGGGAGCCTCAATCGAATTCGAATCCTGTTTAGATGTTCCTAAAGGCGGTGTGTTATGTGCATTGCCCGCGTTACTTGGCAATGGCTTATTAAATGACATTGAGCGCCACCTGGGCAAACTGACAGGTTACTATCAAACCTTTCATATTCTATTGCTACTCGCCTTTATGGGGCTATGTCGCATCAAAAATGCCGAACAACTTCGCGAGCATGCACCGGGTGAATTCGGAAAACTACTTGGCCTGGATCGGGCTCCCGAAGTGCGTTGTTTAAGATCCAAAGTAAAAGGACTGGCTGAACCAAAATCAGTCGAAAGCTGGGCGGCCGACCTCAGTCGACAATGGATGGAAAATGAACCAGAGGCAGCAGGAACACTCTACATAGATGGTCATGTCCGTGTCTATCATGGACACTTGACTAAACTTCCCAAACGGCATGTTTCACGCGAAAAACTCTGCTTACGGGGTATCACCGACTACTGGGTTAATGATGGTACGGGGCGTCCCTTCTTTGTCGTTGAAAAAACGGTGGATCCGGGCTTACTAAAAACGCTGGAAGAAGATATCGTCCCCCGATTACTCAAAGACATTCCGAATCAACCGAGTGCACAAGCATTACAGCAAAACAAACAAGCCTGTCGTTTTATCCTGGTGTTTGATAGAGAAGGCTATAGCCCCGCATTCTTTAGAAAGATCAGACATCTTGATTCAGACGAAACTAATTTGAGACCATTTCCTAATTTTTTGCGGATGAAGTCAGCTCATAAATTAAGCGCAGATCGGTTCCTGGATAATTGAGTTCCGTTTGATTGAGTTGTTCAAATAACTTTTCTATTGCTTTATTACTTGCAGGTCGGGAAGTACTATGCACACGTATCCGAAGTTGTTTTTTTACTTCATCGGGTAATATATCTGCTTCTGTCACAAACAGCGTTTGTAATAGTTGCCTTGCCATCGGAAAATCGATTGTCGGTGAGGTTAGCAGAGCGGCCATTGCTGTTTCTGCCCGATAAGCGATCATGTTGACAGTATCTATCAGCCGCTTTTTCCCTGGCAGAAGCTGTTCGAACTTATCTTCGTCTCTCAACTCTTGCCAGGTAATGTGTTTGGGCGTTTGGCTTAGTTTTTCCTTGATGGTTTTTAGTTCATTTTCATAATGCTCTATTTCTTCGAGTAATTCTGCTCGTTTTCTTTCCCATTTCTTGTATTTCACATCTTCCGTTTCATCTTTTTTAATCACCGGATGAAGTTCCATCGCTGCAAATCGAGATAGACGGTAATTGAGTTTGGATTGTATCGAATTACGCTGTCCTTCCTGTTGGCGCCTATCAGGGTTGACCACCTTTTGGGTATCGGATAGTGGCTCTATTCCATACTCCTGTAGCATATCTAGCCCATAGTGGTGCTTCATATATCTAAAAAAGTTCTCTTGGCACCACCGGCTAAACATTCGCCCAGAAACAGCCGTCAACTCTAGTTCATAGGCTGTGGTAATAATACTGGTTTGGTGACCAGAATCAGTCAACTTGCGCACTTCTCTCATCCACATCGCCTGTTTTTTGGTTCCAACCAGACTGCCTCGTTCGGCGAGTTTCATGATGACTTTTTCACCACTCGGTAGGGTGATCTCCTGACTGGAAAAATTGTCCAGTGGCCAATTTTCGGTGGGAAATTTATGATAGGTCATGCAAGCGACACGATGCTTGTCCCACATCTTTCTAAAGAATGCGGGGCTATAGCCTTCTCTATCAAACACCAGGATAAAACGACAGGCTTGTTTGTTTTGCTGTAATGCTTGTGCACTCGGTTGATTCGGAATGTCTTTGAGTAATCGGGGGACGATATCTTCTTCCAGCGTTTTTAGTAAGCCCGGATCCACCGTTTTTTCAACGACAAAGAAGGGACGCCCCGTACCATCATTAACCCAGTAGTCGGTGATACCCCGTAAGCAGAGTTTTTCGCGTGAAACATGCCGTTTGGGAAGTTTAGTCAAGTGTCCATGATAGACACGGACATGACCATCTATGTAGAGTGTTCCTGCTGCCTCTGGTTCATTTTCCATCCATTGTCGACTGAGGTCGGCCGCCCAGCTTTCAACTGATTCTGGATCAGACAGTCCTTTTACTTTGGTTCTTAAACAGCGCACTTCGGGAACCCGATCCAGGCCAAGTAGTTTGCCGAATTCACCCGGTGCATGCTCGCGAAGTTGTTCGGCATTTTTGATGCGACATAGTCCCATAAAGGCGAGTAGCAATAGGATATGAAAGGTTTGATAATAACCTGTCAGTTTGCCAAGGTGGTGCTCAATGTCATTTAATAAGCCATTGCTAAGTAACGCGGGCAATGCACATAACACACCGCCTTTAGGAACATCTAAACAGGATTCGAATTCGATTGAGGCTCCCTTTTCCTGCTCACCCAAAGCCGCCTGGATTCGCTCTTCTACTCGAGTGCAGGCCGTACCGAGTGACTCGGCTGCACTGGCATCAATAATATCACGGGCTGATTTGGTACTGCCATCATTGGGGTCTATTGATACGGCAGACTTTTTTTTAAACGTCCATCACTGATCGCCTTGCGAAAGGTATCTGCCCGGATGCCTAATTCTTTAGCGGCTTCGTTAGGCGTCATACCTTGATCCAGATATTCCTGAGCTTGCTGCAAAACCTCAAGCGTAAAGAGTGGTCCTCCCTTGCGAGTCGGGCGAGGTTCAAAAAACGAATCAGCCCCTTTTTCTCGTAGTTGCCTTAATGAGCGCATAACACTACTTTTAGAGACACCAAAGGTTGTAATAATATCGATTGAACGACAGGAGCCGGTATTGATGAGTTGAGAGGTGTGAAGTCTAAATAATCTCTTATTGTCAGCCTGGTGAGAATAGATCGGGATACCGCCGAGGAAATAAAACCACTCATCATTTCGGTTATCAACACTGACCTGACCATTTATAATAGTCGTACCCTGAGGAATTATTGGGAGCATGAGTTGCTGCATTAATTGAATACCTCGTATGATATGAGGGCTTAGTTTAACCTAAATGAGTACCGTTTTCATTTCTTTAGCTGAAAATATCAATCATTTGACAATAATTCCCTAACCCTTTAATTATATTGCCTAGTTTAAGTTTTAATGGATTTCTTTCAGGATAGCGAATCAAGATGTCTGAAGATGTGGGACAAGCATCGTGTCGCTTGCATGACCTATCATAAATTTCCCACCGAAAATTGGCCACTGGACAATTTTTCCAGTCAGGAGATCACCCTACCGAGTGGTGAAAAAGTCATCATGAAACTCGCCGAACGAGGCAGTCTGGTTGGAACTGGAAAACAGGCGATGTGGATGAGAGAAGTGCGCAAGTTGACTGATTCTGGTCACCAAACCAGTATTATTACCACAGCCTATGAACTAGAATTGACGGCTGTTTCTGGGCGAATGTTTAGCCGGTGGTGCCAAGAGAACTTTTTTAGATATATGAAGCACCACTATGGGCTAGACATGCTACAGGAGTATGGAATAGAGCCACTATCCGATACCCAAAAGGTGGTCAACCCTGATAGGCGCCAACAGGAAGGACAGCGTAATTCGATACAATCCAAACTCAATTACCGTCTATCTCGATTTGCAGCGATGGAACTTCATCCGGTGATTAAAAAAGATGAAACGGAAGATGTGAAATACAAGAAATGGGAAAGAAAACGAGCAGAATTACTCGAAGAAATAGAGCATTATGAAAATGAACTAAAAACCATCAAGGAACAACTAAGCCAAACGCCCAAACACATTACCTGGCAAGAGTTGAGAGACGAAGATAAGTTCGAACAGCTTCTGCCAGGGAAAAAGCGGCTGATAGATACTGTCAACATGATCGCTTATCGGGCAGAAACAGCAATGGCCGCTCTGCTAACCTCACCGACAATCGACTTTCCGATGGCAAGGCAACTATTACAAACGCTGTTTGTGACAGAAGCAGATATATTACCCGATAAAGTAAAAAAACAACTTCGGATACGTGTGCATAGTACTTCCCGACCTGCAAGTAATAAAGCAATAGAAAAGTTATTTGAACAACTCAATCAAACGGAACTCAACTATCCAGGAACCGATCTGCGCTTAATTTATGAGCTGACTTCATCCGCAAAAAATTAGGAAATGGTCTCAAATTAGTTTCGTCTGAATCAAGATGTCTGAATATAGTGAAAGCCATGCTCAATGAGATACTGGATGTTTTCTTCACTGGCAATGCCTGCATCAAGTATCACAGTGGATCCTGTTCGCCCTTCCAGTCCTTCAAGTATGGTTTGCAGGGTTTGTGGTTCACTTGCATTACCTGGGAAGATCTGGCTTTTACGTGGAAAGCCACTGCCATCAAGCACCAGCCCTAATGTAACCAGGGGACAGTCACTGCGCTTTTCCTTGGAGCGGCCTCTTTGGGCGGCTGGGTTTGTTTTGGCTTCGCCTTCAAAGAAGGTATTTGTCAGATCATAAAGCGTGATAGTTTCACTGAAGCTGAACAGATCCCGTTCTTGCTGATATAAATGGGTTTCAATGGCTTCCCGGTGTTTCCATAATTGGTCGGATACCTGATACAGACGATCCAGCCCCATGTCTTCGAAGTCATAGTCGATTAACTCACCGAGGCCGCTGGTTGTCTGCAGCCAGCCGTGTGTGGCTAATTCACTTGCAGGACAGGCCATGCGAGCAATGATAGTACCGAGGGAGGCGGCAAGCTGGTGCTGGTTAAATCCCAGAGATTTCAATTTATCATCCAGGGTTAACTGCCTTACAGCGTGCAACGCTATTTGCTCGACTCCCACACGGCGCGGTCGTACAAGCTCTAAACTGCCGATATCAACGGTCTCAAAGTGAACGCTATCGTCAAGGGTTGTACTTCGGGATGTGATGATTTGAGTGGCGTAATATTGTGCCCGTGTTTCGAGTGATTCCTCTAGGTCAATAGTGAGCCAGTCAGTCTGTGCTGTCAGTAATTGATCAATACGACTTGATAATGACTTCCACTGGGACTTGGGCACATCGAAGAAACGACCCAGATTAAGCAGGGTACGTTGCTTGACCTTGCCATCAATTCGCTCGGACTCAACTAGCCGAAACGTTTTGTAGGTCTCGCCAGTTGCCTTGGTTCGGGTCGTTGTGCATCGGATATACATACTTGAATTTTTCCATAAAAATCAAGTGAATGCAACTATTTTTGTTATGTTATGGCACTACGCTTTGCTTGGAAATGCAAATGTTTGTAATGATTAGGTTTTTATTTTTTTATCCTATGAAAATAGACCTGTTGTGGTTTTTGAGCGAAAAACGACTGAACATGGGTTAAGACAGGCTGTGGTTTATACGCCATTTTATGTAGTCGCTCGACTAGATTGTCTAGGTTTGCGTCTAAATGAATAGCGTATTGATCTTTGGTGATATTATCTATGCCTGACGCGGCTTTTCCTTTGAGCTGCGTAAAGCATTCCAGCAGTAACTCTTTATTCATCAGGTGATATAAGCTGGTGAATTGACAGTCCTTGTCTGTGCTGGCTTTCTCAGGCTTCGTTGCAGTTTTGTTGGCACGCTTTCTACATTACTGTGCATGATACATGTGTCCCTGCTCCGCTGTTGTTGTCGTGATGGCCTTTTCTCCAGATGCATTACACACTTTCATCGGTACTATGCCACCATCCGACTTCCTGAACCGCTTCGGTTGTTCTTGTTTTATTATCACTTGTTCAACCTACTCTCTTCTTTGAAAGACGACTCAGGATCTCCCGAGTTGCCGATTATTCCCAATGTCCAACATGCCATGCTTTACAACCCCGAAGCAGTTCTATGATACTTGTCATGCGCGTCATAGAATAGGGACGTCCAGAAAGGGTACTCTGTCGTCCTGCTTACGTAAAACCATTTCGAGGCTAAATCACTTCAACTTGCGCTTACGGCCTGCTGGCTTGCGCCCATCGTGCTTGACGTTTGGAGTTACCTCCGCCTGCCCGATGTTTACTATCTGGTGGTTGACCTACCTTGCCAGAGCGGGACTTTCACCTGCTGGAATTATCGACCTTGCTCGGCCGCACACCCTTTTGGTTTTTTTCCTGTTTTTTAGACCCTGTAAACAGGTGCTATAATCAGCTCTTATTAGTCACTTATTCAAGGATCCACTCATGCAAATTAAGTTCTCTGAAGATGTTATCTCTCTTTCAGAACTCAAAGTTAACCCTGGAAAAATCGTGAATCGTGCGAAAAATTCTCATCGTCCCATTCTCCTTACTAGTAGAGGAAAAGGCATTGCCGTAGTACAAGGGCTTGATGAGTATGAGGCAAACGAAGAGAATCGTGAGTTTATGAAAGCCGTCACTCAGGGGTTAATCGAGATTAAGGAAGGCAACGAACTAGAGCTAGGTGAGGTTAAAAAAAAGCTGGGAATATACTGAGTGAAAATCTTCATTTCCGATTCTGCTTTCAGTGACATTGAAAGTATAAAAGAGTATTACAAGGAAGAAGGTGTTTCTTATATTGGTGAACAATATGTAGTTTCAATTATTGATCATATCCAGACTTTAAGCGATAACCCAGACATTGGAAGAAAAGTTCCAGAGTTTGACGAAATAAAAATAAAAGAACTTATTCATCCGCCATTTCGAATTATTTATTTGAGGGAGAAAAACTCAGTTCATATTATTAGAGTGTGGCGCAGTGAGAGATTACTTGTACTGCCAGAAGGAAAAATATAGTCATAGCATCCAGCGAAAATGTTGACCTTCTGTTTCACTCTTAATTCGCAATTCGGGACCCTATTTTTCGTTGAGTTTGTGGCGACACATATTTCAGGAAATAATTGGGTATATAATTATACCATCAACAATGATAGCCTTTCTGCAGATATCGAAGAGTTTTCTATCTTCTTTGATTATAATCTATATGAAAATCTTATAGTGGCTTTAACACCTACTAACTGGGATTCATTAGTTATCCAACCAGATTTAGGTTTACCTGATGATGGGCTCTATGATGTTCTAGCCCTGCCTATTACCCATAAATCATGACACACAATATCACCCGCCTTCCAGCAGCAAGAACCCTGCACACAAAAGCTGCAAAGCTGCGTACCCTCGCCACATGATTTGATGACCGGGCGGGGGATCTTTTTTCCGCCCCAGATGTCCTCCAATTCTTGCTACCAATTGTACAGCTTCACCTAGTAACAAAGGGGGTTTTAATCTTTTTTTTTGCGTAGGCGTGCAGGGTACGCAATTCAACATCAGAAAATAATATTTCAGCAGGAAGCTCAGGCGTTTCTCTACCCAGAAGCGTCATGAGCATGATCCGCCAGGCGATAACCAGATTGATACCAATCGCCCGACGCAACCGCTCAGCCGTTTCATGAGCAAGATCGTCAATTTTACAGCCTGATTTTAGCACACGATGCCAGTCTTCAATTCGCCAGCGCAACGTATACCAACGCAAACACTTTTCAATGTCCTTTGCGGATTCAATTTTAATCGTTGTCAGTAAAAACCACTCGACGGCCTTTGTGCCTTGAGGCGGGTTTTCTTCTAGCGCATGGATAAGCTGTATTTCAACCGGCTCTTTGTCATGATAATAGCTGGGAGCAGGGAGTTGTATGGCTAAGTGACGCAATGCCAGTTCTGCCCGCCTTCCTGGTCTTGCTGCTTTGGCTTTTTGCTTGCTTTTTTTAGGCCGGGCACTTTGCTGGGGAACATTGACGCTAACTCGACTTTGTACTCTGGTTTCACGAATGGCTGCGAACAGCTTGAAGGGGGATTCATTAATATTACGGTCGTGCTGAGCACGAATAAGCAGTTCAACACAGGGATTTTTTCTTTGTTCATCAAACAATTCAAAAAAATCAGCTTCCCGGTCACAGACATTAATCAGTTGTGTTTGCGGCATGGTGGCCGCTAATTCAACCAGGTCACGGTGGTGCTCTATCCAGACAAAGGTCTTTTTTTCTTCAATCGGTATTTTTGATGGTTTACGTTTGTCATCGGGCAATCGGGGGTGCGGAGCAATACACTGTGCTTTTAGGACGCCCAATGGCAATCCGTTTGGCGCAATGGCGAAGCTTGAGTGTAAAGTCAGTCCTTTGGTTTTTGCACCGGTCTGGTTGGCTTTCAACTCCCCTAAACCACTGCATTTATCCAGGTTTGTGTAGTTGAGTTCACTGCCATCTTGCAGGCATAGCACCGTTTTTTGCCCCATCATCCGTCGCGCTGTCCGTTCGCGGTGAGGTTGCAAGATATTTTCCAGATTAACGGCTGAGCCTTCTGGCTGGTCAATCATGCGATAGTAGGCCTTGGTGGCGGGCCAGTCACCTTCAACTGTCCCTGAGAAGGCACTGCCAGGGTTCTGGGCTTTTGCATGAGCGACGTTGACGAGTCTTTTGCTTAATCGTTTATCACCCAGTGGCGCACCGCCAAATTCATGTTCGGCCCATTGCGCAGCATCCAGTCCTTCACTGATAGTCAGTGCGCCCAGACCTGCATTGGCTGATAATCCCAATTGTTTCCTGAAAGAGGTGTCGAGTGGGTACATATAAATCGTTTTTTGACTTAATGTCGAGTCATTATGCCGGTCCTGGCGTCCCCGCCCTTTGGTTTTTCCGATGGCCAACCAGTTTGAAGCCTTATAGCAGGTGCCCGAATAGTGCTCGGTATCAACAAAGCTTTCAATGAGCAAGGGTGAGTATCCATACTGCCGGTTAAAATCTTTTGCTATCGTTGCCATGCTCATGCCTAGTACTTTCGATGCCAGGTTTTTGCAGTTGACACTGGGACGGATCAAAAAACGACTCATCCCGACGATCATATGGAGCTGTGCTTGATGCTCTTCTTGATTCCAGCCTATCCATTGATCGCGGGCGGATAATTGCAAAGCCGGCGCGGCATACCCAATCCCTCCTAACCAGCCATGCTCGGAACGAATCAGGTAGCGCATTTGCCTGCCCACCAATATTGCTGCTTTCAGGTAGTGTTCTGTAAGCATCAGTTCATTCCAGGTTCGCATCTGATCTGCCTCTTGTACTAGTACCAATTCAAGCGCTGCAATGTGCCTGACTTCATCGGGTACATCAACAGGATGTGGTACGGAGTCCGTTAAACGGCGGGGTGATTTTGTGCCCGTTTTGTGTTGCACCCTGGGTAGCTCAAAATGCCCCGATGATTCTAGATCACGGAGTGCTTTCAGGCAGCCACTGGTTTGCATTTCCCCACGTGCATCGTGAAATTCAAAGTGTGTACAGACTTGTTTGGCTAAATCGCTTCTATGTGCAACCCCCCCCTTGCCTTCCAGTAATTGTTTGATGTATTCTATATTGCTTGATAAGGAGAGTGTTCGTTTGATTTGGTTTTGTTTATTCATGCCTTATAGCATGCAATAATTATTCTTGATTGTCCAGCTGTAATTTATGGGTAATAGGCAGTTCTAGCCCTCAGTTCTGGTATTCCCCCAGGTAGCATATTAGCTGGTTTTTCAATTACATTTGATTATTTAGGAACAGGGACACCTGGAAGTCAAGTTTTTGATATTATTAACCCTGATACATTTGTAACTGTCGATAATGGTGTAACAAGAAATCAGGTTGTCATCCAACAGATTCCAACATTATCGCAATGGGCAATAATGCTCTTATCAAGTTTAATAGGGTTATTAGCAATAGCTAATAACCCTAAATTTAGTATAAATTTTTATAAACAACTATAAAACGAAAAAATAAAAATAGAGTTATAAATATGAATAGATTTGGGGCTGTCCTAGATAACTGAGAAAGGTTATCACTATGGGCATGAGAAAAAGTAGATTAAGCACATATAAATTAAGATTGATTGAACATTTTGTGTCTGGACCAACCGCGTGCGAAGCAGCAAAGCCAATTAATATGAACAAGACAACGGCTGTTTATTATTTCCATTGTTTACGCGAGATTATTGTACCCTATTGCGCTTGAGGCAGAAAACGATGCTATGACTTCCAGGGGAGTTTAAAGTCGATGAAAGCTATTTTGGTGGCTCCCATAAAGGCAAGCGCGGACGAGGTGCGGCAGATAAAGTTCCCGTATTCGGAATCCTCAAACGTGGAGGTAACGTTTACACACAGATTACTCCATATGCCAAGAGCAAGACACTAATGCCGATCTTACGATAAAATCAAGCATAATCATATCAACGGAATCGAGAACTTTTGTAACTCTTGAATAACAAATTTGTAAGCAACTGATTTTGTTATTCTCAGACATCTTGATTCGCTATCCTGAAAGAAATCCATTAAAACTTAAACTAGGCAATATAATTAAAGGGTTAGGGAATTATTGTCAAATGATTGATATTTTCAGCTAAAGAAATGAAAATGGTACTCATTTAGGTTAAACTAAGCCCTCATATCATACGAGGTATTCAATTAATGCAGCAACTCATGCTCCCAATAATTCCTCAGGGTACGACTATTATAAATGGTCAGGTCAGTGTTGATAACCGAAATGATGAGTGGTTTTATTTCCTCGGCGGTATCCCGATCTATTCTCACCAGGGACAATAAGAGATTATTTAGACTTCACACCTCTCAACTCACCAATACCGGTTCCTGTCGTTCAATCGATATTATTACAACCTTTGGTGTCTCTAAAAGTAGTGTTATGCGCTCATTAAGGCAACTACGAGAAAAAGGGGCTGATTCGTTTTTTGAACCTCGCCCGACTCGCAAGGGAGGACCACTCTTTACGCTTGAGGTTTTGCAGCAAGCTCAGGAATATCTGGATCAAGGTATGACGCCTAACGAAGCCGCTAAAGAATTAGGCATCCGGGCAGATACCTTTCGCAAGGCGATCAGTGATGGACGTTTAAAAAAAAGTCTGCCGCATCAATAGACCCCAATGATGGCAGTACCAAATCAGCCCGTGATATTATAGATGCCAATGCAGCCGATGTGCTTGGTACGGCCTGCACTCGAGTAGAAGAGCGAATCCAGGCTGCTTTGGGTGAGCAGGAAAAGGGAGCCTCAATCGAATTCGAATCCTGTTTAGATGTTCCTAAAGGCGGTGTGTTATGTGCATTGCCCGCGTTACTTGGCAATGGCTTATTAAATGACATTGAGCGCCACCTGGGCAAACTGACAGGTTATTATCAAACCTTTCATATCCTATTGCTACTCGCCTTTATGGGACTATGTCGCATCAAAAATGCCGAACAACTTCGCGAGCATGCACCGGGTGAATTCGGAAAACTACTTGGCCTGGATCGGGCTCCCGAAGTGCGTTGTTTAAGATCCAAAGTAAAAGGACTGGCTGAACCAAAATCAGTCGAAAGCTGGGCGGCCAACCTCTGTCGGCAATGGATGGAAAGTGAGCCAGAAGCTGCAGGAACACTCTACATAGATGGTCATGTCCGTGTCTACCATGGACACTTGACAAAACTTTCCAAACGACATGTTTCACGCGAAAAACTCTGCTTACGGGGTATCACCGACTACTGGGTTAATGATGGTACGGGGCGTCCCTTCTTTGTCGTTGAAAAAACGGTGGATCCGGGCTTACTAAAAACGCTGGAAGAAGATATCGTCCCCCGATTACTCAAAGACATTCCGAATCAACCGAGTGCACAAGCATTACAGCAAAACAAACAAGCCTGTCGTTTTATCCTGGTGTTTGATAGAGAAGGCTATAGCCCCGCATTCTTTAGAAAGATGTGGAACAAGCATCGTGTCGCTTGCATGACCTATCATAAATTTCCCACCGAAAATTGGCCACTGGACAATTTTTCCGGCCAGGAGATCACCCTACCGAGTGGTGAAAAAGTCATCATGAAACTCGCCGAACGAGGCAGTCTGGTTGGAACCAAAAAACAGGCGATGTGGATGAGAGAAGTGCGCAAGTTGACTGATTCTGGTCACCAAACCAGTATTATTACCACAGCCTATGAACTAGAATTGACGGCTGTTTCTGGGCGAATGTTTAGCCGGTGGTGCCAAGAGAACTTTTTTAGATATATGAAGCACCACTATCGGATAGACATGCTACAGGAGTATGGAATAGAGCCACTATCCGATACCCAAAAGGTGGTCAACCCTGATAGGCGCCAACAGGAAGGACAGCGTAATTCGATACAATCCAAACTCAATTACCGTCTATCTCGATTTGCAGCGATGGAACTTCATCCGGTGATTAAAAAAGATGAAACGGAAGATGTGAAATACAAGAAATGGGAAAGAAAACGAGCAGAATTACTCGAAGAAATAGAGCATTATGAAAATGAACTAAAAACCATCAAGGAAAAACTAAGCCAAACGCCCAAACACATTACCTGGCAAGAGTTGAGAGACGAAGATAAGTTCGAACAGCTTCTGCCAGGGAAAAAGCGGCTGATAGATACTGTCAACATGATCGCTTATCGGGCAGAAACAGCAATGGCCGCTCTGCTAACCTCACCGACAATCGACTTTCCGATGGCAAGGCAACTATTACAAACGCTGTTTGTGACAGAAGCAGATATATTACCCGATGAAGTAAAAAAACAACTTCGGATACGTGTGCATAGTACTTCCCGACCTGCAAGTAATAAAGCAATAGAAAAGTTATTTGAACAACTCAATCAAACGGAACTCAATTATCCAGGAACCGATCTGCGCTTAATTTATGAGCTGACTTCATCCGCAAAAAATTAGGAAATGGTCTCAAATTAGTTTCGTCTGAATCAAGATGTCTGATCCTAGTTTTTCTTCAGCAATACTTGCACCACCTGAGCCTAGTAGCTCCACCGTTTCAGCCATGAATATACGACGTACCGAGCCTTTTAAACGATGGGCTGTATTTATATATAACCTAAATCCTGCAAGCATTATACATAATAATCCACAAAACTCCTTATTAAACAATGATATAATATCATTTTCCTGATTTCACTATCTCATTGTTTTAATGAAGCCCTCTAAAGTATCAAAATCCTCATCTCACGTAAGAAACCGTACCCGAACGGTAAAAATGACATCTACAGCACATGGATTGACAAGCCAGGCGGGACTGATTCCCGTCGTGAAATATTTAGACAGGATAGGTTTTGAAAAAACCGTAAAACAAAGCGTTCCACATCGGCGGGGTGAAAATGCAGACCATCACTTATCTGATGTGGTTCTATTGACGTTGGTTGGCATGATGGGGGGAGCAACATCAATGGCAAAGGTGACGACCGTATGGGCAGATAGCGTACTGCGCAAAGTAGCTGGCTGGATAAAGATTCCTGTTGAAACCACAATTTTACGGATCTTTAAAGAAGTAAGTGATAGGCAGATAAGCCAGTTTGAAACGCTCACGCATACTTTGCGTGGTCAACACTGGCGGCGATTGCTTCGTTCCGGAAAATCGAAAACTGGCATACAATCCGTCCAGTGGGTCGATGTCGATTCAACTGTGGACACCGTTTGTGGTCGACAAGAAGGAAGTGCCAAAGGCTTCAACCCCAAAAAGAAAGGTGCCCGTTCATACCATCCACAACTCGCTTTTCTAGCGGAAACAAAAGAAATTTTACAAGCCTGGTTCCGGACAGGCAATGCCTTTACAAGCAATGGTGTTGTAGAATTTACCAAACAGTTACTTGCACACTTGCCCAATCGGATGCGCATTATTTTTCGCGGTGACAGTGGTTATTTTGTCGGTGATTTGCTTGAATTTCTCGATACCAGAGGGCATGGGTATCTAATAAAGGTTAAACTTAAGAATTTGAACGCATTGCTGGCCAAACAGGCCTGGACAGCCATACAAGGCCGACCCGGTTGGGAGCAGAGCGAGTTTCAATATCGTTGTGGTGGCTGGTCTCGCTCTCGTCAGTTTGTCGCGGTCAGGATAAAGCAACCTAAACAAGTGACAGGACCTCAGTCCGAGCTTTGGGATACGGCAGAATATGACTATTTTTGTTATGTAACAACTGAACCTCTATCGCCTTGGCAAACACATAAGAAGTATGGTGAACGAGCGACGTGCGAAACATGGATTGAAGAAGCAAAATCACAAATGGGTTTAGGTAAGGGAGATGGAAAGAAATAATCATCCAAACGAAGTAAGCTTGTGTCTCAATAATTTATAATAATGAATTCTGAATTTATTCTCACACTAGGCAGATAAGCTTGTTGATATTAACAGATAGCATTATAGGTTGGATTATAAATACAGCCCATCGTTTAAAAGGCTCGGTACGTCGTATATTCATGGCTGAAACGGTGGAGCTACTAGGCTCAGGTGGTGCAAGTATTGCTGAAGAAAAACTAGGATGGAATAGAGGCACTATCCGAAAAGGACAATATGAACTTGAAACTCAGCCCATAGAAGATAATTTTTCAGCGAGAGGGCGTAATAAAAGTGAAGAGCATTTTCCTCATCTACTTGATGACATAAAAAAAATTGCTGAACCGGAGTGTCAAACGGATCCCTCTTTTAATTCCTGTCGATTATATACCCGGCTAACGGCTAAAGAAGTTAGAAAACGTTTACTGGAGATTGATTATTACGATGAAAAAACATTACCTTGCTCAAAAACTATCAATACAAAATTAAATGACCTGAGTTACCATCCAAAAAAGGTACAAAAAACAAAGCCTCATAAGAAAATCAAGGAAACGGATGCAATTTTTGAACAAGTTCATTCAGTCAATGGAATGGCAGATATCAACCCAAAAGAGATTCGTATATCAATTGATGCCAAAGCAAGAATGAATATAGGAAATTTTTCACGGGGAGGACGAAATCGGGTTTTAACAAAAGCAGAGGATCATGATTTAGATGTTAAGGAAAAGTTAACTCCTTTTGGTTTTTATCTGCCTGAACATGATGATTTTTTCCTTTTCTTTACAGCAGGCTATGCCAGCAGTGATTTCATCGTTGACCGATTGGAAGAAATTTGGCCAGAAATTCAAGAAAAATATGGAGTAGATATTCTGACAATTAACGCTGACAATGGTATGGAGAACAGTAGCTCCAGAACTCAGTTTATAAAAAGGCTTGTGGAGTTTGCTGAAAAAAGCAACATAAAGATAAAACTGGCCTACTACCCTCCTTATCATAGTAAATATAACCCAATTGAACGAGTATGGGGAGCCTATGAAAATCATATTAGTGGCGACATAATGGATACAGTTGAAACAACTTTAAAATTTGCCAAAAGTATGACCTACAATGGCAAAGCACCTATTGTTAAATTAACAGAAAAAATATATGAAACAGGAGTAAAGGTAGGTAAAAAAGCAATGAAGACGTATTATCAGTTTGTTGACCGAATGCCATCGTTGGAGAAATGGTTTTTGACCATTTCTCCTGGTTGTTCTGGATGATTATTTCTTTCCATCTCCCTAAAATCAGAACGAATCAATTTCTGGCTAATGCCGCATTATTTCATTGCGCCGTTCTTGCCTACAATACCGTGCGCTGGATGGCTCAATTGAGTGGCAACAAAACGTTGTGCCAATGGGAGCCGGATACACTTCGTACTTATCTGATTCGGGTGGCTGGAAAATTACTCACAGGCAATAATCAGCTGAGAGTCAGAACACCTGCAGATCCGCTCTATCCACAGGAATGGGATGATTGGGTTAAGGTGGGGTTACTCGCTTAACATTAACCGAAGTTAAGTCACTTTGATTAAAAGGTCATGGCACGTTGGCAGGGTGTTTATTGCCTTGGGCTCGGGGGATATCCATACGATACAAAAAATTTCCTCTATTTATGATTTAAATCTGGATATTTTGATCGGTTGGACAAAGAGGGCTGGCAAAGCGGCAGTAAAAACCTAATAACCACTTAGCTAGACAGGTTAATGAGAGTCAAAATATGGGCTTGCAGGATTTAGGTATAATGCTATCTGTTAATATCAACAAGCTTATCTGCCTAGTGTGAGAATAAATTCAGAATTCAATATTATAAATTATTGAGACACAAGCTTACTTCGTTTGGATGATTATTTCTTTCCATCTCCCTTAAGCTTATGAGTTTTAATCACTTTATTATTTTTGTATTTAAGTGAATGACATTGCCCACAGCACCCAGCATGCGGGTCCGCACTGGGCGATTACCAAAAGTGCCGGACCGTAGTCAGACCAAATAATATTAACCAAACCCTTAATATTGATTGTGGATTACACTTATCCATCAACGCGCCTGTTAACTCTTAAGGCTGCCGGTCGGTCGCCCTTCCGCCCTTCCGCCCTTGCCCTCGGCTAGTACTTTTTAAAGTTGCCAATTATGGCAACTTCCCAGATAATGTACAGGGGACTTACACCCCATAAAATCATGCCCATGCTGGGCACACACACACACACAAAATCCAGCTGACCGTTGGCAGCGCAGCTCGTTTTCAAAGGTCATTTTTTGTCAAAGTTCAGTGAGTTGTCAGAGTTCATCAAAAATCTGCCAACGTCAGCTGATTTGGGCGTTAGTTGCGACACGAAGTTGCATAAATATATGTTGTAAATCACTTTTTTTTAAGTGAGGCGCAACCTGGAGTTCTGCCTCCAGTATCCTACCAGGCCATGCGACACGGATGTGGTGTGAAGCGTCTGGGACAATGAAACTCGTATAAGAGGAACCGTGAGGGGAATCGTAACTGCCAGTGCTAAGGCGGACGGGAGCTAGGATGGAATGATAGGGTGAATGTAATGTGAACTGTCGTCTTGAAGTCCCGTTAACAAAAGAGCAGCCAAAAGCACTGATAGGCTGTAACCAACAGGTGGGTAGTCAGTGGAACTGTTATAACGTCGGTTTCACGCAGATAATGCACTACTGGGATACAGGCAGCACCTAAGTCGTTCGTTAAGATATTTATGTGGAACGTGGCAATGTCGTATCGTCCTCCAGCAATGGAGAAAGCTGCCCGCAAGGGGTGCTGATGGCCATGCGTCGATGAGAGAATGGAAAAAGCGAAGGCGATTATGTAATGTAGTTGATACGGATTCAAGATTTGTCCGACACGAAAGTGTGCGCACGTCCATTTGGTGCTTCGTTGCGAGAGAGTTTAGAGAACCGGTTTTAAGAAGGAAACGCAAATGACGGCCTTTGGCTGGTGCACCTTCTGGCATAGCAATATGTATTATCGGCTGTAGATACGTATCGCAAAGGTTGGCTATTAAATTTGTTCAACAGACATTGTTTTTGGTAGTAAAGTTAGTGATGGAAAATACATCATTTTACACTAAATAAAATGAGTTTACTGTTGAATAATAAGGCAGCTGGGTCAGTTTATTCTGGCTTTTGAAGGGCTTGAGCCGTATGCTGGGAAACTCGCAAGTACGGTTCTTAGGGGGCAAAGGGTCGCGAGACCCTGAGCTACCCGGTGCAAGTGAAGTTTAGTGGTAATGATATAATGTGCCTTTAATTCAACTAAAGTTAATTTGACAAAATTATGCCCTCAATTTCAGCATTCTATGGAATCATAATTTATATGTATTTCATGGATAATAAGCAACACAATCTTCCACATATTCACGTTAAATATTCTGGAGATGAAGTTGTAGTGTCAATACCAGATGGAAATGTTCTTGATGGAAAAATCCCTTCTACGAAGATGAAGTTACTTCAAGCATGGATAGAAATACATAAAGAAGAGTTAATGGCTGATTGGGAATTAGCTGTATCAGGTGAACAACCTTATAAAATTGACCCCTTGAAATAGAAAAATGAACCCAAGAGTAAAGCAAGTATCAGCCTTAAATAACTATAAATTGTCCCTTGTATTTACCAATGGGGAAAGAGGTATTTATGATTGTTCCAGTTTATTAGAGTTTGGTGTATTTAAGGAGTTAAAAAACTCAAATTACTTTAGTCAGGTCAAAACCTTTGATGGAACAGTTGTGTGGCCACATGAACAGGATATTTGTCCTGATACATTATATTTAGAATCACTTAGAGAAAATGCCTAAGGAACGCGCATGAAATAACTTGAGCAAGTTCATGCGTAAATTTAATTATAAAATCATTGTAACGTTGGTTAAAAAAATAAGTTTTGTTTAAAATTAACGAATGATTATAGCTTATGCAAAAGAGATAGAAGAGCGGATGCAAGAATTTTACAGTCGTCTGCCAGAGAAAAATAGACGCTTATATGCAGGCATTGAAGCTTTAAAGCTTGCTTTTGGTGGGGTTACTTATATTGCTAAACTTTTTAATTGTTCACGCAATACTGTTCAATTTGGAATTGAAGCACTTCAGGTGGAAGAAACGATTGACCAAAATCGCAGTAGACGTAAGGGAGGCGGTCGAAAGGCAACCCTTGAAAAACAGCCTGATATTAATGAGGTTTTTCTACTTTTGCTTACAGAGCATACAGCAGGTAATCCAATGGATGAAATGCAAAAATGGACAAATTTAACGCGAGCTAATATTAGCGATTTATTAGCTAAAAAAGGTTTTAAAGCCAGTCGTAATATTGTTAGACAATTATTGAAAAAGAATGAGTATGTAAAACGGAAGCCTTTAAAAAATAAGGCTGGAGGAGGACATGTGGATCGTAATGCCCAATTTGAACGTATTACCGAATTAAAAGAAAAATATAGTGTTGCTGGGAATCCAGTGATTAGCGTAGACACTAAGAAAAAGGAACAAATAGGGAATTTATCTCGTGAAGGTAAGATTTATACCACTGAGACTGTTGAAGTTTTTGATCATGATTTCCCGTCATTGGCGGAGGGGGTTGCCGTACCGCATACCGTTTATGATCAAACACGCAATGAGGCATACGTCACTATAGGGACAAGTCGAGACACCAGTGAATTTGCTTGTGATTCGCTTCGCCATTGGTGGTACAACTATGGAATACATTACTACTCGCAGGCCACTTCTATTTTAATGTTGATGGATGGAGGTGGCAGTAATTCATCTCGACACTATATTTTTAAACAGGATTTACAAGTTTTGGCAGATGAAATTGGGATTAATATACGCGTTGCTCATTATCCTCCCTACACATCCAAATGGAATCCTGTTGAGCACAAAGCCTTTCCTCATATTACTCGGGCAATGCAAGGTGTTGTTTTAACAAGTCACCAGTTAACAAAAGAATTGATAGAAACGGCAACAACAAAGTCTGGTTTAAAAGTTTTTGCCTCAATTTTAAATAGAGTTTATGAAACGGGCAGAAAGGTTATGGCCGAGTTTAAAGATTCCATGAGAATTGTTTTTGATGAACATCTTAGGCTATGGAATTATGTTGCTGTTCCTGAAAAGCAATTTTAGAAGTTGCTCAAGTTATTTCGTGCACGTTCCTAACCCATCTTCGTGACTTATACAGTCAATTCCCCATTATTTCAATGAGTTAAATTTTTCAATCGGTCTCAGTTGGCACTACAGATTTCATATCAACGGTCGTTTTAATTTTTCCTATCGGGTCGGGGTTAATATTCAAAGCAGTATAGATTTGTTTTTGTCTGGTTTCTGCTTTGCTTGTGGTTCGCAAGTGAATGATTGTATCGTTATCAGTGGGTAAGGTAATGGTCAAACGTTGCTGGGTCGACATAATGTTGCGAATGCTTTCCCAGCTTAGGGAGATGGAAAGAAATAATCATCCAAACGAAGTAAGCTTGTGTCTCAATAATTTATAATAATGAATTCTGAATTTATTCTCACACTAGGCAGATAAGCTTGTTGATATTAACAGATAGCATTATAGGTTGGATTATAAATACAGCCCATCGTTTAAAAGGCTCGGTACGTCGTATATTCATGGCTGAAACGGTGGAGCTACTAGGCTCAGGTGGTGCAAGTATTGCTGAAGAAAAACTAGGATGGAATAGAGGCACTATCCGAAAAGGACAATATGAACTTGAAACTCAGCCCATAGAAGATAATTTTTCAGCGAGAGGGCGTAATAAAAGTGAAGAGCATTTTCCTCATCTACTTGATGACATAAAAAAAATTGCTGAACCGGAGTGTCAAACGGATCCCTCTTTTAATTCCTGTCGATTATATACCCGGCTAACGGCTAAAGAAGTTAGAAAACGTTTACTGGAGATTGATTATTACGATGAAAAAACATTACCTTGCTCAAAAACTATCAATACAAAATTAAATGACCTGAGTTACCATCCAAAAAAGGTACAAAAAACAAAGCCTCATAAGAAAATCAAGGAAACGGATGCAATTTTTGAACAAGTTCATTCAGTCAATGGAATGGCAGATATCAACCCAAAAGAGATTCGTATATCAATTGATGCCAAAGCAAGAATGAATATAGGAAATTTTTCACGGGGAGGACGAAATCGGGTTTTAACAAAAGCAGAGGATCATGATTTAGATGTTAAGGAAAAGTTAACTCCTTTTGGTTTTTATCTGCCTGAACATGATGATTTTTTCCTTTTCTTTACAGCAGGCTATGCCAGCAGTGATTTCATCGTTGACCGATTGGAAGAAATTTGGCCAGAAATTCAAGAAAAATATGGAGTAGATATTCTGACAATTAACGCTGACAATGGTATGGAGAACAGTAGCTCCAGAACTCAGTTTATAAAAAGGCTTGTGGAGTTTGCTGAAAAAAGCAACATAAAGATAAAACTGGCCTACTACCCTCCTTATCATAGTAAATATAACCCAATTGAACGAGTATGGGGAGCCTATGAAAATCATATTAGTGGCGACATAATGGATACAGTTGAAACAACTTTAAAATTTGCCAAAAGTATGACCTACAATGGCAAAGCACCTATTGTTAAATTAACAGAAAAAATATATGAAACAGGAGTAAAGGTAGGTAAAAAAGCAATGAAGACGTATTATCAGTTTGTTGACCGAATGCCATCGTTGGAGAAATGGTTTTTGACCATTTCTCCTGGTTGTTCTGGATGATTATTTCTTTCCATCTCCCTTAGATGAATGCCCTGCAGTTTAAGCTGATAACGCAGTGTATGTACCAAGTGGTAAGCTAATAATGTAATGAATAGCTGTCCGGTAACCCGGTCTTCTTTTTGGTGGTAGACAGGGCGCAAACCCAGTTCGGTTTTCAGGCTTCTAAAGGTCGCTTCAATCTCTGTGAGCATGGTATAGGTCGTCCATAACTGTTCTTCCGACCAGTCAGGGATATTTGTTCTTAGGCAGTACACACCACAGTGTTGATCTTTCTGGTCACTTTCAGGTTTACGTTTCCATTCGATACTGGTGGCTTTGTTTTTTTTGTCATCCGCCATGACGTTGATGGTGTAGTCAGCAGCAACGCGGCTATGTTTTTCACGTAGCCGGCCGATACGTTCCAGTATTTTGTCGTATTTTTTAAGGGTGCCTTTTTTGCTCAGGCCCGTGTGCAGTTTTTCCAGGGCTTCTTCCAGACGAACATGAAAGCGGTTACGGATACCTTGTTCTTTTTTTGCCTTTTGTTCTGAGTGACAATAGAGTCGGGTTTCCCTGGTTTCTGGATCAACTTCACGATACACAACGACATTACTGTCCGGGGTATCCCTGACTGTTACCGGGCTTTCCTGGTCTCTTGGGTTTTTTACGTGCTGTTCTCGACTGACGACGAGATAATGATAATCTTGTTCGATTAACCAGGCAACATTGTCGGCACTGGCAATGCCGGCATCCATGATAACCACCGGCTTTATTTGATGAAAGGGATCCTTGTCTCGCAGTCCCTCAAGCATGAGCTTCAGAGTCGCGGGCTCACTGGCATTGCCGGGAAAAACCTGACTACTCAATGGGAAACCGTCACCATCCAAAATCAGCCCCAGGGTCACTAGTGGACAGTCTGTGCGTTTCTCTTTGGAGCGACCGAATTGCGCTTTCGGGTTTTGGGTACATTGGCCTTCAAAATAAGTATTGGTCAGATCGTACAATACAATCTTGCGGTTTAAATTGAATAAAGTCTGCTCGCGGTTAGCCAGAAATGATTCAAGAGTTGCCTGGTGTTTGAGTAACTTGTCACTGACCGTATATAATCGTGTCAGGCTTGTATTGCCGTAGTCATGATCCAGCAGCTCACCCAGCCCCGTTCGATTTTGCAACCAATCATGTGTTTTCAATTCACTGCCGGGTGAAACTATACGTCCGATGATACTGCCCAGTGCTGTCACCGTATCGATTTTATTAAAGCCCAGTGCTGTGAGTTTCTCATCTAGCTGCAATTGCTGTGCAGCATGCAGTGCCAAGGTTTCCACGCCTATACTGCGGGCATTAATGGCTTCGACATGGTTAATATCAACAGAATGATAATCCCGTTCTGAGCTTTGTGAGTCTAGTGGTTGTGACAGTTTTGCAGTCATCAGTGCGCTATAGCGTTGAGCCGTTGCTTCCAGCAGTTGATTTAAATCATCAGCTAAATGGAATAGCTCTTCCTGATGGGGTTCCGAACCTTGTTGTAATTGTTCAATTCTGGCCGTTAGCAGGGGCCAATACTTTTTCTCGATAGTAAAGTCCGCACCTATATTGAGCAATGTGCGTTGCTTGACTTGTTTCCCTATACGAAAAGACTCAACAATGCGGTAAGTGAAATAAGCGGAGCCGTCTTCCAGACTCTTTGTTTTGGTTCTTCGAATATACATGCCACTAGCATCAAGGAAAAACCAGGAAAAATCAATAGGCAGAGCAAACTAAAATGGCACTACAGGAGCCTCAAAAAAAACACCTTTGATTTTAAAGGAGCTTTTTTGATGAAAATTTTATGCGAACGATAAATCAATAACTTGGAAAGATAAAAGTGACGAAGATGGGCTAAGAGGGATAGAAAGGGGTTTCTATCCCCTCCCTCCCACATCACCAATGTCATTCGTTTAAGAAACACTCCTATTCGTTTAAGAAGCAGGTAAGCCTCAACCCAACCCACATTCTTATGTTAAAAAATCACGCGCTATTTCTCCACATATTCCATTGCTGTGCAGGCTGTTTCGATTCTCTTGCGTAATGACGACCCTTTCTTTTCTTGTGATAGTAACGTGAAATTGAACAAACCAGATCAGTCATCACCTGATTGATGTAAAGACTGGGTGCATACAAAATCTCTTCAAGATGTCGCGCTACGGTGGTTAATGTATTTTTAAAGTTTACCTGAAGGGTTTGCTCTGTCTCTGATTCTTCGTCGACAGGAAGATTCAGCAAACTCGCCAGTAAATGCTCAGAGGCACTCGCGCAGAGTCGGCTCATAGTGATCAACACAAAGTGAGCGAATAGTTCTTGTTTGACTGTGCGCTCACTGCGCCCATGAAAATCTGAAATGGTTTAATAAAGCAGGACACTTCTAAAGACAGATTTATAATGTCCATTAGAGGTGAATATGAGTAAGCAAACTAAACCAAAAAGACCTAAATATAATCTTGAATTTAAACAAGATGCAGCCAAATTAGTTATTGACAAAGGGTATACCCACCAACAAGCTGCAGACAGCTTAGGCGTATCCTTAAGTGCGATTGGACGTTGGGTTAGAGCAGAACGAGGACCAACAATCGAAACAAAATCAACACCGAGCTTATCTGGTCAGTCCGAATTAGTCAGGTTACGTAGGGAAGTTGAGCAATTGCGTATGGAGCGCGAAATATTAAAAAAGGCAGCGGTCTTCTTTGCGAACGAAGTCGAGTAAAGTATGTTTTTATTCGAGAGCAACAGAAGACCTACTCTGTTACGGCGTTATGTCGAGTTATGAGGGTCAGTACCAATGTCATTAAGTTAGTAAATATTCGACCAACACATACTACCTAGAATCAGCGAGTTAGGTGGCTTCTAAACTGACGACACAGCGGATAAAGCCATAAGTCTTTGATGGGTACGCTTTGTTTACCAGCAGGTCCCAACTTGCCGCGCCCTTTGGTTTTACCTACGTAGATCCAGTTGGCGGCTTTGTAACAAGTCCCTGCAAATCGCTCGGTATCAACAAAAGTTTCCAGTAACACCGGACGGATGCCATAACGCTCTTCCCATTGTGTAGGAAGGCGACGAGCTATCATGGATAAAATAGTGGAAGCAAGATTTTTGGATTTCACCCAGGGCATAATCAGAAAACGGGCATTGTTCACGACTAACGGCAGGTTTTTTTGCCGCTGTTCGTGGCTCCAGCCAATAAACTGATCACGTGGTGCCGTTTGCCAGGCGGCCGCACTAAAACCGAGCGCTGCAATAATTTGCTCGTCGAGGATGACGAAGTAGCGAAGCTGTGCGCCGGGTAGCGGCTTGTGCCCCAGGTAGTTGGTAGCGATGTATGTACTCATTCCATAGTCGTGAATGATCACGGGTGATGACTGGACAAAGCTGGATGGCCGCAAGTTCATGAACAGGCCGGAGGATCGCTGGTTGCGGGTCCGTCTGTTCAGTAAAGTTGAGTTTCTGTCGCGGGGGTGGTTTGCGCCGTGGTGGCGGCAGAGCGATAAGTCCATCTTCTGCCATGCGCAGCATGGCAACACGGCATGACATATCCTTGAGCCCCCCATCAGGCTTGTACCAATCAAGCATCCTGCAGGTCAGGCGCGAAAGTTCGGCACGCGTGCGCCCAGCATCCTCGGCAATCAATTTCCGCATCTGTTCCAGTTCCTGCTCGCTAAAGTTTCGTCCACAATACCGTGTCATGGTGATTGGGGCTGTTCTGACTCGAGTGGAGTCGCAGTCAGTTCAGGCAAGGGTTTGCTCAACTGCTGTTTGCGCGACTCGCTCATCATCCAGGGAATAAACGGGCGGATGTCTGAGGGAGGCTGCCCACCATTATTCGCACAGGCATCTAGATAGTCGTGAAGCCAGTGATGTGGGTTCAATCCCCATAACAGGATTGTCTGAAACAGTGAAAACATCATGGCTGCCAGTCTGGCACTCCATTGACTCCCTGAACCATAATAGTTTTTACGCCCCATACCGGGATTACGCATACGCCGCTCGGCGATATTGTTGTCCATGGGCACCTGGGGATTAGCCACAAATACCATCAATCCTTTCCAGTGGTTATTCAGGCTGTTTAGGATCTTGCATTGAATGCGCTCTAGGTTTTTGTTCTCTTTCTCCGCTTCCAGTAAATGCGCGTAGCGCTCTTTCATCTTTTGGCTTGCCTGTGCAAGGGCTTGATGGTGTTGCTTGAAGTCTTGATTCTGGGTTTCCAGGCTTTTTGTTTCGTCCCACTCTTTCAGGCGTTGCTTGTTAAGATGATAGAGTTCGGCAATGAGTTCGACCCAATCAAGCATCCATGCTTCAAGTTTCGGATAGCTTCTGGCGGCATCCAGAAAGTCACGGCGGACATGTGCCCAGCAGAAAGCCAGTATGATCTGTGGAATTTCCCGTGCCAGCCGAATGTAACCTTTATAACGATCACAGACCACAATGACCTGTTCCAGGTGTTTATCCAGTCCGGAAAAATACTTGATGGGTATATCACCACTACGGCTAGGTGCCAGTATGTAATAGACTACCGAACGGGACTGAGTGACCCACAACCACCAGCGGTAGCCCGTTTTTCCCTCTATGATTTCAAACACTTTCCAGCCGGTTTCATCATTATGGAATAGATCTTCGGTGAGTTGTTTTTTAACCAGTTCATTGACGAGCGGTTCGAATAGCGGAGCTATCTTCTGTAATCCACCCGTGAGTGTGCCAGGGGCAATGCATAGACCTCGATGTGTGTAATCTGTACACAAATTATTGAGTGCTCGTGAGAACAGAAACTTGTTAAGCAGAACTTCTCTCCATACCGAGATGCCAATACCACTTTTGGGGATAAGACGTGGTGCAGGAGGAGCTGTAATCAATCCGGTGACTCCCTCGCATTGACAGCCCTGAACAGTCACCTTTCGTTTGACACGACGAATATAGCTGTTAACCTTTATTTCAACAATATTTGAATCCTCTGTCTGTGACAGAAGCTTGTAGGGTTTTGTACAAACTAGGCACAACGTGTTTTCAGCAGCAATGTCATGCTCTTCTTCAATAATCGGCAAATCAGGACGGGGAGTGCGCCCGTGTCCCTTGCTACCTTTTTGCTGGCCACGAGGCCGAGGTGTATCAGTATGATTATGTCTTCCAGAACTATTTCTCTTGGCAACGCCTTTTTCAGTTTTTTTGCCAAATAGGCGTTGTTTCAAGTCTCGAATGCGTGCCTGTGCAGATTCAAGCTCTAGCTTAAGATCTTCATTTTTCTGTTTGACCTGGTGATACTGTCCTTTCCAATAGTTTGCATCCCATTTAAGCTGTATATACTCTGCTTGTGTCAGTTCAATGACAATTTGAGCAAAGGGAGACTTTGTGATTTCTCCTGTCTCTATGCGTTGCGGACACGCTGCTGAATGTTGGGAGGCACTTTCCATGAACACCTTTATACAGGGTTTTGGATGATGTGTCCCGTACTCTTTTTATTTATTGCTGTATAGATGGGTTAGTCGAATATTTACTTAAGTTAAGCCGTAATTCATTGATTTACTTAGCTCTCTTATAGTTGCAAAAATGTAATTTGTTTTTCATTTTTGATTTCGATCTATTATAGCTCCTCCCTGGCCTGATAGGCTCAATAGTACAAGCCATATAATCAACAATAGCTTCCAATCTGCTTTTTAGATAATGGCCAGACATGAGGAGCAGCTCCAATACCGTATTCTTCATCTTGGAAACCGCTTGTGCGAAATTAACTTGGTAATTGAGTTTTCGATGAGCGGTTGTTTTATCTACCTGCGTTTGAGCCACATTAGCCGCCATGGATACTAGGTTGGTTGTCAGTACCTTCGCATAGAAATCTTGTTTCACTGATAACGCTGACTTCCCCGAAAAATTCTCTATCTCAACCCATTGTTTTAAACGTTTATAGTTTTCTTCAATGCCCCATCTTAAGTGATACAGCTGCTTAAATTCACTCGATGGATAAACCTGTTTGTCCATCAGGTTTGTTATTAACACTTCAATCTCGCCGGTATTCAGCTCTACTCGTATCAGGCGAAGTTTAAGCGGTGAAGTAGACAATCCTTTTTCTCGACATTGCTTGAGCGAGCGATCACCGGGTTCGAGCATGACGACAGCCTCTGCTTTTCGACTATCAGCGAAGGCTTTAAAGACAAGACTCTGCTTGACTTTGGCTCGCATACAAAAGGACAGTTTTTTTGTCTGATACAAACTATATAGCCAGAATGCATTGTAGCCTCTATCAAGCAGGGATAGATCGTGGGGCAAAGCGGATTCCAGATGGGCTGCTGCACAGTCTCGTTCTGAGGCATGAACAGGATTGATGCTGGAATCAATACTGATATGATTAAGGACATCGTAGTAGACCGAGGCGAGGGCTAATGAACAGTCCTTTTGACTTTCTCTGCCAGTATGAACACCAATCGTTTTAATAATATCTGGTTCATTAGGCAATCTAAGTTTTGAGCCATCAATAGCGCATAGCCGAAAGCCTTTCCAGGTTTCCCCCTATGTCAACATACCTGTCGCCTGTAAAAATTAATATTAGGAGACAGAAATGGCCATATATAGCCAAGAATTTAAAGTACAATCTGTAGAAAAAGCATTATCCAAACGTGACGAACAAACGCTTCACGATATTGCCGATAATTTACATATTGGTTATTCAACACTTCAAAGATGGATCCGATTAGCCAAGGAAAATAAACTAGAAAATCCTGAAACAAATATGTCAACTGAAAAAAGCCCACAGAGCTGGACTAAAGCACAACGTCTTGAGGCTGTAATGGACTGTCACGGCCTGAACGATGAGCATCTTAGCTCTTACTGCCGAGAAAATGGAATTTACCCGCATCATGTTCAGGAATGGAAATCAGATTTTTTATCAGAACATCAAGCATCTAATTCTACCTCCAGGCAGGAACAAAAAAAACTCAAACAAGAAAATAAACGACTACAGAAAGAGCTCAATCGTAAGGACAGAGCTCTCTCTGAAACGGCGGCTTTACTGGTGTTATCAAAAAAGTGCCAAGCGATCTGGGGGGAAACGGAGGTCGATTAATCTCCTACCCAGATCGCAAACAATACTGTGCACTCGTTAATGAGGCGGTACAAAATGGAGCAAGACAACAGCTGGCTTGCGAGCTTGTTGGCATTACTGCCCGTACTTATCAACGATGGAATCAGGGTGAGAAATTATCAGAAGACCAAAGAATTTATAATGATACCCCTGCACACAACAAGCTATCAGAGGCCGTTACGCAAGAAATATTAAAGGTCATTAACCTGCCAGAATATAGCACGTTAACCCCTTATCAAATAGTACCTACTTTATTAGATTCAGGTCACTATATTGCATCAGAATCAACATTTTACCGAGTAATGAAGGCGCATAATCTACTTAAACACAGAGGTAAAGGGACAGCAGCTCAGCGCAAGAAACCCCGGTCACTAAAAGCGACTGCAGCCAATGAAATCTATTCATGGGATATTACCTATTTATTAAGCCCGGTAAAGGGACAGTACTATTATTTGTATATGGTGATGGATATTTATAGCCGAAAAATAGTTGGCTGGCAGGCTCATGATTGTGAATCAAGTTCTCATGCTGCTGATTTAATAGAAGATATTGTCTACCGAGAAAAAATAGATAAAAACCAGTTGGTAATTCATTCCGACAATGGAAGCCCGATGAAAGGTGCAACGTTAAGAGCAAAAATGATAGATCTGGAAATCAGTCCATCGTACAGCAGGCCACGTGTTAGTAATGATAACCCCTATTCGGAGTCTCTATTTAAAACGGTCAAATACCATTACACCTTTCCAGAAGCCCCCTTTGTCAACCTACACGAAGCAAGGCACTGGGTGGAACAGTTTGTAGATTGGTATAACAATGAGCATCAACACAGTACGATTAAATATGTAACACCTAATCAACGCCATAAGGGCTTAGATAGTGCAATTCTAGAGAAGAGAAAGAGTGTTATCGAGCAAGCGAAGGAATGTCATCCTGAGCGCTGGAATGGGCGTAACACAAGGAATTTAGACCCTATAAAAACTGTTTTTCTGAATCCTGATAAGGATGAAATCAGCTCGGCAGAAAACGAATTACAGTTGAAAAATATCGCTTAAGTTAACAGTAAAGCAATCGGCGACATAAGCCGCCCATTACCCTTGACAGTCATCGGCTCCTCAGCCTGTACTGTAAGAATATTATATCATTACCCTTGCTTAAATACCTTGGGGGTTTGGGGGCAAAGCCCCCATGAACTTGCGTAGCAAGTTTTATATCACAAAAATGCGACAGGTTGGTTGACATATAGCGGTTTTGAGTGCTGGGTGGTCAGTATAATAGTCATTAACCACTTGGTGGTTTAAGTCAATGAATGCGGTATGAGATAAATTCTTTCGAGCTTGTGTCAGAGCTGATTTTGTAACGACTTGTGTTGGTGCAGGGTTTGAATGGATGACGGCAAAGAAATTATCAAGTTCTTGTTGATAAGAGCCTTTTGTTAGATTCAAAAAATACGTTAGAAGCACTGAAAATGGAAGCTTGCGCGTTCGGTTAAAACTATTTTCTGTCAGACGGTGTTTGGCTTTGAACAAGTCACAGGAAATAGTTTTGCTGATTAGTTTATAAGCATTCTCTAATAATGAGGTTTTGATTCATTTTATCGACTTATGTTTTTTTATTGAACTGGTGTATATTATAGCATATTCAATGACTTGCGCTTAACTTAATGACATTGGGGTCAGTACCAGTGCTTTTTATGCGTGGAATCGGCAACCTGAAATGACAGATAAAGCCAGGAAAAGAGAGGCGTTTGATATCAGAGTACGCGATATTTTTGAGGACAATAGAATTGTTATGGATCACGCCGCATCTCTAACGAATTGAAAAAATTAGGCATTAATGCGGGGCGTTATAAAGTCAGACAAGCAATGGCACGGCTAGGTCTGGAAGTACGTTACCCTAAGAAATTTAAAGTGACAACTGACAGTGATCATAATGATTCAATTTCTCCTAATACGCTGAATCGTGAATTTGAAGTAACTGAACCTAATAAAGTCTGAGCAACTGATATAACTTATGTATGGACACTTGATGGCTGGCTCTATGTCGCGGTTGTCATAGATTTATTTTCTCGGCAAGTTGTGGGGTGGGCGGTTGATGATCATATGCGTACATCATTATGTGTCAGAGCACTACAAATGGCTTTTTGGAGAAAAAAACCAGCACCCGGTGTACTCCATCACTCGGATAGAGGCAGTCAGTATGCAAGCTACGAGTATCGTCAACACCTGGATATCATGCACATGTAGCAGAGTATGAGTCGAAAAGGCAACTGTTGGGACAATGCACCAACAGAACGTTTTTTCCGCAGTCTTAAGCATGAGGCGTTAAATTACGAAAACTTTAGAACCAAAGAAGCAGCAAAGCTAAGTATCATTGATTATTTAGCTTTTTATAACGGCAAGCGGACACACTCTAAATTAGGCTATAAATTGCCTTTAGAATTTGAGCGTGAGTTCCACAAGAAACCGGTCTAAGAATGTGTTCTGTTTTACTTGACCATTACAATACTGGTGGTTGGTTAAACCTTATGAAACTAATAAAATAGCTTCTCCAGACAAGGACTTTCACCTTGCAAGAAATGACAAGCTTCGCTTGCCGCACCGGGAATGACGAGTTTTGTAACATGCTGATTATTTATGTTTTATTTACTATGGCTGAGAGTCATACGTACTCAGGTATTCTTTTCTACCATACGTATTAGCCCATATAAATTGAGTTTGTTCGTATATTACACAAACGAATGGATGCCGCTACACAGTTTACAACCTTATAAAGCCAAAACATCCCAAAATATCGGAGCCTTTGGTTTATGATTATGATTCCTTGCAAAGCAATATTTTAAAACCGTTAAACTGAATTATCACCATGCGCAAACGTATTAAAAAATACTTATTAATTTTTTTAGGGCTATTGTCTGTAGCACTTGGAATTATTGGCGCTGTGTTACCTATCTTGCCGACTACGCCGTTTTTACTTCTGGCTCTAGCCTGCTTTGCTAACAGTTCGCCACGCTTTCATCAGCAACTTTTGAATAATCGCTGGTTTGGCGCTTCCTTACAGCAATGGGAGCAAAGCCGAAGCATTACCCGTAGCGCCAAAATTAAGGCGATGCTTATGATTGTACTCACCTTTGCTATTTCAATCGGAGTTCTGCAAGGGAGGTTGCATCTGCAATTGGGTTTGTTAACGCTAGGCTGTATTTTGCTGGTTTTTATGTGGCGACTTAAAGAAGCGCAGTCTGTTGTCGTGCGTAGTAATGACTAAGCGTTATTTATAGGTTAAGGCTCTAACTCTGCAACAACTTTACACACCGCACCAATCAACATATTTAATGCTTCAGTTGAGATGATAAATGGCGGCATTAGGTAAATTAGTTTGTTAAACGGCCGTACCCAGACCCCGGCCTCTACAAATTTAGGCTGTAAGGTTTTTAAATCTACGGGCTGATGCAGTTCAATAACACCGATAGCACCCAGAACCCGCACATCTTTTACATGCGAGTATTGCTGGCAAACTTGCAGCTCAGTGGTTAACATTCTCTCTATATTGCTTACTGTTGCCTGCCAGGGTGAATCCAGTAATAGTTTTAAACTGGCTAAGGCTGTGGCACAGGCTAGCGGGTTGGCCATAAATGTCGGGCCATGCATAAATAACCCTGGTTCGCCATCGCGTATAGCATCAGCAATTTCCTGTGTTGCCAAGGTGGCCGCTAGAGTCATATAACCCCCGGTTAAGGCTTTACCTACGCAAAGTATGTCCGGAGCTATATTGGCATGCTCACAGGCAAATAGTTTGCCTGTACGGCCAAATCCGGTTGCAATTTCATCCAGAATTAACAGGACATTATATTTGCTACACAGTGCGCGTACTTGTTTTAGGTATTCGGGGGAGTAAAACCGCATGCCGCCTGCGCCTTGAACGATAGGTTCCAGAATAACGGCTGCAATCTGCGTATGATTTGCTTTTAACTGATTTTCTAGAGGTGCTATATCTTCAACTGTGCACGGCTGGTTAAAGGTACAGTTAGGTGCTTCGGCAAAAAGCTGCTTAGTCAGGGTATTGCTAAATAAGCTATGCATACCATTATCCGGATCGCTAACTGACATGGCACCGAAAGTATCGCCGTGATAGCCGTTACGTATGGTGAGTAGCTTCTGTTTGTTGGGCTGTTGTTTGGCATGCCAGTATTGGATTGCCATTTTCATGGCAACTTCAACGGCAACTGAACCGGAGTCGGCGAAAAAAACTGTTTGTAAAGGTTCTGGGGTGATTTTAACTAATTGCAGCGCCAGGTCTACTGCAGGCTGGTGTGTTAAGCCGCCAAACATAATATGTGCCATATCATGTAACTGCGCTGCAATGGCTTGATTTAATACGGGATGGTTATAACCATGTATAGCGCTCCACCATGAAGACATGCCATCAATCAAGACACGCCCATCCATTAGCGTGATATGCGCACCCTGTGCTGATTTTACCGGGTATATAGGGGTGTCGGCTTGTATTGCACTATAGGGATGCCAAACATGTCGCTGGTCTTGCTCTAAGAGGGTATTCTGTGATTGCACGGATTAAAGTTTTCAGCGGATAAAAGAGGCTAGAGTCTGAGAGCAACACCAACGGGTTTACTATACTTCGGGCGTTGATGGATGCAGGTTTTGTAACGCGTCGATTTTTGTTGAGAGCAGAGCCTGCCCCGTACTTGATACGGGGGGCGCTGAAACAGGCGCTTAGCTGGTTACGCAATTGTTTCAGTAACGCAGCTATCAGGAAAATCGGCCGCTAGAAAACCGCAACCGTGGCCGTGCGAAGTATATGTTGTGTGGGTTAAGTTATACACAGGTTTTAACTGCTTTGCTCTACCCACCGAGCAGATAATTTAACCCATTTGTTTTTCGCGGATTTCATCCAGAGTCTTACAATCGATACATTGATCAGCTGTCGGTCGTGCTTCTAAACGACGTACACCGATTTCGATACCACATGAATCGCAGTAGCCGTATTCATCTGCATCAATCATGGACAGCGCATCATTAATTTTTTTTAATAGTTTCCTTTCTCTATCCCGTGTCCTTAACTCCAGGCTGAACTCTGATTCTTGTGAAGCGCGATCATTGGGATCAGGATAGTTAGCAGCATCGTCGCGCATATGGTCTACGGTGCGATCCACTTCGCGCATTAATTCGCTTTTCCAGTTGTTTAAAACTGCTCTAAAATGCTCTTTTTGCGTTTCATTCATATATTCTTCGCCATCAGTTTCTTGGTATGGCGTAAAATTGAAAGGCGTACTTTCAGCTATCGTGCTGTTAGTCATCCACTAACTCCAGATTTATTTTAAAAACTGCGCATTTTTATCAGGATAATAGGAATTAAGCAAGATAAATTGCTATTATTTGTCGTCTATATTTATGTTGAATGAGGATTTTATGCAGGTAGCAAGCAGGATGGAGGCAATTACGCCTTTTTATGTCATGGAGTTATTAGCCAGAGCAAAGCAGCTAGAAGCACAAGGACGTAATATTGTGCATATGGAAATCGGTGAGCCTGACTTTGCTACACCTAAACCAATTGTTGATGCCGGCATCGCTTATATCAAGGCAGGTCATGTAAAGTACACGCCGGCTGCTGGTTTGCCCGAACTAAGACAGAAAATTGCAGATTATTATTGGCAACAATACCAGGTTAAAGTGCCGATTCAGCGTATTTTTATCACTCCAGGCGCATCAGGCGCATTCCTGCTTGCTCTGGGTGTTAGCATAAACCCGGGTGATGAGGTTTTATTAGCTGACCCTTGTTACCCCTGTAATCAGAACTTTATGCATTTATTTGCTGCAAAAGTTAAACATGTGCCTGTTTATGCCGATACGGCGTACCAATTATCAGCAGAATTATTGCAACAACATTGGCAGGAGCACACTCGGGGTACAATGATTGCCTCGCCGTCTAATCCTACGGGTACAATTATAGACGCGGCTGAATTAGAAAAATGTATAAACTACATCAATGCTCAAGAGGGTTTGCTTTTTTCTGATGAAATTTACCATGGTCTGGAATATGAACCGGGTACTGCCAGTGCCTTAGAATTTAGTGACCAGGTATTCGTGATAAATAGCTTTTCCAAATATTTTGGTATGACTGGTTGGCGGGCAGGGTGGTTGATTGTGCCGGAGGACTATATCCAGGCAACTGAAAAACTGGCACAAAATATTTTTATTTCCACCTCAAGTCATTCACAATATGCGGCTTTGGCAGCTTTTGATCCGCAAACACTTGAAGAGCTGGAAATGAGACGCCAGGACTTTGCTTTAAAAAGAGATTATTTGTATGCGCAATTATTGCGTCTGGGATTTAAAATTCCGGTAAAGCCCGCAGGTGCGTTTTATATTTATGCCGACTGCAGTAAGTTTAGCGGTGATAGCCAGTTATTTGCACAGCAACTATTAGAAACTGAAGGGCTGGCCGTTACTCCGGGTAAAGATTTTGGTTATAATGAAAGTGATAAGTACCTGCGCTTTGCATATACTGGTACCATGGCAAGCCTCGCAGAGGCTATGGTACGCCTTGAGCGCTTTATAACACACCAGTAAACAGGTTAATAATGGCAATTACACAAGTTTCCCCGAAAAACTTACAGCAGCAGTTACAGGAAGATCCCCAGGCATATTTTTTATTAGATGTACGCGAGCCTTTTGAATATCAGATAGCAAGCCTGGAGGATAGTGTACTCATTCCGATGAATCAGATTCCCGCACGCCTGGATGAACTGGATAAAGAGCAGGCAATTGTGGTGATTTGTCATCATGGCATGCGTAGTGAAAATGTTGCTTATTTTCTCGATCAGCAAGGGTATAACAAGGTTTTCAACCTAACCGGGGGTATTGATGCCTGGGCGCGATCATGTGACTCTGAGATGGCCTTGTATTAAGGAGCTCGCACGGAATAAGTTGAGCATCTGGCACAGAATTTTCCTTCGCATTAAAAGCCTGCCCCGTGCTTGATACGGGGATGTAGAAATAGGCGCATAGCCTGCTATGCTCCTATTGCTACAGCACGGATGGCTAACAAAAATACTGCCCAAATATTGGTCACTTATTTTTTCCAGGCGCCTAAGCGTACAAGTGCAAAGAAGCCTTATTTTTTCTATTGATGGTAATACAGCCTATAATACGCCAGCATAAATACTTAATGCAGCGTAACCATGTGCAAACAGAACAAGACCTAGTTAAAAAATGAATATTAAAGATTATATGACGGGCTTAGGCCAACAGGCCAAAGTGGCGGGTAGGGAGCTTAGCCGAGCTGATGCAGGTAAGAAAAATGCGGCATTAATCGCGATAGCTGAACAGCTTGCCAGTCAGACAGAAAATCTGACAGCAGAAAACGCCAACGATTTACTGGCAGGAAAAGAAAAAGGCCTGGATGCTGCGCTGTTAGATAGACTGGAATTAACCCCTGCTAGAATTCAGGCGATGATAGACGGTTTGCAGGAAGTTGCCGCATTGCCTGACCCGATAGGTGCCATCACAGATATGAATTATCGCCCTAGCGGCATTCAGGTGGGGCAAATGCGTGTGCCTCTCGGTGTGATTGGGATTATCTATGAGTCGCGCCCTAATGTGACGGTAGATGCCGCCGCATTATGTTTAAAGTCTGGTAATGCCTGTATTTTGCGCGGAGGCTCTGAATCGATTCACTCCAATAAGGCCATTGCAAAGTGTATTGCACAGGGGTTACAGACAGCGGGTTTGCCTGTTGCTGCAGTGCAGGTAGTAGAAACGACGGATAGAGCTGCGGTAGGTGAGTTGATTACTTTGTCTGAATATGTGGATGTGATTGTGCCACGCGGAGGAAAAAACCTAATTGCACGTATTTCTAATGAGGCCACAATCCCGGTTATCAAACATCTGGATGGTATCTGTCATGTGTATATCGACGCGCAGGCTGATTATGCAAAAGCAATTGATATCGCTGTGAATTCAAAAACGCATCGTTATGGCGTGTGTAATGCAATGGAAACCTTGCTGATAGCTGAACCGATTGCTACGCAGGTCTTACCTGAATTAGCCAAAAAATATAAAGCAGTTGGGGTTGAATTGCGAGGTTGTTTAAAAACCTGCTCTATCGTTCCGGATTGTATACGTGCAACTGAAGAAGACTGGGCAACAGAATATTTAGCGCCGGTATTATCGATTAAAATAGTTGCCGACATAGACGAGGCAATGGCGCATATCAATGATTTTAGTTCGAGGCATACTGAATCTATTATTACTGAGAACTATACCTTGGCGCGCCGTTTTTTGCGTGAGGTAGATTCTAGTTCGGTGATGGTCAATGCTTCGACACGTTTTGCCGATGGCTTTGAATACGGGCTGGGCGCAGAAATCGGGATCAGCACCGATAAGCTGCATGCAAGAGGGCCCGTAGGCTTAGAAGGATTAACCAGTTTGAAATATGTGGTGCTGGGAGATGGGCATATCCGCGAGTAAATGATCGGAATATATGGCGGTACTTTTAATCCTGTGCATTATGGGCATTTGCGTACGGCACTGGAAGTCGGCGAAATATTTGCACTGCAAGAGTTACGTTTTTTACCTTGCGCGCAACCTGTGCACCGAGCTAAACCAGAAGTTAGTGCTATAGATCGGTTGCAAATGCTGCAACTGGCTATTCAGGATTATCCTCAATTTAGTTGTGATACACGTGAGCTGGAGCGAGCTGGCCCGTCCTATATGGTTGATACACTGACTAGTATACGTGGCGAAATTGCCGATACAGCGTTGAGTTTATTTATCGGTACAGATGCATTTAATCACCTTACACGTTGGCATTGCTGGCAGGAATTGTTCGAGTATGCGCATATTATTGTTATGACTCGGCCCGGCCATAAGCCAGATACACTGATTGATTTTTACACAGATAGGCTAGTTGACGATAGACATTCGTTAAAATCCTGTCCTAGTGGTAAAATCTTTTTCCAGCAAGTGACGCAATTAGAAATTTCAGCCTCGTTTATACGTAAAAACTTTGCGGGGCAAACAAGCAATAGTTTTTTATTGCCCGAACCCGTCATTGAATATATACAGGCAAGGCGCTTATATAGCTGAAGAGAACTGATATGAATAGATTTACGCTGAGTAGATCTATATTGAATAGATTTGAACTGAATAGAGTTAACTAGGAAAAAATGAATGCAAGTAGATGAATTATTAGCCATTGTTACGAATGAGCTAGATGAAAGAAAAGCTGAGAATATCAGCACTATTGATGTAATAGGTAAAACCAGTTTTACGGATTATATGGTTATCGCAACCGGAACCTCTGAACGGCATATTAAAGCCTTATGTAACTATGTTGCAGTTGCGTTAAAAGCGAAAGGTGTAATTCCCAGAGGAACAGAAGGGGCGCAAGGCTCTGAATGGGTGCTAATGGATTTAGGTGATGTTATTTTGCATGTTATGACAGCACAAACACGCGAGTTTTATCAATTGGAAAAGCTCTGGAGTGTTGAGAACCTGCATGATGATGAGTTGAGTTATGATGAGTAAATATCTGCTAGCTCTACTATTGTCTCTCTTTGTGAGTCTAACTGTCTCAGCAACAGAGATGCCGGATATTCAAGAAGGCTTATGGGAAGTGAGTTCTGTGGCGAGCATCGTAGGTATGCCTATGCAAATGCCCGCAATGACTATAGAGCAATGCTTTACTAAAGCAAGCATGAACCCAGAAAATATATTGCAGCAAAACAATTGTAAGATGAATAAAATGGATGTTCAGAATAATCTAGCAAGTTGGAGTATGAGCTGTGAACAAGATGGCATGACCATGCAAGGTTCAGGCAATATTCAATACCAGAAAAAACAGTTTTCAGGCACCTTCGATATGGTCATGTCGGGTGCGCCAGAAGGTGTCATGAGTATGCAAACTAAATTAACGGGGCGTTATATAGGCGATTGTCCTTAATCAGCCGTTATTAAGGTTTGCAACGATAGTGTTTGGTTTTAGGTCCCTTAGGAACGCGCACGGAATAAGTTGAGCATCTGGCGCAGGATTTTTATTCGTATTCAAGACGTAGAAACAGGCGCATAGCCAGCTACGTAACAGTTTCTACAACGCAGAAGACGGATAAAAAGACCAGCCAGTTGCTTAAGTTATTTTGTGCGTGTTCCTTAGCCCGCTTTATTAGTTTTGGCGGGCTAAAGCCACGCCTACAAATTTTAAAATTTTTCGAGAGTTCTTATGATTCTAGGTAGTATCGTAGCGTTAGTCACCCCCATGTTTGATAACGGCGATGTGGACAATGATAGCCTAAAAAAGTTAGTAGAATTTCATATAGAGCAAGGTACAGATGCTATCGTGGCTATGGGCACCACGGGTGAATCCGCTACTTTAGATGAATCTGAACATATGGGTGTGGTCAAAGCCACCGTTGATTATGTCGGCGGGCGAATTCCGGTAATTGCCGGAACGGGTGCGAATTCAACCAGTGAAGCCATCGCTTTAACCAAAGCAGCAAAACAGCTGGGCGCAGATGCCTGTTTATTGGTAACGCCTTATTATAATAAACCGACTCAGGAAGGCTTATATCTGCATTTTAAAGCGATTGCCGAAGCGGTTGATATCCCACAGATTTTATATAATGTTCCGGGCAGAACAGCTTGTGATATGTTGCCTGAAACTATAGGCCGACTGGCAAAAATTGAGCGCATAATAGGCGTTAAAGAAGCAACAGGTGATATATCACGCGTGCCTGTCATTCGTGAATTATGCGGCGATGATTTTGCCTTGTATACCGGTGATGATGCAACGAGTTGTGAGTTTTGTTTGTTAGGAGGCAATGGCACCATCACTGTTTCCGGTAATGTTGCTCCGCGACTGGTGCATGAAATGATTACAGCAGCCATTAATGGCGATCGTGAAACGGCAACCAGCATTGATGCAAATTTAAGGGGTTTACACACACAATTGTTTATCCAGTCTAATCCTATTCCCGTTAAGTGGGCGATTGCAGAATTGGGCTTAATGCCTAAAGGCATACGCTTACCCTTAACCTGGCTGACTGAAGATTGTTTTGACAAAGTACGTTCGGCTATGAAACAAGCACAAGTCCTTTAATTCCGGTATAAAAATTCGCATGAAACCGATCAAACTTATTATATTATTTGCTTTTATTTCTGTCACTGCTTGTACCCAGTTTTTTCCTGATAAAGAAAAGGATTATGTACTCAGCACTGAAGTTCCACCACTGCAAATTCCACCGGGCATGGAGGCTGAAAAGCTGGAAGCAGCATCTGAAGAAGTTATCGTCCCACTGACTTTGAGTAAAACCATTGAATATATAGATCAGGGTGAAAATAATACTTATGTCCGTATTAACTCCCCTTATGCCCATGTGTGGCGTTTAGTAGGCAAAGCGCTTACCGAACGGGCAATTGAAATTACTGATAAAAATCGTTCTCTGGCTGTCTATTACGTGCAATATGATCCTGAAATACAGGTGGTTACTGATGGCACATTCTGGGATGAATTTGTTTTTTTCTTCGGTGGTGATGCTAATCAGGAAATCCCTTATCAGGTGTTTTTAACAGAAACAGAACTAGGCACCGATGTTTTTGTGCGTGATCAATTAGGCAACAAACTTTCTCAAGGCGATGGCATTAAACTATTAAATTTAATATTTGAAACCATTAAAGAGGATTTTGATAACTAATTCCCTACTACTTGTTTTAATATCAAAGTAGTAGCCAAATGGAAAAGGGTTGTGGGAAAAATAGATAAACTATTGCAAGTTGTTTTTGCTGGAACCTCGGACGCAAGTATTGCATTTAAGTCACTTTGTGCTCTTCTTAAGCGAATGGAATTCGAAGAAAGAATAAAAGGAGATCATCATATCTTCACAAGAAAAGATATTGAAGAGATTATCAATTTGCAGCCTGTCGGGTCAAAGGCAAAACCATATCAGGTAAAACAAATTAGACGGCTTTTTATTAAACACCAGCTAGGGACTAAAAATGTCAAATAAATATGAAATGATTATTTATTGGAGCGAAGAAGATAAGGCTTTCTTAGTGGAAATACCCGAATTATCAGGGTGTATGGCAGATGGGCTTACCTATCTAGAAGCAGTAGCTAATGCTGAAATAGTTATTCAGGAATGGATAAATACAGCAAAGGAATTAGGTCGTACTATTCCTGTTCCAAAAGGGCGATTAATGTACGCCTAGAACCCAGTTTGAAAAGTGACTTTCTGTTCTTGTTCTTATGTAGTTTCCTTAGTTTAGAGCACAGACTGTTTCACTGTTAATAATCCCAATACGAATTTATTACTTACCCTATCTTCTATGCTTACTATCCCTGGCAGTTCCGCATTATCAACCTTTAGAATCCAAAAATTATTGGCTGATTTACAAGCAATAGAGCCTGCTATCAATAATATTTCAGCGTCTTATGTGCATTTTGCCGATGTGGACAATGAACTCAGTGCCGAAGATGACAAAATTTTACGTCAGATACTAGCTTATGGTTCCACAGCAGAGAGCTCAGAGCAAAAAGGCAACCTGACTTACTGGATGGTGCCGCGATCTGGAACGATTTCCCCGTGGTCTAGTAAAGCAACAGAAATCGCTCAGCGTTGTGGGCTAAATATTAATCGCCTAGAACGTGGTACAGAATTCACACTGAATAGTAGTGCCAAGATTAATGCGGATAAGTTGCAAGCGATACATGCTTTATTACATGACCGGATGATGCAAACTGTGGTGGATTCTATTGCAGAACTTGATCTCTTTGCACATCATCAACCTCAGCCCATAAGCACTGTCGCAATTATAGAGCAAGGGCATGATGCTTTAGTGCAAGCAAATAGTGTCTTAGGACTGGCTTTGTCGGATGATGAAATTGATTATTTGGTTGATAGCTTTAAGGCCTTAGGGCGCAACCCCAGTGATGTAGAATTAATGATGTTTGCTCAGGCAAATTCAGAGCATTGTCGGCATAAGATCTTTAATGCCAGCTGGACTATTGATGGTACTGATCAGGCGAAATCATTATTTAGCATGATTCGTAATACCGCTGAGAAAAATCCCGAAGGTATTTTATCTGCTTATAGCGATAATGCTTCGGTAGCGGAGGGCTCGACCGCCGATGTTTTTATTCGCAACCCGCAGACGGGTGAATATTCATACACGCAAGAAGCAGCACACTTATTAATGAAGGTGGAAACCCACAACCACCCAACTGCCATTTCACCATACCCCGGTGCAGCAACTGGTTCAGGGGGTGAAATTCGTGATGAAGGTGCAACCGGCCGAGGCTCAGCAACCAAAGCAGGACTGACGGGATTTACTGTCTCGCATTTAAAAATTCCTGGCTTTGTTCAGCCGTGGGAAACTGATTATGGCAAGCCTGAGCGCATAGCGTCTGCACTGGATATTATGCTCAATGGGCCACTTGGCGGTGCAGCGTTTAATAATGAATTTGGCCGGCCCAATATTGCCGGTTATTTCCGTAGCTTTGAACAAGTGGTCGAAGGTAGCACAGGCGATAAATTGCGCGGTTATCATAAACCGATCATGATTGCTGGCGGCATGGGAAATATACGCCCTATGCTGGTAGATAAGCATAAGATTCCTGCGGGTTCGCTGATTATTATATTAGGCGGCCCGGCAATGTTAATCGGTTTGGGCGGTAGCGCGGCTTCATCACAAGCCTCAGGCGAAAGTGCGGCCGAGTTGGATTTTGCCTCTGTGCAACGCGAAAACCCAGAAATGGAACGTCGCTGTCAGGAAGTAATTAATCACTGTAATGCATTAGGTGAAGAGACTCCGGTCGTATCAATTCATGATATTGGTGCGGGTGGATTATCCAATGCAGTGCCTGAGATTATTCATGATTGTGAACAAGGTGGACGCTTTGAATTACGCAAAGTAAATAGCGACGATAAAGGCATGTCACCGATGCAAATCTGGTGTAATGAAGCGCAAGAACGTTATGTGGTTGCGATAAAACCTGAATCGTTAGACTTATTTGAATTCTTCTGCGCGCGCGAGCATTGTTTGTATTCGGTCATTGGCAAAGCCACCGATGCAGAGCATTTAACATTAACTGATGAGCTGTTTGGCAATAAGCCAGTTGATTTACCTATGTCTGTATTATTTGGTAAATCTCCAAAACTACATCGTGATGTGACGCATCTTGAAACAGAGCATAAAGCTCTCGATTTCAAAGGCCTGGATATCAAAGAGGCGGTAAAACGTGTGTTAAGTTTTCCTGCCGTTGCTGATAAAAGTTTTTTAATTCATATCGGTGATCGATCGGTAACTGGATTGGTAGCTCGCGATCAAATGGTAGGCCCCTGGCAAATACCCGTAGCAGATGTTGCAGTAACAGCGTCGGGTTTTCATGCGCTAACGGGTGAAGCAATGGCAATGGGTGAACGTACACCTCTTGCGGTTGTTAATGCGCCGGCATCGGGACGTATGGCCATTGCAGAGTCCTTGACGAATTTAGCGGCTGCGCAAATCGAATCTCTTAAGCATATCAAAATTTCTGCTAACTGGATGGCTGCGGCCGGGAGTCCCGGCGAAGATGCTGCGCTATATGACACTGTAAAAACCGTAGGTATGGAAATCTGCCCTGAACTAGGCATTGCCATCCCCGTGGGTAAAGATTCGCTATCCATGAAAACCGTGTGGAATGAAGCGGGGCGTGAGACGACCATGACCTCGCCACTATCGTTAATTATTACTGCTTTTGCACCGGTAACTGATATTACTAACACCCTAACGCCTGAATTAAAAAATGCAGATAGTGTGTTAGTGCTGATTGATTTAGGCCAAGGGAAAAATCGCCTGGGTGGATCGGTATTAGCTCAGGTAACGGGGCAAATGGGTAATGAAGTCACTGATCTGGATGACACTGATTTATTTAAAGCTTTCTTTAATAGCATTCAAACCCTGAATGCTGATGCTAAGCTATTAGCTTATCATGATCGTTCCGATGGTGGATTGCTTACAACCGTTGCAGAAATGATTTTTGCCGGACGTAAAGGCGCAGAGCTAGAACTAGATCGTTTGGGTGAAGATGTATTAGCGACCTTGTTTAATGAAGAACTGGGTGCTGTGGTTCAGGTTAAGCAAAGCGACTGTGATGCTGTATTAGATGTTTTTGAAGCGGCTGGTCTTTCTGAGTGCACGCATCTAATTGGCTGGGTAACAGAGGAGTCACAGCAACTTAATATCAGCTATGCGGGTGAGCTTGTCTATACTACCAGCCGCGCTGAATTGCAACAATGCTGGTCAGAAGTAAGTTATCGTATGCAAGCCCTGCGTGATAATCCTAGCTGCGCTAAGCAGCAATTTGATCGTATTAGTGATGATAAGGACCCGGGTTTAACAGCTCACTTAAGCTTTGATATTAATGACAATATCGCTATGCCATTTTCTTCGGTACGGCCGCGAGTAGCTATTTTAAGAGAGCAGGGCGTAAATGGTCATGTCGAAATGGCCGCCGCGTTTGATAAGGCAGGTTTTACCAGTATCGATGTACATATGACCGATATTATCAGCGGCAGAGTCAGCCTTAAAGACTTTGTTGGCCTGGTCGCTTGCGGTGGTTTTTCCTTTGGAGATGTGCTGGGTGCCGGTGGGGGTTGGGCTAAGTCTATCTTATTTAATGAACGCGCCAGAAATGAATTTTCCGCATTCTTCCAGCGTAGCGATACCTTCGGCTTAGGCGTTTGTAATGGCTGCCAGATGTTATCCGGTTTAAAAGAATTAATACCCGGCGCAGAACACTGGCCAAAATTTATGCGTAATCATTCAGAACAATTTGAAGCACGTGTGGCAATGGTCAAAGTTCAGGAGTCACCTTCTATATTGCTTAAAGGTATGGCAGGTTCAAGTATTCCCGTTGTGATTGCACACGGGGAAGGGCGAGCGGATTTTTCCGCGAATGATCAGCAGCAGGCTTTGGTAGCGCTGAATTATGTGGATAATTATGGCGAATATACTGAAGATTTCCCCATGAACCCCAACGGCTCACCCGAAGGCATAACAGGCTTAACCACAAAGGATGGCCGTTTTACCATTATGATGCCGCATCCAGAGCGTTGCTTTAGAGCTCTGCAGAATTCATGGCAGCCTAGTAACTGGAAAGAAGATGGGGCCTGGTTACGTATGTTTAGAAATGCACGTGTTTGGGTTGGATAAATCTATATTTTTAAATGAAAACTTTAACTCTTATGAGGCTTCTCAACTACCAAGGTTAATCGTATGATTAAGATACGGCTTGTGTTAAAATCGGATTTGGCATATAGCCGTTAGTACATAATTGTTATGTGTCTTTAATTATTATAACTACAACGAGGTCAACATTTATGAATACATTAAAAAGCACTATGATCGCCTTCTTAATAGCCTTTTCTTTAGGTTCTTTTTCATCAGTTGCATTTGCGCTGCAAAAAAATGACGCCGGGCTCCAGCAAATTAATACCAATATTGATGCTGCGATTCAGCAAATAGATGCTAATGATTATCCTGCTGCGATGGAATCTATTAAACAAGCGAAAAGAGGAAAAAAAATGTTGAATAGTGAGCAAAATGCTCCAAAAATAGGTAGACTTTCCGCTCACTTTACATCAGCTAAGAAACATTTAAAAAAGTCAGAACCAGAAGCGGCTAAGGCAGAATTAGAAAAAGCAAAACATGGGTATAACTCACTTAAGTTATAATTCTTAATACTTAGCATTATTAAGCACTCATGAGTTGATTAGCTTTGGGTGCTTGCTATTAATATTACCCATCACTTGCTTAAGTTTCGATTTTTTCCAAAAAAAACTACAATAAGTAATAGAAGCGGGATCTTTAGTCCCGCCATTTCCATGCGGGACTAAAGATCCCGCTTCCAGGTTGACTAAGTTATTTCATGCACATTCCTAAGTCCGCTTTAGGTTAAACGTGCACATAAATACTGTTAGACGTGTTTCATAGACCCCTTGTTTTATTAAAAAATGAAAAAAGATAAAGAACAAATTGTGCAGGCTAAATCAGCAAACGGTCAAATGGCAGGTGAGGAAATTGTACAAATAGTTCAAAATCAGATAAAAGATAACAATCCACCTGAAACCAGCGAAACATTAGAAAGATTAATTAAAAAGGGTGAAACAAGAGAAAATGCAATGAGGTATATTGCAAGTGTTTTATCTATAGAAATATTTGGGGCACTTAAACATCAAGAGCCATACAATAATAAAAGATATTTAAAAAACCTAAAAGCGCTCCCTGAATTGCCAGATGAGTTAATCTAATAAAAAAATTTAACAAGCTGATAAATCCAATCACAAAAAGCATGTCGGCTTATTGCGAACGTTAAGGTGATAAACACTATTGAAAATATGCTTAATTTTTGTTAGCTCAGTCAAAAATTCTAAGGATTTAATAGATGAAACTATTAAACTATAATTATTAGGCGAGAAACTCAAAGCGGACATGCATATCATGTGCTGGGATATCAAGGTTTAAATTGGGCAAAAGTTGGAATACCAGTCGATTCAGAATACTTAGAATTTCTCGTATATTTAAAGAGGAAAATTCAAGGTGCAGTTAGACTGTGTTCTGAAGATAAAAAGCTTAGAAGTCTCTTGAAGTCTCTTGAAGAGCATTAAAGAAGCAATACTGCGGCTAGCTGTTAATCAATGATTGATACAAAGTGAATATGGGTAAGTCGAAATTATATCTTGATGTATGTACACTGTGTCGTCCTTTTGATGATCAGTATAGAATGCGTGTTCGACTAGAAACTGATAGCTATTTTTTAATTATGCAGGCAATTCGAGATGGAAGTTATGAGTTGCATTATTCTAAAGTTCATGAAAAAGAAATAGCAGCAATTAATGATATACTGGAAAGAACTGAGATTATAGAGACAATTTACCAAAATGGTAAACGATGTAGTGGCAATTTTCAGGCTATCAGAAAACGTGCTGATGAATTAGTTAATGCTGGTTTAGGAGTAGCAGATGCGGCGCATGTGGCTTTTGCTGAAGAAAATGCCGATTATTTTATCAGTTGTGATGATCGACTTATTAAACGTTCAAAAAGAGAAAAAGTAGATGTTATGGTATTAACACCTGTTGAATTTTGTGCGCAGGAGAATTTGGAATGAATGAACATATTATGATGAATGAAGAGCAATTAATAGAAAAAGCTGTTCAGGTATTAATGCGGGAATTTGGTCCGGTTGAAGCAACTCGTTTTTTATCTATGCCGCAGCGTAAACGTAAAGATTCATTAAAGCGTCATCAGACTTGGCAAAATGGACTGGATAAAGAATCATTTTTTAATGATGTTTTTAGTGATTGATTTGATGATTGAAAAAAGACCCCAGATTAAAAATTTCAAGTGGAGTATATAATTTCCAAGCTCTAGTATGCTGATTGAATTAAATACTGGCACGCTGAATTATAAGTTTGAGATATAGCGATTCAACATAACTATAAAATTCATCCGATAAAGACAGGTGACTTTGGTGTTAAGGTGATAAACACTATTGAAAATATGCTTAAATTTTGATAGCTCAGTCAAATCTATCTTTCCCATGGCTACACATTAAAAGAAACCGGGTTGTCTCTACTTTTTCGAAAGCTCATTTTGGGCTCCCAAGCCCACAACGTGGCAGAAGCTTAACGGGACTGATTAAAATCAGCGATTCCCTGTTTCGCCCTGCGTTTGTCATAACAAATCCTGAACGGTTTTTTATATATTGAACACAATTTATTACTATAGCTGCTATATATATATAGCAAATAGTTTTTGAGACAAAGAAATGACTGAGGACACAAATAAATTCTATGACCAGGAAATAACGACAGATATTGAATACTTGTTTAGCAAGGCTTCCTCCCTTAATGACAAAATAAACTCATTAAAAAGTAATGATGATTCGCTTTGGAATATCATTGCTAAAAAGTTAAAAGTTGATTGGACTTATAATTCAAATAGCATGGAAGGAAGCACCCTTACTTTAGGCGAAACATTTTTTTTTATCAGTGAAGGTTTAACGGTTGAAGGGAAGCCATTTAAAGATTTTCTTGATGCTAAAAACCATGTTGAAGCGATTGATTATCTTTATGAACTCGTCAGTAATAAGCGGGATATTAATGAATATGTATTAAAAGAAATCAATGCTTTGTTACTATCAGGAGTTACCTATACCGTTGCACAAAATAGTCAAGGTGAGAAAGTCAAAAAAAGACTGACATCAGGTGAGTATAAACAGCAGTCCAATCACGTTTTACAGGCTGATGGAACAATCCATTGGTATGTTGACCCAATGAATGTAAAAGATCAGATGGAAGATCTTATTACTTGGATTAATGACAAAAAAAATACGTTACATCCTCTTTATATAGCCGCAGTAGCTCATTATAACCTAGTTCGTATTCACGCTTTTGATGATGGCAATGGCAGGGGAGCTAGAATATTGATGAACCTTATTTTATTAAAAAATGGCTTTTTCCCTGTTGTCGTTAGAAATGATAAGAAAAGGATGTATCTTGATGCCTTATCTAAAGCTGATAACGGCGATTTAATACCTTTCATTCGCTTTATTAGCACTGAGCTCATAGAGACTTATGAAAAGGTTATTAATGACTTAACATCAGAAAAATAAAGACTTTGAATTTATGATTCTTTTGCAACAGTGAGGGGGATTTGCTATTAATTACGAATTTGAATTCAAATTTATGCGAGCAGGCCGGGTAATTCTGATGAAGCCTGCTCTGTAGGTTAAGTCTTAAAGTTTGTATAAAACGCTGTTTTCTTTATCCCGGGGATCGCGCTTCTTTTTTATATTCTGTTGTTCACGTTCCCGGGCATATTTGGCAATCATATCGTCCCAGTTAGCATATTGCTGGTATTCTTTAAAACCTTCGGCCTTGCGTGTTTCAAAAACTTCTTTACCCACTTCAATTAATTCGTCGGGTGATTTACCGCCGACGATATCAAGAAATTCAGAATTATTTCTATAGGCAGTACGTAATGCCCAGAAAGATAGTTCAAAGGCAATTCTTTTTTCCTGAGGTAAGCGTCCTTTTATTCTTTTGACTGAATCCAGGGCTGTTTTAAAACTACGTCCGTTTATCTCTCCGCCACTACTACAACCGGTAGATAATAAAATGCTAAAAGAAATAAAGATAATTGAAAATATGCGCATACTAAAATGTCCTCGTTAAGTATTATTTATTTTTATTTTAAATATTTGACTATAATACATTGTCCGTCTGGATTTGCCTTGAAACTAAAAATGATTGCTCACTGTTTCTAACTCAAGTGCTTGACTTCATCGTCGCTGAAAATACGTGCTTAACTAAGGTTAAGCGCGAACTTTAAACGATTATGGAACCAAACTTGTGCTACAGGCCTCTTTTCAACTGATTTGCCTTAGTTGAATCGCTAGACTTTAACATAGTATTTAACTATGTAATTATATACATAAGCCAATATCAATGCTGGAATTTATTACAAATTTGAAACAGCGCTACCAGATTATTCAATCCGGGTTAGCTGAAGAAAGTACACAATGGACTACCTTTCAAACAAGTATTGAGCAATTAATTCTGGTTGAATCTTTTGTGCATAAAATTTACCTGGTAGAACAAGGGAGCTTACCCGTGAATATTGCGGTGATGGGGCCAACGCAATCGGGTAAAAGCACCGTTGTTAATTTACTGTTAAACCAGGATGCTGCAGGTGTTAGCCCATTAGCGGGTTATACCGTTCATCCACAGGGTTTTGCAGTGAATTTACAGGTCAGTGATCTGGACTATATTGAGCAATATTTTTCAACCTTCAGAGAAGTTCAGCAATCATCTCTGGATCCTGAGCAATATGCCAGTTATTCGCTAAACCCTATCGCAACCACTACCCTTCCCGACTGTATGCTTTGGGATACGCCTGATTTTGACTCAATTGATGCACAAAGGTATCGAGAGGGCGTTTTAAAGTCACTGGCGCTTGCTGATGTTTTAGTGCTGGTGGTGAGTAAAGAAAAGTACGCGGATCAGTTAGTTTGGGACACTCTGGCCTTGATTGAACCTTTGAATCAACCTCTAGTGGTGGTTATTAATAAGCTGGTAGCTGACTCTCAAACGCTGGTAGTCGATTCCTTTAAAGAGCGTTGGCAGCAGATTCGGCAAGACAAAATTCCCAGCATAATGCCTATCTTATTTAGCAAAGACGAAGTGCCGGAAGAGCGTCAAACTGAACTCATTAACTTATTGCAACGCACTATGCGTCAGGTGAAGCGAAAAAAAAATGAGGCGGCTGCGAATAATTATATTAAGCATTATTGGCAGTCCTGGTTAGCACCGGTCAGATCTGAGTTAGAAGCACAAACGACCTGGCAGATTCTGATTGATCAGGCTATTAAAGAAGCCATTATTGAATATCAACGAGATTACCTCGATCATCCGCAACATTACGATACCTTTCAAAATGCTTTGGCAAAACTGCTTACCTTGCTGGAAGTTCCCGGCTTGGCAAATGTTATCGCACAAAGTAGAAAAATATTAGCCTGGCCTTTGCGTAAGGTTTTTGCGTTAGGCAAGAAAAAATACGACCAGGTTTATCCAAAAACCCAGGAAACCGTTGTCTTGCAGCAAATTTCCGAGCATGTATTCTTGCAGTTGGGAGATAAGGTGTTAGATCAGATTGACCAGACTCAGGCTAATAACAAATGGTGGAAAGCAATAAATAGCCAGCTAAGACAGGAAAAAACTCCTATTTTGCATCATTTTGCAGAAAGCACAGAGACTTATCATCAAGGCTTTAAGCAGCAAATAGAAAATACCGCGCAGGGCTTATATCATCAACTAGAAGAGCATCCCGCACTATTAAATGGATTGCGCGCGACCCGCGTTACTGCAGATGCTGCAATGTTAGCATTAGCTGTACAGGCAGGAGGTATTGGTTTGCATGATTTGCTGATTGCCCCCGCTATGTTGTCAGTGACTTCCTATTTAGCCGAAAGTGCCATAGGTGGCTATCTGCAACGTGCCGAAACTGAATTGAAGCAGCAACAATTGAACGCGGTAAAGCATCAACTGTTTACTCTAGTATTACAACAGGAACTACAAGACTTGCCAGAAAAAATGATGCATAACACTTATTTTAATATTTCTTCTAGTCAGCTTGCTGAAGCAGAAACACAATTGGAACAAAAGCGGCATGGATTACGAATACTCTGATTTGGTCGTTCAGGCTAAGCACTGGGCACAAAAAGTTGTAGATAGCTCCTGGGCATCAACTACAGCATTAAACCCGGTACTGGAATATGATGCACGTACACCCGATAGCTTGTTTACTGATGCTAGCTCAAGGCCATTAATTGTTGCTTTTCTGGGCGGCACTGGCGTAGGGAAAAGCACCTTATTAAATCGTCTGGCGGGTAAGCAGGTCGCATTGACAGGCGTCGTTAGACCTACGTCCAGAGAAGTGACTTTATTTCATCATAGCAGTGTGAAGATTGCGCATTTACCTGATCGTTTACCGCTGGAAAAAATCAAGATTGCGCAGCACTCGGAAGAAAATAACAAGCATATTATCTGGGTAGATATGCCTGACTTTGACAGTACCGAACAAAGTAATCAGCAACTAGTCTTAGAGTGGCTACCGCATATCGATGTTCTAATCTATGTAGTCAGCCCTGAACGCTATCGTGATAGTAAAGCCTGGCAGATTCTAAAAGCCGAGGGCGGCAGACATGCCTGGATTTTTGTCTTGAATCAATCGGACCGGGGGCAGGCCGGACAATACGAAGACTTTGTTAAACAGTTGGGCACAGCTGGTTTTGATAATCCCCTGGTTTATCAAACCTGCTGTGCAATGGATGCAGCAACAACCCCGCTAGATGAATTTGTTGCCTTGGAGACAAGTTTACAGGATCTGGCAACTGAAAATACTATTCAACAACTGGAATTAAGAGGTCAACAGGTACGCAAGCAAGAATTAAGCAAAGTATTACAGTCTTCTGTAGAGCTTTTGGGTGCTGATAATGTTAGCGAGGAATTAATTGCCTTCTGGCATAAGCAGGGACGTGAGTTACAACGACTTTTAGTCGAAGCGACTGTTTTGCCTCAACAGCAGATGGCGGCTTATTATGCTCAACATAGTGGCGACCTGGCACATAAACAGGATGAACCCTACCTGCACCAGCGCTTATGGGATAAATGGGCGCAAACACGTTTTGATGATGCGCTAGATGCTTTAGTTTTACAGGCTGATCTACTTAAAATTCCGGTGATGCCACTCAAGCAACAGTTACTGCCTGTACGTGCTAATGCTGAAAAAGTAATAGAAGAAAAAACGCTGTTATCGGTACGTAAAGCACTGATAAAACCAGGCAATGTTTTACAGCGCTCGATAATAAAAATAGCGCAAATCGCAGAAGTAGTGTTACCTATTGCTGCGATGGGCTGGGTCGGTTATCAGGTTTTTATTGAGTTTTATGAAAGCAGTCTGGAAGAAGTCCCGCATTATGTAGGGACAGACTTTGCGATAAATAGCATTATGCTAATTGCTATCGCCTGGTTATTTCCGTATTTCCTGCAGAAAAAACTCCAGCCTTCCATAGAAAAAGCGGCTTTAAAAGGTTTGAATCGAGGCTTTATTAGCGCATTACAAACTCTGGAATTAGCTGTGTTGCAAGAGATTAAAGATAATGCTCAAAGTCAGCAAGCATTACGCCAGCAAGCTGAAGCAATCATCCAGCAGTGTCATCAAAGTAGCAGTCAAGTAATTGAGGTGCCAGAGAATAGTTCACTGGAAAGAATGTTGTTGTGATTTTTATCTGAGTTTTAAATTCAACTTACCAAGCAAGTTACAATAAGATAATATAGATGTCACTTTTTAATAATCAATAGAAATAGTCGCACACTACATGGGTATCCAGGATAATTTTGAACAAATCCCGCTAAAAGACTTTACCGAAAAGGCCTACCTGGATTATTCCATGTACGTTATTTTAGATCGTGCATTACCGCATATAGGCGATGGCCTCAAACCTGTGCAACGACGCATCGTATATGCCATGTCGGAGTTAGGACTGAGTGCGATATCTAAGCATAAAAAATCTGCGCGTACGGTCGGGGATGTCTTGGGGAAATATCACCCACACGGCGATTCTGCTTGTTATGAAGCCATGGTGTTAATGGCGCAACCTTTTTCATATCGTTATCCGCTGGTTGATGGACAAGGCAACTGGGGTTCACCTGATGATCCCAAATCCTTTGCCGCAATGCGCTATACCGAATCGCGCTTAACCGCTTATGCGCAAACTTTGCTCAGTGAATTAGGGCAGGGGACGGTGGATTGGCTGGATAATTTTGATGGCACTTTAAAAGAACCTGCAATTTTGCCGGATCGATTACCCAATATCCTGCTCAATGGCACGATGGGAATTGCTGTGGGGATGGCGACCGATATTCCACCGCACAATCTTCGCGAAGTGGCGAATGCCTGTGTGCATTTACTCGATGAACCCAAAGCGAGTCTGGAAGATTTGTTTAAATTTATTCAAGGCCCGGATTATCCCACCGATGCTGAAATCATCAGTAGCCGCGAAGATATTCAGAAAATATATATCTCTGGTAATGGCTCTGTTCGCATGCGTGCCAAGTATGAGCTGGAAGAGCATAATATTATTATTACCGCCTTGCCGCATCAGGTGTCTGGCGCTAAATTACTGGAGCAGATAGCTGCACAGATGCAGGCAAAGAAATTGCCGATGATCGAAGATTTACGCGATGAATCTGATCATGAAAATCCCACACGATTAGTAGTGATGCCTAAATCCAAACGTGCGGATGTCGAAGGCATTATGTCGCATTTATTTGCCACGACTGACCTGGAAAGAAGCTACCGTGTCAATCTGAATATGATTGGCTTAAATGGTAAGCCTAAAGTAAAAGGGCTGCATGAGATCCTAACGGAATGGTTAACCTTTCGCACCGAAACCGTGCGCAGACGATTGCAACATCGTCTGGATAAAGTTTTAGCCCGCCTGCATATTTTAGAGGGCTTATTAATAGCGTTTTTAAATATTGATGAAGTGATTGCGATTATCCGCAGTGAGGATAAACCCAAACCTGTGTTAATGGAACGCTTTCGCATTAGTGATACCCAGGCTGAAGCTATTCTGGAATTAAAATTACGCCATCTAGCCAAGCTGGAGGAAATGGCGATTATTGGTGAGCAGGCTGAGCTGGAAAAAGAGCGTGCTTATTTACAAAAAATTCTAGGTTCAGCACGTTTATTAAATCGTTTAATCAAAAAAGAAATCTTGCTGGATGCCGATAAATATGGTGATGAGCGACGCTCATTTATAGTCGAGAGAGGAGCAGCTCAGGCTTTAAACGCGACGGCATTAATTGCTAATGAGCCGGTGACTATTGTGTTATCACAAAAGGGCTGGATACGTGCAGCTAAAGGACATGATGTTGATGCGCATGCACTCAATTATCGTTCGGGCGATGCTTTTCTGGGCTCAGTGTTGGGCCGCACCACACAACCTGTATTTGTGCTAGATACATCCGGGCGCGTTTATACGACAACGACCCATGATTTGCCTTCCGCTCGTAGCCAGGGTGAGCCGTTAACCGGCCGCTTAAAACCTTCAGCCGGATCCTTGTTCACCCACCTCTGGGCTGGGCATGAGGATGACTGGATATTGATGGTAAGCGATATGGGGTACGGATTTCGCGTGCAATTAAAAGACTGGGTTTCAAAAAACAAGGCAGGTAAGGCCGTAGTTACCTTGGCATCAGGGGTTGCTTTGCTAACACCTGTTAAAATTCCGCAAAGTGATGACCTGATCGCGGTAGTGACTTTACAAGGCCGACTTTTAATTTTCCCTGCTGCAGCATTGCCTTCGCTTACAAAAGGAAAAGGGAATAAGTTGGTGCAAGTTAACCCTGCTGATTTCGCAACGGGTAGTGATAAAGTGGTTGCTGTCACTGTGATTGCTGAAAATGCTAATTTAAAACTAATTTCAGGCAAACGCACCCTAACCTTAAAACCTGCCGATCTGGAAAACTATCTAGGTGTCAGAGCAAAACGCGGGCATGGTTTACCCCGAGGTTTTCAGCGTGTCGATCAAATAATGAGTGCAGAATAGTCAATGGCTGAAAGAAAAAAACCTCAGAAACCTGCTAAGCCTAGAAAACCCAGACAGTCTGCAAAAACGGCAAAGAGGAAATCCAGAGCTAAACAAAAGCCAACGATGCGGCACAAAGTATGGCAATGGATAAAAATGCCCTTGCTTAAATTTTCTGCGTTTTTTGTTTTTGTGTTTATCTGCTATCTGGGATATCTGGATTATACCGTCAGGGAGCAATTCGAAGGCAAACGCTGGGCAATTCCTGCGCGTGTTTATGCTAGCCCGGTTGAGGTCTATTCGGGTTCAAAAATGAGTGCGCAACAATTATTAACCCTGCTAAAAAAGCTACACTACCGCTCTGATAGCAAGCTTTCTTCCCAGGCGACTTATTATAAAAAAGCACAAACTATCAGCCTAAAGACCCGTCAGTTTGTGTTCTGGGATAAAACTCAGGATGTGCAATATATACGCATCACGTTTGCTGCGGACGAAGTACGCTCGATCAAAGAGATGGAAACTGGCAATGAACTTGCCATTGTGCGCCTGGATCCTGTACAGATTGGGAGTTTCTATCCTGCGCATAAAGAAGATAGAGTGTTAGTTAAACTGGACGAGGTACCTAAATTCTTGATTCAAGGCCTACTGGCAACCGAAGACCGGGATTTTTATCAACATGGCGGTATTTCCTTTAAAGGTATTGCCCGCGCGATGTGGATGAACTTGCGCGCCGGAAAGTTGGTGCAGGGGGGAAGTACGATTACCCAGCAGTTAGTTAAAAACTTTTATTTAACGCCTGAGCGCAGTCTGGTGCGTAAAATTAATGAGGCTTTAATGGCGGTTATTCTGGAATATCGCTTTAGTAAAGGTGAGATTCTGGAAGCTTATTTAAATGAAGTCTACTTAGGCCAGGATGGCGCACATGCGATACACGGCTTTGGCCTGGCTAGTGAATTTTACTTTTCCAGACCCCTAAATAAACTCCCTTTAGATCAGGTAACTGCTTTAATTGCCCTGGTGCGCGGCCCCAGCTATTATGACCTGCGTAAAAAACCAGAACGTGCTTTAAAGCGCCGCAACCTGGTACTGGATGAAATGCTCGCGCATGGAGATATTACCGACAAGCAAGCGCAACAGGCCATGCAAAAGCCTATCAACGTTGTAGCCTATGCTCACCGACCGGCGAATCGTTACCCTTCCTTTATTGATCTGGTTAAACGCCAGTTAACCCAGGAATATAATGAACAGGATTTAACCTCAGAAGGCTTGAGTGTTTTTACCACGCTGGATAGCAAGGTACAGGATGCACTGGATTTCAGTATAGAGCATAAGCTCGTTGAAATTGAGCGGCGCAAGCAGTCAAACAAGCTAGAAGCCGCCGCCATTGTTACCCGTAGAGATACCGGGGAAATTGTCGCGTTGGCAGGTGGCAGAGATAGTCAGGGGGTGGGTTTCAACAGAGCCTTGAATGCCGTACGCCCGATTGGATCTTTGATTAAGCCGCTGGTGTATTTAACTGCGCTGGAATATCCCGACAAATACACCTTGATTACTCCGATAAGCGATACGCATATAGAAGTTAAGGCTGAAAAAGGTAAGCTATGGAAGCCTAAAAATTACGCTCGTAAAGAGCATGGTGAAGTCCCTTTGCATAGGGCTTTAGCGCAGTCATATAACCTGGCAACAGTGCGTTTAGGCATGGATATCGGGGTAGGGCGTATTGCTAAAACGCTGCGCGAAACCGGTGTTTCGCGCCCGATCAATTTATTTCCTTCTATGCTGCTGGGTTCATTAACATTGACTCCGTTTGAAGTGACGCAAATGTATCAAACTTTAGCGGGCGATGGATTTGCCATGCCGTTACGCTCCATTAGTGCGGTATTATCTCAGGATGGCACCGTACTCCAGCGTTACCCTTATGCACTGCGGCAGAAACTGGATCCAGCCGCAACGTATTTAACCAATACTGTGTTACAGGAAGTCATGCGTGAAGGAACGGGGAAATCAGCGTATAAAGTATTGCCTAAAAACCTAGTGCTTGCCGGTAAGACTGGGACGACAAACGACCTGAAAGATAGTTGGTTTGCAGGTTATAGTGGGGATTACCTGGCCGTATTCTGGGTCGGACGGGATGATAATAAATCCACTGGAGTCACCGGTGCGAGTGGTTCATTAAAGCTGTGGACCGAGTTAATGCGTCAAGTGGCAACACAATCAGTGATATTATCCAGGCCTGACTCGGTTATTTCGGTCTGGATAGACAAAAACTCAGGGCTTAAAGCCAATGAATTATGTCCTGATATTATTGCCTATCCCTTTATACGTGGCTCCGAGCCTAGTGAAAACGCTGAATGCATAGGTACATCAATGAATAAAGTAAAAACCTGGTTTAACGATTTTAAAGAGGAAAATTTTTAATGCGAAATATAATAGCTATCTCCCTACTGCTACTGTCAGCTTTTGTTAATGCTGATACAACTCCAGTAGAAAAACTGCAAGCCTTTATAGCTCGGGCAAAAAACCTGCAAGCGGATTTCACCCAGACATCCCTGGATGAAGCCGGCAAAGCTATGCAAACTAGCCAGGGAGAATTTTATTTGCAACAACCGGGTAAATTTCGCTGGAATTATATACAGCCCTATGCCCAGCAAATCGTTTCTAAAGATGGCAAAGTCTGGTTTTATGATGCAGACCTGGAACAGCTCATTATTAAGAAGATTGATGACTCGATTGGTGATACGCCTGCTTTATTACTGAGTGGCAGTGTGGATTTAAATGAAACATATACGATAAGCCTGGAAAGTGAAGAGGGCAATATCTTATGGTTAAAATTAACGCCTAAAAATACCGATAGTAGCTTTAAATATATTTTGGTCGGCTTAAAAGGCGATATGCTTTACGGAATGGAATTAAGTGATAATTTTGGCCAGCTAACACAAATTATTTTTTCCAATATCACTATACCTAAGTCATTAGCCCCTGATACATTTGAGTTTATTGCCCCTGAAGGTACGGATGTTTTTGAGGGTTAATTGGACTTCAATACATCGCCATGAAGTTGCTTTAGGTTTTATATATGGGTAGTGATTTAACAAAACCTTTAGCGGATCTAATGCGCCCGGATTCATTAGCTGATTTTGCGGGGCAAAAGCATCTTTTGCAGCCTGGTAAGCCATTATATGAAGCGATCAATTCAGGTCGCTTGCATTCGATGATTTTCTGGGGCCCACCTGGGACAGGTAAGACAACTCTGGCAAGGATGATAGCCAGACATTCTAATGCAGAGTTTATGCCGATTTCAGCAGTATTGGCCGGGGTTAAAGATATCCGCGCTGCAGTCGCCGCTGCAAAACAGATACAACAACTTGAGCAGCGGCAGACAATCCTGTTTGTCGATGAAGTTCACCGCTTTAACAAAGCACAGCAAGATGCATTTTTACCTCATGTAGAAGATGGTACGGTTTTCTTTTTAGGCGCAACCACTGAAAATCCCTCCTTTGCCTTGAATAACGCCTTGCTATCCAGAGCGCGAGTCTATGTCCTTAATGCACTGACTGATGAAGATTTACGCAGTGTTATTGATAAGGTGCTTAACGATAAAGACAAAGGCTATGCTGATTTAGGCATGAGTATGTCGGATAGCTTAAAACAGCAATTTTCCATTGCAGCTGATGGCGATGCGCGGCGTCTGTTAAATCTTATCGAGATTGCGGTTGAATTAGCTCAGGCTAGTCAGCTTAGCGAAATTACCGAGGATATTGCTAAAGAAGTGCTTGTTGGCGGAGTACGCCGTTTTGACAATCAAGGTGAAGAGTTTTATAACCAGATTTCAGCCCTTCATAAGTCAGTACGTGGCAGCTCGCCAGATGCGGCTTTATACTGGTTTTGTCGTATGCTGGATGGTGGTTGTGATCCCTTATATCTGGCTAGACGGATTGTGCGTATTGCCTCTGAAGATATCGGCAATGCTGATCCCAGAGCTTTGCAGATATGCATTAATGCCTGGGAAACGCAGCAAAGATTAGGCAGTCCCGAAGGTGAGCTGGCCTTAGCTCAGGCTTTGGTTTACATGGCCTGCGCACCTAAGAGCAATGCTGTTTATATGGCCTATAATAGTGCCATGCGCGCGGCTAAAGAGAGTGGTAGCTTGCCTGTGCCTAACCATTTGCGTAATGCACCGACTAAATTAATGAAAGATCTAGATTATGGTAAGGAATACCGATATGCCCATAATGAGCCGGAAGCCTATGCGGCAGGTGAGCATTATTTTCCGGATAACTTACAGGAAATGCAATTTTATCAACCAGTTTCTCGTGGTCTGGAAATTAAAATTGCAGAAAAATTAAAACATTTGCGAGAATTAGATAAAATAGCTAATAATAACTAAAGAAAGTGTGTAAATACTCTGCGCGGTCACGACTACGGATTTCTAGCGACTGAGTTTTGCCGATAGCTACGTTACTGAAACCGTTACGTAGCCAGCTATGCGCCAGTTTCAGCGCCTTGCTATCGACAAAAATCAGCTCACTATATTTTCCGCATCCGTGACCGGGCAGAGTATAACAGAACTTAAGCTCCTGTTATCAAAGCACTCTACTTATAAAAACTAAAAAAAACATCAGCCATGGATTTAAATTTTCTAGATTTCGAACAACCCATTGCAGAATTAGAAGCAAAAATTGCTGAACTGCGCCGTGTAGAAGCTGATAATGATATTGACATTTCCTCAGCGCTGGATGATCTGGAAGCAAAAAGCCAGACATTAACCGAAGAAATTTTCAAAGAATTAAGTGACTGGCAGATCTCGAAACTATCTAGGCACCCAGGTAGACCCTATACTCTGGATTATATTGAGCATATGTTTACTGATTTTCATGAATTACATGGTGATCGCACATACGCTGACGATAAGGCAATCATTTGTGGCCTAGCAAAATTAAACGGCTTGGCAGTCGTTGTTATCGGTCATCAAAAAGGCCGGGATACCAAAGAAAAAATTCTGCGCAACTTTGGTATGCCTCGCCCTGAGGGATATCGTAAAGCCCTGCGTGTAATGAAACTGGCAGAACGTTTTCATCTGCCTATTATCTGCCTTATTGATACACCAGGAGCTTACCCTGGAATTGGTGCTGAAGAACGCGGCCAAAGCGAAGCGATCGCACGTAATTTATTTGAAATGTCAAAGCTTGAAACGCCTATTATCTGCACAGTCATTGGTGAAGGTGGTTCCGGTGGCGCATTAGCGATTGGCGTTGGCGATCGCTTAATTATGTTGGAATACAGTACTTATTCTGTTATTTCTCCTGAAGGTTGTGCTTCAATTTTATGGAAAAGCGCGGATAAAGCAAAACTTGCCGCCGAAGCGATGGGAATTACTTCTGATAGGGTGAGAGAGCAGGGGCTATTAGATGAAGTGGTGAGAGAGCCGATAGGTGGAGCGCATAGAGACTTTGCAACCACTGCAGAAAATTTAAAAGAAACGCTGTTTCGTCATGTCAAAGACTTACGTCATGAGAAAATTGATAGCTTACTGGAAAAACGCTACCAGCGTATTATGGACTTTGGTACTTATATCGAAGATGTAAAATAACAAGCGAACACAGCTTCTTAGGTATGCCATGCAAGGCGTAAGTACCCAGGCATACTGTTTAACTATCTCTGGATGTGCAACTCACTGCTCAATTGATTAATTCTCAGCTTGCTCTCTATCACTCAGCCCATACTATTTTTATAGGTTATAGCGGAGGTATAGATTCTCATGTTTTATTACATTTACTCGCGAGTACCCCTGAGCTAAAACCAAAGCTTTGTGCCGTGTATATACATCATGGCATACAAGCTTCTGCAGACGACTGGGCGCTACATTGCCAGAAGATTGCCAGCACGCTCTCAGTAAAATTCCAGGTTGTTAAAGTAAATGCCCAGGCCTTCGCAGGGCAAAGCCCGGAAGAAGCCGCACGTAATGCACGTTATCAAGCGTTTAAAAATCTGCTAGCTAAAGACGATGTATTGCTATTTGCCCAGCATCGTCATGATCAATTAGAGACTGTATTATTGCAAATGTTTAGAGGGGCTGGATTAAAAGGTCTGTCTGGGATGCCTTTCGATACCAGCTTTGCCGCTGGAAGGTTACTCAGGCCCTTACTGGATATTAATCAGCAGGCAATTGAGCATTACGCGCAACAACATAAATTGCAGTGGATTGAAGACCCCAGCAATCAAGAGAGGCAGTTTGACCGAAATTACCTGCGGCATGAAATTATTCCCTTACTGGAAAAACGCTGGCCGAGTTTGGATAAAACCGTTGCGCGTGTAGCAGAACACTGCGCTGATGCGCAATCAGTATTATCTTCCAGTGCGCACGAAAAAATGCAGTTGTTATACGATGGACAAAAAAACAGCCTATCAATTTCAGGATTGCTAGAAAATAATCACTTAAATCAACAGTGGATAATACGCGAGTGGCTGCATCATCTCGGCGCGCGTATGCCAACGCAGAAAGTTTTGGTCGCCATTATGCAGGATATTTTACCAGCCCAGTCTGGAGCAAACCCTATTGTTGAGCATGATGGCTATACAATTCAGCGCTATCGGGACGCTTTATATCTAGTTGCTACGAATGAAAAACCAGATCTGGCGCAGGTGTTTACATGGCCGGCAAATGCGGATTCACTAGTGTTAACTAATAATGGGGTATTGCAGCTTAAAGAGGCTAAACAAGGTATCGCTAAACAGTTTTGGCAACACGCTGATATTCTAGTTAAATACCGTCAAGGGGGAGAGAAAATTAGCTTACCCCAGCGCACAGGACGACATAGTTTAAAAAAAATATATCAAGAAGCAGGGATTGCACCCTGGATGCGCGACTCAATTCCTCTGATTTATATTGCAGGTAAGCTTGCTGTTGTTGCTAACGTTTGTATTAGCGCTGATTTTTATGTGGAAAATACACGCTGCGTAACTCACATCTGGCAACAAGAAAATGACATTCCTATTGCGTATTAAGAATTAAATCATTAAAGGCAATGACGAAAAGCTTAATGTCGATTAAAATAGTGGGTTAATCCTAGAAAAATCAGTTGAGCGCGAATTTATAGTGCAAGATATTGAATTAATATAATACTTTCAAAAAATGTTAGCTTCACATAGGTCAAGCGGACATTTTTTGGAAGTGCGGTGCAATCAAGAGCTTGTGCTAGAAAACGTGAGCAACTGATTTTTCTAGGTTAATTGAACTAAAGGGTTTATTGCTTATACTCCGGCAGTGACGGTTGCGGATTTTATAACGAGTCGATTTTTGTTGAGAGCAGAAACGCAGTTATCGACAAAAAACGGCCGCTAGAAAACTGCAACCGTGGCCGTGCGAGGTATCATTGTATAGTTGGTTAAATCCGAACTAGGCAAGCTTGATTGCAATAAATCAAACTAGAGTCAATATCATTCAATCTTAATTTATTCGTTATTTACCATATCTATATTTAGTCGATGACAAAATTTATATTTATTACAGGTGGCGTAGTTTCTTCTCTTGGGAAAGGAATTGCAGCCTCTTCTTTAGCGGCTATTTTAGAATCGCGTGGTTTAAAAGTCACCATGACTAAACTAGATCCTTACATTAATGTGGATCCTGGGACTATGAGCCCGTTTCAACATGGTGAAGTCTTTGTCACTCAGGATGGTGCTGAAACTGACCTGGATTTAGGGCACTACGAACGTTTTTTAAAAACCCGTTTAACCAAGAAAAATAACTTCACTACAGGTCAGGTCTATGAAAGCGTTTTACGTAAAGAACGTAAAGGTGAATACTTAGGCGCGACCGTACAGGTTATCCCACATATCACTAATGAAATTAAACGCCGCATCTATGCTAGCGCTGAAGGGATGGAAGTCGCGATCATTGAAGTGGGCGGTACGGTGGGTGATATTGAATCCCTGCCATTTTTGGAAACTATTCGACAGATTGGTATCGAACTGGGACGTGACCGCGCGCTGTTTATTCACCTGACTTTAGTGCCTTATATTAAGACGGCCGGTGAAATCAAAACTAAGCCTACGCAGCACTCGGTGAAAGAGTTACGTACTATTGGTATACAGCCGGATATTTTAATTTGTCGTTCTGAAAGACGTATTCCTGCAGCCGAACGGCGAAAGATTGCTTTATTTACCAATGTGAATGAAAAAGCGGTTATTTCTGCCATTGATGCAGATACGATTTATCGCATACCCTTGTTATTAAATGAACAAGGTATGGATGATATTGTGGTGGACCAATTACGCCTGGATGTACCTGCTGCTGATCTTTCCGAGTGGAAGGCCGTCGTTGAGAGTGTGACTCATCCGCATGACACTGTCACCATAGCTATCGTAGGTAAATATGTAGGCCATAGTGATGCTTATAAGTCTTTAACTGAAGCCTTGACTCATGCCGGTATATCAACCCGTATGACGGTTAAAATCAAATACGTAGATTCGGAAATTATTGAACATGATGGGGTTGCACCCTTAAATGATGTAGACGCTATTTTAGTTCCTGGCGGTTTTGGTGAGCGGGGAGTTGAAGGAAAAGTCTCAACAGTTCGCTATGCCAGAGAAAATAAAATTCCTTATTTAGGTATTTGCCTGGGTATGCAGTCTGCTGTTATTGAGTTTGCGCGTAATGTTGTGGGTCTCGAAGGGGCGCATAGTACTGAATTTTTACCTAATAGTCCACACCCGGTTATCGGTTTAATTACTGAGTGGCAAGACCATGAAGGACAGACGGAAATCCGAGATGAAAATTCTGATCTGGGTGGCACTATGCGTTTAGGCGCACAAAAATGTCGACTACTACCTGATTCAAAAGTATTCGATATGTACCAAAAAGATGTGATTACCGAGCGTCACCGTCACCGCTATGAGTTTAATAATAATTATCTGGAAGCACTTGAAACGGCAGGATTGCGCTTTTCAGGTAAGTCTATGGATGGCCGCCTGGTTGAAGTTGTAGAAGTCGTTGATCATCCGTGGTTCATTGCCTGCCAATTTCACCCAGAATTTACCTCAACACCTAGAAAAGGCCATCCGTTATTTTCAGGGTTTGTTGAGGCAGCAGCAAAACATAAACAGGATAACAAACAATGAAATTATGTGATTTTGAAGTCGGATTAGATCAGCCTTTTTTTCTAATCGCCGGAACATGTGTTATTGAAAGTGAGCAAATGGCACTGGATACCGCTGGCACGCTAAAAGAAATCTGCGCTGAATTAAACATTCCCTTTGTTTATAAGTCCTCATTTGACAAAGCAAACCGTTCTTCGCATAAAACTTATCGTGGCCCAGGCGTAGAAAAGGGCTTAAAAGTGCTGCAAAAAGTCCAGCAGCAAATAGGCGTGCCGGTATTGACGGATGTGCATGAAGATACGCCATTAGCAGAAGTTGCAAGTGTGGTGGATATTATGCAGACACCCGCTTTCTTATGCCGGCAGACCAATTTTATTCAGGCAGTTGCGGAGCAGGGTAAACCCGTAAATATCAAAAAAGGCCAATTTTCTGCGCCTTGGGATATGATTCACGTGGTAGAGAAAGCAAAAACCACCGGAAATCAGCAAATTATGGTTTGCGAACGAGGCGCATCTTTTGGTTATAACAACCTGGTCTCTGATATGCGTGGACTTGCTGAAATGCGCAACACAGATTGTCCAATAGTCTATGATGCAACGCATTCAGTTCAGCTACCCGGTGGGCAGGGAACTTGTTCAGGCGGTCAACGTCAGCATGTATCTGTTTTAGCTAGAGCAGCCATGGCAGCAGGGATTTCTGGTTTATTTATGGAAACCCACCCGAACCCTGACGAAGCGCTAAGCGATGGACCTAACTCATGGCCGTTGCATCGCATGAAGGAATTGTTAACAACCTTAATTGCAATTGATCAGGCTGTTAAAGCTAATCCATTAATAGAAAATACCTTATAAGCAGCGGTTTTGTTTTGCTTGAATATTAATGACAGGCAATACTGAGACGGCGCAATCAGCATTATAACGCTACAAAAATCTTTAAATAAAGGGAAAAACAATGGCTAAAATAGTCGACATTAAAGCAAGAGAAATACTGGATTCACGTGGAAACCCGACGATCGAGGCAGATGTTACGTTAGCTTCGGGAGTCGTTGGAAGCGCAATGGTTCCCTCTGGCGCATCAACCGGAGAGCGTGAAGCAATTGAATTACGTGATGGTGATAAATCACGTTATCTAGGTAAAGGTGTTTTAAAAGCAGTTGAATTTGTTAATACCGAAATTCGTGCGGCAATTGTAGGCCTGGATGCAGCAGATCAATCTGCGCTAGATCAGGCAATGATAGACTTAGATGGTAGCAAGAATAAAGGTCGTATCGGTGCTAACGCTATATTAGGTGTTTCATTAGCAGCCGCCCATGCTTCTGCTTTAGACGCGGGTGTACCGTTATACCGCTACCTGAATAACAGTGGTGAATTCATTATGCCAGTACCGATGATGAATATCATCAATGGTGGTTCACATGCAGATAACAGTGTCGATTTACAGGAATTCATGATTTTACCTGTAGGCGCGCCTACTTTCCGTGAAGCAATCCGTTACGGCGCTGAAGTTTTCCATAATCTGGCTAAAGTATTAAAAGCTAAAGGCCTAGCGACGACAGTCGGTGATGAAGGGGGCTTTGCACCTAACCTATCGTCTAATGAAGAAGCGATTGAAGTGATTTTAGAGGCCATTGTTAATGCGGGTTATAAACCGGGCGTTGATATCTTTTTAGGAATGGATGCAGCTGCATCTGAGTTTTATAAAGATGGCAACTACGAACTAACGTCAGAAGGAAAAACACTATCAGCTGGCGAAATGACTGATCTGTTCGCTGATTGGGTAGAAAAATATCCGATTATTTCTATCGAAGATGGTCTATATGAAAATGACTGGGCAGGCTGGAAAGAACTTACTAACAGACTGGGTAGCAAAATTCAGTTAGTTGGTGATGATTTATTTGTAACCGACCCTGCCACTTTAAAAGACGGTATAGAGAAAGGTGTTGCTAACTCCATTTTAATTAAAGTAAACCAGATCGGTACTTTAACTGAAACTCTGGAAGCCATTAACACAGCTCATGCTGCGGGTTATACTGCTGTCGTTTCGCATCGTTCGGGTGAAACTGAAGATACTACGATTGCTGATTTATGTGTTGCCATGGGTACAGGGCAAATTAAAACAGGTTCATTAAGCCGTTCTGATCGTGTTGCAAAATATAACCGTTTAATGAAAATTGAAGAAGAACTAGGTGCAGAAGCAAAATATGCTGGACGTAGCGCTTTTAAAAAGTTGTCGTAAATAATTAGCATTTTCCAGAATGGGCAGGCTTTGCCCATTCTGGATTTGTTTTATCTGACAGGTGACTTATTAAACTTCTTATAGCCTTGCTGGTTATCTTGATTGCGCTACTACAATATCGCTTGTGGTATGGTGATGGCAGTTTTAAGCAAACTGAGAAATATCAGCAGCAACTGGATCAATTGCAATTTCAATTTGCCATCAAACAGCAACGTAATAAGGCGCTTGAAGCCGAAGTTCGGGATTTACGTAAGGGTAAAGAAGCGATAGAAGAAACAGCGCGTCATGATCTAGGTTTAATCAAACAAGATGAAACCTTTTTTCAAGTCATACAGTAGTCACGTAAGTTAAATAAGTTAGTATGAGCGAACCTAATAAATACTGGGCCATTGTGCCGGCTGCAGGCGTAGGTAAACGCATGCAGGCTGATCGCCCTAAACAGTACCTGGCATTAAATAATCAAACTGTTTTAGAACAAACACTATCGCGTTTATTAGCCGTACAGAAAATAACTGCTGTCGTGGTAGCCATTTCTAAAGAAGACCCTTTTTGGCCAGAGCTGGAAATTTCCAAAAATCCAAGAATTTTGACCGCAGCCGGTGGTAAAGAAAGGGCAGATTCAGTGTTATCTGCGTTAAATTCTATTGCTGACAAAGCTGACGATAATGACTGGGTACTGGTCCATGATGCGGCCCGTCCCTGTATTACCAAAGAGGATGTTGAAACATTAATCAGTGAACTGCGGGATCATGCGGTAGGTGGAATATTAGCATTGGCTACTCATGATACTTTAAAATCTGTTAATGAACAGTTGGCAATCACTGATACAGTAGATAGAAGCTTAATTTGGCGTGCCTTAACCCCGCAGATGTTTCGCTATAGTGCGCTTAAGCATGCATTGCAGGAAGCAGCAGATAAAGGCTGGATCATGACTGATGATGCCAGCGCCATGGAATTGCAGGGTCAACAGCCTAAAATTATCGCAGGACGTTCGGATAACTTAAAAATTACCCGTCCCGAAGATTTAGCATTAGCACAATTTTTTCTGGAGCAACAATGATACGAGTCGGACAAGGGTATGATGTACATCGGTTTGTCGATCAAGGCGATGTGATTTTAGGCGGTGTTAAAATAGCTTACGAGCAAGGGCTGGAAGCGCATTCCGATGGTGATGTAGTCTTGCATGCATTAAGTGATGCATTGCTGGGAGCTGCCGCTTTAGGCGATATAGGCAAACACTTCCCTGATACTGATCCTGAATTCAAAGGGGCTGATAGTCGAGTACTACTGCGTTTTGTTTATGATATTGTGCAAAAAAAGGGTTATAGCTTAGTCAATGCCGATATAACTATTATTGCCCAGGCTCCAAAAATGGCGCCGCATATCGTTGCCATGTGTACTAATATTGCGGACGATTTATCAGTTGCTATAGACTGCATTAATGTTAAAGCCACAACCACTGAGAAACTCGGCTTTGAAGGGCGCAAAGAAGGCATAGCCGTACAAGCGATTGTGCTAGTTTCCAAATAAAATTTCTCGTAGGGCGTGGCTTTAGCCCGCCTTTATTTGATAGGTATTATTCGCGGGCTAAAGCCACGCCCTACAGATAGCTAAAAACTAATTTTGAATGACACCAACTCCCTACCTGACTGGGCATACGCTTATGGCGGTGCTAAAGGTCAAGGTACTATTCGTAATACCCCCGACGATTTTATCGTCAATGAGATTCAATCTTTTGAACTTTCTGGTACAGGCGAACACGCGTTTGTCTGCATAGAAAAATGTTCTGAAAATACCGATTATGTTGCTAGATTACTGGCCCGATTTGCCGGAGTTCGGCAAAGAGATGTCAGTTATGCAGGTTTAAAAGACCGCCACGCTCGCACTCGCCAATGGTTTAGCGTCTGGCTACCCGGCAAACCTGATCCAGATTGGCAAGCCTTCAATTCAGAAACAATCAGGGTATTAAAGGCGGCACGCCATAGTAAGAAACTAAAACGTGGCTCATTGGCCGGCAACCAATTTATCATCCGTGTGCGCGACTGGACCGGCGACAAAGCTATTCTGGAACAGCAACTACAAGTGATTAAAACACAGGGCGTGCCCAATTATTTTGGTGAGCAGCGCTTTGGCCGTGAAGGTGCCAATATAGCAAAAGCCATCAGCTTATTTTCAGGCGAAAAAGTTTCCCGTAATCTGCGTAGCATATACTTGTCAGCTGCCCGCTCCTATTTATTCAATCATATACTCAGTAAAAGAGTGAGTCATGCTAGCTGGAACCAGGCGCTCACGGGTGATGTTTTGATGTTTGATAATTCAAACAGTATATTCAAAGCCGAAGTCCTCGACGAATCTATCCTGCAACGTATCGCCCAACTTGATGTCCACCCGACAGGTGTTTTATGGGGTAAGGGCACTAACCAAACGGAAGCACAAGCCGCTTTGTTTGAACAACAGATTGTTGATCAATTCGATGACATAGCGCAAGGATTGTGTGCCTTTGGAGTAGAACAGGGACGCAGAGCGTTGCGTAGCCATATTAAAGAATTAGAGTGGCAATTTATAGATAGTAGCTCTTTGGAACTAAGTTTTACCTTAAATCCAGGAAGTTATGCCACAGCATTGTTAAGAGAAATAGTTCTAGTAAATTAACAGCTGTCTATAAACTCAAACCACCTGAACTCTAAGATAATAACTTGATGCCACTGATTGATACGTAGGTTGGCGCTGAGCTTGCGAAGCCCAACAATCACTGTGCAATATCATGTTGGGCTTCGTATACTCAGTTTTGTAGATGGGCAAAGGAGGTACGACGTGCCCATCATGTTTTCGTTGATGGGCACGGATGAAGCCCTTTGCCCATCCTTGTGTTTATTTTGCTGCAACTACTTAGCTGTCTGAGTAGTTGCCAAGTATCAAACCTTATTTAAGATAAGTTCTAAAACAAGTTTACTGCCAAAGTAAGCCAATAATAGACAGATAAAACCATACAAAGTCCAGCGTATAGCTGTTTTTCCTCGCCAGCCGTAAAGTTGTCTGCCTATTAGCAAACTGCTAAAAATAACCCAGGCGACTATGGATAAAATAGTCTTATGGACCAAATGCTGAGCAAATAGGTCTTCTATAAAAATAAACCCACTGAGCAAAGAAACGCTTAAAAACAACAGCCCGGTACTGATCATTTGAAATAATAGCGATTCCATAGCCTGCAATGGAGGGAATGACAGCATTAAACGGCCCGGGTTATGACTTTTCAGTTGCTTGTTTTGTAGGGCTAGTATTAATGCCTGGAAGGCGGCAATGGTCAGTAAGCTAAAGGCAATGATTGAGCTAAGAATATGCATTTTCATCGCTAACGAGTAATGTTGACCTATTGTTGCAGTACTGGGAAAAATATAGTCCAGAGCCAGCATTAAAGCGGCGACAGGAAATAATGCGATACCCAGTTTTTCTACCGGTTTACCAAAAGAGGCAAATAATAGTATGAAAGCGATAATCAGGGAAATAATCGAAGCGGTATGAAAAAAACTAAAGTCCAGTCCCTGTTTTGACCAGGTGAGTAGGGAAATCGATGTTAGGTGAGCAAGCGAAGCAAGCCATGCAATAGACAGCGCTATTTTTTTATAGCGATTTTCTTTGATATCCTTAATTAACAGGATACTACTGGCAAAATATAAACAAAATGCCGTACCTTCAAGTAATAATAAGTTCATAGGGAATAATTTACACTTTAAGAGTAAAAGTTACGGGCCCATCATTAGTAAGCGAGACTTGCATATTTGCACCAAATTGTCCGATCTGAGTTTCAGGGTAATGCTCTAAAGCATAACTAACTAAATAATTAAATAACTGCTCACCTTTTTCGCGAGTGGCGGCGGGTGTGAAACTCGGGCGGTTACCTGAATTAGTATCTGCAGCCAGTGTAAATTGTGGCACTAGTAATAAACCACCCTGAATACTTTGTAGGCTCAGATTCATACGCTGCTCGGAATCAGGAAATATACGATAATTCATAACCCGTTCAAATAAGCGCTGTGCTGATTTTTCAGAATCAGCCTTTTCTATAGCGACTAAAGCCAAAATGCCGGTTTCTATTTTACCGACTAGCTGATTTTCAATACTCACTTGAGCCTGAGTAACGCGTTGAATAATTGTAATCATTTCATTGCATTTGGTAGGGCGTGGCTTTAGCCCGCCTATTAATGTCGGCGGGCTAAAGCCACGCCCTACAGGGCAGTTAACCCAGTAAATTTTCTAATGCCATCATAATAATAAAACCTATCATCAGGGCGAATGTCGCAAAGCGAGAGCGTCCATTGGAGTGAGTTTCAGGGATGATTTCTTCCGAGATAACAAATATCATTGCACCCGCTGCAAAGCCCATAGCAAAAGGCAGCAGCGGTGAGAAAATTGAAACCATGGTAATACCTAATAAACCACCGACGGGTTCCACCAGTCCTGTCAGCGTAGCAATGCCCACGGCTTTCAACTTATTATAACCCAAGGCTACCAAAGGCAGAGCGACAGCCAGTCCTTCTGGAATGTTTTGTAAGGCAATTGCAATGGCTAAAACAATACCATTATGCATATCACCGGTACCGAAACTAACGCCTACTGACATGCCTTCCGGAAAATTATGAATGGTAATAGCAAATATAAATAGCCAGATTTTTTGTAAAGATTCTGAGTGCTCATTCAGGTCATCTTTAAAATGTATATGCGGTAATTTTTTATCCGCAAAATGCAAAAAAAATGCACCGAATAGCATACCGGCGGCAACCACCCAAAGGCCTTTATCGGGCCACAATTCATTGCCATATTCAATGCCGGGAACCAGCAGTGAAAAGGCTGCCGCCGCAAGCATCACACCAGCAGCACCGCCAAGTAAGCCGTTATAGACACTATTGGGAACCTTTTTAAAAAGAGCTGCCGGTAAAGCACCTACTCCAGTGGCTAATCCTGCTAAAATGCTGGCTAAAAAGCCGATCACGGCAACTTTACCAAAGAACAGATAAAGGCTTCCAAAAATGATGATTTGTGAGGCTATAAAGAGTACTGCAAAAGCTATCCAGCGCTCATTTTTAGGGAGAGCTTGTAATTTTTGATAATACACAGATGAATTTAATTGAGACTGGCATTTATCAACGATAGAATTAAAATCTAAAGCGCTCATTATTTCCTCAGTGTGGTTGAATATTGACTTATAGAGTATAACATTATCAATACTATTCAAATCAATTAAACATGTGTCAATCACCTATTAAACAAAGCATCAGCAAATGTTAATAATAAGCAAGAACTGGCATTTATACCTTTTGTTATTGTTTAGCCAACTTGGTTTTGCAGGTGAAATTTACAAATGGACTGATATAAAAGGTCGGTTACATTATTCTGATACTAAACACGTTAATGCTACTGAACTCAAACTTATTCAGGACTTTAGCTTTTATCAAGTTAAAAAAGTCTATGATGGCGACACGGTTTTATTAAACGATGGGCGAAAAATACGCCTCTTAGGTATAAATACGCCTGAAGTAGAACATTCAAATCAAGCAGCACAGGCAGGGGGAGGAGTTGCCAGGCAAAGGTTGCAGCAGCAATTAGTGAATGCCCGGGTTAGACTGGAATTTGATCAGCAAAAACAAGACAAATATAAACGTCATCTAGCTCATGTGTTTACTGAGCAGGGAGTACATCTTAATCTTCAGTTAGTTCGCTTGGGTTATGCAGCCACAAGCACATACCCGCCTAATTTAAAATATCTGCCTGAACTACTTGCGGCACAACAAATAGCTGAAACTAAGCGACTTGGCATCTGGCAATATAGTGAATATGCGCCCAAACTTAGCAATGAATTAAACAAAAATAACAAGCAGGGTTGGCAACGCATAATCGGACGTGTGCTACGTATAAAAAAAACGCCTAAAAGTTGTTATTTAAAAATGACCGGTAACTTTGATGTGCGTATCAAAATTGAGCACAAGCAGTACTTTGCTGATTTAGTATCTTTAATCGGTAAAAAAATTGAAGTCAGAGGTTGGGTGAAAAAATATAAAAATGGGTATTCTATGTTAGTAAAACATCCCTCCGCGATGAAAATATTAGATTGAGTTGTAAGTACCCAGGCATAATTAATCTAACATTTTACTTGTCTTTTTTCTCATTTCCAGCGTTGCATAAAGAGTTGCGTAGCCAGCTATGCGCCTATTTATGCGCCTTGAAAATGAAAAAAAATCCTGCGTAAAATTTGTTAAATTAATTATGCCTGGGTACTTATACAGCCATCCAGTAAAGACGATATCAACAAATGATTAAAGAGCTACTCAGTGCCTGCACTATTGCTCTGACATTTATCGCGTTTTTTCCTTATATACGCTCAATCCGGCAAGGACAACCCGGCCGCATGCATTTTCCTGGGTGATATGGAGTTGCTGTACTTTTATTGTTTTTCTCGCCCAGCTTGATGATAAAGCAGGGGTAGGTGCATGGCCGATCGGTGTTTCCGGAATTATTACGGTTTATGTCGCACTATTGGCTTATGTGAAAAAGACAGATAATATGATTAGTAGTATTGACTGGCTGTTTTTTATATTGGCACTCAGTTCAATTCCCTTATGGTATGTCACCTCTGACCCAGTATTTTCTGTCATAATACTGACCGTAATAGATTTATTGGGTTTTGCGCCCACTTTTAGAAAAGCATATAGTCGACCCTTTGAGGAACAACTAACGTTTTTTGTGTTGATGGCTGTACGTAATCTTATTGCTATTGCAGCACTAGAGAACTATACCCTCACCACTGTTTTATTTCCTGCACTGAGCGCTTTTGCCTGTCTGATTTTTATTATGATGGTGAGTGTTAGACGGCGTGTCGTGAAAATTCAATAAGTGTTTTGATAATCTGTCTGTTAATTGAGCAACACATTCCCTTATTAGAAGAAATTTCAGGTCACTGGAAAGCAGATATTGCTCAAGACTACCAGGGCTATAAACATCATGTTTACCGCATGGTGCATTGCTGTTTTGCTTTACATCGGTGCAGTGAAGAAGAACGTGAAAAAATCATTATTGCCGGGTGCTTTCATGATCTTGGCTTATGGACAGAACATACGGTTGATTACCTTCCGCCCTCGGTACTTTTAGCTAGAGCATATTTAGAGGGAAACAATTTGCAACAGTGGACTACTGAAATTGGATTGATGATAGATATGCATCACAAAATTACCCAGTATAAGGATGACCAGTATCCATTGGTTGAGATATTCCGCAGGGCTGATCTTGCAGATTTTTCCCTCGGACTTATTAAAGGCGGAGTCTCAGGCGATACTATTAATGAAGTTAAAGCCGCGTTCCCCAATGCAGGTTTCCATAAATTGTTGCTTAAAGAACAAGGTAAGTGGTTAGTTAAGCACCCGTTAAATCCTTTTCCAATTTTGAAATTTTAGGGTAAGCAATTCATTTATCTTCAGGAGCAAGAGTCTATGTCAGAAAAACCTTTCGCATCGGGGCAGTGTTTATGTGGAAAAATCAGCTATACCATTTCTGCACCGCCACGGGTTATGAGTCAATGTCACTGCGATGACTGTCGTAAAGCCACCGGGACGGGCCATGCATCGAATGCATTTTTTAAACGCAACCAGGTACATATCAAGGGTGCACCAAGAAGTTATGCATCAACCGCTGATAGTGGGTCGCCAGTAACGCGTTACTTTTGTCCTGATTGCGGAACGCCTCTGTTTGGTGAACTTGGCAGTTTAAAAAATGTGCTAGCTGTCGCTGTGGGCTCTATGGATGATAGTTCATGGTTCAAACCGACGGCTATCGTTTATCACAAAAGTAAACCCGACTGGGATTTTATGGATAATAGCATTGCGGTTTACGAGGCAATGCCACCGACTGTTATAAAAAGTGAGAACTAAACAACCACCCGCTGAAAGACGGGTGGGTTTGAAAGCTTGGCGACTGAAAGTCGGGATACAGGGCGAATAGCCCTGTTATTTAGGCTCACCCTATTCTGTTTTAAAATTATCAAATGTAGCCTGTATGAAGCTTGGGTAATACAGCAATAGCAGTGCACTGACTTTCCCGTATTCCGCATGCTCCATACGGGCTACACAAAGTTTCGGGTATAATTATTGTTGATTCCTAAGGATAACATTTGAGATAAATCTGTTCGCCTGAAAGGCGAAGGTTTTAACCTTACGAATGGAAAATAAAGTTACCTCTACACATTGTTCTATTAATTAAAAACTTGAGTCAGAAATATGCAAGTGCTAGAAAACACCCTGAATGAAATCAGCTCCTATATCTGGGGGCCTGTGATGTTGACCTTATTACTAGGCATTGGAATTTACCTAACGATAGGCTTAAAATTTTTTACTTTTCGTAATCTGCTAACAGCTATGATGATACTCTGGCGCGGCAGAAAGTCTGATCAAGCAGGTGATATTACGCCATTTCAGGCATTAATGACGGCATTATCAGCAACCATAGGTACAGGTAATATTGCAGGGGTGGCAACTGCAATAGCTTTAGGTGGTCCCGGAGCTGTATTCTGGATGTGGCTAACGGCTTTATTCGGCATGGCTACTAAATACGCTGAAGCAGTGCTAGCTGTCAAGTATCGAGAGGTAGATGATCAGGGCCGGCATGTCGGCGGTCCGATGTATTATATTAAAAATGGCCTGAAAGGAAAATATAACTGGCTGGCGACTGCGTTTGCTTTTTTCGGTGCTCTTGCGGCATTTGGCATAGGTAATATGGTGCAGGCAAACTCAGTGGCAGATGCTGTCGAAACCTTGTTCCAGGTACCGACATTCTATACCGCTATTGTTTTAACATTGCTCAGTGCAGTAGTTATACTGGGCGGTATCCGCCGAATAGCTGAGGTTGCATCAGGGCTGGTTCCGATTATGGCCATTAGTTATATTACTGCTGCATTATGGGTCATTGTTACGCATTATGAACAAATCCCTCAAGCTCTGGGGTTAATTGTTAGCAGTGCCTTTACTGAAACTGCTGCAGTAGGTGGCTTTGCCGGCGCGGCAGTTTGGGCGGCAATACGATTTGGTGTGGCACGCGGGGTATTTTCTAATGAAGCGGGTCTTGGAAGTGCACCGATTGCACATGCCGCTGCTAAAACGAATGATCCCATACGGCAGGGTATGATTGCCATGTTAGGCACTTTTATTGACACCATTTTAATCTGTACCATGACGGCATTAGTTATTATTATGAGTGGAGCCTGGTCTAGCGGTGAAAATGGTGCGGCTCTCTCGACTCTCGCATTTGAAATCGGCTTACCTGGCATAGGCAGTTATGTTGTGGTTTTGGGGCTAGTGATCTTTGCCTTTACGACTATTTTAGGTTGGAGCTATTATGGTGAGCGTTGTGCTGAATTTTTATTTGGTACTAAAGTTATCTGGCCTTATCGTTTGTTATGGTTATGCGCGATTCCAGTCGGTGCCATGGGAAAACTGACGCTGGTCTGGCTATTTGCAGATATCTTAAATGGTATGATGGCTATTCCCAATCTAGTGGCTTTGGCCTTATTAAGCCCGGTCATATTTCGCATGACTCGCCAATATCTACGCCCACGTTAAAAGACTGCGTATTATTCCAAGCCCCCTCTCAAAGCTTGTTGTTTTTTAAAAAAATAGTAGGCTATACCATTATCTTTATAATGGGTAGGGAGAGTTAACGTGGGAGAAAAAATTACTTTTTGACTGACTCAAAACAGCCATGAGCAGGCATTCATCAAAATAAAATGAAACCGTATATCATCCAACTGGGGAGATATACGGTTAGTTTCTGATGAAATATGCCAGTTTTCTGCCTAGAATGCAGTTAACAAGGGTGATATACTGAAACCATATAACCACTTGTTGCGTCTGCGCCGCTCCACTTCACTTTGTTCCGTTACGCGGCACAGACGCAACGGCTCGCGGATAAAAATCCGCGAGCCGTTACCGGGCGCGCCGCAAGGCGCGAGGCGCGCCCGGTAACGCGAAGCTCAGTAGAACTGTCCAAAACTACCGATTATCGAAAATCCGATAACCAGAAGTTCCAGACAGATATTTTTGAGATGATAAAGCTATCTCAAAAATACTCCTGAGCTTCGCGTTAGGCTCTCAAGGAAACAATGCATAAAATATAAATACCAACTAGTATTGTAGAAAATTCCATAAATAGGGCGTTAGTGCAACCAGCCACTTCAAGAAGTAATTTTTTTCATGAAGTACGCTCTGCATTCAAAAAAAATATGGAAGAAATTTTTATAAATAGTGGGTTAATGGTGAATTCTACTGGGACGCTTGGCTATACAAATTATATAAAAAATGGAGTGCAACAACGATGGAATTCGGATGTGATTATAAAATACACAGGCTGGAATAACGATATAAAACAAGAGTTATATTTTGATTTTTGTGCTAAATATGGTCATGATGATTACAGCTTGAAAGCCATAAATTATATAGATAGAACATCTACATCTACACCAGCTCTATCTTCATTATCTGGTGTATTTTCAATTGGCAATATATTAATTCTAGTGGAAAATAAAGATTGTGAAGTTGAATTGTCACTAGAGGATGGCATTCACTCAACTGGTTATTCCTATCACATCACCAAAAGGAAAAAGAAGTCATATTTATGTTTGCTTGGTATTTGGTTTGAGCCAAAACTTATTAGTTCAATTATCAGCAGTAAACTATCCAAGCATCAAGAAACGCAAGATGAATTTGATGAAATCAGGCTTGGCAATATTTCTTATCCTATGTTACGGGCACCTCGGGGGTCGGGTCTTTGATTTATGGATTCTTAACAATACTGCCTGAGGCTTAGTCATAAACCAAAGACCCCTTGCGTTCCTTTTTACGTCAAGTGATGTAGGCGTTATATTTACTCAAAGTATTCGCAATAGGGAAAGGTAAAATAGGAAATTGACGTAATGTATATATTTTGATACATTTGGTTGTATGGAAAAAGAAAAGCCAATTTATTGGATCGGATCAAGCCTTAAAGATTTACTCACTTTACCTGATGAGGTAAAAAGAGAAGCTGGGTATCAACTTCACCGAGTTCAAAATGGACTTGAACCTGAAAATTGGAAGCCTTTTCAAGAAATCGGTTCTGGCGTTAAAGAAATTCGTATTTATGATCAGGATGGGGCTTTTAGAGTTATGTATGTAGCAAAATTTTCAGAGAAAATTTATGTTCTTCATGCTTTTCAACAGAAGAGTCAAAAAACGAATCAAAATGAAATTAATATTGCTAAAACTCGATACAAAGCAATACAGAATGAGACTAAATGATGAATAGTATTGATACCTCTATTGTCCATATTACCACTGAAAATGGGAATATCTTTAAAGACTTGGGCTTTGCCCCTGAAGAAGCGAGTAAGCTAAAAATTAAAGCTCAACTAATGTGTCAAATTAGTGAATGGATAAAAGAAAAACAACTTAAACAAGTAGACGCATCTAATATATTGCATGTTACACGCCCTAGAATATCCGATATTATGAGAGGGAAATCTGGAAAATTCAGTATTGATGCCCTAGTTGATATGTTAGAAAGAGCAGGAAAGCATGTTACTGTTCAAGTTAGTTAAATTTAAACAATCTAACAAAAAATGAACCTCGAACAGCGTTGTCCGGCACTATTAAAAGCAGATTGTACGGCATCTTGAATAGAAAGCGCACGCACGAATCTCGGGGTCACGAAATCTCAAATCTCGCAAACACAAATCTCGGGGTCTTTGATTTAGGCTATGTCACCGTTAAGTGTTGAAAATGTTTCTGATGCCGTTAGAAAGCTTCATTCTTTTGGCTTTGGGTAGCTTTTCATCACACTCATAGGTTATTGAAAAAGTATATCTTTTTAAAAATCCACACTTAACGGTGACATAGCCTTGATTTATGATTCTTAACAATATCACTGCCTGAGGCGTAGTCATAAACCAAAGACCCCTTGCGGTTGCGTTCTTGACCCCCCTGCGTTCTTCGGTAAATTCCTCAGTATTCATATTACTCTACTTTTTATCCAGACTCACTATGTTCATATACGACAGTTGGGCTACCAAATAAAGGCAATAAGTGTTTAGTTTAATAGAGGCAAAAAAGAGGGTTTTACCAGCAGCTTATAAAATTGATTAAATTAGCCTCTAAAGGCTCTCATTTTTTTATAGATACAGTATAATAGCCCACTGAGTTTTGCTTTTTTGAATAGTGATATGGAGAATGTTAATGTTAAAAAGATTAGCTGTTTTAGTGGGGTTGCTTATGTTAAGTCAAGTTGCCCTGGCAGAAATTAAAATAGGAGTGGTCAATATCCCTTTGTTAATGGCAAATGCCCCTCAAGCTGCTGATGCCAAAAAACGTCTGGAAAAAGAGTTTTCTCCTAAAGATAAGCAGTTAGTTGCTCAACAAAAGAAGATTAAAAGTCTGGAAGAAAGGTTAGCTAGAGATGGCATGACTATGACAGACACTAAAAAGAGAGATCTAGAGCGTGATATTATCGCCGTTCGCAGAGATGCACAACGCGCTCAGCAAGAATTTAAAGAAGACTTCAGTATTCGCCGCAATGAAGAGTTAGGTAAAATGCAAAATAGAATCATTGAAGCGGTTAAGGCACTAGCCGAAGAAGGTGACTACGATTTGCTGTTAACTGAAGGCGTGATTCATGCTAGTGATAAAGTCGATGTAACCGATAAGGTACAGGCTAAACTTGCAAAAATGCCTTAACCGGCTTAAATCTCATATTTAAAGAGTGCAAGCTGCCCGATTAAAAGCTTGCATTGTTTAGCGCAATAAAAACACGAAAACATAAATAATAGCTTCAAGTAATCGATAAAGCAAGAGTACATGATTGCCATCAATAATATATGTTTAGAGTCATAATTTAGTTAAGTTGAAAAGGTTGTTAAATTGGAAACAGTACTTGATATAAAACAGATACAAGAGTTTTTACCCCATAGGTATCCCTTTTTATTGATTGATAAAGTCGTTGAATGTGAGCCGGGTGTACGCATTTTAGGGGTTAAGAATGTCACCTATAATGAGCCTATTTTTCAGGGTCATTTCCCGCATATGGCGATTTTTCCTGGCGTATTAATTCTTGAAGCTTTGGCACAGGCTACTGGCTTGCTTGCTTCAGAAACCTCCCCTGATGAACTGGGTCATGGCATGACTTATTTCCTGACCGGAATTGATAAAGCAAGGTTCAAGCGCCCAGTGGTACCCGGCGATCAAATGATGTTAGAAGCTGTTTTTGAAAGAAGCAAACGTAATATCTGGTCGTTTAACTGTACGGCTTCGGTAGACGGCGAGTTTGTTGCCAGTGCTAATATCCGCTGTGCAGCAGTTGGTGATAAGCTTGATTGATGCAAAAGCAATAGTAGATCTCAAAGCTGAGATTGCAGATGATGTCCAGATAGGACCTTTTTCTGTTATTGGCGCTGAGGTTACTATTGATTCGGGGACTGTTATTGGTCCTCATGTGGTTATAAAAGGTCCGGTAAATATAGGTAAGGAAAACCATATCTATCAATTTACCTCGATCGCGGAAGATCCCCAGGATAAAAAATATGCGGACGAAAAAACCAGTTTAACGATTGGTGATAGAAATGTTATCCGCGAATTTGCGACCTTGCATAGAGGAACACTGCAAGATCATGCTGAAACGCGTATAGGTAATGACAACCTGTTTATGGCTTATACCCATGTTGCTCATGATTGTTTGATTGGTGATAATGTCATTATGGCAAATGGCGCATCGCTGGCTGGGCATGTACATGTATCTGATAACGCTATACTAGGTGGCTTTACCTTAGTACATCAATTTACCCAAATTGGTACTTTTAGCTTCTCGGCCATGGGTAGTGCTATTACTCAAGATGTTCCTCCGTACGTTATGGTTGGTGGTCGCCCGACCAGACCCCATGGAATTAACTCCGTGGGTATGGAACGTTCGGGCAGCAGCCCTGAAGCAACCCGATTGATACGTAAAGCTTATAAAATCCTGTATAAAAACAATCTTCGCCTGGAAGATGCGATTGAAGAAATGGAAGATCTGGCAGGTGAGTGTGATGAAATTTCTAATATGGTCAGCTTTTTGCGCAATGTAACTCGCGGTATTTTGCGCTGAGTCATACACCTTGAGCGCAACGCAGAATATTATTGCCGGTGTGGATGAAGTAGGGCGTGGCTGTATAGTTGGCCCGGTTATAGCCGCAGCTGTCATATTAGATCCAGCATGCGTTATCCCAGGACTGACCGATTCAAAAAAATTATCTGCCAAAAAACGCGAATGCCTGGCTGATAGTATAAAACAACACGCTATCGCCTGGTCTATCGGTAGGGCTGAACCCAGTGAAATTGACCAGATCAATATTCTGCAAGCTTCATTATTAGCCATGCAGCGTGCTGTTAAATCTTTATCTGTACAACCTGACTGGCTCAAAGTAGACGGTAATCAATACCCTGATATTGAATGCCCCGGTGAAACAATTATTCAGGGTGACCTTTTAGTTGCAGAAATATCTGCGGCATCTATTATTGCTAAAGTTTATCGAGACCAGGAAATGCTAGTATTAGATGCGCTTTATCCCGGTTATGAATTTGCCAGGCATAAAGGTTATCCGACAAAATTACATAAAGAAAAATTATCTATACTGGGTGTTACTCAGCAGCACCGCCGCTCATTTTCCCCTGTAAAGCAAATGCTAAGTACGGAGGCATAATTATTTTAACATTTTTGTGTTTACCTGGGAATGATGGGTTTCGCTACGCGCTCTTGCGAGTCACGGCAAACCTAGAAAACCGATGCTACTTTTTACTCATCGACAGAAATGTTAAATTAATTGTAACTACTTAGCGTATCTAAGTAGTTACAAAAATAGATTGTATATTTCCAGCCAGGCACCAGAGAAGCAGTTATTTGATAATAAATATCATGATAGAACAAGCGTTTTGTAGGATGGGCAAAGGAGGTACGACGTGCCCATCATGTTTTCGTTGATGGGCACGGATGAAGCCCTTTGCCCATCCTACAGTGTTTATTTTGCTGTAACTACTCAGGTTGTTTGAGTCGTTACAATTAATTTTACGTAGTTACTTATAGCCATTCCATTTATCCATTGAAGTATATATTATCAATACTCTCTTGTTAGTCTATGCAACCTGAATTTATCCATTTACGCTTACATTCTGAATATTCTTTAGTAGATGGTCTTGTCAAAATCAAACCACTGATTAATGAATTAGCTGATAGGGGCATGCCGGCGGTTGCCATAACCGACCAATCCAATCTGTTTTCCCTGGTTAAATTCTATCGTGCAGCACTAGCAAAGGGAATTAAACCTATTGTCGGTGCAGATGTTAATATCTTTAACCCTGATGCAGCATCACAACCTTTTCAGCTGACTTTGTTAGCTAAAAATAATGCAGGCTATCTGGCTTTGACTGAGTTAATTTCCAGAGCTTATCAGCATGGCCAGCATCTTGGTATTCCCATGCTGCAACGTGAATGGCTGGAACAAAACAATAATGGACTAATTGCATTGTCAGGCGGGATGGACGGCGATATAGGTCAGGCCTTATTAGCCGATGATCCGCAACAGGCAAAAAAACATGCTCTCTACTGGAGCCAGATTTTTGCTCAGAACTTTTACCTGGAATTACAACGTATTGGTAAAAGCAATGAAGAAAATTATCTAGCCAAAGCTGTTGCCTTAGCAACAGAACTAGACTTGCCGGTAGTCGCAACTAATAATGTGCGCTTTTTAAAAACCGAAAGTTTTGGCGCGCATGAAGTACGCGTGTGCATTAATCAGGGACGAGTCATTGATGATAACCGCCGCCCTAAAGATTACACCGAACAACAATATCTACGTAGTAGCGCAGAGATGCAGGAATTGTTTGCCGATATTCCTGAAGCATTAGCCAATACCGTTGCCATCGCTAAACGCTGTAATATTCAGTTAACGCTGGGTAAAAACTTTTTGCCGGATTTCCCCGTGCCTGAAGGCATGTCTCTGGATGAATTCTTTATTGATGAATCAAAGAAAGGTCTGGATGCACGCCTGGAAAAGTATCCGGCTGTGGGGCAGGGCACTGTTGAAGAAAACCGTAAGGCCTATGATGATCGCTTAAAAATGGAACTGGATATCATCGTACAGATGGGTTTTCCAGGCTATTTTATGATTGTTGCCGACTTTATTCAGTGGGCAAAAGATAATGCCATTCCTGTTGGACCTGGGCGTGGATCGGGGGCCGGATCGCTGGTTGCCTATGTGCTTAATATCACCGATTTAGACCCGATTGAGTTCGATTTGTTATTTGAGCGTTTCTTAAACCCGGAGCGCGTATCTATGCCCGATTTCGATGTTGATTTCTGTATGGATCGACGTGATGAAGTCATAGACTATGTCGCACGCAATTATGGACGGGATAAGGTTTCGCAAATTATCACCTACGGTTCGATGACTGCAAAAGCGGTTATTCGTGATGTTGGGCGTGTATTAGGCCATCCCTATGGCTTTGTCGATAGGCTCTCTAAATTAGTGCCGTTTGAAATTGGCATAACATTAAGCAAGGCGCTTGATGATGTTGCTGAGTTTAAAGAATTATATGATACCGATGATGAAGTAAAAAGTCTGATGGATATGGCTCTTTCATTGGAAGGTACTGCCAGAAATGCAGGGAAACATGCGGGTGGTGTGGTTATTGCACCCACAAAATTAACTGATTTTTCACCTTTGTATTGTGAGCAGGGCGGTGGAAATTTAGTCACGCAATTCGATAAAGATGATGTTGAAGCCGTTGGCTTAGTCAAATTTGACTTTTTGGGCTTACGTACCTTAACCATTATTGATTGGGCGCTGCAGACGATCAATAAGAAACGGGCAAAAGAAAATAAACCGCTCGTCGATATTACCCAGATTCCGCGTGACGACGCTGCCTCTTATGAATTGTTAAAGTGTGCAGCAACCACAGCGGTGTTTCAGCTTGAATCTCGTGGTATGAAGGAATTGATTAAAAAGCTTAAACCCGATTGTTTTGACGATATTATTGCGCTGGTTGCTCTGTTTCGCCCCGGGCCTTTAGAGTCAGGCATGGTTGATGATTATATTAATGTAAAGCATGGTGCAAAAGCTGAATATGCACATCCTATCCTGATACCTGTATTAGAGCCTACTAATGGGGTTATTCTGTATCAGGAACAGGTTATGCAAATTGCTCGGGAAATGGGGGGTTATACCTTGGGTGGAGCCGACTTATTGCGCCGCGCCATGGGTAAGAAAAAAGTCGAAGAAATGGCACAACAACGGGCTATTTTTACTCAAGGGGCTATTGCTAACGGCATCGATGAAGAAATAGCCACTTATGTATTCGATTTAATGGAGAAATTTGCCGGCTATGGTTTTAATAAATCACATTCGGCTGCTTATGCTCTGGTTGCCTATCAAACAGCCTGGTTAAAAGCTCATTATCCGGCTGCATTTATGGCCGCAGTATTATCTTCGGATATGGATAATACTGATAAAATCGTTATTCTAGTTGCTGAATGTCAGGACATGAAATTACCCGTCAGTCCGCCAAATATCAATATTTCTAACTATCGATTTACGGTAAATTCAGCAGGAGAGATTGTCTACGGAATAGGTGCAATTAAAGGCGTTGGTGAGGCAGCAATTGAGGATTTACTCAGTGAAAGAGAAGCTAACGGTCCCTTTGATGGCTTATATGATTTATGTAAACGCGTAGATTTGCGTAAGGTTAACCGCCGTGTTTTTGAAGCCCTTATCCGTGGCGGCGCGTTTGATACTTTTAATGATAATCGTGCTAGCCATATGGCAGAATTACCTACTGCAATAAAAGTCGCAGAGCGTCATGTCAAGATGGCTGAAGTGGGACAGAATGACTTGTTTGGCCTGGCAGTGAATGCAGAAAGCCAGGATGATGAGGTAAAGGACTATGCTGATAATGTCGCCGTGTGGTCTGAAAAAGAACGCCTTGCCTTTGAGAAATTAGCATTGGGTCTATTTTTAACAGGTCACCCGATAGATCAATACTGGCCGGAATTACAGAATATTGTGCATGGTAGCATAGCTAAAACCATGGCTACTGTAGAAAATAGCAGAGGCAAAATAGATGTGCGCTTGGCTGGCTTATTAATCGGCATGCGCACCCGATTAGATAGAAAAGGTCGTAATATGGGCTTCGCGACTCTGGATGATAAAAGTGCGCGTGTTGATGTGGCAATCTATAGTGAAACTTTCGAGTTATATAAAGACCTGCTATCAACGGATGAAGTACTCGTCGTCGAAGGTTCGGCACGTATTGATGGATATTCCGGGATGTTAAGTATTACCGCTGAAAAGTTATATAGTATGGATCAGGCAAGAGAAAGCTTTGCACGTTGTTTAATGCTGGATTGGGATAGCGATAAAACGGCTGAAATATCAGCTGACTTTTTACACCGTTTACAGGAAACTCTGCAGCCATTTTCAGGGGGACAGTGTATGTTAGTTATAAACTATCTATCCGCGCAGGCCAAAGTAAGCATACAATTAGGCGATGAATGGCGTGTACACCCAACAGATGAATTAATATTGCGGTTACAGAGAATGCTAAATCAGGACAATGCAACTTGCATCAAATATCGTTAAGTAAACAGCCCTGGCACCTCCATTTTTAAACATAACTGGAGCATTCTTGTTTACAATAAAACTAGTTAACCGGCAGGAGTACTTGACTAGTTTATAAATATTGATTGAATTTAAGCTTTCAATCTCTTATGCTCAGAAACAGCTCTATTCAACTTATAAAAATAAAATGAAGGGGACTGTAATGAAAATAGGTATACCGAAGGAAATTCACCCGGGTGAAAAGCGTGTCGCAACGACACCTGAAGTAGCAGAGAAAATTATTCAACTGGGTTTTCAAGTTAGTGTCGAAAGTGGTGCAGGTCAGCAAGCTAATATTTCAGATGAAGCTTATAAAGAAGTAGGCTGTAGCATCAGAAAAACAGCTAAAACCTTGTGGAAAAATGCTGATATCGTTATCAAGGTCCGCCCACCCGAAACACATCCTGAGTTAGGAATAGACGAAACAGAGTTATTATCCAAAGGAGGGCATTTAATCAGTTTTATCTGGCCCGCTCAAAATAAAGCCTTATTGCAAAAGCTGGTAGATAAACAGGCTACGGTACTGGCAATGGATTGTGTGCCCCGCTTATCCAGGTCGCAAAAAATGGATGCTTTAAGTTCTATGGCCAATATTGCAGGTTATCGGGCTGTGATTGAAGCCGCGCAACATTTTGATCGATTTTTTACCGGTCAAATTACCGCGGCAGGTAAGGTTCCGCCAGCTAAAATACTGGTTATAGGTGCGGGTGTAGCTGGATTAGCAGCTATCGGTGCAGCTAAAAGCATGGGAGCCATCGTACGAGCATTTGATACCCGCCCGGAAGTCAAAGAGCAAATAGAAAGTATGGAAGCCGAGTTCCTGATGCTGGATTTTGCAGAAGATGGCTCTGGTACCGGCGGATATGCAAAAACCATGTCTAAGGAATTTATCGATGCCGAAATGGCTTTATTTGCCAGACAGGCGATGGACGTCGATATTATCATTACTACTGCACTGATCCCTGGAAAGCCAGCACCCGAATTGATAACTGCAGGTATGGTTGAATCCATGAAGCCGGGTAGTGTTATTGTCGATCTAGCAGGAGAGCAGGGTGGAAATTGCGCTCTTACCGAAAAAGATAAAGTTGTCAGTAAATATGGTGTCACCATTATCGGTTATACCAATTTACCCAGTCGAATGGCGGCCCAATCCAGTCAACTTTATGCAACGAATATAAAACATTTATTAACAGAGTTATGTCCTGAAAATAATGGCAACTTGAATATTAATATGGATGATGAGGTGATTCGTGGTACTACGGTAATCAATCATGGGGAGTTAAGCTGGCCACCGCCTACCATCGCCATTCCCGCCACACCTGCACCGCAAACCGAGGCGCCTGCCGTTGCAGAACTTGTCGTTGCAGAAAAAAAATCAGTGCTACCTGAGTCGATTAAACAGTTATTGCCCATCGCCATTATTGCCAGTTTATTGTTTGCATTAGGCTCGGTTGCACCTGTTTCATTTATGTCCCATTTTACTGTGTTTGTCTTATCCTGTTTTATTGGCTATCAAGTGATCTGGAATGTCTCTGCCTCCTTACACACTCCGCTTATGAGTGTGACCAATGCCATTAGTGGAATCATCATCATTGGTGCAGTGATACAAATTTCTAGCCCCGGATTTATGATTTCCCTGTTGGCGGGTCTGGCGATTCTTATCGCTTCCATTAATATTGCCGGTGGCTTTTTAGTCACCCGACGCATGCTTGAAATGTTTAAAAAACAGGAGTAGACAGATGATATCACCAGGTTTAACGACAATGTCGTATGTAATTGCTTCTATACTATTTATTTTGAGCTTAAGCGGATTAAGTCATCAGGAAACCTCACGCCGAGGTAATTATTATGGTATGGCCGGGATGACGATTGCCCTTATAGCCACGATATTAAGTGATGCTGTACACGCCTATATCATTTTGATAATTGCTTTAGCTATTGGCGGCTTTATAGGTACTAAAGCTGCTTTAACAATTAAAATGACACAAATGCCTGAACTGGTCGCTATTATGCACAGTTTAGTGGGTATGGCTGCGGTACTTGTGGGCTATGCTAACTTTATTGATAGCTCTGCAAGCCTTGAAGGTATAGAAAAAACCATTCATGAGGTTGAAATTTATATCGGTATTTTTATCGGTGCGGTGACTTTTACCGGTTCGGTGATTGCCTTTGGCAAATTATGTGGAAAAATTGATGGCAAGCCTTATTTAATACCAGGAAGGCATTGGCTAAACTTAAGCTTATTAATAGCGACCATCTGGCTAGGTAAGCTGTTTTTATCGGCGGCAGAAACGGGAGGTGGAACTTTTCTACTGATTTTAATGACCTTGATAGCTTTTGCGTTTGGCGTGCATATGGTCATGGCCATAGGTGGTGCAGATATGCCGGTCGTTGTTTCCATGCTCAACAGTTATTCAGGCTGGGCAGCAGCGGCAACCGGATTTATGCTGAGTAATGATTTGTTAATCGTTACCGGGGCTTTAGTCGGAAGTAGTGGGGCTATTTTAAGCTATATCATGTGCCGTGCTATGAATAGGAACTTTCTAAGTGTTATCGCCGGAGGCTTTGGCTCTGCAAGCGGTGAAGCGGCAAAGGTTGAAGGCGAAGTGATTTCTATTGAAATTGAGGAAGCGACTCAGTTATTGAAAGATGCCCGCAATATAATGATTATTCCTGGCTATGGCATGGCGGTTGCGCATGCTCAGCATACGGTGAATGAAATCACTAAAGTGCTACGTGCTCAGGGTAAGCAAGTACGCTTTGGCATACACCCAGTTGCAGGGCGGATGCCAGGACATATGAATGTGCTATTGGCTGAAGCAAAAGTGCCTTACGATATAGTCTTTGAAATGGATGAAATCAATGCTGACTTTCCCGATATTGATGTCTCGATCGTTATCGGGGCAAATGATATTGTTAATCCATCTGCACTGGATGACCCTAACAGCCCCATAGCCGGAATGCCGGTGCTTGAGTGTTGGAAAGGTCGCACCAGCATTGTTTTAAAACGCAGTATGGCAACGGGTTATGCAGGCGTAGGCAATCCGTTATTTGTACACAAAAATACGCGTATGTTGTTTGGCGATGCAAATGAAACCATGCAAGCGGTATTGAAAGCAATGACCGCTTAACCTGTAAGGTAACGCGCAATAAATAACCCACCCATATTGAGTAGGATTATTGTTTGCCTTAACGCCGGAGAAATAAGCGCATAGGTGGCTATGTAACTATTCCTACAATGCAGAAGACGGGCAAAAGACTAGCAAGATGGCTGGGTTATTTATGCGAATTGCCTTAGTCTATTGCAGGGATATTTTCCTGATTAGCGAGAATGCTGGTAGTACAAATCTTAAAATGTTATAGTCTACATTAGGGAACCTGAATATGCATAAGCCATTTCATTTCCTTTTAAAGGTGCTTATCAGGCACCATCTTAAAAATTATTAATAAGGATTCACCATGAATAAAATAGTCAGGTCAATTGCCATTCTCGTATTATCAGCTGCTAGTCTTTCGGCTTTTGCAAAAGATAAGCCCATGAATATGCAACATGAAAAACCTCAGGGCAAGGGAATGGAAATGTCTGAACAAATGCTAGATAAAATGGCAAAGAAAAAGCAACAATATATTTTGAAGATAGACGAGCTTTCAGATCGCATTCAGGATGAAAAAGATGCTAAGAAAAAGCAGGCGTTAATGGATGAACAATTACAGTTAATTAAAGGTCATATGAAGAAAAAAAGAGATATGAAAAAGAAAATGATGAATAAACATCACCAGAAAATGATGAATAAAAAAGACGACATGAAAATGTAAAGTTATATTATCCAGTTAGGTAACGCGCAATGAATAACCCACTCATATTGCGTAGGATTTTTGTTTGTCTTCAAAGCTTGCCCCGTACTTGATACGGGGGCGTAGAAATAGGCGCATAGCTAGTTACGTAACTATTTCTACAACGCAGAAGACGGACAAAAAGACCAGCAAGGTGGGTGGGTTATTTATTGCGAGTTGCCTTAGTCTAAACGCTAATTGTAATATTCTCCAATCGGTGTGGGAAGGTCTACTTTTCCATACCGACAATGTAACCTAGAAAAATCAGTTGAGCGCGAAATTATGCTGCAACACATTGAATTAATGTCATACTTTCAAAAATATTAGATCCACCTATAGCTGTATGGGCTTTTTTGGGAAGTGCTGTGGGATCAATAGATTACTCTAGAAACCGTGAGCAACTGATTTTTCTAGGATTATTCCTTTTAGGACCAGCGGCGTGGTGATTGAGCCGACTTCTTGCGCAAAAAGTGTTAGGTCAGACCACCTGAACTCTAGGATAATAACTTGATACCAATGATTGACCTACGCACGTTCAGATAACCTGATCTCTCTGAAAACAATATGATACTTATTACGGTTCGTAGGATGCTGCTGAGGAACGAAGCGCATCATTCGCGATAGATGCGCTTCGTTCCTCAGCTGCATCCTACCTATTTTAGTCTCACCTTATTATCTTTGATGAATTGCTATGCTTTTGATTTTATTAGGTTGGGGTCAGGTTTTCTGTAGGTTTAGAGTTGCCATTGCAGTGATGTGTAGGGCCAAAGTAGCGGGACATTATTAAACCTTATATAGGTTGATCCCAATAGGGATTAACACCAAATCGTTGCACTAAAAAATCGATCAGTAGTCGCGCTCTTTGTGATAAATAACGGGTCTGCGGGTAGACTGCATAGACATTTAACTGAGGCGTACTGTAGTCGGGCAATAAAGGTACTAGCTCCCCCATTGCTAAAGCCTTCCAGGTAATAAAAGTGGGTATCATGGCGATTCCATGCCCAGCAATAGCCATATCTTTGAGGAAATCACCATTATTGGCATTAATTTTTCCAGCAAGAGTAATATGATGCTGAGTGCCTTGCTGATCTGTAAGTTGCCATCCTGATGAATTTGCCAAGTTGTATTGTAGCAATTGATGTTGCTTTAAATCTTCGTGTGATTCAGGCCTCCCTTGTTTTTTCAGGTAATCAGGGCTGGCACATAGCAGGGTTTTAACCGGGGATAGCTTACGTGCAATCAAGCTAGAATCTTTTAAATCAGCGATGCGTACGGCAAGATCCAGGCCTTCTTCGATTAAATTTTTGTGTCGATCGGAAAAATCAATATTTATAGTGAGTTCAGGATGTAACTTTATAAAAGCATCAATCGCCGGAGCCAGGTGTAATAGGCCAAATGACAAAGGGACCGCCAGGTTAATTGTCCCTGCTAAAGAACTATTGACATCATTTGTTAAGGCATTCAATTCAGCGATATCATCGATAATCTTTAGCGCACGTTCGTAAAAACCTCGCCCTGTTTCCGTTAAGTTTGAGGTACGGGTAGTGCGGTTTATCAAGCGCACTCCAAGGCGCGCTTCAAGTTCACTTAGCCTTCTGCTAACAGCTGACTTAGCTAGCCCCATCTGTTCTGCCGCACGACTTATTCCACCAGCCTCTACCACACGGGTAAAAACCTGCATATCTTCTAACTGACCCACTTTTGTTCTCCTAAAGTGAACAATGATTTGCAATTATTGATGTTTATTCTATTTAAGTCAACAGGTAAACTTAGGCCACAGTGACAATGAGTTAAGTGATTATGTACGTCACTTGACCAAAGTAAATAAAAGGCTAGACATTCCCGAAGTCTTATATTGGGAATCTGGTTTAAATCTACGAGATTCCTGCTAAACCATGCAGGAATGACGGAGTATAACCGAGGATTACGGATAATCAGGAAGAGTATTACATGATTGCGGGTAGGGGAGATTTCCACAATTTAGGAGCATTAACATGAAAGCTAAAATTCGTAAATTACAAAATATTATATCGGGTACTCCAACAACCGACGGTGATGGGGTAACAATGACTCGGTTGATCGGTTCACCTGAATTAAATATGCTAGATCCATTTTTATTATTAGATGCATTTGAAACGGATCAGGTGAATGACTATATAGGCGGTTTTCCAGATCATCCTCATCGTGGTTTTGAAACGGTAACTTACTTGATAGCGGGTCAGATGCGTCATAAAGATAATGCCGGTCATGAAGGTGTAATTGAAGCGGGAGGGGTGCAATGGATGACAGCGGGTAAAGGCATTATTCATTCTGAAATGCCTGAACAGCAAGCGGGATTATTGCAAGGGTTTCAATTGTGGATCAATCTCCCCGCCAGTGAAAAAATGTCAGCGCCCGCTTATCAGGAATTCCCCGCTGATAAGATTGCTGTGGATAGTTCTATTGAGGACTCTGTGATACGGATAATTGCAGGACAGACTGATAATGGCATTTCTGGCCCGGTAAAGAATAACTTTGTTAATCCGCTGTATATGGACATCTCTTTAGCAGCAGGGCAAGTTTTTAAGCAAAGCGTTGATGGAACTGATAATGCGTTTATTTATGTGCTTGAAGGTGAGTTATCTATAAACGATACACAGCAGAAAATAAGTAGCCGACAACTGGGTGTTTTAAGTGAAGGTACTGCAATTGTTGTTAAGGCAAAGGGTGATACACGATTTATACTTGCCGCGGCACGGCCTTTACATGAACCTGTAGCACGGGGTGGTCCGTTCGTCATGAATACTAAAGCAGAAATAATTCAGGCTTTTGAAGATTTTCAGAATAATAGATTTTAGGAGAGAAAAGTGGGCGTATTAATAAAGGGTCAATGGCAGGATGTCTGGTATCCAACAGCAGAGAATAAAGGCGAGTTTATCCGTGCAGCTACGAAGTTTCGCAACTGGATAACTGCTGATGGTTCGGCGGGTGTTAGTGGTAAAGCCGGTTTTAAAGCCGAGTCTGGACGATACCATTTATATGTATCTTATGCGTGCCCCTGGGCTAATCGTACTTTAATTATGCGTAAGCTCAAGGGTCTGGAAGCTATGATTTCCCTATCTGTAGTCAATTGGCATATGGCTGAAGACGGCTGGACTTTTTTGCCAGCAGAAGGTGTTGTGGCTGACCCAGTGATTAATGCTGATTATTTGCGTGAAATCTATGTTCAGGCAGATAATAATTATTCTGGGCGAGTTACAGTGCCTGTGTTGTGGGACAAACAAAACCACACGATAGTATCCAATGAATCTGCGGAAATTATCCGCATGTTTAATAGTGCGTTTGATGGTTTGGGTGCGACTAAGGGTGATTACTACCCTGACAACTTGCGTGCTGAAATTGATAGCTTAAATGATCAGATTTATAGCCGGGTTAATAATGGCGTTTATAAAGCAGGCTTTGCAACGACGCAACAAGCTTATGAAAATGCACTGATCCCGTTATTTTCCATGCTAGATACTCTGGAAAAAAGGCTGGAGACGCAGCGATATTTAATCGGAAATTCAGTCACCGAAGCAGATTGGCGTTTATTTACTACGCTGGTACGTTTCGATCCGGTTTACGTTGGACATTTTAAATGTAACCTAAATCCTGCAAGCATTATACATAATAATCCACAAAACTCCTTATTAAACAATGATATAATATCATTTTCCTGATTTCACTATCTCATTGTTTTAATGAAGCCCTCTAAAGTATCAAAATCCTCATCTCACGTAAGAAACCGTACCCGAACGGTAAAAATGACATCTACAGCACATGGATTGACAAGCCAGGCGGGACTGATTCCCGTCGTGAAATATTTAGACAGGATAGGTTTTGAAAAAACCGTAAAACAAAGCGTTCCACATCGGCGGGGTGAAAATGCAGACCATCACTTATCTGATGTGGTTCTATTGACGTTGGTTGGCATGATGGGGGGAGCAACATCAATGGCAAAGGTGACGACCGTATGGGCAGATAGCGTACTGCGCAAAGTAGCTGGCTGGATAAAGATTCCTGTTGAAACCACAATTTTACGGATCTTTAAAGAAGTAAGTGATAGGCAGATAAGCCAGTTTGAAACGCTCACGCATACTTTGCGTGGTCAACACTGGCGGCGATTGCTTCGTTCCGGAAAATCGAAAACTGGCATACAATCCGTCCAGTGGGTCGATGTCGATTCAACTGTGGACACCGTTTGTGGTCGACAAGAAGGAAGTGCCAAAGGCTTCAACCCCAAAAAGAAAGGTGCCCGTTCATACCATCCACAACTCGCTTTTCTAGCGGAAACAAAAGAAATTTTACAAGCCTGGTTCCGGACAGGCAATGCCTTTACAAGCAATGGTGTTGTAGAATTTACCAAACAGTTACTTGCACACTTGCCCAATCGGATGCGCATTATTTTTCGCGGTGACAGTGGTTATTTTGTCGGTGATTTGCTTGAATTTCTCGATACCAGAGGGCATGGGTATCTAATAAAGGTTAAACTTAAGAATTTGAACGCATTGCTGGCCAAACAGGCCTGGACAGCCATACAAGGCCGACCCGGTTGGGAGCAGAGCGAGTTTCAATATCGTTGTGGTGGCTGGTCTCGCTCTCGTCAGTTTGTCGCGGTCAGGATAAAGCAACCTAAACAAGTGACAGGACCTCAGTCCGAGCTTTGGGATACGGCAGAATATGACTATTTTTGTTATGTAACAACTGAACCTCTATCGCCTTGGCAAACACATAAGAAGTATGGTGAACGAGCGACGTGCGAAACATGGATTGAAGAAGCAAAATCACAAATGGGTTTAGGTAAAATCAGAACGAATCAATTTCTGGCTAATGCCGCATTATTTCATTGCGCCGTTCTTGCCTACAATACCGTGCGCTGGATGGCTCAATTGAGTGGCAACAAAACGTTGTGCCAATGGGAGCCGGATACACTTCGTACTTATCTGATTCGGGTGGCTGGAAAATTACTCACAGGCAATAATCAGCTGAGAGTCAGAACACCTGCAGATCCGCTCTATCCACAGGAATGGGATGATTGGGTTAAGGTGGGGTTACTCGCTTAACATTAACCGAAGTTAAGTCACTTTGATTAAAAGGTCATGGCACGTTGGCAGGGTGTTTATTGCCTTGGGCTCGGGGGATATCCATACGATACAAAAAATTTCCTCTATTTATGATTTAAATCTGGATATTTTGATCGGTTGGACAAAGAGGGCTGGCAAAGCGGCAGTAAAAACCTAATAACCACTTAGCTAGACAGGTTAATGAGAGTCAAAATATGGGCTTGCAGGATTTAGGTGTAATCTTAAGCGTTTAGTTGATTATCCTAATTTATGGGCATATACCCGCGACCTTTATCAACAACCGGGTATTGCTGAAACTATTAATATGCAGCATATTAAGCAACATTATTATGCCAGCCATCAGACAATAAATCCCAGCGGAGTTGTTCCCTTAGGTCCAGAGATAGACTATTTGCAGAAACATAGCAGAGATTTAGTACAATAATTATAAAAAAGCTCAACTAATACACCGGAGTATTCATGATGAACAACCCCATTATCGCCGACAACAAACCCAAAGCAGTCAATCTTAAGCAAGCTGAAAAATATTATTTTTGTACTTGCGGGCGTTCAAGTAATCAGCCCTTTTGCGATGGTTCGCATAAAGGCACTGGTTTCACGCCACAAGAATTTACCGCAGAAAAAGATGAAAAAGCCTATTTATGCGCTTGTAAGCATACGGGCAACGCACCTTTCTGTGATGGCACTCATAAACAATTTACTGCTGAGCAGATAGGTAAAGAAGGCCCAGGGGTGCAAGCCAGGAAATCAGCAGCACCGGTTGCAATACCGACAACCGAAGAACCCACCGTTGCCTTTATACACCAGCTAGCAAAAGAAGGGCTGAGCAATTTAGGCCACCATGGTCAAATGACATCTATGGGTGTGCCACGCCATAAATTACCCCATTGGGACGATTTACAGATTATGGCGGCGCAACTAGCCAACAAGCCTTTGATGGAAGATCAGGCGGTTAATACTCAACTGGTCATCGGTCCAGAAGCAAAAAAACCACTCATACTGGATATTCCTTTATTCGTCTCTGATATGAGTTTTGGTGCTCTATCTGAAGAGGCCAAAATAGCTTTAGCGACAGGGGCGCAACTGGCAAATACAGGAATATGCTCAGGCGAGGGTGGCATGTTACCTGAAGAGCAGCAAAGCAATTCTCGCTATTTTTATGAGTTGGCTAGTGCCCAGTTTGGTTTTAACGATGATGCCTTAACAAAAGTTCAAGCGTTTCATTTTAAAGGTGGGCAGGGTGCAAAAACGGGGACGGGCGGTCATTTGCCCGGCAATAAAAACATAGGAAAAATTTCACAGGTAAGAGGTATACCGGAAGGACAGCCTGCAATTTCACCACCCACCTTTAAAGATCTGAGCAGTGTCGATGATTTTAAGAAAATGGCTGAACATGTGCGTGATATATCCGGTGGTATACCTATAGGTTTTAAACTTAGCGCTAACCATTTAGAACAGGATATGCAATTTGCCCTTGATGCAGGGGCAGATTATATTATTCTTGATGGCAGAGGCGGCGGCACTGGTGCAGCTCCGGAAATGTTTAGAGACCATATTAGTGTACCGACCATTCCAGCTTTGGCACGTGCTCGACGTTTTCTGGATGAGCAGGGTGCAACGGGTCGAGTCACTTTAATTATCACCGGTGGTCTGCGCTTACCGATAGACTTTGTGAAAGCGCTTGCTTTGGGAGCGGATGGTATTGCCATATCAAATAGCGCAATCCAGGCCATTGGTTGCGTTGCAGCAAGAATGTGTCATACAAATAACTGTCCCACGGGCGTTGCAACACAAAAAGAAGAGCTAAGACAGCGTCTGGATATTGCTAAGTCATCACAGCAATTGTTTAATTTTTTCCAGGCTTCGGTTGAATTAATGCAAGTAATGGCAAGAGCCTGTGGGCACGCTAAACTGAGTGATTTTAATAATAACGATCTTGCAACCTGGCATTATGAAATGGCGCGATTATCAGGCGTCAGGTATTCTGGTTATGGAGAATAAGGCACCTGGAAATAAATAAGCATTCAATATTTGGGCAAGATTTTTGTTTGTTATTAGTACTGTAGAAGCAGGCGCATAGCTGGCTACGTAACTATTTCTACAGTGCTAATAATGGACAAAAAGACCAGCAAAGTTGGATGATTATTTGTTTCCAGCTGCCTAATGTGCTTTCGCAATAAGATGTATGCAATTCAACGTTGACGCGTCTGCAGCAAATAATCAAATAAAGGGTAAGATATGCACCAATTAGCTGTAGGGTTAACTGAGTGGTGTTGGTAATGCCAGGGTAGATATTTTTTTGCCCAGTTAATATCGATATGAGCTTTCCGGTGTAGCCAATAATAGACACACACCGAAATAGTTATACCCCAGGCATAGCCATTCAAAATCCAGAAAAAAGGTGCATTTATCATTAAGATACAGAAGAGAACGAGTAGTTCTTTTGCCTGGCTATTCCAGAAAACCGGACGTTTCAGATAGCCAGGATCTAACATGTTTAGTTGTGATGCGATCTGGTGGTGCTGGTAGATATGGTAAGCCCAGAAACTGTCAGGATTTTTCCCCAGACCATGCAGCAAGTAACGGTGAATGATCCATTCGCCCGCATTTGCGATGATTAAGCCCGAGATAAACTGTAAGCCCCAGAATAACATCATCACTTGTTTACCTTTGCATGAGGTTTCTATGCAACGAGAATTCAATAATACCCGAGCCTGACTTGTTCCTGCCTACGCAGGAATGACTTTTCTTTTGACTGTACAGAGCGCTAGAAAAACAGTGGCGTAGCTTGCTATGCGCATGGATTTCTAACACGCCTGTATTACCAAAATAATGCGTCATACTTTCGGGTGTTATTAAATCCTCGTCCCTAAGCATTGTATTTGCTTTCAATAATGCCTCCGCCTAAACAGACTTCTCCTGCATAAAATACGACTGATTGTCCGGGTGTAATCGCTCGTTGTTGTTGCTCAAAAACAACTTTCACTCTACTTTCTGACAAAGGAATAACCTTACAGGGTTGATCTGCTTGCCGATAGCGAGTTTTTGCAGCACACTGGATGACTTCAGTTAATGGCTGATTACTACACCAGTCTAGTTGATTGGCTTCTAAAGTATTATGTAGCATCAACGGATGATTATGTCCTTGTCCGACGATCAAGATATTGTTATCTAAATCTTTATCCAGTACATACCAGGGTTCATCCGGGGCATTTTTTACCCCTCCAATGCCTAAGCCCTGGCGTTGGCCAAAAGTGTAGTACATGAGTCCTGAGTGTTGCGCAATATACTGGCCTTCGGGCGTACGCATTGCGCCGGGTTGGGTCGGCAAGTAACGCTGTAAAAACTGTTTGAATTTACGCTCGCCAATAAAACAAATGCCGGTGCTGTCTTTTTTATGATGATTTGCGAAAGCATATTTTTCAGCCATTTTGCGAATTTCAGTTTTATGTAAATGACCAATGGGAAATAAGGTCTTGCATAAAGCCTGCTGGCCTAAAGTATATAAAAAGTAACTCTGTTCTTTACTGGGGTCTAAGCCTTTAAGCAAAAAATACTCGCCTTGCTTTTCTGCAACACGCGCATAATGACCCGTGGCGATGTAATCCGAGCCTAAGTCCTGCGTCGCATAGTCTAAAAATGCTTTAAATTTAACATGCTTATTGCATAATATATCCGGATTTGGCGTACGACCCAAGGCAAATTCCGCAAGAAAAACTTCAAAGACTTCATCCCAGTATTCGCTGGCAAAATTAACCGTTTTTAATTCGATACCCAGAGTATCACAGACTTGTTGCGCATCAGCCAGGTCTACTAAAGCGGTACATTCATCGGTACCATCATCTTCATCCCAGTTTTTCATAAACACACCGGTAACCTGATGGCCTTGTTCTAGTAATAAAGCGGCGGTAACTGAAGAATCGACACCGCCAGACATGCCGACGATTATATTTTTACTCATGGTTCTAAATCTAAAAATGTTTTTAATAAGGTGAGCGGATAATGTTCTCCGCTCAAATATTGATCTATAGTGGTTAACACTAAAGGACTACGTAATTGTGTTTTTCTTGCGATAATTTCATCGCGTGTTAACCAGTGAGTGGCTATAATGCCATCATCCAGTTTTTGTTCTGGTTGATGATCATGGCAAGTACCAACGAAACAGACTCGCAAAAAACTTGAGAAATCAGGATTTTTACGCCAAAGTTGTATGGAGGTAATGTATTCTGGGGTAAATTGCCAGGCAGTTTCTTCATTGACTTCACGAATGACTGCATTAAGTAGGCTTTCACCTGATTCTAAGTGGCCTGCAGGCTGATTAAATGCGATTCCATTGTCAGTTTCTTCTTCGACTAAAAGGAATCGCTGCTCGCGTTCGATAATGGCCGCGACTGTGACATGAGGTTTCCAAACCATGATTTTTCCTTTTGTTTAAAAAAAGGCTGTAGTCTTATTGTGTATAGACTATTATACTTTATAAAAGAATTGAAATTGAGGATTCCACCTCAATATTAAATGCAAAATTAAATTATTATTTAAGTGTAGAAAGCGATGAGTGATTTTAATCCATCCATAGACCATGATGATGTGCTGGCAGTACAAGAAGCGAAACCCAAATTACAAAAACCACCTTTGTTTAAGGTGATTTTATTAAATGATGACTTTACACCGATGGATTTTGTCATTGAGGTGTTAGTTGACTTTTTTTCTATGAGCGAAGATGCAGCAACGCAGGTGATGTTACATGTTCATACTCAGGGTATGGGGGTTTGTGGAGTTTTCTCAAAAGATGTAGCGGAAACCAAAGTTGAGATAGTGAATAATTATTCGCGTGAAAATCAACATCCTTTAATGTGTGCGATGGAAGAAGCCTAACCGGCTTAAGGAGCAGTATTATGCTAAGTAAAGATCTTGAAGTAACGTTAAACCTGGCTTTTGTTTCTGCACATGAAAAACGCCATGAATTTATTACCGTTGAGCATTTGCTACAGGCATTGCTGGATAATGATAGTGCCTTACAGGTACTCTCTATCTGTGCTTGTGATGTCCCTAGCTTGCGGGGTGAGTTAAGCCAGTTTATTGATGAAACTATCAGCTTATTATCCATAGAAGGTAAACGGGAAACTCAACCTACCCTAGGTTTTCAACGTGTTCTACAACGCGCTGTTTTTCATGCCCAGGCATCAGATAAAAAAGAAGTCGATGGCGCTAATCTATTAGTTGCATTGTTTAGCGAGCAAGATTCACATGCAGTATTTTTGCTCAATAAACAGGATATTCAACGCCTGGATGTGGTCAATTATTTATCCCATGGTATATCGAGAACAGAACAGGAAATACCCGAGCAAACAGGAAACCCCGAAAATGTCGAGCCGGATGCTGCTGAGAGCCCACTGGATAAATATACGACAAACCTTAATCAACAGGCAGTTGAAGGTAAGATTGATCCGCTGATCGGACGTGAGCTGGAACTTGAGCGCACAGTACAGGTTTTGTGTCGTCGACGCAAAAACAACCCTTTATTAGTCGGTGAAGCGGGTGTTGGTAAAACCGCAATTGCTGAAGGGCTAGCGAAGAAAATTGTTGAAGAAGATATCCCGGAAATTCTCCATGGATGCGTTATTTATTCGCTTGATTTGGGAGCTTTGGTTGCCGGCACTAAATATCGTGGTGACTTTGAAAAACGTCTTAAAGCATTGATGAATCAGCTGAAAGATGATGTTAATTCGATATTATTTATCGATGAAATTCATACCATTATCGGAGCAGGCTCTGCTTCTGGTGGAGTGATGGATGCATCTAATTTAATTAAGCCCGCATTGGCATCAGGTCAGTTACGTTGTATAGGTTCCACTACCTATCAAGAATATCGTGGCATTTTCGAAAAAGATCATGCCTTAGCGCGTCGTTTTCAGAAAATAGATGTCATTGAACCGACGGTTGATGAAACTTTTCAAATTCTTAAAGGATTGCAAAGTCGTTTTGAAGAACATCATGAGCTTAAATATAGCATAGAGAGCTTACGCGTAGCCGCTGAATTATCAGATCGGCATATTAGTGATCGTTTCTTACCCGATAAAGCCATTGATGTTATAGACGAGGCAGGCGCAAGTCAGCGCTTAGTGCCTAATGATCAGCGGAATAATTTAATTGATGTCCACGCGATAGAAGAGGTCGTTGCAAAAATTGCAAGAATTCCTCCAAAATCAGTTTCTAGCAATGATCAAGGTAAATTAAAAAATCTTGAAAAGAATTTAAAAATGCTGGTCTTTGGACAGGATGATGCAATTTCTGCGTTATCAACGGCTATTAAACTATCTAGAGCTGGCTTAAGGGAAGCAACTAAAACGATCGGTTCTTTTCTTTTTGCCGGGCCTACAGGCGTGGGTAAAACAGAAGTCACCAAGCAATTGGCGAACCTGATGGGAGTGGAATTAATTCGCTTTGATATGTCTGAGTATATGGAAAGTCATACTGTTTCTCGCCTGATTGGAGCGCCTCCGGGATATGTTGGCTATGATCAGGGCGGCTTGTTGACTGAGCAGGTTAATAAGCATCCACATGCGGTACTGTTGCTAGATGAATTAGAGAAAGCGCATCCTGATGTGTTTAATTTGCTCTTACAGGTTATGGATCATGGCACATTAACTGATAATAACGGGCGTAAAGCTGATTTTAGAAATATTATTCTGGTGATGACTACCAATGCAGGCGCAGAAGAGGGTAGCCGTGCTTCGATAGGGTTTACTCAACAAGAACACTCCAGCGATAGTATGCGTATTGTGGAAAAGTCTTTTTCACCTGAATTCAGAAATCGCCTGGATGCGATCATTCAGTTTAAACCGCTGGATATTACAATAGTTGGGAATGTTGTCGATAAGTTTATTTTTGAACTGGAAACATTATTACTAGAGAAAAATGTGACCTTTAGTCTTGATGCTGAAGCCAGGCTCTGGCTGGCAGAGCACGGTTGCGACCCTAAAATGGGCGCGCGGCCAATGGCAAGACTGATTCAGGAAAAAATAAAGAAACCTCTGGCAAACGATTTATTATTTGGCAAACTGGAGCAGGGTGGTCATGTACAAGTCACTGTACGTGATAAGGAATTAGCGTTTACCATAAAAGGTAAACAACTGAGTTTGCCGGAAAATAATTAAACTGATTGTATGCGTTAAGCCTAGGCTTAGCGCATACGGAATGTAATACGACCTTTAGTTAAATCATAAGGTGTCATCTCTACTTTAACTTTATCACCCGTCAGAATGCGGATGTAATGTTTACGCATTTTTCCAGAAATATGTGCCGTGATTACATGGCCATTTTCTAATTCAACTCTAAACATAGTGTTCGGGAGGGTTTCGGTAATCGTACCATCCATTTCAATCTGGTCTTCTTTTGCCATGTGTCTCTTGTGCTCTAAAGTAGTCTATAAATTTTATCAATAATAGCAGATAACATTCACTAAAGACAGCGATAAAACAAAAAAGGGCCTGCACAGACTTGTGGCTGTGCAGGCCCTTTTTTGTTTTATCGCGCTGCTTAGGGACGTGAGTGGAATAAGTTCGGCAACTAGCGTAGAATTTTTATTCGTCTTCAAGGCACAGAAACAGGCGCATAGCAAGCTACGCAACTATTTCTGCAATGCGGAAGACGGACAAAAAGGCAAGCTAGTTGTCGAAGTTAATACGGGTACGTTCCTTAGTCTTCTGTATTAGTTACAGGCTTATCAGTCTTTGGTTCTGGTTTAGCCTCAGCAATATTTTTTTGATAATTTGCTGCATAAGGGAGATGGAAAGAAATAATCATCCAGAACAACCAGGAGAAATGGTCAAAAACCATTTCTCCAACGATGGCATTCGGTCAACAAACTGATAATACGTCTTCATTGCTTTTTTACCTACCTTTACTCCTGTTTCATATATTTTTTCTGTTAATTTAACAAGAGGTGCTTTGCCATTGTAGGTCATACTTTTGGCAAATTTTAAAGTTGTTTCAACTGTATCCATTATGTCGCCACTAATATGATTTTCATAGGCTCCCCATACTCGTTCAATTGGGTTATATTTACTATGATAAGGAGGGTAGTAGGCCAGTTTTATCTTTATGTTGCTTTTTTCAGCAAACTCCACAAGCCTTTTTATAAACTGAGTTCTGGAGCTACTGTTCTCCATACCATTGTCAGCGTTAATTGTCAGAATATCTACTCCATATTTTTCTTGAATTTCTGGCCAAATTTCTTCCAATCGGTCAACGATGAAATCACTGCTGGCATAGCCTGCTGTAAAGAAAAGGAAAAAATCATCATGTTCAGGCAGATAAAAACCAAAAGGAGTTAACTTTTCCTTAACATCTAAATCATGATCCTCTGCTTTTGTTAAAACCCGATTTCGTCCTCCCCGTGAAAAATTTCCTATATTCATTCTTGCTTTGGCATCAATTGATATACGAATCTCTTTTGGGTTGATATCTGCCATTCCATTGACTGAATGAACTTGTTCAAAAATTGCATCCGTTTCCTTGATTTTCTTATGAGGCTTTGTTTTTTGTACCTTTTTTGGATGGTAACTCAGGTCATTTAATTTTGTATTGATAGTTTTTGAGCAAGGTAATGTTTTTTCATCGTAATAATCAATCTCCAGTAAACGTTTTCTAACTTCTTTAGCCGTTAGCCGGGTATATAATCGACAGGAATTAAAAGAGGGATCCGTTTGACACTCCGGTTCAGCAATTTTTTTTATGTCATCAAGTAGATGAGGAAAATGCTCTTCACTTTTATTACGCCCTCTCGCTGAAAAATTATCTTCTATGGGCTGAGTTTCAAGTTCATATTGTCCTTTTCGGATAGTGCCTCTATTCCATCCTAGTTTTTCTTCAGCAATACTTGCACCACCTGAGCCTAGTAGCTCCACCGTTTCAGCCATGAATATACGACGTACCGAGCCTTTTAAACGATGGGCTGTATTTATAATCCAACCTATAATGCTATCTGTTAATATCAACAAGCTTATCTGCCTAGTGTGAGAATAAATTCAGAATTCATTATTATAAATTATTGAGACACAAGCTTACTTCGTTTGGATGATTATTTCTTTCCATCTCCCTAAGACTGAGGTCCGTTATTTTTTTCCACATTCGCGGATGTTTCTTTTACTTCGCTCTGTTTTGCATTTGTGCCGTTATCTTTAGCAGCTGAAGTCGAGTCAGTGACTTTATTATCTTCCGTGCTTTGTCTTGCAGTTCTGGGCTTACGATTATAACCTCTACGATTGGGTTTTCGATTCTGATTTCTTGACTTAGGCTCCTCAGTAGACTCGGTATTGCCCTCAACCTTAGGCTCGTTATTTTTTACCGGGGCAACTTTTTGAACGCTTTCTTTGTTGTCGGCAGGTTTATTACCTTGAGAACTGTTACGATCGCGGTTGTTCGGATTTCTATTGCGATTTCTATTATTCGGATTTCTCCGATTATTAGAATTTTTACGATTGCCTTGTCCTTGCTGCTTGTCGCCTGAATTTCTGCTTGGTCTGGTGTTTTTTTCTGCTGTTACAGGAGCTTCTTCAACGGCTGAATCCGATGAGACACCAATAAGTTTAGTCCAGAAGCGACTAATCAAGCCAGCAGAGGTTTTTTTATTTTGAACTGGTGCAGGAGCATCAGGCAAGAACTCTTTAATTGCAGCTTGTTCTGCCTTAGGAGCTGCTTGTCGAGAAAATTCTGGTAAAGCGTTATCTTCTGCTTTAATCTGCGTATAACTGGCAGTGTCCTCTGTCCCTTCTTCGTCTTTTGATTTAATGCGTTCTATATCATATGCCGGTGTTTCTAGGTGTTTGCTTGGCAAGACTATGATACGCACTTTTAAGCGTGATTCAATTTGATCAATTGAAGGGCGTTTTTCATTCAGCAGGAAGGTGGCGCACTCTATTGGTAAATGCGCAATAACTTTATCTGTGCCACTTTTCATGGCTTCTTCTTCAAGAATACGCAAGACAGATAGAGCAACAGATTCAACATTACGAATTTCGCCCTGTCCATTACAGCGAGGACAGGTAAGTTGAGTTGTATCACCAAGAGAAGGGCGCAATCTTTGGCGCGACATCTCTAACAAACCAAAGCGTGAAATGCGGCTGGTTTGCACGCGTGCGCGGTCAATTTTTAAAGCATCTCTTAAGCGATTTTCGACTGCACGTTGATTTTTATTAGCTAGCATATCGATAAAATCGATAACAAACAAGCCACCTAAATCACGCAATCTTAACTGTCGAGCAATTTCATCTGCCGCTTCTAGATTGGTATTAAGTGCGGTATCTTCAATATCGCTACCTTTAGTCGAGCGTGCTGAGTTAATATCTACTGAAGTAAGCGCTTCGGTATGATCAATAACCAGTTCTCCACCCGAAGGAAGGGGGACTTCGCGGCTGTATGCAGTTTCAATCTGGCTTTCAATTTGATAGCGATTAAACAGCGGCACGTCGTCAGTATATAATTTGGCCTTTTTAAGGTAGTGCGGCATTACCTGTTTAAGGAAATTATGCACTAATTTAAAAGAGGATTCTTTATCAATCAGAATTTCATCAATGTCTGCACGTAAATGGTCGCGTAAGGCACGAATAATGACATTGCTTTCCTGAAAAATAAGAAACGGGTTGTTTTGCTCATTAGAAGAGCGGTCAATCGCTTCCCATAATTGTAGTAAATAATTCAGATCCCACTGCAATTCTTCAGTGCTTTTGCCGCAACCTGCAGTACGCACTATAAGCCCCATATGCTCAGGAACTTCCAGGCCATCCATTGCATCACGTAGTTCATTACGTGTTTCGCCCTCAATGCGCCTTGAAATGCCGCCAGCTTTGGGGTTATCAGGCATTAAAACCAGGTAGGTTCCTGCCAGACTGATATAAGTGGTTAATGCAGCGCCTTTATTGCCACGCTCTTCTTTTTCAATCTGGACAACAACTTCTTGCCCTTCTTTTAAAAGTTCTTTGATTTTTGCGCGACTTAAATTCGGATCATCTGAATTTACGGCTTTTGGTGAAACTTCTTTAAGCGGTAAAAAACCATGTTTATCAACGCCATAGTTAACAAAGGCAGCTTCAAGACTGGGTTCAATTCGAGTGACAATACCTTTATAGATATTAGATTTTTTTTGTTCTTGTGAAGGGTGTTCTATGTCAAAATCATAAAGCTTTTGACCATCTACCAATGCTACACGCAGTTCTTCAGGCTGCGACGCGTTGATAAGCATTCTTTTCATTAAATTATCCTTGCTTGATGCTGATGTTCCGTGCAGAAGATAAATAAGACTTTGTCTGGTATTCTGTTTTTGGCTATGATTTATAGTTAAACAGGTGCAATAGGCCTTCTATTAATTTCAGTTGTGAGCGTATGGCAATCGCCATAGGTTATTTCACAGTATAGAAGTTTATAGTAAAGACTCAAAGTTTGGTGTTTATCTCAGCATAATTTTACCGGTTGATATTGCATAATGGCAATACCGATAATTATGATGGCTTTCAATCTAATGATTGACTGTTCAATTGAAAACACATGTTCAGGAGCATGGCCAACATGTAGGTAGCGCTCTCTGGTGTTATATTTCAAAACTTCGTACAGTCTGGATTGATAGGCGAATTACACGGTCTTATTTTATCGTTCGGCCTTCATCAGGTCGACTATCGCTCGTCACGGGTCGAGCGAAAAAACCCAAAATCTGTTATATTTTGCTTTATTATTATTTCAGTGACTATTCAACCAACCTTGTGGCTCTTCTATTAAGAATTATTAATGAATAGCGACCCTATAAATACCAAGCCCTGACTATTGACTATATCAATACTATATAGTCAATAACTCACCAATTATAACCTGTTACTGGATCGATTGTAATAAACTTATAGAATGCCAGCGTAGATTACACTATTATGTGTGTATGAAATCAGAAGATAATAAAGTTATTCCCAAGGTTCAATTGATCGAAATTACCGATGCGCAGGAAGGACAGCGTTTAGATAATTTCTTGATGAAACTATTAAAAGGGGTCCCTAAGAGCCGTATTTACCGCATTATACGTAAAGGTGAAGTAAGAATTAATAAGGGGCGTTGTGATGCAAAACGTAAAGTACAACTGGGTGATATCGTTAGGATCCCACCCATTAGAGTTGCTGAAGAAAAGCAGTTGATATCGGCACCTGGCTACCTTATTGCTGCACTGAAGCGGGATATTTTATTTGAAGATGATGCTATTCTAGTTATTAATAAGCCATCAGGATTTGCCGTGCACGGTGGTTCAGGCATTAGTTCTGGTGTAATAGAAGCTTTACGTGAATTACGCCCGGACAGTCGCTTTCTGGAGTTAGTCCACCGACTTGATCGTGATACTTCAGGTTGTTTAATTATCGCCAAAAAACGCAGTGCATTGCGTACGCTACACGAATATTTTAGAGGCGATGGCGTCAAAAAAAACTATTTAGCCTTATTGCATGGCAGGTGGGAGAGACAAAAATTAATGGTTGATCAGCCTTTGTTAAAAAATATCAGCCAGGGAGGTGAGCGAATGGTGAAAGTCAGTGCTTCTGGAAAACCCTCCAAGACTTTATTTAGACGCATGGCCCTATATCATGATACTACACTGGTTGAAGCATCCCCTTTTACCGGTCGAACGCATCAGATTAGGGTACATGCAGGCTGGCTTGGGCATGCCATTATCGGAGATGACCGCTATGGTGAAAATGAGATTAATAAAGGCTTTAGACGGCGTGGCTATAAACGCTTATTCTTACACGCACATAAATTACAATTTGCCCATCCAGTTAATGGCGAAATAATGAAATTAGTTGCGCCATTACCTGACGATTTGCAAGCTTTGTTAGACAAAGAACAATAGTCTATCAGCAATACAAATGCAATTTGCTAACATCAATCATCAGCGCATATTACATTTCCTGACCAGCACACTTGAATATAGGCAATAACGCCCATACAACAATAACTCAGTATTGCGTTTTTTTCAGGGTTACAAAATCCTAGAAAAATCAGTTGCTCACGTTTTCTAGGTTCAATCAGGAAATGACGCTATGATTTATGCTAGGAGGCTGTCCGAGAATAGAAGCCGTAGCGAGGGAAAGCTATTTTGAGTCAGATTTTTCGATTATTAGAGGAGCATAGCAGGCTCTTTAACGAAAATAATCGGGGGATCTGGCCAAAATCAGCTTTTCCGCAGTAGACTTTCTATTCTCGAACAGCCTCCTAGGCAGCACACCACATAAGGAGACACAGACATGAGTACTAATCAATGGGACGAATCCCCCACGCCCAAAAAAGACATGCATGAAGGCTGGGAGCGCGAAGCTATAGAAAAACTTGCTTTTTCAGCTATCACCGAACAACGCCGTGCTAGACGCTGGGGTATTTTCTTTAAAAGTTTAATGTTTGTTTACCTGGCAGTGTTGTTAGGCATGGGTTTATATCCGTCGCTGAAACAAAGCCTGGGTGATGAAGGTGGAAAAGGACATACTGCTGTTATAAATATCACTGGTATTATTGCAGAGGGCAAAGAAGCGAATGCAGAGTCGATTATTAAATCCTTACGTAACGCTGTTAAAAATGAAGATACTAAAGGAATTATCCTGCATGTAAATAGTCCCGGGGGTAGCCCGGTTCAATCTTCATATATTTATAATGAAATTCGCCAGATTAAGGCTGACAACCCTGACTTGCCCATTTACGCAGTCGCTTCAGATGTCTGTGCATCAGGATGTTATTTTATTGTTTCAGCTGTCGATAAAATTTTTGTTAATCCTTCGTCACTGGTAGGTTCTATCGGCGTTCTTATGGATGGCTTTGGCTTTGTTGATAGCATGAAAAAACTAGGTATAGAACGACGATTAGTCACTGCAGGCTCTCATAAGGCTTTAATGGATCCTTTTTCTCCAGAGAAAGAAGGTGAAAAGAAGTATATGCAGGCTGTTCTGGAACAAGTACATCAGCAGTTTATTACTGCTGTAAAAGAGGGCCGTGGCGATCGTTTGCAGATTAATGAGGATACTTTTTCGGGTTTAGTCTGGACTGGCGAGGAAGGTATAAAATTTGGCTTAGTGGATGAGTATGGCACTGATGATAGCGTGGCGACTGATATTATCGGGGCTAAAAAACGGGTGGACTTTACAGTTCAGGAACGTTTAATTGATCGCCTTGCTAGTAAAATGGGTGCATCTTTTGCACAGTCTATTAGCAGTATTGGCCAGCAATGGATGATGAAGTAAATTATACAGGTGGAGCGGACTTTAGTCCGCTCTATAGCATTACCTGATTCCGTATGACTCTCAGCCATAGTAAAATTAAACATGAATAATCAGCATGTTAACAAACTCGTCATTCCCGAAGTCTTTTATCGGGAATCTATGCTTAACCAACTAGATTCCTGCTAGAAGCATGCAGGAATGACGAATTATAGCTGAGAGTTATGGGTAATCAGGTAGCATTACATAGCAAAGTCTTTAAAAATTAATAAGAGCCCCAGTGCAATTTTCAGCAAACAAAAAACGTTTATTACAGATATTAAGTGATGGGCTGTTTCATTCTGGGACTGAACTAGCGGAACAGTTAGGCCTGAGTCGTTCAGCTATCTGGAAACAAATTAATGGCCTGGAAGAGCTGGGCATAGAAGTAACTGCAGTTAATGGCAAAGGCTATCGCCTGCAAGCAGCAATTGAGCTACTGGATCATGCGTGTATATTCAGCCTTCTAAGTCCTGAAACCAGGCAAAGCCTGGTTGAACTAGAAATTCATGACCAAATAGACTCTACCAATCGTTATCTGCTCGCTTTAAGTCATTCTAATTCTGACACTTCAGCTGTTTGTTGTTTAGCTGAACAACAAACAGCGGGTAAAGGGCGGCGTGGTAAACAATGGGTTTCTCCCTTTGGTCATAATGTTTACGCGTCACTCGTCTGGAAATTCCAGCAAGGCCCCGCAAGTTTATCCGGCCTGAGTCTGGCTATTGGTGTAGCGGTGATTAATACACTCAAAATATGTGGCATTCATGATGCCGGATTAAAATGGCCAAATGATATCTATTGGCAGCAAAGAAAGCTGGGCGGCATACTCGTTGAAGTCTCCGGTGAGTCTGACGGCCCTTGCCATGCTGTTATTGGATTAGGACTCAATTTTTATCTGCCAGAGCAGGAAGGCGCTCAAATCTTGCAAGACTGGGTAGATATTCAGCAAATTCTAGGCAGCGCGCATCAACTTTCACGCAATCAATTCCTTGCAAGCTTAATTGAGCAGCTTATAGCCGTTACCAATAACTACACCTTGGCTTCTTTTGCTTTATATAGGGAACAGTGGCGACAGTTTGACTGTATGCTGGGCCAGCAGGTCAACTTATTTATAGGCACTACACAAATAGAGGGGACTGTGATGGGTATTGATGATAACGGCCTATTGTTATTACAGACCGAGACCGGGGAAACTCGCAGCTTTGCTTCCGGTGAAGTCAGCTTTCGGCGACCATGATACTTATAGATATTGGTAATACACGTATAAAGTGGGCTGTGCAACAAGCCGGTCAACTGGAAGAAATGCATGCCATGGTGCATATTGGTACGAATATCGAAATACAATTATTGGCAGCCTGGCAGCCGTTAAATACTCCAGGTCCTATTTATCTTGCCTGCGTCGGTGCAGAAAGTGTAAAACTGCAAGTCATACGCGTTGCCGAGCAATTATGGCCACATATTAGCCTGCAGGAAATCAGCACGCAGAAATATGCGCAAGGTGTGCATAATGCTTATCCAATTTATAGCAAATTGGGCGTGGATCGCTGGCTCGCAATACTAGGCGCTTTTCATGAATATACTGCCCCAGTCTGCATTGTTTCTAGTGGGTCTGCGATAACTCTGGATATAGTCGATGCGCAAGGCCAACATTTGGGAGGGATGATTATGCCCGGCCTGAACTTGCTGCAACAGGCTTTAGCCAAGGGGACAGCTAATTTAAAAATAGCTTCAGAGCAATACCCTCTAGGCCTTGCCAATGATACAGAAGCTGCTATTTATAATGGTAACCTTTGCGCAATTAAAGGTTTTATTCAGCAGGGCATCGCTGAGTTCAAGAAGCCCATACAATTAATATTAACCGGTGGTGATGCAAACTACTTGGCGGATAGTTTAAAATTAGACGCTATCATAGATGCTAGGCTGGTACTGAAAGGACTGGCATTAATCGCTAACGAGTCGATATAGAGTGAAACTTGTATTTTTTCTGTGCTTATTAATCAATATCACCTTTTTTTTGTGGGAATACCGCAAAGGAGCGCCTGGCATTTATTTACCCCCAGCTTTTGAATATTCAGAAAGTGATGCAAAAAAAATAATCGTCTTAGCAAACTCTCCCGAAATATCTGCACAGCCTATTAAGTACTTACGCAAAATTAATTTAACGAAAAAAGGTGTCATAATAAACAATTATTTTGCTGACTCTAAATGTTTGTGCTCTATATAAAACACCTACTCCCAGAAGAAATTACTGCTTTAAATGTGATGCATAAAAACCATCCACTTCATTTAAGTAGAAGTCGAGCTCATGCTATTTTATTAAGTTTCAAAGAGCATTCTGTTCCCATGATTTGTTCTATTTATAACGTATGCCGCCAAACTGTTTCCACTTGGTTTTCTAACTGGGAAAAGAATGGAATCGATGGATTGGTTGACTGTCAGGGAAGAGGACGGCGAGGTATTTTAACTGAAAAACAACAAATAAGCTTAGTCCAGAGAGTTGAAAAATCTCCTAGATCATTAAAATCAGTACTAGCAAAATTTGAAGAAGATCTAGGCATTTCAGTTAGCATTGATACTATAAAACGTATTTGTAAACAAGCTGATCTTGTTTGGAAACGAGTTAGAAAATCCTTAAGGATAAAGCGTAATCAAGATAAATTTGATTTGGCAACCGATGAAATAAAAGAATTAATACAACAACATAAAGAGAATGAACTTGATTTGTGCTACTTTGATGAGTCGGGGTTTACACTAGAACCCTGTGTTCCTTATGCTTGGCAACAGTCAGGTGAGACGATTGAAATACCAAGCTCAAACAGCAAGCGTCTTAATGTATTAGGTTTTGTTAACAGAGATTGCAGGTTTGATTCTTTTGTTTTTGAAGGGAGTGTAAACACTTCGGTTGTTGTGGCTTGTATTGATGAATTTGCTAAACAGATTAAAAAACCAACAACTCTTATTATTGATAATGCATCGACTCATACGAGTAATGAATTTAATGAAAACCTTGAAAGGTGGAAAGAAAAAAACCTATCCATTTACCGTATACCGCCATACTCACCCGAGTTAAATATTATCGAGATTATATGGCGTAAAATAAAATACGAATGGCTTCCTTTTTCAGCTTATGAATCCTATGCCTCTCTTCAGGAAGAATTATTTAAGGTGCTGTCTAATATTGGAAAGAATTACAAAGTAGAGTTTGCATAAAAGGTTAAATTAATTTTGCATGGGTACTTACCAACACGGTTGCGACTTCTAATCAAGCTGATTCAGGAACAGCAATACAAGAGCCAGAAAACGTAGTCGTCGCATTTGTCGGGCCAAGACAGTTAAAGTCAACCAGCCTAGATAAGCTATCAGATACCGAGGATACAATTGCAGAATCTAGTGATTTTATGGGGCCAGTCGTTGAGCAATTCCCCAAACCTCAGTTAGAACAACAAACGTCCTTAAATAAGAATGAGGAAACAAGTGCGATAGAGTTTGAGCGCATGGGTGATATTGAAACGATGAGTGCATGTTATCAATTAATAAAGACGGTCACCCAGGATGAATTTGTCAACCCCAGTAATCGTCAGGCTGAGAAAAACTATACTTTGACCTTTAACAGTCAGGAAGTTCCGTATATTCAGACATCTTGATTCAGACGAAACTAATTTGAGACCATTTCCTAATTTTTTGCGGATGAAGTCAGCTCATAAATTAAGCGCAGATCGGTTCCTGGATAGTTGAGTTCCGTTTGATTGAGTTGTTCAAATAACTTTTCTATTGCTTTATTACTTGCAGGTCGGGAAGTACTATGCACACGTATCCGAAGTTGTTTTTTTACTTTATCGGGTAATATATCTGCTTCTGTCACAAACAGCGTTTGTAATAGTTGCCTTGCCATCGGAAAGTCGATTGTCGGTGAGGTTAGCAGAGCGGCCATTGCTGTTTCTGCCCGATAAGCGATCATGTTGACAGTATCTATCAGCCGCTTTTTCCCTGGCAGAAGCTGTTCGAACTTATCTTCGTCTCTCAACTCTTGCCAGGTAATGTGTTTGGGCGTTTGGCTTAGTTTTTCCTTGATGGTTTTTAGTTCATTTTCATAATGCTCTATTTCTTCGAGTAATTCTGCTCGTTTTCTTTCCCATTTCTTGTATTTCACATCTTCCGTTTCATCTTTTTTAATCACCGGATGAAGTTCCATCGCTGCAAATCGAGATAGACGGTAATTGAGTTTGGATTGTATCGAATTACGCTGTCCTTCCTGTTGGCGCCTATCAGGGTTGACCACCTTTTGGGTATCGGATAGTGGCTCTATTCCATACTCCTGTAGCATGCCTAGCCCATAGTGGTGCTTCATATATCTAAAAAAGTTCTCTTGGCACCACCGGCTAAACATTCGCCCAGAAACAGCCGTCAATTCTAGTTCATAGGCTGTGGTAATAATACTGGTTTGGTGACCAGAATCAGTCAACTTGCGCACTTCTCTCATCCACATCGCCTGTTTTCCAGTTCCAACCAGACTGCCTCGTTCGGCGAGTTTCATGATGACTTTTTCACCACTCGGTAGGGTGATCTCCTGACTGGAAAAATTGTCCAGTGGCCAATTTTCGGTGGGAAATTTATGATAGGTCATGCAAGCGACACGATGCTTGTCCCACATCTTTCTAAAGAATGCGGGGCTATAGCCTTCTCTATCAAACACCAGGATAAAACGACAGGCTTGTTTGTTTTGCTGTAATGCTTGTGCACTCGGTTGATTCGGAATGTCTTTGAGTAATCGGGGGACGATATCTTCTTCCAGCGTTTTTAGTAAGCCCGGATCCACCGTTTTTTCAACGACAAAGAAGGGACGCCCCGTACCATCATTAACCCAGTAGTCGGTGATACCCCGTAAGCAGAGTTTTTCGCGTGAAACATGCCGTTTGGGAAGTTTAGTCAAGTGTCCATGATAGACACGGACATGACCATCTATGTAGAGTGTTCCTGCTGCCTCTGGTTCATTTTCCATCCATTGTCGACTGAGGTCGGCCGCCCAGCTTTCGACTGATTTTGGTTCAGCCAGTCCTTTTACTTTGGATCTTAAACAACGCACTTCGGGAGCCCGATCCAGGCCAAGTAGTTTTCCGAATTCACCCGGTGCATGCTCGCGAAGTTGTTCGGCATTTTTGATGCGACATAGCCCCATAAAGGCGAGTAGCAATAGAATATGAAAGGTTTGATAGTAACCTGTCAGTTTGCCCAGGTGGCGCTCAATGTCATTTAATAAGCCATTGCCAAGTAACGCGGGCAATGCACATAACACACCGCCTTTAGGAACATCTAAACAGGATTCGAATTCGATTGAGGCTCCCTTTTCCTGCTCACCCAAAGCAGCCTGGATTCGCTCTTCTACTCGAGTGCAGGCCGTACCAAGCACATCGGCTGCATTGGCATCTATAATATCACGGGCTGATTTGGTACTGCCATCATTGGGGTCTATTGATGCGGCAGACTTTTTTTTAAACGTCCATCACTGATCGCCTTGCGAAAGGTATCTGCCCGGATGCCTAATTCTTTAGCGGCTTCGTTAGGCGTCATACCTTGATCCAGATATTCCTGAGCTTGCTGCAAAACCTCAAGCGTAAAGAGTGGTCCTCCCTTGCGAGTCGGGCGAGGTTCAAAAAACGAATCAGCCCCTTTTTCTCGTAGTTGCCTTAATGAGCGCATAACACTACTTTTAGAGACACCAAAGGTTGTAATAATATCGATTGAACGACAGGAACCGGTATTGATGAGTTGAGAGGTGTGAAGTCTAAATAATCTCTTATTGTCAGCCTGGTGAGAATAGATCGGGATACCGCCGAGGAAATAAAACCACTCATCATTTCGGTTATCAACACTGACCTGACCATTTATAATAGTCGTACCCTGAGGAATTATTGGGAGCATGAGTTGCTGCATTAATTGAATACCTCGTATGATATGAGGGCTTAGTTTAACCTAAATGAGTACCATTTTCATTTCTTTAGCTGAAAATATCAATCATTTGACAATAATTCCCTAACCCTTTAATTATATTGCCTAGTTTAAGTTTTAATGGATTTCTTTCAGGATAGCGAATCAAGATGTCTGATATTAGTAGCTATCTAGTGTTGACATTACCTACTGATGATTTGCAACTTGCAAAAAACCGCCGGGATATACTAAAACAACAAGGTATTACCGATTTGTGGATGTTTAAAAAAGGGCAATTCAAATGGCGGATTTCACTCGGTTTATTTAGTTCATCCGATAAAGCCCTGTTTGCAAAACAGCAATATGCCCAGCAAACAACAGAAGAACTGGATGTAGTCCCTAGCTGGCAAACACATAATATTACTCAGGTAACTATAAGCGCACAGCAAAAACAGAAAATCTCTGACTTTGAACAGAGCTTTGCAAATTTTATAGATAAAGACGCTAATTGCTTATAAGTACCCAAGCATAATTAATTTAACAAATTTTACGCAGGATTTTTTTTCATTTTCAAGGCGCATAAATAGGCGCATAGCTGGCTACGCAACTCTTTATGCAACGCTGAAAATGAGAAAAAAGACAAGTAAAATGTTGAATTAATTATGCTTGGGTACTTAGCAGGCAAGCATAATATTTCAGGAAAATAGCATGAAAAAAATTGAGTTTAAACTATTTTTAATTTTCACCTTAAGCATTTTGTTAAACGCATGTAGCTTAAATATTTTTAATCAGCAATCCGAGATAGATCCCGCTCTGTTGCCAGTGCAAACAAAAAGACCTGCAACTTATGTCTATGAATGTCAAAATGGTTATGAAATTACAGTCAATATCGAAGGCAGAATGGCCTGGCTATTTCTTCGCGAAGGAACATTGGGTCTCCCTAAAATATCTTCCGCATCAGGTACTAAATACTCGGATGGTCAGAATATTTTCTGGAGCAAGGGAAATACTGCAATGCTCGAAACAGGCACTGCAGTTTACAAGAATTGTATTAATAACCCGGGTAAAGCAATCTGGGAGCATGCCAAGCTAAAAGGTGCAGATTTTCGAGCAGTAGGTAATGAGCCAGGCTGGCATTTAGAAATTATGCACGATAAGAAACTGATATTTACCCGTAATTATGGTGGAATCAGCCATACTTTTAGCACTACGCAGCAAACAACGGACCAAGCTACGCGAACGACGGTTTATACAGCCCAGGAAAAGGAACATACACTATCGGTGACTATTTTAGGCATAAGCTGTCAGGACACTATGAGTGACGATACTTATGAATCAACCGTTACCATCGTACTTAATGAAAAGTCATTCAAAGGATGTGGCAAGTCCTTACATTAAATTAATGATACCTAATTTGTAACTACTCAGCGTATCTGAGTAGTTACAAAAATAGATTGTATATTTCCAGCCAGGCACCAGAGAAGCAGGTATTTGATAATAAATATCATAATAGAACAAGCGTTTTGTAGGATGATCAAAGTAGGTACGACGTGCCCATCATGTTTTCGTTGATGGGCACGGATGAAGCCCTTTGCCCATCCTTGTGTTTATTTTGCTGTAACTACTCAGCATGTCTGAGTAGTTATCTTGATTTTAACTAATTGATACTACTAAATATTTACAACATAGACCTTGTTTAACCTATAATCCTTGCTCCTCAGTATTACTGAAGTTTATGGGGAATCTAAAACAAGATTTATTTATTATTAGCGACATAACATAAATAACATAAATAAATTTACTTTATTCATGAAAAAACAACCACCTACTGCTATAATCTAATTTAGATTATAGCAGTAGGAGGAGATATGCGCAAATTAAGTATTTTAGTTATTCTGACGATTTTAAGTATCTCGGTCGGCTTTGCAGCGCAAACTAAAATCAAGACATTACGTATTAGTTCTACCGGCGATAATACGCGCTTAGTCTTTGATGTGTCTGCAATTCCTAACCACAAGGTTTTTCGATTATCAAAGCCGGACAGATTAGTTATTGATTTCACTAATTCGTATTTAGAACAAAATCTCAGCCAGCCAGAAAAAAACCATCCATTATTGAGCGGGTTACGCACCGCACATCGCAACAAAACAGATCTGCGAGTGGTTATTGATTTGCAGGAATCGGTCACGCCTAAAAGCTTTGTCTTACGCGCCAATAAAAACAAAGGACCTAGAATCGTTATTGACTTACCTGTAAAAAATAAGCGTGTCGTCACTAAAACAAAAAGCTATAGAAAAAAACCATCCATTAATACTTATCGCAGTGGTGCTAAACCCTTTATAGTTGCTGTTGACGCGGGTCATGGCGGCAAGGACTCCGGTGCTAGAGGCAAACGTGGCACACTGGAAAAAAAGGTTGTCTTTCAAATAGCCAGTAAACTAGCTAGCTTAATTAATAAACAACCCGGAATGAAAGCAATTATGGTGCGCAAAGGGGACTATTATGTCAGTTTGCGCGATCGCATGAAAATCGCCAGAAAGGCGAATGCTGACCTATTTGTTTCTATCCATGCAGATGCTTTCAAAAATTCGAAAGTAACAGGAGCTTCGGTTTTCACTTTGTCTCGTAGAGGTGCGTCAAGTGAAGCAGCTCGCTGGTTGGCAAAACATGAGAATGCAGCAGATTTAATTGGTGGGGTTAGCCTGGATGATAAAGATGATATTCTTGCCTCGGTATTGCTCGACTTATCGCAGACCGCTTCACAGGATATTAGCCAGCTTGTAGCCAAAGAAGTATTAAAGAATTTTAGAAATATTGGTGATTTGCATTCACATAAAGTACAAAAAGCCGGGTTTATGGTATTGAAATCCCCAGATATTCCTTCAATTTTGGTGGAAACTGCGTTTATTTCCAACCCACAGGAAGAGCGCCGTTTAAACAGTAGTAAATATCAATTGAAAATGGCGCAAGCTATTAAAAAAGGTATCATGGCTTATGCCGGCAAGCATACTGTAGCCAGTAATATGGCAATAAATACTGACAACAGTGTCCATCAAATTTCTAAAGGTGAAACTTTATTAGGCATTGCCTTGCAATACGGACTGACTTTAGATCAACTAAAAAAAGCAAATACAATATCAAAAAACAATAATATTAGGGTAGGGCAGATGTTATCTATTCCAGTTGGAATTTAACACGTTTTAAGACTGAGGTTATAAGTGCTATCCCTACAAGCAAGCTACTCACTTAGTCTTTCTAAATGATATAGCCTAAAATTTAAAACTGTGACGCAATTTGCAGCTGAATTTTATCAGCCATGGCTTTGCTATTATCTGCATCACGAATCGGGCGACCAATCACGATATAGTCTGCACCATTCTGAAAAGCCTGTTCTACAGTTACCACCCGCTTTTGATCATCTTCTACACGATTATCGACCGGGCGTACTCCCGGGGTAATCACCAGTAATTTATGATCCAGGTTTTCGCGTAGCATGGGGACTTCCAGTCCTGAAGAAACAATGCCGTCACAGCCAATAGCTAATGCTCGTTTGGCGCGTGAAAGAACTAACTGTTGCACATCACACTCAAAACCCAGGTCATCAAGATCGCCTCGATCCAGACTGGTTAGAGCCGTAACAGCCAGAACTTTTAAATCACCTTTTTCCTGAGTTGCCGCCTGCATCATCGAATCATTGCCATGAATCGTTGCCATATCGACACCTTTGCTGCTAAGTGCTTTGATAGCTCGGCCGACAGTAGCGGGAATATCAAAAAACTTTAGATCGACAAATATTTTTTTATTTCTGGCTTTTAACCATTCAATAAAGGCGAAATAGTCTCCCGACATAAATATTTCCATGCCTACTTTGTAGAAAACCACTGAATCACCAAGTTCCTCAACTAAGGCCTGCGCCTCTGCAATACTGGGAAAATCCAGTGCCATAATGAGTCGTTCGTTTGTCGGGATAGGTTTAGTCGAAATATTGAGTTGAGTCATATGTATCGGGATTTTGTTTAAATATAGTAGGGGTTAACACTAAGGAATGTACGCAAAATTACTTAGTCCACTTGGCAGCGAGATCTTTAGAGACTGTGAAAGTATTCATCAATTATCTCCTTATCAAGGAGGAGCTAATTGACTTAAGAATAATCTCCTTCTCCAGAGGGAGAAGGTTGGGATGAGGGGATTATCAATGCATGATTTTATTCTCCTCACCCAACCCTCTCCAGCAAGAGAGGGCTTAAGTCAACAACATTGCCCCTCAATTGTCCTTCTCTAGGGAGGAGGCTAAAAGAACAATACTTTCACAGTCTGTTTAGTCGCGCATGCAAATGGCGGGACCAAAGATCCCGCGTCCATTACTTGTTGTAGATTTTATTTCGTGAACATTGTTTACTTTATTTTAACCTATGTAATCGGGTTAAGAGCATTAGTTGTGCTTATTTTCCAGCTTGATTTGTAATACTTTCTGGAATTAATGCAATGGCTTTATCCAGTTCTTCACTGGAATTATAAAAATGCGCTGAAAACCTAATCCCTTCGCCACGCATGGCACACACAACATGATTTTTCTGTAGATACTTATATAAAGTTTCTTTACTGATATGCTTGTGCTTAAAAACTACAATACCAGATTGCAGGGTGGACTTGGAATCAGTTAATAACTGTAAATACGGGCAGGATTGTATCGCTTGCATTAAATAGCGCGCATTATCCAGAACCTGCTTTTCTACAGATGCCATGCTTGTTTCCAGTAATAAAGATAAACTGGCAGATAGGGCATGAACACCTAATGTATTTGGACTACCACATTCAAAACGCTGCGCAGACGGATGAACCTTCCAGGGCTTATTTTCGTAATTATGCGTGTTTTCCATCATATGCCAACCATATTGGCTTAGCTTTAATGTTTCTCGTGCAGCAGGGCTCGTATAAAATACTCCCAAACCTTCAGGTCCCAGCATCCATTTATGTCCGTCGGCCATCACAAAATCGGCCTGACATTTTTGTACGTCAAATTGTACGGCGCCTATGCTTTGAATGGCATCTACACAGAACAAAATATTATTGTCTTTGCAAAACTGGCCGATTCTATCTATATCCAGACGTAAACCACTGGCAAACTGGATAGAGCTAATAGTCATTAAACGGGTACGTTCATCAACTAATGCAAATAACGCATCTTCAGGCGTTGCCGCACTTGAGAGTTCAGCTTCGCGAAATTCAACACCTTGATCATCTAAGGATTGCCAGACGATACGATTTGATGGAAACTCTTCATTGCTGGAAACGATATTATCCCCAGCTTGCCAAGCTAAACCATAGGCCACAAATGACAGAGCTTCCGAAGTATTTTTAACTAAAGCAATATCAGCTACACTGGACGCATTTATTAATTCCTTTAACTGTTTACGCAATTCAGCTTCTTTTTTTATCCAGTCTAAATAAAATAATGATCCGTACACAGTATTTTGTTGCGCGAATGCACAAACGGCATCACTGGTTCGTTTAGGCCAGGGAGCAACAGCTGCATGGTTAAGATAAATAAGTTCAGCGGATAAGGGAAATTCAGGATGTCTCATGGTTAATTGTATAACGATATTTACTGATGTTACGTTTTTAGAACGATGTTAATTTTACCACTGTGTAATATATGAGCATAAATTAATAATGTGAGTTTCATATCTATAGCTTATGAAAAGACACTTATGACTTCGCATAATGTATATTATGTTAAATTAAAGATATTGTTACTGCTTATAATAAACATATCGTAAATACTTTCAGTTACAGAATTATCTGTCCACCATAAAATATGTCTTCACTGAGTATAAGCTTTACTTGTTATTTTATTGACACAACTTCTATACTCCACTAATCTAAATTATTGGTTACGAATAAAGCCCATTGCATAATCGCAAGTTTGCTACTTTATAGTCTGGAGGCTCTCAGTGAAAAATAAATATTATTTATCATCCTGTTTAGTATTTTTATTTATGAACGGTGTTGTATATGCGCAAGCAAATTGCAGTAAAAACTTAAAGTCCAATAATCACTGTGAATTACAGGCTGACAGCTTGGTTAACGCTTTAAAGGCCAAACCAACCAATGCTAGCAATAAAGGTCACAAGCCTCATTCTGGCAATAAACATAAACATTTACCCCATGGTCAGTCGCCTTATACACCCACGCGTCAATTAGTTAAAAATCCTGCAGGGACAACCATAGATAAATCGATTGGTATAGCCAAAAGCAAAAAAAGCCATAGTTATAAGAACTTGCAATACCAACACGGCTGGCCTTTGATTATACGTCAGGACCTTGCCAAAGCGCAGTTTGGACGTAATAAACGCCGCCAATCCTTAATCAGCTTTGTACATTTTACTGATATGCATATATCTGATGCACAAAGCCCTGAGCGCAATCCCTTTGCGCGTAAATTCGGCATTGATTACCGCACAGATTTTAGAAATCAGGAGGCTCTGACATTACAGGTTGCCGATGCCATGATACAGCGTGTACAGAGCTTTACTGGCGGGCCTGCAACTGGAAAAAACTTTTCTTTTTTAATATCAACTGGCGATAATGGTGATGGTCGACAGATGAATGAGTTAAGAAACTATATCAACCTACTTGATGGCGGATTTATTACTGCAGATACATCAGGCGAAGGTTATATTGGTGTTCAGGATGATTTTTATCTGCCAGCATACCCTGAATTTATGATCAATATTACCACCCTAACCCACCACCACCGGGCGCTAAACCAGACCAATTCAAACGCGAATATGGTTTCCCTGAGTATCCTGGACTATTACAAGCGGCAACCAATAATTTTCAGGCAACAGGTTTAAATATGCCCTGGTACTCTACTCATGGTAATCATGATGGTACCGTAGTTGGCTATTTCCGTGCCTTAGCCCCACAGTTAGCCCTTTATTGGGATCAGATTGCCACAGGAAATGTTCCTGATTTTGGTTCGGTTATGTTTCTGGATTTACCAACGGGTATGAGCATAGATACTTTCGAAGATTGTCTCGGATTCCCTACCCCAACATGTGTAACCAGCATTTATGAAAACCGGGTTACCCGAGAAGTACCTGCTAATGAAGACCGGGCGCAATATCTGACTGCCAAATTCCTGGATATGCACTTCCAGTCACCTGCCCTGCCTGGTCCTGTTGGCCACGGTTTTACTGAACAAAATATTGCAGATAATACTTTGTACTATAGCTTCGATATGAGCGATGAAGTTGTTGGCATCGTACTCGACACAGTAAATATTAGTGGTGAAGATGGCGGATCTATAGGCACTAATCAACAAGCCTGGTTTGCAGAACAATTGCAGTTAAACAGTAGTAAATATCTCGATTCCAGTGGTAATGTAGTGACCACCGATAATCCGGATAAATTGATCGTTATTTTCAGTCATCATAACCTAATGACTATGGACAATAGCACTTCAATGCGCGGCGATCCAGATCCGGTAAAAGTTCTTGCTGCTGATATCGAGAAATTAGTTCTCAACTACCCCAATGTAATTTTATGGGTTAATGGGCATAGCCATGTTAACCGTATCTGGTCTCACCGTAGCTTTAATTCTACTGCATTGTTGATACCCGGATTTTGGGAAGTAAATACCGCCTCACATATAGACTATCCACAACAGGGTCGTTCAATTGAAATTGTCGATAATAAAGATGGAACCTTATCGATTTTTGGAATTATCTTCGATCATTTAGCGCCGCCTAAGCCAAATGCCGCTAATTTGAATATCTTAAATATGGCTTCTATTAGTCGGGAGTTAAGTGTAAACGACCCAGATTTCAACCTAGCTTTTCAGTTGGGAGAACCGGCTGATTTAAATGTGGAATTACTAATCAAAAAACCTTTTTAGGGCATAAATATTATTTAACAAATTAGATGCCACGGAAAGTTATTAGTTTATTTCATACATTTATTTTTCTAGGTTTAAAGAACCATTGATACCGCAAGCTCTTCTAGATGATGGCGGTCAAACTTTCCTGTGGCGTTGCGTGGAAGTTCCTCAAGAAACAGATAATGCGCTGGGGTTTTATACGCGGCTAATCTGGATTTCACATAAACATCTAATTCTGAAGAAGTCAGAGAAAGCGTATTATTTAATAAGGTGACAAAAGCAACAGGTACGTGTCCGTCCCGATTATCTGGATAGCTGACAACAACCGATGCGTGAACTAGTGGATGTTCATCGATAATATTTTCTACTTCAACTGGGGATATATTCGAACCTCGGCGCACTATCATCAGTTTTTTTCTACCTACAAACCATAAGTACCCCTGCTCGTCCTGATATGCTAAATCCCCGGTGTATAACCAGCCTTGATTAAATAATTGCTGGGTGCTTTCTTCATCTTGCCAGTATCCAATTGTGGATGAAGGTGACTTGACTATTATTTCACCTGTTTTTCCCTGGCTTACTGTTTCGCCTTGTTCATTAATAATAGATATTTGTGTATTAGGACAAGGCTTTCCCATTGAACCCCATTTACGCACTTCATAGCGTGGATTCATGGCATAATAACAACCGATTTCGGTCATTCCACAACCTTCAAGAAGTTCCCAATTGAAGATATCTTTAAACCGATGATGTAGATCAACTGGAACCGCATCACCCGATCCGATACCGTTTTTAAGGCTGGGTAAAGGACAAGGGTTTTGCTCAAGGTATTCTATAAAATCAAGAAGATCGCTGGCCAGCATGCCATATTCACTCACAGCAAATTGTTTGATCAAGGCTACCGCAGACGCTGGAGTAGGTTTCATACTAAGTATAACTTCTGCACCTACCAATAGTGCAGGCATTAACTGAGTTTGCAGTCCGCCAGCATGACTAATAGGTTTACCCACCAACACCACATCCTGATTGACTATATCCAGAGCCTGTTGAGAAATTTGTATCGCGTTAAAAGCACCTTTATGCGAATGAGTAACACCTTTAGGTTGCCCAGTACTGCCAGAAGTAAATAGTATAAAAGCCGGAGATAGCTCTTCTAATTCGACTTCCTTAATTAACTCGGGACAATCAAAAAGATCTTTTACTGAACGGTATCGTGAAGCTGTATCGGAATAACTTAACTGGTACCTAAATCCTGCAAGCCCATATTTTGACTCTCATTAACCTGTCTAGCTAAGTGGTTATTAGGTTTTTACTGCCGCTTTGCCAGCCCTCTTTGTCCAACCGATCAAAATATCCAGATTTAAATCATAAATAGAGGAAATTTTTTGTATCGTATGGATATCCCCCGAGCCCAAGGCAATAAACACCCTGCCAACGTGCCATGACCTTTTAATCAAAGTGACTTAACTTCGGTTAATGTTAAGCGAGTAACCCCACCTTAACCCAATCATCCCATTCCTGTGGATAGAGCGGATCTGCAGGTGTTCTGACTCTCAGCTGATTATTGCCTGTGAGTAATTTTCCAGCCACCCGAATCAGATAAGTACGAAGTGTATCCGGCTCCCATTGGCACAACGTTTTGTTGCCACTCAATTGAGCCATCCAGCGCACGGTATTGTAGGCAAGAACGGCGCAATGAAATAATGCGGCATTAGCCAGAAATTGATTCGTTCTGATTTTACCTAAACCCATTTGTGATTTTGCTTCTTCAATCCATGTTTCGCACGTCGCTCGTTCACCATACTTCTTATGTGTTTGCCAAGGCGATAGAGGTTCAGTTGTTACATAACAAAAATAGTCATATTCTGCCGTATCCCAAAGCTCGGACTGAGGTCCTGTCACTTGTTTAGGTTGCTTTATCCTGACCGCGACAAACTGACGAGAGCGAGACCAGCCACCACAACGATATTGAAACTCGCTCTGCTCCCAACCGGGTCGGCCTTGTATGGCTGTCCAGGCCTGTTTGGCCAGCAATGCGTTCAAATTCTTAAGTTTAACCTTTATTAGATACCCATGCCCTCTGGTATCGAGAAATTCAAGCAAATCACCGACAAAATAACCACTGTCACCGCGAAAAATAATGCGCATCCGATTGGGCAAGTGTGCAAGTAACTGTTTGGTAAATTCTACAACACCATTGCTTGTAAAGGCATTGCCTGTCCGGAACCAGGCTTGTAAAATTTCTTTTGTTTCCGCTAGAAAAGCGAGTTGTGGATGGTATGAACGGGCACCTTTCTTTTTGGGGTTGAAGCCTTTGGCACTTCCTTCTTGTCGACCACAAACGGTGTCCACAGTTGAATCGACATCGACCCACTGGACGGATTGTATGCCAGTTTTCGATTTTCCGGAACGAAGCAATCGCCGCCAGTGTTGACCACGCAAAGTATGCGTGAGCGTTTCAAACTGGCTTATCTGCCTATCACTTACTTCTTTAAAGATCCGTAAAATTGTGGTTTCAACAGGAATCTTTATCCAGCCAGCTACTTTGCGCAGTACGCTATCTGCCCATACGGTCGTCACCTTTGCCATTGATGTTGCTCCCCCCATCATGCCAACCAACGTCAATAGAACCACATCAGATAAGTGATGGTCTGCATTTTCACCCCGCCGATGTGGAACGCTTTGTTTTACGGTTTTTTCAAAACCTATCCTGTCTAAATATTTCACGACGGGAATCAGTCCCGCCTGGCTTGTCAATCCATGTGCTGTAGATGTCATTTTTACCGTTCGGGTACGGTTTCTTACGTGAGATGAGGATTTTGATACTTTAGAGGGCTTCATTAAAACAATGAGATAGTGAAATCAGGAAAATGATATTATATCATTGTTTAATAAGGAGTTTTGTGGATTATTATGTATAATGCTTGCAGGATTTAGGTGGTATATATTTTGTGAGGAAAACAAATCCTGCAGCTTATTTATGATTTCTTTTTTATCGCTGTGAAATACGATAATTTTTGCCCCAGTTCGCTCGATGACGTATCGTGCCTCTTCACTTAAGTATCTGTAGTTTAAAGGGACAGCTATAGCACCAAGCATATAACAAGCCAGAAACAACATAACCGCTTCTGGGCAATTGGGCAGGAAAATAGCAACTCTATCTCCCTTGTTAACGCCATTATTTTGTAAACCAGCGGCTAGTTTTTTTGATAAATGATGTAGCTCTAAATAGCTATAGGAATGTGTCTTAAAGTGAATCGCAGTCTTATCTGGACTATCGCTTATTGCATGATCTAGCAACGCTTGTAATTGAGTTTTTTTCATAGATATCAGGTTCTTCTCCGATCTTGTGAGTACATTTATGCTCTGATATACAAATATAGCAAGAAATTCTAAAAAAAAATATTAAGACCGGGTTGGTCTTTGTTTAAAATATACAGCATCCTGGTTTCTTCTCATATATAATTTATATTCAATAACGGATCTGCCTAACTAAAGGATATTTTTATGAAACTATTCTCCCCTTTGATAATACTTATCAGCTTATTTCTTGTCGGATGTGCAGCTACGAAACCAGGTCCGGTACCCCAATATACCGGATTTTTAGCCGATTATTCACTATTGCATAAAGGCAAAGAAGGTCAGGCCGAACGTGTCTATGACAACCCTGATGCTGACTGGAAAAAATATACTAAAGTTTTATTAGACCCGGTAACGCTTTGGCGTGGTCATGAATCCCAATTGAGTGGCGTTTCGCCTACTGACGCACAAAAAATGGCCGATTATTTTTATCACTTAATGTATAACAAGTTAGCACAAAATTACCAGATGGTTAGACAGCCTGAACCCAATACCCTACGCATCAGCGTAGCTATTGTTAAGCTGGAAGAAGGACGTGTGGCGCTAGAAACTATTTCAACCATAGTGCCGCAAATAAATGCTGCAACTAAACTAGCGAGTCTGGTTACCGGAAAATCGCCTTTAGTCGGCAAAGCTAGCGTTGAAGCAAAAATTACCGATGCGCAGACGGGTATATTATTAGCGGCAGGCGTTGATGAACGAATCGGAGGTAAAACTCTGGATAGTTTATCCTTATCATCCTGGGGTGACGTTGAAAATGTTATGCAGTTCTGGGTTAATCGCGGGAGTTATCATTTATGTATATCACGTGGTGGTAGTCATTGTGTAGCTCCGAAATTAAGTATTGGTGAAAAACTATAAACTTCAAAGCGTTTTTTTAAAGGTTTGACAACCAGGAGGCAAGGTCTTTAGCCCAGAATGTTAAGGTGAGGCTAAAGGCCTCGCTTCCTTACTGCATTCTGATCATGTTATAACTTCTTTAACTCTTCTCCGCATCCGTGAACGCGTGAAGTATATTTTCACCACTCTCAAGATCAACTGTCTATGCAAAAAATTGATTCCCTTGTAAGTAAAGTATTACTGTTACGCTATATTAGCTTAATCGCAATAGTCTTTTCCTTTGTAGGCTCGGGCTTTATGTTTTTTATGGGCGCCTCGAAAACCATCAAGGCAATTAATGTCTATTTAACGGGGCAGATTGAAACTGGCGTACATCAGCATCTTTCTAGTTCAAGCCTGGCTATCATCAATTTGATTGAATCTCTGGATGCTTTTCTATTTGCTTTGGTATTGCTGATTTTCAGCTATGGGATTTTTCAGATATTTATTTTAAGACGCCCGATTGGTTCATCCGAGCATCAACTCGAGTGGCTGAACATTCATAATATTAGCCAACTAAAAATGATGCTGATAGAAGTGATTATCGTCATTCTTTTCGTATTCTTTTTAAAGTACACCCTGCTCCATTTCGCAGAGGCAAGTTGGGAGATGTTAGTGCTGCCTATCTCTATCTTATTATTATCTATTAGCTTGTATATATTAAAAAAAGAATTGTAGGGCGTGGCTTTAGCCCAGTATTTTTCTTACCGCACCTTTTGAGTAAAATCTAGAATGGATGGATTAGAACAGAGAATTGAAAGAACCTTTAAAGATAAATATGCCCCTTCTGGAATTTGAATCATTTTTGGATAAGCATTCCGTGGAGAAAATCCATGGATGATACTAAGACGGTAACTATTACAGTTATTTACCGTAAAGTCTTTATCTAAATAAGTTTCTAGGTAGTTTCGAGTAGACATCATTTTAAAAAATAGTTTTTTATGATCAATTAAAAAATCATGATTTAATTTCTCTACATTGAGATCTAATTGTTTTAATTCAGTATTTAATAGCACAATTCTATTTTCAATTTTAAGCTCTTTGTTACGAGAAATTTCAATGATTCTGTTTAAACGAAGTGAAAAGTTTTCTTCTGTCTGTTTAAATTCTGATGCTTTAATTGAAAAGAATGGAAAGATGATTAAAATTAAGGTAACAAATAAGCGCACTTATTCCTCCTAAATGCATTTTCGGTTCATTGTTAATCTACGGCTACAGCCACTAGCTTGCGTTAGTTTTTTTTGGGGTTCGTACCTCACCCCAATCTACCGCGCTTTACCTTTAGCTATGAAAAAGGAGGGGAAATACAAAAGGCTTCTCTTCACTAAGCTGCCCCATTATTTCCACCGCAGCCCCCCTACTATCCATCCTGTCAATGGCTATTTCAAGCGGGACTGAGAAGGCAATAAACAAAACCTTCTGAAACTAGTTTGCCCTGGGGCTTATCTATCGTTACTGTATCCATAACAATATCCTTTAAGAATAACCGTACATTTATATTCACCGTTTCTTTCAATACACCGCGGTGAGCCACTGACACTAATCCGATCAGCTGAAGACCAGTTATTATCTCTACATTTTTTTGTAAGAATATTTTCAGCTTTTACAGCAGCATTTCCTGCGGACATGCGTTCTGAGGAGTAATAGAAACCAGATTCAGCTGAAACAGTGCTCTCATCTGAATCATACACTTTCTCTGCAAAAACAGATTGGCTTGTCACTACCAACATTCCCGTTATCAAGGTGGTTTTTAAACTTACTTTTTTCATGATTTTTTCCTGCATCCACTTTAAAGAAAGTATTAAGTGCTGGATGCTTAAAACACCTAATATTCATGTTTTTTTTGTTTATTGAGCCGCATCTTGCTAGAGTGTGCTCCTCAGCCCAGCCGCACTTTAGTATAACCCTAATTCATTTGCTCGATTAACGATTTTTTTAACTTGAATGTTCATTGAAGCACAATTTTTAGCTTTATCTCCAGCGCCCACATAGAATTCACAAAATGATTCTATATATTTTCTCAGTGGAATAAATTTATTTCGATAAAATCGTTCAAATGTATATGAATCCATTGCCTCTATCCAGCTTTTTTCTCCTAGACTACTTTTCAGTGCATCTAACTTTTCACTAAAAATTAAACATCTTTTAGTAATTCCTATGTATGTTCCTCCAGTACTGACGCATGCTCCTTTATTTTTATGAGCTGCATTATCTTCTGCCCCTCTGGCATTTGAAATATTTAAAAGTTGCATCTCATAATCAGTAGGGCCTGGTCCAAATAGCTCAGGATTACATCGAAATAAGTATTTACCTGAATTATAACCTCTACATGCTGATGATCCTCCATAACTTGAAAGACCGCGCTCTTCAACAAATTCATTAGCAGCATAAGGTAAAACACATTGATTAAAACCGGAATCACTCTTAATAACACTAGAAACCCAACCTGCCAGTAAACAATGGTTAATTGGCCAATTGGTTGCTTGTAATTCCTCCTCAATTGGTAAAGGGCTTTCAGGAATGGGAGCTAAAGTTACAGTATATTCAGTATCCTCTACTTTTAATTCTAGCCAATCCTTATATTGTTCATAGCCTGATTTTCTAACCTCAATATGGTATTTCCCTGGCTGAAGTTCAATACCATCATAATATTTAGGTACTATATTTAATATCCGTACTCTTGCGTTGGCTGGATCCGTTGTTATCGTTAAGTGACTGAGTATCCTTTTTTCTTGTGATGTTACTCCAGATGATGTGGATTGCATTATTGCTGAGCCATCCGTTGTTTCTTCTGAGGAAGAATCGTTGTACCAACTAGAAAATATGCCTCCAAAAATAATTACCCATGTTAGAGCAATTATTCCCCATATTATTGGCCACAAATACCGCCAAGACTTACCCCCCTCTTCTACAAGTGTTACGGTTAAAAATAAAGGCTATGTATGCATAAAGTGTTGGTAATGGCATAAGTGCCTGCGTTCACTGTCCTGTGACAAATTATAAAACCCATTAATCATTGAGGGTACAAGCCTCACCAACACCTAACGTATACATAGCCAAAATAAATCACCATGCTGACCTCCATTTTTTCCAGGGTATCCTTTTCCTAATAACGTAAAGTTATCTCCATCACTCGTATTTTTTGGAATTGAAAAAAACTCATAATCACCATCTGTAGTAGCAATTTCAATCTCACCACCCATCTTGGCTATTTCTGCTGAGATATTTTCAACTCGAAAAATATAATCTCCAGTTTTTGGTTTAGGCTTTTTTACTTTAACTTCTATATATAAATCACCATTTTCTCCACCATTTTTCCCCCGCTCTCCTTTGCCTGATAACTTTAGTTGTGTACCTGGTTTAGTACCATCAGGTACTGTTACATTATATTTTTTCCCTTGATAGCTTATTGAACGCTGGCATCCTTGATTCGCTTGAGATTCCTCTAGGGTTTCCTTAAGGTAAACATCATTCCCTCTTGTTGCTTTTACTTCATTAACTTCTTCTTGTTCACCCTGTATCAGTTGTTCCCACCATTCATCCAGGGTTTGGGGGCGATCTGTCGGACGTATAGCGAGTCCATTGTCTACTGCTTTCAAGAAATTCAAGCTACCTTGGTCTCTTGCTACTTCCACCAAGGGAATAAGCTGGTCATCCAGAACTCGATGTGTGGCATCAGATGGCTTTTCTCCTGTTAAACAGGTATAGGCAACCGCTGCAAGCGCATAGATATCTGTCCAGGGGCCTTGCACACTCGAGTTGTTGTATTGTTCAAGCGGTGAATAGCCTTCAGTCACTATCATGGAAAGGTTTTGGCTTTTGTTGCCCGCTGCTTCTCGAGCTGCACCAAAATCAATTAGTACAGGTGAACCATTTTCACGCAGCATAATATTGTCGGGCTTAAGATCCCGGTGATAAACGTTTGCACGATGCAGTTGTTTTAGTCCACTTATAATAGGCTGTAGCACAAAAAGCATTTCTTCTTCATTGAACATCCCCTGACCAGACTCATTATTGAACTCATCGATTTTTGACCCTAGCGTTTGACCTTCTATATATTCCATAACAATATAGGCCGTTCCATTCGCTTTAAAAAAACGGATAACTTTTACAATATTGGGATGCTCAAATTGTGCGAGTGTCCGTGCTTCTTGTAAAAAAGAGTCCAGCCCGTATTTGAAATCTTCTTTATGGTTGGTACGTGAATTTACGCTATTGCCTTCACTGCGATAACACCACGAGGCATAGAAATATTCCTTTATCGCAACATGCTTCTGAAAATGCTGATCAAAAGCCAGATAGGTAATACCAAAGCCACCTTCTCCCAGAATCCTTTCTATACTAAATTCTTCCAGTTGGCTACCGGGCTTTAAGGTTTGTTCATGGTCTGTCATTACATTTATCTCTGTGATTTTTGATGCTATTAGCTAGAGCCATCGCTGATTATAGCGATACAGGACTTGCTTTTCCATATCTCCCTTTTGGGGTGACATGCGTTGGAATTTAAATCGGCAATAACTCACTAATCATATAGTAAGTATTTGAATTAATCCTTATAGATTCGTCTGAGTTATCTGATACCAACGCCATTCAATTTCCTCCACTAAACGCCTTAACCAAAATTAATTAAACTTTTTTCTCAGCGCGCCTTTGGAGTAAAATCTAGTATGGACGGATTAGAACAGAGAATTGAAAGAACCCTTAAAGAAAAATAAGCACCTTCTGGAATTTGAGTCATTTTTGGATAAGCATTTTGAGGAGAAAACCCATGGATGATTCTAAGACGATCACTATCACAGTTATTAGTCGTAAAGTCTTGATCTAGATAAATTTCTAGGTAGTTTCGAGTATCAGCCATTTTAAAAAATAATTGCTTATGCTCAATTAAAAAATCGCGATTTAATTTTTCTACATTTCTATCTAATTGTTTTAATTCAGCATTTAACAGCACAATCCTATTTTCAATTTTAAGCTCTTTGTTGCTAGAAATTTCAATGATTCTGTTCAAACGAAGTGAGAAGTTTTCTTCAGTCTGTTTAAATTCTGATGCTTTAATTGAAGAGAGTGGAAAAATGATTAAAATTAGAGTAAAAAGTAAGTGCATTTATTCCTCCTAAATGCATTTTCGGTTCATTGTTAACCTACGGCTATAGTCACCAGCTTGCATTTGTGGCAATCGAGTTATGAGTCTATAGTAGTTGCGTTTATACACAAAACAGGCATCATTGAATCATGGTTTTTTGTTGTTTATTTGTTGGGGTTCGTGCCTCACCCCAACCTAAGTAATCGTGCAAAATTATTCTAACAAAAAGTAATATAAAGCAATATCAAATTAACCACAGAGGACACAGAGAGCACAGAGCTTTCACAACAAAAAACTCTGTGCTCTCTGTGTCCTCTGTGGTAAAAAAATGTTAGATTATTTTTACTCACTTACTTACCGGGCTAGACGGAAGCCAATGAAAGAGGCACCACCCATGCCACCACCCAAACTACTGTGGCGAATAGTAGAGCCCACACCCCCAACGTAACTGCTCAAGCTGCCACCTCGGAATACATGGATAGAGCCATTAGACGGTCCTTTAGGGTCATAAACTGGGCTCCGCGAATAATAATCACGACCGTACCAATCAGACACCCATTCCCAAGCATTACCTGTCATGTCATACACCCCCAGCCCATTCGCTTTCTTTTTACCGACATTTTGTATTTTATAGTCAGCATTTTCATAATACCAAGCGACACTACCTATATCATTACCGCCACAATAGCTTTGCTGTTTTCCTCCACTGCGACAAGCATACTCCCACTCGGCTTCGGTCGGTAGGCGATAGTTTTGACCACTTAGCCGATTCAGTTTACGAATAAAATCCTGGACTTCAACCCAGCCGACCCCGTCTACTGGTTTATTATTGCCTTTTAAGAATGATGGATTATCACTATCACCCATTACTTTTTTCCATTGTGCCTGGGTGACTTCATATTTGCCTAGTTCATAGCTTTTCGTTATACAAACCCGATGTACAGGCTTTTCATCACTCTCACCATTTTCACTTCCCATCAAAAAACAACCGGGAGTAATTCTGACCATAGCGATTCTGGGACTGTTCGCGCGTTTTTTTTCTGCTGCCGCTTGTTCGGCTTTTTTACGAGCCTGTGATTCCTGTTCCGCTTCGTAAGCTTGCTGTGCTGTTTTTAAGCCTTGCTCCGCTTTGGCTAACTGTGGGTCACCTGCATTGATAGTCGTTGCTTGTTGTAACTGCCTTGTTGCTTTGACGTAATCATTACGCTGCTGGGATAGTGCAGCCATTTTCAGGTATTTGTCGATAATGACTTTCAAGCCTTGCTGAGCTTGAACATTACCGGCCTCCAGTTGCAATACCTGCTGGTACTTCTCTACGGCATTATTGCCATTGGGACTACTAAGGTGCAGTTGTTTTATATTGGCCTCAGCACTTGCCAGTAGTGATTCAATGGCTTTCTGCTTTTCTGCCTGCTTTTGTTGCCTCGCTTCTTCTTGTTTATACCTATAATCTGTTACCCACTGCTCTAGGTTATCTTTCTGACTGATTCCTAGACCAATAATCATAAGAAGAATCAGGCTCCCTCCTAGTATTAGTTTTAAATCTGGTTTTTCTACGATAACTTCTATATATAAATCACCATTTTCTCCTCCATTTTCCCCTGGCCTTCCCATTCCTTTAAATTTGATCTGCGTACCTGACTTAAAATTAGCGGGCACTAATAGCCTAATTGTTTTTCCATTACAGGTAATTAACCTACGGCAACCTTGCTTTGCCTCCCTTTTCTTAATTCTCTCCTTAAGGTAAACATCATCCCCCCTTATTCCTTTTTCTCTCCCACCTGTGAGCTGTTCCCACCATTTTTCCAGGGTTTGAGGGCGGTCTGCCGGGCGTATAGCGAGTGCATTGTCTACTGCTTTCAAGAAATTCAAGCTACCCTGGTCTCTTGCTGCTTCCACCAAGGGAATAACCTCATCATCTATAACTCGATGTGTGGATTCATCAGGCTTTTCTCCTGTTAAACAGGTATAGGCGACTGCTGCTAGCGCATAGATGTCAGTCCAGGCTCCTAACTTGATTTTAGTACTATATTGCTCTATCGGTGAATACCCAGCGGCAACTATTGCGTCTATAGTTTGACTTTTTATTCCTATCGCTTCCTTAGAGGCTCCAAAGTCTATCAGAACAGGTGAACCCTTTTCACGCAGCATAATATTGTCGGGCTTAAGATCCCGGTGATAAACGTTTGCACGATGCAGTTGTTTTAGTCCACTTATAATAGGCTGTAGCACAAAAAGCATTTCTTTTTCATTAAACATCCCTTGACCAGACTCATTCTTGAACTCATCGATTTGTGACCCTAGCGTTTGACCTTCTATATATTCCATAACAATATAGGCCGTTCCATTCGCTTCAAAAAAACGGATAACCTTTACAATATTGGGATGTTCAAATTTCGCAATTGTACGTGCTTCTTGTAAAAAAGAGTCCAGCCCGTATCTGAAATCTTCTTTATGGTTGCTACGTGATTTGACGCTATTGCCTTCACTGCGAAAACACCACGGTGCATAAAAATATTCCTTTATCGCAACATGCTTCTGAAAATGCTGATCAAAAGCCAGATAGGTAATACCAAAGCCACCTTCGCCTAAAATCCTTTCTATGCGAAATTCTTCCAGTTGGCTACCGGGCTTTAAGGTTTGTTCGTGGTCTGTCATTGAGGTATCTCAGTCATTTGTGGTGCTATTGAATTTTTAGATTGAAGAGTGTCAGACTCTCGCTCTAAAAAACTTGCCTCCTCCTTTTCTGGCGATACAGGCAGTGACGTTGAAAGCACTCTTTCACTTCCTCCTTTCTTACCCTTAAACTGCATATTTATTGGGGGAATGAGTTTATTAATGACTAATCTATCGATTACCTTTGACTTCATATAGTTTGGCAAGCAAGAAAAGTCACTTATTAGCAGTAAAGTATTTGAGCCAATTGTTATGGAATCTCTAAACCTATCTGCTATTAGCTCTCTTTCACTCTCTACCTCAAGCCACTTATTAGGCAAAAATGCTTTAAACCTTACTGTTTTCTCTGCTGAGTTTTTATTTTCCTGCCTAAATACCGAGTTTGCTAATTCAGGCGTGTCTTTTATGGGTAATCTAAGATCAATAGTTCGGTTTGTGAGCTGACATTCTAATAACAATAAATTAAAACGGCTCGTTGTTGATGGTGGCTTATCTTCCCCTTTAAATAGATAACCCAATAGGAAAATTAAACTAATCAACAAAAGCCCTTTGCCCGGCTGAGTTGCTAAAAATCCGTGCTTTTTTTTTGCCCCATTATTTTTAGAATAAATTGATTCATCAGTAGCATTCTCTGCTTCAACTCTATAAAGAATCGCACTGGCATTATCTTGCTCAGGCTTTTCCTCAGCTTCAACAGCGATTAACAGGTTATCCAAAGCCTGTTCACAATTTGAGTATTTATCATTTAAGAGTATCTGTGCAATCTGCTCATCTGTCAGTGTTTCTATACCGTCACTAGCTAATAGAATTTGATCACCTACCAGAAGGCCAAATGCATCATCCGTCACATCAACCTCTTTTATTTTTCCACGACTGATTACTGAGCGTAATGCATGTCGTTTTGGATCACTGGCAGCCTCTTCTTCAGATAACTCGCCCATTTCAACCATTTTTGCAAAAACAGGTGCCATGGAATGATCCGCATTTAGCCTTTGTAATTGACCATTGCGCAACAACCATAACGGAGAATCACCCACACTAATCCAGTATAATTTTTGCTCCGTAATACACGCGACTATTAAAGTAGTCCCCATCTCACGATGTTCAGGATGATTTTCTGTATACTCAATAACTAATTGATGAGCTGTTTCTAAGGCGAACTGAAACCGATTATGCATTGCAAGTTCGGATGAAACAAAAGCCTCTCTGAAGCTCCTGCAGACTAGCTCACTTGCCTCTTCTCCCCCCGCTGCTCCCCCCATTCCATCACACAGTATCAGTAATATCCCTGTTTGTTCCTCTGGAAAAATAACGGAGGGGAGTATTTCGCATAAGTCTTCTTGGTATTCACGTTGCCCTTGAATTTGATTAAGTGCAAAACAATTTTCTTTGCTCATGCTATGCCTGTTTTAATTAAAGTTTTAGTAGACAATCTTTATCGAAATAAGGTTGGACGAATGTCTGCAGTACGCATATGGAAATTCAAATTCCGGATAGTTAAGTAACAAGCTATGACCTAGTTACGTACCTTGTTCTCAATAAAAAATAACTCGCTATTTGTCACCCTTACCAAACTTGGATACCAACCATAAAAGCAATATTCCAGTAACTATTGCGGCCACAAATTTACCTTCATATAAAGATGATGCTATGTGAAGTAATAAAAAAAGAGCAACCGAAATTATTAATAGAAGCACCCCCAGCATTACCATAAAAATAGGCACCAATATAAAATAATCAAATATACGCTTAATACTTAAAGCAAATATACCTTGCTCGTCCAATAAATCTCTTGGCCTTTCTCCATATTCATTGCTAAGATTTTTTCCTGCTTGAAACCCATTATGATCAAATATAACTAAAGACCCAAATATTGGCAGATAATAATGTCGAAGTATTAGTGTTGCGGGTAAACCAACATCATGACTTCGTTTCGTCTGCACAGCAATTGAAGGCCATAATAGCAATATATTACACACAGCCATATGATTTAAAGTACCTTGCAAATAAACATCATTGAATCCTATACTTTCTGAGACTGCAATTATCAGTCCTGGAAATAAAAAACCAAAGGCAGGCCATGGAATCAATAGGCCTGGCAAACCATAGTTAAGAATAATTTCATTTTCACCCATCATATTTAAATAGCTGTTAACCCAGCTTAACTGAAGACCAGAGTGGAGATATAGATAGGGGCCTAATTCAACCAACATAAAGAAAACCGTAAAAGCCCAAAAACCCTCTCGATTTAAACGCCCTTCAAATGAAAATAGTCGCCAAAATAAATCATCTACTGCATTATTCCATTCAGAAGTAACCTCTTCCACCTCTTCTTCAACATTTACTGTTAACAATAAATCACCAGGCCGACCTCCATTTTTTCCAGGTTTTCCTTTTCCTAAGAGCGTAAATTTATCTCCATCACTCGTATTTTTTGGAATTAAAAAAAAATCATAATCGCCCTCAGTTATAGCAAACTCAATCTTACCACCCGTCTTGGCTATTTCTGCTGAGATATTTTTAACTCGATAAATATCTGTTCCATTTTTTGGTTTGGGCTTTTTTACTTTAACTTCTATATATAAATCACCATCTTCTCCACCACTTTTCCCCTGCTCTCCTTTTCCAGCTAATTTTAATCGCGTACCTGATTTAGTCCCAGCAGGTACTGTTACATTAATTTTTTTCCCTTGATAGCTTATGAATCGCTGACATCCTTTATTTGCCTCCCATTCCTTAATACTTTCATTAAGATAAATATCATTCCCTCTTACAGCAGATTTTTCTATGATAACTTCTATAAATAAATCACCATTATCTCCCCCATTTTTTCCCTGTTCTCCCTTTCCCTTTAATTTGAGCTGAGTACCTGATTTTGATTTAGCGGGTATTTTTACATTAAACTTTTTCCCTTGATAGCTTATTACTCGCTGACACCCTGAATTAACTAGTGATTCCTCTGTGACTTCCTTAAGGTAAACATCTTTTCCTCTTGTTGCTTTTACTTCTTCACCCTGTTCGAGTTGTTCCCACCATTCCTCTAATGTCTGTGGCCGATCTGTTGGGCGTATAGCCAGTGCTTTGTCTACAGCTTTCAAGAAATTCAAGCTACCTTGGCCTCTTGCTGCTTCCACCAAGGGAATAAGCTCATCATTTAGAGATCGGTGTGTGGCATCAAATGGCCTTTCTCCTGTTAAACAGGTATAGGCTACCGCCGCAAGCGCATAGATATCTGTCCAAGGCCCCTGCTTAGTCTTGCTATTGTATTGTTCAAGTGGTGAATACCCTTCAGTCACTATCATGGAAAGGTTTTGACTTTTATTGCCCGTCGCTTCCCGAGCTGCACCAAAGTCTATCAGTACTGGCGAGCCCTTTTTACGTAACATTATATTGTCGGGTTTAAGATCCCGGTGATAAACGTTTGCACGATGCAGTTTCTTTAATCCATTTATAATAGGGTCTAGCACAAAAAGCATTTCTTTTTCATTAAACATCCCTTGGCCAGACTCATTCTTGAACTCATCGATTTTTGACCCTAGCGTTTGACCTTCTATATATTCCATAACAATATAGGCCGTTCCATTCGCTTTAAAAAAACGGATAACTTTTACAATATTGGGATGCTCAAATTTCGCAATGGTACGTGCCTCTTGTAAAAAAGAGTCTAGTCCATATTTGAAATCTTCTTTATGGTTACTACGAGAATTTACGCTATTGCCTTCACTGCGAAAACACCACGGCGCATAAAAATATTCCTTTATCGCAACATGCCTCTGAAAATTCGTATCAAAGGCAAGGTAGGTGATTCCAAAGCCTCCCTCTCCCAGAACCCCTTCTATGCGAAATTCTTCCAGTTGGCTACCGGATTTTAAGGTTTGTTCGTGGCCTGTCATTACATTTATCTCTGTGATTTTTGATGCTATTAGCTAGAGCTATCGCTGATTATAGCGATACAGGACTTGCTTTTCCATATCTCCATTTTGGGGTGACATGCGTTGGAATTTAAATCGGCAATAACTCACTAATCAATAGTAAAGTATTTGAATTTATCCTTATAGATTCGTCTGAGTTATCTGATACCAACGCTATTCAATTTTCTCCACTAAATACCTTAACCAAAATTAATTAAACTTTTTTCTTAGCCCATCTTCGTCACTTTTATCTTTCTAAGCTATTGATTCACCATTTAAGCGGTTTTTTTTAAAAAAAAAGCTTTAAAATCAATGGTGTTTTTTGCCAGTTTGTAGTGCCATTTTTATCGTTTTTTCAAATAAAATTATTGACTTTTGTAAGAGATTTCAGCATCATTCAAGTGTAATTTCAATATCGAAGAAAATATTTTCATAATTCAATGATTTGTACAAAAAAGCCAAATCTGTAGTGCCAACTAGCTGGTTTTTAATTTTTCTACATTGAAATCTAATTGCTTTAGTTCAGCATTTAACAGCACAATCCTATCTTCAATTTTGAGCTCTTTGTTGCTAGAAATTTCAATTATTCTGTTTAAACGAAGTGAGAAGTTTTCTTCAGTCTGAAGAAATTCTGATGCTTTTATTGAAAAGAATGGAAAGACTCATCAGTGTATCCATATTCTCACCTACCCAGGAACTAATCGAGCCACGAGAGCCTGCATAAGATCAACCAGAGGTTTTCCAGTCACTATCGCACTTTGAACGGCTCGAATGGTAGATGAGCTGATACGCGCGATTCTTTTCAGAAATAATAATGGGTTAACAAAGCCGCCATTTTTCTTGGCTTTTTCCTGTCTTTTTTCAAGTGATTTGGTATATTTCTTATCCGAAGGATGAACCAACTTCGGATCTTGTATTTTTGAAATTTCTTCACAAACGCGCATCAAATTATAAGTCATAGTGGTGAGACGCATTTGATTATTAAGTGACTTAACCGAACAAGACCATGCCTTTTTCTCTTTCAGGTCACTTTTGCTGTTATTGTAGGCCTTTTCAATAGTCCAGCGTTTGTAGTATAGGATGGCAATAGTCCCTGGGTTTATTGATATCGGTAACGTCGATACAAAGCGGTGCAGTTTTTGTGTTTCGGGGTCACGGTAATGGACGACATTAAACTTCACCCCTTGGTTTTCATAAATGCTGTAATCTTCAATGCCCGTGTTGGTTGGGTTATTGACATCAAAGGCAATGGATTCAATCCATGTGGCCACTGAATTTTCTTTTAGAACGGATATCATGTGATTTTGGTGGGCTTTCTGCTTTGCCCACCAAGGAAAGTCTGTGACCGCCTTATCATACACATAAAGGGTCTTTTCTAGCGGGCGACACTGACATTTTCGTGCTCAATATGATTGCGTAAAATAGGGAGTTCATGATGTCGTTTTGTCCCATTAGTGATACAGCAAACGGGTCTAAGCAATCCATTTCTGAGGTTCATGGCATAAATAAACCCGGCTGCGTAGACTTTTCCGTTATTTCCTTTGGGCGTATGGCAGGCATGATCAATAAAATGTCCGTCTGCGGCTTCTACCGTATATTCATCAAGTTCAGGAAATGATTTAAGGTAATCAATTCCTGAGCTGGCCAAATACTTACAGTGAGTTTTATAGCTTTGGCGTTCGATGGCTTCAAGCATGCTCGTGCGTCTTGAAGACTTCAATGCTTTAAAGTAGGTTGAGTGGGGCAGGAGTTCGCCGTGAAGCTCTTCGGTTGTTTGTATAAAGTGCCGACCACTATCAACTGCGCTGATACAGCGCATTAGCCCGAGACGAATGAAGTCGATATCATTCATTTCAGGGCATGACCTTTGCCAGACAGGGTGGCGTTCTGCTGCGAGTGCTTTTTCCATACTTTCATTGCAATGAGTCAGGAGCAAATCATTCAAGGAGAGGTTATTGATCATGCGGATTTCCATTTTAGGGTAAAAAATGTAAAATCTCGAAAATTTTATTTACAATTGCAAGTCTTTTTTTATTTATTTTTCATGTTTTTAAACCACCACATCTTCTATCACTAGCAGCCTATTTTGTAAAATACGAAGAAAAGCTTCTTGGTGAGCTTTAGAGCGCTGGTTTGTGGGATGATTCCTTGCTATCTTATGCCTTAAGGGGAACACTCATGGAAAGACTATTAAAATAATAGTAAAATATATCCGCACTTTCCCTCCTAAAAAACACATTTTAGATTCATTATAAACTATCGAAGCTTCTGACATTCGAGGTATTGTCAGAAATAGTTAATAAGAGCCATGTATATAAATAAAATTATTTAACATATTATGATCCGCTTAATTATTATTATTGCTGCAGCAATTGGAATTTGGAATGGTGCAGATGGTCTTTGGGTAAACATAACATCAGGAAGCCTAACAACGTTTGATATTAGGACCGTTGAAAAACATGGTATAGGGAATAACAGGTATATTAAAATTACCGGGGGAACATGGGGAAGTAGTTATACTTACCAAGTAAATGAAAAAAGTGATGATGTACATTATATTATATATTCACTACAGAGCCCCGAAACCTATTCGAACATTATAGATGGAAAAAATGCAACAGTACACGTACTTGTTAAAAAACCAGCCTATATACCAGCTAATAATCTAGACAAATGGACTACTGCGAATGGTTCTGATGATGATGAAGTCGAAGCTCAAGGTGTCACACTTGTTGGACTAGATTCCATTAGTAGCGGACATATAGATTTGATCGAATCAATGAATATTACTGTCAGTGATTCCGTTATTTTTCTGGAGGAAGGAACAGAGCCGAGATCAATCATCACTAACTTACTGATGCTTATTATATCGTCTTTAATCATTTATCTATTGATGAGGTCATGGTTTTCTGAGGACTACGAATAGGATGTGACCATAGTTTTTAACCAAACGAAAAGCACAGGTTTCGTTACATAACATAATAATAAATTCACCTCGTGACTAACGGTGTCCGTTATTAATCACAGGTAAGCCGTCAAAGCAGGGCGTAGCTTGCATTCAAAGAGCTGCTGAGAGCTTTGCTTAAGAAAATTGTTCTTTAAGAAGCGCCAAGCCTGTTTGGTAATTTTAGAGAGCTTTTTAAAAAATGCGCGATTATAGATACCCTCCCAGTTAATACAGTATGCTGTTTCTTTTTGTTCGTGACGTTTCTGTTGCGTTTGGTGATCTTCATCCAAACCCAGTTCTTGCCCTTTTTTATGTAAAAATAATCGCATGAGTACGTGAGTGGCTAACCCTAATAAAGCTTGCTGCTCAATGGCAATAGGTGACTTTGCCCACGCTTTAGAATTTGCCATATGCGTTTTGTAATTATCAAAATATTTTTCTTCATCCCAGCTTCGATGATAGAGAAAGGTAATCATTCCCGGTGATAATGTAAAATCATTAGTGAGGTACTCATATGTTTTGCCATCGGGCGAAATAAACTGTATTAACCACCACTCTTGTTTTGAGCTGTTTAGCTGGATCCTTTTATCCCAAAGTACACCCTCGTTAACGGGATCAGAAATGACAATAATATCATCAAGAACCTGATATTTGAACACCGTCTTCATTCGGGTAATGACAGTGGCACTGTATTTTGTTTTACGCAAGTCCCAGTAACGAGCTTCAATAAAAGCCCGGTCAATCACGTAAAGCGCATTTTTCTGGCAAGTCCAGTGTGGGGCTATCCAGCCTTCTTTGATAAAACGCATTTCGTCAATGGATGTCGTTTCAGTATTACTATCACTATCAACAGCAATACCAGCACGCATATCATAAGTTGTCATGGCCATATGGCCTTTTTTATTGTCTGAGCCACCCTCGCCAGGGTATACAGGCAGAACTGACAGCTTATGAGTGTGGCTGTATGTGCAGAGCACTCTATCTATTGAGTATCCTACTTTCTTCGCCTCAGCGGATTTTTCCATATTTATTTTCACCCGATTTTCCAGTAACAAACAGATTATAGATAAATGGTTTTATAGTCCCGATAAATGGAGGCCAAAAATGTAGAGTAATTTTTTTTCCTGAAAACCCTATATCATGAAATCGCTTGACCTGCACTGCAAATATTGGCCATACTAGCAATATATTACATAACCCTATATGAGCTCTTATTTCTAAATTTTTACACACAACAACAGGCCATAGACCAAGTGCTGGCCATGGAATCGGGGCTCCAAATTGAAACAAATCGACATTATCATAAGTCCACTCCAAATACCTATCAATAAACTCAATTTGAAATCCTGTATATGAATACATTAATGGCCACAACTCTATTAATATAAAGAAAATCATAAACCCCCAAAAACCTTCTCGGCTCAGCCGCCCCTGAAATGAAAATAGCATCCACAAGAGTGAATTCTCCACACTTGCTTCCCCATTATTTTCAGGGTCAATGTATTCCCCCCCTTTATTAACTCTTATTGTCAGCAATAAATCACCAGCCAGACCTCCATTTTCACCTGATTTTCCTTTTCCTGAGAGTGTAAATTTATCTCCACTACTTGTATTTTGTGGAATTGAGTAGTATTTATAAGGTTCATTGTCATCATCAAAAATTTCAATCCCCCCCCCTGTCCGGGCTATTTCTGCAGATACACTTTCAACCCGGTAAATATCAGAGCCATCAACTGGTTGGGGCTTTTTTACAGTAATTTCTACATATAAATCACCATTTTCTCCTCCATTTTTTCCCTGTTCTCCCTTTCCCTTTAATTTGAGCTGAGTGCCTGATTTGGATTTAGCGGGTATTTTTACACTAAACTTTTTCTCTTGATATGTTATTACTCGCTGACACCCTAAATTAGCTAGTGATTCCTCTATGATTTCCTTAAGGTAAACATCTTTTCCTCTTGTTACTTTTACTTCATTAACTTCTTCTTGTTCACCCTGTTTGAGTTGTTCCCACCATTCTTCCAAGGTTTGAGGGCGATCTTCCGGGCGTATAGCGAGTGCATTGTCTACAGCTTTCAAGAAATTCAAGCTACCCTGGTCTTTTGCTGCTTCCACCAAGGGTTTAACCTTATCCACTAGAACTCGATGCGTGGCATCATCCGGCTTTTCTCCTGTTAAACAGGTATAGGCAACCGCCGCAAGTGCATAGATATCCGTCCAGGGACCCTGCAGACTCGTGCTATTGTATTGCTCAAGCGGTGAATACCCTTCAGTCACTATCATGGAAAGGTTTTGACTTTTATTGCCCGTCGCTTCCCGAGCTGCACCAAAGTCTATCAGTACTGGCGAGCCCTTTTTACGTAACATTATATTGTCGGGTTTAAGATCCCGGTGATAAACGTTTGCACCATGCAGTTTCTTTAGTCCATTTATAATAGGGTCTAGCACAAAAAGCATTTCTTTTTCATTAAACATCCCTAGGCCAGACTCATTCTTGAACTCATCGATTTTTGACCCTAGCGTTTGACCTTCTATATATTCCATAACAATATAGGCCGTTCCATTCGCTTCAAAAAAACGGATAACTTTTACAATATTGGGATGCTTAAATTTCCAAATTGTACGTGCCTCTTGTAAAAAAGAGTCTAGTCCATATTTGAAATCTTCTTTATGGTTACTACGTGAATTTATGCTATTGCCTTCACTGCGAAAACACCACGGCGCATAAAAATATTCCTTTATCGCAACATGCCTTTGAAAATGCGTATCCAAGGCAAGGTAGGTGATTCCAAAGCCACCCTCTCCCAGAACCCCTTCTATGCGAAATTCTTCCAGTTGGCTACCGGGCTTTAGGGTTTGTTCGTGGTCTGTCATTACATGCTCGTTTATTTCTTATTTGTTGAATTCAGGAAACTTGTAGGGGTGGAATCAAGGATTACTTTTAGCTATTGCAGGGAAATCATCAACCTTGTTTTACCAAGAGTGATATTGACTGCTTGATCAAAGTCAGTTTTAACCTTTTCATTTTTCTCTATATCATGTCCATCTACAGCCATACCATTACTCGATTGACACAATATATAGAGTTCTCGAGTGGCTGCTTTATACCACACTTGACAATGTTCACGTCCCATATAATCATCTTCTGAGAAAATTTCTTTTAATCTAGTCGGTAAATTCAATAGGTTTCCTCTGCCCAATATAATAGGGTGATCATCCATTTCAAGAGTAAAGCACTGCCCCTGTATATTTAATACTGCAGCAACTGATTGGCTTATTGGTAATGGCTTATTGTCTCTAATAATATGGGTTGGTATTTTTCCTTGGGAAGGGTACTGTTCCACGTTACTCTTTTTTACAGGAGGAGAAGAATCTTTAAACGCTTGTGATGGCTCTATTTCAGTTGCATTACTCTGTTGAGGTTGTAATATTAACTGGTGCCGACGACTCCTACTTAGCACCCATGCAGCAAACATCATCACAAAGATAAAACCAGCAAAAATTAGCAATATAGTAGAGGGGCTCAACCTTAGCGTATTTTTATCTAACGTAGGTACAGGAAGCTCCTGTTCTTGTTGTTCTTGTTGTTCTTGTTGTTCTTGTTGTTCGGGTTGTTGGACGAAGCCGCTATCGCGGAGAAAAACAGCGCATCCCTTAAATTTAAAGTGTAACCTCATTGCCTGTTATATGCATAACAGGTAACTTGTAAGCTCATCCAACTAACAATAATGAGGTTACACTGTTATGACACCATCGATAGAGCTTAAATTCAACCATTATTATATCCAGCACTGTAAGCATTTAAAGCTTAAGGGACTGCAACCCAAAACCATTGACGCTTATTCACGCGCTATTCGCCGTATCGGGGAACACTTTCAGGGGCATCTGGATAACTTAACGCAAGATCAACTGGTGGATTATTTTCATGCTCTTTTAAGCCGCCTTTCCTGGAGTGCCGTGAAACTAGATCTCTATGGTCTCAAGTTTTTCTATACACATGTGCTACAAAAGCCGTGGGTTGATGTGCTAATGATTAAACCACCACGATGTACGCGTATACCCGATATTGTCACTGTGGTTGAAGCACAACAACTGTTTATGTCGACCCGTAATCTAAGCTATCGAGTTTTTTATTTTACGATTTACAGTCTAGGTTTACGTTTGGGCGAGGGCTTAAGCCTGAAAGTAGGTGATATTGATGCGACACGCATGCGGGTACATATTCGCAATGCCAAAGGCAATAAGGATCGGCTTGTGCCTTTGCCTGTGAATACCTTGAAGGTGTTGCGTAAGTTTTGGGCTGTGCATAAAAATCCAGTGCTGGTATTTCCCAACCGTGCCCGGGGTCTAAAAGGTGCACATCTTGCTGAATCCCCCCTTGATCGCGGTGGCATCCAGAAGACAATCCGTCTTGTGACGCAAGAAATGGGACTAAAAAAAAGATTTCCTGCCACTCGCTGCGCCACAGTTACGCCACTCACCTGTTAGAAGCCGGGGTTGATTTAGTTGAGTTGCAGAAGATTCTGGGCCATACCAGTTTAGTAACCACGGCTCGCTATACGCATTTGACCGATATTACCGATGAGAATGCAGAGCTGCACATTAATCAGTTAGTCAATGACTTTTCTATTCACTGGGGGCAGATTTCATGATAACCCTAGCTGCAGTGATTGATCAATTTCAGTCTGACTTTTTAAGCGAGTATCAATCTCGTTTACGCTCCAATCAGATCAGTGCATTACATGCCATGAAGAGCTGTCGGACACAGCTGAGTCCTGTGATGCAGGTTAACTGTGCAGACTGTGACTATCAAACCTTTGTGCCTCATTCCTGTGGCCAGCGTAACTGCCCGCATTGTCAACATCATGAGAGTCAACAATGGATTGAACGACAGGTACAAAAACAAGTCCCTGCTGATTATTTTATGAATACCTTTACCTTACCTGCGCAGTTAAGGTCGTTAGCCAGGCAGCATCCGCGGTTACTTTACAGTATGATGTTTGACTGTGCCTGGGCGACTTTACAGAGTTTTAGTAAAAATGATAAGCAGTTGCAAGGCGATGCCGGGGCGATTGCTGTCTTACATACACACTCACGCGAATTAAATTATCATCCGCATATTCATGTCATTATGCCTGCGGCAATCGTGGATAAAATCAAGAAGCTCTGGCGCACTAAGGAAGGCAAATACCTGTTTCATCATAAAGCACTAGCAAAAGTATTTCGTGCAAAGATGCTAGCGCGTATGAACGAAGAAAAGTTGCCATTTCCCACAGCTATTCCGGAAAAATGGGTGGTCGATTGTAAGTTTGTCGGTGCAGGCGATAAAGCATTGATATATCTGGGTCGATACCTGTATCGTGGTGTGATTCGTGAACAGGATATCTTATCCTGCCAAAATGGCAAAGTAACCTACCGTTATCAAGACAGCAAAACCAAACGCTATCAAACCAAAACGGTATCGGGGGCTAAATTTCTGTGGCTGGTGCTGCAACATGTTTTGCCTAAAGGCTTTCGTCGTGCGCGCAATTATGGCTTTTTACATCCGAATAGCAAGGGTGTTATTAAGTTGATTCACTCCCTGCTAAAGTTTGACCCGACGAAGATATTGCGTGCACTCAAAGTACGGCCGGCATTCAGTTGCAAATGTTGTGGCGGGGCGATGGTTGTTGGGCGTCGGCAAATACCCAGGGTGGAAATAATGTTTCAGCCTTTGCCAACTTAACAATTGGAATCACTAGCGCTTATGTAAATTTAAACACTTCGACCCAGGCTATCAGCGGATTAAATGCTGAGGGAGTTGCTTGGGCTAAAATCGGAGATTAAGGCAGAATTTTGCTCCGATACTTGGACTTTGAGAGTTGACTGCAATGGACAACGCTCAAAGTTCAGTTAAACAGGTAAAAACAGAGGTTCGATTCATCAGTCGGGCTGATCAACAAAAAGCTATTTTCATAGAGCGCATTAAATGAATTCCTACTATCGTGCCGGGCTTGTCCAACAAACGGTTCAGATTGTGGCTCGCTTCGCGATCACAATCTAACCTTATTCGTTATAAGCCCCTTTTGCCTTTCCATCTAAATGCTGCTTATTATGCACAACAAATCTATTGATCCAATTTGGTACTGCTGAATTTGTATGGTCTCTAGGAAGCTCTAGTAAAACATCTAAAACACTGTCAATTAGAATACATTTCTTATTAAAATCAATAACATCAACTACAGTGGCAGTGGCAGGTCTTACTGGCAAAGAAACCAGTAATAAAGCCATAATAATAAAATACATTACTGCTTTCATTGCATGATAGCCTCTGTACGAATTAATATTTCTGGTACATTTGCATCAACAATAAATATCTCTGCATTAGAACTTGGGTTAGTTAATGTTGCTTGCATTAACCAGCATAATTTTGCCCCCCGATTATTCGGAAAGACAATCAACTCAGCATTACCAAACTCTTTTACGACCCGATTAACAGGCACCCCAATTACATCTAGAGCTTTTCGCAGTGCTGTTTTTGCATCAAATGTTGGCTGTATATCCAGGTTAATATTTTTTACCCAGCTCCCTGATATAACAATAGCTTTGCCTTGTTCCACTTCAAGTACTGATGCTGCACCATAGACTGGGGTTCCTTTATAATACTGACCAATATGATAATAAGTATTACCGTATTCATCGCTGGAATTACTAGCAATAGTTAATTCTGAGTTTTCACCTAAGCCCAATTCAGTATTTTTTTTAGTGACAACGGCCTGGGCTTCAGCTGTATTATCAACTGGCGTAGCTTCAGCAATACTTTCATCTCTAACTGCTGGTAATTGTAAGGTTGGCACGTTATTTACTTGCTTACCACTATCAACTGTATTACCGGTGGTGGATTTTCCTGATGGGAATGCGCCTGAGTACCATTCATTAACTTTATCCATTCCTCCTATACTAAATAGCCACCCTATCCCCACCATACTAGTTGATAGCAATAAAATACCTAGCAATATTTTAGTTGTAAGCTTCATCTTTTGCATATGCCTATTCAATTATCTTTCAAATCAATCAAGTCACTTAATAAATACATATTTCCAGCCAAATCAAGTGTCACGAATCGTTCATCTACGAACCATTCATCTTTTGACAGAAAATACTTACCATCAATTTCATGGCGTTCTATTTTATCTATAAAATCAGTTACACCTCCCTGGCCACAACCATGGTTTTTAATCACTGTAATCCCATTTATTGAACAATCAATCAGCCATACCCCATCATCATACAAGTGAATTTCCAAATGAACCCTAGAGACAGTATCGGAGCAGTTTGGTAGCAGTATATCAACCTGTTCTGGGTCACGACCTACTCGCCAGATTTTCAAAGGAGTTAAGCTCTCATCATCCTGCTCCAGCGCTAATAGCCATTCATCGGCTGATTGAAACCTGGCTTTGCTAGACAATAAAAAAGCCCGTTGCAAACTTTCTAAAAAATAAGCAGGCCAAATATCAGCAAATAACATGAAACCCTTTTCGGGCTTGCCTAAAAGGCGGTCATTACTGTCAGGAGGCGCTTCACCAAAGAGTAAAAAATAAAAGCTTGCAGCCAGAGCGTATAAATCAGATGGTTGACTTTGCTCTAGTGTTTCACTTGTTTGTTCAGGGCTACTATACCCAGAGCCAATACGCCTATAAAAATTATAGCTAACGCCACCCACCTCAAAACGCACACCACCAAAATCAATAATTACGGGATTATTATCTATTGCCCGTATTATTATATTATCGGGCTTGATATCGCGATGTAAAAGCCCACTATGATGTATCGCTCTTAAAGTAAGTAATAAGTCTTTCAATAATTGAATAGTCGTACCGATCTTAAGAGGCTCACTCTCTAAACCTAACCGATAATCATATAAGCTAATACCCTCAATATATTCCTGAACAAGATAATAGGTATTATTAGCAACAAACACATCCAGGAACTTGGGAATATTATTTATATTTAGTAACTGTAAGGCACGCACTTCATAGGTGAAATTTTCAACTGATGCGTTCCATATTTCATCAGCACGCGCATCATTATCCTTTAGTATTTCAAAATAAGGACCTCGTCGCCTTACTATATCCATTGGATATAGCTCTTTTAAAACACATAATTGCTGTAAACCATGCTGATTAATCATTTCACACAGGTAGGTATTAGCAAACCCACCGCTAGCTAAAAAGCGAATAACCCGTAAACCTGCTATCTCATAGCCTGGTGGCAATCCCCCGGGTTCATTATGACTCATCTATCTATCTCATTTTAATAAAGCAACTCTTGAATAACAAAAATTTAAGTGATTGATTTTGTTACTCTATGATTGATGGTGCGAAGCAGTCTGATTCGCTTGATACTATAAATCCATACTGAGACCTGTATAAAAACCAATAACGATGGCACTGGTATTATCCTGATACTTGTTATCTTGTGCTGACACTCCCGCAAATAATTGCTGGCGTATGGAATGAATATTATGAAAAGCTATATCTAAAGTATAATTCTTATCCAGGTTATCTAAGCCTTCCTTTAAAATTTGCTGAATATCCGCTGGTGAAAGCACCTCCAATCCATCAGAAGCAACAATAATGACATCATTGGGCTGAATGGCAAGTGTTGCCATATCAACCTCTGTCAGATCTGTACCATCAACTGCACTGTATAAAGCATCTCCATTTTCGGCTGCTTCCTGCTCATCAATAAGATCACCTAGCAAGCGTTTTTCATGATATACATTTCGCCAAATATGCTTAGTATTTAGCTCTTGCCATTGCCCATCGCGCATAACCCCTAATAATGAATCTCCAACACTTACCCACTGCACAGTCGCCAATTGGCTATCCCATAGCAAGGCAATCAGCGTACACCCCATGCCTTTAAGTTCCTTTTTTTCCTCAACTAAAGCAGTAATAGCCTGGCTCGCTGAGAGCAGTGATTTATGTAAAATATCAACAAGGTCTAATGATAACTGCTGATTTTTCAGAAAGGAGTCTATAAAAACATTAATAACAGTTGATGCAGCAAGATCACCATGTCCCATCCCTCCCATACCATCTGCTAATAAATATAAAGATTGATGCGCTGCTAATAGGCCTGGTTCGATCTCCTTTTTTTCACCCATTGAGAAAACACTGTCATTTTCAATAACAGCAAAATAATCTTCTTGATAATCACGCCCTCCTTGAATTTGAGAAGCACTCCATATTGCTTGCATAAAGAATTACCCTTTTGAAACTCTTAACTTAACCCAGTTTAAATTCAACTTAATCCTTCCAGTCAAAGTCTTCACCACAAAAGGGAACAAAACGTAAGTCAGTATCACCGAGAGTTATTTTATCTCCCATTTGAATTTCCTTATCCTCCGATCCGACCCGCCCATCATTTAAATAAACAAGATTTTCACCTTTCATTAAATAGTACTTACGTAATTTTGGATCAAACTCTATTGAAGCATGATTTTCTCTGGAGATTTTCTCATCTCCAAAGGCTAAAGCAATATCTTGCCCACTATCACGCCCAATTTTGTGTCGCAGATAAGAAAAGGAAAATGAATGACCTTTACCCTTACCCGAAATAATAACTAACCATCCAACAATTGGTTTTTCAGCTGTATCGGAACTAACAGAAGATCGGTTAATAAAAATAGTTTTATTCCCTGCTTTTTGTGTGACGGAGGAGTTTTCAACTGACGGCTCATTCAGGTTTGCACCTCCCATAGCTCCGCTTTCATCTCTAAAGTTCTCTAGATGATTGCCTTTAGGATTACCTGCTACCGATTGGTTTTTATCTAATTTTATAGTTTCAGCTGCACTATCTGTTGAACTATTCCCTGTGTTTTCTTGGGAAAGCCTATTACCTGAGGGAGAAAGCTTCTTAGTCTTTTTACTACTTAGCACGGTTGGATCGGTATCAAACTTACTCATAAATTTTCCTTCTAAAAAATAAAAAAATGATTATTCAGATCTTGGTCTTAACTTAGCCACAATATTATCAATACAAAACGAACTCGCAGAATTAATTACCCGCTCATCGTTTGCCTGTATCAGTTGAAGTAACACCATTATTATGGCAGATAAAATGAGTGCCAATAAGGTGGTATAGAATGCCGTTGCCAATAGTGGAATAACTTTTGCCAACATTTGAGGGTCTCCTGGGGGAAGTGCTCCAGCCTTATCTAGAGCAACTGCTATACCTATCACCGTACCAATAAAACCCAGTGTGGGAATTAACCATGCCAGATATTTAATAACCGTATAGCGTAAATCGACATCATGTAATTTTAAGTCAATTGCAGAATTCAGGATGGTATAAACGTCCCCAACATCGTTAGTGCTCTGAAACTGAAAGTTAATCTTTTTGAATAAACTTCCAATCAATGAATTTGCGGGGACAATTTTTCTTTTTGCATAATAAATTGCCGCTAATAATTCAGGTTTTAGTGCTTCATTTTCATCTAAATGTATTTGAGTTTCACCTTGCTCCGTATATACCATCACATGACTTGGGTTCTGATAAAGAGTAAACAGAGATAACTGTATTTTTTCTTCTGTTAAATGCAGCCATTGAATTGCCAATTCGGCCAGGCAATAAAAAAAAGCTATCCACATTAAAATCTGAACATTTGCCGGGTACATAGGATCTTCAGTTGCAATAAGAAAATCATGCCACTTAAAGCTACCTTGAGAAGAAACCTCAACAGGCAATGTAAAACTCAATAAAACAATCCATAATAAAGCAACAACAAGACCGATAATGCGAATAAGTATTGCATTTGAAATATTCATTTAGGTTTTCCTCGCATGTTGACCGTCCTCCATAATGATAAAACGGCTAATTTCTTTTTTTGCTTGAGTTGCTTTGTTTGGGTAATCACTTTCCTGGGATGCATTCGGATTTTTATTAGTAAACAAATTTAATAAACCTGCAACGGTTGTTTCATAGCCACCCAGTAAAATTCTGTCAGATAAATTAACACTTTGTTTATTACTTATTTTCACTTTGCCCACATGGCGTAATATAAAACTACCATTCATTGTGCCTAAATCTTGCAAATAAACTTGGTTAGAACTATCTACTTCAATAGCTAAATGACGACGAGAAACACTCTCATCTGGTATAAACACATCAACATTTGAATCATCTCGACCTACTATAAATCTCATCATTATATTTTACTCTCCAAATTTAATCGGGAAATCACCTAGCACAATATCATCACCAATCTCTAATTTCTGCTGTACAACTTCTTCCCCATTTACATAAGTACCGTTAGATGAATTTAAGTCAATAAGTACTACCGCACCATTGCGCTCAAACTTTATCTGCGCATGAACAGCAGAAACAGTATTGTCACTAAAAATAACATCGTTCTCTTGGCTACGACCCATTGTGCTAGAAACCTTCGTTAGAGCAATTCGGCGAGAACCCTCTCCCTCAGAGACAGGAACAATCAAATATCCATAAATAGTTTTTTCCTGCTCAATTCCTGGCTCTAGAGGAACCTCTTTTTTCTTTTTGTTTTTTATCATCAATAGAATCAATAAAAGTAAAAGTAAAGCTAGAACCACGACACTGATGATTACTTTAGTTAAACCTTGTTCATTATTAGTTTCAGTCTTGATAGTTGCATCAGTTGACGTTCCATCACTCCCCACCTGCGAGTCGGAGTGAGTCTCTCCATTTGCACTACGCCCTTCATCTTCGGACGTTGTAGAAGACTCATCTGTAGAGCTCGTCGTTGTCTCTTCTGAGGCCTCAGAATTTGTTTGTTGCTCAGTACCAGCTTCTCTTTGTCCTTCGCCTCCAGAACTAGCTGAGTGGCATACGGGGTATGCCATAGTGACTGTGGTGTTATCCTCGGAACCTGAAAAGTGAGTGCTAAATTTAAGCGCCTTATTTCCACATAAATTCTGTGTATTAATAGAAAGGGAGGTGCCATTATTACTATAATTAGCTAATTTTGCTATTGAAGTAACCCAGCTACCATGTTGCTGACTAGAATAAAGTCCTGATACCGTATTACTAAGTTGATTTAATGCGGGGAAACTATTTACCAAAAGTTCAGATAAAGCTAACTGCATAATAACTAAGCGTACTTTATTTTGAGTCATTTTTAGTTTAATTTGAGCAATCTGAGCAGTTGTTAAAGGTACTCCGACTGTGATCCAGTAAATTACTTTTCGACTTTCAGTACTGCCGCCTAAAGTTTCAATGACTCCAAGCAAATCATTGACAGGATTCCTAATCCTTTCAGAAAGCGCTACATTTGAAATAGCTAATTTTAATTGCTCTTTTCCCACGCCTACTGGCGCAAGAATTTGCAATCCCTCACCTGAGCCATACAAAGCAAACTTCTGAAAGTCGCGCTTATTCTCTATTAATTTATTCAGACCTTTTTTAATTTCCAGCAACTGAGACTGTGATACTCCCTTTAAATGTAATAAAACTGCATTGACAGACGGTGATTTAGTCTGAAGAAAGCTTTGTTGCTCAATGGCTAACAAGTTACCATTTGATTTAACCTTAATTTGGTCAAACTTCTGTTGCTGATTAAACCAGATAGTACATTTAGTATCACTATTATGTACTCGACATTCACGTTGCCATTGCCAGGCACTACTTGCTGTAGCTTGAAAACTAGTAATAAATAATATTAAAACTATTGAAAAACGCATATTTTTCCCTTGTAATTTTAAGAAATCTCACTTTATCATTTGAAGTTAGTCCAAAGAAACTTGTGTGTAAGTGTAATCAGCTGAAATTTTAAACTTCAGTGGACATACTGTTTGCCCTGTTCTCATTTTTCTTGCCCGAATAATTACGGGTCCAGTCGGCTTATCAAGACGGCCACCCACAGAAATTTCTCCATCGCCTTTCTTCCAATAATTAAAACAAACTTTATACATCCCCTGACTAGGTTTAAATGCTTTCCAAACTTCTATGGCTGGTTTTTCATCATCTCTGCCATACAAATGGTCTACCGTAAACCTGCCAGGCTTACCCGAGATATATTCATTATTATAATAATACTTTCCATCAGGAGTAGTAACATATAAATCGACATCTCCCTTTTCATACCAACTCATCTCAATTACTAATAAATTGTCAGCAAACTTAACCGAGGGTTCGGGTATAGGAGGGCACTTTTTAACTGAGCGTGGAGTCGGGCACTCGGGGCAAGCTGGTGCGGGTTCTGGACATATTTTAGGCGCTGGTGGTACTGTCGAATTTTCTTTTTTATAATAGGGCAATAAAATTAACACAATTAATATAAAAGCCCCCAGAGCCGAGGCAAACAAATCCAATGCTGACATGGAAAATATATTTAATTCAGTCGATTTACGCCTCATAATTTACGAACCACTCGAAAACCCACTTGTTGCAAATGTTCATCCGGCATTAAAGCTTCTCTATTGCTTACTCTTGCACTTATTGCCGGTGTTAAAAAACTTCCACCACGAATAACTCGCTTCTCACACTGAGCACTACCGGAAGTATCAGCATAAGTGGCATAACAATCAGCTACCCATTCCCATAAATTACCATGCATATCATAGAGCCCAAATGTATTTGCACTATATGACCCAACCTGCTTAGTATGTACCGCACCATCATCACACTGGGTAATTTGCGTCGCGATTCCTGCGTTATAGGCTTTCTGGTCGGCAATATTTCCAATCGAACAAACCGCATCCTGCTGATTGCCTGACTGGTAACTACTGTACTTTCCTGCTCTAGCTGCATATTCCCACTCTGCTTCTGATGGCAAGCGCCACTTTTGTCCTGTATTTAGTGACAGCCATTGAGTATAGGCACGAGCGTCTTCCCAGCTGACATTTATTACTGGTAACTGATTTCGCCCCCACCCCCTGTCATCGACTAGAGTTCGACCTGTTGCATCGCTAAACTCATCAAACTGTTTAAAACTTATTTCATATTTACTTATTGCAAATGATGCTATTTCAACTTGTTGAACAGGACGCTCATCTTTATCTCCTATGCCACTTTGATCTCCCATATAAAATTTACCTGCTGGCAATTCAACAGTTTCTGGTACATTAATTACATTATGCCTGGGGAGGGTAGGTTGTGGCGGCAATAGAGTTTGTGTACTACAAGCTGATAAAAACATTCCAACCATCAAAATGAATAAAGTAAACCTGTTACCAAACTCTAAATTTATTGGTTTTTTCATTTTTTTATTATAATTAAGTATTACTAAATACATTAAATCAAGGAAACTTATTCACCTAAACTAAGCTGCTTTACAACAATACTCTGCTGACTGATTGAATAAGTAATCAACAGTTTATTGTCCAAAGCAATCAAACTGGGATAAGCTATTGGTTAACCATCATTATATAACTCAAACACACATTTTACACCCCCCTCCCATGGAATATAGATTATCCAGAGATGACTTCTACTTGTCTTTGATGAGTTCATGACCAGATAATACCCTTGCTCAACCGAGACCGTGGTAATTGCAGAGTCCAGATTAGGCCAGTCTGTGGCGAGCAAAGGAGACCAGCTACAGCCTTGATCAATGCAATGACACCATAAATACCGTCGGTTATATGGGGCACGATGAATTTAGCGTTGTAGAATTAACCTTGGTAAGGCGATTCCCTATCTACCTGAAGGGTGATACCAACGCTGCACCAAGCGGTGGAACTCGGCAGCTCCAATATAAACTCGTTGCTGGTGAAGCAGGCTGGATCTTGAAACTAGAGCGAGTGGTTAAGTATTAACCCGGGTGAGGTGAGGCCCGGGTCTAATGCTGTTGACTTAAGATAAGCTCCTTCTCCAGAGGGAGATGAGAGTCAGTACCAGTGCTTTTATACGTGGAGCCAGCAATCTGAAGTGACAGATAAAGCCAGGAAAAAATAGGCGTTTGATATCAAAGTACGCGATATTTTTGAGGAGAACAAAAAATTTATGGGTCACGCCGCCTATCTAAAGCATTGAAAGAATTAGGTATAGATGCGGGACGTTATAAAACGAGGCAAGCAGATGAAAAAAGCTCTAATGGATATCTTAAAGGTTTTGCTATTTCCCAGAATAAAAAAGACATAAAGCTTGCTTTTGACTATGTAAAAAACAAGACTGAAAAACAGACTGATTTTAAAAAACTAGGTAAATTACCCTTTAATTTGTTTAAGGGCTAATTTATGTATCAAAAATAAATTTACATAATTAAATTATTACGATCACCTCTTTGGTCCCAAAGTCTAAGAATTTCTATTCTATCTTTTTTGACACGATATATAAAAGAAAATGGTGTTTTATTAATAGCTAATTCTTTTATATTTTTTGTACTATCATAAACCTCACCTATATTTGGATGTTCACTAATAAGTTTTTCTGATGCTTTAATATGGCTCGTTGCTTGCTTTTTTCCTGATGGAAAAATATTTTTATAATAAAATCTCACCCACTCAAGATCATTAAGACTACTTTCCAAGTAAACAATATACATACACTAATTTTTTAAAAAAATATCTGCTTTTGGTTTATCTAGCTCATTTTCTGTATCCCAGGAATCCATCCATTGATGAACTGCTTTTTGTGAAACGAAGGTTCCTTTATCTGCTTCTACAATAGCTTTTTCTATAGCCTGTTTTTTTTCTGTCCTTATCTCCAGCATTGTTTTAATCGCTTGAGATGCTAAATAAGAGGAAGAGCGTTCTTCAGCTTGAGCTTCAAGGTCTAAACTATTTTTTAAATCTTTTTCAATACGAAATGTAAAAGGCACAGTAGACATAGTGTTCATACCCCAATTGTTAATTTATAAGATGTTGTCTTACAGTGTATACATATTAGATTTAATGTCAAAATTATGAGTTTATTTATCTATTTTTTCAAATAAATCATCCATTTTTTTTAGAGGAAAATCCCTCTTTTAGGGGGTTGAAGTCCAACAGTACGAAAATTAACGCTAACCTCTAAGTTGATTCTTTTTTCAATCTAAATTTACTTCATCTTCCAAAATATTTGTCCGAAAGAGGATCGTTTAGCGTACAGTATTGATATTGGAATATTGGTCGGCTATCACCTTACAGCACTCTCATATTATCGTTTTAGATTGCCTTAACTAATCTTATTGAAGAGAGTAAATGTTTGATACTCTGGCTGATCACATAAGCATCCCTACAGACTATATCGAGTATAGATAGACAGGTGAACTTTCCGGTTTCATTGTTGAGTAAATAATGCTTGTTGAGATTTGTCTTCAATTTTCAATATTGAACTCCTGAAATGATGCATAGAATCTGCGGTTAGGAATGGTTTTATCCGTTGATCATGTGATTCTAACGGCCAAAGCCACGCCCTACGGTAAACCGCCCTACTCTATATTTTGCCATTGCACTATTTTAAGATCTAGCACAAACACTGAATAGTAAACAGGGACTAATAGTAATGTCACAAATGTCGCAAAGGTGAGTCCACCAATTTGTGCATAACACAGTGGTTGCCAAAGTGGCCCACCATGAATCGCCAACGGAATAAGCGCCATAATAGTTGCACCCACAGTAATTAATACCGGTCTCAGTCGCACTATTCCAGCATCCAGCAATGAATCCTGTAGTGATTCGCCGCGCTCGCGTGCGTCTTCTACAAAGTCAAATAACACGATGATATGGCTGACGATTACGCCTACCAGAGCAATGATGCCAAGAAAAGCCATAAAGCCGAAAGTACTGTTCATCACTGCTAGAGCAAAAAACGCACCACAGACTCCATAGGGAACAGCAACAAAAACCAGCAGCGGTTTAACCGCATCTTTGAACTGCACAACTAAAGTAATGTAAATCAAACCAATACAAATTAATAACACGCCCATTAACTGACTATTACCATTGCTTGCATTCGCTTCTGACCCCGTTATTTCCATTTTATAGCCCGGCGGCAGGTTTTTCTCAAATGACTTAAGATCATCGCGAATCTGCTGCATAATCTGTGACGGGTAATGGCCTGGAACGGGGTAAGCGAAAACACTAATCGCGCGAAATTCACCCGTACGAATTATTTTACTGGTGCGCATCTTGTAGGCAATATCCGTGACAGCAGCTAAAGGTACTTTATTATCATTCTCACTCGCGTAGACATAGAGATTATTTAAGTCCGACAGCTGTGCCCGTTCCCTATGGCGCAAGGTAGTAACAACTGGAATTTGCTTGTCACCTACGCGTAAAGCCGACATATTTACGCCATTAAAGGCCAGCGCAGATGAATAGGCGATATCGTAATTAGTCACTCCGGCTAGATTTGCCAAGTCAGGCAATACATTTAAGGTAACGGTAAAATCCTGATCACCCCAGTCATCATTGATGCGCTCTGCAATATCTACATCGCGTAGTATTATTTTTACCTGTTCAGCCAGCTTGCGTAAGGTCCGGGTATTATCGGGTGCCTGTGCACCGTCAATAGTCGCTCGACTAGATAGACGTATAGCAACAGGATATTCAACGGGTTGCGTTTGTAATTGCTTAACATTAATTGCAGCACCTGGAACCTGTGTCGATAATGCCTGTTGCCAAAGTGAAATGAGTTCTGGTGTGACATCTTTGTCATTAACTCTAATAACCAGTTGCGCATAATTAAGTTGCTGAATCTGACTAATCACTGAGAACCAGAATTTAGGCCCACTGCCCCCCAGATTGATACTCACCGACTGCAGATATTGGGCAGGATTACCGTTTTTATCAGGGTGTTGTTTGCCATACTCTTGCGCAACCTGCTGGATAACCTGCACCGCTTTATTCGCAGTTTTTTGGGTATCTTGCAAGCTGGCATTATTGCGTAACCAGACATCGGCATATGAGAGATACTGGACATCATAAGGAAAAAATGAAGTCACCAGGTGAGACTTAATAACCCCACCAGACACGAGAATTAAGAGTGAAGCAATCAAGACTTTTTTACGATGATTGATTGCCGCTTTACCGATACGAAAATACCAGCCGGTAAACCCCTGACTACGCCTCTGTTGTATACTCGCTTCGGCAATAGAATTCTGCTGCAAAAGGTAATAGCCCAATAAGGGAATAAAAGTCATCGAGACGATGCGTGATGCGACTAATGCGCAAGTCATCACGATCGGCAAGCTATACAGAAAATGTCCTATATCTCCTGTCAGTAATAGCAAAGGTAAATAAGCTGCAACATTGGTCAACGTGGCAAACATAATGGCGTTCGCCAGTTTGGTAGGTCCCAGCCAGGCTGAAATCAACGCGACATGTCCTCGTTCCAGCTCACGTTTAATGGCATCACAGGCAACGACCGGATCATCTACAAGCAATCCCAGCGCAATAATTAAAGCGACAATTGAAACCTGTTGGACATCAATACCCAACGCTGAAATCATGCCAAAAGTCATTGCCATGGTGAGTGGAATAGCAATCAGCATCACCAGTGCCGAACGCCACTCCCTAAATCCCACTAAAGCAATAAGTGCCACCATAACGATGGCTTCAATCAATGCAGTGGTAAATAATTCGGTACTTTCTACTACTTGTTCTGGCTGGTCTGAAACACGAACTATCATTAAATCATCAGGTAATTGCGTCTCCAGTTTTTCTAGAATAGCATCTACACTAATTGCAAAATTGCCCAGCTGATCGCCTTCGCGCATAAATAATGCAATAGAAACGGCCCTGCTCCGTTGCCACTGCCCAGTCTGTTTATCTTGCCAGCTATAATAATTAAGCAACCTGGGCGGAAATTGATACCCCCTGTGAATCTCGGCAATATCGCGTAAATAGACCAGTAAGCCATCACTGTTCCGAGCGATAACCACATCTGCTATTTCATCTACCGCATCAAACTGACCACTAGGTTCGATATTCAGTCCCATACCATTCACCTGAATTGAACCACCGGTATAGGGAGTATTGCGCGCATTTAAGGCATTTTCAATTTGCTGGGGTTGTAATGCGTAGGAAGCTAGTTGTACCTGCGAATACGCCAGAGTAATCTGCTCGGGTAAAACTCCGGATCGGTTAACTTTGGAAACTTCTGCCGCCATACTCAGGTTGCGTGCAATTAGATCAGAAAAATCATCTAATTCTCGATAACTGTATTTATCACCCCCGGCTTTACTCAACTGTTCCTGAGTGGATGCCGTTTGTCGAATAACAACCGGATTCCAGACATCAGGGTGAAACTGATATAAGCCAAGACGTTGATTGAGAAAATTATTACTTAAGGCAATGATACCGGCATCATCTACCCCTTTAGGTGCAGGAAAGTCGACTCCCACAAAGCCCGGTCCCTTTAATGGCTGAATATTCCAGCCCGGGTGTAAGTCGTGGAGGTCCTGAATAAAAGCACCTAATACCGGCGTAACAGCCTGAGTATTAACTTTGCGCGGTAAAACAAAGACCAGTGAAACTCGCGAAACACCAGGATCGGCAGTCTTACGTGCCAATATAATAGCTTTGCTAATATCCCGGGCACGTAAAGATAATTCGACCTCACTTTCTTTTGGACTAACCACTTCTAATAATAGTGAAGCAGTATCTGAAAAACCACTGTTAAACTTGATCGGCCCGGCACCTGGGGGAAGACTTTCGCTGATGGCTTGCAGCTTTAAATTAATATCATTGAACTGTTGTAATTTATCCTTACCTGATACGGCATCGGAAAGCCTGATTTGTACAATCGAAACATTGGGAAGGCTAATGGACTTCAAGCCCCATTCACGTGTAGATAAGGCGCGTATGGTCTTATTTTCGGCTATCGCCCGTTCAACCGGATAGGTAATCAGTTGCTCAACTTCCAACGCCGTTTTACCGGGCCAGGGGGTGATGACCGAAGCAACATTTATAGGGATATTGGGGTCTTTGCGTTTGGGCATATCGCCATAGCCATAAAAGCCCCATAAAAACACAGCAACCAGAAACACCCAGGAAATAGCTCTGTTTTCAGTACAAAACCGGGCGAGGTTCTGCGTTTGCTGAATCGCTAGCTGATCATCAATATGTGTCATAGTAATACTTAATCTATTATGCGGACTTCAGCGCCATCCCAGACGGTATTAACGCCCGAAACAATGACCTGAACATCCGCTTTTAATCCGGAAAGCACACTGATGTTATTGCCCTCTACCTTCCCTAGCTGAACGTTGGTTAGGATTGCAAAGCGCTTATTTACATTTTCCTTAATGGTATAAACAGCATATCCCTTAGGCTGGTCTTTGCTACGTACCACCGCATTAATCGGCAGAAATACCAAACGACTATCCTGCTGGGATAACTCCGGTATCTGTAGTGCCGCAATCATGCCGTCCTTTAATAAGCCCTGAGCATTATCAATGGCAATTTCAATTTCAAACACACGCGTCTGTTGGTCCGCTGAGGGAGAGATATTACTCACCACACCACTAAAAACCTGATCCGCCAATGCACGGGTAGTTACCTTAAGCGGGTCGCCCAGGCTGATAATTTTAAGCATAGTATCCGGCACAGCGAACACGACCTTTACCTTACTCATATCAGCCAAGACAAAAGCTGCACTTGCGGGTTTAACCAGAGTTCCTACGGCTATGTTTTTATTTAAGAGCACGCCATTCATAGGCGCTACCAGAGCACAATAAGCCAGATTTTGCTGTGCATCTGCTAATTGCGCACGGGCCGCTGCAACATTAGCCTGAGCAGTTGAATATTCCTGTAATGCAGAATCATAATCGGGCGCGGTCAGGCTTTTTTCTTTATACAGGATCTTGGCACGTTTATAGTCTGCTTGCGCTTTTACCCAGGCTGCGTTTGCGCTAGCCAGGCTCGCTTTAGCTTCTTTGACTTTATCCTGATATTGATTGTCTTTAATTCGTGCTAATACTTTGCCCTTACTCACCAGATTACCCCGATCAATCTGCTGTTGTGTACCATCCGTCGCTGTCACCTCAAGGATTGATTCTATATAACCATTGACTTTAAAGGCCAGATTAACCTGAGTATTGGGAATAATATTGGCTGTATAGCGGCTACCATGTGCGCCGGTATGTTGTTGCAGAGATAACACCCGTACCGGAATATAACTAGCTGAGGGGGTAGCATTTTTTTCGCTGCAGCCAGTTAAGGCAATACTTAGTAGCATCATTGATAATAGTTTTAATCTAAAAGTCATTTATTCAATCCCCATCGCTTTGTCTAGTGCGGCTCTGGCACTCCAGGCAGAGAGTAATGCCTGGTGGTACTGATTGTTAGCATCCGCTAAATCAGCTTCAGCACGCAGTACATCATCCAGTAATACAACTTGTTGTCGATATTGACTCATCAAAACCCGTAATTTTTCCTGTGCGGCAGCCTGAGTCAGTTCAGATACCTGTTGCATATCATTAGCATCCTGTAATTGTCGATAACGTTCGTTCACTTCTATAACAATGCGTGCTTTGGTTTCGCGAATCTGGTTGCGTGACTGCTGAATAGCATAGTTTTTCTTGCTCAGTTCTTGCGACTTTTGTCCCCAGTCATAAATATCCCACTTAAGTTTTAGCGCCAGCACGGCTTCTTCATCCGGGATAAATTCAGTACCAAATAAACGGCTATAGCGTACTTCAAAATCAATATCAGGTATATATTCTGCCTGTTTTATCTGGTAGCCATATTTGTCATATTCCAGCTTCAGTTGTGTTTCTCTTACTTCTGGTCGCATCGACAGCGAAATAGATTCGATCTCATCCAGACCCGGCACAGGCAATAGCGAATCATTTATTGAAGTCACGGAAAATTGCTTATTTATATCACGCCCTAATAACACATTAAGTCGTTCCTGCTGGGTCAACAAGTCATTTTTATCTCTAAATGCTTCATGCCTGGAGCGAGCAAGCTTGGCCTGAACTTCCATAGTCTGGTATTGCAGAACCGTTTTCTCTTGGTAATAACGATCAACTAGTTGGTTTAACTCTCGCAAAAAAATCGTACGTTGTTCATTTGCGCTTAAAGAATATTGCGTTTTTAAAATTTTATAATAATTGTCCCTGACTTTTTTAACGATTTCCTGTCGCTGGGCACGAACCTGTTCTTCAGCAATATCTTCTCTGACTGCAAATTGATCAATAGATAAACCTATTTTATATAATTGCGATAAAGGTTGTTTAATGCCGGCAGATAAGACCGTGGTAAAGCCACGTTCCGAGACGATACTTACATCCTCAGTGGGAACAGCCCCAAACACTCCAGCCTCGTAAGTATAGGATTGCGGTGTGAGATTATAGGATTCGGAAAAATCAAAGTGTAACTGTGGGTAGCGTTTAGTTCGTTCAGCTGCAAGCGATGAGGCTGCTTTATGAACTTCCAGGCCAGCATTTTCCAATAACCTGTTTGCGTGTAAAGCCTGTTCCAGAGCCTGATTCATGGTGAGTAGCTCTGCATTGACACTATGACAGCCGAACAAGGCAAACAACAGGAAATTAATAGGCTTGGTTAGAATTTTGTATGGCTCTGCATACTTAAACATTATTAAGTTCCTTGTTCCTGAAAACTGAAAAAAAATTATACGTCACTCTCCACCTACACTGCCAACGGACATAAGGATCATATACCATGCAGTACATTATTACGTTTAATAACATACCAAAAACAATGATAGCTTCAAGATTGTTAAGTATTTTTTAGCAGTGTAATCAACACTGATTAAAAACATCCAAAAAATTGTATCACTCGCTCATTAATCTTGGCTTACAATACATTGTAAGCTAGCTAGACACTAGCCACCTAGCATAATTAAGTGATTGCTGCTTATCATGTGCGTGTTCTATTTTGAACTTCTAAAGTAATACTCAAACGACTAATACTTTTTCCTTGTATGATTATTCGCTACAAGTCTTAATGCAACTATATAAAATGAAAAAATTAAACTTTTTATTACATCACTCCAGTCTAATGATTTCTGATTTAGACGCTTCAATAAAATTTTATACGAAAATTGTTGGCTTGCAACAAATTGAACGGCCTGACCTAGGGTTCCCTGGTGCATGGTTTGAATTAGGAGAAAATCAGCAGCTACACATTCTATTATTAGATAATATAGATCCCACGACCGGACGACCTGAGCATGGCGGCCGTGATCGTCATGTAGCCTTAACGGTAGATGATTTTGATTGCGTACGTGAAAGCCTGGATGCAAATAAAGTTTTTTATACAATGAGTAAATCAGGGCGCAAGGCCTTGTTTTTTCGTGATCTTGATGCCAATGCAATCGAAGTAATCGGTCGTCATTAATTATTAGCCATTTGCGTAGCAATTGCTGATGGACTTTTCGCCTCTACATTCCGTTTTTCTGGACTGGTTTACACCCATTAGCACTAGTTATGTCTTAATTATTGCCGCTGAAATGGGTGATAAAAGTCAATTGGTTTGCATGACGCTAGCAGCACGTTATCGAGCAAAACCGGTGATATTTGGCGCCATCACGGCCTTTGCATTACTGAATACATTGGCTGTATTATTCGGCGTTGTTATTGCCAGCTGGCTTGCTGATTATATTGTCGCGGCTATCGTCAGTCTGCTATTTTTTGCTTTTGGCTTACAGGCTATATTCTTTAATGATGCAGAACAAGAAACAGTAGTACAGGAAAAAAGTGCTCATCATCTTTTCCTGACTACTTTTTTATTAATTACAGTGGCGGAATTTGGCGATAAGACACAACTCGCGGTGGTTGCATTAAGTAGTACCGCCCTACCCGCTGCTATCTGGATTGGCTCTACACTCGCCTTGGCAACGACGTCTGTTTTAGGTGTTATTGCAGGCAGAACCGTACTAAAGAAAATACCGCTACGCTTATTACACCAACTAAGCGGAGTGTTTTTTTTAATATTGGCAATTGTTGCGGCCTATCAAGCTTATCTTGGTTTTACGAAAACATTTGGCTCAACCGAGCAGTTTATATCTACATTACAATAGTGTATGACCCTAATACTGCTTACTTAAGATATAATACCTTAGTAAACAACACCTTATAATCGTAGATTGGGTTAGCTTATCAAGCGAAGCGCAGATAACGTAGTGTGACTGGCATGATAGTCAGCTAGTTGGTGAAAGTCCAGCCTTTGCCCTGTGAGAAGGGAAGAAGTAGGCGAAAGCAAGGGTGTCCAAAGAAACTCTCCATAGCTACCCAACAGGGAACCACGGTTATAGAGAGCCAATGCGGAATCTGAAGGAAGCTCTAGCCAAATCAATCACCTAAGCGAAAGTGAACCTTTGTAAGGCGGCAATCAGGGGGTAAGGTGTCTGCAACCACCAAAGCCCGACATTCTCACCGTAACGGGTTGTCGTATTGAAGGTAGGTAGATTGAGAAACGGGTGACTATCTTACCCAGTGAGGAGCCATCGGATTTGGGTCGGAGTAACTGCGACTCTTTAAGCCCTAAGCGCTACAGCAATGTAGTCGTTATGGACCGAGGGTTTTCAGATGAGGCCATAGTAATCGTAAAGTTCGGTGCCGATGAATCCATGGTGACATGGATGAGGGCAAAACATCGAATCAGCAACAGGGTGTTAGAGGTGAAGGGCGGAACACGTAGGCGGTCACGGCTGTTGATTATAGACTGGTGGTATGACATCTGCCTGAAAGGAGCAACTCACTATTCACAACGTATACTGTGAACGAATGGATTGTGCGAGATGCATGAAAGACCACTGCAAACGAAAGAGTAAAATGAACCAAAGAGACCTATTTGAAGAGGAACAAAGACTTTTCGAAAACCTATGCTCAACATTGTACTTGACTATAGGATTTGAACAGGTAAAGAAGAACAAAGGCAAACCCGGAATAGACGGGGTAAGCATAATGGACTTTGAAGCCAGTTTAGACGAAGAGCTAAGCCAGCTGCGACAGGAACTGACAGACTGGACTTACAAACCCTCGCCCGTACGTCGAGTAGAAATACCTAAGCCGCAAGGCCAGGGAGTACGACTACTTGGCATACCGACGGTACGAGATCGAGTGGTACAAGCAACCATGAAACTACTACTAAACCCTATTTTTGAGCGGGATTTTTCACAGCATAGTTACGGCTTTATCTCAGGACGAAGTCAGCACCAAGCCGTGCAAATGGCTCAACATATAATAAGAAGTGGTAAACCCTATGTGGTAGATATTGATTTATCGAAGTTTTTCGATCGAATCCACCACGACCGGCTAATAGCCCGAATGGGAGAGAAAGTATCGGATAAACGGATACTTCGTCTCGTAGGGATCATGTTGCGAAGCGGTGTTATGATAAAGGGTGTCGTTACCTCAAGCGAAGAAGGGGCGGTACAAGGAAGTCCACTAAGCCCTTTACTGAGCAACATAGTTCTGGATGAACTGGATCAGGAATTGGAAAAACGCGGACTTGAGTTTTGTCGATTCGCAGACGACTGTAACATCTTTGTCAAATCGCAAAAAGCGGCAGATAGAGTCATGGAAAAAGTCAGCCAATTTATCGAAAAGAAGCTAAAACTGAAAGTGAATCAGGATAAAAGCCAAGTGGCCAAATCCGAGAAGGTCAAGTTTTTGGGATTTACCGTGGTAGACGGGACGATTGCGATTGCGCATAAAGCCCTGCAATCCGCCATGGATAAAGTCAAAGAACTGACCCCAAGAGGCACTCATCAGACTCTGGAAACAACACTAGACGAGATCAATCAATGGTACGTGGGTTGGTCAAACTACTACAGTTTGACCTATTACCCCGCGCAACTAAAGAAAATTGAAGCGCATATAAGGCGACGATTACGATCAAGGATAGTGGATCAACAAAAGAGGAAAAAGCACCTGTATCGAAAACTGATCAAACGAGGAGTACCGCGAAAACAAGCAGGGAATGCCGTATTCTCAAACAACAAACGGTGGGTGTTATCAAATGCGCGAGCAGTGACGAAAGCCTATCCGAATAGTTGGTTTATAAAAGAGAAAGGGCAGGAAATACGATCTGACCGAAGGGTGAAACATTGGTTTGAGGTTTCTCAATGGATAAGTCTTGCGTGAGGAGCCGTGTACGGACCCGTACGCACGGTGCTGTGGGCAGACGGAGGCTAGCCTCCTCTGACCCGATGCCCAGAATTTTCATGTATATCAGTGTGTTGTTGGGTTACGTTTTTTTTCTTCGTAAAAAAATCTAACCCAACCTACTTCTCAACTCATTGATATCGAATTAATAAATGCTTAAGTAAGCAGCATTAAATACTGACCCTTTTGGTTGATATTTCAAATTCTGCGTCTCTCTACTGTACAGTAAACTCGTACAGACTGATGTATTTGAAGCATTACTTAAATAAGCTACCTGCAATGAACTCAAGCCATTTATACTACACATTAAACCGTTTAGATTTGGCGCTAAGGTCAGTAATATAAAGGACACAATACATGTACGAATTAAAAGTAAAAAAAGCATCCGCTTCGAAAATTTCTAGTGAAGATTTAGATAATCTTATTGCTGAATTCATTGGCACCATTGAAACTAGCTTATCTGAGGATTCACGTATTAAGGGCAATAAAAGCCGAATCGTGATAGAAACAACAATGACCGAAAAAGAAATTAATGACTGCGTGAAACCCGCACTACACTATTTTAGTGATGACATTCAACTTCACTCACTTACACAGCGAAACAAAGGTCTTTGATTTATGATAATAGGGCTTAAAAGTGAATATTCTTGAATTTCAAGGTATGACATTCTTGTTAAAAATCATAAATCAAAGACCCCAATGTTCTTGACTCCAATGTTCTGGGAATGACGAATATAGCTGAGAGTTTATGGGTAATCAGCATTTTAAGCTTTGCCAGAAAGCCAACCAACTACAAATAACAAAATCATATAAAACAAGTGTTTATGTTTTTGTTACTTAGAAGGAAGGTTTTTTAAATTAAGCTGTAAAAAGTCTCTTCATAAACCTGCTCAGCATAATTAAGACTTACAGCATGAATATGACCTAATACACCTTTTCTTTTTTTTATGCTACCTAAATCCTGCAAGCCCATATTTTGACTCTCATTAACCTGTCTAGCTAAGTGGTTATTAGGTTTTTACTGCCGCTTTGCCAGCCCTCTTTGTCCAACCGATCAAAATATCCAGATTTAAATCATAAATAGAGGAAATTTTTTGTATCGTATGGATATCCCCCGAGCCCAAGGCAATAAACACCCTGCCAACGTGCCATGACCTTTTAATCAAAGTGACTTAACTTCGGTTAATGTTAAGCGAGTAACCCCACCTTAACCCAATCATCCCATTCCTGTGGATAGAGCGGACCTGCAGGTGTTCTGACTCTCAGCTGATTATTGCCTGTGAGTAATTTTCCAGCCACCCGAATCAGATAAGTACGAAGTGTATCCGGCTCCCATTGGCACAACGTTTTGTTGCCACTCAATTGAGCCATCCAGCGCACGGTATTGTAGGCAAGAACGGCGCAATGAAATAATGCGGCATTAGCCAGAAATTGATTCGTTCTGATTTTACCTAAACCCATTTGTGATTTTGCTTCTTCAATCCATGTTTCGCACGTCGCTCGTTCACCATACTTCTTATGTGTTTGCCAAGGCGATAGAGGTTCAGTTGTTACATAACAAAAATAGTCATATTCTGCCGTATCCCAAAGCTCGGACTGAGGTCCTGTCACTTGTTTAGGTTGCTTTATCCTGACCGCGACAAACTGACGAGAGCGAGACCAGCCACCACAACGATATTGAAACTCGCTCTGCTCCCAACCGGGTCGGCCTTGTATGGCTGTCCAGGCCTGTTTGGCCAGCAATGCGTTCAAATTCTTAAGTTTAACCTTTATTAGATACCCATGCCCTCTGGTATCGAGAAATTCAAGCAAATCACCGACAAAATAACCACTGTCACCGCGAAAAATAATGCGCATCCGATTGGGCAAGTGTGCAAGTAACTGTTTGGTAAATTCTACAACACCATTGCTTGTAAAGGCATTGCCTGTCCGGAACCAGGCTTGTAAAATTTCTTTTGTTTCCGCTAGAAAAGCGAGTTGTGGATGGTATGAACGGGCACCTTTCTTTTTGGGGTTGAAGCCTTTGGCACTTCCTTCTTGTCGACCACAAACGGTGTCCACAGTTGAATCGACATCGACCCACTGGACGGATTGTATGCCAGTTTTCGATTTTCCGGAACGAAGCAATCGCCGCCAGTGTTGACCACGCAAAGTATGCGTGAGCGTTTCAAACTGGCTTATCTGCCTATCACTTACTTCTTTAAAGATCCGTAAAATTGTGGTTTCAACAGGAATCTTTATCCAGCCAGCTACTTTGCGCAGTACGCTATCTGCCCATACGGTCGTCACCTTTGCCATTGATGTTGCTCCCCCCATCATGCCAACCAACGTCAATAGAACCACATCAGATAAGTGATGGTCTGCATTTTCACCCCGCCGATGTGGAACGCTTTGTTTTACGGTTTTTTCAAAACCTATCCTGTCTAAATATTTCACGACGGGAATCAGTCCCGCCTGGCTTGTCAATCCATGTGCTGTAGATGTCATTTTTACCGTTCGGGTACGGTTTCTTACGTGAGATGAGGATTTTGATACTTTAGAGGGCTTCATTAAAACAATGAGATAGTGAAATCAGGAAAATGATATTATATCATTGTTTAATAAGGAGTTTTGTGGATTATTATGTATAATGCTTGCAGGATTTAGGTGCTAATCTTTCCCTTGTTATTCATTAAAAGTGTTGTTATTAAACTAATATCTTTATTAGGAAGGTCAATATTTTCTTTTAAATTTTGAAAAATACTATCAAATAATTTAAGCTTTTCCATTTCTTTAGGGACTAACTCTTGAGTGACCTTTTTAGCAATGTTCGATAAAAAAAGCGCGTCTGAATCAAAGCTTAAGTGCCTGTATAAATCTGCGGTGTCGCCGTTTACCGTTAATCCTCCATTGTCATCAAGATGAAAATCAACATATTCCATTATTTTCTGAGATTTTTCATTTAATACATCATAATACTTTTTTAATTCTAACAATAGTCCGCTTGATAAGGGAAGAGAGCATTGTTTATCAATAACGCCCATTCTATATAAGGTATCTTGCATAATATATCGGCTAATGCGACCATTTCCATCCATGAAAGGATGAATAAAAACAAAGCTTGAGGATAAAGCAGCTGCTTTAACTATGGACGGCATATCTGATTGTAAGACTTTATTCCTAACCAAAAACCATTCGTCCATTAATTCATGTGCATCAAATGGCTTAGGGGGGACATAATCAATAGAGCCAATATAATTAAACCCAGAATCGCCTAGATAATTTTGTTCAACTCTGTAATCGAATTCATGATAGTGCTTTTCTTTGATAATATTCAGGGTATCAATCAGCTTTTCTTTTGTTAGCTCTTCATTATTGATTGTTTCCAGTGCAAAGATGAACTTAATCAGTTTGTTTGGACTAATGCTTTCTGCTTCAATTTCATTAGAAGACTTTGTTTCTTTGGAAATTAAGTAGCGAGTGGCTCTATCAAGGAACTCAACAGGATATCCTGAAACTGATTCAATCAGTAAAAGCTTAAGTTCATCATCCTTTAATAGCTTTTCATTTCTATGAATTAGCATGGTTAGCATGCCATTTCCCGTTAAGTTGTTATTAACACGAAATTTTTGTTCTTTTATACTGGGTGCAACATAATAACTGTCTTTATTAACCGCATCGATATAATTACCTGTCAGCAATTTTTGTGTCTGAAGTGATTTGTTTGTCAAAAACTCATAATAAAAGCCAATCAGTCTATTGTATTTGCTACCTGGACTTGAAACTAAAGCTTTCTCAATCTCTTTATCAATATCAGGTTTCTTGAATAAAGCTGATAAGCATCGAAGATTCAATGACTCATATTTTAGTGCAAATTTTAATTGCTCAACAACCGTGTCCTTAGGGCGGTAAGATTCTGGATAGAGATGGCATTGCATATCTTCTTTGTTGATTGAGGAAATTTTTGCGGCAAAACATTCGGTATCAATTTTAATATCGTCAAGAATAAATTGCTCTTTAATCCATGCAAGACCTATTTTGTTTTGATTCATATAAATACCGACTGTTTAAAAACACCTACAAACATAAAAAAATGTTTATAAATAAGTATTATAGTGTAAATTTACTTAAAATTAGTAGATATTATGTAAAAACAATTACATTCGCACCAGCCACGGAGAGCGGATGAGAGGACAGCTAGTCCGCGATCGCTGTAGAACCGGTTATTTTATTGGAGTCGAAACACGAGTTTCGGTAGAGGCAAAATAAACGATTTCTCGACACGGTGTCAAGCCATTTGAGGAGGAAAATGATAGTATAAAACGATAGGGTCTTCGATTTATGATTCTTAACAATATCACTGTCTGAGGCGTAGTCATAAACCAAAGACCTGACCCAAAGACCTGACCCTGGCGTTGTTGTTTGCCAAGCTGGGTACCAAGAAAATAAGCTCGACAGACTGCCAAGGGCTTTGAAAAGAACAAAAACGAAACTCTGATGTTTACCAAACTGAGAGCTGAAAAGGAAATGCGGACGACTACCACGCGATTGAAAAAGCGAAAAAAATATTAGGACTTTACATTAATACGAATAGATCTACTATATTACGTATAATACACGCCATATTAAAGATAAAGGATTCATCTGAAATTGCCTATTCGATACCATGCCCATTAAACAAGTTACTATTAAATCATTTAAATCTATTGTATATCAAACAGTTGAGCTTAGTCAGCTAAATGTGTTTATTGGTACTAATGGAGCAGGTAAAAGCAACTTTTTAGAAGCTATCGGTGTATTGTCTTGCGCTCTAGATGGACAAGTAAGTTATAACAAATTAGCAGATAGGGGGATCAGGCTGTCTGCTCCAGAAGTTTTTAAATCCTCTTTTCGTAACTTATCTCGCAAAAACACCTTTTCCTTAGATGCTGAGTTTGATGACTTTAATTATCACGCAAATATTAGCCCTAATGACGAAACAGAATTTATTTTCTCTGCTGAAAAAATAAGTAAAGGTAATCATAAGCTAGGTGGACGTAGTAACCGTGGTGTTTCCATTAGTTCTTTGGATAATATGCCATTTGAAAAGTTACCAAAACTTCAAAGTGTTATGTCAACACTAGAAGCATTGGGTAGCTTTACTGAAGAAGAGTTAAAGCAATTAAATACAATTAAGAAATATGCCATTTACTCTCTATCGACTCCAATTCTACGAGGAGTTTCACCTGATGAAAGTCGTAAAGAACCTCTAGGGTTATATGGAGGTGGCTTAGCTGTTGCATTAAATGAAGTTATTCAAGATGCCCATAAATCTGTAAAGCATGATTTGCGTCGATTTTTCGAATTATTAGATTGGTTTGAAAAAATTGCTACCACCGAGGAAATTTCTCCCGAATTACAATCCAATCACTTGCATACAGGGAAACGAGTTGTAAGATATACAGATAAGTATATGGGTACAAAATTTAACAATCTTTATGCTTATGATGTTAGCGAGGGAGCCTTGTATATTTTATTTATTTTGGTGCTATTACTTCATCAAAAATCGCCAGATATATTTGCATTAGATAATGTTGATAATGCTTTAAACCCAGGTCTAGTCAGAGAGTTAATGGGTAATATTTCAACTATGTTAGAAGAACACCCAGAAAAACAAATTTTAATGACTACTCACAACCCCACAACCTTGGATGCGATTGATTTATTTAATCCTCTCCATCGTTTATTTGTTGTAAGTCGTAATGACAAGGGGCACACTGAAGTTAATCGCATTCCTCCTCCAGAAGGATTTACTCGCGATGATTGGGTAAAAGAACATGGAGGAATGAAGCTATCTGAAATTTGGTTATCAGGGTTGATTGGTGGCTTGCCAGAAGGGTTTTAAGTGACAAAAAATATACTTCTAGTTGCTGAAGGAGAAACAGATGTTATTATTTTTCAAGCCATAGCTAAACACCTTAGTAATAATGAAATTACTTTTATAGTGATTGCACCTCAAAAAGATTCAACTAGTGGCACTTATAAACAGCATGGTTTCGGTGAGGTTACAAATTGGTGCCAAGCTAATAAAAATAAAATTCAGATGCTAATTGATTTTAATGGAGCCTCTGCTTTATTTGTACAAATGGATACAGATATAGCAGGCCAATTAAATAAAGTTTGTATTGACGCAGGTAGAATGCAAAGACAATGCTGTGAAGAAGCCTTAAATAATAGGTTTTCCTTAGAAAATGAGCCTGAACACTGTTATTACATATTACCAACTGAAAACACTGAGACTTGGTTACTAGCAAGTCATGACCACTTTACTGCTTTAGATAATAGTTTGGGTGAAATTAAAGACTATGAATTAATCATTGATACAGAGCAAAGGTTAATTGATATTGGCTATCCCAGCCGAAAGAAAGTTGGTGATAAAAGAAAGTTAAATAAAAAACCTGCAAGAAAATATAATTCGTACGCTCAACAATTAGTCAAAAACCTCTCTTTGGCAAGACAAAGATGTGATGAATTGAATAGGCTATGCGTTTTGATTCTTAGTGTTTAGTTTATCTAAAGAAAAATAGCTGTTCACGTGGAAAGCAAACCAGATGCTTTCCCTTGTCCAACGTGTGAATCAAAAAGAACAAAGCAAACCTCGGGGGTCACGGTCTTTGATTTAGGCTCTGTCACCGTTAAGTGTGGAATTTAGAAAACCGCTATTATTTTAATGACTTATATAGGCAGTAGAATTCTGCTTCAAGCCTTGTGTTTTGGGCATTAAGAAATTGGATTGTATTTTTCCACACTTAACGGTGACAGAGCCTTGATTTATGATTCTTAACAATATCACTGACTGAGGCGTAGTCATAAACCAAAGACCTGACCCTAATTTTCACACCTTGTGTGTGCAGTATATTTTCAATATTGTTATTTATACATTTGAATTTAGAATATTTATCTAATAAAGGTTAATAGAGAATTATAATCATACTTCATCAAGTATCTTTTTATATGCTAGGTTGGCTTTTCGGCCAACCTTATAGTTGTGTAGCTTAATTACACGTAAGTCTGTTTTTACAGAAACGTATAAAGCACTATATATGGAGAACAATAACATTTTTTCAATGAGCAGAGAATTGCTAATCAAAGAGCTGTTCATCAAACGTGTAGTATATTTCCTTTCCTATTTTTATTGAAACTAAAACAGTAGTATGGCTATTTTGTGGCCCATTATTTTTTTTATCGTAGTTAGAAATATTATTATTCTTATCTTCAATTCCAACACTTTTAAAATCTGAAGCTGTAAAAATTGGCGGAATATTACCTGCCTTAATTTCACATCGAATGTTTTCTGTTAATGTCATCATTTTTCCTGTTATTGATGAGGGCAAAATGCAGTGCTTCGCTTCACTTACACCCAGCAGACCCCGTAGTTGAAATTCACTCTGAAATTTTTTATTGTATTCATTTTTAAGTCTGTCATTTTTTTTATCACCCCAAACTTTATAAATTGAAAATGGAGCAATAATCATAACAAGTGAAGCTGCTAACTCATTATATGATCCTGACATATACGGGGTATCTTGAATGAGTGTATAAATCTCTGTACCTTTCAGGAATATATAAAAAACAGACCAGATGACAATGATAAAAATTGGGAATATAAAAACTGGAGAAAAGGTAATCTTTGCTTCATTCTTTGCCCTATCCCAGTCATGTTTTAACAAAAAAGAAACCTGTAATTCTAATTTTTTAAACTTTTCATAAGTAGGAATATTACATAAACTATTAATAGTCTTTATAATTTCAGAGTCAATGATTTCATTTTCATTTGGGTTTAAGTTTAATTTAAGACAAGTTGATGTACTCCTGATTTTTGCCATATCTATGGAGGGTTCATTAATAGTGAAACTTAATACACTCATTAATTCTTTTATTCTTGCCCGCCATTTTGCACGCTCTTCAGTTATGTACTTTAAGGCTATGGATTCTGCATGTGATGTCCTTGTGAATAGAGCAGTGATTAGAACCGAAATCACACTTGAACTTAATACAATACCTAATATTTTTAGCATTCCCACTGGCTCATCCTAGAAATATAAAAAACCCAAAGGTTTGGAGACATATCCACATGTTTCCAGGGGAAACCGATCATAAAAATAATCCTGCCGATGTAGTAAAAATATATTATAAATTTATTTCATATCCATAAGAATTTTATAAGAATTTTGATAAAAATCTGCATTTTCAATAACAAAAAAATAGCGATCAGGAATGTAGTCGAAACTGCCATGTGTCGATGGAGTAATATCAGTTACAAAGAATTTTAATTTACCACCTTTCATTAAAGCATTGTGAAGCTTTAATGAGTATTCTTCTCTAAAGGTAAATCTATCAAATTGATTGCGTGATGATATTTCAAATTTATTGCCATCATTATCTTGGATCTTAAATACAAAAAGCTCACTTTTCATAATACTTCCTCCTCCTTGAACAAGACTATAACCATATTGATAAATTTTAATAGAAATTTCTGACGCATTAGAAATTAATATTCTAGCTTTCATTGTTGAGTTATCAGACACTGAATTACTAAACCTTCCATCTATGTCGGTTGTATTTACAATGTATCCTTCTTTTAAATCTTCTCCAAACTCATCTACATAATATTGGACACTCCACATTCCAGTTTTTTTAAGATTTTCCAGCCTTATTCTTTCTCTTTCTTGTTCTTTTTCTTTATTTATTTTTTCCTCTTCTCTTTCTTTTTTCTCAATCTTTTTTAGAAGTTTTTTAAATTTTGCATTATAAGGGGATTCAGGGTGCTTTGAAGAAAGCCAAGCAATATTTTGTTTGGCACGAGCATAATCTTTTTCGTCGTAAGCTTTATTAACTTCTGCTATTGTTCTTTCAGCCCCATATTTATATTCATCTAATTCTCTTTTGAGTGCCTCTTGATCTTTCTGCAATATTTCATACCTTGCTTCTAATGTAGCATTTGAAACGTCTAAAGCCTTATGACTAGCTTGTGCATCATTAGCTATCTTTGTTAAACGCTGCAAACCAGCTTCAGCATCTCGTGGAAACACAAGGCCATCACAATTATTGATAATACCATCACAGTTATATGCGTCAGCTAGTGCCAATTTATAGTATGTTTGCGCCGCAAGGTAATAGCCCAAGCCTTCAGCAGCTCGACCAAGATAATAGTACTCTTGATCACCTTTATGGCCAGAAATAGCTACAACATTAGCAAGATCATCCCATAGTTCATTTTCATAAAAACCTTTTAACTCATTTCGTTTAGCCCCATAAGAGCCCGAACAAGATATCCCACAAGTTAGTCTGACATTACCCTTTTTAAATGCTGACTCTATATTAGAGATGGAATCACCTGTTGAAGTTACACTGCCTGTTGAAGCACACCCGACAAGCATTGTAATGAATGAAAGTATTAAAATACTTTGAAGCCTTTTGTTGATTTCTGCAAAAAATGAAGTTGATTTTATTATGTACATCTCATTTCGTATCATTTATTTAATCTCGGTAGTAAGTCGTGTAATATTACTTTTAAAATACATTATTATTATCATTATTATCATTATTATTTTTACAAGCCTATAGTTTATATAAAATCATAACCTTAATTTGTTTACTGCTCAAAGCTGCAATGGCTTTGAGGGTAAGCGCTCAATAGTCAGCGTACTTCACGGCAACTCAGATTAATGCCAAACTATCCCCATTGTTAAATACCACGGGGAATTTTAAATGGCAGCGTTAGAAAAAATACAGGCAAAGACTTTCTGGCCTATTCACATAGAGCACTGGCAGGCATCAGGCCAATCACAGGTAGCTTATTGTCGACAGCATGATTTATGTCCGCAAAAGTTAGGCTACTGGAAACGTAAATCGACTGTAAAGCCGACTACTTCCCCTACAGGGTTTACACGTATTCGGGTTGACGGGGATCGTTCATCTGCGCCAGTCCCAGGATTATCTTTGCAATTTAATGATGGTATTCGGTTGGAAGGTATTACGCAGGATACTATGCCGTGTATTCAACCACTGCTTGAGCTGTTGCGATGACGGTTGTTATGCGTCCCTCTCTGTCTTTGACAGAAGTGTATCTGTATCGGCAGCCCATTGATTTTCGTAAGTCACATCGGGGCTTATCGGCGATTGTTGAATGTGAGTTAGGGCATAATCCTTTTGAGGGGGCTCTCTATGCCTTTACGAATAAACGGCGGAATAAGATTAAATGCCTGTTTTGGGAAGATAATGGTTTTGTCCTTTATTACAAGTCATTGGTAGAAGAAACATTTAAGTGGCCTAAGGGTGAGGAAGAGACATTAACCTTAACAGGCCAGCCGTTAAACTGGCTGCTGGATGGCTTTGATATTAGCGCGATGAAAGGTCATAAAAAACTTCAATATGAGTCTGTTTTTTAGCTGTTTTTGTGTTCATTATTGCCACTATAAATGCTATAATAAAGCCATGATTTTAGCCGATATTTCAAATATAAAACAACAAGATAAAGCCGGTTCTTTGCTGTCGGAGAGTGTTGCTTTGTTGCTTGAAAAAAAACAGGCTATTGATGAACTGACGCGTGTGATTGAAGTTAAGTCTGGGGTGATTTCCGAACAGAAAAAACGCATCCTTATTCTGGAAGAGGTACTACGCTTATCTAAAATAAAACGCTTTGGATCATCCAGTGAACAATCTCATCAATCCTCTTTGTTTGATGAAGCAGAGAATGAAGCGGATAGCGATGAGGAGCTAGACCTGGAGGCTGATGAAGCACCTGAGGACGAAAAACAAACAAGTTCTACTGGCACCAAGAAAAAGCCGGGACGCAAACCCTTCTCAGATAAGTTACCTCGCGAGCAAATTTTTATTTATTTAACCGATGAAGAAAAAGAAGGTGCTATTGATACTTTCTTTACTAAAGTGAAAGAAGAGCTGGATATTATTCCTGCTAAAGTACGTGTTCTTGAATACATGCAGGAAAAAGCGGTCTTTATCAAACAGATTGAAGGCGAAAAACAACGCCAGGTTAAAGCCGCACAAATGCCCAGACACCCTATTGCCAGAGCAATGGGAAGCATCAGTTTAATGTGCTTTGTTATTATCGCCAAGTATGCTGACGGCTTACCTTTATATCGGCAAGAAGGCATCTTGTCTCGTTATGGGGGTGACATCTCCAGAGCGACATTAGCAAACTGGATGATCGCACTGGCTAAACAACTTCAGCCCCTGATTAACCTGATGCGAGAGCATCAACACACAGGGGCAGTCATACTCGCTGATGAAACGCGGGTTCAGGTATTAAAAGAACCGGGGCGGCCAGCGACCTCAGATAAATATATGTGGGTGACGCTTGGCGGGCCACCGGGTGAAAAAAGCATCCTGTTTGAATACGATCCCTCTCGTAGTGGAGACGTCCCCATGCGCCTGCTTGACGGCTTTAGTGGCTATCTGCAAACCGATGGCTATGCGGGGTACAATGCCGTGTGCCAAAAAAACAGCATCACCCAGCTGGGGTGCTGGGATCATGCGCGTCGTTATTTTAAAGATGCCCAGAATGCACAGCCTAAACGCAAAAAGGGACAAAATAACAAACCCTCAAAAGCAGGTAAAGCGCTGAGCCTGATCAATAAACTGTATGTCATTGAGCGAGAAATTAAAGACCTGTCAGTGGATGAAAAATATCAGCAGCGCCAGGAGAAGAGCATTCCTGTATTGAACCAGCTCAAAGCCTATCTGGAAGAAAACCAGCATAAAGTACCTAAAGATAGCCTGACAGGAAAGGCAATGACTTACCTGAGTAACCAGTGGGAAAAACTCAATGTGTATTGCACCCATGGTGAACTCAATATTAGCAACATCCTGGCAGAAAATGCGATTCGCCCGTTTGTGATAGGGCGCAAAGCCTGGTTATTTTCTGATACCCCTGCGGGTGCTCGTGCCAGTGCAATACATTACAGCCTGATAGAAACAGCTAAAGCAAATGGGCTGGAGCCTTATGCATATCTTAAGCAGGTTCTCACTGCTTTACCTTATGCTGATACGGTTGATAAAGTGGAGGCTTTGTTGCCCTGGAATATTAAAAAATCAGATACGCCTGAATAGGGCAAGTACGTGCTTCGTTGAGCGCTTACCTTTGAGGCGTTGGTCATGTTCTGTAAGTGCTTAGTATAGACAAGCGCATTTCAATCATTATAACTTTAGCACAACGCTGGAATGGTTGTTTTTTTGTGTTGTTTTAATCATTGTCTTGCACAAGTCAAAATCTTAAAAAATAATATTTCAAGTCACTTCTTCAAGTCCTTTCCTCAATTCAAATAAACAGCCCCCCCCCCCTTAAATTCAGGAGACTGTTCGAGGACTTGAGAGTTGTCAAATTCCTTCAAGTTGTTGCGAAATCAATAGGGTGTGCGGCCGAGCAAGGTCGATAATTCCAGCGGGTGAAAATCCCGTTCCGGCAAGGTAGGTCAACCACCGGATAGTAAACATCGGGCAGGCGGAGGTAACTCCAAATGTTAAGCACGATGGGCGTAAGCCAGCAGGCCGTAAGCGAAAGTTGAAGTGATTTAGCATCGAAATGATTTTACGTAAGCAGGACGACAGAGTACCCTTTCTGGAAGTCCCTATTCTATGACGCGCATGACAAGTATCATAGGGCTGCTTCGGGGTTGTAAAGCATGGCATGCTGGACATTGGGAATAATCGGCAACTCGGGAGATCCTGAGTCGTCTTTCAAAGAAGAGAGAAGGTTGAACAAGTGATAATAAGGGAGATGGAAAGAAATAATCATCCAAACGAAGTAAGCTTGTGTCTCAATAATTTATAATAATGAATTCTGAATTTATTCTCACACTAGGCAGATAAGCTTGTTGATATTAACAGATAGCATTATAGGTTGGATTATAAATACAGCCCATCGTTTAAAAGGCTCGGTACGTCGTATATTCATGGCTGAAACGGTGGAGCTACTAGGCTCAGGTGGTGCAAGTATTGCTGAAGAAAAACTAGGATGGAATAGAGGCACTATCCGAAAAGGACAATATGAACTTGAAACTCAGCCCATAGAAGATAATTTTTCAGCGAGAGGGCGTAATAAAAGTGAAGAGCATTTTCCTCATCTACTTGATGACATAAAAAAAATTGCTGAACCGGAGTGTCAAACGGATCCCTCTTTTAATTCCTGTCGATTATATACCCGGCTAACGGCTAAAGAAGTTAGAAAACGTTTACTGGAGATTGATTATTACGATGAAAAAACATTACCTTGCTCAAAAACTATCAATACAAAATTAAATGACCTGAGTTACCATCCAAAAAAGGTACAAAAAACAAAGCCTCATAAGAAAATCAAGGAAACGGATGCAATTTTTGAACAAGTTCATTCAGTCAATGGAATGGCAGATATCAACCCAAAAGAGATTCGTATATCAATTGATGCCAAAGCAAGAATGAATATAGGAAATTTTTCACGGGGAGGACGAAATCGGGTTTTAACAAAAGCAGAGGATCATGATTTAGATGTTAAGGAAAAGTTAACTCCTTTTGGTTTTTATCTGCCTGAACATGATGATTTTTTCCTTTTCTTTACAGCAGGCTATGCCAGCAGTGATTTCATCGTTGACCGATTGGAAGAAATTTGGCCAGAAATTCAAGAAAAATATGGAGTAGATATTCTGACAATTAACGCTGACAATGGTATGGAGAACAGTAGCTCCAGAACTCAGTTTATAAAAAGGCTTGTGGAGTTTGCTGAAAAAAGCAACATAAAGATAAAACTGGCCTACTACCCTCCTTATCATAGTAAATATAACCCAATTGAACGAGTATGGGGAGCCTATGAAAATCATATTAGTGGCGACATAATGGATACAGTTGAAACAACTTTAAAATTTGCCAAAAGTATGACCTACAATGGCAAAGCACCTATTGTTAAATTAACAGAAAAAATATATGAAACAGGAGTAAAGGTAGGTAAAAAAGCAATGAAGACGTATTATCAGTTTGTTGACCGAATGCCATCGTTGGAGAAATGGTTTTTGACCATTTCTCCTGGTTGTTCTGGATGATTATTTCTTTCCATCTCCCTAAAACAAGAACAACCGAAGCGGTTCAGGAAGTCGGATGGTGGCATAGTACCGATGAAAGTGCGTAATGCATCTGGAGGGAAGGCCATCACGACAACAACAGCGAAGCAAGGACACACGTATCATGCACAGTAATGTAGAAAGCGTGCCAACAAAACTGCAACGCATAGCCAGGAAAGCCAGCACAGACAAGGACTGTCAATTCACCAGTCTGTATCACTTGATGAATAAAGAACTACTGCTGGAATAACACCTCGGGGGTCAGGTCGCATAACACCTCGGGGGTCTAAACACCTCGGGGGTCAGGTCTTTGATTTATGATTCTTAACAATATCACTGTCTGAGGCGTAGTCAAAAACCAAAGACCCTGGCGTTGCTTGAAGTGGGCGAGGAAGTAGAGGGTCAGGTCTTTCCTTGCCACACGTACAATAATGTAATGGGTAGTAATGCACTATGAAAAGACCTATTCTTTTGATACTTTTTTGTACTTCTCATTAAATCCCTGTGATAGCAAAATCTAAGGATGCAACAATTTCACTTCTAAAATGATTTAATGTTCCAACTGGTTTTTTTAGTATTTTTGCAGGAACTGATGCAATCTGCGGTGTTAGTAGCAATAGCAGTTCCCCGCTATAGTTTATTTCTGGTGTAAGTCGATTTATTTGTTCATTTTTAAAATGACTCAACTTGCCTAATGGAATAACAATTCTTGTTGCTAATTCTGAAATTAATGGACTTTGGATATCAACGATATACGGGTAGGCACTCTGTGTATTCTTATTTGGGTTTTTATAAACATCAAACTGGGCCATTAAAAGCTCCTGTATTCGTCACCAAAACTACCCTGTTCTTCTATAAATTCATTGTAAGCTTTAATCGCATTTTTATTTTCTTCTAGCCATTGTATAGATTCAGCTTGGGCCAGTTTTTCTCTCAGTGCCTTCTCTAATGTTGCTGATAAATTAATGTTCAACTCTTTAGATTTTTTAATAAGGTCACTATTTAAACTAAGGTTTGTTGCCTTTTTTGGAGCAGCATAATCATATAAGTGTTGCATAATAATATCCTCTCAAATTACTTTAGCTTATTATGCGTAATACTATGCGCATTGTAAATGCTTTAACTTCTATATAACTATATGTAGTATATCGACTGAGGTCATTTATTAGCCTGTTTAGCAACACCGCACATTTTAGTGCGCAATTCTTAAATAAATCAGGCTCACAACTACGTTGCTGAAACCGTTACGTAGCCTATTATGCGCCAGTTTCAGCGCCCCCGTATCAAGTACGGGGCAGGCTTTGCTATCGACAAAAATCAGCTCACTATATTCTCCGCATCCGTAACCGCACGAAGTATACAATACAAGATTGATTTTTAGGCTAAAGCCTAGCATTGCGCATGATTTTCTTCATATCCCTTACTGCTGTTTCCAGGCCTGATATAACTGCCTGAGCAATTAATGCATGTCCGATATTTAACTCTACCATCTCAGGTATTTTACAAATATCTTCAACATTGTATAACGTTAAACCGTGGCCTGCATTAACCTGTAAGCCAGCGCTGTGGGCATAACTTGCAGCTTGCTGAATACGCTCCAGTTCAGCTTTGCGTTGCTGTTCATTAACGGCACCCGCATAACGGCCAGTATGTAATTCTATAACGGGTGCACCCGCGCTAACAGCGGCATCAATTTGCCTTTCATCAGGATCGATAAAGAGAGAGACTTGTATATCAGACTCAACCAGGTGGGCACAAGCATGCTGCATTTTAGTAAGACTTGAAGCAACATCTAAGCCCCCTTCTGTTGTTAGCTCCGCTCTTTTTTCAGGTACCAGACAACAAGCATAAGGCTTAACTTTGCTGGCAATATCAAGCATTTCATCGGTCACGGCCATTTCTAAATTTAAGCGGGTATGAATCATCTCTTTTAACAGGAACAAATCCCGGTCCTGCATATGCCGGCGGTCTTCACGCAAGTGAGCAGTAATACCATCGGCTCCAGCCTGTTCTGCTATGAGTGCTGCCTGTATTGGTTCTGGGTATTGTGTGCCCCTTGCCTGTCTTAATGTCAGACATCTTGATTCAGACGAAACTAATTTGAGACCATTTCCTAATTTTTTGCGGATGAAGTCAGCTCATAAATTAAGCGCAGATCGGTTCCTGGATAATTGAGTTCCGTTTGATTGAGTTGTTCAAATAACTTTTCTATTGCTTTATTACTTGCAGGTCGGGAAGTACTATGCACACGTATCCGAAGTTGTTTTTTTACTTCATCGGGTAATATATCTGCTTCTGTCACAAACAGCGTTTGTAATAGTTGCCTTGCCATCGGAAAGTCGATTGTCGGTGAGGTTAGCAGAGCGGCCATTGCTGTTTCTGCCCGATAAGCGATCATGTTGACAGTATCTATCAGCCGCTTTTTCCCTGGCAGAAGCTGTTCGAACTTATCTTCGTCTCTCAACTCTTGCCAGGTAATGTGTTTGGGCGTTTGGCTTAGTTTTTCCTTGATGGTTTTTAGTTCATTTTCATAATGCTCTATTTCTTCGAGTAATTCTGCTCGTTTTCTTTCCCATTTCTTGTATTTCACATCTTCCGTTTCATCTTTTTTAATCACCGGATGAAGTTCCATCGCTGCAAATCGAGATAGACGGTAATTGAGTTTGGATTGTATCGAATTACGCTGTCCTTCCTGTTGGCGCCTATCAGGGTTGACCACCTTTTGGGTATCGGATAGTGGCTCTATTCCATACTCCTGTAGCATATCTAGCCCATAGTGGTGCTTCATATATCTAAAAAAGTTCTCTTGGCACCACCGGCTAAACATTCGCCCAGAAACAGCCGTCAACTCTAGTTCATAGGCTGTGGTAATAATACTGGTTTGGTGACCAGAATCAGTCAACTTGCGCACTTCTCTCATCCACATCGCCTGTTTTTTGGTTCCAACCAGACTGCCTCGTTCGGCGAGTTTCATGATGACTTTTTCACCACTCGGTAGGGTGATCTCCTGACTGGAAAAATTGTCCAGTGGCCAATTTTCGGTGGGAAATTTATGATAGGTCATGCAAGCGACACGATGCTTGTCCCACATCTTTCTAAAGAATGCGGGGCTATAGCCTTCTCTATCAAACACCAGGATAAAACGACAGGCTTGTTTGTTTTGCTGTAATGCTTGTGCACTCGGTTGATTCGGAATGTCTTTGAGTAATCGGGGGACGATATCTTCTTCCAGCGTTTTTAGTAAGCCCGGATCCACCGTTTTTTCAACGACAAAGAAGGGACGCCCCGTACCATCATTAACCCAGTAGTCGGTGATACCCCGTAAGCAGAGTTTTTCGCGTGAAACATGCCGTTTGGGAAGTTTAGTCAAGTGTCCATGATAGACACGGACATGACCATCTATGTAGAGTGTTCCTGCTGCCTCTGGTTCATTTTCCATCCATTGTCGACTGAGGTCGGCCGCCCAGCTTTCGACTGATTTTGGTTCAGCCAGTCCTTTTACTTTGGATCTTAAACAACGCACTTCGGGAGCCCGATCCAGGCCAAGTAGTTTTCCGAATTCACCCGGTGCATGCTCGCGAAGTTGTTCGGCATTTTTGATGCGACATAGCCCCATAAAGGCGAGTAAGTACCCATGCAAAATTAATTTAACCTTTTATGCAAACTCTACTTTGTAATTCTTTCCAATATTAGACAGCACCTTAAATAATTCTTCCTGAAGAGAGGCATAGGATTCATAAGCTGAAAAAGGAAGCCATTCGTATTTTATTTTACGCCATATAATCTCGATAATATTTAACTCGGGTGAGTATGGCGGTATACGGTAAATGGATAGGTTTTTTTCTTTCCACCTTTCAAGGTTTTCATTAAATTCATTACTCGTATGAGTCGATGCATTATCAATAATAAGAGTTGTTGGTTTTTTAATCTGTTTAGCAAATTCATCAATACAAGCCACAACAACCGAAGTGTTTACACTCCCTTCAAAAACAAAAGAATCAAACCTGCAATCTCTGTTAACAAAACCTAATACATTAAGACGCTTGCTGTTTGAGCTTGGTATTTCAATCGTCTCACCTGACTGTTGCCAAGCATAAGGAACACAGGGTTCTAGTGTAAACCCCGACTCATCAAAGTAGCACAAATCAAGTTCATTCTCTTTATGTTGTTGTATTAATTCTTTTATTTCATCGGTTGCCAAATCAAATTTATCTTGATTACGCTTTATCCTTAAGGATTTTCTAACTCGTTTCCAAACAAGATCAGCTTGTTTACAAATACGTTTTATAGTATCAATGCTAACTGAAATGCCTAGATCTTCTTCAAATTTTGCTAGTACTGATTTTAATGATCTAGGAGATTTTTCAACTCTCTGGACTAAGCTTATTTGTTGTTTTTCAGTTAAAATACCTCGCCGTCCTCTTCCCTGACAGTCAACCAATCCATCGATTCCATTCTTTTCCCAGTTAGAAAACCAAGTGGAAACAGTTTGGCGGCATACGTTATAAATAGAACAAATCATGGGAACAGAATGCTCTTTGAAACTTAATAAAATAGCATGAGCTCGACTTCTACTTAAATGAAGTGGATGGTTTTTATGCATCACATTTAAAGCAGTAATTTCTTCTGGGAGTAGGTGTTTTATATAGAGCACAAACATTTAGAGTCAGCAAAATAATTGTTTATTATGACACCTTTTTTCGTTAAATTAATTTTGCGTAAGTACTTAGCAATAGAATATGAAAGGTTTGATAGTAACCTGTCAGTTTGCCCAGGTGGCGCTCAATGTCATTTAATAAGCCATTGCCAAGTAACGCGGGCAATGCACATAACACACCGCCTTTAGGAACATCTAAACAGGATTCGAATTCGATTGAGGCTCCCTTTTCCTGCTCACCCAAAGCAGCCTGGATTCGCTCTTCTACTCGAGTGCAGGCCGTACCAAGCACATCGGCTGCATTGGCATCTATAATATCACGGGCTGATTTGGTACTGCCATCATTGGGGTCTATTGATGCGGCAGACTTTTTTTTAAACGTCCATCACTGATCGCCTTGCGAAAGGTATCTGCCCGGATGCCTAATTCTTTAGCGGCTTCGTTAGGCGTCATACCTTGATCCAGATATTCCTGAGCTTGCTGCAAAACCTCAAGCGTAAAGAGTGGTCCTCCCTTGCGAGTCGGGCGAGGTTCAAAAAACGAATCAGCCCCTTTTTCTCGTAGTTGCCTTAATGAGCGCATAACACTACTTTTAGAGACACCAAAGGTTGTAATAATATCGATTGAACGACAGGAACCGGTATTGGTGAGTTGAGAGGTGTGAAGTCTAAATAATCTCTTATTGTCCCTGGTGAGAATAGATCGGGATACCGCCGAGGAAATAAAACCACTCATCATTTCGGTTATCAACACTGACCTGACCATTTATAATAGTCGTACCCTGAGGAATTATTGGGAGCATGAGTTGCTGCATTAATTGAATACCTCGTATGATATGAGGGCTTAGTTTAACCTAAATGAGTACCATTTTCATTTCTTTAGCTGAAAATATCAATCATTGGACAATAATTCCCTAACCCTTTAATTATATTGCCTAGTTTAAGTTTTAATGGATTTCTTTCAGGATAGCGAATCAAGATGTCTGAATGTAGCAATATGGTCAATATTGACCCCTAATAAGATGAGTTGTTCTTGCATGATTCTTTTTGTATAAGTTTTGTAATTAAGGCACGGCTTTTCAGCGGCTTACCTTGCAGATAAAAATCTATCACCTGGCGCATCAATCGTTTTGCTTCACTTAACTGACGAAACCTCGGGGGTCGCGAAACCTCGGGGGTCGGGTCTTTGATTTATGATTCTTAACAATATCACTGTCTGAGGTGTAGTCATAAACCAAAGACCTGACCTTGGCGTTTCTGATGAGGCTAGCCATCTTGGCGAACCAGAATAACGGAAGCTCTACATGTTCCTTGTTGCGTAATACGGTATTTGCTATAATAAAACTATGATTAACAGCTTTAAGCACAAGGGATTAAAAAAGTTTTTTATAAAGGGTGACTTGTCTGGAATCCAGGCAAATCATGCTGAGAGACTCAGTGATAGATTAGCTTTTTTGAATGTGGCAGTTTGTATTGAAGATATGAGAAAACCAGGCTACCGATTGCACGAATTGACAGGAGACTTAAAAGGTCGATGGTCTATTAGCGTATCAGGTAACTGGCGAATGACTTTTGAATTTGAAGACGGTGATGCGTATATCGTTGACTATGAGGATTATCACTAATGACCATGCAACAACATAACCCACCTCATGTAGGAGGCTTAATATATAGAACCTACATTGAGCCTTTTAATGATATTTCTGCAAATAAGATTGCAGATTCTTTAGGAGTCGCTCGTAGTACGTTCAATCGACTTATAAACGGTGTATCTGATTTATCACCAGAAATGGCTATAAGGTTATCTGCTGTATTAGGTGGAAGTCCTGAAAGCTGGTTGCGATTACAGGAAAACTACGACTTATGGAAAGCAAAGGGAAAAGTTAATACTGAAAAACTTAATCGTATTGACTTTGATGTGGTTGCTTAATTTAACTGTAACAAAAAAAACGGGGTCAGAAAAAAATGAAAACTGTAAAATACCGTAAATTGCACGGTATCGGATGAAATAAGATGATACTTGATGCAAGATGCAAGAAAAGCCCATGAAAGTCCGCACTGTATGACTTTCGGAGCATTATGGGGCTTGTTGGAACAAATTTGTGGTACGAGGGTCGGAATCGAGCCGGCACTTCCGAAGAAACCGGATTTTGAATTCGGCGTGTCTACCAGCGAAAGATGCGTTTCGTTCCTTAACGCATCCTATATAACGCTCTTAACTTAATGGCTTTGGGAGCGCTATCCTTTTCTTTGGCTTGAATCTCTTTTTTCAATGAAAGAGGCCCCTTTACTTGCATAGGCATTTTCTACAGCTAGGCATTGCTAAAATATTATTATTTGATATATGGTATATTGTAGCCCAAACGAGAAAAGCAGGTAAAGCCATGAAAACAGCAACAATTAGAGCCAGAATAGAACCTGAACTAAAAGACAGTGTAGAGAACATTCTAATAAGCCTTGGTTTGAGCACTACTGAGGCTATTACACTGTTCTATAAACAAATTGAACTGAACCAGGGTTTACCTTTTAAGGTGGAGCTACCTAACAAAGAAACAATTGAGGCTTTAAACGATGCTACCCAAAGGCAAGGCTTGACTGAATGCGGCAATGCCCAAGATATGTTTAATAAGCTAGGTATCTAAGTAGTTACCTTTTTCTTAACTTTTTAAGGGGTGGTTTTGATTTAAAGGATACCCATAGATAACGGCCTTATTTATAACCGGTCATTTATTGCAAGTTACTTAATATTAGCTAATGCTTGCTGAATTGCCACCGTGGTTGGTGCATTATCATCATTTGCCATAATAAATAAACTCTGTGTTGTGATCTGACTATTAGCATGAGGGTTGGTTTCACACTGCCCTGTCTCACTATTAATATAAGCCACGGCAGTCCCCAGATCTTGCTGTATTAATTGACACACAATATCTTTCCAGCTGAGATTATTAATATTCACTTCATAACGTAAATACTGGTCACCTAATGAAGAAAATAGATTTTCTATAATTTGTTCCGACCCAGGTGCGACCAGACTTCGCACTAGCATTTCTGGATAGGCCCGCATAGGACGAATAATGACATTGGCGCCTGCTTGCTTAAAACGCTGGCGATTTTCATCGTCCACACATTCAGCTAATATCAGAACATCGGTTCTAAGCTGTAATTCTTGTAGACGATACAAAATATCAAAGGTACGGCTATCAGAGTCACGCTCATTTTCTTGTTTTGCTAGGATAATAATATATTTTGCTTGCGGTGCATTAACGGTAGCCAAATCTTCAGGGAGTGTTCCACTACCTGTGTAATGAATCAACCCGGGCATTTCTGATAGTTGACTGGGTAAGCCATTAGGAAATTGATTGGTTAAAATCTGTACCGTTTGTGATTGCAGCCCACTACTATGTCTTATATGCTTAAGCAATCGTACAAAAAACTGCTCACCTTGTTGCGAAGGTGTGTTGATCACTAATATATGACCTGACATATTCCACTCCCAATAGCCTTGCATTTTTTGAACTCTAATATTAGAACGATACTCAAAATAATCCCCTGCTGCTTTCGCTAAAATAAAAATTCCGCCTAAATACAATAATATGACTGTCGCCGTTTTCCCTTCCATAGTGGTTGCACTGATATCACCATAACCAGTAGTTGATAAAGTGGTAAGCGTCAACCATAAAGCATCCTGCCAGCTGAATGCTTCAAACACTGTCATGAGATAAACGTGCACAATAATAATGACCAGCAATAGTAAAGCTGATCGTATTAGAGAGAGCTTTAAAATATCATCTTTGAATGATAACTGGGTATTGCGTCGCCAATTAAGAAAACGATAAAAAAAATTCATTGTTTAATCTTGCTTAGCAGGCCATAAGGAATCAATTTTTCGTATTGGCAGATAAGCGCATAAATGTGCTTCAGTCCGCCCACCATCGAATACTCTAAATTCTCGGTCATCAGAAATCAACCAAGCAAAATCACAGCCCTCTTCACTGCCATCCACATGAGCTGGCAGTGACTTATCTCGATAATCATCGTCATAACGATAAGCCAAATCAAAGCCTTCCTGCCGCTATATGTCAACCAACCTGTCGCATTTTTGTGATATAAAACTTGCTACGCAAGTTCATGGGGGCTTTGCCCCCAAACCCCCAAGGTATTTAAGCAAGGGTAATGATATAATATTCTTACAGTACAGGCTGAGGAGCCGATGACTGTCAAGGGTAATGGGCGGCTTATGTCGCCGATTGCTTTACTGTTAACTTAAGCGATATTTTTCAACTGTAATTCGTTTTCTGCCGAGCTGATTTCATCCTTATCAGGATTCAGAAAAACAGTTTTTATAGGGTCTAAATTCCTTGTGTTACGCCCATTCCAGCGCTCAGGATGACATTCCTTCGCTTGCTCGATAACACTCTTTCTCTTCTCTAGAATTGCACTATCTAAGTCCTTATGGCGTTGATTAGGTGTTACATATTTAATCGTACTGTGTTGATGCTCATTGTTATACCAATCTACAAACTGTTCCACCCAGTGCCTTGCTTCGTGTAGGTTGACAAAGGGGGCTTCTGGAAAGGTGTAATGGTATTTGACCGTTTTAAATAGAGACTCCGAATAGGGGTTATCATTACTAACACGTGGCCTGCTGTACGATGGACTGATTTCCAGATCTATCATTTTTGCTCTTAACGTTGCACCTTTCATCGGGCTTCCATTGTCGGAATGAATTACCAACTGGTTTTTATCTATTTTTTCTCGGTAGACAATATCTTCTATTAAATCAGCAGCATGAGAACTTGATTCACAATCATGAGCCTGCCAGCCAACTATTTTTCGGCTATAAATATCCATCACCATATACAAATAATAGTACTGTCCCTTTACCGGGCTTAATAAATAGGTAATATCCCATGAATAGATTTCATTGGCTGCAGTCGCTTTTAGTGACCGGGGTTTCTTGCGCTGAGCTGCTGTCCCTTTACCTCTGTGTTTAAGTAGATTATGCGCCTTCATTACTCGGTAAAATGTTGATTCTGATGCAATATAGTGACCTGAATCTAATAAAGTAGGTACTATTTGATAAGGGGTTAACGTGCTATATTCTGGCAGGTTAATGACCTTTAATATTTCTTGCGTAACGGCCTCTGATAGCTTGTTGTGTGCAGGGGTATCATTATAAATTCTTTGGTCTTCTGATAATTTCTCACCCTGATTCCATCGTTGATAAGTACGGGCAGTAATGCCAACAAGCTCGCAAGCCAGCTGTTGTCTTGCTCCATTTTGTACCGCCTCATTAACGAGTGCACAGTATTGTTTGCGATCTGGGTAGGAGATTAATCGACCTCCGTTTCCCCCCAGATCGCTTGGCACTTTTTTGATAACACCAGTAAAGCCGCCGTTTCAGAGAGAGCTCTGTCCTTACGATTGAGCTCTTTCTGTAGTCGTTTATTTTCTTGTTTGAGTTTTTTTTGTTCCTGCCTGGAGGTAGAATTAGATGCTTGATGTTCTGATAAAAAATCTGATTTCCATTCCTGAACATGATGCGGGTAAATTCCATTTTCTCGGCAGTAAGAGCTAAGATGCTCATCGTTCAGGCCGTGACAGTCCATTACAGCCTCAAGACGTTGTGCTTTAGTCCAGCTCTGTGGGCTTTTTTCAGTTGACATATTTGTTTCAGGATTTTCTAGTTTATTTTCCTTGGCTAATCGGATCCATCTTTGAAGTGTTGAATAACCAATATGTAAATTATCGGCAATATCGTGAAGCGTTTGTTCGTCACGTTTGGATAATGCTTTTTCTACAGATTGTACTTTAAATTCTTGGCTATATATGGCCATTTCTGTCTCCTAATATTAATTTTTACAGGCGACAGGTATGTTGACATAGGGGGCTGCCGATATTTTTTAGTCACCCAGCCAACTAATTCTAGCGGTAAATCATTCATAGCAACCGTGGCTTTTAAGTGATGATTAACACCTGAATCAGGATCTAAAATAGAGGTAATATCGTCTTCAGAAAAGACCTCAAGCAAGGTTTCTGGATAAACCTCTAAACTCAATTCAATCGACTCATTATCAACCACTCGCAACCGGGTATTACTGTCGACATCATCTAATTGAAAATATATACGCTTATGTTTATCTCCCCCTAAATCTAAAGTCCAAACTTTAGAGACCTGAAAACTTTTATTGCTTAACCCTGATTGACTCATCAAAGCAAATTCCACCATATCACCTACTAATAAATCTCGTGGATAATCTAATTGCCGTGCAGCCGTCTGTTTTTCTTTAAATCGGTCAAATAATCCCATGTTATTCCTTCATTGTGTATAGATGCCCATTTCTTTTTGCCAATCAGGAAAAAATAGCAGAAAAAATAGAAGAGCATTCGGGGTCACACAGCATTCGTAAACAGCATTCGGGGGCTTTGATTTATGACTATATCTCAACCAGTGGCATTGTTAAGAATCATAAAATAAAGGCTATGTCACCGTTAAGTGTGGAAAAATACAATCCAATTTCTTAATGCCCTAAAACACAAGGCTTGAGGCAGAATTCCACTGCCTTTATAAGTCCTTAAAATAATAGCAGTTTTCTAAATTCCACACTTAACGGTGACATAGCCTAAATCAAAGGCCCTTTTATCCTGCTGTAGGTAAAGATATCATTATCGAGTACCGATTTGATAAAGTGCCCTTAGCGCTTGCACTTACTCAGGGTTTGTTTAAAGATGGATTGGATTTCGATAGACTTGCTGTTTTACGTGGTACAGGCTCACTGTGGATAAATAATCAAAAAGTCGCCGAACAAAAATTGGAATACCCCATTTTTGCCGTTTGGGAAGGCTTGGATATAGGCAGAGATCAAATTACTTCTGTTTCCCCCGAATATCAATCACCCTATAGCTTTAGTGGCACATTGAAATCATTATCTTATCACCTAGACTAGACTATGCAATTAAGCATAGTTTGATGAAAAGCTCTCACCACAAGATTGATTTTTTAGGTTAAAGCCTAGCATTGCGCATGATTTTCTTCATATCCCTTACTGCTGTTTCCAGGCCTGATATAACTGCCTGAGCAATTAATGCATGTCCGATATTTAACTCTACCATCTCAGGTATTTTACAAATATCTTCAACATTGTATAACGTTAAACCGTGGCCTGCATTAACCTGTAAGCCAGCGCTGTGGGCATAACTTGCAGCTTGCTGAATACGCTCCAGTTCAGCTTTGCGTTGCTGTTCATTAACGGCACCCGCATAACGGCCAGTATGTAATTCTATAACGGGTGCACCCGCGCTAACAGCGGCATCAATTTGCCTTTCATCAGGATCGATAAAGAGAGAGACTTGTATATCAGACTCAACCAGGTGGGCACAAGCATGCTGCATTTTAGTAAGACTTGAAGCAACATCTAAGCCCCCTTCTGTTGTTAGCTCCGCTCTTTTTTCAGGTACCAGGCAACAAGCATAAGGCTTAACTTTGCTGGCAATATCAAGCATTTCATCGGTCACGGCCATTTCGAAATTTAAGCGGGTATGAATCATCTCTTTTAACAGGAACAAATCCCGGTCCTGCATATGCCGGCGGTCTTCACGCAAGTGAGCAGTAATACCATCGGCTCCAGCCTGTTCTGCTATGAGTGCTGCCTGTATTGGTTCTGGGTATTGTGTGCCCCTTGCCTGTCTTAATGTAGCAATATGGTCAATATTGACCCCTAATAGGATGAGTTGTTCTTGCATGATTCTCTTTGTATAAGTTTTGTAATTAAGGTACGGCTTTTCAGTGGCTTACCTTGCAGATAAAAATCTATCACCTGGCGCATCAATCGTTTTGCTTCACTTAACTGACGTGTATCACTATAGTTTCCTTGTTGCATGGCAATTAAAGTCGCACCAAGGATATTCCCTTGGGCATTTACCGTTGCACCCTGCTGTATATCGTATTGATAATTTTCAGTTGCCTGAATGGTTTGGTGTGTCAGGTAATCTATTTCTAGTTGTAAGCCATAGCCTAAAGCTTGAAGTAGTTGAATTTCAAAGGTACGTAAAGCAGCTTCAATTTCCTGGCTGGTTTTTAACTGCTGTAAACAAACTAGGTAATGCAGGAATACATCAGGGTATGGCTCTCCTACAGGAATAAAGTGTCTAAGTAGTTCATGCAAATAAAAGCCGCAGTAGGTATTAAGCCCGGGAAGTATTGCATCTGAATGGCCGGTTTCCACATGAGTCAGGATTTTAAGGTTACCTGAGCCTATGTAGGTAATATTTAAGGGGATAAAGGGTCGTAACAAACCCAGATAGGATGATTTTTGGCGCTTAACGCCTTTTGCTATCAAAGCAACCCGACCAGATTCGCGGGTAAATACATCAATGATCAGGCTACTTTCCTGATAATTCTGCTGATGTAATAAAAACCCCGCTTGCAGGTTTTGCGGCATAAGGGAACCCCTATATATTCTGTCTGAGCAGGTATGCGTTTAAAATGTTTGAGAACAAGGCGAAGATTGCAGTTAATAGCAAGCTATTAACAAGATTTTCAACGCAGTTATCGAATATTTTAAACGTATAAATGCCAGTCATGAATTAATAGGGGTGCCCTTTAACTTAGGGAGATGGAAAGAAATAATCATCCAGAACAACCAGGAGAAATGGTCAAAAACCATTTCTCCAACGATGGCATTCGGTCAACAAACTGATAATACGTCTTCATTGCTTTTTTACCTACCTTTACTCCTGTTTCATATATTTTTTCTGTTAATTTAACAATAGGTGCTTTGCCATTGTAGGTCATACTTTTGGCAAATTTTAAAGTTGTTTCAACTGTATCCATTATGTCGCCACTAATATGATTTTCATAGGCTCCCCATACTCGTTCAATTGGGTTATATTTACTATGATAAGGAGGGTAGTAGGCCAGTTTTATCTTTATGTTGCTTTTTTCAGCAAACTCCACAAGCCTTTTTATAAACTGAGTTCTGGAGCTACTGTTCTCCATACCATTGTCAGCGTTAATTGTCAGAATATCTACTCCATATTTTTCTTGAATTTCTGGCCAAATTTCTTCCAATCGGTCAACGATGAAATCACTGCTGGCATAGCCTGCTGTAAAGAAAAGGAAAAAATCATCATGTTCAGGCAGATAAAAACCAAAAGGAGTTAACTTTTCCTTAACATCTAAATCATGATCCTCTGCTTTTGTTAAAACCCGATTTCGTCCTCCCCGTGAAAAATTTCCTATATTCATTCTTGCTTTGGCATCAATTGATATACGAATCTCTTTTGGGTTGATATCTGCCATTCCATTGACTGAATGAACTTGTTCAAAAATTGCATCCGTTTCCTTGATTTTCTTATGAGGCTTTGTTTTTTGTACCTTTTTTGGATGGTAACTCAGGTCATTTAATTTTGTATTGATAGTTTTTGAGCAAGGTAATGTTTTTTCATCGTAATAATCAATCTCCAGTAAACGTTTTCTAACTTCTTTAGCCGTTAGCCGGGTATATAATCGACAGGAATTAAAAGAGGGATCCGTTTGACACTCCGGTTCAGCAATTTTTTTTATGTCATCAAGTAGATGAGGAAAATGCTCTTCACTTTTATTACGCCCTCTCGCTGAAAAATTATCTTCTATGGGCTGAGTTTCAAGTTCATATTGTCCTTTTCGGATAGTGCCTCTATTCCATCCTAGTTTTTCTTCAGCAATACTTGCACCACCTGAGCCTAGTAGCTCCACCGTTTCAGCCATGAATATACGACGTACCGAGCCTTTTAAACGATGGGCTGTATTTATAATCCAACCTATAATGCTATCTGTTAATATCAACAAGCTTATCTGCCTAGTGTGAGAATAAATTCAGAATTCATTATTATAAATTATTGAGACACAAGCTTACTTCGTTTGGATGATTATTTCTTTCCATCTCCCTTATTCTTTAAAGCCCAGGCTTTGTAAAGCGCGCTCATTATCAGACCAGCCAGATTTTACTTTGACCCAGAGCTGTAAATAGACTTTAGAGCCAATTAAATTTTCTATATCTTTTCTAGCTTCCATACCGATGCTTTTTAGAAACTCGCCATGCTTGCCAATCACAATATTTTTCTGCGTTTCACGCTCTACCCAGATCAAGGCATAGATTTTTGTGATATGTGGCAGTTCTTCATATTTCTCAATTTCCACCGTCAGCGCATAAGGTAATTCATCTCCCAGGCGGCGGGTTAATTTTTCTCGAATAATTTCTGCTACTAGAAATCGTTCGGGTCGGTCGGTAATCTGATCTGCAGGATAGATAGTTTTGCCTTCAGGCAATAACTGCATAATTAGATTATCCAATAAATCCAGATTAGTCTGCTTTAAAGCCGAGATTGGCACAATCTCTTTAAAAGGATATTTTTCCTGTGCATCGGCAAAAAATGCAAAAATATCTTCCTTATTTTTGACTCGGTCAATTTTATTAACGGCGAGAATAACGGGAATCCCTGCTCGTTCTAGCTTTTTAAAAATGATGTCATCATAATCCTGCCATGCTAAACCATCAATAAGCCATACCACCAGGTCTACACCTAATAAAGTGGTATCTGCAGTTCTGTTGAGATAGCGATTAAAGGCTTTTTTATTACTCTCATGCATACCAGGGGTATCCATATAAATAGCTTGGCCTTTATCACTGGTTTTAATCCCTAAAATCTGGTGTCGCGTCGTTTGCGGTTTACGTGAAGTAATACTGATTTTCTGACCTAATAAATGATTCATTAGGGTAGACTTGCCCACATTGGGCTGGCCTATAAAGGCAACATATCCACAATTCATTTTGAATTCCTGGCAATTTGTTCAAGCATAAGTTCGGCTGAGTGTTGTTCGGCTTTTTTTCTGGAGAAGCCACTGCCAACATATTTTTTGTCGAATAAGCTAATAGCACATTCAACTTTAAATGTTTGCTCATGTGGCAAACCAGATTGACTGGTAAGAGTATAGCTGGGTATGTCTAACTGCCTGGCTTGCATATATTCTTGCAAGCGCGTTTTGGGGTCTTTTTGCCAATTATCCAAACGTAGGGCAGCGATACGTTCGGCGAATAATTTTAGAACCCAGGTCTTACAGTTCTCTACACCTTGATCTATTATAATTGCGCCCATAATCGCTTCAACTGCATCGGATAAAATAGAGGCACGCCGGTAACCGCCACTTTTCAGTTCACCTGAACCTAGAATTAGATAATCACCAAAATTATGCTGGCGTGCCAGTTCAGCCAAGGACTCCTGATTTACCAGGCTAGCTCTAAGTCGGCTTAAGACACCTTCTGGAGCCTGCGGAAATTTTTCAAATAATGCTTCTGCTATAACAAAGCCTAAAATAGAATCGCCTAAAAATTCCAGTCGTTCATTATTTTTTGCTCCCATACTACGGTGCGTCAATGCTAAAGCAAACCTTTCGGGCTGATTAAAGATCAGGCCTAATTTTTTGCTTAAAAGCTCAGGTTTTTTGGTCACTTAGTACCTACTTCAATGGAGTCATCAAAATCCACCCAGACACTTAAATTACCAATAAACGGCTCTTTTACATGATAGGCAATCTGAACTTTTAAATAACCACCTCGAGAGGTAATTTTTACATCCTTCTTTTTGACAGTATAAACATAGTTCATATTAAATTGCTTGGCAAGTGATCTCCAAACTTCAGTCTTGCTTTTTTTCTCTATATCCGTACGGTTTTTCAGGGTTTCCAGAGCATGGACAACTTTACTGTGGTTCATATAAATAGGACTTACTTTTAATACAATTAAAGTAAAAAATGCAATTAATCCCAAAATAAGAATCATGGAAATCAGAGTGATTCCTTGCTGCTTTTTATGCGTAGTATGCATGTTACCCCCCCCCCCCCCTCGCTTATTGAATAATAGTACCAATGCGACTAAAACCTATACCGGTATTTTCCCAGTCCCAGTTCATCCAGATAAAAAAAGCGCGCCCCACCAGGTTAGCTTCAGGTACTGTTCCCCAATAGCGGCTGTCATTACTATTATCGCGATTATCTCCCATTACGAAATACTGCCCCTTAGGGACAATAAAGGTACCTTTTATATTCGGCGCATGTGGATTGATTAAAATTTCATGTTCGACTGGTAGTAAATCTTCCTTTATAAGTTCAGCTCCATCCATGGTTTTTCCCTGCCCCACTCCCTGATAGACCCCTAATGAAACCTGCTTCATAGCAATACCATTGATGGTTAATTTTTTATCTTTATAAGTAATACGATCGCCAGGTAAACCTATCACTCGTTTTATATAATCCACTGCAGGATTTTTTGGATACCGAAAAACCACGGCATCGCCACGTTCGGGTTCATTCATTTCGATTATTTTTTTATTGATAACCGGGATGCGTATTCCGTAAGTGAATTTATTGACTAGAATAAAATCTCCAATCAATAAGGTAGGCATCATTGAGCCTGAAGGAATTCGAAAAGGTTCGGCAATAAAGGAACGCAGGATAAATACAATTAACACGACCGGAAAAAACGAGCGTGCATATTCAACTAAAAGAGGTTCATTGGCTTCAACATATTCAGTATTACTGCGTTTGAGATAAAATAAATATCCCCCCCAGATAATGCCAGTCACCACGCTTGCTGAAAATAAAAAAAACGAAAAATCAAAATTCATATCTGTGTTCTACCTTAAGATTCTTTATTAACTTGTAAGACAGCCAAAAAGGCTTCTTGCGGGATTTCAATATTGCCTACTTGTTTCATACGTTTCTTTCCTGCTTTCTGCTTCTCTAATAGTTTTTTCTTGCGGCTAATATCTCCGCCATAACATTTTGCGGTAACATTCTTGCCCATTGACTTAACAGTGGAACGAGCAATAATTTTTCCACCAATAGCGGCTTGAATCGCAACTTCATACATTTGCCGCGGAATTAACTCTTTCATTTTCTCAACTAATTCACGTCCGCGAGTCTGGCTTAAATCTTTATGTACAATAATCGAAAGTGCATCGACTCTATCACCATTAATCAAAACATCTAATTTAACCAAAGCCGCTTCATCAAAGCGTTTAAACTCATATTCAAAAGAAGCATAGCCCCTGCTAACGGACTTAAGACGGTCAAAGAAATCCAGTACTACTTCACTTAAGGGGAGTTCATAATGTAATGAAACTTGATTACCCATATATTGCATATCGACTTGAACACCCCGTTTTTCAATACACAGGGTAATGACGCTCCCCAAGTATTCTTGAGGAACCAGAATATTCGCTTGAATAATGGGCTCTCGAATCATTTTTATGGAACCCACATCGGGTAAATTGGCCGGATTATCAACATATAATACCTCGCCTTTATTGGTTTCGACTTCGTAAATAACGGTGGGTGCTGTGGTAATTAAATTGACATCATATTCGCGTTCCAGGCGCTCCTGTATGATTTCCATATGCAACATGCCCAGAAAGCCACAGCGAAAACCAAATCCTAAGGCTTGGGATGATTCCGGTTCAAATTGCAATGCAGCATCATTTAAACGCAATTTATTGAGTGATTCGCGTAAATCTTCGTAATCATCAGAACTCACTGGATACAGCCCGGCAAAAACTCGTGGCTGGACTGTCTTGAACCCAGCTAATGCCTTGGCACATGGATTACCAGTCAGGGTAATCGTGTCACCTACGGGTGCGCCAAAAATATCTTTAATAGCGCCGACAACAAAACCTACCTGCCCTGTTTTTAATTCTAGTGTATCGAGTCGTTTAGGGGTAAAGATGCCAATTCGTTCGGCAATAAAACTGTTCCCCGTGGACATAATGGTAATTTTTTGCTTCTTACGTAAACTTCCATTAACAATTTTTACTAACGATACAACACCTAAATAATTATCAAACCAGGAGTCAATAATAAGCGCCTGTAATGGACCGTCTATATCGCCTTCAGGTGGAGGAATAACATGCACAAGTTCTTCTAAAACTTCAGCAACCCCCAAGCCTGTTTTAGCACTAATTCGCAAGGCTTGTTCTGCCGGGATACCAATGATGTCTTCAATTTCTTTAATGACTTTTTCAGGGTCCGCTGAAGGCAGATCAATTTTATTTAACACGGGCATAACTTCCAGGCCTAGTTCAATAGCGGTATAGCAATTAGCGACACTTTGCGCTTCAACACCCTGTGCTGCATCAACAACCAGAATAGCCCCTTCACAAGCGGCTAATGAACGCGAGACTTCATAAGAAAAATCGACATGCCCCGGTGTATCAATAAAGTTCAGCTGATAAGTTTCACCGCTTTTTGCGGTGAAATTCAGAGTGACACTCTGCGCTTTAATAGTAATCCCTCGTTCTCTTTCTATATCCATAGAATCGAGAACTTGCTTATTCATTTCACGGTCAGATAGGCCATCGCATAATTGAATAAAGCGGTCAGCTAACGTTGATTTCCCATGGTCGATATGAGCAATAATCGAGAAATTTCGTATATGTTGTAAATCCATTGTGTATAAATAAAAAAGGTGATCGGCAACAAGCTTATAAGTATCTGGTCGCTATTAAAACAAGTATTTTAGCAGAAGCCTGCATGACAAGTGCTAGAATTAAAGAAGTCGTCATCAAGCACTGAGCACACAGTCAAATTTATTGAGTGTCGTCGCAAGGTCTTTTCTGCTAATTAGCGTCACAGGAATTAGCAGCTCAGATTGTATCAGCCCTCGCTGGATTAATGATTCCTGCTCCACATAGATTTGCTCAATATCATAAATTTCCAAAGATCGATAAATCGCTGCAATATCCTTACACGCGATCTGTTCATTGCGCTGATTTTTATAGAAATGAAAAACAGCGTCATCTAGTAGCAAGAGGCTTACTGATTGATCAAAAGCAGCGGTAATTAACACCTGATCTAGAGCTTCCTGTATTTTCAGCCCCTGGTAAGCATCTGTTTGCATAACAAACAAAAAAGAACTCACTGATGTTCGCTCATATTATTATTAGATAAATAACTTGAGGCACTTACATTGACGCTATTCAGTATTAAAAAAGCACCTAGCTCCATCATCGCTTTGCGATAAACTTTACGCTTAAAGTAAACGACCGATTTTAAAGGCTCCCAATATTCCACCCATTGCCAGTCATCAAACTCAGGTTTGTTATGGAAATCCAGAGCGACTTTTGAATCATTCGCGACGAGTTCCAGCAAATACCAGATCTGTTTTTGGCCCACACATAAGGGATGGGAATTACGTCGAATATACTTTTCGGGTAATTTATATTTTAACCAGTACCGTGTACGGCCAATTATTTGCACATGCTTTGCATCTAGGCCCGTTTCTTCCTGGAGTTCACGGAACATTGCCTGTTCAGGATCTTCCCCTTTTTCTACTCCACCCTGAGGAAATTGCCATGAATTGACACGTGACCGCTTTGCCCAAAAGACATGTCCCTGCGCATTACAAAGGATGATGCCGACATTGGATCGGTATCCTTTTGAATCAATCATTGTATAAAACCTATTTATTTCTGTTCGCGGTAAGACCTCTAGTGATAAAATCTATACTCTTGAACTTATAGGAACCCTACTTATTCGGTTCCTATGCATTACTTGTGCGTCCATTGTTCCATAAATACCTAAGTGATGCTATTGACTAATTAAAAATTGACCAAAAATGAATTTACCATGGGCTTAGCACTCTTTGATCTTGACAATACCCTGCTTGCTGACGATAGTGATTATCTATGGGGGAAATTTTTAGTTGACCAGAAAATTGTTGATGCAGACTATTATGCTCAGGAAAATAAACGTTTTTATGAGCAGTATAAACAAGGCCAATTAGATATTCTGGAATTTCTGAATTTTTCTTTAAAGCCGTTGGCTGATAATTCTATTGAAGATTTACATCATTGGCGGACGCAATTTTTGGCGCAAGTAATACAGCCCTTATTATTGAAACCCGCACAAGAATTAATCAACCACCATAAACAACGTGGTGATACCTTGCTGGTTATCACTGCAACTAACCGTTTTGTTACCGAACCTATCGTTAATCTCTATGGTATTCCACATTTATTAGCCACCACACCCGAGTTGGTAGGTGATCGATATACGGGGAAAGTGGTAGGCACCCCCTGCTTTCAGGAGGGCAAAGTGACTCGCTTGAAGCAATGGTTGCAAGAAACGGGACATAACCTCCAAGACAGCTGGTTTTATAGTGATTCGCATAATGATTTACCCCTTTTAAAACTGGTTGATCATCCGGTTGCCGTCGACCCGGATGACACACTTAAGCAGCATGCCGAGAAAAAAAATTGGCCAGTCATCAGTTTGCGGGAAGAGCAAATGCCAGTACACCATTTTAAATAATGCTTTATTGAAGAATGTCCATTGTTAACGGTTCTTAAACAAGCTAATTCTTTTTAAGTTATTTACTGGACATTAGTGGCGTAGCTGATTATTATGAAATATTATTGCCTATGGAAAACTACACTCTCTCTATTAGCGCTAATTTACTCAGCTCTCAACCAGTCTAATTAGCAGATTTAACTTAAAAAAAAACAATAACAGTTTCCGTGAAAAAGACCTTTAAAGCTTCTCCTGGTTCACCCTATCCTATGGGTGCAAAATTAAAACGCGACGGTGTCAATTTTTCCATATTCAGTCGCCATGCAACGTCTGTTGAGCTTTTACTCTATGAAAACGCCGATAGCCTAGAACCCATTCAGGCTTTTCATTTAGAAAGCCGCATTAATAAAACATTTTATTCATGGCACATTCTAGTACATAAAGTACTTCCCGGCACATGGTATACCTGGCGCATGGATGGCCCGGATAACACGTCAGAAAGCGGCTTACGCTTCGATAAAGAAAAGCATTTACTTGACCCACTAGCTCGGGTAGTGAGTGATAGATTATGGAATAGAGGTAAAGCCTGTCTACCCGGCGATAATGGTCATACTGCCATGCGCAGCCTAGTTGCCGATGAAAGTTATGACTGGGAAGGCGATACACCCTTTTCATTTAAAAGCGAAAATGCCATTATTTACGAGTTACATGTGGGCGGTTTTACGCGTAGTGAATCATCGTCTGTAAAAAAACCCGGAACTTTTTCTGCTCTGATCGAAAAAATCCCCTACCTGAAAGCCCTCGGTATCACCCATGTTGAACTCTTGCCCATTATGGCGTTTGATGAACAGGATATTCCGCGAGGAACGGCAGCCCTTGGCTTAAAGAATTACTGGGGCTACAGTACCCACAGTTTTTTTAGTCCGCATCCCGGCTTTTGTGTCACTCCTGAAAAAGGCACGCATATTCAAGAGTTTCGTGATCTGGTAAAAGCCCTACATAAAGCAGAAATTGGAATCATTATGGATGTGGTTTTTAATCACACATCTGAGGCAGGAGCTGATGGGCCGGTAATTAATTTCAGAGGCATAGGCAGCAGTATTTTTTATCATCTGGAAGAGCACGATAAAAGTAAATTTCGTGATTACACCGGTTGTGGTAACACGGTTAATGCAAACCATCCCGTGGTCGCTAACTTTATTATTAGTTGCCTGGAATACTGGGTACGAGAAATGCATGTCGATGGTTTTCGCTTTGACCTGGCAAGTGCACTTGCTCGTGGTCAGAATGGTGAAGTACTTCAAGATCCGCCCGTTTTATGGGGCATCGAACTCTCGGAACAACTCGCTAAAACCAAGTTGATTGCTGAAGCATGGGATGCAGCCGGCCTGTATCAGGTGGGTAGCTTTCCAGGCTACCGCTGGGGAGAATGGAACGGTAAATACCGCGATAGCATGCGGCGTTTTATTCGTGGCGATAGAGGCCTAACAGCGGAGGTTGCGACACGGCTTTGTGCCAGTAGTGATCTGTATAAACAACAAGACCGCTTACCCATTAATAGCATTAACTTCATTACTTGCCATGATGGGTTTACCCTATATGACATGGTTAGCTACCACCATAAGCATAATCTTGCTAATGGCGAAGATAACCGTGATGGTGGCGACCACAATATGAGTTATAACTGTGGAGCAGAAGGCGCAACGGATGATGCCAATATACTAGAGCTACGTAGAAAACAGGCCAAGAACAGTATCGCTATCTTGTTATTAAGCCAGGGTGTGCCAATGCTACTCGCGGGTGATGAAGTGCTTAACACCCAAAATGGCAATAACAATGGCTACTGTCAGGATAATGAATTAACCTGGTTTGACTGGAGTTTAACCAAAAAAAATGTAGATATGCTGCAGTTTGTGCAGCAAATGATAGCATTACGTAAACGCCATACCTCACTAATGCGCCGCCGCTTCCTTACCGGTGAATGCGCTCCCGGGCGACATATCCCTGATATTCAGTGGCATGGCGTGGATCTAGGAGCACCACAGTGGCTAGACTCTGAGTCACAGGTTCTAGCATTCACTCTTGCGGGCTTTATAGATAATGAAGCTGATTTGCATGTCATCTTAAATATGTCAGAGAATGAGCTCGACATGCAATTACCCATAGATGAAGATCGTAATTGGCATCTGGCTATTGATACTGCTTTAAACCCTGTTCTGGGTATTATCACACCCGAAAATCAGATCCCTTTAGGCGAAAACAAGTATTCAGTGCCATCAAGGTCAGTGGTTGTGTTTGAAGGAAGATAGTAACTTATCACTGGTTTGTTTTTTCAGTTAAAAATGATGAAAACAAAACCTAACCGCAGCCGCTTTTTGTGCAGTAGAGGTGAATCATAAACATACTTTGCGCGTTACGGTTACGGATGCGGAGAATTAACGACCACGTTTGAGAAGCGTGGTCGTTAATTTCTATCTTAAACCTAAAAAATCAGTTGCCCACAATTTCTAGTACAAGTTGTTAATTTCACAGCACTTAAAAATAATACCCACTTAAGCTATGGGTAAAGCTAAAATTTTTTTAAAGTGTCACCTAAATCCTGCAAGCATTATACATAATAATCCACAAAACTCCTTATTAAACAATGATATAATATCATTTTCCTGATTTCACTATCTCATTGTTTTAATGAAGCCCTCTAAAGTATCAAAATCCTCATCTCACGTAAGAAACCGTACCCGAACGGTAAAAATGACATCTACAGCACATGGATTGACAAGCCAGGCGGGACTGATTCCCGTCGTGAAATATTTAGACAGGATAGGTTTTGAAAAAACCGTAAAACAAAGCGTTCCACATCGGCGGGGTGAAAATGCAGACCATCACTTATCTGATGTGGTTCTATTGACGTTGGTTGGCATGATGGGGGGAGCAACATCAATGGCAAAGGTGACGACCGTATGGGCAGATAGCGTACTGCGCAAAGTAGCTGGCTGGATAAAGATTCCTGTTGAAACCACAATTTTACGGATCTTTAAAGAAGTAAGTGATAGGCAGATAAGCCAGTTTGAAACGCTCACGCATACTTTGCGTGGTCAACACTGGCGGCGATTGCTTCGTTCCGGAAAATCGAAAACTGGCATACAATCCGTCCAGTGGGTCGATGTCGATTCAACTGTGGACACCGTTTGTGGTCGACAAGAAGGAAGTGCCAAAGGCTTCAACCCCAAAAAGAAAGGTGCCCGTTCATACCATCCACAACTCGCTTTTCTAGCGGAAACAAAAGAAATTTTACAAGCCTGGTTCCGGACAGGCAATGCCTTTACAAGCAATGGTGTTGTAGAATTTACCAAACAGTTACTTGCACACTTGCCCAATCGGATGCGCATTATTTTTCGCGGTGACAGTGGTTATTTTGTCGGTGATTTGCTTGAATTTCTCGATACCAGAGGGCATGGGTATCTAATAAAGGTTAAACTTAAGAATTTGAACGCATTGCTGGCCAAACAGGCCTGGACAGCCATACAAGGCCGACCCGGTTGGGAGCAGAGCGAGTTTCAATATCGTTGTGGTGGCTGGTCTCGCTCTCGTCAGTTTGTCGCGGTCAGGATAAAGCAACCTAAACAAGTGACAGGACCTCAGTCCGAGCTTTGGGATACGGCAGAATATGACTATTTTTGTTATGTAACAACTGAACCTCTATCGCCTTGGCAAACACATAAGAAGTATGGTGAACGAGCGACGTGCGAAACATGGATTGAAGAAGCAAAATCACAAATGGGTTTAGGTAAAATCAGAACGAATCAATTTCTGGCTAATGCCGCATTATTTCATTGCGCCGTTCTTGCCTACAATACCGTGCGCTGGATGGCTCAATTGAGTGGCAACAAAACGTTGTGCCAATGGGAGCCGGATACACTTCGTACTTATCTGATTCGGGTGGCTGGAAAATTACTCACAGGCAATAATCAGCTGAGAGTCAGAACACCTGCAGATCCGCTCTATCCACAGGAATGGGATGATTGGGTTAAGGTGGGGTTACTCGCTTAACATTAACCGAAGTTAAGTCACTTTGATTAAAAGGTCATGGCACGTTGGCAGGGTGTTTATTGCCTTGGGCTCGGGGGATATCCATACGATACAAAAAATTTCCTCTATTTATGATTTAAATCTGGATATTTTGATCGGTTGGACAAAGAGGGCTGGCAAAGCGGCAGTAAAAACCTAATAACCACTTAGCTAGACAGGTTAATGAGAGTCAAAATATGGGCTTGCAGGATTTAGGTGTCATATTAATTCAATAACTTGCACTATAAATCCGCATTCAACCGATTTTTCTAGGTTAAAGGCTATCAAGGGAAACATTAACCATGTAAAATTGAACGATTTATTTTCAAATATACAGGTAAGTTATAAGTGGATTTTAGAGGTACAACAATTCTTTCTGTGCGTCGCGGCGATAAAGTCGTTATTGGTGGTGATGGTCAGGTTACCTTAGGTAATACAGTCATGAAGGGTAATGCGCGCAAGGTACGTCGCTTATACCATGACAAAGTGATAGCAGGATTTGCAGGAGCTACTGCCGATGCTTTTACGCTATTTGAGCATTTTGAAGGGAAACTAGAAAAGCACCACGGCAACCTTACTCGTGCTGCAGTGGAAATGGCTAAAGACTGGCGTACTGAACGCGCGTTACGCAAACTAGAAGCATTGCTTTCCATTGCAGATAGCAAAACCTCGTTAATTATTTCAGGTAATGGTGATGTAATTGAGCCTGAATATGATCTTATTGCCATCGGCTCAGGTGGTCCTTATGCGCAATCAGCAGCTAGAGCATTGCTGGAAAACTCTGATTTAAGTGCTCGCGAAATCGTCGAAAAATCTCTTAATATAGCCGCTGACGTCTGTATTTATACCAATCACAATTTACGTATCGAAGAGCTAGACGCCGAGCCAAAGGATTAACGCAGATGACACAAATGACTCCCAAAGAAATCGCACACGAACTGGATAAGCACATTATTGGCCAGGCTAGTGCAAAACGTTCTGTTGCTATTGCCTTACGTAACCGCTGGCGCCGCGCCCAGGTTACTGGCACCATGCGCGATGAAATCACGCCGAAGAACATTCTTATGATCGGCCCAACAGGGGTTGGTAAAACCGAGATTGCACGCAGACTGGCACGACTTGCGAATGCGCCTTTTATTAAAATTGAAGCAACAAAATTCACTGAAGTAGGTTATGTCGGCCGCGATGTCGAATCCATCATACGGGACTTGGCTGAAACTGCCTACAAAATGACCCGCGAAACAGAAATGGAAACAGTACAGCATCGAGCCATGGACGCTGCTGAAGAAGAAGTGCTGGATATTTTGCTGCCTCGTGCCGATGGAGGCATGCTCTCAGAAACCGAGCAGAGCACACGTCAAAAAATGCGCAAAAAATTACGCGAAGGTGATTTTGATAGTAAAGAAATTGAAATAGAAATACAGGCCTCTCGTGTTGGCGTTGAAATCATGGCTCCTCCTGGCATGGAAGAAATGACTAACCAGTTACAGGGCATGTTTCAGAATCTTGGTAGCCAAAAAACCAAAGATCGTAAATTACCTGTCAAGGATGCACTTAAATCATTAACCGAAGAACATGCCGCTAAATTGGTTAATGAAGATGAAATCAAGTTATCAGCAGTCGAAGCGGTAGAGCAGCAAGGTATCGTTTTTCTGGATGAAATCGATAAGGTTTGTAAACGCTCAGACTCGGGTGGTGGTGATGTTTCGCGTGAAGGCGTGCAACGAGATTTATTGCCATTAGTTGAGGGTAGCACTGTTAGCACCAAATATGGCATGATTAAAACCGATCATATTTTATTTATCGCTTCAGGTGCTTTTCACTTAACCAAGCCCTCCGATTTGATACCTGAATTACAAGGCCGCTTTCCTATTCGTGTTGAACTGGATGCCTTGAGCACTGCAGATTTTGTGCGTATTCTCACAGAACCTGATGCCTCTTTAACCGAGCAGTATCAAGCATTACTGGCAACCGAAGGCCTTAATCTTACCTTTACTGAGGCTGGCATTCAGCGTATTGCCGAACTGGGCTGGGAAGTAAATGAGAACACTGAAAATATTGGTGCCCGACGTTTACATACTATATTAGAGCGCCTGTTAGAATCAGTTTCCTTTGATGCACCTGATTTAGTTGATAAAAATATTGTGATTGATGCAGATTATGTTAATCAGTATCTTTCTGAATTTGTTCAGGATGAAGACTTAAGCCGTTATATACTATAATTATGCGTATTAAAGCAGAAGAGATTGATACTCACCCTACGGAAATAAAATTACACAAAGTTTCACGTATTCTTGAAGTTAGCTTTGCAGATGGCAAGACCTTTCACCTACCCTGCGAGTACCTGCGTGTATTCACACCATCGGCTGAGGCGCTCGGACATGCGCCAGGGCAGGAAATTTTACAGACTGGAAAGGAAGCAGTCTCGATTGAAGACATAAGGCCGATTGGTAATTATGGTATTTCACCTGACTTTAGTGATGGGCATAGTACTGGCATTTATACCTGGGAATTACTGTATAAACTGGGTAATGAATATGATGTAATCTGGACTGACTACCTGGAAGAATTAAAAGCTGCCGGGCATAGTCGCGTTGAAATTGCAAAAAATTAAACACATAATAAATAATCAATTTGTAGGTTGGATGAGATTTTTTATTGCGCAGCATTAAAAAACGAAATCCGACATGTCAGGGTGCTCCGACATGTCGGGATGCTCCAAGATGTTGGATTTCGTTATCTGCGCTATGCTAGATAATCTCATCCAACCTACGTTTAGTAGATTAATTACAATATATTACAAAGATCAAGGCGGGTTACAAAACCAGCCTCAAATATTCAAGATAAACTTATGACAACTGAAAACACCACCCACTTTGGTTTTAAACAAGTCGCTGAAGAAGATAAGGTTAATCTGGTGCGCGGAGTTTTTGACTCTGTTGCCAGTCAGTACGACATTATGAATGACTTGATGTCTCTGGGCATACACCGTATCTGGAAACGTGTTGCCGTGCAGTTAAGCAATGTACGTGAAGGCGATCATGTATTGGACTTAGCGGGTGGCACGGGTGACTTAACAACCCTTTTTGCTAAGCGCGTCGGTAAAAATGGCAAGATTGTTTTAGCCGATATTAACTCTGAAATGTTACGCACGGGTCGGGATCGTTTAATTGACCGCGGGCTGATTGAAAATATCACTTATGCCCAGGTTAATGCAGAGTGCCTACCGTTTGAAGATAATAGTTTTGATTGTGTTTGTATCGCCTTTGGCTTGCGTAATGTAACCGATAAAGATGCCGCTTTACGGTCTATGTATCGTGTATTGAAGCCTGGTGGGCGGGTTATTGTTTTAGAATTTTCTCACCCGATCGACAAAATCACTGAAAAGGTCTATGATTTTTATTCATTCAAGCTACTCCCTAAAATTGGTAAGTTCATAGCAAAAGATGAAGACAGCTATCGTTATTTAGCAGAATCAATACGCATGCACCCAAAGCAGGATAAACTAAAATCTATGATGCAGGAAGCAGGTATGGAGCGTTGCGAGTATTTCAATATGTCACAGGGTATCGTTGCAGTACATAGAGGCTATAAGTTTTAACTGTTTCAGCTCTCTTACTTACCGGTTAGTAACGCCATAGGGTGTCTCTAAAGCGCCACCCTACCCTACTCTTTTCCCTCATGGTCAAATAATGACGCTCAAACCTCTGCTTATAAACGCTTTCGAAAACGCACTGAATAAATACCTGAGTCTTGATGAAGATGTGGCAGTTTTTTTACAGCCACTTATAGGTAAAGTTATTGCTGTTAATATTCAGCCTTTTAATGAAACAATGTTTCTTTGCCCGAATAGCGACAATATCCAGATCATCGATCATTATGTGGGGGAGGCAGACACGACTTTAACAGGAACACTACCCGCGTTTGGATTAATGGGGCTAAGCTCTACTCCGGCACGTTCTTTTTTTTCTGGTGAAGTTTCGATTACAGGTGATCTAAGTATAGGCCAGCAGTTTCAATGCTTATTTCAGCAGCTAGACATAGACCTGGAAGAACAGCTTTCTCACTACACTGGTGATGTACTGGCACATAAAATAGGGCATTTTTTTCGTAATGCCAAGCTATGGCACCAGGATAGTTTGCACACGGTGCAACTCAATATCAGTGAATTCCTGCAGGACGAAACGCAGGACTTACCACCCGCTCCTGAGGTCAACATACTCAACCAGCAAGTCGATCAGCTAAATGAAGATTTTGATCGACTGAACGCACGATTAAACCGTTTAGATTCTAAATTAAATGAACAGCAGGCTTAGGACCCTATCGTGAAACACCCAAAACTGATATTAAGAATAATACACATTAACTGGGTATTAATTACTCACGGACTGGACGACCTGATTCTGAAAACGCATTTATTCAGGCCGCTACGATTTTTAGCTGTTTTCTCACCCAATTTCTGGCGCAAAACTGATTTTGGTGCCCGTGGCGTACGAATTCGTAGAACGCTAGAAGATTTAGGCCCCATTTACGTTAAATTTGGCCAGGCTCTTTCCACGCGTAAAGATATATTACCGGATGATATTGCTGATGAACTAGTCAAGCTACAAGATAAAGTCCCGCCTTTTTCTAATCAGCAAGCACGCGAGGTGATAGAAAAAGAATTAGGTATGTCTATCGACACTGCCTTTGCGGAATTCTCTGCCAGCCCATTAGCCTCTGCGTCTGTAGCACAAGTCCATGCGGCTGTTTTACACACTGGCGAGCAAGTCGTTGTCAAAGTATTACGCCCTGATGTAGAAAAATGGATCCACTCAGATATAGGCTTACTTTACGAACTTGCTTATTTTGCAGAAAAATTCTGGGATGATGCCAAACGTCTGCATGCCAAAGAGATCGTTGCTGAATTTGAAAAAACCTTACTCGACGAGCTGGACTTAATCAGAGAAGCAGGGAATGCATCTAAATTACGACGCAACTTTGAAAATTCCGAAGCGATTTATATACCAGAAATTCATTGGGAATTTACACGTAAAAAAGTACTGGTTATGGAGCGAATTTATGGTATCCCGGTGGGTAATATCGATGAATTACGTGAAAACAATGCCGATTTCAAACTCCTGGCAGAACGGGGTGTAGAAATATTTTTTACTCAAGTTTTTCGAGATAATTTTTTCCATGCTGATATGCACCCGGGTAATATATTTGTGGAATTGCCCGGCAAATATATTGCCGTCGATTTTGGTATAGTCGGTACCCTGTCTCCTTCTGATCAGCGCTATTTAGCAGAAAATTTCCTGGCTTTTTTTAACCAAGATTATCGCCGTGTTGCAGAGATGCATCTCGCTTCGGGCTGGGTTCCAGCGGATACTCGAGTTGAAGAATTTGAATCAGCGATACGCAGCGTCTGTGAACCTATCTTTGATAAACCGCTGAAAGATATTTCCTTTGGTCTGTTATTACTGCGTTTGTTTCAAACCGCACGCCGCTTTGATATGCAAGTCCAGCCACAGTTAGTCTTACTGCAAAAAACCTTATTAAATATCGAAGGTCTGGGGCGTCAGTTGTACCCGGATCTGGACTTATGGCAAACCGCCAAGCCATTTCTCGAAGACTGGTTTAAAGAACGCTTAAGTCCTAAAACGAAAATCAAACAAGCGCTGCAGAAGTTTCCTGAATTAGCAGAGAAATTTCCTGAAATCCCCTCTTTGCTTTTTCAGGTGTTAGATGATGCAGCGCATACGGGCGAACGTGCTGACCGGCAATCGCAACAATTAGAAAAAATGCGCGCACAAATACAAGATAATCAGCGCAGCACTCTATATGCTCTCTTAGCCAGTGCAGCAATGATTTGTGTCGCCATATTGTGGTCATAAATGTTAATTAATTTCATTCCCAAAGCAGAAATTTCGGCAAAAGAAAACCTGGAATGGCTGTTTATTCTTAGGAATTTAATGATCGGTGGCGAGTCACTATTATTATTAATTTCTATTGATATCTTAAAAATTCAGTTACATCAAGATGCGCTATGGCTCACAATTATAGCTATTGGTTCAGTCAATCTCTATACCTGGATGCGCCTGAAAACCGACACACCTGTTTCGGAAATGGAAATATTTTCGCAATTAGCCATCGATGTGTTTGCGATTGCAGCCCTGTTATATTTAACAGGGGGGGCAACCAACCCCTTTACCTGGATTTTTTTGCTCCCGGTCATTCTTACCGCCATTATTCTCCCACATACCTATACCTGGTATATGGTGATATTAACGACGACTCTATATACTTTTCTGATACCCTACCATGCAACATTGACGACTGTTGAACCGCATTTAATGCATATGGACATGGCGAGTATGTCTGAACAAATGCATACCATGCAGGATGAGGAATTCTTTAATTTTCATATCTTTGGTATGTGGTTTGGTTTTGTCTGTAGTGCCGGGCTAGTGGCTTTTTTTGCCCTGGAGCTGTCCAATACCATTAAGGCGGGAGAGCGAACTCTTGCAGAAGCGCGTGAAAGAGCATTGCAAGATGAACGTATTATTTCCTTAGGCACTTTGGCAGCGAGTGCCGCGCATGATATGGGCACACCTTTAGGCACGATGGCCATCATTGCTCATGAATTAAAAGATGAATATAGCCAAGAGGTACATGCAGAGTTGCATGATAAAATGATTATCATTCAAGAACAGATTGATCGATGCAAACAAGCGCTCTCCGTTATGTCTGCCTCGGCTGGTGAATCACGAGCTGAATCGGGGCATATTACAATGCTCTGCGATTATCTGGATGAAGTGTTGGTACATTGGCGTAGCCAGCAGCCTGGGGTGAAGTTAAATTTGCATATCAATCCATTAGCACCAATGAATCAGTTTATTTTAGCAGATCTTACCCTAAGCCATTCTTTAATAAACATATTAAATAATGCTGCAGAAGTCACTGATACAGAAAAAGGCATTGATATCGCTATCAACCCTTGCACAGTGAAGAACTTTATTGGCTTAAGAATACGTGATTATGGCCCAGGCATACCAGAGAAACTCATTGATAAAATAGGTAAAGCTCCCATTGCTGGAAGTAAAGAAGGTTTAGGTGTCGGGTTGTTCCTTACTTATTCTACTATCGATCGATTGGGCGGCAAGATTGATATCAGCAATCCCTCTACGGGTGGCGCTTGTATTGATATTATTTTACCGCTAGTGGAACCTAAATAATTTTATATTGCTTATGTCAGAACAAAATCAAGAACAATTATTATTAGTAGATGATGACCTGACTTATTGTTCGGTGCTTAAATCTGCACTTGAAAAAAGAGGATTCTCCGTCTCAGTAGCACATGATGTTAAAAATGGTCTTACATTAGCAGAGCAAATAGAACCTGAATATGCCGTTATTGACCTACGTATAGGGCATGAATCGGGACTTGAGTTGGTACAAAAACTGATTTCGCTGGATGATAATACTCAAATCATCATGTTAACGGGTTTTGCCAGTATAGCGACAGCGGTTGAAGCTATTAAACTAGGCGCAAAACATTATTTAACCAAGCCGGCTAACGCCAGCGAAATTATGAACGCCCTGAAAAACAACACTGGGGATAGCTCGGTAGCGATTAGTGAAAACCCTCTTTCCGTCAAGCGTCTTGAGTGGGAGCATCTGCAAAAAGTCCTAATGGAACACGAGGGTAATATTTCAGCTGCTGCACGAGCACTGAATATGCACCGCCGTACTTTACAAAGAAAACTCGATAAACGGCCTGTAAAAGAGTAGCCATAATGACCAGCAATAATATTGAACACCCATTTGCAGAATATATTCGTATACTGGGCAAAGGAAAGAAAGGCTCACGGCCACTGACTCAGGATGAAGCTTACCATGCGATGCGCATGATTTTGGCAGGTGATGTTGAAGAGATTCAATTAGGTGCCTTTTTAATGCTTATGCGAGTCAAAGAAGAAACACCTGAGGAGCTAGCGGGTTTCGTCACAGCCGTGCGTGAGACCTTGCCCAAAATCGACACTGCAACAGCCGACCTGGACTGGTCTGCCTATGCCGGTAAACGTAGCCATTTGCCCTGGTTTATATTGTCCAGTTTATTACTGGCAGAACAGGGTATTAAAGTGTTAATGCATGGTTCCAGTTCACATTCGCATAAGCGTGTATTTGTGCAGGATATATTGCCTGTATTGTCCTTAGCTAAAGCAGAGTCATTTGCAGACGCTGAGCAGCAATTAAAAACCCAAAATTTTGCTTATCTTTCCCTGCAAGAATTTTGCCCCGCGCTGGATAGAATGATCCATTTACGCAACTTAATGGGCTTGCGCTCTCCTGTGCATACTCTGGTACGATTAATTAATCCGTTCAATGCTCCCTATAGTATTCAGGGCATCTTTCACCCTGGCTATCGTCCTGTACACCAAGAGGCCGCCTTACTATTGCAACAACAGCATATGACGGTTATCAAAGGTGAAGGCGGCGAAACTGAACGTAACCCCGATATGCAATGCTTAGCCCAAAGTGTTCACCAAGGAGTATTGTCCGAAGAGATATGGCCCCCTTTATTTTCCAGACGGCATGTTAAACCCAAAACACTAGATTCGAAACAACTTATTCAGCAATGGCGTGGTGAAGTCAATGATGAATTTGCAGAAGCCAGTATTATTGGCACCACCGCTATTGCTTTAAAGCTAATGGCGAAAGCTGACTTGCAAGAAAATGCGCAACAAATGGCAACTGATTATTGGCACAGTAGAGATAAAAGCAGGTATTAAAGGCGGGGTTATGTATGATCCTAGAAAAATCAGTTGCTCACGGTTTCTAGCACAAGCTATTGATTTCACAGCACTTCCAAAAAACTCCCGATTAACCTACGGGTGAATCTAAAATTTTTTTGAAAGTGTTATATTAATTCAATATCTTGCACTATAAATTCGCGCTCAACTGATTTTTTCAGGATGATAAAACTGCGGAATTGTATTTATTTCTGACTTTTCCATATGTAAATATTCCAGACCAATTAAGGTGCCGTCTAGATCATCATGCTCAAACCAGACTACACGACTTTCTCCATATAAGCGTAATTTGTCAAATTTAAACTCAATGACCATATTTACCTGTAAATCGACAAATTCAGCTATACGAATCAAAATACCTTCTACTGAAACATTGCGCGTCATAAAGTCGTGAAATTTTTCCTCAATAAGAATTTGTCCAGGCGCAGTCATGCTTTTTCTATAAGCTTTTCTCTTATATAAAATGTTTTGTGAGTCATAAGATATCTGCTTAAATTCTAGGCCTAACAGGATACGATTACCGTCAATATCAACCCTGACAATTTCAGCTTCCCCTGCTAAATGTAACTTTTCTATATAAATATCTACCAGGCTAGATTGCTTAATCAACATAAAAACATCTCGTTCATCGACTATGTTTTCTGTCGTCTCAACTGCAGCCTGCAGTCCAGAGACAGATAAATTCTGCACCTGCATTTCATGTTCTACGCCACCAATAAACAGCAAACCTTTCAGAGAAAGATTTTTTCGATAATACCCTCTGGAATTTGTCATATGGATAAATGTTATTAACGACGGGTTATTAACTTATGATTTATACTTCGCGCGGTGACGGTTGCGGATTTTATAACGAGTCGATTTTTGTTGAGAGCTCTGCGCTGAAATAAGCGCATAGCTGGCTACGCAACTGTTTCAGTAACGCAACTATCGGCAAAAATCGGCCGTTAAAAAACCGCACCCGTGGCCGTACGAAGTATAATACCTATTTACACAGGCTTTATCCTAGAAAAATCAGTTGCTCACGTTTTCTAGCACAAGCTCTTGATTCCACCGCACTTCCAAAAAATGCCCGCTTAACCTATGGGTGAAACTAAGATTTTTGAAAGCACTGTGTAGCCAATATCTTGTACTATAAATTCGCGCTCAACTGATTTTTCTAGGTTTATACAGTAAGATTAGCCCATCTTAAACTAAATACAATCCTGTATGCTAACTTTTTAAACTCCAGTTCAGACGAGATAGGACCATGTTATTTATCAATAGAATATTCAATAAATACACAGTCTATCTTTCCCCATTGATATTATTGGTATTACTCAGTGCTTGTACTGCTTCGCAACCCAAAAACACAGAGAATATCTGTGCAATTTTTCGCGAGAAAGACAGCTGGTTTGATGATACGCAAAATACCTTTGATAAATGGGGTGTGCCCATCCATGTGCAAATGGCCATTATTCATCAAGAGTCCCGTTTTGTAGCCGATGCACAACCTCCAAGGCCTTGGCTACTCGGCTTTATCCCCTGGTTTAGAAATAGCTCGGCCTATGGCTATCCTCAGGCACAAGATGGAACCTGGGACTGGTACTTAGATGATGCTGGAAGCTGGTCTGCTGATCGCGATGACTTTGCAGATGCCAGTGATTTTGTTGGCTGGTATTGTAGTGTTAGCCATAAAAAACTAGGCATTTCAAAGTGGGATACCCCTAAACAATATCTGGCATATCATGAAGGACATACCGGTTATAAGCGAAAATCCTATTTGAAAAAACCGTGGTTATTAAAAGTTTCTAAAAAAGTAGCACGTCAGGCTCAGCGGTATAATCAACAATTAAAAGCGTGCAGAGCAGAATTAGAAAGTTCTGGCTGGTTTTTTTGGTAAAATAAGTAGCTTACTACTTTTAAGGAGTTATTCATGGGTAGAACCCAACTCGTTATCTTCGTTATCTTCATCATACTATTTATAGGTTTTTATATGTTTACCAAATCCGACCCTGAACTTGCAGGCAATAACAAACAAACGGGTGAAGCATTCTTAGCTGAAAATGCTGGCAAAGAAGGCGTCATCACCACTGCAAGTGGTTTGCAATATATGATATTAACAGCGGGTGAAGGTGAAAAACCAACAGCGACTGCTAATGTCACGGTACATTACCAAGGTACGACATTGGATGGCAAAGAATTTGACAGTTCTTATAGCCGTAATGCTCCTGCAACCTTCCCATTAAATCGCGTGATTGCTGGCTGGACTGAAGGCGTACAACTCATGCCTATCGGTGCAAAATATCGCTTCTTTATTCATCCCGATTTAGGCTATGGTGCAAAAGGTGCCGGCGCTGCTATTGGCCCGAATGAAACATTGGTCTTTGAAGTTGAGTTACTAAGTATTCAATAATCAAGGAGTACATAAGCTTTAGCTTTTTTTGTTGCTAGTGACAAAAAAAGCTATTCCACTCCTTATCAGTAAGATATCTAACCCCCCTACTTTCCTACAGAATATACCCAATGACTGACTTTAATTTTTTTGCCACCACACCTAAAGCCATGGAAGATATCCTGGTCACTGAATTAAAGCAGCTGGGTGCTAAAAATGTTAAGGCCGCTATGGCTGGTGCTTATTTTGAAGGGTCCCTGGAAAGTGCATATCGAGTTTGTCTTTGGTCGCGTATTGCCAATCGCGTGCTATTAACCCTAAGCAATTTCACGGTCACTAGCCAGGAAGATTTATATGACGGAATTTATAAAATAAACTGGTTTGAGCATATGGGACCCGATGATAGCTTTGCTGTCTCATTTAATGCGAAAGGCTCCAAAGCTATAAATAACACACATTTTGGCGCGATTAAAGTCAAAGATGCAGTCGTTGACCAGATGCGTAAGAAATTTAATAAGCGCCCTGACATTAATACCACACAGCCCAATATACGCATTAATGTGTATTTACATAATGAACAGGCTACGCTCAGTTTAGACCTGTCAGGAGAAAGCCTGCATCGTCGGGGTTATCGTGATATTAGTATTACAGCGCCTATTAAAGAAAACCTTGCGGCAGCGATTTTGTATCGTAGTCAATGGCTGGATATAGCACGCCAGGGTGGTAGCCTAATTGATCCAATGTGTGGTTCGGGGACTTTGCTACTAGAAGCGGCAATGATAGCGGCAGATTATGCACCGGGCCTACAGCATAAGCATTTTGGCTTTATGCATTGGAAGAAGCATGATGCAGCACTCTGGCAGTCTTTGCTAGATGAAGCGCAACAGCGCAAAGAGGCAGGATTAACCAACATGCCTACAATTGTCGGGTTCGATCAAAGCCGTCGTGCAATCAATGCTGCCTTATTACATATAGAAAACGCAGGTCTGCAAAACCAGATCCACGTTGAGCGACGAGATATTACTGAAGCAAGCCCCGCTGAAAGTTGGCAACAGGGCATAGTGGTCTGTAACCCTCCCTATGGCGAACGCTTAGGTACTAGCGCAGAAACTGCACAACTCTATCGCAGCTTTGGTGAAGTCTTAAAAACACAGTTTACTCATTGGCAGGCAGCGATGATCATTAGTGATCCTGAGCTGGGATTCCGTTTAGGTATACGCTCACAAAAGCCTATTACGCTGTTTAATGGGCCTTTAGAATGTAAATTATTGCGCTTTGCTATAGAAGAAAAGAATTTCTTTACTCCTAAAGCAAAAACCGAGCAAGAACGCATAGAACATATTAAGGCAGAACCTATTAGCGCAGATCCAAACGCAGAAATGTTTGCCAATCGCCTGCAAAAAAATATTAAGAAAATCGCCAAATGGGTTAAGCGACAGGATATACACTGCTATCGGGTTTATGATGCTGATTTACCTGAATACGCAATCGCTATTGATGTTTATCAAGGCGATAAGACTTGGCTTAACGTACAGGAATATCAAGCCCCCAAAACAATTTCACAAGAAAAAGCCATGCTACGTTTAAGTAGTGCCGTGAATGAAATCGCCAGAATCTATGCGCTACCTAAAGAACAAATTTATTTAAAAACCCGGAGCAAGCAAAAAGGGTTAGATCAATATGAAAAGCTGGCTAGTCAGGGTACTTTTGAAAAAATCCAAGAGCATGGCGCATTATTATATGTTAACTTCGAAGACTATCTAGATACTGGGCTTTTTCTGGATCACCGCCCTATGAGACTAAAAATTCAGCAGCAGGCAAAAAATAAACATTTCCTAAACCTTTTCGCTTACACGGGTACGGCATCAGTGCATGCTGCCATCGGCGGTGCCATATCAACAACGACCGTGGATATGTCTAAGACTTATCTAGACTGGGCACAGCGCAATATGGCATTAAATAATAACGCTGCTAATAATCGTTTTATTCGTGCCGACTGTACTGAATGGCTTAAAGACGAGGCAAGCAAAACCAGGCCTGAACAGCGCTATGATTTAATCTTTCTGGATCCGCCTACGTTTTCCAATTCCAAGCGCATGGAAAATAATTTCAGCATTCAGGATAATCATGTTGAGCTAATAACCAATGCAACAAAATTATTGAGCACTGACGGTATACTTTATTTTTCTACTAATTTTCGTCGCTTCAAGCTTGATACGGTAGCGCTAGAACAGCTCGAAATAAATGATATCAGCGCCCAAAGCATACCCGAAGATTTTTCCCGTACACCTAGAATTCATTATTGCTGGGAAATTAAATGCCTCTAGAATGCTACAAACTAACGGTTAAAGGTCGCGTGCAAGGCGTATTCTTCAGGGCCTCTACACGGAAAAAAGCCCAGCGCTTAGCTATAAACGGCTTCGTTAAAAATACGCCAGCGGGAAATGTTGAAATTATTGCCGCTGGGGAACAGTTGGCCATGCAGGAATTTATCCAGTGGTGTCATAAAGGTCCCATAACAGCAAAAGTGGCTGAAGTAATAGTTGAACCTTACACGGGTTCAGTAGAGCATACTGGCTTTGACATTGAATAAACCTAGAAAAATCAGTTGAATGCGAATTTATAGTGCAAGAAATGGAATTAATATATCACTTTCAAAAAATTTCCTGATTACCCATAACTCTCAGCTATAATTCGTCATTCCTGCATGCTTCTAGCGGGAATCTAGTTGGTTAAGCATAGATTCCCGATAAAAGACTTCGAGAATGACGAGTTTGTTAACATGCTGATTATTCACGTTTATTTTACTATGGCTGAGAGTCATACGTAATCAGGAAAGATTTTAGCTTCACCCATAGGTTAAGCGGACATTTTTGCAAGTGCAGTAGAATCTAGAGCTTGTGCTAGAAAACGTGAGCAACTGATTTTTCTAGGTTAAAGCTATGCTGTTATAGTATCGCTGACAAAACTGTAATCGGCTTTAAGACAATGATCTAACCATTTTACTAAAAAGTAATTCAGGCGCCATTTATAATCCATAATATCTGAACTAAGGCCTATATCAGCAATAGCTTTAGTGACCTCAACACGTTTATAATCACGTAAGACCTCTGCCGTACAAACATCGAAATAGATACGAATTTTAACGGCAGGTTCCAGTACAACTTCAGCCGCACTGTTCTCAAAGTAATAACTCAATTGAATGGTTTTGGTATACGGTGACTGTTCAAGAATTTGCAAATGTAACCTAGGCTTGTCATCAGCATAGCCCTGCGCAGATTCATCTATGCCCCTAAGATTAGGTATCAGAGAAAACAGTTTATTAAAATTTGATTCGCAAATATTCTGCAAACAAAAAGACTTATTGAGCGGAGAAACCTTGGCCATAGTCTGATTAATATTCCCTAATACCTTTTATTTCAGTCGCAACTTCATATTGCTCTGACTCGACTTCCTTACTACTGATCACTTCTACATAGGCTCTTAAGGGAGTTGTTAAATCATTTCTAGTTGCAATAGCCAGCTCTAAAGCCATGCCCCTTTCCAGCCTATGCTTTCCTCTAAACAATATTCCGGATCCGCTAATATTTAAACATTCCCCTACATAAGACTCTTCTGCATCAGGAAATTTATAATCGATAGCACAGAATACATCCATACGATTAAATTGCCTGGATTCTTCTTGATTTAGCATGGTTACTCCAACATTGTAAACGCATTGCCAAGACCCTACGTATAACTAGGCACCTGGAAACACACATCATCCAACTTTGCTGGTCTTTTTGTCCGTCATTAGCACTGTAGCAATAGTTACGTAGCTAGCTATGCGCCTTCTGCTACAGCACTAATGACAAACAAAAATCCTGCCCAAATATTGGACGCTTATTTATTTCCAAGTGCCCTACTAAAGGAGCGAGAATTCAATAATACCCGAGTTTGACTTGTTCCTGCCTACGCAGGAATGACGTTTCTTTTGACTCCACAGTCGCACTAGAAAAGCAGTTGCGTAGCCTCACTGCGCCTGTTTTCCTAGCACGCCTATGATGCCAAAACCCTGCGTCATATTTGCGGATATTATTAAATCCTCGCTCCTTACTGAAAATTAAACTGTCATTATATACATTACCGGGTTTCTTTGCGGTAAGAATATCGTAAAATAGTCAGCATCAAACAAAATCGACTATAGCCTTTTTTTAACAGGCTCAGATCACTCTAAAAATAGCTATTTCACATCATTACTTAATACCAAAAATGACTAAATCGACCATATTGACCGGCATCACCACAACAGGAACACCCCACTTAGGTAATTATGTCGGTGCTATTCGTCCAGCAATTGAGGCTAGTAAAGATGCAAATGCCAGGCCCTTTTATTTTTTAGCTGATTACCACGCCTTGATCAAATGTAGTGAACCTGCAAAAGTACGCCAGTCCAGCCTGGAAATTGCGGCAACCTGGCTAGCTTTGGGCCTGGATACAAAAAATGCGACATTTTATCGTCAATCAGATGTTCCCGAAATTATGGAACTCACCTGGATGCTGACTTGTGTTACAGCAAAAGGCTTAATGAACCGTGCTCATGCCTATAAAGGCGTGGTAGCTGAAAATGAATCAACTGCAAATACGGATCCGGATAAGGGTATTAACATGGGCTTATTCAGCTACCCTATTCTGATGGCTGCAGATATTCTAATTTTTAATGCACATAAAGTTCCAGTAGGAAAAGACCAGATACAGCATATAGAAATGGCACGAGATATAGCCTCACGCTTTAACCATATCTATGGCGAACATTTTGCTATGCCTGAAGCAATTATCGATGATAATGCCTCTATTCTATCCGGCCTGGATGGGCGAAAAATGAGTAAAAGTTATAATAATACAATTCCGCTATTTGTCCCGGAAAAGAAACTGAAGAAACTGATAAATAAAATTAAAACCAACTCCTTAGAGCCAGGTGAGCCAAAGGACCCTACAGGTTGCACATTATTCAGTACCTATCAGGCCTTTGCCAGTGAGCAGGAAGTTGCAGATATTCGTCTACAATATGCAGAGGGTATTGCCTGGGGAGAAATGAAGAAGGTTTTGTTTGAAAAGATTAATGCAGAAATTATTCCAGCAAGAGAACGCTATGACGCATTAATACAAGAACCCGCCCATATAGAGCAGCAACTACAGGAAGGCGCTGTAAAAGCCCGTGCGATTAGCGCGCCTTTTTTACTGGAACTACGTAAAGCAGTTGGTATTCAAAAAATCATATAATAGCGATTTCAGACTCCAACACTGCTTTATTATGGTGTAACTCCTTTTTCTTCTTAGAGCAAAAATATTAAGAAAGATGATGATTCATGATTTTGCAAACAATTTACTGTTGATAATATGAATTATCAACAGTAAATGTGAACACACAAAACAGGCTTTCACCTGTTTTTTTTTGACTTAAACTGAAAAGTACTTACAATGTAAGTGAATACATTACATTTTAATTAACAAGGTATGAATACTATGGCTATGACTCAATTTTCTATGCGTTTGCCTGAAGAACTAAAAAATAGTTTAAAAGAAATTAGTAGTATTACTCATCGTTCTCAATCTCAAATAGCAGCTAAAGCTATTACTGAATATGTAGAGAGAAATGAATGGAAAATTAAAGCCATTGCTGATGCTGTAAAAGAAGCTGATAAAGGTGTTTTTATTTCACATGAATCAATGGAGGCATGGGTTGATTCTATTGGAACTAAAAATGAATTAGAACCTCCCAAGGCTGATATATTTCCTAACTCTTGACTATGAAATTAGTTTGGCTTGAAAAAGCTCAATATGATTTAAGAAGTATTGAGGCTTATTATTCAGATATAGCCAGTAAAGAAGTATCAGCAAAAATACTTCAAAAAATTGTTAAATCTGCAAAGATATTTTTAGAACAACCCTATCTAGGTCATTTATCTGAAAAAGACAGTAATATTTTAGAGTGGCATATACCTACCACTTTTTATACTTTGGTCTACCAGGTAATCAATGATGAAATACAAGTTCTTCGTGTTTTCCATGAATCACAAAACAAACCTAGTAAATGGGAAATCAATTGCTAGTAAATTAAATGAGTTTTCTTCTCAATCGTATTAACTGCTATCTTTTTAAAAAGCTGTTTTTGTTCATCTGTAAGCGCTCAATAGTCAGCGTACTTCACGGCAACTCAGATTAATGCCAAACTATCCCCATTGTTAAATACCACGGGGAATTTTAAATGGCAGCGTTAGAAAAAATACAGGCAAAGACTTTCTGGCCTATTCACATAGAGCACTGGCAGGCATCAGGCCAATCACAGGTAGCTTATTGTCGACAGCATGATTTATGTCCGCAAAAGTTAGGCTACTGGAAACGTAAATCGACTGTAAAGCCGACTACTTCCCCTACAGGGTTTACACGTATTCGGGTTGACGGGGATCGTTCATCTGCGCCAGTCCCAGGATTATCTTTGCAATTTAATGATGGTATTCGGTTGGAAGGTATTACGCAGGATACTATGCCGTGTATTCAACCACTGCTTGAGCTGTTGCGATGACGGTTGTTATGCGTCCCTCTCTGTCTTTGACAGAAGTGTATCTGTATCGGCAGCCCATTGATTTTCGTAAGTCACATCGGGGCTTATCGGCGATTGTTGAATGTGAGTTAGGGCATAATCCTTTTGAGGGGGCTCTCTATGCCTTTACGAATAAACGGCGGAATAAGATTAAATGCCTGTTTTGGGAAGATAATGGTTTTGTCCTTTATTACAAGTCATTGGTAGAAGAAACATTTAAGTGGCCTAAGGGTGAGGAAGAGACATTAACCTTAACAGGCCAGCCGTTAAACTGGCTGCTGGATGGCTTTGATATTAGCGCGATGAAAGGTCATAAAAAACTTCAATATGAGTCTGTTTTTTAGCTGTTTTTGTGTTCATTATTGCCACTATAAATGCTATAATAAAGCCATGATTTTAGCCGATATTTCAAATATAAAACAACAAGATAAAGCCGGTTCTTTGCTGTCGGAGAGTGTTGCTTTGTTGCTTGAAAAAAAACAGGCTATTGATGAACTGACGCGTGTGATTGAAGTTAAGTCTGGGGTGATTTCCGAACAGAAAAAACGCATCCTTATTCTGGAAGAGGTACTACGCTTATCTAAAATAAAACGCTTTGGATCATCCAGTGAACAATCTCATCAATCCTCTTTGTTTGATGAAGCAGAGAATGAAGCGGATAGCGATGAGGAGCTAGACCTGGAGGCTGATGAAGCACCTGAGGACGAAAAACAAACAAGTTCTACTGGCACCAAGAAAAAGCCGGGACGCAAACCCTTCTCAGATAAGTTACCTCGCGAGCAAATTTTTATTTATTTAACCGATGAAGAAAAAGAAGGTGCTATTGATACTTTCTTTACTAAAGTGAAAGAAGAGCTGGATATTATTCCTGCTAAAGTACGTGTTCTTGAATACATGCAGGAAAAAGCGGTCTTTATCAAACAGATTGAAGGCGAAAAACAACGCCAGGTTAAAGCCGCACAAATGCCCAGACACCCTATTGCCAGAGCAATGGGAAGCATCAGTTTAATGTGCTTTGTTATTATCGCCAAGTATGCTGACGGCTTACCTTTATATCGGCAAGAAGGCATCTTGTCTCGTTATGGGGGTGACATCTCCAGAGCGACATTAGCAAACTGGATGATCGCACTGGCTAAACAACTTCAGCCCCTGATTAACCTGATGCGAGAGCATCAACACACAGGGGCAGTCATACTCGCTGATGAAACGCGGGTTCAGGTATTAAAAGAACCGGGGCGGCCAGCGACCTCAGATAAATATATGTGGGTGACGCTTGGCGGGCCACCGGGTGAAAAAAGCATCCTGTTTGAATACGATCCCTCTCGTAGTGGAGACGTCCCCATGCGCCTGCTTGACGGCTTTAGTGGCTATCTGCAAACCGATGGCTATGCGGGGTACAATGCCGTGTGCCAAAAAAACAGCATCACCCAGCTGGGGTGCTGGGATCATGCGCGTCGTTATTTTAAAGATGCCCAGAATGCACAGCCTAAACGCAAAAAGGGACAAAATAACAAACCCTCAAAAGCAGGTAAAGCGCTGAGCCTGATCAATAAACTGTATGTCATTGAGCGAGAAATTAAAGACCTGTCAGTGGATGAAAAATATCAGCAGCGCCAGGAGAAGAGCATTCCTGTATTGAGCCAGCTCAAAGCCTATCTGGAAGAAAACCAGCATAAAGTACCTAAAGATAGCCTGACAGGAAAGGCAATGACTTACCTGAGTAACCAGTGGGAAAAACTCAATGTGTATTGCACCCATGGTGAACTCAATATTAGCAACATCCTGGCAGAAAATGCGATTCGCCCGTTTGTGATAGGGCGCAAAGCCTGGTTATTTTCTGATACCCCTGCGGGTGCTCGTGCCAGTGCAATACATTACAGCCTGATAGAAACAGCTAAAGCAAATGGGCTGGAGCCTTATGCATATCTTAAGCAGGTTCTCACTGCTTTACCTTATGCTGATACGGTTGATAAAGTGGAGGCTTTGTTGCCCTGGAATATTAAAAAATCAGATACGCCTGAATAGGGCAAGTACGTGCTTCGTTGAGCGCTTACGTTCATCTAACCTTTCTTTTGAAATAGGAGTATAAATTCCATTTTCAACATCATCTTCCAGTTTTCTAAAAAGTTCTAATTTTTCAGTAGAATAAATATTATTTATTCCCAAATTTTGGGATTTTTCTTTCATTATTTTTGACTTATTAGTAAAAAATAATATACTTAGTAGGAAATAGTTTTATTTTTCTTACTTCCTACTTATGGAGACAACTCATATGCCTATGGTAAAAATTCGCCCCAAAGGACAAATTACAATACCCTCTGAAATCTTACATGCCTGGAAAATACACACTGAAGATAAAGTGAATGTTAATCTTATTAATGGAATCGTAACCTTAACGCCAGTTAAACGCTTAGAAAATAAAAAATCTATTCTTTCTTATGCTGGTATAGCAAAAGGAATGTGGGGGAAAACAGCTGAAGATATTGATCATTTTATTACTAATGAAAGAGAGTCATGGGAAAAATAAAGCAACACATTGATAAAATTGCAGGGCAATCTGTGTATATTGATACAAACTTGTTTATCTACTTTCTTGATCAAAATACAGAATTTTTTCCTATTTCTGCCGACATTTTAGAAGCCGTTGAACAAGGAAAATTTTTTGCTTTTACCGGTGACTTAACCGTTGCAGAAGCTCTTGTTAAACCTTATCAGCTCAATAACCTTTCACTCATATCTACTTTTAAAGCATTCTTTTTTGCAGATAATTTTCTTTCAATAGCATCACATAATGCAGATACATTTGATCTATCTTCTCAAATTCGTGCCAAATATAAAATGAAGTTTGCAGATGCTCTACATTATGCAACAGCCATAAAATCCGGTTGTCAGTTTTTTATTACCAATGATAAAGGTATTCGCTCAACTGATGATATGGAAGTTATTTTAATAAAAGATTTGTTAAAATAATAATGTTAATGTGACGACACTCTTTAGGACATAAAAACTAAAATTTTAACCACTAATAATAACATCTGATTTTTTTGTACAAATAATGTATCCCGTTTTTTCAGTACTTAATAATTCCCTCTATTCCTTTCTATAATAATTTGTAACTACTCAGATACGCTGAGTAGTTACAAAAGCCTTAGATTTTTCCGCACTGAAGCTATTCACTCCACCCGATTTTTTGAACACCAACGATGCTAAAAACACCCTTCTAGGGTGCCATAAAACCACGTTCTTAGAACGTGGATATTTAATTAATTCAATATCTTGCATTATAAATTCGCGCTCAACTGATTTTCTAGGATAATTAAAATATAGATAATTCTACATTATTATGTTTGTTTTCCATACCCTCCACCACCGGGTGTTTTAACAATCAAACTATCGCCTGGCTGCATGTTAACTTCCGCACAACCTGCTAATTCCACTATCTCCCTCTCGAATCGAAGTACAGTGTTTTCCCCTGTACTCCCGCAAATCCAAAGCCTGGTTTTATACGGTGACTGGATAACAGGCTAACAGTTATCGGCTTTAAAAAGCTAATTTTTCGGATAACGCCATTCCCTCCTTTATATCTACCTGGCCCACTACTATTTGCGCGAATTGAAAATTCTTCCAGGACTACCGGAAAACGTCACTCTAACACTTCAGGATCAGTGATTATCGAATTGATCATATGTGTATGCACGGCATCACAACCATCAAAATTCTCGCCTGCTCCTGTGCCTCCAAAAATCGTTTAACAATACTGATATTCCTGATTGCCAAAGGTGAGATTATTCATGGTTCCCTGCGAGCTGGCGAGTATACCTAAAGCGCCATATAGACAATCAACACTAATTTCGGTTTATACAAATAACTAACATTTCTGATCGTTCATTCAATGATTTACGAGCCACACTGGCTAGTTACTTGCGCCTAGAGATTTTGAGAGCTACAAACGACTTAATTTCAAACAAGACAGCCTTTTTACCAATATTCGAGTACTACCAAATAGATGAGCGCGGTTAGCACGGTAGTATTAATGGGCAGAAGTTTGAATGTCGTTTTAGTTCATTAATTGCGAGGTATTAGCCAAAATACTTCGGCCAAGAAAAAGAAGTATCAGCTGTGACATTAGTGCTCATCCACATACCGGAAAATAGCAAAACCATTAGTGCAGATGGCCACGAAAGACATCACATTTTTGATTTACTCTATAACAACACTTCTGAAGTTAAACCTGATATTTTGTCGAGAGATACCCATGGGGCAAATAGATATAATTTTGCCATACTCCACTTTTTAGTTATCAATTTGCGCCACTATACAAAACCTTCAAAGATCATTTTGAGAAAATGTTTCAGGTCGAGAAATCTAAAGATGTCGAGTAGCTGATCTCTTTGAGGATTCCGATTGATTGGGAGCTAATTACAAGGGAATGGGAGGATATTTGTCGATTGATGATTTCACTAGGGCAGCACAAAACCAGTCAAAGTGTATTAATCAAGAAGTTGTGCCGGTATAAATCGAACACCGTGCATATTAGAACCCATCATGAATACCTCTAGCCTTAAGGCTTTGGCGGAATATGACAGAGCAATAAAAGCGCTATACATACTGGATTATATTGATAGTGAAACACTTCATTGGCATGTTCAACGCGCTCTCAATCGAGGCTAATCATTACACCAGTTAAGGCGTGTATTAGCTGAAACTTACGGTAAGAAATTCAGGGGTAGTCATCATGCAGAGTTAACACTCTGGAATGAGTGCGCGCGTTTGATTGCAAATTGTGTTATTCACTATAACGCTCAAATTCTCTCAGAACTAAAAGAATTCAATGGCACGAAGGGCGTTCGGCAAATCTAGAGGGTTAAAGCGAATATCGCCTGTAGCTTGGTTTCATATCAATTTTTCAGCATTTTATTCCTTTGCTGACTCTGAAAACAGCATGATTTCTCAGCCTAGCTAGAAAAATTCATTTAGAAGCATAATATATCAAAATTTAAGGCGATTTTTTGCAGCCGTAAATTACGGAGGAGAAGTGGAGCTAAGCTTCGTAAAAACGTAGTACCTCTGTAGAGTGCGTATTGTAAGGTTTACAGTGCGTTAAGCGAAAAATATCGAATTTATGCACAAAAGACCTAGAAGCTAGCGGGACTTTTCGTAACGTTGGACTTCAAACCCCATTTACAACATTTGTTAAATTTCAATTATACCTAAATCCTGCAAGCATTATACATAATAATCCACAAAACTCCTTATTAAACAATGATATAATATCATTTTCCTGATTTCACTATCTCATTGTTTTAATGAAGCCCTCTAAAGTATCAAAATCCTCATCTCACGTAAGAAACCGTACCCGAACGGTAAAAATGACATCTACAGCACATGGATTGACAAGCCAGGCGGGACTGATTCCCGTCGTGAAATATTTAGACAGGATAGGTTTTGAAAAAACCGTAAAACAAAGCGTTCCACATCGGCGGGGTGAAAATGCAGACCATCACTTATCTGATGTGGTTCTATTGACGTTGGTTGGCATGATGGGGGGAGCAACATCAATGGCAAAGGTGACGACCGTATGGGCAGATAGCGTACTGCGCAAAGTAGCTGGCTGGATAAAGATTCCTGTTGAAACCACAATTTTACGGATCTTTAAAGAAGTAAGTGATAGGCAGATAAGCCAGTTTGAAACGCTCACGCATACTTTGCGTGGTCAACACTGGCGGCGATTGCTTCGTTCCGGAAAATCGAAAACTGGCATACAATCCGTCCAGTGGGTCGATGTCGATTCAACTGTGGACACCGTTTGTGGTCGACAAGAAGGAAGTGCCAAAGGCTTCAACCCCAAAAAGAAAGGTGCCCGTTCATACCATCCACAACTCGCTTTTCTAGCGGAAACAAAAGAAATTTTACAAGCCTGGTTCCGGACAGGCAATGCCTTTACAAGCAATGGTGTTGTAGAATTTACCAAACAGTTACTTGCACACTTGCCCAATCGGATGCGCATTATTTTTCGCGGTGACAGTGGTTATTTTGTCGGTGATTTGCTTGAATTTCTCGATACCAGAGGGCATGGGTATCTAATAAAGGTTAAACTTAAGAATTTGAACGCATTGCTGGCCAAACAGGCCTGGACAGCCATACAAGGCCGACCCGGTTGGGAGCAGAGCGAGTTTCAATATCGTTGTGGTGGCTGGTCTCGCTCTCGTCAGTTTGTCGCGGTCAGGATAAAGCAACCTAAACAAGTGACAGGACCTCAGTCCGAGCTTTGGGATACGGCAGAATATGACTATTTTTGTTATGTAACAACTGAACCTCTATCGCCTTGGCAAACACATAAGAAGTATGGTGAACGAGCGACGTGCGAAACATGGATTGAAGAAGCAAAATCACAAATGGGTTTAGGTAAAATCAGAACGAATCAATTTCTGGCTAATGCCGCATTATTTCATTGCGCCGTTCTTGCCTACAATACCGTGCGCTGGATGGCTCAATTGAGTGGCAACAAAACGTTGTGCCAATGGGAGCCGGATACACTTCGTACTTATCTGATTCGGGTGGCTGGAAAATTACTCACAGGCAATAATCAGCTGAGAGTCAGAACACCTGCAGGTCCGCTCTATCCACAGGAATGGGATGATTGGGTTAAGGTGGGGTTACTCGCTTAACATTAACCGAAGTTAAGTCACTTTGATTAAAAGGTCATGGCACGTTGGCAGGGTGTTTATTGCCTTGGGCTCGGGGGATATCCATACGATACAAAAAATTTCCTCTATTTATGATTTAAATCTGGATATTTTGATCGGTTGGACAAAGAGGGCTGGCAAAGCGGCAGTAAAAACCTAATAACCACTTAGCTAGACAGGTTAATGAGAGTCAAAATATGGGCTTGCAGGATTTAGGTTATAATGTTATGTTATAACAAAACATTAATTTAACAATATGATTCCAATGAATAAGACAGATAACCCACCTTCCGATCATGTAGTTGATCATGATTGTGCGTGCAAATCGGCTTTACAATCCGCTGAAAATCATTGTAAAAAACAGGGAGTTCGATTGACAGCCATTCGAAAACAAATTCTTCAATTAATGTGTCAAAGTCATCATGCAGTTAAAGCCTATGATTTGTTGGAAGACATTAAATCCGATTTTAAAAATGCAAAACCTGCGACCGTTTATCGTGCATTGGACTTTCTATTGAAGGAAGGTTTTATTCATAAAGTAGAAAGTCTCAATGCATTCATTGCCTGTAACCAAGGACACTGCAACTATGAATGTGTGCTTTTAATTTGTACCCAATGTCATGAAGTTGAGGAGCAGACTGGAAGCAATATGAGTAAGACGGTTACCACTGAACTACAACAATCGAGTTTTATCTCTCATATAAAAACCATTGAAATTCAGGGGATTTGTGTCAATTGTGTTTCGTAACAAGGAAAGAAAATTTGTAATGGACGTTAGGATACAACATGCCTTGGTTACGAGTAAATATTGCTCATCACTACCCGCTCAGGGTTCATATTTTGAATCCAAACTGACCCTAAAATGAAAGCTTCATTTTTTATTAACTTAATCAATATAACTCGGTATATGGTCTTGTTAGGCATGTTTGGAATTGTCTCAAAGTCTTTTGCGCAGCCAATAGATTTGGAAGCAATGGAAATCCTTAGCGCCCCCATCAGCGACCCGCAATCTTCTCAGACAAACTTATTGCAGGGGGATTCTTTACGATTAAAACAAAGTGATACCTTAGGTAAATTATTGGAAACGGAGTTAGGGGTCAGCAACGCTTCATTTGGCCAAGGTGTGGGCGTTCCTGTTATTCGTGGTTTAACCGGATCACGTATACGCATATTACAAAACGGTTTGGGTAGTCATGATGCTTCCAGCTTGAGTCCTGATCATGCGGTAGCCATAGAACCGATTTTTGCGGAAAGCATTCGCATTTCACTTGGATCAGAAAGCATTCGTTATGGCGGCAATGCCATTGGCGGAATTGTTGAAGTCAAAGACTATCGCATTCCTGAACAACGCATGGATCAGCTCCTAAGTGGTTGGCTTGAAAGCCGCTATGATACCAATGGAGAAGGTACGAATTCTGCCTTTAGAGTCAATCTGGAAAAAGACTGGTTAGGATTGACCATGGGTGGTTTTCATCGGCATCGCAACGATACACAAATTCCTGGCCTAGCGATTGACACCGACTTTATTACCCAACAATTTGATTTAACTGATTTCAATAATGCTGAAGGCACTATCCCTAATAGCGATAGCAAAAGTTACGGCGGCTTTGGCGGTGCTTCCTGGTTAGGTGAGCAAGCGATGGCCGGTATGTCGGTCAGTTACACCGAAAACCAATACGGTATTCCTAAGGGCAGTCACGGCTTAGATCCTAATCATCTGGATGGACTGGAGTTCATTCTGCCGCAACTGGATGACATAAAAGGATTTGAGGATATTCTTGGATCACAAGCGTTGTTTCCGAATATCCGTATCGCCATGCAAAACATACGTTATGACTTTAAAGGCGAGTGGTACGATCCTGTGGAAGGTATTGATAACATACGGTTTCAATACGCTTACGTTGATTATCAGCATACAGAAAACGAAGGTGGATCACTGTTTACATTAGTGAGTAATGATACCGGTGAAGGTCGATTTGAAATAGATCATCATTTTGGTGAAGGTTTTACGGGCAGTACTGGCGTGCAATGGGTCGACCAGGATTTTTCTGCGTTGGGTATTGAAACCTTTGTGCCGGAAACGCAAAAACAGTCCTGGGGAATCTTCACCACTCAAAATTACTCTTGGAAAGACTGGGTCATCACCGGTGGTGTCCGTTATGAACAAACATACATCGATCCCAATGCCACAACGCTGCGTTTACGAGGCAGCGCATTGCCACCGGTTTCATTGCCCGATAAACTAAGCTATGACGCTGTATCTGGCGCGTTTTCCATACGTTGGAATTTCATACCAGAAGCCAATGTCAACTTGTCATTCAACTATGGACAGCGCTCACCGGATATTCAGGAACTGTTATCATTTGGTCCCCATTTATCAACCCGAACCTTTGATATTGGCAATGTCGCTTTAGAAAACGAAACCATGAAACGCATTGATTTAGGCGTGGATTGGCAATCCGATGGGCTGTCTTTCAAATTAAACGGATTTTATAACCGGATAGACGATTATATTTATCAACAAAACACCGGGGTTTTCTACGAAATCGATAATGAAGTGATTCGTCAACGCTGTGTCAGTGAAGCAGGATGTGTTCCGATATATGCCTATAATCAACAAAATGCTGAGTTTTTTGGTTATGAAGCAGAAGTGAGTATGCCACTTTATGAATCATCCTACGCCAATCTATCACTCACGCTGTTTTCCGATTATGTCCGCGCGCGTTTCAAAACGGATGATGTGCCGCGCATTCCTCCTCTGCGTTATGGCGCAGAACTAGGTCTCGGTCAACACATCTGGAATGCAAACTTACGTTATTCACGCAGCGAAGCACAAGACCATAGTGGCGCATTTGAATCAGAAACGTCTGGCTATAACTTGTTAAGTGCCAGTGTTGATTACCACCTGGATATCACTGAAAAAATTGAATTATGGTTGTTTGCCAAAGCCAACAATTTATTGAACGAAGAAATACGCAATTCCGTGTCTTTTCTAAGAAATTATGCGCCGGAACCGGGACAAAGCTTTGTCTTTGGTTTTCGAGCCAGTTACTAACCTGAATGATTATTTTAAATTAAACATGATAAAAAACACTTTAATTATCAAAATCACCCGGTATTTTTGCTTTACCGTGATGTTCATTTTTCCCTCTATTGCTGCAGCCATCCATCTGGATGTTGAAATCTGGGGGGAAGACGACACCTTATTTGCTGGCTATTGCCGAACCCCTGGCGTAGTGGGTTGCGACACAGATGGCTTGCTTGAACATTTTTCTTTACCAGCCAATGTTTTACCGGTTGAAGCAGCCACCGGTAAATTTATTTTTCTGACCGATTTTCAGGATTTGTCAGGTGGACAATTTAAAACCAAAAACCCAGGTTTTCAATCCATTCAAAGTGCTTTATTGCCCAATGAATTAATCAGTTATCGTGCTTTAGGCCATTTACGCTATTGGGATCCCGCTATATCTACTTGGGTTCAGGCTCCGCCGGATGTTCGTATTGCTGTTTATGGTGGCTTAGAGGCCAGCGCAGGGCTATCAACGGATTACAATGCCTGCGCAGGACAATTGCTTTGTTTTAATGCGGATAATTTTAGTACAGAAAGTAACACCCTTTTTTCCGCTCAAGGTGTTTCAGGAAGTAAAGAAATGGTCATCGACATCACCAGTGAGTCAGGTATTTTACACACCCATTTGAGTTTTTTTCTGGAAAATCAGCAGGGCGATTTAGGCGGTCCAGCCGGTGCTTATCTCATTGAAATTCAAGCATTCTCGAATGCCCGCCCTATATCCAGTGAACCCTTTTTAATACTGTTTAATGCCGGTTTGGATGACAATCAATTTTCAAACGCGCTATTGAGCTTAATTGATCAGACAAATGGTAATGGTCAACCCGGCTCTGTGCCAGAAAATCCGGTTTTTCCTCTTTCCATTCTAGGGGATGTTGATTTGGATGGCGATGTGGACCGACTCGATGTGGCTTTAATTTTATTGGCTGCACAAAATCAAGATGCTGTGCAAGCCGAAAATGTGATGTTTGATGTCGACAATGATGGCCTGATTACGCGTCAGGATTCCCATTTAGCAAAAAGCTTATGTAGTTTAAGGTTGTGTCAAATACCCAGTGCCGTACAAGCTGAACTCATCCAAAAAGTTGCCGTATTTGAGAGTACCGAGAAGCAATTGATATTAAATGACGTTCGGATCGATAGCCAGCAATACCGGACTATATTACAGCAATCAGAAGATAATATTTTCACTCTGCAATCGGCTGTTCCGGCCGAACTACCCTATGCCTTTCCAGCGTATTATAAAGCCAGTAACGGCTTACTTGAAATACCTGTGTTATCGGTAGACAAGCAATATTACCGTGTCACTTTGCGAAATATTGGCGATTTTAACTTCCGTTTGGAAACCATTAAAAAAATAGACCATTTACTTAATTAATAAGGAGAAAACACTATCGAACTACCCTAGGTAACACGCAATAAAAAAACCACCTATATTGCGCAGGATTTTTGTTTGTCTTCAAAGCCTGCCCCGTACTGGATACGGGGGCGTAGAAATAGGCACATAGCCAGCTACGTAGCTATTTCTACAACACTGAAGACGGACAAAAAGACTAGCAAGATGGGGGCGGGTTATTTGTTGCGAGTTGCCCTACCTTTCCTACGCATTATAAAGCCAGTAAAGGTTTACTTGAAATACCTGTGTTATCAGTAAACAACCAATATCACCGTGTCACTTTGCGAAATATTGGCGATTTTAACTTCCGTTTGGAAGCCATTAAAAAAATAGAACATTTACTTAATTATTAAGGAAAAAACACTATGTTAAAAAAAGCGATCATTCCATCTTTGTTGGTAGCATTCAGCTTTCCTGCTTTTGCTGCAGACGACCATTTACATGCAGGCGATTTGCAACCTTGGCGTCAAGGTGCCGAAATTTTTCTCAACAGTCAATTATTCGAAGTTGACCTAGGCGATTTGGGCGGCGGCCCTTTTGCAACGGATGACCCCGGAATAGATGTCAACATTGAAAAAGGCGCCTTTAATCCAGATAATTGGTTGCAATTCCAGGCTGTTGCCCCCTTACAATTCTGGGACGGTGACGAATGGACGACTTCAATGCCTAATGGTGAACACATCAATATAGTGGATGCGCTGGATCAAACTATTCGTATTGATGGACATGACATTTCCAACAATTTAGCCGTGATTGGTGAATTTGAAGCCGACGGCGGGTTACATACCCATATCGATTTTTCTCTACAAGATGCCAGCAATACTCTAAGTGGCAGCCAAGGTGCTTACCGGATAGAACTCAAACTATTTGAATCTGCAGCCAACAGTGAACTATCGGTTTCTTATGCTGCAAAACCTGTGGTGATTGTTTTTAATCAAGGATTAGCTGAAGCAGAATTTGAACATGCGGTTGAAGCCTTGGAAGACGCACATGAAGGCGCACATGAAGGTGCAGAATATGACGATATAACCGGTATTTTATCCATTCCGGAAGTTGAAGCATTCGGTAAACACTACACAATCCAATTAAATGATCAGGGCAATTTCCTGTTTCAATTAAGTGAAGCTCATGAAGTTGAGGATGATGACGAACATGCTCACGAACAATAACTGTTATTTCTTGAACTTTGCACAAAAAAACAGAGCTCAAACTATACTTCGCGCGGTTACGGATGCGGAATTTATAACGCGCTGATTTTTGTCAAAAGCAAGGCGCTGAAACAGGCGCATAGCCGGCTACGCAACTGTTTCAGAAACACAGCTATCGGCAAAAACTCAGCTGTTAGAAATCCGCAGTCGTGGCCGCGCGAAGTATATGTATCAAGCCCTTTTATAGTGAATAAAAGGGCCACACTGATCAATAACTATTTAATTATGATGTGTGGCACGCCAGTCTCTTAGACTTATGCTCGAAGACGCGCCTGCCACGCTCATGCACTTATGTTGCGAGATTTTCTATGGAAAAAACAAAAGGACTACCCGTTACCGTACTTTCAGGGTTTCTGGGTGCTGGAAAAACCACTGTACTCAGTCATATCCTGAATAACAGACAAAACAAAAAAGTCGCAGTCATTGTCAATGACATGAGCGAAATCAATATTGATGCCTCGATTGTGCAAAGTGAAATATCACTCAATCGCAGTGAAGAAAAATTAGTAGAAATGAGCAATGGCTGTATTTGCTGTACTTTACGTGAGGACCTGTTACTCGAAGTCAGCAAACTGACAAAAGACGGTCGCTTTGATTATTTGCTTATTGAATCAACGGGCATATCAGAGCCACTTCCGGTTGCAGAAACCTTCACTTTTACAGATGAAAATGGCGTGTCTTTATCCGATATTGCAACGCTGGACACCATGGTCACTGTTGTCGATGCTGTTAATTTTTTAAACGATTACGAAGCCGCACACTCCCTACAGGAAAGCGGTGAATCACTAGGTGAAGACGATGAGCGTAGTGTCTCGGATTTACTGGTCGATCAGGTGGAATTTGCAGATGTCATCCTGATCAGCAAAGCCGATCTGGTTAGTTCTGCCGACATCGAACGCTTGACCGCTATATTGAAAACGCTGAATATGATGCACAAATCCTGCCGATTACACAGGGGCATGTGGATATTGATGCGGTACTGGGCACTGGACTGTTCAATTGCGGACATAAATCATGCTGTCGACAATAAGCTACCTGTGATTGGCCTGATGCCTGCCAGTGCTCTATGTGAATAGGCCAGAAAGTCTTTGCCTGTATTTTTTCTAACGCTGCCATTTAAAATTCCCCGTGGTATTTAACAATGGGGATAGTTTGGCATTAATCTGAGTTGCCGTGAAGTACGCTGACTATTGAGCGCTTACGCACTATTGAAAGGCGAACGTTGGGAGGGCAATGAAAATGCCGGGCTGGTTCACCGCTCACCTGCTATAAACGAAGGTGAAAGGCGATTGCTGTTAACTCTGGATTTTATGAATTAAGGCCTAACAATCTATGCTAATCAAACTTGAAAACGGTTCGATATACGATCCAGACCTGAATTGTCATGGCGACATTGGCAACCTGTTCATTCAGGACGGCATTATTATTGCCGATGCCGCCCTGCTGTTTAAAAATGGCCAGATGGTAGTGCAGGATGGTGTCGTCATTAATAAACTGACTGGGCTAGCTCAGACTATCGCTATGAAAGCCTGGCAACCTTGTCTTCAATAACTGTTGCCCAGTTTGATGTATTTCCAGGCATTCATCAAGTTCATGCCCTATGGATCACTGAAAACAACAAGGTGGTAAAACACTGGACGCTGAAAACAGAATAATAAATTTAAGGGGATAAGAGGTCACAAAAGTGGAAACAACACAGAAAATCACGGATAAATTATCGATCAGTTTATCATTGCTATGCGCGGTTCATTGTCTGGCTGTGCCAGTCATGTTGGCGTTACTGCCAAGCATGGCGGCTTTGCAACTTGATAACGAAGCGTTTCATTACTGGATGCTATTGGCTGTCATACCGACTAGCATCTACGCCTTAAGCATGGGATGTGAACGGCATAAACACTTCCGTTTACTTATTGTGGGAGGCACGGGGCTCGCGCTGCTTGTTCTGGCTGTGATGTTAGGTGAAGAAATCATCGGGGAATCTGGAGAAAAAATCTTGACGGTAATAGGCGCCAGTTTTGTTGCGGCAGGACATTTTTGGAATTTTCGCCTCTGCCGACAGCTGGATTGCGCTTGCCCGGATCATCACTAAGCCAATGCTGCGTGATTATTTTAAAAGTCTTGAGCAAAAGGCACCTAGTGACCCACCGCTTGAACTCAATAAGATCATCGACAAACTTGCCTATAACGAGGCAGGGTTGATTCCAGTTATCACCCAGGATGCCGCTAGCAAAACAGTGCTTATGTTAGCCTGGATGAATAAACAAGCGCTTCTCCTGACGATATCGACTCAACGCATGACCTATTGGTCTCGAAGCCGAGAGCGATTATGGAAAAAAGGTGAAACAAGTGGGCACGTTCAAGCCCTTGTCTCGATGTCTTTCGATTGTGATGGTGACGCGATACTCTGTCAGGTCGACCAGACTGGCGCCGCCTGTCATACAGGTCGTGCGGATTGTTTTTATCTCAAGGTCGATGTCGAAAAACAACAAATTTCCATCAAGACTCAGGCTAAAAAAGTCCCTTATCCTGATGAAAAAAATACCCATAAATAATAAACATCAACAATGAAGACTAAATCAAAAAACATTAACGCGGTTCCCACCAATATTATCACCGGTTTTTTAGGTGTCGGGAAAACCACTGCCATTTTACATTTACTTAATAACAAACCGTCTGACCAGCGCTGGGCGGTGCTGGTCAATGAATTTGGCGAGATTGGCGTGGATGGTAGTTTGTTTGAGGGGCAACACGCAAATGAGGAAGGCGTCTTTATTCGTGAAGTACCGGGCGGTTGCATGTGTTGTGCCGCTGGTTTACCGATGCAAATTGCCTTAAACGAATTGTTGACCCGGGCAAAACCGGATCGCTTGCTGATTGAACCGACGGGGCTGGGTCATCCCGAAGAAGTTTTGCAGGTTCTGTCTGCCGAACACTACCGGGAGGTATTGTCTTTACAAAAAATTCTGACTTTGGTCGATGCACGCAAACTGTCCGACCCACGTTATACAACACATGAAACCTTTAAACAGCAGATTGCCATTGCAGATATTGTGATCGGTAATAAAACGGACTTGTACCGGGATATTGACAAGCCTATGCTTGAAGAATATTTTGCGCTATATGCACCCCCTAAAAGCCGGGTGATTTTTACCCAGAACGGGCAAATATCACCTACAGAATTAGAAGGCGCCACAGCGGCTGTTGCAGCTATTGCAGATGCTCATCACCATCATGCAACGCAGCAAAAACCCCTAATATCCGAACAGCCTTTCCCGGACTCTGGTTATATTAAAGCGCACAACCAAGGCGAAGGCTTTCAAAGCATAGGCTGGCGCTTTTCCCCCAGGCATGTGTTTGAACACAAAAAGCTGTTCGATTTGTTAAACGGCATCAACGCTGAAAGAATGAAAGCGGTATTTATCACCGACAAGGGAGTGTTTGCCTACAATCTGACCGCTGACGCCTTAACCGAATTCGTGCTGGACGAGTGCATGGAAAGCCGGATTGAAATCATATCTGAATCTCTGGATGACTCATTGGAAGATCAATTAATGGGCTGTATCGTCAGTTGACAACACTCTTCCGTATAAATTTCATAAGACTGCATCTGCATGGCGTAGGAGGCTGTTGCTGTTTCATTCTTGACAACAGAGGTTTTCAAAATGTCTGAAATCCAGAACGGATCATACAATGAATCAAGCTTCAGTCCATTTGGATAACTGACAAAAATGATTTGATTGGACGGCGGTGGAAGCACATGAATACAGGCGTCAAAATAGGGAACCAGGAAAAACTGAGTCACGGATCGTTCATCATTAAATTCCAAAGGCACAATTATTATGTTTAATTTCCAAACCCGCCACCACCGGGTGTTTTAACAATCAAACTATCGCCTGGCTGCATGTTAACTTCCGCACAACCTGCTAATGCTACTACCTCCCCTTCAAATCGAAGTACAGTGTTTTCCCCTGTACTCCCGCCCATACCCCCTTGTAATCCAAAGCCAGGTTTTAATCGGTGACTGGATAACAGGCTAACAGTCATTGGCTTTAAAAATTTAATTTTCCGGACAACGCCATTCCCTCCTTTATACCTACCTGGCCCACCACTATTTGCGCGAATTGAAAATTCTTCCAGGATTACCGGAAAGCGCCACTCTAACACTTCAGGATCAGTAATTCTCGAATTGGTCATATGTGTATGCACGGCATCACAACCATCAAAATTCTCGCCTGCCCCTGCGCCACCACAAATCGTTTCATAATATTGATATTCCTGATTGCCAAAGGTGAGGTTATTCATCGTTCCCTGCGAGCTGGCGAGTATACCTAAAGCGCCATATAGACAATCAACAATATATTGTGAAGTTTCAACATTACCTGCGACAACGGCTGCCGGATACTGAGGGTTTAACATGGAATTTTCTGGAATTATGATATTCAAAGGTTGCAGACAACCTGCATTGAGTGGGATGTCATCTTTAACTAAGGTACGAAATACATATAAAACCGCAGCCTTGCACACTGCAGCGGGTGCATTAAAGTTACTCTTTAATTGTGCGCTGGTACCGGTAAAGTTAATGGTTGCGCTTCTTTGTTGTTGATTAATCGCAATGGACACCACGATCTTAGCGCCGTTGTCCATAACATTTGTAAAACACCCATTACTTAAAGTTCCCAGTATTTGGCGTACCGATTCTGCCGCATTATTTTGCACATGCTGCATATAACTCAAAACGGTTACCAGTGAGTAATGTGCAACCATTTGCTCTAGTTCTTGACGGCCTTTATTATTTGCTGCAATTTGCGCCTGCAAATCAGCGATATTTTGCTCTATATTACGTGCTGGGTGGCTGCTTGAAGATAACCACTCGCGAATCAGTTGTTCCTGAAACTCACCATTGATAACGATAGGCATGCCCGCGCTGATAACCCCTTCTTCAACTATACTTTGGCTATGTGCCGGCATAGAGCCCGGGCTAATACCGCCCACATCAGCATGATGCCCCCTGGATGCGACAAAAAACAATAGTTGCTGCTGTTCGAAGACAGGCGTTACCACGGTAATATCCGGCAAATGCGTGCCACCATGATAAGGTGAATTAATTAAATACACCCCATCAGCCTGAATATTGACTGCCTGGTTATTCAATAAGGACAGCACGCTTTCTCCCATAGACCCTAAATGCACCGGTATATGCGGGGCATTGGCAATAAGCTCGCCCTGCGCATTAAACAGCGCACAGGAAAAATCCAGGCGCTCTTTAATGTTCACCGAATAGGCCGTATTTTGCAGCACGAAGCCCATTTGTTCGGCAATCGACATAAATAATTTATTAAATATCTCCAGCATTACCGGATCCACCGTAGTCCCAATAGCAACCTGCCCTTGTATTGGACAATACCGCGTTAAAATCAGGTTACCGTGCACACTCACCTGCGCTTGCCAGTCTGGTTCAATAATTGTAGTTGCGGTCGCTTCGATAATGATAGCTGCACCCTGAATGATCTGACCTATTGCAAGTTCATTGCGTTGGTAGACGGGCGTTGCATGATACGCATTATTACTAAACATGCGGGTGTGCATAAAGGCACTAGCGTTTTGTTCTTGCTGACTATTATTTAATAAAGATACTTGTATAGGCGATTCGTTTTTGGCGATGACTTCCAGACTGATCGACTCAATAATCAGTGGTTTATCTTGATACACAAAACCGAACTGCTTTCGATAAGCCTGTTCAAATGCGCACTGCATCAATTGTTTATCTGCAAAGGCTACAACTAAGGCTGTATCTGTTCCTAAGTAACGCAAGTGTAAAGAGGCGATAAACTCTATCGATTGAAGTTTAGGAGATTGCTCCAGCATTTCCTGCTTGCCTAGATCTCGCAATGCTGCAAACAAGTCTTCCAGTTGAGTGTAACTCACTTCATCCCAGGCTTGTTCTAAGGCTTTATCCTTTAATAATCTATAATCAGCTAGCCCCATGCCATAAGCCGATAACACACCAGCAAAAGGATGCAACATAACCTGTTGCATACCAAGTCTATCAGCTACTTTACAGGCATGTTGCCCACCTGCAGCGCCATAGCAGCATAAAGTATATTCAGCGACGTTATAGCCTTTTTGTACCGAGATTTTCTTGATTGCATTAGCCATATTTTCAATGGCAATACTTATAAAGCCTTCAGCTACTTGCTGTGGGCTCTTCTGCACATCAGTTGCAAGCTGGATCTGCTCTGCTAATTCAGCAAACAGCTGTTTTACTCTATCGATATCTAGAGATAAATCTGCATTCTCGCCAAATACGGCCGGAAACACCGGTAACTTACCTAACAACAAGTTGGCGTCCGTAACTGTTAAAGGCCCGCCCCTGCGATAACTGGCAGGCCCTGGATTTGCACCCGCAGAATCAGGCCCAACCCGATAACGCATGCCATCAAAAAATAACACAGATCCCCCACCCGCAGCTACGGTATGTATATTCATCATGGGCACACGCATTCTTACCCCGGCAACTTCAGTTTCAAAACTGCGTTCTAGCTTACCTGCATAATGCGCGACATCGGTTGAGGTTCCACCCATATCAAAGGCGATAATTTTACTAAAGCCAGCCTGCTCTGCTGTAGCAATAGCGCCGACTATGCCACCTGCAGGTCCGGATAAAATACTATCTTTGCCCTGAAAGCTGTTTGCATCTGTTAAACCACCATTTGACTGCATAAACAACAGCTGAATTGCATCATTAGAGTGCTCTGAATATTGCTGTAAACCATTGCTAACTTGCTCTACATAACGTCGTAATAAGGGTGATAAATAAGCATCCACCACAGTCGTATCGCCACGGCTAACAATTTTTATAAAGGGACTGACTTGATGTGAAACCGAGATTTGCGTAAAACCTATTTGCTTAGCTAATGCGGCCAATTGCAATTCATGCTCAGGGTATGCCCAGGCATGCATTAAGACGATAGCTACGCTACGCAGGCCATGTTGATAGACTGCCTGTAGTTGTTGTTCTGCATGCAGTGTATTTAAAGGGGTTAATACTTCACCCTGCGCATTCAGCCGTTCTTCAATTTCAATGACCTCCTGATATAGCAATTCAGGTAATTGTATATTTAAGGCAAAAATATCAGGGCGATTCTGATAGGCAATGCGCAAGCAATCTTTAAAACCCTGAGTAATCAATAATACAGTGGGTTCACCCTGACGCTCTAATAAGGCATTAGTGCCCACCGTGGTGCCCATTTTTATCGTTGAAATTTTTTTAGACGGCTGCTTAACATCCTGAGCTAGCAACTCATTTATACCCTGCAGTGTTGCATCCTGATAGTGTTGCGGATTTTCCGAAAGTAGCTTATGGCTGATTAACTGACCATCTGGTCTACGCGCGACTATATCAGTAAAAGTACCGCCTCGGTCGATCCAGAATTGCCACTGTTGATCAGAAATTTTCATTATAGTTAGCTATATTTATAAAATAATTAGGGCGCAAAATTAGCTAGATGATTATGCCATAGCAGCAGGCTAAAGCCACGTCCTGTAAGCTTTTTCTTATGTGCCGTCGACTTATTAATGCTACCTAAATCCTGCAAGCCCATATTTTGACTCTCATTAACCTGTCTAGCTAAGTGGTTATTAGGTTTTTACTGCCGCTTTGCCAGCCCTCTTTGTCCAACCGATCAAAATATCCAGATTTAAATCATAAATAGAGGAAATTTTTTGTATCGTATGGATATCCCCCGAGCCCAAGGCAATAAACACCCTGCCAACGTGCCATGACCTTTTAATCAAAGTGACTTAACTTCGGTTAATGTTAAGCGAGTAACCCCACCTTAACCCAATCATCCCATTCCTGTGGATAGAGCGGATCTGCAGGTGTTCTGACTCTCAGCTGATTATTGCCTGTGAGTAATTTTCCAGCCACCCGAATCAGATAAGTACGAAGTGTATCCGGCTCCCATTGGCACAACGTTTTGTTGCCACTCAATTGAGCCATCCAGCGCACGGTATTGTAGGCAAGAACGGCGCAATGAAATAATGCGGCATTAGCCAGAAATTGATTCGTTCTGATTTTACCTAAACCCATTTGTGATTTTGCTTCTTCAATCCATGTTTCGCACGTCGCTCGTTCACCATACTTCTTATGTGTTTGCCAAGGCGATAGAGGTTCAGTTGTTACATAACAAAAATAGTCATATTCTGCCGTATCCCAAAGCTCGGACTGAGGTCCTGTCACTTGTTTAGGTTGCTTTATCCTGACCGCGACAAACTGACGAGAGCGAGACCAGCCACCACAACGATATTGAAACTCGCTCTGCTCCCAACCGGGTCGGCCTTGTATGGCTGTCCAGGCCTGTTTGGCCAGCAATGCGTTCAAATTCTTAAGTTTAACCTTTATTAGATACCCATGCCCTCTGGTATCGAGAAATTCAAGCAAATCACCGACAAAATAACCACTGTCACCGCGAAAAATAATGCGCATCCGATTGGGCAAGTGTGCAAGTAACTGTTTGGTAAATTCTACAACACCATTGCTTGTAAAGGCATTGCCTGTCCGGAACCAGGCTTGTAAAATTTCTTTTGTTTCCGCTAGAAAAGCGAGTTGTGGATGGTATGAACGGGCACCTTTCTTTTTGGGGTTGAAGCCTTTGGCACTTCCTTCTTGTCGACCACAAACGGTGTCCACAGTTGAATCGACATCGACCCACTGGACGGATTGTATGCCAGTTTTCGATTTTCCGGAACGAAGCAATCGCCGCCAGTGTTGACCACGCAAAGTATGCGTGAGCGTTTCAAACTGGCTTATCTGCCTATCACTTACTTCTTTAAAGATCCGTAAAATTGTGGTTTCAACAGGAATCTTTATCCAGCCAGCTACTTTGCGCAGTACGCTATCTGCCCATACGGTCGTCACCTTTGCCATTGATGTTGCTCCCCCCATCATGCCAACCAACGTCAATAGAACCACATCAGATAAGTGATGGTCTGCATTTTCACCCCGCCGATGTGGAACGCTTTGTTTTACGGTTTTTTCAAAACCTATCCTGTCTAAATATTTCACGACGGGAATCAGTCCCGCCTGGCTTGTCAATCCATGTGCTGTAGATGTCATTTTTACCGTTCGGGTACGGTTTCTTACGTGAGATGAGGATTTTGATACTTTAGAGGGCTTCATTAAAACAATGAGATAGTGAAATCAGGAAAATGATATTATATCATTGTTTAATAAGGAGTTTTGTGGATTATTATGTATAATGCTTGCAGGATTTAGGTGCTATTGTTTGCTATTAAAGTTTTAGTGAGCTAAATTTTAATTCACTTAGTCTTTCACCAAGCCAAGCTTTCTTGGTAATATACAGCTTAGGCAACTTGCAATAAATAACCCACCCACCTTGCTGGTCTTTTTGTCCGTCTTCTGCGTTGTAGAAATAGTTACGTAGCTAGCTATGCGCCTATTTCTACGCCCCCGTATCAAGTACGGGGCAGGCTTTGAAGATAAACAAAAATCCTACGCAATATGGGTGGGTTATTTATTGCGCGTTACCTTACAGCCCAATATACTGCAACTTGTACGATTAACTGGATTTTTTCATGAGTAACTTGCTTAAATTTTTTCAAGATACCTCTGCTCTATATGGAAGTAATGCACCTTATATAGAAGACTTGTACGAACAATTTCTGGAAAACCCTGATTCTGTTGAAAATACCTGGCGTGAAAAATTTGCCCAATTACCGCAAGTACCCAATCGACGCGATATCGCTCATAGTCCTGTTGTAGAACGCTTTGCTTTACTTGCCACATCAAATTCTTCGCGCATAGCCGAATTACAGGGCTTTACCGAAGAAAGTGTCAAAAAACAATCTTCTGTTGCACGCTTGATTACCCATTATCGTTCGCATGGACATGAAATGGCGACCAATAATCCGCTGGGTAAAATTCATAGAAATGTGCCTGATCTAGATCCGAATTATTACGGATTATCAGAGCCCGATCTGGAAACTTTATTTGATACCGGTACCTTATATGGGGTAGATCGCTTACCATTAAAAGAGATTATTGCTACCTTAAAAGAAATTTATTGCGGGAATATTGGTACTGAATATATGCATATATTCGATGCTGATATTAAACGCTGGATTAAAAACCGCCTGGAAGGCTCCAAACCAGGTGAAAATATTGATAATAAAAAAAGAATCTGGTTATTAGAGCAATTAACCGCAGCTGAAGGCATAGAAAAATATTTGCATCGAAACTTCGTCGGTCAAAAGCGTTTTTCGCTAGAAGGCGGGGAATGCCTTATCCCCATTCTGGATGAGATTATTCAGCGCTCGGGTAAATATGGTACTAAAGAACTCGTTATCGGCATGGCGCATAGAGGACGCTTAAATGTGCTGATTAATATTCTAGGCAAAAGTCCTGCACAACTTTTTAGTGAGTTTAAAGGTACTGCGACAACAGATCGAGGTGTCATTTCCGGAGATGTTAAATACCATATGGGGTTTTCATCTAACATGGAAACCGATGGCGGATTTGCACATGTCACCATGGCCTTTAATCCTTCTCACCTAGAAATCATCAACCCTGTGGTTGAAGGCTCTGTCAAAGCGCGCCAGGATAGGTATGGAAAAGGCAGTACCGATACCGTAGTGCCTATTCTTATCCACGGAGATGCTGCATTTGCCGGACAGGGAATCGTGATGGAAACCTTGAATATGGCGCAAACCAGGGCGTTTGCAACGGGTGGCACAATTCATGTGGTTATCAATAACCAGATAGGCTTTACTACCAGCGATCCATTCGATGCGCGGTCTACTTTATACTGTACCGATGTTGCAAATATGATTCAGGCACCGGTGTTTCATGTGAATGGCGATGACCCAGAGGCCGTGCTGTTCGTTACGCAAATGGCGATTGATTACCGTGCGACTTTTAAAAAAGATGTGGTTATTGACCTTATTTGTTATCGTCGCCGGGGACATAATGAGGCAGATGAACCATCGACCACTCAGCCGATGATGTATAAAAAAATCAATTCCCTGGATACTACTTGCACTCTCTATGCAAATCACCTTATAGAGCAAGAGGTGTTAAGCGAACAGCAGGTACAGGATATGGAGCAGAATTATCAGGATTTGCTGGATGCAGAAAAACCGGTTTCACGTCCTATTATCGATTCACACTACTCTTATTCCAAATTATGGGATAAGTATGTAGGCCAGCAGTGGGATATATCCTGTGATACGCGTGTTCCACTAGAGCGCATACGTTTTTGCAATAATCAGTCGCAGCGTTTACCTCCCGGATTTGAATTGCATGCCCGGGTGACCAAAATTATGGAAAACCGGCGTAAAATGGCTGCCGGAGCGATGCCGCTGGATTGGGGCTTTGCTGAAAATATGGCTTATGCCACCTTGCTGATGGACAAATTTAATGTTCGATTGGTGGGGCAGGATGTCGGTCGCGGTACTTTTTTTCATCGCCACATTATCCTCCATAACCAGCTTAATGGTGAATCGTATATCCCTGTTAAGCACTTGGATGTGGATCAGGGGCGTGCACAAGTTTTTGATTCAATTCTTTCTGAGGCCGGCGTACTCGGTTTTGAATACGGGTATAGCTCTACCGTGCCTGAAACCTTAACTATATGGGAAGCCCAGTTTGGTGATTTTGCCAATGGCGCCCAAGTATTAATCGATCAGTTTATTAGCTCGGGTGAAAGCAAATGGGGTCGATTATCGGGACTCGTCATGTTGTTACCGCATGGCATGGAAGGCCAGGGACCCGAACATTCATCTGCGCGTCTGGAACGTTATTTACAATTATGTGCTGATCAGAATATGCAAGTTTGTGTGCCCTCGACTCCGGCACAGATCTTCCACTTATTGCGCAGGCAGGTGGTACGCAACTATCGTAAACCGCTTATCGTTATGTCACCGAAAAGCTTGTTAAGACATAAAGCAGCTGTTTCGACGCTAGAGGATCTGGTTGATGGGCATTTCCAGACCGTTATTTCTGAAACGGACCCCGCCATAGATAGAGAAAAAGTTACCCGCCTCGTACTGTGCTCTGGGAAAGTTTATTATGATCTACTCGAAGCTCGCACACGTGATAGTTTGCCTAATGTTGCCATTGTAAGGATTGAGCAGTTATATCCTTTCCCAATTCGAGACTATTCTACTGAATTTACCAAATACCCCAACCTTGAAAGTTTAGTCTGGTGCCAGGAAGAACCGCAAAACCAAGGGGCCTGGTATCAATCACGGCATAATTTTTCTATATTTAAACCTGACCATCTGGAATTAACTTACTGTGGCCGTCAAGCTTCAGCATCTCCAGCAGTAGGTAATTTAGCCAAACATTTAGAACAACAAAAAGAAGTCGTACAAACAGCACTTTACGGCCCAGCTGCTTCAGCAAGGAAACCATCATGAGCATAGAAATCCGCGTTCCAACTTTACCCGAATCTGTTGCAGATGCGACTTTAATCACTTGGCACAAGCAAGTCGGTGATAGCATTCAGAAAGATGATAATTTAGTCGACCTGGAAACTGATAAAGTTGTACTTGAAGTCCCATCCCCTAAAGCAGGCGTACTGAGTGAAATTATTGTGCAAGATGGCAGCACTGTCGTCGGTGGTGATTTGCTGGCTAGAATTAGCACCGAAAATGAAGAAATAACTCAAGCGCCCGCCCCTGAAGTTGCAAACACCGAACCAGCCAGTACTGAAATCCCGTTAAGCCCTGCAGTACGCCGAATTATATTTGAGAATGACCTTGATCCCGCGCTGGTAACAGGTACCGGTAAAGGGGGCCGCATCACTAAAAGTGATGTGCAAAATTATTTAACTCAACATGCGACTCCTGCACCGCAAACTGAAGAAAAATCAGAGCCTCCACCCACAATAGAGTCTAGCTCTAATGTCAGCTCTACACTTAGCAATGGCAGGTCAGAACAACGTGTCCCAATGACGCGTTTACGCGCGAAAGTAGCAGAGCGTTTATTACAAGCTCAGCAAAACGCTGCCATGTTAACCACCTTCAATGAGGTCAACATGCAAAGTGTTATTGATTTACGCAAGCAGTATCAAGAGCGCTTTATTGCGAAACATGAGGTTAAATTAGGCTTTATGTCTTTTTTTATTAAAGCCTCGATTGAAGCGCTTAAACGTTTTCCTGCTATCAATGCATCGATTGACGGTGAAGATATTATCTATCATGGTTATTATGATATAGGTATCGCGGTTTCTTCACCCCGTGGCCTGATTGTTCCTGTGTTACGCGATGCCGACCAGCTGGATTTTTCAGGGATAGAAAAGAATATTGTCGATTTTGGCCAGAAAGCAATATCAGGTAAGCTTACTTACGATGAGCTTAATGGCGGCACTTTCACCATTACCAATGGTGGAATTTTTGGCTCTATGCTGTCAACACCAATTCTGAATCCACCACAATGTGCCATTTTAGGTATGCATGCGATTACCGAACGTGCCGTTGTTGAAAAGGGTGAAATTGTTATACGCCCTATTATGTATCTTGCTTTATCTTATGATCACCGTCTAGTAGACGGACGAGACGCAGTGCAGTTTTTAGTCGCGATTAAAGAAGGTTTGGAATCGCCTGCACATTTATTACTTAATATTTAAGTCAGGATCAGCTCATGTCTCAACAAAAAAATGATTTCGATGTAATTGTCATAGGTGCCGGCCCTGCAGGCTATGTTGCGGCGACTCGTGCTACTCAATTAGGCCTGAAAACGGCTTGTATTGATAATTGGGTCTCAAAAAACTCGACTCCTTGCCTAGGCGGCAATTATGTTAATGGTGGCTGTATCTCTGCTGTCGCGCTATTAGAGTCGGCAAAATTATTTAATTTAGTTAATCACGGTATCTCCGACCATGGTATTAGTGCAGACAATATCCAGGCAGATATTCCACAAATGCAAAAACGTAAGGAATCTATCGTTGCTTTATTAAACCAGCAGGTCGAGAAAATATTTATCGATAATAAAGTTGAGATTATTAAGGCCGATGCTCAACTTATCAACCCTAATCGGGTAGAAATCATTCCTTTCAGTGATAACCTGCCCAAGGTGATAACCGCAGATAAGATAATCCTTGCTGCAGGCTCCAGCCCGGTCGAGTTGAAATTTGCACCGATCGATAATGAATTTATTATTGATGTGCAGACCGCTCTGAATTTGCAAAGTGCACCTAAAACGCTGGGGATAATTGGTGCTGGGGCGATAGGCATCGAACTTGCAGGTATCTGGAACAAGTTAGGCACAAAAGTCGTCATACTCGAAGCACAAGGCTCATTTATGACCATGGCTGACCAGGAAATATCTGATGAAGCTTTTAAACTTTATAGTCAACAGGGGATGGATATTCGGCTCTGCGCACGCGTTATTTCTACACAGATTGAACAAGACCAGGTCAATGTAGAATACGAAGATAGCCAGGGACGACACCAATGCTTATTTGAAAAACTAGTCGTCGCCTCAGGTAGGAAACCTAACACGGAGACACTGATAGCGGCCTCTGCCGATCTATTATTAGATGAAGATGGTTTTGTGCATGTCGATGAAAACTGTTGCTCTACACTACCAGGGGTTTATGCTATTGGTGACCTGACATTATCAGGGCCCATGCTTGCGCATAAAGGCATAGAAGAAGGGTTTTTTGTCGCTGAACTCATTGCGCAGCAGCAATCCCCGATTAACTATCATACTATTCCAAATGTTATTTATACTGATCCTGAAATAGCCTGGGTAGGGCAAACAGAGCAAGACCTGCTTGCGATAGGTGAAAATATCAAAACCAGTATATTCCCATTTAGCTCAACCAGTCGTTCGCTAATTAAAGGCACGACCTCGGGAATGGTTAAAATGATTATGCAAGCGGACACAGAAATCATTTTAGGGGTACATATTATTGGCGAACTCGCGTCCGAATTAATTGCCGAAGTGGTCCTGGCGATGGAGTTCTCTGCGACCGCTGAAGATATCGCACGAACCATTCATGCTCACCCGACGATTTCTGAAGCAATTCATGAAAGTGCGCTGGCTTTAAGCGGACGCTCTTTGCATATATCTGTTTAGAATATTAAGTTTGGAGCGAGAATTATCATAAAAACCTAAGATTTCCGTAACGACTCAGCGTATCTGATAGTTACGAAATTAGATTGTATATTTCCAGCCAGGCACTAGAAAAGCAGGTATTTGATAAAAAATACCCTGATGGCACAAGCGTTTTGTAGGATGGGCAAGGAGGTGCGACGTGCCCATCATGTTTCGTTGATGGGCACGGATGAAGCCCTTTGCCCATCCTACAGTGTTTATTTTGCTGTAACTACTCAGCTTGTCTGAGAGTAGTTACAGCTTTCCTTACTAAAAGGCAAGCAAGGCACCCTCAGTCATTTTTTCTGTATTTATTTTGCACGCCTGTTAAGAAATTTCGCAAAATCTGATTTTTACACTCGCGGTAATTCTTATGACCTGGCTTACGGAAAAATGCACTGAGTTCGTGCTTACTTAGTCGAAAGTCAACTGATTCCATTATCACTAAAATGTCATCGTCTTTTAGATCCAAGGCAATTTTTAATTTTCTAAAGATAAGATTGTTAGTCAAAGACTGCTCGGGTTCGACTTGTGAACCCTCTTTTTTCCCACGCTTCTCGTTAATGAATCCATTCAGAAAAATAGCCATATCAGCATCCTTGCATTCCTGATAATCAGTGTCATCATCTTTTTTAAGCCAGTTGCTAATCTGCTCCCGCGAAACCTGAGAGTCGACCTGTGCAAAGACTGCGATCATCTTGTTGTCATCGAAGTCGAAAGTGTAGCGAATGCGACGCAAAACATCATTATTGGTCATACTTTTTTTATCCTGTGAAAAAATTAGCAGTTGATTGCCCTTTGACTAAACCGCGCAAATATCTATGCTTTGCTTCGCGTGGCCATGGATGCGGTTGTATAGTACTGATACATAATTATGTTAAGATTTGCGTAGGATGGGTAGAGCATGTTTTTGCGAAACCCATCATTTTACGTGGGATTGATGGGTTTCACTGCGCGCTCTTGCGAGTCACTGCGCACCTAAAAAAACAGGTGCTACGTTCTACCCATCCTACAGAAATATTAAATTAATTCACCACATATACTTAACTGGCTACGTAGCTATCGGCAAAAACTCAGCCGCTAAAAATCTGCACGAAATAACTGAGTCAACCTGGAAGCTGGATCTTTATTTCGAAAACTTTAATAATGCGGTGGCCTTTCATCTGCCGCTGAAAATGCACTCGCTGACTGTGCTGTTGCTGCTGATAAATCGCGAACTCGGCCGATTAGTTGCTGCGTAAGACGTTCTAATGCATCAATTTGAGTTTGTTGCGTGCATATAACATCATTGAGTTGTGCAATGGTATCTTCCTGATAGGCAATTTTTGTTTCTATAGAGATTAAGCGTTGCTCGGTCATGATATTACTTTATGTATGAACAACAATAATCTGTCGGGGTGTTTATCTTGACTTGAAATTTCGAATCTCCCGAAACTTCAAAAGATTCGCCAGCACTAATACTTTGCCACTGCTCTGTTCCAGGTAGTAATACTTCTAGCTCACCCGCCATGATTTCCATCGTTTCTTTTGCGCCGGTTGCAAATGTGTATTCGCCTGGTAACATAAAGCCCAGAGTTTTTTCTGTGCCATCAGCAAACTGAATCGTGCGACTGCTAACTTGTCCAGCAAAATAAATATTTGCTTTTTTTACGACGGTTACATTTTCAAAGCTTGTCATTTTATGTTTTTATCTCTCTTGTTACTTTTGTTGGGAACTATAAAGACTGATACCTTAGGTAGGGCGGACTTTAGTCCGCTACTTTCAATCAAAAATAGCGGACTGAAGTCCGCTCTACAGACTATTTATTCTTCAGTGCGATTTTAGCTTCATCCCATAAACCATCTAATTCATCGAGTGTGCACTGCTTTACTTCGCGTCCAGATTGCAATACTTTATGCTCTATATATTCAAAGCGCCGGGTACTCTTTTTTAAAGCCTGTTCTGGCTCAACCTGCATGTGTCGGGCGAGATTTACGGCAACCAGTAATAAGTCACCTATCTCTTCTTCTATATGTTGCTTATCACCAGATTCCCAGGCTTCTTTAACTTCGTCTAATTCTTCTATCACTTTTGCATATACCGGCTCAATTTCAGTCCAGTCAAAACCATGATTGGCAGCCCGATCCTGAATCTTTTTACACTGTACCAAAGCCGGTAGATTTTTTGCCACACCGGATAAAATAGTATGGTTTTCAGCTTCTTTTTCTGCTCGCTCTGCGGCTTTTAAAGTTTCCCAGGCCTGATGTTGCTCTGTTTCATCAGTATACTGAACATCAGAAAAAACGTGGGGATGCCTACGCACTAATTTATCTGCAACGCCGGCTGCTACCTGTTCAAAATCAAATAAGTCCTGCTCTTCTGCGAGCTGAGAATGAAATACCACTTGAAACAATAAGTCCCCTAATTCAGACTTTAAATCCTGCATATCATTGCGTTCGATCGCATCGACGACTTCGTATGCTTCTTCCAGCGTGTACGGAATCAGTGTGCTAAAGTTTTGCTTTTTATCCCATGAGCAGCCAGTTTCTGGGTCTCTTAACCGCTGCATAATCTGTAATAACCGCTGCGTATTTTTCATCGTCATTACATTTCAAAAGTGTCCATTTTATCATCCAGGCGTGGCCAGGCTGAAGTTACCGCTTTTACTAAGGTTGCTAAAGGAATAGCAAAAAACACGCCCCAGAACCCCCAAAGCCCACCAAAAAATAAGATGGCAACAATAATAGCGACAGGGTGCAGATTAACCGCTTCCGAGAAAAGTAAAGGGACCAGAACCACGCCATCGATGGCTTGAATAATTGAATAGGCGATGACTATGTACATAAATTCATCGTTGCTAAATCCCCATTGAAAAAAAGCAACACCTAACACCGGAAAAGTAACCAGAGTTGCTCCAACATAGGGGATAATGACAGACAAGCCCATAAATACTGAGAGCAATACCGCATAATTTAGCCCTAAGACAGAAAAAGTCATAAAACTGGCTAATCCTAGAATCATAACTTCAACAAATTTACCGCGTACATAATTGCCCAGCTGCATATCCACTTCTGCCCAGACGTTGATAGATAATAACCTGTCTCTGGGCATAAATTTCGCAAACCAGTCCAATAAAAGCCTTTTATCTTTCAAACAAAAAAGGATTAACACCGGAACCAGAATAAGGTATACCAACGCACTGATAATACCTACGACCGATGAAGCAGAAAAACCTAGTAGATCCTGTCCGTAATTCAAGGCTTCCTGTTGTATGGCAAACATAAATTCACTCAGTTTATCAGCAGAGATAAATTGCGGGTAAGCTTCGGGTAGTTTTAAAATCTCGGCCTGAGAGCTCTTAATAATATCTGGTGTATGTTGCAAGAGTTGCTTTAATTGCTTATACAACATAGGCATCAAGCCGAATAATAAGTAACTAAAAGCTCCCATAAACCCAGAAAACACAATAAATACAGCGGGCAGACGTTTAATCTTATGCTCTAACTTTCTTACCATACCTTCTAATAAATAGGCTAACACTATGGCAATAAAAACAGGCATTAAAACATCTGATAAGGATGTAATTAATAGAAAACCTACAATTAAAATGATTGCTAGAGCGATAGCCTGAGCATTTGGAAAAATTCGTTTTATGCTATCTTTTATAAACTGCAGGTTAGACGTTTCATTACGCGGCATGATGACTTATTATTATTATTTTTAAATGTCAGGGGCGATAGGTAGCATTCGTTTTCGGTGTTTCACTTACGCTGACAGAGATAACTTCCTTCCATATCTGCTTAGCATGTTCATAAAGATATTTAGCGATGCTTTCAGCCGTGGTTGGCCCATCCAATACATCATTTAGATGACGATGATCCAGAGTCTCATCAATCATTTTCTTGAAAACAATAAGTTCATTATAATCGACCACAAACCCTGTAGCGTTAAGTTCTTCTGCTGCTAACACCAGTTCTACAACATAATTATGGCCGTGCAAGCGGCTGCAAGGGTGCAGATCTGGTAATCCTTCGATGATATGGCTTGCACTAAAATCAAAATGTTTAGAAATTGTGTACACGCTACTTTAATACCTTATATTTGTGTAATAAATAAAAAAAACCGACAAATATAGTCGGCTTTAGAATTGATTCATTTTAACATGCTTTAGCTGTTACCTAAATCCTGCAAGCCCATATTTTGACTCTCATTAACCTGTCTAGCTAAGTGGTTATTAGGTTTTTACTGCCGCTTTGCCAGCCCTCTTTGTCCAACCGATCAAAATATCCAGATTTAAATCATAAATAGAGGAAATTTTTTGTATCGTATGGATATCCCCCGAGCCCAAGGCAATAAACACCCTGCCAACGTGCCATGACCTTTTAATCAAAGTGACTTAACTTCGGTTAATGTTAAGCGAGTAACCCCACCTTAACCCAATCATCCCATTCCTGTGGATAGAGCGGATCTGCAGGTGTTCTGACTCTCAGCTGATTATTGCCTGTGAGTAATTTTCCAGCCACCCGAATCAGATAAGTACGAAGTGTATCCGGCTCCCATTGGCACAACGTTTTGTTGCCACTCAATTGAGCCATCCAGCGCACGGTATTGTAGGCAAGAACGGCGCAATGAAATAATGCGGCATTAGCCAGAAATTGATTCGTTCTGATTTTACCTAAACCCATTTGTGATTTTGCTTCTTCAATCCATGTTTCGCACGTCGCTCGTTCACCATACTTCTTATGTGTTTGCCAAGGCGATAGAGGTTCAGTTGTTACATAACAAAAATAGTCATATTCTGCCGTATCCCAAAGCTCGGACTGAGGTCCTGTCACTTGTTTAGGTTGCTTTATCCTGACCGCGACAAACTGACGAGAGCGAGACCAGCCACCACAACGATATTGAAACTCGCTCTGCTCCCAACCGGGTCGGCCTTGTATGGCTGTCCAGGCCTGTTTGGCCAGCAATGCGTTCAAATTCTTAAGTTTAACCTTTATTAGATACCCATGCCCTCTGGTATCGAGAAATTCAAGCAAATCACCGACAAAATAACCACTGTCACCGCGAAAAATAATGCGCATCCGATTGGGCAAGTGTGCAAGTAACTGTTTGGTAAATTCTACAACACCATTGCTTGTAAAGGCATTGCCTGTCCGGAACCAGGCTTGTAAAATTTCTTTTGTTTCCGCTAGAAAAGCGAGTTGTGGATGGTATGAACGGGCACCTTTCTTTTTGGGGTTGAAGCCTTTGGCACTTCCTTCTTGTCGACCACAAACGGTGTCCACAGTTGAATCGACATCGACCCACTGGACGGATTGTATGCCAGTTTTCGATTTTCCGGAACGAAGCAATCGCCGCCAGTGTTGACCACGCAAAGTATGCGTGAGCGTTTCAAACTGGCTTATCTGCCTATCACTTACTTCTTTAAAGATCCGTAAAATTGTGGTTTCAACAGGAATCTTTATCCAGCCAGCTACTTTGCGCAGTACGCTATCTGCCCATACGGTCGTCACCTTTGCCATTGATGTTGCTCCCCCCATCATGCCAACCAACGTCAATAGAACCACATCAGATAAGTGATGGTCTGCATTTTCACCCCGCCGATGTGGAACGCTTTGTTTTACGGTTTTTTCAAAACCTATCCTGTCTAAATATTTCACGACGGGAATCAGTCCCGCCTGGCTTGTCAATCCATGTGCTGTAGATGTCATTTTTACCGTTCGGGTACGGTTTCTTACGTGAGATGAGGATTTTGATACTTTAGAGGGCTTCATTAAAACAATGAGATAGTGAAATCAGGAAAATGATATTATATCATTGTTTAATAAGGAGTTTTGTGGATTATTATGTATAATGCTTGCAGGATTTAGGTGTTACACTTACAAGACTTACCAACAAACGGCAATTAGATTTACTAAATCATCTGTCATTTTAAATATTAGTTTGCATCACAAAGTAACCAGCACAATGGCTCTTTAAGTTTTTTCACTTAAGCACCTGGATATAAATAAGCGTCCAATATTTGGGCAGGATTTTTGTTTATTATTAGTGCTGTACAGTTAGCGCATAGCTGTTTACGTAACTATTGTTACAGAGCTAATAACGGACAAAAAGACCAGCAAAGTTGGATGATGTGTGTTTCCAGGTGCCTTATACAATTTCTCGTATTGCCTGCGCCAACAAACGCTCCAGGTGAATGCAAGAGCTAGAGTGATTTATGCTATCGGTACTCCAGAACGCCTGTATTCCTGACTGCATAATATGCGCCTCTGCATCATCACAAAATAAGGGGTGGGTAATCACTGCGTAAACCTCACTTGCACCTGAAGCCCGAACTAAAGTGCTCGCCCTTGCCAAAGTTCGACCAGTGCTAGCCATATCATCAATAATCACCACGGTTTTGTTCAGAAAATCATGCTCTGCCAGGGCCATTTTTACTTGCGTATCACCTAGACGTACTTTTTCAGCAACCGAATATTCAAAGCCTAATTTTTTGGCAATAGCGGCAACCCATTGCTCGGATTCACTATCGGGTCCGAGTAACACGGCATGATTAAATTTTTGTTGCAGAAATTGAGTAATTTCCTCGGTCGCAGTCAGGCTAATCGCATTAGCTATCGGGATTGCCTGGTTTAATCTGGAAATACGATGCAGGTGCGGATCGACGGTAATCACATCATCAAATAACTCTGCCAGCATTTGCCCGATTATACGCTGACTAACTGCTTCTCCAGGTTTATTTGCAATATCCTGACGCATATAACACAAATAGGGTGCAACCAAGGTAATTCGTTTAACGCCCTGCTGACGTGCTGTTCTGACACACAGAAGTAGTTCAATGAGCTTATCATTAGGTTCAGACATCTTGATTCGCTATCCTGAAAGAAATCCATTAAAACTTAAACTAGGCAATATAATTAAAGGGTTAGGGAATTATTGTCAAATGATTGATATTTTCAGCTAAAGAAATGAAAACGGTACTCATTTAGGTTAAACTAAGCCCTCATATCATACGAGGTATTCAATTAATGCAGCAACTCATGCTCCCAATAATTCCTCAGGGTACGACTATTATAAATGGTCAGGTCAGTGTTGATAACCGAAATGATGAGTGGTTTTATTTCCTCGGCGGTATCCCGATCTATTCTCACCAGGCTGACAATAAGAGATTATTTAGACTTCACACCTCTCAACTCATCAATACCGGCTCCTGTCGTTCAATCGATATTATTACAACCTTTGGTGTCTCTAAAAGTAGTGTTATGCGCTCATTAAGGCAACTACGAGAAAAAGGGGCTGATTCGTTTTTTGAACCTCGCCCGACTCGCAAGGGAGGACCACTCTTTACGCTTGAGGTTTTGCAGCAAGCTCAGGAATATCTGGATCAAGGTATGACGCCTAACGAAGCCGCTAAAGAATTAGGCATCCGGGCAGATACCTTTCGCAAGGCGATCAGTGATGGACGTTTAAAAAAAAGTCTGCCGTATCAATAGACCCCAATGATGGCAGTACCAAATCAGCCCGTGATATTATTGATGCCAGTGCAGCCGAGTCACTCGGTACGGCCTGCACTCGAGTAGAAGAGCGAATCCAGGCGGCTTTGGGTGAGCAGGAAAAGGGAGCCTCAATCGAATTCGAATCCTGTTTAGATGTTCCTAAAGGCGGTGTGTTATGTGCATTGCCCGCGTTACTTAGCAATGGCTTATTAAATGACATTGAGCACCACCTTGGCAAACTGACAGGTTATTATCAAACCTTTCATATCCTATTGCTACTCGCCTTTATGGGACTATGTCGCATCAAAAATGCCGAACAACTTCGCGAGCATGCACCGGGTGAATTCGGCAAACTACTTGGCCTGGATCGGGTTCCCGAAGTGCGCTGTTTAAGAACCAAAGTAAAAGGACTGTCTGATCCAGAATCAGTTGAAAGCTGGGCGGCCGACCTCAGTCGACAATGGATGGAAAATGAACCAGAGGCAGCAGGAACACTCTACATAGATGGTCATGTCCGTGTCTATCATGGACACTTGACTAAACTTCCCAAACGGCATGTTTCACGCGAAAAACTCTGCTTACGGGGTATCACCGACTACTGGGTTAATGATGGTACGGGGCGTCCCTTCTTTGTCGTTGAAAAAACGGTGGATCCGGGCTTACTAAAAACGCTGGAAGAAGATATCGTCCCCCGATTACTCAAAGACATTCCGAATCAACCGAGTGCACAAGCATTACAGCAAAACAAACAAGCCTGTCGTTTTATCCTGGTGTTTGATAGAGAAGGCTATAGCCCCGCATTCTTTAGAAAGATGTGGGACAAGCATCGTGTCGCTTGCATGACCTATCATAAATTTCCCACCGAAAATTGGCCACTGGACAATTTTTCCAGTCAGGAGATCACCCTACCGAGTGGTGAAAAAGTCATCATGAAACTCGCCGAACGAGGCAGTCTGGTTGGAACTGGAAAACAGGCGATGTGGATGAGAGAAGTGCGCAAGTTGACTGATTCTGGTCACCAAACCAGTATTATTACCACAGCCTATGAACTAGAATTGACGGCTGTTTCTGGGCGAATGTTTAGCCGGTGGTGCCAAGAGAACTTTTTTAGATATATGAAGCACCACTATGGGCTAGACATGCTACAGGAGTATGGAATAGAGCCACTATCCGATACCCAAAAGGTGGTCAACCCTGATAGGCGCCAACAGGAAGGACAGCGTAATTCGATACAATCCAAACTCAATTACCGTCTATCTCGATTTGCAGCGATGGAACTTCATCCGGTGATTAAAAAAGATGAAACGGAAGATGTGAAATACAAGAAATGGGAAAGAAAACGAGCAGAATTACTCGAAGAAATAGAGCATTATGAAAATGAACTAAAAACCATCAAGGAAAAACTAAGCCAAACGCCCAAACACATTACCTGGCAAGAGTTGAGAGACGAAGATAAGTTCGAACAGCTTCTGCCAGGGAAAAAGCGGCTGATAGATACTGTCAACATGATCGCTTATCGGGCAGAAACAGCAATGGCCGCTCTGCTAACCTCACCGACAATCGACTTTCCGATGGCAAGGCAACTATTACAAACGCTGTTTGTGACAGAAGCAGATATATTACCCGATAAAGTAAAAAAACAACTTCGGATACGTGTGCATAGTACTTCCCGACCTGCAAGTAATAAAGCAATAGAAAAGTTATTTGAACAACTCAATCAAACGGAACTCAACTATCCAGGAACCGATCTGCGCTTAATTTATGAGCTGACTTCATCCGCAAAAAATTAGGAAATGGTCTCAAATTAGTTTCGTCTGAATCAAGATGTCTGAGGTTGATTAAGGCTACGGCAAATAACTATATGTTCCGGTAATTCAACCGGTAAACGCAACAAGCTTTCACCATCGGGAAATTGATGCAGATATACTTGTTGCAATTCAACATTCAACTCAGAAGCCAGACGTTGCGCCTGGGGTAAATATTCCGGAAAGCCTAGTACCAGCATTTATTACACCTCTAAAATGCAATCAAGGGTTTTAAAACCTGCTCATGCTCGCCTATACTGTATGCGTTGTTTTGCAGGGCCAGATTTTTTGCGAAATTAAAATCAGCCTCAAATTCAGCATGAATTTGATATAAAGGCTCTCCTTTTTCTACTTGATCGCCTAATTTTTTAAAAAGATCGACACCCGCTTTTTTTTCCATGGGCGCACCGGCAATCCGTGCAATTTTTGCTGTCTGGAAATTATCGATATGGGTAACAATGCCGTCACGCTCGGCACAGACTTGATAACATAATTTCCCCGGCTGTAAATCTATTTCCTTCTCACCTTGCGCCTTTATGATATCGTTCATCTTTGCGCAAGCCCTCCCCGACTCAAGAATGTCCCGGGCAATAGCATAACCCTGCCCACCACGAACATCGGGATCGAACTCGATAATTCTGCCTGCCAATTGTAGAGACTTTTGACGTAAATCTGTGGGTGCTTTCGGATCGTTATTTAAAACCTGCATTATATCTCTAGCTTCCAGCACTGGACCAATGCCCAGACCTATTGGTTGACGGCCATCGGTAATCATAACTTCCAGATGAATATTTAGTTGGTCACCAACAAATTCAAATAACTTACGCAAGGCCAGTGCCTGGCGCATATGTCTAACTTTCGCGGTGGGTCCGACTGGAATATCGATGATCAAGTGCGTTGATCCCGCTGCGAGTTTTTTGGATAAAATAGAAGCGACCATTTGTCCTTGCGAATCTATCCCTAAGGGTCGTTCCACAGAAATTAACATATCGTCAACCGGCGCTAATTTTGCAGTCCCTCCCCAAACCAGACAACCTCGCTGCATATGCACAATATCGAGTAGTTGTTGCGGTGCAAGATTAATATTAGCAAGGACTTCCATAGTATCTGCTGTACCAGCGGGTGAGGTAATCGCACGACTGGATGTTTTGGGGATTAACATGCCATGCGCGGCAACAATGGGCACGACTAACATCGAAGTACGATTTCCAGGAATTCCGCCAATACAATGCTTATCAGCAACTAATGATTCCTGCCAATCTATGCTCTCGCCAGATTGCAACATTGACCGTGTTAGATAAAGCAGCTCATCCCGATCTAGGTTATTTTGCCCAGTAGCCACCAGAAAAGCAGCCATTTCCATTTTCGAATAGCGGGTTTCGACTATATCATTGCTAATATCATCAAAGTCTTCCTGGCTAAGTCGTTCACCGTTAATTTTGCGTCGTACAGCGTCCATCGACTTGGGAGGTTCAGCATGGTTAACAGTAATCAGCGTTCCTTCATCGACGCATAAATGTTTAAATGCTTGTTGCGATAAACCCAGCTCACCAGGCAGAACAATAGAATTATCATCAACCACATTGAGCACAGCCAGTAACCGTGTGCCATTCACACTGACTTCAATTTTAGACAAGGCCTGAAAGCCCTCTGCTCTATATGTGCTGCAATTACGATTTAAATAAGCAACATTCTCATGGTAGGTGTCTATTTCAACCCGGCGGACAGTTAAGGTATCAATACTCATATTTTTTTTAGGTTTTATTATTGATGATGCTTAAAAGATGTTATCTTGTCAACTCTCAGCTTTCAACCGAGGCTTCCTAATCAGTTTTGCTTACAAAGTTATGTCATACAGACCTAATCAATATCTACAAACTATCATTCCTATTATCACTCTAATAATATTGACTAGTTTGCTGACATCGACAAATCTAAAAGCCGCTAGCAGTGCAAAATCACAAGTTTCCAATCAGGTTACTCTGTCTTATTTCTGGTCGCGGTATTGCCCCCATTGTGAAGATGCCAAGCCGTTAATTAATAACCTTCCTAAGTTATACCCCTGGTTAACAGTGCATAGTTATGATCTTGTGGATAGCCGCATTAATCAGAAGCATTATTTACTCATGGCGCAGCAATTACAACAACCCGCAAATTCAGTACCTGCCTTTATCTTCTGTGGTCAAATGATAGTCGGTTATGACCACGCAGAAACCACGGGCCAGGAACTCAAAGAAAAACTCCTCGCCTGCCATCAACAACAAAGCACTCCGGAAGTACAAGAAAATTTTAATATACCTGGATTGGGAAATATTCATTATCAGGACTTTTCTCTACCTGTATTTACCTTGATTATAGCTGCTCTGGATGCGTTTAACCCCTGTGCTTTTTTTATTCTGCTTTTTTTACTCAGTTTAATGGTGCATCATCGGAGTCGCGCTAGAATGCTAGTCATAGGCTGCACTTTTGTAGTGTGCTCTGGAGTCATGTACTTCCTGTTTATGAGCGCCTGGCTGAACCTGTTTCTTATTACTGAAGAGCTGATCATTATTACTTCTGCAGCAGGACTGATTGCCATCAGCTTTGGCTTGATCAATATCAAGGATTATTTCTTTTTTAAACGCGGTATTTCCCTATCATTGTCTGATACTAATCGATCCAGACTGTTTACCCGAATACGCGCTCTCACCCAAAGCGGTAACTGGGTGACAATGATTTCTGCAACCATAATTCTCGCGATTGCTGCCAATAGTTATGAATTAATCTGCACCGCCGGCCTACCCATGGTATATACCCGCGTATTAACCCTGAATGAACTTAACTCAACGCAGTATTACCTATATCTAGCCTTATACAATATTGTCTATATTATTCCTTTATTAGCGATAGTCATAATTTTTACGCTAACGATGGGGCAGAGAAAATTATCTGCTGAAGGTGGACGCTTATTAAAACTACTCTCGGGTAGCATGATGTTCGGACTAGGAATTATATTACTGCTAAAACCAGAATGGCTTAGTAATATGCTGGTGTCTGTGGGGGTGATTACAGGGGCCGTAATGTTGACGGCTTTGGTTGCAATCATACAAAAATTAAAATTTGCAAATAAAGAACAAGGAAGGTGAATAAGTCACCATTAAAAACATAGGTTCGTGACAAAATTTCTTTAATTTCTTTAATTTCTTCAATTCCCATTGTAATCCACCCTAACTAGAATTTTTTAATCTAATTTTACTGATTTATTCATTATAAGACTGAATGTGACCTCTGTTTTGTAAGCTTATAAATCATTCCCATTGTCAGCATATTTACTCATTCTCAAATTCAAGCCCATATTGAATATCTATTACCGTATATTGAGTCTCTTGAAACTCGTTTCTAATGAGTATCTGATCATCAAAGGTCTTTTTTAGTAAGGCCTGAGCTAGCGGCGAATCAAGGCTAATATAGCGTTTATCCATTTCAAACTCATCGGCACCTACAATACGATATAACACTTCCTCGTTTTTATCAGTCTCTAGTAATATCCAGGCAGAAAAAAAGATTTTTTCTTGATCAGCGGGCATAGCTGAAATTATATTCAGCGTTGGCATGCGTTTTTGTAAAAAATGAATGCGCCCGTCTATCCCTCGCAACTCCTTTTTGCGATAAATGTATTCAGCATTTTCAGATCGATCACCTTCAGCGGCGGCTGCAGATAAAGCTACAACTACATTTTTACGTTTCAGCCATAAGTTTTTTAATTCCTGCTCTAAGCGTTGGTAGCCAGCGGGAGTGATGTATGGCGATGATATAGGTCTAGGGGCTTTCCAGCGTGACATATGAATATTTAATAGAAGATATTTGAACAGTTCATTGTTTAACATTTCCGTAGGATGGGTAGAGCGTAGCATCGGTTTTTTTGGTGCGTAGCGAAACCCATCGATCCCACGTAAAATGATGGGTTTCTCTTCGAGCTCTTACGAGTCGCAAAAAAGACGTTCTACCCATCCGACCCCCTATAGAATGTCTATAGCATAGCGTGAACCTACAAGCTTATTTCTTTGCTTTGCCAAACATTTTTTTAAGAGCTCCAGGCATCTTAAAATTAGATGTACCGTAGTCGGTTTCTACAGGAACCTCTTCTACTTCAGGCTCTTTAAAATGTTCGCTAGTAAAGGTCTCAATTTGCTGTTCTACTTCAGGAACATTGGTGTCTTCGACCGTAAATGAATCAACCTGTTGCTCCGGCTCGGTTTTGGTATTGGTTTTTTTGGCTTTACTTAACAAGCTCTTAAATTTCCCAGATACCTTTGTAGATTCGCTTTTAATTTCATTGCTAACAATTAATTCATCAGCCGTAAGGGTTTGAGGGCTAGATTCGGTTTTATTTGTTGCATCGGACTTTTTAACCTTTCCCAATAAATTTTTGAATTTACTGGCGATATTCGAGCTGGATTTAGTCTCCTCCGATACCTTATTACCAGTATCCCTAGGCTCATTTTCTATCGCTGTGCTGAAAGTAGGTTCTGCGATATTCAACAGGTCTTGAACTAAATTGTTAGGTTCACTATCAACATCAATTTCAGGATCAAGCGGAAGCTCAGTTGAACTTGTTCCATCTTGATCTTCATTCTGTTCCCTTTGTTCCAGGATGTTTTCTAATTTAGCTACACTCTCCAGAATCTCAGGAATCGCTGTCGTTTCATTTTCCGCATTAATATCATTCACTGGTTCAATTGCACTAAACTCAACGATTTGTTGCTCAGCAATATGTTCTTGCTTAGTTACTTGTGACTGGCTTACTTGTGACTGACTTGTTTGTTCTGATGCTTGTTTATCCTGTTGTGAGTTATCAATAGCTGGTAATTTATTTTGCACGGTTTCAATCAGCTGAGTGAAATCCAGCTGATGTTTTTCCAAAGTATTGCTTAATTGTTGTTGAACTTCTTTTTGGTGTTCTTGCTGCTCTTGTTTTTGCACTTCAATGGCCTGCTCTAACTGGGCAAATTGCTTAGTTTGCATATCCAAAGAATTTTGCAAGTTAGTAATCAAAGAATCTTTTTCACCCGTTTGTGCAATTTCCTGTTGCGCAGCATTCAGACGGTCACCTAGTTGTTGAATAATATTATCTTGTTGTTGCCAGATAAATTCGTCTTTCATGGTTTTTTCGGAATCAACAAGCTGCTCACTTAAATCAAACCGGGTTGCAATAGCTCGAATATTAGCAACGACCGCCTGATTACGTGCTGATATTTTATCTTCGGTATCTGTCATAAATTGCTTATCTTTAAGCATTTGTTCTGTATCGCTAGTCAGTTTATCTTCCTGTTGTTTAGCTAGTTTCTCAGCAGCTGATAGTTTTTCTTTTACTTCAAGATGTCCTTGTTCAGCTGTTTTTAACTGCTTTTTTATGCCCAGCATTTTTAAGTTATACAATACTGCGGCTAAAAACCATACAACGAGTACCAAGGCGCCAACAAATAAAGGATTATCCATGGCAAGCAAAGACCCGTCAGCAATAAATTGTTTAATTTCAGACATATTAGTTGGCATATACTTATTCTCTCTATAATGGATATTGGCAATTACGCCAAATATCTGAGTTCAAAAAGTGGACAAAGCGAATATCAATCAGTTCTACGCTAGTCGTGCTTGTATCAATATATTATCAATCAAGCCAACAATTGCCAATAAAAAATTTCATGATGGATTGAATTATCTACAGGCTATAAACACTACTTTGCGCTCAAGGTAGACTAATTTCCGGCACCTTTCATTTTTCTGTTTACACTTTTATCCACGAAAATTACGAAAGACACGAAAATTGACGGCATCCTCCATATTCTTTTGAAGGTAGCGTATAGCATGGTCACCCGTTAAAAATATTTTCGTGCTTTTCGTGTCTTTCGTGGACAGTTTTTTAAGATGGGCTTATCGTTGTATATGTAAACTACTTTTGGCTTTCTATGAAGGATGCCTAATTCCCCACTGGCGCAGCATAAGCGTCGGCTACCAGTTGTTGTACATTTCCTCCCGTTAGCGCTTGTAAAAAGGCAACTAAATCATTAATTTCGTTGGCGTTTAAATGCAATGGCTTAATTAAAGGATCTAGCGTTTCATTACTCACCCCACCCTTGTTATAAAACATGACTACATCAGTCAAAGTTGATAATGAGCCATTGTGCATATACGGTGCTGTTAAAGCGATATTACGCAAGCTCGGGGTTTTGTATTTCCACCTGTCTTGTGGATCCTGGGTAATTTCATAGCGGCCTAAATCACCCGGTTTGGGTTCTGCAACAGCAGTAATCTGCTTGCTCTCTACGTCTATAAATACGCCCGGTGCTACTTGTATTTTTTGCTTTTCGGGTGTTTTTTGCATGGATTCTCGATAACCGATGCCTGTATTATGCATTTGATTATCAGTAAATAATGCAAAGTTTTTCTCAACGGTATGACACAGACTACAAGTGCCCTTGCCTTTAAACAGGGCAAAGCCACGTTTAATTTTTTCACTGACCGCGCTATCCTGTTTAGCATAATACCAGCGATCAAATGCTGAATCGGCTGATACCAGGCTACGTTGATAACTGGCCAATGCCTCGCCTATCGTGCGCATGTCCGGGCCGGTGTTAAAGCTTTGTTCAAATTGCTCTTGATAATCATCTAAGGCTTTAATTTTATCAACCACATAGCCTATAGAGGGATTACCCATTTCATTATGTGCCAGTAGTGGTCCCCAGACCTGTTGCTCTAGCGTATTTTCCCGGCCATCGTGAAACAACAAGGTCGCATAGGCGACATTATAGATAGTCGGACTATTTCGCCGCACGCTACGTCCTTCTATGCCAACAGCAGTTGTCATTTCATTACTGCTAAAACCTTGCTCCGGGATATGACACATAGCACAGGAAAAAGTATTATTTAGTGAAAGGCGCCGATCAAAGAACAGTTTTCTACCCAATGCTATTTTTTCAGCATTCACAGGATTACTGGCGGGAATGGGTACGGCAGGCAAACCTAAAGGAACTGTCTTGATATAACTGAGTAAATCAGCCTCTTGTCCCTGACGTTCTAGCAGTGAAATAGTTTGAGTTTGATAGTTTTTCTGAGCATAGTTTTGCTTATTATAACCTGCTTGAAATGGCAGAAAATTAACCGAGGATGCTGTTTCTTTTTCAATACTAGCTTCATTAAGCAAAGTTTTTACATCATTAATCAATGTATCCGCATGCAGAAAAGAAACGCTATAGATATTGCGTATTTGTTTATCTGTATCTATCAAATAAACACGCAGAATATGTGAAAACGTTCCAGTAAACGCCCCATTTTTATCATATATTTTTAGCACTGCCTGCTGGTATTGATCCAGAATAGGCTGCAGTTGTCGCTCTGACTGAGTGGTAAGAAACCGCCAATCCACTTTAGCATTGGTAAAACCAGATGCATACCGGCTCATTGCTGCTGGCGTATCGTGCTCAGGATTAAAGCTTAAGGTCAGTAAGCGCAATTTGTCGGCTAAACCAGGCTCTTTTTGTAAACGCCGGTTAATTTTATGAAATACCTGTGTCGCTAATGGGCAACCATTAACATCACTACAGGTAGAATAGATAAAGCTTAATAAGGTAATTTTATCGCCCATTAATTCGTATAGGTGACGAACCTGACTCGCTGTTGTTAACACTTCTCCATCCGTAGCCATACTAATAACAGGTAGATCGTAACTACCTGCCTGTGGGATTTTAAAGGCTAAGGGACTATAGCCCGGTGCCAATGCTGGGGGTGTATCAGCATAGAGTGAGGAGCAAGGTAACAGTCCTAGAAAAAACCAGACATAAAAAATCTTCATAATAATTGTCATAACTCGTGCACCTTTTTATTTACATAGCACTGTGCAAATTCGCTAATAAAAATCATCCTGATTACATACAAGTCACAGCCATATTAAACCTATAAAACGTAAGCAACTGATTTTTACAGGTTAAAAAACGTTTAAAATAACAGCATGTTAAGAGTCACGTTATTCCCGAAGTCTTTTGTCGGAAATCTGTGCTTAACCTAAGAGATTCCTGCTAAAGCATAGGATGACGAAGTAAAGCTAAGAGTTCTGGGAAATCAGGTATTGTTTCGTCAACAAGATTCCTGCTAAAAGCGCGCAGGAACCTTGTTATAAGAAATTTCTCTGTCTTGCAAAAACAAAAATAACAGAGATGTTTAAATATGACTAAAGGTTGCAGGTCTTCATAATATATTGATTACTGATTTAACTCTGCAACTAGATTGTTATCAGTTTTAGCGGCATAAAGCGAATAAGCCCCAAAACGCATCTGATGTGCACGACCTAGTTTTTCTTTAATAAAATCAATCGTAAATTGCTCTGTTAATTTTTTTCCATCCCAACTATATAGCTTCAGATATTGCTCATTATCCTGGCCTTTTTTATCCCAATTTGCCAATAATGAAGAAGTATAATACAAGCGCTTGCCGTCCCAGCTGGATGACACCATATTGACCTGAGAACCAATTTTTTGCTCTAAAATCTGTTTGGGGTTGAACGGATCAGATATATCAAAGCCACGTGTTTTACCGTCCATAAAAGTATTAACCCAAAGCATGTTATCGTCGCTTTGAATGGAGATATCCACAGGCAGTGGGATTTTGCTAGGATCACCAATATCAGCTACTTCCTTTGCCTGCCACTCGCCTTTTTTATCTTCATAGATCAACCAGATTTTTGAAGTCAACGCCGTTGTAGTAAAGCAATAATTATGGTTTGGGTCCCATGCACAACGGATTTCCAGAGGAGCTCCTGGCACATCAAATATTTTTTTGGGCTGACGCGCATGTAAATCCCATTGCACAACGGTATTACCAAAGTGTTTCATGGCTTCAGGATCGCCCAGCATTTTGCCAAAGTCCATCATATAATTGTTCCAGCCCGTAAACGACGAGCTAATCATTACATTGCGTCTAGGCAGTACGCGTACATCATAACCATAGCCATCAGCATATTTACCGGTTTTTATCGCGCCACGCAAGTCGCTATCAGTCGGCGTCCAATGCGTAGTAATATATTCTCCACTATTGTTGTACTCTACCAAAGCAGTACGCCCGCCATGATCTTTATTATTTGAAAGTCCGGTAATTAACATTCTACCCGGTAAAGCATAAGTCGTATGCGGCCCCACTACGCCACCACTTTTAGCTACGAAATCAGTAATCACCTTATGTAAGGTTGGTTTAGCCGGATCTGTGTGGACATCAAAAATAAATATTTTGTTAGTATCCAATCCACCAGCCCATAAATACTTACGGTCATCCGTAAATCCAGAATGATGCGCTTCATTGCGGCCACCCACCGACAAGCTATTTATAACTTTGCCATACTTGGCTGATTTGGGATTAACATCCACCGTCACTAATTTATCCTGTTCATCCCCTACGCCGTCCATACCTAAGGTCCAGACATAAACAAAATCCTCCTGGCCGACAATTTTAGCCATATACGGAGACTGGCAGGTTTCATCAGCATAGACTGGTGTAGAAATAAACAGTGTAGCTATTGTAAATACACAGGCCTGTAACCATTTAGACCCTATATTTTTTGCTTTACTAGAATAAATATTCATCGTTCTTCCTCAATTATTTAATTTTTGTGCAATTATTCAGTGACTCTATAAAGAACCATTGTAGGGCGTGGCTTTAGCCCGCCTTATTCAACTTGCGGGCTAAAGCCACGCCCTACAATTCTTTCTGATGACAGAGTTTTTAATAATGACTTTTATTATTATGATGGTGTAGTGGTAGTGATTATTCTCCTGTCGTTGGGTCTATGATAGTTGTTATTTCAGCAATAGCATTTGCTGGAAAACCTCCTCGTTCAGCATGTGTACGGATAGCTGCTTTATTGGGGGCAATGTAGATACAATACACCTTTTCCGCTGTAATAAAGCTTTCTAGCCACTGTATTTGTGGCCCCATATCCTGCAAAACACAGCTAGATTTCTGTGAAATTTGCTGTAATTCATTCCCGGTTAATTGCCCTGCCCCCGGAATTTCTCGTTCAATGATATATTTTGGCATATTAGCCCCCTAGATGACCAGTCGTCTTGAAAATGTACAGTGCACTACAGGTTAATTGTGTTTATCCAGTACAGCACCCTGCAGGACTGATTAATAAATAGTAATTTGATTATTTTTTTAAAAAATAATCCTCCAAAAATGTCTCTACAAACTGCTGCAAAGGGTGTACTGATTGTTCAATTTTCATTCTTAATAAAGCACCTTGCCAATGATCAACTAATAAATTAGACATAATGTCTGCATCAAGATTTTTAGTAACAGTACCTTCATTTTGCGCGCGTAATAAAGCGGTTTTTTGTAGATTTCTATAACGCTCAATAGCTGACTTTAAAGAACGCCTACAAATTTCACTGGTGTCTCCTACTTCACCCATTAAATTTCCCATCAGACACCCTCCCTTGTAGCCTATACGTTCCACCTCGCAAATTAATTCTGCATAATATCGCTTTAATGCTGTCAATCCATCCAGCTCCGGGTTTTGCAAATGCCCCTCTAAGCGTATTAAAAAAGGTTCAATGTAATGGCTAATAGCTTCAGCAGCAAACACTTCTTTACTGGCAAAATAATTATAAAAAGAACCCTTGGGTATGCCTACAATATCCAGAATTTCTTTTAAACCTGTGCCATGATAGCCTTGATCCATAAGCATTTGCACACCTTGATCCAGCAACCTGTCACGTTTAATTTGTTTTGCGGATGTTTTTAACATGGGCTTATTATGCGACCGGTCGTCTTATTATGCAATTTTTATTTTATCTTATATTTCACGCGGTCACGGCTGAGGATTTCTAGCGGCTGAGTTTTTTGCCAATAGCTACGTTTCTGAAACCCTTACGTAGCCAGCTATGCGCCAGTTTCAGCGCCCCGCATCAAATACGGGGCAGGCTTTGCTATCGATAAAAATAAGCTCACTATATTTCCGCATTCGTGACCGCGCGAAGTATAATTGCACTGGGCTTAGGGAGGTGGAAACAAATAATCATCCAATCTCTCTGGTCTTTTTTTTCCTGTTTAAATCTTCTCAATCGTCGCGTAGAATAACGATGCTCCTCTTGAGAAGATTTAAACAGAAACAAAAATCCTGGGTGATTTTTGGACGATTATTTATTACCAACTCCCTGATCGTCATTTAGTACAATCAGGGGATGATTTAATTCCTGATTGATATTAAACCTGACTTATACTGTATTTCATGGCTACCCTAGTGAATCAGTAATTTCAAATAAGAGGATCTATGAAATTAGCGATTAAAATAGCACATTGTATAGTGTTACTGAGTTTATCTAACACTAGCATTGCAGAACAGACAGAATTATTAACATTACAGACCGCACTAAAAATCGCTGTGCTAGACAACCCTAATCTGGCTCAAATGCAAATGCGCTCCCAAGCTATGGCAGCTATTCCATCACAATTAGGCAGCTTGCCAGATCCTGTTATCAGTTTTAATGCTTTAAACCTACCCGTTAATACCTTCGATCTCGCACAGGATAATATGACGCAGTTACAAGGCGGCATCTCTCAGGACATTCCTTTTCCGGGCAAACTTGCTTTGCGAGAACAAACTGCTGTCTACCAAGCTGAAGCGGCCGTGCTAGATGTTACAGAAGTACGCTGGCATTTACTGCGAGATGTAAAAAAACTCTGGTGGACGCTGTTTTACATAGATCGATCGCTGGAGATTATTCTGGCCAATCAGGAACTTTTACGCCAGTTCGTTAATATAGCCCGCACTAAATACGAAGTCGGCGAAGGTTTGCAACAGGATGTATTATTGGCTCAGTTAGAATTATCTAAGCTACTTGATACTGATATCAGATTAAAGGGTGCCAGAGATATAAGTTGCGCACAATTGAACGCGCTACTGGATAGGTCGGCTGATCAAGCTATTGAATTAGATAATGAATTTTTCGGCGCCTTGCCAGCCTTGCTTAACCAATCATCTTTGTTTCAACAGGCGGAAGATTCCCGGGCTATGCTATCCGCACAACGTAAAACCATCAATGCAGCACAATTACGCCTCGATCTTGCAAAAAAAAATTATTATCCAGATTTTAAAGTCGGTGCATTTTATGGCGGGCGTAGCGATACGCTTTCCGGTCAAGAGCGCGCTGATTTATTGACCCTAAAACTCAGTATGAGCGTGCCGATTTTTGCTGCAAGCAAACAACGTCATGCTGTCGATCAACGCAGTAGTGAGTTAATGCAGCAACGCTATATTCTCCGAGATCAGTGGAACCAGGTACGCACTGAAATTTCAACGGCCTATAGTGAATTTCAGCAAACTAAAAAACAAGTCGTATTATTTAACAGCGGCATTATTCCACAGGCAAGACAAACCGTCGCGTCTATGCTGGCAGGTTATCAGGTAAACAAGGTCGATTTTTTAAACCTAGTGCGTAGCCAAATCACTTTGTACAATTACGAAACGCAATACTGGAAAGCCTTAACTCAGGCTAATCAAGCTCTAGCACAACTGATTGCAGTTGTCGGCAATGAGGAAATTTATGAATAAACCTGCACTCTTTATTGCTCCATTGATGCTAACTATTGGTTTTGTTATTGGCTATGGATTGGCCAATATTAAAAATAATGAAGAACCATTCGATAAACTAGTCACTACAAAAAATCAGTCCCCTACAATACTTTATTACCGCAACCCCATGAATCCGGAAGTCACTTCCCCTACACCGACTCAAGATGCTATGGGAATGGCCTACATTCCAGTATATGCAAAGGATGAAAATGTTGCTACAAATACGCTAGCAATTGATGGCGTCACGGTGCAAAATATTGGTGTACGTACCGCAATTGCACAAAAAACCTCACTTTCACATACGGTGCGAGCAGTAGGTCGAGTCACCTATAATGAAGAGCGCATGGTACATTTACACCCTAAAACCGAAGGCTGGATAGAACACCAAAATGTGGATAAGACCGGCCAATGGGTGAAAAAAAATACTGATCTATTGAGTATATACTCACCGCAGTTAGTTGCTAGCCAGCAGGAGTATATTCTTGCAATCAATAATTTGAAAGCTCTAGAAAATAGCCCAATAGAGGATATTCGCAAGGGAGCCGAAGATCTGGTACAAAGTTCACGTGAACGTTTAAAATTACTGGATGTCCCTCAACACCAAATCCTTGAATTAGAACACACTCAAAAAATAAAAAAAAGCCTACATATTCATGCACCTAGTAGCGGTATTGTGATGAAAATAGGCGCACGAGAAGGTCAATTTATCACCCCCGCCACCGAAATCTACATGATAGCCGACTTAAGCAAGGTCTGGGTTCTAGTTGATATCTATGAATACGAATTACCCTGGGTAAAACAAGGCGATCCAGTAGAAATGCAACTGGCGGGTATCCCCGGCAAAACTTTCACGGGCCATCTTGCCTATATATACCCTTATGCCGAAGCCAAAACACGTACTATAAAAGTACGCCTGGTTTTTGATAACCCTGATTTACTACTAAAGCCAGAGATGTTTGCCGAAGTAACAATTCAGGCAGGCATACAATCAAATATCATCGTAATTCCAGCTGAAGCAGTCATTCGTTCGGGTGTACGCAACCAGGTTTTTGTAGTCCGCGCGCCTGGCAAATTCGAACCACGACTGGTAACGCTAGGGCTGGCATCCAATGGAAAAGTACAAATTTTAAAGGGTATTCAAACAGGTGATGAAGTCGTTATTTCTGCACAGTTCCTACTGGATTCAGAATCAAAATTACGCGAAGCAACAGCAAAAATGCTCGAACCAACTAAGCCCCTACCTCCACCGGAGGAAGTAGGACAAAACACGCCTGTAAACAATTTGCACACCGGCCATCAACATGATTAAGGCTTTAATTGACAGTGCTATCAAAGATCGCTTTATTGTCCTATTAGCCGCCATGGTTCTGGCAGTAGCCGGATTATGGTCGTTTCAAAACATGCCATTGGATGCCATACCTGACTTATCAGATGTACAAGTCATCGTATTTACCAAATACCCGGGGCAAGCTCCGCAAGTCGTTGAAGACCAGATCACTTATCCATTAACAACTGCAATGTTAGCCGTGCCTAAAGCCAAGGTGGTACGAGGTTATTCGTTTTTTGGCTTGTCATTTGTCTATATTATATTTGCTGATGGTACCGATATGTACTGGGCACGTTCACGGGTACTAGAGTACTTGAATTATGCCAGTAACCGTTTACCCCAGGGAGTTAATCCATCCCTGGGGCCAGATGCTACCGGCGTCGGTTGGGTTTTTTGAATATGCGCTGATTGATAAAACCGGCCAACATGACCTGGCACAATTACGTTCTATACAAGATTGGTACCTGCGTTACCCTCTGCAAACAGTGCCCGGCGTTGCAGAAGTTGCCTCGGTTGGCGGTTTTGTAAAACAGTATCAGGTTGAAGTGGACCCTAATGCACTACTCGCTTATGGCATTCCTTTAGCTAAAGTTAAAACAGCTATTCAACGATCTAATAATGATGTCGGTGGACGCCTGGTCGAAATGGCAGAAACAGAATATATGGTACGTGGCCTTGGATATATAAAAGGCATAGCTGATATTAATAGCATTCCACTGGGGGTAGATAGCAATGGCACCCCGATTCGATTGCAAGACGTGGCACATGTACAAATTGGTCCTGAATTACGCAGGGGCTTAGTGGAATTAAATGGCGAAGGGGAAGCTGTCGGGGGCGTGGTTATTATGCGCTTTGGTGAAAACGCCAAAGCGACCATAGCTGGGGTTAAAAAAAAATTGCATGAACTGAGTGCAGGCCTTCCTAATGGCGTAGAAATAATTCCCGTTTATGATCGCAGTGATTTGATTCAACGTGCTGTGCAAACTTTAACTAAAGCCTAAGCCAGGAATTGATCATTGTTTGCCTTATGGTAGGTTTATTTCTACTGCACCTACGCTCATCACTGGTTATCGTTATTACCCTGCCATTGGCTGTACTGATGGCCTTTATCGTTATGAAACTGCAGGGGATAAATGCTAATATTATGTCTCTGGGTGGCATTGCAATTGCCATAGGCGATATGGTTGATGGTGCTATTGTTATGGTGGAAAATGCACATAAACACTTAACCGAAGCACGCGCACAGAAACAAACTGATTTGACACAGAAAGAACGCTGGCAAGCTATCACTAACGCATCTAAAGAAGTAGGGCCCGCGCTGTTCTTTTCCTTGCTGATAATTACTGTCTCATTTATACCCATTTTTGCAATGCAGGCTCAGGAAGGCCGGTTGTTTGGCCCGCTTGCCTATACAAAATCCTACGCGATGGCTGCCGCTGCAATATTAACAATTACCCTCGTACCCGTATTAATGGGGTATTTTATTCGTGGCAGGCTGATTCCCGAAAACAAAAAATCCGGCTAATCGTTTACTGCATTTAATTCACACCCCTTTGCTAAAAATAGCTATGCGCTGGCGTCCGGCGACCTTAATCATAGCAATCATATTATTGGCCTCAACGGCCTACCCATTAAGTAAAATCGGTAGCGAATTTATGCCTCCATTAGATGAAGGAGATATACTTTATATGCCTAGCACCTTTCCGGGAATTTCTATAACAAAAGCTAAGGAACTGTTACAGCAGACTGACAAGATCTTGAAGACCTTTGCTGAAGTTCAATCTGTTTTTGGTAAAGTCGGTCGTGCCGATACAGCAACCGACCCCGCTCCTCTTTCGATGGCTGAAACCACCATACGCCTTAAACTAAAAATCAATGGCCTGATCCAGAAAAAAGTACTCAACAATTAATGACTGAAATGGACAAAGCTATTAACTTTCCAGGCGTGGCCAACGCCTGGACTATGCCCATTAAAGCCCGTATCGACATGCTCTCTACCGGTATTAAAACGCCTGTAGGCATTAAAGTATCTGGGCCGGACTTAAACGTATTACAGCATTTATCGATAGTAATAGAACAAGTAATGAAAACCCTGCCAGAAACACTTTCAGCCTTTGGAGACCGTGCAGTTGGAGGTTATTATCTGGACTTTGATATTAACCGGGAGGAAGCCGCTCGTTATGGGTTAACGGTTGGCGCTGTACAAGATGTAATTCAAATTGCTATCGGCGGGATAAATGTTACTGAAACTATAGAAGGCTTAGAACGCTACCCGGTCAACCTGCGTTATCCACGCGAACTACGAGATAATCTAGAAAGCTTGAAACGGGTTTTGATACCCACACCAACGGGAGTACAAATACCACTCACCTTAGTGGCAGAACTAGAATTAAGGCGTGGCCCTCCGGTTATTAAAAGCGAAAATTCGCGTCCTAACGCCTGGATTTATGTGGATATTAAAACTTCCGATATAGGGGGGTTTGTCAGCCAGGCCAAAAAGACTCTGGCTGAACAAGTAGAAATTCCCGATGGATATACGCTCAACTGGTCAGGGCAGTTTGAATATATGCAACGTGCTACTGAGCGTCTGCGGACTGTGGTCCCGCTAACGTTGCTACTAATCTTTGTATTGTTATACTTCACCTTTCGCAACCTTATTGAACCGACTATCGTAATGCTAACCATTCCTTTCGGTCTTATTGGAGGCATCTGGACGATTTTCTGGTATGACTTTAATTTATCGGTGGCAGTTTATGTTGGTTTTATAGCCCTGGCCGGCACTGCTGCTGAAACGGGCGTTATGGTGCTAAACTTTATTGATATCGAAATTGCCCGACTCAGGCAACAGAAACAAGCGCCACTCAGCGCAGAGGAAATTCAACAATCCGTCGAATACGCCACGGCTCTACGTGTCCGCCCTGTTGCCATTACCGCCTTTACCACCATGCTAGGCTTGATTCCTATTATGTGGGCGACAGGCACCGGTGCAGATGTTACTCAGCGTATCGCTGCCCCGGTTTTAGGCGGTATGGTAACGGTATTGATAGTAAGTCTACTGGTGTTTCCAGTGATATATAGCCTCGCATTGCAAGTTCAGGAAAGACGGCATTATTAATTATTGTACGCCCGAATAATCACATACACTTTTATGGATTCATAAATTTGTAAACTGCCACTCCTATGACGATTAAAGCAACCACTGCCCAGCCAATAATATCCATATATTGACGCAGTTTGCTTTCAAAGCGCTCTCCGCCCCAGGCCAGCAAGCCTGCCACCAAAAAGAAACGCGCTCCACGCCCGACAAAGGAAGCGAGTACGAAAGGCAAAAACATCATCGACAAAGCACCTGCTGCAATGGTAAACACTTTATAAGGTATAGGGGAAAAACCAGCGACAAATATAGCCCAGAAAGGTGGTAATCATTGCCAGACGTAAAGCTTTAGACTGTTGTGCCAGCACCATTGGAGCAAGCATAACATCGGGTGGCACAGGGAAAAAAGAAGATTCAGCAAAGCTTAGGCACGCTAAATATTTAGTGGCATGGCGGTGCTTAGACCATTGAATGGCCTGATCATAGAGTTTTTTAAACATGGAATAAATAAAAAATGAATCTGCTTAGGAGCGAGGATTTAATAATATCCGCAAGTATGACGCAGGATTTTGGCATCACAGGCGTGCTAGGAAAACAGGCGCATAGCAGGCTACGCAACTGTTTTTCTAGTGCGACTGTGGAGTCAACAAACAAGTCAGACTCGGGTATTATTGAATTCTCGCTCCTTAGTGAAGAAAAGTAACATAAGTATCTCATGTTTTATGTCATTTAATTAACAAAAATTAACCAGGCATCAGAAGTGTGTTTAAGCTCCTAAGAACAGACTAAGTAAACAATAAGCGTATTTTATTCGTAAGTTTCCATCCTTACTTTTCCTATATTGAATCAGCTGCATATGTTATTTATCAAACTTTATGTAATAAGATTTTCTACACTGGAAAAATAAACCTTTGCTAAAACCTTATAATAGTGAGATAAAGAAACTGGTGGGTTTGTGTTAATTCATAGCTGCATTTCCCGTAATTCTACCTGATTACCCATAACTTTCAGCTATTCTGCGTCATTCCTGCAAGCTTTTAGCAGGAATCTCATGGGTTTAGTGCAGATTCCCGATAAAAGACTTCGGGAATGACGAGGTTTTTAACATACTGATTTTCTAGGTTTATTCTACTGTAGCTGAGAGTTGTACGTAATCAGGTAATTCTATGAAACTCTAATTAAATTTATAACTCACTGAACTTTAACTAAGGGGAAGAGAGATGAAACATATTAATTTAGTACCAAAAAATAGTAAAGTACTCATGCTACTCATTGTAATATTCAGCCTAAGTACAAACGTTTATGCAAAAAAAAACGATTGCTGGGTTGATATATATGATGATACTCAATATAAAGGCAAGTCAATTAGGTTAAAAGGGCCTATTCAATTAGTCAATTTATTTGATGTTCAAGGAACAAATTGGGATAAAAAAATCGAAAGTATTGTTGTTAGCCCTAAAGCTACACTGACAGTATTTGAAAATCAGAATTTTAAATTGACACTGGCTGAAATGGCAAACCACCCAGTCTTAATGAAATCTCTTGGTATTACGCGACAAGATATCCTAGAGGATTCAGAACTGATCTTTCATCCAGACTCTAAAATACATGGTTTTGGAGAGTTTGATTTTTACCATAAAGTTAGGTCGTTGAAAATTACCTGTGTTAAATAAATATAATATAGACCTCGCGTGGTCACGGTTGTATTCTTAAGCTGTAATGAATATTTATGTAATTATACTTCGCGTGATGACGAATGCGGTTGTATAGTAAGCAGATTTTTGTCGATTGCAAAGCCTGTCCCGTACTTGATACGGGGACGCTGAAACTAGCGTATAAGTACCCATGCAAAATTAATTTAACCTTTTATGCAAACTCTACTTTGTAATTCTTTCCAATATTAGACAGCACCTTAAATAATTCTTCCTGAAGAGAGGCATAGGATTCATAAGCTGAAAAAGGAAGCCATTCGTATTTTATTTTACGCCATATAATCTCGATAATATTTAACTCGGGTGAGTATGGCGGTATACGGTAAATGGATAGGTTTTTTTCTTTCCACCTTTCAAGGTTTTCATTAAATTCATTACTCGTATGAGTCGATGCATTATCAATAATAAGAGTTGTTGGTTTTTTAATCTGTTTAGCAAATTCATCAATACAAGCCACAACAACCGAAGTGTTTACACTCCCTTCAAAAACAAAAGAATCAAACCTGCAATCTCTGTTAACAAAACCTAATACATTAAGACGCTTGCTGTTTGAGCTTGGTATTTCAATCGTCTCACCTGACTGTTGCCAAGCATAAGGAACACAGGGTTCTAGTGTAAACCCCGACTCATCAAAGTAGCACAAATCAAGTTCATTCTCTTTATGTTGTTGTATTAATTCTTTTATTTCATCGGTTGCCAAATCAAATTTATCTTGATTACGCTTTATCCTTAAGGATTTTCTAACTCGTTTCCAAACAAGATCAGCTTGTTTACAAATACGTTTTATAGTATCAATGCTAACTGAAATGCCTAGATCTTCTTCAAATTTTGCTAGTACTGATTTTAATGATCTAGGAGATTTTTCAACTCTCTGGACTAAGCTTATTTGTTGTTTTTCAGTTAAAATACCTCGCCGTCCTCTTCCCTGACAGTCAACCAATCCATCGATTCCATTCTTTTCCCAGTTAGAAAACCAAGTGGAAACAGTTTGGCGGCATACGTTATAAATAGAACAAATCATGGGAACAGAATGCTCTTTGAAACTTAATAAAATAGCATGAGCTCGACTTCTACTTAAATGAAGTGGATGGTTTTTATGCATCACATTTAAAGCAGTAATTTCTTCTGGGAGTAGGTGTTTTATATAGAGCACAAACATTTAGAGTCAGCAAAATAATTGTTTATTATGACACCTTTTTTCGTTAAATTAATTTTGCGTAAGTACTTAGCTAGCTACGCAAAGGTTTCAGCAATGTAGCTATCGGCAAAAACTCAGCCGCTAGAAATCCGCATCCGTGACCGCGCGAAGTATAAGTCCTCAGGACCTATAACCGTGAGTGTGTGATGTATAACTGAGTAATTAATATGCAACACCCGTTAAAATTCATAGCGCACTTAATTCAAACCAGACTCAGAGAGAGTCTGCTTCTGTTGTTTTTCACTATTGCTTTGGTGATCTTGTTTCACTTATATGGGCAAACCCAGATAGATGATAACTGGGATCAATTTATCATCGATCATCATTGCAGGATTATCCCAAAAGAAAGTAGTAATAATCATCGCACAGGCTGGATCTGTAATGACGGGGAAACCTATTACAGATGGCGGCAACAATTGTGATATTAAAACACAGCGTAACTATTCAGACAAGCTGAGAGAAGTTACAGCAAAATAATCACTGTAGGATGGGCAAAGGGCTTCATCCGTGCCCGTCAACGAAAACATGATGGGCACGTCGTACCTCCTTTGCCCATCCACAAAACGCTTGTTCCATCAGGGTATTTTTTATCAAAGACCTGCTTCTCTGGTGCCTGGCTGGAAATATACAATCTTGGTGACTGGAAAGTCGGGATACAGGGCGAATAGCCCTGTTATTTAGGCTCACCCTATTCTGTTTTAAAATTATCAGAATGTAGTCTGTATTGCGCATGCTCCATACGGGCTACACAAAGTTTCGGGTATCATTGAACATCTATCCACATAAACCCAATATTACTTAGGAACGCGCACGGAATAAGTTGAGCATCTGGTGCAGGATTTTTATTCGTATTCAAAGCCTGCCCCGTGCTTGATACGGGGACGGAGAAACAGGCGCATAGCCAGCTACGTAACAGTTTCTACAACGCAGAAGACGGATAAAAAGACCCGCCAGTTGCTTAAGTGTGTCGTGCGCGTTCCTTAGCTTCTCCCCGATAAGAAAGGCACAAAGTTCACCGGCTCCAGGCTATCTATTTCATACCCTGATTCAGTACGTATGACTCTTTGTAATTCTTGTATACCCCGTTCACGACCTATAGGAATCAACATAATTCCACCGATGGCCAATTGCTCTAATAATTTCTGTGGAATTTCAGGGGGAGCCGCCGCAACCAGAATACCATCGAAGGGAGCCTTTGCTTCCCATCCCCAACCGCCATCACTATGTAAATAACTGACATTGCGTATAGCTAAGTCCCATAACCTGTCTCTTGCCTTTTTGTATAAGGGGTAGATGCGTTCGACTGTATTCACATGCTCTACTAGCTGTGCTAATACAGCTGTCTGATAACCACAGCCCGTACCAATTTCCAGCACATTCTTTAAATGCCGTTGATCGACTAATAATTCAGTCATCTTGGCTACGATATAAGGCTGAGAAATCGTTTGTCCATGACCTATTGGAAGCGCGGTATCTTCGTAGGATCGACTGGCTAGGGCATCATCCATAAATAGATGCCTAGGCACATTACGCATGGAATCAAGAATTTTATGATTAGTAATTCCCTGGTCAATCAGGCGATTAATCATGCGCTCACGAGTGCGCCTTGATGTCATGCCTATGCCTTGTATCGTGTTCATCAAGATAGCCATTCCTTTAGTGTGTCCAGCGCATCATATCGGGTTAAATCTAATTGCAAGGGAGTTATCGAAACATAGCCCTGACTTACCGCGTAAAAATCGGTTCCTGGCCCCGCATCTTGCTCTGCTCCTGGTGGGCCTACCCAGTAAATAGTATTTCCTCTGGGATCCTTATCCTGAATAACCGGCTCTGCTTTATGCCTTTGTCCCAAGCGGGTGGATTGAAAACCTTTAATTTCAGTCCAGGGCAAGTCAGGCACATTAACGTTCAATATAATATCTTTTGCCAACGGTTTTGCTAGTAAACGCTGCAATATCTCATTTGCAACTTTAACGGCTGTATCCAGATATTGGGGATCGCTACTCACCAGCGAAATTGCGACCGCCGGCAAGCCTAGAAACCGCCCTTCTGTTGCTGCAGCGACAGTCCCTGAATAAAGCACATCATCACCCAGGTTCGCGCCATGATTTATACCCGCAAACACCATATCTGGTTCTTTATCGAGTAAGCCAGTAATAGCCAGATGCACACAATCGGTAGGTGTGCCATCGACTTTAATAAAGCCATTAGCTGTATGCTGGGCGCGTAATGGCATTTCCAAGGTTAGCGAATTACTTGCAGCACTGCGATTCCTATCGGGCGCTACGACTGAAATTTCTGCAAATGCTTGCAGTCCATCAGCCAGCGCGATAAGTCCTTGCGCTAAATATCCATCATCATTACTTAACAGAATATGCATTTTTTCAATAAATTCTATAGAATTGCTTATATTAGAGTTTCATGCCAATAAAATACAGTGATCGTGAGCGATAAACCAGAAAAAAAACAAGATAGTGACTTATTTCTTAAAACTGTAGGGAAAGTAATGCCGATCAAATCGGATAAACATAGTGTTGTGCTTACCAAAAAGCCCCCACCCTACCCCAAGAAAAAAACCTCACTTATTGCTGATAAGTTAACCCTCACTCCCATAGAGCCCATTAATGCTCTGCAAGCTGAAGATACCTTCAGTTATAGCGCACCCGGCCTACAAAAAAACGTTTTGAAAAAAATGCGCCGTGGTCATTATGGAATGGATGCAGAGCTGGACCTTCATGGTTTAACCAGTGCGCAAGCTAAACGCGAGCTGGTAAAATTTTTACATTTTTGCGAACAGGATGGCTGTCGCTGTATACGTATTATTCACGGCAAAGGCTATCGCTCAGAAAATAATTTACCGGTATTGAAAAATGACTTGAATATCTGGTTAAGACAACATCAGGAAGTTCAGGCATTTTGTTCCGCCGCCCAAAAAGATGGCGGTGCCGGTGCTGTTGTTGTTTTGCTAAGCCTGTCCAGCAAATACGCCGATCAAGATGACTCCCAATATTAAACGATACCAGACAAAAGGCATCATGCCGATTTTATTTAGCAAGCGTAAAAACCAGGCGATACTTAGATAGGCAACAATAGCAGATACTGCCGCACCGATAAACATAAAATTCCAGCTAACGACTATGTCTGATTGATATAACTCCAGTGCTTTTAAAGACCCCGCTAATGCGATGACCGGTATCGATAATAAAAAGGAAAACTTTGCGGCAAACTCACGTTTTAAACCCAATAACAAACCCGCAGTAATAGTAATTCCGGAACGTGATGTACCGGGAATTAGAGCGATTGCCTGAAATAAACCCACCATCACTGCATCCAGTAAAGTAATCTTATCGCGTTGTTCTTTAGCGCGCTTTTCAGCCCACCATAGCAATAAAGCAAATACGATGGTTGCCGCAGCAATAATCAAGGGCGAGCGCAATGCCTCTTGCATAGCATCCGACAGACTAATACCAACCAAACCCACTGGAATGGTTCCCAAGCCAACATACCATGCCAGCTTGGCTTCATCATTAAAGCCTTTACCTACTAGAGAACCTAGCCATGCACAGATAATTTGTGCCAGATCTTTACGATAATAAACCACTACTGCTGTTAAGGTACCCACATGCACAGCCACATCAAATGCCAGACCTTGATCTTCCCAGCCCGCTATCACTGGCAATAATATTAAATGTGCTGAACTTGAAATCGGTAAAAATTCAGTCAGTCCCTGTAATACAGCTAAAGCTATTGCTTGAAAAATATCCATTAAAAATCCAATTATAAAAAACAGTGATAAAATAGCGAAATATTCTACCTTGATTAACTCTCAGCTATTAATATTATGCAAAAAAAAATCATTCCATTAAGCGCATTAACCCTTAGCATTGTTCTTGCTTCAGGCTGTACAACTTTTTCTGACAAACCATCTACAGTCATTCAAACTACAGACACAGAAACTGTCATGATGAGCAATTACCCGACCCGTGATCGTGTTGAATATGTGTTTAATTGCATAGCCAAGCACGGCGGCAAACTGGATTATGTCACCCAGTACGCCTGTGGTTGCAAAATCGATAAGATCGCTGAGAAATTGACCTTTGCAGAGTATGAAGCAGCAGCAACCTTTACAATGCTACGCAGTACACCCGGCGAAAATGGTGCTGTTTTCCGGGATCCAAAACATTCTAAAGACTTGCGTACGCGTTTAAAAGAAGCTGAAGCCTATGCTGAAGAAAATTGCTTTGTGAAATAATATATTAAAATCTGGGTGAGCATAAAATTGCTCACTCTGAACTTAAACTATAAGCAGTTTATATTACATTTCTTTAACCTAGAAACCGCAGTTGAGCAGGGATTTTGTGGAAAATCTGAGTGCGAAAGACAAGGCACAGCTAGCAGGCAATGGCCGTAGCCCTTGGCAATAGCTGTAACGCAGTATTTCGCGCTCAGATTTATTCACAAAACCGTGAAGCGGAGTCTGTTCACCCTGCAGGTGATAAGTTGTTACGGTCATTATATTTTATATTCAAATGCTTAGAGTGTTTTTTAGCGTTCAACTGCGGTTTTTAGGTTTAATGATCTTCACGCCTTTCTTTCTTTGCGCGTAAATTATATCTAACTCCTGCTGTAATTCGACAGCTTTTTCAGCATTAGTACATTTTTTCAGTTTTTCTTCTAAGCCCCTTTCTTTTTCTTTTAATTTTTTTAATATGCGCTTGAAGTCTTTGACTCGCCTTTCTTTTTCACGTTGATCGGCATCGAAAAATTCTTGTAGTTTAATTAATAACTTTTTTTTGCCCATTATTTTTTCCTCTGCAAACCTGGATTATTAGATTGCATTGTATTTATTAATTCATTCTCGTCCAGCACCATTTCACGTTGCGCATCCGTTATTTTGTCTTGTTGTACAATAAAAATGGTTTCTGCCATCGCCACTAAATGCTTTTTTATTGCGTACATATAAGCACTATCATTAATCAGGGAAGTGCCCGCATCAGGCGTCACTTTGTGTTCACGAATCAAACCATCGATTCTCTCGTTCATCTGCTGATCCTGATCTTTGATTTTGACTTTAAAAATATCAAATGACAGTAGGTTAATTTCATTACTGCCGCTTTGCTTTACCTGAATGCGTAACTTGTCTAATTGCCTGATTAACTCCGTTATCTGCAAGCGAATTTTGTCATATTCCTGTTTTACAAAATGGTTTTGAGATGTATCCATCAAAATCAGGTTCTTTTGTAAGTGTTTACTATCCTTGATAGCTTCGACTATATGCCTGTTTGCTTCACGCAACCAGTATAGGCGACCGGACTGCGGCATGCCCTTGCTTAGAGTCGCCTGGCTAATAAACTCAATAATTGCACTATAAATTCCTTTTATATTTCGATCATAAGCTGCCTGAACATCATAACTAGCGTTGACTCTGGACCTTAGTAACAATTGTTTTAAATCCTGCGCAGATAAAGCATCTTCTTCAACAAACCCTAGCGTGGTTAGAATAATATGCCGGCCATGTCTATATAATCTCAAGGTTTCCTGATGTACCGCTAATACCACAGTATCAGGAAATGCCATGGCTGCAGCATTCAAAAACTCTGGTTTATCAACACTGACTAATTCGCCCTTTAAAATATGCTGTATAAATTTTACTACCTAAATCCTGCAAGCCCATATTTTGACTCTCATTAACCTGTCTAGCTAAGTGGTTATTAGGTTTTTACTGCCGCTTTGCCAGCCCTCTTTGTCCAACCGATCAAAATATCCAGATTTAAATCATAAATAGAGGAAATTTTTTGTATCGTATGGATATCCCCCGAGCCCAAGGCAATAAACACCCTGCCAACGTGCCATGACCTTTTAATCAAAGTGACTTAACTTCGGTTAATGTTAAGCGAGTAACCCCACCTTAACCCAATCATCCCATTCCTGTTGATAGAGCGGACCTGCAGGTGTTCTGACTCTCAGCTGATTATTGCCTGTGAGTAATTTTCCAGCCACCCGAATCAGATAAGTACGAAGTGTATCCGGCTCCCATTGGCACAACGTTTTGTTGCCACTCAATTGAGCCATCCAGCGCACGGTATTGTAGGCAAGAACGGCGCAATGAAATAATGCGGCATTAGCCAGAAATTGATTCGTTCTGATTTTACCTAAACCCATTTGTGATTTTGCTTCTTCAATCCATGTTTCGCACGTCGCTCGTTCACCATACTTCTTATGTGTTTGCCAAGGCGATAGAGGTTCAGTTGTTACATAACAAAAATAGTCATATTCTGCCGTATCCCAAAGCTCGGACTGAGGTCCTGTCACTTGTTTAGGTTGCTTTATCCTGACCGCGACAAACTGACGAGAGCGAGACCAGCCACCACAACGATATTGAAACTCGCTCTGCTCCCAACCGGGTCGGCCTTGTATGGCTGTCCAGGCCTGTTTGGCCAGCAATGCGTTCAAATTCTTAAGTTTAACCTTTATTAGATACCCATGCCCTCTGGTATCGAGAAATTCAAGCAAATCACCGACAAAATAACCACTGTCACCGCGAAAAATAATGCGCATCCGATTGGGCAAGTGTGCAAGTAACTGTTTGGTAAATTCTACAACACCATTGCTTGTAAAGGCATTGCCTGTCCGGAACCAGGCTTGTAAAATTTCTTTTGTTTCCGCTAGAAAAGCGAGTTGTGGATGGTATGAACGGGCACCTTTCTTTTTGGGGTTGAAGCCTTTGGCACTTCCTTCTTGTCGACCACAAACGGTGTCCACAGTTGAATCGACATCGACCCACTGGACGGATTGTATGCCAGTTTTCGATTTTCCGGAACGAAGCAATCGCCGCCAGTGTTGACCACGCAAAGTATGCGTGAGCGTTTCAAACTGGCTTATCTGCCTATCACTTACTTCTTTAAAGATCCGTAAAATTGTGGTTTCAACAGGAATCTTTATCCAGCCAGCTACTTTGCGCAGTACGCTATCTGCCCATACGGTCGTCACCTTTGCCATTGATGTTGCTCCCCCCATCATGCCAACCAACGTCAATAGAACCACATCAGATAAGTGATGGTCTGCATTTTCACCCCGCCGATGTGGAACGCTTTGTTTTACGGTTTTTTCAAAACCTATCCTGTCTAAATATTTCACGACGGGAATCAGTCCCGCCTGGCTTGTCAATCCATGTGCTGTAGATGTCATTTTTACCGTTCGGGTACGGTTTCTTACGTGAGATGAGGATTTTGATACTTTAGAGGGCTTCATTAAAACAATGAGATAGTGAAATCAGGAAAATGATATTATATCATTGTTTAATAAGGAGTTTTGTGGATTATTATGTATAATGCTTGCAGGATTTAGGTACTAATCTATCGATAAAAGGCAGTAATATCAGAATACCCGTGACATTAAACAAAGTATGAAACATTGCCAGCTTAAGCGTGTAATCATCCGCAGCAATATGCACAAGTGTCGCTAGATAATCCACTGCGAGCACAAACTGATTCAGCATCAATAAGGCAATACATGCCGTTATCACATTAAAGATTAAATGCGCTGCTGCTAATCGCTTACCTTCAACATTGACCCCAAGTGAGCTAATGATTGCGGTAATCGTGGTTCCGATATTCGCGCCTATGGCTAAAGCCAGGGAATTTTCATAGCTAATTTGCTGCACTGATAAAGCGGTAATGATAATGGCCATGGTCGCATCACTAGACTGGATAATCACCGTAGTGACCAGTCCTATTAACATAAAAATCAATAACCCTTTAGTACCCGGTATAGCATATTGAGCCAAATCGATGCTGCCACGAAAAACGGCAAAGCCCTCTTTCATATAATGGATGCCCAGAAATAAAAAGCCCATACCGACTAATATGGAACCCATGGCACTTAATAATTTGCTTTTTTGAAAAATCAGGAAAACGCCAAACACCAGCATCGGCATGGCGAAATTGGCTATTTTTACCTTCAGTCCAAAACCAGCAATGAGCCAGGCACTTGCTGTGGTGCCCAGGTTTGCCCCAAAGACGACCCCGATACCCGAGGCTAAATCTATTAAACCTACACTTAAAAACGAAATGGTCAGTACCGAAACCAGTGAACTAGACTGCATCAAAGTCGTAGCGACCAGGCCAAAACTTAAACTTTTCCACAGCCTGTTAGTACATGCCCTGAGTATTCTTTGCAGTGCCCCGCCTGAAAAACCCTGAAAGCCCTGTTTTAACGATAGAACACCGAATAAAAATATAGCAACGCCCGCAGCAACCTGAGTAAAATCAGGGCTGATCCATAAGCTATAAGCCAAAATCATTAATAAAAGGGGTAAAATAATTTTACTTAGCATGACGGGTATTTTTATTCTGCTCTACTTGTAATTTAAGTATAGGCTAAAACCTCTGTTGCTTGTATATTACGCCTTATAGAATAATTGAATAAAGCGACTATACTTCGCACGGCCACGGTTGCGAATTTTATAACGAGTCGAATTTTGTTGAGAGCAAAGCCTGCCCCGTACTTGATACGGGGGCGCTGAAACAGGCGCATAGCCTAGCTACGCAACTGTTTCAGTAACGCAGCTAGCGGCAAAAAACGCCCGTTAGAGAACCGTGTCTGTGCGAAGTATCATGTATCGCTAGCATATTTCTGGCTCTGACCTAATCAGTAATTTATTGCAGATAATCTTCTATCATTATGATGTGTATAAACATTTATGCTTAAAGAATTCAAAACTATTGGTATTTTAGGAAAAATCCAAGACCCTGAAATAGCTGATACTTTAAAAGCGCTTTATCAATTTCTTAAACCTCATTATCAAATTTCTATTGACCCAGGTAGCGCGGCATTAATCCCGGAATATTCTGGTGCAATTCATCCTCTGACGAGTCTAGTTGAACATTGTGACATTCTTATTGCAGTCGGTGGCGATGGAACATTTTTAGCGGCTGCACGTGCAGCCGCAGATTGCCATATTCCACTGGTTGGAGTTAATCTCGGACGGCTAGGCTTTTTAGTCGATATTTCACCCGATGAGTTACTCACTAAATTAGGCGATATTCTGCAAGGAAAATACCGTAAGGAAAAGCGCTTTTTACTGCGTACCAAAATCATTCGCAATCACCAGATTATTCACGAAGAGACTGCAGTCAACGAGGTAGTCGTACACCGCTGGGTGACCCCCAGCATGATCGAATTACAAACAACTATTGATGGTGTATACCTGAACACCCAGCGTTCCGATGGCTTAATTATTTCTACGCCTACTGGTTCCACTGCGTATGCCTTATCTGCCGGTGGGCCTATTATTCATCCAGGATTAAATGCTTTGTTATTAGTCCCGCTTAATCCGCATACCTTATCCAACCGACCGATTGTGATTAATGGTGATTCCGAAATTGAGATCAACTTTAATAAAAACAAAGAAATCAATGCTCAGGTAACTTGCGATCATATAGACATTCCCGATGTATTAATAAGTGATACAATTTTAATTAAAAAAGACCCTGACCCTATCACCATACTGCACCCGGAAAATCACGATTTTTTCCATACCCTACGCGATAAACTCAACTGGAGCAGTGGCTACCATTTCTAATCATGCTACAAAATCTAAATATTATTGACCTCGCCATCGTCGAGTCCCTGGATTTGAACCTGGAACAAGGCTTGTCTGTATTAACCGGTGAAACAGGCGCAGGAAAATCCATTTTGTTAACCGCTCTTGGCCTGGCATTAGGCGACCGTGCAGATGCCAGTTATATACGGCCAGACTGCGAACGTGCTGAAATCAATCTCAGCTTTGATCTCTCTGACGCACCGGCTGCTCGAACATGGCTGGAAGAAAATGAACTGGATGCCGATGACCAATGTCTAGTACGCCGTACCATACGCCAGGATGGCAAATCTAAAGCCTATATCAATGGCCGTCCGACGACATTGCAACTGTTAAAACAATTGAGTTCGCAATTAGTCGAAATACATGGCCAGCATGCTCACCTGACCTTACTGGACAACGAAGAACAGCGCCGCTTTCTGGATGATTATGCGCAAAACAAAGTGTTGCTGACTGAAACCAATCAGGCTTATGCGCAATGGCGCTCTAATTTTCATGAGCTAAAGACACTGATTCAGTCATCAACCGAGCAAAGCAACCAACAGGATTTATTTAGTTACCAGCTTAATGAGCTGGAACAACTAGATCTGGCAAATTATGATTATCCTGCCCTATCAACTGAACATACCAAGCTGGCTAACCTAGGACAGATCCTGAGCATAGGCCAAACCCAGCTAGACGCATTGATTGAAAATGAACATCAATCAGCCAATCAGATTGTTAATCAATGTATCAGCGCTTTAAGCGACTTAAGTACACTCACAAAGGAACTAGAAGAGCCCACTCAATTGCTGATAGAAGCCCAAATTCAGATTCAGGAAGCGAGCCAGCAACTAAGACATTTTCTTGAAGCCCAGGAAATTGACCCACAGGGTTTACAAGAATTAGACAACCAGCTCAGCATTATCCAAAACCTGTCGCGTAAACATCAGGTCAACCCGGAAGAGTTACCCGCGGTTGCAGAAAATCTGGCGACCCAATTAGACAACCTCACTCACAGCTCTGAACGGATAGAAGAACTCAATACGCTAGTAGAGCAAAATCTAAAAGATTATTTTGCATTAGCAAAGACGCTTAGCAAGAAACGTACGCAGTCTGCAATAAAACTTTCCAAGCTTATTTCGGAGATGATCCAGGAACTCGGCATGCCGCAGGGCGAATTTAGTATCTCAGTTGCCGCTCAGGAACAAAGCCAGCCTAAACTCAATGGCACGGATAAAATCGAATTTCTAGTCAGTGCTAATAAAGGCTTACCTCTACGGCCTCTGGCAAAGGTCGCTTCAGGTGGCGAGTTATCCAGAATCAGCTTAGCCATACAGGTAACCACCAGTCATGATAAAGATGCACCGACCATGATTTTTGATGAAGTAGACTCTGGCATAGGCGGTGGTATCGCTGAGATTGTCGGCCAGAAGCTACGCGCCTTAGGTAATACTGCCCAGGTTTTATGCGTCACACATTTACCTCAGGTAGCATCACAGGCACATCAACATTTATTTGTATTTAAAACCAGTGATGCAGAAATGACCACCTCACAAGTTAGAACTTTATCAACCGAGCAACGTATAGAAGAAACAGCGCGTATGTTAGGGGGTGTCAATATCACCGACTCGACACTGGCTCATGCCAAGGAAATGTTGCTGGCAGGTATGTCTGGTAATCGATGAAAGTACTAAACATTAAAGACTACAATGCTATTGATGCGCTACGTACCTCAGCACCCTATGCTATGTAAGCCCTTACCTGCTAATCTATTCCGAATTTGACCCGACAAACCAGTCTTTGAAAGTTGACACTTTTCGATATTAACACAGTACAGGAGTAAAAAAGCTTTAGCTTTTCATGAAGTCAGCAATAGCTAAAGCTATTGCACTCCTGAAATTGAAATTTAGTCTAACTGGATATATTGCAGGATAAAAAATGGTGGGCAAAAAAGCCTGCCAACCTTACCTGTCTGCTTATAATAACATTAAAGTAATCCTAGAAGGCTGTGAAAGTTTTATGTGTAGGAACAGTGTTTCGTGTAGTATTTAATGTTTTCCTTTACCTACGAACCCTATTATAAGGCAGTTACACTATCACCTAAATCCTGCAAGCCCATATTTTGACTCTCATTAACCTGTCTAGCTAAGTGGTTATTAGGTTTTTACTGCCGCTTTGCCAGCCCTCTTTGTCCAACCGATCAAAATATCCAGATTTAAATCATAAATAGAGGAAATTTTTTGTATCGTATGGATATCCCCCGAGCCCAAGGCAATAAACACCCTGCCAACGTGCCATGACCTTTTAATCAAAGTGACTTAACTTCGGTTAATGTTAAGCGAGTAACCCCACCTTAACCCAATCATCCCATTCCTGTGGATAGAGCGGACCTGCAGGTGTTCTGACTCTCAGCTGATTATTGCCTGTGAGTAATTTTCCAGCCACCCGAATCAGATAAGTACGAAGTGTATCCGGCTCCCATTGGCACAACGTTTTGTTGCCACTCAATTGAGCCATCCAGCGCACGGTATTGTAGGCAAGAACGGCGCAATGAAATAATGCGGCATTAGCCAGAAATTGATTCGTTCTGATTTTACCTAAACCCATTTGTGATTTTGCTTCTTCAATCCATGTTTCGCACGTCGCTCGTTCACCATACTTCTTATGTGTTTGCCAAGGCGATAGAGGTTCAGTTGTTACATAACAAAAATAGTCATATTCTGCCGTATCCCAAAGCTCGGACTGAGGTCCTGTCACTTGTTTAGGTTGCTTTATCCTGACCGCGACAAACTGACGAGAGCGAGACCAGCCACCACAACGATATTGAAACTCGCTCTGCTCCCAACCGGGTCGGCCTTGTATGGCTGTCCAGGCCTGTTTGGCCAGCAATGCGTTCAAATTCTTAAGTTTAACCTTTATTAGATACCCATGCCCTCTGGTATCGAGAAATTCAAGCAAATCACCGACAAAATAACCACTGTCACCGCGAAAAATAATGCGCATCCGATTGGGCAAGTGTGCAAGTAACTGTTTGGTAAATTCTACAACACCATTGCTTGTAAAGGCATTGCCTGTCCGGAACCAGGCTTGTAAAATTTCTTTTGTTTCCGCTAGAAAAGCGAGTTGGACGAAGCCGCTATCGCGGAGAAAAACAGCGCATCCCTTAAATTTAAAGTGTAACCTCATTGCCTGTTATATGCATAACAGGTAACTTGTAAGCTCATCCAACTAACAATAATGAGGTTACACTGTTATGACACCATCGATAGAGCTTAAATTCAACCATTATTATATCCAGCACTGTAAGCATTTAAAGCTTAAGGGACTGCAACCCAAAACCATTGACGCTTATTCACGCGCTATTCGCCGTATCGGGGAACACTTTCAGGGGCATCTGGATAACTTAACGCAAGATCAACTGGTGGATTATTTTCATGCTCTTTTAAGCCGCCTTTCCTGGAGTGCCGTGAAACTAGATCTCTATGGTCTCAAGTTTTTCTATACACATGTGCTACAAAAGCCGTGGGTTGATGTGCTAATGATTAAACCACCACGATGTACGCGTATACCCGATATTGTCACTGTGGTTGAAGCACAACAACTGTTTATGTCGACCCGTAATCTAAGCTATCGAGTTTTTTATTTTACGATTTACAGTCTAGGTTTACGTTTGGGCGAGGGCTTAAGCCTGAAAGTAGGTGATATTGATGCGACACGCATGCGGGTACATATTCGCAATGCCAAAGGCAATAAGGATCGGCTTGTGCCTTTGCCTGTGAATACCTTGAAGGTGTTGCGTAAGTTTTGGGCTGTGCATAAAAATCCAGTGCTGGTATTTCCCAACCGTGCCCGGGGTCTAAAAGGTGCACATCTTGCTGAATCCCCCCTTGATCGCGGTGGCATCCAGAAGACAATCCGTCTTGTGACGCAAGAAATGGGACTAAAAAAAAGATTTCCTGCCACTCGCTGCGCCACAGTTACGCCACTCACCTGTTAGAAGCCGGGGTTGATTTAGTTGAGTTGCAGAAGATTCTGGGCCATACCAGTTTAGTAACCACGGCTCGCTATACGCATTTGACCGATATTACCGATGAGAATGCAGAGCTGCACATTAATCAGTTAGTCAATGACTTTTCTATTCACTGGGGGCAGATTTCATGATAACCCTAGCTGCAGTGATTGATCAATTTCAGTCTGACTTTTTAAGCGAGTATCAATCTCGTTTACGCTCCAATCAGATCAGTGCATTACATGCCATGAAGAGCTGTCGGACACAGCTGAGTCCTGTGATGCAGGTTAACTGTGCAGACTGTGACTATCAAACCTTTGTGCCTCATTCCTGTGGCCAGCGTAACTGCCCGCATTGTCAACATCATGAGAGTCAACAATGGATTGAACGACAGGTACAAAAACAAGTCCCTGCTGATTATTTTATGAATACCTTTACCTTACCTGCGCAGTTAAGGTCGTTAGCCAGGCAGCATCCGCGGTTACTTTACAGTATGATGTTTGACTGTGCCTGGGCGACTTTACAGAGTTTTAGTAAAAATGATAAGCAGTTGCAAGGCGATGCCGGGGCGATTGCTGTCTTACATACACACTCACGCGAATTAAATTATCATCCGCATATTCATGTCATTATGCCTGCGGCAATCGTGGATAAAATCAAGAAGCTCTGGCGCACTAAGGAAGGCAAATACCTGTTTCATCATAAAGCACTAGCAAAAGTATTTCGTGCAAAGATGCTAGCGCGTATGAACGAAGAAAAGTTGCCATTTCCCACAGCTATTCCGGAAAAATGGGTGGTCGATTGTAAGTTTGTCGGTGCAGGCGATAAAGCATTGATATATCTGGGTCGATACCTGTATCGTGGTGTGATTCGTGAACAGGATATCTTATCCTGCCAAAATGGCAAAGTAACCTACCGTTATCAAGACAGCAAAACCAAACGCTATCAAACCAAAACGGTATCGGGGGCTAAATTTCTGTGGCTGGTGCTGCAACATGTTTTGCCTAAAGGCTTTCGTCGTGCGCGCAATTATGGCTTTTTACATCCGAATAGCAAGGGTGTTATTAAGTTGATTCACTCCCTGCTAAAGTTTGACCCGACGAAGATATTGCGTGCACTCAAAGTACGGCCGGCATTCAGTTGCAAATGTTGTGGCGGGGCGATGGTTGTTGGGCGTCGGCAAATACCCAGGGTGGAAATAATGTTTCAGCCTTTGCCAACTTAACAATTGGAATCACTAGCGCTTATGTAAATTTAAACACTTCGACCCAGGCTATCAGCGGATTAAATGCTGAGGGAGTTGCTTGGGCTAAAATCGGAGATTAAGGCAGAATTTTGCTCCGATACTTGGACTTTGAGAGTTGACTGCAATGGACAACGCTCAAAGTTCAGTTAAACAGGTAAAAACAGAGGTTCGATTCATCAGTCGGGCTGATCAACAAAAAGCTATTTTCATAGAGCGCATTAAATGAATTCCTACTATCGTGCCGGGCTTGTCCAACAAACGGTTCAGATTGTGGCTCGCTTCGCGATCACAATCTAACCTTATTCGTTGTGGATGGTATGAACGGGCACCTTTCTTTTTGGGGTTGAAGCCTTTGGCACTTCCTTCTTGTCGACCACAAACGGTGTCCACAGTTGAATCGACATCGACCCACTGGACGGATTGTATGCCAGTTTTCGATTTTCCGGAACGAAGCAATCGCCGCCAGTGTTGACCACGCAAAGTATGCGTGAGCGTTTCAAACTGGCTTATCTGCCTATCACTTACTTCTTTAAAGATCCGTAAAATTGTGGTTTCAACAGGAATCTTTATCCAGCCAGCTACTTTGCGCAGTACGCTATCTGCCCATACGGTCGTCACCTTTGCCATTGATGTTGCTCCCCCCATCATGCCAACCAACGTCAATAGAACCACATCAGATAAGTGATGGTCTGCATTTTCACCCCGCCGATGTGGAACGCTTTGTTTTACGGTTTTTTCAAAACCTATCCTGTCTAAATATTTCACGACGGGAATCAGTCCCGCCTGGCTTGTCAATCCATGTGCTGTAGATGTCATTTTTACCGTTCGGGTACGGTTTCTTACGTGAGATGAGGATTTTGATACTTTAGAGGGCTTCATTAAAACAATGAGATAGTGAAATCAGGAAAATGATATTATATCATTGTTTAATAAGGAGTTTTGTGGATTATTATGTATAATGCTTGCAGGATTTAGGTATTATAATTTATACCGACTTTATCCCAGTAACAGGACAATTTTTATGCATGCTGACAACAGTATTCTGATTTATATACTGGAGCTTTTAGCGGCTGCAGTCATAGCGATCCCCATTTTTCATCGCCTGGGACTGGGTTCTGTACTTGGCTATCTGGTGGCAGGTGCAGTACTTGGGCCTTGGGGTCTCAAGCTAATTAATGAAGTTGAAGATTTGCGCCATGTCGCCGAATTTGGTGTGGTCTTTTTACTGTTTTTAATCGGCCTGGAAATGAAACCCGATCGTTTATGGGTTATGCGTCGCATGGTCTTTGGCTTAGGTGTTGCCCAGGTATTAATCACTGCATTGCTCCTATTTGCTACCGCCCAGCTCTTTGGTTTCCCATTAAAAGTCAGTATTATTGCCGCTTTTGGTTTAGCCCTATCCTCGACCGCCTTTGGCCTACAGATTTTGTCTGAAAAAGGCGCACTTACCTGTACTTACGGTAGAGCGTCATTCGCCATACTGCTATTACAGGATCTTGCAGTGGTACCTCTGATGGCAATGGTTTCGCTTTTATCAGGTGGCGAAACATTATCCAGTAGTGCCGGAGTCGGCTTACTGAAAGTATCCGCTGGTATTATTAGTGTAATTCTCGTCGGGCGTTTTTTACTCAATCCGATTTTAGATCGCGTTGCGGCCAGCCGAAATTCTGAAGTTTTCATTGCAGCGACGTTATTAATGGTGCTGGGTATCGGTCGTGCGATGGAGTTGCTACACTTATCGATGGCGCTAGGTGCATTTTTAACCGGGCTGATGCTTGCCGAATCACATTATCGTCATCAAATTGAAGCCGATATCGAGCCAGTACGTGGCATACTATTAGGCTTGTTTTTTATGACAGTCGGCATGAGCATTGATTTCGGTCTATTGATCAAGGAATGGCAGTGGGTTTTACTGGCAGTTGCCGGCCTATTGCTGATTAAAACTTGCGTACTGTGGGTTTTATCAAGAATAAGCGGTCTAGATAATCGTAATGCCTTACGCGTAGCTCTACTATTATCTCAAGCCGGTGAATTTGGCTTTGTCTTATTCGGCTTAGCATTGATTACCGGTGTGTTATTACCCGAGCGTGTGCAATTTCTTACCTTAGTCATCGCCTTGAGCATGGTGACTACACCCTTTATCGTAAAGTTAGGTGACTGGTGGCTATCCGTGACTTCACTAGACGAAAGCGAAACAGCCATAACTAATACTACTGCGCCAACACCTAATACAGCTGACGTTGAAGGTAAAGTCATTATTGCTGGTTTTGGCCGGGTTGGCAGACGTGTCGCCCAACTATTAGATCGTGCTGGCGTGGAATATATCGCCTTAGATAATAATCATGAATGTGTTAATCAATTTCGGGGCGAAGGTTTTAATGTTTTTTTTGGTGATGCCAGAAAATTAAAAGTACTCCAGTCAGCAGGGGCTGAACACGCTACCATGCTACTTTTTTCACTGGATGATTTCACCAACCTTGAACATTTGGTTTTAGATGTGCGCCGGCATTATCCTAAAATTCAAATTCATGCGCGTGCACATGATATTGCCCATTGTGAGAAGCTACTTAACGACGGCGCAAACCAAGTCGTTTCAGAAACACTGGAAGCGGGCTTACAATTAGGTCAAATGGCGCTGATCAATAGTGGCTTTGATAAAGACAAAGCGAACAGACTAGTTGCCGATTTTCGTTTGGAACTGTATAGCGCACTCAATGACAGTGTAATTTATAAATCCAGGCCGCCTAATTAGGCGGCTGTCCGAGAATACAAACCGTCGCGAGGGAAAGCTATTTTGAGTCCGTTTTTTCGTTCATTTGAGGCGAATAGTTGTATTCTTTAACGAAAATGCGCGGAAATCACATAAACAGAAACTACAATCTATATAGGATGCACTGTCAATAAGGAAGCGCAATAATCACCGATAAATGCGCTTCATGCTTCAGCACATCCTTTTATTAAAAATAAAACCACGTCCTTAGGACGTGGAGTTGGGCGGAAGGCATATTAAATAATTGTTTAAGAAGTATTGGTGAGAGTGAGTAATGAGAAAAAAAGGGGAGATACTCTTGTGTTTTGGATTACTTATTTCTTCAATAAAATCACTGTCTTTTTTTGAGAGATACGAGATACACAACAAATAAGACGGTTTCAGGGTATCACCAAAGCACCCTTCTTGGGTAACCACGTCCTGTGGGCGTGAGTACTTCGTAGGCTCTGCCTGACACTATTAGAGAGTGTTAAGAGGAGCGGTATAACAGGGCTACCTTTTAAAAGGGCTTAAAGAGGGGGAGTAAAAAAGCTTTAGCTTTTTCCGCAACAGCAATAGCTGAAGCTATTGCACTCCACCCGATTTTTTGAACACCAACGATGCTAAAAACACCCTTCTAGGGCTGCCTATTACCCATAAATCATGACACACAATATCACCCGCCTTCCAGCAGCAAGAACCCGGCACACAAAAGCTGCAAAGCTGCGTACCCTCGCCACATGATTTGATGACCGGGCGGGGGATCTTTTTTCCGCCCCAGATGTCCTCCAATTCTTGCTACCAATTGTACAGCTTCACCTAGTAACAAAGGGGGTTTTAATCTTTTTTTTTGCGTAGGCGTGCAGGGTACGCAATTCAACATCAGAAAATAATATTTCAGCAGGAAGCTCAGGCGTTTCTCTACCCAGAAGCGTCATGAGCATGATCCGCCAGGCGATAACCAGATTGATACCAATCGCCCGACGCAACCGCTCAGCCGTTTCATGAGCAAGATCGTCAATTTTACAGCCTGATTTTAGCACACGATGCCAGTCTTCAATTCGCCAGCGCAACGTATACCAACGCAAACACTTTTCAATGTCCTTTGCGGATTCAATTTTAATCGTTGTCAGTAAAAACCACTCGACGGCCTTTGTGCCTTGAGGCGGGTTTTCTTCTAGCGCATGGATAAGCTGTATTTCAACCGGCTCTTTGTCATGATAATAGCTGGGAGCAGGGAGTTGTATGGCTAAGTGACGCAATGCCAGTTCTGCCCGCCTTCCTGGTCTTGCTGCTTTGGCTTTTTGCTTGCTTTTTTTAGGTCGGGCACTTTGCTGGGGAACATTCACGCTGACTCGACTTTGTACGCTGGTTTCACGAATGGCTGCGAACAGTTTGAAGGGGGATTGATTAATATTACGGTCGTGCTGAGCACGAATAAGCAGTTCAACACGGGGGTTTTTTCTTTGTTCATCAAACAATTCAAAAAAATCAGCTTCCCGGTCACAGACATTAACCAGTTGTGTTTGCGGCATGGTGGCCGCTAATTCAACTAAATCACGGTGGTGCTCTATCCAGACAAAGGTCTTTTTTTCTTCAATCGGTATTTTTGATGGCTTACGTTTGTCATCGGGCAATCGGGGGTGCGGGGCAATACACTGTGCTTTTAGGACGCCCAATGGCAATCCGTTTGGCGCAATGGCGAAGCTTGAGTGTAAAGTCAGTCCTTTGGTTTTTGCACCGGTCTGGTTGGCTTTCAACTCCCCTAAACCACTGCATTTATCCAGGTTTGTGTAGTTGAGTTCACTGCCATCTTGCAGACATAGAACCGTTTTTTGCCCCATCATTCGTCGCGCTGTCCGTTCGCGGTGAGGTTGCAAGATATTTTCCAGATTAACGGCTGAGCCTTCTGGCTGGTCAATCATGCGATAGTAGGCCTTGGTGGCTGGCCAGTCACCTTCAACTGTCCCTGAGAAGGCACTGCCAGGGTTCTGGGATTTTGCATCAGCGACGTTGACGAGTCTTTTGCTTAATCGTTTATCGCCCAGTGGCGCACCGCCAAATTCATGTTCGGCCCATTGCTCAGCATCCAGTCCTTCACTGATAGCCAGTGCGCCCAGACCTGCATTGGCTGATAATCCCAGCTGTTTCCTGAAAGAGGTATCGAGTGGGTACATATAAATCGTTTTTTGACTTAATGTCGAGTCATTATGCCGGTCCTGGCGTCCCCGCCCTTTGGTTTTTCCGATGGCCAACCAGTTTGAAGCCTTATAGCAGGTGCCCGAATAGTGCTCGGTATCAACAAAGCTTTCAATGAGCAAGGGTGAGTATCCATACTGCCGGTTAAAATCTTTTGCTATCGTTGCCATGCTCATGCCCAGTACTTTCGATGCCAGGTATTTGCAATTGACGCTGGGACGGATCAAAAAACGACTCATCCCTACGATCCTATGGAGCTGCGCTTGACGCTCTTCTTGATTCCAGCCTATCCATTGATCGCGGGCGGATAATTGCAAAGCCGGCGCGGCATACCCAATCCCTCCTAACCAGCCATGCTCGGAACGAATCAGGTAGCGCATTTGCCGGCCCACCAATGTTGCGGCTTTCAGGTAGTGCTCTGTGAGCATCAGTTCATTCCAGATTCGCATCTGCTCTGCCTCTTGTACTGGTACCAATTCAAGCGCTGTAATGTGAATGACTTCAGCGGGTACATCAACAGGGTGCGGCACGGAGTCCGTTAAGCGACGGGGTGATTTAGTGCCTGTTTTGTGTTGCGCCTTAGGGAGCTCAAAATGTCCCGATGATTCTAGATCACGGAGTGCTTTCAGGCAGCCACTGGTTTGCATTTTCCCGCGTGCATCGTGAAATTCAAAGTGTGTACAGACTTGTTTGGCTAAATCGCTTCTATGTGCAACTCCCTTGCCTCCCAGTAATTGTTTGATGTATTCTATATTGCTTGATAAGGAGAGTGTTCGTTTGATTTGGTGTTGTTTATTCATGCCTTATAGCATGCAATAATTATTCTTTATTGTCCAGCTGTAATTTATGGGTAATAGGCAGGCCTAGCCGTAGTGGTGATATACCCATCAAGTATTTTTCCGGACTGGATAAACACCTGAAACAGGTCATTGTGGTCTGTGATCGTTATAAAGGTTACATTCGGCTGGCACGGGAAATTCCACAGATCATACTGGCTTTCTGCTGGGCACATGTCCGCCGTGACTTTCTGGATGCCGCCAGAAGCTATCCGAAACTTGAAGCATGGATGCTTGATTGGGTCGAACTCATTGCCGAACTCTATCATCTTAACAAGCAACGCCTGAAAGAGTGGGACGAAACAAAAAGTCTGGAAACCCAGAATCAAGACTTCAAGCAACACCATCAAGCCCTTGCACAGGCAAGCCAAAAGATGAAAGAGCGCTACGCGCATTTACTGGAAGCGGAGAAAGAGAACAAAAACCTAGAGCGCATTCAATGCAAGATCCTAAACAGCCTGAATAACCACGGGAAAGGATTGATGGTATTTGTGGCTAATCCCCAGGTGCCCATGGACAACAATATCGCCGAGCGGCGTATGCGTAATCCCGGTATGGGGCGTAAAAACTATTATGGTTCAGGGAGTCAATGGAGTGCCAGACTGGCAGCCATGATGTTTTCACTGTTTCAGACAATCCTGTTATGGGGATTGAACCCACATCACTGGCTTCACGACTATCTAGATGCCTGTGCGAATAATGGTGGGCAGCCTCCCTCAGACATCCGCCCGTTTATTCCCTGGATGATGAGCGAGTCGCGCAAACAGCAGTTGAGCAAACCCTTGCCTGAACTGACTGCGACTCCACTCGAGTCAGAACAGCCCCAATCACCATGACACGGTATTGTGGACGAAACTTTAGCGAGCAGGAACTGGAACAGATGCGGAAATTGATTGCCGAGGATGCTGGGCGCACGCGTGCCGAACTTTCGCGCCTGACCTGCAGGATGCTTGATTGGTACAAGCCTGATGGAGGGCTCAAGGATATGTCATGCCGTGTTGCCATGCTGCGCATGGCAGAAGATGGACTTATCGCTCTGCCGCCACCACGGCGCAAACCACCCCCGCGACAGAAACTCAACTTTACTGAACAGACGGACCCGCAACCAGCGATCCTCCGGCCTGTTCATGAACTTGCGGCCATCCAGCTTTGTCCAGTCATCACCCGTGATCATTCACGACTATGGAATGAGTACATACATCGCTACCACTACCTGGGGCACAAGCCGCTACCCGGCGCACAGCTTTGCTACTTCGTCATCCTCGACGAGCAAATTATTGCAGCGCTCGGTTTTAGTGCGGCCGCCTGGCAAACGGCACCACGTGATCAGTTTATTGGCTGGAGCCACGAACAGCGGCAAAAAAACCTGCCGTTAGTCGTGAACAATGCCCGTTTTCTGATTATGCCCTAGGTGAAATCCAAAAATCTTGCTTCCACTATTTTATCCATGATAGCTCGTCGCCTTCCTACACAATGGGAAGAGCGTTATGGCATCCGTCCGGTGTTACTGGAAACTTTTGTTGATACCGAGCGATTTGCAGGGACTTGTTACAAAGCCGCCAACTGGATCTACGTAGGTAAAACCAAAGGGCGCGGCAAGTTGGGACCTGCTGGTAAACAAAGCGTACCCATCAAAGACTTATGGCTTTATCCGCTGTGTCGTCAGTTTAGAAGCCACCTAACTCGCTGATTCTAGGTAGTATGTGTTGGTCGAATATTTACTCCCTTTAAGACATAAGATAATGAAATGGTTTAATAAAACAGGACACTTCATATCGGGCTTTGGTGGTTGCAGACACCTTACCCCCTGATTGCCGCCTTACGAAGGCTCACTTTCGCTTAGGTGATTGATTTGGCTAGAGCTTCCTCAGATTCCGCATTGGCTCTCTATAACCGTGGTTCCCTGTTGGGTAGCTATGGAGAGTTTCTTTGGACACCCTTGCTTTCGCCTACTTCTTCCCTTCTCACAGGGCAAAGGCTGGACTTTCACCAGCTAGCTGACTATCATGCCAGTCACACTACGTTATTTCGCTTTGCTCAATAAGCTAACCCAGCCTACGCCTTAACTTATTGATATTAAATCAATAAATACTTAAGTAAGCAGCATTAGGATTGAGGGGGATCTATAAAAATTTAGGTTATTGATATTATTTAGCTTAATATTAAACATCAATCCTCCCCTAGCCCCTCCTTGATTAGGAGGGGGAGTTATTCTATTTACATGATAATAACATGAGCTTATTTGTAGAAAAAATCACCCAGTGGATTAATAAACTAGTTTCTCTGGTTATATTACTGGTCATGCTGCGCCTGGTTTTATACATGCTAACCAATCTCTATGTCTCTGCTCAAAGAATGGCGTCTGGAAATATGTGGCTGGCTAATCACGATGCTGAAATGCTGGATTGGGTGGTTTTTTTTATCGTTATGGTAAAGGCCTATAAAGTGCTGGTCTCCTATACTAAATATCAGCATGTCAGTATTCGTTATGTAACTGAGCTGGTAATCATCACCTGTTTTCTAGAATTTATCTTTGAACAGGATCTTAGTGAACAAATCCGCATCATTTTAGGTGCTGTCGGCATAGCAACCTTGTTTTTATACCTGTATTTTTACACAACATTTAAGGAGATGGACATTGGGCATTAGCCCAGTCTTATTCTCTGCAGTTGCGCCCTGAATTTCAGGTGCAGCATTATCCTAAAAACCGCAGTTGAACGCTAAAAAACACTCTAAGCATTTGAATATAAAACATAATGACCGCAACAACTTATCACCTGCAGGGCGAACAGACTCCGCTTCACGGTTTTGTGAATAAATCTGAGCGCGAAATACTGCGTTACAGCTATTGCCAAGGTCTACGGACATTGCCTGCTAGCTGTGCCTTGTCTTTCACACTCAGATTTTCCACAAAATCCCTGCTCAACTGCGGTTTCTAGGATTATCCGATTGCGTAATTTAAATTTACATGCTTAAATCAGCGAGCATCCACTACTCGATATTATTAATATCGCTTAGTCGTTTTTTTATATTGCAGTTCCGTCTCACTGCAACTTAACTATTTAATCGAGACGATCTTGAGGAGATAAGAATATGAATAGTCTTTCAGCCCTGTCTGTCAGTATTGGAATAATCGCAGGAATCGCAACTTTTCTGGCTGTAGGCCCGTTGAGCGGCGTGTTTCTAATCTGGGCAGCAACCATTTCCTGGGCAGCTTATTTTGCTCTAGGTGGCACAGATGAAGCAGCAAAAAACACGGCTATCTGTAGTGTGTTTGGTGTTGTTGTAGCAACCTATGCAGCCTATGAAATAGCGACCATTTCGCCTGATACTTTACTTGGCTTTCCAATGATGGCGGGAATCATTGTAACTTTTACCGTGATCGCCATGTGTCTGGCTGCTAACGTTCCTGCACTTTCTGCAATACCTGCTAGTGTGCTTGGCTATTCAGCGACCTTTGGCTACCTTTTACAAACACCAGACAAGTTATCTACAGACGTGTTGCTTAATCTAGGATGGGATAACCCAGTCTGCGTTATCTCTTTCTCGCTATTGCTGGGCGTGGGACTAGGTATAGGTTCTGCAAAGCTTGCAGCAAAATTGACGACTATTGCCGATTAATCAGCTGCATTAATAAAGCAACACCCGTAGCCTGTATAGAGTTTACGGAATACTGAGCATTCAGAGCCCATCATTCTCACGTATTCCGCAAGCTCCACAAGGGCTACATTACGCTATTACTCGGCGTTAATCATATGCGTTGCTAAATCCTCTATTGCCTGTTTAAGGTTCTTTCTTAATTCATCCGGCATTGCTATTTCGTACAAGGCTTTGTGCATACAAAATATCCATTGGTCTCGCGCCTGCTGATTGACTTTAAAGGGAAAGTGCCTCTGTCTTAATCGTGGGTGCCCATACTCTTGTATAAATAAATCAGGACCGCCCAGCCAGCCAGATAAAAATTTAAATAGCTTATCTTTCGCTGCAGATAAGTCAGTCGCGTGGATTGCCCTTAGCTCTTTAGCCTCAGGCAGGGTGTCCATATAAAAGTAAAATCGCTCGACTAAACTTGTAATCGCTTTTTCACCACCCAATATTAGATAGGGAGTCTGTTGTTCTGTCATTTATTTTGTATTTTTTTGTAAATTTGTTGTTCAATATTAGCAAATTCTTGTAAGATTACAGATATTCTTTTTCCATCAACTACGGCTATACCACTATGAGATTAAATGTTGCAGCTACACCTGCCAGTGCAAGTATATTGGCAACCAATAAAGTTTTAAGAAACACCTATATGCTGCTTTCTTTAACTTTACTATTCAGTGCTTTCACTGCCGGCTTTGCTATGATGATAAATATGCCTCCCTTAGGCATGATTGTGACTATGGTGGGTTATTTTGGCTTACTTTTTGTCACGACCAAATTCAGAAACAGTGCATGGGGCATCGTCTTTATCTTTGCTTTAACTGGCTTTATGGGACTCACTCTGGGCCCTATTGTAAATATGTACCTTAATGCCTATAGTAACGGCCACGAGCTAGTAATGACAGCACTAGGCGGTACTGGTATTATTTTTATTGCGCTGTCGGGTTATGCCTTAACAACACGTAAGGATTTCAGCTTTTTAGGCGGATTCTTAATGGTCGGTATTCTGGTCGCCTTTTTGGCTGGTATTGGAGCGATGGTTTTCTCTATCCCTGCGCTGTCTTTAGCGGTTTCAGGTATGTTTATTTTATTGATGTCCGGTATGATTTTATACCAAACCAGTGAAATCATTCATGGCGGTGAAACTAACTATATTCTTGCGACTATTTCTTTATATGTTTCCATTTACAATCTATTCCTGAGCTTGTTGCAGATTTTAGGTATATTTGGTGGCAATGACTAGCGGTTAGTTTTTAACTAACTATTTAAAAGCCCGGATTTCCGGGCTTTTTTATGTCTTATTGATTCCTAAGGAAATAACTCTACAAACTTTACAAACTCGACTAAGGCACCTGGAAACACACATCATCCAACTTTGCTGGTCTTTTTGTCCGTCATTAGCACTCTATCAATAGTTACGTAGCCAGCTATGCGCCTACTGCTACAGCACTAATGACAAACATAAATTCTGCCCAAATATTGGACACTTATTTATTTCCAGGTGCCTAATCTTGCAACATTTCCAGTGCCAATTCAGCCATATTCTCCGAACCACCACCCTCTCCTACTTTTACTTTTACTGTCTGTAATCCCTCACGGATTGTCTGTGCATATTGTTTATCTTGTAGCAAATGCAGTATTTCCTGAGCCAGATTTTCAGGTGTTGCAGCATATTGGATAAACTCTTTTACAACGGATTTCCCGGCAATAATATTAGGCAATCCAATAAACTCGGTATCCACCAGTATTTTTGCCAATAGGTAGGTAATCGTAGAAAGCTTATAGGCAACCAGCATAGGCACTTTCAGTAGTGCAATTTCCAAAGTCGCAGTACCTGATACCGTCATCACCGCATCACAGCATTGCACAGCATCATGAAACTGACTTTTAATGCTTTTAACCTGAATATTCGAGTGCTGAAAAGAGGCTTGTAATAGTGCATCTGAAACAGAATCAGCCTGTGGCAACACAAACTGCACACCAGGTATGGCTTTTTGAATCAATTCAGCGGCCTGTAACATAATCGGCAACATACGGTTTATTTCATCGGTACGGCTTCCTGGCAATATACCTACTACGGGCTTATCGCCATCAAGAGCATAAGCCTTGAAATCCTCTTCTCTACTGCGCTTTGCATAAGCCGTATCAACAGAAGGATGCCCTACATACCGCACCGGCACATTTTCCTTTTCATAAAACGGCACTTCAAAGGGAAATATAACCGCCATCATATCGATAACTTTGCCATACTTCACCACCCGCCCAGGACGCCAGGCCCAGATTTGCGGACTGACATAAAACAGTACTTTAATTCCCTGTTGCTTAGCGAAACCTGCCAGTTTGAAATTAAATTCCTTGTAGTCTATACAGATCAGCAAATCAGGACGTTGCTCCAGCAACAAGCTCTGCATGGCATTTAAGGCTCGTTTGATCTCGGCATAGCGTTTAATAACCTCTATTACACCTATAACCCCTATATTAGAAGAGTCATAATTTATCTCTATCCCGGCTTCGGCCATTTTCTTGCCGCCCATGCCGATACCCTGTATATCCGGACTGCGTTTTTTTAATTCAAGAAATAAATTTGCGCCATGCTGGTCGCCTGAAGACTCTCCAGATACCAGCATAACTTTCTTGGACGATTGACTCATATAAGGTATGACTCCAGTACTATTTAAATATAAAATACGCTTAATCCTAGAAAAATCAGCTGCTCACGTTTTCTAGCACAAGCTCTTGATTCCACCGCACTTGCAAAATGTCCGCTTAAGCTATGAGTGAAGCGGACATTTTTTGAAAGTGTTATATTAATTCAATATCTTGCACTATAAATTCGCGCTCAACTGATTTTTCCAGGTTAACCCAATTACCAAAACCGATCAAACCTCTATAAAGGCAATAAGTATGGCAATCTCATTACAAGACCAGCTTTTAAACTCAGGTCTTATTAAGAAAGATAAGGCAAATAAAGCAAAAAAAGAAAAGTATAAACAATCAAAGCAACAACGCAATAGCAAAACCGAACAAACCGAAGAAGCCACCCTGCTTGCACAAAAGTCTCTGGCCGAAAAACAGGCAAAAGATCGAGAATTAAACCTGCAGCAAAAAAACCAGGCTGAAAAAAAAGCGGTTGTTGCGCAGATCAAGCAACTGATTCAGCTCAACATTCAAGCTAAAGATGAAGACGGCGTTGCGTATAATTTCTCGGACAATAATGTCGTTAAAAAGATTTATGTTAATCAAGCCACATTAAAAAACATTACTAACGGTAAATTAGCTATCGTTAAATATGGTGCTAGCTATGAACTAGTCCCTGCTCAGGTAGCCGAAAAAATCAAACAACGCGACGGCAGTTTTATTCTGGTTTTAAATGACAAAACCGAAGATGACTTAGCAACAGATGACCCCTATGCTGACTTCCAGATTCCTGATGATTTAATGTGGTAAGGAGCGAGAATTCAATAATACCCGAGTCTGACTTGTTCCTGCCTACGCAGGAATGACGTTTCTTTTGACTCCACAGTCGCACTAGAAAAACAGTTACGTAGCCTGCCAAGTGCCTGCGTAAACACATTTAACAATTCTGTAAATGGGTAGAACGTAGCATCGGTTTTTTAGGTGCGTAGAGACTCGTGAGAGCGCGCAGCGAAACCCATCAGTCCCACGTAAAATGATGGGTTTCGCAAAAAGACGCTCTACCCATCCTACGCATAACCTTAACAAAAAAATGTTAAAATAATTATGCCTCCATACTTATGCCGCTGCTTTCCTAGCACGCCTGTGCTGCCAAAATCCTGCGTCATACTTGCGGATATTATTAAACCCTCGCTCCTAAGCCCGTTTTACATAGCGATTTTTTTGGCACGCAAGCGATAGCCATTTAACAGCAATAATAGCGATAAACCGATCAACAAACCCGGCATTAATGCAAAATAACGCTGATAAAAAGTCGCTTTAGGCTGGATTAGATAAGGCACGCTATATAAGCCCGCCCACGCTTGATGCATCGGTGATTGCTCTAATACTTCACCCGATGCCAACACGACTGTTGAAATCCCGGTATTAGTAACCCGCACCAGCGGCCTGCGGATTTCTACCGCTCGCCCTAGTGTCATATACATATGCTGGTAAGGCTCTTGCCAGGTGCCATACCAGGAATCATTGGTAACATTCACTATAAACTGCGCGCCTAAATCAGCCAGAGATTTAGAAAAATCCGGATATAGGCTTTCATAACATATTTGCGGACCTATTTTATACTCCTCTAAAGCAAGTAATTGCGTAGGCCCCTGACCACGACCAAAATGTCCAACCATGGGCAACCATTCACGAAATACCGGAAATTTCTCCTCGCCAGGAATGTACTCGCCAAAAGCTAGTAAAATGGTTTTACTGTAATACGGTGATTGTACCTTTCCCTTTTTATCTATAATAAACAAGGAATTAGTAATCAAGCCATTGTCGGGATCTTTCGCATAAGCGCCGGTAATTAATGCAACTTCGCGCTGCTTAATATATTTGATCAGTTGTTGCGCATAATAGCTACCCTGATATTCAGGATTTAATAACGCAGGAAATGCGGTTTCAGACCAAAGAATAAAATCAATTTTATTGTGCGCATATTTTGCCAAGCCTTGATCAGTAGCAGTCTGATATTGATCTATTATTTGCTCATAAAACCCACGGCCAACTTCAGCCGCGACCTTCTCGGCATTACCTATATTTGCCTGTACCAGCAGAGTATTAAAAGTAGCATCAGGCATAGGTAGCCATGCTTTAGCGCTTAAGCCAAATGCATTCAAAGCAAGAAAGGTGATAACCACACGGGTCAATACAACACGCCCCTGTTTATCTTGTCTTTTCTGCCAGGCAAAATACAGCGGGACATTTGCCAGTACTGTCAACATACTTAAGCCGCTAAAACCTATATATTCAGCCAGTTGATAGACAGGAATTTGCGCACCATACCAGGAATAACCAAAATTCCATTTAAACAACATGGGCATTGCCCATAAGCATAAAGCAGTGAACAAGCCCATAACCAGAATAGACTGCCAGCCGGTGTAGAGCTTGAGTGATCGTCCGATAAACCACAACGCGCCAGCTACCGATACAAATAAATGTGCAAACAAGGCAAATAAAATCATGCCCAATACGGCGGCAACCCACGGGACCTGGGCAAATTCATGCAATAAATAAGTAACCCAGTTAAAACCGATCAGGGAAAAAACAAAGCTACATAAAACACCGCCTAGAATGACGTTTTTCAGCCGTGTTTGCTGTTCCCAGAATATCCATAAGGGGATAAAACCAAACATAGAAGCCCAGGGAGGGAAAGGAATATAGCTAGTACCAATAAAAATGCCTGATAAAACGGGCAATAGCCACAGGTTTGTTAAAAATTGTCTCATTTTTGTGTGATTAAGATTTGCGCGGGATTACTTGAGTATTGGGATGTTTTCTATCTAGTTAAGGATTGTGCAGTAAACAAATTAGTCAACCTGGAAGCCGGGGCTTTACTTGTTGTAGATTTTATTTCGTGCTCATTCCTATGCAGTTTATGATTTTATTTTTTACCATGAAGGACATGAAGGTAATGAAGAAAAAATATTAGGGGTAAGGTGAGCGAAAAAGTAAATCAGCACAAACTTCAAGTTCTTCATGCCCTTCATGGTAGAAATAAACAGCCTTTTTTATTCCTTATCTAGACGAGATAGCTTTTGCTCTACTTCTGTTAGGCGTTTTAGAATATTTTTAACCTGGCCTAATAAAGCTGGTAATTTAGGGATGCTGGCCATTTCACGCATTACTTGTTTTATAGGTCGATTCGGTGCTCCCCAGACGACTTGATCAGCTTGTACATCTTTGGAAATACCGGTTCTTGCCGCCGCGGTTGAACCATCGCCCATGGTGATATGATCAGCTATCCCTACCTGCCCCGCTAAAGTCACACGTTTACCTAGTGTAACGCTACCCGATAGGCCCACATGGGAAACAATAATACAGTGCTCACCGATATCGTTGTTATGTGCAATCTGCACCAGGTTATCAATTTTCGTGCCTTTACCAATCCGCGTCATACCAAAGGTGGCTCTATCAATACAGCTGTTGCAGCCTATTTCTACATTGTCTTCGATTATTACTCCGCCAAGTTGCGGCACTTTCTTCTGTTGCTGACCATCCCAGAAATAACCAAACCCTTCCCCACCGATTACCGTACCAGCATGAATAATGACGTTATGGCCTATCTTGACTTTGGACAAGATAGTTACATTCGGACCAATCTGACAGTGTTCCCCGATAACCACATCATGCGCAATATGTGTATTTGAATCTATACTGGTATTAGCACCAATCTTGACATTTTCCTGTATATATACATGCGCGGCAATGGCAACAGATGCTGCGATAGCAACTTGGTTTTCAGCAATAGCGGCAGTGGGATGAATACCCGAAAACTTCGCACCGGAGTCATCAAACATCATCATTATGCCGATAAAAATTTCTTTCGGCTTAGCAACTTTTAATATATTTTTACCCGCTAGGTCAGGAAAGCTCTGCGGCACTATTAAAATCGATGCGTTACTCTGTTGTGCAATTGTCAGATACTTGTCATTTTCTGCAAAAGCTATTTCACCGAGCTGTGCTAGCTCTAATGAATTGACTGCATTGACTACAGAATTAGCATCGCCGAAGATTTCACCACCCACTTGTTGTTGAATATCCGTTAAACGCATTTGCATTTTATTTTCCTTGGTAAATATAGACTTCGCGTGGACATAGATGCGAAAAACATAGTGAGCTGATTTTTGTCGATAGCAAAGCCTGCCCCGTACTTGATATGGGGACGCTGAAACTAGCGCATAGCTGGCTACTTAACTGTTTTAGCAACATAGCCATCGGCAAAAACTTCAGCCGCTAGAAATCCGCATCTGTGACCGCGCGAAGTATATACCGCTAAAAGCTTGAAAAAAGCCCTAAGCGTAAGTTATCATTAATCATTAGCCTAATGCTGATAACTATTTTACAGGTAAACTTTAGATTATGTTATCTGTACTATGCTGATTAATTCAAGAAAGGGGTTTGCCTGCTGTGGCCCTGCAATTAGTTCACACATTAACCATATACTCACATATATCATATGATTGAAGATCAAACACAAAAATGGATTTCTGATGCTGCTTATTTCAACTCTTTAAACCGTGACACCAAACCAGGACAGGACGTTAAAGACTGGCTAGCGGCTGAAAAACTGTATTTTCAACTGATGAAAAAAAGAGTTAAAACAGGCTTAGTTAAGATAAATTGAAGATTGCGGCTCTAATTCTACACAGCTAAATCAAGAGTCTACTTCTTCCCTGTATATTGCACAGGGAAGAAGATATACTTCGCGCAAGTGATGCTCTATTGATAGCCTTTGCGGTGCTTGCGAAATACAGAAAAAACAGCACAACTCCGTATTCAACAAAGCTCCATACGGGCTACGCTAAACTCTTTTTAAAAGCCTCGAACAATTCTAAAACCTGTTCTTTATAACCTTTCTTCTGCTCAGTCCCTAAGTCCATCCAGCGTAAACGGTTCGCATTGGCAACCACGGTTACTGAAGACATCGCCATCGCCGCACCGGCGATCATAGGGCTCAACAATATCCCAAATACTGGGTATAACAATCCTGCAGCAATGGGTATGCTGAGTGAATTATAAATAAAGGCGCCAAATAAGTTTTGCTGTATATTCGCAACCGTTGCTTTGGAAAGCAGCATCGCTTCTGGCACTTTTTGTAGTGAACCTTGCAAGATCACAATATCCGCACTTTCTATTGCTACATCCGTTCCAGTACCAATGGCTATGCCCACGTTGGCCTGCGCTAAAGCAGGTGCATCGTTGATACCATCACCAACCATACCGACAATCTGTCCTGCTTGTTGCAACTCTTTAACTATCGCAGCTTTGTCTTCCGGCAATACTTCTGCACGCACTTCGCTGATTCCTGCTTGTTTCGCTATGGCAGCGGCAGTGGCTGCATTATCTCCGGTTACCATAAGCACCTGCACGCCCTGATTCTGCAATTGCTTAATGGCTGCTGCAGAATCTACTTTAATCGGATCAGAAACCGCTATAATTCCCGCGATAGCATTATCAACCGCCAGTAGCATCGGGGTTTGACCCAGCTCAGCAAGGCTCAGCATTTTACTATCAAAGGCTTCATAGGCAACGCCTTTTTCCTGCATTAAAGCGACATTACCAAATAACACAGCCTGATCTTTAATCATCGCAGACACGCCATGCCCTGATACAGCGACAAATTGTTTAGCGCGGGCTAATTTTAAGGACTTTTCTTCCGCAGCACGGAGAATTGCAGACGCCAAAGGGTGTTCAGAATTTTTCTCGATACTGGCGGCTAATTGTAAAATATCGTCTTGAGTATAATCACCTGTTGTTTCAATAGTTGAAACTGTCGGCTTACCTTCGGTCACCGTACCTGTTTTATCAAGTACTAAAGTGCTGATTTTTCCTGCTACCTGTAAGCCATCACCATTACGGATCAGAATACCCGATTGTGCCGAACGGCCTACAGCCACCATGACTGAAATTGGCGTTGCCAATCCTAAAGCACAGGGACAGGCGATGACTAATACGGTCATCGCAGTGACAAAGGCATATCCTAATGCAGGTTCAGGCCCCCAGGTATTCCAGATCAAAAACGTCAATACAGAAATACAAACCACCACGGGCACAAAAATACTGGCGATCTTATCGGCCAATTTTGCTAATTCAGGTTTACTGCCCTGAGCCTGACGGACACTTTTAATAATTTGCGCCAGAGCGGTATCACGACCTATGCGCGTTGCCTGATACAAAAAGCTACCTTGCTGATTCATGGTACCTGCGGCAACACTAGCGCCGAGAATTTTTTCTACCGGCAAAGACTCTCCGGTTAACATGGATTCATCAACCGTAGAGTGACCCTCTATTAATTCACCATCTACAGCAATTTTTTCACCCGGACGCACTCTCAGAGTTTCACCTAAGCCAACATCTTCAATAGGGATATCCAGCTCTTGTCCGTCTCTGACAACTCTTGCAGTACGTGGTTGCAGACCGATCAAGGCACGAATCGCGCTGGAAGTTTTGCCGCGTGCCTTGGTTTCCAGAGCGGCACCAAAATTGATAAACGCAAGAATAATGATCGAAGCTTCGAAATAAGCATGCGCGGATAACGAGGGTAAATATTCAGAGTAATCAATCACTACGCAGGAATATAGCCAAGCGGAACCGGTACCTAGAGCAATTAAGGTATCCATATTAGCCTGGCGTACAAGTATAGATTTCCAGGCACCAATAAAAAACTGTCCACCGGAATAAATCAAAATAGCGAGGGTAATCAAGGCGACTTCAGGCCAGAACCAGTTTCCTGTTTCCGAACCTATATCAGGCACTCCGCCAAAATGCCCTATGATCATTAGCGGCACACCAAATACCGCAGCAACCGTCGCTTTGCGCATTAACTGCCGATAGCGCGCCATTTCCTGCTCTTCCTGTTCGGCAGGGTCTTCAAAGCCTTCCATGACAGCACCGTCATAACCTGAATTTATAAGTGATTTTTTTAATAAATCAGGGTCAACTTCACCTTTTACTATGGCCGAATGGTCAGCAAAATTCACTGCGACGGACGTTACTCCTGTAACCGAGGTTAATGCAGTTTCCACCGCAGCCACACATCCCGCACAGCTCATACCTAATACAGATAAGCGAATTTCTGCTTCACTACTCTGGGCATCTTTTGGGTTATTTTCATCGCTCATAATAATTCTCTCATTGCGTTACAGACCCGAGAAGAAGACAAGCTAAGGTCTACTCTAAAATCATCGTAAGAATTTAATCTACAACCGTAAAACCGGCATCTTCGATCAGCTCAATAACACCCTCTTCTTCTAGCGTAGCTGTATCAAACTCAACTTCTACCCAGTCTTCACTGTGGCTGGTATCTACAGATACAATACCGTCTTTACCTGATAATGCCTGCTTAATCGTGTTTTCACAACCACCGCACTTCATTCCAGTTACTTTTAGCTTTACTTTTGTTGTCATTAATAGCTTCCTAAAGTTGATTATAAGTTAACTGTATATCATACTCGACTAATAAACATTAATCATGATATAAATTACCTTGAAATATACATCTGCTTAATAATTTTTTCTCTTTTTTAAAAATATCAGTCCATGCTTAAAAAAAATCTCATTCTGCACTCATTCATTCTTTACATGGTATTCTTCAGCAATATACTTGGCGCTGCGGATCTAACTAATTTAACCCCCAGCGAGGTCAATAGTGGCCTGGGTAAAGATGCCATTATTATTGATATTCGCACACCACAGGAATGGCAGAAAACCGGCATAATCCCGGGCAGTCACCCACTTAGCTTCTTTGATCCAAACGGCAAATACAATACTCAACAATGGCTTGCAGAAGTGCAAAAATTACAATCCACACCTGATCAGGAAATAATATTGGTCTGTCACTCAGGTGGCCGTAGTGGTAGAGTAGGGACTCTTTTAAGCGAAAAACTGAACATGTCTAATGTATCGCATTTACAGAATGGCATCACCGGATGGCTAAAAGAACAACGCCCTACTGAAAAAGCGTGTACTCCTACTCAAACTTGCTAACTCTATGTCTTTCAAAACTATAACCTACCAAACAATTGCTCTTGCTGGCATAGCCCAGGCTACCTATCTGGTACAACAACTGGCAACAACCGGGAAAGCCGATAAAGAAGCTATGCAAGCCAGCTTAGGTAGTTTATTAGCGCTAGAGCCAGAAAACCCTGTAGATATCTATGGAGGGCTTGCAGGTGTAAAGCTAGGCCTTGAACAACTACAACTGCAATTCAAAACCCACAGTGTACCTAATACTGAAATAGCGCGCTATGCTGCGTCTCTCGTCTTTTTAGAAAGTAATTTTTCTGCCAATAAGGAAATGCTTAAAACCGTACGCAATAAGATCAAAGTAGCCAAGGCACAAAGTGAACATTTTGGTATCGCACATGAAAACGTGACCGCCAATCTAGCTGATATTTATCACACCACCATTAGCACCATTAATCCACGCATTATGGTCAACGGCGATCAGACCCACCTGTCCTCACCTCAAACTGTAAATAAAATCAGGGCCTTGTTATTAAGTGGCATACGTTCCGCCATGTTATGGAAGCAATGCGGGGGAAGTCGCTGGCGTTTTATATTTTTTAGAAAAAAAATGCGTAGCGAAATTGATTTTTTATTATCCGAGCTAGAATCTAAAAAGATTGCCTAACTGAGTTCTTATACTTCGAATAGCGGACTGAAGTCCGCTCTACATGGGTAATCAATCTTTATTAGACTGCAAAGCTTGTTCTAACAGGCTTTGCATTTTCTCAACACCCATTTCCCGGGCAAGCCGGACATTATTCTGAGGAATATTTTCAAGGTTTTTATATTGCTCTAAAGCCGCCTCTATACTCGCCTCTCTCAGCAAGTGAAATATAGGATAAGGCGCACGATTAGTATAATTGGCAGGATCATCTGCTGCGCTATCAGCAAAACAATATTCAGGATGAAAACTGGCTAATTGATAGACACCCTCATAACCCTGCTTATGCATCTCATCATCGGCAATTTCCAGTACATCCAGAAAATTATCAAAATCCTGTAAGGAGCTAGGGAAAATAAGTAATGTCGTGGCTATGTCACTTTGGATATCTAACCTGTCAACCTCAAGCATTAGATCTTCCAGGCAATATTCCAGCGACTGCGCATCACTCACCTGAAAATGAATTTTTCCTTGCTCAAAAACCGGCCTGGCAAAGGGGCAAAAATTTAGCCCTATAACAACGTGCTCTAACCAGTACCGCGTTTGCGCAATGACCTCTTTAGTCTGAATTATCATCGCCCCTATTTACAGTTTAATATCTAAGTCTTGTTGCAATAAATCCAGCTCTTCATCATCAAATAACTCGTCGTCCAACTCAGGCAACAAAATATCCTCTGCTGAGTTCGCGCCTTCGGTTATCTGGTAATCACGCCACTGTCTATAAGAAACACGCATAAATAAGTAGGGATCAACCGCTGCTTCATCAATAAAACTTAAAGACTGATCAGCATTCGAGCGAGAATTCAGTAGGTCTAATACTTGTAAAGGCCAAATCAGATAACTCACTGGGCTAGCAGCAGCATCAACGACCTTACCCGGAATACCTCGATAAGACGAAGGGCCTAATACCGGGATAACCACATACTCTCCACGAGGCACGCCCCAGACCGCCATGGTCTGCGAGAAGTCTTCTTCGTGATATTCAATTTCCGCATAACTGGCGACATCGATCAAGCCACCTAAGCCCAGCAGTGAATTGATAACAAAGCGTTCAAAGTCATCACCTGCAGGTATTCCTTTGCCCTGCAGGGCATCATTTACAACAGTTCTGGGTTCTTTGAGATTGGTGAAAAAGTTGGCAACAGTCGTGCTTAAGAAATCAGGAAGAGCAAATTGATAAACCGTAACCAGAGGCGAAGAAAAATATTTGTCTACACCTTTGTTAAATCCATATATCTTACGGTTTACATTTTCATGCGGGTCGTCAAGATTAATGACTGCTACTGTTTCTGGTTTACTGGTACTGGCACAGGCGACGATTTGTAGAATACAGGCAACAGCAATAAGACGTAATAGTTGACGAATAATCAAAAGCGAATTGTGTGTTAATTAGAAAATTTTTCAATTTTAACAGAAATCTCCGCTAATAGAGCATCAAAACCTGATTTTTGTATTACTGCGACATACTCAGACCGCTTTAAAGCAAGATCACTGACGCCATTAGTGATGATATTAATTATGCGCCAGTTATCACCGGTTTTTTTCAACAGATAGTCCATACTGACATCTTTATCATCAGGAAGCACTAAAAATGTATGTACATAAATTTGCCCCGGCGACAATTGTTTGGCTGATTCAACTTTAAAACTTTGTCCCGAGAAACCATTAAAATAATGCGCATAAGAAGCAATACTTAAGGTGCTAAATTTACGAATTAGCTCTTTTTTCTGTTCGATAGTTAGCGTTTTCCATTCTTTGCTTACTACGATACGGGTAATTTTAGTGAGGTCATGACTCTTTATGACTGCGGGTTTAAATACTTCAAAGCGTTGCTCAAAAGTAAGCTTGTCACCCTGCTGCATAACATTCAGTATCACGCCCTGAAAGTCTGTTACCACTTTTGTTGCCGCTTTTATTTCAGCATCTTCGGCAACTTCAGCAAACCCTGCCGAAGTGAAGCAAAATAAAAAAAACATCATTATTACTTTTCTAATTGGCATCATTGTTGTTTTAACCTTTCTGATAAATTCGACCTTTCCAGCGTGAACGCTCACCTCGCCAATAGCGCAAAGCTGAAGTCCAGGTCATTAACAAATACAAACCAGCTATTACTGGCATACAAAAAGCCCACGCACTATTGAGTGCATAAAAACGCAGGGTAGGCAGATACAGTGCCAGCATGATTAACATAGCTAACACGGCAAATAACCAGGCAAGCCCGGTAAAAAAAATCACCCCATACAAGGGTAACAAATACATCAGCGACATCAAGACAGTACAGACCAGCAACAGGCTATTGGAATAAAAAAGCTGCGTATAAGCAGTTCGCGCAACCATATCCCAAATTTCTCTTAAAGAAACATAAGGACGCTGACTAATAACGCTGTTCGTAAGACCTACCCAGGTTTTATAACCTGCCTGTTTGATTTTCTTGGCCAGCGTGCAATCATCAATCACGGCATCTTTTATAGCAGCCATTCCTCCAATTGCATGCAGCGCCTGGGTATCCACCAGAATGCATCCACCCGCAGCAGCAGCCACTTTACTGTCAGGCTTATTTGCCAGTGCAAAGGGGTAGAGCATTTTAAAAAAGTAAATAAATGCCGGCATCAGCATTTTTTCCCAGAAGCTATCGACCTTCAGCATTGCCATCAGGGAAACAAACTGCAAACCTTCCGCATCACGTTTGGCTTTTAGAGCCGATACAATGCCTGGCTTTAGATAAATGTCGGCATCCAGAAGCAAGGTTAGCGACGTTTGCACTACCTGCAAGCCTTGCTCCTGCGCCCAGAGTTTACCTGTCCAGCCTGCAGACAAGGGTTTAGACTGGATAATCTGCAAACTCTCCAGACCTACCTGCCGCGCGATTTGTGCTGTACTGTCATGCGACTCATCATCGACCAGCAAAACATGCAATCCCTGCCCTTGCTGCTTTAAACTCTGCAAAGTCTCGGCAATCACTTCAGCTTCGTTCCGCGCCGGAATAAGCACGGTTATATCGCTTAAGTCAGCAGCGAGATGGCCATCAGTCTCTAATACTTCTCGGGTGCGCCAAGGTTGCCAGGGAAGTAATGCGCTCAGCACCCAGATAAATGCCGCCAGACCGCTTAATACTTCAGTCATGTATTTTACAAACGACTTAAACTTCTACTTTAACCGGTATATCCGTTAATGTATTGGTCGTCGGTTTATAACTCGGCGCCTGCACAATAGCGCCTTCTGTTCTAGGCCCACGAATTGCAGCACCCAAAGCTTTCAACGGATGCGCCAGTGTATCTTCTACAGCCGTCGCTTCGTAACCACAATGCGCCATACAGCCTTCACATTTAGGGTTCTTTCCGGCACCGTATTTCTCCCAGGACGTGGTATCCATCATTTCCTGAAAACTGTCTACATAACCTTCGTCTGACAACAGGTAACAAGGCTTCTGCCAACCGAATACATTACGCGTTGGATTTCCCCAGGGAGTACAGTCATATTGCTGATTTCCCGCCAGAAAATCCAGGTATAGGGAAGAGTGATTTAACTTCCACTTTTTCTTCTTGCCTATAGCAAAAATGCCACGAAACAATTCTTTTGCTGTCTGACTGGAAATAAATGACTCCTGATCCGGCGCATCTTCATAACTAAAACCCGGAGCGATAGTAATCCCTTCTACACCTAACTCTGTTGCATAATCAAGAAAGTCCGCGACTTCCTGCGCTGTTTCACCTTGAAACAGCGTACAGTTAATTGTGACTCTAAAGCCTTTATCCAGCGCCATTTTAATTGCTTCTATCGCAATATCAAACACCCCATCCTGACATACCGACGCGTCATGTCTAGTTTGGTTGCCATCAAGGTGTACCGAAAAAGTCAGGTAGGGCGATGGAGTATAATCTTTAATCTTCTTTTTTAACAATAAAGCGTTAGTACACAAATAAATAAACTTCTTACGCTCGACAATACCAGCAACAATCTCCGGCATTTCTTTATGAATTAAGGGTTCCCCGCCAGGAATAGACACCATAGGTGCGCCACATTCATCCACCGCCTGCAGACATTCCTCTACAGATAGGCGTTTGTTCAAAATATCGTCAGGATAGGCAATTTTTCCACACCCGGCACATTCCAGGTTGCAACGGAACAAAGGCTCTAACATTAGTACCAAAGGATACTTATCAATACCTTTAAATTTTTGCTTCATTAGATAAGTACCTACAGCAATTTGCTGTCTTAATGGAACACCCATAACCTTTTACTCCAAATCTTGAAAATAGTGATAACTCAATAAAGTTGCAAATTCGCAACAAAAAAGAAAAGTTTGGAAACAGCTGTTAAAATCCTTAAGCAAACTTCCATTAATAATTCCTAATAACTGCCTAGCATACTATTTTTAATAGCTTAACACCAGTTTGAAACAGTTTTTTTGTCATAAAAACAACAAAACCTGTGCAAAAAAAACACCCCTACGAATGATTTAAACGCCAATTTATAAGACTAAAATGCTACTTTTTCGCAAAAAAACAACATATTTTGTATTTAAGCCACAGACAGTCTATAATTCGTCACTAATTTGGTTTTTTCTTTTAACACACTTTTTACAGACTGCATGACTGACTCTCAAATTTCTATTGAAAACCCGGAATCGCTTCTAGCTGCTTCTGTCGATGATTTTCAGGCTATATTACTTGAAGGTGTGTCACGCACATTTGCATTAACCATCCCTCAGTTACCTGCGGACTTATATCCCGCCGTGGCAAACGCCTATCTTTTATGCAGGATAGTCGATACCGTAGAAGATGAAGTATCGCTCAGTTTTACCCAAAAACAACAATTCTGCAACCGCTTTATAGAAGTTGTTAGAACAGGTAATGATGCCGCTAGCTTTGCAACGGACCTGGCACCGCTACTTTCAGAACAAACCATTCCTGCAGAACATGTACTGATTCAGCTAACGCCTCGGGTGATAGAAATTACCCATAGCTTTGACCCCGAGCAAATTGCAGCGCTACTCGGCTGTGTTGATACCATGGCCAAAGGCATGCCTGCCTATCAGGGCATGGATTTACATGGCGGTCTTGCCACTCTGCAGGACATGAATGAGTACTGTTATTATGTTGCAGGTTGTGTCGGTGAAATGCTGGCGAAATTATTTTGTCATTACTCAGCGGATATTAATCAGCACCGCGAACAGTTATTAGAGCTATCTGTCTCCTTTGGTCAGGGCTTACAGATGACTAATATTTTAAAAGATATCTGGGATGATGCACAGCGTGGTGTGTGCTGGTTACCTCAGGATGTTTTCACAGAAACTGGCTTTGACTTAAAAGAACTGAATACATCAACAGATAGCGCTGAATTTCGCCTCGGTTTAGAACATTTAATCAGTATCGCCCAAGGCCATTTGAAAGATGCGCTGACTTATACTCAGTTACTGCCTAGCCATGAAACCGGTATGCGTAACTTCTGCCTATGGGCATTAGGCATGGCAGTATTAACCCTCAATGAAATTAAACAGCACCTGGATTTTAACGATTCCAATCAGGTCAAGATTACGCGTAAAGATGTCAAAAAAACTATATTGACAACCAAAGTTATTGGCCGTAGCAACTTTCTGCTATCACTACTTTTTGATTTAAAAAGTAAAAACCTGGTCTGCAAAGACTGGCAATATCAAGCAAAGAACTAGGTCGCACTATGTTTACCGAGGACTACAATAATATGAGCAATATCCATTCATTGGACAGCGCCATAAAAAAAGCACAAGATAAACTGCTGTCTATGCAACACCCTGATGGTTATTGGTTGTTTGAACTGGAAGCTGATTGCACCATTCCAGCAGAATACATCATGATGATGCATTACCTGGATGATATTGATGCAGAACTGCAAGCTAAAATAGCCGTTTATTTACGCGCACATCAATCTGCAGAGGGTAGCTACCCTCTATTTACCGGCGGCAAAGGTGATATCAGCTGTAGCGTAAAAGCATACTATGCCTTAAAACTAGCGGGAGACGACATAGATCAACCGCATATGTTGCGTTTACGCGATTTTATTCTTAATCAGGGCGGCGCAGCTAAAGCTAATGTATTTACGCGTATTGCTCTCGCTATTTTTGAGCAGCTTCCCTGGCGCGGTGTGCCCTTTATTCCTGTGGAAATCATGTTACTCCCTAAATGGTTTCCGTTTCATATAGATAAAGTCTCATATTGGTCCAGAACCGTGATGATTCCTTTATTTATCTTGTGCACCTTAAAAGCAAAAGCGAAAAACCCATTAAATATAAATATTCTGGAACTCTTTGTTGTTCACCCCGATCAGGAGCAGCATTATTTTCCTGAGCGAGGCTTGCTGAATAAATTCTTTCTGTTTCTGGATGCGCTGGGACGTAAATCACGTATCCTGGTTACTAAAAGAATGCACCAGATAGCCGTAGCTAGAGCTAAGAACTGGTTTACCGAACGTTTAAATGGCGAAGACGGTTTAGGTGGCATTTTCCCGGCGATGGTCAATGCTTATCAAGCTATGCTATTACTTGGCATGCCAGCCGATCATGAACAGGTTATAACAGCGCGTAAAGCAATCGATAAATTACTGGTTATTAAAGAAGATCAGGCCTATTGCCAGCCTTGCCTCTCTCCCGTCTGGGATACCGGTCTGGCCTTACTTGCCCTGCAAGAAGCAGATTTAGACAGCACTAAAGCCAGCAGAGGGCTTGCCTATAGCTGGTTAAAAACCAAACAATTATCCGACGAACCAGGAGACTGGCGCATTCAGCGCCCTAAGCTGGAAGGCGGAGGCTGGGCATTTCAATTTGAAAACCCGCACTTTCCCGATGTCGATGACACTGCCGTGATTGCCTATGGAATGGCGACATCTGACTTGCCCGATATGGACGAGTCTATTCACCGTGCAACACGCTGGATTGTGGGCATGCAAGCGGGTAATGGCGGTTATGGTGCTTTTGATGTGGATAATACTTATTATTATCTGGATGAAATCCCCTTTGCCGATCACGGCGCTTTATTAGACCCGCCGACTGCTGATGTGAGCGCACGCTGTATTATGTTAATGGCGCAAGTAGCTCAGGATCATGATGAATACTTACCTGCCTATAATCGTTGCCTGAACTATATTCGTAGTGAACAGGAAGAAGATGGCTCATGGTTTGGTCGTTGGGGCACTAATTATATTTATGGCACCTGGTCGGTATTAATCGCTCTGGAACAGACCGATACACCTAAAGATGACCCGATGTACACCAAAGCGGTTAGCTGGCTTAAAAGTGTACAACATGAAGATGGTGGCTGGGGTGAAGACAACCAGAGTTATCATGAAACAGGCATGAGCGGCCAATTTCATACCAGCACGGCTTTTCAAACAGCCTGGGCAACGCTGGCATTAATGGCAGCCGGAGAATATGAATCGAAAGAAGTACGAGCGGGTATTGATTATTTGCTACATACGCAACAGAAAGATAGCTTTTGGGCCAGTGATTGCCATACTGCGCCAGGATTTCCACGGGTGTTTTATCTGAAATATCACGGTTATGACAAATTCTTTCCATTATGGGCTTTAGCGCGTTATCGTAATGAGCAACGCAACAAGTGATTACCGGTATTCTGGTTGCTTTACCTGAAGAATTACACACTCTGACTAAATCTAAGATTAAACAGGGTGAGTGCTTTGCTGTATCTGAAAATACTCTTATCGTTCTGTCAGGCTCTGGCCCGACAAATGCGAATAATGCTGCACAATCCCTCATTGATCAGGGTGCAACTCAATTAATTAGCTGGGGTTGCGCGGGTGCATTAGCGCCATATTTAAAAGCCGGAGACCTGGTTATCCCCAAATGCGTGCTAACTAAGGATAGCCTTAAGTTGGCTACACACAAAGCCTGGTCAGAACAGGTGATTAAGCTGATAGATAAGTCGATAAACTATCATCAGGCCTGTCTATTAGAAAGAGATACGGTTATCAGTCTGGCGCAGGAAAAAAACCGACTATACCAGCTTACTCAGGCTATCGCTGTCGATATGGAATCGGCAGCTGTCGCGCAACTTGCTAAACAGGCACAAATTCCTTTTATCGCTATCCGCAGCATAGTCGATCCAGCTAAGCTAAATTTACCAGAGGCAATTAACTATGCCATGACCGATAGCGGCGTGGTGTCCATTGCTAAGCTTACAAGATATTTATGCCGCCACCCTGGCGAATTGCCCGGTTTAATTATACTTGGCCTGCACTTTAAAGCGGCCAGTAAAACCCTCCAATATCTTGCCAGACAACTGCCACAGATAACCCAGACTCAGTGGAGTCCGGCATGAGTTTGACAGCTAAAATTCTGACCTGGCAAGGCTGCTTTGTGACTCGCTATGCATGGTTGATTATTTGCGCCGCTTTATTGTTAACAGGCTTGAGTATTTACTATGCAAAAAACCATCTTGGCGTCAACAATAATTCCTCTGAAATGCTATCGCCAGATTTGCCATTTCAGCAAAACTATAAGCGTCTGGAAGCTGAGTTTCCTCAGGATACCAATGCTATTCTGTTTGTGGTTGATACGCCTACACCTGAAGAAACCACGATCGCAGCTAGCAACCTATTAAAACGGCTAAATAATAATAGCGAGTTCTTTGAAGCCAATTATATTCCAGATGACAATGCATTCTTCCGTCAACAGGCTTTTCTTTACCTGTCTACTGCAGAGCTAGATAAATTAGCCAGCAATTTAACCGATGCGCAACCTTTCATAGGTTACCTGGCACAAAATTATAATCTGCAAGGCCTGTTCACAATTTTAGGCCAAGCTCTGGAAAATGAAGATAGCGTCATAAGTCAGAGCTTACCTGCCCTGCTCTCATCTATTAGCACTGCTTTTGAAAAAGTAGCGGCAGGAGAGCATTACCATGTCTCATGGCAAACCATACTCAACCCCAATAGTGCAACCAATAAGACGCGTCGCATAGTCATTGCCAAACCCAAGGTACATTTTCAATCCATGATGCCTGTTGCTGCAGCGATTGAAAAAGCACGCGCGCTATCTAGCCAGCTAATGCAGGAAATGCCGGGTGCAAATATTCGCATTACAGGCGATATAGCGCTACAACATGAAGAACTTGAAGATATAGGCGATGGTGCAATACTCAGCGGTATCGGCTCATTTATACTGGTTCTGACGATCCTGTTCAGATGTTTTCACTCGATAAAATTATTATTGGCAACGCTGATTACTCTGTTAATGGGTTTAACATTGACGGCTGGCTTTGCTGCTATCGCTGTGGGGCATTTAAATGTTATCTCAATTTCCTTTGCTGCACTCTATATAGGCCTGGGAGTGGATTTTGCTATCCATATGAACTTGCATTATCGCGCGCAACTGGTAAACAATCAGAGCAATATAGACGCGATTAAAATGGCCTTGCACAGCGTTGGCTTTTCACTGTTTCTATGTGCATTAACGACTTCAATCGGTTTTTTTGCTTTTATCCCTACTGACTATAAAGGTGTCTCCGAGCTAGGAATGATATCTGGTGTCAGTATGTTTATCGGTCTGGCTGTTTCCATGCTGGTCTTACCTGCACTGTTGACCGTATTCAAACTTAAACACGCTAAAGCTTTTGCTATACCAGCCCAGCCCTCTTTTATTCAGACTCTACCATTTCGCTATAAAAAAACCATTCGCAGAAGCACCATTGCAATAACGATAGCCTGCCTGTTTGTCATTCCATACATCAGCTTCGATTCCAACCCTATCGATATGCGTAATCCAGCAGCAAGCACGGTGATTGCCTTTAAAAATTTACTCAAGTCCAAAACAGACTCACCGTATGCACTTTATGCCTTAAGCAATAACCTGCAAGAAACACAGCTCACGCAGGATAAGCTAGAACAGCTTACTAGCGTTCATGGGACTATCTCACTGGAAAACCTGGTGGCAACTGATCAGGACGATAAACTGTTTACTATCGAAGATCTAGCATTAATCTTAGGCCCACAACTAAGCCAGTTTAATGCTCGGCTTACTCCTTCTGATACCGTTGCTGTATTAAGTCAATTTAAAGCAACACTGGCCAGCGCACTAGAAAATAAAAGTACCAGTATAGACCCACAAGTCTTGCTAAAACTTAGCGCAAGCATCGATATTTTTTTAGCCGCTGTGGAGCAGTTTCCTGAGCCGGTACTACTAGAGCAAAAACTAGATAACAGTATTTTAGGTCTACTACCGTACACTATTAACATGCTGAATCAGGGTTTAAGTGCTTACGCCTTTGATTTAAACGATATACCTGATTATATTCGCCTGCAGTGGTTAAGCCCGCATGGCATTTACCGTACAATGATCATGCCGGAGGAAGATTTAAATATCCCGGCAAACTTAAAGCAATTCGCTGAACAAGTGCAAAGTATTGAACCAACAGCAGTTGGTATGCCAGTGGGTGACCTTGCTTCAGGCAAAGCCGTCGTCGGTGCATTTCAGCAGGCTTTCACCAGCTCGCTGATCATTATTAGCTTATTGCTATTTTTTATACTGAGAAGTGTTAAAAAAGTGTTGTTAGTCATCGGTCCTTTATTGCTTGCAGGACTATTAACCTGTACCGCAAATGTTTTTCTTGGCATTCCGTTTAATTTTGCTAATATCATCGCACTGCCCTTACTACTGGGTATGGGAGTGGATAGTGGTATTCATATTATGCACTGCTTATATGAAGGTCTGGAAGACAACCAGCACTTATTACAAACCAGTACCGCACGTGGCGTAATGTTCAGCTCGTTTACCACCATGAGTAGTTTTATCAGTCTGGCATTAATACCGCATTTTGGGATTTCTAGCATGGGAATTACGCTGGCAGTAGGGATTAGCTTTACCCTGCTGTGCACCCTGTTTGTATTACCTGCGTTTAGCAATAGAAACATTCAACTTTAATTATAGTATCCAGAAGAGTCATGTCACTTAGTATCGCCGAACTTTTTACTCAACATAGCCATGAAAAATTTGAGTTACACGAAAACTATTTGAATAATCAAATGGTTCGGGTATTGCAAACGATAGGCTATGACCGCAACTACGCAAAAGCGCTGGGGCAGTATTTATATGATCAGGATAATAACCAATACCTGGATTGTTTAAGTGGTTTTGGCGTATTTGCCGTAGGGCGTAATCATCCGACCGTTATCAGCGCATTACAGGAAACGCTAACCCTGGAATTACCTAATCTGGTGCAAATGGATGTCTCTTTATTAAGTGGCTTGCTGGCTAAGAAAATTCTGGCTACGACACCTGATAACCTAGATAAAATGTTTTTCTGTAATTCAGGCACCGAAGCGGTTGAAGCGGCCATTAAGTTTGCCCGATATACCACTAAAAGAGAAAACATCGTGTTCTGTGATCATGGCTATCATGGTTTAACCATGGGCTCTTTATCGTTAGTCGGTGAAGAAATATTCCGCGATGGATTTGGCCCATTTCTACCCGGTTGTAGCTCTGTACCGTTTAATGACCTTGCAGCACTGGAACAGGCTTTAAGTAATAAAGATATTGCGGCATTTATAGTCGAACCAATACAGGGTAAAGGCGTTAACCTTCCTGATGACAACTACCTCGTAGGTGTACAGCGCCTGTGCAAACAATATGGTACGCTTTTTGTCGCCGATGAAGTTCAGACCGGGATTGGTCGTACCGGAAAGTTCTGGGCTATCGATCACTGGGATGTACAACCGGATATGATTTGCATGGCTAAAGCCTTATCTGGAGGGTTTGTTCCGGTGGGCGGCGTCGCCATGACCCGTAACATTATGGATACGGTGTTCAGTCGCATGGATAGAGCCGTGGTACATGGCTCGACTTTCGCCAAAAACAATATGGCTATGGCTGCAGGGCTAGCAACCTTACAGGTCATCGAAGATGAGCAACTAATAGCTAACTGCGCTCAAGTAGGCGAAGATATTATCAGTAGCTTAAATGCTCTGAGCAGCAAGTATGAATTTTTAAAAGAAGCACGCGGTAAAGGGCTGATGATCGCCATTGAATTTCACGCGCCCAAGAGTCTCAAATTAAAAGCTGCCTGGGCAGCACTGGAAGCAGCAAATAAGGGCTTATTTTGTCAGATGATCACCATCCCTTTATTTAAAGATCATCACTTACTTACACAGGTGGCAGGGCACGGCATGAATGTCGTCAAACTTTTACCACCACTGAACTTAACACAACAAGATCGCGACTGGGTTGTAAACTCGTTCGATCAAGCCATTGCTGACACTCACAAAGTCCCTGGCTCAATCTGGTCGCTAGGTAAAAACCTTGCTAGCCATGCACTCAAATCAAAAACAGGGTCATAAGGAACGCACACTATGAATATCGCAGAAAACTACCCACTATTACATACTATCGACCTTCCCAACGATGTGCGGAAATTAGACCGTAATCAACTAATCCCCCTCTCAGGGGAGTTGCGCGAATTTTTGACTCACTCGGTTAGTTTATCCGGCGGGCATTTTTCCGCAGGCTTGGGCACCGTTGAACTCACGGTTGCTTTACACTATGTCTACAACACCCCTAAAGATCAACTAGTCTGGGATGTAGGCCATCAGGCATATCCACATAAAATCCTTACCGGGCGTAAAGAGCGTATGACCACCATTCGTACCAAAGATGGTGTTTCTGCCTTTCCTAAACGTAAAGAAAGTGAGTACGATGCATTTGGCGTAGGCCACTCAAGCACTTCGATCAGTGCTGCATTAGGTATGGCTATCGCCGCTGAAAACAAAGGCGAAGACAGTCGTATGGTGGCGATTATTGGTGACGGTAGCATTACCGGCGGCATGGCCTTCGAAGCGATGAATCATGCGGGTGCCATGGATGCTAATTTACTGGTTATTCTGAATGATAATGACATGGCGATTTCGCCTAATGTCGGCGCCATGAATAACTACTTTACCAAGATTATTTCCAGCAAGCTCTACTCTTCTGTGCGCGAAGAAAGTAAAAAAGTGCTGAGCGGCTTACCGTCTGTATGGGAACTCGCTAAAAAAACCGAAGAACATGTTAAGGGCATGATTGTTCCTGGTACTTTATTTGAAGAACTCGGTTTTAATTATATTGGTCCGATTGACGGTCATGATGTCGATATGCTGGTCGAAACTCTGCAAGCTGTAAAAGAACTTTCCGGCCCGGTGTTTCTGCATATAGTGACAAAAAAAGGTAAAGGCTATGAGCCAGCAGAAAAAGACCCATTAGCCTACCATGGTGTTCCTGCCTTTGATCGTAGCAAAGACTGCCTGCCAAAAGCTGCACCTTCGCCTCATCCGACTTATACCCAGGTATTTGGCAGATGGTTATGTGATATGGCCGACAAAGATCCACGCTTATTAGGCATTACCCCTGCTATGCGTGAAGGCTCGGGTATGGTTGAATTCTCCGAGTGCTTTCCAAAACGATATTTTGATGTGGCTATCGCTGAGCAACATGCGGTTACTCTGGCTGCCGGTCAAGCTTGTCAGGGTGCCAAACCTATCGTTGCAATCTACTCGACATTTCTCCAACGAGCTTACGATCAATTAGTACACGATGTTGCTATCCAGAACCTGGATGTCTTATTTGCTATCGATCGAGCCGGCCTGGTAGGTCCTGACGGCCCGACTCATGCGGGCAGTTTTGATTATAGTTTTCTGCGATGTATCCCGCACATGGTAGTCATGGCGCCTGCTGATGAAAATGAATGTCGCCAAATGCTAACCACCGGGTATAACTATGATGGCCCCGCTTCTGTACGCTACCCGCGAGGCAAAGGTCCTGGAACAGCTGTAAATAGTGATTTTACTGAATTAGAAATAGGTAAAGCAGAAATCCGTCACAAAGGGGGGCGTTTAGCCATTCTTGCCTGGGGAAGCATGGTTACTCCCGCGCTGGAAGTAGGTAAACACCTGGGCGCTACGGTGATAAATATGCGCTTTATTAAACCGCTAGATGAAGACATGATTTTAGCCATGGCGAAAAGCCATGATGTACTGATCACTATTGAAGAAAATGTCTTGGCAGGTGGTGCAGGTAGTGCTGTAAACGAATTTTTACAGGCGCAACAAATTTTGATGCCAGTATTAAATATCGCCTTGCCTGATGAATTTATCGAGCAAGGGACTCGTGAGGAACTATTGGCTGAATGTGGCCTTGATATGCTAGGGATATCTAAGAAAATAGAAAAATTTTGCGCCTAATCAAGCGCTTAAGGGTGTATTTTGTTGCCCATCAATAAGCTATAAAGCTGTGTCTTATACTTCTATAAAATCTCTTCTAGCCCTGAGCCTACTGCTGTTTCCCATCATCAGCCTGGCTCACGGCACGATTAGGCCCTGGCAACCGATCTGGTCGGCATGGATCTATACACCTGATGTCGCCATTCCCATGTTATTGACTCTGGTGGTGTATTTCCGTGGCCGGGCTAAACGGCGTGAGGCTGGTCGCCCTGTCAGCACAGGGCAAACTATTACCTTTTTGCTAGGCATGCTGTGTTTTGTTATCGCTTTGCAATCCCCTTTAGAACCTTTATCTGAGCACTTCCTGTTTTTTCATCAGATAGAACATTTATTAATGCGTGGCCTGGGGCCTTTATTACTTATATTAAGCATGCCTCTTGCCCCCTTATTGCAAGGGCTGCCAAAAATAATTCGCCATTCAGTGTTAACGCCTATCATCAGGAATAAGCCCATACAATGGCTGTATAGGTTTCTCGGGCATCCAGTCATTGCCTCAATACTTTTTATAGCCACCTTATTAATCTGGCAAATTCCCAGCCTGCATAACCGATCACTGGCAGATCAGTCTTTACATAACTGGATGCACTTTACCATGATACTCACCGGCTTCTTTTTCTGGTGGCTAATCTGTGATCCACGACAGAAAACTTCGCGTATTCCGTTTGGTATACGCATTGTTATTTTATGGTTAGTCACCATTCCCAATACTATTATTGGCGCCATAATTACTTTAAAAAGAGACCAGATTTATACCGCGTATGATGTACTCGATGGCCGTCTATCCATCGAATTAATGCTCGACCAGCAGCTCGGCGGCATTATGATATGGGGGCCTGGAGGCATGATGGGCCTGATTGGTACAGCCGTCGTCTTTTTCCTGTGGACGCGTAAGGATAGAAAGTTACGCTACGAAAAATAAGCGGGCCTTACTTCGGTCGCTCACTTGATTTTACTATCCAGCCATTCATTTAACTGCTCTGCATGATCAAAATGATAACGTTCCATGATTAACCGGGGAAGTGGCCAGAACTTAATAATTTCATCGCTAAAATCATCCTAGAAAAATCAGTTGAGCGCGGATTTATAGTGCAAGATATTGAATTAATATAACCCTTTCAAAAATTTTAACGTCACCTTTAGGTTAAGCGGGCACTTTTTGAAAGTACCGAGGAATCAAGAGCATCAGAGCTCCTGAACTCGACATAAAGAAATCAAAAGCTTACTGTTTTCACAAGATAATTAGATGATACTAAAGTACAAGGTTGGCGCTGAGTATACGAAGCCCAACATGATATTGCACAGTGATTGTTGGGCTTTGCAAGCTCAGCGCCAACCTACATATCAAGCATTGGCATCAAGTTATCATCCTAGAGTTCAGGTGCTCTGAAGATATTGAATTAATATAACCCTTTCAAAAATTTTAGCTTCACCCTTAGGTTAAGCGGACACTTTTTGTAAGTGCTGAGGAATCAAGAGCTTGTGCTAGAAAATGTGAGCAACTGATTTTTCCAGGATTATCGATGGGCACCTTTTAATTCTAGCTTTAAAAAAATTACTGCACGATAATTTTTAACGGCGTGCTGTTATAGTGAAGATTTCCGTCACTGGTCTTGTGACCGACAAAGATCTCATGGCTTCCCGGAAGTCCCGATAAGCCTTTAGCAACCGTTATCTGGTTAACATCAGCCAATGTCTGAGTTGCAAATGGGAGCAATGTACTTATATTGACATCCCATACAAGCCAGTTTTTATGACTGTCCTGCATATACCAGTTGCCTGCATATAAGGAAACAACATAGATATCATTAACACTGCCCTGATATTCGGCTGCAATATGCAACTCAGCCTTAATATCAAATTTCTCACTTACACCGAACTGCTGCCGGGTATTACCTAGTTCATTCAGTGCCCCAATATAGATTCGGGTCGAGCTAGATTGAGTGTTAATACTCGTCACAGGTAACTCAGGCAAGCTACCCACCCCTTCGGCAGTGTAGCGAGGCAGAACAGTCTTGTCTCGATCCATAGTGATGGTTACAGATGGATCAGTCGAAACGACCTCACCACTTTCTAACCAGGCCTGGAATTTGAGCTGCTCATAAACGAGTGGCGCTTTTAGTGTTACCTGAGTCTGGCTAGGATAGCTACGTAGGAAATTCCCCTGGCCGCCGGTGCGTTTTTTAAGGTCCTCTGTCAACACTTCAATAGGCGGCGCTTTGCTTATTGATTCCGCCGCTATACGTAAGGTCTTAATATTATTCTCAGAGGGTGTGTATTCATAATTCACCCGGATCCGCATATGATTAATCTGTACTGAATCAGTACTGAAATCAGGCGAAGCAGAGCGTTTCATATAAAGATCCGCCCAGGCACCAGGGCTGGCAAAGATTTTCAAATTCTCAGCATTTTCACCGATCACGGATGCTATTAAAGATTGCGCAGAGGCGCTGTTAGTTTGTAAGCCTTGTAAACTACCATCCCCATTATAACGGGTAGTCCACTGAATAGGCCGCGTGTCGCTGTTCAAATAATGCTGGAATAAATAACTTTCACCCGCTTTTCTAATCTGCGATATGCCTGAATGGATAAAGCTGATATCAACATAATTCAGATTGTCAGGACTGCTAAAATCTAGTTGCAGAACCTCGATTGAGCTGATACGTAGATCTTCTTCAGAGCCACTGAACAGATTAAAGCCATCCACTAGATTGAGTTTAACACCCTCCGGATTCTGACTGATTGCAGTTAAGTACTCAGCGGGGATATCAAACTCTACCGCAGTATCCTGGCTAACACCTCCGCCATTATTGTATTCTTCAATAATTTCCTCAGCGATAGAACTGATTTGTTCTTTATAAATGACACCTAGGTTTTTGAAGTCGCTTTCACTTAAATTAACATTTTCGGCATTACAGCCGTCATTAACCACATCTTCCAGATTATTATTATCATTTGCAGCCTGTAGTTGACAGAAATCATCAAATAATGAGTTCATATCCAGAGCAAATGGGTAAGGCCTTATCAACCGGTATTCATACGATCTGACCATGTAGTACTGATACTGCTCCAGACGATGACGTGCACGTTGTGCCATATCTTTGGTATAAGCCATTACACGCGGATCAAGTATATCGTTGGTATTAATAACATCCTGATGAAACACATCAACTGCCAATAGGTTCTTGCTGATCGCACTGTTTGACGTGTTAAGAATATCAATTGCGGTCATTAAATCCATGACTAATATAGCTTTACGTTGATGCAATCCCGTCATTTCTTCCGTTAATGCTAGCCAGCGTGAGTCCTTGGCCAGGATACGCTGTAATTCTGCATTGATTGCTGCATTGTTAGCGGTGTTACCATTAACCAAATCTAGCAAAAGCGTGCCCTGTTTTTTTGCCAGTTCCGCTTTTTCCTGTGCATCTTTAACCCCTGCTTTAATCGCACATTTTTCAGGGTCTCCTGTTTCAGCGATACAATCACTAATAGCTTGCTGATCTCCAATAGCATTATTGGCTGTAGTCCAGGCTGCATCACCTGTGATAGTTAACAGTTCTTTTAATAGTGGCTTGTCCGGATCAATATTAGGCAGCTCGAAAACAACCTGTGTGGCAATATTTGCCAGCGGTATATGCTCGGTCAAGGCTAATAATGAATCCCGTATTCCATTTAATAGTGCGGCCCCTTCTGCTTCGCTACGTAAGTCTTCAGTGCGTTGCTGCATTTTTTGTTTAAGCTGATCGCTATCGGTATCGAGCTGAATAATACGCGGCCTGATATTAGTTATCGTATCATTCGCTTTTTCGTACTCATCTTTATAGTCTTCAATTTCTTCATTGAGCGTAGTTACCATCTGTTCTGCATAGTTTTTACGCGCTTGATTGCTACTGATGTTTTGCTGCATGGAATGGGTCAACCATAAAACATCCATGGCTGAATCGATTTCATTATCATAAACACTTTGATTTACTTCAAAGGATAAGCCGGGTACCCAGCCAAAAGGCTTACTAAAATAATCCAGGCCGGCTTTCAGACGTTGTTGCAATGTCAGTGCTTCATTCAGTACCTGATTTATTTCAGCCTGATGTAAATCGCGTGCTGCCTCCGCGTCGTCCGAAGCTAGATCTGGATCAAACGCATCCCATTCTGCTGAACCTTTATAGCTATTGATTAGCGCAATAATTGACTCTAGATCTGCATCAACTTGTTCATAATAGCCGTATAAATACAGGTCTTTTGTATAACGTAAAGACTGGCTAAGCAGAGGTGCAGTCAGCCAGCTGAATTCACTATCCAGTTCTATATACTCACCATCAGTACCGTTTTGACCCTGTGTTCCTGCATAGCTGGTACCACTTGATGCTGAGAAACTATTGGTATTGCTACAACCGGAATTATTACAGCTCCAGTGGCGAATGGTCCGAGGAGTAGCCCAACGGCCACCCGACACAAAGCTCGCTGCGATACCTCCTAAGCCTGCTTCTAATGCCGCTTTGTCTGACAAATTGTCTAACATGGGCGCAATTAGAGTTCCTCCGAATCCGCCATTTCCAGAAACCCCTGGCCTTATAGCATTGCCACCATTTCTTTGTCGGACACTCGAGCTACCCCAGGTTTTTCTGGTATAAAAACCTGCCGCTGGCCAGACTATATAAGTCGCTGCCTGACTGGCTGAGAAATTATAGGATGTTGAGATCCCATTATGAAGATCATTATCGATAATTAAACTCACAGATTTTCCGTTAGCGCCAGGTGTGCCCTGCCCTCCTTTTTGCCCAGCGGCACCACGTAGAAAAAACCGAAACGGCTCTGCATTGTCCACTTTCAGTTCACTAATATGTAAGGTGATATCACCGCCAGGGTTCCCGGCCTGTCCAGCTTGGGCAGGAGCAGCCTGGATTTCCAGTGCATAAGGCGTAGTATCAATAAAGGCAGTACCATTGCTGTCATCAAAACTTAGCTCGCGGGCATGAATGGTGACATTGGTTTGAGGCAGGCGCCAGGGACTGCGGATGATGACAATATCCGCATCGATTCTAAAATCTCTTATGGTTTTATTCTCATGATAACTCTCCCATAGACCATTATCATGTCCTTCTTCAATAATTAGGACATTCCCTGAAATAGCTACCGATTGCGTGACTTTATCAGTTTCACCATTAAAGCTGCTAACGGACGGATTTTCAGTCACCGTTTTAGTAATATATTGTCGCGATTCCGGATCGGGCATACTTTGAACGGGTTCCAGTCCAAACGCAGTATATTCTGGTATTTGCGCAGCCTGTGCCGAATTAATACTCAACATGGCTAGGCCACAGAGCAATAAACAGGTATTCAGGCTTATGCTTAAGCGGTGTAAATGTTTATTAAACGTTTTCATGATATTCCCCTTTTCCCACCTTGCTTTAAAGCAGGGTTACTTATATATTTTTCAATAGCTTGTTACACAACAAGCTTACAATTCAGCATCCCTGTTAGCTAGGCATAAAAGGCGCACGATAGCTATAAACCAATCCGACTGTTAATTTCATAATACACCCATAAAATAAACCTATGCATGTTTTTAAATATGACACCCGGTAATTACAATTTTATAAAGGGTCTTAACCTTATAAGCAAGAAACCCGTATAAATCCCCTCATTTTATTTCTTCATAAGTAAAAATTTTTTGTCTAAACCTCTTGTAGCGCGTTATGGAGCATGCAGGAACGACAAAGAATTACCTGATTACGTACAACTCTCAGCCATAGTAGAATAAAGCTTGAAACATCAGTATGTTAAAAACCTCGTCATTCCCGAAGTCTGTTATCGGGAATCTATGCTTATCCGACTAGATTCCTGCTTAAGCTTGTGCCCACGCTTGACTGGGTAGCATGTAGGAACGACAAAGAATTTCGTTCGTGGCACCTATTCCCCGCATTACATAACAACAAGTGAGCTATACCGATATACCATTAATATATAATGATTCTATCGATAGTTGTATAAGTTCTTGCGCTATAATTGGGGAGTAGGCTTTAGCCTACATAAAGCAGTAGCAATGCAGGCTAAAGCCTACATAAAGCAGTAGCAATGCAGGCTAAAGCCAGCGCCCCAGCTATTGAACTTTATACTGCGAATACTTTTGCAACTACTAATAGCTGAAGCTTAAAGCTAATCAGCAATATTTTTAATAAGCTTAAACCTATTTAGCTTCTACACAGCTATGATAAAATGCAAAGTATTGATTACCCTGATTTAACTACATTAATAACTGTTCTCTACTAAGTATGAGCTTTTATTCTTCAAACCAACGCAACTGCAATGACTTCCGATAGCCCCATTACGCAATTATTATTAGATTGGCGCAAGGGTGATCAGCAGGCTCTGGATCAGCTCACGCCGATAATTTACCAATCCTTGCGCCGCTTGAGCATCCGTCATCTTAGCGGTGAAAATTGCCCGACGATTCAACCTACCGAATTATTACATGAAGCGTACATGGAACTGGTTGATGTCGATATAGACTGGCAGGATCGTGCTCATTTTTTTGCTGTGGCATCGAGAATGATGCGGCGCATGCTAATCAACCGGGCTAAACATAGGCAACGCTTAAAACGCGGCGGTGATCAACAGCGCATTGAAGTAGATCTGGACCAGCTGGCTCCGATCGAGACTGAAGTGCAAATCCTGGAACTCAATGATGCTTTACTGAGACTTGCAAAGATTGACCAGCGTAAAAGTGATGTGCTGGAATTTCATTTTTTTGGCGGCCTTAATTACCATGAGATTGCTACCGCGCTGTCGATTTCCGAAGCGACTGTAGACCGTGATTTACGCTTTGCCAAAGCCTGGGTGCATAGCGAGATGCGCCCGGCAGCTTAGGCAGAATAAGTTTCGGTTACACATTTAAGATGAGATAGAATTTCACCATGAAGAACATGAAGGAAAAGGTGACCTGATTACCAACAACTCTCAGACCCGCCACCTACGGAAAAATAAATTCAGGCTACGCATTTATGACGAGATAGATTTTCACCATGAAGAACATGAAGATAATGAAGGAAAGGATGACCTGATTACCCACAACTCTCAGCTATGCTTCGTCATTCCTGCATGCTTCTAGCAGGAATCTCATAGGATAAGCAAAGATTCCCGATAAAAGACTTCGGGAATGACGAACTTTTTAACAAACTGGTGTTTCAAGTTGTATTTACTGATGGCTGAGAGTAATACGTAATCAGGTAAGATTAAACTCACATGTTCTGAATGATAATAAATCATTATCTCCTGAACCTAAATTCCCCAAGCTTAATACTGGATACTAGTCGGAATCTGATCCAGGCTCGCTACCTGAGTATTCATGGCTTTTAATTCCTTATCAAGATCATGCAAGGCTTGCAGAAAATCCTGTTGCGCTTGTTTTAATTCTGGCTCACTAAATTCATAATCTACATCCTGTAATAAAGTGACATTATGAGGTTCATAGAACAGCAAGTCAGTAAACCAGGCACTGAGTAAATCCCAGCGAGTTACCAGCTGTTCATACCAGCCTTCTGCTATTTTGCCTTTACCTGGCGGTGGCACACGCAGACGAAACGGATTGCCATGAGACTGTTTATTATGGATGCAAATATGATCTGTACCATGTGCAAGACTAAGATCCCATAAAATCATCGTTAGCACCTTAGACAGTAATTCCAGGTCTAGCTTTTGCTGATCAACCAGCAGATCTTTACGATTGGGAAAGCCAGGAATCCATTCACTAATGCATTCTGCCCAGAGCCCTATCATTTCCCGGTCTTTATTCTTACGTTCTACATCATCATCCGTTACAAGTTGCTGTAACACGACATCGACAAATTGCATAAATACATCATAGTAACGTTGTAGATATACACCGAATACGGAATCCGGAATTTTAGGTTGTAATGGAAATGTGTACACAGGGTACCCAGCGGGTTTGCCCTCTCTGCCGATATAGCCATCGGCGAGCAATTCGCGTATAAATTTTCCAGGCGCACAAAACGGTGAATAAAACACGCGTTTGTCACGGTTAATCAGTGAACCAGCGTTTTCCAGTACGGCCTTATTAACCGGTAAAGTCAGACGCAGGTGGGGAAATAATAATTTAAATAGCAAGTGGTCTTTGGGCAGTATACTGCGGGTGATTGCATTAAGGGAGATGGAAAGAAATAATCATCCAGAACAACCAGGAGAAATGGTCAAAAACCATTTCTCCAACGATGGCATTCGGTCAACAAACTGATAATACGTCTTCATTGCTTTTTTACCTACCTTTACTCCTGTTTCATATATTTTTTCTGTTAATTTAACAATAGGTGCTTTGCCATTGTAGGTCATACTTTTGGCAAATTTTAAAGTTGTTTCAACTGTATCCATTATGTCGCCACTAATATGATTTTCATAGGCTCCCCATACTCGTTCAATTGGGTTATATTTACTATGATAAGGAGGGTAGTAGGCCAGTTTTATCTTTATGTTGCTTTTTTCAGCAAACTCCACAAGCCTTTTTATAAACTGAGTTCTGGAGCTACTGTTCTCCATACCATTGTCAGCGTGTGTGTCAGAATATCTACTCCATATTTTTCTTGAATTTCTGGCCAAATTTCTTCCAATCGGTCAACGATGAAATCACTGCTGGCATAGCCTGCTGTAAAGAAAAGGAAAAAATCATCATGTTCAGGCAGATAAAAACCAAAAGGAGTTAACTTTTCCTTAACATCTAAATCATGATCCTCTGCTTTTGTTAAAACCCGATTTCGTCCTCCCCGTGAAAAATTTCCTATATTCATTCTTGCTTTGGCATCAATTGATATACGAATCTCTTTTGGGTTGATATCTGCCATTCCATTGACTGAATGAACTTGTTCAAAAATTGCATCCGTTTCCTTGATTTTCTTATGAGGCTTTGTTTTTTGTACCTTTTTTGGATGGTAACTCAGGTCATTTAATTTTGTATTGATAGTTTTTGAGCAAGGTAATGTTTTTTCATCGTAATAATCAATCTCCAGTAAACGTTTTCTAACTTCTTTAGCCGTTAGCCGGGTATATAATCGACAGGAATTAAAAGAGGGATCCGTTTGACACTCCGGTTCAGCAATTTTTTTTATGTCATCAAGTAGATGAGGAAAATGCTCTTCACTTTTATTACGCCCTCTCGCTGAAAAATTATCTTCTATGGGCTGAGTTTCAAGTTCATATTGTCCTTTTCGGATAGTGCCTCTATTCCATCCTAGTTTTTCTTCAGCAATACTTGCACCACCTGAGCCTAGTAGCTCCACCGTTTCAGCCATGAATATACGACGTACCGAGCCTTTTAAACGATGGGCTGTATTTATAATCCAACCTATAATGCTATCTGTTAATATCAACAAGCTTATCTGCCTAGTGTGAGAATAAATTCAGAATTCATTATTATAAATTATTGAGACACAAGCTTACTTCGTTTGGATGATTATTTCTTTCCATCTCCCTTATCAGAGAGTGCGTTCCTGAAAACACTCTCTGATTTACTCTGCATAGGACACCGGGTAGTTCACGGCGGTGAAAAATTCTGTCAGCCTACTCTAATAGACACGGCAGTTTTAGCAGAAATTAAAAAAATGATTCCGCTCGCGCCTTTACATAATCCAGCAAATATCACCGGAATAGAAGAAGCAATGGCGTACGCAGTAGGCGTGCCACAAGTCGCCGTCTTTGATACTGCATTTCATCAAACACTGCCCGCACACGCGTACCAATATGCCGTGCCTCAGCAATGGTATACCGAGCATAGAGTACGGCGTTACGGCTTTCATGGTACCTCGCATTTTTATGTGGCAAAACAGGCGGCTCACTATCTTGAACAGTCTTTAGATAGCTTGAATTTGATTACCCTTCACCTGGGGAATGGAGCAAGCATGACAGCGATTTCTGCGGGAAAAAGTATCGATACCACGATGGGCATGACCCCCCTGGAAGGCGTGATGATGGGGACACGTAGTGGCGATTTAGATCCTGCGATCGTGTTTTATCTAAACCGGCAGGGATTATCAAATATAGATATTGAGGCCGCGCTGAATAAGCAAAGCGGATTAAAAGGCGTGTGTGGAGAAAATGATATGCGCACTGTACACCAGATGGCTGAATCCGGAGATCAACTAGCTCAACTGGCTTTAGCAATGTACAGCTATCGTATTAAAAAATATATAGGTGCGTATACCGCAGTTTTAGGCAAAGTGGATGCCTTAGTCTTTACCGGCGGTATTGGTGAGCATGATGCGTGGTTAAGAAAGCAATGTTGTTCCGAATTAAGCGTATTAGGAATTGAGATTGATGCTGAAAAAAACCGATTTGTACAAGGTGATTTAAGTGAAATTAATCAGTCTGGATCATTAGTCAAAGTGTTAGTTATTGCAACTAATGAAGAGTTGGAGATAGCGCAGCAGGCAGAATGCTGTGTGCAGTAAGTGAAGGTAATATCAAAAATACAAGACTACTTGAAAGCTTGTAGTTGACATGAAAATTAGAAAGAATTATTTTGGATGTTAATAACCATGATTTAGCGGATAATATTGAATATCAGGGGAACTGATAGGATAAATTGGATAGCAGGCAAATGCTCCAGATTTTCAGATCAATGTCTAGGGTAAACAGGGTTAAAGATCAGGATATTAATATCTTGGTATTGTGCCTGATTTGTCGGTGAACTGAGAATATCAGGGCGAATGTGTTTGTTAATAATATAGTTAAGTCTCTTAAATGGAGTAAAAAATATTGATAGATGAATCAAACCCAGCAGGAAGGCTTCATAAAATTTTATCTGGAGCAAAAAACCAACCTGACAATAAAAAAGTTAGTGAGGTCTGGTCATTAGCTCTTAACATGGAAAACAATGATATTGACCTTACTAAAGGTGTCGTTGAGTTATATAAGCTATCTCAAGAAATTCAATCCCTTATTAAAATGAATAATGGACTGAATCACCAGCTATATTTATCTTCATTTGTTCGTATTGATAAAGCATTTTTCCCTCTTAATTTGGCTAGCAACTGGAGTAGCGTTAAACCCCACTTAACAGAAGAGGCTTTAACTAGGTTACAGTTTTGTGCAGAAGAACTCTCTAGCTTTTACTCAGAGGAAACAATTTCAGAAGATGACTTAAAAGACATCATTGATAAAACCGATGAACTTTTCAATTCACTTTATCAATGTTCATTGCCAGATACTCTCAGGTTAACTCTGTTAGAAGAGGTTGAGAGAATAAGAAATGCAATAAACATGTATAAAATTAAAGGGGCAAAAGGATTAAAAGAAGCATTACAAGGAACTATTGGTGCTGTTGTAGCAAATCAAGATGAATTAAAAATTCTACAGAAACAAATGATGATGTTATAAAGCGTCTTGGTGAGCTCATAGACAAGATGGATTCATTTGCATCTCGTGCATTAAAAATTAAAAAAGCCTTAAGTACACCAATTAAGTATATTCTGGAAAAGTTATCTGAACCTGAGAAAATTCCAGATGACGAAAACGACGACGAGACTTAACGAATAAGGTTAGATTGTGATCGCGAAGCGAGCCACAATCTGAACCGTTTGTTGGACAAGCCCGGCACGATAGTAGGAATTCATTTAATGCGCTCTATGAAAATAGCTTTTTGTTGATCAGCCCGACTGATGAATCGAACCTCTGTTTTTACCTGTTTAACTGAACTTTGAGCGTTGTCCATTGCAGTCAACTCTCAAAGTCCAAGTATCGGAGCAAAATTCTGCCTTAATCTCCGATTTTAGCCCAAGCAACTCCCTCAGCATTTAATCCGCTGATAGCCTGGGTCGAAGTGTTTAAATTTACATAAGCGCTAGTGATTCCAATTGTTAAGTTGGCAAAGGCTGAAACATTATTTCCACCCTGGGTATTTGCCGACGCCCAACAACCATCGCCCCGCCACAACATTTGCAACTGAATGCCGGCCGTACTTTGAGTGCACGCAATATCTTCGTCGGGTCAAACTTTAGCAGGGAGTGAATCAACTTAATAACACCCTTGCTATTCGGATGTAAAAAGCCATAATTGCGCGCACGACGAAAGCCTTTAGGCAAAACATGTTGCAGCACCAGCCACAGAAATTTAGCCCCCGATACCGTTTTGGTTTGATAGCGTTTGGTTTTGCTGTCTTGATAACGGTAGGTTACTTTGCCATTTTGGCAGGATAAGATATCCTGTTCACGAATCACACCACGATACAGGTATCGACCCAGATATATCAATGCTTTATCGCCTGCACCGACAAACTTACAATCGACCACCCATTTTTCCGGAATAGCTGTGGGAAATGGCAACTTTTCTTCGTTCATACGCGCTAGCATCTTTGCACGAAATACTTTTGCTAGTGCTTTATGATGAAACAGGTATTTGCCTTCCTTAGTGCGCCAGAGCTTCTTGATTTTATCCACGATTGCCGCAGGCATAATGACATGAATATGCGGATGATAATTTAATTCGCGTGAGTGTGTATGTAAGACAGCAATCGCCCCGGCATCGCCTTGCAACTGCTTATCATTTTTACTAAAACTCTGTAAAGTCGCCCAGGCACAGTCAAACATCATACTGTAAAGTAACCGCGGATGCTGCCTGGCTAACGACCTTAACTGCGCAGGTAAGGTAAAGGTATTCATAAAATAATCAGCAGGGACTTGTTTTTGTACCTGTCGTTCAATCCATTGTTGACTCTCATGATGTTGACAATGCGGGCAGTTACGCTGGCCACAGGAATGAGGCACAAAGGTTTGATAGTCACAGTCTGCACAGTTAACCTGCATCACAGGACTCAGCTGTGTCCGACAGCTCTTCATGGCATGTAATGCACTGATCTGATTGGAGCGTAAACGAGATTGATACTCGCTTAAAAAGTCAGACTGAAATTGATCAATCACTGCAGCTAGGGTTATCATGAAATCTGCCCCCAGTGAATAGAAAAGTCATTGACTAACTGATTAATGTGCAGCTCTGCATTCTCATCGGTAATATCGGTCAAATGCGTATAGCGAGCCGTGGTTACTAAACTGGTATGGCCCAGAATCTTCTGCAACTCAACTAAATCAACCCCGGCTTCTAACAGGTGAGTGGCGTAACTGTGGCGCAGCGAGTGGCAGGAAATCTTTTTTTTAGTCCCATTTCTTGCGTCACAAGACGGATTGTCTTCTGGATGCCACCGCGATCAAGGGGGGATTCAGCAAGATGTGCACCTTTTAGACCCCGGGCACGGTTGGGAAATACCAGCACTGGATTTTTATGCACAGCCCAAAACTTACGCAACACCTTCAAGGTATTCACAGGCAAAGGCACAAGCCGATCCTTATTGCCTTTGGCATTGCGAATATGTACCCGCATGCGTGTCGCATCAATATCACCTACTTTCAGGCTTAAGCCCTCGCCCAAACGTAAACCTAGACTGTAAATCGTAAAATAAAAAACTCGATAGCTTAGATTACGGGTCGACATAAACAGTTGTTGTGCTTCAACCACAGTGACAATATCGGGTATACGCGTACATCGTGGTGGTTTAATCATTAGCACATCAACCCACGGCTTTTGTAGCACATGTGTATAGAAAAACTTGAGACCATAGAGATCTAGTTTCACGGCACTCCAGGAAAGGCGGCTTAAAAGAGCATGAAAATAATCCACCAGTTGATCTTGCGTTAAGTTATCCAGATGCCCCTGAAAGTGTTCCCCGATACGGCGAATAGCGCGTGAATAAGCGTCAATGGTTTTGGGTTGCAGTCCCTTAAGCTTTAAATGCTTACAGTGCTGGATATAATAATGGTTGAATTTAAGCTCTATCGATGGTGTCATAACAGTGTAACCTCATTATTGTTAGTTGGATGAGCTTACAAGTTACCTGTTATGCATATAACAGGCAATGAGGTTACACTTTAAATTTAAGGGATGCGCTGTTTTTCTCCGCGATAGCGGCTTCGTCCAACGAATAAGGTTAGATTGTGATCGCGAAGCGAGCCACAATCTGAACCGTTTGTTGGACAAGCCCGGCACGATAGTAGGAATTCATTTAATGCGCTCTATGAAAATAGCTTTTTGTTGATCAGCCCGACTGATGAATCGAACCTCTGTTTTTACCTGTTTAACTGAACTTTGAGCGTTGTCCATTGCAGTCAACTCTCAAAGTCCAAGTATCGGAGCAAAATTCTGCCTTAATCTCCGATTTTAGCCCAAGCAACTCCCTCAGCATTTAATCCGCTGATAGCCTGGGTCGAAGTGTTTAAATTTACATAAGCGCTAGTGATTCCAATTGTTAAGTTGGCAAAGGCTGAAACATTATTTCCACCCTGGGTATTTGCCGACGCCCAACAACCATCGCCCCGCCACAACATTTGCAACTGAATGCCGGCCGTACTTTGAGTGCACGCAATATCTTCGTCGGGTCAAACTTTAGCAGGGAGTGAATCAACTTAATAACACCCTTGCTATTCGGATGTAAAAAGCCATAATTGCGCGCACGACGAAAGCCTTTAGGCAAAACATGTTGCAGCACCAGCCACAGAAATTTAGCCCCCGATACCGTTTTGGTTTGATAGCGTTTGGTTTTGCTGTCTTGATAACGGTAGGTTACTTTGCCATTTTGGCAGGATAAGATATCCTGTTCACGAATCACACCACGATACAGGTATCGACCCAGATATATCAATGCTTTATCGCCTGCACCGACAAACTTACAATCGACCACCCATTTTTCCGGAATAGCTGTGGGAAATGGCAACTTTTCTTCGTTCATACGCGCTAGCATCTTTGCACGAAATACTTTTGCTAGTGCTTTATGATGAAACAGGTATTTGCCTTCCTTAGTGCGCCAGAGCTTCTTGATTTTATCCACGATTGCCGCAGGCATAATGACATGAATATGCGGATGATAATTTAATTCGCGTGAGTGTGTATGTAAGACAGCAATCGCCCCGGCATCGCCTTGCAACTGCTTATCATTTTTACTAAAACTCTGTAAAGTCGCCCAGGCACAGTCAAACATCATACTGTAAAGTAACCGCGGATGCTGCCTGGCTAACGACCTTAACTGCGCAGGTAAGGTAAAGGTATTCATAAAATAATCAGCAGGGACTTGTTTTTGTACCTGTCGTTCAATCCATTGTTGACTCTCATGATGTTGACAATGCGGGCAGTTACGCTGGCCACAGGAATGAGGCACAAAGGTTTGATAGTCACAGTCTGCACAGTTAACCTGCATCACAGGACTCAGCTGTGTCCGACAGCTCTTCATGGCATGTAATGCACTGATCTGATTGGAGCGTAAACGAGATTGATACTCGCTTAAAAAGTCAGACTGAAATTGATCAATCACTGCAGCTAGGGTTATCATGAAATCTGCCCCCAGTGAATAGAAAAGTCATTGACTAACTGATTAATGTGCAGCTCTGCATTCTCATCGGTAATATCGGTCAAATGCGTATAGCGAGCCGTGGTTACTAAACTGGTATGGCCCAGAATCTTCTGCAACTCAACTAAATCAACCCCGGCTTCTAACAGGTGAGTGGCGTAACTGTGGCGCAGCGAGTGGCAGGAAATCTTTTTTTTAGTCCCATTTCTTGCGTCACAAGACGGATTGTCTTCTGGATGCCACCGCGATCAAGGGGGGATTCAGCAAGATGTGCACCTTTTAGACCCCGGGCACGGTTGGGAAATACCAGCACTGGATTTTTATGCACAGCCCAAAACTTACGCAACACCTTCAAGGTATTCACAGGCAAAGGCACAAGCCGATCCTTATTGCCTTTGGCATTGCGAATATGTACCCGCATGCGTGTCGCATCAATATCACCTACTTTCAGGCTTAAGCCCTCGCCCAAACGTAAACCTAGACTGTAAATCGTAAAATAAAAAACTCGATAGCTTAGATTACGGGTCGACATAAACAGTTGTTGTGCTTCAACCACAGTGACAATATCGGGTATACGCGTACATCGTGGTGGTTTAATCATTAGCACATCAACCCACGGCTTTTGTAGCACATGTGTATAGAAAAACTTGAGACCATAGAGATCTAGTTTCACGGCACTCCAGGAAAGGCGGCTTAAAAGAGCATGAAAATAATCCACCAGTTGATCTTGCGTTAAGTTATCCAGATGCCCCTGAAAGTGTTCCCCGATACGGCGAATAGCGCGTGAATAAGCGTCAATGGTTTTGGGTTGCAGTCCCTTAAGCTTTAAATGCTTACAGTGCTGGATATAATAATGGTTGAATTTAAGCTCTATCGATGGTGTCATAACAGTGTAACCTCATTATTGTTAGTTGGATGAGCTTACAAGTTACCTGTTATGCATATAACAGGCAATGAGGTTACACTTTAAATTTAAGGGATGCGCTGTTTTTCTCCGCGATAGCGGCTTCGTCCAACAAAGGCAATTGATTGGACATTAAATAAAACGGAGTTCTTTTTTTCTGGAAATCAGTAATAAATGCAGCCTCTGTGGATGTGGGCTCTCCTTCCTGGGCTTTACTCACTCGACTAGCCATACTTTTCATACCATCCATAACGATACGACTACCCAGGCTATGAGAGATAATGGCAAAATCTTCATCTGGAAGGTGCTCAACCGCTGTCTGACCTACAGTACAAAGTTCCTGACTTTCATTCGGTAAAGCATCCCAATCACGCCCCATCATCCAGCAAAATGCCGTTCTAAATGAAGCCAGAATGACATCCTGGCTGTGCTTACCAAGATAAATCATCGGGTCAGGACTGGTATCATTGGAGAATACCTTCAACATCTGGTTAACTTCGGCGCGACGAAATGAATACTCACCCGAAGTATCATATGCAAGCTTTTCTTTTTGCGGATTGGTAATAGATGACCAGGTCAATTCATAAAATAACATTTCTTCGTCTTGCTCTTGATCCAGTAATCGTCTTACTCTAAGCACGCCTAAATCCTGGTCAGGATATTCCTTATTAACTAATTTAATTTCCTTATAATGGCTACTCATTTCATCAAGACCTAATTCAGCCGCTAATTTTTCCTGAAATTGAGTACTGTAACCGGGTATATGTGTCCCAACCCCATGCACCATTAACACTTTTAAGAGATTATTAGAACCATCATAGTTTCCTTGCATACCGCCAAAACTTTTGCCATCAACTCGACATTCGCGTAGATCCTTTTCCTTTTGTTTGTTTAAAAAAGCCGTAGTCACACCTTCACCAAAACTTGCACAGCCGGAAATTATCAGGCTTATTGACAATAATAGTAATTTTTTCATAGTTTAAGTCTCATGCTGAAATCGCTGCGCGTTGGCAGGTAGTTTATTAAAAATTTCGTGTTTTGCCAGGCCGTACTTTTCAGGGTAAAAAACACCGCCTAAATATAATCCATGTGGAGACGCCGTCACGCCGCCTATCTGTCTATTTTTACTAGCTAATAATTCCTCTGCCCAACGCACAGGTTTATCACCCGTACCGATAGACATTAAGACGCCGGCAATATTACGTACCATATGGTGTAAAAAGGCATTGGCTGAAATATCCATAATCACCTGTTCATTCTGTCGATAGACCTCAACAAAGTACATCTTACGCATAGGGCTAACGGACTGACACTTAAGGGCTCTATAAGAAGTAAAATCGTGGCTACCCACTAAATTTTGTGCTGCCTGGTGCATACGCACTGCATCCAGATGCTGATGACACCAGGTGACTCTATCCCGTTGCAGAGCTGATCGGGTAGGTCGGTTCAATATAATATAACGGTAAAATCTTGCTATCGCGCTGTAACGTGCATGAAAATCACCTACCGCTTCTTGCACCCAGATCACACGTACATCATCAGGTAAATTAGCATTTATCCCTAACAACCAGGAATGATGACTGCGTTCTGCCTGGGTATCAAAGTGTACCACCTGTTCTAGGGCATGTACGCCAGTATCGGTACGGCCAGTACAAATAACGGTTACGCTGTGATTGGCAACGTTAGACGCTGCTTTTTGCACAGCATCCTGCACGGTGCGCAAGCCCCCTTCCTGCCACTGCCAGCCAAAAAAAGCACTGCCATCATACTCTATCCCTAATACGATACGCACCGGTTAGCTCATTGTTATTTAGCTGCGGGCAAAACTGGGAGATTTTTCTGCTCAACCAATACATGCACATAATGATTAGCTTCCGCTATAGACCTTTCCATGGCCTGTATCAACTGCGAAATATCAAAGCAAATTTCTGAAAATTCCTGCTGCAAGGCTGCAATTGCGTTAGCATTTAAATTATGCTTTAAAAACAGTACCTGATCGCGAAAAGCACCTAAAACCGGTTGAATTTTTTGCTCGGCTTTCAACATTGCTTTAATCAAGCGTAAATAATGTTGTCTGGATAATTTTAACTGCTGTCTACTCTGCGCCCTTAAAGAACGATTGGTATATTCTTTTAATTCGGCTTCCCACTCTTTAAATAATGCGTCACTGACTTCTTCGATAGCCTGAATTTTATTGCGCACGATTTCCGAACGCATATTACAAAAATCAAATTGCTGTTTTAATAAGCTATATTTATCTTCCAGACTGCCTGAATTAACGTTGACCACCGACTTAAATCGCTCCAGTGCATCTAAAAACTGTACTTTTGTTTGCTGTAAACTTTCACTGGCTTCTTCCACTCTCACGACAACAAGATCACGTTTATGCTGGCCTAAGGATTCTTTCGTTCGGTAATAAACATGCTGGAAATTATAAGTCACAAAGCGTGACAGTAATTTGACTGTACGCTGAGTTAAGCCTCTAATGGAAAATAATGAGCGAGATTGAGTATATTTAGGCATGCTTATTTAAGCGGGCGGCAAGAGTAGATAGTTGGTGATAAGAAATACAATCTATCGTCAATGAGTGATTTTGTACGAATTTTGTAAAGGCATTATCAATTATACCTAAAGCAGATAAATCTTGTAGCGAACTCGTATTTGAAAAATTAGTAGATTTAACCAGTATTAACTGATCGATTGCTAATTCTACGGCTAACCAAGCTGCCAGCGTGTCAGATGTTACATCCCAGCTTGCCGGTATGCCTGCCGCATCTAATTCACTCGCCAATGGCGACCAGACAACCACCTGTTGCGGCATACATGAGCGTACCTTTTCAATATGATTGACAATAACTAACTCAGCACATATGCCCTGATATAACAGTGCCACTTGCTGCATCGCCAGGATGGCCATGTAATGAGCTGTCCGGTCATTATATTGCCATTGCTGTTGGGTTAAGCGTACCTGATCGGCAAACACACCGCCACCTGGAACAATAACCAGCTGGCCATTTCCTTGCTGGATCGCGAGTTGCAGAAACTGACTAAGCGCAGCATGCGACAATAGACTGCCGCCTAATTTTAAGACGATCATTAAGCTTGCATCTGCTGTAGCAGATGTAATATGACGGCCGCTTTATCAAAGCTTTCTTGATATTCGGCTGCTATTTCTGAATCATTCACAATTCCACCGCCAGCCCAGAAACGTATCGTGTTATCTGAGTGCACTAAAGTACGAATGGTAATATTACTATCCATATTGCCGTCAAAGCCGATATAAGCGACCGAGCCACAATAGATTCCCCGCCGATTAGGTTCCAGTTCCTCAATAATTTCCATGGCACGAATTTTAGGTGCTCCAGTGATAGACCCACCTGGGAAACAACTGCGTAATAAGTCTAGTGCATGGCTATCTGCTGCAAGCTGTCCAGATATTGTGCTCACTAAATGATGTACCGTGGCATAGCTTTCCACGTCAAATAATTTAGGTACTTTAACCGAACCTGGTAGGCAGTTTTTGCTAATATCATTGCGTAATAAATCTACAATCATGACATTTTCTGCACGGTCCTTAGCACTGTTTTGTAATTCATCAATTTGCTGTTGATTAGCGAGTACACTTTGTTTTCTTGGCCGCGTGCCTTTAATAGGTTTAGTTTCTACTCTACCAGCAGATACCTTTAAAAACCGTTCTGGTGAGGAACTGAGTAATTGCACACCTGGGACATTTAAATACGCGCTGAAGGGAGCGGAGTTAACTAGACGTAATTGACAATACGCTGCCCAGGAATCACCCTGGCAATTAGCAACGAAGCGCTGTGCCAGATTGACTTGATAACAATCGCCTTCTTTTAAATAATGCTTAATTTTAGTAAAGGCCTGTCGATAAGTTTCCTTAGTCATATTCGACTGAATTTCGCCAGTCACTTTAAAACTCTCTATGGCTTGTGCTTCAGGATATACACTAAATTGCTTTATCAAACCCTGCCAATGCTCAGCACTATCGGCGCTACCGACTAAATAACTTTGTTTTTTCTGATGATCAACGACGACCGCCCACTGATAGATGCCAACCGCCATATCCGGGGTATGTTCTGCATCTTCGGCAATTTCTGGTAATGTTTCCAGTTTGCGCCCTAGGTCATAGGCAAAGTAACCTATGGCGCCACCATTAAAGGGTATTCCCGCAATGGCTTCCTGCCGTGGCAGGTTTTGTTTAACCAGGGTAAAAGGATCTAGCTCTGAAATACTCTCCTTACCCGCATTACAAATCAGAGTTTGCTTACCTCGAGTAACTAAAGTGCAACTAGGCTGTGCCGCAAAAATATCATATCGTCCCTGACGTTTTTCTGCGGAACCACTATCTAAAAATACTGCCCATTCCTGATCAACAATACTTGAAAATAATCGAGTACTTTCTGATAAATAGGGTAATTCGTAGAGCTGAGGACTAGTACTGGGCGTAGACATTAATTAAATTAAAGGAATTGCATAGGGGGGATGGATTAACTTTAACTTCTCTTTTTAGATAGCTAGCATATAAAGAATCTTTTTATTAATCTGACGATTTTAGCAAATATTGCTAATACAAGCATCTTCTATAGCTAAATAAGCGACCGCTACTGCGGGTGCGCAATCTGCAATTTGCATTGCGCTTGTTTGCTCTGGTGCCTGGAATAATGAATCAAAATCCACATAAGCAAGACCCAACCTTTTCGCAATTTCTTTAGCTAAAAAGCGCCCTACTCCTGCTCCAATTAACTGCTTGATATTGCCAGGTTTAGCACGCAGTATTTGTGTTTCACAGGCAGTCAATATTCTGCAAAGTTGCTGTTCGCGAATGCTATAAGCCAACTGCTGCCATTGCGCCAGAGGAAAATCTTCTGCGTCGCAACCAATCATCCTTGCTAAGCGCCGCGCACTCGCCAATTCTGTTTTCGCTTGCCCATCTGCTGTTTCATTCTGGTCATGTTGTTCATTAAGTTCTTTAGTCAGTCGATAGATATCAGCCATGCTGGCAAAATATTCACTCATTACGCCCACTTCTTTGCCTGCAAAACGCACCGACTGGGAAACCGCCATAACTGCGGTTCTAACAATACCTGTATACACTAACTCACCAGAACCCAGGCGTTGAAAATCAGTATAGCCTAGAACATCTGCATGCTGATTCTGGAATATCAATATATCGGTTGTAGTACTGCCTATATCGATAAACAAGCCCTGATTTAACTGACTGGCAACATAAGAGGCACTGGCAAGCCAGTTAGCCGAAGCAATATTATCAATATCTTGTGCAGAAATATTTAGCCCAGCAATAAAGCCCTGTCGTCCAGCATAAACCAGCAGTGTTTGCTGCCCTAGTACTCGCTGGCTAAGCGCAATAATTTCAGTCACCCCTTCTGCGCGACTAGAAAATAGATCCACTAATTCACCGGACATGGTAATCACATGCTGTACTGTTTGCTTTGGTATTTGCAGAAGAATATCTGTCAGCGCTTTTTCCAATTTATCCAGGCCTTGCCACAAATGACATGGCTCTTGATAAACCGCTACTACCTCACCCGCGCTATTAAGCCAGGCTGCTTTCAGATGTGCACCGCCTATATCCCAGCCGATAACATCTGTCTTAGTGCGCATAATTATTTTCCGCAGTGATGCTGACGTGTACTTGTTGATTTCTGCTAATATTTAGTACCGGTGCTTGAATGGGTAAATTTAACACCAGTTCAGCTACGTTAATCCCCAGCGCGGCTTTAATACCCGCATATGAAGTCGTCAGGCGTGGATTTATTTCTAGAATTAACACTTCACCAGTGTCAGTTTCAATGAAATCTATGCCTGCATAGCCAAATAACTGCGGCATTGCCTTTGCTATCTGTTCACACAACTTGTGATATTTGTGCCTATTCTGGTTCGCTATATTCACGGTACAGGCAGATAATACAAACTGCTGTTGCTCAACAACAAGATGTTGTTGATTGCAGCAAAGAAAATACGCTTGCCCCTGATAAAACAAGCAAGATAGACTAAGTGATTTACCCGGTATAAAGGGCTGAACAATATAAGATTTATCAGCTTGTAGTCGGGGCAATACGCATTTCCAATCCTGTTGTGTCTGCAAAAAATAAACCTGATCACAACCCACTGAATCATTCACCTTAATGACCCAGCTCCCGTGTCTGTATCCGGTTAAATTATCGTATGAACTAGTGGGTACGCAAGCTATCCCGGCATTTTGCAAAAGCGTAGATGTCGCCAATTTATCCTGACATAGTCCTACCGCTTGTTGCCCCGATGTATAGAGTTTTTTTCCTTGCTGATTAAAGAACTGACACCAAAAGGCCAGAACCCCATCAGTTTCAGGGGCGATTAAATAGACAGCATCATATTCGACCTGCCCGCTTAATAAGGCTTGCAAGTCCATTTGCTGAGAAATAATAATAGTTTGCCAGGCTGCTTTGAGCTCAACATCATTCTGATCAAGCCTTGCATCTTGCAAAACCAATACTTCCAGGTTTTCAATGCAGCCTAAGTCATCCAGTAGAGCCTTGCGCATCAAATGCCCTTCCTGTAATAATGATGCCGGCAATGGCTGATTGATAAAGCCCCCACCCGTAATAAATTCAAAAACCAATAAACGCATTATGCAAATTATTCCTGTTATCGATATTAAGTCAGGTCTGGTGGTACTAGCCCAGCAAGGACAGAGAAATCGCTATCAACCGCTCTCAACGCTACTATGCCAATCTAGCCAAATAGACGATGTCATTAATGCTTATTTAAACCTCTATGCATTCAGCCATTTCTATATTGCGGACCTTGATGCCTTAATGCAAACAGGTAATAATCATGGCTTAATTAATCTGCTGTTTAGCCGCTACCCTAATTTGAGTTTTATCATTGATAATGGCTCAGCCAAGCCGGTTTATACACCACTTAATACAGATCAATTAATACCCGTTATTGCTACCGAATCAATTACCGAACAAGACTTGTCGATACTAAAACAACAAACGGATAACTTTATCCTGTCGCTAGACTTTTCAGCCGGGGATACTCAAATGGGTGAACAACGAATATATCAATTTTCCAATTTATGGCCAGATCGAATTATTCTTATGACGTTGGGATTAGTCGGGAAAAATAGTGGCCCAGATCTTGTGAAATTAGCTCACTATCATAAAAACTATCCGCAGCATCAATTTATTGCTGCCGGAGGGATTCGCCATGTCGAAGATTTGTTACAGCTGAAAAAGATGGGGATTGAAACTGCCCTGGTTGCCAGTGCACTACATAATGGGAAGCTGAGCTGTGATGATATTCGTCAACTAGAAGCATAATTCCCAGTCCGTTATTGCAACATGCGTTGCTCTACCCTGAATAAATCCTCTTCAGTATCAACGCCCGCTTCTGGTGCTGTATCGACTTCTGCAACTAAGATTTTTTCGCCTTCCCAGAGAATTCTTAATTGCTCTAGCATCTCAACCTTTTCCAGTGCCGAGGTCTCCCACCCTACATAGCGCTGTAAAAAACCCACGCGATATGCATACATGCCTATGTGCCTTAAATAGCTATTCTTCCTCAGTGAGACCTCATCTAAAGCTTGAAATCCATCGCGATCCCAGGGAATGGCAGCACGGCTAAAATAAAGTGCATATTGATTTTTATCAACCACAACTTTAACCGCATGCGGATTAAATACTTCTTCTGCATGAACGATTTCTGCCGCTAAAGTCGCAATCTCGGCTGTCTTTTGTTGCGCTAAAGAGTTAGCTGCCAAAGCGATATATTCAGCTGGAATAAGCGGTTCATCACCTTGCAAATTGACGATAATTGCTTCTTTATTCCATTTATATATGTCGGCTACTTCAGCTAATCTTTCTGTGCCGCTCTCATGGGCATCACTGGTCATTACAGCTTCAAAACCGTAGTTTTTGACTACCTGTAAAATCCTTGCATCATCGGTAGCAACAACTATCTGCTCAGCTCCCGCTTCTCGTGCACGATCGCAGACGTGTAAGACCATCGCTTTATTGGCAATTTTTATTAACGGTTTTCCTTGCAGTCTGGAAGATCCATATCTGGCAGGAATAACGACCTTAAACTCACACACCATTATAATTTGTCGACTTCTTCATTACTTAAAGTTCTCGCTTCATCTTCCAGCATCACCGGTATATCATCTCGAACCGGAAAAGCCAGACGGTCTGCTTTACAAATAAGTTCCTGAGCACCCTTGTCGTAAATTAACGGACTTTTACAAATCGGGCAGGCTAGAATTTCTAATAATTTATTGTCCATTACATTCTCAAAGTATTTTATTAATTGCGGTATTTTACGCTAGTTTACTGAGTTTTTATGAAACTCTTCACAAATAATTTATTTTTATTAGCACTCTTGCATATTGAGTGCTAAAATCAGGTCATGTTTAATTATAGGAGTCTTACATGCCTAATTCATTAGCCTTACCAATTATTTTAACTGCTAAGAACTTTGATTCTTACCTCAACGTAGTTGGTCAAACTAATAAATTAAATGCTGAAGAAGAACGCGAACTTGCTATGCTCTACCGAGATCATGAGGATCTTGAAGCTGCGAAGCAACTTGTTATGGCAAATTTACGCTTTGTTGCCCATGTAGCACGTGGCTACAATGGCTATGGCTTACCTATGAACGATATTGTTCAGGAAGGTAATATTGGTCTTATGAAAGCAGTGAAGCGATTTGACCCCGATGTTGGAGTGCGTCTGGTCTCTTTTGCGGTGCATTGGATCCGCGCTGAAATCCATGAATATGTCATTAAAAACTGGCGTATCGTTAAAGTTGCCACGACCAAGTCACAACGCAAGATATTTTTCAACTTAAGAAAATCCAAGAAAAAGCTAGGCTGGTTATCTAAGGACGAAGCTGAAGCCATTGCTAGTAATCTGAATGTAGACCTTAAAACCGTTTATGAAATGGAAACTCGTCTTGACGGCAGAGATATGGCACTAGACTTGCCTGAATCGAGTAGCCATGAAGAGTCATACACTGCGCCTATTTCTTATTTGCAGCAGCAGAATGCGGACCCCGCCTTATTACTGGAAAATGCTGACTGGCAAGGACATAAAGAAAAGCTGTTAACAAATGCCTTGCAAGGTCTTGATGAACGTAGCCAGGATATCGTAGCGAGTCGCTGGCTTACAGAAAAAAAGATGACCCTGCATCAATTGGCCGAGCGTTATAATGTTTCTGCTGAACGCATCAGACAGTTAGAAAAAAATGCCATGAAGAAATTAAAAGGGGCAGTTAGTATCGCCGCATAGTTTTTTCTATAAACAAAAAAAGCCCCTTTATAGACAGGCTATAAAGGGGCTTTTTTATGCTGTACAGATTTTATTTAACTCAAAAGATTTATAATCGCCTGAGCTTCTAATTTTTGCGCATCACTGCCCTGCTCCAATACTTCTTGCGCGATCGTTCTGGCTGCATCCAAATCACCCATATCGATATAGGCTTTAGCCAAATCAATTTTGGTTTCAAGTTCATCCATATCGGTTAAATCTGAAACTTCTGAATCTATTTTATCCGTTTTAACTGGGCTTGTAGTCTCTGGTTTCTGCAATTCTGGAATATCATCAAAATCAAAATCAAATTGAAAATCATCATTTTCTGCTGAACTGGCAGTACTCGCCTCTTCAGAAGCAGCCATAGCAGCCCCCATTGCATCACTATTAAAATCAAAGGTTTCCAGATCATCTAGCAACTTTTCATCATGCGCATCAGTTGGTTCGAACTTGCTTAAATCAAAATCCAAATTTTCGATATCATGAGCTATATTTGGCTTAGCGGCATTGCCCGTAATATCCTGACCTTTAGTTTCCTCTATGGGCCTAGAGGTCAAACTAGTATCTAAATCAGGACCGCTTGATTGAGTAATCTCAGAACCCATTTTAGACATCACTTCTGTCACTGATTTTACGTCATCGGGAGCAATGCTGGTTGCTGCATTCAAGTAATCATCACTAGCCACATCAGTGGCTTCAAAAGTTGCCTCACTCTCTCTGTTACCCCTGCTGAATAAAGCAGAATCTGGAATAATTTCACTACCCATCTCAGAAACCTTGACCCAAAAATTAATATCAGTCTGTTTCCCGGCTGTCGCTAATTCGCTCGCATACTGCTCAAAATCGGTTTCATTTTCACTTGCATAAAAAACTTCCAGCAGCTTCAATTTATATTCATCTTTCTCTGGACTATCTGCAATAGCTTGACGCATCAACTCTTCAGCTTGTTGATATCGGCCATAAGCAAGATAAACATCGGCTTCCGAACTTGGGTCAACTTCAGCTTGATCTGTTTCAAATATATCAAAATCACCTGGAGTAAATTCACTTAAAAACGAACTTTCTCCTATTGTCCCCCCATCGTAAGGTGCTTTATTATCTATGACAGGAACTGAAATTTTATCTCCAGACTTAGTAGCTGTTTGCTCATGTGCAGCAGAAAACATGCTGATTTCATTTATCTCTTCTTCTACTCTCCGCTTGCGTCCTAATAACCAGCCAAACCCAAGTAAAACAGCAATTCCAGAGCCTAAATAATAGTAATTTAAACCAGAATTATTCTCTGGCTGTTGTTTATCTGCTTCAGCTTGTTTAGTATCCGGAGTATTTTTTTCTGTCACTTGTTGCTTATCAGTAAGCTGCTCAGGTAGAGATCCGACAGGCTGGGAGGCTTGCGTATTATCCTGCTGCTCAAGCTTATTAGCATCAACATTATTCTCTTGACTTAAAGGCCTAACAGCCAGCGGATCCTTTGCTAGTTGCTGGTTTTGCATCGCCGCAAGCTGCTGATCTTTAATTGCCATCATTTCCTGCACGATCGCAAATTGCTTTTCCAGATTAGCGAGCCTTTCCTGTAATTGCTGATTTTCAGATGTTAACTTTTCAGTTTCATTGCTATTATTTGCTAAAGCTACTGACTCAGAGAGAGCCTCTTCGCTTGGAGGAATCAGAGTTAATTTACTGCTATCGGAAGCTATTTCGGGAGCTTCAGTGCGCGACTCAGGTTTAACTGATACAGGTTTTGGCTGTACTACTACGGGGTCAGCAACTGCCTTACCTTCCCAGATAGCCATTTGCCTATAAAACTGTTGCCGCGCCTGCTGTTTTGAAAGTTTTAAAATATCGACTCTAGCAGGAATCTTTAAAGATTTCCCCTGCATCAAAGCATTGACATTTTGCTTATAAAAAGCGCCTGGATTGGCTTTATATAACGCCATCATCATCTGTTCTACAGAGATATCAGCATGTTGATTTACTTTTTCGGCAACTTTCCACAGTGAGTCGTTTCTATTGGTAGGGCCGTACTCTCCAGGTATTGCTAAGCTACTAAAGTTATTTTGTATCTGGGCGACAGGTTCTCTAACTAGGACGGGCTTTTTTTTTGCGCGAGTAACGGGGGGGGCTACAACAGGAGCTGGAATGCTTTGTTGTTGATAGACAACAGGCGGATCAACTAAAACAGTAAATTCTTTATACAATTCACCATTAGGCCAACTGACTTCGACTAAAAAGTCCAGAATAGGTTCTTGCAAAACCTGATCAGAAGTCATTTTAATCACTATTTTCCCATTGGGTTTCACCATGGGCTTGAATTTAACTTTAGAAATAAAATAATTCCAGGAGATACCTAACTTATCAAATTGATCTGTCGTTGCAAGGTTCACCTTTATATCATCAATATGCTCACCAGGACTTAGAGAAAGAGCTATTTCGGCGTTTAATTTTTGATTTAAAGCTGAGTATAATTTTATGTCTCCAATACCCAGAGAATGAGCTGTTAAAGGCGCTAAAAATGACACCGCCGCTATGGTTTTAGTCAGTTTATTCACAACACTCTCTCCAAGCTACATATTTATCCACTACCGAACCCCGAATACTATTTAATATACCAACAATTCTAGACTAGATGTAATTTTTTACTAGCTCTTCCGCAATTTGCACGCTGTTCAAAGCCGCTCCTTTACGTACATTATCAGCCACAACCCATAAATCAATTCCATTTGGGTGTGAAATATCTTCTCTGATACGTCCGACAAACACATCATCATTACCTGATGACTCTGTAACAGCCGTTGGATAACCCCCGTCTACTCTCTCATCCATCACGGTAATTCCAGGTGACGCAGCTAAAATTTCGCGTACTTTTTCGACACTGATTTTAGTACGCGTTTCTATATGAATTGCTTCAGAATGGCCATAAAAAACTGGGACACGTACTGCCGTAGGGTTCACTAAAATACTATCATCAGCCATAATTTTTTGCGTCTCCCACACCATTTTCATTTCTTCCTTGGTATAACCATTGTCCATAAACACATCTATTTGCGGCAATACATTAAACGCTATTTGCTTAGGGTATACTTTTGTTTCAATCGGCTTTCCATTTAATAATTGCGCCGTCTGACTGACAACTTCTTCAATCGCTTCTTTACCCGAACCGGAAACCGCCTGATAGGTACATACATTAATGCGCTCGATACCCACTGCATCATAGATAGGCTTTAATGCAACCAGCATTTGAATCGTTGAACAATTGGGGTTCGCGATAATACCGCGCACGGTATGCTGAGCAATACTTTCGGGGTTTACTTCAGGAATAACCAGAGGAATATCATCGTCATAGCGAAACTGTGAAGTATTATCAATTACGATACAACCCGCCGCTGCTGCTTTAGGCGCATACTCTGCTGACAAAGAAGCTCCTGCAGAAAATAAACCGATATCTGCTTTGGAAAAATCAAACTCTGCTAAATCCTGAACCCTAAGCGTGCTTCCATTAAAAGGAATTCGCTTTCCTGCCGAGCGCTCGCTTGCTAAAGCATACACATTATCAACCGGAAATTTTCTTTGTTCCAGAATGCCAATCATAGCTTCGCCGACCGCACCAGTCGCACCGACTATTGCTACATTATATTTTTTACTCATTACTTAGACCTAATTTGTAAGGCTTTAACGACTGTATCACCCATTTCTGAGGTACCCACTTTTTTCATTCCAGCTGAATAAATATCTGCTGTCCGCACATTTGTATTCAAAGCATCATTAACCGCTAATTCAATACGTTCCGCAGTTGCACCCAGATTAAAGGTATATCTCAGCATCATTGCAGCAGACAAGATAGTCGCCAAAGGGTTGGCAATTCCTTGTCCGGCAATATCCGGGGCAGAACCGTGGATAGGCTCATACATGCCCTTAGCGTTTATATCCAGCGAGGCAGATGGCAACATCCCAATTGAACCCGTTAGCATAGAGGCTGTATCGGATAAAATATCACCAAACATATTTGTTGTAACCAGCACATCAAACTGTTTAGGTGCACGTACTAATTGCATGGAAGCATTATCGACATACATATGACTCAACTCTACATCAGGGTACTCTTTGCCAACCTCTGTCACGACTTCACGCCAAAGTTCAGTGCATTCCAACACATTTGCCTTATCCACTGAGCATAAGCGGCGATCGCGTTTTTGCGCTATTTTAAAAGCAGAATGAGCAATACGTCGAATTTCTGATTCACTATAAACCAGCGTGTTATAGCCTTGCTTCTCACCATTCTCCAGCTCCCTGATGCCACGTGGCTGACCGAAATAAATCCCGCCCGTTAATTCACGCACTATCATTATATCCAGACCTGACACGACTTCATATTTCAATGATGAAGCATCCGCAAGTTGCGGATATAAAATAGCCGGACGCAAATTTGAAAACAGTTGTAGTTCAGAACGCAAGCCTAATAAACCTTTCTCAGGACGTACAGCAATATCCAGCGACTCCCATTGATAGCCACCTACAGCGCCTAATAAAATAGCATCGGCCTGTTGCACCAGGCTTACTGTATCAGCAGGAAAAGGGGTTCCAGTTGCATCATACGCAGCACCCCCGATTAAACCTTGCTCAAACTCCAGACCCAGGTCCATATCCGTATTTAAGTATGCCAATACTTTTATCGCTTCAGCGATAATTTCAGGTCCTATTCCATCACCTGGTAATACTGCAATTTTGTGTGTCATTTACGCAAAAACCTATTTCTTTTTCTTAGTTATACAAATAGCCAAGGCGCGCGTTTTGCACGCTCTATTTCGTAGGCTTTGATTTTGTCAGTTTGTAACAAAGTTAATGCAATATCATCTAGACCATTAAATAAACGATACTTTCTGCTGCCATCAATTTGAAAACCAAAGACCTGTCCCGTAGGCGTAGTCACTGATTGTGTATCGAGGTCAATACTTAATTGATAACCCGCCTGGACTTCAATAAATAACTGGTCTACCTGTTGAGCAGCTAACATAATTGGCAAAATGCCATTTTTAAAACAGTTATTATAAAAAATATCTGCAAAACTGGGGGCTATAATCGCACGAAAACCGAAGTCTTCCAGAGCCCATGGCGCATGCTCGCGTGAAGACCCGCAACCAAAATTCTCACGGGTTAATAATATTTCTGTGCCTTGATAGTCAGGATTATTTAAAATAAAGTCCTGTTTTAAAGGTCGTTGACTACAATCCATTTCTGGCTCGCCCATATCCTGATAACGCCATTCATCAAATAAATAGGGACCAAAACCCGCGCGGTGAATGGATTTTAAAAATTGCTTTGGAATAATCGCATCAGTATCTATATTTGCCCTATCCAAAGGCAGTACCGTTGCCTTTAATTTTTTAAATGCTTGCATTAATCTTTTCCTTACGCCCAGTCTCTTACATCAACAAAATGTCCTGCAATTCCAGCAGCTGCAGCCATCGCCGGACTGACTAAATGTGTACGCCCGCCATAACCCTGTCGGCCTTCAAAATTGCGATTCGACGTTGAAGCACAACGCTCTCCTGCTTCCAGCTTATCTGCATTCATCGCTAAACACATGGAACATCCAGGTTCACGCCACTCAAAACCCGCAGAAGTAAAAATTTTATCCAGGCCTTCTTCTTCAGCTTGCTGTTTAATCAAACCGGAGCCTGGAACAACCAGCGCCAAGATAACATTTTCTGCACGTTGCTTACCCTCAACCACACTCGCAGCAGCGCGTAAATCTTCAATTCTTGAGTTGGTACAAGAGCCAATAAAAACCTTATCAATGACGATATCTGTCATTGCCTGCTCTGCTTTTAGCCCCATGTATTGCAGTGCATTCTGTATACCCTGCTGCTTTACCGCATCAAATTCATCCACTGGATTTGGAACCTTAGCATCGATTGCAACCACCATCTCAGGGGAAGTACCCCAGGTCACTTGTGGCTTAATCGAACTGGCTTCTATTTCAACAACTTTATCAAATCTAGCACCAGGGTCTGAATGTAGCTTTTGCCACATTCTTTGTGCCATATACCATTGGTTACCTTTAGGCGCATAAGGTCTACCCTGGTAATAATCGATAGTGACATCATCCACTGCAATAAGACCGGTTCGCGCACCGGCTTCTATAGCCATATTACACACCGTCATGCGGCCTTCCATGGATAAGTTAGTTATCGCTGTACCTGCAAATTCGATAGCATAACCCGTGCCTCCCGCCGTACCAATTTCACCAATAATCGCCAGAACAATATCTTTAGCAGTAATGCCTGTGCCTACCTGGCCATTCACCTTAATCAGGAAGTTCTTTGATTTTTTCTGGGTCAAACACTGGGTTGCTAAAGCATGCTCCACTTCAGAGGTGCCTATACCAAAGGCAAGTGCGCCTGAAGCACCATGCGTTGAAGTATGTGAATCACCACAGACAACAGTCATGCCGGGTAATGTTGCGCCCTGCTCCGGACCCACCACATGCACAATGCCTTGGCGTAAATCAGACATATCAAATTCGGTAATCCCAAATTCGGCACAGTTATTTTCCAGTGTTTGAACTTGCAAGCGTGAAATAGGGTCAGCAATACCCACACTTCTATCCGTTGTCGGTACATTATGATCTGCAACAGCTAAGTTACGCGTAGTACGCCAGGGCTTACGACCAGCTAACCTTAAGCCCTCGAAAGCCTGTGGCGAAGTTACTTCGTGTATCAATTGCCTATCTATGTAAATAAGCGAGGAACCATCATCTTCCGTGGAGACAACATGATCATCCCACAGTTTGTCATATAAAGTTTTTGCTGCCATTTCTATCTGTACCGTTTTATTATTATTATTTTGAAAGTTTTGCCACTTGCTTTTCTAATCTCCTTAAGCGCGTCCACACTTCACTTAAACGCTGAAAAATGGCTATATTTTTGGTGTATTTTTTAAAAGGTTGCGCAGGCCCATAAGCATAAATACCTGACTCTTTAATACTGCTATGCACACCTGCCCTGTGTAATAGCATAGTGTCATCAGGGATATGCACATGATCCAGAACTCCTGTCTGTCCTGAGGCAATAACCCGTTTACCAAAATGACTAGAACCAGCAATTCCTGTCTGAGCAACGAGTATGCAATCTTCTTCAATAATGACATTATGTGCCAAATGGCATTGTGCATCGATAATGCAGCCATCGTGTATTTTTGTTTCAGTATAGGTTGCCCGATCGATAGTCGTAACCGAACCTATAACAACCTTATTACCAATCACCACGCGACCTGTTTGCGGGATACGGTGATGATGAAAGTGCTCATCTTGCGCAAAACCCTGACCGTCACTGCCAATCACACAAGCTGCCTTTAAAATACAGTCATCACCAATAAGGCATCCATAAGAAACCACACAACTCGGGTAAATAACGGTACGAGCACCAATCACAACATCAAATTCGATGACTGTATTTGCCATAATAACCACAGCAGAACCCAGCTGCACGTCTTTGCCAATAACAACCCCCGGACCGATAACGGCATTGTCTGGCACTATTACTGACTCATGAATAACTGCCGTGGCATGAATACGCCCCCATTCGGAGTGGTATACATCACGATCCACATATTTCTGACGTATATACGCCATAGCCATACGCACATTTGGCGCAAGTAAAATTGCAGTATTTTCTAATTCTATTTTTTCTGCTATCGCTTGTGTCGTAACAATAGTCGCAACGCCCGCTGGTAGCAGAGCCGCTAGATATTTCTCATGTTCAACAAAAACCAGATCACCAGACCCGGCTGCTTCCGCTGGAACGATGCCTGTGACGCGAGTATCAGCGCCTATATGAGCAGTAATTAAGCCTTGTTGTTTAAAATCCTGATAAATTTCCGAACTTAAAATATCCACTACAGCTCCTTAGTCTTATGCCAGTGCGCTATGAACTCTGGCAGTAATATCTGTGACAGCACCGACACCTGCAACTGTTGCAAACTGTACTTTTTCTTGATCAGCCATAGTAAGATAAAACCCCACTAAAGGCTTGGTTTGCTGATGATAGACATCTAAGCGTTTTTTTACCGTCGCTTCCTTGTCATCATCCCTTTGAATTAAGGGCTCACCTGTCAAATCATCTTTTCCTGTTGTTTTCGGCGGGTTGTATTCGATATGGTAGGTACGCCCCGACTCCAGATGTACGCGCCTTCCGGCCATACGTTTGATAATTTCCTCATCATCCACAGCAATTTCTATCACATGATCAATCTCTACGCCCATGGCTAACAAACCTTCAGCCTGCGCAATAGTGCGCGGAAAACCATCTAATAAGAAACCATTGACACAATCTGCTTGAGTAATTCTATCTTTAATCAAGCCTAAAATAATATCATCAGAGACTAAACCACCTTCATCCATAATTTTTTTAGCTGCTTTACCGAGCTGTGTACCCTCTCTGACCGCCGCACGCAACATATCTCCGGTTGAAATTTGCGGAATAGCATGTTTTTCAGTGATAAATTGTGCTTGTGTGCCTTTCCCAGAACCTGGACTACCTAAAAGAATAACGCGCATTTTTGACTCCGTTAGCTACCGCTAAAAACATTAAACTTAAACACCGACTTTGACTGGTGTTTTTTAAGCTTTTCAAATTAACATAACCATTTATTTTATAACATTCGATGATATAACTCTTGTAAAATTATGCATAACTGCATATTCTGTGCGCTTAACCCTAGAAAAATCAGTTGCTCACGGTTTCTAGCACAAGTTATTGATTCCACCGCACTTCCAAAAAATGTCCGCTTAACCTGTGGGTGAAGCTATTTTTTTGAAAGTATTACATTAATTCAATAGCTTGCACTATAAATTCGCGCTCAACTAATTTTTCTAGGTTAATAATAATTATAAAGGAGAGATAAACACATGCGTGTTGAAGATTTAATGACCCAGAAAGTATTTACAGTAGAACCGCAAGACATGATAGACCGCGTCTTCTTCCTGATACATTACGAAAAAGTGCGTCATTTACCTGTCGTAGAAAAAGGCAAAGTAGTCGGTATCGTGTCTGATAGAGACCTGTACAAGGCACTGGGGCCAAAAAGTAATTCCAAATCGATTGCTGCAGAAGGGACTACAGAGTTACACGTACTGCCCAAAAAAGTAACCCATATAATGCATCGTGGGGTTATTACCGTTCACCCTGATACTTATGCATCAAAAGCTGCTGCCCTGATGGCAGAAAAAAGAATCGGCGCATTACCTGTCGTCGACAATAAAAATAAGCTGGTTGGCATACTATCAGCGACCGATATACTAACCGTATTCTCGAAAATTGAGCATGCCAGTGAAAAACGCGCGGAACAAATCGCTGCCAACGCACACTAAAGCGTTAGGGTAAAAAGCCTCTGTAGAGGTTTTTTACCCACAGCTTAAACGATATTTATTTACGTTTTGGGGCGCATATGCGGGAATAACAAAACATCCCGAATAGAAGGAGCATCAGTAAATAACATCACCAGACGATCAATACCTATCCCTTCCCCTGCAGTTGGTGGCATACCATGCTCCAGAGCAGTTATATAATCTGCATCAAAATGCATCGCCTCATCATCACCCGCTTCTTTTTCCTGCACCTGTTGCATAAATCGCTCCGCCTGGTCTTCAGAATCATTTAACTCGGTAAAACCATTAGCAATTTCCCGGCCACCGACAAAGAATTCAAATCGATCGGTGACATGCGGGTCATCATCGTTTCTGCGCGCCAAAGGCGACACCTCTACTGGATAAGCGGTAATAAAGGTAGGATTCATTAAACGACTTTCCACTGTTTTCTCAAAAATCTCGATCTGCACCTTTCCTAAACCATAGCCTTCTTTAACCGGTATACCTAGTTTTTTAGCTACTGTTACTGCTGCTTCACGGTTATCTATGTCCGCAGGGCTTAAATCAGGATTAAAATGTAAAATGGAATCAAACACTGTCATACGATCAAAAGGTTTACCAAAATCGTAATCTTCACCCTGGTAAGTAATCACCGCCTGTCCAACAACATCCTCTGCCAGGCCTTTTAACATGGCTTCGGTTAAATCCATTAACTCACCATATTCAGCATACGCCTGATAAAATTCCAGCATAGTAAATTCAGGATTGTGTCGAGTTGACAAACCTTCATTACGGAAATTTCGGTTAATTTCAAAGACTCTTTCAAAGCCACCAACAACCAGGCGCTTTAAATATAGCTCAGGCGCTACCCGCAGATACATACCTATGTCTAGAGCATTATGAAAGGTCTCAAAAGGACGCGCAGTTGCTCCACCCGGGATCGTCTGCATCATGGGTGTTTCGACTTCAAGAAATTGTCTTTCAATTAAAAACTGGCGTATATAGGCAACAATTTTTGAACGCATCAAAAAAGTATTGCGCGATTCTTCGCTCATAATCAAATCCAGATAACGCTGCCTGTATTTAATTTCCTGATCGGCAATACCGTGAAACTTCTCTGGTAATGGGCGTAAAGCTTTAGTTAATAAGCGTATATTATCGATCTTGACACTCAGCTCACCCACCTTAGTTTTAAAAAGAACCCCTTCGGCACCAACGATATCGCCAATATCCCACTTTTTGAATTGCTCGTTATAAAAGCCTTCAGGCAAGGTATCGCGAGTCACATAAAGCTGAATTTTTCCTGACATATCCTGGATATGTGCAAAACTGGCTTTACCCATAATACGTCGCGTCATCAGCCGCCCAGCTAATTTAACACGCACTGGATCAGCTTCTAATTCTTCTTTGCTTTTGGCATCATATTCAGCGATCAGCTCACCGGCAACAACATTACGGCGAAAATCAGTAGGGAAGGCAATCGCACCATTTTCACGTAATGCATCCAGTTTAGCCCGGCGTTGTTTAATCTGCTCTTGTTCTTCGTGTTCTAATTCTGACATTATTTACTTTAAAATTAATTATGTTGTAGTGTGGGCGATAAATTGGCTTTACTCGTTACGAAAAACCAGTTTCAATGATGCTTACAAACCGCTCTTCAAACTGGCTTCGATAAACTGATCTAGGTCACCATCTAATACTGCTTGCGTGTTACCCGTTTCGACATTGGTACGTAAATCCTTAATGCGCGACTGGTCTAATACATAAGATCGAATCTGGCTACCCCAGCCTATATCAGATTTATTATCTTCCACTGCTTGCTGCGATTCGGAACGCTTGCGTAACTCCAGTTCATAAAGCCTGGATTTTAGTTGCTTCATTGCCGACTCTTTGTTTTTATGTTGCGAGCGATCGTTCTGACATTGCGCCACGGTATTCGTAGGGATATGAGTAATACGCACGGCTGACTCGGTTTTATTAACATGCTGACCACCCGCACCACTGGCACGATACACATCAATACGTAAATCGGCAGGGTTAATATCGATTTCTATATCATCATCAATCTCCGGCGCAACAAATACTGATGCAAACGATGTATGACGGCGACTACCTGAATCAAAAGGCGACTTTCTCACCAGACGATGCACTCCCGTTTCAGTGCGTAACCAGCCAAAAGCATAATCACCTTCGAATTTTATGGTCGCACTTTTAATCCCGGCGACTTCGCCTCGCGATTCTTCAATCAACTCGGTTTTAAAGCCTTTACGTTCACCCCAGCGCAAATACATGCGTTCGATCATTGCCGCCCAATCCTGAGCTTCTGTACCTCCTGAACCTGATTGTATGTCCAGAAACGCGTGATTAGCGTCCATTTCACCGGAAAACATGCGCCGAAATTCCAGACCTGCTACCTGCTCTTCAAAAACCGCTATCTCTGCCACAACAGTATCGACTGTTTCTTCATCTGCTTCGGCTACGGCCATTTCGAGTAATTCAGCAGCATCATTTAGACCTACTTCCAGTTGGGAAATAGTATTCACGACTGTTTCTAATTGCCCTCTTTCTTTACCCAAAGCCTGTGCCTGCTGTGGGTTATTCCATATTTCGGGGCTTTCCAGTTCGCGTAAAACCTCTACTAATCGCTCACTTTTTACATCATAGTCAAAGATACCCCCTGAGAGTATCCGTACGATGCTGTAAATCATTTATTTTATTGTTAATCGGGTTTATTTCTTGCATAGAATTTATTTTTTACTGAGACATTCCGGCTTTTAAAATGTGGGATATTATATACTATTTCTCCCCTGGGGCCTGGATAATACGCCCATTCTATTAACTCCAGGCTAATCCCAGCGTGAGTCCTTTACCATTAAACGGCCCCCTTCAACCTTCACCGTTAAACTGGCTATATCTTCATAAGCTGGTGCAGATTTCACTTCGCCTGTTCTAATGCAAAACCTGGCTCCATGCCGTGGACAGATGATTTCATCACCATCAAACTCGCCACTGGCAATTTCAGCCCCATCATGCGTACAAACATCTTCCAGAGCATAGAAGCCATCTTCTAATTTAAAAATAGCGACATCAACACCATCCACATCAACTACCAAATGTTCGCCTACTGCCAGTGCATTTTCTGCTACTACATCAACCCATTCAGACATTTTTTCCTCGTATTAGTTTTTCAGGTGCCCTTCATATAGACATCGTATCTAAGCAATTTACTCTTAAAACTTTGCGCTGGCTTGCCCCCCAAAGGTTGGGCATAATCTGGGCTTTTGACCACCACTTTTTTTGCCGTCGCTTGTAATGCAGTGACAAATAATTCTTCTTTATCTAAATCAGCGCCCAATAATTCGCGCAAGATCAGCATGGATTTTTTGGGTAGAGCTGATTTTTTACGTTTAGCGGGAAACATCGGATCAATGTAGATACAATCAGGTGCATTATCTAGTTGCCCTAATATTTCTATCGCATTTCCAGGTAAAAGTTTTGGAGCAGACAAAGCTAATCTTGTTACCCAATCTACTTGCTCTAAACGCTGAAAAGCATCGTGAAGTAATTCTAGCATCACCGGCGAGCGCTCTATACAAGTAAGCTCATATCCCATACGAAATATATGCAGGCTATCTTGTGCCCAGCCGGTAGTTGCATCGACTACCGTTCTGGTTTTCCTACCGATGGCCTGAGCTAAAGCGCCTTCTTTTGGCGCAGGCCAGGATCGTTGCTCACCTTGCCTAGGCTCAATGTCGACCATTAAACCCCCCTTTTTAAGCAGCTCTTTATCCAGCAGTTTCAAACAGCCATCACGCCAACTTAAAAAAAAATCTTCTGGGGTTTTATTATCTACAGAATGATACAGAGGAACAGATAAACGCAAAGACAAAGCTTGAGAAAGTTCTAAATCAGAGTTCTCATTATGTAAAACAGCCAACTTATCGATATAGTTTTGCATAAGGCACCTGGAAACACACATCATTCATCCTTGCTGGTCTGATTGTCCGTCATCAGTCCTGTAGCAATAGTTACGTAGCCAGCTATGCGCCTATTGCTACAGCACCGATGACAAACAAAAATTCTGCCCAAATATTGGACGATTATTTATTTTCAGGTACCTAATAAGTACCCAAGCATAATTAATCCAACATTTTACTTGTCTTTTTTCTAATTTTCAGCGTTGCATAAATAGTTGCGTAGCCTGCTATGCGCCCATTTATGCGCCTTGAAAATGAAAAAAAATTCTGCGTAAAATTTGTTAAATTAATGATGCTTGGGTACTTGTAGATAGCTTTCAAACAACCCAAACGACAGCTTTATTCAGTTGAAATAGAATCCTGCTCATTTTTTATCGCAGCATCCAGAGTATGCCAAGCCAGAGTTGCACACTTAACTCGCGCAGGATATTCACGTACACCGGCTAATACGGCTAATTTACCGATAGCTTCCAAATTGATCTCTTCGCCTTTGCCTGTCGTCATTTCATGAAACTGGGTAAATAATTCTTTGGCTTCAGTTTCAGTTTTACCTTTAACAATTTCAGTCATTAATGAAACAGAAGCGGTCGAAATCGCACAACCAGACCCCTGAAAACTCGCGTCAGTAATTTTATCGCCATCCATTTTTAAAAATAATGTCAGACGATCACCGCATAAAGGATTAAAGCCTTCTACCTGACGATCTGCATTTTCCATGACATGAAAATTGCGTGGATTTCTATTATGGTCAAAAATAACCTCCTGATAGAGGTCGCGTAAATCATCAAACATTGTGTTCTCTAGTTATTTGTTTTCAGTCGAGTTAGTTACTGCACAATAAAACTTACCCTTCGGGTGCTGTTAAAACACAGCTATTTATAACATATTTGTAATCACCATGAAGGACATGAAGAGCATGAAGGTATCAGTGTTTTTCTTCATTATCTTCATGTCCTTCATGGTAAAAAACATTAATTACTTAGCAGCCACAAGGAATTAGCCAAAAATCTCTATTAAATCTTCAATGCCCTTGATTAATACATCAATTTCATCTTTGGTATTATACATTGCAAACGAGGCTCTTGCAGTGGCCGGCACTGCAAAAAAATCCATGACCGGCATGGCACAATGATGCCCTGCGCGTATGGCAATACCCAAACTATCGAGCATAGTACCTATATCATGTGGATGTATTTTATCTAATACAAAAGAAAGAATCGCACCTTTTTCCTGTGCTTCTCCTATCAGCCGCAAACCTTTTATCTGCTTAGCTTTTTCAGTCGCATAATCGAGTAATTCTGCTTCATAAGCAGCAATATTGTCCATACCGATAGTATTTAAATAATCAATCGCAGCGCCTAGTCCCACAACATCAGCAATACTCGGCGTGCCGGCTTCAAATTTATAGGGCAAGACATTATATTCAGTTTCTTCAAAGGTAACCTTACGGATCATATCGCCGCCACCCTGGTACGGAGGCATGGCTTCCAACAGGGCTTGTTTACCATACATCACACCAATGCCTGAAGGCGCGTACAGCTTATGTCCCGAAAACACATAGAAATCACAATCCAGAGCTTGTACGTCCACCGACATATGTGGAATCGCTTGCGCGCCATCTAATAATACCGGGATATTTTTTGCTTTAGCGGCTGCAATAATTTTTTCTACCGGATTAACCGTACCCAGCGCATTAGACATATGCACCACAGACACCAGCCGGGTTTTATCACTGATTAATTTTTCAAATTCTTGGTAGATTAATTCACCTTGCAAATTAATAGGGGCCACTTTTAACACTGCACCTGTTTCTTCGCATAACATCTGCCAGGGGACAATATTCGAATGATGCTCCATCGCGGTAATAAGAACTTCATCACCGGCTTTAATATTGCTCTTGCCAAAGGTTTGCGCAATTAAGTTAATCGCCTCGGTAGCACCACGTACAAAGACAATTTCCTTAGTGCTTTGTGCATTAATAAAGTCTTTAACTTTTTCCCTCGCACCTTCATAGCGATCGGTCGCTTTAACGCTTAATGTATGTACACCGCGATGCACATTAGCATATTCATGACTGTATAAATGCACTATGCTGTCAATCACCTGCTGTGGTTTTTGGCAACTTGCTGCATTATCCAGGTAGACTAGAGGCTTATTACGAATTTTTTCCTGTAAAATCGGAAAATCCGCACGAATTTTTTCGATGGGAAATGATGTCATATTATTTCTTGTGTTTGTAGGTTGGATTAGCTTTTTTATTGCGAAGCATTAAAAAACGTTATCTGCGCTACGCTAGATAAGCTAATCCAACCTACATTTATGCGTATTAATTAATCAATTTTTTTGGAATTTAAAGCCAATCTTGCTCTATACCCGCCTGAGGAAAGCGCACTAATAATTGCTCTAGCACTATATTATGTAGCTCAGGCAGCTTGATCTTCTCAACCATTTCATTGGCAAAAGCAAAGGTCAGCATATTTTTTGCTGTTTGCTCATCCACACAACGTGATTGCAAATAAAAAATCGATTGTTCATCTAATTGCCCAACAGTGACACCATGCGCACATTTCACATCATCCGCATAAATTTCCAGTTGCGGTTTGGTATCCACTTCAGCATCATCAGAAAGTAACAGGTTACGGTTGTTCATCATCGAGTCGGTTTTTTGCGCCTGCTCTGCAACCAGCACTCGTCCCTGAAAAACACCTCTTGCTCGCTGATTTAAGACGCCTTTATACAGTTCATGACTAATAGCGTGCGGCTGCAGGTGATTTATACGCGTATGATTATCAATATGCTGGCGCTTAACACCTAGATACAAACCGTTTAAATCACATTCGGCTGCCTGCTCCAGATCGGTATGTATATCATTTCGCGCAAGCAGTCCGCCAAACGCAAAATTATGATGTTGAAAACGACTGTCTCGTGCCTGTTTTACATAAGTACCACCAAAATGATATGCTTTCTCGCCTTCCATTTGCAGCTTGTACAAAGTTAAATCAGCATTCTGACTCAGAAAAACTTCCATAACCGCAGCAGAACAATAGGCCTCATCACAGCCAATAAAAGTCTCAACCACTTTAGCTTCAGCCGATTCTTCCAAAACTATAATATCGCGTGTATTCGCCATAAAATTAGCCTGCGTCACCACATGCAGAATTTGAATGGGTTTCGCTAAAACTTCTTTAGCAGGGACATGTAAAAAAAGCCCGCCATTAAACCAGGCAGCATTAAAAGCTACAAAACCATGCTCTTTAGAGTCTACTGCCTGTGCAAAGTACTTTTCCAGTAAATCCGCTTGCTGTTCTAGGGCACTGCTCATATCCAGAACGCTTACAGATTCGGGTATACCTTGCAGACTAGATAAGCTTTCCGAAAAATGCCCATCAACCAGAACCACAGACCAGGCATCTTGCATGATGTGCTGATTAAGGCTGTCAATTTCTATAGCGCCAATTTCAGTCGAAGAAACCGGCGAAAATAATTTTTTCTCAATGGCAGAAACATTGGTATAACGCCACTCTTCCTCCCTTAAAGAAGGAAAACCATGTGCTGAAAATTGCTTTGCAGCATCTTGTCGCAATGCTTTTAGCCAGGCAACAGATTGCCCCGGTAATGCATCTGTAAATTTTTCATATTCAGCAAAATATTGGCTAATTTTATGTTCAGCACCCATTATGCTACCTGCTCTTCAACCCAGCGATAACCTTTAGCTTCCAGTTTCAAAGCGAGTTCAGGGCCACCTGATTTGACAATTCTCCCATCTGCTAAAACATGTACGATATCAGGCTTGATGTAATCTAGTAAACGCTGATAATGGGTAATCATTAAGAATGCACGATCGGGTGCACGTAAAGAATTTACCCCAGCTGCCACAACTTTCAAAGCATCAATATCTAGACCTGAATCAGTTTCATCCAGAATACATAAGCGTGGTTCTAAAATAGCGGCCTGCAAGATCTCATTACGTTTTTTCTCACCGCCCGAGAAACCTTCATTCACTGAGCGATATAAGAACTTTTCGTCCATTTCCAGTAATTTAACTTTATCTTTAACTAGCGTTAAAAAGTCCATCGCATCTACTTCTGGCAAACCCTGATGCTTACGAATGGCATTTAAAGCGGCTTTCATTAAATAAATATTGCTCACACCCGGGATTTCCACAGGGTATTGAAATGCTAAAAATACGCCTTCACGCGCTCTTTCATCGGGCTCCAGGTCTAATAAATCTTTTCCCTGATAGGTCACTTTCCCAGAGGTTACCGTATAACCAGATTTGCCAGATAAGACATGGGACAACGTACTTTTACCCGCACCATTAGGCCCCATAATCGCATGGACTTCACCTGACTTGATTTCTAAGTTAACACCTTTAAGAATGGGTTTATCACCTACACTGACATGAAGATTTTCTATGCTTAGCATTTATTTTTTACCTGATTAATAATTTTAACTATTCTGTTTACTGGAAAATGCCCAGCTAACGTTGTACGGACACTACTTCGCGCGGCACTGATGCGGATGCGGAAAATCAGCCACTAGAAATCTGCAGTCGTGACACTGCGCGAAGTATGACTTGTTTGCTAACCTACGGAGCCTTCTAAACTGATGCCTAATAAGGCTTGAGCTTCTACTGCAAATTCCATAGGTAATTCTTTAAACACGCTTTTACAAAAACCATTGACGATGATTGATACCGCATCTTCAGCCGATAAACCACGCTGTTGACAGAAAAACAACTGATCATCGCTGATTTTTGAAGTCGTCGCTTCATGCTCTACCTGAGCCGAAGGTTGTTTCACTTCAACATAAGGAAAAGTATGCGCCCCACATCGATCACCTACTAATAAAGAATCACACTGGGTATAGTTACGCGCATTGATTGCGCCCTTACCTATTTTTACCAGACCACGATAAGTATTTTGTGAGTAACCAGCAGAAATTCCTTTTGCAATAATGGTACTACGAGTATTTTTACCGATATGGATCATTTTAGTACCCGTATCCGCTTGCTGATAATTATTGGTTAGCGCAACAGAGTAAAATTCACCGACCGAATTATCGCCTATTAACACACAACTTGGATATTTCCATGTAATTGCAGAACCCGTTTCTACCTGCGTCCAGGACACTTTAGAATTTGCACCACGGCACTCAGCACGCTTGGTAACAAAATTGTAAATTCCGCCAACACCATTTTCATCGCCTGGGTACCAATTCTGTACCGTAGAATATTTAATCTCAGCATCATCCATGACAATTAACTCCACTACCGCAGCATGCAATTGATTCTCATCTCGCATCGGTGCAGTACAGCCTTCTAGATAACTAACATGACTGCCTTCATCTGCAATAATCAAGGTACGTTCAAACTGTCCGGTATTGGCGGCATTAATTCTAAAATAAGTAGATAACTCCATCGGGCAACGCACACCTTTAGGAATATATACAAAAGACCCATCGGTAAACACCGCAGCATTTAACGCTGCGAAAAAATTATCACCATCAGGAACCACAGTACCTAGATACTGTTTTACCAGTTCTGGGTATTCTTGCAGGGCTTCAGAAATGGGGCAAAAAATTACCCCTGCATCTTTTAGTTTACCTTTAAAAGTAGTCGCCACAGACACGCTATCAAATACAGCATCAACCGCAACGCCTGCTAAACGCTCCTGCTCATCCAAAGGAATACCGAGTTTTTTATAGGTTTCCAGTAATTCCGGATCAATTTCATCTAGACTTTGTGGCTTATCTGAATCTTTTTTTGGAGCTGAATAATAACTAATTGATTGATAATCAATAGGTTCTATTTTCAACTTCGCCCAATTAGGTTCTGCCATAGTCTGCCAATGGCGAAACGCTTTTAAGCGATATTCCAGCATAAATTCAGGTTCACCTTTAATCGCTGAAAGTTTGGCTATGACCTGCTCATCTAAGCCAGGCGGAAAAGTTTCCACTTCCAGTTCAGTGACAAAGCCTTCTTTATACTTTTGCCCAATTAAATTATCAATTTCTTGTGCGCTTGTTGACATAATTACTCTTTATCTATTTTAAACGATACAAACTGGCCACTGGCACAGTAATTTCCTGCGGCGGGTTTGCGGGTAACAACATATCCGCTAAAGTCACCGATTCCAGGGCCTGCTGGATAGTTTGATTAACTATCCGCCAATTATTGCCTATCTGACACCCCGCTACCTGTTCACAACTATCTTCCAGCGTACTGCATTCAGTCAGGGCAATAGGTCCTTCCAGTGCGGTAATCACCGATGCAACGGTAATATCCTCAGGTTTATGTATTAAAGCATAACCACCTTTGGCCCCTCTCACAGAACTTAATACTTCAGCTTTAAGCAATAATTTCAAAATTTTGCTTACGGTGGGTAAAGCAATACCGGTCGCTGTTGAAATCTCTACAGCCGCATGCACTTTAGTCTGGCTTTTTGCCATAAAACTTAAGATAACTGTGGCATAGTCAGTTAATTTAGCCAGACGTAACATGTATACTCCTACGATTTAGGACTATTTTAGTCCTGTTTAATTCCATAGTAAATAGCTAGGTTATTATTTAGTGAATTATTTTTGCTGATTCCAGTAGTAACTATGCCCCTCTCGATAACTTTCTAAGCGTATTTTATTAGCTGAAATTTTAATAGTGATCGCCCCGGTTTCACCCGTTATATAGTATTTAACATGGCTAGATTGATAGCGTTCGATCACCTCTGGATGGGGAAAGCCAAAACGATTCGGTGCATCTGCCGGTATTAAAATGATGTTTGGGTTTACCTTAGCAAGAAAAGCAGCGCTGGAAGAAGTTTTACTGCCATGATGTGGTGCTACTAATACATCAGCGGATAAAGAATGACTCACATGCTTAACCAGATAGTCTTCTGCAAGCTGCTCAATATCCCCGGTCAATAACACACTAGAGTGCGCAGTCACTATTTTTAAAACACAGGAATTATCATTTTCATTGCGAAACCCCTGCTTAGGTGGAGATATAAATTGAAAACTTACCTCATCCCATTCCCAGCGATAACCTGCATAACATTGCCTGGCATTATAAGCGGCTAATTGACCAGGCACACTACTAAATACTTGCTGTGTAGGGATTGAGTTTAATACCGCTACTGCACCCCCGATATGATCATTATCTGCATGACTAATGATTAATTTGTCCAAAACGAGAATATATCGGTTATGCAAAAATGGAAGTACAACATTTTTACCCATATCATATTTATCAGAAAACCGGGCTCCTGCATCAAATAGCAAGGTATGTTCAGCAGTTTCAATGACAACTGAAAGACCCTGACCTACATCCAGCAGCGTCATGTTCATTTCTCCCGGTTCTGGCCTAACAGGCTTGACCAGCAATACCGGCAATAGCAATATCCCCCCGAGAAACCGCCCCGGCACTCCTTTAGGGGCCAACAAAAGTAACACACCGAACAAAGCGAGCAACATCTGCCACAATTGCGGTTTTGGCCGGGTAATACTTGCGATGGGTAAATCAACCAGGTACTGCAGGAATTTCCATAACAACTGCAATAGCAGATCTACAATATGCAATGTAAATGCGCCAAGGTCCGGAAACACTTGCATAAACATTAGGGACAATAAAGATAAAGGCACCACGATCAGACTGACGACAGGTACTGCAAGCATATTGGCAATGGGTGAGATAATCGACACCCGTTGAAAGAAGAACAACAATACGGGTAGTAAACTCAGTGCGACGACTAGATGTATTTTTAAGCTACTTGCTAAGCGATGTTCACGGCCCAGTCGAGCAGACAGAACATAAACAATGCAAAAAACGGCAAGAAATGATAAATAAAACCCCGCAGAAAGCACTGCAAAAGGATCTATCAATAAAACAGCTAGTAAAGCCAGCGCAAAAACATTCAAGGTTTTGACATTTCTGCGCATGACAATTGTCAGCATTAATATACCCAGCATGATCAGCGCACGCTGTGTAGGTATAGAAAAACCAGCCAGAGCGGCATATAACAGAGCAGCCATAAAGGCAAAACAAGCGGCCACTTGAGGCGCTGAATACATAGTCGAAGGCAATCGTAACCAGCACTTGTATAGCAACCAATACACCATCCCGGCAATTAATCCTATATGCAAACCGGAAATAGCCATCAAATGATTGGTACCGCTATTAGTTAGGACCTGCCATTGCTGGGCAGATATCTGATTCTTATCGCCTATGCTTAAAGCTTTAATCAATGCCAGACTGTTTGGACTCACGTCTTGCTTAGCTAGCATATTAGCCAGCTTCTGGCGAATAACTGAAATACTTGTCCAGAAGGGTTTGCTGGTTAATAAACGTGCTGTTTTAGCTTGTCTGATATAGCCTGTCGCGCCTATATGGCGAATAAATAGCCATTTTTCATAATCAAAACCGCCAGGATTTAGCGTACCATGTGGCTGTTTTAATTTGACATAGAACTGCCAGGTTTGCCCTGCTTCAATCTTTTGCTGAGGGTAATACCAGCTTAGGCGTAACTTATCAGGTAACGGCACAGCCGCCTGCGTCACCCGAAAATCAAAACGCGCACGCCGCGAATTATATTCAGGCAAACCAATAATTTCGCCCTGTATTAAAAGTTCTTTACCCTGTCGTTCAGGTGCTAGGTTTCTGGATAGGTAATAATCAGCAGTCATACTGGCAAACACTACCCCGACCAGGAAATACATGATGCGCCAATACTTAAAAAAAGACAGCCCTATAGCGACAATAAGCGCAAACGTTATGATTAATTCATTAGGCAATACTGTCCATTGCTGACAAAACAACACACCTAAAAAAAAGGACAGGACAGATAAAAGCATACCCAGTACATCCTATAAAAGACTTGCATTCATTTTCAGTTTGTTAGCATTTAATGCTTAAGCAAAAAACTTTTTTACTATGCACAATGCTATTAAAACTTATACTCTCACGGCTTAAAATGAATACTAAAACCTGCTACACTTAACACCTATTTATATTAGTGGATATTAGTCATCATGCCAAAAAAGCTTATAAAAAAATACATGCCATCACCTGAATCCATTAAAGAGCATAAGCACCTGACTTTTTTGGGCGATAAACTACATGACCCTAACCTCTGGCATTTAAACAGACGTTCGGTTGCTGCAGCCTTTGCAGTTGGACTGTTTGTAGCCTGGATTCCGACCCCCGGACAGATGATTATCTCCGCAATAATCGCGCTTTATTTCCGTGCAAACCTGCCAATTTCGGTTGCTTTAGTCTGGGTCACTAATCCGCTGACTATGCCGCCGATGTTTTATTTTGCATATCGCTTCGGACTATGGATATTGAACATGCCTTCACCAGACGCGGACTTTGAATTTTCATTGGAAAGTGTCACGACAGGAATAAGTGATATAGGCGGGCCTTTTCTTATGGGGTGTCTGGTACTCGGTATTATTTCATCGCTGATTGGTTATTTCGGTATTCGGCTTTTTTGGCGTTGGCATGTTGTTAAGCAGTGGCGTGAACGTGCTGAACGATAAGTAAAAGATAACCCATCGTTATAAAGAACCCAAAAGGCAGGCTCTCCAGCCCGCCTTAGGCACCTTGATGGATTATTCTACAATCATCCCATCAGCCATATGCAACACCCTGTCCATACGACCTGCAAGATCAGGATCATGGGTGACTATCAAAAAACTAATTTGCAGCTCCTGATTAAGTTCCAGCATTAACTGATATATACTTTCAGCAGTTTTACTATCCAGATTTCCCGTGGGTTCATCTGCTAAAATACATTTGGGTTTGTTAATTAATGCACGCGCAATAGCGACTCTCTGACGTTCACCACCGGATATCTCACCTGGCTTATGCTTTACTCTGTGTTCTAAACCAACACGCAGCAAAATTTCTTCAGCGGCCTGTCTTGCCTGAGAGATGGAGCTACCGCCTATAAGTGCGGGCATAGCCACATTTTCTAAAACGCTAAATTCACCTAATAGATGATGAAATTGGTAAATAAAACCTAATGAGCGGTTTCTTAATTTAGCTAATTTAGCCTGACGTACTTTTTTTAAATTCACACCATCCAGAATAACTTCACCACTGCTGGGTTTATCCAGGCCACCGAGTAAATGTAATAAAGTACTTTTACCTGAACCAGACGAGCCCATAATAGCCACTCGCTCTCCCGCAGAAATAGAAAAATCTATGCCTTTTAAAACCTCGACATCCAGATCTCCTTGCTTAAAGCGCTTGCTTAATTGATGACACTGTAAAATAGCTTGATTATTCATAGCGCAACACCTCCGCTGGATTTACTCGCGATGCTTGCCAGGCGGGATATATAGTCGCTAGCAATGATAATACAAAGGCAACAATCGCAATGACATAGACATCAGCCCAGACCAGTTTTGAGGGTAGACTACTTATATAATAAACATCAGCAGCCATAAAATGAACGCCGAAGAACTTTTCAATTGCAGGCACTATCGTCTCGACATTTAAGGCTAATAACACCCCACCTACCGTGCCTAACGCAGTACCTATCAAACCGATAATTGCACCTAAAACAATAAAAATCCCCATCACCGCCATCGGTGTTAACCCTTGTGTCTTTAAAATAGCAATATCACCACGTTTGTCTGTCACTACCATCACTAAGGTGGAAACAATATTAAATGCCGCTACCGCAACAATTAATAATAAAATAATAAACATAACCCGTTTTTCAGTTCTAATCGCCTGGAAAAAATTACTGTGTGCATTTGTCCAATCACTGACAAAATAATCACCATACAATTGCCTGGCTAATTCATATGAAATTTCTGGCGCATTAAATAAGTCATCCAGCTTTAACCGCAGCCCCGAAACATTATTATCCATACGAAATAATTTTGCGGCATCCTCCATATGAATAATGGCCATATTTCGGTCATACTCATACATCCCAACTTCAAAAAGACCCGTAACGGTAAAGCGGCGTAAACGAGGAATAATTCCAGCAGGTGTTGAATTGACCTGCGGGCTGATTACGGTGATTTTATCTCCCACTCTTGCGCCCAGATAGGTTGCTAGTTCAGCCCCCAGAACAATGTGATATTTCCCCGGCTGTAGATCTGTAAGTGAGCCCACTTTCATTTTCTCGCCCACTTCAGAAACCGCATTTTCCTGTTCAGGTAAAATACCGCGTAGCATCGATCCACTCACTCTACGTCCAGCATTTACCATGACCTGTCCATTCACAAAAGGAGCCGCACCTTCAACATGCGGAAGGTCTTTCACCTTTTCTTTCAAAGCGGGCCAATCATTAAGTTCTCCACCACGCCCAGTAATGGTCGAGTGCGCGGTCATACCTAAAATTCGTTGACGTAATTCGGCCTCAAAGCCGTTCATAACCGAGAGCACTGTAATCAGCGCAGTCACACCTAAAGCAATCCCTAAGACGGAGGTTAAAGTAATAAAAGAAATAAACTGAGTGCGGCGTTTTGCACGCGTATAGCGCAGGCCGATATAAATAATAAGGGGTTTAAACATATAAATTTATCAAAAAAACGAGGTTACTTACAATTTGGACATAAGCCATACAGGTATAAACTGTGGTCAGTTAGCTCATAACCCAGCTTTTTGGCGATCTTATTCTGACGTTCTTCAATGATTTCATCGGTAAACTCGTCGACCTTGCCACACTTAACACATACCACATGATCATGGTGCTGACCTTTATTTAGCTCAAAAACCGAGTTACCGCCTTCAAAGTGATGTCGAGATACCAGGCCTGCAGCCTCAAATTGAGTCAGTACCCGGTAGATGGTAGCCAGCCCGATTTCTTCATTTTCGCTTAATAGAATCTTATAAACCTGTTCAGCATTTAAATGCCGCTCATTAGTTTCCCGTTCCATAATTTCCAGAATCTTCATCCGAGGCAAAGTTACCTTTAAACCGGCATCGCGTAATTCTTGTGTTTCCACTTTGCTGTTACTCCTAATTTATTAATTCATACGCCAATAAAACGCGTACATAAGTATATTGTATAGCTTTTAAAGCAAAACAATAATATATAGTTTGTTAGTTTTCCATTTAAACATCAGGTATGATATTTATGCATAAACCTAGAAAATTCAGTTGAGCGCAGAATTAATAGCTTGCGCTAGAAACCGTGAGCAACTGTTTTTCTAGGATAAGGCCACACTATCAACCGAAAAATCACAATTCAATGCTGCACTCGCTACGCCTCATAATTTTTTTGTTCGTTACAGTCTTACTATCAGCCTGCTCTACTCTGGCTGTTGATGTTCCTTTTGTTTATAAAATTGATATAGACCAAGGTAATGTCATTACTCAGGATATGATTAATCAGCTACGTCCCGATATGACCAAGAGACAGGTTATTTATGTTTTAGGATCACCATTACTTACCGATCCGTTTAGTACTAATCGTTGGGATTATGTCTATTCTGTACAACCTGGCGGAGAAGACAGGCTGCAAGACCGGATTGCGCTTTTTTTTGCCGGTGATAATTTAGTGCATGTAGAAGGTAACTTAACACCCGAGTTAAACCCACCACCACCGCCACCGACAGAAACCACGATAGAAGCACCCAAACGTGATTTAAGGAGAACTTTATACCAAATGATCGTTGACCTATTTACCTTCGGTGAAGACTAAGGCACCTAACGCCCTTGTTTTACTGCTCGTTGCCGTCGCGCTTCCATAGGGTCAATCGCCAGACTTCTATATATCTCGACACGATCATTATCCTGTAATCGCGTCATAAGCGGGCAAATCTGACTAAATACGCCTACTTTATTAATTGCCAAATCTATTTCTGGAAATTGCCCTGTAATACCTGATAAGACTATTGCCTGCTCAACTGTACAACTATCATCCACCTGCAATGCAATAATTAATTGCTTATCAGACCTGGCATAGGCGACTTCAATATTCAACGGAGCACCTGATTAGTCAATACAAAGCTGCATTCAATAGACTAATAAATCTGCTTGGCGCGACTAGTAAAAGAGGTCACCATTGTATTGCAAATTTGATTAAACACAGCCCCAAAAGCTAAGTTAGCTAAAACACCGTTAATCTCAAATTCAAGGTCCAGAGAAATTTTACTGGCATCTTCGCGTAAGGGCATAAAATTCCAAACACCATCTAATGATGAAAAAGGTCCATTGAGTAAAGATACCGTAATACGCCCTCCTTCATCATTGACATTCCGGGTTGCAAAGGAATTCTTAAAGCCGCCTTTTGAGATCTGCAATTCGGCTTCGACTACAGAACCTTCTCGACTGATTATTCGACTTCCCGTACACCAGGGTAGAAACTCAGGATAGGCTTCAATATCACTGACGATGTCATACATAGCATGCGCCGAATATTTAACTAACGCACTTTTATTGACCCTAGTCATTAGCTGAATATTCCAAATACACCCAACACATGCAAAAATACAAGAAATACGGCAGCAGGGGCAACATAACTGACCAGGAATTTCCAGATCGAATATTGCTGCTCATTTTCTAAATTCAACTCCTCTTTACTATGCTTTTCAAGCATAATTCTGCCAGCAAACACTGCAATAAAGAAACCGCCTAAAGGAAGCATTATGTTAGCTGTCAGATAATCCAATGCTTCAAAAAAAGTTGCTCCAAACAGCGTATTATCCGACCAGCTATTAAAAGAAAACACTGTTCCCAGACCTAGTAGCCAGGTCACAAAACCCATAGCTATACAGGCTTTTTTGCGCTCAATATCATAACGCTCTACACACCAGGCGACCGCAGGCTCAATTAAGGAAATAGAAGAAGACAATGCTGCAAAAACTAATAAGATAAAAAACAACAGGCCAAATATCCAGCCCCCAGTCATATTTCCAAAAGCAATCGGTAGGGTTTGAAAGATTAAACCCGGGCCAGAACCTGCCTCTAGCCCATTGGCAAAAACGATGGGAAATATGGCAATCCCTGCTAACAGCGCAACCAGAGTGTCTGCAGCAGCAATAAGAATAGTTGTTTTAGCTATTGAAATATCTTTGGGTAAATAGGAGCCGTAAACCATAATTGCGCCCATGCCCAGACTCAGGGTAAAAAAAGCATGACCCATGGCGGTTAAAACACTTGCTCCTGTAATTTCACTGAAATCTGGTTTAAACATAAATTCCAGACCCTGCATGTACGCGCCAGTCGTCATCGCATAGCCAACGAGTAACATTAAGAGTATAAATAATCCCGGCATTAAAAACCGTACTGCTTTTTCCAGTCCGCCTTGTACGCCACGAGCAACAACAGACATCGTTGCCACCATAAATACTGTATGCCAGAAAATCTGCTGGCCAGGGCTAGCCTGCAAATCAGCAAAAAGGTTATTTATCTCTGCAGCACTCTCACCCGAAAAACTACCGGTAAACGCTTTAACAACATATGCCATAGACCAGCCGGCAATGACACTGTAATAAGATAAAATCAAAAATCCGGCAATAACACCTAACCAACCTAAATAATGCCAGTTTGTATTCGCCCCTGCCTCTTTGGTCAGTGTTTGCAGAGTATGAATCGGGCTTTGTCGACCCCGCCTGCCCATCATCGTCTCGGCAATCATGATAGGAATCCCGATAACAGCGACACAAAGCAAATAAACAATGACGAAGGCCCCGCCACCGTTTTCACCGGTAATATAAGGGAATTTCCAGATATTACCCAGGCCGACCGCCGAACCAGTCGCCGCAAGTATAAATGCAAAACGTGAAGACCATTCACCATGAATAGATTGATTTGTATCTGCCATTAAGCTACCTACGCGTTAGAAAAATCATTTTTACCAGTAAATTTAAAGTAAAATACTGTTTGTGTAATAAATATAGTGTATCGCAATATTTGTAATATAAGGATCAACAAACACCTTTAATCCTAGAAAAATCAGTTGAGCGCGAATTTATAGTGCAAGATATGGGTTTCACAGTGCTTGCAAAAAATTTTAGCATCACCCATAGGTTAAGCGGACATTTTTTGGAAGTGCGGTGGAATCAAGAGCTTGTGCTAGAAAACGTGAGCAACTGATTTTTTTAGGTTAATGAGCATTAAATCTAATACACCCTAAAATCGATACATTATACATTTTCCTAAGTATTAAAAAACAGAATTGAAACCTAATGGCCGGAAAGAAATCCAAGAAAAGCAAACAAAGCGATAATACCATTGCAAAAAACCGCTATATTTCACACGAATATTTTATTGAAGAACGCTTTGAAGCAGGTCTTGTGCTGGAAGGCTGGGAAGTCAAAAGTATGCGTGAAGGCAAAGTGCAATTGAAGGAAAGCTATGTGTTTATCAAAAAAGGCGAAGTATGGATCTCTGGCATGCATATCTCGGCACTCAATTCAGCCTCTACTCATATCACTCCCTTTGCTACACGAGTACGCAAGCTACTGTTACACGCCCAGGAAATTAGCAAACTGATTGGTAATGTAGAGCGCAAAGGCTATACACTCGTACCTACTTTTCTATATTGGAAAAACAATCGCGTAAAACTGGAAATTGGCCTGGCCAAAGGTAAGAAATTACATGATAAACGCGCGACAGAGAAAGACCGTGACTGGCAGCGCGAAAAAGCGCGTAACTTAAAACTAAATTAAATAATAAGGCACCTGAAAATAAATAAGCGTCCAATATTTGGGCAGGATTTTTGTTTCCAGGTACCTAACCCAGTTCAATAAGAGCGTGAAATATGTCCCAATCTATCCAAAGCTCGCAGTTACTACTAAATGTCAACATCTTAAAAGGCCAGGTAACAAAAACAGCCTATCAAGGTGTTTTTATAGCCTTATTCAGTATAATTATTGCGACACTTTTAGTAAGTCTATTTACTACAGGCGAGATTTCAACAGCAAGCATTATCCACATACAACGAGAAAATTACGGCTTATGGGTTTTATATTCATTTCCGTTTATTTTCGGTTTCTGGGGGCAGTATTCAAACTCTCTTATTGTCTATCAGGCGGGGGCAATGATCCAGGATCAGACTAATGAGTTACGCTATAAAACAATCGCTTTAGAAAAACAAGCAACGCACTCCTCGACACATGATCTGTTAACCGATTTACCTAACCGTTCGCTTTTTTATGATCGTGTCGAGCAAGCTATTTTAGCTGCAAATCATCACAACACCTCATTATCAATCCTATTACTAGAAATCGAAAACTATCAAAACATTTACGACACTATCGGTAGAATTAGCAGTGATATATTGTTAAAACAAATATCTATTCGCTTACAGGGAAGCGTACAAAACAATAACTGCATTGCACGCATAGAAGGCAACACGTTTGGTTTTCTTAACAAGGATAGAAATCAAGATATTGTACAAATTGCCCGTAATATCCGCCAAAGTATGAATATGGCTTTTACGGTAGAACGCCTACAAGTAGCAGTACAGACTTGTATAGGTATAGTAAATTTCCCGCAACACGGTGAAGATGTTGACACTTTAGTACAGAAAGCCGGCATTGCTTTATATATTGCCCGCAATAACAAAGAAGGTCTGGCAGTTTACAACCCTGAATTTGATCAACACAGCCCATTACGCCTCACTTTAATGAGCGAACTACGTAATGCCATCAGCCGCAATGAACTCATTTTATATTACCAGAGCAAAATATCTCTACGCACCAATAGCCTGTATGGTGCTGAAGCATTATTACGCTGGAATCATCCCAAATACGGCACTATTTCACCCGATGAATTCATCCCCATGGCGAAACGCACTCGAAGCATACAGGAAGTGACAAAATGGGTAATCTGGCAGACATTTACTGACTGTGCAAAATGGCACCAGCAGAGCATCAATTTAACGCTGTCTATCAACTTATCTGCTAATGATTTACATGATCCAGACTTACCTGATTTAATCGCAGGAATTCAGGTTGCAACAAATATAAACCCTGAATGGATCATGCTTGAAATCACTGAAGGATCCATAATGAGCGACCCTGAAAAAGTCCAGGAAATTCTATTACGTCTGCACAATATGGGCTATAAGTTTTCTATTGATGATTTTGGCACGGGTTATTCATCATTAGTCTATTTAAAGAAAATGCCCTTATCTGAACTAAAAATTGACCGTTCTTTTGTGCGCGATATTTTAAACAATGAAAGTGACGCTATTATTGTGAATGCAATCATCAACCTTGCCCATAACCTCAGCTTGAACGTTGTTGCGGAAGGGGTGGAAGATGCCGAAATAATGGCCAAATTAGACGCTTACGATTGTGATATTATTCAGGGCTATTTTCTAAACAAACCGCTACCAGAAAATGAATTCAGCGCATGGATGCAAGACTCTCCATGGACTTTAAACACATCCTCACCCTCGAAAATATGACACTAAACATTTTTGTAAACAAAGTAAAATCAAGCCAGGAAATTAACTTTGCTGACAGCATGCATATCATCAATGAATTTTATGATTACACACCCACCCGATTTAGCAACGGCTTAGGCAATCAAGCCGTCATTAATGAAGCCAGTACGAATGAAGGTTCGTGTAAAATATTTGCCTTTGCGCAACTCCAGCAACTTGATCAAGAACAGACATTAAAGCTGTTTGGTGAATATTATCAAGAGGTGTTAAATGACCCACAAGGCACTGGCCATCAAAATATAAGAAATTTTATGCACTCTGGCTGGGGCGGCATTCAGTTTAACGAACAAAATACTTTACGCCTGAAATAAAGGTGAGAAGGCAAGTAGACTATCTGATTATTGGCCAAGGATTGGCAGGTAGCATACTCAGCAGAGAATTAATAAAACAGGGTTGTAGCATCCAGTTAATTGATAACCAAAAAGAAAACGCGTCACAAATTGCCGCAGGGTTAATAAACCCTATTACTGGAATGCGCCTGGTTAAAAACAAAGAGTTAGATATTCTATTACCGAGTGCAAAACAAACATATCTACAGCTAGGTCAGTTTTTTCAGCAGGATTTCTATCTAGAAAAACCAATGTTGCGAGTGCTACGCAATACACAAGAACTGCAAAAATTTAAGCAACGTATTCAAGATTCGGCTTATCTTGATTACCTTGAACCTAATCTGAGACCCGCTCCTGATTCAATTATTGCGCCACTAGGCATCATTCAACAAAAACAGACGGGTTACCTTTTAACACAAAAATTATTAGCTTGTCTAAAAAGCTATTTTCAGAAGAAAAATTGCTACCAGGCTGAACAGCTTGATTATCAAGACTTGACTATAAATGACAATATCCAATGGCAGGATATTACAGCCAAAAAAATTATATTCTGTGAGGGCTACCAGGCAATAAACAACCCCTGGTTTAAATATCTCCCCTTCCAGTTAGCAAAGGGGGAAATACTCACCCTGACTACAGCGCAAACATTACTACCTGAACTACTAAATTTTGGTCACTGGCTAATTCCACTAAATAAACATCAATTTCGCACCGGTGCGACTTTCGATAATATTAATTTGAACACACTCACCACCCAAAAGGGTAAAAACACATTACTCAAAGCACTCACTCGGGTAATGCCAGCACTCAACTCAGCAACAATCGATACACAACAAGCAAACATACGCCCCACAACTCTGGACAAAATGCCTTTTATAGGGCAACATCCCGAACACAAAAATATAATGATCTTTAACGGCTTTGGTGCAAAAGGCAGCTTACAGATACCTTATTATAGTAAACAATTTGTACAGCACTTATTAACTAATGCACCCATTGCACCGGCAGTTAATTGCCAACGTTACAGATAACAAACAAATACCTTTTCATACCATTTGTAGCAAAATGACCATGATTTTCAATTTAATTGATTAATCAGCTTTGCGGTCATTTAATGCTCACAATAATTGTGTTAGAATCCTACATAACATGTGACTGTCTAGATAGAAACGTGTTCTTATAATAACAACTACGAGGTATACATATATGAAATTATTAAAAAGTGCTCTTATTGCCTTCACATTAACACTTTCTTTAGGCTCTTTTTCAACGACGGCTCTTGCTTGTGAAGACGGAAGAACATGTTTTGGTCCAGCCCAGGCAACTGATATTGTTTTAGGTCATATTGCCATGGCTATGAAGTCAGTTGAAGCAGGAGAGAATGGCCCTACTGCTATTGCTCATGTTAGAGCAGCACTAAAAGCCAGTAAAGAAATCAATGCCAGCGACCAAGTTGACCGGGCTCGCAGTCGTGCAAATGGAGATCTTAAAAAAGCTAGATCTGCATTCAAAAAATCTGACATGCAAACTGGTGAAGATTATTTAGGTAAAGCTGAAAAAGCATTTACAGATATTAAAAGACAACTTTAGTCTGTTGTTGATTTAAATAAAAGTTCGAGCGGGGGTTAACGGCATTCGCCAGAAACCCCTCTCGTACCATTAATGACCACCCATCTTGTACAATTCTCTACCCCCGCTTAGCAATATTACTCAGTATGCCAATTGCTATTGACTACTCGTATAAACAAATCCAAAAAATTCTCTGGGTAATTTTATGAGTCATTCACTTCATATCGTCTGCCCTGCTTGTTCATCTACCAATCGAATACCTTCAATTCGCCTTAGCGAAAATCCAAAATGCGGCAAATGTCATCAAGCCCTGTTTATCGCTCAAGCTGTTGAGTTAACGGCAAACAATTTCCAGCAACACCTTCAGCGTAATGATATTCCACTGCTTGTAGACTTCTGGGCTTCCTGGTGTGGTCCGTGCAAAGCTATGGCACCCGCCTTTAAATTAGCTGCAACTCAACTGGAACCAAAAACCCGTTTGGCAAAGCTGAATACTGAAAACGAACAAGCAATTGCAGCGCAATATGCAATTCGCAGCATTCCGACCTTAATACTCTTCAGTAATGGTAAAGAAATCGCCAGACAATCAGGCGCGATGGACACTCAGACTATCGTAAGCTGGGTTAAAAAACACCTAACTTAATCTCAAAAAACCAACACACTGTCCTTGCCCACAGATTAATTGATCTTTGTCATAACAAGCAGGCGGGTAGCATGGTATTATGTCTGGCAAAAATAAGCTGATAATCGCAGCAAACAATCTTCAGGTTTTTTTACAACACTTATAAATCACAATAACTAAACCTCATAAAAAAAAATGACAGCAATCCCATTACACTTTGAATTGCCTGAAAGCCTGACGGCTACAAAATTTTTAAAAAAACTGCAAAAAAAAATCGACTTTGAGATTGCTTCGCAACAATACACAATCAAAACTTTTTATGATAGTTTCGATTGGCGGTTATACAGTACAGATATCATTTGTGAACTAAACCAATCTAAATCAGCTTCACATGTCAGCCTGCTCGATAGAAACACCGGGACATTTCTGGCTCTCGAAGAACAAAAAGACATGCCACAATTTAGTGATCAATTCCGTAAAGGTCGTCTAAAAACGCAATTATCAGCGCTACTGGAAATGCGGGCTTTAATGCCCTTGTCCCAATTACCGCATCAAGCCTATCGCCTTAACGTACTCAATAAAGATAAAAAAACTGTCTTACGCATACGCCTGGATGAATATGAATCACTGCCAAATCGTATCAGCTTACAAGTCTTAAAAGGCTATGAAAAAGCGTTAGAAAGAACCAGTTTATTATTACAGAACGTACTGCAGTTAAAACCAACAACGCCTTGCTCTGTTCTGGATCATGCACTTAAACTGCAAGGTCGTAAAGCCAAAGACTATAGCTCTAAACTCTCGATACAGCTAGAACCTGAAATGCATGCGGATGAGGCGAGTATCATTATCTATCGTCAGCTATTACGTTCCATGAAGATTAATGAAATAAATACGATTGCTGATATCGATAGCGAATTTTTACATGATTTCCGCGTTGCTATCAGACGTACCCGTGCTGGCTTAAGCCAAATTAAACACACACTACCTTCACCTATCGTTGCCCAATATGCTGTATTTTTTGCCTGGTTAGGCCAGATCACCGGCCTAACACGAGATATGGATGTTTATTTATTAAGTTATAAGCAATATAAAGAAGCCCTGCCCGTCTCTTTACGAGAAGACATCACACCGCTTTATGAATTCCTCAAACAAAAGCAGCAGCAGGCACAAAAAGAATTAGCTGAAAAACTTAGCAGCCCAACCTATAGAAAGCAATTAGACGCTTGGGAACAATTTTTAAAAAAACCCTTAGCTAAGAAAGACAAAGGTATAAATGCAAAAATAAGCATTAATAAATTAGCTGACCAGCGCATCTGGAAAGTTTATAAACGTATTATTCTTGAAGGTAAGTCCATCAACGAATCTTCTCCCGCTGAAGCGCTGCATGACCTTAGAAAGACCTGTAAAAAATTGCGCTATTTAATGGAGTTTTTTCAGAGCCTGTATCCTAAAGAGGATATGAAATCATTGATTAAAGCGCTTAAAGACTTGCAAAGTGTCTTAGGAGATTTTCAAGATTTTGAAGTTCAGGAAACCAATATCAAGCATTTTAGTGAAGAAATGATGGCCAAAAACACACCTTCTAATACCTTTCTGGCTATGGGTGTATTAGTACAGTATCTAGATTCCATGAAATGCAAGGCACGTAATGAATTTGCTGCACATTTTGCACTTTTTGAACAATCAGAAAATCAGACTGCTTTTAAACACCTATTTGCGCATAAGGCATAGGAGAAGATAAATGAAAATCATCGCAACCTATAGTATTAAAGGCGGAGTTGGCAAAACTTCAACAGCGGTTAACCTGGCTTTTATAGCTGCACAAAAAGGTTATAAAACACTCGTCTGGGATCTCGACCCGCAAGGCGCAAGTACTTATTATTTTAGAGTCAAGCCAAAGGTCAAGGGTGGCAGTAAACAACTGATAGCTGGTGAACGTAAGTTAGATGGCTTAATTAAAGCAACGGACTTTGATAATCTGGATTTATTACCGGCAGATTTTTCTTTCAGAAATTTAGATCTGGTGCTCGATGAGCGCAAAAAACCGACCCAGCGCCTGAAAAAATTACTGGCTCCGCTAACTAAAGAATATGATTTAATAATTCTCGATTGCCCGCCTAATATCTCTTTATTATCAGAATCCATTTTTGAGGCGTCTGATGTTCTGCTCTCCCCTATTATTCCGACGACACTTTCACTGCGCACTTTAGAGCAATTAAAAAAATATATAAAAGATAACAAGCTTAAGAATATACAGTTGATTCCTTTTTTCTCTATGGCCGATAGGCGCAAAAAAATGCATAGAGAGATTATCGAAACCTTAGTTGAAAAACATCCTGATATTTTGCAAACTGTGATTCCCTATGCCAGTGATATAGAACGTATGGGCTCGGAGCGCATGCCATTAGGTGCCTACATTAACAGAGGCCGATCGACAGATGCCTATCAGGCACTGTGGCAAGAAATCATTGCAATTATTGAATAATAATCATCCTTCTAAGGCGGTGAAGTTTAACCAGACGAATAGCTCAAACAAAACTGTCATAATTCTGTCACATTTCACACCTTATAATAGACAGCTGAGTTACGTTCTAAATTTATTACCCCATAAGTACCCAAGCATAATTAATTCAACATTTTACTTGTCTTTTTTCTCATTTTCAGCGTTGTATAAATAGTTGCGTAGCCTGCTATGCACCGTGTATGCGCCTTGAAAATGAAAAAAAATTCTGCGTAAAATTTGTTAAATTAATTATGCTTGGGTACTTACTCAACACCCTGGAGAACAAGCTAATGTCTAAAAATATAATTCTAAAACTGGCAGAATTTAGCCTATTTATTCTAAGTCATACTACCTATGCAGCACCTCACTATAATGTTAATGACTACTATCAGGTGTACAAAGATGGACGAATTTATATTACAACTTAGATAACCGCGCCCTGTGGGCGGGGGTAAAAAAAGCTTTGCGAAAAGGTCTGCTCAAGAGTATCAAATAGTTAAGTTGTTCCCGCAATTTAACTAGGAGAAACAAATGAGCAGATTTCAAAAATTAGCACATGTCGTCTGGTTTTGCCAGTACCCTATTGTTTTTGTGCCAAAGTACCGTTATCAAATTTTAAAAGGAGATCTTGGGAAGTATGTTTACCAGAGTATTTATGCTCATACTGAGAGAGCAGGGTGTGAAGTTATCGAATTAAATGTACAGCCTGATCATGTCCATTTGCTTGTGAAAGTTCCCCCAAAGATTTCAATATCAGATTTGGTTGGGAGAGTAAAAGGAAAGACTGCAATTTAAGCTTTCCAGAAATTTCCCAGTTTGCGTACAAAGAAATACTGGGGAAATCATTTTTGGTCGGCTGGTTACTGTGTTGATACCGTAGGTATGGATGCAGAAATGATAAGAAAGTATGTAAAGTTCCAGGATAATAAATAACCACTGAAATATTGGGAACAACTTGATCTTATTTCAGCAAGGCCCCAGAGGGGTTTTGCTGAGGACGGCCTTTTAGGTCGAACTTAAACCACGTTTTATAAGCGTGGTAGTTAATTTTTGATGATTTTGCAACCTATGACACCTTTAATCAGGTGGGCGAAACAGCTTATCGTTTAACGCGTATTGGTGCTGGTCCTAACAGTGAAACACTGGTTTTCGGTTTACAGAGTAAAGATAAAAAAATGAACTCAGGTTTTGGCTCCGTTGCACTATATGAAGGCACCGCCGAAGGGATTACTGATGGATTTTATGGCGAAGTCATTAACGATGGCCGCATTTATGTGTTCAATGAATGGGCTGATCTAAAAGAATTCTTATCGGTCGGCGAAGCCATTTTCCGTTTCACCCAAATCGGCGCAGGCCCTAATGGCGAGACCGTGGTTTATGTACTTAACAAAAGCAATAAAAAACAACAACCCACTGAATTGATGGCAGAATTTTCACGTAAGCACAAAAAATAATTCTTTATTACAAATCACCAGGCAAGTTCTTTTTAACAGGGCTTGTTAATATCTCTATGGTTTTGGATAAATTTAACAATAGTACAAAGCCTGCAATATCACAGCCCATAATGCAAATACTAGCTCCTTATATACGTAATACAGTTCGTGCCGTGATAATCCTAGAAACCGCAGTTGAACACGAATTTTGTGGAAAATCCGTGTTCAACTGCGGTTTCTAGGATTATGCAAAATGGAGCTATCCTGATGCAGAAAAAACAGTATCAGACAAAGAGCACCTTTTACAGCTTGCCTGGTGGCGCTCAAGATCCGGGCGAAAGTTTAGTAGAGGCCTTGCACAGAGAGTGCCAGGAAGAGCTAGGTACAGAAGTCATTGCTGGAGAGATTATACGCTTAGCTAATTTTTATAAACCCAAATCACAACCTGCCCTCTATCAACAGCAGCACCAACTAGACGTTCTATTCCGTTGCCAGCTAGCTGAAGAAGCATATACCCCGGTAAACGGTCCACACTGGGATAAACACCCGGTTGCAATTGAATGGATTGCGATAGATAGGCTCAGCGAAATTCAGCTCTCCCTTAGCTTTTTACAACCAATGCTATTTAATATCCACGCACCTTATCAGCCCATTTACCTAGGGAAACATAATTGAGCACCCAGTTACCCGAAAATCAACTTAATAACCTCCGCTTTCTTATAGTTGAAGTCGGCACGCAGATATCCAATCTACAGGATTATATAGCCAGAGAAGGCAAAAGCTTTGCCACTGGAAGCTTTGATCGTAGCGGGTATATTCATAATCTGAAACTGCGCATCCATAACGATGGTTATCTGAAAATGCATGAAGCAGGCAATAATGAAAGCGATATTATTGCATTTCGCTCTATCGACAATATCGCCAACAACCTAGAACGCATTGCCGAATTATGCCTGGATTGCACACATCATATTGCCGATTTAAACAACAAAGACTACCTGTTTGGGGATGAATATGAGCAACTCTTGGACCGGGTTGTTCTAGGTATCAGCCTGATAGAACGCGCAAACCAGGACAGTAATTCACAGCAGGCACTTAAGATAGCCGAACTACAACAAAAACTATGCAAAAACTGCCAGAAACTGACCGATACTTATAGTAAGGAATTAAAGTCGCGAAAAAACACCGGTGATTTGATCGCTGCCCTGTTTGTGATAAAAAGCATTAAATCTATGGGCGATGCCCTGCTGAAGATATGTGATGCAACTTTGTCCAGAAACCTGGGACAGACGATTAATGTCGACCGCTATAACACTTTAACCCGTTGTGTTGATCATTTACAAAAAACAGCCGGCAGTAAAAAGCTGGTTTTAGATAGCATCGCAGAAACGCGTTCAGGTAGTGCCATTTCTGGGATCAGTGTAACCAATAAAGATGCTATTATCGCTATTTTTAAAGATGGAAAAAAACACAAGCTTAAAGAAGAACTCGAATGTGTTGAACGCTGGCATGAAATCTACCCAGGTATTGCGCCACAAATATTATCCTTTCAAAAGCAAGGCCAATCCGCTGCATTACTAATTGAGCATATAGAAGGCTCGACCTTTGAAAATATCTTGCTACAGGGCTCTGATAAACTCCAAAAGCGATCCTTAAAGCATCTGACTGCAACGCTGGATGATATATGGCATAAGACTTTACGTAAAAAATCTATCAATGCACAATATATGCAGCAGCTGCTCAAGCGCTTACCTGATGTATATAGCATACACCCGGAATTTGAACAGCAAAATGCACATATCGCCGGAATTAGCTTTCCTGCCTATACAAAATTGCTAAAGAAGGCTTACAATCTCGAACAATCCTTAGCTGCGCCTTTTTCCGTGTATATACATGGTGATTTTAATACCGATAATATCATGTATTCTTCGGCGCGAAAGAAAATCAATTTTATCGATCTGCACCGTTCCGGTTTTATGGACTATGTACAGGATATATCAGTATTTATGGTCTCTAATTACCGTTTACAGGCCATAGATCAACCCTTTAGACAAAGAGTATTACGCGTTAATATGACGATGTATGATTTTTCTGCTGAATTTGCCAGGCAACATAAAGACCCTACTTTTGAGCTACGCCTGGCGCTTAGTCTGGCACGCTCACTAGCGACATCTACTCGCTTTACCCTGGATAAAACGCTGGCCAAAGCCATGTTTTACCGTTCCCGTTTATTATTAGAACAAGTACTCGCCCTGAATACAAAACAGAGTGCAGATTATCGAGTGCCCGTTCAGGAGATTTTTGTTGCTTAACTTAAAAATTGCGGTAGTAGGCTTGCCTGGAAAATGGTCTACCGAAACATTAGCGGATGCTATAGAAAATAAAACCGGCTTTCGTATGATTGTTGATATGGATAAAGTCAACCTGAACCTCGAAAGTCGCACTCTGATGCACCAGGGAGACAATCTATGTGAGTTGGATGCCATTATCATTAAAAAGATAGGCAGCCAATATTCACCCAATAGCCTGGATCGACTAGAATTGCTTCGTGTTGCTGAAAGTTCAGGGGTTAAAATATTTAGCCGACCGGAAAATATCTTACGCTTAATTGATCGGCTAAGTTGTACCGTCACCTTGCGCAATGCCGACATACCTATGCCTGCAACTATTATCACCGAGGTAATAGACGAAGCCATTGCCGCTGTAGATAAGTTTGATGCAGCGATATTTAAACCTCATTATTCGACTAAAGCACGTGGCATGTGTGTGATTAGTAAAAAAGATGGCAGAAATAAAGTCCGCAAGGAAATTGAAGCCTTCAAGACTGAAAATCCGATGATGTATATTCAGCAAAAAGTGTCTTTAGGAGGTCGGGATATGGGGCTTATGTTTCTTGGAGGACATTATTTAGGCGCTTATGCCAGAGTGACTAAAAACAATGCCTGGAACACCACGATAAATAGTGGTGGAGCATACGCACCCGCCGCCCCTTCAGCTGACATTATAGCTATGGCAAACAAAGCTCAGGAGCTGTTTAAAATGTCCTATACCACGGTCGATGTCGCGGAAACAGATACCGGTGCCACTGTTTTTGAAGTCTCGGCCTTTGGTGGTTTTCGTGGCGGAAAAGAAGGCTTGAACCTGGATGTTGCCGAGCTATATGTTGATTATGTACTCAATCAACTTGCACAAAACAGCATTTCAAATAACCTAATTCAGCGCGTAATTTAACCTTACACAGACAATGACATCTAACACCCAAGTACACGATTTAAGCGCAGAATTAATGCAAGGCATCCCCTTACTAAAACAATGCTTGTTTTTACAATGTGGGAATTGTGTTATTAGTCTGCAAAGTAATTCTTCTCCTTTACTAGAGGAATTACAGCACTACTTTAAACACCTGGTGATAACACAAACCACCGCTGATATAAGCATTATAGCGATTGAATCTGCTCCGCTAAAGCTCTCTTATTCCTTTAAGGACTGGCCAAGAGAAGCTAGTAAAAACGGACGTAAAGATACTTATTATTCATTAGAGGGTGGCAGGCTTATTTATAAAGTGCGCACCGGCATGATATTTTTACAAAGTAAAAACAGTAGAATTGCTGCCGGGCCTTGTGAACAAAATCCCAATCAAGTCATTAATTTTATCAATAGTCAGCATATGAGTTGGCTACAGCAACGAGAATGGTTAATTTGCCATGCTGCTGCTGTAGCCTATAAAAACCGGGCCTATGCAATAGCCGGATTTTCTGGTGGAGGTAAATCCACCTTTATGCTGCATTTAATGGACAATGAGAAAATTGACTTTATCAGCAATGACCGCTTATTTATTCGCGCTAGCGATAAGCAAGTCAATGCCACGGGTATAGCCAAATTACCGCGAATAAACCCAGGTACAATTGTTAATAATCCGCGCTTACATGCATTAATCCCAGAACAACAAAGGTTGCAGTTACTCTCCTTACCTAAACAGCAATTATGGGATATAGAAGAAAAATACGATGTGGATATAGAAGTGCTATACGGTCAGGGGCGCATTATTGATGCTAACCCCTTGCAGGCCTTTATTGTCCTGAACTGGAAGCATGAAAGTGAGCAGGATTTTCAGGTTAACAAAGTCGATCTTACACAACGACGTGATTTATTAGCAGCGATCATGAAATCTCCGGGCCCCTTTTATCAGGATACACAGGGAAAGTTTTTAGATGAACATGCTGAGTTTAATGAACCCGCTTATTTAGCCATTCTAGATCAGCTTATTATTTATGAAGTCAGTGGTAAAATCGACTTCTCTGCGTTACAAGCCTATTTTATGCAAAACATTATTAACGAGACAGATTCATGAGTAGACAACTGCTGATATTGCGCCACGGAAAATCAGACTGGGGCATCGAAGTCAGTGACTTTGAGCGCCCCTTAAAAAAGCGTGGCAAAAGATCGGCTCAGCGTATGGGGGCATGGTTACAACAACAAAAGAAAATTCCCGATTATATTATTAGTTCTCCGGCTGAAAGAGCCAGAAACACCGCAGAAAAGTTAGCCAAAGCCATGGGTTTAAGAGCGCACCAGGTGCATTATGATTCTCGCCTCTATGCAGCAAGTTTAAGTCACCTACAAAGTGCGCTTGCAGACTGCCCGCGAGATGCCGAGCGTGTTTTGTTAATCGGGCATAACCCTGAGCTAGAATCCCTGATAGAGTTTCTCAGTAAGGAAACCGTGTCCATCCCTGAAGACGGTAAATTACTTCCCACGGCGACACTGGCAACTTTCGATATGCCTGATAACTGGATCGAGTTGAGCAAAGGCTGTGCTAAATTGCTCAGCATTACCCGTCCGACTGATCTTCCAGATAGTTTTCCCTTTAATGGCTTAACAGGTGTAGAACAGCGTGACCGCCCAGCTTATTACTATTCCCAATCAGCAGCGATTCCGTATCGTATAAAAAATGCTGAAATTCAGATATTATTGATTTCTTCCAGTGGTAACAATCATTGGGGTATACCTAAGGGTATTATCGAGCCCGGACTATCTGCATCTAAATCAGCGGCTACTGAAGCCTGGGAAGAAGCAGGTATTGAAGGCATCATCAGTGATCAAATGCTGGATTATTACCTACATGAAAAATGGGGAAGCACTTGTACTGTTCTGGTTTTTCCTATGCATGTCACTAAAATATTAAGTGATGATGAATGGCAGGAAAGCCATCGCCGCAGACAATGGCTACCGCTGAGAAAGGCCAGTTTGCTGATCAAGCATACTGCTTTACAAGCTATTTTTGCAAACTTAGCGACTAGCCTGGCAAATAAAGTAGGCTAATGGCCAGAGTCATTGCCGCTTTAATTCGGCACGGAGATTACCAGCAACTTAGCGATACGCCCAGCGCGCACCAGCCTTTTGCTCTAAACGCTAAAGGTCTAACCCAAGGAACAGAGCTAGCGGCAATCTTGAACTCATTCTGTAATGCGCAGCAATGTCAGATACAGCCTATGATTGCTACGTCAAAATTACTACGCGCATGGCAAACTGCACAGCAATTGCTTATCGATTTGAATCAGCCTCGCATGCAGATTCAGCAATATGCTGATCTGGCAGAACGTTGCGTAGGTAGTGTCGCCAACCTCACCGTGGCGCAAATACGTGAACTGATCAAACTTGATCCGCGACTGGATGATTTACCGAGTGACTGGAAATCCGATAGTCACTACTGCCTACCTTTTCAAGGAGCTGAATCTCTGCTTGATGCAGGACAACGTGTGGCTAAGCTTTTAACAGCTGAAATACAGATTCTGCAGCAACAAAGTAGCAGTGATCAATTAAAAATATTTGTCGGCCATGGTGCTGCCTTTCGTCATGCTGCCTATCATTTAGGTATCATTGACTATGAACAAATTGCATTACTGAGCATGTTCCACTGCCAGCCAGTCTATATAGAATGCCTACAAGATGGTAGCTGGCAACATATCGGCGGAGCATGGAAGATAAGAAGCGAACACAGCCAATATACGGATTAGTTATGTTATTTAATACCCTGAAATTACCCTCTTATAAAGGCCTGAAATGGCTAACCACCGACTTACCCAGCAAGCCCCAGAACTGGCCTCTAGGAAAAGTTCATTCTTCTGCAAAAGACCACAGCAGTCCTGCGGGCCTAGTTGAGCAATTGCAACAGACTTTACAGGAACATCCCTGGATATGGCCTAAAGTACCGATATTGTTTTTCTCCGATCTACATGCCGATGCCGATGCCGATGCCTTTATGGCCTCGCTGGTCGCATCGGGTGGCATCAAAAAAACCGGGCCGTTTGATCAACAATTTAAATTAACTCATACCGGGCGCAAAGCACGCTTTGTTATCGGCGGTGATTGTTTTGACAAAGGCCCGAGTAACCTACGGCTACTACGTTGCATTCGTCTGTTAATGGATAGTGGAGCCAAAGTACATATACTGGCGGGTAACCATGATATCCGCGTTAAGCTAGGCATACGCTCGGTCAATCTGGATAAATCACCTAAAAGTGAACATTTTTTTATTCGCATGGGTGCTAAAGCCATTCCCTTTCTCAAAGAAATAGAGCAGCACTATTTACAAGGCAAACATGCCCTCAAACATATCCCGGATGCAAAGGAATGTCGTAAGCGTTTGTATCCTTCGGAAAGCTGGTTTAAAACCTTTCCTGAAGCTGCTAAAGGTATCTTAAGCGAAAAAATCATTAACAAAGAATGCAAACACTTGCAGGAAAAAATCAATGACTTTGAAAATGACTTGCAAAAAGCTGGCATGGATATACGCATCGCCTACGCCGCTGCAATTAAATGGCAAGAACTGTTCTTAGAAAAAGACGGCGAGTTTTACTGGTACTTTAAAAAAATGCGTCTGGTTTTACATAAAGGCTCGTTTCTCTATGTACATGCCGGGGTAGATGACCGTATCGCACACATGATTAATGACAAAGGCGTTAACTATTTAAACCAGCAATTCAAACAGCATCTACAGGACGAAATGTTCGACTTTTATTATGGTCCGCTAGCCAATACTATCCGTACAAAATACCGCGATATAGATATGCCTATGACCAAAAAAGGCAATAGCCTGCTGCGTAAAAAAGGTATCTACGCCATCGTTCACGGGCATAAAAACCTGCGCTACGGTCAGCGCATCATGCTGCGTAAAGGCATGGTAAATTTTGAATGCGATGCCTCGGTAGACCGGCACACCCGTAAAAAAGAAAACATCGGCAACAAGCCAGGTTATGGTGCAGCCGTCACTATTTTTCAACCACAAGGTCGAGTATTAGGCATCAGTACTGATTATCCCTATATTAAACTTTTTCAAACTCCCGCCTAGACTTATGAAGCTAAATAAACAAAGTTTTAAACACGAATCCCTGCAAGATGCCAAAAGCATAGAAAAAATCCTTAAGTCTATCAGTGAAAATATTGGCAAGGGCAAACTTAAATTCAGCGATGAAGAAGACGAAATAGAGTTTCAACCAGAAGGCCTGATGAAATTAAAAATACGTGCCTCACAGGAAGCTAATCAACAAGGCTTTAATATCAAAGTCAGCTGGCAGCGTGAAAACGATGATTTAAAACATAAGACCTTAAAAATAAACCGCTAAAGCTTTAGCTTTACAATCCCCACAAGCGCAAAACATTCCCCGCTTCTCGGCTACTATGGTTATAATCCATAGTAACATTCAACTTTAGGAGTGAATCATGAGTGTCGCTAAATTTTCTATAGGGAAAATTATCCACCACAGCTTATTTAATTATCGGGGCGTAATTATAGATGTCGATTACAAATTTCTGGGTAGTGAACAGTGGTACCAAGAAGTCGCGCGTAGCCGCCCTCCTAAAGACCAACCCTGGTACCATGTACTAGTCGGAAACTCGGTTCATCAAACCTATGTAGCCGAACGTAACCTTGAAATCGGTGAAGATATTAGCGAGCTTAATCACCCTATGCTAGATGAATTCTTTTGCGGCATGGATAACGGCCACTATCAGCTTAAAGTGCGCAAAAACTAGTACAGCATTCCAGAAATCTAATAATGACGAAAGTTGTTAGTTTTAATTAATGGATGTTTTACTAACGAAGTCCAAAAGACAACACTCTAGCACTGCCTATTACCCATAAATTACAGCTGGACAATCAAGAATAATTATTGCATGCTATAAGGCATGAATAAACAAAACCAAATCAAACGAACACTCTCCTTATCAAGCAATATAGAATACATCAAACAATTACTGGAAGGCAAGGGAGTTGAACATAGAAGCGATTTAGCCAAACAAGTCTGTACACACTTTGAATTTCACGATGCACGCGGGAAAATGCAAACCAGTGGCTGCCTGAAAGCACTCCGTGCTCTAGAATCATCGGGGCATTTTGAGCTACCCAGGGTGCAACACAAAACGGGCACAAAATCACCCCGCCGTTTAACGGACTCCGTACCACATCCTGTTGATGTACCCGATGAAGTCAGGCACATTGCAGCGCTTGAATTGGTACTAGTACAAGAGGCAGATCAGATGCGAACCTGGAATGAACTGATGCTTACAGAACACTACCTGAAAGCAGCAATATTGGTGGGCAGGCAAATGCGCTACCTGATTCGTTCCGAGCATGGCTGGTTAGGAGGGATTGGGTATGCCGCGCCGGCTTTGCAATTATCCGCCCGCGATCAATGGATAGGCTGGAATCAAGAAGAGCATCAAGCACAGCTCCATATGATCGTCGGGATGAGTCGTTTTTTGATCCGTCCCAGTGTCAACTGCAAAAACCTGGCATCGAAAGTACTAGGCATGAGCATGGCAACGATAGCAAAAGATTTTAACCGGCAGTATGGATACTCACCCTTGCTCATTGAAAGCTTTGTTGATACCGAGCACTATTCGGGCACCTGCTATAAGGCTTCAAACTGGTTGGCCATCGGAAAAACCAAAGGGCGGGGACGCCAGGACCGGCATAATGACTCGACATTAAGTCAAAAAACGATTTATATGTACCCACTCGATACCTCTTTCAGGAAACAGCTGGGATTATCAGCCAATGCAGGTCTGGGCGCACTGACTATCAGTGAAGGACTGGATGCTGAGCAATGGGCCGAACATGAATTTGGCGGTGCGCCACTGGGCGATAAACGATTAAGTAAAAGGCTCGTCAACGTCGCTGATGCTAAAGCCCAGAATCCTGGCAGTGCCTTCTCAGGGACAGTTGAAGGTGACTGGCCCGCCACCAAGGCCTACTATCGCATGATTGACCAGCCAGAAGGCTCAGCCGTTAATCTGGAAAATATCTTGCAACCTCACCGCGAACGGACAGCGCGACGGATGATGGGGCAAAAAACGGTGCTATGCCTGCAAGATGGCAGTGAACTCAACTACACAAACCTGGATAAATGCAGTGGCTTAGGAACGCGCATGAAATAACTTGAGCAAGTTCATGCATAAATTTAATTATAAAATCATTGTAACGTTGGTTAAAAAAATAAGTTTTGTTTAAAATTAACGAATGATTATAGCTTATGCAAAAGAGATAGAAGAGCGGATGCAAGAATTTTACAGTCGTCTGCCAGAGAAAAATAGACGCTTATATGCAGGCATTGAAGCTTTAAAGCTTGCTTTTGGTGGGGTTACTTATATTGCTAAACTTTTTAATTGTTCACGCAATACTGTTCAATTTGGAATTGAAGCACTTCAGGTGGAAGAAACGATTGACCAAAATCGCAGTAGACGTAAGGGAGGCGGTCGAAAGGCAACCCTTGAAAAACAGCCTGATATTAATGAGGTTTTTCTACTTTTGCTGACAGAGCATACGGCAGGTAACCCAATGGATGAAACGCAAAAATGGACAAATTTAACGCGAGCTAATATTAGCGATTTATTAGCTAAAAAAGGTTTTAAAGCCAGTCGTAATATTGTTAGACAATTATTGAAAAAGAATGGGTATGTAAAACGGAAGCCTTTAAATATAAGGCTGGAGGAGGACATGTGGATCGTAATGCCCAATTTGAACGTATTACCGAATTAAAAGAAAAATATAGTGTTGCTGGGAATCCAGTGATTAGCGTAGACACTAAGAAAAAGGAACAAATAGGGAATTTATCTCGTGAAGGTAAGATTTATACCACTGAGACTGTTGAAGTTTTTGATCATGATTTCCCGTCATTGGCGGAGGGGGTTGCCGTACCGCATACCGTTTATGATCAAACACGCAATGAGGCATACGTCACTATAGGGACAAGTCGAGACACCAGTGAATTTGCTTGTGATTCGCTTCGCCATTGGTGGTACAACTATGGAATACATTACTACTCGCAGGCCACTTCTATTTTAATGTTGATGGATGGAGGTGGCAGTAATTCATCTCGACACTATATTTTTAAACAGGATTTACAAGTTTTGGCAGATGAAATTGGGATTAATATACGCGTTGCTCATTATCCTCCCTACACATCCAAATGGAATCCTGTTGAGCACAAAGCCTTTCCTCATATTACTCGGGCAATGCAAGGTGTTGTTTTAACAAGTCACCAGTTAACAAAAGAATTGATAGAAACGGCAACAACAAAGTCTGGTTTAAAAGTTTTTGCCTCAATTTTAAATAGAGTTTATGAAACGGGCAGAAAGGTTATGGCCGGGTTTAAAGATTCCATGAGAATTGTTTTTGATGAACATCTTAGGCTATGGAATTATGTTGCTGTTCCTGAAAAGCAATTTTAGAAGTTGCTCAAGTTATTTCGTGCACGTTCCTTAGGAGAGTTGAAAGCCAACCAGACCGGTGCAAAAACCAAAGGACTGAATTTACACTCAAGCTTCGCCATTGCGCCCAATGGCTTGCCATTGGGCGTCCTAAAAGCACAGTGTATTGCTCCGCACCCCCGATTGCCCGATGACAAACGTAAGCCATCAAAAATACCGATTGAAGAAAAAAAGACCTTTGTCTGGATAGAGCACCACCGTGACCTGGTTGAATTAGCGGCAACCATGCCGCAAACACAACTGATTAATGTCTGTGACCGGGAAGCTGATTTTTTTGAATTGTTTGATGAACAAAGAAAAAATCCCTGTGTTGAACTGCTTATTCGTGCTCAGCACGACCGTAATATTAATGAATCCCCCTTCAAGCTGTTCGCAGCCATTCGTGAAACCAGAGTACAAAGTCGAGTTAGCGTCAATGTTCCCCAGCAAAGTGCCCGGCCTAAAAAAAGCAAGCAAAAAGCCAAAGCAGCAAGACCAGGAAGGCGGGCAGAACTGGCATTGCGTCACTTAGCCATACAACTCCCTGCTCCCAGCTATTATCATGACAAAGAGCCGGTTGAAATACAGCTTATCCATGCGCTAGAAGAAAACCCGCCTCAAGGCACAAAGGCCGTCGAGTGGTTTTTACTGACAACGATTAAAATTGAATCCGCGAAGGACATTGAAAAGTGTTTGCGTTGGTATACGTTGCGCTGGCGAATTGAAGACTGGCATCGTGTGCTAAAATCAGGCTGTAAAATTGACGATCTTGCTCATGAAACGGCTGAGCGGTTGCGTCGGGCGATTGGTATCAATCTGGTTATCGCCTGGCGGATCATGCTCATGACGCTTCTGGGTAGAGAAACGCCTGAGCTTCCTGCTGAAATATTATTTTCTGATGTTGAATTGCGTACCCTGCACGCCTACGCAAAAAAAAAGATTAAAACCCCCTTTGTTACTAGGTGAAGCTGTACAATTGGTAGCAAGAATTGGAGGACATCTGGGGCGGAAAAAAGATCCCCCGCCCGGTCATCAAATCATGTGGCGAAGGTACGCAGCTTTGCAGCTTTTGTGTGCCGGGTTCTTGCTACTGGAAGGCGGGTGATATTGTGTGTCATGATTTATGGGTAATAGGCAGCTCTAGCCTGCTTATTCGTAATCTTGTTACGCAATTTAATATCTCTGTTCTCGCATTGATTAAATAAAGTAAACCTTTGCCAAGTAAAAGATAAATTTAATCACTGAATCTTGTTGTATTCAGTTGATCATTATTGGCTATGTCTGCATTAGCTGTTGGTAAACACCATTGGCACCGGTAACCTCAATCAGAAATTGCCGTGGATTCATTACTTTTGTATGAGAATCTAACCATCGTTGCCAACCAAGATAATGATCCAAATATTTAGTGGCCACTCCATGAAAACGAAGCATCCAGCCTTTCAGGCGACTATCATATGCATTTACATTTTGAACATGAAAGGCCTTATCGATAACACGATACCCCGCCGCTAGATTAACGGGCCGATGACTCATACCTGATTCTCTAGAGAAAGCTTGATAGCTAGGATGCCCATCAGAGCACAAAATTGCATCCGAATCCAATAAGGGTGTTAATACTTCTGCAAGCGTACCAGAGGTGACTCGGGGTAATATTGCTTCAGAGGTAACACCACTTCTATCACGAACAATAAGTACAGGAACCTGTTCAGCTGAGACACCGCGTTTTGGGGCCTTACCACCCCGTTTGCGTGGCGCCCGGTTTAAACCAGTTTCACCTTTATGTGATTCAAGAAAAAAGGGTTCATCCGCTTCAACTATTCCAGTTAAGTGCTCAGGCTTATGGAGGGTAGGATTCATTAGAAACCTGTGGCGCCAACGGAATGATGTGTTTTTATTAATACCCAGTTCGTTTGCCGCTTTTCGAATAGTAAAACTTTCAAGCATCATTTCTGAATAATGCGGCCAGAGGGACTTATGGCGTAATCTGGCTAAAGGTGTACCAGTCAAGACATTGAATGTTTTTAAACAGGCTTTACATCGATACCGAGGCAAGTCATTTGATTGACCCCAGTGAGTATATTCGGTAGAAGCCAGTGAGGGCAAAGGTTAACTTCACCCAGTTGTTCTTCGCTTAATTCCTGGTGAGCTTTATCTGATAACTCAGTAAATGCTCGTTTCTTTTGGTTAATTGTCAGGTCTGCTGACTGACCTAACCAATGTTGAAAATCTTCGTTTTGCATCATGGCCTCCACGATTTTTTTCCTTTATTATTCATAATAATAGTTCAAAACAACAGCTAATGCAGACATAGCCTAACTTTAACCTAGTTGTTACCATATAAGCCATATGGATAATATAATAACTCAGGCCATATCCCTTACTTTACAAAAAAATAAGGGATAAAACCCAACCCAAGATATTTCATATTAAATAAAAAACTCAAACTAACCGTATTAGGCTAGCGTTATTGATACCACTTTTTATAAAGTGGAAAAATTGAATCCACTTGGAATCACTAGGAAATAAGTAACCATAACCGTATAATACAAAGCATAAAACCCTTTCTCAAAAACTCTAGCCAATTAATTTAAACGAGAAAATGATAGATTTAATATTTGATGTATTACCCCAAATTCATGGTGGTGGAAATCATGGTGGATTGGGCGCAGTAAAAGGCCTAGAAGATTTTTTAACTTTCCTGGAATCACTCTCGACAAAAACACCTGGGGAAATTTTTGCGGCATTTATGCCCGGCATTAGTGCCATGGATAATATCCACCCATTACTAGTCCACTTTCCTATTGTCTTATTAACACTTTTTTTTATTACAGATACTTTAGGTGGTTTATTTGCAAAACCTGGCTGGCGACATTTTGCTACGCCGTTACTTTATATCGGCACACTATCTGCAATGTTCACGGTAGCAGCAGGGTTTCAGGCTGCCTATTCTGCAGCGCATAATGATGCGACACATGCCATTATGTTACGCCATCAAGCCTTTGGTATCAGCGTCACTGTAATAGCCTTATTGCTATCACTACGGCGTATTTTCGCATCTGACAATTTTATCTATACTAGAACCTATGGGCATTTTGCTTTATCTGCATTAATGGTTATTTTGCTTACTCTGGGTGCAGATTTAGGCGGCTTGATGGTGTATCAATACGGTGTCGCTGTTAGGCCTGTTATTCAACTGGAAATCACTGACCCGCAAATCCCCCAGCATGTGCATAGTCATGACTCCGCCGCGCATATACATACTTATGATGTCAATATTGCACCTGATGTGCAGGAAACTAAGGGAGATGGAAAGAAATAATCATCCAGAACAACCAGGAGAAATGGTCAAAAACCATTTCTCCAACGATGGCATTCGGTCAACAAACTGATAATACGTCTTCATTGCTTTTTTACCTACCTTTACTCCTGTTTCATATATTTTTTCTGTTAATTTAACAATAGGTGCTTTGCCATTGTAGGTCATACTTTTGGCAAATTTTAAAGTTGTTTCAACTGTATCCATTATGTCGCCACTAATATGATTTTCATAGGCTCCCCATACTCGTTCAATTGGGTTATATTTACTATGATAAGGAGGGTAGTAGGCCAGTTTTATCTTTATGTTGCTTTTTTCAGCAAACTCCACAAGCCTTTTTATAAACTGAGTTCTGGAGCTACTGTTCTCCATACCATTGTCAGCGTTAATTGTCAGAATATCTACTCCATATTTTTCTTGAATTTCTGGCCAAATTTCTTCCAATCGGTCAACGATGAAATCACTGCTGGCATAGCCTGCTGTAAAGAAAAGGAAAAAATCATCATGTTCAGGCAGATAAAAACCAAAAGGAGTTAACTTTTCCTTAACATCTAAATCATGATCCTCTGCTTTTGTTAAAACCCGATTTCGTCCTCCCCGTGAAAAATTTCCTATATTCATTCTTGCTTTGGCATCAATTGATATACGAATCTCTTTTGGGTTGATATCTGCCATTCCATTGACTGAATGAACTTGTTCAAAAATTGCATCCGTTTCCTTGATTTTCTTATGAGGCTTTGTTTTTTGTACCTTTTTTGGATGGTAACTCAGGTCATTTAATTTTGTATTGATAGTTTTTGAGCAAGGTAATGTTTTTTCATCGTAATAATCAATCTCCAGTAAACGTTTTCTAACTTCTTTAGCCGTTAGCCGGGTATATAATCGACAGGAATTAAAAGAGGGATCCGTTTGACACTCCGGTTCAGCAATTTTTTTTATGTCATCAAGTAGATGAGGAAAATGCTCTTCACTTTTATTACGCCCTCTCGCTGAAAAATTATCTTCTATGGGCTGAGTTTCAAGTTCATATTGTCCTTTTCGGATAGTGCCTCTATTCCATCCTAGTTTTTCTTCAGCAATACTTGCACCACCTGAGCCTAGTAGCTCCACCGTTTCAGCCATGAATATACGACGTACCGAGCCTTTTAAACGATGGGCTGTATTTATAATCCAACCTATAATGCTATCTGTTAATATCAACAAGCTTATCTGCCTAGTGTGAGAATAAATTCAGAATTCATTATTATAAATTATTGAGACACAAGCTTACTTCGTTTGGATGATTATTTCTTTCCATCTCCCTAATGTACATACTCACAGCCACGATGATGGACATTCACACAGTCACTAGATTTTTTTGCAATTTAATAAAACCAGGTAAAGGTAGTTTATACTTCGCGCGGTGACGGTTGCGAATTTTATAGCGAGTTGATTTTGGTCGAGAGCAAAGCCTGCCCCGTACTTGATACGGGGGCGCTGAAATAAGCGCATAGCTAGCTACGCAACTGTTTCAGCAACGCAGCTATCGGCAAAAATCGGCCGCCAGAAAACCGCAACCGTGGCCGTGCGAAGTATATTTAATACAAGCGCGCCAAAGCTATACCGCGCTACATGCAGAGCAATTGTCCCTGCTTCCAGTTGATGTACAAATCTAAGCTATTTCTTCTCTTCAAGAGAGCCCTTCAATATGGTATTCTAATCGGCTTTATTGCTGAATGATTTTGTGCTGAAAATGAAACGAACGCGGGTCAAAATTTGTGGCTTTACATCTGCTGAGCAGGCGGCTTTCGCGGCTTACGCAGGAGCTGATGCAATAGGCCTGGTATTTTATGCAGCAAGCCCAAGGAATGTCGGCATTGCGCAAGCACAGGAAATTGTTGCCGCATTACCAGCATTTACCACGGTGGTTGCTCTTTTTGTAGATGCCCCTGAGAAACAAATAAGAGCAGTGATCAACCAGGTTGCAATTGATGTATTGCAGTTTCATGGTGATGAACCCGCAACGGCGTGTCGCATCTATGCCAAGCCTTATATCAAAGCGATCAGAATGCACCTAGATATAGACATACAGGCCTTAGCAAGTGAATACCATGATGCCAGTGGTTTATTGCTCGATGCCTATCACGCCAAAGCCAAAGGCGGGACAGGTGAACAATTTGATTGGAATTTAATCCCGCCGCAATGTGACTTACCCCTTATCCTTGCAGGGGGATTAGAAGCAAACAATGCCAGCGAAGCAATTGCGCAGGTTAAGCCCTATGCTCTGGATGTAAGCAGCGGCGTAGAAGCGGCAAAAGGTATAAAAGATAATAATAAAATAGCAGCATTTTTAACTGAGGTTTACCTAAGTGACAGAAACAACTAATTCATATAATATGCCCGATGAACGAGGACATTTCGGTCCTTATGGTGGCATATTTATTGCGGAAACATTAATTCCAGCAGTCAAGGAGCTCGACGCAGCCTATAAGAAATATATGACCGACCCCGAGTTTATGGCTGAACTCGATAAAGACTTCCAACATTATGTTGGCCGCCCTTCTCCGCTGTATCATGCGGAACGCTGGAGCCGTGAATTAGGCGGAGCGCAGATTTATCTTAAACGCGAAGATTTAAATCATACTGGTGCGCATAAAATTAATAATACCATTGGCCAGATTTTACTCGCCAAACGCATGGGTAAGACACGCATTATTGCTGAAACCGGGGCAGGACAGCACGGTGTAGCTACAGCGACTGTATGTGCACGTTTAGGTTTAGAGTGTATCGTGTATATGGGTGCGGTTGATGTTGAGCGACAAAAGCTGAATGTGTACCGTATGCAATTACTCGGCGCAAAGGTTGTCGCGGTAAAATCAGGTTCTAAAACACTTAAAGACGCCTTAAACGAAGCGATTCGCGACTGGGTCACCAATGTAGATACTACTTTTTATATTATTGGTACGGTAGCGGGTCCTGCCCCTTACCCCGCCATGGTCAGAGATTTTCAATCCATTATTGGCCGGGAAGCTAAACAGCAATGTCTAACGCAAGCCGGAAAATTACCCGATGCATTAGTCGCTTGTATTGGTGGTGGTTCTAATGCGATAGGCTTATTCCATCCATTTATTGATGATGCCGCTGTTAAAATGATTGGCGTAGAAGCAGCCGGAGATGGTATTGAGACAGGTCGACATTCCGCACCTTTATGTGCAGGCCGCCCCGGAATTCTACATGGAAACCGCACCTATCTGATGGAAGATGATGACGGTGAAATTATTGAAACACATTCAATCTCTGCTGGTTTGGACTACCCAGGCGTTGGCCCTGAGCACTCCTGGTTAAAAGACATAGGTCGCGCCGAATATGTCAGTATTACCGATGATGAGGCGGTGCAGGGGTTTCATGCCTTGACTAAAATAGAAGGCATTATCCCTGCCCTGGAATCCAGCCATGCAATGGCTTATACCTTAAAATTAGCACCAAAGATGCAGCAAGATGAGATTATAATTGTGAATTTGTCCGGGCGCGGTGACAAAGATATGCACACGATGGCAAAACGTGAAGGAATTGAAATATGAGTCGCTTAGCTTTAAGATTTGCCGAATTTAAAACATCAGGACATAAAGCACTTATTCCTTTTATTACCGCAGGCGATCCAAACCCCGAATTTACCGTTCCCATGATGCATGCCATGGTAGAAGCCGGTGCAGATATTATTGAACTAGGTGTGCCATTTTCTGATCCTATGGCAGATGGACCGGTGATTCAACGTGCCAGTGAACGTGCTTTAGAACACAAAATGAGCTTACGTCACACCTTGACAATAGTCAGTGAATTCAGAAGCAAAAACCAAACCACCCCTGTGGTGTTAATGGGCTATGCAAACCCTGTGGAAGCCATGGGTTATGAAGCTTTTGCACTGGCTGCTAAAAATGCGGGAGTGGATGGTGTTTTGACCGTGGATCTACCGCCTGAAGAAGCACAGGAATGCGCTGATTTGCTAAATGCTCAAGATATAGACCAGATCTTTTTACTCGCTCCTAATAGTAGCCCCGACAGAATTAAAAAAATGGATTCCGTGGGTAGTGGCTTTCTATACTATGTTTCGGTAAAAGGCATCACCGGTGCTGGACATCTGGACACGGCAGATGTACAAAGAAAATTAATTGATATTCGGGCCAACACCGAGCTACCTATCGGTGTTGGCTTCGGAATTAAGGATGCCGAAACAGCTAAAATTATTGCCCAACTTAGCGATGCAGTCGTTGTTGGTAGTGCATTAATTAGTAAGATAGAAGCGAATTTATCTGCACCTGAGCTTGCTAAGCAACAAATCATCGAATTATTAAAATCCATGCGCCTAGCCATGGATAATCAAGATTAAAGAAGGAGCACGCAATGAGCTGGTTTGAAAAATTAGTCCCCTCTACTATTATAAAAAAACAGCCTGACAGCAAGAAAACACCAGTGCCTGAAGGTTTATGGAACAAATGTTCCTGTTGTAATGCCATTTTGTACAATAGCGAGCTAGAAAAAAACCTGAATGTTTGTCCTAAATGCGATCATCACATGCGCATAGGGGCAAGACGTCGTTTAGACTTGTTTCTAGATACTGAAGAACGCGAGGAAATTGCTGCCAACCTGAAACCTTTAGATCCCTTAAAGTTTAAGGACAGTAAAAAATACAAAGACCGTATCGTTGCTGCACAGAAAAAAACTAAAGAGAATGATGCGCTAGTGGTGATGACCGGAACCCTGCAAGGCCAGGCTGTTGTTGTCGCAGCATTCGATTTCGGTTTTATGGGCGGTTCCATGGGTTCTGTCGTCGGCGAGCGCTTCGTACGCGGGGTTAATAAAAGCCTGGAAACAGGAGCCCCCTTTATAGTCTTTACTGCCAGTGGTGGTGCGCGTATGCAGGAGTCATTATTTTCATTATTCCAAATGGCTAAAACCAGTGCAGCACTAACAAAATTATCTAAGGCCGGCATTCCCTATATCTCGTTTATGACTGACCCTACGATGGGGGGCGTATCTGCCAGTTTAGCCATGCTAGGTGATATCAATGTTGCCGAACCGGAAGCTTTAATCGGTTTTGCGGGCCCACGAGTAATTGAACAAACCGTACGCGAGAAGTTACCAGAAGGCTTTCAGCGCAGTGAATTTTTACAAGAACACGGTGCTATTGATATGATTATTGATCGTCGTGAAATGCGTCAGGAAATCAGCTCAATTTTAGCGATTCTGACTGCAAATACGCGAAACTAAATCATCCCTTACAGGCTATAATTAATCTTTTGCAGCTTGGACTTCAGTGCGAAGGTGCACTCAATAATTGCTGCATCTTAATGTGCAAGGCATAATACTTACTCTGCTTGATAATATCTCTTATTATGCATTTTGATACCCTGAAAGGCTGGCTGGATTGGCAAGAAAGCCTGCATCCCCGAAGCATTGATCTTGGACTGGACAGAGTCACGCAGGTTTATCATGCCTTAAAAGCTCCAGCGCCTAAAAAACTCGTCACTATCACTGTTGCGGGCACCAATGGCAAAGGTTCCAGCATTGCATTTCTGGAAGCGATTTATCTTGCTCAGGGCCTAAAAGTCGGTGCTTATACGTCTCCGCATATTATTAACTATAACGAACGTATTAAAATTAATGCGCAGCCTATTAGCGATGAACTTATCTGTGCGGCTTTTGCACGCATAGAAGCGGTAAGAAATAATATTTCATTAAGTTATTTTGAATTTGGCACACTGGCTGCTTTAGATATTTTTTCCCGCTCCGAGCTTGATATACAGCTTTTAGAAGTCGGACTAGGTGGAAGGCTTGATGCGGTCAATATTGTTGACCCCGATGCTGCAATTGTCACGAGCATTTCCATAGACCACACTGCCTGGCTGGGTGAAACCCGCGAAGCAATTGCTTATGAGAAATCAGGAGTCTTCCGGGCAAATACTCCGGCTATCACTGGCGAACTAGAGCCTCCCCAGCCCTTAATCGACAATGCTGAAAAAATTAACGCACGGCTATTACGCCTTGGGCATGAATTTTCATATCAAAAAAACGCAACAAGTTGGGATTGGCAGTGCGGAAAAAACCATCTAAACGATTTACCAGCACCGCAATTAAAAGGCGAACATCAATATAGAAATGCGGCTTCTGTGCTAACTGCCATTGATAATTTGCAGTCTAAAATTGCTGTTAGCGAACAGGCAATCAAACAAGGATTGAGCAACACTAAGTTAGCTGGGCGTTTTCAATATATTAAGTCCGCTCCACCCGTGTTATTAGATGTCAGCCATAATCCGCAAGCAGCACAGGCTTTAGTCGAACATTTGCAGGCTGAGTTTCAGCACACCCCGGTACATGCTATTTTTACCATGATGAATGATAAAGATTTAACCGGAGTGATAAGTCTTATGCAGCCATTTATTAAACACTGGTATATTGCACCTTTAGACCATTCCAGGGCCAGTACTGAAAGCGAACTAAAAAATGCTTTTCAGCACTGTGATATAATTCAAGTAAGCTTTGGTTTTGAAAATTTCCTGACCAGCTATTACGCAGCAAAAAACAAGGCACAAGCTGATCAAGGTGTTATTTTAATATTTGGATCTTTTTTTCTGGTATCCGAATATTTAACCCTCTTTAGCAACTCACAAGGACAATAGTATGAACGAAATATTAAAACAAAGAATTGTAGGAGCGATTGTTATTACTGCCCTCGCGGCTATTTTCGTACCCATGTTATTTGATGACCCCGTGCCAGGCGTGGAAAACTTAAGCAATGAACTATCTTTACCGCAGGAACCTGAAGAACACATGCAGCCGTTACTGGAAACGATCCCTAAAACATCAGCTCAAATCTTGTCAAAACCTGTCCCGGCACAAGTTGACCTACAAAGCGAAAATATTAAACAGGCCGTCAAAGAGACTAACCTGAAAAGCTGGGTCATTCAAATAGGGAGTTTTAGTCAGGAACAGAACGCGAATGAGTTTCGAGATAAATTACGTAAAAATAAATTTACCGCCTATGTGGATTCAGTGGCTACTAAACAAGGCACGTTATATAGACTACGCGTTGGCCCGGAACTGGATGAAAAAAGAGCACAGAAAACCCAGCAACAGCTCGAAGCACAATACAAAGTTAAAACGCTTCTGGTTGCGGAATAGACACTATAATGATCTGGATAGACTATGCCATTATAGGCTTAATCAGCATCTCACCTATCATCGGCCTTTTCAGAGGTTTGATACGTGAAGCCTTTGCTCTGGTGACCTGGGGCGCAGCTTCCTGGGTAGGCTTTAAATTTTGCTCCCCGTTTGCCACGTTTTTTGAAAGTTCGATAGACGATACCAATGTAAGGCTGGCGATAGCCTTTGTATTGCTCTTTATCTTAACTCTAATCGTGGGCGCGCTTATTAATAAATTACTCGGTGCGCTGATTAAAAATCAGCGCTTATCCGGCACTGACCGTTTGGCTGGTCTTGTTTTCGGTACTGGTAGAAGCGTGATAATCATAATTTTATTGGTTATGTTAGCAGGCCTAACCCCTATACCGGAAAGTTCGTGGTGGAAGGAATCACAGCTATTGCCCCATTTTCAAACCTTAGCAGTCTGGTTAAAAACACATATACCCGATGGTATTGCAGACTATTTAAATTTCCAATAACTTATTATAATCAGGAAAAGCCATGTGTGGTATTGCCGGAATTGTTTCCCATCAAGCTGTAAATCAAGAGCTGTATGATGCACTCACCGTGTTGCAGCACAGAGGGCAAGATGCAGCAGGTATTGTGACATGTGAAAACGGACGTTTACATTTACGTAAAGACAACGGACTGACCCGCGATGTTTTTTCCACCGAGCAAATGGTCAAACTCAAAGGCAATATGGGCATAGCACATGCACGCTACCCAACTGCTGGCTGCTCAAGTTCATCCGAGGCACAACCTTTTTACGTCAACTCGCCTTTCGGGGTGACACTGGCACATAACGGTAACCTGACTAATACCCAACAATTAAAAAAAGAACTGTTTATTGAAGACCAGCGCCATCTGAATACCAATTCTGATTCGGAAGTTTTGCTGAATATCTTTGCCCATGAATTACAGCAACTGGGTAAATTAGAACTAAATAAGGATGATATTTTCAAGGCTGTAGCAGGCGTACACCGCCGTTGCAAAGGCGCTTATGCAGTCGTACTCATGATTCCTAACATAGGAATTATAGGCTTCCGCGACCCGCATGGAATTCGCCCTATCGTGTTTGGCGAGCGCATAACAGAACAGGGTTCCGACTTTATGATTGCTTCGGAAAGTGTGGCTCTGGATGTTCTTGGCTTTAAGCTGACCCGTGATATAGAGCCCGGAGAAGCGGTGTTTATTGAAGAATCTGGCAAGCTACATACACAACTCTGCTCTGAAATTAACGACCATTGCCCGTGTATTTTTGAATATGTTTATTTTGCCCGCCCCGACTCAATTATTGATAATATCTCTGTGTACAAAGCACGTTTACGTATGGGCGATAAATTAGCCGAGAAAATTCTACGTGAATGGCCCGATAATGATATCGATGTGGTTATCCCTATTCCAGATACCAGTCGCACGTCTGCCCTGCAAATGGCACACTCCCTAGGCGTTAAATTCCGTGAAGGCTTTATTAAAAATCGCTATATAGGCCGGACTTTTATTATGCCGGGGCAACAAATGCGCAAAAAATCAGTACGCCAGAAACTTAATGCCATCGGTCTGGAATTTGAAGGTAAAAACGTTTTATTAGTCGATGACTCGATAGTACGCGGCACGACATCAGAGCAAATCATTCAAATGGCACGTGATGCCGGTGCGAAAAACGTCTATTTTGCTTCTGCCGCCCCAGCAGTACGCTATCCCAACGTATACGGCATCGATATGCCGGCAGCGCATGAGCTGATTGCTCACAATCGTACTGAAGAAGAAATCTGTACTGCTATTGGCGCTGATAAGATGATATATCAGGATCTGGAAGATCTAATTGAATCGGTACGCAAAGGGAATACCAAAATCAAACATTTTGATACCTCCTGTTTCGATCATAAATATATCACCGGCGATATTGATGATGATTACCTGAAAAATATCGAAGCATTACGCAATGATGCTGCCCAGACCGGTAGACAGATAGAAACTGCAACTATTGATATGCATAATTCGAATTAATTCTCAGCAAGTAGAGCGGACTGAAGTCCGCTCTACACTAGAGAATCCTAGAAAAATCAGTTGAGCGCGAATTTATAGTGCAAGATATTGGCTTCACAGTGCTTTCAAAAAATTTTAGCTTCACCCATAGGTTAAGCGGACATTTTTTGCAAGTGCGGTGGAATCAAGAGCTTGTGCTAGAAAACGTGAGCAACTGAGTTTTCTAGGATAGTTAACCAAACTCGATAAATCGATCAGCCTCCAGCATCGCTTCTACCCACAACCCCAGACCTGCAATACGAAAACCATCAGCCACATCATTATCTACTTTACCCTGCCGTCTTGCCTCATTAGTCTCTAGCAAACCACGGCGCTGTGCCGCAGAAATACAGACCACCAAATCTATATCATATTCCTTAGCCAAAGCACTCCACCGAGTAACAATCTGTACTTCATCATCCGGAGGTGTCGCGTATCGAAACGCATGATAAACCCCCTCTTGATAAAAAAACACACGTATAATTTCATGCCCCATTTCTATGGCACTTTTAATAAATTGATAAGCAGTTTCAGCACTATTAGACTGGTAAGGGCTAGAATTTATCTGGATGGAATATTTCATTAATAATGCTCAAGAAACGAGAAAGATAGACAAACATTCAGTACAATAACAAAGATTATGAAAATTGATTCAACGGATCAACTCTGCCTTTTATGGAATAAAACAAAGTATAACACTTGATGAAACTAAATAAGAATCCATTGTTTTTTACTCTGTTTATACTCAGCATCGTATGCTGTTATACCAGTAAGGCTGGTGAAATAAAGCTGCCTGATATGGGCGATTCTACAGGTACCCTGATTTCCCCTGCCCAGGAAAAAGCCTTGGGTAATTCCTTCTTTCGCAGTATCCGCGCACAATTAAAAATTAGTTACGACCCAGATGTGCAGCAATATATTCAATCCATTGGTCAAAAGCTAGTTGCTAATAGCGACAACCCGACGCAGGATTTTTATTTTTTTGTGGTTCTGTCAGATGATATTAACGCGTTCGCAGGTCCTGGCGGTTATATAGGCATCAATTCGGGGCTAATTTTAAATAGCGATTCAGAAAGTGAAATGGCATCCGTTATGGCTCACGAGATAGCTCATGTTACGCAACGTCATATATATCGCTCATATGAAGCCAGCAGTCGCATGTCTTTACCTGCAGCCGCAGCAATGCTGGCAGCAATTGTTGTCGCAACCCAGGCTCCGGAATTAGGCATAGGCGCATTATCAGCTATACAGGCAGGTAGCGTGCAAATGCAAATTGACTTCACGCGTGATAACGAGCAAGAAGCCGACAGAATTGGGATTAAAACACTGGAACGCTCAGGGTTTGACCCACTCAGTATGCCCATTTTTTTTGAAAAGCTACAACTTGCCAGCCGTTATTATGGTGAAGGAGCACCTGAATTTTTAAGAACTCACCCAGTTACCTCATCACGTATATCCGATACCCGTGGCCGGGCTGAACAATATCCTTATCGCCAGGTTCCAGACTCACAAGATTATCGTCTGATAAAAGCAAAATTACGTGCAGGCTCCGACAAAACCAAACTCAATGACCTCTTTGTATATTTTAAAAATAAAATTGACCAGGGCACGCCTGAACAACGCGCAGCCATGCAATATGGGCTAGGCCTGACATTTATAAAAAAACAACGATTCAGTGAGGCGAAAGAAATATTTCAAAGCCTGAACCATCGCTATCCGCAACAAAGAGAATATTTAACAGCTCTAGCCCAGGTAGCTGTTAACCAGCGAGATTTTGAGACCGCAAAATCGTACTATCTCCAACTACAACAGATGTACCCTGGCAATCCACAGTATCAATTTGAATATATTTCTATTTTATTAAAATCCAGCCAGCCCAAACTTGCTCTACAATATCTAAGACTAATTGATTATCGCTATCAACAACACCCTAGATATTACCTGTTACTAGCCAGAGCTTATGGTAACCTGGATGAAGATGTTAATTTACACCGCTATATGGCAGAATATTTTTATGCTCTAGGCCAGACAAATTCAGCCATCATGCAAATTGAACTAGCCCAAAAAGATAAAGGCTTGAATTTTTACCTATCGGCAATATTGGATGACCGTTTAAATTTCTTTCAGGCTGAAATACAGGCGCTTAAAGATTTACAGATGTAAAAGTTAGTTTCTGTGGGTATACTTCGTGCGGTCACTGATGCGGTTGTATAGTGAGCTTGCAACTAAAAGTCGGTACACAGAGCGGATAGCCCTGTCATTCAGGCTCACCAGACTCCTATTTTAAAACTGTCGCTACAAAAGTAATACGGGACAGCTTATAACTCGTAGGGTGGGCAATTTTTTCTGCCCACCATGGCGGCGCCACCTTTAAAGACATTGGTAAACCAGAGCCTTTAAAACATAGCATCGTGTACAAAATAACCGATGATAAGCTATTAATCGCCCAACTTAGAGCTCTCTTAAATAAAATAAAAAGCAGCGCCCATAATCCCGCCGAAAAACCCACCCCAGACGACTAACCAACCCAGGTGTTCGCGGATAATTTGCCGCACCATTTCTTTAACTATCTGTGGCGTTAATTCAGCCAGGCGTTTATCAATCACTGTTTCAATTTTACCAATAATGTCTTCGCCTATTTGGTGAGCATTTAAGCCCTGCTTTAATGCAGCTTTAAATTGATCTGATTCAACTATATCGGTTAAAGTCACTTGCATTTTTGCAGTAAAGGGTTCTTTTAATGGAATTAAGGCTTCCTCCCCACCCATCATTTGTACCATTGCTCCAAATGATGATTCCATAATCGAAGAGATTAAGCCCTCAAAAATCCGCTCATAATCTACTGCTGCCAGCAAAGGTTCCAGATTTAATACCTTCTCTCCCAATTGCTCTTCAGTCTCGATAAATTGCTCGACATTTTCTACCGTAAAAAACTGATGCATCATCAAATGCTTAATTGATACCTTAAACTCCTCAAAGCGATTGGGGATGATTCCCGATCCATATAATAAGGGTACTTTTTCGAATAACATATGAATCGCTATCCAGTTTGTTAGCGCGCCCGATAAAGCAAAAAAACCAATGGCTTTGATCAATTCAGCATAAACGGGTGAACAATATCCAGCAGCAATAATCATGACTGCTAGAAAATTTGTAATAAAGCTTTTATTTAATAATGTCTTCATTTATTGCTTGAATTCGCGTTGTTTAAAATTATAAAAATGAGTGGAAACTTCTGCACCTGACAGAAAGGTCCAATATGAATACCTTTTTAATATATTCCCACATAAAAATTTAACGTATTATACTTCGCACGGTCACGGATTCGGTTGTATAGTAAGCTGATTTTTGTCTATAGCGATAGCAAGGCATTGAAACTAGCACATAACGGTTTCAGCAACATAGTTATCGGCAAAAACTCAGCCGCTAGAAATACGCCGTCGTGACCGCGCGAAGTATAACTAAACAGCAATCCCCGGAATACCTATGGATAGGTTGTTCAGCCAGCCGGGTTTCTGTAAACCAGATAATTGATTTAGCTCCGGGCGCAGTATTTGTGCAGCGTAATATTGCGAACGTAATGGTGCATACTGACCTGAGCTGCCTGCTCGTGATTCAATCTGCTGTTGAAGCACTAAAAGTTTGCGGTGGAATCAAGGCTACTTTTAACATAGAATAATCAGTTGCCCACCGTTTCTATCACAAACTATTGATTCCACCGCACTTCCAAAAAATGTCCGCTTAACCTATGGGTGAAGCTAAATTTCTTGAAAATGTTATATTAATTCAACATCTTGCACTATAAATTCGCACTCAACTGATTTTTCTAGGTTTAAAAAAAAAGCCGCCGGCATGTATGCGGGCGGCTTCTTTTATCAAGCGGTTAAGCAACGAGAATTCAATATTACCCAAGTCTGACTTGTTCCTGCCTATGCAGGAATGACGTTTCTTTTGACTGTACAGCCAAAATCCTGCGTCATACTTTCGGGCATTATTAAATCCTCGTCCCTAAACGAACTATAAGCTCATTAGCAACTTATTTTTTCGCTTTCTCACGTTCCTGAACTTCTTTAATCACTTCTTCAGATATATTTTTAGGACAAGGTAGGTAATGTGAGAACTCCATAGAGAACTGTCCACGACCCGATGTCATCGTGCGTAAGTCACCGATATAACCAAACATTTCGCTTAGCGGAACTTCAGCCTTAATACGAACGCCTGCCACGCCTGCGTCTTGTCCCTGGATCATTCCACGACGACGGTTTAAATCCCCAATCACATCACCGACATGGTTATCGGGTGTAAATACATCAACTTTCATGATAGGCTCAATTAGCTGAGGACCTGCTTTAGGGATTGATTGACGGTAAGCTGATTTTGCTGCAATCTCAAAAGCCACTGCGGATGAATCCACTGCGTGGAAACCACCATCCAATAAGGTTACTTTAAAATCCAGACATGGGAAACCTGCCAATACACCCGTATCAATCATGCTTTTAAATCCCTTTTCAACGGCTGGCCAGAATTCTCTAGGCACGTTACCACCGGTTACTTTAGATTCAAAAACAAAACCTGAGCCTGGCTCACCTGGTTCAATCTTATAATCAATTTTACCAAATTGACCCGACCCACCTGATTGCTTTTTGTGCGTGTAGCTATCTTCAATCGATTTAGTAATCGTTTCACGATACGCGACTTGTGGTTTACCCACTTCTACATCAATACCATGCGTACGTTTTAAAATATCAACTTTAATATCTAAATGTAACTCACCCATTCCACGTAGAATTGTTTCACCCGAATCTTCGTCTGTTTCAACACGGAAAGAAGGATCTTCTGCAACCATTTTACCAATCGCAATACCCATTTTCTCAGAGCCGGCTTTATCTTTAGGCGAGACTGCAATTGAGATAACCGGATCAGGAAACACCATCGGCTCTAATGTAGCAGGATTTTTAGGATCACATAGCGTATGCCCAGTCTTTACATTTTTCATACCCACAATCGCGATAATATCACCCGCCTGTGCGCTGCTTAGCTCAATACGCTCATCCGCATGCATCTCGACCATACGACCGACACGCTCAGATTTACCTGTAAAGCTATTCATAATCGTGTCGCCTTTATTCAGTTTACCTGAGTAAATACGTACGAAAGTTAAAGCACCATAACGGTCATCCATAATTTTGAATGCTAAAGCCCGGAAAGGTTTATCCACATCAACAATGGCAAACTCGCCTGTTTCTTCACCTTCTTCATCCACTTCTGGCTGTGGTTTTACTTCAGTGGGTGATGGCAAATAATCAATCACTGCATCCAATATTAACTGGATACCTTTGTTTTTGAATGCAGAACCACAGTATGTTGGGAAGAAATCAAGATTAATCGTTCCTTTACGGATGCAGGCTTTAAGGGTTTCTATACTTGGCATTTCACCGTCCAGGTAAGCTCCCATTGCCTCATCATTTTGCTCTAATGCTGTTTCAATCAGTTTTTCACGATATTCTGCTACGTCATCAAGCATATCCGCAGGAACATCTTGAATTTCGTAGTTTACTGGATCACCTGAGTTATCCCATACCCATGCTTTTTCAGTGAGTAAATCAACCACACCAATAAAATCATCTTCTGTACCAATAGGGAGAACCATCACTAATGGATGCGCACCTAATACCTCTTTTACTTGTTTAATAACCCGGTAGAAATCTGCACCTAAACGGTCTAGTTTGTTGACTAAGATAATACGTGCAACTTCAGAATCATTCGCATAACGCCAGTTTGTTTCTGATTGAGGCTCCACACCACCAGAACCACAAAATACACCAATACCACCATCCAATACTTTTAAGAACGGTATACCTCAATAGTAAAGTCAACGTGTCCTGGAGTATCAATAATATTAAAGCGGTGATCTTTCCAGAAGCAGGAAGTCGCAGCAGACTGGATGGTAATACCACGCTCTTGCTCTTGTTCCATGAAATCTGTTGTCGCAGCTCCATCATGTACTTCACCTAGCTTATGAATTTTACCCGTCAGCTTCAGGATTCGTTCCGTTGTTGTCGTTTTTCCCGCATCCACGTGCGCGAAAATACCGATATTTCTATAAAGAGATAAATCTGTCATTGTTGTACTCTAAAAGGTTAGGTATAAAACCATTCTATAATTAATGTTTTAAATCAATTATTTGGAGCTAAAAACCAGTAATAAATCAGCTATACCTGATACTACTAAGCCCGCTGTTAAAAAACCGTTCATTTTACCCTAAATCAGCAGCAAAGAGATAGGGTAAAACGTAATTAAATTTTACGCGCCAAAAGATTGATTTAATAAATCATTATCTAATTTCCCTGCACGAAAGCTATTACCCGACTCTACCGCTGTCACTATCACACTTGCAGGGCTGAATAACATACCGTCAATTTTGAAAAAATCATATTTCGCTTCTTTAAACACTTGCGCAAAAGGTTTGCCATAATCTTTTGAAGTTGAGCTAGGGAGTGCTGTCGCTAATTTTTCAGCTTCTTCATCACTACCCTTAACAAATAAGTGCACTTGGCCTGCAAATAAGATCGCATCATTGGTACGCCCCATTGCCTGAACAAAATCAGGGTGCGGCGGACACATAGGCGCACTACCCATGCCATCAATAATATTTTCTAACGGAAAATGCAACTCATGTGCTTTATGCATCGCCACTTCTAAAACACGCCCTACCACTTGTACGCTACCTGCGAGACTGCTAGTGGGTGTAACAATGATAGTTAATTTATCAAACGCAACGCCACAGGCTTTAGCTATTTTTTCTACAATTTCTACAGGAGGTACAGCATCGTTTTCTATCACCAAGGTTGCTGTAGCTGCTTCATCTGTATAATCTAATTCAGTGTAAAGCTCTTCAACGGGCAGTACTTTACCATCCTTTTCTTTAGTCGCCATGGCTCTTGCTGGCCCGGAACCTAAAGCAAAGTATTTCTCATGTGCCAAGCTCCAGCCTGCATATTGGCTTCCCAAACAAGCTAAAACAGGATTACTAGTATGCACATTAATGGTCATAGGCCAATTATCCGTATAAGTGCTATGAGCGATAGAAACGGTTCCCAATCCCCCCATACAAATCTCAGTAATAATGCGCCCCGCTTCCAGGCCGCCAGGCACATTGATACCTGCATCAATGATAGTGCAGCCGTTTTCCAGCTTTTGCACATCCAGTCTTAATTTATCTGCATTCTCAATTAATTCTTGTACTAAAGGCTCAGTCAGCTTATTTACGCTCGCTGTGTATTGCATGATGATAATTACCTATTTAAAAAAAATGTTTTCAATATATATTTGTCTAGCCATTAACTGCGCTAATGTATGTTCAGCCGTTTTTTCCTGCGCCACAATACTACAAAGTGGCTCACCTGCTTGTATTTTACTATTAGCTTTTGGTCGATCGAAGCTCCATTCGGGCCATTCCACCCCTGCCTGTATTTGGCAGCTTTGCGTTGCATACACTATTTGTAAAGCACGCATGCTGTTATCAGCAGTAGCCGTTAAACGTCCGCTTATATGCGCGCTTATCAAGTCTAATTCAGGGTAGAGCGCCATGCTCGCTGGGGGGCGTGGATTAATTTCTAAAAAACAACAGCCTTCGTCATGGTAAATATAATCCAGGCTAGCGAGACCTTTTAAGTGATAAAAACTGACTAGCTTACGCAGCCAGTTGCGTATTGTTTTCTTATGTTCAACAGGTAAGCAGGCTGCCTTTATAATACCGGCAAAGGTAAAATCATCCTCAGCTACCGTCCACTGCCGGTGAAAGCCTATTAAGTCAAATTGCTCACCATCGGCACAAAACAAAACCGAGCCAACTTCACCCTCAAAATACCTTTGATAATATTCATGCTCTTTAGCCTGTCTATCACAGCAACGGATACCCAGGCCGCCCAAATGATTCACAGGCTTTATTAACCAGCCTGAATTTTCACCAGGAGAATCAAACTGTACTTCAGGATAGCTTATACCCAGGATATCAAGCTGTTTAAAAAATGCCTTCTTAGCATGCATCTGCTTAATGATGAAATAATCATTCCCCAGCACATTATATCTACCAGCCAGATATTCAAGCGTTTCAGGATGATTTTCCAGCCCACTGCCATAAATCACCCACTGAACCTTATCACTGAGTAACAACCGCTCAATGACTGGACGCACCGCCGCAAAAGATAAATCCTCCACTTGCCAAACTTGCTCTGCAATTGTTTCAGTATCCTGGTCAGCAAACAGATCAATCACTAAAGGGGCATAACCTGCAGATCGCACTAGACTTGCTAACATGCGACCTGAATTAGCGATAACCAGAACCTTGTGTGTGGCGGACTTTAGTCCGCTATTATCTGGAAACTGCGACATTACTATATATTAGTTGCGGACTTAAGTCCGCTCTACCGCTTGTTCCACTATTACTTCTCCACCACTATTGCGCACGCTGGCCACGAGTACCGAAAGATTTTCACAATGCGAAAAGTTCTGCCCGACTTGCTGCTTTAATTGCTCAGCCAGCTCAACGCCCTGAACAGCACAAAACCCAGTAGGCCCCCAGGATGTCTGCCCTATTGCAACAGCCCCTTGAGCTTGCAGAAACTTCATGGCGACAGCAACCTCATCACTGGTAAACACACCCCCTTGCGCACTGGCAAAATGCTCGCCAACGGAGTGTTGTAATTGCGTAATGACATCACCAAATAAGCTGATATTATTCTCAGCTAAAGCGGGTAAGCCCTGCATCATTAATAAATAGCATAAACGCGCCGCTTCCTGATGTGGAAAGGGGGGCAACTCTTTAAAAGCCTGTATTTCCGCTTCACCGTGTAAGCCCTGCCCGCGCTTATCAAACACCAGAATAAACCGCCAATCATCGGGTACATTCATGCGCGAAATCACCGGCGGTGTCAATGTATGCTCACCACGCCCGCCATCAACTACCAGCCCACCTTGCTCAAAAATAGCAATGCCAATGCCAGAGCGTGCACCGCGTAAAGTTAATTGAGCTATATCGCGAGCATTCAGCCCTAGCCCATAATAAGCACTTAAAGCTAACCCCACGGCAATAGACATTTGCGTTCCTGACCCTAAACCTACATGCTCAGGGATACAACAGCTAATTTCAAACTGCAGCTGGTCTGAGACATTTAAAGCAGCACACAATTGTTTGATGCTTTTTAAGGCTCTGTCAGAAGCAATTCCACTCAGCGTTAATTGCTCAGCATAGCTGACAGTTATACGAGTATTGATTTCATTCAATGCAACACCGATACTACCGAAATTCCGCCCTAATGAACCACTTAAATCAATAAAGCCCATATGCAAGCGCGCAGGGGCAATCACTGTTATTTTATTATCAGGGGCTCTCAAAGGGTTATCAGCTGTACGGGGAAATAAATAAACAAAGGATTATACAGGATTGTGAATCGAATTATCTGCCAGCTTGCAAAAGTACTGAGAGTTCGTGTAAATCATTCACAACCAGCCCCGCTAAAGCTTGCATTTCCCCATCCGGATCGGGTATAGAGGGAACCAATACCGAAAATGCCTGAGCATTTTTCGCAGCCATCAAGCCCGTAAATGAATCTTCTACAACCAGACAGGAGTGTATCGGTTGTTGTATTAATTCCGCTGCACGCAAAAAGATATCTGCTGCGGGCTTGGGTTGCGCAACATGATCACGGCACACCATCAGGCTAAATAAATCTTCTATGCCGGCATAGCGCAAACACTCTCGCGCATTAAATTCAGGACTGTTTGTTGCCAGGCAAAATGGAATTTGAGTCTGTTCAAGCAATTGCAATAACTCATAAGCTCCTTTTTTAACAGCAATCCCTTCTGTCTCGGCAATCACACGCCAAAGATCACCACTTAAAGCGTAAAACTTGTTAAGCGGAAATTTATCACCAAGATACTCGGCAAACTTCTTTTCTACCAGCGAAAAGGCGAGACCCGACATACGGGTGCAAAATTCCCTATCTATGGAATATCCTAACTCCTTAGCGGCTTGTTGCCAAGCATGTATATAGGTGGTTTCGGTGTCTAGTATCAGGCCATCCATATCAAAAATGATGGCATTATAATCAGGAATCTGGCTCATAGATGTGAGATCACCTTAATATATTCGCCCTGTGCTTCACGACTAGAACCCACAAGCATACGCATTTGCCCCGTGCTTGAAATTTCCAATTGACCTGAGACCTCAATAGATTCACCCTGCTCGGCTTGCCCGGTATAAGTTGCCGTATAACAAACGACTTCGTTGATAGTCGGGTGATCAATGATAAATTTTGCAGGGTAATCATAGGCATATTGCGCATCAGTCACCTTCGCCTGAATAACAACCTCTCCCTGCTTTTGATAAGTAATTTCTATCTGCGGAGCTGCTACTTCAATCAAATTCAAATCAAACTTTCGTTGCTTAATCAGCGCTTTATTGTATTTTCGCTGTTCATGCCAGACATATTCCGCGTAGCTCAGATCACACATTCTGCGTTGGTATGACTCTTGCCAAGCAGTATCATCCAGCTGCTGTAAACGACCCTCAGCCGTCAATTCCCTAATATAGTCGCGATGCTGATGAAATTGCTTTCTGCCATAAACAACTAAATCAATATCCGACTTTGCGTTTTGCGCGCCAATCAACAAGGAACCCGTAACACCTAGGTTAGTAATTTGTGAGCCTTGCTGGACCAATAATTGGCATAAGGCAATCAGATCTCGTTCAATGGCATCCGGATTTTGTTTAGTTAGAATGAGTTGTAATTGTCGTCTGGGTTGATGATGAATGTAAATATCAGCCGTAGACACCGCATGTAAACGCGCTGATTTTACTGCTGAAAAATATAAGTATTGCGGGTAGTCTTCTTGAAGTAACTGATTGGCCTGATCTGTAGCAACCTTAACCCAGCTAATACCCTGCTTTATATAGCGCAAAAAACAAAGCACTTTGCCATTTTCCAGGCCTTGTTCAACAACGGCAAAGACCAGGTCTTCTTTAGTTTGAATAAAATCTTTAGCTAGCAAGGAAAGTCACTCCGGGGTTTATCTATATGGTACTGTAGAGCGGACTTCAGTCCGCCAATCTTGCAACCCTAGCGGACTGAAGTCCGCTCTACAGGGATACAATTACCGTAATATATCCAGTCCAGCAGTATCACTTGCAAATACAGGCGGCATTTCATTCCCCTGCCTATCCAGTTGCAAACCCATAAAATCAAATAACTCAGTGTCTGCTAATTGTGAAGGCGCAATATTCTGCAAACTGGAGAAGATACTTTCCAATCGCCCGGGAAACAGCTTGTCCCAACCTTCCAGCATTTGCTTCATCGCCTGACGCTGCAGATTTTCCTGAGAGCCACACAAGTTACACGGAATGATTGGAAATTGCATAAAATCACTATATTTCACAATTTCTTGTTCTTTGCAGTAGGCTAGCGGCCTGATCACCATGTTATTACCATCATCACTGCGTAGCTTGGGTGGCATGGCTTTTAATTTTCCTGCATAAAATATATTCAAGAAAAACGTTTCGAGAATATCATCTCTATGATGACCCAAGGCAATTTTGGTCACGCCCTGCTCTTCTGCATAGCCATATAATGAGCCGCGACGTAAACGTGAGCACAGACTACAGGTGGTTTGTCCTTCAGGGATCACACGTTTGACGATACTATAAGTATCATTTTCGATTATATGATAATCAACACCCAGCTTCTCCAGGTACTCAGGCAGTACATGTTCAGGAAATCCCGGCTGCTTCTGATCCAGATTAACTGCCAGAATATCAAACTGGATCGGTGCAGTTCTCTGTAAATGCATCAGGATATCCAACATAGTATATGAATCTTTGCCGCCCGATAAACAGACCATCACTTTATCGCCGGCTTCGATCATATTAAAATCAGCAATTGCACTACCTACATTTCTACGCAAGCGTTTATGTAGTTTATTAAATTCGGTACGATCTTTTCTAGGATTAGGCATGAACAAAAATTCTTATTTATAACGACAAAAGGCGAGAGAGCGCTATTTAGATAAGCACTTTCTCGCCTTTTGTTTCTTGATTTAGACTAACATATAACTGTAGGGCGTGGCTTTAGCCCGCCTTTACTCTAAAAAGCGGGCTAAAGCCACGCCCTACATTATTTGATTTAGCCGTTGTAGCGCTGAAAAATCAACGAGGCATTGGTACCGCCAAAGCCAAAACTATTGGACATCAGGGTATCCAGAGTCACCTTATCTTTGCGCTCGGCAACGATAGGCATGCCCTCTGCCACAGGATCCAGCTCAGTAATATTGGCCGAAGCGCTGATAAAATTATTCTGCATCATCAGGATAGAATAAATCGCTTCATTCACACCCGCCGCACCTAATGCATGCCCTGTTAAAGACTTGGTTGAGGTAATATAAGGCATGTTTTCAGGCGTAAATACTTCACGTAATGCGCCTATTTCACGCTCATCACCTACAGGCGTACTGGTTCCGTGAGCATTTACATAATCAACCTTACCCTCAGTCGTCGCCATTGCCTGTTGCATACAACGAACCGCTCCTTCGCCTGAAGGTTGCACCATATCATAGCCATCAGATGTCGCACCATAACCGGTAATTTCGGCATATATTTTCGCACCACGAGCTTTGGCATGCTCCAGATCTTCAAGCACTAACACACCGCCACCGCCAGAAATAACAAAACCATCCCGAGTTAAATCATAAGCTCTTGAGGCTGTTGTCGGGCTATCATTATATTTAGATGACATGGCACCCATGGCATCGAACAGCACCGACATAGTCCAGTGCACTTCTTCGCCACCGCCAGCAAAAACAATGTCCTGCTTGCCCATCTGAATCTGCTCCATGGCATTACCAATACAATGCGCACTGGTTGCACAGGCTGAAGTAATCGAGTAATTGATACCTTTTATTTTAAATGGCGTCGCCAGACAGGCAATATTGGTACTGGACATAGTACGTGGCACCATATAAGGTCCAACGCGCTTCAGTCCCTTTTCGCGCAGTATATCCGCAGCGGCCACTAAATTTGATGTCGAAGGACCACCCGAGCCCATAATCAAGCCAGTCCGCACATTGGAAACTTCATTCTCTTCCAGGCCCGCGTCGGTAATCGCCTGTTGCATGGCAATATAATTGAAGGCAGCACCATCGCCCATAAAGCGCTTAACTTTACGGTCAATAAAATCATCCAGATTAATATCTATCGCGCCGCGCACATGGCTACGAAAGCCTAATTCTTTATAATCTTCAGCAAAACTAATGCCTGACTTTCCGTCCTTTAAAGATGCAAGAACCTCGTCACTGTTATTTCCAATACTAGAAACAACACCTAGCCCTGTGATAACTATTCTCTTCATATCCCGTCTCTTAAAAATCTGTTGTATTGGTAAATAAACCTACACGTAGGTCTTTGGCTGTATATATTACTTTGCCATCTACTTCCATTGTCGCATCAGCAATGCCCATCACTAATTTACGCATAATGACACGCTTTAATTGTACTCGATAGGTTACTTTTTTCGCAGTGGGTAGCACTTGACCAGTAAATTTAACTTCACCCACACCTAAAGCTCGCCCTCTTCCTGGCCCACCTTTCCAGCCCAGATAAAATCCAACCAGCTGCCACATCGCATCCAGCCCCAGACACCCCGGCATAACAGGATCACCTTCAAAATGACAAGCAAAAAACCACAAATCAGGATTAATGTCTAATTCAGCAACCATTTCGCCTTTATCAAATTCACCACCTTCTTCGGTGATAAGAGTAATTCGATCCATCATCAACATATTAGGCAGTGGCAATTTAGCATTACCAGGGCCAAAAAGACCATTATGGCCCGATTCTAATAAGTCTGCGTGATCATAACTATTCTGCTTTTGCATTCCCAGTCCTGTTTCTTATTATTGTAATTATATTTTCTAATTTGTATATTATACCTTGTAATCAGTAAAGGTAGAATTATTTATCAAGCGTTTTTGCACCTAATACAGAGAAGCAATAGACAGTTCTGGCAAACTATTTTCTGCTAACTAAAGAGCCGCTAAGCCATTACTGGCCCTGATATCACGCATAAAATCACGCATGCGCACATCACCACTTTGTATGCGATTTTGGTAAATCAATGCATAAGTAAGAACAGCAGCAACATAAGCTCTTGTTTCTTTATAAGGAATAGTTTCTATCCAGATATCAGCCGCATAGTCCCGGTCAATTCTCAACCATTTAGTCACATTGTGCGGCCCTGCATTATAGGCCGCTGCAGCCAGAGCAAAATGCCCATCAAATTTATCTAACATTTGCTTATAATAATAGGCGCCAAATTTAAGGTTTAACGATGGCTGCAATAACACCATTTTAGATCGCCACGGGTAGTTCATTTCTTTGGCTATCTGTTTGCCTGTACCCGGCATAATTTGCATCAACCCCATTGCACCAACGGGTGAACCCGCCTTTGGGTCAAACATACTTTCTCTGCGTATTAGAGCATAAATAATGGAAGTATCTAACTGGTGTATCTGTGCGTTTTGCTGAATCTTTTCCGCGTAATCAATAGGAAAGCGTAATTCTACATCGTCCCAATGTTTTGCCCGAGCCACTGTTAATATCGCCAACCTGTGCCAATGCCACTGCTGGGCTATTTTTGCAGCATTTAATAATTCATCACCCTGTAAATTACGCACAGCTTCCCACCAGAATTGTTGCGCTTCTTTTTGCATTTCTAATTCACGGAACTCGCGGACAATACTAAATTTTTCTTTAGCTAATAAACGCGATTGTAGCTGTGCATTAATTTTTATAGGCTTATTAACTAAAGCATACTCCTGCTGCAGATAGTCAGCGGCCAAAAAACCATAATAACTTCGTTCTTCAGCAAGCTGTTTAAAAATAGCCAGGCCTTTATCACGCTGATTAGTCTCTAATAAAGCTTTCGCCTGCCAGTAGCGCCAGCGTTCCTGGCGTTTCTCACTGACTGATAAGTTTTGCAAAGCCTGATTCACATGCTCCCAGTTATGTTCAATCAATGCAGCCCTGACCGCCCACAAGCGCGTCGTTCCATCCAGACTGGTTAATAGATTAAAGCGGGAGTACGCTTTAGCAGATTTATTAAAGGCAAGTTGCAAAGCAATAGCGCGTTCAATATTATGTGTTTGGGCTGCCGATAACACATACGATTCCCCTTGAGTGTCCCAAAATTGCACGGCATTATCGACATCAGCAGAGACCATTTTTTTCATGGCATAAGTAAACATATCTGCCTGCTGCGTTTTTGCCAGCCCTTGTAAAAATCCAGCTTGCTCAATAAGCTTTGGATTTTTTACCAGCTTCAGCCATTTATCCGCCTTACTACGCGCACTAGCACTCTCTAATTTTTTACTAAGATAGGTCGCCAACTTATACTGCCTGGCTTTAGCCGCCAGCAGAAATCGTTGCCAAATTAGCGTTTGGGTTAAAAATTCTGATTGCGTAAATTTTTTCAATAACAGATCACAATCTTTGGGTAAAGAAGAGCCGGTTAACCAGATTTTTTGAGTCGCCGTTAAGGCCTGAGTCTTATGGTTTCGCTGATATTCAGCCCAATTATATCGACACTGCATAGACTTCCTTTTAGAAGACTTATAATGTGCTACAAAAGTATCCCACCTTCCCCGCTTATAAAGGTACGCCAGCCATTTGCGGCGTAACTTACGTGTGTATAGCGACTGTTTACCATTATTCAAAAAATTCAGTATTTTCTGATCCTGGCTCAAATGCTTGCTTAGCCATTGATATTGTAAATAAAAATACAAGGGGTAAGATTCCAGGCCTGCGCTTATTGCTGCATAGCCACGCTCATCACCCGTCGCAATCATATGCTCAGCCTGCACGAAATCAATTCGCTGCTGCTCAAGCACCCCTGCAAAACTTGGGAATGATCCCACGAGCAAAAGTAAAACTAATAATTGATAAACTCTGTTTCTCACATTACCCTCTTCATAGCTGTTAATACAGCATTTTTAAACACAAGAACAAGCCAAAAAAAGCTATAATCCATCTTAATTATCATTCAACCTAGAAAAATCAGTTGCTCACGTTTTCTAGATTCAACCACACAACTTAAATCAATACCGTGCTACATCAAGACACGCCCAAAACACCTATTTACACATGGTCTTATATATTAGGCATCGCCAGACAACATAAAAAAGAACTCATTAGCGCGCAGTTACTTGCCATTCTGGCAACCATGGCAACCGTACCCGTGCCACTTTTAATGCCCTTAATGGCAGATGAGGTGTTGCTTAACAACCCTGGATTTATCACCCATACAATCAATCAGTTTGCGCCCGTCGCGTGGCATACGCCCTTACTTTATATCAGTGTAATACTAATCACCAGCCTTGTTTTAAGAACACTGGGAATTATTTTTAATATTATCCAGTCGCGTCAATTTTGTCGCATTTCTAAAGACATTATTTTTCGTATCCGTAAGCAACAGATCAACCACCTTAAGCATATATCCATGACCGAATACGAGAGCTTAGGCAGCGGCACGGTAATCACTCATTTAGTCACCGACCTGGACACCATTGACACTTTTATCGGTAGCACCTCCAGCAAACTACTGGTTGCCTGCTTGACTGTTATAGGTACAGGTGTGATTCTGCTATGGATGCATTGGCAACTTGGATTATTTATCTTATTACTGAATCCTATCGTCATCTTCTTTACTCGCAGCCTAGGTAAAAGAGTCAAAACACTCAAAGCAAAAGAAAACTCCGCCTATGGCATATTCCAGCAAGCCTTATCTGAAACTCTGGAAGCCATTCAGCAAATCCGCGTGAGTAATCGGGAAAATCATTATTATAAAAAACTCATCGCTTCTGCCGCAGGAGTGAAAGACCACTCTATTTCCTTTGCCTGGAAAAGCGATGCTGCAACCCGCTTCAGTTTCTTAATTTTCTTATTCGGTTTTGATATTTTCCGAGCCGCAGCCATGCTAATGGTGCTTTATTCAGACTTAAGTATCGGCGAAATGCTCGCGGTATTTGGTTATTTATGGTTTATGATGGCGCCCGTACAGGAAGTACTAGGAATACAGTATTCTTTTTTTGGTGCCAAAGCCGCCCTAGAACGTATAAACCGCCTGCAAGCCCTACAACAAGAACCGGTTTACCCCGCACTAAAAGATCCATTTAAAAATAAACACACCGTCAGTTTACGCATTGAAGATTTACATTTTAGCTATGCGAATGAAACAGATGAAATCCTCACCGGCATTAACTTAACGATTAATGCCGGTGATAAAATTGCTCTGGTTGGTGCCAGCGGCGGTGGAAAGTCTACCCTTATTCAGACCCTGATAGGCTTATACCCAGCCAAAAAAGGAATGATTTATTATGACGAAGTACCCATTACCCAGATAGGCTTTGACCTAGTTCGTGAACATGTCGTAACCGTACTGCAACACCCGGTATTATTCAATGATAGCATTCGTGAAAACCTGTCTCTAGGCAAATCCGTTTCCGATGCAGAATTATGGCATGCACTTGAAATAGCACAATTAAAAGCAACCGTTAAACAACTAACAAACGGCCTGGATACCATTATTGGCCGTCAGGGTATGCGCTTATCCGGGGGGCAAAGACAGCGTATGGCGATTGCGCGCATGGTCATTGCAAAACCCAGCATTGTGGTTCTGGATGAAGCCACCTCTGCCCTGGATACAGAAACCGAACGCAAACTACATCTGGCGCTGGCAGAATTCTTAAAAAACCGCACCACCATCATAATTGCCCACCGACTCAGCGCCATAAAACAAGCCGATCACGTGTATGTTTTTGAAGAAGGTAAAATCTGCGAACAAGGTAACCACGATAAATTAATCAATCAAAATGGACTTTATGCAAAACTGTATGGAGAATACCAGCAATGACAGACCCAAAATATGATTTGCATTGCCACTCCAACTATTCCGATGGCTCACTTTCCCCGACAGAGCTTGTATTACGTGCCAAAGAACAAGGCGTAAGCACGCTTGCCCTGACAGATCATGATACTGTTCAGGGTCTTTTTGAAGCACAGCAAGCAGCTGAACAGCAAGCAATCAACTTTATCCCTGGCATAGAACTCTCCTGCCTATGGAATAAGAAAACATTCCACGTATTAGGCCTGAATATAGATGCCAATAACGCCGAACTTCTGGCGGGCACAGATCAATTACAAATTATTCGTCTGGAGCGGGCAAAAAAAATTGCCACCAAATTAGAAAAAAACAAAATCCCGGGTGCATTCGAGGCTGTTCAAAATGCAGCAGGTGCAGGCATGATCACCCGCCCCCACTTTGCTAACTTTCTAATTAACCAAGGCCATGTCAGCACCATGCAATCAGCCTTTGACCACTATCTCGGTCAAGGCAAACCTGCGTTTGTAAATACTCAGTGGGTAGAACTAGAAGATGCTGTACATTGGATTAAAGCAGCAGGAGGCATTGCAGTCCTAGCCCACCCAATGCGCTACAAACTGACTGCCAGCTGGATGCGCCGCTTCTTAACCGCTTTTAAAGAACTCGGGGGACTGGGCATAGAAGTTATCACAGCACGCAGTAATCCTGATGAAATAAGGCGCACAATTCATTTTGCCAGACAATTCGAGCTTTTTGGATCGATTGGTTCAGATTTTCATAGCCCCAAAAACCAATGGGTAGAATTGGGGCGCTTAGCACCCATGCCAACAAATATACGACCTGTATGGGAATTATTTACTAATTAAGAAATTAATTCCTTCCTACAAACAATACATTAGAAAGCAGCCCGCTAATATAATAAAAATTTACTAGTCAAACCCAAAAAAAACATTATAATAGTCTGCTCTCTATCAGAGATTGATGCCTCGGTGGCGAAATTGGTAGACGCAAGGGACTTAAAATCCCTCGCCTTCTGGGCGTGCCGGTTCGATTCCGGCCCGAGGCACCAAAATTAACTACCACGCTTATAAAACGTGGTTTATGTTCGACCTAAAAGGCCGTCCTCAGCAAAACCCTTCTGGGGCCTTGCTGAAATAAGATCAAGTTGTTCCCAATATTTCAGTGGTTATTTATTATCCTGGAACTTTACATACTTTCTTATCATTTCTGCATCCATACCTACGGTATCAACACAGTAACCAGCCGACCAAAAATGATTTCCTCAGTATTTCTTTTTACGCAAACTGGGAAATTTCTGGAAAGCTTGAATTGCAGTCTTTCCTTTTACTCTCCCAACCAAATCTGATATTGAAATCTTTGGGGGAACTTTCACAAGCAAATGGACATGATCAGGCTGTACATTTAATTCGATAACTTCACACCCTGCTCTCTCAGTATGAGCATAAATACTCTGGTAAACATACTTCCCAAGATCTCCTTTTAAAATTTGATAACGGTACTTTGGCACAAAAACAATAGGGTACTGGCAAAACCAGACGACATGTGATAATTTTTGAAATCTGCTCATTTGTTTCTCCTAGTTAAATTGCGGGAACAACTTAACTATTTGATACTCTTGAGCAGACCTTTACGCAAAGCTTTTTTTACCCCCGCCCACAGGGCGCGGTTATCTAAGTTGTAATATAAATAAGGGCTACAGCCATCTGGCTACTGCCCTTTTTTTATGCCTAAAATCCCCCCTGTCAAAGTCCGCTGCCAATCACTTTAGTTACCACCAAAGTCGGGTTTGGTAAACGGGTTTAAAGAATCTCTACACAAGCCTTATCTTCATGAAGTAAAGCATTCTGTATAGTGCTTTGACTTTTTAATAAAACTTTAATCGTAACTACTCAGCGTATCTGAGAGTTACTAAAATAGATTGTATACTTCCAGCCAGGCACAGGTATTTGATAAAAAATATCATGATAGAACAAGCGTTTTGTAGTTTTCGTTGATGGGCATGGATGAAGCCCTTTGCCCATCTACAGTGTTTATTTTTCTGTAACTACTCAGCTTGTCTGAGTAGTTACAAATATGTTAAATATCAATAAGATATGCCTTTGTATGGGTAAATATTCGACCAACACATACTACCTAGAATCAGCGAGTTAGGTGGCTTCTAAACTGACGACACAGCGGATAAAGCCATAAGTCTTTGATGGGTACGCTTTGTTTACCAGCAGGTCCCAACTTGCCGCGCCCTTTGGTTTTACCTACGTAGATCCAGTTGGCGGCTTTGTAACAAGTCCCTGCAAATCGCTCGGTATCAACAAAAGTTTCCAGTAACACCGGACGGATGCCATAACGCTCTTCCCATTGTGTAGGAAGGCGACGAGCTATCATGGATAAAATAGTGGAAGCAAGATTTTTGGATTTCACCCAGGGCATAATCAGAAAACGGGCATTGTTCACGACTAACGGCAGGTTTTTTTGCCGCTGTTCGTGGCTCCAGCCAATAAACTGATCACGTGGTGCCGTTTGCCAGGCGGCCGCACTAAAACCGAGCGCTGCAATAATTTGCTCGTCGAGGATGACGAAGTAGCGAAGCTGTGCGCCGGGTAGCGGCTTGTGCCCCAGGTAGTTGGTAGCGATGTATGTACTCATTCCATAGTCGTGAATGATCACGGGTGATGACTGGACAAAGCTGGATGGCCGCAAGTTCATGAACAGGCCGGAGGATCGCTGGTTGCGGGTCCGTCTGTTCAGTAAAGTTGAGTTTCTGTCGCGGGGGTGGTTTGCGCCGTGGTGGCGGCAGAGCGATAAGTCCATCTTCTGCCATGCGCAGCATGGCAACACGGCATGACATATCCTTGAGCCCCCCATCAGGCTTGTACCAATCAAGCATCCTGCAGGTCAGGCGCGAAAGTTCGGCACGCGTGCGCCCAGCATCCTCGGCAATCAATTTCCGCATCTGTTCCAGTTCCTGCTCGCTAAAGTTTCGTCCACAATACCGTGTCATGGTGATTGGGGCTGTTCTGACTCGAGTGGAGTCGCAGTCAGTTCAGGCAAGGGTTTGCTCAACTGCTGTTTGCGCGACTCGCTCATCATCCAGGGAATAAACGGGCGGATGTCTGAGGGAGGCTGCCCACCATTATTCGCACAGGCATCTAGATAGTCGTGAAGCCAGTGATGTGGGTTCAATCCCCATAACAGGATTGTCTGAAACAGTGAAAACATCATGGCTGCCAGTCTGGCACTCCATTGACTCCCTGAACCATAATAGTTTTTACGCCCCATACCGGGATTACGCATACGCCGCTCGGCGATATTGTTGTCCATGGGCACCTGGGGATTAGCCACAAATACCATCAATCCTTTCCAGTGGTTATTCAGGCTGTTTAGGATCTTGCATTGAATGCGCTCTAGGTTTTTGTTCTCTTTCTCCGCTTCCAGTAAATGCGCGTAGCGCTCTTTCATCTTTTGGCTTGCCTGTGCAAGGGCTTGATGGTGTTGCTTGAAGTCTTGATTCTGGGTTTCCAGGCTTTTTGTTTCGTCCCACTCTTTCAGGCGTTGCTTGTTAAGATGATAGAGTTCGGCAATGAGTTCGACCCAATCAAGCATCCATGCTTCAAGTTTCGGATAGCTTCTGGCGGCATCCAGAAAGTCACGGCGGACATGTGCCCAGCAGAAAGCCAGTATGATCTGTGGAATTTCCCGTGCCAGCCGAATGTAACCTTTATAACGATCACAGACCACAATGACCTGTTCCAGGTGTTTATCCAGTCCGGAAAAATACTTGATGGGTATATCACCACTACGGCTAGGTGCCAGTATGTAATAGACTACCGAACGGGACTGAGTGACCCACAACCACCAGCGGTAGCCCGTTTTTCCCTCTATGATTTCAAACACTTTCCAGCCGGTTTCATCATTATGGAATAGATCTTCGGTGAGTTGTTTTTTAACCAGTTCATTGACGAGCGGTTCGAATAGCGGAGCTATCTTCTGTAATCCACCCGTGAGTGTGCCAGGGGCAATGCATAGACCTCGATGTGTGTAATCTGTACACAAATTATTGAGTGCTCGTGAGAACAGAAACTTGTTAAGCAGAACTTCTCTCCATACCGAGATGCCAATACCACTTTTGGGGATAAGACGTGGTGCAGGAGGAGCTGTAATCAATCCGGTGACTCCCTCGCATTGACAGCCCTGAACAGTCACCTTTCGTTTGACACGACGAATATAGCTGTTAACCTTTATTTCAACAATATTTGAATCCTCTGTCTGTGACAGAAGCTTGTAGGGTTTTGTACAAACTAGGCACAACGTGTTTTCAGCAGCAATGTCATGCTCTTCTTCAATAATCGGCAAATCAGGACGGGGAGTGCGCCCGTGTCCCTTGCTACCTTTTTGCTGGCCACGAGGCCGAGGTGTATCAGTATGATTATGTCTTCCAGAACTATTTCTCTTGGCAACGCCTTTTTCAGTTTTTTTGCCAAATAGGCGTTGTTTCAAGTCTCGAATGCGTGCCTGTGCAGATTCAAGCTCTAGCTTAAGATCTTCATTTTTCTGTTTGACCTGGTGATACTGTCCTTTCCAATAGTTTGCATCCCATTTAAGCTGTATATACTCTGCTTGTGTCAGTTCAATGACAATTTGAGCAAAGGGAGACTTTGTGATTTCTCCTGTCTCTATGCGTTGCGGACACGCTGCTGAATGTTGGGAGGCACTTTCCATGAACACCTTTATACAGGGTTTTGGATGATGTGTCCCGTACTCTTTTTATTTATTGCTGTATAGATGGGTTAGTCGAATATTTACTTGTATGGCACTGCAAATTTTTTTAATTTCAAACTTCTCTTCATCTAAGATATAATTACACCATGTAAACACTTGAATTTATTAAAATAACTATGAGAAAAATGAAAATACGTAGTGCCATAAAAAATTTTAAGTAATTGTTTTGTATAGGTTTGAATAATAATGTCGAAAGATAGGCTAAAGTCTTTCACCGTGGATTTCTTCGTTTGAATACCTTGGCACCTGGCATTGATAAACAAAACCAATCATCGTTTGATTGGTCAAGGTTTTGGTTAATGTTGCGTTTTTATTAAATTGTTGCTGTATATAAACCACATTCCCTCCCATATCATAGGCTTTGTTCTTCATTAAATTAGCAGTGCTTCTGTATATCTTGGCATCTGTCATAAAATCCCCCGATACCATGCCGCCATCTGATGCAGAAGTCTGACCTATAAATCGACAGCTATCATCATTAGGCTTAATATAAATCAATTCAACAATTTCCGCCCCTTCCTGCAGGGAAATCGCACAGCTGATGACAGTAACAAGCATTAGCGTAATAGGTAATACAGGTTTTATAATCATGGAAATAATAAACTTATTTTATTGATCATCAGCCTTAATCTGGCTATTTTTCTGCTCTTGTTGGTCATGATGATTCTTGTTATGCCGATATTGCCCTGGAACATCATCACACCCACTTATCATTACCAAAGCCACGAATAACAGGATCTTATTAGTCATATTATCTACTCCCACAACAGTTATACTTCGCGCGGTCACGGATGCGGATGTATAGTGATCGCGCGAAGTATATAACGAATGATAAAAAATACCTCAGTAACTTTTCATACCCTATATGACATTTGGCGAGCGAAGTTTGTAAGGCGGATTTAACTTTGAAATGTAATTCTAGTAATCATGCACCAGAGCTCCCAGAAAGGCAAAACCTTTAGACCCAATTAAATAAAATTTGTTGCTAAATTAGACAGCTATTCAGCTAAAAAAACGACTAGACATCAACGCTTTTAATTAACTATGTCCAAAACTACAAGGGGTTTCCCCCAGTCAATGCTGTTGACTTAAGCCCTCTCTTGCTGGGTTGGGTGAGGAGTATAAAATCATGCATTGATAATCCCCTCATCCCAACCTTCTCCCTCTGGAGAAGGAGCTTATTCTTAAGTCAACAGCATTGTTCCCCCCTCTGCCTTTAAGCTAGCTAATTACACCCTTGCTTGCCCTTTAAGACTCGACACCGACACTTTTGTCAGGTGTGTTCTTATTGAATTAAAATCCCTAAACAATTAAAACGGAGCATACAAGCGGCTGACACAGCCATAAGACAAGTTGATTGTCATAAAACCGTCACACTAAAAGGTATACAATAGTTCAGCTTAACAGGATGCTAAATATAATATGAGTCAATTTACAATATTAGTCGTTGAAGATGAGAAAGATATTCGCAGCATGCTGGTTTTGGTATTACAGCAATACGACTTTAATGTACTAGAAGCAGCTGATGTAAACCAGGCCCAGGAAATACTGAATGACAACATTCCTGACCTAATTTTATTAGACTGGATGTTGCCAGGTATAACGGGAGACGAATGGACTCGACGTTTAAAGTCTAATGAAAATTATCGTGACCTACCGATTATCCTGGTTACGGCTAAAGGCGAAGAAGCAGATAAAATTCGCGGCCTGGATTTTGGCGCTGATGATTACGTAACCAAACCCTTCTCACCAAAAGAACTGGTTTCAAGAATCAAAGCAGTTTTGCGCAGAAGTGGTAAAATTCACGATTTAACGCAAATTAAATTTCAGGATATCGTATTGGATACCGAGCAACATCGTGTCAGCATTTCTGATAAAGAAGTTGATGTCAGTCCAACCGAGTTTAGGTTACTCAGCTTTTTCCTGACCCACCCGGATAAAGTCTATAATCGCACACAGCTATTGGATCAAGTCTGGGGGCGCAGTGTATACATAGAAGAAAGAACAGTCGACGTACATATTCGTCGTCTCAGAAAAATACTAGCTCAATATCAACGTGAAGACTGGTTACAGACAGTGCGAGGATTTGGTTACCGATTTTCCGTAAAAAATAACTAATGGCTTATTGGAATAAAGACTTATTACGCCTTTCAATCACGATTTTATTAGCTGCGATAGCGAGTATTTTTATCGGGAACTTCTTAAACCTATTACTTATTATCTGCATCGCATTTATTCTGCGTCAGGCATTTTTACTCAATCAATTAGAAGGCTGGTTAAGATCTGGAGCTAAAGCAGAATACCCCTCTAGCAGCGGACTTTGGGATGAAATTTATTATCATATTTTTCGCCTGAAAAAAGCGGATAAAAAACGCAAAAAAAAGCTCAGTCGTATTATTGAAGAATTCCGTAAATCTACTTCAGCTTTACCTGATGCCATTGTAGTCATCGGAGAAAACGATGAAATTTCATGGTTTAATGACTCTGCAAAAAAAGCTCTAGGCTTTAAAAAAAAGGATAAGGGCCAGCGCATTCCTAATTTAATCCGCTCTCCGGCCTTTGTTGAGTTTTTAAGTAAAAAAGACCCTGATACTGTATTAAGTATTAAATCACCCGTGAATGAGCAGCTTACCTTACAACTCAAGATTGTAAGCTATGCCCAGAATGCTCATTTATTAGTCGCGCATGATGTCACTTTTTTAAAAAACATCGAGCGCATGCGTAAAAATTTTGTTGATAATATCTCGCATGAGTTACGCACTCCGCTCACTGTTTTAAAGGGCTACCTGGAAACGTTAGAAGATTTGGGTGATGACCAGTCACCGCTATTAATTCATTCTATACAACAAATGCTCAATCAAACACTACGTATGCAACATCTAGTGGATGATCTGCTGTTATTGGCAAACCTGGAAACCAGAAAATCGCAAAATAAATGTGTGGAGATCAAACCCCTTTTAAAGCAAATTTGCCAGGAAAGTAGCGCTCTGGAACGTCTAAATAGTCGTATCGAGCTGTTTATCGAAACAGATATCAACCTAGTTGGCGATGATCAGGAGTTGCGTAGTGCTTTTTCTAATCTTGTCGTCAATGCGCTGAAATATTCTGCCGAAGAATCCATTGTTACCGTGCAATGGTACGAATCAGCTAATTACGTCATTCTGGATATAACAGATCAAGGCGAAGGCATCCCGGAGATCGAGGTGCCAAAAATCACCGAACGTTTTTATCGCGTTGATGCTCAACGAGAAAATGAAAAACAGGGTACCGGACTGGGTCTGTCTATTGTCAAACACGCCCTCGCAAAGCACAATGCACAGCTTAAAATCAGCAGTACAGTGGGTAAAGGGAGCTGTTTTAGCTGTGTATTTCCCAAGCAGCGCTTTTGCTAAGGATTTCCCCCTTATACTCAAAAATTTCTTAGCAATTCTTTGCTTATACTTCGCTGCCAATTCTCCCTATCAGCACTCCCGATCCTGGAGATTATAATCTGATAGCATAAATTTAAATGAGTCAATTGTAGGCAACGGTGAATCATTATTTATTCTAAGATTTCGTATAGGATGGGTAGCGTGTCTTTTTACGACTCGTGAGAGCACGAGTGAAACCCATCATTGTTCGCATGATGAGCCGCAATAACACCGCTCTCTAAGAAAAGAATTTATGCATTGACCTCTCCGTATTACCCAAGCTTCATAAGGGCTACAGAGACTCCTGAATATCATACTTTACGCGCTCACGACTGCGGATTTCTAGCGGCTGAGTTTTTGCCGATAGCTAGGTTGCTGAAACCGTTACGTAGCCAGCTATGCGCCAGTTTCAGAGCCTTGCTATCGACAAAAATCAGCTCACTATATTTCCGCATTCATGACCGCGCGAAGTATACCACCAAGCATAGAACCGTGCTATTATAAGAGATTGATTATACTGTTTCAGATAACCAATCAATGGCATGGATGCTTTGAGTATGCTTATTATCGACCCAACTCCTGCCTTCTATGCACAACAAATCTTTTTTTTATCGCCTTGTACCTATTGTTTTCGCGCTGATTGCCCTATGCGTGTGGCTACAACCTGAATTTTTTCAACGTGCGGCAGGCATCAATTTACCCACAGGACAGCACCCGCAACTTAGCCAGGCGCAAAAAATCGATAAACCCTGCTTGAATCTGCACCCGGAATGGCGGGCAGCCCAAGTTATAGACGATGTTGAAATTTCTGAATCCTTACTTTGCGACCCCGACAATCCCTATAATATCGCTGCTTTTGTGCGCGGCATGAACAATGTTTCCATGCGCACCATTATGAATACTCATATAGCCGAAGACTCGTTAACTAAAAGCGATGACCTGGATGGCGATGGCGACCCGGATATTATTCGTATCAAACTGGAAGTGCTGGAACTTAATGGCGCCACTCCCGATAGCTCCGGCTTTTTTCCTACTTATGATATAGCCCCGGGAATACAACCAGGTATGTGGGCATTTTCCCCTAAATTACGCGGCATGAGCGTGAAAAATTTTCGCTCTATTAAAGCCAATGCGATCTTACGCGCGCCCTCCCCGGTCATTCGTGTGGAACAAGGCGACAAAGTCTATATTACCCTGGAAAACACACATTATTTCCCGCATACCCTGCATTTTCACGGGGTTGACCATGCGTTTAAAACACCTTCCGGGGGTGATAATGATGGTGTCCCTATCACCGGTGAAAAGCCGGTAATGCCCGGTGCTACCCGTACTTATGAACTCAAGCCACGCCATGCTGGCACCATGCTTTACCACTGCCATGTACAAACCGATAAACATTTAATGATGGGCTTAAACGGTATGTTTGTGGTGGAAGAAAACAGACCTAATAACTGGGTGCAGACCTTTAACGTAGGAGCTGGGCATGTACGTCATTCTTCGGTGGCGATTAAGGAAAAGTATGATCGCGAATATGATTTACATTATCAATCGATAGATAAAAACCTGGCTAAAACCATACAGCAATCCAATGATATACGGGTGATCTCCAAACAAATGCACCGTGTCTACAATATGAGTGAATCGAATGAAAATTATTTTATGCTCAACGGCCATTCATTTCCTTACACCTTGCGTGATGCGCTGATAATCGCTAAGCCAAATGAAGACATTAAACTGCGTATAGCCAACACCCAGCATAGCAATATAGCTATACACATACACGGACATAAAGCCACAATTACCGACTATGATGGCGTAAGCCAGAATCCAGCCGCACAAATCACTCGTGACGTGTATGGATTATCCGCTGCGCAACGCATCGATTTACATCTGCAAACCGTTAATGATGGCCTACACAGCTATGGCGAAGGTGTGTGGTTATTTCATGATCATGTAGAAATGGGGGTTGCCAATGACGGCATGAGCCCAGGTGGAAATATTGCCCTACTCGTATATGAAAGCCTGCTCAACGAACAAGGCATGCCATCCGAATTACGTGACGACGCATTAGATGAAGTACTTACTAATAGTTATTATGCAAAAGAGCGACCACTTTGGGGGAAACTTGAAGCAGGCGAGCTCCCGCCTGATTACCTGCGCATACTATTATTTGGTTTATTAGTGGGCCTGACTATCGGGTTAATTGTATTTATTATTCGTGGTTTGAAAAGGCTCGACTCATGAAGCAAGTCATACTACTGCTACTCACCTTTATAGCAAACACACCCGCTTTTGCAGCAATGAATCATGGCGGCATGATGATGGATGATAAAGGCATGATCATGAACAATAACCCCGATAAATTGCCTAGGGACTGCAAGGAAATCTCAGAAGATATAAATATTACCATTCACGGCGGCAAAAAATTTGCTAAGGACTTTGCCGGTAAAATGTTTACCTATGATAAACGAGACTGGCAAGTCCCTCCCTGCGCACGGGTCAATGTGACCTTTATTAATGAAGATGATATCCGCCATCAATTCATGATTCATGGCTTGCCGGGCTATCTGTACCCAAAAGGCATGTTCACCATAGAACTCTATGGCAAAGGCCAGAAAACCGGCTCATTCATCGTACCCAGCCGTGATTATACCTATTACATCCACTGCGAAGTCTCGCAACACACTGAAAAAGGCATGAAAGCTCAGCTAAAAGTAGGTAAAGGTAACGGAGATTTAGATAGTATTCTAGGCCTAACCCCTCCCTTGTTTCCCGATCTATATCCCATTAAAAATACAGACTACACCTGGCTGGCTTTGTTTTTTAGTATGGTTATCGGTGCGCTGCTAGTACGACTGTTCAGCAATATTTTAGCTGCAAGAACAGAGCAAGAGCCTAAACCCTAAAACCAGTTCTCACGCCCCGCCGCGGCAATGCTGTTGACATTAGCCCTCTCTTGCTGGAGAGGGTTGGGTGAGGAGGATAAAATCAAGCATTTATAATCCCCTCATCCCAACCGTCTCCCTCTGGAGAAGGAGTTATTCTTAACCCATGTTCAGTCGTTTTTCGCTCAAAAACCACTAACAGGTCTATTTTAATAGGATAAAAAATAAAAACCTAATCATTACAAACATTTGCATTTCCAAGCAAAGCGTAGTGCCATACATAACAAAAATAGTTGCATTCACTTGATTTTTATGGAAAAATTCAAGTATGTATACCCGATGCACAACGACCCGAACCAAGGCAACTGGCGAGACCTACAAAACGTTTCGGCTAGTTGAGTCCGAGCGAATTGATGGCAAGGTCAAGCAACGTACCCTGCTTAATCTGGGTCGTTTCTTCGATGTGCCCAAGTCCCAGTGGAAGTCATTATCAAGTCGTATTGATCAATTACTGACAGCACAGACTGACTGGCTCACTATTGACCGAGAGGAATCACTCGAAACACGGGCACAATATTACGCCACTCAAATCATCACATCCCGAAGTACAACCCTTGACGATAGCGTTCACTTTGAGACCGTTGATATCGGCAGTTTAGAGCTTGTACGACCGCGCCGTGTGGGAGTCGAGCAAATAGCGTTGCACGCTGTAAGGCAGTTAACCCTGGATGATAAATTGAAATCTCTGGGGTTTAACCAGCACCAGCTTGCCGCCTCCCTCGGTACTATCATTGCTCGCATGGCCTGTCCTGCAAGTGAATTAGCCACACACGGCTGGCTGCAGACAACCAGCGGCCTCGGTGAGTTAATCGACTATGACTTCGAAGACATGGGGCTGGATCGTCTGTATCAGGTATCCGACCAATTATGGAAACACCGGGAAGCCATTGAAACTCATTTATACCAGCAGGCGCGGGACCTATTCAGCTTCAATGAAACCATCACGCTTTATGATCTGACAAATACATTCTTTGAAGGCGAAGCCAAAACAAACCCAAAAGCAAAAAGAGGCCGCTCCAAGGAAAAGCGCAGTGACTGTCCCCTGGTTACATTAGGGCTGGTGCTTGATGGCAGTGGCTTTCCACGTAAAAGCCAGATCTTCCCAGGTAATGCAAGTGAACCACAAACCCTGCAAACCATACTTGAAGGACTGGAAGGGCGAACAGGATCCACTGTGATACTTGATGCAGGCATTGCCAGTGAAGAAAACATCCAGTATCTCATTGAGCATGGCTTTCACTATATTGTTGTCTCACGCAAACGCAAGCGGGATTTCGATGAAGAAAAGGCAACTCTGATCAAAGATATTCCGGGGCAACGCGTAAAAGTTCAAAAAGTGACTGTAGAAGAGACCGGAGAAATTGAACTGTACTGTCACTCGCAACTCAGGGAAAAGAAAGAACAAGCCATGCAGGATAGTTTTTCAGAAAAATATGAAACCGCACTCAACAGCCTGCATGCTGGATTGAGCAAAAAAGGAACCACAAAAAATTATACAAAAGTGTTAGAACGGCTGGGACGCATAAAGGAAAAATACGCGCGTGCAGCACAGCACTATGAAGTAACGGTCGTACCTGATGATGAAGGAGACAAGGCCAACTCAATCAGCTGGAAGCGTATGGAAAAAGCCAACTCGCAGGCAACCCACCCTGGAGTCTATTGCTTACGCACCAACCTGACCGACTGGAATGAAGAAACGCTCTGGCGCACCTACACCATGCTAACCGATCTAGAAAGTGTTTTTCGCAGTTTAAAAAGTGAACTCGTGCTACGCCCTATCTACCATCGAAAAGAAGAACGGGTTAATGGGCATATCTTTATCACTCTCATTGCCTATCATCTCGTCCAGACCCTTCGTTATCAACTCAAGGCTGAACATATTAATGATAGCTGGCAAACAATTCGACGGACCATGGAAAACCAGCAGCGCATTACTGTTATTTTACGGCGAGAAGACGGGAAGACGATTCATTTAAGGAAAGCAACGAATGCAGAGCCGCGACAATCCGTTATTTATAAAGCACTGGAAATTTCAGCGCTGCCAGGAGGTGTTAAAAAAACATTGATTTAGCTTTAATTCAAAATAAAAAAATCTGTAGTGCCAACACCAAGGCCGGATTGTGCGTATCTAATTGTTTTTAAATGAGTTGTTGTCACTGAAATCGAAAGATGGGCTAGGTAGTATGTGTTGGTCGAATATTTACGAATATTAAGGAATTACTTGGCTAATAACTAAGTTTCATCTATATTTGTAGGTTACATATAATAATAATATCCAATTTATGGTAGCAAATTCATCTGAGTTACAGTTTAGTGGTGTCCTAAAATGTATCTTAAAAGAAGGCTTATTAACTGAAGCTGAAGCTGAAGCCCATACTAAAAAGGCTCAGCAAAGCGAAATACCGCTTATCAGCTATTTAGTTAACAACAAGCTACTCGATGCAAAAGTAGCTGCCAGTCACATCTCTACTGAATTTGGCGTGCCTTTTTTTGACCTGTCTGCGATAGATAAAACTATTCTTCCGTATAACCTGGTTAGCGAAAAACTTATACGTCAACATCATGTCCTACCTCTTTTCCAGAGAGGCAATCGCTTATTTCTTGCAGTATCTGACCCTGCCAATATTCAAGCGCTGGATGATATTAAATTTCATACCCGCTTAAACACTGAAATCATTCTGGTTGAAGAGGACAAACTAAGCACAAGTATCGAGGCTTTTATTGAAGCCGCTGATACAACAATGAGTGATTTGCTGGATGCCGATCTTGAGAATATTATTCTGACAGATGGTAACAATCAAGTTATAGAAGAAGATACCAGTGATATCGATGACGCCCCTATTGTTCGCTTTGTTAATAAGGTTTTATTAGATGCCATAAAAAAAGGCGCATCAGATATCCATTTGGAACCCTATGAGCGTAGCTTCCGTATTCGTTTTAGAAATGATGGTATGCTTTATGAAATTGCTAGCCCTCCCCCTATCATTGCCAATCGCATCATTTCGCGAATTAAAGTAATGGCCAAAATGGACATCGCTGAACGCCGGGTACCTCAAGATGGGCGTATCAAAATGCGTATCTCACGTAATAGAGCAATCGATTTTCGTGTAAGTACCTGCCCAACCCTATTCGGAGAGAAGGTAGTTTTACGGATCTTAGACCCAACTAGCTCCGAAATGGGTATAGAGGAACTGGGTTTTGAACCTGAACAAAAAGCACTATTTCTTGCCGCCATACAAAAACCCTATGGCATGATTCTGGTTACGGGTCCTACAGGTAGTGGTAAAACCGTCTCTATGTACACCGGTTTACATATTCTTAATACTCTGGAACGGAATATTTCAACAGCAGAAGACCCTGTTGAAATTACTGTCGATGGAATTAATCAGGTTAATATGAATATCAAAGCAGGCCTGACTTTCCCCATCGCTCTAAGAGCCTTCTTGCGTCAAGATCCCGATGTCATTATGGTCGGGGAGATTCGTGACCTGGAAACAGCAGATATTGCTATAAAAGCAGCACAAACAGGCCACATGGTACTCTCTACCTTACATACAAACGATGCGCCTCAAACCTTGAATCGGCTATTGCAAATGGGAGTCCCAGCTTACAATATCGTTTCTTCAATATTACTGATCATGGCACAGAGGCTTGCTCGGCGCTTGTGTGAGCGGTGTAAAACAGATGCAAAGTATCCAGATAAAATTTTACTGGATGCTGGCTTTAGTCAACAAGAGATAGGTACTTTTAAAGCCTATACAGCAGTTGGCTGTGATCATTGTAATGGTGGTTATAAAGGCCGTGTGGGTATTTATCAAGTTATGCCCATCAGTGACGAGATGCGCACCCATATTTTAGCCGGTGATAATGCCATCAAGCTTGCAGAGCAAGCAGCTACAGAAGGCTTCAATGATCTACGCCGGTCTGGTTTAGTAAAAGTCATGCACGGCATAACCTCAATTGAAGAAATAGACCGAGTAACCAGAGAATAATTATGGCAGATAACCTAACTCAAATAGATTTTGTCTGGAAAGGAAAAAACAAACAAGGCAAAGTTATAAAAGGGGAACTCTCAGCACTCAGTGAAACGGTTGCCCGTGCAGAACTACGCCGCCAGGGTACCCGTATTATTGCACTCAAGAAAAAACCAAAACCGTTATTTTCTAAAGCAAGATCATCAATTTCCAGCAAAGATATTGCAGTATTTTCCAGGCAACTTGCAACAATGCTAGAATCAGGGATTCCACTGGTACAAGCATTTGATATTATAGCCAAAGGAAATGAAAACCCTGCTATGGCTGAAATGTTATTTGCTATCAAGAACGATATTGAGGAAGGAGATACTTTAGCTCAGGCGCTTAAGAAACGTCCCATCTATTTTGATGAATTATATTGTAATTTAATCGAAGCAGGAGAACATGCCGGAATACTTGAAAGCTTACTGGATAAAATAGCGACCTATAAAGAAAAAACCGAAACAATCAAGGCCAAAATCAGAAAAGCGTTAACCTATCCGATTGCTGTTATTGTTGTTGCCTTTATTGTAACCGCTATTATGCTGATATTTGTTATCCCGGTTTTTAAGGACCTATTTGACAGTTTTGGTGCAGACCTACCTAGTTTTACTTTATGGGTAATGGGTATTTCTGACTGGATGGTTAACTATTGGTATTATCTAGTCGGTTTTATTGTAGCGGCCGTCTATGTTTTCATGTATTTCAAAAAACGCTCGAAATCCTTTAATTATTTTATTGACCGCGTCCTGCTGAAGCTCCCTATTATTGGCATGATCCTGCATAAATCAGCTATTGCTCGTTTCGCTCGCACCTTATCAACCATGTCTGCTGCTGGTGTCCCCTTAGTAGATGCTTTAGAATCCGTAGCCGGCGCAACAGGTAATATCGTATATTACAAGGCTGTTATGCAAATGCGTGAAAATGTTGCTACCGGCGAAAGCTTGCAATATGCCATGACACAAACTCATTTATTCCCGCATATGGTGGTACAAATGTTGGCCATCGGTGAAGAGTCAGGGGCTATTGATAAAATGCTACATAAAGTCGCAGATTTTTATGAAGAAGAAGTCGATAATCTAGTGGATAACCTGAGCAGCCTAATGGAACCTTTTATCATGGTTATTCTAGGTATTTTAGTAGGTGGATTAATTGTTGCTATGTACTTACCAATCTTCAAACTTGGCGCGGCTATAGGCTAAGCCTGAGGGGAAACCACACAGGTTTAATACCCAACTTATTCAAAATGGATATTACCAGCCTTTTTGAATTCGCTGTGATGGTCGCCGGATTTATACTTCGTGCGGTCACGGATGCGGTTGTATACTGAGCTGGTTTTTGTCGATAGCAAAGCCTGCCCCGTACTTGATACGGGGACGCTGAAACTGGCGCATAGATTGCTACGTAAAAGTTTCAGCAACGTAGTTATCGGCAAAACTCAGGCGCTAGAAATGCGCATCCGTGACAGTGCGAAGTATACCCACTTTATATTTATTTTCTCAAAAGCTATATGTCACCCTATTCTATTGTTCTAAATTCACCCGAGTTACTATGCCCCATCGTTGGCATTATAGGCCTAATGATTGGCAGCTTTCTTAATGTCGTTATATACCGGCTACCCATAATATTACAGCGCGGCTGGAAGCAGGAATGTCAGGAATTTCTTGAGCTTCCCGTAGAAAAGTCTGCTGAAATATTTAACCTTGCCCTCCCTGGCTCTCATTGCCCGGCATGTAATGCAGAAATAACCGCCTTGCAAAATATTCCAGTATTCAGCTATCTGTTTTTAAAAGGTAAATGTGCCCATTGTAAAACTAGTATTTCTCTACGCTACCCATTTATCGAAGCACTTACCGGGCTATTGTCTGTTATTGTTGCCTACCAGCTCGGCGGCCAAACGGAAACTCTGTTCGCTCTGATCTTAACCTGGACATTAATCGCTCTAAGCGGTATTGATTTTGACCACCAATTATTACCCGATAACATTGTGTTACCAATGCTCTGGCTAGGCTTATTTTTAAGCCTGTTCAATATTTTCACCGATCCAGTATCGAGTATTATGGGTGCCATTGCAGGATACTTATTCCTATGGACTATTTATCAGTTATTTAAACTGCTTACCGGTAAAGAAGGCATGGGGTATGGTGATTTTAAATTACTCGCCTTATTTGGCGCGTGGCTAGGTTGGCAATATCTGCCATTAATCATACTGTTCTCCTCTTTAGTCGGAGCCATTATCGGTACATCAATGATTATTTTCGTCAACCGAGATAAAAATATTCCTATTCCTTTTGGGCCTTATCTCGCCATAGCCGGCTGGATCGCTTTATTATGGGGCGAGCAACTGAACAGGCTGTATTTAACTCAGACCGGCTTATTATAAATAAACATGTACAAAGTAGGACTTACCGGCGGCATTGGCTGTGGCAAATCAACTGTTTCCGATCTATTTAAGCATTACACCATTCCTGTTATTGATGCCGATGAAATTGCTTATGCATTAGTTGTCCCAGGCCAGCCAGCTTTAAAAAAAATTCAGACTGTTTTTGGAGCCGCCTGTATCAATGCGAATGGCAGTTTAAATAGAGGCCTGTTACGTGAAAGTATTTTCCAGGATACTGAAAAAAAACAGCAACTGGAAAATATTATGCATCCTCTCGTTTACGCAGAAATAGACAGACAGCTCAACCAACTGACTAGCGCGTATGTTATTATTTCGGTTCCTCTACTACTAGAAACCCGAATGCAGCCGCTGGTTGATCATATTTTAGTCATAGACTGCCCTATGGAAATGCAGGTTAATAGAGTAAAATTAAGAGATAATCTCAGTGAAGAGCAAATTACTGCGATCATCAACAGCCAGGTAGGCCGTACAGAGCGCTTAATTCATGCTGATAGTGTTATTCACAATACTCTCGATATGAGTTACCTTAGCGAACAAGTAAACACCTTACACGACCAATTTCTTAAGCAAGCACAGTGACTACTGAATATATCAGCTACGAATTCCCTCTTAATGAACGCATGCGCGTGTTTATACGCCTTGAACAACTTTTTTTACAACTAGATCATTTCCTCGCTGGTTCTGGCATATGGGATAAACGCGCGACGGTTAGTACGCTGGTGGATATTTTACAAGTTTTTAGCCGCCATGACTTAAAAGCAGAAACGCTTAAAGAACTAGAGCGCCATTCCAATAGACTGAATCAATTATCAAACCACGAGGGCATTGATACTAAAAGGCTACGTAAAATTCTGGATGATTTAAACTCAACCAGCAAAATACTTTATGCAACGAATGGCAAAATAGACCTTTCCAGTATGAAAAGTGACTTGTTCCAGACCATTAGTCAGCGTAGTAGCATTCCCGGTGGAACCTGTTCATTTGATCTTCCTTCTTATCACTTTTGGCTAGAACAAGAGAAACAATGGCAAGATGAAGACCTGAATATGTGGATAAATCTGTTTTCACCTATTCGTGTAGCAATTGATTTAATTCTAAACTTTATTCGCTTGAGTGGTGCCGCTACGAATGAAACAGCACACATGGGGTTTTATCAAGCGACACTGGACCAGACACAACCCTACCAGATACTCATTATCAAGTTGTTACGAAGCACTCCCTATTTTGTCGAAATTAGTGGCGGAAAACACCGTTTTACTGCTCGCTTCATGCGTTCATCTTCAGGAAATATCAGACCTAAACAGGCAGAAACAGACGTGGAGTTTCTAGCTAGCTATTGTATTTTTTAGCACATTTTATAATCCTAGAAAAATCAGTTGGGCGCGGAATTATAGTGCAAGACATTGAATTAATATAATACTTTCAAAAAATCTTAGATTCACCCGTAGGTTAATCGGGTATTTTTTGGAAGTGCTGTGGAATCAATAGCTTGTGCTAGAAGCCGTGAGCAACTGATTTTTCTAGGATAATGACTTAAATACAAAATCACGTTGCGTTAACAGTTCCTATTTGTGCATAGAAAATGAATAGCACTTGTTAGTTAAATCTAAGTGATGCTTGGCATCGTTTATACCCAAAAGTTGTCTCTTTTCCGAAAAAGTTACTAATCTAAGGCATACTATGAATATTCTCATCACTGGCGGCACAGGTTTTATCGGCAAGGCACTCACTGAAAAGCTGCTCTCTCAAGATAATCAAATTTACATTCTTAGTCGCTCAGAGAAAAAAGTCAGCCAATTATTTGGCAATAAAGTGCAGACCTTAAACAATTTAAGTGAAATCACTGCACAGAGTCATTTCGATATCATTATCAACCTTGCTGGCGCGCCTATTATATATAAACGCTGGAGCGCTAAACGTAAACAAGAAATAATAAAGAGCCGTGTAGGCCTAACTAACCAATTGGTTAGTGCTATCGATATTATGCAACACAAACCTGACTTGCTAATTAGTGGATCAGCCACGGGTTATTATGGCAATCAGGGGGATACTGCTTTACATGAATCTTCCCCTGCACTAGATGATTTTGCACATCAATTATGTCTCGACTGGGAGCAAGCAGCACTAACAGCCGAAACATACGGCGTTAGAGTCTGCTTAATGCGTACTGGTCTGGTATTAGCAGCAGAAGGCGGCATGTTACAACGTATGCTAGGCCCATTTAAACTGGGTTTAGGTGGGCGGATAGGAAATGGACAACAATGGATGTCCTGGATAGACCGTGATGACTGGATAAATATCGCCTTAGCTATGATAAACACTCCCGAAATGCACGGAGCTTACAATGCTACAGCCCCGGACCCTGTGCGCAATAAAATTTTCACTAGTCGCCTGGCTAAACATTTGCATAGGCCTGCAATGCTCCCCATTCCCGCAATACTTCTCAAGTTAGCAATGGGCGAAATGTCCGAACTGCTTTTAGGGAGTCAAAATGTACTCCCCTTTAAATTATTAGAACAGGGGTTTAAGTTTAACTACCCTGATCTGGATAGTTCACTCAAACATTGCCTGATAGAGGAACAGCCGTAACAAGGACTTGCCTAATTAACTTGCAGATCTAAGTTTATTGGTTTTTTTGAAAATCATGCCTAATATTGTGCCAGCAATGCGATGTATTACATCAGATCATTCTAATATTACTCAACCTATGAATTTACACCTAATCCCAGGTTAACTGTATAAACCTTGAAAAATCAGTGGCTCACGGTTTCTAGCACAAGCTCTTGATTCCACCCCACTTCCAAAAAATGTCCGCTTAACCTATGGGTGAAGCTAAATTTTTTGAAAGTATTACATTAATTCAATATCTTGCACTATAAATTCGCGCTCAACTGATTTTTCTAGGATAAAGAGGCCATTCGATATAATCATAGTAATTTGAAAAAACTTAAACAACATCTATACTAATAGATGTGTAAATCACTTGGTAAATTTTAGTCAGAAAATATGTGGCAAAAAATCTGGTTCTGGTTGATCGGGAAAAAGAAGACAATACCCGTCAGCAACGATAACGTTAATTCTAGCGAAATTATTGCTATGCCTGTAGAACAGCTCAAGTATGGTATGTATATTTCTAAACTTGATATACCCTGGCTAGAGTCTCCCTTTAAATTTCAAGGCTTTACTATTGAAACAGACGATGATTTACATACACTACGAGAATTTTGTCAAATAGTTTACATTGATGTTAATAAACAAAAAAAGTGGATAAGCAATAAGAAAAGAAATGCTATTAAAGACCCAGCTAATGAATTTTTTTCTATCAATAACCCTCCCGAACATTTAGGTACCTTTGCCAAGGAAATTTCCCGGGCTGAACATAATTATAAAGAAGCGGGTATTCTGGTTGCTAAATTTATGGACAATGTCGCTGAAGGCGGTAGCATTGATGGGACTCAAGCTAAGCATGCAGTTTCGGCATGTGTTAATAGTGTTTTACATTCTCCAGATGCATTTTTATGGTTAACACAATTAAAAAATAAGGATCAATATACTGCGCAACATAGTCTGAATGTTTGTGTCTTATCTATTTTGCTTGGGCGTCATATTGGCCTTTCTGAATTACAACTAAATCATGTGGGTTTGTGTGGCATGATGCACGATATGGGGAAAATGTTAATTCCGCTCGACATATTAAACAAACCTGCGGAATTAGATAGCGGCGAATTAGAGGTAATGCGCACTCACACAACATTGGGCTATGAGCTTCTAAAATCTAGTTCGGATATGTACTCTGGTGCAATTAACACTGCTTTGACTCACCATGAACATATCGATGGCAAAGGATACCCTAGACGTATCAAAGCAAATCGTTTATCTCATTATTCAAATGTCGTTGCCATAGCAGATATGTATGATGCAATAACGAGTGATAGAGTATACAAGAAAGGTCAAACTCATCACCAGGCAACAAAGGTGATGCTTGACAGGTCAGGAAGTCATCTAGACCCTAAACTAACAATTAAATTTATTGAAAGCCTTGGTGTTTATCCGGCAGGTTGTTTTGTCGAACTCAGTAACGGTTCAATCGCTCAGGTAATTGAAGGTCAAAGCCTACTCAAACTAAGGGAGATGGAAAGAAATAATCATCCAGAACAACCAGGAGAAATGGTCAAAAACCATTTCTCCAACGATGGCATTCGGTCAACAAACTGATAATACGTCTTCATTGCTTTTTTACCTACCTTTACTCCTGTTTCATATATTTTTTCTGTTAATTTAACAATAGGTGCTTTGCCATTGTAGGTCATACTTTTGGCAAATTTTAAAGTTGTTTCAACTGTATCCATTATGTCGCCACTAATATGATTTTCATAGGCTCCCCATACTCGTTCAATTGGGTTATATTTACTATGATAAGGAGGGTAGTAGGCCAGTTTTATCTTTATGTTGCTTTTTTCAGCAAACTCCACAAGCCTTTTTATAAACTGAGTTCTGGAGCTACTGTTCTCCATACCATTGTCAGCGTTAATTGTCAGAATATCTACTCCATATTTTTCTTGAATTTCTGGCCAAATTTCTTCCAATCGGTCAACGATGAAATCACTGCTGGCATAGCCTGCTGTAAAGAAAAGGAAAAAATCATCATGTTCAGGCAGATAAAAACCAAAAGGAGTTAACTTTTCCTTAACATCTAAATCATGATCCTCTGCTTTTGTTAAAACCCGATTTCGTCCTCCCCGTGAAAAATTTCCTATATTCATTCTTGCTTTGGCATCAATTGATATACGAATCTCTTTTGGGTTGATATCTGCCATTCCATTGACTGAATGAACTTGTTCAAAAATTGCATCCGTTTCCTTGATTTTCTTATGAGGCTTTGTTTTTTGTACCTTTTTTGGATGGTAACTCAGGTCATTTAATTTTGTATTGATAGTTTTTGAGCAAGGTAATGTTTTTTCATCGTAATAATCAATCTCCAGTAAACGTTTTCTAACTTCTTTAGCCGTTAGCCGGGTATATAATCGACAGGAATTAAAAGAGGGATCCGTTTGACACTCCGGTTCAGCAATTTTTTTTATGTCATCAAGTAGATGAGGAAAATGCTCTTCACTTTTATTACGCCCTCTCGCTGAAAAATTATCTTCTATGGGCTGAGTTTCAAGTTCATATTGTCCTTTTCGGATAGTGCCTCTATTCCATCCTAGTTTTTCTTCAGCAATACTTGCACCACCTGAGCCTAGTAGCTCCACCGTTTCAGCCATGAATATACGACGTACCGAGCCTTTTAAACGATGGGCTGTATTTATAATCCAACCTATAATGCTATCTGTTAATATCAACAAGCTTATCTGCCTAGTGTGAGAATAAATTCAGAATTCATTATTATAAATTATTGAGACACAAGCTTACTTCGTTTGGATGATTATTTCTTTCCATCTCCCTAAGACCGAAAATATTATTAATTTTGGATCAAGATAAAAACTTTGTTGATAATAAAATTATTGATCTTGCAAATAGTCAATACAGTGCTGAAAACAAATTGCTTACTATTCGCGCTATAGTTCACCCAGAAGATTATCAAATTAACAGTAAAGAATATTATCAGCGTGAGAAGATTCCCGAGATAATCGAAAACTATGAATCAAAGTAGTTAAAGTGGATACCTCGTAGCAAAGACACCCACAAAGACAAGCATCACTTCCTGCCTATAAATAAGGCCTCTAAGTTTTACCCTTCTAACAGTCGTGTCAAGGCGATTGACGGGATAGCCAGACCCCTTTTCAAGATAATGTCAATCTATGCTTTGCCTGACGTGTAAGAGTCCAGGTTAAGTATATATGGCGACTTGTTGTCAGCAGCCAGCCATTTTGTTTATAACGTCTTGCACTAGTCATCAATTCAGCTGGCAATTCTATTAATGAAAAATCATTCGCTCGCACACGCACGGCGAAGTCTAGATCCTCGCCTATTTTAAGGCTTTCATCAAAGCCGTGCATATGTTCAAACAAAGACTTGCGCATAATAAACCCCTGATCACCAAAAGGAAGACCAAATAAACGTGAACGCACATTTGCAGCCCAGGCATTTAAACGTATCTGTTGCGGGCCATCCTTTGCAAATTTTAGTCTGAAATACCCCATGCCTTGCTTGTCTTTTGCAATATAGTTGTGTAATGCATCAATAACACCTACCGTGAAACGAGTATCTGCATGTAAGAACCATATCACCGGCCTGGAAGCCTGGGTAGCTCCCACGTTAAGCTGTCTTGCACGCCCTTGTGTCGTATGCATCCAGATTATATTATCTGGCAGGTTAAAATCTTTAGGAAGTGCCTGGCAAGCAGATAATATAATTTCAATATCTTCACCTAATACAGTTAATTCTTTAAGTAGATATTGCCAGGTATTGTCATCAGGACCTACAGGAATAATAATACTGAGCTTACTAACAACGTTCATCGTCTTTAACAACAAGCAGCGCCTGATTCCAGGGATATGCTGGTATTTGGCGGCGCACAATCAAACAAACCAAAGTGAGTGGTTTTATCGCCCAAAAAATCGAAGTGTTCTGCATAGCGACTGGATGCCAACATATCGTAAGTATTCCCACACACACGTAATGGCTTACCTTTTTCAAAATGGTGGTGATCATCTAAATCGAAAGCATGCAGATATTCGGCAATAGTTCCTTTATAAATAGCCAGTTGCCCAAAGTCCTCGCAACGATCTTCTAGTGGTATTTTAAAGGCTCGAATGGTGACTGAACGAAACTTGACCATACCGATTTTAGCTTCTACTTCCGGGTCTTCTAGTGCTATCGGACTTTCTTTAACTATACGAACATCTGGACAACCTAAATCTTGCATAATACGGCGAAAATCTTCCCAATATAAAGCCCCTCCCAAACACTCACCTAATAATACGGGTTCAATTTTTAGAGCTTCGGGTATACGTCGGTCCGCATAAACATCAGAAAAATAAATTTCACCACCTGGCCTCAAAACCCTAAATATTTCCGCAAGCACCTTTTCCTTATCCGGTGATAAATTAATTACACAGTTCGATACCACAAGATCAATAGAATTATCTGCAATACCCGCTGTGGCTAAGTCTTCCATATAGCCTTGCTTAAATTCTACATTTGAACTGACATACCCATATCGCTCGGCATGCCAGTCACAATGCTCTTTAGCTACAGCCAGCTGTTCTTCGGTCATATCAATACCTATCACATGGCCTGACTCACCTACTAAGCGGGAAAGTAAATAACAATCACGCCCGGTACCACAACCAAGATCCAGAACCGTAGCACCCATCAATGCAGGTGGTAAGGGCGTACCACAACCGTAATAGCGGGCAACAACTTCAGGATGTAAGTCTGATAATAAAGGTCGTAAATGCACCGGGACAGAGTCTAAAGTACAACAAGCGCTGGTTTTTAAATCTTCACTGGACTGTAGCACTTGGCCATAATAATTTTGTACTGATTCGCTGATCGTTGAGTTGGTCATGTAAGCTCCAAATAATAATGCTGAATTCTTGTTATTATAATAAAATTTGTTTAAATAAGTCGTAAAGAAAGTGAATTCCTTACTGTAAATATACAAATATTTACAGTACTTATTCAGCTATACAGTGTTTTTTTGCCCTCCTTCGACAAGTATAAATCCATTTTAAACACAATACTTCTCGTGGTTAAGGATGCGGAGAATATAGTGAGCTGTTTTTGTTGATAGCAAAGCCTGCCCTGTACTTGACACGGGGGCGCTGAAACTGGCGGTCGGGGTAGAAATACGGCGCGCGCAGGCTTAGGCCAATAGTTTATCCATGGTATCCTCTGTTTCCAGATTAGTAGCAAATAGCTATTGACCATACATCACGTTTCCGCAAGCCCCCCTACGATCCCAATGTCATTCGTTTAAGAAACACTCCTATTCGGTTAAGAATCAGATAAACTTCAACCCAACCCACATTCTTATGTTAAAAAATCAAGCGCTATTTCTCCGCGTATTCCATTGCTGTGCTGACTGTTTCGATTCTCTTGCGTAATGACGCCCCTTCCTTTTCTTGTGATAGTAACGTGAAATTGAACAAACCAACTCAGTCATCACCTGATTGATGTAAATACTGGGTGCATACAAAATCTCCTCAAGATGTCGGGCTACGGTCGTTAATGTATTTTTAAAGTTCACCTGAATGGTTTGCTCTGCCTCTGATTCTTCATCGACAGGAAGATTCAGCAAACTCGCCAGTAAATGCTCAGAGGCCCTCGCGCAGAGTCGACTCATGGTGATCAACACAAAGTGAGCGTACAGTTCTTGTTTGACCGTGCGCTCACTGCGTCCATGAAAATCATCAACCTCAACTAGCTTTTTGCTCACTTTATAAAGCTCCTCAATGCCCCAGCGATCATGATAGACCGATTTCAACGAATCAATGGTGTATTGCTTATCCATCAGCGTGGTGCCAATGCAATAACTCGTGCCATCAATGACATATTTGATGAGACGTATCTTTAACGGTACAAAGATCATCTGAGGAAATTCTTTTTTGATCTCTCTCTGACGCGCTTTTGTTGGCATCAGAGTGATGATTTCATCTATTTTATCACTGTCGATAAATGCATCAATCGCTTTCCCTGCTTGTCTTTTCATTCTAAAAACAGGGTGTACGCCCGCTTGAATGTGCTGGGATAAAGAGGCGTAAGAAAAATAACCGCGATCATAGACGCAAACGTCATTTGGCTCTAGTGTTTGTAAATGCGCCAAAGCACACTTGCGTTCATTGCCATGACTGACCAGATCAAAATCATAGGGGATTTTTGATTTAAGTTGATAGCAGCAACTGAGCAGGCCTTGTGGGTAATGGCTGTTTTGTTGTGGTGTGGCATAACCTGCTTTGATTAATTCTCGGGGCAGATTGATCTTGCTACCATCCACTCCAAACAGGCGATGTCCCAACCAGCGTTCTGATGTTTTCTCAGGACAGGCCTGGATAATGCGCTGGTTCAACTCGATAAAAATGGATTCATTCAGTTTTTTACGTGCCTCGGTAAAGGATGAGGCTGAAATGGCTTGTTTTTGGGGCAAGGGAAACTTCATCCGATGGCAATTGTGCCAGAATTCGGTAATGGTGGTGCCATAGCTCTGTGTGTTTTTTGAAAAAACCAGGCGAAAAATAAGAAAAACCAGTAATAATGAGTCTATCACCCGTTTGCGTTTTTGCCAGGTGGCATCGTAGGCAAGAGCCACCTCAGAGATGATATTGACAACCTTGCCCCATAAGTTTAAAAAGTCGTCATCAATGATCGATTTTTTTTGGCTGACAGGTTCATTTTTCAATACGGCTCTAAAGTGTGGATTAAGCGGAAAAACAAACAACTTCTTAATGGTGCCCTCTTTATTATCCGTCGCTTTTTGCCAGTCTTTGCCACTGGTTTCACCGATATGTGACCAATTAGCAGCGAGATAACAGGTGCCGTGGTATTGCGTGGTGTCCACAAAGGTTTCAATCAAGACGGGACGGTAAGCGTGCGTTTTATCCCAATCATCTGCAATTTGACGAGTCACGATAGACAAGGCGTGACTGGCTAAATTTTTGACTTTGACCCAGGGTAAAATCAAAAAACGGGTGTTATTAATGATCAGGTTTAAGCGTTGCTCCCTATCTTTCGTTTGCCAGCCAATCCAGTGATCACGGTCAGCCAGGTGCCAGACAGAGGCTGAAAACTGCAGGCAACCCAGGATTTGTCGTGTCGGTGTATTGGAGATGATAAAGTATTTTAAGGCCGCACCGATAGGATGACGATAACCCAGGTAATGATGCCGATCAACGAGCTCATTCCAAAGCGCGACATCCGCCTTATCTGTGACAACCTCTAATTCTATAGGCCCCAAGGAACTGAGCTCACATTCAATAGGTACACCAGGAACCGATTGTGATGTCCAGATGATCGGTTTTGATTCGCGTTTCTTTTGAACGCGTTTTACCGGTAAGCTGATATAGCCCAATTTTTCCAGCTTAGCTAAGGCGCTTAGGCAGGCATTAATTTTATTGCGTTTTTTTGCCGTGACCCAGTGCAAATGTTCGCATAGCGTTTCGGCAAGTTCGGTCAGGCTTAAGTTGGGGAACGTGTTAACGGTTTGCTGAACGTAGGCGAGTTCTTTTTTAGAAAAATAACGAGCAGAAAGTGTAAGGGGTTGGGTAATAGCTGTTGTCATTATGTTGCCTGCCTGCAAAAATTAAATTATCCATGCTTATGTTGGCAGATTAGATGGATATAGTCAAGGCAAAAAGTAACTGAGGAAAGTGTTGCTTAAGCTTATGAGTTTTAATCACTTTATTTTTTTTTGTTATTTTTGTATTTAAGTGAATGACATTGCCTACGATCCCGGACGGTCGGTTTTCCCGAGTCCGGTTCTGACCTTGATTAATACCTTCAGTCGCCTTCCCAAAGAGCATGAAGCTTAAGTGTTGACTCACATACACCCCTCTGCTCCTTAATTTACTTCCAAGGTTACCTCTAATATGTTCCTCGACCTTACATTGTCCGAGTACTCAAGAGGCTATCAAGCGCCCAGAGTCCCTTTGCATGTTCAAGGCGTTACCTTTCACACCGAGGCATCCAGCACCCCGTCAGCAGGAGTTACCCTGCCTTCATCGCTCATACGAACTCATGCGACAATCCTAAATCCTCCTTATGCCTACGGAATTAACCTTGAACATAAGGTCTTTGCAGGTTGCTGTCAACCCCTGCTGGAAGTAGGATCTTCCCGACGTTATCTCTACAAACCTTTCTCTGCGTGCAAGGCCCCCTACCCCGGCTGCTCTCATGGTGCATTTACCCGTTTCTTCCCACAAGACAACGGCCTTCCCAGCGCTATGAACTGGTCGGCGCTTGGCAATAACCCACACTGCAACTTCTGTGTGGCGTAGTTTTCGAGGCTGCAGTCATTCTCTAATGTTCCAGCCCGCAGATTTGCTCGCCCCCCAAATTGCTCCTACCGCAGAATTTCTCAACTCCAGGCAGTCAGGGCTTTTACTTCCCCGCATATTTCAGTCTGTTACCTCGCTGAACAGGGGATATACTAACCGTCCGTTATCGGGCAACTGACGGTGAAAGGACTTTCACCCTCCAAGATTTGCAGCCTTGTCGGCCGCTCCCATAGCTAACTACGTAACGGTTTCAGCAACGTAGTTACCGGCAAAAACTCAGCCGCTAGAAATCCGCATCCGTAACCGCGCGAAGTATAATATACACTGCTATTCTAAAAACCATGAAACGATGAATTTAGGATACATAGCTTAAATTGCTAAATAATTAATCAACTGACCCTGTGAAAAATGGCAAAATTAAATTACAATTATTACATATCTAATTGGGAAGCATTATCATTTGCTTTTATATTATTAAAAAGGAACCCAATGCTTAATAAACGATTTGTAATTATTCTTTCGGCATATCTAGCAAGCAATAGTTTAAACATCCTGGCAGAAACAACACAGTTGAGCTTATTAGCAGCAAAAAAGCTAACTCTGGAGCAGCAGTTAGGAAAAGAAATATTCTTTGATACAAACCTCTCAACACCAACTGGGCAGTCATGTGCCAGTTGTCATGATATTAAAACATCATTGACTGAACCAGAATCTAACTTCCCTGTTTCATTGGGTGCAGTAGCAGGTCGTACAGGTAGCAGAAATACTCCCTCCGCTGGTTATTCTGCATTTGCGCCAAATTTTCACTTCGATGCCGAAGAAGGACTGTATATTGGCGGTCAATTTTTAGATGGCCGAGCAGCCAATTTAAAGGAACAGGCCAAAGGGCCTTTTTTAAATCCTGATGAAATGAATAACCCCAACGAGCAATCTGTGATCGATAAAATCAAAGTATCCAGGTATGCCAATCAATTTATACAGGTTTACGGTGAAGATATTTTTGATAATACGATGCTAGCTTACGATAAAATGGCGCAAGCGATAGTAGCCTTTGAAAATACTTCAAGCTTTAATGGTTTTAGTTCCAAATATGATTACTTTTTAGCAGGACGGGTTAAATTATCAGCTCAGGAACAGAAAGGTTTAGCGCTATTTAAAGATGAAAATAAAGCCAACTGTGCTGCCTGCCATATCAGCACCACCGAGGACGGTTTAGCACCATTATTTACGGATTTTACTTATGATAATCTAGGAACTCCCTCCAACCCCGAAATTCTGTCAGTGAAAGGGGATGATTTTATTGATGTGGGCTTGGGACAAACAGTGGGTAGTGCTGAAAATGGTAAATTTAAAGTACCTTCCTTACGAAATGTTGCTAAAACAGCGCCTTATATGCACAACGGCGTTTTTTCTGATTTGAAACAGGTCGTTGAATTTTATAATACGCGAGATGTAGATGATACCTGGCCATCTCCAGAGGTTGCCGAAAATGTCAATACAGAAGAGTTAGGTGACTTAGGCTTAACTAATGAAGAGGTTGATGCGCTTGTTGCGTTTATGCAGACACTCACTGACGGCTATCAATTTTATACAAAACCCTCTGTTTCAGCGGCAAAAGATTTGCTAGATTTACCCTATATACGCGTAGAAGGAGCTAATCAGCCGGATAGTTTTTACGCTGCTAGCCTACAAGAAATTAATGACAATATTTACCAGCTTAGTCAAATAGAAGAAATATCGATCACTGATTATTCCACACTTGAGGCTATGCCCTACTATTCTTTAGCGACAGGGCTGCTTGAGTTACCAATATTATCAAGTAACGAAAATACTACTCAACCAGAGTCTTATACTGCACAGTTGAAATATATTCCTGCAACTACCGGTGCAATGACTTTTAAGCTACAGTATATTAAGAAATTGCAGTAATTTGAGTGAATTTTCTATGCATGATTATTTGCTGTACTTCGCACGGTGACGGTTGCGGATTTTTATCGAGTCGATTTTTTTGTCGATAGCAAAGCCTGCCCGCACTTGATACGGGCGCTGAAACCTTTACATAGCTTGCTACGTAAAGGTTTCAGCAAAGTAGCTATCGGCAAAAACTCAGCCGCTAGAAATCTGCATCCGTGACCGCGCGAAGTATATATCTCAGTCGAATATGGCAAAATCCTCCAATTACTTGTGACTCCATTCTGTATCTATCTTTAAAGGAATTTGTGTGAAATTCATTAAAATATCTCTTCCCGTTGCAGGTTTTTTATCTATCTTTTTAGCCTCATGTACACAATTTAAAGAATCTATAGATTATATGCATTTAGGGCTTGTTGAACCTATAGCAGCGAAAACCTATGTCTTTGAGTGTTCGGATAAATTTACTTTTACAGCGAGTATAGGTGATAATCAGGCGCGCATACTTTATCCTGAACAGAGCATCACCCTAGCTCATGCGTTCACCCTATTTGGTCAAAAATTTAACGCTAAACAAACGACACTTTGGTTAGAAAAAGGGATCGCTAAACTAGAAATCAGTTCTGTTATACATGAAAACTGCCATAACAATAAGGCCAAAGCAACATGGGAAGATGCTAAATTGAATGGTGTAGATTTTAGGGCCGTAGGCACTCAATCCAGTTGGATATTAGAAATAGTAAAGGGTAAGAATATTATATTTGCTGATTTTTTTGGCAAAATCAATAAGTACTTATTTAGCATTTCTGAGCCCGTTATAGATGAAGCTTCGCGTAGCACTGTGTATAAAACAAGCAATGACGAACATACATTATTAGTAAAGATATTAGGCACTTCCTGTCAGGATATTATCAGTGGTGAAACTTTCGAATTTACTGTGACAGTTAAGCTAGATGGTAAGTTATTTAAAGGTTGTGGCAGGTCGCTGCTTTAAACCTAGAAAAATTAGGTGCGCTAAAGCTTTAGCCCTATTCATTACGCACTGGAAAAAAACCAAGTGCTTATACTGGGTCTTGTAAAAAATCAGTAGATTTTTGAATTCATATACTCTCTTATACGCCACTGTTTAAATTCAGTTAAAATTAGCTAATATTAGAAAACACATTTGAGCACCATAGTTAACGAATGAATCAAGAATTAGAATCCTTAAACGCAAAAGAAATCAAACGACGTAGAACCTTTGCCATTATCTCCCACCCCGATGCGGGTAAAACGACCTTAACCGAAAAGCTACTCTTATTTGGTGGTGCTATACAGCAAGCAGGCTCTGTAAAAGGACGCAAAGCAGACCGCCACGCAACTTCTGACTGGATGGAAATGGAAAAACAACGGGGTATTTCGGTTACTACCTCGGTGATGCAGTTTGAGCACAACAACTCCATCATGAACTTACTGGATACTCCCGGGCATGAAGACTTCTCTGAAGATACCTACCGCACATTAACCGCCGTAGATTCTGCTTTAATGGTCATTGACGTGGCGAAAGGGGTAGAAAATCGTACCATTAAATTGATGGAAGTCTGTCGCCTGCGTACCACTCCCATTTTAACCTTTATCAATAAGCTGGATCGGGAAGGTAAAGAGCCGATTGAGTTGCTGGATGAAGTTGAATCGGTATTAAAAATAGAGTGTGCACCGATGACCTGGCCTATAGGTATGGGTAAGCGTTTTAAAGGTGTTTATCATTTATATGAAGACACGGTTCACATCTTTAGTGCAACGCATGGCGGAAAAATCATGCAAGGTGAAACCATCAAAGGTCTGGACAACCCTGCACTGGATGCGCTGGTCGGTGACCAGGCAGAAGAATTACGCGAAGAAATCGAATTAGTCAAAGGTGCCAGCCATGAATTCAACCTGGATGCTTATTTAGCAGGCAAACAAACTCCCGTTTTCTTTGGCTCTGCAATCAATAATTTTGGTATTTTGGAGTTGCTTGATGCTTTTGCCGAGTTTGCACCTGAACCTAAAGGTCGCCAAGCGGATCAACGTTTCGTTAGTGCGCAGGAAGAAAAATTTACTGGCTTTGTTTTTAAAGTACAGGCTAATATGGATCCATCACACCGAGATAGAATTGCATTTCTGCGCGTCTGTTCAGGTAAATTTGATAAAGGCATGAAAATAAATCATGTGCGTATCGGAAAAAAAATACAGGTTGGAAATGCGATTACCTTTAAAGCTGCCAGTCGGAAAAATATAGAAGAAGCCTATTCAGGCGATATCATTGGCCTGCATAATCACGGAACCATTCAGGTAGGTGATACTTTTTCCGAAGGCGAGGTGCTGAAATACTCGGGGATCCCTTACTTTGCTCCAGAGCTTTTTCGACGCGTGGTGCTAAAAGACCCTTTGCGTGGCAAAGCTTTGCAGAAAGGCTTGGTACAGTTAACCGAAGAAGGCGCTACCCAGCTATTCAAGCCCTTAAAAAACAATGACTTAATATTAGGTGCGGTCGGGGTACTACAGTTTGATGTGACTGCTTTTCGCTTAAAAGGCGAATACAATGTGGAATGTATTTATGATAATGTGGCTATCAATACAGCTCGTTGGGTAAGTTCTGATAATGCTGCGAAATTTGAAGAATTCAAGAAAAAAGCCTTCGATAATTTAGCTAAAGATGGTGGAGGTTATTTAGTTTATCTGGCCAGCAGTCGTGTTAATTTGCAACTAACACAAGAGCGCTGGCCGGATATTACCTTCAGTTCAACACGTGAGCTGTAACAGAAGGCGCATAATCCTAGACAAATAGTTGAGCGCGAATTTATAGTGCAAGATATTGAATTTATATAATACTTTCAAAAAATCGTAGCTTCACCCATAGGTTAAGCGGGCATTTTTTGCAAGTGCAGTGGGATCAATAGCTTGTGCTAGAAACCGTGAGCAACTGATTTTTCTAGGATAATACATGTATGAAATTTCTCGTTACCTTAGTGTAAGTGTACAGCATCGTCAAAAGTTATATAACAGAGGTATTTTTCTATGACTGAACAAAACCAGAATAAAACAAAGTGGAATATGCATGCGGGATTGCAGCATATTTATATTAATGAAATAATTTTTATCACTTTAATATCCTTATGTTTTTTTGGTGAGGTACTTATCGAGGTTTCAGATAGAGCGGGTGTTTTCTACTGGCTATTAATGTCCCCGGTTTTCTTTTATGCATCAATATTAAGTGAAAAGACAAAAACTCTGGCGACGGGTCATAAAACAGAGCATTTAATAAAGTATCAGATACTTTTTTGGGGTAGTGCCTTTTTTGCAATAATACTGGTTTTTTTAACGTGGCATGCAGAAATGATGAAAGCACAGGCTGCTGCTATTACCATCCACATTCTCTTGGCTCATACCATGTTTCTCAGTGGCATTATTCTAGGATTTCGTTTTTACCTGATTGGCGTACTGCTATTTTGTACGGCAGGCTTAACCATCTTGATGGAAGCGCATTTTGCTATTGATTTACTCATCACACTACCCTTTATCTGGCTGGGACTGTATGTTGAAAAAAATCATATATTTCCAACATTAGCTGCAGATAATGAGTTAGTTAAGGAAATAGTTGAAGATCAGGATCATAACCGCAGGGCTGGTGACCCAAAATAAGGAAGATGCAGGCTAATAGTTGTAACAGAGTACGACTGAATGACAAATACTTCCCGTGGGAAGATTGCTAAAATAAAAAGATAAATGACTAATATAACCCCTGAAATGATAGGCTATGTGGCAGGAATACTAACCACTACTTCATTCTTACCACAAGCTATTATGACGCTAAAAACAAGAGATACAGAATCGCTCTCTTTAGGTATGTACAGTATTTTTACGAGCGGCGTTTTTTTGTGGCTTATTTACGGCCTTTATCTGGATGATGTTGCCATTATATATGCAAATGCAATTACATTGATTCTTGCATCTTCAATTTTGAGCATCAAGGTTTATAACACATTAACCCATAAGACGGGACATCCATCAGCCAAGGAAAAATAGAGACTGGCAGTAAATGACTAGCAATAAAGCTAATTCAATTTGTTAAATACTTGAATTATTACACAAACATTTTTTATGTACTAATATATACATAAAAGACTTTGCATTAGCGTGAAAGTTGAGTATTATAGCATCACTTAAGGAGAGGTGGCTGAGTGGCCGAAAGCGGCGGTCTTGAAAACCGTTGAGGGTTTATCCCCTCCCAGGGTTCGAATCCCTGCCTCTCCGCCATTTATATTTTTAAGCTGTTGTTTGTAAACGATTTAAAATTATCAAAAAAATATAGTCTACATTTCAGCCTACAAGATTGCAAAAGCTTGGAAATTCAGGCCTGAATTCTTAACCTAAAACAACCAGACATAAATAATCTAGTTTATCGTTCTGGCTAAGGCATCCCCATGCTCAGAAAAACTATATTGTTCTGCACCGCCAATAATAAAATACTATGGGATAAGCAGTCAAGCGGGTAACGAATCCGCTGTTCGGCTTGCATGGCCTAGACTGGTTAAATTGGATTATAGCTTAGTTCTTGTAAATCTCTTTCCGGTGTCCGATCTTAATAACATCAACCACCAGAACATCATCAAAAATAGAATAAACAACGCGATAATCACTGGTTCTAATTCGATAGGTATTGCTTGAGCCTGTTAATTTTTTACAGCCTTTTGGTCGTGGCTCTTTTTTGAGTTTGGTTAATAAATCAATAACTTTTTTAATGACTGGCTTGGGTAGTTTAAACAGGGATTTTTCGGCTGATTTCTTTAACTCAACCTTATAGTAAGTCATTCGCTTCAAGTTTTTTGATTACACTATCAAGCGAAACTGTTGGCTCGTTTTTTAGTTCGGCTACGCTAGCCAGATCTTTTATATCTGCTAATAATTCCTCATACTCATGTATGGGTAAAATGACTGAAATTTTCTGACCTGATTTATTGGTGATGAATTGCTCTTGCATTTTCTTCTCCTGATGAATTATTGTGATACTGCGTTTCTAAGTTGAACAACGTTACCTGTTGGGGCTGGGTAACTCAGTGTATTTAAGCCAGTCCTGCATTAGTTTACGCCGTTTTTCGATCATATCGCCACGCCTGTACGCTGCTTCGGTTTTGTCTTTTATTGCATGTGCTAATGCCATTTCGCATAAATCGCGCGGGTAGTTGGTGCGTTCTGCTGCCCAACCCCTGAAAGTGGAGCGGAAGCCCTGAACGGTTACATCATATTTCATGGTTACCTGTAATAACTTATCCATAGCTGCATTGCTCAAGCCGCCTGAACGTGATCGCCCAGTAAAGATAAAATCTGATACTCGTACGGCTGCCATTTCATTGATGATTTCAATTACACGGCTTGATAATGGTACGCGGTGTTCTCTGGAGGCCTTCACTTTTGCAGTGGAAATTATCCAGACCTTATTTTTTAGGTCGATTTCATCCCAGGTTGCATTGATAACTTCGTTTGTTCGGGCGGCGGTTAAAATAAGAAATTCTAGCGCATTAGCAGAAACAGAATCATGATTTCTGAGTGACTGCATAAACGTATACATTTCAGAATACGGTAAGGCTTTATGATGTTTAACCTTTTTAACTTTGCTCGGTTTTGCAAGTAAGTTTTCCAGGTGGCCTTTCCACCTTGCCGGGTTTTCTGCTGACCTGTAACCCTGAGTTGCTGCCCATGCAATAATATTTTCAATCCTTCCCCTTAACCTGCCTGCTGTCTCATTCTTGCTTAGCCATATAGGTTCAAGTATTCGCATAATTAAAGCGGTGTCTATTTCCTTAACCAATAAGCCGCCAATCACTGGATAAGCATAAGTAGCAAGTGTATTAGTCCACTGCTGGGTATGTTTGGCATTTTTCCAACTCGCTTTGTGTGAGTTTATATAACTGGTTGCGCAAAATTGAAAGGTGATAACGTCATCAATCAATTTCCTTCGTTCTTCATCCAGTGCTTTTTTAAAAGTAAAAGGGTCTTTGCCTTCGGTTAAGAGTTGTCTGTATTTAAATATTTCTTCTCGTGCCTTGGTTACTGGTACTAAGCGAGCCGAACCCAAGCCAATTGATCTGCTTTTTTTATCTCTGGTGTATCTGAATATCCAACTCTGAGAACCGGAGTCGGTAACTTTTAACCAAAGTCCATCACCATCACCATAAAGACCTTTTGTCCTAAGTGACTGTATGGTTTTAGGAGCTAATTTTTTAGTAATACGACGCGCCATAAAATCACCTCAATATTAGTGCTTACTTATCAGAATGATAATATAGCCTACATTTCAGGCTTAGATTGTACCGAATTTACTCGGATGTTGTAAAACACTAATTTTATAAGTAGCTCTTTTATTACAATATTTTAAGGACGATTTCGGATCGGGTCGGATGTAAGTTAGGCGGAATGACTATCCGCCATAACAATTAAATAAGCCCTTGATCTAATCGGCTTTTTTTATGCCTTAAGGAAAGTAAGACCGTCAAGAAGACCGACATTTCTTATCACTGCTAAATAACATGACGCGCCTGCTCCGACAAAAAGAACAAGTTCGCTATTTACTCTGACTCAACAAATCAAATACCACCCTAGCAAACCCCGCAGCTTTGGCCGGATCAGACAGTAACTGCATCATCTGGTTTTGATGCGCTTCATTGCTATCCATGACCGCATCATCAATGGCTTTAGGGAAATCACCTAACATCGCTTGTTCAGGTGTGTTGTTTGCAATCTGGCTCATGACCAGTGCATTCTCACTTAACTTATCTCTGACGGTATAAGCATAATTGACTAAATCCTTATCAGTCAGCTCATCCGTTACAAATAATTCATTCAAGCGGCTAATAATGTATGAGAGAAATTCCTCTTTCTTATCTTTAGGTTTTGCCGACCCTACTCCATCTCCCGGATTGAGGTAAATCCCAGCCTCATCTTTTAGATTGATATCCTGCTGACGTATTTTTGATAAACGATAATGGCTTAATACCACGCTATTCAAATCAATATCATCTTCATCAAGCAATGTTTCGCGTAACATCGGGCGTAAGTTTCTAGCATATAAACTTAACTTTTCTAAATCCTTATTATCGTAATCAACAATCTGAGACATAAATTCATAGAAACGTACAAACGAACCTAAATCCTTTTTAAAGATTTCTAGGGCATCTTTTTCCTGCTTACATTCCTTAAAGCTATTTTCTGCATTGGCTATTAATACCGCATCTGCTGTTTTTTTGGTGCGATCAAACATATCTTTGGCTTGTTTATAAGCCTCAACAGCTGACTTATAGCGTTTTTGCCAGCGTTCAACGGCGGGTTTGCATATATTCGCTATAGCGGCATTGCTTTTGCTTTTTTGTAAGAAGGCATTGCAAAACTGCTCGACCTCTTGCCATTGAAAAATATTTGCCGCCCTTAACTTATCGAATAAATCAAAGATCAAATCAGGGTCTGATACATCATCTAATTCAGCGGTTTGATAATACGGTTGAAAAGCCTCAAGAATCTCATCAGGATCATTAAAGAAATCCAGTATAAAGGTACCTGTTTCTGCTTTGCCTGGGTAAGTCCGATTTAAGCGTGATAAGGTTTGCACACATTCCACACCACCTAGTTTTTTATCCACATACATGGCGCACAACTTAGGTTGATCAAAGCCAAAGCCTGTTTGAAACTTATTCGCCACCAACATCACTTGGTAATCATCCGAATCAAAGGCCTTACGTAGTTCACGGCCCTTAAGATTGGGGTTCATATTATGTTCGGTAAATTTCTCACCGATTAACCCATCTGCATTCGGATCTTTTTCGTTAAACTCAACTTCACCTGAGAACGCCACCATGGCATGAATTCTTTGATAGCCTTTTTCAGTAATGTATTTATCAAAACACAACTTATAACGCACAGCCTCTTTACGCGAACTAGTGACCACCATTGCTTTGGCTTGGCCACCTAATAAGCCCATAACGCATTCTTTAAAGTGCTCAACAATGACCTGTACTTTTTGCGAGATATTGTAATCATGTAAACGCACCCATTGATTTAGTTTAACCTTGGCTTTTTTACTCTCTACTTCTTGGTCAGAATCTTGAATCTTCATCGCCAGGTTATAGGCAACTTTGTAATTGGTATAATTTTTTAGCACATCGAGAATAAAGCCTTCTTCTATCGCCTGGCGCATACTGTAGACATGATAAGCTTCAGGCTTATTGGTTTTAGACGATGCTTCATTCGGATTAGGTAAGCGACCAAACAGCTCTAAAGTTTTGGTTTTAGGTGTGGCGGTAAAGGCTAAATAACTGAGATTAGATGAAGCCCGACGCGAAGCCACCGCCGCATCTATTATATCTTCAGTGCTTAACTCTTCATCGGTGCTATCCACCATCAACACTTCTTTTAACTGCCGTGCGGTCGAGCCTGTTTGTGATGAATGCGCTTCATCAGCAATCACCACATAATTACGTTCTTTTAGGCTCACACTGTTTTCTATGGCTTTTAAGACATAAGGAAAGGTTTGAATGGTGACGATGATAATCGGCTGAGAATTTTCTAATGCACTGGCGAGTTTTTCAGATTTAGAACCATCACCCTCTTGATTATTAATCCGCCCGACTACCCCCTCAACACTGGTAAATTGGGAAATGGTCTCTTGTAACTGAGCATCCAATACATTTCTGTCGGTAACAATAATAATCGAATCAAACTGCTTATTGCCGCTAGCATTATGTAAAGACGATAACTGATGCGCGACCCAAGCAATTGAATTAGATTTACCCGACCCCGCACTGTGTTGAATCAGATATTTATGCCCTGGCCCTTCCGTTCTAGCTGCCTCAACTAATTTACTCACCACATCCCATTGATGATAACGCGGGAATATTAAGGTTTCTTTTTTATACTTGCGACCTTCCCAATCTTCTTTTTCCTCAATCTGTAAATGCACAAAGCGGGCAAGGATTTTTAATAGATTATCAGGCTGTAACACCTCATTCCATAAATAATCGGTGGCATATTGATTAATGTCTTCAGGTACATCATTACCCGCACCACCATCAGCTGTGCCTTTGTTAAACGGTAAAAAGTAAGTGTCTTCACCTTCTAATCGAGTCGCCATATAGACTTCATACTGGCTGACCGCAAAATGCACCAAGGCTCCGCGTTTAAAGCTTAATAAAGGTTCTGATTTTTTAGTGGCAGGATCAATCGCAAAACGCGTAGTTTTATATTGTTTAATGGCATTCTGCACCGCTTGTTTAAATTCAGACTTTAATTCTAACGTCGCTATGGGTAAGCCATTCACAAACAGCACCAAATCAATACGCCAGGCTTTGGCTTTAGTGCCTGTTTGCGCTAAATGTTCCTCAGTAGCCCAAGGACTATAAACCAGTTCAGGTACAACGCGACAACGATTTTTCTGATAACGCGCCAAGGTATCGGGGTTTAAATCATGCTCTGGCTTAAACTGACATAAACTAAAACGTGTACCCCGGTCACGCAATTCATGCCTTAATACACCCAATGTACCAAAAGTACGCATTTCTTTATTGGCGGCATTAGGATCCGCTTTATTCAGTTGAGTCGCTACGCGTTCTAAAAACTTTTGCTCAGGGTTATTGGGGTAAAGTGCGCAGAATTTTTGCCATTGCTCGTCTTGGGTTTCTTTAATAAAGCCTAAGACATCTTCTTCATATAACGCCAGTTTACGGTTGTAATGTACGGGTTGTCCTAACAGCCAGCCATTAGCGACTAACTGATTGATAATATCGTTTTGAAATGCACTTTCGTTTGCTTTGTTATCCATTTTTTTTCAATCCGTAGGATGGGCAAAGGTCTTTTTCGTGCCCATCATTTTTTGGTGTCATTGAAGATGGGCACGGGATAAAGCCCCTTTGCCCATCCTACATTAAACCGCTGGCCATTATTATTCACGACCAATACCATCAAAATCATCTGTTATTAACACACCTGGCTCATACCAGCCTTGATCAACCGCTTGCTGAAATGAGCTGTATTGCCAATCGCTAGGTTTACCCGCATAACCATGCTTAACCGGATTAAAATGAATATAATCCACATGCCGCCGCCAATCATCCTCACTCCGAATACAATGCTCCCAAAATCGGCGTTGCCAAATACCTTTTTCGCGCTTTTTAAGCTTTGATTGACTAACGGTTGCTTGAGGCAACCCTGAAGAAAATTGTCGCTTAATCACCATCCATCGTTTAGAAAAATCAGCATCGCCTTCAGGTAATCTCCATATTGTATGTAAATGATCTGGCAATACCACAATTGCCTCAAGCTCAAATGGAAAACGTGTTATACATTTTTTAAAAGCCACCCGTAATCGATCAATATTATCAATTAATATCGGTTTACGATTTGCTGTCACCACAGTAAAAAAATACCGCGCTCCTGGTTGATAATATCGTCGATAATCCATAACTATCTCTCACGTAGGATGGACAAAGTAGGTACGACGTGCCCATCATTTTGGTATTGTTAAAGATTGGCACGGGATAAAGCCCCTTTGCCCATCCTACCAATTCAGTCCATCGACTCCAACGCCTGCCGCCATTCTATAAACAAATGTTCAATAACCGCGTAATGTCGTTTGGTAATCACTGCTTGCACAATGCCATCGTTCAACTCCAAATAATCATGCACCAACACATTCCGAAAACCGACAATTTTTAACAGTTCACCATGTTGCTGAGTTGTTAAATCGCCACGACTTTTCAGCTCGTCCAATGCTTCACGCGATTGACTGACCGATAACGTATATTTTTGCTGCACGAAATAACGCGCCATCCCAATAAACGATTCAATATAAACCTGCAACGCCCGTTGAATGGCTAAAAAATCACGTTCTGTCCAATTTGCTGTGTCTTCGCTGTGGTATTCATCTAAAATTCGCAGCATTTTTCGTTGATGCCGAATCAACGCTTGTTCATACGCAATATCTCTCATAATCCTTTTCCCATTTTGACAAAATGCCTTGCTCAACGCGTTTGACGTGCGGCACATTGCGGTCAAACCATTTTACCGCTGACATTAAAATACTGTATTGCAGGTAAACAGGCGCAGTTTCTAAATCAACCACGCTGATTTGATTATACAATTTTAATTCCCGCTCCAGTGTCGCTTCTAGCGTTTGTGGACGTAATAACCGATGCATCAAATCCGTTTCGTAATCGGTGAAAATAACCGCAATATCCCAATCGCTGTTTTCATGCGCGGTTTGTTTAGCGCGTGAACCATAAAGGTAAATCGCATCAACGGGCGCATGGGTTTGAATGAGCGCAATTAGTTTCTCTCTATTTAATATATTCATCAATCACAATACTATATAAAAACCGTAGGATGGGCAAAGGAGGTACGACGTGCCCATCATTTTGGTATTGTTAAAGATGGGCACGGGATAAAGCCCCTTTGCCCATCCTACATGCTGACTCATGCAGTAGCTTCCTGCTGAGTTTCTTTGTTGCGGTGCGAAGGTTCTGGAGCTTGCCAGTTTCTTACGTCTATTTTTCCTGTGACGGCGGCTGAGATTAGGGCGGTGCGGCGTTCTTGAAGTAAACTAATTCCACGAATAGCACGAATCTCCACATCTTGAAAAATATCCATTTGTAATTTTATTGATTCATTTATTTCAATTTGCTCTTCAATTGGCGGCACTGGGAATATGCTGTTTGATAAATATTCTTGTTCAATACTTTCAACTGTTGCCCCTTCTTTAGACCATTCGAGTAATAATGACCCTACGTTTCCAAGAATGTAATTTGCTGCATACTCAACATTCAACCGTGAATTGAATTTTAATGCTTTCATATCTTGATTAAGCGTTACTCTAACTGTATTAATTGCAATGGGTATTGTTCTTTGTAATATTCCTGAACGTACAACCATTAATAAAGCCCCACAATCAACAAAATTTGTTGATGATTCTTTTACGGCTGTATCCGTTAATTTATCTTGAGTATCTGATACCCAAAAAGACTTCATGTCTTTGGGCGATACCCATGGAATGTCACCCCCCGTCCAATAACTAAGATTATCTTTACTTGGCGTGCCACCACCACTAAAATTGCATAAATATTTCAACGGAACAGCTTCCCAATGCTCAGGCACTTCACCCAACCACTCAACACCTGAGTCGCGCATGGAGGCATTAGGATTTAAACCTTTGGTCACAGCATGGCTAATAACTGCCTGACGTTTTTCTTTTAGCAGTTTAATCAGCTGTTGTTGTTTTTCGATCAGGGTATCGATTTTGGCGGTTTCGTGGTCGAGGAAGCTGGCTATTTTGGTTTGTTCATTTTCACGGGGAAAGGCTGACTGATAACCTACCATTCCAGAATCACTAATATTTGGTTGAGCTCCTCCGAAAGCCGTTATCTTAATATATTCTTGATAGCCTGAACTGTTTAGCACATACCAGAAAAACTTATAGTTTAAATAGATCCTATTACATTTGAATGACCCTACTCTTTGATTTAGCAGTGCAGGCTCATTTTCTTTGAACCACCCAGCCTTGCCAATTGTAGCCCCAGTCATTGCCATCAGAAGGTCACCATTATTTACTTGATATTGACTGTATTGATCTGCATTCTCGATTTTTATATATTTACAAGATTCTAGAGACACACTTCCATCTTGTTTAATATCACCAATGCGAATAACAGCTTTACCAGCATCAATAAAACTATCACTACTAAATGCGTAGCCTCCCTGAACAACTGAATATCTTTTTAACTCGGTAGACATCCAATGGTTAGGGATTTCTCCTAACCAATCAACCCCAGAATCCTTATATTCCTTATAAGCCAAATATTTCATAATTCGCCACCCAATTCATTTTCTATATCTTCAATACTCGGCAGCTTAGATTGCAAATCTTTAGGCAGTGATTGCGTTAACTGATATTCCGAGACACCAATCGGCTTTTGTATACCACTCAAGGCATATTCAGCGACCAAGCTATCTTTATTTTTACACAGTAAAATACCAATCGTCGGCTGATCTGCTTCTCTGCGTAATTGCTCATCAATGGCTTTAATATAGAAATTCAACTTGCCTGCGTGTTCGGGTTCAAAGTCGCCTATTTTGAGTTCGATCACCACATAGCAATGTAATTGGGCATGGTAAAACAGCAAGTCGATAAAGAAGTCTCGCTCTCCGACTTGTATCGGGTATTGTTTGCCCATATAAGCAAAGCCAGCGCCTAGCTCTAATAAGAAGTGGGTAATATGTTCTATCAATCCTTGTTCTAATTCACGTTCGCTGTGTTGTTTACTCAGGGTCAGAAAATCAAACACATAAGGATCTTTTAAGGCTTGTTGAGCAAGGTCAGATTGTGGTTCGGGTAAGGTTTCATAAAAATTATTAATGGCTTTGCCTTCACGCTGCCATAAACCGCTTTCTATTTGATGGGTTAATACGCTACGGCTCCAGCCATTATCGAGGGTGTTTTGTACATAATAGACCGCCTCTTCAACGCTTTGGCATTGGGCTATAATTTTTAGATTATGTCCCCAGGGGATTTGCCACAATTGCGAAACAGGCTGTTGCGCAATTTCAGTAGCAGATGACCAATATAAATACCACTTACGAATCTGTTCTAAATTTCGTTTAGAAAACCCTTTCATCTCAGGAAATTCAGCCATTAGGTCTTGGCTCAGTTGTTTTAAAAAACCATCGCCCCAGCGCGCTTGTTTTTGCCTAAAGACAATCTCTTCGCCTAATTCCCAGTAGAATTGTAACAACGTGCTATTGACCTTAACCACGGCTTTAAGCTGTGACTGTAATACCTTTTGCTTGAGGTCTTTTAACCAGTGCTTGTATTCGGTGTTTTGAAATAGAGTGGAGTTCATAGATACTGAACTCCACTAAACTCGTCATCCCCGCATGCTTTTAGCGGGGATCCATTGTTGGCGTATAGATTCCTGCTAAAAGCATGCAGGAATGACGGGGTAGTCATATAATTGAATTTTATTGTATTTTCAACCATAAGTCCTCCCATTGCGGATTGTCTTTTTCTATCAGTTTTATTTTCCAGTCTCGCTTCCATTTTTTCATTTGTTTTTCACGGGTGATGGCTGTTTCCATCATTTCATGTTGCTCATAATAAACCAGTGTATGTACATTGTATTTTTTGGTGAAGCCTTCTACTAGGTTGTTTTTGTGTTGCCAAATTCGCTGAATTAAATTACTGGTTACTCCTATGTACAGCGTGCCATTCTTTTTGTTGGCAAGTATATAAACGTATGGTTGTTTTGTCATATTACACGACCGTCTTCCCGGTCACGTCATTCCCGCATGCTCCTAGCGGGAATCTATTGCTGGGGAGTAGATTCCTGCTAAAAGACTGCAGGAATGACGGTGGTGGAGAAGTATGTAGGAATGATGATGATTTAGTATCTTGTCCCATCATTATCACGAATGCACCTCGCGCAATAGCTCCATAATTTCAGCGCTGACTTTATCTAAATCGGCATCAATATCGACCAAATCACGCGGTGGTTGATATTGGTAGAAGTGGCGGTTAAAAGGGATTTCATAACCGACTATGCCGATTTCTTGATCTTTGGCATCTTTTTTATTGGCATCAATCCAGGCATCAGGTACATGCGGTTGCACTTCTTTTTTAAAGTAGGCTTCGTTAATCTCGTTGACGTTTTGGCTAGGATCGAGAGCGATATTTTCATTATCGCGTAAATCACCATCGGGCTTATACTCTATGGTTTGCCCGTTAACCTCAAATAAACCATAAATTGGATTGGCTTTAGTCTTATGTGTTTTTTTTATGACTTTTTCAGCGTCTGGATTTTTCCAACTCACCGCATTGGTTATTTGCTTTTTCTGTTTGCTATCAAGCTTAATCCCTGTGGTTTTTAAAGCTGCATCATAGCCATTCATATCATCATGCTGTGCTGAGCCAATTTTTTGTTGCAGTAGTTTGGCTTTAAGCAGAATGTGTTTTTGGCTTGCCCAGGTTTTATTATTCAGTAAGTCTTTAATCTGTTTTTCTTTTAGCTCGCTAACGTGGCTTTTGATGTGTTTACGAATGCTTTCTTCATGTTCACTTAACACACCATAGTTTTCACAGGATTCATCATCAAACCAGCTTAAGCCATATTCAGCATGCGCCCACTTCATTACGGCATTTAAAGGTTTAGGTGCAAAGCGTAAATCTGCTATGCGGTCATCACTAAATTGGTAAGACTCTCTAAGGGGGCGTTCTACTGTTATGCGGCGATAACCAAATTCATGCGTGTTAAAAATTTTGCTGGAAAAGGTTTTTGGGGCTTCTATTTTGGGGTTAGCTGATTGACGACCACGGTTGCTTTTCTGTTCCGTAGGTTTATCTAGCTCACGTGCATCGACTACTTCAAATGCACCAAAGCTACGGGTAATGGTGGCTATGTCATTTTCATCCATGACATTACGTTTAGATCCCAGTGATTTACGCATTTTACCGCAAAGGTTCACGCCATTAATCAGTTGCACTTTTCCTTTACGCTGTGCGGCTTTCTTATTGGATAACACCCAGACATAGGTAGCGATGCCTGTGTTGTAGAACATATCCGTCGGCAAGGCGACGATGGTTTCTAATAAGTCTGCTTCGAGTATATAACGACGAATCTCTGATTCACCTGATCCTGCTCCACCGGTAAATAATGGTGAGCCGTTAAGGATAATGCCGATTCTTGCACCGCCTTTTTCTGCTCCACGGAGTTTACTAATCAGGTGTAACAGGAATAATAGGGAGCCGTCTGAGACTCGGGGTAAGCCTGGGCCAAATCGACCATCAAAACTTTTTTGGGTGTTTTCATCTTTAATAGCTTGCTCAATCTTTTTCCAGTCAACACCAAAGGGCGGATTGGAGAGCATGTAATCAAATTTATCGGCGTAGAGTTGATCATTGGATAAGGTGTTGCCGAGTTTGATATTGCTAACGTCCTGGCCTTTAATCAGCATATCGGCTTTACAAATGGCATAGCTTTCTGGGTTAAGTTCTTGGCCAAACGCTCGCATTACCGCTTGTGGATTTAATTCATGCACGTATTCCATACCTGAAGATAAAAAGCCGCCTGTACCTGCTGTGGGGTCGTATATGGTGCGAATAATACCGGCTTTGGTTAAGGCATCATCGTCTTCCATAAATACTAATGCCGTTGTCAGGCGAATAATGTCTCTGGGCGTGAAGTGCTCACCGGCGGTTTCATTTGAGCCCTCTGCAAAACGGCGGATTAGCTCTTCAAACACTAAGCCCATGTCATGATTAGATATTGCTTTGGGGCTTAAGTCCGTTTGCCTGACCTTTTGTACTATTTTGTATAACAGGTCAGCATCATTAAGCTGGCCGATAAAATCTGCAAAGTTAAAGTATTCAAAAATCTCTCTGGCATCTTTTGAAAAGCCTTGGATATAAGATTCCAGGTTATCTTTAATACCTGCTTCACCTAGCTTGGATAGGTCCATTTTTGAAGTGTTAAAAAAAGATAGCCCATTAGTCGCCCGTAACAGCATTTTTTCTTGTGCTTCTTCTGGTAAACCCATAGCCTGGACTTTGTCGTATTCTGCCAAGACGTTTTCTTTACTGTCCTCTAATACGCCTTCGAGGCGGCGTAATAAGGTAAATGGTAAAATTACTCGGCCATATTGGCCTTGTTTGAAATCACCACGTAGTAAGTCGGCTAAGGACCAGATGAAGGCTGCAAGATTGTTAGGGGTTTGGGGCATTGATTTGTTTATCTTTTACGTGACCGTTATTATTAAAGTGGCAATTGAAAGTAACTAATTAAGGATTAGGGGAGATCGTCATAATCCATACGTGTTCAGTCCATTAAGCAATTTTCGTACTATGATTATAGTGGTTAATTCACTTTCTGTATGCCATATAAGTTTTGCAATGCGTCAATAACTTAGCCGTAGCCCATAGCTTTCATCGGCATACGATTCAGCCAGTGAATTATTTTTTTAAATAAGGAGTCGTTACCCTTTATTTAAAAAAACCGGATCCCTAACAATACCGGTTTAATCGCACTTAAATGCACCACCAGTTTGTGTAGCAGGTATATAATCGGACTACATTCAACGCCGCAAAAAAATTACTTAACCCCTGTTCCTGGTCACTTTGTCCAAAGTTAGGGAGATGGAAAGAAATAATCATCCAGAACAACCAGGAGAAATGGTCAAAAACCATTTCTCCAACGATGGCATTCGGTCAACAAACTGATAATACGTCTTCATTGCTTTTTTACCTACCTTTACTCCTGTTTCATATATTTTTTCTGTTAATTTAACAATAGGTGCTTTGCCATTGTAGGTCATACTTTTGGCAAATTTTAAAGTTGTTTCAACTGTATCCATTATGTCGCCACTAATATGATTTTCATAGGCTCCCCATACTCGTTCAATTGGGTTATATTTACTATGATAAGGAGGGTAGTAGGCCAGTTTTATCTTTATGTTGCTTTTTTCAGCAAACTCCACAAGCCTTTTTATAAACTGAGTTCTGGAGCTACTGTTCTCCATACCATTGTCAGCGTTAATTGTCAGAATATCTACTCCATATTTTTCTTGAATTTCTGGCCAAATTTCTTCCAATCGGTCAACGATGAAATCACTGCTGGCATAGCCTGCTGTAAAGAAAAGGAAAAAATCATCATGTTCAGGCAGATAAAAACCAAAAGGAGTTAACTTTTCCTTAACATCTAAATCATGATCCTCTGCTTTTGTTAAAACCCGATTTCGTCCTCCCCGTGAAAAATTTCCTATATTCATTCTTGCTTTGGCATCAATTGATATACGAATCTCTTTTGGGTTGATATCTGCCATTCCATTGACTGAATGAACTTGTTCAAAAATTGCATCCGTTTCCTTGATTTTCTTATGAGGCTTTGTTTTTTGTACCTTTTTTGGATGGTAACTCAGGTCATTTAATTTTGTATTGATAGTTTTTGAGCAAGGTAATGTTTTTTCATCGTAATAATCAATCTCCAGTAAACGTTTTCTAACTTCTTTAGCCGTTAGCCGGGTATATAATCGACAGGAATTAAAAGAGGGATCCGTTTGACACTCCGGTTCAGCAATTTTTTTTATGTCATCAAGTAGATGAGGAAAATGCTCTTCACTTTTATTACGCCCTCTCGCTGAAAAATTATCTTCTATGGGCTGAGTTTCAAGTTCATATTGTCCTTTTCGGATAGTGCCTCTATTCCATCCTAGTTTTTCTTCAGCAATACTTGCACCACCTGAGCCTAGTAGCTCCACCGTTTCAGCCATGAATATACGACGTACCGAGCCTTTTAAACGATGGGCTGTATTTATAATCCAACCTATAATGCTATCTGTTAATATCAACAAGCTTATCTGCCTAGTGTGAGAATAAATTCAGAATTCATTATTATAAATTATTGAGACACAAGCTTAGGCAACTCGCAATAAATAACCCCCTAATCCCTTCTCAGGCATGCGGCCTGATAATCACATGGTATTTTGGCAAAAATATGTCTCGATCTATCCTATTGGAAAGTGCGTTAAATTCTTTTTTTGTCAATCGCACACCTTTTTGGTAAGCCGTTTTCACTAATTGAATAAACTTACTATGATAAGGAGGGTAGTAGGCCAGTTTTATCTTTATGTTGCTTTTTTCAGCAAACTCCACAAGCCTTTTTATAAACTGAGTTCTGGAGCTACTGTTCTCCATACCATTGTCAGCGTTAATTGTCAGAATATCTACTCCATATTTTTCTTGAATTTCTGGCCAAATTTCTTCCAATCGGTCAACGATGAAATCACTGCTGGCATAGCCTGCTGTAAAGAAAAGGAAAAAATCATCATGTTCAGGCAGATAAAAACCAAAAGGAGTTAACTTTTCCTTAACATCTAAATCATGATCCTCTGCTTTTGTTAAAACCCGATTTCGTCCTCCCCGTGAAAAATTTCCTATATTCATTCTTGCTTTGGCATCAATTGATATACGAATCTCTTTTGGGTTGATATCTGCCATTCCATTGACTGAATGAACTTGTTCAAAAATTGCATCCGTTTCCTTGATTTTCTTATGAGGCTTTGTTTTTTGTACCTTTTTTGGATGGTAACTCAGGTCATTTAATTTTGTATTGATAGTTTTTGAGCAAGGTAATGTTTTTTCATCGTAATAATCAATCTCCAGTAAACGTTTTCTAACTTCTTTAGCCGTTAGCCGGGTATATAATCGACAGGAATTAAAAGAGGGATCCGTTTGACACTCCGGTTCAGCAATTTTTTTTATGTCATCAAGTAGATGAGGAAAATGCTCTTCACTTTTATTACGCCCTCTCGCTGAAAAATTATCTTCTATGGGCTGAGTTTCAAGTTCATATTGTCCTTTTCGGATAGTGCCTCTATTCCATCCTAGTTTTTCTTCAGCAATACTTGCACCACCTGAGCCTAGTAGCTCCACCGTTTCAGCCATGAATATACGACGTACCGAGCCTTTTAAACGATGGGCTGTATTTATAATCCAACCTATAATGCTATCTGTTAATATCAACAAGCTTATCTGCCTAGTGTGAGAATAAATTCAGAATTCATTATTATAAATTATTGAGACACAAGCTTACTTCGTTTGGATGATTATTTCTTTCCATCTCCCTTAGTTTAATGATTGTGCTTATTATTATGCTTAGCACCTGGGGCTTGTTACGTGATTCTCTACGTCTCGCCTTAGGTGCTGTGCCCAATGGAATAGATGTTATTGAAGTGGAAAACTACCTACGCCAATGCCCTGGGGTTGTAGGTGTTCATGATTTGCATATCTGGGGCATAAGCACTAGTGAAGGCGCTTTAAGTGCTCATCTGGTAATTCCGGAAGGCTATCCGGGTGATATTTTTATGGATGAGATTATATGCACTCTAAAAACGCGCTATGCAATTCAGCACAGTACCTTACAAATGGAGCAAGGAACCACTGATCATACCTGTACCCTGCATCCCGATGCTACGCATAAACACTGAGCTTTGTCCGCTGCCTGGTAAACAACATCTAACTTTCAGCTAATTATTATAATTTTACCTGATTACGTACAACTCTCAGCCATAAGAGAATAAAACATTAAAAACAGTATATTAAAAAACTCGTCATTCCCGAAGTCTACCCAGTCAAGCGTGGGCACAAGCTTTATCGGGAATCTATGCTTAACCTACGAGATCCCTGCTAAAAGCATGCAGGAATCAGGGCTACGCACTTAAGGCGGGATACCGTAGGCTGGGTTAGATTTTTTTAACGAAGTAAAAAAACGTAACCCAGCAAAGCCCCGTATACGTAAAGTGCTGGGTTACGTTATCTGCGCTTCGCTAGATAAGCTAACCCAGCGTCCCGTTTTAAAATGGTAGCTGGAATGACGGTGTCTAGCTGAGAGTTATGGGTAATCAAGTAATTTTATGTAGCCCGTTATGCAGCCAGCGGAATACTAGATATTCGTGGCAGATAATTCCCGCATTGCGTAACAACATGCGAGCTACACTGGCTATACAAACAATATAAAAACCGACAGGATTATGCAGAGGGTAAATCTATCAACAATTGGGAAGTGGAGACTTTTTGCCCTGCTGATATAATACGATGCTAAAGACTTTACTTCCTTCTGTGCAAATTATTTCGTGCACATGCCTTAGGCACCTGGAAACACACATCATCCAACTTTGCTGGTCTTTTTATCCGTCATTAGCACTGTAGCAATAGTTACGTAGCTAGTTATGTGCCTACTGCTACAGCACTAACATACCATTTCACAGGAGCGCATACCTTATGTCCCAGGCAGGAAAATCCAGTTTATTCTCCAAAATCTTAATCATGAGTGCACTTATCGCGGTACTTTTGTATGTTTTTCATCCAGGCGTTGGGCAGTTTGGTCTGGTGATTAATGGTGAGCCGGTCGCCGATCCCCTAATCCATTTTGCAGCTCTGCCAACTATACTCATTGCGATGATATTTGGCGTCATACTGATGGTTCTCGCTTTTATAGGCGTGGGTATGTTTATGTTTATCGGTGCTCTAAGCTTTATCATGCTGGGCGTATTTTTCTTAGCGCCTTATTTCTGGCCGGTATTGTTAATCATTTTTCTAGTCATATTAATTATGTCACTTGGCGACTCTAAACAGCAGTGATACTTTTTACAATGGAATATACCTTAATATGAATAATGTTTTTTTGATTATTTGTGCAAGCTTGAGTATGCTTAAGCTATGAATGTTATTTTTCTAGCCATTATTCTGATAGCTTTTTTTACTAGCGCCTATCATCAATTAACCTGGATACCTTCAGTAAGCGATGATATCGCACCAATGCAAGCCTTAACCACCGCCTTAATCGAAGCCAGTAAAAGTTCGGTAGAACTGGCAATAGGTTTAGTCGGGGTAATGGCTTTTTTCCTCGGTTTGATGAAAGTTGCCGAAGCTGGGGGTTTGCTACAAATAATTGCGCGTTTATTACGCCCTTTGATGGTCCGTTTATTTCCGGAAGTGCCAGAAGATCACCCCGCCATGGGCGCGATGATTATGAATATGTCTGCTAATGCGCTGGGCCTAGGCAATGCAGCTACACCGTTTGGTATACGCGCCATGCAGGAACTGGATAAACTCAACCCGGTAAAAGGGACTGCCAGTAATGCTATGGTTTTATTTCTCGCCATTAATACGTCTAGCGTCACCTTATTACCTACCGGTATTATTGCATTACGTGCTTCTGCAGGCTCTGCTGATCCTGCCGGCATTATCCCCACCACCCTGTTTGCTACCTTATGCTCTACTACGGCAGCAATATTAGCCGCAAAATTTTATCAACGTTTTTTTAAAATTGATGCGCAGAACGCAAGCGATATAAACCCACAAGATCAGGATGGCACCCACCATGAAGTAGCAGAGGCATTACCCGAAGCTGCATCAGTGGCTTATCCCGCGTGGGCTTCATATCTGTCTTTACTGTGTATTGTTGGCTTTGTACCGCTGGCTATTATCTATGGACGCAGTATCGGGCCGTGGATTATTCCCGTGTTTGTCGTCTCTTTACTAAGCTTTGGTGCTTATCAGGGCGTACGGATTTATGAAGTTTTTGTCGAAGGTGCAAAAGATGGTTTTAATGTTGCCATTAAAATCATTCCCTATTTAATCGCTATTCTAGTCGCCATCGCCATGTTCAGAGAAAGTGGCGCCATGCAAATAATGATTACGGCTGTGGGCAGCGCAACATCACTTGTGGGTTTTCCAGCAGAAGCTTTACCTATGGCTTTATTGCGCCCATTATCAGGTTCAGGTGCTTATGGGGTTGTCGCTGCAACTTTGCAAGACCCAGCGATAGGACCCGATAGCTATGTCGGCTATCTGGTCAGTACTTTACAGGGTTCGACTGAAACCACCTTTTATGTGCTTGCAGTTTATTTTGGAGCGGTACAGATACGCAATGTGCGCCATGCTTTAGCTGCGGGTTTAACAGCTGATCTGGTAGGCATTATCGCAGCGACGGCAGCTTGTTATTATTTATATGCGTAATATCCAACACATTCCGTATTGGTACGTACAATCCACCCTACTTAGCGGTTCGCATAATGTCTGATAACAAACGTGATCTAATAGGCTATGGAAAAACACCGCCGCATCCTGAATGGCCCAATAATGCACGTTTAGCCATTAACTTTGTTATTAATATTGAAGAAGGAGCAGAGCGCAATATATTAACTGGCGATAGTAGCTCGGAAAACTATTTAACCGAAATCGCCATGCGTGAAGCAATGCCAAGGCAACGTGACTTATTTTCTGAATCTATTTTTGAATACGGTTCGCGTTGCGGCATCTGGCGCTTGCTAGACTTATTTGAGCAACGGAAAATTAACATTACTACCTGGGCCTGTGGCATGGCTTTAGAAAAAAATCCTCAGCTTGCCAGGCATCTTGTAGAGCAAGGCCATGAAATTGGCGGACACGGATATCGCTGGATTGACTATAGCAAGGTGGATCCGGCGCTGGAACGCGAGCATATTATTAAAACCCTGGACATTATAAAGCACTACAGCGGGAAAATGCCCTGGGGCTGGTATACCGGACGTAAAAGCTTACAAACCCGCAATTTATTACAGGCTGCAGGTCTGCGTTATGATTCTGAAAGTTATGCTGATGACCTGCCCTTTTGGCAAATCGTCAATGCTCAAGAGCATTTAATTATTCCCTATAGTATTGATGTCAATGATGCAAAATATTACTTAACACCCGGCTGGATGTCCGGCGATGATTTTTTGAATTACTTAATCAATACCGTGCTCTGCTTATATCGTGAAGGCGAAAAAAGCCCTAAAATGATGACTATTGCTTTACATGCTAGAATTAGTGGACATCCTGGAAGAGCGGAAATAATCCACCGCTTTCTGGATTTTCTCGCTGATTATGCTGATATCTGGATATGTACCCGGCAACAAATTGCCCAGCACTGGTATCAACATCACCCTTATCAAACAGGAGATTGATAAATGAAGAATATATATCATATACGTCGCATGCACGCGGATGAAGTGCAAGTTGCCATAGACTGGGCACAGCAAGAAGGCTGGAATCCGGGATTGCACGATGCAGAAATATTTTATCAATCCGATCCAAATGGTTTTTTTGTGGGTGAACTGAATGACCAGATAATTGCCGTCGGTAGCGCTGTGTGCTATGACCCCTACTTTGCTTTTTGTGGTCTGTATATCGTTCACCCTGATTTTCGCGGTCAGGGCTATGGACTACAATTAACTCAGGAACGATTACATTATGTTGACTCGCGCAATGCCGGGATAGATGGGGTAGTCGAAAATATTAGCATTTACGAGCGTATCGGCTATCATCTAGCTTATCAAAATATGCGCTATCAAGGTATTGCTCATCAGGCTAAGTCAGATAACAGTGCAATAGTTGCATTATCTGAGCTAAATTTTAAAGACCTGGCAGTATACGATCGCCTGTGTTTTCCCGCACCGCGTGATGTATTTCTAAAGGCATGGATTAAACAACCAGACTCGCGAGCTATTGCCTACGTCAAACAAGGTCAGTTAATGGGCTATGCTGTGCGCCGAAAATGCATTGAAGGGCATAAAATCGGGCCACTATTTGCGGATGATTTTAACGTTGCAAATAGTTTGTTAATTGCGCTAGAGCAAGATATCGTCGGTGATAGCATATTTCTGGATATCACCGATATAAACCCGGCAGCCATGCGTCTAGTTGAGAGACACAAAATGCAGCAAGTTTTCAGCACTGGCCGTATGTATTTAAAAGGTCAGCCTAAGTTGGCAGATGAGAAAATTTTTGCCATAACAACTTTTGAGTTAGGCTAAACTATTGTCACAATCTCAGTTAAACAGCCGGTTCTTCATCCCGTTTACATAGAGTAATATCCGAAAAAATACCGATATAGTGCATGACACAGCCATATTGGTCTTGAACACTTGTGATACTCAGCCACCGCGCTTGTTGTTGAACCTAGAAAAATCAGTTGCTCACGGTTACTAGTACACGCTCTTGATTTCACAGCACTTCCAAAAAATGTCCGATTAACCTACGGGTGAATCTAAAGTTTTTTGCAAGTGTTATATTAATTCAATATTTTGCACTATAACTCCGCCCACAACTGATTATTCCAGGTTGAATCAAATACGCTGGTTAGTCTGCCAGTAAATCCTGATTTTCCAGAGCAACAGGCTGTGGCGCTTTTAGGCCAAAGTGCTGATAGGTTTTCCCTGTAACTACACGGCCTCTTGGCGTACGCATAATAAAGCCCTGTTGAATCATATACGGCTCTAACACATCTTCAATCGTTCCACGTTCTTCACTGATTGCAGCCGCCAGGGTATCCAGCCCTACTGGTCCGCCGTCAAAATTATCAATGATGATTTTCAATAAGCGTCTATCCAGCTGGTCAAAACCACAATGATCGACTTTTAACATGCTTAAAGCCTGTTGCGAAGTACCTTGATGGATGGTGCCATCGCCCTTTACTTCTGCATAATCTCGCACTCGTCTTAATAAACGATTGGCTATTCGGGGGGTTCCGCGCGAGCGTTTTGCAATTTCGTGTGCGCCACTCTGGTCAATTTGTATCCCCAGGACTTTTGCAGAACGCGTTACGATATAAGTCAATTCATCTACACTGTAAAACTCAAGTCTTTGAATAATACCGAATCTATCGCGTAAGGGAGACGTCAATAAGCCGGCTCTAGTTGTGGCACCCACTAAGGTAAAGGGAGGCAAGTCAAGTTTGATGGATCTTGCTGCTGGCCCTTCTCCGATCATAATATCGATTTGATAATCTTCCATTGCCGGATAGAGGATTTCTTCGACTACCGGGCTTAGACGATGTATTTCATCTATAAACAGTACATCATGTGCTTCAAGATTAGTTAATAAAGCAGCAAGGTCACCCGCCTTATCCAGCACCGGACCGGATGTTTGGCGTAAATTTACATTCATTTCATTGGCTATGATATGTGCCAGTGTAGTCTTCCCCAGACCTGGCGGGCCAAAAATTAACACATGATCCAGTGCTTCTTTGCGTGCTACTGACGCCTGAATAAACAATTCCATTTGATCACATAGGGCTTCCTGACCTATATAGTCTTTAAGTGTTTTCGGCCTGATAGCACGATCTTGACGTTCTTCGTCTATTTGGCCATTGGCACTTATGATCCGGTCATTTTCAATCATTTAGTTAACCAGGATAAACACCGGTAGATAAATATCTATCTCCCCGATCACAGATAATGCTAACGATGGTTGCATTTTCTACTTCTTGTGCCAGTCTTAATGCTGCAGCGACAGCTCCACCCGAGGAGACCCCTGCAAAAATCCCTTCTTTACGGGCTAAATCACGCATGGTTTGTTCTGCTGTATGCTGATCCATATTCATCACCCTATCCACCCGTGACGGCTGATAAATTTTAGGCAGATATTCTTGCGGCCAGCGACGGATACCAGGGATTTTGGCACCATCTTCAGGCTGCACACCGACAATTTGAATATCAGAATTCTGCTCTTTCAAATACTTGGAAGTCCCCATGATAGTGCCCGTCGTACCCATTGCACTGACAAAATGGGTTATTTCTCCTTGTGTATCCCGCCATATTTCCGGACCTGTTCCTTCATAATGCGCAAGTGGATTATCAGGGTTAGCAAATTGATCTAATATTCGCCCTTTACCTTCAGCTTCCATTTTTCTGGCTAAATCTATCGCCGCCTCCATACTCCCTGCTGCAGGCGTAGAAATAATTTCAGCACCATAGGCTTTCATTGAAGCTAGTCGCTCGATACTCATATTATCCGGCATGATCAAGGTTAAATGATAGCCTTTAATTGCTGCAGCCATTGCTAAGGCAATCCCGGTATTGCCACTCGTGGCTTCAATTAAATGATCGCCCGGTTTTATCTCCCCTCGCGCTTCAGCATGTTGGATCATACTAATCGCAGGACGATCCTTTACTGAACCAGCAGGGTTATTTCCTTCCAGTTTCACTAAGACAGTATTCGTGTCAGATGTGATCAATCGTTGCAATTTAACTAGGGGGGTGTTGCCAACAAAGGCTTCAATCGTTGAGTAATTCATTTATTAATCATTGTTGTACGGACTTCAGTCCACTTTGGTCGGTGCAGATTTATATTTACCATGAAGAGCATGAAGGACTTGAAGAATATACCTTATTGCCTGCATTCTTTATCCTGCATGTCCTGCATGGTAAAAACGGGTTTTACATCGCCCATTTTTGTAGCGGACTGAAGTCCGATCTACCATCTGTAATCTAACTCTAACGGGAAAACATTTTAACCAGATTTGATATTCTAGCCACTTGTGTTTCCGACAATTGATGCCATGAAAATTGCCATTTCCAATTTCCATTGACAGTTCCCGGAGTATTCATCCGATGTTCGCCACCTAATTCTAATATGTCCTGCATTGGTACAATCGCCAGATTGGCTACTGAGGAAAAAGCGGTCCCTATGAATAAATAAGGCATTGAAGCCTGAGGGTTGCCAAGATATTGGTAGACACGATGTCTATCATGATCATTGATTGAATTAAACCAGCCTACGGTCGTATCATTATCATGTGTTCCGGTATAAACAACACAATTTTGGTCATAATTATGCGGTAAGTAGGGGTTATTATCCGTATCGCCAAAAGCAAACTGCAAAATCTTCATCCCAGGAAGATTAAAGCTTGTTCTCAGTTCATCAACTTCAGGGGTAATAATTCCTAAATCTTCAGCAACTAACGGGATATTTCCAAATTCTTTTTGCAATGAAGATAATAATTCTTTTCCAGGTGCTTCAACCCATTTACCGTTAATTGCAGTGTCTTCACTAGCAGGAATTTCCCATGCCGCTTCAAAGCCTCTAAAATGATCAATACGCAAGATATCAAACATTTCTAGCTGGCTACGCAAACGTTGCTTCCACCAGGAAAATTTAGTTCTTTTTAAGTATGTCCAGTCATAATGAGGATTCCCCCAGCGTTGTCCGGTTTCTGAGAAATAATCTGGAGGCACGCCAGCAACAACAGACATTTCCCCTGATTTATCCAGTTTAAAAACAGCACGATTGGCCCAGACATCAGCGCTGTCATAAGAGACAAAAATAGGAATATCACCAAACAATAAAACATTTTTGTTATTAGCGTATTCTTTTAGCGCCATCCATTGTCTATAAAACAGGAATTGCTCAAACCTGATTATTTCAATAACCGATGCCAGTCTTTTACGCGCTGCCTTTAGAGCAGCAGGTTTGCGTTCTTTTAAGGGCGTTGGCCATTGGTTCCAGCACTGTTGAGAAAACTCATTATGCAGGGCGACGTATAAGACATAATCATCTAACCAGCTAGCTTTATCGCTACAAAAATCCACGTATGCCTGTTTTTCTTCGGCACTGGCAAGGTTTTCAAATCCTGTATATGCTTTGGCAACAAGACAGTGTTGATTATAATCCCCACCCGCCTGACAAGAATCGCATTGCTCTGCTTCCTGTAACCAGCCATTCTGCTTTAGTTCTTCCAGGCAAATAAGCCCAGGGTTTCCCGCGTGAGCAGACAGGCATTGATAAGGAGATCCGTCTCCATGGGGTACTCCCAGGGGTAAAGTTTGCCATACTTTAATGCCAGTATTGTGCAGAAAATCGACAAAATTATAGGCTTCCCGGCCCAGATTCCCAGCGCCATGTTCATTCGGTAATGAAGTAATGTGTAATAATACACCGGCGCGTCGTTGTGCTAATAAATTATCTTCCTGCTGTGCCATTCTTTAGTCTGAACCTTTACGCATTGTGCCGCCCATAGCTGGGTCGCCAGAACCTTGTGTGAAGGACAAGGATAAATATGCTGGAGCATGTTCGCCTAGCAAGTGATACAAATTACTTAAATTCAGGCGAAATTGTTTTTCAAAACTACTAACTGCCTGATCAGGGTTATAATCACCAAACCACCAGAACCAGTCTGAACCTTCACAGACTGCTAGCTGAAATTCAGCTTCTACTAGCTGTTCTTTGGATAGTCTATTCGTTGCTACCACTTTATCAAAGCACTTTTTCACATCCCCTAACATATCCCAACCACGATTCTTATCGATATCGCCAATCCAGGTAGAAAATGTTCCATATACCCAACTACCCGCCATCATTTTTTCTAACGGCTTGACTGTCACTTTTTCTGCTAAACATTCTGAAAATGTTGTGAGTTCTATATCGGGATGCTCGGCCAAACGCTTATACAAAGTGCTTAAAAAATGGTATCCATTTTCTGGAAAATACTCCCAGGCATTCTCGCCATCCATTATGATGGATACAACGCGACCTTCTGGCCCATGCTCGGCTATATTTTCCAGGTGGTGAATCATATCCCCCACAGCATCATCAGCATGCCACTTGGAATATTTAAAGCCAATTAAGTCAGACAGTCCATCATCACGGAAAAAACACGGAATTTCAGTATCTTTCAGCTGAAAAGGGTGATGTATACTTTGTTCTGTATCAGCTCCGGCAATATGCAGGCTATTATGTAATACCTGGCCACCCGTTGCAGCCCATTCATAACCTGCCTCGCCTAGTATTTTCAACGTTGCATCACTGACCGCACCTTCGGAAGGCCAGCAACCTTTAGGAAGTGATCCAAAAAAACGCTTAAATGTTGCGTTACCTTGTTGAATATGCCACTTAACCCTTTCTTCGCCACCAGGGTAGGCATCTAACTCAGGTAGTGGCGCATCAGGCATGGCCTCTTTTGCGGATTGTATATCCAGCATCAAAGGAACAATCGGGTGCGCATAAGGCGTTACGGAAAGCTCTATGCGCCCTTTTCTTGCCAGTGCGTTATAACGATAAATAACGCCAGATAATAATTCACCAATAATTTCAATAATCTCAACGCGGTCATGCAAGGTAAAGTTACCCGCCTTGCTGATTAAGCGTTGTACTCTTTCATCGGATAATTTAACGGTTTCGCCCATCCAGGCAAGATGATACCAGACTAGCAAATCCACAATAAATTGCGCATTGATATATTTAGCTGTATCGCCGTGCGCATGCAACCAATCAACCATTTTTGCTAAATTACTATAGGCAGGATAGCGGTCAATTTGTCGCTCTCTATTGGCACGCATGCAGTGATTAATCAGCTCAAACCTTTCTTCCACGTCTTCTGGAATTGTCGGCATAGCCAAGGCTGCCAATATAGGATCTTTCATCTCTACATGATCGTGCAGATAGCAATTGACCTGTTTTGCATAATCTTCTATCTGCTCAAGCAAAATAGGCGCAAAATTAACCACAGCTTTAGCGTCAGGCTGCGCTTCAAGATGGGCGACCATATCTACATAGTCTTTTATGACATGTAAATAGGTCCACGGTAATTGAAACTCGCCTGTTTGCCGATCTCTGTATTCTGGTTGATGCATATGCCAGCATAAAACCAGTTTAATCTTTTTATTACCTGACATAGTGTCTTTTTTGTCCCAACATATCCGGCGTTACTAAAACTACACCACCTGTACTGACTTGAAAACGCTTTTCATCTTCTTCGCGGTTTTCGCCTATCACTGTTCCTTCCGGAATTTGACAGCCTTTTTCGATAATAGCTTTATTAATCCGGCAATGTCTGGCTATGTTTACTTCAGGTAAAAGTAAGGAGTCAGTCACCGTGCTATAGGAATTTACGCGTACATTTGAAAATATGAGTGAGTGCCTGATGGTAGACCCGGATATAACACAACCACCTGAAACCATCGAGTCAATTGCTTCACCTCTTCTATCATCATCATCAAAGACAAATTTAGCCGGTGGCGTTTGTGCCTGGTGAGTCCAGATGGGCCAGGTGTTATCATAAAGATTCAAGTCAGGTTCTACGCCAATTAATTCCATATTAGCCGACCAGTAAGCATCAATAGTACCCACGTCGCGCCAGTAACTTTGTACGCCGCTTTGTAAATCCAGAAATGGATAAGCATTGACGTTATGACTAGCGATAACCGAAGGAATAATATCATGACCGAAATCATGAGTAGACCCTTCTGTATCCCCATCTTTTGATAATTGCTCAAAAAGAAAGTCGGCATTAAAAATATAAATACCCATCGATGCCAAAGCACGATCATCTTTGCCTGGCATAGTGGGTGGATTTTCTGGCTTTTCCACAAACGCTTTCACGCGTCTGTTTTCATCAACATGCATCACACCAAATTCTTTCGCCTCCTCTAAAGAGACCTCCAGACAGCCTATGGTTAAATCGGCATTTTGCTCTACATGATCGGCCAACATAGCGCCATAGTCCATTTTGTAGATATGATCTCCCGCAAGAACAAGTATATGATCAGGGCTTCGACTGCGTAAAATATCTACATTCTGGTATATCGCATCGGCTGTGCCCTTGTACCATGAGTCATTACCATGTCTTTGCTGCGCAGGCATAATATCAACATACTCATCAAATTCACCGCGCATAAACCCCCAGCCCTGCTGTAGGTGCCGAATCAGAGAATCCGCCTTATACTGGGTTAAAACTCCTATTTTGCGTATGCCCGAGTTAATACAGTTTGACAGAGGAAAATCAATAATACGAAACTTGCCACCAAAGGGAACCGCAGGCTTCGCACGCCAATCGGTCATGTTTTTTAAGCGTGACCCTCGACCACCCGCCAGAATTAAAGCAATGGTGTTCCGAGTTAAATGGCTAACAAAACGATCATGGTGGCGTTCTTCTGAATTTGACATACTCATCCTCTTTAATTTAAATAGGCTTTTACTTTATAGTCTTTTATTTGTTACTATTCTAGCAAATTGTATTCTAACACCTGAGGCACTGCAAAATGAATAAGCCCACAAAAAAAAATCAGCTTGATGCTGATTTAATAAAAATAAGTGAAGCCAAACACCACGACCCCTTTTCGGTATTAGGACGCCATACCAAGGATTCTGTTACTACCATCACGGCTTATTTGCCCAATGCCGACACGGTTAGTATCGCCGGCCACAAAGTTGCCATGCAGCGCATTCCCGGTACAGATTTTTTCCAAACCAGCGATGTGCCAAAAACGCTGGAGCGCTATTATCAGTTTGAAATCACTGATAAATCAGGGCATTATTTTGAACAATATGATCCCTACGCTTTTGGCTCCCAGTTACCTGAATTTGATCAGCATTTATTTGGCGAAGGACGGCACTGGCATATTTATAAAAAATTAGGTGCACATTTACTCAACGTTGAAGGAGTAGACGGGGTTTTATTTAGCGTCTGGGCACCTAACGCAGATCGCGTCAGTTTAGTGACAGAATTTAATAACTGGGATGGTCGTTGTCAGCCAATGCGCATATTAGGTGGTAGCGGTATCTGGGAAATATTTATCCCCGGCTTAAGCGAAGGCTGTCTATATAAGTATGAAATTCTTAACCGTGATAGCCAGCAAATCAGCGTTAAAACAGATCCTTATGGTCAACAGTTTGAATTTCGCCCACAAACTGCTTCACGTGTTGTCGATGAATCAAGCTATGAATGGAAAGACAAACAGTGGATCGATAAACGCCTAAAACACGACTGGCTGAGTGAAGCCATGTCGATCTATGAAGTACACCTAGGGTCCTGGAAGCGAGATGAACAAGGTAACTTTCTAAGCTATCGCGACCTGGCACATCAATTAGTTGAATATGTAGAATACCTTGGCTTCACGCATATAGAATTATTACCCATAACCGAACACCCTCTGGATGCATCCTGGGGTTATCAAACAACAGGCTATTTTGCACCTACTAGCCGTCATGGTGATGCTGATGAATTTCGCTACTTTATAGATCATTGTCACAAGCATAATATTGGTGTCATTCTAGACTGGGTACCGGCGCATTTCCCCAAAGATGATTTTGCACTCGCCCGCTTTGACGGCAGTTCGTTGTATGAACATGAGGATCCACGCAAGGGTGAACACCGTGACTGGGGAACCCTAATCTATAATTACAGCCGTAACGAAGTGAAAAACTTTCTCTTATCCAGTGCGTATTTCTGGATAGAAGAGTTTCATATAGATGGCTTACGTGTGGATGCTGTTGCCTCTATGCTGTATCTGGATTATTCGCGGGAAGAGAATGACTGGCTGCCTAATATGTATGGTGGCAATGAAAACCTGGAAGCGATCGACTTTTTACGTGAACTGAATACAGTCACTCATGAACAACATCCAGGCACCGTTGTTATTGCTGAAGAATCCACTTCATGGCCGCAAGTGACTCGCCCAACCTGGACGGGTGGTTTAGGCTTTTCCATGAAATGGAATATGGGCTGGATGCACGATATGCTATCGTATATGCAACAAGACCCCGTACATCGCCGTCATCATCATGACCAGCTCACTTTCGGTATGCTATATGCCTTTACCGAAAACTTTGTACTTCCTTTCTCACATGATGAAGTAGTACATGGCAAAGGCTCCATGTTGACTAAAATGCCAGGGGATGAATGGCAAAAATTTGCTAATTTACGCTTGCTCTATACCTTTATGTTTACCTACCCGGGTAAGAAATTACTCTTTATGGGCTGTGAATTTGCCCAGGGTACTGAGTGGAATTTTAATCAGGCGCTGGACTGGTATGTACTGGATCATTCATTCCACAAAGGCATGCTTACCTTGGTTAAAGATTTGAATAAAATGTATGTTAAGCACCCTGCTCTTTTTCAACATGATTTCGATAATCAGGGTTTTGAGTGGATTGACTGTCATGATATGGAGCAATCCATTATCAGCTACGCTCGTAAAACTGATAATGAAACCTTAATTGTTATCTTGAATTTCACTCCTGTTCCACGTGAAAATTATCGTATCGGGGTGCCTGATCCAGGTTCTTATATAGAAATTTTTAATTCTGATTCAGAATTTTATGCAGGCACTAATATCGGTAATGGTCAGGTATTTAGTGAAGAAACTCCGTGGATGAATCAGGATCAATCAATAAATATCACGATACCTCCCTTAGCTGGCATAGTATTAAAACGATAACATGAAGAACATACTTTTTGTTAGTAGTGAAGTACACCCCCTCATTAAAACAGGGGGCCTTGCTGATGTCGCTGGCAGCCTGCCTATTGCCCTGGCTGATCTAGATCAAGACGTACGCATAATCATACCTAAATATCAAGCACTTAAACTTGAAGAAGAGGTAGAGTACCGTTGTTATCTGCGCCTTAATAATCATGATGTTAATATTCTAGAAACGCGTTTACCGGGTACGGATGTTATCGTCTGGTTAGTTGATTGCCCCGAGTTTTTTGATGTACCGGGAAACCCTTATTCCGATGAATTTGGTAATGCCTGGACTAATAGTGCTGCACGGTTCTCATTGTTTTGCCGTGTTGCAGTCGAGGTGTCTCAAAACCGTGCACATCTAGACTGGAAAGCGGATATTGTGCATTGTAATGACTGGCAAAGTGGCCTGGTTCCTGCACTGTTGACCTTGGAACCACACCGCCCTTCAACAGTGTTTACGATACACAATATGGCTTATCAAGGCATGTTTTCCAAGGCAGAATATTTAGAGCTGAATTTACCTGGCCAATTGTGGAACCCTGGTGCATTAGAGTTCCATGATTTGCTATCCTTTATCAAGGGAGGTATAGCCTGTGCAGATCATATTACAACGGTTAGTCCAAATTATGCTTTAGAAATTCAGACGGCTGACTACGGCTACGGTTTAGAGGGGCTATTACACCACCGCCATCATGAACTCAATGGCATTATCAATGGGATAGATACCAACGTATGGAACCCGGAAACAGACCCCCGTATTGCGCAGAATTATAATATTGCTACCCTAGCAAAAAAAGCGGTCAACAAAACCGCCTTGCAAAAGCACTATAATCTACCCGTAGACCCCACTATTCCACTAATTGGCCTTATTGGACGACTGGTAGACCAAAAAGGGATTGACCTAGTTATTGACAGTTTAGATGAGTTGATTAACTACCCGATTCAGTTTGTACTCCTAGGTTCTGGAGAAAAAGGTTTTGAACACCGGCTTAAAAATTTAAGTTACTTATACCCTGATAAAATCTCCGTATCTATCGGCTATAACGAAGATCTGGCACATTTAATTGAAGCCGGAGCTGATATGTTCTTGATGCCATCTCGTTTCGAACCTTGTGGACTTAATCAATTGTACAGCCAGCGTTATGGTACGCTACCAATCGTTAGAAAAACAGGTGGTTTAGCAGATACGGTTGTTGATGCTATGCCAGATACCCTAGCAGATAAAACAGCATCAGGATTTGTTTTTCAAGAGCCTACTGTCGGTGCTATGCTGGAAACGATTAAACGTGCAATATTACTTTATGCAAATAAGCGAAGCTGGCAGCAGTTGCAAAAAAATGCCATGCGTAAAGATTTTTCCTGGCGTCAAAGTGCCCAGAAATATCTGGATTTATATAATACCTTGTAACGACAAAACTGCAGCTAAGGAAAAAGTGAACCCTCGCCCCTATCTGCTGGGTCAATGCTGTTGACCTAAGAATAATCTCCTTCTCCAGAGGGAGAAGGTTGGGATGAGGGGATTATCAATGCATGATTTAATTCTCCTCACCCTGCTCTCCAGCAAGAGAGGGCTTAAGTCAACAGCGTCGCCTTTCTGGGTTAGGATTCACAGCAAGAATAGCCACGGCTGCTTCATTTATACGCCCCCGTTCTGACGAGTTCTTCTAATTTACTGGTAGCCGCTTCACACGGGTCTAGGGAGTTTAATACACGTTGCTGTGCGGCTAAGTCATCACCCACCTTGTCCCGCACGCGGATAGCATAAGCGTTAAGATCAACACAGGCATCCTGCATTTCCTGCTCTGCTGTAGACAAAGTACTATAGTCTTCATCCATCGTGATAATCATTACTTCACTCATAACAACATTTTGTCGCCTGAATATTGCTTCAGCATCAACCCTGATTTGAGTTATTTTATAGAGGCCGAGAGGATCTTTTACCCCTGCACAACCAAAAAACAACATAATGTATATAATTAATGCGAACTTGGTTATAACTTTCTGGTTAAATAGCGGCATCTTTTCTCTATCATCAATCTCATTTCATTATGACTCACACAACTAAACCCGTTGTACTTTGTTTTTCAGGCCATGACCCTAGTGGCGGTGCTGGTATTCAAGCAGATATTGAAACAATAATTAGCCATCAATCTCATGCTACCAGCGTTATCACGACCATAACCGAGCAAGACACACACAATGTCAAAAAGATGCTACCACAGTCGGCCGAAGCAATTATTTCTCAGGCCAGAACCATTCTAGAAGATTTACCGGTAAAGGCCATTAAAATTGGTTTGATGGGTCGTGTAGAAACAGTTGAAGCCATACACACCATTTTAAGCGAATATTCTACCATACCTGTTATATTAGACCCTGTATTAGCTGCCGGCGGAGGGTCCAGCTTATCCAGTGATGCTCTAATTGACTCGATTATCGAGTTATTACTCCCGCGCACAACAATTCTAACGCCCAATAGTGTCGAGGCACGTCAGATTGCCAAGACAGATGACCTGGAATTATCTGGCACGCGATTATTAGAGTTAGGTTGTAAATACGTGTTGATTACGGGAGCCCATGAACAAACAGACGCCGTTAGTAATAAGCTTTACCATCAAGGTGAATGTATAGAAACTTATAGCTGGGATAGATTACCACAAAGTTATCATGGTTCTGGTTGTACTTTAGCATCCAGTATCGCCTCATTATTGGCGCACGGACTGGAAATAAAAACCTGCATGATGGAAGCTCAAGAATATACATGGAATTGCTTGAATGCAGGCTATCAACTAAGTTCAGGACAATTTTTACCTAATCGTCTATTCTGGATGCATGATCATAACTAAGCTATGCGTAAAGCGATTGTAAAATGAATTTTCCTTCATCAGGGCTGTACGCCATTACCAAAACTGAGCATAAGACGAGCGCACAAATCATTGCTGATGTTAGTGGCGCAATAAAGGGTGGTATAAAAATTTTACAATACAGGGACAAACAACCTGTCAATGCAGTCTACCTGGCAGGTGCATTAAAAGAGCTCTGTCATGCGAACAATATTCCTTTGATTATCAATGACGATATCACCCTGGCTAAACAGATAGGTGCAGACGGCGTACACATTGGCAAAGAAGATGGGCTGCTCAGTTTTGCACGTGAAACTTTAGGGCAGTCAGCAATCATCGGCGTTTCCTGTTACGACAGTGTAGAATTGGCCATTCAAGCACAACAGAGTTCAGCTGATTATGTTGCTTTTGGTCGATTCTTCCCTTCCAGCAGCAAACCATTAGCGGCGGCAGCACAGATATTAAGCCTACAGCAAGCTAAAAACCGTTTGCATGTACCTATCGTGGCTATAGGCGGCATATTACCAGAAAATGGTGCAGAATTACTTAATGCAGGAGCTGATCTATTAGCCGTTATCGGAGGGATTTTTACCGCAAGCCCTTATCAATCAGCGCAAGCTTACCAGGTATTATTCAAATGAAAGCATTATTAACTGTATTCTTAAGCTTAACGCTAAGCGCCTGCAACTACCCAGGCATGCAACAGCGTTTGGCACAAGGCAAAGTTTTAAGTTTTGAGCGCAGCAAAGGCAATTGTCTTGCCTGTCATATTATTGAAGATGGCGAAGATCCTGGAAATATAGGTCCGGCCTTAGTCAATATCCAAGAAAAATATCAATCAAAAGATCAACTGCAAGCCATTATCTGGGATGCCACACAATTCAATGCAAATACCAGTATGCCTCCCTTCGGTAAAAATAAAATTCTTACGCCTGAAGAACTGGAATTAGTAACGGATTATATCTGGTCGGTTAATAGTCTAACTAGTGCGAATAAGTAAGCTGCTAAAAAGGTTATTTTCACCCTTTAGTACGGGCCCACTCAGGAAAAACATCTGGATCTATTGAAAAGGCAACCGTGCCAATAAAATAAAACAATAGGGAGATGACAAAAATCCCGACAATATTGATAAAAATCCCAGCCCGAACCATATCTGACATTTTTACTCGACCACTCGCAAATATAATTGCATTAGGTGGCGTGGCAACTGGAAACATAAAAGCACAAGAAGCTGAAAGCGTCGCGGGAATCATTAATAATAATGGATTGGTTTGCATCGCTACTGCAACCGATGCGAGTACAGGCAATATCATTTCCGTCGTCGCGGTATTTGATGTCAGTTCGGTTAAAAATATAATACCCGAACAGATTGCGATAATCATTAGCAAAGGGGGTGTTCCTGCAAGACCACTAAATTGATTGCCAATAAAGGCAGAAAGCCCCGTCACCTGAAAACCTTTTGCCAGGGCAAACCCGCCACCGAAAAGTAAAACGATATCCCAGGGAAGTTTTTTTACCACCTCAGCCCCCATTAGAGTACTTCCGTTACCCCCTTGGCTTCGAGCTGGAATTATAAACATCAACATGGCCATTGTCATGGCGACGGTCGCATCATCAATCAAAGCTGGATATGGCAATAATGCCGACCAGCCTGGTATCGTAACAAAACCAAGATCCAGGTTTTCCCTAAACACCCATAACAGTGCAGTTAGAGAAAAAATCAGCAACACTGCTTTTTCTTCATAGCTCATAGAACCTAATGCAGTATATTCCTGATTAATAAGCTTTTGATCGATGCGTAATTTTGTTGAAATACGAAACAAAACCTTACACAGCAATAGCCAAACCGATATCAGCATAACAGCTGAAATGGGCAAAGCCACCAACATCCAGCGACCAAACGCAATAGGTTCTGCCTGTGGGAAAGTTATATGAAAAATCTGCACAAAAGAAAGATTAGGCGGCGTCCCTACTAGAGTAGCAACACCACCAATAGAGCACCCATAAGCAATGCCTAGCATTAAACAAGTCGTAAATTGAACCGTTTCACTCACACTAAAATCGTCTTCCAACTGCAAGACGATGGCCAAACCAATCGGCACCATCATAATTGCAGTTGCGGTATTGGATATCCACATAGATAAGAATGCAGAGGCGATCATAAACCCCAAAATAATTTTCTGCGGCCCTCCTCCAATTAATTTAATAATAAACAGGGCAATGCGTTTATGCAGATTCCATTTTTCCATGGTCAGGGCAATCATAAAGCCTCCCAGAAACAGAAAAATAGTACTATTAAAATAAATAGACGCGGTAGCAGAACTTTTTAAAATCCCTAATAAGGGATAAAAAATCATCGGTAAAAGTGCCGTAGCAAATAGCGGAATAGCTTCCGTAATCCACCAGGAAACCATGAGTAGGGTTATGGCAAGCATACAGGTTAAAGCAGGAGCTTCAGGAGATAATTCAACATAGTATAGGGTAAATAGAAACAAACTCGGCCCTAAAAATAAGCCAAATTTTTTTATAGTATCTATGCCTATTTTTCGTACAAACAAACGGCTCATATTGGGATGTATTTACACTTTATCTACACTATTGATTGAATGTAGCCTCAGGTAAACTTTGAAATTAGATTTGACAATAAAACCAGCGACCCTTCTGATATGAGTCGAATTTGGAAATATTCAGAAAATTAAAATTAACAAAAACAGCGACACACTCAAATTAATTTGTTAATATAAAAAAATAAAGAATTTTTAAAATATTGCGCACGCAATAAAGTTAAAAATCTTTATTTGATTCTGAAGAGATTGCTATTGAAAATAAATCCAGGAATAAATCTATTTAATTCATACTACCCATTGATTGCCAATGATAATACAGATCAATGGTAGCGGGGGCAGGATTTGAACCTACGACCTTCGGGTTATGAGCCCGACGAGCTACCAAACTGCTCCACCCCGCGATTGATTTGTTCAATTATACTTGATATCCCTATTCTTGCAAGCAATAATTTAAATTAAGTTAATTGAAACTAAAACAAGACCAGCAATTAAACCTGCAATAACATCATCAAGCATAATACCGAAACCTCCCGATATTTTTTGATCTATCCATTTTATTGGCCAAGGTTTAATAATATCGAATATCCTGAATAGCACAAACCCCAATAATAGATTTTGCCAACTAAAAGCAACGAACCACATGGTAATTAAGTAGCCCGCAATTTCATCCCAGACTATTCCACCAAAATCATGCTCACCTAATTTATTCGCCGCGATTCCACAAATCCAGACTCCTGCAACTGAAACCAATACAGTGGCAAGGCTATAGAGCCAGATATTTGTCTGTACTAAAGCAATATAAATAGGGACTGCTGCTAAAGTACCAAAGGTCCCGGGTGCCTTTTTAGCTAAGCCTGAGCCAAAGCCAAATGCCAGACATAAAACAGGGCTTGTTAGTATTTCTTTAGCGCTTAACTGGGTCTTTCCTACTGTTTGTAAAAACATTATTTATCTATCATCATTAAAGTGTTCAAAACCACTTTCATTAAAAAATGAGGTTTTACCTTGATGTGTAATTCTCAGCCCTCGTTCTTGTTCAATAATACCAATACAACTGCAAGCGATATCTAGTTTACCTACATTTTCGGCACCTATAGTAAAACATAGCTCATAATCATCTCCAGCTACCAGGGGCATTTGCCAATCACCTGTTTGCTTTATGTAGTCCTCTACTGCATCAGAAAGAGGAATTTGTGCATAATCAAGCCTTGCACCGACAGAACTTTTATGCAGAATATGCCCCAGATCCGCAGCCAGCCCATCGGAAATATCAATACAGGCATTTGCTAAAGGTCGAATTGCCAGGCCTTCACCAATGCGCGGATTAGGCTTATGCAAACGTTGCAATGCAAGCTTATCGCCCAGTCCCGAGTAACCTTGTTTAACTCTTAAGCCCAAACCAGCATCCCCAATACTTCCAGTCACATAAATCAGATCCCCAACTTTTGCAGACGAACGCTTTAAAGCCTGATTTTCAGGCACCAGCCCCATTGCTTGAATACTCAAAGTTAAAGGGCCTGAAGTGGTATCACCACCGATTAAATCCAGTTTGTATTTATCAGCTAAAGCAAATAAAGCTTGCGCAAACCCCTGCAACCAAAGCGAATCAACTCTAGGCATCGTTAACGCTAAGGTAATAGCAATAGGCTCAGCACCCATACTAGCCAGATCACTTAGATTCACAGCCAGTAATTTATGCCCTAATTGCTCCGCCGTAACGTCAGGAAAAAAATGTACATTCTCAACCATCGTATCGACAGTAATTGCAAGCTCATAACCTTCTGGCACAGAAAGCAAAGCACAGTCGTCACCAATAGATAAATGGATATTTTTACCTTCGGCTGGACGGGTAAAAAATTGATCGATTAAATTAAATTCTGCGATTGCCATTTTTATGACTATTCTATCTGCTGTAATTTTTTATTATGCTCGTCAAGTTTTCGGTCCATAGCCTCCAGCTTGGGATTAACATACTCAAACGCCCTAGGCACATTAACATGAATAGGCGAGCTCTCAATATCCTGTGCATCTAGAATTTCTGCCTGAGTATGAGTCGATTCCTCAGCCTCTAGAGCGGTTGCTTTCAGCTCAACCGTTGAAACCTTTTTATCCGGTGTATTTATTTGCTTAAAAGCCTGCTCAGACTTTATCTTTCCTTGTTGTTGATATTCCTTAAGTTGTTGCTCAGTAATATATTTGCCATTTACCCAATATTTAGTCACTGCATGCTCAGGGCACCCTCCTTCTTTATAGATAACCTTACCCTTTAGTTCACACTTGGTAATTGCTAAAACGGGGTTCATTAAAACGGAAAGTATCAAGAAAACAAAAACATGCATACTAAACTCCATATCCAAAACATCCTCTACAGTAAAGATAAATTATTAATCCTTCACTTTAAGGCCAAAACAAAACAGCTTGACCGGAATGTAAACTGACTGTGAATGAAAGCATTATTTATATAATTTTAACACTATCACAGCTACTCCCGCTAAAACCTTGTACCCGAAAAAAAAGTAAAAATTTGCATTCAGGGAGATATTGAGAATCCTCAAGGGGCAGAATCTCTTACTGGCCATGGCCAGCACTGTATTCTGTCAGCCTGGTTTCCCTGAAAAACCTCACTTCAAATCATTCGGTCACAGCGCGTTATTTAAGAATTGAAGTTCCTAGAAATTCATCAAGCGACCATGCGTAGTAAAACGGTTACCATCGAATTTACAGGGGAGCTGCTGTATTTGGGGCAAACCCTTTCAAAATCCGGATCCAAAGCAACTTCGGCAATGATGCGTCGAACATCTGAAAAGGCAAAGCTGGTTCGCCCCTTCACTTTGTGCCGACGTTCCGGATCGGTTTTTAAACGATCCGCATAAATCCACGTTAACGTTGTTGCCATCATACATAAGTTCAAGTGGTTGGTCACTGCCTGCGCATTACGACACTGGCTTTTCTGGCTCCCTATGTCCTGCTTAAGCTCTTTGAACCCTGACTCGATTTTCCACCTTGCCCCGTAATACTCAATAATTTGTGCGACTGATAAATCTAAATCAGTCGTAAACAAAGCAATCCATTGTGTGCGACGGAAAACCCAAGCAACCTGAACGGGGCGTTTCAATGCTTTCAGCATAACAACACGATTATAAGCTCTGACTTCACGCTGTTTCCCATAGAGATTTACAGTGTAAGATCGGGCTTCTTTTTGTACTGTTTTGGCCATGTCTGTGGCTGATCCCAGGCGTTGACCCTACTTTTTATTGCGTCCTCGCTGCTTTGGTTTTCTTTTTTCTGGAAGGTCGTATAGAACATTATTGCACCTTAGCCGAGAGAGAATATTAAATCGATTTCCAATCGCTTCATAAACAGGCTTCCATAGGCCGTTATTGCCAAACCAGCTATCAGTGACTGCCAATATTGGAACGATGGAAAAATGTTCTGCAATCTCAATCAGCATTTGACCCGCCTGAGTCATCTTGGTCTGGAAAGAAACAACTTCACCTTTAATCGTGGCTGTCTTCTTTTTTGCTTGAATTGTTTTTAAAGGCAGATAAAATCGGAAATCTAAAAATAAGCAAGCCCTGCGCCCTTTGACTTGTTTCAACAGTCCCACCGATACAATATTTTGTGCCCATGGATATTTGCTTTGATTAGATTTGGCAGCGTGGTCAAAAATCTTTTCACAGCCGAAGATTTTCTTGCCTACTCTAGTGATAATGGAGTCATCCAGTACAACCAAAATGTGCCCACCTGTTTCAGGAGATGGAATCAGCCCCCAGATAGTTTTCCACAAGCCTGTCCACGGTAAAGATGAAGAAGCCATGAAAGTGTAAAAGCACTTATTCTTGATCTCAAACCCAAACAACGTATCAAGGCAGCGCTAAAGATTAGATGTCATCGATGACGTAAAGGGAACGATAATGGACAGGATCGTGTAAACGAACTGAGAGGCTCGTTCACGGCTGTCGAAAGATAGCGTTCAAATTATAAATATTCATAACATTCAATGTCTTGAAAAATATATTCTGATTAAAAGGCGGCATATAGTCCCGATTCAGCCCTCTAATTTCCCCCATTTAACAAATAATCAATCACTTATAAATATTTAGAAAGATTAACCTTGCAATAATTTAGTCATATTTTCCTTTGTTATTATCATCTTATGGATTATAGTTAATCCAACTTGAAATCATTTTTAGCGGGTAAAAGAAACCCCGAAAACAGAGAACGGAAAGACTCAAATCCATGGTTCAACTATCAAAAATATTACACAGCCGTGATAACTGGAAACGCACAACCATCGAATGCCGCTATGAAATTCGAGAATTTAAAAAAACCAAACAGCGTCACCTGAAAAAAATAGCAGAGCTTAAGCAAGAGAATCATGAGTTAAGGCAGCAGGCACTTGAGGTAAAAAAAACTCGATTGTAATTTAAAGAGTAACGTAAAGAGGGCTAAATCTACCGCTCTTGCCGAGGTGGGAAATAGTTCGCAACTCATTGATATAAAGGATGCAGATCAAACGCGTGTTCTTTGTGTTTTACTGATATTGAATGCCGTTGTTTCTTATCGTAGCGTTCCACGCATTCTCGAGTTATTTAAGTCAAAAACAAACACTACAGTTGGCTGGGTTCCTCATTTCACCTCCGTGATCAACTGGAGTTTGCGCTTAGGATTAGGACTTCTGACCCAAGTACAGGCTGTCACTAAGTACCCATGCAAAATTAATTTAACCTTTTATGCAAACTCTACTTTGTAATTCTTTCCAATATTAGACAGCACCTTAAATAATTCTTCCTGAAGAGAGGCATAGGATTCATAAGCTGAAAAAGGAAGCCATTCGTATTTTATTTTACGCCATATAATCTCGATAATATTTAACTCGGGTGAGTATGGCGGTATACGGTAAATGGATAGGTTTTTTTCTTTCCACCTTTCAAGGTTTTCATTAAATTCATTACTCGTATGAGTCGATGCATTATCAATAATAAGAGTTGTTGGTTTTTTAATCTGTTTAGCAAATTCATCAATACAAGCCACAACAACCGAAGTGTTTACACTCCCTTCAAAAACAAAAGAATCAAACCTGCAATCTCTGTTAACAAAACCTAATACATTAAGACGCTTGCTGTTTGAGCTTGGTATTTCAATCGTCTCACCTGACTGTTGCCAAGCATAAGGAACACAGGGTTCTAGTGTAAACCCCGACTCATCAAAGTAGCACAAATCAAGTTCATTCTCTTTATGTTGTTGTATTAATTCTTTTATTTCATCGGTTGCCAAATCAAATTTATCTTGATTACGCTTTATCCTTAAGGATTTTCTAACTCGTTTCCAAACAAGATCAGCTTGTTTACAAATACGTTTTATAGTATCAATGCTAACTGAAATGCCTAGATCTTCTTCAAATTTTGCTAGTACTGATTTTAATGATCTAGGAGATTTTTCAACTCTCTGGACTAAGCTTATTTGTTGTTTTTCAGTTAAAATACCTCGCCGTCCTCTTCCCTGACAGTCAACCAATCCATCGATTCCATTCTTTTCCCAGTTAGAAAACCAAGTGGAAACAGTTTGGCGGCATACGTTATAAATAGAACAAATCATGGGAACAGAATGCTCTTTGAAACTTAATAAAATAGCATGAGCTCGACTTCTACTTAAATGAAGTGGATGGTTTTTATGCATCACATTTAAAGCAGTAATTTCTTCTGGGAGTAGGTGTTTTATATAGAGCACAAACATTTAGAGTCAGCAAAATAATTGTTTATTATGACACCTTTTTTCGTTAAATTAATTTTGCGTAAGTACTTAACCCCTGGGTTGCCATTATTGATCACTCGATTGATATAGGGACTAAAAAAGCCTTAGTTGTTCTGCGGGTTGAAGTGGATGCCTTATCAACACGGGGATCTGCCATTCGACTGGAAGACTGTGAGTGCATTGGCCTCACGGTATCCGATAAAGTTACTGGCGACACTATCTGCACCGAGTTAGAAGAGATTTTCAACCGTGCAGGTCAGCCAGTCGCCATTATAGAAAGATAGAGATGCGACACTTAATAAAGGCGTTCGGTTGTGGTCAGATCAACAAGCGCAGCCAGTGCCCTCTATTGATGATATAAGTCATACGATAGCAACCGCGCTTAAAGCCCAGTTTGAGAAACTGGATATTTATAAACGCGTCACCGCATTAGTCTGTCATGGTGCGAAATGTTTGCGTCAAACATAACTTGCCTTTCTTATGCCGCCAAAATTACGCAGCAAAGGACGCTTTCAAAGTATTGGCAAGCTGGGTAAGTGGGCTGAAAAGATGTTAAATGTCTTTGCTGTCAAAGGCCATGCTGAAGAAGGTAGCCAACTGGCAAAGCTACGCAAGGCATTCCCTCACTTCCGTCAATCAAGAGACTTTATTGTGCCGTTTGCATCCACGACAAAAGTCATTTCGCTGGTCATGGAAATCCTTAAAAATAACGGACTTGATAAAACGACTTATAGACAATGTTTTGAACTCTCGAGAAAACTACCCAGAAACTCAAAAGTAAAAAAGTGTTTACAAAGTTGGTTAAAGAAGCATTTTACACTTCAGAAGAAACTGACTTCTCTACCTTTGCTGGTCAGTAGTGATATTATCGAATCGCTTTTTGGAAACTTTAAGCATATTATTGAGCGAAGTCCACAGGCAGATATGAACCGCACAGTGCTTCTCATTCCAGCACTCTGTGGAAAGTTGACGGATACCACCGTGACACAGGCGTTGCACAAGGCATCCCAGGCTGATATAGAAGCTTGGGAAAAACAATATATTTCTTACACAGTGCGAAAAAAACGGCATGCATTTTTTAATGGCAGGGGTAGCCAAAAAGCGGGGAAGTATAAGGCAGCATAAAAGTCACTTTTCGACAGCCTAGGCTCGTTCACGGCCTAAAGTGGTTTCGGAAAAATGGTCTTGAAGCGGGAGTAAAATATCGCGTAAAATGAACATGAATGAGATCGTTTTATTTGTACAATCAATGCGTTAGAAACTTTTATTATACAGTAAAATCAGGCCTCATTCATCGTTAACCTGTTGTTTTTAAGATAAATTATTGGTTTTTTTAAATAAGATATTACTAATGTTCTTATGCGCTAAAAACTAGGAAACTTCAGTTTATTTAATAAAGCAACATCCACCAGAAGTCTTGCAACGCTTTCAACAAATCCAGATTCAGCAATTACATATTCCTACCATTAGCATTTTTGAGTTGTATTACGGCATTGCAAAAAATAATTCACAGCAACGAAATTTAAAGGCTCTAGAAAACTTTATTACACCACTACGGTGGTAGATTTTAGTATTGAGGCCGCGAAAAAAACAGCTACAATTCGCGCCACGTTAGAAAAACAAGGTAACACGATTGGTGCGTATGATATCCAGATAGCCGTTGTTGCCTTGTCTTTAAATATGACTTTACTAACTAATAATACCCGTGAATTTGAGCGTGTTGAGGGGCTAAAGTTGGATAATTGGGTTAATTAAGGCGAACACCTTGTTCTTTGACTATTACAAAGGAAAACTAGAAATCAAAACCGCGTCGCTTTGTTACTCAATTAGTAGAGACACAATAGGGGAATAAACTCTGTTTTTTTTACTCTCAAAGTTTATAAAAAGATAATAGCTTGAATAATACATGGAACACGGGATTTCCGTATTTAGCTAATGCCCCACACGAGCCATTCGGCAAATAGGTGATTCATTTTTTATTATGGTTACCTATTATTTTAGGTGAATCCATTTTATATACTATGGTATTTGAACCTATTTAAAAGGCTAAGCTTCATTAAGTGTTGGTACTATGCTAAGTTATTGTTTTAATTTAGTCATAGTAATAGATAAAGGCCAACTATCATTGGCCTTTAAGTCTTACCAACAGCTAATGCAGACATAGCCATTTAAAATACTAAATGATCTTTTGACAAATTAGAAACAGGGTTATTTTTTGTACTTGATAACTGTATACCCTTTGTTTGAATGGTTTTTTGTTTTTTTCGCTTTAGCCTGTGTAGGGTGTGAAGAATACGGGTTATCACCCATCATCATATGCTTTCCTTTCTCCATCACTGAAGTATTGGGGTTTGAATTCGTCATATGCTTTCCTTTCTTCAACACTGAAGTATTGGGGTTGTCATTATGCATTGTTTTGTCTGCAGCAACTGCAATTGCAGGTAGAAAAGAACTCAAAACAAGTGTTAATATAATTTTTTTCATTTTGTTACCTCTTAATAATTTTAGTAGAAATATTTTTTTTATCAATAACGGTTTAAAGTTCTAAAACCGCATTTTTTATATTGAAAGTCACTAATAAACATTAAGTTTATGTATAGATTGATACACTACATGAGTGTCAAACTTTTCTAGTTTGCCCTCTTTGTAGCTGCATTGATGTTAGCATTTTTCGTAAACGAACAATTTGATATAGATCAAATGTTCCTCAGATAAATTTTCATAGCTATTCAAAACTGTCAATCCGTTTAATTTCTAATAATGCGGAGGCAACTTATTGAAGTTCGGTTTGGCCGAGTGGTTCTATAAACCATTCGGCCTAACCGCGGTCATTTACTCCTCTTAGGTAACTTGGCCCAGATTTTTCTCAAATCCGATCTTAACTTTGATATGGGGTTATTCAGGAAAGTGAAATAAGGAAGAGAAGAGTATCAATTCTTTGCATGACACCAACCTGATTATACTTCGCGCGGTCACGACTGCAGATTTCTAGCGGCTGAGTTTTTTGCCGATAGTTACGTTTCTGAAAGCCTACGTAGCAAGCTATGCGCCAGTTCCAGCGCCCCCGAAACAAGTACGGGGCAGGCTTTGCTATCGACAAAAATCAGATCACGATACAACCGCATCCGTGACCCCGCGAAGTATTCCTAATTTATGCTTAAACCTCAGACATCTTGATTCGCTATCCTGAAAGAAATCCATTAAAACTTAAACTAGGCAATATAATTAAAGGGTTAGGGAATTATTGTCAAATGATTGATATTTTCAGCTAAAGAAATGAAAACGGTACTCATTTAGGTTAAACTAAGCCCTCATATCATACGAGGTATTCAATTAATGCAGCAACTCATGCTCCCAATAATTCCTCAGGGTACGACTATTATAAATGGTCAGGTCAGTGTTGATAACCGAAATGATGAGTGGTTTTATTTCCTCGGCGGTATCCCGATCTATTCTCACCAGGCTGACAATAAGAGATTATTTAGACTTCACACCTCTCAACTCATCAATACCGGTTCCTGTCGTTCAATCGATATTATTACAACCTTTGGTGTCTCTAAAAGTAGTGTTATGCGCTCATTAAGGCAACTACGAGAAAAAGGGGCTGATTCGTTTTTTGAACCTCGCCCGACTCGCAAGGGAGGACCACTCTTTACGCTTGAGGTTTTGCAGCAAGCTCAGGAATATCTGGATCAAGGTATGACGCCTAACGAAGCCGCTAAAGAATTAGGCATCCGGGCAGATACCTTTCGCAAGGCGATCAGTGATGGACGTTTAAAAAAAAGTCTGCCGTATCAATAGACCCCAATGATGGCAGTACCAAATCAGCCCGTGATATTATTGATGCCAGTGCAGCCGAGTCACTCGGTACGGCCTGCACTCGAGTAGAAGAGCGAATCCAGGCGGCTTTGGGTGAGCAGGAAAAGGGAGCCTCAATCGAATTCGAATCCTGTTTAGATGTTCCTAAAGGCGGTGTGTTATGTGCATTGCCCGCGTTACTTAGCAATGGCTTATTAAATGACATTGAGCACCACCTTGGCAAACTGACAGGTTATTATCAAACCTTTCATATCCTATTGCTACTCGCCTTTATGGGACTATGTCGCATCAAAAATGCCGAACAACTTCGCGAGCATGCACCGGGTGAATTCGGCAAACTACTTGGCCTGGATCGGGTTCCCGAAGTGCGCTGTTTAAGAACCAAAGTAAAAGGACTGTCTGATCCAGAATCAGTTGAAAGCTGGGCGGCCGACCTCAGTCGACAATGGATGGAAAATGAACCAGAGGCAGCAGGAACACTCTACATAGATGGTCATGTCCGTGTCTATCATGGACACTTGACTAAACTTCCCAAACGGCATGTTTCACGCGAAAAACTCTGCTTACGGGGTATCACCGACTACTGGGTTAATGATGGTACGGGGCGTCCCTTCTTTGTCGTTGAAAAAACGGTGGATCCGGGCTTACTAAAAACGCTGGAAGAAGATATCGTCCCCCGATTACTCAAAGACATTCCGAATCAACCGAGTGCACAAGCATTACAGCAAAACAAACAAGCCTGTCGTTTTATCCTGGTGTTTGATAGAGAAGGCTATAGCCCCGCATTCTTTAGAAAGATGTGGGACAAGCATCGTGTCGCTTGCATGACCTATCATAAATTTCCCACCGAAAATTGGCCACTGGACAATTTTTCCAGTCAGGAGATCACCCTACCGAGTGGTGAAAAAGTCATCATGAAACTCGCCGAACGAGGCAGTCTGGTTGGAACCAAAAAACAGGCGATGTGGATGAGAGAAGTGCGCAAGTTGACTGATTCTGGTCACCAAACCAGTATTATTACCACAGCCTATGAACTAGAATTGACGGCTGTTTCTGGGCGAATGTTTAGCCGGTGGTGCCAAGAGAACTTTTTTAGATATATGAAGCACCACATGGGCTAGATATGCTACAGGAGTATGGAATAGAGCCACTATCCGATACCCAAAAGGTGGTCAACCCTGATAGGCGCCAACAGGAAGGACAGCGTAATTCGATACAATCCAAACTCAATTACCGTCTATCTCGATTTGCAGCGATGGAACTTCATCCGGTGATTAAAAAAGATGAAACGGAAGATGTGAAATACAAGAAATGGGAAAGAAAACGAGCAGAATTACTCGAAGAAATAGAGCATTATGAAAATGAACTAAAAACCATCAAGGAAAAACTAAGCCAAACGCCCAAACACATTACCTGGCAAGAGTTGAGAGACGAAGATAAGTTCGAACAGCTTCTGCCAGGGAAAAAGCGGCTGATAGATACTGTCAACATGATCGCTTATCGGGCAGAAACAGCAATGGCCGCTCTGCTAACCTCACCGACAATCGACTTTCCGATGGCAAGGCAACTATTACAAACGCTGTTTGTGACAGAAGCAGATATATTACCCGATGAAGTAAAAAAACAACTTCGGATACGTGTGCATAGTACTTCCCGACCTGCAAGTAATAAAGCAATAGAAAAGTTATTTGAACAACTCAATCAAACGGAACTCAATTATCCAGGAACCGATCTGCGCTTAATTTATGAGCTGACTTCATCCGCAAAAAATTAGGAAATGGTCTCAAATTAGTTTCGTCTGAATCAAGATGTCTGAACCTAGAAAAATCAGTTGAGCGCGAATTTATAGTGCAAGATATTAAATTAATACAATACTTTAAAAAAATTTTAGCTTCACCCATAGGTTAAACGGACATTTTTTGGAAGTGCGGTGAAATCAAGAGCTTGTGCTAAAACCGTGAGCAACTGATTTTTCTAGGTTGAATAGGTTATGGAAAAACCTGACACTTGTGTGTTGTGCTTTTGGACTGCAAAGATTCGCGGAAGAAGGTGATCCCCATCCGGTGTAATACATCATTTTTTCTATCGAGGCCTTCGCCTACAAGAGACTATCAGCCCCGTACGGGGCTGATAGCAGCTTTTATTTGAAAAACCACCATGATAGTAGGTTTCTTGCTAGTGGATATGCTATATCAATTATTTAGCCCAAGCATGCTTATGAAATTCTAGGTGCGAATTAATAAAGCTAGAGATAAAATAATAGCTATGATCATAGCCTTCTCTAAAATTAACACTAAGTTCTTGGTTATGCTCAGAACAACAGTCTGAAAAATTATCAGTCAATAACTCTTTTTCTAAAAACTCATCAGCTTGGCCTTGATCAATTAAAATTGAGTGCGGGTGTTTATGTTCAGATTTTATAAGTTCGCAAGCATCATATTGCGCATATTCTGATTTATTACTTAAATACCCGGCAAATGCTTTTTGCCCCCATGGGCAATTCATTGGATTGACAATAGGCGAGAATGCAGAAATCGATGCAAATTGTGTAGGCAACGTTAAGCCGAGAATAAGTGCTCCGTGCCCACCCATAGAATGACCCGAAATAGATATTTTAGTTTTATCTATTTTAAAGTTATCTGTTAAAACTCCCGTGATTTCTTTAGATATATAATCAAACATTTTGTAATGTTGATTATAACCTTCAGTCGTTGCATTAAGATAAAACCCAGCAGCTGAACCAAAATCCCAAGACTCATGCTCTTGTGGAAGGTCTAGTCCTCTAGGTGAGGTATCTGGACAAATAACCATCATGTTATTTTCAGATAAATACTTTTGAGCACTTGCTTTAGTAATAAAATTTTCTTCATTACACGTTAAGCCTGATAACCAAATCAAACAACCTTCAGGGTTATCGCCTGGTGGCATGTAAACTGAGAAATTCATTTTAGTTTTAGTGATTTCTGAGTCGTGCTGATAAATAGCAGTTTCTCCACCAAATGACTTATTAGCTTTTAATTTTTCTATGTTCAAAATATTTCCTTATTTATCAAAAATGATGACTGAACGAATTGCTTTGCCGTCATGCATATAATCAAATGCAGTATTGATCTCTTCTAGGGGCATTGTAAATGTAACAAAATCATCAAGATTAATATCACCAGACATGTATTTATCAACGTAACCAGGTAGCTCTGTTCTACCTTTAACACCACCAAATGCAGACCCTTTCCAAACCCTACCTGTTACTAATTGAAATGGACGCGTTGAAATTTCCTTTCCTGCGCCTGCGACACCTATAATAATTGATTCGCCCCAACCTTTATGACAACACTCTAAAGCCGAACGCATTAAATCAACATTACCCACACACTCAAATGAATAATCGACACCACCATCCGTTAACTCAACGATAACTTCTTGAATTGGGCGGTCATAGTTCTTTGGATTAACACATTCTGTTGCACCAAATTTCTTAGCCATTTCAAATTTATCTTCATTGATATCAATAGCGATAATTCTTTTTGCTTTAGCCATTTTAGCGCCTTGAAGGGCTGCTAAACCAATGCCGCCAAGTCCAAAAATAGCAACGGTTGAACCTTCTTCTACTTTTGCTGTATTAAGCACTGCGCCTATACCTGTCGTTACACCACAACCTAATAAACAAACTTTATCAAGCGGTGCTTCAGGATTTACTTTAGCTAAAGAAATCTCAGCAATAACGGTATATTCAGCAAAGGTAGAGGTTCCCATATAATGAAAAATAGGTTGACCATCTTTAGAAAAACGTGAAGTTCCATCCGGCATTAATCCTTTACCTTGAGTTTCTCTTACTCTTTGGCAAAGGTTGGTTTTACCTGAAGTACAATATGAACATTCGCCACACTCAGGAATGTATAGAGGAATAACGTGGTCACCTTTTTTTAAACTGGTAACACCCTCGCCCACTTCTTCAACAATACCACCACCCTCATGACCTAAAACAACAGGAAAAATGCCTTCAGGGTCATCACCAGAAAGTGTAAATGCATCAGTATGGCAAACACCAGAAGCCATGATTTTAACTAATACTTCACCTTTTTTTGGACCTTCTAAGTCGATTTCTTCAATTTTTAAGGGTTCATTAGGGCCCCAGGCTACAGCAGCTTTAATTTTCATACTTTTCTCTTTTTTAGTTTAAATATTATGATGAATTGCGATCATTATATCAGCGTTTTTTGCCTATTTTATATATACTTCGCGCGGTCACGGATGCAAATTTCTAGCAGCTGAGTTTTTGCCGATAACTACCTTGTTGAAAGCGTTACGTAGCCAGCTATGTGTTAGTTTCAGCGCCTTGCTTTTTAATATGGTAAATAAGATCTTTATTACTCAAATATCCATCCATGTCATAGGCACTGGGAATAATCAATACATCCAGTTTTAAATCATCATATATAGTTTTATCTGCGACAATTTTAAGCCCTTCTTCTGATACTACCGTTTTATTTTCAGCCGTAGAAATAACTTAGGCAAATCGCTGTAGGTTTTATTTCATGCTCGTTGTTTAATCAGCATTCGTCTAGTAATGATAAGCAATCAGGTGTGAGTGTCTTAAAGCCCTAGCTCAACTATTTCCTCTAAGGAGTATCGTGGAATAATATGCTGTGGACAATTTTTATCCCATGTATCCACATTAATAATAAATGCACGCTCTACTCTTCCTTTGTATTCAGATACTGAAAGTTTTTCGACTAGATGAGGATCATCTTCTATGACCTGAGCGGTCCCCCAAATCTTGATTCTGGTTTTATTCGGGTAGTCCATAAGAAACAAAAAGACTTTATTATTGTCTTGCAGGTTCCCATATGAAATATATTGACGATTACCTGAAAAATCAGCAAAACCCAGCGTATGATCATCCATGACTTTTAAAAAACCCTTTGCACCACCGCGGTGTTGTATATAGGGATAGCCATTGCTATTAACCGTTGCCATATAAAATGAATCACGTTCTGCAATAAAACCGGCTAACTCCGGTGTAATATGATCAGGCCACCAGTCTTTCTCAACTCTTGCATAAGAATTTCTAGAACCATGACGGGTTTGTATCGCTTTAACATTGTCTGTAAATGCAATATCACTGGCATACTGTTTCATGATGTTCTCCAAACTATGGAACGTGCTCGAAATAAGTTGGGCAACTGTAGGGTACGCATCGCGTACCTTTAGCAATAGTATGCGGTGCATACCCTACAAGTTATATTGGTTCCGTCTTAAGTGAATCGCCTTAATTTTTGTACTTAAGAAAATAGTGGATATGTTCAGCAATTGACTGACTATCTTCTTCCAGAGCAAAATGTCCTGTATCCAATAAATGAAACTCAACATTTTTTAAATCTCGTTTGTAAGGATGAGCTCCAGCCTCAGGGAAAATTTCATCATTTTTACCCCAAACAATTAAAGTCGGTGGCTGATGTTTACGAAAGTATTCCTGCCATTGTGGATACAGTGGTGGATTTGTTCCGTAACTATAAAAAAGCTGTAGTTGGATGGCATTATTTCCTTCTCGATCCAATAAGGGTTGTACGTGATTCCAGGTATCAGGACTAATGTCTTCTACGTTGCGCACACCGTTAGTGTATTGCCATTTAGTCGCACCCAAGGTCAATAGAAATCGCAGTGCTTCATCGTTGGTCATATTGGGTTTCTTGTAAGCCGCTTTTACATTTTTCCACCAGGCGTTGTCTAGTCCTTGATTTACTGCCCCACGGTCTTTCCAATAGGCTTTAATCGGTTCCCAAAAGTTATTATCTATGCCTTCATCATAAGCATTTCCATTCTGGATAATCAGTGATTCAACACGTTCTGGATATTTTGTTGCAATACGGAACCCAATCGGTGCGCCATAATCCATTAGATATAAACTATATTTTTTTAACCCTACTGTATCAATAAACTTATCGACTACGTTGGCGAGGTTGTCAAAGCTATAGTCAAATTTATCAACGGCAGGCGCTGAACTATATCCATAACCCGGATAATCAGGCGCAATAAGATGGTATTGACCAGATAATTCAGTGATTAAATCTCTGAACATATGAGAGGAAGAGGGAAAGCCATGCAATAATAATATTGTTGGATTATTAGGGTCTCCTGCTTCTCGGTAAAAGATATCTAAACCATCAATTTTGACAGTTTTATATTTGATACCTAAATCCTGCAAGCCCATATTTTGACTCTCATTAACCTGTCTAGCTAAGTGGTTATTAGGTTTTTACTGCCGCTTTGCCAGCCCTCTTTGTCCAACCGATCAAAATATCCAGATTTAAATCATAAATAGAGGAAATTTTTTGTATCGTATGGATATCCCCCGAGCCCAAGGCAATAAACACCCTGCCAACGTGCCATGACCTTTTAATCAAAGTGACTTAACTTCGGTTAATGTTAAGCGAGTAACCCCACCTTAACCCAATCATCCCATTCCTGTGGATAGAGCGGATCTGCAGATGTTCTGACTCTCAGCTGATTATTGCCTGTGAGTAATTTTCCAGCCACCCGAATCAGATAAGTACGAAGTGTATCCGGCTCCCATTGGCACAACGTTTTGTTGCCACTCAATTGAGCCATCCAGCGCACGGTATTGTAGGCAAGAACGGCGCAATGAAATAATGCGGCATTAGCCAGAAATTGATTCGTTCTGATTTTACCTAAACCCATTTGTGATTTTGCTTCTTCAATCCATGTTTCGCACGTCGCTCGTTCACCATACTTCTTATGTGTTTGCCAAGGCGATAGAGGTTCAGTTGTTACATAACAAAAATAGTCATATTCTGCCGTATCCCAAAGCTCGGACTGAGGTCCTGTCACTTGTTTAGGTTGCTTTATCCTGACCGCGACAAACTGACGAGAGCGAGACCAGCCACCACAACGATATTGAAACTCGCTCTGCTCCCAACCGGGTCGGCCTTGTATGGCTGTCCAGGCCTGTTTGGCCAGCAATGCGTTCAAATTCTTAAGTTTAACCTTTATTAGATACCCATGCCCTCTGGTATCGAGAAATTCAAGCAAATCACCGACAAAATAACCACTGTCACCGCGAAAAATAATGCGCATCCGATTGGGCAAGTGTGCAAGTAACTGTTTGGTAAATTCTACAACACCATTGCTTGTAAAGGCATTGCCTGTCCGGAACCAGGCTTGTAAAATTTCTTTTGTTTCCGCTAGAAAAGCGAGTTGTGGATGGTATGAACGGGCACCTTTCTTTTTGGGGTTGAAGCCTTTGGCACTTCCTTCTTGTCGACCACAAACGGTGTCCACAGTTGAATCGACATCGACCCACTGGACGGATTGTATGCCAGTTTTCGATTTTCCGGAACGAAGCAATCGCCGCCAGTGTTGACCACGCAAAGTATGCGTGAGCGTTTCAAACTGGCTTATCTGCCTATCACTTACTTCTTTAAAGATCCGTAAAATTGTGGTTTCAACAGGAATCTTTATCCAGCCAGCTACTTTGCGCAGTACGCTATCTGCCCATACGGTCGTCACCTTTGCCATTGATGTTGCTCCCCCCATCATGCCAACCAACGTCAATAGAACCACATCAGATAAGTGATGGTCTGCATTTTCACCCCGCCGATGTGGAACGCTTTGTTTTACGGTTTTTTCAAAACCTATCCTGTCTAAATATTTCACGACGGGAATCAGTCCCGCCTGGCTTGTCAATCCATGTGCTGTAGATGTCATTTTTACCGTTCGGGTACGGTTTCTTACGTGAGATGAGGATTTTGATACTTTAGAGGGCTTCATTAAAACAATGAGATAGTGAAATCAGGAAAATGATATTATATCATTGTTTAATAAGGAGTTTTGTGGATTATTATGTATAATGCTTGCAGGATTTAGGTGATACTTTGAGTTGTTTCTACTGCGTAAGTTGCTTGTGATAACCCAAGGTTAATGACCACACTGATCAAAATTAACTTTAATAGGGTTGCTACTGATGTTTTCATGGTTGACTCCAAAATAGGTTAAGTAACAACCTAACTATTGCAGGAGTTGTGCCAAAAAATTAATATCAATTAAATCATTTTATAACAGCAACTTACACAATACATTACTGGAAACAAAAAGCCTTAGCTACGGTAAGACAAACGAAATATCGTAAATGAACGATATTCTGTTACTTTATATCGAACTTTAACATTCAGATCTGTATCTACCGCTAAACGCTTAACCTGAAAAATCAGTTGGGCACGGAATTAACGTGCAAGATATTCAATTAATATAACACTTTCAAAAATCTTAGATTCACCCGTAGGTTATTCGGACTTTTTTTGCAAGTACTGTGGAATCAAGAGCGTGTGCTAGAAACCGTGAGAAACTGATTTTTCTAGGATTAATGGCTGTGGTAGCAAAGTTCGCGCTGATCATTTGTTTCGCACGCTTAAAGTCGACTCGAAAAAAGTGAAGACAATTATAAGCAACTTGTAGATGGGCAAAGGTCTTTTTCGTGCCCATCTTTACATAGTGCAGACCCACACCAATTTCAATACTGTTGACTTAAGAATAACCCCCTTCTCCAGAGGGAGAAGGCTGGGATGAGGGGATTATAAATGCTTGATTTTATCCCCCTCACCCAACCCTCCGGCAAGAGAGGGCTTAAGTTATTTCATGCGCTTTCCTTATCAATATAACACCCTGATTTTGTGCAGTAGTTAATTTGTTGGCTACTTTCGCTGATTTTCAATTGCTTCATACTGAATGCTCTTCGCCGCCCGGTTTCTTTTTACCTGCTGATCCAAGTAACTACCTGTAAAAGCATCATCAAGCTGCTTTTCCATTTCTTCCAGCTTGTCTTCTACCTCTGGTGTTGCCAATATAATATGGCTAGTCGTTGCCGCAGCATCTCTTTCCTGACGATATTCATTAATTGCTTGTTTGGCTTTATCTTTTTTACCTTCTCGGATCCACACACTTAATTGTTTTTTCATTCTACCTAAATTATTCTCTAACCAGCTTTCTTGATACACCTGTTTATCAATTGATTGCTCTGCCTGTCTGCGAAATTCTGGCGCAAGTATAGCCAAAGCCAAAGCTTCTCGACTAACACTGGCTTGTCGTTGTTGACCACGAACCTGATAATTCAAGTTGATTTTAGCTAAAGACACAGTCCCTATATCTGCAGTTGGCACTTTAAATGTCATCACAAAATGCTTCTGGACATTGGCCAATATTTGTCCCGTTGTCACCTTAATTGTTGATTTACCTGTGTGCGCTATGGGATAACCACCCGCATCAATTAATGTCACTCCCTGCCCTAACTTTATTTCCATTAAACTACTATTAGCATAGATATTCCGTGTATCCTGTAAATCTCTGGCAAGAATAGCCGTCAAGCCAGATAGGTCCTCCAGATAGGAGTAATTTCCCATCCCGTAATCGGCTAACTTGGCCATCAGACTTTCATTAAATCCTAATCCCATTCCAATGGTCGATAACACCGCGCCATAATGTGAGGCTCTAGCGGCTATTTGTGCAAGCTGGTCGGGATGAATAATGCCTTGATTAGCCTGACCATCCGAGAGCAGTAAAATCTTACGTGCACGACCACTCTGATTATTTTCTAATAACCCTATTGCAGCATTTAAGCCCTCTCCCATATTAGTGCCACCCGCCGATTGAATTGAGCTAACCAGATTATTTAAATACCCTCTCGTCCCTTCTGTAATGTGAACCAACGGTGATTGCACCAATGCCTTATTGGCAAATGAAACCAGGGCAAAGCGATCATTTTCATGCAGCCTCCCTAAGATATCCCAGATAGCCGCTTTTGCATATGTCATTTTTTTAGCTTCTGACATGGAACCACTGCGATCCAGAACGATAATAATATCGCTTGCACCTTGCTGCGGATGCCTATGATTTATTTCTGGAGGAATAAGGATAACATCTACAAACACCGTATCAGCTCCATGCTGAACTAGTTTACTTTGCGATACTTTGGTATTTATCTGAATGGCATTTTTATTATAACTATCTGTCTGAGCAACACTACGCGCCCAGCTTGTTGGTGTTGCTATAATGATTAATAAGGCTAGTGTACGGGTTACTTTATATAAGGCTTTCATTTTCGCTCTCCTGTTTTGTGGCGTGTTAATAGCTTAACTAAACAGCAGGCTTTATTTTAGGCATGAAAATGTAAAATTTTGACGTAGTTTTTTACATAGGTTTTACAATTGATTCATTAAATATGGTTATTATGAACAGAGAATCTTATACGTACTTTGCTAACACCTATCAATTTCATGAATTTAATACTCTATGAATGCTAAACACAAGCTACTGATTGTTGAAGATGAACAGGCCATTTTACAAGGGCTTATTGATGTCTTTGTGTTTCACGGCTTTGAAGTAGATGCTGCTGAAAATGGCAAAATAGGGCTAGAAAAAGCATTAACAGGAAACTATGCATTAATACTCCTGGATGTCATGTTGCCGTTTATCGATGGTTTTACCATCTGTAATAAAATAAGAGATCAAGATAAACAGCAGCCCATTATTATGCTCACAGCAAAGTCATCAGAAGAGGACATTATTACTGGGCTAACATTAGGTGCTGATGATTACATCGCCAAGCCTTTTTCTGTAAGGGAGCTGGTTTTACGTGTACATTGCGTACTAAAAAGGTCACAACTACACGAGCATGAAAATAGCATACTTCAGATAGGTCCAATGCAAATTGATAGCGCTAACCTGATACAGATTAATACCAATCAACCCTGTACTTTTTCTCGGCGGGAATTAGATATATTGAATTATTTACACAGCAATTCACAGCGCCCGGTATCTAGAGAAGAACTGTTACAACATGTATGGGGCTATCAACAAGCGGATGCTATTGAAACCCGAACCGTTGATATCCATATTGCCAAATTGCGACGCAAAATAGAGATTGACTCAAAACAGCCACAATACCTGGTGACAATCCGGGGTGAAGGTTATCAATTATTAACATGAAAAGTCTTCCTTTAAACCCTCAGCAACAAAAAAAACGTTTACGCTGGATATTACTGCTTTTTTTTATACTTTTATCTCTTCCGGTTTACTATTTATTGCAGACAGTTTACGCACAGCTGGAAAATGAGGCCTACTTTACATCCCGCCAGCGAGCAGAAAACTTAGTTGACCAGATAGAACAACGCTTGCAACAAATTCTGCAAATAGAACAAAACCGCCCTATTGCAGAATACAGCTTCTTTAATGTTCTGCAGAATCCTCTGCTTTCTGAATCAACAGGCGTTAAATTCTCTCCCTTATCTGAAATTCCACCAAAATCGGATATTAAGGGGCTGATCGGTTTTTTCCAAATTAATACAGATGGCTCATTTCATCTGCCAGCGCTACCAGAATTAGAACAAAATGATATTTCAGGTTTAAGTCTTGCTGAGCTGGAAAGTCGCTTGCGCTTAAAACAAACATTACGCGACTTGTTATCACTCAAAATACCTGAGTCCATAGGGGAAATTCGTGCCCAGGCAAGCAAATCTAACGCACAATATGAACAAGCAGAGATGGATGCTGAAAGCTCGCATTATAGGGATGAGTTTATTCAGCAACCTTCTGCATCCACAATGCCAGCTTTGCAAATACAAAACAGCTTAGATGATAATTTATATGCTGAAGGTCAAGACCGGCAAAGATTGAGTAAAACGGAAAAAAAGTATAAAACCCGTAAAGAGATAGTTCAACTACCCGACCAGGCTATGGCAAGTAGCTATTTTAAACGCTCTAAGCAAGAAAATGAATTGCTAGTGGTTGAGCAGGAGAACGCAGTCATTAGTAAGCTGGATAAAGATAAAGGAACTATTCTTTCGGCTAAAACGGCAATTAATGTGCTAAGTTTTGAAAGTGAGGTTACGCCGTTGCAACTGCTATTAATAGGCCAGGACTATTTTTGTTTTTATCGCTATATCTGGGATGATCAACAGCGTTATACGCAAGGGTTTATCATTTATAGCGCTATCTTCCTGACTGCACTCACTCAATCACTGGCACAAACAGACGATTTCAGTAGCCTGGTATTTCTTCAGCAAGAAAAATTATTGCTGAAGATGAGTTTCAGTAAACAAGAACAAGAGCAAGAAACCCCCATATACCAGCGCAGGTTAACCATGCCTTTGCAAAAAATGGAAATTATTGTTAGTGCAAATAAGTTACCCAGGATACCAGGTAGCTTACTGATTGATTTATTAGCTATATCCACGCTTGTAATATTTATTCTGGGCTTTAGCGTATTTTATCGCTTAGGGAGCAAACAAATCGATTTGGCAAAACAACAGCAAAATTTTATTTCAGCGATCAGCCATGAACTTAAAACGCCTCTAACATCAATTAGAATGTATGCCGAAATGTTGCGTTCCGAATGGGTAACAGATGAACATAAAAAACGGAGTTATTACGATTTTATTTTTTTTGAAAGTGAACGACTATCGCGCCTGATCATCAACGTATTGCAACTGACAAGGCTTACTCACCAAAAACAACATTCAAAAATCATTACTCTACCTGCATTAAATTTATTCAAGCGTATACCATCCAAAGTAGAGACTCAGATTCTGGCCTCTGCATTCCAATTACGTATTTTTCCGCCGTCTAAATCACTGGGACAAATTAATATTAAAGTAGATGAGGATGCTTTTTTTCAGATCATTATAAATCTGGTGGACAATGCGCTTAAATTTGCTAAACAATCTGATAAAAAGCAGATAAACATGGGTATTGAATTAAGTAAAAACAAACAGCAGATTATTTTTTCTATACGTGATTATGGGCCAGGCATAAAAAAAGATCAGCTAAAAAAGGTTTTTCAGTTATTTTACCGAGCGGGAAACGAGCTAACCCGTACCAGCCCAGGAACAGGCATAGGCCTGGCTTTAGTCGCACAACTGGCTGATACCATGCATGCTCGTGTTGTTGTTAGAAATACTCAGCCTGGAACTGAGTTTCAAATTAAAATACCTGTGGACTAAGGTTTTTCTGTTGCTTTACTAGAAAAGAGTTGATATTTTTACTTCTGCTTATCAAAGAAATGAAGTGGCCATGTATCCCAATGCTGTTGAGTTAAGCCCTCTCTTGCTGGAGGGTTGGGTGAGGAGGACAAAATCAAGCATTTATAGTCCCCTCATCCCAACCTTCTCCCTCTGGAGAAGGAGTTTATTCTTAAGTCAACAGCATTAAGGTCACAACAGCATTAGGTTCAGACTCTAATGCTGCTTACTTAGGAACGCGCATGAAATAACTTGAGCAAGTTCATGCGTAAATTTAATTATAAAATCATTGTAACGTTGGTTAAAAAAATAAGTTTTGTTTAAAATCATCCAAACGAAGTAAGCTTGTGTCTCAATAATTTATAATAATGAATTCTGAATTTATTCTCACACTAGGCAGATAAGCTTGTTGATATTAACAGATAGCATTATAGGTTGGATTATAAATACAGCCCATCGTTTAAAAGGCTCGGTACGTCGTATATTCATGGCTGAAACGGTGGAGCTACTAGGCTCAGGTGGTGCAAGTATTGCTGAAGAAAAACTAGGATGGAATAGAGGCACTATCCGAAAAGGACAATATGAACTTGAAACTCAGCCCATAGAAGATAATTTTTCAGCGAGAGGGCGTAATAAAAGTGAAGAGCATTTTCCTCATCTACTTGATGACATAAAAAAAATTGCTGAACCGGAGTGTCAAACGGATCCCTCTTTTAATTCCTGTCGATTATATACCCGGCTAACGGCTAAAGAAGTTAGAAAACGTTTACTGGAGATTGATTATTACGATGAAAAAACATTACCTTGCTCAAAAACTATCAATACAAAATTAAATGACCTGAGTTACCATCCAAAAAAGGTACAAAAAACAAAGCCTCATAAGAAAATCAAGGAAACGGATGCAATTTTTGAACAAGTTCATTCAGTCAATGGAATGGCAGATATCAACCCAAAAGAGATTCGTATATCAATTGATGCCAAAGCAAGAATGAATATAGGAAATTTTTCACGGGGAGGACGAAATCGGGTTTTAACAAAAGCAGAGGATCATGATTTAGATGTTAAGGAAAAGTTAACTCCTTTTGGTTTTTATCTGCCTGAACATGATGATTTTTTCCTTTTCTTTACAGCAGGCTATGCCAGCAGTGATTTCATCGTTGACCGATTGGAAGAAATTTGGCCAGAAATTCAAGAAAAATATGGAGTAGATATTCTGACACACACGCTGACAATGGTATGGAGAACAGTAGCTCCAGAACTCAGTTTATAAAAAGGCTTGTGGAGTTTGCTGAAAAAAGCAACATAAAGATAAAACTGGCCTACTACCCTCCTTATCATAGTAAATATAACCCAATTGAACGAGTATGGGGAGCCTATGAAAATCATATTAGTGGCGACATAATGGATACAGTTGAAACAACTTTAAAATTTGCCAAAAGTATGACCTACAATGGCAAAGCACCTATTGTTAAATTAACAGAAAAAATATATGAAACAGGAGTAAAGGTAGGTAAAAAAGCAATGAAGACGTATTATCAGTTTGTTGACCGAATGCCATCGTTGGAGAAATGGTTTTTGACCATTTCTCCTGGTTGTTCTGGATGATTATTTCTTTCCATCTCCCTTATCCTAGGGCAGCGTTAGTGGTGCTGATACTTATACGCTTTATTGGGCACCCTGGCCGGGAGTATCCCCGATTAATTCTTATGCTATGGGATTAAGTACCAGCCTTTCAGTACAGATAGGCACTTGTGAAGCTTATTATGTTGCTGTGACCGCATCTAAAACGGTGATTGTTCCAGTAATTGACCCTGCAACGGGGGATCAACTGATAGAGGTAGACCCAGTGACAGGCGAAGAGATTCCTGTATGGGAAAAGCAAACGATTGAGAGTGCTTATTCGAACATAGGTATCGTTAAGTCGGTCAATCCATCATTTTTTCCTATACGGACTTGTGGTGGTGCTTTAGCTGGTAATTCCTGGGAGTTCTTATTGAATGAAGGACAGATTTTAATCGACTCTGCAAAAAAGTTTAGTCCTGGCGATATGAAGTTTAACTCAGGCACTATATGGATTGATACAGGCACAGTGCAATTTGTAAAAATGTCATCTGGGACTTATGTCAGAGGGGGTATTGATGTAGGTAGCCATAGTGCAGATAGTTATTATGATCTTGTTCTATCTCCTGGTAATGATGCGTTTGGTAATAAAATATCTGAGGTTTATGTTGATCAGTTCATAGAGGATATGGGGATTGGTTTATCAGGTCAGGTTGAGGTGACAGCTATTATTCAGGATAACCCGATAAACCCCATAAGTTTCCCATTAACGCGAACTGACCTTCATACCCTTTCTGCTGGAACAGTAATTGGTAGTAGTAAGCATTCTGCTACAAAAAGTTCTATCGATGTATCAATAACACAACCCATCGTTGATAACAGGTACCTGGATACAGAAATTGATTTTAATTCAACCTGGACACTAATTGGGAAAATGAATTCAATTACTGTATTGGGTATCGCTTATTACAATATTGCTGTTGTTGAGAATGTTATTAGCGGTCAATATATTGGTTTAAATGGTGAGATTGAGGAACAGAACCGGGTTATAACATACAGGCTCTCACGAGGTGTGGGAATGGTTAAGAGCACAGGAGCATTTTTAGTTGATGAGAAAACCTTATTGGTCGAACTGGAAAACTATACTGTTCAGAATTAATGATGGAACACAGTGATGTAATATTTAATCTGAACAGGATGCCCTTTCTTGATTTTGATTCAGCCGCTCGCATGAGGGATTTGTTGATTAAAGAATCTGGTAAATTTTATCGAGTTGAGCAGTATGAGCGTGAAATTGATGATATGACCGGGTTTGTTGTTATCAGGAACGATGCTCTCCCCTGTTATATATCCCAGGGTACTGACCAACCAATAGATGAGAATGCAACAAGTTCTGTTGATGACATTGAATCCAGCGTAGCAAATAGCAATGCGATTGATGTCCGTGAATATAGACCCGCGTTACGCTCATGTTTCATGTATTTTCCCTTGTTTTTTGCATGTCTTTGTCTGTTTGTATTTGCGTATGAACTCTGGTCGCTAATCTTGTCGATTATTGGGGTTGATGTGTTTTCCGATGTGGTTAACATGGGATTACTGGTGCAAGTATCTCAGGCATTGGCTGTAGCCATATTATTTTTTAATCTGCTTAGTATGCTGTATAGCTACTATTCCATCGTGTTGATTGTTGATAATGAGGGGGTGTCATTACGTAAAGGTATTGTTGCACGGGAGTTTATTAGTATACGATTTCCTGAAATCAAGACAATTGGCGTTAAGCAAGGTATTTTGGCGAGATTGTTGAATGTGGGTAATCTGGAGTTTGCATCGTCAGGCTCTGATGGTGTTGATATTATCTTTTTAAATGTCGTCAGCCCTGGTGCAACCAAGGATTTTATTAACAATCAAGTTAAAAATGCAGCATGAGTGATTTGTATTTATGCGAAAAACCGAGTCAAGCCAAAGATATAGCGAATGTATTAGGGGCTAAGCAACGGAAGTATGGCTATTTTGAAGGTGGTGGCAATCTGGTAACGTGGTGCTTTGGTCACTTGCTTGAGATGGCTAGTCCAGAGGATTATGACTCTGCATTTAAAAAGTGGCGTATTGATGACTTACCTATCATTCCTGATCAATGGGTGTGGAATGTGCGTAAGGATGCTAAAAAGCAATTTTTTATCATCAAGTCATTGTTCAGCAAGGTTAATACGGTAGTGATTGCAACCGATGCCGATAGAGAAGGCGAAGCTATTGCACGAGAGGTTATGGATAAAGGCGAGTGGCATGGCGATGTAAAACGACTCTGGTTATCTGCGCTTGATGAATCCAGTATAAAAAAAGCTCTGGATAATATGCTGCCTGGAGCACAAACATTAGCAATGTATCATGCTGCTGTAGCAAGGTCTAAGGCTGATTGGTTAGTGGGTATGAGTTATTCACGCTTGTACACCCTTTTAGCTCAATCATCCGGTGTAGCCGGGGTTATGTCTGTTGGCAGAGTGCAGACACCCACCTTAAATTTAGTATTAGAACGTGATCGGTTAATTGAGAGTTTTAAATCCCTGCCCTACTTCGATGTTTTAGCAAGTTTTACTAAGGGTAATATCAACCTGCGTGGAAAATGGAGTCCACCCGATGATATCTGTGATACGAATGGCCGCTGTATCAATGAATCTTCGGCCCAGTCTGTTGCAATAAAATGCTTAAATCAGGAAGCAGAGCTTATTTCTTATGTCACGAAAAAACATGCTGAGCTTGCGCCTTTGCCGTATAAATTATCGGCACTACAAAAACATGCATCCCGGCTTTTTAGTATGGGTGCCCAGGAAGTATTGGATATTGTTCAAGCTCTCTATGAAAAGCATAAAGCGACAAGCTACCCCAGAACAAACTGTGCTTATTTGCCGGAATCTCAGCACAGTGATGTTGCTGAGATTATCAGATCATTAGGCAAGCAAGGTCATTATGGTGAATTAGCTAAAAGTTCTGATGCAACGATTAAGTCAAAGTGCTGGAATGATAATAAGATTTCAGCTCATCATGCGATTATTCCTACTTCTGTCACAGTAGATACGGGTAAGTTTAGCAATAAGGAAGCGTTAATCTACGATTTAATATGCCGTCGTTATCTAATGCAGTTTTATCCGGCGCATGAATTTGATCAAACTCGTATTGAACTGATAGTTTGTAATTTCTTGTTTGTAACAAAAACCCAAGTCAATCGAGTAATGGGCTGGAAATCTATTGAGAAAATGGGCAACGACAACAAAGCGAGTAGTCATACTAAAGCAGTGCCGTTGTTATCAAAAGGGGATTTATTGTCAGTTTCTGATGCAAATGTTGAGCATAAAAACACAAAGCCCCCTGCTTATTTCACGGAAGGCACATTAATTGATGCAATGGAGAATATAGGTAATCAGGTAACGGATCCTGATTTTAAAAAATTGCTTAAAGAAACGTCCGGCATTGGCGAAGAAGCAACTCGTGCAGGTATTATTGTTACCTTATTAAAACGAAATTTTATTCAAAAAAAGGATAAAAAGCATCTAGTAAGTAGTGCCAATGCCAGAGCATTAATAGATGCACTTCCAGATCCCATTAAAAGCCCGTTGATGACTGCAATATGGGAGCAAGCACTGGATGAAATTGCACAAGGAAAGCGTGATGCAGGCAAGTTTGTAGATGATCAGGTGAGAACTGTTACTCTTTTAGTTGAGCATGCTAAAAGGAGCGTTCCTGAGAGTTTTGTTAAGGTATCTGAATCAACAATAAAATATGATTGTCCTGAATGTGGGCAGCCTCTTTTTAGGCGTAAATCAACTAATGGGCCAGGCTTTTTTTGGGGCTGCTCCAGTTACCCAGAATGTACAGCAACCTTACCTGACAATAAAGGGACACCGGGTAAAAGTCGAAAGGAGCAGAAAAAAACGGGAAAAGGCTGTCCAGAATGTGAGGATGGTGAGTTAATTGAGCGTGTGATTAAAAACGGTAAAAAGCAAGGTAGTAAATTTTTAGGGTGCTCAAATTTTCCTGAGTGTCAGTTTACGGAGTTTCTTCGTTAAGAGCGTATTAGTTCGCTATACCGCTACTGTTCTGTTAAGAAATAAAGAGAGAATCTACGCCTTATCTTATTGAAATAAAATGTATAAATACTTAGGTAAGCACTATTAGCCCCTGCCTCTGTTTTAATAGCCATTAAAAGCATTTGATGATTATTTTGTTGTCGAAGTAGCCCAGGTTATCTTATCCACCAACTTACCAAGACTCAGACTCGAGCCCCTGGCCGGTGGAAATTCTTTCAAGGTTGCCAATTGCTTACCAACTATCTCTTGCGCAGGCACCATCAGATACATTCGATCTGCCCACCACTTTGTATACATATCGGATTGACTATCGAAACGCTCATAGGGATCTCGACGCAGGTTAGTGATCAGTGGCCAGCTTGGGGTTTTGTGCCAGGCGGTAGGTAAGTTACCCCACATCTGGGTAAATGTGATCTTCCATTCGCCGACCCGAATAGCGTTCAAATCACCATCACCGCTGAAGTAGAAAATCTCTTTTCGCACACCAGCCCCCTTACCCGTTAGCAAATCCATCTGATTATAGCCATCAAGATGCGCTTTGAAGGTCTTGCCGTCTGCTTTAACGCCACCTTTCTTCAGCTTTGCCTGAATATCGGTATATTTACCCCCGTTGGCCGCTGCCAGCAAAGTGGGCATCCAGTCCTCGTGCGCGAACACGTCATTGATAATTGTGCCAGGTTTAATTTTTCCGGCCAGCGCACCAGCTGTGGTACGCGAAAGCCGCCTTCGCTGGTCAGGCCTTTCTCGTCTTTAAAAGGATGATTACCGCCCTGTGGCCAGGTAAATATCTCGGCACCGTTATCCGTCGACCAGATAATAGCGGCGGCAAAAATAGGGCGATTAATAAAGAAATTCATGTACGGTCGTTTCCTGACATGTGGCGTTACATCTTTAACATTAGCAACTGGACTCAATCATATCTAATTATGACGATATTCTATCTTTTATAGTGATTACTTACTATGCAGTTTTCGTAAGCGACCTGTACTGCCATCAAGTTCGGTAAGCAGTTACTGGCATTGCGTGCTGTTACCCAGGGAGGGACGCAGGTCTTTAGCCGTCATTTTCGGCTACTACTGACATTCCAGATTGCTTCAAACGAGCAATCAGCACTGCAATCGCCGGATTAGCACTGAGCCCGTGCGCAATGATGCTAAACAATATCGTGCAAACCACGGTGCTGGTGATGATATCACCACCGGGCAAGTTCTTTTCTATTACCATCACGCCAAATACAATGCTGGCCAGTCCGCGTGGGCCGAACCAGCCTATAAATAGTTTTTCATCGCTACGAATTCCGCAACCGGAAAGTACCAGAAAAACCGGTAGCATACGTACTACAGTCAGACTAAGTACCGAGTACAACACTACCTGCCAGGTAAAATCACCGATCGCCTGGCCCACTACCGCGCCACCGAACGCTACCCAGGTGATCAGTGCCAGAGTATCGCTAGTCCCTTCTGCTGCAAGCAATAGAGTATTTTTTATATGCTTATGCTCCCGAGCAATCCAGTTAAATAGCAAGCCTCCGGCAAAGCAGGCAATAAATCCGCTACCACCGAGAATCTGTGCCAACGCAAAGCAGGTCAGTGCCAGTGCGATCACCGGTAGTTGTCGCCAGCTTTGGCTAATCCAGCCATACCCGGAACATTGCCTGATCAACAAACTGCCAACAGCAGTCAGTCCAATACCCACGCCGACACCGATGCCGATCTGTTCGGTGAGTAGCTGTAGCACCAGCTTCGAAGTACTCTCTCCCTCAGCGCCCGTTCCAGTGCTTGCAGCAAGAGCCAGAAAGACCAGCAAGATCGGTACACAAATGCCATCATTCAGGCCACTTTCCACATTCAGACTCTCGCGAACCTTGGACGGTACCGATTCATTGCTTACTACCGCCTTGCCCAGAGCGGCATCGGTCGGTGCCAACATAGTTGCTAATATGGCAATCTCCAGCAGGGTCAGCCCATCGAACACGAGCATACCTACACCGAATCCTAGCAGAATAGTCAACGGTAGCCCAACTAATAGTAGACGTCTAGGTATGCGAATGCTGTTTTTAAGCACAGTAAGCCTTGCATTGGATGCATCAGTAAACAGCACTAAGCCAAGAGTCAGTTCTGCCAGTGAGCGCAGCAATTCTCTATCCACGACCATGTCCATAAAACCAAGCCCGACAGGAAGACCGAAACCAAAAGGTCCGAGAGCTATTCCGAAAGCCATAAAAACTAAGGCTCCATTAATCGGCGTACGCTCAAGTCCTCCGGCAACAATACTATAGAGGAACACGAAGGCGGCGAGAGTCGCTAAAGGTACATACATTATTTAAAAGTCCTTGATGTGATGGTACTGTTCTAGCGGGATCGGCCAGATTTTTTTTAGACAAGATTAACATGATTGTTTGGCCACAATTATTTATTTCGCCATTTATCATTTGCCAATTACTTTAGCATTCAGATTTTCTTACACTGGTGTAGAGGAAGGTATTTCTGATCAAATGAGGGAATAGATCAATTAAATTCAGCTTTCTCTATTTTTGCGAAAACTGCATAGTGATATCGATACAAACTTGTTATGATCATGCTGAACATTGCTGATGCCCTGACTGAGCAAGGTATGGCAGATATTGATATAGCGCATATATACGATTTTCTGACGCACTATGTCTACGACGATAACTCGCCCGACCTGACTGCGCTTTTGCGTACTAACGCTGCTTATCGTGGCTTTCGTTGTCCATTCAAAGAACTACCTCAGTGCCGAGGCTGGGAACCTGGCTTCAGCAACCGCTATTTCACTGAAGATATTCCCTTGGGCTTATGTATTTATAAAGTCGTTGCAGATATAGTTAATGTCGCTACACCGACTATCGACAAGGTCATTATCTGGGCACAAAGCCATATGGGCAAAGAAAATATTCTGAATGCTACACTCTCGGGCCGCGATGTTATAGAAACTAGTGCCCTTCAACGTTTTGGCATACACTGTGTTGAGCAGCTTTAAAACACACTTTTGTGTTTCCACTTACGACTTAAGCATTGTAAAATAAACTGTTTTTTACATATTTAATACGTCCCACTCATTATCCACGAAGCCCTTATTTTAGGTGATTTTATGCTCTCAAGAAATAAAAAAAGTGTTCTTTATCCGGTCATTATGATGTGTTCAGTTATACTGCTATCAGCCTGTGGAATTATTAGCGGGCCTCAGGATCATCGCCAGATTGAATTCACCGAAAAACCATCACCCCACGGTGAAAACAAATTCCCCAACTGGCCTGAGCCACCACTAGTGATAGAAAAGACTGTGAGTAAGGCTATTACTGCCGGTCAGGGATCAGGTAAAGCAATAGACCATAAAGCACATCAAACAGCGGCAGGAGTCTCCGGTGCCGACAAAGTGCTGGTAACTTTTCCCGGACTGCATAAAGAGATTAAGTTCAAATGGAAAGCTGCGCTTTCAGAAAGTGATGGGCTAGAAAATTACGATAATTCAATAGCACGAAATTTAGCCGCTTACCAGATTCAAAAGCTATTTTTAGATCCTGAAGATTACGTTATTCCCACATCGATGGCTTTTTGCATTCCTTCGCAACACTATAGCCAGTTCCTGGGGCTTAAAGCAACACCACAGTTAGCTGGAAGTGACTGCGTTTTGGGTAATGCCTCAGTATGGATGCTGGATGTTCAGCTACCTGAGGTGGTATTTGAAGAACAACACTTTCTTACAGATCCCAATTATGCTTATTTCTTATCTAATTTAAATATTGTTGCCTATCTGGTAGAGCACCGCGATGGACGTAGCGGAAATATTCTTGCTTCTAAAGACCATTCCCGACCTCAGCTATTTTTCATTGATAATGACACCACTTTTGGTACAAACCCATACAACCCCTTTGCCCGTAACTGGAATATCATTCGTGTGCCAGCACTGCGTAAAGAAACAATTGACCGCTTACGCCAAGTTAAGCGCAAAGACCTGGACTTTCTTGGTGTTGTCGCCCAACTGGACAAAGGCAGTGATAATGTATTCCGTAATGTAGTACCCGGAAAAAACAGGGGTGCAAAGAAACCTGTGCGTATCAGCAAGAATTCAGTACAGTTTGGTCTGACCAAAGAGCAGTTATCTGATGTCTGGATGCGTCTTAAGCAACTGATTAAAAAAGTAGACAGCGGTGAAATCCCGGTCTTTTAAATTCTCTTTAAATATGTAGGGCGCGGCTTTAGCCCGCCTTACCTATAACCTAAACGCGGGCTAAAGCCACGCCCTACAAGATAACAATCTTCTTAACTTAGCTTGGTAACAGTTTTTTTTACAGGACAAAACAATGAAGCGCGAAAGCCCGCTTAAAGCAATTTTCGACATCAGGAAAGCTGAACTTCCGCTAGCACTCTTAATGTTTAGCTATTTCTTTCTGGTCATTACCAGTTTCTGGATTCTTAAGCCGATCAAGAAATCACTGTTTATCGAATTTTATGATAAGGGAGATGGAAAGAAATAATCATCCAAACGAAGTAAGCTTGTGTCTCAATAATTTATAATAATGAATTCTGAATTTATTCTCACACTAGGCAGATAAGCTTGTTGATATTAACAGATAGCATTATAGGTTGGATTATAAATACAGCCCATCGTTTAAAAGGCTCGGTACGTCGTATATTCATGGCTGAAACGGTGGAGCTACTAGGCTCAGGTGGTGCAAGTATTGCTGAAGAAAAACTAGGATGGAATAGAGGCACTATCCGAAAAGGACAATATGAACTTGAAACTCAGCCCATAGAAGATAATTTTTCAGCGAGAGGGCGTAATAAAAGTGAAGAGCATTTTCCTCATCTACTTGATGACATAAAAAAAATTGCTGAACCGGAGTGTCAAACGGATCCCTCTTTTAATTCCTGTCGATTATATACCCGGCTAACGGCTAAAGAAGTTAGAAAACGTTTACTGGAGATTGATTATTACGATGAAAAAACATTACCTTGCTCAAAAACTATCAATACAAAATTAAATGACCTGAGTTACCATCCAAAAAAGGTACAAAAAACAAAGCCTCATAAGAAAATCAAGGAAACGGATGCAATTTTTGAACAAGTTCATTCAGTCAATGGAATGGCAGATATCAACCCAAAAGAGATTCGTATATCAATTGATGCCAAAGCAAGAATGAATATAGGAAATTTTTCACGGGGAGGACGAAATCGGGTTTTAACAAAAGCAGAGGATCATGATTTAGATGTTAAGGAAAAGTTAACTCCTTTTGGTTTTTATCTGCCTGAACATGATGATTTTTTCCTTTTCTTTACAGCAGGCTATGCCAGCAGTGATTTCATCGTTGACCGATTGGAAGAAATTTGGCCAGAAATTCAAGAAAAATATGGAGTAGATATTCTGACACACACGCTGACAATGGTATGGAGAACAGTAGCTCCAGAACTCAGTTTATAAAAAGGCTTGTGGAGTTTGCTGAAAAAAGCAACATAAAGATAAAACTGGCCTACTACCCTCCTTATCATAGTAAATATAACCCAATTGAACGAGTATGGGGAGCCTATGAAAATCATATTAGTGGCGACATAATGGATACAGTTGAAACAACTTTAAAATTTGCCAAAAGTATGACCTACAATGGCAAAGCACCTATTGTTAAATTAACAGAAAAAATATATGAAACAGGAGTAAAGGTAGGTAAAAAAGCAATGAAGACGTATTATCAGTTTGTTGACCGAATGCCATCGTTGGAGAAATGGTTTTTGACCATTTCTCCTGGTTGTTCTGGATGATTATTTCTTTCCATCTCCCTAAGCATGGCTTTACATTTAATCTGGATTTTCATGCTCTGAATAATCTGGGGTTTGATATTGGTACATTGCAGTGGATACTTACTGCTCCCCAGGCGGAACAAATTGCTAAAGTATTGAATATGGTGGTCGCTATTTTTGCGGTAATTGTCTTCACCTGGCTGGCCCGACGTTTTCACAGACAGCAGCTTACCATCATTTTCACTGTTTTCTTTCTGCTCTGTTACAGCGCTTACAGTTTTGTTATCGACCAACCGGGAGATGGTATAGTCTGGAGCTTCTATTTATTTGGTGACCTCTTTTCTACACTGATGGTGGCAACTTTCTTTGCTTTTTTAAATGACAGCGTAACGCCTGATGAAGCGAAGCGCATATATGGTTTAGTTGGACTGGGTGGTGTTGTAGGCGGCGCCTTTGGAACTAGTATGGTCAGTGAATTTATTTCCGAGCTATCTGACCAGAACTGGCTGTGGGTCTGCTTTGCTCTGGGAGTATTGATCATATTCGTTGCCTTTTTTGCCGGACGCATTGTTGACAGAAACCCACCTGCCCAACCTGAGCAATTAGAACAAGAGCCACCTAAAAAGGGTAATGCCGCTCTGGAAGGAGCCCGAGTTGTGTTTCGATCGCGCTACCTGCTGTCTATCGTTGCCATTGTAGGCTTATATGAAATAGCCTCCTCTATTATGAATTTCCAGTTCACCAGCACCGTTGCACACTATCTGGAAGGCGACGCTATTGGAGAGCAGTTCGCTAAAGTATTTGCCATCACCAATATTGGCGCAATGCTGGTACAACTCTTTTTGACCAGTTTTGTCATGTCCCGCCTGGGAATCGGTATAGCGCTACTGATACTCCCGGTAGCTTTATTAGGCGGCTCAGCGGCCTTTATGGTGGTACCTATCTTATGGGTGGGTAGCTCACTCAATATGGTAGACAATTTCTTTAGCTACTCGATCAATCAGTCAGCCAAAGAAAGTCTTTACGTGCCTGTCAGCAAAGAAGAAAAATATACCGCGAAGGCCTTTATTGATATGTTTGTGCAACGTTTTGCCAAAGCCCTGGCAGTTGTTATCAGCCTGGGCATCACCATGTACTTCGGTGACTATTCGAGTATACGCTGGCTTTCTCTGGTGACTATCCCCGTCGTTGCGCTGTGGATATATGCAGTCGTTTATGCAGGTCGCCGTTTTAAAGAGATGACTGAGTAAAAATGTAGCACCTAAATCCTGCAAGCATTATACATAATAATCCACAAAACTCCTTATTAAACAATGATATAATATCATTTTCCTGATTTCACTATCTCATTGTTTTAATGAAGCCCTCTAAAGTATCAAAATCCTCATCTCACGTAAGAAACCGTACCCGAACGGTAAAAATGACATCTACAGCACATGGATTGACAAGCCAGGCGGGACTGATTCCCGTCGTGAAATATTTAGACAGGATAGGTTTTGAAAAAACCGTAAAACAAAGCGTTCCACATCGGCGGGGTGAAAATGCAGACCATCACTTATCTGATGTGGTTCTATTGACGTTGGTTGGCATGATGGGGGGAGCAACATCAATGGCAAAGGTGACGACCGTATGGGCAGATAGCGTACTGCGCAAAGTAGCTGGCTGGATAAAGATTCCTGTTGAAACCACAATTTTACGGATCTTTAAAGAAGTAAGTGATAGGCAGATAAGCCAGTTTGAAACGCTCACGCATACTTTGCGTGGTCAACACTGGCGGCGATTGCTTCGTTCCGGAAAATCGAAAACTGGCATACAATCCGTCCAGTGGGTCGATGTCGATTCAACTGTGGACACCGTTTGTGGTCGACAAGAAGGAAGTGCCAAAGGCTTCAACCCCAAAAAGAAAGGTGCCCGTTCATACCATCCACAACTCGCTTTTCTAGCGGAAACAAAAGAAATTTTACAAGCCTGGTTCCGGACAGGCAATGCCTTTACAAGCAATGGTGTTGTAGAATTTACCAAACAGTTACTTGCACACTTGCCCAATCGGATGCGCATTATTTTTCGCGGTGACAGTGGTTATTTTGTCGGTGATTTGCTTGAATTTCTCGATACCAGAGGGCATGGGTATCTAATAAAGGTTAAACTTAAGAATTTGAACGCATTGCTGGCCAAACAGGCCTGGACAGCCATACAAGGCCGACCCGGTTGGGAGCAGAGCGAGTTTCAATATCGTTGTGGTGGCTGGTCTCGCTCTCGTCAGTTTGTCGCGGTCAGGATAAAGCAACCTAAACAAGTGACAGGACCTCAGTCCGAGCTTTGGGATACGGCAGAATATGACTATTTTTGTTATGTAACAACTGAACCTCTATCGCCTTGGCAAACACATAAGAAGTATGGTGAACGAGCGACGTGCGAAACATGGATTGAAGAAGCAAAATCACAAATGGGTTTAGGTAAAATCAGAACGAATCAATTTCTGGCTAATGCCGCATTATTTCATTGCGCCGTTCTTGCCTACAATACCGTGCGCTGGATGGCTCAATTGAGTGGCAACAAAACGTTGTGCCAATGGGAGCCGGATACACTTCGTACTTATCTGATTCGGGTGGCTGGAAAATTACTCACAGGCAATAATCAGCTGAGAGTCAGAACACCTGCAGATCCGCTCTATCCACAGGAATGGGATGATTGGGTTAAGGTGGGGTTACTCGCTTAACATTAACCGAAGTTAAGTCACTTTGATTAAAAGGTCATGGCACGTTGGCAGGGTGTTTATTGCCTTGGGCTCGGGGGATATCCATACGATACAAAAAATTTCCTCTATTTATGATTTAAATCTGGATATTTTGATCGGTTGGACAAAGAGGGCTGGCAAAGCGGCAGTAAAAACCTAATAACCACTTAGCTAGACAGGTTAATGAGAGTCAAAATATGGGCTTGCAGGATTTAGGTAGCACTACAAAAAACAATCACCACGAAGGTCACGAAGAAAAGAAAGGCTCTACCCTTCAAGTTCTTCGTGACCTTGTATGATTAATATCACAGCTACATGATAGATAAGAGGCTTGAATTAAGTGGCACTGAACTTACAATACCCGTCCTTCATCATAGCTAAAATGCTGGGTTACGATATTGCGCTACGCTTGATAGGCTAACCCAGCCTACAAAAACATATTTTTCATTACTTTATGCGTATTATAACTATTGGATTTCTGTCTGCACTACTGACAGGCTGCTTCAACCCTAAGATGATGGTTGATAATCGAACCTCAATGGAACAAGAACTAACACGCGGAGCCATTTTTCGAGCAATAAATCAGCTACCGATCGTTGTAGAGGCTCTTGATGGCCACTGGAAAATCGAGCTGGCATCCGCTGATAAGACCGATGATAGCTGGACTCGCACCCTACTACGCCAGCACTTCGCTAAATTAGGTGTAAACATCTCTACCAAAGCCAGTGATGACCTTCCCGTGATTGAAGCTGTCGTGCAGTTCGCGGGCGCTGATATTGATTCCTTTATTATAGGCGTTCCCATTCCAGGCACCTTGGGTCAATCCTCCATCAGCTTCTATCATGATAATGGTCAGCGTGGTCGCGCCCGAATTTACCTCAACTTCTGGACAACTGAGGGCAAACTTATCGCGACATCTCCTGCCTCCTCCGGAGAAACGCATTACGTTGATATGACCTTTCTTATTTTTTTTGGCCCGTTTAGCTTCACCGACCTTGACGATGTACACACCTACGGACGCCTGATAGAACACATCGAGGATAAGTATGATCGTAGTGTACGCGTAATGACAGAGCCCGATGCAACAACAGCAGATACCTGGGTCACGCCAAAAGATTTTAAGAAACCTCATTCATGGTCAAAATATATTAAATATTGAATTATACAATGGCTGAATATAATGACAGACTACACGAAAATTGAAAATGAAGTGAACGTCCAGGCCGACGTGTTCTGGTATATGGCGTTTGAGGTTTGCGGGTTCGCCGAACTCAGATACGTGGAAAAACAGAGTTCGGTTTATGAATAGGCAGTTCTGGAAATGAATGTATTCGAGATCAACAAGACGGCACTACAACTAGGAGCGTGGACTTAAATGACCAACAGCCTCATCCAGAAAAAGAGCGTTCAAAAACAGTCGCTCCTGTTAGTGGGTATTCCTGTTGTGGTTGTGGGAATAGGACTTGCCCTAAGCCTTTCTCTGTTCGGCATTCTGTACAGTAACTTTCAACAAACTACAAACAGTAAATTTGAGTTAGCTGTTCAAAACCAGGTAAAAACGATCGAATATGGCATTAACCAATATGTTGATGCTTTATACTCAGTGCAGTCTGCCTTTAACGCTTCAGATTTCATTGAGAGGCAGGAGTTCAAGATTCTTGTTGAACCTTTTATGAAACGGTATCCAGGAATAAAAGCTTTTGAGTGGGTACCCAAGGTAGCCAATAGTCAGCGGCAGGTATTTGAAGAGAGGGTACAACAGACTATGCGGCCTGATTTTAGGTTCTTTGAACCTGATGCGGAACGAAAAATCATCACCGCTAAAGAGCGTGAGTGGTATTACCCTGTCTATTACATAGAACCACTGGAATCTAATTTGAAATGGTTCGGGTTAGACGCAGGCTCTATTCCTCCCGCCCATATTGCAAAAATGCGGGCTACGGATATCAATGCGCCGGTGGCATCAAAGCGCATGATATTCGTGCAGAGCAGTGATAAAAACTACGGCGTGGTTATTTCATTGCCTGTCTTCAACAAGAAACAGTCCATTGAAACGAAACAGGAGCGGCATTTGGCTCTAAAAGGGTTTATTGCCATTGTCCTGAAAATCGGCCCCGTGGTGGAACAGATCCTTGGCGAACATACTTTATATTCAGGAATAAATTTCGAAATATTGGATGTTAGTGCGCCAGCGGATGAACAGTTCTTATACGATCACCAAACCGGAAATAAGCTTAGCTCTATATATCGAACAAACAATTTTCTGACATTTGCGGATAGAGAATGGGAAATTAGAAGCATATCCGCCGATCCAGTAATGTATCCACGATGGAGTCCGGACAGCCTTCTTCTTCCCATAGTGGTGTTTGTCCTCTTCTGCTTTTTAGCCTTTTATCTACGTCGCAGCGGCATTCGACAGATAGAGATGAAACAGGCTGAAATCGAACTTAAAATAGCCAAGGAGACCGCCGAAGATGCCACCCGGGCCAAGTCGGACTTTCTGGCCAATATGAGCCATGAGATTCGCACGCCAATGAATGCCATCATCGGCTTGTCTCATCTGGCCCTGAGCACCGAGTTGTCACGTAAACAACGTGACTATCTGGGCAAAATATCCGCCTCTGCCAACAACCTGTTGGGCATCATTAACGATATCCTCGACTTTTCAAAGATTGAGGCTGGTAAGCTTGACATGGAGCAGATCGACTTCGACCTGGTCGAAGTGCTCGACAATTTCTCCAATGTGGTGGCGATCAAGGCCTCGGAAAAGGGCCTGGAACTGATTGTCGACCTAGCCGACGACGTACCCATGGGCCTCAACGGCGACCCGTTGCGGCTCAACCAGATCCTTATCAACCTCGCCAACAATGCGATCAAATTCACCGAACAAGGTGAAATTGCTGTGCGTATCGAGGTACTGCAACATGATGCTGACGACGTGCATTTACGCTTCGCCGTGCGAGATACTGGCATCGGCATGACCGACGCCCAGTGTGGCAAACTCTTTCAAGCCTTCAGTCAGGCAGATACCTCCATTAGCCGACAATTTGGTGGTACCGGACTGGGCCTCACTATCTCCAAGCGTCTGGTGGAAATGATGCACGGTGAGATCGGTGTCATCTCCCAATCTGGTGTTGGCTCCGAATTCCATTTCAACGCCCATTTCGGCATCAGTATCGAGCCTCGCCAGCACCGTCCACGAGCCTTGCCGAGTGACCTGCAGGATCTGCAAGTACTGGTGGTAGATGATAACTCCACCTCACGCACCATCCTCGCCCGTTACCTGGAGTCCTTTGGTTTTCACAGCACCGAGGTAGCCAGCGGCGAACAGGCCCTAACTGAGCTGGAAGCAGCCCACCCTCCTTACGATCTAGTTCTGATGGACTGGAAAATGCCCGGTATGGATGGCATCGAAACAACCCGACGTATTCACGCCGATGAAAAGCTCGCCACCCTCCCCCGGGTGCTGATGATCTCTGCTTACGGGCGTGAGGATCTCCGTGAGACTGCCGAAGACGTTGGCATACAAGCCTATCTGGTCAAACCCGTTAACCCGTCCACTCTGCTTGATGCCACCCTCGAAGCCTTCGGTCACGAAGTCAAGCGAGGTATAAAGAAAGAACACGGCATACGGGCCGCAGACCATCTACGTGGTGCACACCTACTACTGGTGGAGGATAACGAAATCAATCAGCAAGTGGCCTCTGAACTGCTGCAACAGGCGGGCATAATGATCACTATCGCCAATCATGGCCGCGAAGCCGTAGACATACTCAGCGCACAGCAGGAAAGATTCGATGGCGTGCTGATGGATATTCAGATGCCGATCATGGATGGCTACAGCGCCACTCGCGAAATTCGCAAAGACGCTCGTTTCAAAAAAATACCGATCATTGCAATGACCGCCAATGCGATGGCTCAAGACCGCCAACAAGCACTGGAGGCCGGCATGAACGACTACATCGCCAAGCCAATCGACATCAAACAGTTGTTCGAGGTGCTGGAAAAATGGATAGAGGTACCGCAAGATCGCCGTATAGAAACAGTTGTGTCCGCGCATGAATCCGATGCCGATTCCCTCTCTGTTGAATCCACTGCGTCAGTGAAAATTCAGATACTCGAAGGTATCGACACCCTGAGCGGTCTCAAGCGCATGGGCGGCAATAACATGCTCTATCTCAAGATCCTCAGGAAATTTCGTGACAGTCAGGCCGATGCGGTAGAGCGCATTCTGGTAGCTTCCAAGACTGGAGATAAGGACACCGCACAGCGCGAAGCACATACTCTAAAGGGCTTGGCAGGGAATATCGGTGCTGAGACTTTATACCAAGTCGCGGCGCGGGTCGAACGCTTATTGCAGAATGGGGAGTCAGGTGATTCAATTGAAACCCCAGTCTCCGAACTGCAAACTCAGCTGAGTACGGTCATGCTTGCCCTGAATCAACTCGGCGACCGTAATGCGACCTCGGTTTCAAATGAATCTCAGGACATTACTCGTGTACCGGCATTGCTCACTCAGTTACGCGAACTTCTCGAAGACGACGATGCCGATGCAGACCAACTGCTGGAGTTGCTAACGCCACTGCTGGCAGGGACACCTCAAGTCAAACTGCTACACAAACTTGCTGAACAGGTAGATGCCTACGATTTCGAATCAGCGCTGGATATCATGGTGCACCTGGAATTTGAATTTTCAAAACATAATGAGAACTAAGGCGCGAGAAAAAGTAACAACATATCACTGTTGAATATACTTTACGTGCTCACGAATGTGGACAAATAGCAAGCAGATTTTTGTTGACAGTAAAACCAGCGGTGGCCGCGGTCTCTATTGTTTGCAATGCCGATGTTGTCGCAAGCACAAACAATAGAAGTGCCGCCAGTGAGAAGCGTCATAGCAGAAGCGTAATTGTAGTACATTGTTTAGTTACATTATTCCTGTTTGCATTTCACCACATCCACTTTCCATGACATGGCAATGTTTACCGATGAAAGCGCGATTACCTGTCAAAAGAGCTTATCAAATCCTCGCAATCCATCCGGAGCCGTATGCTATTTGACCTTTTCAAAATCCCCCATACTCCAGCTCTTATCGAAATAAGCCTTGGTCGGTGCGTAGAAGCGCAGGTAAACCCACCAGCCTTGACCGGGAATAGTCTGTACCCAGTTTTTCTCTTTGCCTTCCGGAGCTTTCGGTCCGTAATAAAGATCGATAGAACCATCTGCATTCACAATGAGATCCTGGCGAGACGACTGGGCGGCCCGTTTCTGATCGTTATCAATCAGTGTGCGCGAGTCCCAGCTATAAACCGCAATCGACCAGAACTGCTCCGCCGGTGCTTTTGCCGGAATATGTAGGGTGTATGATTTCGCACCATCCAGCCAATCGCCATCCTTGTCAGCGTAGGAGGCGAGATAGATTGAACCGACACCCGGCGTGGTAGTAACCATCGCATTCGAACTGGACACAGCCTCATAGAACCACTCCGCTCGTTCATCAAGTTCATCGTAGTTTGTCGCGCGCTGCGATGGATCAAGTCCGAGAGCAAGCTTCCAGTTAGCATCTGGCCAATACGGTTCTGTGTTCCGCTTCGCCAAATCGTTGGCTTTAGCCATCGCTTCACCTACGAATGCTGCCTGTTCGAGAATTTTCATTTGGCGCGGTGTTGGATTAAACGGTTTGCCCTTTTCAATCCCGACACGCTTGAGCATTGCCATGAAAAATCGATCACGTTCCGCGACGACTTCCCGGTTCAGGATCTCATGCAACCGCTCCCAGTAGGCCATACCGCGTGGTGGTCCAAAGTAGTATTTGGCGGTCGGTGACGGAAACCCGCTCTTTGGCGGATTTGCCCGATCCTTGTAGGAATATGTTTGTACTTTTGCCAGCAGTGCGCTTGCTTTTTTTGGATCCTTATCGAGCATGCGGAGGCCAACAAAAATATTGTTGGTCGGCGATTCGAAGACCAAGTAGCCTTTCGGCTTCTCACCCTTATAGCCAGGAGATGTGATCAGGTATTTGGCACCCTTGCCCTTATCAGGTCCAGCCAGACCGATATCGGTGACAGGACGCTGCCAGAAATCGTCAACCATACCACCAATTGCACCTGCGGGGAGGTCGATGACATATGGCCCCGTCTCCTGGAGGTTCACTGTCCCGAGGATATAGGGCGTGGTGGCGTTACCGGTGAGGATACCAAGCTTTTTTTTCAAACCGACATACTGAACCAGTCCTCCTTGTCGAACCTTGAAGACATCTCGATTGTAATGTTGGAAGTTCGCCATCGAAGCCATCGGGATACCCCACAAAAACGCCTGTGTAGCCCCGTGGAAATCCATGCTATCCAGAATCGTTTGCATCGAATCCTTGCTCGGATATTGGTTATTAAATTCCAGTGTGCCAATACGCGTATCGACCGTACCCTCGAAAGGCTGATTGGCCTGCGGCAAATAGAATGGGTCGAATTTCGATTCTGCGACCACAGCCCCGTTCACAGCAAGCGACAACGTCACAGCCACTCCAATTTTTCTTAGTGTATTCATCTTGTTGCTCCTATAAAATAGATTTTATTCATTCATTTCTTTGATTTTTCTTCGTAGTGAAATCCGCCGCATTATTTCACTTCTACGAAGTCGGTCAGCTTCCAACTGCCATCAAAAGTTTTTTCTGTCGGGCTATAAAACCGCATAATGGCAAAAAAACCGCGCCCCGGAACAGTGGCCATCCAATTGGCCTCTTTTCCTGCGGGTGCCTTGGCACCAAAGTAGAGATCGATGGTTCCATCGGCATTGACTTCAGGCTTGTCGCGCGAACCGAGAGATGGAAACGGCTGTCCATTATCGAGGCCTGATGAGTTCGAGGCCTCGTAGAGGGTCATCGACCAGAAATTCGCGACTGGAACTTTGGGGTCAAGCGTGATCTTGTAGTTCTTGCCACCGGAGAGCGGCCCACCCTTAGAGTCGTAGTGGGAGATCCAATAGTTGGCGCCCATTCCGGGAACCTGTGACACCATGCCCGGGCTCCATGAATAATAACTGGTGAAGAAATTGGTTCGGGAATCGAGGGCGAGAGCGCCATCGGACGGCCGATGCCAAGTTACGTTAAAGGGATTGCCAGTGGCCATGGGGTTGACCCAGTGGAGATCTGGAAAGATGCGGCCGTCAAGCCCATTGATCACCATTTTTCTGCCGAGGACGCGGCTCATCTGGTAAGCCGTTCCTGCAGCCGAATCGAGGATTTTTCGAGTTTTGACATCTGGTTTGAAGGGCTTGCCCTTAGCGATACCAATGGCCGAGAGCATTCCCCGCCAGTCGGATTCGACAAGGCTCGTAGGTTCCGAGTCAAGCAACTGTTTGAGATGGTCGAAGGCTGTCGAATCCGAAGCAGGAAGCATATTGGCGGGCACAACTGAAGCATTGGGGAAGATCATCCTCTTGGCTTTATCTTCTTTCCCTAACGGATAAATACGAGTGCTCGTCATCGTCTTGACGGCAGAGCTTAGGTCCTTCGGATCCTGATAGAAGCTGCGAAGAAAGATAAAGACGTTGTTGGTCTCTGCGCGGTAGGTAAAGTAGCCTTCCGGCACGACACCGTTGTAGTCCGGAGGTAGCAGCAGGAACTTCCCACCCTTGCCCTTGTCCGGTCCGAAGAAGCCGATATCGCCCATGTAGATGTGACCTCGGATCTCCGGACCCGGAATCGGGCGCTGCCAGAAGTCAAGGAGGATCGCTTGCAGCTTCGGCGCAGCTTCAATAACCAAGGGACCATCCTTGCCGAGATCGACGTAGCTCAGGGCGTAGAGGACGTCAGAGTTCGGGGTGAGGATCTGAGTTTTGGCATTGAGACGCTCCTTCCAGACTGGCAGAACGTTGTAGCCAGCACCAAACTTCTTCTCCGAACCAGTCTTCATGCCCATCGTGTTGATAAGCGGCATAGCCCAGAGATATATCTGTGAAGCTCGTTGGAAGAGCATTTCATCCATCAGCGCAACGGTTGATTCTTCCGTTTGCCGGCCCTCGAAGGTCTTACTGTTAGCGAGTTCTTCGAACCGCGGGTCTTGCTTGTGCGCCACCGCCGTCCCGCACAGAGATAGCGATATGATCGCACATAAAAGACTATTGCTGTCCCGTGGAATTGAAAGCTTCATCATCTTGGGCTTCATTTGACCTCCGAACGGGGCTGATCAGTGTATGTAGTAGTACGTGGATCCGATCCTATCAGATCTGATTTTTTGTCGACCATTTTAAATAGGTCGTCGTGGTTGTCTACAGCTTGATTAATAATCATTAAGTTTTTCTCCTTGTAAAAAAAAGTTACGCCAGACCAATCACCAGTTAGTTTTTTGGTACAACCTAAATCCTGCAAGCCCATATTTTGACTCTCATTAACCTGTCTAGCTAAGTGGTTATTAGGTTTTTACTGCCGCTTTGCCAGCCCTCTTTGTCCAACCGATCAAAATATCCAGATTTAAATCATAAATAGAGGAAATTTTTTGTATCGTATGGATATCCCCCGAGCCCAAGGCAATAAACACCCTGCCAACGTGCCATGACCTTTTAATCAAAGTGACTTAACTTCGGTTAATGTTAAGCGAGTAACCCCACCTTAACCCAATCATCCCATTCCTGTGGATAGAGCGGATCTGCAGGTGTTCTGACTCTCAGCTGATTATTGCCTGTGAGTAATTTTCCAGCCACCCGAATCAGATAAGTACGAAGTGTATCCGGCTCCCATTGGCACAACGTTTTGTTGCCACTCAATTGAGCCATCCAGCGCACGGTATTGTAGGCAAGAACGGCGCAATGAAATAATGCGGCATTAGCCAGAAATTGATTCGTTCTGATTTTACCTAAACCCATTTGTGATTTTGCTTCTTCAATCCATGTTTCGCACGTCGCTCGTTCACCATACTTCTTATGTGTTTGCCAAGGCGATAGAGGTTCAGTTGTTACATAACAAAAATAGTCATATTCTGCCGTATCCCAAAGCTCGGACTGAGGTCCTGTCACTTGTTTAGGTTGCTTTATCCTGACCGCGACAAACTGACGAGAGCGAGACCAGCCACCACAACGATATTGAAACTCGCTCTGCTCCCAACCGGGTCGGCCTTGTATGGCTGTCCAGGCCTGTTTGGCCAGCAATGCGTTCAAATTCTTAAGTTTAACCTTTATTAGATACCCATGCCCTCTGGTATCGAGAAATTCAAGCAAATCACCGACAAAATAACCACTGTCACCGCGAAAAATAATGCGCATCCGATTGGGCAAGTGTGCAAGTAACTGTTTGGTAAATTCTACAACACCATTGCTTGTAAAGGCATTGCCTGTCCGGAACCAGGCTTGTAAAATTTCTTTTGTTTCCGCTAGAAAAGCGAGTTGTGGATGGTATGAACGGGCACCTTTCTTTTTGGGGTTGAAGCCTTTGGCACTTCCTTCTTGTCGACCACAAACGGTGTCCACAGTTGAATCGACATCGACCCACTGGACGGATTGTATGCCAGTTTTCGATTTTCCGGAACGAAGCAATCGCCGCCAGTGTTGACCACGCAAAGTATGCGTGAGCGTTTCAAACGGGCTTATCTGCCTATCACTTACTTCTTTAAAGATCCGTAAAATTGTGGTTTCAACAGGAATCTTTATCCAGCCAGCTACTTTGCGCAGTACGCTATCTGCCCATACGGTCGTCACCTTTGCCATTGATGTTGCTCCCCCCATCATGCCAACCAACGTCAATAGAACCACATCAGATAAGTGATGGTCTGCATTTTCACCCCGCCGATGTGGAACGCTTTGTTTTACGGTTTTTTCAAAACCTATCCTGTCTAAATATTTCACGACGGGAATCAGTCCCGCCTGGCTTGTCAATCCATGTGCTGTAGATGTCATTTTTACCGTTCGGGTACGGTTTCTTACGTGAGATGAGGATTTTGATACTTTAGAGGGCTTCATTAAAACAATGAGATAGTGAAATCAGGAAAATGATATTATATCATTGTTTAATAAGGAGTTTTGTGGATTATTATGTATAATGCTTGCAGGATTTAGGTATCAATTTAACCACATTAAGAACCAGCATCCAGACCAGCAGATAGCCCCATATCATGCCAATGATAGTCCAGGGAATCGCTGTGACAAACCAGCCAAATCCGCACATCAATACGGCAAAAATCTGCGTACCTAGAATCGCCATAACTAGCGGCATGGCTGGCCAGGGTGGATTGAAGAGCGAGCCTCGGGCACGCATCACAAATAGTAGCAAATGACCACCGGCAACAATTTGCAGAAATACCCCCGTCTGTACCTGCTCCTGGGTAAGCTTGATCCAGGACTGCCATTCGGGGTTACTCAACCACTCCATGCCGATCATCAACAAACCGAAACTTTGTACCACCGCAGCCATTCCCATGATACTGGAAACAACCAGCAAACGTCGCATATGCCAGCGTACCGGCTCGTTAGGCAATTCGGTGTTGTCATAAGCGATGGTCATAATCGGGATATCGTCCAGCAAAGCAAGCATTATGATCATTACCGGGGTCAATGGAGAGAAACCAAAGAACACAGTCGCCAGCACTACCACGAACATGATATCCAGAGTCATCGCGACCCGGAAAAGAATATAGTTGATAATGCGCTCGAAAATTCGCCGTGATTCTTCAATGGCATCGATGATGGTAGACAGCCCGGGAGCCGTGAGGATCAATGCAGCCGCAGCGCGTGCAGCATCGGTAGCACCACTGACCGCGATACCACAGTCAGCCTGTTTGAGCGCCGGCGCATCATTGACGCCATCACCAGTCATGGCAACGATATGATCCCGATGCTGCAATGCTTTGACAATGCCATATTTATGCTCGGGAAACACTCGACCAAAGCCGTCAGCTTTGTCCACGCATTCCTCAATGCGGGCCGGCATATGATCCATGTCCATGTCCTTGGTAAACATGTCTGCCGCCGCAATAAGGTGGGAACCCATGCCTAATTGTCCGGAGATCTGATTGCCGATGGCGACGTCATCGCCGGTAACCATCTTGACCCGTAGCCCATGATCCTTGGCCTGCTGGATGGTCGTCCTGGAATCGTCTCTGGGTGGATCCATCATCGACAGAATACCGAGGAAGCTCCAGCTTTTACCTTCATCGCTCGATTCTGCCACCGCCAGGGCACGTACGCCCTTAGCAGCGAGATCTTCCACTGCTTTTTCAGCCTTAGTTTTGGTATCCCCATCAAGGTTACACAGATCGATGATAACCTGAGGCGCTCCTTTAGTGAAGCACAGCGCCTTGCCCTGAGCATCGGTGACATCACCTTCAGTGCGCTTGCCGACAGGATCAAAAGGCACAAATTTGGTAACCTTGTAATCATCAAGAACCTTGGGATCTTTAAGGAATTCGCTCACCGCTTTATCGATGGCATCTTCACTACCCTTTTCGGAGGCCAGCGCACCAGCCAGGACTATCTCGTCGGCAGTCTTCGCCTCAAACAGGATTGGATCGCCGAGGGTGAGGATATTTTTAGTTAGAGTGCCAGTCTTGTCCGAGCACAGGATATCAACTCCAGCCAATTCTTCAATCGCTTCAAGCCGGGAGACGATCGCTTTCTTTTTTGCCAGCGCCTGGGCCCCCATGGAGTTAGTGACCGTAATCACCGTTGGCATGGCCACCGGAATGGAGGCAATCAATAGTACCAGAACCATGCGTGCGATATCAGCCAGGTCATCCCATTGCCAGCCGTGCTTTAACACAATGTCGCTATGCAGTTCGAAACCCACCAGTATGATGCACAGCAGCACTGAGATGATGATCAGAAAGTCACCAATTTTAGTGGTTGCTTGCTGGGAGTGCGAAGCACTACCTGCACTGGCTACCAGACTGGCGGTACGGCCAAAGAAGGTGTTATTACCCGTACCGATGACCACCGCATTCATCTCACCCTTCTTGGCGATACTGCCAGAATAGCCCTCGTCGCCAATTTTTTTACTGACCGGCAGAGACTCACCGGTTAATGCAGCCTGGTCGATGCTGATATATTCGCCATCGATAAAACGGACATCAGCGGGGACTATCTCGCCTAGCTTGATGCGTAACACATCGCCGGGAACCACCTCGGCAGCATCGATACCGACGAACTCGCCATCACGCAATGCCGTGGCCTTGGGTGCCAGACCTGCCTTCAAGGCGGCCAGCGCATCGGATGCCTTGAGTTCTTGCCAGAAACCTGAGATCGCGTTGTAAAGGAGTAGCACCATGATGATGCTAAAGTCAGCCCAATGCTGCATCAGTAACGATAATAGCGCAGCAGCCTCGATCATCCAGGCAATCGGCCCCCAAAAAAAGGCCAGAAACTTCATTAAATTGCTGACTTCCTGATCAACTAATTCGTTGCGACCGTACTTATCAAGCCTTTCCTTTGCTTCGGCAGAGGTAAGCCCTTTAGCGGAGGTTGCCAGGGATTGATAGACCGTATCGAGATCGGCCTTTTCCAGGTCAGCTGCATCGCCACTGCTGGTAGATTGAGCTTCGTTATTCATAAGATTACTCCATTTCACGGTGAATGTGAGTGTTGCTTCTCTGAAATTCTAATGCTATTTTATTAGACATTGAAATGCTTTCCCTGTACAGAAAAAACGGGAGATGGATAGCCCTCTTTTCTTCTTCGGAAAATAACAACGCATACCGGTTGTGTTGAGGAATAAGGGGCATAAAAAACAGAAACCCATGTATGGGTCTCTGTGTAGTTCTTTTAAGTCGCTTTTTTGACCGCTTTTTTTGCTGCTTTTTTGCAGCTTTTTTTGCAGGAACAGCTTTTTTTCAATACAGCTTTAGTTACTTTCTTCTTAATCGATTTAGCTTTTTTCTTCGATGATACTGCTTTTTTAATTGCCTTATTGGTAATTTTCTTCACTGCTTTCTTATTTAATGCTTTAGCCATAAGATGACTCCTTGAAGTATATGAATTTAAGAACTTACTGTAATAGTAAGTATTGACGAGTATAGATGAGTGTTGCCGATATCGCTATGCAGTTTTCGAAAAAACTGACATATATAGTCCGTCCAAAACAAAGGAGCTGATCCATTCAATTATTTGATCAGAAATACTTAACCAAGCCTTCGATTATAAATCTATAACCCATTGTAATATATTATTAAATTAATATTATGGGATTACAAGTGCGCATTCTGGCATGATTATTAATTCTTACTTATCAATTAGTTGTATAAGGGGGGGATTTTTTGTCACCATTATTCGAAAGCTGGGTTAAGCTCCAGTGTAAATCTGGCACACATCATTACTGCGTGATCCTTCGAGTAGATTATCCATAAAATCACTGGATACCGGAGGTCTAGCGGCATTGAGAGTAGTCGAAGGAGATTCGCTGAACAGCCTCTTATATTCAACGGCAAAGCGACCTAGTTCACTATAGTCCCAGCTCTGTGCGATTTTCGTAACAGAAGAAGTAGATGGATCTTTATTGATTAAATCTCGACGGACAAAGCTGAGGCGCTGCCAGTGCAAATATTGCAGAGGTGTGATACCCAATATTTCCTGAAAAGCCATTTCCAGAGTGCGCTGACTCACGCCAACTACTGCTGCAAATTTTGGCACCGTTATGGGTTTCTCCAGGCTTTCAGCATATTCTATTGCTCGCGAGAAAGCCTGACGGCGTTTGGCTGGGGATTTACAATAAACCATAGTATTTTCAGGGCAGAGAAGCCGTGCGACAGCCTCTAGCAGTTGCGCCTCGATGGCTTTGCATACCCGTTCTTTATCTAGTAATGAGCAATTAGGCGGATACTTATTAATGAGGCGGCTGGATCAAACCGATAAGCATATAACCCCGGTTACCCTCTATATGGTAGCGATGTGCCAACAGGATTTCCGTTGCTGCCTCATCCAGGTGTTGAAGCAAAAGATCCCTAGGCACCAGTACAACACAATGATCACCCCCGCCAGGTATGGTGAAATCGACCTCGGTAGAACTCGGTGCGTATGCAAGGCGCTCCCTGCTAAGTTCCCCACCACACCAGTCGACCTTTCTTCCCGGCTTCGAAATGCCACCAAACATGAAGTAGCCTGCCGGTGTTGCCCCTTGCACCAGGGTTAGGTGCGACCAACGTTCCCGGTACAAAATGATGCCGTTCACCTGTATAAAGTCTGCCCTTGCATGAAATTTTCCCGGCGACATCTGACGATGGATCACATCGAATAGTGTGTTGGCCTGAATATATTCTTCAATATGATATGCTTCAACTCGATCAGCAATGCCAATTATAGACATAGTGTTAATAAGCCCTGTAAAAGAAATTAAATTTATTACACCTATTTTTAAATTCAGGTAACTTTACACCAGCCTATCAACTAATAGATACATCTGGATAGACCTTTACGTAAAGATTTTCTTGATTACCCACAACTCTCAGCTAGACTCCGTCATTCCAGCTACCATTTTAAAACGGGACAAAGCAATGTAGGCTGGGTTAGCTTATCTAGCGAAGCGCAGATAACGTAACCCAGCATTTTACGTATACGGGGCTTTGCTGGGTTACGTTTTTTTACTTCGTTAAAAAAATCTAACCCAGCCTACGGTGTCCCGTCTTAAGTGCGTAGCCGTCATTCCTGGATGCTTTTAGCAGGGATCTCGTAGGTTAAGCATAGATTCCCGATAAAAGACTTCGGGAATGACGAGTTTTTCAATATACTGTTTTTAATGTTTTATTCTCTTATGGCTGAGAGTTGTACGTAATCAGGAAGATTTTTACCCCCGCCCAGAGGGCGCGGTTATCTAAATTATAATATAAATCCAGCATAGACCGGAAGGTAAAAAGAACAATCACCTTGTCACAAAGAAAATAATTGCGTACCTACAAGTCCTTTATGCTCTTCATGGTGATATAAATGTCATCCCCCCGCCCTACTCCAGTAATGCATCTCGAAGTCTTTTAATGGTTGCATTATCCAGCCCCAGGCCCTCATGTATATAGTTATCAATACTGCCATAATGTTGTTTAACCTCTTTCCCTGCATCTTGCAGGTATTCAGGCTTTGCCACCATCAGGTTACGCACCTCACTGGCTGGCGTTCTGAATAAAGACCCGATATGCGCAAGTGTGGATAAGCGGCTAGTCTCTGAATCCCAAAACATATTGGTCAGCAGGTAAGGGAGATGGAAAGAAATAATCATCCAAACGAAGTAAGCTTGTGTCTCAATAATTTATAATAATGAATTCTGAATTTATTCTCACACTAGGCAGATAAGCTTGTTGATATTAACAGATAGCATTATAGGTTGGATTATAAATACAGCCCATCGTTTAAAAGGCTCGGTACGTCGTATATTCATGGCTGAAACGGTGGAGCTACTAGGCTCAGGTGGTGCAAGTATTGCTGAAGAAAAACTAGGATGGAATAGAGGCACTATCCGAAAAGGACAATATGAACTTGAAACTCAGCCCATAGAAGATAATTTTTCAGCGAGAGGGCGTAATAAAAGTGAAGAGCATTTTCCTCATCTACTTGATGACATAAAAAAAATTGCTGAACCGGAGTGTCAAACGGATCCCTCTTTTAATTCCTGTCGATTATATACCCGGCTAACGGCTAAAGAAGTTAGAAAACGTTTACTGGAGATTGATTATTACGATGAAAAAACATTACCTTGCTCAAAAACTATCAATACAAAATTAAATGACCTGAGTTACCATCCAAAAAAGGTACAAAAAACAAAGCCTCATAAGAAAATCAAGGAAACGGATGCAATTTTTGAACAAGTTCATTCAGTCAATGGAATGGCAGATATCAACCCAAAAGAGATTCGTATATCAATTGATGCCAAAGCAAGAATGAATATAGGAAATTTTTCACGGGGAGGACGAAATCGGGTTTTAACAAAAGCAGAGGATCATGATTTAGATGTTAAGGAAAAGTTAACTCCTTTTGGTTTTTATCTGCCTGAACATGATGATTTTTTCCTTTTCTTTACAGCAGGCTATGCCAGCAGTGATTTCATCGTTGACCGATTGGAAGAAATTTGGCCAGAAATTCAAGAAAAATATGGAGTAGATATTCTGACAATTAACGCTGACAATGGTATGGAGAACAGTAGCTCCAGAACTCAGTTTATAAAAAGGCTTGTGGAGTTTGCTGAAAAAAGCAACATAAAGATAAAACTGGCCTACTACCCTCCTTATCATAGTAAATATAACCCAATTGAACGAGTATGGGGAGCCTATGAAAATCATATTAGTGGCGACATAATGGATACAGTTGAAACAACTTTAAAATTTGCCAAAAGTATGACCTACAATGGCAAAGCACCTATTGTTAAATTAACAGAAAAAATATATGAAACAGGAGTAAAGGTAGGTAAAAAAGCAATGAAGACGTATTATCAGTTTGTTGACCGAATGCCATCGTTGGAGAAATGGTTTTTGACCATTTCTCCTGGTTGTTCTGGATGATTATTTCTTTCCATCTCCCTAATCCTGCATAATAATGTCTTTGGGTACCCCGAGCACTTCAAGTATCGTGGCGATAACCAGTCCGGTTCTATCTTTACCATGGACACAATGAATCAAAGCCGGTAATTCACCAGGTTCTGCCAGGTCACGTATAATCAGTGCTATTTGAGTGCGATAGTCTATGACATAGGTTTCATACGATTCGATCATTAATTTTTCGGTATCGCCCTTATTCAACTGGCCGCGTACTATACGTTTACGCATGACGGCTTCGTCTAGCTCTGCAAATGCAAAAGGGACGGGTACTATCTGAATATTTTGACCGGCCGGCACCTTATCCGGATCTTTCTGTTGCTCATCCTTATTGCGCAGGTCGTAAATACGCTTGAGCTTAAGTTGGGAGAGTATTTCCAGGTCGTGTTTAGTCAGTTTGGAAAGTTGATCGGAACGATACAGCAGTCCTTTTTTGATACGCCGACCATCTGTGGTCGGATAGCCACCAAGATCACGAAAATTACGCGCGCCTGATAAATCAATATGACCAGGATAGGAAGGTGGAGCAGTGGCGCAGCTAGTCAATGACATTGCCAGCATAATAAAAAATACTTTATACGCTGCCGAAAAATGGCCCAAAGTTTTTGTCGCTTTAATCATAAACAAGGTACTCCATCAATAAAAATTAAAATCTACAAACACAGGATAGTTACTAATCTACCCAATGTAATACATTCCTGATAACAGACCATCTGGGTTTTACCGGAACCGCATTTTTACCCAGAATCCAGTAATTATAGAGGCTATCAACTGTTCCATCCGTTTTCTTTAAACTGATCCATGTATTGATAAAGCGGGTAAATTCAGCATTTTGATAAGACATGGGATAGGCTAGTTGTTGCTTGACTAGATCAGGACGCGGCAGTGCGACTGCAAATTTGGGATGTAACAGGGTATAGGCTGCTCCACGCTGAGTAGTCGCCAGAATCGCATCCACACTTGGGGTTTTATCATTGAAAAAATCATCAATATTTTCAATAGGCTGTATTTCAGCCTGAGGAAAATATTGATGCACTAGGTTAGCGTATAAAGGAATATGGGAGTAATCACCAATTCTAGGGGAACCCAGCTTTGCTCTAGCTTCAGCGCTGATAAATTCCTGTCTTCTATAGTCTTTCACTATAAATGCGATAGTATCGCTTAGATACTCATTAGAAAAAGACACTTTTGTGGCTCGATCAATGGTTGTCACTATACCTGCCATCACAATGTCACAATAATTGCTCTCCAGTTGCATAGCTATATTATCATGAGTGACAGGCACAAACTCAAGACTGACTCCGAGATCCTTAGCCAATATATGCGCCATTTCTACATCAAAGCCAACCAGGTCATTATCCGCATTAAAAAAACCAAAAGGCAAATTATTCATTAGGTAGCCTACCCGCAAAAAACCGCGTTGTTTGATCGCTTGTAATTTAGCATGACCAAGGTCTGGAGTCACAGCCACCGACGGAGGTTTTTTATGCACTATGGCTGGCACCGGATCATGCAACAAATGCATTTCGGTAATGATCTGATCCATTTTGTATTCATGACTTATTCCATAGCTAAATAATAATCTGGTAGCACCTATCGTTGCTACTATTAAACAGCTTGTCACAACAGTATAGCGGAAGATTTTCTTCGGATTGAATTTCAGACCGCCTGTTACTGCGCAGGCAACCAGAACGCCCAAAACCAGTGTGTGCATTGCGGCCAGCAGTGTGCCAAAGCGTGAATTTAACACACCGGAAACGATAAATAACTGAAACATATCGCTAGGAATCTGCTGCAGATCCAGCAAAAAGGGAATAGCCACATTAAGGCTGCCGAAAAAGCTTGCCAGTCCCGAGATCATCAACATGGGATAATCTGTCAGGGCAACTGGATCGTCAGTAAACCATGCCGCAAATAAAATAAAACTCATTGCCAGTACTTTTCCGGTCTGAGGAAAATTAAACGATGCAGGGATAGCAGCATCTAAAACGGCATCAGAGCGATCTGTTTCAAGCTTGTATTTATTTAACAGTGCTCTGCTGTTTTCCACCAGCAGTGGCAATACCACTAGCAATGTCGCTGTCATAAAGGCCGTCACCATGGCATCTTTAGTCAAGCTGAGTATATCCCGATATCTAATAGGGGTTAGAGCTGCGACCAGTCCTGGTAAAATCCAGAAAGTAAATAATAAGGACACGGCAATATACAGGATCAGATAAACTTGCAAGCGATCAAATTCTTCGATGTTCATGGTTCCAGCGGCATTGGCAGCAATCGCAAAAATACCCAGTGGCATCAGACTGACCATAAAACCGGTTACTTTTGTTAAGGCCTCTTTAAATACCGAAAAAGTGAGGAGTAAAGGCTCTTTATCTTTAATCCCAATCAGCGCAACACCTAGACAAATACTGAAAACGACGACGGCCGGAACCAGATTATGGGACATGGAGTAAAAGGGATTTGCAGGGATGAAAATTTCATAATAATTAACATCCTCTTTAGCTTCGATCATTGACGCGCTAAAAAAAGAGGCGGTTTCCCATGCAGGAAAAGCCAGCGGCATTAACGCTAGAACGAAAAAAGCTAATGCCCACAAAAGGAGCATGACAGCCGTTCCCTTGATGGCTAATAGCTTTGCATCGACAAAGGTCAGGCTACCAAAGCCAACAATCAATGACAGAGTTACATAAGGGAGTACAGTCATTTGTAGCAGCAGGATAAAAATATCGGCTGGCACTTTAAAAACGGCTGTCATTTCACCAAAAAAAAGGCCGCATAAGATTCCTAGACCCATTCCCAGAAAAATTTTACTGGATAAACTCATCGTTAATTTTTCCCTGTTGAGCAGACTTTAGTCCACCATTACCGCAGCTATAAACATGGACTAATGTCGGCTACAAACATAAAACGGGGCACCTGAAAATATAGGTTCAGAAGGAGATTATTTTTTTACCATGAAGGACATGAAGAAAATGAAGGGGTTAGTTCTTTTCCTTCAATAACTTCATGCTCTTCATGGTGAGAATTTGTCCCGCGTTAAGTAAATAGCCTTAATGTCCGCTCTACCTACCCTTTGCTTATAAACTACGATTTTTTTCAGATACCTGTTGTACTTGCCCCATTAAGCGCTGCATAATCTTTGAGCTATCAACTTTTTCGCCTGTTAACGCCATGGTCAGTAGTTCGCCACCAAGTACCTGTGGTGCAATAACCAGATAAGGATGCACTCTGCGAATACGACTCATATTTTTTACATCGTTGACGGCCGCGACAGTTTTTATCCCACCTTCAAGTTCTTTTGCGGCCAGAACGACAAAAGCGTTTTCGGAATCATCATTCAATAAAGCCAAAATTGCTTTTGCCTCTTCCCCACCCGCTTTTTTAAGCGTATCCACATCACTGCCGTCTCCAATAATTATATCGGCATCTGGGTAGCGAGAATTTTCCGGAGTAGACTGCAGGATAACAGTAACTTGCTCACCACGCGAGATGAGTTCGTGATAAGTATTTGTGGCAAGTGCTGTATGACCGACGATAATATAGTGATTACTGCGTTTCATAGTTTTTTTCCTGTCAGTTATATTTGCTAAACGATTCATGAAAGCCGGAATCAAGGTAGCTCCAAGCGCGACACTAATGACTGTAATGCCCAGAATAATGACTGAAACCAAAAAAACGCGCGCTTCCATCGTGGATGGTGTTATATCACCATAGCCAACTGAGGTTATCGTTACCACCATAAAATATATGGCGTTAGTCAAGTCTGTAATAGGCGGGGAAAATTGGTCACCGAGACGATAAGTCCCTAAAACTGCATAGCCCATAAAAACTACCAGAGACGTCAACGCAAACAGCGTGCCGAATCTAATATTGTGCCTATCAAAACGATGATAATAGGGTAATAGTATCAGTAAAAAACTACTATCAATCATTATCCGCCACCAATGTAATGTTTCTGAAATAGTAGTGAACTGAATTATTAAACCAACAAAGATGACAAGGGCACATGTTGCCCAGGCAAGTCGCGAACGCCCTAATAATCCCAGCGACATAATAAGTAGCAAAGTACCAATAGCCGACTGTGAAACACCCCACATTTTCAAATCAACTAGACCCCAAAGGCTACCAGTAAACAGAATCGATACAAAACTCCAATCCAGAGCTTCTTTGATCAGTGGAGCCAGGTACATTAAGCCGATAAAAGCTGATGCGACAGCAAGTGGTATCTGGGGAAACCAGCTACTTCTGCTAAATGATTTTTTAGCGCGATGAAAAAATGACTGGAGATTACTCAGGCTATACATAGGAAGATCTCATTCATATTAGGCATCTGGAAATAAATAATTGTTCAATATTGGGCAGGACTTTTGTTTGTATTCAAAGCCTGCCGTACTTGATACTGGGGCGTAGAAGGCGGATAAAAAAGCCAGTTGCTTAAGGTGATTTCTGTCAAAGAACATACCAGCTTACTTGTCTTTTTGTCCTTCGTCGTCGTTACGGCTACAGTGACATAGCATAGCTAGCTACGTAACTGTTTGTGCAACACCGAAGACGGACAAAAAGACAAGTCAATTGCTCAAGTTATTTCATGCACGTTCCTTAGCGCTTAATACCTTCTTCTGCCGCCCAGCAAGGCACCGGAAGTTGCACCTATCGCCGCCCCTTTTCCAGCATTACCTGAAATTGCTCCAATCAATGCGCCTTTAGCGGCACCTCTTGCTGCATCGTTTACGACTGTAGGTTGTTGTGCTGCAACAACCGGAACTGGCTGCACTGGCGCTGGCCTTCTACCACCCATTAGTGCGCCTGTAGTGGCTCCTATAGCCGCACCTTTTCCGGCATTCCCTGAAATCGATCCAATCAGTGCACCTTTGGCAGCACCGCTAAGAACATCTGCATTAACAAACTGAGAAGAAAATAAAGATGTCGCTAAAGCCATTATTAGTAATATTTTTTTCATAATGATACCTGTATAAAATATATTAATTAGCTACGAGTACACACACCAAATGCAATATAACCTTCACCATCGAGCGAAGAACTGACTGACATTTGACCACTCTTTTTATCAATGGTCATACTCCAGCCAGAACCTTCCTGTACACCCTGAAGAATTAGATTATTTTTACTGGTATTAACCGCCAGAATGGTGGACGTGCGCGTTTCTCCGGAGATACGAGTCGATTTAATGGTTTTTTTTTCGAGGTTTAATCTTAACAATAGCGGTAAATTAACAAGCTCTACTGACCCTTCGGTACATCCTGCATTTTCACGGCAAAGTGCAGTCTCGGAAATAGCACATATTAATTGATCCTTTTCATTGATCTCTTTTGCAGCAATGCAAAAAGGCAAGCTCAATAATAGCGATATGGCGAATAGTTGTTTATAAATAAGCATAATACCTAAATCCTGCAAGCATTATACATAATAATCCACAAAACTCCTTATTAAACAATGATATAATATCATTTTCCTGATTTCACTATCTCATTGTTTTAATGAAGCCCTCTAAAGTATCAAAATCCTCATCTCACGTAAGAAACCGTACCCGAACGGTAAAAATGACATCTACAGCACATGGATTGACAAGCCAGGCGGGACTGATTCCCGTCGTGAAATATTTAGACAGGATAGGTTTTGAAAAAACCGTAAAACAAAGCGTTCCACATCGGCGGGGTGAAAATGCAGACCATCACTTATCTGATGTGGTTCTATTGACGTTGGTTGGCATGATGGGGGGAGCAACATCAATGGCAAAGGTGACGACCGTATGGGCAGATAGCGTACTGCGCAAAGTAGCTGGCTGGATAAAGATTCCTGTTGAAACCACAATTTTACGGATCTTTAAAGAAGTAAGTGATAGGCAGATAAGCCAGTTTGAAACGCTCACGCATACTTTGCGTGGTCAACACTGGCGGCGATTGCTTCGTTCCGGAAAATCGAAAACTGGCATACAATCCGTCCAGTGGGTCGATGTCGATTCAACTGTGGACACCGTTTGTGGTCGACAAGAAGGAAGTGCCAAAGGCTTCAACCCCAAAAAGAAAGGTGCCCGTTCATACCATCCACAACTCGCTTTTCTAGCGGAAACAAAAGAAATTTTACAAGCCTGGTTCCGGACAGGCAATGCCTTTACAAGCAATGGTGTTGTAGAATTTACCAAACAGTTACTTGCACACTTGCCCAATCGGATGCGCATTATTTTTCGCGGTGACAGTGGTTATTTTGTCGGTGATTTGCTTGAATTTCTCGATACCAGAGGGCATGGGTATCTAATAAAGGTTAAACTTAAGAATTTGAACGCATTGCTGGCCAAACAGGCCTGGACAGCCATACAAGGCCGACCCGGTTGGGAGCAGAGCGAGTTTCAATATCGTTGTGGTGGCTGGTCTCGCTCTCGTCAGTTTGTCGCGGTCAGGATAAAGCAACCTAAACAAGTGACAGGACCTCAGTCCGAGCTTTGGGATACGGCAGAATATGACTATTTTTGTTATGTAACAACTGAACCTCTATCGCCTTGGCAAACACATAAGAAGTATGGTGAACGAGCGACGTGCGAAACATGGATTGAAGAAGCAAAATCACAAATGGGTTTAGGTAAAATCAGAACGAATCAATTTCTGGCTAATGCCGCATTATTTCATTGCGCCGTTCTTGCCTACAATACCGTGCGCTGGATGGCTCAATTGAGTGGCAACAAAACGTTGTGCCAATGGGAGCCGGATACACTTCGTACTTATCTGATTCGGGTGGCTGGAAAATTACTCACAGGCAATAATCAGCTGAGAGTCAGAACACCTGCAGGTCCGCTCTATCCACAGGAATGGGATGATTGGGTTAAGGTGGGGTTACTCGCTTAACATTAACCGAAGTTAAGTCACTTTGATTAAAAGGTCATGGCACGTTGGCAGGGTGTTTATTGCCTTGGGCTCGGGGGATATCCATACGATACAAAAAATTTCCTCTATTTATGATTTAAATCTGGATATTTTGATCGGTTGGACAAAGAGGGCTGGCAAAGCGGCAGTAAAAACCTAATAACCACTTAGCTAGACAGGTTAATGAGAGTCAAAATATGGGCTTGCAGGATTTAGGTAATAATATTCCTGTTAAGTTAATAGTAGGGAAATAGAAGAAAGGTATAAAAAATTTAGCAACATCTACTTTATCAGTTGCTAAGGAGCAAGGATTTAATAATCTCCGGATCTTGACTTGTCCTTTTGCCCGTTTTCCGCGTTGTAACAATAGTTGCGTAGCTTGCTATGCGCCTATTGCTACGCCTTGAAAACGAACAAAAGTTCTGCGTCAAACTTCCGGATATTATTAAATCCTCACTCCTAAACAAAAAAACAGGCCAGAATCCACCACTCGATAAACTCACTGGCGTCAGAGTATAATGATTAAATTATTTTCATCACCTGGCCTCTCACGTATTTGCTGTAGGTGCCTGCAACCTTCTGTAAGTATTTGAACCTGTTCTTTGGTAAAAGACCAGTTGGGATGAATTGTATTGGCAAACGCACCGTTGCTGCTGACAATCTCATCTATCGTAGCTACTGGTAAAATATGTATAAAGATCGCTTTGGCCTCAGGGTTGCCATGTTCAAGGGAAAGAAAAAACTGATATTCTATTTCATCTCCCTCAGCTTCTGGTTGACTGACTGATTCTGACGCACGCCGAACCCAGGCCCCACTTTGTTGTATATTTGATTGCAAATAGATACGTACCCGTTGAAACATTTGCGCCCGGGATGGAAGTAAGATCTCTAGCAATGGAGCCAAAGGTCTAGGAGGTGCGATAATGATGCGCCCACCTTCACTGTTTTTTGCCCAGCTACGTGCCCGATACAGTACCCACACTGCAGTCATGACATCAAATACCTCCCAAACCTTTGGCTCCCTCACCGCTGGGGCGTGTAAAACTCGTTGTTCATCGTGATTAGTAAAATAGTGTAGTCGTATCTCGAACTTGGAAATTAAGCGTCCGGAAGTATATTGTTCAATGACTGCCCATATCCCAAAGATTAAGATGGTATAGGAGATAAGCTTTAAAACTAATTCTAAGAGCGAAAAATCAATATACATGGTAGTTCTTCTGTTTATTATGTTGGGATAAGGAATATTCAAGGCATTACTGCGTAACCCTTCAGATCCCCCTTTGTAAAATGCCTTTTTCTAATAGAACCTCCCCTACCCCTCTTTGATAAGGAGGGGGCTGAATGGTTACACTTTCTGTTATAGCGATATATAAATCGCTTTAATTCTTATGATGACCTATATATTTATTCCATAGAAAAGACAAACCGATAAAAACCAGGGCGATGATGGCAATGATCCAGATATATTCATCCAGATAAGTAATAACCACCGTTGAAATGGCGAGTAAAATACCGAGTAAAGAAAAGTGCCATCCAACTTGAAATCCATCCAGGAACGTTGATAAAGATAGAATCAGCAGAATCATCAGCGAAACAGTTTCGTTCTGAATTTGCCCCGAATGTAAAAAGGCATAGACTATCATCACTGCAATTAAGGTACTGCCCCAATGAAACAGTTGCGTCGTTATTAATTTGGTTTTTTCATGTTTGTCAGCCGCCTGTTGCCAGCCGGAGATAATCGCTGCAATAGCAAAAACCAGAGTCATAACTAACCAATATTTATGGGCATCAGCAGGTGAAAAATTGGTGATTGCCATGCCTAATAGAGCAAGCAGTATTAATGTCACATATATGACTTTATCCATGGTTGACATTTTACTGGATAAAACACTCATTTTTTTCTCCTGAGAAATTGGAATGGGATATTTTCAAAATAGTGCATCAGGAGTGCAATAGATGTTGCTGCCTCTAAAAAAAGCTGAAGCTTTTTTACGCCTGTTTGTTTTGGTGCTTTATTCGATACTCTAAGTTGTTAAGCTACGCACTTTGGCGGGCTAAAGCACCGCCCTACAAGTGTATTTAAGACGTAGGCTGGGATGAAGCTTACGTAATCCCAGCATTGTCATTTTCTGGGTTTCATGCTTCAACACAGCCTACATACTTTAAAAACCATATCACTTCGCCAGCTGCTTTTTAATCTCATCTGCAATTTCCTGGCTCAATTTTGCCAGCAAGCGGCTTTGGGCAGCGACATATGCCTGATAATCAGCTCCATCAGCATTTTCTCGAAGTACCGATTTTTTGGCAATCATAGATTTGTCATCACCTTTACCTGCCACTACCCAGTCTGCATTCAAGGTCACAACACCGCCTAATGACCCATCAAACTCTCGCACATTAACAATCACTTGAAAATCGACAGGTAATAGTATGATTTCCTGACTCAAAGCAACCTGATCTGTGGGTAGCAATATCGCAATATTCTCGCCAATGATCCGTTGTATATCACTTTGAAACTCACCACTCCAACGGTTATATTCATCCACATCCAGGGTATTCGCCCCGGTACGCGTAACAATCTGCGATTGATCCAGCATATCAGGAATAGAGACAGGACCCACCTTGACAACAACACTTTGACTTTTCATGGTTGCTATGGGTATCGGGGCATTCCTATCTACAGCACTTAATATATAACCTAAATCCTGCAAGCATTATACATAATAATCCACAAAACTCCTTATTAAACAATGATATAATATCATTTTCCTGATTTCACTATCTCATTGTTTTAATGAAGCCCTCTAAAGTATCAAAATCCTCATCTCACGTAAGAAACCGTACCCGAACGGTAAAAATGACATCTACAGCACATGGATTGACAAGCCAGGCGGGACTGATTCCCGTCGTGAAATATTTAGACAGGATAGGTTTTGAAAAAACCGTAAAACAAAGCGTTCCACATCGGCGGGGTGAAAATGCAGACCATCACTTATCTGATGTGGTTCTATTGACGTTGGTTGGCATGATGGGGGGAGCAACATCAATGGCAAAGGTGACGACCGTATGGGCAGATAGCGTACTGCGCAAAGTAGCTGGCTGGATAAAGATTCCTGTTGAAACCACAATTTTACGGATCTTTAAAGAAGTAAGTGATAGGCAGATAAGCCAGTTTGAAACGCTCACGCATACTTTGCGTGGTCAACACTGGCGGCGATTGCTTCGTTCCGGAAAATCGAAAACTGGCATACAATCCGTCCAGTGGGTCGATGTCGATTCAACTGTGGACACCGTTTGTGGTCGACAAGAAGGAAGTGCCAAAGGCTTCAACCCCAAAAAGAAAGGTGCCCGTTCATACCATCCACAACTCGCTTTTCTAGCGGAAACAAAAGAAATTTTACAAGCCTGGTTCCGGACAGGCAATGCCTTTACAAGCAATGGTGTTGTAGAATTTACCAAACAGTTACTTGCACACTTGCCCAATCGGATGCGCATTATTTTTCGCGGTGACAGTGGTTATTTTGTCGGTGATTTGCTTGAATTTCTCGATACCAGAGGGCATGGGTATCTAATAAAGGTTAAACTTAAGAATTTGAACGCATTGCTGGCCAAACAGGCCTGGACAGCCATACAAGGCCGACCCGGTTGGGAGCAGAGCGAGTTTCAATATCGTTGTGGTGGCTGGTCTCGCTCTCGTCAGTTTGTCGCGGTCAGGATAAAGCAACCTAAACAAGTGACAGGACCTCAGTCCGAGCTTTGGGATACGGCAGAATATGACTATTTTTGTTATGTAACAACTGAACCTCTATCGCCTTGGCAAACACATAAGAAGTATGGTGAACGAGCGACGTGCGAAACATGGATTGAAGAAGCAAAATCACAAATGGGTTTAGGTAAAATCAGAACGAATCAATTTCTGGCTAATGCCGCATTATTTCATTGCGCCGTTCTTGCCTACAATACCGTGCGCTGGATGGCTCAATTGAGTGGCAACAAAACGTTGTGCCAATGGGAGCCGGATACACTTCGTACTTATCTGATTCGGGTGGCTGGAAAATTACTCACAGGCAATAATCAGCTGAGAGTCAGAACACCTGCAGATCCGCTCTATCCACAGGAATGGGATGATTGGGTTAAGGTGGGGTTACTCGCTTAACATTAACCGAAGTTAAGTCACTTTGATTAAAAGGTCATGGCACGTTGGCAGGGTGTTTATTGCCTTGGGCTCGGGGGATATCCATACGATACAAAAAATTTCCTCTATTTATGATTTAAATCTGGATATTTTGATCGGTTGGACAAAGAGGGCTGGCAAAGCGGCAGTAAAAACCTAATAACCACTTAGCTAGACAGGTTAATGAGAGTCAAAATATGGGCTTGCAGGATTTAGGTATAAAACTTAGCATCGGGAGAGCTACCACAGCCCGCAAATAACAGTGTGGTTGCAATCAGCGATAAAGATAAAATAGTTTGTTTATTCACAATAAGTCTCCTTTATTTTCCTTGAATGAGTGATTCTGGATGTCTTTCCAGATAATCAGCCAGGGTTTTGATAGATCGTGCTGCTTTGGTAAATTCGCGTAAAGCCATTTGCAAATCCTGTTGCAGCGGTGAATCATTTTTCAAGGTATCCTGAATAGTTACCAACGTACTTTCAGCTCGCTTCAAAGTTCCAGATAATTCAGGCTCCAGATTATGATTCAGCTTATAGCTCAGTTCTTTTACCTGAGTCATCATATCATCCACTTTTTGCAGAATACTGCTTAAATGCAGTTTAAGCCCTGACATAGTGCCCGGTTCTGTAGGGAATTCGGTGAGCTCGGTACTCCAGTCGATAACAAATGGCTTTGCATCAGGAAAAAAATCCAGTGCCACATACAAACTTCCTGTCAATAAGCTTCCCGACTGCAATTGCCCTCTAAGCCCCTGTTTTACAAAATAGTCAGTGCGATTTTCACGATTAGTAGCAAACTTCCTCACAGCTTCATCATTACCTTTCACCACAATTCTGCCATAATCAAGAGTGATTTTTACCGGAACGGTAATTTTTTTATTGACAGCATCATACGATAATTGAATATCAGTGACTTCACCGACCTGTAAACCTCTGAAATCAACAGGCGCTCCAACAGATAGGCCACGTACAGACTCAGAAAAAATAAGCACATATTGCTTGCCAATTTTGTATTCTTTTTTTAGCGCGGCTTTACGATCTTTATAGAGTTCAAATTCGCTGTTATTTTCCGCGATAGTAACCTCTGTCGTCAGGTCACTGGATTCAAATGCAATCCCGCCAATTAAGATGGAAATCAAAGATTCGGTTTCTAGTTCAACACCATCAGAAGTCAACGAAACTTCAACACCACTGGCATTCCAGAACTTGGTCGTTTTATTAACCCATTTGTCAAAGGGTGCCTTGATAAAAATTTTTACAGTAACTGACTCACCATCATCATCGAGCTTGACATCTTCGACGCTACCCACACTAAATTTTCGATAATAAATCGGCACATCTCTTTCTATTGAGCCTAGATCCTTGGTATGCAATATAAAATGCTTGCCTGGTATTTTTCCAGTGATCACCGGTGGAATTTCCAGCCCTTTAAATTTTCTTGTTTTCTTACCTTCCGAACTGGGATCAATACCCACATAAGCGCCTGACAACAAAGTATCTAAACCCGATACTCCACTGGCATTAATACGCGCTCTAACAACCCAGAAACGGGTTTTATTGTAAAGATAGGATTTTGCATCGTTAACCATTTCAGCCTGGACAATAACCTCGTCTGTTTTATGATTTATACTGATACTTTTAACAACGCCAATCTCAACATTTTTATATTTTACTTTTGTTTTTCCCGCTTCCAGCCCATCCGCCGTCTTGAAAGTAATGGTAATTATTGGCCCCATTTCAGACCAGGCTTTATAACCTATCCATGCGCCAATTAAAATAGCCACCAAGGGGACTAGCCAGACGATAGAAAATTTCGACCGGGGCTGTATATTGCTTTCCGGTAAATTGTTCATAGTTTCATTTTGTACCGGTTCACTCATTTACTTTTCTCCATATTATCCCAGATTAAACGAGGATCAAAAGCCTTAGGGAGATGGAAAGAAATAATCATCCAGAACAACCAGGAGAAATGGTCAAAAACCATTTCTCCAACGATGGCATTCGGTCAACAAACTGATAATACGTCTTCATTGCTTTTTTACCTACCTTTACTCCTGTTTCATATATTTTTTCTGTTAATTTAACAATAGGTGCTTTGCCATTGTAGGTCATACTTTTGGCAAATTTTAAAGTTGTTTCAACTGTATCCATTATGTCGCCACTAATATGATTTTCATAGGCTCCCCATACTCGTTCAATTGGGTTATATTTACTATGATAAGGAGGGTAGTAGGCCAGTTTTATCTTTATGTTGCTTTTTTCAGCAAACTCCACAAGCCTTTTTATAAACTGAGTTCTGGAGCTACTGTTCTCCATACCATTGTCAGCGTGTGTGTCAGAATATCTACTCCATATTTTTCTTGAATTTCTGGCCAAATTTCTTCCAATCGGTCAACGATGAAATCACTGCTGGCATAGCCTGCTGTAAAGAAAAGGAAAAAATCATCATGTTCAGGCAGATAAAAACCAAAAGGAGTTAACTTTTCCTTAACATCTAAATCATGATCCTCTGCTTTTGTTAAAACCCGATTTCGTCCTCCCCGTGAAAAATTTCCTATATTCATTCTTGCTTTGGCATCAATTGATATACGAATCTCTTTTGGGTTGATATCTGCCATTCCATTGACTGAATGAACTTGTTCAAAAATTGCATCCGTTTCCTTGATTTTCTTATGAGGCTTTGTTTTTTGTACCTTTTTTGGATGGTAACTCAGGTCATTTAATTTTGTATTGATAGTTTTTGAGCAAGGTAATGTTTTTTCATCGTAATAATCAATCTCCAGTAAACGTTTTCTAACTTCTTTAGCCGTTAGCCGGGTATATAATCGACAGGAATTAAAAGAGGGATCCGTTTGACACTCCGGTTCAGCAATTTTTTTTATGTCATCAAGTAGATGAGGAAAATGCTCTTCACTTTTATTACGCCCTCTCGCTGAAAAATTATCTTCTATGGGCTGAGTTTCAAGTTCATATTGTCCTTTTCGGATAGTGCCTCTATTCCATCCTAGTTTTTCTTCAGCAATACTTGCACCACCTGAGCCTAGTAGCTCCACCGTTTCAGCCATGAATATACGACGTACCGAGCCTTTTAAACGATGGGCTGTATTTATAATCCAACCTATAATGCTATCTGTTAATATCAACAAGCTTATCTGCCTAGTGTGAGAATAAATTCAGAATTCATTATTATAAATTATTGAGACACAAGCTTACTTCGTTTGGATGATTATTTCTTTCCATCTCCCTTAGCGGCTAAAATAGTTAATACCACTACGGCACCAAAGGCAACCGCTCCCACACCGACTTCTATCACAATCAGCCCTTCAATTTGAATCATCGCAGCCATTAATGAATCGACATAAATATCCACCATCGACCAGCGACCAATAAACTCAGTCAGACGATACAGTTGCGTTCGTTCCTTAGGTCGCCATTGTGACTTAAAATGTACCGTTATTAGTAGCAAATACAAGATGATTAATTTAATAGTGGGCACACAGATACTGGCAATAAAAAGAATAATCGCCAGCGGCAGATCCCCTGTTGTTGCCAGATACATAACCAATGTCATTCACTTAAATACAAAAATAACAAAAAAAAATAAAGTGATTAAAACTCATAAGCTTAAGCAACACTTTCCTCAGTTACTTTTTGCCTTGACTATATCCATCTAATCTGCCAACATAAGCATGGATAATTTAATTTTTGCAGGCAGGCAACATAATGACAACAGCTATTACCCAACCACTTACACTTTCTGCTCGTTATTTTTCTAAAAAAGAACTCGCCTACGTTCAGCAAACCGTTAACACGTTCCCCAACTTAAGCCTGACCGAACTTGCCGAAACGCTATGCGAACATTTGCACTGGGTCACGGCAAAAAAACGCAATAAAATTAATGCCTGCCTAAGCGCCTTAGCTAAGCTGGAAAAATTGGGCTATATCAGCTTACCGGTAAAACGCGTTCAAAAGAAACGCGAATCAAAACCGATCATCTGGACATCACAATCGGTTCCTGGTGTACCTATTGAATGTGAGCTCAGTTCCTTGGGGCCTATAGAATTAGAGGTTGTCACAGATAAGGCGGATGTCGCGCTTTGGAATGAGCTCGTTGATCGGCATCATTACCTGGGTTATCGTCATCCTATCGGTGCGGCCTTAAAATACTTTATCATCTCCAATACACCGACACGACAAATCCTGGGTTGCCTGCAGTTTTCAGCCTCTGTCTGGCACCTGGCTGACCGTGATCACTGGATTGGCTGGCAAACGAAAGATAGGGAGCAACGCTTAAACCTGATCATTAATAACACCCGTTTTTTGATTTTACCCTGGGTCAAAGTCAAAAATTTAGCCAGTCACGCCTTGTCTATCGTGACTCGTCAAATTGCAGATGATTGGGATAAAACGCACGCTTACCGTCCCGTCTTGATTGAAACCTTTGTGGACACCACGCAATACCACGGCACCTGTTATCTCGCTGCTAATTGGTCACATATCGGTGAAACCAGTGGCAAAGACTGGCAAAAAGCGACGGATAATAAAGAGGGCACCATTAAGAAGTTGTTTGTTTTTCCGCTTAATCCACACTTTAGAGCCGTATTGAAAAATGAACCTGTCAGCCAAAAAAAATCGATCATTGATGACGACTTTTTAAACTTATGGGGCAAGGTTGTCAATATCATCTCTGAGGTGGCTCTTGCCTACGATGCCACCTGGCAAAAACGCAAACGGGTGATAGACTCATTATTACTGGTTTTTCTTATTTTTCGCCTGGTTTTTTCAAAAAACACACAGAGCTATGGCACCACCATTACCGAATTCTGGCACAATTGCCATCGGATGAAGTTTCCCTTGCCCCAAAAACAAGCCATTTCAGCCTCATCCTTTACCGAGGCACGTAAAAAACTGAATGAATCCATTTTTATCGAGTTGAACCAGCGCATTATCCAGGCCTGTCCTGAGAAAACATCAGAACGCTGGTTGGGACATCGCCTGTTTGGAGTGGATGGTAGCAAGATCAATCTGCCCCGAGAATTAATCAAAGCAGGTTATGCCACACCACAACAAAACAGCCATTACCCACAAGGCCTGCTCAGTTGCTGCTATCAACTTAAATCAAAAATCCCCTATGATTTTGATCTGGTCAGTCATGGCAATGAACGCAAGTGTGCTTTGGCGCATTTACAAACACTAGAGCCAAATGACGTTTGCGTCTATGATCGCGGTTATTTTTCTTACGCCTCTTTATCCCAGCACATTCAAGCGGGCGTACACCCTGTTTTTAGAATGAAAAGACAAGCAGGGAAAGCGATTGATGCATTTATCGACAGTGATAAAATAGATGAAATCATCACTCTGATGCCAACAAAAGCGCGTCAGAGAGAGATCAAAAAAGAATTTCCTCAGATGATCTTTGTACCGTTAAAGATACGTCTCATCAAATATGTCATTGATGGCACGAGTTATTGCATTGGCACCACGCTGATGGATAAGCAATACACCATTGATTCGTTGAAATCGGTCTATCATGATCGCTGGGGCATTGAGGAGCTTTATAAAGTGAGCAAAAAGCTAGTTGAGGTTGATGATTTTCATGGACGCAGTGAGCGCACGGTCAAACAAGAACTGTACGCTCACTTTGTGTTGATCACCATGAGTCGACTCTGCGCGAGTGCCTCTGAGCATTTACTGGCGAGTTTGCTGAATCTTCCTGTCGATGAAGAATCAGAGGCAGAGCAAACCATTCAGGTGAACTTTAAAAATACATTAACGACCGTAGCCCGACATCTTGAGGAGATTTTGTATGCACCCAGTATATACATCAATCAAGTGATGACTGAGTTGGTTTGTTCAATTTCACGTTACTATCACAAGAAAAGGAAGGGGCGTCATTACGCAAGAGAATCGAAACAGTCAGCACAGCAATGGAATACGCGGAGAAATAGCGCTTGATTTTTTAACATAAGAATGTGGGTTGGGTTGAAGTTTATCTGATTCTTAACCGAATAGGAGTGTTTCTTAAACGAATGACATTGGATACATAACCCCACTGATAATGGTATCACCTTCGGTCTTGCCCATACTAGTAACCACCATCACGGGTAATAAATTAGCAGGAATATATAAAACAGTCGCTGCAATCACTAGCGCCGTACAACGCGTTAAACTGTCTGGTTTTCTCCAATGTATATCAGCCTTGCATCGAGGGCAGGCAGATTCCTGCTCAGGGCTTACTGTCTGTATTAAATGGCAATTATGACAATTGGTTAATTGCACATCTGACTTGTATTGCTGCCTATCCCTACCCTTAGTATCGGGGCTAATCAATTCCCAAAGCAGTTCTTTATCCACGTCATTCAAAATCGCAGCAATAACAATCATCAACAATGCAAAAGACCATAAGGCAATGCTTGGAGCCACTGTTGCCATGGCAGATAGCTTGACTATTGAAACCAGGATACCCAGCATCAGCACTTCTAACATGCTCCATGACGTAATAATGCGGACTACACGATAACACTGCGGCGCAAACGGAGGAATTCGATTGAAATTAAGAGGTAGCAGAATATACAACAAACCCGTTAATTGAATTAACGGGGCGCCGATAGTGGTTAGAAAGACCAGTCCGGCAATAAATACCATTTCATGAGTAAACAGGTATTTTACGCAGCCAAATAAGGTGACTGCCATTTCATGGCCTTCCGCATCAACCTTTATAATTGGAAAAGCATTGGAGATGGCCAATAAGACCAGTGCAGTAACCACTAATGCGAGCGTATGCTCAATACTTTTCTCTGGTTTAACTCGCTCCCGCTTGCGTAATGTTGCATCACAACGGCAACATTTGACCGCGCCTTCTTCGGGCATATGGCTTATTTGTTGTAATAAACCACAATCGTGACACGTAGTGACTGGAATATATTGAGTCATAAAATATACAAACGGTTAATGAGCCTAAATTGTACCAATATAAAGGAATGTGCAAGGTAATAACTTGAATATTCCGGGGCGCGGATCTTTAGTCCGCTTTTTGAAAATGCAGGCTAAAGACCTGCTCCCCGAAAGATAATGTAAACGTGTGTTACCCATTTTCCTAAACCACATGGAATAATATGTACTTTATCAAGAGGCTCTGATATTCCCGGCAATGGCAAGCAGTGCAACACCATCAAACAGAAAACTTATGCCAATCAACAAACCGACTAGCCATGTTGAACTTAATGGCCAGCCGACTAAGACTATTACACCTAATAATAATGATAGTATGCCATTCAACAACATAAAAACCCAGCCCTTCGACGGTTTGATTTCAACTGCCAAGGCAATACCCGCAAAACCATCCATTAAAAAATACATGGCCAGAATAAGCCCCAGGGTAGAAATAACCACAGCGGGATGAAACAAAATTAACAATGCCAGCAGCAACAGGATAAAGGGCTTAAACCACAGCATTAAAGTCTGAACTTTGCAGACATAGGCAGAATAAGCTAACGCAATTGCGCTGAGGAAAAATAAACTACTGATAAAAAAATTCAGTGTCAAACTGATAACACTGGGAAACACGATACCAATAATACCAATAACAATCATCGCGATACCTGTAGGCTTCGCACTTTGATTAAATTTTTCCAGACTTTGCTGGTCTAGACTTAAAAATATACTCATTTTGTTTCCTTATTAAAAAGTAAAATTATTAACGAACCTATACGCTCTCACGTAGAGCGGACTTTAGTCCGCAATTACAGCAACCCGGTTACGTAATAAATTCATTATTCCCAGATTCTTTAATTACCTTCTTACTTTCATGCTCTGCATAAGAATGACGGGCATTTATTCCACCATTTTACTGTATTGTTGGGCTAGCTTTGATGGATAAAGATTGTTTTTATATTGTTGATTTCACAATAAACTTTACCCTTCTATTCATTCGCCCAACACGGTGCTGCATTAGTTCTAGCGGACTAAAGTCCGCTCTCAACATATTGTCCATCATTAAATATCAGAACTTACTCAGAAAACATCTCTGGAAGCAATAGATAGCTGGCAATAAAAAAGCACACCCCTCCCTGAAAAGTAAACACCGCAGACAACCAGCTAAAAGTAGCAGAACTATCTCCCGGAGGGACTCCCAGACTATACAATGCAGAAACCATAAAGCCTGTCGAACCCAGTAAATTTAAAGTAGTAATCCACCATTCAATCTTTCCTGGCTGCCAGCCCCAATAATCATGACATGCTTCCATAAAGGCTAAACGACTGGCGATCAAAAAGCAGATACAACCAATAATATTGGGCGTCCAGATCAATAAATTCTGTTGTACCCAGTCTAATTCACCGATCAAAGCATTCCCGGTATTGAAATTAAACATCACTGCACCTATTAATTGTGCCAGGCTTGCCATATAGCCTATGCGCTTTGGCTGCCAGGCCAACCATTGAAAGGCATGGATCCTCTCTTCATCTGCATATAAGCCATCACTATCACCCGAATTTATCGCCTCCAGCAATTGGCAATAGGCAGCTGCGGTAAAAAATAGTGAACCAATAAAGAAAACCCAGTCCACAGTGATGCCAGTCGTTAATACTTTGAAGGTATGTGCAGGAAAGCTAATAGCAAAGCCCCCCACACTAAAAATTCCAGAGCCGATAATAAACAATACCGCAACCCACCAGGTCAAACGCGTGGGAACCCAAAAATGCAACCACGGATATTTATGTTTTGCAGGGATAGCTGTAACACCCTCAGGTGTAACAATGAGCGGGCCTCGCCCTTTGCGATGACGCCGTGAAGTGACAATCTTTTGCCCACCTTCAGCCAAGGTATGAACAGCTTTGGTGATATAGCCAGGACCGGAAAAACTAATTTTTATATGTGTATCTGTCATAAACAATTAATAATGGACTGTGTTATCTTCTATATCGTAAGCTGGGTTAGATTATCAAGCGTAGCGTAGATAACGTAACCCAGAATTTCCATATGAATCAGCAAGTCGTAGTTAATTGTTGGGTTACGTTTTTTTACTTTGTAAAAAATCTAACCCAACGCCTTATCTTATTGAAATTAAATGCATAAATACTTAAGTAAGCAGTATTAGCCCCTGCCCCTGTTTTAATAGGCATTAAAAGCATTTGATGATTATTTTGTTGTCGAAGTAGCCCAGGTAATCCTATCCATCAACTTACCCAGACTCAGGCTCGAACCTCTGGCGGGAGGAAATTCTTTCAAGGTTGCCAGTTGCTTGCCAACATAGCCTTGAGCTGGCACCATCAAGTACATGCGGTCCGCCCACCATTTTGTGTACATTGAAGATTGACTATCGAAGCGTTCATAGGGATCACGTCGCAGGTTAGTGATCAGTGGCCAGCTTGGGGTTTTATGCCAAGCCGTAGGCAAATTGCCCCACATCTCGGTAAATGTAATCTTCCACTCGCCGACCCGTATAGCGTTAAGATCACCGTCGCCACTGAAGTAAAAGATCTCATTCCTCTTGCCTGGGCCTTTGCCGGTCAGTACGTCCATCTGATTATAGCCATCAAGATGTGCCTTAAAGGTCTTGCCATCAGCCTTAACACCGCCTTTCTTCAACTTAGCCTGAATATCGGTATCTTTACCTGCTGCAGCAGCAAGCAAGGTGGGCATCCAGTCCTCTTGCGAAAAAATATCATTAATGATCGTGCCTGGCTTGATCTTACCCGGCCAGCGCACCAGTTGTGGCACACGAAAGCCGCCTTCGCTAGTCAGGCCTTTCTCTCCTTTAAAAGGGTGATTACCGCCTTGTGGCCAGGTGAATATCTCGGCACCATTATCCGTAGACCATATCACGATGGTATTATCAGCGATGCCTAGTTCATCAAGCTTGTCGAGTAAAGCTCCAGTAACATCATCCAGCTCGGACATGCCATCAGCAAAGATGCCATTACCGGTTTTATTCTTGTATTTTTCAGATAAATGAATCCAGACATGGTTGCGGGTTGAAACATGCCATAGGAAGAAGGGTTCATCTTTCTTTGAAGCTTTATTCTTCTTCACTGCTCGCTCCATAAAATCGAGCGAACGCGCCAGCAAGTCTTCCTCAATGGTTCTCATGCGTTTGATCGTTAGTGGTCCGGTATCCTTACATTTCTGCTTACCGACCACGCCCCAGCGCGGCTCATCAGTCTTGTCAAATTTATTATTTGCAACACAATCCATAACGCCACGCGGACCATAGGTTGCGCGAAATTTTGGGTCTTTCGGGTAATCTGCATTCTCAGGCTCTTCTTCGGCATTCAGATGGTACAAGTTGCCGTAGAATTCATCCATCCCGTGTACAGTGGGCAGATATTCGTTACGATCGCCTAAATGATTTTTACCAAATTGGCCGGTGATATAGCCATAGGGCTTGAGTAATTCAACAATGGTAGGATCTTGTGCCCGAACACCATGTTTAGCACCGGGCATACCAATGGTTAGCAGCCCTGTACGGAAAGGGTTCTGCCCCAACATAAACGCAGCACGCCCAGCAGTACAGGACTGCTGAGCATACATGTCTGTAAACAAGGCACCTTCTTGAGCGATCCGGTCAATATTCGGCGTTCTGCCGCCCATCAAGCCGCGGTGATAGGCGCTGATATTATCCTGTCCAATGTCATCACCCCAGATCACCAGGATATTTGGTTTTTTCTCCTTTGCGTAACTTGTGCCGACAGACAGACAAAGCCCGAATAGCAGCAATACAAAGAACAATTTGGTTTTGCTTAGCATTGTTTTATCCTCATTTATTTTTCCAGGTTTAAAATAGTTTAATCAGTCTAGTCTTGTTCCCAAGCTCTGCTTGGGAATAAGTGGAGCAGCAGCTCTGCTGTATGTTACTTCAGTAAGCAGAGCTTACTCCCCATGCATTCCCAAACAGAGTTTGGGAACGAGAAATATATCTCACGAATATTAACCCGCTTTTTTCGGCTGTTCTAATTCAATCGTTATCTTATCGATAGTACCGGTAAACTTATAAGGTGTTTTGTAGATGCCTCCCCTGACGACTGGAGCATTGAGATCCATTCCGATATCAAATGTATCCATGCCATATCGGCCAGGGATGGTCTTCTCGACGCGTCCTGCTCCGGCCTTCTTGCCATTGACATACAAGGTAACTGTTCCACCCTTACCAGCCCCGCCGCCATCGTATTTGAAGTCCATCTTTAATGTGACTTTACCGGTCGGTAGTGCTGTCGACTCAATCTTGTAGTCGTGGAAGCCAAAGAAATCGTAGTAATAAGTGAATTTATCGTCCTTAATGTACAGCACGTAACCACCCGTGCCGCCACCCATGGCAAGCAGAACACCTTCTGCACCCTGTTTGGGGATTTCAACCTCAGCGGTGATAGTATGTGACTTGTTCTTCACGTTTGGAGCCGTACCTTCGTCCAGATGCGTCATACCCGGAAAGAAGGTGAAATTTGTCCGACTGGATGTCCAGCTAGGGCGAAGACTCACATCTAACCGCCCTGCCAGACGATCATCGAGAGGAAAGACACCAAATTTCGCGCCTTCTGTTGCAAAGAGAGCCTGCATTTCTTGCAGCTTCTTCGGATGGGTCGCAGCCAGGTCATTGTACTGCGAGTAGTCCTCGTTAATATTATACAATTCCCAGCCGTCGTTACTGAAAGGAACACTGCCTCCGGTATCCCAGGGCACCTTATGAAATTTCGACGCCATCCAGCCGTCGTGATAGATCCCACGATTACCCATCATCTCGAAATATTGGGTCGTGTGCCGCTCAGGAGCCTTTGCAGCATCATCGGCTAAGGCATACGCAAAGCTCGTACCCTCTATCGGCTTTTGCTCAATGCCATTGTACTTCTTCGGCTGCTCAATGCCGACAATTTCAAGGATCGTCGGAGCGACATCGATAACATGATGAAACTGCGTACGGAGGCCACCCTTGTCTTTAATTTTTCCCGGCCAGGAAACGACCATCGGATTGCGCGTGCCGCCAAAGTGAGAGGCGACTTGTTTGTTCCATTTGAATGGCGTGTCCATTGCCCAGGCCCAGCCGACAGCAAAGTGAGGCGATGTTTCAGGACCACCCCACACATCGTAAAATTTCATGTTCTGCTCGACGGTCGGATCTAGACCGTTTAAATTCATAAGTTCATTAGCTGTGCCGACCAGACTTCCTTCGGCGCTAGCACCATTATCGCCGGCGATATAGATCACTAATGTATTTTCTGTCTGACCGATCTTATCGATAGCACCCAGAATGCGTCCGATCTGGTGATCGGTGTACTCGTAGTAACCAGCATAGACTTCCATCTGTCGCTCGAACAACTTCTTTGCCTCGGCATCATAACTGTCCCAGGAAGGAACCTGCTGCATGCGCGGAGTAAGTTTCGCATCTTGAGGGATTACACCTAACTCTTTTTGACGCTTAAAGATGACCTCGCGGATCTTGTCATAGCCCAACGCGAACTTGCCCTTGTACTTCTCCGCCCACTCCTTCGGCGGATGGTGCGGAGCATGAGTCGCGCCCGGCACGTAGTAGAGAAAGAAAGGACGATCCGGTGCGATGCTTTTTTGATTGTTCATCCACGCAATCGCCTTGTCTGTCTGATCGGCTCCCAGATTATAGCCTTCTTCTGGCGTACCCCAGGGTTGAACCGGATTCAGGTTTTCGTATAGTGTAGGAAACCATTGATCCGCTTCCCCTCCATTAAACCCATAGAAGTAGTCAAATCCCAAATGATTCGGCCAGCGATCAAATGGGCCGACATTGTTGAGCATATTGCTCGGAATATTGTGGTTCTTGCCAATCCAGGCAGTGCTGTAGCCATTATTCTTGAGAATCTGAGCGATGGTCGCGGTACTGCGCGGCATAATGCCTGTGTAACCGGGAAAGCCGGTTCCCATTTCCATGATCACCCCGGTGGCAGCTGAATGATGGTTGTGGCCAGTCAGCAGTGCCGCACGCGTTGGAGAACAGAGAGCCGTCGTATGGAAGCGGTTGAAGCGGAGTCCTTCAGCAGCCAGTTTGTCTAGTGTGGGTGTATTGGCCGGGCCACCGAAGGTGCTGGTTGCGCCAAAGCCAGCGTCGTCGATCATGATCAGCAGGATATTCGGCGCTCCCTTGGGTGCCTTGGGGGAGTCGAACATCAACTTATCGGCCGTTGAGTCATGGTAGGTCTTACCAATCTTGCCATGAAATACCGGGTCTGGTTGCGGCAGCTTATTAACAGCTTGAGTATGCTCGTGCTCAGAGCTAGCTGTAGCCCCTCGCATAGGTGACCTGGATGCAGAACAAGATGCTAAGGCTGTGCACATCAAAGCACTAACAGCCAGGCCTACAGGGTATAATGGAAAGTAGTTTTTCATTTTTCTTCCTCTCATCAAACAAAATTTTCTGCGCGACAACGCGCCGTTAACGGGGCGATTGCTTTCAGGAATTATTGTAAAATAATATGCGGTCTTGAAAGTCAGGCAAATCGTTTGCCGATACACCTTATATAACAAGAAAAAACATGCTAATCACTCATAATGTAAAATAGCTTAAAATTTTATATTTACGCATTTTTCTATCCCTGGTTTACCTGAAAAATCAATAAATGTTGTAGCTAGAAAGTATGGCTTGATTAAATAATTAACCTCTAAATTCTTTATACTCATGTCTGTAATACTTTTCAAGAAAATCTTAGCATAGAGACCGTGAAAGCATTCAGTGTAGGCTGGATTGAGGAACAGAACCCAGCAATATATGCGAGATAAGTCATTGATTCTGGGTTTCGTCACCTCAACCCAGCCTACAAAAATAGTAATATTTATAGATAAAACGAATACTTTCACAGTCTCTAAATACCTGCGGCCCCATATTAAGATGTAAATTATTCCGTGCGCGTTTTTACTCTGCCTGGCCGCTACCTATTCGCGCACCTTCTACGGCTCCGCCTCCAGCACCTTCTAAAGACCCTTTAACAGCTCCTCCAGTGGCGCCTACAGTAGCACATGCGATAGGCATTCCAGTGGTATCAAAGCATTCCTTTGCGCCTTCGGCGGTACCTTTAACTGCGCCATCCACAGCGCCTGCAGTTGTGCCAATGGCTGCACCTGCTACACCACCGGCCGTTTTTGCTGTACCTTCGACTATGTCTCCTACTACGGTTTCAGCCATTGCAGTCGTACTAATCATGCCAGCTGCTATAAAAGATAATATTGTTACAATTTTCATAATTCTCTCCGAAATATTTAAATAAAAGGCATATTATGCCTAGGTAATACTCTTAGCTTTTTCAAGCCAAGCCAATATAAATGGCACTAAATACGTGCCTCCACCCACTGAGACCAGTGAATTTCATGGATCACGCTATCCGTTTCAGCCATCGCATCAAGCAAACCGTGCACACCACCGAGTAAGGCAATCAAATCGGTTCCCATTTGTTCACTGTATGCGGGAGACCCAGCCTGTGCGTAATACATGTCAATCCGTTCTTCCAGTTTATTGTAGAGCTTATTGATTTCGCCTCTTTCTTCCCCGGAGACCACAGCCGATTTGGTGGCCATAGCCCAGCGCTCAAATACACGCTGCAGTTGTTGTGGCAATTCGACACCTAACGGGGTTGTCGCTGGATCAATAAAGGAAGTATTAACTGTGATTTTCTCAATCAGTACCTTCACCATGCGCAAGCGGGCGGAAACGCTCTCAATCGAGTCGAGCAGATGGTTGATTCTCTCTTGGGCATCGGCGGGAAGACGGCTATAATCAAGTGTACGCTCAACCCTGCTTAACTCTCCAGGCGCCCGCCTCACCTCACGCATAAAATGTTCTGCTCTGCGTCTTTTTTCCGCGACATTAACGAAATCGCGTGTAACCGCAGCGCAATCGTAAAAGAAACTACGAATCCGCCGTGCCATAATCTTTTCAGGGCGGATTACCAGCATAAACATCACTACCAGGTTGACAATAAGTCCAGACATAATCATCCCAAATTCACTGCTCACCCAGGCCATAAAAGAATAATTCTGCTCGTTGGAGATACCGGTAGTCATTACAAAAAGTACCATCACGCTGGACTTGACCATCGGCCAGCGAGCACCAAGGTAAGCAGAGGTGAACGATAACAGAAAGATCATGATCAACAAGCCAGCACCACCGTCAAGCCATGGCATCACAACGAAATAGATCGGTGCGATAACCAGCAAACCAGCTGCCCCAAAGGCTAAACCGATATAACGCACGTCGGCACCCAAAACAAATGCCAGACCAAAAATTCCGCTCATTTCAGCAATTGTCTGGCCCGAGGGGGGCGGACTGGTTGGGTAGATCCAGAACAGAAAGCCGAGAATAAAAGTGCACGCAGGAACCAATGCCTTTAGCAAGCGCACAGTATCCCATCGCGACGGGCGGCTAGAAGGCAGCGGATCTGTCAGCGTTACCGTAGAGTCAAGCCCGTTGAGTACGCGCAGAAGGATTAACAAATTTTGACTCTGCTGGTCGAGCTGACGAAGTAAATCTGCCTGGTTCATCAATAACCCGCGCTCGGTGTTAGTTATCGTGTGCGGGAGAGATAGATCGATTGTCAGCGTTTGTAACAGTGGCTTGTCGTCGCCTGGGCTTACTTCACCTGGCAGTTGCCTGGCTTGCCACAGCTCGCCAATTCGAGTGCATCGCTGCTCAATCGTTTTCAATACCTGCTTAAAATTAGCCTGGTTATTTCCCGGAGTACGCTGCTGGTAAGTTTCACTAGTGCTACGCCATAATGCCAGACTATTGGTAAGCTCATGTAAGCTGGTGAGTGCCAGCATCCATTCGTGTTTTTGCTCGCGCACCATCATGGTATCGTTAACAGCCGCCGACAAAGTCCCCTGTAATTGCGTAAAGAGTACATCTTGTTTGCGTTGCACTGCAGCCGCTTCGTCATGCTTTATTCCTTCCAGGGCATCCTGATAAAATTTAAGCACACGGCATAACTGCTTAAGGTACTCGCTCCCTTGTTGATAAAACTGCACACCGGCAGTTTGGGGCCATAACAGAACGCTGACCATGGTGTAAATAAGTATTCCCGATACAGTTTCCAGTAGCCTGAAGATAGCGAAGTGAAAGCTGTTATCAACCGCTCCATAGGTATCCGACCAGATCACTATTGACACGAAACCAGCCACAAACCAGGCATAAGGGTAACGACTAGTCTGCAAGTAGTAGCCGGTGAAGACCAGATAAGCGGATATGGCGAACATCATGTTCCAGCGCTCCTGACTAAACCACGCGACCAAAATCAAACCGACCGTGCAACCGATGATGGTACCAATAACACGCATCACACCTTTATTAATCGATGCACCACTGGTGGAAAGACTGATAAGGACGATAGCCAGAGCACCATAGCGCGCCAGATCCCAATCCATCCACAGCGCCAACCAGTACATCAGTACCATGGAAAGCGCGAACTTGAACGCCTCCTGAAGGCGGATACGGATACTCATAAGCTGTTATTTTGGCACATGCGGAAATGCCGCCGTATCGCTTTTAAGCTTATCGTTATTTACCTTCATAGCATCAGAATCGACCGCTAGTTTACTTTGTTCACCGCTTAGTATGATTACCGTCGCGGTAGTACCGACGCGCAGAACCACACCCTCCGGTAGTTTACCGAGATGAACCCGCACCGGAATCCGTTGTGCCAGTCGAATCCAGTCAAAGCTCGGCTCAATGGTAGGTAGTCCCAGATAACCGGGGCTACCATCATCCTGGGCAACACCCCAGCCTATGCTATCAACTACCCCTTCTATTGGTTTATCGGGATAGGACATCAGTTTGACGATCGCTTTATCGCCTGGCTGAATATTCTCCATCAGGGTTTCCTTGAAAAAAGCATCGATCCAGAAGGTTTCAGTATCAACCAGCGCCAGTAACGACTGATTGGTGACAGCCTGACTACCGTTGCGCAGCCTCAAATGAGTAATAAAGCCGTCAACCGGCGCATACATCTCGGTGTAGCCAAGATTCAGTTTGGCGCCATGCAAATCCGCCTTGGCAGCCAACATATCTGCATGCGTCGCCCTTTGATTGCTCTCAGCCTCGACCAACTTTTGTTCAGAGATAATTCCACTGTAAGCTTTATGTCCCTTACGTGCGCGACGCGCGACATCCCTTGCTTCAAATGCAGCTTGTTTAGCATTTTCTAATGCTGACACAGCATGATCCACTTGAGTCTGATAATCGCTAGGGTCAATCTTGAACAGCAAGTCACCCGTTTTCACCCATTGATTATCCTTGATAGGCAGTTCAATCAACGGCCCGGTCACACGTGGAGTAATCTGAATCACCTGTGCGCTTACCTGACCATCACGGGTCCAGGGATAAATAAGATAGTCTTTATACATACCGTACAATACCCAGGCAGCAATAGCCACTGCGCTGAGGGTGATAACGATACGCGTAATCGACCAGAAAATACGACTCATAACAATATATTTAAATAGGGATAAAAAGATGTCCAACCAGGCCAGTACAAATTACCAGCAAGGCCAAAAAAAAGAGAGGTGGATGCCATATATATCGAGCCAGGCGAAAATGGTTCAGCATGCGGGCGATAAACCACGCTAACAAAAAACCAAAAAGGCTCGCAGAGAGAATCGGTGAAAAATAGATGCCGCCAATTGATTGTTCAATAGGAAGATGATCGTAGTTCATATTGGCTTTGTAGCTTATTGATCAAGATAGCAGATTAGCTCTATACTTAGAGAGGAACAAAAATATTATATATAATATTTTATTTTATAGCCTTATGCAATACTTACTTATAGCCATTTTACGCCAATAATCATTATGGCTGAACGGTTAGATTTCTTTTTATTTTTGCGAGCTACATTTATTCCAGTTTTTGCGAAAACTGCATAGTGATATTGCTACGAGCTTGTTATAATCAATTTATATTTTTTCACAGTGTAGGAATGAATGGAATATAGCTCCTCATCAACTGATAAGGGAGATGGAAAGAAATAATCATCCAAACGAAGTAAGCTTGTGTCTCAATAATTTATAATAATGAATTCTGAATTTATTCTCACACTAGGCAGATAAGCTTGTTGATATTAACAGATAGCATTATAGGTTGGATTATAAATACAGCCCATCGTTTAAAAGGCTCGGTACGTCGTATATTCATGGCTGAAACGGTGGAGCTACTAGGCTCAGGTGGTGCAAGTATTGCTGAAGAAAAACTAGGATGGAATAGAGGCACTATCCGAAAAGGACAATATGAACTTGAAACTCAGCCCATAGAAGATAATTTTTCAGCGAGAGGGCGTAATAAAAGTGAAGAGCATTTTCCTCATCTACTTGATGACATAAAAAAAATTGCTGAACCGGAGTGTCAAACGGATCCCTCTTTTAATTCCTGTCGATTATATACCCGGCTAACGGCTAAAGAAGTTAGAAAACGTTTACTGGAGATTGATTATTACGATGAAAAAACATTACCTTGCTCAAAAACTATCAATACAAAATTAAATGACCTGAGTTACCATCCAAAAAAGGTACAAAAAACAAAGCCTCATAAGAAAATCAAGGAAACGGATGCAATTTTTGAACAAGTTCATTCAGTCAATGGAATGGCAGATATCAACCCAAAAGAGATTCGTATATCAATTGATGCCAAAGCAAGAATGAATATAGGAAATTTTTCACGGGGAGGACGAAATCGGGTTTTAACAAAAGCAGAGGATCATGATTTAGATGTTAAGGAAAAGTTAACTCCTTTTGGTTTTTATCTGCCTGAACATGATGATTTTTTCCTTTTCTTTACAGCAGGCTATGCCAGCAGTGATTTCATCGTTGACCGATTGGAAGAAATTTGGCCAGAAATTCAAGAAAAATATGGAGTAGATATTCTGACAATTAACGCTGACAATGGTATGGAGAACAGTAGCTCCAGAACTCAGTTTATAAAAAGGCTTGTGGAGTTTGCTGAAAAAAGCAACATAAAGATAAAACTGGCCTACTACCCTCCTTATCATAGTAAATATAACCCAATTGAACGAGTATGGGGAGCCTATGAAAATCATATTAGTGGCGACATAATGGATACAGTTGAAACAACTTTAAAATTTGCCAAAAGTATGACCTACAATGGCAAAGCACCTATTGTTAAATTAACAGAAAAAATATATGAAACAGGAGTAAAGGTAGGTAAAAAAGCAATGAAGACGTATTATCAGTTTGTTGACCGAATGCCATCGTTGGAGAAATGGTTTTTGACCATTTCTCCTGGTTGTTCTGGATGATTATTTCTTTCCATCTCCCTTAGAGAGGAACAAAAATATTATATATAATATTTTATTTTATAGCCTTATGCAATACTTACTTATAGCCATTTTACGCCAATAATCATTATGGCTGAACGGTTAGATTTCTTTTTATTTTTGCGAGCTACATTTATTCCAGTTTTTGCGAAAACTGCATAGTGATATTGCTACGAGCTTGTTATAATCAATTTATATTTTTTCACAGTGTAGGAATGAATGGAATATAGCTCCTCATCAACTGATAAGGGAGATGGAAAGAAATAATCATCCAAACGAAGTAAGCTTGTGTCTCAATAATTTATAATAATGAATTCTGAATTTATTCTCACACTAGGCAGATAAGCTTGTTGATATTAACAGATAGCATTATAGGTTGGATTATAAATACAGCCCATCGTTTAAAAGGCTCGGTACGTCGTATATTCATGGCTGAAACGGTGGAGCTACTAGGCTCAGGTGGTGCAAGTATTGCTGAAGAAAAACTAGGATGGAATAGAGGCACTATCCGAAAAGGACAATATGAACTTGAAACTCAGCCCATAGAAGATAATTTTTCAGCGAGAGGGCGTAATAAAAGTGAAGAGCATTTTCCTCATCTACTTGATGACATAAAAAAAATTGCTGAACCGGAGTGTCAAACGGATCCCTCTTTTAATTCCTGTCGATTATATACCCGGCTAACGGCTAAAGAAGTTAGAAAACGTTTACTGGAGATTGATTATTACGATGAAAAAACATTACCTTGCTCAAAAACTATCAATACAAAATTAAATGACCTGAGTTACCATCCAAAAAAGGTACAAAAAACAAAGCCTCATAAGAAAATCAAGGAAACGGATGCAATTTTTGAACAAGTTCATTCAGTCAATGGAATGGCAGATATCAACCCAAAAGAGATTCGTATATCAATTGATGCCAAAGCAAGAATGAATATAGGAAATTTTTCACGGGGAGGACGAAATCGGGTTTTAACAAAAGCAGAGGATCATGATTTAGATGTTAAGGAAAAGTTAACTCCTTTTGGTTTTTATCTGCCTGAACATGATGATTTTTTCCTTTTCTTTACAGCAGGCTATGCCAGCAGTGATTTCATCGTTGACCGATTGGAAGAAATTTGGCCAGAAATTCAAGAAAAATATGGAGTAGATATTCTGACAATTAACGCTGACAATGGTATGGAGAACAGTAGCTCCAGAACTCAGTTTATAAAAAGGCTTGTGGAGTTTGCTGAAAAAAGCAACATAAAGATAAAACTGGCCTACTACCCTCCTTATCATAGTAAATATAACCCAATTGAACGAGTATGGGGAGCCTATGAAAATCATATTAGTGGCGACATAATGGATACAGTTGAAACAACTTTAAAATTTGCCAAAAGTATGACCTACAATGGCAAAGCACCTATTGTTAAATTAACAGAAAAAATATATGAAACAGGAGTAAAGGTAGGTAAAAAAGCAATGAAGACGTATTATCAGTTTGTTGACCGAATGCCATCGTTGGAGAAATGGTTTTTGACCATTTCTCCTGGTTGTTCTGGATGATTATTTCTTTCCATCTCCCTAATATCTAATTTAGTAAGGGAGGCTGAATAATTGCCGTCATCTATAAGCATTTTTAGTAATTATGACCAGAATATTAGTGAATTTATTAAGTGCAACACTTTTGGCGCAAAATGGCCATTAATAGCAAAAAATTGTGATATATTCCAGTTTAGAGTATAAATAGTATGAGTAATCAAGATTAAATTAATAACCCGAATCAAAATTTAACTTAATTAAGCTTTAAGTTTTTAAGTTTTTAAGTTTTTAAGTTTTTAAGTTTTTAAGTTTTTAAGTTTTTAAGTTTTTAAACTATTACACATACCACTTGACTATCCATAATTATTAATTATAAATAATAATTTCCATCGTTATCACTTAAATATACTGCGCTATTAAACTTGTAATTAAGCTTAATTAGATATAATTATTTTTCTCATGCTCAACAATTAAAGGGGCTTCAATCAATGCCATTACATTCTAAGGACAATATCCGCGACGAAATAGAAGATGACGTATACGCTTCATCTGAACTCTCGGGAGTTATGCCCAAGTACAAAATGCCGGAAAAAGAACATATGCCGGATCATGCTTTTACTGCAGTTCGTGATGAACTGATGCTGGACGGTAATGCTCGTCAAAACCTGGCAACTTTTTGTCAGACCTGGGAAGAACCTCAGGTGCATGAACTGATGGATCTATGTATCGATAAGAATATGATCGATAAGGATGAATATCCACAAACAGCAGCCATCGAAGAACGCTGCGTACATATACTAGCTGACCTGTGGAATTCGCCTGATGCCGCAAATACTCAGGGATGCTCGACTACGGGTTCTAGTGAGGCTGCAATGCTAGGTGGAATGGCGATGAAGTGGCGCTGGCGTGAAAAGATGAGAGCGCAGGGTAAGTCTACCGATAAGCCAAATATGATTACCGGTCCGGTGCAAATCTGCTGGCATAAGTTTGCTCGTTACTGGGACGTTGAAATCCGTGAGATCCCGATGGATAAAGGCCGTCTGTTAATGACTCCGGAAGAGGTGCTCAAGCTGTGTGACGAGAACACTATTGGCGTTGTACCTACCCTCGGTGTCACCTTTACCTGTGCCTACGAACCGGTCAAAGCAGTCGCTGATGCACTGGATAAACTGCAGCAAGAAACAGGACTGGATATTCCTATCCATGTAGACGGTGCCAGCGGTGGTTTTCTAGCACCTTTCTGTGCACCCGATATCGAATGGGACTTCCGTATCCCACGCGTTAAGTCGATCAATACCTCAGGCCATAAATTCGGCCTAGCGCCTCTAGGTGTAGGTTGGGTCGTCTGGCGTGATGCAGAAGACCTTCCTGAGGACCTAGTCTTCAATGTCAATTATCTGGGCGGCAATATGGCCACCTTTGCATTGAATTTCTCACGGCCGGGTGGACAGATCGTCGCCCAGTATTACAATTTCCTGCGCCTGGGTAAAGAAGGTTATCGCAAGGTTCACAATGCATGCTATGAGACAGCGCAGTATCTGGCTGATGAGATTAGCAAAATGGGCCCTTTCGAAATTATCTACGGCGGTGATCCAGAGGGAGGCATTCCGGGCTTGTGTTGGAAAGTTAAAGATGGCTTCGATACTAAGGGCTACACGCTTTATGATGTCGCTGATCGTCTGCGCAGTCGTGGCTGGCAAGTGCCTGCCTATTCATTACCAGCAAACTGTGAAGACGTTGTGATCCAGCGAATTCTAGTACGTCATGGGGTCACTAAAGATCTAGCTTCACTGTTACTTGAAGATATGCAGCGCTGCTTTGACTTCTTCGAGAAGCACCCCATCACTAACCCTATGGAACCAGAAGAGGCTGGCGGTTTCCACCACTAGCACACACGTACTGCCCGACCATAAATGTCGGGCAGTTATATCCGAAGGGCGTGTGATTAAAAGTGAGATTTACATTTCCCTAACTTCACTTTTAATGACACATCCTCAAGGAACATGCATGAAATATTTAGACAACAATGTAGGCGGTGGTTGAGGTACGAAACCCAGCAAAGTTAAACGCTGGGATTACACAAGCTCCATCCAAGCCTACATCTACCTGCAGTGTTTTTTTGTTTTTTTTGCATATTCCTAAGCAAGACATCATCTCTCGGTTTTGAGTAATATGTCCCACACCTGTCATCAAAAAACAGAGGTTAATATGCTAAAAAAATATCTAAAAAAGCATCATGCTAACCCACTCGCTATCATCGGTGCTCTTCTTGCAACACTATTCTTAGCAGGGTCGGCTTTCGCTGCAAGTGGCACAGAGGGTGCCCTTGCTGAAATCAAGCATTTCGGGGGTGTTACCCTGGAGATGTTCGAGCCAGTAACCGCAGAGGGTCTGCATGCTTTATTCCAGCTGCTTGATAAGCAGCCCATCGTTTTTCTTCTACTTGCTTTGTCCATCGGCTATCCGCTGGGTAAGCTTTCACTCAAAGGCGTAAGCCTGGGAGCAACTGCCGGTACTCTGGTAGTCGGGCTGGCAATTTCAATCACTGCCTCGGTTGCTTTCGGTATCAACTATTCGATTCCCGGGATCGTCTCATCGCTGTTTCTATTGATGTTTATGTATGCCCTCGGCCTGAAGGTTGGCCCACAATTTTTCGCGGGTCTTAAAAGTGGTGGTATGGCATTTATTGTTCTGGCTTTGATCGTCTGGTCACTGAACTGGCTGATTGTTTTTTTCGGTGTAAAACTGGCAGGACTTGCGCCAGGCTATGCGGCGGGTATTATTTCAGGTAGTTATACCGTTACCGCTGTCATCGGTGTGGCAACTTCGGCTATACAAAGCGGGGCATATACACCACCATCAGGGATGACGGCGGAACAGGTCAGCGCCAATATTGCTGCCGGTTATGCCATCAGCTATGTTATTTCTACTATCGGTATTATTCTGCTAATCAAATATCTACCGCAAATGTTTGGTCATGATCCGGTTGCTGATGCTAAGCAAGCTGAAATAGATATGAGTGGGGGTGCTACCGAACTAGTACCTGGGTCTGCGGGTTCGCTGACTATTGGCTTTTCACCCCTGGAAATTCGTGCTTACAAACTACAGCACGATGATTTTATCGGTAAAACCATTGAGCAACTTTTTGACCTTCACCCTAATGCACCCATTCTACGTGTCGTACGTGGCAAGGATGTCATAGAACCTTCCGATAATCCCACCTTGCAGAAAGACGATATTATTGCCGTGCGTTCCGATGTCCATGAACTTATTCTTAAAGGCACGGAAGTTATAGGCGAGGAAGTAGACGAGCCTTTGGCACTAAATATTGAGCTTGAGGCTGCTGATATACGTGTAGGCGCTGATGGCATATCAGGTAAAACGCTGGAGGAGCTGGCTAAGGAAATTGGCTTTGGTTTGCAACTTAAGGGTATATTTCGTCAGGGAGTACAAATACCATCACTAGCGAAAACAGTTATCCAGTTCGGCGATGTTGTTCGGGTTGTAGGTCCTGACTGGTGTGTACAAAAAGCGGCTATAGCGCTGGGTGGCCGGGCACTGCTGGATACTTCAGTGACTGAAGTTATGTGGATGGCGATTGCCATGGTTATCGGTTATCTGGTGGGTCTGCTCAGCTTTACTGCGGGCGGCATCCCCTTTGCACTAGGAACTTCGGCAGGCTGTCTGCTTGCGGGTATCTTCGTCAGCTACTTCCGCAGCAAGAATCCTGAGTTTAGCGGCCCCGTCAGTGAAGGGGCGCGTAGCTTTATTCAAGACATTGGTCTGAATATGTTTATCGCAGTACTGGCAGCGAATGTCGGACCGAAAGTGATTAACTCATTCCATGGCGATACGGTAATCTGGGTAGCCATTATTGGTTTTATCGGTGCGTTATTGCCTGTCGTCGTTGCATATATAGTCGGCCTAAAAGTATTCAAGCTAAACCCTGTTATCTGTGACGGTGCCTGTACCGGTGCGCGCAACAGTACTCCAGGCTTAAACGCGATCAACGACCAATCAAAGAGCTCGATTGCAGCATCACCTTATCCAGTAACCTATGCTTTGACCACAGTACTGGTGCTTATTGGTGGATATATCGCGCAGATTTTATCATAAGCAATGCAATGTTCTGAAGAACAGAAGTATCCGGGTTGATTGAGATTAATCAACCCGCCTGCATACTCGGAGTTACAGATGAATGCTAACAGAGATAATACCCATGACTGAACAACTGCAGCCGGTACGGGTCGCAGTCAATGTGATGCGAGCGCGACTAACAGTAGTCGGCTTCAATCTGGCTATCATCACTTACCAGATCAGCGTGACGCCGAGATTTCCAGGGGCCATTCAACTACCAAATACGGCTATGCCGCTGCATATAGTAACCGATATCACCTTGCTCATCGGCTTGGCATTGTCGGTTATTGCCATGGTCTGTTTCATCACATCAACTAAACTCGACAACGAAGGCATCTGTACGCACTGGTCTTTGCTTTCAGGAGACTTGTTTATGTACCTGGCACTGGCATATAGCGTAGGCGGTTTTTTCAGTCCGATACTGCAGGTACTGGATCAGGCAACATTAGCTATTCCACAGGAAGCATGGGAATTGGCAACAGTCCGTATGGGAGTTGTTATCAGTGGCGGTTCTGCATGGTTTATCGCCACTTATGTTGGTCCATTTGTGTCTTTAATGCGTTCCCCTTTTAGCAAACGAATTACGATCATTCAGGGTGGCCTTTATTTACTGCTGGTGCTGTCGACTGCTTATATTAACACCCAGACAATACGACTTGATGCACTACTTGGTGGCAACACTGTAGGCACTGAGCCCACTATACTAAAAGAACTCTTACAGCCTTTGCGCTGGTGAGTTCTATCTATTTAATGAATTAAATCCTGATCATTACAGAACTATAGTAATAAAAAGATAATGGAGATTATTCTCATGAAGTTACGAAATCTTGTTATAACAACGAAACACTCGGGTATTTCATCCTTTCTGCAGCATAAGGGCGCAACTGATATCCTCCCGGGCTTGAAGGCGGTTTTCCTATCTTTAGTTATCGGATGCATGGGGCTTACATCCACTGCTTACGCTGCTGACCCTTCTGTTCAACAACAACTGGAAGCACTGACACGTCAGCTAGAGCAACAGCAAAAAATGATGCAGCAGCAGAGCCTAATAGAGAAAATGCAACAGCAACTCGACGAACAGAAAACGAGGGTTCATGCCAAAGGTCAGGAAATTGATCAACACATTGCAACAGAAGTGCAAAAAGGTGATACCAAGGCGCAGGAAATCGAACAACGCATTGCAACAGATGTTCAAAAAGGTGATACCAAGGCGCAGGCAATTGATCAACACATTGCAACAGACGAGCAAAAAGTTCATGCCAAAGGGCAAGAACTTGAGACAAAAACTGCAAAAGCCGAAGGAGATGCGCAAGAGGCATTAAAGGAGGTCAAAGCAGTCGCAAAGGCTACGGGAGTTGACCTGTCTAAGGAAATGTTTCGCTACAATGCAAAGGGTACAACCATTAAAGTCCCGGCAGCTGATACAGCATTAACGATTGGTGGATTTATCAGGGCATCATTTATCCATGACTTTAACGCAATCAATAGCCCCTACAAATTCGTCACCAAAAATATTGTAGTCAACGGCCAGCCTAGTGGTGTACCCGACAAGCGAACTACCTTTACCGCCAATACCTCACGCTTATTTTTCAGTACAGCTACGCCTTTGGAAATAGGTCAGCTCACTACTTTCTTTTCTTTTGACCTAGCTGGAAATACAACGTCAACCGGTGCTGAATTTCGCTTCCGACAGGGCTGGGCACAATTAGATGATTTTGTTTTTGGTGGTAACCTGCGTGTTGGTCAGGCGTGGTCCACCTGGGATGATGTAGACGTTTTACCAGAAACTATGGATTTTGAAGGTCCTAATGGTTCACAACAAAACCGTCAGGCTCTGGTCAGATGGTCGCGTGATTATTCTAAAGCATATTTATTTGAAATCGCTCTGGAAAACCCCAGCTACAATATTAGCAATGGCAGCACCAGTAGTGGCTGGCCTGACTCTATCGTTGCTTTTTCCTGGCATCAAGACTGGGGGCATCTCAGATCAGCGTTTATTGGACGCCATATCCGGGGAGATAATAGCAATGGTCATGGAGACAGCACATTTGGCTGGGGTGTGCAGGTATCAGGGGATATTAAGATGCCACTATTTCATAAAAAAGACAATGTTAAATTTCAAGTGGTTTATGGCGCGGCAACAGGTAGCTATAATAACGATGGTTACGATGATGCCATATTTGCAAATAACGGTGACCTGAGGACTATTAATGCCTTTCAGGGCTTTGGCTCTATGCAGCACTGGTGGACAGATAGCATACGCTCCACTGCTGTCTTTGGCTGGGTAGATATGGATAATAATAGCGCTCTGAGTGCTGACGATCTGGATCGTACCTTTTATACCTCGGCTAACGTAGTGTGGAGTCCATTTAAGCAAGTTGATATAGGTCTTGAATACCTTTGGGGGCAGCGTAGAAATGTGAATCACGATATTGGCTCTGCAAATCGAATTCAGGCCACTACTCATTTCTCATTCTAAAGGCATATAGAGGGTTTCCCTAAGAAGAGCAATAGTCAAGAAGAAAACAAAAGCTTTAACCTTCGTGTTCTTCGTGTTCTTCGTGCTCTTCGTGGTTTAATACAAATCCAGCTATGCACTTGCATGACTATATGACAAGGAATCTGCATAGTTAGTCTCAACCTTAAAAATAATGAAATATCTTGTTAAATTACATACTTGCGGGTTATTGTTGGTCTTACTTAATGGCTGCATGACATTCTCCAGTGATAAACTGGCAGATCTCGAACCGATCAAGCCTATCGCCTCCCCGTACATTGAAGTGAGTGTTGGAGATTTCACTGCTCATCTGGATGAAAACAAGTCACTTACGAATAATGAAGCAGGAAGAGTTATTATTGATAAAATGATGGAAAACTGGAAAGATAATAACTATATCCGTGATTTTACTTATTCTAATAACAATCTCGCTGAAAAAGCGCAATATAAGCTTTTCCTGAGAGGTCATCAAGAAGATACATCAAGTTTTGTCATGCAGTTTCTTAGTGCAATAACATTTCTTCTTATTCCCGCGACATCGGAAACATCTTATAATTTGATCTACGAGCTAGAAGAAGTACATTCTGAAAAAAAGTATTTTGCAGAAGTTGCTGATAATATAAGTACCACGACATGGCTATTATTCTTCCCTGCCCTGCCTTTTTCCTCAATGGGTGCAAACAATACATTTCAGCGTATTTCGGAACATATCTATCAGAACTTTGCTAAGCAAGGCGCATTTGTAAATCTTGAAAATCCTACAGATTTGAATGCAATTGATAGGTAAGCGCTCAACGAAGCACGTACTTGCCCTATTCAGGCGTATCTGATTTTTTAATATTCCAGGGCAACAAAGCCTCCACTTTATCAACCGTATCAGCATAAGGTAAAGCAGTGAGAACCTGCTTAAGATATGCATAAGGCTCCAGCCCATTTGCTTTAGCTGTTTCTATCAGGCTGTAATGTATTGCACTGGCACGAGCACCCGCAGGGGTATCAGAAAATAACCAGGCTTTGCGCCCTATCACAAACGGGCGAATCGCATTTTCTGCCAGGATGTTGCTAATATTGAGTTCACCATGGGTGCAATACACATTGAGTTTTTCCCACTGGTTACTCAGGTAAGTCATTGCCTTTCCTGTCAGGCTATCTTTAGGTACTTTATGCTGGTTTTCTTCCAGATAGGCTTTGAGCTGGTTCAATACAGGAATGCTCTTCTCCTGGCGCTGCTGATATTTTTCATCCACTGACAGGTCTTTAATTTCTCGCTCAATGACATACAGTTTATTGATCAGGCTCAGCGCTTTACCTGCTTTTGAGGGTTTGTTATTTTGTCCCTTTTTGCGTTTAGGCTGTGCATTCTGGGCATCTTTAAAATAACGACGCGCATGATCCCAGCACCCCAGCTGGGTGATGCTGTTTTTTTGGCACACGGCATTGTACCCCGCATAGCCATCGGTTTGCAGATAGCCACTAAAGCCGTCAAGCAGGCGCATGGGGACGTCTCCACTACGAGAGGGATCGTATTCAAACAGGATGCTTTTTTCACCCGGTGGCCCGCCAAGCGTCACCCACATATATTTATCTGAGGTCGCTGGCCGCCCCGGTTCTTTTAATACCTGAACCCGCGTTTCATCAGCGAGTATGACTGCCCCTGTGTGTTGATGCTCTCGCATCAGGTTAATCAGGGGCTGAAGTTGTTTAGCCAGTGCGATCATCCAGTTTGCTAATGTCGCTCTGGAGATGTCACCCCCATAACGAGACAAGATGCCTTCTTGCCGATATAAAGGTAAGCCGTCAGCATACTTGGCGATAATAACAAAGCACATTAAACTGATGCTTCCCATTGCTCTGGCAATAGGGTGTCTGGGCATTTGTGCGGCTTTAACCTGGCGTTGTTTTTCGCCTTCAATCTGTTTGATAAAGACCGCTTTTTCCTGCATGTATTCAAGAACACGTACTTTAGCAGGAATAATATCCAGCTCTTCTTTCACTTTAGTAAAGAAAGTATCAATAGCACCTTCTTTTTCTTCATCGGTTAAATAAATAAAAATTTGCTCGCGAGGTAACTTATCTGAGAAGGGTTTGCGTCCCGGCTTTTTCTTGGTGCCAGTAGAACTTGTTTGTTTTTCGTCCTCAGGTGCTTCATCAGCCTCCAGGTCTAGCTCCTCATCGCTATCCGCTTCATTCTCTGCTTCATCAAACAAAGAGGATTGATGAGATTGTTCACTGGATGATCCAAAGCGTTTTATTTTAGATAAGCGTAGTACCTCTTCCAGAATAAGGATGCGTTTTTTCTGTTCGGAAATCACCCCAGACTTAACTTCAATCACACGCGTCAGTTCATCAATAGCCTGTTTTTTTTCAAGCAACAAAGCAACACTCTCCGACAGCAAAGAACCGGCTTTATCTTGTTGTTTTATATTTGAAATATCGGCTAAAATCATGGCTTTATTATAGCATTTATAGTGGCAATAATGAACACAAAAACAGCTAAAAAACAGACTCATATTGAAGTTTTTTATGACCTTTCATCGCGCTAATATCAAAGCCATCCAGCAGCCAGTTTAACGGCTGGCCTGTTAAGGTTAATGTCTCTTCCTCACCCTTAGGCCACTTAAATGTTTCTTCTACCAATGACTTGTAATAAAGGACAAAACCATTATCTTCCCAAAACAGGCATTTAATCTTATTCCGCCGTTTATTCGTAAAGGCATAGAGAGCCCCCTCAAAAGGATTATGCCCTAACTCACATTCAACAATCGCCGATAAGCCCCGATGTGACTTACGAAAATCAATGGGCTGCCGATACAGATACACTTCTGTCAAAGACAGAGAGGGACGCATAACAACCGTCATCGCAACAGCTCAAGCAGTGGTTGAATACACGGCATAGTATCCTGCGTAATACCTTCCAACCGAATACCATCATTAAATTGCAAAGATAATCCTGGGACTGGCGCAGATGAACGATCCCCGTCAACCCGAATACGTGTAAACCCTGTAGGGGAAGTAGTCGGCTTTACAGTCGATTTACGTTTCCAGTAGCCTAACTTTTGCGGACATAAATCATGCTGTCGACAATAAGCTACCTGTGATTGGCCTGATGCCTGCCAGTGCTCTATGTGAATAGGCCAGAAAGTCTTTGCCTGTATTTTTTCTAACGCTGCCATTTAAAATTCCCCGTGGTATTTAACAATGGGGATAGTTTGGCATTAATCTGAGTTGCCGTGAAGTACGCTGACTATTGAGCGCTTACATTGATAGCACTAAAGGCGTAAAGTAAAATCTCTCAGGAATCAGCAGTCACATCCACGATATGGCAACTATTTTCGTAACCGTTAAGTCCCCCTCCATAGCAAGGAGGGGTTAGGGGAGGTTTTATTAGATAATCCCCCCTTTATCAAGAGGGGAAGTGAACGGTTACCTATGTTCAGTTCCCTATCGTATTTATCCCCTTACTCAGCCAGACATCAGCAGCATACTGCATTTTTCTATTATGCAAACAATTATTACTGAACAGGAGTTCAACTAATGAAAATCACCAATAAATCTTTGCTAAAAGACCAGGCTTATGTAGATGGCGCATGGGTTGATGCCGATGATGCCGCTACCTTTGCTGTGTTTAATCCTGCAACGGGAGAAAAGCTCGCTACTCTGCCTGATCTCGGTGCTGCCGAAACTAAGCGAGCAATTGTAGCAGCTGATAAGGCGTGGGATGCGTGGAAATCAAAATCAGGCAAACAACGTGCTGTTATTCTGCGTAAGTTTTTTGACCTGATGATGGTTAATCAGGAAGACCTGGCACAAATTCTCACGGCAGAATGTGGTAAGCCTTTAGCTGAAGCACGCGGTGAAATTGCCTACGGTGCTTCCTTTATAGAATGGTTTGCAGAAGAAGCGAAACGTGCCTATGGCGACTTGATACCTGCTACGATAAATGACCGTCGCATTGTGGTGATCAAACAGGCAATCGGTGTTTGTGCGGCAATCACACCATGGAACTTTCCTAATGCGATGATCACGCGCAAGATTGGGCCTGCGCTGGCTGCTGGTTGCCCGATAATCTTAAAACCAGCGGAAGCAACGCCATTGTCAGCACTTGCTATTGCTGAGCTTGCGGACCAGGCAGGTATCCCGGCAGGAGTTCTCTCGGTCGTGACCTCATCTGATGGCGCAAAGATTGGTGCCGAAATGACAGCTAACTCCATTATCAGAAAGATTAGTTTTACGGGATCTACTGCTGTAGGAAAAATTTTAATGCGCCAAAGTGCTGATACTGTCAAGAAATTGTCATTGGAGTTAGGTGGTAACGCTCCCTTTATTGTTTTTGATGATGCTGACCTTGATGCTGCTGTTGCTGGAGCAATGGCCAGTAAATACAGAAATTCAGGTCAGACTTGTGTGTGCGTAAACCGTTTCCTCGTACAGGAGGGTATTTACGATGCATTTATTGATAAATTAACTGCTGCGGTAAAAGGGCTTAAGGTGGGTAATGGTGCTGATGAAGGGGTTACCCAGGGGCCCCTTATTAACGAGGCGGGTATGGAAAAAGTGGCTGCTCATGTAGCAGATGCATTAGATAAAGGGGGGAGAGTCGTCATAGGCGGTAAACCTCATGCACTGGGTCGCTCTTTTTATGAACCCACCATCATTGCCGATGTAACACCCGAGATGAAGGTGGCAAAGGAAGAAACCTTTGGTCCACTTGCTCCTGTGTTTCGCTTTAAAACCGAGCAAGAAGCTATCGCCATGGCCAATGACACAGAATTCGGCCTGGCATCTTACTTCTATACCCGCGATGCTGGACGTGTCTGGCGTGTGGGTGAAGCACTGGAATATGGTATTGTCGGTATTAATGAGGGTATTATCTCGACCGAGGTCGCGCCTTTTGGCGGCGTAAAAGAGTCTGGTCTTGGTCGTGAAGGTTCTCACTATGGGCTGGATGATTACATGGAAATTAAATATATGTGTATGGGCGGCATTTAAGCTGCCAAAGATAATGAAGATGGGGCATTCAATAGACTGGTAGGGCGTGGCTTCAGCCCACCTTTAAATAAGGTCTGGCATTGGCGGGCTAAAGCCACGCCCTACAGTTTTCAATATGTCCCATGTTATAACGATAGCCGATAAAGATAAATAATATGACTAAAAATGCTGATTTATTAACCCGCCGGCAAGCAGCCGTTGCTCCCGGTGTTGCATCTGCAACCACTGTCTTTGCTTCTAAAGCATTGAACGCTGAAGTCTGGGATGCGGACGGTAAACGCTATCTCGATTTTGCGATGGGTATTGCTGTTTGTAATACAGGTCACTGTCATCCAAAGGTGATAGCAGCGGCGAAAGCTCAATGTGACAACTTTACCCATACTGCTTTTCAAGTAGTTCCCTATGAACCCTATGTTGCGCTGTGTGAAAAATTAAATGCAATCGCGCCGATTAAAGATGCAAAGTCTGTGCTTTTTACTACCGGGTCTGAGGCGGTAGAAAATGCAGTCAAACTTGCTCGGGTACACACAGGCCGTCAAGGCCTTATCGCTTTTCGCGGTGCCTTTCATGGTCGCACGGCACTTACCAGCACACTAACGGGAAAAATCGTTCCTTATCGCGCAGGTGGTGGTGTTGGCGTTGCTAATGTATTCCACGCACCTTTCCCTATTGAGCATCATGGTATCTCTGTGGATGATGCTATGGCTGGCCTGGCTACGATATTTAAAACAGAAATAGAAGCTCACAATGTAGCAGCTATTATTGTGGAACCAGTACAAGGCGAAGGTGGCTTCTATCAGGCACCCAATGACTTTATGCAAAAATTGCGGGCCCTATGTGATGATCATGGCATTATGCTAATTTGTGATGAAATACAAACTGGCTTTGGCCGTACCGGTAAGCTATTTGCATCTGAACATAGTGGCATTGAACCTGATCTGATAACGGTTGCTAAAGCGATGGGCGGTGGTTTTCCTGTGTCGGGTGTCATCGGCAAAGCAACTATAATGGATAGCACTAAGCCTGGAGGATTGGGCGGGACTTATGGGGGTAACCCTGTTGCCTGTGCAGCAGCGCTCGCAACGATTGCTGCGATTGAAGATGAAGGTCTAGTCGAGCGTAGTGTAGTTCTTGGTAACCGTCTTGTAGAACGTTTAAATGAGATCAAAGCCCGTGATGATGTGCCTGCCATTGGTAATGTGCGCGGTGTAGGTTCCATGGTCGCATTTGAGCTGGTTAAAGAGCGCGGAGGTAATGAGCCTAACCCGGACCTTATTGGTAAATTAACCGCCAAGGCAGCCGAGAAAGGCTTGATTCTGCTTGCCTGCGGTTATTTCGCAAATACGATACGTTTACTTGTCCCCTTGACAATTCCTGACAAACATCTTGAAGAAGGGCTGGATATTATAGAAGCTGCTTTGATTGAGGTGCTTAAATCCTAAATTGCAAAAAAAAGGATCACCATGAAGAACATGAAGCTCATAAAGGAAAGAAAACAAAAGCTTTACCCTTCGTGTTCTTCGTGTTCTTCGTGGTTTAATCTATCCAAGTGTCATGCATTGATTAAAAATTTCTTGTTTGTTTCAGCGTGAGAATGCAGTTTATGACACTCTTCGTCATGGAATACCGAACGTTCCGGTATGAATTCCCACGGAAACCGTCACTGTGATTAAGTTAAGGAATACATGAAAGAGCAGCTCTGCTGTATGTTTCGGTAAGCAGAGCTTACCCTGCATGCATTCCCAAATAGAATTTGGGAACGAGAAGTATCTTAACTTAATGCCAGTGGGAGACCGTGAAAAATAGATCAATAATCCATTTAACCTCCTGTAGGAGCGGCCTTTAGCCGCGATTCAGTGAGTGGAGACTCAGAATGAATAACAATACACACTTAAATAACAATCTACGGGTCTGTGTTATCGGCGGTGGCAATGCTGCTCATGCATTGGCGGCACTACTGCCCTCTCGCGGTATAGCCACAAATGTATTGGCCTCTCACGGTGACGAAGCTGAGCGCATGGCCAAAGGTGTAGCCGAACAGGGCCATATCGTGGCTGAATTTGCCGAGCACAATAATCCTTCTGGTACTGTCATTGGAACACCCGACAGAATTTCTGCCCATGCAGCAGATGTGGTTCCTGGTAGTGATATTTTAATTCTGCCACTGCCCTCTTTTGCCTATGCTAGTGTACTTAAAGAGCTCAAACCTTATTTACGTAAAGGCATGTACATTGGCGTAACCCCAGGGCAAGGTGGTTTCGACTGGGTAGCTCGCGAGGTTCTCGGCGATATGGTGGATAATTTAGTGCTATTTGCTATTTTGCCTATGCCCTTTAACTGTCGTATCACTGATTACGGTAAACGCGTAGAAGTACAGGAACTTAAATCGCGTTATCGCGTAGGCGTACTGCCTGCCAGCGCCACCGACAAGGTCATCGCTTTAAATGAGAGACTGTTTGGTGCCACCGAAAGCTGTGGTCATTTTCTTAGTTCTACTCTGTACCCGGTTAACGCCATTATTCACCCTGCTCGCCTGTACACCTTATGTAAAGATTGGCAGCCTGGTGATATCCTGCCCGAAAACCCACTCTTTTACGAACAGATGACTCATGCAGCTGGCGAACTTATGGACGCGCTTAATCAAGAATTGTTGACTATAGCTGATGCGCTAACATCACAAGGCATGGAAGATATTCATGTGCCCCATATCTATGACTTCCTGACACGCTATGCCTACGCTGATAGCTCACCCAATTTGACTACATTTTTCCGCACTAACCCTGGTTACCGAGGCTTTCGTTGTCCATTTAAAGAAATTCCAGATAGTAACGGCTGGGAACCTGACTTCTCGAACCGTTATTTCACCGAAGATATTCCCTTAGGCTTATGCATTTATAAAGGGGTAGCTGATATAGTCAGTGTCAACACCCCCGTTATCGACACTGTGATTGGCTGGGCGCAAGGACATATGGGTAAAGAATATATCCTGAATGGTACGCTCTCGGGTCGCCATGTATCAGAAACAAACGCCCCTCAGCGCTTTGGAATACACACCATAGAGCAACTTAATCGCTAAGAGTTCCTTCTGTACATAGCTGCTGTAGAGCAGACTTTAGTCCGCTACGGGGGCGAGTGTGCGGACTAAAGTCCGCTCTACTCGACCATCAAGGCAAATTGTCCTGACTATGCTCCGGCTGTTTTTTTGTTTTTCTTTTCTTCGTGGTGATTATTTTTTGTCATGTGTAATAAATACGTATTGAATATATACATTGTATTTATTTGCCATATTTGTTAATAATATGCGTGTTGTATTTAAACTCCAGGCAGAGCATGAACAATAACTATTTACCAGAAAATGACCGACAATTTGTAACAAATTCACTCGAAGCGGCAGTTCGAATTGGCCTTGTCGCCATACTGGCTTTCTGGTGCTTCGATATTGTTAAACCTTTTATTACTGCAATTATATGGGGAGTTATCATTGCTGTTGCCATATACCCGCTTTACCAGCGTTTGCTGACTGTTCTGGGTGGGCGTCATGGCCTTGCATCTGGCCTTTGCACCGTTGTCTTTCTAATCATACTTATACTCCCCACCATACTACTGGCCAGCACCCTGATCGAAAGTATTGAATTTTTAATACAGGGGCTTAGTAATAATACTTTACAAGTCCCTCCTCCACCGGAAAATATTAGCTCCTGGCCCTTTATCGGAGCACCTCTCGCAAAGTTCTGGGAGCTTGCTTCAGATAACCTCGGAGCGGCATTGAGCCAGATTGCACCCCATCTCACAATTATCGGTAACTGGTTGTTATTGAACGCAAAGGGAACAGGATTAGGCATTCTACAGTTTATGGTGGCAATAATTATTTCTGGTTTCCTACTGGCGAAATCAAAAAGCGGACAACAATTTACCCTACTTATAGTGACACGCTTTGCTGGTGAACGGAGACGGGGAGAAAAAATAATGGACCTCACATATGCAACTGTGCATAGTGTTGCCTTAGGTATACTAGGTGTTGCCATTATTCAATCAATTCTTGCCGGATTAGGTTTTATTGTCGCCGGTGTACCGGCTGCTGGATTATGGGCACTGCTTTGCCTGATTCTTGCTGTGTTGCAGATTGGCATTGCGTTAGTCACTACTCCAATTGTTATTTATATGTTATACAGCGCTGATACTGTCACCGCAGTTGCATTATTAATTTGGTGCGTTCCTGTCACCTTTATAGATACCATTCTTAAGCCCATACTTTTAAGTCGAGGCGTTAACACGCCTATGGTTGTTATCTTTTTAGGCGCGATAGGTGGGTTCATTGAATCTGGCATAGTCGGCTTGTTTATTGGTGCGGTCATTTTTTCACTGGGATACGCGTTGTTTATGAGCTGGGTCAAAGAAGAATGGCGGGATGACAAAATGTAGAATGATGTTTGATAGTCTATCCGCAAGAGGATCTGTGGAAGCAGTCTTTAGGTGCAGTTACTGGCAAGCTATTCGTGGCTAAAGACCGCAGCTACTGATACTGTAGTGGTCTAATAGCACAGGACAGTTTAGTAAGAGATAATTAACTATCAATTATTAAGGTGTCAGAATGGGACAGAAACGAACGTACAAACAATATTCTAAAGAATATAAAGAAGAAGCGGTAGCCCTGGTTAGGGAACGTAGATTTATGCTGTTCGCTTCAAAACCAACCTGGAACGTCGGTACAAAATGAAGGGGCGGAGAAGTTTCACCTTTTCTGATATTCGATACATCATTGCCGAAGCTGCTTTGGGTTCTGATTTTGATAGGGTTTTTCCTAAATATACCAGCTTCCCAGTTAATTTTATGGTAACCTTTTTATTACTTATTATGGCTTGATGAATTCCTAGGAAACTTCAGTTGTTTTAATACCAATCGTTAAAATGCGAACAAACCTAACATTGTCAGTTGGATTGATTCTGCACCAATACATTTTAGTGATTTGTTATTTTCAGTATTTTCCAATTAACAAATGAGTCTGAACAGAGCCTTTAGTCCACCCCTAAAAGCAGGCTTTTTTCTGTTCATTTATTTGTTTAAATAATCGCTTTTTAGCGAAGAATGGGGGTTCATGATCATAGGAATATGCATTTACGACGCGAATAGTTAACTGCTCCTTTAAAGGCTGATCTCAGAAGCCAATATATTACTTGTTTTTATGATCACTTACGTGTTCCGCCCTTCAACTCCAACATCCTGTCACTGATTTGATGTTTTACCCTCATCCATGTCACCATGAAATCACTGGCACCAAATTTTACGATTACTATGGCTTCATCCGAAAACCCTCGGTTCATAACGTCTACATTACTGTAACGCTTAGAGCTTAAGGAGTCGCAGTTACTCCGACTCAAACCCGACGGCTCTTCACTGGGTAAGATAGTCAACTTTATCTCGGTCTTCCTACCTTCAATACAGCAACAAGTTACGGTGAGAATATTGGGCTTCGGTGGTCGAGGGCACCTTACCCTTTTGTTGCCGCCTTACGAAGGTTCACTTTCGTTTAGGTGACCGATTTGGCTAGAGCTTCCTTCAGATTCCGCATTGGCTTCCAATAACCGCGCTTCCCTGTTGGGTAGCTACTGGGAGTTTCTTTGGACACCCTTGCTTTCGCCTACTTTTTCCCTTCTCACAGGGCAAAGGCTGGACTTCCACCAGCTAGCTGACTATCATGCCAGTCACACCTCATACTCAATTAAACATTGATGGCTCTAATAAGGGCAATGATATTAATGTGCAAATATGGCAATTAATTAAATCTGTCTGTCATCTACCTTTGCTGGATGTGTGGCAGGCTCCCATCATGGATCTGCTTTTTAAAAAAGGCTGGATGGAAATGAAGCATGGCTACGCGATTGATAATGTCAGTATTAATTTACCTGAAGCAGAGTTTGAGGAAGTTATTAGTCAAATGATTGTGGCAGGTAATTTATATCTTGATATAGAGACTTCAGGATGATTTATGAAATAGATTTTTAAGCAATTAATTTTGGTTACATTAACACAAACACGGGAAAACCAACTCCCGTGTGGCGTTGGTTTTCCCTTTTAACGGAGAAAAACAATGGCTTTAATGTTTCAACGTATTGCACGTAATTATGCAAAAAATGGGTATTACCCAACGGATGCAATAACAACTGAGCGAATTTTAAATGCGCTCAGTCCCTGCGCAAAAGGTCATATGAGAATTATTGACCCTTGTGCAGGGGAAGCATCTGCTTTAGCTGAATGTGAGCATCACCTCGGTAAAGATAGTGTTGAATCGTTTGCTATTGAATATGATCGTGATCGAGCAGAACAGGCTAAGAAGCTGGTTGATCGGTGTATACAGGGTGATTTTCAGGATACCATCATCACACCGCGCAGTTTCGGTTTATTGTGGTTGAATCCTCCTTACGGTGACTTGGTAACAGATAAGGCGCAAACAGGCACCCAATTTGTGACTAAAGGCCGCAAGCGTTTGGAGAAGATGTTTTACCAGCATTCTGCCAGGTTGTTACAGGCTGGTGGTGTATTAGTTTTAATTATTCCCCATTATTCTCTGGATGATGAGTTTAGAAAATGGCTGGCTGCGGGTTTTGAACAGGTTCAGATTTATTTAGCACCTGAGCAACAGTTTCAACAAGCGGTTGTTTTCGGTATTAAAAAAAGAAGAGCTGTTAAAGATAAAAAAAGCAGTCTTGTTTTAGCTAAACTGGAGCAATTTTGTAATCTGGATGATAAACCCGTTCTGCCTGAAACGTGGAATGATGATTGTTATGTTGTCCCTGCTGGCGTAGATCAGGAAATTCAGTTTAACATCATTAATATTGATGAGATTCAGTTAACTGAGCAAATTAATCAATACCCCTGTCTGTGGGATCAGTTTGCTTTGAATTTACAATCGTGTTCTGGTCAAAAACGCAGACCATTGATGAAATTATCAGATTGGCATTTAGCCTTAGCGTTGGCAGCTGGAGAAGTTTCTGGCGTTGTACACTCCAATGATGGTCGCAAAACCTATGTCATAAAAGGTGATACATTTAAAGATAAAAAGCACAGTGTAAAAGTTGAAGAGAAAGCTAACGGTGAGTTTTCAGAAATAAGGACATCAATTGATGTTTTTGTTCCAGTGATTAAAGCACTGGATTTCACTCCTGACAGCCCTACTTTCGGACACGTATTAACCATTAAGTAACACAGCAACCCCGATATTTTGTCTATTGGGGTTTTTTATTAACACGCTCCGTTACTGATGATGATTAACCATTTGATATTTCATAGATACCTTCGCTATTCTGGTTCAACCAAAGTGGCTAAAATTGCTAAAACTTCATCAACAATTTCAGCCGGCGCAGTTTCGATTTTAGTTGCCTTACGAGCTACCAAGTCAACCATTCGTATGCCACTGATTAATACGACACCTTGCGTGTCCGTACCTAAACCCATTAATGTCACTGTAAAGCCCGCTACTCTGGCATAGTTACCACCTTGTGTAATGGGTGCAATAAGAGTGATACCAAGACGGTTAAATGCTTTAGGAGATAGGACTAGACAAGGACGGAAATCGCCCGTAATTTCCTTCCCAGCCGTTGGGTTTAAACACACTCTAACAATATCCCCTCTATCAAATATTGCTTTCCTTACCATTTCTCATTCCCTACATCGGGTGTATTGTCCCAATCAATCAATTCTTGAGGCATTGGGACTGATTCATCACATTTCTCTAGCAGCTGTGTAAGCGTGTACTTAGTTTTTTTTTGAGTAGGTACAATAACCATCCGCCCATTATCATCTTGAATATCAAGTTGATCGCCAATATGTAAACTATATTTCTTTAAAATATTAACAGGAATAATCATTCCTGTTGAATTTCCTATTTTTCTGACTAAGGTTTGCATAAAAAACACCCGTGATAACAAAGTTATCACTATTGTACTCTTTTAATTTATTGTGTCGGGGTTATTTTAAAAATATTGGATTAACTAACTGATATGTTGTATAAATAAATTGTATTAAAGTTGTGGTTGCTTTCTCAGTCACACCCTTTACTCGTTGCGAGTCTGCAATATCTATCCAACGAGCTGTTTCTGTGGAAACAGTGCGGACGTTTTTATTTTTTTAACCCAACCTGGGAACCATTCCCTGTGGGTTAATGTGTTTCTCTGGTTTTTATAAAGTGGAGAAACATGATGCAATTAAGTTCACGTTTTGCACGGTGCAATATTACTCGTGCTAATCATCCTCTGGAGGATGATCAATTAAGATCGGTTGTGCCATCAATTTATGCGGATATGGCGCATAGTTCACGATCAGATAAATATCTACACATTCCTACTATCGTTGTTCTGGATGCCCTTAGAAAAGAAGCTTTCGAACCCTTTATGGCATGTCAGGCCCGTGTTCGCGATGATTCTAAAATCGACTTTGCAAAACATATGTTGCGCTTACGGCATGTCTCTCAAATTGATTCTAGCAATGAAAATGGCGTTAATGAGATTATTTTGCTGAACTCTCATGATGGTTCATCTTCTTATCAGATGTTGGCAGGTTGTTTCAGATTTGTTTGCCAAAATGGAATGGTTTGCGGTGATACCTTTCAGGATATCAGGGTCCGGCATATTGGTCATGATGTGGTTGATAATGTCATCGAGGGCGCATATGAAGTTCTGAATAACTTTGATCGTGTTTCTGCATCAAGAGAGGAAATGGCAGCCATTACGCTTTCGGAAGAAGAGCAAATGGCTTTTGCAAAAGCCAGTTTACCTTTACGCTTTTCGGATTCTGATGATAAACCTACCGAGCAAGCTGTGTTGAACCCTCGACGTACTGCCGATAATAAAAAGGATCTGTGGACCACATTTAATATTGTTCAGTTATGTGGAGCTCTACATAACTGAACGAAATCGACACTAACATGATCGAGAAAATCATTCAGGCAAAACTCAAAGTCGCTGGAAAAACTCGTGTAAATCGTACTACTGAATTAGTCCCGTCTGTTCTTAACAAGGCACATAAGAGATGGGACTGGATTGACAGTGTACCGCATATACGAAGATTTAAGGAAGATAATCACAGGCTACGCTGGTTAACGCGGGAAGAAGCATCACGGTTATTAAATGAATTACCAGAGCATACCAAAGCTATGGCAATTTTTACACTTGCTACCGGGCTTAGTGAATCTAATGTTACTGGTCTCGAATGGTCACAAATTGATATGCAAAATAAAATTGCATGGATTCATGCTGATCAATCTAAAAGTGGTAAAGTTATTAGAATACCTTTAAACCAGGATGCAGTTGATGTACTTATTAATCAACTAGGGAAACACCACACAAGGGTATTTACCTTTCGTGGTAACCCAGTTGCTAAAGTTAGTACTAAATGGCGGAGAAAAGCTTTAGAACGTGCAGGTATTGAAAATTTTACCTGGCATGGATTAAGGCATACTTGGGCAAGCTGGCATGTCAGAACGGGACACCCTTAAACGTACTTCAAGAACTAGGAGGCTGGAGTAGTTATGAAATGGTGCAACGCTATGCACATTTAGCACCAGGTCATCTCAGTAGCTACGCGAACAATCTTAACGGAATCGTTGCAAAATCGGTTGCACCCGATAATGTAACAAGACTAAAAACTCGCTAAGCTATTGAAAAGATGGTGGCGATAGTGGGGATCGAACCTACGACCTCAGGGTTATGAATCCTGCGCTCTAACCGGACTGAGCTATATCGCCTTATCTAGATGAATTACCTGAAAAGTAACCCTAATAAAGAGCTGAAATTATATCCGCTCTTTAGTTACTCGTCAATTACAAATTATACGTTAAAACGAAAATGCACTACATCTCCATCCTGAACTATGTAATCCTTGCCTTCTAAGCGCCATTTGCCCGCATCTTTTGCACCTTGCTCGCCTTTGTATTGCACATAATCATCGTAAGAGATAATTTCTGCGCGTATAAAGCCTTTCTCAAAGTCGGTATGAATAACCCCTGCTGCTTGTGGTGCTGATGCGCCAACCGGAATGGTCCAGGCCCTTACTTCCATGACACCGGCAGTAAAGTAGGTGGATAAATCCAGTAATGTATAAGCTGCACGTATGACCCGATTTAAGCCTGGTTCTTCCAGCCCTAGATCATCCATGAATTCCTGCTTTTCATCTTCCTCTAGCTGGATTATGTCAGCTTCAATTGCAGCACAAACAGGCACAACCACTGAGCCTTCTTTATCGGCATAGGCTTGCACAGAGTCCAGTAAAGGATTATTTTCAAAACCATCATCTTGTACATTGGCAATGTACATTGTCGGTTTTATCGTCAGTAAAAACAGCTCTTTAATGATGATTAATTCTTCTTTTGTTAAATCCAGTTCACGCACCTGACCACCGTCATCCAGATGTTTTATTAACTTCTCGTATAGTACCTTTCGGGCAAGTTCTTCTTTATTTCCGGTTCTAGCCGCTTTGGTTGATTTTACCAGGGCTTTTTCGATACTGGCCATATCAGCCAAGGCCAGTTCGGTATTGATAACTTCTATATCGCCAATGGGATCGATTTTTCCTGCAACATGCACGACATTTTCATCTTCAAAACAACGCACCACATGCACTATCGCATCTGTCTCGCGAATATTACCCAGGAATTTATTACCTAAGCCTTCACCTTGCGACGCACCTGCGACCAACCCTGCGATATCAACAAACTCTATGGTGGTGGGTAATACACGTTCAGGGCTTACTATTTCAGCCAATGCATCCATACGTTCATCAGGCACAGGGACGACGCCTACGTTTGGATCTATCGTACAAAACGGGTAATTTTCAGCTGCTATTTCTGCGTTGGTAAGTGCATTGAATAAGGTCGATTTACCAACATTGGGTAAACCCACAATTCCACAATAAAGTGCCATATTTTCTCTTGATGAATAAAGTTAAGGTTTGCTCAATGGTTTTTAGACCATTGAGTGAATATCTATATATTATATACTTCGCGCGGCCATGGTTGCGGATTTTATAGAGAGTCGGTTTTTGCCGAGAGCAAGAGGCTGAAACTGACGCATAGCTGGTTACGCAATAGTTTTAGCAGCACAGCTATCGACAAAAATCGCCCGTTAGAAAACTGTCACCGTGGCCGTGCGAAGTATAATTCTTGTATCTTTTGGTGAGTAGGCTTTAGCCTGCCTGTTGTCTTGGCTCGTGTAGGCTAAAGCCTACTCCCCTTGCTATTAGCCTGCTTTACCATCGGCTCTTGCAGTCGTTAAGATCGGCGTATAGACATAGGCAAATAATGCAAATGCAGCTAACCATAATAGAGTAGACGCGTAAATTATATCGGCATACCAGTTGGGCATTAGCACCGGGATAACCACCCTAACTAAGGCTCCTATATTAATCAACGCAAATGCGATTGCCATCGCTTGCGATGCTTTTAAAACGCGCCCGGTATGGCCTAATGAAACTCGCGCCATCATGCCCAAGGTGATAACACCTATACCGCCCATGGTAAATGCGTGTAATGCCAGCGTAGGCGGAATAAGCTGAAAAGCACTTAGCGCAGTCATAATAAAACCGACAATAATCCATGCATAACCTAGATACAACACCCATAACAAAGGTACATACCAGATTCTAAACTCATACCAGTCCTTCACTCTGAGTATATTTGTAATGGCTGCCAGGCTAGCGGTAAGTGCTAACAAAAAGCCTGAAACCTGCATAATTGTTAATACAAATACCAGCATTGCCGAGCCAATCGACAGGGCATCATATAAGGGATTACGTATCGTAAATGTGCCTGGCAGTCCTTTTTCCGTAAAAAATGGAAATACGCGACCTGCAATCACCAGAATCATCATAATTATCAACGCGATGACTATTTGAAAACCTGACCATGCGCTTTGCTCAGCAAGCCCCAGTATTTGCATATGCACAAGCGCATTACCCAAACTCATCAGCAATAAAAGAGTAATAAAAACATAGCCTCGTGTATAACGGGCAGCCATGATGGGTTTGACCAGACAAAAGGCCAATATCGGCAAAAACAGAAAATCAACTAAAGCGATAAACTCATCAGCCAGTAAACCGGAATAAAACGGCAATACCCGGCCATAAACCCATAATAATGCCAAACCTGCCAGGCCTCCCCCTGAGAGGGTTTTCTGTCCGGTCCAGTTGCTTACCGCCGTTAATAAGAATCCGGCAATAACAGCGGCGGTATAGCCCAGCAGCATTTCATGTGCATGCCAGTAGCTATTGGCAAAATAGTAATTATCTAGCGCTAGGCTGCCATCATATAAAGAGCGCCATAAAAGCATCAGAATTAAAGCGGCTAGACCTGCTAAAGTAAAAAAAGTTCTAAATCCTAATGCAAAAAAAGGGATATTAAACGGCTTGGTATGATTCATAAGTCTTCACTATTCAGCATTAATATTTGAGCAACGCAGGATTAACCTACATAAACATCTGTCGAAAAAAACTTCCTTAAGGAGCGAGGATTTAATAATATCCGAAGGTATGACGCAGGATTTTGGCATCACAGTCGCACTCCTAAGCATGATAATGACTGAAACAACGCCTTACCTCTGTCCATAAATACTTTGCTACAAAGCACTCTTACTGTTCATTTAACCAGGCCAACTCATTGGCTGTAAAACCCGCATTTAAACGCATTTCGTTATTAAATGGGCCTTTAGGTTTGTTATTATTAAAATATTTTAACAGCATCGCCTTAAAAGTTGCCTCGGGTTCCAGTTGTTGCTCCCGGCATTGTTGATTAAACCACTCTGAGCCAAACAGCACATGTTGCTGCTCATCTTGCAGAATGCGCTGTAATATTTTTACCCCGGCTTCATCTTTCAATGTGCGAATTTTATCTATCATCCCCGGCGTCACATCCAGACCTCTCGCTTCCATACAACGGGGAATAATGGTTAAGCGCGCCAGTAAATCATGTGCCGTATCCTGCGCATGTTCCCATAAACCCTGGTGAGCAGGTAAATCGCCATAATCAATCCCTAGTTTTCGCAAATGACTACGAATTAGCTCAAAATGCAAGGCTTCTTCATAAGCGACTCTTAACCAGTCCTGATAAAATTTTTCCGGCAAGCCTCGAAATCGATAGAGTATATCCCAGGCAAGATAAATGGCAATAAATTCTATATGCGCCAATGCATGATAAAAAGCCTGTACACCTTCAGGTGTGCCCAGCTTACGCCGCGCCATATATCGAGGCGCCAGCAGTTCCGGCTTATCAGGAAAGCAAACCTGCTCTATTTCTTGCACCGCTGATAAAGAATCAAACTTCAATTCACCTTGTTGATATAATTGCCACGCTTTTGCCGTTAATTGTAATTTTTCCTCAATATCTGCACGATGCAAACAAGCTTCGGCAAAATCAAATACATTATTCATTCACTAAGTAAATTCCACCCGATTCTCACATGTACGGATATTATAACAAAGCATTAGATAGCGCACAGCTAATACTCTATTGTGTTTTGATATACTGGCTCTCAAGCCAGTCTTCTCTACCAGCTCCCGAGTTATTTGAGCATCAGGATAAAGTGATTCACGCAGGCGCTTATTTCGTGATGGCTTTTTTTGCACTTCGGGCTTTTCGGCATGCAATATCATCCCTGCCACTCTTAATCTTGACTAGCCTGATATTTTGCAGCTTATATGGAGTATCCGATGAATGGCACCAGTCTTTTGTGTCGGGAAGGATGAGCGATGTTGCTGATTGGCTGGCCGATACTGTGGGCGCGCTGTTATTTCTAGGATTGTATTATGGATATGACCGAAAATTTCTCAGAAAAAACGGTGAAACTTAACGACTTATGGAGTAGAGCGTGGCTTTAGCCCGCCCATATTAGAAAAATCAGTTGAGCGTGAATTTATATAGTGCAAGATCAGAGCTCTTAATCTCGACATAAAGAAATCAAAATCTGACCGTTTTCACAAGATAATTAGATGATACTAAAGTGCGTTGGCGCTGAGTATACGAAGCCCAACATGATATTGCACAGTGATTGTTGGGCTTCGCAAGCCCGGCGTCAACCTACATATCAAGCATTGGCATCAAGTTATTATCCTAGAATTCAGGTGGTCTGAAGATATTGAATGAATATAATACTTTCAAAAAATTTTAGCTCCATCCATAGGTTAAGCGGACATTTTGTGGAAATGCGGTGGAATCAAGAGCTTGTGCTAGAAAACGCGAGCAACTGATTTTTCTAGAGTCAATGGACTTTGGTACTTAAATATATAGGCGGGCTAAAGCCACGCCCTACAAAGAGCTTAGTATCGCAAAAGATGCGCTTCGTACCTCAGCACATCCTGTCATAAGCATATCAATACCCAATTATATCTATTTATATTGATCATTTATTCACACAGAACCCTTCTAACTGGAAATACTATCATTTGTCATTAAGCTGTTGCGTCATCTGAGTACTGATAGATTTAAAGTCATAGCCAGACTGGGTTTTCATCAACCCCTTATTGAGCATCATAGTTCCCATAACCAGCAAAATCACACCAGAAATTTGTGTAATGCGATGGGTCATTGCGCCTGAAAGCCAGCGTGTTGCCATACCAAAGCCTAATAGAGCAGGTAAAGTACCTAAGCCAAAGGCCGCTAAAAATTTTGCCCCTTCTAGCGGATCACCATTCCCGGCTGCCATAATATACATCGCCTGCAAAGGGCCGCAACCTAAGAGAAAACCGGAGAAAAAACCTATAAAAAAGGGGCTACGCGAATTACGCCGCTTGTTGTTGGCATAACGCGCCATAGCCTCAGGTTGTTTAATGCGTACGCGCTTTAATACTGCAAATATTCCTAGGGTATTAAGCCCAAAAATAATTAAAAATATTCCTGCAAGCAGAATACTTACACCACTAATAAACGGGGTAATGCTGACTACCGAACCAATAAAACCAAATACTGCCCCAAACATGGCATAGGAAAGTGTCTTCCCGATACCATATAATAAGTGCGATAAATAAGCTGAGCGTCCATGTTCAGCATCTTTGACGGTGTAGCCAATAACGAAACTACCGCACATACCGATACAATGTAAGCCGGTGATTAAACCCACGATAAAAATCATGCCATAACTTAGCTGCGAACTAATTTCAGGCACACTAAATTGATGCCATAACTTGCGCGAGAAAAACATCAATAAAACAATACCTATCAATGCAAGAATAGATAAACTGATTTTGATAAACACATTGCCCTTATTAGCCGGTGCCAAGTCTACCTGGTAGACTTTATCTTCAATAGTCTTATAAATATCCTCAAGCTCGACTATATTATCTGTAAAACTTACCGTGCATTTACCGCTAGTATAATCAGCCTTAACCTCAAGCACACCGTCCATTGCTGCAAGGGCTTCTTCAATGACAGTCTCACAGCCGCCACAGACCATTCCGTTGATATCGATTAGTTTGTTAGTTTGCATAATACTTCCTTTTTTAGCTCTTTCGCGCAACCCAGCTATTAATAGTTGTTAGTTCTGGTGTTTGTACCATTCCATCAACTTATATTTGGCAATGCTGTAGCCTGTATGGAGCCTGCGGAATACAGGCTACGTTTTTATTTCACCAACAAATCACGCATCATACCCATATCTTCATGCTCCAGGTTATGACAGTGATACATAAAAATACCAGTATAGTCATTGAAAGGTTTCAAGATTGTGACCTTTTCACCTGGCATCACTAGCACAGTATCTTTCCAGCCTTTATCCAGAAAGCCTTTGGATACAGACGTATATCCCTTGCCGGATTTATTTCTCACTTCACGTTTAACCACCTGAAATTGCTCACCATGCAAATGCATAGGATGCGGCATTCCCATCATCCCGCCCCCCATGCCATGATGAAAGCCATTATCAAACTCCATTAGCTGTAAGGTATTAACAGGAATAATCTCATCCTTCCTGATATCATTCATTTTATAGGAGCGGCCATTCAGCAAGGCAGACATATGACGCATGGATAAAGTGATGCGCCGAGGTGATTGCGGATTTGCGGCATCCGCTAAGCGTAATGCTTTTACTTTACTTAAACGTTTCGGTAAGACATCTTTACTGGAAGATTTTTTGCTAACACGTACTTTGAGTACAGTAAAATCTTCTCCAGAATGGGACTGCCCTCCTCCCATACCACCCCTCATGCCACCACCACGACCGCCTCGCATACCGCCACCGCCCATGCCGCCCATCATCCCCATACCACCTGAAGAAAATCCCAGGCTACGTAAAGTTAACTCAGTGCCTATTTCCTTATCACTAAAGTCCACCCAGATTTCGCGTCGTTCCGCTGGTGCAAGCGTTATATAAGGCAGTGTTTCAGGTCGCTCTAATAGCCCACCGTCTGTTCCAATTACTTTAAAAGGCGTGCCATCATCCCAGGCTAATTTATAAATACGTGAGTTGGAGCCATTTAACAATCGCAAGCGGTAAGCACGCGTCGCAACCGGTAATTTAAACTCAGGCGTACCATTTACCAGAATCTTCTCGCCTAAAAACCCATGCATCTTCATCATCATGCCGCCATCATATTTAAGCTGGTTTTGCTGATCAAAGTTACGATCCTGAATGACTAAAGGGACATCGTATTCATCACGAGGTAATTTAAGCGCCTGCTCTTCATCATCACTGACAATAAAAAAGCCAGCAAGCCCTGAATAAACATGCTGGGCGGTTAAGCTATGGGTATGCGCATGATACCAATAAGTCCCTGCTCGATTGAGTATTTCAAATTCATAGACAAAGGTTTCTCCATTATCAATGGCATACATAGGATTACCATCCATTTTGGAAGGAACATGCAAGCCATGCCAATGCAATATTGTTGCTGAAGGTAATTCGTTTTTAAGATAGATACGTACCTTTTGACCTTTGTGCAAACGGATAGTAGGCGCAAGATAGCTCTCTTCATCATTGGAAATGGCGCTTTTATTTCCTTTAATCACTTCACCCGTTACTTTCCAGACACGAGTACTAGGGCCACTAAAAATCGACACATATTTAACTTCACCGGTCAGGTTAATTTCTACATCCGGGTTAAAATCAAGCGAAGGGTGGCTCCCCACCCTCATCGTCTTAGCATTTAATAGACCAGGAAATGTTGCTAGTGCTGCTGCACTAACACCAGCATATTTTAATAGTTTGCGACGCTGAATATTTACGTTATTGTTCATAATCCACTCCTGACTAACAAATAATATTAGTCTTTTATAATATACTTATCATGCATTGTAAAGCTATTCTAATAATACTTTGCATTTTTATGGGTTTGACGAACACAATCTAATAAAACAGCAAGAGAAAATTTGCTAGTCCACTACTTGTTGCTTTAATATCGTTCCTCCTTCGGCAACGCCTAAATCCCGTGCAATCACGTTACACTTAGCCTGTAACAGAAAGAAAATTGGCGCAGAACTATTGCTTAGGCTCTCATAATTAGCCTGGCCCTTGGCGAGAATTAGATCGGCTTGTGCAAAGCGTTTACGAAATAATTCTGAACATTGATCAAGCAAGGTTCCAGGAGCATTAGACCCATTATCAATAATATTTGCCACTGGCTCTATGCCGGCAGCAACTGCATCTTCTCGGGTTGCATCATTTATAATCGGGCCAGCTTTGACCACATAATTTACTGGGATATCAAGAGTTTCTATCAGTACTCTGTCAAACACTGTCTCACCCGCATTATCTGCAAGATATAGAACAGACATACTCTGAGCTAAAGCGTTACGTAATGAGGCTAAATCGTTAATAGCAAAAGCTTGCGTCAGAACGCGTGCCAATGTTGCCTCCAGATCATAGCTGTCGGCAACGCCAAGATCTATGATATTGCCTGCAATAGCAATACGTACAGCCATGTCAAGTGGGTCTGCTGCCTGGCTGACCTTTTTCTTCAACTCAGGATAAAGCGCCAGGGCCTGTTGCGTCGCTTGATCCTTGTCATCCCGGTAGGGATCAAGGTTATTGGTCAACTGTTGAACTTGCTGATGAATGCGATACGCGAGTTGCGCAGGGTTCGAGCCGGTCGGAAACGCACTCAGCTCTTCCATGGTCTTAAGCAATATACTGTGTTGCTGATTATCAGAAGCTCCTGCGCGACGTGCAGCACTCAATGCCTGTCTCATTAAACAAGGATAACAATCAAGATAGGTTTTCATATGTGCTTACCTCCTTACTAAGGCAATTCTTTAACAGATTTCGCAGATCTTACTCTTGCCCAGTCATCCATTATCTTGAAAAATGGCTGAGCAAATGAATTTTCGATATGGGTAAAGTACAAGCGGCCAGCATTGGTCACCACGAATACGGAACTTATATGGTGTAGAATCGCAGCAAATACGGGATTAAGAAAACCAAATGTCGCCAGCGCAAGGCCAATACTATTAAATCCCATAGCCCAGGCATAATTCTGCTGGATAATTCCGCCCATTTTTTGACTGAGTTGCAGTATTGTTATTAAATCTTCCGCATCATTACCCAGTATCACAATATCAGAGGAAGTAATCGCAAGATTAACATTCTTATGCCCGCCTATAGCAATACCCACATTCGCAGCGGCCAGAGCGGGAGCATCATTGACACCATCGCCAACCATGGCAACTTTTCCAAAAGCCTGATACTTTTTAACCAGTGCCGTTTTATCTTCAGGTCTGCTATTAAAATAATATTCGTCAGCATTGATATAATCAGCAACACGTTTAGCTTCCTGTTCTTCATTATCGCCGGTAGCAAGTATCACTTTTTCAATGCCAAAGCGATGGATGGTATCAGCCAGATTTTTCATTTCAGCTAACATAATATCGCGAATAACAATAATGCCTTTGACATCTCCATCAACCGCTATCCAGATTGCCCGCCCCGTATAATCAATCTCAGGTAGTTTACAACCTTGGTTTAGCAGTGTTTCTGCACTACCGATCAAAATGTCCTGATTTTCGATAACCGCCTTAATTCCTCTGCCGGGAAGATCTTCTGCCTGTTCAACAGAGCGGAAATGAGTCACCCCTTTTGTTTTAGCAAAGTTAATGATCGAACGTGAAATAGGATGATCAAAACGGGACTCAACTGAAGCCGCTAACTCCAGCAGTTCCTGTTGTGGCATATTAATCTCAATAACTTCACTGACTTCTGGTTCTGCCAGCGTGACAGTCCCTGTTTTATCCAGAATCAGGGTTTTAATATCCTGCATATTTTCCAGCGGTTCACCGCCTCGTGCAAGAATATTGGAACCAGCCAACCGACCAATATTAGCGGCAAATGCAGTCGGTGTAGCTAATGCCCAGGCGCAGGGGCACATGACGGCTAATGCTGTCGCCATTAAATGTAAGTCACCCGTTACAAATAATAACAGGAATGCATAGGCTGTAACAGACAGCAGCAGAATTTGCACCGTGGTATCAGCACGCCTTTGCATATCTGATTTCTTCGATAAACTGGATTTAATTTCCTGAGCAATGACCGCCATAAAAGAGTCATCACCTTTTTTTTCTGCCTGAACTTGCAGAGGCGTTGTTAAGTTTAAGGTGCCAGAGGTCACACTTTCCCCTGTTTTTTTATAGACTGGAAAGGGTTCGCCGGTAATAAAAGACTCATCAATCGATGATTCACCCTCGATTATTTTACCGTCAACTGCAATCATACTGCCTTTAGGCACAATAATAATGTCATTTTTTTGTACTTCACAAATCGGGGTTTCTCTGATTTCATCACCAACGATCACCTGAGCCGTTTTTTTACCTTCCTGTATCAGATTTTCTATTTTTTCCCGGTTTTTTCTGATAATGGAGAAAGAAATTAACGACCACGCTTATAAAACGTGGTTTGAGTTCGACCTAAAAGGCCGTCCTCAGCAAAACCCCTCTGGGGCCTTGCTGAAATAAGATCAAGTTGTTCCCAATATTTCAGTGGTTATTTATTATCCTGGAACTTTACATACTTTCTTATCATTTCTGCATCCATACCTACGGTATCAACACAGTAACCAGCCGACCAAAAATGATTTCCCCAGTATTTCTTTGTACGCAAATTGGGAAATTTCTGGAAAGCCTGAATTGCAGTCTTTCCTTTTACTCTCCCAACCAAATCTGATATTGAAATCTTTGGGGAAACTTTCACAAGCAAATGGACATGGTCAGGTTGTACATTTAATTCGATAACTTCACACCCTGCTCTCTCAGTATGAGCATAAATGCTCTGGTAAACATACTTCCCAAGATCTCCTTTTAAAATTTGATAACGGTACTTTGGCACAAAAACAATAGGGTACTGGCAAAACCAGACGACATGTGATAATTTTTGAAATCTGCTCATTTGTTTCTCCTAGTTAAATTGCGGGAACAACTTAACTACTTGATACTCTTGAGCAGACCTTTACGCAAAGCTTTTTTTACCCCCGCCCACAGGGCGCGGTTATCTAAGTTGTAATATACTCCGCGAGCCGGACAGCATTTTCATCTACACTACGCCGCCAGTCATAACCAAATTCAAAGGCATTTGCTTCATGCCGTCTATCATCAATATAATCATCCAGTTTAGCAAGTGACCCACCTGCCCCTAACTGCTCGCCAACTCCCATAGCAGATAACATGCTGGCGTAGGTATTGATGCTAATAGGAATACCAGCAACACTCCCTTTAAGGTATCTAAGACTACCATCGACTTTGGATTTACTTTGTAATTGATCTAGTGTTTTACCCATTTGCATAGGTAAAGTGATCATGCGCAGGTTTTCATCGACTTTCGGGTCAGCGAAGGATTTACCGAAGTCCCCCCACAAAGTGTTGTCATTTTCCAGGCTGGCAAGATTCGAGCCTAAAATTCCCGGAATAACAATAATGGGATTTTGCTTAAAACTAGAGCGGCGTATTTGCTGTTCATATTCAATTGCAGAATCTAAATCAGCAGAAAAATTGCTTTTGGCGTGTTGTGTTTTCTTGTTATTAAATCGACTGGACCATTGCATTATCTCTGCCCTCGAATTTAAAATCAGTTCGACAAATATCTTAATGTGACAGTTTGATTAAAGCACTTGTAGGCACTGTTGCCAAGTATTTTGCAAGGATAAGTTAATGCATGAAGCCGTAGGGCGTGACTTTAGCCTGCCATATGCATAATTCGCGGGCTAAAGCCACGCCCTACATTTAGGTACAGACTATTTAACGCTATAACCTCTGCCTTCAAGGCACACTGAATAGGCGCGATCATATTCACTGCGCATTTGCGCGTGAGCAGCAGACTGTTGTTGAGCTTGTTGCTGTTGCTGGCCCACGGCTCGTCTATTCCTCATGCCTCTAGCTGCAGTTCCAGACACAGCTCCTATAGCCGCCCCTTTACCAGCGTCGCCTGCAATAGCACCAATCACTGCACCACCCGCCGCTCCTTTGGCCGCGCCTCCTACGACACTGCCCGTTTTCGCTTGCCCGGTAGATGTAACAGATGGATTCATGGGATCATACCCTGTCTGCTGTTTCCCCCAGCCATAGCACTGATACTTATCTTTTTCCATTTGCTCCGCACTTTGTCCTTTAGAGGGATAAATATACGGCTCTGCTTTCAGCAAAGTACTACTGGTAAAAAGTACAACACCAGCAATGAAAATGAATTTGTTTTTAATCATATGTTGATCCTCGGAAAAATAATAATTTTGTTTAACAGTTAAAAAATCACCAGTTAAACGCCAGACCTACAACAGGCCCTTTTGCCTGGAGGTTAAGACCTAACGCTTCATTGCTAACTTTATAATCCATAGCCCGATAGCCTGCATAGACTGATCCCCAATGTTTATATTGCCAGTCAACCAGAGCGGCAACATTCCACACCAGATCCGAACTACCGCCGCCTGCATCTGCGCGCACTGTCGCACTGATACTATCATTTAAATACCCGGTCAAACGTATGCCCCCAAAGCCGTCCCAGAGATTATCTTTAGCTGACAAGGTATCCAGGTTATCACTATAGAAATCAAACTTATTGGCTACATACAAATATCTAACACCGCCCAGTAATTCAACTTTATACCAATAGTCAGCCAATAACCGGTATGTAACACCTAATTCAGATAGATGCACGGTCAATTCATTTTTACCCTGAACAGGGCTGGATGAAATACTGATATTATCAGCAGTATATTGGGCATATAGATAATCTGTAAACACAGTCCAGTCACCTTTACCTGCTTCAAAGTGAATGCTAAATGCGCTAGTTAACACACCTTCATTAGTCGAACTAGTTGCATCGGAAGAGCCGCCTGAAGCAGGCATAGTTGTATCTCCTTCCAGGCTGAGAAACCAGAGATAAAGCGGCTTTAATTCAAACCGCCATGGATCAAGTTGATTTTTTGAAAGTTCCTCGGCAGAGACCGATACAGGCACAAAACACAGGGCTACAACCAATAAAATAAATGCCTTAATAACAGGAAATTTCATGGTAAATTTTATTTGAGCAATTTAAACATTTTACTCACAGCATAATCCAGGCGTTCCCTTACCAGCTCAGGAGAAGTCCCTTCAAGGATATCAGCTTGTGCCGTCCCTACCCAGACCACATAACCAGTTTCAACATTGATTAGTGTGACCACCAAAGCCCCCTGAGGAACATCTTCTAAAACATCAACGTTAGTGTCCGGGTTATCAACGATTTTCTGGGCATCCATATCGATGCCTATAAAAAAAGCAACAGCTAAATCAGGGTTTTCATTATTACTATAAATACCCTGTTTATTTAATTCTCTATCAATCAAATATTTAATATCCCCCGCAATATCCATTGCCGGTGGTTGCCACTTGTTATCTGGGTCATTCAATACTCTAGCCGAACCTAGCCAGGCATAGCTTTTATAACCCGCCATATTTGCCTGAGGATCAGTTTGAGCATCGACTTCAATATCACAGGTCTTCTGATTAAAAACAGCACAGCCGCTAAGTAAAATAAGACAAATAGTTAATACAATCGTAGTCAATTTTTTCATTGTTATTCTCCTTCTTGATTAATAATAATTTTTTTAATAGAGATCGTCAAATTATAGCATCAGCCTGATAGCTATCGTGCAATAGTAAACCTCCAGATAAGGCAAGCATGCTGCCTTTTATGCAATCCATGGTCTAGCGGCTATAGGCCTAATTTCTGATATCAATAAATTTGCTGATTGAGATCATAATTTAAAACATCTTGTTGCCCACTATATAGTTTAATTTTTTCCTAGCAAATATAATGCTGATTTACATCGCTATTGTTAAATTGCAGACGATTACTAGATCAGCCTATAGCTAAAGAAATTAATGCGACCATTAGCACAATAAATATCAAACGAAAAAAGTTGAACACAATGTGGAGAAATTTGAGCATAATGTTTTTTAAAAAAACTAAAACTTTCATGTTGCTAAAAGTTTATCAGAAAATCTAGTAAGGAAGCACCTAATAGAGCCAAAATCAATAGTTTAATTCCAATGGCTAAACATCCGTTATTAACAAATAACTGGCCGTGAAAATAACTGTTTTCTAGAACGGCAGGTTTACTGAAAGTCTGATGTGGTATTTCATTACCCTCCTTCAAATTAAGGCATGTAATTTTTATGAATCATATTTGCCATATCCATTGATTTTACATAAATATCTGCAAATCATTATCAGAAATCCGCAAATCTAACCGCAAAATTAGTGGAAGAATACCCAATTTACCTGCATTGCATATCAATTCCTTCTAAATAAAAATTATTTAACACATTGATTTATATACTAATGTAATCTTTGTTACTTGTAGGTGGGTGGCCAGCATGGCTTAAAATGCTGATTACGTACAACTCACAGCTAAATTAAAAATATTATATAATACCTAAATCCTGCAAGCCCATATTTTGACTCTCATTAACCTGTCTAGCTAAGTGGTTATTAGGTTTTTACTGCCGCTTTGCCAGCCCTCTTTGTCCAACCGATCAAAATATCCAGATTTAAATCATAAATAGAGGAAATTTTTTGTATCGTATGGATATCCCCCGAGCCCAAGGCAATAAACACCCTGCCAACGTGCCATGACCTTTTAATCAAAGTGACTTAACTTCGGTTAATGTTAAGCGAGTAACCCCACCTTAACCCAATCATCCCATTCCTGTGGATAGAGCGGACCTGCAGGTGTTCTGACTCTCAGCTGATTATTGCCTGTGAGTAATTTTCCAGCCACCCGAATCAGATAAGTACGAAGTGTATCCGGCTCCCATTGGCACAACGTTTTGTTGCCACTCAATTGAGCCATCCAGCGCACGGTATTGTAGGCAAGAACGGCGCAATGAAATAATGCGGCATTAGCCAGAAATTGATTCGTTCTGATTTTACCTAAACCCATTTGTGATTTTGCTTCTTCAATCCATGTTTCGCACGTCGCTCGTTCACCATACTTCTTATGTGTTTGCCAAGGCGATAGAGGTTCAGTTGTTACATAACAAAAATAGTCATATTCTGCCGTATCCCAAAGCTCGGACTGAGGTCCTGTCACTTGTTTAGGTTGCTTTATCCTGACCGCGACAAACTGACGAGAGCGAGACCAGCCACCACAACGATATTGAAACTCGCTCTGCTCCCAACCGGGTCGGCCTTGTATGGCTGTCCAGGCCTGTTTGGCCAGCAATGCGTTCAAATTCTTAAGTTTAACCTTTATTAGATACCCATGCCCTCTGGTATCGAGAAATTCAAGCAAATCACCGACAAAATAACCACTGTCACCGCGAAAAATAATGCGCATCCGATTGGGCAAGTGTGCAAGTAACTGTTTGGTAAATTCTACAACACCATTGCTTGTAAAGGCATTGCCTGTCCGGAACCAGGCTTGTAAAATTTCTTTTGTTTCCGCTAGAAAAGCGAGTTGTGGATGGTATGAACGGGCACCTTTCTTTTTGGGGTTGAAGCCTTTGGCACTTCCTTCTTGTCGACCACAAACGGTGTCCACAGTTGAATCGACATCGACCCACTGGACGGATTGTATGCCAGTTTTCGATTTTCCGGAACGAAGCAATCGCCGCCAGTGTTGACCACGCAAAGTATGCGTGAGCGTTTCAAACTGGCTTATCTGCCTATCACTTACTTCTTTAAAGATCCGTAAAATTGTGGTTTCAACAGGAATCTTTATCCAGCCAGCTACTTTGCGCAGTACGCTATCTGCCCATACGGTCGTCACCTTTGCCATTGATGTTGCTCCCCCCATCATGCCAACCAACGTCAATAGAACCACATCAGATAAGTGATGGTCTGCATTTTCACCCCGCCGATGTGGAACGCTTTGTTTTACGGTTTTTTCAAAACCTATCCTGTCTAAATATTTCACGACGGGAATCAGTCCCGCCTGGCTTGTCAATCCATGTGCTGTAGATGTCATTTTTACCGTTCGGGTACGGTTTCTTACGTGAGATGAGGATTTTGATACTTTAGAGGGCTTCATTAAAACAATGAGATAGTGAAATCAGGAAAATGATATTATATCATTGTTTAATAAGGAGTTTTGTGGATTATTATGTATAATGCTTGCAGGATTTAGGTAATATTATAAAATGTCAGTTTCTTAAGAGCCTCGCCATTCCCGAAGTTTTTTATCTGGAATCTTTGCTTAACCATGAGATTCCTGCTCACGCTTGACTGGATAGCATGCAGGATGACGAATATAGCTGAGAGTTATGGGAAATATGGTTTCAGACATACAAAATAAATAACTGGGAGATAAACATGGATACTGAAAACCAACACAGCAAGGAGCCTATGCGGCAGCACCTTTCCCCACCAGAAGTATTAGGGGCTATGCACCGTGAAGCTACCTGGCTATTTCATCTTGAACACACGAAAGTAATGATCCTGGCTCTGTTAGGGGGCGGCTTCATCACCATGGGTGCACTATTTTCAGTGCTGTTATCCGCAGGCGTGGAAGTCACAGGCCTGAAGCTATTACTACAGGGTTTGGGTTTCTCGACTGGGTTTTATATGATCATCTTATCGCGCACAGTTCTTTTTACCGAGGCGAATGTGCTTGTTCCAGCCAGCATGTTACAGAAAAGCTCCAAAGAAATCTGGATACGTGCATTTCAATTCTGGTGTCTTGCCTTGGTGGGAAATGTGCTCGGAGCTTATATTGTAGGAACGGTCATCATGTATGCTCAAAGTTACCCGGAAAGTGTTCATGCAGCTCTTAGGGGAATAATCGCAAAAAAGATGGCTTATATGGAAGTTGGCGGTGTATCTTCCTGGTTTAAAATTATCGTTTCGGGTATGTTTGGAAATGGCCTGATTGGTATGGCTGCCTTTTTTGCTATTATGGCAAAAACCTTAACCAGCAAATTTGTCCCTATCTTCCTTGTGGTATCACTTTTTGTTGCTGGCAACCTGCAACACAGCCCAGCCAATATGGGCTATTTCTCGCTGATAATGGCTATTGATGAGGGGCCTGGATGGACTTCCGCATTTTTGTGGAATATTATTCCGGCAGGCATAGGGAATATTATAGGAGCAACTTTACTGGTCGCTCTGCCATTCTGGTACAGCCTTTCACCCCAAGCCCCTGATCAAGATGTAGAGTAAAAATTAGTAAGGTATCTGAACAATTACCTTCCAGCATCACCCATAAACAGCTTTATCGCAAAATAAGATGTATTTTATTGAATACACAGGAACGCGCACGGAATAAGTTGAGCATCTGACACAGGATTTTTATTCGTATTCAGGGTGTAGAAACAGGCGCATAGCCAGCTACGTAACTGTTTCTACAACGTAGAAGACGGATAAAAAGACAAGCCAGGTGTTTAAGTTATTCCATGTACGTTCCTTACCGCATTACACTGGAGATTAAACATGTTAGGAAATATTGTGTTCTGGTTGGGACTCGCCACCTCACTCGTCATCGGCTTTCTCTATTTCCGCGATCTGGGCGACGTCAGCCAGATGCTGATCCGGGTGAAACGCAAGAACATGCAGCGCTTCATCCGCAACGAGTACCGACTGCTCACTATAGGACTTGTAGCTTTAGCTCTCATGACAATCGCTCATTTTGGCTTCGCAGCGGGTTCACGCGGATACGCCTGGACAGCGATACTTCTCAGTGTGTTTCTTTACGGTTTCCCATATATCTGGGTCCACGTCGGCCTCAGGAACCAGAAGGATTCCGCGCGCTATTACAGTATTGAGGAAGCTAAAGAGTACGTCAGTCCGTCAAGCCAGGTAATCGTGATTGAGAACAATGGTATTGCTCGAGCCCATCCTCAAGCTCAGTTAATGCGCCCTCATCTGGCTGGCAACGGGGAAGGCCTCGACGGCGAGAACGTCGTAATGACCTACTGTGCCATGGCTAATCTGGGGATTGGCTACTCACCCGAAGTGGAAGGTCAGAAAATTGAGCTCGAAGTACTGGCACAGCATGGCAATAACCTTGTTCTGCGGGACAACCGAACAGGGGAGCCTATACAGCAGATTTATGGATTCCGCGAGGCAGATGCTACTCCGAAAACAGAGGGCGCTGCCTGTCCATTACGCCCCACGCTCTCTATGCGCCCCTGGCCGACCTTTCGGATGACATTCCGTGGTTTCCAGAAGGCCTACCCTGAGGGCACTGTTTTCATAAACAAGCCGCCATCGAATCCGATCCTCTATCTGTTTGACCAGGTCCTTGAGATGCTATTTTCATCCTCTATTGACCGACAGCACCGCGAAGCAAAACCGGTCATGGACAATATGAGCCACTACGATGACCGCCTAGCGAATAAAACCTATGTCTGGGGGGTAAACTTTGATAATGATGCGGTCTGCTGGACCGACGATTTTGTAGTGGAACAGGAAAATATCCTGAATACCGAGGTCGGTGGACAGCCCCTGGTCGTGGCCTGGGATCCTCGCTATGAAAGTCTTGGTATCTGGTATAACAACACGGGCGAACCGGTGAACGAAATTGATTTTTTTGGCAAAACGCCCGCGGGTCAACTCAAGCGTGTCGAAGGATTGAGGCCGGGCCTTTTCTGGCACGTCTGGGTGGAGTTCTTCCCGCATACGGATATTAACCGTGTTGGCTCAGTTTCTGAACAAGTTGCCGCGTAGCTGCGCAATGAATATTGGCCTCCAGCAGCAGCAATAAACATCTTTATCGCAAAACAAGATGTATATTTTTTCGACATTATTTAATCATAAAGGATAAAAAAAATGCTAATTGAATTAGTTCACTGGGTCGCTCTTGTTACGGCTACCATCGTTTCATTTATGTTTTTCCGTGATCTAGGCGATATTACTCAAGCCTTCCTCACAGTAAAACGTAAGGGCATGATCTTTGCTATCCGCCACGAAAAACTCATGATCAGTATTGGCCTGGTAGGGTCTATTATTGCCATTGTTACCACGACTAAATATGGTGCGGGTTACAAACCTCTAACTTACGCTTTGGGGGCAATCAATATATTTTCTGTTGGATTTCCCTATATCTGGCTACACTTCGGCTTACGCAATCAGCAAGACCATGCCAGGTACTACAGCATTGAAGAAGCAAAGAATTATCTGCGCTCAGATGAAAGTGTTATCGTATTAGAGAACAAGGGTGAAACACGTGCGCACTCCGACTTCCATATCAAGCGTCCTCACCTTGCCGGAACCCCTGAGGGTCTTGGTGGTGAGAATGTTATTTTGACTTACTGCTGCATGACACATCTTGGTACTGGGTACATACCCGAAATTAATGGTGAAAAACTGGATTTAGAAATCCTTGCCCAGCACGGTAATAACTTGATTATGCGTGATGAGGGTAGCGGTGAACCGATACAGCAAATGTATGGTACCCGCGAGTGTGATGGACGCTGGAGTGATAATAAAATGCAGGCGTGGCCGACTTTTCGCATGCCTTTTAGTGCCTATGCCAAGGCTTATCCTGACGGCAAGGTATTCCTGAATAAGATCGTCCCCTTTACCAAGAATCCAGTGTTGTGGTTGTGGGATAACATTGTTGAAATCGTTTTTCTGTGGGCAACTGTATCCCACCACCGCACCCAGTCTTTATTAACCAGTACGATGGATGTTGATGATGGTCGCTTGCTACGTAAAGAACTGGTCTGGGGTTTTACCATCGGTAAGGATTCTATGGCCTATACCGAAAGATATATCAGAGATCAGGATAATATTGTCAATACTACAGTTGGCGGTCGCGATATTGTTGCTGCTTATGATCCTGAATACGAGAGCGTTAACATCTGGTATAACGACAGCGGTAAGCCAATTAAAAACATAGATTTCTTCGGCAAGTCAGATCAGGATGAGCTCAAGCGCGTTGAAACGGTTAAAGCGGGGCTATACTGGTTTGTCTGGATTAACTATTATCCAGAAAGCCAGTTAAATGATGATGGGGTAGTGAATACCGAACACGAGAATCTTTTTGGTCCTGCCTAGCTTTTAGGCAACTTGCAATGTTCGGCGCGCCACCTTGCGCCGAATGAAAGATTTTGGGACTCCATGCCTCAATTAATAAAAAGAAAGGCATTAATGAATTAAAGTCTTTTCCTTATATTGGTGTTAAAGTTGAAATAGCCCCAAATCCTGACCTGGTTCGAGACGTAATTATAGGTTGATGTAGCATCAAAACCCAGTACCAATAGCAATACCAAAAGTAATATTGGCGTTAGACTCACCAAAAAAATCTGCACGGACAGTAGGTGCTATTGATACATTCCCCAGGTGAAATTCCCAGGCTAGCCCGACACCATAGACAAAATTAACCTCAGTCGCATCACTATTATGCTCTGCAATCTCAAATCCCGGTCCAGTCATCAGTTTTAAACCGTACTCCCTAAAAGGTCGATAAGTTACACCTGTCAAGAATAGTGCGGCACGCCCGTCTGATCCAACAGTAAAATCTGCCAGTACTTCTATGCCAAATGGTTCATTTAACCGACGTTCATAGCTTAATCCTAGCGCAACAAAGGTTTTGTTTGAGTCACCTACTGGTGACATCCCTCCTACAAAAACGGCAACATGATTATGTTGTATTTCATGTTCTGCTTCAATATATAAATGGCTTTCGCTTGAAGACTCTGACGCAATACATACCGAAATCAGATTTGAAAACATGAACACCATAGAGCTAACAAGAATAACATTACTAACCAAGCATAATTTTCCGAACTTTCCTTTTTGCATAAAAGCGCTAAAAGTGTTCAGCGTGTGCTCTTTGTAATAATTTATTAAAAGGTTCGGGGTAAGGTTCTTGCAAAAGGCAACCAGGTTCCAGCGATGGATAAATCTCATCGTAAGAGCGTACCCGGTCGGAACTCACCCGGCGTTGAATATCACAACGCTTAAGTTGATCAGGACTGGTTAAACCAGCGGCTGCAATCAATTCAACCACTGATTCTACCGTCAGTTTATGCAAATTCTCGACACGCTGCCGCTTATCCGCAACATTCATGCCTTCATATAAAGCGGGATCTTGCGTTGCAACACCGGTTGGGCAGGTGTTTTTATTACATTCCAGAGATTGAATACAGCCCAATGCCATCATCATACCTCTGGCACTGTTGCATAGGTCAGCACCTTGTGCCAATAAACGCACCATATGAAATCCACTGAAAATACGCCCACTGGCAATTACGCGTATATCTTTCTTAAGGTCAAATCCAATCAAACAGTCAACCACGAACGCCAGGCCTTCACGCAGGGGTGTGCCGACCGAATTAGTATATTCCAAAGGGGCAGCGCCGGTTCCCCCTTCGCCGCCATCTACGGTAATAAAATCCGGTTTAATCCCTGTTTTAAGCATGGCTTTACAGAGTGCGATAAATTCGCTTTTACGCCCTATACACAATTTGAATCCAATGGGCTTGCCACCAGAATGTTCACGTAGAAGCTGAATAAATTGCATCATTTCCAGAGGTGTGGAAAATGCACTGTGCGTCGGTGGTGAGTTCACCTGGGTATTGGGCTGCACACCTCTAATTTCTGCAATTTCCAGGGTGTTTTTTATCGCCGGTAAAATACCGCCATGACCAGGCTTTGCACCTTGTGATAACTTTATTTCGATCATTTTGATATTGTCTAAGCTTGCCTTTTCCGCAAAGCCTTGCTCCGAGAAGCCTCCTTGTTCATCACGACATCCAAAATACCCCGTTCCAATCTGCCAAATCAAATCTCCGCCGGGTTCAAGGTGATAGGGACTAAGGCCCCCTTCACCCGTATTATGCGCGAAACCGCCTATTTTCGCACCACCATTAAGCGCTAATATTGCATGCTTGCTCAGTGCACCAAAACTCATTGCAGAAATATTTAATATACTGGCTGAATACGGCTGTTTACAATCTGGGCCTCCAATGATAATTCGAGGGTCCAGTTCTAGATCTTTAGCATCCAGTGCTGTCAGCGAATGGTCCATCCATTCATAACCGCTTCGGTAAGTATCCATCTTGGTACCCAAAGGGACCGTATCCAATACCCCCTTAGCACGTTGATAGACTACCGAACGAAACATCCGGTTAACGGGTACACCATTGGTGTCAGATTCAATAAAATACTGGTATATCATTGGCCGTAACCATTCCATTATCCAGCGCCAATGCCCCCACAAAGGGTAGTTACGCAGGATGGTATGCCTAGTTTGGAATATATCATAGAGTCCGAGCATCACAATACCCGCTACAAGTGCTAGCAACCAGCCCGCTGGTGGCCATAACCAGGTGAGGATCGTAGATAAGATAAGACTAATGGATGCAACTCGATAAAACCGTTTACGCATGGCTATTTCCTCTGATTGTAGGGGCAACCCCTTGTGGTTGCCCAGGTGCATAGAAAGGGCAACCACAAGGGATTGCCCCTACAAAATACGGGAAGTAATTATTAAGCAGTTTCTTAAAGTTAGCATCCAGGCTTTCAAAGGGCCTTCGATCGTATCACCAGCATCTTTTCAATTTGCATATCATTATAGGTATACGCAATTCCACCGACACCATAACCAGATTGACGTAAGCCAGCAAATGGCATCCAGTCAACACGAAATGCGGAATGATCGTTAACCATGACAGCAGACGCAGCCAGATGTTTGTACGCATGCATAATAGTATTAATATTCTGACTCATTACCGCAGCCTGAAAAGCATAGGGAAGCGCATTGGCTTGCTGAATAGCATCATCTATATGCTCATACTGATACAGGCAAACAACCGGGCCAAATATTTCTCGTTGACTCACTTCAATAGTCTTAGAGGGGTTAAGTAGTAGTGTCGGGGCATAAAGTGAGTCAGACAGTTTTGTACCACCCGTTAACACTTGTGCACCTGATGCAGCGGCAGACTTCACCCAATTATCAATACGCGTTGTTTCTCGGTGGCGTATTAATGGTCCCACTTGTGTCGTTGCTAATAATGGATTACCCACCTGTAATTCACTGACCAGTTTACTCATGCGTTCAGCCACTTGCTTAATCAAACGCTTATGTACAAAGACTCTCTGCACCGAAACACAGACTTGTCCTGCATGATAAAAACCGCCCTTGACCAATAATGGCAAGACATCATCCAGATCGGCATCTTCAGCAACAATTACTGGCGCAGCACCACCGTGTTCGAGTGCACAGCGTGTACCAGCTGATAATTTAGAACGCAACATCCAGCCTATATTGGCACTGCCTATAAAACTAAAAAATGCCACCCGACTGTCGGTAACCAGTTTCTCAGCCACTCCAACATTGGTAACGGCTACAGCCTGGCACCATACATCCGGTAAGCCCGCGGCTCTTAATAATTTTACCAGTTCGAAGCAACTAGCCGGTGTACCCTCTGCCGGCTTAATAATCACTGGACAGCCGCTAGCAATAGCGGGGCATACCTGGTGCACGATAAGATTTAGAGGATGATTAAATGCACTAACAGCAACCACGACCCCACTAGGTTCTTTGTGCGTTACAGCAAATCGCTGGCTGGATGCCGGGTTAAGCTGCATGGGGATTTCCTGCCCATGTTCAGTACGAATACAATCGATACATATCCTAACGCCATCAATCGCTCGTTCAATTTCAATGCGGGTATCAATTAACGGCTTGCCGCCTTCCAGTACCGCTATCTGCACTAGGCTATCGAAACGCTCCCGCATCAACTGAGCAGTGCGTTCCAGAATAGTTATGCGCTTATCTGCAGGCAACCAGTTATTACGCTTACTAAAGGCTTGAAAAGCATTTTGTAAAGCCTGTTCGGCTCCTTTTTCATTGATCGTTTCAATACTTGCGACTTGTTCACCGTTAAACGGTGAGCTAACCTCCAAAACCCCACAACTTTGTGCACCTGGAACCTGAATGGTATAGTGCACCTCTTTATTCATATCGGACATACCAGTTCACCTAATTTTTCGGTTAGCTTCATGTTCTCACTATAGTCCACCGGTACATCGATAATAACCACCGTATTATCCGCAAATGCCTGCTCCAGAGTTGGAATCAATTCCTCGGCACTATTAACCCGGTAGCCTATTGCGCCAAATGACTCGGCATATTTGACAAAATCCGGGTTAGTAAAGCTAATATCGCCACTACGACCAAACCTGCGTTGCTGGTGCCACTTAATTAACCCATATTCATTGTCATGCCAAATCATTACCACTAGAGCGAGCTTATGACGCAATGCGGTTTCAATTTCCTGAGAATTCATCATAAACCCTGCATCCCCGGTAATCGCCAGGATTCTCTTTTGTGGATATGCCAGCTTGGCCGCCAGAGCACCCGGTAAAGCAATCCCCATAGACGCGAAACCATTGGAAATAATGCAGGTATTAGGCAACTCGCAACGAAACAGCCGGGCAATCCACATTTTGTGCGCGCCGACATCTGATAGCAAAATATCTGCATCAGCTAAAACCTTTCGTGTATCGTATAAAATACGCTGGGGTTTAAGTGGAAAACTGCTGTCTTCGGCATGGTTGTTTAATTCAGATTTAATTACCTCGCGTAATGAACCCATGTGAATTGTGTCTTTGGGGACAGCCTGCTCTGCTATTAAAGCCAGAGTTTTGCTGATTTCACCCAACACCCCGACTTCAAGCTGATAATGCGCGTCCACTTCGGCATAAGTCTGATCAATATGAATGATTTTTTTATCCGCCTGGGGGTTCCAGAGTTTAGGGTGATATTCAACAATATCGTAACCGATACAAATCACCACATCTGCCCGGTCAAATCCACAGCTTACATAATCATGCGCCTGCAAACCGACAGTTCCTAAACTCAATGGGTGAGAAAAAGGCACACAACCTTTGGCCATAAACGTCATTGCCACCGGAATATTGAATTTTTCGACAAAATCTAATACAGCTAGACTGGCTTTTGATCGAATCACGCCATTCCCGATCATAACAATAGGAAATTGGGCGGCCGAAATAGCATCAATGGCCTGCTGGATTTTGTCCGGAGCTGGAAAAGGAGACGTAGGACTTTGTACTTTTAAGGGCAATAATGCTTGTGTGACTTCCATACCTGCAATATTCTCAGGAAAGCTGATAAAGGCACCGCCCGTTTTTTCGGCTTGTGCATCTTTAAATGCCTTACGCACCACTTCCGGCACTATGTCGGGGTGTAAAATTTCGCTGCTGTATTTTGATATGGGTTTGAAAAGACTGACCAGGTCTAGCATCTGGTGACTTTCCTTATGCATCCGCTCAGTTGAGCCTTGACCAGCAATTGCTACAATCGGTGCCCTGTCCATATTGGCATCGGCAAACCCGGTAATCAGGTTAGTCGCCCCTGGACCCAGAGTTGCCAGACACACACCGGCACGCCCAGTAAGACGGCCATAGACATCGGCCATAAACGCAGCGCCTTGCTCATGCCGAACGGTAATAAATTTGATTGAGCTTCCGCGAAGTGCATCCATTACATGAAGGTTTTCTTCTCCGGGAATACCGAAAATGTATTCGACACCTTCATTTTCCAGACAGCTAACAAACAATTGAGCAGCATTCATAGTTCACCTTACGTAATTGATTATTCATTTTTTTGATAACTTCCTATAAAACTGGTCAGGTTGGGCCAGTTGGCAACATAGAATGGCTTGCCTGCCTTGGTGTTACGTTCGATAAATTCCAGCGTGCGTTTTTGTACTTCCGGACCTATCTTCATATAATTGTCGTGGCTATTATCACCCTATTGACGTGCTTTCATCCCTTTTTATCCTCGGCTTTCCATTTCTCGCCATTCTGAGCCTCTAGTATGTAATATTCAGCATCGTGCACGATTTCTTTTGCCAAAGATAAAGATGAAAATAGCAGCAGTCCCGTTACCATAATGTTGAAAAGAATTGTCTTCATAAATTCTTTCTTTTTATTATGTGAATTTCAAAGTTATATTTAGTTCATTGACTCAGCTCCAAATTAAACTATATCATCTGTTAATTTTTTATGATTTAAGGTAAATGATTGTAACTGAATATTCACGCCCGCATTATCAAAAAATCGCAAATTTAAACGATACAGTAAATGGCTGAACAACCTTTTTTCTTACACCAATCTATTCACGATTTTGATGAATTTTGTGCCAACGCCCGTCATTGGGATATGGAGTATCGTCAACTCGAAGCAGGACGATTTTCCAGCGAGCTAATGATATTCGGAGGTCTCAGTAGCCAATTTTCCAGAGCCCGACTTCATCGGGGTATGATCCAGCAAGGGACATCTCCAAAAGAACTGATTACAATTGGCTTGTTAGCAAAACCTGAAATCAGTATCCACTGGCGTAATATTGATATTAGAGGCGATATGCTGCTTATTTTTCCCCCTGGGGGAGAATTGCAAAGTATTTCCCAGTCAGATTTTGATGTGTTCACCTTGTCATTTAGCGAAAAAAAACTGAATCAATTGTGCGCGGCTCACGAATTACCCGAATTTAATGCTCTGATTAAGAAAAATGAAGCTTTTCGCTGTCATCCTGGGAAACTTGCTGCACTAAGAAGGTACTTATTGTCTATGGACCATGCGCTCACTACAGGTAAAGAGCTAATCAGAAGCCCGCATTACCTAACACAACTTGAAGAGGAAATTGCGGCTAACGTCGTCAGCTTGATTGCTGAGAGCCTTCACCCCGTTATTAGAAAACCTATACGCAAACGCGATAAAGCAGTTAAATTAGCAGAAAACTATATTTTTGAATCTGACAGTGACGTAGTAACAATACCCGAACTATGTGTTGCTGCCCATGCTAGTCAACGTACTCTGGAATATGCCTTTCGTGAACGCTATGGCTGCACAATCAAGGCATATACGCTCATGCACCGACTGAATAATGCGCACAAACAACTCCGCCACGCAGAGCCAGGTGAATCTAGGGTATCAGACATTGCACAACGATGGTGAATCTAGGGTATCAGACATTGCACAACGATATAGCTTCTGGCATCAGGGAAAATTTAGTGCTGATTACAAGAAGATGTTTGCCCAATTACCATCTGAAACACTGAAAAAAAAGGTTAAACTTAGATCCCAAATTCACAACTAAATGCGGATCCGGGTAGAAAGTATTCATTAATTCAAGTCCAAACGTGTCAAATCAAAATTAATTCAAAGTTTCGGGAGATTATGCAACAATAGTTGCATTAGTTGTAAACTATCCACAACAAGCTAAGGAATACGCCTGGAATAACTTGAACAATTGACTAATTACAGGCGCGTTCCTAAACACTCACTCCACTTCTCAGGGATTTTCTATGTTAACCCAGCTTATTCATAAATCATCTTTAGCAATCATGCTAATCACCCTCAGCGCCTGTCAGGATAAACCTGAAGTCGTCGAACAAATCAGAGCATTAAAAACCTTTACCGTCTCCGAACTGGCTAATGGTCAGCAGCGCAGGTTTCCTGGTATCGTCCATGCAACTGACTCATCTTCTCTCAGCTTTGAGGTCGGCGGTAAAGTACAGCAGGTACTAGTGGACATAGGTGACTCTGTTAAAAAAGGACAGTTACTGGCAGATTTAGATAAGGAGCCCTATAAACTGGATGTACAAGCGGCACTGGCCGATTTAGCTTCTGCCCGGTCTGATTACAAAAACAAACAGAATCAATTTCAGCGCGTCGATGAACTGGAAAAGAAAGGCTGGGCCAGTAAGTCTATGTGGGATACGGCGCTGGCAGAACGAGATACATCAAAAAACCGGATTAATTACGCTAATTCCAAACTCAACCTAGCCAAGCGTGATCTACGCCTGACTGAGTTAACTGCCCAGTTTGATGGCAGTATTGCATCCCGCTCGGTAGACCCTTTTACCAAAGTGATTGCAGGTCAGAAGCTGTTTGAGATTAATGCTGATGGCACTATGAATGTAGAATTTGATATTTCTGAAACTATTATTTCCAAAATTCATCAAGGCATGACTGTCATGGTTAATTTCCCAACACTGGATAGTGAAACCAGTGAAGCCCGTATTTCTTTTATAGGTTCTGCTGCAGGTACTGCCAACTCCTTTCCTATCAAAGCCGACTTACTCAATCCCCCTGCCTTCATTAGACCTGGCATGAGTGCTGATGTGCATTTTATCCTACGCGATGATAAGCACCATGATGGGTATTTGATACCCCTGGCTGCTATCTTACCGGGTGATGATGATGCTTTTGCCTATGTTTTTATCTACAACCTCGAGACATCTAAAGTACATAAAACAGCCATTGAGACACCCAAAGATGCCGCACAGAATAATATGATACAGGTGAGCAAAGGACTGAATGCAGGCGACCGCATCGCCGTTGCCGGGGTGAGTTTTCTTAATGATGAGCAGCAAGTTAAATTAATGCAGCACTGAGAGCCAGAAAGGAGAGCATTACAATGATTAATATTACCCGGTTTTCACTGAACAATTCCAGACTGACTATTTTATTCCTGTTATTAGTCTTTTTTACAGGCGTGTTTATCTATCTAGACTACCCGAAACAGGAAGACCCCTCTATTGTCATTCGCGAGGCGGTGGTTATGGCCTCCTACCCTGGCATGTCTCCCGAACGCGTGGAAGACTTGATCACACGTAAACTGGAAGAAAAAATCCGTGAAATTGGCGAAGTGGATGAAATCACTTCCGACTCAAAAACAGGTATTTCACTTATTCATGTGATCATTAAAGACCAGTATGCCGACCTGCAACCCATCTGGCAGGATCTACGTAATAAAATGGCCGATGTCACACCTGAATTACCCGCAGGCACGCAAGGTCCTTTTATTGATGATGAATTTGGCCTGACATCCATTGCTGATATAGCAATATGGAGTGATGGCTTTACTATGGCCGAAATGCGTGAAGTGGCACGTAATACCCGTGACCGTTTATATACCCTGAAGGGGATTCGCAAAGTAGAGCTATATGGCATACAGGAAGAGCGCATCTACTTAGAATTTTCCAATAGTAAAATGGCCAAATTTGGCCTAACACCGGGCATTATAGGCCAGACGCTTAAAGAACAGAACATCCTACTCCCTGGCGGTAAAGTCAATGTCTATGGCCAAGAGGTTATTATCGAACCTTCTGGAAATTTTAACGATGTTGATGCCATCGCATCGGTGATGATTCCGATACCAGGTACCGAAAAAGTAACGCCGCTACGCGATCTAGTCACCATCATCCGTGATTATGTCGATCCACCGGAACAACCGGTTTATTTCAATGGTCATCCAGCCATCATACTCAGCATCTCAATAATGGAGGGTATTAACTCGATAGAGTTTGGTGAGCGCCTGACACACGAGGTCAAAACCATCGAGCAAACTCTGCCCATTGGTTACAAGTTTGATTTTGCAACGTACCAGCCATCTCTAGTACAAGTGGCGGTTGACGGTGCAATTTCCAATTTAATGCAGACTCTGGTTATTGTCCTTGCAGTCGTTATTGTATTCCTTGGCTTACGTACCGGATTGATTGTCGGTTCATTTGTGCCTATGGCGATGCTGCTTGGCCTGGTAATCATGTCTTTTATGGATATAGAATTACAACGTATGTCTATCGCATCGATGATTATCGCCTTAGGTATGTTAGTCGATAATGGAATAGTGGTTGCCGAAGATATTCGTACCCGTATGGAAGCTGGACAGCCGCGCCTGGAAGCAGTCACTGAGGCAGGTGACACTCTGGCAGTACCGCTATTGACATCTTCTCTAACCACGATCCTCGCTTTTTCAACCATGCTGCTGGCGAATGGAAGTACCGGAGAATATACGCTGTCATTAGCCCAGGTGGTGACCATCGTGCTAATGGCATCCTGGTTTCTGGCGATGTATATGACCCCGGCAATGTGCTTCTGGTTTATGAAGGTTGACCCCGTAGACAGCAATGCAGAAAAACCCGATCCCTACGGCGGACGGTTTTATGTTTATTACCAGGATTTTCTAAAAACAGTATTAGGCAATCGTGTTATTGTCATAGGAATACTGATTGCAGGACTGGCACTCGCCGGCTTTGCATTCCGTTATGTGGTCGTTGAATTTTTCCCCGCAGGGGACCGTAATCAATTTCTGGTTTATCTGGACCTCCCCGCTGGAACCCGCTCTGATAAAACCGCTGAAAATGTGCAGCAACTCACCGACTGGATGGATGATAAGAAAAGTAATCCAGAGATTACTGGAACGATAGCCTATGTCGGCGCAGGTGGTCCACGTTTTTTTCTCTCGTTGTCTCCAATGGATCCTGACCCCCATCTGGCTTTTATCATTGTTAATACCGAAAGCATAGAACAAGTACCGGAAATGGTCGCCAGGGTACGTCAGTATATTCTTGAACATATCCCTGCAGCGCGTGGACGCGTCAAATCAATGTGGCTGGGTGCGAGCGAAACTGGCTTACTGGAAATTCGCATAAAGGGGCCGGACAGTAATGTTCTCTTATCAAAAGCACAGCACCTGCAAGATAAATTGCATTCTATTTCAGGTACACTGGATATTGAACAGGACTGGGAAAACAAACTATGGAAAATAGAAGTGCAGATAGATCAGGCACGCGCCCGTCGTGCAGGACTCACTTCACAGGAAATTGCTGACTCCTTGAGCGCCTATCTTGATGGGGCAGAAATCACAGATTACCGTGAGGGCGATATCATTATTCCGATTATAGGCCGTGGACTGGAAGAAGAGCGTATGCAAGTGTCGCATGTGCGCAGCATCAATGTATACTCCAATCAACGCAAAACCACGGTTCCTCTATTGCAGGTCGCAGATATTGAGCCAAGAGCAGAGTACAGCCGCATCAAACGTCTTGACCAGCAACGCACCATCACGGTCAGTGCCAAACATCAAATTCTGAAAGCGGGGGAACTGTTTGATGCATTATTACCTGCACTAGAAACGCTAAACCTACCTCCCGAATACCACTGGGAATTGGGTGGCGAACTGGAAGATTCAGCCGAAGCACAGGCTTATCTGTTTGAATGGATGCCCGTTTGCTTTCTGCTGATTATTGTATTGCTGGTCTGGCAGTTTAACTCCTTCCGCCGTGCAGCGATCATTATTATTACTATCCCGCTGACCTTTATCGGTGCAGTGATAGGACTGCTGGTCATGAATGCACCTTTTGGCTTTATGGTAATACTGGGCCTGCTAAGTCTTGCCGGTATTATCATCAATAACGGTATTGTGCTGCTGGATCGTATCGCAATCGAATGCGATGCTGGGAAGCCACCCTATCAAGCAGTTATTGCCGCTGCCATTGCGCGCTTTCGCCCGATCCTGATGACCACCCTGACCACTATACTCGGCCTGTTGCCGCTGATTCTTTCCAAGGATCCACTGTTCTATGGCATGGCCTGTGTGATTGCTTTCGGGCTATTGGTTGGTACTATACTAACTTTGGTGGTCGTACCAGTGCTTTATTCCTTATTTATGCGTGTGGAAACACCTGAACAATCTGCGTCAGCATAAAATTCAGTAGCGTAGCACTATGTTTATTCTTTAAACGGTGCAATTACTTGTCCAGCCCCGGTGTTATGCTCCCGACGACAAAGCCAGACCCAGTAAATTTAAATACTACCTAAATCCTGCAAGCATTATACATAATAATCCACAAAACTCCTTATTAAACAATGATATAATATCATTTCCCTGATTTCACTATCTCATTGTTTTAATGAAGCCCTCTAAAGTATCAAAATCCTCATCTCACGTAAGAAACCGTACCCGAACGGTAAAAATGACATCTACAGCACATGGATTGACAAGCCAGGCGGGACTGATTCCCGTCGTGAAATATTTAGACAGGATAGGTTTTGAAAAAACCGTAAAACAAAGCGTTCCACATCGGCGGGGTGAAAATGCAGACCATCACTTATCTGATGTGGTTCTATTGACGTTGGTTGGCATGATGGGGGGAGCAACATCAATGGCAAAGGTGACGACCGTATGGGCAGATAGCGTACTGCGCAAAGTAGCTGGCTGGATAAAGATTCCTGTTGAAACCACAATTTTACGGATCTTTAAAGAAGTAAGTGATAGGCAGATAAGCCAGTTTGAAACGCTCACGCATACTTTGCGTGGTCAACACTGGCGGCGATTGCTTCGTTCCGGAAAATCGAAAACTGGCATACAATCCGTCCAGTGGGTCGATGTCGATTCAACTGTGGACACCGTTTGTGGTCGACAAGAAGGAAGTGCCAAAGGCTTCAACCCCAAAAAGAAAGGTGCCCGTTCATACCATCCACAACGAATAAGGTTAGATTGTGATCGCGAAGCGAGCCACAATCTGAACCGTTTGTTGGACAAGCCCGGCACGATAGTAGGAATTCATTTAATGCGCTCTATGAAAATAGCTTTTTGTTGATCAGCCCGACTGATGAATCGAACCTCTGTTTTTACCTGTTTAACTGAACTTTGAGCGTTGTCCATTGCAGTCAACTCTCAAAGTCCAAGTATCGGAGCAAAATTCTGCCTTAATCTCCGATTTTAGCCCAAGCAACTCCCTCAGCATTTAATCCGCTGATAGCCTGGGTCGAAGTGTTTAAATTTACATAAGCGCTAGTGATTCCAATTGTTAAGTTGGCAAAGGCTGAAACATTATTTCCACCCTGGGTATTTGCCGACGCCCAACAACCATCGCCCCGCCACAACATTTGCAACTGAATGCCGGCCGTACTTTGAGTGCACGCAATATCTTCGTCGGGTCAAACTTTAGCAGGGAGTGAATCAACTTAATAACACCCTTGCTATTCGGATGTAAAAAGCCATAATTGCGCGCACGACGAAAGCCTTTAGGCAAAACATGTTGCAGCACCAGCCACAGAAATTTAGCCCCCGATACCGTTTTGGTTTGATAGCGTTTGGTTTTGCTGTCTTGATAACGGTAGGTTACTTTGCCATTTTGGCAGGATAAGATATCCTGTTCACGAATCACACCACGATACAGGTATCGACCCAGATATATCAATGCTTTATCGCCTGCACCGACAAACTTACAATCGACCACCCATTTTTCCGGAATAGCTGTGGGAAATGGCAACTTTTCTTCGTTCATACGCGCTAGCATCTTTGCACGAAATACTTTTGCTAGTGCTTTATGATGAAACAGGTATTTGCCTTCCTTAGTGCGCCAGAGCTTCTTGATTTTATCCACGATTGCCGCAGGCATAATGACATGAATATGCGGATGATAATTTAATTCGCGTGAGTGTGTATGTAAGACAGCAATCGCCCCGGCATCGCCTTGCAACTGCTTATCATTTTTACTAAAACTCTGTAAAGTCGCCCAGGCACAGTCAAACATCATACTGTAAAGTAACCGCGGATGCTGCCTGGCTAACGACCTTAACTGCGCAGGTAAGGTAAAGGTATTCATAAAATAATCAGCAGGGACTTGTTTTTGTACCTGTCGTTCAATCCATTGTTGACTCTCATGATGTTGACAATGCGGGCAGTTACGCTGGCCACAGGAATGAGGCACAAAGGTTTGATAGTCACAGTCTGCACAGTTAACCTGCATCACAGGACTCAGCTGTGTCCGACAGCTCTTCATGGCATGTAATGCACTGATCTGATTGGAGCGTAAACGAGATTGATACTCGCTTAAAAAGTCAGACTGAAATTGATCAATCACTGCAGCTAGGGTTATCATGAAATCTGCCCCCAGTGAATAGAAAAGTCATTGACTAACTGATTAATGTGCAGCTCTGCATTCTCATCGGTAATATCGGTCAAATGCGTATAGCGAGCCGTGGTTACTAAACTGGTATGGCCCAGAATCTTCTGCAACTCAACTAAATCAACCCCGGCTTCTAACAGGTGAGTGGCGTAACTGTGGCGCAGCGAGTGGCAGGAAATCTTTTTTTTAGTCCCATTTCTTGCGTCACAAGACGGATTGTCTTCTGGATGCCACCGCGATCAAGGGGGGATTCAGCAAGATGTGCACCTTTTAGACCCCGGGCACGGTTGGGAAATACCAGCACTGGATTTTTATGCACAGCCCAAAACTTACGCAACACCTTCAAGGTATTCACAGGCAAAGGCACAAGCCGATCCTTATTGCCTTTGGCATTGCGAATATGTACCCGCATGCGTGTCGCATCAATATCACCTACTTTCAGGCTTAAGCCCTCGCCCAAACGTAAACCTAGACTGTAAATCGTAAAATAAAAAACTCGATAGCTTAGATTACGGGTCGACATAAACAGTTGTTGTGCTTCAACCACAGTGACAATATCGGGTATACGCGTACATCGTGGTGGTTTAATCATTAGCACATCAACCCACGGCTTTTGTAGCACATGTGTATAGAAAAACTTGAGACCATAGAGATCTAGTTTCACGGCACTCCAGGAAAGGCGGCTTAAAAGAGCATGAAAATAATCCACCAGTTGATCTTGCGTTAAGTTATCCAGATGCCCCTGAAAGTGTTCCCCGATACGGCGAATAGCGCGTGAATAAGCGTCAATGGTTTTGGGTTGCAGTCCCTTAAGCTTTAAATGCTTACAGTGCTGGATATAATAATGGTTGAATTTAAGCTCTATCGATGGTGTCATAACAGTGTAACCTCATTATTGTTAGTTGGATGAGCTTACAAGTTACCTGTTATGCATATAACAGGCAATGAGGTTACACTTTAAATTTAAGGGATGCGCTGTTTTTCTCCGCGATAGCGGCTTCGTCCAACTCGCTTTTCTAGCGGAAACAAAAGAAATTTTACAAGCCTGGTTCCGGACAGGCAATGCCTTTACAAGCAATGGTGTTGTAGAATTTACCAAACAGTTACTTGCACACTTGCCCAATCGGATGCGCATTATTTTTCGCGGTGACAGTGGTTATTTTGTCGGTGATTTGCTTGAATTTCTCGATACCAGAGGGCATGGGTATCTAATAAAGGTTAAACTTAAGAATTTGAACGCATTGCTGGCCAAACAGGCCTGGACAGCCATACAAGGCCGACCCGGTTGGGAGCAGAGCGAGTTTCAATATCGTTGTGGTGGCTGGTCTCGCTCTCGTCAGTTTGTCGCGGTCAGGATAAAGCAACCTAAACAAGTGACAGGACCTCAGTCCGAGCTTTGGGATACGGCAGAATATGACTATTTTTGTTATGTAACAACTGAACCTCTATCGCCTTGGCAAACACATAAGAAGTATGGTGAACGAGCGACGTGCGAAACATGGATTGAAGAAGCAAAATCACAAATGGGTTTAGGTAAAATCAGAACGAATCAATTTCTGGCTAATGCCGCATTATTTCATTGCGCCGTTCTTGCCTACAATACCGTGCGCTGGATGGCTCAATTGAGTGGCAACAAAACGTTGTGCCAATGGGAGCCGGATACACTTCGTACTTATCTGATTCGGGTGGCTGGAAAATTACTCACAGGCAATAATCAGCTGAGAGTCAGAACACCTGCAGATCCGCTCTATCCACAGGAATGGGATGATTGGGTTAAGGTGGGGTTACTCGCTTAACATTAACCGAAGTTAAGTCACTTTGATTAAAAGGTCATGGCACGTTGGCAGGGTGTTTATTGCCTTGGGCTCGGGGGATATCCATACGATACAAAAAATTTCCTCTATTTATGATTTAAATCTGGATATTTTGATCGGTTGGACAAAGAGGGCTGGCAAAGCGGCAGTAAAAACCTAATAACCACTTAGCTAGACAGGTTAATGAGAGTCAAAATATGGGCTTGCAGGATTTAGGTACTACCTAAATCCTGCAAGCATTATACATAATAATCCACAAAACTCCTTATTAAACAATGATATAATATCATTTTCCTGATTTCACTATCTCATTGTTTTAATGAAGCCCTCTAAAGTATCAAAATCCTCATCTCACGTAAGAAACCGTACCCGAACGGTAAAAATGACATCTACAGCACATGGATTGACAAGCCAGGCGGGACTGATTCCCGTCGTGAAATATTTAGACAGGATAGGTTTTGAAAAAACCGTAAAACAAAGCGTTCCACATCGGCGGGGTGAAAATGCAGACCATCACTTATCTGATGTGGTTCTATTGACGTTGGTTGGCATGATGGGGGGAGCAACATCAATGGCAAAGGTGACGACCGTATGGGCAGATAGCGTACTGCGCAAAGTAGCTGGCTGGATAAAGATTCCTGTTGAAACCACAATTTTACGGATCTTTAAAGAAGTAAGTGATAGGCAGATAAGCCAGTTTGAAACGCTCACGCATACTTTGCGTGGTCAACACTGGCGGCGATTGCTTCGTTCCGGAAAATCGAAAACTGGCATACAATCCGTCCAGTGGGTCGATGTCGATTCAACTGTGGACACCGTTTGTGGTCGACAAGAAGGAAGTGCCAAAGGCTTCAACCCCAAAAAGAAAGGTGCCCGTTCATACCATCCACAACTCGCTTTTCTAGCGGAAACAAAAGAAATTTTACAAGCCTGGTTCCGGACAGGCAATGCCTTTACAAGCAATGGTGTTGTAGAATTTACCAAACAGTTACTTGCACACTTGCCCAATCGGATGCGCATTATTTTTCGCGGTGACAGTGGTTATTTTGTCGGTGATTTGCTTGAATTTCTCGATACCAGAGGGCATGGGTATCTAATAAAGGTTAAACTTAAGAATTTGAACGCATTGCTGGCCAAACAGGCCTGGACAGCCATACAAGGCCGACCCGGTTGGGAGCAGAGCGAGTTTCAATATCGTTGTGGTGGCTGGTCTCGCTCTCGTCAGTTTGTCGCGGTCAGGATAAAGCAACCTAAACAAGTGACAGGACCTCAGTCCGAGCTTTGGGATACGGCAGAATATGACTATTTTTGTTATGTAACAACTGAACCTCTATCGCCTTGGCAAACACATAAGAAGTATGGTGAACGAGCGACGTGCGAAACATGGATTGAAGAAGCAAAATCACAAATGGGTTTAGGTAAAATCAGAACGAATCAATTTCTGGCTAATGCCGCATTATTTCATTGCGCCGTTCTTGCCTACAATACCGTGCGCTGGATGGCTCAATTGAGTGGCAACAAAACGTTGTGCCAATGGGAGCCGGATACACTTCGTACTTATCTGATTCGGGTGGCTGGAAAATTACTCACAGGCAATAATCAGCTGAGAGTCAGAACACCTGCAGGTCCGCTCTATCCACAGGAATGGGATGATTGGGTTAAGGTGGGGTTACTCGCTTAACATTAACCGAAGTTAAGTCACTTTGATTAAAAGGTCATGGCACGTTGGCAGGGTGTTTATTGCCTTGGGCTCGGGGGATATCCATACGATACAAAAAATTTCCTCTATTTATGATTTAAATCTGGATATTTTGATCGGTTGGACAAAGAGGGCTGGCAAAGCGGCAGTAAAAACCTAATAACCACTTAGCTAGACAGGTTAATGAGAGTCAAAATATGGGCTTGCAGGATTTAGGTGTAACACCTAATCAACGCCATAAGGGCTTAGATAGTGCAATTCTAGAGAAGAGAAAGAGTGTTATCGAGCAAGCGAAGGAATGTCATCCTGAGCGCTGGAATGGGCGTAACACAAGGAATTTAGACCCTATAAAAACTGTTTTTCTGAATCCTGATAAGGATGAAATCAGCTCGGCAGAAAACGAATTACAGTTGAAAAATATCGCTTAAGTTAACAGTAAAGCAATCGGCGACATAAGCCGCCCATTACCCTTGACAGTCATCGGCTCCTCAGCCTGTACTGTAAGAATATTATATCATTACCCTTGCTTAAATACCTTGGGGGTTTGGGGGCAAAGCAGGGTTAATTTGTTCATATTCTAAACCTTATGCGGCACAAGGCCTCCTGGTATTTTTTGTAATTTTCAAATAGTCTAAAACAGCTCTGGTATTCTTATTGAGTTGCCTCATTTTCTTTGAAATCCCTTTCTCAACTTTTGATTTTATTAATCCGATAGCAAAGCGCCTAAGACGGGTCATGTTCTCAGGGCCATAACCGGTACGAATTGTTGAGCGATCTTCATCAAAAACCCAGTCAATAATATAATGACTGACTTCAATAGACCAGTGACCTCGAACTTTATATAAGATGGTTTTCGGATCTGCGTCTTTTTTTGTTCTGCTGGTCACACCGTAAGCGGTCGCAAGTGATGTTTTCCCACTTTTCTTGTCCGTTATTTCTCGTTCTATGCGATAAACCTGGGCAACATGAGGGAATAATACATACTCACTTAATTCCGATGTGACCCAGATTCTACGAATCTCAATTCGTCCGTGCCCGACAGACACTTTGTCTTCATAATCTGCCAAACGGCTATCATTTGAAAAGTAGGTGGTAATATCATCAAGCAGTGTCGGCTGGTTTCCTTTGACACTAAAATAATAATGCGCTTTTCGTTGTTCTACTAAATAACGCGCGAATTCAGTCTGGGTGTGCAAAGCATCGCTGGTGATATCTTTATTTTCAATCGGTAGTGTATCTAATAATTTCGGAGCAAATGTTATTTCATTGGTTTGCTTAACTTCATCCGACCCATCTCCAACAGGCAAAGTACCTACTTTTTTTGGGCGTAGCAAATTCCTGTGGTATGCCCAACAGCACTCATTATTTGTGTTTGGCGCCCTGATTCATCAATCGCATTACACATGACTTTGCCATCTATTGCGAGTGAGTTGTCATCCTGGGCATAGGCTTTGTTCCAGGCATTAAAGGCTGCGTCAAGTTCATTCGGGTCTACTCTTACTAAGATATTTCTAAAAATGCTTAGGCTTGGAATCACATAACGGCCTTTATCATAACGGCAACGAAAATGCGCTCTGGACTTTTGAGATAAGCTTTCAGCCCAGTCAAAAATAGATTCATAGCTCCTCATGCCGCATAACACAGCTCCAGCGGCTATTCCCAGAACAGTCTGTATTCTATGGCGTCGCCCTTGGGCTCTACGGGGATCATTAATTTCCTTGAAGAAATCCGGTAATGAACGCATTTGATGACGCGTTATTTTCATTTTTACCTCACCTAATAAAAAATGATGACTTAATATAGTGTGAGATAAAACAGATTGTGCTCGACGATGAAGTGGCTTAACGAAAATCAGCTTTTTGTGCTCTGTTTGAGCAGAGTAACCGTCTGTTACCCTGCGAAACCCTTTCGTGTAACCAATAGCCTGCCAGTTACTGGCTCGATAAACACCTCCATGAAATCGCTTTGGATCGACAAAGGTCTCGACCAACAAAATAGGGTGTCCATACTTTTCAACCCAATCATTGGATAAGCGTTTAAGGCACAGTGAAAGGAGGCGTGATCCTAGGTTTTTATCATGCCTCGTCGGTAATATCAAAAAACGGCTGTTGTTGGCAATCAGTTTTAAGCGGCCCGTTTGGTGGCGATAACTCCATCCTATCCAGCTATCACGAGCCGCACACTTTAATGCGGCGGCCGAAAAGCTGATCAGTGCAATCCATTCTGTTTCAGAATAGACCACATACCAAAGGGTTTCACCAATTTTTGGAATAGCACCTAAGTAATGCTGGGCCTCCATCAAATCCTGATATTTTGGTTCTTCTTGCTTTAAAATGGGCCTGACTGATATTTGGTTGAGTTGCATCGTTTTATCTCAAGAAACTGGATAGAAACTATACATGCTTTTCATGGGTTTGTTCATCTTGGGGTGTAACTCATTACCATGCTTACCCTTTATAGCTAGAACAAATTAGCCGTGGGGGGCAAAGCCCCCATGAACTTGCGTAGCAAGTTTTATATCACAATAATGCGACAGGTTGGTTGACATATAGCGGTATGGATGGTGCTTATATTCTGATGCAAGAAGACGGGTGGCGTGAGGCGATGGTGGGAGCAGTGTCTTTCTATGATACTGAAGGCAGTCGGCTTCATTCACTTTATCTGGGAGCGCCGCCAGAATATGGTAAGGACATCTTCAAGCAACGGTACGAGAAAGAAATCCGGCACATCAAAGCCCTTTACCCAGATGCTCTTTATCTAGGCATAGCTGATGGAGCTAAAGATAACTGGTCATTTTTGACACCCCACACGAGTCGTCAATTACTCGATTTCTATCATGTGACAGAATATCTCGGCAAAGTGGCTTATGCCGCCTTCCCTCAAAAAACAGGAAAGCCAAAAAGAAAAGAGTGGCTATCGGATCGATGTCATCAACTAAAACATGATTCTGAAGCCGCTAAAAAGTTAATTAAGGAAATGGAAACACTAACACGAAAAAAAGGATTAACTAAATCAGTTAAAGAAGATCTAGCTCAGGCGTTGACCTACTTTAACAATCATCAGCACCAAATGAATTATGCAGAACATATCGCCGCTCATTTGCCGATTGGATCGGGTGTGACGGAAGCAGCCTGTAAAACGTAGTTAAGCAACGCTTATGTTGTTCGGGTATGCGTTGGAAAAACCAGGGGGCAGGGATTATTTTAAGTCTTAGAAGTCTTGTTCAATCCGGCGATCGGTGGGAACAATTCTGGAATAAAATTAATCAATATGGCGCGCAATGCTACTCTTAAAACATCATATTAAGGCTTCACCCTTCTAAACTGACGACACAGCGGATAAAGCCATAAGTCTTTGATGGGTAAGCTTTGTTTACCAGCAGGTCCCAACTTGCCGCGCCCTTTGGTTTTACCTACGTAGATCCAATTGGCGGCTTTGTAACAAGTCCCTGCAAATCGCTCGGTATCAACAAAAGTTTCCAGTAACACCGGACGGATGCCATAACGCTCTTCCCATTGTGTAGGAAGGCGACGAGCTATCATGGATAAAATAGTGGAAGCAAGATTTTTGGATTTCACCTAGGGCATAATCAGAAAACGGGCATTGTTCACGACTAACGGCAGGTTTTTTTGCCGCTGTTCGTGGCTCCAGCCAATAAACTGATCACGTGGTGCCGTTTGCCAGGCGGCCGCACTAAAACCGAGCGCTGCAATAATTTGCTCGTCGAGGATGACGAAGTAGCAAAGCTGTGCGCCGGGTAGCGGCTTGTGCCCCAGGTAGTGGTAGCGATGTATGTACTCATTCCATAGTCGTGAATGATCACGGGTGATGACTGGACAAAGCTGGATGGCCGCAAGTTCATGAACAGGCAGGAGGATCGCTGGTTGCGGGTCCGTCTGTTCAGTAAAGTTGAGTTTCTGTCGCGGGGGTGGTTTGCGCCGTGGTGGCGGCAGAGCGATAAGTCCATCTTCTGCCATGCCGCAGCATGGCAGCACGGCAGCACGGCATGACATATCCTTGAGCCCCCCATCAGGCTTGTACCAATCAAGCATCCTGCAGGTCAGGCGCGAAAGTTCGGCACGCGTGCGCCCAGCATCCTCGGCAATCAATTTCCGCATCTGTTCCAGTTCCTGCTCGCTAAAGTTTCGTCCACAATACCGTGTCATGGTGATTGGGGCTGTTCTGACTCGAGTGGAGTCGCAGTCAGTTCAGGCAAGGGTTTGCTCAACTGCTGTTTGCGCGACTCGCTCATCATCCAGGGAATAAACGGGCGGATGTCTGAGGGAGGCTGCCCACCATTATTCGCACAGGCATCTAGATAGTCGTGAAGCCAGTGATGTGGGTTCAATCCCCATAACAGGATTGTCTGAAACAGTGAAAACATCATGGCTGCCAGTCTGGCACTCCATTGACTCCCTGAACCATAATAGTTTTTACGCCCCATACCGGGATTACGCATACGCCGCTCGGCGATATTGTTGTCCATGGGCACCTGGGGATTAGCCACAAATACCATCAATCCTTTCCAGTGGTTATTCAGGCTGTTTAGGATCTTGCATTGAATGCGCTCTAGGTTTTTGTTCTCTTTCTCCGCTTCCAGTAAATGCGCGTAGCGCTCTTTCATCTTTTGGCTTGCCTGTGCAAGGGCTTGATGGTGTTGCTTGAAGTCTTGATTCTGGGTTTCCAGGCTTTTTGTTTCGTCCCACTCTTTCAGGCGTTGCTTGTTAAGATGATAGAGTTCGGCAATGAGTTCGACCCAATCAAGCATCCATGCTTCAAGTTTCGGATAGCTTCTGGCGGCATCCAGAAAGTCACGGCGGACATGTGCCCAGCAGAAAGCCAGTATGATCTGTGGAATTTCCCGTGCCAGCCGAATGTAACCTTTATAACGATCACAGACCACAATGACCTGTTCCAGGTGTTTATCCAGTCCGGAAAAATACTTGATGGGTATATCACCACTACGGCTAGGTGCCAGTATGTAATAGACTACCGAACGGGACTGAGTGACCCACAACCACCAGCGGTAGCCCGTTTTTCCCTCTATGATTTCAAACACTTTCCAGCCGGTTTCATCATTATGGAATAGATCTTCGGTGAGTTGTTTTTTAACCAGTTCATTGACGAGCGGTTCGAATAGCGGAGCTATCTTCTGTAATCCACCCGTGAGTGTGCCAGGGGCAATGCATAGACCTCGATGTGTGTAATCTGTACACAAATTATTGAGTGCTCGTGAGAACAGAAACTTGTTAAGCAGAACTTCTCTCCATACCGAGATGCCAATACCACTTTTGAGGATAAGACGTGGTGCAGGAGGAGCCGTAATCAATCCGGTGACTCCCTCGCATTGACAGCCCTGAACATACACCTTTCGTTTGACACGACGAATATAGCTGTTAACCTTTATTTCAACAATATTTGAATCCTCTGTCTGTGACAGAAGCTTGTAGGGTTTTGTACAAACTAGGCACAACGTGTTTTCAGCAGCAATGTCATGCTCTTCTTCAATAATCGGCAAATCAGGACTGGGAGTGCGCCCGTGTCCCTTGCTACCTTTTTGCTGGCCACGAGGCCGAGGTGTATCAGTATGATTATGTCTTCCAGAACTATTTCTCTTGGCAACGCCTTTTTCAGTTTTTTTGCCAAATAGGCGTTGTTTCAAGTCTCGAATGCGTGCCTGTGCAGATTCAAGCTCTAGCTTAAGATCTTCATTTTTCTGTTTGACTTGGTGATACTGTCCTTTCCAATAGTTTGCATCCCATTTAAGCTGTATATACTCTGCTTGTGTCAGTTCAATGACAATTTGAGCAAAGGGAGACTTTGTGATTTCTCCTGTCTCTATGCGTTGCGGACACGCTGCTGAATGTTGGGAGGCACTTTCCATGAACACCTTTATACAGGGTTTTGGATGATGTGTCCCGTACTCTTTTTATTTATTGCTGTATAGATGGGTTCAGACATCTTGATTCAGACGAAACTAATTTGAGACCATTTCCTAATTTTTTGCGGATGAAGTCAGCTCATAAATTAAGCGCAGATCGGTTCCTGGATAATTGAGTTCCGTTTGATTGAGTTGTTCAAATAACTTTTCTATTGCTTTATTACTTGCAGGTCGGGAAGTACTATGCACACGTATCCGAAGTTGTTTTTTTACTTCATCGGGTAATATATCTGCTTCTGTCACAAACAGCGTTTGTAATAGTTGCCTTGCCATCGGAAAGTCGATTGTCGGTGAGGTTAGCAGAGCGGCCATTGCTGTTTCTGCCCGATAAGCGATCATGTTGACAGTATCTATCAGCCGCTTTTTCCCTGGCAGAAGCTGTTCGAACTTATCTTCGTCTCTCAACTCTTGCCAGGTAATGTGTTTGGGCGTTTGGCTTAGGGAGATGGAAAGAAATAATCATCCAAACGAAGTAAGCTTGTGTCTCAATAATTTATAATAATGAATTCTGAATTTATTCTCACACTAGGCAGATAAGCTTGTTGATATTAACAGATAGCATTATAGGTTGGATTATAAATACAGCCCATCGTTTAAAAGGCTCGGTACGTCGTATATTCATGGCTGAAACGGTGGAGCTACTAGGCTCAGGTGGTGCAAGTATTGCTGAAGAAAAACTAGGATGGAATAGAGGCACTATCCGAAAAGGACAATATGAACTTGAAACTCAGCCCATAGAAGATAATTTTTCAGCGAGAGGGCGTAATAAAAGTGAAGAGCATTTTCCTCATCTACTTGATGACATAAAAAAAATTGCTGAACCGGAGTGTCAAACGGATCCCTCTTTTAATTCCTGTCGATTATATACCCGGCTAACGGCTAAAGAAGTTAGAAAACGTTTACTGGAGATTGATTATTACGATGAAAAAACATTACCTTGCTCAAAAACTATCAATACAAAATTAAATGACCTGAGTTACCATCCAAAAAAGGTACAAAAAACAAAGCCTCATAAGAAAATCAAGGAAACGGATGCAATTTTTGAACAAGTTCATTCAGTCAATGGAATGGCAGATATCAACCCAAAAGAGATTCGTATATCAATTGATGCCAAAGCAAGAATGAATATAGGAAATTTTTCACGGGGAGGACGAAATCGGGTTTTAACAAAAGCAGAGGATCATGATTTAGATGTTAAGGAAAAGTTAACTCCTTTTGGTTTTTATCTGCCTGAACATGATGATTTTTTCCTTTTCTTTACAGCAGGCTATGCCAGCAGTGATTTCATCGTTGACCGATTGGAAGAAATTTGGCCAGAAATTCAAGAAAAATATGGAGTAGATATTCTGACAATTAACGCTGACAATGGTATGGAGAACAGTAGCTCCAGAACTCAGTTTATAAAAAGGCTTGTGGAGTTTGCTGAAAAAAGCAACATAAAGATAAAACTGGCCTACTACCCTCCTTATCATAGTAAATATAACCCAATTGAACGAGTATGGGGAGCCTATGAAAATCATATTAGTGGCGACATAATGGATACAGTTGAAACAACTTTAAAATTTGCCAAAAGTATGACCTACAATGGCAAAGCACCTATTGTTAAATTAACAGAAAAAATATATGAAACAGGAGTAAAGGTAGGTAAAAAAGCAATGAAGACGTATTATCAGTTTGTTGACCGAATGCCATCGTTGGAGAAATGGTTTTTGACCATTTCTCCTGGTTGTTCTGGATGATTATTTCTTTCCATCTCCCTTAGTTGTTCCTTGATGGTTTTTAGTTCATTTTCATAATGCTCTATTTCTTCGAGTAATTCTGCTCGTTTTCTTTCCCATTTCTTGTATTTCACATCTTCCGTTTCATCTTTTTTAATCACCGGATGAAGTTCCATCGCTGCAAATCGAGATAGACGGTAATTGAGTTTGGATTGTATCGAATTACGCTGTCCTTCCTGTTGGCGCCTATCAGGGTTGACCACCTTTTGGGTATCGGATAGTGGCTCTATTCCATACTCCTGTAGCATATCTAGCCCATAGTGGTGCTTCATATATCTAAAAAAGTTCTCTTGGCACCACCGGCTAAACATTCGCCCAGAAACAGCCGTCAATTCTAGTTCATAGGCTGTGGTAATAATACTGGTTTGGTGACCAGAATCAGTCAACTTGCGCACTTCTCTCATCCACATCGCCTGTTTTCCAGTTCCAACCAGACTGCCTCGTTCGGCGAGTTTCATGATGACTTTTTCACCACTCGGTAGGGTGATCTCCTGACTGGAAAAATTGTCCAGTGGCCAATTTTCGGTGGGAAATTTATGATAGGTCATGCAAGCGACACGATGCTTGTCCCACATCTTTCTAAAGAATGCGGGGCTATAGCCTTCTCTATCAAACACCAGGATAAAACGACAGGCTTGTTTGTTTTGCTGTAATGCTTGTGCACTCGGTTGATTCGGAATGTCTTTGAGTAATCGGGGGACGATATCTTCTTCCAGCGTTTTTAGTAAGCCCGGATCCACCGTTTTTTCAACGACAAAGAAGGGACGCCCCGTACCATCATTAACCCAGTAGTCGGTGATACCCCGTAAGCAGAGTTTTTCGCGTGAAACATGCCGTTTGGGAAGTTTAGTCAAGTGTCCATGATAGACACGGACATGACCATCTATGTAGAGTGTTCCTGCTGCCTCTGGTTCATTTTCCATCCATTGTCGACTGAGGTCGGCCGCCCAGCTTTCGACTGATTTTGGTTCAGCCAGTCCTTTTACTTTGGATCTTAAACAACGCACTTCGGGAGCCCGATCCAGGCCAAGTAGTTTGCCGAATTCACCCGGTGCATGCTCGCGAAGTTGTTCGGCATTTTTGATGCGACATAGCCCCATAAAGGCGAGTAGCAATAGAATATGAAAGGTTTGATAGTAACCTGTCAGTTTGCCCAGGTGGCGCTCAATGTCATTTAATAAGCCATTGCCAAGTAACGCGGGCAATGCACATAACACACCGCCTTTAGGAACATCTAAACAGGATTCGAATTCGATTGAGGCTCCCTTTTCCTGCTCACCCAAAGCAGCCTGGATTCGCTCTTCTACTCGAGTGCAGGCCGTACCAAGCACATCGGCTGCATTGGCATCTATAATATCACGGGCTGATTTGGTACTGCCATCATTGGGGTCTATTGATGCGGCAGACTTTTTTTTAAACGTCCATCACTGATCGCCTTGCGAAAGGTATCTGCCCGGATGCCTAATTCTTTAGCGGCTTCGTTAGGCGTCATACCTTGATCCAGATATTCCTGAGCTTGCTGCAAAACCTCAAGCGTAAAGAGTGGTCCTCCCTTGCGAGTCGGGCGAGGTTCAAAAAACGAATCAGCCCCTTTTTCTCGTAGTTGCCTTAATGAGCGCATAACACTACTTTTAGAGACACCAAAGGTTGTAATAATATCGATTGAACGACAGGAACCGGTATTGATGAGTTGAGAGGTGTGAAGTCTAAATAATCTCTTATTGTCAGCCTGGTGAGAATAGATCGGGATACCGCCGAGGAAATAAAACCACTCATCATTTCGGTTATCAACACTGACCTGACCATTTATAATAGTCGTACCCTGAGGAATTATTGGGAGCATGAGTTGCTGCATTAATTGAATACCTCGTATGATATGAGGACTTAGTTTAACCTAAATGAGTACCATTTTCATTTCTTTAGCTGAAAATATCAATCATTTGACAATAATTCCCTAACCCTTTAATTATATTGCCTAGTTTAAGTTTTAATGGATTTCTTTCAGGATAGCGAATCAAGATGTCTGGGGTTAGTCGAATATTTACGAAGATTCTATTTATGAAACTGAATAGGAAATTACAAGGTTATTATAATTACTACGGTGTTCGAGGAAACTATCAAAGCTTAAACAGTTTTGTTTACCGAGTCTGGCAACTTCTTTACAAATGGCTTAATAGGCGCAGTCAGCGTAGGAGCTATAATGTAAAAGGATTTAAAGGACTGGTAAAAGACTTTGGAATTGCGAAACCAAGGATATGTCATGATTTCTAAGAATAGACGTGTAGCGAAGTGCGAAGCGAGCAGTTCAGAAGAGCCCAGTGCGGTAATTTCGCACGCTGGGATCTGTGAGCAATGTCATTCGTTTAAGAAACACTCCTATTCGGTTAAGAATCAGATAAACTTCAACCCAACCCACATTCTTATGTTAAAAAATCAAGCGCTATTTCTCCGCGTATTCCATTGCTGTGCTGACTGTTTCGATTCTCTTGCGTAATGACGCCCCTTCCTTTTCTTGTGATAGTAACGTGAAATTGAACAAACCAACTCAGTCATCACTTGATTGATGTATATACTGGGTGCATACAAAATCTCCTCAAGATGTCGGGCTACGGTCGTTAATGTATTTTTAAAGTTCACCTGAATGGTTTGCTCTGCCTCTGATTCTTCATCGACAGGAAGATTCAGCAAACTCGCCAGTAAATGCTCAGAGGCACTCGCGCAGAGTCGACTCATGGTGATCAACACAAAGTGAGCGTACAGTTCTTGTTTGACCGTGCGCTCACTGCGTCCATGAAAATCATCAACCTCAACTAGCTTTTTGCTCACTTTATAAAGCTCCTCAATGCCCCAGCGATCATGATAGACCGATTTCAACGAATCAATGGTGTATTGCTTATCCATCAGCGTGGTGCCAATGCAATAACTCGTGCCATCAATGACATATTTGATGAGACGTATCTTTAACGGTACAAAGATCATCTGAGGAAATTCTTTTTTGATCTCTCTCTGACGCGCTTTTGTTGGCATCAGAGTGATGATTTCATCTATTTTATCACTGTCGATAAATGCATCAATCGCTTTCCCTGCTTGTCTTTTCATTCTAAAAACAGGGTGTACGCCCGCTTGAATGTGCTGGGATAAAGAGGCGTAAGAAAAATAACCGCGATCATAGACGCAAACGTCATTTGGCTCTAGTGTTTGTAAATGCGCCAAAGCACACTTGCGTTCATTGCCATGACTGACCAGATCAAAATCATAGGGGATTTTTGATTTAAGTTGATAGCAGCAACTGAGCAGGCCTTGTGGGTAATGGCTGTTTTGTTGTGGTGTGGCATAACCTGCTTTGATTAATTCTCGGGGCAGATTGATCTTGCTACCATCCACTCCAAACAGGCGATGTCCCAACCAGCGTTCTGATGTTTTCTCAGGACAGGCCTGGATAATGCGCTGGTTCAACTCGATAAAAATGGATTCATTCAGTTTTTTACGTGCCTCGGTAAAGGATGAGGCTGAAATGGCTTGTTTTTGGGGCAAGGGAAACTTCATCCGATGGCAATTGTGCCAGAATTCGGTAATGGTGGTGCCATAGCTCTGTGTGTTTTTTGAAAAAACCAGGCGAAAAATAAGAAAAACCAGTAATAATGAGTCTATCACCCGTTTGCGTTTTTGCCAGGTGGCATCGTAGGCAAGAGCCACCTCAGAGATGATATTGACAACCTTGCCCCATAAGTTTAAAAAGTCGTCATCAATGATCGATTTTTTTTGGCTGACAGGTTCATTTTTCAATACGGCTCTAAAGTGTGGATTAAGCGGAAAAACAAACAACTTCTTAATGGTGCCCTCTTTATTATCCGTCGCTTTTTGCCAGTCTTTGCCACTGGTTTCACCGATATGTGACCAATTAGCAGCGAGATAACAGGTGCCGTGGTATTGCGTGGTGTCCACAAAGGTTTCAATCAAGACGGGACGGTAAGCGTGCGTTTTATCCCAATCATCTGCAATTTGACGAGTCACGATAGACAAGGCGTGACTGGCTAAATTTTTGACTTTGACCCAGGGTAAAATCAAAAAACGGGTGTTATTAATGATCAGGTTTAAGCGTTGCTCCCTATCTTTCGTTTGCCAGCCAATCCAGTGATCACGGTCAGCCAGGTGCCAGACAGAGGCTGAAAACTGCAGGCAACCCAGGATTTGTCGTGTCGGTGTATTGGAGATGATAAAGTATTTTAAGGCCGCACCGATAGGATGACGATAACCCAGGTAATGATGCCGATCAACGAGCTCATTCCAAAGCGCGACATCCGCCTTATCTGTGACAACCTCTAATTCTATAGGCCCCAAGGAACTGAGCTCACATTCAATAGGTACACCAGGAACCGATTGTGATGTCCAGATGATCGGTTTTGATTCGCGTTTCTTTTGAACGCGTTTTACCGGTAAGCTGATATAGCCCAATTTTTCCAGCTTAGCTAAGGCGCTTAGGCAGGCATTAATTTTATTGCGTTTTTTTGCCGTGACCCAGTGCAAATGTTCGCATAGCGTTTCGGCAAGTTCGGTCAGGCTTAAGTTGGGGAACGTGTTAACGGTTTGCTGAACGTAGGCGAGTTCTTTTTTAGAAAAATAACGAGCAGAAAGTGTAAGGGGTTGGGTAATAGCTGTTGTCATTATGTTGCCTGCCTGCAAAAATTAAATTATCCATGCTTATGTTGGCAGATTAGATGGATATAGTCAAGGCAAAAAGTAACTGAGGAAAGTGTTGCTTAAGCTTATGAGTTTTAATCACTTTATTTTTTTTTGTTATTTTTGTATTTAAGTGAATGACATTGGATCTGTGAGGGGGCAGTTGGGTAACTGGCTGTTCTACCTTGATAAGTCTCGTGGCTCGATTAGTTCTGGGTAGGCGAGAATATGGAAACACTGATGGTCAAGGTATGTAAACAAAGACTTCAGAGTATGCATTAAGGGCAACCAACCATCATAATTTATGGCTATGTCACCGTTAAGTATTGAAAATATAGCTCGAAACTTTTGAAAGCTTGAATTGCCTCACTTTAAGCAGTATTTCATAACATTCTTAAGTGATTGAAAAAATGAGTTTTTTTAAAATTCCACACTTAACGGTGACATAGCCTAATTTATTGATTGTTCAACAAACGGATAGGCATGGATTCAACTAACAAGTAGTGTTCGTTTTTTTGAACAACACTCTCGAGTATTTTTCAATAACCCTACACGCCCGACACAGGGTTAATTTGTTCATATTCTAAACCTTATGCGGCACAAGGCCTCCTGATATTTTTTGTAATTTTCAAATAGTCTAAAACAGCTCTGGTATTCTTATTGAGTTGCCTCATTTTCTTTGAAATCCCTTTCTCAACTTTTGATTTTATTAATCCGATAGCAAAGCGCCTAAGACGGGTCATGTTCTCAGGGCCATAACCGGTACGAATTGTTGAGCGATCTTCATCAAAAACCCAGTCAATAATATAATGACTGACTTCAATAGACCAGTGACCTCGAACTTTATATAAGATGGTTTTCGGATCTGCGTCTTTTTTTGTTCTGCTGGTCACACCGTAAGCGGTCGCAAGTGATGTTTTCCCACTTTTCTTGTCCGTTATTTCTCGTTCTATGCGATAAACCTGGGCAACATGAGGGAATAATACATACTCACTTAATTCCGATGTGACCCAGATTCTACGAATCTCAATTCGTCCGTGCCCGACAGACACTTTGTCTTCATAATCTGCCAAACGGCTATCATTTGAAAAGTAGGTGGTAATATCATCAAGCAGTGTCGGCTGGTTTCCTTTGACACTAAAATAATAATGCGCTTTTCGTTGTTCTACTAAATAACGCGCGAATTCAGTCTGGGTGTGCAAAGCATCGCTGGTGATATCTTTATTTTCAATCGGTAGTGTATCTAATAATTTCGGAGCAAATGTTATTTCATTGGTTTGCTTAACTTCATCCGACCCATCTCCAACAGGCAAAGTACCTACTTTTTTTGGGCGTAGCAAATTCCTGTGGTATGCCCAACAGCACTCATTATTTGTGTTTGGCGCCCTGATTCATCAATCGCATTACACATGACTTTGCCATCTATTGCGAGTGAGTTGTCATCCTGGGCATAGGCTTTGTTCCAGGCATTAAAGGCTGCGTCAAGTTCATTCGGGTCTACTCTTACTAAGATATTTCTAAAAATGCTTAGGCTTGGAATCACATAACGGCCTTTATCATAACGGCAACGAAAATGCGCTCTGGACTTTTGAGATAAGCTTTCAGCCCAGTCAAAAATAGATTCATAGCTCCTCATGCCGCATAACACAGCTCCAGCGGCTATTCCCAGAACAGTCTGTATTCTATGGCGTCGCCCTTGGGCTCTACGGGGATCATTAATTTCCTTGAAGAAATCCGGTAATGAACGCATTTGATGACGCGTTATTTTCATTTTTACCTCACCTAATAAAAAATGATGACTTAATATAGTGTGAGATAAAACAGATTGTGCTCGACGATGAAGTGGCTTAACGAAAATCAGCTTTTTGTGCTCTGTTTGAGCAGAGTAACCGTCTGTTACCCTGCGAAACCCTTTCGTGTAACCAATAGCCTGCCAGTTACTGGCTCGATAAACACCTCCATGAAATCGCTTTGGATCGACAAAGGTCTCGACCAACAAAATAGGGTGTCCATACTTTTCAACCCAATCATTGGATAAGCGTTTAAGGCACAGTGAAAGGAGGCGTGATCCTAGGTTTTTATCATGCCTCGTCGGTAATATCAAAAAACGGCTGTTGTTGGCAATCAGTTTTAAGCGGCCCGTTTGGTGGCGATAACTCCATCCTATCCAGCTATCACGAGCCGCACACTTTAATGCGGCGGCCGAAAAGCTGATCAGTGCAATCCATTCTGTTTCAGAATAGGCCACATACCAAAGGGTTTCACCAATTTTTGGAATAGCACCTAAGTAATGCTGGGCCTCCATCAAATCCTGATATTTTGGTTCTTCTTGCTTTAAAATGGGCCTGACTGATATTTGGTTGAGTTGCATCGTTTTATATCAAGAAACTGGATAGAAACTATACATGCTTTTCATGGGTTTGTTCATCTTGGGGTGTAACTCATTACCATGCTTACCCTTTATAGCTAGAACAAATTAGCCGTGACGCCCGACATGTCCCTCAGTAGTGTAATTTGCTTTAGCTACCATTCCTAGCCAAAAGTAGAGCCATTCCAGCCCCAGAATTCTGCTGGACAATTACTAAACTCTATATAAACTCTATCCGCACTAATATCGATACTATTGCTTAATAGCTGGCTTATCGACAGTGATAAAGACGTTGCCTGCGCAGACGATAGCCCTATACTCTTGCACTCAACATAGGCCAATGGCTCTGGGCTTCCGCCAAAGATCATATCTCTGCCCCCTTCTATATCTACCATCACATAACGTTCAGGTTTTCCCGTTTCACTTGCTAGCAATTGAGAGCATTCTGTCATTAGCTGGGGTATTTTCTCATTTGCTATAGCAACATTAGTTCTGAGTTTTATAAGCGGCACGATCGTTTCCTTTTGGTTAATAAAGCTATCTTAAATGAGCAACAATGCATACTATTTCACAGCTAAAGTCCTGATAGTATCCTAATTTTCAAAAATTCTACAATTAAATTTTTTTACTTGTTACTTTGCCCTGAAAACTACATTAGTGTATCCTTAATTAACTTATGTTTGTAAGGCATTTAACCAATTTTACCCCTACCAGATAATTCAAGAGGCACATTATGAATAAAATAACTGATGAAGAACGGCAAAAAATACTGGAAAGCCCACCTGTAGGAACTTGGGTACTCATGCTTTCAGTCGCTGGCGGTATGGTTGCAGCCTGGCTATTTCTCTATTACGGGGTGTTTCTATCCCGTGGCATACTTAATTAAGGTGACATAATGCATATAGACCCCTTAGAACGAAAATGGGTATTTGTCGCCCTGGCCATGTGTGGCTTATTTGTTTCAATCATTATGATAGATGCTTTATTTCATGGCGTGAATGCACCCAGCAATGTCGAAACCATAGACTCACGTAAAATTCATTTAAGCGAAGAGTTTAACGAAGACAATTTAGGTGTACAGGTCGCTGAGAATGGTGAAATCACTATTCGCCTAGTGGCTAGCCGTTATGCCTTCTTCCCTAAAGAAATCACTATTCCTGCGGAAACTAAAGTAACTTTTCGCTGGGTCAGTATGGATGTCTTGCATGGCGTACATATGCCGATGACCAATATGAGTACCATGATTGTTCCTGGCTATGTCTCACAAGTTGAAAGCTCTTTTCCCCGGCCGGGTGAATACCCTCTGTTGTGTAATGAATACTGCGGCTTAGGCCATGACCATATGTGGAGTAAAGTTAATGTCATTGATAAAGAAGAATGGGATACCCTGCGATCTGCATTAAGCAACGCAGAAAATGACACTATTGATGAGGAACAAAATGATGAATGATGTTACAGCTAAAAATTTAGCCCTGAGTCACATGTGGGTTGCATTTTCGGCATTTATTCTTGCCTGTTTTATGGGTGAATATCAGGTGCTGGAACGTAGTGGCCTTTTTGATTCATTGAGTTCGCCTAGCGTTTACTTTGCCTCGGTGAGTACTCACGGGGTATTAATGGCATTTGTATTAACCACCTTTTTTATTATGGGTTTTGGTTATTACACGGCTAGCCACTCGTTAAAAGTCCCGGTATGGAATCCTAAACTGGCCTGGTTTGGTTTTGGTTTAGCTCTAACAGGTGTTGTGATGGCAGCTGTGCCATTGCTGAGTGGCTTAGCTTCTGTTCTGTACACATTTTATCCCCCCCTCCAGGCTCACAGTGCCTTTTATATTGGTGTAACCCTACTTGTTGTCGGCTCCTGGATCTGGTCTGCCACTATGGTGGTTATGTTCTCCCAATGGAAAAAAGCCAACCCGGGTCAAACTGTGCCATTAGTCATGTTTGCCACCACAGCTAATGCACTTTTATGGTTATGGACCAGCGCTGGTGTCGCTGTAGAGGTATTATTCCAATTAATCCCCTGGAGTTTGGGCTGGATGGATACCATTGATATAGGCTTGTCGAGAACACTCTTTGCATGGACTTTACATCCGATTGTTTATTTCTGGCTAATTCCTGCCTACACCGCATTTTATGTCTTTGTGCCTAAACAGGCTGGCTCATATTTGTTCAGTGAAGAAGCTGCACGTATGGCATTGATCGTATTAGTGGTATTTTCTTTACCCATTGGTATGCACCATTTATATATGGATCCAGAGCAAGCAAAGGGCTGGAAATTACTGCATGGTTTAGGTACGTTTATCGTCGCCTTACCGACCTTAGTAACGGGTTTTACCGTGATTGCATCATTAGAAATTGCAGGTCGTTTACGTGGTGGTAAAGGTTTATTTGGCTGGATTGGTAGCCTGCCCTGGGGCAACCCGATGGTGTTATCGGTAATTCTATCTTTAGTCATGCTAATTTTCGGTGGCTTTGGTGGTATTGTGAACGCCAGTTATGCCATGAATGCCATGATCCATAATACCGCCTGGGTACCGGGTCATTTTCACCTGATCTTTGCTGGTACGACGATCATCATGTATTTTGCGATAGCCTATTACTTGTGGCCTGTACTGGTGAAAAAACCCTTATACTCAAAATCACTCGCTTTGGTGCAACTCTGGACCTGGTTTATTGGTATGAGTGTTATGACCACACCGTGGCATGTATTAGGCTTATTAGGGCAACCCAGACGAATCTCCAGCGTGCAATATAACAACTTATTAACCCTATCATGGGAACCATATGAATTGTTAATGATTTTAGGCGGCTTAGTATTATTGGGTTCTGCCTGTTTATTCTTTTACCTTTTAGTTAAAACACAGTTTAGTGCAAATACTGAGTCTTTTGAGGGCGAAGTGGAATATGCCGAGCCTTTACATGAAGTTAAAGATTTACCTGAGTATTTGAATGACTTCAAGCTGTGGAATAAGGTAATCGCGGTACTCATGTTAATCAGTTTTGGCGTACCGATTTTACAATTCTTTTTTATGGATACTTACGGTTCAAGCCCATGGGGATATTAAATATGAAACGCCTTTTATTATTAACTGCTTTGATAATGCCCTCTTTTGTGGCAGCCGAACCCGCATCTAATATGGTTTGGCTACCTGAAACACTGGACCTGGTAAAAGATGCAAACGTACAAAAAGGCAAGCAACTTGCTGAGTCATGCATTAGTTGCCACGGTGAAAAAGGGATTAGCCCTGCGGGTATGTTCCCTTCTTTAGCGGGGCAAACGGCTAATTATACTTATAAGCAATTACGTGATTATGCCGATGGCAAACGTGATAATGTCATGATGTCTTCAATTGCCCAAGGGCTTAGTGAACAGGACAGTGCTGATTTAGCCGCCTGGTTTCAGTCTTTACCTGCGGCAAAAAACAAGCCATCTAAACAAGACATCAGTAAAGCAGAAGTGTTAGTAGATAACGGAAATGGTAAAAAAATTCTGCCGCCCTGCTTTACCTGTCATGGCGCTTCAGGCGAAGGGCAACGTATGGATACCCCTGCTTTAGCTGGTCAGCAAGCGGAATATACGATTAATACCCTGCTAGAGTATAAAAACGGTACCCGCCATAATGATATTTATAGCCGAATGCGGCTGATTGCGAAGCAGCTGAGTGATGAAGAAATTAAACAACTCGGCGAGCTGTATCAGCAGATGAAGTAAGTTGTGGTCAGCTGTAGGGCGTGGCTTTAGCCCGCCATTATTAACGTAAAATAATATAGTGCTATGCCAAGGCGGGCTAAAGCCACGCCCTACAGCCGAACCCTACAGTTACACTTTATGCTTCTACTATTTCAAAATCATGAGAAATTTCGACTGCTTTTTCAAGCATGATCGAAGCGGAGCAATATTTTTCTGCAGATAGTTTAACGGCCCGCGCAACAACCGCTTCTTTTAAACCTTTTCCTGTAATAATAAAATGTACATGAATTTTGCTAAACACTTTAGGAATGGTATCAACGCGTTCAGCTGAAATCTCGGCAACACAATCGGTCACATTTTGTCGGCCTTTTTGCAGGATTTGCATCACATCAATAGAAGTACAGCCGCCCATCCCCAATAACAGCATTTCCATGGGACGAACGCCCATATTCTTGCCACCTATTTCAGGCGGCCCATCAATAACAATGGCATGACCACTTTCTGATTCTGCCAGAAACATCATCCCCTCTACCCATTTAATACGTACATCCATCAAAGCAACCTTCTCATTGAAAAAAAAGCTAGATTAGCATACATTAGTCGGCACTTGTTACAATCCAGAGATAATCTAGACTTATGTTCATTAATTCTTTAGCGGCCTTTTTTGCCTATACAACCTTCTTAAGCCCAATAGAAACAGGCGTCATCCTATTGATCACAGCCTATACCATTTATGCTTTAACGCCTGAACGCGTTATGCTGGATCCCAGCGAGGCTAGTTTAGCAAAAGCAGATAACCAAGGTTTCTATATGTACATACAGTCAGCCTGGTTGGGAAGGCAGTCGTTGGCACGTACATTTTTCCCTTTTTTTGTTATTTGTAACAGTACTTTCTTTTACGCGGATTACCGTTCTGAAAATGGTACCTATACCATTGAAAGCTGGCTAACGATACTTGTTATTCTCGCTTCACCTGTTCTCTGGTGGACAGTCTCTGTCTGGCGCAGCTCAATACATGCCAGTCGTTTTTGGGCAAGTATGGCACGTTTTTTTACTGTTGCCGTCTACTATGAATATATTTTACGTCTGATAATCGGCTACTATTACCCGCATATATGGTTTAACTGTCAGCAGTTAATTATCGAATTCGGCGATTGCCTTTAAACCCCACAACCTCGGAGCGATCAGATCGCACAGAGGTTGCATTTTAACCTAGGGGTGTTGCTAATACAGAGTATCAATAAGCTCTAGTTGCTAATAATTACTCTGTAACACAGTCTACATTAGCGATCATTTTCTGTAACTCGCCCTTATTATATAGGTCCATAATAATATCGCAGCCACCGACTAGTTCACCGCTAATATATAGTTGCGGGTAAGTAGGCCATTGTGAATACTCTTTTAGAGCTTCTCGCACTTCCTGATCTTCAAAAATATTGATATACATAAATTTTGCACGACAAGCCTGCATAGCCTGAATCACTTGCCCAGAAAAACCACACTGAGGAAAATCAGGGGTTCCCTTCATATATAAAACAACAGAATGTGCGCCTAATTGATCTTTAATTCTCTCTACTGCATCCATAATATTTATCCAAATAAATAAAAACCTAGTAATCTTATCAGGATTTATCTCACAAAAAAAGTACCGAATCTAAACAATTATTACTTGCTCATTAAATTTAACAAAACTATAATCAGCCCTTTTTTCAAAAAGCAGGGAAAATTTTATTTAAATTTTCTAGCTTTATAAAAAGCAATCATTATGACCAGTCATATTATGCCCACCTATGGGCGGCTCGATGTAACTTTCACCAAAGGCGAAGGTGCATGGCTCTGGGATGAAAACGATAAGCGCTACCTAGATGCTCTATCAGGCATTGCAGTCTGTAGTCTAGGGCATGCTCACCCTGCTGTACATCAAGCGATTTGCGCGCAAAGCCAGCAGTTAATACATACCTCTAACTTATATAATATCCCCGCTCAGGAAAAACTGGCTACCCGACTCTGCCAACTTAGCGGAATGGATAATGTTTTTTTCAGTAACTCTGGTGCCGAAGCAAACGAAGCCGCAATTAAAATAGCGCGCCTGTACGGACATGAAAAAAACATAGCCCATCCGGCCATTATTGTTATGCAGCAAAGCTTCCACGGGCGTACTATGGCTACCTTGTCTGCTACTGGAAACCCAAAAGTACAAGAGGGCTTTGCTCCTTTAGTTGATGGCTTTGTACAGGTCGCGTTTAATGATATAGCCGCAATTGAAACAGCACTTGCACAAGATAATAATATAGTTGCCATACTAGTTGAGCCAATACAAGGTGAAGGTGGAGTCAATATTCCTGCTGCTGATTACCTAAATAAAATCCGTAGCTTATGTGATCAGCATGATGTATTAATGATGCTGGATGAAGTGCAGACAGGCATAGCCAGAACCGGTGCCTGGTTTGCCTTTCAGCATAATAATATTGTTCCTGATGTCTGTACTTTAGCTAAAGCCTTGGGCAATGGCGTACCGATTGGTGCCTGTATGGCGAAAGGCATAGCCAGCAAATTATTAACTGCTGGCAAGCATGGTTCAACCTATGGCGGTAGTCCACTCGCCTGTAGTGCAGCCTTAGCTGTACTGGACACCATAGAAAAAGAACAACTGTGTGCACAGGCAAAGACAAAAGGTAATGCGATTAACCAGGCTTTCAGCACCCGATTGATTAACAACAAATCGGTGATTGAGATACGCAATAAAGGCATGATGATTGGCATCCAGCTAGATCAGCCCTGCACTGAATTAGTCGCTATTGCTCTACAGGCTGGTTTGCTAATCAATGTAACTGTTGAAAAAACCATACGTCTTTTACCGCCCCTTATCATTAGCAACGAACAGATAGAATTGCTGGTAGATACTTTGTCCAGCCTGATTGAAAGCTACGTAAAATAAGAATAAACCTCATGAACAAACCTAGACACTTTATCAGCTTACTTGACCTATCAAGTGTAGAAATTCGTGCTTTAATCCAGCGCGCCATCAGCTTAAAAAATGCTCGTAACCCTGACTTTCAGCCCTTAAAAGGACAAGTGTTAGGCATGATCTTTGAGAAATCATCGACGCGCACGCGAATTTCATTTGAAACCGGGATGACAAATTTTGGTGGTAGCGCGATATTCTTGTCTCCGCGTGACACTCAATTAGGACGTGGAGAACCGATTAAAGACAGTGCCAGAGTCATATCAAGCATGGTTGATGCCATTATGCTACGCACGAATGACCATGCAACAGTAACCGAATTTGCCGAGCATTCCAGTGTTCCGGTCATCAATGGCTTAACTGATTTACTGCACCCCTGCCAGCTGTTAGCCGATATGCAGACCTACTTTGAACACCGGGGTGATATTCAAGGCAAGACGGTTACCTGGATAGGTGACGGCAATAATATGTGTCATTCTTATATTAATGCAGCGATACAGCTGGATTTCAATCTACGAATCGCCTGTCCTGATGGCTATTCACCCAATGCTGATATGCTTAAATCAGCGGGGGATCGAGTACAGATGTTTGCGAGTGCAAATGAGGCAGCCAACGGCTCTGATTTAATTGTTACAGATGTTTGGGCCAGCATGGGCCAGGAAGAAGAACAAAAGTTACGCGAGCGCGCGTTTGAAGATTACCAGGTCACTCAAACAGTGATGAACCATGCGCATGCTGATGCTCTATTTATGCACTGCTTACCTGCTCATCGCGGCGAAGAGGTGGCTGCAGAAGTTATTGACGGGCAACATAGTGTCATTTACGCCGAGGCCGAAAACCGCCTACATGCGCAAAAAGCCTTATTAGAATTGCTTATGTGTGCATAACTTCGTAAACTAACCAGTTACTCAGAAAAGACAGAGTATAATTGTCGCTTAAAAACCCCCGGGGGCTATTTGTGAAATATTTTTTTTATCTTAGTTTAACTATATTTAGCTGTAACAACGCCTTTGCTGAGACTGTTTACGTGGCTGACAGTATGAAATTCACTTTGCGTAGCGGTGAAAGCAGTAGCCATAAAATCATCAAAATGCTACCCAGCGGTACCAGACTAACGCTGCTAGAAAAGAATAAAGCGACCGGTTACAGTCAAGTTAAAACCAGTGCAGGACTTGTTGGATATCTACCTACACGTTTTACGCAAGACAAGCCTATCAGTCGCTGGTACCTAGACAAAGCAAACCAGGAACTGAAATTACTTAAATCAGAAAACCAGCAGATGAAAACGAGCCTAGCGGATTTACAACAAAATAATAGCAATGCTGTCACTAGCAATACAGATCTAACCAATGAACGCGACCAACTTAGTACCGATCTGAATGATTTACGCCAGACAGCTTCGAATGCCATACAATTAAAACGCCAACGTAATGAGTTACAAGAGCGAGTGGTTAATGTCGAACGCGAATTGCAGCAATTAAAAAGAGAAAAACAGGCTTTAGAAGATAGTACTAGCCAAGACTGGTTCCTATACGGAGGCATTTTATCTTTTCTAGGCATCTTTTTTGGATTATTAATTCCTAAAATAAGCTGGCAACGTAAGTCTCATGGGAATTGGGATACGTTTTAGTAACACATATTATTAAACTTCGCGCGGGCTCGGGTGCGGAAAATATAGAGAGCTGATTTTGATCGATAGCAAAGCCTGCCCCGTACTTGATACGGGGACGCTGAAACTGGCGCATAGCTAGCTACGTAAAAGTTTCAGAAACGTAACTATCGGCAAAAATTCAGCCGCTAGAAATCCGCATCCGTGACAGCGCGAACTATAATATTGTTTGGCAAATACCAGACCTGCGTTAAATACAGCTTATTGCACAGGCCGCACTAAACGAGGTATCTACACTACGTTTAAAGAAATAGTCTAAACAATAGCTAGCCCCTTCATAATTTATCAACACTTTAACCAGGCGATTACAAGCACATGGCAAACGATAATAAAAGCAGAAATTTTTCTTCTACAGTAGTAGACGGAATGGAACGCGCACCTAGTCGCGCTATGCTACATGCGGTAGGTTTTACTAACGAAGATTTCCACAAACCACAAATTGGCATAGCTTCCACCTGGAGCATGGTGACACCTTGCAATATGCATATTAACAAGCTTGCCGACGATGCTGCTCGCGGCGTTGATGATGCCAAGGGCAAAGCGGTAATTTTCAATACTATTACCATTTCGGATGGTATCTCCATGGGTACCGAAGGCATGAAATATTCATTGGTGTCACGTGAAGTGATTGCTGATTCCATCGAAACGGTTATTGGCTGTCAAGGCTTTGATGGAGTGGTTGCCATTGGTGGCTGCGATAAAAATATGCCTGGCTGCATGATTGCCATTTCACGCTTAAACCGTCCTGCTATCTTTGTTTACGGTGGTACGATCCTGCCGGGTTGTCATAAAGACAAGAAGCTAGACGTCGTTTCGGTGTTTGAAGCGGTAGGCGCACGAGCCAATAATCAAATAGATGATGCTGAGCTGGCCGCTATCGAAGAGAAAGCCATACCCGGAGCCGGTTCTTGTGGTGGTATGTACACAGCCAATACCATGGCATCAGCAATCGAAGCACTGGGTATGAGCTTACCTGGCAGTTCTGCACAGGCGGCTATTTCGGAAGAAAAGCGTGTTGATTGTGAACGTGCTGGAGCGGCTGTATTAGAACTGCTTAAACAAGATATTAAGCCTAGCGATATCATGACAAAAAAGGCGTTTGAAAATGCCATTACCGTCATTATTGCGCTCGGTGGCTCGACTAATGCCGTGTTACATATTATAGCTATGGCGCATTCGGCAAAAGTTGATATACAACTGAGTGACTTTACCCGCATCGGTGCAAATGTACCCATGGTAGCTGACTTAAAACCCAGTGGTCGCTATCAGATGGCTGAGCTAATTGAAATTGGTGGCATTCAGCCGCTAATGAAAATATTGCTCGACCGTGGTTTATTGCACGGTGACTGCCTGACCGTTACCGGTAAAACTCTGGCTGAAAACCTGGCTGATGTTGCCCCTTATCCTAAGGATCAGGATATGATTTTACCGCTAGACAAGCCCATTAAAAAAGACAGTCATCTAGTGATATTGCACGGTAATTTAGCGGCTGAAGGTTCCGTTGCTAAAATCACCGGCAAAGAAGGCCTTCATTTTACCGGTACAGCAAAAGTGTATGATGCTGAAGAACAGGCACTGCAAGGTATTTTAAAGGGCGACATCGTTAAAGGTGATGTCATCGTTATTCGTTATGAAGGCCCAAAAGGCGGACCGGGTATGCGCGAAATGCTATCACCTACTTCGGCCATTATGGGTAAAGGTCTGGGTAAAGACGTTGCGCTTATTACCGATGGCCGTTTTTCTGGTGGTACTCATGGTTTTGTGGTCGGACATATTACTCCCGAGGCGCATGTCGGTGGGCCACTGGCCATTATAGAAAATGGCGATAAAATCACTATTGATGCGGAAAGTAAAAACCTGACTTTACATTTGGAAGATGCTGAAATTTCAGCTCGCTTAGAGAAATGGCAACAACCTGCACCTAAATATACCCGCGGTGTTTTAGCGAAATACGCTAAATTGGTGAGTTCTGCTTCATTAGGAGCAGTAACAGATAATTAGGATAGTAAACTATACAAAGCTGATTAAAGAATAACTAAAATCTGCGTCATTACAACGGGGGAGTAGGCTTTAGCCTACACTGATCAAGGTATCGTGTAGACTAAAGTCTACTCCCCTTTTTCGGTTATCTAGGGAGTATCAGTAGGGTACTTAACGATCCCATGCTCTGCATAGGAGCACTCTTTTTATTCATTAAACCAACCTTGCCAGACCCTTAGTCAAATAAGATAACAAACACTCTTTATTAGCAATACTATTAAATGCAAAACGCTGACTCATTTGTTAACTGGTTTCGGGATTCTTCCCCCTATATCCATGCCCATCGCAATCGTACGTTTGTCATTTACTTTGGTGGCGAAGCTGTTCTGGATGAGAGTTTACACAACCTTATCCATGACTTCGCCCTGTTAAATAGTTTAGGCATACGCCTGGTCTTAGTCCACGGTATTCGTCCGCAAATAGACCAGGGACTACAAAACCGCAACATACAATCTCAGTTCCACCAGCAACTGCGCATCACCGACCCGAGCGCTTTACAATGCGTTAAAGAATCAGCCGGTCTGGTGCGCGTAGAAATTGAATCCTTGCTCTCATTAGGTGTTGCCAATTCACCGATGTCAGGCGCTAAAGTCAGGGTAATCTCTGGCAATTTTGTAACCGCGCAACCTTTAGGTGTACTTGATGGCATAGACTATCAATACACCGGCAAAGTTCGCCGAATAGACAGTGCGGCTCTAAACCAGCAACTAGACCTAGGACATGTCGTACTTATATCTCCTATCGGTTACACCCCTAGCGGTGAACTATTTAATCTCTCCGCAGAACAGCTTGCGACTGAAATAGCGATTGCCTTGCAAGCCGAAAAGCTAATACTTATGACCGAGCAAAGTTGCCAATCGACAGCAAAGGGGCAACTTATCGCACAAATGACCAGCGCTGAAACCCGGCAGTTTATTGATCATGAAACACATCTCGCGAGCAGTACTCAATGTGCCTTAGAATCTGCAATATATGGTTGTCAGGCAGGGGTTAAACGCGTACATATTTTAAACAGAAAAATAGATGGCGCTTTATTAATCGAACTTTTTAGTCGTGATGGCATGGGCACGCTGATTAGCTCGACTGAATTTGAAGTCATTCGTCCAGCCGTTTTAAACGATATCCCGGGTATTCTGGAATTAATTACTCCGTTGATTAAACAAGGGTATTTAATTGCACGATCCGTAGAGCAACTGGAAATCAATATTAATGATTATATTGTGATCGATCGAGATGGACTGATTATAGGCTGTACTGCGCTACATAAAATTGCACAGCAAAATACAGGCTTGATTTCCTGTCTAGCGGTACACCCTGAATATCAACAAGCAGCGCGTGGCAATCAATTACTGGAACAGCTGTATAGCAAAGCAAAGCATGACGCTATCAATCAGTTATTTGCGCTATCCACACAGACTATGCACTGGTTTAAAGAACGTAACTTTCAGGATAGCAGTTTCACAAACCTACCACCCGCATTACAGGCAAGCTATAACCACCTACGCAATGCCAAGGTGCTAGAAAAAAATATTTAAGGTAAAATTAAAACTGTAAAATAAATTCTTTACCACAACTATCAAGTGGAGTGCATTATGTCATCGGTGATTCAACAAACAGCTGTGAGTATCGAAGAATACTTAAAAGATGAGCTCGCTGGTGATATTAAGCATGAACTTATTGATGGTCAAATCTACGCTATGGCGGGTGCCAGTGCAAACCATGAAAGAATCGCTAACAATATTTCTAGAAGATTTGGTAATCATCTAGAAGGTTCGCCTTGCGAACCTTTTGGTTCGGATATGAAGGTAAAAATAGGCTCGAAATTCTTTTACCCTGATGTCATTGTCGATTGTCAATTTGATGAATCAAGCCCCTACTACACCGAATCCCCCCGTATTATAGTTGAAGTCTTATCAAAATCTACGCGCAGAATCGATGAAACGACCAAACGCTTCTCTTATATGAACTGCCCCGTTTTACAAGAATACGTGCTAATAGAACAGGATATTGTTGATATTGAAGTGATCAGAAGAAGCGAAGGCTGGATTTCAAAACATTATTTTCTGGGGGATCAAGTACCTTTTACCTCAATCGACTTAACTTTGTCGGTAGAAGAAATTTACCATCGCGTACAGAATGATGAAATGCAGGATTTTTTACACACTAATCTGTAAATATTGACTTGTAAAACCTATAGCACCCCCCCACATTAGTAAAAATCTATACCTACTTTGCAAATAACTGAGCAATACTCTGTCCACACAAGAGTCATTGTTCATAGCCTTACATTCGCGTAAAATTACCCTTCGCATATTAACTATCAATACCTCATGAAAAAAATTACATTGCTTATTTTCTGTACCTTGTTTCTACATGCCTGTGCTGACGAGAAGACAAACAATAATCCTACACCAGCGACCGCAAGTACCCAGCCACAAGCCAAAACGACACAGGCAATAGCGGATTCAGCAGCAAAACCCAAATCTACAAGCTGGAATGGATCGATCCTTTCCGATGCAACCATAAAACAAGTACAGGAAGATAAATATATCTACACCCAGTGTGTCTATAAAGAAGCACAAAAAAAGGGCTACAAAAAAATTGAATCACGTGTCGCTACCGATGCGGTCATCAAACAATGCGAACCTGAGTTAAGCAAAATCCGTGAAACGTTTGTAAATGATGGTGTACCCGAAGTCATAGCCGACCGTTACCTGAAAAAAACCCGCATTGATATCACACGTAGAATATTAAAATCATTAATGTTTGCCGAAGCAGCCCGTAAATCGGGAGCAATTCAATAGTTAGATCCATAGTCTTTAGCAGATCATTTTTAAAAACATTAAAACCCTTATGAACAACAACCAGTATAAAATTGATTTAGAAATATTTCCCACTACCTTTGATGCTATTCATGCCTATTTAGCAGCAACCGTGTTTGCCCTGGCACTCACCGTTATTATTCTACTATTTGCTCTGCTAATTAGCATGATGCGCAGAAGTAAAACTACAACTCAAACAATTGATAGCTCTAAAGAACAGACTATTTCCACACAGATTCCAAAGCTTCAACCGGAAGTAAAAATTGTTGAAAAGATTGTTGAGGTTGAAAAAATTGTAGAAGTAGAGAAAATCGTTCAACTTCCAGCCCCAGAACCTATCGTATTAAAAGAAACAACACCTGATGCAGCATTACAACTGTTAAACCTGTTACAAAAAGAAGCACGCTTTATTGATTTTATTAAAGAAGATGTTAATGCCTATAGTGATGCTGATATTGGTGCTGCCGCACGCGTTGTACATTCAGGTTGTAATAAAGTAATTAAGGAGCATTTCAGTTTAGCCAACGTTCGTGCTGAATCTGAAGGTAGCAAAATCACCTTAAACAAAGGTTTTAATGCCGCTGAAGTGCGCTTGACGGGTAATATCGTGGGCCAAGCTCCCTTTACCGGCACTTTAGTGCATAAAGGCTGGCAAGTAAAAGAGGTTAAATTACCTAAGCTTACAGAAGGTCATAATGCTAATATTATCGCTGCGGCGGAGGTCGAACTATGAGCGAATTCGACAACCAGAACCAACACGATAACAATGAATCTGATGATAAGCAGACGGAAGCGCAAGCCGAAAAGGGTGCACATTACTCCATCGGTATCGATTTAGGTACAACACATTGCGTACTTTCCTATGCTGATATATCAGACCCTGATGCTGATGAAATATTTCAACAGGTGCTACAAATACCTCAACTCACTGCGCCTGGCGTAATCGAAGAAAAAGATCAATTACCTTCTTTTTTATATCAGGCACATGAAGCTGAAATTAATGAAGGTGAAACCGCCCTGCCCTGGACGGCTAAACCTGATTACCTGGTTGGTGAAATCGCGCGTAACTTAGGGACTAAAACTCCTATTCGCTTGGTTTCTAGTGCAAAGAGCTGGCTTTGTCATGCTGGTGTGGATTGCAAATCGGCTATTCTACCTAATGAATCCCCCGAAGATGTTGAACGTGTTTCGCCTTTTCAAGCCAGCTCTGCATACTTAGAACACCTTTGTGCAGCATGGAATAAACAACATCCTGAGGCACCAATACAAGACCAGGAAATCACCCTGACAGTGCCAGCTTCTTTTGATCCAGCTGCACGAGAATTAACTGCGGAAGCGGCAAAAAAAGCCGGATTGCAAAATGCTATTTTACTAGAAGAACCCCAGGCAGCACTGTATAGCTGGATCGAGAAAAGTGAAGGCGACTGGCGTAATCATGCCAATGTAGGTGATATTATTCTGGTGGTTGATGTCGGTGGTGGTACTACCGATTTATCATTGATTGCTGTAACCGAAGAAGGAGGTACGCTAGGCCTAACGCGTATTGCCGTCGGTGATCATATATTGCTGGGTGGTGATAATATGGATCTGGCTTTGGCCTACACGCTTAAAGCCAAGCTGGAAAAAGAAGGCGGAAAGCGCCTAGAAAGTTGGCAAATACAAGCTTTAACTCATGCTTGCCGAGCTGCGAAAGAAACTATTCTTAGTAATGACGAAGCGGATAATATACCTATCGTAGTGCCAAATCGTGGCTCATCTTTAATTGGCGGTACACTACGTACCGAGCTTAATCGGGATGAAATCAATACAGTATTGCTACAAGGCTTTTTGCCTGAAGTGGCTAGTAGTGAACAGCCTGTTAGTCGTGCGCGGACTGGCCTACGTACAGCCGGTTTACCATATGCTCAGGATGCGGGTATTACACGTCATTTAGCTAGCTTTTTAACACGCCAGTTAAACGCAATTGATGACCTAAGTGATATTAGCCTGCCGGGGAATGCAACATTTATACACCCAAGTGCCGTGTTATTTAATGGCGGTGTCTTAAAAGCAACTCGCTTTGCCGACCGTTTAATGGATGTTATTAATTCCTGGTTACGTGCTGAACAGGCCGAAGATGCGAGGGTTTTGACAGGGCTAGATCTAGATTTAGCGGTAGCACGCGGTGCGTCTTATTATGGCTATGTGCGCAAAGGTAAAGGCGTACGTATTAAAGGCGGGACTGCGGCTTCCTATTACGTAGGAGTCGAAAGTGCCATGCCTGCAGTTCCCGGTATGTCTCCAGAGATTCAAGCCCTTTGTATTGCCCCGTTTGGTATGGAAGAAGGTACTGAAGTCGAGTTACCGAATGACGAATTTGGCGTGATTGTGGGTGAACCCGTGCGCTTCCGTTTTTTTGGCTCTAAAACACGCCGAGAAGACCTTGTCGGCACCCGTCTGGATTACTGGTCAGATGATGAACTAGAAGAGTTAGATGAAATAGAAATTACCTTACCCGAAGAAAACCGTAAAGCCGGTGAAGTCATTCCCGTACATCTTTCTGTCGCTGTCACTGAAATTGGAACCTTAGCATTACAGGCAATATCCAATCAAGATGACAATCGCTGGAAAATTGAATTTGATGTGCGCTCTGGCGAAGAGTGACAAAAAGACGTGACTATATAGGATGAGTTGAGGCACGAAACGCATCATACATGAATGATGCGTTTCCTATCGTCAACGCATCCTATGCATAGCACAGGAGCGGGAAATTACACTTGTGAACAACAAATTAGCTCAATATCATATCGGCATAGACTTAGGCACAACACACACCGTTGTTGCTTACGCCAAAACCGGCCAAAAAAATGCAGTTATCCAGATTTTTGCCATCCAGCAGCTGGTCGCACCTGGAGAAGTCTCTATACGAGATTTATTACCTTCGGTCCGTTATCATCCAGCAGAAGGAGAGTTATCCGATGCCGATATGGCTTACTCACCTTCGGGTGATAAAGCAATTATTGGTACTGCTGCTCGCGCCTTAAGCTCAAAATCACAGGGCCGTTTTGTCAGCAGCGCTAAAAGCTGGCTTTCCCACCCATCTATAGACCATACTGCCGCAATTTTACCCTGGGGCAGTACAGAAGACGTGCTAAAAGTCTCTCCCCTTGATGCCAGTGCCAGTTACTTAAAACATGTAAAACAAGTCTGGAATCATCAGTTTGCTGACGCTCTATTTGAACAACAGAATTTAGTCATCACTGTACCCGCCTCATTCGATGAAGCCGCACGTTCATTAACTCTGGAAGCAGCAAAAATAGCAGGCCTGAACCATATTCGACTACTAGAAGAACCACAAGCTGTTTGTTATGACTGGTTACGCCGCCATAGTGATAATCTTCAAAAGACTCTGAATAATATTAAATTGCTATTAGTCTGTGATGTAGGTGGCGGAACCACCGATTTAACATTAATTAAAATAGATCATAGTTTAGATGAACCCCAATTATCACGTATAGCTGTGGGTGATCACCTAATGCTCGGGGGTGACAATATTGATCTGGCGCTGGCACATTTAGCAGAGTCAAGATTAAGTACTGATAATAAAAAATTATCGGCCGCTGACTTATCGCATTTGCTGGAACAATGCAGGATCGCTAAAGAGCGTTTATTAGCCGACAATGCTCCCGAACAGGCTAATGTCACCTTACTGGGCGGAGGCGCTAAACTAATCGGTGGCACTCGTTCGGTAAATTTAACACGTGATGAAGTGCATGAAATCGCTTTAGATGGTTTTTTCCCACTCTCTAAATTAACAGACCTACCGGATAAAAAACGTAGTGGTGTCATCGAATTTGGTCTGCCCTATGCTGCAGAACCCGCAATTAGTAAACATATAGCCGGCTTTTTAAAAACCCATCAGCAGGCAGCAAAGAATGCCCTCGGCACTGATAGTACCGTACCAGATGCACTACTCCTTAATGGTGGAGTATTTCGTAGCCAACCCATCACTCAACGTACGATCGAGCTCATTAGTTCATGGCGTGATGCCGAACCTACTTTACTAGAAAATCAACACCCAGAACTTTCTGTCGCTTACGGAGCAGTGAGTTATGGTATCGCTCGAGAACATAAAAAGATTAAAATTGGCGGGGGTGCTTCGCGCAGTTACTTTCTGCTTGTCGGTACTGAAAGTGACCAGCAAGGCGTTTGTATCCTGCCCCGTGGCAGTGAAGAAGGCAATGAAATCATTTTAAAAGACCGTCAATTCTTGCTACGTCTGGGACAGCCTGTCAGCTTTCATTTAGTTTCTCTTACAGGTGGCAAAGAATATCAAGCAGGCGATATAGTTCCTTTAAATGAAGACTTTCATCCCCTACCTCCACTTGCCGTAGCCTTCGATCAGCAAACTGACAGTGCGACAACTGCAGTGAACGTAGAATTATCAGTTACCCTATCCGAAGTGGGCACCCTGCAAATCCAGTGTGTGGCCATTGAAAATATCCAACAGCGCTGGGACGTGCAATTTCAAATCAGAAAAAGCAAAGCCGTATTATTTAGCAAAGAATTACCAGCTGGCTTTACAAGTGCTGTGACATTAATTGTAGATATTTTTGGTTCTAAATCAAAAAATATTAACCCCAAAGCAGTAAAAAGTTTACGCGCAGACCTTGAAAAAAGTTTAGGCTTGCGTAGCGAATGGTCTAGCCATTTACTGCGTGAATTATTTGCCGTATTACTGGAGGTACGTAAAAATCATCGCCGCTCTGCAAATCATGAACGAGTCTGGCTCAACCTAATGGGCTATTGTTTACGCCCAGGCTTTGGTTACCAGCTGGATAGCTGGCGCGTTGAACAACTGTGGAAAAGCTATAACAATAATATTCAGTTTGTAAATGAAACCCAGAACTGGAGTGAGTGGTGGACTTTGTGGCGACGCATTTCAGGCGGCCTGGATACCGAAGCGCAGGAGCTTATTTTCAAAGACCTGGCTAAATACCTGAACCCCGCCTCTGCACGTCAGGGAAATACAGTCAAGCAAAGTAAACAACGCGGTTATGATGATATGGTACGTCTGGCAGCCGTACTCGAACGTTTACCTGTAGAACAAAAAATACAATTAGGCGAATGGTTGTTAAAACGCTTACAAAAAGCTAGCGAGCCCGCACAAACCTGGTGGGCTGTTGGTCGTATCGGCGCGCGCGTGCCTTTTCATGCCAGTACGCACTTTGTTGTTCCCGCCTACATAGCATCGATCTGGCTAGAACAAATACTAAAAATAGACTGGAAAAAAACGCCGCAAGCAGGCTTCGCAGCTACCTTAATAACACGTATGAGTGGCGATAGAGCGCGAGATATAGATGATGAGTTGCGTGCAAGAGTTATTGCTCAATTGAAAACCAGCAAAGCACCTATCACATGGCTGGAAATGATTGAATCGGTTAGAGAGCTGGATGCTAGTGAAGAGAAACAAGTCTTTGGTGAAGCTTTACCTCCGGGTTTAACACTGATTAATAATGAATAAAACAGGAAAGCAGGGCGTGCAATCAAAAAAATTGCTTACAATTTTACAATAATTCTCATTCAATACTCTCCTGATTCGTTATTTACACTATTTATTAAATAAGACTAGCCTAATAAGCTAATTTTTAAGATAATACTTGTTCGAAAGGATTTTAATTTATCACATTCAATGGATATGATGCCTAGTAATTTCTGCAAAGCCCTGACTATCTTTCTTGCCAGCGGCCTAATCTCTATAAGCCATGCCGATAATACAGAAGAGCATGCTCAAACAACAGATTCACAAGAGCCAAATAACTCGCCAGATCAAGCCTTTGATTCTTTACCTACTGACGTATCACAAGATCCTTCTGCTGTTACTTTGGAAGCAATGGTCATTTCCTCAGACCAACCAGGTCAAGCCTTTGAATCTATCAAACTGATAAAGAAAAACCTAGGTATTGCTACTGATGGTGCAGATATCTTAAAACAAACCCCTGGGATCTCAGTAACTCGCCAAGGTGGAACTGCCAGTGACCCTATGCTTAGGGGACTAGGTGGCACACGGCTAAACATTTCTATTGATGGCGTGCCTTTTGGCGGCGTGTGTAATCATCGTATGGACCCTGCAACAGCCTATATCAGCCCGGGTTCCTTTGATTCTCTTATTTTACTAAAAGGCCCACAATCAGTTACTAATGGTAATAATATTTCAGGCGCGGTTGATTTTGAACGTGATACACCTAGCTATGAAGAAATAGGCGCAAAGGCCTATGGCAGTTTTTTATACGGTAGCTTTAACCAGGAAGCTGTCTCCATCGACAGTTCGGTGGGAACTGAATATGGCTTTTTAACTTATACGCATAATAACACCAGTGGCGACGATTATGTGGATGGTGATGGAAATGTCGTGGATCAAACTTTCTACGACACCTCTAATGACCGTGGCTCTATTGGATTCACACCCGATGATGACACTTTAATTGAATTTTCTGGTTTAACCGGCAAAGGTGTCATTGGTAACGCGACCATCCATATGGATGTCACTAAATTAGACCGTCAAAATTACGATTTACATCTTCAAAAAAATAATATTAACTCCTGGCTAGCAAGTGTCGACCTACGCTATAACTATACTGATGTCGATCATGAAATGGATAACTTTAGCTATAGGGACCCTGATTTTGGACATGGGTATAATGTAATGTCTCAATTCTGGGTACGCAATTATGCAAAAGCTGAGTTTGTTATTGATATTAATCCAGAACTGCAATTAACAAGTGGCGTTGATTATAAAAATGATAATTATGAAGGCCGGGGGGCTGGTGGCTATGCTGGTGGTATCCCTGGAATTCCTGCGGACCCTGCACCAGACATCTCACAGAAACCGCTTAATCAGCTGGTAGCTTTTGATAATTTTGCCGCGTTTTCGGAATTAAATTATCAAATGACAGAATCTCTACGCTGGGTTTCAGGCTTCAGAGTAGATACCTTAGGTACAGATACCGGTACAATGCATGCCGCAGGTGAAATCAGCAACATAGTCTTATCTGGCTCAAACCAGCATCGCAGACAAACTTTATTTGCCGGCTTCTTGCGCTCGGAGTATGCGGCGGAAAATCTGCCTCTAGCTATGTCTGCTGGCTATGGACATGCTGAAAGGGCTGCAGATTATTGGGAAGTTTACAGTATGGATGCATTTGCGCTCAACCCTGAAAAAAATAACGAAATAGATGCTATTATTTCTTATCAAGCTGAAGAGTTCACAGTTGAGCTTTCAGCATATTACAGCTATATATCTGATTTCATTCTGGTAAAAGGCGGAGCCAGCGCCTTAAATATTGATGCACAGCGCACAGGAACAGAACTTCTTACGGCCTATTATGTGACCGATGAAGTGAGTTTGACAGGTAATTTATCCTATACCTATGCACAGAACCTAACGCAAAATACACCCCTGGCACAAACACCTCCACTGGAAGGAAATATTGGTATACAGTACGATGATGGTGTGTTTTATGGCTCAGTCAATACGCGCCTAGTCGCTAGGCAAGATCGTATTCATACAGGCTTTGGTAATACTGTAGCATTGGATACAACCCCTACCGCTGGTTTTGTTACTGCCTCATTACAACTAGGTTATACACCACACCCTTTAGTTAAATTTCAGTTTGGTATCGATAACATATTCGACAAAACCTATACCGAACATTTAAATCGTAGCGCAGCAAGTGCCGCTGGCCCAGCATTAAAGAAACTCATCGAACCGGGAAGAGCTTACTGGGGAAGAATAACGGTTGACTTTGATTATCCGGCTAGTTTTATCTGATAAGCGGCTTCGCCTGAGCATGAACTAATGCTCTGCTAATGACACGCCCTATTACACGTATTTCTCTTATACTGCAGCGTGTTGGAATGATTACTAAACAATCACCCGCCGAAAGATGGTTGGGGTTGAAAGCTTGGCGACTGAAAGTCAATTTAGCCTCACCCTTTCTGTTTTAAAATTATCAGAATGTAGCCTGTATGAAGCTTGCGTAATACAGGGATAGCCGTGCACCCACTTTCCACATGCTCCACACGGGCTAAGCTTGTGCAATAAATGTCTCTAAGTATACTTCCGCGAGGTCACGGGTGCGAATTTCTAGCCGCTGAGTTTTGCTAATAGCTACATTGCTGAAACCGTTACTTAGCTAGCTATGCGCCAATTTCAGTACCCCGTATCAAGTACGGGACAGGCTTTACTATCGACAAAAATCAGCTCACTATATCCCGCATCCGTGACCGCGCGAAGTATAACTGATGTTTGTCTGGGTTCAGGTACTTATTTGATCAGACACTTCACACGCAAAAAAAAACGCCACTTCAAAATGAAGTGGCGTTTTTTATGGATCAAGGTATATCTGTGAAGCTTACATAGCCGTGTTATTCATACACATACCATCTGGCATCATATGCTGACCTTCCGCGCAGCCATCTGTATCATCCATTTCCATTTGCTCTACCCAATGGCTAAGCGCACCCGCATCAATCAAACCACCAAATTGGGGGCCGTATACATACAAATGACCATTTTGTGCACCCATATAAACATTACTAACCGAGTAAAAACGCGCATAGTACCCCATTACATCCATTGAGTCTTGATGTGTAGGGAAAAATTCTGGATACTTAGCCTCAGCCCAGTCATATAATTTATCAATTGTTTCCGTATCCACAGCTTCTCCAGCATCACCAGCGGCAAATTCAACAATTAACTTAATTTCATTATCATAACCAGTAGGACTGTCGGGGTTAGCGCAGTTTGGCATGCTTCCCATCCCTGCAATATGACACATCGAACCATCTAAATTGACATAAATATTATTTTTATCAAACATTATTAATTCTGGATCTAGCCCAAAAGGTGCAAAATGGGTATCAACTTGTACATTTACTATATCAGGTAAACTATCATCGGTATCTTCGAAATGAAAGCCTGTTGAATATTCATACATATATTGATTATCAAAATCCTGAGCCTCAATAGATGTATAAGTTAATTTAATCATATTCTGATTAAAGTCAATATCCCAGTCAAACGTACTTACACCCTCAGTGAATACATAAAAATTCTGTTCATCCGGGTCAGTAGCATCACTTGCAAAAATCATCACCTCATTTGTTACTCCCTTCACTGAAGTAATATCTCCTGAATTCCAAATTTCAAATTTCAAATTTATATTATGGCCATCGAAAGATTGCTGTGCTAATGCAAACGGAGACATTGCTATCCCTGTTAACAAAAATGAAGCAGCTGTTAATTTTTTTAAGTTCATTTTTTTGTCTCCTATTTATATTTAACCTAGATCTATATTACCAAATCCTTAAAGGTTAATACAGCATAGTTACCATATATTTCGCTAAAGTATAGACTAGAACACATATAAAGCTGACAAATGTCGTTAAGTAAATAAACAATGTTACCTAAATCCTGCAAGCATTATACATAATAATCCACAAAACTCCTTATTAAACAATGATATAATATCATTTTCCTGATTTCACTATCTCATTGTTTTAATGAAGCCCTCTAAAGTATCAAAATCCTCATCTCACGTAAGAAACCGTACCCGAACGGTAAAAATGACATCTACAGCACATGGATTGACAAGCCAGGCGGGACTGATTCCCGTCGTGAAATATTTAGACAGGATAGGTTTTGAAAAAACCGTAAAACAAAGCGTTCCACATCGGCGGGGTGAAAATGCAGACCATCACTTATCTGATGTGGTTCTATTGACGTTGGTTGGCATGATGGGGGGAGCAACATCAATGGCAAAGGTGACGACCGTATGGGCAGATAGCGTACTGCGCAAAGTAGCTGGCTGGATAAAGATTCCTGTTGAAACCACAATTTTACGGATCTTTAAAGAAGTAAGTGATAGGCAGATAAGCCAGTTTGAAACGCTCACGCATACTTTGCGTGGTCAACACTGGCGGCGATTGCTTCGTTCCGGAAAATCGAAAACTGGCATACAATCCGTCCAGTGGGTCGATGTCGATTCAACTGTGGACACCGTTTGTGGTCGACAAGAAGGAAGTGCCAAAGGCTTCAACCCCAAAAAGAAAGGTGCCCGTTCATACCATCCACAACTCGCTTTTCTAGCGGAAACAAAAGAAATTTTACAAGCCTGGTTCCGGACAGGCAATGCCTTTACAAGCAATGGTGTTGTAGAATTTACCAAACAGTTACTTGCACACTTGCCCAATCGGATGCGCATTATTTTTCGCGGTGACAGTGGTTATTTTGTCGGTGATTTGCTTGAATTTCTCGATACCAGAGGGCATGGGTATCTAATAAAGGTTAAACTTAAGAATTTGAACGCATTGCTGGCCAAACAGGCCTGGACAGCCATACAAGGCCGACCCGGTTGGGAGCAGAGCGAGTTTCAATATCGTTGTGGTGGCTGGTCTCGCTCTCGTCAGTTTGTCGCGGTCAGGATAAAGCAACCTAAACAAGTGACAGGACCTCAGTCCGAGCTTTGGGATACGGCAGAATATGACTATTTTTGTTATGTAACAACTGAACCTCTATCGCCTTGGCAAACACATAAGAAGTATGGTGAACGAGCGACGTGCGAAACATGGATTGAAGAAGCAAAATCACAAATGGGTTTAGGTAAAATCAGAACGAATCAATTTCTGGCTAATGCCGCATTATTTCATTGCGCCGTTCTTGCCTACAATACCGTGCGCTGGATGGCTCAATTGAGTGGCAACAAAACGTTGTGCCAATGGGAGCCGGATACACTTCGTACTTATCTGATTCGGGTGGCTGGAAAATTACTCACAGGCAATAATCAGCTGAGAGTCAGAACACCTGCAGATCCGCTCTATCCACAGGAATGGGATGATTGGGTTAAGGTGGGGTTACTCGCTTAACATTAACCGAAGTTAAGTCACTTTGATTAAAAGGTCATGGCACGTTGGCAGGGTGTTTATTGCCTTGGGCTCGGGGGATATCCATACGATACAAAAAATTTCCTCTATTTATGATTTAAATCTGGATATTTTGATCGGTTGGACAAAGAGGGCTGGCAAAGCGGCAGTAAAAACCTAATAACCACTTAGCTAGACAGGTTAATGAGAGTCAAAATATGGGCTTGCAGGATTTAGGTGTTATTTAACTTGATTTTTTATTGCTGCAATTATTCGTCAAAAACCAAGCTGTTAAGCCTTCTAGATTCAACTCTAAGAAATAATGCTCTATAGTCCAGTTGCTAGATTAATTTCCTGAGCCTGCTTAAATTGCGCGATTGCAACACTATTAGCAGGCAATTGCCACTCAATAGGTGTTATTCCATTATTCAGCAAATACTCAATAGCACGGGAAAATGGTTTCTGAGCAAAAAACCCACGATATGCTGATAGGGGCGACGGGTGTGGCGCTTTTATTACCAGATGTTTGCTAGTATCTATAAAACTCCCTTTTTTCTGCGCATAACTGCCCCAAAGCATAAACACCACATGCTCTGCCTGTTCATTAAGCTTGGCAATCACAGTATCGGTGAAACGTTCCCAGCCCTGCCCCTGATGCGCTGCTGCCTGGTTTTTTTCCACACTCAGCACGCTATTTAATAACAACACACCTTGCATCGCCCAACTCACTAAACAGCCATGCTCAGGAAGAGGAACAGTAAGATCAGTGCTCAATTCTTTATATATATTCAGTAGTGATGGCGGAGGCGTAACCTCGGGGGCAACAGAAAAGCAAAGCCCATGTGCTTGCCCAGGCCCATGATAGGGATCCTGTCCTAGTATTACGACTTTAACATTTGCAAAAGGAGTTAAATTCAAAGCAGCGAAAAACTCATTTGCATGTGGGTAAACCGTTTTACCCTGACGTTTTTCTTGCCGTAAAAATTCACCTAAGGCCTGCATATAATCCTTAGTGAATTCGTCTTGCAATACGTCTTTCCAGGATGATTCAAGTTTAATACTATTCATTGCCTATTAGCCCTGTTACTGTAAATGTACTAAGCAAAAAAAAGCGGACAAAAAGCCCGCTTTTCACACTTCTTGGTTGCAAGCATAAGGCAAAATACCTTAGCTTAGGCACCTGGAAACAAATAACCATCCAACTTTGCTGGTCTTTTTGCCCGTCATTAGCACTGTAGAAATAGTTACGTAGCCAGCTATGTGCCTACTTCTACAGCACTAATGACAAACAAAAATCCAGCCCAAATATTGGACGCTTATTTATTTACAGGTGCCTTACATCCCTACATTTCCTGATGTCCATGTACGCCAGAACTCCCACCTAATTGTGCATCATCATTCTCCGCAACAATATCAGCTTCAGGCTCATTCTCAGTAGCTAAAGGCGCTGTCGGCTCATCTTCGTCCGGCTCATCAACTGGAGGGTCTATTTTTTCACCCTTTAATAATTTTGCAATCTGGTATTTATCGATCGTTTCCCAATCCATCAATGCATGCGCCATATTATGTAAGATATTAAGATTGTTATTTAAAATATCTTCGGCTCGCTGATAATTTTTATCGATAACGACACGTACTTCATCATCGATTATTTTTGCCATTTGTTCAGACATAGGCTTACTTTGCGAGCCCATATAGCCCTCACTGTCTCCATAGTCCATAGGCCCCAGTTTGTCCGACAAGCCCCATTTGGTTACCATATTACGCGCTAACTGGGTAGCACGTTCTATATCATTTGATGCACCTGTCGTTACTTTATTTTTTCCGTAAATAATGGCCTCGGCAACACGCCCACCGAACAGTCCTGATATCTGACTTTCCAGCTTATCTTTACTCGCACTGTATTGATCCCGCTCAGGTAAAAACATGGTAATACCTAAAGCACCGCCACGCGGCATAATACTCACCTTATACACAGGATCATGTTCAGGTACATTCTGTCCGACGATGGCATGACCCGCCTCATGGTAGGCAGTCATTAATAAATCTTCTTTACGCATAACCATAGATCGTTTTTCTGCGCCCATCAGTAATTTATCACGCGCCCGGTCTAAGTCATTCATATTCACCACACGCTTATTATTTCGTGCCGCTAGCAACGCTCCTTCATTCATTAGGTTAGCCAATTCAGCTCCTGAAAAACCCGGTGTACCACGCGCTAAATCCTTAATATTGACATCTTTATCCAGAGGTATATTTTTACCATGCACCTTCAAGATTTGCTCACGGCCTTTTATATCCGGCAAGCCTACATGCACTTCTCTATCAAAACGTCCCGGTCTTAATAATGCTTTATCTAATACATCAGAGCGGTTGGTCGCGGCAATAACGATAATACCTTCATTACCACTAAAACCATCCATCTCTACCAGTAACTGATTAAGTGTTTGCTCGCGCTCATCATTACCGCCCCCGCCTGGTCCAGAACCACCACGCTGACGACCTACTGCATCAATCTCATCGATAAAAATAATACAAGGTGCGCGTTTTTTAGCTTGTTCAAACATATCACGCACACGCGAAGCCCCTACCCCGACGAACATTTCCACAAAATCAGAACCTGAAATTGAGAAAAATGGCACGCCCGCCTCACCAGCTATCGCACGAGCCAATAATGTTTTACCGGTTCCTGGTGGTCCAACCATTAGTACACCATGGGGAATTTTACCGCCCACATATTCGTATTTTGATGGATCCTTAAGGAAATCCACCATTTCCATCACATCTTCTTTTGCCTCTTCTACTCCGGCAACATCGGCAAAGCCTACTGTAATCTCATCTTCTTCTAATAACTTTGCCCGGCTCTTGCCCATGCCCATCTGACCACCGCCACCACCGGCACCACCGCCTTGTTGTTTGCGGAAAAAATATACCCACACCGCTATCAATAACAACATCGGTGCCCAGGAAATAAAAATTTGAGTCAGCATGGATTGTTTTTCAGGCGTGACTACTTTTATTCTAACCCCATACTCAATTAGATCATCTATCAGATGATCATCACCCGGGTTATAGGTAATAAATCGCTCTCCGTTACGCAGCTTACCTTTTACTTTTTCCCCACTAATTGTAACTTCAGACACAGAACCATTGCGTATGTTTTCAATAAAATCGGAATACATTACGGTATAGTTACTTTCATTCCCGGGCTGCATTCTGCCCATAATGGTAACTAAGGTGGTTCCAATCACAATAAACATTGCGACTCTCATAAGAATTTTCATCATTTCATTTCTCTATATTGTGGCTATTATCTCTATTCTGAGATATTACTGTATTTTGCCTGCCTCTTAGTGGTATAAAATAACACAAAGTAATCACGACTACATTTTAAAAATAAGGAATTATACTATGCCCATTTCATCCGAACTTGTTGAAGAACTGACTATTTTAGCACGTTACAAGTTAACATCGACACTCGAAGGTATTAAAGTTCACAACACAGCAGCACCAGAAACAGTTGCAGCGATAAAGCGACTGCATGAAAAAAACTTAGTTAGCCAGGATGATGGTGGCTATTTAACAGATTTAGGTATCGAAACAGCTGAACATGTCCAAAAAGCATTAGCAATTTTAACATCTAAATAGCTTAAGCTTAAGCCTCTAAATCAAAAATATATTAGCATATTGCAAGACACTGATTTAAAGGTCTTTTAATAACTGTAATTCCCTGTCCATTGCAAAGTATAAGGAACATATATGAAGCATTCTCTTTTAGCTCTATTTTTAGCCTTTCTTTTAACCGGCTGCTCATCGCTTTCGCTAAGTACCGATTACGATAAAAGCATAGATTTTTCTAAATTTAAAACCTATCGCTGGCACGTAGACAATGAACACAACACTGCCAGTTTAAAATATTTAGACCATATTATGGATAAAAGAATCCGCTCGATAGTAGATCAGCAACTCGGTGCAAAGCATTATGCAAAAAAATCCGAAGGACCGGTTGACTTCCTGGTTAACTACAGTGTCGTAATAGAAGATAGAGTCGATGTACGCACTTATAATAACTACAATGGCATGTATCCCGGGTATAGCTATAGAGCCGGCTATGGGTACTACGGACGGGCTGTAGGCGTGGGTTATAGCACAGGTTCCGATACTCAGGTTACGCACTACAAACAAGGCACGCTGATTATCGATATCATTAACCCGGCAACAGACCAGCTAATCTGGCGTGGTGCCGCCGATGGACGCTTACCCAAAGGCTCCGATAGAGAAAAAAGCGACAAGTTAGTAGAAAAATATGTCACTAAAATTCTGTCTAATTTCCCACCTAAGCAATAAAACATATTTAAGTGCCGAACCCAATAGGCACTTAGGCACCTGGAAATAAATAAGCGTCCCATATTTGGGCAGGATTTTTGTTTGTCATTAGTGCTGTAGAAGTAGGCGCATAGCTGCTACGTAACTATTGCTAGAGTGCTAATGACGAACAAAAAGACCAGCACGATGGATGATGTGTGTTTCTAGGTGCCTGACTATTTTCCATGCTTAGGAACGCGCACGAAATAACTTAAGCAACTGGCTTGTTTTTTTATCCGTCTTCTGCGTTGTAGAAACTGTTACGTAGCTGGCTATGCGCCTGTTTCTACGTCTTGAATACGAATAAAAATCCTGCGCCAGATGCTCAACTTATTCCGTGCGCGTTCCTTATCTATTGCTAATTTCTCAACGTAATATAATTAACTTTATTTATACTTGTTGATTTTAAAGAAGACGCATTAAACATTTGTTTAAACCGGGACACTTCAATAGCCTGGTCGCTGAATAAATCCTGAGCAAATGCATAGCCTAATGTTTGATAGATCAGTTCCGCCTCAATTGAATATTCCTGACCGGGCATATTCTTAAGGGCAAAGCGAAGAGTATCACTACCGCCGATAAAATCTTTATCCTCTGCTGCCAACCCCTGTACCTGAATTTTATTCGGCACAGTTTGCTTATCAAACCCCTTGGGTAATAAGCGATTGTCTTTTATATAGCTTTTTGCACGTAGTAAGGTGTAGGTAATATTATCTTCATGGTCCTGCATAACTGCTTCATAAACCTGAACCTGTTCAGCTGATTCAATCACATCATAGTGCGGCTCATAAAAGCCGGCATTTCGATCAGAGTCCAGCTCAACCACACTCCCATCAGCATTGACTTTACCCGTTTCAAACACAATATTGCCTTGCTTATCCCGCACTAGTACATGGACAATCACGCGCCGTGACGGATATCCAGACGGCAGTTTATGACCAGTGAGGCTATTAATCTTTAAATTGAATTTCAATTGCGCATTGTCCACCGAGACATTATTTACCTCTAATAAAGCAGCCTCACTCAGCAATTGTTCTGCATTTAAAAGACTAGTAGAAAAATCTTCAGGTACAACACCCAGCACTTCTCGATAATCTTGCAATATAGATAGCATCAAGCGATTACTGCCCAGAAAGCTGTGCTGCGCAAAATCATCTCTTTGCGTCTTTAAACCATTAGGTTGACTGGCAATAACCACGCCGTTAGCACGCGGCATATGGCATTGCTGACAACTATCCGTTGCGACATAATCACTATGCAACCATTCGCTGTAAGGCATTTGCTCGGGGAATTCATCTGCAGTACTACTACTTAAAATATTACCTTGTGCGTCAGTATACGGGGTGGTTAAATCATGACAGCTGGCGCATAGCTCTGAGGACTTTATATGCTCACTATACACAGGGGTAAAATTAGCAAAATTTTGCATGGGGCTGGTTAATACATTTTCGAAAGGCCCGTATATTAAGCGCTCGGTGCTGGTCGGGTAAGTATCTATCACAAAGTTCCCGGAAAAGCTGGCCTCAGTGCCAAAGGGCTCGTTGGGTGATATTTGATGGCATAAGCTACAACTAACGCCATTCATCGCCAGATTGTGATAAGGATTAGTCCTATTCAGAAACCCTGCTCCAAAAACCTGCTGAATACTATCACCCTGCTTTCTGGCCTGTTCATTTGCCATAGGTGCATGACAACGCGTGCATGTATCATTAATAAAATCTTGCTGGTTCGGAGTTCGATTTAATTCGCTCCTGATCTTGGCCTGCCAAAAAGGATCGCGGGTAGCATTGGCCATCATGCTTGTTTCCCATGCAGAAACGATAGACACATCGTTGCCCTGATCATCTTTAATACCATTATGGCACTGCGCGCAGATACCCGATCCGCTAAAGTGCTTCGATCTAAAAATAGTTCGTCCCCGGGAAGCAATAATACTTGACGATAAATTATGTATCTGAAATATATTTTCTCCCAGGTAGTGCATATCAGCCGCGTATTGTTGACCATCTAGCTCTATCCGAGACAAATGCAAACTTAAATCACTATAGACCGGAACTATTTCTGCTGGGGGGACTAACTCCAGTTGACTGGCTATCTCTTCAAGTTTGAGTTTGTCGGGTGGTAGAAAACTTAAATTTGCCTGATAATATTGCTCTTGAAAGCGCAGGTAAGGGATATGCAACTGATTTTGTTCTGTCGTAAAAGTCGCATCTGCCCAGCACGGGCTCACAAAAGCTATTATCAGGGTTATTAATACGCTATATTTTCTCATCGGATTTTTTCTAAACAGGGAAAGAAACCAAGCACCATGCCGGGAGTATAAGTACTCGATTAAAATTTTTAACACTTTAGATTGAATTTTCACGAAGGATGGGTAGAGCGTCTTTTTGCGACTCGCAAGAGCTCGAAGAGGAACCCATCATTCTACGTGGGATTGATGGATTTCACTGCGCACCTAAAAAACCAGGTGCTACGTTTTACCCATCCTGTCAGAAATGTTAAATTAATTTTACACAGGCACTTAGCTCTCACAAAAGCCCGTTACGAAGCTTGCGGAAGGAATCTGCAGGGCATTATTTCCCGCATTCCGCGAACTTTATGCGGGCAACCTATGTTATAGCTAATACAGCCTTATGAACTATACAAAGTGCTGCTGTAGATGGGTAGATTACAGCACCTGTTAGACGCATAGACGCAAACTGAAACCCATCAACTGCGCTTATTTGCCATAAGCCGCTATTTCTATCAGGCCGGTATTGCCACCGGTACTTGTCACTACATCCAGACGTATCGTTGAGCTAGTCCTGTCCAGTTGGAATTCGTAGGCTTGATTTGTATCGGGTAGAGTAAATGGTCCTAGCACTTCACCCTCATCAAGGCTAATGGTAAAGCTGAGAATTTTAGCCGTTCCATCTGGCATAAAGCGAGACCAGACTTCAAGTGTATCTATTTGTGATGCTTCTGCCAGGGTAAATTCTATATAGGCATTATCGCCATCGCCAGCGGAAGACCAGGCCGAGTTTGCAGAACCATCAATAGCACTATCCGCACCCCAGGCTTGATTATTTTGCGCACCGCCAAAATTACTACTGACGGCTGTCACTATAGCGCCATTCGCAGGCGCAAGAAGGTTATTATCGGTAAGGCCCTGAGCAGCTGTTGTAAAACTGTTTACTTCATCCCAGTACAGACGCCCCTGGGTATCCGTTCCTTGTACCCGATAGAAATAAAGAGTCTCTGCTTCCAGGTTTATCAAGATAGGATTATGGTCGATGATGGCGCCACCATTCATATTCGCATCTATTGCCACTGCGCCAAACTCAAGCGTCTTTCCATAAACTACCGAGCAAGCAAGGGGTATTGATGATATAAAGCTTAATCGTGCTTCCGTGGCTTTAATATCTACAATAGCCGGTGCCGGGCCATCAGTCACTAAATCAAGGTCATAAAGTTGCGGAGGAACTTGAGTATCCGCTAAAAAACCATAATCATTGAGTTTAAAATTGATTTCACCTGTTGCATTAGCAACATAGCCTAAGTCTGCCCATAAGTATTGCTCCTGAAACTGAATGACCGGAACATGTAATTTTAATTCTTCTGACAGTGTTGCGGGTTCAGCTATTACGACGGAAGTTGAGTAATATAAGCACGCTAGTAATAGGCAAGTGTTATTTTGGATTTTCATGGGAAACTCAAAGATTAGGGAATGTATACGAAATAACTTAGGAGCGAGAATTCAATAATACCCGAAAGTATGGCGCAGGGTTTTGGCATCACAGTCGTGTTAGAAAAACAGGCGCATAACAGGCTACGCAACTGTTTTTCTAGCGCGACGGTGGAGTCAAAAGACAAGTCAGACTCGGATATTATTGAATTCTCGCTCCTTAAGCACCTGGAAATAAATAAACGTCCAATATTTGTTGTAGATTTTATTTCGTGCACATTCCTAAGGAAGAAAACATGACCATTAACCTAGAAAAATCAGTTGAGCGCGAATTTATAGTACAAGATATCGGTTTCACAGTGCTTTCAAAAAATTTTAGCTTCACCCATAGGTTAAGCGGGTATTTTTTGGAAGTGCGGTGGAATCGAAAGCTTGTGCTAGAAACCGTGGGCAACTGATTTTTCTAGGATTAAGAGAAGGCAGAAAAAAAAGAGCCCCACTAACAAGAGGAGCTCTTTAATTTATAGCTTATACAATAAGGTACGAATTACATCGACATCGCAGGAACATGTGACGCTGTAAAAGTTGCACGATATCCGTGTACACCTTTATAACAATCATCTGTTTCAGAACAGTACATTGCGTTCACGCCGCCAATATTTACAGAGTATTTACCTGCTGGTAATTTAGCACGATAAACAATAGTGTCTTCTCCCCAGGCTGAAAATTCTGCTGCTTTAAATTGAATGGTTGACCAGAAGTTACCAATCGGGTTAAAGCTACCTTTTTCTTTTTCAGTTGTGCTATCCCAACCTTCGTATATAGACATTGCAGGATACAACATAGCACCAGAAGTAGCATATGATTTAGCACCTGTTTCTCTATCAACTTTCAATTCGTATACGCCTTCCTGACGCGTGATTTTAATTTCTAGAACAACTTCAGCTTCTAGGTCTAGTGCTACCCAGTCAGTCGTGTGAGTCCAGCCAATATCTGGCGCTTCAAAAGCAGGTTCAAATGAGCCTTTACCACCTGTGCTACCAATAATTTCAGCACTGCCATGATGGCCTAGAGATACAGTCCACTCGTAACCAATTCCGCCTTCTTCAGGGTCTGCGAATTGTACATCTGCTATAGCAGTTGTTGATAAAGCAAAAGCACCAGCGCCCAAAATCGTTGCAAATTTATTCATTCTATTTAATACCTCTATTTTGTTATGCAAAAGTTCATGATAAGTCAGTTTTACTATATAAAGGGCTACATAACCTTTTGCTAAAAATAACTATCAGAACAAATTTAAGGTTACTCTAAAGTAACTAACAGTAAATTAAAGCATATATTATGCCATAAAACATTTTTAGATTCATATTGACTGGTTCTAGTGTCATAAAACTGTGATTTCACCAATTTCCCATATTAAACAATATCTAAACTTTGCCGCTGAATTTTCTAATTTAAATTTGAGCGAACCAGGTTCAATTCTCTTGAGGCGATGACAAGTATCTATAATCATTAACAATTAAATAAGCAAATTTTAATATTCTGAACATTTATCAATTACTTCTTGCCTATACAGATCTGCATTGCGGTTACCCTTTATCTAAAAATACCATAGCCAGCATTAATGCATAGATGCAGATTAAAAAAAAATAACGACAAAACTCTAGCAACCATAGCCTTTCTATTTATTAATCTATGTTAAATAACGATTATAAGTGACGGCATTTACCTTATTCATATAATGTATTGAAGGTTAATTTCTCTCATCCCTAGATAAACAAGCCCAGACTAATTTTCATTTATGGTACGGTTTGTGCTTTCCTGTAACATCCCTTAAGCAATATTTCAGCTGCGAGAATTATTCGTTATTTATGCTAAAAATTAAAGCCATTAAAACAATTTCCCTAAGTTTTTTCTTATTAACAGCCTGCCTCTTATTCAATCAGCAAACCAGCCTAAATTCATCAACAATCAAGCCGCTGGGCAAAGGTAATTTAACCGCCCTGAACCAGGTTTATAACTATTGGAAACAAAATTATCAGCAACATAATGGTGATCAGTTTCTAAGCATTCCTCTCAGCGCACACAAGGGCTTAAATGGGATTTCGGAAAGCCAAATAACTATAGACATGTATAGCGGTACTGTAACTGCTGCAATTAAAAATTTAGCACCTAATTCCTATGACATCTGGTTAGTCGGCAGTCAGAAAGCTGACAAACACATACAAGTCACCCAGCGTCTAGGTCACTTGATTGACTCTGGAAATAATACCTACCGCCTAGAATCACAATTAAACCGCTCTGAGATGCAGGACATCTACCTCAGTCGTATCATTGTGAGTTCAGACTTACAAAATCCGCTATCAAACATCTTGCTATCTGGTTCACCCAGCTTATTTCAAAAAATCTTTTATGGAGATCAGTACTGGACTGCCGCGCAATTAGAAAGCGCCTTATTGCCCAATGAAGCAACTGACCAATCCGACTCTATATTTGATCAACTATTACCCAAAGCGGCCTATGCTAAAAGCCCTAGACATTCATTAGACGATACTTTAAGCGCGCAAATTGCTAAAGGCAGGGATATATTTATCAATGAAACGTTTGAGGGAAATGGACGAACTTGCAGCACCTGTCACAGACTGGATAACAATCATACAATTGATGCGAAGTATATTGCTCAATTAGCAGATGACGACCCGCTGTTTATTGCTGAAACTAATCCCGATTTAGCCAATCTTGAACAGCCCAAACTATTACGCCAGTTCGGACTGGTACTGACGAACATAGATGGCTTTGATAAGCCAGGTGTACTCCGTAGCGTTCCTCACCTACTTGCCTTAGGAACATCTATTACCCCGGAAGATGAGTTTGAAGCTAAGCACGTCATACATGCCCTGGGCTGGTCTGCCGATGGAGCTCCTGATGATGGTTCATTACGCACCTTTACCATTGGCGCAGTCATGCAACATATGCCCAAAACTTTAAACCGGGAAGCAGGCATAGATTTTCGTTTACCAACTAATGAAGAGTTAGATGCACTAGAAGCGTATATGCTATCCCTCGGTCGCTCGGAAGATTTAGACTTGGACAATATGTACTTCTCTTCGCCACTGGTACAAAGGGGTCGCGAATTATTTCATAGTAAAGAACCTGGAACTGGTCAGTGCAAAGGCTGCCATGTTAATGCCGGGGCAAATAGCTCTAGCTCTTTGCAAAATGGCAACCGCAATACCGGTGTTGAGAACATGCCGGATAACCTGCTAAAATTAGTCTGGAAGCAAACACCAACGGATGGCGGATTTGGCAGAGATCAGCGCAGTGACTGTGGCTGGTCTGAACAGTATAACTGCTTTGGTAATCATGAATTTAATATGACCACTGTGGTTGAAGCGGCAGATACGCCACCATTCTTCCATAATAATTCGGTCAATACGATTGAAGAAGCCGTGGCCTTCTATAACAGTAATGCCTTCCATGCTTCTCCGGGAGCAAACCCTGCCGACCCTGATGACCCGGATTCTGTATGTGAGCGCTGTATTCATTTGGAGCCAACTCAGGTAACAGCCATTGCATTATTTTTACGCACTATTAATGCAATGGAGAATATTCGTAGTGCAAATGACTTGCTGCACCAGGCAAAGTTTTTAAAACGGCATCAGCGCAATGAGTTAATATTACTTGCCATAGCCGAGACTGAGGATGCCATCGAAGTTCTAGAAGGTGGTGCGATTATTCCTAACCCTGAATCAGTTAAATTATTGCATAAGGCGTTGTCTTTAGAACAAAGAGCACTGCAAAAACGTAATAGAAGAAGTGTGGGTAACTTTATTAATGAAGCCATTGAATATCAACAGCTAGCTAATGATTTGATATTAACTGAAGCGCCTGAAAATAGCGACCTTCTTGCCTCTACATCTGAATAAACACAAAGCGCAATTCTTACCAGAAAGAGCCGTCTAAAGAGACTGTAAAAGAATTTTTGTAGATTGGGTAGAGGAAAGAAAAAACAATAATCGAAGCCACTAAAGCTATTGATTTTTTTGGATCTTAAGCTCCTCCCAATCTACGACGCCTGTCTTTTTATGCATACCTTGATACATTCACAGCTTCTGAAGCTCTCTCTACAGACTGTTCCACGCTTTTTCTAATCGCTTAGCAGATATAGGTATAGGAGTCTTTAATTGCTGGGCGAATAATGACACTCTAAATTCTTCCAGCATCCAGCGAAATGGCTCACGTTCGGGATTGACAATTTCATCTTTCTGCCGCTTTTCAATACTTTGCCAGAACCATTGCTGAAATTTTGCCATTTCCTGCATTTTTTGCTGGTCCCTATCAGCCTGGTGCAACATGTTTTGCAATCTTATTTCTAGCGCCTGTAAATAACGCGGATAATGCTTTAAATGTTCATCAACGCTCGTGGTTAAAAATCCCTGATAAAACAAACGTGCTAATTGCTGTTGCACATCAATCACAGATTTGTCCTGTTGTGGCAATCGATCGACTTGTTTTTTAATTTGCGTGTACAGCGATAAAGCCTTAATTACATGCTCACCAATTTTATTTGCCGTGTTAATCAGTTCTGGCTTATTTGCTTTTAGGCACTGTTCAAATTGCTGTTCATTACGCAGGGTATGACCCTTCACAAAAACAGACTTGATAATCAGACTTAGCATATCTTCTTTATAGTTGCGGCTGAGTATGTCTTTGTTTAAATCTGGATGTTTTTCCAGGCGATTATAGGCCAATTCAGACTCAGGAGAGAAAGGCAGGTTTTTTAAAATATATTTGGCATCTTTTTTTAACTGTAATTGAAATAAGCGCTGCAAGCCCATTTCATGCAGTAAAACTGCTTTATCCTGAGTATCCAGAATACGCACACCAACAGCATCGCCCTCGTCGATAATTGCGGGATAACCAATAAAGTCCTGTCCGTTCTGCTCAAATTGATAAACCTCAGGTAACTCATCAAACACCCATTTAATACAACCCGTATAATTTAATTCATCCTCTGCTATCTGGTTAAAGCTATCCCCTGCGGTTTCATTATATTTACGTTGCAAGGCTTTTAAATCTCTGCTGTTATCCAGTTGTTTACCCTCTTCATTGACCACACGAAAATTCATGCGTAAATGATCGGTAATCACCTCTGTATTCCAGGCTGTTAAAGGAATGGATTCACCAGTGAGTTTACGCAAACGCATGGTTAGCCATTCATATAAAGAGCCTTTGCCATCGGGTTCAACTTCCAGGCAGCGCTCTACCATACTAGGCACCGGGACAAAGTATTTACGCAGATTCTTTGGCAGTCCTTTGACCAGAGCAATTAACTTATCTTTTAACAAGCCAGGAACTAACCATTCAAAAGCTTGCTCGGTTAACTGATTTAGCTGATGCACGGGAATAATCACCGTTACCCCATCCTCTTCATGACCAATTTCAAAGCGGTATTGCAAAGGCAATACTAACCGGCCTATCCTGATTTCGTCTGGATATTCCCAGGAACTGATATGCCCTTCATCCTGACGGGTTAAGTCTTCTTTAGACAAGAATAATAATCGCGGTTGTTCATGTTCGGCTTTTTTGCGCCACTGATCAAAGGTAATGCCGTTAACCACAGTTTCCGGGATTTTCTGATCATAAAAATCATATAACCATTCTTCATCTTCGATTAAATCAACACGCCGTCCCTTATGTTGTATATAACCCACTTCTTCCAGTAATTTTTCATTTGCTTTGAAAAATGGCGCATTCGTTTGATAGTCATGCTCAACTAAAGCCTGACGAATAAACATTTGTCGCGCGGCTTTAGGGTCCACATGCTCATAGGGAATTTTACGCCGTGCTTGCAGCGTAATTCCAAATAATAAAGTGCGCTCAAAAATAGCGCCCCGCCCGGCTTTTTTCTCCCAGTGCGGATCAAAGTGATTTTTCTTGACCAGGTGCTCGGCACAGCGCTCTATCCATTGTGGTTCAATTTTCGCTACGCAACGCCCATACACTTTACTGGTTTCGACCTGCTCGGCTGCCATAATCCATTTCGGCCGCAAACGGTGTTGTCCAGAGCCCGGAAAGATAAAGAATTTTAAATTACGTGCGCCCAGGTATTCATACTGCTCATGTTTAAAGCCAATATTCGACAATAAACCTGGTAATAAGGCCTGATGTATTGCTTCATAAGAGGCTTCGGAGCTATTCAGCTTAAGTTTTAATTCACCTTTGATCACTTGCAAGATCTGCGTATGTACATCCTGCCATTCTTTTAGGCGCACATAAGAAAGAAAGTTCTGCTTACACCACTTGCGTAACTGATTATTAGAAAGGTGTTTTTTACGTTCTTCAAAGCTGTTCCATATATTAATAAAGCTGAGAAAATCAGAGTTTTCGGCGACAAATTCAGCGTGTTTGGTATCTGCCTGTTGCATTTTATCGGCCGGCTTTTCACGTGGATCCTGTATGCTGAGTCCAGCAACGATAATAGCCACTTCACTTAAACAGGACATTTCTTCGGCCGCAATTAACATCCGTGCTAGTTTTGGATCAACCGGGAGTTTGGCTAATTTCTGTCCAACGGCTGTAAGTTTGCCAGCTTTATCCAGTGCATTGATTTCCTGCAAGGACGTTAAACCATCGCGAATCATTTTATCTTCGGGTGGCTCTACAAATGGAAATTCGCGTATATCACCTAATTTCAGCGATGCCATTTGCAGGATCACCGAAGATAAGCTGGTGCGCTTAATTTCGGGCTCGGTAAACTCAGGTCGGCTTAAATAATCATCCTTCGAATATAAACGTATACAAATCCCTTCAGCAACACGACCACAGCGCCCTGCTCTTTGATTAGCGCTAGCTTGAGAAATTTTCTCTATCGGCAGGCGCTGAATTTTACTGCGATGACTATAACGACTGATCCGCGCATGACCTACATCAATCACACTGCGTATACCGGGTACAGTCAAGGATGTTTCAGCGACATTGGTTGCTAATACTATGCGTCGTTTACCCGCTTTGGTTTTAAACACCCGTTCCTGTTCGTTAACACTGAGTTTTGAATACAGAGGCAGAATCTCGTAGCGACCATGATTATGCTTAGTCAGAGATTCATTGGTTTCACGTATATCACGTTCACCACTCAGAAAAATCAGGATATCACCGCTAATGTCATGCTGTAATTCATCCACAGCATCTAAAATAGCCTGCTGTACATCCTTAGTGGTTTCATCTTCTTCCTCTTCCTGCTCAATCGGCCGGTAGCGCATTTCCACAGGAAATGTACGCCCAGAGACGTTAATGATGGGTGCATTGAAGAAATGTTCGGAGAAGCGTTCGGGGTCAATGGTTGCCGAAGTAATAATAAGTTTTAAATCAAGACGGCGCGGTAATAACCAGCGCATATAACCTAGCAGAAAATCTATATTTAAACTACGCTCATGCGCTTCATCAATGATGATGGTGTCATATTGACTCAAATAAGGATCATTTTGCGATTCGGCCAGCAAAATACCATCGGTCATTAATTTAATAAGCGAGGTTTCCCGGGTTTTATCATGAAAGCGAACTTTATAACCCACAGCCTGGCCGAGTGGCTGCTTCACTTCTTCTGCAATGCGGTCTGCAACTGTACGTGCAGCAATACGTCGAGGCTGAGTATGGCCAATTAAGCCAGCTGCACCACGCCCGATTGATAAACATATTTTAGGCAACTGGGTGGTTTTACCGGAACCGGTTTCACCACAGAGAATGACTACTTGATTATTTTTTATCAGCTCAGCTATTTCATCTCTTTTTGCAGAAATGGGTAAATCTGGAAACTCCAGTACAGGAAAACTGGCAAGACGTGCATGACGCTTTTCTATAGACTGCTTGAGCTTTAGCTCCAGGCTAAGCAGTTTGTCCTGAACATCTTGTCCTTTTCTTAATTCATTACGTAAACGATCGAGTTGTCGCTTAATGGCTAGACGGTCTTTATTAAGCGTTTTGGATAGACTTTTGGTAATTTGCTGGATCAGTTGTTGCGCTGGCATATTAGATTATAAATTAACGGGGGATATTATTTAGAGTGCCGCTAGAGCAGACGTGTATCTAGCACAATCAAATTAAACTCGATAACAGTAGAACTACCGTGACTTATAGAGACTCAACGGCTCTCACTTGATAAAAAAAACAGAAGGGGATCTGAACAACTTCTAAGGAGCGAGGATTTAATAATATCCGCAAGTATGACGTAGAATTTCGGCATCACAGGCGTGCAAGGAAAACAGGTGCATGGCAGGCTACGCAACTGTTTTTCTAGTGCACTGTGGAGTCAAAAGAAACCTCATTCCTACCTAGGTAGGAACAAGTCAGGCTCGGGTATTATTGAATTCTCGCTCCTAAGCTGCTGAAACAAATGCATCCGTATAGATATCTTTCATCGATACTCCTTGCATAAAAGCTTCCATTTTCATGGAACTAACCATATCAGGGTGACCACATAAAAATACTCTCCAACCTTTCCAGTCTTGCATATGTGCTACCGCTGCTTTATCAGCACGTCCTGCAATAAATCCTTCGGAAGCTGTTTCACTTGAGACACAAGGGAAATAGGAAAAGTTATCATATTTTTGCGCAAACTCCCGCAACTCATCAATTCGGTACAGGTCTTTGACCTCACGGGAGCCATGAAATAACATAACGGGCCCTGTATGTCCCTGCTTTAGCGCATCCTCCAAAATTCCAGCTAATGGAGCCAATCCTGTTCCGGTGCCTATTAATAATAAGCCCTGATCAGCCTGTTCAGGAATATAAAAACAGTGTCCCTGCGGCTCTGAAACAGCAATGTTATCGCCAACTTTTATTTCATCATGCAACCATTCGCTGAATTTACCATCAGGTAAACGGCGTATATGAAACTCTAAAATACCATCTTGTTTCGGCACGTTAGCAATCGAATAGCTACGAATTAAACCATCTTCACGCTGTAAATTAACAAACTGCCCAGCAAAATACTCTTGTATATCCTGACATTCGATTTTTAATAACAAGGTATTATGGTTCAACATTTCATTGACCACGACTGTTCCCTGGCTAAATATCTCAGATTGTTCCGGTAATTTAAGCTGCATATCCTGCTCGGGGAAACATTGGCAGGCAAGAAAATAATTTTGCCGTTTCTGCGTATCTTTTAAGCCCTTTTGTGCCAGTTCAGGAGGTGCTTGATCAACACTACGTATAAGGCAACTATGGCAAGTCCCTTTTTGGCAAGCATACGAAATATCAACGTCTTCTCTAATCAGGGTATCCAGCACCGACTCATTTAGCTGACAGGTATAGCTTTCTTCGCCCAGAGTGATTTTGGTCATTTTATAATCCTACTTAATTAAATATCTATGTTCTTAGAACGTGGTTTTATTACACCCTAGAAGGTGTGTTTTTAGCATCGTTGGTGTTCAAAAATCGGGTGGAGTGCAATAGCTTCAGCTATGCTGTTGCGGAAAAAGCTAAAGCTTTTTTTCTCCCCTCTTTAACCTAGAAAAATCAGTTACTCACGGTTTCTAGCCCAAGCTATTGATTCCACGCCCAACTGATTTTTCTAGAATAAAGGGCACGAAAGCCTTTTTTGGACACGGTTATACTTAATCATCTGGTCTAAGAAAGAACTAAGGGACGTGAACGAAATAAAATTTACAACAAGTAATGGACACGGGATCTTTAGTCCCGCATGGAAATGGCGGGACTAAAGATCCCGCTTCCAAGTTGACTAATTTGTTTCGTGCACATTACTCAGCTTAAAACACGACTTCCCCCAGTCGAGCATGATAACTATACTTCGCGCGGTCACGGATGCAGATTTCTAGCGGCTGAGTTTTTGCCGATAGCTACGTTGCTTAAACCGTTACGTAGCTAGCTATGCGCCAGTTTCAGCGCCTTGCTATCAACAAAAATCAGCTCACTATACAACCGCATCCGTAACCGCGCAAAGTATAGTAAGCGATTATCTCCGAGGCCGCTTGTTTTTATCATAAGACGGTTTTTTATCGGCTCTATTTCGCTCAGTGGGGCGTCTAGATTCCCGGCCATCTTGTTTAGTGACAAATCTAGATTTTGGCTTCGCCTGTGTCTGTACTCTTGGTTTGCTTACATTTCCTGGCTTCTCACTCGGCAAGCCTACAAAACTTAATAGATCATTAAGCTCTCTTGTCGTTAATTCATGCGTCTGCCTAACGCTTAAACCATCCGGCAAAAATATCGGACCGTAGCGTACGCGCATTAAACGGCTAACCTGAAATTCTAGTGCTTCCCATAGACGACGAACCAGACGATTTCGCCCTTCTTTTACCGTCACATGGTACCAGCGGTTAGCCCCTTCACCGCCATTAAATTGAATATCATCAAACTTCGCCAACCCATCTTCTAGCTTTACACCTTGTTTTAATTGAGCAAGATGAGCATCAGTCACTTCACCCAGAATACGTACGGCATATTCCCGGTCAATTTCCGATGAAGGATGCATTAGGCGATTAGCTAATTCACCATTGTTGGTAAATAATAATAAGCCCTGCGTGTTAATATCGAGTCGTCCGACGGCAATCCAGCGACTTGTTTGTAACTTAGGTAATTTTTTGAATACTACCGGGCGGTCTTCGGGGTCTTTACGGGTAACCACTTCTCCCGTCGGTTTATGATAGATCAATACACGAGTTGCTTGTATGCCAAATTTTTGCCATTTTAAAGGCCGCCCCTTTAAAAATAATTCATCTCCTGCTTTTAAACGGTCCCCTAAACTAGCCGCCTGACCATTTAGTAGTATGAGCCCTTCTGTTATCCAGCCTTCAACTTCCCGGCGTGAGCCAACGCCTCCTCTCGCTAATACCTTCTGGATACGCTCACCCTCAAGTTTTTTTTCAGTTTTGGGGGGGGTAGCAACTTGCGTCGAAGCATCAGCAGATTCCTTATCATCTGCATAAGGTTTTATATTGATAACGGGGGCTTGAGTTTTCACGTGTTAGTCTGTTTAATAGATAATTGTATGATTTAGATAGTTTTAATGGAAATAATACACTATCTAAAAATAGATTTTATAGATATTTTACTGCGTTCAAGCTCAATCCGTTTAGCTATTTCTGAACGATAGTCTAAATTGTCAAAATAGGCTACGAATTTAAGACGGGACAGCACTAAAAAAGTGCGCGTGAAGATATTATTTTTTACCATGAAAGACATCATGCGCTTCAGGGTGATTATTGCCCTGCTTAAAATAGAGCGTGTATTAATGCCGCTTATTTTCCTTGAATACTTTTCACCATCACCATTTTCACCAGGAGTTCAGACTGATTTTCACCCTTCAGAACTGGGTGCATAGTATCGCTGATAAATTTTAATTTTCCATCAACGGTGATTTTTGCACGTACATTATAACGGTGGCCAGGCTTGATTTCAGTACTGTCATATTTGATAGCAAAGGCAAAGGGCGGTTGCCCCGCCGGAGTAGTGCTATCACTGCCTAAAACAACCGCAGCAATATCCATCAAAGAAACATCTTCCAGAACCGCTTCAAATACGGCGTTGCCTGGTAACGCTATGCGTTCACGATAATAAGCACTCCCAGTAAGCGTTGCTGGTTCAGCATATAGAGTATTAACTGAAACACTGAGCAGTAAACCCATTAGGACAGGGGAAATTTTGATCATTTTGCTTCCTTATTCAAGACACTGTTTAAACTCACTTCCCAGCGACATCGCCCCAAAGAAACTTGTGTAATTGTACCTGAAAGCGCACCGGTAATTGATCTGCTAGAATCCACTCGGCAAGCTCGGTAGGGTCTTGCTGACCCATCGACGGAGAGAATAGAATCTCACATTTTTGCGCTAACTGATATTCTGTCATTTTTGCTTTAGACCAGGCATAATCTTCTGCATTGCAGATAACAAATTTAAGCTGATCTTTACTATCCAGATAGTCCAAATTAGCATATAAATTGCGTTGTTCTTCGGCTGATGCCGGTGTTTTAAGGTCCATAACCTTAACGATGCGAGCATCGACATTAGCAACATCGATTGCACCACTGGTTTCCAGAGAAACGCTATAGCCTTTATCCGCTAGTTGTCTGAGTAGTTCCACACAACCCGGTTGCGCTAATGGCTCACCGCCAGTAACGGTAATATAAGGGGTATTATACTGTGCGGCCTGGTCAATAATACTCGCTATGCTTTGCATTTCTCCACCAGAAAATGCATAGCTGGTATCACAATACTGGCAGCGTAAGGGACAACCTGTTAAACGTATAAAAACGGTGGGTAAACCAACCGTCCTAGATTCTCCCTGCAGAGAATGAAATATTTCACTGATACGTAAATCTTCACTTTTCACTGCGCTTATAGACCTATATTCTGTAATTTCTTTGTTGCCATATGCGCTGCTGTGCTATCCGGGTACTGAGTGCTAATCTGGGTATAAAGTTGTTGTGCCTTTGACGTATTATTTTCTTGCTTATAAATATCCGCTAACTTCAGCATGGCCATGGAGGCTTTTTCACTTTTTGGAAACTGTGTATAGACAGCCTGAAAATTTTTCTTTGCTGCCGATATATCATTCACCACTTTATAGACAGAGCCTAACCAAAAGTAGGCATTATCACTGTATGAACCTCGAGGATAGTCTTGCAAGAATTGCTCAAGCTCACTAATCGCCTGTTGATAGTGACTATTTTTGACACTGGCAAAAGCTTTATCAAAGGCTGCTTTCTCCTCTGCCTTGGATTTAGGCTTTACTTGTTTAACCGCTTGCGCTTGCTTAGTAATGGCAGGCGCAGTCGCTTTAGCTTTGTAGTGCTTAACAGGAGCAGTGTATGGCTTCATCACGGGGACGGGTGCGCTAACCGAAATTCCGGCAGCGCTCTCTAATTGTTGCAGGCGTGAGTTCATATCTGCATATAGGTTTTGCTCGCGCTGCTTTAAATTATTAATTTCATGACTCTGTTGCTCAAGCATACCGCGCAACTGTTGTATCTCGGTTTGCAAGGATTCCACCCGGCCTAGCATCTCCAACATAGGTTGATTCCCAGCCGCTTGACCAGAATAGGCTGCGCCATTGGCATAGGTGGAATTATTAATAATCGGCGGCAATGATTTTGATTCAGCATAGACCATGCTGGAAATACATAAGCCTAAAAGGATTGAAAATATTTTCATTATTTATATACCACTTCTACCCGGCGGTTAAGGGCAAAAGCATCATCATTATGTCCAAGAGCAACAGGTTTTTCTTCGCCGTAACTGACAACCTCTATCTGGTTACTCATCGTGCCAATTAATTGCATCATTTTGAAAACTGATTTTGCCCGTTGCTCTGCAAGCGCAATATTATACTCGCGAGAACCGCGCTCATCTGAGTGGCCTTGCAGCGTAATTCTTTGATTCGGATGATTCATTAAATACTGTGCATGCGCTTCTATCACGGGTATAAATTCATTCAGTACCTGGCTACTATCATATTCAAAATAAATCGTACGCTTTGATAATGGGCTGGACGGATCAGAAAATTCAGGGCTGAGCATTAAGGCTTCGGCAGCACTGAGGTTTTTATCCAGAGTAAGCTCTGTTATCTTTGCGCTATCGGCATCATAAACATAGCTCTCACTAACTGAACTGCCATCTAACGTAGTTGCGCCATCTTTTACCGCATCTTTAGTACAGCCGGATAATAAAAATGCCGTAATAAAGAGGCTGATTACTGATATATATATTTTCATTTGGTATGCCTTTATGGAAAATAGTTAATGTTCTGATTGTTTATGTTGAAAACTTAAACGGGTAGAAATTGTATAAATATGCTTCGGTGTGCTCTAGCCTAAGTTTGCAGCCTGTTTTTCTAACGTTAATAATCTTAGCATCTCTGTTTTAGCAATGCGCAGAGAATAATTCGGTCACTGGGAATCAGGATCTTTAGTCCTGCCTGTTAATCGCAGGACTAAAGAGACAGTGAAAGTGTCATATAATTCGCATAAACCTAGAAAAATCAGTTGCTCACGGTTTCTAGCACAAGCTATTGATTCCACAGCACTTCCAAAAAATTCCCGATTAACCTACGGGTGAATCTAAGATTTTTTGAAAGCACTGTGAAACCAATATCTTGCACTATAAATTCGCGCACAACTGATTTTTCTAGGATAAAAGAACAGGCTTTTAGCTTGGAGTTGGACTTGAAAAATTCAACAATCAATAGCTTATGTAGCTCCGATTGTTGGGTTTCGTACCTCTACCCAACCTACAAAAACACCATCACTTACTCTAAAGATCTTTGCCAGCTAACTTTATTTACGCGGAGCCCATGCAGGTTCACGCACCTTACCAGTAAGAGCCTGAATATCCAGCTTGGTCAAACCATCCAGAGTCACAGTAGATAAAATTTCATTATCGCCTTTTCTGCGTGCATAAATAATTGCCTGGCCGTTCGGTGCAAAACTAGGTGATTCGTCCAGAGGGCCATCGGTTAAAACAGTGTTGCTACCTGTTATCAGATCTAATACAGCAATACGGTAATTACCCTTTGCACCTTGTACCATGACTATGGATTTTCCATCTGCTGAAAATGATCCCCGGGCATTATAATTACCATCGAAGGTTAGCCGTTTTGCGCTACCTTGTCCATTGCTGGGCATTACATAGATTTGCGGTAATCTGCCCCGATCTGAAGTGAACAGGATTTGCTTACCATCCGGCGACCAGGAGGCTTCAGTATCTATCGCCCAGGACTGAGTTAATTTACGTAATGACAAATCAGCCAGAGTTAAGATATAAATATCCGAATTACCATCTTTGGATAATGTGATAGCTAATCTTTTCCCGTCCGGTGACCAGGCAGGCGATCCATTAATACCTTTAAATTTAGCTACGCTTCTTCGCTCACCCGTTTTCAGGGTCTGAATAAAAACTTCAGATACCTTGTTTTCAAATGAGACATAAGCGATTTTTTGCCCATCCGGTGACCAAGCCGGCGACATGATAGGTTCTTTTGATTGCGCGATTGAAATGGGGTTTTCACCATCATAATCAGCGACCTGTAATTTATATTGCGGCTTATTTTGCGCATCAAACACACTGGTAACATAGGCAATACGCGTAGTAAACACCCCTGGAATTCCGGTAATTTTCTGAAAAATTGCATCGCTCAAATGATGTGCAGCCATATTTAAAGACGCGGCCTCTACGGTAATTCGCAAACCTTTTAACTGCTCTTTTTTATACACATCAAACAGGCTCATCTGTATGTGATACAGATTATTATCTTTAGTAATAAAACCAATCACCAGATAATCCTGACCTATGGCAGCCCAGTTACGAAATTTTACCTGCCCTGGCTGAGTCGGGTGTGTCAGCATTTCATCCCTGGCTAATACTTTGAAATAGCCACTTCCCGCTAAATCCTGGGCAATCATTTGCGCTACATCAGTATTCAGCTTTTCTCCCTGAGGCGCAGCAAAAGGCACAACCGCTATCTTATAAGCGCGTTGTACACCTTCAGTAATTTCTATGGTTAATTCTGCTTGCAGGACATGACTATAAATCAGGGTAGTCAAGGATATTAGTAAAACAGCTAGTTTGTTGTTTAAATTAATCACGTTCACTCATTTAATAAATTCATACTATGCAAGAAGCACTATTTATCCGGGGAAAATTCCAGATTAAAGCTTCTAAACCTTTTAAAAATATTCGCATCTTTAGGCACGGGTAAAGGTGAAGCTTTGCGCACCGCGCGTTCTGCTGAATTATCGAATAATGGATTACCACTACTTTCTACAATAACCACCGACATAACATCACCGCTTGCAATCAGTCCTATTCTAATCTTACATTTTAGATTGACAGGTACTGAGCCGGGTCGATTCCAGTTTTGCGTTATTTTACGCTTTATTAATGCAGTTGCATTCGCCGTTGCCTGCTCGGCAATTCTAGCATTTTCTGCTCGTTGTTTATTGAGTTCTGTTTGCCGGACGGCCTCAAGACGTAACTTTTCCGCCTGGGCTTTTTGTTGTTTTTCTGCAGCAATTTTCTTCTGCTTTGCCGCTTCTTTTTTAGCCGCGTCCTGTTTGGCCTTTGCTTTTTTTCGCTTTGCTTCAGCCACTCGCTCGGCTTCGGCTTTACGTTTTTTGTCTATTGCGCGTTGTTTTTCTTCGGCCTCGCGCTGCTTTTTGATTTTCTGCTGCTTTTTCTTTTCTAGGGCAAGTTTTTGCTTAATCGATTGTAATTTTTGCTGTTCTTGCTGGGCTGCTTTTTTAAGCTGCTCAGCCTGTTTTTTTGCTGCTTTTTCTGCTTGTTGTCGCTGTGTTTTTAGTTTCTGCAACTGCTGTTTTTCTTGTGCTAATTTACTTGCGTACGCTTGCTGCTGCTTTTTTTCCCGTTGCTTTAATTCCTCTGCTTTCGCAGTCACTACACTCTCATCCAGAATAGTTGCTTGGATAATTGCCGGAGCTTCTTTTTTCCTGGTTAGCGTAGGACTATCTTCGGGAAGACTAAATGCGAATAGTGCAATAATGCTTAAATGCAAGCTTAATGCTAGTAGAAAGGAAAGAAAATATTTACCCATAGCTGATGTTTTCAAAATCCGTCTAAAAATTTTCCGTCATTAAACCAACATTAGGCACTTTCGCTTCTTTTAAGGCGGCCATTATAGTGACGATTTTTCCATATTCAACTTCTTTGTCCCCACGAATATATACCTGCGTTGCCGGTTTATTTAATCTGACTGCCTTAGTTAAGTGTAACACTTCAGTAGCAGAGACGGGGGCATCATCATCTTCACCATTACCTAAATCAATATAAAACAGGCCTTCTTTAGTCACCGTAATAATAACCGGGCTAGGTAAGTCTTCCAGGCTTATATCCTTGGCATCTGCCTGGGGTAAATCCACATCAACGCCTGATTGAATCAAAGGTGCAGTGATCATAAAAATAATCAATAAAACCAGGGTCACATCGATATACGGCACGACATTAATTTCCGCCATAGGTTTTCTACGTGAGCGTTTAGCCATTATGCATGCGCCTGTCGCTGTAATAAGACAACAAACTCATCAATAAATAATTCATATCGCCCTGATAAACGCTCTATTCGGGTAGTAAAGGTATTATAGGCTATCACAGCAGGAATAGCGGCGAATAAACCTATAGCTGTTGCCACCAGCGCTTCGGCAATACCCGGGGCAACTTGTGCCAGTGTTGCCTGTTTTGCAGTGGATAAGGAACGAAAGGAATTCATAATTCCCCATACGGTACCAAATAACCCGACATAAGGACTGGTTGAGCCGACTGTCGCTAAAAAAGATAAACTTTCATCCAGCTTATCAAGTTCGCGAGCAAGTTCTATACGCATAGCGCGTTGTGCATTATCTACCTTTTCAGAAGGCAGTACGCCATTTAGTTTGTGCATGCGTGAAAATTCTTTATAGCCAGCAACAAAGATTTTTTCCAGCCCTTCTGTCTGTGTTCCTTGCGCCGTTAATTCTGTGTATAAGCGGCTTAAATCGCCCCCCGACCAGAACTTGGATTCAAACTCTTCAGTAACTCTGACTGCTCGTTTTAACTCTTTACGCTTGGCGATAATAAAGGTCCAGGAAATTACCGATGCCATTAATAAAAGCAGCATCACCAGCTGTACGACTACGCTGGCCTGGGTAATTAAATAAAAAATTGATAAATCGTTATTCATAGCTTATGGCTTGTTTGAGAGCATCGGGAATTAATTTTGGGCGTAAGCTTTCTGAATCCAGACAGCCAATACGAATACTTGCTGTATTTAAGAGATCGTCATTGCGGGTGATTGTTTGTTCAAAAGTTAAACTAGCACTTTTAATCTTGCTTAAAGAAGCGGTCACATTGAGCATTTCATTAAATCTGGCTGGCTTTAGATAATCAACCTGTACCGAACGGACGACAAATATAACCGCCTGTTGTGTGATCAACTCATCTTGCTCAAAGCCCATGTCACGTAACATCTCTGTTCGGGCACGTTCATAGAATTTCAAATAATTGGCATAAAAAACTACGCCCCCCGCATCGGTATCTTCATAATAGACACGTACGGGCCAATTAAAAACCTTACTCATTGATATCTTTACATTCCATACTTGATAAATACTATAACTCGTCTCAACCGGATCAGGGTTCTACTTAAAAAAATCATCCAGCCAAAAAACTGACTATCTGACTGGCAATATTCTAGCTTAAACATCAGCATATAATAAGCAAAATTTATTCCATAGTCATAATCACCAGAATCCGTTCATTTCTATTCAACCTAAAAAATCAGTTGCCCACAATTTCTTGGTTCAAACCATGCCTATCCGGTTAGCACAGGTTATATGGATCTCGCCAGCTTCGGATGTGCCTGCCCGCTTTCGTACAAGCCCTCTAAGTCGGTGCATCCATCCGGGCGGCTGTCTCCAGCAGACTGTTGAGTGCAACCAGCAGCAAGAGCCGGAGGTTGAATATGAACCTCAGAGGATCAACCTGTGTCAACCGGATAGGCATGGTTCAAACAATATTAGCTATCGTGTTTATTTGCTGTTAATTTATGCTATCAATTTCAACATAAAATAAGAATAATAAATGATCCCTAATATTATCGACATTGAAGCTTCGGGTTTTGGCGGGACTAGTTACCCCATTGAAATTGGGATTGTCTTAAGTAGCGGTGAAAAATATTGCAGCTTAATCAAGCCAGAACTTAACTGGACTCACTGGAGCGAAGAAGCCGAACATGTTCATCATATTAGCAAAGAAATATTACAACAAAGAGGTAAACCTGCGCTTCAAGTTGCAATAGCTATAAATGAATTTCTAGAGGGTAAAACGGTCTATAGCGATGGCTGGGTGGTAGATAAACCCTGGTTAATAGAACTTTTTGCTGCCGCAAGAATAAACAATACTTTTTGCATCAGTGCACTGGAATTTATCCTTGATGAATACCAGATGGAACACTGGCACAAAACAAAAATAGAAGTCATCAAAGACCTTAGCTTAACTAGGCACAGAGCCAGTAGCGACGCGTTTATAATTCAGGAGACTTATCGCAGAACAAAAGCCCATAACTGAGAAAGGGCAGGATTGTTTTCTTTCTCGACTTGAAGAAAGCTAACGACCTGCCCTAACATCCAGGTAAATACCAGAACAAACTACCCTAGATCTGTATATTTAGCCCTAGTACCGTAGCCGCCAATAGTAAATAACAGGTAACGGCTAAACCCGCATGACCAAGAATTAAGCCTTTTTGCACTTTACCTGTCTTGAAACGTCTGGAAACTGCCAGAAAACCCAAGACCATGATAACCACAACCATCGTAATATTCACGTATACCCGGTCGTCTCCTGTCAGTGCTGCCCCTATTGCGAGCAACGCACCCAAACCAGCCATACCTGCATGAAGCATATAGACAGGCGAGATGTGGGGCGTCCCCTGAACAGGTCAATAGCCATCAGCAAACCAACAATAGCTGCTACCGTAAAGGCACACAGTGAGGCAATTAAAAATTGCCATAATTTTATTCATCCTTAATAAGGAACGCGCACGAAATAACTTAAGCAACTGGCTTGTCTTTTTATCCGTCTTCTGCGTTGTAGAAACTGTTACGTAGCTGGCTATGTGCCTGTTTCTACGTCTTGAATACGAATAAAAATCCTGCGCCAGATGCTCAACTTATTCCATGCGCGTTCCTAAGTTACTGGGAAATATTTTTAACTCACTTTTGTTACTGGAAGAATATCATTTGCAAAAATTTAGGTTTATTGTGTGTATTCACATGATTTAAAACTTCTCATGTATAGATAAAAAAATGCCCTTTCACTCAGCCCCCCTGAACCTAGAAAAATCAAGTAGCTTTGATTAATATTGACAAAACGGCATAGTGCAAATAACTATCACCTAAATCCTGCAAGCATTATACATAATAATCCACAAAACTCCTTATTAAACAATGATATAATATCATTTTCCTGATTTCACTATCTCATTGTTTTAATGAAGCCCTCTAAAGTATCAAAATCCTCATCTCACGTAAGAAACCGTACCCGAACGGTAAAAATGACATCTACAGCACATGGATTGACAAGCCAGGCGGGACTGATTCCCGTCGTGAAATATTTAGACAGGATAGGTTTTGAAAAAACCGTAAAACAAAGCGTTCCACATCGGCGGGGTGAAAATGCAGACCATCACTTATCTGATGTGGTTCTATTGACGTTGGTTGGCATGATGGGGGGAGCAACATCAATGGCAAAGGTGACGACCGTATGGGCAGATAGCGTACTGCGCAAAGTAGCTGGCTGGATAAAGATTCCTGTTGAAACCACAATTTTACGGATCTTTAAAGAAGTAAGTGATAGGCAGATAAGCCAGTTTGAAACGCTCACGCATACTTTGCGTGGTCAACACTGGCGGCGATTGCTTCGTTCCGGAAAATCGAAAACTGGCATACAATCCGTCCAGTGGGTCGATGTCGATTCAACTGTGGACACCGTTTGTGGTCGACAAGAAGGAAGTGCCAAAGGCTTCAACCCCAAAAAGAAAGGTGCCCGTTCATACCATCCACAACTCGCTTTTCTAGCGGAAACAAAAGAAATTTTACAAGCCTGGTTCCGGACAGGCAATGCCTTTACAAGCAATGGTGTTGTAGAATTTACCAAACAGTTACTTGCACACTTGCCCAATCGGATGCGCATTATTTTTCGCGGTGACAGTGGTTATTTTGTCGGTGATTTGCTTGAATTTCTCGATACCAGAGGGCATGGGTATCTAATAAAGGTTAAACTTAAGAATTTGAACGCATTGCTGGCCAAACAGGCCTGGACAGCCATACAAGGCCGACCCGGTTGGGAGCAGAGCGAGTTTCAATATCGTTGTGGTGGCTGGTCTCGCTCTCGTCAGTTTGTCGCGGTCAGGATAAAGCAACCTAAACAAGTGACAGGACCTCAGTCCGAGCTTTGGGATACGGCAGAATATGACTATTTTTGTTATGTAACAACTGAACCTCTATCGCCTTGGCAAACACATAAGAAGTATGGTGAACGAGCGACGTGCGAAACATGGATTGAAGAAGCAAAATCACAAATGGGTTTAGGTAAAATCAGAACGAATCAATTTCTGGCTAATGCCGCATTATTTCATTGCGCCGTTCTTGCCTACAATACCGTGCGCTGGATGGCTCAATTGAGTGGCAACAAAACGTTGTGCCAATGGGAGCCGGATACACTTCGTACTTATCTGATTCGGGTGGCTGGAAAATTACTCACAGGCAATAATCAGCTGAGAGTCAGAACACCTGCAGGTCCGCTCTATCCACAGGAATGGGATGATTGGGTTAAGGTGGGGTTACTCGCTTAACATTAACCGAAGTTAAGTCACTTTGATTAAAAGGTCATGGCACGTTGGCAGGGTGTTTATTGCCTTGGGCTCGGGGGATATCCATACGATACAAAAAATTTCCTCTATTTATGATTTAAATCTGGATATTTTGATCGGTTGGACAAAGAGGGCTGGCAAAGCGGCAGTAAAAACCTAATAACCACTTAGCTAGACAGGTTAATGAGAGTCAAAATATGGGCTTGCAGGATTTAGGTAATATGTTCATATTTACTTTCCACAGGGACCGGTGAATAAACATGAAATTGAAAATTTTTAAACGGGCATAAATGCCTGATTACTTCATGCTGAATTTCAAAGGGCAAATAAACAACAATTTTATTTTTTACAGTACTTTTAGGGAAATCTGGAGTATCAATAATAGGCGGCAAAATAGGCTGATCAAAGTGATGCCAATGCAACCCAATACCGGTACTTACGGGAGCAAAATTCTTTATCACCAGATCGGCCAGTGGATCGGATCCGGTACGGGGAATATCATGGCCAAAAGCATATTGATGACCAATACCCAATACTTTTACTTTTTTGGTTTTACCCGCCCAAGCTGTTACTGGTTCAAAATCACTAATCACCAGATCATAGGCAGATAAATCTAGTCCTTTAACATCTTTGACAAAGGTTATGGGTTTAGCTTGCAACACAGACTTAATATAATTCACCTGACCTTTATCTGTATTAAAAGTCAGACCTTCCTTATGTTGATAGCCATTAAAAACCTGCATATCAAAAAACTGATCACTAGGGCGACCGGTAAACTGAAAATCGACATCAAACCCAGCAGCAAACAATTCCTTTGCCATCACTCTCGCACGCGTAATATGACCGTTACCGGTTCCCTGTACTCCATAAAATATTTTCATAAAATTATTTGATTTAAACTATAGGTTGCGGCACTAATACCAAGAATCATTCCCACCAAAGTATCAGTAGGAAAATGCACTCCAAGCACCACACGGGAAAATCCGACTAATGCCGCCCAGAGTAATAAAGGTAATAACAAGACAGGAATAAAGAAGCCGGAAATAATCGCCACCATAAATGCGGCAGAGGTATGCCCGGAAGGAAAGCTGAATTTATCAGAAGGTGTGACCAGACTATGAAATTCTTTTATTGCAGCCTGCGGGCGGTTGCGCTTAAAACCGTTTTTCAGTACAAAATATATCGGCCGTTCCATTAAAAAAGCCAGCAGCAGTGTTTGTAAAAAAGGACTTTGCCAGCCATCTTTAAAATACAGTACAGTGACTAAAAGCAAATATAAATAACCATCCCCCGTTCGTGATATATAGCGCGCTGCTGTTGCAAGATTATGATAAAAGCTTGCATTAATAAGGCGGTTGAACATAAAAACATCATACTTATGCACAGAATAGATCAGTTTCATTTTTCTTACCCCTCAGTAACAATAAAAAAGCAGTATTATTCAATTTCTTATCGCGTATTTATTTCAAACTGAAAGGATAGTGATCTTGTATGACAAATTGATGAAGGTTTTTTGAAGCTTTTATGACAAACGTAAATACTCTAATGCTACTATTTAGTGGCTTATATTTTGTACTACTCAGTCTGTAAAAATGCCAAATAATTACTTGATTACCCACAACTCTCAGCTAGACTCCGTCATTCCAGCTACCATTTTAAAACGGGACAAAGCAATGTAGGCTGGGTTAGCTTATCTAACGAAGCGCAGATAACGTAACCCAGCACTTTACGTATACGGGGCTTTGCTGGGTATCGGGTCAGAGGAGGCCGCAGCCTCCGTCTGCCCACAGCACCGTGCGTACGGGTCCGTACACGGCTCCTCACGCAAGACTTATCCATTGAGAAACCTCAAACCAATGCTTCACCCTTCGGTCAGATCGTATTTCCTGCCCTTTCTCTTTTATAAACCAACTATTCGGATAGGCTTTCGTCACTGCTCGCGCATTTGATAACACCCACCGTTTGTTGTTTGAGAATACGGCATTCCCTGCTTGTTTTCGCGGTACTCCTCGTTTGATCAGTTTTCGATACAGGTGCTTTTTCCTCTTTTGTTGATCCACTATCCTTGATCGTAATCGTCGCCTTATATGCGCTTCAATTTTCTTTAGTTGCGCGGGGTAATAGGTCAAACTGTAGTAGTTTGACCAACCCACGTACCATTGATTGATCTCGTCTAGTGTTGTTTCCAGAGTCTGATGAGTGCCTCTTGGGGTCAGTTCTTTGACTTTATCCATGGCGGATTGCAGGGCTTTATGCGCAATCGCAATCGTCCCGTCTACCACGGTAAATCCCAAAAACTTGACCTTCTCGGATTTGGCCACTTGGCTTTTATCCCGATTCACTTTCAGTTTTAGCTTCTTTTCGATAAATTGGCTGACTTTTTCCATGACTCTATCTGCCGCTTTTTGCGATTTGACAAAGATGTTACAGTCGTCTGCGAATCGACAAAACTCAAGTCCGCGTTTTTCCAATTCCTGATCCAGTTCATCCAGAACTATGTTGCTCAGTAAAGGGCTTAGTGGACTTCCTTGTACCGCCCCTTCTTCGCTTGAGGTAACGACACCCTTTATCATGACACCGCTTCGCAACATGATCCCTACGAGACGAAGTATCCGTTTATCCGATACTTTCTCTCCCATTCGGGCTATTAACCGGTCGTGGTGGATTCGATCGAAAAACTTCGATAAATCAATATCTACCACATAGGGCTTACCACTTTTTATTATATGTTGAGCCATTTGCACGGCTTGGTGCTGACTTCGTCCTGAGATAAAGCCGTAACTATGCTGTGAAAAATTCCGCTCAAAAATAGGGTCTAGTAGTATTTTCATGGTTGCTTGTACCACTCGATCTCGTACCGTCGGTATGCCAAGTAGTCGTACTCCCTGGCCTTGCGGCTTAGGTATTTCTACTCGACGTACGGGCGAGGGTTTGTAAGTCCAGTCTGTCAGTTCCTGTTGCAGCTGGCTTAGCTCTTCGTCTAAACTGGCTTCAAAGTCCACTATGCTTATCCCGTCTATTCCAGGCTTGCCTTTGTTCTTCTTTACCTGTTCAAATCCTATAGTCAAGTACAATGTTGAGCATAGGTTTTCGAAAAGTCTTGGTTCCTCTTCAAATAGGTCTCTTTGGTTCATTTTACTCTTTCGTTTGCAGTGGTCTTTCATGCATCTCGCACAATCCATTCGTTCACAGTATACGTTGTGAATAGTGAGTTGCTCCTTTCAGGCAGATGTCATACCACCAGTCTATAATCAACGGCCGTGACCGCTTACGTGTTCCGCCCTTCACCTCTAACACCCTGTTGCTGATTCGATGTTTTGCCCTCATCCATGTCACCATGAATTCATCGGCACCGAACTTTACGATTACTATGGCTTCATCTGAAAACCCTCGGTCCATAACGACTACATTGCTGCAGCGCCTAGGGCTTAAAGAGTCGCAGTTACTCCGACCCAAATCCGACGGCTCCTCACTGGGTAAGATAGTCACCCGTTTCTCAATCTACCTACCTTCAATACGACAACCCGTTACGGTGAGAATGTCGGGCTTTGGTGGTTGCAGACACCTTACCCCCTGATTGCCGCCTTACAAAGGTTCACTTTCGCTTAGGTGATTGATTTGGCTAGAGCTTCCTTCAGATTCCGCATTGGCTCTCTATAACCGTGGTTCCCTGTTGGGTAGCTATGGAGAGTTTCTTTGGACACCCTTGCTTTCGCCTACTTCTTCCCTTCTCACAGGGCAAAGGCTGGACTTTCACCAACTAGCTGACTATCATGCCAGTCACACTACGTTTTTTTACTTCGTTAAAAAAATCTAACCCAGCCTACGGTGTCCCGCCTTAAGTGCGTAGCCGTGATTCCTGCATGCTTTTAGCAGGGATCTCGTAGGTTAAGCATAGATTCCCGATAAAGCTTGTGCCCACGCTTGGCTGGGTAGACTTTCGGAATGACGAGTTTTTTAATATACTGTTTTTAATGTTTTATTCTCTTATGGCTGAGAGTTGTACGTAATCAGGAATAATTATCTATTTATCAATGATTTGGAGCGCAGGCTTTATCTTGTTTTCCATGCAGGCTAAAGCCTGTGCCCCATTAAACCTAGAAAAATCAGTTGCTCACGGTTTCTAGCACAAGCTCTTGATTCCACAGAGCTTCCAAAAAATGTCCGCTTAACCTATGGGTGAAGCTAAAATTTTTGAAAGTGTTATATTAATTCAATATCTTGCACTATAAATTCGCGCTCAACTGATTTTTCAGGTTAAATAAATACGCTGAGTAGTTACTATAGTTTTTAGCATTAATATTAACGTACGTAACCTACATTCTATTAAAAAAAACCAAAAGGGTCAGACTCGATTGAAAACAAAACCAATGAAAATTGTTAGTTTCCATGCCAGAAAATAGCCGAAACCAGCGATTCAATATAAGATTTAAGGTTCATTGCTTATTTACGGCTGCTGCACTGGGCCTAGTAATGGTGTTTTAACAGGTGCAGCAAGTCCAATAAATACGACAATTTCATGCCCGCCCGGGTTCTCTAAACCTGGAGGAAGCAAGCCAATTTCTTCATAGTTATTAACTACCCAGACATTACCTGAAGGATCTATTTGAATGCCCGTAACGCGCTTCAAGGCATCGCTGGCATAACCAGCATCTAGCGAAAAAGGCTCACCCGTACGCACTCCCGGTGGACAGTTTTGCTCTTTTACCCCGCATAATTGCATAATTCGCTTGCCTGCAAAGTTAGCCACCCAGACATTGTCTTTGCCATCGACAGCAATGCCCCAGGGCCATCGCAAACCGTCTCGCGGCATATCGATAGTTTTACCGAAGGTAGTTACCTCGCGCTTCTCACCTAGATGACGAATCAATGTGACTGCAGCGGTTTTATTCCTCGAACCATCAGGGCCAATCACATCATCCTCAGAAAGAATGGCAGGACAAGGTGGGTTAGGCCGTCCGGCATCGGCAAACCATAGATTACCCTCGCTATCCGCAGCAATTCCCATCGGTCGTTTGATATTTTCCCCTGAGATATAGTCGCCTACTTTTATACCATTGTGATCTAGCTCAAGCACATTACGCGTTTTGTTACCCGTCACCCAGACATGCCTCTGGTGATCTATTGCAACAGCAAATGGTTTGTCAAAATCTCTAGCTGGAAATAGGTAATTCTCGACCCTATCAGGATCACCTTGTGGATAGCGAGTGATACTACTACCTAAATCCTGCAAGCCCATATTTTGACTCTCATTAACCTGTCTAGCTAAGTGGTTATTAGGTTTTTACTGCCGCTTTGCCAGCCCTCTTTGTCCAACCGATCAAAATATCCAGATTTAAATCATAAATAGAGGAAATTTTTTGTATCGTATGGATATCCCCCGAGCCCAAGGCAATAAACACCCTGCCAACGTGCCATGACCTTTTAATCAAAGTGACTTAACTTCGGTTAATGTTAAGCGAGTAACCCCACCTTAACCCAATCATCCCATTCCTGTGGATAGAGCGGACCTGCAGGTGTTCTGACTCTCAGCTGATTATTGCCTGTGAGTAATTTTCCAGCCACCCGAATCAGATAAGTACGAAGTGTATCCGGCTCCCATTGGCACAACGTTTTGTTGCCACTCAATTGAGCCATCCAGCGCACGGTATTGTAGGCAAGAACGGCGCAATGAAATAATGCGGCATTAGCCAGAAATTGATTCGTTCTGATTTTACCTAAACCCATTTGTGATTTTGCTTCTTCAATCCATGTTTCGCACGTCGCTCGTTCACCATACTTCTTATGTGTTTGCCAAGGCGATAGAGGTTCAGTTGTTACATAACAAAAATAGTCATATTCTGCCGTATCCCAAAGCTCGGACTGAGGTCCTGTCACTTGTTTAGGTTGCTTTATCCTGACCGCGACAAACTGACGAGAGCGAGACCAGCCACCACAACGATATTGAAACTCGCTCTGCTCCCAACCGGGTCGGCCTTGTATGGCTGTCCAGGCCTGTTTGGCCAGCAATGCGTTCAAATTCTTAAGTTTAACCTTTATTAGATACCCATGCCCTCTGGTATCGAGAAATTCAAGCAAATCACCGACAAAATAACCACTGTCACCGCGAAAAATAATGCGCATCCGATTGGGCAAGTGTGCAAGTAACTGTTTGGTAAATTCTACAACACCATTGCTTGTAAAGGCATTGCCTGTCCGGAACCAGGCTTGTAAAATTTCTTTTGTTTCCGCTAGAAAAGCGAGTTGTGGATGGTATGAACGGGCACCTTTCTTTTTGGGGTTGAAGCCTTTGGCACTTCCTTCTTGTCGACCACAAACGGTGTCCACAGTTGAATCGACATCGACCCACTGGACGGATTGTATGCCAGTTTTCGATTTTCCGGAACGAAGCAATCGCCGCCAGTGTTGACCACGCAAAGTATGCGTGAGCGTTTCAAACTGGCTTATCTGCCTATCACTTACTTCTTTAAAGATCCGTAAAATTGTGGTTTCAACAGGAATCTTTATCCAGCCAGCTACTTTGCGCAGTACGCTATCTGCCCATACGGTCGTCACCTTTGCCATTGATGTTGCTCCCCCCATCATGCCAACCAACGTCAATAGAACCACATCAGATAAGTGATGGTCTGCATTTTCACCCCGCCGATGTGGAACGCTTTGTTTTACGGTTTTTTCAAAACCTATCCTGTCTAAATATTTCACGACGGGAATCAGTCCCGCCTGGCTTGTCAATCCATGTGCTGTAGATGTCATTTTTACCGTTCGGGTACGGTTTCTTACGTGAGATGAGGATTTTGATACTTTAGAGGGCTTCATTAAAACAATGAGATAGTGAAATCAGGAAAATGATATTATATCATTGTTTAATAAGGAGTTTTGTGGATTATTATGTATAATGCTTGCAGGATTTAGGTACTAACATTCCGGTTAGTTCCAGCTACTGGCTGGTTAGAACAGTTTGCAACCCAAATATTACCCGCCAGGTCTGAAGTAATACCTTGCGGCTGTAGTAAATTACCAGATCCATCATAACCATAACCGCCGGGAATATTGTTTTGCGGGTCACCATCAGGGAGTGAAAGCCTTTCTCCTTTCGAGCTAAATCTTGAGACACTTACCGCCAATAATTCAGGGTCCTCAGTACAGTTAGGTGTCTTAAAACCGAAATTAGTTATCCAGGCACTATTATCCGGACCCACAGCAATACCAAAGCCTGAGCCGTACAGTCCACCTGAATTCAACCCACTGCCATCATTAGTACCGTAAGGAGATCCCGGAGCATTGTTACCCGTGGGTGTTAATTTGTATACTTGAGTACTACCACACAGAGGAGGCTCTGGCGTTTGTTTGTCACTGAACTGAAAATTATTATTTATCCAGACATTACCCTTGGCATCAAATGCCAGGTTCCCGGGGCCGCTTAACTGTCCATCTGCTTTATAACGAACTGCTAATATCCAGGCATTCGGTGTCACATTATTAACTTTTGGAACGTCTGGTTTCAATCCCGGGCGTAGTGCAGGTTGATATTGTGTTGATAACAAAGAAACAATAAATCGTTCGACAACTTGTGAGCCAGGATTTTGCGCTATGATGGTCATCGCCGCAAAGGTGTTTTCTGGTTCAGGGCCACGCGGAGGTTTTGCAGCATTAAACAAGGCAGTACAATTTTGCGCATCTTGTATACAGGCATCCAACATATTTGCCAACGAATTAAAAATCTGCAAAGTAAACGTCAAGCGTCCATTAGGCTCTGTCTTGAGTAATTCGGTAGCTTCACCGTTACTCAAATCAGCCAGGTTTTGTGCAATACCCGCCGCATTTTTCAATCCCGGATTCTTGCCGCCTATGTTTTGTCCATTCGTATACTGCGCCATTGCATAAGCGGTAGCAACTGTACTAGGTGGGGTGATATAAACTTCCGCTGGAATATTTGAACTATCCAGAACTGCGGCCAGTTTAATCGGACTTTGACTTGGCCCGCGCTTTTCTCCTTCCGCTATCAGGTACAGCACAGGACCTGATTTGTGCATATTATGTCGTGACTGCTTTTGTGCTTTCGCATGCAATGCATAGCTGATAGCGTAATGCCCATTCTTATCAGTCGTCGTTTTACCTAGAAGCATGCCCATGCTAACTCCTGCCCTGTATAAACTTACCTCAGCACTTTCAATAGGCGTTTCGCCACTCAAAACATAACCCGAAATATGCTTTAATCCATGTTCATTGACATGCGCAGACACACTTGAGCCAAAACAGAGGCATAATGATAGGCTAATAAAAAAGCTTCTAAAGCGATGGATATACATTACAAAGTCCCTTGAAAAAATTGAAATATTGAGCACTTATTTTTATCTCTTAGTTCAACTAAGGAACCTGGAAACAAATAACCATCCAACTTTTCTGGTCTTTTTGTCCGTCATTAGCACTGTAGCAATAGTTTCGTAGCCAGCTGTGCGCCTATTGCTACAGCACTAATGACAAACAAAAATCCTGCCCAAATATTGGACGCTTATTTATTTCCAGGTGCCTAAATAAGTGCATCTTGTTTTTTGCACTTGAAGTTTATCCCATATTTAGTCTTATGCAAATGCAGCAAGGTTTTTCTATACTTAAAATGAAACACAGTTCACAGTTTTACTCTCACAGATTAGCTTTTAAGACTTATTTACTGATCGGTGACCGCATAGTCACAAATTCTTCTGCCGCAGTCGGATGAATTCCAATAGTAGAATCAAAGATAGCTTTAGTCGCACCCGCACGAATAGCAACCGCTATACCTTGGATAATTTCCCCTGCCTCAGGACCCACCATATGTATACCTAATACTTGATCCGTACTACGCCTGACTATCATTTTCATCATGGTTTTCTCATCTAAACCAGATAGTGTATGTTTCATAGGCGTAAATACGGATTTATAAACATCAATATCCGCATGCCGGCTTTTGGCTTCGGCTTCGCTCAGCCCTACAGTGCCTACATTTGGTTGGCAAAACACAGCAGTCGGAATATTATCGTAATCAACAGGGGTATATTGCTCAGTATATAACTGGTTTACCAGGGCCATAGCCTCTGCTGTTGCAACCGGTGTTAAATTCATGCGATCAGTCACATCACCCAGAGCATAAATTGAAGTAATATTGCTTTGGTAGTGTTCATTAACTTTTATAGCGCCTTTATTATTCAGCTCTACACCTAGGTCTTCTAACCCTAAACCAGAGGTATTTGGCGAACGGCCCGTAGCATATAGGATTAAATCAGGTTCCAGAGTTGGCCCCTGATCCGTTTGTGCAGTAAAAGAATCACCATTTTTCGTAATGGCCTTAATTTGCGTGTTAAACAAAATATTAATGCCTTTTTTCTGCATTTCAGTTGCGACAAAATCGCGGATATCTTCGTCAAAGCCACGCAATATTTTATCGCCACGATAGCAAAGGGTCGTCTCTACACCTAAACCATGCATAATCCCGGCAAATTCAACGGCAATATAGCCACCACCAACAATAACCATACGTTTGGGAAATTGCTGTAAGGCAAACATTTCATTTGAGGTGACCACAAACTCTTTACCCGGAATATCAGGCACCGATGGCCAGCCTCCCGTAGCAAGCAGAATACGCTCACATGTAAGTAATTGCTCACCCACTCGAACCGTATGTGCGTCTACAACACTGGCCTGCTGTTCATATAAGGTCACGCCCGAGTTATTTAATAAGCCTTCATAAACACCCTGTAAGCGCCCTATTTCCTTATTTTTCTGCGCCATCAAATGTGCCCAGTCAAATTCAGGCTGAATACCAGACCAGCCAAACCCCGCTGCAGCCCTAAAATCCTCACGAAAATGTGAGGCATACACAAACAGCTTTTTCGGCACGCAGCCAACATTGACACAAGTGCCTCCCAAGTAACGGTCTTCAGCAATAGCCACACGAACCCCTAACCCAGAGGCCATCCGCGCTGCACGTACACCACCGGAACCAGCACCAATGACAAACAGTTCATAATCATATTGAGTCATTTAAATTCTCGTAAAGAGTTGTATTAAAAAGGGCCAGACGATTTGTATAATTCTAGAAACATCTGTTTAGCGCGAATTTATAGTGCAAGATATTGAATTAATATAACACTTTCAAAAATGTCCGCTTAACCTATAGGTGAAGCGGACATTTTTTTGGAAGTCCGGTGGAATCAAGAGCTTCTGCTAGAAAACGTGAGCAACTGATTTTTCTAGGTTTATATTCGAGGATAAGTTATTTATCAGTGTTACGAAAAATAATTAGGTTGTACTCGACCAAAAAAAACCCAGCTATTCACTTTTTGAAACCAAGGGAACCCGCTGACTCTTGTTTATTTCTCTTCCAGAACTAGTAAAAGACATGCCTTGAGTTCCAGTAGAACCAGCCATCACAGCTTCGATAACAGGTGAATTGGCCTTTGAATTTTCTGCCCAATTGACAATAAAATTCGCACCTGCACCACCGCGCGCATCAGTCTGACTAACAAAAAAATGCGTAGATGCCATGGGCTCCAGAAGATAAGGCACAGGAAGATAATTTTCGATTAATTTACCCGCCGTATTGTAATAATTCACTGTCTTTACCACGAGTGGATATTCAAAGTCAGTGTTGCGTATACTTAAAGTGATTGCCAGATTCAACTTGCCGCCTCCGGCAACAAAAATTTCCGAATATACAGGGACATAAATACTCTTTTCTTGAGTGAGCGTTAGATTATTATCCTTTAAAGGGTAAAAGAATGAACTATCTTCCATACTATTTGCAGGTAACACATCTTTACCTAGTTTTAAATCATCACAAGCCGTTAATACAAAACTGCAAAGCAAAGATACTAATGTCCGTCTACAACTTAGGGATGAGGATTTAATAATATCCGCAAGTATGACGCAGAATTTTGGCTTCACAGTCGTGTTAGAAACACAGGCGCATAGCAGGCTACGCAACTGTTTTTCTGGCGCGGCTGTGGAGTCAAAAGACAAGTCAGACTCGGGTATTATTGAATTGTCGTTCCTTAATGTCATCATTTTGGCTCCCTTTAAACAGACTGAAAATACTGTTTCAATCCTGATAAGATGTATTCTGTTGCTACAGTAGCTAGAATCAGCCCCATCACACGACTGATAATACCCGCCCCCGATTTACCAATAATACGTAAAATCCAGCCCGCACTTAATAATAATACCTAAATCCTGCAAGCATTATACATAATAATCCACAAAACTCCTTATTAAACAATGATATAATATCATTTTCCTGATTTCACTATCTCATTGTTTTAATGAAGCCCTCTAAAGTATCAAAATCCTCATCTCACGTAAGAAACCGTACCCGAACGGTAAAAATGACATCTACAGCACATGGATTGACAAGCCAGGCGGGACTGATTCCCGTCGTGAAATATTTAGACAGGATAGGTTTTGAAAAAACCGTAAAACAAAGCGTTCCACATCGGCGGGGTGAAAATGCAGACCATCACTTATCTGATGTGGTTCTATTGACGTTGGTTGGCATGATGGGGGGAGCAACATCAATGGCAAAGGTGACGACCGTATGGGCAGATAGCGTACTGCGCAAAGTAGCTGGCTGGATAAAGATTCCTGTTGAAACCACAATTTTACGGATCTTTAAAGAAGTAAGTGATAGGCAGATAAGCCAGTTTGAAACGCTCACGCATACTTTGCGTGGTCAACACTGGCGGCGATTGCTTCGTTCCGGAAAATCGAAAACTGGCATACAATCCGTCCAGTGGGTCGATGTCGATTCAACTGTGGACACCGTTTGTGGTCGACAAGAAGGAAGTGCCAAAGGCTTCAACCCCAAAAAGAAAGGTGCCCGTTCATACCATCCACAACTCGCTTTTCTAGCGGAAACAAAAGAAATTTTACAAGCCTGGTTCCGGACAGGCAATGCCTTTACAAGCAATGGTGTTGTAGAATTTACCAAACAGTTACTTGCACACTTGCCCAATCGGATGCGCATTATTTTTCGCGGTGACAGTGGTTATTTTGTCGGTGATTTGCTTGAATTTCTCGATACCAGAGGGCATGGGTATCTAATAAAGGTTAAACTTAAGAATTTGAACGCATTGCTGGCCAAACAGGCCTGGACAGCCATACAAGGCCGACCCGGTTGGGAGCAGAGCGAGTTTCAATATCGTTGTGGTGGCTGGTCTCGCTCTCGTCAGTTTGTCGCGGTCAGGATAAAGCAACCTAAACAAGTGACAGGACCTCAGTCCGAGCTTTGGGATACGGCAGAATATGACTATTTTTGTTATGTAACAACTGAACCTCTATCGCCTTGGCAAACACATAAGAAGTATGGTGAACGAGCGACGTGCGAAACATGGATTGAAGAAGCAAAATCACAAATGGGTTTAGGTAAAATCAGAACGAATCAATTTCTGGCTAATGCCGCATTATTTCATTGCGCCGTTCTTGCCTACAATACCGTGCGCTGGATGGCTCAATTGAGTGGCAACAAAACGTTGTGCCAATGGGAGCCGGATACACTTCGTACTTATCTGATTCGGGTGGCTGGAAAATTACTCACAGGCAATAATCAGCTGAGAGTCAGAACACCTGCAGGTCCGCTCTATCCACAGGAATGGGATGATTGGGTTAAGGTGGGGTTACTCGCTTAACATTAACCGAAGTTAAGTCACTTTGATTAAAAGGTCATGGCACGTTGGCAGGGTGTTTATTGCCTTGGGCTCGGGGGATATCCATACGATACAAAAAATTTCCTCTATTTATGATTTAAATCTGGATATTTTGATCGGTTGGACAAAGAGGGCTGGCAAAGCGGCAGTAAAAACCTAATAACCACTTAGCTAGACAGGTTAATGAGAGTCAAAATATGGGCTTGCAGGATTTAGGTAATAATAATAATAAAGTAATCAACAATACTATTAACATTGCAGAAGCGGTAACCACCTGACTATAGAGGTCATAGTGGGTATTGTCTGTCAAAACCACCACAGCAAGCATAGCTCCTGGTGATGCAATAGAGGGCATAGCAAGCGGAAAAACCGCGCAATCCATCCCCGCTTCTAATTCCATCTGCTCTTCCTGTTGCGGTTTAGACTCACCAAAAATCATAGTAAGCGCAAACAAAAACAAGATAATTCCTCCAGTAATCTGAAAAGAAACCAGTTGAACATCTAACGCTTCCAGTAAAGTCTGACCTACCGATAAAAAAAACATCAGGATTAATGCGGCAAAGGCAATAGCCTTAAATGCGGTTTGTCTGCGTTGTTTTGCAGTTAAGTTTTTTGTTACTGAAATAAAGACAGGAATCGTACCAATAGGGTCAATAACGACCCAAAGGCCAACTAAGTCTGCAAGAATAAGTTGCCACATAAAATTTGTTCCTATTGGGTCATTAATGTTTATCCTAGAAAAATCAGTTGAGCGCGAATTTATAGTGCAAGATATTGAATTAATATAACACTTTCAAAAAATCTTATATTCACCCGTAGGTTAATCGGAGATTTCTTGAAAGTGCTGTGGAATCAATAGCTTGTGCTAGAAAACGTGAGCAACTGATTTTTCTAGGTTTATATTGTTATTAATTTAATTCCTGAAACAATCGAGTATCTTCTCTTAGGTAACTGGAAATAAATAAGCGTCCAATATTTGGGCAGAATTTTTGTTTGTCATTAGTGCTGTAGCAGTAGGCGGTCGGGGTAGAAATACGGCGCGCGCAGGCTTAGGCCAATAGTTTATCCATGGTATCCTCTGTTTCCAGATTAGTAGCAAATAGCTATTGACCATACATCACGTTTCCGCAAGCCCCCCTACGATCCCGGACGGTCGGTTTTCCCGAGTCCGGTTCTGACCTTGATTAATACCTTCAGTCGCCTTCCCAAAGAGCATGAAGCTTAAGTGTTGACTCACATACACCCCTCTGCTCCTTGATTTACTTCCAAGGTTACCTCTAATATGTTCCTCGGCCTTACATTGTCCGAGTACTCAAGAGGCTATCAAGCGCCCAGAGTCCCTTTGCATGTTCAAGGCGTTATCTTTCACACCGAGGCATCCAGCACCCCGTCAGCAGGAGTTACCCTGCCTTCATCGCTCATACGAACTCATGCGACAATCCTAAATCCTCCTTATGCCTACGGAATTAACCTTGAACATAAGGTCTTTGCAGGTTGCTGTCAACCCCTGCTGGAAGTAGGATCTTCCCGACGTTATCTCTACAAACCTTTCTCTGCGTGCAAGGACCCCTACCCCGGCTGCTCTCATGGTGCATTTACCCGTTTCTTCCCACAAGACAACGGCCTTCCCAGCGCTATGAACTGGTCGGCGCTTGGCAATAACCCACACTGCAACTTCTGTGTGGCGTAGTTTTCGAGGCTGCAGTCATTCTCTAATGTTCCAGCCCGCAGATTTGCTCGCCCCCCAAATTGCTCCTACCGCAGAATTTCTCAACTCCAGGCAGTCAGGGCTTTTACTTCCCCGCATATTTCAGTCTGTTACCTCGCTGAACAGGGGATATACTAACCGTCCGTTATCGGGCAACTGACGGTGAAAGGACTTTCACCCTCCAAGATTTGCAGCCTTGTCGGCCGCTCCCATAGCTGGCTACGTAACTATTTCTACAGTGCTAATGACAGACAAAAAGACTAGTAAAGTTGGATGATTATTTGTTTCCAGGTGCCTTATTCTTCGTGCTAGATAATTGGCGAGATTGATCAAGGCTTTGATTTTATTTCTCCCTGAAGAACTGCAAATGGAATTACAAGACACTCTGTTTTGGTGAGTGCAATAATATCTGCCGAACATATTTGACCGCTAACTAATGATACCTCACAAAAGCACACTCCTGCGACCATTGTGGTTAACCGAAATCAATCTATATCAGCCTTTTCTACTGCAACTTCTACTTCACCTAGAACCTAGAAAAATCAGTTGAGCACGAATTTATAGTGCAAGATATTGAATTAATATAACACTTTCAAAAAATTTTAGCTTCACCCGTAGGTTAGGCGGACTTTTTTTGGAAGTGCGGTGGACTGAAGATGTTGTGCTAGAAATCGTGAGCAACTGATTTTTCTAGGTTGAAGAATAAAAAACATTGAATCTGCCGAATCTCTATTGTGGCAAATATATTCAACCGTACTAAAGCACACTAAATTACCTGAGTGTTTAGATATTCAAGTTCATGCTACTCCATTCCGGCACTTAAAAACTACTTTTCCAATGCTTTTCTAGTTCACTAACTTAACCCACTACCCTCCTGATCATTCAATAATACCTTATTCTCACACCATTCAAGTACTCTATCAGTATCGCTAAAATTGTAAAATTAAAATTGTTGATTAGTTTACTGGAGCTTCTTAATCCTCTTTTTAAATGGCTATGTCACCGTTAAGGGAGATGGAAAGAAAGAAATAATCATCCAGAACAACCAGGAGAAATGGTCAAAAACCATTTCTCCAACGATGGCATTCGGTCAACAAACTGATAATACGTCTTCATTGCTTTTTTACCTACCTTTACTCCTGTTTCATATATTTTTTCTGTTAATTTAACAATAGGTGCTTTGCCATTGTAGGTCATACTTTTGGCAAATTTTAAAGTTGTTTCAACTGTATCCATTATGTCGCCACTAATATGATTTTCATAGGCTCCCCATACTCGTTCAATTGGGTTATATTTACTATGATAAGGAGGGTAGTAGGCCAGTTTTATCTTTATGTTGCTTTTTTCAGCAAACTCCACAAGCCTTTTTATAAACTGAGTTCTGGAGCTACTGTTCTCCATACCATTGTCAGCGTGTGTGTCAGAATATCTACTCCATATTTTTCTTGAATTTCTGGCCAAATTTCTTCCAATCGGTCAACGATGAAATCACTGCTGGCATAGCCTGCTGTAAAGAAAAGGAAAAAATCATCATGTTCAGGCAGATAAAAACCAAAAGGAGTTAACTTTTCCTTAACATCTAAATCATGATCCTCTGCTTTTGTTAAAACCCGATTTCGTCCTCCCCGTGAAAAATTTCCTATATTCATTCTTGCTTTGGCATCAATTGATATACGAATCTCTTTTGGGTTGATATCTGCCATTCCATTGACTGAATGAACTTGTTCAAAAATTGCATCCGTTTCCTTGATTTTCTTATGAGGCTTTGTTTTTTGTACCTTTTTTGGATGGTAACTCAGGTCATTTAATTTTGTATTGATAGTTTTTGAGCAAGGTAATGTTTTTTCATCGTAATAATCAATCTCCAGTAAACGTTTTCTAACTTCTTTAGCCGTTAGCCGGGTATATAATCGACAGGAATTAAAAGAGGGATCCGTTTGACACTCCGGTTCAGCAATTTTTTTTATGTCATCAAGTAGATGAGGAAAATGCTCTTCACTTTTATTACGCCCTCTCGCTGAAAAATTATCTTCTATGGGCTGAGTTTCAAGTTCATATTGTCCTTTTCGGATAGTGCCTCTATTCCATCCTAGTTTTTCTTCAGCAATACTTGCACCACCTGAGCCTAGTAGCTCCACCGTTTCAGCCATGAATATACGACGTACCGAGCCTTTTAAACGATGGGCTGTATTTATAATCCAACCTATAATGCTATCTGTTAATATCAACAAGCTTATCTGCCTAGTGTGAGAATAAATTCAGAATTCATTATTATAAATTATTGAGACACAAGCTTACTTCGTTTGGATGATTATTTCTTTCCATCTCCCTAAGTATTGAAAATCACCCAGAGCAGAATGCAACAATTTCTCAGGAGTTATATTGTGATTCTGATCCAGAATTCTGCACCAACCTAAATAATTAGGTAAATACTTTGTTGCTACACCATGAAAGCAGTGGTGGTATGCATTTACGTTTTGTATATGATAGGCTCCTTTGGTCACCCGCTGCCCTTGACTCATATTCACGATTTCATGAGATACTTTTTCAGTTTACAAAATGCAGCATAAATTGACTGCCATCACCAACAAGGAGGGCATCCTGGTCTAGTATTAGCTTTAAATGAGTGTAACTACTCAGACAAGCTGAGTAGTTACAGCAAAATAAACTCTGTAGGATGGGCAAAGGGCTTCATCCGTGCCCATCAACGAAAACATGATGGGCACGTCGTACCTCCTTTGCCCATCCTACAAAAACGCTTGTTCCATCAGGGTGTTTTTTATCAAATACCTGCTTTTCTGGTGCCTGGCTGGGAATATACAATCTAATTTCGTAACTATCAGATACGCTGAGTAGTTACAAATGAGTAAGCAATGATTTTGAAGATATTTTTCATAATATTATTTTTGTGTTGCACTTTATTCATGATGTCGAATCATTCCATTTACAGGATCCTGGCAATTCATTTGTAAACACTATTCAGCAGGATCCTGAAAAATTTACCAAGGTAAAAAAGTCTTATTAGATAGCATTATCAAGTTTGTCGAATATTCTATCGAACAAAACAGACTCAACCTAAGGTATTTATACCTTAATCAACTATACTACTGCCAAGTCACAGCACCCTAAAATGACACCCGAAATTAATTTAGAAAAAGCATAACCTAATTTCAGTATTAATAGTGGGTATTTTATAGCTCTATCACTTGACTGATTTAGATAAGCACAGGATACTATTTAAAAAATACATCAAGCTCTATTGCTGCGAAATATATCTCAAGTATCAGCATTGAACCCGACCTTAAGTCTCAGGATTAAAATGAATGATATTGAAGCTAGCCTCCAAGAATTTCCGTTAATATCTCTATCTAGTGGAGAATTTCTGTTAACTCAGGGGGAAAAAACTGATTGCTTATATTTTTTGCACAAAGGTGCTGTCAAAATTCTAAAAGATGGCTATGAAGTCGCCAAAAGAACTGATAATGGTGCGGTATTAGGTGAAATGTCGATCATGCTCGACATAGAACATTCTGTTTCTGTGCAATGCGTTCAGGACTCAAAGTTTTATTGTATAGAACAACCTCGGAAATTCCTTGAAAAACACCCCAATGTTATCTGGAATATAGCCCAGATACTTTCTCTAAGGCTATATAACCTGACCCAGTATCTGGTAGATGTAAAATCCCAGTATGAAGGCCACGACCCTTTGAATGTGGTAGATGAAGTGCTGGAAGCTTTGCTAAACGCACAGCAATCCAAAGTCCTGAAAAGAGGAGAGAGTAATCGCGATACACCGGATTACTGACCGATGTCTAATCCAGTTGCTTAATTTCACTCCCCGCAAGTGAATTCCATTCAGCAAGCATCGCTGTTAGATCGACAGTCATATGCGCGGATATATCGCCGAAATGACTACCTGAATAAACTACCCCGCCGCCAGCAGACGTGCTATTAAACACTATTTATGCAGGGAAAATGTTGGGTGAAATTGCCTGTATAAATAATATAGAACGCTCGGCTACAGCAATTGGTCAATGCACCTTACTCGCCATCAAGCAGAATGATTTCCTAAAACAAAATCCAGAAGTTACCATTTAACCTAGAAAAATCAGTTGCTTGTGCTAGAAAGCGTGAGCAACTGATTTTTCTAGGTTTAACTATTGAAAGTCTTATGTCATAAGCTCATAGATACCAGCGATAGAGTCGAAACGGTGGGCTTATTGCCGGTTACCATGAGTCTGTCACGGTTATTATTAAAGGCTGCAAAACAATCAGGTCAACAAACTCAGAATGGTTTGTTTATCGACTGGAAAAAATCACAACAGGTGATAGGCAATGAAATAGGTGTCACGCGTGAAAGTGTTAATAAACAATTAAACCAGTGGAAAAAACAGGGCATCCTATCTCTAGGTGGTCAAAGCCTGAGCATTACAATTCATGATTTGGATGCTCTGCAAAATATTGCCGATGGTTAACCCCCCGTACTTTTATTTAGACTGATGCTGCTCGCTAGTCAAAGCCTTTAAAAAAGCGACTAGATCCAGTTTTTCCTGGGCCGTTAAATGCAGAGGGAAAATAGCCGGATCCAGAAAAGGATTTTTATCACCGCCTCTATCATAATACTCAACTACCTCAGCCAGTGTCTTGATGCTACCATCGTGCATATAAGGTGCGGTTAAGGCTATATTTCTTAGCGTAGGTGTTTTAAACTTGCCAATATCGGCAATAACAAAGGTAACATTAAAGCGGCCTAATTCTGCTTTCTGAGAATCAGAAAAAGAAAAATCTTCAGTCTTATGCCCTACCCTTAAGCTTTGTACAAACTCAGCTATTTGCGGATTTACTTGAGTAAATCCTATACCTAAATTATAAAATCGGTTATCCATAAACAAAGCATCTTTACCGCTGATTTCATGACAGTTAGCACAATTACCTTTGCGCCTGAAAAGTCGCATACCTCGCGCTTCGCTTAGTGTTAAAGCTTGCCTCTCTCGAGCAAATAAATAACGGTCAAACCCTGAATTTCCTGCTATTAGAGTACGCTCAAAACTAGCAATGGCTTGAGCAATGTGTTCTGGTGTTATTTCGTTAACATTAAATACCCGTGCAAATTGTTGCCGATAATTGCTGTCCTGACTAACTATGTCGGCAATGTGCTGTGGATCTTTTAAGCCGTGCTCGATTGGGTTTACAAAGGGACCTAGCGCCTGCTCCTCCAGAGTGGCAGATCTGCCATCTAAAAATAAGCTCTGATAAAAAGCAGCATTAACGACGGTAGGGGCATTTCTGAATCCAGTCTGCTGGTTTATACCCACAGCCACTGGTTGTCCATCAGTAAAGGCTCTATCCTTGTTGTGACAACTTGCACAACTGACCGTTCCATCCAGGCTTAAACGCTTATCGTTAAATAACTGTTTACCCAGAGCAATTTTCTCTTCGCTTTGTTGATTACTAACAGGGATCGTTAGCTTTGGCAAACCGAGTAAGTTATCCGCATAAACATAGAAAACTTGTAAAAACAGTAAAAAACCAATGCAATATTTCAGCATATTATTCTCCACATCTTTAGTTTATAGAATATGCATTACATATCCGTAGTGACATCTTAATATAAAACCAAATTCAAAAAAAAAAGCCCTTCAGAAAAGGGCTTTTAAAAGAAGACCAAAGCCACTTTATCCAATAATCTCCAGTATTGGTAAAACAGCCTCTAGCCTTATTTAGAATCTATCACGAAAGTGTTAAACAAATATGTCAGATTAGTCTTGCTCTGGCATATCCTGAACAATCATAACGTACGGTTCGCCCAAAGGAAATTCATCATCAATATTCTGGAAGTACACGACTTTACCGTAAGTTTCATTAACTGCAGGTAATATTTTAGCACCTTCTTCAGCTGTTAAATCCGGGAATGTTGCATGAGCTCTAGGCACTTCGATCAAATGATAATGCCAGTATTTTTTCTCTGCTTCAGGTAATGAATTATATTGCGCGGTAGTAATAATATATTCAAAACCAATAGGCTTATCCTGATCTTTCATGCCTGAATGGAACATTAGGCAGATGAATGTTCCATCATCATACGCTTTACAGTGATGATGTACGATCATTTGTAATTTTGGATCATGAATATCATGAGTATCAGGTCTAATATGTCGGATCGCCTGAATATGTAAATCGTTAAAGCCTAAGTGATTAGGGTATTCTTTTTGACGCGGGTTCAATGTTTCGTTATAAACCGCTTCTTTTTCTACAACGATAGGGGGTTTATCAAATGTAGAACAGCCTGTCACTAGTACGATTAACGCACTTGCTATTAGTAATTTTAATTTCATATTTTTCTTCCTCAGCTTAAAAAAAATGGTTTTTATTATGTCAGCTTTGCAGAAACCTTCCAGGCCCAACAAAACATCTAACCAGATACGTAAAGTATCTGACTAATTCCTTATATCCATATGAGGCGAGATAGTGTAACTATTACACTTTACTCTTTTTAGATAATAGTATTGAATAAATACATATTAGGGTTTTATTATATTGTAATATTGATATATGTCAAACTATTACCCTAGTACTTTAGTAAAGAATTACAGATCATAAATTAAATACATATAATTCAAACACTTGCTTATTTATCCCTAATCTTAATCAGTGATTTATCTTGCCCTTGTATTTTTAAATTTTGTCTATAAGATAGAAACATAGTCAGCAAGATTGCGCCACCAACCTATAGTCTGCTGCAAATATAAAGTTAAAATAAAGCTCTAACCCTTTATTTTTATACCCTTTTTCATTACGCCCACACAGTGATATGAATATAAAACAGCAGCTTTTCATTATTTTGACCCTGAACATCTCAGTTTTGTCTGGTACAGCCACGGCTTTTAGCGAATCGCCTAATCGCAGTTATCCCTTGTCACCTAGCCAGGCAGTTCCAACACTTGCACCGATGCTTAAAAATGTCTTACCTAGTGTCGTAAATATTTCTATTCAGGGCACCATAGCGGTACAACAGCACCCGCTGATGAATGACCCTTCTTTTCGTCGCTTTGCACCGCAAATGCCGAAGCAAAGACGTACACAGGGAATAGGCTCAGGCGTTATAGTTGATGCCGACAAAGGTTTTATTATTACTAATAACCATGTGATTGACCATGCAGATACTATTTTTGTTACTTTGCATAATAAACAGAAACTCAAAGCCAAACTTATTGGCACCGATGCCGAAACGGATATTGCTGTATTGCAGGTAGAAGCTAAAGATTTAAACAGTATTCCTCTGGGCGATTCAGATAAATTACAAGTGGGTGATTTTGTCGTGGCAATTGGTAATCCCTTTGGTCTTAGTCATACTGTCACTTCGGGTATGGTTAGTGCGCTGGGGCGTACCAACCTAGGCATAGAAGGCTATGAAAATTTCATACAGACGGATGCCTCTATCAACCCCGGAAATTCAGGCGGTGCATTGATTGATCTACGCGGCCGCTTAATTGGGATTAACTCAGCGATTCTTGCTCCATCCGGTGGTAATGTCGGTATCGGCTTTGCAATCCCGATCAATATGGCAAAAATGATCATGCATCAGTTACTTGAGCATGGTGAGATTAAACGTGGCTTGTTAGGCGTACAAATTCAGGATCTAAACACCGACCTTGCCGATGCAATGGATTTAAAAGGCATCCATGGTGCTTTAGTATCGCGCGTCACGCCTAAGAGTGCTGCCGAGAAAGCAGGTATTAAAGCCGCTGATGTCATTGTAGCGGTGAATGGTAAAAAAATAACCGGAGCAAATTCATTACGCACTAACATTGGCCTTAAGCGCGTTGGCGAAAAAGTAAGTATTGAACTATACCGCGATAAACAACTTCAGACGGTTAAAGCAACCATAGGTGGTGCCGTAATTCCAGAGCAATTAGCTGCATCATCTAGTGATATGCCCTTATTTAAAGGTGCAACGCTGAAAGAACTCAGTATTAAGGAGCCCTATCAGGGGGTTGAACAGGGTTTATTAATTACTGAAGTACAAGCTAACAGCCCTGCGGCACAAGTCGGTTTAATGAATGGTGATATTATTTTAGCGGTTAATAAACAAGAGGTCGCTACGCTTGCCGAATTAACCCAAGCAGCAAAATCATCCCAAAATCAACTGTTAATTCATTTACAACGCGGACAGAGTTTCTTATATATTGTGATTAAATAGAAGTACAAATAGCCATCACGCCAAGACAAAAGAGCTGCGGCCTTATATTTTGGCAAAGCCTTTACGGAGGAAATTCGATGTTAGAAATACAACCTAAATCCTGCAAGCATTATACATAATAATCCACAAAACTCCTTATTAAACAATGATATAATATCATTTTCCTGATTTCACTATCTCATTGTTTTAATGAAGCCCTCTAAAGTATCAAAATCCTCATCTCACGTAAGAAACCGTACCCGAACGGTAAAAATGACATCTACAGCACATGGATTGACAAGCCAGGCGGGACTGATTCCCGTCGTGAAATATTTAGACAGGATAGGTTTTGAAAAAACCGTAAAACAAAGCGTTCCACATCGGCGGGGTGAAAATGCAGACCATCACTTATCTGATGTGGTTCTATTGACGTTGGTTGGCATGATGGGGGGAGCAACATCAATGGCAAAGGTGACGACCGTATGGGCAGATAGCGTACTGCGCAAAGTAGCTGGCTGGATAAAGATTCCTGTTGAAACCACAATTTTACGGATCTTTAAAGAAGTAAGTGATAGGCAGATAAGCCAGTTTGAAACGCTCACGCATACTTTGCGTGGTCAACACTGGCGGCGATTGCTTCGTTCCGGAAAATCGAAAACTGGCATACAATCCGTCCAGTGGGTCGATGTCGATTCAACTGTGGACACCGTTTGTGGTCGACAAGAAGGAAGTGCCAAAGGCTTCAACCCCAAAAAGAAAGGTGCCCGTTCATACCATCCACAACTCGCTTTTCTAGCGGAAACAAAAGAAATTTTACAAGCCTGGTTCCGGACAGGCAATGCCTTTACAAGCAATGGTGTTGTAGAATTTACCAAACAGTTACTTGCACACTTGCCCAATCGGATGCGCATTATTTTTCGCGGTGACAGTGGTTATTTTGTCGGTGATTTGCTTGAATTTCTCGATACCAGAGGGCATGGGTATCTAATAAAGGTTAAACTTAAGAATTTGAACGCATTGCTGGCCAAACAGGCCTGGACAGCCATACAAGGCCGACCCGGTTGGGAGCAGAGCGAGTTTCAATATCGTTGTGGTGGCTGGTCTCGCTCTCGTCAGTTTGTCGCGGTCAGGATAAAGCAACCTAAACAAGTGACAGGACCTCAGTCCGAGCTTTGGGATACGGCAGAATATGACTATTTTTGTTATGTAACAACTGAACCTCTATCGCCTTGGCAAACACATAAGAAGTATGGTGAACGAGCGACGTGCGAAACATGGATTGAAGAAGCAAAATCACAAATGGGTTTAGGTAAAATCAGAACGAATCAATTTCTGGCTAATGCCGCATTATTTCATTGCGCCGTTCTTGCCTACAATACCGTGCGCTGGATGGCTCAATTGAGTGGCAACAAAACGTTGTGCCAATGGGAGCCGGATACACTTCGTACTTATCTGATTCGGGTGGCTGGAAAATTACTCACAGGCAATAATCAGCTGAGAGTCAGAACACCTGCAGGTCCGCTCTATCCACAGGAATGGGATGATTGGGTTAAGGTGGGGTTACTCGCTTAACATTAACCGAAGTTAAGTCACTTTGATTAAAAGGTCATGGCACGTTGGCAGGGTGTTTATTGCCTTGGGCTCGGGGGATATCCATACGATACAAAAAATTTCCTCTATTTATGATTTAAATCTGGATATTTTGATCGGTTGGACAAAGAGGGCTGGCAAAGCGGCAGTAAAAACCTAATAACCACTTAGCTAGACAGGTTAATGAGAGTCAAAATATGGGCTTGCAGGATTTAGGTAATATGCGAACTAATAAAATGATAAAGCATTGTCTGCTGGCTGGAGTCGCAGGCCTAGCTTTAATTCCACCCTACATAATTGCGGCAGAGGGAGGCTCTACCGAACCTAAAACAGAAGCCCCATTTCATATAGATCATGAATACACGTTCGGTGAAGTAGTAAAGCAATCGATGTTTGGCGATGTCTATTCTCAACCAGAAAACTGGCAGGAACTATCTATCAGTAATTTTTTTAGTGAGGGCTGGGATAAGCCATGGGTAAGCCCGCCAACGGGAGGCGGTGGTGCTCCGCGCCAAGGCTGGTTAAATGCCTATGAAGGTGTGTTCTACCGATTAAGTCTTGGCGTATTTGGCTGGAAACATCATAGTAATAATACCGATAGTTATAGCGGTAATTTAGTAACTTTCACACCGATAAATTCGCGTTTCGAAGTCAAAACTGAGATTCCAGTATCATCTAATAGCGAAGCAACTAATTTCGGAGATTTCCGTATTCAGGCGCGTTTCCTACTATCGGAATCACGTAATTTCACTCAGACTTTTAATCTTGATTTTCGTACTCCAACCGGGAGCGCCATCAATGGCGATGATGTTGCATCTATCATACCGCAGTACCAGTTCTGGGCGAACTGGTGGAAAGGCTTAGTTGTTCGTGGTGGTACCGGGTTCACCATTCCTTATGCGGGTGAAATAAGTAAGGCAGGCGCACGCTCGACTTTTGATGCCAACTTCTCAGTTGGTTACTATATGACACCTCACGATATGACCCCCTTTGGTGATATGGTCTGGTACTTGGCAACTAATTTGAACCAGGCGATTGATAACCGAGCTGATGGCGGAGATACTGCTGTCACTCTCTCTCCTGGGTTTCGTACACATTTGGGCATGGACTGGTATATGCTAGGCACAGTTGAAGTCCCCGTTACCAATTCTGAATATGATTATCAAGTCTTGTTTTCATTTATGAAGGTTTATTAGCAAACCGGGACATTTAAATCTAATGCTTGATAGTGCAGGTGTCGAGCAGAGAATTATGATAAGACTTATATAAACTTTCCTGATTACGTACAACTCTCAGCCATAGTAGAATAAAGCTTGAAACATCCGTATGTTAAAAACCTCGTCATTCCCGAAGTCCTTTTATCGGGAATCTATGCTTCTCCTGCTAGATTCCCGCTTAAAGCATGCTGGAATGACAACGTATAGCTGAGGGTCATGGGTAATCAGGAAAACTTTTAGTTTATAACGTATAAACCATGGGCTTATAAATACATTATTGCTAATAATTCGAGCTATCCTTTTTACTTCAACTGATGCCATAGTGTTGCATTTATAGCTTTAATCCGCGAGATTCTTTTGGGTGTTCAAAGTAACAAACCGTTCACTTACAAAAATGCTTAACGCTTTTTCCCTTGGATAATGGACTCTGGGTGCATCTCTAAATAATCAGCTAATGAACGTAGAGACTTTGCCGAGCGCCTTAACTCTATTAAGGTACTATTCAAATTACGCTGCAAATTCGCATCTTTGTTGAACACACTAGCAACATCTTTTGCACTGACTTGAAACTGTTGCAGCGTCAAATTAGTGTTTGCTATCGTTTGCTGTATATCCTCTAATAATGGATCAGTTGCGTTATCCAGCTTGCGCATCGCACTACTACTGTGCTGCAGAGTTTTTTCAGCATTCACAGCAATCGCTACAGAATGTTTATTAAAAGTCGTCAAAATTCCCTGTAATTCGGTTAAAGAAACAGATAAAGCATGCATCGTTTGTTTAGTTTCATCAGAGCCGGCAATTCGCTTGATATTTTTTACGGCGCTTAATAATTCCGAAAATAATTCTTTAAAATCAATGCCCTGGAACTCTCTCAGAGCATCAGTAATATTTTTTTGCACTTCCTGAGCACTGGAGGTAATCGCTGGTAACTCTGAGAATTGTTTATTTAAGCCGGTTAACTTAACCGGTGACTCGGGCCTTAGTAAAGATTCTATATATAATTGCCCAGTGACCAAGCTGGTATATTGTAATTGCATCCGCAAACCATCTTTAATCAACTGCGCCATCGCCATTTTTTCACTGGCAGGATCTTTGAATTGCAACAATTGTTTACATTTCTCATGATCGATTTCGATAAAAACCGGCGTTAAAATACGTTTTGTAGCAGGGTCCAGTTCTACTGTAATATCAGTTACTTTACCTATCGGCACACCTTGCATTTTGACCAAAGCACCAACAGATAGGCCGTTCACTGATTCATTGAAATAGATAACATATCTAGATTTTACAGTGAACCATTGCCCACTGGTAAACACCGTAATGCCCAAAATTGCTATTAGCACAGCTCCCAATACAAAAATGCCAATAATGGTAGGGTTCGCTTGTTTACTCATTCATGCCTCTACTTAAAAACTGTTGTACAACGGGATTCGGACATTTATTCAATAAGTCTTTTGGTGGACCTTGCGCTATTTGTGTTTTACTAATCGAATCCAAAAACACACTATCCGTACCAATTGCAAACAAGCTGGGCAAGTCATGAGTAACAACAACAATTGTCGTGCCTAAACTTGCCTGGATACTTAAAATCAGATCATCTAATAATTTAGCACTCAGTGGATCCAGACCTGCAGAAGGTTCATCAAAAAACAGAATATCAGGATCCAGTGCCAAAGCTCGTGCCAGACCCGCTCTTTTTTTCATACCGCCGCTGATTTCGGCTGGATAATATTCTTCAAAGCCTACCAGGCCAACCAATGCCAGTTTAAAATAAGCCAGACCCTGAATTTCATCATAACTTAAATCAGTATATTCCTTTAACGGTAGCGCTATATTTTCTGCCAGCGTCAGAGAGCTCCACAATGCACCGCTTTGATACATAACACCATTAGCACGCATAATTTTCTTACGCTCTGCATCGGAAATTTTCCATAAATCTGCATCCTGATAAAATATACTTCCTGCCGCCGGTGTTTTCAGTCCCAATAGATGCCTGAGTAAAGTACTCTTACCACAACCATTTCCCCCCATGACGATAAAGATGTCACCCTTATAAATGTTGAAATTAAGATCCTGCTGGATAATAAAATCATCATAAGCCATGGTTAAATTTTTAACTTGAATGTGTACTTCTTTCATATTAAAAACCTATAATCTGATAAACAACAGTCAACACAGCATCTGCCACCACAACACTGACTATTCCAGCCACCACCGCTGATGTTGCTGCGTCACCCACCGAAGAAGAACTACGTCCACACTGCATACCACTTAAGCAACCCGATAATGCCACCAGCACGCCAAACACGCTGCTTTTAATTAGCCCGGTTAAAAAATCATTCAGATCAAGCGCGGATTTGGTCTGTATTAGATACTCAACCACTGAAATATCCAGCAAAGACACACTGACTAATAAGCCCCCCAGAATTCCCATTAAATCAGCATACAGACATAATAGCGGTAGCATAACAATCAACGCTAACATGCGTGGTAAGACCAGAAAATCAACCGGCGAAATGCCTAAAGTTTCCAACGCGTCAATTTCTTCATTGACCCGCATAGAACCTAATTGTGATGCAAAGGCGGCTCCCGTTCGACCGGCCATAATAATAGCCGTCATCATCGCGCCCATTTCCCTGGCCATACCCAAGCCAACCAGGTTAGCAACATAAATTTGCGCACCAAATATCTTTAACTGCATGGCTCCTACAAATGCCAGAATTAAGCCGACTAACAGGCTGATTAATGTGACAATCGCTAAAGCACCAGGACCGCATTCCTGCATAATGAGCCATAAGTCTCTTTGCCGAAAACAGGCTTTACCACGTAATAAGCGCAAACTACTTAAACACACTTCCCCCACAAACGTTAACATCACCTGAGTTTGCTTATACAAGCCCAGAGCGTGCTGTCCTACCTGTGTTAAAAGAGATGATGCATAAATGATTTTTTGTCCGCTCTCACGTACCGGAAAAGCAGAGGCCTGATGTAATAAATCTTGAGCCGCAGAGGGCAACTCAGTCATATTCAGAGTTATATTATGTTCATTACAATAGCGTTCTAACTCAAATAAAAACAGCATTAAACGACTGTCCCAGTGGCCTAACTGGTCACTCTTTAAGTCAATTTGCACATAACCGTGTTCTTCTATTTGCGGTTTAACTGACTTGAAGCTGGGTACTGAATTACCCATAGCCCAGTCGCCCTGAATATGTGCTTCACTTTTCTTGCCTTCAGTCGCTGAAAGTTCAAACCCACATTGATTCAATGTAAAACCTTTTTTTAAAGTATATGTTAAGAATAATTAGTTTAAACAGCCAACTAAACATTAATAACACAACGGTACCATAGAATTAAATAATCAGCATAGTGATCAATCAGAATAAGTTTGCGTAGCAAAAATGCATTGCATCGCTAAACTAACGCTAAAATCTAAATTCATTTTAGCAAATTGATTTATTCTACAAATAAACAACCACCGACTGAAAGTCGGGATACCGGGCCAATAACCCATTGGCAGAAATAACATTTGAGATAAATCTGTTCGCTGAATAAAGCGAAGATTTTAACCTTACATAGGAAAATAAATAACCCCAACAACAGTATCTCACTCCTACTGATTGGAATAGACATAAGAAAAACCTAATATAAATATTTTCCACTTCTGATTAATTGAGATTCAAAGCTTTCACAAAAAGCACATTTTACGAAAAACGCCCAGCTGATTCTATTGTATAATCAACCGCAACTTTAACTCGCCACCTCTAAATACGCTTGTATGGACTATTTATTAGCAAACACCCCGTTAGAATCACTAGAAACTGAATGTCTTATCGTTGCTGTTTTTGCAAATCAAAAACTAAGCCCCGCTGCTCAAACTTTGGACTCATTAACCGGAGGGATCATTACAGACATCCTGCAACGAGGTGATATTAAGGGCAAACTAGCAGAGACATTGTTAATCAATTACCTACCGTATGCGGCTTTTAAACGTGCGTTGCTAGTCAGCTTTGGTGATGAAAATGAATTAACCGCTAAGGATTATCGCAAGGCTCTAAACGCAGCTGCCAAAACTTTGAAAACTACTCAGATTAGTAGTGTTGTCTGTTGTTTAGCAGAAGCTAAAGTGAATGGACAATGTGCGACCTGGAATGCACGCCAAATTGTTGAGGCCTTTGATGCGCCTTTCTACCAGTTCAATGATTGTAAAAGTAAACCAGCCGATAAACTCTGCTTAACTTCTGTGAGCCTGCATAGCCTGACAGAGGCAAAGGCTATACAAACGGGTATTAACCAAGGTATCGCGATTGCACAAGGCGTTGCACTGGCAAAGCGTGTCTCTGATTTACCAGGTAATATTTGCACGCCTACTTATTTAGCTGAACAGGCAGTGGATATTGCCGCACAATATCCGAACCTAAGCGCTGAAATTCTGGAAGAAGAGCAGATGCAAAAACTTGGCATGGGCTCTTTTCTATCGGTAAGCCGTGGTAGTCGTCAGCCAGCCAAATTGATTACTCTGGAATATAAAGGCGGCGCAGATGATGCTCAACCTATCGTATTTGTCGGTAAAGGTTTGACCTTTGATGCAGGTGGTATTTCCTTAAAGTCCAGCGCGGGTATGGATGAAATGAAATACGACATGTGTGGTAGTGCCGCCGTTCTCGGTGCTTTACAAGCTGCAGCGCAATTACAACTACCCTTAAATATCGTCGGCATTATTCCTTCATCTGAAAATATGCCTGATGGCGATGCAAACAAACCGGGTGATATCGTCACCAGCATGGCGGGTTTAACCATTGAAATATTGAATACCGATGCCGAAGGCCGGTTAATTCTGTGTGATGCGCTTACTTACGCCAAAAAATTCAACCCTGATGTGGTGATCGATATGGCCACTTTAACAGGCGCATGTCTGGTCGCTTTAGGTCGCGTACCAAGTGGCTTGTTAGGGAATGACGATACGCTGTGCAATGATTTATTTAACGCCAGTGAAACAGCTCTGGATAGTGTTTGGCGCTTGCCTTTATGGGATGAGTATCAGGATCAGTTGAAATCAAATTTTGCCGATATTGCAAATATAGGTGGGCGTGATGCGGGTACGATTACCGCCGCGTGTTTTCTTTCACGTTTTACCAAAGACTATCAGTGGGCACATCTGGATATTGCTGGTACTGCCTGGAAGAGTGGCGACGCTAAAGGGGCAACAGGCCGACCTGTACCCTTGTTAGTACAATATTTATTAAACCGCGCGAATGCTGCTTAAATATACTCGTTCCCACGCATTGCTTGGGAATACATGTACAGACGCTGTTCGTCACGAAGCGCAAACTATGTATGCAACAGCCTAAAGTTAATTTTTATATACTGTCGTCTCAGACCGAAAAGGGACGGCAGTTATTCGCCTGTAAACTCGCAGAAAAAGCTTTTCGCTTAGGTTTTAAAACTTATATATTAACTAGCTCTATGCAACAGGCGCAGCAAATGGATAAGTTGCTCTGGACTTTTCGCGCGAATAGCTTTGTGCCGCATGAAATATTTCAGGATAGCTTACCCAACACCGCCAATAGCGTTATAATTGGTACGCAACAAGCTCCTGCACCCTGGCAACACACATTGATAAATTTATCGACAGGTGGTCCTGAAGATATTTTGCAATCGGAACAAATTTTTGAGTTATTAGATAATGACGAAACACAAAAACAGGCAGGTCGACAGCGCTACCGGAATTATCAGACTCAAGGTATAACACCAAACACACATAATATGTAACTCATTACCTCTGGTTTCCAGGGTCTGTGCGGAAACCCATGTGCGGATGCTCCGCACCCTGTGACGCAGAGCACTACAAAATACATTCCTACGCAGAACGTAGGAACAAGACTATTGACTATTTACCAAACCACATTCATGGAAAAAACATACAACCCCGCCGCTATCGAACAACATTGGTATTCTACCTGGGAAGAAAAAGACTACTTCGCTCCCCACCAGGAAGGTGAATCATTCTGCATTATGATTCCACCACCTAATGTCACCGGTAGTTTGCATATGGGGCATGCTTTCCAGGATACGATTATGGATGCGCTGACCCGCTATCATCGCATGAAAGGCTATAACACTTTATGGCAGCCAGGCACTGACCACGCGGGAATAGCGACACAAATGGTCGTTGAGCGTTTAATCAATCAGGAGGGGAAAACCCGCCATGATTACGGGCGTGAAAAATTTATTGAGCGTATCTGGGACTGGAAAGAAGAATCCGGCGGTACGATTACCCAACAGTTGCGCCGTATGGGTGCGTCACTGGACTGGTCACGCGAACGTTTCACCATGGATGATGGCTTGTCTGAAGCCGTAAAAGAAGTCTTTGTCAGCCTCTATGAAGAAGGTTTAATTTATCGCGGTAAACGTCTGGTTAACTGGGATCCGGTGCTACATACGGCGGTATCGGATTTAGAAGTGTTATCCGAAGAAGAAAACGGCTCCATGTGGCATATGCGCTACCCACTATCCAATGGCACAGGGCATTTAATCGTCGCTACTACACGCCCGGAAACCATGCTCGGCGATGCTGCAGTGGCTATTCACCCAAGTGATGAGCGTTACAAGCATCTATTAGGTGAATTCATTAAGTTACCACTCTCAGGACGCTTAATTCCTATTATTGCCGATGAATATGTCGACCCTGAATTTGGTACCGGTTGCGTTAAGATCACCCCGGCACATGATTTTAATGATTACGAAGTCTGGACACGCCACAAAGAAATCTCCTCGATTCAAGACCAGATTCATGGCGGCTTAATAAATATTTTTACGTTTGATGCGTCTATACGCGCAAATGAAGAAGAGGAACATGACTTAATTCCGGCAGCTTATATAGGCTTAGACCGTGTGGCTGCACGCAAACAGATCGTAAAGGATCTTGACGCATTAGACTTGTTAGAGAAAGTTGAAGATCATAAACTAATGGTACCCCGTGGTGACCGTTCGGGCAGCATTATTGAACCTCTATTAACTGACCAGTGGTATGTCAAAGTTGCGCCATTAGCAGAACCCGCTTTAGAAGCGGTAAAAAGCGGCGAGATCCAATTTGTACCAGATAACTGGAAAAACACCTATTATGACTGGATGAACAATATTCAGGACTGGTGTATATCACGGCAAATTTGGTGGGGACATCGTATTCCTGCCTGGTATGATGAGCTAGGCAATGTTTATGTGGGGCGTACAGAGCAGGACGTTCGCGAAAAGCATAAGCTAGCTGACGACTATGTACTAAGACAAGATGAAGACGTATTAGATACCTGGTTCTCCTCAGCATTATGGCCCTTCTCTACTTTAGGATGGCCAGAAAAAACACCCGAACTGGAACAACATTATCCTGGTAGTGTTTTAGTCACCGGCTTTGATATTATTTTCTTCTGGGTTGCCCGGATGATTATGATGGGTAAAAAATTCATGGGCGATGTACCCTTTAAAAAGGTCTATATTCACGGACTGGTACGCGACGCCGAAGGACAGAAAATGTCTAAATCCAAAGGTAACGTGCTAGACCCGATTGATATAATTGATGGTATTAGCCTTGAAGACCTCGTGAAAAAACGTGTATCAGGCATGATGCAACCGCATCTGGCTGAAAAAATTGAAAAAGCAACGCGCAAAGCCTACCCGGAGGGTATTCCTTCTTATGGAACGGATGCACTACGCTTTACCTTTGCCTCTCTAGCCTCTACGGGCCGTGATATACGTATGGATAGTGGCCGTATCGATGGTTATCGTAATTTCTGTAATAAGTTATGGAATGCTGCCCGTTTTGTGTTGATGAATACCGAGGAGCAGGATTGTGGCCTAAACGGTGGAGAACTGGAATATAGTCAGGCGGATAAATGGATTGTATCGCGCTTAAATCAGGTGACTGCCACTACCAGCGATGCCATAGAAAATTATCGCTTTGACCATGCTGCACAGGAAATCTATGAATTTATCTGGAACGAGTATTGTGACTGGTATTTAGAACTGTCCAAAATATCTCTACAGTCTGATAATAGTGCTCTACAACGTGGCACACGTAAAACATTATTAACGGTGTTAGAAACAGTTTTACGCCTGGCGCACCCGATTATGCCCTTTATCACCGAGGAAATTTGGCAACGTGTAGCACCACTGGCAGGCGTGCAGGCTGAAACCATTATGCTACAGCCCTACCCTGAATCTGACTCAGCCCAGATTGATAATGACGCAATCGCTGCTATTGAATGGACCCAGCAATTTATATTAGGTGTGCGGCGCATCCGTGGAGAAATGAATATTGCTCCGGGCAAGCCCTTACCTGTGTTACTTGAAAATGTAACATCGGCTGACCAACAATATTTGCCTCATGCACAGGTTTATTTACAAAAACTGGGGCGTATTGAATCTATTCACTGTTTGACAGAAGGTGAAACAGCACCTGAATCAGCCATCGCTTTGGTTAATGAATTACGCATTCTGATTCCTATGGCGGGGTTAATCGATAAAGCAGCAGAAATCGCCCGATTGGAAAAAGAAATCGCTAAGTTGGAAAAGGATTTACCGCGCATTGAAGGCAAATTAAATAATCCCAAATTCGTTGATAAAGCACCGGCTGCGGTGATAAACAAGGAAAAAGAGAAGTTAGCTAATATACACAGCTCTTTAGCTAACTTTAATGAACAATTACTTAAAATTCAGGCGCTTTAATTTTATCCAAACGGAAGGCTAAGGACAAAAGAAAGAATCTTTAGCATCGTTCATTTCCCTGTTGACACTTTTATCCACGAAAATTGACAGCATCCTGCATATTCCTTTGAAAACAGCGAAAAGCAGGGTCACCTATTAAAAATATTTTCGTGCTTTTCGTGTCTTTCGTGGACAGTTTTTAAGCTCAGACATCTTGATTCAGACGAAACTAATTTGAGACCATTTCCTAATTTTTTGCGGATGAAGTCAGCTCATAAATTAAGCGCAGATCGGTTCCTGGATAATTGAGTTCCGTTTGATTGAGTTGTTCAAATAACTTTTCTATTGCTTTATTACTTGCAGGTCGGGAAGTACTATGCACACGTATCCGAAGTTGTTTTTTTACTTCATCGGGTAATATATCTGCTTCTGTCACAAACAGCGTTTGTAATAGTTGCCTTGCCATCGGAAAGTCGATTGTCGGTGAGGTTAGCAGAGCGGCCATTGCTGTTTCTGCCCGATAAGCGATCATGTTGACAGTATCTATCAGCCGCTTTTTCCCTGGCAGAAGCTGTTCGAACTTATCTTCGTCTCTCAACTCTTGCCAGGTAATGTGTTTGGGCGTTTGGCTTAGTTTTTCCTTGATGGTTTTTAGTTCATTTTCATAATGCTCTATTTCTTCGAGTAATTCTGCTCGTTTTCTTTCCCATTTCTTGTATTTCACATCTTCCGTTTCATCTTTTTTAATCACCGGATGAAGTTCCATCGCTGCAAATCGAGATAGACGGTAATTGAGTTTGGATTGTATCGAATTCGCTGTCCTTCCTGTTGGCGCCTATCAGGGTTGACCACCTTTTGGGTATCGGATAGTGGCTCTATTCCATACTCCTGTAGAATGTCTATCCCATAGTGGTGCTTCATATATCTAAAAAAGTTCTCTTGGCACCACCGGCTAAACATTCGCCCAGAAACAGCCGTCAATTCTAGTTCATAGGCTGTGGTAATAATACTGGTTTGGTGACCAGAATCAGTCAACTTGCGCACTTCTCTCATCCACATCGCCTGTTTTTTGGTTCCAACCAGACTGCCTCGTTCGGCGAGTTTCATGATGACTTTTTCACCACTCGGTAGGGTGATCTCCTGGCCGGAAAAATTGTCCAGTGGCCAATTTTCGGTGGGAAATTTATGATAGGTCATGCAAGCGACACGATGCTTGTCCCACATCTTTCTAAAGAATGCGGGGCTATAGCCTTCTCTATCAAACACCAGGATAAAACGACAGGCTTGTTTGTTTTGCTGTAATGCTTGTGCACTCGGTTGATTCGGAATGTCTTTGAGTAATCGGGGGACGATATCTTCTTCCAGCGTTTTTAGTAAGCCCGGATCCACCGTTTTTTCAACGACAAAGAAGGGACGCCCCGTACCATCATTAACCCAGTAGTCGGTGATACCCCGTAAGCAGAGTTTTTCGCGTGAAACATGCCGTTTGGGAAGTTTAGTCAAGTGTCCATGATAGACACGGACATGACCATCTATGTAGAGTGTTCCTGCTGCCTCTGGTTCATTTTCCATCCATTGTCGACTGAGGTCGGCCGCCCAGCTTTCAACTGATTCTGGATCAGACAGTCCTTTTACTTTGGTTCTTAAACAGCGCACTTCGGGAACCCGATCCAGGCCAAGTAGTTTGCCGAATTCACCCGGTGCATGCTCGCGAAGTTGTTCGGCATTTTTGATGCGACATAGTCCCATAAAGGCGAGTAGCAATAGGATATGAAAGGTTTGATAATAACCTGTCAGTTTGCCAAGGTGGTGCTCAATGTCATTTAATAAGCCATTGCTAAGTAACGCGGGCAATGCACATAACACACCGCCTTTAGGAACATCTAAACAGGATTCGAATTCGATTGAGGCTCCCTTTTCCTGCTCACCCAAAGCCGCCTGGATTCGCTCTTCTACTCGAGTGCAGGCCGTACCGAGTGACTCGGCTGCACTGGCATCAATAATATCACGGGCTGATTTGGTACTGCCATCATTGGGGTCTATTGATACGGCAGACTTTTTTTTAAACGTCCATCACTGATCGCCTTGCGAAAGGTATCTGCCCGGATGCCTAATTCTTTAGCGGCTTCGTTAGGCGTCATACCTTGATCCAGATATTCCTGAGCTTGCTGCAAAACCTCAAGCGTAAAGAGTGGTCCTCCCTTGCGAGTCGGGCGAGGTTCAAAAAACGAATCAGCCCCTTTTTCTCGTAGTTGCCTTAATGAGCGCATAACACTACTTTTAGAGACACCAAAGGTTGTAATAATATCGATTGAACGACAGGAGCCGGTATTGATGAGTTGAGAGGTGTGAAGTCTAAATAATCTCTTATTGTCAGCCTGGTGAGAATAGATCGGGATACCGCCGAGGAAATAAAACCACTCATCATTTCGGTTATCAACACTGACCTGACCATTTATAATAGTCGTACCCTGAGGAATTATTGGGAGCATGAGTTGCTGCATTAATTGAATACCTCGTATGATATGAGGGCTTAGTTTAACCTAAATGAGTACCGTTTTCATTTCTTTAGCTGAAAATATCAATCATTTGACAATAATTCCCTAACCCTTTAATTATATTGCCTAGTTTAAGTTTTAATGGATTTCTTTCAGGATAGCGAATCAAGATGTCTGATACTGATACACCTCGGCCTCGTGGCCAGCAAAAAGGTAGCAAGGGACACGGGCGCACTCCCCGTCCTGATTTGCCGATTATTGAAGAAGAGCATGACATTGCTGCTGAAAACACGTTGTGCCTAGTTTGTACAAAACCCTACAAGCTTCTGTCACAGACAGAGGATTCAAATATTGTTGAAATAAAGGTTAACAGCTATATTCGTCGTGTCAAACGAAAGATGACTGTTCAGGGCTGTCAATGCGAGGGAGTCACCGGATTGATTACGGCTCCTCCTGCACCACGTCTTATCCCCAAAAGTGGTATTGGCATCTCGGTATGGAGAGAAGTTCTGCTTAACAAGTTTCTGTTCTCACGAGCACTCAATAATTTGTGTACAGATTACACACATCGAGGTCTATGCATTGCCCCTGGCACACTCACGGGTGGATTACAGAAGATAGCTCCGCTATTCGAACCGCTCGTCAATGAACTGGTTAAAAAACAACTCACCGAAGATCTATTCCATAATGATGAAACCGGCTGGAAAGTGTTTGAAATCATAGAGGGCAAAACGGGCTACCGCTGGTGGTTGTGGGTCACTCAGTCCCGTTCGGTAGTCTATTACATACTGGCACCTAGCCGTAGTGGTGATATACCCATCAAGTATTTTTCCGGACTGGATAAACACCTGGAACAGGTCATTGTGGTCTGTGATCGTTATAAAGGTTACATTCGGCTGGCACGGGAAATTCCACAGATCATACTGGCTTTCTGCTGGGCACATGTCCGCCGTGACTTTCTGGATGCCGCCAGAAGCTATCCGAAACTTGAAGCATGGATGCTTGATTGGGTCGAACTCATTGCCGAACTCTATCATCTTAACAAGCAACGCCTGAAAGAGTGGGACGAAACAAAAAGCCTGGAAACCCAGAATCAAGACTTCAAGCAACACCATCAAGCCCTTGCACAGGCAAGCCAAAAGATGAAAGAGCGCTACGCGCATTTACTGGAAGCGGAGAAAGAGAACAAAAACCTAGAGCGCATTCAATGCAAGATCCTAAACAGCCTGAATAACCACTGGAAAGGATTGATGGTATTCGTACTCAATCCCCAGGTACCCATGGACAACAATACTGCTGAGCGGCGTATGCGTAATCCCGGTATGGGGCGTAAAAACTATTATGGTTCAGGGAGTCAATGGAGTGCCAGACTGGCAGCCATGATGTTTTCACTGTTTCAGACAATCCTGTTATGGGGATTGAACCCACATCACTGGCTTCACGACTATCTAGATGCCTGTGCGAATAATGGTGGGCAGCCTCCCTCAGACATCCGCCCGTTTATTCCCTGGATGATGAGCGAGTCGCGCAAACAGCAGTTGAGCAAACCCTTGCCTGAACTGACTGCGACTCCACTCGAGTCAGAACAACCCCAATCACCATGACACGGTATTGTGGACGAAACTTTAGCGAGCAGGAACTGGAACAGATGCGGAAATTGATTGCCGAGGATGCTGGGTGCACGCGTGCCGAACTTTCGCGCCTGACCTGCAGGATGCTTGATTGGTACAAGCCTGATGGGGGGCTCAAGGATATGTCATGCCGTGTTGCCATGCTGCGCATGGCAGAAGATGGACTTATCGCTCTGCCGCCACCACGGCGCAAACCACCCCCGCGACAGAAACTCAACTTTACTGAACAGACGGACCCGCAACCAGCGATCCTCCTGCCTGTTCATGAACTTGCGGCCATCCAGCTTTGTCCAGTCATCACCCGTGATCATTCACGACTATGGAATGAGTACATACATCGCTACCACTACCTGGGGCACAAGCCGCTACCCGGCGCACAGCTTCGCTACTTCGTCATCCTCGACGAGCAAATTATTGCAGCGCTCGGTTTTAGTGCGGCCGCCTGGCAAACGGCACCACGTGATCAGTTTATTGGCTGGAGCCACGAACAGCGGCAAAAAAACCTGCCGTTAGTCGTGAACAATGCCCGTTTTCTGATTATGCCCTGGGTGAAATCCAAAAATCTTGCTTCCACTATTTTATCCATGATAGCTCGTCGCCTTCCTACACAATGGGAAGAGCGTTATGGCATCCGTCCGGTGTTACTGGAAACTTTTGTTGATACCGAGCGATTTGCAGGGACTTGTTACAAAGCCGCCAACTGGATCTACGTAGGTAAAACCAAAGGGCGCGGCAAGTTGGGACCTGCTGGTAAACAAAGCGTACCCATCAAAGACTTATGGCTTTATCCGCTGTGTCGTCAGTTTAGAAGCCACCTAACTCGCTGATTCTAGCCCATGTTCAGTCGTTTTTCGCTCAAAAACCACTAACAGGTCTATTTTAATAGGATAAAAAAATAAAAACCTAATCATTACAAACATTTGCATTTCCAAGCAAAGCGTAGTGCCATAACATAACAAAAATAATTGCATTCACTTGATTTTTATGGAAAAATTCAAGTATGTATATCCGATGCACAACGACCCGAACCAAGGCAACTGGCGAGACCTACAAAACGTTTCGGCTAGTTGAGTCCGAGCGAATTGATGGCAAGGTCAAGCAACGTACCCTGCTTAATCTGGGTCGTTTCTTCGATGTACCCAAGTCCCAGTGGAAGTCATTATCAAGTCGTATTGATCAATTACTGACAGCACAGACTGACTGGCTCACTATTGACCTAGAGGAATCACTCGAAACACGGGCACAATATTACGCCACTCAAATCATCACATCCCGAAGTACAACCCTTGACGATAGCGTTCACTTTGAGACCGTTGATATCGGCAGTTTAGAGCTTGTACGACCGCGCCGTGTGGGAGTCGAGCAAATAGCGTTGCACGCTGTAAGGCAGTTAACCCTGGATGATAAATTGAAATCTCTGGGGTTTAACCAGTACCAGCTTGCCGCCTCCCTCGGTACTATCATTGCTCGCATGGCCTGTCCTGCAAGTGAATTAGCCACACACGGCTGGCTGCAGACAACCAGCGGCCTCGGTGAGTTAATCGACTATGACTTCGAAGACATGGGGCTGGATCGTCTGTATCAGGTATCCGACCAATTATGGAAACACCGGGAAGCCATTGAAACCCATTTATATCAGCAAGAACGGGATCTGTTCAGCTTCAGTGAAACTATCACGCTTTATGATCTGACAAATACCTTCTTTGAAGGCGAAGCCAAAACAAACCCAGCCGCCCAAAGAGGCCGCTCCAAGGAAAAGCGCAGTGGCTTTCCACGTAAAAGCCAGATCTTCCCAGGTAATGCAAGTGAACCACAAACCCTGCAAACCATACTTGAAGGACTGGAAGGGCGAACAGGATCCACTGTGATACTTGATGCAGGCATTGCCAGTGAAGAAAACATCCAGTATCTCATTGAGCATGGCTTTCACTATATTGTTGTCTCACGCAAACGCAAGCGGGATTTCGATGAAGAAAAGGCAACTCTGATCAAAGATATTCCGGGGCAACGCGTAAAAGTTCAAAAAGTGACTGTAGAAGAGACCGGAGAAATTGAACTGTACTGTCACTCGCAACTCAGGGAAAAGAAAGAACAAGCCATGCAGGATAGTTTTTCAGAAAAATATGAAACCGCACTCAACAGCCTGCATGCTGGATTGAGCAAAAAAGGAACCACAAAAAATTATACAAAAGTGTTAGAACGGCTGGGACGCATAAAGGAAAAATACGCGCGTGCAGCACAGCACTATGAAGTAACGGTCGTACCTGATGATGAAGGAGACAAGGCCAACTCAATCAGCTGGAAGCGTGTGGAAAAAGCCAACTCGCAGGCAACCCACCCCGGTGTCTATTGCTTACGCACCAACCTGACCGACTGGAATGAAGAAACGCTCTGGCGCACCTACACCATGCTAACCGATCTAGAAAGTGTTTTTCGCAGTCTGAAAAGTGAACTCGGGCTACGCCCTATCTACCATCGAAAAGAAGAACGGGTTAATGGGCATATCTTTATCACTCTCATTGCCTATCATCTCGTCCAGACGCTTCGTTATCAACTCAAAGCTGAACATATTAATGATAGCTGGCAGACGATTCGGCGGACAATGGAAAACCAGCAACGCATTACCGTTATTTTACGGCGGGAAGATGGAAAAACCATTCATCTAAGGAAAGCGACGAATGCAGAGCCGCGACAATCCGTTATTTATAAAGCACTGGAAATTTCAGCGCAGCCAGGAGGTGTTAAAAAAACATTGATTTAGCTTTAATTCAAAATAAAAAAATCTGTAGTGCCAACACCAAGGCCAGATTGTGCGTATCTAATTGTTTTTAAATGAGTTGTTGTCACTGAAATCGAAAGATGGGCTAAATCAACACCAATTATTGTATTCTTCATATTATGGACTCCATAATTTTTTGTTTGAGAGCAACTACATACTTTACCTATTTGGGTGGGGAGTCCAATTATCTATTGTTACAACACAGAAGACGGATAAAAAGCCAAAGTCACTTGTTCAAGTTATTTCGTGAACGTTCCTTAGCAAGGTAGAATGTAAAAGTATATAGTCCCGCCTTAACCAAGGCTCTAGCAACTGGAGAATGTTATGCATGTTTCATTTGAAGAAGCTCAGATAATTACCGCTGCAGCGATATTAAAAGCCCAAGAAATCGATACACAAATGTGTATTGCTGTATTGGACTCTGGAGCCAGCCTAAAAGCGTTTGTCCGTATGAATAATGCCTGGGTCGGTAGCATAGATATTGCCATCAAAAAGGCAAAAACAGCCTGCTTATTTGCTATGCCTACCGGCCAAATTGGCCAGCTTTCCCAACCCGCTGGCCCTTTATATGGTATCGAGCACTCCAACGAAGGCTTAATTACCTTCCCAGGAGGACTGCCCATAGTCAATAGTGACGGCATTCTTATCGGTGCAATTGGTGTCAGCGGTAGCTCAGTAGAAAATGACCATATTGTCGCTTTGGCTGGTGTTGATAGCGTTGGACTCGCCGATGTTCCTGAGCATCCATGGCGTACATAAGAAAATTAATTCAACAGGAAACAACATGAATTTACTCTATAAAAGCACCCTCGTAAGCAGCCTACTCGTTGCATTTTTGTATACTACAATTTCTTTTGCAGCAGAAAGTACAGCGGACAATACTAGCGCTCAACGCATAGTAGTTGAAAATATAGGTCTTAAAACTCCTGAATCAATTGAATATTATCCTGCTGAGGATATCTATCTAGTTAGCAATCTTAATGGCGACGGACTCACCGCAGATGGGAATGGTTTTATTTCGAAATTAAAACCAGATGGCAGTGTTATAGACCTTAAATGGATTGATGGAACTCAACAAGGTGTACTCTTAAATTCGCCAAAAGGAATAGCGATAAAAGGCAGCAACCTATATGTCGCCGATATAAACCAGGTGCATATCTTTGCACTGCCCAGTGGCAAACAAAAGAAATCAATTAAGATCAAAAATAGCACATTTCTCAATGGCATTACGCCAAGGTCAGGGGATTTTGTTTATGTCACAGACAGTGGTTTAAAAGCTGGGGGGAACGCCTACGCTCCTTCGGGTACTGATGCCATTTATAAAGTCCGGTCTAACGGTAAATACGAACTGATTGCTAAAGATAAAGATATGGGTCACCCCAATGGTATTATTGCAGACGGCAAAAAATTAACCGTGGTTACTTTCGTTTCCGGCGAGTTATTTCAAATTGATGCACAAGGTAAACGACATCAGTTACCCAAACCACCCAAGGGTGACCTGGATGGACTGCTTAAGCTGAATGATGGCAGACTGGTGATGACTAGCTGGAGTGGCTCTGCTCTGTATGTCTTAGGCAAAGATAATAATTATAGCATTTTGGCAGATTCGCTTGATGCTCCTGCAGACCTGGGATTTGATAGCAAACGTCAGCGTATATTGATCCCTTTATTTAAGAAAAATAAACTTGTTTTTCTACCAATTTAAACTCTACATTTCTACTTACTCTTTAATCTAACGAGAAAAACCTTGCCTAAAGTTGCTGTACTTCTAGCTGCCTACAATGGTTCAGCATTTATTAAAACTCAGTTACAGAGCATTTTACGCCAACAGGGGGTAACACTAAGCCTTTACATCAGTGTGGATTTATCGTCTGACGATAGTTATCAACTTTGTTGCACTTTTGCTGAACAACATTCGAAGGTATCAGTTTTAGAATATGGGCAAAAATTTGGTGGCGCTGCAGCCAACTTTTATCGTTTAATTAAAGAAGTTGATTTTTCCACTTTTGATTATATAGCCTTATCCGATCAGGATGATATCTGGCTGGATGATAAGCTGTTATGCGCTTGCACTAAACTGAAACAAGGTAATTTTGCGGCTTATTCAGGCAATGTTTTGGCTTTCTGGCCTGATGGGCGTGAATTATTAATCAATAAAGCCTGGCCACAACGAAAGTTTGACTATTTATTTGAAGCTGCAGGTCCTGGTTGTACCTATGTATTGCGCACTGAGCCAATGCTGTTATTTAAAAGTTTACTGATATCAAATTGGCAACAGGCTCAACAAGTCATTCTACATGACTGGTTTCTCTATGCATTTTTTCGATCCAAAGGCCTTTCCTGGTTTATAGACCCTGAGTACAAATTACTCTATCGCCAGCATTCTGCCAATCAAGTAGGTATACATAAAGGCTGGCAGGCAAGTGTAAAAAGGCTGTCCCTATTATATAACGGCTGGTGTAAACACCAGGTTGTCAACGTTGCAGATTTGATAGCCGAAGAACAACTCAACGTGCATTCACGGTGGGCTATCCTAAGCAACATTAAACATTTAAGGCGGCGTTTACGGGATAGGTGCATACTGTTTTTTATCGCTTTAACCGGATTGTATTAAAGATGAATAAAGTATTAGTGACCGGAGCGACCGGGTTTGTCGGCACAGCCTTGGTAACATCTTTAACACAACACTTTAATGTGGTAGCTGGGGTACGTCACACGGCTGTATCCGCATCTAGCGTGCAACTTGAATTAGGTGATTTAAGTTCTGCAACGCCTCAGCTAGCCACTTTTCAGGGTGTTGATGTCATTATTCATTTAGCTGCACGTGTACATATTATGCATGACACGGCATCTGACCCGCTGTCTGAATTTCGTAAAACAAATACAACTGCCACCCTAAACTTCGCGCGACAAGCGGCAGAAGCGGGTGTAAAAAGGTTTATTTTTATCAGTACGATTAAAGTCAATGGTGAAATGACAGTCAAAGACCTGCCGTTTCAGGTGGAACTCACAGCGCCTCCCTCTGACCCTTATGCATTATCAAAATATGAAGCCGAACAGGGCCTAATGGCGCTGGCACAAACCACGGACATGGAAGTAGTCGTTATTCGCCCACCGCTAGTTTATGGACCCGGTGTCAAAGGTAATTTTGCTACGCTGATAAACTGGTTAAGCAAAGGAATCCCTCTACCTCTTGGGGCTATTCATAATAAACGTTCGCTGGTGGCTTTAGACAATTTACTTAGCTTTATCACGCTTTGCGTGACTCACCCTAAAGCTGCAAATGAGATATTTCTGATTTCAGATGGTGACGATGTTTCAACAACTCAACTATTACAAAAAGTTGCTAGAGCATGGCATAAAAAAGCTCTGTTGTTACCCATCCCGGTAGTCTGGCTGCATTTTTTCGCAGCACTACTTGGCAAAGGGGAAGCTGCAAATCGGCTGTTTACTTCACTGCAAGTAGATAATTCAAAAGCAACCAGGCTATTAGGCTGGCAAGCGGTCACAACTATGGATAAGCAATTAGAAGAAATGGCTAAGTTTTATAAAGCCTGATTGTAACTACTCAGCGTATCTGATAGTTACGAAATTAGATTGTATATTTCCAGCCAGGCACCAAAAAAGCAGGTATTTGATAAAAAACACCCTCAGAGCACCTGACCTCTATTTTTAGATAAATTGCCCTATTTAATAAATAAATATATTTAAAATCAATCAATAACAAACTTTTTGCTCTAAAAGACCAGATAATACTTTTCACATACATGAGATTTTGTAATGATACCCCTTTTACATTATCCTTGGACTACCGCTGTCCACATCTGCCGGGAAAAAACTCATGGTTCAGCGACAACTTCCTATGTTTCCAGAAGGTTCTACAGAAGTAACTCATGATTTGGCCGTTGAAAAGCGAGACGGCCGCGTGACCTATTTCTATGGTACTCTGCCCGTTTTTACTCACGATGCGAATGATGATGCTTCGTTCAAAATGATTACCGCACAATTCTATACCAACGGTTATGTCAAACAAATGGATATCGTTCGTGCTTTTGGTGTAACGCCCATTAGTGTTAAACGTGCCGTTAAGCTCTATCAAGAAAAGGGTGTGCAAGGCTTTTATGCTGAGAAAAAAACACGAGGAGCGGCTGTTTTGACTGATGATGTGTTGCTAAACGCCCAACAATTATTAAACGAAGGACAAGAACCTTGCGATGTGGCCGATCAATTAGGTATTAAGCGGGATACCTTCAATAAATCAATTCGTGCGGGTCGTTTGCACAAAATAAAAAAAAAGAAACATTAAGCACTAAGAGTGAGCGCAGTGGGCAAGATAATGCGGCACCCATGGGGATGGGGGCTCAGAATATCGATGCTCGTCTGGCTGCCAGTATTGGGCAATTAGAGGAACCGGCTGCCCCTGATTTTCAAGCCCTGCAAGATGTTCCCAAAGGCGGTGTTTTGTTTGCACTGCCCGCTTTATTAGTCACTGGGCTATTAAAATACAGTGAAAACTTTTTTAAACTCAGCAAAGGCTATTATGGATTAGACAGTCTGCTAATCATACTGGCCTTTATCGCACTTGTCCGGGTAAAGTCCATTGAGTCCTTGCGCTATAGTGCGCCAGGAGAATGGGGTAAACTGATTGGACTGGACCGTATTCCAGAAGTCCGCACCCTGCGGAGTAAAATCAAACAACTCACACAAGATGAAGGTCCTCTGCAATGGAGTGAAGCACTGTGCAAAGAATGGATGCAGAGTGCTCCTGAACAAGCCAGTATCCTTTATATTGATGGTCATGTCCGGGTTTATAATGGACATCAAACCAAACTTCCACGTCATCACGTAGCCCGACAAAAACTCTGTTTGCGGGCAACCACGGATTACTGGGTTAATGCAATGGATGGTCAACCCTTTATGGTCATTAACAAAGCAGTCGATCCGGGCATGATCAAGGTCATTGAAAATGACATCCTTCCGCAACTCGAAAAAAGGCTTCCCACTTTTGTTAATGCCCAAGAGCTGGAGTCCGATCCGCTATTGCATCGATTTACACTGGTGTGTGACAGAGAGTCTTACAGCCCGCCTTTTTTTAAACGCATGAAAGCACAGCGTGTTGCCTGTTTAACCTATCATAAATACCCGGGAGAAAACTGGCCGGAAGAAGAATTTTTACCCTATCAGGTCACTTTATCTTCTGGAGAGCAAGCACAACTCAAGCTCGCAGAACGAGGCCACTGCTTAAGTAATGGTCTCTGGGTACGGGAAATACGCAAACTCTCTCAAAAGGGACACCAGACCAGCATTATTGGAACCGACTATCGCTCAGAAATGATCCCGCTAGCTGTTGCCATGTTTGCCCGATGGTCTCAGGAGAATTTCTTCAAGTATTGCCGTGAACACTTTGGATTAGATAAGCTTGTTGACTATTGTATTGAACCAGTTTCCGATACCGTCAAGGTGGTTAATCCAGAATATCGTCGACTGGATAGCCAAATAAGATCCAGCCAGGGAAAACTAAATCGTCTGCTTGCCAGGTTTGCGACATTAACGCTGGATACGCCTATTGAGCCAGACAAAGTCGAGCCCTTCTTGCAAAAAAAGACCGCCTGCCAGGAAGACATTGAAGCCTTTCAGGTGAAAATCAAGACACTCAAAGAAAAGCGAAAACAAGCGCCACATTACCTTAAAGTGAAAGATTTACCCGAAGAGGAGCAATTTCAGCAACTCAGCACCAAAAGTAAACATTTCATCGATACCATCAAAATGATTGCTTATCGTGCTGAAACGGCAATGGCCAATTTGTTACGCGAAACGCTCTCACGCCCTGATGAAGTACGCAGTCTGTTACGGGCAATTTATAGTAGCGAGGCAGACCTGATTCCAGATCATGATCAAGGTACATTAACGGTACGACTACACCATTTGGCCAATCGGAGTTATGACGTGGCGATACATAAATTATGTGATGAACTTAATAGCACAGAAACCAGATTTCCGCGAACTAATTTAAGGATGATCTTTAAACTGGGTTCAAAGTAAATTCCCCGAGATCAGGTGCTCTGACCCTGATGGAACAAGCGTTTTGTGGATGGGCACGGATGAAGCCCTTTGCCCATCCTCAGACATCTTGATTCAGACGAAACTAATTTGAGACCATTTCCTAATTTTTTGCGGATGAAGTCAGCTCATAAATTAAGCGCAGATCGGTTCCTGGATAATTGAGTTCCGTTTGATTGAGTTGTTCAAATAACTTTTCTATTGCTTTATTACTTGCAGGTCGGGAAGTACTATGCACACGTATCCGAAGTTGTTTTTTTACTTCATCGGGTAATATATCTGCTTCTGTCACAAACAGCGTTTGTAATAGTTGCCTTGCCATCGGAAAGTCGATTGTCGGTGAGGTTAGCAGAGCGGCCATTGCTGTTTCTGCCCGATAAGCGATCATGTTGACAGTATCTATCAGCCGCTTTTTCCCTGGCAGAAGCTGTTCGAACTTATCTTCGTCTCTCAACTCTTGCCAGGTAATGTGTTTGGGCGTTTGGCTTAGTTTTTCCTTGATGGTTTTTAGTTCATTTTCATAATGCTCTATTTCTTCGAGTAATTCTGCTCGTTTTCTTTCCCATTTCTTGTATTTCACATCTTCCGTTTCATCTTTTTTAATCACCGGATGAAGTTCCATCGCTGCAAATCGAGATAGACGGTAATTGAGTTTGGATTGTATCGAATTACGCTGTCCTTCCTGTTGGCGCCTATCAGGGTTGACCACCTTTTGGGTATCGGATAGTGGCTCTATTCCATACTCCTGTAGCATATCTAGCCCATAGTGGTGCTTCATATATCTAAAAAAGTTCTCTTGGCACCACCGGCTAAACATTCGCCCAGAAACAGCCGTCAACTCTAGTTCATAGGCTGTGGTAATAATACTGGTTTGGTGACCAGAATCAGTCAACTTGCGCACTTCTCTCATCCACATCGCCTGTTTTTTGGTTCCAACCAGACTGCCTCGTTCGGCGAGTTTCATGATGACTTTTTCACCACTCGGTAGTGTGATCTCCTGACTGGAAAAATTGTCCAGTGGCCAATTTTCGGTGGGAAATTTATGATAGGTCATGCAAGCGACACGATGCTTGTCCCACATCTTTCTAAAGAATGCGGGGCTATAGCCTTCTCTATCAAACACCAGGATAAAACGACAGGCTTGTTTGTTTTGCTGTAATGCTTGTGCACTCGGTTGATTCGGAATGTCTTTGAGTAATCGGGGGACGATATCTTCTTCCAGCGTTTTTAGTAAGCCCGGATCCACCGTTTTTTCAACGACAAAGAAGGGACGCCCCGTACCATCATTAACCCAGTAGTCGGTGATACCCCGTAAGCAGAGTTTTTCGCGTGAAACATGCCGTTTGGGAAGTTTAGTCAAGTGTCCATGATAGACACGGACATGACCATCTATGTAGAGTGTTCCTGCTGCCTCTGGTTCATTTTCCATCCATTGTCGACTGAGGTCGGCCGCCCAGCTTTCAACTGATTCTGGATCAGACAGTCCTTTTACTTTGGTTCTTAAACAGCGCACTTCGGGAACCCGATCCAGGCCAAGTAGTTTGCCGAATTCACCCGGTGCATGCTCGCGAAGTTGTTCGGCATTTTTGATGCGACATAGTCCCATAAAGGCGAGTAGCAATAGGATATGAAAGGTTTGATAATAACCTGTCAGTTTGCCAAGGTGGTGCTCAATGTCATTTAATAAGCCATTGCTAAGTAACGCGGGCAATGCACATAACACACCGCCTTTAGGAACATCTAAACAGGATTCGAATTCGATTGAGGCTCCCTTTTCCTGCTCACCCAAAGCCGCCTGGATTCGCTCTTCTACTCGAGTGCAGGCCGTACCGAGTGACTCGGCTGCACTGGCATCAATAATATCACGGGCTGATTTGGTACTGCCATCATTGGGGTCTATTGATACGGCAGACTTTTTTTTAAACGTCCATCACTGATCGCCTTGCGAAAGGTATCTGCCCGGATGCCTAATTCTTTAGCGGCTTCGTTAGGCGTCATACCTTGATCCAGATATTCCTGAGCTTGCTGCAAAACCTCAAGCGTAAAGAGTGGTCCTCCCTTGCGAGTCGGGCGAGGTTCAAAAAACGAATCAGCCCCTTTTTCTCGTAGTTGCCTTAATGAGCGCATAACACTACTTTTAGAGACACCAAAGGTTGTAATAATATCGATTGAACGACAGGAGCCGGTATTGATGAGTTGAGAGGTGTGAAGTCTAAATAATCTCTTATTGTCAGCCTGGTGAGAATAGATCGGGATACCGCCGAGGAAATAAAACCACTCATCATTTCGGTTATCAACACTGACCTGACCATTTATAATAGTCGTACCCTGAGGAATTATTGGGAGCATGAGTTGCTGCATTAATTGAATACCTCGTATGATATGAGGGCTTAGTTTAACCTAAATGAGTACCGTTTTCATTTCTTTAGCTGAAAATATCAATCATTTGACAATAATTCCCTAACCCTTTAATTATATTGCCTAGTTTAAGTTTTAATGGATTTCTTTCAGGATAGCGAATCAAGATGTCTGATCCTTGTGTTTATTTTGCCGTAACTACTCAGATTGCCTGAATAGTTACGCCTGATTTTAATATACTGTAAACACCGCACGGGAATTTAACGACTAAAGTCAGTTGCTCGCTGTTATTACATGGATTCAAGTACTTAAATAACGGCTATTTTATTTAAATCAAAGCCTGCGACTTCCTTATGCCCCGCATAACCCCGAGTGTTAGATAAAACTCGCGTTCCTTCAATGCGATAATCGCCAATACTATGCGTGTGCCCATGAAACCATGCGGAAATATCATAACCATGAAACAGAGCCTTGAGATCATTACAATACGCAAGTTTCTTGATATCATTGGGCGACTCATTCCAGCTCCATTGTGTCGGTGTATGGTGTGTAACCACAATAGTCTTGCCATTAAAAGGCCTCGCCAGGGCTTTTTCCAGCCAAGCCCTTGAGCGTTTATGTAATTCAGTAAATTGCTCGGGGTTAAATTGACCCTCTGCAAAACGAATTCTTTTGAAGTCATTCAAGTTTTTATTCAATGCTGCTGCCGTTTCCTCACCTTCAATAAACAAATCAGTCCATAAAGTGCAGCCCAGAAAGCGCACACCATTATGTTTAAAAGTACTATTTTCCAGGAAATGAATATTAGTATTCGTGCATTTTTCTTTTAACATTCGCAAAGTATCACGATGTTCATGATTATAAAACTCATGATTTCCGGCAACATAAATTACTGGTTTTTTAAGCGCAATCAACCACTCTATCGCTTGGTCATAAACACCTATATCTCCAGCAGCTATAATAATTTCAGCATTATTATCAGCTAAACCCAAAGAACCAAATTCTAGATGTATGTCAGAGAAATAATTTATGTGCATAAAAGAAACCTGCTTAAAGCAGTTATATTACCTAAATCCTGCAAGCCCATATTTTGACTCTCATTAACCTGTCTAGCTAAGTGGTTATTAGGTTTTTACTGCCGCTTTGCCAGCCCTCTTTGTCCAACCGATCAAAATATCCAGATTTAAATCATAAATAGAGGAAATTTTTTGTATCGTATGGATATCCCCCGAGCCCAAGGCAATAAACACCCTGCCAACGTGCCATGACCTTTTAATCAAAGTGACTTAACTTCGGTTAATGTTAAGCGAGTAACCCCACCTTAACCCAATCATCCCATTCCTGTTGATAGAGCGGACCTGCAGGTGTTCTGACTCTCAGCTGATTATTGCCTGTGAGTAATTTTCCAGCCACCCGAATCAGATAAGTACGAAGTGTATCCGGCTCCCATTGGCACAACGTTTTGTTGCCACTCAATTGAGCCATCCAGCGCACGGTATTGTAGGCAAGAACGGCGCAATGAAATAATGCGGCATTAGCCAGAAATTGATTCGTTCTGATTTTACCTAAACCCATTTGTGATTTTGCTTCTTCAATCCATGTTTCGCACGTCGCTCGTTCACCATACTTCTTATGTGTTTGCCAAGGCGATAGAGGTTCAGTTGTTACATAACAAAAATAGTCATATTCTGCCGTATCCCAAAGCTCGGACTGAGGTCCTGTCACTTGTTTAGGTTGCTTTATCCTGACCGCGACAAACTGACGAGAGCGAGACCAGCCACCACAACGATATTGAAACTCGCTCTGCTCCCAACCGGGTCGGCCTTGTATGGCTGTCCAGGCCTGTTTGGCCAGCAATGCGTTCAAATTCTTAAGTTTAACCTTTATTAGATACCCATGCCCTCTGGTATCGAGAAATTCAAGCAAATCACCGACAAAATAACCACTGTCACCGCGAAAAATAATGCGCATCCGATTGGGCAAGTGTGCAAGTAACTGTTTGGTAAATTCTACAACACCATTGCTTGTAAAGGCATTGCCTGTCCGGAACCAGGCTTGTAAAATTTCTTTTGTTTCCGCTAGAAAAGCGAGTTGTGGATGGTATGAACGGGCACCTTTCTTTTTGGGGTTGAAGCCTTTGGCACTTCCTTCTTGTCGACCACAAACGGTGTCCACAGTTGAATCGACATCGACCCACTGGACGGATTGTATGCCAGTTTTCGATTTTCCGGAACGAAGCAATCGCCGCCAGTGTTGACCACGCAAAGTATGCGTGAGCGTTTCAAACTGGCTTATCTGCCTATCACTTACTTCTTTAAAGATCCGTAAAATTGTGGTTTCAACAGGAATCTTTATCCAGCCAGCTACTTTGCGCAGTACGCTATCTGCCCATACGGTCGTCACCTTTGCCATTGATGTTGCTCCCCCCATCATGCCAACCAACGTCAATAGAACCACATCAGATAAGTGATGGTCTGCATTTTCACCCCGCCGATGTGGAACGCTTTGTTTTACGGTTTTTTCAAAACCTATCCTGTCTAAATATTTCACGACGGGAATCAGTCCCGCCTGGCTTGTCAATCCATGTGCTGTAGATGTCATTTTTACCGTTCGGGTACGGTTTCTTACGTGAGATGAGGATTTTGATACTTTAGAGGGCTTCATTAAAACAATGAGATAGTGAAATCAGGAAAATGATATTATATCATTGTTTAATAAGGAGTTTTGTGGATTATTATGTATAATGCTTGCAGGATTTAGGTATTATTATTTTAATAGGATTATGTGACAGCTAACACTGCGGATTCATTATTTGCAAACATAAAATAATCGTGCCTTATGCGGGCAGTTTACAGAAAGATTCGAGTTATTTTATGGCAATTTTCAAGAAAGCCTAAGTGATCCAGACAGCTGTCTGTTTTTTTTAACAGGGTTCATATATACTCTAGTGTAATTGTAATTTAGAAAAAAAACCAGACCATGTCAATTAGCCCCAGAAAAAATACTCATCAAGTTCTAGTCGGAAACGTTAAAGTTGGCGGTGCTGCGCCAATAGTTATTCAATCAATGACCAATACTGATACTGCAAATATCGCAGCAACTGTTAAACAAGTTATGGAACTTGCTAATGCAGGCTCAGAACTGGTACGCATTACTGTAAACAATGAAGAAGCTGCAGCGGCTGTACCCGAAATACGCAGACAACTGGATGCTAATGGCTTTTCTGTTCCTCTGGTAGGTGATTTTCATTTTAACGGGCACAAGTTATTAGATAAATATCCTGAATGTGCAAAAGCTTTAGGTAAATTCAGAATCAACCCCGGAAATGTAGGTAAAGGTGCAAAACGCGACAGCCAATTTCAGCAAATGATCGAATGCGCTGTAAAATATGACAAGCCCGTACGTATTGGTGTAAATGGCGGTAGTCTGGATCAAGCTGTATTAACTCGTCTTCTGGATGAAAATAGGCAAAAAGCCGAACCTGAAGAACTTGCTGCGGTAACCCGAGAGGCTATTATCATTTCCGCACTGGAAAGTGCCGCCGCAGCCGAATCTTACGGCTTATCTAAAAACAAAATCATCCTGTCTTGTAAAATCAGTAACGTTCAAGAGCTTATCAGCATCTATCAGGATATTTCCGGCCGTTGCGAATATGCATTACATCTGGGACTAACCGAAGCTGGTATAGGTTCCAAGGGTATTGTCGCTTCATCAGCGGCATTATCAGTATTAATGCAAAAAGGCATTGGGGATACTATTCGTATTTCTTTAACGCCTGAGCCTGGTGCTGCACGCACCAATGAAGTCATAGTCGGACAGGAAATATTACAAACCATGGGCTTTCGTTCGTTTACCCCAATGGTTATTGCCTGCCCTGGCTGTGGCCGTACAACCAGTGATTATTTCCAGAAACTAGCCATGGATATTCAAGGCTACCTACGCGAGCAAATGCCAACCTGGCGTGATCAATATAAAGGTGTAGAAGAAATGGAAGTTGCAGTTATGGGCTGCGTGGTTAATGGTCCGGGCGAAAGCAAAAATGCCAATATAGGTATCAGCCTTCCCGGTACTGGAGAAAATCCTGTCGCACCTGTGTATGAAGATGGTGAGAAAACAGTGACTCTAAAAGGCGATAGAATTGCCGAAGAATTCCAGGAACTTGTAGAAAAATATATTGAACGCACCTATAGTGCGTAACTCCAAAAGGTATAACAAATCATGCGCTATTTAATAACATTGCTCGGAGTTGGATAATAGCGCAGTCATGAATTTCTTTACTATTTGGGATCTGGGATAAATATCCCGTTACTCCATTAAATATCGACAAACGGTTCTAATCTAATGAGTACAACTGAAAAAACTGTAAGTTCTTCACTCCACCAGCTGGAACAACAACTCGCGGACAAAAATCCAGCATTACTCCAGGCATTCAGGCTATATCATGAACTGGATCAGGTTGCTTATGATCTTGGGCTGATCGGCATGGATGACTCATTAGCAAATAAAACCTCATGGTCGCCTATCATCACAGTTATTGGTGACTCTGGGGCGGGACGCAATGAATTTATCAATCGCTATCTCGATACGGCCATACCTGCTATTGATTCCTTTGCAAATCACGCCCAATTTACCGTACTAATACACCGCTCAGATGAAACACCTATGTCCTTACCAGGCACGGCAGTTGATGGCGACCCACGCTTTCCTTTTTATCATATCAGCGACCGTCTAAATCAAATAGAACAAGACGAAAGTCGTCATATTAATACTTACCTGGAATTAACAACCAATAACAGTAGTAAATTAAAAGACAAAACGATTATCTTTGCTCCGGGGTTTGCTCCGAATATAAAATCTAAAGGCATTACCCTGCTACGTGACCATGCGGTAGAGCTTTCTGACCTGGTGTTTGTTTTTCTTGATGCCAGTAAACCAAATCTTGAAGACTTGCGCTCTACACTTGCGCCTTTTCTGGAAATGACAACCAACAGCCATAATCCTGGAAAATTTATTTATGTCATAAATCAGGCTCAAGATTCTGACAGTCCTGTAGATCTTGCAAGTTGGAAGCAACAATTAAGTAATCTGGGCCTACAGTCAGGTCAATTTTTTGTTTTAAAGCAAAGCACTGAGTCAAATAATCAACTTGCTATAGAACAAAAACTTGCAAATATTGATGTGGAAAGTGCCTATCGGATTTTGAATACACTAGAGCAGCATATTAATGAGTTTGATACCGTGATTATACAAGAGGTCAAAAAAGCGATCGTACTCTGGAAAGACCGTTCCCACTTTACTGTCATAGTAGTGCTTAGTTGTATTGCCATGACCTTAGTCGCAGGTGAAATTCAATTTGGGCTGGTAGCCTTACTTCTGGATCCTTTTGTTGCATCCATCTTTTTATTTTTATTAATTGTTACAATGATTCCCTTACATTTTTATAGCAGTAAAATACATGCTAAATTTATCAGCAAAAAATTAGTTGAACGCCAGGTTGAATTAGGTCTCATTGAAAATCTGGCTGCGTTATTTGAAAAAAGTCTAACATTTTGGCGCATTCTTCTCCCCTATGAACAACCTGTAGGCTGGTCTAAAGATGTTCAGGAAACATTAGACATGATTAAAACGCGCGCGAAAGGTTTGGTACAGTCACTGAATAATACCTTTAATACCAGCATATTTAACAGCAATAAAGAAGATACTTTTTTAAACTTATAATTTTCCCTGATTACCTATGACTCTCAGCCTTTCTCCGTCATTCCTGCTACCATTTTAAAACGGGACAAAGCAATGTAGGCTGGGTTAGCTTATCTAGCGAAGCGCAGATAACGTAACCCAGCATTTTACGTATACGGGGCTTTGCTGGGTTACGTTTTTTTCTTCGTTAAAAAAAATCTAACCCAGCCTACGGTGTCCCGTCTTAAGTGCGTAGCCGTCATTCCTGCATGCTTTTAGCAGGGATCTCATAGGTTAAGCATAGATTCCCGATAAAGCTTGTGCCCACGCTTGACTGGGTAGACTTCGGGAATGGCGAGTTTTTTAACATACTGTTTTTAATGTTTTATTCTCTTATGGCTGAGAGTTGTACGTAATCAGGTAATTTTAACTCCTAGAATTTCAACCCTTAGCTTTTGAGTGACATAAGGAAGCGAAAATAACTATCTAGATATAACGTTAGTGCTTCATTTTTTAGAACATATTTATGAGTTGTGTACAATAAATCTCATACTTACATTTATTTTGGCTAGAGTATTATTCATTTAATATTTTTCAACAGGAGATTATGTTATGGCGACCTTATTACCCCCCCCCTATTACAGCTAGCCAAAAGGCCATTCAATACTTCTTTGCTATATTAAGTATTTTAATCATAGGGAAATTAATTACTATCATTCCAGTCATGGATCGATTGCAACTGGCAGGAACCTACAAAGCTGCACAAATCGTGTGGCTTGGGGCCAAGCTGTCAGCCTTAGTATTATTTTATTATTTTGCACGTGCAACTATTACAGCGATTCCTAATAATGGTAGCTTACTTCCTTTTATTCGCAATATAACAGGACCTCTGACAATTCTAGTCATCGTTATTATTGGTCAGGAACTACTATGGCAATTACTTGAGCCATTTGTACAGACGGCGGGTAAAAAAATTTATTATAGTCTAGCAATTATCGTTATTATTGCCATCAGTATCTGGTTAGTATTTCGAGCTTATCAATCAGCATTATACTTATCTGGTACGGGGCAAAAAATTGTTAAATACATCTCGAAAATTAGATATTCACAATATAAAGCATGCACTGACTGTGGGCATCAAATTAAGAACGATGCTAAATTTTGTAGTCAGTGTGGTTTAAAAATACTTGATCATGTAAATTGCTCAGAGTGTGGACAACTTGTATCAGTCAGTGAAAATTTTTGCCAACATTGCGGAGCCAAGGCAACTCTAACGGGTTCTTAAATAACACATTACATTTTATTATAATATTTCACCCTAAGCGTGGTAATTACCCCGCTAATTAATAAAACAATAAATCTATCAACATGGTTATATTGAATATCTGCCTAAGCCTGTATTCTTTTTTGTAAACCGGCTGCATATTGCTCTAAATCAATCAATAACTGTTTATCTACCTCATCATCATGCTTTAATTGCTTTAGTTTTTCATTATAAGTATTAAAATCAAGAAAATGATGACTATCTTTATCAGTTAGTCGAGCAAAACAAAATTGCTGCCAACGCTTATGCTCTGCATTATTTAATGTATCTGGATAATTCCTGGCTCGATATCTAAACAACATTTCATTTAACCTGGAGTTAGCATCCTTAATAGCAAAACTAGCTAAGTCTTCAGGCTTTGTAGCGCGAATTTGATTCATAATTTGCTTATCCTGCGCAGAAAAAAAACCGCCACTATAGATCATTAAGTCAGGGTCGGCTCCTGCTTCTGAAGAAAATGTGTGCTCACTAAATACTTTATTCAGTGTTGTCTGTATTTCATCCGAGCTTTGAATTAAATCTCTATGCTGCAGGCATTTTTCAATATCAATATCTAGACGCTCCGCATCACTAGCGCGTAACACTTTTGCAGGTGCAATTATCGGGCATTTATTAATATGCACCGTTTTTAATGGAATACGTTCCATTCCTTCCGGTAGTTCAGCTTTAGCAGTAAAAATCCGTTGCTGAATTTCTGTTGCAGATAAGCTTAGCATTACTTCCGGGTTAACTGATAAATCATAGACAATCACGCCATTACTATTTACTGGGTGCTGACAGACAGGTACAACCAGGGATAGATATTGTTTTTGTGCACCATACATCCCCGATACATGCACAACTGGAGTATAGCTACCCAACTGCAATAATTGCTTAAGCTGGTGTTTACCCCGGTTGTGTAAAAAGAAATCATACAATTTAGGTTGCGCCTGCTTAATTAATTTTGCTAGCGCAATGGTAGCATGCACATCAGACAAAGCATCATGTGCAGCGGCATGTTCAATGCCATTTTCTGCCGTTAGTTTTTCCAAACGAAAGCTGATCTTACCTTCTGCATCAACAGGCCAATTAATTCCTTCAGGGCGAAGTGCATGGACAGTGCGGATTAAATCAATTAAATCCCAGCGAGAGTTGCCATTTTGCCATTCCCTGGCATAAGGATCATAAAAATTACGATATAACAAATTGCGTGTAACTTCATCATCAAAGCGCAGGTTGTTATAGCCAAGCGTGCAAGTATTTTCTTGCGCCATTTCACTATGAATCTGTGCTATAAAATCTGCTTCACAAACACCTTTTTCTAGTGCTAATTGCGGGGTAATTCCTGTGACGCAGCATGCCTCAGGTTGAGGTAGAGTATCATCAGTAGGTTGACAATAAATGACTAGAGGGTCACCTATAATATTAAAATCAAAATCAGTTCTAATACCGGCAAATTGTACCGCTCTATCCCTTTGTGGATCTACTCCGAAGGTTTCATAATCATGCCAATAAAAACTATTTTCTATCATAACTGTGTCACACTACCGTAAGAAATTATAAAAAGTATCTACAATCCTAGAAAAATCAGTTGCTCACGTTTTCTAGCACAAGCTCTTGATTCCACCGCACTTCCAAAAAAATGTCCGCTTAACCTATGGGTGAAGCTAAAATTTTTTGAAAACACTGTGAAATCCATATCTTGCACTATAAATTCCCGCTCAACTAATTTTTCTAGGATAATGTAACAGATAGTTGCAGATATTCAGAATAGATTAGCTTGCTGAAGGCGGTACACTCCAGACACGATAATAAGTGATATACACTTCGCGCGGTCATGGATGCGGTTGTATAGTGAGCTGGTTTTTGTCGATAGCAAAGCCTGCCCCGTACTTGATACGGGGACGCTGAAACTGGGGCATAACTGGCTATGTAACGGTTTCAGCAACGTAGCTAAGGAAGGCGCATGGAATAAGTTGAGCATCTGGCGCAGGATTTTTATTCGTATTCAAGACGTAGAAACAGGCACATAGCCAGCTACGTAACAGTTTCTACAACGCAGAAGACGGATAAAAAGACAAGCCAGTTGCTTAAGTTATTTCGTGCGCGTCCCTAAGTAACTACGTAAACACATTGCTGATTACGTACAACTCTCAGCTACAGTAGAATAAACCTAGAAAATCAGCATGTTAAAAACCTCGTCATTCCCGAAGTCTTTTATCGGGAATCTGTACTAAACCCATGAGATTCCTGCTAAAAGCTTGCAGGAATGACGGAGAATGACTGAGAGTCATGGGTAATCAGGAACACATTTAACAGTTCTGTAGATGGGTAGAACGTAGCACCTGCCTTTTTAGGTGCGAAGTGACTCGCAAGAGCGCGTAGCGAAACCCATCAATCCCACGTAAAACGATGGGTTTCTCTCCGAGCTCTTACGAGTCACGAAAAGACGTTCTACCCATCCTACGCAAAACCTTAACACAAAAATGTTAAAATAATTATGCCTCAGTTACTTATCGGCAAAAACTGACCCGCTAGAAATCCGCATTGTGACCGCGCGAAGTATCCCTTACTGCAACGCTGAGACGTAGCAACCAGAGTTCATTTAATATAACTTAAAAAACGACTTAGAGGGAATCAATCCCTTGATTGGCCAATAGATCAGCCTTTTCATTTCCGAAATTACCGGAATGTCCTTTTACCCAAGTCCATTCGATTTCATGTTTTTGCATTACGCTATCTAAACGTCGCCACAAATCTTCATTTTTAACCGGCTTTTTTGCAGCCGTTTTCCAGCCTCTTTTTTTCCAATTATGCATCCATTCAGTGATACCTTGTAATACATATTTAGAATCACTATATAACTTTATTTCACAAGATTGATTTAAAACTTCTAAAGCCTGAATAGCGGCCATTAACTCCATACGATTATTAGTCGTTTCCAGTTCACCGCCATACAACTCCTTTTCGGCTTCACCTCTTTTTAACCATACTCCCCAACCTCCTGGCCCAGGGTTTCCACGGCAAGCGCCATCGGTATATATTTCAACTTTCTGTGTCATATTGTGATCGTATTACTGGAACATCAATTAATTTAGCCATGGCAAATTTTGATTGGTACTCTCGTATGGGTGTCAAAGGGATAAGATGATAAGATCTTTTAATCGCATTAATGCCATAGGCAGCAACTCTCAATTGCTGGCTTCTGCCTTCCGCATGCCCTGCATTTATACGCGCAGCATCAAAATTAAACCCTGCGGCAAACTCTGCTTCAAAATTTAATAAGCGTAACCAATCTTCAATTCGTGTACGACTAACCAAACCAGGAAACCAGGGAGCTTTTTTCGCTTTTCGTCTCATGTATTGCAGGTTTATGTAAATATTCCAGGGATTAAAACTAATTATAGTTAACTTACCCTCTGGTTTTAAAATACGTTCAATTTCACGTAATACCTGATGTTTATTACGGTCAAACTCTAATAAGTGGGGCAAAATCACCATATCAACCGATTCAGATTTAAACGGCAGAGCAACGGTGGCTCCTCTTAGTAATTTGCTTTGATACCACGAGTCCTGTTCGTCATCCATAACATAGAACTGCTCATATAAACTACAATCAATGAACTCATTCTCCCAACCCAAAGCACCAATTTGTACTATAAGCTGTTTACAACTAACAGTAATGGAGCGCTTTAAAAAAGCGGCTTCCTGCTGTTGTAAAACCTGGCCTTTTGAAGTACTAAACCATTCATGTAATACCTTGCGGTGCATTATCTTTACTCATATCAAAAAATATAATTTAAAGATACCAGATTGTTACAGCAAATAAAGCATTATTTTTAGCTATGTCTGCATTAGCTGTTGGTAAGACTTAAAGGCCAATGATTGCGGGCATTTATCTTTTACTATGACTCACATAAAAACAATAACTTAGGTGATCACCAACACTTAATGAGTACATAGCCTTATTTTTTGTTTGTTACCATATCACACCTACTGTAATGATGGACATTACAAAGCTCAAGGTAGCTAAATCTTCGGCTACATGAATTATCCAGTGTTTTTGGTCATTCATGATCATGTCAATTCTATTAGTTATCTGGTCTTGCATATGGACTTTATGTTGCATTTTAGTTCTCCTAATTATTTAGTATAACTCCGCATTTGGCCTACTAAAACACCCTGAATTTCAACTTGATCAGGCCGGTATTTCATAGCTGACAAATTTGAATTTGCTGGAATTAGTAATACTTCATGCGGATATTGTTCTATAAATTTTAAGGTTGCCTCAGCTTTATCAATCAGTGCTACGACAATTTCACCATTACGTGCGCTACTTCTTTGTTCAATAATGACCCAGTCACCATCAAAAATCCCCTCTTCTATCATTGAATCCCCTTTTACCTGGAGGATATAACAGGTGTTATCCGTTTTAATTTGATCTGGAATATTTATGTAACTTTGCTGTTCTATAGCTTCTATCGGCTGCCCTGCTGCAATAAATCCGACAAAGGGTGTTCCTGTCAATTCATTATCTTGCGGGACTTGCAATTTAGCTTTTGCAGTTAATCTTATTCCTTTTTGTTTGCGATCCGGTGCTTCAACCAACCCTGCTTCAATTAAAGCTTTAATATGCTTATGTAATGATCCTCGTGAATTCAGGCCTAGTGCAGCACAGGCTTCATCCAATGTAGGCGGGTACGCAAACTGCTTATCATTACTCAACAAGTATGCAAAAACATCCTGCTGTTTCCTGGTCAATTCATTCACTGGAGTTCTCCATTTGTTTTGTAATAAGCATAGCTGGAGAACAGATAAAGAACAAGTTTATTTGCAATTTTTTTTATCTTCCTCTTATTATCCTTAACGTGCTTAGGAACGTGCACGAAATAAGTTGATCATCTAGCGCAGCCTTTTTATTCGTATTCAAAGCCTGCCCCGTGATTGATACGGGGGCGTAGAAACAGACGCATAGCCCGCTACGAAACTGTTTCTACAACGCTGAAGACGGATAAAAAGACAAGTTAGTTGCTTAAGTTATTTCTTGCACGTTGCTTAGTAAACAACCCAAATATAAATTAGTCATGCTAAAATTATTTTCGCACTTTGGGCTTTCTATTAAGCCTCTTAATCCTGATATATATTTCATTAATGCCGATAGATCTTATTACAGTTGCAATTATATTGTTCTGTGCGCTAATTCTCCTTGCCAGCAATCGTTTTCCACCTGACAGTATTTTATTAGGAGTATTAGGCTTATTACTTATTAGCGGAATATTAACACCAACAGAAGCTTTATCGGGTTTTGCAAGTCCTGGTATGGCTACAATAGCGGTACTTTATGTGACTGTTGCAGGTTTACGCGAAACGGGCTCCATCGCATGGCTAGGCCGCCTGCTATTAGGCAGGCCTGCAAATATGACTCTTGCCCTGATACGTTTATTATTGCCAGCCGCCACTATCAGTATGTTTATCAATAACAGTCCAGTCGTTGCGATGTTTACTAGCGCTGTACAAGACTGGTGTAAGCGTAGCGGTTTTAGTGCCTCAAACTTCTTATTACCTCTTAGCTATGCCTCAATTATGGGCGGTACTTGCTCATTGATAGGCACTAGTACCAATCTTGTCGTTGATGGATTGATGCGTCAATCCGGACACTCCGGTTTTGGCTTATTTGAAATAGCATCTGTTGGTTTACCCATTACCATAGTCGGTTGTGTATATCTCATTATTGTTAGCCCATTACTCATTAAAAACCGGGTAGCTGCTATTGAAAAATTTGGCGATGTACGCGAATACTTAGTTGAAATGTTAGTCAACTCTAACTGTGAACTTTCTGGTCTAACCATACAAGATGCTGGCCTACGACATTTACCTGGACTTTTTTTAATTGAAATTGTTCGCGACGGCGATATCATCCCCGTGGTATCTCCACAAACGGTTATACAATCAGATGATCGTCTGGTATTTGCAGGTGCAGTCGATTCAGTAGTTGAGTTACGCCGGATTCGAGGGCTCGTTGTAGCCTCAGACCAGATATTTAAGCTTGAAGGTCTTGATCACGAACGACGTTTATTTGAAGCGGTTATTTCAGCAGAAAGCCCTGTTGCCGGTTTAAATATACGTGAGGCGCGTTTCAGACACCGATATAATGCGGTAATCCTATCTATTGCCCGCAATGGTTATCGATTAAAAGGTAAAATTGGCGATATTGAACTACAGGCTGGTGATACATTATTACTTGAAGCACAAAAAGGCTTTCTATTTAAATTCCGCAATAGTCGTGATTTTTTGCTGGTGAGCAAACTAGAAAACTCCAGCAATGTACGCCATAATCGAGCTCCCTGGGCAATTAGTATTATGGTATTGATGATTTTACTAATTGTTAGCGGTACGATGAATATCTTGCCGGCTGCTGTCTTGGCTGCTGGTGCTATGTTAGCAAGCGCTTGCTTAAATATGGAAGATGCACGTAATAGTATCGATTATAAAGTTTTACTGGTCATTGCCAGCGCTTATGGTTTGGGTACTGCTGTACTAAAAGTCGGGCTCGCAGATATGATCGCAGGTCAGGCATTATTAGTTGCAAATGGAGACCCTCTTATGCTGTTAGCCTTGATTTATATTTCAACTGCATTATTAACAGAAACGATCACTAATAATGCAGCAGCGATAGTCATGTTTCCTATCGCCATGAGTGGTGCGCAAAGTCTGGATGTTAGTACAGCTCCCTTTGCTATTGCCGTTATGATTGCCGCTTCTGCCAGCTTTATCACCCCGATTGGATATCAGACTAATCTTATGGTATTTGGTCCCGGGGGTTACCGTTTTAGTGATTATGTAAAACTAGGCCTCCCCCTCAGCATACTCGTTGCAGGTATTGCACTATGGATTATTCCTCAAGTATGGGTATTTTAAACAAAACGGCATTACAAATTATCTACACGCTTCTTTAGGTAACGCGCAATAAATAACCCACCCATATTGCGTAGGATTTTTGTTTGTCTTCAAAGCCTGCCCCGTACTTTATACGGGGGCGTAGAAATAGAAGACGGGCAAAAAGACCAGCAAGGTGGGTCAAGCCCCTCTCAAAGGTTGTTGTTTTTAAAAAAAAGTAGGCTATACCATTATCTATATAATGGGTAGGGAGAGTTAACATGGGAGAAATACATTCCTTTTTGACTGACTCAAAACAGCCAAAAGGAGGCATTCAAAAATTGACAGGAGTTAGCGGATTTAATCTCACCACACCTAACTTTTTTCATGCAGTTGATAGACTGAATCTTGTGGGATATTTAAATAATACCTTGACTTTATGGGTTGGGATTTCTATTCTTCATTGCTAGCCCCTCGTAGCTTTCTTTAGATTACACTCAGGTTCTGAAGGTGTTATTGTTATAAAAGCTAAAAATTCGCAATTCGGGATCTGACCTCGTGGTTTCCGTTAGTTGTTAGAGATATCCTGTAACGCGAGAAGAGAGGAATCCATCCACCCTTCTTTCTTTAGAGTAAAAAAACACTAACACTTAAGGTGGGTCTATCCCAACAAAGGCACCAAATACGACATGTGAAAACGTATAACTAATTGAAAAATACAAGTTTATTTTCTGTTTCTTAATTCCCAATATTGGCACCTATTTTGATCTTTAGGTTTGGCGGGAAATAATGTCAAAAAACTTTTTATTATCAATCGATTACTGAAAATACTATGTCGCATTTGATACCTTTGTGGGAATTAACCCATAAACCGCCTGCTAATTTCGCATAATCTGAGAGGTCGTGCTATGTTGCAAGGCTTGAACCCGTCGATGATGAAATTAAACCCCGGCTTAGCCTTTATTTACCAGTGATGGCTCCGGCGATATCAAAGGGCATCCAGATCCTCCACACACATTGCTACTATTTTCTTTATCTTAACCATTAGCAGTGGGTTTCTGGAGATATTTATTAGCGCTTCCCTAGTTATAATTCCCCTAGCTTCAGCAATGTCTTCATTTCTGGGATGCCGTCTCATTGCAAAAACCGCCTCTACATGGGCGGTATATATTGCAATAAGGTTATCGTCGAGTTCAACGTCCGTACTTCTTGTTACGCCTATAATCAAACCCTCGCATGCGTACCCAATGGCTTTAGCGGCATTCTTTTGCTTGGGAGTGCTTTGAGCTGAACTGACCGACATAAAACTGGTTAAAACAATAATCGACAATACTAAAAACAACTTGTTTAATGATTTTGCCATTATAGTCTTCCTATTTTGTTTCTTATGGAATGGAACGGCTTCTGTCGAAACCTCTTTTACTTAGGGAGGTAGAAATAAATAATCGTCCAATTTTTGAAGCTGATAAAAACAGCTTCAATGATATTTTGTCACTTCTCATTTTATCAACTGCGCCCCAAGCCCTAATTAAGTGCTAAAAGTTATTAGCCATGGGTAGTGAGAAGTGAGGATATTGGATGCTTATATTTTTCCTGATCCCTTATTTTAGCTTAGTACAATATTCAGAATTTGTTAGTTCACACAATTACTCAAGAACTGAGGAACGTCAATATAGAAACTTTAATGCACATAAATGACGTTGAAAAAACAAAAGAAAAAAACCAAAAATTTCCCACTATAACCTCAAAAAGCGCGCCAAATCGAGGATGTACCTAGGCTGTCGAAATATAGCATTTAAATTATAAATATCTATAATATTCAATTCCTTGAAAAATAAAATCCGATTAAAAAGCGATATAAAAACCAAAAGGGTCAGACTCGATTGAAAGCAAGTTTTATTACCGTCTGCTTAGTGTCGACTGCTGTCTTTTAATGTAAGTAAAAGTTCAATCTTGATAAATTTTTAAAAAGCCAGATAAATACTTATCTGGCTTTTTGGTTTTTATTAGAACCACAAATTAACAACACGCTTTCATAGGGACTTGAAGGTGGGTGGGTTATTTATTGCGAGTTGCCTTAGCTAATTCCACTTAGATTTTGCTTATCCATCTATTTTAAGTAATCCATAGTACAAATAGTGCCAATTCTCACTTTTCCATAGCCGCCCTAACGCAGCGAAGAATTCCATAATTATAGGCTTCATCAAAAGCTTCATACACTGACTTTAAGACAGTGTTTTGCTCAACTGGTAAATTCAAAATCTCATCTTGAATCGTACTGATCTCCTGTGCGCTTAACTCTACCACATCGGCTAATTCGACAGCGCCCTGTGCTATGCCTTCAGCTAAGTGGCCATAAACTGTGGTGTCTTTTAACTTACGCTGCACAGCTATTTTTTCTACAGAAAAACCGACTTTAAATAATGCCACCGTTTCATCAACTGTTTCAGAGAGTTCAGAATTCTGTTCTTGCGTTTGATGTATATCTCTAATAATACTTAAAAATTCATCCGCATATAATTCCAGTTTTTTCTCCCCTACCCCTGAAATTTTAGCAAACTGCAGATGACTTAAGGGTAAGCTCTCTACCATTTCGGTTAAGCTGGCATCACTAAAGATTATATACGGTGGAACATCTTGCTCATCTGCTAGCTCACGACGCTTGGCACGCAGAGCATCCCATAAAACATTATCTCTATGCCGGGCAAAATCTCCCCGGGTTACTTTGGCTTTTTTGCTCTTCGCCTTGGCTAAGTCTTTACGCAGCCTAATTTGGGTTTCACCACGCAATATGGGCCGGCAACTAGTATTGAGTTTAAGCGCACCATAACCTTCAAAATCTACATCTACCAGACCTTTAACAACTAACTGTCGAAACACCGAACGCCACTGGCTTTCATTCAGTTCTTTGCCGATACCAAAAGTACTTTGTTTATCATGAGCAAAATTCTTGATCCGCTCATTCTCCTTACCTAATAAAACATCTAGCAGATAATTCACGCCAAAACGTTGCTCGGTGCGGTAAATACATGATAAGGCCTGCTGAGCAGCAACCGTTCCATCCCAGGTTTCGACGGGTTCCAGACAGGTATCACAATTACCACAGGGCTGAGTTTCCAGTTCACCAAAATAGTTTAATAGCACCACGCGCCGGCACGAGACCTGTTCACATAAGCCCAGCATAGCATCCAGTTTATGCAACTCAACCCGTTTATGCACTTCATCGGCATCAGAACCCTGCAACATTTGCCTTAGGGTAATAACATCCTGCAAGCCGTAGGTCATCCATGCATTCGCCGGCTCACCATCACGCCCTGCCCGCCCGGTTTCTTGATAATAGCCTTCTATACTTTTAGGTAAATCCAGGTGCGCAACAAAACGTACATTCGGCTTGTCTATGCCCATGCCAAAAGCAACCGTAGCAACAATCACCACGCCTTCGGACATTAAAAATTGATGTTGATGCTTATGACGCAATTCATGCGATAGACCTGCATGATAAGGATAAGCATCAATCCCTTTACTTTGCAACCATGCAGCAGTCGACTCCACTTTCTTACGCGACAGGCAATACACAATCCCGGCATCACCCTTATGCTCAGCATTGATAAAACTTAATAATTGTTGTCGTGCATTGTCTTTTTGTACGATACGGTAACGAATATTAGGACGATCAAAACCACTAATATATAACCCTGCCTGACTCAAACTCAGACGACTGATGATTTCTTCACGGGTACGTTGATCTGCTGTAGCCGTTAAAGCAATACGTGGGATATCTGGAAAGCGCTCTGCCAATAAAGAGAGTTGTAAATAATCACTACGAAAATCATGCCCCCACTGGGATACACAATGCGCTTCATCGATGGCAAATAAAGCAATATTTAAGCGGCTGAATAATTGCAGGGTGCGTTCAGAGGTTAATCTTTCCGGAGCCACGTAAAGCAAATCGAGTTCACCACGTAATAATTGTTGCTCTATCGATTGAACCTGCTCATAGGCCAGGGTGGAATTTAAAAAAGCAGCTTTGACACCTAATAAATGTAAGGCGTTGACCTGATCGGCCATTAAAGCAATCAGGGGTGAAATAACAATGCCGACCCCTTCGCGCACTATCGCAGGAATTTGATAGCATAAAGATTTACCACCCCCGGTTGGCATTAAAACCACAGCACTGTTTCCTGCAATTAATTGCTCAACAATCTCAGCCTGATCGCCACGGAAATCTGGATAACCAAATACCGTCTGTAAAACTTCTCTCGCCTGGTCTATACCTGCAGATTGCGTCACACTTTTTATCCTTTGCCTTGAAACAGTTATATAATGGCTACATTATAAATTAAGCGTTAGCACCTTTATCAAAATTTTTTGCATATAAAGCATGAATAGCACGAATCGTTTACACCTATTAAAACAAAACAATCAGCAGTCGCTACTAAAAAATGGACTGAAAGGCATAGAAAAAGAAAGCCTGCGGCTATCAAAAGAAGGCTTTATTGCACAAACCAGGCACCCCTACCAACTGGGTGCCAGCCTGACACACCCGCATATCACCACTGATTATTCAGAAGCTTTATTAGAATTTATTACGCCCCCTTACGCGGACATAAATGAAACCATTAGCTTTATGCACAATATTCACCAGTTTGTCTACGACAAGCTGGACAATGAATTTTTATTAGCGACTAGTATGCCCTGTGGTATTAATGGCGATGAAAGTATTCCAATCGCTAGATACGGTGATTCCAATATCGGCAAAATGAAATATATTTACCGTAAAGGGCTATGGCACCGTTACGGACGAACCATGCAGGCCATTGCAGGTATTCATTTTAATTATTCTGTACCACAAAACTTATGGCCTGTATTACATAAACTGGAAGGCTCGACCCAGACACTGGAAGCATTTCAATCGTCTGCTTATTTTGATTTAATCAGAAACTTTCAACGCCAGGGCTGGTTGATTCTGTATTTATTCGGTGCCTCGCCCGCTATCTGTAAAAGTTTTTTTAAAAGTCGCCCTGAATTAATGAGTCAGTTTGAAGAATTTGATAATGGCACCCTGTATCACCCTTATGCCACATCACTGCGAATGAGTGATATAGGTTATAAAAGTAATAACCAGGCCAACTTAGATATCGATTACAACTCCTTAGACGGCTATGTAAACAGCTTATCCCATGCCATTGACACTCCTTACCCCGAGTATGCAAACATAGGCATTAAAGTTAATGGCGAGTATCAGCAATTAAATACTAATATCCTGCAAATCGAAAACGAGTATTACAGTACCGTGCGCCCTAAGCAGATCATTAAGCCTTGCGAAAAACCAACCTTAGCGCTTAAGCGAAGGGGTGTGCAGTATGTAGAAATTCGCTCACTGGATCTGGATCTATTTAACCCAATAGGTATCGATGCAAACCGAGGGCGTTTTATCGAAGCCTTGTTGCTAAGCTGTTTAATGCAGGACAGTCCGGAAATTTCCAGCGATGATTTTAGTACCCATAATACTAATCAGCTCAAAGTGGCACATGAAGGACGTAAACCAGACCTTACTCTGATTAAAGATCGGCAATCTATTCGCTTACAAGACTGGGCATATGAAATACTTGATGGTATGCAAGAAATTTGCGATATATTGGATGAAAATGAAGCAGGCAACCTTTATAACCAGGCACTAACAGCCCAACGCGAATTAATCGATAACCCTGAATTAACACCTTCTGCACGAATTTTAGCTCGCTTACGTACAGAACAACTACCTTTTGCCCGTTTTGCAGATCAACTATCACAACAACATGCGCAAAATTTTTACGCTCAGAAGCTTAACGCAACAGATACTTTAAAATTCACCCAACTGGCTACTGACTCACATGCTAAACAGAGAGAAATCGAAGCCAATGACAGCTTAAGCATGGATGACTTTTTAGAGAAATATTTTAATCAAAGCTAAGTTTTACATTACAAAATTGCCCTTATTTAATAAGGGCAAAAAACACTAGATTATGAATAACATAGAATCAATTCAATCCGAATTACAAGGTAAAAATTCACGCAAAGTCCTAAGACACGCGCTGGAAAATTACGACCAAGTCGCTATATCCTTCAGTGGCGCCGAAGATGTCGTACTAATAGACATGGCTTTAAAAATTCGTCAGGATATCCAGGTATTTTCATTAGATACTGGACGGCTACATCCAGAAACATATCAATTTATAGAGCGAGTAAGAAAGCATTACAAAATTGACATAGAGTTACTGGTGCCAGACTATAAAAACCTAGAAGCCTTTGTTAAACAAAAAGGCCTATTTAGTTTTTATGAAGATGGCCATGAGGAATGTTGCGCGTTACGCAAAGTTGCTCCTTTAAATCGCAAACTGGCAACAGTTGACGCGTGGATTACCGGACAACGTAAAGACCAGAGCGTGGATACCCGGCAGGATATTCCCGAAATACAAATCGACCCGGCATTTTCTACAGACAGTCATCCATTGATTAAATTTAATCCTCTGGTCAACCAGAGTTCAGCACAAATATGGGATTATATAGAAGCCTATCAGGTTCCTTTTAATACATTACATAAACAGGGCTATATCAGTATAGGCTGCGAACCATGTACACGTCCTGTGCTACCCAACCAGCATGAACGCGCTGGACGCTGGTGGTGGGAAGATGCAACCAAAAAAGAATGTGGTTTGCATATCGCTAAATAACAGGGTTGATTATCGTAGCCTGTATGAAGCTTGCGGAATACAGGGAAAGTAGCTTATCAAATTCGGTAGTAACTTTTATATACCATTAAGAACATATTGTAATAAAGAAAAGATAAAAAGGTATAAATAAGTATACCTGATTACGTACAACTCTCAGCCATAGTAGAATAAAGCTTGAAACATCAGTATGTTAAAAACCTCGTCATTCCCGAAGTCTGTTATCGGGAATCTATGCTTATCCGACTAGATTCCTGCTTAAGCTTGTGCCCACGCTTGACTGGGTAGCATGCAGGAATGACGAAGTATAGCTGAGGGTTATGGGTAATCAGGTAAGTATATGTGGTGAATTAGTTTAACATTTCTGTAGGATGGGTAGAACGTAGCATCGGTTTTTTAGGTGCGCAGTGACTCGCAAGAGCGCGTAGCGAAACCCATCAATCCCTCATCAACAAGTGACCACAGTTACCTCTTCAAGTCCTTCATGGTAGAAACAAATATGCTTACTTCCTGCTTCTCCGCACTCACTTAACAATATAAATTCCACATGAAAATCCAATGGTTCCCGGGACATATGCACAAGGCAGGCAAAGAAATAAAGGAAAGCCTGCCCGATATAGACTTATTGATCGAAATACTCGACGCTCGTCTACCTTTTAGCAGTGCCAACCCCTTATTGTCTGAACTTCGCGGTGATAAACCTTGTATTAAAATCCTTAACAAAGCCGACTTAGCCGATCCAGTACGAACCCAGCAATGGCAAAACTATCTGGAACAGGAAGACGGCATTAAAACTCTGGCTCTAACTGCCATACAGACAGATAAGGTCGACACAGTTATTGAGCTATGCCGAAAGTTAATCCCGCATAAAGCGACAGGCAGCAAAGTCATACATGTACTGATTATGGGTATACCAAATGTAGGTAAATCTACCCTGATCAATGCACTGGCAGGGCGCACAATTGCCAAAACAGGGAATGAACCTGCAGTGACTAAACGCCAGCAACGTATCGATTTACGCAATGGCATTATCCTCTGCGACACGCCCGGAATGTTATGGCCCAACTTAGAAAATCACAATACCGGTTATCGCCTGGCAACGACAGGTGCTATTAAGGATACCGCTTTAAAACACGATGATGTCGCATCATTTGCCGGCGAATTTTTGCTACACCACTATCCCGAGTCGTTAAAGCAACGCTATCAATTCCAAATACTTCCTGAAACTGACTATGAATTATTACAGCTAATCGGTAAGAAACGCGGATGCTTGCGACCGGGCGGCCATATCGATATGGATAAAGTTGCGAAAATTCTGCTTACTGAAATCCGCGATGGAACCTTAGGCAAAATTACCCTGGAAACACCAGAAATGATGCAAAAGGAATTAGCAGAACTAGCCATAATTCAAACTCAAAAAGCAGCAAAAAAGCAGAAGCGCAAGAAAAACTGGAAGAGTAATAAGTAGTTTAGGAAAAGGTATCCACACACTTAGGAATGCGCACGAAATAACTTAAGCAACTGACTTGTCTTTTTATCCGTTTTCTGCGTTGTAGAAACTGTTACGTAGCTGGCTATGCGCCTGTTTCTACGTCTTGAATACGAATAAAAATCCTGCGCCAGATGCTCAACTTATTCCGTGCGCGTTCCTTAAAGATACCGATTTGATGCTTGAAATATAACTGGATACAAGGATATTGCACCGTTGCACAAAACTGATACGGGAGAATATTTTGACTGACAAAGCGAATTCAGAGGGTAAAATCGTAGCAAAAAAAATGCAGTGCCTTACGAACCTACCCACGCATACAGGACGTGGTTATTATTTTTAATCTATATTGAGCGTTAAGATTAAGGTGCGCTGTTCCAGATCTATATCTGAGCTTGAGCGCAACATATTTATGGATGTAATTAGTGCCTGAACGAAAAGTCAGTTTTTTAAAAAAACATCACACCCAATCTACCATAATATTTTCCGATTTGGCTTAGTTGAGATAACAATCCACCCATTATTACGAATTTGCTCAGCACAATGCTATTGTGCCACTTTTCAGACATAAGTACTTACGCAAAATTAATTTAACGAAAAAAGGTGTCATAATAAACAATTATTTTGCTGACTCTAAATGTTTGTGCTCTATATAAAACACCTACTCCCAGAAGAAATTACTGCTTTAAATGTGATGCATAAAAACCATCCACTTCATTTAAGTAGAAGTCGAGCTCATGCTATTTTATTAAGTTTCAAAGAGCATTCTGTTCCCATGATTTGTTCTATTTATAACGTATGCCGCCAAACTGTTTCCACTTGGTTTTCTAACTGGGAAAAGAATGGAATCGATGGATTGGTTGACTGTCAGGGAAGAGGACGGCGAGGTATTTTAACTGAAAAACAACAAATAAGCTTAGTCCAGAGAGTTGAAAAATCTCCTAGATCATTAAAATCAGTACTAGCAAAATTTGAAGAAGATCTAGGCATTTCAGTTAGCATTGATACTATAAAACGTATTTGTAAACAAGCTGATCTTGTTTGGAAACGAGTTAGAAAATCCTTAAGGATAAAGCGTAATCAAGATAAATTTGATTTGGCAACCGATGAAATAAAAGAATTAATACAACAACATAAAGAGAATGAACTTGATTTGTGCTACTTTGATGAGTCGGGGTTTACACTAGAACCCTGTGTTCCTTATGCTTGGCAACAGTCAGGTGAGACGATTGAAATACCAAGCTCAAACAGCAAGCGTCTTAATGTATTAGGTTTTGTTAACAGAGATTGCAGGTTTGATTCTTTTGTTTTTGAAGGGAGTGTAAACACTTCGGTTGTTGTGGCTTGTATTGATGAATTTGCTAAACAGATTAAAAAACCAACAACTCTTATTATTGATAATGCATCGACTCATACGAGTAATGAATTTAATGAAAACCTTGAAAGGTGGAAAGAAAAAAACCTATCCATTTACCGTATACCGCCATACTCACCCGAGTTAAATATTATCGAGATTATATGGCGTAAAATAAAATACGAATGGCTTCCTTTTTCAGCTTATGAATCCTATGCCTCTCTTCAGGAAGAATTATTTAAGGTGCTGTCTAATATTGGAAAGAATTACAAAGTAGAGTTTGCATAAAAGGTTAAATTAATTTTGCATGGGTACTTAACCCTAGCTGCAGTGATTGATCAATTTCAGTCTGACTTTTTAAGCGAGTATCAATCTCGTTTACGCTCCAATCAGATCAGTGCATTACATGCCATGAAGAGCTGTCGGACACAGCTGAGTCCTGTGATGCAGGTTAACTGTGCAGACTGTGACTATCAAACCTTTGTGCCTCATTCCTGTGGCCAGCGTAACTGCCCGCATTGTCAACATCATGAGAGTCAACAATGGATTGAACGACAGGTACAAAAACAAGTCCCTGCCGATTATTTTATGAATACCTTTACCTTGCCTGCTCAGTTAAGATCGCTGGCAAAGCAGCACCCACGTTTACTTTACAGTATGATGTTTGACTGTGCCTGGGCGACTTTACAGAGTTTTAGTAAAAATGATAAGCAGTTGCAAGGCGATGCCGGGGCTATTGCAGTTTTACACACGCATTCACGCGAATTAAATTATCATCCGCATATTCATGTCATTATGCCTGCGGCAATCGTGGATAAAATCAAGAAGCTCTGGCGCACTAAGGAAGGCAAATACCTGTTTCATCATAAAGCACTAGCAAAAGTATTTCGTGCAAAGATGCTAGCGCGTATGAACGAAGAAAAGTTGCCATTTCCCACAGCTATTCCGGAAAAATGGGTGGTCGATTGTAAGTTTGTCGGTGCAGGCGATAAAGCATTGATATATCTGGGTCGATACCTGTATCGTGGTGTGATTCGTGAACAGGATATCTTATCCTGCCAAAATGGCAAAGTAACCTACCGTTATCAAGACAGCAAAACCAAACGCTATCAAACCAAAACGGTATCGGGGGCTAAATTTCTGTGGCTGGTGCTGCAACATGTTTTGCCTAAAGGCTTTCGTCGTGCGCGCAATTATGGCTTTTTACATCCGAATAGCAAGGGTGTTATTAAGTTGATTCACTCCCTGCTAAAGTTTGACCCGACGAAGATATTGCGTGCACTCAAAGTACGGCCGGCATTCAGTTGCAAATGTTGTGGCGGGGCGATGGTTGTTGAAATACCCAGGGTGGAAATAATGTTTCAGCCTTTGCCAACTTAACAATTGGAATCACTAGCGCTTATGTAAATTTAAACACTTCGACCCAGGCTATCAGCGGATTAAATGCTGAGGGAGTTGCTTGGGCTAAAATCGGAGATTAAGGCAGAATTTTGCTCCGATACTTGGACTTTGAGAGTTGACTGCAATGGACAACGCTCAAAGTTCAGTTAAACAGGTAAAAACAGAGGTTCGATTCATCAGTCGGGCTGATCAACAAAAAGCTATTTTCATAGAGCGCATTAAATGAATTCCTACTATCGTGCCGGGCTTGTCCAACAAACGGTTCAGATTGTGGCTCGCTTCGCGATCACAATCTAACCTTATTCGTTATGTGATTGTTGCATCATCGCCTGAGCTTGCAAGTTCTTTATGTGTTTTTCTCTCTGCTTTTTTTCTTGCTTTGTCTTTTACCATTTGCTCAATAGATCTTACGTTTTCTGGTGCTCTTTTTTTGAAATGCTTGAAATATAATTCTTCGATAAACTCAGGTAGTGGAAGTTTCCATTGTTGTTGTTTTGTGTTGCCAAGGCTACCAAATTTCTTTGGATTTAAACCAAGTTCCCTAGCCATCTGTATTTGGGTATGAGACAAATGATATTTCTTTCTTGCTTCAACCCATGGCTGTAACTTATTTGGAATGAAATCTTTTTTTGCCATTTGTATTGATTCTTTTTATGTTATCTGCATATTATGGATTTTGTGATAATTTATGGTCTTATTACCACAAAATGAAATCCGGTTTCTTTTTGTACCGTAAAATCTTCTTCTTTTAAGTTAAACCCTGTTTTATTAGCAAGTGGATAAAAACGGTTATAAGATTGCTCATCAAACGCATACGGCGCCCCTTTCTTCATTCCTTGAATAATTTCACCGAATCTAGTCTTTTTAATTGTTACTCCCTTTGATGATTCAGTTAAAGCAGACTTTATGTAATTGCGCATTGCTTCTTCTGATCCAGATATTACACATGCGTCGCCATCACAAATAACCCCCATCGGTGAGCTAAATGCGAAGTGACCAATTACTTTGCTATCTATGTCATGAGGCATAATATTTCCTATGTCTTAGCTGTTTGTTTTTTTTCACACCGGATAGGTCAGGGCTTCGCAGCCCTTCCCCTCCTAAGAACCGTACTTGCGAGTTTCCCAGCATACGGCTCAAGCCCTTTAAAAGCCGAGTATATTCGACCCGATCGCTCATTTCTTATTAGTGGTCATATTACCCTCTAATCAAGGTTCTTTCCAGTGTTGTACTGGCTAAAAATAAACGATCATAGTTTCGTGTACGACATTGTTTCTCTGCACGGTCTTTAAAGTATTCCCGATAAGCAGGGTCATAAGGGTTAGCTTCGCCACGAACTTTAACGTGGTAACGGATAGGCACGTCGGCCATCCGAAATAACCCTAACCATTGTCGCTTCCCTTGTTTATTGATCACAAACGTACCGAAATTACTTCGTCCTTCTATGCGAGAACGATAACGGTGTGTTATCCATGCATTGGTTTTACTACGGTGGCAATGTCGCAACCAGCGACGTACACCATAATATATTTCATTATCCAACGTATTGAATAAACGTTTGGCCACGACCTGACGGTTTGAGAAAGCCCAGCCTCGAAGTTTGCTGTTCAATTTTCTAAGCATCGCTTCAAAGGGTAGCTTTTGCGATTCTTTAAAGAAAATTTTCAGCATTTCCCGAAACTGAGTGACTTTCTTTTGAGAAGGGCAGATTATCAATTTATCTTTGAACTTTCTAAGGGTAAACCCTAGAAAATCAACCCCTTCTTCAATCGGGCGTAGATGTGTCTTTTCCTCTGATAATGTCAGCCCTCGGGGCTGAAGAAAGTCTTTTACCGCAGGTAATATTTCGTCGCGTAGAATGCCTTCCGTTGCCCCCGTAATAACAAAATCATCCGCATAGCGGATCACGTTGAGTTTGCGGTGTTTCTTATTGCGTCCTTTTATGACGACAGTTTCCAGCCCATCCAAGGCCATATTGGCTAAGATAGGGGAAATAATACCGCCTTGCGGTGTGCCTTCATGACTATCATAGTACTTTGACTTCTCCATATACCCTGACTTGAGCCATTGTTTCAGTACCTTTTTCGGTAGCAGAATGTGCTCAAGCAGCCAGTCGTGGCTGATACGATCAAAACAGGCTTTAATATCAGCATCTAGTACCCAGGGCGCTGCCCTGCGTGTTGCCAGCGCTATAAAGCATTGCTTGACTGCATCATGTACACTACGTTTTTCCCGAAACCCATAAGAATGCTTGTCACCTAATGTTTCGGCAACAGGTTTTAGGGTCAATGCGTATAATGCTTGCATCGCCCGATCATGCATAATGGGGATGCCGAGAGGACGCAGTTTGCCATTGCTTTTAGGAATCCAGCAACGACGTAAGGGATGGGCTTTATAGCCCCGTATTTTTAGTTGTGACACGGCACACCAATAGTGCTGGTGTGTTTTCCAGATAACACCATCAATTCCTGATGTTCTTTTACCTTTGTTAGAAATGATTCGCTTTACGGCCAGCATTCTGGCATAAAACGAACGACTCAGAAGATATTGCAAAGCTTTCACCTTGTGCCATCGTCCTCGCCGTACGGCCTCTGCGATACGCATTTGCAGCCGATTAACCAAACACTCAACAATGGACCAGTTGACCTGATTCCAGTTCTGTTGATTGGCAGAAGGTGCACCAGCCATACAGGCCGTCATTTGCGTTTCCTTCTCAAAATCGGTTCTCCAAACTCTTTCGCAGAAAAGCACCAAATGGACGTGGGCACACTTTCGTGTCGGACAAATCTTGAATCCGTATCGACTACATTACATAATCGCCTTCGCTTTTTCCATTCTCTCATCGACGTACCGCCTTCGGCATCCCTTGCGGGCAGCTTTCTCCATCGCTGGAGGACGATACGACATTGCCACGTTCCACATAAATATCTTAACGAACGACTTAGGTGCTGCCTGTATCCCAGTAGTGCTTTATCTGCGTGAAACCGACGTTATAACAGTTCCACTGACTACCCACCTGTTGGTTACAGCCTATCAGTGCTTTTTGGCTGCTCTTTTGTTAACGGGACTTCAAGACGACAGTTCACATTACATTCACCCTATCATTCCATCCTAGCTCCCGACCGCCTTAGCACTGGCAGAATACGAGTCCCCTCACGGTTCCTCTTATACGAGTTTCATTGTCCCAGACGCTTCACACCACATCCGTGTCGCATGGCCTGGTAGGATACTGGAGGCAGAACTCCAGGTTGCGCCTCACTTAAAAAAAGTGATTTACAACATATATTTATGCAACTTCGTGTCGCAAATAACGCCCAAATCACTTGACGTAAAAAGGGGCGGAAATTTTGCGATAGCAAAAATTTGTGACGCTTTTTACGGTCAAGTGGATTTGATTGTTGGACGAAGCCGCTATCGCGGAGAAAAACAGCGCATCCCTTAAATTTAAAGTGTAACCTCATTGCCTGTTATATGCATAACAGGTAACTTGTAAGCTCATCCAACTAACAATAATGAGGTTACACTGTTATGACACCATCGATAGAGCTTAAATTCAACCATTATTATATCCAGCACTGTAAGCATTTAAAGCTTAAGGGACTGCAACCCAAAACCATTGACGCTTATTCACGCGCTATTCGCCGTATCGGGGAACACTTTCAGGGGCATCTGGATAACTTAACGCAAGATCAACTGGTGGATTATTTTCATGCTCTTTTAAGCCGCCTTTCCTGGAGTGCCGTGAAACTAGATCTCTATGGTCTCAAGTTTTTCTATACACATGTGCTACAAAAGCCGTGGGTTGATGTGCTAATGATTAAACCACCACGATGTACGCGTATACCCGATATTGTCACTGTGGTTGAAGCACAACAACTGTTTATGTCGACCCGTAATCTAAGCTATCGAGTTTTTTATTTTACGATTTACAGTCTAGGTTTACGTTTGGGCGAGGGCTTAAGCCTGAAAGTAGGTGATATTGATGCGACACGCATGCGGGTACATATTCGCAATGCCAAAGGCAATAAGGATCGGCTTGTGCCTTTGCCTGTGAATACCTTGAAGGTGTTGCGTAAGTTTTGGGCTGTGCATAAAAATCCAGTGCTGGTATTTCCCAACCGTGCCCGGGGTCTAAAAGGTGCACATCTTGCTGAATCCCCCCTTGATCGCGGTGGCATCCAGAAGACAATCCGTCTTGTGACGCAAGAAATGGGACTAAAAAAAAGATTTCCTGCCACTCGCTGCGCCACAGTTACGCCACTCACCTGTTAGAAGCCGGGGTTGATTTAGTTGAGTTGCAGAAGATTCTGGGCCATACCAGTTTAGTAACCACGGCTCGCTATACGCATTTGACCGATATTACCGATGAGAATGCAGAGCTGCACATTAATCAGTTAGTCAATGACTTTTCTATTCACTGGGGGCAGATTTCATGATAACCCTAGCTGCAGTGATTGATCAATTTCAGTCTGACTTTTTAAGCGAGTATCAATCTCGTTTACGCTCCAATCAGATCAGTGCATTACATGCCATGAAGAGCTGTCGGACACAGCTGAGTCCTGTGATGCAGGTTAACTGTGCAGACTGTGACTATCAAACCTTTGTGCCTCATTCCTGTGGCCAGCGTAACTGCCCGCATTGTCAACATCATGAGAGTCAACAATGGATTGAACGACAGGTACAAAAACAAGTCCCTGCTGATTATTTTATGAATACCTTTACCTTACCTGCGCAGTTAAGGTCGTTAGCCAGGCAGCATCCGCGGTTACTTTACAGTATGATGTTTGACTGTGCCTGGGCGACTTTACAGAGTTTTAGTAAAAATGATAAGCAGTTGCAAGGCGATGCCGGGGCGATTGCTGTCTTACATACACACTCACGCGAATTAAATTATCATCCGCATATTCATGTCATTATGCCTGCGGCAATCGTGGATAAAATCAAGAAGCTCTGGCGCACTAAGGAAGGCAAATACCTGTTTCATCATAAAGCACTAGCAAAAGTATTTCGTGCAAAGATGCTAGCGCGTATGAACGAAGAAAAGTTGCCATTTCCCACAGCTATTCCGGAAAAATGGGTGGTCGATTGTAAGTTTGTCGGTGCAGGCGATAAAGCATTGATATATCTGGGTCGATACCTGTATCGTGGTGTGATTCGTGAACAGGATATCTTATCCTGCCAAAATGGCAAAGTAACCTACCGTTATCAAGACAGCAAAACCAAACGCTATCAAACCAAAACGGTATCGGGGGCTAAATTTCTGTGGCTGGTGCTGCAACATGTTTTGCCTAAAGGCTTTCGTCGTGCGCGCAATTATGGCTTTTTACATCCGAATAGCAAGGGTGTTATTAAGTTGATTCACTCCCTGCTAAAGTTTGACCCGACGAAGATATTGCGTGCACTCAAAGTACGGCCGGCATTCAGTTGCAAATGTTGTGGCGGGGCGATGGTTGTTGGGCGTCGGCAAATACCCAGGGTGGAAATAATGTTTCAGCCTTTGCCAACTTAACAATTGGAATCACTAGCGCTTATGTAAATTTAAACACTTCGACCCAGGCTATCAGCGGATTAAATGCTGAGGGAGTTGCTTGGGCTAAAATCGGAGATTAAGGCAGAATTTTGCTCCGATACTTGGACTTTGAGAGTTGACTGCAATGGACAACGCTCAAAGTTCAGTTAAACAGGTAAAAACAGAGGTTCGATTCATCAGTCGGGCTGATCAACAAAAAGCTATTTTCATAGAGCGCATTAAATGAATTCCTACTATCGTGCCGGGCTTGTCCAACAAACGGTTCAGATTGTGGCTCGCTTCGCGATCACAATCTAACCTTATTCGTTGGACGAAGCCGCTATCGCGGAGAAAAACAGCGCATCCCTTAAATTTAAAGTGTAACCTCATTGCCTGTTATATGCATAACAGGTAACTTGTAAGCTCATCCAACTAACAATAATGAGGTTACACTGTTATGACACCATCGATAGAGCTTAAATTCAACCATTATTATATCCAGCACTGTAAGCATTTAAAGCTTAAGGGACTGCAACCCAAAACCATTGACGCTTATTCACGCGCTATTCGCCGTATCGGGGAACACTTTCAGGGGCATCTGGATAACTTAACGCAAGATCAACTGGTGGATTATTTTCATGCTCTTTTAAGCCGCCTTTCCTGGAGTGCCGTGAAACTAGATCTCTATGGTCTCAAGTTTTTCTATACACATGTGCTACAAAAGCCGTGGGTTGATGTGCTAATGATTAAACCACCACGATGTACGCGTATACCCGATATTGTCACTGTGGTTGAAGCACAACAACTGTTTATGTCGACCCGTAATCTAAGCTATCGAGTTTTTTATTTTACGATTTACAGTCTAGGTTTACGTTTGGGCGAGGGCTTAAGCCTGAAAGTAGGTGATATTGATGCGACACGCATGCGGGTACATATTCGCAATGCCAAAGGCAATAAGGATCGGCTTGTGCCTTTGCCTGTGAATACCTTGAAGGTGTTGCGTAAGTTTTGGGCTGTGCATAAAAATCCAGTGCTGGTATTTCCCAACCGTGCCCGGGGTCTAAAAGGTGCACATCTTGCTGAATCCCCCCTTGATCGCGGTGGCATCCAGAAGACAATCCGTCTTGTGACGCAAGAAATGGGACTAAAAAAAAGATTTCCTGCCACTCGCTGCGCCACAGTTACGCCACTCACCTGTTAGAAGCCGGGGTTGATTTAGTTGAGTTGCAGAAGATTCTGGGCCATACCAGTTTAGTAACCACGGCTCGCTATACGCATTTGACCGATATTACCGATGAGAATGCAGAGCTGCACATTAATCAGTTAGTCAATGACTTTTCTATTCACTGGGGGCAGATTTCATGATAACCCTAGCTGCAGTGATTGATCAATTTCAGTCTGACTTTTTAAGCGAGTATCAATCTCGTTTACGCTCCAATCAGATCAGTGCATTACATGCCATGAAGAGCTGTCGGACACAGCTGAGTCCTGTGATGCAGGTTAACTGTGCAGACTGTGACTATCAAACCTTTGTGCCTCATTCCTGTGGCCAGCGTAACTGCCCGCATTGTCAACATCATGAGAGTCAACAATGGATTGAACGACAGGTACAAAAACAAGTCCCTGCTGATTATTTTATGAATACCTTTACCTTACCTGCGCAGTTAAGGTCGTTAGCCAGGCAGCATCCGCGGTTACTTTACAGTATGATGTTTGACTGTGCCTGGGCGACTTTACAGAGTTTTAGTAAAAATGATAAGCAGTTGCAAGGCGATGCCGGGGCGATTGCTGTCTTACATACACACTCACGCGAATTAAATTATCATCCGCATATTCATGTCATTATGCCTGCGGCAATCGTGGATAAAATCAAGAAGCTCTGGCGCACTAAGGAAGGCAAATACCTGTTTCATCATAAAGCACTAGCAAAAGTATTTCGTGCAAAGATGCTAGCGCGTATGAACGAAGAAAAGTTGCCATTTCCCACAGCTATTCCGGAAAAATGGGTGGTCGATTGTAAGTTTGTCGGTGCAGGCGATAAAGCATTGATATATCTGGGTCGATACCTGTATCGTGGTGTGATTCGTGAACAGGATATCTTATCCTGCCAAAATGGCAAAGTAACCTACCGTTATCAAGACAGCAAAACCAAACGCTATCAAACCAAAACGGTATCGGGGGCTAAATTTCTGTGGCTGGTGCTGCAACATGTTTTGCCTAAAGGCTTTCGTCGTGCGCGCAATTATGGCTTTTTACATCCGAATAGCAAGGGTGTTATTAAGTTGATTCACTCCCTGCTAAAGTTTGACCCGACGAAGATATTGCGTGCACTCAAAGTACGGCCGGCATTCAGTTGCAAATGTTGTGGCGGGGCGATGGTTGTTGGGCGTCGGCAAATACCCAGGGTGGAAATAATGTTTCAGCCTTTGCCAACTTAACAATTGGAATCACTAGCGCTTATGTAAATTTAAACACTTCGACCCAGGCTATCAGCGGATTAAATGCTGAGGGAGTTGCTTGGGCTAAAATCGGAGATTAAGGCAGAATTTTGCTCCGATACTTGGACTTTGAGAGTTGACTGCAATGGACAACGCTCAAAGTTCAGTTAAACAGGTAAAAACAGAGGTTCGATTCATCAGTCGGGCTGATCAACAAAAAGCTATTTTCATAGAGCGCATTAAATGAATTCCTACTATCGTGCCGGGCTTGTCCAACAAACGGTTCAGATTGTGGCTCGCTTCGCGATCACAATCTAACCTTATTCGTTAGCTGATTTAACCTTCAACACTAGGCTCTTCTAGTGGTATATTTTTCTTATTACAATATTCTGATATTTCTGACTCACTTTTAAATACTTCATCACAAGAATCTATCAACTCCTTTTCGGTCGTTGCTACATATCTTTCTTGAGCGGTAAGTACCTTTTCCGTAAGTTCAATAAAGCTTTCAAAGCTATTATTAATTTTACATAACTTATCAATTGTTTTGTAATCTAGCTCTTTGTATGATGACTGAAATAATATTTTACTTTCGTATGGGTTAGACTTTAACTCAATAACCCCTATTCCGAATGACTGATTTAAACGACCAATTTCTTCCATCAAACTACTATTTATTTCAAATGCAACTAAATACCCGTAATTTGCCCAACTTGAATTAGATACAGCTTGAAAATAAGATTTTTTCAGTTCATAGTCGGTATTAATTTCTTTTTTTAGTTCGTAGGAAGTGAATTTAAACACATCTTTTTTATTTAATGCCTTCATAAAAGCATTATTAACCTTTGAAGACAGTTTCAAAAAATTTATTCCAACTATATCGTAAATATTCAGACCCCTACCGACAAACTTGACAACTAATTTAAAAAAGGCTTGTAACTTTATGATACCAAGAAGTATTATGTAGGCCATGCAATTAAGTAATCAGGATCTAAGCCAACTTGACGAAGAAGAGCTTCTAAATTTATCAGAAGAAGAGTTACGTCGTCTTTCAATAAGATTGCTTACAGATTTAAAGGAAGCTCGTGAACGGTTAAGCCAGAATTCCCATAATAGTTCTCGGCCTCCAAGCAGTGAAGCACCATGGGAAAGGGACACTCAAAAAGATTCCAGTAATGATTCCGAAGAGGAACAAGAAGCGACTTCAGATAAAAAAGAGTCATCTCCTACTGAAAAGCCCAATAAAACATCCAGACAGTCCCCGAAAAATGAAACAGAAGAACAACGAAAACCAGGGAAGCAACTTGGAGCCAAGGGTTTTGGGCGACAACAAAAAATAGTGATCACAGACTATCAGGAACATTTTCCTGAAATATGTGAATGCTGCCATCAACCATTAAATGACCATTTCAAAAAAGCATACACGGCTTTTGAAACCATTGATATCGTATGGTCTGATGAGAAAAATCCAGGCCTGAGGCTAACGAATACCAAGCATAGCTATTATGAAGTCACCTGTCACTGTGGACATATTACAATAAAAGAACCGCATCGTTCCAATTCCGATGGCACCTTGCAGGATATAAACTGTAGCCAATGGAGATTGGTAGGTCCGGGGCTTGCAGCATTAATTATATGCCTTACTTATCGCATGCGGCTTTCACGAGAACGTGTCCAAGAGTTTTTATGTGATTGGCTAGGGTTACAGATTAGTGTTGGCACGATTAACAATACATTACATGAAAGCGGCGCAGCAGCAATGCCTATAGAAGCTGAATTAGTAAAGGAAGTCGTAGAAAGTAATCTACTTCATGTTGATGAAACTTCCTGGATGGAACTCACCACTTTTTTATGGCTATGGGTTTTTAGTACAGATACCGTCACAGCCTACTGGATTTCAACTCGGTCATCAGAACTGATTGAAAACATCCTGGGTCAAGCATATTGCGGCTGGCTAATGAGTGATGGTTACCAGGTTTATCGAAAATACCTTAATCGAGCTCGTTGCTGGGCTCACCTGATTCGTAAGGCAAAAGGCTTAAAAGAGGGCTTAAATAAAGACTCTCAGCTATTTGGAGAACAAACACTCAAATTAATGAACATGCTTATGACAGCAATTCGTGAAGCACGGCACCACCCTCCAAACTCGCCACTGACGGAAATTTACCAAACGCAATTGATAGCCTATCGGCAACTGTGTGAACAAATGAAAGCATCAACACACACAAAGACCCATGCGCTAGCAACAGAAATGCTCAATGATTGGGAGGCTATCTTTCGGGTACTCGAATTCCCTCATTTACCCTTAACCAATAACGAAGCAGAACGTGCCTTACGGCACTGGGTTATATTAAGGCGAATCAGCTATGGAACACGAACTGAAGAAGGTTCATGTGTGTTTGCTATTTTGATTAGTGTCATCGAAACCTGTAGAAAAAGGCAGCAATCCCCATGGATATATTTAGCGGCCGTTATTCACAATCAGCGGGTAGGTGTTGCGGTTCCTAAGCTACCAATTGTTAAGGGGTCTGAATAATTACACTATATCTGGATGTATCCATTTTTGATGGTTATCGATATTATTTTTTGACTGTTCATGATAAATTGTCTTTGCAAAAATATCTTGGCTATGTAAATAACTACTTAATAATTTATGTAAATCTCTTTCTTGATATGCTTTTATCCCTGAAGATTTCTGCTCTAAATTTACAGGAGTCTTTTTCTCTTCACTGACTATTATATTTTCTAAATTTAACTCATCTTTATATTTAGTTAAATAATAAACATAAGTACCATTTTTCGATTTAATTCTTTTTACCCTAACATCATTCTTTCTAATGAAATCACCAAGCTGAGCTGATATGGTTGCTTTAGGTGTTTTTCCTTGCTCAAATTTATAATAGTTATTCTCAATAATATGATTATAAACTTGCGCATGATTTACTAGTGATTTCAGATCATCTAAGCTTTGCAATATTGCTTCTTTAATTACCATACTATTTTTTATATCTCATTAAGCTAACATTGTTAATACATGGAAAAAATTCCACCTACCGCCTATATACAATGTAAAAAATTCCATGTATCAAAATATTAAACCATTTAAACTGGAATTTTTTACTTGTTTTTTCCACTTTTAAAATATTAGCACCTATTTCATGGAAAGCAAGATAAACCCGATAAAAAAACATGGAAAATATTGCACTTCAATAAGTTATTGGAATTGGCAAAATTTCTAGATTAAAATACGACTAAGTAGTTGTTTATATTTCTTTATTTTACGTATATTATTTTCTTTACTGTTGTAATCATAGATATTATTAATAATAAATTCCAGTTATTACTGATATTTCCCTTATAAAATGGAAAATATATTTTAAATTCTGGAGTCAGCCAACTTATAAAGCTCAGGCAAGCACTCCCGTCAAAACAAACACCCTTCAATATAATCCTCTGCCACACTGCTTTCCCCCACCTCATTATCAAACCAGAACGAAGCAGGATATTCAAATCCTGTATTATGCATATAATTGTACAAGGCCTTTTTTAAGCCCAACCCCAGCATTTCATGATCGGTCTGTACTGAATCTATGTAATTGATATCATTTTCAGCAAATAAAACATTTTCATTTGCGATTAATTCTATGCCATACGCTTCGGGATTAAGCCCAACCGGACTGTGAATGGTCGCCGCAAATCGGTGCCAATAGGCAGACTGAATGCATCCCTGTTGCATTAATTGTCTGACATATTCTAGTGCATCGACTGTTTCTTGTTCGGTCTGGCTGGGGAAGCCGTACATTAAGTAGGCGTGTACCAAAACACCTGCATCGGCAAAGGCTTTGGTGATTCTTGCTACCTGGGCGACGCTAACCCCTTTTTGCATTAAGTCTAACAGTCTATCTGAGGCGACTTCCAGCCCACCGCTGATGGCAATACAGCCTGAGTCTGCCAGTAATTGACATTTTTCTGGTGTAAAAGTTTTTTCAAAGCGGATATTCCCCCACCAGGTAATCACGATATCCTGCTCTATCAATTTTATTGCCAAAGCAAATAAGGCTTTAGGTGGAGCAGCTTCATCGACAAAATGAAAGCCTGTTTGTCCGGTCTGAGCAATCAATGTTTTGATACGCTGGAGGGTAATATCCGCCCCGGCATCATCGTAATGACCGATATAATCCAGGCTGATATCACAAAAGCTGCATTTGGCCCAGTAACAACCATGGGCGATGGTGATTTTATTCCAGCGGCCATCACTCCAGATACGATGCATAGGATTCAGCATTTCACATAAGGACAGGTATTTATCAACTGGCAGGCCTGTATAATCAGGCGTTCCTACCTCTTTTTGTGCGATGTCATGTAGCTCTGTACTGGTCTTAAAGACAACCTGCCCTGCTTCTAGCAGATAGGTTCTATACAACTGATCGCTTTGCCCCTGAATGTTTTCTAACAGGGTTAATAAGGGGCGCTCACCATCGTCCAGGCAAACATAATCTATAAATTCAAAGAGTCGCGGCTCTTTTAAGGCGCGTAACTCGGTATTAACAAAACCGCCGCCCAAGATGATTTTAATGTCCGGGTTATGTTGCTTACAGTATTTTGCGGCTTGTAATGCTCCCAGCATATTACCCGGAAACGGTACGCTAATGGCTAATACCTGTGGGCTTTCTTCGGCTAAATATTGCTGCATAAGTTGCGCAATAATTGTCTCGCTATAATTGGGTTCAGTGGGATGTAGTGCTGTGCATAAATCATCAAAACTGGGGTTTGACGCGGCGAGCCGCTCTGCATAACGTGAGACTTCAAAGTAGGGATCAACGCCTTCTTTAATCACTGCGGCGATATCGTTGATAAATAAAGTGGCTAAATATTTTGCCTTGTCTTGTACACCCAATAGGCCAAAAGCCTGGGCTAATACTTCGCTGTTGATTTCTTCCATTTGCTCTAGCGTTTCAAATTGCGGGCCTTCTGGTAAGAAACGGCGGGAGCTAATGCGTATCGCTAAACTAGGGTCTTTGCCTTGTAAAAAACCAATGACAGCATCGATGCATTGGTAATACTGCGTATAATTTGCCAGAAAATGATAAATACTATCGGGCAGATCTTCATCATCAATCTCGGCATAATTGTCTTCAAGCTGATTAAATAATGCTTCCAGCCCAGATCGTGAAAAGAGTTTAAGTATCAGGTCTATCGCTAAATCACGCTGTACCGCAGCATAACCGTGCAGCTTTAAAAACCCGGTTAAATACGCTGTTGCGGGATACGGCGTATTAAGCTGAGTCATGGGCGGCGTTATTAGTAGTACTTTCATTTAACTAGAAAATCAGTTGGGCGCGGAATTATAGCGCAAGATATTGGGGTCACAGTGCATTCAAAAAATCTTAGATTCACCCTTAGGTTAATCGGGAATTTTTTGGAAGTGCTGTGGAATAAAGAGCTTTTGCTAGAAACCGTGAGCAACTGATTTTTCTAGTTTTAAATAGCATAAACCGTCAAATTCCAGCTATTACCCAAGATCACCACGATCTTTTCTAATTGCACACTATCATCGGCTTCAGCTGAATGCACCAGCGCCATATAGCGCTCAAATGTCACACTGTTCTTACCCTGCCAGCTTTCTAATTTAGCCGTAATGCTATGCTCTTCTTCTGCCAATACGCTTTGCAAGAGTACGCAACTGATCTGATTATATTCATCTATTACTGCTCTCCGGGATAATGCTTCCCAGGTGGTTTCTTTGGGTAAGAGTAATATTTGCTGATATAACCAACCTAAATTTAATGCATCGGCTTGAAAAAAAAGGCCTTTCGTCACTTCGGTTAGTGAGTATTCGCTTTTCTTATGTACCTTGATAGCATTTAAACAAGCAAATAAGGCATCGCTCTGGGCAATTTTTAACGCCAGCGGCGCACTCACATCTGCTTTAATTAATTCATCTACCTGTTGATCCATCATTTTTTGTGCGTCTTCTGGGACTAGCCCTGACAATGCTTCGGTAAGTTCTTCGATGCTTGCAACATAGTGCTCTGCCCCTTCAGCTTGCGGCTCGTTGCGCACAAACCAGTACATTGCACGCTCCACCCATTTCCTGATGCGCAATTTGATGTCTTCTTGCACCTCTGCACTAATAGCGCCATCGAGTTCATTCTGCATTTTCCATATTGCATCTATTTCAAACACTCGGCAAACCAGATTATAGGTATTAACGAGTTCCGCAACGGTACAATTTAACTCTTGCATAAACCGGTGCGGAAAAACAATGCCCAACCTGTTAACCAGGCTATTAATTAACTGGTTGGCAACAATTTGCTTACCCAGTCGATGTTGTTGAATTTGTTCCGCGTATATCGTTTGCAGTTGGGTCGGAAAATAATCTGACAAGATATGTTGATAAAGATTTAGGTTAATACATTTTGACTCGACTAATAAATCTGTTTTTAATAACTGCTTCGTGTACGCCAGTAATACCGATATTTCAGGGCGTGTCATCCCCTTACCAGAAATTTTACGCGTTTGTAAAACTTTTTCATTCGGTAGTTTTTCTAAAACGCAGTCCATATTAGCTCTAGTCTCAAGCGTATTAACCAATTGTTTTAAACCTGGCATCTCAAGCAACGACTCTGACTGAATCATACTTATGGCATGGTTTTGTTGATAGTTATTACTTAATACTAAGTCGGCAACCTGCTCAGTCATACTCTCCAGTAGTTTATCTCGTTGCTTTGCCGTCAAGTCCCCTTGTAAAACCAGGCTATTAAGCAGGATTTTTATATTTACCTCATGATCTGAACAATCAACGCCCGCAGAATTATCGATAGAATCTGTATTGATACTGCCATTATTAAGTGCATATTCAATACGGCCTAGCTGCGTAAAGCCCAGATTACCGCCTTCGCCAACGATTTTACAGCGTAATTGCCCGGCATTAATGCGTAATGCATCATTCGCACGGTCGCCAACATCGCTATTAAGTTCTGCTGCTGCTTTCACATAAGTACCAATACCGCCATTCCAGAGTAAATCTACAGGTGCAGCTAAGACAGTCTTAATCAGTTCATTAGGTGTTAGTTGCGCCTGGGTAATGCCCAGTGCTTCTTTAACCTCATTACTTAAGATCACGATTTTATCCAACCGGGAATAAACGCCACCCCCTTTAGAAATTAAGCTGGGGTCATAATCAGTCCATTTAGGACTATGCATCTCAAATAAACGCTTGCGCTCATTAAAGCTGGCTTCAGTGTTTGGATTGGGATCTAGAAAAATCGAATTATGGTTAAAGGCCGCAATCAATTTGATTTTATCTGACAATAACATGCCGTTTCCAAAAACATCACCGGCCATGCCACCAATACCGATCACGGTAAAGGCATTTTTCTGTATATCTATATCTAGGTTTTCAAAATGATGTTGTACGGATACCCAGGCACCCCGCGCGGTAATACCCATTTGTTTATGGTCATAGCCTACCGACCCACCCGATGCAAAGGCATCTCCTAACCAGTAGTTATAGTCGAGAGAAAGAGCATTGGCATAATCTGAAAAACTTGCCGTGCCTTTATCTGCTGCAACGACTAGATAGGGATCGTCTGCATCATAACAATTAACTTGCTTGGGTTTAATGACATCATTCGCCGCATAATTATCGGTAATATCCAGTAGGCCGCGTATCAATAGCCGATAACAGGCAACCCCTTCCTCTGCTTTGGTTTCTTTAGTACACGCGGTTTTAACGACAAAGCCCCCTTTTGCACCAGTAGGTACGATCACCGAGTTTTTAGTCATCTGCGCCTTCATGAGCCCTAAGACTTCGGTTCTAAAGTCCTCACGTCTGTCAGACCAGCGCAGGCCGCCTCTTGCGACCGGTCCGCCGCGTAAATGTATGCCTTCCATACGCGGAGAATAAACAAATATTTCGTAATAAGGCACGGGCGATGGAATTTCATCTACCCTGGCAGAATTAAATTTAATGGATAAATAGGGAACACCCTGCTCATCGACACTTTGTTTAAAAAAATTAGTACGCTCAGCCGCTAAAATCAAATTCAAATAGCGCCTGAGTATACGGTCTTCATCCAGTGATATGACCTGATCAACCTGCTCCTCTATTGCTGCTACAGTCTGGCTATTGTCCACGGCTAAAGTATTGTCCGTATTAAAGCGCTGATAAAATAGCTCAACCAGCAAGGTAGCAACACTTGCATTGCGTATTAATGTTTCCTGCACATAGCTTTGGCTAAAAGCAATCCCTATTTGGCGCAAGTAAAAATACAACGCCCTTAATATATTGATATCTTGCCATGACAGTCCTGCATTAATCACTAATGCATTAAAGCCATCATTTTCAACTCGTCCCATCCAGCATTGCTCAAAGGCTTCCTGAAACTGAGGCTTAAGTTCTTCAATATTAAGCTGATCAACATGATCATAGGCAAGACCAAAATCATGAATCCAGAAGGGATTTTCCTGACTATGCTTATTAATTTCATAAGGGTGTTCACTACAAACTTTTACCCCCATATTTTCCAGCATAGGCAGGCTACGCGATAGTGAGGCCACTTTGCCGAAGCAGTATAATTTAAAATACAGTTGTTTTTGTCCCGAAGCGGTTAACGGGCTATAGAGAAAGCCTAGGGCAGATAGGTTTTCACCTTCGAGTTGCTCCAGGCGCTTTAAATCCAGTAGTGCTGTACGTGCTGTTACCGCTTCCCTATACGCTGCAGAAAAACCCTGCTCGTAGGCGTGCAAATAGCTATTGGCTTCGGCTTCCCCGTATTGAAAATGCAGTTCAGTCTCTAGCTCATCATGCCAATTAGATAAGGCATTAATAATGCGCTGCTCAATTTCTTTAACCTCAAAATCTATACAACACTTAACTGTACTATGAATAATAAAATGAATTCTTGCCAGAATTGATTCTGAAAGTTTTACGCTAAAATCTAAATCACTGCCCTTAAAAATATCCAGCAGGATTTTCTGAATCTTTATCCTCGACCCTGTGTTGTAGCGCTCTCGCGGGACAAAGACTAAAAGCGACACAAAATGGCTATAGACTTCATGACGCACAAACACTCGTACCCGTTGGCGTTCTTGTAATTGTAAAACCCCAGTCACACAGTCTGATAAATCTTCAAGTTGAGCTTGAAATAATTCATCTCGCGGTAATGAATTAATAACAAACAATAATGCTCTTTCAGTATGACTGCTGTTTACAAACTCGGACTGCTGCAGCAAGGTTTGCATTTTACTACGCACTAGCGGAATAGTATCCAGTTCACAGGTATAGGCAGAGGAAGCATATAAGCCTAAAAATCGAATTTCTCCGCTAACGAGCCCGGCAGCATCATATTGTTTAATTCCGATATAATCCATAAACACAGGTCGATGCACCGTCGCTTTACTGGTCGCTTTGGTAATCAATAGCGGGTTATCATTATTCAACAACTGATAGGCATCATCACTAATCGGCAGAAAATTCGCCTCTGGAATTTGCGCTATATTATCGCGCAGTATGCCCAGGCCCGTTTGCTCAATCACACTAAAGCCATTGGTTTCATCCTGCTGGATAATGCGATACTCTCGATAACCCAGAAACACAAAATGACCATCTTTCAACCATTGTAAAAATTCTATAGGCTCCTGTAATTCGGGCTGGTTTTTCTCAGATAAGGCAGTGATTGCTGATTCCATTTTATCCAGGCTTTTTGCCCAATCATCGGTTACCGCACGCACATCACGTAGAACCTCCTGCAGACTCACTTTAAGTTGTGCAATCAGCTCACTATCACTTTGCCGATTAATCTCTATATGTAAAACACTTTCCTGAGTTGTCTCCTTCATCTCTGTTTTACTAATCTCTAGCAATTTTCCGCTGCTATCCCTGCGTACCCAGTAAACGGGATGAAAAACCAGCTGATTTACCAGACCATAGCGATTAATTTCCATCGTAAGGGATTGCAGGATAAACGCCCGATCGGGGGAAACGACTTCTATAACCGTATGCGAACTTTGCCAGCCATGCTCTTCTACACTGGGGTTATAAATATGAATTTTTTCCTTACCCTTAGGCAAATCCAGAAAAAGATTCCAATGCGATAATACTGCACCATACAAATCTTCTACAGAAGTATTTGCGATTTCCTCAAAGGCGCTGAAACTAAAATAGTGCCGGGCAAACAAGATTAATTGCTCAACACTTGCATCTTTAATTTCATTGCGTATGTATTGCTCTAAAGTTTCCAGCATACTTTCAATATTTTTATATTCCATGTGCCACTCCTGAAATTTATCCGGCTATCGGATAATATGTACTCTATATTAATATGATAGTTCTTAGTGACTAAAAATACTACCTAAATCCTGCAAGCATTATACATAATAATCCACAAAACTCCTTATTAAACAATGATATAATATCATTTTCCTGATTTCACTATCTCATTGTTTTAATGAAGCCCTCTAAAGTATCAAAATCCTCATCTCACGTAAGAAACCGTACCCGAACGGTAAAAATGACATCTACAGCACATGGATTGACAAGCCAGGCGGGACTGATTCCCGTCGTGAAATATTTAGACAGGATAGGTTTTGAAAAAACCGTAAAACAAAGCGTTCCACATCGGCGGGGTGAAAATGCAGACCATCACTTATCTGATGTGGTTCTATTGACGTTGGTTGGCATGATGGGGGGAGCAACATCAATGGCAAAGGTGACGACCGTATGGGCAGATAGCGTACTGCGCAAAGTAGCTGGCTGGATAAAGATTCCTGTTGAAACCACAATTTTACGGATCTTTAAAGAAGTAAGTGATAGGCAGATAAGCCAGTTTGAAACGCTCACGCATACTTTGCGTGGTCAACACTGGCGGCGATTGCTTCGTTCCGGAAAATCGAAAACTGGCATACAATCCGTCCAGTGGGTCGATGTCGATTCAACTGTGGACACCGTTTGTGGTCGACAAGAAGGAAGTGCCAAAGGCTTCAACCCCAAAAAGAAAGGTGCCCGTTCATACCATCCACAACTCGCTTTTCTAGCGGAAACAAAAGAAATTTTACAAGCCTGGTTCCGGACAGGCAATGCCTTTACAAGCAATGGTGTTGTAGAATTTACCAAACAGTTACTTGCACACTTGCCCAATCGGATGCGCATTATTTTTCGCGGTGACAGTGGTTATTTTGTCGGTGATTTGCTTGAATTTCTCGATACCAGAGGGCATGGGTATCTAATAAAGGTTAAACTTAAGAATTTGAACGCATTGCTGGCCAAACAGGCCTGGACAGCCATACAAGGCCGACCCGGTTGGGAGCAGAGCGAGTTTCAATATCGTTGTGGTGGCTGGTCTCGCTCTCGTCAGTTTGTCGCGGTCAGGATAAAGCAACCTAAACAAGTGACAGGACCTCAGTCCGAGCTTTGGGATACGGCAGAATATGACTATTTTTGTTATGTAACAACTGAACCTCTATCGCCTTGGCAAACACATAAGAAGTATGGTGAACGAGCGACGTGCGAAACATGGATTGAAGAAGCAAAATCACAAATGGGTTTAGGTAAAATCAGAACGAATCAATTTCTGGCTAATGCCGCATTATTTCATTGCGCCGTTCTTGCCTACAATACCGTGCGCTGGATGGCTCAATTGAGTGGCAACAAAACGTTGTGCCAATGGGAGCCGGATACACTTCGTACTTATCTGATTCGGGTGGCTGGAAAATTACTCACAGGCAATAATCAGCTGAGAGTCAGAACACCTGCAGGTCCGCTCTATCCACAGGAATGGGATGATTGGGTTAAGGTGGGGTTACTCGCTTAACATTAACCGAAGTTAAGTCACTTTGATTAAAAGGTCATGGCACGTTGGCAGGGTGTTTATTGCCTTGGGCTCGGGGGATATCCATACGATACAAAAAATTTCCTCTATTTATGATTTAAATCTGGATATTTTGATCGGTTGGACAAAGAGGGCTGGCAAAGCGGCAGTAAAAACCTAATAACCACTTAGCTAGACAGGTTAATGAGAGTCAAAATATGGGCTTGCAGGATTTAGGTACTAAGTAATATGTACGAAATATACAACCAACCGCTGAAAGACGGGTAGGTTTGAAGGCAAACGAGGATTTAACTAAATCCGGAAGTGACAGGATGTGCTGAGGAACGAAGCGCATCATTCGCGATAGATGCGCTCCGTTCCTCAGCAGCATCCTACCTATTTTAGTCTCACCTTATTATCTTTAATGAATTGCTATGCTTTTGATTTTATTAGATTGGGGTAAGGTCAGAGCTCCTGATCTCGACATAAAGAAATCAAAAGCTTACCGTTTTCACAAGATAATTAGAGGATACTAAAGTGCAAGGTTGGCGCTGAGTATACGAAGCCCAACATGATATTGCACAGTAATTGTTGGGCTTCGCAAGCTCAGCGCCAACCTACCTATCAAGCATTGGCATCAAGTTATTATCCTAGAGTTCAGGTGGTCTGAAGGTGTTCTCAGGGTGAATAGCCCTGTTATTTAGGCGCACCCTATTCTGTTTTAAAATTATCAGAATGTAGCCTGTATGAAGCTTGCGTAATACAGCAATACCTGAGCACCCACTTTCCCGTATTGCGCATTCTCCATACGGGCTACGTAACGGTTTCAGCAACGTAGCTATCGGCAAAAATAAGCTCACTATATTAGTATTTCCCCCATCCGTGATCGCGCGAAGTATAATAGAGTTCATTATTTTTTATTCGCAGATTTTTCAGGACACTCTATGCCCACCACTCGCCGCGATTTTATTACCCGCATGCTCACGCTGGCCGGTTATACTTTAACATTCGCATTTTCCAAAACAGCTTTGGCAAACTGGATAGCAGAAGATTATCGTCGGCAGACTATTGATAGCTCGCTTAAGCAGCTATTTCCTGAACAGGTATTATTAGCAACGAATAAGATTCATTTAAAATTGCCACGTATCGCTGAAAATGGATCGGTTGTGCCTATTACCATTACCAGCACAATTGAGAATGCCGATACTATTTATATACTTTCGGAAAAAAACCCGGTGCCCTTAGTCGCAAAATTTAGCTTGAACCCTGCGTTAGAAACCTATATAGGTGCACGCTTTAAAATGCAGGAAACCTGTGATGTAATCGTTGTGCTAAGAGCAGATAACCAATATTACCAGGCCCGGCAAAAAGTAAAAGTCACTTTAGGCGGATGTGGAGGTTAATATGTCTACCATAAAAATTCGCTGTAAACGCCTGGCTGACTATACCTTAGTGCGCACCCTGATTGCTCACCCAATGGAAACCGGAAAAAGAAAAGATGAAGAAACCGGAGAACTGGTTCCCGCGCATTTTATTCAAACCTTGAGCTTTACGCATAATGAGCAACTGATGAGTGAATGCCAAATGGGTGTCGGCGTTGCAAAAAACCCCTTCTTTTCATTTCGCATAAAATCCACTCAACCGGGCGATACCATCACTATCAGCTGGATAGATAATCTCGGCTATAGTGACACTGCCGAGCATATTATCCGATGATATTTTTTGCCCAATTAAGGACGACTGTTGTTCTATTTTTATTCATTTCCAGCGCTCCAATCTGGGCGAATCCAACAGAAGACCGACAACAAATTCGTGCCGTCTATCAACAACTCTTTCCGCAACTAAGTCTTGAGGATTATGCCGAGGGCGTTTATGCCATAGACCCTGATGCAAAAGATTCCTGGCTGGCTATTGAGGAATTCCCTCCCTACGAACTGGCTCTGGAACAAGGGGAAACTTTATATAAAGCCCCGTTTGAAAATGGCTCCCGCTATGCAGATTGCTTTGCTAATAAGGGTGTGGCTATTGCGCAAGACTATCCCTATTGGGACGAACAGAAACAGCAAATCACTACGCTGGCCAGTGCAATCAATAATTGCCGGCAACGCAATCAGCTCCCTGCCCTAGCCTATGGTAAAGGTGAGATTAGCTACTTATTAGCATATCTGGCATATACCTCACGTGGGCAACGTATTAACACCCAGATCCCAGATAACTCCCCTGCTGCGCTTAACGCTTACGAGCAAGGCAAAGCCTATTTTTACCAACGCCGGGGGCAGCTTAATTTTTCCTGTGCAAGCTGTCATTTAGATAATGCAGGAAAATTTATCCGCTCGGAAATTCTCAGTCCAGCACTAGGTCACACCACACACTGGCCCGCCTATCGCTTAAATACAGGAGAAATGGGAACTTTACACCGCCGTTTTATGGTATGTAATAAACTTATTCGTGCCGATGTCGATCCGGCTCAAAGCACTGCTTTAAAGCAGTTAGAGTATTTTTTAAGTTTTCTCGATAATGGCTTACCACTTAACGGACCCTCTACACGCAAATGATCAATAGTCCCCCGAATTGCGCAGATATTAATGAACCTGGTTTATTGCATTTAGACCTGGCAAAACAGGCGATACAGGATGCGATGCCTGTTCTACAAGAGAGTCAGCAAATACCGATCGAACAAGCAAAAGGGCGCTGTCTGGCTACAAGCATTATCAGCCCAGTTCAAGTTCCCGGTCATACTAATTCAGCAGTCGATGGTTATGCCCTGCATGGTAGCGATTTACCTACAGAAAATACCACGACCAGCCTAACTATTCAGGCGACCGTACTGGCGGGGGAATTCTATACCGAAACGTGTCAGTCCGGACATTGCATACGTATTATGACCGGCGCAGCAATACCCGCAGATCTGGATACGGTTATTATGCAGGAGCATTGTGAGGTTACGCGAAATGTAATTTCAATAGATGCCCGACATAAAAAGGGACAAAACGTGCGCCAGGCTGGAGAAGATATTCATCTGGATGCCATTGTCTTGCAAGTGGGTAAATTATTATGCCCTGCCGACATTGGTTTACTTGCCTCTTTAGGCATTACCGAGATTAAGGTCAAACGTAAATTACGCATTGCCATTGCTTCAACTGGCAATGAAATTTACAGCATTGCCTCTGCAATTCCAGAAGGTGGATTGTACGATAGTAATCGCTACTGCCTACAAGCTGCCTTAGATCGCCCCGATATAGAAATCATCAATCTGGGCATTATTCAGGATAACGAAAGCGAACTACTAAAGCGCTTTAACGAAGCCGCAGACTACGCAGATATTATTATTTCTACTGGCGGAGTCTCTGTCGGAGAAGCTGATTTTACTAAACAGGTTCTGCAAACCAGTGGTGATATCAATTTCTGGAAAGTAGCGATGAAACCCGGTCGTCCTATTGCCTTCGGAAAAATAAAACACAGTATTTTTTTTGGTTTACCAGGTAACCCCGTTGCAGTTCTCGTAACGCTCTATCAGTTGGTTCTACCTGCACTGGAAAAAATGCTCGGCATCACAGATAAACCTATAGCGCCATTAATTAAAGCACGCAGCCTGGAAGCTATGCGTAAAAAACCAGGGCGCACTGAAATTCAACGCGGCATCGTTAGCCAGACTGAAACAGGAGAACTTCAGGTTAAAACTACTGGTAAACAAGGCTCAGGTATCTTAAGTTCGATCAGTATGGCGAATGCTTTTATTATTCTCACACATGATAGAGACAGGATTGAAAAAGGCGACTGGGTGGATGTGCAGTTGTTTTCAGGCTTGTTTTAGGATCGCTTACATGTCTTAGCTCATACGAAATTAAGAAATATGTAAAAGTAATACGGTCACGAAATACCTAAATGCATAGCAAGCTTAATTACAAATCAAGAAAATGATCTCAGCTATTTTACCCGTAAGCATATAGTGACTGTTGTTGGCTTGATGCCCCATAAACAAAATACCTATAAGTCCCTTGAAAACAAAGGGTGCTTTGATTGCGAATTCCTCAATATTCCTTTATTCTCTCACCTAGTATTTAGATGGATAAAGCCATGAGTAACGACATACTAACCTTGAAAGAAGTAGCTGTATATCTCAAGTTAGCTGAGAAGACTGCTTATCGCTAGGCAGCAGAAGGAAAGCTGCCAGGCTTTAAAGTGCGCGGTAGCTGGCGGTTTAAAGAGCCTGATATTGAAAAGTGGATAGAAGAAAAAACATTCAAAAATGAGGGATAGCAAGTGACGTTTAAATTAACTTTGGCGCGATTAGAAAGCCTATTACTAACCGCTTGTGATGACCTTCGTGGCAGCATGGATGCCAGTGAATACAAAGAATATATATTCGGTATGCTGTTCCTCAAGCGTGCAAGCGATCTGTTTGATCAGCGTCAAGCTGAAATGAAGATAGGTCTTGCAGCCCAAGGCATGTCTTCCGAGGATATTGATGATGCTTTGCATGACCCTGATAACTATTCTGGCAAGTATTTTTTTGTTCCCGAGCGCGCGCGTTGGAATCAAGCTTGGGATGAAGAAGTCACTGAAGGTGGTGAAACAAAAATTGTTCATCATCCAGCACTAAAACATGTAAAGGAAAACGTAGGTACTAATCTGAATAAAGCACTTGAAGCGATAGAAGACGCTAATCTTGATGCATTACAAGATGTTCTGAAAGGCATTAACTTCAACAAAAAGATTGGCCAGCGCACACTAGACGATGACACGCTGGCTGATTTTGTTTTGAACTTTGAAAAAATCCCCCTCAAAGATGAAGACTTTGAATTCCCCGATTTACTGGGTGCCGCCTACGAATGGCTAATAAAATACTTCGCAGATTCTGCCGGTAAAAAAGCCGGTGAGTTTTATACACCGTCTGAGGTTGTTCGTATTTGTGTAGAGATTTGTGATCCGCAAGAAGGTATGAGCGTTTATGATCCGACGGTAGGTTCCGGCGGAATGCTTATTCAAATGCACAATTACCTGAGAGAAAATGGGGGTAGTGCAGATGAAATATCGCTTTTTGGTCAAGAAAAGATCGGTACCACATGGTCAATCTGCAAAATGAATATGTTACTGCATGGTATTTCCCACGCAGATATTCGCCAAGAAGACACAATACGCGATCCACAGCACCTAGATGAAACCAACGAACTTAAACGCTTTAATCGAGTGGTTGCTAATCCGCCTTTTAGTCAAAACTACATAAAGAAAGACCTTAAATTTTCAGGCCGTTTCCCCGTGATGATGCCGGAGAAAGGCAAAAAAGCGGACTTGATGTTCATACAGCATATGCTGGCCGTACTCAAACACGATGGTCGCCTCGCCTCTGTAATGCCACACGGTGTATTGTTCCGTGGTGGTGAAGAAAAAGAAGCGCGCAAGCATTTTATTGAACATGGCTATCTGGAAGCCATTATTGGCTTACCCAGTAATCTGTTTTATGGCACCGGTATTCCGGCCTGTATTTTGGTAATGAATAAACAAGGCGCTGCCGAGCGTGACCATGTGCTATTTATAAATGCTGACCGTGAATATCGTGAAGGCAAAGCACAAAACCATTTGCGCCCTGAAGATATAGATAAAATAATTCATGCCTATCGTTCAGGTGAAGATATTCCAGCTTATGCCCGTAGGGTGCCTAAGGCTGAAATAGCCGCTGAGGAATACAATTGTAATATTCGCCGTTATGTGGATAATGCCCCACCACCAGAGCCGCATGATGTGCGCGCACATTTACACGGCGGCGTACCGATTGTTGAGGTTGATAGCCTTGAACATTTTTGGTCTAACTATCCGCAATTACGTGAAGACTGTTTTGTCGCAAGAGATGAAACCTATCTGGATATTGCGCCCGTTATCAATGAAAAACGAGACATTGCCGATTTTGTTAGCACCCACCAAGGCGTAACCACTCGCCATGCTGAGCTAATGGATCAACTTGAAAGCTGGTGGCAAAAAAATCTGCCCCTTGTTGAAGCCTTAGCGCCCGATCCAGAAAACCAACATGCGCATTCCGGCAATGTTTATCAAATGCGCAGTAGCTTGCTGAACAGTATTGCACAAGAGTTGATTGAGCAGCAGTTACTCACCTCTTCACAGGTGCGAGGTGCGTTTGCCAATTACGTTGATACGCTCAAAGCTGATTTTAAGTCCATTGCAGCCAGTGGCTGGGGTGCCGAATTAATCCCCGATCAAGAGATATTGCAAAGCCAGTTTCCAGAAGTGCTAGCAGAAATGGAACAAGCACAAGCGCGTTTAGCCGAACTGCAAGCCTTGTTTGCCGCTGCCAGTGAAGAAGATTTTGAAGACACAGAAGACAGCGGTGTAATGGCCAGTGAAGAAGTAAAAAGTAAAAAGGATGAACTCAAAACTGCCAATACCGAATGGAAAGCACAGCTTAAAACGCTAAAAGCGCTTGCCGGTAATTTATTCATAGAAATCGACAGTGCAGAGTTATTACCTAAAGGTGAGAAAAAAGGGACTTATTGTACTGAAGGATTCACACAAACAGCCCCAGAATTTGAAAATGGCCAACGTATTATTGCCTTAGCCACGCAGGTCAATCATGAATCCGAATATACAGCTCAAATTGTAGAAGCAATAACGCAAGGACAATTGGCTTTTGAACGAGCACAAACGATTACTAAAAGTTTAGAGCGTCATAAAGTGCTAGAGGATGAAGTGAAAGCACTCAAAGCCACTATTAAAGGCATAGAAGGCAAGCGCAATGAACTGGTCGAAAGTGCGCGAGCCAAAATCAATAACAATGAAGCACGAACCGTGATTATTGAACGCTTACGACAAGTGCTGATGAATACCTACCAAGCTTATTTACGCGCTGATCAACGTGCCTGTGTTAAGGCCATTGAAAATTTATGGAGCAAATACGCAGTAACGGCAAAGACTATTGAAAATGCCCGTGATGAAGCCTCTGTGAAATTACAGGCGTTTATGGTGGAGTTGGGGTATGAGTGAGTGGACTTCAACCTCTCTGGAACAATTAGCGGATATCACGAGCGGAGGGACTCCATCACGGAATGTCGATGAATATTGGAATGGTGGAATTTACTGGGTAACACCAACGGACATTACAGCTTGTAATACTAATTTCCTATTTAGTACAAAAGAAAGTATTACGAAAGCAGGATTAGCATCATCATCTGCAAAGCAGTTAGCAAAAGGCACATTGTTGTTTACATCGAGAGCTACTATTGGTGAAATCAAAATTGCAGCCGCTCCTGTTTCAACTAATCAAGGGTTTAAGAATTTATCACCAAAGCCGAATATAGATGGGATATTCTTGTTTTATCAAATTCAAAGATTAAAGAATCAATTTCTTAAGTATGCTGCAGGGAGTACATTTTTAGAAATTAACCGTAAGGATATAGGTAGAGTCAAAATCCCTCATCCTTCCAAAAATACAATACAAAATAAAATCGGTGAAATCCTACAAAACCTTGATCACACCATCGAAAAAACCGAAGCACTGATTAAAAAATACCAGCAAATCAAAGCAGGTTTAATGCACGACCTGTTTACCCGAGGCATCACCGCCGATGGCAAACTCCGCCCACCCAGAGAACAAGCACCCGAGCTGTATCAAGAAACACCGATTGGCTGGATTCCACGAGACTGGACACCTTCAACACTTCGACCATGTTTAATTGATAATCCAACTAATGGAGTATACAAACCAGCAGAATTAATTGGTGAGGGTGCATTAATGGTGGGTCAAACGGCATTCACGAAAGAGAGATCAGTTGATTTTTCATTATGTAGGAGAGGACAAGTCACTGATGATGAGCTTAGGCAATATGGAATTGCTAAAAATAATATTCTAGTAACCAGGGTTTTTGCAACAGTTGATGGCGTAGGTTTACCAACTCTTGTTCCTGACGTTCCTGAACCATCAGTTTATGAATCAAATATGATGCGCCTACGAGTTGCCCCCGATGTTCTAGTGCCACGTTTATTATTTGAATGGCTTAGGAGTCCTAAAGCAAGGAATTATATTCTTACAAACGCAAACGCATCTAACCAAGTTAGCGTCAATCAAGTTGTACTAAATAAACTTCCAGTCTCATTAATGAATGAAGATGAACAGCGGAAAATTGTAATTGTAATTGAGAAGAATGATAAAAAAATTGCAGATGAGAAAGATAATCTTTCAAAACTAAAACAGATGAAAAGCGGTCTAATGCACGACCTCCTAACTGGTAAAGTCCAGGTCAACGTCGATCAATCCGAGACGATCCATGCCACATAACTACACGAGTCTAAACCCTAAAAAAGCACTGATATGGCGTATTGTTCACCGAGATAATTTGCTATATTCTCGTTCCCACGCTCCCGCGTGGGAATGCATACGGAGCTTAACTAATGGGTAGAAGTCGATACAAAATAACCGATCCTGAACAGCCACACTTTATCACCCTAACGGTATTACATTGGATTCCTGTTTTTACACGCCCTGAAACCGTCAGTATTTTATTGGATGCATTAAAATTCTTATCTAAAGATGGCTTGAAGGTGTATGCCTATGTTGTGTTAGAAAACCATTGCCATTTTGTTGTACAAAGCAAGGCATTGGATCGTGACATTGCCCGCTATAAATCCTATACGGCAAAGCAAATGATTCAATATCTTTCTAAAAACAATGTAAAACAAATTTTAGAGCAGTTGGCTTTTTATAAAAAAGCCCACAAAATTGACCGTGCTTATCAGTTTTGGCAAGAAGGCGTACACCCTGAACTGATTCAAAGCGATGAGATGATGAAACAGAAAATAGATTATATTCATCATAATCCGGTAAAGCGGGGTTATGTGGATAAAGCCGAGCATTGGCGCTATTCCAGTGCCCGTGATTATTCGGGGCAGCAGGGTTTACTGGAGGTTTGTAGGCAATGGTAAGTACGGTATGCATTCCCACGCGGGAGCGTGGGAACGAGATAATAGAGCAGCAAGTGGCCGAGCGCGGGCTTGGGCTTGCTGTTTATACACGTACAGAGTGGTACTTCTGATGATTAAATACACACAAGGTAATTTATTGAATGCTGATACTGAGGCATTAGTGAATACCGTGAATACCGTGGGCGTTATGGGTAAAGGTATTGCGCTGATGTTTAAAGAGCGTTTTGTTAAAAATATGAATGAATACGCCAAGGCCTGCAAAGCCAAACAGGTGCAGACGGGTAAGATGTTCATCACTGAAACTGGCGAGTTGATGGGGCCGAAATGGATCATTAATTTCCCGACTAAACAACATTGGCGTAGCCCTTCTAAATTGGAGTGGATAACGGAAGGCTTGAATGACTTAAAGGCTTTTATTATCAATAATAATGTTAAATCCATTGCTATTCCTCCTCTTGGCGCTGGGAATGGGGGGCTGGATTGGCTTGTTGTCCGGGAGAAAATTGATAAGGCCTTATCGGATTTGAGCGACGTTGAAGTGTTGGTTTATGAGCCGACCCATCAATATCAGAATATTGCTATAAAGAGAGGTGTTGAGCAACTCACTGCATCAAGAGCATTGATTGCCGAGCTTGTACGTCGTTACTGGGTGTTGGGCATGGAGTGCAGTTTATTGGAGATTCAAAAACTGGCTTGGTTCCTAGAGCGGGTCATTGAAAAACAGCCTGTTACCAATCCATTAAAACTGAAATTTCAGTCAAATAACTACGGCCCTTATGCTGACAGATTGAGACATGTATTAGATGCACTGGATGGTAGTTACCTTAAAAGTGATAAGCGAATCGCTGATTCTGATCCACTTGATGTTATTTGGTTTGATGATAACAAACGTGACTGTGCCAATGCTTATTTGCATTCAGAGGCCAAAGATTATCTGCCTGCACTTGAATTAACCTCTCAAATTATTGATGGGTTTGAATCACCTTATGGTCTGGAGTTGTTAGCAACAGTTGATTGGTTGATCGAAAAAGAAAACTGCGAACCAAAGGTTGATGCAATAGAACAAGGTCTGAAAAATTGGCCTGCCGGTGAGCGATGGGGCGCAAGGAAAGCAAAGTTGTTTGATCCCCGTGCGATAAGTATCGCCTTAGATCGTTTACAGAGTGTTCACCTGTAATATGTCTGAATTCCTCGTTCCCACGCTCCCGCGTGGGAATGCATACGGAGCTTAACTAATGGGTAGAAGTCGATACAAAATAACCGATCCTGAACAGCCACACTTTATCACCCTAACGGTATTACATTGGATTCCTGTTTTTACACGCCCTGAAACCGTCAGTATTTTATTGGAAGCATTAAAGTTCTTATCTAAAGATGGCTTGAAGGTGTATGCCTATGTTGTGTTAGAAAACCATTGCCATTTTGTTGTACAAAGCAAGGCATTGGATCATGACATTGCCCGCTATAAATCCTATACGGCAAAGCAAATGATTCAATATCTTTCTAAAAACAATGTCAAACAAATTTTAGAGCAGTTGGCTTTTTATAAAAAAGCCCACAAAATTGACCGTGCTTATCAGTTTTGGCAAGAAGGCGTACATCCTGAACTGATTCAAAGCGATGAGATGATGAGGCAGAAAATAGATTATATTCATCATAATCCAGTAAAGCGGGGTTATGTGGATAAGGCCGAGCATTGGCGTTATTCCAGTGCCCGAGATTATTCGGGGCAGCAGGGTTTACTGGAGGTTTGTAGGCAATGGTAAATACGGTATGCATTCCCACGCGGGAGCGTGGGAACGAGATAAAGCGGGGTTATGTGGATAAAGCCGAGCATTGGCGCTATTCCAGTGCCCGAGATTATTCGGGGAAGCTGGGCTTACTGGAGGTTTGCAGGCAATGGTAAATACGGTATGCATTCCCACGCGGGAGCGTGGGAACGAGATGGCCTCCATAGATAAAGCTGAGGTTGCTCATGTCTGAATACACCGAAGTCGAACAACCCTTTCTACAGCAATTAAAATCGCTGGGTTGGATCAGTGTTGATCAAGGCCAGGACATTCCACAAGACCCAAGCAAAAGCTTACGTAAAAACTTCCGCCAATGGTTGTTGCCGGATGTTTTTGAAAAGGCCATTTCAGCGATTAACACTACCAACACAGGTGAAGAGTGGCTAACCAAAAAACAACTTCATGACTTGTATGATCAAATTTTGCGCCAGCCTAATCGTACTTTATTTGAGGCCAACGAAGCCATTCAAAAGTTGCTGTTTAAATCTCAGGTGGATGTTAATGAAATCACCGGAGAACAAGACCCAATAGTCAAGCTGATTGATTTTGACAGGCCTGAAAAGAATACTTTTCACGTTATCAATCAATTCCGAATTGATACACCTGGCTGTGTAAAGCAATTTATCATTCCTGACATTGTATTGTTTGTGAATGGGTTGCCGTTGATTATAGTGGAGTGCAAAAAAGGTGGCGCAACCTGCGCGAACCCAATGCCAGAAGCGTTTGAACAGCTACAGCGTTATATGAACCAGCGTAAGGCGACAAAACAACAGGGGTTAAAAGAAGGCGAGCCTAAACTGTTTCATACTGCGATGATGCTTATCCGAAGCTGTGGTTTAGAGGCTGACTACGGGACAATTACATCGGGTGTTGAGCATTTTTTTCCATGGAAAACCCAATGGCCAAATGATGATGCGAGTGTAGAAGATCTGAATCAACAGCATCAGCTGATTAGCGGACTGCTGAATAAAACCAACTTGCTTAATATTCTGCGGTCCTCAACCCTATTTATGGATACAGATGGCGGACCACGAATAAAAGTGGTGTGTCGTTATCAGCAATTCCGTGCCGCGAATAAAATTATTGATCGATTACGCAATGGCCAGAATGCGCTAGAGAAAAGCGGAGTGGTTTGGCATACCCAAGGCTCTGGAAAAAGCTTAACTATGGTGTTTGTTGCCCGAATGCTGAGAACGTCTAAAGACTTAAATGACTATAAAATTCTATTAATTAATGATCGTGTGGATTTAGAAGATCAGCTTGCTGAAACGGCCACGCTTATTGGTGGCCGTGTCAATACCATAGAGAGTAACAAAGCCTTGCGTGGAGATTTAGCCACCGACAGTTCAGACATTAATATGGTCATGATGCATAAGTTTCAATTGCATGATGAAAACTTACCGTTAAAGGTGGCAGAAGCGCTGGGTACTTATCAAGCTATGCCAAGCAATAAAACATTTGGTGTGGTTAATGCTTCATCACGCATTATTCTTATGATTGATGAGGCTCACCGTACCCAAGGTTCAGATTTGGGTGATAATATTTTTGAAGCTTTTCCCAACGCAGCGCGTATTGCTTTTACCGGTACACCGTTAATTACTAAGCGCCATGGTGAGAAGAAAACGTATAAGCGTTTTGGTGGATATATTGATACCTATCGCTTGATGGATGCGGTTAATGACGGGGCGACTTTGCAGATTTTATACGAAGGGCGTACAGCAGATTCTGCACTTAATGATAAACATGGTTTTGAAACAGAGTTTGAAAATTTATTTAAAGACCGCAGCGATGAAGAGCTGTTAGCTATTAAAAAGAAATACGGAGCTACTGGCGATATTCTGGAAGCTGAGGAACGAATAAAAGCTATTGCTAAAGATATGGTCAACCATTATATAGAGCAAATCTTACCTAATGGTTTTAAGGCACAGGTAGTCTGTCATTCGAAGCTTGCGGCAGTTCGTTATCAATCAGCAATAGCCGAAGAACTTGAAGCGCGTGTAAAAGCTTTAAAGTTAGAATCTGAACCCAATGAAGAGCTGATTAAAAAGATAGCTTTTCTCAAAGCTGCTGTTGTTGTATCGGGTGACGGCACTAATGAGGCCGCTTATATAACCGAAGCTCGAAAGCAGGCAAAAGCATGGAATGCTGTCGATAATTTTTGTCGGTCTTTTGATATGCAAGACCCAGATAAACCTTATACGGGGATCGCTTTTTTAATTGTCTGCGACATGCTACTTACAGGCTTCGACGCACCGATAGAGCAAGTGATGTATATCGATAAGAAAATTAGAGAACATACCTTGCTGCAAGCCATTGCCCGTACCAACCGAGTAAAGAAAGGTAAAAGCAGAGGTTATATTGTTGACTATATTGGTTTGACAGAAAATCTTACAGATGCTTTGACTTTATATGCTGCCGCTGATGAACAGCAGGAATTGGCACAAGGTTTAAAAAGTATTACCTCAGAAATGCCAGTACTAGAAGAACGCTACCAACGCTTATTGCAGTTGTTTAGTGATAATAAGGTGGTGCAAGTAGAAGACTTTGTGCAAGGGAAGTTGTCCAGTATTGAAGCTGATGCTGACGTTGTGCATGAGGCTGTTAACTTATTGAAAGATGAAAAAATACGTGCTGACTTTGATGTGTATTTGAAGAAGTTTTTAATGAGTATGGATATTGTTTTACCACACCAATCAGCTCAACCTTACCGTATACCCGCAAAGCGTTTTGGCTATATACTAAGCGTTGCAAAAGAACGATACAAAGATTCCAGTCTAAGCTTTGGTGATGCGGGTGAAAAAGTCAAAAGATTAATTAACGAACATTTAATCAGCTTAGGCATCAATCCCAAAGTTGCGCCTGTTGAGCTGTTAGCTGATGATTTTATTGAAAACCTCAATAAACATGCGCAGGGTAATGCGGAATCTAAAGCCAGCGAGATGGAGCATGCCATTCGTAAACATTGCACAGTGCATAATGATGAAGATCCTGCATTTTATAAAAGTTTATCGGAGAAGGTTGAAAACCTAATCGATCAACATCAAGAAGACTGGGTAAAATTAGCTGAAGAATTAGAAAAATTACGCACTGAGGCCATGCAAGGTCGTAAAACAGGTGAACAAGGCATGAGCAAAGAAGCCACAACCTTCTACGAACATATTGCTAATGAAGCGTTTGAAAACGGTGAAGTACCGGCAAATGCTAAAACTAAAATGAAGGGTTTGATGGAAGCTATCGTTGAAACACTGCAAGATAGTATTGGTAGCATCGACTTCTGGAATAATGCTGATAAACAAAAGAAAACCCGCAGTGATATTAAAACAGCTTTGACCTTAACCGGTATTATTGAACTTAAGAAAAATCGTGAACGGGTAGCCATTGAAATTATGAAACTTGCAAAGAACCGCCATGATGAACTTATCAGAAGTGCTTCTGAGGGGGATCAGTTATGAATGCAAGACGAGTAAGGGATATTGACTACCAATTACTGCCGGGGAGTGAGCGGAAAACTACCGATATAATCATTGAGCGCAATGGTTCTATAGTTGTACGCCCACCTAATGACTACAGTCCTGAACAAGTTGATGCTGTCGTTGAAAGTAAGCGACTATGGATTTATAGAAACCTGGCTGAATGGAAAGACTTAAATTCAACAGCCGTTGTTCGTGAATGGGTTAATGGTGAAACCTTTTTATACTTAGGGCGATCTTACCGGTTGTCTTTAGTCAGTGAGCAAGATTGTGATCTAAAATTAAAAGAGGGACGATTTTGTTTACATCGTGGACTTATTGAAAAAGGGGGTTCAACTTCTGCTAAATTAGCTTTTGAACACTATTACACCAATAAAGGAATAGATCGTATTAGGCAAAGAGTAAAATATTTTGCTGCAAAAGTGGGAGTAGTACCTGCGTCAGTTAAAATAAAAGACATGAGCTATCGTTGGGCAAGTTGCAGTAAAACCGATGTGTTGACTTTTCATTGGAAGTGCATGATGGCGCCCCCCAAAATCATCGACTATATCGTTGTGCATGAGCTGTGCCATAGTCATCATCGTAATCATACGGATGCTTTTTGGAATGAGGTGGATAAGGTGATGCCTGACTACTGTGAGCGTAAAAACTGGTTGAAAAATAACGGTGCTAATATGGATCTTTAGTACATGTGATTTTGTTATATATTTTTAAAATATTAACCGTTTCAACTTGATGCGTTGATAGCTGAATAAATACTTACTCGTAGTGTAGATCTTAATAAGAAAGGATTATTAAATGCCCCTTTATCAAATAACAGAGGATGTACTTTCCCCGCTCGTATCTACTAGCTTTCAGAAAGAAAATCTTTGGGAGAAACGTGACCTACAACGTCTACTAAGAGCTAATGTTGAAGTTATTGCTACTGATGCCGAAGAGTTTGGTGAATGGTCTGAAAGTGGTAGACGAATTGATCTTTTAGCAGTTGATAAAGATGCCAATCTTGTTGTTATTGAGCTTAAACGCACTGATGATGGTGGGCATATGGAGTTGCAGGCCATTCGTTATGCCGCAATGGTTGCCAATATGACTTGGGAGCAAGCAAAAACTGCATTTAAGAAATACTTGGATGACAATGCGATAGACTCTGATGCAGAAACTAAGCTATGTGAATTCTTGGGCTGGGATGCCCCAAGGGACGATGACTTTGCCCAAAATGTAAGAATTATCTTAGCATCAGCCAATTTTTCTAAAGAAATTACAACCTCTGTTCTTTGGCTTAATGACCGTGATTTAGATATTAGCTGTGTTCGCCTATCTCTTCATAAAATTGACGATAAGCTGGTTTTAAGTGCGAATCAAATTATTCCCCTCCCAGAGGCTGAAAGTTATCAAATTGAAGTTCGGCAAAAACGAAGAGAAGATCGTATTTCAAGAAATACCAACAAAGATCGCTCATTATTTACCATTTCTTATTTAGATGAAGTTTATGAGAAAGATTTTAAAAAATCAGATATTGATTTTTTCACAGTAGAACTTTTGAATGAGAATAAATTAATTGACAATGATGTATTTAAATTTCTGCGCAATGACAAATCTTGCAGTTTTAAATTATTAAAATTGCGAGAAGAAATGACTGAGACTGAAACGCGTTATTCAAAATACCGATATAACAGAGAGCCTGAGTTAGTCTTTAATAACGATGGGTACTACGTTGCCAGAAACTGGGGTGTTAGCAATACACCTAAATTCATCGAAAAGATGGAAAGTAAATTTCCTGATATTTCTTATTCGTCAGATTCTAATGGTTGATGTTGTTCTGTCAGATTACCATTATTCAAACCTTTAGATTAAATATTACCTAAATCCTGCAAGCCCATATTTTGACTCTCATTAACCTGTCTAGCTAAGTGGTTATTAGGTTTTTACTGCCGCTTTGCCAGCCCTCTTTGTCCAACCGATCAAAATATCCAGATTTAAATCATAAATAGAGGAAATTTTTTGTATCGTATGGATATCCCCCGAGCCCAAGGCAATAAACACCCTGCCAACGTGCCATGACCTTTTAATCAAAGTGACTTAACTTCGGTTAATGTTAAGCGAGTAACCCCACCTTAACCCAATCATCCCATTCCTGTGGATAGAGCGGACCTGCAGGTGTTCTGACTCTCAGCTGATTATTGCCTGTGAGTAATTTTCCAGCCACCCGAATCAGATAAGTACGAAGTGTATCCGGCTCCCATTGGCACAACGTTTTGTTGCCACTCAATTGAGCCATCCAGCGCACGGTATTGTAGGCAAGAACGGCGCAATGAAATAATGCGGCATTAGCCAGAAATTGATTCGTTCTGATTTTACCTAAACCCATTTGTGATTTTGCTTCTTCAATCCATGTTTCGCACGTCGCTCGTTCACCATACTTCTTATGTGTTTGCCAAGGCGATAGAGGTTCAGTTGTTACATAACAAAAATAGTCATATTCTGCCGTATCCCAAAGCTCGGACTGAGGTCCTGTCACTTGTTTAGGTTGCTTTATCCTGACCGCGACAAACTGACGAGAGCGAGACCAGCCACCACAACGATATTGAAACTCGCTCTGCTCCCAACCGGGTCGGCCTTGTATGGCTGTCCAGGCCTGTTTGGCCAGCAATGCGTTCAAATTCTTAAGTTTAACCTTTATTAGATACCCATGCCCTCTGGTATCGAGAAATTCAAGCAAATCACCGACAAAATAACCACTGTCACCGCGAAAAATAATGCGCATCCGATTGGGCAAGTGTGCAAGTAACTGTTTGGTAAATTCTACAACACCATTGCTTGTAAAGGCATTGCCTGTCCGGAACCAGGCTTGTAAAATTTCTTTTGTTTCCGCTAGAAAAGCGAGTTGTGGATGGTATGAACGGGCACCTTTCTTTTTGGGGTTGAAGCCTTTGGCACTTCCTTCTTGTCGACCACAAACGGTGTCCACAGTTGAATCGACATCGACCCACTGGACGGATTGTATGCCAGTTTTCGATTTTCCGGAACGAAGCAATCGCCGCCAGTGTTGACCACGCAAAGTATGCGTGAGCGTTTCAAACTGGCTTATCTGCCTATCACTTACTTCTTTAAAGATCCGTAAAATTGTGGTTTCAACAGGAATCTTTATCCAGCCAGCTACTTTGCGCAGTACGCTATCTGCCCATACGGTCGTCACCTTTGCCATTGATGTTGCTCCCCCCATCATGCCAACCAACGTCAATAGAACCACATCAGATAAGTGATGGTCTGCATTTTCACCCCGCCGATGTGGAACGCTTTGTTTTACGGTTTTTTCAAAACCTATCCTGTCTAAATATTTCACGACGGGAATCAGTCCCGCCTGGCTTGTCAATCCATGTGCTGTAGATGTCATTTTTACCGTTCGGGTACGGTTTCTTACGTGAGATGAGGATTTTGATACTTTAGAGGGCTTCATTAAAACAATGAGATAGTGAAATCAGGAAAATGATATTATATCATTGTTTAATAAGGAGTTTTGTGGATTATTATGTATAATGCTTGCAGGATTTAGGTATTATAAAGTTCTTCCGGCATTCGTATAAACATTGAAGAAAGTGGATGGTTTGAATAAGTCAGCAGTTATTTCTGAATGCGGTTTGTACCGATAATTCTAATAAACTACACTCCACTAGAAATGTTAATAATGCCATAATATCTGCCAGAAAAAACCTTCACGACAAGAGATAAAAATGATTCACAAACACTTTGATTATTACAAGTCTTATATAAAGCAGGATATTGCCGCGGGTTTAGTGGTTTTCCTTGTTGCACTCCCCTTATGCCTTGGGATTGCCCTGGCATCTGGAGCTCCTCTGTTTTCTGGGGTTATTGCAGGGCTCATTGGCGGGCTTCTCGTCTCTTGGCTTAGCGGATCACAACTCAGTGTTTCTGGTCCGGCTGCTGGCTTAACGGTTATTGTATTTTCTGCTATTGAACAACTCGGTAGTTATAACGGCTTTTTGGTCTGTGTCGCCTTAGCCGGGGTTATTCAATTAATCTTTGGCTATCTTCGCGCGGGAGTGATTGGTGCCTTTTTTCCTTCAGCTGTGATTAAAGGGATGTTAGCTGCAATTGGTTTGATTCTGATTATCAAACAATTACCTCATGCTGTTGGTTATGATAAAAATTTCGAAGCTGATGAAGGCTATATGGATGAAACGGCGGCTGAAAGTTTTAATAATGTATTTGATGCCTTCGCATCTATCTCGACCGGTGCATCTGCAATTACCCTGGGGGCATTAATAATCCTGATTCTCTGGGACACCGCTTTTATTAAACGTTTAAGCGTACTTAAACACATACCTGGTCAGTTAGTGACAGTTGCCTGGGGGATCGGTTTTAATGCCGCAGCCTTACAATGGTTCCCAGACTATGCGGTTTCGAGCAAGCATCTGGTTTCTCTGCCTATAACCGATAGCCTACCCGATTTTATTAATTTATTTACCTTTCCTGATTTCAGCTTTCTCGCTCGGCCTGATGTTTATATTATTGCCATGACTCTGGCAATAATCGGAAGTCTGGAAAGCTTATTAAGCCTGGAAGCCGTAGACAAACTGGATCCATTAAGACGTATTGCCCCAACAAACCGAGAGTTAAAAGCACAAGGGGTAGGTAATCTGCTTAGCGGCTTAATTGGAGGTTTACCCCTTACTGCGGTTATTGTGCGCAGTTCAGCTAATATTAATGCCGGGGGTCGTACGCGTATATCCAGTTTTGTTCACGGTATTTTCTTATTGCTTAGTATCCTGTTTATTGCTCAGACCTTAAACTTGATTCCACTTGCGTGTCTGGCCGCTATTTTATTACAAACGGGATATAAATTAGCCAAACCACAGCTATTTTTCTCTATGTATGCGCAAGGCTGGAATCAATTCTTACCTTTTTTATTAACCGTTACAGCCATTTTATTTACTGACTTATTACTGGGTGTAGTTATTGGTATAGGGATTGGTATGATTTTTGTAATGAGGTCAAATTATCACGAATCCATTACTCTAGAGACTGGGGATAAATATGCTACATTGTCACTCAATAAAGACGTATCATTTTTGAATAAGGCATTATTAAGAAAACTGTTAAATAAAGTTCAGCAAAACTCGATACTGGTTATTGATGCTTCTCATGCCAGTTTTATTGATCATGATATTCAGGAAACTCTGGTGGATTTCCTGAAAACGGCTAAGAGTGAGAATATTGAGGTTAAAATGTGTGGGTTTAGTGAAGATCAATTGCCAGACCCTGACAAGGCCGTTATCGGTGCACATTAGAGCCTATAATTAGGCTCCTGGAAACACACATCATCCAACTTTGCTGATCTTTTTGTCCGTCATTAGCACTGTAGCAATCGTTTCGTAGCCAGCTATGCGCCTACTGCTACCGCACTAATGACAAACAAAAATCCTGCCGCTAGAATCCGCTTCCGTGACCGCGCGAAGTATATAAACAAAAATAATAATCAAACAATACTATGCTGACAACTGACGATAATTCTAATAACCATCAAATTCATGGCCTACCGAAAGATGCAGAAAACCCAGGGAAAATTGCCAAAAAATTACTCCAGCAGTATGAAGCTGATGTGGGTGTGTTTTTTACTGAAATAGCACTATTACCATTAGAAACATTGTGCAAAATACTCTTTGAATTACCCAGTCATATCTTTGAAGAAACTTTTTCACGTATACCCCATAAAAAGATGGCAACTGCGCTCTCGCACCTAACCAGTGATGACCTGACCGATTTTTTGCAACGCGTCAGACAGTATGATCAGAATTACGCCAAGAGTACCTATCATTTGCTAGCGCCTGACGAACAAGCGGAGGTTCACCAACTTTCACAATTTCCAGAAGACCAGGCCGGGGCCTATATGCAAATGGAAATGGTCACAGCAGAGTTAAAAGATACCCTGGCAAAAGTGAAGCAAAAAGTCCGCAACTTTAGAATAGAGGAACCGGATAGCCCGATTTTTAAATTATTTGTCGTCGATGCTGACCAACACCTGGTGGCAGTACTGCATTTTACTGATCTATTACTCTTTACTGACCGGGACACCATGCAGGAAATCATTGATCGGGCGGCAGTACACCACCATAAACCGCTGAGCATTCATGACACCACGCCGATAGAAAAAGTTATCCAGTTATTTGAAGAATATGAGCTGAGTGTCATTGCCGTGATCAATCAGGAAGAGCAACTGCAAGGTCGCATAGTGTTCGAAGATATCTACGATTTAATTCGTACCCAGGAACATAGCCAGGCACTGAAAATGGCCGGGGCAGATAAAGATGCTGAAGAGGAGAGCTTAGACTCCGCACGTAAGGCAAGATTACACTGGTTGTTGATTAATCTGGTGGCCTTAACTTGTGCCGCAATGGTAGTGAATGTGTTTGCTGAAACGATTGAGCACATCGTGGCACTCGCCGTCCTTATGCCGATAGTTGCCGCATTAGGTGGCAATGTGGGAAACCAGGCAGTCACGGTAACGGTTAGAAAAATCGCCCTGGGTCAGGTTGACTGGCAAAGCGCTTACCCGGTGGTTCTAAGGGAAATGAAAATGAGTAGTATCAATGGGCTCATTATGGGAGGCGCAGTATCCATCCTGACTTTGATATGGTTTCACCAGCCACTATTAGGTGTCGTGATTGCCATAGCTGTTATCGTCAATTTAGCCATCGCCGGTTTAATCGGCTCACTATACCCTTATTAATTAAAAAATTTGGTGGAGACCCTGCCATTGCATCGCCGTTATTACTAACCACCGCTACCGATGCAATCGGCTTTTTTGTATTTTTAGGTCTGGCTGAAATTATCTTAATTTAGACGACTCTGTTACTGCCCTACAGGAAAATTAAATATCCACGTTCTAAGAACGTGATTTTATTACACTCTAGGGGGCCGTCCGAGAATAGAAGCCGTAGCGAGGGAAAGCTATTTTGACTCAAGTTTTTCGATTATTACAGGAGAATAGCGGGCTCTTTAACGAAAATAATCGGGGGATTTGACCAAAATCATCTTTTCCGCAGTAGGCTTTCTATTCTCAGACAGCCTCCTAATACAGCACCTTGTTGGAAAGAAGGATGTTTTTAGCATCGGTGGTGTTCAAAAATCATGTGGAGTGCAATAGCTTTAACAGTATTTTCAATCATATTATGATAAGGTCTGATTAAACTTGCTTATTTATAGTTACTCTCAGAATGGGGTTAACCATTTATGAGCAAATTCATTAATTTAATTAAGATTGCTCTATGTGAAATAGAGCCAATCGAGGATGCTGAGATGAAAAACATATTATATTTGGCTATTCTGCCATTGTTATTAACCGTAACAACGGCTTATTCTGAAACTTGCCCCTCAATACCGAACTACAATACCGCTACTAAAATTTTAAATCTTCAATGTCTCTCTGTTAATGGTTCTCCCACCCATTTTCGTGTAGATATGCAAGGAACAGAATCAGAAGCAGGGTTGTCGTTTACCCCTACTTTAATTGAACGTAATCCATATCCATATGTTGACATATCAAACCCTGAAAATCCTATGGAATGGGTTGGTAGAGCACATAATGATGGTGTACGCTTTGTTTTGATAGGTCTAGACGGTGTTAGAGAGCCAATAGTTGACAATGGATTGCGTGAAATTGATATTTTGCACAGTAATATACTTGAACTGACCAATGACTACTTCAATGTTGAATTAACAACTACATTGGATGGCATCGAGCTTTCTCCTGAAGAAGCAATAGCAAAACTACACGGTGGCGGGGCTATTACTGATAGAGGTAAGCAAATTTTAACCGAATTCTTCAATATTTTGCCTGACGATGAGATGTCTTTACCTGTATTGATATCCCGGATACGCGATTTTGAGGAATCTATATCAAATAGCTACACCTTTCCTCCAGTAGTATCAGGCCCCACATTTCCTGATCCTACTACACGTATATTGGTAAAGCCTACAGTAGGACAATTAACAACTAACGATTTACGAGTTTTTTATTCAATTGCTTCAATAGCTAGACATAGCGCTAAATTATGGGCGCCAAAAGAGCAAGGTGGTGATGGAACACAGTTGCGGATTAAATGGTGGAAAATATTAATAGCAGATGCTGTTGGTGGAGTTATTGGGGGAGTCCCTGGTGCTGTTGGTGTTTCTACTGCAGTTGCTCTTGGATCAGACTGATTTTCTGTAACTGCTCACTTAGGCGCCTGGAAACAAATAATCGCCCAATATTTGTTTCCAGGCGCCTTACCCCTTCAATTTAAGCCGCTTTATCAATTTTAAACTAATAGCAACGCCAGGGTCAGGCCTAGGCTGTCGAAATATAGCATTTAAATTTTAAATATATATTATTCAATGTCTTGAAAAATGTAATCCGATTAAAAAGACGACATATAGTCCCAATTCAGCTCTCTAATTTCTCCCGCGTATTAAATAATCAATCACTTACAAATATTTAGAAGGGTTAACTTTGCCAGAATAAAATTATAATTTCCTTTATTGTTATCATGTTATGGATTATAGTTAATCTAATTTGAAGTATTTTTTAAGGGGTGAAAACCCCAAAAAATAGAGAATGGGAAGACCCCAATCCATGATTCAACTATCAAAAATATTACACAGCCGTGATAACTGGAAACGCACAACCATCGAATGCCGCTATGAAATTCGGGAATTTAAAAAAACTAAACAGCGTCACCTGAAAAAAATAGCAGAGCTTAAGCAAGAGAATCGTGAGTTAAGACAACAGGCACTTGAGGTAAAAAAAACACGATTTTAATTTCAGACATCTTGATTCGCTATCCTGAAAGAAATCCATTAAAACTTAAACTAGGCAATATAATTAAAGGGTTAGGGAATTATTGTCAAATGATTGATATTTTCAGCTAAAGAAATGAAAACGGTACTCATTTAGGTTAAACTAAGCCCTCATATCATACGAGGTATTCAATTAATGCAGCAACTCATGCTCCCAATAATTCCTCAGGGTACGACTATTATAAATGGTCAGGTCAGTGTTGATAACCGAAATGATGAGTGGTTTTATTTCCTCGGCGGTATCCCGATCTATTCTCACCAGGCTGACAATAAGAGATTATTTAGACTTCACACCTCTCAACTCATCAATACCGGCTCCTGTCGTTCAATCGATATTATTACAACCTTTGGTGTCTCTAAAAGTAGTGTTATGCGCTCATTAAGGCAACTACGAGAAAAAGGGGCTGATTCGTTTTTTGAACCTCGCCCGACTCGCAAGGGAGGACCACTCTTTACGCTTGAGGTTTTGCAGCAAGCTCAGGAATATCTGGATCAAGGTATGACGCCTAACGAAGCCGCTAAAGAATTAGGCATCCGGGCAGATACCTTTCGCAAGGCGATCAGTGATGGACGTTTAAAAAAAAGTCTGCCGTATCAATAGACCCCAATGATGGCAGTACCAAATCAGCCCGTGATATTATTGATGCCAGTGCAGCCGAGTCACTCGGTACGGCCTGCACTCGAGTAGAAGAGCGAATCCAGGCGGCTTTGGGTGAGCAGGAAAAGGGAGCCTCAATCGAATTCGAATCCTGTTTAGATGTTCCTAAAGGCGGTGTGTTATGTGCATTGCCCGCGTTACTTAGCAATGGCTTATTAAATGACATTGAGCACCACCTTGGCAAACTGACAGGTTATTATCAAACCTTTCATATCCTATTGCTACTCGCCTTTATGGGACTATGTCGCATCAAAAATGCCGAACAACTTCGCGAGCATGCACCGGGTGAATTCGGCAAACTACTTGGCCTGGATCGGGTTCCCGAAGTGCGCTGTTTAAGAACCAAAGTAAAAGGACTGTCTGATCCAGAATCAGTTGAAAGCTGGGCGGCCGACCTCAGTCGACAATGGATGGAAAATGAACCAGAGGCAGCAGGAACACTCTACATAGATGGTCATGTCCGTGTCTATCATGGACACTTGACTAAACTTCCCAAACGGCATGTTTCACGCGAAAAACTCTGCTTACGGGGTATCACCGACTACTGGGTTAATGATGGTACGGGGCGTCCCTTCTTTGTCGTTGAAAAAACGGTGGATCCGGGCTTACTAAAAACGCTGGAAGAAGATATCGTCCCCCGATTACTCAAAGACATTCCGAATCAACCGAGTGCACAAGCATTACAGCAAAACAAACAAGCCTGTCGTTTTATCCTGGTGTTTGATAGAGAAGGCTATAGCCCCGCATTCTTTAGAAAGATGTGGGACAAGCATCGTGTCGCTTGCATGACCTATCATAAATTTCCCACCGAAAATTGGCCACTGGACAATTTTTCCAGTCAGGAGATCACCCTACCGAGTGGTGAAAAAGTCATCATGAAACTCGCCGAACGAGGCAGTCTGGTTGGAACCAAAAAACAGGCGATGTGGATGAGAGAAGTGCGCAAGTTGACTGATTCTGGTCACCAAACCAGTATTATTACCACAGCCTATGAACTAGAATTGACGGCTGTTTCTGGGCGAATGTTTAGCCGGTGGTGCCAAGAGAACTTTTTTAGATATATGAAGCACCACTATGGGCTAGATATGCTACAGGAGTATGGAATAGAGCCACTATCCGATACCCAAAAGGTGGTCAACCCTGATAGGCGCCAACAGGAAGGACAGCGTAATTCGATACAATCCAAACTCAATTACCGTCTATCTCGATTTGCAGCGATGGAACTTCATCCGGTGATTAAAAAAGATGAAACGGAAGATGTGAAATACAAGAAATGGGAAAGAAAACGAGCAGAATTACTCGAAGAAATAGAGCATTATGAAAATGAACTAAAAACCATCAAGGAAAAACTAAGCCAAACGCCCAAACACATTACCTGGCAAGAGTTGAGAGACGAAGATAAGTTCGAACAGCTTCTGCCAGGGAAAAAGCGGCTGATAGATACTGTCAACATGATCGCTTATCGGGCAGAAACAGCAATGGCCGCTCTGCTAACCTCACCGACAATCGATTTTCCGATGGCAAGGCAACTATTACAAACGCTGTTTGTGACAGAAGCAGATATATTACCCGATGAAGTAAAAAAACAACTTCGGATACGTGTGCATAGTACTTCCCGACCTGCAAGTAATAAAGCAATAGAAAAGTTATTTGAACAACTCAATCAAACGGAACTCAATTATCCAGGAACCGATCTGCGCTTAATTTATGAGCTGACTTCATCCGCAAAAAATTAGGAAATGGTCTCAAATTAGTTTCGTCTGAATCAAGATGTCTGAATTTAAAGAGAGACGCAAAGAAGGCTAAATCTACCGCTCTTGCCGAGGTAGGAAATAGTTCGCAACTCATTGATATAAAGGATGCAGATCAAACTCGTGTTCTTTGTATTTTACTGACACTGAATGCCGTTGTTTCTTATCGTAGTGTTCCACGTATTCTCGAGTTGTTTAAGTCAAAAACAAACACTGCAGTTGGCTGGATTCCTCATTTCACCTCCGTGATCAACTGGAGTTTGCGCTTAGGATTAGGGATTCTAACTCAAGTACAGACAGTCACTAAGCCCTGGGTTGCCATTATTGACCACTCTATTGATATAGGGACTAAAAAAGCCTTGGTCGTTCTGCGGGTTGAAGTGGATGCCTTATCAAAACGGGGATCTGCCATTCGACTGGAAGACTGTGAGTGCATTGGTCTCACGGTATCCGACAAAGTCACTGGCGACACTATCTGCCCCGAATTCCCCCTATGTCAACATACCTGTCGCCTGTAAAATTTTATTTTAGGAGACAGAAATGGCATTATATAATCAGGAATTCAAAGTACAATCTGTAGAAAAAGCATTATCCAGACGATCTGATCAAACGCTTAACACTATTGCCGATGATTTACGTATTGGTTATTCAACACTTCAAAGATGGATCCACTTAGCCAAGAAGAATAAATTAGAGAAACCCGAAACAAGTATGTCAAAAGAAAAAAGCCCTCAGGATTGGGCTAAAGCACAACGTCTTGAGGCCGTAATGGACTGCCACAGCCTGAACGGCGAGCAGCTTAGCTCATATTGCCGAGAAAATGGAATTTACCCGCATCATGTGAAGGAGTGGAAATCAGATTTTTTATCAGAAAAGCAAGCATCTAATTCTGTTTCCAGGCAAGAACAAAAGAAACTTAAACAAGAAAACAAACGCTTACAGAAAGAGCTCAATCGCAAGGATAGAGCGCTCTCTGAAACAGCCGCCTTACTGGTATTATCAAAAAAGTGCCAAGCGATCTGGGGGGAAAAGGAGGTCGCTTGATCTCCTACCCAGATCGCAAGCAATACTGTGCATTCATTGACGAGGCGGTACAAAATGGCGCAAGACAGCATCTGGCTTGTGAGCTTGTTGGCATTGCATCTCGTACTTATCAACGGTGGAACCAGGGGAAGAAATTATCAGAAGACCAAAGAATTTACAATGATTCTCCTGCGCACAACAAGTTATCAGATGTTATTAGGCAAGACATACTAAGGGTTATTAATTTGCCTGAATATAGCACATTAACCCCTTACCAAATAGTGCCTACTTTATTAGACATCGGTGAATATATTGCATCAGAATCAACATTTTACCGAGTAATGAAAGAGTATAATCAACTTAAACACAGAGATAAAGGGACAGCAGCTCAGCGTAAGAAACCCCGGTCACTAAAAGCGACTGCAGCCAATGAAATCTATTCCTGGGATATTACCTATTTATTAAGCCCGGTAAAGGGGCAATACTACTATTTGTATATGGTGATGGATATTTACAGCCGGAAAACAGTCGGCTGGCAGGTTCATGATTGTGAATCAAGTGCTCATGCCGCTGATTTGATAGAAGATATTGCCTGCCGAGAAAAAATAGATAAAAACCAGTTGGTGATTCATTCTGACAATGGAAGCCCGATGAAAGGTGCAACATTGAGAGCAAAAATGATTGATTTAGACATCAGTCCTTCGTATAGCCGGCCGCGCGTTAGCAACGACAACCCTTATTCGGAGTCCTTATTTAAAACCGTCAAATATCATTATACCTTCCCAGAAGATCCGTTTACATGTTTAAAAGAAGCAAGAGATTGGGTGGAAGGATTTGTGGATTGGTATAACGATGAACACCAACACAGCGCGATTAAATTTGTAACACCTAATCAACGTCATAATGGCTTAGATAGGGCAATACTGGAGAACAGAAAGAAAGTTATTGAACAAGCGAAGGTGCGTCATCCTGAGCGCTGGAATGGGCGTAATACAAGGAATTTAAGTCCCATAAAGACTGTTTTTCTGAACCCTGACAAGGATGATATTAACTCGGAAGAAAACGAATTAAAGTTGAAAAATGTAGCTTAAGCGAACAATAAAGCAAAAGGCGACATGGGCCGCCTATTACCGTTGACGGTCATCGGCTCCTCAGCCTGTACCGTAATGGAATTATATCATTACCGTTGTAAAAATACCTTGGGGGTTTGGGGGCAAAGCCCCCATGTACTTGCACAGCAAGTTTTATATCACAATAATGCGACAGGTTGGTTGACATTTAGCGGAATAGAGATTAACGAACTCTGAATGCTGGTGAGTTTCACCGATAATTGTAATGGAATGGGCTTTATAGAATCGAGAATGGGAGTGATACTCCCTGCTACAGAGAGAACAGGGAACAATAATAAAATAAAAACCAAAGGAAAGGGTCATAGGATTCCATTGATTTTATATGCTATAGTATTAAAAGGTACTACCTAGTAATAATAAGGGTTTTTATATGGCTACATCCGTTAAACTTGATGATGATTTAAAACATCGTATTCAGCACCTTGCCGATTTGCGTCACCGTTCAGCACATTGGATTATGAAGGAAGCCATCCGGGATTACGTTATTCGTGAAGAGTCGCGAGAAAGCTTTAAACAAGACGCGCTGGCTTCATGGAAGGTTTATCAGGAAACAGGAGAACACCTGACTGGTGAAGAAGTACGAGGCTGGTTAAAGGACTGGGGGACAGAAAACAACAAAGAAATACCTCCATGCCACGAGTAATTATAACCAAAGGTGCAGCACTGGGATTAGAGAATTGTAGACAGTTTTTAACTGAGAAAAATCATCAGACAATGAAAAGAGCTGCACTTGCAATTGAACAACAATTCTTACTTTTGGAATCAGAACCTGAAATAGGCAGGCCCTTTGATGAACTTCCAGAACTTCGCGAATTAATCATACCTTTCGGTGACTCTGGCTACGTGGCACTTTATCGTTACGAGATACCATCTGATATCGTTTATATACTTGCCTTCCGCCATCAGAAAGAAGCAGGTTATCAATAGCCATATTCCCCCTCATTCCTGCCTTCTTCCTCGTGTGAAAACTTTGCAGTGCAATGTCGAGACGCTTATTATTTTTTAGGTAATCTTTTATTAATTCCTGGAATAGATCAATAGATTCAGAACGCCGATGAGTTTCACCGATAAAGTTCAAGGGGTCGGAGTTACCCCTTGAGACCTACAGGAGAACCATGAATTAACCAGCCTGCTTCACATCCAAAGCTTGGCAAGCAACTGGCTTATTTTCTCCGCCACAAACTACGCAGAAGCAGAACTTGGCTGGTTGAATGCCAAGTTATAAAAATCTTGATATACTTCGCGCGGTCACGGATGCGGTTGTATAGTGAGCTGATTTTTGTCGATAGCAAGGCGCTGAAACTGGCGGTCGGGGTAGAAATGTGGCGCGCACACAAGCTTAGGCTAATAGTTTATCCATGGTATCCTCTGTTTCCGGATTAGTAGCAAATAGCTATTAGCCATACATCACGTTTCCACAAGCCCCCCCCTACGATCCCGGACGGTCGGTTTTCCCGAGTCCGAGTCCGAGTCCGATTCTGACCTTGATTATACCTTCGGTCGCCTTTCTAAAGAACATGAAACTTAAGTGTTGACCCACATACGCCCCTCTATTTCTTAGTTTGCTTCCAAGGTTACCTCTACTATGTTCCTCGGCCTTACATTGTCCGAGTACTCAAAAGGCTATCAAGTGCCCAGAGCCCCTTTGCATGCTCAAGGTGTTACCTTTCACATCAAGGCATCAAGTACCTCGTCGACAGGAGTTACCCTACCTTCATCGCTCATACGAACTCATGCGACAATCCTAAATCCTCCTTATGCCTACGGAATTATCCTTGAACATAAGGTCTTTGCAGGTTGCTGTCAAACCCTGCTGGAACTAGGACCTTCCCGACGTTATCTCTACAAATCTTTCTCTGCGTGCAAGGACCCCTACCCCGACTGCTCTTATGGTGCATTTACCCGTTTCTTCCCATAAGACAACGGCCTTCCCGGTGCTATGAGCCGGTCGGCGCTTGGCAAAACCCACACTGCAACTTCTGTGTGGCGTAGTTTTCGAGGCTGCAGTCATTCTCTAATGTTCCAGCCCGTAGATTTGCTCGCCCCCCAAATTGCTCCTACCGCAGAATGCTTTAACTCCAGGCAGTCAGGGCTTTTACTTCCCCGCATATTTCAGTCTGTTACCTCGCTGAACAGGGGATATACTAACCGTCCGTTATCGGGCAACTGACGGTGAAGGGACTTTCACCCTTCAAGATTTGCAGCCTTGTCGGCCGCTCCCATAGCTGGCTACGTAACGGTTTCAGCAACGTAGTTATCGGCAAAACTCAGCCGTTAGAAATCTGCAGTCGTGACCGCGCGAAGTATAATTGTCTCATTTTACTTTCTTTCTGCTATTTCAAGTTGGCCAACCCCATGATTTACTCATAGAAGTTCACCTCAGCAAGAAAAACTGTTCTACTAAGAGTGTCAGGGGTAGTCTCACCCTGATAAAAATCCATTCGAATAGCGGTAGCATTCTTTATATTTACTGAAATAAAAGCAGTATACGTACCTACGTTGGGGTCTTGGCTGTCACGCTCAAAGTCGGTATACACTGCGACAGGATCAGTTGGGTAGGTAACCCCTCCATCGTTACTAACGAAAATTTCGACCCGATCAGGTCCTAAATTACCGCCCTTATCATTACCGCTCTTATCATAGTAAGTGACACTGATGAGGCCGATATCAGTCTCACTACCAAAATCGAACGCTACGCTCGTCTGGGGGATTCCCGTAACCGAAAATTTAAAAGCAACCCATTCATCACTCTCACGATCTCCATCAATAGCGGGTATCACGCCGTCTGTAAGTTGCTCTCCTGTTAGATCTGCCCAACCTGGAACAAAAGTGCTCCAAGGTTGCTCCCCAATATAATGGTACGTTGGCTGCCGGCCATTATTCACAGTAGGTCCTGGCACATGTTGCGTTAGCCAGATATCGAGATCATCCGCGCAGCGTGTGTAGGCGCCAGCAACATTGGTTGCAGATCGCCCCTTGGTACACGAGATCCTATCCGCGGCAATGACTGGCCAACGAAACTGTTGCGCGTTTGGGCTTTGGTACATTAGTGGCGACCAGCCAGGGTATGAAACGAAGTGCCAAGCATTTCTATTGATATTCGTCGTGAAGTCATAGAATCCATTGCGTGTTCCCAACGTCGGGATATTAGGGTTCTGTTCAAACCAAGATTCTACTCCTTGGCGCTTCAAATCCCAGTAATTTCTGAAGCTCGTTGGCTCGCAAACGGGCTGTATTGAAAGTGGGGTCTGGGGTATATCGAGATCAGCAAAGCAGGTTACGTCTTGATTAAATGTTTTAAAATCAGGAGCTGCCATCTTATTCGCGAAGAAGTCGTGATGAAATATGAGCTTGTCTTGCGGATTCTTTAAACCAACAACTTCGAGAAAGGTTGCGGGTGTCTGGCCGATCGAGAACCTTAGGATATCCGCGAACTCCACTGAGGATACGGGACGCCACTCATCCTGATATTCGTAGGTGACATCAAAGAAAAACTCTCCCCCGGGAGACGGATTACCAACAGTAATGCCACAGGGAGCATTAGAGCTAAGGGGGCTCGAACAGGACTCACCCGTACCCTGCTGATACGCCTCAGCAGTGAAGTCTTCGAGGGAGCGCACGAAAATAAGTGGGATAGGCGAATCATGTCGATAGTGGATATAAACATCCTCGTCTGAGTATCCTACCCCTCCCATGGTAAATTGCCGCACGAGATTCTGGTGCACCGTCGCCACACTAGATACCGTCTTTTGGCAAGCAAGCGCCACCATCGAATTCGGAGGTGTCAAGCAGAGATCATCGGCGATAAAGGGGTCTGTCACCGGGTCGCCACCCTGTTCACCCGTAGCCTTCCAGGCATTGAATTGGTAGGCCTCGACGAGTAGAATCAACCCACGAGCCTGATAATTATAGAATGCATTCATGAGCGATGAAACACTGGCATAGTAGTTCTGGTCGTCTTCGCCCCCTACCGGCAAGGGCAGAACATTTGGGTCGAGACAAGTCGCAATCACCCCGTCGATGGAGGAAAGCGAAGTCATTGAATTATTGATCTTAAATAACGCATTCATGATCCCGGTCGTCGTGGACGAGTTGTCGAGAACAGCGTTTGCCCAGTCTTCAACACAGAACGCGGAACCCGGGATGAGACAGTTTGTCAGCGGTGGAATCACTTTTGCCTCACTCGCCGTCGTTAGGAAGTCTTGGTAATCATCCGCCAGTCCATCGATCAAACTGCGAGCATTATTAGAAGCGTCAATAGAATCATTACAAGTCTGGGCACGGGTCGCTGCGGTGAAATTCGCAATTTGTTGGTTCATTTCTACCAGCGTTTGGTTAATCCCTTGCAGCTCGCCAGATATCTGGCCAAGTACTTGGTTGGTATTACCCACACCTGTGGTGAAGCCAAGCGCACTGAGAGCCCAACCCGCAGTTAAGCCGCCAGCCTTGGCACCTGCCATTTTCGCCGCTGTCAGCATCAGCTGGGTTGCAAGGTCACCCGCGGGCCCCACTGCTGCACCGACAGCCGATGGCAAGGTCGGCCGGTAGGCCCACCCAAGCTGCTGCACCAGCCGATTTGCCACTCTTGTATTGACGCAGCGGCTTTTTGTCTCCCTCTCCCCTAGAAGCGTTTCCATATCGATAAGCACATTGGGCAACGGGCAGACATGTCGGATGTCGTCGTCAGCCTTTGCTGTAGGGATCTTGTGATATTCTTTTATCACAAAAGAAAAATCACCTATATTTTTAAGCACTACATCAAACATCTCTCCATTGTATTCAACATCAATAAAAAGCTCCCCAGTATCGATTATGTAGACACCAGTTCCACGCTCTTTTGCTAAATCAACACTAAGTATAGAAAAATTAAAACCTCCATTATCCAGGAGAACAACTTGATAAGATTGACCTTGATATTCAAGGCTATTTATTGATAATTTTTTTTCATGAATATCGTAAAAACCATTAGCTGCAAATGCAACATTTACACTACTTGCAGCAATTACAATAGTTAATAATGCTGTTGCTATGATATTTTTCATTTACATATCCTCTATATTTGAAATGGTGTAACAGTAGATAAGACTATAGCGGTATCAAAAGTATAGTTTCTTTACAGTAAGATACCTACACTTGCCATTTACTAGTACTACTTATCCCTATACTCACTATATGCCCAAAACTTGCCCTAACCTTACTTTATAAAGGTAATCGTGTCAAGATCAAGCGCAATAATGTCCTGATCATCCATGCTGCCGTCGGAAAAAGCGCCAGCCCAGGTGATGGCTGAGAATATCTGGTGATTCCCAATGGGTTCGGTGCCAATAAAGGTATAAGCTAGTAAATTTATCAAATATACTTTTACCCCCAATGGAATCACGTCTGTCGATAATTTTAGAGGGTGGAAAGTTGCAGGATCATCCAGAAAACCTTCGGCCAGCGTCAGCGGATTCAAGGCTGTTACAAAGAACATGGTATTACCATCTGGCAGAATCCCGCCCAAATAAAAATCGTATAGCGGAACGTTATTCTTTATAGAAACGTTCACGGATAAAGTATCACTGCTTTGAAAATCGGCTGCATTCAAAGTTTGAGAAATTGTGGCAGTTGGAGCAATCGGCACCTGAACATTGAACCAAGCGTCAAAATCACTGCCGCATAGCGTGAAAGCTCCGCCAGGGTTCTTTGGGGAACGACTGCTAGTACATTTCAAATTCTCAACGGCGATGACCGGCCACCGATACTGCTCTCCATTAGCAGGGGGCCACCAGCCAGGAGCCAGTTCAAATTCATTACGACAAGGGTCACCCGAAAAGGGAACAACCCTTAGATCATAGAATTGGTTTCGGTTTTCCGGCAGCGATGGGTGAGTTCCTAAAATGTCAAATGTGAAAGGGGTTGATCCGCATTCCGCTACCATCGTTCCGGTTTTTGTGACCAATCGATTCACGGCAGCATCATTGCTGCAAAACGGCTGGGATGAAAAGCTCTTTAATATTCCCGTATCCATGAAACAAAACATTACATTGGGATTGACGGGTTCAAGTATTGAGCCGACTTGACCAATGTTAGCTTCGGCCGTGCTTGGGGTTAAGACGATTTTATCCGCCATGTTCTGAAAGCCAATGGAATTGAGATAATCTGCTGGCGTCTGCGAAGAATTCTGAGCATCGAGGGCTGTTGCAAGTTGCGCAGCGTTTGCTGGGGTCCATTCAGTATAACCCGAGAACATTACCTGTTTGCTGAAGCCCAAATCGGCTATACCTGCAGTTACTCCACAAGGATCCGCCGAGGTCAAAGGGGATGAGCAATCGTTCCCGGCCACCTCAGTAAATGCCTCAAGAGAGCGTACGAACAATGTTGCAGAAGCATTAGACACACCGACATCGGCGTCGTATTGGAGCAGGGTGTTGGTGTTGGTATAGGGCGCGCCACCCAGCTCGAACTGTTCCTGCAGATTACTGTAGACCGAATTGGTGTCGACAATCGCATTGTTGCAGTTGGTAATTACAGAACCTTTTGTTGCTAAAGTACAAATGTCCGTCGTAGCATCAGGGACGCTACCCGGTTGTCCGGCTGGTTGGCCGGCATTTAGCCAGGCTTTAAAATGATAGGCTTCGACTAGCAGAAGCAGTCCCCGAGTCTGGTAACTGTAATAAAAATTGATCAGGTTGGCGACCTGATCGTAATACTTTGTGTCGTCGAATTCACCGGCAGTCGGTGGTGGAAGTACGCTGGAATCAAGACAGGCAGCGATGACGCCTTGAGCGGAACCTACGGTAATTAACGCCTGATTGATCTGGTTGACTGCATTCAGTATCCCACTGGTTTCGGTGGCGTCATCTAATACCGCGTTTGCCCAATTTTCCAGGCAATCGCTAGGGTCCTTTTGTTCGGTGGTACATGCTGTAGGTGGCAGTGCAGGTGGATTGCCATCCGGTCCATTGCCCGACGAGGTTTCCACGAAACTCATATAATCACTGGCAAGGGAGTCAATCAAGGCACGGGCATCGTTCGTATTACTGCTGACCGCATCGCAGTTTAGCTGATCGATGGCATCTTGAATATTGACGAGTTCCGCATCGATATCTTTTAATGTATTTTCGATCTCAACGAGATCACTGTTAACTTCGCTTAGTTGCTTCACAATTTCGCTGCTATCATTCCCACTGGTTAAACCCAAAGCACCTAAAACCCAACCAGCAGCAGCACCACCAACCTCATTTGCCGCACTTTTCCCCACCGCCTCAAATAAGGTGGATGTAGTTGAGCTGTGTACGACTGGTGAAAAAAGCAAGGATAAAAGGATAAAAGCGAATAGGCTGCGATGTAACCATCGATAGCAATTAATATCCTCAGTCTGCGAATCACCGCTGACTAATATTGGAGAACAAGCAGATGATGCCTCTAAGATACTGAATTTCATGACGGACTCCACAATATATACTTACTGATTCATTTCAATAATACAAAAGTCAATAAAAACCACGCGATTAACTCAGTATCAATTGCAAAGGGGGTGCAGAATTTTGAGGGCACCTATGTCCGATGCCAACGTTGTATAGTTATTTGACGGAACTTTTTATATAAGTATACCTTAAACTTGATATAGTAGTTTGACCCTACGTCCCAACTTTATGAATTTAGTATATACTGCTCTAAACTATCATTTAGCTTCATTAATTAAAGGTGGTATCAATGCCAATTAAATCAGCTCACCTTGTTCCAGTAGCACTATTTGACTACCAATTATTTGAACCTGCAGATAGGCTTCCCGCTTTCCGTGATTTGACTTCAGACATGTATGATATTGACGCGATAGGCAATAGAGATGAGTTTAAAGTTAGAGCTGACGGATATAGGGTTGATAACTTAATTTTTAATACCGTCAGTTTTTCACCTTCAACATTTCATCGCAATACCTCACATTTACAAGGTGATAAACAAAATTTTTTAGTATTAGAATTCATGCTCGAAGGACGACAATTAGTCACGATGAATAGTGGTCAAATTCATATGACTAAAGGTACTATTTATCTGAGAGATTGGGAGCAAGAATTTAAATCGGATACTGATTATATGCGGTTACACTCTGTCATTATTCCTCGTGATCGACTCAAAGTTAGCCAGTATTTGAATGAACAACATCCCATTTTATCTTTGTCTACTAATGAAGCCTCAGGTGAATTGATTTCAAAAATTTGGTTGCACTTATTGTCGCAATTTTCTTCAACATCCGTTTCTGATGCTAAAATACTTACTAGTGATTTTCTTAGCATGTTAGATGATTTACTTGGGTATAACTCTACCAATAAGCCAAACACATCATTTGATTCTATGTGCCACTATATTCTGTCTAGATTACACAATGAGATCTCGGCGTCTGAAATATGTAATCACTTTCATATTTCTCGTAGCTCTGTTTATAGGGCGTTTGAATCAGAGGGCGGTATAAAGCGATACATAACAAAGGAGCGGTTAAGGAACTGCTATTTAGAATTACGCATTGCTGATCCTTCACGAACAAAAGTCAGTGATATATTTCAAAGTTGGGGGTTTTATGAGGCTAGTACTTTTACCCGAGCTTTCAAGCGAATATATAAAACGACACCGTCTGCAATATTACAAACTCAGGGTAACTATGATAATGCATCAAAATCAAAAAGTGAAATAGCAAACAAAAAGTTATACAGTAAATATCACAATTGGTTTAAAGAAATAACTGGAAATAACGCTAGCTAATTTAGTCCCTTGAGTAAAAATCATGGGGTCAGCTAGCAATACCGCTACCAGTGGCACATTAAGTGTTTGAATTATATGAATTAAGGTTAAATAACTATCGCTTTCTTAAAGCATGGTCACTTTAAAAAACAATGATTTGAGTAGCCTTATATTAATTTAATACAGCTATTTTTAATAATGGATTGGGGTAAGCTATTGTTTATTACGTTGTTATCATTTTCAATATCAACCGGAAAATTCATAACCAATTGATTTTGCATCAGTTAAAATGACTGGTAGCGACATTAGGGTCAGCCAGCTTGATCTGGAATCATGGGATCAGCAATTCAATCATTAGGGAATCATGGGGGCGAATTGATCTACTCAATCATTAGCAGATTAGCTACTACAGCCATTTAAATTAGGAGAATTATCATTGATACTTCTGTTGTTCTTATTCACGGCACCAACGCAGGACCTTGGACCATGTCGAAATTTTCCAGGTATTTTGAACAAAGGGGATTTCGTTGCTATAGTCCGGCTTACCGCCATCACGACAAACAGCCTTCGGAGCAAACTTCGGCGCTACTTGCTGAAACGAGTATTGCAGATTATGTCGATGACATTGTAGAATTCGTAGAAACTTTAGACACAGCGCCGATCCTGGTCGGGCATTCCCTGGGGGGCGTAATCGCACAAAAGGTGGCTACCATGGGACTTGCCCGCGCAATAGTGCTGCTGAATAGCAGTGTTAATTGGGGTATTCTTCCGACCACCGACCAGGAACGCGCTCTTGGCAAGATGTTTATGAGGGCTGGCTCATTTTGGCAAGGCACTTTGCTGCCCGATTTTGATACCATGGCTAAATTTGGCCTTAATAAACTGGATGCAAACGAGCAGCGCCGGGTCTTCGATCGTTTGCTACCGGAATCAGGACGAGTCATGTTTGAACTATTCTTCTGGATTTTCGATGAGAACCAGACCACAAAGATTGATTACGACAGTGTTACTTGCCCTGTTTTAATGGTATCTGGCGCTGACGACTTGGCCATCCCTCCCTCTACTGCTCGCCTGATTGCCGATCAATATGGTGCGCGGGCAACCTTCCATGAAGCCGAAGGTTTCGGTCATTATCTGACGCTAGAGCCGGAATGGAAGAAGATCGCGGAACTCTGCTCAAACTGGATGAATGAGCAGAAGACTACGGTTTGAACATATAGAAAAAGCTTATGAAAAACTCTTTTTGATAACTTCACACTTAAACTGAATGGCAGCTTTGGGTCGCTATGTATAGCTTTACATAGCCAATCCTATGTATAGTTCATAACTATGTATAGTGAGCAGGTGGACGCTGTCTGAGAAGCACATTTTTATTGGGTTTCAAGCAAATTGGACTTTCATAAGCTTGACATAGTTTTACCTGTGATTAGAAGTGGTAGTCCATCCATTTCAGGAAATTATCACGAATCACGACTACTACAAGCTAAGGAAATTAGCAAGGAAACTAAGCAAGGAAATTAGGTAAGCGCTCAATAGTCAGCGTACTTCACGGCAACTCAGATTAATGCCAAACTATCCCCATTGTTAAATACCACGGGGAATTTTAAATGGCAGCGTTAGAAAAAATACAGGAAAAGACTTTCTGGCCTATTCACATAGAGCACTGGCAGGCATCAGGCCAATCACAGGCAGCTTATTGTCGGCAACATGATTTATGCCCGCAAAAGTTCGGCTACTGGAAACGTAAATCGACTGTAAAGCCTACTACTTCCCCTACAGGATTTACGCGCATTCGGGTTGACGAGGGTATCTCACCGGATCTAGCTATTGGATTATCCTTACGATTTAATGATGGCACACGTCTGGAAGGTATTACGCAGGATACTATGCCGTGTATTCAACCACTGCTTGAGCTGTTGCGATGACGGTTGTTATGCGTCCCTCTCTGTCTTTGACAGAAGTGTATCTGTATCGGCAGCCCATTGATTTTCGTAAGTCACATCGGGGCTTATCGGCGATTGTTGAATGTGAGTTAGGGCATAATCCTTTTGAGGGGGCTCTCTATGCCTTTACGAATAAACAGCGGAATAAGATTAAATGTCTGTTCTGGGAAGATAATGGTTTTGTCCTTTATTACAAGTCATTGGTAGAAGACAAATTTAAGTGGCCTAAAGGTGATGAAGAGACATTAACCTTAACAGGACAGCCGTTAAACTGGTTGCTGGATGGCTTTGATATTAGCGCGATGAAGGGTCATAAAAAACTTCAATATGAGTCTGTTTTTTAGCTGTTTTTGTGTTCATTATTGCCACTATAAAGGCTATAATAAAGCCATGATTTTAGCCGATATTTCAAATATAAAACAACAAGATAAAGCCGGTTCTTTGCTGTCGGAGAGTGTTGCTTTGTTGCTTGGAAAAGAAGAGGCTATTGATGAACTGACGCGTGTGATTGAAGTTAAGTCTGGGGTGATTTCCGAACAGAAAAAACGCATCCTTATTCTGGAAGAGGTACTACGCTTATCTAAAATAAAACGCTTTGGGTCATCGAGTGAACAATCTCATCAATCCTCTTTGTTTGATGAAGCAGAGAATGAAGCAGATAGCAGCGAGGAATTAGACCAGGAAGCTGATGAAGCACCTGAGGGCGATAAGCAGACAAGTTCTACTGGCACGTAAGCGCTCAATAGTCAGCGTACTTCACGGCAACTCAGATTAATGCCAAACTATCCCCATTGTTAAATACCACGGGGAATTTTAAATGGCAGCGTTAGAAAAAATACAGGCAAAGACTTTCTGGCCTATTCACATAGAGCACTGGCAGGCATCAGGCCAATCACAGGTAGCTTATTGTCGACAGCATGATTTATGTCCGCAAAAGTTAGGCTACTGGAAACGTAAATCGACTGTAAAGCCGACTACTTCCCCTACAGGGTTTACACGTATTCGGGTTGACGGGGATCGTTCATCTGCGCCAGTCCCAGGATTATCTTTGCAATTTAATGATGGTATTCGGTTGGAAGGTATTACGCAGGATACTATGCCGTGTATTCAACCACTGCTTGAGCTGTTGCGATGACGGTTGTTATGCGTCCCTCTCTGTCTTTGACAGAAGTGTATCTGTATCGGCAGCCCATTGATTTTCGTAAGTCACATCGGGGCTTATCGGCGATTGTTGAATGTGAGTTAGGGCATAATCCTTTTGAGGGGGCTCTCTATGCCTTTACGAATAAACGGCGGAATAAGATTAAATGCCTGTTTTGGGAAGATAATGGTTTTGTCCTTTATTACAAGTCATTGGTAGAAGAAACATTTAAGTGGCCTAAGGGTGAGGAAGAGACATTAACCTTAACAGGCCAGCCGTTAAACTGGCTGCTGGATGGCTTTGATATTAGCGCGATGAAAGGTCATAAAAAACTTCAATATGAGTCTGTTTTTTAGCTGTTTTTGTGTTCATTATTGCCACTATAAAGGCTATAATAAAGCCATGATTTTAGCCGATATTTCAAATATAAAACAACAAGATAAAGCCGGTTCTTTGCTGTCGGAGAGTGTTGCTTTGTTGCTTGAAAAAAAACAGGCTATTGATGAACTGACGCGTGTGATTGAAGTTAAGTCTGGGGTGATTTCCGAACAGAAAAAACGCATCCTTATTCTGGAAGAGGTACTACGCTTATCTAAAATAAAACGCTTTGGATCATCCAGTGAACAATCTCATCAATCCTCTTTGTTTGATGAAGCAGAGAATGAAGCGGATAGCGATGAGGAGCTAGACCTGGAGGCTGATGAAGCACCTGAGGACGAAAAACAAACAAGTTCTACTGGCACCAAGAAAAAGCCGGGACGCAAACCCTTCTCAGATAAGTTACCTCGCGAGCAAATTTTTATTTATTTAACCGATGAAGAAAAAGAAGGTGCTATTGATACTTTCTTTACTAAAGTGAAAGAAGAGCTGGATATTATTCCTGCTAAAGTACGTGTTCTTGAATACATGCAGGAAAAAGCGGTCTTTATCAAACAGATTGAAGGCGAAAAACAACGCCAGGTTAAAGCCGCACAAATGCCCAGACACCCTATTGCCAGAGCAATGGGAAGCATCAGTTTAATGTGCTTTGTTATTATCGCCAAGTATGCTGACGGCTTACCTTTATATCGGCAAGAAGGCATCTTGTCTCGTTATGGGGGTGACATCTCCAGAGCGACATTAGCAAACTGGATGATCGCACTGGCTAAACAACTTCAGCCCCTGATTAACCTGATGCGAGAGCATCAACACACAGGGGCAGTCATACTCGCTGATGAAACGCGGGTTCAGGTATTACCTAAATCCTGCAAGCCCATATTTTGACTCTCATTAACCTGTCTAGCTAAGTGGTTATTAGGTTTTTACTGCCGCTTTGCCAGCCCTCTTTGTCCAACCGATCAAAATATCCAGATTTAAATCATAAATAGAGGAAATTTTTTGTATCGTATGGATATCCCCCGAGCCCAAGGCAATAAACACCCTGCCAACGTGCCATGACCTTTTAATCAAAGTGACTTAACTTCGGTTAATGTTAAGCGAGTAACCCCACCTTAACCCAATCATCCCATTCCTGTGGATAGAGCGGATCTGCAGGTGTTCTGACTCTCAGCTGATTATTGCCTGTGAGTAATTTTCCAGCCACCCGAATCAGATAAGTACGAAGTGTATCCGGCTCCCATTGGCACAACGTTTTGTTGCCACTCAATTGAGCCATCCAGCGCACGGTATTGTAGGCAAGAACGGCGCAATGAAATAATGCGGCATTAGCCAGAAATTGATTCGTTCTGATTTTACCTAAACCCATTTGTGATTTTGCTTCTTCAATCCATGTTTCGCACGTCGCTCGTTCACCATACTTCTTATGTGTTTGCCAAGGCGATAGAGGTTCAGTTGTTACATAACAAAAATAGTCATATTCTGCCGTATCCCAAAGCTCGGACTGAGGTCCTGTCACTTGTTTAGGTTGCTTTATCCTGACCGCGACAAACTGACGAGAGCGAGACCAGCCACCACAACGATATTGAAACTCGCTCTGCTCCCAACCGGGTCGGCCTTGTATGGCTGTCCAGGCCTGTTTGGCCAGCAATGCGTTCAAATTCTTAAGTTTAACCTTTATTAGATACCCATGCCCTCTGGTATCGAGAAATTCAAGCAAATCACCGACAAAATAACCACTGTCACCGCGAAAAATAATGCGCATCCGATTGGGCAAGTGTGCAAGTAACTGTTTGGTAAATTCTACAACACCATTGCTTGTAAAGGCATTGCCTGTCCGGAACCAGGCTTGTAAAATTTCTTTTGTTTCCGCTAGAAAAGCGAGTTGTGGATGGTATGAACGGGCACCTTTCTTTTTGGGGTTGAAGCCTTTGGCACTTCCTTCTTGTCGACCACAAACGGTGTCCACAGTTGAATCGACATCGACCCACTGGACGGATTGTATGCCAGTTTTCGATTTTCCGGAACGAAGCAATCGCCGCCAGTGTTGACCACGCAAAGTATGCGTGAGCGTTTCAAACTGGCTTATCTGCCTATCACTTACTTCTTTAAAGATCCGTAAAATTGTGGTTTCAACAGGAATCTTTATCCAGCCAGCTACTTTGCGCAGTACGCTATCTGCCCATACGGTCGTCACCTTTGCCATTGATGTTGCTCCCCCCATCATGCCAACCAACGTCAATAGAACCACATCAGATAAGTGATGGTCTGCATTTTCACCCCGCCGATGTGGAACGCTTTGTTTTACGGTTTTTTCAAAACCTATCCTGTCTAAATATTTCACGACGGGAATCAGTCCCGCCTGGCTTGTCAATCCATGTGCTGTAGATGTCATTTTTACCGTTCGGGTACGGTTTCTTACGTGAGATGAGGATTTTGATACTTTAGAGGGCTTCATTAAAACAATGAGATAGTGAAATCAGGAAAATGATATTATATCATTGTTTAATAAGGAGTTTTGTGGATTATTATGTATAATGCTTGCAGGATTTAGGTATTAAAAGAACCGGGGCGGCCAGCGACCTCAGATAAATATATGTGGGTGACGCTTGGCGGGCCACCGGGTGAAAAAAGCATCCTGTTTGAATACGATCCCTCTCGTAGTGGAGACGTCCCCATGCGCCTGCTTGACGGCTTTAGTGGCTATCTGCAAACCGATGGCTATGCGGGGTACAATGCCGTGTGCCAAAAAAACAGCATCACCCAGCTGGGGTGCTGGGATCATGCGCGTCGTTATTTTAAAGATGCCCAGAATGCACAGCCTAAACGCAAAAAGGGACAAAATAACAAACCCTCAAAAGCAGGTAAAGCGCTGAGCCTGATCAATAAACTGTATGTCATTGAGCGAGAAATTAAAGACCTGTCAGTGGATGAAAAATATCAGCAGCGCCAGGAGAAGAGCATTCCTGTATTGAACCAGCTCAAAGCCTATCTGGAAGAAAACCAGCATAAAGTACCTAAAGATAGCCTGACAGGAAAGGCAATGACTTACCTGAGTAACCAGTGGGAAAAACTCAATGTGTATTGCACCCATGGTGAACTCAATATTAGCAACATCCTGGCAGAAAATGCGATTCGCCCGTTTGTGATAGGGCGCAAAGCCTGGTTATTTTCTGATACCCCTGCGGGTGCTCGTGCCAGTGCAATACATTACAGCCTGATAGAAACAGCTAAAGCAAATGGGCTGGAGCCTTATGCATATCTTAAGCAGGTTCTCACTGCTTTACCTTATGCTGATACGGTTGATAAAGTGGAGGCTTTGTTGCCCTGGAATATTAAAAAATCAGATACGCCTGAATAGGGCAAGTACGTGCTTCGTTGAGCGCTTACACTGGCACGAAGAAAAAGCCGGGACGCAAACCCTTTTCGGATAAGTTACCCCGCGAGCAAATTTTTATTCATTTAACGGATGAAGAAAAAGAAGGCGCTATTGATACTTTCTTCACGAAAGTGAAAGAAGAGCTGGATATTATTCCTGCTAAAGTACGTGTTCTTGAATACATGCAGGAAAAAGCGGTCTTTGTCGAACAGATTGAAGGCGAAAAGCAACGCCAGGTTAAAGCCGCACAAATGCCCAGACACCCTATTGCCAGAGCAATGGGAAGCATCAGTTTAATGTGCTTTGTTATTATCGCCAAGTATGCTGACGGCTTACCTTTATATCGGCAAGAAGGCATCTTGTCTCGTTATGGGGGTGACATCTCCAGAGCGACATTAGCAAACTGGATGATCGCACTGGCTAAACAACTTCAGCCCCTGATTAACCTGATGCGAGAGCATCAACACACAGGGGCAGTCATACTCGCTGATGAAACGCGGGTTCAGGTATTAAAAGAACCGGGGCGGCCAGCGACCTCAGATAAATATATGTGGGTGACGCTTGGCGGGCCACCGGGTGAAAAAAGCATCCTGTTTGAATACGATCCCTCTCGTAGTGGAGACGTCCCCATGCGCCTGCTTGACGGCTTTAGTGGCTATCTGCAAACCGATGGCTATGCGGGGTACAATGCCGTGTGCCAAAAAAACAGCATCACCCAGCTGGGGTGCTGGGATCATGCGCGTCGTTATTTTAAAGATGCCCAGAATGCACAGCCTAAACGCAAAAAGGGACAAAATAACAAACCCTCAAAAGCAGGTAAAGCGCTGAGCCTGATCAATAAACTGTATGTCATTGAGCGAGAAATTAAAGACCTGTCAGTGGATGAAAAATATCAGCAGCGCCAGGAGAAGAGCATTCCTGTATTGAACCAGCTCAAAGCCTATCTGGAAGAAAACCAGCATAAAGTACCTAAAGATAGCCTGACAGGAAAGGCAATGACTTACCTGAGTAACCAGTGGGAAAAACTCAATGTGTATTGCACCCATGGTGAACTCAATATTAGCAACATCCTGGCAGAAAATGCGATTCGCCCGTTTGTGATAGGGCGCAAAGCCTGGTTATTTTCTGATACCCCTGCGGGTGCTCGTGCCAGTGCAATACATTACAGCCTGATAGAAACAGCTAAAGCAAATGGGCTGGAGCCTTATGCATATCTTAAGCAGGTTCTCACTGCTTTACCTTATGCTGATACGGTTGATAAAGTGGAGGCTTTGTTGCCCTGGAATATTAAAAAATCAGATACGCCTGAATAGGGCAAGTACGTGCTTCGTTGAGCGCTTACGAAATTAGGGTCTTTGGTTTATGACTACGCCTCAGTCAGTGATATTGTTAAGAATCATAAATCAAGGCTCTGTCACCGTTAAGTGTGGAAAAATACAATCCAATTTCTTAATGCCCAAAACACAAGGCTTGAAGCAGAATTCTACTGCCTATATAAGTCATTAAAATAATAGCGGTTTTCTAAATTCCACACTTAACGGTGACAGAGCCTAAATCAAAGACCGTGACCCCCGAGGTTTGCTTTGTTCTTTTTGATTCACACGTTGGACAAGGGAAAGCATCTGGTTTGCTTTCCACGTGAACAGCTATTTTTCTTTAGATAAACTAAACACTAAGAATCAAAACGCATAGCCTATTCAATTCATCACATCTTTGTCTTGCCAAAGAGAGGTTTTTGACTAATTGTTGAGCGTACGAATTATATTTTCTTGCAGGTTTTTTATTTAACTTTCTTTTATCACCAACTTTCTTTCGGCTGGGATAGCCAATATCAATTAACCTTTGCTCTGTATCAATGATTAATTCATAGTCTTTAATTTCACCCAAACTATTATCTAAAGCAGTAAAGTGGTCATGACTTGCTAGTAACCAAGTCTCAGTGTTTTCAGTTGGTAATATGTAATAACAGTGTTCAGGCTCATTTTCTAAGGAAAACCTATTATTTAAGGCTTCTTCACAGCATTGTCTTTGCATTCTACCTGCGTCAATACAAACTTTATTTAATTGGCCTGCTATATCTGTATCCATTTGTACAAATAAAGCAGAGGCTCCATTAAAATCAATTAGCATCTGAATTTTATTTTTATTAGCTTGGCACCAATTTGTAACCTCACCGAAACCATGCTGTTTATAAGTGCCACTAGTTGAATCTTTTTGAGGTGCAATCACTATAAAAGTAATTTCATTATTACTAAGGTGTTTAGCTATGGCTTGAAAAATAATAACATCTGTTTCTCCTTCAGCAACTAGAAGTATATTTTTTGTCACTTAAAACCCTTCTGGCAAGCCACCAATCAACCCTGATAACCAAATTTCAGATAGCTTCATTCCTCCATGTTCTTTTACCCAATCATCGCGAGTAAATCCTTCTGGAGGAGGAATGCGATTAACTTCAGTGTGCCCCTTGTCATTACGACTTACAACAAATAAACGATGGAGAGGATTAAATAAATCAATCGCATCCAAGGTTGTGGGGTTGTGAGTAGTCATTAAAATTTGTTTTTCTGGGTGTTCTTCTAACATAGTTGAAATATTACCCATTAACTCTCTGACTAGACCTGGGTTTAAAGCATTATCAACATTATCTAATGCAAATATATCTGGCGATTTTTGATGAAGTAATAGCACCAAAATAAATAAAATATACAAGGCTCCCTCGCTAACATCATAAGCATAAAGATTGTTAAATTTTGTACCCATATACTTATCTGTATATCTTACAACTCGTTTCCCTGTATGCAAGTGATTGGATTGTAATTCGGGAGAAATTTCCTCGGTGGTAGCAATTTTTTCAAACCAATCTAATAATTCGAAAAATCGACGCAAATCATGCTTTACAGATTTATGGGCATCTTGAATAACTTCATTTAATGCAACAGCTAAGCCACCTCCATATAACCCTAGAGGTTCTTTACGACTTTCATCAGGTGAAACTCCTCGTAGAATTGGAGTCGATAGAGAGTAAATGGCATATTTCTTAATTGTATTTAATTGCTTTAACTCTTCTTCAGTAAAGCTACCCAATGCTTCTAGTGTTGACATAACACTTTGAAGTTTTGGTAACTTTTCAAATGGCATATTATCCAAAGAACTAATGGAAACACCACGGTTACTACGTCCACCTAGCTTATGATTACCTTTACTTATTTTTTCAGCAGAGAAAATAAATTCTGTTTCGTCATTAGGGCTAATATTTGCGTGATAATTAAAGTCATCAAACTCAGCATCTAAGGAAAAGGTGTTTTTGCGAGATAAGTTACGAAAAGAGGATTTAAAAACTTCTGGAGCAGACAGCCTGATCCCCCTATCTGCTAATTTGTTATAACTTACTTGTCCATCTAGAGCGCAAGACAATACACCGATAGCTTCTAAAAAGTTGCTTTTACCTGCTCCATTAGTACCAATAAACACATTTAGCTGACTAAGCTCAACTGTTTGATATACAATAGATTTAAATGATTTAATAGTAACTTGTTTAATGGGCATGGTATCGAATAGGCAATTTCAGATGAATCCTTTATCTTTAATATGGCGTGTATTATACGTAATATAGTAGATCTATTCGTATTAATGTAAAGTCCTAATATTTTTTTCGCTTTTTCAATCGCGTGGTAGTCGTCCGCATTTCCTTTTCAGCTCTCAGTTTGGTAAACATCAGAGTTTCGTTTTTGTTCTTTTCAAAGCCCTTGGCAGTCTGTCGAGCTTATTTTCTTGGTACCCAGCTTGGCAAACAACAACGCCAGGGTCAGGTCTTTGGGTCAGGTCTTTGGTTTATGACTACGCCTCAGACAGTGATATTGTTAAGAATCATAAATCGAAGACCCTATCGTTTTATACTATCATTTTCCTCCTCAAATGGCTTGACACCGTGTCGAGAAATCGTTTATTTTGCCTCTACCGAAACTCGTGTTTCGACTCCAATAAAATAACCGGTTCTACAGCGATCGCGGACTAGCTGTCCTCTCATCCGCTCTCCGTGGCTGGTGCGAATGTAATTGTTTTTACATAATATCTACTAATTTTAAGTAAATTTACACTATAATACTTATTTATAAACATTTTTTTATGTTTGTAGGTGTTTTTAAACAGTCGGTATTTATATGAATCAAAACAAAATAGGTCTTGCATGGATTAAAGAGCAATTTATTCTTGACGATATTAAAATTGATACCGAATGTTTTGCCGCAAAAATTTCCTCAATCAACAAAGAAGATATGCAATGCCATCTCTATCCAGAATCTTACCGCCCTAAGGACACGGTTGTTGAGCAATTAAAATTTGCACTAAAATATGAGTCATTGAATCTTCGATGCTTATCAGCTTTATTCAAGAAACCTGATATTGATAAAGAGATTGAGAAAGCTTTAGTTTCAAGTCCAGGTAGCAAATACAATAGACTGATTGGCTTTTATTATGAGTTTTTGACAAACAAATCACTTCAGACACAAAAATTGCTGACAGGTAATTATATCGATGCGGTTAATAAAGACAGTTATTATGTTGCACCCAGTATAAAAGAACAAAAATTTCGTGTTAATAACAACTTAACGGGAAATGGCATGCTAACCATGCTAATTCATAGAAATGAAAAGCTATTAAAGGATGATGAACTTAAGCTTTTACTGATTGAATCAGTTTCAGGATATCCTGTTGAGTTCCTTGATAGAGCCACTCGCTACTTAATTTCCAAAGAAACAAAGTCTTCTAATGAAATTGAAGCAGAAAGCATTAGTCCAAACAAACTGATTAAGTTCATCTTTGCACTGGAAACAATCAATAATGAAGAGCTAACAAAAGAAAAGCTGATTGATACCCTGAATATTATCAAAGAAAAGCACTATCATGAATTCGATTACAGAGTTGAACAAAATTATCTAGGCGATTCTGGGTTTAATTATATTGGCTCTATTGATTATGTCCCCCCTAAGCCATTTGATGCACATGAATTAATGGACGAATGGTTTTTGGTTAGGAATAAAGTCTTACAATCAGATATGCCGTCCATAGTTAAAGCAGCTGCTTTATCCTCAAGCTTTGTTTTTATTCATCCTTTCATGGATGGAAATGGTCGCATTAGCCGATATATTATGCAAGATACCTTATATAGAATGGGCGTTATTGATAAACAATGCTCTCTTCCCTTATCAAGCGGACTATTGTTAGAATTAAAAAAGTATTATGATGTATTAAATGAAAAATCTCAGAAAATAATGGAATATGTTGATTTTCATCTTGATGACAATGGAGGATTAACGGTAAACGGCGACACCGCAGATTTATACAGGCACTTAAGCTTTGATTCAGACGCGCTTTTTTTATCGAACATTGCTAAAAAGGTCACTCAAGAGTTAGTCCCTAAAGAAATGGAAAAGCTTAAATTATTTGATAGTATTTTTCAAAATTTAAAAGAAAATATTGACCTTCCTAATAAAGATATTAGTTTAATAACAACACTTTTAATGAATAACAAGGGAAAGATTAGCATAAAAAAAAGAAAAGGTGTATTAGGTCATATTCATGCTGTAAGTCTTAATTATGCTGAGCAGGTTTATGAAGAGACTTTTTACAGCTTAATTTAAAAAACCGTCCTGATTACCCATAAACTCCCAGCTATATTCGTCATTCCCAGAACATTGGGGTCTTTGATTTATGATTTTTAACAAGAATGTCATACCTTGAAATTCAAGAATATTCACTTTTAAGCCCTATTATCATAAATCAAAGACCTTTGTTTCGCTGTGTAAGTGAGTGAAGTTGAATGTCATCACTAAAATAGTGTAGTGCGGGTTTCACGCAGTCATTAATTTCTTTTTCGGTCATTGTTGTTTCTATCACGATTCGACTTTTATTGCCCTTAATGCGTGAATCCTCAGATAAGCTAGTTTCAATGGTGCCAATGAAATCAGCAATAAGATTATCTAAATCTTCACTAGAAATTTTCGAAGCGGATGCTTTTTTTACTTTTAATTCGTACATGTATTGTGTCCTTTATATTACTGACCTTAGCGCCAAATCTAAACGGTTTAATGTGTAGTATAAATGGCTTGAGTTCATTGCAGGTAGCTTATTTAAGTAATGCTTCAAATGCATCAGTCTGATGCTGAGTTTACTGTACAGTAGAGAGACGCAGAATTTGAAATATCAACCAAAAGGGTCAGTATCTAATGCTGCTTACTTAAGCCTTTATTAATTCAATATCAATGAGTTGAGAAGGTTGGGTTAGATTTTTTTTACGAAGAAAAAAACGTAACCCAACAATACACTGATTTACATGAAAATGCTGGGTTACGTCATCTGCGCTTCGCTTGATAAGCTAACCCAGCCTACAATCATAAGGTTTGCTGATTACGTACAACTCTCAGCTACAGTAGAATAAACCTAGAAAATCAGCATGTTAAAAACCTCGTCATTCCCGAAGTCTTTTATCGGGAATCTGTACTAAACCCATGAGATTCCTGCTAAAAGCTTGCAGGAATGACGGAGAATAGCTGAGAGTCATGGGTAATCAGGTAAGGTTTTGTTTACAAAAGCAGTATTAGAGCAGTATCGATTGAAATTTAAAATAACTCAATGCCTGCTATGGGGCGATTGCTGTCTTTTAATGTAAGTAAAGTTCAATCTTGATAAATTTTTAAAAAACTAGATAAATACCTATCTGGCTTTTTTTGGTTTTTATTATAACCCCAAAATTAACAACACGCTTTCAGAGGGGCTTGCCTTAATTCATACCCTTTTTCTTAATACTCTATAAATTATCAGGCAGTGCCTACGAACCTACCTACCTACCTACCTACCTACCTACCTACCTACCTACCTACCTACCTACCTACCTACCTACCGCCCACACGCAACAACTTAATTAGGTTCAGGCATTACCCAAAGACAGGCTCATCGAGTCTTCACTCAATATTAACAGCCCATCACATATCCGATAAATAAATCCCACCCTTTAAATTGGTTGTAAGGTTACTGAAAGCTTGTGTCCCTATAATAAAACTGAGTACAAAATACATGACTACATTTTATTCAGACATTTGACCCTGAATAACTCATTTAACGATTAACATGAGTAGGTAATGATGAAACTACAAATCGATACTTCTAATATACGCGGGGATGTTTTCGGTGGCTTAACTGCCGGTGCCTTATCCTTGCCATTAGCGCTGGCTTTCGGAGTGCAATCCGGGATAGGAGCGTTAGCAGGATTATATGCTGCAATAGCAGTAGGTATGGCGGCGGCCTGGTTTGGTGGAACGCCGGTCATGATCAGTGGACCTACCGCTCCGATGACGATTGTGGCTGCTGCAATTATTGCGCTCTCAATTCAAACGAATGGTAGCCTAAGTGCCGCAATGGGAACCATTATTGCCATCTTTGTGTTGGCAGGCATCATTCAGATTGGCTTGGGGCTATTTAAAGTGGGAGCATACTTTCGCTACATTCCTTACCCAGTCGTTACTGGCTTTATGAGCGGTATTGGTCTACTGCTAATCATCTTGCAAATTTTTCCCATTTTGGGTTACCCATCACCGAAAAATGTTCTGGATATTTTTATTGAAGCTCCAGGCATGCTGAATCAGATTAATTACACAGCAATGGGGCTTGCTATAGCCACTATTGCAATCATCTATTTATTGCCCAAAACCTCCCACAGCATACCCGGATCATTTGTGGCACTTATAATATTAACTCCTGTAGCGACAATACTGGGGCTGGATGTAAGCGTTATAGGTAATATTCCAGGTGGTTTTTCTGAACCACAAATGGGCAATATGACTTTAAACAAGTCGCTAGATCTATCGACCATCGTTTTATCGGCTTTAACCTTAGCTATTGTCGGTGCAATTGAATCCTTATTAACCTCTGCTGTTGCCGATAACAAAACAAAAAACAGGCACGATAGTAACGATGAACTGATAGGACAAGGCATAGGAAACATGCTTTCTGCACTTATTGGCGGTATTCCAGGAGCTGGCGCAAACATGCGAACTATCACCAATATTAAAGCCGGCGAACGTAGCTAACGGCAAAAAATCAGCCGTTAGAAATCCGCAGTCGTGACCGCGCGAAGTATATTTCATTCACTTAAAATAAATCTATATACAAGGGGTGGTAAAGAAATACAATATCTCAATCTATAATCCTAGAAAAATCAGTTGCTCACGTTTTCTAGCACAAGCTCTTGATTCCACAACACTTCCAAAAAATGCCCTATTAACCTACGGGTGAATCTAAGGTTTTTTGAAAGCACTGTGAAAACAATATCTTGCACTATAAATTCGCGCTCAACTGATTTCTCTAGGATAATGAACCTTTGTATTCGAAGTACGAATATGCAAACAAAAAAACCAGATATTAAAGAAAAAGTGCAAAATGTTTATAACCAAGCTCACTACACTATTGTTTTTTTTCCCGGTATCGGTAAGGAGTGCCGAAATGAGTTCTGAACCACTGAATCTGACCACACATTTATCCGGATATCTCGTTTTATTTGTGTTTTTGTTTGCTTATACTCTGGTAATATTTGAAGAAAAACTGCACTTACAAAAATCTAAGCCGGTTTTAGTAGCCGCCGGGATTATCTGGGCTATTATAGCCTGGGTCTACAAAACACATGGCCTTAGTGAAATGGCTAGTCAGGCACTGGAACACAATTTTCTTGAATACACTGAGCTATTCTTTTTCCTATTAGTCGCGATGACCTATATCAGTGCAATGATAGAGCGCGGGGTGTTTAATGCGCTGCATTATAAACTGGTCTCGAAGCATTTTAGTTACCGCCAGATTTTCTGGATTACAGGTGCACTTGCGTTTTTCATTTCGCCAGTGGCTGATAATCTGACAACTGCCTTGATTATGTGTACCGTAATTTTGACAATAGGTGCAAACAAACCAGAATTTATCACTATTGCCTGTGTCAATATTGTGGTTGCCGCAAATGCTGGGGGTGCATTCAGTCCCTTTGGTGATATCACTACCTTAATGGTCTGGCAAAAAGATATTTTAGATTTCGGAACTTTTTTTAAACTGTTTATTCCATCTGTTGTTAACTTTGTGGTGCCAGCCACTATCATGTATTATTACGTGCCTGTCGGGCAACCAACATTACCAAATGAAGTAAATGCAGAGATCAAGCCTGGCGGGTTAATGATTGTTCTATTATTTTTAGCGACCATTGTCACTTCCATACTATTTCATCAAGTTCTACACCTACCGCCAGCTATTGGTATGTTAATGGGACTAGGCTATCTAAAAATGCTGGGGCATTATCTGCGCACTAAGTTTAGACAAGAAAAACTTTCATTTGATGTCGTTCCAGGATCTGAAGGATCAGGCAGTGCGTTCGATGTATTCAGTCACATTGCTAAATCCGAGTGGGATACACTATTTTTCTTTTATGGTATTATTATGTCAGTGGGTGGGCTAGGCTTTATGGGCTATTTATCGCTGGCTTCTGACTTCATGTATGGCGAGATGAGCATGACGACTGCTAATATATTAGTCGGCATCATATCCGCTGTCATTGACAATATTCCGGTGATGTTCGCGGTGCTATCGATGAACCCTGAGATGTCAGACACACAATGGCTTTTAGTGACTCTGACTGCTGGAACAGGCGGCAGTTTATTATCGATAGTCAGCTGCAGGCGTGGCATTGATGGGGCAGGCAAAAGGTTTTTATACGTTTTCCAGCCATTTAAAATGGATGCCTGCTATAGCATTAGGCTATGCTGCCGGCATTTATACCCACCTACTTATTAATTGATATTTAAAAAAAAGGATTCCTTTGAATAACAATATACTGTTACGCCGATTGCAGGGCTTTATGGAAAAAACTCTGTTTGCTAAGCGCTATGACAAAAATAATGAATCAGACAAGCAAATGCTACAAAGAGTAGGTAAAAGGTTTGCTGTTTTATTTTTTGTTATATTGATGTTTGACACATTAGTGGACTGGTTTCTGGGACTTATAGATTTTGTTATTCATCTGTTACATTTATTTATCCAGGCAATTGAATATTCACTATTAATTTCTCTGGAGCACTGGTTTCACTTTGATCAACAACAAAGCGAAACGATCGTAGTCAATGCCGCAATTATTATCGCTCTGTACCTGGTTTATCGGTTAATTCTTGCTACCCCTGACTTGACTATTCGTTTTAAACAATATCTTCGGTCCGTCTGGTTAAGGCATGTAAAGCGAGAAAAATCCTGTTGGCAAGCGATGTCATTAAGCCACAAAATAAAATGGCTTAGTGCTTATAGCTTTGGCACGAGCTGCCTGATGCTTTTAATTTAAAGCCTCTAGAATATCAGGCTAATCACAGTACCCTGCCCCTCTAAACGGTTACTGATTTGAATGCTTGCCTGGTGCAATTCCACTATTTCTTTAACAATAGCCAAACCCAGACCACATCCATCGCCGGGGCTACCCTGCATACGATAAAAACGCTCAAAAACTCGACCCTGCTCCTCTAGGGGAATACCATAACCATCATCTTCAACACTTAAACAAAGCGGTTTATCAGTGCTCAAGCTGACAACAACATTGCCACCTATACGCCCATAGGAAATAGCGTTGTCGATTAAATTAGCCAATAACTCTCGCAGTAACACCGCATCTCCCTTGACCCATACCGGTTGATTCGAACCTTCAAAACTTAGATCAATTTGTTTTAACAATGACCGCGGCACCCACTCCATACAAACATCACGTACTAAACTGCCAAAATCAATCTGCTTCATCTTTTCGCGCCCTTCAATCGGCTCGGAACGTGCCAAGGCAAGTAACTGGGTAATCATATGCGCAACCCGGTCCGTACTATTTTGTATTTGTTGCAGAGATGCTTGCATAGCTTCGAGATTATTTTCACGCTGTGCTACTTCCGCCTGCAATTTCAAGCCCGCTAAAGGTGTGCGTAATTGATGTGCTGCATTGGCAATAAATCGTTGCTGTGATGCTATCGCCGTTGCCAGACGTGAAAATAGTTGGTTAATGGTATGCGTTAAAATTCTTACCTCACTAAAAGCATAGGTATCGGCCATTGGACTTAAATCAAGCGGTGAGCGGTAAGCAATTTGTTTAGCTAGCTTATGAAACGGGGACACGATTAATTTAATGTTTTTAAGTAAATACAGAGAAATAAATATGGTAAAGAGTAACTGCGGGATCAAGTCGGCCAGTAAAATATCAAGCATCATATCGTGGCGTTTATTCAGGGTTTCTGCAACATAAATAGTCACTTTTTCGGGCATAGCTTGATTTTTTACGCGTACCGCTACCACTCGAATCGGCTCATCATCAATCAGCGCATTAAAAAACACGGGCACTAGCCCATCAATGTTTTCTAACTCTAGCCCAGGTAGTGCATGATCACCCGCTAATTCACCCTGCTTTTCAGCGACAATTTTAAAATAGGTTTTATCCAGGTCATCCCAGCTAAAAACCTCAAGTGCATTGGCCGATAAATCAACAGAAATTCGCTGATCCCTGATTTTTATTTCCTGCTCCAGAGAGTGGGCTGAATTCAGTAACCAGCGGTCATAGGTTTTATCGACATAATGTAAGGTGACCCAATAGGACAAAGCTGTTTCAATCAGCAAAAAGCAAAACACCGGCACCAGCAAGCGGATAATAATAGTATTTTTTAGGCTTTTACTGACCATCTGAACTTACCTCCAGTAAATAGCCCGAACCACGTATGGTACGGATAACAGATTGATAGGGTTCCAGGCTTTTACTCACCATCTGAACTTACCTCCAGTAAATAACCCAAACCACGTATAGTACGGATAACGGATTGATAGGGTTCCAGGCTTTTGCGCAAACGATGGATATAGACTTCAATCGCATTATCCGCCAGTGCTTCATGGGTCGATGCCAGGCGTTGAGCAATCCGGTCTTTGCTCACCACTTTACCCGCTTGCAGGATTAGAATTTCAAGTAAGGTTGCCTCACGTGTCGATAAGGTAAATAGTCGTCCATCGGCCAGGATCTGATGGGTCTGCGTGTCTAATATAAGTCGTCCGACCTCAATACGATGAGTGAAGCCACCATAACAACGGCGTATCAGCGCATGAATCCTTGCTTCCAGCTCACCCAGATCAAAGGGTTTAGTTAAATAATCATCCGCTCCTAAGCTGATTCCTTCAATCCGGTCAGTAACCCCATCACGTGCTGTTAGTATGAGAATGGGTAATGCTATTTTCTGCTTACGAATACTGCGCAGTACGTCGAGTCCATCCATATCCGGCAAACCTAAATCCAGCACGATCAGGTCAAATCCTTGTGCATGTATTAATTGCAGAGCATAGCTCCCCGACGCAGTTGCACTAACGGTATAACCACTCTGTTGCAAAATATGCATTAAGCCATCACTGAGTACTGCATCATCTTCTATTAATAAAATTTTCATTCTATACAGGGTTGAAAGGTTATTGAAAGGTTATTGAAAGGTTGCCTACCTATAATTACATTGAAACCGGAATGCTACTTCCTCTTTAAACTACCAGATAAACATTATGCAATCATTTGAAAAATTATTAGAGCAAAATAAACAATGGTCTACTCACAAAAAAGTTCAAGATCCGCAGTTTTTTGAAAATTTATCAAAAGAACAAAAACCCGAATTTTTATGGATCGGCTGTTCGGACAGTCGCGTTCCTGGTGAAATTATTGTTAATGCAGAACCCGGTGAAATTTTTATTCATCGAAATATTGCCAATCAGGTTATCCCTACTGACTTTAACTGTCTCAGCGTCCTGCAGTATGCGGTCAACGTGTTGCAAGTGAAACATATTATTGTTTGCGGTCATTATAACTGTGGAGGCATTATTGCTGCTTTAAATAAGCAGCGCTCGGATCTGGTGATTACCAATAAATGGCTAATGCATATTAAAAATACTTACCGTCTACATCAAGATGAGATAGACTCTTTAAGCGACGAAAAGCAGCGGGTTAATAAGCTGGTCGAATTAAACATTATCGAACAAGTGAATGCTTTATCGCATACCTCTATTATTCAAGAGTCCTGGGCTGAATATAAATTACCTACTATACATGGTTGGGTATATGGCCTGGAAGATGGCCTGATTAATCCTTTGATCAAACTAACTTCAGCGCATAAGATTAACCCTATTTTTCGATACGAAAAGATAAATGATTTATGATACTAATAGCAGTAGTGAAAGGTATTTTTTGTCGATCACTTTCCAGGCAACAAGAATTAAGAATTAAATAATGAAAACAACTAAGCCATACAATACAAATTTCGGTGTTTTGTCGAATCTTAAACATGATATTCCTGCAGGGATAGCAGTATTTCTTGTTGCCGTACCGCTATGCCTAGGAATAGCTCTGGCTTCAGGAGCGCCACTGTTTTCGGGCTTAATAGCCGGTATTATAGGCGGCCTTATGGTTCCCTTAATTAGCCATTCTGCTCTAGGGGTCAGCGGCCCTGCCGCTGGTCTAGCAGTCATCGTACTGACTGCTATACAAGAATTAGGCTTCGAGACGTTTCTATTAGCCCTTGTGGTTGCAGGTATCTTTCAGACGGCCCTGGGAGTTGCCAAGGCAGGCATTATCGGCTATTTTTTTCCATCCTCAGTGATTAGCGGCATGTTAGCAGGCATCGGCATTATCATCTTTATCAAGCAAATCCCGCATGCCCTGGGTTATGACCGAGACTACGAGGGAGACCTGTCTTTTTTTCAGGTCGATGGCTACAATACATTCACCGAGTTGGCACATATACTAAATTTTATTACGCCTGGCTCGGTAATTATTGCGCTAGTATCACTGCTGATTCTGATTTTGTGGGATTTACCGGTGATGCATAAACACCGGATTTTCAAGGTGTTACCCGGATCATTAATTGCAGTACTTTCTGGCATACTGATCAGTCAGTTGCTGCGCATATATTATCCCGAGATGACGCTGGCAACACAACACTTTGTGAGCATCCCCGTTGCTCAAAACAGTGCTGATCTATTGAATCAATTTACCTTTCCCGATTTTTCCCAGCTTAACAATCCACAGGTTTATTTGACCGCGTTAACCCTGGCAATTGTTGCCAGCCTGGAAACCTTACTCTGCGTCGAAGCTGCCGATAAACTAGACGTCAACAAAAGAGTGACACCAAACAAACGCGAACTCATTGCTCAGGGATTGGCTAATAGCGCATCAGGGCTTATTGGTGGCCTACCTATCACCCAAGTGATTGTGCGCAGTTCTGCTAATATTCAGGCCGGTGCCAAAACAAAAGCTGCTGCATTTGTTCACGGCCTATTGCTACTTATCACAGTTATACTGATCCCTGCATTACTCAACCTGATTCCACTGGCCTGCCTGGCAGCCATTCTGTTTGTGGTCGGTTACAAGTTAGCGAAGCCGGCACTATTTATTAAAATGTATAAGACAGGCATGTACCATTTTATTCCTTTTGTTGCGACCATTCTTGGCCTGGTGCTCACTAACTTATTGCTCGGCATTGGTATTGGACTGGTCATAGCGCTACTGTGTGTACTGCTGGAAAATTATAAGGTCTCGGGGTATTATCATGAGGAACATGAAGATAAAACTATTATCATCCGACTTTCGGAACAAGTTTCTTTTTTGAACAAAGCGAATATTTTACGAACTCTGGATAATATACCTGGCCACTCCAAAGTCATTATTGATGCCACAAATTCAAGATATATAGATTACGATGTTTACGAGATCATCACCAATTTTAAAGCGGAAGCTAAAAGCAAGGATATTCAGTTACAGGTTATTAATCTCAATGGTTATGGGAGTCTAGAACCCGCAACAAAAATGTCAGGCAAAGCTAAATAACGCTCAAAATAGTAAAGTTAAAACAGTAATTTTAATACAACCTATCGGCACACATGCCGGTCATACAGGAAAAACATGAATACAGAAAACGCGACTTTGCCATCTAAGAATAATCAATCTTATACTGAGGCTGACACTGTCATAAGCGCTATTCAAAACAGCATCGCTGCTGATACCGAAATTCGAGATAAGCAACTCAGAGCACGCATTAAATTACTCGGCAATATTCTTGGTAAAGTGATTAAATCACAAGTTGGCAAGCCCGCTTATGATGCTGTTGAAAAGCTGCGTACGGGTTACTTGCAACTGCAGCAAGAAGAAAACCCAGCATTACATGCTGAACTAAGCGAGTTTATCGAATCTCAGTCGGCACAAGAACTTGCACCCATTATTCGCGCGTTCAACTTATATTTTAGTCTAGTCAATCTGGCAGAAGAAGAGCATCAGTATCACGAAAGACAAAGCCAGCTTAAGTCAGAAGGGCCATTCTGGACAGGTTCTGTGCTCAACACCCTGGGTGAATTCAAGGCACAAGGCCTGGATGCTGAACAGGTGCAGACGCTATTAAATAAATTGCACTATATTCCTGTCTTCACGGCCCACCCAACGGAATCAAAACGACGTGCAGTGATGGATAATTTAAGAAGAATTTTCCTCAATATCGGTGCCCTGAATGAAGCAGACACTTATGATAATCAATATGTAAAAGATTCAATTTATCAAAAACTAGAGCTGCAAATTCAAGTACTTTGGCAGACCGATGAAGTGCGTCGTCACAAGCCAACGGTGGAAGATGAAATTCGTAACGGCATTTACTACTTTCGTCAGTCGTTATTTGATGCTGTCCCGGAGGTTTATCGGTACATGGAACGTGCCATTGCTAAACACTATCCTGACGATGATATTACAACACCCAACTTCCTGACCTTTGGTTCATGGATAGGTGGAGATAGAGACGGCAATCCCTTTGTAACGCATAACACCACAGTTCAAGCCCTATTATTGCAGTCTCGCGCAGTTCTCTATGAATATCAGCAACGGGTTCTTGACTTGGGCTCCAAACTCACGCACTCGCGCTTTATCAGTCCTGTTTCACAAGCCGTCATTGAACGCTCTGCGAGTGCAGACGATGATTTAATTGCCGCTGTTTTCAAACTACGCCCCGAGCGATACCAAGATGAGCCATACCGCCGCCTGTTAGCTCTGATGCACGGTAAACTACAAAAAAATATCGAATATCTTGAAACACGAATCAATGACGAGCCTATAGATAAAAGCCCCCTTGCCTACCTCGGTGAGTCTGACTTCCTAGCCGACCTTGAATTAATCCATAAGTCCTTATGCAGTCATGGCGATGAAAAAGTAGCCAATGCAGGTTTACAAGATTTGATTCGCCTCGTTAAGACCTTTGGCTTCTATTTGATGCGTTTAGATATTCGTCAAGAATCGACAGTACACACCGAAGCAGTCGCTGACTTATTTTCGCATCTAGGTGTAGATTACAAAAGCCTGAGCGAAACAGAAAAACTGAAGATTCTTGCCCAGCATGTTGCCTCTGCAACCATTATCGATATTCAACACCTCGCTCTTGATGATATGACCAAAGAAGTTTTGGCCGTGTTTAATGTGTTTCGTGAAATGCGTAAAGAGATCAGTGAAAAAGCCTTTAATAACTACGTTATTTCAATGACCCATGAAGCTAGCCACATTATGGAAGTGCTTTTTTTAGCGCATCAGGTAGGCTTGGCTGGATATAACGCGGGAAAACCCTATTGCGATATTCAAATTGCACCACTCTTTGAAACCATCGTCGATTTAGAACACATTGTGCCGGTCACCCAGGCTTTGTTTGAAAACGACACCTACAAAGCGATGCTTGAAGCATCGGGCAACCAGCAAGAAATCATGCTCGGCTATTCTGATTCAGCTAAAGATGGCGGTAATCTATCTTCTGCATGGGGGCTCTACCAGGCACAGCAGAGAATCATGGCGCTAGCCGATGAGCATCATATCGATTGCCGTCTATTTCACGGGCGTGGTGGAACCGTAGGCCGTGGTGGCGGACCTACTCACTTTGCCATCCTGTCACAACCTACAGGGACTGTGCGTGGTTCTATTAAATTCACTGAACAGGGTGAAGTACTGTCTTACAAGTATAGTAATGCTGAAACGGCAATGTATGAACTTTCACTGGGAGTAACGGGCCTAATGAAAGCCAGTACCGGGATTGTGCGAAGTCAAACGAAGGATAATCCAGAGCACCTTGAGGTCATGCAAAAACTGGCGCAAGATGGCGAAGCCTGTTTTAGAAAACTGACCGATGATACCGACGGATTCTTTAACTTCTTTTACGAAGCAACACCGGTGACTGAGATTGGATTATTAAACATCGGCTCTCGCCCGTCACACCGTAAAAAGGGAAATTTATCAAAATCATCCATCCGCGCCATTCCATGGGTTTTTGGCTGGGCTCAGGCGCGGCTAACCTTCCCTGCCTGGCAAGGAACGGGGTATGCTTTAGATAACTGGACTCAACAACACGGTGATGCACAACTCAAAGAAATGTATCAGAACTGGCCCTTCTTTAGAGCATTGGTCAGCAATATCCAGATGGCGCTATTCAAAACTGATCTCGATATCGGTGCGCAGTACAGCCTACTTGGACAGAACCAGGACGTTGCACAAACGGTTTATACCCTGATTGCTGACGAATACCAACGTTCTGAACAGCGCATTCTTGAAATTAGTGGTAACCCAACCTTGATGGCAGACACACCCAGTATTGCACTGTCACTAAGCCGCCGAAATCCCTATCTAGTGCCATTGAATAATATACAAATTGCTCTCTTAAGGCGCTACAAGTCAGAGCAGATCTCCGAAGAGGAAAAAACGCTCTGGTTACCTGAACTTCTAAACAGTATCAATGCCATTGCGGCTGGTTTGCGTAACACGGGATAAGTTTATTTATAGTCATTGCCATTCCTTCGAGACTGGCCCTATATTTTTACCTGATTACGTATGACTCTCAGCCATAGTAAAATAAAACATGAATAATCAGCATGTTAACAAACTCGTCATTCCCGAAGTTTTTTATCGGGAATCTATGCTTAACCCACTAGATTCCTGCTAGAAGCATGCAGGAATGACGAAGTATAGTTGAGACCTATGGGTAATCAGGTACTTTTAAGTATAAATTGAGTAACTACTCAGCGTATTTATTTAGTGGGCCGCAGGCTTTAGCCTGCATAGATAACGAGAAAAATGAAGGCTAAAGCCTGCGCTCCAAATGTGATGAATAGATATTTTATTTGTCTATTTATACAGGCTGAGTAGTTACTAAAATGATTGCTTTTACATGTTTCTTTTATTAAGAGGGCGTTTGTGATGATACGTTTTTATTCGATATTGAGTAAGGTAAGTTTCGTTCTTGTATGCCTTATAAGTTTAAGTTCGCCGGTAATCCTGGCAGAGCAAATGTTAACGGCATCGGAGAGGGAAGAGGCGCAAAGTTTAGGGCTGGAGATCTGGAATGGTCGCCCCACAGTGTTCAAAATCTGCCCTGATTCTACATCTAACCAACTTCAGGCATACGCGCTTTGCGCATCAGCACAGTGCTTTACCATCGATAATGTAGCTTATTGCAAGTGTGTTCAGAAGGGTGGAAAAAGCATTTCTTTGCCTTTTTTCTACACCAACAACAAGCCCCCAGATCCTGGGCCAATTGCTGGAGATGTCTGTGCTCTGATGGAAGTATCTGACGCAGGGGATTTCCTGGTGAGCACCTTCTCTGCACCACCACAGTTGCAGCAGGCATATAATGGATCTGACGCTTTAGCGATCTATACTTGTCCAGGCTCAGGTAATTTGTCGGCACAGTGTAATGGCGGTCTTTGTTCCAAAAGCTCGGCAGGTACAAATTGGCCCTTTCTGGGCTCAATAGATGAAGATGAGGTCGTCTGCTCCTGTCCCATCGCTGCTTCGCCCCAAATTGGTTTTCAATTTATTGGTCCGGCTGAATGTGATCGTGACTTTTTCGAGCAGTATTGCGGAGTTCAAGGGAGTGGTACCGGCGGGGCTAATGTCTCTACGGGTACACGGTTAGCTGTTGGTGCGGTTACTGGAAGCGGAACGATACTGACAAAGATATTAGACGGCCAGGTTCCGCCTACAAGGCGTTGTTTTTTTCCCGTTGATCCTTCTAAATAAGTGAAAAAGAATGTAATTTACACCCAACCCTAAAACAAACCTGAAAACAACGGTACATCAACCCAGTCGCCTTTTTATTTTCATGTTCGATAATAATAAAATCATTCGCCTTACGATATACAACAATAACAGTTAAATGAATTTTTTGATAAAATACCCCTTCCTTATTTTTTTCAAGAAGGGCTGATAGCCTGAGTGGTAGGAGTATAAGTATGCGTTTATTCTGGTTGGCCTTTTGTATCGGGTTGTTTATATACTATTTCGCGGATCACGCGGTTAAATTAGACTCTTTTACCGTAGAAGCAATAATGAATAATTTTTATCATTTTTTTTCAGCGCTTGTATCTCTGGTTGGGTTATTTTATTTTAAGACAGAATCTAAATTTCGATGGTTTGCTGGTCTTTTTATTGGCGTACTCCTTTGGGATGAAATTTATGACCTGTTAAGAGGAGTAACAGACACAACTCTCTTGAGCATATTTTTTAATTCTTATTTATTTATTTGGGGTGGGCTCTGTGGATTAGCCTTGTCTAAAAAATATTTTTCAGCAGGTGACTAGACAGCTCGCTACGATCTAGCTAAACAAAGGGCATACAGCAATGAGCTCTATATGAGATCACCTAAACAAGCTTTGAATAGAGATTAAATTGTTAACGGTTAACACTGAAATAACAGAGGGTTATTCAAGTCTTTATGTGACGCATTAAAATATATCCTGTAGCGACAGACGAAGTGAAATGACTTTTACTGAAATTTCAAAAATGAGTGTGCTTGGGCACCGTCAAACAAGCGAGCCCTTTTCGGATTCACTCAATCGCGAACCTACAGGAAGAATTCCAATCAAAGCATGAATAATGAATATCAAAACTATTCTATTCAGATCTTATCAGAGACTGAAGCTGGCCTTGAAAGAGTTAGCTTTTTACTGAAGTATTCACATATACTTACACTAAATGAATTTATGTATGAATAATCACCTTGTCAAACTAATAACCCCGTTAGTCTGGGCATTAGGGAGATGGAAAGAAATAATCATCCAAACGAAGTAAGCTTGTGTCTCAATAATTTATAATAATGAATTCTGAATTTATTCTCACACTAGGCAGATAAGCTTGTTGATATTAACAGATAGCATTATAGGTTGGATTATAAATACAGCCCATCGTTTAAAAGGCTCGGTACGTCGTATATTCATGGCTGAAACGGTGGAGCTACTAGGCTCAGGTGGTGCAAGTATTGCTGAAGAAAAACTAGGATGGAATAGAGGCACTATCCGAAAAGGACAATATGAACTTGAAACTCAGCCCATAGAAGATAATTTTTCAGCGAGAGGGCGTAATAAAAGTGAAGAGCATTTTCCTCATCTACTTGATGACATAAAAAAAATTGCTGAACCGGAGTGTCAAACGGATCCCTCTTTTAATTCCTGTCGATTATATACCCGGCTAACGGCTAAAGAAGTTAGAAAACGTTTACTGGAGATTGATTATTACGATGAAAAAACATTACCTTGCTCAAAAACTATCAATACAAAATTAAATGACCTGAGTTACCATCCAAAAAAGGTACAAAAAACAAAGCCTCATAAGAAAATCAAGGAAACGGATGCAATTTTTGAACAAGTTCATTCAGTCAATGGAATGGCAGATATCAACCCAAAAGAGATTCGTATATCAATTGATGCCAAAGCAAGAATGAATATAGGAAATTTTTCACGGGGAGGACGAAATCGGGTTTTAACAAAAGCAGAGGATCATGATTTAGATGTTAAGGAAAAGTTAACTCCTTTTGGTTTTTATCTGCCTGAACATGATGATTTTTTCCTTTTCTTTACAGCAGGCTATGCCAGCAGTGATTTCATCGTTGACCGATTGGAAGAAATTTGGCCAGAAATTCAAGAAAAATATGGAGTAGATATTCTGACAATTAACGCTGACAATGGTATGGAGAACAGTAGCTCCAGAACTCAGTTTATAAAAAGGCTTGTGGAGTTTGCTGAAAAAAGCAACATAAAGATAAAACTGGCCTACTACCCTCCTTATCATAGTAAATATAACCCAATTGAACGAGTATGGGGAGCCTATGAAAATCATATTAGTGGCGACATAATGGATACAGTTGAAACAACTTTAAAATTTGCCAAAAGTATGACCTACAATGGCAAAGCACCTATTGTTAAATTAACAGAAAAAATATATGAAACAGGAGTAAAGGTAGGTAAAAAAGCAATGAAGACGTATTATCAGTTTGTTGACCGAATGCCATCGTTGGAGAAATGGTTTTTGACCATTTCTCCTGGTTGTTCTGGATGATTATTTCTTTCCATCTCCCTTAGCAATGCAGCCTTTTTCAAATATCATGGCTGAGACTGTGGATAACTTTGGCGTTTGGGGAGCAATTCAAGGCCAGGGTAGTTTTACACATGCGGATGCGGAATCGAGCAAATGGCAATGGTGGATGGAAGGCCAGGCGCGCTGGTTTGATAATACCAATAACCTTGGGCAGAGCATTATTCGCCCCGGTGTGGGTTACAAGTTATCTGATCAAGTCAGCGTTTGGCTAGGATATGCCTGGGTAAGAACTCAACCGGAAGACAAAGACCACACAGATGAACATCGGATTTGGCAACAATTAAGCTGGAATAAGCCATACTCTTGGGGGAATATTGCGACACGCACTCGTTTGGAACAACGTTTTCTGAATACCGGCGATGATACTGGCTGGCGATTTAGGCAATTTTTAAAATATACCCATCCCTTATTCACTGAACGCGTTTATCTTTCATTATGGGACGAAGTCTTCGTTAATTTTAATGACACCGACTGGGGAGCTAACAGTGGCTTCGGGCAAAATAGAGTATTTGCAGGCTTCGGAGTGTTCATTGATTCAAAAAAACACTATCGTTTTGAACTCGGCTACCTCAATCAGTTCGTCTCTCTCCAAAGCCAGGATGATCTCATGAATCACTTGATTTCTGGAAGCTTATTTATCCGTTATTAAAATAAAGTTTGAAAAGAGCTTAGAGCAGATTAAAAGATAATTAGTATTGTGGTAGAGAGACCTGGCCCCGAAGGTTTGTCAGTTTATCATTCAGGTATACAATCAACAATACTGCAAACCTCTATTGATTGGATACCTCAGGTTATCTAAATAATGATACCCAGTCACTTTACTCCATAAAAGTAACCTGGCCAGTATTCATATCATACATACCGCCCACAATTTTAATCTCTTTATTGTCTTCCATAGCCTTTAGAATCGGGCTATATTTGCGGATATTATCCATAGTTCCCCAGACATTTTGTTCTGCAACCTCATGCACATACGCTTCATTCTCGCTGGTTTTATTACCTGCAAAACCAGTGCCATCAACTTGCTTTATAGCTGGCTGGATATTCTTAAGCATGGCGGTAATATTACCTAATTCGACATTATCTATCGCGCCTTGAATTGCACCACAATATTCATGGCCTAAAACCAGGATGAGTTTTGCTCCAGAAACCTTGCAAGCGAACTCCATGCTGCCGAGAATATCTGTATTTTCAAAATTTCCTGCCACACGCGCTACAAATAAATCGCCAATCCCACGGTCGAACACATCTTCAACTGGCAGTCTTGAATCAATGCAGGACAGTACTATAGCTTTAGGATATTGGCCCGTTGCTCCATCTCGTACCTGCTTGGAATGATCTCTGATAGTCAGGGTTCCATCCATGAAACGCTGATTTCCTTGCTTTAAGGAGTTGAGGATATCATCCGGAGTTAGGCTATCACGCTGTTCTTGTGTTAGCACAGCCTCCACAAGAGGAGTGGAACCATTGCTAGAAGCGGTTGCTTGAAAATGCGCACAACCAGAAAAAGTTAAAAGCAATATGCAGGTAGTTAAAATCTTGATAAAGTTTTCTTTGATCATCTATATTGTTTCCTATTGTTATTATTAGTAAGAAAATCATACGCCAGTATACTAGTGTCCAGTTAAAAAACTTTGCCCTAAATTTGTTTCGTAACCATTGATTTGTTAATTTATAGAATTCATTTATTTAAATTTGAAAACTAGGCTTCAGCGACAATTCATAACTTATGGAAAAATAGGATTCCTCCATGAAACATTAAAATTTAATCAGATAATCAACACTGTGGCATAGAAAGACGCCCCCAGGTTTAGTTCTGATTTGTTAACCTATTGTAAAAAAACATAACTATTGTACAATTGTCAGTTATGAACCTTGTAACAGATACAAATCTATTTTTAGCAGTGGCTCTTAATCAACCAGAGAAAACAAGAATTATTCAGCATACCTCGAATAAGAACGCAGTAGCTCCAGAAATATTACCCTATGAAATTGGTAATGCACTTTCTGCAATGATTAAACGAAAACAACTCACTCATGGTGAAGCATTTTCTACATTTCAAGTAGCAAGTAAAATTCCTGTGCGATTAGTTTCAATCGATATTGTTAAAGCACTAGAGCTAGCACTAGAATTCAATATCTATGCATATGATGCTTACTTTTTGCAGTGCGCAAAATCACTATCATATCCATTATTCACGTTAGATAAACGAATGAAACAAGTTGCCATTAATCTTAGTATTGAAGTTTTGGAGTAATTGAAATGCAAGTATTTACCTATTCTGAGGCACGTCAAAACCTTTCTAAATTATTAGTTCTTGCCCAAACTGAAAAGGTCGAAATTCGTAGGAAAGATGGTTCTATATTTTCTCTTGTAGCAAAGAAAGAACCGTCAAAGTCACCTTTTGATGTGCCAGGGATAAACACAAAAGCAACTACGCAAAATATTTTAAGCACTATTGAACAATCAAGAAAAGGCTAATCGGGAAAGGGAGCTACTCACGTCAATCCCTCGCACAATATCGCATATACGAGTCTGTATTCAGCACCTAGCCAGTTATACTTCGTCATTCCTGCATGCTTTAAGCAGGAATCTAGTCGGATAAGCATAGATTCCCGATAAACCTAAAAACCGCAGTTGAACGCTAAAAAACACTCTAAGCATTTGAATGTAAATTATAATGACCGTAACAACTTATCACCTGCCGGGTGAACAGACTCCGCTTCACGGTTTTGTGAATAAATCTGAGCGCGAAATACTGCGTATCGGGTCAGAGGAGGCCGCAGCCTCCGTCTGCCCACAGCACCGTGCGTACGGGTCCGTACACGGCTCCTCACGCAAGACTTATCCATTGAGAAACCTCAAACCAATGCTTCACCCTTCGGTCAGATCGTATTTCCTGCCCTTTCTCTTTTATAAACCAACTATTCGGATAGGCTTTCGTCACTGCTCGCGCATTTGATAACACCCACCGTTTGTTGTTTGAGAATACGGCATTCCCTGCTTGTTTTCGCGGTACTCCTCGTTTGATCAGTTTTCGATACAGGTGCTTTTTCCTCTTTTGTTGATCCACTATCCTTGATCGTAATCGTCGCCTTATATGCGCTTCAATTTTCTTTAGTTGCGCGGGGTAATAGGTCAAACTGTAGTAGTTTGACCAACCCACGTACCATTGATTGATCTCGTCTAGTGTTGTTTCCAGAGTCTGATGAGTGCCTCTTGGGGTCAGTTCTTTGACTTTATCCATGGCGGATTGCAGGGCTTTATGCGCAATCGCAATCGTCCCGTCTACCACGGTAAATCCCAAAAACTTGACCTTCTCGGATTTGGCCACTTGGCTTTTATCCCGATTCACTTTCAGTTTTAGCTTCTTTTCGATAAATTGGCTGACTTTTTCCATGACTCTATCTGCCGCTTTTTGCGATTTGACAAAGATGTTACAGTCGTCTGCGAATCGACAAAACTCAAGTCCGCGTTTTTCCAATTCCTGATCCAGTTCATCCAGAACTATGTTGCTCAGTAAAGGGCTTAGTGGACTTCCTTGTACCGCCCCTTCTTCGCTTGAGGTAACGACACCCTTTATCATGACACCGCTTCGCAACATGATCCCTACGAGACGAAGTATCCGTTTATCCGATACTTTCTCTCCCATTCGGGCTATTAACCGGTCGTGGTGGATTCGATCGAAAAACTTCGATAAATCAATATCTACCACATAGGGCTTACCACTTTTTATTATATGTTGAGCCATTTGCACGGCTTGGTGCTGACTTCGTCCTGAGATAAAGCCGTAACTATGCTGTGAAAAATTCCGCTCAAAAATAGGGTCTAGTAGTATTTTCATGGTTGCTTGTACCACTCGATCTCGTACCGTCGGTATGCCAAGTAGTCGTACTCCCTGGCCTTGCGGCTTAGGTATTTCTACTCGACGTACGGGCGAGGGTTTGTAAGTCCAGTCTGTCAGTTCCTGTTGCAGCTGGCTTAGCTCTTCGTCTAAACTGGCTTCAAAGTCCACTATGCTTATCCCGTCTATTCCAGGCTTGCCTTTGTTCTTCTTTACCTGTTCAAATCCTATAGTCAAGTACAATGTTGAGCATAGGTTTTCGAAAAGTCTTGGTTCCTCTTCAAATAGGTCTCTTTGGTTCATTTTACTCTTTCGTTTGCAGTGGTCTTTCATGCATCTCGCACAATCCATTCGTTCACAGTATACGTTGTGAATAGTGAGTTGCTCCTTTCAGGCAGATGTCATACCACCAGTCTATAATCAACGGCCGTGACCGCTTACGTGTTCCGCCCTTCACCTCTAACACCCTGTTGCTGATTCGATGTTTTGCCCTCATCCATGTCACCATGAATTCATCGGCACCGAACTTTACGATTACTATGGCTTCATCTGAAAACCCTCGGTCCATAACGACTACATTGCTGCAGCGCTTAGGGCTTAAAGAGTCGCAGTTACTCCGACCCAAATCCGACGGCTCCTCACTGGGTAAGATAGTCACCCGTTTCTCAATCTACCTACCTTCAATACGACAACCCGTTACGGTGAGAATGTCGGGCTTTGGTGGTTGCAGACACCTTACCCCCTGATTGCCGCCTTACAAAGGTTCACTTTCGCTTAGGTGATTGATTTGGCTAGAGCTTCCTTCAGATTCCGCATTGGCTCTCTATAACCGTGGTTCCCTGTTGGGTAGCTATGGAGAGTTTCTTTGGACACCCTTGCTTTCGCCTACTTCTTCCCTTCTCACAGGGCAAAGGCTGGACTTTCACCAACTAGCTGACTATCATGCCAGTCACACTACAGCTATTGCCAAGGGCTACGGCCATTGCCTGCTAGCTGTGCCTTGTCTTTCGCACTCAGATTTTCCACAAAATCCCTGCTCAACTGAGGTTTCTAGGATAAAAGGACTTCGGGAATGACGAAGTTTTTAACATACTGATGTTTCAAATTTTATTCTGCTGCCGCTGATAGCTGTACGTAATCAGGTAACTTTTTACACTCCTTAATACCCCATGTAATGACAGCCTCAACTCAAAAGACAGACCGTCAATTCAACCACTTTAGCTCTACCAAATATATTATTGGCAGCCTGGTTTTAGGTATATTATTTGGTTTATTGATTGGTGAACCGGCTGGAAAGTTGCAACTTCTAGGTACTATATATATCGGGCTGCTACAAATGACAGTACTGCCTTATATTATGTTCGCCCTGATTGCTAATATAGGTCGGCTCAACTACTTTGAAGCAAAACTACTGACGCGTCAGGGTTTTTTAGTCCTATTAAGCTTATGGCTAATCGGTATATTTAGTGTCTGGGCAATGGGAATGGCCCTACCTAGAACCGATAATGGTGCTTTTTTCAGCTCGCTTTTAATCGACAGCCCTGCAAAAATTAATTTTCTCCAACTATTTATCCCCGCTAATATTTTCCAGTCCCTGACTGATAATGCGGTGCCTGCCGTTGTGTTATTCAGCATGATGTTTGGCACGGCCTGCATAGGCTACAAAGAACAAAAACCCTTGCTGGAATATTGCGATCATGTGACTAAAATTTTGCTGCGCGTAAACAGTTTTGTAGTGATGCTAACTCCGATCGGTATTTTTGGCATCGCAGCAAGCTCAGCCGGGACATTAACCTTAGATCAATTTGGCCGGGTTCAGGCCTATGTGTTGATGTTAATCGCCAGCGTATTACTAGTAACAGTGGCTGTTATGCCCTTATTCATTAGTAGTTGCACTCCTTTTAGTTATCGACAAATTTTTCGTGAATCAAGAAATGCATTAATCACTGTGTTTGTCGTGGGCAGTGTTTTTGTCGTTATTCCTTTATTGATTACCGGAGTGAATCGCCTGTTTCACCAGCATGTCACCACAAAATCTCAACATGCACGCATCCCTGATCTAGTACTACCCCTGGCCTATCCATTTCCTGATATGGGTAAACTGCTCAGCCTTGTTTTTGTTGCTTTTGCCGCCTGGTTTTATGACAAACCTCTGGAATTCCTTGACTACCCAGAGATGCTGCTCGTCGGTTTATTTTTAAATTTCGGCAAACTGATTACCAGCATTCCTTTTTTACTAGATCTGTACCATATTCCCGACGATATATTTAATCTGTTTATCACCGTCGGCGTTATCTGTGGGCGTGCCGCCGATGTTGCAGGGGCAATGCATCTTATGACTTTCACCATATTAACCACTGCGTTAATGACCGGCTCATTTAAAATAAAATGGCCTACATTAATACGCAACGGACTCATCAGTTTCTTGTTGTACCTTTGTGTCGGATTGGCTATCCGCACTTTTCTGCATCAGCAACATAGCGCAGTACCCGCCCAACCGCAGATATTACAAATGCAGTTGTTAAATCAACGCATACCTCATACTGTTTCCAGCCTTTCCTTTTCCAACGCCTATACTCTCAAGCCTGGTCAACACATAATAAATAGAATCAGGCAGAATAAGGTTATCAGAATTGGCATCCACGAAGAAAATTTACCCTTTTCTTTTTACAATACCTCAGGGCAATTAGTTGGTTTTGACATAGATCTAATGATGTCTCTTGCAGAAGATTTACAGGTAGCCATTGAGTTTATACCTTATGAAAGTGGATATCTGCTACAACAACTAGAAGAAGATCATTTTGATATCGCTGTTTCGGGTATTACTCCGAATCCAGGATTGCTCGCTTCGACCCGAATTTTGTACAGCACCAGCTACCTGGATACGCACCTGGCTTTAGTTGTTCCCGATTATAAGCAAAAACAATTCAGCGATTTTCAGCAGATTAACCAGTTAAAAAACGTACGGGCTGCGGTGCGCAAAGATAGTAATTTTGCAGATCGAATTAACAGTTTGTTACCTGGTGTTAAGGTAACAGAAATGGATTCTGTCGCTGATTTTTTCAATAATCCAGAGTTCCATGATGAAATTTTATTTACCACCGCGGAAGGTGGATCTGCCTGGACCTTAATAAACCCTGAATACGATGTAGTCACACCTTTTTCAGAGCATCAAGGTGCTCCTCTGGTCATTGCCATTGGCGGAGAGGATTTAATGCTGGAACATTTCATTAGCACCTGGATTAAATTAAAACAATCAGATGGCACCATTGATACACTATTCAAGTATTGGATTCAGGGTAAAATCCCTACCCATAAAGAACCGCGCTGGAGCATTCTAAATTATCTGTCCGCACAAGATAATTAGGTTGTATTTAGGAATCAACAATAATTATACCCGAAACTCTGTCTAGCCCGTATTGAGCATGCAGAATACGGGAAAGTGGCTGCACTGCTATTCCTGTATTACGCATGCTTCATACAGACTACATTCTGATAATTTTAAAACTATTCAGTCTCTGATGGCGCTTCATTGGTCACACCATGCGGAACATGTGCGGTGGATATATGTTGGGCTGCATCTTCACAATGGCCTTTTTGATCATCGAAAAATATATCGGCACCAAAGGCTTTTAGAAATTCTTGTTTAGGCATCCCTCCGAGAAACAATGCCTCATCAATGCGTATTCCCCACTTACGTAGAGTACGCACGACTCTTTCATGCGCGGGTGCTGAGCGTGCGGTCACCAATGCCGTGCGGATGGGTGAATCATTTTCTCCAAATTGCGACTGAATACTCTGCAAGGCCTCCAGAAAACCTTTGAATGGCCCACCAGATAAGGGGATTTTTGCTGCATTTTTTTCATTCTCGGTAAAAGCAGCTAAGCCATGTTGTTGATAGATACGCTCTGATTGATCAGAAAACAATACCGCATCTCCATCAAATGCAATGCGTAATTGCTCGCTGGCAGATTTACGCTGTGCTCCGGATAATATCGTTGCAGCTGCATACCCTGCTTCTAGTGCATTGGCAACATCTTTGGCATTAGCGGATAAAAATAAATGCGCACCAAATGCTGGAATATAACCATAGGGTGTCATGCCACTGGTAAAAGCAGCGCGGGTAATATTCAGCTTGTAATGATCAATAGAATTAAAAATTCGCAACCCGGTATCTGCGCTATTTTGTGAAAGCAATATCACTTCTACTAGTGCTTTACTACTCGCTACCAGGGTATTAATTGCCAGTAATTTTCTGACTAATTCATATCCAAACCCCGGTTCTAAACTATCTTCCTCATGCTCTATCTGATAAGCGCAATAAGCTTCTTTACCCTCTGTTTCAAAGATGTGGTGCGACTCGTCCAGATTAAACAACGCTCTAGATGAAACTGCTATCACTAATTTTCCTTTATATTCCATTACACTCCTCCCGGCTGTATACCTACAATATCTATATTTGATGAATGCACATGTATATCGCGCTGTGGAAATGGAATCTCTATTCCGTGCTTGCGTAGTGCCTCAAGTAAGCGCATATGAATATCATGAGTTACTATCATTCGATGCGCTAATTCATTCACATAAACTCTAATTGAAAAATCCAGCGAACTATCGCCAAAACCAAGAAAGTAAACACAGGGTTTAGGGTCTTTAAGCACTAAAGGTGTTGCACACACTGTTTCTGTGATCACCTTATGTGCCAAGGCAATATCTGCTGCATAAGAAATTCCGAGGGGAATGACTATGCGCGTTAACGGATCAGTTAATGTCCAGTTCACTAATTGATTAGTAATAAAAGATTTATTCGGAACTATCAACTCCTTTTGATCCCAGTCCATAATTGTCGTGGCGCGCATTTGTATGCGCGTTACTCGCCCGGTAATATTGTCCACGGTGACGGTATCTCCCACCCGAATCGGACGTTCAAATAACAGAATAATACCCGAAACCATGTTCGCAAATATTTCCTGCAAGCCAAACCCCAGTCCTACGGTTAAAGCAGCGACCAGCCATTGAACTTTCCCCCAGCTGCCACCTAATTCATTCGCGACTAAAATAAAGCCCAAGGTAATCAATGCATATTTTGCTAACTGGTTAAATGCATAGCGGCTACCCGATTCTATATCCAATTTCCTGAAAACAAACATTTCCATCACTCCAGGAAAGTTTATTACGGCAATGACAATCAAAAAGATATATAGGCTGGCAATAAATAAGTTAGTTAAGGTCACGGCCTGTAGTACTTCCTGGCTATTGACTACGACCATATGCTGCCATAGAACAATATTATCGATAAATGCAAAAGCAGGCAGCATGTTTTTCCAGATTAACCAAAGGCCCACTAATAGCAAAGTACTGATCAGTACATTGACCATTTTTTCGGTTTGCTCATTAATTTTTGGAATATCGAGTAACTCTTCGTCAACGACATCTATTGTTCCAATGTTTTCTGAATCTGGTGCTTGAACATGCAGCTCTTCTGATTTACTCAAGGTGCGTGCATTTTTTAAGGCTAACTCCCGCTTTGTTAGACCTAGCCAGCGGATAATGATGCTGTACAAAATAATAATTCCAAATATCACTCGCAGGGAAATAATCGCTTTCTGCTGTATTTCCAGTGCGCTGATATAGTAGCCCGTGACCGCAAAACCAAAGATGATCAAGGGAATACTAATGAAACCGATTAACCAGAAATAGCGTATATTCGCCCACCATAAATTATTAATTTTAGTAAAATAATCGTTTAATATTCCTGTTCCGGGCCTTAATAAACGCAGTGCAATAATAAAGAACACCATAGTAAAGACTATTAATCCTAAGCGCCCGAGGCTATCACTATGCTCAGCTGCATTAGTAGCTGAAGTCATATAAATTATAAAGATGCAGGGAATTAAGACATATTGTATCCATAACAGCTGTTGCCTTACCTGACATACCGTCTTTTTTTGCCACCTGAAATGTAGTTCTGCAATCCCTTGATCTTCAAGAAAGCGGTTAAAGAAGCGTAAAATTATCAGGGCTATCGCCGCATGATGCAGGCCTACGCCTATTGCGCGACTGAAATCCTCATGAAAAGGCAGCAAACTTAATAGCCAACTTAAATAAAATAAAATTAATGGCACCGGTAATACTGACAATAAATTAAATACTATTGTTTGAAATGTGTATGAAATTTTATCTGTATAAGGCTTACCTATATTCTCTCTGATATTACAAACGACTTTGTTTAGGTGAAAGCTTAAATATAATAATAAGCACCAGGAAATAACGGCCATAGCGGTGATCCATAAATGACTCTGAATAGTTTTTAATAACTGCTGCGAAAATTGTGCCCAGCGAGTTGGAGAGCTGAACCAGCGCAAAGAGAGATAAATCTCTTTTGGGAAATTAAAGTTAATAGGTAGCGAGCTGGGTACCCACAATAAACGTTCATCCAGATATTCTGCATATTGTTCAATCAGAGTAAGCAATTGTTCATTAGCAAATTTATAATCGCCTAGCACCCGCAAATCCTTTAGGTAGGTATTACTTAGTTCGCTTAATACATCTTTCTGGTTATTAAGTAATTCTTGTAACTCCTGACGAATTGTAATTATTCAGACCCCTTAACAATTGGTAGCTTAGGAACCGCAACACCTACCCGCTGATTGTGAATAACGGCCGCTAAATATATCCATGGGGATTGCTGCCTTTTTCTACAGGTTTCGATGACACTAATCAAAATAGCAAACACACATGAACCTTCTTCAGTTCGTGTTCCATAGCTGATTCGCCTTAATATAACCCAGTGCCGTAAGGCACGTTCTGCTTCGTTATTGGTTAAGGGTAAATGAGGGAATTCGAGTACCCGAAAGATAGCCTCCCAATCATTGAGCATTTCTGTTGCTAGCGCATGGGTCTTTGTGTGTGTTGATGCTTTCATTTGTTCACACAGTTGCCGATAGGCTATCAATTGCGTTTGGTAAATTTCCGTCAGTGGCGAGTTTGGAGGGTGGTGCCGTGCTTCACGAATTGCTGTCATAAGCATGTTCATTAATTTGAGTGTTTGTTCTCCAAATAGCTGAGAGTCTTTATTTAAGCCCTCTTTTAAGCCTTTTGCCTTACGAATCAGGTGAGCCCAGCAACGAGCTCGATTAAGGTATTTTCGATAAACCTGGTAACCATCACTCATTAGCCAGCCGCAATATGCTTGACCCAGGATGTTTTCAATCAGTTCTGATGACCGAGTTGAAATCCAGTAGGCTGTGACGGTATCTGTACTAAAAACCCATAGCCATAAAAAAGTGGTGAGTTCCATCCAGGAAGTTTCATCAACATGAAGTAGATTACTTTCTACGACTTCCTTTACTAATTCAGCTTCTATAGGCATTGCTGCTGCGCCGCTTTCATGTAATGTATTGTTAATCGTGCCAACACTAATCTGTAACCCTAGCCAATCACATAAAAACTCTTGGACACGTTCTCGTGAAAGCCGCATGCGATAAGTAAGGCATATAATTAATGCTGCAAGCCCCGGACCTACCAATCTCCATTGGCTACAGTTTATATCCTGCAAGGTGCCATCGGAATTGGAACGATGCGGTTCTTTTATTGTAATATGTCCACAGTGACAGGTGACTTCATAATAGCTATGCTTGGTATTCGTTAGCCTCAGGCCTGGATTTTTCTCATCAGACCATACGATATCAATGGTTTCAAAAGCCGTGTATGCTTTTTTGAAATGGTCATTTAATGGTTGATGGCAGCATTCACATATTTCAGGAAAATGTTCCTGATAGTCTGTGATCACTATTTTTTGTTGTCGCCCAAAACCCTTGGCTCCAAGTTGCTTCCCTGGTTTTCGTTGTTCTTCTGTTTCATTTTTCGGGGACTGTCTGGATGTTTTATTGGGCTTTTCAGTAGGAGATGACTCTTTTTTATCTGAAGTCGCTTCTTGTTCCTCTTCGGAATCATTACTGGAATCTTTTTGAGTGTCCCTTTCCCATGGTGCTTCACTGCTTGGAGGCCGAGAACTATTATGGGAATTCTGGCTTAACCGTTCACGAGCTTCCTTTAAATCTGTAAGCAATCTTATTGAAAGACGACGTAACTCTTCTTCTGATAAATTTAGAAGCTCTTCTTCGTCAAGTTGGCTTAGATCCTGATTACTTAATTGCATGGCCTACATAATACTTCTTGGTATCATAAAGTTACAAGCCTTTTTTAAATTAGTTGTCAAGTTTGTCGGTAGGGGTCTGAATATTTACGACGAATTTGCTGGATGTCCTCAGCTGACAGCTGTGTTTCTTCAGCACTCATTTGCACTTGTTCTACTTGTCTGCCTAACTCATCCTGAATATTATTCAGTTGCTTTTGGCGCAGTTCAATCTTGTACAGTGCCAGACTGATTAAGCCGGTTTCATCTGCAATGTCGACTTGTCTCTGATACTGTTGTTTATTAGTTTCAAGATTATTTCTTTGCTCTCGTAATACCCGCCCTAAAAGAGGATTTAAACCTGCGAGTTGTATTTTTTTATCAGCATTTTTAAAATCTTCTTCTACTGCTTTCTTATAAGCCTCTATTTTATCGGTTGCATGATCGTACTGATTAATAGCTCGAACAATAGATTGTAAGTCACGGCTCCATTGAATATTATCCTGAATAATATTTTGGATAGTGGCATGCTTTTTAACACTTTCTCTTTCAGCTTTTAATAACTCATCTTCCAGACTTTGAGCTTTTTCTAACTGTAATTTCTCAAATAAAGCTTCTTGCTGCTCAAGAATGCTCTGCATATATTTTTTTTGCCCCCCTATTTCTTCGAGGCTACGCTTGTTTAACTGAACTTTTAAGGGGTTACTCGCAGATTCTAATTCCAGTTTTTTAAACTCTGCAGTAAGCGCATTAATTAAGGTATGTAAATAAATTTGCTGAGCCTGATATTCATACTTATTTTCTGTCGGCAGGCGCGCAATATTACTATCTGATTTAGCCTGTTTTAAACGCTGTTTTGCGGCGAGCGTTTCTTCACGCATCTGCTGAGGGCGAAGAGTCAATTTATTAAGCTCAGATTCCAGTTTGCTAATCTTATTGTTCAGCGCTCTTAACTCTCCTTTGGTATTTAGGATTAATATGTTTAATTCTTCTATTGAATAATCTTGCTGCGGATTAAATAAAGCTTTATTTTCCTTATTTATTATATTTTGAATTTCAGTTTTTAATTTATCGGGTGCGGTTTCTAAAAACCCCTGATAAGAACTAGAAAGATAGCTAAACCATTGTTGGTCAGCGATATTTTCATCCGCTAATTGATACCAGTTCATTTCTCTTGCCTTGCTATCAAGGTCTACACCTGGTTTAGTTGCAAGCTGTTCCATTTTACTTTGCAATCCATCGCGCGAAATTTCAAAAGATACGGCTTCTCCTGCAATAATTTCAGCACTAACATTGATACTATGGCTAAACAAACTGACTGCTAATGCAATGGCGATTATAAAATGTTGGATATACAAGGTAATCCTCCTGTTAGTGTTGCACCAGTATAAAAAATTCCCGATCTGCTAAAACACACGTCTGAATAAGACACTACGCAAGTGTTACCACCTGAAGTATAATAATCCTAGAAACCGCAGTTGAGCAGGGATTTTGTGGGAAATCTGAGTGCGAAAGACAAGGCACCGCTAGCAAGCAATGGCCGTAGCCCTTGGCAATAGCTGTAACGCAGTATTTCGCGCTCAGATTTATTCACAAAACCGTGGAGCGGAGTCTGTTCACCCTGCAGGTGATAAGTTATTACGGTCATTATGTTTTACATTCAAATGCTTAGAGTGTTTTTTAGCGTTCAACTGCGGTTTTTAGGATAATAGGTCAATAAATGAATAATATACCTTAATGATAGCCCATAATAGTTGTAATTCTCAGTATCGAGTTTTAAACCATGTCTAAGCAGCAAAACTACGATGTGCTTATTATTGGTAGTGGCGGCGCAGGCTTGAGTCTGGCACTTAAACTAGCCGATCACTATCAGATCGCCGTTTTATCAAAATTTGCCATGACCGAGGGGAGTACATTCTATGCCCAAGGCGGTATCTCTGCTGTGCTGGACTCCCAGGAAACATCAATAGAATCACATATTCAAGATACTATCCTATCGGGCGCAGGCTTATGCGATCCCGAAATAGTCAGAATGACGGTTGAATACGGGAAAAAAAGTATCGATTTTCTGCATCAACAAGGTATGGAATTTACCGAACGGCAGAATAAAAAGGGTGAAGCTGAATTACACCTTAATCAGGAAGGAGGACACTCTGAACGCCGCATCGTACATCATGCTGATGCAACCGGAAAAGCCTTATCACTTTCCCTGATAGAAAAAGCCCAACAACATCCTAATATCACCTTATTAGAGCACCACAATGCAATTGACTTAATTACTGCGAACAAACTTGGCATTAAACAACAACGGGTATTAGGTGCCTATGTTTTAGACACTCAAACTAAACAGATTAAAACCATTACTGCGAACATCGTTGCTATAGCAACCGGTGGTGCGAATAAAGTTTATCTATACACTACCAACCCGCAAATATCCACCGGCGATGGTATTGCCCTGGCCTGGCGCGCTGGCTGCCGCATTGCCAATATGGAATTTATGCAGTTCCACCCCACTTGCTTATATCATCCAGACGGACATTCATTTTTAATCAGCGAAGCAGTACGTGGTGAAGGCGGCAAACTGATACTGCCTGATGGCTATGCCTTTATGCATCGCTATGACCCGCGTGCCGAATTAGCGCCCCGCGATGTCGTAGCACGGGCCATTGATCATGAAATTAAAAAACGTGGTATAGATTGTGTGTATCTGGATATTAGCCATAAACCAGCTGACTTTATTAAGCAGCATTTCCCCTCAATTTATCGTCAATGTCTAGAGTTGAATATAGACATCACTAAAGTGCCTATTCCCGTGGTTCCAGCCGCTCATTACACTTGCGGGGGCGTAATGACTGATGAATTTGCACGCACGGATATTCCCGGACTCTATGCTCTAGGAGAAGTAGCGCACACTGGTTTGCATGGCGCCAACCGTATGGCAAGCAACTCTTTGCTGGAATGTCTTGTGTTTGCCGAGCGCGCTAAAGAAGATATACTCCAGCAAGACCTTGCTCAAACACTGCCTGAGGTCCCTGAGTGGGATGAATCCAAAGTGATTGAATCAGAAGAAGATGTAATGATTGCTCAAAACTGGGATGAGCTACGCCGGTTTATGTGGAATTATGTGGGCATAGTCCGCACGACACAGCGTTTGGAAAGGGCTGCACGTCGTCTGGAAATTTTAAAAACTGAAATAGCCGAGTACTATCATCACTATCGTATTAATAGCGACTTACTGGAATTACGTAACCTGGTAATCGTGGCTGACTTGATTATCCAGAGTGCTTTAACACGTAAGGAAAGTCGTGGTTTACACTACACTCTTGATTATCCGGAACTGGACAAATCACAAGATGCAAAAAATACTATTCTTATCCGCAAAAAAAAGCCTAAGTAACATAGCAAGCCCCTTTGAACCAAGAAAAATCAGTTGCTCACGTTTTCTAGCACAAGCTCTTGATTCCACCACACTTCCAAAAAATGTCCGCTTAACCTTTCGGTGAAGCGGACATTTTTGAAAGTATTATATTAATTCAATATCTTGCACTATAAATTTGCGCTCAACTGATTTTTCTAGGTTGAAAGTGTGTTGATATCTGAAGTAATTGTTCAGATTTAATATGATACCTAAATCCTGCAAGCCCATATTTTGACTCTCATTAACCTGTCTAGCTAAGTGGTTATTAGGTTTTTACTGCCGCTTTGCCAGCCCTCTTTGTCCAACCGATCAAAATATCCAGATTTAAATCATAAATAGAGGAAATTTTTTGTATCGTATGGATATCCCCCGAGCCCAAGGCAATAAACACCCTGCCAACGTGCCATGACCTTTTAATCAAAGTGACTTAACTTCGGTTAATGTTAAGCGAGTAACCCCACCTTAACCCAATCATCCCATTCCTGTGGATAGAGCGGATCTGCAGGTGTTCTGACTCTCAGCTGATTATTGCCTGTGAGTAATTTTCCAGCCACCCGAATCAGATAAGTACGAAGTGTATCCGGCTCCCATTGGCACAACGTTTTGTTGCCACTCAATTGAGCCATCCAGCGCACGGTATTGTAGGCAAGAACGGCGCAATGAAATAATGCGGCATTAGCCAGAAATTGATTCGTTCTGATTTTACCTAAACCCATTTGTGATTTTGCTTCTTCAATCCATGTTTCGCACGTCGCTCGTTCACCATACTTCTTATGTGTTTGCCAAGGCGATAGAGGTTCAGTTGTTACATAACAAAAATAGTCATATTCTGCCGTATCCCAAAGCTCGGACTGAGGTCCTGTCACTTGTTTAGGTTGCTTTATCCTGACCGCGACAAACTGACGAGAGCGAGACCAGCCACCACAACGATATTGAAACTCGCTCTGCTCCCAACCGGGTCGGCCTTGTATGGCTGTCCAGGCCTGTTTGGCCAGCAATGCGTTCAAATTCTTAAGTTTAACCTTTATTAGATACCCATGCCCTCTGGTATCGAGAAATTCAAGCAAATCACCGACAAAATAACCACTGTCACCGCGAAAAATAATGCGCATCCGATTGGGCAAGTGTGCAAGTAACTGTTTGGTAAATTCTACAACACCATTGCTTGTAAAGGCATTGCCTGTCCGGAACCAGGCTTGTAAAATTTCTTTTGTTTCCGCTAGAAAAGCGAGTTGTGGATGGTATGAACGGGCACCTTTCTTTTTGGGGTTGAAGCCTTTGGCACTTCCTTCTTGTCGACCACAAACGGTGTCCACAGTTGAATCGACATCGACCCACTGGACGGATTGTATGCCAGTTTTCGATTTTCCGGAACGAAGCAATCGCCGCCAGTGTTGACCACGCAAAGTATGCGTGAGCGTTTCAAACTGGCTTATCTGCCTATCACTTACTTCTTTAAAGATCCGTAAAATTGTGGTTTCAACAGGAATCTTTATCCAGCCAGCTACTTTGCGCAGTACGCTATCTGCCCATACGGTCGTCACCTTTGCCATTGATGTTGCTCCCCCCATCATGCCAACCAACGTCAATAGAACCACATCAGATAAGTGATGGTCTGCATTTTCACCCCGCCGATGTGGAACGCTTTGTTTTACGGTTTTTTCAAAACCTATCCTGTCTAAATATTTCACGACGGGAATCAGTCCCGCCTGGCTTGTCAATCCATGTGCTGTAGATGTCATTTTTACCGTTCGGGTACGGTTTCTTACGTGAGATGAGGATTTTGATACTTTAGAGGGCTTCATTAAAACAATGAGATAGTGAAATCAGGAAAATGATATTATATCATTGTTTAATAAGGAGTTTTGTGGGTTATTATGTATAATGCTTGCAGGATTTAGGTGATACCTAAATCCTGCAAGCCCATATTTTGACTCTCATTAACCTGTCTAGCTAAGTGGTTATTAGGTTTTTACTGCCGCTTTGCCAGCCCTCTTTGTCCAACCGATCAAAATATCCAGATTTAAATCATAAATAGAGGAAATTTTTTGTATCGTATGGATATCCCCCGAGCCCAAGGCAATAAACACCCTGCCAACGTGCCATGACCTTTTAATCAAAGTGACTTAACTTCGGTTAATGTTAAGCGAGTAACCCCACCTTAACCCAATCATCCCATTCCTGTGGATAGAGCGGATCTGCAGGTGTTCTGACTCTCAGCTGATTATTGCCTGTGAGTAATTTTCCAGCCACCCGAATCAGATAAGTACGAAGTGTATCCGGCTCCCATTGGCACAACGTTTTGTTGCCACTCAATTGAGCCATCCAGCGCACGGTATTGTAGGCAAGAACGGCGCAATGAAATAATGCGGCATTAGCCAGAAATTGATTCGTTCTGATTTTACCTAAACCCATTTGTGATTTTGCTTCTTCAATCCATGTTTCGCACGTCGCTCGTTCACCATACTTCTTATGTGTTTGCCAAGGCGATAGAGGTTCAGTTGTTACATAACAAAAATAGTCATATTCTGCCGTATCCCAAAGCTCGGACTGAGGTCCTGTCACTTGTTTAGGTTGCTTTATCCTGACCGCGACAAACTGACGAGAGCGAGACCAGCCACCACAACGATATTGAAACTCGCTCTGCTCCCAACCGGGTCGGCCTTGTATGGCTGTCCAGGCCTGTTTGGCCAGCAATGCGTTCAAATTCTTAAGTTTAACCTTTATTAGATACCCATGCCCTCTGGTATCGAGAAATTCAAGCAAATCACCGACAAAATAACCACTGTCACCGCGAAAAATAATGCGCATCCGATTGGGCAAGTGTGCAAGTAACTGTTTGGTAAATTCTACAACACCATTGCTTGTAAAGGCATTGCCTGTCCGGAACCAGGCTTGTAAAATTTCTTTTGTTTCCGCTAGAAAAGCGAGTTGTGGATGGTATGAACGGGCACCTTTCTTTTTGGGGTTGAAGCCTTTGGCACTTCCTTCTTGTCGACCACAAACGGTGTCCACAGTTGAATCGACATCGACCCACTGGACGGATTGTATGCCAGTTTTCGATTTTCCGGAACGAAGCAATCGCCGCCAGTGTTGACCACGCAAAGTATGCGTGAGCGTTTCAAACTGGCTTATCTGCCTATCACTTACTTCTTTAAAGATCCGTAAAATTGTGGTTTCAACAGGAATCTTTATCCAGCCAGCTACTTTGCGCAGTACGCTATCTGCCCATACGGTCGTCACCTTTGCCATTGATGTTGCTCCCCCCATCATGCCAACCAACGTCAATAGAACCACATCAGATAAGTGATGGTCTGCATTTTCACCCCGCCGATGTGGAACGCTTTGTTTTACGGTTTTTTCAAAACCTATCCTGTCTAAATATTTCACGACGGGAATCAGTCCCGCCTGGCTTGTCAATCCATGTGCTGTAGATGTCATTTTTACCGTTCGGGTACGGTTTCTTACGTGAGATGAGGATTTTGATACTTTAGAGGGCTTCATTAAAACAATGAGATAGTGAAATCAGGAAAATGATATTATATCATTGTTTAATAAGGAGTTTTGTGGATTATTATGTATAATGCTTGCAGGATTTAGGTGATACATTTTGTTGTTATGCATCATTAAATCCTTTCTTTGTACAAGCACTGCAATTAGACCCTTTTACCCTGGAGCAAGAGGATTTAAATCATGCTGAGCCATGAAATATCATCCTATTTAAAACTCCGAAACTTAAGTTGTAATCTTTGATCCTTTGCTTTTTTTGTGCCTTTTGGAAGGTTATTCAAGTAAAACGTTAGTTTTTTGACCCATTTGGGTCATGTAATTAATTTACTACTAGAGTAACCTAATATTGGGAGGCTACCTTTAGTTTATATTCTTTTCTGATTACCCATAACCCTCAGCTATACTTCGTCATTCCTGCATGCTTTAAGCAGGAATCTAGTCGGATAAGCATAGATTCCCGATAAAAGACTTCGGGAATGACGAAGCTTTTAACATGCTGATGTTTCATGCTTTATTCTACTATGGCTGAAAGTTGTACGTAATCAGGTATTCTTTTGTTCTGAAAGTAAGAATCAAAACAATTCAATAAAATTTTTTAGCTTGTGCCATCACTTATTCTATCGAGTAATATTAAATAGAGACAAAAAAACCAACATTTACGCCGTTCGTAATTAGCAATGCGAGATAACCTGAAATAATAGATATCTAGGTATTATGATGACTGAAAATAGCACTTCGGAACCTAAACAAAATACTGTTTTGAAATCCTGGGGATTGGTAATAGTAGTATTAACGCTCGTTCCTCTGGCTTATGGTTTTTTCTATTTTCAGGATCGATCCTCCTACTTGACAAATCATTACTTTCGTTCGCTGAGTGGTATTGAAAAGCAAATAAATCAAGGGCTGAAAGGCATGGATTTTCTTCTGGATTTTGCTGTAGTGGAAGATAACTTAAATCTAGATCAGGCATTTAAAGACGAGTTTTGCGGAGAAGATAAAGATAAACCTAATTACTGTCAGGAATATAAAACATACCTTAAAAAATATTCTTCTTCATTTCATAATATAAAATTTGACCAGAAAAATAAGTCCTGTATCGCTTCTTCAGCCAAGGATACTGAAAGAGTAAAAAATAAGGAAAAAGATATCACATGTTTTTCAATCACGGGTAGTTTTGATAACAAAAAAATTACCGTTTTTGATGAGAAAATAATTCTAGAAAAGGAAATCGAGAAAAGACTAACTTCAAAGAAGAGGAAAAAAGAAACAGATGCTACTTTTATAGAATATGGGGAGGAAAAAAAGAAAAAGGAAATAAAAACAAATATAAAAACAGATACAGATAAAAAGAAAACGGAAACAACTCAAGAATTGGAAAATTTCATAGATGAGCATGATTTGTTGTCTTCAGCGAAAACAGCCTATACGTCAGAACAAGAAAAATCCGCCCAAATACTAAAAGATAGCTTTTCAATTAAGCAAAGAAAAATATTACAAGACAAGGTAACAAAAAAGTTAGTCAATCAGGAAATACAAGACCTAATTTCAAAAAAAGCAGAGGATTTGAAACCCCCTGTAAGGCTTCAAAGAAAAAACGAGACACAACCAGCGCAGCCGATCACCGCGCCTAGCAGACAATTTAGTACAAAAGAAATAAAGCAGTTGGTGGACGATGAAAGAAAGGTGCTAACTGTTACGGTTCCCATTAAGGACCTAATTGACCCACTGCCTGCTTTACAGTATTTCAACAGAATATTACTGCTTAATCGGGCGGGAAATATAGTTTACCGGTCAGGTTCAGATGATTTATCAAGAACAGCTAATATTTCGGCTTTTGATGATTTTATTCGCTTTGAAAACCTGAGTGAGTACCTGAGTAGCGGTCTCGAAAAGAAACTAGAAATGCAAGGTAAAGAGATTAGTTTTAAAGAAGTGGCGCAAATTACATCGCATTCCAGGGTCAGAAAGGCTACCATTGCAGGCATCTCATACTCGTTATATATCCAACCTTTTCATGCGGTACGCAAACAGAATTTTGACCAGCCTGACACCAATAATAATGCCTCAGAAAAGACTTCCGCCCAAAAATTAAACCCTGATCAATTAGCCTTTATTGTAGGCATTATTCCCACCGAGAAGAATAATAAAGCAATCATGTCTTTACCTCTGGGACGCATCAATATTCTTTTTTTTGCGATACTTTTCATATTATTATTAACTCCTCACTTAAAACTATTTTTTAGTGGACCTCGGTTTATGCCTAACCGTGCTTTTGTGGTCTGGCTGGCAGTTTCGTTTCCTTTAATGACTATGGTGCTAATACTCGGTGCTTTATCTGCCTACGATTACTTTCAATTGAAACAAAGCCTGGATAACACAGCAAAACAAATAGGCAGCAAAATATCGGCTAATTTTAAACAGGAATTCGGACAATTAAATAAAGTATTACGTCCAGAATTTTTCCTACAGCATGGGATTGAGCATGACTTAAAAGCGGATCAGTCGAGCTCAGATAATCTGAATATGCTACCAAAAAATCCGAATCTTCCGATGTATAAATTTAAACAATTGACAGACTTATCGGAAGTCATGTTGGCACAGCCTGCTCTAGAATTTCCTAAAAAGTACCCTATATTTGAATCCGCTTTCTATTTAAATTCGGAAGGCGAACTTACTGGCAAACAACTTTCTTATCGTTCATTTCCAACGATAAGTATAAAGGTTAATCGACGGAAATATTTCAAGCAATCATATTACCACCCAGAAAGACTTTCTATATGGCCGCCAGATAATTTAGAATATTTTAGCGAACGGATTGAAACCTATGATCACGGGATCAAGTTAACAGCTCTGTCCTTTCCGGTATCCACTAAATTTAATGCCTGTGATGATGGATGTGAAGAATCAAAAAACAAGCCACCCAAAGTATTAGCTATCATTAAATTAATGCATAGTTTCTTCCAACCCGTCATGCCAGCAGGTTTTGGCTTTGCTGTTATTAAAGATTCAAGTGGTGAAGTACTCTATCATTCCAACGATCAGCGTAGTCTGTTAGAAAATTTTTATATAGAAACAGATGAAAATCGACGGATTATTGCGGCAGCACAAATGCGCCATGAGCATTTAATCAATGGTAACTATAATGGCCGTACCCATAATTTCTGGATTACACCTCTAGAGAACACCCCTTGGTCTTTAGTGGTCTTTTACGATACCGAATTGATGGAATTAGCAAATATCAAGACCAGCATTTTTTCCGTGGGCTTTTCTTTTATGATGATCATTTGTCTCTTGCTATTGGTAGGTTTTTGCTACTGCACAAAAAAAACTATACTGCTGAAACTAGTAGTCAATCTCCCCAACAGAATAAGCTGGAGAAGTATCAAGAAAAAATATCGTTTATCGTTCAGTAAATTTAGTAAGCTTTACACCTTAATCAATTCATATTGGTTGATATTGATCTTTGGCTTGATAGCTACTATCTGGTTTAGTCATTTCCATGATATGCAGGTTAAAAAAATTGCCAAATATAACCTATTCCATATAGGGTCAAGCCTGCTGGAAAGGCAGGTGGCATTAACAACTGAAATAAACCGGGTGACAAAATTAAACAATAATATACTTGAGAAAACTCGCTACCTAAATATGAATTTATTTCATTTTTCCCATTATACGCAGGCTATTCAAGATGATGGTGCTGGCGCTACTCGCAGCCCTTGGTTTGCTTATTACAGTAAACAACCTAATATTGATTGTAATTACTCTGAAAATGAAGCAATAGAGAGCTTTGAATTTTTAGATGAGGATATGCCCATTATAAGCCGCATGGATAATCGGCATCAATTGCTATCACATAGCAAAGCATCAGATTATAGTTGGTGCTTTGATGAAGCTTCTAACTTAAGTCTTACTGCTGTTTTCAATGACTACACGAATTCTGAATTCCAACTGACCAGCACGGGTGATTATACAAAAATTCAGAATGTAAAAACTCCTCTTTGGTGGAAATTATTTCTACTGATTATTCCCATACTTCTATATAGCCTTGTTAAACTAACCTCTATCCGCTTGCTAGGTCTGAATTATCTTGAGCATGAAGATTTACATAATTTTATTTCAATGTATGCTCCAGGACATGCTGTTCTGAAAGCAAATAAAACTAAAACTTGGGATACAGCTAAGATAAATTTCTTGACGATTGCCCGTGAGGATTCAGAGCATTTTATGGAATTAAGATCGATTTTATTTTATCTGAGTCATAATCATATGATTAATTACACAAATACTATCCCCGTTATGCAACTTCTTGAAAGCGGTATTTTAGAACAGAAACAAGGCATGATTTTCTACCGATACCAAGAACTAAAAAAATGGGCCAGACACCAGCCTTGGGATAAAACCGCTAAGGACTATCAAGTTAAGGACAGCTCAAATCTTTGGTCCATGCTGGCTATGCCATTTTATAGCATCATTATTTTGGCTTTTATATTTCTGGTTATATCGGGTGGGCAGGTTGGAGAACTTATGCTTGCGTTGATTCCTATTATCCTAACCGGAGGAATCCCTTTTATCAGTAGTTTTATAGGAAAAAGGTTTGGTTTAGATTAAAGAAAAATTATATAGCTACAATTTATAGCGTACTAAATAAGTTATTCTTGGAATCATGACTAAGGTACTTGCTATTAATAGTTCATATCGGGATGAAGGATTCACAGATCAAACTGTCGATGCCTTAACGCGAGTTTTAGAATCACGAGGCGCAGAGGTTGAAACTATTCTGCTGCGTGAATACCCTATAGAGTTCTGCCTGAATTGCCGCGAATGTACGCAACAAGCAAGTGAGTTACCAGGAACCTACGCACAGCATGACGGTATGCAAGCCTTGATTGACAAAATTGAGAACAAGCCGATGCTTATATTCTCGCCTCGCCCACCAATTTTGGATCCGTAACAGCTATTTTCAAACACTTTATGGAACGTTTGATTGTTTATGCGTATTGGCCGTGGGTCAACAAATACTCCCTGTTTAGAAAAGCAAACGAGCAAAAGAAAAAAGCTGTGCAGATTTCATCATGCGCAGCTCCAGGTTTTATTGGCCGCTTATTGTATGGAACCCATAAGCAATTAAAAATGACTGCGGATATAATAGGTGCAGTTTCTATAGGAAACTTATTTTCAGGTTCTATTTCCGGAGAAATTCAAACCGATCTTGTAGAAAACATGCAAAATAAAATCAACAACCTAGCTACAAAACTGTTATCTAGTACCTAATAAAGTCAGAATACGAAAATATTTCTCATGATCCTAGAAAAATCAGTTGAGCGCGAATTTATAGTTCAAGATATTGAATTCATATAACGTAAGCGCTCAACGAAGCACGTACTTGCCCTATTCAGGCGTATCTGATTTTTTAATATTCCAGGGCAACAAAGCCTCCACTTTATCAACCGTATCAGCATAAGGTAAAGCAGTGAGAACCTGCTTAAGATATGCATAAGGCTCCAGCCCATTTGCTTTAGCTGTTTCTATCAGGCTGTAATGTATTGCACTGGCACGAGCACCCGCAGGGGTATCAGAAAATAACCAGGCTTTGCGCCCTATCACAAACGGGCGAATCGCATTTTCTGCCAGGATGTTGCTAATATTGAGTTCACCATGGGTGCAATACACATTGAGTTTTTCCCACTGGTTACTCAGGTAAGTCATTGCCTTTCCTGTCAGGCTATCTTTAGGTACTTTATGCTGGTTTTCTTCCAGATAGGCTTTGAGCTGGTTCAATACAGGAATGCTCTTCTCCTGGCGCTGCTGATATTTTTCATCCACTGACAGGTCTTTAATTTCTCGCTCAATGACATACAGTTTATTGATCAGGCTCAGCGCTTTACCTGCTTTTGAGGGTTTGTTATTTTGTCCCTTTTTGCGTTTAGGCTGTGCATTCTGGGCATCTTTAAAATAACGACGCGCATGATCCCAGCACCCCAGCTGGGTGATGCTGTTTTTTTGGCACACGGCATTGTACCCCGCATAGCCATCGGTTTGCAGATAGCCACTAAAGCCGTCAAGCAGGCGCATGGGGACGTCTCCACTACGAGAGGGATCGTATTCAAACAGGATGCTTTTTTCACCCGGTGGCCCGCCAAGCGTCACCCACATATATTTATCTGAGGTCGCTGGCCGCCCCGGTTCTTTTAATACCTGAACCCGCGTTTCATCAGCGAGTATGACTGCCCCTGTGTGTTGATGCTCTCGCATCAGATTAATCAGGGGCTGAAGTTGTTTAGCCAGTGCGATCATCCAGTTTGCTAATGTCGCTCTGGAGATGTCACCCCCATAACGAGACAAGATGCCTTCTTGCCGATATAAAGGTAAGCCGTCAGCATACTTGGCGATAATAACAAAGCACATTAAACTGATGCTTCCCATTGCTCTGGCAATAGGGTGTCTGGGCATTTGTGCGGCTTTAACCTGGCGTTGCTTTTCGCCTTCAATCTGTTCGACAAAGACCGCTTTTTCCTGCATGTATTCAAGAACACGTACTTTAGCAGGAATAATATCCAGCTCTTCTTTCACTTTCGTGAAGAAAGTATCAATAGCGCCTTCTTTTTCTTCATCCGTTAAATGAATAAAAATTTGCTCGCGGGGTAACTTATCCGAAAAGGGTTTGCGTCCCGGCTTTTTCTTCGTGCCAGTAGAACTTGTCTGCTTATCGCCCTCAGGTGCTTCATCAGCTTCCTGGTCTAATTCCTCGCTGCTATCTGCTTCATTCTCTGCTTCATCAAACAAAGAGGATTGATGAGATTGTTCACTCGATGACCCAAAGCGTTTTATTTTAGATAAGCGTAGTACCTCTTCCAGAATAAGGATGCGTTTTTTCTGTTCGGAAATCACCCCAGACTTAACTTCAATCACACGCGTCAGTTCATCAATAGCCTCTTCTTTTTCAAGCAACAAAGCAACACTCTCCGACAGCAAATAACCGGCTTTATCTTGTTGTTTTATATTTGAAATATCGGCTAAAATCATGGCTTTATTATAGCATTTATAGTGGCAATAATGAACACAAAAACAGCTAAAAAACAGACTCATATTGAAGTTTTTTATGACCCTTCATCGCGCTAATATCAAAGCCATCCAGCAACCAGTTTAACGGCTGTCCTGTTAAGGTTAATGTCTCTTCATCACCTTTAGGCCACTTAAATTTGTCTTCTACCAATGACTTGTAATAAAGGACAAAACCATTATCTTCCCAGAACAGACATTTAATCTTATTCCGCTGTTTATTCGTAAAGGCATAGAGAGCCCCCTCAAAAGGATTATGCCCTAACTCACATTCAACAATCGCCGATAGCCCTCGGTGTGACTTACGAAAATCAATGGGACGCCGATACAGATACACCTCCGTTAAAGACAGGGATGGACGCATAACAACCGTCACCGCAACAGCTCAAGCAGTGGTTGAATACACGACATAGTGTCCTGCGTAATACCTTCCAGACGTGTGCCATCATTAAATCGTAAGGATAATCCAATAGCTAGATCCGGTGAGATACCCTCGTCAACCCGAATGCGCGTAAATCCTGTAGGGGAAGTAGTAGGCTTTACAGTCGATTTACGTTTCCAGTAGCCGAACTTTTGCGGGCATAAATCATGTTGCCGACAATAAGCTGCCTGTGATTGGCCTGATGCCTGCCAGTGCTCTATGTGAATAGGCCAGAAAGTCTTTTCCTGTATTTTTTCTAACGCTGCCATTTAAAATTCCCCGTGGTATTTAACAATGGGGATAGTTTGGCATTAATCTGAGTTGCCGTGAAGTACGCTGACTATTGAGCGCTTACCATATAACACTTTTAAAAAATTTTAGCTTCACCCATAGGTTAAATGGACATTTTTTGGAAGTGCCGTGGAATCAATAGCTTGTGCTAGAAACCGTGAGCAACTGATTTTTGTAGGATGATAATCGCAGGCAATAATAAGATAGAGTCATAATGCTCAGCACTCGATTTACCAAACATTCTTTAGTTACTGAAGTACATAAAACCATTCTCCCGTTTCTATCTGATCAAAGCATCAGTATCGACGCAACGATGGGCAATGGTCATGACACCTTATTTTTGGCTCAACATAGTCATAAAGTTTATGCTTTCGATATCCAGGAAAATGCGCTGCAAGCAACACGTAAACGCCTGGAAAATAATCACTGCTTAGATAAGGTCAATTTAATACATGCTGGCCATGAAACGTTGCTTGAACATATACCTGCTACCCTAAAAGCAGATGCTATTGTATTTAACCTGGGATACCTGCCGCATGCTGACACAGCAATTATCACCTTGAAAAAAACCACTATCACCGCACTAAATGCGGCAATTAGCCTGTTGAGTGACAAGGGTATAATCAGCATTATCACCTACCCTGGCCACCCCGGTGGGCAGCAGGAGTTACAGGCTATTATTGAATGGTATCAAGGTTTGCATTACCACGGCTATGCCATTAGCATTATTCACAGCATGCATGAAAAACTCGGCTCACCTATCGTGTTTACACTTCAAAACCTGTCAAATTACCCAAGCATATGAACCGATTACTTAAATTGTCATTTTCTACACAAGTCTTGCTGGCCTTATGTCTAGGTATACTGTTAGGGTTGTTTTTTGGTGAAAAAATAGCCTGGATTAATACCATAGGTATCGCTTTTATTAAGCTCTTACAAGTATCTATTATTCCCTATATTGTTTTATCTCTGGTGACCGGCCTGGGTTCACTTAGCTATAAGCAGTCACGAGAAATTGCGCGGAAATTTGGGCTGATGCTTATTATTTTTTGGGGGTTATGTTTAGTGACTATATTCGCCATGTCATTTGCTTTTCCGGTCTGGCAAAGCAGTGATTTTTTTAGTACTAACCAGATTGCCACGTTACCCGAAGTTAATTATTACGAATTATATATCCCATCCAATCCCTTTAAATCATTAGCCAATAACACCATTCCAGCGATTGTTGTCTTTAGCCTATTACTCGGAATTGCTTTGGTTAATATAAAGGATAAACAACAATTTCTTCAACCTGCCATCATATTACTCGAAGCCTTTAGCAAGATTACCAAGACTATAGTTAAATTTTTACCTATTGGTATTTTCGCTATTGCAGCTGCCTCAGCGGGCACTCTACAAGCAGATGACTTTGAAAAACTAGAAATATATTTTGTTGTTTATATCTCCACCGCTTTAATCTTATCATTCTGGGTAATCCCCTTTTTTATCAGCGTAATAACACCGTTTAAGTATTCAGATATCGTACAAGGTTGCCGTAGTATTTTAGTGACTGCCTTTGCTTCTGGTAACCTGTTTATTCTTATCCCGGTGATGAGCGAAGCCTGTAATCAAATTTTTGCAAAATATAATATCAATACAGAAGAAAGTGACAAGTACAATGAAATTATTATTCCCATTGCTTATAACTTTCCGGCAATGGGTAAATTATTAGCGCTCAGCTTTATTTTGTTTTCTGCCTGGTTTAGTAATACCGAGTTATCCTTTCTACAACAAGGCATGCTCGCTTTTAATGGTTTGTTTAGTCTGTTTGCCAATGTGCATATCAGTATCCCCTTTTTACTCAATCAATTACATCTCTCCAGCGATCTATACCAACTCTATCTATCCGGTGATGTTTTGACCAAACGATTTTCTACACTGGGTTCTGCCATCTTTCTACTAGCTTTTACTTTATCGTCTACCGCTTATTTAGTGGGACTAGTTCAGTTTAAAATTAAAAAAATTGCGTTATTTTTAGGCAGCTGTGTTCTGGTTATTGCACTAGCAGTTCTGGGCGTTCAGAGCTTTTTTAATGCATTTCTGGTCAGCGAGAAAGACCTCAGCGAAAAACTTAAAAAAATGCAGGTCGACTGGCAAGTTCCACAAAATATTTCCTATACTTTGCCAAGTACTGCTCAAATTAATGAAAACTCCTCGACACCTCAAGCCATAGTTAAGCGTGGTACTTTGCGTATAGGTTATAATCCTGCAAAAGTGCCCTTTTCATTTTATAATTATGCTCACGAATTAGTCGGCTTTGATGTAGAAATGATGAATCATCTATCCACTTCACTCGGTGTAAAATTAGAATTTATCCCATTTTCTAAAAATAAAAACCTATATCAATCTCTCAAATACTGTCAAATTGATATCGTTATCTCAGGTGTACAAATTAGCGATGAGTACCTGAGCGAAGTTCTCTATACCCAACCTACAATGAACTTGACTACAGCATTGATTGTTAAGGATTTTAGAAAAAAAGAATTTTCAGACTACTCTAAAATAGATCCTTCTACCCACTTAAAAGTTGCAACTATGGATTTATATCCTCGGTTAAGACATATTCAACATAATTTCCCTAATATTGAAATCACCAAAATCAGTAATCCAGGTATATTTTTTAACGCCAAAGATGGGCAAAGCTTTGATGGCTATATCAGTAGTATAGAAGAAGGCATGACACTGGTTATGTTGCACCCAGAATACGCCGTGACTTATGACCCATTAAGACTACACCGTTTTCCTATCGGCTATGCAGTGAATAATGGTAATCTGAAATTACAGGCAATGCTAAATAGCTGGATAGATATTCAAAAATCAACAGGCCGTATTGCACAACTATACGACTACTGGATTCAGGGAGGCGGTGCGGAAACTAAGGAACCGCGCTGGTCTATCCTGGAAAATGTGATCAAAAATTCTCAATAATTAACCCTATGGCCCTACTACTTTTTTCTTTACGACATGTTCCTGATGATGAAGCGGATGATATTCGTGATTTATTAGCTGAAAACACTATCGACTTTTATGAAACTAATGCCGGTAACTGGGGAATTTCCATGCCCGCTATCTGGTTGCGTGATGCACAACAACATGAGCAGGCACGTCTATTGATTGATGACTATCAGGAACAACGACGTATTTTTATGCAGACTGAATATGATAGGCTTAAACAGAGTGGTGAAGCCCCTACCTTCTTTAAGAACTTGTGGCATTATCCTGCGCAAACCATTCTGTTTATTGCAGCAATAGTTCTGGTGTTATATCTATCACCTAAATCCTGCAAGCATTATACATAATAACCCACAAAACTCCTTATTAAACAATGATATAATATCATTTTCCTGATTTCACTATCTCATTGTTTTAATGAAGCCCTCTAAAGTATCAAAATCCTCATCTCACGTAAGAAACCGTACCCGAACGGTAAAAATGACATCTACAGCACATGGATTGACAAGCCAGGCGGGACTGATTCCCGTCGTGAAATATTTAGACAGGATAGGTTTTGAAAAAACCGTAAAACAAAGCGTTCCACATCGGCGGGGTGAAAATGCAGACCATCACTTATCTGATGTGGTTCTATTGACGTTGGTTGGCATGATGGGGGGAGCAACATCAATGGCAAAGGTGACGACCGTATGGGCAGATAGCGTACTGCGCAAAGTAGCTGGCTGGATAAAGATTCCTGTTGAAACCACAATTTTACGGATCTTTAAAGAAGTAAGTGATAGGCAGATAAGCCAGTTTGAAACGCTCACGCATACTTTGCGTGGTCAACACTGGCGGCGATTGCTTCGTTCCGGAAAATCGAAAACTGGCATACAATCCGTCCAGTGGGTCGATGTCGATTCAACTGTGGACACCGTTTGTGGTCGACAAGAAGGAAGTGCCAAAGGCTTCAACCCCAAAAAGAAAGGTGCCCGTTCATACCATCCACAACGAATAAGGTTAGATTGTGATCGCGAAGCGAGCCACAATCTGAACCGTTTGTTGGACAAGCCCGGCACGATAGTAGGAATTCATTTAATGCGCTCTATGAAAATAGCTTTTTGTTGATCAGCCCGACTGATGAATCGAACCTCTGTTTTTACCTGTTTAACTGAACTTTGAGCGTTGTCCATTGCAGTCAACTCTCAAAGTCCAAGTATCGGAGCAAAATTCTGCCTTAATCTCCGATTTTAGCCCAAGCAACTCCCTCAGCATTTAATCCGCTGATAGCCTGGGTCGAAGTGTTTAAATTTACATAAGCGCTAGTGATTCCAATTGTTAAGTTGGCAAAGGCTGAAACATTATTTCCACCCTGGGTATTTGCCGACGCCCAACAACCATCGCCCCGCCACAACATTTGCAACTGAATGCCGGCCGTACTTTGAGTGCACGCAATATCTTCGTCGGGTCAAACTTTAGCAGGGAGTGAATCAACTTAATAACACCCTTGCTATTCGGATGTAAAAAGCCATAATTGCGCGCACGACGAAAGCCTTTAGGCAAAACATGTTGCAGCACCAGCCACAGAAATTTAGCCCCCGATACCGTTTTGGTTTGATAGCGTTTGGTTTTGCTGTCTTGATAACGGTAGGTTCAGAGCACCTGATCTCGGGGAATTTACTTTGAACCCAGTTTAAAGATCATCCTTAAATTAGTTCGCGGAAATCTGGTTTCTGTGCTATTAAGTTCATCACATAATTTATGTATCGCCACGTCATAACTCCGATTGGCCAAATGGTGTAGTCGTACCGTTAATGTACCTTGATCATGATCTGGAATCAGGTCTGCCTCGCTACTATAAATTGCCCGTAACAGACTGCGTACTTCATCAGGGCGTGAGAGCGTTTCGCGTAACAAATTGGCCATTGCCGTTTCAGCACGATAAGCAATCATTTTGATGGTATCGATGAAATGTTTACTTTTGGTGCTGAGTTGCTGAAATTGCTCCTCTTCGGGTAAATCTTTCACTTTAAGGTAATGTGGCGCTTGTTTTCGCTTTTCTTTGAGTGTCTTGATTTTCACCTGAAAGGCTTCAATGTCTTCCTGGCAGGCGGTCTTTTTTTGCAAGAAGGGCTCGACTTTGTCTGGCTCAATAGGCGTATCCAGCGTTAATGTCGCAAACCTGGCAAGCAGACGATTTAGTTTTCCCTGGCTGGATCTTATTTGGCTATCCAGTCGACGATATTCTGGATTAACCACCTTGACGGTATCGGAAACTGGTTCAATACAATAGTCAACAAGCTTATCTAATCCAAAGTGTTCACGGCAATACTTGAAGAAATTCTCCTGAGACCATCGGGCAAACATGGCAACAGCTAGCGGGATCATTTCTGAGCGATAGTCGGTTCCAATAATGCTGGTCTGGTGTCCCTTTTGAGAGAGTTTGCGTATTTCCCGTACCCAGAGACCATTACTTAAGCAGTGGCCTCGTTCTGCGAGCTTGAGTTGTGCTTGCTCTCCAGAAGATAAAGTGACCTGATAGGGTAAAAATTCTTCTTCCGGCCAGTTTTCTCCCGGGTATTTATGATAGGTTAAACAGGCAACACGCTGTGCTTTCATGCGTTTAAAAAAAGGCGGGCTGTAAGACTCTCTGTCACACACCAGTGTAAATCGATGCAATAGCGGATCGGACTCCAGCTCTTGGGCATTAACAAAAGTGGGAAGCCTTTTTTCGAGTTGCGGAAGGATGTCATTTTCAATGACCTTGATCATGCCCGGATCGACTGCTTTGTTAATGACCATAAAGGGTTGACCATCCATTGCATTAACCCAGTAATCCGTGGTTGCCCGCAAACAGAGTTTTTGTCGGGCTACGTGATGACGTGGAAGTTTGGTTTGATGTCCATTATAAACCCGGACATGACCATCAATATAAAGGATACTGGCTTGTTCAGGAGCACTCTGCATCCATTCTTTGCACAGTGCTTCACTCCATTGCAGAGGACCTTCATCTTGTGTGAGTTGTTTGATTTTACTCCGCAGGGTGCGGACTTCTGGAATACGGTCCAGTCCAATCAGTTTACCCCATTCTCCTGGCGCACTATAGCGCAAGGACTCAATGGACTTTACCCGGACAAGTGCGATAAAGGCCAGTATGATTAGCAGACTGTCTAATCCATAATAGCCTTTGCTGAGTTTAAAAAAGTTTTCACTGTATTTTAATAGCCCAGTGACTAATAAAGCGGGCAGTGCAAACAAAACACCGCCTTTGGGAACATCTTGCAGGGCTTGAAAATCAGGGGCAGCCGGTTCCTCTAATTGCCCAATACTGGCAGCCAGACGAGCATCGATATTCTGAGCCCCCATCCCCATGGGTGCCGCATTATCTTGCCCACTGCGCTCACTCTTAGTGCTTAATGTTTCTTTTTTTTTATTTTGTGCAAACGACCCGCACGAATTGATTTATTGAAGGTATCCCGCTTAATACCTAATTGATCGGCCACATCGCAAGGTTCTTGTCCTTCGTTTAATAATTGTTGGGCGTTTAGCAACACATCATCAGTCAAAACAGCCGCTCCTCGTGTTTTTTTCTCAGCATAAAAGCCTTGCACACCCTTTTCTTGATAGAGCTTAACGGCACGTTTAACACTAATGGGCGTTACACCAAAAGCACGAACGATATCCATTTGTTTGACATAACCGTTGGTATAGAATTGTGCGGTAATCATTTTGAACGAAGCATCATCATTCGCATCGTGAGTAAAAACGGGCAGAGTACCATAGAAATAGGTCACGCGGCCGTCTCGCTTTTCAACGGCCAAATCATGAGTTACTTCTGTAGAACCTTCTGGAAACATAGGAAGTTGTCGCTGAACCATGAGTTTTTTCCCGGCAGATGTGGACAGCGGTAGTCCAAGGATAATGTAAAAGGGGTATCATTACAAAATCTCATGTATGTGAAAAGTATTATCTGGTCTTTTAGAGCAAAAAGTTTGTTATTGATTGATTTTAAATATATTTATTTATTAAATAGGGCAATTTATCTAAAAATAGAGGTCAGGTGCTCTGAGGTTACTTTGCCATTTTGGCAGGATAAGATATCCTGTTCACGAATCACACCACGATACAGGTATCGACCCAGATATATCAATGCTTTATCGCCTGCACCGACAAACTTACAATCGACCACCCATTTTTCCGGAATAGCTGTGGGAAATGGCAACTTTTCTTCGTTCATACGCGCTAGCATCTTTGCACGAAATACTTTTGCTAGTGCTTTATGATGAAACAGGTATTTGCCTTCCTTAGTGCGCCAGAGCTTCTTGATTTTATCCACGATTGCCGCAGGCATAATGACATGAATATGCGGATGATAATTTAATTCGCGTGAGTGTGTATGTAAGACAGCAATCGCCCCGGCATCGCCTTGCAACTGCTTATCATTTTTACTAAAACTCTGTAAAGTCGCCCAGGCACAGTCAAACATCATACTGTAAAGTAACCGCGGATGCTGCCTGGCTAACGACCTTAACTGCGCAGGTAAGGTAAAGGTATTCATAAAATAATCAGCAGGGACTTGTTTTTGTACCTGTCGTTCAATCCATTGTTGACTCTCATGATGTTGACAATGCGGGCAGTTACGCTGGCCACAGGAATGAGGCACAAAGGTTTGATAGTCACAGTCTGCACAGTTAACCTGCATCACAGGACTCAGCTGTGTCCGACAGCTCTTCATGGCATGTAATGCACTGATCTGATTGGAGCGTAAACGAGATTGATACTCGCTTAAAAAGTCAGACTGAAATTGATCAATCACTGCAGCTAGGGTTATCATGAAATCTGCCCCCAGTGAATAGAAAAGTCATTGACTAACTGATTAATGTGCAGCTCTGCATTCTCATCGGTAATATCGGTCAAATGCGTATAGCGAGCCGTGGTTACTAAACTGGTATGGCCCAGAATCTTCTGCAACTCAACTAAATCAACCCCGGCTTCTAACAGGTGAGTGGCGTAACTGTGGCGCAGCGAGTGGCAGGAAATCTTTTTTTTAGTCCCATTTCTTGCGTCACAAGACGGATTGTCTTCTGGATGCCACCGCGATCAAGGGGGGATTCAGCAAGATGTGCACCTTTTAGACCCCGGGCACGGTTGGGAAATACCAGCACTGGATTTTTATGCACAGCCCAAAACTTACGCAACACCTTCAAGGTATTCACAGGCAAAGGCACAAGCCGATCCTTATTGCCTTTGGCATTGCGAATATGTACCCGCATGCGTGTCGCATCAATATCACCTACTTTCAGGCTTAAGCCCTCGCCCAAACGTAAACCTAGACTGTAAATCGTAAAATAAAAAACTCGATAGCTTAGATTACGGGTCGACATAAACAGTTGTTGTGCTTCAACCACAGTGACAATATCGGGTATACGCGTACATCGTGGTGGTTTAATCATTAGCACATCAACCCACGGCTTTTGTAGCACATGTGTATAGAAAAACTTGAGACCATAGAGATCTAGTTTCACGGCACTCCAGGAAAGGCGGCTTAAAAGAGCATGAAAATAATCCACCAGTTGATCTTGCGTTAAGTTATCCAGATGCCCCTGAAAGTGTTCCCCGATACGGCGAATAGCGCGTGAATAAGCGTCAATGGTTTTGGGTTGCAGTCCCTTAAGCTTTAAATGCTTACAGTGCTGGATATAATAATGGTTGAATTTAAGCTCTATCGATGGTGTCATAACAGTGTAACCTCATTATTGTTAGTTGGATGAGCTTACAAGTTACCTGTTATGCATATAACAGGCAATGAGGTTACACTTTAAATTTAAGGGATGCGCTGTTTTTCTCCGCGATAGCGGCTTCGTCCAACTCGCTTTTCTAGCGGAAACAAAAGAAATTTTACAAGCCTGGTTCCGGACAGGCAATGCCTTTACAAGCAATGGTGTTGTAGAATTTACCAAACAGTTACTTGCACACTTGCCCAATCGGATGCGCATTATTTTTCGCGGTGACAGTGGTTATTTTGTCGGTGATTTGCTTGAATTTCTCGATACCAGAGGGCATGGGTATCTAATAAAGGTTAAACTTAAGAATTTGAACGCATTGCTGGCCAAACAGGCCTGGACAGCCATACAAGGCCGACCCGGTTGGGAGCAGAGCGAGTTTCAATATCGTTGTGGTGGCTGGTCTCGCTCTCGTCAGTTTGTCGCGGTCAGGATAAAGCAACCTAAACAAGTGACAGGACCTCAGTCCGAGCTTTGGGATACGGCAGAATATGACTATTTTTGTTATGTAACAACTGAACCTCTATCGCCTTGGCAAACACATAAGAAGTATGGTGAACGAGCGACGTGCGAAACATGGATTGAAGAAGCAAAATCACAAATGGGTTTAGGTAAAATCAGAACGAATCAATTTCTGGCTAATGCCGCATTATTTCATTGCGCCGTTCTTGCCTACAATACCGTGCGCTGGATGGCTCAATTGAGTGGCAACAAAACGTTGTGCCAATGGGAGCCGGATACACTTCGTACTTATCTGATTCGGGTGGCTGGAAAATTACTCACAGGCAATAATCAGCTGAGAGTCAGAACACCTGCAGGTCCGCTCTATCCACAGGAATGGGATGATTGGGTTAAGGTGGGGTTACTCGCTTAACATTAACCGAAGTTAAGTCACTTTGATTAAAAGGTCATGGCACGTTGGCAGGGTGTTTATTGCCTTGGGCTCGGGGGATATCCATACGATACAAAAAATTTCCTCTATTTATGATTTAAATCTGGATATTTTGATCGGTTGGACAAAGAGGGCTGGCAAAGCGGCAGTAAAAACCTAATAACCACTTAGCTAGACAGGTTAATGAGAGTCAAAATATGGGCTTGCAGGATTTAGGTATCAATTAAACTGGTGTTTGAGTTTGGCTTGTAGCTTAGAATCCAGTGATACACCCTTCATGCAAAAATATGTAGAGTGGGCAGTTTTTTGCCCACCATCAAGGGGACCAAGCACCACAGTGGGCAGAAAAGATTGCCCACCCTACTCACCATAATCCATATCTTCGTCTTGAATTAAATTGTAGCCACCCCAATTAGCCGGATATTTGCCCTGTTTGACATAGCGATGAAATGTCGAATATGGCCATTCGCGCACTGCTTTTACCAGACCGTGTTTAACCGGATTGTAATGAATATAATTCACATGTTGCTGGTAATCATTATCATCACGAATTTGATGCTCCCAAAAGCGCCTTTGCCAAAGGGTTCCTTCCCGATGTTTTTGTTTCGAGGCATTAACCCATTCCGGTTTATGTAAGCTATCCTTTGCAGACTTTGTAAAGCGTCTTTTGATACCATTCCAGCGTACCGAAAAATCGTAATCATTTTCCGGCAACGTCCAGATACAATGAAGATGATCAGGCAACAATACCCAGGCATTAATTGTAAATGGATAGCGTTTTCGTGTATTGTTTAGCGCATTGCGTAACCAGACGCGAGCATCATCATCGATTAAAATATTCCGTTGTCGAAATGTCACCACAGTGAAGAAATAACAAGCCCCCGGTGTATCCGCACGGCGATAATTCGACATATCAATACCCTCCCATATTCAACGTAGGGTGTGCAAACAGCTTTACCGTTTGCCCACCATTTGCCGATAAAAAAAGGTGGGCAAAAAAACCTGCCCACCCTACCTGGTTACAATCGATTCTCTTTTTCTTTGTGATGCCATAGTCGCAAGATAGTAATTTCTTTTAAGCGTATTAAGTAGCGTGCTGTATAACTGCCTATAATTAAATCTCGGACCAAATCAGGTTTTGGTGCCTTTTCAACTTTAACACCCATATAGGGAAAAGACTTTAATTCATTAATGCCTTTCCTTAATGATTTAGCAATACGCTTTGCTGCCTGAGGGTTCTTCATTTCAATGAATTCTCTCAAGCGAATTAAGTCATTGATTGATTCTGGAGAATATGAAAGCTTCATGTTTTAGGGGGATCAAGCTCATTTTTAGTACCCCAACTATCTAGCCAGTTATTAACAGATTGTTCGTCGACAGATTTACCAGATTTTACAGAATCAATAGCTTCAATAGTTTCCGCCCATCTCTGCTCATCAATTGCACTACGTTCTAGAAACTCTTTGATTGCTTGATTAATAAGATAGTTCTTACTCCTATCTAGCTTCTTAGACAGGTTTTCGAGGGGGTTTTCAATTTCAGTTTGTAGCCTTACACTTGTTACAGCCATTACAATACCTTATTTTAAATACTATGTATTACATTGTAGGCCGATGATACTATTTTTTCAATATGGATGGAGTTAATTGAATTTATAATGTTCAACTCACTCGCTGCGTTACTTTTGAAATACAACAAAAATCGAATCTCCTGAAAATACGCTATAACGCGTAGGGTGGGCAGGCTAGAAGTCTGGGCACCAGAAAATTGGCTTAAACACTAAACAAACGTCTAAAATTTTCATTCGATTGTTGAGTAATGACATCTAGGCTGGTTTCACGTAAATCCGCAATATATTGCGCAACATGTTGTACATAGATGGGATAATTGGACTTCCCCCGAAAAGGAACAGGTGCAAGGTACGGCGAATCGGTTTCAATCAAATACCGATCGGCAGGTACTTTTTTCGCTACTTCCTGAATGGCTTTGGCATTTTTAAAAGTGACAATTCCGGAAAATGAAATATAAAAATTCAAATCCATTGCTTGCAGCGCAAATTCCCAATCTTCGGTAAAGCAATGAATCACCCCACCCACTTCATCCGCGCCCTGCTCTTTTAAGATGCGTAAAGTATCTGCCGCTGCTTCACGGGTATGGATAATCAATGGCTTTTTAGTCGCTTTAGACGCGGCTATATGGTTTATAAAGCGCTCATGCTGCCAGCTTAAATCGCCTTCACTACGAAAATAATCCAGCCCCGTTTCACCAATTGCAACGACACGCTGATTGTCTGCCAGTGCAATTAACTCTTCTGTCGTGGGGTCTTGACCTACGTCGACATTGGGATGTACACCTACTGATAAAGAAATATTCTGATAAGGTTCAACCAGTTCACACATGGCTGGATAAGCTTCCAGATCGATGCTAATACATAGCATATGTTCTATGTTATTTTTTTCGGCATCTTGCATAAAGCCAGAAAAGTCACCCTGGTAGGGTGTTAAGTCGATTTTGTCGAGATGGCAGTGAGAGTCTATTAGCATGCTTTTTAAGTCATAAAATGTTTAATTAATACACTTAATTATACTTCACTCAGTGTCGCCAGCACCAAGTATAATAACGCTATGTTTATATAAATTTTGTTATCATGAAAAATGCACTCATCCCGATATTAGGCTTTGCTGCGCCCAGTGGCACGGGAAAAACAACGCTATTAACTCAACTGATTCCCCAGTTAAAAAAACAAGGGATACGTGTTGGTTTGGTCAAACATAGCCACCACAATTTTCAAATTGATAAACCCGGTAAAGATAGTTTTCGCCTACGTGAAGCCGGTGCCACTCCTGTGATGCTGGTTTCTAGCCATAGACGTGCCATTATTACCGAGTTCGACACGCCAGAAGAACCCAGTTTAGATGAACAGCTTAAATATTTTGATCAATCCAGTCTGGATTTGATCCTGGTTGAGGGTTTTAAAAAAGAACACTTTCCTAAGATTGAATTACATCGTCCTAGTCTTGAATACCCTCTATTCTATCCAAATGACAGCTCTATTATCGCCATTGCTTCTGATCAAACAATAAAACCGGAAAGAGAGATATCCTCTCTGGACTTAAATAATATTACGCAAATAGCTGAATTCATTTTACATACTTTGTTAAAAACATCATGAAGGATTTATGTCATTCCGATGCCTTAATTAGCCTTGACCAGGCTTTAGCAAACATATCCAGTGCAATATCACCTCTAAGGGGTGATGAAATGACAAAACTGCCCATAGCGCTGGGGCGTGTCTTGAGTACCCGCTGTATAGCGCCTGTTGACCTGCCTGCTTTTCCAAATTCGTCTATGGATGGCTATGCCTTTAATAGTGCCGATATTCAGCAAGCTGGTTTTTCCTTAACACTGGCTGGTATTTCCTGGGCAGGCCGCCCTTATGAGGCTAAACTAGAACGCGGACAATGTGTACGCATTTTTACCGGCGCGGTTGTGCCTAGCGGTGCTGATAGTGTGATGATGCAGGAGTTAGTTGAAGCGCATGACTCAACTATACATTTCCCTGCTGATACTAAGGGTCTGCAAAATGTTCGCGCTATCGCTGAAGATGTTAAGCAGGGTGAGTGCTTATTAAGCGCACCCAAACAGTTAACGGCGATTGATTTAGGCTTACTCGCTGCAGCGGGAATTTACGAAGTTCAAGTAAAACGCAAAATACGCATTGCATTTTTTTCCACAGGTGATGAATTACGCCCTGTAGGAAGTAAATTATCAGCAGGTCAGATTTATGACAGTAACCGCTATTCCTTAGCGGCTTTACTCAATAACCCCTGTCATGAAGTCAATGACCTAGGTGTGATTGCAGATGATAAAACGGCGATACGCCAGAGCTTATTACAGGCCTCGCAGAGCCATGATGTGATTATCACTAGCGGTGGTGCATCTGTGGGAGATGCCGATTATATTAAAGAAATTTTAGATGAAATCGGTCAGGTAGATTTCTGGAAACTAGCCATTAAACCCGGAAAGCCACTCGCTTTTGGACGTATTCAAGATTGCTATTTCTTTGGCCTGCCTGGTAACCCTATCTCTGTCATCGCCACCTACCAACAGATCGTTACCCCGGCGTTGCGCCATTTAACCGCTTTATCGAGTCAGGCTATTCGCTTTAAGGCTGTTTGTAAAAGCGCCTTATATAAAACACCGGGAAGGCAGGAGTTCCAGCGCGGAATTTTACACCAGACTGACTCTGGAGAATACCAAGTCATCTCTGCTGGAAAACAAGGTTCTAATATATTAAGTGCCAGTAGTCGCGCGAATTGTTATATTATCCTGGCACGCGAACAGGCGAATGTAGACTCTGGTGAACAAGTATTGGTAGAGCCCTTCAATTTATTTTTATAAACAATGAGTACCTAATCATGTTAGAAATCCAGCAATCAGCACCCAACTTTGTACTTTATGATGCGCAGGAAAACCTTCATCAATTATCGGACTATCGGGATCAATGGCTGGTTATTTATTTTTACCCAAAAGACAATACCCCTGGCTGTACTAAAGAAGCCTGTGCATTGCGTGATGATAGTGCAGCATTTGCTGACATAAAGACTAAAGTTGTCGGTATCAGTACCGATAACAGCAAAAGTCATCTTAATTTCAGTCAAAAGCAGTCCATACCTTTTACCCTGCTTGCTGACCCTGAAGGCAAGATCAGTGCTGCCTATGGCGCTTTATTTAAACTAGGACCGATTAAATTCTGTAAACGACATAGCTTTATTATTGATCCAGCAGGAAAAATTGCAAAAATTTATCGCACCGTTTCACCCGGTTTACATAGTCAGGAGTTGTTAAGAGATTTACAGGTTTTGCAAAAGATTGACTAGGGTAGTTTCAAACTGCTATACAGTTGACTACGTAACTTTTTCTACAGTGCTAATGATGGACAAAAAGACCAGTAAAGTTGGCTGATGTGTGTTTCCAGATGCCTTAGTATGACACTACAAAATATTCGAGAAAAAAAGCCGATATAATCAAATTAAGTCAGTATTACGATGCCGAAAATATCCGTGTATTTGGTTCATGTGCTCTCGGAAAAGATACCGATAACAGTGATGTCGACTTTCTTGTTTCATTCTTACCTAATGCCAGCCTGTTCGATCAAGTAGGACTTTGAATAATTAAGTCTATTATTACAACCTAAGGTTGATACAAAGAAAGTCTAATTTGAATTTGCACTTGCACTTGCACTTGCACTTGCACTTGCACTTGCACTATAGTTTATTGTCAAGTTACGCAATTAAAGTGAATGTATCTGCACGAAATGGCTTGGACCAGGAAGCGAGGTCTTTAGCCTCGCGGGATTCCGGCGAGGCTAAAGACCTCGCTTCCGTGTTAGTACTGTAACAATAAACCTTTCTTGATCTATAGTCTATTTTTTAACAATGGTTCCCCACGCGGATAACCACGCATCACCTTCATAATAATCGGCTTTCTTTTTTAAGTTACCGGTTAACACCTGTTTTAAGGTGTTTTCAATAATTCCAAAAAAATGACAATAAGCGCGTTGACCATCGATCGCTTTAATCTCACCCTCTTTGATACCATTTTGTAAGACTTTAACGATTTTTACAAAAGGGGGAGTTGCCATAATGGGTTTTTCATCGGGCAAAAACTCACTGACATTTAGCACTAATAGGAATTGCATGACTTCAGGCGCTTCATCAGTTAAACGAAACCATAAATCTACGATTTCTCGAAGCTGCTCTGATGACTTGCGGTTGCGACGGCGTATATCATCAATCGACACACTTAAGCGATCGATAATCCAGTGGTGCAAATCCTGGGCAATCTCCTGTTTATTTTTGAAATGCTTATAAATTCCAGCGCTTGTTTTAACTCCGGAAAGTTCAGCAATATCGGTTAATGATGTATTAAAATAACCTTTTTCTGCAAATAATTTTAAAGCTGCAGTTAAAATATCATTACGCAGTTGTTCTTTATCTTTTTGTATTTCCTGATCCATGTTGTTTTTTTAGATGTCTTCCAGTCTATTATTGATCAATCTGTCATGGAGCTATACGCGACTTTTAAATAACTCATCATTGACCACAGAGTTAAAATTGCCGCAATATACAACATGCCCAAACCGAATAATTGCATCGATACGCCCACAAAATCCTCACTGTACAATAAGCAGCCTATGGCTATCATTTGTGCTGTAGTTTTCCATTTTCCTATTTGTGAAACTTTGACGGTCGCGTGCTGGCCAATTTGTGCCATCCACTCGCGTAATGATGAAATTGTAATTTCCCTACCAATAATAATCGCTGCAGGTATGGTCACCCAGATGTTGGACTCTACCTGCACTAATAAAACTAAAACAAAAGCAACCATAATCTTGTCTGCGACAGGATCTAAAAAAGCACCAAACTGGGTTTCTATCTGCAGCTTTCTTGCTAAATAACCATCTAACCAATCTGTAATACCTGCAATTATAAAAATGGCGGTTGTGGCAATATTTGAATATTCCCAGGGGATATAGAAAAAAACAGCCAATATGGGAATTAACGCAATACGTGATAGCGTTAATAAAGTCGGTATATTTAAATTAATCATCTTGATGATGGAATGTATCGTATATTCGTTGTGCTAATTGTCGGCTAATTCCATTTATACCACTAAGAGCATCAACTCCCGCACGGGAAATGCCCTGCATACCGCCAAACTGCTTTAATAAAACTTGTCTTCTTTTCGGGCCTAACCCTGCTATGGTTTCCAGAGTTGATTGCTTTTTTGCTTTACCTCTACGCGCTCTATGCCCAGTAATTGCAAATCTGTGCGCTTCATCTCTGATATGCTGGATTAACAACAAACCGCTAGCGCCAGGCGTCACATCAATCGGCTGTTGCTGGCCGGGTAAAATCATTTTTTCCATACCCGCTTTTCGATCAGGACCCTTTGAAACACCGACTATCATAACACTATTTACCTGTAATTCCGCTAATGCCTTTTCAGCTTCATTGACCTGACCTTTACCACCATCAATAAATAATATATCGGGTGCTTCATGTTCACCCTTAACCAGGCGTTTAAAGCGTCTAGATACCGCTTGATAAATAGCAGCATAATCATCACCCGGGGTAATTCCTTCGATATTAAAACGCCGATAAGCCGATTTAACCGGACCTTCACGATCAAATACGACACAGGATGCAACGGTAAAGTCCCCCTGAGTATGACTGATATCAAAACATTCCAGACGTTTCGGCACTTCCTGACAACCGAGTTCTTCTTGTAAACTTAAAAACCGGGCATAAACACCCTGTTTATCGGATAACTTGGTCTGTAATGCATTTTCAGCATTAGCACTGGCCATCTGCAGCCACTTGGAGCGATCACTGCGTACATTTGGCGAGATGATGACGCTATGCCCGGCATGATCACTCAATACTTCGACTAATAAGCTCACTTCTTCGGGTTTATGACTGACAATCAGTTCATAGGGAACATTTTTATCCAGGTAATATTGTGCAATAAATGCTTGTAAGATATTTTCCGGGGTGTAGTCATCGCTGATTTTAGGGAAAAATGTTTTGTTGCCCAGGTTTTGTCCATTGCGAATAAAGAAGATTTGCACGCAGGCTATACCTGCCCGAGTGGCACAGGCGACTATGTCGACATCTCCACGTTCGCCATGCACATAGTTCTTTTCTAAAATGGTACGTAATTGACTGATCCTATCCCTGACCTGTGCGGCTTGTTCAAACTCTAGATCAATCGCCAGCTTATCCATATTATGCACCAGCTTATCAATCAATAGACTTCCCTTGCCGGTTAAGAATAGTTGGGTATTGTTAACATCTTGCGCATATTCTTCCTGGCTAATTAAGCCTACACACGGAGCAGTGCAGCGCTCAATCTGATGTTGCAAACAGGGTCTGGAACGGTTTTTATAGTAGGAATCATCACATTGACGAATAGGGAATATTTTTTGTAATTGTTTTAGGGTTTCCCTGACGGCACCCGCACTAGGATAAGGGCCGTAATATTGGCCTTTTTTCTTTTTGGCTCCGCGGTGTAAACTAATTTGTGGGAACTGTTGTTCTGTAGAGAGATAAATAAAGGGGTAGGATTTATCGTCGCGTAAACAGATATTAAAGCGCGGCTTGTGCCGCTTAATCAGCTGGCTTTCAAGTAATAAGGCTTCGCCTTCTGTATGCGTTACAGTAACCTCTATACGTTTTATTTTGGCAACCATCACCTGTTGCTTTGGTGAGGCAGCGCCTTTTCTAAAATAGCTGGAAACTCTGTTTTTTAAATTTTTTGCTTTGCCTATATAAACAATGGTGTCTTTATCATTGAGCATTTTATAAATGCCAGGCAAACGGGTTAGGTTTTTTAGGAAGTCATCTATATCAAATGTCTGTTGATCAGTTTCAGATTTTTCAACTATTGCCATTAATATAACTCATTAATAATGCCATATTTTACCATGAAGAGCATGAAGGACTTGAAGGGTCACGCAGTCTATACTTCATTATCTTCATGCCCTTCATGGTAGAAAAAACCATATATACTTGATATTAACTAGTGAGCAGTCTTAGTAAAGATCTTCCACCAGCGGTAAACGTGTTATTAAATCATCCCATTCGATAACCACATCTTCCAGCACAGTAATAGCTGTCTGCCCGGTTAGTTCAACTATTTCAGGTTTAGCAAATTGCTTCCCTTGCAATAAGTAAATGGTTAGTACGCGATCGGTAGGGTGAACCAGCCAATATTCACGTACACCATGGCGCTCATAAAGATCGCGTTTCTTTATTTGATCATGACTGGCTGTTGCCGGGGATAATACTTCTAAAATCCAGTCTGGCGCACCTCGTACGCCTCGGCGATCTAATTTATTAGCATCGCAAACCACTAAAACATCGGGTTGTACAACTGTGTTTATTTGTTCATCTGCTTCATTTTTAGTGGGTAAACGTACATCGAGCGGAGCCATAAAAGCTCTGCACTTTTTCCCTACTAATGTATTCGCTATTTGCCTATATATCTCACCCGCAACTTCCTGGTGCTCTATATTTGGCGCTGGCGCCATAAAATAAGCGTCACCTTCAATTAGCTCATAATTATTATCTGTCCATTGTAAATAATCCGCATAGTTATGATACGCAGTGTCTTTAAGTGCTAATCCCATGAGCTTTCCTTTACATTATCCTAGAAAAATCAGTTGCTCACGATTTCTAAGATTATTGATATAAGAACAAATTGTAATCGCTTATAAAATAAACAGCCATAAAAAAAGGGTCTTGCGACCCTTTTTTAGCATAGATAAACAAAAAAGTGCTTAGCTTTCTTCTTTCTCTACTTCTTTCATGCTGAGTCTTACACGGCCTTGACGGTCAATTTCTAATACTTTGACTTTAACGATATCACCTTCAGACAGTTTGTCGCTGACTTTATCTACATGCTCATTAGTGATTTGAGAAATATGTACCAGCCCATCTTTACCCGGAAGAATCGTTACAAATGCACCGAAATCCATTAAGCGAGCAACTTTCCCTTCGTAAATTTTACCTACTTCAACTTCTGCAGTAATTTCTTCAATGATTTTCTTGGCTGCTTCACCTGCCGCTTTATCGACTGAAGATACGTTAATGGTACCATCATCGGTTAAATCAATATTCGCGCCAGTTTGCTCAGTAATACCACGAATAGTAGCACCACCTTTACCAATTACTTCGCGAATTTTGCTAGGATCAATTTTAAAGGTAATAATTCTTGGTGCATAATCAGACATCTCTTCACGAGTGGTTGACAATACCTTATTCATTTCACCTAATATATGCAAACGCCCGACTTTTGCCTGAGCCAAAGCTGCGCTCATGATTTCAGCAGTGATACCATCAATTTTGATATCCATTTGTAAAGCAGTAATTCCTTGCTCAGAACCCGCTACTTTGAAATCCATATCACCTAAGTGATCTTCATCGCCAACAATATCAGACAGAACAGCAAAAGCGTCGCCTTCTTTAATCAAGCCCATCGCAATACCTGCAACGGGTGCTTTAAGAGGCACTCCAGCATCCATTAGCGCTAAGCTGGTTCCACACACAGAAGCCATAGAACTTGAACCGTTTGATTCGGTAATTTCAGAAACCACACGAATGGTATACGGAAATTCAGTCATATCTGGCATAACGGCAAGAACACCACGTTTTGCCAAGCGGCCATGACCAATCTCACGACGTTTAGGCGAGCCAACAAAACCGGTTTCACCCACACTGTACGGAGGAAAATTATAATGCAGCATAAAGGGTTCTTTATATTCCCCAGCGAGTGCATCAATAATCTGTGCATCACGTTCAGTTCCTAGTGTAGCAGCTACGAGTGCTTGTGTTTCTCCACGTGTAAATAGCGCAGAACCGTGAGCACGCGGCAATACACCTGTGCGTACTGCAATGGGTCTAACAACATCTAGCTCACGACCATCAATACGTTTTTTATCTCTTAAAATAGCCGTACGAACGACTCTTTTTTCGATTTCTTCAATAATGTCACGAATGGCCGCTTCTTGGTATTGCTCGTCTGCCGTTAATTGATCCACAACTGCCGCTCTGATATCACTTAAGGTATCCTGACGAACAAGTTTTTCAGCAATTTGATAAGCCGCTGCAATTGAAGCCTCTACTTGTGTAGTAACAAGTGCTTCTAATTCAGTATCGGCAACAGGAGCAACCCATTCATAAGGCGCAGCATCGACTTCAGCAGCAAATTCATTAATTGCACTAATCGCAACTTGCATTTGCTCATGGCCGAACAACACAGAACCTAGCATCACTTCTTCAGATAAATTATCTGCTTCAGACTCCACCATTAATACCGCGTGTTCAGTTCCAGCGACAACTAAATCAAGTAATGAATCAACTAAAGATTCTTTACTTGGGTTTAAGACGTATTCGCCATCTATATAGCCCACACGAGCAGCACCAATAGGACCATTAAAAGGTAATCCTGATACAGCTAAGGCTGCTGATGCTCCTAATAATGCAGGAATTTCAGGATCCACATCAGGGTTTAAAGAAACAACAGTGATAATAATCTGGACTTCGTTGGTATAGCCATTCGGAAATAAAGGACGAATGGGTCTATCAATAAGACGACAGGTTAACGTTTCCGTTTCAGAAGGACGCCCCTCACGCTTAAAAAATCCACCGGGAATTTTTCCAGCTGCATAAGCTTTCTCTTGATAATTCACGGTTAGCGGGAAAAAATCGCCACCATTCGCTTCTTTTTTACCAACTACTGAAACGAGTAATGATGTACCTTCGACATCAATCATAACTGCGCCGCTAGTCTGGCGTGCAATTTCACCTGTTTCAATACTGACAAGTTGTTCGCCGAATTGAAATTCTTTTCTGATAGGATTCAGATTCACTATTGTTATTCCTTGGTAATATAAATTTGGATTTGTAGCGCGTAACCCAGGCTCCAGGCAATAAAAAAGCGGTACAGTGTACCGCTTCTCTTATTCTGGCTTTACTTACGTAAGCCTAGTCGTGCAATTAATGACTTATAACGCTCGCCATCTTTTCTTTTCAGATAATCCAACAACTTACGGCGTTGGTTGACCATTCTTAGTAGTCCGCGACGCGAGTGGTTATCTTTTTTATGTTCCGCAAAATGAGGCGATAAATGATTAATATGAGCGGTTAATAAAGCAACTTGTACTTCAGATGAACCGGTATCAGTATCAGTTAAGCGATATTCTTCAACAACTGCTTTTTTTTGTTCTGCTGTAAATGGCATTTTAATCCCTATGATTATAGTGTAATTCGAGCTATTGCTCGGGTTATATGTTTCCACGATAGGGTGTAGAAACACGAAAAAAATTAATTTAAATTGAATAATTTTCTAGGCTGTATTTTAGCATTCATTAACATTTCTCCCAAGCCTAAAAATCGTTGTTCATGATATAAGCGTCGCAGTCCTTCTGCAGAGTTGTCATTAGGCACTGATATTTGCTGGCCTTGCAACACCAGATTAGCATCCGCTTGCGTTATATTAATCGCCGGAATCGCCTGCAAGGGCTGATCAACCGAGATCAACAATGCTTGCAGATCAGCATCTGACTGGATTTCTTGTAGCTGTTCAATAGTCAATGCATTGTCTAGTTTGAACATTCCGGCCGCAGTACGACGTAATTCTTTAACGGTCCCACCACAGCCCAGAGCATGACCGATATCTTCAGCCAGGGTTCTAATATAGGTGCCTTTTGAACACTGCACATCCAGTGTTAACAAGCCATCCGCATAACTAAGACATTGAATCGCATAAATACTAATGGCTCTTGGCTTGCGTTCTACCGTAATACCCTCACGTGCTAATTCGTAGAGCTTTTTGCCATTCAACTTCAATGCAGAATACATCGGTGGAATCTGTTCGATTTCTCCGACAAACGAGGCCAGACAAGAGGCAAGTTGCTGCTCGGTTATTTCTGGAACCTGCTTTACTTCCAATACCGTACCATCGACATCACCCGTATCGGTCATCACGCCTAACTGAATAACCGTTTGATAGCGCTTATCATCGGCCAGCATAAAGGCGGATACTTTGGTTGCTTCACCCAGACAAATGGGCAGTAAACCTGTTGCCAACGGATCTAGGCTACCGGTATGCCCTGCCTTATTGGCATTATAAAGGCGCTTCACTTCTTGCAGCGCCTTATTCGAACTAATGCCCTGACGTTTGTCTAGCAAGACAATACCATGAATATCAAGGCCTTTTTTACGTCTTGGCATAGCTTAATCATCATCCTCAGCAATATCGGTTGAAGACTTGGGTTCAACTAATAATTCTGAGACGCGCATGCCTTTTTCAAATGAGTCATCATAATAAAATTTTATATAAGGCACACTTCTAAGACGCATACGTTTACCCATTTCTGAACGTATATGAGGTGCAGCTTCATTAAGCCATTTAATATTATCTTTTTGGCCCTGTTGATCCGCACCCAACGCAGTGATATATATTTTTGCAGCAGTCAGATCTTTACTCAATTCTACTTCATTGACCGTAATAAAACCGATGCGCGGATCTTTAATACCCTGCTGCAAAATGACCGCTAATTCTTTTTGCATTTGTGAGGCGACTCGCGCACTACGCTTAAACTCTCTGGCCATTATAATTCACGCTGTACTTCAAAGCGCTCAAATACTTCTATCTGATCACCGACTTTAACATCGTTGTAATTTTTCACCCCGATACCACATTCCATGCCCATTTTAACTTCGTTGGCATCCTCTTTAAAACGACGCAATGATTCTAATTGACCTTCGTAAATCACCACGTTCTCACGTAATACACGAATCGGTAAATTACGTTTAACAAAGCCATCAATAACCATACAACCAGCAATCGAACCAAATTTGGGTGAGCGAAAGACATCGCGTACTTCTGCCAAACCCACGATTTTCTCTCTGATTTCCGGCGACAACATACCACTCAGAGATTTCTTCACTTCATCAATAGCATCATAAATAACACTGTAATAATGCAAATCAATTCCTTTTTCCAGAATCAGCTTTCTCGCAGTCGCATCGGCACGCACGTTAAAACCCATTAATACCGCACCGGAAGCTAATGCGAGGTTAGCATCCCCTTCATTGATACCACCCACTCCGCCATACACGACCTTAACTGAGACTTCATCAGTTGAAAGTTTATTCAGTGACTCACGTAATGCTTCCAGACTACCCTGAACATCCGTCTTAATAATGATGTTTAAGTTAGACGTTTCACCAGCCGCCATTTTAGAAAAAACTTCTTCCAGTTTTGATGCCTGCTGAGCAGCATTATGTCTTAATTTGCTTTTGTCTTCTCTATGCTCAGCCAAATCTCTTGCGGCGCGTTCATTGGTTACAACAACAAAATCATCACCCGCATTTGGCGTACCAGATAGTCCAAGTATTTCTACCGGAGTAGAAGGCCCTGCAACCTTAACAACCCCCCCACCTTCATCGAACATGGCTCGAACACGTCCATATTCATGTCCACATAAAACGACCTGGCCTTGCTCCAACGTCCCTTTCTGAACCATAACGGTTGCTACAGCACCGCGCCCCTTATCAAGTCTTGACTCAATCACCAGACCAGATGCCGTACCAACATTAGGCGATTTTAATTCAAGAATTTCAGATTGCAGTATAAGCGATTCAATTAATTCATTAACCCCTTCTCCGGTTTTAGCAGATACTTTAATAAATTGTACATCGCCGCCCCATTCTTCCGGCACAACCTCAATCGCAGAAAGTTCCTGCATGACTTTATCAGGGTTGGCTTCAGGCTTATCCATTTTGTTCATTGCAACAATCATCGGCACACCCGCTGCACGTGCATGTTCCACAGCTTCCTTGGTTTGCGGCATCACGCCATCATCAGCAGCAACAACCACAATAACGACATCAGTAACATCGGCACCACGTGCACGCATGGCAGTAAAGGCAGCATGTCCTGGTGTATCAAGGAAAGTAACTGAGCCATGGTCTGTTTTTACCTGATAAGCACCAATATGTTGGGTAATTCCACCCGCCTCACCTGAAGCAACGCGAGTTTTACGGATATAATCTAATAATGAAGTTTTACCGTGATCAACATGCCCCATAATCGTGACAATTGGCGCTCTTGCAAATTCTTCACGATCATCAGCCTCAGTATGTTCCGCGAGCATATCTGTTTCATGATCTTCTTCACTAACCATGACCGGGTTATGGCCCATTTCTTCGACTAAAATAACCGCTGTTTCCTGATCGATACTTTGATTAATTGTTGACATAATGCCAAGTTTCATCAAGTGCTTAATCACCTCAGCCGCTTTAATACTCATTTTCAGCGCTAATTCAGAAACTATAATATTTTCCGGAATACTAATATCTTTCGCTGCAATTTCAGTAGGCATTTCGAAAGTATGTTTGGCATTAGGATCAACAACAAACTGTTTTTCATTTTTGTTACGCCCACCTTTTTTACGCCCTTTTTTGCCATAAGATGGTTTAGCACCACCGGCTGGCTTGTCAGCGCGTCTATGTACTGTTGCTCCTTTGCCAGCTGGTTTAGCCCCACCTGCAGGTTTTTTCGCCACTGGTTTTCTCGCAGCCCCACCTGCCGTTTTCTTTTCAGCCGCCATTTTTTTAGCGGCCGCCTGCTTCCTTACTTTTTCAGCATTACGCTCAACTGAAGCTTCCAGACGTTGTGCTTTTTCTTTCTGCTGACGCTCGGCCTCAGTTTCTTTTTCTTTCTTTGCCCGCTCGGCTCGCGCATCTTCTTCAAGCTTCCTAACAGCAGCTTGCTTCGCTTCTAATTCAGCTTTTTCTCTCGCGGCTTTATCTCTATGTAACTGTTCTTCAACTTCCTGTTTTTGAGCACGCTCTTCTAGATCTTTTCTAACGCGCTCTAATTCTTCACGCTCTGCATCTGACATAGCATCTTCACGTTTAACATAGGTCTTTTGCTTATTCACCTGAATATTAATCGTTTTAGTATCTTTTCCAGAAACTGTTCCTTGTTTCAGTGAGGTTATGGTGCGGCGTTTCAAGGTGACTTTCTTCGCAGAACTAACTTCCGTTTGTTCATCTTTGCCATGACGCTTACGTAAATGCCCTAATAGGGCCATTTTTTCATCTTCGCTAATCCTGTCTTCAGCAGTATGCGCAGAAATGCCCGCCTCCTTCATTTGCTCTAATAAGCGCTCTAGCGGTATACCAACTATTCCAGCTAACTCTTGTACTGTTTTATCACTCATCTTTAACCCTCGCTGTTTTCGTTAGCAAACCAAGGTTCGCGCGCTTTCATAATTAATTTACCTGCGGTTGCTTCGTCCACATCTGCAAATTCAAGCAAATCATCTACCGCTTGTTCAGCTAAATCATCCATCGTAATAATGCCTTTGCTTGCTAATTCGGCTGCCAACTCATCTGACATGCCTTCCATAGCCAATAAATCGGCTGCGGGTTCTGCTGTTTCAATTTTTTCTTCAGAAGCAATCGCATTAATAAGCAGAAAATCTTTCGCACGTGACCTTAGCGTTTCCACTAACTCCGCATCAAAGCCATCAATTTCCAGCATTTCGCTACTCGGCACATAAGCAATTTCTTCAACTGAGTTAAAGCCAACCTCAACCAGTACTGTTGCTATATCTTTATCGACATTCAACTGCTCGGTAAATTCATCAACTAACTTATGTAGCACTTCTTCAGAATCTTTGTTAACTTCTTCGGCATCGCGAACATTCAGTTCCCAGCCGGTTAACTCGGTTGCCAGGCGCACATTTTGTCCGCCACGCCCTATTGCCTGCGATAAGCTGTCCGATGAGACCGCTACATCCATAGTATGTTTATCTTCATCAACGACGATAGACTCAATCTCAGCAGGAGACATGGCATTAATAACAAACTGTGCATCATTTTCATTCCATAAAATGACATCAATACGCTCTCCATTTAATTCATTGGATATCGTTTGAACTCTTGAGCCGCGCATACCCACACATGCGCCAACTGGATCAATACGAGGATCATTACTGCGCACTGCAACTTTTGCTCTGGAGCCCGGGTCGCGTGCCGCACCTAATACATTGATAAGTTCTTCACCTACTTCAGGCACTTCCAGACGAAATAAAGCGAGTAATAATTCCGGAGCAGTACGACTGACAAATAACTGCGGGCCACGAACTTCAGTACGCACCTCTTTCAAATAGCCGCGTATCCGGTCACCCACTCTAACAGACTCTCTAGGAATCATATGTTCACGTGGAATATACGCATCGGCATTACCGCCCAGATCCATATACACACTGCCCTTTTCAATACGCTTGATTACGCCAGTAACCAATTCTCCAACCTTGTCTATATAGGCATCAGCGACTTTTTTACGCTCCGCTTCACGCACTTTATGAATGATTACTTGCTTGGCTGTCTGCGCAGAAATACGTCCAAATTCGGCTGGCTCGATTTCATCTTCGACGAAATCACCTACTTCTATTTCAGGCTCATCAATTTGCGCTACTTGCAATGCAATTTGTGTCGTCGGGAACTCTATACCCCCGGGAAATTCTTCACTTTCCTCAATCACTTCCCAACGCCGGTAAGTCGTATTTGTACCGGTAATACGATCTATAGAAACACGTGCTTTAATAGGAAATTCAAAACGCGATATGGTTGCACTTTCCAGTGCGGACTCGATTGCCTGAAAAATAATTTCTTTTTCTATATCTTTTTCGTTAGAAAAAACATCTACAACCAATAAAACATCTTTATCTGCCATCTAGACCTCCTTATATTGAATAGTCTGGCTCAAGCCGTGCTTTTGACATCGCTTGAAATGGAACTTTATAAACCTGACCATCCTGCTGCAAATAAACATCATTATCTACAACCTTTTCGATCAACCCTGTTATTTTTCGTCTACCGCCGACAGGCTTAAATAAATTCACCTCGGCCGTGTGACCTATAAATTGTTCAAACTGCTTTAACTTAAATAGTGGCCTCTCCATGCCAGGCGATGAAACTTCTAAATTATACTCCCCAGCTATAGGGTCTTCTACATCCAGAACGCCGCTCACTTGATGGCTGACTCTAGTGCAGTCCTCCATGCCAACTCCTTGCTCGGCATCAATAAAAATACGCAAAAACCCATGTTTAGGATGAGAGTTATATTCAACCCCCACGCATTCATAACCCAGCCCTTCGACCACGGGTTCAATTAATTCAAGTAAATGTTCAGGAGCCTGTTTCATTACGTCTCACTTTCTTGCACACATAAAAAAAGAGGCTAAAGCCCCTTCCACACAATCTTAATCACTGCTTTCTACCGCCTAGAAACAGAAAAACCCCAATAATGGGGCTTGTACACCAAGGAAAGTACTCTAAAATACAATCCTGAAGTTATTGGTATTTGCCAAATAACTTAAAACACACATCGAACTACTAAGACTGAGTATTATATATTTGAATCTAAATTATTGCAATACTTAGTTTGTGCTCGATCAGGAAATATAGTCGACTTTTACTCACATCTTTTATTGTCTATCATCCTTGCACATTGCAAGAAAAGAGGCTTCCAATCTTCTTTAATAAAATTGCACCCAATATAAAGCCAATTACACTTCAACGACACATATTTACTATACTTCGTACGGATGCGGAGAATATAGTGAGCTTATTTTTGTCAATAGCAAAGCCTGCCCCGTACTTGATGCGGGGACGCTGAAACAGGCGCATAGCTGGCTACATAACGATTTCAGCAACGTAGCTATCGGCAAAAACTCAGCCGCCAGAAATCCGCACCCGTAACCACGCGAAGTATATTATAAAAAAACAACAAAACCGATCAACCCGGTAAAATACTCTTATGAGTATGAATAGACATTAAAATACCAAACCCAGCAAACAAGGTCACCATGGATGTGCCCCCATAACTTATCAAAGGCAAAGGAATTCCAACGACTGGTAAAATGCCGATAACCATACCAATATTGACAAAGGCATAGACAAAAAAAGTACATACCAAGCTACCCGCAAGTAATCTGCCATAAGTGTCTTGGGCCTGCACCGCAATATAAAAGCCCCGTGCAATAATAAAGATATAGACTGCCAGCAAGCCAAGGCAACCTAACAGACCAAATTCTTCGGCAAAGACAGCAAAAATAAAATCGGTCGAGCTTTCGGGTAAAAAGTCTAATTGCGACTGAGTATTTCCCTGCCAGCCTTTGCCATACACGCCGCCCGAGCCAATCGCTATCTTCGACTGGATAATATGGTAGCCCTTGCCCATAGGGTCCATTTCAGGATCCAGGAAGGTAAGCACCCGATCCTTTTGATATCCGCGCATAAAAAACTGCCAATATACCGGAGCAAGTGCCGCCAGGCTAAAAGCACTGACTAATAAAAAACGCCAGGACAGACCGGCAAAATAAAGCACTGAAACGCCTGAACTTGCCACTAACAAAGAAGTGCCTAAATCAGGCTGGCGTATAATTAATACCGTAGGGATTAAAATAAAAACAGTGGCTATAAAAATATGCCGCCATTTGGGGGGGATTTCATGCCCCGATAGATACCAGGCAATCATCATGGGTGTCGTTATTTTAATCATTTCTGAAGGCTGGAAGCGAAATACACCCAAGTCTAACCAACGCTGCGCACCTTTCCCAACATCGCCAAACAGCAAAACAGCGACTAACAATATTACGCCAAGACTGTAAAGCAAAATGGAAAAACGCTGGAACTGGCGCGGATCTACATGCGCTAAAACAATCATTAACACACCCGCAATCCCCATCCGCGCCGACTGACGAATAAGTAGCGCCAACTCCTTATTGCCCGCGCTATACAGCATCATAAAGCTTAATATGAGTAGTAGCAGCAATCCGATAAGTAGCGGTATATCAATATGTAACTTGCGTAACAAACGACCAATTAAAGAATGCTCCTTAAATTGCTCTGCTCTATGTTCTACCTTCATTAGTCATTTTCTCGATTGATTCGCCAAATACACATCATCCTAGAAACCGTAGTTGAACACGGATTTTGTGGACAATCTGAGTGCGAGAGACAAGATACCGCTCGCAGGCAATGGCGGTAGCCCCTGGACTGATCTGTAACACAGCATTTCATGCTCAGATTTATTCACAAAATCCGTGTTCAACTGCGGTTTTCAGGATCATTGTAGGGCGATGCTTTAGCGCGCTGATATTGCACGATTTTCTGGACTAGAACTTATTTTCTAATCTTATTCAACAGGCTCACTTTTATTTGCCAGATATTGCTTAATCACAGCGGCAGCAATCGGTGCTGCGACCGAACTTCCATGACTACCGTGCTCGGCTATCACTGCAACTGCAATTTTAGGATTATTGGCAGGGGCAAAAGCAATAAACAAAGCATGATCACGCATATTAAAGGCAATTTCATCTTCATTATATTCCTCGTCTTGCTTCACGGTATACACTTGCGCTGTACCGGTTTTACCTGCTATCTGGTAGTCTATGCCTTTTGCTATTCGCTTCGCTGTTCCTCGTGGAGAATGAACAACATGAACCATAGCAGCGATGATGTTCTGTACATTAGATGGCTTAAGTTCGATACTCTTTTGCGCAGAACGCTTGACGGTCACTTCCCTGTCTCCATCAATAATACGTTCGGCTAAATAAGGCGTCACAATCTGCCCTTGACTAGCCAGAGTCGCCGTTGCCCTTGCTAATTGCATAGGCGTAACCTGAGTAAACCCCTGCCCGATCCCGGTAATCAAAGTTTCCCCTGGAAACCAGGCCTGCTGTCGGTTAATACGCTTCCACTCTCTTGATGGCAATAAGCCGGCCTTCTCGCCTTTTAAATCGATCTCTGTTTTCTGACCAAAACCAAATTTATGTAAAAAACTGGATAACTTGTCGATCCCTAAAGCCAGTGACATATCATAAAAATACACATCACATGACTGCGTAATAGCAATATCCAAATTAACTTTACCGTGCCCCCACTTCTTCCAGTCCCTATATTTATGAGATTTATTGGGTAATTGATAATAACCGGGGCAAAATAAAGTCTGATGCATATGCGTCACTTTATGCTCCAGACCCGCCAATCCGATAAAAGGCTTTAAGGTTGAACCAGGGGGGTATTGACCACGTAAAACACGGTCAAACAAAGGTTTGTTGTTAGATGAATTGAGTGCTTTATAATCAGCGTAGCTAATGCCTGAAACGAATAAATTTGGATCAAAACTGGCTTTACTCACTTGCACTAAAACACCGCCCGTTTCAACATCTATCGCAACAACAGCACCATTATATTCAGCCAAAGCATCGTAAGCGACTTTTTGCAAATCAACATCTAATGTCAGATAGACATCAGCCCCGGGAATGGGTTTTATTTTACCCAGTTCATTAATGGGCTTGCCCTGAGCATTGGTTTCAATTTCAGAATAACCTGCATGTCCGCGCAAAACATCTTCATAGGCACGTTCCACACCAACCTTACCAATAGTATGTATAGAGCGATATTCTGCTTCGGGCAATATCTTTAGTTCTTGCTCATTAATCCGCCCGACGTAGCCGACCACGTGCGCGGTTAAATCAGCATAAGGATAATGGCGGTTCAAACGAGCATGTATATCAACACCTGGAAAGGTATGTCTTAACACTGCAAATTTGGCAACATCAGTATTACTCAATTGCATCAACAAGGGAATGCTATCGAAGCGCTTATAGCGCTTCCTGTGTTTTTTAAAGGCCGCTATTTTCTCCTCAGAAATAGCCAGCGCTACTTGTAGTCGGTGCAGTGTATCGTCTACATCAGCGACTTGTTCAGGAATAATCTCCAGGCTATAAGAAGGCAGATTTTCAGCAAGAATCCGCCCCTGCTTATCATAAATAATTCCACGCGTAGGGGGCACAGAAGTGACTTTTATCCGGTTATTAGTCGCCATCCCGTGATACCGACTATGCCCTGCCACTTGCAAGTAAATCAACCGAGAAATCAATCCTGCTATTAAAAATAGCATCACTATAAATAGAATAACCGTTCTACTCAGAAAAATTCGGTTCTCTAAAAAACTATCTTTAATTGCCTGGTGTCGACGCATTAGTAAGAATAAAAGCGTAGGTTACGCATCAGCATGATAATAAGCGGCCAGATTAATCCACCTGTTAGAACTGGCAACCAGAATTGCGGCGGCATGGCCAGACCATTTATGCGCTCCAGCCAAAAAATAATAATCTGGGCAACTAATAAAATCAGACAAACAAATAAGCTTTGTTGAATGATAGGATTATGCCTGATGCGTTTATGTTGCTTAATACTCAGGTAAATACTTGCAGCATAAGCAAGCGCGTATTGCCCAAGTAATTGCCCGGTCAGCACATCAACCAGTAAACCAACAAACCAGGCTTTGCCGACACCTGCCGCTTCAGGAGTGGCCAGAGACCAGTATATCAATACCAGCAAGACCCAGTCCGGCATTAGGTTTAGCGTGGGCGTAGCCCAGGGAATAATAGTTAAAGCCATGGCAACAATGATAGTCAACCAATAACCCAATAATGTCGCGTGCCTACTCTGTACCATTTTCTTCAACAACCATTTGCTTGCTTAGAGGAATCACTTGATCATTACTCCACACGATTAGCAACTCTCTGCTAGTATTTAAAGCCGCACTCGGCTCCGCTTGAATAATAGCAAAGGGTTTGTCTGGCTGTTCAACGAAAGAACTCACTACTGCCACCGGGTAACCTTGCGGAAACACCCCGCCCAACCCTGAAGTAATTAATAAATCTCCAGGCACAATATCCGCATTATTAGGCAGAAAAGGTAAGTTCAATTGATTTAACTGGCCACTACCAATGGCAATAGTATGTAAACCGTTGCGATTTACCTGAACCGGGATCGCATGGTTCGGATCGGTGATTAAAATAATTTCTGAACTCAAAGGCAGGGCTTTAGCAACCTGACCAACAATACCATTTTCATCTAAAACCGCCTGCCCCTTAGAGATTCCAAAGCGATTGCCTTTATTAACCACCACGACATGTTCGTATGGTGCAAGGTTAACGGATATTAACTCTGCCACCAGCACTTGCTCACCCAGTTTAAATGAACTATCCAACAGTGATCGCAAACGTATATTTTCTCTTTCTAAGTCAGCAAACTTTAATAATTTTGCATTATTAATAAGATGCTGCCTTTTTAGGTCTTTATTCTCACTGAACAACTCTTTATAGCCTTTTAATGAACCGATGGTGTCAACAAAAAGGCTATTAGGCAGGCCAACGACATATTGAATCGGATACAAAAACACCGAGAAAAAATCACGCAAAGGCTTTAAAGTATCACTTTTGTGATCCACAGTAAGCAGGGCAATAGACAATAGAACCACGATAAGTAAACGCGTATTAATCGACGGGCCAGTAGCAAATAAAAGTTTTATAGTCGTTTATCCTGTTTATATAGTAAGAGCAATCTCATTTTAGCATCAAATCTTTAGCTGATGACCCATTGCTCTCCTTTTACAGGAATCTCGGGGTTAAGGAACGAGAAATCAATAATACCCGAAACTAGACCTATGAATTTTGGATTTCATAAAATCCTCACTCCTAAGGCAACTCGCAATAAATAACCCATCCACCTTGCTGGTCTTTTTGTCCGTCTTCTGCGTTGTAGAAATAGTTACGTAGCTAGCTATGCGCCTATTTCTACGCCTTGAAGACAAACAAAAATCCTACGCAATATGGGTGGGTTATTTATTGCGCGTTACCTAAGCAATGAACTCATCAAACATTGCGCAAATGTAAGGTGCGTTCTAAGCACAACCAGCGAATAGTGCGTGGAACACACCCTACAAAAAGCTATTCTAAAGAAAATGCAGACAGGCCCTTTTCATCCAGTATTTCCAGAACCATACCACCACCTCTTGCAACACAGGTCAAAGGATCATCTGCGATATAAACTGGCAAACCCGTTTCTTCTGATATCAAACGATCAATATCTTTTAACAACGCTCCCCCGCCTGTTAATACGATACCGCGCGTAGCAACATCAGCACCTAATTCAGGGGGAGTTTGTTCTAGCGCAACCTTAACCGCACCGACGATACCTGACAAAGGTTCTTGCAAGGCTTCTAAAATTTCGTTGCTATTAAGCGTAAAACCACGCGGCACACCCTCAGCAAGGTTGCGCCCTTTTACCTCAATTTCCATAATTTCACTACCCGGATAAGCAGTTCCAATTTCATGCTTGATTCTTTCCGCAGTCGCTTCACCAATTAAAGTACCGTAATTTCTGCGTACATAATTGATAATAGCTTCATCAAAACGGTCTCCGCCTATTCTTACCGAAGCAGAATACACAATACCATTTAGCGATATAATTGCCACTTCCGAGGTACCACCGCCTATATCCAGCACCATCGAGCCATGTGCTTCATCCACCGGTAATCCCGCACCAATCGCTGCTGACATCGGCTCTTCTATTAAATAAACCTCACGTGCACCCACCATTGCAGCAGACTCTCTAATCGCACGTCGCTCCACTTGAGTTGAGCCACAAGGCACACAAATCAGAATACGTGGACTAGGACGAAAAAACTTGTTCTCATGCACTTTTTTGATAAACTCGCGCAACATACGCTCGGTTACCGCAAAATCGGCAATCACACCATCCTTTAAAGGACGAATAGCAGTAATGTTACCCGGCGTACGACCTATCATTAATTTTGCATCAGCGCCGACTGCTGCAATCATTTTGGAACCGCGAACCCGATCTTCTTTAATGGCAACGACAGAGGGCTCATTTAGGACAATACCTTGTCCTGGTATATAAATAAGTGTATTAGCAGTGCCTAAATCAATCGATAGGTCATTAGAAAACATGCCACGTATTTTATTAAACATTAATTCCTGTTCCTGAACACATAGAAAATCTTGTTACTTTAACAATCAATGAGGTATTTGGGCAAGATATAAAGTATCATATTGCGTTATTCGCTAGTATTCAGTCCACATTACGGGCTAGTCACCAGGCGAGAAAACGAGTTGAGAACCTATAGTTTAGTGGAGTAAAAATGTCGTTAACAGCTGATGATGTTAATAAAATCGCCTATTTAGCACGCCTGGGAATTGATACCCAGGACACCGAGTCCTATGCCAGCGATTTATCGGGTATATTAGATTTAGTTGCCCAGATGAGTACTATCGATACCGATAACGTTGCACCTATGGCACACCCTCTTGATCAGGCACAACGCTTGCGCACAGATCAAGTTACTGAAAGCAATCATCGCGATACCTTTCAGAATATTGCCCCGCAAGTTGAAGCGGGTCTGTATCTGGTGCCTAAAGTCATCGAATAAGGAAATTACATGCACACTAAAACCATTGTACAGCTCGCTAAAGGGCTACAGACCGGTGACTATTCCAGCGTAGAATTGACCCAGTCTTTTCTTGATCGCATCAAGCAACACCAGAACCTTAATAGCTTTATTAGTATTACAGAAACAGAGGCACTAGCTGCTGCAAAGCTGGCAGACTCAGCTCTCGCCAAAGGGGATGCGCCCTTGCTAACAGGCATCCCTATTGCCCATAAAGATATTTTTTGTACTCAAGGCATTAAAACCAGTTGTGGTTCTAAAATGCTGGATAATTTTATTGCACCGTATAACGCAACGGTCGTGGATAAACTCAATGCCGCTGGCACAGTATCACTGGGTAAATTAAATATGGACGAATTCGCCATGGGCTCGTCTAATGAAACCAGTTTTTACGGTAGCGTACACAATCCCTGGGCAGAAAATACCGTACCTGGAGGTTCATCGGGCGGCTCTGCTGCTGCAGTTGCTGCACGTTTAATCCCTGGAGCAACAGGAACCGACACCGGTGGCTCTATACGTCAGCCGGCGGCTCTGTGTGGTATCACCGGTTTAAAGCCCACTTATGGCCGCGTATCCCGTTACGGCATGGTTGCCTACGCATCCAGCCTGGACCAGGGCGGCCCTATGACGCAGACAGCAGAGGATGCAGCACTTATGCTACAAGCTATGGCCGGATTTGATCCTAAGGACTCAACTAGCTTAGATCGCGAAGTGCCTAATTATAGTGCTGGGTTAAACAGTAGCCTAGCAGGCTTAAAAATTGGATTGCCCAAAGAATTTTTTGATGCTGCACTCAACAGCGAAATGGCATCAGCCATAGAAGCTGCAATTAATGAATATAAAAAACTGGGCGCGGAAGTTGTCGACGTTTCCATGCCTAATTTAAAATTAGCAATCCCGGCATATTACGTTATTGCCCCAGCTGAATGCTCAGCCAACCTGTCCCGTATGGATGGAGTGCGCTTTGGCCATCGCTGTGCTAATCCAGCTGATTTGAACGATTTATATATTCGCTCCAGAGGCGAAGGCTTTGGTACAGAAGTTAAACGCCGAATCTTGATGGGCACCTATGCATTATCCGAAGGCTACTATGATGCCTATTATATTAAGGCGCAGAAAATTCGCCGCCTAATCAGCGATGATTTTAATAAAGCGCTGGAACACGTTGACGTCATTATGGGACCAGTCACCCCTACCCCGGCATTTGGTATTGGTGAAAAAACCAGTGACCCTATCGAAATGTATTTAGCGGATATCTATACCATCGCTATTAACCTGGCTGGATTGCCTGCGATGTCTATCCCAGCAGGTTTTATCAATAATAAACCCGTCGGACTGCAGATCATTGGCAATTACTTTGCCGAAGCAAAGCTGCTTAATGTGGCACACCAATATCAGCAAGTCACCGACTGGCACCAACAAACTCCAAAAGGCTTTGAGTAAGGAATCACATATGCAATGGGAAACCGTTATCGGGCTGGAAATTCACGCCCAACTGGCAACAAAAACAAAAATATTTTCAGGTGCATCTACCGCGTATGGCGCTGAACCCAATACGCAAGCCTGCGCTGTAGACATAGGCCTACCGGGCGTATTACCTGTGTTAAATCAGGAAGTGGTACGTATGGCCGTTAAATTTGGCCTGGCAATCGAAGCCGAAATCGCTAATTATTCTGTCTTCGCCAGAAAAAATTACTTCTACCCCGATCTACCCAAAGGCTATCAAATCAGCCAGATGGATGACCCGATCGTAGGTATCGGTCATATGAATATAGAAGTGGATGGTCACACTAAACGCGTGGGTGTTACTCGCGCGCATTTAGAAGAAGATGCAGGAAAATCATTACACGAGAATTTTCAAGGCCTAACAGGCATCGACCTAAACCGTGCCGGTACACCTTTACTAGAAATCGTGTCAGAACCGGATATGCGCTCTGCCAAAGAAGCCGTCGCTTATATGCGTAAAGTTCACCAACTGGTGCAATACCTAGATATTTGTGATGGCAATATGCAGGAAGGTTCATTTCGTTGTGATGCCAATGTTTCAGTGCGCCCCATAGGCCAGGAAGAATATGGCACACGTACTGAATTAAAAAATATCAATTCATTCAAATTTGTAGAAAAAGCGATCAACATCGAAGTCGAACGACAGATCGACATTATTGAAGCGGGTGGCAGAATTACACAGGAAACACGGTTGTATGATGCAGATAAAAATGAAACCCGTTCCATGCGTAGCAAGGAAGAAGCCAATGACTATCGCTACTTCCCAGACCCTGACTTACTGCCCGTGTTTATCAGCGAAGCACTGCTTGCTGAGGTAAAAGCCGAGCTACCCGAATTACCGGAACTTAAAAGAGCACGCTTTATAGCGGACTATCAATTGGACCTTGAGACGGCTGGCATATTATCCAGTTCAAAAGAACTGGCAAATTATTTTGAATCCTTAGTTAAAGAATCAGGCTGTGATGCAAAAATTTGTAGCAACTGGGTAACCGGAGACTTAATAGCGGCGCTTAATAAACAATGCCTGAATATCAATCAGTCCCCCGTAAGCTATCAGCGCCTGGCAGGCTTATTAAAACGCATTGCAGACAATACAATCTCAGGCAAAATCGCCAAACAGGTATTTGAAGCCATGTTGAGCAGTGAAGACAGTGCCGATAATATTATTGAAGCACAGGGGTTAAAACAAATTACTGACAGCGGAGCCATTGAAGCGATTATCGATAAAATCATCGCCGACAATCCTGCTCAGGTTGAGCAATACCTTAGCGGAAAGGATAAAGTGTTCGGTTTCTTTGTTGGACAAACCATGAAAGCTTCGCAAGGCAAAGCAAACCCAGGCGAGGTTAACAAAATTCTTAAAGACAAACTAAAGCGTTAATCAATAACAGTTTTTTCTATCTCAACAATAGGTTATCAAAATGAGTTTTAAAACAAGTTTAGCAAAAGTAGCAATAAAACTAACCCCGAATAGATTAATTATGTGGGTCGCCAATATAATTCTTAAAGACATTGCAGCATTAACTGCTTTTAGCTTTGACATTGATACACGCAAATCTTATGTACAAATACAATTAGTTGGCGAATCAGAAACGATTGATGTCTGGTTAGAAGATTTTGCTATCACTAAGGACAATGGCAATTACCATATGCTTATTCAACACGCTAAATCAAATCGGGTATGGCTGGATAACCTACTGTCTCGCGTAGCAAACAAAGCATGGAGGATCCCAGCCCCACCACAACTAGCAAACCATATTGATTTTCTCGCAGAGCTTTTTAAACCCGAAAGTCAACAACTGGATCATAGCTAAGGAACGCGCACGGAATAAGTTGAGCATCTGGCGCAGGATTTTTATTCGTATTCAAAGCCTGCCCCGTGCTTGATACGGGGACGTAAAAACAGGCGCACAGCCAGCTACGCAACAGTTTCTACAACGCATAAGACAGATAAAAAGATCAACCAGTTGCTTAAGTTATTTCGTGCACATTCCTTAAGGATCACCCACGAAATAAATTCTAAAACAAGTAATGGAATCGGGATCTTTAATCATGCGGTTTCCATGCGGGACTAAAGATCCCAATTCCAGGTAGACTAATTTTTTCCGTGCATATTCCTGCGAGCTAACTCCCTGCAAAAGCCTCAGAGAATATTTCTCGCAATCTCAAACAGGCTTATCTTAATGATAACCCTCTACTAAATAACCGACAACTTGCAAAAACCAGCCTCAAGCTACCCCATACTTTATTCCTTTCGTCGCTGTCCCTATGCAATGCGTGTGCGAATGGCTCTGAAATATAGTGGCATCAGTGTCTATTTGCGCGAGGTCGAATTAAAAAACAAACCCCGGGAATTATTCCAATGCTCGTCTAAAGGAACCGTGCCTGTACTGACGCTTACAGATGGAACGATCATAGATGAAAGTCGAGATATTATGTTATGGGCAATTAACCTAAACGACCCAGATCACTGGTGCACAAAAAGTGGATCGACTGAAATAAATTACTTGTTGAATGAAAATGACTACAGCTTTAAGAACTGGCTAGACAAATATAAATATGCAGATCGCTATCCCGAACAAACTGCTGAATATTATCGCAGTCAAGGGGAACAGTTTTTAGGATTACTAGAAAAAAAGTTAAGCGAGCACCTTTTTTTAATGGGAGACAACATTACTCTGGCAGATATAGGCATTTTCCCCTTTATCCGTCAATTTGCCTTTGTCGATAGGAGCTGGTTTTCCCAGTCACCCTACCCTAAACTACAAATCTGGTTAGAATATTTCCTGCAATCTGAGTTATTTACCAGTGTTATGGAAAAATATCCGCCCTGGACTGAGTCTACAAAATCAATAATACTTGGTAATAATTGCTCTACTAAACTGATCAAAACCACCCGACCAGCTCAGTAACTATCAACCATATATAGCGTCAATCATGGTTAATAACGACATCTATAAATTTATCAAAACATTTGTTGATTACACACCAGCAGTCACTCTAATAATATTTACATATCATTGATGCGCAGCCTGCACATTGTTACGGAATGCGGGAAATAGGTGCCACGAATATCCATATTACGCAAGCGCCTTAATCCTAGAAAAATCAGTTGCTCACGGTTTCTAGCACTGCCTATTACCCATAAATTACAGCTGGACAATCAAGAATAATTATTGCATGCTATAAGGCATGAATAAACAAAACCAAATCAAACGAACACTCTCCTTATCAAGCAATATAGAATACATCAAACAATTACTGGAAGGCAAGGGAGTTGCACATAGAAGCGATTTAGCCAAACAAGTCTGTACACACTTTGAATTTCACGATGCACGCGGGAAAATGCAAACCAGTGGCTGCCTGAAAGCACTCCGTGCTCTAGAATCATCGGGGCATTTTGAGCTACCCAGGGTGCAACACAAAACGGGCACAAAATCACCCCGCCGTTTAACGGACTCCGTACCACATCCTGTTGATGTACCCGATGAAGTCAGGCACATTGCAGCGCTTGAATTGGTACTAGTACAAGAGGCAGATCAGATGCGAACCTGGAATGAACTGATGCTTACAGAACACTACCTGAAAGCAGCAATATTGGTGGGCAGGCAAATGCGCTACCTGATTCGTTCCGAGCATGGCTGGTTAGGAGGGATTGGGTATGCCGCGCCGGCTTTGCAATTATCCGCCCGCGATCAATGGATAGGCTGGAATCAAGAAGAGCATCAAGCACAGCTCCATATGATCGTCGGGATGAGTCGTTTTTTGATCCGTCCCAGTGTCAACTGCAAAAACCTGGCATCGAAAGTACTAGGCATGAGCATGGCAACGATAGCAAAAGATTTTAACCGGCAGTATGGATACTCACCCTTGCTCATTGAAAGCTTTGTTGATACCGAGCACTATTCGGGCACCTGCTATAAGGCTTCAAACTGGTTGGCCATCGGAAAAACCAAAGGGCGGGGACGCCAGGACCGGCATAATGACTCGACATTAAGTCAAAAAACGATTTATATGTACCCACTCGATACCTCTTTCAGGAAACAGCTGGGATTATCAGCCAATGCAGGTCTGGGCGCACTGACTATCAGTGAAGGACTGGATGCTGAGCAATGGGCCGAACATGAATTTGGCGGTGCGCCACTGGGCGATAAACGATTAAGTAAAAGGCTCGTCAACGTCGCTGATGCTAAAGCCCAGAATCCTGGCAGTGCCTTCTCAGGGACAGTTGAAGGTGACTGGCCCGCCACCAAGGCCTACTATCGCATGATTGACCAGCCAGAAGGCTCAGCCGTTAATCTGGAAAATATCTTGCAACCTCACCGCGAACGGACAGCGCGACGGATGATGGGGCAAAAAACGGTGCTATGCCTGCAAGATGGCAGTGAACTCAACTACACAAACCTGGATAAATGCAGTGGCTTAGGAGAGTTGAAAGCCAACCAGACCGGTGCAAAAACCAAAGGACTGACTTTACACTCAAGCTTCGCCATTGCGCCCAATGGCTTGCCATTGGGCGTCCTAAAAGCACAGTGTATTGCTCCGCACCCCCGATTGCCCGATGACAAACGTAAACCATCAAAAATACCGATTGAAGAAAAAAGACCTTTGTCTGGATAGAGCACCACCGTGACCTGGTTGAATTAGCGGCAACCATGCCGCAAACACAACTGATTAATGTCTGTGACCGGGAAGCTGATTTTTTTGAATTGTTTGATGAACAAAGAAAAAATCCCTGTGTTGAACTGCTTATTCGTGCTCAGCACGACCGTAATATTAATGAATCCCCCTTCAAGCTGTTCGCAGCCATTCGTGAAACCAGAGTACAAAGTCGAGTTAGCGTCAATGTTCCCCAGCAAAGTGCCCGGCCTAAAAAAAGCAAGCAAAAAGCCAAAGCAGCAAGACCAGGAAGGCGGGCAGAACTGGCATTGCGTCACTTAGCCATACAACTCCCTGCTCCCAGCTATTATCATGACAAAGAGCCGGTTGAAATACAGCTTATCCATGCGCTAGAAGAAAACCCGCCTCAAGGCACAAAGGCCGTCGAGTGGTTTTTACTGACAACGATTAAAATTGAATCCGCAAAGGACATTGAAAAGTGTTTGCGTTGGTATACGTTGCGCTGGCGAATTGAAGACTGGCATCGTGTGCTAAAATCAGGCTGTAAAATTGACGATCTTGCTCATGAAACGGCTGAGCGGTTGCGTCGGGCGATTGGTATCAATCTGGTTATCGCCTGGCGGATCATGCTCATGACGCTTCTGGGTAGAGAAACGCCTGAGCTTCCTGCTGAAATATTATTTTCTGATGTTGACTTGCGTACCCTGCACGCCTACGCAAAAAAAAAGATTAAACCCCCCTTTGTTACTAGGTGAAGCTGTACAATTGGTAGCAAGAATTGGAGGACATCTGGGGCGGAAAAAAGATCCCCCGCCCGGTCATCAAATCATGTGGCGAGGGTACGCAGCTTTGCAGCTTTTGTGTGCCGGGTTCTTGCTACTGGAAGGCGGGTGATATTGTGTGTCATGATTTATGGGTAATAGGCAGTTCTAGCACACGCTCTTGATTCCACAGCACTTCCAAAAAATGCCCGATTAACCTACGGGTTAATCTAAGGTTTTTTGAAAGTATGATATTAATTCAATATCTTGCACTATAATTCCGCGCCCAACTGTTTTTTCTAGGACAATAAGCTACAAAGAAATTTAATATTTGTTATACGCAATCAGAAACATCTTAGTTTTAGCTGATTACGTACAACTCTCAGCTACAGTAGAATAAACCTAGAAAATCAGCATGTTAAAAACCTCGTCATTCCCGAAGTTTTTTATCGGGAATCTGTACTAAACCCATGAGATTCCTGCTAAAGCTTGTGCCCACGCTTGACTGGGTAGCTTGCAGGAATGACGGAGAATGGCTGAGAGTCATGGGTATTCAGGTAGTTTTATGTATACATTAGGCATGCCATAGGGCGAGTTGCAAGTCTAAATGATCTTGGTGTAAATATTCTAGGTATCTGTGTCGCGGCAGGGCTAATTAAATTATTTAGCCATAACTGGAAGCACGAACCTATCGCTTAACATTTTAACTAGGTTTAGTTTTCAGGAATATTGCCCCCTTTTTTAGTTTTCTATTTTCTCTTGGCTTCAAATCCAATTAACCATAGAATAATAGAATTATTCGTATCAAAAACCTGACAATATCATTCTGCGCAAAAATCATGTAACAAAGAAATGGATTTTCCGAAGTAATGTTTGCTGACTTTGCGCAAATGGATAACAATTTTAACAAACAGGCTCACAGATACTAATCCAAATACATACGCAGCGTACTGCAGCTAACAAAAATCTAATACGCTAAAATAACAACTTTACCCTACTATTAAATAATGAAAGGAATAATACTCGCAGGCGGCTCAGGCACACGTCTTTACCCTATTACCAAAGGAATATCAAAACAGGCCCTTCCCGTTTATGATAAGCCCATGATTTACTATCCATTATCTGTATTGATGATGGCTGGGATAACAGAAATACTTGTGATTACTACTCCTGATGATCAGGCAAGTTTTAAACGCTTACTCGAAGATGGCTCTGATATAGGTTTGCAGGTTGAATACATAGTACAACCCTCCCCTGATGGATTAGCTCAGGCCTTTATTCTAGGGAAAAAATTTATCGGTGATGACGATGTATGCCTGGTACTAGGTGACAATATCTTTTATGGGCACGATCTTAAAAGAACTTTAGAAGCCGGCGTAATCACAGCTAAACAAGATAACAAAGCCACTGTATTTGGTTATCGTGTTGCCGATCCTGAACGCTATGGTGTCGCTGAATTTGACCAGCAAGGCAATGCCATCAGCCTGGAAGAAAAACCCACACACCCAAAAAGCAATTACGCAGTAACAGGCATGTATTTTTACCCAAATGATGTGGTAAAAAAAGCAGCGACAATAACACCCTCTGCACGAGGTGAATTAGAAATCACTACGGTTAATCAACTCTACCTGGATGAACATCGATTAAAAGTACAATTACTGGGTAGAGGCTATGCCTGGTTAGATACCGGAACACATGAAAGCCTGCTAGAAGCCTCACAATTTATAGAAACTATCGAAAAAAGGCAAGGCTTAAAAGTTGCCTGTATAGAAGAAATTGCCTTCGAGCAGGGCTATATCAGCAAAGAACAATTAATTGAACTCGCTAAACCACTAGCAAAAAACCAATACGGTCAATATCTGCTGCAAAGAGCGGAAGAAGGTAAAACCAAATGAAATTTATCCCACAAACAATACCCGGACTTATCCTGATTGAACCAAAAATTCATGGTGATGAGCGAGGCTATTTTATAGAGACATTTCGCCAGGATTTATTTGAGCAATCCATCGGGTATAAAGTCAACTTTGTTCAAGATAATGAATCCAGGTCTTCTAAAGGGGTACTCAGAGGCCTGCATTTTCAATTACCTCCCCATGCACAAAGCAAGCTAGTTAGAGTCATAGAGGGTTCTGTACTTGATGTTGCCGTGGATATACGCGAAAACAGCCCGACTTTCGGACAGCACGTAGCCGTCGAATTAACGGGAGAAAACAATCACCAGTTTTTTGTCCCCAGAGGCTTTGCCCATGGATTTGTGGTACTCAGCGAGCATGCGACTTTTGCTTATAAAGTAGATAATTACTACTCGCCCGAGTGTGACCGTGGATTAGCATTTGATGATGAGCATCTAGGCATAGACTGGCAAATACCAAGGGATCAACTACAACTTTCCAGTAAAGACACAAAACAACCCAAGTTATCTGCATTAGAAACCAGTTTTGATTATCACACCAACTATTATGCCTGATCATAGATTCAGTGGGTTGATGTCACTAGGCCTATAGAGTAGATAAACTTAGGGAGATGGAAAGAAATAATCATCCAAACGAAGTAAGCTTGTGTCTCAATAATTTATAATAATGAATTCTGAATTTATTCTCACACTAGGCAGATAAGCTTGTTGATATTAACAGATAGCATTATAGGTTGGATTATAAATACAGCCCATCGTTTAAAAGGCTCGGTACGTCGTATATTCATGGCTGAAACGGTGGAGCTACTAGGCTCAGGTGGTGCAAGTATTGCTGAAGAAAAACTAGGATGGAATAGAGGCACTATCCGAAAAGGACAATATGAACTTGAAACTCAGCCCATAGAAGATAATTTTTCAGCGAGAGGGCGTAATAAAAGTGAAGAGCATTTTCCTCATCTACTTGATGACATAAAAAAAATTGCTGAACCGGAGTGTCAAACGGATCCCTCTTTTAATTCCTGTCGATTATATACCCGGCTAACGGCTAAAGAAGTTAGAAAACGTTTACTGGAGATTGATTATTACGATGAAAAAACATTACCTTGCTCAAAAACTATCAATACAAAATTAAATGACCTGAGTTACCATCCAAAAAAGGTACAAAAAACAAAGCCTCATAAGAAAATCAAGGAAACGGATGCAATTTTTGAACAAGTTCATTCAGTCAATGGAATGGCAGATATCAACCCAAAAGAGATTCGTATATCAATTGATGCCAAAGCAAGAATGAATATAGGAAATTTTTCACGGGGAGGACGAAATCGGGTTTTAACAAAAGCAGAGGATCATGATTTAGATGTTAAGGAAAAGTTAACTCCTTTTGGTTTTTATCTGCCTGAACATGATGATTTTTTCCTTTTCTTTACAGCAGGCTATGCCAGCAGTGATTTCATCGTTGACCGATTGGAAGAAATTTGGCCAGAAATTCAAGAAAAATATGGAGTAGATATTCTGACACACACGCTGACAATGGTATGGAGAACAGTAGCTCCAGAACTCAGTTTATAAAAAGGCTTGTGGAGTTTGCTGAAAAAAGCAACATAAAGATAAAACTGGCCTACTACCCTCCTTATCATAGTAAATATAACCCAATTGAACGAGTATGGGGAGCCTATGAAAATCATATTAGTGGCGACATAATGGATACAGTTGAAACAACTTTAAAATTTGCCAAAAGTATGACCTACAATGGCAAAGCACCTATTGTTAAATTAACAGAAAAAATATATGAAACAGGAGTAAAGGTAGGTAAAAAAGCAATGAAGACGTATTATCAGTTTGTTGACCGAATGCCATCGTTGGAGAAATGGTTTTTGACCATTTCTCCTGGTTGTTCTGGATGATTATTTCTTTCCATCTCCCTTACTGATTACGTAAATCTCAGCTATTGACATATAAAGCCAAAAATATCAGAAAGTAACAAAACTCATCATTCCCGAAGTTTGTTATCGGGAATCTGTGCTTAATCAGCAAGGTTCCAGCTAAAACACGCAGGAATTTTGCTAGTGCAACTCAGGCCGTAGGGATATGGAAAAAAATAATCATCCAGAATAAATAGAAAAAACATTGTCCCTGCTTCTCATGTTCTATGACTCATTTAAAGTGAAAGGCATAGGATATTGAGGTACGAAGCGCACCTTTCGGTGATTGATGCGCTTCCTATCGTCAGCACATCCTGTTAATCCTCTTATAGAGGGAACCTATGAGTTAACACATTGGATAATTAATTATTTCCATTTCCCTTATCTATTTGTGATTAACCGGCCTGCTTAATTGCCCACGCCACATCTGCTGCTTGCCTGTTTTCTTTAACATCATGTACACGGAACATTTGCACGCCTTGCTGCACGCCCAGGGCCGTGGTTGCCGCTGTTGCACAAACTAGCTCTGCGGGTTCGGTCACTGCACACAGGCTGCCCATAAAGCGTTTACGGCTGGTGCCTAATAATACCGGATAACCTGTGGCGACAAATCGATCTAGGTTAGCTAATAAATCCAGGTTATCTTGTCTACGTTTACCAAAACCTATACCTGGATCGATTGCAATCTGCTGCTTTGCTACTCCTGCAGCGAGTGCTGCATCGATACGCTCTTGTAATGCAATTAATACTTCATTCACCACATCTTTATAAAAAGGTGCATCCTGCATATTCTCGGGCTGGCCTTTTATATGCATAAGAATAATCGGTACTTTACGATCTGCCGCCAAAGTGAGAATGGCAGAATCCTGTACGCCTGCTGAAATATCATTGATTATCGTCGCGCCGGCATCCAGCGCAGCTCTGGCTACAGCACTTAAAGTTGTATCTATACTAATAGGCAATGTAGCAGAAAGCTGTTTGCGTATTGCTAGAATTACTGGAACCACCCGTGCTATTTGTTCTTCAACTGAGACTGACTCTGCACCGGGTCGAGTTGACTCCCCGCCGATATCAATAATATCCACACCTTCGCTATTCATTCGCTCTGCCTGCGCCAATGCACTGTCTATTTCACTAAATTTTCCACCATCTGAGAAACTATCGGGGGTGACATTTAAAATTCCCATAATTAATGGGTGCGTTAACAGATCAAACATAAAGGGGGGTGCTCCTAACTAGCCTTTTTACCAAGAAATCCGCCAAGAAAATATGCCAACGTATATAATATGACGGATTAATTATTCTTCTACCTTGCCTAATAAACATAATACATTATATGACTTCACCCCGTATTGCTTGGGCTGTTACCGGCTCTGGACATTATATTGAAGAATGCATAGACTATATGCTCACTTTAGACAATGTTGATTTATATCTGAGCCAGGCGGGTGAAGAAGTATTAAAAATGTACGGGATTCATATTAATGATCTACGTGACAGAGTGCGTATCTATCGTGATAAAGCAGCGTCTGCCCCGCCGGTAGGTTTATTTTATAAAGGCTATTATCATACACTGATTGTGGCGCCAACAACTTCGAATACTGTTGCAAAATGCGTACTGGGCATTGCCGATACGCTAGTGACTAATTTATATTCCCAGGCTGGTAAATGCCGTGTGCCTAATATAGTTTACCCTTGCGATATCGCCCCCGAAATGAAAACCACAGCCCCGGGTGGAGAAGTGATGGTTTATCCACGCAAAATAGATCTGGATGCCACCGAAGCTTTACGCAGCTTTGAATATACCACCGTAGTAGAAAGTGTTGATGAACTCAGGTTAGCTATGCAACACCGCCTTGCCTCTTTATCATGAGTGAACATATCCTGTTTTTAACAGGCAAGCTGGCGGAAAAACAATTGCAGCAGATTCTACAAAAGATGCAACCTGAATTTACCTATACGGTGCATCAGATTGGCGTTAAAGTGGCAGCATTGATGACCGCAGATATGATAGCGCGCCGTTTAAAAGATACGTTTAATGCTGACCGAATTATTCTGCCAGGCCGTTGTCGTGGTGATATACAGGCACTGAGTAAAACCCTCGCGGTCCCCGTTGAGCGTGGCCCAGATGAATTAAAGGATTTACCGTTGTATTTTGGTAAACAGGCATTACATATAGATTTAAGTCATTATGATGTGAAGATTTTTGCTGAAATTGTTGATGCTCCTAATCTACCTGTCGAAGCAGTCGTACAACGCGCTTATTATTATCAGGACAATGGCGCTAATATTATTGATATAGGCTGTTTGCCGGAGACTCCTTTTGCGCATATGGAAGATATTATCCAGGCATTAAAACAGGAGGGCTTTAAGGTCAGTATCGACTCTCTGGAAACGGATGATCTTTTACGTGGAGCTAAAGCCGGTGCGGACTATATGCTCAGCCTGCATGAAAGCACCTTATGGGTAGCTGATGAAGTGGATGCCATTCCTATTATTATCCCGGAAAAGCATGCTGACATCAGTTGTCTCGATAATGTCATAGATCAGTTACAGGCGAAAAATAAACCCTTTATCGTAGATCCTATTCTTGACCCGATCCATTTTGGTTTTACTGAATCGGTGGTGCGCTATCATACCGTTCGGCAAAAATACCCCGATATCGAAATGATGCTTGGGGTGGGCAATATCACCGAACTCACGCATGCGGATACAGCTGGGATGAATGCGCTCTTACTAGGTATGTGTTCAGAGCTGAATATCAACCATATACTCGCTACTGAAGTCAGCCAACATGCACATCGCGCCATTAAAGAGGCCGATATGGCTCGGCGTATTATGTATGCAGCCAAAGAAAACAATACTTTGCCCAAGCATATAAATGCCGATTTGATGGCCTTACATGAAACGTCACCTTTTCCCTATCAGCTTGAAGAAATCAAAGAGTTTGCTATACAGGTAAAAGACCCGAGTTTTCGTATTCAAATAAGTACCGAAGGCGTGCACATTTATAATCGCGATGGCTTGCATAGTGCTATCGACCCCTTTGATTTATACCCTAAATTACAAGTCGAAGATGATGCAGGGCACGCATTTTATCTGGGCGTCGAGCTAGCCCGCGCGGAAACCGCATGGCAGTTAGGTAAACGTTTTAATCAGGACCAGGCTTTAGACTGGGGTTGCGCTGCAAAAATCAGCGAACAAACTGTCGATTTACATACTTTTAAGCCACAAGGAACAACATTTAAAAAGCAATGATTCAAGAAACCATCGTTACAACGCAAAATAATGAAGGAAAAACGCATATTGCCCCTATGGGGATTCATGTTGCGGGGGATGAGTTTATTATTTTGCCCTTTCGCCCATCAGTCACATTAGATAATATTCTGGCAACTAAAACTGCGGTGATTAATTACACAGATGACGTCAGAATTTTTGCAGGCTGTGTTACAGGGCGGAATGACTGGCCATTACTAAAAACAAAAAAAATCGATGGTCATTTCCTACAAGGAAGCTTAGCGCATTGTGCAGTTAAATTAACTCATGTGGACGATGACCCAGTACGCCCCAAACTATTCTGTCAGGCGCTACACCGTGTTAATCACGCTCCTTTTAAAGGGTTTAACCGTGCGCAATTTTCAGTACTGGAAGCCGCAATTTTACTAAGCCGTGTTAACCACTTGCTGGCAACTAAAATTCATACCGAGCTGGAATATTTGCATATCGGCTTTAATAAAACAGCGGGGCCTAAAGAAAGAGAAGCCTGGGACTGGGTTACAAAAGCTATCGAACAAAAACTAAGAGAGTTATGAGCCTATGAGTCGTATGCTGGCAAGCGTCAATAGCCTGGAAGAAGCCCTGATTGCGCGACAACTGGATGTCGATATTATTGACCTCAAACAACCTGCTTTAGGTGCTCTCGGTGCATTACAGACTAAACAGGTTAAAACTATTGTCACCCAGCTTCGCTGCTCTAAACCCGTTAGCGCAACGGTGGGTGATTTACCGATGCAGGCGGATATTATTTTTAATGCCGTTAAAGCAATGGCAGATACCGGTGTAGACTATATAAAAATTGGCTTTTTCCCCGATCCGGACTGGGATACAGTGATTCAAAAACTGGCAACGCTATCTTCAGGCTCTTTAAAACTGATTGCCGTATTATTTGCTGATCAACAACCCGATTTAAAGACTGTAAAACTTTTTTCCAAGGCCGGGTTTGCAGGCATCATGCTGGATACTATGGATAAAAGTAATGGCTCACTCACTCAAGTCATGCCGTTGGAAACTCTGCAGCATTTTGTACAAACGGCCAAGGACAATCATTTACTCTGTGGCCTGGCAGGATCTTTACGTGTGACGGATATTCCCGCATTACTCCCCTTACAAGCTGATTACTTAGGCTTTAGAGGAGCGTTGTGCAAACAATATCAGCGTACAGCGGAGCTAGATCCTATCGCGTTCAAAAAAGTGAAGACTAGTCTGGAACACTGTCACAATTAACATATTTGAAAGAATCGTCATCTTAAACTTCTAATTAAGGTATACATAGGATTCTGGGTGATTTATTAAAGTAGAGAATAATATGACAAAAAAAATATCACTGACCAATAAAATACTGATTGCTATGGTTCTAGGACTTATCCTTGGCAGCTTAATTAATATTTTTGCTCTGCACCAGGAGATTATCCAGACTTACTTTGTCCATGGTTTATTCCACGTCATCGGTTCGGCATTTATCAATGCTCTAAAAATGCTGGTAGTCCCCCTGGTTACCTTTTCACTGATATGTGGGGTTTGTGGAATTGGCGATATCAACGCACTAGGACGCATCGGTTTAAAATCCTTTCTGCTCTATATACTAACCACTGGCATAGCCATTACCTTAGCTTTAACAATAGCCATTACACTATCGCCAGGAAAAGATTTTACACCGCCAACTGCGAATTCTGAGTTTGTCGCCAAAGTTTCCCCACCGATTACTCAGGTATTGATTAATATTATTCCCGGTAATCCAGTTGCAGCGTTTGCACAAGGCAATATGTTGCAAATTATCTTTTTCGTCATTTTATTTGCCATCGCCATGTTAATGACAGGTGAAATAGGTAAACAGCTTGCTAGCAGCGCCGAGAAGTTAAACGAAGTGATGATGCAAGTTGTCACTCTAGTAATGGACTTTGCACCGATAGGTGTTTTTTGCCTGATGGCAAAAACCTTTTCCGAACAAGGCTTTGCCCTTATTGTACCCATGATAGGTTATTTTTCAGTGGTCGTATTATGCTTGTTACTGCATGCGCTAGGCACCTTTTCATTGTTACTTACTTTTTTTGCCAAACTCAATCCACTGATATTCTTTAAAAAAATGCGTCCTGCGCATATATTCGCCTTTAGCACCGCAAGTTCTAATGCCACTATCCCAGTTACTCTGCAAGCATTGGAAAAACGTATCGGTGTTAACAATACCACGGCAGCTTTCACTGTGCCGCTAGGAGCAACGATAAATATGGATGGCACAGCAATCATGCAAGGCGTGGCTACTGTATTTATAGCTAATGTTTATCAGATAGATTTGGGCCTAAGCCAATATATTACCATTATAGGTATGTCGATTCTCGCTTCTATAGGTACAGCAGGAGTCCCTGGAGTCGGGCTTATTATGCTTGCCATGGTCTTTAATCAAGTAGGACTACCCGTTGAAGGGATAGGCTTAATACTGGGCGTAGATCGTCTATTAGATATGATAAGGACCGTGGTTAATATTACCGGGGATGCAACGGTCACCTGTATCGTAGCCAGAGGTGAAAATACTATCGACGATGCTATTTTTAATGACCCGGATGCTGGCACTATCACCGAGCTACATTTACCCCATAAAACTGCATAATAACGGCTAGTAAGGACAAGCCTGATAGCTTTCGATTTTTTGTGATAGAATTCACAAAAATAAATCAGCTTGAGCAATATTAGCAAGCTCTAAATCAAAGCGGATTTTTATCCAAATTCAAACTAAAATGCTATAATATCTGCCATTCATTGAAGCCGGGACAGTAAAAATATTTTCTGCCTATAGAAAACTATAGCCCTTAAGTATCAATAAGATATATTTTATCCCCCGACTTATAAATTCCTTATTAAATAATTGTTTTGACACGACACAATTAATCGTGATAAAAATACACCGTCGATTTCGAGTAAATGCTCTCGACATACGCAAGGCAAATAATAATATTGATCTGCCTTACCTGTGCTAAGCGCAGTTTTTTTATAAAAATAACAACAGAGGAAATTCAAATGGCTGAACCAAAAGATAGATCAACGCTATACATCGGTGGAATCATTGCAATCGCTGTCATAGGTGTTTTAATCCTGAAAAAAGATGAAACTAAGCATTTAAACATGAACACTCCTTCAACTGAATCTACTCAAGCAGCTTTTGAAGATGCAAATGCAAAAAGATTAAGAACTCAAAATATCTTTGTTGAATAGGATTTTTTGAAACTAGTTTGAAAATGGAATATTCACATATTCCATATCAATGATGGTGACTACCTTAACTTCAACGTTAAGGTAGTTAACTTGCTCCTCGATATAACAGCTTGCACTTCCAGCCCCATCAGATATTTTCCTGATACCCCACTTCTTTAATCTCTTTGCTTAATTTCTGAGGCATACATAACAGCGTATAAAGCTGTTGTAAATTTAGCTGACTCATCTTTTGTTCAGTTCCGTAACGCAATACAAACAACTTGTTTTGCATACCCGGGGAATAAGACGATTTAATTTTCAACATGCGTTGCGCAATCAACTCCCTCGCCTCCTGTATCTCAAAGTCTCTTTTATTTACAACAGATTTTTGTCGCGTTGAACTGAGCGAATTTTCTGGGCGTTGTTGGGATTGACGCATAGCCGCTAAGCGCTTACTTCGCCCTAGGTTTATAAGCGTTGTTGAATTTTGTGCAACAGCCCCTGGTTTATCTTGCATATTACTCACCCTTTAAAATCATTTTCCTGCCATTTTTTCAAGGCATTGATATATAGCTCTGCTTCTATCGCCCGCACTCTTGCTCCTAGAGTGGCAACAGTATCATCTGCCAAAACCGGCACTTGCCCTTGCAATAAAACCGGGCCCGCATCATAAACTGCATTAATCACCTGTACTGATGCTCCACTCTGCTTCTCTTTTGCAGTTAAGACTGCCGCATGCACAAAATCTCCATACATCTTATGCCCTCCATGCTTAGGTAATAATGAAGGATGTATATTAAGAATTTTATCTTTAAATACTGTCAAGGTTGCAGCACCAATTTTCTTCATATAACCGGACAACACGACGATATCTGTACCCGCAGCTAGCAGAGCTTGTTTTATCGCAGCATCTTCGTTATCCGGGTGCGTTTCACCACTAATATGCATGACTTCAATTGCATTTTCCAGACACCAGGGATAAATTGTAGTCGTCTTGTTATTAGTGATCAATATACCAATTTCAAAGCCTGTTAATTTGTGTGTTTGAATGGCAGCGATAATTTCGCGGGCAGAACTGCCACCATGTGAAGCTAAAAAGCTTATTTTCATCAGAGAACCATCAGTCTTTATTAAATTTTACGGGCATTATGAACGGATTTAAGACCGCTCATAACTTTTTCAGCACAGACCATGCCGCTAATTTTTCTTCATAACGCATAGCTGCATAGGCAGGGCTGGTGGAGGGCAATCTGGTATAATTCAGCGATTTAAATTCTATTGCCAGAGCCTGATAAACATGTTTTTTATACAAGGACTCAGCCATGCCACCATTAAAAAACACCGTTTGAACCTGGACAAAGGTTTTAAATAAACAACCAAAGTCGTTTATTTGCACTGAATGTTTATCGATCGACGCATCCAGACTGCCTTGCCTGGTACAGGATTTTAACACATCCCAGACTGCAATTCCCTGAGCCTCTAAAAGCTGTTCTGCGAGCTGATAAGCTATCGGCTTACCCTGATTGAACAAAGTCGCCATAATGCGCCAGAATGCATTGCGTGGGTTCCCATAATACTGTTGTTTATCTAATGAAACCACACTCGGCATACTCCCCAGAATTAAAATCCGCGCCTTATCATTTCCTAATAGATTAAAACCTGTCTGTTGCGTCATCTCTAAAGCTAGCCGAACAAATAAAGAATGGCACGATAGCACAATAGAGATCGATATATTGAGTGATTTTTGCGATAATGCTCCGCCTGCTCTAAAGTCATAGCAATAAGCAATTATCTTGAAAATTTATAATGCCCGACATAAATTTAGCGCAACACACTCGAATCTAATTCTTAAATTTATCTAAAAATAATCTGTATTATGTGGTTTAAAAATCTTGCTATTTACCGTTTAACCGAAACTTTTACATTAACGCCCTCAGAACTTGAAGAAAAACTACAAAGTTTCCGTTTTAAGCCCTGCTCACCCACTGAAGTATTCAGTTATGGCTGGACTTCACCACTAGGTCGCGGCTCTGAGCAACTTATCCATCAGAGTAATGGCTATATCATGTTATGCGCCACAAAAGAGGAAAAGGTACTGCCTACCAGCGTTATTAATGAAATGACGGCAGAAAAAATCACTGAGAAAGAAGAACAGGAAGCACGTAAACTATCCAAGAAAGAACGTTCAGAACTAAAAGATCAGATCATTTTTGAACTCTTGCCCCGTGCTTTCTCTTTCTCCAAAAAAACCTTTGCCTATATAGACCCTAAAGGTGGCTGGCTTATCGTTGATGCAGCCTCGGCAAAAAAAGCCGAAGAGTTAATCAGTTTTTTACGCAAAAATCTGGGCTCTCTACCTCTAGTCCCTGTGAGCAGCAAAGAAAAACCTGTTAGCACCATGACGCAGTGGTTATTGCAAAATGCGAGTCCTGCCGATGTCTTAATTGAAGATGAATGTGAACTACGTGCGCCAGAGGAATCAGGTGGCATTATTCGCTGCAAACATCAGGACCTTGCTGCTCCAGAAATTAAAAATCATTTAGATACTGGAAAACAAGTCATTAAATTGGCTGTAACCTGGGCTGACCGCCTGTCATTTATAGTGGATGAAAACCTATCTATTAAACGCCTCAAGTTCCTGGATCTTATTCAAGACCAAGTAGCCGAGACCGAAACAGATTCAGCTGAAGCACAATTTGATGTAGACTTTACCATTATGTCGCAGGAATTGAGTTCCTTCCTGCCGCGTTTGTTAGAGATTTTTGGTGGCGAAAATATTAGCTCTTAATTTCATTGCGCTATATTATCAATACTTAGGAACGCGCACGAAATAACTTAAGCAACTGGCTTGTCTTTTTATCCGTCTTCTGCGTTGTAGAAACTGTTACGTAGCTGGCTATGCGCCTGTTTCTACGTCTTGAATACGAATAAAAATCCTGCGCTAGATGCTCAACTTATTCCGTGCGCGTTCCTTAGCTATTCCACAATACTGAATAGATGCACAAATAAATACATTTTTAATGTTAATTAAGAAACGTAAAAAATTCTCTAGCCCACAAAGGGCAATAGCTATCGCACTAGCCAGCACCGTTATACTGGCTAGTGGCAATGCACAGGCCATCGCCTTTCTATTACCCGAAAACCCCCACGATAGCCTAATTCGAGAATTCTCCGAGGGTGCAAACAAACAGACTATCGCAAGCAAGGATGAGGATTTACTCGATATTGCACGTCGCTTTGACCTGGGGCAGAATGAAATTATTCGCTTAAACCCTGATGTTGACCGCTGGCTACCCAAAGTAGGCACCCAGGTTCAATTACAAAGTGAACGCCTATTACCCAATGCACCCCGTTCGGGACTAATATTGAATTTGCCTGAATTCAGGCTGTATTACTTTCCAAAATCAACAGGAACAGGACCCGCTTCTGTTATCACACACCCCATCAGCATAGGCCGACAAGATTGGGATACCCCCTTGGGCCAGACTAAAATCGTCGAAAAAAAAGAAAACCCCACCTGGACCCCGCCTGAATCTATTAAAAAAGAACATGCGGCAAAAGGCGATCCATTACCCAACGTCGTTCCCGCCGGCCCTAACAACCCTCTGGGCTTATTTGCCATGCGGCTGGGTATCCCTGGTTACCTTATCCACAGTACTAACAAGCACTATGGAGTAGGTTTACGCGTTAGCCATGGTTGTATTCGTATGTACCCTGAAGATATTAGTACATTATTCCCTGTCATTAAGGTTGGGGAACCTGTCACTATTGTTAACCAGGCGGTTAAAGTGGGCTGGTCAGGAAATAGCTTATATATAGAGGTTCACCCTCCTCTGGAAAATCATCAAGCTGATGATTTACTGGATATTGCTCTGGATTTAATAGAGTACGCCAATGATGGCGTCTTGCCTGTACTGGATGGTGCTGCCTTAAGAACAGCTCTGACAGAGCGCCAGGGCCTACCCATCAAAATATTTGAACAAGATATTCCAGCAACTGTAGCAGACAGCGAATAAATAGTTAGCAATATTGTAGGCATAAAAAAAGCCCGTAAACAAAAAAGTTAACGGGCTTTTTTATAAGCTTATATTATACTTCGCATGGACACGGTTGCGGTTTTCTAGCGACCGATTTTTATCGATAGCTGCATTACTGAAACAATTGCGTAGCTTGCTATGCGTCTGTTTCAGCGCCCCGTATCAAGTACAGAGCAGGCTTTGTTCTCGACCAAAATAAACTCGTTATAAAATCCGCAATCGTCACCGCGCGAAGTATTGCTTATAAATACATAAATTATTTCATCATTGCTTTATTTAGCATGCGATCTAATTTATGGTTTGTTTCAGCTGCAGAATCTGCTGCACGATTAGCCGCTGCAGTTGCTGCTGCTGCATTTGTTGCTGCTGCACTTGCATCACTTGCTGCACTATCCGCTTTAGCAGAAATTGCTGCAGTCTGCGCCTTAAGACTCGCCACATCTGCGGTTAATTTTTCAAGATCGCCAGTACTTGCACAACCGATAGCCAAACTAGTACCTAAAACGACAGCAGAAACTTTTAATAATTTAATCATTTGCATTATTCCTTAATAAGAGAAACCAAAACCTAACTGTTACTGTACATATACTTCGCGCGCTCACGACTGCGAATTCCTAGCGACTGAATTTTTGACTATAGCTACGTTGCTGAAACCGTTACGTAGCCAGCTATGTGCCAGTTTCAACGTCCCCGCATCAAGTACGGAGCAAGCTTTGCTTTCGACAAAAATCAGCTCACTATACAACCGCATCCATGACCGCGCGAAGTATAACTAAAAAATACGATTAAAGCTAAGGCCAAAAAAAATACCATACTTTAATATGTATTAACGGATTTTATCGCGTTTTAAAAAGATTACCAAATTATTTAATTTGCACCCGCATCCCCTTATAAACCCATTTTGACAGCTTATCTATTTGTTGGTTCGATAATGCAACACAGCCCTGAGTCCAGTCAAAAACACCATGAATTTTTTTATTACCCTGGCCTATACCATGAATACCAAGGTACCCACCTAAGGCTGTATCTTGTGGGGGCATAATATTATTTTTGTGTGCCTGCTTAATTTGTGCAAATTCAACAGCTGATATACGTTTATCCAAAATCGCTATTTCAGCATCATACACGGAAGGGTAATCCAGCCCCAAAAACACTCTAAATTGACTCTTATCATTAATATAAGCAATTTTATAATTGCCTAAAGGCGTAATATTATCTCCCGATTTTTGCTTATACTGGGCTCCATTGCGGCCGATAGAGATTCCCTCAAAACGATCCAGAACACGCTCACCCCACCTTACTTGGATTACTTTTTTCTGAGTATCGACCAACAACCAGAAAGCTTCATCTGCCCTACTTAAACTAGCAAAAAAAAGCAGGAATACTAAAATGATATATCTCATAAATAACTATAATGTTAAAATCTCAGGCTAAATCCATCGTACAGGTTTATTAATTATGCAAATAGAAACCGTTAAAACCCAAGCTTATTCTGATCAAAAACCAGGCACTTCAGGTTTAAGAAAAAAGGTTAAAGTATTCCAGCAAAAACATTATCTGGCAAACTTTGTTCAAGCTATTTTTGCTTCCCTGGAAGAAAGTAATAATAAAACACTGGTTATCGGTGGCGATGGACGATATTTTAATCGCGAAGCGACGCAAATTATCATTAAAATTGCAGCAGCGAACGGCTTTACAGATTTCATCATAGGACAAGGCGGACTCTTATCTACACCTGCCGCTTCGCATCTGATCAGAAAATACCACGCACTAGGTGGTTTAATTCTTTCTGCCAGCCATAATCCAGGCGGGCCTGAAGAAGACTTTGGTATCAAATACAATATCAGTAGTGGCGGACCAGCCCCCGAAAACTATACAGAAGCATTCTTTGAATATAGTAAAACGATTACTGAATATAAAATTGCTGATATTCCTGATGTAAACCTTGATACCGTTGGCGAACAAACAATAGAGCAGCTCAAAATCCGCATTTTTGATCCTGTCGATGACTATGCCGAGCTTATGGCTTCCTTGTTTGATTTTGATTTACTTAAGCAAGTCATCAGCTCTGGCAAATTAACGCTACGCTTTGATGCCATGCATGCCATCACTGGCCCCTATGCCACACGTATATTAGAAGGCACACTGGGCGCACCAGCCGGGTCGGTTATCAATGCTACGCCTTTAGAAGATTTTGGCGGACATCACCCTGATCCCAACCTAGCGCACGCCAAAGAACTGGCTGAACTGATGTTTAGCCCTAATGCTCCAGACTTTGCTGCAGCTTCAGATGGTGACGGCGATAGAAATATGATTTTAGGTAACAATATTTTTGTTACGCCTAGCGACAGCTTAGCCATCATAGCTGCCAATGTCCAGCTTGCCCCAGGTTATGCGGCTGGAATTAGCGGTGTTGCTCGCTCCATGCCGACAAGTCAGGCTGTAGACCGGGTTGCCAAAGCCATGAACCTACCCTGCTTTGAAACTCCTACGGGCTGGAAATTTTTCGGTAATTTATTAGATGCCGATAAAATCACGCTTTGTGGCGAGGAGAGCTTCGGCACAGGCTCCAATCATGTACGTGAAAAAGATGGTTTATGGGCGGTGTTATTCTGGCTGAATATTCTTGCTAAAAAAGCGCAACCGGTAAGCCAGATAGTCAGCGAACACTGGAAAAAGTTTGGCCGAGATATCTACTGCCGTCATGATTATGAAGCAGTAGAAACTGAAATCGCCAACGGAATTATGGATCATTTGCGCGAACAAATAAAATCACTGACCGGGCAAACATTTGGCTCTTATACAGTGCAATACGCTGATGAATTCAGCTATACAGATCCCGTTGATAATAGCATTAGTAAACAGCAGGGAATACGAATAGGCTTTGAGGACGGATCGCGAGTTATTTTCCGCCTATCAGGGACGGGTACCGTTGGTGCAACACTGCGTATTTATCTTGAAAAATACGAAGCTGATGCTAGCAAACACGACCAGGACCCGCAAGATGCATTGGCTGAATTAATCTTACTGGCTGAGCAGTTTAGTGAAGTTAAAAAACGCACTGGGCGGATCGAGCCAACGGTTATTACTTAACCTTAAGTGAAGAGCGCCTTTAGCCCCGACAATCAATCTTTAATCGCAGCTAAAGGCCAGTTTTCCAGTTGAAAAACACTCCTATACAAGCTGGCTAGATAGTTTGATTGCTGCTGCAAAGTCCTTTGCCCCACTTTTTGACGTTAAGACTGAAGTCTTATGGGGAGACACGCTGCAACCTGGGATTGGTTTTATGATGGGTAAATTTGGTTAAAGGTTCGGTTAGAGTTCGCAATTGTTGAATTGCCCCAGTTTGGGGCTTTTTTATGTTTTGTGGAAAGTCAGCGTAGAGGATCAGTTTGAGTTCGTTATTAGATGTGATTGAAATGATTTCAGCCAGGAGCAGGCATTGAAACAAGTAATTTCAATCGAGGCTGAACCTTTTGGTTCTTTTGGTTATTTAAGCTTTATAGGAGCGCCTGTATACAAATTAACGACTACGCATATTACAAAGTGTCATCGCACTGATTTTCTACAGTAATTTCCAGCCATAGATAGCAGTCATCCCAAGCGTATAACCAGCAAGAATGTAAACATTTCGAGGGTTTCCCGATAATTTAGGCGTTTTAATTTGAGAAACATTTAAAAATGTTAGTGTTAGGCAACTTGCATAAAGAATGAAAGAAAAAGTCTCTTCATTAAAAAACACTGAAAATAGAACAATAAAAACAAGAATGATACTGTTATTATCAAGTGCAAGACCTGTATAGTGTTTTCCACCGGCAAGACCAAAGGTACTAAAATAACTTAAACGTATGGCCGCACCCGCTATCATTAAAAAAGCACCCACTAAAAAAAGAGGCTCAAATTTTCCGTAGCTCAATAATAGAATAGCAGGGGTTACTCCATAGCTTACAATATCAATTAATACATCAAGTTGACCACCAAAAACGCCTTGCTGTTTAGTCCTGCCTTCCATACTTCGTGCAATAATCCCATCGGCCCAATCAAATGCAACAGCCCAAATCATACCAATCATAGTAATTGCATAAACACCTAAAATACTATAGTAAATTGCTAGTAGGGTACAAGCCAAACCAGCCAGTGAACAGAGGTTAGGAACATCATTGACATAAGAAAGTATTGTGCCTGGTTGCTCTTTATTAGGTAACGATTGTTCTGTTGTCATGATGCTTCCTTTAATTGCTCAATCTATTATCCTAGAAAAATCAGTTGCTCACGGTTTATAGCACAAGCTCTTGATTCCACTGCACTTCCAAAAAATTCCCGCTTAACCTATGGGTGAAGCTAAGATTTTTTGAAAGCACTGTGAAACCAATATCTTGCACTATAAATTCGCGCTCAACTGATTTCTCTAGGATTATGGAGTAAATCATTCTGTATGTTTAATATGCTATGATAGCAAGACATTTAAAGGGATTAAAGGGTTTAATTAATCATGGTTGTTTATACTGTTGGTACATTTGATTTATTGCATGTAGGTCATCTAGCTTTATTAGAATACTGCGCTACTTTGGGGGATACTGTTGCTGTTGGTGTTGCTTCTGATGAAGTCGTGAAATTATATAAGCCTAATATCCCAGTCATTCCACTTGAGCAACGTATAGAAATGCTACAAGCACTACGCTGTGTAGACATTGTATTGCCGTATCACGAGTTGGATTATATTACGGTTTGTAAGGAAGTTAAGGCTGATATTTTTGTAATTGGCGAGGACTGGGGAAGAAAGCCTCATAATCAAGATGTCGAGGACTTTCTAAAATCCCAAGGTAAAGAGGTTGTTCAAGTTCAATATAACCCAAGAAACTCATCGACTAAAATTAAAAAAGATGTTTTGTCTTTGCACCAAACAGGTAAAAGAGTTTAAGGCAGAATAATTTTCTTTAACCAAAAGGGTCAGACTCCAATGCTGCTTGCTTAAGGGATAATTCCTTAGTAAACAATACCTTATAACCATAGGTTGGGTTAGGTTATCAAGCGAAGCGCAGATAACGTAACCCAACATTTCCATGTAAACCAGCGTGTTGTTGGGTTACGTTTTTTTACTTCGTAAAAAAATCTAACCCGACCTACGTCTTAACTTATGGCTCTGTCACCGTTAAGTGTGGAATTTTAAAAAAACTTAGTTTTTCAACACCTTAATCTCGCGATGAAATACAGCTCAAAGTTAGCCAAGTCAAGCTCTCAAAAGTTATGATTTAGAACCAAAAGGGGAACCAAAAGGGTCAGACTCGATTGAAAGTTGAGATAACTCAATGCCTGCATGACCGGATCTGGGCGAGTACACTCAAACATTCCTTAGCCTGACTACCCAGGGAAACATTGATAAGGTTTCCTTGTCTTAATAATCCCGAAATTTACCAGGTAATCAAGGTTAGTACCTGATAAAAACTCGCCCTATAATGTCAGCCCAGGCAATAAATCTCGCTTGATATCATCTATACTTTCCAATCCAACAGATACTCGCACTAAACTTTCTTTTATCCCCGCCTGTAATCGTACTTCTGAAGCCAGGCGCCCATGCGTAGTACTAGCTGGATGAGTAATAGTGGATTTCACATCGCCTAAGTTTGCAGTAATTGATAGCATTTGCGTCGCATTAATCAATTTCCATGCTTGCTCTTTGCCACCTTTTAACTCAAAACTAACCACCGCTCCAAAATGATCTTGTTGCTGTTTAGCTAATTCATGCTGTGCATGTGACTCTAAGCCTGGATAATGTACTTTTTCCACAGCCGGCTGCCCTTCTAGCCATTTCGCCAATTCAAATGCACTATCACAGTGTGCTTTCATTCTGACGGCTAAGGTTTCAAGCCCCGATAGAAATACCCAGGCGTTGAAAGCGCTCATAGTCGCACCACCCGTACGTAAATAAGGATAAATCGATTGTTCGATAATCTCCTCATTAGCAATCACTGCGCCACCTACACACCGCCCCTGCCCGTCTAAATATTTAGTCGCTGAATGCACTACAATATCAGCCCCAAGCGTTAAAGGCTTTTGCATAATTGGTGTGCAAAAAACATTATCGACGACTAGCAAACAATCTTGTTGATGAGCAATATCTGCCAAAGCACGAATATCGACTAACTCCATTAACGGATTAGACGGCGTTTCGACAAATATAAACTGTGTATTAGGCTGTATAGCAGTTGCCCATGCGTCTAGATTAGAGAGTTCGACAAAAGTAGTTGTCACACCAAATTTGGCAAAATAATTCTCAAAAGTAAGCACCGTATTACCGAACACACTACGTGAACATACCACATGATCGCCTGCTTTTAGCAAACTCATACCTATTGCCATAATGGCAGCCATGCCTGAAGCAAAGGCGAGACATCGATCACCCTGTTCCATTAATGCCAGGCGTTTTTGGAAGGTATCGACCGTAGGGTTGGTAAAACGTGAGTAAATATTGCCTGGTTGCTTGCCGGTAAAGCGCAAAGCGGCTTCTTCCGCACTGTCAAATACATAGCTTGAAGTCATATAGATAGGCATACTATGCTCACCTTCGTGAGTGCGCTGGTGCCCTGCTCTAATCGCCTGTGTTTCTATTGAATAGTCGTTCCAATCTATATCTGTCATTTGTTTGTTCTTTAAATCCGTGAATGCTGTGCAATTTATAAATCATTATCCAGCCTTTTCCATAAGCTGAAATAAACCTCTGCTGTAGGGCGTGGCTTTAGCCCGCAAATATCTGAAGCTTTGATACAAGCGGGCTAAAGCCACGTCCTACAGGTATATCTAGAGATAGCTTAAAAAAATACTACCTAAATCCTGCAAGCATTATACATAATAATCCACAAAACTCCTTATTAAACAATGATATAATATCATTTTCCTGATTTCACTATCTCATTGTTTTAATGAAGCCCTCTAAAGTATCAAAATCCTCATCTCACGTAAGAAACCGTACCCGAACGGTAAAAATGACATCTACAGCACATGGATTGACAAGCCAGGCGGGACTGATTCCCGTCGTGAAATATTTAGACAGGATAGGTTTTGAAAAAACCGTAAAACAAAGCGTTCCACATCGGCGGGGTGAAAATGCAGACCATCACTTATCTGATGTGGTTCTATTGACGTTGGTTGGCATGATGGGGGGAGCAACATCAATGGCAAAGGTGACGACCGTATGGGCAGATAGCGTACTGCGCAAAGTAGCTGGCTGGATAAAGATTCCTGTTGAAACCACAATTTTACGGATCTTTAAAGAAGTAAGTGATAGGCAGATAAGCCAGTTTGAAACGCTCACGCATACTTTGCGTGGTCAACACTGGCGGCGATTGCTTCGTTCCGGAAAATCGAAAACTGGCATACAATCCGTCCAGTGGGTCGATGTCGATTCAACTGTGGACACCGTTTGTGGTCGACAAGAAGGAAGTGCCAAAGGCTTCAACCCCAAAAAGAAAGGTGCCCGTTCATACCATCCACAACTCGCTTTTCTAGCGGAAACAAAAGAAATTTTACAAGCCTGGTTCCGGACAGGCAATGCCTTTACAAGCAATGGTGTTGTAGAATTTACCAAACAGTTACTTGCACACTTGCCCAATCGGATGCGCATTATTTTTCGCGGTGACAGTGGTTATTTTGTCGGTGATTTGCTTGAATTTCTCGATACCAGAGGGCATGGGTATCTAATAAAGGTTAAACTTAAGAATTTGAACGCATTGCTGGCCAAACAGGCCTGGACAGCCATACAAGGCCGACCCGGTTGGGAGCAGAGCGAGTTTCAATATCGTTGTGGTGGCTGGTCTCGCTCTCGTCAGTTTGTCGCGGTCAGGATAAAGCAACCTAAACAAGTGACAGGACCTCAGTCCGAGCTTTGGGATACGGCAGAATATGACTATTTTTGTTATGTAACAACTGAACCTCTATCGCCTTGGCAAACACATAAGAAGTATGGTGAACGAGCGACGTGCGAAACATGGATTGAAGAAGCAAAATCACAAATGGGTTTAGGTAAAATCAGAACGAATCAATTTCTGGCTAATGCCGCATTATTTCATTGCGCCGTTCTTGCCTACAATACCGTGCGCTGGATGGCTCAATTGAGTGGCAACAAAACGTTGTGCCAATGGGAGCCGGATACACTTCGTACTTATCTGATTCGGGTGGCTGGAAAATTACTCACAGGCAATAATCAGCTGAGAGTCAGAACACCTGCAGATCCGCTCTATCCACAGGAATGGGATGATTGGGTTAAGGTGGGGTTACTCGCTTAACATTAACCGAAGTTAAGTCACTTTGATTAAAAGGTCATGGCACGTTGGCAGGGTGTTTATTGCCTTGGGCTCGGGGGATATCCATACGATACAAAAAATTTCCTCTATTTATGATTTAAATCTGGATATTTTGATCGGTTGGACAAAGAGGGCTGGCAAAGCGGCAGTAAAAACCTAATAACCACTTAGCTAGACAGGTTAATGAGAGTCAAAATATGGGCTTGCAGGATTTAGGTAATACCTGAACCCGCGTTTCATCAGCGAGTATGACTGCCCCTGTGTGTTGATGCTCTCGCATCAGGTTAATCAGGGGCTGAAGTTGTTTAGCCAGTGCGATCATCCAGTTTGCTAATGTCGCTCTGGAGATGTCACCCCCATAACGAGACAAGATGCCTTCTTGCCGATATAAAGGTAAGCCGTCAGCATACTTGGCGATAATAACAAAGCACATTAAACTGATGCTTCCCATTGCTCTGGCAATAGGGTGTCTGGGCATTTGTGCGGCTTTAACCTGGCGTTGTTTTTCGCCTTCAATCTGTTTGATAAAGACCGCTTTTTCCTGCATGTATTCAAGAACACGTACTTTAGCAGGAATAATATCCAGCTCTTCTTTCACTTTAGTAAAGAAAGTATCAATAGCACCTTCTTTTTCTTCATCGGTTAAATAAATAAAAATTTGCTCGCGAGGTAACTTATCTGAGAAGGGTTTGCGTCCCGGCTTTTTCTTGGTGCCAGTAGAACTTGTTTGTTTTTCGTCCTCAGGTGCTTCATCAGCCTCCAGGTCTAGCTCCTCATCGCTATCCGCTTCATTCTCTGCTTCATCAAACAAAGAGGATTGATGAGATTGTTCACTGGATGATCCAAAGCGTTTTATTTTAGATAAGCGTAGTACCTCTTCCAGAATAAGGATGCGTTTTTTCTGTTCGGAAATCACCCCAGACTTAACTTCAATCACACGCGTCAGTTCATCAATAGCCTGTTTTTTTTCAAGCAACAAAGCAACACTCTCCGACAGCAAAGAACCGGCTTTATCTTGTTGTTTTATATTTGAAATATCGGCTAAAATCATGGCTTTATTATAGCCTTTATAGTGGCAATAATGAACACAAAAACAGCTAAAAAACAGACTCATATTGAAGTTTTTTATGACCTTTCATCGCGCTAATATCAAAGCCATCCAGCAGCCAGTTTAACGGCTGGCCTGTTAAGGTTAATGTCTCTTCCTCACCCTTAGGCCACTTAAATGTTTCTTCTACCAATGACTTGTAATAAAGGACAAAACCATTATCTTCCCAAAACAGGCATTTAATCTTATTCCGCCGTTTATTCGTAAAGGCATAGAGAGCCCCCTCAAAAGGATTATGCCCTAACTCACATTCAACAATCGCCGATAAGCCCCGATGTGACTTACGAAAATCAATGGGCTGCCGATACAGATACACTTCTGTCAAAGACAGAGAGGGACGCATAACAACCGTCATCGCAACAGCTCAAGCAGTGGTTGAATACACGGCATAGTATCCTGCGTAATACCTTCCAACCGAATACCATCATTAAATTGCAAAGATAATCCTGGGACTGGCGCAGATGAACGATCCCCGTCAACCCGAATACGTGTAAACCCTGTAGGGGAAGTAGTCGGCTTTACAGTCGATTTACGTTTCCAGTAGCCTAACTTTTGCGGACATAAATCATGCTGTCGACAATAAGCTACCTGTGATTGGCCTGATGCCTGCCAGTGCTCTATGTGAATAGGCCAGAAAGTCTTTGCCTGTATTTTTTCTAACGCTGCCATTTAAAATTCCCCGTGGTATTTAACAATGGGGATAGTTTGGCATTAATCTGAGTTGCCGTGAAGTACGCTGACTATTGAGCGCTTACGTGCCAGTAGAACTTGTCTGCTTATCGCCCTCAGGTGCTTCATCAGCTTCCTGGTCTAATTCCTCGCTGCTATCTGCTTCATTCTCTGCTTCATCAAACAAAGAGGATTGATGAGATTGTTCACTCGATGACCCAAAGCGTTTTATTTTAGATAAGCGTAGTACCTCTTCCAGAATAAGGATGCGTTTTTTCTGTTCGGAAATCACCCCAGACTTAACTTCAATCACACGCGTCAGTTCATCAATAGCCTCTTCTTTTCCAAGCAACAAAGCAACACTCTCCGACAGCAAAGAACCGGCTTTATCTTGTTGTTTTATATTTGAAATATCGGCTAAAATCATGGCTTTATTATAGCCTTTATAGTGGCAATAATGAACACAAAAACAGCTAAAAAACAGACTCATATTGAAGTTTTTTATGACCCTTCATCGCGCTAATATCAAAGCCATCCAGCAACCAGTTTAACGGCTGTCCTGTTAAGGTTAATGTCTCTTCATCACCTTTAGGCCACTTAAATTTGTCTTCTACCAATGACTTGTAATAAAGGACAAAACCATTATCTTCCCAGAACAGACATTTAATCTTATTCCGCTGTTTATTCGTAAAGGCATAGAGAGCCCCCTCAAAAGGATTATGCCCTAACTCACATTCAACAATCGCCGATAAGCCCCGATGTGACTTACGAAAATCAATGGGCTGCCGATACAGATACACTTCTGTCAAAGACAGAGAGGGACGCATAACAACCGTCATCGCAACAGCTCAAGCAGTGGTTGAATACACGGCATAGTATCCTGCGTAATACCTTCCAGACGTGTGCCATCATTAAATCGTAAGGATAATCCAATAGCTAGATCCGGTGAGATACCCTCGTCAACCCGAATGCGCGTAAATCCTGTAGGGGAAGTAGTAGGCTTTACAGTCGATTTACGTTTCCAGTAGCCGAACTTTTGCGGGCATAAATCATGTTGCCGACAATAAGCTGCCTGTGATTGGCCTGATGCCTGCCAGTGCTCTATGTGAATAGGCCAGAAAGTCTTTTCCTGTATTTTTTCTAACGCTGCCATTTAAAATTCCCCGTGGTATTTAACAATGGGGATAGTTTGGCATTAATCTGAGTTGCCGTGAAGTACGCTGACTATTGAGCGCTTACCTAATTTCCTTGCTTAGTTTCCTTGCTAATTTCCTTAGCTTGTAGTAGTCGTGATTCGTGATAATTTCCTGAAATGGATGGACTACCACTTCTAATCACAGGTAAAACTATGTCAAGCTTATGAAAGTCCAATTTGCTTGAAACCCAATAAAAATGTGCTTCTCAGACAGCGTCCACCTGCTCACTATACATAGTTATGAACTATACATAGGATTGGCTATGTAAAGCTATACATAGCGACCCAAAGCTGCCATTCAGTTTAAGTGTGAAGTTATCAAAAAGAGTTTTTCATAAGCTTTTTCTATATGTTCAAACCGTAGTCTTCTGCTCATTCATCCAGTTTGAGCAGAGTTCCGCGATCTTCTTCCATTCCGGCTCTAGCGTCAGATAATGACCGAAACCTTCGGCTTCATGGAAGGTTGCCCGCGCACCATATTGATCGGCAATCAGGCGAGCAGTAGAGGGAGGGATGGCCAAGTCGTCAGCGCCAGATACCATTAAAACAGGGCAAGTAACACTGTCGTAATCAATCTTTGTGGTCTGGTTCTCATCGAAAATCCAGAAGAATAGTTCAAACATGACTCGTCCTGATTCCGGTAGCAAACGATCGAAGACCCGGCGCTGCTCGTTTGCATCCAGTTTATTAAGGCCAAATTTAGCCATGGTATCAAAATCGGGCAGCAAAGTGCCTTGCCAAAATGAGCCAGCCCTCATAAACATCTTGCCAAGAGCGCGTTCCTGGTCGGTGGTCGGAAGAATACCCCAATTAACACTGCTATTCAGCAGCACTATTGCGCGGGCAAGTCCCATGGTAGCCACCTTTTGTGCGATTACGCCCCCCAGGGAATGCCCGACCAGGATCGGCGCTGTGTCTAAAGTTTCTACGAATTCTACAATGTCATCGACATAATCTGCAATACTCGTTTCAGCAAGTAGCGCCGAAGTTTGCTCCGAAGGCTGTTTGTCGTGATGGCGGTAAGCCGGACTATAGCAACGAAATCCCCTTTGTTCAAAATACCTGGAAAATTTCGACATGGTCCAAGGTCCTGCGTTGGTGCCGTGAATAAGAACAACAGAAGTATCAATGATAATTCTCCTAATTTAAATGGCTGTAGTAGCTAATCTGCTAATGATTGAGTAGATCAATTCGCCCCCATGATTCCCTAATGATTGAATTGCTGATCCCATGATTCCAGATCAAGCTGGCTGACCCTAATGTCGCTACCAGTCATTTTAACTGATGCAAAATCAATTGGTTATGAATTTTCCGGTTGATATTGAAAATGATAACAACGTAATAAACAATAGCTTACCCCAATCCATTATTAAAAATAGCTGTATTAAATTAATATAAGGCTACTCAAATCATTGTTTTTTAAAGTGACCATGCTTTAAGAAAGCGATAGTTATTTAACCTTAATTCATATAATTCAAACACTTAATGTGCCACTGGTAGCGGTATTGCTAGCTGACCCCATGATTTTTACTCAAGGGACTAAATTAGCTAGCGTTATTTCCAGTTATTTCTTTAAACCAATTGTGATATTTACTGTATAACTTTTTGTTTGCTATTTCACTTTTTGATTTTGATGCATTATCATAGTTACCCTGAGTTTGTAATATTGCAGACGGTGTCGTTTTATATATTCGCTTGAAAGCTCGGGTAAAAGTACTAGCCTCATAAAACCCCCAACTTTGAAATATATCACTGACTTTTGTTCGTGAAGGATCAGCAATGCGTAATTCTAAATAGCAGTTCCTTAACCGCTCCTTTGTTATGTATCGCTTTATACCGCCCTCTGATTCAAACGCCCTATAAACAGAGCTACGAGAAATATGAAAGTGATTACATATTTCAGACGCCGAGATCTCATTGTGTAATCTAGACAGAATATAGTGGCACATAGAATCAAATGATGTGTTTGGCTTATTGGTAGAGTTATACCCAAGTAAATCATCTAACATGCTAAGAAAATCACTAGTAAGTATTTTAGCATCAGAAACGGATGTTGAAGAAAATTGCGACAATAAGTGCAACCAAATTTTTGAAATCAATTCACCTGAGGCTTCATTAGTAGACAAAGATAAAATGGGATGTTGTTCATTCAAATACTGGCTAACTTTGAGTCGATCACGAGGAATAATGACAGAGTGTAACCGCATATAATCAGTATCCGATTTAAATTCTTGCTCCCAATCTCTCAGATAAATAGTACCTTTAGTCATATGAATTTGACCACTATTCATCGTGACTAATTGTCGTCCTTCGAGCATGAATTCTAATACTAAAAAATTTTGTTTATCACCTTGTAAATGTGAGGTATTGCGATGAAATGTTGAAGGTGAAAAACTGACGGTATTAAAAATTAAGTTATCAACCCTATATCCGTCAGCTCTAACTTTAAACTCATCTCTATTGCCTATCGCGTCAATATCATACATGTCTGAAGTCAAATCACGGAAAGCGGGAAGCCTATCTGCAGGTTCAAATAATTGGTAGTCAAATAGTGCTACTGGAACAAGGTGAGCTGATTTAATTGGCATTGATACCACCTTTAATTAATGAAGCTAAATGATAGTTTAGAGCAGTATATACTAAATTCATAAAGTTGGGACGTAGGGTCAAACTACTATATCAAGTTTAAGGTATACTTATATAAAAAGTTCCGTCAAATAACTATACAACGTTGGCATCGGACATAGGTGCCCTCAAAATTCTGCACCCCCTTTGCAATTGATACTGAGTTAATCGCGTGGTTTTTATTGACTTTTGTATTATTGAAATGAATCAGTAAGTATATATTGTGGAGTCCGTCATGAAATTCAGTATCTTAGAGGCATCATCTGCTTGTTCTCCAATATTAGTCAGCGGTGATTCGCAGACTGAGGATATTAATTGCTATCGATGGTTACATCGCAGCCTATTCGCTTTTATCCTTTTATCCTTGCTTTTTTCACCAGTCGTACACAGCTCAACTACATCCACCTTATTTGAGGCGGTGGGGAAAAGTGCGGCAAATGAGGTTGGTGGTGCTGCTGCTGGTTGGGTTTTAGGTGCTTTGGGTTTAACCAGTGGGAATGATAGCAGCGAAATTGTGAAGCAACTAAGCGAAGTTAACAGTGATCTCGTTGAGATCGAAAATACATTAAAAGATATCGATGCGGAACTCGTCAATATTCAAGATGCCATCGATCAGCTAAACTGCGATGCGGTCAGCAGTAATACGAACGATGCCCGTGCCTTGATTGACTCCCTTGCCAGTGATTATATGAGTTTCGTGGAAACCTCGTCGGGCAATGGACCGGATGGCAATCCACCTGCACTGCCACCTACAGCATGTACCACCGAACAAAAGGACCCTAGCGATTGCCTGGAAAATTGGGCAAACGCGGTATTAGATGACGCCACCGAAACCAGTGGGATACTGAATGCAGTCAACCAGATCAATCAGGCGTTAATTACCGTAGGTTCCGCTCAAGGCGTCATCGCTGCCTGTCTTGATTCCAGCGTACTTCCACCACCGACTGCCGGTGAATTCGACGACACAAAGTATTACGATCAGGTCGCCAACCTGATCAATTTTTATTACAGTTACCAGACTCGGGGACTGCTTCTGCTAGTCGAAGCCTATCATTTTAAAGCCTGGCTAAATGCCGGCCAACCAGCCGGACAACCGGGTAGCGTCCCTGATGCTACGACGGACATTTGTACTTTAGCAACAAAAGGTTCTGTAATTACCAACTGCAACAATGCGATTGTCGACACCAATTCGGTCTACAGTAATCTGCAGGAACAGTTCGAGCTGGGTGGCGCGCCCTATACCAACACCAACACCCTGCTCCAATACGACGCCGATGTCGGTGTGTCTAATGCTTCTGCAACATTGTTCGTACGCTCTCTTGAGGCATTTACTGAGGTGGCCGGGAACGATTGCTCATCCCCTTTGACCTCGGCGGATCCTTGTGGAGTAACTGCAGGTATAGCCGATTTGGGCTTCAGCAAACAGGTAATGTTCTCGGGTTATACTGAATGGACCCCAGCAAACGCTGCGCAACTTGCAACAGCCCTCGATGCTCAGAATTCTTCGCAGACGCCAGCAGATTATCTCAATTCCATTGGCTTTCAGAACATGGCGGATAAAATCGTCTTAACCCCAAGCACGGCCGAAGCTAACATTGGTCAAGTCGGCTCAATACTTGAACCCGTCAATCCCAATGTAATGTTTTGTTTCATGGATACGGGAATATTAAAGAGCTTTTCATCCCAGCCGTTTTGCAGCAATGATGCTGCCGTGAATCGATTGGTCACAAAAACCGGAACGATGGTAGCGGAATGCGGATCAACCCCTTTCACATTTGACATTTTAGGAACTCACCCATCGCTGCCGGAAAACCGAAACCAATTCTATGATCTAAGGGTTGTTCCCTTTTCGGGTGACCCTTGTCGTAATGAATTTGAACTGGCTCCTGGCTGGTGGCCCCCTGCTAATGGAGAGCAGTATCGGTGGCCGGTCATCGCCGTTGAGAATTTGAAATGTACTAGCAGTCGTTCCCCAAAGAACCCTGGCGGAGCTTTCACGCTATGCGGCAGTGATTTTGACGCTTGGTTCAATGTTCAGGTGCCGATTGCTCCAACTGCCACAATTTCTCAAACTTTGAATGCAGCCGATTTTCAAAGCAGTGATACTTTATCCGTGAACGTTTCTATAAAGAATAACGTTCCGCTATACGATTTTTATTTGGGCGGGATTCTGCCAGATGGTAATACCATGTTCTTTGTAACAGCCTTGAATCCGCTGACGCTGGCCGAAGGTTTTCTGGATGATCCTGCAACTTTCCACCCTCTAAAATTATCGACAGACGTGATTCCATTGGGGGTAAAAGTATATTTGATAAATTTACTAGCTTATACCTTTATTGGCACCGAACCCATTGGGAATCACCAGATATTCTCAGCCATCACCTGGGCTGGCGCTTTTTCCGACGGCAGCATGGATGATCAGGACATTATTGCGCTTGATCTTGACACGATTACCTTTATAAAGTAAGGTTAGGGCAAGTTTTGGGCATATAGTGAGTATAGGGATAAGTAGTACTAGTAAATGGCAAGTGTAGGTATCTTACTGTAAAGAAACTATACTTTTGATACCGCTATAGTCTTATCTACTGTTACACCATTTCAAATATAGAGGATATGTAAATGAAAAATATCATAGCAACAGCATTATTAACTATTGTAATTGCTGCAAGTAGTGTAAATGTTGCATTTGCAGCTAATGGTTTTTACGATATTCATGAAAAAAAATTATCAATAAATAGCCTTGAATATCAAGGTCAATCTTATCAAGTTGTTCTCCTGGATAATGGAGGTTTTAATTTTTCTATACTTAGTGTTGATTTAGCAAAAGAGCGTGGAACTGGTGTCTACATAATCGATACTGGGGAGCTTTTTATTGATGTTGAATACAATGGAGAGATGTTTGATGTAGTGCTTAAAAATATAGGTGATTTTTCTTTTGTGATAAAAGAATATCACAAGATCCCTACAGCAAAGGCTGACGACGACATCCGACATGTCTGCCCGTTGCCCAATGTGCTTATCGATATGGAAACGCTTCTAGGGGAGAGGGAGACAAAAAGCCGCTGCGTCAATACAAGAGTGGCAAATCGGCTGGTGCAGCAGCTTGGGTGGGCCTACCGGCCGACCTTGCCATCGGCTGTCGGTGCAGCAGTGGGGCCCGCGGGTGACCTTGCAACCCAGCTGATGCTGACAGCGGCGAAAATGGCAGGTGCCAAGGCTGGCGGCTTAACTGCGGGTTGGGCTCTCAGTGCGCTTGGCTTCACCACAGGTGTGGGTAATACCAACCAAGTACTTGGCCAGATATCTGGCGAGCTGCAAGGGATTAACCAAACGCTGGTAGAAATGAACCAACAAATTGCGAATTTCACCGCAGCGACCCGTGCCCAGACTTGTAATGATTCTATTGACGCTTCTAATAATGCTCGCAGTTTGATCGATGGACTGGCGGATGATTACCAAGACTTCCTAACGACGGCGAGTGAGGCAAAAGTGATTCCACCGCTGACAAACTGTCTCATCCCGGGTTCCGCGTTCTGTGTTGAAGACTGGGCAAACGCTGTTCTCGACAACTCGTCCACGACGACCGGGATCATGAATGCGTTATTTAAGATCAATAATTCAATGACTTCGCTTTCCTCCATCGACGGGGTGATTGCGACTTGTCTCGACCCAAATGTTCTGCCCTTGCCGGTAGGGGGCGAAGACGACCAGAACTACTATGCCAGTGTTTCATCGCTCATGAATGCATTCTATAATTATCAGGCTCGTGGGTTGATTCTACTCGTCGAGGCCTACCAATTCAATGCCTGGAAGGCTACGGGTGAACAGGGTGGCGACCCGGTGACAGACCCCTTTATCGCCGATGATCTCTGCTTGACACCTCCGAATTCGATGGTGGCGCTTGCTTGCCAAAAGACGGTATCTAGTGTGGCGACGGTGCACCAGAATCTCGTGCGGCAATTTACCATGGGAGGGGTAGGATACTCAGACGAGGATGTTTATATCCACTATCGACATGATTCGCCTATCCCACTTATTTTCGTGCGCTCCCTCGAAGACTTCACTGCTGAGGCGTATCAGCAGGGTACGGGTGAGTCCTGTTCGAGCCCCCTTAGCTCTAATGCTCCCTGTGGCATTACTGTTGGTAATCCGTCTCCCGGGGGAGAGTTTTTCTTTGATGTCACCTACGAATATCAGGATGAGTGGCGTCCCGTATCCTCAGTGGAGTTCGCGGATATCCTAAGGTTCTCGATCGGCCAGACACCCGCAACCTTTCTCGAAGTTGTTGGTTTAAAGAATCCGCAAGACAAGCTCATATTTCATCACGACTTCTTCGCGAATAAGATGGCAGCTCCTGATTTTAAAACATTTAATCAAGACGTAACCTGCTTTGCTGATCTCGATATACCCCAGACCCCACTTTCAATACAGCCCGTTTGCGAGCCAACGAGCTTCAGAAATTACTGGGATTTGAAGCGCCAAGGAGTAGAATCTTGGTTTGAACAGAACCCTAATATCCCGACGTTGGGAACACGCAATGGATTCTATGACTTCACGACGAATATCAATAGAAATGCTTGGCACTTCGTTTCATACCCTGGCTGGTCGCCACTAATGTACCAAAGCCCAAACGCGCAACAGTTTCGTTGGCCAGTCATTGCCGCGGATAGGATCTCGTGTACCAAGGGGCGATCTGCAACCAATGTTGCTGGCGCCTACACACGCTGCGCGGATGATCTCGATATCTGGCTAACGCAACATGTGCCAGGACCTACTGTGAATAATGGCCGGCAGCCAACGTACCATTATATTGGGGAGCAACCTTGGAGCACTTTTGTTCCAGGTTGGGCAGATCTAACAGGAGAGCAACTTACAGACGGCGTGATACCCGCTATTGATGGAGATCGTGAGAGTGATGAATGGGTTGCTTTTAAATTTTCGGTTACGGGAATCCCCCAGACGAGCGTAGCGTTCGATTTTGGTAGTGAGACTGATATCGGCCTCATCAGTGTCACTTACTATGATAAGAGCGGTAATGATAAGGGCGGTAATTTAGGACCTGATCGGGTCGAAATTTTCGTTAGTAACGATGGAGGGGTTACCTACCCAACTGATCCTGTCGCAGTGTATACCGACTTTGAGCGTGACAGCCAAGACCCCAACGTAGGTACGTATACTGCTTTTATTTCAGTAAATATAAAGAATGCTACCGCTATTCGAATGGATTTTTATCAGGGTGAGACTACCCCTGACACTCTTAGTAGAACAGTTTTTCTTGCTGAGGTGAACTTCTATGAGTAAATCATGGGGTTGGCCAACTTGAAATAGCAGAAAGAAAGTAAAATGAGACAATTATACTTCGCGCGGTCACGACTGCAGATTTCTAACGGCTGAGTTTTGCCGATAACTACGTTGCTGAAACCGTTACGTAGCCAGCTATGGGAGCGGCCGACAAGGCTGCAAATCTTGAAGGGTGAAAGTCCCTTCACCGTCAGTTGCCCGATAACGGACGGTTAGTATATCCCCTGTTCAGCGAGGTAACAGACTGAAATATGCGGGGAAGTAAAAGCCCTGACTGCCTGGAGTTAAAGCATTCTGCGGTAGGAGCAATTTGGGGGGCGAGCAAATCTACGGGCTGGAACATTAGAGAATGACTGCAGCCTCGAAAACTACGCCACACAGAAGTTGCAGTGTGGGTTTTGCCAAGCGCCGACCGGCTCATAGCACCGGGAAGGCCGTTGTCTTATGGGAAGAAACGGGTAAATGCACCATAAGAGCAGTCGGGGTAGGGGTCCTTGCACGCAGAGAAAGATTTGTAGAGATAACGTCGGGAAGGTCCTAGTTCCAGCAGGGTTTGACAGCAACCTGCAAAGACCTTATGTTCAAGGATAATTCCGTAGGCATAAGGAGGATTTAGGATTGTCGCATGAGTTCGTATGAGCGATGAAGGTAGGGTAACTCCTGTCGACGAGGTACTTGATGCCTTGATGTGAAAGGTAACACCTTGAGCATGCAAAGGGGCTCTGGGCACTTGATAGCCTTTTGAGTACTCGGACAATGTAAGGCCGAGGAACATAGTAGAGGTAACCTTGGAAGCAAACTAAGAAATAGAGGGGCGTATGTGGGTCAACACTTAAGTTTCATGTTCTTTAGAAAGGCGACCGAAGGTATAATCAAGGTCAGAATCGGACTCGGACTCGGACTCGGGAAAACCGACCGTCCGGGATCGTAGGGGGGGGCTTGTGGAAACGTGATGTATGGCTAATAGCTATTTGCTACTAATCCGGAAACAGAGGATACCATGGATAAACTATTAGCCTAAGCTTGTGTGCGCGCCACATTTCTACCCCGACCGCCAGTTTCAGCGCCTTGCTATCGACAAAAATCAGCTCACTATACAACCGCATCCGTGACCGCGCGAAGTATATCAAGATTTTTATAACTTGGCATTCAACCAGCCAAGTTCTGCTTCTGCGTAGTTTGTGGCGGAGAAAATAAGCCAGTTGCTTGCCAAGCTTTGGATGTGAAGCAGGCTGGTTAATTCATGGTTCTCCTGTAGGTCTCAAGGGGTAACTCCGACCCCTTGAACTTTATCGGTGAAACTCATCGGCGTTCTGAATCTATTGATCTATTCCAGGAATTAATAAAAGATTACCTAAAAAATAATAAGCGTCTCGACATTGCACTGCAAAGTTTTCACACGAGGAAGAAGGCAGGAATGAGGGGGAATATGGCTATTGATAACCTGCTTCTTTCTGATGGCGGAAGGCAAGTATATAAACGATATCAGATGGTATCTCGTAACGATAAAGTGCCACGTAGCCAGAGTCACCGAAAGGTATGATTAATTCGCGAAGTTCTGGAAGTTCATCAAAGGGCCTGCCTATTTCAGGTTCTGATTCCAAAAGTAAGAATTGTTGTTCAATTGCAAGTGCAGCTCTTTTCATTGTCTGATGATTTTTCTCAGTTAAAAACTGTCTACAATTCTCTAATCCCAGTGCTGCACCTTTGGTTATAATTACTCGTGGCATGGAGGTATTTCTTTGTTGTTTTCTGTCCCCCAGTCCTTTAACCAGCCTCGTACTTCTTCACCAGTCAGGTGTTCTCCTGTTTCCTGATAAACCTTCCATGAAGCCAGCGCGTCTTGTTTAAAGCTTTCTCGCGACTCTTCACGAATAACGTAATCCCGGATGGCTTCCTTCATAATCCAATGTGCTGAACGGTGACGCAAATCGGCAAGGTGCTGAATACGATGTTTTAAATCATCATCAAGTTTAACGGATGTAGCCATATAAAAACCCTTATTATTACTAGGTAGTACCTTTTAATACTATAGCATATAAAATCAATGGAATCCTATGACCCTTTCCTTTGGTTTTTATTTTATTATTGTTCCCTGTTCTCTCTGTAGCAGGGAGTATCACTCCCATTCTCGATTCTATAAAGCCCATTCCATTACAATTATCGGTGAAACTCACCAGCATTCAGAGTTCGTTAATCTCTATTCCGCTAAATGTCAACCAACCTGTCGCATTATTGTGATATAAAACTTGCTGTGCAAGTACATGGGGGCTTTGCCCCCAAACCCCCAAGGTATTTTTACAACGGTAATGATATAATTCCATTACGGTACAGGCTGAGGAGCCGATGACCGTCAACGGTAATAGGCGGCCCATGTCGCCTTTTGCTTTATTGTTCGCTTAAGCTACATTTTTCAACTTTAATTCGTTTTCTTCCGAGTTAATATCATCCTTGTCAGGGTTCAGAAAAACAGTCTTTATGGGACTTAAATTCCTTGTATTACGCCCATTCCAGCGCTCAGGATGACGCACCTTCGCTTGTTCAATAACTTTCTTTCTGTTCTCCAGTATTGCCCTATCTAAGCCATTATGACGTTGATTAGGTGTTACAAATTTAATCGCGCTGTGTTGGTGTTCATCGTTATACCAATCCACAAATCCTTCCACCCAATCTCTTGCTTCTTTTAAACATGTAAACGGATCTTCTGGGAAGGTATAATGATATTTGACGGTTTTAAATAAGGACTCCGAATAAGGGTTGTCGTTGCTAACGCGCGGCCGGCTATACGAAGGACTGATGTCTAAATCAATCATTTTTGCTCTCAATGTTGCACCTTTCATCGGGCTTCCATTGTCAGAATGAATCACCAACTGGTTTTTATCTATTTTTTCTCGGCAGGCAATATCTTCTATCAAATCAGCGGCATGAGCACTTGATTCACAATCATGAACCTGCCAGCCGACTGTTTTCCGGCTGTAAATATCCATCACCATATACAAATAGTAGTATTGCCCCTTTACCGGGCTTAATAAATAGGTAATATCCCAGGAATAGATTTCATTGGCTGCAGTCGCTTTTAGTGACCGGGGTTTCTTACGCTGAGCTGCTGTCCCTTTATCTCTGTGTTTAAGTTGATTATACTCTTTCATTACTCGGTAAAATGTTGATTCTGATGCAATATATTCACCGATGTCTAATAAAGTAGGCACTATTTGGTAAGGGGTTAATGTGCTATATTCAGGCAAATTAATAACCCTTAGGGAGATGGAAAGAAATAATCATCCAGAACAACCAGGAGAAATGGTCAAAAACCATTTCTCCAACGATGGCATTCGGTCAACAAACTGATAATACGTCTTCATTGCTTTTTTACCTACCTTTACTCCTGTTTCATATATTTTTTCTGTTAATTTAACAATAGGTGCTTTGCCATTGTAGGTCATACTTTTGGCAAATTTTAAAGTTGTTTCAACTGTATCCATTATGTCGCCACTAATATGATTTTCATAGGCTCCCCATACTCGTTCAATTGGGTTATATTTACTATGATAAGGGAGATGGAAAGAAATAATCATCCAAACGAAGTAAGCTTGTGTCTCAATAATTTATAATAATGAATTCTGAATTTATTCTCACACTAGGCAGATAAGCTTGTTGATATTAACAGATAGCATTATAGGTTGGATTATAAATACAGCCCATCGTTTAAAAGGCTCGGTACGTCGTATATTCATGGCTGAAACGGTGGAGCTACTAGGCTCAGGTGGTGCAAGTATTGCTGAAGAAAAACTAGGATGGAATAGAGGCACTATCCGAAAAGGACAATATGAACTTGAAACTCAGCCCATAGAAGATAATTTTTCAGCGAGAGGGCGTAATAAAAGTGAAGAGCATTTTCCTCATCTACTTGATGACATAAAAAAAATTGCTGAACCGGAGTGTCAAACGGATCCCTCTTTTAATTCCTGTCGATTATATACCCGGCTAACGGCTAAAGAAGTTAGAAAACGTTTACTGGAGATTGATTATTACGATGAAAAAACATTACCTTGCTCAAAAACTATCAATACAAAATTAAATGACCTGAGTTACCATCCAAAAAAGGTACAAAAAACAAAGCCTCATAAGAAAATCAAGGAAACGGATGCAATTTTTGAACAAGTTCATTCAGTCAATGGAATGGCAGATATCAACCCAAAAGAGATTCGTATATCAATTGATGCCAAAGCAAGAATGAATATAGGAAATTTTTCACGGGGAGGACGAAATCGGGTTTTAACAAAAGCAGAGGATCATGATTTAGATGTTAAGGAAAAGTTAACTCCTTTTGGTTTTTATCTGCCTGAACATGATGATTTTTTCCTTTTCTTTACAGCAGGCTATGCCAGCAGTGATTTCATCGTTGACCGATTGGAAGAAATTTGGCCAGAAATTCAAGAAAAATATGGAGTAGATATTCTGACAATTAACGCTGACAATGGTATGGAGAACAGTAGCTCCAGAACTCAGTTTATAAAAAGGCTTGTGGAGTTTGCTGAAAAAAGCAACATAAAGATAAAACTGGCCTACTACCCTCCTTATCATAGTAAATATAACCCAATTGAACGAGTATGGGGAGCCTATGAAAATCATATTAGTGGCGACATAATGGATACAGTTGAAACAACTTTAAAATTTGCCAAAAGTATGACCTACAATGGCAAAGCACCTCTTGTTAAATTAACAGAAAAAATATATGAAACAGGAGTAAAGGTAGGTAAAAAAGCAATGAAGACGTATTATCAGTTTGTTGACCGAATGCCATCGTTGGAGAAATGGTTTTTGACCATTTCTCCTGGTTGTTCTGGATGATTATTTCTTTCCATCTCCCTAAGGAGGGTAGTAGGCCAGTTTTATCTTTATGTTGCTTTTTTCAGCAAACTCCACAAGCCTTTTTATAAACTGAGTTCTGGAGCTACTGTTCTCCATACCATTGTCAGCGTTAATTGTCAGAATATCTACTCCATATTTTTCTTGAATTTCTGGCCAAATTTCTTCCAATCGGTCAACGATGAAATCACTGCTGGCATAGCCTGCTGTAAAGAAAAGGAAAAAATCATCATGTTCAGGCAGATAAAAACCAAAAGGAGTTAACTTTTCCTTAACATCTAAATCATGATCCTCTGCTTTTGTTAAAACCCGATTTCGTCCTCCCCGTGAAAAATTTCCTATATTCATTCTTGCTTTGGCATCAATTGATATACGAATCTCTTTTGGGTTGATATCTGCCATTCCATTGACTGAATGAACTTGTTCAAAAATTGCATCCGTTTCCTTGATTTTCTTATGAGGCTTTGTTTTTTGTACCTTTTTTGGATGGTAACTCAGGTCATTTAATTTTGTATTGATAGTTTTTGAGCAAGGTAATGTTTTTTCATCGTAATAATCAATCTCCAGTAAACGTTTTCTAACTTCTTTAGCCGTTAGCCGGGTATATAATCGACAGGAATTAAAAGAGGGATCCGTTTGACACTCCGGTTCAGCAATTTTTTTTATGTCATCAAGTAGATGAGGAAAATGCTCTTCACTTTTATTACGCCCTCTCGCTGAAAAATTATCTTCTATGGGCTGAGTTTCAAGTTCATATTGTCCTTTTCGGATAGTGCCTCTATTCCATCCTAGTTTTTCTTCAGCAATACTTGCACCACCTGAGCCTAGTAGCTCCACCGTTTCAGCCATGAATATACGACGTACCGAGCCTTTTAAACGATGGGCTGTATTTATAATCCAACCTATAATGCTATCTGTTAATATCAACAAGCTTATCTGCCTAGTGTGAGAATAAATTCAGAATTCATTATTATAAATTATTGAGACACAAGCTTACTTCGTTTGGATGATTATTTCTTTCCATCTCCCTTAGTATGTCTTGCCTAATAACATCTGATAACTTGTTGTGCGCAGGAGAATCATTGTAAATTCTTTGGTCTTCTGATAATTTCTTCCCCTGGTTCCACCGTTGATAAGTACGAGATGCAATGCCAACAAGCTCACAAGCCAGATGCTGTCTTGCGCCATTTTGTACCGCCTCGTCAATGAATGCACAGTATTGCTTGCGATCTGGGTAGGAGATCAAGCGACCTCCTTTTCCCCCCAGATCGCTTGGCACTTTTTTGATAATACCAGTAAGGCGGCTGTTTCAGAGAGCGCTCTATCCTTGCGATTGAGCTCTTTCTGTAAGCGTTTGTTTTCTTGTTTAAGTTTCTTTTGTTCTTGCCTGGAAACAGAATTAGATGCTTGCTTTTCTGATAAAAAATCTGATTTCCACTCCTTCACATGATGCGGGTAAATTCCATTTTCTCGGCAATATGAGCTAAGCTGCTCGCCGTTCAGGCTGTGGCAGTCCATTACGGCCTCAAGACGTTGTGCTTTAGCCCAATCCTGAGGGCTTTTTTCTTTTGACATACTTGTTTCGGGTTTCTCTAATTTATTCTTCTTGGCTAAGTGGATCCATCTTTGAAGTGTTGAATAACCAATACGTAAATCATCGGCAATAGTGTTAAGCGTTTGATCAGATCGTCTGGATAATGCTTTTTCTACAGATTGTACTTTGAATTCCTGATTATATAATGCCATTTCTGTCTCCTAAAATAAAATTTTACAGGCGACAGGTATGTTGACATAGGGGGAATTCGGGGCAGATAGTGTCGCCAGTGACTTTGTCGGATACCGTGAGACCAATGCACTCACAGTCTTCCAGTCGAATGGCAGATCCCCGTTTTGATAAGGCATCCACTTCAACCCGCAGAACGACCAAGGCTTTTTTAGTCCCTATATCAATAGAGTGGTCAATAATGGCAACCCAGGGCTTAGTGACTGTCTGTACTTGAGTTAGAATCCCTAATCCTAAGCGCAAACTCCAGTTGATCACGGAGGTGAAATGAGGAATCCCGCCAACTGCAGTGTTTGTTTTTGACTTAAACAACTCGAGAATACGTGGAACACTACGATAAGAAACAACGGCATTCAGTGTCAGTAAAATACAAAGAACACGAGTTTGATCTGCATCCTTTATATCAATGAGTTGCGAACTATTTCCTACCTCGGCAAGAGCGGTAGATTTAGCCTTCTTTGCGTCTCTCTTTAAATTCAGACATCTTGATTCAGACGAAACTAATTTGAGACCATTTCCTAATTTTTTGCGGATGAAGTCAGCTCATAAATTAAGCGCAGATCGGTTCCTGGATAATTGAGTTCCGTTTGATTGAGTTGTTCAAATAACTTTTCTATTGCTTTATTACTTGCAGGTCGGGAAGTACTATGCACACGTATCCGAAGTTGTTTTTTTACTTCATCGGGTAATATATCTGCTTCTGTCACAAACAGCGTTTGTAATAGTTGCCTTGCCATCGGAAAATCGATTGTCGGTGAGGTTAGCAGAGCGGCCATTGCTGTTTCTGCCCGATAAGCGATCATGTTGACAGTATCTATCAGCCGCTTTTTCCCTGGCAGAAGCTGTTCGAACTTATCTTCGTCTCTCAACTCTTGCCAGGTAATGTGTTTGGGCGTTTGGCTTAGTTTTTCCTTGATGGTTTTTAGTTCATTTTCATAATGCTCTATTTCTTCGAGTAATTCTGCTCGTTTTCTTTCCCATTTCTTGTATTTCACATCTTCCGTTTCATCTTTTTTAATCACCGGATGAAGTTCCATCGCTGCAAATCGAGATAGACGGTAATTGAGTTTGGATTGTATCGAATTACGCTGTCCTTCCTGTTGGCGCCTATCAGGGTTGACCACCTTTTGGGTATCGGATAGTGGCTCTATTCCATGCTCCTGTAGCATATCTAGCCCATAGTGGTGCTTCATATATCTAAAAAAGTTCTCTTGGCACCACCGGCTAAACATTCGCCCAGAAACAGCCGTCAACTCTAGTTCATAGGCTGTGGTAATAATACTGGTTTGGTGACCAGAATCAGTCAACTTGCGCACTTCTCTCATCCACATCGCCTGTTTTTTGGTTCCAACCAGACTGCCTCGTTCGGCGAGTTTCATGATGACTTTTTCACCACTCGGTAGTGTGATCTCCTGACTGGAAAAATTGTCCAGTGGCCAATTTTCGGTGGGAAATTTATGATAGGTCATGCAAGCGACACGATGCTTGTCCCACATCTTTCTAAAGAATGCGGGGCTATAGCCTTCTCTATCAAACACCAGGATAAAACGACAGGCTTGTTTGTTTTGCTGTAATGCTTGTGCACTCGGTTGATTCGGAATGTCTTTGAGTAATCGGGGGACGATATCTTCTTCCAGCGTTTTTAGTAAGCCCGGATCCACCGTTTTTTCAACGACAAAGAAGGGACGCCCCGTACCATCATTAACCCAGTAGTCGGTGATACCCCGTAAGCAGAGTTTTTCGCGTGAAACATGCCGTTTGGGAAGTTTAGTCAAGTGTCCATGATAGACACGGACATGACCATCTATGTAGAGTGTTCCTGCTGCCTCTGGTTCATTTTCCATCCATTGTCGACTGAGGTCGGCCGCCCAGCTTTCAACTGATTCTGGATCAGACAGTCCTTTTACTTTGGTTCTTAAACAGCGCACTTCGGGAACCCGATCCAGGCCAAGTAGTTTGCCGAATTCACCCGGTGCATGCTCGCGAAGTTGTTCGGCATTTTTGATGCGACATAGTCCCATAAAGGCGAGTAGCAATAGGATATGAAAGGTTTGATAATAACCTGTCAGTTTGCCAAGGTGGTGCTCAATGTCATTTAATAAGCCATTGCTAAGTAACGCGGGCAATGCACATAACACACCGCCTTTAGGAACATCTAAACAGGATTCGAATTCGATTGAGGCTCCCTTTTCCTGCTCACCCAAAGCCGCCTGGATTCGCTCTTCTACTCGAGTGCAGGCCGTACCGAGTGACTCGGCTGCACTGGCATCAATAATATCACGGGCTGATTTGGTACTGCCATCATTGGGGTCTATTGATACGGCAGACTTTTTTTTAAACGTCCATCACTGATCGCCTTGCGAAAGGTATCTGCCCGGATGCCTAATTCTTTAGCGGCTTCGTTAGGCGTCATACCTTGATCCAGATATTCCTGAGCTTGCTGCAAAACCTCAAGCGTAAAGAGTGGTCCTCCCTTGCGAGTCGGGCGAGGTTCAAAAAACGAATCAGCCCCTTTTTCTCGTAGTTGCCTTAATGAGCGCATAACACTACTTTTAGAGACACCAAAGGTTGTAATAATATCGATTGAACGACAGGAGCCGGTATTGATGAGTTGAGAGGTGTGAAGTCTAAATAATCTCTTATTGTCAGCCTGGTGAGAATAGATCGGGATACCGCCGAGGAAATAAAACCACTCATCATTTCGGTTATCAACACTGACCTGACCATTTATAATAGTCGTACCCTGAGGAATTATTGGGAGCATGAGTTGCTGCATTAATTGAATACCTCGTATGATATGAGGGCTTAGTTTAACCTAAATGAGTACCGTTTTCATTTCTTTAGCTGAAAATATCAATCATTTGACAATAATTCCCTAACCCTTTAATTATATTGCCTAGTTTAAGTTTTAATGGATTTCTTTCAGGATAGCGAATCAAGATGTCTGAAATTAAAATCGTGTTTTTTTTACCTCAAGTGCCTGTTGTCTTAACTCACGATTCTCTTGCTTAAGCTCTGCTATTTTTTTCAGGTGACGCTGTTTAGTTTTTTTAAATTCCCGAATTTCATAGCGGCATTCGATGGTTGTGCGTTTCCAGTTATCACGGCTGTGTAATATTTTTGATAGTTGAATCATGGATTGGGGTCTTCCCATTCTCTATTTTTTGGGGTTTTCACCCCTTAAAAAATACTTCAAATTAGATTAACTATAATCCATAACATGATAACAATAAAGGAAATTATAATTTTATTCTGGCAAAGTTAACCCTTCTAAATATTTGTAAGTGATTGATTATTTAATACGCGGGAGAAATTAGAGAGCTGAATTGGGACTATATGTCGTCTTTTTAATCGGATTACATTTTTCAAGACATTGAATAATACCTAAATCCTGCAAGCCCATATTTTGACTCTCATTAACCTGTCTAGCTAAGTGGTTATTAGGTTTTTACTGCCGCTTTGCCAGCCCTCTTTGTCCAACCGATCAAAATATCCAGATTTAAATCATAAATAGAGGAAATTTTTTGTATCGTATGGATATCCCCCGAGCCCAAGGCAATAAACACCCTGCCAACGTGCCATGACCTTTTAATCAAAGTGACTTAACTTCGGTTAATGTTAAGCGAGTAACCCCACCTTAACCCAATCATCCCATTCCTGTGGATAGAGCGGATCTGCAGGTGTTCTGACTCTCAGCTGATTATTGCCTGTGAGTAATTTTCCAGCCACCCGAATCAGATAAGTACGAAGTGTATCCGGCTCCCATTGGCACAACGTTTTGTTGCCACTCAATTGAGCCATCCAGCGCACGGTATTGTAGGCAAGAACGGCGCAATGAAATAATGCGGCATTAGCCAGAAATTGATTCGTTCTGATTTTACCTAAACCCATTTGTGATTTTGCTTCTTCAATCCATGTTTCGCACGTCGCTCGTTCACCATACTTCTTATGTGTTTGCCAAGGCGATAGAGGTTCAGTTGTTACATAACAAAAATAGTCATATTCTGCCGTATCCCAAAGCTCGGACTGAGGTCCTGTCACTTGTTTAGGTTGCTTTATCCTGACCGCGACAAACTGACGAGAGCGAGACCAGCCACCACAACGATATTGAAACTCGCTCTGCTCCCAACCGGGTCGGCCTTGTATGGCTGTCCAGGCCTGTTTGGCCAGCAATGCGTTCAAATTCTTAAGTTTAACCTTTATTAGATACCCATGCCCTCTGGTATCGAGAAATTCAAGCAAATCACCGACAAAATAACCACTGTCACCGCGAAAAATAATGCGCATCCGATTGGGCAAGTGTGCAAGTAACTGTTTGGTAAATTCTACAACACCATTGCTTGTAAAGGCATTGCCTGTCCGGAACCAGGCTTGTAAAATTTCTTTTGTTTCCGCTAGAAAAGCGAGTTGTGGATGGTATGAACGGGCACCTTTCTTTTTGGGGTTGAAGCCTTTGGCACTTCCTTCTTGTCGACCACAAACGGTGTCCACAGTTGAATCGACATCGACCCACTGGACGGATTGTATGCCAGTTTTCGATTTTCCGGAACGAAGCAATCGCCGCCAGTGTTGACCACGCAAAGTATGCGTGAGCGTTTCAAACTGGCTTATCTGCCTATCACTTACTTCTTTAAAGATCCGTAAAATTGTGGTTTCAACAGGAATCTTTATCCAGCCAGCTACTTTGCGCAGTACGCTATCTGCCCATACGGTCGTCACCTTTGCCATTGATGTTGCTCCCCCCATCATGCCAACCAACGTCAATAGAACCACATCAGATAAGTGATGGTCTGCATTTTCACCCCGCCGATGTGGAACGCTTTGTTTTACGGTTTTTTCAAAACCTATCCTGTCTAAATATTTCACGACGGGAATCAGTCCCGCCTGGCTTGTCAATCCATGTGCTGTAGATGTCATTTTTACCGTTCGGGTACGGTTTCTTACGTGAGATGAGGATTTTGATACTTTAGAGGGCTTCATTAAAACAATGAGATAGTGAAATCAGGAAAATGATATTATATCATTGTTTAATAAGGAGTTTTGTGGATTATTATGTATAATGCTTGCAGGATTTAGGTAATATATATTTAAAATTTAAATGCTATATTTCGACAGCCTAGGCCTGACCCTGGCGTTGCTATTAGTTTAAAATTGATAAAGCGGCTTAAATTGAAGGGGTAAGGCGCCTGGAAACAAATATTGGGCGATTATTTGTTTCCAGGCGCCTAAGTGAGCAGTTACAGAAAATCAGTCTGATCCAAGAGCAACTGCAGTAGAAACACCAACAGCACCAGGGACTCCCCCAATAACTCCACCAACAGCATCTGCTATTAATATTTTCCACCATTTAATCCGCAACTGTGTTCCATCACCACCTTGCTCTTTTGGCGCCCATAATTTAGCGCTATGTCTAGCTATTGAAGCAATTGAATAAAAAACTCGTAAATCGTTAGTTGTTAATTGTCCTACTGTAGGCTTTACCAATATACGTGTAGTAGGATCAGGAAATGTGGGGCCTGATACTACTGGAGGAAAGGTGTAGCTATTTGATATAGATTCCTCAAAATCGCGTATCCGGGATATCAATACAGGTAAAGACATCTCATCGTCAGGCAAAATATTGAAGAATTCGGTTAAAATTTGCTTACCTCTATCAGTAATAGCCCCGCCACCGTGTAGTTTTGCTATTGCTTCTTCAGGAGAAAGCTCGATGCCATCCAATGTAGTTGTTAATTCAACATTGAAGTAGTCATTGGTCAGTTCAAGTATATTACTGTGCAAAATATCAATTTCACGCAATCCATTGTCAACTATTGGCTCTCTAACACCGTCTAGACCTATCAAAACAAAGCGTACACCATCATTATGTGCTCTACCAACCCATTCCATAGGATTTTCAGGGTTTGATATGTCAACATATGGATATGGATTACGTTCAATTAAAGTAGGGGTAAACGACAACCCTGCTTCTGATTCTGTTCCTTGCATATCTACACGAAAATGGGTGGGAGAACCATTAACAGAGAGACATTGAAGATTTAAAATTTTAGTAGCGGTATTGTAGTTCGGTATTGAGGGGCAAGTTTCAGAATAAGCCGTTGTTACGGTTAATAACAATGGCAGAATAGCCAAATATAATATGTTTTTCATCTCAGCATCCTCGATTGGCTCTATTTCACATAGAGCAATCTTAATTAAATTAATGAATTTGCTCATAAATGGTTAACCCCATTCTGAGAGTAACTATAAATAAGCAAGTTTAATCAGACCTTATCATAATATGATTGAAAATACTGTTAAAGCTATTGCACTCCACATGATTTTTGAACACCACCGATGCTAAAAACATCCTTCTTTCCAACAAGGTGCTGTATTAGGAGGCTGTCTGAGAATAGAAAGCCTACTGCGGAAAAGATGATTTTGGTCAAATCCCCCGATTATTTTCGTTAAAGAGCCCGCTATTCTCCTGTAATAATCGAAAAACTTGAGTCAAAATAGCTTTCCCTCGCTACGGCTTCTATTCTCGGACGGCCCCCTAGAGTGTAATAAAATCACGTTCTTAGAACGTGGATATTTAATTTTCCTGTAGGGCAGTAACAGAGTCGTCTAAATTAAGATAATTTCAGCCAGACCTAAAAATACAAAAAAGCCGATTGCATCGGTAGCGGTGGTTAGTAATAACGGCGATGCAATGGCAGGGTCTCCACCAAATTTTTTAATTAATAAGGGTATAGTGAGCCGATTAAACCGGCGATGGCTAAATTGACGATAACAGCTATGGCAATCACGACACCTAATAGTGGCTGGTGAAACCATATCAAAGTCAGGATGGATACTGCGCCTCCCATAATGAGCCCATTGATACTACTCATTTTCATTTCCCTTAGAACCACCGGGTAAGCGCTTTGCCAGTCAACCTGACCCAGGGCGATTTTTCTAACCGTTACCGTGACTGCCTGGTTTCCCACATTGCCACCTAATGCGGCAACTATCGGCATAAGGACGGCGAGTGCCACGATGTGCTCAATCGTTTCAGCAAACACATTCACTACCATTGCGGCACAAGTTAAGGCCACCAGATTAATCAACAACCAGTGTAATCTTGCCTTACGTGCGGAGTCTAAGCTCTCCTCTTCAGCATCTTTATCTGCCCCGGCCATTTTCAGTGCCTGGCTATGTTCCTGGGTACGAATTAAATCGTAGATATCTTCGAACACTATGCGACCTTGCAGTTGCTCTTCCTGATTGATCACGGCAATGACACTCAGCTCATATTCTTCAAATAACTGGATAACTTTTTCTATCGGCGTGGTGTCATGAATGCTCAGCGGTTTATGGTGGTGTACTGCCGCCCGATCAATGATTTCCTGCATGGTGTCCCGGTCAGTAAAGAGTAATAGATCAGTAAAATGCAGTACTGCCACCAGGTGTTGGTCAGCATCGACGACAAATAATTTAAAAATCGGGCTATCCGGTTCCTCTATTCTAAAGTTGCGGACTTTTTGCTTCACTTTTGCCAGGGTATCTTTTAACTCTGCTGTGACCATTTCCATTTGCATATAGGCCCCGGCCTGGTCTTCTGGAAATTGTGAAAGTTGGTGAACCTCCGCTTGTTCGTCAGGCGCTAGCAAATGATAGGTACTCTTGGCGTAATTCTGATCATACTGTCTGACGCGTTGCAAAAAATCGGTCAGGTCATCACTGGTTAGGTGCGAGAGCGCAGTTGCCATCTTTTTATGGGGTATACGTGAAAAAGTTTCTTCAAAGATATGACTGGGTAATTCAAAGAGTATTTTGCACAATGTTTCTAATGGTAATAGTGCTATTTCAGTAAAAAACACACCCACATCAGCTTCATACTGCTGGAGTAATTTTTTGGCAATTTTCCCTGGGTTTTCTGCATCTTTCGGTAGGCCATGAATTTGATGGTTATTAGAATTATCGTCAGTTGTCAGCATAGTATTGTTTGATTATTATTTTTGTTTATATACTTCGCGCGGTCACGGAAGCGGATTCTAGCGGCAGGATTTTTGTTTGTCATTAGTGCGGTAGCAGTAGGCGCATAGCTGGCTACGAAACGATTGCTACAGTGCTAATGACGGACAAAAAGATCAGCAAAGTTGGATGATGTGTGTTTCCAGGAGCCTAATTATAGGCTCTAATGTGCACCGATAACGGCCTTGTCAGGGTCTGGCAATTGATCTTCACTAAACCCACACATTTTAACCTCAATATTCTCACTCTTAGCCGTTTTCAGGAAATCCACCAGAGTTTCCTGAATATCATGATCAATAAAACTGGCATGAGAAGCATCAATAACCAGTATCGAGTTTTGCTGAACTTTATTTAACAGTTTTCTTAATAATGCCTTATTCAAAAATGATACGTCTTTATTGAGTGACAATGTAGCATATTTATCCCCAGTCTCTAGAGTAATGGATTCGTGATAATTTGACCTCATTACAAAAATCATACCAATCCCTATACCAATAACTACACCCAGTAATAAGTCAGTAAATAAAATGGCTGTAACGGTTAATAAAAAAGGTAAGAATTGATTCCAGCCTTGCGCATACATAGAGAAAAATAGCTGTGGTTTGGCTAATTTATATCCCGTTTGTAATAAAATAGCGGCCAGACACGCAAGTGGAATCAAGTTTAAGGTCTGAGCAATAAACAGGATACTAAGCAATAAGAAAATACCGTGAACAAAACTGGATATACGCGTACGACCCCCGGCATTAATATTAGCTGAACTGCGCACAATAACCGCAGTAAGGGGTAAACCTCCAATTAAGCCGCTAAGCAGATTACCTACCCCTTGTGCTTTTAACTCTCGGTTTGTTGGGGCAATACGTCTTAATGGATCCAGTTTGTCTACGGCTTCCAGGCTTAATAAGCTTTCCAGACTTCCGATTATTGCCAGAGTCATGGCAATAATATAAACATCAGGCCGAGCGAGAAAGCTGAAATCAGGAAAGGTAAATAAATTAATAAAATCGGGTAGGCTATCGGTTATAGGCAGAGAAACCAGATGCTTGCTCGAAACCGCATAGTCTGGGAACCATTGTAAGGCTGCGGCATTAAAACCGATCCCCCAGGCAACTGTCACTAACTGACCAGGTATGTGTTTAAGTACGCTTAAACGTTTAATAAAAGCGGTGTCCCAGAGAATCAGGATTATTAATGCCCCCAGGGTAATTGCAGATGCACCGGTCGAGATAGATGCGAAGGCATCAAATACATTATTAAAACTTTCAGCCGCCGTTTCATCCATATAGCCTTCATCAGCTTCGAAATTTTTATCATAACCAACAGCATGAGGTAATTGTTTGATAATCAGAATCAAACCAATTGCAGCTAACATCCCTTTAATCACAGCTGAAGGAAAAAAGGCACCAATCACTCCCGCGCGAAGATAGCCAAAGATTAATTGAATAACCCCGGCTAAGGCGACACAGACCAAAAAGCCGTTATAACTACCGAGTTGTTCAATAGCAGAAAATACAATAACCGTTAAGCCAGCAGCCGGACCAGAAACACTGAGTTGTGATCCGCTAAGCCAAGAGACGAGAAGCCCGCCAATGAGCCCTGCAATAACCCCAGAAAACAGAGGAGCTCCAGATGCCAGGGCAATCCCAAGGCATAAGGGGAGTGCAACAAGGAAAACCACTAAACCCGCGGCAATATCCTGCTTTATATAAGACTTGTAATAATCAAAGTGTTTGTGAATCATTTTTATCTCTTGTCGTGAAGGTTTTTTCTGGCAGATATTATGGCATTATTAACATTTCTAGTGGAGTGTAGTTTATTAGAATTATCGGTACAAACCGCATTCAGAAATAACTGCTGACTTATTCAAACCATCCACTTTCTTCAATGTTTATACGAATGCCGGAAGAACTTTATAATACCTAAATCCTGCAAGCATTATACATAATAATCCACAAAACTCCTTATTAAACAATGATATAATATCATTTTCCTGATTTCACTATCTCATTGTTTTAATGAAGCCCTCTAAAGTATCAAAATCCTCATCTCACGTAAGAAACCGTACCCGAACGGTAAAAATGACATCTACAGCACATGGATTGACAAGCCAGGCGGGACTGATTCCCGTCGTGAAATATTTAGACAGGATAGGTTTTGAAAAAACCGTAAAACAAAGCGTTCCACATCGGCGGGGTGAAAATGCAGACCATCACTTATCTGATGTGGTTCTATTGACGTTGGTTGGCATGATGGGGGGAGCAACATCAATGGCAAAGGTGACGACCGTATGGGCAGATAGCGTACTGCGCAAAGTAGCTGGCTGGATAAAGATTCCTGTTGAAACCACAATTTTACGGATCTTTAAAGAAGTAAGTGATAGGCAGATAAGCCAGTTTGAAACGCTCACGCATACTTTGCGTGGTCAACACTGGCGGCGATTGCTTCGTTCCGGAAAATCGAAAACTGGCATACAATCCGTCCAGTGGGTCGATGTCGATTCAACTGTGGACACCGTTTGTGGTCGACAAGAAGGAAGTGCCAAAGGCTTCAACCCCAAAAAGAAAGGTGCCCGTTCATACCATCCACAACTCGCTTTTCTAGCGGAAACAAAAGAAATTTTACAAGCCTGGTTCCGGACAGGCAATGCCTTTACAAGCAATGGTGTTGTAGAATTTACCAAACAGTTACTTGCACACTTGCCCAATCGGATGCGCATTATTTTTCGCGGTGACAGTGGTTATTTTGTCGGTGATTTGCTTGAATTTCTCGATACCAGAGGGCATGGGTATCTAATAAAGGTTAAACTTAAGAATTTGAACGCATTGCTGGCCAAACAGGCCTGGACAGCCATACAAGGCCGACCCGGTTGGGAGCAGAGCGAGTTTCAATATCGTTGTGGTGGCTGGTCTCGCTCTCGTCAGTTTGTCGCGGTCAGGATAAAGCAACCTAAACAAGTGACAGGACCTCAGTCCGAGCTTTGGGATACGGCAGAATATGACTATTTTTGTTATGTAACAACTGAACCTCTATCGCCTTGGCAAACACATAAGAAGTATGGTGAACGAGCGACGTGCGAAACATGGATTGAAGAAGCAAAATCACAAATGGGTTTAGGTAAAATCAGAACGAATCAATTTCTGGCTAATGCCGCATTATTTCATTGCGCCGTTCTTGCCTACAATACCGTGCGCTGGATGGCTCAATTGAGTGGCAACAAAACGTTGTGCCAATGGGAGCCGGATACACTTCGTACTTATCTGATTCGGGTGGCTGGAAAATTACTCACAGGCAATAATCAGCTGAGAGTCAGAACACCTGCAGGTCCGCTCTATCCACAGGAATGGGATGATTGGGTTAAGGTGGGGTTACTCGCTTAACATTAACCGAAGTTAAGTCACTTTGATTAAAAGGTCATGGCACGTTGGCAGGGTGTTTATTGCCTTGGGCTCGGGGGATATCCATACGATACAAAAAATTTCCTCTATTTATGATTTAAATCTGGATATTTTGATCGGTTGGACAAAGAGGGCTGGCAAAGCGGCAGTAAAAACCTAATAACCACTTAGCTAGACAGGTTAATGAGAGTCAAAATATGGGCTTGCAGGATTTAGGTACTATATAATTAGTGTTTAATTTTAGCAAAGTATTGTCCTTAGCTTTACTATTAATAGCAAGCATATGAATACCAATCTAAATCTAGCTTCTGAAAAGCTGGGGAACTATTTAAGTAAGACACAGGCGCGAATCGCAACCGCTGAATCCTGTACCGGGGGTTGGTTGGCGGAATGTATTACCGAGATCGCAGGCAGTTCAGCCTGGTTTGACCGAGGTTTTATTACCTATAGCAATGCCTCTAAAATCGATATGTTAAATGTTCAGAGCAAGGCTATTGAAAAATTTGGTGCTGTCAGTGCCGAAGTTGCTAGTGAAATGACTCAGGGAACATTGCAAAATAGCCTAGCTGACTACGCCATCTCAATTACCGGGGTTGCAGGGCCGACAGGCGGTAGTGCTGAAAAACCCGTAGGAACAGTGTATATCGCGTGGCAAAAAAGATTTCAACCAGCACAAGTGACTCTAAAATATTTTAGCGGAAGTAGGCAAGAAATTCGTCGCCAAGCTGTTTATACCGCTCTAAACCTAATACCGTTCAAGGATAAATAGGTCCTGCTTTAGCTGCATCGTGTAAAACAATACGCACCGACAGTTGTTAATTAACTTTAACCTAGCTGTTACCATATAAGCCATATGGGTAATATAATAACTCAGGCCATATCCCTTACTTTACAAAAAAAATAAGGGATACAACCCAACCCAAGATATTTCATATTAAATAAAAAACTCAAACTAACCGTATTAGGCTAGCGTTATTGATACCACTTTTTATAAAGTGGAAAAATTGAATCCACTTCGAATCACTAGGAAATAAGCAACCATAACCGTATAATACAAAGCATAAAACCCTTTCTCAAAAACTCTAGCCAATTAATTTAAACGAGAAAATGATAGATTTAATATTTGATGTATTACCCCAAATTCATGGCGGTGGAAATCATGGTGGATTGGGCGCAGTAAAAGGCCTAGAAGCTTTTTTAACTTTCCTGGAATCACTCTCGACAAACCAATAGGGTCAGAAACTAATACTGCTTACTTAACAAAATATTATTACTAATCAATAGCTTGAAATTATAAAAATATCAGTTATGATTGTTGCCTTTTAATATTGGATAAATAATCAGCAACTTATAATAGGTATGTCCCTTCATGATTTCATTATGCCAATTGTACGGCGTTGATTTTAGTGCCTTTCAAGAAAATGCTAATATTGTCTCTTTAATCTATATCTTATTGAAATAATTGATTAATTCTGTCTTAAGTAAGCAGCATTAGGGTCAGTATCGATTGAAAATTAAAATAACCAAATGCCTGCTATGGGTCGTTAGTGATCATTAACCTGCCTTAGCCTGACTACCGAGGGAAACATTGATAAGATATCCTTGCCTTAATAAACTCGGAATTTACCAGGCACTCAAGGTTAGTACCTGATAAAAACTCGCCCTATAATGTCAGCCCAGGCACTAAACAACCACCCGCTTAAAGACGGGTGGGTTAGAGAGTTTGGCGACTGAAAGTCGAGATACAGGGCGAATAGCCCTGTTATTTTGGTTCACCATACTCTGCCTTAAAATTATCATTCGGATTTGCTTCAAAATGATGCTCCAAATAATTGGTAACCATTTCTTCGCTCATTTGCCCTACCGTGACACAAAAATACCCTCTTGCCCAAAAATGCTTTTCCCAATAACGCTTTTTCAATACTGGATACTCTTCAAAAAGTTTTCTTGCACTTCGCCCTTTTATCCTTCGCATTATCTCGCTAGGAGCCATGTTTGGCGGCGCTGAAACCACTATATGCACATGATCCTTACTAACAACTCCTGACAAAATCTTAATTTCAAATGCTTCACAGGTCTGCCTAACCAACTCCCTTACTCGCAAACTAACATCCCCACTTAACACTTGGTATCTATATTTTGTAACCCATACAAAATGGTATTCGATGTTGTAAACTGTATGATTGCCATAGCGATATTCCATTTCTTAAATTATAGCATTTGAGATAAATCTGTTCGCCTGAAAGGCGAAGGTTTTAACCTTACGAATGGAAAATAAAGACTAATCTTATATACTCACTGGGAAATTCTTAGCTATCTTTGAGTGCTCAATCTTTCCTTCTTGTACAAAGAAACTTATATTTCCAAAACTGTCACATACCCAGAATTCCTTTGCGCCTTGCTCAAAATAAATTATTTTTTTTTCATTAATCTCTCGTTTTGTATTTGAAAAAGATAGTACTTCTATGCAAATTTCAGGAGCTATTGAACACTCGACTTCATTTTCTATTTTTTCAAGCAAACTATCTGATGCCCAGGCAACATCAGCAACTTTTGTCCCTTGTTTTGTTTTAATGGCACATTCTGCTAATGCCTCCCCGCCTGTTATGTTCTTATATAGATGCCCTATAATTTTCCCCTGAAGGATTGAATGATTAACTTTGACGGGGGTCATCAATACTTTACCTTGACTGTTAAGCTCTATTTTAAAGGGAAGGTTTTTTAAATTTTGATTTTCACATACTTCTTGCCATTGCATATAAAATTACCTTTTAATGTAAATCAAAGAAACCATGCGACCACGGGGCTCAGCCAACTTGATTTTGCGACTTGTTTACTCACTTGTTCATTCCTTTCGTCAGGCTAGAAATTTGAGAAAAGGAATGAACATGACACACTTAAGCACGATGGAGCGCGGATCTTTAGTCCGTCTTTTAAAATGTAGGCTCAAGAGACTGTGAAAGTATTCTGCGTTACCCTTCAAACGTTGGGGTTCGTGCCTCACCCGCAACCTACACTGATAGTTAGCCTGTCAGTTTTAATATCCCTATGACCAGTCCGCCTATACCTAGCAACATACCAAAGCTCCAGCGCATTTGAAGTTTTATTTCTTGATGTATATCCATTATTGCCTGGCTTTGTTTTTCTAGTTGTTTGTCTATCTGATCCAGCCGTTTATCAACTTGCTCAAAGCGCTTATCTACCTGCTCAAAGCGTTTATCCACCTGCTCAAAACGCTTTTCCATTTGTGCAAAGCCGGTTAACATCAGCTCCCGTTGATGCTTTAATTCTTCTTCCACACGGGTCGTTCTTTCACGCAATTCTAACTCATAACGCACATTAGCATTTCCAACTTCAGGTGTTGCTAGGATGGATTGTCTAATTAACTCCTGTATTTGTTCTATGTCTTCTTGTGCTAGTGCCATTTTTATGTGTCCTACATTAGTGTTCAGACTCAATTGATGTTGAACTTACTTCAACCTAGAAAAATCAGTTGCTCACGGTTTCTAGCACAAGCTCTTGATCCCACTGCACTTCCAAAAAATGCCTGCTTAACCTACGGGTGAAGCTAAGATTTTTTGAAAGTATTATATTAATTCAATATCTTGCACTATAAATTCGCGCTCAACTGATTTTTCTAGGTTCAATAATATTACATTTCATGGGTAAAACCGAATTATTTGATTTATCCGTAACATTGAAACCTACTTTTGATAATCATACTGATAAAAATATTTACCATACCCATACCCCGAAGAAACAGCACGTACATCGTTAAAAATACAGCCTTTAATCTCTATATCATTCTGTTTTAGCCGTTTTACGCTTTGTTCTAGTTCTCTTAATGGGTGCTCACCTGACCTTATCACCATTAAAGTTGCGCTTGCCATACGCCCGATAATACTCGCGTCGGTAACGGCTAATATGGGCGGGGAATCGATAATAATATGATCGTATTTCTGCCCTAGTTCTTCAAGCAATAATCCAAAATTCTCATGTAGTAATAACTCAGATGGATTAGGAGGAATTGCCCCGGTCGGAATAAAGTCTATCTTTGCAGGCTCTATTCTGTGTATTGCAGTAGAAGGTTTAATAACATTAGAAATAAGATCTGATAGACCATTTTCCCGACTGATGCCAAACACTTTATTCAGAAGACCTTTACGTAAATCGCCATCAATTAATAATATTTTCTTTCCAGAACTGGCTAAAACAATGGCCAGATTAGAGGAAACAAAACTCTTGCCCACCCCAGGGCTAGGGCCCGTAATCATAATAATATTGTTCTTTGCTTCCAGAAATGCAAAATGCAGTGTTGTACGTAGGCTACGTAAACTTTCTATGGCCATATCATCTACATCTTCCAAAGCCAGAACAAGGGGGGGGCCAAAATAGGTTTTATTTTTTTTCAGTTCTCTATTTAACTGTAGCTGCTTTTCACTATGCAGAACCGAGGCATACACAGGCACATTAAGTTGCTTTTCAATGATATCAGGATCTTCTATTCCGTGATGCAAAGCCTTACGAAGAAACACTAAAGCAAGGGCTAACAATAGGCCTATAAAAAAAGCGATCATAACAATATTTCGCTTAATGGGCTTAATTGGATTAGATGGCATGATTGCATAATCAATGACTCTTACATCGCCCACTGTGCCCGCTTTGGAAACCTTTATCGTTTGTAAATTGTTGAGCATGGTGGAATACAGACGGGCATTAACCTCAACATCTCTCGAAAGTCTGAGTATTATTTGTTGTGTCTCTGGTAGCTCGGATATTTTGTTATTATGTTTTTTTAATTGCGATTTCAATCTATCAATTTGCTTGTCTATAGAGACGATAACAGGATGAAAAGGAGTAAAACTGCCGCGTAATTCATCCTTCTTTTGCTCTAATAGGGTTATCTGGGCATTGACACTTACAACTCCACTTAAGATGCTCTTTGTTTCTATACCCAAATCTACAGAGCCTTTTTCCAGGCGGTATTCGTTTAATGCATCGGTTGCAATCTCTAGCTGGTTTTTAATGGTGGGCAACTGCTTTTCCAGAAACTCTAGCGTATTCTGTGCTTCTACTGATTTTTTCTCTACATCCATGCGCACATAGATTTGGGCGACTTCATTTAATGTTTGCATTGCATAAGCTGGCGAGGCAGAGTTCATGGTGAAACTGAGAATTCCGAGACCCTGCCCCTTTTCTGCTACGGACAAACTCCCTATCAATCCCCATATTGCACTTATATGTGATTGCCGAAGTAGAGTAAAGTGAGTTCCTGAACGCGCTTTAAGGACAGAGACAAATAAGCGCAGTGAATTATTTTCTCCGGTAATTTTTTTATCGACTGGTTTTCCAACTTCGCCATTAACAATAACATTTCCGGCACTATCTACCAGTTCAAAATACCCTTCTTTTCCGGCAATCAGCGTTAATGCTCTGCCTATCCAGCTATCAGGTACATCTAGCGTATCGACTTTAATAACTTCACCACCCCAGGCATATTCAGATAAATTAAGCCAGGGAGATGCGAGTTTATCTAAATTCTGGGCAGCAAAGCTTCGAGCCATTGCCCGACCAATAACCGGAAAATACTTAGGATAGCTTACAACTTCCAGATTCAATCTATCGACAGTGGCACCCATCACCATTCTGGATTTGATTACTACCATTTCAGCCCCGACAGGGACATATCCGTACCCACCTCCCCCCATGCCTGAAAAAGGGTCCTGCGACATCATGGATGATCTCGTAGGCTCCACCTGTAACATGGCATCTGCTTGGTAAATAGGTACTTGTAATATTGCTTTAACAATCCCTATTACAACAGCAATAGCCGTTATAGATATAATTAATCCTTTATTTTCTAATAAGGTTCCAATTAACTCTCTTAGATTTATTCCCTCATCATTAAATTGATCATTGTCAGGTGTCTGTTCAATTTTCGAAAAATTATCAACCATATTTTTTAATTCGCTTTTGAATGTGTTTTAGATTTTTGCTTAGGGAGATAGAAATAAATAATCGTCCAATTTTTGAGGCTGAGAAACAGCTTCAATGATACTTCGCCACGTATCATTATATCAACAGCTATCTGGGGCGCAGTGCCTTAGAGGCTGTGAAAGTATTCAATATTATGCCTACAACGACAGGTTTCGTAGGTTGGGGTGAGCTTGCGAACCCCAACAATCAATGACTTACTTAGCCTCGGTTGTTGGGGTTCATGCTTCACCCCAACCTACGCATAATACTTTCACAGTCTCCTTAGCCTGCATTCCTTGGTTCAACAGCAGGCTAAAGCACTGCGCCCCAAGTCCTAATAAGTGCTAAAAGTTATTAGTTATAGGTAGCGGAAAGTGAGAATATTTCTCTATCAAAAATGACAGTATTATTTTAGCTGGCTCGATACAGGTTAATTAAGTATACCCTGAATACTTCTGACTAAATTGACAGTCGGTTGAACCTGGCCGATAATTTGATTCCAGCGTATTCCTTCCACGCGGTCAATAAAAATAATGTCTCGAGGTTGTAGTGGAAAACGTTCTGCTAAAAGTAATACATCGGGAGATTTTGAATCCAGATGAAAAATTTTGGGCTTGCCAAGGTCTGTTCTAAAAATAAATATTCTCGCTGGATCAGAGGCGACAGAATTCGCACTTCCTGCCTCACTGAGTGCCTCATTTAACGTCATTCTACCTTTATTCATAAAGACACTGCGCGAACGCCCAGCACCGACCAGACCACCTAATCCTGTATCGCCTAAAATAAAGACCTTATTAAATTGCCTATCAGGTACGCTCAAGACATCGCCATGCATCAGGGTCACATTCTGGCTAATATCCCCACCTTCATACAGCGCTAATAAATTAACCGTGTAGGTTTTACCTGCCCGGTTAAGGTAATACTACGTTGATCTGATTCTCCGGTAACACCACCAGCATTATTTATGGCTTCCAGCACCGTTAAAGGAATATCTTTAACCAGTTGAATGCCAGGCTGATTCACTTCGCCGACAATATAGGCCCGCTGACTACGATAGGATGCTACCCGCACATCAAGCTGCACACGTTCTATATATTTAGAGAGTTTACGGCTGAGTTCTGCCCTGATTTCCTCTACGGTTTTTCCAGCGGCTTTTATATTACCGACATAAGGATAATAAAAATTACCGTCTTCACCGACCACATTCCCTGCAGACTCCGCCGAGCGAAACGAGCCCGCTGGTATGGTTAGTTCTGGATGCTCCCAAACGGTAATGCTTAAGATATCTCGCGCACCCACACGGTATTGCCCTAAATTTTCTTTTAGCAGAGAGCCTTTTGTTGCTTTAGAGCCAATTCGGTAATCAAAATAAAGATTCGATACATTGTCTGGCCCCAGACTATAGTTATTAAAGTTTTTTTCTAAATCTATAATAACCTGAGACGTAATAGTCTTGATATTCAGCCTTTTTAAAATCGCTTCATTATTTTCCTTAGTCGGCATGTCGATACTGGACTCATCAGAAAACGGGTTCATATGCATACCTGGAATGACTGAGCAGGCTGCCAATCCATGAGTAACAAATATCACCTAAATCCTGCAAGCATTATACATAATAATCCACAAAACTCCTTATTAAACAATGATATAATATCATTTTCCTGATTTCACTATCTCATTGTTTTAATGAAGCCCTCTAAAGTATCAAAATCCTCATCTCACGTAAGAAACCGTACCCGAACGGTAAAAATGACATCTACAGCACATGGATTGACAAGCCAGGCGGGACTGATTCCCGTCGTGAAATATTTAGACAGGATAGGTTTTGAAAAAACCGTAAAACAAAGCGTTCCACATCGGCGGGGTGAAAATGCAGACCATCACTTATCTGATGTGGTTCTATTGACGTTGGTTGGCATGATGGGGGGAGCAACATCAATGGCAAAGGTGACGACCGTATGGGCAGATAGCGTACTGCGCAAAGTAGCTGGCTGGATAAAGATTCCTGTTGAAACCACAATTTTACGGATCTTTAAAGAAGTAAGTGATAGGCAGATAAGCCAGTTTGAAACGCTCACGCATACTTTGCGTGGTCAACACTGGCGGCGATTGCTTCGTTCCGGAAAATCGAAAACTGGCATACAATCCGTCCAGTGGGTCGATGTCGATTCAACTGTGGACACCGTTTGTGGTCGACAAGAAGGAAGTGCCAAAGGCTTCAACCCCAAAAAGAAAGGTGCCCGTTCATACCATCCACAACTCGCTTTTCTAGCGGAAACAAAAGAAATTTTACAAGCCTGGTTCCGGACAGGCAATGCCTTTACAAGCAATGGTGTTGTAGAATTTACCAAACAGTTACTTGCACACTTGCCCAATCGGATGCGCATTATTTTTCGCGGTGACAGTGGTTATTTTGTCGGTGATTTGCTTGAATTTCTCGATACCAGAGGGCATGGGTATCTAATAAAGGTTAAACTTAAGAATTTGAACGCATTGCTGGCCAAACAGGCCTGGACAGCCATACAAGGCCGACCCGGTTGGGAGCAGAGCGAGTTTCAATATCGTTGTGGTGGCTGGTCTCGCTCTCGTCAGTTTGTCGCGGTCAGGATAAAGCAACCTAAACAAGTGACAGGACCTCAGTCCGAGCTTTGGGATACGGCAGAATATGACTATTTTTGTTATGTAACAACTGAACCTCTATCGCCTTGGCAAACACATAAGAAGTATGGTGAACGAGCGACGTGCGAAACATGGATTGAAGAAGCAAAATCACAAATGGGTTTAGGTAAAATCAGAACGAATCAATTTCTGGCTAATGCCGCATTATTTCATTGCGCCGTTCTTGCCTACAATACCGTGCGCTGGATGGCTCAATTGAGTGGCAACAAAACGTTGTGCCAATGGGAGCCGGATACACTTCGTACTTATCTGATTCGGGTGGCTGGAAAATTACTCACAGGCAATAATCAGCTGAGAGTCAGAACACCTGCAGATCCGCTCTATCCACAGGAATGGGATGATTGGGTTAAGGTGGGGTTACTCGCTTAACATTAACCGAAGTTAAGTCACTTTGATTAAAAGGTCATGGCACGTTGGCAGGGTGTTTATTGCCTTGGGCTCGGGGGATATCCATACGATACAAAAAATTTCCTCTATTTATGATTTAAATCTGGATATTTTGATCGGTTGGACAAAGAGGGCTGGCAAAGCGGCAGTAAAAACCTAATAACCACTTAGCTAGACAGGTTAATGAGAGTCAAAATATGGGCTTGCAGGATTTAGGTATTACATTATACTGCACGCGGTAGGTGACGACTGGGAGTTTTATAAAGATTGTGCGAAGTATATTAAGGGCTAAGCTCATTAAATAAACATCAGCTTAATTCAATTTTATTGACCCAGTCTTCAACACCCTTGTCAATTAACTGAACAGTTTTTTCAAACATCTTACGATCCTTGCGATAAGGATCAGGTATTTCAAAGCCACCCCACTCACCTAGTCTAAATACTTTCCCTTTAGCACTGGGTTGGTTCTGTTCAATAAGTTCTTTATGTGCTGACTCCATAACCAGAATAAGGTCAGCTTTAAGAATCATATCCTGATTTATCTGGGCTGCCTGATAGTCAGAGATATCTATGGCTAGCCTTAACATCAGTTCGCAAACCGTTGCATCTGGGGGTTAACCCACCAGCGCCCCAAGTCCTGCCGACTGTATGTGGTATTTTTTTTTGCCTCTGTTATTCAATGCATCTTTTAACAATGCTTCAGCCGCTGGGCTGCGACATATATTGCCTATACAGACAACAAGTATATTTTCAAACAAGTGTGAATATCTCTTACGTTGATCTTAAAAAGGAAACAGTGCCTTCATTAACCCGCCACACTAGTCATCAAGAAACAATAGATAGCATAGGCATCAAAAACCTGAAAAATTAGTTAACTTCATAGTTTATCAAACACCATCATAATTCACAATTTTAGTATTACCTTCGGGCGTGATTAAAAGTGAAGTAATCGTAGCAAGCAGAGCTGTAGAGCGGACTTCAGTCCGCAATTCATGCTGAAATATAGCGGACTGAAGTCCGCTCTACAATAATGCAATTCATCACTTTTAATCACACCCATTCCCTGTAGAAATAGATAAATAAATTATCTATTTATCACATTTGGGGCGCAGGCTTTAGCCCAAATGTTTTAGTGTTCCATGTAGGGCGTGGCTTTAGCCCAAATGTTTTAGTGTTCCATGTAGGGCGTGGCTTTAGCCCGCCTTTAAAAACCCATAGTCTAAAATGGCGGGCTAAAGCCGCGCCCTACGGTGTAGAATCCTCCATCACAACAATGACAATTATCCACCATTGCCATCACCAGAAATCAGACGGGTGGTAAACCAAACTTATCGCTGGGAGGCGCTTTACGCGCTTTACGTTTAAGCTCCGCTTTCTGTTTGGCGATAAACTGTTTTACACCACCGGCAGAGTTAAAATCACTCGCATTAACGTTGCCGTATACCCAGCGAAACTGGCGGCTGGTTTTATCGCTATCCATGGTAAAGGTATAGCTACTATTCAACTGACCGTCGTCTGAAACTACCTCAATCTCATCCTTTGTTTCCTGATCAATTAAATGCAGTTTTTTCAATATCTTTTCAGGCAGCACTCCATCCTTGTAGCGAATTATTCCACCTTTTTTGTTCGATGTCAGTCCAACGGCATTCCATTTTAAGGTGACTTCTGCACCAGGAACTATACTTACAACTGTTATTACCCAGCTATCACTTTGCGCACTGCGATCTCTTCTTTTTTTCAGGCCGCGATAATCACTATGAAACTCCCCGGAATGTTCTCCCCAGTTTTCTTGAATAAATAACACCGCTGCTTTGGAGTTGGCCATTGAAGCATAAGGGCGAATATCATGTTTGTCATAGCCATCACTACTTTCAGCCAGTTTACCCAATACCGCCCGGTTAATGCTCTTATAGGTATTCCCAGTGACATCATCATAAACAGAGACGCTATTACTTAAATACCATTGTTTTTTTAGCTGGTTAAGGTTTTTATCAGCTTTATCCTCTGCAGGTTTGCCTTTACTGATCGCCAGGCCGCTTAATGTGACCAGTGTCACTGCTGTAGCCAGGGCGATCAGTCGTTTTAAATTAAGTTTTTTCATTTATGATTACCTGTTTATTTACTCTGCGCGAACAGAAAGACCACGGGTTTGTTTAGATCCAGAAAACCTATTTTGAATCCCTCACTAAACCTTACAAAAAACCCCTCCCCTGGTGCGATCTCTCTAGGCATACCCGGTGTATTCGCAGCAATGGCAAGGTAGCCATTGTGAATGCCCTCCCCGGTTTTATATACGTAGGCAGAGTTGTCAGAGCCTTCAAAAAAGGGAGCCACTTCAGTTAGTGTACGAGCTGGGCTTGGCGGCGATTCAAACAGCGTTAAACTCCAATCCATCGCCGTTGGAAATGGATTTGAGAACATAACTCTAATATCGGCAGCAGGTGTGGTTAAACCAGCCAGCATGGTTTGTAGGTCAGTGGACTGTACCGCTGCTACATTATCTCTACCGAAGAAACCTGCTCTTGGATCAGCTTCTACCGGGGTTTGTGTGGCGGCATCACCTATTGCTGTGGGTATAGTCCAGGTCTTGTCGGCATCTTTAATAATCCAGTAACCATGACCTTGAATCATAATCTCTGTTGCAGCCATTTTTACATAGGCATTCTGATGCCCTTCATAGTCAGCCCCATTCTGCCTGTACATCACCCAGTTAGTGTCATAAGTTCCCAAATCAGGGGTAAAAATTAAACCAATATTAGCAGAGGTATTGCATTGTAGCCCAATCATGGTCCATTCATTGGCTTTTAGCGTGCCGCCTTTATAACAAGAAGTAATGTAATAAGAATACGCTCTATCATTAGTATTTCCATTCACCATTAACAGTGCACCGCTACTAGAAATACTAATATCTCGAGCATAGTCGGGTTCAGACAGCGGGTCTTGCTTGGTAATGGTTACATCAGGCGATGCTGGGTTAGTATTGTCGGAATACAGCTCAACCATACTGCCAACATAGCCAAGAGCTGCCAAGCCTCTAGACTGAGAAACGTCACCCCCCAAAGTACCGGGAAAATTTTCGAGTTTGGTAGCTGCAGGAGTCACTATATTTGTGATCTCAGCCGCATAGGCTCCTGGTCCTGTATTTCCACCCATATATAGAATTCGGTCTACAGTCAGGGATAAACTCACACCCAGATTGTGATTATCTGCCGAGGCGTCGATTACGCCGGCAGTACCAGTAACAAAAGTGAACGTTAGAAGTGCTGTGCCTGGGTTTAACACATTAGAAAAATAGACTTTCCCCTGATCAGTGAAGGCACCATCAAACTTTGGTGCCGACGCAACAAATTCAACACCGTTTGAAGTTACCGCTGTGCCGAACTCATCACCTGCATTTTCGCCGACAACGGCATCCCGGAATGTCAAGGTGCTGTCGGTGAAATTCCAGGTATAAAGATAAACCTTCCCAACATTAGCATTCCCCCCCCCACATCATAACCTGGCGAACCAATAAGCATAAGAGCAACGTTGCCCTCACTTCGAATGGAGACCACAAAACCAAACAAAGCGTCATTCTGAAGGTCGGGCGTTCCGGCTGGATCTTCTGGGCTACCAGCGGTGGTATTAAGCACCCAGGCATCGCTTATCAGGTTATAAAAGAATATTTTTCCATGAAAAGCCCCCCCTGTATCTTTTGCCTCCGGTGCACCCACTACCAACAAGCCTTTTGTGGTCGATACAGAGGCCCCAAAACTTCTGAATTTCGCGTTAGTACAAGGCCCCTCATCTATCGTGCTGTGTTTGTCACCTGCATTCCCAGCACCATCTCCCCAAAGGTTTGTAGAATAATCATATTTATAGACAGCTACTTCACATTCATCTGTATCACCAACAAAACCCCATTCTTCGCTGATGGCAACACTATCCCCTCCATTAGCCAGTAATATTTGCTCTGCTATCACGGGCGCTGCCCGAGAAATCCCGGTTATGCTCAATATTAAGAGACTAAGTATTAGCTTTATCCATTGTTTAAATAATATATTCATTATTAGGCCTCTTTTATCTATCGACGCTGGCGGGTTCTCGCCGAGGAAGCCGGCGGACAGGGGTTTGGCGCACAAAGACTAGGGGGTAAACCGAAATCAGCTTTTGCATCCCTGGTCTTTGCCAGACTCCCTAAGACTAACAGGGCTGGAGCAGTGTATGCCGCTTTTTTTTATAAAGCCACGGCGAGTAGCAGAGACGTCCGTGGGTTCTGAATTTTGAGGATTTTCATCCATAATTGAATTCCTTGGTATTAAATTAAAATTTATTTTAATTTGTAATTACTCAGACAAGCTGAGAGAAGTTACAGCAAAATAAACACTGTAGGATGGGCAAAGGGGCTTCATCCGTGCCCATCAACGATAGCATGATGGGCACGTCGTGCCTCCTTTGCCCATCTACAAAAACGCTTGTTCCATCAGGGTATTTTTTATCAAGTACCTGCTTCTCTGGTGTCTGGCTGGAAATATACAATCTCATTTAGTAACTACTCAGATACGCTGAGTAGTTACATTTTTTAGTCTATTGTTACGAGCCTTAAGTTGTTATATTAATTTTAACATAAGCAATACCCATTGTTTAATACAATTACCGGGGAACTGTGCTATGCACCACAATATGACTATACACCTCCGGCAGACGCTCCAAACTCCAGGGAATCGTAACTTTATACATCGGAACAGCCTCCGCCAATGCACAACGTAATAAAAAGTGCTGCGCTTTAAAAAAATCTAGGTCAATAAAACCACTAAAGTGAAAAGCTTTGTACTTTTCTATGCCTTTTAGCTCTTCTATATTGATGCTCGCATCCACCGCTCCTTTTTCCAGCACATAGCCTGCATAGAGAGGTTTTGCCTGACGCGCAACATTGTCCACCTGATAGCCCAGCACTTCAGGCTCGCGATAAGGCCGGTGAAAAGGATAAGAGGCGACAGCATAAAAGGTATTATCCTCAGCGTAGATCGCCAGTGAATCATCAGAATATAAGGCATGCCCTTGCTGGATAAAATAGTCTGTCAGGGTAGACTTGCCACCAAATGATTCAGCCGAAAAGAAGATCGGCCGATCGGCCACTTCAACTGCACCTACATGTAACATTTCATAACGTTTTTCCAGAGCAAATTTCAACGGTAACACGGTATGGCAGACCCAGAAGCGTAAACGCTCAGGGGTAAATTGCGCTAGCGGCTGATAGTACATAATTGAATGATCGATAGACCAGAACAAGATAAGCACATCGTCTATCTCTAATGCCCATTGGCTACCCGGCGCCACCGACAATGCAAACTCGGTTTTTGCCAGATACATCGCCTTACGCCCGGACATGTCTATCCAGCCAGAATTCACAACAAACTGGCTCTGGAGTGTGTTTTCTGTCGCTTTTGTAACCTTGATGGTTTCTAGCTGGGAATCGTAATCATCATCCTGCAATAATGACTCATCGGTAAAAATAATATTAAAGTTAAAGGCGATCATTGAGAGACAACCCTGGTCTTCTGCCGCCAATAAATGGATAGCGTTGAGCCGGAAACATTATGCCAGATACTAAATATCGCACCTGGCAATGCGGCAGCTGCAGAAAAATATTGCATGGCAAGGGCAACGCTTAAACCCGAATTTTGCATACCCACTTCTATACTGACGGTTCGACAGGTAGCCGTGTCATATTTGAATAACCTTGGGATAAAATAACCTACTGTCATACCCAGTAAATTATGTAAGGCAACGGCAATCAGAACAGGCATTGCAAGACTTGCAATATTTTGTTGATTAAGTGCGACGATAATCGCAATAATCAATACAATAGCCAAGCTTGAAAAAACAGGAAAAATGCCTTGTACCCGATGTATAGAACGCGCAAAAAATGAGTTAATGGCTGTCCCTGATAGCACCGGGATAAATACGATCAACAGGATACTGCGCATCATATCCAGCACAGGAACCGAAACACTCTGGCTCAGATAGACATAGCTTAATAATGGCATAGCGACCACAGCGCATAGAGTTGAAGCCATAGTCATTAGTATGGATAAGGCAACATTGCCATTTGCCAAATAGCAAATCACATTGGAGGCCGTTCCACCGGCACTACAACCCACCAGCACCAGGCCGATAGTATGCGCCTCGGAGAGCTGCAAGGCATTTGCCAGCAGGTAGGCAAACAAGGGCATAAACAGAAATTGTATGCCGATGGTTAATAAAATAATCAGCGGCTGCTGCAAAGCCTGTTTAAAATGCTGCCAGCGGAGTGTCATGCCCATAAAGAACATCACCAGAGCTAATAAAGGAATAATCGCACTCTTGCTAGCAACAAATATAGTGGGATATAAATAGGCTATAAAAGATAAAAGCAAAGCACTGATAGGAAACAAAGCAATCAATTTATGTCTACCCTCTTAAAACGCGACAGCTATCATCATAAAGAACATGAGATAACGAAAGGTTGGCATCCTTCAGGGAAAGCCAAAAGTAGTTAACATTCACAATAACAAGCCCCTCTTCAGATCACCGACCCCAACCTAATAAAATCAAAAGCATAACAATTCATCAAAGATAATAAGGTGAGACTAAAATAGGTATCATATTGTTTTCAGGATGATCAAGTTATCTGATCTTGGAAACTGTCCACGAAAATTGACAACATCCTTCATATTCCTATCGCTATGAAAGCACTGAATAGCTCCGTGACTCGTACAAAGTATTTTCGTGTCTTTCGTGTCTTTCGTGTCTTTCGTGTCTTTCGTGTCTTTCGTGTCTTTCGTGTCTTTCGTGGACAAAAGTGTATACAAGGAAATGGAGGTAATGAAAGGTTTAGTCTTTTCCTTCATTAGCTTCATGTTCTTCATGGTAAAAAATAGTCGCGATTGATGCGCTTCGTTCCTCAGCAGCATCCTACGAACTTCATGGTAAAAAATAACATCTTAAATTCGGGATCCAATTTATTATTCATGATTGTATCAATTCAAGTTTACCAGGGCATCGGCATACCATTATATTTAATAAAACTGCCTGTTTGTGCCATTTTAAAATTTTCGATCACCTGGCGCATACCGCTAATACTTTCATCCACCTCTATAAGCCCATGCGGGCCGCCCATATCAGTTCTTACCCAGCCAGGGTGAAAGATAATCACGCCGGTTCCCTGCTCTCGAAAATCAAACGACAGGCTTTTCATTGCTGCATTTAACGCAGCCTTGCTGGAGCGGTAGATATAACTGCCGCCACTGGTATTATCAGTCATACTGCCCATTAAGCTGCTTAGAGCAATAAACATGCCTTGCTTACTTAAGGCCAGGTTGGCTGCAAAGACTTCAGCCAGCTTTATAGCGCTGAATACATTGACTTCCATGGCAGTGTGCCAATGCTGATAATCGATAGAACCCAAACCATAGTGCTCACCATAGACACCTGCATTAGCTATCAATATATCGATGGCGACACCGTTTAGTTCTGCTGCAAGACTGTCTATTTGCGGGTGGTTCTGGACATCAAGCTGGACTATACGAATGAGCTTAGAGCTGCTTGCCAGTTGCGCCAATGCGCTGGCTTTTTCAGGATTGCGACAACAGGCAATAACTTGCCAGCCTGCCTGTGCATATTGGCGCGTAAATTCCAGGCCCAGGCCCCGATTTGCGCCGGTGATTAATACTGTTTTCATAAGCTTTATTCTATAATCTGTTTATTCCCCGTAGGCTGGATGAGATTTTTTATTGCGCAGCATTAAAAATCGAAATCCGACATGTCGGGATGCTTCCAAATGTCGGATTTCGTTATCTGCGCTACGCTTGATAATCTCATCCAACCTACATAGCTAGACCTCATTTCAAACCATTAATTCTGCTCCGAGTATTCTAAAACTGCGAGCCAAAACTAAACTGGAAAGATTGTATTTCATCGCCTTCCTTTTCATTCAGGGGTATTGCATAACTGACCTGCAAAGCACCGAAGGGTGATAACCATTTAGCCGCTATCCCTGCCGAATATCTAAAGTCAGAAAATGAAAAAGCGGGCGTCACCGTGATCAGTGAACCATCAGCTTGCTCCTGTGCTATAGGCCCTTGAATGGTTCCAATATCAAAAAATGTCATTAAACGTACTGATTCCACATCTGCCATAAAGGGTATGGGAAAAATAAGCTCGGTATTAGCCATGATTTTAATATTACCACCATAGGGCCTGGGTTCAGAGCCATCATTTAGGTCACAGGTCGCATTACAATGATCTCGTGGCCCCAGAGTATTATCACGAAAGCCTCGAACCGAGTTGACGCCTCCGCCAAAATAGTTCTCAAAAAATGGCAAACTTTCTGTTCCCCCATAGCCATTACCATAGGCGGCTGAAGCCATCAGCTTTAACACCAGGTCTTTTGCGATAGGGAAGTAATGCTGGTCTTTGGCGCTCAGTTTATAATAAGTTAAATCACTACCCGGAATGGTCACTAAGCCTGATAAACGTTGCTGACTCCCTACGGTTGGAAAAATGGGCTTATCCAGCGTATCTCGAACCCAGCCGATACCAATAGGAAAGTTTAAAAATTTACTTCCATTCGCTTCGATCCAAACAGGAAGTTCGGGCGGTGCAAAATCACCTTGTTTTAAGGTGGTATGTTTAATATCGAAGGTCGTCGTAAAGCGCTGATTCTCATTAATAGGAAAACCAAAATTTATCCCACCACCAATCACATCGATTAAATAGTTAGAAATGTTCGCTGCCTGCGCATCGGTTTTCTTATACAGGAAGTTATAACCCAGGCTTACTCCGTCACGCGTAAAATAAGGGTTGGTAAAAGCCAGGCTATATAAGGTTGAAACATCACTTTTATTAAAATTAACACTGACCCGCTTACCCGAACCAAAGATATTATCCTGTGTAACACTGGCATTGTAGATAATCCCCTGGGTTTGTGAATAACCGATACCGGCCATTAAGTTACCCGAGGACTTCTCGGAGACTGAGAAGTTTAAATCCAGTTGATCACGCGTACCAGGGACTTTAGGGGTTTCTATTCCCACATTTTCAAAATATCCCAGGCGGTTTAAACGTGCTTTAGATCGCTCGATTTTAAGTGAAGATGCCCAGGCACCTTCCATTTGACGCATTTCTCGACGTAATACCGCATCACGTGTCTTGGTATTCCCATGCATGCTAATGCGGCGCACATAAGCCCGACTAGCAGGGTCGATAAAAAAAGTAATATCGACTATTTTTGTGTCATTATGAATATCCGGCACCATATTGACATTGGCAAAGGCATAGCCCTCTTCGCCTAAACGATCTGAAATAGCTTTAGACGTCAGTGTTGCATTTTTACGCGAAAATACTTCGGTAGGCCCTACCTGCATTAACGCAATAAGCTCTTCCGGATCTACCACCAGATTACCACTGAGCTTAACGCTACCCAAAGTAAATAAATCACCTTCTGCTATATTCACCACCACATAAATATCCTTTTTGTCGGGAGTGATAGAAACCTGGGTAGACTTTATATTAAAGTTTATATACCCACGATCCAGATAGTAAGAACGTAGACGCTCTAAATCTGCAGATAATTTTTGCTTGGAATATTGATCATCTTTAGTATAAAAAGACAACCAGCCGGTAACGCTTAATTCAAAATTCTTTATTAAAGCCTTTTCAGAAAAAACCTTATTGCCAATAATATTCACAGATTTAATTTTCGCAACCGAACCCTCTGAAATATTAATATTGATACTCACTCTATTTCTTTCCAGTGGCAGTACATGGGTATCAATTTGTAAGCTGTATTTGCCATGACTAAAGTATTGACGTCTTAATTCCTGCTCAACTTTATCCAGTATTTGTCGATTAAATACTTTGCCCTTAGCCAGGCCTATGCTATTTAGCGCCGTTATCAAATCTTCCGTTTTCAGATCATCATTACCTTCTATTTCAATTTCTGCGATCGAGGGGCGTTCCTCCACTTCAATCATAAGCACATCACCTTCACGCCCCATAGAAATATCCTGAAAGAACCCGGTTTTAAATAAGGCTCTTATAGCAGGTGCTATATTTTTATACAGCAGTTCTTCACCGATATTTACGGGTAGGTAATTAAAGACGGTTCCAACGGATATCCGCTGTAAGCCGGTAACACGAATATCCTGTACGATAAAGCCTTGCTCTTCACTGTGTACAACAGAAGAAATAGTGGCCAGGAGTAGAAATAAAGAAACGAAAATTTTGAATTTCATGTACACATTAATAACAGGATAAAATCCGTAAAAAACAACAACCGGGTATCAAGCATTTTTAATAGGAAATGCTAAAACCTCATTGATATGATCTTTTTGACTGATGATCATTAATAAGCGGTCCAGACCGATGGCAATACCAGAACAATCTGGCAGGCCACTTTGCAAAGCCGCTAAAAACCGCTCGTCTGCCTGCACTTTTTCAGCGCCATTTCTCTCGCGAAGTAAAATTTCCTGCTCAAAACGCGCGCGTTGTTCTCGCGGGTCCGTTAATTCGCAATACCCATTAGCGAGCTCTATGCCATTAACAAAAACTTCAACCCTGTCAACAATCAGAGGGTTTTCAGCATTCAGGCGTGCAAGCGAGGGCAAACAAGCCGGGTAATCATAGATCATGCACACACCGTATTGAACTAATTGCTGTTGCACAACATGACTAAATAAAAAGTCTAGCCAACTGGAATGATCATCAGCACATAAACGAATGGCATCAGTAACCCCCAGTTTTTCAGCAGCGACTCGATAGCTCTCCAGATCAAATTGCAGTGCATCTAAGCCCGTATATTGCAGGAAAACATCAGCATAAATAAGCCGTGTTGCTGGCTCTGGAAAACGTTCCTCGGGTAACAAGCGGCTTAATAACAACTCGGTATCGTCCATTAATTGCGGTAAATCATAACCTACCCGATACCATTCCAGCAGACTAAACTCTGGATTATGCAAACGCCCTGACTCGCCATTCCTAAAGGCTTTAGTGATCTGATAAATAGAGCCAGTTTGTGCCGCTAACAGACGCTTCATGGCAAATTCTGGTGATGTTTGCAGATATAAAGCCGACTGCTTAGCGGACAACTGCGCAGTAGAAAAAAATTCTAAATAGGGATCAGTGCCTATCGCCTGGCAAAGTATCGGTGTCTCAACTTCGAGAACATTTTCAGCATAAAAAAAACCTCTGATTGCATGCAAAACTTGCGCTCGTAAGCGAATAAGTTCTAGAGAGCAAGCAGGTTGCCAGGCATGTGTCATTGATCGCTAAACAGCTTTACATCCTAAATATCAGCGACTTATGCTTTTGCCCTAGAGACATATTCACCGGTGCGGGTATCCACCTTAACGACTTCACCCATTTGCACAAACAGAGGCACACGCACTACTGCACCCGTTTCCAGGGTAGCCGGTTTACCGCCTCCACCTGAGGTATCACCTTTTAAACCGGGGTCTGTTTCTGTTATTTCCAGTTCCACAAAATTAGGCGGAGTGACGCTAATCGGCGCATTATTCCATAAAGTTAGAATACACATCGCCTGATCTTTCAACCATAATTTTGCATCAGAAACGGCATTTTCATCCGCTTGATATTGTTCAAATGACTCGGGGTGCATAAAATGGAAAAACTCACCGTCGTGATATAAATACTGCATATCCAGTTCAACTACGTCGGCAGCCTCTAGTGACTCACCTGACTTGAAAGTACGTTCAATCACTCGTCCATTTTTCAGGTTTCTAAGTTTAACGCGGTTAAAGGCTTGTCCTTTCCCTGGCTTAACAATCTCATTCTCGATAATAGAACAAGGATCGCCATCCATCATTAATTTTAATCCGCCTTTAAATTCACTGGTACTATAACTGGCCATTTATATCTCGGTTGCTTGTGTGATCCCAGGAAATTCAGTGGTTTATGGTCACTAGCACAAACTTTTAATGCCATGCTCAAGTGATTTTCCCAGGATGATTTAAATTTTCGTTATTATACCTTGCATCTAATACATACAGAAGAATAATGCTTATTTAACGGATCGATTGTGTTCTACCTAATATATCTAATGTAGCTACATTATAATTTCATAACCACTCTTTTTGTTTCCCAGCGCTTAACGTATGTCATAGACCTGGGGAGTAGGCTTTAGCCTACATGAATTCAGGTGACGCATACAATTCATACACCGTGTAGACTAAAGTCTACTCCCCTTTTTTTCATTCTTATTTGAAAATCACAAAAAATACCAGGAGGCCTTGTGCCACATAAAGTTCAGTTCGTAGGGTGCTGCTGAGGAACGAAGCGCATCTATCGCGAATGATGCATCATTATATTAACATTTGGATTACGGTTTTGCGTAGATAGATATACTGAATTAGGGCGTATTTTATAGACTTGGGGAGTAGGCTTTAGCCTACACAAATTCAAATAATTCAAGTAATTCATGCGATTCATGTCATTCATACAACTCATGAACCGTGTAGACTAAAGTCTACTCCCCTTTTTTCAATCTTATTTGAAAATTACAATAAACACCAGGAGGTCTTGTGCCGTATAAGGCTCAGTCCGTAGGATGCTGCTGAGGAACGAAGCGCATCTATCGCGAATGATGCGCTTCGTTCCTCAGCAGCATCCTACCTATTTTAAAAAACATGATGCATCATACTATTAATATTTGTGTACGGTTTTGCGTAGATAGATATACTGAATTAGGGCGTATATTATAGACTTGGGGAGTAGGCTTTAGCCTACACAAACTCAAGTAATTCATACAATTCATACACCGTGTAGACTAAAGTCTACTCCCCTTTTTTCCATTCTTATTTGAAAATCACAAAAAATACCAGGAGGCCTTGTGCCACATAAGGTTCAGTTCGTAGGATGCTGCTGAGGAACGAAGCGCATCTATCGCGAATAATGCGCTTCGTTCCTCAGCAGCATCCTACCTATTTTAGTCTCTCCTTATTATCTTTGGTGAATTGAGTTGTTGCTTATATAGGTGTTATTTACGTATAATTACAGAGATATGAGGCTTAAATAAAAGGTGCCTTGGTAATTATGCTACAAAAACATTGTTTTTAATGGAGTTGCAATTCAATGACGATAAAAAAATCTAGCGAGATAACATCAACTTTGACTAAGGACAAAGTCAGCAGCGGACGACGCGACCTTATTAAAAAAGCGTGTTATACCGCCCCAGCAATGGTTGCACTTGGCTTATTGGGAAAGTCTCAAGGTGCACAAGCCGCGTTTGGGCTGCCGCCTAGCCTGATTCCTACGGGTGCGCCTAGTTCAGCTAGACAACGTAGATCATCACGTGGTTAAACTTTTTTCGTTAGGGAAATAATCAAAATGAAATCCAAAATATTAAATCTTTTAAAAATTGGTTTATTACCGGCTTTGTTTATATCCCCTGCATTGCAGGCAGCGCCCAATATTGCAGAGCAAATATTACCTAACAATGGTGGTGATTCGGTTGCGATCAGTGGCCAATGGGCATTTGTAGGCGATAAAGATATTTGCCAGGTTTTTGTCTACCAGTTTGACTCTGTTACCAATCTGTGGGGTGATGGCAATGGCAATGCAGGGGATTTTTATACAAGATTGCTCTTTAATAGCGGAAGCTGTGACTTAACAACTGCGGGTGTTGGTACCTCGATTTCTGCCGCCGGTAATTTAGTCGTGATAGGGGCGCCGGATGCAGTTGGCTCGGGTGGCGGCATATTCGGCTCAATTTTCTTTTTCCGCTATCAACCAGGCGCTACAGGTACGGCATCCAGAAGAGGATGGAAACGGATTCTTAATGTTAAATTACCCTTGGCTGAGAGGCAGCGACTCTCAAGGTATGGGGCTTCAGTGTCAGTAAGGCTTGAACCAGGCAGCCCTCATATTGCCACGCTAGTGGCTGCTGCGCCACTGTATGACAAGGGCCAAGGTGTAAACCCAGATGCCGCTGATATAAATAATAATGAAGGCAGGGTTTATATTTCCAGGCATAATGATTCTACCGGCACCACAACCTTATTAGGGGCAGAAGATGGTGAGAATATCGGTGATCAATTTGGCACGTCTGTTACCTCAAATGGTGACGAGGTCCTGGTTGGCGCTCCTTTTCATGATACGGGTCCCTCAGGTGCGAACATAGATGCGGGTGCAGCCTACCTGTTCGAAACGAATACCCTAGCTTTAATACAGAAAATTGACAGCTCATCTGCAGGTCAACAGCTTGGACTTGCGGTATCACTAACACCGGGAACTGACAGTGTGATGCTACTCGGTGGTGATGGTGCCGTGGATGGAGCTGTTCGGCTCGACCTGAATAGTGGCACTGGGCTGTACGAAGTCCAGGATAATATTGCTAACACTAAAGGCGGTGATGTCTCCCAATCTAGCGGTGTTGCAGGATTAGGGTTTAAAGGTGAAAAGGTAGAGCTCTATTTTAACAATCATGACACATCGGTAGCAGACTGGTCAGTTACCAAGAGTGAAGTAGATTTTGGTCGGGACATTAGCGTTGATGGCACTGACCTTCGTGTCTTGGTCAATGGGCACAACAACGATCGGGCTTATGCCTATTACACTGCTTCTTGTTACCACGGTGGCTCACTCAAAGCCAATGAATGGACCATGATTGGTTTGCAGTGTGATGTCAGTTCGGCTGGTGCCGGCGGCGCAGCAACTATTGATGAGATTTTCACACCCGACCTGGGTACCTATGGCGATACGGGCGAATGGGTGATGTATAAACAAGTGGACAATTATGAAGGCCACCAACCTGGTTATGTGATAATGGCATCAACTGAAACCATGATTCAAGGTCATGGTTACTGGATTATTAAAGATGCCGACAAGACCTGGACTATACCCACAGCAATAGGTGATGCCGCCACACAAACCCCGGTAGAAGCTGATCCAAGAGCAGGTTTCTTCGGTAGAGAAAATGTGGCAGCGGTACAGTCCACTGACCTACTAACCATGCTGAGTAGTTTAACCACACCTACTGCCGATATTAGAGTTATGCTCTCAAATCCATTTCCAATAGCGATGGATTGGAGCCTAACGCTGTTTAAATCAATGGGGCCAGCTCGTACACCAATTGAAGTGGCTCCCTTTTTTGAAGGCCTCGATAACTCTGCCTACGTATATAAAACCGGGGTGGGCATTCACAATGGCTACCTTGCCATTCCAGCGAATACACCGGGTATGCCTAGAGAGATCGCACCAGGAGAAGGTTTTTTTGTAAGGTTTAGCCAGATATTCAAAGTAGGTTTTCTGGATGCAAACAACCCCACGGCCTTTCTGTTCGCGCAGAGTAAATAAACAGGTAATCATAAATGAAAAAACTTAATTTAAAACGAATGATCACCCTGGCTACAGCAGTGACACTGATCACATCAAGCGGCCTGGCGATCAGTAAAGGCAAACCAGCAAAAGACGCTACACAGAAACATAATAATCAGCCGGTAAAGCAATGGTATTTAAGTAATATAGCGTCTCTGTTTATGATCCTGTCACTGAGCAGACCCATAAGAGTATTAACCCGGCAGTATTGGGAAAACTGGCTGAAAGTAGTGATGGTTATGATAAACATGATATACGCCCTTATGCGTCATTGGCCAATTCCAAAGCAGCGGTGTTATTTATTCAAGAAAACTGGGGAAACCGTTCAGGCGAATTTAACAGCAACTATCATGGCAGTAAACGCCAGAGTGATAGCTGGGAAATGACCGTTTTCAGTACCGTAAAAGAGGGTAAAGTCACCTTAAACTGGAATGGCTTGTTTGAATTAACCCCGACTAATGCCCATGGCCGCCTTACGTATGCTGAAAACAAGACGCTGGATAGCCGCACATTGAAGCGCCTGCAGTTGATTGATCTGGAAACACTGGAGGTCATCCCGGCAGTATCAGCTGAAGGTGAATTAAACAGCTATGAGTTCAGTATGGGTGCCGATAAAACCAGCCGTCAGTTCCGCTGGGTACTGGGTCCTATCAACGCCAGCCATTTTGATCCGGCCAGTGGTGCAATGAAATATATCAAAGAGCACCAGCCAGAGGTCTTGCGTCAGCGTCGCGGGATAAAGAAAGGCGGTAAGTTTGGCCTTCCTCCCAGTTAATAACAATTTTATTAACGCAATAAAAAGGCAGCCCACGGGCTGCCTTTTTTGTTTCCCGGTTTCATAAGACAGGGGAGTAGGCTTTAGCCTACTTTGAAAGCCTTTCTAACTATGTAGCCTATATGATATCAATGTAGGGTACGCATTGCGTACCTTTCAGGAATACGGTATGCGGTGCATACCCTACATAGTATATACCCCACATTAAGTGTGAGGAACGAAGCGCATCTATCGCGAATGATGCGCTTCGTTCCTCAGCAGCATCCTACCTATTTTAGAAAACATGATGCATCATTATATTAACATTTGGATTACAGCTTTGCGTAGATAGATATATTGAATTAGGACGTATATTATAGGTCTGGGGAGTAGGCTTTAGCCTACATAAATTCATGCAACTCATGCGATTCATGCGTTCATACAACTCATACACCGTGTAGACTAAAGTCTACTCCCCTTTTTTGAAAATTATAATAAATACCAGGAGGGCTTGTGCCGCATAAGGTTCAGTATATAAACATATTAATTTCGCTTAGTTATGACTAGCCCCCCACTTAGCTGGCAACAGGAATTGGCCGCAGCTTATTGTAAACCAGAGGATCTACTTAATTTTCTTGAACTTGACCCCGGTCATTACTCGCGCTACGCCAAGGATGATTTCTCTATGCGGGTTCCGGCTGGCTACGCGGCTTGTATGGAAAAAGGTAATTTAAACGACCCGTTGCTGAAACAGGTCTTACCGATTGCAGATGAATTAACTAACCCTGATGAATTTCAGGATGATCCTGTCGGTGATTTATCAGCGCTGGTTCAGGGCTGCATTATCCACAAATACCAAGGACGGGTCTTATTAATAACGACTGGTGGCTGTGCTATCAATTGCCGCTTTTGTTTTAGGCGCAATTTTCCGTATGCTGACGCGCAACTTAACAGGCAAAAGGAATTAATCGCTCTGGATTATATTCGCAAAGATTCCAGTATCAATGAGGTGATTTTAAGTGGTGGGGATCCACTACTATTAAGTGACCAGAGATTAAATGCGCTGATTCAGAAAATAAATGCTATCTCACATATTAAGCGTATTCGGCTACATACTCGTCTACCCATTGTATTACCCAGCCGCATTACGCCTGAATTAATTAAGCTATGCAAAAATTCAAGCGTTCCCATTATTATGGTCACGCATTGTAATCATGTGAATGAACTGAGCAAACAGGTGACCATTGCCTGCCTGGCGTTAAGGCAAAATCATATTACTTTATTAAATCAGTCGGTGTTGTTAAAAGGCATTAATGATAATGCTCTGCAATTACAATCCTTAAGCGAACAACTTTTTGCCAGTGGTATCCTGCCTTATTATTTGCACTTATTAGATAGAGCAAAGGGAACAGCACATTTTGAAGTCACGCAAGCGGATGCTGCTAAAATACACAACAAGCTACAACAGCTATTACCGGGCTATTTAGTCCCTAAGCTGGTGAAAGAACAGGCGGGAAAGGCAGCGAAAACATTGATAATGATGCAGGAGTAAAAAAGCTTTAGCTTTTTTAGCAATAGCTAAAGCTATTGCACTCCAGAACAGATACAGCTTGCTCTACGCCAGACGTAACTGAGCGAGTGAAGCAAAGGCTTTAGGGTTATTAATATCCGGAGTGATATTTAATTCCAGCTCGGTAACTGCAGCAAGCTCTACGCTAAAGTCTTCGGTCTCGCTTGTTGCTCCTGATGGGCTAAAGTTCCATTGCTGGCGGACAATTTCCTGAAAGGACTGACCATTGTCAGATGAACAGCGTACTTTGAATTCTTGTGTGCGTTCTATGCTAGTTTCAGCAAAGCTTAAGAATATGCGAGTAAGTTTCTGTGGCTGGCTAAACATCAGCCTTATTGTTTGCTTTCCAGGCTCTGCTGCACGCCAACCTGTAGTGTGGCCAGCTAACAATGCAGACTCAATGGGAAAAGCAATATCTTCAGAGCTAATTTCTACTTCTGCGATTTCTTCAAGGTCTAACCAGTTACCTTCCGGCTTAGCTAGTTTATTTGATTCTGCAGTGATAATTCGTTTACGCATAAAGCTTTACCCTTGTGATTTATATTATAGTTTAGGTAACTACTCAGCGTATCTGATAGTTACGAAATTAGATTGTATATTTCCAGCCAGGCACCAGAGAAGCAGGTATTTGATAAAAAATATCATGATAGAACAAGTGTTTTGTAGGATGGGCAAAGGAGGTACGACGTGCCCATCATGTTTTCGTTGATGGGCACGGATGAAGCCCTTTACCCATCCTACAGTGTTTATTTTGCTATAACTACTCAGCTTGTCTGATTAGTTACTAGTTTAGAAGGTATTCTGGCTTAGATTTTAAAACCTAAGCCATTAATAAAAGACTCTATAATTCCGTACTCGCTAATGCGCGCAGTATATCAGTACGGCTAATAACACCGACTAAATCCTGATCTCGGTACACAGGGTAAGATCTCACTGAAGTGTTCTGAAATTTTTCTGCCAAATCAACAATACTCATTTCAGCTTCTACTTTCACCACATCCACAGTCATATACTCGGTAACCTTACCTACACTACTCTGATTATAAGCCACTTCTAAGATCATTTTAAGCGCATCTTTCTCAGAAAACATGCCTATGATCTTGTCATGCTCGTCAAATACGGGCGCACCGGTAATTTTATGATCGAGTATTTTTTTAATTGCATCTATACCCGTCATTCCTTTGTTTAATTTAATTAACCGAGTGGTCATATAATCTGCAACTGTAATTTTTGCCAACATAGCCTTCTCCTGCTTATTATTTTTTTTAATTAAATAGAACCAATAACCGTACTACCTCGGCCGTGCACAGTATATCAACCTGGCTCGGCTTCAGCTTCCATCTTCTTTCTTTTATCACACTTCTTTAAACAAAAGCAATTACCGGCACCTGTCCCCCCGCATGAACCCTTGATTGCATTGCGACCAAAAATAACACCAATTGCCATCACCACAATGACTGCTAACATAAATGCGAATGTCACTAAAAAATAAATCATTGTTCTACCTTTGTCTGTTCAGAAAATAAAGGTGTTGCATGCTCAACAAACCCCTGATCTGTTTTAATAATAAAAAGCACTGCCAGGTTTTGTTCCTCAGCTAGCTTATATCCTTCGTCCGGACCTAAGACCATCAATGCTGTAGCCCAGGCATCAGCTTTCATTGTAGTATCGCTTAAAACCGTCACAGATGCTAATTTATGTGTGACTGGATAGCCTGTTCTTGGGTCTAGTGTATGTGAAAACCGTTTGCCGTCTTGCTCAAAATAGTTCCGATAATCACCCGATGTCGCCATTGCTATGTCTGTAATCGCCACAACTCTTTGCAATTCCCGCTTTTCGGTATTCGGCTTTTCTATCGCGATATGCCAGTTTTTACCTTGTAAATTCTTTCCTTTTAAGGATAGCTCACCTCCAATTTCTACCATATAGTCGGTGACGCCTTGTTTATCTAATACATTTGCAACTTCATCAACGGCATAACCTTTTGCCAAAGCAGACAAGTCAATACTAGCACCCTCAATTGATTTACTCAGTGATAATAAGCGAGTATTTATAATCAGGTTTTGATACCCGACTACCTTGAGTAATTGTTGAATTTCTGTTTCTGTAGGTGCCTGGTAAATCATCTTATCCGGACCAAAGCCCCACAAGTTCACCAAAGGGGCGACAGTAACATCAAATGCTCCCGCTGATAATTCACTAATTTCATGCGCTTGAAATAAAACCTTAGCGAGTTCAGGCGATATAAAGGTTGCCCCAGTATTGCTCGAACTATTAATAACAGATATTTCTGAGTCGCTAATATAGGTAGACATGCGTTGATTAATCTCATCCAGACGCTTCTGGACAAGTATTTCTAATCTATATGTTTTGACACCTTTGGGTAGATGACTCGCTTTAACCGAGAAACTGGTTCCCATGGTAGGGCCAGAAAAGTTAAAGGGATATTTCTCGACACTGGCATTATTAGCACAGCCTGATAACAAAAAAACGAGAATTAAGCTCAAGCTTAACCCTCGTTTTGAGATACTATTTTGCATTTTTACTATTTTCTTGGAAAATATTCACTTCTAAATTATAGCCCGGGCACTGCCCCAATGTTGTTGACTTAAGTCCTCTCTTGCTGGAGAGGGTTGGGTGAGGAGAATAAAATCATGCATTGATAATCTCCTCATCCCAACCTTCTCCCTCTGGAGAAGGAGATTATTCTTAAATTAACAGCCTTGGGGCATTGCCCACCCTATAAGCTTAGGTACTTGAAAAAAATAATCATCCATCTGCTAGTTTTTTTGTTCGCCATCAACAATAGCAACAGTTACGTAGCTTCTTGCTATGCGCCTATTGCTACAGCACTGATGACAAACAAAAATCCTGCCCAAATATTGGACACTTATTGTTTTCCAGCCACCTTATTTAACCACCGAAGTCATCTAACATGATGTTTTCTGGCTCTACGCCATTTTCTAACAACATATTAATCACCGATGAGTTCATCATGGGAGGCCCACACATGTAGTACTCACAATCCTCTGGTGCAGGATGGTTTTTAAGGAACTCTTCAAACAGAACATTATGAATAAATCCAGTATATCCATCCCAGTTATCGTCTGGTAAGGCGTCAGACAAGGCACAATGCCATTCAAAATTATCATTTTCAGCCGCTAGCATGTCTAAATCTTCTACATAGAACATTTCACGCTTGCTACGCGCACCGTACCAAAAAGTGATCTTACGATCAGTTTTTAAAGACCGTAATTGATTGAAAAGATGAGAACGCATAGGAGCCATACCCGCTCCACCACCAATAAAGACCATTTCAGCATCCGTCTTTTTAGCGTAGAACTCACCATAAGGGCCAGATATGATACATTTATCACCTGGTTTCAGGTCAAAAATATACGATGACATAATACCTGGTGGTACTGAGTCAGGCGCACCCGGAGGTGGTGTTGCAATCCGCACATTCAGCATGATTTCCTTTTCTTCAGGATAAGAAGCCATCGAATACGCACGTAATGTATCTTCTTTTACGTCAGAGGTATAACGCCATAAATCAAATTTATCCCAGTCTTCACGAAACTCTTCTTCGATATCAAAATCAGAATATTTAGCAATATGCGGTGGACATTCTATTTGAATATATCCCCCTGCTTCATAGTCAATGACTTCACCACTAGGCAATTCCAGGACCAGCTCTTTAATAAAAGTTGCAACGTTGTTATTTGACTTAACGGTACATTCCCATTTTTTAACACCGAATACACTCTCTTCAACTTCAATGTTCATGTCGTGCTTAACAGCAACCTGACAAGATAAACGTTCACCATCTGCTGCTTCACGTTTAGTTATGTGACCTAACTCAGTGGGTAGTATTTCGCCTCCTCCCGAATGAATTTTCACCTTGCATTGCGCACACGTACCACCACCACCACAGGCTGAAGGTACAAATAAGCCAAAATCGGCTAATGCGGTTAATAATTTACCGCCCACAGGGACATGTATCTTTTTCTCACCATTGATAAGAATTTCAACATCCCCAGAGGCCACTAATTGACTTTTTGCACCGATAATAACAAATACCAGTGCAATCACGATAACCGTGAAAATAATAATCCCTAATGCAATCTCTAGCATTACTATACCTTCTTAAAGTTGGATTCCAGAGAAAGCCATGAAGCCAAGTGACATCAGACCCGCGCTAATAAATGTAATTCCAAGACCTTCCAGGCCTTTGGGGATATCACTGTATTTTAGTTTTTCACGAACACCCGCCATCACTGTGATAGCCAACATCCACCCAAAACCACTACCGACTCCATAAACAACACTTTCTGTAAAGTCGTAGTCACGCTCGATCATAAATAAGCTACCGCCTAAGATGGCGCAGTTTACTGTAATCAATGGTAAGAATACGCCTAATGCATGATACAAGGCAGGAAAAAATTTATCTAAAACCATTTCCAAAATTTGTACCAAGGCTGCGATCATACCAATACAGCTTAATAACGCTAAAAAGCTAAGATCAACACCGGTGATACCCATCCATGCCAAAGCATCTTCTTTTAGCAAGGTATGATATATAACATTATTAACCGGAACCGTGATGACTTGAACCACCATCACTGCAATACCTAGCCCAATCGCAGTCGAAATCTTTTTCGATACCGCAAGAAAGGTACACATTCCCAGAAAGAATGCCAGCGCCAGATTTTCAATGAAAACGGCTTTAATAAATAAACTAATATAAGCTTCCATTAGTGATGCCCTCCTTCACCATGAGCAATAGACAGTATTTTAAAATCAGGCGCTTCATTTTGATCCGGTTTCCATTGACGGAAAACCCAGATAATAAAGCCGATAATAAAAAATGCGCTCGGTGGTAATAACATTAATCCATTTGGATCGTACCAGCCACCATCTTTAGTTAAGGTAAAAACATCAATACCCAGTAATTTACCTGAACCAAATAACTCCCTGAAAAATGCAACAATAATCAAGATCAAGCTATAACCCAAGCCATTACCAATCCCATCGATAAAACTCGCCATCGGCGGGTTTTTCATGGCATAGGCTTCTGCACGCCCCATCACAATACAGTTAGTAATAATCAAGCCGACAAACACGGATAATTGCTTACTAATGTCATAAACAAACGCTTTTAGGACTTGATCAACCACAATAACCAAAGAAGCAATAATCGTCATTTGTACAATGATACGAATACTCCCTGGAATATGGTTACGAATTGAACTAATTGCGGCACTCGAACATCCGGTGACAGCCGTTAATGCGACTGCCATAATCAGTGATGTTGACATTTGCGATGTAACCGCCAATGCCGAACAGATTCCCAATACCTGCAAAGTAATCGGGTTGTTGTTGACCAGTGGATCGATCAGTGTTTTCTTTGTTTCGTTATTCATAACGGCACTCATAATAACCTCCTACCCTTTAGTTTTTACTTTATCTAAATAAGCCGCAAAACCTTCTTGGCTCATCCAGAATTTTACAAGATTAGTGACCCCTACACTGGTAAGTGTAGCCCCTGCTAAACCATCAACCTGAAATTCAGAGCCGGGTTTAGATGTATCCACCAGACCTTTAATTAAGCCTAATGCAACTGCACCTGATTCATTATAGACTTTCTTGCCTGCCCATAATGCACGCCAGTTAGGATTAACAATCTCAGCACCCAGTCCAGGAGTTTCACCTTGATCATAAAAGTTAATACTCTGTACTGTTTGCCCATCTGCGTCTAAGGCAAGGAAACCATACATAGTCGACCATAAGCCATAGCCATGTACAGGTAAGATAATTGATGTAATTGTCTCACCGTCTTTGACTAAATAAACTTTAGCAATTTTTGCCCGCCTTTTAATGCCTGCAATATCCTGACCTCTGCTTAACACAACATTTTGCGCTGCATCTTTCGCCGCTTTCCGCTGGTCATATGCTGCAACATCGCCTTCTACATAGTCACCCGTCGCAACATCCACTAATTTAGCTTCAATTTGCTGGGCAAAAGCATTATGAATATCAGTGTCTTCTTGCAGCAAGCCAGCAACATCAAGAATATTCTTCTTCATGTCCATGGCTTTATTTTCTATCTGCAAGGGACGTAAAGCCACCGCAGCAAATGAAACCAGAATCGCACACACGAAACATAAGGCTAAAGCAACAGAGACAGTTTTTTCCAGGCTATCATTATTTAAAGCTAAAACTTTATCTTTATACTTTAAAAATTTCTGATAATGTTCGCAATTATCCAGTTTTTCGCAAAGCGGCCCCAGATATTTACATAGTTTATTTTCGTTAGGCATGACGTTTCATCCTTCTCTTAATATTTGCCTGAACGACAAAGTAATCAATTACAGGTGCAAACATATTAGCAAATAAGATTGACAGCATCATACCCTCTGGAAAAGCTGGGTTAACGACACGCACTAATACAACCATGACACCGATTAAAGCGCCAAATATCCAGCGCCCTTTATTAGTCATTGCCGCAGACACAGGGTCAGTTGCCATATACACCATACCAAAAGCAAAACCACCTAAGGTCAAATGCCAGTAAAAAGGCATGGCAAACATAGGGTTAGTATCGCTACCGATAATGTTAAACAATAAAGACGTCGCGACCATACCCCCTAGCACACCCCCCATAATACGGTAGGATGCAATACGCGTGTACAGCAGAAATGCCGCACCAATCATGATCGCTAACGTTGATGTTTCACCAATTGAGCCAGGTATAAACCCCATAAAAGCCTGAAACCAGCTATATCCAGCAGCATTAACTGCATCGATACCACCTTGTGCAGCAATACCCAAAGGCGTTGCCATGGTGTAGCCATCGACACCTACCCAGGCAGAATCACCGGAAATGGCTGCCGGATAGGCAAAGAATAAAAAGGCACGCCCCGTTAATGCCGGGTTAAGAAAGTTTTTACCCGTACCACCAAAGACTTCTTTACCGATAACAATACCGAATGAAATACCTAAGGCAACCTGCCATAAAGGCATATCGGGCGGTAAAATCAAGGTATATAACATTGAAGATACCAGGAAACCTTCGTTTATTTCATGTCCACGAACGGTCGCAAATAAGACTTCCCAAACACCACCGACCGCGAGTGTCACAAGATATATGGGTAAGAAAAATAAAGCGCCGTATACAAAGTTAGAAATGGGGTTCATCGGGCTATAGCCGAAAAGCGCCATAGGGATACTGCGCCAGTCTTGTGCCTGCTCCAAGCCCATTGCCTGCAATGCTAAATTAGCCTGATAACCGGAGTTATACATGGCCATTAAAACACAGAAGAGTGTCGCAATAACCACAAAAGTCATGGTCCGCTTCAGGTCATTACCATCACGCACATGCGTTGTACCCCGTGTCACATCAGAGGGGGTGTAGATAAAAGTATCTACCATCTCATATAGACCGTAATACCTTTCTAGCTTGCCGCCTTGGGTAAAGACCGGCTCGATACTATCTAATAAACTTCTAGCATTCATTAGCCTTCCTTCTCGATTTTAGTTAAATTCGCTCGCAGTACTGGGGCAAAATCGTGCTTGCCTGGATCAACGAATGTGTATAAAGACATATCTTCTTCATCTAACTCTAGGCAACCTAATAACTGCGCCTGATCAGTATCACCTACTACCATCGCTTTTAACAAAGGCGTAGGAAGAATGTCTAACGGTGTCACTGACTCAAAAACTCCGACCGGCACAATAGCTCTATTCGAACCATTTTTATCGGTGGTCAAAGGAAATAAGCGTTTAGAAGCACGATCACGGCTTGAAGTATAAACATTCATCGCCGAATACTTATCCTTGCCTGCCACTATCCAGCCAAATAATTCACGATCACGGCCTTCGCGTAGTACAGAAACCTGATTGCTGTAGCAGCCTAAATAGGCAGCCCATGCAGTCGCTTCATGACCATATAATACAGAACCGGAAATAACCCGATTTTCATCATCATTTAACTCGTTCTGCACTAGATCATCAGTATTTGCACCTACACGAGTACGCACTAAACGAGGTTGTTTTACTGCTGGACCAGTTAATGCAACCACTCGTTGCACATTGAGTTTACCGGAAGTAAATAATGCGCCTATCGCAATAACTGCCTGATAATCTATATGCCAGACTGTTTTATCTATATTTACTGGGTCTAGTAAATGAATATGTGTACTAGGCAACCCGGCGGGATGCCCTCCAGAGAATTCGGCGATTTCTAGCGCTGTATCACCAACAGGAATATCAGCCCCCGTTGCCTTACAAAGATAAGTCTTGCCCTGTGTTAATTGAGCAACAATAGCCAGGCCGTTAGTAAAATCCGCACTGCGATCATTAATTATCACCGCAGGATCAGCCGCTAGAGGACGAGTATCAATGGCTGTAACAAAGATTGATTGCGGAGTGCTATCGAGCATAGGAACTTTGCCATAAGGGCGCGTTCTAAAACTAGCCCAAAGACCCGAAGCAGCAAGGTTTTCTGTGATTTTTTCAGCAGTCAAACTAGAGAGATCAGCAGCAGAATAAGCCTGAAACGACTCTTCCTGCTTACCTTTTAATTCGATTACAACGGATTGCAAAACACGTCTTTCACCACGATGAATTGCTTTAACTGTACCCGCGCCAGGTGCGGTAAAAAAGACACCAGGGTTCTTTTTATCTTCAAAAAGAGCCTGGCCTAATTTAACCTTATCACCTTCTGCGACCAGCATTTTGGGCTTCATACCCACATAATCCATTCCCAAGATGGCAACAGATGAAACCTGATTACCCTCTTCAATGGTCTGTTTGGGTGCTCCCGTAATCGGAAGATCCAAACTTTCTTTTATAGTAAATTGCATAGTTATTAAGCCTGTTTCCCAGACAAGTTGAGATTCACCCTCTTAATTCTCTAGGTAAACGAAAACAAGAGGCACTTCAATACGTAAAACTTTTATATTATCCCATAAAAGACTCTCTTGCTCAATCAGAGTTCTGCTAACGAAACAAGATTACCACCCTACTCACAAATCCATGAATTCTGATATTACTCGGCAAAAACCTCCTGCAAATCAATTTTTAAATCGGGAAAAACCTGAGGACTTGCATAATCTTCTTCTGCATACATCGCAATTAATTGATATTTTTCGGTACTGGCATCCATAACAAACTGGTGCACAGCTTTTTCATAAGGGTAAACCATCCAGTATTCTTTAACGCCACTTTCCTGATACAACGCATATTTAGTTTGCATTTCTTTTTTGGAATTACCGGGGGAGAGAATTTCAATAATCCAGTCAGGCGCACCTAAGCACCCTTGTTCAGTAAGTTTTTCCGGGGCACAAATTATTGATAAATCGGGCTGAACTACTGAATATATATCCTGGTCGGCTTGTATGGATTTATGCTGATCATATAATCGCACATCGAAAGGGGCGGCAAAGGCATGACATTCTTTATCTTTAAAGTATTGAAACAACAAACCATTTAACTGCCAGGAAATACTCTGATGCTTAACATTCGGTGCTGGCGACATCAGCATAACCTTACCCTTTATTAATTCAACCGCTTTATCCAGCTGCCAGGTTAAATAATCTGCATAATTATAGGTTGCTTCTAAATCTAATTGAGATAATTGTGTGATTTTTATCATCATTTAAGCTCCATTTCTTTAAAATAACTAAGGCAACTCGCAATTAATAAACCACCAGCATTACTAGTAGGTTATTAATTGCGTGTTACCTAAAAGAATATCCATCGCCATATTTATAGCATAATGCTTTCAGCAATAAGCAGCGCACAAAATAATATTTATACTGCCAAACCAGCTGTTTTATAAGCTATCTAACTTAGCATAAGATAACATCAGCCATTTCATTCCTGCATTAGCAAAATTCACTTGCACTCGCTCCTGAGCACCATCGCCATCAACTTGCAAAACCACCCCTTCACCAAATTTTTCATGCCGCACTCGCTGGCCTAATTGATAACGCCCACTTGTGCCAGGCGTGACTTTTGCTCTATTATTTACTACCACCGGTTTGCTCACATTGGCACGTATGCGAATTTCCTGACATTGCTCAGCAGGAATTTCTTTTAAAAAACGCGACGGGCGCGGGTAGTTTTCTTTACCATATAAACGCCTGGATTCGGCATAAGTGATAAACAGCAACTTCATCGTGCGAGTCATACCGACATAGCATAAGCGGCGCTCCTCTTCCAGGCGTGCAATATCATCCACTGATTGCTGCGAAGGAAATAAACCTTCTTCCAGCCCCACCATAAAAACCAATGGAAACTCCAGGCCTTTAGCTGAATGCAGCGTCATTAACTGCACACAATCTTCAAAATCATCTGCCTGGGCATCGCCCGATTCCAGAGCTGCATGCGCCAGAAATAAGTCTAACTCAGTAAAATTCTCTTCATTGTCTTCATCATAATCAAATTGACGAGCAGCATTAACCAGCTCTTCCAGGTTTTCTACCCGCGCTTCGCCTTTATCCCCTTTCTCTTTTTTATAGAATTCAATTAAGCCACTTTTCTGGATAACATTTTTTACCTGCTCATAGAGTTCCTGCTCTTCTATCTTTTCACCTAGACCATTAATCAATTGCACAAAGCCTTTTAAGGCATTTTCTGCACGCGGGGTAAAATGCCCTGCTTTTAATAATTCCAGCATAGACTGCCATAAGCTAATCTGCTTTGCTCTGGCTAACTGGCGTATATCCTCTAAAGTCTTTGCACCCACACCACGGGTAGGCGTGTTGATAATCCGCTCAAATGCCGAGTCATTATTTTTATGCGCCATCAAAAAAAGATAGGCCAGGGCATTTTTAATTTCCATGCGATCAAAGAAGCGCAAACCGCCATAAACCCGGTATGGCGTACCTGTGGCCATAAGCTTTTCTTCAAACTGGCGAGATTGCGCATTTGAACGATATAAAATAGCGATATCCGAGCGAAGATTGCCTTCTGCTACCCATTTGCGAATCCGCTCTACTACAAAATAAGCCTCATCCTGCTCGTTGAAAGCTGAGTACAATGAAATTAAATCACCATCACCATCATCGGTTCTCAACTCCTTACCCATACGTCCGTTATTACAGGCAATCAGGGCATTAGAGGCTTTAAGAATATTCCCCGTAGAGCGATAGTTTTGTTCTAATCGAATCAATTGATGATTAGGATAATGCTTTTGAAAACTATACATGTTTTCAATTTTTGCCCCGCGCCAGCCATAAATTGACTGATCATCATCACCCACGACAAATAAATTATCCTGCCCTTCTGTCAATAAACGTAACCAGGCATATTGCACAGTATTAGTGTCCTGAAATTCATCGACATGCACATATTTAAAGCGCGCCCGGTAAAACTCAAGCAAGTCAGCATTATCACGTAAGGTTTCATGTGCTCTTAACAGTAACTCAGCAAAATCCACTAGCCCCGAGCGTGAACATAAGTCTTCATATGCCTTATAGATGACTAAGAGTTGTTGCTCATATAAATCACCACTTTCCTGAACATGGGCCGCACGGATACCTTCATCTTTTTGTGCATTAATAAACCAGACTACCTTCTTGGGTGGCCAGCGGCTATCATCTATATTCATGGCTTTCATCAAGCGCTTTATTAAACGTAATTGATCATCTGAATCAATTACCTGAAAAGTATCGGGTAGCTTAGCTTCTTTATTATGCTGACGTAATAAGCGATGAGCCAGGCCATGAAAAGTCCCAATCCACATGGAGCGCGCAGAAATATTTAACAAGTCCTCTACGCGCCCGCGCATTTCTTTTGCTGCTTTATTCGTAAATGTGACCGCTAATATATTATGCGGAGAAATATGTTCAACCTTAATTAACCAGGCAATACGATGCACTAATACTCGTGTTTTACCACTGCCTGCCCCTGCCAAAACCAGCATAGAGCGAGACGGAGCAGAGACTGCTTCACGTTGCGCATCATTTAAAGAATCAATTATTTCCGCTACTTCCATTTTCTAACCTGTTTATTAAAGCTACGAGCAGAACGTTGCTTCAGCCCGCCTTTCTGAAAGTGTGAAAATAACGGGATGAAGCAACGGCCTGCGAATACGATGATGTGAAAAAATATATTATACCTGAAGCTAAATATGACTTTTTAATGGATATACTTCACACAGCCCGGTTGCGGTTTTCTGGTGGCTTATATTTTCCGATAGAGGCCTTACTGAAAGGGTGGCTTAATGCTATCCGACTGTTTCAGCGTCCCTATATCAAGTACGGGACAGGCTTTGCTCTCGACCGGAATCAACTCGCTATAAAATCCGTAACCGTCACCGCGCGAGTATACGTTTAACTAATTTTTTTCATCCTACACTTGCACAATTTTATTAGGTCTGTATATTTATTAGAGTTAAACATTGACTTTGAGTCTCTCCCTTATAATTAGAATAAAAACTAAGGTAAATACTATGAACTTTGATTTTAAACGTATGCTGAAATTCGAAATTAACGTCGGCAGCAAAGAAAAGCAAATGCGCGTCTATGCAGGTGCAGCTTTATTATTTGTCTCTTTATTTCTAGCTTCAGTACCCTTATTACTCATCGGACTTATTGCGGTTGCAACAGGCTATACAGGGTTTTGCCCGGTTTATGCAGGCATGGGGAAATCCACTGTAGAATCAGAATAAGATAGACGTTGGGCAAACTCACATAAGTGACGCGCCCAACTCACATTATCATTCCATCTCTCCGTACAACCCCGTCATTCATAATACATACCTATATTGAGCTCATAGCAAATAATACCTTCAAGGCATCTACTGCAAAATAATAATTTTCTGATTTTTTCTTGTTTAATAAAAGATAGGCTAATTATGTACCAACAATTTTTAGATTATTTTCGTGAAGGCTTATGGCTTCAGCAACCTGAATTAGAAGAACAACAATTAAAGACGCACGCCATACGCTATCTTAAAATTTTCACCCTCTCCATTCAGACTTTTATACAAAACAATGGTTCCTTAAGAGCGTCAGCCTTAACACTCTACACGCTTTTATCCATAGTCCCTGTCATCGCCATGCTGTTTGGCATAGCTAAGGGTTTTGGTTTTGAGCAATTATTAGAACAACAACTCTTAGACCAATCATCCGAACAAAACGCCCTTATCGAACAACTTTTTGGCATGGCAAAAAACATGCTGGATTCAACAAAGGGCGGCGTTGTCGCTGGATTTGGTGTGGCAATTCTGTTTTGGACGGTACTTAAAGTCATCAGCAATATAGAAGAGTCATTTAATCATATCTGGAAAGTAGAGAAATCTCGCACAATGGGACGCAAGCTAAGGGAGATGGAAAGAAATAATCATCCAAACGAAGTAAGCTTGTGTCTCAATAATTTATAATAATGAATTCTGAATTTATTCTCACACTAGGCAGATAAGCTTGTTGATATTAACAGATAGCATTATAGGTTGGATTATAAATACAGCCCATCGTTTAAAAGGCTCGGTACGTCGTATATTCATGGCTGAAACGGTGGAGCTACTAGGCTCAGGTGGTGCAAGTATTGCTGAAGAAAAACTAGGATGGAATAGAGGCACTATCCGAAAAGGACAATATGAACTTGAAACTCAGCCCATAGAAGATAATTTTTCAGCGAGAGGGCGTAATAAAAGTGAAGAGCATTTTCCTCATCTACTTGATGACATAAAAAAAATTGCTGAACCGGAGTGTCAAACGGATCCCTCTTTTAATTCCTGTCGATTATATACCCGGCTAACGGCTAAAGAAGTTAGAAAACGTTTACTGGAGATTGATTATTACGATGAAAAAACATTACCTTGCTCAAAAACTATCAATACAAAATTAAATGACCTGAGTTACCATCCAAAAAAGGTACAAAAAACAAAGCCTCATAAGAAAATCAAGGAAACGGATGCAATTTTTGAACAAGTTCATTCAGTCAATGGAATGGCAGATATCAACCCAAAAGAGATTCGTATATCAATTGATGCCAAAGCAAGAATGAATATAGGAAATTTTTCACGGGGAGGACGAAATCGGGTTTTAACAAAAGCAGAGGATCATGATTTAGATGTTAAGGAAAAGTTAACTCCTTTTGGTTTTTATCTGCCTGAACATGATGATTTTTTCCTTTTCTTTACAGCAGGCTATGCCAGCAGTGATTTCATCGTTGACCGATTGGAAGAAATTTGGCCAGAAATTCAAGAAAAATATGGAGTAGATATTCTGACAATTAACGCTGACAATGGTATGGAGAACAGTAGCTCCAGAACTCAGTTTATAAAAAGGCTTGTGGAGTTTGCTGAAAAAAGCAACATAAAGATAAAACTGGCCTACTACCCTCCTTATCATAGTAAATATAACCCAATTGAACGAGTATGGGGAGCCTATGAAAATCATATTAGTGGCGACATAATGGATACAGTTGAAACAACTTTAAAATTTGCCAAAAGTATGACCTACAATGGCAAAGCACCTATTGTTAAATTAACAGAAAAAATATATGAAACAGGAGTAAAGGTAGGTAAAAAAGCAATGAAGACGTATTATCAGTTTGTTGACCGAATGCCATCGTTGGAGAAATGGTTTTTGACCATTTCTCCTGGTTGTTCTGGATGATTATTTCTTTCCATCTCCCTAAGTGATTATCTATCAGTCATGTTACTTGCTCCAGTTCTGTTAATTGCAGCCAGCAGTATCAGCATATTCGTACAAACTCAGTTATCTTCACTTATTAGTGCCATCGCCTTACCTGGCACTCTAATCGCTTTAAAGCTACTTAGCTATTTACCCATACTTATTTTATGGAGTTTATTTAGTTTCGTATTTATTTTTATGCCTAATACCACGGTAAATTTGCGTTCAGGCATATTTGCAGGGGTTTTTTCTGGCACCCTTTACTTTATAGTGCAATCTCTGTACGTTTCCTTGCAAATAGGCGTGTCTAGTTATAATGCCATATATGGTAGTTTTGCCGCCCTACCGTTATTCCTGGTTTGGTTACAGGTCACCTGGATCATTGTCCTTATCGGTTCCCATTTATCTTTTTATCACCAAAACATAGCTTTATACCAATATAATCTACATATAAAAAATCTAAATTTCGTGTCTAAAGTAACGCTCGCCCAGCGCATTATTCATAAAATTATCGAACGCTTTAGTCAATCAAATGTAACGCCTTATACTGCCGAAGAACTGTGCGTGCAGTTGCACCTACCCATTTCAATCGTACAACCCATAATATTAGAGCTAGCCACCTGTCAATTGTTATCTGCAGTTGAAATATCAGATAACCCCACACCAAGATACCTACCCGCACGAGATACAAAGTTACTGAATGATGAAGCTATTTCTGAAGCTCTAGGTAATAATGGAGAGTCTTTGATATTGTCGCATTAGCAAAATCAGTTGAAGTTACACGATTACCAATCTGTTGACTTCTCTAGCGCTCAAAAAGTCTAGTCAATTTAACCTAAAAACCGCAGTTGAACGCTAACAAAAACTCTAAGCATTGGTATATAAAACATAATGGTCGTAACAACTTATCATTTGCAGGGTGAGCAGACTCAGAATACCTGACCCCAGCCTAATAAAATCAAAAGCATAGCAATTCATCAAAGATAATAAGGTGAGACTAAAATAGGTAGGATGCTGCTGAGGAACGAAGCGCATCTATCGCGAATAATGCGCTTCGTTCCTCAGCAGCATCCTACAAACCGTAATAAGTATCATACTGTTTTCAGAGAGATCAGGTTATCTGAGACTCCGCTTCACGGTTTTCTGAATAAATCTGAGTTTGATAAATGGTTTAGTGTTTTAAAAGATTCATCTGTTAAACAAAAGGTCTTGGCCCGGCTTGCTCGTATTGAAAACGGGAACTTTGGCGATTTTAAGAAGGTTAGTAGTAATTTATTTGAACTACGTTTTTTCTTTTCTTCTGGGATACGTATTTATTATACGATCCATAATAAGCTTGTTTTATTGCTATCAGGTGGTGACAAATCTAGCCAAAGCAAGGATATTGACACAGCAAAGCAAATACTTAATGAACTGGAATAACGCATGAAAACTAATACATTTAATATTGCTGACCACTTAGAAACTGAAGATGATATTAAAGGCTTTTTAAAAGAGGTTGTTGCAACTGGTAGTACAGAAGATTTTATTCATGCCTTAAACATTGCAGCTAAAGCAAAAGGCATGAGTGAAGTTGCCAAAAAAGCAGGCGTTACCCGGGCAAGCCTTGATAAATCCCTTTCTGAAGATGGCCAGCCTCGCTTTGAAACTATCAATAAAATCATCAATGCTTTAGGCTGTAAACTTGCTGTTACTTAACCATCCGGCGTTATTTAAGCGCTTCCCTGCGCTTGTTGGTTAAAGTAACCCTACTAAGCAACCCCACTTTTTAGCGAGGTCTTGGCTCCTTGATCCAGGCTTGCTATATATTCATTTAACGCTTCCCGGCTTACCATTCTACGATCACCAATTTTAAACGAGCGTATAACACCTGCGTTCAGCAATTGATAAATAAATCTGAGCGCGAAATACTGGGTTACAACTATTGCCAAGGGCTACGGCCATTACTTACTAACTGTGCATTGTCTTGCGCACTCAGATTTCTCACAAGCCCCCTGCTCATCTAGGTTTAAGCCTGATTCCCCGCCCTACTCAAAACAGCCCCACTCCAGCCCTGATTGCTTCCTCAATATTGAATTCTGTATCTAGCATATAACCTAAACGCGGCTTGAATATTTTTGCCTTTCAATTTATTTTTTATACATTAGAATAGAGTCATCTTACTGGTATGCGCATTAGCACTGTATACCAACACGTATATATAACAGTCACAGATATTTTGGAAGATATGAGTAATAAAAATCAAGTAAAGATACTTTTCGTTTGCATGGGAAATATTTGTCGATCTCCTAGTGCAGAAGGCGTATTTAATAAGTTAATCAAAGAAAAAAAATTGCAAAAAAGCTTTTCAATTGATTCCGCAGGCACCCATGCCTACCATATTGGCGACTCCCCTGATTTACGTTCACAGAGGGCCGCAAAAGAACGTGAAGTCGATTTAAGTAAAATTCGTGCCCGCAAAGTGATAATGGGTGATTTTGAAGATTATGATTACTTATTAGCTATGGATGAAGATAATCATGCCATTATGATGGAAGCGTGCCCAGAAGAGCTTCAGCACAAAATTAAATTATTTTTGGAGTTTGCACCGCATTTAGATACAAATGAAGTACCAGACCCCTACTATGGCGGGGCATATGGCTTTGAAAAAGTACTGGATTTAATTGAGGAAGCCTCAACTGGATTTTTGGGACATTTAAAAAAATCAGGAGAAATTGAATGAAAAAGTATTTAACTAGTTTTTTCTTGCTAGGCTTGTTTTTCACAGCCACTATCACCCATGCACAAGAAGATCAGCGCGTTAGCCATGTTGTTGTGGTCTGGTTAAAGGAACCCGGTAATGCACAAATGCGTGAGCAGTTTATTGAGGCCAGTCGCGCACTAGAAACTGTGCCAGGAGTCCTTTCTCGTCATGTAAGTGCGGTGATTCCAAGTAACCGTCCCAAGGTAGATGATACTTTCGATGTAGCAGTCACTGTAACTTTTAAAAATTCTCAGGCACTTAAAAGTTATATGCAAAACAAGAAACATAAAGACATGCTTAATAAGCGGCTAAAACCCTTAGTGAATCGCATAGTTGTCTACAATTTTGGCAATATTTAGACACTTATCATGGCAATCTTTTCTAATACTGTAAATTATTTAGATGGCGACACCCTTTTACAAGCTTTCTTTGCCTACGACGATGCCATAGACGAGAGAAAGCCGGCAGTATTAATTGCTCATACCTGGGGTGGTCGTGATGAATTCGTTAATAATAAAGCCAAACAATTAGCCAAGTTAGGTTATGTTGCTTTTGCTCTGGATATGTATGGTCAGGGAATCCTGGGTACTAGCCCCGAAGAAAACGCGGCTTTAATGCAACCATTTATCGATGACCGGCAAAAATTGCAGCAACGTATCAATGCCGCTCTCTATGCAGTTAGGCTATTGCCCTGGGTTGATGACTCTAAGGTTGCGGCTATCGGCTTTTGCTTTGGTGGACTCTGTGTTTTAGATTTAGCGCGTATGGGAGCCGATTTAAAAGGTGTGGTCAGCTTTCATGGCTTATTAAATGAACCCCAAAGCAAGACAACGCAACCTGTTGTTGCTAAAGTCCTGGCTCTGCATGGTCATGATGACCCGATGGCATCGGACGCTCTGGTCTCAACTTTTTGCCAGGAAATGACTGATTTGCAAGTCGATTGGCAATTACACCAGTATGGTAATACCGTGCATGCATTTACTAATCCTCTCGCTAACGCCCCTGCTTTAGGCACTGTTTATAAAAAAACCGCCGATACACGTTCCTGGCAAAGTATGAAAAACTTTCTTGCAGAGATATTTGCCTAAACAAATATGTTATAAAAAGCACTTAGGGAGGAGGAAATTAATCATCATCCAATTGAAAAATATAATCTATAAATATCATTGGTTATAAATTTTTTTGGATGATTATATTTTTCTATCTCCCTCAGGCCTTTACAGTAAAAAAGCGTTACCCACATCTCCCCTTGATGCATTATTCATCACACATAACTACCACTAAAAACACCCAGAAATAACACTACTGCATACGAATTGAAACATCGGCAAAATTTCAGGCTTACAAACTAGAGCTCAATAATACCCGAGCCTGACCTGTCTTTTGACTTCACGGGCGTGTTAGAAAATCAGTTGCGTAGCCCACTGTTTTCCTAACACGCCCATGAAGCCAAAATACTGCGCCATACTTTCGAGTATTATTAAACTCTCATTCCTTAGCTGAAGGATATTGGTTATTAGGAACTTTTTAAAGAAAAGAGATTATGGATAAGATATTGATAAAAAATATATTAAGTAAAAGCTTAAGCTTACAAGTGGTCATTTTATGAGCGAAGCAATACGTCTTGATAAGCACTTAGTCACATTAATTAAATGTTCCCGTGGTGAAGCCCAAAAGTATATTGAAGGGGGCTGGGTCTTGGTTGATGGCGTGGTAGTGGATCAGCCGCAATTTAAGATACTAGAGCAAAAGGTTGAATTACACGAGGATGCGACTTTAACCGCTGTCTTGCCACGTACTATGTTGTTAAATTTACCTGCAGGATTTGATCTCAGCTCACCCATAGCACCGCTAAAACTGATTACACCTGAGACGCATACGCAAGATGACCGCTCTGGTATTCGCGTACTTAAACGCCATTTTGCAAGGCTTACACCGACAGTGCCTATTGAACCGGGAGCTACGGGCTTAATGGTTTTTTCTCAAGATGGCAAAATCGTGCGTAAACTGGTTGAGGATGCAAAATCCAACGAGCAAGAATACAGTGTTGATGTCAGCGGAGAAATTGAGCCCGATGGCCTGCAAAAACTAAACGACAAGATGAAGCAAAATGGCTGGTTGTTGCCTGCCGCGAAAGTCAGCTGGCAAAGTGAAACACGGCTGCGTTTTGCTCTAAAAAATATCCATTCAGGCCAGATTAAATTTATGTGTGCAGGCGTAGGTTTAACCGTAGTCGCGATGACGCGCTTGCGTATTAGTCGTGTTTCTATGGGTAAATTACTACCAGGAGAATGGCGTTATTTACCTGAAAATCTGTGGTTTTAAGCTGCTACGGTAATTGAACATAGATCATATTTACCAACCCTTTGCCGATAACAAGGTGGGCATAAAAGCGTTGCCCACCCTACCAAACTACATAATCCTAAAAACCTCAGTTGAACGCTAAAAAACACTCTAAGCATTTGAATATAAAGCATAATGACCGTAAAACTTATCACCTGCAGGGTGAACAGACTCCGCTTCACGGTTTTGTGAATAAATCTGAGCGCGAAATACTGCGTTACAACTATTGCCAAGGGCTACGGCCATTGCCTGCTAGCTGCGCCTTGTCTTTCGCCCTCAGATTTTCCACAAACCCCCTGCTCAACTGAGGTTTCTAGGATAATGGCAACGGGTAGCACAATACTTTTAGCTTTGATGAGGTTTGGATATTGTAGATCAAGTTTAATACGAAGACGTTGACGATGAAAAGTAAATGCTGAACGATGTTCTAGGGTAATCTTACGAAAAAAAACATAGATAGGTTTTTAAAATGACAAGAACTATTAGTGCAGTAAAGAACAAGTATAAATTAATTGCTATATTGGTTCCCCTTGTTCTTATAAAATATTTTTTGCCTCAACATGATTTTTTTCATATTTTCTCAGGATTTTTGGTCTTGCTTTTAACAAGTATCAACTTAAGCTATTTAATAATATTTGGACATAAGCAGTTTAAAGTTATATTAATAACGTTCTTTATCGCTGTTCTGTTGCTTTATGTGACAGTACAAGTGTCTCGAGCACATTCTTTCGTCTCCTTTACAGCGGAATTTCTTTGGTCTATGGGAATTAAGGGTAGTTGACAATGGGAATGCAGCAGTTTGATTATTTTTATACGTCTTCAGACCTGTTGTTAGGGATAACATTCCTTGTTGTTATCTGGAAATTATTGGGATTACAAATGGGTTCTATTTTCTCCAAGGTAATGCTTTTATTATTTAAGTATGCGTTAATCATACTCTATTTTTTATGCATTTTTTTTGTACTACAACGGGACTTACCCGTGTTTAATCCTCCTTATCAGCATTTGTACAATATGATGCCGATACTTTATTTGCAATTATGCGTGGCTTTTATCGCGTGTTTGTTGCCTATTTATAGTAAAAGCCAAAAAGACCTGAATAGCTCATTAAATTTTGCCAGCTATCTAAGCTTTGCGATTATTGTTTTTTATGCATTGGTTAACTATTCGCTTATTCAATTTATTCCTGACTCCTGGACAAAATTTTTTGATGTTTTTATGCCCACTTTTTCTTTTTGTGTGTTGTGGGTTTATGTCAAAAAAAATAGCTAACATCATCAATATAGGTCTCATTTTTCTTTGTTTTGGGATGACCGAAAAAATTATATTTCAGCTATTTAACATTGCTCATTGGGTACAACTGATTGAAGTATTATTGTCTGGTATTATGGTGTTATTTATTCCTTTAACGACTCTTTTTTACCTCAAACATTTCAATAAATTGATGTTGAGATTTGGTATTAAATATGAAGGTTAGATGCCTAACCTTTTTATCTGTGATGATGTTTTATTCCTCTATTGTCGTTGGGGAGTGGGAGTGCGCACCTGCTCTGAAACCCGATTTAAATAACGATGGAATTGTAAATTATATTGATTTATGGATGGTCGGGCATAGCTTTAGCACTCCTTTAGACCCCACTCGTTATACTAGAAATTCTGATATCAATTGCGATAAGCAGGTTAATGACATTGACTGGGACTTTGTAAAGAAGGCTTACGGTCAGTCGTATCCAATTTACAGAGAGATCAACGCTTTTAGATTTTCTTCACAGGGAGAAGAAAAATATCATGTTGGTACGGAGGCATTAATTACCTTTCATGTAGAACCGGATATTTACACAGATGAGAATGATTTTATACCGATTGCTGAAATCAAAGTGACCCAAAATATCCCTGATAATTTTGAACTAAAAGAAGAAGTGCTTGATAAAACCTTCTATATAAACGCAGCTGACCCAGCTTCTGCCAAAGGTGTTTTTCCTGTCAGATTTATACCCAGAAAAACGGGGAAATATCAAATTGTCACCCGTGCCGAAACGACAAGGCATAAATACGTTTATACTGATACTAAATCTATTAATGTATTGTCTGAAAAAAAAGCTGGCTTAAATGTTACGGGGGCTATAAATTATGCTCAGACCTGGTGTGCGGATGAAGGCAATTTAAAATCGTATTTATATATCCAGGCCAAAGTTTTAGGGAAGGATGTAAAAGATGTTAATCGAGTGATAATTAAAGATGTAGGCTCAGCATTAAAATATGATATTTATAAAGAAAACCTAGAAAATCAGCCTTTCACTAAAGAAAAATATTCGGGTGGAAGAATATTTATTACCCCTGAATTTGTCAAAAAAAGACATTGTAAGTCAGCCTACCTGGAAATTATTTCACGTGACTATACTGTGACTAGTGGGCCTTTTAAATTTTGTGCTAAAACTTATAAAGCACACACAAAAGTATTTGATTGTAATAATGATCTTTCCCTCGCACTTAAAGACAATGTCTCAAGCATTCAATTTGAAAAATATTTGCATGGCATAGCGGCTAAAATAATTTTTCATCAACCCGAAGTACAGCTTTACTTTATAGAGCCTAAAAATCCGTCTTCTCCTAAAGAATGGGAAATATTGCACAAAAAAATTCAAAGCCTGGCAATGCTGCGTTCAATTTCGAGTAGCCAGAGTTATGACCGACAGAGAAGTGAACCCTATTACAGATTGGAAATTAGGTATAAGCCTAAAGCAGACTTCAATTTCGTAATGGGAAAGGAATATCAACCAAGTGAGTCAAACTAAAGAGAAATATATCAAGAGAAAATTAGAAAAATTAGGGTCAAGGGAAAATTAGGAAAGGAAAATTAGGGTCAGGTCCCGAATTGAGAATTTATTGACTAATAAGCTACAAAAGAGATTAGTCAGCAATAGTTCGTAGGCCATAAGTAAGTTCCAATAAAATATCTTGTTTTTTATACCTTAAAATCTGCTTTTTATCGTATTAGAAATAGCTAAACTGTTAGCCCCTAGGTAAAATGGTGTTCTTTTTATTTATACATACCTCATAAAGATACATGCGCACCTCACAATTTCCCCTGAGTACTGTTAAAGAAACCCCTGCTGACGCTGAAATTGCCAGCCATAAATTAATGATTCGTGCGGGACTAATACGCAAGCTGGCTTCAGGTCTTTATACATGGCTCCCCTTAGGCTTACGCGTACTGCGCAAAGTTGAACAGATCACACGTCAGGAAATGCAAAAAGCAGGTGCGTTAGAAGTCCTTATGCCCGCATTACAGCCTGCAGAGTTATGGCAGGAAACCGGACGCTGGGAAAAATATGGCCCGGAATTAGCACGCTTAAAAGACCGCCATGACAGGGACTTTTGCTTAGGCCCTACGCATGAAGAAATTATTACTGATTTGGCGCGTAATGAGCTAAAAAGTTATAAGCAACTGCCTATTACTTATTACCAGGTGCAAACAAAATTTCGCGATGAAATCCGCCCACGCTTTGGCATTATGCGCTCACGTGAATTTATTATGAAAGATGCCTATTCATTTCATCTCAGCAAAGAATCCTTACAGGAAACCTATGATATTATGTACCAGGCTTATACCAATATATTTAATGGCCTGGGGCTTAATTTCCGTGCGGTAATAGCTGACTCTGGCTCGATCGGCGGTGCTGTTTCTCATGAATTTCATGTCCTGGCTGATTCTGGGGAAGATGCTATTGCGATTTCTACGGATAGCCAGTATGCCGCTAATGTGGAAAAAGCTGAAGCTATTATGCCTTCCGGCGAGCGTGCTAGCGCAAGCCAGGCGCTCACTTTAGTTGACACGCCAAACCAGCATAGCATTGAAGAGCTCTCTTCTTTCTTGAATATTTCGGCACAACAATGCCTTAAAACACTGATTGTTCGGGGTGAGGATGAATCGTTGATAGCACTCTTGTTAAGAGGCGATCATGAACTTAATGAAATTAAGACGGAAAAGATAGATGGCATTATTACGCCACTTGAATTTGCAACTGACACTGAAGTTATCGACGCTTGTCAATGCAAGCCCGGATCAATAGGCCCTATCGGCTTGAACATCAGAATTATAGCTGATCGTAGTGTGACAACTTTGGCTGATTTTGTTTGTGGAGCAAATCAAGACGGTAAACATTATACAGGCACTAACTGGGAAAGAGATTTAGCTCTACCAACAGAAGTTGCAGATTTGCGCTCTGTCGTTGAAGGAGACCCCAGCCCGGATGGCCAAGGTACATTAAGCATCGTTCGTGGTATAGAAGTAGGCCATATCTTTCAACTGGGAACAACTTATACTGCAGCGATGAAAGCCAATATCATTAATGAGACCGGTAAAAGCGAAACCATGACCATGGGTTGCTATGGCATAGGAATTTCACGTATCGTCGCTGCTGCTGTAGAACAAAGTCATGATGATAATGGCATCATCTGGCCCGATAAATTAGCACCTTTCACCGTGGCTTTATGCCCCATGAATATGCATAAATCCGAACGTCTGCGTGAGGCTGCAAATAAGCTTTATCAGCAACTCTGTGATGCCGGAATCGATGTGTTGTTTGATGACCGTAAGGTACGTGCTGGCTTTATGTTTTCTGATATGGAGTTAATAGGCATTCCACACCGTATAGTACTCGGTGATCGAGGCCTGGACAGCAACACGGTCGAATATCGTGGACGCACAGACAGTGAAAACCAAGAAATTGCCTTAGACCAGATTGTAGCTTTTATTCAAGCAAAAACTAACTAAACCAATTAGATATGGTGGGCAGACTCTATGTCCACCTTCTTCAGATAAGGAATTAATATGCCCAAAGCTAGTGAATTAAAGCGCGGAATGATTATTGAAATCAATGAGATTCCCCATGCAGTCAAGCAAGTTGACTCACGAAGCCCCTCCTCACGTGGCGCATCTACACTCTATAAAATTCGCTATACAAACCTTAAGAGCGGTCAAAAACTGGATCAGTCTTATAAAGGTGATGACTTTCTAAAAGAAGCCGACTGTATACGCGTCAAAGTTCAATATTCCTATAATGACGGTGAAAGTTTTGTGTTTATGAACTCTGAAGATTACAGTCAGTATTCATTGAATGAAGATGAACTGGATGGTCAGACAGCATTTATCACTGATGGCCTGGAAGGCATTACCGCCTTGATAGTAGATGGTAATATTCTGGGCATAGAACTCCCTGCCTCAGTTGATCTGGAAATTATTGAAACAGCTCCAGGTATTAAAGGCTCTTCTGCTACAGCAAGAACCAAAGCCGCAGTTTTACCTACCGGTATTGAAGTTCAGGTACCTGAATATCTGGAAACAGGGGAAGTGATTAAAGTTAATACAGTGACTGGGAAATATATGTCGCGTGCGTAAAGCATGCAGATGGTAATAACAGGGGAATTATTATTGTTATTACCATGAAGATCATGAAGGACTTGAAGAAACCATGTTCCGGAATAATATCGCTTTATCTTCCTTCATTAACTTCATGCCCTTCATGGTGAAAAACAAAGATAAGATTACTTGTTTACTTACAACAGCCGCAGTATTACCCACCGGTATTGAAGTTCAAGTATCCGAATATCTGGAAACTGGGGAAGTCATAAAAGTGAATACCGTGACCGGGAAATATATGTCCCGTGCTTAAAACATTCAGGTTGTAATAACTGGGAATCATTATTGATATTACCATGAAGATCATGAAGGACTTGAAGAAACCATATTCCGAAATAATATTGCTTTACCTTCCGTCATTAACTTCATGACCTTCATGACCTTCATGGTAAAAAACAAAGATAAGATTACTTGTTTACTTACAACAGCCGCAGTATTACCCACCGGTATTGAAGTTCAAGTATCCGAATATCTGGAAACTGGGGAAGTCATAAAAGTGAATACCGTGACCGGGAAATATATGTCCCGTGCTTAAAGCATGTAGATGGTAATAACAGGGGAATCATTATTGTTATTACCATGAAGAACTTGAAGAAAGCGTATTCGGGAATAATTCCGCTTGCTTTCCTTCATTATCTTCATGTCCTTCATGGTAGTAAAATAAAATTTAATTTCTCAGCTAAAGCCTCCACCTAGTCACTCAGAAACTCATCTACTGCATCACAAAACGCTTCTGGCTGTTGTGCATGTAGCCAGTGCCCTGCTCCAGCTATCATTTTAATTTCAGCATTAGGAAATAATTTATTAACACTATCCTGATCAATGTAGTTGGAAGTTTCCCCTGCCAAAAATAAAGCCTTATCCAGATAGGCCTCAATACCCTGAGTATCAGGAAATGCAATAATATTATCTGCAGTACGGGCAAAAATATCTAAATCAATACGCCAGGCGTATTTACCCTCTTTTAATACCAGATTTTGCAATAAAAATTGCCTAAAGCTTGCTTCAGGTATAGCTGTTGTTAGTAAGCTATCCGCTTGTTTGCGGTTGCTTAATTCTTCTAAGGGTAATTCTTGGAGTGCCTGAATCAGATCAGCAAAACTATGCCGATAACTCACAGGTGCGATATCAGCGACTATCAGCTTATTGATTCGTTCGGGGTGTGATAAAGCTAGCCACATTGCTGCTTTCCCTCCCATACTATGGCCTAGAATATTTGCTTTAGCAATTTTCTGGGTATCAAGAAAAAGCTCTATATCTGCTGCCATACTTGGATAATCCATTATTGCATCATGCACAGAATCACCATGATTACGCATATCAAGCAGATAGATATGTAAATTTACGGCTAATTTTCGCGCAACCTGACGCCAATTTCTTGATGAAGCAAAAAAACCATGTAATATTATTAAAACAGGCGCATTCGCTTCACCATATTCTTCATAAGCCAAGGGCATTGCTTTATTCATAAGCCTGACCTGACAGCGTTGCTACTAAAGAACGGCTACTACCGTGATTACGGTGTTCACATAAATAGATACCCTGCCATATTCCGAGATTTAGACTACCCTGACTAATCGGTATATTTAGACTAACGCCTAATATACTACTTTTTAAATGTGCGGGCATATCATCATCGCCTTCATAATCGTGTTGATAGTAAGGCGCTCGTTCAGGGACAAATTTATTAAAATGACTTTCAAAATCAGCTCTGACCGTGGCATCTGCATTTTCATTAATAGTTAATGAAGCAGATGTGTGCTTAATAAATAAATTAAATAGCCCACATTCTATTTGATTAATATCTGGAAACGCTTGTAAAACTTCATTTGTTATTAAATGAAAGCCTCTGGGCCTTGCTGTTAGCTGGAATTCTTTTTGTATCCACATAATCCTAGAAAAATAATAAACATAAAAAAAGCGACTCTAAGGGTCGCTTTTTAAACTGCAGTACTCTAACGAATTAAATCAGGAATTCAGACTTATCCCGTCCTGCTTCATTAAGTGCGCGCATCCATCTAGGCATTACGCCACGTCCAGTCCAGGTTTGACTAGCATCATCAGGGTTTCTATATTTAGCCGCAACTTTTGCACCTTTACGTTTTGGCTTTTTGCCTGCATCATGGATTTCTACTGTAACCCCTACTGAATCAGCTAATGCCCTAATCTGTGCAAAAACCTCTTTTCGCTGACTAGCCTGCTTATTTTTTAATGCGGACTCCGCATTTTCTATCATTGCCTGTAATTCATTGACAGATAAATTGTTTAAATCAGTCATATTATTTAACCTTTTAAAATACTATTAATAATTATTTAATGAATATCATTTTTCTTAAAAATATTCATTGCAAATTAACTATAACAAATATAATGAAAATTACTATTATATTTATCTCTTTTCGACTGAAAAATCAATTTTATTTAATACATCACCTTGCTGGGTAGTAATTCGGACTTGCCACTGGCCTGTAGAATTATAAGGAAATAGTTTACTGGTAGAAATTCGCCATCTATTGCCTCTGATATTAATTTTACGCTTATACATAGATTCACCGTCTTTTAACCATTCATGAAAAACTGTATTTCCCTGCATATTAGTCACTTCGGTGAAATAAGTGACACTATATGCTTTACTGGTATCGACAAGAATGGGTAATTCAATGCTTCCAAAAGGCTCCAACTTATTAATGCCTTCTGCAAGTTGAGCTCGGCTAATATTAGGATTTAAATCAATAGCATTCTGTTTTGTATTTTCCTCAATGATTACGGATTCAACTTGTTTGTTAGCAGTATTCTCTGCTGACTTATCTATGGTCGATTGATCTGTTTGTGGTTCAACAAGGGCTTTATTTTCGGGAACCTCTGCCACAGTTTCTGTCACGACATCAACAGCTGGTTTGAGATTGGATGTTTGATTTGTAGCAGGTGCAGAGATAATTTTTTCTACAACTACAGGTTCTTGAATAACACTATTTGTTGTGTTTGCTGACATGAGTTTATCAACAGAAGCTTGTTTAACGATGTCTTGATTATCAGACTTTGCTTCTAAGGGGGAAACTTTTTTTGAATCGCTATTATCTGTACTACTAAAATAATAAGCGGGAAGAATAACTAATACTAGTAGAACGAGCAGGGCATAGGATATTTTTTTAAAATTCCACTCCGATATCATTTCAAGCTCAGGCTCTTCCATGATTCGTCGTTCAGTTTTTGATTTTACTTTGATAGAGAAATTTTTATCTGCTTTCATAGGTTATTTAACAGCGCAGTGGCTCTTTTTGTATCAGTTACTATTAACCTAGAAAAACCAGCAAACTTCTACAAGAAAACAAACGCTAGTCGACTATGAATTTCTTTTGCAACATGCTGCTGCGTCTTGCACACATTACTCAAAGGGTAGTCCATTTGTTACTAAATCGCCTTCCTACTAATAGCTAAGAAAATAGTGTTTATGTAGTTATCCATCAACCGCGCGGCCTTCCATGGCCGGTAAAATCCTACATCACGGTTTATAACACTTAGCTGTTATATGACAATTTATCACCAAAAGCAGCTGACCAGTCTTTATTAAACTTCGCTACCGCAGGTTGTACAGCCGGAAAATTAACCATTTGCTCGATCACGTCAACAGGCAAGGTAATCGCACCACAACCCGTTGCTAAACAGTCCAATACCTGTTGCGTTGATTTAAAGCTCGCTGGTGTAAGAATCGTTGGTAAATCATGGACATTCAATAAGTGCTGAATTTCCGCACAAACACCTACGCCATCATTATTCAGTGTATCAATACGGTTGACATAAGGTGACATAAAATCAGCACCATTGAGTGCCGCTAAAAAACCTTGCTGTACTGTATAAATAGCTGTCGCTAAAGTACGAATATTAGTTGAGCGTAGCTTTTTCATTGCTGCTAGGCCAATAGGGGTAGTAGGGATTTTTACGGTAAGATTTTTATAAGGCATCTCTGAGAGTTTATGCGCTTCCTCTACGATACCATCAACAGTGGTGCTTAATGCCTGTACAAAAAGTTGCGTATCTTCACCTAAAACTTCAACGATAGCAGGCAATACAAAATTTACTCCTGTACCAGCACCGGCCATAATTGATGGGTTAGTTGTTACACCTGCCACAGGTAGATATTCATTTATTTCAGCGATTTTTTTTACATCAGCTGTATCAAGTAATAATTGGAACATATTGCTTATATCCTCTATTTTAGTTTAGTTTTCAGATTGAGATTGTATGGCTGTCATCACGACTGTATTAACAATATCGGTTACAGTACAGCCTCGACTTAAGTCATTTACAGGTTTATTCAAACCTTGCAAAATTGGTCCTATTGCTACTGCCCCAGAGGAGCGTTGCACAGCTTTATAAGTATTATTACCCGTATTAAGGTCAGGAAAAATAAATACATTAGCCTGCCCTGCCACTTCACTATCGGGTAATTTTGTCCTGGCAACTCCGGCATCAACTGCTGCATCATATTGCATAGGACCTTCTAATTTTAATTCCGGATGAGCCCGTTTTGCGATAATTACCGCCTGACGAACCTTATCCACCGCCTTTCCTTTGCCTGATTCTCCGGTAGAATAAGACAGCATTGCCACACGCGGAGTTATATTATACATGGCTGCGGTCTGTGCTGCACTAACAGCTATATCCGCTAACTGTTGGGCGTCAGGATCTGGATTAACCGCACAATCCCCATAAACTAAGACCCTATCTTCAAGGCACATAAAAAACACACTGGAAACAATGGATGTCCCGGGCTTAGTTTTTATGATCTGGAAAGCAGGGCGTATCGTATGTTGCGTCGTATGAACCGCCCCAGAAACCATTCCATCTGCATGGTTTAGATGCACCATCATGGTTCCAAAGTAACTAACATCCGACATAATATCATAAGCCATATCATAAGTTATACCTTTCTCTTTTCTAAGATTAAAGTAGGCTTCCGCGTACAACTCTCGCAACTCGGATTTAAGCGGGTCAATAATGATAATTTCGTCTAAATGCAGACCTAATGCAGTAATTTTCTGTTGAATTTCGCTAATATTACCTAAAATTGTGATTTTTACAATATTCCTTAATAATAAAATTTCTGCTGCGCGTAATATTCGTTCTTCATTTCCCTCGGCTAACACAATATGCTGGATATTTGCTTTAGCACGCTGAATTTGCTCGTATTCAAACATTAAGGGGGTGACTCGTTCGGAATGCTTTCTTGTAAGCCGCTGACTTAACTCATCATAATTTAAATTCCTTTCCACCAGTCCCAACGCCAAAGCTATTTTTCGTTCATCCTGCGGGTATATTTTTGCCCTGACTTCCTTTATCTGCATTGCCGTAGTTAACGTGTCCAGATCAACTGATAATACCGAAAACGGCGTATCACCCAATCCTGCTATTAAGGATATTACCTGATCATCCGTCTGTTGCTTTCCGGTCAGTAATAGACCAGAAATTTGCGGATAATTTGTTGAAGGATAAGACATTAAACAAGCAAGAATGATATCGGCTCGATCACTAGGTGTAATAATTAAGTCACCTTTTTCAAGATGTTCTAAAAAAGCGGGCACCTGCATGGCCGCAATTTTAAAGTGCTTGACTGGTCTATTCAGCGTTTGCTGATCTCCAGATAAAATCCTGGCATTTAACTGGCGGGAAATATTCCCCATACTCAGCATATTCAGTGAGGGTTCACTAGGAACGATGTAGATGGGAAAAGTACACTCAGGCTGATGACTAAAACGTTTACGTAACTCTTCCACTTGCTGGGCATAGACGCCATTAATAACAGTGGCGAGTAAATCACAATCAAATTCTATCAGTGCATGTTTTAGCCGGTTAACCGCATCAATAATCTGAGAATTATTACGTCCATGTCCTTGCACTACTGGCATAATCAGGCAGCCCAGATTATTAGCAACCTCTGCATTAAAATCAAATTCAAAAATTGAATCATTGCCCATATAGTCAGGCCCCACACATAAAACATAATCACATTGCGCGGCAAGCATGCGATATTTACTTATAATTCGCTGCAGTAATTCATTGTATTTATCACGGTTAATTAAGTCTCGAGCCTCTTCGATTTGGCAGCCATACATAGACTCATAAGGCGTATTAATATGGTATCTTTGTCTGATTAATTGTATTTGCTCATCTTTTTCTTCACTGGTGCAGATAATAGGCCGAAAAAATCCGACTTTACCTGAATAACCCAATAGCATATCCATCATAGCCAGCATAATGATAGATTTACCACTGCCCTGCTCAGCACCGGTGACATATATATTCTGTTTACTCATTAGTTAGTCAGTTTTTAGGAGAGACAAGTAGAAAATCGTGATGTATAACGAAGTATTGAATTAATCGATAGGTACGCATGCTGAGAGATACTTCGCGCGGTCACGGATGCGAATTTCTAGCGGCTGAGTTTTTACCGCTAGCTACGTTGCTGAAACCGTTACGTAGCTAGCTATACGCCAGTTTCAGCCTCTTGCTATCGACAAAAACCAGCTCACTATACAAGCGCATCCGTGACCGCGCGAAGTATAGCAAGGACGTTTAGGAATGCTCACGAAATAACTTAGGCAACTTGAAATAATGAGCAAAAACCAGTCAATATACCTTTCAAATATTCAGGTTATTATTCTAGCATTACCGCGTCGTATTTACGCTAGGTTTTTTTATAAGTAATTCGCTCCCTAATCTAATTTTTAGAAACTCCGCCGGTTAGTTCTTCAGCATCGAAATAATCTACCCTAATTGCTTCTGACCTAGCTTCGTCGGCAGCCGTTAATATATCCACTTCAGCCTGGGTGATTATATTTTTATCCAACGCACTCTTAAAAATAGATTCACTATAACCTTTTTCTAACTGCCCTTGTTTCACAGCCGCATGTAATTTGGCTTCTACAGGTGCTGCTAATAATACCGCTTTAAACGCGATCTCAATCCTGCCGGTAGCATCCTTCGGATTGTCATTGATATAAATGCCTGCAGTCAAACGATCTCGAACCGGACTATCATTTAATAGCTGCTGAGCAAGTTGCCCAACTAGTGCATCTTGTGGAGGTGCAAAAGGCTTCCCCAATGGAAATAAAACCGTGCGTATTAACAGTGCTGAAGTACGCATAGGTAATAAGCTGAATACTGCAAGTAAAGATTGCTGCGCATGGTATAGGCTATATTGGCAAGCCCAATTCAGCAGAGCTAAATCATCTGTTTGCGAACCTTGATCAGCAAAGTGCTTAAGCGCGCAGGAACATAAATATAAGTGACTTAGCACGTCAGCAAAACGGCCTGAAATTCTCTCTTTACGCTTTAAACTGCCCCCTAGCGTTAGCAGTGCAAAATCTGCGGTCAGAGCAAAACTGGTGCTCATTCGAGCTAGTTGTTGATAATAGCGTCGTGTATTTTCATCTCCAGGTGTCGCGCTAAATCGCGCATTGCTCAGCCCAAACCAAAAGCCGCGCCCGAAATTAGTCATAAAGAAACCGATATGTTTGATTAATACAGCGTCGAAATCCTTTAAGGCTTTGTGCTTGTCGACTTCGTTCAATGCAGCCATTTCGCTTTGAATAAAGGGGTGACACCGCACCGCACCCTGACCAAAAATCATCATTGTGCGTGTTAGTATATTTGCCCCTTCAACAGTAATACCCACGGGGATTGTTTGATACAGCCGACCGATATAGTTTGACGGCCCTAAACAAATACCCGAACCTCCCTGTATATCCATACCATCATTGATAACCCGGCGCATTCCTTCAGTTAACTGATATTTAATAATAGCCGAAATAACCGATGGCTTATGCCCTTCATCCAATGCCGCACAAGTGACTTCGCGGGCTGCATCCATTAAATAAGTCGTACCCGCCATACGCGCCAGTACTTCTTCTATGCCTTCAAAAGCACCGATAGGTAAATTAAACTGGGTACGCACACGCGCATAGGCACCGCTATTGCGACACACAAATTTTGCGGCACCTACACTCAGTGCAGGTAATGAGATTGCTCGCCCAGTCGATAGGCATTCCATCAGCATTTTCCAGCCTTGCCCCACCTGATCAGCGCCACCAATAATCCAATCTATAGGGATGAATACGTCTTTACCCCAGTTTGGGCCATTCTGGAAAGCTGAATCCAGTGGAAAATGACGCTTGCCGATGGATACACCCGCTGTGCCTGTTGGAATCAAGGCGACTGTGATCCCTAGTTCTTCTTGATCACCTAATAAATGTTCCGGATCGTATAATTTAAAAGCTAAGCCTAATACAGTTGCTACTGGCCCCAGAGTGATATATCTTTTTTCCCAATTCAAACGGATACCTAATTGTTCCTTGCCTGCAAATTCAGCATGACAAAGTATGCCTGTATCCGGCATTGCCCCTGCATCACTTCCGGCCTGAGGCCCAGTTAATGCAAATGCAGGTATTTCTGTCCCCACAGCTAATCGAGGTAGATAATGGTTTTTCTGTTGTTCACTACCATACGCTAGTAACAATTTCGCCGGCCCTAAGGAATTAGGCACCATAACCGTCACTGCTGCCGAAGCACTGCGACTTGAAATTTTCATGACTATCTGGGAATGCGCATAATCGCCAAACTCCAGACCACCATATTGTTTGGGGATAATGATGCCGCAGAACTTATTCTGTTTAATAAAGTCCCAAACTTCAGGGGGCAGATCACGACGCTTATACGTAATATCCCAATCATCCAACATGGCACACAACTCTTCTACCGGACCCTCGATAAAATCTTGCTCAGTTTGACTTAAACTCGCTGCAGGTAAATCCTGTAGTTTTTGCCAGTCGGGTTTACCGGTAAATAATTCAGCATCCCACCAGGTATCTCCAGCTTCTAATGCCTCACGCTCAGTTTGCGACATGCTAGGTAGAGACTTGCGCATTTTATTAAATAATGGGCGTGTCAGCAGGTTGCGACGTATCGGTGCAAAACCTACGCTAATCATCACGATTATAAAAAACAAAATAAATTCTGACATAGTTGCTCCTGAGTTTTAGGTTTTCTGCTTTTTTTCTTAACTATTTCTGCCTTTAATAGATATATTCTTATTCTGTGGGGAGCAGGCTTTAGCCTACACAAAGCATAATATCATTTAGAGCATTTTTCAGTAGATTTGGTAAAAATCTTCAACTATTTTCATAGCAAAAATAACAGTGCCTTATGTAGGCTAAAGCCTACTCCCCTAGTTTTAAATGAATTAATTTCTAAGCGGTTTTCCGGTTTTTAGCATATGCTCAAGTCTTGCCAGGGTTCCAGGTTGTTGCACAAGATGGATAAAGCTTGCAAGCTCCAGATCCAGCATATTCTGCTCAGTCAGAGGCTGCGTAACGTCTGTATCACCACCACTTAAAACAGTTGCTAATTGTTGCGCTATTTGCACATCATAGAACGAAGCTTTACCTGACTGATGCAGTCCATCTATTGCAATAGCAAGAGCAGACCAGGCACTTTTACCAGGGAGGGGATAAACCGGCTGTTCAGGTACCTGATAATCGTTCACCATCGCTAATGCGCGGGCCTTAGCATCCGCCAGCAGGCGAGATTTATTCATACTAATACCGTCTGAGTGAGCCATAAATAATAATTCTTTAGCCTCCTGAGCCGATTTGGACACTTTAGCTAGCCCTATGGTTTCAAAAGTTTGTGCAATCGGCGGCATAGGGCCTCCGGGACGTTTGGGAAGGTTTAGCCAGCGGCCTAATAATTCCTTACAGCCTCCCCAGGCAGGAACCAGCCCCACTCCTACTTCCACCAGCCCCATATATAACTCGGCATGTGCCTGTATAGCATCGCAGTGCAACAGAATTTCACAGCCGCCGCCTAATGCCAGTCCTGAAGGTGCTGCAACCACTGGGAATGGAGCATATTTCAAGGCTAAAAAGGTATTTTGCCCTAGCTTCACTATGGACTTGACTGTATCCCAATCACCACCAAGAATGGCCGGAGCTAATAGGGTTAAATTTGCGCCTGCTGAAAAATGCTCACCTTCATTATAAATAACCAATCCTTTATATTCAGCCGATATTTTAGCGATACTTTGCTGAATCAAGCTCATGCTATCAGGGTCCTGAGTATTCATTTTGCTATGAAATTCCAGGCAAACAATACCATCGCCAATATCCCACAGGCTAGCTGATGCATTTTCCAGAAGCGCCGATTTTTTTAATTTAATATCGCTAAGTAATAATACACCGGCTGCCCTTTGTATAGGCTGATAACTACCCGATATATCCTGGTATTGTGGAATACCTGATTCGGTACGGTATAAGCTTTTTCCATTAGCAATAAGGCTAGGTAGACTGCTTTTCTCTGCCTGGATTTTTTGCATAAACCATTCGACACCTAAGCGATCTAAAAGTTCAAACGGCCCATAACGCCAGTTATACCCTAGCCGCATGGCACTATCTACAGCTTCAATATCATCGGCAATTTCAGGAATTAATTCTGCTGCATAACTCAAAGTTTGCGACCATACCCGCCAGGCATATAGACTGAGTTTTTCATCAGCTTCTAAGTAGTGACGTAAACCCGCAGCTTTACGCGATACCCCTTCTATTTTAAAGCGTTTGCTCAAGTGATAATCACCCTGCTGTAAATCGATCGACTGTTTTATTTTTTTACCGCCTTCAATTTTTAGACGATAAAAACCGCCTTTCCCTTTACGCCCGATATAGCCCCCTGCAATCATGGTTTGCAGAATTTGCGGTACTTCGGTAATCGCGTGTAAACGGTCATGCGGATTTAATACCTGTTTAAAGTTATTCAACACATGCGGCATTAAGTCTAGTCCGATAAGGTCCAGCAGACCAAATATACCTGTTTTAGGAATACCAAACAGGCTTAATGCAGCATCACACTGCTCGACACTTAACTCAAGCTCAATGGCTTCCAATACCGCTGTCTGCATCCAGAAGGTACCAACCCGATTAGCGATGAACCCTGGCGTATCTTTACAGAGTACATTGCCTTTACCTAAGTTAACATCGGCAAAATCACTCACTGCTTTAAATAAGCCCTGATCCAGGTCTGCTCCTGCTACTAACTCCAGTAAACGCATATAACGCGGGGGATTAAAAAAATGCGTAATCATAAAGCGCCGCTTAAAGCTATCTGACTGGCTGGCGGTTAAGATATTCAAAGGTAAGGTTGAAGTATTTGATGAAATCAGCGTATTAGGCCCACAGATACTATCCAGTTTTTTATACAGGTCCTGTTTGATCTGCGGGTTTTCGATGACAGCTTCAATCACCCAGTCAACCTCAGATAACTGCTGTAAATCATCCTCTATATTGCCCGCAGTGATTAATCGTGCATTTTTAGGATGCATAAAAGGAGCAGGCTGAGTTTTTAACATTTTTGCTATGGCCCCCTGTGCTATGGCATTACGTGAATGATCACCTTTTGCCACTATATCCAGCAGATACACAGGAATACCAGCATTTGCGATATGTGCAGCAATCCCACTTCCCATCACCCCTGCTCCGATAACAGCTACTTTTTCAATCTTCATGACACTGCCTCCAATATTGTAGCAATGCCTTGACCCCCTCCTATACATTGAGTTGCCAGCGCGTAGCGTTTATTTTCCCGCTGTAATAAACTTGCAGCCTTACCGGTAATTCTGGCACCTGTTGCACCTAAAGGGTGACCTAGGGCAATTGCACCCCCATCGATATTTAGCTTTTCTGCAGCGATAGGTAAATCCTGCAATACCGCTAGACTTTGAGCAGAAAAAGCCTCATTCAGTTCAACGATATCCATATCGGCTAAAGATAAATTTGCCCGCTGCAATGCTTTTTGAGTGGCCGAAACTGGACCTATGCCCATAATTTCAGGCAGACAAGCAGAAACGGCTATCGACTTAATACGCGCTAATTTCGCTAGCCCATGAGCATTCGCATAATCTTCACTACATACCAGCACTGCAGCTGCACCATCTGTCAATGGTGAAGAGGTCGCAGCGGTAACACTGCCCTGTTGCGAAAATGCAGGTTGAAGTTCTGCCATTCCTGCTGCACTGGAATCGGGACGTAAACAAGTGTCCTGATTAATTTGCTCACCACGATGCGATACGATGGGTACAATCTCATCAGCAAACAATCCTTGTTGTTGCGCCATATATGCTTTTTGCTGACTCAAGAGAGCAAAAGCTTCCTGATCTACGCGTGAAATCTGATATTTTTTTGCCAGATTTTCAGCTGTTTCCCCCATATTAATATAGGCTTGTGGGTAGCTTTGATACAGTTCTGGGTTTGGTAAATAATTGAACCCTCCCATAGGTACGCGACTCATCGACTCCACACCTGCGCACACGAAGGCTTCACCTGCATTCATTTGAATAGCACCCGCAGCGAAATGAATTGCCTGCATGGATGAGCCACAAAAACGATTGATAGTTACCCCAGCTATGCCAATAGGTAGCTCAGCCAGGTAAATGATCAGTCGTGCCATATTCATGCCTTGCTCACCTTCAGGAAAAGCGCAGCCCAGAATGAGGTCTTCAATATCATTTGCATCTATGCCCGATTTTGCAATTAAGGCCTTAACCACTTGAGCTGTCATAGCATCTGCTCTAACAGTCATTAATGCACCTTTATTTGCAGGTGTGAACGGCGATCTTGCATAGGCTGCTATTACCACGTTTTTCATGTGACTATCTCCTGTATTGGTATGGTTTGTACTTGTATATCTGCTTGTTGCAGAAGGTGGCGCTGTAAAAATCCATCTATCAAGCTCCATATGTTGGCGCTATTCTCCATTAATATGCCATGCCGATCGGCATTGATGATATGTAATTTCTTATCGCTTGCGCCAAGTTTTTCATACACTGTGTCGGCGCTTTGAATAGCAACAACTGGATCCTCATCCGCATAAATAAGTAACGTTGGGGTTTTAATATCAGGTAAAAGCTTTTCTAAATCTTGAATTAACATGCGCAATTCGTATAAAGCTCTGACCGGGGTATTGTGATAATTAATTTCCGGGTGTTCAGGTGTGTTTTCGATAAACGGTTTGACGCCTTCAAACGATGATACCCAACGTACAAAAGTATTAGTATTATGCACCAGAGGAACTAGCATAAAATTCAAGTTCACAAATTTAATAGGGACCGATACAGCGATGACTCCCAGAATTTCACTATGCGCTTCTGCTGCAAGTTTCAAACCTAAAGCACCCCCCGTAGAAAAGCCAATGACAAACATTTTTGAACAATGCGCCTGAAGAATACTAAATCCTTTTTCTACGCTTTGATACCATTGCTGATAACTCAATTCACGTAAGGCGTAGGGTGAAGTACCGTGGCCCTGAATCCTTATACCCAGCACAGTAAATCCTTGCTGCGCAAGATAATGACCATAGTCACGCACTTCAGCCGGACTAGCTAATAGGCCATGAACTAATAAAACACCATAGCCGTTCGGCTCTTTAGCCTGAATAAAGAAAGGGGCGGGATCTGCTGTGACTGACTCCAGTTGCTCAGTTATGGCATCACTGGTTTTAGGTGTGAAACGTTGCTGTTCAAAGGTCAGGTTGAGTTGCTCATCTTCAAAATGCCAGGCAGCCAACTGGCAGGGATCCATTTTATGAAAGTTACTCTCTGCCTCTAAAACATGAGTACGAATAGTACGTAGGGGTTGCGCTTCGTTGTTATACACCGCAATAGGGTTTTCCAGGCGAATCTGATCAAAATCATGATCGGCTAGTAATTTAGGTAAAAAGTGATAACACCCCTCTTCTTCACTAATCAATTCGGTTTCTTTGGCAATACAGATAAACTGTTCGAAACGCGAATTAGTCCCATAAATCAGGTCACCATAGTCATAGGGATTTAATAAACTACGGTGTAAATAAATGTCAGTTTTTTTCTGTAAAGTTTTAATCGCTATATACAGAACAGTATAAAATTGATGTTTAGAAATCTGTAGGCGATTGGCACTGATCAGGCTCATAATGAGCGTAGAAGCTAAATGACTGAGATTTATGGTTACATTGGCATAAATTCTTTGCATATACTGATTGCGCGCACATTTGGCATTATTGACAATATAATAACCTAAGGGAGATGGAAAGAAATAATCATCCAAACGAAGTAAGCTTGTGTCTCAATAATTTATAATAATGAATTCTGAATTTATTCTCACACTAGGCAGATAAGCTTGTTGATATTAACAGATAGCATTATAGGTTGGATTATAAATACAGCCCATCGTTTAAAAGGCTCGGTACGTCGTATATTCATGGCTGAAACGGTGGAGCTACTAGGCTCAGGTGGTGCAAGTATTGCTGAAGAAAAACTAGGATGGAATAGAGGCACTATCCGAAAAGGACAATATGAACTTGAAACTCAGCCCATAGAAGATAATTTTTCAGCGAGAGGGCGTAATAAAAGTGAAGAGCATTTTCCTCATCTACTTGATGACATAAAAAAAATTGCTGAACCGGAGTGTCAAACGGATCCCTCTTTTAATTCCTGTCGATTATATACCCGGCTAACGGCTAAAGAAGTTAGAAAACGTTTACTGGAGATTGATTATTACGATGAAAAAACATTACCTTGCTCAAAAACTATCAATACAAAATTAAATGACCTGAGTTACCATCCAAAAAAGGTACAAAAAACAAAGCCTCATAAGAAAATCAAGGAAACGGATGCAATTTTTGAACAAGTTCATTCAGTCAATGGAATGGCAGATATCAACCCAAAAGAGATTCGTATATCAATTGATGCCAAAGCAAGAATGAATATAGGAAATTTTTCACGGGGAGGACGAAATCGGGTTTTAACAAAAGCAGAGGATCATGATTTAGATGTTAAGGAAAAGTTAACTCCTTTTGGTTTTTATCTGCCTGAACATGATGATTTTTTCCTTTTCTTTACAGCAGGCTATGCCAGCAGTGATTTCATCGTTGACCGATTGGAAGAAATTTGGCCAGAAATTCAAGAAAAATATGGAGTAGATATTCTGACAATTAACGCTGACAATGGTATGGAGAACAGTAGCTCCAGAACTCAGTTTATAAAAAGGCTTGTGGAGTTTGCTGAAAAAAGCAACATAAAGATAAAACTGGCCTACTACCCTCCTTATCATAGTAAATATAACCCAATTGAACGAGTATGGGGAGCCTATGAAAATCATATTAGTGGCGACATAATGGATACAGTTGAAACAACTTTAAAATTTGCCAAAAGTATGACCTACAATGGCAAAGCACCTATTGTTAAATTAACAGAAAAAATATATGAAACAGGAGTAAAGGTAGGTAAAAAAGCAATGAAGACGTATTATCAGTTTGTTGACCGAATGCCATCGTTGGAGAAATGGTTTTTGACCATTTCTCCTGGTTGTTCTGGATGATTATTTCTTTCCATCTCCCTAACACACGCTCCTTCCAGTTTTTAGGAGCCGTTCGCATATTGAATACATCATCCAGCTCAAGAATATGCGGCGCTACCTTGTCCATCATATAATGTGTGTTCTTACCCCAGACACAACAGGGATCGACGGGATTGCCCATACGTATATCCATATCCGTATCTTTAAGCATAATATTACTTTCTATTAATAATTCTTCAGACTGGCGCAAAGTCATGCCTTTAGAAAGCATCTCTACGCTTTTAAATAACAGGTTTTCCGATGCTCGAATCGGGTAAAAGGTAATATTAGAAGGCACTATTAAGGTGGGCTTAAGTGCTGAAGCCATCAATTCATCGAGATTTTCAAATTTAAGCAAATCTTGCCAGTGTTGCAAGCGATCCATATTCCTTTCTTTAAAAGCGTAACGAATCGCTGCTTTCAAAGCCTCTACGCCTTGCCCTAGCACAGCAGGCCCAGTATGTTGTTTACGCCTATTCCCTGCTATGCGTGAATAAATGCTGTAATGTCCTTTTTTATCAATCACGCGGCGATCTTTCACCATACCGCCTTCAGGAAAAATAATCACTTTACGGCCGCGTAATATTTGCCCAGCTAACATGGCAAATAAACGTGGATGATTATGGGGAAAAACACCGACTTCTTTCAGATAATTGGATAAGAAAGTGGTTTCATCAAAAAACTCACCCGAAGCTATCGCACAACTAAAAGCGCCGGTTTTTTCATACAACAGGAATTGCGGAATAAAGGTTTCAAAACGGGAAAAATGGTTAAACAGAAAAATATCACCTTGCAGGGTCTGTTCATCGGCAAACAATTCAAGATTAACACTGAGCAGTTTTTTTACCGCACCAAATAACATAACCGAGCGCTTATAATATCCACTATCGATATCAGGCCACTCTTCAGGGTATTGCGTCTGTTTCATGATAACCTTCTTTTCCGATAACTGAGGCACCTGGAAACAAATAATCATCCATCCTTGCTGGTCTTTTTTTCCGTCATCAGCCCTGTAGCAATAATTACGTAGCCAGCTATGCACCTATTGCTACAGCACCGATGACAAACAAAAATCCTGCCCAGATATTGGACGATTATTTATTTCCAGGTGCCTAATAAATAAGTATCAACTCTCATGATCCTAGAAAAATCAGTTGAGCGCGAATTCATAGTGCTAGAAAACGTGAGCAACTGATTCTTCTAGGATGATAAGTCGAAATAAATATTCGTTACTTACAGCATAGTTTGAAGCGCTAAAAATATCCAGTTTGTGTTTCGAATTAATAATTAACTTCAATACATGCTACTCAACTGAAAAAAATTGGGTAAGGTTTCTTGTTTAGACTTTTTTCAAGCCCAGTCCCTGATTAAAGTAAAGAGTATTAACAAGAACTGAAGTTTCTTAGTTTTGAACGCATAAGAATATTAGTGATATCTTATTTAAGATAATATTATCATTTACCAATATAGTCTAGGCTTCTTTTAAAAACCAATATTTATTTTAAAAACAACAGGTTAACTATGAATGAGATAACTTCTCAATAATCAGGGGCATTGTTAAAAAAGCACCATCAACACCTGTCCTCTATTCTTTTCTCTAGGCTAATTTTCTCACAAAAAACACATTTATTACCTGACAGGGTTTTTGGCTAAAAAGTAAAAAAATACTCTTTATTGAGCTACCGCTTATTTCCACCCAGCCTGTTCTTTTCAGTGCCCTGTGTGCAGAGTTATTCCGCTCTTAATGACAAGCTAAAGCTGATTTTTTATATCGCTTCACAACTGATCTCAGCGATCAAAATTGACGTTTTAAAACCAATGATATACTCAGACATCTTGATTCGCTATCGCGGATGCGATTGTATAGTGAGCTGATTCTTGTCTATAGCAAGCCTGCCCCGTACTTGGTACGGGGCGCTGAAATTGCTCATAGCTAGCAACGTAGCTATCGGCAAAAAATCAGCTGCTAGAAACCCACAGTCACGACCGCATGAAGTATAAGCAACTGTGGCGGTTATGAGTGAACCTGGAAAAAGCAGTTGAGCGCGAATTTATAGTGCAAGATATTGAATTAATAGAACAGTTTCAAAAATCTTAGCGTCACCTTTAGCTTAAGGGAACATTTTTTGCAAGTGCGGTGGAATCAAGAGCTTGCGCTAGAAAACGTGAGCAACTGATTTTCTAGGGTGAAGCACGCGAACCCCAATTTTGTGCTTTGTCTTGTAGTTCCTCGCCATTCTTTAGCATCGAAACGACAGCTATCCACTTCAATCATCAGCAGCATATTAGAAAACATCGTTACAATAGGCGGCTATGAGCAGCTATAGAAAGCCCTGTTGAAACCTCCTTGATAAGAGGCTGTATTAACGACTTCCAGTTCCCTGTCTATTAGCCTAAGGGTGTACCTGTATGATGAATCTGGCCATACCAAATTTTTTGGTTATGAAACGTACCCAGTACATTCATCAACTCAATTATTTTGTTATGGTTTTCTACTGATTCCTTAGACTTAGAAGAAGTCTCTGTACGAGCTAAATGGCTGATTTGAAAACGCATAGAACGCTCAATCAAATCTATATCTTTAATTGATAATTCAAATTTTCTATTATAAGTAGTCATAATAATATCCTCATTATTAAAGTAGCTTACGCTGACAAGCCAATGCTAACAATTAGGCACCTAGAAACAAACAATCATCCAACTTTGCTGGTCTTTTTGTTCGCCATTAGCACTGTAGCAATAGTTTCGTAGCCAGCTTGCGCCTATTGCTACAGCACTAATGACTAACAAAAACCCTAGCCAAGTATTGGACGCTTATTTATTTCCAGGTGCCTTACCCTTCCTTCTGCTTAAGTCGATTTTGTAACACTTAATTCTGCACCCGTAATAATGGCGGCTCTGCTGTTTTTATCTAAAAATAACGTGTGCGAATAAAATGTACGCCAACCCTTGCATTAGCACAATGACATATTTAGCGCATTTTCGGACAAAAGGTTTTATTCATGCTCTTTAAACCTAGAAAAATCAGTTGCTCACGTTTTCTAGCACAAGCTCTTGATTCCACCGCACTTCCAAAAAATGTCCGCTTAACCTATGGGTGAAGCTAAATTTTTTTGAAAGCACTGTGAAACCAATATCTTGCACTATAAATACGCGCTCAACTGATTTTTCTAGGTTAAATAATGGGGGCAAATTAGATTCTGGCTTAAATTGAGGGAAAATTGACATTGCGCAATAAGCATTTGCGGAGGATGATATTAAACCATCACAACAAGGATGTATCTCTCGTTAAGTTTCAGTTTATCTTTATAAAATGGATATGACAATGAATACACCTTATTCGATAAGGCCCATAGGCATAGTGGCATTTCCAGGGGTAGAGGTTCTAGATATTAAGTACTTACGCAAAATTAATTTAACGAAAAAAGGTGTCATAATAAACAATTATTTTGCTGACTCTAAATGTTTGTGCTCTATATAAAACACCTACTCCCAGAAGAAATTACTGCTTTAAATGTGATGCATAAAAACCATCCACTTCATTTAAGTAGAAGTCGAGCTCATGCTATTTTATTAAGTTTCAAAGAGCATTCTGTTCCCATGATTTGTTCTATTTATAACGTATGCCGCCAAACTGTTTCCACTTGGTTTTCTAACTGGGAAAAGAATGGAATCGATGGATTGGTTGACTGTCAGGGAAGAGGACGGCGAGGTATTTTAACTGAAAAACAACAAATAAGCTTAGTCCAGAGAGTTGAAAAATCTCCTAGATCATTAAAATCAGTACTAGCAAAATTTGAAGAAGATCTAGGCATTTCAGTTAGCATTGATACTATAAAACGTATTTGTAAACAAGCTGATCTTGTTTGGAAACGAGTTAGAAAATCCTTAAGGATAAAGCGTAATCAAGATAAATTTGATTTGGCAACCGATGAAATAAAAGAATTAATACAACAACATAAAGAGAATGAACTTGATTTGTGCTACTTTGATGAGTCGGGGTTTACACTAGAACCCTGTGTTCCTTATGCTTGGCAACAGTCAGGTGAGACGATTGAAATACCAAGCTCAAACAGCAAGCGTCTTAATGTATTAGGTTTTGTTAACAGAGATTGCAGGTTTGATTCTTTTGTTTTTGAAGGGAGTGTAAACACTTCGGTTGTTGTGGCTTGTATTGATGAATTTGCTAAACAGATTAAAAAACCAACAACTCTTATTATTGATAATGCATCGACTCATACGAGTAATGAATTTAATGAAAACCTTGAAAGGTGGAAAGAAAAAAACCTATCCATTTACCGTATACCGCCATACTCACCCGAGTTAAATATTATCGAGATTATATGGCGTAAAATAAAATACGAATGGCTTCCTTTTTCAGCTTATGAATCCTATGCCTCTCTTCAGGAAGAATTATTTAAGGTGCTGTCTAATATTGGAAAGAATTACAAAGTAGAGTTTGCATAAAAGGTTAAATTAATTTTGCATGGGTACTTACAGGTCCACATGAAGTTTTTACCTGGGCCAACATAATTTTACAAAAAGAAGGTATTATTCAAGAAGCTGCATATCCACTCACGATATTCGCGGAACAACCCGGTCCAGTGACAACCTTATCAGGTTTGCAGATTATCGCTGAGCAAAGTTTTAGTCAAATAAACAAAAACTACGATACTTTACTGATTCCAGGTGGCGATCCAGAAATGGTTTTAGCCAACACAATGCTTATAGAATTGGTTAAAGACATGGTTCCCCATCTTCGCAGGCTAGTTTCGGTTTGCACCGGTGCTTTTCTATTAGCGGAAAGTGGGCTACTTGACGGCTGTAAAGCAACAACACACTGGAACTACTGCCACGAGTTCAGCGAGAAATATCCCAGAGTGAAACTCGAACCTGATCGAATATTTATTAAGGACGGTAGTATCCTCACTTCCGGAGGCATTACTTCAGGTATTGATCTTGCCTTAGCGATGGTGGAAGAAGACTGGGGACAGAAGTTAGCATTAGCAGTCGCACAATTTCTGGTTGTATATCTTCAACGACCGGGTGGACAATCCCAGTTCAGTAGCTATCTTGCGCGAGAGGCATCAAGCCGGAGTGATCTTCGTGAATTACAGTCATGGATTTTACAAAATCCAGAAGAGGATCTGAAGGTCGAAATACTCGCTGAACGCATGGCGATGAGTTCGCGGAATTTTTCTCGACTATTTCTCTCTGAAACGGGCTTAACGCCGGCTAAGTTCGTGGAGACGGTGCGCATTGATGCTGCCAGGAACTTGCTGGAATTGACAAAGTTTTCTATTGAAAACATTGCAGATAGTTCGGGCTTCAAAGATACAGAAAACATGCGGCGAGCATTCTTACGTCAACTCAGCGTAAATCCAAGTAATTACCGTAAACGATTTGGCAACCATAGGCTCGATAATGTGCAATGACAGTCAGGTAACACGCAAATAAACCTGCCCACTAAAAAAAGGGTAAGTAACTGCAACGCTTGTTCCTAAGCTCTGCTTGGGAATACATGTTCGAACAGCTCTGCTGTGAGAGGGTTCAGTAAGCAGAGCTTACTTTTCATGCGTTCCCAAACAGAGTTTGGGAACGAGAGTGCATACACTTTCGGTCTATCCTTATCATATTGGGTAGTTTATTTGTGCGGGTTACCTTAGTAAGGTGTGATTAAAAGTGAAGTAATCGTAATAGGCAAAGTTGTAGAGCGGACTTCAGTCCGCAATTCATACTGAAATATAGCGGACTCAAGTCCGCTCTACAATAATGCAACTCATATTGACTTCACTTTTAATCACATCCACCTTAGTAAGGTTTTTGAAGGGTCTAAGTTTACTAACTTTTTAAACTTGGCTTTGTTGATTCAAGCTATTTAATCTATTTAGAATTGAGGCAAAGTATCATGAGAATTTTATTACTTTCATCCGCATTTTCCGGACTAACCCAGCGGTTTTATACTGAACTAGATGACGCCGGTTATATCGTTTCTATTGAATTACACCATAGCAATATTCCGGTTCTTCTAGAAGGTGTAGGCTTATTTAAACCGGACTTAATTATCTGCCCTTTTCTAACCCAGAAAATTCCAGCTGAAATATATGAAAATTATAAGTGTTTGATTGTTCACCCTGGAATAGAAGGTGATAGAGGCGCGTCTTCACTGGATTGGGCGATTCAAAATGGCGTGACGGAATGGGGCGTGACCCTGCTGGAAGCTCAGGAAGAAATGGATATGGGCGATATTTGGGCAACAAAAACCTTTCCCATGCGCAATACTACCAAAAGCAGCTTGTTTAATCGTGAAGTGACCCAAGGTGCTGTGGATTGTTTATGGGAAGCACTAATCTATTTTGATGCGCCGGATTTTAAACCTAGAGCACTGAATTACAAGAACCCTAAAGTGAAAGGCCAGCTACAGCCCACCATGAAGCAAACAGACCGTGCTATTAACTGGAAAAAACAAAAAACCGATGAGATCTTAAAACACCTTCATGCAGCTGATGGCAGTCCAGGTGTTTTAGATGAAATTTATGGACAGCCGGTGTTTTTATACAATGCTCATAAAGAAGAAAACTTAAAAGGAAAAGCCGGGGACATTATTGCAACGGCGAATCATGCCGTGTGTCGAGCGACGATTGATGGCGCTATCTGGATCGGTCATTTAAAACCCAAATTAGCCTCGGGTGAAAAAGGGATTAAATTACCTGCGGCTTTAGTGTTAGAAGAGTATTTATCGCCTGCGAAAGGCTCAACTTCAATGTTAGACCGTTTATTTTCTAAACCGGTTAAAAACATCGACATTGATTACACCAAAGAAGGCCAGCAATTTCCCTGTCAAGAAGTCTGGTATCAGACGGAAAACAGAGTCGCTTATATACATTCAGCGTTTCACAATGGCGGTATGAGCACTGAGCAATGTGGATTGTTACTCTCTGTTTATCAGCATGTCACTACCTTAGATATTGATGTCATTGTCTTAATGGGAGGGGAAGAATGCTGGTCTAATGGGATTCATCTTAATCATATAGAAGTCGCTGATGATCCGGCTGAAGAGTCATGGCTTAATATTAATGCCATTGATGATTTAATTCTGCAAATTATCACCACGCTAGATAAAGTAACCATTTCTGCTGTTGCGGGTAGTGCAGGCGCTGGTGGAGCGATACTCGCTTTAGCGACAGATAAGGCATTTGCCAGAGAAGGCGTTATTTTAAATCCCCACTATAAAAATATGGGGGAGTTGTACGGGTCTGAATATTGGACGTATTTATTACCGAAACGAGTGGGTGAGAAAATGGCCGACACCTTAACCGACAAGCAAAGGCTCCCTATCAGTGCCAAAAAAGCATGGCATATTGGTTTTGTTGATAAAGTACTGGATAAAAGTCATACAATTTTTGCTGCGCAAATAAAACATTTAGCCAGCACCTATGTTATAGATAAAGCCTTGTTACAAAAAACCTTGGCAGAAAAATCTGCAACGCGTTGTTTTGACGAGGCCAAAAAAGCATTGGCGTCATATCGGCAATTTGAATTGAAGCAAATGTACGCTAATTTTTATGGCAATGATGCCTACCACCAGGCGAGAAAGAACTTTGTTTTTAAAGTCAGTGATAAAAAGACACCCGAAAATATTGCTTTGCATCGGCAAAAAGATTACCAAGCTAATAAAACAGCCCTTGCAAGTACCAGTGATTTTGGCTGGCAGGCACTCTACGAAATTGGTGATGAAATAATGGATGTCCAGCATAAAGGGTTATTTGATTTGGCCGAAGCACTGATAACTGCTGATAATAAAAAGGACTTACTGAAAAATATTCAACTTATCTACCAGCATGTTGAAGAGCATTTTCAGACTGAAGAAACGGAAATGAAACAACTGAATTATCATGCTAATAAACAGCATATAAAAGAACACCATAAGATGTTAAAAAAATTAACTACTTTAGAGCATAAAATCAATGATGGCCACTGGAATCAACATAAAATACAAGGCTTTGCACAGAAATGGGGTGAGCATATTATTGATGCCGACATGTCTTTCAAGCAATATAAAGAGCAGCAGCAAGGTTAATCCTAAAAACCGCAGTTGAACGCTAAAAAACACTCTAAGCATTTGAATATAAGACATAATGACCGTAACAACTTATCCCCTACAGGGTGAACAGACTCCGCTTCACGGTTTTGTGAATAAATCTGAGCGCGAAATACTGCGTTACAGCTATTGCCAAGGGTTACGCCATTGCTTGCTAGCTGTGCCTTGTCTTGCGCACTCAGATTTCCCACAAAACCCCTGCTCAACTGCGGTTTCTAGATTTATATAAACTTATTGTGAAAACAAAATACATTTATATTATGGGTTCAGCATCGGGGGTAGGTAAATCAACTATCTGCGAATACTTATTAGCACAATTATTGCTTGATGGTTTTCAGCCAGAGCAATTAGCCTATATCAAACCTATGACGCAATGCACAGACAAACAAGCAGTAACCGTTTTTTGCGAGCGTAAAGGTATTAGTCATCAAGGTCTTGGCAATCTGGTGTTTAAAAAAGGCTTTAGCAAAGACTTTATTGATGGTTTAACTAAAAGCTCTGCTCTGCTGATGGAAGATATATTAGCGGAGATTGATCGTATTAGCGAAAACAAGGATATTGTTATTGTAGATGGAATAGGAGGTCCGAGCACAGGCAGTATCGTCGGCGTATCCAATGTGGACATAGCACTTTCACTAGAAGCTCCTGTGTTGTTTGTTGGCACAGCAGGTATCGGAGCCGCTATTGACGATACAATTTTAGCAGTTAGTTTTATGCAGCAACAGGGGATTAAAAATATCGCCTTGATCTACAACAAACTTCAGCCCTCAGAACTTATCAACACTAAGAACTATGTAAGCAGGCGCTTAAGCGAATTATTACCTAATATTCCAGTTCTCGGCGTTTTCGCCAACCACATGCCACTGGAGGCTAAAACCATACAAGAGCCTGTCACAAGAATAAGTCAATGGTTAAATTCCCAGTCATTAACCTAGAAAAATCAGTTGCTCACGTTTTCTAGCACAAGCTCTTGAGGGGTCGCGGGACACGGAAGCCACGTGTCCCGCAAGCTCCATACGGCTACATAGCCTTAAATCAAGGCGAAACTGTATAGGCTTTAGTATAGGTTTTACCTGACTGGCAAACACTACGACTCACAGGGCTTTCACAGGAAGTATCGGTAAATTCTGCCTTTAACTCACCTTTTTCTGAGGGTACAAAATAAAACCGAAAGTTAGGATCACTACTGATGGCTATATCTGTCTTAGCTGTCAGAATGGGTTTATCATTAAAGGTGACTTTGATCTGTTTGATAAAATGCGCCCTACGGGTAAACCGCGTTACCTGATCCATTTGCATACCCGTCACATTCGGATGGCTGATTAATAACTGCGCCATCGTAGGTTTGCCATTCTGGATATTTTTATCCAGTCTAAATTTCATTTTTCCCAGGCGTTGCATGGCCGCATCATAATCTGCGCCTATCGGTGCTGAACACCCCCCACTGGCTTTGACAAATTTTTTCACCATATACAATTCACCATTATTCATTTCAGCAATCGCACGAATATAGCTATAGGTGTTAACACGTACGCGCATGGCAATATCCGCCTTGCCGCTATCTGGTGTAAATTCAAATTCTCCAACTAAAGGGACTGGATTTTTATCAATCAATAATAAAATCCGTTTAATGTATTTTTCTTTAGTCTGGAGCAGACTAGCTGTCACTTTAATGGGCACTAAGGCAGGATCTTCTGCACGTTTAGGTGTCGTCAGCTGGATAATAGCATCGCCTTTCTGAATGGTTTTACCGGCAAAAAATTGTTGTTTTAATACCTGATTCCAGGTAGTCTCATCTTTTGCAGCATAGGCTAGGTTGGGTAAAACTAATGCCACCAGTAAAAATAAACAGTTTTTTGATAATTTCATAACACACTTTATATAAGAATTTAATGATTAACTACGCCAGACAATAACGCAATATGGGTCAGCTCTGCAACTGTTTCCACGTTTAATTTTTTCTTTATCTGGGTACTATAATTAGCAATGGTTTTATAACTCAGACACAATTCTTCGGAAATTTTATGTGCGGTTTTACCTTTAGCCAGTAATAAAAAGATATCAAACTCCCGATTTGACAAAGTATCCATGATCGTTTGATGATCGACAGGTGGCGCATTATTCCCCTCGGACATGCCATGCGTTAAGCCTTCTTCTATATAAGTCCCGCCTTTTATAATATGCTGAATAGCATCAATCAACATATCTGCTGCGCTATTTTTACTAATAAAGCCTTTTGCGCCAGCCTTGATCGCCTGATTAATAAAAACCTGCTCATTATGCACACTGAAAACCAGAATTTTAGCATCACTATCCCGTGCACAGATACGCCGAATGGCTTCTAGTCCGCCTATGCCTGGCATAGAAATATCCATTACCATAATGTCAGGTTGCTTAGCTTTGTATAGCTGCATCGCCTCTTCGCCACGTTCGGCCTCAGCAATGACTTCAACTTGATCATTGGTTGCCAAAAGCATTCTAAATCCAGCACGCACAACGGCATGATCATCAACCAGTATCACTTTAATTTTCTTCATTGTGGAATCCTTGCCATAATCGTCATGCCTTGTTGTTTTTGTGAGCTGACTTTCAGCTCCCCCCCCAGCATCGTTATTCGCTCACGCATACCGCGCAAGCCAAACCCCGATTTAATTTTTTCCATATCACACCCTTGACCGTCATCCTTTACCCCTAAATAAATTTGCTTATGTTTAATATTAAGCTCGATTAAAACATGCTGCGCTGCCGCATGACGTACGATATTGGTTAAGCATTCCTGTACCACGCGAAACATATGGATGGTTACTTCCTGCGGCAATGTATCAATACTAGCCGAGCACTTGAGCGATACGCTTAAATCCGGGTTTCTCTCCTGCCACTGCTTGAGCATATTATCTAATGCGGCTTTTAAGCCCAGTTCTGTCAATATCAAAGGATGCAGTTGATACATCATAGAGCGTACTACTTGTATCAAATGATCGCAGATTCCGCTTATCGATTGGGTGATTTTCACTGTATCAGACTTGGGATGCCCTGCTGTCACGGCCATGACTTTGATGGCTGTCAACGATTGCCCTAATTCATCATGTAATTCTTGCGCAAGGTGCTGGCGCTCCTTATCTTGAATATCCAGCAGGTGCTTTGTTAAAGCACTATTTTCCTGTTGCGCGAGCCTTAATTCCGCTGTCATATGATTAATCGCATTAGCAATACTGTCGTATTCCAGGGTATTAAATTCGGGTAACTGGTATTGATAATTGCCTTTTTCTATGGCTTTTAATCCGCCAACTATTTGTTCTATCGATTTAAGCGAGCGATTAAACGCAAGGTTAACCGTAATAAATGCCAGCAAGGTAAATAACAGCAAAGAAATAAAGTAAACGACGGTTTCTCGCCAGACTTCAGTAATTTCATCCAGTGGATTGGGCTGAATGGTTAATATAATCTGCTGATCATCGGCGCTAATAAACGGGTATTCTGTGTGCGGATACGAGCTACCGACTAATTTGATAAACCAGCGCGGAGGTATTTCCTGTTGCTCATCCAGATAATTTTGTTTTACCAGATTAACTACTTTGCCTGAACGTTTTTTTAACTGGATATTCAAATGCCGAATAGCATTCAGCGCACTCAGGGAACCTAACTGGGTAATCCAGGCTCTATTATTCAAACTACGTGCCGTATTATTTTCATAACTTAATTCAATAAGCTGCACAGCCAGCTTAACCGAAGAGGCAACTTCATCATTAATTGCATTGCGTGCCTGCCAGATTGAAACTGAACCTCCTAGTAACAAAATACAAATAGCCGATAAAAAAATCCTTAGATTTATCTGGTAGCGTAAACTTTTACGCAACTTACGCCCTTTTAATCTTCCCATTCTAGTTCAGCATAAGCACTACTAAGATTTTTTTTATGGAAATCATCGAATAACTGCCATTGCTGTTTATCCGGGTAACTCACAATTTGCAACACATCTTCCATAAAAACACCCTGCTTAATTTTACTGCGAATCACTGTTGCCAAGTATTGTAGATATTTTTTTTCTGGCTGCATGCTCTCTGGCCAATCGCGCACAATTGGGCCATGCCCTGGTATAACCACCTCAAATTGGCGTTTTTCTAATTTATTAATTTCTACTAACCAACCTTTTAAACTGCCGTCTAATACCGGTAAGTGACCTATGAAAAATAAGTCTGATAACCAAAGAGTATTGGTTTCCTTATCCAGTACACTTAAATCATTATCCGTATGCGCAGTCGGGTGAGCTGTCAATATGATGATACGTCCACCTAAATCCAGTTCAAGTGCATTTTCAACCGTCATTGTCGGGGCAACAATATCGTCTTTAGTTAAGCTAACACCCACCTGCTCTTTAGAACGTGCAATATAAAAAGGGCCACGTTCAGCCATGGCTCTGCCGAGTTTTTTATGCCCAATAAATTTTATATTCGGTAGGTTTTTAAAAGCGCTATTGCCAAAGATATGATCTGGATGCACATGAGTATTAATCACATAGCATATCGGTACTGAGGTGATTTTATGTATGCTCTGTTTTAATTGCTCTCCTTCTGCAGGCGAACCGCCGCTATCAATCACAGCAACACAGTTTTCGCCAACAATAAAGCCTATATTGGCAATGGCATCGTGATTATGTACATCGGGTAATTCTATAAGCCCCTGATGTACATAGATACCCAGAGCAACTTGCTTAATATTAAAGGCAGCCCAAACCGAAACTGTACTCAAGGATAAAATGATTAGCAATACTAAACGCACACGTGTACTCCATAAAAAAGGCAATAAATTACAGCGAACTTTCTTCCATGCATAATTTCAGAAAAGCTTTGGTTGCTCGAGACTGCAAGGAGGTTTTAGGTGCAATAATATTTAATTGCCAGGTGAGTCCCTCTTGCGGTCCAATTCTGCGCGATACCAGCCCCTTGGTTTCATTCTTTAAAGCTAATGATGAAGAAAAACCGATGCCTAGCCCTGCTCTTACTGATTCTTTAACCGCAGATACACCCGTTACTTCGATATTAACCGGAGCAATGATACCTGCAGCTTTTAAGGCATTCTCTACAACTTGCCGCCCACCCGAACTTTGTTCGCGCCAAATCACCTGGTGCTGAGTAAACACCTCTAAAGGGACAAAGTCCGTATATTGCGTGGTTAACACATGATATTCTGGCAATACCAGAACGACTTCATCTTTCTGCCAGGGGATAATCTGATAATTGCTGGGTAACTCGACACCTTGTAATGAACCTTCAATAAAGCCCAGATCAAGACTATATAAATTATCCAGCGTACCTGCGGTATCCAGCGTTTTCATAAAGACCTGCACGCCTGCATAGTTAGTCTGTAATTCAACCACGAATCTTGGCAGGTAATAGCTGGCAATTGTCATCGTTGCACCAATACGTAATACACCGGTGCTTATTTTTTGCAGACTACGGACATACTCCAGAGCCTTGCTATAGCAGCTATCCATTTTATCAGCATAGCGTAACAAGCCCTCACCTGCCGCTGTTAATTTAATCTGATGGCCTTTGCGTTCATATAATGGCTCACCTACAAAAGTCTGCAATAATTTTAATTGGCCTGAAACTGCTGGTTGTCCAATATTTAAATGTTGCGCAGTTAAGGTGATACTTTTTAGTCTGGCGACTACGGCAAAGGTTAATAAGTGCTGGGGGTTCAATATCCGTTCCTGAATTAATAAGCAGTCAAATTAGCAATTTAATGATAGTATCACTTATCTTGATACACATCTAAAGAAAAGATTACTTGAACAGAATATGACAGTTTTGTTAAAGTGGATTAAATTTGCCGGATTAATAGAAAAGTACATTTTTGGCGCATAAAATAGCTATCTTCAAATAACGCATAGAATTGGGGGAAACACGAGTGGCAGTCATTAGCATAAGCCCGGATCAAATCACCAAGAAAAAACGCAAAGGCCCTAAAGGTCATGCGGTTGATCTTACGGCATTAGAACAAGTTCAATCACTCTTGGCGAATGAATCTCGCCAACACGATTTATTGATCGAGCACTTGCATAAGATTCAGGATAAATATCAACACATATCCTCTAAGCATCTCGTTGCACTTGCACACGAAATGAACCTATCCACCGCTGAAGTATTTGAAGTCGCTTCTTTTTACCATCACTTTGATATTGTCAAAGAAGGTCAAACACCCCCACCTGCTTTAACGGTTAGAGTCTGCGAATCGCTCTCCTGCTCTATGGCAGGATCAAATGAACTTACCGAAGCTTTAGCTAATGGCTTAAATTCAGAGCAGGTTAGAGTACAAAAAGTCCCTTGCATCGGTCGTTGTCAGCATGCCCCCGTCGCTGTCGTTGGCCAAAAAGCCATCGATAATGCAACACCTGAAAGGGTGACCACGGCAGTCAATAATAAAGATATTAAAGCGGAGATTACTGATTATATCAGTATGCCGCAATACCTAGCCGATCAAGGCTATCAAGCGCTGAAAGGCGTTTTAGACGGCTCTATCGATCACGAAAGCGTGATTAAAAAAATGGAAGACTCAGGTCTACGTGGCCTAGGCGGCGCTGGATTTCCTGCGGGTAGAAAGTGGCGTATCGTCAACAGTTTTGCTGGGCCACGCTTAATGGCCGTTAATATAGACGAAGGTGAGCCAGGGACTTTTAAAGATCGTCATTATCTGGAATCTGACCCGCACCGTTTTCTGGAAGGAATGCTCATTGCCGCGCTTTGTGTAGGCTGTGATGAAATTTATATTTACCTACGCGATGAATATGCAGGTTGTCGTGAAATCCTGACGCAAGAAATTGCCAACTTACAAAATAGCATGCCAAAGGGATTACCGCCCATTCATTTGCGGCGCGGCGCGGGTGCCTATATCTGTGGTGAAGAATCAGCCATGGTTGAGTCAATCGAAGGTAAGCGTGGGATGCCACGTTTAAGACCACCATTCCTTGCAGAAGTTGGCTTATTCGGTCGCCCTACTCTGGAACATAATATGGAGTCGGTTTACTGGGTACGCGATATAATCGAAAAAGGCCCCGAATGGTTTACTTCCCACGGTCGACATGAGCGCAAAGGTTTACGCTCATTTTCAATATCAGGGCGCATCAACAAGCCTGGTGTGCATTTAGCGCCAGCCGGTACGACTATGCGTGAACTTATTGAAGAGTTCTGTGGTGGTATGTTGGAAGGCCATGAGTTCTACGGTTATTTCCCCGGTGGTGCATCAGGTGGAATATTACCTGAATCTATGGCCGATATTCCGATGGATTTTGATACTTTAAATGAGCATGGCTGTTTTATCGGCTCGGCCGCAGTTGTGGTCTTCTCCAATCAGGACAGTGCTAAAAAACTCGCTATCAATGCTATGAAATTCTTTGAAGAAGAATCCTGCGGCCAATGTACACCTTGCCGCGTAGGGACAGCAAAAGCCGCTGTACTGATGGAGCAGGAAAACTGGGATACAGATTTACTCGAAGAGTTATCTTCAGTCATGGTCGACGCATCCATTTGTGGTTTGGGTCAAGCTGCACCTAACCCATTACGTTGTGCTATCAAGTACTTTCCACAAGAAATATGATCAGGTACGCTGATGAATAATTACGACACTGATTTTTATGGCTGGACACAAGAACAGGCTGCTTTACTGAAAGCAGGTAAACTTGTTGACCTGGACATTGATAACCTACTAGAAGAAGTCGAAACCATGGGACGGTCTGAAAAACGCGAATTAGATAGCCGGTTAACTGTTTTGCTAGTTCACTTACTTAAATGGCAATATCAACCTATCCGTCGTGGTCGTAGTTGGCAATTAACCATTAAAGGTCAGCGTATCAATTTTTCAGAAACCTTATACGAAAACCCGAGTCTCAAACCGCAACTTGGTGATATTCTGAAAAGAGCTTACGCAAAGTCTATCGTCAAAGTATCTCAAGAAACGGCGATAGAAGAACAGGTTTTTCCGGGCTCTTGTCCCTGGACACTCGCTCAGATTCTGGACGATAAATATTACCCAAATGCAGGTGAATAAATACTATGGCTGCTAACCCAGACACACTAAACGAACCCATGATCAACTTCACTCTTGATGGCGAAGAAGTTTCTGCTTTTGCTGATGAAACAATCCTGCAAACTGCAAAACGTTATGACAAAGAAATCCCCCACCTTTGCTACATGGAAGGTCTACGCCCTGATGGAAACTGCCGCGCCTGCGTCGTTGAAATTGAAGGTGAAAGAACCTTAGCGCCTTCTTGTTGCCGCTCCCCTGCAGCGGGCATGAATGTGCAAACCAGCAGTGAACGTGCTGTTAAATCACAAAAAATGGTGCTTGAACTGCTTAAATCAGATATGCCTGAGCAAGGTGAATCGCCTTATACAATAAACTCTGAATTAGACCAGTGGATTAAGAAACTGCAGGTCGGTAAACCCCGGTTTGAGTCACGCGCTCAACCTGCTGCGGATTTATCTCATCCTGCCATCGCGGTAAATATGGATGCCTGTATTCAGTGTACACGCTGTTTACGCGCTTGCCGTGAAGAGCAAATGAACGATGTTATCGGTTTCGCTAACCGAGGAGCGCATGCCGAGATTGTATTTGATATTGCCGACCCTATGGCTGCCAGTAGCTGTGTTGCTTGTGGTGAATGTGTACAAGCCTGTCCAACCGGGGCGTTAATGCCCGCGAATAATGTCGGTCTGCAAGTAGCAGATAAAACCGTTAACTCCACCTGTCCTTATTGTGGTGTTGGTTGCCTAATCAAGTATCATGTCAAGGACGACAAAATCCTGTACACCGAAGGCCGTGATGGCGATACTAATAAATATCGTCTGTGTGTCAAGGGACGTTACGGTTTCAACTATATTCACAACCCACTACGTTTAACCAAACCTTTAATCAGACGCGAAGGTGTCGCAAAAACTGCGGAACTATTAGATCCTAACGATCTGGATAAGGTATTCCGTGAAGCGAGCTGGGATGAAGCACTGGACTTTGCAGCAGGTGGTCTGAAAAAGATTCGCGATGAGAAAGGCAAAAAAGCATTAGCCGGCTTAGGTTCAGCCAAAGGTAGTAATGAAGAAGCTTATTTGTTTCAGAAGCTGGTTAGAACCGGGTTTGGGTCAAACAATGTCGATCACTGTACGCGCTTATGCCATGCTTCTTCTGTTGTTGCCTTATTAGAGTGTTTAGGCTCAGGTGCGGTTTCCAATCCGGTTGAAGATGTAAAACTAGCTGACGTCGTTATTATCATTGGCTCAAACCCGACAGTAAACCACCCTGTTGGCGCAACCTTTATGAAAAATGCGACCAAAACCGGCACCAAGATCATCTTGATCGATCCGAATCGTACGGCGATAGCAAAATATGCATCGCATGTCCTACAGTTCCGACCCGATACTGATGTCGCTCTACTTAACGGCCTTATGCACGTTATTCTTGATGAAGGTTTGCAAAATGATGAATACATCAAAAAGTATACCGAAGATTTTGAGTTTATGCAGGCGCATTTAAAAGAATATAGTCCAGAAAAAGTAGCGCCTATTTGTGGCATTGATGCCGATACTTTGCGTGAAGTAGCACGACTCTATGCATCGTCAAAAAGCTCGATGATTTTATGGGGTATGGGTATTTCACAACATATCCATGGTACCGATAATTCACGCTGCTTAATTGCTCTAGCGTTAATGACCGGTCAAATTGGTAGACCAGGTACAGGCTTGCACCCACTAAGGGGACAAAACAATGTACAGGGCGCATCTGATGTAGGTTTGATTCCTATGGTTTACCCGGATTACGAGCCTGTGAATGATCCTGCCAATCAAGCTAAATATGAAAAACTCTGGGATACCAAATTAGACCCACAACCCGGTTTAACTACCGTGGAAATGATTCATGCGATTTTAGATGATAATATATTTGGTATGTTTGTCGAAGGTGAAAACCCGGCCATGTCAGACCCTAATCAGAATCATGTACGTGAAGCATTCGCTTATCTGGAGCACTTAGTTGTTCAGGATATTTTCTTAACTGAAACTGCAGGCTTTGCTGATGTTATTCTGCCAGCCTCTGCTTTCTACGAAAAAGATGGGACTTTCTCTAATACTGACCGACGAGTGCAAATGGGTCGCCAGGCTGTTAATCCACCAGGCGATGCAAAACAGGACTTATGGATTCTACAGGAAATCGCTAATCGCCTGGGTTGTGGTTGGACTTATCAAGGCCCGGAAGATGTGTTTAATGAAATGCGTCAAGCGATGGGCAGTATTGCCGGAATGACCTGGGATAGATTAGAAAAGGAAGATTCATTAACCTACCCACTGGAAAATGTTGGCGACCCAGGTGAACCGATTATTTTTACTGACGGCTTCCCAACAGAATCAGGAAGAGGCCGGTTTGTGCCTGCATCGTATATTCATGCGGACGAAATGCCAGATGAAGAATATCCGTTAATTTTTATCACCGGTCGTCAACTTGAACATTGGCATACTGGTAGCATGACTCGCCACTCCCCAACTCTAGATGCCATTGAGCCAGATCCGGTGATTATGGTTCATCCGGAAGACATACAAAAACTAGGTATCGAAGCCGGTGACATTCTTACGATTGAATCCAGACGCGGAAAAATTGCAGCTTATGCACGTGCCGATATAGGCATCCAGAAAGGTAGTCTATTTATGGCTTTCTGTTATAACGAAGCCAGTGCCAATTTAATAACCAATGAAGCATTAGATCCTTCCGCCAAGATTCCAGAATTTAAATTCTGCGCAGTTAAAGCCACTGCGGGTGGTATTATCGCAACGCGTATTAATTAAGTGTTATTAATGCCGCGCCTTTTGGCGCGGTAATTTTTATAGATTGCTGCTAAAGAAATAATTATAAACTCCCGATTAACCTACGGGTGAATCTAAGATTGTTTGAAAGTATTATATTAATTCAATATCTTCAGACCACCTGAACTCTAGGATAATAACTAGATGCCAATGATTGATATGTAGGTTGGCGCTGAGCTTGCGAAGCCCAACAATCACTGTGCAATACCATGTTGGGCTTCGTATACTCAGCACCAACCTACCCACTTTAGTATCATCTAATTATCTTGTGAAAACGGTAAGCTTTTGATTTCTTTATGTCGAGATCAGGAGCTCTGATCTTGCACTATAATTCACGCTCAACTGATTTTTCTAGGTTAAAGGCATGTCAAACACTCTCTTTGATTTTATTCTTTATTAATTTTCTCGCTTGGAAATATCTGCAAAAATTCATTACTTTGAATTTCAGGTAACTGTGCAATCAACCTAACGTGTTCGGTAAATTTCTTGCTAATAATTTTTCCTGAGAATTTTTTCAAAGTATATTCGAATAATTGTAGCTGATTATATTCCAGGACAAATGTCAATTTGATTAGTTCTATATATTCAAAAACGTCTGCAGCTTCAATGGCTTGCTTTGCTGTATTTCCATAGGCGCGCGTTAGGCCTCCTGCTCCTAATTTGACCCCGCCAAAGTAACAGTACGACTACGCATAGAACATTGATCAAATCATGCCCTTCTATGTATTTAAATATGGGTTTACCGGCGGTTCCTGATGGTTCTCCTGCGTCGTGAAAACGGCAAACGAGACCTTTCTCTGTTTTAATACGATAGGCAAATGCGATATGGTTCGCAGATGCATGCTCCGATCGTAAAGCCTTTAAATATGCGACCGCATCTGCTTCACCACTACAGGGGTAAATTAAGCCTATAAAACGTGATTTTTTAATATTCTCTTCTACTAAGGCTGGAACTTTAATACACTGCATTCTAGTTACCCGTCAGAGCTTGCTTAATCTGCGCACAGAACATTTTCTTAATTTGCAGCTTTAACGATAATAAATTTCGTATTGGATGCGACAAGCTCGACCTTAGAAAAATACTTTTTCAAACTTGACTGGTATCCCAGATGACGGTTGCCAATAACCCAGAGTTCACCGCCTGAACGCAGCACCTGTTTTGCCTGTTGAAACATGCGCATGGCAATATGGCTACCTATCGCTGCTTGCTGGTGGAAAGGTGGGTTGCATAACACGAGATCAACTGAATCTGGCGCAAAGTCGATTAATGCATCTGTTGCTGTAAATGTCGCTTTACGACCGTTAAAGGCACACTCGAAATTCTGCCGGGCCGAAGCCACAGCCATAAATGATTCATCAATAAAATGTAGCTGCGCAGCAGGATTATTATTTGCAAAAATCAGTCCAACCACACCATTTCCACAGCCTAGATCGATTACTTGCTGGTATTGATTTCCTTCCGGTAAATGCTGCAGAAAAAAGCGAGTGCCTATATCCAGGTTTTTATGCGAAAAAACATTGGCATGATTGCTAATCTGAAAATCAGTGTTTTCCAGTTGATACTCTACAGGATAGGGGTTTTCTGTAACCGGTCGCTGTTGATCAGCTTGTGCATAGATTAGGCGCGCTTTTTTAACCGCTTTTGAGGGTACCGTTTCACCCACCAGTCGTTCAACTGTTTGCCAGATCGAAGCGGATAAGTTTTTGACCATACCTGCAACTATAAGCTGGGTATCCGATGTAAAACTATCCTGTAAGCGGATCAATAGATCGTCAAAATACGCTAATGTTTTCGGTGCTTTAATCAGAATAAAATCGAATTTCCCGGCAGGTATTTGCAAGCTGTTAAATAGTTGCACCGAATCCTCAGCTAACTCGTTTAATGTCAGATTTTCAATGGTAGATTTCTGCGCGATAAATGAATCTGATACGCAACTCGGTCGAACCGAATGTAAAGCAACAGCTAAAGCACCGAAACTATCATTAATTATCAACACACGCGGATTTTCAACTAACTCTAATTTGGGTGCAACATCAGATAGTAAATACTCATCCGCCGCATCCCAGGCTCGGAGTTTATTGTTTTTTTCCAACGGGAAACGTTGTAATTGAAATTGTCCTTGAGCAGTTTGCATATAAGTTTCTGACATTCTAATTATTTGTTCGCCCTGATAATTTACTCATCATTTTATTTACCATGAAGGACAAGAAGATCATGAAGGGAATAATCCTTAAATACACAATCAACACACTTCTTCATGGCCTTCATTATCTTCATGGTAAAAACAAGATTTTAGTTGTCAAGAACTACAAGACAACATCGAACAACCCGCTTTAGTTCGAGCCCAATCCGGTCGTTTTTCTGCCCAGGTCTGGTATTCAGGTAGTTCATCATAGGGATGGCGTAGTACCTCCAGCAATTCATTCACCATACTATTATCGCCCTGCTCTGCTTTATCTATGGCTAACTGGGCTAAATAATTTCTCAACACGTACTTAGGATTGATAGCGTTCATTGCTTCCTTTCTACGCACATCATCCGTTTTATCTTGTTGTACTCTGGCAATATATTCGCGTAACCACTTTATTATTTGTGTTTTAATCCCTGCGCTTAATTGCTCAGGCTTATAATAAGCTTCTAGCAATTCGGCGATTAACTGCTCATCGCTTAAGGCTATTTCTGTAGAAATATTCGCCAGTTTCCGATAAAAAATTGTCATATCGGTTTCTGTTAACACTAATATCTTTAATAGATCATCCTGAAGCTTTTTATCTGTCTCTGGCTCAAACACCAGTATGCCTAACTTTTCATTGAGCATATTCTGGTAAGAATCTACAAAATTTTTGCTATACAGATTGAGCGCATTTTGTAGTGGCTCAACTTGTTCTATCAAAGGGTATATGGCATTTGCTAGCTGGTTTAAATTCCATGCAGCAATCTGCGGCTGATTACCAAAACGGTAACGCCGCTGCTCCCTATCGGTGGTGTTCGGCGTCCAATCAGGATCATAATTCTCTAGCCAGCCATAAGGGCCATAATCGATGGTTAAGCCTAGAATCGACATATTGTCGGTATTCATCACCCCATGCACAAAGCCTACGCGTTGCCAATGTACTATCATTTCAGCTGTCTTGGCACACACTTCATTAAACCAGTTCTGATATGTCGCTACGCTGGGTTCACCCAGATGGGGAAAATCCGTGCGGATGGTGTAATCAACAAGTTCACGTAATAAAGCAACATTTTGCCGCGCGGCATGAATTTCAAAACTACCAAAACGGATAAAAGAAGGCGCAACCCGGCAAACGACCGCACCTTTTTCCAATTGTGGATTACCACTATAGAACATATCCCGCACCACCTGTTCGCCCGTAGTTACCAGGCTCAACGCGCGCGTCGTGGGCACACCTAAATGGTACATCGCTTCACTACATAAAAATTCACGTACCGAAGAACGTAAAACCGCCAATCCATCCGCTGTACGTGAATATGGGGTTAGCCCGGCACCCTTTAACTGCATAGCCCAGCGCTCACCTTTTTGATTGCGCACTTCGCCTAAATTAATCGCTCGGCCATCACCCAGTTGCCCAGCCCAGTGCCCAAACTGATGCCCGCCATAACACATGGCATAGGGTTGCATGCCGATTGTTAACTGGTTACCAGAAAAAACCTGAGTGAAATAATCGCTCTGGCATTCAGCTTCGGATAAATCAAATAATGCCGCTACTTCTTTCGAATATGCAACTAATTGAGGTCCGCATACTGGAGTAGGTATCACTGCAGAATAACAGGCATCCTCTACTTGTCGAGGATGTTCTCCGGTGGTTTTATCAGCGGGAAGTTCATCGACGAAACGGTTATCAAACTGTAAATGATCAAGTTTATGTTGCATATTGATTTTGGTTGAGTGCAGAAATAATTCAGGATTATTCTGAAAAAGTTGGTTTAATCTAGAAAAATAAGTTGAACGCGAATTTATAGTGCAAGATATTAAATTAATATAACACTTTCAAAAAATGTCCGCTTAACCTCAGATAACCTGATCTCTCTGAAAACAATAGGATACTTATTACGGCTCGTAGGATGCTGCTGAGGAACGAAGCGCATCTATCGCGAATAATGCGCTTCGTTCCTCAGCAGCATCCTACCTATTTTAGTCTCACCTTATTACCTTTGATGAATTGCTATGCTTTTGATTTTATTAGGCTGGGATCAGGTGTTCTGATCCTCTAAAACTTACAACCATTACACCTGGTACTTTGCCTGATAGGTTTGCATACCTCCGGAAAGAATTCTGGCTTTATACCCTGATTGAAATAACAGTCTATAAGCATAATAAGCACGCTGACCCACACCACAAATCAGCCAGACCTCTTTATCAGCACTCAACTCACCTATACGCTTGCGCATTTCTTCTAGTGGAATATTGATTGCACCTTCAATGTGGTTCGTACTAAATTCAGCAGGACTGCGCACATCAATGATCTGCTGATCACTAGACTTTAATTGCGTCCAATCAGCCAAAGGCAAATCATCGCGCAAATTATTTCCGGCAATCATGCCAGCCATATTAATCGGGTCTTTAGCAGCGCCAAACTGCGGTGCATAACATAACTCGCTTTCTTCCAGATCATACACTGTGCCGTTTAATTGCATGGCCATGGAAATTACATCGACACGTCTGGCCACACCTTCATGACCAAAAGCCTGTACTCCAAGAATTTTGCCATCCGCTTTAGCATAGATTAACTTAATATGAATAGGATGTGCGCCAGGGAAATAGCCTACATGATTTCCCGGATGCAAATAAATTGCTTGGTAATCACTGATACCCGCGCGTTGCAGAGTTTTTTCGCTAGCCCCGGTCATGGCGATTGTATGATCGAATATCTGACATACAGCAGTACCCAAAACCCCTTTAAAACGCATGTTTCGCTCTAATTTCGGATCAAACGATTGTAATATTGCTCCCGCACAAATACGCCCCTGCCGATTCGCCGGTCCCGCCAGGGGTAATGAAAACCGCTGTTGCGTCACCAGGTCCTGAACTTCTACTACATCTCCCACTGCCCAGATTGATGCATCACTGGTCTGCATTTGCGCATTCACCTGAATCGCAGCACGCTCGCTAAGTTGTAATTCTGCCTGCTGTGCTAATGATGATTCAGGGAGTACGCCTATGGCTAATAAAACCATATCGGTTTCAATATGACCATTTGAATAATTAACTTCCAGTCCATTCTCTGTCTGTTTAAAAGATTCAACTGCCTGACCCAGTTGCAGTGTAATATTGTTATTTTCCAGACAATGTTTAACATAACTGGCCATATCTGTATCCAGAGGTGGCATGACTTGTGTGGCCATTTCTATAATCGTGACATCCAATCCCAGATGCGCCAGATTCTCAGCCATTTCCAGGCCGATAAATCCGCCGCCTATAATAACTGCACGTTTTGCTTTGGCAGCAGCGGCTTTTAATTTACGACTATCTGGGATGGTGCGCAAGCTATAAATATTTGGTGAGTCTATGCCCACCAATGGCGGCTTTATAGCCTTAGCCCCGGTTGCTAAAACCAGAGCATCGTAGGATTCTGTACGCGCAACTCCATCAAGCAGGTTGGTAACGCTAATCGTTTTATTAATTCTATCGATGGAGGTTACTTCATGTTGGGTATGCACCTGGATATTAAACCGGTCATTAAATACGTGCGGTTTAGCAACCAATAATTTTTCTTCTTCCTTAATCACATTCCCTACAAAATAGGGCAAGCCGCAATTAGCAAAGGAAACATGTTCGCCTTTATCAAATAACACTATTTCACAACTTTCGCATAAACGCCTCAATCGTGCTGCGCAAGAAGCCCCTCCTGCTACACCACCGACAATTAAAATACGTTTCTTGTTTTGCATTTGCTTTAACTCCATTGCGTTGAGAGATACCTTAAACCTAGAAAAATCATAAAATATAACGGTTATTTTGATGAGTCTGGTGAAATTCGATTAAATAATAATTTATCTATGCTATATAACACGGCTGATATGGCATATAACTTATTAATAATTATATTATAATAGCACCTACCTTACATTAAATGCCTTATGTTATTATAGCGATTATGGAATTCAATCAAGTAATAAGCTCACCCGTTTTTATTGCCTTTTTTATAGGCCTATTCAGTAGTCTGCACTGCGTGTCTATGTGTGGCTCTATTATTGGCACATTATCCTATAGTTTAAAACCAGAAATACGCAAAGATAAATCAAAAATGCTCACCTTTATTTTTAGCTATAATTTTGGGCGTATATTCAGTTATATGTTGGCGGGATTAATTATAGGCTTGATTGAATCAGTGCTCACGCTGCCTTTAGGAGCGGAACATGGCCATAGATTTTTACAGATCATATCAGCACTTATTATTACCGGCGCTGGTTTCTATATAGCAGGATGGTTTCCAAGCTTTGCCTATATAGAAAAAACCGGTTCGTATTTCTGGAAAACTATCGAACCTTATGGCCGCAAGCTAATTCCTGTCACCACCTTAAAACAGGCTTTTCTGTTTGGTATGGTCTGGGGCTGGATTCCTTGTGGACTAGTTTATACAGCACTCGCTCTGGCTGCCACTACCGGCGACATCACCCTCAGTATGCTTTCCATGCTTACCTTCGGATTAGGCACCTTACCTGCTGTTATGGGGTTAGGCATGGTTAGTTCATTTATTACCCGTTTGTCTAGTATGCAAACAACTAAACAAGTTATCGGTATGCTCTTAGTTCTGGTCGCAATTATTAGTTTATGAGTCATTTTAAAAATATCATCACCCACAACCCGGTGTTTGATAATGTGCTACGTAGCGCACGTATGGTCGCCGCAACGGACGTCACAGTCCTGATCAAAGGCGGAACAGGGACAGGGAAAGAAATACTGGCAGGAGCCATTCAAAACGACAGTCATCGAGCTGACAAGCCCTTTATCACCTTAAACTGCGCAGCTTTGCCCGAGTCACTTATAGAGTCCGAATTATTTGGCCATAGAAAAGGCTCATTTACCGGCGCAGTTGCCGATAAAAAAGGAATCTTTCAGGCAGCAGACGGCGGGACTTTATTTCTTGATGAGATCAACTCTCTACCCATCAACATTCAGGCAAAATTATTACGTTTTTTAGAAAATGGTGAATGTCTAGCCGTTGGCGATACAGTTCCTTATATGGTAGATGTGCGCATTATTTCAGCGACCAATAGCGATCTACAAAAACAGATTGATGCAGGAAGGTTCAGGGAGGATTTGTACTTTCGACTGAATGTCATCCCTTTAGAAATACCGGCGTTAAAAGAAAGAATTGAAGACATAGAACATTTACTGAAACACTTTAATGAGATTTTTTCTAAACAACATTCTAGAACAGCCCCAAAATTTAGCAAACAAGCCATTAAAATTCTGCAAAATTATGATTGGCCTGGTAATGTACGCGAATTACGAAATTTGTGCGAACGCACGTCAGTACTTTTATCTGGTCAGCTCATAGAAGCTGAAAATTTTCCTCATGACTTCTTTGCGACTAAAACGACCAGCTCAGATAACCAGGATTTTGCTTTGCCTGATGCCGGAATTAATCTCAATAAGCTGGAAGCCGACCTTATCCACCAGGCACTCATAAGAACGAATGGAAATCGTGCTAAATCTGCACGTTTACTGGGATTATCACGAGATACCCTCTTGTATCGTATACAAAAGCACGGTCTGGCAAATCAATAGTAAACTGCGCCAACCTCCAACCCGTAGTTGTAATGTAATAAGATAGCAAATTAGTAACTACTCAGCTTATCTGATAGTTACGAAATTAGATTGTATATTTCCAGCTAGGCACCAGAGAAGCAGGTATTTGATAATAAATATCATGATAGAACAAGCGTTTTGTAGATGGGCAAAGGAGGTACGACGTGCCCATCATGTTTTCGTTGATGGGCACGGATGAAGCCCTTTGCCCATCCTACAGCGTTTATTTTGCTGTAACTACTCAGCTTGTCTGAATTCGTTACGCAAATTATTATATTAGGTAGTGACGCCTTCCTTCTCGCTCCTTACTGCACTGTTAATGCCAACTCGGTATTTAACTGATTATTCTCAGCATCAGACACCACTTTACCATCGAGTATAAAAATTCGTGGCTGCTCGACTCCACCATTCTTGACCATATATCTAGCAATATTTCTAGCTCGTGTCAATGCCAGAATATTCAGCTTATTTTCATCGGGGGCAATCATCGCGGTTAACATATTATTAGCAACCGTATAAAATTCGCCCATATCGGGATAAGTTAACCTAGGCGTACCAAAGATAGAACGGTCAGCCAACTCAGGAAATGTCTTGATATATAAATCAGCAAGCAAGCGCTGATATTCATCCTCAGATAATTCTATATATTCGGCCCGTTTTGTTTTACCCGCTTTTTTTAATTCATCCGAGTATATCTTTTTTAGCTTATCCCTTAAGGCAGCCTGGTTCATCGCGGGCCAGTCCTGATTGGTATATGCCATTCCCTTTACTTCAAGACTTAGATCCTTTTTCTGCACTAGAGCCGTAGCTAACTCATCTAATTTTTTACCCTGCTCGGCATTGATTTCAGCATTACCTTCGGCAAATGTCACTACACTAAAATCAGCATCACTATTTAAAAAAGAACCAATCGCCGTAAAAGGAGATGCAGCCACTTTAGTTAGTAGATTAATAAAAACATCCAGTATCAATCCCCCCAGACTAAACTCAGGATCATCCATACTGCCTTTTACCGGCATATTGATACTGATCCTACCGTCTTTATCTTTTAGCAACACAGACGCCAAACGCAAAGGCAGTTTAACCGCATCTGGATTATCCACCTTTTCACCTAACTCGAATTGATCGATGACTAATTCATTAGTCGCAGATAATTGCTTATCGGTTACCTGATACCTTAAATCCAGCGACATTTTACCTTTTTCTATCTTATCACCGGAAAATTCAACCATATAAGGCGAGATGAAAGGTAAAGGAAAGCTTTTAAAGTGCAAGGCAATATCCAGATCATCTAGGCTGGAATTGAAATCACCCTGTATAGCAACAGGCGATAAATCAAAAGCTTTACCTTTTAGATCAACTTTGGTTTTAGTTTTCTGGTTTGATGAAATGCTATCTATTTGCCCTTTTAAATCATTTAAATGTACGACAAAAGGTAATATAAGTGAGTAGTCAGAAAAATCTGATGCTCCTTTTTTAATAGTAATTTTATCAATTTTATAAACAAAAGGACTTGCCGCTTTTTTGGACGAATTAACTTTTTTCGCAGCCTTGCTTTGCTTGGTAGGTTTATCGTCTACGAGCACATCATTAATATTAGTTGTCTTATCTTCCTTGATAGTCACTCTGGCATAAGGCTGATCCAAACTAACCGTTTTGATTTTTAAATTACCCGGCTGTAAATTAAAGTCTATCCCTGCCAAGGTTAATTTCTGCCATTTTAGAAAATCCTGGTTTAAAATCTGATCGCGGGTATGCAGCGCTTTAATATCAATTTGACCTCTGTATTGTAATTTCAGGTCCGCTTGTTTAGCTTGAGCAATAGATAGCTTACCCTGCGTATTAAAATTACCGCCAATAATATCCAGCTTCGCACCTTGATTTATATAAGGCTCAAAACTATCAATTCCTACTTTGCTTATCGCTATATCTAGATCTGTTTTAAAGGGCTCTAAAATTGAGTGCCCTGATATTTTAATGATGCCATGCTGATTAAAACGCGAATTAAAGGTCACCGGTAAGCGCGTCCCTTGCTGGTTACTATATTCAGTCAAGGTGAAATTCATATTCGTTAAATTCAAAGCCGCAGGCTTTGCAAGGGTATAGTCTTTAAACTGTAGGGCATAATTTTCAATTTTAAATTCACCCAGCTCTATTAACCACGGCTTTTCCTGCGCATCACTTGTTGTAGATTCAACAGGCTGTTGTGTGGTTTTCTCAGCATTCCGGGTAAATAAATTTTGATAATTAAGTTGGCCGTTTTTTGCCAGCCATAATTTGATCAGCGCATCACTTGTATTAATCGCTTGAATTTTAATTTTTCTATCCTGCAAGTTAATATCAAGTTCACTTGCTTTGATACCAGGAATTTTTACCAGCTCAGCATCTTTCTCAGTCGATAAAACCAGGTTCTGCAGATTTATAACACCCTGGTTTGCCGTCAGCTGTACTTCTTTATCAGTCACTAAATGATAATTCTTAAGCGCTATATCCAAAGCTCCTATATTGAGTAATACAGCCTCTGCATTGCGCGTGTCTGACAGATTGATTTTTGTGCCATTCAATCCTATGTCCTGAATATTAATATTCCAGGGTAACACCTGTTCCTGTTGCGCTTGTTGCCCGCTTTCCGGCTCTGTACCTGCTTCAGTTGCAAAAACTGTCTGATAATTAAGTTGACCAGAAGCTTCAAACCAGAATTGTAAATCTACCTCTGTGGATTCAATTTTTTGGATATCAATGGTTTGTCTATTAAGGTCTAGGCTTAGGCCTTCTACCGATAAACGAGGAATAGTTAAAAACTCCTGCGTATTTTCCTCACCGATAAATGTCAGACCCTCGGTCACTAAATTCCCTTCCGTTAATTTAAAAATCAGCTCATCATCGGGATAGGAAAGGTCATATTTAAAGCCTATGACCTGGGTTCCAGCTATCCATTTGAAGTGCACTAAATCTTGCAGAAACAAGCTCCATACATCATTAAACTTTAGCCCTTCTACATTAATTTCACCTTGAGACTGGATAGGGTTAACGCCGAAATTTCCACTCCAATTTAACCGGGTTCCTCCATTTAGGGCCATGGAAAAGCCTAATTCTGCACCTTTATCTACCAGAGTCGTAAAATTTTCCAGATGCAAGGTAATATTTTTGACTACCTTATGAACCGGTTCATTTTTTAATGCATCAACCGCTTGCAATTCGCCATTAATAAGGTCTATATTATTAATGATGATAGGGAAAATGCCCTCGGACTCTTCTTGCGTTTGCTCTTCCTCCGCCTCACCGCTGAGTAAATCACTAAAATTATATTGCTCATCTTTTAATGTTTCTATGCGTACAAACGGATCTACTAATTTTAAATCTTCTAACACCAAAGTCATATGTCTAATACTCGACCAGACCTGAACATTTGTAAAAAATTCTTTAAATGATACAAAAGTCTGTAAATCTTGCTCTTGCATGACAAAGCCTTGCAGACTTAATTCCAGAGAAAAAGGATTAAATTCAACCAATTCAAGTGATGCTTTACGCCCCGTTTCTGTCTCTATTAATTCAGGCAGTTTGCTTTGCATAAACTTAGGTAACAAAACAAAACCAGCTAATGTATAAAACAACAATAGGCCCACCGCAATCAGGACTGGTTTACGATATTTTTCAATTAACTGTGAAGTATCCATATAATTTAAGAATTCCGCTGTATAACATTAATAACAAAACATTTTCGGCATGCAAGCAATCATCACACAACTCAATAATAGTCTTTCTCTACTATTGCTTAGGAGCAAGGGTTTAATAATATCCAAAAGTATGACGCAGGATTTTGACATCACTGGCGTGCTAGGAAAGCAGGCGTAGTGAGGCTACGCAACTGTTTTCTAGTGCGACGGCTGGGTCAAAATAAACAACATCCCTGCGTAGGCAGTAACAAGTCAGACTCGGGTATTATTGAATTCTCATCCTACAAATTATGGTAGCCCGTTTCTTCATGTAAAACAATATCGAGACCTTCTACTTCATCGTCCTCTGACACACGTAGACCCATTAAACTATCTAGAACTTTTAAAATAACATAGGTACAAGCCACACTCCAGATAACTGTTGCCAATACAGCGACTGCCTGGACACCCACCTGATGTAATATAGTCACACCACCTAACCCAAGTCCGCCCATACTTTCAGCGGCAAACACGCCGGTTAAAATCGAGCCCACTATGCCGCCAACTCCATGCACTGGAAAGACATCCAGAGAATCATCTATATGAAAGTGACGCTTGATAATTTGTACTGCATAAAAACAGACTATACCTGCTGTTATACCTATTGCCAAGGCTCCGACAGGACCTACATAGCCAGACGCAGGGGTAATAGTACCTAAACCAGCAACCATTCCAGTGACAATACCTAGTACACTGGGTTTACCAAAACGTATCCACTCCATCACCATCCAGGTTAATGATCCTGCTGCTGCACTGATGTGAGTAACTAACATCGCCATCCCAGCAGAACCATCGGCTGTCAAAGCGCTACCTGCGTTAAAACCAAACCAGCCTACCCATAACATTCCTGCTCCAGTAACCACCATCGGCATATTATGCGGTGGCATTGCAACAGTCGGAAAACCTTTTCTGTTGCCCAGCACTAACGCAGCAACCAAGGCAGAAATACCTGCGGTAATATGGATCACAATTCCACCGGCAAAATCCATAACACCCATTTCTGCTAACCAGCCACCACCCCAGACCCAGTGACACACAGGTACATAGACAAATAGCGCCCAACAAGCACTAAAGACCATCATAGTGGAAAACTTCATTCTTTCGGCAAATGCCCCCACAATTAAAGCCGGGGTAATAATGGCAAAAGTCATCTGAAACATAAAAAATACGGATTCAGGTATATTACCAGTCAGGCTATCAGGACCCATATCGGCAATAAAGGCCTTAGATAAACCCCCTATAAAAGACTGCACAGCGCCGCCGTCAGTAAAAATCAGGCTGTACATACCGACTAACCACATAATGGATATCATGCAAGTAATAGCAAAACATTGCATTAATACAGATAAGACGTTTTTGCTACGTACCAAACCTGCATAAAATAGTGATAAACCAGGCAATGTCATAAATAAAACTAAGACAGTGGAGGTTAAAACCCATGCCGTATTTGCCTGATTTAGCTCATCAGCTACTGCCAAACCAGGTAACAAAATCATAGCTATTAATAAAATAGTTTTTTTATAGTTTTTTTTGTCTAAATTATTCATTATATACCCTATCGTTTAAACTGCCTCATCGCCCATTTCTCCGGTACGAATACGTACTACTTGCTCGAGATTCGTCACAAAAATCTTACCATCACCGATTTTTCCAGTATTAGCAGCCTTAACAATCGTTTCTATGGCTTGCTCAACATTCTCATCAATGACAGCAATTTCCATTTTTACTTTAGGTAAAAAATCTACCACATATTCAGCACCTCGATATAACTCCGTGTGCCCTTTTTGACGACCAAATCCTTTAACTTCGGTAACCGTCACCCCGCTAATACCTATTTCTGATAATGCGCCACGGACATCGTCTAGCTTAAAAGGTTTTATAATCGCAGTGATTAATTTCATAATAGCTTTCCTGATATTAAAAAAAACGAATGCCCATTCTACACAATAATAATGATGCATTGCAGACAAAGTATTATCCAGAGCAATTTTGACCTTTGCAGATTATCTCTACTATAAAATAAATATATGCTGACACTCAGTAGTTGGTATGATATCCGGTTATATTTTTTAGTGTATGGATACACAATCGTTACAAATCCTTATAACTCCTTACAAGTTAAACATGCTCTTACTTTCAAAAAAACAAGACTGGCTTGGCAATATACGTGGTGATGTGCTTGCCGGTACAGTCGTTGCCTTAGCCCTTATTCCTGAAGCCATTGCCTTTTCTATTATTGCCGGCGTAGACCCAAAGGTAGGTTTATACGCTTCATTTTGCATCGCAGTCATTACCGCCTTTATTGGTGGCAGACCTGGGATGATTAGCGCAGCTACGGGTGCAATGGCACTATTGATGGTAACCCTGGTTAAAGACTACGGTTTGCAATATTTGTTAGCTGCCACTCTATTAACTGGCGTACTACAAGTTATTTCTGGCTATATAAAACTTGGCAGTCTGATGAGCTTTGTCTCACGCTCAGTGGTCACTGGCTTTGTAAATGCTCTGGCTATTCTAATCTTTATGGCCCAGCTGCCTGAATTAACCGATGTTAGCTGGCATGTTTATGCCATGACTGCTGCAGGGCTAGGCATTATTTACTTATTCCCTTACGTGCCATTTGTGGGTAAAACTATCCCCTCTCCTCTGGTCTGTATTGTTGGCCTGACAGGGGTTGCAATTTATCTAGGTCTGGATATTCGTACCGTAGGTGATATGGGCGAGTTACCCGATACGCTGCCCATCTTTTTGTGGCCAGAAGTTCCGTTAACTTTCGAAACATTGCAAATTATCTTTCCATACTCCGCAGCATTAGCTGTCGTTGGCATGTTAGAGTCCTTAATGACGGCAACGATTATTGATGATTTAACTGACACTAGCAGTGATAAAAACCGCGAGTGCAAAGGACAGGGAATCGCCAATATAGGCGCGGGACTTTTAGGCGGCATGGCGGGTTGTGCAATGATTGGCCAATCGGTTATTAATATTAAATCAGGAGGGCGCGGACGTTTATCAACCTTAATTGCCGGCATATTTTTGCTAATTATGGTAGTTTTCTTAAATGAGTGGCTCTCCTATATTCCTATGGCAGCCTTGGTTGCAGTCATGATTATGGTATCCATTGGTACATTTAGCTGGGACTCCATTATCAACTTAAAATCTCACCCGTTTTCCGCCAATGTGGTTATGGTCATGACGGTGATTGTGGTCGTTTGGACCCACAACCTGGCCTATGGTGTCTTTGTCGGTGTGCTACTCGCCTCATTATTCTTTGCCAATAAAATTGCGCATTTTATGTATGTAGAATCAGCAATAAGCGCTGATAATGAAACCCGTACTTATATCATCCATGGCCAGGTTTTCTTCAATTCGGCCGACAAATTTACCAGCAACTTTGATTTTAAAGAAGTCGTGGATAAGGTCGTGATTGACTTAACACATGCGCATTTCTGGGACCTGTCTGCGGTAGATGCATTAGATAAAGTCGTTATCAAATTCCGCCGCGAGGGTGCAGATGTGGAACTAATAGGCTTAAATAGCGCCAGCGCCACTATTGTGGATCGGTTTGGCGTGCATGATAATCCAGAAGAAATTGAAAAAGTTATGGGAGGACACTGATGAATAATGATGATCAACAAAAACACACTCAACAACTTGTACTTGCCTGTATTGATGGCTCAACTATCAGCAGCGCCGTTTGCGATTATTCTGCCTGGATAGCACAGCGTGTTGATGCACCACTAAAACTATTACATAATATTGAACATCAGGAAACCCCAGTCACCTCTGATTTAACCGGAAATATCGGCTTAGGCACTCAGGAGCACCTGCTTGAAGACCTGACCCAGCTAGAGCAGCAACGCAGTAAGTTATTAATGCAACAAGGCAAGCTTATACTACACGCGGCTAAAGAGCGCGTCCAGCAAGCGGGTATCGCAGAGCCTATTACTGCTCAACGTCATGGTAGCGTGACCGAAAGCTTGATTGACCTGGAAGATGTTATTCGTGTTTTAGTGCTGGGTGTCCGTGGTGAAGGCCATGACCAGCAGCAAGAAAAAATAAGCTCTCATCTAGAAATGATGGTGCGCGCCATACACCGCCCTATTCTTGTGGTTAACGATGAATTTAAAACACCCGAAACTATTATGCTTGCCTACGATGGTAGCGAAGCCGCTGATAAAGCAGTAGAGATGGTGGCAAAAAGTCCGCTATATAAAGGACTGACCTGCCATTTAGTGTGTGTTAACAAGAATGCAGCCAATGCAGAAAGCCTGCTACAACAAGCACAAACAAAGCTTAAAACAGCCAATGAGCTAATACTTATCAGCACTTCTTTAAGCGGCAAAGCAGAGCTGGAGTTGTGTGCTTATCAGGAAAAACATGATATAGATTTAACCATCATGGGCGCATTCAGCCATACTCGATTACGGGAAATGTTACTGGGTAGTTTCACCATCAAAATGCTACTACATACTAAAAAGCCGCTGCTGCTATTAAGATAAAAAAAGGGCGCAATATCCAGGATATTGCGCCCTATATTTTCTTAGTTTGATGGTCTCAATTGCTTGCTTCGCTCAATGACTCCTTGGGGGGAGAAGAGAGAATTCAACAACCATGATCACCAACCAGATATGCACTAACAAATGTAGGGCGGAGCTTTAGCCCGCCGAGTTTAACTATTAGCGGGCTAAAGCGCCGCCCTACAGAAGCCTTTCTTATTATTAATAATTCAATGGGCAAAAAATCTGCCCACCTTAAACTTATTTACCCCTATTACTTACCAGAGTTAGTAAATTCCGGATACGCTTCCATGCCACACTCAGAATAATCTACACCTTGATATTCTTCTTCACTACTAACGCGTATCCCCATCACTAATTTAATCAGTGCCCAGGTAATCATGCTAGCAATAAAGACAAAAGAAAAAATAGTAGCAATACCTATTAATTGTGTCGTCAGGCTAGCCTCTTCATTCGACAGACAGACTGCCAGTAAGCCCCAGATACCAACCACGCCATGCACCGAAATAGCACCCACTGGGTCATCAACTTTCATTTTATCCAGGCTAATCACTGCAAAGACCACAAGAATACCTGCGATAGCACCAATAATAGTCGCTAACAGTGGCGTAGGCGTTAAAGGCTCAGCGGTAATTGCAACCAGACCCGCTAAAGCGCCGTTTAAAGTCATGGTTAAATCGGCTTTACCAAATAAAAGATGCGCCGTAAATAATGCAGAAATTACGCCACCGGCTGCTGCCGCGTTGGTATTAACAAAGATCAGAGCGACCGCGTTTGCTTCGCCTATATCAGAAATCTTAAGTTCCGAACCACCGTTGAAACCAAACCAGCCCATCCATAAGATAAACATACCCAGGGTTGCTAATGGCATATTACAGCCTGGAATGGGATGAATCTCACCATTAGAGCCATATTTACCTGCACGTGCGCCTAATAAAATAACACCGGCTAATGCTGCGGTTGCACCACATAAATGTACTACGCCTGAGCCAGCGAAATCCAGAAAGCCCATCTCATCAAGAAATCCACCACCCCATTTCCAGTAGCCCTGAATCGGATAAATAAAACCGGTCATAACCACTGCAAAAGCTAGAAAAGCCCACAATTTCATACGCTCTGCTACCGCACCTGAAACAATAGACATCGCCGTTGCCACAAAGACTACCTGAAAAAAGAAGTCCGCCATTGATGAGTAATAAGTCTCGCCACCACTTGCTAAAACATCGGTAGCCGAGTGATCTTCACCCAGTAAAAAACTTATCCCAGGCCAGAAACTATTAACCGCATCTGCCGGGTACATTAAATTATAACCACATAACATATACATGATGCATGCAATGGCAAATAACGCGACATTTTTGGTTAAAATCTCGGTGGTATTTTTTGCTCTGACCAGTCCGGCTTCCAGCATGGAAAACCCTGCTGCCATCCACATAACAAAAGCGCCACTGATCAAAAAATAAAACGTATCTAATGCGTAACTCAGTTCAGTTAATTTATCCACTTTATATCCTCTCTTTATATATTTTTATATTGCTTCGTTACCGGTTTCACCCGTACGGATTCTGATAACCTGCTCTAAATTGGTCACAAAAATTTTTCCATCACCAATCTTTCCAGTATTGGCCGCATTAGCAATTGCTTCTATTGACTGATCAACTAAATCATCTGATACAGCTGCTTCGATTTTCGCCTTGGGTAAAAAATCTACAACATACTCCGCGCCACGATATAATTCAGTATGCCCTTTTTGACGACCAAATCCCTTTACTTCTGTCACTGTTACACCTGAAACACCTATATCAGATAATGCTTCACGCACATCATCTAATTTGAAAGGTTTTACAATTGCGGTAATTAATTTCATTTATTTCTCCGTTTTTCTAAGAAGTTCGAATAATAGATAAGCACACTATATGCCAACATTTAAGTTATTGTTTCTAGGTTTTTTAGCATAAAAACCACCATTAGACGCACTACTACGGTGCACAAAAGCACTACTTTAGCGCGTAAAAAATCATTATGTTGTTTTTTATTAACTTTTGTTGCTATATACAACACCCTCTTTTCTGGTATAAAATATGCATAGCATTATTATGTTGTACAGAAAGCGTTTCCAGGAAGCAAATAGTCATTTTATTTCTCGGAATTAAAATAGCTGGAACTTTGATTTAAATTATCATTAATTATATATTTAGGTATTTTATGAACAAAACACAATTATTCACGCGCTCACTATTGAGTAGCGCAATACTCTTAAGCAGTTTTCAGGCCTCGGCAGCTGATGATCATTACCTGCTAACCTCTGATTCGCTATTTACTGGCCTAATCAATGACACTTCTTTTATGAAGGACACCGGCTTTGAAGTGGGCATGTGGGCTGCTGCGGGTATTACCGGCAATACAAATGGAGGATCAAACGATCCTGCTTTCGGTAATTCACCTATTGGATTCAACGACCGGGTTAATGAAGTTTTATTTAATCAGCTAAACTTTTATGTTGAACGCGCAGTCACCAAAGGCGATAGCTGGGATGTTGGTATGCGTATGGACTTTATGTACGGTACTGATGCAAGATTCACCCAGGCATCAGGCTGGGATGATAGCTGGTGGGTCAATCAAGATGGCGGCTACTATAATATAGCCATGCCGCAATTGTATATGGAAGTTTACGCACCATTAGGCAATGGCGTTACTGCTAAACTAGGACATTTCTACACTACTATTGGATATGAAGTCGTAACGGCACCAGATAACTTCTTCTATTCTCATGCTTATACAATGTTATATGGCGAACCATTCACCCATACAGGAGTATTGCTTGACTATGACCTTGATGATAATTGGTCAGTCAATGGTGGAGCGGTTATGGGCTGGGATAATATGACTTCAAATGCAGGGGCATGGAGCTTTCTTGGTGGCACTAGCTGGACGAGTAATGACCAGGCATCTTCAGTAACTGTGCAATTAATTTCTGGCGACACAAGCGATACCGAAGCCAGCAATAGAACCATGTATAGCATCGTTGCTAGCCATGATTTTACAGATAGCTTTCATTATGTATTTCAACATGATTTTGGTACGCAAATTCAAGCAAATTCTGTAGCTCAGAATGGTGGTAACTGGTTTGGTATTAACCAATACTTCGTCTATGACATCATGGATAAAGTTAGCGTTGGGCTACGTGCAGAGTGGTTTAACGATAAAGGCGGTGCACAGCGTGTCAATTCTGTTGGCGCCAATTACCTTGCAGCATCTTTCGGTGTTAACTACACGCCACTTCCCTGGTTAAAAATACGTCCTGAACTGCGTTTAGACTGGGCTGATGAGCAAGTATTTAAAAATAATACTGGCGATAGCCAGGTCGAATTTGCTATGGATATGATTGTTACTTTCTAATCAGCACCCTAGCAGTAGCTTACAAAAGCTTGCGCTGTTTTACAACGCAGGCTTTTTTCTTCCTGATTCCAGGATAGAGTGTTACATTTTTCAAAAACTTTGCTATACTTATAGTAGAATATTTAATGTAAAATATAATAAAGTTACTAGTACTAGAAAATAGTCTTTATGATAGTGACACATTCATGTGTTTTAGGCACGAAACCTCATCTCTTGATAATGGAATCAATAATGAAAAAAATGAATTTACGATTATTAGCTTTATGCTGTACTCTGGGAATAACAAATCAGGTATTTGCAGCATCAGATACCTTTCTAGCCCCTCCCTCCCTCGCCTCTTACTTTAATTTCTGAAAATGGTGATAGCTCATCCACTCCTGATTCTAGCTTATATCCCGGCTCGGCTACAAGCTCACTTCACATTTCGATTCCTTACACTACGACTGGCACTGTAGCATCGGCAATATTGAATGTTTGTTTAGCAGACGATCTATCAAGCAATTTCGCTGGCGCCATTGATTCTCCAATGGAAGACGCGATTGTTGCAAATATAACAGGAACGGGTTCCATTGCAGACACCAGCTTTCCCGTACAACTGAATCTTTTTACTTCGCCTCCTGCTACTCCAATACAAGTGACCACCGCAACTAATGCAGGAATAGAAAACCCAAGTTTAATCCCTGCACCAAACGCTCCCTGTATTAATTATCCTGTAGACGTAAGCTCCGTGATACTAAGTAATGGATCGGGTACTCTTAGTTTTGATTTAGAAGTTTCAGCTATGTACCCGGACCTCTTCTCTCCAAGCGCTGCATGGAATATGATTGTTGCTGCTGCGACAGTCTTTGATCCAAATTATATCCCAGAAGACCCTTACCTTGTCCAGGAAGACTATGTTTATGAAAAAGCTGAACTTGTGGTAACTTATGGCGGCCCAATAGTTCCAGTTCCCACACTATCTGAGTGGTCAATGATATTGCTTATGCTTTTCTTGGCTGGTTTTGCAGCAACGCGACTTAAGCAAGCTTAAAGAATTCACTACTTCTATTGGTTTTTAGGTTCTTCTACGGTCTTATTGTGCACTTTGGTTCTTTTTTCTGCCCTTCAGCGACTCTGCGTCAGTCGAACAAACATAGGGCTGACGTTAAGGCGGTTCGGGGCAAAAAAACTGCCCCTTGAACCTGATGTAGAAAGAGCATAACGAATTTTTACTTGCTCTTGAAAAATACATTTAACATCAATTAAATAACTGTTGCTCTCAGTAGTTATACATCAACCTGTAGAAAAGCCTGGCGTTAAGACTTAGGTAGCTGGAAACAAATATCATCCATCCTTGCTGGTCTTTTTGTCCGTCAACAGCACTGTAGCAATAGTTACGTAGCCAGATGAGCCTATTGCCACAGCACCGATAACAAACAAAAATCCTGCCCAAATATTGAACGATTATTTATATCCAGGTGCCGTAGTAACTATAAATTCAATGATCTACATTCGCCTCTAACTGTTATTTATTCACAGACTCACATGGTAGCCCTTAGTTTTCAATCATTTTTCCTAAGCATTGCTCTAGTGCTAATGCTCTGCCCTATCGCATTAAGCTGTGGATTGACAGACAAACCTTGTTCTAGAAAAACACACTTGGGCGAAATACCGCTTATTGGTGGTATCTGCATATATTTCACTCTACTGATACTACTACCGTGGACACAAATAGAAAACTTCTGGTACATAGCCTCAGCGACTCTGATCGTCGTTTGTGGTGTCATTGATGACTATCAGCATTTAAGCTTTAAGGTGCGCTTGAGTATAGAAATTATCGCGACAATAATCATGATATACTGGGGCGGCATAGAAATCACAAACATGGGAAACCTGTTTGGCTTAGGCGATATTCAATTAGGCATCTTTTCGCCCTTGGTAACAATCTTTGCCTTCGTAGGCGGAATCAATGCATTTAATATGAGCGATGGTATCGATGGTGCGACTGCCGGCTTATCATTAGTAGCAATGTGCTCCATAATAGTAATGTTTTCCATTTATGGCCTGGCAAAACAGCCTTCCCTGTGCATAAATTTCTTCCTGATTTTCACTCCGGCTCTGATTGCATTTTTACTCTTCAATACCCGTATTTTTGGTCGTAAAAGTGCCTTTATTTTTCTAGGCGATGCAGGTAGCAAGCTCTTAGGTTTTACTGTCTGTTACCTATTAATTTTCATCTCACAGGGCGAGAACAGCGTTATTTCACCTGTCACGGTATTATGGATTATTGCCGTTCCGCTTATTGATGCAGTATGTATTTTTATACGCCGTGCCCACAAAGGTAAATCAATATTCACACCTGACAGAGAACACTTCCATCATATATTACCCCTTGCTGGTTACTCGATGAATCAAACGTTGAGCATCATTCTATTTACTCCTCTTAGTCTGGGTTGTTTTGGAATTTTAGGGGAAAAGCTATTTAAACTACCCGAATGGCTTATGTTCGCCTTATTTCTGGGGCTATTTTTTCTATATTACTGGGCAATGAGTCATGCATGGAAAGTCATGAAAGTTGCCAGAAAACTCCATACAGACTAAAGCATAGTTAACGTGTTTAATATAGGGCACCTTTCATTTCTCAGTGTACGCTTTTTTATTTAATGCGTGGGTTGGATGAGATTTTTTATTGCGTAGCATTCAAAAACGAAATCCGACAATTTTAGAAAATGTCGGATTTCGTTTTCTCGCTACGCTCAAAATCTCATCCAACCTACAGATTAACAGGGATAAGGAGCATAAAGTCATGGCAAGATGGAAAATAAACACTTCGAATGGCTCATATTATGAAACTTCATATGGAATATCTGAGGCTTCGTAGTAAAAATAGAAAACCAAAGTGTAAACTACTTTCATACTCTTACCTGATTACCCATGACTCTCAGCCATTCTCCGTCATTCCTGCAAGCTTTTAGCAGGAATCTCATGGGTTTAGTACAGATTCCCGATAAAAGACTTCGGGAATGACGAGGTTTTTAACATGCTGATTTTCTAGGTTTATTCTACTGTAGCTGAGAGTGGTACGTAATCAGCTACTCTTATGAAGGATGCCTAATATAGAGCTATATTTCTAAAGGTAAAACAACACACATCTGCCTTGTATTACCAGGCGCCGGGCTAGATTGGCTCAACACACTCCATTTTGGCATAAGGTGCCCTAAGTTAAGTATTTTCTGTAGGATGTGCTGAGGAACGAAGCGCATCAACTCTAAACGATACGCTTCGTTCCTCAGCACATCCTATTGTTATCTTAACTTAATAGCAGTGACCTACAGCCCCCTATCATTTTGCATTTCACTGTAGCGCATGATGTTTAAAACATTTTTTGCTCTACAATATTAGGATAAATCTGTTCGCCTGAAAAGCGAAGGTTTTAACCTTACGAATGAAAAATCAATCAAGCAAAAATTTCATGACACCAGACTTACAATTTCTCATCAACTGCTGCAAAACTAATCCAACAGCTGCTGATATCGAACAGACCCGTACACAGTTCAACAGTCTGCAATTATCAGAGATAACAACACTCGCCCATGCGCATGGTGTCTTTCCTCTTGTTTATCAGACCATCCAAACGCATGCCGCCGACCTACTAAGTACTTACGCAAAATTAATTTAACGAAAAAAGGTGTCATAATAAACAATTATTTTGCTGACTCTAAATGTTTGTGCTCTATATAAAACACCTACTCCCAGAAGAAATTACTGCTTTAAATGTGATGCATAAAAACCATCCACTTCATTTAAGTAGAAGTCGAGCTCATGCTATTTTATTAAGTTTCAAAGAGCATTCTGTTCCCATGATTTGTTCTATTTATAACGTATGCCGCCAAACTGTTTCCACTTGGTTTTCTAACTGGGAAAAGAATGGAATCGATGGATTGGTTGACTGTCAGGGAAGAGGACGGCGAGGTATTTTAACTGAAAAACAACAAATAAGCTTAGTCCAGAGAGTTGAAAAATCTCCTAGATCATTAAAATCAGTACTAGCAAAATTTGAAGAAGATCTAGGCATTTCAGTTAGCATTGATACTATAAAACGTATTTGTAAACAAGCTGATCTTGTTTGGAAACGAGTTAGAAAATCCTTAAGGATAAAGCGTAATCAAGATAAATTTGATTTGGCAACCGATGAAATAAAAGAATTAATACAACAACATAAAGAGAATGAACTTGATTTGTGCTACTTTGATGAGTCGGGGTTTACACTAGAACCCTGTGTTCCTTATGCTTGGCAACAGTCAGGTGAGACGATTGAAATACCAAGCTCAAACAGCAAGCGTCTTAATGTATTAGGTTTTGTTAACAGAGATTGCAGGTTTGATTCTTTTGTTTTTGAAGGGAGTGTAAACACTTCGGTTGTTGTGGCTTGTATTGATGAATTTGCTAAACAGATTAAAAAACCAACAACTCTTATTATTGATAATGCATCGACTCATACGAGTAATGAATTTAATGAAAACCTTGAAAGGTGGAAAGAAAAAAACCTATCCATTTACCGTATACCGCCATACTCACCCGAGTTAAATATTATCGAGATTATATGGCGTAAAATAAAATACGAATGGCTTCCTTTTTCAGCTTATGAATCCTATGCCTCTCTTCAGGAAGAATTATTTAAGGTGCTGTCTAATATTGGAAAGAATTACAAAGTAGAGTTTGCATAAAAGGTTAAATTAATTTTGCATGGGTACTTATCCAAGAAAACCCTAGCTGAACTCAAACAGCACAACATGACCATCGTCATGCAAAACATGCGCATGACTGCCGAGCTTACTCGTGTTATGCAAGCACTGGAAGAAAATGCCATCGAAGTCTTGGCATTTAAAGGCCCTATTCTGGCGCAGATTGCTTATGGAGATATTACGCTCAGGCAGTTTGGGGATCTGGACCTTCTTTGTAAAAAAGAAGATCTCTACAGAATTAATACTTTGTTAAAAACACTACAATATGACAGCGTTTTTAAGCTCACAGCCATTCAACAAAAAGCCTGGTTAAAACACACGCATGATGTGGCATACATCCACGCCAGTACGGACATAATTCTGGAGATGCACTGGTCACTTCTGGATAATGACTACCCCTTAACATTTAATCTGGATAGCATTTGGAATCACCCTGATACAGTCACCATCAAAGGGCAACGGATAAAGACGTTTGCCTCAGAAAGCCTGCTGTTCTATCTCTGTGTCCACGGCTCCAAACACCTGTGGGAGCGTATAGAATGGATCAAAGACATTGATCTTATCATCCGCACACAAGCAATAGACTGGGACAAACTTGCCAAGCAAGTCAACAACAGCGGCTTTGAAAGAATGTTTTTACTGGGACTGTCACTATCCAGCGATCTTTTTCAAACGCCTCTACCCACAAATTTACAGCAGCAGATCAACAATCAAAGCTGGCTGAAGAAACTAAGCCGATTCGTCATCAATGACTGGCAGCAGCACAGTAATATGCCACAACAGACCGTTGCCATGTTATCCCTGTTTCCAACACTCAGTTTAAAATTGCAATACCTGCACAAAATCATTCTCAAGCCATCAAGAACAGAATACAGCTTTATCGACCTGCCTGAAAAATGGTACTGGTGTTACTATCTCGTGCGCCCTTACCTGCTTATAAAAAAGTATTTATTTAAGCGCTAGACGCTTTCATCCCGAAAACTTGACCAGAACCGGGAACGCTTTTCATCCAGCCTGCTTTTTTGATAGTCTCTGGCGGTATCAAAATTACGCTTCGCCTGTTCTGTCATGCCCTGCTTATTGCTGACTAGATTCCGAATAATATCTATCAAGCGCTTAGGCTGTTTATGACTAAACATCATGTGCTTATCTAAAAGCTCAGGAATTCCACCAACTGACGAACCGATGACCGGGCAGCCTCTACTCATCGCCTCGATAACTGACCTGGGCAGCCCTTCCTGAAAGCTGGGTTGCAGGTAAATATCAATCTCATCCATCCAGTTTAAAACAGCCTTCCCGGTCGATAGTGTGCCATCAAAAAAAACCTTATTGCCGATACCCGACTTTTCAGCCAATTGTTGATAGGCGGCCGGATCACCCGCGCCCAGGATATGATATTCAAAATCGGCAGTGTCAAGCATTGCTTCGGCAAGCATTTTTATAGCAACATCGATACCTTTGTACTGCACATTCATATTTGCAATCGAGCCAAACACGAGCTTACCCGACATCAATTCAATTTTATTATATCTCTGCGCTAATATACGTTCATCAAACAAGGGCAATTCAACATCAGACACACTGATACATGTCGCGGTTTGTTTTGCAGGGTACCTCTTTTGTAAAAACTGCTCTGTGACATAGCTGACATGCCCGGATTTTTTAATCGCATTGTGCATTTTTAGATAAAAAAAGGGCGCATAGACTTTAGATTGGAAGCCTCCATAATGCCACATGGCATCCCAGGCACACCCCACCACTTCAACGATATATTTCTTGCCCATTCGGTGCGCAATTTCAGCCGTCATTAATCCGAGCTCACTCGGCACTCTGACGATCACAGCCTCATAAGAACCCAGCAATTCTGCAATATACGTTTGATATCGCTGGCGCAAGCCAAAATAAGAATGCAGCGTAGAAATGCTATCCAGAAAAATAAAATTAACGCCCGGGCCACCAGCAATGGGCATACCCCGGGTATCTTGAGTATTTTCAACTTCACGGTGCCGTGCAAGCACCGTGACCTCCGAAAACACATCAACATACCGACTTAAGATATTGTTCGAAAAGGTATTAGAATGAACATTTCCTTCTTGAGTCAAAAAGACATGATCATGAACAAACAGAATACCCATATCTAACGGTTTTTTTCCTGTGCGCTCAACCTGAGCAAGCCAGTCAATTGCAGAACTTGAATTAAAATGAAATAGCTAAAGATACCCATGGCATTAAACAACATGTCCTCGATTGAAAACCCTCGCTCGGCGAACAAAAACTGTATCGTTTCGATTGCCAGTGCCACCAGACTCAAAAGCATGATGATTTTTAACCACGGCATTGCCGGAAAAGACCTTCGCAACATCCAGGATAAAATAAAAAATGTGAGCGCGTGTGCCGCCTTGTCATGATTAACAATAAAGGCCGGAGTCAACTGCCCTGATGAAAATGCAAAGATGCCAATCACCAGAAGAGTTAATGACAGCAAGTATTTCATACCAACAAGTGACGAATTGCACTTTGATATTTTACCAGCACATACTTCTCATCAAACTCGGCAATCACTTTCTCCCGACCTTTCTGGCCCATCAAGCCCCGTTCTGACTCGTCTAGTTTAATCATTTTCTCCATCTGATCGGCTAAATCCTGCACATTTCTTACCTGGCATAAAAAGCCATTTTCGCCATCAACCACAACATCTCTACAACCAGGAACATCGGTGGTAACAATAGGTTTGCTCATAATAGCTGCTTCTAAAAGTACCCGTGCCAACCCCTCCCGATAAGAAGGCAAGACCACGCAGTCAGTCTGTGAAATGATAGATTCTACGTCATCACTTGTACCTAAATAATTGACAATACCGTCCCGTTGCCAGCTCATCATTTCCTTTTCAGTGATAGCAGTCGGGTTACCGGGATAAAACGCCCCCAGCACATCAAACTGCACTTCGGGGTATTTAGATTTAATGATTTTCGCCGCCTCTAAGTACTCCATTAAACCTTTATCTTTAACCAGTCTTGCAATAAACAAAAAAGAAAAAGCCTTATTGTTCTTTTTTCTCGCATGAGGAGAGAACTTAGTGATATCTATTCCAGAACCCTGTATCACATCAGCTTTGCTTTCAGCAACCAGCTTTAAATCAATAAACAACGCTCTATCGTCTTTATTTTGAAAAAAAACCACTTTAGGAATATGTAAAAAAACCCTGTATAGATACCGGGCAATTTTAGAAGACAGTTTATCATTAAGAAAAACAGTACCCAGGCCTGATATATTGCTGATAACGGGTATACCATTCAACCGCGCAGCAATGGCTCCATATATATTAGGTTTAATCGTGTAATGGAGTAGCACATCTGGCTTAAGTTTTTTATACAACTGGCAAAATGCCCAGATTAACTTTAACTCTTCTAAAGGGTTTGTGCCTTTATTATTCATCGTTATATTATGGAACTCAAACCCTAGTGCTTCGATCATGGGAGAATAACTGTCTGTCGGAGCAATGGCAATAATACGATACCCCTCCTCTTGCAAGGCCTGCATAAGACCTAATCTAAAATTATAAATATTCCAGGATGTATTGATAACGATTGCAATTGTTTTATTATTCATTAAAACCTTTTATATAAATCACGTAAATATTCAGTCCCTTGTTCCAAAAAATAATCCATGGGGAGAGGGGGATAATGCTGTTGACTTAAGCCCTCTCTTGCTCGAGAGGGTTGGGCTTAAAATAACCCGTAGCCTCAACGGTTACATAAGGTATTGTTCAAGCTTCCAAATAAAGCAACCTGAACTTTACTTCAAAATAAACTCTGAATACTCTGGCAATAAAAATATTCCTGATTACCCATAAGTCTCAGCTAGTACAGCACCACCGCCTTGATGTTTAGATGTTTTTTATACTATTGATTTAAAACAACTTTCTATCATCCATCCAAAATGGTTGCTCTACAAGAGGAGGTTTTATATTTAATAATCTAATTGACCTATATTTTTATAGATCCCCCTCAAACCCCACTGCCAATAAGTTAAGGGATAAAACAATAATAAACAACATGTTACATCGTAGGCTGGGTTAGCTTAGCAAGCGAAGCGCAGATAACGTAACCCAGCATTTTACGTATATGGGGCTTTGCTGGGTTACGTTTTTTTTCGCAAAAAAAATCTAACCCAGCCTACAGTGTAATTCATTGATTGTTAGACAATAAATCCTTAACTTAATGGCAATGCCCTCAATCCCCCCTTCTCAAAGGGGGAGGCTAAAAGCACAATACTTTTACAGTCACTTTAGCCTGCATTTTAAAAAGGCGAACTAAAGATCCGCGCCCCATTGTGCTCAAATTATTTCATGCTCATTCCTAAGCATGATTTGTTTAATATAATCCTTAAAATCTTCAAGATGATGACTAGCTATCTCGTAAGTAATTGCCAAATCAATATCATCATAATTATGAACAGCTACATTCCGATAACCTATTGAGCGTCTCATTTTATCAGCAATGTCAGGGCTTATAATATTCAAATGCTCTAAACTGGTAAAAGCTTCTGCCATAGTTGCAGGGACAGCCTGGTTTGTATTCGCAAGTATATGTGTAGCAATATCAACATTCATTTGGATGGCACGCGTTAAATTAAGTACCACCACATCCTGAGCATCATAGTCTTTGATAAAATCAGCTTCCGTTTCTGGAAGACGTTGCTGAATTCGATTTAAACACCTTAAAACAGAATCAATTTTCTGTGCGATAACTATTTTATCCATTTGTAAGCCATTTTTTTCTTCTTTCCGACAGCATTCGTTCAATATAAGGCATAAAATCCTGAGTAGTATTAATATTTTTTATAGTTAACTCGATATAATGTGCTTGTGAGCCTATTAAGCGTTTGCCATATTTTATAATTTGGGATAGCAAGGGCTGGCCTACTCTATTTAAATCAACAAGGTCAATTTCAATTTCTAATAATTTTGATAATTCTATCAAATAATTAAGTTTCTCTTTAGCTGTTATTGTTTTACCTGATGATAGCTGAACAGCAATATCCATATCACTATGACTATTTTCTGTTCCTTTTGAGTATGAGCCAAATAAAATGGCTGTTTCAATTTCTGTATGTCCAGTGAGCCATGTTATAAGCTGTTTTTCTTTGTCTGATGATCTCATGGTTAATTATTATTTCACCTGTTTAACATTGCAGCATGTAAATACAATCGACTTTTAGCTTATATACAACAATTATGAATTTAATTCAATAACTTAGTATGAAAATGAACTCCGAAACTTTAGTTATAATCATACCTTTCATAGGAATCAGCATGACACACTTGAGCACAGTGGGGCGCGGATCTTTAGTCCGCTTTTTAAAATGCAGGCTAAAGAGCTACGCCCCATATCATGATGTAAATGTGTGTCGTGAATGTTCCTTAGGTTAAAGGTAAATACCTGACTCTACTTTTTCACAATCAGTTTCGCCAAATAGTAGATAAATCTAATACAACAGAGCATTCTCCCAAATCAAATTCAAAGTCACCCTTATCAAAATCCCCTTGTTTTTGATAATAACCACTTACCCATCGATAAACTTTAGCAATTTTTTTCTCGGGATAAACGAGCACATAATAAGCGACCCCCTCTTTTTCATACAACTGAAACTTTAATAACTCATCTCGTCTTGCAGTTGACGGAGAAGACACTTCAAAAATAACACGAGGAGCCTTTAAAATTTTTTCATTAACCTCATCACAAATAACTAAAACATCAGGCCTAACAACAGTGTCATTAGATATTTCCCAATCTACTTCCATTAAAACATAACAATCAGGACATCCACTCAGTTTATTTTTGATTACATTATTTAGCTGGGTCAGTATATTCCCAGCAACGATCTGATGAGAAATGCTCGGAGAAGGTGACATTGCATAAGCCATACCATCAACTAACTCCCAGTCACCTTTCCATTGATTATAGTCATTAAGCGAGTAATGCTCACGAAAAGCTAACATTGCATACCCCATTCATTTGAAAATTATTATCATAGCATAGCCCATAAAAGTAATTGACCTACATACGAGCTCAAGTGTGAATAATATAATCATACCTGTCTTTGGTAAAAGGTAAATACCTGGAACCCTATTTTTTGGAACCCTATTTTTGCAGCGACTCTCGCCAATCCTTACTGGATTCAAACAATAATTTACTTCTTTGAATTGATTTTAATGTAGCAGTGATTTCTGCATACCTTTTTTTAGTGATTAAATTATTATCAAAAACATTCTTAATAAAAGATAATGTTGATACCCGATTAGTTGATGATTTAAATCTCGATTCATCCAAAAACCAATGATCTTCAAATAAAACAATGGTTTTCTCATTACTATTTATATTAAAGCTTGCAATTGAAACCTCTCCAGCATCATCAGGTAACTGATAATGGCTATCCATTTTTACTCTAAACAATGCAGCTTCACCAAAAGTTGTTTTTTCTGTAACAACATGCCCGGCATGTTTAGAAAGAAACTGAAAGGTTTTTTCCGCATCTGGAAATCTGTCCCTTTCTGATGAGACTTCATACTCAACAATATCTGTTAGTACCACTTGAACTTCTGATTTAAAACAAAAGAGCAAATCAAGTGCATTAGCATAAGATAACGAAATAAGTGGACCTGAATCGGGTATGACAATCTTAATCACTGAGTACCTCTCTCTATGAATTGAAAATATGACTCATAGTGTCAGACATTCGTTGAATCTCATTATCATCAAGTCTTGGCATAGTAATACCTAAACGCCAAGCGTCTTCCAGAAGTTCTCTATATAGTTTATAACCACCTTGCTTTAACGCAATAGCACGGGAAATATTTCCTTCAAAATAGCTTTGTATGATGATTTTTTTTGCCTTCCAAACATCAGGAAGTGCCGCCTTTTGATTTGCGTTTGAAACAACTACAAAAGGATGTCCGTTTTTAAGAATTGTAACGTCATCAATCCTTGCGTTATCAAGTAACTCACCAAAGTTTTGTTTTGCTTGTGTTGCAGTAAATGTTTTCATTATTACCTCTTGAATTTTTACACTTTAGCATTCGCACATTATAGACAATATTACAGTGAATATCAGATTTTATTAAATTAATAGACAATAACAACAAGCCAAGTTTTATTTTCGAAAAAGCTTATTTTCTAGGCCACTTCCTTTATCTTGTTGTAAAGAAGTGATGTGCCGCATGGTTCCAAAGAAATACCCATACACTTTCAGAGATGCTTAAGTTTCTGCACACCTTTTTTCTTCACCCTCCAATGATTGACATGTAGGTTGGCGCTGAGTTTACGAAGCCCAACAATCACTGTGCAATATCTGCCATTAAAACAGGATGTGCTGAGGCACGAAGCGCATCGTTTACAATTGATGCGCTTCGTGCCTCAGCACATCTATAGAAAATTGTTTAACTTATATGACAGTGGGCTGTAAGGTGGGGTTAAATTAAGCTGATTTCTTAACACTTATAGCTGATACATCTAACGTTAATGTAATATTTGAGATAAATCTGTTCGCCTGAAAGGCGAAGGTTTTAACCTTACGAATGGAAAAAATAAAAAACCACATTAATACCTTTTTAGATTACAAGTAAATAACTGACCCTTCCTCTTGTTTTCTTTTTCATGTGTATTTACAGAATTAAGTTTTCGTTGATGGGCACGGATGAAGCCCTTTGCCCATCCTTGTATATTAAACATATCTCTTAAACACAGGATTATTTAACACAAAACAATTATAGTAATAACTGATTTTCTGGGGAAGCCGGCCCATCCTGAAGCTTCGAGCTTGTATGTAGATTGGCTCCCCACCCTCGTCATCCATGCCGTGGAGTATCTGAGACCTGTAAGCGATGCTTCTGAGTCTGCATTCACAAGGACGGTAGGTGAAGTGTCAGGGTTGGGAAACCAGTGATCATTATAATACTTAAATATGAGAGAAAAAATGAATACTATCGGAATTGATGTGAGTTGTAAGGAATTAGTTGTTGTCGTCATGGTTAATGGCAAGGCACGTAAAGCTAAATCCTTTGATACTCCCTTAGGTCATCAATCAATTATTCGGTCTTTAACAAAACTTAAAGGAGAAACAAAGGTTTGCATTGAGGCAACAGGTGTCTATCATTTTGATTTAGCTGTCGCCCTTAGCAGGGCTGATAATATTGAGGTGATGGTTATCCCTAAGGCTGCACACAATTTTTTTAAAGTATTAATGACACGCAGCAAAACCGATACGGTTGATGCAGGGAATTTAGCTATTTATGCTGAAAGAATGCCTTTTGACGTCTGGGAACGTCCAGCCGATGAATGTATCAGCTTAAAAGCCACTGCGCGCCGTATTGCAGCTCTAAATAAGCAAAAAACACAAACTAAAAACCAGCTTCATGCTTTAGTATCAACCGTGGAAACACCTGCACTGGTCATTGAGCAGACGGAAAAGTTGATTGATGTATTAGATGCACAAATTAAAACCCTTCGCGACAGTGCTCTTAATATCATTTATCAAAATGAAGAGCTGGAGCAGGCTTATACATTAATCACTGGAATCAAAGGGATTGCACAAGCCTCAGCCGTACAAATACTAAGTGAGCTTATGATCTTACCTAAGAATATGACTGCTCGGCAATGGGTTGCTCATGCGGGGCTGGACCCAAGGATCTTTGATTCAGGGAGTAGCGTGTCTAAGAAGCCACGTATCAGTAAGGTAGGGAATAAATATATTCGCCAGGCCTTCTATATGCCTGCACTGGTTTCGAGCCGCTTCGAGCCAAATATTAAAGGCTATTATCACTTAATTGATGATAACGGCTTAAAAAAAGTACAAGCCGTCTGTGCTGTAATGCGTAAATTATTGCACGCCATCCATGGCATGTTACGGACGAATAAAGAATTTGATGGAGCGCGTTTTTATACGCTGCCCATAACTACAGATTCATAAAAAATATGAGTATTTGTAAATTTACGCTTGCGTTTTAATAGAGTATCTACGCAAAGAAGTAAAATATAAATGTTACCTAAATCCTGCAAGCCCATATTTTGACTCTCATTAACCTGTCTAGCTAAGTGGTTATTAGGTTTTTACTGCCGCTTTGCCAGCCCTCTTTGTCCAACCGATCAAAATATCCAGATTTAAATCATAAATAGAGGAAATTTTTTGTATCGTATGGATATCCCCCGAGCCCAAGGCAATAAACACCCTGCCAACGTGCCATGACCTTTTAATCAAAGTGACTTAACTTCGGTTAATGTTAAGCGAGTAACCCCACCTTAACCCAATCATCCCATTCCTGTGGATAGAGCGGATCTGCAGGTGTTCTGACTCTCAGCTGATTATTGCCTGTGAGTAATTTTCCAGCCACCCGAATCAGATAAGTACGAAGTGTATCCGGCTCCCATTGGCACAACGTTTTGTTGCCACTCAATTGAGCCATCCAGCGCACGGTATTGTAGGCAAGAACGGCGCAATGAAATAATGCGGCATTAGCCAGAAATTGATTCGTTCTGATTTTACCTAAACCCATTTGTGATTTTGCTTCTTCAATCCATGTTTCGCACGTCGCTCGTTCACCATACTTCTTATGTGTTTGCCAAGGCGATAGAGGTTCAGTTGTTACATAACAAAAATAGTCATATTCTGCCGTATCCCAAAGCTCGGACTGAGGTCCTGTCACTTGTTTAGGTTGCTTTATCCTGACCGCGACAAACTGACGAGAGCGAGACCAGCCACCACAACGATATTGAAACTCGCTCTGCTCCCAACCGGGTCGGCCTTGTATGGCTGTCCAGGCCTGTTTGGCCAGCAATGCGTTCAAATTCTTAAGTTTAACCTTTATTAGATACCCATGCCCTCTGGTATCGAGAAATTCAAGCAAATCACCGACAAAATAACCACTGTCACCGCGAAAAATAATGCGCATCCGATTGGGCAAGTGTGCAAGTAACTGTTTGGTAAATTCTACAACACCATTGCTTGTAAAGGCATTGCCTGTCCGGAACCAGGCTTGTAAAATTTCTTTTGTTTCCGCTAGAAAAGCGAGTTGTGGATGGTATGAACGGGCACCTTTCTTTTTGGGGTTGAAGCCTTTGGCACTTCCTTCTTGTCGACCACAAACGGTGTCCACAGTTGAATCGACATCGACCCACTGGACGGATTGTATGCCAGTTTTCGATTTTCCGGAACGAAGCAATCGCCGCCAGTGTTGACCACGCAAAGTATGCGTGAGCGTTTCAAACGGGCTTATCTGCCTATCACTTACTTCTTTAAAGATCCGTAAAATTGTGGTTTCAACAGGAATCTTTATCCAGCCAGCTACTTTGCGCAGTACGCTATCTGCCCATACGGTCGTCACCTTTGCCATTGATGTTGCTCCCCCCATCATGCCAACCAACGTCAATAGAACCACATCAGATAAGTGATGGTCTGCATTTTCACCCCGCCGATGTGGAACGCTTTGTTTTACGGTTTTTTCAAAACCTATCCTGTCTAAATATTTCACGACGGGAATCAGTCCCGCCTGGCTTGTCAATCCATGTGCTGTAGATGTCATTTTTACCGTTCGGGTACGGTTTCTTACGTGAGATGAGGATTTTGATACTTTAGAGGGCTTCATTAAAACAATGAGATAGTGAAATCAGGAAAATGATATTATATCATTGTTTAATAAGGAGTTTTGTGGATTATTATGTATAATGCTTGCAGGATTTAGGTGTTAAAATAATGATGCGTATGTACTTACCCCATGTTCAGTCGTTTTTCGCTCAAAAACCACTAACAGGTCTATTTTAATAGGATAAAAAAATAAAAACCTAATCATTACAAACACTTGCATTTCCAAGCAAAGCGTAGTGCCATAACATAAAAAAAATAATTGCATTCACTTGATTTTTATGGAAAAATTCAAGTATGTATATCCGATGCACAACGACCCGAACCAAGGCAACTGGCGAGACCTACAAAACGTTTCGGCTAGTTGAGTCCGAGCGAATTGATGGCAAGGTCAAGCAACGTACCCTGCTTAATCTGGGTCGTTTCTTCGATGTGCCCAAGTCCCAGTGGAAGTCATTATCAAGTCGTATTGATCAATTACTGACAGCACAGACTGACTGGCTCACTATTGACCTAGAGGAATCACTCGAAACACGGGCACAATATTACGCCACTCAAATCATCACATCCCGAAGTACAACCCTTGACGATAGCGTTCACTTTGAGACCGTTGATATCGGCAGTTTAGAGCTTGTACGACCGCGCCGTGTGGGAGTCGAGCAAATAGCGTTGCACGCTGTAAGGCAGTTAACCCTGGATGATAAATTGAAATCTCTGGGATTTAACCAGCACCAGCTTGCCGCCTCCCTCGGTACTATCATTGCTCGCATGGCCTGTCCTGCAAGTGAATTAGCCACACACGGCTGGCTGCAGACAACCAGCGGCCTCGGTGAGTTAATCGACTATGACTTCGAAGACATGGGGCTGGATCGTCTGTATCAGGTATCCGACCAATTATGGAAACACCGGGAAGCCATTGAAACCCATTTATATCAGCAAGAACGGGATCTGTTCAGCTTCAGTGAAACTATCACGCTTTATGATCTGACAAATACCTTCTTTGAAGGCGAAGCCAAAACAAACCCAGCTGCCCAAAGAGGCCGCTCCAAGGAAAAGCGCAGTGACTGTCCCCTGGTTACATTAGGGCTGGTGCTTGATGGCAGTGGCTTTCCACGTAAAAGCCAGATCTTCCCAGGTAATGCAAGTGAACCACAAACCCTGCAAACCATACTTGAAGGACTGGAAGGGCGAACAGGATCCACTGTGATACTTGATGCAGGCATTGCCAGTGAAGAAAACATCCAGTATCTTCATTGAGCATGGCTTTCACTATATTGTTGTCTCACGCAAACGCAAGCGGGATTTCGATGAAGAAAAGGCAACTCTGATCAAAGATATTCCGGGGCAACGCGTAAAAGTTCAAAAAGTGACTGTAGAAGAGACCGGAGAAATTGAACTGTACTGTCACTCGCAACTCAGGGAAAAGAAAGAACAAGCCATGCAGGATAGTTTTTCAGAAAAATATGAAACCGCACTCAACAGCCTGCATGCTGGATTGAGCAAAAAAGGAACCACAAAAAATTATACAAAAGTGTTAGAACGGCTGGGACGCATAAAGGAAAAATACGCGCGTGCAGCACAGCACTATGAAGTAACGGTCGTACCTGATGATGAAGGAGACAAGGCCAACTCAATCAGCTGGAAGCGTATGGAAAAAGCCAACTCGCAGGCAACCCACCCTGGAGTCTATTGCTTACGCACCAACCTGACCGACTGGAATGAAGAAACGCTCTGGCGCACCTACACCATGCTAACCGATCTAGAAAGTGTTTTTCGCAGTTTAAAAAGTGAACTCGGGCTACGCCCTATCTACCATCGAAAAGAAGAACGGGTTAATGGGCATATCTTTATCACTCTCATTGCCTATCATCTCGTCCAGACCCTTCGTTATCAACTCAAGGCTGAACATATTAATGATAGCTGGCAAACAATTCGACGGACCATGGAAAACCAGCAGCGCATTACTGTTATTTTACGGCGAGAAGACGGGAAGACGATTCATTTAAGGAAAGCAACGAATGCAGAGCCGCGACAATCCGTTATTTATAAAGCACTGGAAATTTCAGCGCTGCCAGGAGGTGTTAAAAAAACATTGATTTAGCTTTAATTCAAAATAAAAAAATCTGTAGTGCCAACACCAAGGCCGGATTGTGCGTATCTAATTGTTTTTAAATGAGTTGTTGTCACTGAAATCGAAAGATGGGTTACGAGTCCGCACAAAGTTAACGTAATGCCGGAAATACAGGTGCTACGAATACCCCGTATTCCGCAAGCTTCATAACAGGCTACATAGAATTTAACAACAGGTAGGAGCCGCAGCGATACAACGTTCCTTAGATAAAACGATACCAAAAAACCGTTATATATCAAGAGTCGCTATTTTTTCTGTACATAAAAAATCTGCTGATCATCTTCGCGTAGATATTCAATGATTTCATGCCCCGTTTGTTCACTATAAACACCAAAATCAAGATGCGCAGCCGGATCAGTCGCAATAACCCGCACCACTTCACCTGAGAGCATATCTTTCAAAGCTTTTTTTAAGCGTAATAAAGGCAAGGGGCAGTGTAAACCAGCGGCATCTACTTCAATATTAAATTCAATCATTCTGATTTTAAATTTTCTCAATCATGCTTTATAAAGAGCGCATATAATAGCATCACAACACTCTTTCTGAACGATGAACTTACAGATTTATTAGCAATACATGGACTATTTTCCACTTTTTATCGATTTAAAAAATAAACATTGCCTGGTCGTAGGAGCCGGTGATATCGCAGCACGAAAAATTGAATTACTTGCAAAGGCCGGAGCCAATATTACAGTTATTGCGCCTGACATTAGCAATAGTGTCACTCAATTGGCGGCAAACAATCCAGCCATACAAATCCTGCAAAAAAACTTTAGTACTGATGATATTTCCCAACAACGGCTGATAATTTCAGCCACTAACCAGCCCGATATAAATGCCTTGGTTGCAAGCACGGCCGATGCCCATAATATCCCAGTCAATGTCGTAGATAATCCAGCCTTGTGCAGCTTTATTGTGCCTGCAATTATTGACCGCTCACCCGTTGTAGCGGCAGTTTCTTCTGGGGGAGCATCACCTGTTCTTGCCCGCCTATTACGTTCAAAATTGGAAAGCCTTATTCCGCCCGCTTTTGGCAGGATGGCTAAACTTGCTGAAAAATATCGGGCACTGGTTAAAGAAAACATTAACCCTCCTGCTCAACGGCGTATTTTCTGGGAAAAGGTTCTGCAAGGTACAATCGCCGAGCTATTTTACTCAGGAAAAGAAGCTGAAGCAGAATCACGTCTAAAAAATGCAATACTCAATACGCCGGAGCAACTAGATAATACTGGGGAAGTTTATTTGGTAGGCGCAGGACCTGGCGACCCTGATTTACTCACCTTTCGTGCATTACGACTGATGCAGCAGGCTGATGTGGTTGTGTATGATCGCCTGGTATCGACTGAAATCCTCGAACTGGTTAGACGCGACGCAGAAAAAATTTATGTCGGAAAACAGCGAGATAATCATAGCCTGCCGCAGGAATCTATCAATGAATTACTCGCACGTCTGGCAACAGAAGGTAAGCGTGTCGTGCGCTTAAAAGGTGGCGATCCGTTTATTTTTGGCCGGGGTGGTGAAGAAATTGCAACTCTGGTGGAGCAAAACATTAACTTTCAAGTGGTGCCCGGGATTACCGCAGCTTCGGGTTGCGCGACGTATGCAGGCATACCACTGACTCACAGAGATCATGCCCAGTCCTGCACCTTTGTTACGGGTCATTTAAAAAACAATCGTGTCAACCTAAACTGGCAACAATTAGCCGCTCCTAATCAAACTATCGTTATTTACATGGGGCTGGTTGGCCTAGAAGTTATCTGCCAATCCATGATGCAACATGGTGCCTCTGCAGATTTACCCATTGCATTGATACAACAAGGCACAACACACAACCAGAGAGTCATTACCGGTACCTTAAACACTCTGCCTGAAAAGCTTAAAGGCCAAGGTATACACGCGCCTACTCTATTTATTATTGGTACTGTTGTGGCCCTGCACGAATCATTAAAATGGTTCCAGCCTGAAAACACTCGCGAAATATAAATCAAACTTGGACTTAATTACTATAAGCGATTGTTTATTAAAATATTTACAAATTAAACCCAGTAATAAATCACAATAATAGTTGAAAAATTCGCTTAAATTATCTATCATCTATAGGTTAAATTTTTTCTAGGCTATGTTTTCTGAATAAAATTCAATAAAAAAGCATAGTTGTTTTATTAATACTAAGAGGAAGAGATCAAAATGAAAAAAATACTATTAGCTGTTTCTACAGTTGCTCTACTAGGTTTAAGCGTTCAAGCATCAGCTGGTGACTTTAAAGTTGGTAAAAAAATATATGACCGCGCTTTCGGTCGTGGTTGTGGCGCTTGTCACGATATCGCTTCAAACCCACAATTAATTGCATTAATTAAATCTGGCGATCTAAAAAAAGCTAGCTTTGCTACAACTTTAAAAGAAGGTAAAAACGGCATGCCTAAAGCGATAGACGCAATCATGGCTGTTGGTCCCGTTAAAAAAGCAGGTCTAGATGAAGAACAAGCTATAGATGCTGTATGGAGCTACCTAGCTCAATAGGTTCTTAGTAATAAAGACAAAAAAGCCGTTTCAGGGAAACCTGAAACGGCTTTTTTTATGCCTAAAAGATAGCGAAGAGCATGACTTTAGCTCACATTAAACGGGTATTAAGTACCCAAGCATAATTAATTTAACAAATTTTACGCAGGATTTTTTTCATTTTCAAGGCGCATACACGGCGCATAGCTGGCTACGCAACTATTCATGCAACGCTGGAAATGAGAAAAAAGACAAGTAAAATGTTGAATTAATTATGCTTGGGTACTTACACTAAGATATTTTTTTCTGCTCACTAGAATCATGCTCTAGCGCATAACGCTTACGCACCCAAACCCCACCGATAACGGCAAGCATCAGTCCACAAGACGAAATCAGGAAATTCACCAGACCTTTAAGCTGCGAAACTTCTTCTGCTAAAGCAATGGTTTCAAGGTTTTTTGGTGGCTGCAAATATTTCTGTGCAATCAAGCGACCCGCCCCGGTTTCTGAATAAGTTTTTAAAACCACTAAATCCTCTTGTAAAGCACGAATAGTATCCAACCCCGTCTCGATAATAGTTCCGCTATTTAAAGAGTCTTCTAAAATTTTAAGCTTACTTTCAATAGAACCGCTAACTAAGCCTACTAATTGAGACTTTAAAGCATCCACTTCAGCGGATAAAACAGGATTCATCTGCACTTCATACAACTCAGTAGCCCTTGAAGCGACAGTAACTTGCTTAATCGTCTTTTCTGCAGGCATTAATAACATACCCATAAAAATAACGGCCGCCATCAAAACAACGAGCAAAGCGAGCACCAACCGGTTCATAGTCAGCACACCAAGTTGTGTTGCTGAATTTAGAACAGTCAAATTACGCACAGATTTATTATTCTTATTATTTTTGCGTAAATCACTCATTAAATCTAAACCTCTTCCCCTATAAACAATCCTAAGCTAAATCATTATACAAGTTTAACAAAAAAAATCCCGCTCACTTTTGCAGCAAACGGGAAATAATACAAAATTATTTCAGCCGCCTAGCTGCAATACGCATTCTTAAAGCATTCAGCTTTATAAAGCCCTCAGCGTCTTTCTGGTTGTACGCGCCCTCATCATCCTCAAAAGTTGCAATGGCCTCATCAAACAAACTATCTGTCTCTGAAATCCGCCCCACTACATCCACATTACCTTTATAAAGCTTCACACGCACTTTACCGTTAACCGTTATCTGTGACTGATTAATCATGGTTTGCAACATTTCACGCTCAGGACTCCACCAGTAACCATTATAAACCAGCGTCGCGTAGCGCGGCATTAACTCATCTTTTAAATGCGCAACTTCACGATCCAGCGTCAAAGACTCAATCGCTCTATGCGCACGCATCATAATCGTACCGCCCGGTGTTTCATAACAACCACGCGCCTTCATACCCACATAGCGATTTTCTACAATATCTAAACGGCCTATACCATTATCGCCGCCAATTTTATTTAACTTAGCCAGCACATTCGCCGGTGAGTGTGGCACGCCATCGATCGCAACAATATCACCCTTCTCATAAGTTAAATCCAGATAAGTTGCCACATCAGGAGCAGCTTCAGGTGAAACACTCCAGCGCCACATATCCTCTTCAGGCTCATTCCACGGATTCTCTAAAATCCCCCCTTCATAGGAAATATGCAATAAATTAGCATCCATAGAATAAGGGGAAGCCTTACCTTTCTTCATTTCAATCGGAATACTATGCTTCTCGGCATAAGCTAACAATTTCTGTCTGGAATTCAAATCCCATTCACGCCATGGTGCAATAATCTTGATATCCGGGCGTAAAGCATAAGCACCCAGCTCAAAACGCACCTGATCATTACCTTTACCCGTGGCTCCATGAGAAATAGTATCCGCGCCTGTCTCATTCGCAATTTCTATTAAGCGCTTAGAAATCAAAGGACGGGCAATTGATGTACCTAATAAATACTCACCTTCATAAATAGTATTGGCACGAAACATGGGAAACACAAAGTCACGCACAAATTCTTCACGCAAATCATCAACATAAATTTCTTTGACACCTAAAGACTTAGCCTTCGCGCGTGCCGGCTCAACTTCTTCACCCTGCCCTAAATCTGCCGTAAACGTTACCACTTCACAAGAATACTCATCCTGTAACCACTTCAAAATAACCGAAGTATCCAGTCCACCTGAATAAGCTAAAACTACCTTTTTGGTCTCTGACATTGTGCTCAAACTCTAAATAAATGAAAATTTTGTAATTATACTATTAAACAGCCCAGGCTTCATTTTAATAATTCCCGTAAATCAATTCACAAGCTCCAGCACGTTAACAAGACAATTCTTAACGGTTTTTATATAAAAATAAAATGTAGATCTACAAAGAAAAACTCACGACTTACTACATCACACAAACTAAAAGCAATAAATTTACCTGATTACCCATAACCCTGAGCTATCATTCGTCATTCCTGCATGCTTTAAGCAGGAATCTAGTCGGATAAGCATAGATTCCCGATAAAAGACTTCGGGAATGACGAAGTTGTTAACATACTGATTTTTCAAACTTTATTCTACTATGGCTGAGAGTTGTACGTAATCAGGTAAATTTATATGAAACATAGTGTTAAATTTAAGAAAATAAACACCTAGGAAATAAAATCTAAAAAAGGTTGACGATCTAAGGGATAGCTGGAATAATACCCGTTCTTTAGCAAGCCCAGGTAGCTCAGTCGGTAGAGCAGAGGACTGAAAATCCTCGTGTCGACGGTTCGATTCCGCCCCTGGGCACCATTGCTAAAGCCAAATTCAAGGCCTGATAAGTTTTCTTATCGGGCCTTTTTTTTGCTCAAAATCACATTGTTGTAAATTTGTCTCAGATTTTGCATTGTTCACACACTCCCCTATGCGCTCACCTGATAAACACTAGTCTTTGAGGGGAAGCTGCCTGAATTTGCTTTATCATCTCATTTGATTAATCAATTACGCTGAGTAGTTACTGATATTAATAGATAGATCTCCCTAGTCGAGATGATAATTTTAAAAAAAGAACTTAATGTGCCTGTTCTTGGCCACATGTTAGGGAGATGGAAAGAAATAATCATCCAGAACAACCAGGAGAAATGGTCAAAAACCATTTCTCCAACGATGGCATTCGGTCAACAAACTGATAATACGTCTTCATTGCTTTTTTACCTACCTTTACTCCTGTTTCATATATTTTTTCTGTTAATTTAACAATAGGTGCTTTGCCATTGTAGGTCATACTTTTGGCAAATTTTAAAGTTGTTTCAACTGTATCCATTATGTCGCCACTAATATGATTTTCATAGGCTCCCCATACTCGTTCAATTGGGTTATATTTACTATGATAAGGAGGGTAGTAGGCCAGTTTTATCTTTATGTTGCTTTTTTCAGCAAACTCCACAAGCCTTTTTATAAACTGAGTTCTGGAGCTACTGTTCTCCATACCATTGTCAGCGTTAATTGTCAGAATATCTACTCCATATTTTTCTTGAATTTCTGGCCAAATTTCTTCCAATCGGTCAACGATGAAATCACTGCTGGCATAGCCTGCTGTAAAGAAAAGGAAAAAATCATCATGTTCAGGCAGATAAAAACCAAAAGGAGTTAACTTTTCCTTAACATCTAAATCATGATCCTCTGCTTTTGTTAAAACCCGATTTCGTCCTCCCCGTGAAAAATTTCCTATATTCATTCTTGCTTTGGCATCAATTGATATACGAATCTCTTTTGGGTTGATATCTGCCATTCCATTGACTGAATGAACTTGTTCAAAAATTGCATCCGTTTCCTTGATTTTCTTATGAGGCTTTGTTTTTTGTACCTTTTTTGGATGGTAACTCAGGTCATTTAATTTTGTATTGATAGTTTTTGAGCAAGGTAATGTTTTTTCATCGTAATAATCAATCTCCAGTAAACGTTTTCTAACTTCTTTAGCCGTTAGCCGGGTATATAATCGACAGGAATTAAAAGAGGGATCCGTTTGACACTCCGGTTCAGCAATTTTTTTTATGTCATCAAGTAGATGAGGAAAATGCTCTTCACTTTTATTACGCCCTCTCGCTGAAAAATTATCTTCTATGGGCTGAGTTTCAAGTTCATATTGTCCTTTTCGGATAGTGCCTCTATTCCATCCTAGTTTTTCTTCAGCAATACTTGCACCACCTGAGCCTAGTAGCTCCACCGTTTCAGCCATGAATATACGACGTACCGAGCCTTTTAAACGATGGGCTGTATTTATAATCCAACCTATAATGCTATCTGTTAATATCAACAAGCTTATCTGCCTAGTGTGAGAATAAATTCAGAATTCATTATTATAAATTATTGAGACACAAGCTTACTTCGTTTGGATGATTATTTCTTTCCATCTCCCTTAGCCTTTAGCAGATTTCATCATACGGGATATTTTCATGAAAACAAATATAGCAATATATACATTGCTTTTAAATAAAAAAGAAACTAATATGTTTCTTATATTAAAAAAGAAATAGTTTAGTTTCCTATAATCCTAAAAACCGCAGTTGAACGCTAAAAAACACTCTAAGCATTTGAATATAAAAAATAATGACCACAACAACTTATCACCTGCAGGGTGAACAGACACCGCTTCACGGTTTTGTGAATAAATCTGAGCGCGAAATACTGCGTTACAGCTATTGCCAAAGGCTACGGCCATTGCCTGCTAGCTGTGCCTTGTCTTTCGCACTCAGATTTTCCACAAAATCCCTGCTCAACTGCGGTTTCTAGGATAATGAAACCATTACTTGAACAACTAAAAAAACGCAGAATAGCCCTTGGCCTAAAGCAAAAAGATATGCTGCTTCGTATCGGCGTATCACGCCAGCAGTATCAGCATTTAGAGTCCAAGGGCAACCCTAGACTAAACACCCTTGAACTCATTGCCAAAGGGCTGAAAAGTGAATTGATCTTGATCCCTACAGAAAAACTGAACCTTGTAAAAGAAATTCTGGAGAATGAAACATTATCATCTCCAACATCAGAAAATACAGCCTCTAAACAAAATGAGGCAAGCACACTTGCAAATGATCCATAGAAGAATTTGCTGGGGGGCGAAGAATGAGCCCTCATCATCCAGAAAGTGATCAAATAGATGAAATTAATGTTCTTAAATTGACTATGCATGGCAGGCTCGTAGGGTATCTGGCTGGTTTTCAAAGCGGTCGGAATGTTTTGAGCTTTGCTGCTGAATTTAAGGATGACCCTTTCCGCCCAACATTCAGCCTGATTACGCACCCGAACTTTCCTAATTCTGTAAAGCTCATGTCACAGCCATGGGTAAACAATCTGAGACTACACCCCGTTTTATCCAACCTACTCCCAGAAGGTGCATTACGGGAATTAATCGCCCAGGGCTTAAAAACCCATATCGACAATGAGTTTCAGATACTCTCTTATCTGGGTCAAGACCTACCAGGCGCATTACTTGCTACACCGATGGAACCCAAAGATGTACCGATAAGTGTACTGACCACCCACGGCCAGGCCAGAGCCATACAATTCGAAGACAGCAACCAAGACAATAAATTCTCCCTGGCAGGCATTCAGATGAAGTTTTCCATGAAGGAAAAGGATGGACGCTATAACCTGGCTAAAAATGGCGAGCTAGGTGACTGGATTATCAAAACCCCATCCACCAAACATAAAAATGTGCCTTTAAACGAATTCACCGCAATGTCCCTTGCCGCTTTGGCCGGTGTTGATATCCCAGATATCAAGCTTATTGAGTTAAATAAACTGGATAAGCTACCACAAATTAATCTCCCCGATGAAAAACTTGCTTTTGCAATCAAGCGTTTTGATCGTGATGGTAATACAAGAATTCATATGGAAGACTTTGCCCAAGTCTTAGTGAAATATCCGCATAAAAAAGACGATTCCGCTAATTATGAGCAAACTGGCAAGGTGATTTACGATTTTTCCGGCGATGGACTATCTGATGCACAACAACTTGCCAGACGCTTACTAGTCAATATTTTGCTGGCTAATGGTGATGCCCACATAAAAAACTGGAGCCTTCTGTATCAAGATCAAGTTACACCAAGACTGTCTCCCGCATACGATATCGTAACCACCAGCGTATATATCGACAATGAAACTCAATTTGCCTTGAATCTTGGTAAAACGAAAGAGTGGTTTACAGTGACGCAAGACAATTTCCAATATTGGGCTAATAAGTCTGGTATTCCATGGCGTGCGCTCAAACCGCATATTGATGACACTATGGAAAAGGTGCGAACATTATGGCCTGAAGCTTTGAAAAATTTGCCGATGGAAGAAGAGCATAAAAACAAACTAAAAGCACACTGGCTTAAACTTCAAACTGATTTTCGGATAGAAGTTTAAAATAAAGCTTCTTTTACAGGTTTTCTAGCGGAGTTAATTTATGTTGAATTGAAAAGCAAGCCTACTACTGAACTTCTATTATAATAGAGACTAACTTAACTTGTTTTAGGTAGACTTAACCATGCCTATCCGGATGTTGCACAAAAACCTACCTGATTACGTACAACTCTCAGCTACAGTAGAATAAAACTAGAAAATCAGCTTGTTAAAAATCTCGTCATTCCCGAAGTCTTTTATCGGGAATCTGTACTAAACCCATGAGATTCCTGCTAAAAGCTTGCAGGAATGACGGAGAATGGCTGAGAGTCATGGGTAATCAGGAAAACCTATATATGGTGTAACCGGACAGGAAAATTAACTAAATCAATACAACTGGTAGTTGTATTGTGCGCTAACCGGATAGGCATAGACTTAACAAAGAAAGTATTTTTTGATCTGTAGTAGATTTGTCACACGATTAAAATTTAAGTGACGTTTGGTATAGGATTAATGTAGTAGGAATTGGTTGGCCAATTCCTGCAAGCAATTGATTTATTAATACTTATAAAATAGTAAGTTACTGAAAATCCTCGTGTGGACGGTTCGATTCCGCCCCTGGAACCATTGCTGAAGCCAAATTCAAGGTCTGATAAGTTTTCTTATCGGGCCTTTTTTGTGCCTGACAGATTCTCCTGTCGATCTCCGGCTGGGTGGATAAAACCTCCTAAATGTAAAACCTTAATTTATTCAAAAGTTATTTTTCAAAATAACGAGTGAACTTAGAAAAATCAGTGGGGCGCGGAATTATAGTGCACGATATTGAATTAATATAACACTTTCAAAAAAACCTTAGATTCAACCGGAGGTAAATTGGGCATTTTTTGGAAGTGCTGTGGAATCAATAAATTGCATTATAAACCGTAAGAAACTGATTTTTCTAGAATTAATGACCCTAAGGGGCGAGCCAGCTTGAAACAAAGATATTCACGTCAAAAAGCTATATTTCTGTGAACGAATTTTATAGTATTACCTGATTACACATAACCCTCAGCTATACTTCGTCATTCCTGCATGCTTTAAGCAGGAATCTAGTCGGATAAGCATAGATTCCCGATAACAGACTTCGGGAATGACGAGGTTTTTAACATACTGATGTTTCAAGCTTTATTCTACTATGGCTGAGAGTTGTACGTAATCAGGTTATATTAAGCGGACCGAGCGCTTGAATTGGTTCACTACCTTCAGTATAGAATCAATGCTAGAGCATGTCATTTACAGCTGTAATCCTGATATGGAGCAGCATTGAACTATGACTGCTTTATAACCCTGTACAGACCCCAGTTACTATACAAACAGCCTCTTTCATCACCTGTGTGCAAGTAAGCCTGGCAAAAATCTAGAGGCTCAACATAGTAGTCCAGCAAACCAATATCGTCAGAAACTTAATTTTCAGATAGTCCCAGAAAAGCTTATAAAAAATAAGTATACGTCTAGTTTCTCGGCAACTGTCCAGAATTTAAACACTTGCACATCGCACCTTTCCATACAGAAAAAACCTATGTCACTGAAAACAAAAACCATTTCACAAAACCTCACAATTGGCACGCCTATTGCTCTTAAATAACTGGAAGCTACCGTTTTGCTTGGGTTAGCACTCTACTTCAATACAGTATCATTTCTAACAAAATGCATAGTATTAACGGTAGCTTCTTTATACAACTAACGAAAATCGAGGAATATAACATGGCAATAAGTGCTGCAACAAAAGCTGCAACGGATGCTTTAGCTGTCAACCGTGCTCCTACTAGCGTTAATGCGCAGGAAGTACATAGGTGGTTACAAAGCTTTACTTGGGATTTCGATAAAAATCGTACCAAGTACCCAACTAAGTACAAAATGGCGAATGATACCAAAGAGCAGTTTAAGCTCATCGCCAAAGAATATGCGCGCATGGAGTCTGTTAAAGATGAGCGTCAGTTCGGTAGCTTACAAGATGTATTGACGCGCGTTGATGCAGGTAACAAAGTGCATCCAAAATGGAACGAAACGATGAAAGTCATCTCTAACTTCTTGGAAGTTGGGGAATATAATGCGATTGCTGCGACCGGTATGCTATGGGATTCAGCAATGGCACCAGAGCAAAAAAACGGCTATCTGGCGCAAACATTGGATGAAATTCGTCATACTAACCAATGTGGTTATGTGAACTATTATTTCACTAAACATGGGCAAGATGCCGCGGGTCATAATGATGCGCGTCGTACACGTACTATCGGGCCACTATGGAAAGGCATGAAACGCGTGTTCTCTGATGGTTTTATTTCAGGTGATGCGGTTGAGTGTTCTATTAACTTACAGTTAGTCGGTGAAGCCTGTTTCACTAACCCGTTAATTGTTGCCGTCACAGAGTGGGCAGCAGCGAATGGTGATGAAATTACGCCAACAGTCTTCTTATCTATTGAAACAGATGAGCTGCGCCATATGGCAAACGGTTACCAAACAATTGTCTCGATCGCAAACGATGAAGCCGCTTCGAAATACTTGAACACTGACCTTAACAATGCCTTCTGGACACAGCAAAAGTATTTTACACCTGTTTTAGGAATGATGTTCGAATATGGGTCACATTTTAAAGTGGAGCCTTGGGTTAAAACCTGGAACCGCTGGGTGTACGAAGACTGGGGCGGTATCTGGATTGGTCGCTTAGGTAAATACGGCGTAAATTCTCCAGCAAGTTTACGTGATGCAAAAAAAGATGCCTACTGGGCGCATCATGATTTATTCCTGATTGCTTATGCATTATGGCCTACAGGTTTCTTCCGTTTAACGTTGCCAACTGCAGAAGAAGCAGACTGGTTTGAAGAAAACTACCCGGGCTGGTACGAGAATTATGGAAAAATCTATGAAGAGTGGCGCGCACGTGGCTGTGAAGATCCCAATAGTGGCTTTATTCCAATAATGTGGTTCATCGAAAATAACCACCCTATTTATATAGACCGTGTCTCTCAAGTACCTTTCTGCCCAAGTCTATGTAAAGGCGCAAGTACTCTACGTGTGCATGAATATAACGGCAAGAAAAACACCTTTAGTGATGACTGGGGTGAGCGCATGTGGTTAACAGAGCCAGAGCGTTATGAGTGTCAGAATATGTTTGAGCAATACGCAGGACGCGAATTATCAGAAGTGATTGCTGAATTACATGGTGTACGTAGCGATGGCAAGACCTTAATCGCTCAGCCACATACCGATAAAGATGGAAAAATGTGGACACTGGATGATATTAAAGCACTGAACTGTGTTTTTACTGACCCTGTTGACGCGCTGTAAGTCACTTTACTTTTAATCCATATATTAGGAGATACATTAATGGGAATTCAAATAGAAACAGGTCAACGCGGGTTAACTGATCCAGTCATGCAAAAAGTGATTGCGGATGCAGTGCCTGACCAACCTTTAGAAAGCAACCGTAAAATGAACTATTTTGTTAAGCCGCGTGGCCGTCGCTTATCAGAGTATGAAATCTTATGTTGTTATACACAACCTACGCCAGATTGGATTCCAGGTGGCTTAGATTGGGGAGACTGGACGCAAAAATTTCATGGTGGTCGTCCATCTTGGGGTAATGAAACGACTGAAATGCATTCCACAGATTGGCATAAACATCGTGACCCAGCTAAACGCTGGCATGCTATTTATGTTAAGGATAAAGCAGAGGAGTGGCGTTATACGCAACGTTTCCTCAAGCAATTTTCTGCTGATGGTCAGATTCGTACTATGGATCCTGTTTGGCGTGATGAGGTCTTAAACGACTATTTAGGCGCATATTGTTTTAACGAATATGGTTTATTTAACTCGCATTCTTCGGCTTCACGTGACTGTCTCGGTGATACTCTACGCATGAGTATTTCCATGATCGGATTTGATAAAGTTGATAATGCACAAATGATTCAGCTAGAAAGAACCTTTATAGCTAAATTAGTGCCAGGATTTCCTGAGTCTACCGATGAGCCGAAAAAAGAGTGGACTCAAGGCGCTATTTACAAAGGTGCTAGAGAGACTGTTGAAGATATTTGGCAGGCAACGTATGACTGGAATGAAATTTTATGGGCAGGCCATCAAGTGCATGACGCTATATTTGGTCAGTTTGTTCGTCGTGAATTTTTCTTGCGTCTATCTTCTTACTATGGTGACAACTTAACACCATTCTTTATCAACCAAATGCAACTGTATCATTCGCAAACGAAAGGCATTACCGGTGACATGTTCTTCCATTGCTTAGGTGATGATGCTGAGTTCGGTGATTACAACCGTCGTTTAATGCGCGCCTGGACAGATAAATGGCTACCAAGAACGGTTAACGCATTGAAAGATTTTATGGGGATTTTTGCAAAAATTTCTAAAATTTATCATGTAACAACACCAGATGCAATAGAAACAGCATTAAATCGCGTATTTGATGACTGGAAAGAAGATTACGCAGATAAGATTAGCTATAAAGTGGATACGGCTGCTCTGGTTAAAACAGTCATGTCAGGTCTTAAATAACAAGGAACTCAATATGTCAAATAATGCAAATTCGTATGGTGCTGGCATCATGGCGAAAACCGGCAAAGCGTTTGCCGATGAATATTTTTCTGAAGAAAACCAGGTTGTTCATGAAAGTAATGAAGTGGTTTTAGTGCTCAAGAAGTCGGATGAAATGAACATCATTGTTGATGAAATTTTATTGGGTGACCGTAAAGCAGATAACCCAACGCTAGTGGTTGAAGATCGTGCCGGTTACTGGTGGCTAAAAGCAACCGGTAAAATTGAAGTCGATTGTGCAGAAGCCGCTGAAGTTTTAGGCAAAGATTTCAATGTTTATGATTTCCTGGTGGATGTCTCATCGACTATCGGGCGTGCTTTTACACTAGGCGAAACCTTTACCATTACTTCCGAGTTAATAGGGCTTGATCGTAAACTCGAAGACTTGAAAGCATAGGAGATAAAGATGGCGAATTACAAAGTACATGATAACCCTGTTCGTGATGAATGGCTGGCAAAAATCGGTCAATTAAACACACTGAAATCTGGTGCTGCGTTTTTAACGGATTTCCGTAAAAAGCACACGCCCCCTTTACGTGAAAACTTTGATTTAGAACTCGATTGGGGCTGGATCGAGTGCAAAATCGAAGAAAAAGTGGCCATGCTCAAGCATGCGGAACTTAGTGATGATCAATTCTTAAACAATTGTGTTGGTGGTGCAAATGCACAGGATATTGCCGATGCAGTGGTTGCCAGAATGGATGACTGCTCTGATAAATATGAGGCTGAAAAGCTACATATTAATTTCCGTACAGACTATAAACCGCCGATGATGCCAACCAATGTCTTTATGGATACGGATCGTTTATTAGGTACAAAACTGATGGAACTGCGTAACATTGATTATTACGCAATGCCATTAGAAGAGCTACGTAAAGAGCGTGGCGTTAAGATCATTACTATTCAGTAAATACCTTAACAAGCTTTGCCAAAATACAATGCTTTTTAAAATGCGTTAAAGCAAAGTACCTGGCAGACAGTAAGAGCATCACCAGAAATGGCGGTGCTTTTACTTTTTTAAATTGAACCTGAAAAAAACAGTTTAACGAACAGCTCAATGTTTACATTAAACAGTAAGCAACTGATGTTTTCAGGTAGGAATAGGTGGACAACAGAATGACACAATTCAAAGAACAACAAGAAACCACACCAATGCCACTGGCTTTAAACAACGATGACCTGACCAAATTATATGACGATGACAATTATACCGCCTACACTGAAGATCTAGAATTCATGTGGCGCTGGACTATATACCGGGACAACAAATTAGTCCAGGAAGGTTGTTCATTATCAGAAGATTCCTCACGGCGTGCGGTCAACCACGTCCTGGCATTTTTCAATATCTCTGCAAAAAAGGCACAGACAGAGGAGGCGAATTATTAATGGCTAATCATCAAATTAAAATCCTTACCGAAGAAGGTCAATCGGTCACATTTGATTGCGCACCGGGTGAAGATATTATCAGTGCAGCCATACGCCAGAGCATATATCTCATGTCATCCTGCCGCGAAGGCGGCTGTGCAACATGTAAGGGATTCTGCTCCGAAGGCGATTATGAACTGGGCAAAATTAGCTCACAGGCACTACCCTCGGAAGAAGAAGAGGATGGTTTTGTACTCCTCTGTCGATGTTACCCTACAGATGATATGGAAGTTGAAGTCCCCTATACCTTTGACCGAATTTCTTATACTGAAGAAGGCAAAGAGTTTGCTACCGAAATTGTTGCCCTGGAAAAGATTTCCAGTAATGTCATGAAGCTCTGCTTAGGGAGATGGAAAGAAATAATCATCCAAACGAAGTAAGCTTGTGTCTCAATAATTTATAATAATGAATTCTGAATTTATTCTCACACTAGGCAGATAAGCTTGTTGATATTAACAGATAGCATTATAGGTTGGATTATAAATACAGCCCATCGTTTAAAAGGCTCGGTACGTCGTATATTCATGGCTGAAACGGTGGAGCTACTAGGCTCAGGTGGTGCAAGTATTGCTGAAGAAAAACTAGGATGGAATAGAGGCACTATCCGAAAAGGACAATATGAACTTGAAACTCAGCCCATAGAAGATAATTTTTCAGCGAGAGGGCGTAATAAAAGTGAAGAGCATTTTCCTCATCTACTTGATGACATAAAAAAAATTGCTGAACCGGAGTGTCAAACGGATCCCTCTTTTAATTCCTGTCGATTATATACCCGGCTAACGGCTAAAGAAGTTAGAAAACGTTTACTGGAGATTGATTATTACGATGAAAAAACATTACCTTGCTCAAAAACTATCAATACAAAATTAAATGACCTGAGTTACCATCCAAAAAAGGTACAAAAAACAAAGCCTCATAAGAAAATCAAGGAAACGGATGCAATTTTTGAACAAGTTCATTCAGTCAATGGAATGGCAGATATCAACCCAAAAGAGATTCGTATATCAATTGATGCCAAAGCAAGAATGAATATAGGAAATTTTTCACGGGGAGGACGAAATCGGGTTTTAACAAAAGCAGAGGATCATGATTTAGATGTTAAGGAAAAGTTAACTCCTTTTGGTTTTTATCTGCCTGAACATGATGATTTTTTCCTTTTCTTTACAGCAGGCTATGCCAGCAGTGATTTCATCGTTGACCGATTGGAAGAAATTTGGCCAGAAATTCAAGAAAAATATGGAGTAGATATTCTGACAATTAACGCTGACAATGGTATGGAGAACAGTAGCTCCAGAACTCAGTTTATAAAAAGGCTTGTGGAGTTTGCTGAAAAAAGCAACATAAAGATAAAACTGGCCTACTACCCTCCTTATCATAGTAAATATAACCCAATTGAACGAGTATGGGGAGCCTATGAAAATCATATTAGTGGCGACATAATGGATACAGTTGAAACAACTTTAAAATTTGCCAAAAGTATGACCTACAATGGCAAAGCACCTATTGTTAAATTAACAGAAAAAATATATGAAACAGGAGTAAAGGTAGGTAAAAAAGCAATGAAGACGTATTATCAGTTTGTTGACCGAATGCCATCGTTGGAGAAATGGTTTTTGACCATTTCTCCTGGTTGTTCTGGATGATTATTTCTTTCCATCTCCCTTAAATCGCGCTGATGGCGAAAAGCAAATCAAGCTTGATTCCGGTCAGTATTATGATCTGCAGATACCTGGCACCGAGATTACCCGTTCTTATTCGCCCGCCAATATTAGTAATAATGAAGGGCAACTGGAGTTTCTTATCCGCCTGCTAGATGGCGGTAAATTTTCCAGCTATCTTACTCAAGACGCAAAACTGAATCAATCTATCCAGGTCAAAGGCCCTTCAGGCGTATTCGGTTTAAAAGCGGATGGTTTTACACCTCGGTATTTTGTTGCCGGCGGAACAGGTCTGGCGCCAATATTATCCATGGTCAGATTTATGAAAGAATGGGGCGAGCCACAACCTTGCTGCATTTATTTTGGCTCTACATTCGAAGAAGAAGTTTTTTATGCGGAAGAATTAAAGCAACTCGCCAGTGAAATGGATAATTTGACGGTCAAAATCTGTGTCTGGAAAGCCACAGATTCCTGGGACGGTGAAAAAGGTAGCGTTGTCGATATTTTAAAAAAGGACCTGCAACAATCCTCGACTAAACCTGATCTATATTTATGTGGTCCGCCTGGTATGGTTGATGCCACCTATGGCGTTTGCGAAGAAGCTGGAATTTCCAAAGATAAAATCTATCTGGAAAAATTTCTTCCTAGCGCTGCATAAACTAGCCTTAGCTCAGGCTCGCTATATTTATAAGAGCAATTGATTTTTCTAGGATTAACTCTACCAGGACAAAACTATGGATAAAACTGACCTGGATTTTGTCTATGAAATGGTTACCCATCTAGATCGGACGATTCAGCATTTAAACGTTACGGAAATAGAAATTATCACTAAGATCGGTGCCATGAGAGTTGAAGAATTAACAGAATACTGGCAGCAAGAACTGACGACTGAAGAGGCTGAGGAAATTAAAAGTACCTTTGACCACTGGGACCTCATGTTAATTTCAACCTGGGCTCATTTACAACGCGCACATACTACTCGTGCAGAAGCCGGACAGGCTCTGATGAAGAATGGCAGTCACCAAGACCCGCTACGCAGCCATGATAAATAACTTTATCCTTTGCTGTGCAAGGAACAACCGCCAACAACAAGCAAAAAAACACAAGGAATACTATGCCCAAACAGATTATATATGATGCCGAAGCCCGGCTTAAATTTATGGCAGGAATCAATAAAATCGCGGACGCTGTGAGTGTCACCTACGGTAGCGCAGGGCCTGCTGTGATTATTGAACATGTCGCCGATGGATTAACTCCAGTATTTACCCGCGATGGCGTTACGGTTGCTCGTTCTATTAGCTGTGCAGACCGTACTGAAGATTTAGGCGCTAGAATGTTACGAGATGTAGCCGGTGCCGTATCAAGACAGGCAGGAGACGGCACTACCACCGCCTGTGTATTGGCTCAGGAGATTGCCAGGCTCTGTATGAAGCACATAGAGACGGGCTTTCATCCAATACAATTAAAACAAGGTATGGATGTTGCACTGGCCGTTGTAGAAAAAAAACTGCAAGAAAACGCAGTCATGAATATCGATGAGCAATGGATAGATAAAATTGCAGCCATTGCAACCAAGGATGAGCCTGGCGTAGGGGCCTTAATAGCTGAGGCATTTAGCAAACTGGGTGTACAAGGGCAATTAAATTTTCAGCTAGGCAATGGCCGTGAAGATGTGCTCGAAATTACTGATGGTATCCTGTATGAGCAAGGTTATTTATCACCCTACTTTATTACCGATAAAATCCGCTCTGAAGCAGTCCTGGATAACCCTTACATTCTCATGTACGACCGGGAAATAAATGACCTGATGGACCTGGTACCTATTCTTGAGGAAGTGAATGCAGAGGGGCGTTCATTGCTGATTATCGCCGAAGATGTGCTCGACAAAGCATTAACAGGTCTGTTACTCAATAATGTCCGGGGTATTTTTAAAGTTGCGGCTGTAAAACCACCTGGTTTTGGCGATAAAAGGGTCAACCGCTTTAAAGATCTAGCTTTAATGACCGGCGGTGTAGCCATTCTGGATGATGTTATGTCCTGTAAACTTGAACATGTTACGCTGCAGCAGTTAGGGCAAGCCAAACGCGTTGTTGGACGAAGCCGCTATCGCGGAGAAAAACAGCGCATCCCTTAAATTTAAAGTGTAACCTCATTGCCTGTTATATGCATAACAGGTAACTTGTAAGCTCATCCAACTAACAATAATGAGGTTACACTGTTATGACACCATCGATAGAGCTTAAATTCAACCATTATTATATCCAGCACTGTAAGCATTTAAAGCTTAAGGGACTGCAACCCAAAACCATTGACGCTTATTCACGCGCTATTCGCCGTATCGGGGAACACTTTCAGGGGCATCTGGATAACTTAACGCAAGATCAACTGGTGGATTATTTTCATGCTCTTTTAAGCCGCCTTTCCTGGAGTGCCGTGAAACTAGATCTCTATGGTCTCAAGTTTTTCTATACACATGTGCTACAAAAGCCGTGGGTTGATGTGCTAATGATTAAACCACCACGATGTACGCGTATACCCGATATTGTCACTGTGGTTGAAGCACAACAACTGTTTATGTCGACCCGTAATCTAAGCTATCGAGTTTTTTATTTTACGATTTACAGTCTAGGTTTACGTTTGGGCGAGGGCTTAAGCCTGAAAGTAGGTGATATTGATGCGACACGCATGCGGGTACATATTCGCAATGCCAAAGGCAATAAGGATCGGCTTGTGCCTTTGCCTGTGAATACCTTGAAGGTGTTGCGTAAGTTTTGGGCTGTGCATAAAAATCCAGTGCTGGTATTTCCCAACCGTGCCCGGGGTCTAAAAGGTGCACATCTTGCTGAATCCCCCCTTGATCGCGGTGGCATCCAGAAGACAATCCGTCTTGTGACGCAAGAAATGGGACTAAAAAAAAGATTTCCTGCCACTCGCTGCGCCACAGTTACGCCACTCACCTGTTAGAAGCCGGGGTTGATTTAGTTGAGTTGCAGAAGATTCTGGGCCATACCAGTTTAGTAACCACGGCTCGCTATACGCATTTGACCGATATTACCGATGAGAATGCAGAGCTGCACATTAATCAGTTAGTCAATGACTTTTCTATTCACTGGGGGCAGATTTCATGATAACCCTAGCTGCAGTGATTGATCAATTTCAGTCTGACTTTTTAAGCGAGTATCAATCTCGTTTACGCTCCAATCAGATCAGTGCATTACATGCCATGAAGAGCTGTCGGACACAGCTGAGTCCTGTGATGCAGGTTAACTGTGCAGACTGTGACTATCAAACCTTTGTGCCTCATTCCTGTGGCCAGCGTAACTGCCCGCATTGTCAACATCATGAGAGTCAACAATGGATTGAACGACAGGTACAAAAACAAGTCCCTGCTGATTATTTTATGAATACCTTTACCTTACCTGCGCAGTTAAGGTCGTTAGCCAGGCAGCATCCGCGGTTACTTTACAGTATGATGTTTGACTGTGCCTGGGCGACTTTACAGAGTTTTAGTAAAAATGATAAGCAGTTGCAAGGCGATGCCGGGGCGATTGCTGTCTTACATACACACTCACGCGAATTAAATTATCATCCGCATATTCATGTCATTATGCCTGCGGCAATCGTGGATAAAATCAAGAAGCTCTGGCGCACTAAGGAAGGCAAATACCTGTTTCATCATAAAGCACTAGCAAAAGTATTTCGTGCAAAGATGCTAGCGCGTATGAACGAAGAAAAGTTGCCATTTCCCACAGCTATTCCGGAAAAATGGGTGGTCGATTGTAAGTTTGTCGGTGCAGGCGATAAAGCATTGATATATCTGGGTCGATACCTGTATCGTGGTGTGATTCGTGAACAGGATATCTTATCCTGCCAAAATGGCAAAGTAACCTACCGTTATCAAGACAGCAAAACCAAACGCTATCAAACCAAAACGGTATCGGGGGCTAAATTTCTGTGGCTGGTGCTGCAACATGTTTTGCCTAAAGGCTTTCGTCGTGCGCGCAATTATGGCTTTTTACATCCGAATAGCAAGGGTGTTATTAAGTTGATTCACTCCCTGCTAAAGTTTGACCCGACGAAGATATTGCGTGCACTCAAAGTACGGCCGGCATTCAGTTGCAAATGTTGTGGCGGGGCGATGGTTGTTGGGCGTCGGCAAATACCCAGGGTGGAAATAATGTTTCAGCCTTTGCCAACTTAACAATTGGAATCACTAGCGCTTATGTAAATTTAAACACTTCGACCCAGGCTATCAGCGGATTAAATGCTGAGGGAGTTGCTTGGGCTAAAATCGGAGATTAAGGCAGAATTTTGCTCCGATACTTGGACTTTGAGAGTTGACTGCAATGGACAACGCTCAAAGTTCAGTTAAACAGGTAAAAACAGAGGTTCGATTCATCAGTCGGGCTGATCAACAAAAAGCTATTTTCATAGAGCGCATTAAATGAATTCCTACTATCGTGCCGGGCTTGTCCAACAAACGGTTCAGATTGTGGCTCGCTTCGCGATCACAATCTAACCTTATTCGTTATAAGCAATGATTCAGTAACCATTATTGGTGCTAAAGGGGATCAAGCAGCAATAGATCAAACCATCTCCAGACTTAAGCAGGAAGCTGAAACCATTCTGCAAAAAAAACCGGGTGATGGTTCACCTTCTGGAAACCAACATGACCATGAAGAATTAGTTGAACGGCTTGCTATTCTGGCCGGAAAAACAGGTGTTTATGAAGTTGGCGGCACCACCGATGTCGAGATCAAGGAACGCATGGTACGTATAGAAAATGCCTATATGTCAGTACAGGCGGCACTGGAAGAAGGCGTTATGCCTGGTGGAGGCGTAGGCTTCTACAATATTATGACTGCATTAGATGGTGTTATTGCTACGAATACGGAGCAGCAGCAAGGTGTGGAAATAGTTAAGCAGGCCTTGCAAAAGCCACTGCAAACGCTGGTTGAAAATGCTGGGTATAACTCGCAGGAAGTCATTGCACGTATCAATAGCGAACATAATCCACACTTTGCCCTTAACACGCAAACTAAAGAATACGGTGATTATTTTGCTATTGGTGTGATTGATGCCGTTAAGGTGGCTCGCCTGGCATTGCGTAATGCTGTCAGCGTAATAGGTACTTTAATTACCACACATGTCGTGGTGATGCATGTACCAGACCTGTCTATTATGGATGGTTACTCACCCGAGTGGGCCGCTGCCACACGAGAGGACCCTCGTGCTCCATAAAATATACGATAGTTTAACTGCGCACCTGACAGTCTGGTTTGACCAGCTATCATTCATTGAAAAGGCAGTCTATGTAAATTTATGCTTGCTTATTCTGGCACGAATAGTGCCCCGGCTAGTCTCTTAGCATGTTAGTAATTGTTTAATTTTTCAATACCTTACTCCCTTCTGCTCAGCCCATGAGCACTTTTGTTCTGTTATGGAATAAAGGCAGTGCGACATTATGCCGCATTGCCTCTTTTTCTTATTCTGTTATCTTGTTAAGTAAACGTTGTAAGCAATTGTTTTATAGACCAAAATAAGCGAATATAGTTTTGTGTCGATACGATTTTTTACACAGAAATCTCAAGAGACTAAATATGGATATTGCACTCAAAATTCCCAGTAAAATCAATATTGTTCAAGAAACATTTCTGTTACGTCAATCCTTTGAATTTGAAATGTTCCGCCCTATCCAGGCATGGCAGTGGATGGTACAGTCTCGCTCAGTGCCAGATCAACGTGACTGGGTGCGTCCCGAAGTATCAGATGCCTGGTTCCGTTGCCTGGAAGAGTATCATTTACCTCTGGGTAATTTCGCTAACTGGGATAAACATTTGCGGCACCACACCGCAAATGATGATATGGATGCAGCAGAACACGTAGCCCAGCAAATAAAACACTTAAGCCACCATTTTCAGGTTTTTCTTAAAGAATCCGGGGGTATGATGGTCGTCGTTGCTCCCAATAGTAGCCTCTTATACGTGGCTGGTGAGCAACAATTTCCCCGCGCCTTTCAACTGCCTACACAAATCAGGCAAACCAACTGGCATGAATCAGTGTTAGGTAATAACGGCATAGGAACAGCGCTTAAATTAAAAGCCCCTGTTGCATTTCAGGGCATGGAACATTATTTAAGCATTTTGCACCCCTACACGACGGTTGGTTACCCCCTGCTCAATGAGTCGGGAGAATTACTCGCTGTCATTGGCCTGGTCAGTGATCATCAGGAGAAAATGAATTCTCTGTTTGCCTTTTTACATTTGATTTGCGTCCTGGTAAACACTAGCCTGCCCATTACCAGGAACCAGACAGCACAAGTGCGAGTACTGAAAAAAATTGCTTTTCAACCGGCAAAAAAAATAGATGAAACGGAATATTCTTCCTCGGTCACAAAAGAGTTAACCCACCTGGTCGATAAAGCGGTTAAATTACAAAAACATAAAATCCCCATCTTAATTACCGGGGAGTCTGGCGTAGGTAAAGACCATTTTGTTAATTTAATGAAAAACGCTGGCCCTAGAAAAGATGCCCCGCTGATAGCGATTAACTGCGCGTCTATCCCCCGTGAGCTTATCGAAAGTGAGTTATTCGGCTATGAATCCGGCAGTTTTACTGGTGCAAGAAGCGGGGGTAAGCCCGGAAAGTTTAGTCTGGCAAATCATGGCATAATATTTCTGGATGAAATCGGAGACATGAGCATAGACTTGCAGTCTACCCTATTACGTGTTCTTGAAACCTCTGAATTTACTCCTGTAGGAGGAACGCGCCCCATACATGTTGATGTGCAAATCGTAGCCGCAACCAATGTTCAGCTTTCTGAAGCCGTCAAGGCAGGGCGTTTTCGCCAGGATCTTTACTACCGCTTAAATGGCGCACAAATTCATTTACTGCCATTACGCGAACGCACAGATAAACAACAAATTATCCAGCACCTGCTACAAAGGGAAATAAAAAACATAGTGGGTGACAACCAAGTATCCATTTGCCCTAAAGTGATTGATTTACTCAACCATCACCCCTGGCCAGGCAATATAAGACAATTTATCAATGTTGTCAGAGCAACCTTATATACAGCAGGAGATACACATATTACCCAGAATGACCTACCCATGGATTTCATGCAGGAATGGAATGACACCAATGCATCATCAGTACCTCAATCTTTAGAAATTGACAGTCCCGTTAATACCAGCAGCATGAGTTTAGCCGACTGGGAAATGCACGCCATTAAAACCGCTTTAAATCAATATGGCGGCAATATATCGCTTACCGCAAGAAAGCTGGGCATCACTCGTACCACCCTGTATAAAAAAATCGACCGCTTTGGTTTAAACAAAAGCCCCGATAGTAACATTTTAGCCTAGCACCCATTTAACTTCCTGATTACGTATGACGCTCAGCCATAGGACCAAAAGGGTCAGACTCGATTGAAAGTAATAAATATTATCGGCTGCTCTTGGCTGCATGTGAACATACAATTTGGTAGGAATGTGACTGACGAAGCAGGTTTCTCAATGATCACTAACGACCCATTGCAGCCAGTCAAGATTCTTTTTGATAAGCAAAATACTGCAATCTTGGGGAAAGCAAAGCCTTGCTTCCCTCTAGATTGCCTTGATATCTATCTGTTATTGGGTGTTTATAGCGGTTGTACTTTATTAGCACATGGCCCTTTTTGACCCTGACCTACTTCATATTCAACCTCTTGGCCGTCATTTAGAGTTGCGTAGCTCCCGCCAGCCTGAATTTCTGAGTGATGAACAAATAGATCTTTACTTCCATCTTCTGGAGTTATAAAGCCAAAACCTTTATCCGCACTAAACCACTTAACTGTACCTTTACTCATGAGTCATCTTCTTATTTATAAGGGTGAAAATAATATCACTATTTTCGCTATCACCATTACGAAAAAAGTTTTTAAATTTGTACAGAATAATTTAATATTCAATATTCAGTGTATCTTCCCTATTTTTAGCTTTAAAATCAACACATTTCTAAAACCAGCCAATCAAATATAGCATAAACATAATTGTAATCTATTTTCATCAAGCTAGATTCAACGAGTCCGTAACAACTGTCACTGCTGTAACAATTTCAAGTCACCTTTATTTTATATCGTTCAGGCTTGAACCATTAGCTCTGTTGAACTTATATTTACATACAAGCTAGTTGTTACCTTTAGCTGATCAAGTGACTAAACCAAGGTCAAATTGTAATTATATAAGAAAACTTTGCTACACCGTAAGATTGTGTTTCATATCGGATGTTACTACAGCCGTTACGCTATTTTCAGAGCTGTAAGTAAAGGTAAACTAGAAATTATGGCGTCAAGGTTCCTTTTTGCTACCCAAGCAATAAGCCTGGGACCAAAAGGGTGTGCGGCCGAGCAAGGTCGATAATTCCAGCAGGTGAAAGTCCCGCTCTGGCAAGGTAGGTCAACCACCAGATAGTCAACATCGGGCAGGCGGAGGTAACTCCAAACGTCAAGCACGATGGGCGCAAGCCAGCAGGCCGTAAGCGCAAGTTGAAGTGATTTAGCCTCGAAATGGTTTTACGTAAGCAGGACGACAGAGTACCCTTTCTGGAAGTCCCTATTCTATGACGCGCATGACAAGTATCATAAGGCTGCTTCGGGGTTGTAAAGCATGGCATGTTGGACATTGGGAATAATCGGCAACTCGGGAGATCCTGAATCGTCTTTCAAGAAGAGAGTAGGTTGAACAAGTGATAATAAAACAAGAACAGCCGAAGCGGTTCAGGAAGTCGGATGGTGGCATAGTACCGATGAAAGTGTGTAATGCATCTGGAGGGAAGGCCATCACGACAACAACAGCGGAGCAGGGACACATGTATCATGCACAGTAATGTAGAAAGCGTGCCAACAAAACTGCAACGCATAGCCAAGAAAGCCAGCACAGACAAGGACTGTCAATTCACCAGCTTATATCACCTGATGAATAAAGAGTTACTGCTGGAATGTTTTACGGGGCTCAAAGGAAAAGCCGCGTCAGGCATAGATAATATCACCAAAGAGAAATACGCCATTAATCTGGAAGCAAACCTAGATAATCTAGTCGAGCGACTGCATAAAATGGCGTATAAGCCACAGCCTGTCTTAAGGATTTACATTCCCAAAGCAGGCAGTCAACGGAAACGACCACTGGGTATCCCGACGCTAGAAGATAAATTGGTACAGGCTGGCTTAGTCAAAATCCTGCAAGCAATCTATGAGCAAGATTTTCTTAACGATTCTTATGGATTCAGACCGCTACGAAGTTGTCATGATGCGCTACGCGCATTAAGCGAAACAGTAGAAAACCAGCCTGTTCATTATATAGTAGAAGCCGATATAAAAGGTTTCTTCGATAATGTAAACCAAGATCAATTGATACAATTTATCAGTCATCGTATAGCGGACAAACGGATCCTCAGACTCATCCAACGGTTTCTCAAAGCAGGGATACAAGAAGATGGACAACACAAAGCCAGTGAAACAGGCACACCGCAAGGTGGAGTTATTTCGCCACTGCTAGCCAACATTTACCTACACTACACATTAGACCTATGGTTTAAAAAGTGTATAAAGAGCAAATGCAAAGGCTATGCAAGGCTCATTCGCTATGCGGATGACTATGTTGTCTGCTTTCAAATAGAAGCTGAAGCCAAGCACTTTAAGGAGGCCATGGAAACACGGCTAAAGCAATTTAACCTTGAAGTTGCGCCCGAGAAAACCAAACTATTTAAATTTGGAAAATTTGCTCAATCAAAAGCAAAAGCCAGTGGCGAAAGACCCGCCACGTTTGATTTTCTAGGGTTCACGCACTACAACTCACGTAGTCGAGATGGCAAGCGTTATCGGATGAAAAGGAAAACGGTCAGTAAACGATTTACCGCCAAGGTTGTTGGGTATAAAGAATGGCTAAAGGCAAACAGAACGCTGCCTACCAAACAAATTATGAAAACGACTGCGGCAAAATTGCGCGGACATTTTGCCTATTACGGTGTGACCGATAATAGTAAAAGTCTGCAAAGCTTTGCCTATTGGGTAACTCAAACGTTGTATAAATGGTTAAATCGTCGTGGAAAACGGGGTTGCTACACATGGGAAAAGTTCACTAAACTTCTCAAACTGTACCCATTACCGAATCCACGAATTACGGTGAATTTATTATCTACTTCAAGGTAAAGCGTGTTGTCGAGGAGCCGTGTGCGTAAATAGCGCCAGCACGGTTCTGTGAGGGGCGTGGTAACAACTGATGAGAATTAGCAATGGTTAGAAATCACACAGTAGCTGCTTGCAGCGAAGTGTACAATAAAAGTATTATCGACTCATTGACTAGCTTGTCGGAAGAACCCGTCTACTCGACCAATATCGATTGAAATTTAAAATAACTCAATGCCCAAAATCGGTCGACAACAGCCATTCAAAAAGATCAATCGAACATTTTATCAGTGGAGTTTGTCCAGTCCCTTGCCTGTCTTTTTCACACAACCACTTGGAATACTAGCCATTCTTTAGTAAGCCCAGGTAGTTCAGTCGGTAAAGCAGAGGACTAAAAATCCTCGTGTCGACGGTTCGATTCCGCCTCTCGCACTGCATATTATTATGATCATGAACACCTCCTTTATTCACCGATTGGGTGTATTTCTCTAAGTGTTCACCATCAGTCAAATTTGATTGTATTTTTCGCAGGATTCACCTTTTAACCCATTTTCGTGACTTATACAGTCAATTCCCCATTATTTCAATGAGTTAAGTTTTTCAATTGGTCTCAGTTGGCACTACAGATTTCATATCAACGATCGTTTTAAATTTTCCTATCGGGTCGGGGTTAATATTCAAAGCAGTATAGATTTGTTTTTGTCTGGTTTCTGCTTTGCTTGTGGTTCGCAAGTGAATGATTGTATCGTTATCAGTGGGCAAGGTAAGGGTCATACGTTGTTGGGTCGGCATAATGTTGCGAATGCTTTCCCCGCTTAGATGAATATCCTGTAGTTTAAGTTGATAACGCAGTGTACGTACCAGGTGGCAAGCTAATAATGTGATGAATAGGTGCCCGGTAACCCGGCCTTCCTTTTTGAGGTAGACAGGGCGCAAGCCCAGTTCGGTTTTCAGGCTTCTAAAGTTCGCTTCAATCTCTGTGAGCATGGTATAGGTCGTCCATAACTGTTCTTCCAACCAGTCAGGGATATTTGTTCTTAGGCAGTACACACTACAGTGTTGATTTTTCTGGTCACTTTTAGGTTTACACTTCCATTCGATATTAATTATTGGCTAATGCATACTGTCTAATTTCCACTCTGTTTGGACTGCATTTATAACGCGAATCGTAACAAATATCATTGGGTAATGAAGTAGTGTTTCTAATACGCATTGATCTTGCAAGCAAGGAATGGCTTTTTTATAAGCAAGTCGTAATTTCCGTTATTTAGGGCTAAAGCAATATTGCTATGGGCAAACCATACATTATTCTTACTAAAGAATGACGAAGCAGAAAATAAATAAAGAGTAATTTATTGTCAACTCAAATTAATGGCTGAGAAAAATATACCATATTTCAATTGTTGTTTTAGTGTTGGGGATAGAAAAACCCTTATAAATTATATTGATATAAAAGTATCGAATAAACACCAAGGTAATAACCTAGTATTTTACTAGGTTATCTCTTTATTTTTCAACATGTTACAGCTGCATTTTTATTGATAAACAGGCGCTTTTATTCTGGTTTAGGAGTAAAATTGTGAAATAACTATTTAACCCTTGAAGTGGAGTGTGTATGGCTGATTTAAAGAAGTGGGATGTCGAAGACTCAGAGTTTTGGGAATCTGAAGGCAAGCATATTGCGAATCGAAATTTATGGATTTCAATTCCCAGTTTATTATGTGGTTTTGCCATCTGGTTGTACTGGGGCATTATCACCGTACAAATGTTGAATCTAGGGTTTCCGTATCCAAAATCTGATTTATTTACTTTAATGGCGATTGCAGGTTTGACGGGTGCAACGCTTAGAATTCCCAGTAGTTTTTTTATTCGCTTATGTGGTGGGCGTAATACTATTTTCTTTACCACTGCACTATTAATTATCCCTGCATTGGGCACAGGTCTTGCTCTGCGTGATCAAAGTACGCCTTTCTGGGTATTTCAGGTGTTGGCATTATTATCTGGCTTTGGTGGCGGTAACTTTGCATCTTCGATGTCCAATATCAGCTTTTTCTTTCCCAAGAAAGTGCAGGGTCTGGCTTTAGGGTTGAATGCAGGTCTGGGTAATTTTGGTGTAACTACCATGCAAATCCTTATTCCACTATCTATGACTTTTGGCTTATTTGGTTCATTGGGTGGGGATCCCATGATTTTACAATCTACTTCAGGCTCGTTGATTGGTAAGATTGCGGCAGGTACTGAAACGTATATACAAAACGCGGGGTTTATCTGGATATTATTTCTTATCCCACTCGCCTTTTTTGGCTGGTTTGGGATGAATAATATTCGCACAGAAGAAGTCTCGCCTATTGAGCGTGGTCCAATTCTTAGCTTTAGCATGATTGCTGGCATGTTGGGTATTAGTTTTATCAGTGCCGTGTTTGGTTTATGGTTAATCTTGCCTGAGTCTGTGTATGGGTCGGGGTTTCAGGTTCCTAAAGAAATTGCTCTATTTATTGTTATTGCGCTAACGGTTTCTTTATTAAAAATTATTCCAGGCCAAATCGGTGAAAGCCTTGGCAGGCAATATCAGATTTTCGATAACAAACATACCTGGGTGATGAGTATTATCTATACCATGACTTTCGGTTCTTTTATCGGTTTTGCCGCCTGTTTTCCGCTGGCAATTAAAGTTATTTTTGGTTATCAGCATATTATGGTTGATGGTGTGATGAATCATGATATCGCAAACCCCAATGGTCCTAGTGCATTAATGTATGCCTGGACAGGTGCTTTTATTGGTGCCTTGATTCGTCCGGTGGGTGGCATGATTGCAGATAAGTTTGGTGGTGCATGGGTGACACATATCTGTTCATTTGTGATGGTAATTAGTGCAGGGGGAGTTGCTTACTATATGAAGGCGGCTTACAACTCGGCCACACCTGAAGAGTATTTTGTGCCCTTTTTAATTATATTTTTAATTTTATTTGCTGCAACAGGTATCGGTAACGGTTCAACGTTCAGAACCATTGCCCATGTTTTCCCTAAAGAGCAAGTGGGGCCCGTTTTAGGCTGGACTTCTGCGGTTGCGGCTTATGGTGCTTTCTATATTCCTAAAGTATTTGGCGAACAAATTAAGGCAACCACACCTGAAGTGGCTTTGATGGGTTTTGCTGCCTTTTATGTGGTTTGTATTATGATAAATTGGTGGTTTTATTTACGTAAGGACGGTGAGTTTTATAACCCTTAAATAAACTCATTCCCTCGTTCCCACGCTCTGCGTGGGAACGCATAGACCGACGCTCTGCGTCGAGAAACACGGGATACAGCAGGATTGCTTAAGGTTTATTGTGCTTGATGAACTTCTGTACCACAGAACGCGGAGCGTTCCCGTATGCATGCCCACGCAGAGCGTGGGAACGAGAAGAAATAAACTCATTCCCTCGTAATTTGTGGGAACGATAATCAATAACAGGAGAAAAACACGATGAGTCATTTTTTAGACCGTCTAAACTTTTTCAAAAAAGTTCAAAGTAAATTTTCGGGTGGTCACGGTATTGTTACCAATGAAGACCGCCAATGGGAAGACGGTTACCGTAATCGCTGGCGTTATGATAAAGTCGTGCGCTCGACGCACGGGGTCAACTGTACCGGAAGTTGTTCATGGAATATCCATGTTAAAAATGGCCTGGTTGCTTTCGAAATGCAGGCAACAGATTACCCACGTACACGCCCTGATATGCCCAACCATGAACCACGTGGTTGTCCGCGTGGGGCAAGTTTTTCCTGGTATTTATATAGTCCATTACGCGTTAAGCACCCGTTAATCCGTGAGCGTTTAGTCTCTTTATATAGAGATGAACGTGCAACAGGCAAAGATCCTGTCGAAGCCTGGGGTGCCATTCAGGAAGATCCTGAAAAACGTAAAAAATATACCGCAGTACGTGGCTTGGGTGGTTTTGTCCGTGTTGACTGGGAAGAGGTTGCAGAAATTATTGCCGCTTCTAATATCTATACCATCAAGGTGCACGGTCCTGACAGAATCGCAGGGTTCTCTCCCATTCCAGCTATGTCAATGATAAGTTATGCGGCAGGAACCCGCTATTTATCTCTAATTGGCGGTGCTGTATTATCATTTTATGATTGGTACTGTGATTTACCACCTGCGTCACCACAAACCTGGGGTGAGCAAACCGATGTGCCTGAGTCTGCTGACTGGTATAACTCAACCTATATTGTGGTTGCAGGGTCTAACTTGCCGATGACACGTACGCCAGATGCGCATTTTTATGCAGAAGTACGCTATAAAGGTGCGAAAGTCGTTGCTATTTCGCCTGATTATGCAGAGTACGTTAAATTTGCTGACTTATGGATGCCTGCTAAGCAAGGAACTGATGCCGCCATATTCCTGGCAATGGGGCATGTTGCCTTAAAAGAATTCTTTATTGATAATCAAGACGCTTATTTTGAAGAATATGCACGTACTTATACTGATATGCCCATGCTGGTTATATTGGATGAATATGAAGGCTCGTATGTTAATGGTCGTTTTCTGCGTGCTGCCGATTTTGATGATTCATTAGGCGAAAGTAATAACCCGGACTGGAAAACAGTGGTTATTGATGAAAAGACGGGCGATATTATCGCACCTAATGGTTCTATTGGTTTCCGCTGGGGTGAAGAGGGAAAATGGAATCTGGTTCCTAAGAAAGGGCGTAGAAATACCAAGCCGCGTCTTAGCCTGATTTTCGATAAAGATGATGTCGTAGAAGTCTTAATGCCTGACTTTCAAACTGGTGTTGATGTACCTATGCGGCGCAATGTACCAGTAAAAAAAGTCACGTTGAATGGCAAAGAAACGCTGGTAGCGACTGTATTTGACTTACAACTTGCACAATATGGTCTTGATCGTGGGCTGGGTGGCGATATAGCCTCCGGCTATGATGATGCAAGCATTCCCAATACGCCTGCATGGGCTGAAAAAATCACGGGGGTGAAACAAGCCGATATTATTCGTAGTGGTAGGGAATTTGCTGATAATGCTTCCAAGACTATGGGTAAATCCATGGTCATCTTGGGTGCTGGTTTAAATCACTGGTATCACAATGATATGCATTACCGTGCCATTATGAACCTGCTACATATGTGTGGTTGTATAGGACAAAGTGGTGGGGGTTGGTGTCATTATGTAGGTCAGGAAAAACTACGCCCACAAGCTGGCTGGGCACCGGTTGCTTTTGCACTCGACTGGCAAAAGCCGCCACGCCATATGAATGGTACGACTTATTTTTATTTCCATACCGATCAATGGCGTTATGAGAAAGTAGAAGCGGACGGGTTATTAGCAGCGACGGCACAGGCTAATTATAAAGGTCATAATCTGGCTGATTACAATGTTGTATCGCAGCGTTTAGGTTGGTTGCCATCTGCCCCGCACTTTAACAAGAATCCTATGCAGATTGTTAAAGACGCAGAAGCGGCGGGTGCAGCTGATGAAAAGGGTGTTGCTGATTATATTGTTAAGCAACTTAAATCAGGTGATATTAAATTTGCCGCTGAAGATATTGATGCGCCGGAAAATCATCCACGCAACTTGTTTGTCTGGCGAGCTAATCTGATTGGTTGTAGTGCCAAAGGTCATGAATATTTCCTTAAGCATTTGTTAGGGGCACAGAATGGCGTGATGCAAGATGTACTTCCAGAAGCGGAAGGACAGGAAATTAAATGGCATAAAGATGCGCCGATCGCCAAACTGGATTTAATGGTGGATATTAACTTCCGTTTAAATTCTACCGGTGCGTATTCAGATATTGTTTTACCGACGGCTACCTGGTATGAGAAAAATGATTTGAATACCACGGATATGCATCCGTTTATTCACCCCTTAACCCAGGCGGTTGATCCAGGCTGGGAGTCACGTTCTGACTGGCAAATTTTTAAGACTATCTCCAAATCATTTTCCGAATTAGCCGAGAAACATCTGGGTATCCAAAAAGATGTGGTGGCTTTACCGCTGTTGCATGACACCCCCGCTGAATTGGCTCAGGCGATGGATGTGAAAGACTGGAAGCGTGGCGAGTGTGAGCCTATACCAGGCAAAACAATGCCTGTGTTAAAAGTCGTTGAACGTGATTTTGCCAATACCTATAAAAAGTACACTGCACTAGGGCCGCTACTGCCTAAGCAAGGTAATAATATTAAAGGGATTGACTGGAATACCGAGAAAGAATACGAGCACCTCAAAGAGATTAATTACACTATTAAAGAGGAAGGTATTTCTAAAGGGATGCCATCGCTAGAAGATGATATTAGTGTTTGTGAAACGATTTTGGCACTGGCTCCAGAAACCAATGGCGAAGTGGCTGTGAGATCCTGGAAAGCATTAGGTACTAAAACGGGGGTAGACCATACTCATCTAGCATTACCGCGTGAAGATGACAAAATTACTTTCCGTGATATTAAGGCACAACCGCGTAAGATCATTACTGCGCCGACCTGGAGTGGTATTGAGTCGGAAAAAGTGAGTTATAACGCTTGTTATACCAATATCCACGAGCATATTCCTTTTCGTACTTTGACGGGGCGTGCACAGTTCTATCAAGATCATCAGTGGATGCGTGATTTTGGTGAAGCTTTCTGTACCTACAAACCAGCGGTGGATATGTTATCAACGGCTGAAATGATGAAGAAAGTGGGTGATAAACCACACTTGAAATTGAACTGGATTACTCCGCATAGTAAGTGGGGCATACACAGTACTTATCAAGATAACTTGCGCATGTTGACTTTGTCTCGCGGAGGACCACATCTGTGGATTTCCGAAACTGATGCTGAAAAAGCAGGGATCGAAGATAACGACTGGGTCGAAGCACTGAATATCAATGGTGCAACCGTTGCCAGAGCGGTAGTCAGTCAACGTATTCCGGATGGTATGGCAATGATGTATCACGCGCAGGAGAAGAACGTTAATGTACCAGGGTCTAATACCACAGGTAAGCGTGGCGGTATTTTAAACAGTGTCACCCGTATTACGGTTAAGCCGACACATATGATTGGTGGTTATGCGCAGTTAAGCTATGGTTTTAACTACTATGGAACCATCGGTTCGCAACGTGATGAGTATGTGATCTTGCATAAAATTGAAGATCAGGATATTCAATGGCTGGAAGAGCCGTTAACGGCTGCTAAAGAAAAACAGCTGAATCCTGAGGGCGTACCACAGGCACCTTATGTGCATGAGGAGGACTAATGCAATGGCAAGATGTTTTAGCGGATAAATCTTTACAGGATTTACCCTACAAAATAGAACTCAATGAACGAGGAAAAATAGAAATGTCCCCCGTTTCCTTAATACATAGCCGTTTGCAAGGTAAATTAGCAAAAATTTTAGGTACTGAATTAGGGGGTGAAATATTTACTGAACTCGCTATTGAAACCCGACTTGGCGTTAAAGTGCCTGATGTTGCCTGGGGAACAGAGGAATATTTCCAACGAATAAGGTTAGATTGTGATCGCGAAGCGAGCCACAATCTGAACCGTTTGTTGGACAAGCCCGGCACGATAGTAGGAATTCATTTAATGCGCTCTATGAAAATAGCTTTTTGTTGATCAGCCCGACTGATGAATCGAACCTCTGTTTTTACCTGTTTAACTGAACTTTGAGCGTTGTCCATTGCAGTCAACTCTCAAAGTCCAAGTATCGGAGCAAAATTCTGCCTTAATCTCCGATTTTAGCCCAAGCAACTCCCTCAGCATTTAATCCGCTGATAGCCTGGGTCGAAGTGTTTAAATTTACATAAGCGCTAGTGATTCCAATTGTTAAGTTGGCAAAGGCTGAAACATTATTTCCACCCTGGGTATTTGCCGACGCCCAACAACCATCGCCCCGCCACAACATTTGCAACTGAATGCCGGCCGTACTTTGAGTGCACGCAATATCTTCGTCGGGTCAAACTTTAGCAGGGAGTGAATCAACTTAATAACACCCTTGCTATTCGGATGTAAAAAGCCATAATTGCGCGCACGACGAAAGCCTTTAGGCAAAACATGTTGCAGCACCAGCCACAGAAATTTAGCCCCCGATACCGTTTTGGTTTGATAGCGTTTGGTTTTGCTGTCTTGATAACGGTAGGTTACTTTGCCATTTTGGCAGGATAAGATATCCTGTTCACGAATCACACCACGATACAGGTATCGACCCAGATATATCAATGCTTTATCGCCTGCACCGACAAACTTACAATCGACCACCCATTTTTCCGGAATAGCTGTGGGAAATGGCAACTTTTCTTCGTTCATACGCGCTAGCATCTTTGCACGAAATACTTTTGCTAGTGCTTTATGATGAAACAGGTATTTGCCTTCCTTAGTGCGCCAGAGCTTCTTGATTTTATCCACGATTGCCGCAGGCATAATGACATGAATATGCGGATGATAATTTAATTCGCGTGAGTGTGTATGTAAGACAGCAATCGCCCCGGCATCGCCTTGCAACTGCTTATCATTTTTACTAAAACTCTGTAAAGTCGCCCAGGCACAGTCAAACATCATACTGTAAAGTAACCGCGGATGCTGCCTGGCTAACGACCTTAACTGCGCAGGTAAGGTAAAGGTATTCATAAAATAATCAGCAGGGACTTGTTTTTGTACCTGTCGTTCAATCCATTGTTGACTCTCATGATGTTGACAATGCGGGCAGTTACGCTGGCCACAGGAATGAGGCACAAAGGTTTGATAGTCACAGTCTGCACAGTTAACCTGCATCACAGGACTCAGCTGTGTCCGACAGCTCTTCATGGCATGTAATGCACTGATCTGATTGGAGCGTAAACGAGATTGATACTCGCTTAAAAAGTCAGACTGAAATTGATCAATCACTGCAGCTAGGGTTATCATGAAATCTGCCCCCAGTGAATAGAAAAGTCATTGACTAACTGATTAATGTGCAGCTCTGCATTCTCATCGGTAATATCGGTCAAATGCGTATAGCGAGCCGTGGTTACTAAACTGGTATGGCCCAGAATCTTCTGCAACTCAACTAAATCAACCCCGGCTTCTAACAGGTGAGTGGCGTAACTGTGGCGCAGCGAGTGGCAGGAAATCTTTTTTTTAGTCCCATTTCTTGCGTCACAAGACGGATTGTCTTCTGGATGCCACCGCGATCAAGGGGGGATTCAGCAAGATGTGCACCTTTTAGACCCCGGGCACGGTTGGGAAATACCAGCACTGGATTTTTATGCACAGCCCAAAACTTACGCAACACCTTCAAGGTATTCACAGGCAAAGGCACAAGCCGATCCTTATTGCCTTTGGCATTGCGAATATGTACCCGCATGCGTGTCGCATCAATATCACCTACTTTCAGGCTTAAGCCCTCGCCCAAACGTAAACCTAGACTGTAAATCGTAAAATAAAAAACTCGATAGCTTAGATTACGGGTCGACATAAACAGTTGTTGTGCTTCAACCACAGTGACAATATCGGGTATACGCGTACATCGTGGTGGTTTAATCATTAGCACATCAACCCACGGCTTTTGTAGCACATGTGTATAGAAAAACTTGAGACCATAGAGATCTAGTTTCACGGCACTCCAGGAAAGGCGGCTTAAAAGAGCATGAAAATAATCCACCAGTTGATCTTGCGTTAAGTTATCCAGATGCCCCTGAAAGTGTTCCCCGATACGGCGAATAGCGCGTGAATAAGCGTCAATGGTTTTGGGTTGCAGTCCCTTAAGCTTTAAATGCTTACAGTGCTGGATATAATAATGGTTGAATTTAAGCTCTATCGATGGTGTCATAACAGTGTAACCTCATTATTGTTAGTTGGATGAGCTTACAAGTTACCTGTTATGCATATAACAGGCAATGAGGTTACACTTTAAATTTAAGGGATGCGCTGTTTTTCTCCGCGATAGCGGCTTCGTCCAACAACATTGTGAAGAAGTTTGTGCTACCTCTGCCCCTGAAATTTGTATTGAAATTCTTTCGCCTTCAAATACTATGGTTGAAATGCAAGACAAAATTTTATTGTATTTAGAAGCGGGAGCTGTTGAAGTTTGGCTGGTAGAGCAGCAAGGTATGATCCGTTTTTTTAATAGGGATGGAGAACAAAAAAACAGTCTCTTTACGACAAAAATTACAAAAATTAGTTAAGGTGAAATAACAATGAAAGTAAGAGCAAATTTTTCACTGGTGATGAATCTCGATAAATGTATCGGGTGTCATACCTGTTCAGTAACGTGTAAAAATGTCTGGACCAACCGTAAAGGGATGGAATACGCCTGGTTTAATAATGTTGAATCAAAACCCGGTATCGGCTATCCAAAAAACTGGGAAGACCAGGAAAAGTGGAACGGTGGATGGGAATTAAACGGGGGTAAACTGCAATTAAAATCAGGTAATCGGTTAAATATTTTAAAGAATATTTTCATGAACCCGAATATGCCGACCATTGATGATTATTATGAGCCGTTTACCTATGACTATGCCACGCTACAAAACAGTGAATTAGTTGAAGCAACACCTACGGCGAGACCTCGTTCCCTGGTTGATGGCTTACGCATGGACAAAATTGAGTGGGGGCCAAACTGGGAAGATGATTTAGGCGGTAAGTTCAAACATCGTGGTGCTGACGTTAACTTTAGCAACATGGAAAAGCAGATATACGGAGAGTTTGAACAGACTTTCCTGATGTATTTGCCACGTATGTGTAACCATTGTATTAACCCTTCTTGTGTCGCATCGTGCCCTTCAGGTTCTTTATATAAACGTGAAGAAGACGGTATTGTTCTGGTTGATCAGGACAAGTGTCGTAGCTGGCGTATGTGTATCAGTGCCTGTCCGTACAAGAAAATGTTTTATAACTGGGAGTCCGGTAAAGCAGAAAAATGTACCGGTTGTTACCCTCGTGTAGAGTCTGGCTTGCCAACCGTTTGTTCGGAATCCTGTGTCGGGCGTATCCGTTACAATGGCGTAATGCTTTATGATGCAGATCGTATATCGGAACTTGCTGCTGTCGAAAATGATCAGGATTTATATCAGGCGCAACTGGATATATTCCTCGATCCAAATGATCCAGAAGTGATTAAACAAGCGAAAGAAGATGGTATTCCAGAATCGTGGATGGACGCGGCTCGTAACTCGCCGATTCGTAAATTAATCGTAGACTGGAAAGTCGCTTTCCCTTTACATCCTGAATTCCGTACTCTGCCGATGGTCTGGTATGTGCCGCCACTATCACCGGTACAATCACAAATTGACCAAGGGAATTTATCGACGATGGCCGATGGTGCGATTCCTAGCATTGAAACCTTGCGTTTGCCGATGAAATATCTGGCGAATATGTTTACTGCGGGCGATGAAAAGCCCATAGTTCAGGCTTTAAAACGTATGATTGCCATGCGTAGTTTTTATCGCTCTAAACATGTTGAAGGCAAAACGGATTTAGCTGTACTGGAGGAAGTAGGGTTAAGCGAAGAGCAAGTGAACGAAATGTACCGTTATATGGCGATTGCCAATTACGAGGATCGTTTTGTCATTCCAACCAGTCATGAAGAATTGCGCCAGGAAGATTTTCATAGTTTTCAGGGGCAAAATGGTTTTAGCTTTGGTAACGACGGTTGTAGTATCAGCCCTGAGGCCTCGTTATTTCCGGATAAGCGCACCAAAACTGCTGATAATCTGGAATTTGTGCGGTATCACCCCGCTGCCAAGCGCTCTGATGGGGAGGTAGTATGACTCAGATTTATAAAGTCCTCGCTGTGTTATTGGAATATCCGCGTAAGGAACTGGTAGAGAACTGGGATGAAATGCGTCAACTTGTCTCAGAATTACCCAACCTGGAAGATGAAGATAAAAGCAAACTGACTGACTTTATTGCATGGGCATCTGCTTTACCATTGACAAAGTTTCAAGCTAAATATGTAGATAGCTTTGATATGACGGCTGAAAACTCACTGTATCTGACTTATCATTTATTTGATGAGCAAGACAGAGAAAGAGGACCTGCACTCATTGAATTGACTGAGCTTTATAAGTCAACTGGCTTTGAAATCAGTGATGGTGAATTGCCCGATTATTTACCCCTTATTCTGGAATATGTCTCCACCATGGATGATGCTGAAAGTGCCCATGCGTTTTTAAAGCAAACGGCACAAGCGGCTGACATTATTGCCAGTAATCTTGAAAAGAATGCAAGCCCATACGCACCACTGGTAAGAGTAGTGGAAAGTCATGGCCTTTTAGCAGATATTGCAGCATAGGTATCGATATGAATTTAAGTAATTTATTATTTGGGATTTATCCTTATATCGCACTGACTACCTTTATAGTCGGCAGTGTGATTCGTTTTGATAGAGAACAATACACCTGGAAAGCGGACTCCAGCCAGCTATTTGAAAAAGAACAATTGCAAAAAGGCAGTATTCTGTTTCATGTGGGTGTACTTGCATTGTTTATGGGACATTTTGCTGGCTTAGTGATTCCGCATACCTGGTTTTTAGCCATAGGTGTTTCTGATATGATGCATCAAGTGGTCGCCATTTCAGCCGGAGCTGCGTTTGGTTCCGTGTGTATGATGGGCGGAGTGATTTTATGGAAACGCCGCATGTATCATCCGCGTGTAAGAGCGAATAGCCGTTTTATGGATATTTTTATTCTTGACTGGATTTTAGTGACATTAGCCGTGGGTCTATTAACCATTCCTGTGTCGATTTACCATGCTTTTAATGGTGATGCATCGGTGATGATCGCTTTGGCAGAGTGGGTGCAAAGTATGTTGTCATTTAATTCTCAGGTTGAATATTTATCCGGAGTAGGACTTATTTATAAACTGCATTTATTCCTAGGTATGTCAGTGTTTTTCTTATTTCCCTTTAGCCGCCTGGTACATGTCTGGAGCATGCCTTTAGGCTATATGTTTAGACCTTATCAGATAGTCAGAACTAAATTTGTAAAACAGCGGTAAGTTCTCATCCCCACGCTCCGCGTGGGAATGCTCGGATGGGGAGTAGGCTTTAGCCTACAAAAGTAAGTGCCCAAGCATAATTAATCCAACATTTTATTGGTTTTTTTCTCATTTTCAGCGTTGCATAAAGAGTTGCGTAGCCACACTGCGCCGTATATACGCCTTGAAAATGAAAAAAATCCTGCGTAAAATTTGTTAAATTAATTATGCTTGGGTACTTAGTGTGGATTGTACGGGTAGGCTAAAGCCTACTCCCCGATTGAAGAAACAAGCAAAAGTAAATTAGGATCATAAGTGGAATTTAAATATAAAGAACCTGTTTCAGGCTTTAGTGATGGCCTGGTTGTTTTAAAGTCTTATCATGAAGACTTTTTAGAGCGTGGTGAGCAATTATTGCAACTGGTCGCCAACCTTAAAGCAAAGGGTATGAATGAGGATTATGCTAACCAGTGCATGGAGGTCTATTGTCATTACCAACATGCAACACACTTACATCACCAAGATGAAGAGCTGAGCTTATTCCCACTATTGCTAGGAAGTTCAGCTTTAGTAGACGGTATGATTGAACGCTTAATGATGGATCATGAGGAAATTGAAGAGGCCTGGAAGGTAGTCGCTAAACAGCTAAAGCAACCTGAAAAAATTACAAATTTTGATGCCTTACAGCACTATACAACTGTATTTGAGAAACTATTACGCGAACACTTGACGCGTGAAGATGAAGATTTTTCACCACATGCCCAGGCCATATTGAACGATAAGCAAAGAGCCGAAGCAGGGGAAAAAATGGCAGAGTTACGACATTTAGTAGTATAAGCTAATTCGCTTAAAGGTGTAGGTTGTGGGTGAGGTACGAACCCCAACAATAGAGCAGGCATGCTACTTTTTTCGAGCATGATTATGCATGTGAGACAGGCGGGCTAAAGTCCGCTCTACTACAGGGATGTTGCAATAGATGTATTCTTAACCCTAAATAGTAGAGAATCAGCATGAAAATAAAACGAATAATAAAAAATACATTTAATACGCGAGAGCTGTTAATGCCTGTATTCGTGGCACTACTTTTTGCTTTTCCTGTGCATGCAAATGAGAGTAATAAGCATCACTCATCTAAGCATTCGTCAAAGCAAGTTAATTTTGGACCGGGGGACCATTATCAGCACCGTATGTCGGTTAAGCTGTCAGACTATCAAAAGATTAAAGACATTAGTCATAAAGCATCTGATTTACCTGGGCCCTTACTTAGAAAACGCGTAGAAAAAATTACTATTAAACTGAATGCAACGGAAGTTATTGCAGAGATAGCACCGGGTATTTCTTATCATTACTGGACCTTTAACAATACAGTGCCAGGCCCCTTTTTGCGAGTGCGGGAAGGTGATACGGTTGAGCTGAGTTTACATAATGAAGAAAATAGTAGTCATGCTCACGCGATAGATCTACATGCTGTCACGGGTCCTGGTGGTGGTATGGCGGTGACGCAGGTTGAACCGGGAGAAACAAAAAACCTGTTATTTAAAGCGACGACTCCGGGACTATTTGTCTATCATTGCGCAGCAGGTAACGCAGCAACACATATTGCCAACGGTATGTATGGCTTGATATTAGTCGAACCAACGCAAGGCTTAAGTAAAGTTGATCACGAGTTTTATGTGATGCAAGGCGAGCTGTATACGCATGGCAGAATGGGCAAAAAAGGCTTTCAGGCATTTGACAGCCGGAAAATGATCGATGAACGTCCTGAATACATTATCTTTAATGGTCGCACAGGTGCGCTAGTAGGTGATGGACAATTGCATGCCAAAGTTGGAGATAAGATTCGACTCTTTATTGGTAACGCTGGCGTCGCTAAAATATCCTCGTTTCATATTATTGGCGAAATTTTTGATCGCGTTTATCCAGAAGCCTCCTTAGGCAGCCCATTAAAAAATGTCCAGACAACACTGGTTCCTGCCGGTGGCGCAACGATGGTCGAGTTTCAGGTTGATTATCCGGGTAATTATGTCCTGGTTGATCACGCATTAACACGGATAGATAGAGGTGCCTGGGGCATTTTAAATGTTACAGGTAAAAAGAATGCTGCACTTTATTCCGGCGATACCGATTCACACGCTGAGCAGGGTGATGAACATTAACATTATCGCCCCAAAAATAGATTGTATTGCCTATATTACCTGAATACCTTTGGGTGATATGGGTAGGGATTACTGAAAACCTATAGCAAAAAAACTCCTCGGTATCTCAAAGATGCGTAGGGCGTGGCTTTAGCCCGCCATTCCTGTGATAAGGCGGGCTAAAGCCACGCCCTACAGGTATAAACCCCTTGCTTGGGTCTGATTTCAACTTTAGGGCACCTCAAATATTGGTCTTTTTGCCCGATTTCAGCGTTGAATGATTTTCTGCGATCCTCATGTATTTCATATGCACTGCGGTTCTCGAAAAACATTCGCCTTGAACTCGAACAAAAATCCTAATTATTAGGGGTACGCTATTATTTTTATTATTTAGGAGTTATTTTTATGCATGAACTTGATGGCGTTACCAGTAGCCAGCAAACCAAAAGTCTAGCCGTTAGCACCATAGCTTTTACAGTATGCTTTGCAGTCTGGACGATTTTTTCTATTATCGGAATTAAAATCAAGCAAAATCTGGGTCTGAATGATACCGAGTTTGGCTTACTGGTTGCAACACCTATTTTAACGGGTTCATTAAGCCGTATTTTTCTAGGCATCTGGACAGATCAGTTTGGTGGACGGATCGTCTTTTTTGTATTAATGCTGGCAACCTCAGTATCGGTGTATTTATTATCTATGGTCTCGACTTATCCTATGTATCTGTTAGCTGCATTAGGTGTTGGTTTAGCAGGGGGCTCGTTTGCTGTCGGGATTGCCTACGTCTCGCGCTGGTATGAATCAGATCGCCAGGGAACGGCATTAGGTGTTTTTGGGATGGGCAATGTCGGGGCTGCGGTCACTAACTTTGGCGCTCCTTTTTTGCTAATTGCCTATGGGTGGGAAAATGTTGCCAAAATATATGCCGTGGTGTTATTCGTTATGGCCATTGTGTTCTGGTTGACTACACAAGAAGACCCTTTTACTAAAGCGCGTAAAGAAAGAGGTGAGAAAGTAAGGCCTGCTTTAATGCAGTTAGAGCCTTTAAAGGATTTAAGAGTCTGGCGTTTTGCAACTTATTATTTTTTTGTTTTTGGTGCCTATGTTGCATTAGCTCTTTGGTTGCCGCGTTACTATATGGGGGTTTATGGCCTGGAAATTGCCACTGCAGGTATGTTGGCTGCGTGTTATGCGCTACCCGGTAGTATATTCCGTGCCTTAGGTGGCTGGATGTCAGATAAAATAGGTGCAAGAAGAGTGATGTACCTTACTTTTCTTGGCTGTCTGACAATCCTATTTTTTCTATCCTATCCTTCTACAGAGTACACCATTCATGGCATACAAGGCCCCATTAACTTTAGCCTTGAAATTGGGATAGTGCCCTTTGTTATTTTGACCATTTTTCTGGGTTTCTTTATGTCTCTGGGTAAAGCGGCTGTGTATAAGCATATTCCAGTTTATTACCCTGATCATGTCGGTGCAGTCGGTGGTTTAGTAGGTATGATTGGTGGTTTAGGTGGTTTCATTCTACCGATTTGCTTTGGTTTTATGAATGATGTAATCGGTGTCTGGACCAGCTGTTTTATGCTGCTTTTTGTTATTGTTGGAGTTTCTGTCATCTGGATGCATATTTCTATTGTTTTATCGGATAGAAAACAGCACCCTGAGTTGAAAGCACCTAAGTCCTTACCGGAAATGATGCATGGTATGGATGAACAATATCCTTAGGGAGATGGAAAGAAAGAAATAATCATCCAGAACAACCAGGAGAAATGGTCAAAAACCATTTCTCCAACGATGGCATTCGGTCAACAAACTGATAATACGTCTTCATTGCTTTTTTACCTACCTTTACTCCTGTTTCATATATTTTTTCTGTTAATTTAACAATAGGTGCTTTGCCATTGTAGGTCATACTTTTGGCAAATTTTAAAGTTGTTTCAACTGTATCCATTATGTCGCCACTAATATGATTTTCATAGGCTCCCCATACTCGTTCAATTGGGTTATATTTACTATGATAAGGAGGGTAGTAGGCCAGTTTTATCTTTATGTTGCTTTTTTCAGCAAACTCCACAAGCCTTTTTATAAACTGAGTTCTGGAGCTACTGTTCTCCATACCATTGTCAGCGTTAATTGTCAGAATATCTACTCCATATTTTTCTTGAATTTCTGGCCAAATTTCTTCCAATCGGTCAACGATGAAATCACTGCTGGCATAGCCTGCTGTAAAGAAAAGGAAAAAATCATCATGTTCAGGCAGATAAAAACCAAAAGGAGTTAACTTTTCCTTAACATCTAAATCATGATCCTCTGCTTTTGTTAAAACCCGATTTCGTCCTCCCCGTGAAAAATTTCCTATATTCATTCTTGCTTTGGCATCAATTGATATACGAATCTCTTTTGGGTTGATATCTGCCATTCCATTGACTGAATGAACTTGTTCAAAAATTGCATCCGTTTCCTTGATTTTCTTATGAGGCTTTGTTTTTTGTACCTTTTTTGGATGGTAACTCAGGTCATTTAATTTTGTATTGATAGTTTTTGAGCAAGGTAATGTTTTTTCATCGTAATAATCAATCTCCAGTAAACGTTTTCTAACTTCTTTAGCCGTTAGCCGGGTATATAATCGACAGGAATTAAAAGAGGGATCCGTTTGACACTCCGGTTCAGCAATTTTTTTTATGTCATCAAGTAGATGAGGAAAATGCTCTTCACTTTTATTACGCCCTCTCGCTGAAAAATTATCTTCTATGGGCTGAGTTTCAAGTTCATATTGTCCTTTTCGGATAGTGCCTCTATTCCATCCTAGTTTTTCTTCAGCAATACTTGCACCACCTGAGCCTAGTAGCTCCACCGTTTCAGCCATGAATATACGACGTACCGAGCCTTTTAAACGATGGGCTGTATTTATAATCCAACCTATAATGCTATCTGTTAATATCAACAAGCTTATCTGCCTAGTGTGAGAATAAATTCAGAATTCATTATTATAAATTATTGAGACACAAGCTTACTTCGTTTGGATGATTATTTCTTTCCATCTCCCTTAGTAAACAACGACACATATGAAACTCGCGTAATCCTGGAAAGCGGAAGCGCTGTTAACCTAGCTTTCGAATTTAAATTTGTAAGCAATTGAAACATATGTATAAATAGATATTATGGCACTACTTAGCATATTTTGGCATGATTTTTAATCCTTATTTTCAATTTGTTATGCAGAAAGTCAGGTTTGATCACTATTTTCGAAGGCTGGGTTAAGAGACGGTAGGATTACGCACGAAACTCAACCCAGCCTACACTGAATACTTTCAGAGTTTCTAATGTCTTGCGCCCCTGGTAGCTGTCTAATGCCGTGCACGATTCGTAGCTACATTAGATAAAAAACAATTAAATTTAAACTTAAGAGATCTAAATATATGCTGTCAACAGCAAGGGTACTAACAAAACCGAACGGGTTTGTTAAAACTGCACTATCAACAGCCATTCTGGCATCGATTTTTATCCAGCCAGCTTTTTCTGAGGAGCTATATGTCGACGCTTTCGATACGCAAGTCGATGATGCCTTAAAATTTGAGCAGGAAGATGGCAAATATGGCCAGATAAAATTTGACTTACGTTACCGTTTTGAAATGGTAGATGTTGCGAATAATGGTAGAGAAACGGCCTATGCCAATACCTTACGTTTGCGTTTTGGTTATCTAACGCCTGAGTTTTATGGTTTTCAAGCCTACGGTGAATTTGAAGGTAATGTCGCCATGCAACCCGATTACTTTTCGCCAAAGTCTAGCTGGAAAGGTGATCCAACCCGTGAAGTAGTCGCTGATCCGCAGGCAGCTGAGCTTAACCAGATGTATGTGACATATAAAGGTATCCCTGATACTGAACTCAAAGCTGGTCGACAAGTCATTAATGTTGATGATCAGCGTTTTATAGGTGCGGTAGCCTGGCGTCAAATGGAACAAACTTTTGACGCGGGTCTAATAACCAATAAGTCAATTGAAAACCTGACCATGAAAGTAGGGTATATAGGGCAGGTGCAAAATATCTGGTCAGTAAAAGATACTATCCAGTTTCCCTTTTTAAATATTACCTAAATCCTGCAAGCATTATACATAATAATCCACAAAACTCCTTATTAAACAATGATATAATATCATTTTCCTGATTTCACTATCTCATTGTTTTAATGAAGCCCTCTAAAGTATCAAAATCCTCATCTCACGTAAGAAACCGTACCCGAACGGTAAAAATGACATCTACAGCACATGGATTGACAAGCCAGGCGGGACTGATTCCCGTCGTGAAATATTTAGACAGGATAGGTTTTGAAAAAACCGTAAAACAAAGCGTTCCACATCGGCGGGGTGAAAATGCAGACCATCACTTATCTGATGTGGTTCTATTGACGTTGGTTGGCATGATGGGGGGAGCAACATCAATGGCAAAGGTGACGACCGTATGGGCAGATAGCGTACTGCGCAAAGTAGCTGGCTGGATAAAGATTCCTGTTGAAACCACAATTTTACGGATCTTTAAAGAAGTAAGTGATAGGCAGATAAGCCATTTTGAAACGCTCACGCATACTTTGCGTGGTCAACACTGGCGGCGATTGCTTCGTTCCGGAAAATCGAAAACTGGCATACAATCCGTCCAGTGGGTCGATGTCGATTCAACTGTGGACACCGTTTGTGGTCGACAAGAAGGAAGTGCCAAAGGCTTCAACCCCAAAAAGAAAGGTGCCCGTTCATACCATCCACAACTCGCTTTTCTAGCGGAAACAAAAGAAATTTTACAAGCCTGGTTCCGGACAGGCAATGCCTTTACAAGCAATGGTGTTGTAGAATTTACCAAACAGTTACTTGCACACTTGCCCAATCGGATGCGCATTATTTTTCGCGGTGACAGTGGTTATTTTGTCGGTGATTTGCTTGAATTTCTCGATACCAGAGGGCATGGGTATCTAATAAAGGTTAAACTTAAGAATTTGAACGCATTGCTGGCCAAACAGGCCTGGACAGCCATACAAGGCCGACCCGGTTGGGAGCAGAGCGAGTTTCAATATCGTTGTGGTGGCTGGTCTCGCTCTCGTCAGTTTGTCGCGGTCAGGATAAAGCAACCTAAACAAGTGACAGGACCTCAGTCCGAGCTTTGGGATACGGCAGAATATGACTATTTTTGTTATGTAACAACTGAACCTCTATCGCCTTGGCAAACACATAAGAAGTATGGTGAACGAGCGACGTGCGAAACATGGATTGAAGAAGCAAAATCACAAATGGGTTTAGGTAAAATCAGAACGAATCAATTTCTGGCTAATGCCGCATTATTTCATTGCGCCGTTCTTGCCTACAATACCGTGCGCTGGATGGCTCAATTGAGTGGCAACAAAACGTTGTGCCAATGGGAGCCGGATACACTTCGTACTTATCTGATTCGGGTGGCTGGAAAATTACTCACAGGCAATAATCAGCTGAGAGTCAGAACACCTGCAGATCCGCTCTATCCACAGGAATGGGATGATTGGGTTAAGGTGGGGTTACTCGCTTAACATTAACCGAAGTTAAGTCACTTTGATTAAAAGGTCATGGCACGTTGGCAGGGTGTTTATTGCCTTGGGCTCGGGGGATATCCATACGATACAAAAAATTTCCTCTATTTATGATTTAAATCTGGATATTTTGATCGGTTGGACAAAGAGGGCTGGCAAAGCGGCAGTAAAAACCTAATAACCACTTAGCTAGACAGGTTAATGAGAGTCAAAATATGGGCTTGCAGGATTTAGGTAGCAAGCTATTAACAAGATTTTCAACGAAGTTATCGAACATTTTAAGCGTGCAGATGCCAGTCATGAATTTCTAGAAGTGCTCATATAGTATTGATGGTCCCATGCCCTGCATAGAAATGATGTCCCTGAACATTTCAGCATACCCCACCGGGCATTAGACTCCCGCCATCCTTGCCCAGGACATTCGACCAGAGGTGCGGTAAGGCTAAATCCTGTAAAAATTCAGGCCCCTGTTCTTCCTTAAGCATCGCTATCGTGGAAGCACTACCGGCGACCACACAGAAATCACTAACCACACTGACAGAAGACATATAGCGGACTGGCCAACCCGTCTTAGGGTTCAATACATGGCTATAACGAATGCCATCGACTAGAATGAATCGCTCATAGTCACCGCTACTGGCTAAAGCACCATGCGTCAAAGAGAGCGTTTGCAACATTGCATTAGGTATACGCGGATGGCGAATACCTACTTTCCAGGGGCTACCATCTGCCTGGGGGCCAATAATTTTAATATCTCCACCCAGATTGATAATTCCATGATAAATACCCGCCTCTATACACAAAGATGCAGCTCGATCGACTGCGTATTCTTTCACAATCCCCCCGAAATCAATTTCCAGTCCTGGTATGAAAAAATCCAGCACGGGCGGATTCCAGTCCAGCTGATGCCAGCCAATTTGGCGCAATAATTGATTAATTGTATTTTGAGCAGGTATTTTTCCACTGTCAAAGCGCCAGGCCTGACGTAGTTTTCCAGAGGTGATATCGAATAAGCCATCACTTTGTTGGTAGCAGGTGGCTGCGTAATTTAGTAGTCCTGCTGTTTCAGTATCCACTGTGATTTTTTTGGCCTTGGCAGCATAACGGTTTATTTGTGATAAAAAACTGTCTTCCCGGTACCGAGAGTACAATCCCTCAAGACGGCTGACATCGTTTATCACTAAATTTGCAGTCTCTCGGGCATGGCTCTCACTCTCTGCATATAGCTGGATTTCACAAGGTGTACCCATGGCTTTGAATTGATATTTAAAATATTTCATATCAGCGAGTACCGCAACCATTTTAGAAAGACAACTAGAAAAAACAGATTTTCATAATCAATCATAAGTTTACCTGATTACGTATGACTCTCAGCCATAGTAAAATAAACGTGAATAATCAGCATGTTAACAAACTCGTCATTCCCGAAGTCTTTTATCGGGAATCTATGCTTAACCAACTAGATTCCTGCTAGAAGCATGCAGGAATGACGAATTATAGCTGAGAGTTATGGGTAATCAGGTAAGTTTATCTCTTGTTCAAATATAAATAGGTGCTGCGCAATTAAAAAGCATAGCTCCAGGAAACATTTAACGCACCTTGACGTTCAAGTTGATAGCCATTGACATTATCAGCTATCGGCTGTAACCACTCAAAAGCAAAAGTATTACCCACCAGACTACCCCGGGGAATAGATGCTTTAACACCAAACCCAATATCGCCATAATGTCCGCCATAATTGGCAGGAAAATCCATTGGCCCAGACTGGCCATTAAAGGTATTAAAACTCCCCTTTATCGAAGATTGAGTGCTGTACACGCCGCGAATTGAACCAGAAAGCCAATCAGTCAGGTTATATGCTCCCCACAGGCTACTTTCCAATGAATTGCCCAGGCGATAACCTGATTCATTTTGCGTTTGCATGCGCACAGTTCCCTTGATTTGTGCACCCCAGGCCCAGTCACTATATTCACCTGTATAGGTCAGATTAGGCAGAAAATCCCAGGTGCCACTACCTAATTGCATACCGTAATGGACAATACCGCCATCCTCTCGTGCGACGCGCCTGAATTCCAGATCGACAGCACCCGTTGGCGCACTAACCCCCAAACCAAGGTGGACATGGTGCCCTTGCCCACCATATAATTTAAATAATGAACTGATCACAGTATCTCCTACACCACCTGTTGCATGCCCAGCAATGCCCGTGTGTTCATGCGCACCATCAACCGGAGGCGGCCGCCCATCCAGCTCTCTTATATTCATTTCCTTACTGACAAAAGTAGGCATAAGCATTAAATTTAACCAGTCAGTGGGTGCGTACATAATGTTAATCATATGCATACCCATTTGCATATACGTGGGCACAAATCGACACTGCGTTGCATCACTACAGCCATTAGCGACAACTTCCTGATCACTGGCTTTATCTGATCCATGTAAGACATCCCCTGCCCTACGCCCGTACATATAACGGTAACCGACCATTATATCACCCGCATTAGGTAACATATGGCTATACATTACCCCTGCCGGTGCAGTATGACCACTATGTTGTGTATGATCCGCATGGTCAGCATGGTCGGCATGCATATCATATCCACCGCCTTGACTTAATGCATTGATATCAACGATGATTGAAGCATTGACAGAATAAGAATCAAAGTTTGAATAGTTACCCTCGCCATTGCCCCCCAGTTTTAATGAACCATCATGCAGGTAATATTCGAAGGCTCCTTGCAAGGTAAATCCTTTTGCGAACTGCTTGGAAAGCGTCATGCCAGCACTGATAGTGCCAAAACCTGATAAACGGTAATCGCTGGAAAAATTATCCGGTAATAAATCAGGGTTATAAAAATCTTTTTTATTGCGAACATTGAGTTCACTTTCATCGACAATCTCACCATCGGAATCGACTAGATTAAAATCCTCATCACGAAAATATTCCTCCCCCCCCGGATCGCCGACTTCTACCCAGACTTCTCTGCCTTGATCATCAACCGTATTCTTGATATAGGCTTGTTGCGATGTCAAGTAGGGTTGATAAAAATCAGCCGAACTTTGCGAATAATATCTAACCCGTGGTGCAAATGTCCACCCCCAGCCCACAGGTTGCACCCATTCAGCATCAAAGGTATGGGCATTTATTCCCCAGTCATCATGTGAGTACTGGTAGCCTAGATGTACTGCTGCGTTAATTGGGTCTATATATTGGACAAATTTAGTCGCTAAAGAAACCTGATTACGTATATCAGGTCGCTGTTCCAGGAATGCCCGGACATCTCCAACAATAGGGATATTAGGGTTGGTTGGAATAGTATCCGGATCAATAAATACAATAGCATTGGTTTTATATGGATTTTCCATAAACCCCGAACCATGAACATAGCCTAAATTCAGATCGAGCAAGGCAGACTTATTCAAAATCTGAGTCACGCCAAAATTGGTCGACCAGTCTTGTTTGGTTCCATGTAAAATTTCCGAACCATCACGAAATTCGATTTGATCAATATAGGCCCTTTTAGTGATATAAGGCGCAGCATCATGATCAAGAATGGCCTGGGTTTCACTCCAGTTATAGCCAACCCCAGCTTTAAGAGTAGTCAAGCCTTCATTAATATTCCACAGGCCGCCAACATTTCCGTAGTATGAATGATAGTCAGGTTCTATCGAAAATCCGCCACCTACGTTAAGAGTCATAGTATCCAGTTCATACGCCAGACCGAAGTCAGTTTGATTACGCGTTTCCGGAGAAGCTGAAGAAAGTACATTAACCAGTTGCGTATTTGGACCCAGAATTTCACCGGTGGCAGGATTTCGTCCTAAAGGAGTCAGCTGATGATTCATCAACATCTTACTATTTATAATAGGCGAAGCACCCACAACAGTCACACCATCATCAGTATTTTCCAATACAGGGTTATTACCGCCAGCGACCAGAGGTGAGGTGGTTACCGGCGTTGCGCCAGACCAGGTATCCTGAGTGTAATCGAAAGCAAATTTTATCCGATCTGTCAGACTTATATACGAATTCAGATGAAAGGTGTCAACACTAATAGTCGTTCGAGTATTAGGCACATTAAAAAGCTCACGCTTGCCTTCCTTATAATAACTGTACTGCATACTGACAGTATCTTCTGCCATGGTTTTCGATGGCGACAACAGTAAGCCGGGCAATACAATAGCAGCAGAAGTCAATGCCTGCAAGGCGCTAGACGCTGGACAGGGAGTATGTGCTAAGTTCTGCTTAGAGTTGTTAGCCGCATCGACATTTTGTTCCAGTAAATGCTTTGCTTTATTAATAGCAACCACATCCACCGCCTCCAGAAGAAGCGTTACTTGCTGCACCTGCCTCGCGGCTACCATAATGATGAGCACGATTAGCACTCTGTAATGGATGAGGCTCTAATGCCATATGTGGTTTGGCTAGCGTACCACGTTCCCAGGCTGCCACATGTGTGCAGCTTATAAGCGCAGCACTACAAAAAAGCAATAGAACTTTTAATATTATGTGGGGTGTTTTCATGCGGTGTCCTCCCTCAAATCACAGGCTCAGCAAGGAGTTGCTTTACCATCTTGCGCAAATCTTCCGTTTCACCTGCACGAAACCCTAAGTGAATATGCCGTATGATACCCTTTCGATCTATTAAATAGGACGAAGGCATGGCTACGACGCCAAGATCTTCGGCGCACTGTTTGGTGAGATCACTCGCCAGGGTAAATTTTGCAGGAAATCGCAGCAAAAATTCCTCTGCATCTTCGGGTTCTTCATCAAGATTAATGCCTATTACTTGCAACCCTTCCAGCGCGTATTGTTGCTGCAATTCATTTAAAAAGGGGAAGGATTTTGCACAAGGCGGGCACCAGGAAGCCCAAAAATCGACATACAGTACTTTTCCCGAAAACGAGTTAAGTTCAACGGCTTGCGCACTGTTGCTTAGCTTTGTTAATGGACAGGCGCTCAGCTTTTGACCCACCTCAGCTGCGTACAGCGTTGAACAAGATAGAAGCCCGACAGCACTAAGCAATAATATGTTGGTTCGCCAGTTCATAATTGATTATTGAAATTGTCGTATGGTAATATCAGTTCCAGTATGCACTTGATCTTTTGTCATACAGTGCCAAGTAACTTCAAACTGTATTGAATCTTCGTCGGTTTTATTTACAAACATATTGTAAACACCGGGTCCTGCGTTAAGTTGTACAGCCTCACTAAAATCAGCATCACCAAGAACAGTATCGGTAGTACTTGTTACCTGCCTACCTTTGTGCAATTGCATACTAATTAACCCACCATCTTCTGGCTCCACTCCGCCTCTTATTTCCGCAAATAGCCCAGCTGGCGAGCCATTACCATCATCAAAACAGGTTATGGCCGCAAATGCAGTTGCGTGAGCATTATTGCCCACCGCACCTAAAATAGCACCCGCACTATGAGCAAAACTAATCGAGCTAAAGGCACTGCTTACTAATAGCAGTGCTGTCTTAAGTAATATATTGGGAGTTCTGATTAAATTCATTGAAATAACCTCTTTTATGCTTGTGCTTCCATGTGTTTAAAAGTGATAGACAATATTAATACAAGTCGTAGATCACACATAAGTGCGCTTGTCTCTATCGTATTGCCTGCTCCAGCGAATAACAGTCCGCTCTACTTTTTGGGTCTAAAAACAGCTTTCCCCCCAAACAAGTTGAGGGTTAAACCGTTATTAAACTTCCTTAATATTAAGGACCTTAGTTAGATAATGGCCAGATTTGATTACCATTGATGCTAACAGGCATATCACGATTCAACTGTACGGCTGATGGCGTGACGACAACCTCTACCCCTTCACCACAAGCTTCTGGTAAGGCACTAGTACGATTAATTGTAAGTGATGCAGGTGAATTATAACCATTAAGATCATCAGTACCATCAAACTGTGAACCTACCGCAGGTGTCCAGAGCATGATATCCGCATCATTAAAACCTGCAATATTAGTCAATTTACATATATCTGCAATAGCAACAATCGCCTTAACACTTTTCGCACAAGATGCTTCTGTAAAAACAAATGAACTTGTCCGAAAAGGAACCGCACCTATCAAGCTACCTTGTCGTCCACCAATACCCGCCCAATAGCCTACAACATTACCTAGCGGGTCTTTAATCTGTTTTTCCATTTCGAATACATCTTTATTCTGCACTTTACGTACAGGGCTTCCCCAGTTTTCTATAAAATCACTCAATGGCTGATCACTGGCAACTCCATCAACAGTAATACTGGAATCCACACCATCAGGAAACACGACAACTGTTGCTATAGTAGTCACGTCTACGGCTTGTGTATCTGGGTTACGGCAGCCATGCCCAATGATCTCGTTATTGTAAACCCGAGTACCCTCATCGATAGACGGTATCTGAAGCCGAGTGTGCGCAGTTGCTATTTGGCTTGCCATTAGAATGCCACCCGTGATAACCGAGAGGGTTATATTTTTTGCTATTATTTTTTTCATTTTTAATACCTCAATTAGATTTATTTAGAGCTTTTATAAAAAAACTCACTCTTTATTTGAAGCATATTACATACCAACAACTAATATCGATAAAACACAAGGGCCACCTACGCACCCCTATAAAACCAAATAATAACGCATTTTATTAACATTATCATTTACTTATACCAAGGTAAAATATTGGTATTCAGTAAAATAAATTATTTTAAGATGCATTAAAAATAAGTTATATACAAAATTTAATTGATTTAAAATCAACTTATAACGATTAAATAAGTTATTTGACACATACATTAATTTGTATATAACATAGTTTAATTAAACACCTATGGCGCAACCTAGATTTGTGTTTCTGGATGAAACGCATACCAGGCAAACCAAAAGGTCCTAACACTCACTAGTTGCTCCCCTTGTTGATCAAAAACTACAGCACTTCTATGCTGGCTATCATAACGAATTGTCAGCGCGTAATCCGTGATGCTATCCACAAATTCAGCCGGGCTTTTTTCCAGTTCTATAAAAGGATCAGCCTTTAACCTATAGACATATACGTATACCAGGCAACAAATGTTGCACTTTGTCTATCAGTCGTACAGAAAAAGAAAAACTTACAAATAATTTAAAACTGATGTTATTTTGTTCTTTCTACTCAGCATTTTTGCGGCTAAGGAATAAGGATTTGAAACTAGACCTATAGGACGTGCAAAGGCACGAAGCGCATCCTATAAATTTTAGATTTAATAAAACCCTCACTCCTAAACAGGAGAGATATTAATATCCTGATTACCACGGCTCTCAGACAAAATAGAAAAACATTGAAAAACCGATATGTTCAGAGTTATAAGTTGCTAGACGAGCTTGATTTATACGTCACCCAGATAGGGAGGCAGGAAACCAGCTGACAGGAACGGACTTGGATTGGAACCTTGTAATTACTCTTGGAGAAGGGCTTAATTAAACGCACGATCCCTTATTTTAAAAGCCTGATACAAGAAAGTGATCTAGAAATAAAAGAAGCAAACAAAATTGCCCGGAACAATGCTGATGCACCTATAGCCGTATAATTGTAGGCGCTGAGGTCTATAGTGGAAAAGATGCTGCTGTACTACTAGTGCGCGCCTTATTTAAATGAAAAAAAACAGGCATAGCCAACTTGTTTTACATTCCGATAATGAAGCACGCTTGAAGTCACTCACCTTGCGCAGTAAAATGCATGAATTGAACTTAACCAGTTCCTACAGTCGCCGCGTGTCAGTAATGATAATCCGTATTCTGAAGATCTATTTAGAACGGTAAAATACTGTCCTGGCCAGCCAGTGGTTTTAATGACTTTGAGGAAGCGCGAGAATGGGTGACTAATTTTGGAAAATAGTGCAACGATGAGCATCGGCGCAGCCAAATAAACAACCACCCGATGAAAGACAGGTGGGTTTGAAATTCTGGCGACTAAAAGTCGGGGTACAGGCGAATAGCCGTACATCCACTTTCCCGTATTCCGCATGCTCCATACGGGCTACACAAAGTTTCGGGTATATTTATTGTTAATTCCAAAGGGTAACATTTGGATAAATCTGTTCGCCTGAAAAGCGAAGGTTTTAACCTTTCGAATGGCAAATAAACGACCAACAGGAGTTTCCTATGAATAGGCCACGACGCACAGAAAGCTAAATTATTGCTATCCTAGAACAAAATGGAGCTGGCATTTCCTGTCCGAATGCTTTTGGCTTGTTAAAGAATTTCATTCATACCTTTTATAAACTCTGACTTACCACCAAAAGATGGATGCCTAATATATTTGATTTCTCTTTCTAGAAAAGCACGTTTAGCACAATCTAACCCTGATTTTCCAATGCCTGCAATTATTTCTGGTTTAAATATTGCATTTAGAGCATGTAGAAATTTCACCCCATATTTAATTTCTTCATAAGTGGGAGCACGATTTTTATTTTCATTATCTTCAGGGTGTGGGTGATAAGGAAATGAATTCCAAAATAAAGGAATCTTGTTTTTCGTTGCCAAGTAATTCCATACAATCGTAGCTGTATTTTCTGATTCAATTTTTCCTAGTCTCAATTTATCTTTGATGCCAGATAAAATAGGATGATTCACACTTTCAAAAATCTTACCACTTGTAAATGGAATCCCCGTTATTTTACAGCCCTTATATCCAGGAGCTTCTCCAACTAATAGAATTCTTTTCCCATCAAGTTTTAGCATTGCCTCAAGATACAATTTTAAATTTTCAGCAACTCCAACTTCAAGATAGGGATTCGACACAGTAAGAGTATTGCGCTGTTTCTTTAATTCGGCTATAAATTCTGAAATCGAATGCATATTCTTTTATTTCATATAACACCTAAATCCTGCAAGCATTATACATAATAATCCACAAAACTCCTTATTAAACAATGATATAATATCATTTTCCTGATTTCACTATCTCATTGTTTTAATGAAGCCCTCTAAAGTATCAAAATCCTCATCTCACGTAAGAAACCGTACCCGAACGGTAAAAATGACATCTACAGCACATGGATTGACAAGCCAGGCGGGACTGATTCCCGTCGTGAAATATTTAGACAGGATAGGTTTTGAAAAAACCGTAAAACAAAGCGTTCCACATCGGCGGGGTGAAAATGCAGACCATCACTTATCTGATGTGGTTCTATTGACGTTGGTTGGCATGATGGGGGGAGCAACATCAATGGCAAAGGTGACGACCGTATGGGCAGATAGCGTACTGCGCAAAGTAGCTGGCTGGATAAAGATTCCTGTTGAAACCACAATTTTACGGATCTTTAAAGAAGTAAGTGATAGGCAGATAAGCCCGTTTGAAACGCTCACGCATACTTTGCGTGGTCAACACTGGCGGCGATTGCTTCGTTCCGGAAAATCGAAAACTGGCATACAATCCGTCCAGTGGGTCGATGTCGATTCAACTGTGGACACCGTTTGTGGTCGACAAGAAGGAAGTGCCAAAGGCTTCAACCCCAAAAAGAAAGGTGCCCGTTCATACCATCCACAACTCGCTTTTCTAGCGGAAACAAAAGAAATTTTACAAGCCTGGTTCCGGACAGGCAATGCCTTTACAAGCAATGGTGTTGTAGAATTTACCAAACAGTTACTTGCACACTTGCCCAATCGGATGCGCATTATTTTTCGCGGTGACAGTGGTTATTTTGTCGGTGATTTGCTTGAATTTCTCGATACCAGAGGGCATGGGTATCTAATAAAGGTTAAACTTAAGAATTTGAACGCATTGCTGGCCAAACAGGCCTGGACAGCCATACAAGGCCGACCCGGTTGGGAGCAGAGCGAGTTTCAATATCGTTGTGGTGGCTGGTCTCGCTCTCGTCAGTTTGTCGCGGTCAGGATAAAGCAACCTAAACAAGTGACAGGACCTCAGTCCGAGCTTTGGGATACGGCAGAATATGACTATTTTTGTTATGTAACAACTGAACCTCTATCGCCTTGGCAAACACATAAGAAGTATGGTGAACGAGCGACGTGCGAAACATGGATTGAAGAAGCAAAATCACAAATGGGTTTAGGTAAAATCAGAACGAATCAATTTCTGGCTAATGCCGCATTATTTCATTGCGCCGTTCTTGCCTACAATACCGTGCGCTGGATGGCTCAATTGAGTGGCAACAAAACGTTGTGCCAATGGGAGCCGGATACACTTCGTACTTATCTGATTCGGGTGGCTGGAAAATTACTCACAGGCAATAATCAGCTGAGAGTCAGAACACCTGCAGATCCGCTCTATCCACAGGAATGGGATGATTGGGTTAAGGTGGGGTTACTCGCTTAACATTAACCGAAGTTAAGTCACTTTGATTAAAAGGTCATGGCACGTTGGCAGGGTGTTTATTGCCTTGGGCTCGGGGGATATCCATACGATACAAAAAATTTCCTCTATTTATGATTTAAATCTGGATATTTTGATCGGTTGGACAAAGAGGGCTGGCAAAGCGGCAGTAAAAACCTAATAACCACTTAGCTAGACAGGTTAATGAGAGTCAAAATATGGGCTTGCAGGATTTAGGTAACAGTTAATCAAATAGAATCCTATCGTATTAAAACACCCAGAACCTCAACCCAATGCTGTTGACTTAAGAATAAACGCCTTCTCCAGAGGGAGAAGGGGATTATAATCCTCCTCACCCAACCCTCTCCAGCAAGAGAGGGCTTATGTCAACAGCATTGGGACCTCAACCTGGCCCTAGTCTTTTTGTAGCTTCTTACGTTCAGTATTTAATAATGAACACGTTACGCTTAAATACGTTTCAAGCTTGTCAACGGATTATAAAAGTTAACATCAATAGCGGCTAACTCTACTTCTGGGTGTTGTGTTTCCATCACTTTATGGAGCACATCTTCAGCCGATTGTTTAATATAAACAATAATTAAATAACTCCCCGCCTCTATGTCATCATGGAATAAAGCCATTTTTTTATTCTCTGCAGCAACGCCTATCAAACCACCTTCCCAGGAACCGAACATAGTAAAAAATAGAACAATAGCGTAAAAAGCGACATTAGGTATATCTGAACCAAACAGTTCAGTTGTATTAACCAACCCGGCCGCGATTAACCCAACTGCAAAACCTGAAATTGCACCAAGGATTCCATAGCGTAAAAGATCTAACTGCTCTAAATAATTGCTGGAATGGATTTTCTCTTTTTTTAGCCCCGCCTCGTCCTGACTTAATACATGAATAAACCAGTCCCCTATTCCCGCTTGATGCAAGTCATCAGTAATTTTTCGGGTACTTTCCAACGTAGATGTGAGGTAATACATACACTTCATAATAATTCTCCAGTAAATAACAAAGATGCGCTGATAATTGAACTGTTTTATTCAATACCCGCTGTTAATACGCCCGTACAACTAGATCCCTGCCCGGCAGTACAACCATAACAATGATCGGCAACGCTTATAGGCATTTCTGCGGGCATTTGTTCGAGCAATTGATCAAGATGCGTAGAATTTCCGGATATTGGCATATCCAGCATTTGATTAAAATCACAGTCATAAACATAGCCTTGCCAGTCCACGCTGATTAGACTTTTACACATCACCTGTGCAAGGTTTTCCGGCTGATGGGATCGTTTCAATAAATGCATATACTCATCAAACTGGCCTTTAGCTAACAACACTGCACCAAAACGTTGAATCGGCATATTAGTAATGGTAAACAATTGGTTAAATTGCAGGCCAAAATGTTCACTTAGAAAGGTACGGTAGGATGCTTCCAATTGCAGCTGGGGCGCAGGCAAGGCCATCCCTTGCGGATTAAAGACCAGATTTAGTATTAAGCGGCTATCAGCTTGACCATAGCCGAGCGCATTCAGCTTTTGCAAAGCTTTTATCGATGCTGTGAACACACCTTTTCCGCGCTGAGCATCAACATTGTCTTCCAGAAAACAGGGCAAGGAAGCAATCACCTCAACTTGCTGCTCAGCCAAAAATTCAGCAGTTTCTTCATATCCTGGCTCGACTAAAATGGTCGGATTGCAACGATCCATAACATGCAGGCCTTGTTTTCTAGCCTCTTCTACCAGCCAGCGAAAATCCGGGTTCATTTCAGGCGAGCCGCCGGTTAAATCGAGATTTTCGAGCTGATATTTATCAGCAAACTGTAATGCCGTTACCATCGTCTCCCGAGTCATCAATTCAGTTCGATTGGGCCCTGCATTTACATGGCAGTGGCTACAACTCAAATTACACAAATACCCTAAATTCATTTGTAAGGTGCTTAAGCGCCCACGGCTAATTTGAGGAAAGTCAGTATCGAGTAGTAAAGGTTTAACGTCGCGCATCTTTAGTTTTCGTTTAATATTTAGCAAAATTTGCCGGCAAAACATCCAGAAACCGCATCAGTTCATGTTGCTCAGGTAATGGCTCTGCCAGATTCAGCAAGGCATCACGCAAGGGAAGTAGATCACTCACTTCATCGACATCACGTAAAGCAGCTAAAGTCTTAACATTACCCAGGCGCTCAATTTTATTAAAAAATTGAGCGCCTGTATCGGCTGTGCTGTAGACGACATCCGTCCATAAGCTATGCGGAACAGGACAGTTACCTCCAAACACCCAGAACCCGCCATCAATACTGGGGCCAAAGACTAAGCGTGCTTGTTCTGCATGAGGTAGCCAGTTCACTGCATTTAATAGTTCAGCAGCGGTCATTTGTGGAATATCAGCCCCAACCAGAATAACAAAATCGTGTTCGTTTAATAGTGTTTGATATATATGCGCCATGCGCTCACCTAAACCGCCTTCGCCCTGCCATATGCAAGGCATATCTTCCCAGTAGCTATGGTTTAAAGCGGTTTTTTCAGCTACCGCATAATAGCTTTTAATATCGGCTTGCTGGCTTAATGCTTGCGCAACTGAGGAAACTGATTGAGATGAAGCAAGATGAAAAGCTTCGGCGGTCTCTTTTCCCAGTATTGCAGCCAGGCGTGTTTTTACCGGTGAAAGTCCTGGAGTTTTGACAAAAACGGCTATTGCACCACTCATTTTGAATAGACTAGGCAGTGTAACAAGCGCAGGCTTTTAACTCTTCCCTGGTCTTTAGCACTGGCCCATTATAGTTTTGTATTAACTTACTCATTGTCGTATCCTTCATCTAAGCTTCCAAAAAAATAAAATATGCTTATGTCTGTAACTTCGTATTTAGCTATTAAATATTATTCTAAGTCGTAAAGATACAAGATTCCTTACCAGTGAGCTAAAATTTTTTTAAAATTAGCGTATCAATAAATCCGTACCAAACCAATCTATACTTCGCGCGGTCACGTATACGGTTGTATAGTGAGCTAATTGTTGACGATAGCAACGCCTGCCCCCAAAAAAGAGTCAATCTATAAAATTAAATCTGCACTGCTAAAAAAAATACAGATTGCTATATTATCTAGCTTTTTTCAACGACACCGGCCTGCAATTGTCTAAATAGCACAAAAGCTAAAATCAATAAAAAGCCAAAGCCGACTAGCACCAGTATTTTAATAACCGGCAAGCCGACTAAAAACACCAAACGTTGGCTGTTATTCATGCTTGGCTCTAATTCATCAGATGGTAGTGAAACTTGCAAAGCATACAGCCCGGCCCGTGGAAAATGATGCGCAATAGTCAAAGCGTTATTGGCCTGGCTGACGATTTGTTTAAAAGCATTGTCATAATCAAATAAGACATCCCAGTAGGAGTCTGCAGATAAAAGCTTTAAGTTTAATTTTCTATTATTCAGTTGTAAGTCAGGATCGAAAGTAAAAATCACCTCGCCGGTTGCAGGAAATAATTGGCAATAATGCTTTCCCCCGCCTACTTTAGACGCTGATTGAAAGCCGCCCAGGCGCAATTTAAACCCTGCTACATGCACAGAACAATTATCCCCATGATCAACTCCTGCGTGAGCAAATAGTTTAGGCACAAAAATAAAGTTTAAACTGAGTAGGGTAATTATATATAGAAGAGAACGTTTAGGCATTTGTACTATTTAATGCTGTTATTATACTTCGCGCGGTCACGACTGAGGATTTCTAGCGGCTGATTTTTACCGATAGCTAGGTTGCTGGAACCGTTACGTAGCCAACTACGCGCCAGTTTCAGCGCCCCCTTATCAAGTAGGGGCAGGCTTTGCTATCGACAAAAATCAGCTCACTATATTTTCCGCATCCGTGACCGCGCGAAGTATAGGTGGAGTAAAAAAGCTTTAGCTTTTTTCTTGCAACAGCTAAAGCTATTGCACTCCTTTAATTGAAAATCTAAGCGTATTTTACCTTTTTTTGTAATATGCATTGGGTATTTATAAAAATATAGCACTTGTCCATGATAGAATGCACGGTTACTGAATACTCGACTGCCTTGAATGAATCCACATTTACCGCAATTACACCCCTATTCTGTTGAGACGTTAGCGCATTTAAAACAGGGCATTACTCCGCCTGCAGATAAGGAGCATATTGCCTTGTCGGTTGGAGAGCCAAAACATGCAACGCCGGAAGTGAAAAGCAGCGCGTTATTAGATAATATTGCAGCATTAGGTAGTTACCCAACGACTAAGGGATTGGCCGAGCTAAGAATTGCAATAGGTAAATGGCTAGGTAGATGATTCCAGGTAAACACTGACCCTGAAACACAGGTACTACCGGTGAATGGCACTCGCGAAGCCTTGTTTGCTTTTGCGCAATGTGTTGTTGATCACCGGGAAAACGCATTAGTATTAATGCCGAATCAAATTTATAAAGGCGCGGCTTTACTCTCAGGTGCAGAACCTGAATACTCTGGAAGAAAATCAGTATTTACCTGATTTTGATAGTGTGTCTGTAGAGACATGGAAAGCTTGCCAGTTACTCTATATATGTTCACCAGGCAATCCAGCAGGGACAATCCTAGATCAGGCTACGCATGAAAAATTAATTAAGCTGGCGCTGCAATATGATTTTGTTATTGCTTCAGACGAATGCTATAGCGAAATTTATGCTGATGAAAATCAGCCGCAGCAAAATATTACCGTTTTACCTGGCAGTTATTTATCCCGTGAAGTAGACGGGGTTAAGTTAACCCGGGGGGAATCATGTGCGTAGGGATTTAGTTACTCCAGTACCTGAGTGCATAGAAGCCGCACATCGTATTAAAAATTTTATTAACTCTTTAACATAGAAAAATGATGAACCAATTAGAAAAAATTATTAACCAGGCTTTTGACAACCGAGGTGAAATTTCTCCCACTAGTGTTTCTGACGAGGTGCGTAATGCAGTCAAAGAATCGATCAATTTACTGGATTCAGGTCAGGCTCGAGTTGCTGATAAAAGTAGTGGCGAATGGGTGGTTAATCAATGGCTAAAGAAAGCGGTTTTACTGTCGTTCAGAATTAATGAAAATCGCGTCATGGACGGCGGAGCGGCACGTTACTACGATAAAGTAGAAACTAAATTTGCCTCTTACACTCCTGAAGATTTCGCAGAAGCGGGCGTACGTGTAGTACCTAATGCCGTTGCACGTCATGGTTCGTATATTGCTCCGGGTGCCATTCTAATGCCATCCTACGTTAATATCGGCGCTTATGTGGGTAGTGGCACGATGGTTGATACCTGGGTAACCGTGGGGTCTTGTGCGCAAATTGGTAAAAACGTACATTTATCAGGTGGTGTAGGTATTGGTGGTGTATTAGAGCCATTACAGGCAGGCCCTACCATTATTGAAGATAATTGTTTTATCGGAGCACGTTCGGAAATTGTTGAAGGTGTTGTGGTCGAAGAAGGCTCGGTCATATCGATGGGTGTTTATATTGGCCAAAGCACTAAAATCTTTAACCGTATGACGGGTGAAATTACTTATGGCCGCATTCCTGCAGGTTCAGTTGTTGTTTCGGGTAACCTGCCTTCAAAAGATGGTACACATAGTTTGTATTGTGCAGTAATCATTAAACATGCCGATGAGAAAACACGCAGCAAAACAGGCATTAATGAACTCTTGCGTGATTAAGGTTTAATTTACTGCACCCGACACACAGGGATGTTCGTGTCGGGTTTACTGTCGGTATCAATACAATGCTTGATAAGGAACGCGCACGAAAAACTTAAAACTGGCTGGTCTTTTTATCCGTCTTCTGCGTTGTAGAAACTGTTACGTAGCTGGCTATGCGCCTGTTTCTACGTCCCCGTATCAAGCACGGGGCAGGCTTTGAATACAAATAAAAATCCTGCGCCAGATGCTTAAGTTATTTCGTGCGCGTTCCTAAGCTATTACAATAAAAGGATCCCCCTATGTCAGACACACTTTCCAGCAATGCCGTTATCTATGCGATTCTGTCAATAAATAGTGAAGTTGCTTTGCAAAAAGAATATCTGGACTCGCCAGATGTATTACCCGAAGAACGGGAAAATGAAGAAGGAATTCTGGATGATTTAGAGCAGGCTTTTATGGAGTTTGTCGATTTTTATAAGTCGTGCCGTAAACAAGACAGCTCATTGCCTGAGCTAGATGAGCTATTAAATAACCCATTGTAGACGTCTTAGAGCTCGTTGCCATGCGTTGTTTGACACAAAACTTACTTATCCTAGTGTTATGCTACGGAAGTTTTTGGTCAATGCCCGTTTTTGCGCTTAACAATTCTGATTCAAAAAGTAGCGAACTTATACAACTTAGTAGCGAAGAGCAGCAATACTTACTACGCAAGCAGCAAATTACTATGTGTGTTGATCCTGACTGGATGCCCTTTGAGAAAATAGCACAAGGGAAGCACATAGGCATGAGCGCGGATTTTATGCGGTTATTTGCCAGCAGATTAAATATCAATATAGTTGTCACACCTAGTGGTAGCTGGTTTGAATCACTTAAGCAAGGTGAACAACGCCAATGTGATATTTTTTCGCTGCTGATGGCGACACCTGAACGCAAGAAATTTCTTGATTTTACACAAGCTTATCTAGAATTTCCGCTGGTGATCGCAGTATCCTACCAGCAAGACTATATTAATAGCATAGAAGAAGTTTTGGACAAAGAACTGGGGGTGCAAAAAGGCTATGCGTATGCTGAATTGCTGCAGTTGCAATACCCTGATATAAAACTGATTGAAGTGCCGAGCTTAAACGCAGGTTTAGATAAGGTTAGCCGCAATCAACTGTATGGCATGATTGGTTCATTACCCGATATTAGTTATGCCTTTCAGGAGCGCTATATTGGGGAGTTGAAAATAGCCGGAAAGCTAGCACAACAATCACGCCTAGGTATAGGTACACGAAATGATGAGCCTTTATTAGTAGGGATTTTTGATAAAGCGATCGCCAGCATTAGTGAACAGCAACACCATGAAATTACTAACGACTGGATTGCAATTAAATATGTTTCCGGGACGGATAACACTCTATTGATAATAATCGCCAGTGTGCTGACACTGATGATGCTCTTTGTATTGTATCGTTATTGGCGACTTAGAGAGAATAACTCCCGTTTACGTCACTTGTCCCTCACAGACAAGCTCACCAGTATAAATAATCGGATGAAACTGGATCAGCAGCTTGATGAAGTAATGCATATGGCAAAGCGTTACCAGCATGAATTTAGCGTGATTTTAATTGATATCGATCACTTTAAAAATATTAATGATGAACATGGGCATTTAATTGGCGATTATGCATTAAAAACCCTAGCGCAACTCATGTTGCGTAATATTCGTGCAGTTGATACGCTGGGGCGCTGGGGTGGCGAAGAGTTTCTAATTATTTGTCCTGGACAAACCGAGCAAGGTGGACGTTTGCTGGCTGAAAAATTGCGTAACATTATTGATCAATACGCCTTTGAATTTTTCTCACACTTGAGTTGTAGTTTTGGCGTAGCGGCCTATGCTAAAGACCCTAGCGTCAATGCCTTGCTAAAAAGAGCAGATGCCGCTCTATATAAAGCAAAAAATCAGGGACGAAATCAGGTTTGCACTTAGTGCAGCACGAGTAATTGAACTAAATATGACTATTTTATACGGTATAAAAAATTGCGATAGCGTGAAAAAAGCACGCTTATGGTTAGATAAACATGAGATCGCTTATGAATTTCATGATTTTAGAGTAGCTGGACTAGAGCCTGAACAGTTAGCTTATTTTATAGAAAAAGCCGGCTGGGAAAATGTGCTAAATAGACGTAGCGCTAGTTGGCGACAACTCACAGATGAACAAAAAACTGATTTAAATGTCGCAAAAGCCACAAGTCTGATGCTAGATAACCTTACCTTAATCAAACGCCCTGTGTTACAGACAAATGAACAGGTATTGACAGGTTTTAATCAGCAAAAATATCAAACCTTATTATGAGTGATACCTTAGCTTTACTTAAAGAACTTATTAGCCGTGAATCGGTAACGCCTGAAGATGCAGGATGTCAGCAGCTATTAACACAACGCCTGGAAAAAATAGGCTTTCAAGCCGAACAACTTGATTTTGAGGACACCAAAAATCTGTGGTTGAAACGGGGATTAAATAAACCGCTGTTTGTATTTTTAGGACATTCCGATGTGGTGCCTACGGGCCCGCTAGAGCAGTGGGACTCGCCGCCTTTTGAGCCAACAGAACGGCAAGGCCGTCTTTATGGGCGCGGTGCGGCGGATATGAAAGGTGGAATCGCCTGTTTTGTGACCGCTGTCGAACGGTTTATCGCTAAATACCCTAAGCATGATGGCGCAATAGCGCTGATAATTACCAGTGATGAAGAGGGCCCAGCGACCAATGGCGTGGTCAAAGTCGTCAAAGTACTAGAGCAGCGCAATGAAAAAATCGATTGGTGCCTGGTGGGCGAGCCTTCTAGTGATCAAAAAATAGGGGATGTGATTCGTGTAGGCAGACGCGGCTCCTTATGCGCGAAGTTGCTAGTCAAAGGTATTCAGGGACATGTTGCTTACCCGGATATTGCCAATAACCCTATTCATGGCTTTGCTCCGGCATTACAGGCATTAACTGAAGAAGTATGGGACCAGGGTAATGAATTTTTCCCGCCAACTAGCCTACAGGTATCTAATATCAATAGTGGCACGGGCGCTGAAAACATTATTCCCGGTGAGCTGGAACTATTGTTTAATTTGCGCTTTTGTACTGAATTAAATGAAGCCACGATCAAGCAGCGAGTACTGGAAATATTTGACCGTTTTGATTTTGATTATGAAATTAGCTGGCGCTTGTCAGGTAATCCATTTTTAACCTCAGGTGGGGCACTAATTGCAGCGGCTCATATAGCTATTAAAAAGGTAACCGGGATTGAAACTCTGGATGATACCGGCGGTGGCACTTCAGACGGACGTTTTATCGCGCCGACAGGTGCAGAAGTGATTGAACTAGGCCATTTGAATGAAAGCATCCATAAAATTAACGAGAATATACCTATTGCCGATTTGCAACCCTTGACAGAGATATATGAGCAGTTATTAATCGAATTATTAATTAACAATTAAAGCCGCGCAACTTCCTAGATTGAGCGAGTCAAAAGAATTTATTACTTTTTATAATATTACCCATGAATAAGAAACAACTCACACTGTTTTTCAGTGTATTTTTAGTGTGCCTGCCTATCAATGCTCAACCCATTCAATTTTCTAATGGCGATACCTTAGACGTTGAATTGAAGTATCAGACGGATAAAACGATTACCTTTACTCACGCTATATTAGGTGAGCAAACTATTGATAAAGCTAAAATCCATAATTTACAAGAGCTAAACCTAGATCACCTAATTAATTTTACACAAAGGGAACAGCAAAGGCTAAAAATAGTAAAAGCTGCTAAAACAGCCGTGAAGGACGCGCAAGAAGGTATGACCGCTGCTGAGGCAGAACTCGTCAGTGCTAAAGACGTAGTCGATAATGCGCAAGAAAAAAATAAAGAGACGGCTGAAGAAAAACTCGTTCTTGCCGCGGATAATCTGAACGCTACTAAAAAGGGGCTCAAGGATGCAGAAGACAATTTTAATATGGCGAAAAAAACCATAGTGGCTGAAGTTGCACTGCTAGCAGCTCAGGACAAGCTTAAAGCTGCTAACGCTGAGGTTAACGTAAACAAGTTTGCAGCAGACATCACAGAAGCACAAGCAGATGGCGTTGATCAGCAAGAAATAATTGGCACTGAGGAAAAGCTAGCGACTGCAGATAAAAAACTTATTGCTGCTCAAGAAGAAGTTAAGGTTTCTGAAGAGGAATTAAGAATCGTTACCGGCATTATTAAGGCTGACACTGACCCTTCAATAACTATGGATAGTCTATTGGATGCTGAAGCAAAATTAAAAGATACCAGCTCAGATGATAAACTGACGACAGCAGAACTGATGACGATAGGAGAAGGACCAGTAAGTAAAAAGGACAAGCTGGATATAGCCGAAGCAAAAGTTGACATTGCTGAAGAAAAAGTTGAACTTTCCGCACAAGAAGTTAGAGTTGCGGAAGATAACTTAAAACTCGCCAAAGGCGAAAAAATCAACGATGGCCTTTTGGGAACGGGCTGGTTCAGGGACTGGGATAGTAGCCTTTCTATAGGGCTGAGTGGCTCTTCAGGTTCATCGGTTAATAATACTTTCCGAACAGCATTTAATACCCGATACGAAGATGAAAAGGGTCGCTGGGATTATAAATCTTTTTATTTTCGCGATTCGGAAAATAATGTCACCGGTGAAAATCAAATTAATGCAACCCTGGTTAAGGATTGGTTTTTTGCTGACACCAAGTGGTTTGCATTTGCTACAGGTGTTTATGACTGGAATGAATTTAAAGACTGGCAGCATCGACTTCAGTTTGGTGGAGGACCCGGTTATCAATTTATTAAAACAGAGCATTGGGAATTTTCCGGGCGAGCAGGTGCTACGCTTGTTACTGAGTTTGGGAAAACACAGTATGATAGCAATGGTGACATTATCTTTAACCCTGATGGCAGTGTGCTAGAAGATACTATTGTAAACCTTGAAGGTTTGATCGGCGCTGACGTCACTTGGCATATAACGTCTAAGCAACACTTCAGTATATCTAACTATTTTTATCCCAGCTTAACAGATAGTGGTGAATTTAGAAATCTGACCAATATATCCTGGATACATTCCTTAGACTGGTTTGAAGGTTTGGCGCTGAAATTCGGGATACGTAATGAATATGATACCTCTGAAACAATCCCTAATGAATTCAACTATAACTTTTCAGTACTTTGGGGATTCTAAAAATATGTTATTTTATAGTTATTGTTTTACTGGAGAAATTGATGATAAATAATAAAAATTCGGGATTAAAGTTATTAATGACTATGCTGCTGGTCCTAAGCACCAGTGCATGTTCGATCTTTAGCCCGACACCAGAAATCAGCAATGCTGAAGCCTGTGTCAGGTTAAATGAGTTAATTGCAGATCATGCCAATGATTTTAAGCAGTATAAGAAGAGCTTAAAGAACACCGCTCCACTTCGGAATATGCAAATCTGGAATGCAGAACGGGTATTCCCTCTGGCACAGAACTGCCAGGTTTGGCAATGGAGTTCAGGTTTGATGAATTACTTCTGCGCTTGGGATGAGTCTGGTAAGGAAGACGCGCAAGCGAGCTTTGATAAAGGGGCCGAAATAATCAATCAGTGTCTGGGTAAGAAATGGCATAGTAAGTTTACCCGTACGCAAAGCGGTGGTGGTAGCGCACTCTTTTACCAAGCAGGTGTAAAGACCATTATTTCTATACGCTACTTTAAGGAAGCACGTACTATTTTGGATAGCTGGAAAACGACTTTATATCTCGGCGATGAGAGCAATTTAAAAGCAGAAGTGCAGTAATAGCACAATGTAGAGCGGACTTAAGTCCGCTATTCCCATCATCAAAGCCTAGGAATGTGCAGGAAATAACTTGAGCACAATGGAGCGAGGAACTTTACTGCGCCTTTTAAAGTGCTGGCTAAAGACCTGCGCTCCAATGTCATTAAGTTAAGCATATTGCATAGGATGTGTTGACGATAGGAAACGCATCAATCTCGAAAGATGCGTTTCGTTCCTTAACGCATCCTATATAACGCTCTTAACTTAATGGCATTGACCTGCGCCCCATATAATAATGTAAAAGTGATTTTATGCACGTTCCTGACTTAGCGGACTGAAGTCCGCTCTACATCTACCACAGCGCACCACTTAACGATTCCAGCGATGCGCAATAAATTCTACAGCTTCCTGAATATTCAAATCGCGCGTGCCCCCACCGGTGCGCAGATAAAATTTTGGCGTATTGCCCTGGTTTAAAAATACCGGACGGGGTGAGGCCAAGATGATCAGGCGGCAGACATCCTTGCCGTCAATCACATGAAACAAGACCTTAACAAACTGGCATAAATCTGCGCCTAACTGAGCAGATATCGCCGTAATAATAGCCTGTTCATAGCCATCCTGGTCCTGACGCTTTAAAGACTTATAGTCTTTTTCCAGCCCCAGAATTTCACCACTATCAGAAACGCCAATTAATAGCGTTCCACCCAGCGAGTTATTTAAATACCCGGCCAGGGTTTTTAATACCACGGTTTCTAGCGCACGGTTGACCCTATCTTGCTCTAAATCCCAACGAAAAGAAGACTTGAATTCCAGTAAAGGGCCTTCACCTTGCAGAATTAATGTATGTAAATTAACCGATAATTCACGACTTAAGCGGCCAATTCTTTGCAAACGCCTGTGCAGCAACTCATAAATAAAAGCGATAACCAAGCCAAATATTGCACCAAGCTGACCAAGAAATATGGTTTTACCCGGTGTTCCGCCCATTAAGGAGGTTTTAAGCTGGCTGTAAACGTAAGTCAGCGCAGTGGTTATTTTTACCTGTAAATCTTCACTAGTGCCTTCACTTTCATAAAAAAAGATAAAGTCATAGATAGGGTAAAAGATCAAAATTCCTGTTAAAGCACCGATTAATGCAGCAAAAAAATAAAGTTTAAAACGCTGCTCCCAGAGCGCGATAATCAATAATAAAAAGCGTTTCATTTTGTTTCCATCGGAAAGCCAGCTTGCCGCCAGCTAGTCATGTGACCTTGTAAATAACGAATATTTTGAAACCCTGCTAGAGAGTATGCAAATTTTGCAAACCCGGCACGAGGCCCATGTTCGCAATATAAAATGACATCTTGCTGTTTATCCGTATTATCTAACGCATCGCTGGTAAATGATTGCCAGAAAGGAATATGCTGTGCGTGTGGAATATGCCCGGAGTTAAATTCTCCGGAAGAACGGACATCAATAATAATCGGGGCTTGATCAGACTGTAATAAGGATAGAAGCTCGGCTTGTTGAATATGCGTTTCACTCGATGTGCTGCAAGCCTGTAATAAAAGGCCAATTAGGCTTAAAATAAAGACCTTCATTTAACCTCCGGTAGTATTCATATGGCGCATAATAATAGGTTGTTCGCTTAAATCAAACTCATGTTTTTCAGGCTTTATATCCATCGAATCGATCATCACTTGTTTTATATGGTCGGTATCATCAGGGTGAGAGCGTAGTTCCGATTTCAAATCAATCGAATGTTCATTACCCAGACAAAGCAATAAACGCCCTTCAGCCGTTAAACGCACACGATTGCAAGTGCTGCAAAAATTGTGGCTATGCGGCGAGATAAAGCCTACTTTTGTCGAAGTACCTTGAATGCGGTAATAATCAGAAGGACCGGCAGTCGTCTCGGCGATTTTTTCTAGGGTAAACCTGGCGGCTAAATCAGCACGAATCTGATCACTGGAATAATACGTTTCAGCACGATTGTGTGAGTCAACAAAACCCAGCGGCATTTCTTCGATAAAACTGATATCTATTCCGCTGTCCAGTGCAAATTGCACTAAATCGATGACTTCATCATGGTTGCGGTTTTTTAAAATAACGGCATTGATCTTAATGCGTTTAAAGCCCGTATCAATTGCGGTGCGTATCCCTTTTAGCACGGTATTCAGGTCGCCAGTACGGGTTAATTGTTTGAACTTTTTCGCATCCAGAGTATCCAGGCTAATATTTAAACGTGAGACCTTAGCTTGTTTTAGCTGGCTAGCGGTCACGGCAAGCTGTGAACCATTGGTGGTCATCACTAACTCTTCAAGCAAAGGTAAGTTACCAATTTTTTGTAACAAATCCACAGCATTGCGACGTATAAGCGGTTCTCCTCCAGTGATTCTGATTTTGGTAACGCCGAGTTCGGTAAAGCATTTAGCTAGGGTATAAATTTCTTCCAGGCTCAGAATTTGCTCGCGAGGCAGGAAGGTCATTTCTTCAGACATACAGTACACGCAGCGAAAATCACAGCGATCTGTAATAGAAATACGAACGTAGTCAACGCTTCTGCCGAAACGATCAACTAATTGTTTTGCTTGTTTAGGGTGGCGCATTACTCGCTTCTGTATAGAAAAGACTATAATCCTAAAAAAATCAGTTGCTCACGGTTTCTAGCACAAACTCTTGATTCCACAGCACTTCAAAAAAATACCCGCTTAACCTATGGGTGAAGCTAAGATTTCTTTAAAGCACTGTGAAACCAATATCTTGCACTATAATCCCGCACTCAACTGATTTTTCTAGGATAATAAACATCTAATTTTATCAGTTTTTAGCCTGACTGTTCTAAACAATATTCCCTAATGCTAAACAAATATAAAAAATTACTCTTGATCTGCACCCTACTCTTTAGCCAGTTTAGCTTTGCTAGCGAAAAAACTTTGATTCGCATAGGTGCATTGGCCTTTGGTACAGTGAACTGGGAATTAACGGCCATGCAGCAGGCGGAGATGATAGAGACTGAGCATTACCGTTTGCAAGTGATAAAAATGGCTAATCCTCAAGCCGGGAAAATAGCTTTGCAATCTGGGGCTGTAGATATGATAGTTGCTGACTGGATATGGGTTTCACGCATGCGCTCCCTAGACAAAGATTATACCTTTTACCCGTATTCAAACACCACGGGAGCGTTAGTCGTTGCTGATAATAGTCCTATAAAAGAACTCAAGGATTTAAACAATAAAAGGCTTGCCATAGCCGGGGGGGAACTAGATAAAAATAGCCTATTGTTACAGGCGCTAATGCAAAAACAGGGACAGGCAGAGGTTTTTGCCAGTATAGAAAAGGTTTATGGTGCCCCGCCTCTGTTAAGTCAGCAAATACAGCATCAGCGTGTTGATGCCTTATTAACCTATTGGCACTATGCCGCACGTATGCAGGCTGAGGGTTATCAAATACTAATGACAGGTAATGAGATTTTGCAGGGCCTGGGCATTGAAGTCAGCGTACCGAGTATAGGTTATGTGTTTGACCGGTCATGGGCAAATAACAACAAAGTTGCCCTACAGGCCTTTTTAGCCAACACAAAGCAGATTAAACATACTTTATGCACTGAAGATTCAGCCTGGCAAGGTATAAAGCCTCTAATACGCGCTAAAACAGCACAAGTAAATCAGTTGTTGCGTCAGCAGTATTGTAACGGGCAAGTGCTTAGCTGGGGTGATAAGGAGCAGCAGGCTGCGTCTAAGGTCTATCAGTATTTGAAAAAACTGAGCTCGGATCGCTTAACAGGAAAGGCAGAAAATATTCAGGCGGGTACTTTTTGGTAGCCACAAAGATACCACCCCTTCAGGGGACAGTGCTGTTGACTTAAGAATAAACTCCTTCTCCAGTGGGAGAAGGTTGGGATGAGGGGATTTAAAAGCATGATTTTATTCTCCTCACCCATCCCTCTCCAGCAAGAGAGGACTTTAGTCAACAGCATTGCCCTCAAGGGATGGTATCTTGATTCTGTAACATAGAGCAATCTTGTCTGGAGCAAAAAAGTTTAAGCTTTATTCTAGTGGCTGCCATATATAAAGCCTTTGCACTGCTATTTTTCCCTAGCAAGCTAAGTACCCAAGCATAATTAATCCAACATTTTACTTGTCTTTTTTCTCATTTTCAGCGCTGCATAAAGAGTTGCGTAGCCAGCTATGCGCCTATTTATGCGCCTTGAAAATGAAAAAAAATCCTGCGTAAAATTTGTTAAATTAATTATGCCTGGGTACTTATAGCAATAAAATTTAATTATTCGACTGTCATAATCCTGTCATAAATATCTACTATTATTGAACGAATTTTTTTGACTATTAGGATACATCTCAATGGCGATCACCAAAACAGCCAGAATTTTGGCTCTGGGCTCAATGTTAATGCTGGGCAACACCGCTGCATTTTCAGAAAACAAAGCTCTGCTAGATACATTGCTACAAAATGGCTCAATTACTCCTACCCAGTATGAAAATCTGACTAAACCAAAAGCTCCCAGCAGCAGTGCTGATAAAGAACTAGGTTTGAACGAGGTGCTTCTACAAAATGGTGTCATCAATAAAGCTCAGTATGATGCCTTATCAGGGCAGAAGGTCGTTAAGGCTGAGCAAGGCACTGTTCAGCAAGACGCTGTTAAAAAAGGCGATGATGTTATCGTTAAATTAGACTCGAAAGGCTTTCGAGTGGAAACAGCGGACAAAGCCTTTAAATTTAAAATGGGTGGTCGTATTCAGGCTGATGTGAATTTTAGTGCTAATGGTCAGGACTTTGACCCCGCACCCACCGAAGGATTTGAGCTTCGACGTGCGCGTCTTTATGCGGCAGGTACCGTGTGGACAGATTTTGACTACAAGGCACAATTCGATTTTGCAGGAAACAAAGTCAGAATTAAGGATTTATTTGTAAAATACACTGGATTTGACTGGCTAGATCTTACCGTGGGTAACCAAAAGCAAACCATTAGTTTAGAATTGCAAGAAAGTTCTAACGATATTATGTTTACTGAGCGTTCATTAGTTTATTCATTGACAGCACCATTATTTGATCGTGCGCTAGGTGTCAGGGCAAGTTCTTCAGGTAAAAACTGGTCGGCCCAATTTGGTGGTTATGGTTCGTCAATCAATACAAGCCAGACAGGTAGGTGGGGAGTTACATCCCGGGTCACGGGTGCGCCAATTTTGTCTAAGACACATCTATTGCACTTAGGCGCGAATGTGGGTTATCGTAACTTGAACGATGGCGGTGTTCGCTTTAGGTACGAAACAACGAATTTATCGAGTGAGTATTTTACGGATACCATGACATCTATAGTCAATGTTGACGGCGCAACTTTAGCAGGTTTTGATGCGGCCTATATGTTAGGTCCTTTCTCTGTACAAGGTGAGTATGCTCACACCTGGCTTTCTCGTAATAACGATTTGAGTGGCCTGGATTTTGGGGCTTATTATGTGCAGGCAGCATGGACTTTAACGGGCGAATCTCGCTCATATAAAGCATCACATGGAAAGTTCAAGCGTTTACAACCAAACAATCCATTTAGCTGGAAGAAAGGTACCTGGGGTGCTTGGGAACTGGCCGCCCGGATTGATGGGAATGACCTGAATTCTGGTGATATAGTGGGTGGTGAAGAAACAGCTCTTACCCTTGCAACAAACTGGTATTTAAACCGCAATATTCGCTTGATGGCTGATTACCGTTATGCATTTGATATTCAAGATTCTGCAGTATTAAGATATGGTGATAGTGCAGAAACGGGTATTCATCAATTCACGCTACGTACACAGTTGACGTTCTAACATTAAGGAAGCAATAGCTTGAACCTAGAAAAGCCAGCTATATGCTGGCTTTTTTTGTTAAATAACAAACAACTTAAAGATAAGCGCTAATTTTGTTATGCGCTTTAAACAGGCTATGTGATAATACACGGTTTTAATGCGTATTTCAGGGCTTCAAAAAATGGATGAGAATAAGCAGAAAGCATTAGGCGCCGCCTTAATGCAAATTGAAAAGCAGTTTGGAAAAGGTGCAATCATGCGTATGGGCGATGATGCGGCATCGCGTGATATACAAACTGTTTCTACTGGTTCTTTAACTCTTGATATTGCCTTAGGTGTAGGTGGTTTGCCGCGCGGACGAGTGATTGAAATATATGGACCTGAGTCTTCAGGTAAAACCACGATGACTTTATCGACTATTGCACAAATGCAAAAGTTAGGGGGTACGGCAGCATTCATTGATGCGGAGCATGCGCTAGACCCAAGCTATGCAGAAAAAATTGGTGTCAATGTTGATGATTTACTGGTTTCACAACCTGATACGGGTGAGCAGGCTCTTGAAATTGTCGATATGTTAGTGCGCTCTAATGCAGTTGATATTGTGGTTATCGATTCGGTGGCAGCATTAACGCCAAAAGCCGAGATAGAAGGCGATATGGGTGATTCCCATATGGGCTTGCAAGCACGGTTAATGTCACAGGCTTTACGTAAATTGACTGCAAATATCAAGCGTTCTAATACGATGGTGATTTTCATTAACCAGATCCGTATGAAAATTGGCGTGATGTTTGGTAGTCCGGAAACCACGACGGGTGGTAATGCCTTAAAGTTCTATGCTTCTGTACGTCTGGATATACGTCGTATTGGTGCGATTAAAAAAGGCGATGAAGTTATTGGTAACGAAACGCGCGTTAAAGTCGTTAAAAATAAAGTTGCCCCTCCTTTTAAGCAAGCTGAATTTGAAATTCTCTATGGTGAAGGCGTTTCATTCTTGGGTGAGTTGATCGACCTGGGCGTGAAACATGGATTTATTAATAAGGCGGGTTCCTGGTACAGCTATGGCAAAGATAAAATTGGCCAGGGTAAAGATAATGTGCGTGCTTATTTAAAAGATAACCCGCAGATTGCTGAAGAGTTAGAAAAAAATATTCGAGCTGAAGTCTTTGATGTAAAGGATGATACAAAAGGAACTATAGTTGAGTCTGATGATGCGGATGGATTAGCGTAGGGCTGACTTTAGTCTGCTCATTTGCATACTTGAATGCCTAAGGATGACACGAAAAATTATAAAGCGATAAAAGAAGCTTGCTTACGCTATTTGATGCGACGCGAACATAGCCAGCAAGAATTAGTGCAAAAAGTATCTGCTAAAGGTTTTGTTAAACAGGATGTTGAACAGGTCATAGGCGAGCTAATAGAACAAGGCCTGCAAAGTGATGCGCGATTTGCAGAAAGCTATGCAAGAAGCCGTGTACATAAAGGGTTTGGCCCCTTACGAATTCAGGCAGAGCTGCAACAACGCGGAGCCGGTAAATATCCGTTTGATATGGCAGTAGAAGATATTGCGGGTAGCTGGCAAGAGTTACTAGAGCAGGTTTATAGTAAGAAATACGGCAATAAGCCGATTCTGGATCTTAGGGAAAAACTCAAACGGTGTCATTTTCTTCAACAGCGTGGCTTTCCGAATGAGTTGGTACAACACTTATTTAAAAAACTGTCACTGTAGAGCGCACATAAACTCACAAGTGAGATAGGTAGTCATGGAATCGAATTAATTAGCTGGGGGAGTAGGCTTTAGCCTACACCTGAGCATATGATTGGTACGTGTAGGCTAAAGCCTACTCCCCAAATAGTGTAATGATAGCCAAAAAATACAGGCGCTTAATTGTTTAGGGGCCAGTCATTAGAAAAAAGTATATATAGTCTTAAATTATGAAAAATCTGACCGGTGCAGAGTTACGTACTGCCTTTTTACAGTTCTTTGAAAACCACGGGCATTCTGCCCAGCTTTCCAGCTCTTTAGTACCTGGCAATGACCCCACCTTGCTATTTACCAATGCAGGTATGGTGCAATTTAAAGACGTGTTTTTAGGCAGGGAAAAACGTAATTATGTGCGCGCAACCACCAGTCAGCGTTGTGTTCGCGCGGGTGGTAAGCATAATGATCTGGAAAATGTCGGTTATACCGCCAGGCATCACACGTTTTTTGAAATGCTGGGTAATTTTAGTTTTGGAGATTATTTCAAACAAGAAGCGATTCATTTTGCCTGGGATTTTCTCACCAAGGAATTGGAAATCCCTGCTGAAAAACTCTGGGTTACAGTCTTTAATGAAGATTCAGAAGCAGAAAAAATCTGGCTGGAAGATATCAAAATTGATGCGCATCGTTTGTCGCGTATCGGTGCAAAAGATAATTTCTGGTCGATGGGCGATATAGGCCCTTGCGGACCTTGTACGGAAATATTCTATGATCATGGAGAAGAAATAGCCGGCGGCCCTCCGGGAACGCCTGAGGAAGATGGTGATCGTTATATCGAAATCTGGAACCTGGTATTTATGCAGTATGACCGGGATGCTGAGGGAATTTTAACGCCATTACCCAAACCCTCAGTTGATACGGGCATGGGGCTAGAGCGTATTGCCGCTGTATTACAAGGTGTGCATAATAATTATGAAATTGATTTATTTCAGAAACTATTAAGCACTGCAGCAGAACTTGCCGGCATTCAAGATTTAACTGAAAGCTCTTTAAGGGTAATAGCCGACCATATTCGCTCCTGTGCTTTTTTGGTGGTTGATGATGTCTTACCGTCCAATGAAGGACGTGGCTATGTCTTAAGGCGTATTATTCGCCGCGCCATCCGTCATGGCTATCGTTTGGGTATACGAGAAGTTTTCTTCTATCAATTAGTTGCTCCATTAGTCGCTGAAATGGGTGAAGCTTATCCTGAATTGGCTGCTGCACAGGGACAAGTTGAGCGCGTATTAAAAGTTGAAGAAGAGCGCTTTGCAGAGACCTTAGAACAAGGCATGAAAATTCTGGAAGCCTGCGTAGAGAAAATGAGTGGTAAAGTCATTCCCGGAGACGTGGTTTTTCAACTCTATGATACCTATGGTTTCCCTGTCGATTTAACCGCCGATTATGCGCGTGAGAATAATCTTACAGTTGACCATGCGGGCTTCGATATCGCCATGGGGGCACAGCGTGATAGAGCACGCGCGGCTAACAATTTTGGCGCAGATTATAATCAGACTATAAAACTGGATGCAGAAACCGAATTTACCGGTTATCAGCAACTGAATGATCAGGTAAAAATTATTGGTCTGTTTCAGCAAAGTGAAGCGGTTGAATTACTTGCAGAAGGCGCAGAGGGTGTAGTGGTATTAGATAGTACACCTTTTTATGCTGAATCCGGTGGCCAGGTAGGTGATTTTGGGCGTATCGAAGTTGAAGGGACAGTTTTTGAAGTCAGCAATACGCAAAAACAGGGTGGCAGTTTGTTTTTGCATTACGGTAAAGTCCTCACTGGCGAGTTAAAAAACAATGTCGCATGTAATGCGATGGTTGAACCAATAGCCAGGCAATCAATTGCACTAAATCATTCCGCAACCCATTTATTACATGCAGCATTGCGCCAAGTATTAGGCGACCATGTTACGCAAAAGGGTTCATTAGTCAATGCTCAGCGATTACGTTTTGACTTCTCTCATTTTGAACCTATGAGCGCAGATGAAATAAAAATCATAGAGCGTATGGTCAACCAGCAAATTCGTCATAACGAACAAGTCACAGCGGATATTATGTCTAAAGACGATGCCATAAATGCAGGCGCAATGGCGCTGTTTGGTGAAAAATATGGTGATGAAGTCCGGGTTTTAAAAATTGGCGATTTCTCCACTGAATTATGTGGTGGTATTCATGTGCAACGCGCAGGCGATATCGGGCTATTTAAAATCATCAGTGAAACTGGCGTTGCTTCAGGTGTCAGACGACTAGAAGCCATTACCGGCGAAGCGGCAATACAATGGCTGGAAGCACGGGAAAAAGCAATTACCGAAATTGCCAATGCCGTTAAAGCCGTGCCGGAAACTGCCGCAGAAAAAGTGCAGCAATTAATCGACAAAAGTAAGTCGCTGGAAAAAGAATTAGAGCGATTGCAGGCTAAATTGGCCAGTTCTGCAGGTGGCGAGTTAGCAAATCAGGCGGTTGAAATTGATGGCATCAAAGTACTGGCAATTAAACTTGAAGATGTTGAACCCAAAGCCATGGTTGATGTACTAGATCAACTGAAAAATAAATTAGGTAGTGCAGCGATCGTTTTAGCCGCGGTAAGCGGCGGCAAAGTCAATTTAATTGCCGGTGTTTCAAAAGACCAGACCGCACGACTTAAAGCAGGTGACCTAGTCAATTCTGTGGCTGCTCAAGTCGGTGGTAAAGGCGGTGGCCGCCCAGATATGGCAAGAGCAGGAGGCACAGAACCAGATAAGCTGGATGCTGCATTAAAGCAAGTGCCTGAGTGGGTACGTGGACACATAGGTAGTAAATAAATGGCGTTTTATGTATATAAGTTCGGCGGCACATCTGTCGGATCGGTAGAGCGAATTAAAGCAGTAGCAGACAAAGTAAAACTAGCGCGCGATAAAGGTGATCAAATCGTAGTTGTGGTATCGGCGATGAGTGGAGAAACCAATCGATTAACGGGGTTAGCCGGAGAAATTCAGCTGAAACCTGTTGCTCGTGAAATGGATGTATTATTATCTACAGGTGAACAAGTGACCATGGCTTTACTGAGCATGGCGCTAGATGAGCTAGGTTGCCCTGCGTGTTCCTACACAGGCAGTCAGGTGCGTATCGAAACTGATAGTACGCATACCAAGGCCCGCATTAAAAGGATTGATGATGCGAAAATACATGCCGATCTAAATGCCGGGAAAGTGGTTGTAGTTGCAGGTTTTCAAGGCGTCGATGAACATGGCAATATCACTACCCTAGGGCGTGGTGGTTCGGATACAACGGCAGTTGCACTGGCCGCAGCTTTAAAAGCGGATGAATGTCATATCTACACCGATGTGGATGGTGTATATACCACCGACCCTCGAGTGGAACCAAAGGCCCGGCGTTTAGATAAAATCACTTTTGAAGAAATGCTGGAAATGTCCAGCTTAGGGTCTAAGATCCTGCAAATTAGATCGGTAGAATTTGCCGGTAAATACAATGTCGCATTACGCGTATTGTCATCATTTTCAGAAGGGCGAGGAACGCTCATTACTTACGAGGAACCAACTGTGGAGCAAGCGTTAATTTCAGGCATTGCATTTAACAGAGATGAAGCAAAACTAACCATTACCGGCGTGCCTGATATTCCTGGTGCAGCATCAAAAATCCTCGGCCCGATAGCTGATGCAAATATCGAAATTGATATGATTATCCAGAACGTCGCAGATGATGCGACTACGGATTTCACCTTTACCGTACACAGGAATGATTTTACCACAGCTAAAGACATACTAACCAAGACTTCAAAGGAACTATCTGCCAGAGCAATTACAACCGATGACAGTATCGTAAAAGTTTCAATTGTAGGTGTGGGCATGCGCTCACATGCAGGCATAGCCAGCAAGATGTTTAAAGCACTGGCAGATGAGGCAATTAACATCAAGATGATTGCTACTTCGGAAATAAAGATCTCCGTAGTAGTTGATGAAAAATACCTTGAATTAGCGGTAAGAGCACTGCATTCAGCATTTGAATTAGAGCAACCCCCAGTAGAAGCGGCAAGTTAGCTCTTTATGTGGATAAAAAAGTTATTAGGCTATTTATTTTTTTAAAATCGATGCTATAATAGACAGCTCAGTCCAGTTCTGCTAAAGAGAGGCATGGCAGGGCTTTTTTCATAAACAGGGAGACGAAATAGATGCTTATATTAACGCGTCGTGTAGGAGAGACATTAATGATCGGAGACGATGTTACTGTCACGGTCCTGGGAGTCAAGGGTAACCAAGTTCGTATTGGTATCAATGCACCGAAAGATATATCGGTACACAGAGAAGAAATATACGAAAGAATTAAAAACGAGCAAGCAGGCGGAACACCAAGCCCTGCACCTAAAGTTAGTGATGACTCAGAACCTGGAACAGCGGGCCTTATGGGTTCAGACGACTAAAAGAGTTACAACTGGAGAGGTGGCCGAGAGGCCGAAGGCGCTCCCCTGCTAAGGGAGTATGGGCTTTATCTCCCATCGAGGGTTCGAATCCCTCCCTCTTCGCCATATTCATAAAAGTCGACAAAGAATTTAAAATAGTTGACACGGAAATAAATAATACGGATAATAGAAAAGCTAAACAAAGCGCCCGTAGCTCAGCTGGATAGAGTACTCGGCTACGAACCGAGCGGTCAGGAGTTCGAATCTCTTCGGGCGCGCCATTTGTTTACCAAGATTATTCCCCTGTAGCTCAGTTGGTAGAGCGGGTGACTGTTAATCACTAGGTCGGCGGTTCGAGCCCGTCCGGGGGAGCCAAAATAGAATGGCTGCATACTAAGGTAAGTATGTCATGTAGACTATTTCGATAGCTATAATTAAAGCTTCAAGGTTAATTCTTTGGGGCTTTTTTTATGCCTGAAAGAACGTATAGAGAAATACATATGCAAGTCATTATTAGTAACCTTCCCCCGGAAGTAACGACAGAAACCTTACTACAAGAAATACAGGATCGACACATTAAAATTGTTGATATAAAGCTGGAAACATCAGGTGACCCTGACAAAGTTATGGCGATTGTATCTCTGGATACGGGACATGCCGGAGCGACTGCTTTAGAGAAGCGAGTAAACGGCAAGTACTGGCATGGGCGTATGTTAAGTGCTTATGCCATAAGGAATGTATGAATCAATTCAATGACAGTTTTGAGCGCTGTATAAATGATCCTCTTTTTTTAGATCAGTTTTACAAGACCTTCCTTGCTAGCTCCGATGAAGTCAGTGCGGCATTTAAAGATACGGATATGGAAACTCAAAAATCCATGCTGATGGCTTCTCTGGTATATATGAGCGATGCACACCCAGATTTGCTTGCCTCGATCGCTGAAAAGCACCATCATATAAAACCACATTTATATACACTCTGGCTAGATAGTTTGATTGCTGCTGCAAAGTTCATTGATCCACTTTTTGACGTTGAGACTGAAATTTTATGGCGGGAGACCTTGCAACCTGGGATTGATTTTATGGTTGGTGAGTATGGTTAAAGGTTCGGCTTGAGTTCGCTATTATTGAAGCCCCATTTTGGGGATTTTTTTATGTCTTGTGGAAAGTCAGTGTAGAGGATCGGTTTTAGTTCATTATTAGATGTGATTGAAATTATTTTGGAATAGCTGGTTTCAGTCAGGATCAGTCATTCATCAAGATAAAATGAAACCGTATATCATCCAATACGGGACGATATACAGCTAGCGTTCTGATAAAATATGCCAGTTTTCTGCCTAGAATGCAGCCAACAAGGGTGATATACTGAAACCATATAATTACTTGTTACCGGGCGCGCCACAAGGCGCGCCCGGTAACGCGAAGCTCAGCAGAACTATCCAAAACTACCGATTATCGAAAATCCGATAACCAGGGAAGTTCCAGACAGATATTTTTGAGATGATAAAGCTATCTCAAAAATACTCCTGAGCTTCGCATTAGGAATAAACTACATCACTCATTTAGTGATAAGGAGAAATTAATAAATGAAATTTTTATTCTGGAAATATTATGTTAGTGTAATGTTGATGGCTATTATTTCAGTAGCTCATGCAGATGAAATGTTTTCTGATGAAGCATTTTCTTATATTGTAATAAAGAAACTCGTCTATTCCCCCCCAAACCAAACACCTTGGGGTGCAGTTATTAACACCCAAGAGGAATGGGGGCAGCTTTTCGGGTCATGGCAGGGTGACTTTGCACCTCAAGAACCCGCACCACGATTTTATTTTGAGCAGTATCAATTAGTCACAGGAGGATTTGGTGCAAAACCTAGCGGTGGGTACTCAGTTGTAGTGGATAGGGTTGATGAGCTTGGTGATGCAATATACGTTAGTGTGCTTGATATTAGCCCTGGTTCAGGATGTTCAGTTAGTTGGGGCTTTACCAGCCCTTACGCTACAATATTAATTAAAAAATCTACTAAACCTATAAAGTTCTCGATTACAAAGCTAGTAACCGAGTGCGCTTCATGATACCAGATACTACAAGCTGAGCTAGAACATGAATTACAACATTAATTAATAACCAAAAGGGTCACAAAACCAAAAGGGTCAGACTCGATTGAAAATTAAAATAACCCACTGCCTCTACTAAGGATCGTTAGTGATCATTGGTGTCAATTTTTTTTCAATTACACACTTGCCAAACTGTATGGTCACTTTCAGCATAAGTAGACAGTAATGAATTTCACTTTCAATCGAGCCTGGTTCTTTTGGTTAATAGGATCAACTTTTTTACCCGTAAGCTGTTTAGCATTGTGCAAAATATTTGGTCAATTATGAGAAAGCTAGATAAGCATTTAATTTAGCTTGATTTATTCGTTGCAAGATGGTTTTATAAAGTGGCTCTATCGCGGCTAAAGACTGCCCCAACAGCGAATTAAAATAGCATATTAACCATTAGGGCTTGGTCGACAGAACATTTCACTACCGGGATCTGTTAAAATTATTGCTGATTACGTACAACTCTCAGCTACAGTAGAATAAACCTAGAAAATCAGCATGTTAAAAACCTCGTCATTCCTGAAGTCTACCCAGTCAAGCGTGGGCACAAGCTTTATCGGGAATCTGTACTAAACCCATGAGATTCCTGCTAAAAGCTTGCAGGAATGACGGAGAATGGCTGAGAATCATGGGTAATCAAGAAGTTATTTATCATAGCTTTAATATTTATAATTCGCGCGGTCACAGATGTGGATTTCTAGCGGCTGTGAGTGGTTTGCCGATAGCTACGTTACTGAAACCGTTACGTAGCTCGCTATACGCTAGTTTCAGTGTCTTGCTACCAACAAAAAACAGCTCACTATACAACCGCGTCCGTGACCGCGCGATGTATACCAGTATTCCTATAATGGAGAAGGCTTTGCAAAAATCATTTGTCCCTACCTTGTATTTTACCAGCCTATTTTTATTTCTGATTTATTTGCTGTGGATAATGATACAGCCCTTTCTAGGAGCGGTAATATTCGCGGCGATTATTACTGGAAGTATTTATCCTTTGTTTATCAGGTTAATAGAGAAAACTCACATTAGTTATAAGCTAGCAGCACTAATAATGTGTATTGCGATTATCTTTGTTGTCTTTTTACCGACTATATTGCTGGTCAGTATCTTGTCGAAAGAAGCCGTTATCTTATATCAGCATTTATCGACAGGCTTTAGTAATGAAATGGTCAACAATTTTTTCTTCGGAGATGGTTATTTCTCCGGGTTGATGCAAAGGGCAAGTGTATTGACAGGTATTGAAATCAATAGCGAGGTGATTAAAAGTGGTATTTTGGGGCAGATTAAAAGTGTCTCAGCATTGACCATTAAAACCGTTAATAACCTGGTGGGAAATCTCGTTAGTTTCATCTTTAAATTTGTGATAATGATACTGGTGATATATGCTCTGTTAGCCGAAGGCGTATTCCTGAAAAGATTTTTGCTTAAGCTATCCCCTCTCCCAGATGATCAGGAAGAGTTAATTATAGAAAAGTTCAATCAAATGAATTTTGTCACTTTGGTTTGCAATGGACTGGGTGGACTTATTCAAGGCGTTTTGGCCGGTATTGGTTTTTGGTTTGCTGGGCTGAGTTTAATCGCCTTATGGACAACGCTGATGATTATCCTCGCATTTATTCCTTTATTAGGTATTTCTATCATTTATATCCCTGCTTGTATTTATTTGGCCATTATCGGAGATACCTATAGCAGTGTTATTTTGTTTACCTATTGCACGCTAATAGCACTTGTAACCGAGAACTGGTTTAAACCAATGTTTATTGGTAAGCGTATCCAGATTAATTCACTGCTAGTTCTGCTTACTATTATTGGAGGTATGACTGTATTTGGGGTGGGTGGAATTTTTTATGGCCCAGTCATTGCTATTTTATTTTTAACAACGGTGGAGTTGTATCATAAATTTTATGAGGAAAATTAGCCGTATGGAGCTATAGACTTGCAGAAAATACAGCTCGGATACCATCCCTTTAAGGGATGGTATCCGTTATACAAATAGAGTTTTTTATCTGAGAAACTATATATCGAAGTTGAACAATCAGGCCCCCAACTCAATGCGGTTGACTTAAGAATACTTGATTACCCACAACTCTCAGCTAGACTCCATCATTCCAGCTACCATTTTAAAACGGGACAAAGCAATGTAGGCTGGGTTAGCTTATCTAGCGAAGCGCAGAATAACGTAACCCAGCACTTTACGTATACGGGGCTGTGCATCTGAAAGAGCCTGGCCCACATAGACAGCTTGCTTTTATTCTACGTCCTGGCTTTACGCGTCTATCAAGCATTGAGGTGCTTATCAATATTTGTAAAGCAGAATTAAGTCAGTCATCTAAATAACAGAACATAAACATCAATTTATTAAAATTCACTTATCAACCCATCATAATTAACTACCACGCTTATAAAACGTGGTTTAAGTTCGACCTAAAAGGCCGTCCTCAGCAAAACCCCTCTGGGGCCTTGCTGAAATAAGATCAAGTTGTTCCCAATATTTCAGTGGTTATTTATTATCCTGGAACTTTACATACTTTCTTATCATTTCTGCATCCATACCTACGGTATCAACACAGTAACCAGCCGACCAAAAATGATTTCCCCAGTATTTCTTTGTACGCAAACTGGGAAATTTCTGGAAAGCTTGAATTGCAGTCTTTCCTTTTACTCTCCCAACCAAATCTGATATTGAAATCTTTGGGGGAACTTTCACAAGCAAATGGACATGATCAGGCTGTACATTTAATTCGATAACTTCACACCCTGCTCTCTCAGTATGAGCATAAATACTCTGGTAAACATACTTCCCAAGATCTCCTTTTAAAATTTGATAACGGTACTTTGGCACAAAAACAATAGGGTACTGGCAAAACCAGACGACATGTGATAATTTTTGAAATCTGCTCATTTGTTTCTCCTAGTTAAATTTCGGAAACAACTTAACTATTTGATACTCTTGAGCAGACCTTTACGCAAAGCTTTTTTTACCCCCGCCCACAGGGCGCGGTTATCTAGTGCCTGAACGAAAAGTCAGTTTTTTAAAAAAACATCACACCCAATCTACCATAATATTTTCCGATTTGGCTTAGTTGAGATAACAATCCACCCATTATTACGAATTTGCTCAGCACAATGCTATTGTGCCACTTTTCAGACATACTAATCCCTCAGTAAGGCCACTTTCTTTAAAAACTTAAGCGGCTTTCTTTTTTTCTTTGGCCAATCGTTGTCGTTCCATATCTCGTTTAATTGCGCCCACTTTTTGTATGTCCCTTGATAATACAGCCAGTGCGGTATAGCGTTCAAAACCATCAATTCCATGGTCCCGACATTGACTCAATCCATGAACCTGCAATGCATTAATGGCCGACTCAACAGCTGAGTGTTTCTTTTTGGCCTGTTTAAATTCTTCGGCATATTCACGTTCCTTATCCTTGAGGGATAACTTCCCTTTTTTCGGCAAAGTCACTTCATCAAGTATCTCTTTCAGCCCACTTTGATTGCTCTTGCTATGAAAGCCTTTGTCAAAACTACACGCATTGAACGCTGGAAATTTCGCTTGTGTCGCTTCAACCATACCTATGGCTATTTTATCATCCGTTTCTTTTTGCATGACCTTATGATGCAGTATGAATCCGTGGTAGTCTTCAACTATACAGACGCGTATACCTAATTCAACGGGAACCCCTGCCTTGCCTTTGCTAATCCATTCGGTATGTGGCTGAAACAGGGAAAATACTTTTTCATCATGAGGGATGGTTTCTCCCTCAATCACGCGTCGTCTGATCTGATCGACTTGTCGATCGCCATGCTGGAGAAAGGTTTGCATCTTAAGCAATAGGACTTCTGGAACCTTATAGGTGCTTATTAATAACGCATAACTTTGAGTGACTCGGTTCAGGTACTTTTGAGCTAAATCAATATAAACCTGATGTGCGTTACAAATCAAATCGGCCTGAGCCCGTTTTTTCTTTTCGTCCTTCGAGGTGGAATGACGCAGCTTTTGAATCCGTCTATATTGTCGTTTGAATTCAGTGAGGTTATGTTTATGCTGCCGCCAATCGGGAAGGTCGTGTTCCTGGCACCAGTAAACACACTGACGGAATAAGACCCTCATCACATCGTAAAGCAAGTTAATGTCGGTTGGAAAGTGAACATCGGTTTTTAAGACAAATGAATCGCAACGCCCCTGAATGGATGCAGTGGACTCTAAATTAAGCAACTGATAACCCGAGCGAATGACTTCAGTATTAATGCGATCCATGATCTCAGGTGTAAATAACTTTAGATTATCTCTTAGGGTTTGTAAGCGATAGTTTTTGTCATCAAAAGTACCGTGCCCTAGCATCATTCTGAGCGTTCGATGTTCGTTGGCGAGTTCCTGGATACGATCGAAGTCAGCACCGAGTGCTACCCGTAAGGTGCCTAATACCAGAATACGCCACTGTTCCATGCCGGGACGACCTTTATTTGATGAGACGGCAGCTGTTTCATCACTGCCTTTTTTGTTCTTGCGCGGGATGACTTCTTGAAGAATTTTGAAAACAGCTTCTTTTAAAGGGCCAGTTGTATAGATGTGTTGCAAGCCCAGCAGGATGAGTGGAATATCATCGCGTGATGTGACATCAATGACGATGTTGGCAATATCGACTTGTCCTATTTCCAGTTGTGATGATATGACATTTCTCATGGTTTTTTTTGCGGCGAAGTTTTGCTAATAGAGGGCTGGAATTAAAGGTTCGGTATTTGCCAATGCACTTTCTGGGTAAAAAGACCTATTTAAAAACAGTGACTTATCTGTTTTGTATGAAAAATACTAAAATGGCGGTTTTTGAATCTTCAATCCTTTTATTAGCTGTTATTATAGCATAGTTAGCTGATTTTAAAGGGAATTTAGTTATTTCCGTTCAAGCACTAGTTACCAAAAATATTGAATGAGCTCACATAATCAGTGAAAAGAGAAATAATTCTTTACTTCTAAATGAGAATTGCTATCATTACTATAAATATTTCTTATTGGGGCTTTAAATGTATATCTGTGTTTGCAAAGCAGTGACGGACTCACAAATTCAAACTGCAATAGATGATGGAATGAATACCCATAAAGCATTACATCAATGTTTTGGAGTAGGTTCAGGTTGCGGTAAATGCAACCGCCATGTGCGTGAATTGATTAATAAAAATAGTGTGCCTTCTGCTGAAATACCCGTTATGATTTAGTTTTTAATTTATACCGGATAACATCATGCAAGGCGATAGCAAAGTCATAGAATTTTTAAATAAAGCGCTAGAAAATGAACTCACAGCGATTAACCAGTATTTTTTACATGCCAGAATGTATAAAAACTGGGGTTTCGAAAAGCTAAACGAAAAGGAATATCACGAATCAATCGACGAAATGAAGCATGCTGATATGTTGATTGAGCGCATATTATTTCTTGAAGGCCTGCCTAATCTGCAAAATATTGGCAAAATTCTGATTGGCGAAAACCCAAAAGAAATGCTTAGCTGTGATTTAAAGCTAGAACTTATTGCAATTCCTTTACTACGCGAAGCAATTGAGTATTGTGAAAAAGTAAGTGACTATGTTTCTCGTGACCTATTTACGCATATCCTGGATAGCGAAGAAGAACATGTCGATTGGCTGGAAACTCAGCTAGAATTAATCACCAAAGTCGGTATAGAAAACTACCTGCAATCTCAAATGTAACCTAGCTAATATAAAGAGACTGGAAACCAGGCTGACTTGAAATTGTCAGCTTATGTGTACGAGTCTCCCTCAGCAACAGCAATTAAACCGTGTCAACATTATACTTCGCGCGGTGTTTATTGCACTCAAATAGTCTTCGGCACGTGTGGGCATCTTATCTAAGATAAGTATGCTTTGGAAGTGCTGATATTATACCTGCAGGGTCAGAGCTCCTGATCTCGACATAAAGAAATCAAAAGCTTACCGTTTTCACAAAATAATTAGAGGATACTAAAGTGCGTAGGTTGGCGCTGAGTATGCGAAGCCCAACATGATATTGCACAGTGATTGTTGGGCTTCGCAGGCTCAGCGCCAACCTACATATCAATCATTGGCATCAAGTTATTATCCTAGAGTTCAGGTGGTCTGAGGGTATGGGGCAATTCTTTCACAACACCTTTAGCCGCACAGGGTTTATAGCGAGGCTAAAGGTGCTGTCATTCCCGAAATATTTTATCGGGAATCTGTATATTACTTAACCCTCTACATTCCTGCTAATGCCTATGCCCACGCTTGACTCGATAGTCATGCTGGAATAACTATGAAATGGTTTAAACGACGTTAAAGACCCTATCAATGACAACTTTTAAGTTTATGCGAGGCTATCGCAGGACGACCAATAAAGTTAAGTCACTTTTCTAAACTTTCAAACCCGGTTTATCTAGTAGCCAATTTATTTAAATACCCAATACAGCAAAAGCATATTGGTTAACAACAAGATACCACTCAAGGTTTTCCAGAAAGCAACAGGGCTGCGTTCAATAAATGGCATACTTCCCTCGCCTTCTTTCAAAAATTGCGGATTGGGAGTGGTCAAATCATGTATAAATTCAGATATTTCTTCATACCGCCCTGGTGGATAAATGGCCGTCGCCTTTTTTAAGGCACCATCAATCCACACAGGTACCATGGCATTTTTATGAAAACTGGGAACATACGTCAATTTTGCCAGATTAATTTTATTGGGCTTTTCGGGCATATCTTTACCGAAAGGGAGCGCGCCATTAATCATTTCATAAGTAATCACACCTAGAGAAAATATATCTGATTTTACTGTACCCCGCTGCCCTAGGTGATATTCAGGTGCAGTATAATTCAGCGTGCCTAAAACATTTTCATCCTGTTGTTCTAAGGGTGTAATTTCAGTAATCCCTGCTATTTTCACTGAACCAAAGTCTATAATTTTTACAACACCGGCCTTATCAATAATAATGTTTTCTGGTTTTAAATCCTGATGTAACATTTCCATGCGATGAAAAGCGCGTAAGCCTTTAGCAATTTGTTCGATAATTAACCTGATCTCGCGTATATACGGCTTGGGGTGTTTATCAATCCACTCTCTTAAAGTGTCCCCGTCTATAAACTCGGTTGCATAGTAAATACAGCTTTTAGTCCTATCAGAGCCAAATACCTTTAGCACATTTTCATGCTCTATGCGTTTACCTGCCCACTCTTCGTGCAAAAAATGCTCTATATAGTAAGTATCATCCTCGTAAAGCACGGAAGGCGTTTTTAGAATTACCCGAGTATTGGTCTGGCTATCGAAAGCACGATATATTTGCGTACGCTTACTGGCGTGTAACTCAGCTTCGATTTCATAACCATCCAGCACCATTCCTACTTCCAAAGGAGGTGGGAAAGGTAAATTCGCATATTTACGCAACACTTCATCTTCTTTTGCCAACGGGATTTCATCGACTCTCAATACCTGACAACTTAAGTTATCATCACTATTGTTATCACTTGCCTGCTGCACAATACGCTGTGCAATTTGCTCTAGATCACCCTCAGATTGCAATAATGATTTCAGCGATTTATCTTTAATAAAATCATGCACGCCATCGGTGCTGGTAAAAAATAAATCACCTTTTTCCAGAGAAGCCGACTTGTAATCAACTTCCAGGCGAGGTTCGATTCCCATCGCGCGATTTAAATAATTTTTTTCATCTGAAACCCAGATCCGGTGATCTCTCGTCATTTGCTCCAGATTACCCTGGCGCAAACGATATATTCTAGAATCACCGATATGGAAGATATGCGCTGTATTAGATTTTAGCACTAGAATACTTAAGGTACTGACCATACCTTTAGCGGATTCATAGCGCTGCTGCCCCTGGCTGTATAACCAGGAGTTAGTCGCCGAAAGAATTTTCTGCCCCGCCTGTTTTACTGACCAGGAATCAGGGGTGCTGTAATAGTCATTCAAAAAACTTACGACACAGCAGTGGCTTGCCTCATGCCCGGCATCACTCCCACTCATGCCATCAGCAATGGCAACAGCTATGCCTTTATGTGTGAGTTGTGCGCCTTCGGGTATTGAGGCTCCTAAAAAATCTTCATTTCTGGCTTTAATACCTTTATCACTGTAGGAACCAATTGAAACTTTCAGCGTTTGGACCGTCATAATCAGTTCTTTGCTTTATTGAAACGAAAAAACCACAGATAAACCAGAAATTCATAATAATCTCCAGTTTACCTGCGGTATGAATTTTTAGATTGCCGCTACCCAACGGCTTCAGTAGACCGGGCTTAATCCAGTTCTATCATTTCTACAGAACCATCTTCCTGAACCTCAACCATATGCCCTTTAGGTTCGTCAATAAACTGAACGGCAACCAGAACAATGATCGCTCCTGCAGCTATAACAGTAAAGAAAACGGATGGCGAAACAAATGAAAGTACTGTTAAAAATAATACCGCACCTACATTACCGTAAGCACCTACCATCCCGGCTATCTGACCAGTCATGCGTCTTTTGATGAGAGGAACCATGGCAAAAACGGCACCTTCACCCGCTTGTACAAAAAATGAACATCCCATTGTTAACATAATGACCTCATAAATCGGCCAGTCAGAAGTAATCAATGATAGACAGTAATAACCTATTGACAGGCCAACTATAAAAATTGATAAGGATAATTTACGTCCAAACTTATCACTAATCCAGCCGCCGCCTGGACGTGCAATTAAGTTCATAAAAGCAAAGCCCGATGCTGCAAGACCCGCTTGCACCAAAGTGATCCCTTGCGACTCATGAAATGTCTCATAAAAGAACATCGGTAGCATTGATACCACCGCCAATTCAGAACCAAAAGTAATCAAATAGGCCAAGTCCAGAATAGCAACTTGCTTAAATTTATACTTATGGATTTCCTCAATCGGTTGCATTAAATGCTCTTCATTAACATGCACGATTTTATACACGTTATAAAAGAATAACAGCCAGATACCAGCATAAATCAATACAGCGGCAAAGTCAGATAATAAACTGACGCCTGCTGGCGATAATTTCCAGGTTAATAAAGTAAGCGTTGCATATAAAGGGATTGTCATCAGGATATAGAAAAATAAATCCCAGATGCTGGTGACTTCCATCGCACCTGCTTTTTTCGGCTTAAAATAGGTAGACCCTTTGGGTGTGTCGGTAACACTGAAAAAATAAATAACCGAATAAATCAGCGCAACCACACCGGTAGATGCAATCGCATAACGCCAGCCATCCGGCCCGCCATACATCAATGCTAACGTCGGTAAAGTCATGGCTGCTGCCGCCGAACCAAAGTTCCCCCAGCCACCGTAAATACCCTCAGCAATTCCCACTTGTTTGGCAGGGAACCATTCACCTACCATGCGAATACCGATAACGAACCCGGCACCGACAAAACCCGATAAGAAACGTGCCAATGCCAGCTGTTCGAAGCTCTCAGCAAATGCAAACATAAAGGTGGGTAAGCTACCCAGGGCTAATAAAATAGAGAAAGTCCGTTTAGGCCCAAACTTGTCAACTAAAATTCCAATAATTATTCTGGCGGGAATAGTCAACGCGACATTTAAGATCAAGATAGTCTTGATTTCCGCCTTGCTCATACCTAAGTTGTCAGCTATTACCAACATCAATGGAGCATAACTAAACCAGACCACGAAGGAGATAAAAAAAGCAATCCAGGTGGTATGCAGTATTTTCATCCTACCTGAAAAAGAAAAAAAGTTTAATGCTTGTGAGCTCATAAATCAGATCCAAAATAGTAAGTTATCCAACAGCATAAGCACAACACATGCCAATATTATAAGCGTATGTTTTATAATATCTTTATTAAAATATTTAATAAGAAAAAACAGAATAGTTCACTTTTATTAACAATTGCACTTATAGACCGAGATAAACGCACACTTGTAGTGCAAAAGAAAAACCAATTAATCCAAAAGAGTGCGCAAGCTCATTGTCTTCCCAATATTATCAACTAATTGTACAAATGGCATATTTCGTGCTCAATGATTACTAGAATTGCACTTCAGAGTTGAATCCGCCTAGTATATAAACCCGCATTAACAACAATGTGCTTGAACTAAAATGAGTCCCAACAGAATTTTAATTATTGAGTGTAACCGGGATAATAAAGAAATTGAAAATATCCTGCTTAAGCAACGCTATCAAGCAATGACTCTGCTTATTGAATCACTTATCATTAACAATATTATTAATAAAATCAAGCCTGACATCATAGTCTTTAACAGTGAAAAAGTGACCGATAAAATTGTTCAATTTATTAAGCATCTTAATCAGCTCTATGCGTGCCCCACGATTCTTTTTTCAGAGGACCCTAATATACAAAATAGGTCAATAAAGTTATCCGTGCGGGCATCATCGCCTACATCGTTAACGGCCTGGAAAGTAAAGGTAGCAAAAGCATTATTGATATTGCTACAGCCCGTTTTAAAGAGCAGCAACAGTTAAAGGCAGGACTAGAAAAAACCAAAGATAAACTGGAAGAACGCAAACTGGTAGAGCGTGCCAAAGACATCCTGATTAAAACTCGTGATTTTTCTGAAGATGAGGCCTACCATACACTTCAAAAACTCGCGATGGATAGAAATATCGCTCTGGCAGAAATGGCAAAAAATGGCATTGCGATGTCCGAATTACTAGCACACTAGGATAAGATCTTTCATCCTATAAAAATCAGTTCAACTCAAATTTATAGTGCAAGATATTGAATTAATATAACACTTTCAAAAAATCTTAGCTTTACCCATAGGTTAAGCGGGTATTTTTTGGAAGTGCGGTGGGATCAAGAGCTTGTGCTAGAAGCCGTGGGCAACTGATTTTTCTAGGTTCATGTAAGGTCTGACTACCTGAACTCTAGGATAATAACTTGATGCCAATGTTTGATATGTAGGTTGGCGCTGTGTTTGCGAAGCCCAACAATCACTGTGCAATATTATGTTGGGCTTCGTATACTCAGCGCCAACCTTGTACTTTAGTATCATCTAATTATCTTGTAAAAATGGTAAGCTTTTGATTTCTTTATGTCGAGATCAGGCGTTCTGAAGGTCATTTTTAGCCCGCATACAAGTACTAGCAGATAACACAGAATAGCCAATAGATGTGCTTATTCTTCAATAGGCTGATAACTTTTTAAAGACCAGTAAAATTGGTCTCCCCTCCGCCCTGAATAACTTAGTTCTACTGCATAGCATAGCTGTCCGTCAGTAATAACTGGAATACTGATATCATATGGACCACTTAGCTTTGCCGATACTTCCCGATTCGCTGGTTTATTGTTCGCTTCCAGCGTTTTTAGTGTCCACTCTAACTGCTTTGTATTTGTATAACTAAATTCAGCCCAAAAACTCGCACCGTTAATATCTACTGCGGGTAAAAATAAATCCAGATTACTTTTTATAAATCCAGCTCCGGAATCCAATAATAACGGCATAAAAAACAGTGGCTGTTTAACTTCCGTCGATTGATCCTGTTTTAGTTGTCTATGCACATTATCAATTGGCAAAATAGTTGCATCTCGTCCCTGAGTAAAGCTTTGCTCTTGAACAATCACACGATAAGCTTTATTTAGTAGTAAGGCGCGTTGAGCAGAAGCATATAACAATAGCGAAATATCCTGATGCAGCTGCTCTATCATTACCGGCTTTAACGCCTGTTGCGGATCAAAAAACCTTTGCTGTACTTCTTTATTTGTTCTAAATTCATTCGCTGATTTATTATGCTGCAAATAATAACTATATTCATACTGACCATCTTTACGACGCGGCTCGGCAATTCCCTTTAAACCTTTTTGCGACCAGTGAAACCAGCCTTGCTGATGGCTTGCAACAGGCAGTTTACGCTGAAAAGAAAAAATTCCGTCTTTAATGGCACCTACACCGCTATGACAACCAGCACAAAAAACCAGTTCTTCATAATTTTGTGGTCTAAGTTCACCTTTTGCATCTTCTATAAATGCCGCATATGCCCAGCCCTGGCCATTGCTAATACCTGCTTCAGCATTACCTCTAAAAGTACGCAGACGGTTAGGAAAATCATCTTTTTCTTTTATTTCTGCCAGCGCTTTTTCTTGCAACTTAGAGTAATCTACCCATAACCGTTTACGTGCATAACGTACTTCTTTCATTCGCGCAGACAAACCATTATTACCTTGTGTATCAACATCGATATAACGCACCGTATGCAGAAATTCTGTTCCTTCTGGATATAAACCCGCTGCCAAATGGAGTTTTCCTGCCTTTTGCTCGGCATGGGCTTGCCCGACATACCACATAAATCGTTGTTTAACGGGAGCCCAGTCATAACGAATTTTAGTGGCGATTCCAATCCTGCCATCTTTATCTAGATCCACATTATCAAGCTTAGCCTCGTCAACCGGATCAATACTAATATCCTGCTCTTTCAACATCGCTTCGACGATGGCCAGATTGACCTTATACACGGTCAAATCTACTTTGCCCTTACTATCTGTCTGAAATGCATCCGCGAGTCTAATCAATACATCGTCAGTCGAGCCATTAGTTGGCCAGAAAGTCCCAAAATAAGGGTAGTAGCCAAAAGCCCTCCAGCCCGTCAACTTTCCAGAGGGATCGTGATCAAAACCCTGGTCATCAAATTTAAACCAGACATCGGGAGTGAACCCATCCCATTGCCCATTCTGGTCGTAGTCCCAGTTTGCTGGCACTTGCTGCAATTTTTGTTGCAGGGTGATACGTCCCTGTTCGTCGAAATAATTACTACTATTTGTATATTGGGTAATTTCCTGATCAGTAATCTGAGCGACTGCCGCAGTTCGATCTTTAAATAAGTTAAGCCAGGGATTATTGCGCGCAGTATCAGCAAAGCTATAGTTTTGCTGTAAATCTGCATCATTAATATAATTCGGGCGGCGGGCGGTGGTATGACAGGCAAAACAAGGGTTATGAATATTACCCTGATCATCTTCCGTTTTGGTATAACATTGAGGAGGAATATAGGCAGTTTTATTATGCACGGTGCGCGATAAAATATCGACAACAGGTTCCACTTGTAATTCAGCTGAAAACCCTGGCTTAAAAGCAACAGCCCATAACATTGTAAACAAAATAATACTGATTTTTCTCATTTATAACCCTCCTGACAACCTTAGCAAAAAAACGAAAAAGCCCTACCCATAAGCAATGGACAGAGCCTTTTTTCCTTTCTTAGATTTAAATAATAGCTTCTATTTGCACTATTAATAACCCATCCAAGGGCCTAAATAACCTGTGTAGCCACGGGCTTCTTCATCAGCTTTTAACGCGTCTTTATCAGACTCACCAAAAGGATGCTGGATAACAGACATAAGATAACTAAAGCCATTTAAATTACGGTAGAAATAAGGAGAAGTTGTTTCTGAACCGTAAGGTGTTGTTTGAATTCTAGTCAAACTTTTAGATTCTACATTGTATGACCAGACCATATCATTCTGATGCTTGCCGCTATCTTCACCGATGATCAATGTTTTAAAATCAGGGATAAATGTAATATTATCTGGCTCAGCAATAGCATTAACATCGCATTCGTTTGCTGAATAAGGTCCATCTTCGGCATAAGGATTGTCTTCTACAGCACCGCGTTTAAATAATCTGGGTATACCTGAAACAACACCATATATATTTTTAGCTAGATAATTCTCATCCAGATCTAACGCGTAAACTGTACCGCAATAGTTAAAGGGTACGCTCATATCACCCAAGCCATCGCTCATACCGTTACGCACACGAGACATGCCCAGATACATAGTATTGGTAGATTCATCAAGCGTAATACCCTCCATTTTTTCCCATTCAACAGTCGCACCCATTAATGCAGCATAACGACGTGTTTCCAGACGAGAAGCGGCTTTTTCCATGCCTGGATTAATTTTCAAACACTCTTCACCATAACCCGCAGTAATGCTAGTACAGCCATCAACATCTTCAGAGAAAATACTAGTAAAAGTAACACCACTATCTATAATAGCTCTGACCTCAGCATCTGTAGCCTCACCTAGGCTAATCCAGCTTAAAGTACCCGCACCGCCATCTAAAGGATGGATACGTTCTTCATCGGTAGTCCAGGGTGATGTCTGAGTAAATTTTGCAGCAAACAATTCACCCGAACTTAAGTCTTGTTTATTATCTGCTTCAAAACGAAATAAACCGACATAAGATCCATCATCAGAAGTGTAAACCGTTTTTTCATTAGGCATTACATAAGATAATTCAATCGCTATGCGACCCATTGAATAATGCTTGACTACTGAAGTATTAGTAAAGTCCTTAACATCCACTTCAAGCGTATAACCATAATCATAAGGGTTCATATGCTCTAATGCCAGGGCAGGCAATGCTTCATCAGTTGCACCCCGAGCCGCAGGAAAATAGCGCACCATTGCTGCGTTATAATCATCAATGGTATTATCACGCCATTGCTTAGCATTAGGTGGATATTCTTCAGAACCGATGTGATTTCCCCACGGGGATACACTGCCCGCACAATGCACCCAGCCACCATTGACATGTGAAAAGTCTAGAGGCCGAGTTTTCTTAGCGGTTAATTTACCTGTTTCAGTATTCTGATCCAGTTCCGTTAAATAAACTGCTGCAGGCCGTGTTTCAAAATGCGAAACCATATACAGTTTATTATCTTCACCCGTGATTAGTGAAGAAAAGTCATTGTCACTAGAAACTCTCACCGAACCATCTTCTGCGACTATGTTCTGCCCTTCTATGTCAAATATTGTGCCGAATGGCGCTATTGAGCCTTCAGGATTATCTCCAGAACGCATAATGGCATTAAATTTAACATCCGCTTTGTAATCACCTACCTGTAGGTATTGAGAAGTCAGGATACTACGTTTATCTAGATCATTAGTCGGTACAGGTGCTGTTGAAAACATCAGAGCATCTTCCGCCTGAGCAACAGGCGCGCCTAGTATTAATGAGGGAACCATTACTGCTAAAATTTTGAATCTCACAACTATCTCCTTCAAGAATTGATTAAGCAATCAAGTAAGGTAAAGATCATAGTTGGAAAATGTTGCAGTAGTATTGCAACTGTATGGCATTATTGTGACAACGGAATAAAGTCGGCATAGAACCGCTCCGTTTTGTATTGTTTACTTGCCTGACTATACTTCGCGCGGTCACGGATGCGGTTGTATAGTGAGCTTATTTTTGTCGATAGCAAGATACTGAAACTAGCGCATAGATAGCTGCGTAACGCTTTCAGCAACGTAGCTATCGGTAAAAACCCCAGCCGCTAGAAATCCGCATCCGTGACCGCGCGAAGTATATATTGTATTACTCACTTAAATACTAACCAAAGCAATGCCCGCATTGTCATCTCTTCAATAACAACAAAAAACAACAGATTATGCATAACTTTCGGCTATTTTTAAAATACATTTGTAGCTCATTAAGGAGCACTCGCAATACGAAAAATTTATGGCTCCAATTCCCCACATTGCGTAAACTTGATATGGGCTATTTAGGAAGGTCGTTGATATATTTTTAGGATAGCTGAAGCTTATGCGTAATCAGCAAAAAAATATAAGTAAGCGGTGTCGAACCTCCCAGGGATTACATAGAAAAAGGCAGAACTACCCATAGTATGGATAAGCGAGGTTATAACAATTTTATACTCATATCTGTTCCTCTATGGGCACCAATAATGTCGCATTACAAATAACCATCAGTGTTTTTTGCCACCCAACGACTATTATCATCTGCCAGTATTTCTTTCTTCCAGAACGGCACACTGGACTTTAATTGTTCCATAATAAAGCGGCTGGCATCGAACGCATCACCGCGATGCACTGACCAGATAGCAACCAGCACTAATACATCATCAGGGTAAACATCGCCAACACGATGAATCACCAAAGCATCCAGTAAAGACCATCTATCCCCTGCCTCTGCGACAACCTTAGCTAACTGTTTCTCAGTCATGCCCGGGTAATGCTCCAAATTCATTCCTTTAACGCTGTCCCCTGCGTTAAAATCACGCATGGTGCCAATAAATAGATTGGTTGCACCAAACTGGCCTGCCTGAAGAAACTGTTGTTGATAGCACTGCACTTCAGTAAACGGGTCAAATTCAGTAGGCACTATTTTAATCATCCTAACCTCCTGTGACTGGCGGAAAAAAGGCAACCTCATCTCCATCCTGCACAGGATGATCTAAAGCGACATATTCCATATTGACTGCTGCCAGAATATTATCAGGCATAGCTTCTGTAGATACCGCTCTGGCCCAAACCTCGGCAACACTTATAAGTTGATCAAAGTCTAGATTATCGCTGTCTCGTCCCAGACTTTCTTTTAAACTTGCAAAATAACGTACTTTTATCGCCACAGCCATTCACTCAGTCACTAAAAGAATAGATAATATACAGATATCACTTAATACAAGCTAGTGCAACTCAGGGATAACATTTCTTAAAAGGGGTATTATCCCTCTGCTAGCCAAGCTTAATCTATAACTACAGACTCATACACCAAACGCATACCATGACAAAACTAACACATTTCAATCAATCAGGTGAAGCACATATGGTTGATGTTGGCCAAAAAGCCATTACTCAGCGGGTAGCAATCACCACGGGTTATATCGAAATGCTGCCAAGTACCTTAGCTTTAATTCAAAGCGGTGATCATAAAAAAGGTGATGTGTTATCGATAGCTCGTATCGCCGGAATTATGGCCAGCAAAAGGACCGCAGACTTAATTCCTCTGTGCCACCCATTACCCATTACTCACGTTGAAGTAAACTTTACAACTGATAGCAAAAATAACCGTATTCATTGCCACACAACAGTCAAGACCAACGGCCAGACCGGTGTTGAAATGGAAGCTCTCACTGCCACGCAAATTGCTTTGCTAACCATCTATGATATGTGCAAAGCAGTGGATCGTGGTATGTGTATTAGTGGCGTTCAGCTACAACAAAAATCGGGTGGTAAGTCAGGGCACTGGCAACGTTCTGACCCAGCATAAGTAGGTGAATTATTTCACCGAGGCCGTTACTGCAGCCATCAGGTTATTGCTACAATTTGATCCGTCAATATACTTGATCGTCTGGACTTCCTTAAAAATAGCCTTAATAGCTACGCTATTAGCAGCACTACTGGCTATTCCACTGGGAATAATCATTGCCGTAAACACCTTTATAGGTAAACGCTTTGTCCTGCAATTATTAAATACCTTGATGGCAATGCCTACGGTCATGATCGGCCTGATTTTCTATGGTTTGCTCAGCCGACGTGGCGTATTGGGTGACTATGGCCTACTGTACACAGAAACTGCCGTTATTATTGGTGAAGCCAGCTTAATACTGCCTATTATTATCAATATGAGCGTGGTTGCTGTGCAATCAGCCGACGGACGCTTACTACCTACTCTAAAATCGATGGGAGCCAGCTCCAGTCAGCTACTTATACCGCTGATAAAAGAGCTACGTTATGTCATTCTTGCTGCGGTTATTACAGGGTTTGGTCGTGCGATTGGGGAAGTGGGTGCTGCGATGATACTAGGGGGCAATATTCAGGGAAGCACGCGCACGATGACCACCGCTATTGCCCTGGAAACCAGCAAGGGTGACTTTGAATTGGGCCTGGCATTAGGTATCGTATTATTAATTATCGCTTTTACAGTTAATTTTTTACTGCAACAACTGAGTCCGAAAAACACACATTTCTAGTTCCCGGGCTCGATATTGGACTTCAAAAGGAACGCTACTCGTTCCGTGACGCAGAGCATGGGAACGAAAAATGCAAACTGTTTGATCCTAGAAAAATCAGGTAGATCAGAGCTCCGTTAAAATAGTCAAAAAACTACCTGATTACCTACAACTCTCAGCCGTAAGAGAATAAAACATTAAAAACAGTATATTAAAAAACTCGTCATTCCCGAAGTTTTTTATCGGGAATCTATGCTTAACCTTCGAGATCCCTGCTAAAAGCATGCAGGAATGACGGCTACGCACTTAAGACGGGACACCGTAGGCTGGGTTAGATTTTTTTAACGAAGTAAAAAACGAAACCCAGCAAAGCCCCGTATACGTAAAATGCTGGGTTTCGTTATCTGCGCTTTGCTAGATAAGCTAACCCAGCCTACATTGCTTTGTCCCGTTTTAAAATGGTAGCTCCTTCATTTAAATGATATTTGTAAATATCAGGAACAAACTATGCAATGATTTTACGACTCACAATAGCCAGCCAGGGCTGCTCATTCTTCGGCTTTCCAGTTGGACGGTAATAGTGATCCAATACTGCAAAACCGGCATCTTGCAGATAGATTTGACTATCCTTTAACTGCATATAATTTCCGTAACGTTGTCCGCTCCATCCTTCCTGGTTTCCTCGCGGATTAGATATAAACAAAATCCCTCCGGGACGCAATGCTGTATGCAACTCAACCAGAATGCGGGGCAATTCCTGACTAGGTATGTGAAATAAGGACGCATTGGCGAAAATACCGTCAAAAGCTTGCTGCGCTAAGGTTAACTTAAGAAAATTTTGTTGTAGAATCTCGCATTGCGTATGTTCGCGGGCCATATGACAAAATTCTTTGCTACCGTCCAGGCCGACAGCCCTATGTCCTAAAGATTGAAAATATTTCACATCTCTTCCAGGCCCACAACCAAAATCCAGAATATCCAGCACTTCCCCAGCAGCAAAGGGTGCTAAAAATGCTGCACGATTTTGACTCACATCATGGTCTTTTGTCCCTTGCCAGAAAGCAATAGCATTTTGATCGTAATGATTTATGGTTATATTTTCAATTTCGCCCAAACTACTGGTCATAATTTATTCAGCTTATTGATTGAATCCAAGCTTCCTTTTAATAGCGTATTCATTAACAATCCAGCTTTGAGGCGCTGTTTGTTTGTTGAGGTGTAATAAAATACCGTCTCCATTTTTGAAGTTTTCACTTAATTTTAATTCTGTAAAGCATGGGATTTCATTACATTCAATTCGAGCTACTTGAAATAAATGCGGGAAAGTTAAAACGTCACAAGTAGTCACCTGATGTCCATTGTATTTCAATTCAGCCCCAATTGTACCCAATCCACCAAAAGCATCTGCAATACTACCTGACGTTGTTAGTTCGTTTACAATGTCTGTGACATATCCTGATGTGGAGGCTATAGTGCCGAAATATCTAAACATATTACTTATTACCATCCCTAATAAATCGATTTAGTAATACGTCCTCTACATTCCTTCTAGCATCTATAATAGATAAAACATAAACCGTACTACTAGAAACTCTATAAATCATTCTCCATGACTGAATGATTAATTCTTGATATTGAAAAATCCCTTGTTCTTTTAGTTCAGGGACAACACGGCCTCTTTGAGGGAAGGAATCAAGTGAAGAAGCTGTTTTTTTAATCTTATTTAGGATGTTTTTTGCTGCATTAGGACTATCAAATTTAATAAACTGAATAATTTCTATTAAATCCTCATTCGCAGTTTTAGCCCAAATAATATTATAATTTTTAGCCATTGTCTGAATCTACTAACTTTTCTAACTCAGAAAAAACATCCTCTTGAGAAGTGAAGTTTCCATTTCTAATATCTTCTTCTCCTTGAGAAATTAGCTTTAATATACCAATTGCATTACGCATATTTTCATAACTTTCAGGGTCTTGAAGAACAGCCTTAGGTTCCCCATTCTGAGTTATAACGATAGGTCTATGTGTTTCATTGACTTGCTTTAGTATATCTGCGGTTTGAGATTTTAAATATGTAACAGGTTTAATATCCATTGATATTTTCATAATAACGACCTCCAGACTTTTTATGGTACGTTATTCTGTCTTTCTGTCAAGGTAATACGTAGGTTTTTGAATGACCACGTAGCCTCTTTTAAGAAATAAAGGTCAGAATAATGAAAGTGTTTTCGAGGCAATCGTCCGCGCTTTCGCTTTCAGCACTCAACTTGGAAAACATCAAAAATCAGTGGATGTGAATAAATCAAACCTCAATTTAAAATTTACTAAATTTTATATAAAACAGTCATTACTAAAATATATATAAATCCACAGTAATTGAATTTAAAGGCTTTGTGGTTAAAACCGATTTTTTTAATCTGTGACTTTGTTTCGTATTTAGGGGGGCTAAAAAATAACACAGGGATTTATTCACAGCCTCTCAGCTTCGCTTTGGCCCTTTTTTCTCTTTCCTGATTTTCGCTACGTTCATTGAAAATAAGACCTCCTTTGGTACACCGCATCAGCTCTTTCTTTTTCACCAAGTTTTGTTCGCTGCGTCAGCTTACATGTTTCAAAGTCAAACTTGCTTCACAGCGATCAACTTTCGCTCTTTCAACAAATAAATTTATTTTCCGCTGATTACTCTATAAATAGAAAATAACAGCTAAATTTCACAATAAAATGTAAATAGCACTTGTACTGTTTTCTCACAGTCGGTAGATACAAACCCTAAAAAGTTACAAACAACATAAACAAATTACTCTACCCGGCAATTTGTTTCTAATCACCTAAGCCTTATAAACTGCCTATTGCACCAACACCGGCACAGCACTTAACAGTTTTTGCGTATACGGATGCTCAGCATGTCTTAGCACTTGATCAGTGGTTCCATGCTCGACAATTTTACCCTGATACATGACGGCTATTTCATCCGCTATTTCAGCGACGACTGCTAGATCGTGGGTGATAAATAAATAACTGATATTTTCAGTTTCCTGTAAGGACTTTAACAGCTCTATAATCTGCTTTTGCACCGAAACATCCAATGCCGAAGTTGGTTCATCGCAGACAATCAGTTTGGGTTTAACGGCTAATGCCCGGGCTATGCATATGCGCTGCCTTTGTCCTCCAGAAAATTCATGCGGATAGCGATATAAAGCGGTTTCGTCCAGACCCACTTGCTCTAATAATTCGGATACAAGGGTAATACATTGCTGATCATCTAGCTCAGTATGCAATGCGCGTAGCCCTTCTGCGATAATGTCCAGAACCAACATTCTTGGGTTCATGGCTGCATACGGATCCTGGAAAACTATCTGCATGGCCGAGCGTTGCGCACGTAGTTCTGCACTAGAAAGTGAAGCCAAGTCTACTCCTGCAAACTCAACCCGCCCTGCTGTGCTGGGAATCAGGTTTAATAATCCTTTACCCAAGGTTGTTTTACCGCAACCTGACTCACCCACTAAGGCTAAAGTCTTGCCTGCCTGCAGGGTAAAACTTACATCATCCACGGCTTTCACATGGTCTACAATACGTTTAAACAGGCCTTTTCTGATCGGATAATACACTTTAAAGCCGGTTAATTTTAAAATCGCTGTAGATTCAGGCTTTTGCTGTTCTGCGCAATAATTGATATCCGGCAAAGCATTGAGTAATTGCTGCGTATATTGATGTTTTGCATGAGTAAAAATCTGCTTGCTTGCAGCGACTTCAACAATCCGCCCGGATTGCATCACCGCCACCCGATCGGCCATATTTGAAACCAGCGCTAGGTCATGGCTGATTAGCCATAAAGCCATGCCACTTTCTTGTTGAATTTTCTTTAATAGCTGTAAAATCTGCGCTTGAATGGTGACATCCAGAGCTGTCGTCGGTTCATCGGCAATCAGTAAATCCGGCTCACCTGCCAGAGCAATGGCAATCATAATGCGCTGCCGTTGCCCTCCTGATAACTGGTGCGGATATTCATTGATGCGCCTTGAAGCATCAGGAATACCCACCTGCTCTAATAGCGCTAGAACCTTTTCAGTACACTGTGTTTTATTTAAGGAAAAATGCAACTGTATGGTTTCTGCGATTTGCTGGCCGATGCTCATAACCGGATTAAGAGAGCTCATCGGATCCTGAAATATCATCGCGACTCTGCGACCACGAACCTGACATAACTTGGCTTCGGGCGTGCGTAAGATATCAATATCAGCAAGCTGTATGCTATCCGCTTGTAGTGTTGCCTGAGAGGGTTGTAGGCGCATGACTGAAAGTGCTGCTAAAGATTTCCCGGATCCTGATTCGCCAACTAAAGCAAAGGTTTCGCCTTTATTGATACTAAAGCTAATGCCATTAATGACACTTTCCTTAGCGAACTTTAAATGTAGATTCTCAACGGTTAGTAAGAGCGAGCTCATGATTGCACTCGCCTGGGATCAAAAGCATCACGCACACTATCCGCAAATAAATTCGCCGCCAGCACCAGAGTAAACATAAACAAAAAAGAAGCGGCTAATGACCACCACACTACCGGTTCACGCGCCATTTCTAATCGCGCACCATTAATCATATTGCCCCAGCTATAGGTGGTCGGATCGACCCCGATATTTACATAAGACAATACGGCCTCAGCCAGAACCAGTGAGCTAAAATCCAGCACTACAGAAATTAATACAATATGCATAACATTAGGCAGAATATGGCGATACAAAATCACACCACGAGGCACTCCCAGCGCCTGCGCTGCCTGAACATATTCCATTTCACGTAATTTTAAAGTCTCCGCCCTAAGCATGCGGCACAGGCCAGTCCAACTCGTTACACCAAGAATTAAACAGAGAAACAGCAGGCGCATATCGGCTCGAGCTACCAGGCTGGTAAATTGTTGCTGATGATTGGCCATATAGACTTGTACCATCAGGATCGAGGCAGCAATTAACAAAACCCCCGGGATTGAGTTTAAAGTGGTATAGATATATTGAATAACATCATCCACCCAGCCGCGAAAAAATCCCGCCAGAATACCAAAAATTATCGCTAATGGCAGCATGATCAGTGTGGTTAACGAACCAATCACCAGCCCGGTTCGAATACTTTTAATCGTCTGATAAAACACATCTTCACCGACTTTATCGGTACCCAGAACATGATAATATGAAGAGAGCTCCACTAACATATAGCTACTGGATCCAAGAAAAAACAGCGTCGTAAAAACTGTATTAACGGTTTTATTACTAAAAAATGCACGCCCCAGCAACCAGTGATAGGCATAGCAAAGAATGATAATAACGCCGGCACCTTTAATAAACCCAAGCCATGCTTTCGCTATAATATCCCCTGCTTTATCCTCACTAACATTACTTAAGTGACTACCGCCATATTCTAAGCGAGGGTATCCCCAATAAGGAGCCTGGTCGGCCTGCATAATTAATTCTTTACTATATAGATAAGCTGCAAAAGGCGCTGAATAGCTTTTTTCATGATGCAAACGGATCGGGTTTGCCCAATAATCTAGTACACTGATAATGTCATGATTCTGGCGGTCATTAGACCTAAAGTGTATCGAATCTAATAAACCAATAGATAGAAAAAACACCAGAAAAACCAATGAAACCATTGCCGTTCTGCTCTGTGAAATTTTTTTCCACGGGCGAACAAAATGTTCTTTGCCGCGCAACGCAAAAAAAAGCAGGGTGATCACCGTTATTAGGATATAAATCAGCCCATCAGTCCATAAAATGATCATAAATTCATAACAAATCCTGGTGCATAAGACGTAAAGATCTTCACAAGAAAAAAACTATTTTTGTGCAGTAACCAATGCGTTAACTTGGCAACGCTCAGTTAAGCTAATTTTGTCAAAGCCAGCTTGTTCTAATTGTTGCAGAGAAAATGATTCGCGCATGACGTGATTTTCCGATTCGTCAGCGAACAAGTGCACGATCCAGTGCTGTAATACATCCAGTTTATTAATTTTAACCAGTACATCAAAATAACCTGCAATATCATTTTGTAGCAGGCGGGTATGCGCCGAAATATCATCTAAACCGTAGCGGTCGCCATTGATAAATTTCCCTCCAGGCTTTAATACGCGATAAATTTCATTGATCACATCTGCCCGATAAGTATCTAAAAAATTATGTATCGTATAAGCGGAAGCAACTAAGTCTATGCTAGAAGTCGCAGTATTTTGCAATACACTTAAGGCATCACGTCCATCAAAGGTAAGTCGCCCTTGTTCAGCCCATTCGCGCAAACTCTGTTTCGCCTGGTTCTGCATAGTAGGTTCACTGTCCACAGAAACAACCTTAAGCGATTCATTTGCCGATAGAATTGATAAGGTCGTTATTCCTGTTCCACCCCCTAACTCTAATACCGAGAGTGTTTGGTTAGCGTGCGCACGAGCATATCCCTCAACCGCCTCTCCAACCAATTGACTCATCTTGGTGGCCAAAGGACAAATTAACTTTAGCGTTTCATACTCCTCACCAATTACACCAGAAAACATTGCATCAAACTGCTTATCATCCATTATTAATTACGTTCCTTTTTTACTCTCAAATATAGCCATTTGTTCCGCTGTTGCCTGCTTATGAAATTGCGCTTTCCAATCGCCATAAGGCATACCATAAACATATTCTCGTGCAGCATCGTAATCCATGGACTCACCCTTAGCTGCAGCTGCAGCCATATACCATTTAGCCAGACAGTTACGGCAAAAGTCCGCCAGATTCATTAAATCTATATTTTGTACTTCTGTATGTGCTTGTAAATGCGCTATTAATTGTCTAAAAGCAGCGGCTTCAAGTTCAGTTTGTAGATTCGCGTCCATCATTCCCCCTGAATAAATAATTTATTCTAGCAGAAAGCCTAAGTACTTCATGTACAAAAGTAAAAAAAACACCTACAATTGATAACAATTAGAGACTGAATCTATTGTTTTAAACTGATTTTTCTAGGTTTATAGACTAATTCCAACTATATTGATCTATTCCTCCAGACAAGTATTGATTTTTACATACTTATCCCCATTTCTATTTTCATGAATAAAATAATATTTGATTTCTTCCCAATTGCGCTGTTTTTTATCGCCTATAAAAGCTACGACTTATATGTTGCCACAGCGGTTGTCATTGCTGCTACTATCGTGCAAGTTGCTTATAGTTGGTTCAGACATAAAAAAGTAGAAACCATGCAATGGGTCACTTTAGGTTTAATGGTGACTATGGGTGGGGCCACTCTATATCTACAGGATGAGCAATTTATCAAATGGAAGCTCACCATTATTGAATGGCTATTTGGCGCAGTTCTACTCGGAAGTCATTTTATTGGCAAAAAAACCATTATCGAAAAAATGATGGGGGCCAATCTCGAGTTACCAAAAAAAATCTGGTCTGTTTTAAATTTTATGTGGGCGCTGTTTTTTATCAGTGTCGGCGCTATCAATATCTATGTTATGTTTAACTACGATACTGAAACCTGGGTAGACTTTAAAACCTTCGGTGTTCCTGCGTTAATGGCTGTTTTTATTTTGCTACAGGTTATCTTTATGTACCGGTTCATGCCTGAGCCCGAAGCAGAGGCCGAGGAATAGCTCATGTTATACGCTATTCTAAGCGAAGATATTGCTGACAGTCTGCAAAAGAGAATGTCTGCACGCCCTGCCCATCTAACACGCTTACAAGATCTACAAGACCAAGGTCGTCTCGTTATTGCAGGCCCACACCCAGCCATAGACAGCAATACTCCAGGGGATGCTGGCTTTACCGGCAGCCTGGTGATTGCAGAATTTGTCAGTTTAGAACTCGCCAAAAACTGGGCTGATAATGACCCCTATCTGGAAGCTGGTGTTTATGCAAAAGTTTCCGTTAAACCTTTTAAGCAGGTATTTCCACAATGACCGTTGATTTAATAAAATCATTACTCACAGAATCCTTATCCCCCGAGCAACTAGAAGTAGCCGATAACAGCCAGGCACATGCAGGCCATGCAGGCGCTCAAAGTGGCGGTGGACACTATCATGTACGAATTGTCTCCAGCGCCTTTGAGGGCAAATCATTAGTACAACGTCACCAATTAATTTATAAATCCCTAGGCGATTTAATGAAACAAGAAATTCATGCTCTAGGTATCGATGCTTTCACACCAACCGAGTCAAACTAAAGGAAAATGACCCTTATGAAATTAAAAACAATCCCTTTATTACTTGCAGGATCAGTTTTGTTAACTGCTTGCCAACAAAATGCCAATAACATCACAGCATCTAACATTCAAAAAGAAGATGCTATAGCGGTTGTTAATGGTCAATATATCAGCAAATTTGCACTTGATACATTGACGGCTGAAGTAAGCGAGCGAGGACGTGGGCAAAAAATCCCTACAGAAAAACTGATTGATGAACTCGTTAGACGTGAATTACTAGTTCAAGAAGCTAAAAGTAAAAATCTACAGGCAACTCCTGAAATTCAGCAACGTTTAGCAATGATGCAAAATGCTATGTTATCGAAACTTGCAGTAGACGACTATATTAAAGCAAATCCGGTAACTGATGCTGAAATAAAAGCTGAATATGATAAACAGATTGCTAAAGTAGCATCAACTGAATATAAAGCTCGACATATTCTGGTTGCTAAAGAAGGTGAAGCTATCTTAATTATCGCAGAGTTAGATAAAGGTAGTGATTTTGCTGAGTTAGCTAAAAGCAAATCAACTGGCCCATCTAAAACACAAGGCGGTGATTTAGGCTGGTTCTCAGCTAAACAAATGGTTCCACCATTTTCAGAAGCTGTTATTGCTCTGGAAAATGGCTCATATACAAAAACACCTGTTCAGACTCAGTTTGGCTGGCATATTATTCTACGTGAAGATGCTAGAGAGCAAACTCCTCCTCCATTAGAGGCCATTAAGTCACAACTAGAGCCTATTGTACAAAGAGAAAAAGTTGCAGCCTATCTGGATTCATTAGAGAAAAACGCTAAAGTTGAAATTCTTTTACCAGCAGAAGTTCCAGCACTTGCGCCAGCCACTATTGTTGAAACTGTCACTGAAGAAGTCACAGCAACATCTGACACTGCGACTGAAACAGTAGAAGCAGTAAAAGTAGAAGTAGTACCTGCTCCAGCTGCAAAATAGTATTGTTTTAGCAGCTCCATAGACGAATACGCCTGCTACTCCTTGGGATTAGCAGGCGTTTCTGTTAGTACTGTCCTGAAAAAAACCGTTGCGTAAGTGTTCAAGCCTGATTGTCAGGAGTATTCACTTATTAATTGCTGCGTCATCGCTTCTGCCTGATGTAAATAACCACTGCCAAATAAGTTAAGATGGTTCAAAATATGGTACAAATTGTACAAAGTTTTGCGTGTTTTATAACCTGAATCTAAAGGCCAAGCCTGATTATAAGCAGCATAAAAATCCGCACCAAAGCCGCCAAACAACTCAGTCATCGCTATATCGGCTTCTCGGTCACCATAATAACAAGCAGGATCATAGATAATCGCCTGCCCAGCAGTATCTGCCGCCGCATTACCAGACCATAAATCGCCATGCAGCAAAGAAGCCTGAGGCTGGTAGTTAGAAAAAAACTCTGGAATCAACTGAGACAGCTTAACGCCTTGTGACTGAATTTTTCCAGTAAAGCCATTGTCAAATGCCAATTTTAATTGCGCTGTCAAACGCTGTTCCTGCCAGAAACTCACCCAGTTACTATTTCTGCTGTTGCTCTGAGGGTTGCTGCCAATATAATTATCTTGATGCCAACCAAAGTAGTCTTGCCTGATTTGATGCATTTCTGCTAATTGCCTACCAAGCTGTCTTTGAGTCGCCTGCTTAGCGGGTTTTAATTCAACATATTCCATCACTAAATAAGCGTTTTGCCCAGATACTCCATAGACAACAGGCTCTGGAATGCGCAATGTCTCTGTTTTCGCCAAATCTTGCAAACCCAAAGCTTCTGCTGCAAACATTTCCAATAAATCCGCTCTATTCTCTTTAACAAAATAGTTTTTCTCCGTCCCCTGTAGATAATAGACTTGATTAATATCTCCACCATGCATGGCATTAACTTTTAATAAGTTAAAATTTTGTCCACTAGCCTGTTCAATCTGTTCAATAACCGCTTGCCAGTCTTTCATTCTCTACAGCCTCTTATCTCTAAAACTTTTTAGCTTGCTTCCTGGCTTGCTTTGCTCCTGACTGATTGCCCATTTGATCACGCGCCTCAGCAATTAATAACCAGTTTTTCTTTTTTAAACTGGCATTTCCTTGCGCTAATAACTCGGACTTCTTAGCCAGATTCTCCGCTAGTTCCGGCTGGCCTTGTTGCAATCTTAATGATGCTAGCTTGTACAATAATAAGGCATTACGAGGTTCTATATGTAAGGCACGTTCGATCGTAGTCACTGACCCATCTAAATTACCCTGCTGATAACTGCTATCTGCTTCTGCAAGTAAGGCTACAACAACATTCGACGATTTTGGTTTACTTTTAACCGCGAGATCTTGTTGTTTGAGAATGACCGGGTCTTGTACACCTTTAACCTGTGTTGCCTGATCAGCTGTATTAACAGAAGATTTTTCTTTATTAGCTGAACGTCCTGACTTTCCATACACAGGTGCAGGATCCTGTTTAGTTGCAAAACCACTACAGGCGGTTAATAACCAGATACAACAAACAAGTAAAGCGCTTTTTATTTTCATTTAAACTATTTTTATCAATAATGAGAGCTTGAGCTCTTAATTCTACCTGATTACGTACAACTCTCAGCCATAGTAGAATAAGGCTTGAAACATCAGTATGTTAAAAACCTCGTCATTCTCGAAGTCTTGTATCGGGAATCTAGGCTTATCCGACTAGATTCCTGCTTAAACCATGCAGGAATGACGAAGTATAGCTGAGGGTTATGGGTAATCAGGTAATTCTATACAGGTTAAAAAACTTAGGACGCAGGGGAAATACAGGAAATATTGGAAATTTAATTCCCCGTATTCCGCAAGCTTCATACGGGCTACTACTTTGATATACTTTTATTGCTAATCTTGCAGAGCAGCAATATCTGCCGCGATGTCATCTAGGGATTTTTGCGTTTGTAGCGCTTGCCATAAAGCGGGGTCTTTTTGCATACTGGTTTTAACTGCATTTTCCAGTAAAGCCCTACTGGCTTGCCTGTCTAGGCCAACTAATATATAAACTCTACCTTCTGGCCCCCTAAGCGATTTATATTGTTTAGCTGCTTGTAAAGTTGCAGGAGAAATATTGCTTAGCACGCTTGCCCCAGCTTGAATCGCAACTGCACTCTCGATTCCAGGTGAACTTAAATACTGGATAGTGTTAATACTGGCTTTAGCTTTAAATAACTCGGTAAGATTTTTAACGGCAGCAATTTCAGCCATATCTTGCATATAGTTTAACCCTGCTGCTGATTGATCTACAACACCAATAGCTTGCAACGCCAGATCCGCTACAGACCCAGCCAGGAGCCGTTTGCTGATTAGGAAATATACAGACTACTTGAATATTCCCCTCCTGCACTGACTGCTGAGCGCAAGCGAATAAACAAATGACTAAAAAAAATATTAATGGAAGCTTTAAAAACCCCAAAACCAATCTCCCATTGTGCAATGTTTGTTGCATAAATCAATTAAAAAGCGAGAAAAAAAACCAGTGTAAAACCCGTGCAATAAGCTGACACTAATTTAATTTTACTGAGTAAAGAAAGTCCCTGCCAACATGATGTCTTACTCCTTTTATATTTTAACCAGTCTGCCCTTATATGCCTTTTTAAATGATAAACGAATCTAAACCCATGAAACAATTTATATAGGCCAAAAATGACAATGAGCATTGCCAGATTAACAATAATCGCTTCATTTTGATGCTTATCGGTAGGTAAAGCTTCTGCCATTATCGACTCAAGTAACTCCTCGATAACTTCAATAATAAGATGGATGATTTCAAAAATAAGATCTAGTAAAAAAAACACTAAATCCACCAAAAAATCAAAAGTGAAAATTATGGTAAATAGTAAAAGAAACTTCAGAGCTACATTAATCAACATTTGCTTGTCAGAATGCTGCTCTTGAATATAAGGCTCAGTTGCTTCTGCAACTATTTTATCTTTATTATTAGACTGTTCCATAGTTATAATTAGTGCTCGTTAAAGAATAAATACATCAATAGCAGCTATATAATGCAGTACATTTTATCCTTACAAATTATAACTTATTTCTTTGACACGCTTCACTTATGTGTTTGCGTGCGCCACAAATGAACAATTTCATCCACATCTATCTCGTCAACCCCTTCGCGCCAACTGGTAAAATAATCTACATCATTACTCTTAGGCTCTGGATCGGGTTTATAAATTTGCACGCGCGTAGGCAACGGCGCCGCTTCACCCAAGATTAATGCCTCTCCTCGACCCAATGAGGCCAGTATATCAACCAAATCACCTTCAGCTTCAGGCACCAGACCTCTAATATAGTCCTGATCATCCGGGTTAGTGGTACGTAAGCAAATAAAGGAACTGCATTGTGCCAGCATGGTTTCTGATAGCTCAGTGGGTCTCTGACTTACTACCCCAATCGACACCCCGTATTTCCGTCCTTCTTTTGCAATACGCTCCATCTGGCGCTTTGTGCCTTCGTATTGACTATGCTTCTCTCTGGGAATATAGGCATGGGCTTCTTCGCATATAAGCGTGATGGGGAATTCTCGTCTTTTTGGATTCCAGTAATTAAATTCAAAGGCAAGCCTTCCTACCTGAGCACAAACAGCAGGCCTTACATCGGTAGGAATAGAACTTAGATCAATAACTGTAACATTAGAGTTATAAGCGCCTACACCGACAAATTCGCGTAATAAATCGGCCATAGTTGCGGAGCTATTGCGTTTTTTAGGTTTAAGTAAGAAATCATACCGCACATCATTAAAACGGCTTTGCATGCGCACTAAAAATTCATCAAACTGGCCAAATAATGCCCCAGTCACTTTACCAAATTCTTTTCTCTCTTCATTTGCATTTTTAAATTGTCGGTACATTTCGGCTAGCGAAAAGTAAATTGGTGTATCCACGGAGACGACCCCTAAGCCAATTTCTTTAGCTGTCTCACGCTTCAATTGCTGTAACACCTCACGCATAAAAGCCATTTGAATAGAAGCACCTGACTCTGACCGATCAATAAATAAATCTATTAGCTCCGCATAGGTCATCATCCAGTATGGCATTTCCAGCTCAGTCGCTTCTACATAATTAACCGTACCCTCAGGAAATGCCGATTGAATTTTACCGGCATCGTCCTTCCAGCAATATTCACCATGCAAATCCAGTAAAATCAGATTGCTTTTAGGCATGGCTTTTATAGTATGCTGAATTATACTGGTAACGGCCCATGATTTACCCGAACCGGTTTGTCCTACAATGGCAAAATGTCGCCCAAACAAAGCACGCGGATCCAGACTTAAATGATAATCTTTATGTGCAGAGAGTTGACCTATAAAGAATTCATAACTTCTAAATTGCGAAAAAATAGCATTAATTTCAGCAAGACCGACAGCATAAACTTTGGCTCCCGGCGTTGGGTAATGGCGCACGCCACGAATAAAAGTTTCATCTTCTTTTAATTCCCCAACCGGAATTAATGAGAAAAAACGATCCGATATGCGCTTTCCTTGTTCGAAACGATCTGTTTCGCGCATTTTGAAGACCATAGCCAGAACGGCTATATTGGCCTGACGAATAACCACATAAGAACCGATATTGGCAGCTAACATTTGCTCGTTATCAATGGTCAGTAAGGGAGTTTCTGTTGAAAATTCTTCGACTACACGTGCTTCCATGCCATCTCCTCTCACCTCAGTAAGAGTGCCTATTAAAATACTGGGTTGCTGCTCAGCCATTAAGGTCCCCTGTTATTTAGCTAATAGTGTTAGCTTAGTCCAGTTTGGTATTTTAGTTAAGAGTCATCGAAAAAAAAGAAGTGCAATAACTTTAGCTATTGCTGCTTCTGCTTATGTAAGCATCGAGCGAATTTATGCAAGCTATCCTTTACCCACCCATTCATACAGCTCGGTCATTGCAGGATCACATTTACAACAACCTGTACCACAATTAGCACCTGCATCCAGTCTTTTCACCTTTCCTTTACTGACCCACTTACTCAACATACCACGCAGTGCATCGGCATCTATATCAAAATGGGTAACCATATCAAGTAACGAAAGGCGTTGGCGTTGTTTAAGATAATCACGCAGTTCGGATAAAATCATGCGACCTCCTGTTTCAATTCTTGTCTGCCGGCTAACCAGAAAGCAAAGATGACACTACTAAACATAAACAGTAATCCCATTACCCAGAGCAAGGATGTTTCTCTATGCTGTGTAAAGGTTGCTAATTGGTAGAAAATGGTGGCTGTCATATAGGCGATTCCGGTCGTCCAGGAAACGACAAATATCGCCCATTTAGTGCCCGTTTCGCGTTGAATTGCCGCTGTTGCTGCAACACATGGAGCATACAGCAAGATAAACAATAAATAGGCAAATGCCCCTGCCTTACCATCAAATCGCGCTTGCATCTCACCAAAGGTTCCACGACTGACTTCTTGTGCTTCTGCCGCAGCTTGCGTATCGCTTACTTCACCAATATTAAGTCCCAGAGGATCAAGCAAATTATCTGCTACTGCCATGAGATTCACAGGGATTGTCAACGTTGCATCAATCAAGCGTTGTTGCAGATTAAAGGCAGGCTGTTCCAGCTCTACGCCTTCTAGCGCTAACTGGCTATATAATGCATCCAGCGTACCGACCACGGCTTCTTTAGCCAGAATTCCGGTAAAAATTCCTACCGTCGCAGGCCAGTTTTCTTCACGAATCCCCATCGGTTGAAATACCGGTACCAAGGTACGTCCTATTTCACTTAATACAGATTTCTGTGTGTTTTCCTTACCAAAACTACCATCGATACCTAGTGAGTTAAGAAAGTTAAGCACTAAAACCATCGGCACAATCACTTTACCCGCATTAATCAAAAAAGTTTTTAAGCGTTCCCAGGTGCGAATCATAATACTCTGCAAGGTTGGCAAATGATAATTCGGCAATTCCATAATAAAGGGCATAGACTCCCCTTTAAACAAGGTATGGCGCATAATCAATCCGGTTAATACGGCGACCATAATGCCAAACACATACAAAGCAAACACTAGATTTTGGCCACCTACCGGGAAAAAAGCAGCAGCAAATAAAGCATATACAGGTAAGCGCGCCCCGCAAGACATAAAGGGGTTCATAATATTGGTGAGTATTCTATCGCGCTGACTTTCCAGCGTACGTGTAGCCATAATTGCCGGTACATTGCAGCCAAAGCCTACAATCATCGGCACAAATGACTTACCGGGTAAACCAATCATGCGCATAAACCGGTCAACGACAAATGCAGCACGTGCCATATATCCAGAATCTTCCAATAAAGATAACACCAGAAACAGGAAGCCGATGATAGGAATAAAGGTAGCAACCACTTGCACTCCGCCTCCCGCACCACTAGCGAGTAAAACGACCAACCATTCCGGAAGTGATAATGCAGTTAATAGCTCAGCAAACCCATCGACAAAGATAGCTCCGGCAGCTTGATCAAAAAAATCAATAAAGGCACTACCAATATTTATAGTGATCATAAACATCAGATACATCATCAATAAAAAAATGGGGATACCTAAATAACGGTTTAATACCCACGTATCTATCATATTAGTCATCCCTCGACTAACTTCATTTAGCTTATTAACACAGCTTTGCGTTATTTGATTAACCAGACCATAACGTGCATCAGCCGCTAGAATATCGACTTCATCGTCTGTTGCATCTTCTATCGTTTGTTCCAGAATTTCAGCCTGATTGACAAGCTCACTGCCGGCTATTTTCTGTGCTAATGTATCTCTTTCTAATAAACGAATCGCCAACCAGCGCGTATCACATTGATGCTCAATAGCTTTTTGTAATAAGTTTATTGATAAAGTAGCGATTGCTTTTTCTATTTCTGGATGATAAGCAACCTCTAAATGCGGAACAGGTTGCTCAACTGCCGCAAGATTAATGCTGGACTTGAGCTCCTTTACACCCTGACGAATAGAAGCAGAAACGGGAATAACCGGACAAGCCAGTTGTTGCGACAATTTCTGTATATCAATTTCCAGACCGCGTTGTGCAACAACATCCATCATATTCAGCACAATAATCATCGGCACACACATTTCAATTAACTGTGACGTTAAATACAAATTACGCTCGATATTAGAAGCATCCAGAATATTGATAATTAAATCCGCTTCTTTAGCCGCCACATAATCCCTTGCTACGCGCTCATCCAGCGAAATTTCATTATCGGCCTCTAAAGAATAAGTCCCAGGCAGGTCAACGACTTCAATTTGTTTCCCATCATGGCTATACTCACCCGTTTTCTTTTCTACAGTGACACCCGGCCAATTGCCCACATGCTGGCGTGCGCCAGTTAATGCATTAAAAAGTGTTGTCTTACCGCAATTGGGATTACCGACAACCGCAACTGTATAATCAATTTGCATCAAACTTTCTCTATACTTAATACATCCGCTTCATTTTTACGCAAGGTCAAAGAAAACCCTCTCAACGCAATTTCCACAGGGTCGCCTAGCGGCGCAAAGCGCACTATAGAAAATTCAGTCCCAGGCGTTAAACCCATTGCTAGCAAACGCTTTCTATAGGCTCTACCCTGCTTGCTGAAACCTGTTACTCGTCCTTTTTCACCAATAGCTAAATCTTTCAGGTCAAATAATCTCATGTCCATTTACGTCTCCTTCAAGAGCAAATATTTATCTAATTAATAATCATTCTCATTACTGCTATTAAATATAGCATATTCCACAATAAAACACCCTTCTTTTATGCTTTTAACTGCACTAAATTAATATATTCTAATGAATGCTAAACTATTAGCACTATTCAGCCCTGTATTGCTAAAAATACTAATGAAAAAGGCCGACAATAGTCTCTGGATTAACCCAAAGAATGCAGCTAAAGATATACCTATATTTACTTAATTTCTAGCTTGCCTGGTTTATTTCGGGCATGATACCTAAGGTATAATCATAATAAAACCTGCTTATTATATGCTTACAGTTCTTGACCCAAATTTAGCAAATCAGGAATTCCCACCCGTTAACCTAGCCCTAAGTGAGCCTGATGGCTTGTTAGCAGTTGGCGGCTGCTTATCCACTCAGCGCATAATCAATGCCTACAGCAGGGGTATTTTCCCCTGGTACAGTGATGCAGACCCGATTTTATGGTGGTCACCCGATCCCCGACTTATTATTTTTCCTGAAAAATTACATATTTCTAAAAGCCTGCAAAAAACCTTACGCAAACAGCACTTCCAGATTAGCTTTGATACTGCGTTTGCCGATGTCATAAAAGCCTGCGCAAGCCCTCGGTCGCAAGAGTCTGGCACCTGGCTTACTGCAGCAATGCAAGCTGCCTATATACGTCTGCATAGGGAAGGTTATGCACATTCAGTTGAAGCCTGGCACGATGATAAGCTGGTCGGAGGCTTATATGGCATTGCTGTGGGCCAGGTATTTTTTGGGGAATCTATGTTTCACCACAAAACAGACGCATCTAAAGTCGCCTTTGTCAGCCTGGTTCAACAACTCAACGACTGGGGTTATCAATTAATAGATTGCCAGGTTCACACTCAGCACTTGATTAGTCTCGGGGCAGAAGAAATAACTCGTACTCGCTTTTGTTCATTGCTAAAACCATATCATCAACGCAATCCGGCCACCTCAGCATGGCAAAAATGATTTCAATTCCCTTATATCTCGATAGAGCACATGAATGCAGCTACCTGGAGCAGCGTAACGCACAATTTGCCTATATACACCCGGACTTTTCACTGACAAATGATCATTATTCCCAGCTAATTAGTCAAGGTTTTCGACGCAGTGGTAATCATGTCTATCAACCCCACTGCACTTCATGTAAACAATGCGTTCCAGCACGCCTGGCTGTCGCTGACTTCAAAGCATCACGACAACAACGTAGAACCTTAAAAAAGAATACTAATATAGACGTTAAAATCAAACCAGCGAGATTTGAGCAAGCACATTTTGAGCTTTTTCAATACTACCAACAAAGCCGTCACGCGGATGGCGAAATGGTCAATACAACTCAGGAAAATTACATTAATTTTCTCAGTAGTGACTGGTGCAACACCCTATTTGTCGAGTTTAGCTGCAATAATGAATTAGCAGGCGTTGCAGTGGTCGATTTACTCGATAATGCACTGTCTGCTGTTTATACATTCTTTGATCCTAAATTTTCTGCGCGCAGCCTTGGAGTCTATGCCGTCTTATGGCAAATCGAACATGCAAAATCACTGGGGTTAGAATGGCTTTATCTCGGATACTGGATAGAAAATTGTCAGAAAATGTCTTATAAAAGCAACTACCAGCCGCTACAAGGTTTAGTTGATAATCAATGGCATTTGCTATCTCAAGAGCTCTGATTTTTTTGGGTCCATTCCCGAACGAAGGAACGCGCACGGAATAACTTAAGCAACTGGCTAGTCTTTTTATCCGTCTTCTGCGTTGTAGAAACTGTTACGTAGCTGGCTATGCGCCAGTTTCTACGTCTTGAATACGAATAAAAATCCTGCGCCAGATGCTCAACTTATTTCGTGCGCGTTCCTAACCCATCTTCGTGACTTATACAGTCAATTCCCCATTATTTCAATGAGTTAAATTTTTCAATCGGTCTCAGTTGGCACTACAGATTTCATATCAACGGTCGTTTTAATTTTTCCTATCGGGTCGGGGTTAATATTCAAAGCAGTATAGATTTGTTTTTGTCTGGTTTCTGCTTTGCTTGTGGTTCGCAAGTGAATGATTGTATCGTTATCAGTGGGTAAGGTAATGGTCAAACGTTGCTGGGTCGACATAATGTTGCGAATGCTTTCCCAGCTTAGATGAATGCCCTGCAGTTTAAGCTGATAACGCAGTGTATGTACCAAGTGGTAAGCTAATAATGTAATGAATAGCTGTCCGGTAACCCGGTCTTCTTTTTGGTGGTAGACAGGGCGCAAACCCAGTTCGGTTTTCAGGCTTCTAAAGGTCGCTTCAATCTCTGTGAGCATGGTATAGGTCGTCCATAACTGTTCTTCCGACCAGTCAGGGATATTTGTTCTTAGGCAGTACACACCACAGTGTTGATCTTTCTGGTCACTTTCAGGTTTACGTTTCCATTCGATACTGGTGGCTTTGTTTTTTTTGTCATCCGCCATGACGTTGATGGTGTAGTCAGCAGCAACGCGGCTATGTTTTTCACGTAGCCGGCCGATACGTTCCAGTATTTTGTCGTATTTTTTAAGGGTGCCTTTTTTGCTCAGGCCCGTGTGCAGTTTTTCCAGGGCTTCTTCCAGACGAACATGAAAGCGGTTACGGATACCTTGTTCTTTTTTTGCCTTTTGTTCTGAGTGACAATAGAGTCGGGTTTCCCTGGTTTCTGGATCAACTTCACGATACACAACGACATTACTGTCCGGGGTATCCCTGACTGTTACCGGGCTTTCCTGGTCTCTTGGGTTTTTTACGTGCTGTTCTCGACTGACGACGAGATAATGATAATCTTGTTCGATTAACCAGGCAACATTGTCGGCACTGGCAATGCCGGCATCCATGATAACCACCGGCTTTATTTGATGAAAGGGATCCTTGTCTCGCAGTCCCTCAAGCATGAGCTTCAGAGTCGCGGGCTCACTGGCATTGCCGGGAAAAACCTGACTACTCAATGGGAAACCGTCACCATCCAAAATCAGCCCCAGGGTCACTAGTGGACAGTCTGTGCGTTTCTCTTTGGAGCGACCGAATTGCGCTTTCGGGTTTTGGGTACATTGGCCTTCAAAATAAGTATTGGTCAGATCGTACAATACAATCTTGCGGTTTAAATTGAATAAAGTCTGCTCGCGGTTAGCCAGAAATGATTCAAGAGTTGCCTGGTGTTTGAGTAACTTGTCACTGACCGTATATAATCGTGTCAGGCTTGTATTGCCGTAGTCATGATCCAGCAGCTCACCCAGCCCCGTTCGATTTTGCAACCAATCATGTGTTTTCAATTCACTGCCGGGTGAAACTATACGTCCGATGATACTGCCCAGTGCTGTCACCGTATCGATTTTATTAAAGCCCAGTGCTGTGAGTTTCTCATCTAGCTGCAATTGCTGTGCAGCATGCAGTGCCAAGGTTTCCACGCCTATACTGCGGGCATTAATGGCTTCGACATGGTTAATATCAACAGAATGATAATCCCGTTCTGAGCTTTGTGAGTCTAGTGGTTGTGACAGTTTTGCAGTCATCAGTGCGCTATAGCGTTGAGCCGTTGCTTCCAGCAGTTGATTTAAATCATCAGCTAAATGGAATAGCTCTTCCTGATGGGGTTCCGAACCTTGTTGTAATTGTTCAATTCTGGCCGTTAGCAGGGGCCAATACTTTTTCTCGATAGTAAAGTCCGCACCTATATTGAGCAATGTGCGTTGCTTGACTTGTTTCCCTATACGAAAAGACTCAACAATGCGGTAAGTGAAATAAGCGGAGCCGTCTTCCAGACTCTTTGTTTTGGTTCTTCGAATATACATGCCACTAGCATCAAGGAAAAACCAGGAAAAATCAATAGGCAGAGCAAACTAAAATGGCACTACAGGAGCCTCAAAAAAAACACCTTTGATTTTAAAGGAGCTTTTTTGATGAAAATTTTATGCGAACGATAAATCAATAACTTGGAAAGATAAAAGTGACGAAGATGGGCTAAGGAAACCTACGACTAATGTACAAATGCTCAAATTTAACTTAGTTACAAGCCCCAAAGATATAACCAAGATCAGCCAGCTTGCCTTTAAAATTTGGAATAGCCATTACCCTTCAATAATTGGCCAGCAACAAGTTGACTATATGTTAGCTAATTTTCAGAGCATAGCCGCAATTCAGCAACAGATTGTTGATCAATTAACCTATTTCATCGTAGAAAATGATAATACGCCTATTGGATACTTTGCTGTCCGCCATTTTCCGAAACTAAATAGCCTACAAATTAGTAAGTTGTATATCGGCGCAGAACAACAACGGCGAGGAACGGGAAAAGCCACCCTGTTATTTATTCAAGACTATGGCCAACTCCGTGATGTTCATAAGTTATGGCTGACTGTCAACCGACATAATTCTGATGCAATACTTTTTTATACAAAGCTTGAGTTTGAAATAGAAAACAGTCTTTTGATAGATATTGGTAATGGCTTTGTAATGGATGATTACAAAATGTCAAAAATTATCTAGAATTTAAATTCACTAGCTAAGGAACGCTCCGGCCTTTTTTAGACAGTTTTGAGTAATGTATATTTCCAATACCCTTGCAAAAGAAACCCTGTTACCGTTAAACCTAGAAACCACAGTTGACTGCGATAAACCTAAAAACATCAATTGAACGCTATATTTCCTTATAACCTGATGAAAAAGCGCTTTTTTTAGGTTTAAGTTTTAGTATAATTCACGTTCCGAAGCATTCATCGGTTTATCATTAATACTCGCAATTCGTCGTTGCATTAGGCCATTTCCAGCAAACTCCCACAACTCATTCCCATAAGAACGAAACCATTGGCCAGAGGCATCATGCCATTCATACCTAAAGGTTACCGCGATACGGTTGCCTGTATAGCTCCAGAGTTCTTTTTTTAAGCGATACTCCAGCTCTTTGTCCCATTTACGGGTAAGAAATTCAATGATATTTTTCCGTCCAGAAAATATTTCTGCGCGATTACGCCACTGGCAATCGAGAGTATAAGCACTAGCAACTTTGGTTGGATTTTTACTATTCCAGCCATCTTCAGCCAGCTGCACTTTTTGAGTTGCCGTTGCTAATGAAAACGGGGGTAGCGGTGGTCGATTTTCCATGGTAATTTCTTCCTGTTATGTAGTTTTATTCAGCATCAGAGTTACTGCTACCAGGTATACCCGACAAAAACTCTGCGTCAATCGGTGTATCATTGATCTGGCTAACATAATTACTGATTGTTTTGAAACTAATTCCCAGCACATGTTGCTTTTGATACCCAGCCTTATAAAAAGCCTGGAGAGCATCGTGCTGAACCCAGCCTTCAGTTTCCAGCATAGCGCGTGCGAAAGTACGCAATGCTTCTAACTTGGGATCAAGCAACGGTTCGCTGTAGTACACGGCGCTAATGACTTGTTTGGGAATTTTCTGCATTTTTGCCAGGGTGCCATGAGTAGCAAGGCAATAACAGCAATTCCGATAACGGCTAATACTCAGGAGCAGTAGTTGTCGTTCAACGAGGGTAAAGGCGGTTTTATCGAACAGGGTAGACAGAGTTTGATAAGCTTCTAAAACGATAGGTGATGTAGCAAGCTCAGCGTATAAGTTAGGTACAAAACCTATTTTCTTTGCTGTGTGCTGCAGTAACAATCTGGATGCTTGAGCTACTGTCCCTATTGTAGGGTGGGGGTATTCTGTCATTTTAATTCTCCTGAATAGTCATTGATAATAACTAAAGCAGGAGCCATGCCAGAATCTATAAAATCATTTAATATAAATTAAAACAGTAACTTACAAATAGAAAAAAGTAGTTTTAATCAATATAAAAGTAAATATTCTACGAAATATAGTGAATTAACCTTATTTCGTTAACCCGAAGTGCTAGCTCTGCGAATACCTAATTTACTCATTCGAGAGCGTAAAGTATTAGGGTGCATTTCAAGAATAGAAGCGGCCCCCTGTTCGCCAGAAATTTGCCAACCGGTACCTTCAAGAATTTTTATAATATATGCTTTTTCCATCTCCGCCAAAGTAAGCACAGGCTGGTCGTCGCCTATCATATTCTCTGCTCTTTTCTTAAGCACTGGAATTTGCAAAATATGTGAAGATGACAGAATGACAGCACGTTCTATCACATTCTCCAGCTCTCGGATATTACCTGGCCAGTTATAGTTTAATAGATTATCGATGACTGCTTGCGGAATTTGAGTTATGGGTTTACCCATTTTTTGCGCATATTTATTGGTAAACCATTGAGCGAGAACTGAAATATCTTGCTGACGCTCACGTAGGGGTGGCAAAGTTAAAGGAAAAACACTGAACCGGTAATAAAGATCTTCACGAAAATTCCCTTCGGGTACCATTTTATTCAAATCGCGGTGAGTAGAAGGAATCGAAAGCAGGGTCCCGAATTGCGAATCAAACCAATGCGAGGGGGCAGGCTCGATTGATTCACCTGCTGGAATTATCGACTTTTTCTCGGCGGCACATACCATTAAAGAAATGTTGCACCCATCTACCCGGCTTTTACCTGAGACTGTCTAATACCTCTAGGACTTATGGGATCCGTGCATTCCGCATCTAATCAGAGTGGCTTACGGGCAATGAACGCAATTAACACTCCTCTTGTCGCTTAAGATAGCTATAATTAACAGACACGCTTGTGCAGCGCCCCTTAAATTTGCGATATAAAAAACAGCATTACTAATTATTGGTATTTTTTTTATTACTTATTTCGGGGCTGCTGTACTAGTAACCGCCTATCTCTTATTGATAAATTCAAACCGCCCTATGTCTCTTCCTAATTCAGATAAAATTGTCTTGGCCAGTGGCAATGCTGGCAAGATCAAAGAAATACAAGCTATTTTGAGTGATTATAAAATTGTTCCTCAGCAGCAATTTAATATCCAGGAAGCCGAGGAAACGGGCAGTACTTTTATTGAGAACGCAATTATCAAAGCCAAGCATGCTGCATTGCATAGCAACTTACCCGCCATTGCTGATGATTCCGGATTAGTTGTCGATGCTTTAAAAGGCGCTCCTGGAGTTATTTCAGCGCGTTATGCAGACACCAAGGCAACGGATCAGGAAAACCTGCAAAAATTACTCGATGCTATGGTCGATATTCCAGAGTCGCAGCGTAGCGCGCGCTTTATTTGCGTGATAGTGCTCATGCGTCATGCAAATGACCCTTTCCCGCTGATTGCGCAGGCTAGCTGGGAAGGCAGGATTTTAGACCATCCACAGGGTGCTAACGGCTTTGGTTACGATCCGATTTTCTGGGTAGCTGCTGAAAACTGTAGCTCAGCTGAATTATCTGCACCAAGAAAAAACCAGTTAAGCCATCGGGGTCAGGCATTACGCCAATTAGCCAGCTTGCTATAAACATCTCCGGTTCGGACGTGTTTTTCTAACAATGATGTAGTAACTTGCACATAGACAACCATGCATACTCGTTTAATACTCTATATTGCCTACAGTCTGAAAGCCTCTGCTCGTTATCAACGTAGCAAAACTTTTTTCTATGATTTACTAGAAAACCCGCAATGCAAGCTTAAGTCCTATTTTGATGTATTCATGATTATGCTGGTCATCAGCAGTGTCTCGCTACTGCTCTATGAGGTTGAACATCAAACCACTGCTTGGGCTGTCTCATTTGAAAATTTTGTGGTCAGCGTTTTTATCATTGAATACCTGTTGCGCGGCTGGATATACTCTGATATGCATGCCTCAATTATCAAACAGCATGAAAATACTGAGTATCTGGGCACGCCATTTCATTTGCATAAGGCGCTGGGGCAAATTATTGCCGACAAGCTCAGCTATATCTTTTCTCCCAGTGCTATTATTGACCTACTCGCTATCCTACCTAGCTACAGGCCCTTACGGATTTTACGTATCTTTCTGATTTTTCGTTTATTCAAATTATTTCGCTATTCGCAAAGCATCCAGATGTTTACCGGCGTACTGAAAAATAAACGCTTTGAATTAACCATGCTGGCAATCTTCATGGGGTTTTTAATTTTTATAGCTAGCACCGCCATCTACATGTTTGAAAATGAAAAAATGGGCGGCCAGATCACTGATCTTTATGATGCATTCTATTGGGCAGTGGTCACTATTTCTACCGTAGGTTATGGAGATATAACTCCCGTCACCCACGGAGGGCGTTTAGTCACAACCGCATTAATTATTTCTGGCTTAGGATTATTAGCTTTTTTCACGTCTATTATAGTCGCCGCTTTTAGTGAAAAAATGTATGAATTTCAGGAAGAACGAGTCCTATCTAGTATTGAAAAATTATGCGATACAACCATTGTTTGTGGCTTTGGCCGTGTAGGCCAAGATATAGCCCGACAATTACACACTAATAAACAAAACTTTGTTATCGTTGATAAAAATGAACAACACATCGCCCTGGCCAAGCGTAATGGCTATATTGCATTATTGGGTGATGCTAGTAAAAACTCTGTTTTAGAACAAGCGGGGATCAATCATGGCGCTAAAGCCATTTTATGCATTACCGGAGATGATGTTGCCAATGTGTATATCACCTTAACCAGCCGTTATTTAAACTCGGACATCACCATTATTGCCCGTGCGAACCATGAAGATAATGTTAAAAAAATGTATCAGGCCGGCGCAAATTATATAGTCCAGTCTTATACTATTGCTGGGCTATTAGCAGCAGAATACATTGGCCACCCGGTAGCTTTTGAAGCGATAAACGGCATTCTGCATGGTCAGCATGATGTCCAAATGGAGGTACTCAATATCCACCCGGGTTGCTTTCTGGAAGGCATCTCAGTAGAGCAGGCAGATTTCAATCAATACAAAGCCCGGTTGATCGGCGTGGTCAGCAAAAACACCGACCATGCCAAACGCAGAAATAGATACAAGCTGCGTAATCAGCACTTTTACTTTAACCCCGATCCCGGTTTCATACTTTGTGCAGGGGATATTTTAGTTTTGATAGGCCGCCATCTGAGCATCGAGTACCTGCATGATTTAATTGCAACCAGTTGTTTGCAAAAGAAACTTGAGAAGTCTTTATGAGCCAGAATCTGATTGCTATATTTGGCTTTAACCGCATGACACTTGAGCTAATTACACAACTGAATGAAAAGCAAAATAAACTGGTTATTCTGGATGCAGATCCAGTAAAAATTGACCTGGCGCTACAAAAAAATTTACCCGCGCAGTTAATGGACTACAGCCAGGATGATGACCTGATTGCATTAGGTATCGGTTCAAAGGTAACAACGCTATTTTGTTTTTTAGAAGAGGATTCAGAAAATGTATTCCTGACACTGTCTGCACGCGCACTGGATAAGGATCTAAAAATAATCTCTGTGGTTAACCAGCCAGAGTCTGCCGAAAAACTCCTGGCTGCGGGTGCCACTAAGATTATTGACCCATTTGAAATCTGTAGCAATAAAGCCTATCAATTATTGACCAAACCCAGTATTACCTGGGTTTTAGACGAAGTTGTTTTCGGCCGCGCTGATTTACATATGGCCGAAATAATCATCCCTGATAATTCACCTCTGGATCAAACCTACACTAGCGAATTACATTTAAATGAGAAATATAATTTATTTTTAATCGGTGTTGTCGATAAAGAACTAGGAGACACGTTATACTTTTCTTTAGGTGAACAAGATCACAAACTCGATTCAGGCGATATTTTAGTTGTTTTGGGTGCTAATCGGGACATACGCAAATTTAAACAAGAAATAGGAGTTATTCAATGATGCAATTTAAAGCCAGAACCTGGTTTTTACTTGGCTTTCTAAGCTGTTTTTTCATGTTAGCCGTAGGCGCATATTTTCAATTAGTCGAGGAGATGGAACCCTGCCCATTATGCATATCGCAACGGATTGCCATTTTAATTACCGGCATCACCTTTCTTATCGCTGCCCTGCATAACCCGGCAAAAAAAGGCGTACATCGCTATGCAATACTAGGTGCAATATTTGCCCTGGCGGGTTCTGCAATTTCGGCACGGCATGTTTGGCTACAAAACCTGCCGCCCGAAGATGTACCTGAATGCAGTCCCGGGTTAAGCTATATTTTTGAAAACTTCCCATTAAGCGAAACTTTTAAGCTTATGCTTAGCGGTACGGGCGAATGCGCCGATGTATTATGGACACTGTTTGGCTTGAGTATCCCAGGCTGGACCTTTATCGCCTTTCTAGGCCTAGCCTCTTTAAGTCTGTATCAACTTATCAATAAGGTTCAACCTAAAAACCGCAGTTGAACGTTAAAAAAAACTCTAAGCATTCGAATATAAACATAATTACCGTAACAACTGATCACCGACAGGGTGCACAGACTCCTCTTCACGGTTTTGTGAATAAATCTGAGCGCGAAATACTGCGTTACAGCTATTGCCAAAGGCTACGGCCATTGCCTGCTAGCTGTGCCTTGTCTTTCGCACTCAGATTTTCCACAAAATCCCTGCTCAACTGCTATTTCTAGGTTCAATAATGTACAACCTAAATCCTGCAAGCCCATATTTTGACTCTCATTAACCTGTCTAGCTAAGTGGTTATTAGGTTTTTACTGCCGCTTTGCCAGCCCTCTTTGTCCAACCGATCAAAATATCCAGATTTAAATCATAAATAGAGGAAATTTTTTGTATCGTATGGATATCCCCCGAGCCCAAGGCAATAAACACCCTGCCAACGTGCCATGACCTTTTAATCAAAGTGACTTAACTTCGGTTAATGTTAAGCGAGTAACCCCACCTTAACCCAATCATCCCATTCCTGTGGATAGAGCGGACCTGCAGGTGTTCTGACTCTCAGCTGATTATTGCCTGTGAGTAATTTTCCAGCCACCCGAATCAGATAAGTACGAAGTGTATCCGGCTCCCATTGGCACAACGTTTTGTTGCCACTCAATTGAGCCATCCAGCGCACGGTATTGTAGGCAAGAACGGCGCAATGAAATAATGCGGCATTAGCCAGAAATTGATTCGTTCTGATTTTACCTAAACCCATTTGTGATTTTGCTTCTTCAATCCATGTTTCGCACGTCGCTCGTTCACCATACTTCTTATGTGTTTGCCAAGGCGATAGAGGTTCAGTTGTTACATAACAAAAATAGTCATATTCTGCCGTATCCCAAAGCTCGGACTGAGGTCCTGTCACTTGTTTAGGTTGCTTTATCCTGACCGCGACAAACTGACGAGAGCGAGACCAGCCACCACAACGATATTGAAACTCGCTCTGCTCCCAACCGGGTCGGCCTTGTATGGCTGTCCAGGCCTGTTTGGCCAGCAATGCGTTCAAATTCTTAAGTTTAACCTTTATTAGATACCCATGCCCTCTGGTATCGAGAAATTCAAGCAAATCACCGACAAAATAACCACTGTCACCGCGAAAAATAATGCGCATCCGATTGGGCAAGTGTGCAAGTAACTGTTTGGTAAATTCTACAACACCATTGCTTGTAAAGGCATTGCCTGTCCGGAACCAGGCTTGTAAAATTTCTTTTGTTTCCGCTAGAAAAGCGAGTTGTGGATGGTATGAACGGGCACCTTTCTTTTTGGGGTTGAAGCCTTTGGCACTTCCTTCTTGTCGACCACAAACGGTGTCCACAGTTGAATCGACATCGACCCACTGGACGGATTGTATGCCAGTTTTCGATTTTCCGGAACGAAGCAATCGCCGCCAGTGTTGACCACGCAAAGTATGCGTGAGCGTTTCAAACTGGCTTATCTGCCTATCACTTACTTCTTTAAAGATCCGTAAAATTGTGGTTTCAACAGGAATCTTTATCCAGCCAGCTACTTTGCGCAGTACGCTATCTGCCCATACGGTCGTCACCTTTGCCATTGATGTTGCTCCCCCCATCATGCCAACCAACGTCAATAGAACCACATCAGATAAGTGATGGTCTGCATTTTCACCCCGCCGATGTGGAACGCTTTGTTTTACGGTTTTTTCAAAACCTATCCTGTCTAAATATTTCACGACGGGAATCAGTCCCGCCTGGCTTGTCAATCCATGTGCTGTAGATGTCATTTTTACCGTTCGGGTACGGTTTCTTACGTGAGATGAGGATTTTGATACTTTAGAGGGCTTCATTAAAACAATGAGATAGTGAAATCAGGAAAATGATATTATATCATTGTTTAATAAGGAGTTTTGTGGATTATTATGTATAATGCTTGCAGGATTTAGGTACAAAAAAATATTTTTACTACCCTTACTATTACTAAGTTTTAACTCTGTTGCCGACACATCCTCACTAGATAACGTTATTAATAGTGAACACCGATCTAGTCAGCATAAAAACCGGGACTTTTATCGACACCCACAAGCCACTCTCGATTTTTTTGGGGTAGAAGCTGATATGACAGTGGTCGAAATATGGCCCGGTGGCAAGGGCTGGTATACCGAAATTCTTGCCCCCTACCTAAAAGACCAGGGGCTGCTATATGTGGCTCACTTCGACGAACATTCCTCAATCCCCTACTTTAAAAAGAACTTTGTAAAGTTTAAACAAAAATTAGCAGCAAACCCTGATAGTTATGGCAAGGTCGTCATGACGACTTTACAACCGCCTACGCAACTAGAAATTGCCCCACCCGGTTCGGCAGACCGTGTGCTTACATTCCGTAATGTACATAACTGGATGAAATCAGATCAGGCTCTACAAGTATTTGAGGCTATGTATCTCGCTCTAAAATCTGGAGGGATTTTAGGTATCGTAGAACACCGTAATCCAGCACAGACAGTACAAGATCTAAAAGCGAAATCTGGCTATGTCACTGAAGCTTATATTATCCAGCTAGCAGAAAAGATTGGCTTTAAATTACTGGCTAGATCTGAAATCAATGCCAATCCAAACGACACTCATAACCACCCGAACGGAGTCTGGTCATTACCGCCTTCATTTCGCGGTGGAAAAGAAAATAAAGCCTATTTCGAAAGTACCGGTGAAAGCGACCGTATGACACTTAAATTTATTAAGCCGTAGACTGATAGTCAATGACTTACACACATTCACTATTATCTTCTTAGAATAACAATCGCATTCTACTATCAACAAGCATTGACAAACATAAGCATATGATTTAAATAAAATAACACTGGATTGTAGTTTATTTATACAATCCAGCGTTGGCATTTTAGTTCTACGCTTTGCATGCACTTTTCCTCGCTTTATACACAAACTTATCCACAATTTTTGTGGGTAACTATTTTTCCTTGTGATAAGAGAGACTTAAGAAAAAAGCATTTTCCCAATCTAAAAAAATATATTTTTTTTAGCAAAGTATTTTTTTTAAATTAGCAATGATAGAATTAGCATAACAGCTAGTTAATCTTATACAACAAATGCCCAGCGAACCTCAATCCACACCAACCAATTCCCAGGCTTTTGAGTTTAAAAGCGGCGTTGTCACCATCCCTGTGCTCAAGCTATTTAGCATAGATATTAATGCCATTACGCATCAATTGCATGAAAAAATTAAGCAGGCCCCTGAATTCTTTACCAACTCGTCACTCTTATTAGATCTACAAGCCCTTGCAGGTCAGGAGATTGACATAACTCTATTGGTCGAAGCGGTACGTAATGCTGGCATGTTTCCCATCGGCATTCGGGGTGGTAGCAAAGAACAGCAGCAAGCAGCAAACGAATTAATGCTGCCAGGACTTGCAGCTCACAGTAGCAACACGCAGAAGCCTTTTGCTGAAAAAAAATTAGCACAAATAAACCCGGCAGCAAAAGAAACGGAAAAAACTACCGAGGCTAAAATTGAAACAACGATTATTTCTCAGCCTGTCCGTTCGGGTCAACGCGTTTATGCAAAAGGTGATTTAACAATTATTGCCCAGGTCAGTGCCGGTGCAGAAATTATGGCTGAAGGCAATATACATGTTTATGGCACACTCAGAGGCCGCGCCTTAGCGGGTGTACCCGATAATGACAATGCACGTATCTTTTGCTCGGATTTACAGGCCGAATTAGTCTCTATTGCAGGAAACTATCGAGTGAGTGAAGATATTCTTGAGTCCGAACGCAATAAACCCGTGCAAATTTATTTAAACAAACAAGCAATTATTATCCAAAACACTTAGGAGACAAACCATTGGCTAGAATCATCGTAGTAACTTCTGGAAAAGGCGGGGTTGGTAAAACCACCACTAGCGCTGCTATTGCCATGGGGCTTGCCAAGAAAGGACACAAAACAGCAGTCATTGATTTTGATGTTGGTTTACGTAACCTGGATCTTATCTTAGGCTGCGAACGCCGTGTTGTTTATGACTTTGTTAATGTGATTAATGACGAAGCAACTTTAAACCAGGCGCTGATAAGAGATAAACGCTGCAAACAGTTATATATCCTGCCGGCCTCACAAACTCGCGATAAAGATGCTTTAACCCAGGAAGGTGTTGGCAAGGTTCTGGATGAACTGGCAAAAACATTTAAGTATATTATTTGTGACTCACCTGCCGGTATTGAGCGTGGTGCTAATTTAGCCATGTATTTTGCTGATGATGCTTTCGTTATCACCAACCCTGAGGTTTCCTCGGTACGAGATTCTGACCGGATGCTAGGAATTTTATCCAGCAAATCCAGACGCGCTGAAAAGGGTGAAGAACCCATTAAGGAATACCTACTACTTTCTCGCTATGACCCTAAACGCGTTAAATTAGGCGAAATGCTTAGCGTTGAAGATGTACAGGATATTTTATCGCTACACCTGCTAGGTGTGATTCCAGAATCAAAATCGGTGCTTAATGCATCAAATTCTGGCACCCCGGTCATACTCGATGAGGAAAGTAAGGCAGGCCAGGCGTACACTGATATCGTCGCCCGGTATCTGGGCGAAGACAAACCACACAGATTTATTGATGAAGACAAGAAAGGCCTGTTTGGCAGGCTTTTTAGGAGTTAGTTATGAGCTTACTAGATTACTTTAAAACAACTAAACCCAATTCGGCGAAACTGGCAAAAGAACGCTTACAAATTCTTGTTGCGCATGAAAGAAGCGCGCGCAACCAGCCTTCTTACCTTCCCGAATTACAAAAAGAATTATTAAAAGTCATCCAGAAATACATTAAAATAAATCCGGAAGATATTTCGGTAATTTTTGATAGTGATGACGAGCAGGAAACCTTAGAACTTAATATCGTTCTTCCTGAACATCCCCAGACTTAATTTTTTATTTTTATTTTTTAATGAGGCAAAACTATGAGTGATTCAATCGGAAATATTGCAGGACAAATCTGGAAATTTTTGGATGAGAATGGTCCATCTAGTGCGACAAAAATTACCACTGTCACCAAGCTAAACAAAAGCGAAGTACAGCGTGCAATTGGCTGGTTAGCATGTGAAGGGAAATTAGACTTTGAAACTAAGGGACGAAATGAAACTATTTCTTTACGTTAACGTAAATAACTAAATTTAAGGCAAGTGGAGAGCTGTTGCAGCTCTCCGCTCCGCTTACTATAACTTACCGTGAGACTGATATTCTTGCAAGCAAGCTGCTATACCGAGAAACTTTCTCCGCAGCCACAAGTGCCTTTTACATTAGGATTATTAAACTTAAACGCCTCATTAATCCCTTCTTTAGCATAATCAAGCTCCAGACCTTCTAGTGTCACGATATTTTCGTCTGCAACAACTACTTTAACGCCAAAAGTTTCAAATACCGACTCACCGTCTTTTAACTCATCTGCATAATCGATAGTATAAGCAAAACCCGAACAACCGGAAGGTTTAACACCTAGCTTTAAGCCTATGCCCTGCCCGCGCTTATTTATTTGACTTTTAATTTGCTTTGCAGCATTTTCAGTTAATACAACTGCCATTTTTTTACCTGTTATTGTTACTAATCCAACTTATAGCATACAGCGAGAATTCAGATTAGTCTAGCCATGCAATTTAAAGCACATTAATCCCTTTAACATCCCGTATTGATTAAAACTCGTAAAACGCACTGAGCCCCACAACATGAGCGTTATAATCCGGACTACTATTGCCCAAGCTAAGTACTTCATCAATACTATCAGGGGAAATATTATCCAGCGCATAATCATCCGTCACAAAAAACTCGTATCGATAACTTAATTGTAAGCGCATATTTTCCAATAACCGATAATTCGCACGTACATTTAGACTATGTATTAGCGTTTTCAAATCTGGCAAGGGCTCGCCATTCAGATTACCCCCTTGCTCAGTATTTGTCTCTGTCAGCGCATCAGAATAAGTATAGTCCAGCTGTAAATCTAAAACATTTCTGATCAAACTCCAGTCTACACCTACCCCAAAAGTATTTATCTTGTCCTGAGTATTGACCGCCCAGAATTGTTCCGGCCTACGATCCTCCAGTCCTACATTAGTAGAGCGGGTATAGCCATCTTGCTGATTTTGAAAATATTCATAAGAATAGAAACCATATAAACTCAGCCCATCAATGATTGCATAGTTTAAATCCAGAGTGCCGCTAAAACTGTCCGCAAAAGTCAGCCCCAGTTCACTCTGATCAAAATCATCCTGATTGTAGCGGCCATTAAAACCAATACTCAGGGGGTCAAGGAGTAGCCAGTTTAATGCAAAGCTCACTTTATTACGTTTTACATCAGCAAGATTATACTGCCTGATTAAAGGGTCATTTTCAAAACGTACTGACTCCGGTACCGTTGCTAAATATTCAGGGGTATGGCTCTGCAAATATAAAGAATTCCCCGAATACTCTGAAGCATTACGGCTGATATATTCATACTTCAACCAGCCATTAAGCCCATTTCTAAAGCGACTAGCCAGTTTAATATGAGCATTATGCTCATCAGTATGGTCTACTTCAGCATAATCTCTGTCATTACGCTCATAGGCATAACCAATAGTCAGCTTATTTCTGGCTAAGAACCGGTAACCGGAATCAATTTTAAACTTGTGTTGCTTACGCCCATAAGTCAGATTTTCACGTATGGTCTGACTGCTATTCTGGGTAATTTGATTTTCCGAATCATTTCTAAGTACATCGTAATAATCCATTGGCGAATCATTACTGCGCTGGTCATACGTATAACTACTGCGGATATCTACATTTTTAATCGGCACCGTAGTAAACACTAAATTAGCATGCAAAGTTTCTGCTTGAGCATCGGCATCTTGCCGGGGAACAGGGCTAGTAACACTTAATAAGGGGTTAACAGTGTAGCCTATATACGCAGCATCCTGTAGCATAAGGCCATAAGAAAAACTCCCATTAAGCCTGGTTTTAGCTGCCAGGCGATAAGCAGCATTTAAGCTAATTTTATGCGCCTGATTATCAGGTGCCGTGGACAAGCCGCCAGTGGTATCCAGAAAACCTGTTGCAGGAGGTGTAGCCGGGAGACGTAATGTATAAGGGTTATCCCAGGAAAATGTATTATTATGATTATTAAATAAGGAGAGCTGATAGCCTAGTTGTACTTGCCCCTTTTCACCATTAAATGCTATCTGCATATCCAGATCATTAGTTTCCTGATCTATCGGCCGAGGCGCTACGATGGCAAGAGGGTTAAAGCCCGAAACTCCCATGACCGCACCTGTTGCTTGCAGGCCGTCTTTATCTTCATGTTGAAAAGCGAGCTTAATATTCCATTGCCGCGTAAAGTCGAACGTGAAACCAGTCGTATACTTGCGTCGCTCTGTACCAATATCGACGCTACTCAGGTTCTCATTCAGCAGGCTCATCTCAGGCGTTGTATCTCCCCTCACCCAAGGATCTGGTAAGCGTAAATAATCTGTGCCTACCCCTGCAAAAGGTGTTCTCGCGCCTACGGCCTGATTATGCGGTAGCTGATCATATTCAAAAAACAGCTTAAAAAGTCCCTGCTGACCATATTCCGCACCGACAAAACGAGAGTCCAGGCCTACATTAGTTCCCTTTAGACGCCAGAAATTTGTACTATCGCCATCATAAGCATCCCGGTGTTGAATATCAAAATTACCAATGACATAGCCGCCCTCTTTATTCAATCCTGAATATTCACCAAATTTCTGAGAATTACTACTATTGTACAGCCCACCTAATTCTATATAGCTGCTAAAATCCTTCGCTTCGGCTGATGCGTCTTCTGTTTCATCATCCAGCATAAAGGCATCGTCATCATCGAAAGTAAAACTGTCTTCTTCCTCAGCATTTGCAATTGTTATACTCAGCCAGATAATGGAACAGGCCAATATAACTGATCTCCTATTTTTCATGCTTTTCATGGAAAAAAACATTGATCAGTTCTGGATTAAAGAACAGCACTCTACCGCCTCAACAGCTACTTTATATTCGTGCCTAGCGATCAAAGCGCACACCAGAAGGATGATTTGAGCCATGTATATTACTATGGCAGTTTAGGCAACTTTTAGCCAGCAAACGACTCTGACCTCCAGTTGAGGAAACACCTCGACCATCATATAAAGCATTGGTATGGAATGACTCAACACCAGAATGACATTCCTGGCACAAAAAGGGAGCCCTATTATTTAGTAAAGCCGGCTGAGTCGAGCCATGAGGCGTATGACACAGGCTACAGTTTTCCTGAGCTGGGGGATGCTCCCAAAGAAAGGGACCGCGTTTTTCAGCATGACAAAGATAACAGGTTTCATTAATCGTATCTTCGACAAGCAGTTTTTCACCATTAGAACCATGGGCATTATGACAATCAGAACAAATCGTTTTTGCTTCCTTAATCGGATGACGTGAACGGCGAAAAAGCTGCGCACGTTGCTCGCCATGACAAGTAAAACATACTGCTGCCTGATCCTGCCTTATTAACACAGGGTCTTCCTTGATATGGATCCTATGACAGGATGAGCAAGCAAGATCAGCGAATTGATGCTGACTCCCTTGCCAATGTATCTGCAACCCTTTTTGATGGCACGTTAGACATTGCTGATTCTGCTTATCTACAGGCGTAATACTTTGCTGTCCAAAGGAAACCATTGGTGGCGGCTTTGTTTCACCTTCGAGAGGCGTAGGGATATGTTCTGGGCTAGCGCCATGGCAACTTTCACATTGCTGCTGTGCAAAAGGTGAGTTCGGATCTGCCTGTTGCGCATGCGGAGTATGATAAATCAGGGTAACCGGTAATTCATCATGACATTTAAGACAGGTTTTATCCCCTCTTCTGGCATATTCAGGCTGAGTTTCTACAGTCTCTGCCATAGTAGTCCATGACAATAGTAGTAAAGGGATAAATAGGCAATATTTTTTTATCATGGCAAGCTTAGATTTTCTTGATTACCCATAAGTCTCAGCTAATACAGCACCACCGATTTGATGGTTAAATATTTTTTATGCTATTGATTTAATAGGTGAATGTCCCACATTTTCATCATCTGTCCAAAAGGATGTGATTAAAAGTGAAGTAAATATGAATTGCATTATTGTAGAGCGGACTTCAGTCCGCTATATTTCAGTATGAATTGCGGACTGAAGTCCGCTCTACAACTTTGCTTGTTACGAATACTTCACTTTTAATCACAGCCTATCCAAAATGGTTGCTGCACAAGGGGGGAGGCTAAAAGCACAATACTTTTACAGTCACTTTAGACAACTATATTGTGTCAATTTGATGATCTTAGAATTTAGCTGAAAGTTGTACGTAATCAGATAGATTTTTAAACAGACATCTTTGTTGACGTGTAAGTCATTATCTTAATGCCAGGAGGCTATCCGAGAATAGAAAATCTAACCCTTACTGTTTAATTGCTATAAAATCAGCCTTACCTTGATCCAGAGCAAAAGAGTGACTAAACGAAACAAGATGCTTGCGCCCTTCACTATAGGCATCATGAAGTGCTAAACCAAAATTATAGGTCTTGCCCGCTACAATATTTTTATTGTGAGGTAGGTCAGGGCTTAAACTTCGACTCATCTCTACCGACCAGACGCCGTTATTTAGTTCCGCAATTGCGTCAACTGGGTATTCATTATTATGCCGTTTATCCAGAATATAGCCATCCAGTACTTTGGTAACCCGTCCATCATTTAATTGCGCTTGCCAGTATTCAACAAAAATACCTTCGGCTAATAAGGTCTTGAGTGCTTCTGTAGATTTATAATTCTCTCCACCACCTTTACGCGTAATTTTGGTTCTGGATTTTGCTAAATATAAATGTGTATCCTTCTCTGCCTGGGCACTCGGCATCTTATTTGCATCGTCATGACAAGCGGCCCAGCACCCTCCACGCGTTACCGAACTCACACTGCTATCATCAAATAGGAAAGTAACGCGTGTCTTATCTTCAGTCATTTTAGTGGATGCGGATTCAGTTGTCTCTGGCCATACCAATTGTACCTAAATCCTGCAAGCATTATACATAATAATCCACAAAACTCCTTATTAAACAATGATATAATATCATTTCCCTGATTTCACTATCTCATTGTTTTAATGAAGCCCTCTAAAGTATCAAAATCCTCATCTCACGTAAGAAACCGTACCCGAACGGTAAAAATGACATCTACAGCACATGGATTGACAAGCCAGGCGGGACTGATTCCCGTCGTGAAATATTTAGACAGGATAGGTTTTGAAAAAACCGTAAAACAAAGCGTTCCACATCGGCGGGGTGAAAATGCAGACCATCACTTATCTGATGTGGTTCTATTGACGTTGGTTGGCATGATGGGGGGAGCAACATCAATGGCAAAGGTGACGACCGTATGGGCAGATAGCGTACTGCGCAAAGTAGCTGGCTGGATAAAGATTCCTGTTGAAACCACAATTTTACGGATCTTTAAAGAAGTAAGTGATAGGCAGATAAGCCAGTTTGAAACGCTCACGCATACTTTGCGTGGTCAACACTGGCGGCGATTGCTTCGTTCCGGAAAATCGAAAACTGGCATACAATCCGTCCAGTGGGTCGATGTCGATTCAACTGTGGACACCGTTTGTGGTCGACAAGAAGGAAGTGCCAAAGGCTTCAACCCCAAAAAGAAAGGTGCCCGTTCATACCATCCACAACTCGCTTTTCTAGCGGAAACAAAAGAAATTTTACAAGCCTGGTTCCGGACAGGCAATGCCTTTACAAGCAATGGTGTTGTAGAATTTACCAAACAGTTACTTGCACACTTGCCCAATCGGATGCGCATTATTTTTCGCGGTGACAGTGGTTATTTTGTCGGTGATTTGCTTGAATTTCTCGATACCAGAGGGCATGGGTATCTAATAAAGGTTAAACTTAAGAATTTGAACGCATTGCTGGCCAAACAGGCCTGGACAGCCATACAAGGCCGACCCGGTTGGGAGCAGAGCGAGTTTCAATATCGTTGTGGTGGCTGGTCTCGCTCTCGTCAGTTTGTCGCGGTCAGGATAAAGCAACCTAAACAAGTGACAGGACCTCAGTCCGAGCTTTGGGATACGGCAGAATATGACTATTTTTGTTATGTAACAACTGAACCTCTATCGCCTTGGCAAACACATAAGAAGTATGGTGAACGAGCGACGTGCGAAACATGGATTGAAGAAGCAAAATCACAAATGGGTTTAGGTAAAATCAGAACGAATCAATTTCTGGCTAATGCCGCATTATTTCATTGCGCCGTTCTTGCCTACAATACCGTGCGCTGGATGGCTCAATTGAGTGGCAACAAAACGTTGTGCCAATGGGAGCCGGATACACTTCGTACTTATCTGATTCGGGTGGCTGGAAAATTACTCACAGGCAATAATCAGCTGAGAGTCAGAACACCTGCAGATCCGCTCTATCCACAGGAATGGGATGATTGGGTTAAGGTGGGGTTACTCGCTTAACATTAACCGAAGTTAAGTCACTTTGATTAAAAGGTCATGGCACGTTGGCAGGGTGTTTATTGCCTTGGGCTCGGGGGATATCCATACGATACAAAAAATTTCCTCTATTTATGATTTAAATCTGGATATTTTGATCGGTTGGACAAAGAGGGCTGGCAAAGCGGCAGTAAAAACCTAATAACCACTTAGCTAGACAGGTTAATGAGAGTCAAAATATGGGCTTGCAGGATTTAGGTATGATAATAAACTTAAAGCTTTATAACATGAAGTCTTCTTCCTCTTTCTCTTCTTGCTCTAGCTCTTTATGTACTTGCTTATGGGTGATGCCTTTATGGCAATCTATACAGGTTTCATTATTTTCTTCTGCATCCCGGTGTAATTCTCGGGCTCGAAGCTTTTGTAGGGAAAAATCCATGGCTTTCTCATTATGACAGGAACGACATTCACGCGAATCCGTTTCCTTCATTCTCTGCCACTCTCGTTTAGCCAATGTCAGGCGCTTAGCCTCAAATTTTTCCAGCGTATCAATACTGCCAATGAGATGATGGTAGATATGCTTACTTGCATTGATTTTAGACAATACCAGAGGTATAAACGGCTTTGGCACATGACAGTCATCACACTCAGCACGGACACCAGAGCGATTTTTATAATGCGTTGATTGTTTATACTCCGGATAAAGAGTGGCCCTGACATAATGACAAGAAATACAAAACTCTAAATTATCAATTTTGTCGACAGCGATATTAAAGCCGGTAATTAATGTGCCACCAACAAGCACAGTAAGAAATATTATTACATAGGTTTTATAGCGCATTAGTAACAGACCTTATCTTTGACTATTCTATATTTAAAGTTATTTATCGTGACTATAATATCGCTTTGTCCCTCTCGTTAGCGACAGCGACACAAGGAATCAGTACTTTCCAGTCTCGATAAAAAAGCTATCCAAATAAATATTATAGGCGAAGTGTCAAACGGATCCCTCTTTTAATTCCTGTCGATTATATACCCGGCTAACGGCTAAAGAAGTTAGAAAACGTTTACTGGAGATTGATTATTACGATGAAAAAACATTACCTTGCTCAAAAACTATCAATACAAAATTAAATGACCTGAGTTACCATCCAAAAAAGGTACAAAAAACAAAGCCTCATAAGAAAATCAAGGAAACGGATGCAATTTTTGAACAAGTTCATTCAGTCAATGGAATGGCAGATATCAACCCAAAAGAGATTCGTATATCAATTGATGCCAAAGCAAGAATGAATATAGGAAATTTTTCACGGGGAGGACGAAATCGGGTTTTAACAAAAGCAGAGGATCATGATTTAGATGTTAAGGAAAAGTTAACTCCTTTTGGTTTTTATCTGCCTGAACATGATGATTTTTTCCTTTTCTTTACAGCAGGCTATGCCAGCAGTGATTTCATCGTTGACCGATTGGAAGAAATTTGGCCAGAAATTCAAGAAAAATATGGAGTAGATATTCTGACAATTAACGCTGACAATGGTATGGAGAACAGTAGCTCCAGAACTCAGTTTATAAAAAGGCTTGTGGAGTTTGCTGAAAAAAGCAACATAAAGATAAAACTGGCCTACTACCCTCCTTATCATAGTAAATATAACCCAATTGAACGAGTATGGGGAGCCTATGAAAATCATATTAGTGGCGACATAATGGATACAGTTGAAACAACTTTAAAATTTGCCAAAAGTATGACCTACAATGGCAAAGCACCTATTGTTAAATTAACAGAAAAAATATATGAAACAGGAGTAAAGGTAGGTAAAAAAGCAATGAAGACGTATTATCAGTTTGTTGACCGAATGCCATCGTTGGAGAAATGGTTTTTGACCATTTCTCCTGGTTGTTCTGGATGATTATTTCTTTCCATCTCCCTTATCATCTCTTAATCCATCTCGTGGCAATACCATAATTGCCCCACTGAGACCCATTGCGACATGCAATGGGATCATTACTCCGCCTGGTGCGCAATGATAGATAAAAATCCCTTTTTTAATCGCTTGAAACCTTAAAACGACTTCTTGCCCTGGGGTAACTTTAGTTAATGCGCCTCCACCTAAAGCACCCGTTGCCGCATGAAAATCGATATTATGGGTCATGGTGTTGGTGATTGGGTTAACCAGTGTTAATTCAACATAATCGTATTGATGAACCACCACGAGAGGCCCAGGAATAGAGCCGTTAAATGCCATAACATGCACTGTTAAGCCGGGCTCAATCTCCATTTCCTTTTCTTGCACCACCATTCTAATTTTGACGACTTTAGGATCACCAATAGCAATTTGTGTATGTTCAGGTAAAAAAGGAGGCGCAACGAGTTCTTGCGTGACTCTTTCCAGTCCGTCAGGTGAAGTAATAGGTGTTTCTGCTGATAGTGTGGTTTGAGAAAAGATACCCATTCCCAAAAGAACACCTAGTATAAAAGTTAACTTATTCATGTCTGCTTTCCAGTAAGTGTTTAAAATATAGGTAAAATCAACAAAAAACTACTCTACAATATTGTTGAATTATCTATTCCGCCCTTTATCCTGAAATGCTGCCTAATAATAAATGAAACAACGGTTAAACTAAATATATACTGTACTCTTTAGTCATCACCATTCACCATTTTTCTTTAGGTTCCTTTAATCCATCTTATCAGCCAGCTTAAATAAAACTATGTTATTTGTCAAAGGTTTTGATTTTAAGTAAAAACCAATATCAAATTTATTACGCGATTACAGCAGCCCTTACCACGACTAACAAGGTAATGACATATACTTCCCGCGGTCACACGAAGTATATGTTTAGGGAAAGAGCATAATTTAGCCCTGTCAGTCCTGAATTTGTGTCCTGCTCCCGAAAATTTGTGTTCGCTATATTACTAACATTAGCTACTGGGTGCTGATAAGCACCTTATCTTAATCCTAAAACAAGAAAATAATATTTACATTAAATTCGGTACTGATTATGCTGCATTTGATTATTTTTAGCTATATGCCAAGCGCCATACGCCTTTATATATAGGTAATCGTTTTATTATGGCTGTTTAGCTTATTTGACAAGTAGAGTTAGTATCTCGTTTGATCTATTTTGGCTAAGTAACTATAACGATAAGCCCCATAAGAAACGTAATAGAACGAGGTCCTATATAAAAAGATATAGGTCATTAACCTGATTGTCAATTGATGATCAAATTCTTAATATAAAGCTGTCAGTATTCTAATATTAATTCTATCGACCGAATCCAGATTACGAGCTTAGGGTACTTAATCAGATGTGAATTGATAAGAGGATCATAAGATGAACGCCATTGAGAAAACATATCATAAAGAAATTGAAGTAGAGCGGCTATGGTCAGCAACCAAGCAAGGCGAATACATGTTTTTTTCCATTCTGCCAATCTCAATTATTCTGGTTTTCATGCTTTGGGACGATGCATCACATCGCTTGCTTTTAATCTGGTTTTCGATGGTAACAGCTATCAATTTTCTACGCTGGATGTCCATGCAGTTTTATTACACGCATAAAGCGATCCTGAGCGAGAATGTTGCTAAATTTAAGTGGATCTTGATGATAGGTTCTCTCTGTGCCGGCTTATCTTGGGGGATCGCTGAAATTTGGTTTTTGCAGCCAGCACAACCGGTTAATGTGCTCATAATGACCCTTTATGCCGTGGTCGTATCAATGGGGGCCATATTGTCATGGTTTTGTTATTTACCAGCCGTACTCGCTATAATAATTCCCATTGCTGGCACTTCAATTACCCTGCTATTAATCCATGCGAGTAGTTTCAATATCGCTATTAGCCTACTCTTCAGCCTCTTGGTTATTATCGGTTCAAATGGAAGTATCAAACTGACACGCATACTCAACCATGCATTAATGCTAAATTTTGAAAATGTCGATCTACGCCGGGAGAGCGAGGAAAAATCGTTAATGCTAGAAACGGCTCTGGAAAACATGGCACAGGGTATTAGCATGTCTGACAGTGATGACAAACTACGCATGTGGAATAAGAAATTTACCAACCTGCTCGGCGCTGTAGGTAGTAAAGTTGCAAGCAATATTGACCTGAAATTCATCCTGAACGCTGCAGATCCTCCGCTAAAAGCTAAGGCTAATACCGGTACAGAGTATCGTACACAGGATGGTCGAGTTTTTGAAATACGACAAACCAAATTACAACACAATGGCAGGGTAATAACTTATACAGACATCAGCGATCTAATAAAACGCGAGCGCGCACTGGAAGAGGCGCGCAAAACCGCCGAACAAGCTAACGCCGCAAAGACTCGCTTTCTCGCTGCAGCTAGCCATGATTTACGCCAGCCTATTCATGCCTTAGGTCTATTTTTTGCCGAACTTTCAGATCGCGTTCAGAGCCCAGAAACGGGTGCATTAATCATACAGGTAAATGACTCGATCACTGCAATCAATTCCATGCTAAATGCATTACTTGATGTCTCTAAGCTGGATGCTGGAGTTGTTAAACCCAATATCGAGTGCTTTTCTTTAAAAGAACTTTTATCTCGCCTTGAATCTGACTTTATTTCAATTGCACGTGAAAACCACAACCAATTACGCATTCGTCCACCCAGCGCAATCGTAAGTAGCGACCCTGCCATGCTAGAACGAATGTTGCGTAATCTGATTGGCAACGCCCTGCGCTATACGCAGAACGGCCGAGTTTTGGTTGCAGCTCGCCCACGCGGTGAAACTGTGCAGATCCAGGTATTCGACAATGGGATTGGTATTCCCAAAGATCAACTGGAAGATATTTTTATAGAATTTCACCAATTAGGTAATCCTGCACGGGATCGACGCCAGGGCCTAGGATTAGGGTTAGCAATAGTAAAACGCTTAACCAGACTATTAGGCCATCAAATCACGGTAAGCTCAGAGCCTGGTAAGGGCAGTTGTTTCTCTATCACACTGCCTGTTGCCTCTATCATACTCGTTGAATCAGTTAAAAAAACGAGAGATTACTCCACTACTCATTTGATGAAAGGATCTCAGGTAATGGTGCTAGACGATGATAGCGCGGTACTGGAAGGGATGTATGGGCTGTTAACTCACTGGGGGTTTGAAGTTATCACCGCTAATTCACCCGCAGATGCTTTCTATAAACTTAAAAATACTGCACACAAGTTGAAATTATTAATTATTGACTATCGCTTACCCGATAGTGTATCCGGTATCGAGGTTGCTAAAAAAATTCAAAGTAGTATTGGATCGCCCTTACCTGTATTGATCATTACTGGAGATACGGGGCCCGAACGGCTACAGGAAGCCGATGCCAGTGGTTACCCGCTATTGCACAAACCTGTACAACCGGCAAAATTGCGCAGTATCGTACATTATCTGCTCAGTAAGTAATATACCTAGGTAAATCAGCTGCTCACGTTTTCTAGGATTAAGCAGACAATCACTCAAACTATTTTCACTGGGTTACGTGCTTGCAGGCACTAAACCTAGTCGTGTTGCTTCTGTTACCGCATGGGTGCGGTTACGAGCGCCCAACGCCCGCATGATAGCAGCGACATGCAGTTTCACAGTCCCTTCAGCCAAATTCAATGTCTTGGCAATGGATTTATTGGGGAGCCCTTGAGCCATCAATACTAGCACATCAATTTGCCGAGCGGTTAAAGGGCTTTGTGGCGCATTTTTTTCATCTTGTTCCTGAACGAGCAATGTTTCCTTCTCAATTTTAATCAACAATTTTGGTGGCACGAATATGTCACCCTGTAATATGATATTTAAGGCCGTCAACATTTCATGGCTCGTACACGACTTAGGAATATAACCAACAGAACCCTGCTCTAAGGCACGCTTTACATCTAAAGCATTTTCCGAACCTGATAGTACAACGATAGGCACTGTTGGCGCCAGTTCTCGTAGGCCTGGCAAGGCAGTCAACCCGTCTACGCCTGGCAAGTCAATATCCAGTAACACCAAGTCTAGATTGCGGGAGTGAGCAATAAATTGTGTCGCTTCCAGAACATTAGCTGCTTCCAGCACAACAACCTGATCATCTAATTGATTTAGAACGTGGAGTAATGCTTCTCTAAATAAAGTGTGGTCGTCAACAAGTAGAATATGCATTTTTCTTTAACTTCGGTAAGATTTTTTATCAATTATAAATGCTTAAAAATTTGAACTTATTTTAACCTCAAATTCCGAACAATACCTGGTAATATTGATTGACGATTTAATGAGCTAGATAGGAAAACGAAAGATAGAAGTCATTAGCCCATGTTCAGTCGTTTTTCGCTCAAAAACCACTAACAGGTCTATTTTCATAGGATAAAAAAATAAAAACCTAATCATTACAAACATTTGCATTTCCAAGCAAAGCGTAGTGCCATAACATAACAAAAGTAGTTGCATTCACTTGATTTTTATGGAAAAATTCAAGTATGTATATCCGATGCACAACGACCCGAACCAAGGCAACTGGCGAGACCTACAAAACGTTTCGGCTAGTTGAGTCCGAGCGAATTGATGGCAAGGTCAAGCAACGTACCCTGCTTAATCTGGGTCGTTTCTTCGATGTGCCCAAGTCCCAGTGGAAGTCATTATCAAGTCGTATTGATCAATTACTGACAGCACAGACTGACTGGCTCACTATTGACCTAGAGGAATCACTCGAAACACGGGCACAATATTACGCCACTCAAATCATCACATCCCGAAGTACAACCCTTGACGATAGCGTTCACTTTGAGACCGTTGATATCGGCAGTTTAGAGCTTGTACGACCGCGCCGTGTGGGAGTCGAGCAAATAGCGTTGCACGCTGTAAGGCAGTTAACCCTGGATGATAAATTGAAATCTCTGGGATTTAACCAGCACCAGCTTGCCGCCTCCCTCGGTACTATCATTGCTCGCATGGCCTGTCCTGCAAGTGAATTAGCCACACACGGCTGGCTGCAGACAACCAGCGGCCTCGGTGAGTTAATCGACTATGACTTCGAAGACATGGGGCTGGATCGTCTGTATCAGGTATCCGACCAATTATGGAAACACCGGGAAGCCATTGAAACCCATTTATATCAGCAAGAACGGGATCTGTTCAGCTTCAGTGAAACTATCACGCTTTATGATCTGACAAATACCTTCTTTGAAGGCGAAGCCAAAACAAACCCAGCTGCCCAAAGAGGCCGCTCCAAGGAAAAGCGCAGTGACTGTCCCCTGGTTACATTAGGGCTGGTGCTTGATGGCAGTGGCTTTCCACGTAAAAGCCAGATCTTCCCAGGTAATGCAAGTGAACCACAAACCCTGCAAACCATACTTGAAGGACTGGAAGGGCGAACAGGATCCACTGTGATACTTGATGCAGGCATTGCCAGTGAAGAAAACATCCAGTATCTTCATTGAGCATGGCTTTCACTATATTGTTGTCTCACGCAAACGCAAGCGGGATTTCGATGAAGAAAAGGCAACTCTGATCAAAGATATTCCGGGGCAACGCGTAAAAGTTCAAAAAGTGACTGTAGAAGAGACCGGAGAAATTGAACTGTACTGTCACTCGCAACTCAGGGAAAAGAAAGAACAAGCCATGCAGGATAGTTTTTCAGAAAAATATGAAACCGCACTCAACAGCCTGCATGCTGGATTGAGCAAAAAAGGAACCACAAAAAATTATACAAAAGTGTTAGAACGGCTGGGACGCATAAAGGAAAAATACGCGCGTGCAGCACAGCACTATGAAGTAACGGTCGTACCTGATGATGAAGGAGACAAGGCCAACTCAATCAGCTGGAAGCGTGTGGAAAAAGCCAACTCGCAGGCAACCCACCCCGGTGTCTATTGCTTACGCACCAACCTGACCGACTGGAATGAAGAAACGCTCTGGCGCACCTACACCCTGCTAACCGATCTAGAAAGTGTTTTTCGCAGTCTGAAAAGTGAACTCGGGCTACGCCCTATCTACCATCGAAAAGAAGAACGGGTTAATGGGCATATCTTTATCACTCTCATTGCCTATCATCTCGTCCAGACGCTTCGTTATCAACTCAAAGCTGAACATATTAATGATAGCTGGCAGACGATTCGGCGGACAATGGAAAACCAGCAACGCATTACCGTTATTTTACGGCGGGAAGATGGAAAAACCATTCATCTAAGGAAAGCGACGAATGCAGAGCCGCGACAATCCGTTATTTATAAAGCACTGGAAATTTCAGCGCAGCCAGGAGGTGTTAAAAAAACATTGATTTAGCTTTAATTCAAAATAAAAAAATCTGTAGTGCCAACACCAAGGCCAGATTGTGCGTATCTAATTGTTTTTAAATGAGTTGTTGTCACTGAAATCGAAAGATGGGTTAGGAAAAATAAGTTGTCAGGGCAATATAAAATCAACTTGCTATTACAACGCATCCGTGACCGGACGAAGTATAAAATATCCTTTAGCCTAAAAAATCGGCTACGCACTTAAGATGGGACATTTGGAGGGGAGTTGGCTTTAGCCTACCGGTGTCATTCGAATGTTACACCTGTAGGCTAAAGCCTACTCCCCCTTCAAAAAAACACCCACTTAACCTATGGGTGAAGCTAAGTTTTTTTGAAAGTATTAAGTACTCAATAACTTGCATTATAAATCCGGTAAATATTCGACCAACACATACTACCTAGAATCAGCGAGTTAGGTGGCTTCTAAACTGACGACACAGCGGATAAAGCCATAAGTCTTTGATGGGTACGCTTTGTTTACCAGCAGGTCCCAACTTGCCGCGCCCTTTGGTTTTACCTACGTAGATCCAGTTGGCGGCTTTGTAACAAGTCCCTGCAAATCGCTCGGTATCAACAAAAGTTTCCAGTAACACCGGACGGATGCCATAACGCTCTTCCCATTGTGTAGGAAGGCGACGAGCTATCATGGATAAAATAGTGGAAGCAAGATTTTTGGATTTCACCCAGGGCATAATCAGAAAACGGGCATTGTTCACGACTAACGGCAGGTTTTTTTGCCGCTGTTCGTGGCTCCAGCCAATAAACTGATCACGTGGTGCCGTTTGCCAGGCGGCCGCACTAAAACCGAGCGCTGCAATAATTTGCTCGTCGAGGATGACGAAGTAGCGAAGCTGTGCGCCGGGTAGCGGCTTGTGCCCCAGGTAGTGGTAGCGATGTATGTACTCATTCCATAGTCGTGAATGATCACGGGTGATGACTGGACAAAGCTGGATGGCCGCAAGTTCAGACATCTTGATTCGCTATCCTGAAAGAAATCCATTAAAACTTAAACTAGGCAATATAATTAAAGGGTTAGGGAATTATTGTCAAATGATTGATATTTTCAGCTAAAGAAATGAAAATGGTACTCATTTAGGTTAAACTAAGCCCTCATATCATACGAGGTATTCAATTAATGCAGCAACTCATGCTCCCAATAATTCCTCAGGGTACGACTATTATAAATGGTCAGGTCAGTGTTGATAACCGAAATGATGAGTGGTTTTATTTCCTCGGCGGTATCCCGATCTATTCTCACCAGGCTGACAATAAGAGATTATTTAGACTTCACACCTCTCAACTCATCAATACCGGTTCCTGTCGTTCAATCGATATTATTACAACCTTTGGTGTCTCTAAAAGTAGTGTTATGCGCTCATTAAGGCAACTACGAGAAAAAGGGGCTGATTCGTTTTTTGAACCTCGCCCGACTCGCAAGGGAGGACCACTCTTTACGCTTGAGGTTTTGCAGCAAGCTCAGGAATATCTGGATCAAGGTATGACGCCTAACGAAGCCGCTAAAGAATTAGGCATCCGGGCAGATACCTTTCGCAAGGCGATCAGTGATGGACGTTTAAAAAAAAGTCTGCCGCATCAATAGACCCCAATGATGGCAGTACCAAATCAGCCCGTGATATTATAGATGCCAATGCAGCCGATGTGCTTGGTACGGCCTGCACTCGAGTAGAAGAGCGAATCCAGGCTGCTTTGGGTGAGCAGGAAAAGGGAGCCTCAATCGAATTCGAATCCTGTTTAGATGTTCCTAAAGGCGGTGTGTTATGTGCATTGCCCGCGTTACTTGGCAATGGCTTATTAAATGACATTGAGCGCCACCTGGGCAAACTGACAGGTTACTATCAAACCTTTCATATTCTATTGCTACTCGCCTTTATGGGGCTATGTCGCATCAAAAATGCCGAACAACTTCGCGAGCATGCACCGGGTGAATTCGGAAAACTACTTGGCCTGGATCGGGCTCCCGAAGTGCGTTGTTTAAGATCCAAAGTAAAAGGACTGGCTGAACCAAAATCAGTCGAAAGCTGGGCGGCCGACCTCAGTCGACAATGGATGGAAAATGAACCAGAGGCAGCAGGAACACTCTACATAGATGGTCATGTCCGTGTCTATCATGGACACTTGACTAAACTTCCCAAACGGCATGTTTCACGCGAAAAACTCTGCTTACGGGGTATCACCGACTACTGGGTTAATGATGGTACGGGGCGTCCCTTCTTTGTCGTTGAAAAAACGGTGGATCCGGGCTTACTAAAAACGCTGGAAGAAGATATCGTCCCCCGATTACTCAAAGACATTCCGAATCAACCGAGTGCACAAGCATTACAGCAAAACAAACAAGCCTGTCGTTTTATCCTGGTGTTTGATAGAGAAGGCTATAGCCCCGCATTCTTTAGAAAGATGTGGGACAAGCATCGTGTCGCTTGCATGACCTATCATAAATTTCCCACCGAAAATTGGCCACTGGACAATTTTTCCAGTCAGGAGATCACCCTACCGAGTGGTGAAAAAGTCATCATGAAACTCGCCGAACGAGGCAGTCTGGTTGGAACTGGAAAACAGGCGATGTGGATGAGAGAAGTGCGCAAGTTGACTGATTCTGGTCACCAAACCAGTATTATTACCACAGCCTATGAACTAGAATTGACGGCTGTTTCTGGGCGAATGTTTAGCCGGTGGTGCCAAGAGAACTTTTTTAGATATATGAAGCACCACTATGGGCTAGATATGCTACAGGAGTATGGAATAGAGCCACTATCCGATACCCAAAAGGTGATCAACCCTGATAGGCGCCAACAGGAAGGACAGCGTAATTCGATACAATCCAAACTCAATTACCGTCTATCTCGATTTGCAGCGATGGAACTTCATCCGGTGATTAAAAAAGATGAAACGGAAGATGTGAAATACAAGAAATGGGAAAGAAAACGAGCAGAATTACTCGAAGAAATAGAGCATTATGAAAATGAACTAAAAACCATCAAGGAACAACTAAGCCAAACGCCCAAACACATTACCTGGCAAGAGTTGAGAGACGAAGATAAGTTCGAACAGCTTCTGCCAGGGAAAAAGCGGCTGATAGATACTGTCAACATGATCGCTTATCGGGCAGAAACAGCAATGGCCGCTCTGCTAACCTCACCGACAATCGACTTTCCGATGGCAAGGCAACTATTACAAACGCTGTTTGTGACAGAAGCAGATATATTACCCGATGAAGTAAAAAAACAACTTCGGATACGTGTGCATAGTACTTCCCGACCTGCAAGTAATAAAGCAATAGAAAAGTTATTTGAACAACTCAATCAAACGGAACTCAATTATCCAGGAACCGATCTGCGCTTAATTTATGAGCTGACTTCATCCGCAAAAAATTAGGAAATGGTCTCAAATTAGTTTCGTCTGAATCAAGATGTCTGAAGTTCATGAACAGGCAGGAGGATCGCTGGTTGCGGGTCCGTCTGTTCAGTAAAGTTGAGTTTCTGTCGCGGGGGTGGTTTGCGCCGTGGTGGCGGCAGAGCGATAAGTCCATCTTCTGCCATGCGCAGCATGGCAACACGGCATGACATATCCTTGAGCCCCCCATCAGGCTTGTACCAATCAAGCATCCTGCAGGTCAGGCGCGAAAGTTCGGCACGCGTGCACCCAGCATCCTCGGCAATCAATTTCCGCATCTGTTCCAGTTCCTGCTCGCTAAAGTTTCGTCCACAATACCGTGTCATGGTGATTGGGGTTGTTCTGACTCGAGTGGAGTCGCAGTCAGTTCAGGCAAGGGTTTGCTCAACTGCTGTTTGCGCGACTCGCTCATCATCCAGGGAATAAACGGGCGGATGTCTGAGGGAGGCTGCCCACCATTATTCGCACAGGCATCTAGATAGTCGTGAAGCCAGTGATGTGGGTTCAATCCCCATAACAGGATTGTCTGAAACAGTGAAAACATCATGGCTGCCAGTCTGGCACTCCATTGACTCCCTGAACCATAATAGTTTTTACGCCCCATACCGGGATTACGCATACGCCGCTCAGCAGTATTGTTGTCCATGGGTACCTGGGGATTGAGTACGAATACCATCAATCCTTTCCAGTGGTTATTCAGGCTGTTTAGGATCTTGCATTGAATGCGCTCTAGGTTTTTGTTCTCTTTCTCCGCTTCCAGTAAATGCGCGTAGCGCTCTTTCATCTTTTGGCTTGCCTGTGCAAGGGCTTGATGGTGTTGCTTGAAGTCTTGATTCTGGGTTTCCAGGCTTTTTGTTTCGTCCCACTCTTTCAGGCGTTGCTTGTTAAGATGATAGAGTTCGGCAATGAGTTCGACCCAATCAAGCATCCATGCTTCAAGTTTCGGATAGCTTCTGGCGGCATCCAGAAAGTCACGGCGGACATGTGCCCAGCAGAAAGCCAGTATGATCTGTGGAATTTCCCGTGCCAGCCGAATGTAACCTTTATAACGATCACAGACCACAATGACCTGTTCCAGGTGTTTATCCAGTCCGGAAAAATACTTGATGGGTATATCACCACTACGGCTAGGTGCCAGTATGTAATAGACTACCGAACGGGACTGAGTGACCCACAACCACCAGCGGTAGCCCGTTTTTCCCTCTATGATTTCAAACACTTTCCAGCCGGTTTCATCATTATGGAATAGATCTTCGGTGAGTTGTTTTTTAACCAGTTCATTGACGAGCGGTTCGAATAGCGGAGCTATCTTCTGTAATCCACCCGTGAGTGTGCCAGGGGCAATGCATAGACCTCGATGTGTGTAATCTGTACACAAATTATTGAGTGCTCGTGAGAACAGAAACTTGTTAAGCAGAACTTCTCTCCATACCGAGATGCCAATACCACTTTTGGGGATAAGACGTGGTGCAGGAGGAGCCGTAATCAATCCGGTGACTCCCTCGCATTGACAGCCCTGAACAGTCACCTTTCGTTTGACACGACGAATATAGCTGTTAACCTTTATTTCAACAATATTTGAATCCTCTGTCTGTGACAGAAGCTTGTAGGGTTTTGTACAAACTAGGCACAACGTGTTTTCAGCAGCAATGTCATGCTCTTCTTCAATAATCGGCAAATCAGGACGGGGAGTGCGCCCGTGTCCCTTGCTACCTTTTTGCTGGCCACGAGGCCGAGGTGTATCAGTATGATTATGTCTTCCAGAACTATTTCTCTTGGCAACGCCTTTTTCAGTTTTTTTGCCAAATAGGCGTTGTTTCAAGTCTCGAATGCGTGCCTGTGCAGATTCAAGCTCTAGCTTAAGATCTTCATTTTTCTGTTTGGCCTGGTGATACTGTCCTTTCCAATAGTTTGCATCCCATTTAAGCTGTATATACTCTGCTTGTGTCAGTTCAATGACAATTTGAGCAAAGGGAGACTTTGTGATTTCTCCTGTCTCTATGCGTTGCGGACACGCTGCTGAATGTTGGGAGGCACTTTCCATGAACACCTTTATACAGGGTTTTGGATGATGTGTCCCGTACTCTTTTTATTTATTGCTGTATAGATGGGTTAGTCGAATATTTACAGAAAAAAAGTAGTTTTAATCAATATAAAAGTAAATATTCTACGAAATATAGTGAATTAACCTTATTTCGTTAATCCGAAGTGCTGGCTCTGCGAATACCTAATTTACTCATTCGAGAGCGTAAAGTATTAGGGTGCATTTCAAGAATAGAAGCGGCCCCTTGTTCGCCAGAAATTTGCCAACCGGTAGCTTCAAGAATTTTTATAATATATGCTTTTTCCATCTCCGCCAAAGTAAGCACAGGCAGGTCGTCGCCTTTCATATTCTCTGCTCTTTTCTTAAGCACTGGAATTTGCAAAATATGTGAAGATGACAGAATGACAGCACGTTCTATCACATTCTCCAGCTCTCGGATATTACCTGGCCAGTTATAGTTTAATAGATTATCGATGACTGCTTGCGGAATTTGAGTTATGGGTTTACCCATTTTTTGCGCATATTTATTGGTAAACCATTGAGCGAGAACTGAAATATCTTGCTGACGCTCACGTAGGGGCGGCAAAGTTAAAGGAAAAACACTGAACCGGTAATAAAGATCTTCACGAAAATTCCCTTCGGATACCATTTTCTTCAAATCGCGGTGAGTAGCAGCAATGATTCTGACGTTTATTTTAATAGTTTTTGAGTCGCCTAGGCGTTCAATTTCACCTTCCTGTAGCACTCGCAACAACTTAGGGAGATGGAAAGAAATAATCATCCAGAACAACCAGGAGAAATGGTCAAAAACCATTTCTCCAACGATGGCATTCGGTCAACAAACTGATAATACGTCTTCATTGCTTTTTTACCTACCTTTACTCCTGTTTCATATATTTTTTCTGTTAATTTAACAATAGGTGCTTTGCCATTGTAGGTCATACTTTTGGCAAATTTTAAAGTTGTTTCAACTGTATCCATTATGTCGCCACTAATATGATTTTCATAGGCTCCCCATACTCGTTCAATTGGGTTATATTTACTATGATAAGGAGGGTAGTAGGCCAGTTTTATCTTTATGTTGCTTTTTTCAGCAAACTCCACAAGCCTTTTTATAAACTGAGTTCTGGAGCTACTGTTCTCCATACCATTGTCAGCGTTAATTGTCAGAATATCTACTCCATATTTTTCTTGAATTTCTGGCCAAATTTCTTCCAATCGGTCAACGATGAAATCACTGCTGGCATAGCCTGCTGTAAAGAAAAGGAAAAAATCATCATGTTCAGGCAGATAAAAACCAAAAGGAGTTAACTTTTCCTTAACATCTAAATCATGATCCTCTGCTTTTGTTAAAACCCGATTTCGTCCTCCCCGTGAAAAATTTCCTATATTCATTCTTGCTTTGGCATCAATTGATATACGAATCTCTTTTGGGTTGATATCTGCCATTCCATTGACTGAATGAACTTGTTCAAAAATTGCATCCGTTTCCTTGATTTTCTTATGAGGCTTTGTTTTTTGTACCTTTTTTGGATGGTAACTCAGGTCATTTAATTTTGTATTGATAGTTTTTGAGCAAGGTAATGTTTTTTCATCGTAATAATCAATCTCCAGTAAACGTTTTCTAACTTCTTTAGCCGTTAGCCGGGTATATAATCGACAGGAATTAAAAGAGGGATCCGTTTGACACTCCGGTTCAGCAATTTTTTTTATGTCATCAAGTAGATGAGGAAAATGCTCTTCACTTTTATTACGCCCTCTCGCTGAAAAATTATCTTCTATGGGCTGAGTTTCAAGTTCATATTGTCCTTTTCGGATAGTGCCTCTATTCCATCCTAGTTTTTCTTCAGCAATACTTGCACCACCTGAGCCTAGTAGCTCCACCGTTTCAGCCATGAATATACGACGTACCGAGCCTTTTAAACGATGGGCTGTATTTATAATCCAACCTATAATGCTATCTGTTAATATCAACAAGCTTATCTGCCTAGTGTGAGAATAAATTCAGAATTCATTATTATAAATTATTGAGACACAAGCTTACTTCGTTTGGATGATTATTTCTTTCCATCTCCCTTAGCTTGTAACTCCAGGGGTAACTCAGCAATTTCATCGAGAAAAATTGTGCCTTTATCGGCAAGCTCAAACCGGCCAATTCGCCGCGTTGTGGCTCCCGTAAAGCTGCCTTTTTCATGACCAAACAATTCACTCTCAATCAAGTTACTGGGCAAAGTTGCACAGTTAACTATCACCAGGGGTCTATTGTTACGAGTACTAAGGCTATGTAACGCACGAGAAAACAACTCCTTGCCGGTCCCCGTTTCACCAAGAATTAACACAGTGGTATCAGTTGGCGCAACTTGCTCAAGTTGATGTAGCACTGCTTTTAATGATTCACTATCACCTAAAATATCTTCAAATTTATGGTTTAGACTAATTTGTTCTTGTAGGTAGGTATTTTCCGCCTGAATACGCTCTTTAAGCTGATGAATTTCATTCAATGCCTGTTTAAGATTGGCTTCAGCTTTTTTTATCTCGGTGACATCCTGAAAAACGATCACCGCTCCAATGATTTCTCCGTCATCCAGAATGGGTGTACTGGTGTAATAAACTGGAAAATAGCTACCATCTTTACGCCAAAATATTTCATCATGAATCTTATGCACTTCACCATCTTTAAGCGCTGCATAAATTGGACACTCATGGCGCGGATAAGGACTGCCGTCCAGCTTGGTATGATGGTGTTGTTCATGTAAACTTTCACCGATGACATCTTCAACTAACCATCCAGTCATTTCTGCGGCGGCAGGATTAACAAAAGTTGCTTTACCTTCTTTATCTAATCCGTAGATACCTTCACCGGCTGAATTTAATATCGATTCGTAGCGTTTTTTTATCTGATCAATACTGTTCATAGTGCTCGCTTAATGATTCGTTGATTGGCAACCGATTTTTCTAGGATAAACCAACACTGTTACACTCAAGTAACAATAAATCAAATAATATTTCTTCCTGCTACAATTTTCTTAAATTGCAGTTCGAATCACATTTGCACTTGATAGGCACAAGAGTTTATCAGTATTAGTACTGTCATCATCGGTGCTTTTATACGCGGGAAAATATTAATTTAAACTTCATCTAAAGTCACTAAGCAAAGGGCTTCTTGGCTATTCACCACTTTACGCAAACCCAACCGAACTCGTGAAATTAACCTGGCAATGGAACGACAAAAAAGAGGCATCTATTTTAGTATGGAAAATAGATATAAGAATACCTGATTACGTATGACTCTCAGCTATAGTAAAATAAACGTGAATAATCAGCATGTTAACAAACTCGTCATTCCCGAAGTTTTTTATCGGGAATCTATGCTTAACCAACTAGATTCCTGCTAGAAGCATGCAGGAATGACGAATTATAGCTGAGAGTTATAGGTAATCAGGTAAGAATATGTAGTGAGCAACATCAAACGATTACCAATATAACCGTTATAGATCAGTGTCTTAATTATTTTTCAGGATTATAGATTAAAACTGCTCAACAGAAAATAAGCTCCGAACCCAGCCCAGCTGAGTACTAATAAAACCCAAGGTAAAGTGCTCTGGTGATAAATAATCTCGGTATTTAATTCATGTTCTGTCTCTTCATCCAGCTGATTTAATTTTCCGGTTACTTTTTTGAGTTTTTTATTTAGCTCACGCGACCTTTCTTTCTGCTGCTTTTTATATAACTCTATGCCCTTCTGGATGCCTTGAGCAATTAGCTTGGTCTGCTCTTTAGTTTGCCCTGCTCGCTGAGTTGCTTTAGCAACTTTAAGTGCTTCTTCTTGCGTTTCAGGAGATGTCGGTTGTTTTTTTGAATATCTGCTCATATTGCCCACATAGTAAAAAAATCACGATTAGCCATAGCTTTCACTATGCTACATTTTACGTGAAGCAATTGAACAAGATTGATTTTTTTGCTTACCCTGAGGAGCAGGGTTTAAATAAGATAAAAACATGAACATGGAGCGGAAAACGAGATTCGAACTCGCGACCCCAACCTTGGCAAGGTTGTGCTCTACCAGCTGAGCTATTCCCGCTTTATGAATGACTGAATGGTACTTTTATGGAGGCTGCGAGCGGAATCGAACCGCTGTAGATGGCTTTGCAGGCCACTGCATAACCACTTTGCTACGCAGCCTTATAAACTAAATAAAAAAGCCGCGAATGTCGCGGCTTTAAAATCTTTTGGAGCGGAAAACGAGATTCGAACTCGCGACCCCAACCTTGGCAAGGTTGTGCTCTACCAGCTGAGCTATTCCCGCTCTGATTGAATTGCTTATTATAGCGACATTACGGATTCTGTCAATAAGCTCTAATAAATTATTTCAAATTAGTTGTTAATGTCCAGCCTTTAACGCCTTTACGACAATCAGCAACTTCTTCGAGTATTTCTATATGAGCAAAAAGATTTTTCCTGCCAAAAGCTTCTTGAAAACTTTTGAGAGTCGCCCGAGTACCAGAAGGCGCGTTACAAACTACATCTTCACTTTCATTATCGAATGAAGCCATTTGACCGGGTATTTTCAAAATCTTCAGTGTTGAACCTGAACCAGGTAATGAATTAGGTGCTTGCAAGGTATATGTCTGCCCTACTTCATAAGCGATTTTTTGTACATGCTGTGTTTTAGAACTTCCACCAGAAAAGAAAAACAGTCCAGCTACAACAACGATAGCTGCAATACCACCAAAAAATACCTTAGGGTTTTCATCTTTAAGTTTCATTAGCGCGGGCTTGGCATTATCAACTACATCTTCTACAGCATCTACCGCTTCTTCAACTGTTTCTTTTACGTCTTCGACTACTTCTTCAACTGTTTCTTTTACATCTTCGACTACTTCTTCAACTGTTTCTTTTACATCTTCGACTACTTCTTCTACAGTTTCTTTAATATCTTCTATTACTTCTTTAGTGGATTTATCTTCACTCATGGGTTATTCCTCATTTATGGTTTAGTTATTTTTATTATTTATTTAGCTGTTTACTGCCAACCAAATGAAATTATTAGTTTATTATTGTACGCAGAACCGTCAGTTATTACGCTTCTAATTACCGCCCTTTCCGTTTCATCATTCCTTTGGAAGGATTATAACCTATGATAGCAAGTATCAAAAATAGCGCAAATGCAACTGCGGTATAAACACAAGCTTGTTGGTTGAACTGAGCATACATGGCAAAGCGCAAAAATTCAACTGCTTGAGAAAAAGGGTTATATTCTGCAACTTTATAAAGCCATTCACTAGATTCCTGTAGTTTCCATAAGGGATACAATGCTGTCGACATAAAAAACATCGGAAAGATAACAAAATTCATCACCCCGGCAAAATTTTCCAGTTGCTTAATAAAGGATGACAACAATAAACCTAAGGCCCCCAGCATTAACCCGCTGAGTACCAGCGCAGGCAGTAACCATAAATATCCTTCCAAGGGTGCCTGTATTTCATAAAACCAGGCGATACCTAAAAACACGTAAACTTGCAATATGGAAACAAAAACACCTGCCAGTAATTTTGATAATAACAAATACCAGCGCGGCAAAGGACTAACCAGTAATATGCGCATGCTCCCCATTTCCCGGTCATAGACCATGGACAAGGAACTTTGCATCCCATTAAATAACTGGATCATGCCGATTAGCCCTGGCGTTATATATACCTCATAAAGTATATAAGTATCATAGGGTGGAATAATCGCGATACCTAATGCCGCCCTAAAACCGGCAGCAAAGACAAATAGCCAGATTAAGGGTCTGACTAATGCGGACAGAAAACGTTCTTTTTGTTTAACAAAACGTAATAACTCTCTGAATACAATACCCCAGAGGGCAAACCAGTAATGAGATATTCGCATTAGCTATTTCCCTGAGTTAATTTAAAAAAAGCATCATTGATATTATCCGCTTCTGCCTGTTGCATAATATCTGTCATCGCGCCTTGCGCTTTAACCGCACCCTGATGAATCAGCACCACTTTGTCTGACTCGTAGATCTCATCCATTAAGTGTGTTGCCCAGAGTACCGCTAGGTCACCCTCTTCCACTAACTGATGAACATGTTTTACAATTGTTTGTCTACTCGGCACATCCAGCCCTACCGTTGGCTCATCCAGTAACAGCACGCCGGGTTTATGCATCAACGCACGGGCTATTTCAACGCGCCGCCTATGCCCACCATTTAACTGACGTACGATTTCCTTACGCCGTTCATACATGCCCAGGCGCTCTAGTTGCTCTTGTATACCCAGATTAGCTTTTTTTCTGCTGATTCCTTGCAATGCGGCATGGTAACGTAAGTTTTGCTGTACCGATAAGTCCAGATCCAGCGTTGTTTGCTGAAATACCACGCCTAACTGTGCCAATGCTTTTAAAGGTTGTTTCTGGATATCAAACCCGGCAAGCTGTATATCACCCAGATTATGAGCATACAAACGAGTTATCAGAGAAAACAGGGTGCTTTTCCCTGCACCATTCGGGCCTAGTAATATACAGCACTGCCCTGCTGCAACCGTTAAATTCAAATCTTGCAGAACCTGTTTTTTCCCGTAGGAAAAGTTTAAGTCTGTTATTTCCAGCGCTAAATGATTAGCCATTTATATCCTGATCATGTCTTACAAATTTCAATAAAAGCAGGACGGGTAGAATGTAGTATTCTGTGCTGTCATACAATGACACACATAATTTGCAATGAAACCCATCAGTGACCCAGTGCGATCAATGCTGTTGTCTTAAGCCCTCTATTGCTGGGTTGTGTGAGGAGGATAAAATCAAGCATTTATAATCCCCTCATCCCAGCCTTCTCCCTCTGGAGAAGGAGTATATTCTTAAGCCAACAGCATTGCACCGTCTTGTCGGTCCTACATACTACCCACCCTTAATTAAATTTATGGTTTAACTGCTACGCCCCAGGGGTAACGCCCTACGGCTATGGATTTAGTCACTTTATGTTCTGCTAGATCTATTATTGATATATCGTGGCTCACACCGTTAGTAGTATATAAACGCTGTTGTGTCGGTGAAAAAGCCAGATTCCAGACTCTTGCTCCTACTAACAAGTACTTTTCAACTTCGTAAGTTTGTGCATTAACCACTGCAACTCTATTGGCAGGCCCTAGCGCAACATAGGCCCACTGCCGAACATCATCCACCACGACACCTACTGGCTGGATTTTTTCTTTACCAAGACCTGGCACTGAAAAATGAACTCGCTGAGTAATTTCTTTAGTTGCCACATCAATAACCATTAAAGTGCCATCAATTTCAGAAGTCACCCATAGTTGTTGTCCATCTGCGGTAAAGCTTAAAGCTCTGGGGCGTGGATCGACTAAAGTATTTGCCTTAATTTCATACGTATTAGCATCAATCCAGTGCACCATATTGGTCGTTTCCGAGGCACTGACTATCCACTGATTATCAGGACTCACGGCAATACCTTCAGGTTCAACGCCAACGCCTATAGTATGTATCGCTTTCCTGGAGAGTAAATCTATCACCGTTACCTGATTATCATCTTCATTAGACACATACATACGTGTTCCCAATGAATTAATGGCAAAAGTTTCCGGATCTTCCCCAGAAGGTAGCTTGGTTTTTTCTGCCAAGGTATTGGCATCCAGCTCAAGCACCGTATCATCATCGCTGGTGGCTACATACAGGGTCTGCGCATCGGGACTTAATTGTATGCCGCGTGGCCTTAGACCTATCGGCACCGTTTTGATAAGTTTACCGGCGATGGGATCGACTACTGCGATAGCATTGTCTTTTTCCAGGCTGACAAATACTGTTTCAGCGCTACTTATTGTTGAAAAAATAAATAAAGCGGTACTCATTAAAATTCTGGATTGCATATCCTTTCCTATTGGCATTGTGTTTCTGACTGATCATAGCCTAAGCTGTCTAATTCATTTTTGGGATGTAAAAAACCTTCTAATGGCGCTGCAATAACTAAGGAAGTCGGTGCTGCTAATAATACCGGTTGACGCAATTGTCCATTCCAACTTCTAAAGCTCAGCGCTCTGCCTTTATAGCCTTGCAATTTAAAGCGCTCACTGAATAAATAGGCTTTCACTGCCACCACATCTATGGACCGGGTACGGGTAGCGGCTTCTCCTATTGCACGCACAGCCAGGTATGCCGCATAATCCTGCTCCTGCATTTGCCTGTTAGCCAGAGCTTTAAAGCGATTTTGAATTTGCACCGCACCCCATTGTTCATGTGTACGATGCCATGCTGTGGCAACTAGGCCCTGAGTACCGATTACCGGTCTGGGCAACCAGCTTCGATAGCTGATATATTCGCCGAACAAACCCTGCTCATCAGCAACCACGAGCACATCATAATCATCAACCTGAGTAAACACAGGAATATCGGATTGCGCGGTTCGTCTTGCATCATAGCTATGCAGCCACTTTTTTTCTGCAGTGATTTTCATGCCAAAGCGTTTCGCTGAGCGCTTAATTGCCTTGGCATACAAAGCATCTTCAGGGGTATTTCCCGTCACTAGAAACCAGCGCTTCCAGCGCTTTTTCAACATATATTGCGCTAAGGCATCTGCACGCATGGCACGACTGGGTAATAAGTGCAGAACATTGCTCAGGCATTGATTCTGGCGAAAGGCATCAGTGCGAGTCGCGACATCAAACAGCAAGGCCTGATTATTATTCAGTGCCTGCAATTGCACCAACTGCTCTGCAGGCAAGTTAACAATAATCAACTGTATGCCTTGATTGAGTATTTCAACAAAAGCCTGCTTAATATCGCCACCTATAGGCACGATCACCTGCTCTAATAAATAATTCTGGGCGGTAAACTGGCCGGTAGTATTATTATCTTTTAAGCCTAATATAGCGCCTTGCAAGCCCTTATCCGGGATAAAAGGGTCTAGATTAGATAAAGCGGGCGGTACTTTTTTTTCCTGAGTAAAATAAGCAATCTTGATTTCCTGAGGCTCACTAGCTAAGAGCTGCTTGCTACAGATCAGGGACAATAAAACTATATAAAGTGGGAAGAAGCGAACGCAGGACATTTTTTAATAATTATTCAAATCAATCTATATATCAATAGTTTTTTATTATATATTAGATGCATCGAAAGCCCTTGTGTAATTCTGTTTTCAGGAAAAATTCATGCCCCGTTTAAGTGAAATTTATATTTACCCTATCAAGTCTCTAGCCGGCATCAAGGTTGATCATTGGGAGGTCTCCAGAACTGGACTAAAATATGATAGAAAATGGATGTTGGTAGATGATCAACAACAGTTCTTATCGCAACGCAGTCTGCCAAAAATGGCATTGCTAAAAACTCAAATTATAGGCCAGCAATTAATTATCTCTGCGCCAGATCGAGCCGATTTAGTGCTTATACTGGAACCACCGACAACAATGCTAAGCAGGGAAGTCACTGTCTGGGATGATAAGTGCCTGGCTCATGAAGTCAATCAGTCAGCCAGCCAGTGGTTTAGCGATTTTTTACAATTCCCCTGTACACTGGTTTATCAGCCAGATGAAAATATTCGTACGGTTGATCAAAAATATGCGCTCGCTGATGACCAGACGTCTTTTAGTGATGGCTTTCCTTTTCTGATAGTTTCCGATGCTTCGCTAGCCTTGTTGAATCAGCAAATGGCTCTATCGCTGTCTATGCGCCGCTTTCGTCCGAATCTGGTGATGACTGATTGCTCAGCTTATGCAGAAGACAAATGGCGAAAAATCAGTATCGGTGAGATTGACTTTAGATTACCCAAGCCTTGTTCGCGCTGCTCGGTTCCGCAGATTGACCCGGATACCGCACTTATTGACAAAGAGCCTCTGCGCACGCTGGCACAAACCAGGAAATGGAATAACAAGGTATTTTTTGGTCAGAATGCGCTACATGATGGCTTAGGCATTTTGCAGACTGGGGATGCTGTGGTGGTTCATGAGACCGGACCGGCTCAGCCGCCATTAAGTACCCAAGCATAATTAATCTGCTTGAGGGCAGAGTTGTAGGGCGTGGCTTTAGCCCGCTTTTGTGCACTATCGGCGGGCTAAAGCCACGCCCTACAGTCGAAGTTAGCAATACTGGAATGTCTGCCTAATTAAAAATGATAACTTAACTCAAATCTGAAATGACTATCATTACGGAATGAATATGAAGGATCACCGGGGGATGCACCATTAAAAAATCGTGCTTCGACTTCTAATTTAAAATTATCAAAAAAGCGCCGGCTTGCCTCGATATTATAAAACTGTGCATAAGTATTACTATCCACAATCACACCGGCCAGAATTTGCGTATCCTGCACATCATTTAGGGCAAATCGAATCCCGGTAAAAAAATCGTCCTGAAAAGCCGTCGGTGCAAAAATCCCACGACTATCGTAGAGGTATTCTGCCAGCAGTCCTATATCAAGTCCGGTTTCACTGATATTAAAAAAAGTGTATTCAAACCCTGCCACCGTTCCGAACGTCGTATTATCCTCACTTACCCGCACAATCATTTCCAGCTTTAATAACCAACTTTCAATCGTTGCCTGCACATCTAGCCCCGTTTGATTGATATTCTGATAATAAGGGATGAGAGACACCTGCCCCGCTGAATCCTGTTCTAGCAAAAAAACCGGATCACGGCTGGTACCATAAAAATTGGATAGACCTATATCCCAGTCACCCATCGAATGTGACCAGCGTATCGCATAGGCCATTTGTCGCTCAAAGCCATTCTTATCAAATCTTGCTTGATCACCACTCACTGCGGGCTGTGTTCTGGGTCTGCCCTCAACACCAGTAAAAGGCATTTCCCGGAAACCCGGCAACAAAAATAAATCTATTGTGCCCCAGTCTTGAATCCAGGCAAAATTAATCATCGGCTGGCCTAGTTTGTCTTCACCATCTATATTTTCCACCATATCGCGCTGATTAATAATATTAACCAGATGCACGGCTTCAGTCACTCCCCAAAAAACCTCACGTATGCCAAAACGAAATTCCCATTCTTGTGCGGCGTAAACATAAGTCAGTTCCCGAATATCAAAATGAGTGCGGTTACTATCATATTGAGCTCCCCGAAAAAATGGCACAAAAGCAAACACTTGATTGCCGTTATCCCATTCATGATACAGTTCCGCCTCGATGACTCCCGACAGATAGTTCATATGCTGCCGTGGATCAATGGGTTGTTCATAAAAGGCTAGATCTTCTATCCCCACATAGCCGGATACCTCCCAGGCATACAGTGGCCGGATCGATAACAAGCAAAAAAACAGCCACACATATCGCCAGTTTAAAATTGACACTACGTAATGCCAAATTTTTACCCAACTAATATATGCTGCTTTTATTACCATGAAGGGCATGAATATAATGAAGGAGAAAAGAAAAAACAAATTGTTAAAAAGTTAATAGCTTGTTATAAAAGTACATAAGGCACTTTTACAAATGAATACAGAAAAACCAGTCATTTCTTCAAGTCCTTCATGTTCTTCATGGTAAAAATAAATGATCTTTCTCAGAATCAATATTGTGCATTACCGAGTTACGTTATCGCGCTACGTTTGATAATCTAACCCGGCCTACACGTTTAAAATTAGCGCGAACGTTTTAGGGTGTTTTTATCAAAGTTACGCTCGGTTAAGCCATTGCGGAAAGTGTAGTTTTCCCATACCAGTGTGGTACTTTTTCCTGTTAAATGGTTTTCCATATAAGAATTATTGGCACGCCAGTACTGATCTAAATATTGCTGATAATCATTAAAAGTCTGGGTTTTCAGCAAAGCATCTTTACGATCATAATAATCAATTTTAATCGGAATATAGCGTTCTTTATCGACCCACACGATGTTACGGGTATAACCTGAGTGCTTGTATTGCGGGTAGGTTTCAATCACAAAGCTATCAATTCCATCCACGACTTCTTCACGTAAATAATTATATTTATATTTTTTTAGCTCAAATGAAGTTAAATCTTCAAAGGCAAATTCACTGCCCAGAAAAGGGCCAGATTTATTACTCGATGAAATCCGCTTAACCCTTTTTAATGCAGGTAAATACAGCCATTGTTCATCAGCATCCAAGGCATGAGTAAAGCTTAAAAAAGCCGTGCCTTTAATATCTCTTGGGCTATCAAAAATGCTTAAGCTTTTATCGCCATCATCCTGCATTTCCAGAGTAGTCATTTTTAGATTACGCACATGCTCATCGCCATTTTTATTTTTCAGGACCATTTGCATACTCGTGGACATATCGCCCCAGCCCATATCTCGCTTATCCATTTCCTGCATGACTTCAAAGCCTTTTTGCTCTGTGTTTATTTCTTCTATCTGCACGGGTTCCACGCTTATCACTTCTGCATTGATGTCTTCTGCAAAAGCGATCCCCGGCAGTAAACTAAACATTAAACTGAGTACAACTTTTTTCATTTTTCTTTCTCCTAATAGAAAACAGGGGTGCGGACTAATATCCGCTCTACAACAATCCGATGGCTTAGCCACGCTTTTTATCTAAAGTCATCAAAATCGGGGGTAAAAACAGGAAATCCATTGTTAAAGCAACGGCGATCGTGATTGCGGTCATTAAGCCCATACCGCTATTCATCAAAAATGAAGAGGTTGACAGCACGACAAAGCCACTCACTAATACTAATGAGGTTACCCAGAGTGCCACACCCACTGTAGAAAATGCATAGCGCACCGCCTCTTCGGAGGACAGACCTTTTTCAACTTTAGCGCGGCGATATTTACTAATAAAATGTACTGTGTCATCCACCACAATCCCGATGGTCATTCCGGTCACTACCGATAAACCAAGCCCCACCTGGCCATCAATCAAACCCCAGATACCAAATGCCATACCAGCAGGAATCAGGTTGGGAATCAAGCTAATTAAACCTAACTTCACCGAACGAAAAGCTACAATTAAAATAATGGAAATCAACACGAGTGCAGCTAATGAACCGATTAACATACGGATAATATTACGCTGCCCTATATGCGAAAACATCAATACCGGGCTGGCAGCGTTAATCGTGTATTCACTAAAGTTTACATCCATCCAGTTATGCAGCCGTCGCTCAACATCCAGCATTTGTTTAGTTGATAAATTTTCCATACTAGCAATCACGCGTACGCCTGATTTATCTATATTAATTTGATCGTTTAAATCCAGGCCATAGGGTAGTGACATTTCATAGAGCAATAAATATTGAGCCGATAAATCACGTTTTTCAGGCAACTTGTACCATTCCTGCTGTTCGCCATGCATATTCTTATTTAAACGCTTAAAAGTATCCGTAATACTATTGACATGTACGATTTCAGGCTGCTCGTATAACCATTCTTTAAACTGCTCGATTTTAGTTAAAAAAGCAGGCTCACTAATCCCACCAGACTCACCCGTATCGATTGATACTTCTACATTATAGATGCCGCTTAAATTGTCATTCATAAAATCGGTAGCACGCCTGAACTCAATGCTTTCATCGAAGTATTTTACAAATTCATCGTTAATCTCATTAAGCGGAATAAAACTCATCAGAACCAGCGCTAATATACTATTACCAATCAACAAGGCTTTACGTCTTTTAATAACAAAAGATGCCAGGCGTTGCATGCCAGAATTATCGAGTTCTTGTTTTATTTTCACTCGTACCGGAAGCAGCGTCATCAATGCCGGCAATAGCGTCACCGATAACAAAAAGGCTATTAACACACCGACTGCAACGATATTCCCCAAATCTCTAAAAGGCGGGGCATCACTAAAATTAAGACTTAAAAAACCAATCGCAGTAGTAACACTGGTTAACATGATAGGTTGAAAATTAATCCGCAGACTTTCCTGCATCGCCTGCTTTTTCTCATGGCCCAGGCGCATATTATGTAAAAAAGTAATCAGTAAATGCACACAATCAGCAACCGCCATGGTTAATATAATGGTCGGCGCCATTGCCGAGGTCGGTGTTAATTTTATACCCGCATAGATTCCCAGGCCGAGCGCACTTATAATTGAAAAAATAATCAGGAAAATCACACTAAATGTTGCGGTAAATGAGCGCAAACAAATAATCAACACCAGTAAGTACCCATGCAAAATTAATTTAACCTTTTATGCAAACTCTACTTTGTAATTCTTTCCAATATTAGACAGCACCTTAAATAATTCTTCCTGAAGAGAGGCATAGGATTCATAAGCTGAAAAAGGAAGCCATTCGTATTTTATTTTACGCCATATAATCTCGATAATATTTAACTCGGGTGAGTATGGCGGTATACGGTAAATGGATAGGTTTTTTTCTTTCCACCTTTCAAGGTTTTCATTAAATTCATTACTCGTATGAGTCGATGCATTATCAATAATAAGAGTTGTTGGTTTTTTAATCTGTTTAGCAAATTCATCAATACAAGCCACAACAACCGAAGTGTTTACACTCCCTTCAAAAACAAAAGAATCAAACCTGCAATCTCTGTTAACAAAACCTAATACATTAAGACGCTTGCTGTTTGAGCTTGGTATTTCAATCGTCTCACCTGACTGTTGCCAAGCATAAGGAACACAGGGTTCTAGTGTAAACCCCGACTCATCAAAGTAGCACAAATCAAGTTCATTCTCTTTATGTTGTTGTATTAATTCTTTTATTTCATCGGTTGCCAAATCAAATTTATCTTGATTACGCTTTATCCTTAAGGATTTTCTAACTCGTTTCCAAACAAGATCAGCTTGTTTACAAATACGTTTTATAGTATCAATGCTAACTGAAATGCCTAGATCTTCTTCAAATTTTGCTAGTACTGATTTTAATGATCTAGGAGATTTTTCAACTCTCTGGACTAAGCTTATTTGTTGTTTTTCAGTTAAAATACCTCGCCGTCCTCTTCCCTGACAGTCAACCAATCCATCGATTCCATTCTTTTCCCAGTTAGAAAACCAAGTGGAAACAGTTTGGCGGCATACGTTATAAATAGAACAAATCATGGGAACAGAATGCTCTTTGAAACTTAATAAAATAGCATGAGCTCGACTTCTACTTAAATGAAGTGGATGGTTTTTATGCATCACATTTAAAGCAGTAATTTCTTCTGGGAGTAGGTGTTTTATATAGAGCACAAACATTTAGAGTCAGCAAAATAATTGTTTATTATGACACCTTTTTTCGTTAAATTAATTTTGCGTAAGTACTTATGACGATGCCATACATAAGCGGAATAAGTGTTGAGTTATCTTTTAACGATGCTTCGCCAAAGGCATTATTCATCATCACCATGCCACTCAAATGCAGCGTTAAATCAGGATGTTTTAATTTAAATTCCTCGACCATTTTCCGCACTACCGTGGTAATTTCCATGGCTTCCATCGGATTAGTGCCCGGTAATTGCATGGTCACATTAACGCCGGACACATGTCCTGTTTTGGATACCAGGCGGTCTTTCAGCAGAGGCTCGTTTAAAGCAACTTGCTTAACATACTGTAATTGCTCATCCGTCATTTCTAGTGGCTGGATAATTAAATCAGCAACAATCAGATCATCTTCTTCGGCGATGGTATGCTGAAAATTTGTAATCGAATCAACCCGACTAGAATAGGGTAATTGCCAGCCTTGCTTGGTCAACTCTACAATCGCCTGCAGATTTTCTCTGGTAAACACATCGCCACTCGCAGGCTCAACCAGAATCATGACGTTATCACTTTTACTATAAGTTTTTTGGAGCGCATCAAAGGCTAATAGCTGCGGATTATCTTCACCAAAAAAGACGCGATAATTATTAGTGAATTCCAGCCCTTTAATCCCTGCCCCGCTAAGCCCGATAAAAATGAGACTCAAGAGCAAAACCCACCAGGGATGTTTGACTGAAAACTCGCCTATTTGGCTTGATAGTGCGTTTTTTTTCATTATTGATTTCCTTTGGGTTTAATTCCATTCATTAATAAATTCAGGACATGTGTGGCAATAAAATCGACCTCCTCATGTTCCGCCTGCCAGCCTGGTAAATGCCGACTTAGGGGTTGCATTTGAATAATATCGCACACCAGAGCAATCACACTGAGTGCGCTAAAATGAACCGGTTGCTGTGAACCGCTGAGTTGTTCAATCACAGTCATCAACTGTGTGAACTGCTGTTGAAAAACCTGTTTTGCGAGTAGTTGCATGCGCTCATCATCCGCATCCAGCAACTCTCTTTGCATAAAGCGTCTAAAATCAACATCCTCTGTTAACACTTGCGTCAGACAATTAACAAATCGCCTGAGTTTTTCTTCGGCCTCTAGCTCTGCCTGCCATACTTCATCGAAGGCACTTTCCTGCTTAGCAAAGGCAAAATGCATTGCCTGCAGATATAAGGCGTGCTTATTAGGGAAATGATGATAAACAGCCGCAGTACTCATATTGACTGCTTTTGCGAGGTCTCGCATAGATACACCATCAAAACCCTGCTTAGAAAATAGCGTCACCGCTATCTGTAATATATTTTCTTTAGAATCCACAATCTCTACCTAACGTTCGTTCGGTAGGATAATAAAGCATTTATTTTCGTTTTACAAGCAGCAGTAAAAAATCTTCAGTTTTTTTGCTAACTACAGTAACTAAAGAAACTGTGAAAGTATTCAGTGTCGGCTGATGGGTTGAGGTACGAAATCCAGCAATAAATGTGAGTTAAGTTGTTGAGTCTGGGGTTCAATACCTCAGTCTACATAACGGCATTTTTTGTAGATAAAAACGGGCATCTTTTATTTCCCTGTTTACACTTTTATCCACGAAAATCACCAAAGACACGAAAATTGACGACATGCTTCATATTCCTTCCTGATTACCCATAACTCTCAGCTATACTTCATAATTCCTGCATGCTTTAAGCAGGAATCTAGTCAGATAAGCATAGATTCCCGATACAAGACTTCGGGAATGACGAGGTTTTTAACATACTGATGTTTCAAGCTTTATTCTACTATGGCTGAGAGTTGTACGTAATCAGGTATTCTTTTGAAAACAGCGCATAGCATGGCACCCGTTAAAAATATTTTCATGTTTTTCGTGTTTTTCGTGTTTTTCGTGGACAGTTTTTAAGATGGGTTTATCGTTGTAAATGTAAACTACTTTTGGCTTTCTATGAAGCATGCCTAAAAACGAATACTTTCACAGTCTCTAAGGCACCTGGAAACACACATCATCCAACTTTACTGGTCTTTTTGTCTGTCATTAGCACTGTAGCAATAGTTACGTAGCCAGCTATGCGCCTATTACTACAGCACTAATGACAAACAAAAATCCTGCCCAAACATTGGACGCTTATTCATTTCCAGGTGCCTAAAGCTATTGCACTCCTAGTTATGACAGGGAATCTATGCAAGTACTTATCGTCAGTTATCGCTTTGGTGATAAAATAACTATTTTCATTATTAACCACTAACCGTGCCTACAACACTCCCCCGCATTGCTTTAACATCAGGTGAACCCTCGGGTATAGGTCCCGACTTATGCATACAGTTAGCACAATACGAACTAGCCTGCGAACTCGTTGTTATTGCAGATCCTGAGCTGCTACATCAACGTGCAAAACAACTTGATATGCCGCTGAGCATTAATATCTTTAATCCTCAACATGAAATCAGGCAACATCTCTCTGGTGCCCTAACAGTTTTACCCTGCAGCTTAAATCAGCCAGCAGACTGCGGTGTATTAAATACCGCTAATAGCGCTTACGTCTTACAAATTATCGAGACTGCAACCAAAGGCTGCATTTCGGGCCTGTTTGCTGCAATGGTCACCGCGCCTGTACATAAAGGCGTCATAAATGATGCGGGCATAGCCTTTAGCGGACATACCGAATATATAGCCTCGATTACCGGCGGGCATCCCGTGATGATGCTGGCAACAGAGGGTCTGCGCGTTGCTCTGGCAACGACTCATTTACCACTGGCTGAAGTAAGTAAGGCAATTACTCAGGAGACCTTACTCACGGTCATCCATTTATTAGATGCGGATTTACGTCTCCGTTTTGGCTTAAAACAGCCACATATACTAGTCTGCGGACTTAATCCCCATGCCGGCGAAGGGGGACATTTGGGACGCGAAGAAATTGAAGTGATTGAGCCTGCTTTAGATAAATGTCGCCAGGATGGCATAAACTTACAAGGCCCACTTCCGGCAGATACATTATTCACGGCTAAATATCTAGAAAAAGCGGATGCAGTGCTAGCCATGTATCATGACCAGGGCTTGCCAGTATTAAAATACAAAGGCTTTGGTAAAGCAGTAAATATTACCCTAGGCTTACCCATCATCCGCACTTCGGTTGACCATGGCACAGCTCTGGATCTCGCGGGCACAGGTAAAGCAGAAGTCAACAGTCTAGTGTTCGCCTTGCAAACCGCAATACAGATGTCTATACTTCCCGCGGTCGCAGATGCGGATTTCTAGCAGCTGAGTTTTTGCTGATAGCTACGTTGCTAAAACCGTTACGTAGCTAGCTATGCGCTAGTTTCAGCGTCTTGCTAGCGACAAAAATTAGCTTACTATACAACCGCATCCGTGACCGCGCGAAGTATAGCAGTTCAACATAGATTTATTAATCCTAGAAAAATCAGTTGAGCGCGAATTTATAGTGCAAGATATTGAATTAATATAATACTTTCAAAAAATCTTAGCTTCACCCATAGCTTAAGCGGGCATTTTTTGGAAGTGCAGTGGGATCAAGACCTTGTGCTAGAAACCGTGAGCAACTGATTTTTCTAGATTAAAGTAACCTAGCACTTAATAACAATTCACTATGGCACATAAAGCACGTAAACGTTTTGGACAGAATTTCTTGCATGACCAGCATATTATTGACAATATTCTAGGTTCACTTAATTACCAGCAAGCTGAGCATTGGGTAGAAATCGGCCCGGGGCAAGGCGCATTAACCGAGCCTTTATTAAAGAATGGCGTACAATTAGATGTCGTTGAGCTGGATAGGGATCTGGTAAAATTTCTTGGATTCAAATTCGAACAATACAGTAATTTAACCATACACAGCTCAGATGCTCTAAAGTTTGATTTTTCATCCTTAGCCCAAGCCGAGGAAAAGCTACATATATTAGGCAACCTGCCCTACAATATTTCCACACCGTTAATGTTTCATTTACTGGAAAACACACCGCGCATCGCCGATATGACTTTTATGCTGCAAAAAGAAGTAGTCGATAGAATTTGTGCGGGCCCAGGCAGTAAGAAATATGGCCGGCTAAGTATTATGATGCAGTATTACTGTGCGACAGAACATCTGTTTGACGTCCCTCCTGAAAGCTTTAATCCTGCCCCCCAGGTGATGTCCTCAATTGTCCGTCTAGAGCCACACGCACAGCCACCCGTTAGCGTAGATTCCGTAAAAATGCTCAATACTGTGGTCACCACTGCCTTTTCACAGCGACGCAAGACCTTACGTAACTCGCTGAAAAAATTGATTACCGAAACAAATATTACCGCACTGGATATAGACCCGACCTTACGAGCAGAAACTATTTCGCTACAGGACTTTGCAAAACTTAGTCAGTATATTAACCAGAACCCACTAGAGGAATCAGCACCTGTAGAGCGGACTTTAGTCCGCTAAGCCCAGCACCTATCTTCAACCTGGAAAGATCAGTTGCTCACGGTTTCTAGCACAATCTTTTGATTCCACAGCACTTAAAAAAATACCCACTTAAGCTATGGGTGAAGCTAAGATTTTTTAAAGCACTGTGAAACCAATATCTTGCACTATAATCCCGCGCTCAACTGATTTTTTTAGGATCAATAGCAACACCCGCGCCCATTAGCGGACTAAAGTCCGCTCTACAGTAATAGGTAAGATCCATGCTACGTTTTACTGCTAACCTAAGTTTATTATTTACTGAAGTTCCTTTGCAACAACGTTTCCAGGCTGCAAAAAAACACGGTTTTACCGCCGTGGAAATCCAGTTCCCCTATGAGTTAAGCGCAAATACAATTCGCCAGGAACTGGATAGACAGCAATTAAAACTGGTATTATTCAATGTTGATGCGGATGATTTATTACCAGGCGGCGAAGGTCTGGCTGCCGTGCCTGAAAAACAACAGCAATTTAGACAGGCTGTCGCTAAATCGGTCGCTTATGCAAAAATACTAAAGCCCGATGTGATCAACATCTTACCTGGCCGCTGTTTTGATAAAACCAGGCTTTTATTATATCAACAAACATTTAAGGATAATCTGCGCTATGCCATTAAAGCTCTCTCACCTCTAGGCATCAAAACAGTCTTTGAAGCCATTAATACAGTTGATATGCCCGATTTTATTATTCATAGCAGCGCACAGATGTTGTCAGTAATCAACGCAATCAATCATCCTGACCTGCTATTGCAATATGATATTTATCATATGCAAATGATGCAGGAAAACCCGGCTAACTTCATTCAGCAATATGCTGATAAAATCGGGCACATCCAATTTGCAGATTGCCCAGGTAGACACCAACCAGGCACTGGGACGATAGATTTTATTGCGCTGTTTTCAGCCATCGAAGCTTCAGCCTACAAGGGCTGGGTCGGTGCTGAATATAATCCTCTGAATAACACAAGCATCACTAAACTGGCATAAGGAGCAGGCATAGTGTTTGAATTTAAAAAGTACATTCTCATTTTATGCGGTTTAATTTTGCTAACGGGCTGTTCCAGTTTTGGTTATGGCATTACAGAAGCCATCCTGGATCATAACCAGACTACTGATACGCGCATTTGCAAAGTCACTAGCCGGCCTTTTTCAGGTCTGGAACCGCTGCTAACAGACACACTAAAAGTCCTGATGGTTCATGGCATAGGCAATCATACGGCGGGTTATTCAGCTGAGTTTCTGAACAAGTTAAGTGCTGAAATGGGGTTGCACAAAAAATCGCCTGGTTATAAGACCATCGATCTAGTTGATCCCGTTGAGACAACAAAAAACCTGGGCAGTCTTCGAGTTCACCGCTACTTCAATGAAGACCAGAGTAAAACGCTAATATTCTATGAACTACTCTGGTCCAGCATTACCCTAGAAGCCAAAAAATTCATAGCCTATGATAGTACTGGGGAATATGCGCATCATCGTGCAGATATCAATAATCTACTAAAAACGTTCAGCAATGAAACCATGCCGGATTCATTTCTCTATCTGGGAGATCACCGTCGCGATATCTTAACATCCTTTACCCAGGCCTATTGCTGGATGGCTGCCACAAATTGGCAAGGGCTGGCCAACCATACAAGCAGCACCTGCGATTTTCACGCAGAAGGTTTTGCTGATAACTTACAAAACAACCACTACGCTTTTGTCACACATAGCTTAGGCAGTCGCATTACCATTGACGGCTTACAACGTTTGGCAAAAACCCTAGGCAATGATTCAGATACTTATCGCGGCACCCTAAAGAAACCACAAACAGCCGTACAGATTCTAAAACAAAAAAACACGTATATTTTCATGCTGGCTAACCAGCTGCCTCTTTTACAATTAGGCAGAAAAAAAGCCGAAGTCACACAACAGCATGCGGATTATTGTCAGGCTGATGGCTCTCATTTTGATGAGCGCATATATCAATCAACCCAGATTATCGCGTTCAATGATCCTAATGACATAGTTAGCTACCCTCTTCCCTATGGTTTTGCCCAGCAATATCTGGATTCTCGCTTATGCATTAGCATTGCAAATGTAGAAATCAATGTTGCCCAAGTGACCGATTTATTGGGTATTGGCACCTTTGCCAACCCGCTCACCGCGCATTCTGCTTACAAGTCAGATGATAGGGTCGTGGCAATCATAGCTAAAGGGATTGGTACTAATGGATCCGCTGACATTGTCAAGACACAGTGCACATGGGTTGAGGAAGTAGACTGAAAACGCCACTGTTTATGACTCATTTTGATTTTTCCAGCACACCTACATCAACAGCTAGCAAATGAAACCTAACTTAGTCCACCAGGCATGGAATGGAGCAGAAAAATGCAAGCAATGTCGTATTCGTGAATTAGTCCTGTTTGCAGATTTACAACAGGAGGATTTTGAGCAACTACACCATCCTATTATTGATATTGAATTAGCAACAGGTGAGACATTGTATCGAGAACAGCAAGCTCCTGAATTCGTTTTCACCGTCCGCTCAGGCATGATAAAACTGGTACGCTATTTACCTAATGGTAATTATAGAGTAGTGCGTTTATTGCGCCAGGGTGACCTTGCCGGAATTGAAGCTTTACATAATAGCCCTTACCTACACCATGCTATCGCTTTACAAGAGACTTCAATATGCCGAATACCCGTTGAAGATATTGAACAACTAAACCAGCACTCTCCTCACCTTTATAAACAATTAACGGCTCGCTGGTATAAAGTTCAAAGTGATGCCAATATATGGCTATCTGAATTTACAGTGGGCAACTCAAAAAAACGTGTTGCCAATTTACTGCTCTATTTAGCCCAGCATAATTCAAATCACTATTTTTATCTTCCTAGTCGTGAGGACATGGGAGCACTATTAGCGATTACTACTGAGACTGCCAGTCGAATTATTGCTGAATTCAAACGTCTTGAATATCTACAGGTCGAGCAACAGGGAGCCCTGATTGATATTGATAAGCTTAAGCAAATAACATAGAGCTATTATCCTAGAAAAATTAGTTGCTCACGGTTTCTAGCGCAAGGATTTTGTAGAGTCTAGATTAGGCACCTGGAAACAAATAATCATCCATCCTTGCTGGTCTTTTTGTCCGTCATCAGCGCTGTAGCAATAGTTACGAAGCCAGCTATGCGCCTATTGCTACAGCGCTGATGACGGACAAAAATCCTGCCCAAATATCGGACGATTATTTATTTTCAGATGCCTTAGTTATAATAATTTTTTTTGGACGTTGTTAATAAATCAGTTGCATGTCGTTTCTGAGTAAACGCTAACTAATACCACGTTCCCCATACACATATAGGATCCGCTGAGTAGTTACAGCTTACCATTCTTCCATCTTCTTCATAACCAACGTAACCAGTATTTTTTCCAATCGCCCACAACCAATCTATTTTCACTGACCCATCACTGTAAAAATCATAACCATGACCATCTCTCTGGTTATTTACATAATGATCAGCACTCTTCATCACCCCGCTGGTTTCATATTCGATACCCCAGCCTTGCCTTTGTCCCTCAGCATCTTTGCATGTCTGAGAAATTAAATGCTGAGAAGTTTCATCACATGAATCATAATGAAATTTAGGCCCTACCAGCGTGCTATTGAGAACATAGTAAATATTATAATACTCATCATTAGTTCCAGTAAATGTACCACAAGTATCCATTATCTCAGCACCTCCAGGGACAGGACAAAACGTATCAATTGATATTACTTCACCAATACACTGATTCTCACAAACAGGAACCACGATAGTATTAGTTGAACACTGCTCATCATACTCCTGAAGCATATCATCAACGATGCCTTCTAGAGAGTAATGCAGTATTGCCAAATAAGATAAAAGTTTATTATTCGCTAAAATCACCCTTTGATCTGTTGGCTCCCCTAGCCTAACTAAAAATATAAATTGTATTCTATATAGATGTCTGTATATCTCAAAAGGAAAGCCTTGCTCCTTTGCCCTATCAAACACAGGGGTAGTAAATCCAAGTCTCAATTGATCACTAGCGAGAGTTTTTTCATATTCTTTTCTGCCAAGATTACAATCAGCGCCATCATTTGACCTACCCATTGCAACTTTTGAAAAATTGATACCTTGCTTTGCATCCACAGTCTGAAAACTAATAGAACCATCATCATGATAAATTATATTTACCAGTGCACCATTCTTTGTATATGACACAGGTTTATCATCCCTAATAGTCAGAACAAAAGACCCAGAACCATCATCACCTACAATTTCAGATATTACTATATCTGCCACCTCTTCATTCTTGGTACCCATAATAGAAATAGACCCGAACCCACCTGGGTCTTCCACTTGTATCAGAACACTACCCGACTCAGGAATCGTAACGGTGCCTCCAAATGGCATAAACTCTGCAATATTTGAGAGAATATCTCCCGGGTCTGCATGGGCAATAATAGCAGTAAAGAAAATCACCCCACTGGGTAAATTGGGTGCGAAAATACTTTTTGACTGCCCCATCTTTATGGAACCAATAGTGTCCAGATCAACATCACCTTTATAATCAGCATAGGCATAATATAAAGTATAGCTATTGGCTTCTGGCATTAGTGACCAGTCAGCAGTGATATCCGTACCATCTACTGTGACCACCATTGTTTCTGTTGGGTCTGTCTCAGAAAATATTGCCTGACTGAAACCTAGCATAATAAGCATACTCAACACGAAACTCATTTTTTTTATTAAAATTTTCATCGCTATTCCCCTCTTCTTGCTACAACTCATTTATTTCAGAAACACCCCGAAAAACCAATATTCTGCCCAACCTTAAATCGTTGCAATATTCAAAACAGAAACTACCGTATCCCGGCTGTTAAATAAAATCAGTTAGACATTTTTTTTGCATCACTTTCAGTGACTTTATCTTCTATCTAACTTTAGTTTTCATTAATTCACCTATAATCTATACGCTTATTTTTCAGAATTTTCTACTGAGTATTTTAGTCAACTTTTGATAATGTGAGGCAGTTCAAATTTTTATAAAAGAACAACCCACTTTCTATAAATTAATTAACTATTATCGTCAATAGCTATTTCAAATTGACTTCAATTATTTTATCTATAACCCCTTAAAAACCCATTATATAATGACTTACAGGAATTTAAATTTACACACAATTGATATTTATCATATAAAAGATAAGGTATTTATGGTAAAGATATAGTCAGTACTTCCTATTAACTATTTCAAGACTAGAACCACTGAAAAATACACGTAATAGGAGTCATTTAATTCTATATTCTTTAGGAGAATTGACATGAAAACGTTAACAAATGGCCACCTACCCATTAACAATAAACGTAGGCTTATTTATTTAATTTTTACATTATTTATTGCTTTTTTTTCAAGTTCGATAACCGCTGCTGGCCTTGAGTTGGTCAAAGATATTAATACTGAAGGTAGCAATAGTATTTATAACCTGAAAGCGGGTAGTGAATTGCTGTTCTTTTCTGCGCAAACGGAAAACAATTCAAACACCAGACAAATATGGACCTCTGATGGTACAGCTTCTGGAACCTTAAAGATGACTGACCTTGATCATAGTGTATATGGATTTCAATTAACAAATGGAAGCTATCAAGTCGTTAATAATATTTATTATTTTTCAATCCGACGTTGGTCTGACAATGTCTATGAACTTTGGAGAAGTAATGGCTCTGCCGAGGGGACTTTTAAACTTATCGACCTGCCCGATTATCTTGATAATCGATTTCAAGCCATCGGTGCAGATGGCCTGTATTACTTTGTGCCCTGGAGCGACCCTGATTATGGCCGCGAACTATGGGTCAGTGATGGGTCAGTTGCGGGAACAAGAATGGTAAAAGATATAAACCCAGGTTCAGGTTCTAGTTCACCGCATAGCTTAATGGCAGTAAATGACAGGCTATATTTCCTGGTCGGAGACAATATCTGGACTAGCAATGGCACACCAGGAGGAACACAGGTAGTTACCAGTTTTGAGGAAAGTTTTAATGGAGGTATCCGGTTTATGACCCCGGTAAATGATATCATTTACTTAGGCTATTTACGATCTCCTGTTTATGAGTTTTGGCGGTATGACACAAACTCGGGACAAACAGTTCTGGTTAAACATTTTGATGCCATTGCTTATGATGGACAGAATTATGCCGCCGTGGGTAATATGCTTTATTTTATAGCTAAAGGGACTGGCTTAGACAGTTATGATTTATGGAAAAGTGATGGTACTCCAGATGGAACTATCGTAGTCAAAAAAATTGCAGAAACCAATGCTAGCTATACTGATTGGAGTCTAACAAATGTGAATGGTACGCTTTTTTTCAGAGCAAACGACAAAGAGCATGGCTGGGAACTCTGGAAAAGCAATGGTACGGCAAACAGCACCTTTATGATTAAAGATATAGACGAGGGTGAATATAGTTCAAGACTCTATTGCTTTACTGCTGTTGGTGACACACTTTTTTTCGCAGAAAAACAAACTGACTATGTCACTAACTTATGGATGAGTGATGGCACTGAAGCAGGTACAATCAATACCGATGTAAGTGTGAGCCAGCTCAGGTGTCCAGTTAATTTCAATGAACAGTTATATTTTTATGGTAGCGATAGAACAACAAAGGACTATGGTGCCGAATTATATCGATATAATCTATCTGACACTGCACTATCTGCTCCAGAAATTAACATTGCTACTAATGGCATCAGAGTCACTCTCTCATGGAATAGTGTTGGTAATGCCAATGGCTATACTTTATTCTTTGCGCCCTATCCATTTATAGGACCTGAGACTATAGGCAGTTTTGATCTAGACAATAATACTAGTTTTTCTGCTGACCTCTGGAATGGAGCGGCATTTTATATTGCAGTAAAAGCCTACTCTTCAGATTCTAGCAGTGAATTTTCCAACGTGGGCTTAATTAGTATTAAGAAGTAACTTGCTGATGTTGTACTGGAACCTTCTATGAGTATGGGAAGCTTAAAAAGCGTCCCATACTCTTGAATATAATTAAGCGTCCCAACTGTGTTACCAATCGTAACTCACAGTAGCATAAAAGTTCCTTCCTGGGCCGGGTAAATGCTCGCCAATTGCGGTGCCGTCATTGGTAGGATTTCGATTCAAGCCATTAAGGTGAACCCGATAACCCTTATCAAGCAGGTTTTCTATACCAAAACCTAGTTGCAAACCTTGTGCATATTTAAATTGAGGACGGTATTGCATACGCAAGTTCCAAAGGATATAGCCGGCAGTTGGCGGCTCATCATTAAATTCAGATGTTTTATCCTGTTTACCATAACCGACCAACTCAGTTCCCGCTAGCCATTCATCTGTATCATAAAAGAAGCTAACTTTCCCATTAACTGGCGCTAAACGATATAAATTATCTGTAATATCAGTCCGTTCACCACGCACATAGCTAAGCAAAAAATCGACACGCCAATCTTCAAGAAAACGGTAACCTGCTTCCATATCTACACCATACAATTGAGCATTAACATTGGTGAATTCCAGAGCAGTCGGATCTATAGCGAGAGCTGCCTGATTTTGTGTTGGCGCTCCCTGAATATAATTATCCACATAGCGGTAAAAAGCTCTTGGTGTAAAATACACCGCCTCGCCTTGCCAATCAAAACCTAATTCAACTTGATAAGATGTTTCAGGCGTTAAATCTACATTACCAATATAATTCCGACCATCAGCCAAACCGCCCGTAGCATTCAGTGGCATCCATAAAAAACGCTCCTGATAGGATGGGGAGCGTGTTTTTCTACCAAAGCCTAATTCAACAGCCATATCGGGACTCAGGTAGTAGGTTAAATCAGCGACGACATCTAAATTGACATCGTTTTTGAGCCGGTCACTGGCATTAAAATCAGCAGCTAGTTTTGTCCCTGATTTTCCCGGGGCAAAGATAGGGGCACCTGCTCCACTCACAGTACCAGCATTCATTCTGATCCAGTTTAAACGGGCACCCAGCTCAAAAGCCCAATCCGGAGCTATATCCCCTGTCCATTCTGCAAAAAAGCCATAACGATCGCGAGTAACATCATTGAAATTATTAATTTTAAATACGTCACTAGATGGGTTAGTAATCACAGCATTGTGTTCAATATTGTCACCATCAACGCCTAGTAATAACCCCCCATCAAATAGCGGAATATTAAAAGTTGATTTATAACCAAAACCTTCAGCAGTATTATCAGATACACGACGTTTGGGAGCAAGAACATCACCCCGTAAGCTAAAATTATTCATCTGATGCCCAATATCCTGATAGCTAAACTCAGTGGTCACTGCATATTTATCAGCTATCAAACCATTGTAATTTAAATTCGTCACACCGCCTCTGGAATAAACAATATCCATAGGTAAAGAAGGCGTTCCTGATAAATGGGTGTCATTATAATTATAACCAATGTCAAACTGATGATCCTGATCATCAGTTTGAAAACCATAGCCTACTGTGCCTACATTACGTTCGTGACTGGTATCTCTGTTCACGCCTCCACTCCAGGCAAAATCTTCGCCAGCTTCACGACTACCTCCTCCGTGAATCTTATGATTCTGATTTGCAATATTGGCAAATAAACTTACATAATATCCCGTATTAACTGAGTTATAGCCATTTGCCGTTCTACCAGAAAATAAAATTTCATCATCTTCAGAGAATTCCCCGCTCCTAGTCTTCTGGACTATATTGCCACCCAAAGTTTCGATACCGCTACTCACTGAAGCTATGCCGCGCTTGACCGTTAATGTTTCGGTTAATACGGCCGGGACATGACTTAAGGGCGCATCCATCGCATTCGCACAGGCCGATTTATAAGTCGCTCCGTCAGTAATGACATTAACACGGTCTCCAAAGAGCCCACGATACTGTGCAATACCAGTTAATGGTCCATTTGAGTTTACATTCGCCCCCGGCACTTTATGTAACAAAACCGCTGCATCACTTATTCCGCCACTATCAGGCTTTACCCCAACGGTTCCAGGGGTTAGAATTTGCCCTTCAATAAACATGGTTGGCAAAATTGCTTTGTCAGAATCAGCAAGATCTGCTGCCTGTAGCGGTGAAATAATTGCTGTTATCGAACATGTAGCGAGTGTTTTTAAATATAATTTTTGCATATTAAATACTCCATGTATTTTAATAAAAAGTAGCTCTAAAAAGTGTTTGATAACGATGATACTAATGCATTAAAACCTTACAGTAATTGATAAATATCAATAATAAATATGTCGCCTGAAAACTTGAGATAGGCGCTTATCATTGGCCTGATTTTTGCTCTTCCTCCCTTTTACAATAAAAATCAAAAAAAACTGACCATTTTAAAATTAATAAGCTAATACCCTTATTTAAGTGCGTTAAATAACAAAGATATACCATATAGCTCCCGTGTATCTATTCCTATAAAAAAATAAATATTTTCCTTAATAACTCAAAAGCACCCTGGTCATCGGCACTAACTGACGGTACGAAATTAAAGAAAATGGATAGAGAATTTGTTAATCTATCTCTCAGACTTTAAGTTAAATTGATTCATTACCTTTCTGGAAATTATGCATTGAGTACCAGAATGCATATTTTGCCAATGTAAAACCTAGAAATAAGGAACACATCATTACATTATGAGAACTCTCAAACTCGCATGCAGTATATTAGTTGGCAGCTGCGTTATAACAACGGCAATGGCTATTGAAAAAGCATCTGACGCACGAATAAATGAAGTTGCTCAGTTGGGTAAACAGGTGATGCCTTTTGATTTAAATCAGACCTTACATGTCTTTTCAAAAGTTAAAGATGGGGGTGTCCAACGAATAAGGTTAGATTGTGATCGCGAAGCGAGCCACAATCTGAACCGTTTGTTGGACAAGCCCGGCACGATAGTAGGAATTCATTTAATGCGCTCTATGAAAATAGCTTTTTGTTGATCAGCCCGACTGATGAATCGAACCTCTGTTTTTACCTGTTTAACTGAACTTTGAGCGTTGTCCATTGCAGTCAACTCTCAAAGTCCAAGTATCGGAGCAAAATTCTGCCTTAATCTAACGAATAAGGTTAGATTGTGATCGCGAAGCGAGCCACAATCTGAACCGTTTGTTGGACAAGCCCGGCACGATAGTAGGAATTCATTTAATGCGCTCTATGAAAATAGCTTTTTGTTGATCAGCCCGACTGATGAATCGAACCTCTGTTTTTACCTGTTTAACTGAACTTTGAGCGTTGTCCATTGCAGTCAACTCTCAAAGTCCAAGTATCGGAGCAAAATTCTGCCTTAATCTCCGATTTTAGCCCAAGCAACTCCCTCAGCATTTAATCCGCTGATAGCCTGGGTCGAAGTGTTTAAATTTACATAAGCGCTAGTGATTCCAATTGTTAAGTTGGCAAAGGCTGAAACATTATTTCCACCCTGGGTATTTGCCGACGCCCAACAACCATCGCCCCGCCACAACATTTGCAACTGAATGCCGGCCGTACTTTGAGTGCACGCAATATCTTCGTCGGGTCAAACTTTAGCAGGGAGTGAATCAACTTAATAACACCCTTGCTATTCGGATGTAAAAAGCCATAATTGCGCGCACGACGAAAGCCTTTAGGCAAAACATGTTGCAGCACCAGCCACAGAAATTTAGCCCCCGATACCGTTTTGGTTTGATAGCGTTTGGTTTTGCTGTCTTGATAACGGTAGGTTACTTTGCCATTTTGGCAGGATAAGATATCCTGTTCACGAATCACACCACGATACAGGTATCGACCCAGATATATCAATGCTTTATCGCCTGCACCGACAAACTTACAATCGACCACCCATTTTTCCGGAATAGCTGTGGGAAATGGCAACTTTTCTTCGTTCATACGCGCTAGCATCTTTGCACGAAATACTTTTGCTAGTGCTTTATGATGAAACAGGTATTTGCCTTCCTTAGTGCGCCAGAGCTTCTTGATTTTATCCACGATTGCCGCAGGCATAATGACATGAATATGCGGATGATAATTTAATTCGCGTGAGTGTGTATGTAAGACAGCAATCGCCCCGGCATCGCCTTGCAACTGCTTATCATTTTTACTAAAACTCTGTAAAGTCGCCCAGGCACAGTCAAACATCATACTGTAAAGTAACCGCGGATGCTGCCTGGCTAACGACCTTAACTGCGCAGGTAAGGTAAAGGTATTCATAAAATAATCAGCAGGGACTTGTTTTTGTACCTGTCGTTCAATCCATTGTTGACTCTCATGATGTTGACAATGCGGGCAGTTACGCTGGCCACAGGAATGAGGCACAAAGGTTTGATAGTCACAGTCTGCACAGTTAACCTGCATCACAGGACTCAGCTGTGTCCGACAGCTCTTCATGGCATGTAATGCACTGATCTGATTGGAGCGTAAACGAGATTGATACTCGCTTAAAAAGTCAGACTGAAATTGATCAATCACTGCAGCTAGGGTTATCATGAAATCTGCCCCCAGTGAATAGAAAAGTCATTGACTAACTGATTAATGTGCAGCTCTGCATTCTCATCGGTAATATCGGTCAAATGCGTATAGCGAGCCGTGGTTACTAAACTGGTATGGCCCAGAATCTTCTGCAACTCAACTAAATCAACCCCGGCTTCTAACAGGTGAGTGGCGTAACTGTGGCGCAGCGAGTGGCAGGAAATCTTTTTTTTAGTCCCATTTCTTGCGTCACAAGACGGATTGTCTTCTGGATGCCACCGCGATCAAGGGGGGATTCAGCAAGATGTGCACCTTTTAGACCCCGGGCACGGTTGGGAAATACCAGCACTGGATTTTTATGCACAGCCCAAAACTTACGCAACACCTTCAAGGTATTCACAGGCAAAGGCACAAGCCGATCCTTATTGCCTTTGGCATTGCGAATATGTACCCGCATGCGTGTCGCATCAATATCACCTACTTTCAGGCTTAAGCCCTCGCCCAAACGTAAACCTAGACTGTAAATCGTAAAATAAAAAACTCGATAGCTTAGATTACGGGTCGACATAAACAGTTGTTGTGCTTCAACCACAGTGACAATATCGGGTATACGCGTACATCGTGGTGGTTTAATCATTAGCACATCAACCCACGGCTTTTGTAGCACATGTGTATAGAAAAACTTGAGACCATAGAGATCTAGTTTCACGGCACTCCAGGAAAGGCGGCTTAAAAGAGCATGAAAATAATCCACCAGTTGATCTTGCGTTAAGTTATCCAGATGCCCCTGAAAGTGTTCCCCGATACGGCGAATAGCGCGTGAATAAGCGTCAATGGTTTTGGGTTGCAGTCCCTTAAGCTTTAAATGCTTACAGTGCTGGATATAATAATGGTTGAATTTAAGCTCTATCGATGGTGTCATAACAGTGTAACCTCATTATTGTTAGTTGGATGAGCTTACAAGTTACCTGTTATGCATATAACAGGCAATGAGGTTACACTTTAAATTTAAGGGATGCGCTGTTTTTCTCCGCGATAGCGGCTTCGTCCAACGAATAAGGTTAGATTGTGATCGCGAAGCGAGCCACAATCTGAACCGTTTGTTGGACAAGCCCGGCACGATAGTAGGAATTCATTTAATGCGCTCTATGAAAATAGCTTTTTGTTGATCAGCCCGACTGATGAATCGAACCTCTGTTTTTACCTGTTTAACTGAACTTTGAGCGTTGTCCATTGCAGTCAACTCTCAAAGTCCAAGTATCGGAGCAAAATTCTGCCTTAATCTCCGATTTTAGCCCAAGCAACTCCCTCAGCATTTAATCCGCTGATAGCCTGGGTCGAAGTGTTTAAATTTACATAAGCGCTAGTGATTCCAATTGTTAAGTTGGCAAAGGCTGAAACATTATTTCCACCCTGGGTATTTGCCGACGCCCAACAACCATCGCCCCGCCACAACATTTGCAACTGAATGCCGGCCGTACTTTGAGTGCACGCAATATCTTCGTCGGGTCAAACTTTAGCAGGGAGTGAATCAACTTAATAACACCCTTGCTATTCGGATGTAAAAAGCCATAATTGCGCGCACGACGAAAGCCTTTAGGCAAAACATGTTGCAGCACCAGCCACAGAAATTTAGCCCCCGATACCGTTTTGGTTTGATAGCGTTTGGTTTTGCTGTCTTGATAACGGTAGGTTACTTTGCCATTTTGGCAGGATAAGATATCCTGTTCACGAATCACACCACGATACAGGTATCGACCCAGATATATCAATGCTTTATCGCCTGCACCGACAAACTTACAATCGACCACCCATTTTTCCGGAATAGCTGTGGGAAATGGCAACTTTTCTTCGTTCATACGCGCTAGCATCTTTGCACGAAATACTTTTGCTAGTGCTTTATGATGAAACAGGTATTTGCCTTCCTTAGTGCGCCAGAGCTTCTTGATTTTATCCACGATTGCCGCAGGCATAATGACATGAATATGCGGATGATAATTTAATTCGCGTGAGTGTGTATGTAAGACAGCAATCGCCCCGGCATCGCCTTGCAACTGCTTATCATTTTTACTAAAACTCTGTAAAGTCGCCCAGGCACAGTCAAACATCATACTGTAAAGTAACCGCGGATGCTGCCTGGCTAACGACCTTAACTGCGCAGGTAAGGTAAAGGTATTCATAAAATAATCAGCAGGGACTTGTTTTTGTACCTGTCGTTCAATCCATTGTTGACTCTCATGATGTTGACAATGCGGGCAGTTACGCTGGCCACAGGAATGAGGCACAAAGGTTTGATAGTCACAGTCTGCACAGTTAACCTGCATCACAGGACTCAGCTGTGTCCGACAGCTCTTCATGGCATGTAATGCACTGATCTGATTGGAGCGTAAACGAGATTGATACTCGCTTAAAAAGTCAGACTGAAATTGATCAATCACTGCAGCTAGGGTTATCATGAAATCTGCCCCCAGTGAATAGAAAAGTCATTGACTAACTGATTAATGTGCAGCTCTGCATTCTCATCGGTAATATCGGTCAAATGCGTATAGCGAGCCGTGGTTACTAAACTGGTATGGCCCAGAATCTTCTGCAACTCAACTAAATCAACCCCGGCTTCTAACAGGTGAGTGGCGTAACTGTGGCGCAGCGAGTGGCAGGAAATCTTTTTTTTAGTCCCATTTCTTGCGTCACAAGACGGATTGTCTTCTGGATGCCACCGCGATCAAGGGGGGATTCAGCAAGATGTGCACCTTTTAGACCCCGGGCACGGTTGGGAAATACCAGCACTGGATTTTTATGCACAGCCCAAAACTTACGCAACACCTTCAAGGTATTCACAGGCAAAGGCACAAGCCGATCCTTATTGCCTTTGGCATTGCGAATATGTACCCGCATGCGTGTCGCATCAATATCACCTACTTTCAGGCTTAAGCCCTCGCCCAAACGTAAACCTAGACTGTAAATCGTAAAATAAAAAACTCGATAGCTTAGATTACGGGTCGACATAAACAGTTGTTGTGCTTCAACCACAGTGACAATATCGGGTATACGCGTACATCGTGGTGGTTTAATCATTAGCACATCAACCCACGGCTTTTGTAGCACATGTGTATAGAAAAACTTGAGACCATAGAGATCTAGTTTCACGGCACTCCAGGAAAGGCGGCTTAAAAGAGCATGAAAATAATCCACCAGTTGATCTTGCGTTAAGTTATCCAGATGCCCCTGAAAGTGTTCCCCGATACGGCGAATAGCGCGTGAATAAGCGTCAATGGTTTTGGGTTGCAGTCCCTTAAGCTTTAAATGCTTACAGTGCTGGATATAATAATGGTTGAATTTAAGCTCTATCGATGGTGTCATAACAGTGTAACCTCATTATTGTTAGTTGGATGAGCTTACAAGTTACCTGTTATGCATATAACAGGCAATGAGGTTACACTTTAAATTTAAGGGATGCGCTGTTTTTCTCCGCGATAGCGGCTTCGTCCAACAAGTGATTGCGAAAGACCCAGAGAATGAGCAACAAATAAAGCTTATCCGCGAGCATCTTGGTAAAATTGCCCGCGACTTTAAACAAGCAGACTTTTCCGACCCGGAAAAAATACATGGTAAAGATATGCCTGGACTTGAAGCATTGCGCTCCGCCAGGCCTGGTGAAATTACGATAGAGTATCGTGAAACACCTAAAGGTGCTGAAATAATTTATATGACTAAAGATCCTGACTTAATTACAGCCATTCACCAGTGGTTTGATGCCCAACTCCGTGACCATGATCGCCATGCAACTATGCATCGCTCACACCACAAGATGCATAATCAATAAACTATTGATATAGTTCAGAAATCTAACGCCACCCTGCCCTACGCTGCTTGTACAGGTATAGAATGGGCGGTCTTCACCATATCATTTTTATCGTTAAAATAAACCAGGGTGGGCTGATAATTTTTTAGTTCTGCCTCATCCAGTTCAGCATACGAGCAAACTATAATATAGTCTCCAGGACACGCAAGCCTAGCTGCCGCACCATTTATAGAAAAGACACCCGAGCCTTCTTCTGCTCTAATTGCGTAAGTGGTGAACCTTTCACCGTTGTTGACATTGTATATCTGGATTTGTTCGTATTCTCTGATCCCCGAGTAATCCAGTATTCCCCCATCAATAGCACAAGAGCCCTCATAACCTAATTCAGCATGAGTTACGGTTGCTCGATGTAATTTTGCCTTAAGCATTGTAATTTGCATATCAGTCTATGATCAATAACTATTTTAGAACTCATCATTATGTCAAATTATTACTCTTCACACAAGTATAAAATCAAAAAAAACCCAAAACAATAACTTATAACTTGTTGTTTTTTAATGGATTAATGCATTAACAAAAAAACACGCCATAGATAATGTGTCTAGGGGAAATATGTAGTTCCAGGTGTTAGTGCTCTCGCTGGCTTGCTCAGTTTTTTCACCAAAGACTAAGGTAATAGCATGACACTCTACCGAGTGCGCTAGCAACTCAAGTCCACTTGAATATTATCAATGAGCCGCGTTGTACCCAGTCGGGCAGCCGTCAGAATTATTAAATGAGTATCCTTCTCAGTTGCTGTTTGTAAATCACTGCGCCTACAAATACTAAAATAATCAGGCTTAAATCCTTGCCCCAATAATTTTTGGCGACATGTTTCTTCTATTTCAGCATAGCTATTGTACTGCGAAAAAAGCGCCTGTTTTGCCTGACAAAGTGCTTGATATAATTGCCCTGCCTGCTGACGCTGTTCCTGACTCAAATGCGTATTCCGCGAGCTCATTGCCAAGCCATCCACCTCACGAAAGGTGGGCACTGAAATGATCTCTACAGGGCTATTCAGGTCAGCAACCATAGTACGTATTACTAAAAGCTGCTGGTAATCTTTTTCACCAAAAAAAGCCTTATCAGGCTGCACCATATTAAATAACTTACACACCACGGTTGCTACGCCATCAAAGTGACCGGGCCGTGCAGCACCGCAATAGTTTTCTGTCACCTGACTTACACTAACTGTTGTGAGCATTTTTTCAGGGTATATTTGTTCTGGGCTAGGCAGAAAGATCATATCAATGCCGACCGACTGCAATTTTGCTATATCCGCTTCTTGTGTGCGTGGGTAATTAGAAAAATCATCCTGCTCATCAAATTGCGCAGGATTTACAAAGATACTAACGACAACCTTGTCTGCTTGCCCTTTTGCTGCTCTGACCAACTGTAAATGTCCTTCATGTAAATTACCCATGGTGGGCACAAATGCGATGCTCTCTCTTGCCAATCGCCAGTGCATAATTTGCGCACGCAACTGTTTGATAGTTTTAATGCACTTCATGCTAAAAACTGTGTTCTTGTGCCGGGAATTTCTGCTCTCTTACTTCAGCCACATAGGCCTGAACAGCCTCAAATATTGAGCCTGCCTGCTGCATGTAATTTTTACTAAAGCGAGGCTTTCTACCTAAACTAATATCTAACATATCGTATAACACCAGCACCTGGCCATCGCAATCTACACCAGCACCGATACCTATCACCGGAATTGAAAGTTGCTCGCTAATTTTCTGTGCCAGGGCGGCAGGAATACACTCGAGTACTAACATTTGTGCACCTGCCTGTTCTACTTTAATAGCATCCGCGAGTATTTTAGCAGCATCATCTTCTTGCTTACCTTGTACTGCATATTTACCTAATTGATAAATAGACTGTGGCAATAAGCCTAAGTGCGCGCACACTGGAATCGCTTGTTGCACCATAAATTCAATCGCTGCACATCGCGCACCCTCTAATTTCACCATTTGCGCACCACCCTGCTGAATTAACAAGGCAGCATTCTCCGCTGCCTGCATGGGTGAGGCGCTACTCATAAACGGCAAGTCGGCAATGACGAAGGCTTGTTGCCGCGCTCGGCTGACTAGTTGGGTGTGATAAATCATATCCTGCAGGGTCACCGGCAAAGTACTTGCATGACCCTGCACCACCATCCCCAGTGAATCACCTACGAGTAATACATCTACTCCAGCCTGGTCTAGCAGGGCTGAAAAGCTGGCATCATAAGCTGTTAAACTGCTTATTTTTTGCCCGGCCTGCTTCATCTGCTGTAAGTCGGCTATGCTTTTAATTTTTGCTTTAGCAATGCTTGAATATTGGCTCATAAGGGTAATTTCACTAAGCCATCTAAAGGACAGGATGCAATCAACTCAGCCATGCCTCCCAGCCCAGGCACTTTGAGTTCTGGTGCAATTTCATGCAGGGGATATAACACAAAGGCACGTTCTGCAAGGCCATAATGAGGCACTATCAGGTCAGGCAGATCAATCATCTGTTGACCATATAGCAGTATATCAAGATCCAGTGTTCTTGCACCCCAGCGCTCATCCTTACGTACGCGACCATGATCCAGTTCTATTTTTTGCAAACAGCGCAATAGCTCTATGGCAGACAAATCTGTTTCTATAGCCATCACTGCATTAACATAATCTGGCTGGTCTTGCGGGCCCATGGGAGTGCTACGATATAAACTGGAAAAAGCAAGCTCTAGCACTCCCTCCAGGCCATTGATGGCTTGTTGCGCTGTGTTTATTTGTGTTTTGGGAGTCGCTAAATTGCTGCCCAGGCCAATATAAGCGATTTCATTCGTCATGCTGTTGCTTTTTTACACTCGGTTTACGTTTACGCCTGCGTTTTCTAGATGGGCTCCTGCTAATACTTTCCAGCATTTTCTTTTGTTCCGTTTCAGATGCGACCTGGAAATCAGTCCACCAGCTCGCCAATTCCGGCTCAGCTCCACCGGTTTCTGCTTGTAGTAACATAAAATCATAAGCCGCTCTGAATTTAGGGTGACCTAAGAGCCGATAGGCTCGCGTACCACTACGGTGATTAAATCGTGCCTGCAGACCCCAGACATCTCGCATCGCTACACCCATATGCTTGGGAAATGCGGTGCTTTTAACTTGTTGAGAAATAACCTGGCTGGCGGCTTGTTGCAGCGCAACTGATTCTGGCATACCCTCTGCCAGATTTCTTTTAGCCTGACTTTTAACGGCATCCCATAGAAAAGTAGAGATCAGAAAAAAAGGCGCTATGCTCTTGCCTTCCGCTATGCGTATATCAGTATTTTCCAGCGCTTTAGCGATAAAAAGCTTGGGGAAGCCCTGCTCCTCACTGCTTAAACTTTTTTCAGCAACAGGGTATAAGTGAGCAAACAAACCATAATGCCTTAGCATTTCAAAGGTTTCCACTGCATAGCCAGATAAAAATAACTTTAAGGCTTCATCCTGTAATCTTGCTGCGGGAATATTGGCCAATAAATCGGCTAAATGAAAAATAGGCTTTTCGCATTCGGCATTGATAGAAAATCCCAGCTTAACGGCAAAACGTACCAGCCTTATCATTCGTACCGGGTCTTCACGATAGCGTGTTTCGGGGTCACCAATCAGGCGCATCATTCCGGCACGGTGGTCTTCCATTCCACCGACATAATCCACAATGGAAAAGTCCTTAATATTGTAATACAGCGCATTAACCGTAAAGTCGCGGCGTATCACGTCTTCTTCTATAGTACCGTAATGATTGTCACGTAATAAGCGGCCATCCTGATCAACTTTTTGAACATCCTGTGCTTGCTCGCTGGTACCGCGAAAGGTAGCGACTTCGATAATCTCTCGACCAAAAAACACATGCGCCAATCGAAAACGTCTACCTATTAAGCGGCAATTTCGAAAAGCTTGCTTGACCTGTTCTGGGCTGGCATTAGTCGCGACATCAAAATCTTTGGGTTCACGGCCTAACAACAAATCTCTAACACAACCGCCCACTAAGTAAGCATCGTAGCCTTCATTTTTAAGACGATACAAAACTTTTAGGGCATTGCTACTAATTTGATTACGCGAAATATTATGTTCAGAGCGAGTATAAATGACCGGTTTTAAACCCGGCGTTATTATGGCCTCAACTTCAGGCTCAACATCATGTTGCTCAACACTTTGCGCTTTATTTATTATTTTTTTAAAAAAACTTAAAATTTTTCTCTTCCTTTATTATCTTATTCAAGAAGCATAACATGGCTGCTAACATCTTCTAGCAAGACTATTATTTTTATAGTATATGAGTTTTAACCACTTCCATCCGTTACCGCAAAAACCTTTCTCAGCATGAGCCACCTAAAAACAAATAACCATCCAGCCTTGCTAGTCTTTTTGTCCGTCGTCTGCGTTGTAGAAATATTTACGTGGCTAGCTATGCGCCTATTTCTACACCCCCGTATCAAGTACGGGACAGGCTTTGAAGGCAACCAAAAATCCTACGCAATATGGGTGGGTTATTTATTGCGCGTTACCTTAGGGAGATGGAAAGAAATAATCATCCAGAACAACCAGGAGAAATGGTCAAAAACCATTTCTCCAACGATGGCATTCGGTCAACAAACTGATAATACGTCTTCATTGCTTTTTTACCTACCTTTACTCCTGTTTCATATATTTTTTCTGTTAATTTAACAATAGGTGCTTTGCCATTGTAGGTCATACTTTTGGCAAATTTTAAAGTTGTTTCAACTGTATCCATTATGTCGCCACTAATATGATTTTCATAGGCTCCCCATACTCGTTCAATTGGGTTATATTTACTATGATAAGGAGGGTAGTAGGCCAGTTTTATCTTTATGTTGCTTTTTTCAGCAAACTCCACAAGCCTTTTTATAAACTGAGTTCTGGAGCTACTGTTCTCCATACCATTGTCAGCGTTAATTGTCAGAATATCTACTCCATATTTTTCTTGAATTTCTGGCCAAATTTCTTCCAATCGGTCAACGATGAAATCACTGCTGGCATAGCCTGCTGTAAAGAAAAGGAAAAAATCATCATGTTCAGGCAGATAAAAACCAAAAGGAGTTAACTTTTCCTTAACATCTAAATCATGATCCTCTGCTTTTGTTAAAACCCGATTTCGTCCTCCCCGTGAAAAATTTCCTATATTCATTCTTGCTTTGGCATCAATTGATATACGAATCTCTTTTGGGTTGATATCTGCCATTCCATTGACTGAATGAACTTGTTCAAAAATTGCATCCGTTTCCTTGATTTTCTTATGAGGCTTTGTTTTTTGTACCTTTTTTGGATGGTAACTCAGGTCATTTAATTTTGTATTGATAGTTTTTGAGCAAGGTAATGTTTTTTCATCGTAATAATCAATCTCCAGTAAACGTTTTCTAACTTCTTTAGCCGTTAGCCGGGTATATAATCGACAGGAATTAAAAGAGGGATCCGTTTGACACTCCGGTTCAGCAATTTTTTTTATGTCATCAAGTAGATGAGGAAAATGCTCTTCACTTTTATTACGCCCTCTCGCTGAAAAATTATCTTCTATGGGCTGAGTTTCAAGTTCATATTGTCCTTTTCGGATAGTGCCTCTATTCCATCCTAGTTTTTCTTCAGCAATACTTGCACCACCTGAGCCTAGTAGCTCCACCGTTTCAGCCATGAATATACGACGTACCGAGCCTTTTAAACGATGGGCTGTATTTATAATCCAACCTATAATGCTATCTGTTAATATCAACAAGCTTATCTGCCTAGTGTGAGAATAAATTCAGAATTCATTATTATAAATTATTGAGACACAAGCTTACTTCGTTTGGATGATTATTTCTTTCCATCTCCCTAAGCATAGATTAATTTCAATAAAAAACCCTATATGCTAGAGATATTATTTTTACAATAATGACAAATTATATAGTAGAATCATCAGCTGATACGTAATTAATCTTAAAAATAAACTTTTATCACTCGCTTCATGCTCCCAAGCCTTATGAAAGTGAGTTTAAAATTAGGGGCAACAATGCTTAATAAACTTTTAAACGCTTTACTAGATCATCCTTTTCTAGCAGCTATCGTAATATCTGACCTTTTTATTCTGCTTTTCCATAAGCCACCTTTTATCTTTGCTCTGGGCATGTTTGCTATTTTAATCGCCTACTGCTTATTCTTAGGTCAGAAACTAGCCATCTTCAAATCTTAATTGGCTAAACAAAAATCTCGTAAACCTGGCGCAACTACATCCCCTGCAAAGCCAGGTTTTTTTCGTTATATTGCAGCCCTTTTTTATGACCTTATTCTGGTCATTGCCATGCTTCTGTTTGCCACAGCAATATTCCACACGCTTAACGGCGGCACCGTAAGCATTCTGTCCAGCTTTATCGTTTTCCGCCTCTACTTGCTCTGTGCCTGCTTTCTATTTTATGGCTGGTTCTGGACGCATGGAGGACAGACACTGGGTCTACGTGCATGGAAACTACGCTTAGTTAACGAACATCAAGCTGATATTAGCTGGAAACAGGCACTGATACGTTTTCTAACAGCCAGTTGTTCATGGCTCGCATGCGGCTTAGGTTTTTTCTGGCGTGTATGGCAAAAAGACGGCAAAACCTGGCATGATTTAAGCTCAAAGTCATATCTTATTGTTATTGAGCCTAACGCAACCGACCTATCGCATAAAGCGCGCCCAGTAAAATAATACTACTTGGCAACACCGCTACAAACAGAGGGTTTAAACCGTAAACTATACCCATTTGCCCTACTGCGTTATCAATAATATTAAAGCTCATACCAATTAAAATTCCCAGCATCATCCGCGGCCCTAAAGATATTCCACGACCCACTCCCACCACAAAGGGCGCTGAAACCAGTAGCATCACCAGGGTAATAAACGGATTTATCAACCTCGCCCAAAAAGCTAATTCATATTTTGCAGAATCCTGTTTGTTTTCCTGCAAAAAACCGATGTACTTTGACAGATCACTCAAAGACATGTTTTCAGGATCAACCACCACTACATCAACCACCCCCGGGTCTATAACCGAAGACCAGATAGTTTCATCCATTTGCGCTCGTTTAACGCCCTGAGCGGAAATTACAGACGTTAGCACCCCACTCAACAACCAGCGCTCCTTATCTATATAACGCCCTCTTTTAGCATAAGAGAGTTTTTGCAAATGGCGCTCGTCATCTAACTCATAAATATAGATATTAGCCATATCTCCTTCGGTATAAATATCCCGAATATAGATAAATTGATTACCATCGCGTAACCATAAACCTTGTATTGTTCTAGCAACAGGCATCCTTGTTTTTGCAACACTGCGTAAAATTTTTGCCTTTTTCTCTGATTCGGGTCCTACAAATTCACCGATAAGAAAAGAAAAAGTCACCAGTATCAAGCCTGCAAACATCACAGAGCGAATAATACCAAATATCGAAACACCCGACACCCTCATCGCCATTAGCTCACGATGATTAGCCATACTTCCCAGGACAAAAAGACTACCTAACAAAGCAGCCGAGGGCATTAACTCATATAAGTAATGCGGAATCATTAATCCCAGATACATCAATATATGCTCTAAGTCATAATCGCCAACACCACGATTGCTTAACTCATCCTTTAATGAAAACAGGTTAAACAAGGCATACAGCATTATTAAAGCTATAAATGTGCCTTTTAAAACTTCTTTAATAATATAGCGATCTAGCACATTCATACTTGCTTCCCTTTTAGTTGCAACAAGACCCAGGACAAACCATATAGCCTGACAAGTAAAATCACAATTAAAACAAAAGCAAGAAAATACACGGCCCAAAACCCCAGCCACACTGAAATTTCACCCTTCACCATCCAGCTACTGCTGACTTTCTCAAAATTGGCAAAACTAAAGTAGATTAAAAATGCTGCCACCAGATTGCCATACACGCCACTGCGCGGGCTGACTTGCGCTAATGGCACTGCCATAATGGCAAGTACAATAAGACTAAAAGGCACCGACAAACGATGATGCAATTCACTCAATTCATCCAGCTCCTGAGTCTCTAACAAGCGCCTGGTGTCTATCCCGCTTATAGGGTTTACCTGAATGCCTGTACTACTTTCCAGACGCATGGCATATTCGCCAAAGGTTTCCAAAACAAAGTCCACTTCACCTGCATTACCCTGAACCCGCTCACCATTGATAAATACGATATATAAGTCATTATTGATTGCGCGCACTTCAGCTTTCTCTGCAGTCACGATACCTACTTCATTGGCACGTTTATTCTGTACAAAAACACCATGCATGACATTATCTGCGCTTATTTTCTCCACATAAAAGATTAGGTTTCCCTTATTGTATTCACTGAACCTGCCTTCAGCTATTGCGCGTACACCTATATTCTGTTTTTCTTCAAAGATGATTTTCTCAACCTTACTAGCGGCCCATGGAGATACATATAAGGACATCCAGGCCGCAATAAATACCACCGGAATAATGGTTTTAAACACGGCAATATATAGCCTTCCTACCCCAGCTCCTGCAGAAGACAAAGCAGACATTTCCTGGTCCCTGTACATTCTACCCAAGACCATGAGCACACTGACAAATACGGCTGGCACCATAAAGTTTGCACTCGCCAGTACAATTTTCAAACCCAGAATACTCACAATAGCTTCCGTTGAAATAAGTCCATCAACAGCCATTTTAAGTATCTTGATAAAATTTCTACTAACTATGATGACGACTAGAACGATCAACACTGAAAAAATAGTTTTCAGTAAATCACTCATCATCATGCGATCCATGACGGAAAGAAGCCTGATATTACGCATTAACCCTCACTTATGCTACATATCCACAAACGTGCGAACCATAATCATTAGCTTATACTTCGCACGGCCACGGTTGCGGTTTTCTAGCGGCCGTTTTTTGCCGATAGCTGCGTTACTGAAACAGTTGCGTAGCTAGCTATGCGCCTGTTTCAGCGCCTTGCTCTCAACAAAAACCGACTCGCTATAAAATCCGCAACCGTCACCGCGTGAAGTATAAATAAAAAAGCCGCAACTTACTTTAACCTAGAAAAATCAGTTGAGCGCGGTTTCTAGGTTTAACGCAAGATGCGGCTAATTATCCTAGAAAAATCAGTTGGGCGCGGAATTATAGTGTAAGACATTGGCTTCACAGTGCTTTCAAAAAATCTTAGATTCACCCGTAGGTTAATCGGGTATTTTTTGTAAGTGCTGTGGAATCAATAGCTTGCGCTAGAAGCCGTGAGCAACTGATTTTTCTAGGATTATGCTAAAACATAAAAATATTTTTACAATTTTGCTAACACTTTTGCAATTGTTTCGCCCATAGAAGATGGATTTGGAGCTATCGTTACACCTAGATCCTGCAACATTTCTACTTTTTCTGCTGCACCCTCTCCAGCCTCAGAGATGATTGCACCAGCATGCCCCATTCGACGACCTTTCGGAGCTGTCAAACCGGCAATATAAGCAACCACAGGCTTACCCATCTGCTCGTTGGCAAACACGCCTGCCTCAACTTCCTGAGAACCACCGATTTCACCAATCATCAATACCACTTTGGTATCATCGTCTTGTTCAAACTTTGCAAAAATATCTCGATGCGAGCTTCCATTAATGGGGTCGCCACCAATACCAACTGAAGTTGAAATACCGATACCCAGCTCTTTCATTTGATCTGCGGCTTCATAACCCAATGTTCCTGAACGGCCTACAACACCTACAACACCTTGCTTATAAATATGCCCCGGCATAATACCTAGCATAGCCTGTCCTGGGCTTATAGTACCTGCACAGTTTGGCCCGGTCAAAATCATGCGCTCTTCTAGAGGAAATTTACGCAAATATTGTTTAACCTTCATCATATCCTGGGTAGGGATACCATCAGTAACCGCCACACAATATTTAATCCCCGCATCCGCCGCTTCCATAATGGAGTCTGCTGCAAAGGCCGGCGGCACAAAAATAATACTAGCTTCAGCACCCACTTGTTCAACCGACTCTCTAACGGTGTTAAACACGGGGCGGTCCAAGTGTATTTGGCCACCTTTACCCGGGGTAATTCCACCCACCACATGAGAGCCGTAATTGATCATATCTTGCGCATGGAAACTACCGATTTTACCGGTAAAGCCCTGCACAATCATGCGCGTTTGTTTATTAATTAAAATCGCCATTATGCCGCTCCTTCTTTTGCTACTTGCTCATTACGTGCCTGTACTGCTTTTTCAGCGGCTTCCGCTAAAGTCGTTGCAGTAATAATCGGCAAGCCACTGTCGGCAATGATTTTACGCCCTTCTTCCACGTTAGTTCCTGACAAGCGTACAATTAAAGGAATCTGCATGTCGATTTTTTTAACCGCATGCACCACCCCTTCAGCTATCCAATCACAACGGTTAATACCGGCAAAGATATTTACCAGCATGGCTTTAACACCCTCATCAGCCAGCACTAGACGAAAGGCCTTTTCAGTTCGCTCCGGAGAAGCACCACCGCCCACATCCAGAAAGTTAGCCGGCTCACCACCGGCTAGTTTAATCATATCCATAGTTGCCATAGCCAAGCCTGCACCATTAATCATGCAACCTATATCACCATCCAGACCCACATAGCTTAAGCCACGGTCAGCAGCGGCCATTTCACGCGCATCTTCCTGAGTTTTATCGCGTAATTCTGATACTTTCTGGCGACGAAACAGAGCATTATCATCAAAGCCCATTTTTGCATCTAACGCGATTAACTCGCCACTTTTAGTGACCACCAGCGGGTTAATTTCCAGCATATTACCGTCTAACTCACGCACAGCACGATAGCAACCGGTGATAAATTTCACAGCATGACTAATTTGCGAGGCCTCCAGGCCTAGTGAAAAAGCCATTTTACGTGCCTGAAAGTCTAATAAACCAACAGCCGGATCAATATGAATTTTCTTAATCGCCTCTGGATTGTTCTCAGCTAGATCTTCAATTTCCATCCCGCCTTGCGCTGAACCAACCATGACAATACGCTCGTGTGCCCGATCGACCAGAAAACTAAAATACAGCTCTTTAGCTATATCCGTACCCGCCTCTATATATAAACGCGAACAAACTTTGCCCGCAGGACCTGTCTGATGCGTTACCATGCGCTTTCCCAGCATGCCATCAGCAGCGGCCTCTACTTCTTCATGACTAAAACAGATTTTTACACCGCCTGCTTTACCCCGAGCACCCGAATGGATTTGTGCCTTAACAGCCCAGACATTGCCGCCAATTTCACGGGCACGTTGCACTGCATCTTCAGGGCTGTAAGCAAGCCCACCTTCAGCAATTTTTACCCCATAGCCTGCTAATATTTCCTTCGCTTGATACTCATGAATATCCATCGCATCCTCTTTAAAAACTATTTCATTATTCAACAAAAAAAGGCCGCAAAAGCGACCTTTTTCAAATTCTATTTATTTTAAGCTTTTGCAGCAATAGCAAGCGCAGTACTCACCACATTATTTGCCATTTTTTCTGACGCCGCATCGATTAAACGACCGTCTAAAGCCGCAGCACCTCTACCTTGTGCGGCTGCTTCTTTTAAAGCCGCCAATATACGCCTAGCCTTTTCTACTTCGGATGCAGGTGGCGTAAAAACTTCATTTGCCAAAGCAATTTGCGATGGATGAATAGCCCATTTCCCTTCACAACCCAAAGCTGCTGCTCTTCTCGCTGCATCTTTAAAGCCTTCAGGGTCTTTAAAATCGCCAAAAGGACCATCTATCGCACGTAAGCCATAAGCACGACAAGCAACCGTCATACGACTAATAGCAAAATGCCATTGATCACCTGGATAATCTGGATTTAAGCCACCGATATTCGTTGTTCTGGCACGATTCGAAGCTGCATAATCAGCAACCCCAAAATGCAGAGCTTCCAGACGACCACCAATCGCACCTTGCTTAGCTATATCTTCAACATTGGCCATACCAAGTGCTGTTTCAATCAAGCATTCAATGCCAATTTTTTTAGTCATGCCTTGCTGCATTTCTAGCTGATTTAGCATAGACTCGACCATGTAGACATCACTATACACACCTACCTTTGGAATAAGTAAGGTGTCTATTTTTTCCCCGCATTGCTCGACTAAATCAACAACATCACGCACCATATACTGAGTATCCAGACCATTTATGCGTATGGAAACAGTAATGCCATGTCCAGCCCAGTCCAGTTCATTGATGGCTTGAATAACATTTTGACGTGCTTGCAATTTATCATCAGGTGCTACGGCATCTTCCAGATCTAGAAAAATGACATCCACGCCACTTTTCAATGCTTTCTCAAACATTTCTGGATTTGATCCTGGCACGGCTAATTCACAACGATGTACACGCTGCGTATTTGCTTCATATAAGGTATGGCTCATTAAATAGCTTCCTACTTTTATAAAATTATATTATTTAAGATACTTATACTTCGCATAGCTAAAAATAGGCTCTTATAGCGAGAAGTATAGTATTAGATTAGCCTTCCTGGCATGTATCGAACAACCCATAATTTTACCGTGTAGTAATGTAAAGTCAATCAATACCCTAGACAAATCACGCAGAATGCAATAGGCAAAAAAAATGCACTTAACTAGTTTGGTAGTTAAATGCATTAAAAACTCGACAAAATCATAGGGAGGTAAGATTCGTTTATTTAAGAGTTGCAGCTATTCTATCCATATTAAGCCTCGCTGAAAATGTGGCATATTGTCGCGCGACAGTTTGTCGCATCTAAAGAATCCTAAAAAAATCAGTTGCCCACAATTTCTAGCACAAGCTCTTGATTCCAAGCACTTCAAAAAAATACCTACTTAACCTATGGGTGAAGCTAATATTTTTTTAAAGTATTATAATAAATCAATAACTTGCACTATAAATCCGCGTTCAACCGATTTTGCCAGGCTAAAAGCATTTCCCTTCTAATATAAAGACAAGCAAATTAACCGGAACTTCGCAACCAAACCGTCAGGCAAAAAAAACGCCCGGCAAGCAAATACCAGGCGTAAAAATTGTCAAATGACTCTTGTTTGGAAAGAAAATTAATTCTCAAGAGTTAACTTAATAATAACAGAACATTTCAAAAATATAATGTGACAGATTGTCGCAGACCCTGACGACCTAGGCAACGCGCAATAAATAACCCACCCATATTGCGTAGGATTTTTGTTTGTCTTCAAAGCCTGCCCCGTACTCGATACGGGGGCGTAGAAATAGGCGGTCGGGGTAGAAATACGGCGCGCGCAGGCTTAGGCCAATAGTTTATCCATGGTATCCTCTGTTTCCAGATTAGTAGCAAATAGCCATTGACCATACATCACGTTTCCGCAAGCCCCCCCTACGATCCCAATGTCATTCGTTTAAGAAACACTCCTATTCGGTTAAGAATCAGATAAACTTCAACCCAACCCACATTCTTATGTTAAAAAATCAAGCGCTATTTCTCCGCGTATTCCATTGCTGTGCTGACTGTTTCGATTCTCTTGCGTAATGACGCCCCTTCCTTTTCTTGTGATAGTAACGTGAAATTGAACAAACCAACTCAGTCATCACTTGATTGATGTATATACTGGGTGCATACAAAATCTCCTCAAGATGTCGGGCTACGGTCGTTAATGTATTTTTAAAGTTCACCTGAATGGTTTGCTCTGCCTCTGATTCTTCATCGACAGGAAGATTCAGCAAACTCGCCAGTAAATACTCAGAGGCACTCGCGCAGAGTCGACTCATGGTGATCAACACAAAGTGAGCGTACAGTTCTTGTTTGACCGTGCGCTCACTGCGCCCATGAAAATCATCAACCTCAATCAGGTTTTTACTCACTTTATAAAGCTCCTCAATGCCCCAGCGATCATGATAGACCGATTTCAACGAATCAATGGTGTATTGCTTATCCATTAGCGTGGTGCCAATACAGTAACTCGTGCCATCAATGACATATTTGATGAGACGTATCTTTAGCGGTACAAAGATCATCTGAGGAAATTCTTTTTTGATCTCTCTCTGGCGCGCTTTTGTTGGCATCAGGGTAATGATCTCATCCGTTTTATCACTGTCGATAAATTCATCAATCGCTTTTCCTGCGTGTCTCTTCATTCTAAAAACAGGGTGTACGCCCGCTTGAATGTGCTGGGATAAAGAGGCGTAAGAAAAATAACCGCGATCATAGACGCAAACGTCATTTGGCTCTAGTGTTTGTAAATGCGCCAAAGCACACTTGCGTTCATTGCCATGACTGACCAGATCAAAATCATAGGGGATTTTTGATTTAAGTTGATAGCAGCAACTGAGCAGGCCTTGTGGGTAATGGCTGTTTTGTTGTGGTGTGGCATAACCTGCTTTGATTAATTCTCGGGGCAGATTGATCTTGCTACCATCCACTCCAAACAGGCGATGTCCCAACCAGCGTTCTGATGTTTTCTCAGGACAGGCCTGGATAATGCGCTGGTTCAACTCGATAAAAATGGATTCATTCAGTTTTTTACGTGCCTCGGTAAAGGATGAGGCTGAAATGGCTTGTTTTTGGGGCAAGGGAAACTTCATCCGATGGCAATTGTGCCAGAATTCGGTAATGGTGGTGCCATAGCTCTGTGTGTTTTTTGAAAAAACCAGGCGAAAAATAAGAAAAACCAGTAATAATGAGTCTATCACCCGTTTGCGTTTTTGCCAGGTGGCATCGTAGGCAAGAGCCACCTCAGAGATGATATTGACAACCTTGCCCCATAAGTTTAAAAAGTCGTCATCAATGATCGATTTTTTTTGGCTGACAGGTTCATTTTTCAATACGGCTCTAAAGTGTGGATTAAGCGGAAAAACAAACAACTTCTTAATGGTGCCCTCTTTATTATCCGTCGCCTTTTGCCAGTCTTTGCCACTGGTTTCGCCGATATGTGACCAATTAGCAGCGAGATAACAGGTGCCGTGGTATTGCGTGGTGTCCACAAAGGTTTCAATCAAGACGGGGCGGTAAGCGTGCGTTTTATCCCAATCATCTGCAATTTGACGAGTCACGATAGATAAGGCGTGACTGGCTAAATTTTTGACTTTGACCCAGGGTAAAATCAAAAAACGGGTGTTATTAATGATCAGGTTTAAGCGTTGCTCCCTATCTTTCGTTTGCCAGCCAATCCAGTGATCACGGTCAGCCAGGTGCCAGACAGAGGCTGAAAACTGCAGGCAACCCAGGATTTGTCGTGTCGGTGTATTGGAGATGATAAAGTATTTTAAGGCCGCACCGATAGGATGACGATAACCCAGGTAATGATGCCGATCAACGAGCTCATTCCAAAGCGCGACATCCGCCTTATCTGTGACAACCTCTAATTCTATAGGCCCCAAGGAACTGAGCTCACATTCAATAGGTACACCAGGAACCGATTGTGATGTCCAGATGATCGGTTTTGATTCGCGTTTCTTTTGAACGCGTTTTACCGGTAAGCTGATATAGCCCAATTTTTCCAGCTTAGCTAAGGCGCTTAGGCAGGCATTAATTTTATTGCGTTTTTTTGCCGTGACCCAGTGCAAATGTTCGCATAGCGTTTCGGCAAGTTCGGTCAGGCTTAAGTTGGGGAACGTGTTAACGGTTTGCTGAACGTAGGCGAGTTCTTTTTTAGAAAAATAACGAGCAGAAAGTGTAAGGGGTTGGGTAATAGCTGTTGTCATTATGTTGCCTGCCTGCAAAAATTAAATTATCCATGCTTATGTTGGCAGATTAGATGGATATAGTCAAGGCAAAAAGTAACTGAGGAAAGTGTTGCTTAAGCTTATGAGTTTTAATCACTTTATTTTTTTTTGTTATTTTTGTATTTAAGTGAATGACATTGCCTACGATCCCGGACGGTCGGTTTTCCCGAGTCCGGTTCTGACCTTGATTAATACCTTCAGTCGCCTTCCCAAAGAGCATGAAGCTTAAGTGTTGACTCACATACACCCCTCTGCTCCTTAATTTACTTCCAAGGTTACCTCTAATATGTTCCTCGACCTTACATTGTCCGAGTACTCAAGAGGCTATCAAGCGCCCAGAGTCCCTTTGCATGTTCAAGGCGTTACCTTTCACACCGAGGCATCCAGCACCCCGTCAGCAGGAGTTAGGGAGATGGAAAGAAATAATCATCCAGAACAACCAGGAGAAATGGTCAAAAACCATTTCTCCAACGATGGCATTCGGTCAACAAACTGATAATACGTCTTCATTGCTTTTTTACCTACCTTTACTCCTGTTTCATATATTTTTTCTGTTAATTTAACAATAGGTGCTTTGCCATTGTAGGTCATACTTTTGGCAAATTTTAAAGTTGTTTCAACTGTATCCATTATGTCGCCACTAATATGATTTTCATAGGCTCCCCATACTCGTTCAATTGGGTTATATTTACTATGATAAGGAGGGTAGTAGGCCAGTTTTATCTTTATGTTGCTTTTTTCAGCAAACTCCACAAGCCTTTTTATAAACTGAGTTCTGGAGCTACTGTTCTCCATACCATTGTCAGCGTTAATTGTCAGAATATCTACTCCATATTTTTCTTGAATTTCTGGCCAAATTTCTTCCAATCGGTCAACGATGAAATCACTGCTGGCATAGCCTGCTGTAAAGAAAAGGAAAAAATCATCATGTTCAGGCAGATAAAAACCAAAAGGAGTTAACTTTTCCTTAACATCTAAATCATGATCCTCTGCTTTTGTTAAAACCCGATTTCGTCCTCCCCGTGAAAAATTTCCTATATTCATTCTTGCTTTGGCATCAATTGATATACGAATCTCTTTTGGGTTGATATCTGCCATTCCATTGACTGAATGAACTTGTTCAAAAATTGCATCCGTTTCCTTGATTTTCTTATGAGGCTTTGTTTTTTGTACCTTTTTTGGATGGTAACTCAGGTCATTTAATTTTGTATTGATAGTTTTTGAGCAAGGTAATGTTTTTTCATCGTAATAATCAATCTCCAGTAAACGTTTTCTAACTTCTTTAGCCGTTAGCCGGGTATATAATCGACAGGAATTAAAAGAGGGATCCGTTTGACACTCCGGTTCAGCAATTTTTTTTATGTCATCAAGTAGATGAGGAAAATGCTCTTCACTTTTATTACGCCCTCTCGCTGAAAAATTATCTTCTATGGGCTGAGTTTCAAGTTCATATTGTCCTTTTCGGATAGTGCCTCTATTCCATCCTAGTTTTTCTTCAGCAATACTTGCACCACCTGAGCCTAGTAGCTCCACCGTTTCAGCCATGAATATACGACGTACCGAGCCTTTTAAACGATGGGCTGTATTTATAATCCAACCTATAATGCTATCTGTTAATATCAACAAGCTTATCTGCCTAGTGTGAGAATAAATTCAGAATTCATTATTATAAATTATTGAGACACAAGCTTACTTCGTTTGGATGATTATTTCTTTCCATCTCCCTTACCCTGCCTTCATCGCTCATACGAACTCATGCGACAATCCTAAATCCTCCTTATGCCTACGGAATTAACCTTGAACATAAGGTCTTTGCAGGTTGCTGCCAACCCCTGCTGGAAGTAGGATCTTCCCAACGTTATCTCTACAAACCTTTCTCTGCGTGCAAGGACCCCTACCCCGGCTGCTCTCATGGTGCATTTACCCGTTTCTTCCCACAAGACAACGGCCTTCCCAGCGCTATGAACTGGTCGGCGCTTGGCAATAACCCACACTGCAACTTCTGTGTGGCGTAGTTTTCGAGGCTGCAGTCATTCTCTAATGTTCCAGCCCGCAGATTTGCTCGCCCCCCAAATTGCTCCTACCGCAGAATTTCTCAACTCCAGGCAGTCAGGGCTTTTACTTCCCCGCATATTTCAGTCTGTTAAGTACTTACGCAAAATTAATTTAACGAAAAAAGGTGTCATAATAAACAATTATTTTGCTGACTCTAAATGTTTGTGCTCTATATAAAACACCTACTCCCAGAAGAAATTACTGCTTTAAATGTGATGCATAAAAACCATCCACTTCATTTAAGTAGAAGTCGAGCTCATGCTATTTTATTAAGTTTCAAAGAGCATTCTGTTCCCATGATTTGTTCTATTTATAACGTATGCCGCCAAACTGTTTCCACTTGGTTTTCTAACTGGGAAAAGAATGGAATCGATGGATTGGTTGACTGTCAGGGAAGAGGACGGCGAGGTATTTTAACTGAAAAACAACAAATAAGCTTAGTCCAGAGAGTTGAAAAATCTCCTAGATCATTAAAATCAGTACTAGCAAAATTTGAAGAAGATCTAGGCATTTCAGTTAGCATTGATACTATAAAACGTATTTGTAAACAAGCTGATCTTGTTTGGAAACGAGTTAGAAAATCCTTAAGGATAAAGCGTAATCAAGATAAATTTGATTTGGCAACCGATGAAATAAAAGAATTAATACAACAACATAAAGAGAATGAACTTGATTTGTGCTACTTTGATGAGTCGGGGTTTACACTAGAACCCTGTGTTCCTTATGCTTGGCAACAGTCAGGTGAGACGATTGAAATACCAAGCTCAAACAGCAAGCGTCTTAATGTATTAGGTTTTGTTAACAGAGATTGCAGGTTTGATTCTTTTGTTTTTGAAGGGAGTGTAAACACTTCGGTTGTTGTGGCTTGTATTGATGAATTTGCTAAACAGATTAAAAAACCAACAACTCTTATTATTGATAATGCATCGACTCATACGAGTAATGAATTTAATGAAAACCTTGAAAGGTGGAAAGAAAAAAACCTATCCATTTACCGTATACCGCCATACTCACCCGAGTTAAATATTATCGAGATTATATGGCGTAAAATAAAATACGAATGGCTTCCTTTTTCAGCTTATGAATCCTATGCCTCTCTTCAGGAAGAATTATTTAAGGTGCTGTCTAATATTGGAAAGAATTACAAAGTAGAGTTTGCATAAAAGGTTAAATTAATTTTGCATGGGTACTTACTACGCTGAACAGGGGATATACTAACCGTCCGTTATCGGGCAACTGACGGTGAAAGGACTTTCACCCTCCAAGATTTGCAGCCTTGTCGGCCGCTCCCATAGCTAGCTACGTAACGGTTTCAGCAACGTAGCTATCGGCAAAAACTCAGCCGCTAGAAATCCGCATCCGTGACCGCGCGAAGTATATATCAATCATTGGAGTAAGTAAGGAACGCGCACGAAATAACTTAAGCAACTGACTTGTCTTTTTATCCGTTTTCTGCGTTGTAGAAACTGTTACGTAGCTGGCTATGCGCCTGTTTCTACGTCTTGAATACGAATAAAAATCCTGCGCCAGATGCTCAACTTATTCCGTGCGCGTTCCTAAGCTACTATCTTCAAGTCCTTCATGCCCTTCATGGTAAAAGTGACATTTCAAACCTTACAACAACCCATGCTCGGCAAATGAATAAGGGCTGCCATCTCCTATAATAAAATGATCCAGCACGCGAATATCCAGCAAAGCTAGCGCATCTTTAAGTTTTTCGGTAATCATTTTATCGGCCTGACTAGGTTCGGAAATTCCTGACGGATGATTATGCGCAAAGATAACTGCCGCAGCATTATGCTCCAGCGCCTTTTTTACTACCTCTCTGGGGTAGACACTGGCTCCATCAATAGTGCCTCGAAATAGTTCTTCAAATTTTAGAATATGGTGCTGATTATCTAAAAATAAGCAGGCGAAAACTTCATGTGGATAATGCCTTAATTGATTACTCAGGTAGGCGCGCGTTGCTTCTGGACTAGTTAATACATCACCCCGATCCAGTTCTTCAAAAGTATGTCTGCGTGCCATCTCCAATACCGCCTGTAGTTGCGCATATTTAGCATTGCCCAACCCTTTAGCCTGCGTAAACCTTGCACAGTCTGCCTGCATTAGAGCGCGTAAGGATGCAAACTCGAACAATAAATCCTGTGCTAAATCAACAGCTGATTTCCCCGGGCTACCTGTGCGTAAAAAAATAGCTAATAGTTCCGCATCGGTCAATGCAGCAGCGCCACGAGCCAGTAACTTTTCTCTCGGCTGCTGGTCAGCAGGCCAGTCTTTAATCCCCATGCTGTCGTTCCTTTATCATTATGAAATTGGTTAAACCTAAAAACCGCAGTTGAACGCTAACAAAAACTCTAAGCATTTGAATATAAAACATAATAACCGTAACAAATTATCACCTGCAGTGTGAACAGACTCCGCTTCACGGTTTTGTGAATAAATCTGAGCGCGAAATACTGCGTTACAGCTATTGCCAAGGGCTACGCCATTGCCTGCTAGCGGTGCCTGGTCTTTCGCACTCAGATTTTCCACAAAATCCCTGCTCAACTGCGGTTTCTAGGTTAAAGCATAGAAGAAAAGTCGAACTCTTACCATAATATATAGCCTTCAACAGATGTTTTTAGGATAATACTAGCTCCAAATAATAAACCTAGAAAAATTAGTTGCTCACGTTTTCTAGCACAAGCTATAGATTCGCGCTCAACTGATCTTTCTAGAATAAAAAGGATTATTCATTGACCCGTATACTTTTAGGTATTTGTGGTGGTATTGCTGCTTATAAATCAGCCGAGTTAGTCAGGTTACTAACTAAACGTGGCTATGATGTTAGGGTAGTGATGACCGAGGCAGCGACTCAGTTTATCAGCCCACTGACATTCCAGGCTCTTTCAGCGCATCCTGTACACACGCAATTACTCAATACAGAACAGGAAAATGCCATGGGGCATATCAATCTGGCACGCTGGGCTGATATCTTTTTGGTTGCACCAGCGACCGCAAACAGTCTTGCTAAGTTCAGCTACGGGCTGGCCGATGATTTATTAAGTACCTTATACCTTGCTGTTACGTGTCCGGTTTTTATGGCTCCCGCAATGAATCAGGCTATGTGGTATAAAGCTGCTACGCAGGAAAATATTCAGCGTTTAACCGAGCACGGCATAAGCATTATTGGCCCTGACCAGGGCATTCAGGCTTGTGGAGATACAGGCCCAGGGCGCATGAGTGAACCAGAAGCTATCGTGCAGTATATTGATAAACATAAAACTCCAGAGTTATTACAGGGCAAAAAGGTATTGATTACTGCGGGCCCAACTCGAGAACAACTAGATCCTGTACGCTATATTACCAACCGAAGCTCAGGTAAGATGGGTTATGCATTAGCTGAACAAGCGCAAAAAATGGGTGCCTCCGTTACCTTAATCAGTGGCCCGGTAGCTTTATCAGCCCCAAGAGAAATCAATCTTGTTTTAGTGGAGAGCGCGGCCGAAATGTATACTGCAGTGATGCAGCATATATCAGCGCAAGATATTATGATCGCAGCTGCTGCAGTTGCGGACTACACACCTGCGCATATCCATACCGAAAAAATCAAAAAACAAAATACACAAACTGAGCTAAAATTAGTTAAAACTAAAGATATAGTCGCGAGTGTTGCCCGTTTAGATAGTCGGCCGTTTACAGTTGGTTTTGCTGCAGAAACTCAGAACCTTGAACAATACGCTCAGGATAAATTAGTGCGTAAAAATCTGGATATGATAGCGGCTAACCAGGTGGGTCAAAGTGAAGGAGGCTTTGATTCCGAAGTCAATGCGCTACAAGTGTATTGGCAAAAGGGTCAGCAAACTTTCGCCATGACCGATAAAACACAACTAGCTACACAATTATTGACTTTAATTGCACAGAGATTACATGCCTAAAATACAACTTAAAATATTAGATCCACGTTTGGGCAAGGAGATTGCTATGCCCGCCTATGCAACAAATGGCTCTGCAGGAATTGATTTACGTGCCTGTCTGGATGCTGATGTTGAGTTACAACCTGGTGAAACTACCCTTATCCCCACGGGTATTGCTATACATATTAATGAGCCTCAACTGGCAGCTATGTTATTACCACGCTCTGGCTTGGGCCATAAGCATGGCATTGTACTGGGTAACCTGGTGGGTTTGATTGACTCCGATTATCAAGGGCAGATTTTTGTTTCATGCTGGAATAGAGGGCAACAAGCTTTTACGGTCAAGGTTGCAGAACGTATAGCCCAAATGGTCTTTGTTCCTGTCGTTCAGGCAGATTTTGAAATAGTACCCGAGTTCGAAAAAACAGAGCGAGGCGTAGGAGGCTTTGGGCATACAGGTCGCCATTAGACCCTTGTGAATATGAAAAATTTAGGTAAGGTATAAACAACAGGAATTAATATGGGACGTATTTTTTCTTCTATTACCATCGTCATCATTCTTACAATGACACTCACAGCATCAGGTATTTTCTATCTGTCGCAAGCGAATGATAATAAAATAAAACATGAAGCTGTGGTGGGTCTGACCAAAGGAATTTCACAAAGTATTTCCACACGCACCCAATTATTATGCCAATCTCTGGCTAATATAGCTCAATCACCTGAGCTGATAGAAGCCCTGCAACAAGCCGATTTACCCCGCGCAAAAGCGCTAGTGCAACTGATGAGCGTTTATTTACCAGATGCCCTGGCTTTCAGGTTGCTATTGCCTGACGACACTAAACCAGATGACGCTATCATTCCACATATGGGCTATGCCGATCTGGATTTGGTAAAAAACACGTTTCAGCAGCCGCAACTGCCTTTAATTCAAGGTGAGCAAGGTAGCGAACATCGCCACCTCGCCATCACTCAAGGTATCTTGCAAGATGGTCAGGTCATTGCCGTTATATTGGCCAGTGTTGATTTTCAGGATCTACAGCAAAGCTTTAATGTATTCAAAGGCGAGCCTGTCTTTATCGAATTGAAACAGGCCAATTTCGTGTTGTTTTCTCAAGGTAAAGCCGAGATAAAATCAACGGGTAATAATGCTTCACTTAAGGTCAAAGATACTGCCTGGACTGTCTCATATTGGTATCAAGACAGCATCAATTTAACACTGCTATATCAAATTTTTGCAATGGTGCTGTTTGCCATTATTCTTTCAGGCTTAGCATGCTATATAGGTTTTCGTAAATTGCATGCCTTATTAGTGCACGATCAAAACTCTCTATTAAAAGTCACTAAAGATTTAATGGTAGGCAACGCTGATGGGAACTACCCAGTTAAGTTGCAAGTCATGAATAACTATATTTCTTCTATTATTCAATTTAAACGTGAAAAGAAAGTTATCAATAATAATGAGCTAATTAGCATAGATGACACTCCTTTTCTTAGTACTCAAGTTGCAGGTATTGAGGTAAAGGATGTTGAGAGTGAAGAAGTTAAAGATATTATAGCATTGCCGGCATTCAGCAAAAAACCAAGCAGTAATGAGGCTAAAATTGAACCCACATTGAGCTCTTTACCCTCGCGAGATAAACCAATAAAAACGCTAGCAAAGAAAACTAGCCCGACTGATGTTATTTTTCGGGCTTATGATATACGAGGCATTGTTGATAAAACGCTCACCAATGATATTGTATACGACATCGGTCGAGCCTTGGGTAGTGAAGCTTTTGATAAAGGCATCAAAACGATTGTTACCGCAAAAGATGGCCGGCTATCTAGCCCCGATTTAAGTAAAGTTCTCGCAGAGGGTATTTTATCTACTGGAACTAATATTCTTGACATAGGTACCGTTCCCACACCCGTGTTATATTTTGTCGCACATCACCATGACAGTCATTCAGGGGTGATGCTAACCGGTAGCCATAATCCAGCTGATTATAATGGTTTAAAGATAGTCTTAGAGGGTGAAACTCTCTCAGGCGAAGCCATTCAAAACCTGAAAAACCGTATAGATAGCGGCAATCTGCATGACAATTCACCCGGAAAATTAACTGAAAATAGCATGTTTACCAGTGAATATATCGGGGTTATTACTGAAGACATTCGCATTGCCCGGCCGATGAAAGTCGTTGTCGATGCTGGCAATGGCGTAGCCGGTGAACTAGCTCCCGTGTTACTAAGAACACTGGGCTGCGAAGTGATCGAATTATATTGTAATATTGATGGCACCTTCCCAAATCATCACCCCGATCCAAGCAAACCCAAAAACCTGCTCGACTTGATTGCTGCGGTGGAAGAGCACCAGGCAGATGTAGGCCTTGCCTTTGACGGCGACGGTGACCGTTTAGGCGTGATTGATTCCCATGGCAATATCATCTGGCCGGATCGGCAAATGATGTTATTTAGCAAATATATTCTGGCTAAAAAACCCGGTGCCGAAATTATCTATGACCTAAATCCTGCAAGCCCATATTTTGACTCTCATTAACCTGTCTAGCTAAGTGGTTATTAGGTTTTTACTGCCGCTTTGCCAGCCCTCTTTGTCCAACCGATCAAAATATCCAGATTTAAATCATAAATAGAGGAAATTTTTTGTATCGTATGGATATCCCCCGAGCCCAAGGCAATAAACACCCTGCCAACGTGCCATGACCTTTTAATCAAAGTGACTTAACTTCGGTTAATGTTAAGCGAGTAACCCCACCTTAACCCAATCATCCCATTCCTGTGGATAGAGCGGATCTGCAGGTGTTCTGACTCTCAGCTGATTATTGCCTGTGAGTAATTTTCCAGCCACCCGAATCAGATAAGTACGAAGTGTATCCGGCTCCCATTGGCACAACGTTTTGTTGCCACTCAATTGAGCCATCCAGCGCACGGTATTGTAGGCAAGAACGGCGCAATGAAATAATGCGGCATTAGCCAGAAATTGATTCGTTCTGATTTTACCTAAACCCATTTGTGATTTTGCTTCTTCAATCCATGTTTCGCACGTCGCTCGTTCACCATACTTCTTATGTGTTTGCCAAGGCGATAGAGGTTCAGTTGTTACATAACAAAAATAGTCATATTCTGCCGTATCCCAAAGCTCGGACTGAGGTCCTGTCACTTGTTTAGGTTGCTTTATCCTGACCGCGACAAACTGACGAGAGCGAGACCAGCCACCACAACGATATTGAAACTCGCTCTGCTCCCAACCGGGTCGGCCTTGTATGGCTGTCCAGGCCTGTTTGGCCAGCAATGCGTTCAAATTCTTAAGTTTAACCTTTATTAGATACCCATGCCCTCTGGTATCGAGAAATTCAAGCAAATCACCGACAAAATAACCACTGTCACCGCGAAAAATAATGCGCATCCGATTGGGCAAGTGTGCAAGTAACTGTTTGGTAAATTCTACAACACCATTGCTTGTAAAGGCATTGCCTGTCCGGAACCAGGCTTGTAAAATTTCTTTTGTTTCCGCTAGAAAAGCGAGTTGTGGATGGTATGAACGGGCACCTTTCTTTTTGGGGTTGAAGCCTTTGGCACTTCCTTCTTGTCGACCACAAACGGTGTCCACAGTTGAATCGACATCGACCCACTGGACGGATTGTATGCCAGTTTTCGATTTTCCGGAACGAAGCAATCGCCGCCAGTGTTGACCACGCAAAGTATGCGTGAGCGTTTCAAACTGGCTTATCTGCCTATCACTTACTTCTTTAAAGATCCGTAAAATTGTGGTTTCAACAGGAATCTTTATCCAGCCAGCTACTTTGCGCAGTACGCTATCTGCCCATACGGTCGTCACCTTTGCCATTGATGTTGCTCCCCCCATCATGCCAACCAACGTCAATAGAACCACATCAGATAAGTGATGGTCTGCATTTTCACCCCGCCGATGTGGAACGCTTTGTTTTACGGTTTTTTCAAAACCTATCCTGTCTAAATATTTCACGACGGGAATCAGTCCCGCCTGGCTTGTCAATCCATGTGCTGTAGATGTCATTTTTACCGTTCGGGTACGGTTTCTTACGTGAGATGAGGATTTTGATACTTTAGAGGGCTTCATTAAAACAATGAGATAGTGAAATCAGGAAAATGATATTATATCATTGTTTAATAAGGAGTTTTGTGGATTATTATGTATAATGCTTGCAGGATTTAGGTATGATGTAAAGTGTAGCCGAAATTTACCTGCGCAAATCATACGCAATGGCGGCACCCCTACGATATGGAAAACAGGGCATTCGCTTATGAAAGCCAAACTTAAAGAAACAGGAGCCACCTTTGCAGGTGAAATGAGTGGCCATCTGTTTTTTAATGATCGCTGGTTCGGTTTCGATGACGGTTTATATTCAGCGGCACGGTTGATAGAAATACTCGCGGAAGAGTCGCGTAGCAGTGCCATGATTTTTGCCGAGTTTCCTGATAGCCCGTGTACGCCAGAGTTAAGCATCAACCTGGAAGAAGGTGAAAACTTTGCGATTATGCAACAATTGAAATCCAGTCCAGATCTGCCAACTGATGGCAGAATAACTAAGATTGATGGACTACGCATTGACTATGCCGATGGCTTTGGTTTAATTCGTTCTTCCAATACCACGCCGTCGCTAGTACTACGTTTTGAAGGTGATACACAAGAAGCTTTAACGCGTATTCAGGACCAGTTCCGGCAACTTATTCTGAAAATTAAACCAGAAATTTCCTTACCCTTTTAATTCACTGTGTACAGTAAAACAGCCCCATAAAAACCAGATAGCTTCTATGAAAGAAAAAATTGCCAAGGGCATAGCCCATGTCCTAATAGAGTCCTTACCTTATATACAGAAATTCAAAGGTAAAACCGTGGTCATTAAATATGGTGGAAATGCCATGATAGATGACAATCTTAAAGCCAGTTTTGCACAAGATATCGTATTAATGAAGCTTGTGGGGATTAACCCTATCGTTGTGCATGGCGGTGGCCCACAAATTGGGCGACTACTGGAGCGCTTAAATATTACCACTGAATTTATCAATGGCATGCGGGTCACCGATACAGAAACCATGGATGTCGTGGAAATGGTATTAGGTGGCCAGGTTAATAAAGACATTGTTAACCTGATTAATATGGCGGGCGGAAAAGCAGTAGGCCTAACCGGTAAAGACGCTAATTTTATCCGCGCGCGTAAAATCGATATGCAACAATTCAATAAACAAACAGAAGCGTCTGAGATTATTGATATAGGGCATGTGGGAGAGGTCAGTTCCATCGACTCCTCCATTGTGGAAATGCTCAGCCAAAGTGATTTTATACCCGTTATTGCACCTATCGGAGTCGGTGATGATGGTCGCTCATATAATATTAATGCCGACTTAGTTGCTGGCAAGGTTGCTGAAGTTCTCAATGCAGAAAAAATGATTTTACTGACCAATATTCCTGGCATTCTAGATAAGCAACAAAATTTACTCACTGGGCTAACGCTTGATGATATTGAAAATTTAATAGCCGATGGCACTATTTCGGGCGGGATGATACCCAAAACTCGCTGTGGAACAGATGCGTTAAAGGGCGGAGTAAAAGGAGTGCATATTATTGATGGCCGGGTTGAACATGCCGTATTACTAGAGCTGTTTACCGATATAGGCGTGGGAACCTTACTGATTAATTAAATGTTAAGCACAATGTGCTAAGCTTTGTAGTATATAAGTACTGATGCATAATTATATTAACATTTGTGTTAAGGTTTTGCGTAGGATGGGTAGAGCGTCTTTTTGTGACTCGCAAGAGCTCGAAGAGAAACCCATCATTTTACGGGGGATTGATGGGATTCGCTACGCGCTCTTGCGAGTCACTGCGCCGCTAAAAAACCGATGCTACGTTCGACCCATCTACAGAAATGTTAAATTAATTCACCACATGTACTTACTTCCCGCGGTCATGAATGCGGATTTCTCGCGGCTGATTTTTCTAGGTTTAAGGTAGAAAATTAATGAAAACACTGAAGCCAAGAACATTCTGTCTTATTCTATCCCTGGCAACATTGCTAGTAAGCCTCTCAGGCTGTGCCATAAAGCCCAAAAGTAAGCCGCAACATTATACCTGCATACCAACAAAATTATTTCGCTGCGAACCTGAAGAGCAATCGTGTATGAACATACCCATTATTCGCTCTTTAGGTGATGTGCAGATCGCAATTAATCTTGCACAACGCAAGGTAAAGTCGTATTCTGACAGTGAAATTCTCACTCATTCTGATATCGATTCAGTAGAAGAGGAAAACGACCTGATTTATTTACACGGTAAGGGTAAAGGGATAGATAATACTTACCGCTCCTGGAATGCTGTTATCGACCGAGGTAATGGCCATTTATACAGTTCATCCATCACCACGGGTGCCGGACATATCATATATGGTGACTGTTATGCAGACAAGCAAGAATAAACCTGGCCTATATATACACCAGTTTCGTTACCTAGTTCTTATAGCATTACTTGCAAATACCCATATCTGCATTGCCGGAAAAACCTTGGTGCATAGCATTGATTTTTCCAGCCACTCTGATGCAGACGCTTTGCCATGGCTGAAAAAAAAAGGTTATATATTCAAACTGGATGCCAATGATATTGAGGTTACTTTTAAAAATAAGCGGCTAAATTTTGCAACGACACAAGAAAAGGCTGGAATTTTTGGCTTGCAATTAGCGCCTGACAATTATTTACAAAACATCACCTCTATAGAAATAGAATGGGGAGTCGTCAGGCAACCGGTCGGTGCAAATTGGGAAAGCGGAAAGAACCGGGTGCCGATTGCTTTGATGTTTTTCTTTGGTACAGAAAAAATCAGTAGTGGCTTACCCTTTGGAATAAATTCAGCACCTTTTTTTCTCAGTCCGTTTATTGGCCTTAAAGAAACTCCAGGCAAAGCTTATATCGGAAAACTATATAAGAAAGGTGGGCGTTATATTTGTATGGCGACAACCGAAGGCTCAGAAGAAGTTATTAAGTCTACAATAATGATTGATCCCAAATACCTGGAACATTTTCATAAACATAAGATTCCGCCTCTTACAGCCATCGCGTTTCAGATGAATACCAAAGATACAAAGGGTGGAGCCCATGCTTTTATCCGCAAGCTTAAGTTCTTTGCAAATTAATATTGTTGGCAGTAACAGAAGTTGAAAATTCGATTTTTATTATGTCTAGAAAAAGGCTGTAACTGAGCCATTTTAGTCCACCTTCATATCGAAGACTAGATCTGGAACTAAAAAATTATTGAGCCAGCAAATTGGCAAAGCAATAAAAACAAACGTAACTACTCAGACAATCTGAGTAGTTACAGCAAAATAAACACTGTAGGATGGGCAAAGGAGGAACGACGTGCCCATCCTACAAAAAAACGCTTGTTCCATCAGGGTATTTTTTATCAAATACCTGCTTTTCTGGTGCCTGGCTGGAAATATACAATCTAATTTCGTAACTATCAGATACGATGAGTAGTTACAAATAAACAAACTAAGGGAGATGGAAAGAAATAATCATCCAAACGAAGTAAGCTTGTGTCTCAATAATTTATAATAATGAATTCTGAATTTATTCTCACACTAGGCAGATAAGCTTGTTGATATTAACAGATAGCATTATAGGTTGGATTATAAATACAGCCCATCGTTTAAAAGGCTCGGTACGTCGTATATTCATGGCTGAAACGGTGGAGCTACTAGGCTCAGGTGGTGCAAGTATTGCTGAAGAAAAACTAGGATGGAATAGAGGCACTATCCGAAAAGGACAATATGAACTTGAAACTCAGCCCATAGAAGATAATTTTTCAGCGAGAGGGCGTAATAAAAGTGAAGAGCATTTTCCTCATCTACTTGATGACATAAAAAAAATTGCTTAACCGGAGTGTCAAACGGATCCCTCTTTTAATTCCTGTCGATTATATACCCGGCTAACGGCTAAAGAAGTTAGAAAACGTTTACTGGAGATTGATTATTATGATGAAAAAACATTACCTTGCTCAAAAACTATCAATACAAAATTAAATGACCTGAGTTACCATCCAAAAAAGGTACAAAAAACAAAGCCTCATAAGAAAATCAAGGAAACGGATGCAATTTTTGAACAAGTTCATGCAGTCAATGGAATGGCAGATATCAACCCAAAAGAGATTCGTATATCAATTGATGCCAAAGCAAGAATGAATATAGGAAATTTTTCACGGGGAGGACGAAATCGGGTTTTAACAAAAGCAGAGGATCATGATTTAGATGTTAAGGAAAAGTTAACTCCTTTTGGTTTTTATCTGCCTGAACATGATGATTTTTTCCTTTTCTTTACAGCAGGCTATGCCAGCAGTGATTTCATCGTTGACCGATTGGAAGAAATTTGGCCAGAAATTCAAGAAAAATATGGAGTAGATATTCTGACAATTAACGCTGACAATGGTATGGAGAACAGTAGCTCCAGAACTCAGTTTATAAAAAGGCTTGTGGAGTTTGCTGAAAAAAGCAACATAAAGATAAAACTGGCCTACTACCCTCCTTATCATAGTAAATATAACCCAATTGAACGAGTATGGGGAGCCTATGAAAATCATATTAGTGGCGACATAATGGATACAGTTGAAACAACTTTAAAATTTGCCAAAAGTATGACCTACAATGGCAAAGCACCTATTGTTAAATTAACAGAAAAAATATATGAAACAGGAGTAAAGGTAGGTAAAAAAGCAATGAAGACGTATTATCAGTTTGTTGACCGAATGCCATCGTTGGAGAAATGGTTTTTGACCATTTCTCCTGGTTGTTCTGGATGATTATTTCTTTCCATCTCCCTAATGGAGAAAAAATGAAAGTGATAGCATTTGCTGCGAGCAATAGTAAAAAATCAATTAATAAGCAGTTAGTTACTTATGCAGCAAGCTTGTTGGAAGACGCACAAGTTGAAGTGCTAGATTTAAACGACTATGAATTGCCACTCTTTAGTGTCGATAAAGAAGAGGAGCTTGGCCAGCCTCAACTAGCGCAGGATTTCGTGGCTAAAATTACTGCCAGTGATGCGCTCATTATTTCATTTGCCGAGCATAATGGTTCTTATGCTGCAGCCTATAAAAACCTGTTTGATTGGGGCTCACGCGTTAATAACAAGATCTTTCAGGATAAGCCCGCTGTGTTTCTTGCGACTTCACCCGGTGCCGGAGGAGCAGCTAATGTTTTAGCTGCAGCGGTCAATTCTGCCCCGCATTTTAAGGCTGATCTGAAAGCCAGTTTATCAGTGCCGAGTTTTAAGCAAAATTTTGATAGTGAAAAGGGCTATTTAACAAATAAGGCTCTGAATGAACAATTAATTGCCGCGATAAGTCACTTACAGTAGTTATACTTCGCACGGTCACGACTGCGGATTTCTAGCGGCCTAGGATTATCTGGATTAGATATATGCAGACTCAATATAATTCTTATAGCACGGCAAACTCAGTAACAATGCTGCCTGCTTTACTCAAGTGCATAGGGTTTTTATCTTTATGTTTTTTGAGTATGCCGAGTGAAGCAAAAAAACTATATAAGTATCAGGATGAAAAAGGCGGCTGGCATTATACGGATAAAGCACCCCCAGCTAAGCAAAGCAAGGAGTTTAAGGTTGAAGTTCGGCAACTCAAGGTCGCCTCAAAACAGCGCGTACGATTAAATAAAATTGGCGAAAAACAACAACCAGAATTTACTATTAGAAATGATTATTTTGGCCCAATCCAGGTCGAAGTGGTTTTTTCTGAACATAAAAATGTACAAGCAGCTCCCTCCCTGCCTAGAAAATTTGTGGTCCCGCCTGGGGTTTCAAAGCCTTTGTTTTCACTAGGGGCAATAGATCAGTTTCAGGGTTGGCGATATGCTCTAAGTTATCGATATTCTCTAGGGGAACCTACAGCACGGCATAATTCTCAGGCTATCTATTATCCCCCGTTTGCCAGTTATAGAAAGTTTCAAATCAGCCAGTCTTTTAACGGCAAGTTTTCGCATACCGATAAGCAAAATAAATACGCAGTTGATTTGTCTATGCCAGAGGGTTCAGAGGTGCATGCAGCTAGAGCGGGTGTGGTCATGAGCCTGGAAAATGATTTTTTTAAAGGCGGAATAGACAAACAGGCTTATAAAGCACGCGCTAATAGCGTAAGAATTTTACATGATGATGGATCTATGGCGGTGTATGCTCATTTACAGGTAGATAGGGCGCAAGTATATGCTGGAATGCGGGTAGAGGCGGGGCAGCTAATTGCTTATTCAGGAAATACCGGGTTTAGTTCCGGACCGCATTTGCATTTTTCAGTACAAGTAAATCAGGGCATGAATTTGGTATCCGTGCCCTTCGGATTTAGCAATAGTCAAGGCAAAGTGTCGCAGCCTAAAGCCGGACAATGGTTGTCAGGTTTTGTTACCCTAGAAAAATCAGTTGCTCACGGCTTCTAGTGCAAGATATTGAATTAATGTAACACTTTCGTAATTACTCAGACAAGCTGAGTAATTACAGTAAAATAAACACTGTAGGATGGGCAAAGGGCTTCATCCGTGCCCATCCTACAAAACTAATCAAGAAAACCAATTAAATATCCACGTTATAAGAACGTGGTTTTATTACACCCTAGAAGGGTGTTTTTAGCATCGGTGGTGTTAAAAAAACGGGTGGAGTGCAATAGGTAGGATGCTGCTGAGGAACGAAGTGCATCTATCGCGAATGATGCACTTCGTTCCTCAGCACCTACGAACCAACCCACGCCCACAGGACGTGGTTATTATTTCTAATATAACACTTGCAAAAAATCTTAGCTTCACCTGTAGGTTAAGCGGACATTTTTTGCAAGTGCGGTGGAATCAAGAGCTTGTGCAAGAAAACGTGAGCAACTGATTTATCTAGGTTTACAAGAGCCAAAAATCTAACCCTGTCTACAAGCTATTGTTGTGTTAATTCTTCAGTTTCTTCTTCACCTTCGGTTTCTTCTTCACCTTCACCTTCATCTAGCTCAAGATTGGTCACTGTGGAAACACACTCTAAATAACTTTTAGAATAGTTTCTATGTGCGTCTGACAAAGCTTGAGACGAGCCAAAACTTTCGCGTAATTCGGCTAAAACTTCTTCTGGCTTTTCAGAAGTTTTAACAGAGATCATCTTTGTATAGCCTTTATAGGCGGCTTTACGCTTAAACTCGAAAGGGGCCAGTCCTGGCATTTTTTTTGAGGATAAATCAACAATACAATCCGTTACTGTTTCTGGATCCAGGTGGTAGGACTTAATGTCGACATCGTTGCTTATTTGCTGTAGTACTGCTGCTTTATATTCCTGCTGTTCTGAACAGGCAACTAGTAAAAGAGTAGAAAGGCTAAGGATAAATATTTTTTTCATATGTTTTGATTTAAGAGTGATTGTTTAGGTAACGCGTAATAAATAATCTACCCATATTGCGCAGGATTTTTGTTTGTCTTCAAAGCCTGCCCCGTACTTGATACGGGGGCGTAGAGCTAGCTACGAAACTATTTCTACAACGCAGAAGAGGGGGCAAAAAACCAGCAAGGTGGGTGGGTTATTTGTTGCGAGCTGCCTTAGTCGCTTCAATTTCAAGCATGGCATTATTAATCCAGGCTTCCGCTTCGGCATTAATATCTTTGCCTTTTCGTCCATCGACATTGATGGCCGGGCCGATTTTCACCTGAATAGTCCCAGGGTATTTTATAAAACTATTGCGCGGCCAGAGTTCGCCAGCATTATGCGCAACCGGAATAACCGGATTGCCTGTTCGTTGTGCAAGTAGACTTCCGCTACGGCTAAATTTTCGCTGCTCTCCAGGGGCGGTTCGTGTGCCTTCTGGGTACATAACGATCCAGTAGCCCTCCTGCAAACGTTTTGCTCCTTGCTGTAATAATTGCTTAAGTGCCTCTTTAGGCGTAGAGCGGTCTATGGCAATCGGCTTGAATGTGGCCATTGCCCAGCCCCAGAAGGGTATCCACAGTAAGGACCTTTTTAACAGGATGCATGAAGGGGGCAGTACCGTCATTATAAAAATAGTTTCCCATGCCGATTGGTGTTTGCATAGCACAATAGCGATTTGAGTCTGCTCTATATTTTCTAGACCAGTAATATGATAGTTTATTCCGCAGATGTTTTTTGCAAGAAAAAGTACGCCACTAGCCCAGAATCTTGACAGTTTGAAGCGTAAAGTAATAGATAGTAATCCTATACTAAGTACCACAAAAGCCATAATGACGGTAAATGTAAGCACCGAAGCAAAGAGTAGCGCCGAGCGACAATAAAGAAGCAAACGGTTATTTTGATAGGATATAGTCTGTTGCGTCATACAAATTCTCGAAAATGGGGACGTTCAGGTCCGGGTTAGCGGCTAGTGTCTTTTCGCCATTACCTGTTTTTACTAGTATCGGCTTTGCTCCGGCCGCAAAACCAGCTTCGATATCGCGTAGTGAGTCACCGATAAAGTAAATATCATCCAGTGCTACTTCAGCATCATTGCTAAACTGCAGTAACATGCCTGGTAAAGGTTTGCGGCATTCGCAACCGGCATCGGGCAAATGCGGGCAATAATAAATATGGCTGATTTTGCCCCCTGCCGCTTCGGTTAGCCTAGTCATTTTAAGATGCATTTCGGTTAATGTGGCATCGCTATATAAGCCACGACCGACCCCTGATTGATTAGTAATAACCACTGTTTGATAACCATGCTGAGTTAATAAAGCAATGGCTTCCAGGCTTTTGTCTATCGGTAGCCATTCGTCAGGTGACTTTATAAAGTCACCTGAGTCTTGGTTGATCACCCCATCACGATCCAGTAAGACGTATTTATTAGCCTTTGCCATTAGCTTTGCAGTTTTGAGATATCAGCTATCTGTAAAAATAAGGTGGATAGCTTGGTTAGCAAGGCCAAACGATTAGCACGTAGATCCAGGTCGTCACACATCACCATCACATCATCAAAAAAGCGATCAACATCTTCACGTAAACCCGCCAGGCAATTTAACGCAGCCTGATAATCTGCTGCGGCCAATAACGGAGCAACTTCTTTTTCTGCTTGCTCAGCGGAGGCTAATAGCGTAATTTCAGCCGGTTCAATTAACGTTCCAATCGTTGCCGCCGCCTGACCTGCTGATTTTTTCAGGATATTGGCAATACGTTTATTTGCTGCGGCAAGACTTTCGGCTTCTGCCAGGCTTCTAAAGTTCTGCACGGCTTGCAATCTACGCTGAAAATCATAAGGCTCTGCTGGCAGAACCGAGAAAACGGCAGCAAACTCATCTGCAGTATAACCCCGCTCCAGGCTATAGCCTTTTAAGCGCTCATAAACAAAAGCAATCAGTGAATCACGTGTCTTTTCTAAATCAAACTCATGCTTGAATTCTTGTAAAGAAAAATCAATACAGGTAATTAAATTGATTTCCAGCTTATTTTCAATAATCGTTCTGAGTGTGCCTAATGCTGCACGTCTTAATGCATAAGGGTCTTTATCACCGCTAGGGATTAGACCCGCACTAAAAATACCTGTTAAGGTATCAATTTTTTCAGCAATCGCCAGTATTTGTCCTGTCGCACTTGCTGCCGTCGCACTACCTGATTGCTTAGGGTAATATTGCTCTTCAATCGCTTGCGCAACTTCTGGATTTTCGCCATCTGCTAAGGCGTAATAACGTCCCATTAGCCCTTGCAAACTGCCAAACTCTTCAACCATATTAGTGACAAGGTCAGTTTTTGCCAGTTTTGCCGCACGTATGACGAGACTGCTATCTTGCTGCAGACTATCGGCAATAAACTCAGCCAACTTTTCTACCCGTCTTGATTTATCAGCCAGACTACCTAGTTTTTTCTGAAAGATAATCGTGCTTAATTGCTCAGTACGTTCCTCCAGCCGTAGCTTGCGATCCTGATTCCAGAAGAACTCGGCATCGGCCAGGCGTGGCATCACAACACGTTCATTACCTTGCTGAATAGAAATAGGATTTTTGCTCTCAATATTACTAAAAGTAATAAAGTGAGCTAATAATTCACCCTCGCTATTTTTAACCGGAAAATATTTCTGGTTAATTTGCATGGTCGTAATCAGCACCTCAGCAGGCAATGCCAGGTAGCGGGTGTCGAAATTTCCGGTAATGGGTACTGGAAACTCATTCAATGCAGCAATTTCTTCTAATAAGTCCTCTTCAATATGGGCAATACCGCCAACAGCAGTTGCAGCCTTATTAGCAGCATCACGAATGATTTGCATGCGCTGGCCAAAGTCAGCAATGACTTTACCCTGCTCTAGCAGGAGAGTTGCATAACTCTCAGGTGTATCAATAGTGATCGCTTCAGGCGCATGAAAGCGATGACCCCGAGTAGTATTGCCAGTGCTTAGACTTAAAATCTCAGTTTCAATGACTTTATTGCCATACATTAATACCGCCCAATGCACCGGACGAACAAATTCTGTGCTAGAAGCACCCCAGCGCATACGCTTGGCAATCGGTAGCTGAGTTATACTCTTGGCAATAATCTGAGGAATTAAAGCAACACTAGATCGACCTTTTACTGCTTGGGTAAAACTCAGCCATTCGCCTTTATCAGTTTTTAAAGTGCTGAGTTGCTCTACCGTAGTACCGCAGCTTTTGGCAAAGCCCTGACAGGCTTTACTCGGCTCACCTTCTGCATTAAAAGCTGCTTGTACGGCAGGGCCTCGCTTTGCAATGCTTTTATCAGCTTGCGCATCCACTAGATCTTTAATTAAAACAGCAAGACGACGGGGTGTTGCATAAGCCTTACACTCGCCAAAACTTAAATCAGCTTGCTTAAGCCCTTGCTGGATATTCTCTAGCAACGCGTTACTTAATTTACGTAATGAAGCAGGCGGTAATTCTTCGCAACCTAATTCAAACAGTAAGTGCTGTGTTTCACTCATACTGTTGCTCCTGTCTCTTTGACCAGCGGAAACCCGAGTGCCTCGCGGCGAGCATAATAAGTCTTTGCGACCGCCTTAGACATATTCCTCACTCTTAAAATATAGCGCTGACGTTCGGTAACAGAAATAGCGTGACGGGCATCGAGTAAATTAAAGGTATGCGATGCTTTTAAGACCATTTCGTAAGCAGGTAATGGTAGATCGCGCTCAATTAATAGAGCGGACTCCGCTTCATAGGTATCAAAGCAAGAAAATAGGAAATCAACCTTGGCATGGTCAAAGTTATACTCTGACATTTCCACTTCATTTTGATGAAACACATCCCCGTAAGTAACGACTCCCTGAGGGCCCTTAGACCAGACCAGGTCATACACGCTTTTTACGCCTTGTATATACATGGCGATACGCTCAAGGCCATAAGTCAATTCGCCGGTTACCGGACGACATTCAAGTCCACCGACCTGTTGAAAGTAGGTAAACTGTGAAACTTCCATACCGTTAAGCCAGACTTCCCAGCCTAAGCCCCAGGCACCCAGAGTTGGTGACTCCCAGTTATCTTCTACAAAGCGTACATCATGTTCCAATAAATCCAGGCCTAGATGACGCAAAGAACCTAGATACAGTTCTTGTATATCATCAGGTGATGGCTTCAGCACGACCTGAAATTGATAATAATGCTGTAAGCGATTAGGGTTCTCACCGTAGCGACCATCGGTGGGCCGGCGTGATGGTTGCACATAAGCCGCATTCCAGGGCTCGGGGCCTATCGCACGTAAGAACGTCGCGGGGTGAAATGTCCCAGCACCAACTTCTAAATCAAGAGGTTGCAGTAAAATACAACCTTGTTCAGACCAATAATTTTGTAAGGCAAGGATAAGCCCTTGAAAAGTAGATAAATCGTTATTTGTACTAGACACTATATCGAGGTTCTTTAAACACTAAAAAATCTTCCAATTATAACTTAAAAAATACTTGCTAGCTTGGCTAAGTAATGATTTTCAAGATCAACAGGCTTAAATCTACCTGATTACCCATAACCCTCAGCTATACTTCGTCATTCCTGCATGCTTTAAGCAGGAATCTAGTCAGATAAGCATAGATTCCCGATACAAGACTTCGGGAATGACGAGGTTTTTAACATACTGATGTTTCAAGCTTTATTCTACTATGGCTGAGAGTTGTACGTAATCAGGTAAATCTATTAACCTAGAAAAATCAGGCAGGCTCTTTGCAGCTAAGTTTTTAAGCGCATAGTTATTTCTCCCGCTGAAAGACGGGTGAGCTTGAAAGCTTAGCGACTGGAAGTCGGGATACAGGACGAATAGCCCTGCACACCCTTTCTGTTTTAAAATTATCAGCATGTAGCCTGTATGAAGCTTGCGTAATACAGGAGCAGCAGCGCACCCACTTTCCCGTATTACGCATGCTCCATACGGACTACACAAAGTTTCGGGTATAATTATGTTGACCCCTAAGTATCAGACCACCTGAACTCTAGGATAATAAATTGATGCCAATGCTTGATATGTAGATTGGCGCTGAGCTTGCACTTTAGTATCATCTAATTATCTTGTGAAAACGGTAAGCTTTTGATTTATTTATGTCGAGTTCAGGAGCTCTGAGCATAACGTTTGACATAAATCTGCTCGCCTCCTGAAGGGCGAAGGCTTTAACCTTGCAAATGGAAAATATAAATAACCATGATAGTATTTCGAAACCTATACACCTCCAAGTATAATAATAAGGGAGATGGAAAGAAATAATCATCCAAACGAAGTAAGCTTGTGTCTCAATAATTTATAATAATGAATTCTGAATTTATTCTCACACTAGGCAGATAAGCTTGTTGATATTAACAGATAGCATTATAGGTTGGATTATAAATACAGCCCATCGTTTAAAAGGCTCGGTACGTCGTATATTCATGGCTGAAACGGTGGAGCTACTAGGCTCAGGTGGTGCAAGTATTGCTGAAGAAAAACTAGGATGGAATAGAGGCACTATCCGAAAAGGACAATATGAACTTGAAACTCAGCCCATAGAAGATAATTTTTCAGCGAGAGGGCGTAATAAAAGTGAAGAGCATTTTCCTCATCTACTTGATGACATAAAAAAAATTGCTGAACCGGAGTGTCAAACGGATCCCTCTTTTAATTCCTGTCGATTATATACCCGGCTAACGGCTAAAGAAGTTAGAAAACGTTTACTGGAGATTGATTATTACGATGAAAAAACATTACCTTGCTCAAAAACTATCAATACAAAATTAAATGACCTGAGTTACCATCCAAAAAAGGTACAAAAAACAAAGCCTCATAAGAAAATCAAGGAAACGGATGCAATTTTTGAACAAGTTCATTCAGTCAATGGAATGGCAGATATCAACCCAAAAGAGATTCGTATATCAATTGATGCCAAAGCAAGAATGAATATAGGAAATTTTTCACGGGGAGGACGAAATCGGGTTTTAACAAAAGCAGAGGATCATGATTTAGATGTTAAGGAAAAGTTAACTCCTTTTGGTTTTTATCTGCCTGAACATGATGATTTTTTCCTTTTCTTTACAGCAGGCTATGCCAGCAGTGATTTCATCGTTGACCGATTGGAAGAAATTTGGCCAGAAATTCAAGAAAAATATGGAGTAGATATTCTGACAATTAACGCTGACAATGGTATGGAGAACAGTAGCTCCAGAACTCAGTTTATAAAAAGGCTTGTGGAGTTTGCTGAAAAAAGCAACATAAAGATAAAACTGGCCTACTACCCTCCTTATCATAGTAAATATAACCCAATTGAACGAGTATGGGGAGCCTATGAAAATCATATTAGTGGCGACATAATGGATACAGTTGAAACAACTTTAAAATTTGCCAAAAGTATGACCTACAATGGCAAAGCACCTATTGTTAAATTAACAGAAAAAATATATGAAACAGGAGTAAAGGTAGGTAAAAAAGCAATGAAGACGTATTATCAGTTTGTTGACCGAATGCCATCGTTGGAGAAATGGTTTTTGACCATTTCTCCTGGTTGTTCTGGATGATTATTTCTTTCCATCTCCCTAAGCTCCTTTTTTTGACAAAAAAGTTTATCTAGCAGAGCAAGTGGAGATTTAAGGCGGTCAAATTCATCTGACCAGAGGGTCAGTTTATTTTGTAACTCAATATCATCAAGTTTTAGTTTATCAGTAGCAACATCAAGCAAGGCAGTATATATTTCTTGAACAATAGGGGGGGCTGAGTCAGCTATCAATAAATCATTTGGGTAATAAATTGTATGTCTTAAGTTTTCGCTAATAAACTTATTTGTGTAGATTCGTAATGCATCGGGCTTAACTTTTAGGTCCAGAAATTCTGCAATCCGGGTTATTTCATGCTCAGGAGAATTCATAAGGGTATCGAAATCAACCAATACTCTTTTGCTGCCATTACTTCCTATTAGACTGGGGATAACATGCCCTAGCCAGAGAAGGTAGCTTTGCTCTTCTGGGAAATCATCTCGCTTAGCTAAAGACTTAACAACACTGAGCGGGTGTCGTATCACCATAACATAACTAACATCGAACTTTAAATGATCAAAAACATCTTTCCAGAAAGGTAATAATTTAGTAGTACGTGGATCTTTGAATCCAAAAATCGGGGTGTCATTAGTCTTCTTCCTGAGTAATTCCACAGCGCGCAGAAAGAACCCCTGTTGGTGCAATATCTTTACCTCAATGGGGCTAATTTCAGCAAGATTAGACCAGTCTCTACCAAACTGAGCCAACATTTCGGTATTAAACAAATAAATTTCCTTATCCTCCCAGTAACCCTTTTCATTAACACCTTTTACTGGGGGTAAAAGCCCTTTCCCTAGTTGCACGTTAAGGACCTTTAAGCCTCGCGTAACAACGCTGGTACCACTACGGTGCATTCCTAATACAACGACAAGTCTTTTCTTTTTCTTTGTCATGATTTATTTCTCAAAATAATTCATACTTTTATTTTATTATTGGGTTTGCTCGGTCTTCAACTTTGGTTTTTCCTCGAGACCAGATCCATGCATCGCTGACACCTAACGGGATTCGGATCCGGTGCATTGCAAAGCGCTGGATGTAGGTACATCCTACGTTAAGCATCATACTACAACCGACCCAAATCTTCAGTTTCTTGGCCGCTAAAATTTAACACTGTTGTATGTTGTAAGCATAAAATAACAGCTTCTTCACTATTAATAATTCGTTGTTCAACTTGTTCTGTATGTGCTGTTAATAGCGTCTCCAATGTCACACTCTCATTACTATAAAATCGATAAATCGCTTGTGTTTCAGCCTAGCTCTCGCAGGCTTGAGCGATACTCGCTTTTGGTGGTTTCGCAAATATTTCAAGTAATTTAATCGCTCTGTTTTTGATGCGTTCATCACCTAAATCTCGGAATTCCTTTTCTGCCCAACTCATAACTATATACTTCGCGCGGTCACGGATGCGGTTGTATAGTGAGCTGAGTTTTGTCTATATCAAGACGCTGAAACTGCCGCATAGCTAGCTACATAACGGTTTCAGCAACGTAGCTATCGGCAAAACTCAGCCACTAGAAATTCGCATCCGTGACCGCACGAAGTATAACTACCCAAATAATTCTATTATATAGCCTTAGTTTAGAATTGTGTAAGGAGATAGACTAAGCCAGAGATATACCTGACATTAACAAATAAAGTTATTTGGAAAATGATATAACTGCACTATACTTAAAAACTCCATTAGTCAAAAGGAATAGTAAAATGAGAAAATTAATCATACTGTTAATGCTCTTATCATTTAATGTGTTCGCGGAGCCGGTAAATATCAATAAAGCAAACGCGAAAGAAATTGCTGCTTCATTAGATGGTGTCGGAGAAAAAAAAGCACAAGAGATTGTTAAATATCGAAAGGATAAAGGATCGTTTAAAAGCATAAATGACCTCGAAAATGTCAAAGGCATCGGTGAGAAAACAATAGCAAAAAACAAGAAAAATATAAAACTATAAGCCTCTTAAATTAGTTTAGGAGCGAGGATTTAATAATATCCGAAAGTATGACGCAGGATTTTGGCATCACAGGCGTGCTAGAAAAACAGGCGCATAGCAGGCTACGCAACTGTTTTTCTATTGCTACTGTGGAGTCAAAAGAAACGTCATTCCTGCGTAGGCAGGAACAAGTCAGACTCGGGTATTATTGAATTCTCGCTTCTTATCGTTTAAACCATTTGGAAATGATGGATCAAAATTCACCCTAAGCTACTACGCGCGTAGCTGATTATTTAGATAAACACCCTGCAATCTTTTCACGCATCTATGCAAAAAAACCAACCCATTGTTTGGCTCACCTCTAGTTACCCACGATTTAAACAAGATAGTGCTTCGATTTTCTTACACTATCTAGCTGAAAAAATTAATATTAATACAAGTTCTGACATCCACATTCTAGCGCCGGACGACGAGGAAGTAGATAAATCAAATCAATGGTCAAACGTTTATTTACATCATTTTAATTACTTTATTCCGCGCCGCTTACAAAAACTAGCCTACGGGTCTGGAATATTACCTAACTTAAAAGCCAATCCCCTGCTGTTTATTGAAGTCCCTTTTTTCTTAATTAGTCAGTTTTATTCCTGTTATATATTGGTAAGAAAATTAAAGCCTTGCCTAATTCACGCTCACTGGGTTTTCCCGCAAGGTACGGTTGCCAGCCTAGTTGGTAAATTAACCCATACACCGGTAATAATTACTACCCATGGTGGCGATGCATTTTCTTTGCAAGGGTCGTTATTAGCAAAAATCAAACATTGGAGTTTAAATAATTGCGCTGCATGGACCAGTAATACCAGAGCGACTGCGAATGCCTTTTTCGGAGATATTTCTCAGCCCAATATTATTCCTATGGGAATTGACTGGCATAAATTTAACTCAGGAACCCCGCAGGTTCTTCGTTCTGAACTAGCAAAAAACACTCTGATTTTATTATTTATTGGTCGTTTAGTAGAGAAAAAAGGAGTGAATGACCTGCTAACAGCTTACTCCATGCTAACGAATGAACAACGTAATCAAACACAGTTATGGATTATCGGTAACGGAACAGAAAGAAAGCCACTAGAAAACTTATCCAGATCATTGAATATAGACAATAAAATTACTTTTTTGGGCAAGCTACCCAATGATCAGTTACCCGATTATTACGCAGCTGCGGATATTTTCATTGCCCCTTCGATCTCTGACTCAACAGGTGATACTGAGGGGCAGGGCGTTACTCTAGTGGAGGCTATGGCAAGTGCAACAGCTATTATTAGTACTGATACCGGCGGGATTAGCGAAGTTATTGAACACAATCAAACTGGCATATTGGTTCCCCCCCAGAATCCAGCTAAACTAAAATCAGCCATAGCAGAGCTTATAACGAACAAAAAACTTAGAGGGGATCTTGCTAGCAAAGGCAACCAATCTGCTGAAAATTATGCCTGGTCGCTGGTTGCTCAAAAATTTCAAACACTTTATGAGCAAATTAGCACGAAAAGATGATTAGGCACTTGGAAATAAATAAGCGCCCAATATTTAGGCAGGATTTTTGTTTGTCATTAGTGCTGTAGCAGTAGGCGGTCGGGGTAGAAATACGGCGCGCGCAGGCTTAGGCCAATAGTTTATCCATGGTATCCTCTGTTTCCAGATTAGTAGCAAATAGCCATTGACCATACATCACGTTTCCGCAAGCCCCCCTACGATCCCGGACGGTCGGTTTTCCCGAATCCGGTTCTGACCTTGATTAATACCTTCAGTCGCCTTCCCAAAGAGCATGAAGCTTAAGTGTTGACTCACATACACCCCTCTGCTCCTTAATTTACTTCCAAGGTTACCTCTAATATGTTCCTCGACCTTACATTGTCCGAGTACTCAAGAGGCTATCAAGCGCCCAGAGTCCCTTTGCATGTTCAAGGCGTTACCTTTCACACCGAGGCATCCAGCACCCCGTCAGCAGGAGTTACCCTGCCTTCATCGCTCATACGAACTCATGCGACAATCCTAAATCCTCCTTATGCCTACGGAATTAACCTTGAACATAAGGTCTTTGCAGGTTGCTGTCAACCCCTGCTGGAAGTAGGATCTTCCCGACGTTATCTCTACAAACCTTTCTCTGCGTGCAAGGACCCCTACCCCGGCTGCTCTCATGGTGCATTTACCCGTTTCTTCCCACAAGACAACGGCCTTCCCAGCGCTATGAACTGGTCGGCGCTTGGCAATAACCCACACTGCAACTTCTGTGTGGCGTAGTTTTCGAGGCTGCAGTCATTCTCTAATGTTCCAGCCCGCAGATTTGCTCGCCCCCCAAATTGCTCCTACCGCAGAATTTCTCAACTCCAGGCAGTCAGGGCTTTTACTTCCCCGCATATTTCAGTCTGTTACCTCGCTGAACAGGGGATATACTAACCGTCCGTTATCGGGCAACTGACGGTGAAAGGACTTTCACCCTCCAAGATTTGCAGCCTTGTCGGCCGCTCCCATAGCTGGCTACGTAATTATTGCTTTAAGTACAACCCGCCACAGCAACTTACTTACAATATTAGTACTTTAACCTAGAAAAATCGTGACCGTTCAGATCCCCCCTAGAAAATATCAAAATACCTCGTCATTCCTGCATGCTGTTAGCAGGAATCTATATCAACAAACAGATTCCCGATTAAACACTTCGGGAATGACGATATTTTTATGAGGGTCTGTGAACAGTTACGAAAAATCAGTTGCTCACGGTTTCTAGCACAAGCTCTTGATTCCACTGCACTTCAAAAAAATGCCCGCTTAACCTATGGGTGAAGCAAAGATTTTTTGAAAGTATTATATTAATTCAATATCTTCAGAACACCTGACCCCAACCTCAGAGCACCTGATCTCGGGGAATTTACTTTGAACCCAGTTTAAAGATCATCCTTAAATTAGTTCGCGGAAATCTGGTTTCTGTGCTATTAAGTTCATCACATAATTTATGTATCGCCACGTCATAACTCCGATTGGCCAAATGGTGTAGTCGTACCGTTAATGTACCTTGATCATGATCTGGAATCAGGTCTGCCTCGCTACTATAAATTGCCCGTAACAGACTGCGTACTTCATCAGGGCGTGAGAGCGTTTCGCGTAACAAATTGGCCATTGCCGTTTCAGCACGATAAGCAATCATTTTGATGGTATCGATGAAATGTTTACTTTTGGTGCTGAGTTGCTGAAATTGCTCCTCTTCGGGTAAATCTTTCACTTTAAGGTAATGTGGCGCTTGTTTTCGCTTTTCTTTGAGTGTCTTGATTTTCACCTGAAAGGCTTCAATGTCTTCCTGGCAGGCGGTCTTTTTTTGCAAGAAGGGCTCGACTTTGTCTGGCTCAATAGGCGTATCCAGCGTTAATGTCGCAAACCTGGCAAGCAGACGATTTAGTTTTCCCTGGCTGGATCTTATTTGGCTATCCAGTCGACGATATTCTGGATTAACCACCTTGACGGTATCGGAAACTGGTTCAATACAATAGTCAACAAGCTTATCTAATCCAAAGTGTTCACGGCAATACTTGAAGAAATTCTCCTGAGACCATCGGGCAAACATGGCAACAGCTAGCGGGATCATTTCTGAGCGATAGTCGGTTCCAATAATGCTGGTCTGGTGTCCCTTTTGAGAGAGTTTGCGTATTTCCCGTACCCAGAGACCATTACTTAAGCAGTGGCCTCGTTCTGCGAGCTTGAGTTGTGCTTGCTCTCCAGAAGATAAAGTGACCTGATAGGGTAAAAATTCTTCTTCCGGCCAGTTTTCTCCCGGGTATTTATGATAGGTTAAACAGGCAACACGCTGTGCTTTCATGCGTTTAAAAAAAGGCGGGCTGTAAGACTCTCTGTCACACACCAGTGTAAATCGATGCAATAGCGGATCGGACTCCAGCTCTTGGGCATTAACAAAAGTGGGAAGCCTTTTTTCGAGTTGCGGAAGGATGTCATTTTCAATGACCTTGATCATGCCCGGATCGACTGCTTTGTTAATGACCATAAAGGGTTGACCATCCATTGCATTAACCCAGTAATCCGTGGTTGCCCGCAAACAGAGTTTTTGTCGGGCTACGTGATGACGTGGAAGTTTGGTTTGATGTCCATTATAAACCCGGACATGACCATCAATATAAAGGATACTGGCTTGTTCAGGAGCACTCTGCATCCATTCTTTGCACAGTGCTTCACTCCATTGCAGAGGACCTTCATCTTGTGTGAGTTGTTTGATTTTACTCCGCAGGGTGCGGACTTCTGGAATACGGTCCAGTCCAATCAGTTTACCCCATTCTCCTGGCGCACTATAGCGCAAGGACTCAATGGACTTTACCCGGACAAGTGCGATAAAGGCCAGTATGATTAGCAGACTGTCTAATCCATAATAGCCTTTGCTGAGTTTAAAAAAGTTTTCACTGTATTTTAATAGCCCAGTGACTAATAAAGCGGGCAGTGCAAACAAAACACCGCCTTTGGGAACATCTTGCAGGGCTTGAAAATCAGGGGCAGCCGGTTCCTCTAATTGCCCAATACTGGCAGCCAGACGAGCATCGATATTCTGAGCCCCCATCCCCATGGGTGCCGCATTATCTTGCCCACTGCGCTCACTCTTAGTGCTTAATGTTTCTTTTTTTTTATTTTGTGCAAACGACCCGCACGAATTGATTTATTGAAGGTATCCCGCTTAATACCTAATTGATCGGCCACATCGCAAGGTTCTTGTCCTTCGTTTAATAATTGTTGGGCGTTTAGCAACACATCATCAGTCAAAACAGCCGCTCCTCGTGTTTTTTTCTCAGCATAAAAGCCTTGCACACCCTTTTCTTGATAGAGCTTAACGGCACGTTTAACACTAATGGGCGTTACACCAAAAGCACGAACGATATCCATTTGTTTGACATAACCGTTGGTATAGAATTGTGCGGTAATCATTTTGAACGAAGCATCATCATTCGCATCGTGAGTAAAAACGGGCAGAGTACCATAGAAATAGGTCACGCGGCCGTCTCGCTTTTCAACGGCCAAATCATGAGTTACTTCTGTAGAACCTTCTGGAAACATAGGAAGTTGTCGCTGAACCATGAGTTTTTTCCCGGCAGATGTGGACAGCGGTAGTCCAAGGATAATGTAAAAGGGGTATCATTACAAAATCTCATGTATGTGAAAAGTATTATCTGGTCTTTTAGAGCAAAAAGTTTGTTATTGATTGATTTTAAATATATTTATTTATTAAATAGGGCAATTTATCTAAAAATAGAGGTCAGGTGCTCTGAACCTAATAAAATCAAAAACATAGCAATTCTTCAAAGATAATAAGGTGAGACTAAAATAGGTAGGATGCTGTTGTTTTCAGAGAGATCAGGTTATCTGATCTTGCACTATAAATTCGCGCTCAACTGATTTTTCTAGGTCTAAGGGATTCACAAAGTGTATGATCAAATGACTTTAGTTTTACTCAGTATAAAATTAACAAATGAATACTTTAAAGATTAAAACCAGCTTTCTACGGGCTTTTGCTGCGGGATATTTGATATGCATATTGCCATTTTTTAGTGCTAATGCAGATGGTTTATTTTCAGCTCAGGACAATACGCTGCTTGCTCCATTCGTGAACTATCAAGGCCAAAACTATCGTGCCGAGTTTGCCTTGCTCAGTGCCAACCAGCTACAACTTATTTCTGCTACACCTAGAGCCGACACACCTGTTTATGGTGCGAGCACACTTGTAGATGAGCAGCTTAATTTTTCGCTGCAGCGCGTCAGCTATAATGGGCAGCTGTATAACGCCGATGTCCTGCATACGCAGGGCGACATGTTTAATATTACCAACATTGCAGTCGTTGTCGACGATATTCCAGGGCGGGGCAGTATCAATCATTCCACATTGATTAATGAAGTTAGCTTGTCCCAATTTAATTTACTCGTCTCGCTATATAATCTTTCTAATGGAACTAACGTAGAGATTAGCGCACAAAATAATGTACAGGTTTACAGCGTTAATTATCAAACTGTTGACCCATCAGGAGCCTTAACTCAGGCATCCGCTTTAATCGCTATTCCTGATGATACTGAGCAAAGCTACCCGCTTATCGCCTACCAGCATGGAACGGAAGTTCTAAGGGCTAATGCCCCCAGTCAGGATGCCTTCGATTTACCTACTATAGCCCTGGCTGCAAGCGGCTATGTAGTGGTTTCGGCTGATTATCTTGGTCTGGGGGAATCTGAGTCATTACATCCGTATGTACACGCACATTCACTGGCAACAGTCGTTATTGATGCGATACGTTCGGCAAGATTATTCGCGCAAGAAAAGAATGTTCGTTTAAATGCACAGTTATTTTTAACCGGTTACTCAGAAGGTGGCTACGCAACCATGGCAGTGCATAGGGAATTGCAGGTTAATTATAGTACTGAATTTAGCGTAACGGCATCAGCACCGATGGCAGGACCGTATGATTTATCGGGTACTATGCGCGCACCTATTATGGATGAACAGCCCCTGGTCAATCCGTTTTACTTTCCCTATACCTTGCTTGCATATAATCAGGTCTATGCATTCACTGATCAACTGAGTGATTATTTTCAATCCCCGTATGATCAGACTATTAGTCGTCTTTATGATGGTCTACACTCAAGTTCTGAAATTAATAGCGCTATTCCGGAGAAACAGCAGCTATATACAGCAGCCCTTTTTAATGATCTGCAAACAGAGGAAAATTCCTGGTTACAAGTCGCGCTGGCAGAAAATGATACTTATCGCTGGGTCCCTGAGGCACCCATGTTTTTGTTTCATTGTGTGCAGGATAATATTGTGCCTTTTGCTAATACGCAGATTGCCTATGATTATTTTCAATCCGCTGGGGCTAGTCAGGTAGAGTTGTTTGCTATCGATAATCCATTACTGAATCTGGGCGATGTACACACAAACTGTGCGATTCCCTTATTATTAAATGGCAAAGCTATTTTTGACGGCATGGTGCAATAAGGTAACGCGCAATAAATAACCCACCCATATTGCGTAGGATTTTTGTTTGTCTTCAAGGCGTAGAAATAGGCGCATAGCTGGCTACGTAACTATTTCCACAACGCAGAAGACGGACAAAAAGGCCAGCAAGGTGGGTGGGTTATTTATTGCGAGTTGCCTTAGTCATAGGCAAGGCTAATTTTGAACTGCGAAATGAGAGTGCTAAAATCTACCAAACTTCTCCGCCGAATATATTAATGCATGACTAGTAAAACGACTCCCCCCGATAAAATCACAGTAATCCGGCTTTCTGCTATCGGGGATGTATTAATGCTATTACCAGCGGTACGACTGTTAAGAAAGCAATTTCCTGATACGCAGATAGACTGGTTAATTGACCGTCCGCTCGTTAGCCTTTTAGCCGAACTTACCGAAGTAAATGTAGTCGCAATCGATAAGCCTAAAGCGATGGGTGATTATTGGCAGCTAAAAAAACAATGGCGTAAAACCAATACCGGGCAATTGATTAGCGTTCAAACTAGCTTTGTCAGTAATATGCTGATGGCGCTTTTACCCGCAGAGCATAAAACGGGATTTGGCGCGCCTTATTCTCGCGAAGGCCATCATTTATTTGCTAATACGGCTTATGATTTACCCGCGAATTTACACCAAGTTGAGATATTTTTTGCCCTGGCGCAAAAATTTGCCGGTATTAATAAGCCGATAAATATTACTGCCGCGGACCTGGACCTTCCGGTTAGCAATAGCGATAAAAACTGGGCTGGTGGTAAGTTGCAGGGTCACGATCATTGGATGGCGATTAACCCCATGGCTTCTACCCAGGAAAAAACCTGGAGTGCAGAGCGTTATATTAATCTGATTGATAATTTGCATAAGCTTTACCCAGACAGACCTATCGTCTTAACCGGTGGACCGGGTAAAGCCGAAGTTGTCTTTGGTCAGCAGATTGAACAACAGGCAGAAGCACCTTGCTTGAACTTGATTGGCCAAACCACGCTGACTCAATTAGCCGCAGTTCTTAAACAAGTTAGTCTACTTATTTCACCTGATACTGGCCCGCTACATCTTGCTAATGCCGTGGCAACACCGGTGATTGGGCTTTATGCTGTGACTCGACCTGAATATATAGGGCCTTATAATCAATTAGACAATTGTATTAATATCTACGTTCAAGTAGCGCAAGACTTCATGCACAAAACAGCCTCCGAATTACCCTGGCAAAAGAAAATCCCTAGTTTAGACGCGATGCAATTAATTTCGGTTGATCAGGTATTGGACAAAGTAAGCGAGATTATTGCACGATGACTCTATCAATAGCCTCTGTTCACAAATTTTCAGTTCGCAGATATCACAACGTTTCATTTTACTTAAAGCTATGAATATTCTTGTTTTTTCTCCCTCCTGGGTAGGTGACATGGTAATGACGCAAACACTCTTCAAAGTGTTGCAACAGCAATACCCTGATTTAAATCTGGATGTTATCGCGCCACCTTGGCCCTATGATTTATTGCAGCGTATGCCTGAAGTCAGTAACCATTACAAGATAGAAGTGCAGCGCGGAAAATTTAGCTGGCAAGCACGTCGTGATATAGCCAATAGCATTAAAGATAAGCATTATGACTGGGCAATTACTATGCCTATTACCTGGAAATCCGCCTTAAATGGCTACTGGAGTGGCGCAGCTAAACGTACCGGGTTTCTTGGAGAAATGCGCTATGGCTTATTAAATGATAAGCGAAAATTAGACACAAAAAAACTGCCCTTTATGGTGCAGCGTTATGTTTCATTAGGCCTGGATCCGAACGCAGATATTCCCGAACTGGATAGCATTCCCCAGCCACAATTGAGTATTGATAAGGATAATACTGAAAACTGGTTGCAGCAGTTAAACATAGAACCCGGCCAGCCTATTGTTGCCTTAATGCCCGGCGCAGAATTTGGCCCGGCCAAGCGCTGGCCTAGCGAGAATTATGCCCTTATAGCAAAAGACCTAGTTCAATCCGGCAAGCAAGTCTTGATATTAGGTTCACCCAAAGATTTTTCCACCGCCGATGAAATTGTACAAAAGAGCGATGTAGATGTCATTAATTTATGCGGTAAGACCAGTTTATTAGATGCGGTGGATATACTTTCCTGTGCCAATCTGGCGATCAGTAATGACTCAGGCCTAATGCATATTGCTGCTGCGGTTAATATCCCGCAAATAGCTATTTATCGCAGCTCGACTCCTGAATTTACCCCTCCGTTGAATGATAAGGCGATTATTTTACAAGCTGAATTTAATAACCCTGCTGTAGATAGAATTAAGCTAAAATCACTAGATGGTATCGCAGGGTTTACCGATGTGTCAGTAGATCAGGTACGCTCAAGCATTCAATCTATTTGGTAACTACTCAGCGTATCTGATAGTTACGAAATTAGATTGTATATTTCCAGCCAGGCACCAGAAAATCAGGTATTTGATAAAAAATACCCTGATGCAACAAACATTTTGTGGATGGGCAAAGGAGGTACGACGTGCCCATCATGTTTTCGTTGATGGGCACGGATGAAGCCCTTTGCCCATCCTACAGTGTTTATTTTGCTGTAACTACTCAGTTTGGTTAATATACTTCGCGGGGCCAGTGAAGGTGCGGTCGAGTTGAGTTGAGTATCTGACTTCGGGAAATGCAGTTGATGGGATTTACCCAGGCAGGCAGGCATCCAGCCGTCGGTTCAGAATTATTTCTTTTGGATTTGGCGAGAAAAATTCATTTTTAAATACTGAACAAAAAACTTTCAAGATATAATTTGTTTTTAGGATTAGTTTTATCGAAGATGAAGATGCTTTTACAAAAATGCGTCATGTTTGCTCATCGTTTTCATATAACACCTAAATCCTGCAAGCCCATATTTTGACTCTCATTAACCTGTCTAGCTAAGTGGTTATTAGGTTTTTACTGCCGCTTTGCCAGCCCTCTTTGTCCAACCGATCAAAATATCCAGATTTAAATCATAAATAGAGGAAATTTTTTGTATCGTATGGATATCCCCCGAGCCCAAGGCAATAAACACCCTGCCAACGTGCCATGACCTTTTAATCAAAGTGACTTAACTTCGGTTAATGTTAAGCGAGTAACCCCACCTTAACCCAATCATCCCATTCCTGTGGATAGAGCGGATCTGCAGGTGTTCTGACTCTCAGCTGATTATTGCCTGTGAGTAATTTTCCAGCCACCCGAATCAGATAAGTACGAAGTGTATCCGGCTCCCATTGGCACAACGTTTTGTTGCCACTCAATTGAGCCATCCAGCGCACGGTATTGTAGGCAAGAACGGCGCAATGAAATAATGCGGCATTAGCCAGAAATTGATTCGTTCTGATTTTACCTAAACCCATTTGTGATTTTGCTTCTTCAATCCATGTTTCGCACGTCGCTCGTTCACCATACTTCTTATGTGTTTGCCAAGGCGATAGAGGTTCAGTTGTTACATAACAAAAATAGTCATATTCTGCCGTATCCCAAAGCTCGGACTGAGGTCCTGTCACTTGTTTAGGTTGCTTTATCCTGACCGCGACAAACTGACGAGAGCGAGACCAGCCACCACAACGATATTGAAACTCGCTCTGCTCCCAACCGGGTCGGCCTTGTATGGCTGTCCAGGCCTGTTTGGCCAGCAATGCGTTCAAATTCTTAAGTTTAACCTTTATTAGATACCCATGCCCTCTGGTATCGAGAAATTCAAGCAAATCACCGACAAAATAACCACTGTCACCGCGAAAAATAATGCGCATCCGATTGGGCAAGTGTGCAAGTAACTGTTTGGTAAATTCTACAACACCATTGCTTGTAAAGGCATTGCCTGTCCGGAACCAGGCTTGTAAAATTTCTTTTGTTTCCGCTAGAAAAGCGAGTTGTGGATGGTATGAACGGGCACCTTTCTTTTTGGGGTTGAAGCCTTTGGCACTTCCTTCTTGTCGACCACAAACGGTGTCCACAGTTGAATCGACATCGACCCACTGGACGGATTGTATGCCAGTTTTCGATTTTCCGGAACGAAGCAATCGCCGCCAGTGTTGACCACGCAAAGTATGCGTGAGCGTTTCAAACTGGCTTATCTGCCTATCACTTACTTCTTTAAAGATCCGTAAAATTGTGGTTTCAACAGGAATCTTTATCCAGCCAGCTACTTTGCGCAGTACGCTATCTGCCCATACGGTCGTCACCTTTGCCATTGATGTTGCTCCCCCCATCATGCCAACCAACGTCAATAGAACCACATCAGATAAGTGATGGTCTGCATTTTCACCCCGCCGATGTGGAACGCTTTGTTTTACGGTTTTTTCAAAACCTATCCTGTCTAAATATTTCACGACGGGAATCAGTCCCGCCTGGCTTGTCAATCCATGTGCTGTAGATGTCATTTTTACCGTTCGGGTACGGTTTCTTACGTGAGATGAGGATTTTGATACTTTAGAGGGCTTCATTAAAACAATGAGATAGTGAAATCAGGAAAATGATATTATATCATTGTTTAATAAGGAGTTTTGTGGATTATTATGTATAATGCTTGCAGGATTTAGGTAACATAAAGTTTTAGCCCATCATCACTCTAGCCATGGAATATGAATATCAAAGCTGATAAGTTTCTATTTATAGAAAGATACTCCCATACTTTGTTTTTTGGTTTTTTTATCATCGGGCTATTATTATCATTGCTGTATAGCAATCACCAGATTGTCAGCGGCAATCAGGAACAAATGCTGGATAAAGGCTACTTAGGCGCTAGCCAGGGAATTTGGTTAAGCTATGGCAACGCCGCTAGTGCGATAGGCAATGTCCCTGGGTCGCTTTCTGCCTATATCGTGGGTATACCGCTAACGCTCTGGTTTTCACCCTGGGCTCCCATGCTGTTTTTGCTGCTGTTACATATCCTCTCTTTCTATCTGCTTGACTCGGTGATCAAGCACTGGCTAGAAAATGCACCGGATAGAGTCACCAGGTACCTGTTGTTTGTGATACCCTATTTTGTGCTAGTTAATATGATTGCTGTGCACGATAGTGAAAAATTTTCCTACGCTGTAAGCTATCAACAACAGGTCCTTAAGTACATCAATACAAAAACCACCGAATAATGCCTTGTTTATGAAGCATCGTATAAGCAGACTGCGCATCGCTGTTTTAATCCGCCATTACACACGCATTGGTGGTGCCGAGCGCTATTGTGTTGAATTGACTGAGCGCCTGGCCGAACGACACGAAGTACACTTATTCTGCCAGGCCATTGAAATTGAGCCACACCCTAATATAGTCGTACACCTCATCCCCAAAAAACGGGAAAAGCCGCGCTATGTTAATCAATTAGAATTTTCTCGTTGGACGCGACTGGCAACTGAAGGCCAATTTGATATCGTGCATTCACATGATATGGTCACTCATGCAAACGTACAAACGCTGCATGTCCCTTGTGTACTGAGTCGTTATACCGAGACAACTGGGGGCAGGAAAATTCTGCGTTATTTGAATACGGCTATCAGCCCGCGTATGCTTAGCTATCTTTGGCTGGAAAAAAAACAGATTTGCACGCAAAACAATCGTCAAATTATCGCCGTATCAGAATTTTTAGCGCGTAATATCACCCGCAGCTATCCCGATATCGTAAACAATATCAATATTGCTTATCCTGGTATCGCTGTATCGCAAACAAGAAAATCCTTAAGCACTATACGCCAGCAACAACGCTCGGCATTACAGCTTAAAGAGGATGATTTTGTGATTCTTTTTGTTGCAAATGATTACAAACGTAAGGGGCTATTGGTTATCCTGCAAGCTTTGCAAGCGTTACACATACCACAGTTGCATTTAGTGGTCGTAGGGCATGACCGACCTGAAAAGTTCACTTCTGCTATTAACAAAGCAGGGCTCAATGATCAAGTGCATTTACTAGGCAAATCTGACGATATGCATGCCTTGTATCCCATTGCCGATGCTTTAATCCACCCAACTCTGGCCGATACCTACGCTATGGTGGTTCTGGAAGCAATGGCACACGCTATTCCTGTTATTGTTAGTAATGCCAGGTATTGCGGATTTTCCGAGCATTTAACGGAAAATGAAGCATTGTTGATTGATAAGCCTAAAGATCCGGTCGAACTGGCAAAACATATTCAAGCATTACACAACGACAAAAAATTACGCAAAAAGTTAGCAAAAAACGGCAGGGAAAAAGCACGCTCCTTAAGCTGGGAAAACACTTTACAGCAAACCTTGCTTGCTTACCGTAAGGCCCTGGAAATTAACAACTAGGAATTCGCCAGAAAAATACATTTATCCAGTCTTATGCCATGCTAAAAAAACTGCTTATTTTCCTGCTGCTAATTGTTTTGTGCGTCATAGTTGTTTATTTTTCATTCGCGGCCAAATACAAATATGCTGTGGATAAGGACTATCAATATGCATTCCAGAATAGCCAGCATAAGTCCATACAGGCTCAGTTAAAACAGGGCGTGGTTAGCTTCAACAGTCCACAAGACTGGGATACAGGTTTTATTGGATTAGATATTTACGCGACATTCACAGGTTACTTTGCCGAGCCTTATGTTGAAATTATTAATGGCCAGCAACGCTCTATTTTAAGCTTTGAACGTGGTGTACAAGGTAAGCGTTATATCAATTTACCTTCAAATACTGGGAATAAAAATCAAACTATTCAACTGATTGGGCATCATCTAAGGATTAAAGACCAGCAAGCCAACATGGTTTTATTTAGCAACCCCAAAATACACAAGCAGACTAAAGTTCTGCTTATTGCGCCTCATCCTGATGATGCTGAAATTGCAGCATTTGGCCTATATAGCCAGCATAATAGTTTAATACTCACCATCACTGCCGGAGAAGCAGGTCCGCATAATTACGATGAGGTTTATACTGATGCTAATCAGCATTATCGAACAAAAGGGAAGCTCCGAGTATGGGATAGTATAACCGTGCCTATGTTAGGCGGTGTAAGCCCTGAAAAAGCAATCAACCTGGGTTACTTCGACGGTACTTTACAGCAAATGGCTAAGCATAAGCCGCAGTCAGTTAACTCCCTATATACTGGCATTAATAATGTTAATCATTTTCGCCAGCAAAACCTGTCTAGCTTGACTCCGGTCACTACAGGCAAAGCTAATTGGACAGCACTGCTTGATGATTTAAAACAGATGTTACAGAGCTATCAACCAGATATTATTGTCACGCCCTATCCAGCATTAGACTGGCATACTGATCATAAGTATTCAACAGTGGCCGTCATTACCGCTATAAAGGAACTAGGCTTACAGCAAGGCCAGTTGTTTCTATACACCAATCACTTAACAGAAAATAATTATTTTCCTTATGGCCAGCAAGGCGAGCTGGTACCTATCCCACCTGATTTAAATCAATCGCTTTATTTTGACAGTATTTATTCCTATCAACTGCCTAAGCCTAAAGCAAAGATATTTGCGCTTGAAGCGATGCATGACTTAAGACTGGACACCAGTTGGCTAACTATTCCAGGGGCATTTAAAACCCTATGGAAGACCCTAGGAAATAAGTTGTTACTAAAAGATCAGACCTATTTTAGAAGAGCCATTAGAGAAAATGAGTTATTTTTAGTGGTTAATTTTTCGAGTTTATATAAGACTGAAACACTCAATAGCATAAGAGGAAAAACCAAGTAACAATATTTGATTCTAAAATAAACGTTACTCAATTCATCACTGATTAGAGTCAGTGTAACTGTTCAAACTTCAAATAATTTCAGTTTGAAAGCAAGACTTGTACCCATTACAATCATTTGTTCTGGCTTAAATATCAATTTTGGGAGCACTCAATTGGCTAGTTTTTATAAAATAATTAAAAACACTCTGATCGCAGAATCAGCAAGAATAAGCTATTTCCTGACTAAACCTTTTTTCAAGAAAAATATCTGGATAATCTCAGAGACCAATTTTCAAGCTCAGGAAAATGGTTATGAGTTTTTCTGCTGGATTGAAAAAAACACCACCGATATAGATGTGTATTATGTCACCTAAATCCTGCAAGCATTATACATAATAATCCACAAAACTCCTTATTAAACAATGATATAATATCATTTTCCTGATTTCACTATCTCATTGTTTTAATGAAGCCCTCTAAAGTATCAAAATCCTCATCTCACGTAAGAAACCGTACCCGAACGGTAAAAATGACATCTACAGCACATGGATTGACAAGCCAGGCGGGACTGATTCCCGTCGTGAAATATTTAGACAGGATAGGTTTTGAAAAAACCGTAAAACAAAGCGTTCCACATCGGCGGGGTGAAAATGCAGACCATCACTTATCTGATGTGGTTCTATTGACGTTGGTTGGCATGATGGGGGGAGCAACATCAATGGCAAAGGTGACGACCGTATGGGCAGATAGCGTACTGCGCAAAGTAGCTGGCTGGATAAAGATTCCTGTTGAAACCACAATTTTACGGATCTTTAAAGAAGTAAGTGATAGGCAGATAAGCCAGTTTGAAACGCTCACGCATACTTTGCGTGGTCAACACTGGCGGCGATTGCTTCGTTCCGGAAAATCGAAAACTGGCATACAATCCGTCCAGTGGGTCGATGTCGATTCAACTGTGGACACCGTTTGTGGTCGACAAGAAGGAAGTGCCAAAGGCTTCAACCCCAAAAAGAAAGGTGCCCGTTCATACCATCCACAACTCGCTTTTCTAGCGGAAACAAAAGAAATTTTACAAGCCTGGTTCCGGACAGGCAATGCCTTTACAAGCAATGGTGTTGTAGAATTTACCAAACAGTTACTTGCACACTTGCCCAATCGGATGCGCATTATTTTTCGCGGTGACAGTGGTTATTTTGTCGGTGATTTGCTTGAATTTCTCGATACCAGAGGGCATGGGTATCTAATAAAGGTTAAACTTAAGAATTTGAACGCATTGCTGGCCAAACAGGCCTGGACAGCCATACAAGGCCGACCCGGTTGGGAGCAGAGCGAGTTTCAATATCGTTGTGGTGGCTGGTCTCGCTCTCGTCAGTTTGTCGCGGTCAGGATAAAGCAACCTAAGGGAGATGGAAAGAAATAATCATCCAGAACAACCAGGAGAAATGGTCAAAAACCATTTCTCCAACGATGGCATTCGGTCAACAAACTGATAATACGTCTTCATTGCTTTTTTACCTACCTTTACTCCTGTTTCATATATTTTTTCTGTTAATTTAACAATAGGTGCTTTGCCATTGTAGGTCATACTTTTGGCAAATTTTAAAGTTGTTTCAACTGTATCCATTATGTCGCCACTAATATGATTTTCATAGGCTCCCCATACTCGTTCAATTGGGTTATATTTACTATGATAAGGAGGGTAGTAGGCCAGTTTTATCTTTATGTTGCTTTTTTCAGCAAACTCCACAAGCCTTTTTATAAACTGAGTTCTGGAGCTACTGTTCTCCATACCATTGTCAGCGTTAATTGTCAGAATATCTACTCCATATTTTTCTTGAATTTCTGGCCAAATTTCTTCCAATCGGTCAACGATGAAATCACTGCTGGCATAGCCTGCTGTAAAGAAAAGGAAAAAATCATCATGTTCAGGCAGATAAAAACCAAAAGGAGTTAACTTTTCCTTAACATCTAAATCATGATCCTCTGCTTTTGTTAAAACCCGATTTCGTCCTCCCCGTGAAAAATTTCCTATATTCATTCTTGCTTTGGCATCAATTGATATACGAATCTCTTTTGGGTTGATATCTGCCATTCCATTGACTGAATGAACTTGTTCAAAAATTGCATCCGTTTCCTTGATTTTCTTATGAGGCTTTGTTTTTTGTACCTTTTTTGGATGGTAACTCAGGTCATTTAATTTTGTATTGATAGTTTTTGAGCAAGGTAATGTTTTTTCATCGTAATAATCAATCTCCAGTAAACGTTTTCTAACTTCTTTAGCCGTTAGCCGGGTATATAATCGACAGGAATTAAAAGAGGGATCCGTTTGACACTCCGGTTCAGCAATTTTTTTTATGTCATCAAGTAGATGAGGAAAATGCTCTTCACTTTTATTACGCCCTCTCGCTGAAAAATTATCTTCTATGGGCTGAGTTTCAAGTTCATATTGTCCTTTTCGGATAGTGCCTCTATTCCATCCTAGTTTTTCTTCAGCAATACTTGCACCACCTGAGCCTAGTAGCTCCACCGTTTCAGCCATGAATATACGACGTACCGAGCCTTTTAAACGATGGGCTGTATTTATAATCCAACCTATAATGCTATCTGTTAATATCAACAAGCTTATCTGCCTAGTGTGAGAATAAATTCAGAATTCATTATTATAAATTATTGAGACACAAGCTTACTTCGTTTGGATGATTATTTCTTTCCATCTCCCTAAACAAGTGACAGGACCTCAGTCCGAGCTTTGGGATACGGCAGAATATGACTATTTTTGTTATGTAACAACTGAACCTCTATCGCCTTGGCAAACACATAAGAAGTATGGTGAACGAGCGACGTGCGAAACATGGATTGAAGAAGCAAAATCACAAATGGGTTTAGGTAAAATCAGAACGAATCAATTTCTGGCTAATGCCGCATTATTTCATTGCGCCGTTCTTGCCTACAATACCGTGCGCTGGATGGCTCAATTGAGTGGCAACAAAACGTTGTGCCAATGGGAGCCGGATACACTTCGTACTTATCTGATTCGGGTGGCTGGAAAATTACTCACAGGCAATAATCAGCTGAGAGTCAGAACACCTGCAGATCCGCTCTATCCACAGGAATGGGATGATTGGGTTAAGGTGGGGTTACTCGCTTAACATTAACCGAAGTTAAGTCACTTTGATTAAAAGGTCATGGCACGTTGGCAGGGTGTTTATTGCCTTGGGCTCGGGGGATATCCATACGATACAAAAAATTTCCTCTATTTATGATTTAAATCTGGATATTTTGATCGGTTGGACAAAGAGGGCTGGCAAAGCGGCAGTAAAAACCTAATAACCACTTAGCTAGACAGGTTAATGAGAGTCAAAATATGGGCTTGCAGGATTTAGGTGTCATTGATAAACGCTCTCCTGTCATTGGTAAATTTAAGAGAAAAAGCAATTGGCTCGCTGTTGATTCATTCAAACTAATCTTTTACCTATATCATGCTAACAGGATTATTTCGACACATGGCTTATGGATGATACCTGATGAATTTGGCATATTAAAAAAACTCACTCGAAAAACACTTAAAGCTAAAAGGATTATGCTAGGCCATGGGGTTAGATTTATTAAAAATGGCCGGAAATTTTATCATAAATCTTATTTCCCTTTAAATGACTTATGGGTCACCGCATCGCCTATAGAAAATGCACTCCTGATAAAAGATTATGGATATTTTGAGGACGATATTACTGTGACAGGATATCCCAGATTTGATTCCCTTATTGATATAAGCGATCAATCGAGATGGAATAATATGATCTTATATATGCCAACTTTTAGAGATAAGGAAAAATGGCTGCAGGATGAATTTAAAGATACCGAGCTATATCGCAGAGTTCTGGATCTGATGAATGATAAGCAATTGAACCATTTCCTGCAGGAAAAAGACTGTCATCTAGCCATCTATTTGCATCAGGATATTCAGAACTATTCAAAGTATCTGGACCAATACGCAGATGATCGCATTCATATTATGCGCCAAGGCGATCTCAGCGTAACAGAGTTACTAAAAATGAGTAAACTCCTGATTACAGATTATTCTAATGTGATGTTTGATTTTATCTATATGAATAAGCCTTTTATATCTTACCACTTTGATTACCAAGAGTTTATCAATGGCAGAGAGGACAAGCCTCACCATGATGTACGCACCGAATTACCCGGTTATGCAGTCACTACACATGATCAATTGATTGATAAAATTCAAACGATTGAAAAAGATAACTTCGTACTTCCTCAAGAGTACCAGAAAAAAGCGGCAAAACATTTTACCTATAGAGACAATAATAATTGCAAGCGCGTTTACCAGGCAATTAGAAAGTTATGATTTAAGAAGCTTTGCTATAGATGGTAACAGCTTTTTCCAGACCAGCGCATTGATATCCGGTGGGTTCACTTGCTCAGCAAAGCAAGTCATCGCATTATCAGAGTTAGGATGCCAATCTGTATAATTGAGTTTATCTGGATTATAAAGTGCGAGTAATGGTTTATTTAAGCCTGCAGCAATATGCACAATGGCTGTATCCACAGAAATTACCCCGTCTGCTTGCGCTACCAAAGCAATCGCATCATAAATTGTTCTGGATTCTGGGTAATAAAACACATTGTCTCTGCTTATATCAGTACAAAGTTTTTGCACCTCAGACATCGTATCAGGCGAATAAAGAACAGCTATGTTAATCGCTGGCTGGATATTCAAAATAATGCTAATTATTTTTTTGTATTTGCATTATTCAATCGTCTGGATTTATCACCCCCATAAGAATTGATAACCAGTAGGGGATCATTCACTTTAGTTGCCAGAAATTTCTCAGCTTTTATTGTTGCTTCATCACTTATTGGAACATGGTATTCAGCCGCATCTACTTTAATACCAAGACAGTCTAATAGGTAAACAAATTTCTGCGAAAAATGTAAGTCCTGTGTCAGCTTACCGAGCTTTAAATTTACCCGACCTATTTTATCATCCAGACCAGCAACTTGTTTAGCCTGCACTTTGTACAGTAGAAACAAGTCCTTCATCTTCATATGTCTATTAAAATGAATCAATAGATCAACGGAATCGAGCTGTTGCGCTAAAGTATTTAGCTGCCTATAAGTAGGGTTGCTAGAGACTTCTATTACTTTATCGACTTTTAGATAATTCTTAAAATAGTCTGATAAAGTGGGCGAACTAACAATAGTAATTTTGATCTCAGGATAAGCATTGCGCAGAGGGCTTATCATCAAGGAAGAAATAATGGCATCTCCCCATTTTGCATCCCAACGTATAAAAACGACATGCTTTAAATCGGTAGCAGGACAGATTGCATCTTCTACTTGGTAATCAAATAGCATCACCCCAAAGTTTCTTCTTATCCTGTCTCGGGTAAGCTGCCAAATTTTATTTAAACGTTTTAATAACATAGATTTGTAGAGAACAGGTCTTGTAGATTTTTCTATACTTTTTATACCAATATTTTTCCCCGCCGTCACTGGCAGGTACTCTTACTCCAGCCTTTCTAACTGGCTTTCCAATTGTCTATAAAAAAGCTCTTCAGAGAAATATGATACTGCTTTTTTTCGTGCTTTAAGCCCCATTTCTTTGTGCTGGCTGGATATTTTCTCAATAGCATCAGCTAACAACTCGGGGGCTTTGGGCGGAATTGACTCTCCATAACCTGGCTCTGTTATTTCAGCCAGTGATCCCACGTTGCTAGTAACAATGGGCTTACCTGAGGATAGCCATTCTAAACTGGTTCTAACTGTGTATTCTGAGTCCAGGGAAGGGATGATACCTATATCGCAGACCTGCATAATAGCTGGCACATCCTCTCTACGCCCAGTAAATATTAGCTGCTCCCTGCAATTATTCTGTTCCGCAAGCGTGTTTAATTCTTGCTCGGTAATACCCGACTCTTCGCCGACACAGACCAAACGGCATTTGATACCTTTATCATTGAGTATTTTTATTGCCTGTATCGCAATAGCATGCCCTTTTACTTTCGTGATTCTACCAACCAACCCAATCGTTAAAATATTTGCTGTTGAGATTAAGTCTTTTGCTTTTGATATCTTGGGGTTAAATTTTTCCAGATTTATAAACCCGACTGTTTTATGATAGCCCTTAGGCGGTAGACCCGCGCCTTGTTTTTGATCCTCAATGGCTTTTTCATTGGGTAGTATGACCAGGTCACATTGTTTCTGGTATAAAATTTTTGAAAAAAAATGCTTTTTAGACGGCCTCGCTTCCATTCTGATCTGAATTTTTTTTACATTGCTACAACTTGCCATCCAGATATGACCAATACCACAAAAAGAAAAAACATGTGAAATCTGTTCCTGTTTTATCTGCTTGTTAAATAGGAAAAAAGAATTCAGAAAGGTAAAAGGGTTTTCTGTTCTTGGGTCTAGACTCTCCCAAAGGGAGTAGTTGCCTGCTATCGCACTTTCTCTTGGGTGACCTTCTTTTGCAGTAATGAAATGAACGGTCCAGCCTTTGTTTCTTAATGCTTTTGCTAGCTTAAAAGCAAACCACTTTTCACCTGAGCGCCATTTTTTATCGGTGATAATTAATGCTTTATTTGTTTGGCTCACTTATCTTCCTGTGTTGCTTTTAAAACTTGATCCATTAACGGCTCAGCCATTTCTCTTTAGGTTTTATACATGCGGTGTAGTAAGAAATTTTGGGTTGTTTAAAATCCTACTCTTTTACTTTATTTTCAATGCTACTACTAATACCTGCAAAAATTGCAAGCATAAGGGCAAGAAATAAAACCATCACATGATGACCAAAAGAATAATTGGTAAGCCCAAAAATAAAAAAAGCTCCTACTGTCATTATGCCTAAAAAGCTTGAGTATTTGTGCCTATTTATTGTGCTTGTTTTGAGTGATCTATAAAAATAATAAGCACTCCCCGCATATAACAAAATATAGGCAAAAAGTCCCCCTATTCCAGTTGATATGAGAATTTGCAAAGGTTCATTATGTGCATGGGTATAGGTTTCTATTTGCTTTATTTTACCTGCCTTTATTTTTTCTTCCAAAGCGTATTTGAACTGTCCCGAACCGATACCTAGCAGTGAATGCTCTTTAACGATCATTCCCCCCGCCTTCCATAATTCAAACCGTGTTCCAGTTGACGCTGAGGTTGCTTTTAATTCATCGCCAAAAAAATAAGTTGCTGTATTCATATAGGCTAAATCAATACGTGATTTTACATAATGGTTTGCGTAGTAAGTGACAAACAGTCCTAAAATCAGGCTAACAACACACAATATTTTAATATTTTTCTTGCCTGGGGAGTAGATGAAAAACAAGCCCATAAAAAAAGGCAGTGCAAGCCATCCTCCTCTTGAACCTGATAGAACAGACCCAGTCACTCCTAATACAAAAGCGAGTAAAGATAAAATAATATAGGCTTTTTTAAAAGCTATTTCCTTGACTAAAAACAAGCCACCCAGACTCATCATGCCTAGCAAGAGGCTAATATTTCCAAAGTTAATTTTTATCATATAGCCCAGTGAGCTATATTCTTGCAAACTATTTAGATGTAAATAATAGTATTGATATAGGGCAAATACACCCGCGCCCATACTGCCAATTAAAATGCCTAAAGCCAGAGGGATTGTGTTTACTTTGACCTTTCTTAAAGCAAAAAAAATGGGCAGAACTAAAACAAACCTCAAGTAATAATCAACATATCTTAAGCTTAGGTGACGCAAAGTGACATCTAAAGCCATGACCAAAGGTAATAGTAACAACGAAAAAATTAGTATTTTTTCCCTAGAGTTTAATTCGATTTTAAATTGATAACGGCATATTAATACAGCGATGGACAATACTAATATAGCAATTGCAGATATGTTTAAGCCGTGAAAAACTGTTAATACCATTGCGGGAGCTAGGAGCAATGAAAATGATAGAGATTTTGTAAAAAATTTATCCATAAGTCCTGTCATCAGTATTTTTGCTGTCATTTTTAGTTCATGCTAAGCTAGAACGCTCTAACCCCTGAAAGCGTGATTGGCATACGAGTTCAGCTTACCTTATCGCTTAATTTTCCGTATGACAAAAACATCATCTAGCTTTAGTATCTATAAGCGCTTATTGAAGTATGTAGTCCCTTATATTAAGTTTTTTATCATCAGTATATTTGGCTTTCTTATTGTAGCAGTTGCTCAGCCCTTATTTGCTGAATTAGTCAAATTGATTATAGACACCATAGAGCATGGCAATAAGGCAGGACATAAATATCTACCCGTGTATATAGTTGTGCTGGTGGTGTTTAGGAGCATAGGTACTTTCTTTGGTAATTATTTTTTAGCCAAAGTCTCGGTTAATGTTGTACACAAACTGCGCCAGGACATTTTTAATCACTACACTAATCTCTCAACAGAGTACTTTGACGCACAAAACAGTGGTCATTTAATTTCCCTGATTACTTATAATGTAGCGCAGGTCACCAGTGCTACAACCAATTCAGTTAAAATTCTTGTCCGAGAAGGGTTAACTGCTACCGGTTTAATTGCCTATTTGCTCTGGCTTAACTGGGAATTAACGCTAGTCTTTTTCGTTATCGCGCCAATTATTGCCATCATCGTTACCGTGGTTAGTAAAAAACTCCGCTCACTTAGTAAAAATGTACAAGACTCTATGGGTGATATGACTCATATCACTTCTGAGTTAGTTCAGGGAAACCGAGTTGTAAAATGTTTTGGTGGCTCTGCCTATGAAAAAAAGCGCTTCAAAGCCAGGAGTTTCTTTAACAAGCAACAATCACAGAAAGTAGCCTGGGTATCTTCCATACAGAACCCTATCATGCAAATTCTGGTTGCATTTGCACTAGCCAGTTTACTTTATTTAGCGCTGATTATTATGGATACCTCGAGTACAGGTAGCTTTATTGCTTATTTACTAGCCGCCTTCATGCTTCCCAAGCCCATTCAATCACTAGTGCAGGCAAACAATGAAATTCAGAAAGGCATCGCCGCAGCAGGTGATATCTTTATCGCTTTAGATGTAGAACCAGAACTTGATCAAGGAACAGTGAATATAGCGACTGGTAAAGGCGTTTTACAATTTGACAATATTTCATTCAGCTATCCCAACTCTGACAAGCTAGCTCTAAAAAATATTAATTTACAAATCCAACCAGGTCAAACCATCGCTATTGTGGGCGCATCTGGAAGTGGCAAAACCACTTTAACTAATTTAATTCCACGTTTTTATGATTACTCTAAAGGACGTATCCTTTTAGATGGTGTGGAAATTAAGCAATATACTTTAAACTGCCTGAGAGATCAGATCGCTATAGTTACCCAAAATACTACCTTGTTTAACGATACTGTCTTTAACAATATTGCCTATGGTATTCTTTCTGATATTGATGAAGCCGATGTTTTAAAAGCTGCTGATGATGCTTATGCCACCGAGTTTATTGAAAACCTGGCTTTTGGTATGCAAACTGAAATTGGTGAGCACGGCATCCAGTTATCCGGAGGTCAAAGACAACGTTTAGCGATTGCCCGCGCATTACTTAAAAATGCGCCTTTGCTTATTCTGGATGAAGCCACCTCTGCTTTAGATACTCAATCTGAACGCTATATTCAAAAGGCACTGGAACATGTTATGGCACACCGCACAACGATTGTGATTGCACATCGTTTATCTACTATAGAAAAAGCGGATGTTATTCTAGTGATGGAAGCAGGTGAAATTATAGAACGAGGCACTCATCAGGGCTTGCTGGCGCAAAAGGGTGCATACGCCAAATTACACAAGCTGCAATTTAGTGACCATGATGCAAATGAGTAGTCATCGAACATAGAGACTTTAGAGGCTGTGAAAGTGTTTTTAGGAGGTTGGGTGAGGTACGAAACCCAATAAACAATGGCACCTAAGCCATTGTTTATTGGGTTTCGTAATCCCCTCTGCAACATCACTCTATCGAAGTCCCAGTACCTTTCGCGTCTACCGCCCCTTTTATAAACCTTGCTTTAAGCTTCTTAAACGCCGACCATAAAGTCGTGTCCATAACCACCTCATTACCGATAGACACAATCACTCTAGTCAATTCAGGTATCTTGGTTTTAGTCGATATCATATAAATCGGCTGCACATATAAAATCGAATTTTTCCCCATAGGCAAAATAACCATACGTCCTTTTGCTACATTGGAACCATGTTGATCCCATAAGGTAAACTGTTCTGAAATTTCCGGACTCTGGTCAATTAGGGCTTCGACCTGTGCTGGGCCATTGACCTGTATATCTTTTCCGAATTTATAAATGGTTATATACGGCTTGTAACTACCGGGTATACAGCTTTCGATATCCAAAGTACCTGCGAGCCCGATCATGCTTAAATTACTACGGTTAATGGGTGTCATAGGATTGAGCATGACAAACTCTTCTCTATCTTTACAATGCCCGAAATCCATCGTTTGATAATAGGGCATCACATTTTTTTTATTTACTTTTGCAAACTCCCAGGCCTCTGCCTGCTCATAAAACAAGCCCGGCTGTATTTGATGGTATTTGGCATATACCTTCATCTGCATATAATATAATTCACGTGGATAACGTAGGTGTTTACGTAACTCTGTGGGCATTTTATCCAGTTTATTAAACACCCCTGGATAAGCGACTTGATAGGCTTGAATAATTGGATCTTTACTATCTGCAATATAATAATTTACCGACCCGTCATAAGCATCTATGACAATTTTTACCGAATTACGGATGTAGTTAAAGCGCTGCTTTCCAGATAAAAAATTATCGCTGGCAAATTTAGCAGCAGGGTATTTGTCTGAAGCAGTATAAGCGTCCTGAATCCAGTAAAACCTGTCTTTCGTCACCACTAAATAAGGATCATTATCCAGATGTAAAAAAGGCGTCAGTGACTTGACGCGATCAATAATATTTCTTCTGATTAACAGCTTACTTGCTGTAGAAATGTTGGTGGAGAAAAATATTTTTTCATCTCCAAAGTAAGTTGCAAACAACAATTTCCTAAAAAATGAGCTAAAGGGTATGCCTGCCCCTCCTTGATAAACCCCATTTACATCCTGAGGTGAGTCTGACATACCAACAACATCCAGATCATTCGGCACTATCGCATATGTGTATTTTTCCTGACCATAATAAATATCAGGTATTTTTACTGAAAACCCGACATTTGAAGTCATGTTTAAATCACGCAAATACCAGATAATGGGCTTTCCGGCATCCTGCGCAGCAGGTGTTATCACCGCACCATATCCATGCGTATAACGTAAATGAATATTTTCCCAGTTCTTTGCTTCAGTCGGAAGCTTATCTGTATTTAACTCCCTTGCTGATAAATTAACCTGCTGGATGTGATCGTTTAAAAAATAACGATCTTCATCTACACTGTGAAAATCATAATAGGGACGAATGCCTTGTAATTGTCTATAACCATCAATCAAATATTCTCTGTCCCATACAGGAATATTTTCGAAATGATTTTTAGTTCCCCAGGACTCTATATCCTTGCTGGCATCTAAATTCACTTTATAATCAATAATATTAATGTTCTCCAAAGCAAATGCATCTAGAGTTGCCTGAATATTATTTTCCATAAACTTCCCTTCCGTTAATACCGGGTTCGGGCGCACAATAAAAGAGTCTATTAGACTCGGAATAAAGGGAAGATTTTGCAAGCCTAATGACGTCAGTAAGCCTGCTAGTGCAAAATAAATTGGCATTGCAGAGCGATGATGCCTGGAAAAGATATTGATAACCACTGATACGAATAATACCAGTACCGAAATAATACTTAGCCAGATCAAAGGCAATTCGTAACGCAACTCGACAAAACCAGGGCCAAAAAAGACGGGTTCATGCGAGTCCACATAGAGCAATGAGAAGCGGTCTAGAAACAAGCCCCAAATCACAAATAAGATGGTAAAACCTAATAAAATGACTAAGTGAACTTTTGCGCCCAGTGGGTATTCTTTATTTTGATTTGGGACAAAAACATGCTCTAACCAGTAAAGCGCCGTCACCAAAAAAAACAAGATAATAGACGTGTATAAAAGCTCCTGCTGAATAAGTATATACAGTGGATAGGAAAACAGATAAAAACTGATATCCTGACCATATACCGGATCCAATACCCCCGAAGAGCTACCAAAGAAAAACAATAAAGCGGCTTCCCATTGCACATAAAACGGGCTCGCAATAACAATCGCAAGGATTAAAGACAGAGGCGTATAGACCTTTGTCGACCCATACATAAACTTATCGGCAAAGGTTTGAAATCGCTGGCGTTTATCAGCGCTTACCAGTATTTCATCGGGAGGGCTTAGGCCAAGATAGCGCGAGGCAATCCAGAAATGGAAAAAAAATATGCTGAAAAAGATGATCGTCACACCACCCGAAAATATAAACCGGTAGAGCAACCTTAACCAGAAATAACCTTCAAAATTAAGCGAACGGAACCACCATAAATCAACGAAGAAGTCGATAAAGATAAAATAGAATAACATGTAGGCAATGACAGCAAACAGTGTCAGCCCTATTAAAATGGGTAACAATTTCCAGTTCCGCATGATGGCCTCTTGATTATGTGAATTTAGCGGTATTTGCTCTATTATAGCAAAGCCTTACCCGAGAATAATAATTGTAACGGGGAAAGGAGTAAGTATCCATGACGCTTAACGTCACTGTGAATAAATGACTTTACCCGCCTGAATAGTACAGCTTACTTTTCCTTGCACATTTTGCTGCCAGTAAGGAGTATTCTTCCCCTGGCTCAGCCATGATTGCTTATTGAATTGCCAATCTGCATTGGCATCAAACACGCAGACATCAGCAGCGCTGCCAATAGCTAAATGTCCTGCATCAACAGCTAAGACCTTTGCCGGGGTAATTGTTAAACTTGCAATACCTTGACTTAGATCCAGGTGTCCTTGCGTTACCAGCCTTAACATTAATGGTAATACTGTTTCTATGGTGGACATTCCCGGTTCTGTTTCCGGGAATGCACCCAGTTTCGCATCAATATCATGCGGCTGGTGATCACTACAGATAGCATCAATCACACCATTTTTTAATCCATCTAGCAATGCGGCTTTATCCTGCTCACTGCGTAACGGTGGCAAGACATGATAGTGGCTGTTATACGGCAGCATATCAGCATCTGTTAAGTGCAAATGATGCATGGCAACATCTGCTGTAACCGGAAGCCCTAGCTGCTTTGCCTTGGCAATTAAAGTAACCGCTCGCGCACTGCTTAAGCCACGAAAATGTACACGACAGCCGGTATGTTCAATTAATTCTATACACTGCATTAATGCAATGGTTTCTGCTGCGACTGGAATTCCCGGCAAACCATAGCGGCTCGCCATTGCTCCTTCATGTGCACAGCCGTGATTGCTTAAGGCATCCTCTTGTGGACAATACATTAATAGTAAATCATGCGTTGCTGCGTATTCCATCGCTCGCCGTAGCACCAGTAAGTCCTGAATAGCAGCCTGTGCATTGCCAACAGCAATACAGCCTGCTTGCTTTAAGGCATACATAGAGCTTAATTCTTTACCGGCTAATTTTTTCGTTAATGCGGCAACCGGGTAGATATTTGCATAGGCGCATTGCTCGGCCTTATCTTTAATCAGCTCAAGTACCGCAGGAGTATCAATAACCGGATTAGTATCCGGGGGGATACATAAACTAGTAAAGCCTGCGCTGGCAGCGGCCCGTGTTTCTGACTGTATGCTTGCTTTATGAGTCTGACCCGGCTCACGTAATCGCGCGCTCAAATCGATAAAGCCAGGACAAACTATCTGCCCTTGAGCATCAATCCGGGTATCTGCTACAAAGCCTGCTGGAGCATTTCCCACTGCAACAATCTGACCGTCATCGATATACAGCCCAGCCTGTTTATCTAGCTTATTTGCAGGATCAATAATACGTCCATTTACGATTTCAATACGCATTATCCTACCCTCGCACTGCTTTGCATTGCCATAGACATTACCGCCATACGCACCGCTATACCATTTGTAACCTGCTGTAAAATTACCGACTGAGGTCCATCTGCGACGCTGGATGAAATTTCCACACCGCGGTTAATTGGCCCAGGGTGCATCACGATGGCATCCTTGTTAGCGATTTTTAACTTATCATCTGATAGCCCGAAACATTTAAAATATTCGCTTTCACTAGGTAATAAAGCGCTATTCATGCGCTCCTTCTGTAAACGCAGCATAATGATGACATCAACATTCTTTAATCCGGCCGATAAATCGTGGTAAACGCTAACACCGAGACTCTCCACCTGGGTGGGTAATAAGGTCTTGGGTGCGATCACTCTGACTTCCTCTGCACCGAGGATATTTAAGGCATGAATCTGCGATCTCGCCACTCGTGAGTGCAATATATCTCCGACTATGGCGACGCGTAATCCGGCAAATTGTTGTTTAGCTCGGCGTATGGTAAACATATCCAGCATCGCCTGGGTTGGGTGTTCGTGCTGGCCGTCACCAGCATTAATCACGCTGACATGAGGTGCTGCATGTTCCGCGATAAAATGAGCCGCACCACTCAAGGAGTGGCGAACGACAAACATATCCACCTGCATGGCTTCCAGATTACGAATCGTATCCAGTAAACTTTCGCCTTTCGAGGTCGCAGACGTTGCGATATTCATGCTCAATATATCAGCAGAAAGTCGCGTCGCTGCAAGCTCAAAAGTCGCCCGAGTACGGGTGCTGTTCTCAAAGAATAAATTAACGATCGTCTTACCGCGTAACAGGGGGAACTTTTTCACCTGTTGCTCGGAGATATCTGCAAAGGATTCAGCAATATCCAGAATTTCAATTAATAAATTTTTTTCCAGCCCTTCGATGGACAGGAAGTGTTGTAATTTTCCTTTAGAATTTAACTGCAAATTCATATCGGCTGACATTATTCCTCCTAAGCAACAGACTGGATTTCAACATCCAGCGGTTCAGGTCCAGTGAGTTTTATGCGCTGTCCAACTGCAAGATTTATCTCCGCGCCGACGCAATCGGGGCGAATAGGGATTTGCCGCCCATTACGTTCGATTAATACGCCCAAAATTACTTGTCTAGGCCGGCCATAATCAAATATTTCATTCAGCGCTGCGCGAATGGTGCGCCCGGTATAAAAAACATCATCAATTAAAATAATATCGCGTCCTTCAACCGTTAACGGCAGTTTACTTTGCTTTACTTTAGGGTTGACACCAATTTGTGAAAAGTCATCACGATAGAAGGAAATGTCCAGCAAGCCCAGCGGCTCTTTAATCTTTAGCCACTGATGTAATTGCTCAGCCACCCAGACGCCTCCGGTGTGTATACCAATGATGATAGGGTCGCTGACCCGGCGTTGCTCCATTACTTCAATGATGGAAGATTCCAGTTGATTGAGTAATACGGGAATCTCTATATGTTCGATTGTCATTATTGTTGATTTAACCAGGATTGAAGAATTAACTGGGCTGCGAGTTGGTCCTGTACTTCCCACAGTTTACTTGCATTAACCTGAACATCTTCATACAACATTTGTTTCGCCTCGAATGTAGATAAGGCTTCGTCTATTTGAAACACCGGTAGATTAAAACGTCCGTTTAACTGGCGGCAGAACTTTAACATTCTAGGGGTAATAGGGTTATCCCTGCCATCTGCCTGGCGAGATACCCCGACCACCAAACCCTGAGGTTGCCACTGCTCAATTAACTGAGCAATTTTTTCCCAGTTAGGCACTTGATTCAAGGAGCGAATCGTTTCCAAGGGGCTAGCTGTTTTGGTGATTAGCTGACCTACGGCCACGCCTATTTTTTTACTGCCAAAATCAAACCCTAAGTAACTCTCCGAACTTAATTTCGCCAGAATAGGATCCTGTTTAGGCATGACCCGCCTGGCTGCTTAACAAGTTAATATCTAGCCCCATATTATGAGCTGCGGCACTCCAGCGTTTGCTGATCGGCGTATCAAAAACCACCCCTTCATCATATTGCGTACTTAGCCAGGCATTACTTTTCATTTCCGTTTCCAGCTGATCTTCACCCCAACCAGCATAACCCAGCGTAATTAGGAATTTTTTGGGCCCTTTGCCAGCTGCGATGGCTTTCAATATATCCCGTGAAGTCGTTAAGGAAAGTGTATCTGAAACAGTAATACTCGATTCCCAGGTTTCTTCAGAGGTATGATGCGACACAAAACCGCGCTCTTGCTGTACCGGCCCTCCTGAGAAAATAGGTATCCCTGCTATTTTGTCATCGACAGCGACCAGATCCATTTGCTCTAAAATATCTCCCAGAGTCATTTCCATAGGATGGTTAATCACCAAGCCGAGCGCGCCATCACTATTATGCTGGCACACAAAAGTCACTCCATGAAAGAAATTAGGATCGACCAGATTGGGCATTGCAATCAGCAATTGATTTTTAAAGGAGTTGATTTCTTGCATAAAACGCCTGGTTATTTTTTGAGTTGATAGCTACTTTTATCGGTATTCAAATGAGTTGGATTAGGCACCTGGAAATAAATAATCGTCCAATATTTGGGCAGGATTTTTGTCTGTCATCAGTGCTGTAGCAATAGGCACATAGCTGGCTACGTAACTATTGGTACAGTGCTGATGATGGACAAAAAGACCAGCAAGGATGGATGATTATTTGTTTCCATGTGCCTTATTATTTTACAATGCATGTTTGAGCAGTGCTACTGCGACACCAACAAGGCCCACTGTTCTAATATATTAAAGTATACCTGAAGTCAGATACTAACAGTATGTATACGGCTTAATCTTTAAACTCAGTCCTGATTGCTTTATATTGCGCCTGATGGGGTAAATAGCTTATTTTAACGACACAATAGTTACTCTTAGGAGCGCGCAAACGCAGGTAAATCATCTCTTAAACCCATCGCATAACGATTAAAATAATTTTTTACCCAAGCGCTATGGTTAATCCAGCTCATTCCACTTCCACGTAATTGGCGAAAACCCTCGTTTTGAGTGGTATAAATTTTATTAATCATATCCATACTGCCCATCATCGCCAGATTATCGCCTTTCCGCCAGCGCTCATATTGACGCAGTAATTTATGACTGCCTATCGGTCTACCGGCTTGCTCTGCATTAATAATTAATTCAGCTATCGCTGCAGCATCCAGCAAACCCGCATTCGCACCTTGGCCAGCTAAAGGGTGCATGGCATGCGCCGCATCACCGATTAAAGCAAAGTGCTCAGCTATATATTGATTGGCATATTGAAAACGCAAGGGAAACGCCCCCCGTGGGCCGACTGACAGCATTTCCCCCAAAACGCCACCTGAGGCCTGCTCTAGATGTTGCAAAAAATCTTTCTCGGTTAAGACCACATACTCTTGTGCTGTTTGATGACTTAATGTCCAGACGATTGAGCACTGACCATTTTTTAAGGGCAAAAATGCCAACGGGCCTTCCGGTAAGAAGCGTTGCCAAGCCGTATATTGGTGACTATTTTCTGTGCTGATTGTTGCAACCAGCCCATCCTGTTTATATTCCCATCCGGTCGTTTGAATTCCTGCCATCTGACGCAAGGAGGAATCTCGCCCATCCGCTGCAATAAGGATCTCTGTGGTTAATATTTGTCCATCATCCAGCACGACTTTTGCCGCACTGCTATCAAGCTCTATATCAGCAACCTTTGCCGGACAATGGATACTGGCATCGCTTAAAATTTCCAGCCGATCCCAAAGCGCTGCGACAGTAACACGATTTTCTACCAAATGGCCTAACTCAGTAAACTCGGTATCAGCAGCATCAAAATCCAGCTCACCTGCACTGTCTGCATCCCAGACATGCATATGATCATAAGGGCCAACGCCCCGCTCTACCATTGCAGGCCACGCCCCTACTGCCTGTAAAATATTATGTGAAGCGCGTGTTAAGGCTGAGACCCGTATGTCTACAGTCTCAGCAGGCCAATCTCTGACTGGATTATGCGCATCAACCAGAGCGACTTTAATACCTGCCTGGGCCAAAGCACAGGCAGCCGTTGCCCCCACCATGCCCCCACCAACGATAACTGCAGCATATGCTTTACTCATATTCGTCTCCGTGTGCCTATATGCGGCATACGCGCATTAAAACCCATGGCATAACGCGCCAATTGTTTTTTTGCACCCGGCATCATATCTAACAAGGCCAAACTTGCATTTCTAACGACGGCAAGTGATAAGCTTTGATTGGAAAACAGCTTAACCAGGCTGTCTGTAAAATTAACCACCGTATTATGATCTTTCTGGCGTTGCACAGCGTAATCTTGCAATAATCCCTCTGCGCCTATATCTTCACCCTGTTGTTGTGCATTCAATAGTATTTCTGCTAGTTGCACTACATCACGCAATCCGAGATTAAACCCTTGCCCAGCCACTGGATGCAATTGATGCACAGCATTGCCGACAATGACCACGCGGCCTGAGTGCATACTTTTTGCCCGAACCAGAGTCAGCGGAAAAGAGCGCCGTGGAGCAGTTAAGCTAAAGCGCCCCAGTTTATAACCGAAACACGCGTGTAAAGCTGCCAAAAACTCATTTTCACTATCCATAAGAAGTTGTTCGGCATCCTCTTTAGTACGCGTCCAGACCACCGCGTAATCCTGTTTAAAAGGTAATAATGCCAGTGGCCCCGAGCTGGTAAACCGCTCATATGCAACATTATTATGAGCTAATTCTGTTTTAATAGTTGTCACAATCGCAGCCTGCTGATACTCAGTAACCGCTTGTTCGATTTCCAGCAATTTCCTGACTGTTGAATGCCCACCATCTGCCCCGACTAGCAGTCTGGCTGATATATTAATTGAAGTATCTTGCTGCTTTAAACTAATATGCGCATGTGTTTGATCTGAAGCAATGCCTATTACGCGTGCCGGACTAATTTGCACTATATCCGTCTGGGCAATTAATTGCGCAACAACATCTTCTAAATCCCGTGCAGTTATTACATAACCTAATGCGGCTACGCCTTCTTTTTCTGCAGCAAGCCGGGTTTTACCAAAATGCCCCTGATCAGAGACATGAATGGTCTTGATTGCTGTTGCCAATGTTTTAGCTTGAGCCCAGACTCCCAAAGCATCAAGCATTGTCACCGTACCGCTGGCTAGCGCCAAGGCACGATCACCCGCAGGTGAATTATGTAATTGTTCGCGAGTACTGGCTTCAACAATAGCAATGGTTAAACCACTACCCTGTAATGCCAGAGCCAGACAGTTTCCTGCCAGACCGCCTCCTACAATAACGACATCATAATCCTGCTTCATATTTTAACTCTCTGCTGTTACACCATTTAAGATAATTATCCTAGAAAAATCAGTTGAGCGCGAATTCATAGTGCAAGATATTGAATTTATATAACACTTTCAAAAAATCTTAGCTTCACCCATAGGTTAAGCGGGCATTTTTTGCAAGTGCGGTGGAATCAAGAGCTTGTGCTAGAAAACGTGAGCAACTGATTTTTCTAGGATTATAGCAACGTCCTTACTGCATAACCGCTTCAATCTCGGCTATTGTTTTAGGAATCGCCTGGCTTAAAACCTGATAGCCTTGCTCAGTTACCAGTACATCATCTTCTATACGTATGCCAATTCCACGCCATTTTTCGTCAACAGAACTGCAATCTACTGGAATATACAGCCCTGGTTCTATGGTTAAGACCATACCCGCTTCTAGCACTCGCCATTCTTCATTAATTTTATAATCGCCGACATCATGCACATCCATTCCCAGCCAGTGTCCTATGCGATGCATATAAAATATTTTATACGCCTCATCCTCTATAAGAGTCTCAATTTCACCCACTAATAAGCCTAGCTCGACCAGACCTTCTGTTAACACCTGAACGGATGCTTCATGTGCCTTATTCCAGGGCGCATTAACTTTAATCTCCTGCATTGCAGCTAACTGCGCATCCAGAACCAATTGATAGAGTAATTTTTGTGCCCCAGAAAAAATACCGTTAACCGGAAAAGTACGCGTTATATCTGCTGCATAATGGTCACACTCTGCCCCGGCATCAATCAACAATAAGTCACCGTCATTTAATATCGCCTTATTTTCGGTGTAATGCAAAACACAGGCGTTTTCTCCTCCTGCGACTATAGAAGGGTAGGCTACTGCCCGCAAACCGTTATCAATAAATTCATGTATCATCTCACCTTCAATTTGATATTCATAACGTCCAGAATGACAACGCTGCATTGCACGAATATGACCTTTTGCCGAAACATCAATTGCCGTTTGCAGCAGTTTAATCTCGGCAGGGCTTTTAATTAAGCGCATTTCATGCAGAATATGCTCAAGCGAAACCAGCTCGCCAGGTGCGGAAATTCCACTACGGGTCTGACTGCGTATATGCGTAATCCATTCCATAATATGGTGATCCAGTTCAGGATCTCGCCCCATCGGATAGAACACTTTATTCTTGTTTTCTAGCAGGCCAGGCAAAATATCACTTAAGTCATCTATCGGAAATGAATCATCCGCGCCATACTCCTGAGTAGCACCTTCTAGTCCTGCATGAGCACCTTCCCACAGGGCCTTTTTTTCATCAAATTCCTGACAAAATAAAATATATTCTCCCTGTTCGCGCCCAGGGATAAACACCGCCAATGCATCTGCTTCATTAAAACCAGTTAAATAATAAAAATCACTATCCTGGCGAAATGGATAATCGACATCCCGGTTTCTAGTTCGCGTATCGGCACTGGCAATAATTGCAATATTATCTTTGCCAACCTGGCTCATTAATAATTCACGGCGCTTGTTAAATTCACTTGCTATCATCGATATATTCCTAATGCACGGTGTTATTTTCTACAGCGGGATGTAATTCACTACGAATTAACATGACCGCAGCGCGTAAGTATTCCTGAATCTCTACCAGATCATTTTCAGCCTCTTCGGCTTCATCTTCGGCTATATCAGTGTCTAGTTTAGTAAATTCAATCATATCTTTTAAAACTTCATCCACTTCACCCGGCCATTCACTATTCGTCTGCACCCGTCCCATGCCAAATAAAAACCCCTGGCACCATTGTATTAAAGCCGTGCAACGTATACTCACTGCCTCATCTTCATCAGGTAAATACAAATCAAAGACAAACTCATCACTGGTCATTAATTCCCTGGTTTGTTCAAACAAGTTATTCAATTCCACCTTGTCCTCTTCTAACAAACTGGGGCCTTCTGAAAAAGCCTCATTTATCCAGTCACTTACTTCTGTGTTTTTATTCATGCATAACATGGCAACTGCAATGCCATGCACTTCTGCGACGCTGTCAGCCGCATCTTTTTGTAAAATAATTGAATTTAGGTCTGAATAGCTCATTGCGTTTAAATGGTTAAATTATTATCATCCTGTGCTTGTTATACGGATGCAGGAATAAAAAGCGGTACTTATGCTAACATACATTATTGAGAGAATTTTACACTAAAGTGTATAATCTCAGAGCAAAAGGATGTAAAGCAAATCAATATAGAAACTATTTAATCAAAACGCATGCTTAAGAGCGCGAGGGTTTAATAATATCCGCAAGTATGACGCAGGATTTTGGCATCACAGGCATGCTAGGAAAATAGGAGCATAACATGCTACGCAACTGTTTTTCTAGTGCGACTGTGGAGTCAAAAAACAAGTCAGACTCGGGTATTATTGAATTCACGCTCCTTAGTATGGTGAGTTAGCTTTAAGGTAATGGATCATTCATGAACACAAATAATCAGTCATTTGATATAAATGAACTCGAGAATAAGCTAGAAGAATTAATCCAGCGTTATAATTCAGTGCAAAATGAAAATACCACGTTAAAAGTCAAACAAGATGAGCTAGTCAAAGAAAAAGCCAAATTAGTTGAAAAAACTAATCTGGCTCGCACTCGTGTAGAAGCGATGATTAGCCGCTTAAAAACCATGGAACATGGCTCATGAGCATCCAGCAACACCCCGTTTCAGTTAACATTCTCGGCAAAGAATATAAGATTATCTGCGCTGAAAATGAACAGGAAGATCTTATCGCTTCAGCCCAGCAACTAGATCATCAAATGCGCGAAATCCGCTTGTCGGGAAAAGTCGCCGGTGCCGAACGAGTAGCCGTACTTGCGGCTTTAAATCTTAGCGTCGAATTGCAGCAATCTAAGCAAAATAGCCCTCCCGATAGCTCGAGTCTGGGCGAGCATTTAAATAAATTGTATCTTAAGATCGAAACTGCGCTCAAAACCGTTTAAAATATAACCTATGTATCTCCTGCGGTATTCGACAGTGGAGTGGGTGTTTCTTGGACCTATATTTACTCCGGGAGTCGATTCTTGTACTGGTGCGCATGTCCGTCCGCGGAAAGCCTGAAATGCAAGATAGACACCCACTTGAACCTTTCGGTTCAAGAACGATGCTTCACATCGGCACAGGCGGGAGATACATACCCCCCAAATATAAAAACTCTGCGTACACTTTCAATATTTTCCTGTTTATAACTCAAGGTATTAATCTTTTTTACCATGAAGGGCATGAAGGTAAAAGCATAAAGCATGGGCTTAATTTAAGCTCAACTATAGCCTTTGAGATTAATAACCTTCCATACATCCTGAGTAATCAATTTATGACAATCAATACTTTACTACTTGGAAGCGGGATCTTTAGTCCCGCCTTCAGCCTGCGGGACTAAAGATCCCGCTTCCGCATATTGGTTGTAAATTCCTGAGAATCTATATTTCACCAGACAAAAAGAAGGTTTACCGCGAAAAGCACGAAGAATTAACTTCCGTTCTTCAAGTCCTTCATGCGCTTCATGGTAAAAAACAAATAACATTACCTAAGCTCTAAACTAGTTTCTTAAAAGGCAATTGCTTAATACAAGCTTGTTTATATCCCTCTACCATTTCCTCTTCGCGGCGTAAAAAATCAGCAATTAATTTAGCAAATTCAGTATTTTTAATCCAATGTGCAGAATAGGTATTAATGGGTTCAAAGCCACGGGAAATCTTGTGCTCTCCCTGAGCGCCGGAATCAAATATTTGCTTGTTATGAGCAATACAATATTCTAGAACCTGATAATAACAGGCCTCAAAGTGCAGGCTGTGGTACTCCTCGTAACACCCCCAATAGCGACCATATAAAGTATCCTCACCAATAAAACTGAGCGCTGCGCCCACATATACCTGACCGTTATTCGCTAAAACCAATAACATCTGCTCTGGCATGGATTGCGCTAATTGCTTAAAAAAAGCGATATTCAGATACGCAGCCTGGCCTCTTTTTAAATAAGTCAGTTCATAAAACTGAAAAAACACCTGCCACTGTTGTTGCGTGATTTCCTGCCCTGTTAGTTTTTGTAATTGTATGCCTTGCTCTTTTACCCTACGGCGCTCTTTGTTGATATTTTTACGCTGCCTGGAAGTAAAGGTTTGCAAATAGTCGTCAAAGTCGCGATAATTTTTATTAAACCATTGGAACTGCACACCCACACGGATTAGCATATCCTGAGGTAAATCTTTAATTTGGGAATAATCAGCAAAGAGGCAATGCAGGCCGGAAATATTATGTTGTTCAGAATAGGCCTTAAGCGTATTCATACATAATTGCATCACGGTAGAAAGGTCCTGACCCTCCTTAAGCAAAATACGCTGCCCCTGGCAGGGCGTAAAAGGAATCGCATTAAGCCATTTTGGATAATATTCCATTCCCGATTGATAATAGGCATCAGCCCACTGCTGGTCAAAAACGTACTCGCCACGGGAATGATTTTTTAGATACAAGGGCATGGCAGCAATCAGCTCCTGCTGCTCAAAAACCAGCAGATGTTTTGATAGCCAGCCAGTTGCTTCACTAACTGAGCCACTTTGTTCCAGCGCCACTAAAAACTCATGGCATACAAAGGGGTCATCAGTTTGCACCAAATTATTCCAGCTAACAGCATTAACCTCCGTCATACTATTAATTTGCTTAATCACCATGAATAAACCCTTTTCGCAATCTTCTGAAAACAATAAACAGCCTATTTTACAGGTAATAGAAACTATTTTTCGCAAGCCGGCAACAGTTTGGGAAATAGGCAGCGGTACGGGCCAACATGCCTGTTATTTTGCGCAAAAACTACCGCACTTGCAATGGCAAGCAACTGACAGGGAAGAAAATCTACCTGGTATCAATCGCTGGATAGAGGATGCAAAGCTAGACAACTTAGCGACTAGCCTAGCTTTAAATGTAAGCGATACGCAGTGGCCCTGCCAGCAAATAGAAGCGATATTTACTGCAAATACTTTGCACATTATGCACTGGCATGAAGTAGAGGCCTTTTTTTCCGGTTTAGCAAAGTATTTATCAGCAAGAGCTTCTGTGTGTATCTATGGCCCCTTTAATTATCAAAGAAGCTATACCAGCACAAGTAATGAGCAGTTTGATAAATGGCTAAAAGCACGCGACCCGGAAAGTGGTATTCGTGATTTTAGCGAGATTGAACAGCTTGCTAATGCAGCAGGGGTAACAATTCAGGATGACCATGCTATGCCAGCGAACAATAGATTATTGGTACTACTGAAAAATTGATACGTTCATTTTATTCTAAGAAAATAGGGGCTGTACTAAGCTCTACTATGCCTCTCAACCTTCCTAACTAAACCTAGCACTCCATTAATGTTGTTTTACGGGTAAGCTTTTGTAGAGCGGACTTGAGTCCGCTATGATCAAGGCAGAGAATAAAGCGAGACTGAAGTCCTCTCCATATTACTCGTCAATACTAGTGTGATGGAGTACTAGGACTACCTATTACCCACAAGTGCTAACATTTGAATAATCAATAAGTTACGTCTTTACAAAAATAATTGTTTTAAATTTTGCTTTTAATAAAAACAGACTCTTAGACATTGCTTTCTTATCGACACACAACTTATGGGTAATAGGCAGTCCTAGCCCACCAGCGCCAATTAGTATTGCGCAGACTGAAGCTATTTGTTAGTATCAAATTGAATAGACTATTAATATACTTCGGAGCTTTATCTTGCCATTGCAACACAATGTAAGACACCTGCTTACCAATGAATTGCTCGTATTTTGAGGAGAAGAAGATGTACTTCCCATTAATTGAAAGACGAATAGCCGCACAGGACAGGCGCGTTAATACTACCGATAGAAGGCACTCGCAAAAGAGTCATTCGCTTGCAGATAATAAAAGAAAAAAAACTACGCGCCGCAAGGGTAATGAGCGACGTGCTTTAATACTGGATCGCGAAACTCTACTATATGCCTCACTTCTTAATAATGGGCATGAACCTAAGCGCGAAGAACAAAAAACTAAATTACTCCCTATCTGTAGCGCTATTTTAATTCCACTAATAATTGGTGGGTTCACTATATTAGCGACTAATTCAATTAATGATAAGCAAATGGAAAGTGCTAAATTAATTGCCCAGCAACAAAAGGAAAGTGCTGAGTTAATTGCTAAAGGCCAACAGAAAAATGCTCAGAATATTGCCCAGGGAGAAATGGAAACTGAACATTTAAAGCATTTAGTAGCCATTTTTTCCTCTATTATTTCACCAGATAAGAATGATTCACCGGAAATTATTCAACAACGAATTCGTTCATTAGCTGTCTATGGTGATGAAGCATTACCTTTTCTATTACAGATTCAGCATCATTTTTCAAAACCTGAAAATATCCCCTTAGAGGGAAAAGGTATTTCAGTTTTGTCAAATGAGGAAAAAAATGGCCTCTATAAAATTGAAACTTCTCGAAGGAAATCGGGTGTAGCTAAGAGCACAATAAATACGATTATTAAACACAGTCAACTTAATGTACCAAAACAAAAAATCATAGGCCCCTCTGATACAAATCGCCTTAATCTACGAAATAAAGAGTATATAAAATACAATCTTGATGATAGTATTTTTACTAATGTTAACTTATATCAAGCAAATTTTTCTGGCTCGTCCTTGCGGATCTCAAAATTTATTAATGCTGATTTAGTAGAAGCAAATTTTCAGTACGCCAACTTATCCGGCGTTACTTTTGAGAATGCAGAATTAGCAAATACAAATTTCAATCAGGCGAAACTTAGTGGCGTTAAATTTATCAATTGTAAAAAAATTGAAAATGCAAAATTCTCATTAAATACCGTACTATATGCAAAACTGGACTTTTTTGGATCAAAATTGTCCGAACAGCAGTATATTCTTCTACTGATGAATCATAAAGAAGAATTAGTAAACATAAATAAAAACGAAGAAGAAAAAAGTAAGCTAGATAGTATATTAACTATATTAAAAGATAAATACCAAATCCAAAGCTTTAATGAGTTGCAAGAAAAATTTAAGCAATACAAGAGTAAAAGCATTGCGAGTATGAATAAATCAAATAATGTTAGTCAAATATCTAAAAATATCCTAAATGCATTCCCCCCATGGCCATAAAAAAACAAACTGCAATAACTCAGGGTAAGGGAAATTTACTTAAGGTCATTAGCTTTAGTTATTTTGCCGTATTTCTAGGCCACAGCCTCTGGCGCTCCACTTTTTATAACTATAGTATTGAGGTCATTCAACTAGATCAGACAGAAATCTCCTGGCTATTTTCTATTGCTTCAATTCCCGGCATTTTTGCCTTTCTACTGGGCTATATTGCCCACAAAGTCCCTTTGCACCTTCTTACAGGCATCACTCTGCTTTTACTGGGAACGGGGTTGCTTGTTTTGGGCATCGCTTCCGATAACAAAGGCCTGTTACTTGGTACCTTTATGCTGAGCATGGGCTTTGCCTGGTATTTACCCCTGGCTCATAATGTCTGTATTCGGGAGCGCAGTCATAGATCCGTTAATCGGGCTCTAGGGCGGTTAAAAAGTCTGGGGCCTTTCGCGGCGGCACTAACTGCTATCCTTATCTATTTCTTTAATCACAACCACCAGATCGAGCCTCTGTTTATCATTAGTGGCATTAGTTTATTATTTGTCGGCCTTGTCGTAGGAAAAAGTTTACGTAACTCTCACTATCGCCGCAAACGTACTGCACTGCATTTCTCTCCTGGTTTATGGTCTTTTTATTTACTTAATTTTATTTCTGGCAGTCGCAGTGCGTTATTTAAAGCCTTTATCATGACTCAATTTGTCTCGGCTTTTCAAATGTCCATTGTCTCTATGAGCTTGCTCTTACTGGCAGGAAATATAACAGGAATTTTCGGTTACAGACTACTTGGAGCACTAGCTGATAAGTTTAATCCCATAAATATTTTAACAATATTGTATATTATCATTGCAGCTGTCTTTGGTGGTTTTTCCTATGCTCTTATGCAGGCACCAAGCCAAGGTATTATGCTTGCCATGATTTTGTTTCTGATTGATTCCTTGTTATTTGGCTCCGCTGTCATTACTGACGCTTATCTTAAACAAGCCGATAGAAGTGCTTATATAGTCAGCGACCTTGCCACAGGAATGACGTTTTTTCATTTAGCAGGCTTTCTACTCCCTATTGTAGGTAATTTGATCTGGGATAAATTTGGCATCAACGGGGTCCTGACTCTAGGCGCTTGTATTTCAATATCAGGGGCAATATCCAGTCGTTTTATGCTTGCGTTGGCACGGCAGCCAACAATTCATCCTAGAAAAATCAGTTGAGCGAGGAATTATGGTGCAACATATTGAATTAATATAATACTTTCACAAAATCTTAGGTTCACCCATAGCTGTGTGGGAATTTTTTGGAAGTGCTGTGGGATCAATAGGTTGCGCTAGAAACCATGAGCAACTGATTTTTCAAGGTTCATAGCAAATAAAGCACCTTTCACTACTGAGACGACAAAGCACCGGTATTAACCAGTAAATTATAAATATTTTCAGCCATCAGCCTATACCCGGCACTATTAGGGTGGATTCTATCTGACTTCAACCCATTATCACTCAATATTTCCGGTAATGTTTCAAGGTCAACTGGGACATGTTGCTCCTCAGCAACTTGTTGATAAAGCTCGGCGCTGCTGAGCAAAAAAAGCTGTGGTTTTGGTACCCCTAACATGACCACTTTAATGTCCCGCTCCCGGGCTGTAGTGATCATCTGTGATAAGTTACTTGCAAGCTGTTGCTCAGGAACTCTTCTCAACAGATCATTACCTCCATGTATTAGAATCATTAGTTCAGGCTGATATTGGTCCAGTAATTTAGATAGACGGCGCAACCCGGTTTGACTCACTTCTCCTGGAATGCCGGCATTGATCACTTTATGCTGACTTAATTCACTTAATATACTTGGATAACTGGTGTTTCCAGAAGCGCCTGTTCCATAGGTCAGGCTATCTCCAAAAGCCAGAATAACGGCATCTGGTGATATTTTCTGGTAAACCTTGGGAGCAGACTGCTCGCAAGCGAACAGCGACAAGGATATTAAAATTACTAATGTATTTTTCATAGGAAGCTAAATGTACTCACTTAAGTTTTTTCCTGCGCCTTACGGTATAAAAAATCAGTGCGTAAATCAGCAATAAAGGCAGAAAAAATCGTGTCACCAACCATTTCCAGTTAGGCACCTGGGTTACAAACCCCCAAAAGCGATCTTTTTTATTTTGATTAAAATCATTGGGTAAAAAACATAGGCTGTAGGTATGAAAGTTACTGTCAAAAACATAACAGCGTGCTCGCTCACGTATATAACTTTCACTATGGGTTTTATTGATTGAGCTGTCTTTATAGACTGACTGAAGCACATGATAACCAGCTTTTAGCTTAGTGGCGTTATCTATTGGCGAGCTGGTAAATTTAAAATTGTAATTATCGCCCGCCTGAATCACTGAATATTGATAACTTTCAGGAACATTTGTGCTGAAAGTATCCACAAAGGTAAATTCAGTGTTGGCTAAACTAAAAGCAGAATGGCATGCTGTACTCAAAATAAACATAACAGCATACAAAATAGATCGATTCATTTTATCCTCTGGTAACTAACAAGCAAAAAAATAGGGGCTAAGTAGCATCCACTTTTAAACTAACCGCAAAAACTTGCTTTTTTTGCTCTTCACTAAGCTTATTGATATTTTCACAATCAGCTCTGTGAATGGCTATTCCATTGCTATGGCTGATAAAGCCTTTTAAGTCATCATCTATTTGTGGTCGACAGCATTGAGCGAAATGCGTCAATATGTTATCAGCTCCGGCAACGCTTATATCCAGCTTATTCGCTTGTATCGGTGCTGCTTTCTTTACTTTAGTTTTTCTTTTCTTACCCTCAATTTCAAGCAAAGCATAATTTAATTGCCTGCTATTAATAAGGCTACGGCCTAAAGCGAGATATAACTTTTCTATATCGGATAAATTAAAATGCTGTAATAATTTTGCTTGGTAATCGCTTTTGGGTCTTAAACGCTGCACTTCTTTTTCCAACAGCTGCTGCCCCATCCCAAGATGCTTATCTTGCCCTTGTAGCCTAAGCCAGGCTTTAACTTTCTGAATTGCCCCGGGGGTTTTTAAATAAGCCAGATTCGGATCTACCCAGTTCGGGTTAGGTGCGATATCATTGCCTGTCAGAATTTCAACCTGCTCTCCCGTTTGCAACTGGTAGGTTAAAGAAACGATCCCGCCATTCACCTTCGCGCCCCGACAGCGATGCCCCACATCAGTATGGATTGCATAGGCAAAATCCAGCGGCGTTGCGCCTTTGACCAAATCTATTAATTGACCCTTGGGTGTTAGCACATAGACGCGGTCAGCAAAGAGCTCAGTATGAAAATTTTCCAGCAAGGCATGGCCATCTTGTTCTTCCAATAACTGCCTAAGTGAAGCAATACTTTTTTCCGTAGCAATATCTTGTTTACTGCCTTCTTTATATCGCCAGTGTGCTGCGACCCCGAGTTCAGCAAAGTCATGCATTTCTTTAGTACGTATCTGTACTTCAATGCGATTATTACCGGCATCTAAAACAACGGTATGCAAAGACTGATAGCCATTGTTTTTCGGATTGGCAATATAATCATCAAATTCCTTTGGAATTGAGATCCAGTACTGGTGTACCAGCCCCAACATTTCGTAGCACTGTGCTGTTTTTTGCACAATGACTCGCACGGCTAATAAGTCATATAGTTCTTCAATTGGCAATTTTTTACGCTGCATTTTTTGCCAGATACTATAAATATGCTTAGGACGACCTTTGATTTCTACCCGCATATCGCCACTAGACACCGCCTGCTGGAGTTGCACGATAAAAGCTTCAATACAATCTTCCCGGTGTACCCGCTTGCTCTCCAGCTCTTTAGCGACAAATAAGTAATTTTCCGGCTCTAAATAACGAAAAGCATAATCTTCCAGGGCCCATTTAAGTTGTCCTATACCTAAACGGTTAGCGATGGGGGCATATAGGTCCAAAGTTTCCTGAGCAATAAAATGACGAATGTCCTGCTCTTCCTGTGCCAGCTTTTTTAATCTGGCTAACCGATATGCCAGTTTAACCAGTAGCGCACGTATATCATCCGTTGTCGATAACAACATGCGCCTAAGTATCTCGATTTGCGAGGCTTGTGTAGAAATATTTTTTGAATAAATTTTAAGCGCATTCAGCTCTTTGATGTTAGTGACTAAGCTGGCAACTACCGGCCCGAATTCAATGTCTAAAGGATAATCTATTAAGCGTGGGTCACTTAAGATAGCCGCTAATATCGTTTCTAAACCTACATTCAGAGCAAGTAAATTTAGCGCAACATCAAGGCCATGCGGCCGGTTGGGTTCAACATCTTCACAACTTTCAACCAACGTTATAGCCTGTTGAATTAAAGCACATTCCTTGGTAGCGAAGCGCGTGAATAAATCATTTGTAGAGGGTAAGTAGCTAGGCATAAAAATCGGGCTGGGCCATGACAGCCCAAACCCTAAACACTATAGTTGATTAAATACACGTTCAGCGGCATCGATAGTCGCAGCTATATCCGCATCACTGTGCGCAGCGGAAACAAAGCCCGCCTCAAAAGCGGAAGGTGCCAGATATACACCTTCATTTAACATACCATGAAAGAACTGCTTAAATAACTCCTGGTCACAACGCATCACTTGCGCGAAGCTACTGATATGATCATCCTGGCTAAAAAACAGGCCAAACATGCCTCCGACTACATTCACAGACATGCCGATCCCTGCAGTAATTGCCTTGGCTTGTATTCCTGTCGCTAATACTCTGGTTTTTTCAGCCAGCTGCTGGTGAAAATTAGCCGCTGATAATAACTCCAGCGTTTTAATACCTGCCGCCATGGCAACCGGATTGCCAGATAAGGTACCCGCCTGATAGACCGAACCGACCGGTGCCAGAGAAGACATGATGTTATGTGCTCCACCAAAGGCTCCTACAGGCATACCGCCGCCTATTATTTTCCCCAGAGTGGTTAAATCAGGTTTAATATTATATAAGCCTTGTGCACAGTGTTTATCTACACGAAAACCAGTCATGACTTCATCGAAAATCAAAATCGCTCCAGACTGATCACAGACTTCTCGTAATGTCTCTAAAAAACCGGGGACAGGAGGTATACAATTCATATTTCCGGCAACTGGTTCAACAATTATCGCTGCAATTTGTTCACCCATTTGTGCAAATGCCTGTTGCACCGACTCACTATCGTTATAAGTCAGCGTAAGCGTATCTTCAGCGACTGCGGCAGGTACACCAGGTGAACTAGGCACGCCCAAAGTTAAAGCGCCCGAACCCGCTTTAACTAATAAAGAGTCAGAATGACCATGATAACAACCTTCAAATTTAACAATTTTATCCCGCCCAGTATGCCCTCTCGCCAGACGAATAGCACTCATAGTCGCTTCTGTGCCTGAACTTACCATGCGCACCTGTTCAATCGAAGGCACTAATTTACAGATTTTTCTTGCCATTAAGGTTTCAATCTCGGTGGGCGCACCAAAACTGAGTCCCTTCGCAGCGGTCTCATTAACGACATCTAAGACATCCTGATGGGCGTGCCCGACAATCATAGGCCCCCACGATCCAACATAATCTATATACTGCTTACCTTCCGAATCATATATATAGGCCCCTTTGGCATGATCTATAAAAACGGGGGTGCCTCCCACACCACTAAAAGAACGTACAGGTGAATTAACACCTCCAGGAATAACTTCTTTGGCTTCAGAAAATAAACTTGCGGATTCTGTCATGTTTTATCTCACTTTTCTAAGATTATATTTACAGCATGCTGCCATAAACTTTAAGACGGATGATAGTTCCCTTACCTGGATCTATCTTGGTTGTTTTATTATACTTCGCGCGGTTACGGTTGCGGTTTTTATAGCGAGTTGATTTTGGTCAAGAGCAAGGCGCTGAAACAGGCGCATAGCAAGCTACGTAACTGTTTCAGCAACGCAGCTGTTGACCAAAATCGGCCGTTAAAAAACCGCAACCGTGGCCGTGCGAAGTATAATATTCGGGAAAAGAATACTCGCCTATACTATACAAGCTTGTCTCAATTTTTTCATTCTCATTACAAACGATTATTAATTTGTACAAAGGCTTGAAAAACAGTATTATTTTAAGGTAATAAATATGTAAAGTGTTTATGATGTTATATTGATAAGCATAATTATCGCAACCAACTCAGGATTTTAACTATGCAAAATAAACCATTTCTGTTCCCCGCACTTATTATAGTAAGTCTAGCGCAAGGATGTTCGTTTTCTCATAGCTCTGAGAGCTCATCTGATAGCTCGGGCAGTAGCTCAACATCATCTGGGTCCAGTAGCAGTAGTAAGTCGTCAAAAGATACTGAGGAATATCAACTCCAGGTGATGAGTTATGCCAGTGCATACCTATCTACGGCAGATTTTGATCGTTTTGCTTTTTCCCGGGGTATCTCGCAAATTGCAACGGCTAATGGAATCACTAACTGGGAAGATGATGATGCTACCATGATTGCCATTGGCCGTGCTTTAAAAAAATCAAATATAACGGGTAGCGCATACGAATCTTATAAAGACAAAATTGCTAATTCTGATAAAGACAGAATGGAGTTAATTCAAAAAGGTTATGAAATGAATAAAGACTAAAAAGTCTCCTACTATACTTCGCGCTAATACAGCGCGAAGTATCCCTCCGAGAATCACTATTCGAGCCGTGCTTAGGAGCGAGAATTCAACAATACCTGAGTCTGACTTGTTCCTGCCTACGCAGGAATGACGTTTCTTTTGACGCCACAGCCGCACTAGAAAAACAGTTGCGTAGCCTGCTATGCGCCTGTTTTCCAAGTACGCCTATGATGCCAAAACGCCACGTCATACTTGCGGATATTATTAAACCCTCTCGCCTTAGCAAACGCACTATTCAGCTTTTTTTCTTACTCAGTTCGCTGAGCTGCTTTCATTTACCTTTGCTGAATGCGCAAGTGCTTGATTATATCTATATTACCGCCAGCGAAGGCAATGCTAGCGGTGGACATACCGCACTGCGTTTCGATAATGAAACGTACCACTTTCAACATTATGATGGCGGAATTATTCGCCTGGTTAAAGACCCTAGTAATGATTTCGACTTTCAATACCGTTATCTGGAAAATCGGACTTTTCATCAGGCCAGCTTAGATCTCAATGAGCAAGATTATGCACAGCTACATAATCATTTCAGTCTGCGCTTTTTACAGCAACAGCAACAAGATGCAATCGGAAAAGAAATCAAGCTGAATATCGCTTTGTTAAACTCTCCACCCCTAGACCCACAATTAAAAATTTGGGGAGCTGGCCTGTTTAATCAACAAGCGGTTCCACGTGAAACAGTAGCACTGACAACGGATAGAATCAAGCAACAGATCAAAGCAAAATATGGTGCTGCTTACCTGGCTAACAGCATTAAACGCCTTAAATCTGAAATTGATACCTTGCTCCCAGAACCTTGGCCCCAAAAAAGCTTACAATTCAGCGAAGGATCTTTTTCAGCCATTCCTTATTCCTTTGCCAGCCACTACCTGGATACTGTGAGCAAATTATTGTTGCTGGAAACTATAACAATTGGGGCCGAGTTAAATCAACAATTCTACTTTAGTCCTGAGCAGTCACTATTTAACCTGTCTCAAGCAGAAATCAGCAAATTAAAAAGCTTTCAAAAACTGCTCGCAACTAATTTAGTTGTCCTACTAAATTCACAGCGCCCTGACTGGGGCAGTGCGGCTTTTATACTCTATGCACGAATTTTAAGCCTCGACCTTGCAATAGAATCAGGTAAATTAGTTCTCCTCGATACCTTTAAAGAGACTAGCCCGGTTATTAGCAAGTCCGAAGTAAGCCGCTATAAAGCAAAATTTCTTCGCCAGCAAAAAAATGCTTTATCTCGTATTGCCCAGCTCAAAAAAAACTTGTTTACTCAATCAGATACGCCTACTGAACAAGCTTATAGCCACCTTGAAATGCTAAGCAATTATTACCATGAACGCGAACAAGGCCTACAAAACCAGCAATCTATCAGAATATCGGGAGAGCAACTTCTAGCGAAGAAATCTATCCCCTTGCCAGCAGAGCTACTCCCTAACCTAACCCAGCTTGAAAGAGCCACACATTTAGCCCGATTTGAAGCGTACCGGATAAATATTAATCAACAAATGCAAGCATTGTATAGCTATGATTTATTTACGCGAAACTGCGTAACCGAAATTATGAGCACTATTAATCAGCTATCTACAGAAAATAAACACATTCAGGATTTAAGTCAGTTAACGGATAAAGATATTATTGCCTTTATTCCCTTTGGATCCTTTCATGCTCTGTCTAAGGATTATACAAAAAAGACGCTGCCTTCTTACCGCCATCAGCAACTAGAAAAAATGTATCGCGAAGAAAATAATGCACTTGTTTTTTTAAGAGAATTCAATACGCTTAGCGCCAGTAGTTATCAATATAATGATCAGGATTCCTCCTTTCTTTTTTTTACCGATGATACTATCTGGACACGGCCAATATTTGGCTCTATCAACCTTATCGCGGCAACAACAATGAGCCTATACGGCAGTCTGGCCTTACCTTTCGATTCTGGAAGAGCACTAAAAGATGGCACGATGGGAATATTGATGAGCCTGCCAGAATTGACATTTTTTAATATCCGCAAAGGGAGTTATAAGCATTTGAGCTTTCCGGAAAATTAAGCGCGAGTTCAACCCGTTTTAGGGCATTGAAAGGCACAAAAGCACTTGCTGTATCAGCCGATTATTGTTCCTGCAAAGGTTTTACTGAGTTTATTTTATGCCTGCTCTGAGTAATGATAAGATACCCTCATGCAGGAACTAACCACCTTAAAATTAATTGAACGTATCAGTACCTTGCTGAGAGCTGAACAGCGCAAAAAATACTCAGCTTTAGGGCTGCAACCCGTGCACGTCGAGACACTAGACTATTTAGCTAACTGTAACCGCTTCAGTGACACACCCGCAGCAGTGACAGATTACTTAGGCCTAACCAAAGGCACTGTATCGCAAACTCTTCAGGTACTAGTACGCAAAGGTTATATTGAAAAACAGCAGGATGTTGTAGATAAGCGTATTGTGCATTTGAAGGTTCTTACCCCAGGCCAGGAGCTACTGAAAAGTATCACTCCTTTTGATGTGTTTATAAAAGCCGAACAAGCGATTGCCAATAAACAATTTGATTCTATCGGAGATGCGCTATATGAAGCACTCGTGGCCTTACAAAATGTGAATGGCACTAGTAGTTTTGGTAAGTGCAAGAGTTGTATAACTTTTAGTGAAGATAATGACCACTATTATTGCTTGCTTATGCAACAACCTTTAGAACAGGCTGATTTAGAAAAAATTTGCCGAGAATATATCTCGGTTACTAATTCTGGCTTAGTGTAAGTAACTAAGCCTACTCAACTTCAATTTATATACTCTACTCAGGAATAACTATGTTTGACCCAAAATCAATTGATGATATCGCCACTCGCTTAAGCGATGCTATTCCTCCAGGCCTTAGTAATTTTAAGGAAGACATGGAGAAAAATTTTCGCGCTATTTTACAAAGCGCATTAGGTAAAATGGACTTAGTAACCCGCGAAGAATTCGAAGTACAAAAAGGCGTATTAGCCAAAACACGATCTAAACTAGAAGCGCTTGAGCAACGTGTAGAAGCAATGGAACAACAACTATCAAATAAAGCCTGATAAAGAAAAATAGAGCGGGGTTTAGCTTTCGCTAAAAATCTTGGAAACGGAGCTTTAATTTCTAGTCCCTGTTAGCTGTAGGGCTGGGCGTTTTCTCGAAGCGTCTTTTTGCGTAGAAAAAATGCAAAGCATTCCAACACAGCGTCAAGCCATTGCCGCGTTGTGGGCAGTGATGTCCAGAATGAGCTTTCGCAAAAGTAGGGACTCCCCGCAGTTATCCTATATTAATAAATAAGACTATCGTTCATTAGCTTTTTTCAAGAAAGAGTAATAAACATGATTAGAATACCACCTTCCTTTAGAAATCATTTCATCAAGAAGAGGTTTGACTTCGGTAATGATTCCAACCTCTTTCGCTTTCAATAAAATTGATAATGTTCTGATAACATTAAGCCCTGATTCTTTAGCAATTATGTACCCAGTATTTTCGTCAATGATCGTATTATGAGCATTTATTTCTTCTGCAAGTACAATAGTTTGCACCTCACCAGCATCTAATTGTTCTAGTAAGAATTTCTCTCGTTCTATATTTTGTAGTGTTTGTACAGTAATGAAGCTCAAATCAACCTCTTTGTATCCATATCCATGTTTAGCTTTAATTTCATCATAGACGGCTTGAGGGATAATTATTTCTTGAAATAATTCTTTTAAAATTTCAATTTTGCCAATAGAGCTTAAAGATATTATAGGGGTGGTATTTGATACAGTTTTCACTTTATCTTGGCTACATCAGAAAAAATATTGTCAATTTCTTCTTCGGAATAATCAAAAATAAATTCTTTTTCGTCCTGTAATTTACTTATAAAATCTAATTTATTATATCCAGCAAGTTCAGCTGCTTTTCCGAGAGATAAGTTTCTTTTTCGATAAAAGAGTAGGGCGGATAAAAAGAGAACATCTTGAGTAAACTCATCTTTTGTTTCTTTTAAAGTGGTTAATATTCCTTCCTTAACAGAAAATGAAATATTTATAATTTGTTCATCCATAAGCTACTTCCTTTCAATTAGTATAGAATACATTGTACCGCGTGATAGTCGTCCGCGCTTTCTTTCTCCGCACTCAAACTTGAAAGCATCAAGAGTCAGCTCCTAAGATGGTAGCTGTCATTTAAATGCCAATCTAACACTTTCTGTATGATCAAGCCGGAACGAATACACCTCAGTTCATATTTAAGCCTTACATCATTTGTATAATTCTATTGGCTACGCCACTAGATCGTTTAATCCTACGTCCTATCGTTTCCTGAAATATCGCCTTATTCGCCAATAATTTAAGTGACTCTTTTGCACGGGTTATCCCGGTATAAACAAGTTCTTTGCTTAATACAGGGCTCATTTTTTCCGGCAATAGCAACAGTACTTCATTAAATTCAGAGCCCTGACTTTTGTGTATAGTCATGGCAAAAACTGTTTCACAATTGGATAAACGAGCGGGCATATATTTCCTTATACTGCCATCTGGCAATAAGAAATAGACCATCAATTGCCCGGAATTTTCCGCATCTGGCATACACAAACCAATATCCCCATTATATAAGCGTAGCACAGGATCATTTTTAATAACCATGACCGGTCGTCCGCTATACCATTCACCGCTATTTTGAATAAGCTTCCTTTCTCTTAACTTTTCAACGACACGTTGGTTAATATCATTTACACTATTCTCACCTTGCCTTGTAGCACAGAGTACTTGAAAGGTATTGAATGCAGCAAAGCAACTTGCAACATCTGCCTCTGCAGAAATAAGCTGTAAATAAGACAGCTGCTTATCGGTAACATAAGTCACTAAATTCTCTTTTAACAAACACAGCCGAGCATCACCTTGATTTAGCAAGTCCCAGGCTTCATCTGCTTTTTGTAGATTTATAGCCTGTGCAAATTTTTTTATATTCCCAGAGAATCGATAAGATTTTTTTAGTTCCTGTGTATAAGCTGGCAATGCCAGCGTTAAATCAGCAAGAACAGTACCCGTCTCTACCGATGCTAATTGATCTTTATCCCCTAATAAAATCAATCGAGCGTCGTTTTTCAAAGCATTTACTAATTTACACATTAAAGGTAAATCAATCATAGATACTTCATCGACTACAACAATATCAAAGGGGAGGGGATTTTCAGAATTATATTTAAAATAAGGGGAGGGGGGCCGAGCTCCTAACAGGCGATGTAAGGTAATTACCTGCTCGGGAATCACCTGTTTGATTATCTCAGTACAAGGTAGCTTATCTTTGCTTTGGCCGATTGACTCTTGCAATCGCATTGCCGCTTTTCCAGTCGGAGCAGCCAATGCAATATTAAATGGCTGAGTGGATATTTCCTGTAATAAAGCTAATATCTTTACTACCGTTGTCGTTTTTCCAGTCCCTGGACCACCCGTAATAATTGTAAATGAATTTCTAACTGCGCTAATCGCAGCTTGTTTTTGCCAATCTACTTCGCTGCTATCTGGAAAATATTGGCTAATAATATTATCTATACTCACAGTGGAAGATTTACCAGCGGTTAAAAGCACAATTTTTTTAGCCAATTGGCACTCATAACTCCAATAACGTTGCAGATAAAGATTATTATTTTCCACAACTAAAGGACACTTTCCTGTGCTATCTGCCAGGCCAGAAGCTAAAACAAGGTCTTGTTCAGTCTCGCTAAGCCCAATACAACTATGCCCCTCACTTTGTGCATAAGATAATCCAGCAATAATCGCTTTAAACTGTTTACCCTTTTCGCTATCAAATTCAGTTAATTGATTTAAGAATCGGGCAAAAGCATAGTCTAAACGGCTAAGAGAAATATCTTTTTGCATAAACTATAGCCACCGTAAAAATACTATGAAATGTGTATGAAATAAAATCTACAACAAGTAATGGAAGTGTAGGGCGCGGCTTTAGCCCGCCAAAAAGGGTGGACATATGATCCAAGAATAATCAGTTGCCCACGGTTTCTAGCATAAGCTATTGATTCCATGTTCAACTGTTTTTCCAGGATGATAAAAGCGGGCTAAAGCCACGCCCTACAAAAACCTAACTGCTTAGATAGTATTGTACAACAAAGCTTGAGGAAAAAAAAAACCCAAACTCGTTAGAGATTGGGTTTTAGATTTAAGAGCTTGGCAATTCCCTACTTTCACATGGATAAATCCACACTATCATCGGCACTAAACGGTTTCACTTCCGAGTTCGAGATGGGATCGGGTGGTTCACGCTCGCTATGGTCACCAAGCAATTGGTGTTGATCAACTAGCCTGGTTTTATACCTTGTGGGTAGTTTCCTCGCTATCAATCGTCTCTTATCTAGCTTGTGGCTAAATAATTGGAAATCTGTGTTTTGAGTTTAAGAGGTTTCGTTCTCTTACAGTAAAAACGTTATGTCGCTTTCATACAACTCAAACAGCTCCCGAACGTGTTCTGTCCTGAAACGTATTTGGTGTTATATGGTCAAGCCTCACGGGCAATTAGTACAAGTTAGCTTCACACATTACTGTGCTTCCACACCTTGCCTATCAACGTCGTAGTCTTCGACGGCCCTTCAGGGAACTTAAAGTTCCAGTGAGATCTCATCTTGGGAGGGGCTTCCCGCTTAGATGCTTTCAGCGGTTATCCTGTCCGAACGTAGCTACCGGGCAATGCCATTGGCATGACAACCCGAACACCAGTGGTTCGTCCACTCCGGTCCTCTCGTACTAGGAGCAGCTTCCCTCAAATCTCAAACGCCCACGGCAGATAGGGACCGAACTGTCTCACGACGTTCTGAACCCAGCTCGCGTACCACTTTAAATGGCGAACAGCCATACCCTTGGGACCTGCTTCAGCCCCAGGATGTGATGAGCCGACATCGAGGTGCCAAACACCGCCGTCGATATGAACTCTTGGGCGGTATCAGCCTGTTATCCCCGGCGTACCTTTTATCCGTTGAGCGATGGCCCTTCCATTCAGAACCACCGGATCACTATGACCTACTTTCGTACCTGCTCGACTTGTCCGTCTCGCAGTCAAGCACCCTTATGCCATTGCACTAAACTCCTGATTTCCGACCAGGATTAGGGTACCTTCGTGCTCCTCCGTTACTCTTTGGGAGGAGACCGCCCCAGTCAAACTACCCACCATACACTGTCCCCAACCCCGATAAGGGGCCTAGGTTAGAACTTCAAACATACCAGGGTGGTATTTCAAGGGTGACTCCACCACATCTAGCGACATGGTTTCATAGTCTCCCACCTATCCTACACAAGTAGGTTCAAAGTCCAGTGTAAAGCTATAGTAAAGGTGCACGGGGTCTTTCCGTCTAGCCGCGGGTATACGGCATCTTCACCGCAATTTCAATTTCACTGAGTCTCGGCTGGAGACAGTGTGGCCATCGTTACGCCATTCGTGCAGGTCGGAACTTACCCGACAAGGAATTTCGCTACCTTAGGACCGTTATAGTTACGGCCGCCGTTTACTGGGGCTTCGATCAAGAGCTTCTCCGAAGATAACCCCATCAATTAACCTTCCAGCACCGGGCAGGCGTCACACCCTATACGTCCACTTTCGTGTTTGCAGAGTGCTATGTTTTTGATAAACAGTCGCAGCCACCAATTTATTGCAACCCTCTTCTGCTCCACCCGCAGGGGCTTCACATACCAAGGGTGAACCTTCTCCCGAAGTTACGGTTCCATTTTGCCTAGTTCCTTCAGCCGAGTTCTCTCAAGCGCCTTAGAATTCTCATCCCACCCACCTGTGTCGGTTTGGGGTACGGGTTGTTTTAACCTGATGCTTAGAGGTTTTTCTTGGAAGTATGGCATCAATCACTTCGTTTTTCACAAGGAAAAACTCGTCGTCACGCCTCAGCATTAAGAGTCCGGATTTTCCTAAACTCTCTGCCTACACGCTTAAACTTACATATCCAACAGTAAGCTGATCTAGCCTTCTCCGTCACCCCATCGCAGTTAGAACAAGTACAGGAATATTAACCTGTTTTCCATCGACTACGCCTTTCGGCCTCGCCTTAGGTCCCGACTAACCCTGCGTCGATTAGCGTTGCGCAGGAAACCTTGGGTTTTCGGCGTGGGGGTTTTTCACCCCCATTATCGTTACTCATGTCAGCATTCGCACTTCCGATACCTCCAGCCAACTTCTCAATTGACCTTCGCAGGCTTACGGAACGCTCCTCTACCACCTCCGTTTATAAATAAACGTCGATCCGTAGCTTCGGTACTATGCTTAGCCCCGGTAAATCTTCCGCGCAAACCGACTCGACCAGTGAGCTATTACGCTTTCTTTAAAGGATGGCTGCTTCTAAGCCAACCTCCTGGCTGTCTGGGCCTTTTCACATCGTTTCCCACTGAGCATAGATTTTGGGACCTTAGCTGACGGTCTGGGCTGTTTCCCTTTTCACGACGGACCTTAGCACCCGCCGTGTGTCTCCCGTGCTAAAACTTGTTGGTATTCGGAGTTTGCAACGGTTTGGTAAGTCGGGATGACCCCCTAGCCGTAACAGTGCTCTACCCCCAACAGTTATACACGAGGCTCTACCTAAATAGATTTCGAGGAGAACCAGCTATCTCCGGGCTTGATTAGCCTTTCACTCCGATCCACAGCTCATCCGCTCATTTTTCAACATAAGTCGGTTCGGTCCTCCAGTAGGTATTACCCCACCTTCAACCTGGCCATGGATAGATCGCCCGGTTTCGGGTCTACACCTTGCGACTAAACGCCCTATTAAGACTCGCTTTCGCTACGCCTTCCCTTATCGGTTAAGCTTGCCACAAAATGTAAGTCGCTGACCCATTATACAAAAGGTACGCAGTCACAGAACAAGTCTGCTCCTACTGCTTGTACGCATACGGTTTCAGGATCTATTTCACTCCCCTCTCCGGGGTTCTTTTCGCCTTTCCCTCACGGTACTAGTTCACTATCGGTCGATAAGGAGTATTTAGCCTTGGAGGATGGTCCCCCCATCTTCAGTCAACGTTTCACGTGCATCGACCTACTTAATATGTCAAAAAAGAGTTTTCGTGTACGGGGCTATCACCCTGTATCGCCAGACTTTCCAGACTGTTCCACTAACTCTATTCTGCTCGGCTGTTCCCCGTTCGCTCGCCGCTACTTAGGGAATCTCAATTGATTTCTTTTCCTCGGGGTACTTAGATGTTTCAGTTCTCCCGGTTCGCTTCTCTGACCCTATGTATTCAGGTCAGGATAATGGGCTTATGCCCATTGGGTTTCCCCATTCGGAAATCCGCGGGTCAAAGTTAGTTTGAAAACTCTCCGCGGCTTATCGCATCCTACAACGTCCTTCTTCGCCTCTTATCGCCTAGGCATCCACCGTATGCGCTTATTCACTTGACCATATAACCCAAATACGTCTTACACAGCTTGCGCTTTTCGCACGTCTGAATTATATGTTCACTGACATTTTCGCTTTTTCTGCTTGAGAACTCATTTAATATTTGACGCCACTTGATAGTTGCTTTCGCTGCTATTTCGCTTTGTCGCTTTTAAACTCGTTTGAAACTTTTTTGCTTTACTTTGTTTTGTTAAGTCGATTTTGCAATCAGCTTAACGCTACTAAATAAATTTATTTAGTTTACTTTACAGATTTCCAAATTGTTAAAGAGCTTATTAGCTTTAAAAAAAACTAATTCTATAAGTTCTGAAGTGTTTCTGCTTGTCTTCAAAATTTATAGAATTAGGTTTTGTCACTTTTTTCATCGAGTAATGGTGGAGCCAGGGAGGATCGAACTCCCGACCCCCTGCGTGCAAGGCAGGTGCTCTCCCAGCTGAGCTATGGCCCCAATTTTACTGGTCTTTTTACCCTTATGCCGCGTTGTTCTCGTCGCTCATTCAGTTACATACTTATGTATGCTCCTTCATTCACGCCTTCGTACGCCTTGCCTAAGGTTAAAAATCCTGCGTAAAAACTGATTTCTATCATCTTGTTGATAAACAGGAATTTCGTTCTGGGCAAGGCAAAATTCCGCGAAGTGTACGCTAGTACATGAGTGGAATTTTAACGCAGTCCAGTGCAAAATTTGGTGGGTCTGGGAGGATTTGAACCTCCGACCTCACCCTTATCAGGGGTGCGCTCTAACCAACTGAGCTACAGACCCAATAGTTGCGTTCAAGGTCAGTCTCGATTTACTTAAATCAAAATAATTTGTTGTGAGTACTCATAAAGCATTGCGTGCTTTGTAAGGAGGTGATCCAGCCCCAGGTTCCCCTAGGGCTACCTTGTTACGACTTCACCCCAGTCATGAATCACAAAGTGGTGAGCGACCTCCCGAAGGTTAGTCTACCCACTTCTTTTGCAACCCACTCCCATGGTGTGACGGGCGGTGTGTACAAGGCCCGGGAACGTATTCACCGCGACGTTCTGATTCGCGATTACTAGCGATTCCAACTTCATGGAGTCGAGTTGCAGACTCCAATCCGGACTAAGATCGGCTTTCTGGGATTTGCTTACTCTCGCGAGTTTGCGGCCCTCTGTACCGACCATTGTAGCACGTGTGTAGCCCTACCCATAAGGGCCATGATGACTTGACGTCGTCCCCACCTTCCTCCGGTTTATCACCGGCAGTCTCCTTAGAGTTCTCAGCATTACCTGCTAGCAACTAAGGATAGGGGTTGCGCTCGTTACGGGACTTAACCCAACATCTCACGACACGAGCTGACGACAGCCATGCAGCACCTGTCTCAGAGTTCCCGAAGGCACTCTACTATCTCTAACAGATTCTCTGGATGTCAAGGGTAGGTAAGGTTCTTCGCGTTGCATCGAATTAAACCACATGCTCCACCGCTTGTGCGGGCCCCCGTCAATTCATTTGAGTTTTAACCTTGCGGCCGTACTCCCCAGGCGGTCAACTTAATACGTTAGCTCCGCCACTAAGCCTGTATATAGGCCCAACGGCTAGTTGACATCGTTTACGGCGTGGACTACCGGGGTATCTAATCCCGTTTGCTACCCACGCTTTCGTTCCTCAGCGTCAGTTTTAGTCCAGGAAGTCGCCTTCGCCACTGGTGTTCCTTCAGATCTCTACGCATTTCACTGCTACACCTGAAATTCCACTTCCCTCTCCTAAACTCTAGTTTGCCAGTTTTAAATGCAGTTCCCAGGTTAAGCCCGGGGCTTTCACATCTAACTTAACAAACCGCCTACGAACGCTTTACGCCCAGTAATTCCGATTAACGCTTGCACCCTCCGTATTACCGCGGCTGCTGGCACGGAGTTAGCCGGTGCTTCTTCTAAAGGTAATGTCAAGAGACAGGATATTAACCTGCCTGTTTTCCTCCCAATTGAAAGTGCTTTACAACCCTCAGGCCTTCTTCACACACGCGGTATTGCTGGATCAGGCTTTCGCCCATTGTCCAATATTCCCCACTGCTGCCTCCCGTAGGAGTCTGGGCCGTGTCTCAGTCCCAGTGTGGCTGATCGTCCTCTCAGACCAGCTATAGATCGTCGCCTTGGTGAGCCATTACCTCACCAACTAGCTAATCTAACGCAGGCTCATCTATTAGCGCAAGGTCCGAAGATCCCCTGCTTTCCCCCGTAGGGCGTATGCGGTATTAGCATGGGTTTCCCCATGTTGTCCCCCACTAATAGGCAGATTCCTACGCGTTACGCACCCGTCCGCCACTCGTCAGCCAGAGCAAGCTCTGCTGTTACCGTTCGACTTGCATGTGTTAAGCATACCGCCAGCGTTCAATCTGAGCCATGATCAAACTCTTCAGTTTATAATCATTTTGTGACATCATCAGATGTGCCACCAATCTTTGTTTCGATTGTCAGAATTTACGTTTGTTAATCCGAAGATTAACGGTGTAGATTCTTATATCGATTATCTTTATCACGCCAATAATCTCTACAAGTACCCACACAAATTATTTTGATTTGTTTTTTTAAAGAGCTCAGAGCGGGATGTTTAAGCATTCCGCCCTGCTGAGTCCAACCATTCTACAGAGTCAAAACTCGTTGTCAATGTTTGTTTTCAGAACCCGTTTCCCAAAAAACCTAACCGGAAAACAATGCGCCAAACACCCACACCAACCGGACCCGAAGGCCCAACCTCAATCTCTTAAGGAGCCGACCATTATAGCGTTCATATCTATTTGGTCAAGCTTTTATTTTCAGCCACCTGATAAAAAACCAGATCACTTCAAAAAACCGGATTAAGCTCTATGGCAGGCTATAAAAACTCACCTTGAAACCAGACCCGACTCCCCTCAACTTGCGTTGAAGAGCCGGCAATTATACAACTAATTCAATTTACGTCAAGTCCTTATTTTTTACTTTGGGGGATATTTAAATAAACTGATACCCGATATACCTTGCGCACCTGAGCCAGCCGCCTTTTCAAAGTCTTGCTTTTTAATGCCACCTAAAGCAAAAACAGGAATATTTACTTGCGCCACCCACTCTTCGAATTGTTGCCAGCCTAGAGGCTTTGCCTCTGGATGTGAGCTTGTTTGCATTACAGGTGATAACACTGCAAAATCCAGCGCTAGTTGTTCCGCCTTTTTTAATTCTTGCAAGTTATGGCATGATGCAGCCACAACCCCTGAACTTTCAGGCCGTTTTTTTAAATTCATTAGATCTAAAGCGGTTAGATGCAGACCTTCATGCAAGGGTTTCTTTACTGGTATTTGCGAATTAAGCAAATAACTTAACTCTAACTCGCTACACCTTAACCTTACAGCCTCTAAGATTAGCTTTGTATCGGATTTTGAAAGGCCTTTGACTCTAATCTGCACCAGGTCGACACCCTGACTTACAACACTTTCCAGTTTCTGCAATACTTCCCGGACATTATTACCACCCACTATTGCGTACTGCCGCCCGAGCTTAATTGCCTTTAGAATAGGTTTATTAGCCTCTGGAAACTTATAGCTATCTAGCTCACGCAAAGTCACCCACAGTAAAGGCTGGCCTTCTTTTCCTATGGGCACACCTTCGTATTCATGAACTTCACGTACATACAAGCGTACCTTTAGATCTGGATAGTTATAATTAATCTTAATTAACGGCCGGGAGCTTTTAGTTTTTATATTAAGCTCTTCAAATAACTCCCTATCTAAAGCTTGTGCATCATTTTCGGATGGCTCAAATTTACCACCTGGAAACTCCCATAAACCACCCTGATGAGCATCATCTTTACGCCGAGCGATTAAAATTCGTCCAGATTTATCCCACACAACACCGACTGCAACATCAATTCCGGGCATAGATTAAGTTCTATACTCCGCGTTTATGCGCACATAATCATAGGAAAAATCACAGGTCAGAACTTGCTGTTCCTGCTCACCTCGACCTAAAACAACTGTCACGGTAATTTCCTGCTGGTCCATAATTTTTTGACCCGCAGCCTCTGTATACGAACTGGCGCGGCCGCCCTTTTCAACGATACAGACTTCACCCAGATAGATAGAAATTTTTTTCACATCCAGCTGATCAACTCCCGAGCGCCCTATCGCCGCCAGAATACGCCCCCAGTTCGGATCATTGGCAAAAAAAGCTGTTTTCACCAGAGGGGAATGAGCGATGGTTTTCGCCACTTCAACAGCCTCAGCATCACTGCTTGCTTGCTGAACCTTAATTTTAATTAATTTAGTCGCACCCTCACCATCGCGGATAATCGCCTCTGCCAGGAACATACATGCTTCCTGAACAGCCAGCTGAAACGCCCCCATGGTATCAGTACCAGGCATGATTTCAGGCAGAGAACTTGCTCCGCTCGCCATCAATACGCAAGCATCATTGGTTGAAGTATCACCATCAACAGTAATTCTATTAAAGGACTGCTCGACCGCTACAGACAAACATTGCTGTAGATTTTGCTGAGAAATTGTCGCATCTGTTGCGATAAAGCCCAGCATAGTTGCCATATTCGGCTGTATCATGCCCGCGCCCTTAGATATTCCGGTAATAGTCACGGCACATCCGTCTATTTCAATAACTTTCGAATAGCCTTTGGCAAAAGTATCCGTGGTCATAATCGCATGGGCTGCTTTAAGCCAATTATCTTCTACTAGGTTTTCCTGCGCTTTTGGCAAGGTGTCGACTATTTTAATGATAGGCAAAGCCTCACCAATAACACCTGTAGAGAATGGCAATACCTGTTCTGCACCAACCTGAGCTAGCTGCGCAACTTCAACGCAACTAAGCTCCGCATCTGCCATGCCTTGCTCCCCCGTTCCCGCATTAGCGTTTCCGGAATTGATTAATAGATAACGTGGCTGTTTACTTAAATGATCTTTCGCCACTGTCACCGGCGCCGCACAAAAAGCATTTTGTGTAAAAACAGCAGCGCAAGTTGCACCTTCAGCCATTTCTATTAATAACAAATCATCTCGCTCAGTTTGTTTGATGCCTGCACAGGCCGTGCCTAATTTAACACCAGATACCGCATGCATTAGCGGAAATTCAATATTACCGACTGCCATAACCTTCTCTCTTTAACTTATAGTACAAACTGTATTAGCTAATTAGCCCCGTCAAGAAATGCGGGCTAAAGCCACGCCCTACAACAACTATTGAACTACGCCTTGAAAAATACTATCACCCGGCTTATTTGCTCGATTTCTTGCTGCAGTACGACACAACGCTTCTTTATGGTTTCCACTTGCTGAGACAAGCTAAACATTGTGTGTGGCAAAACCACCTCTAGTTCAACCTTACCTCTTATATAGTGAATTCTGAAGCTATCTATTAAAGGGTAATTTTCTGCCAGATATTCCTGTAAATATTGATCAATATCCTGGCGTAATAAAATATTATTCTGCTCAATGACGTACTCATCATTTTCAGGATCTACATGCACTAGCACATCCTGCACATCATCGAATTTCGCAATTAACACATCTCTAACCACATCCGCGATCATATGCCCTTCCGACACTGTAATGCGCGAATTAACCACTATATGTGCATCTACCAACGCATCCTCGCCCATTTGCCGAGTACGTAATAAATGTATATTTTTAACCCCTTCTGTTGCAGCAATCTCGGCCCGAATTTGATCTACATCTGCTTCGGATAAACCCGTATCAACTAACTCTTTGATGCTATCCGACACCAGATTAACCCCAATTTTTGCCACCATTAAGGCGACAATAACCGCTGCTACCGCATCTGCCCAAATATAGCCTAATAAGGATCCCGCTATACCAATCAATACTACAACTGAAGAAATCGCATCACTACGATGATGCCAGGCATTTGCTAACAATAGTTTTGAACGTGTTACTGCAGCAGCTCGCTTAGTATATTGATACAGCCACTCATTTGCTAAAATTGAAATTGCCGCAATTCCCAGAGCATCCTGATGCGGAATCAGTATCCGCTCCGGCTGCAACATCCTTTGATATACATCCCAGGCGATACCCGAAGCAACCACTATTAACCCTATACCTAAGACAACTGTTGCAATGGTCTCAAAACGACGATGACCATAGGGGTGGTCATGATCAGCCTCACGCGCACCCAACTTAACTGCAATTAAAACCAGAAGATCACTGGCTAAATCAGATAATGAATGCACACCATCAGCAATTAACGCAGCCGATTGACCTAATATACCAAAAGTAATTTTTATAATGCTTAAAAAAACATTAACCAGCGCACCAACGATTGTGACCCGGTTTTTTAGTTTGATTATTTTTTGCGCATCATAGACTTCGGGCATGGCATTACTCACCCACTTGTAAAACAATTATAAATTCATATTCATCAGACTGGGTTTCTAAAACCTTATGACCATTAATTCGGCACCAGGTTGGAATATCCTGCAGCACCCCGGGATCAGTACAGGTTACCGTTAGCACATCGCCTTGCTGCAACTGCTTGACTTTATCCTGAGTACGAATAACCGGCATAGGACATAGCAAGCGACTCGCATCCAGGTCATACTGGCTCATACAAACCAATCCTTTGGCATCTCATCGACACCGAAGGGCTTAACTTGCAAAGTAGATTCATTTCCTGCAAGATCTCGAACCGATACTTCAACTTGTTGCGCATCTCTACCTTGACCATATCGAGCAACTATCCGCGCCGCCAAATGTAAATCTTCTGCACCAGGATCACCATCAATCAGTGCCAGTGGCCCTCTATGACTAGCGCAGTTCATATTGATATAATTTTTCTTATAACCCTGCAGAAAACGCCCTTCGCCATCTTCACGCGCAACAATCAATTTAAAATCCTGATTCGGACGGATATGCCGACCGACTTTTAACAACATGACGTCATCAAGCTCGTAATCTTTTGTGCCACGCGCTTTCCATAAATCCACCAATTTTGCAGAATAACTTTCATCGGTTAAAAAACAACAACCGCCTGCTGGCTGAGAGTAATCTTTGAAGCCATATTCATCTGCTAAGGCCATTTGCGGCTTACGCGAACGCCCACTAAAATCAAATAATTTATCCCGGCTAATCCAGCCTTCTCGCTCAGGCAAGGTCATCGGCAAACTCTGCCCACATAATGGCCGCACCAAACGATCATCAGCACCTGATTGTTCGGCAATAATCGGCATAGTTTCCCTACGCTGCGACATAGGCCGCTGCCCCATCACTTCGCCGGTAATAATAAAATCAAAGTCATTTTCCTGAATCCATTGCTTAGCCCTGTTGACCATAAATATTTTACAGTCCAGACAGGGGTTCATATTAGCCCCATAGCCATGCTTAGGATTTATCAGGACATCTTTATACTCTTCAATAACGTCAATAATATGCAGTTTAATACCCAAGGTTTCCGCCACCCATAAAGAATTATTACGCTTGGGCTTTTCTTTATCTTTTTTCCTGATGGCATGCGTGTGTCCTTCCACACAAAATCCGGTAAAGAAATTAATACCTTCCACATGCACGCCTTGCTCCATAATGGCTTTTGTTGCCAACATAGAGTCTAGACCGCCTGAAATTAATGAGACTGCTTTGATTTGCTTCATACTACTTAACCTTAATTAAACCAACACCAGGTTATCTCTATGAATCACTTCTTCATCATCGGAATAACCCAAAATATTTGCAAACTGACTGCTAGCACAACCTTTAATCTGCTCGATTTCAGCAGATGTGTAATTCACTAAGCCACGCGCCACTTCGACACCTGCCGAGTCAATACAAACGACTAATTCACCCCGGCTAAAATGACCTTCTACCGCCTTAATACCGACTGCCAATAAACTTTTACCTGATTTGCGCAATACATTCACCGCACCTGTGTCTAGCACCAAACGGCCTTTCGCCTGCAACTGTCCTGCTAGCCACTGCTTACGCGCAACAATAGGCTCAATACTTGCGTACAGATAAGTCCCTATATCCTCACCCGCAACAACTTTGGTCAGCACATTTTCCATATCGCCCGAGGCTATCACCGTTGATGCTCCGGAGCGGGAAGCTAAGCGAGCTGCGCTGACCTTAGTCGCCATGCCACCGCGACCCAAACCACTGCGACTTTCACCTGCCATCGATTCCAGTCGAGAATCATCCGAACAAATCTCTGTTATTAAAACAGCATCCGCATTAACACCTGGGTCAGAGTCAAACAAACCCAATTGATCGGTTAAAATAATCAATAAATCAGCTTCAACCAGATTAGCAACCAAGGCTCCTAGAGTATCGTTATCACCAAAACGAATTTCTTCAGTGGCAACTGCATCATTCTCATTAATAACCGGAACCACTTTATAATCTAATAAAGAAATTAAGGTACTGCGTGCATTCAAATACCGCTTACGATCTGACAAATCATCATGCGTTAATAAAACCTGCGCGGCATGCAATCCATGCGTCTGAAAATTAGATTCAAAAGCCTGCACCAGGCCCATCTGCCCCACAGATGCAGCCGCCTGCAATTCATGCAAAGCCTTAGGCCGAGTTTTTAACCCAAGCCGCGACATACCTTCCGCCACCGATCCAGATGAAACTAAAACAACCTCAATACCCTGTTGTGTTAGTTTTGCCATCTGCGCTACCCAGACAGTAATCGCCTTTTTATTTAAACCTTTACCGCCATCAGTCAGTAGCGCACTGCCAATTTTAATAACGATGCGTTTCGCTTTGGCAAACTCACTCCGGCTCATGCTCTTTTTCCAGCTGCTTGTTTAACAATGTTTGTTCTTCCAAAAACGCCATAATATCAAACATCAAGTTACGTGTGCCTTCGGATTTTAGAGCAGATATCTGATACACCGGCCCTTCCCAGGCCAATTCATCAACAATCTTTTGGCAAAAATCCTGCTGATCTTCATCAGCCTGCAATCTATCCATCTTATTTAATATCAACCAGCGCGGCTTATTGGCTAAATCATCACTCCATTTCTCTACTTCAGCAATAATTTTTCTCGCTGATTCTACCGGAGAATCCATCGATTCATAAGGCTTGACATCAACCAGATGCATCAGCAACTTGGTACGCGCCAGATGTTTTAAAAACTGCAAACCCAAGCCCGCACCATCCGCAGCACCTTCTATAACACCAGGAATATCAGCAATCACAAAACTGCGCTGATCATCGACACTGACGACACCTAAATTTGGCACCAAAGTAGTAAAAGGATAATCTGCTACACGTGGTTTTGCAGAAGAAACAGCACGGATTAAACTGGATTTACCAGCATTAGGCATTCCCAATAAACCCACATCGGCAATTAGCGTTAGCTCCAGCTGTAAAACCCTATGCTCACCTTTAGACCCAGCAGATGATTGCTGCGGTGCACGGTTGATACTACTTTTGAATCGAGTATTACCCAACCCATGAAACCCGCCTTGAGCAACCAGCAGCTTTTCGCCCACGGCAACAAGCTCACCTAATTTCTCATTGGTTTGCTTATCATGCACCTCGGTACCCGGAGGCACAGCAACATAAATATCTTCACCTTTTCTACCAGTACATTGCCGACCCATTCCATTTTGACCGCGCTGTGCTCTGTGCACTGAATGGAATCGAAAATCTACCAGCGTGTTAATATTATCTGTAGCAATCAGGTAAACACTACCACCGTCACCACCGTCACCTCCGTCAGGACCGCCTTTAGGAATATATTTTTCACGCCGAAAACCTATACAGCCATTTCCACCATCACCCGCTTCAACACGAATTTCTGCTTCATCAACAAATTTCATACGCCTAAAAACCCCTTTTGCGAAAAATAGGCAAAAAAAAACCCCGTCTTTGCGGACGAGGTTTTTTTGCTATTCTAATATATCGGCTATCGCCTGATAAGTCAGGCTATAAGCTATATAAAAGAACTATGCTGCAACGATACTAACAAATTTACGTTTCTGAGGACCTTTAACCTCAAATAAAACCTGTCCATCTGTCGTTGCAAATAAAGTATGATCTTTACCGCAACCTACATTCGTTCCCGCATGAAAACGTGTTCCTCGTTGACGAACAATAATGCTACCTGCACTTACTGTTTGACCGCCATAACGTTTAACACCTAGGCGATTCGAATTAGAATCACGACCGTTTCTAGTACTACCACCCGCTTTCTTATGAGCCATTGTAAATCCTCGTGTTAAGCAGAAATACCAGTCACCTGGACTTCCGTGTAATATTGACGATGACCCATTTGTTTCATGTGGTGCTTACGTCTTTTAAATTTAATGATTTTAACTTTTTTATGTCTGCCTTGCGCAGTCACTGTTGCAGTAACTTTGCCGCCATCAACATAAGGCTGGCCTATTTTAACTGCATCATCAGACTTGACCATAAGTACATTGTCGAATTCAACGCTGTCGCCCATACCAAGCTCAAGTTTTTCTATTTTTAAGGTAGTACCTTCTTCAACACGGTATTGTTTACCGCCAGTTTGAATTACCGCATACATTTGCGTCAGCTCCATCAAGCAACATTCTATTAAAAGTGAACAGAGAATTATAATCACTAATAAAACTCACGTCAACTAAAAGTATGTAAAGAATATTAACGGACTTCAAAATAACACAATCAAACAAATAACACCATAAGGTATTTTTAAACACTATGTTCTGGTAACATAAGCGCATTATAAATTGTTCAAGTGATAATTTACAGGCGTTTAAGCAAGCAATAATCGCATATGTGATCAGGCAAAAGGCCCAGATCACTTAAACTAAGCGCCTAATTTCTAAATTTTATTTACCAATATGAATCAATGACAGCTTCGCAAAACTCAACTAATAAAGCACAAACACCCATTGATTTTGCATCAATCCAGCGCTTAACAGAAAGCGAAGCCCAGGCAGTCGACCAATTAATTCTGCAAGAACTCACTTCCGATGTCGTACTTATCAATCAAATAGGTCACTACATTATCAATAGTGGTGGTAAACGCCTGCGCCCCATGCTTTTATTACTCACAGCAAAAGCTCTGGGTTATCAGGAAAGCGATCACCATCTGTTATTAGCTGCCGTCATTGAGTTTATTCATACTGCAACATTATTACACGATGATGTAGTCGATGAATCTGACTTACGCCGTGGCAAAGATTCTGCCAATGCAGTATGGGGCAATGCAGCCAGCATTCTGGTCGGTGATTACCTTTACTCCAGCGCATTTGAAATGATGGTACGCACCGGCAATATGCGCGTAATGGAGATCCTTTGTAAAACCACTACTGCGATTGCTGAAGGTGAAGTATTACAACTATTAAATTGCAACAACCCGGCAACCACTGAAGCAAAATACCTGGAAGTTATTTCCCGCAAAACCGCGATTCTTTTTAGCGCCGCGACTCAACTAGGCGCTGTTATTACTAATGCTGGTCCTGCCCTTGAAGAAAGTATGGCCGCTTATGGACAACACCTTGGCATCGCATTTCAACTTATCGATGACGCACTGGATTACACATCCAGTAAAGATGAGTTAGGTAAAAATCTGGGTGATGACCTGGCGGAAGGCAAACCGACCTTGCCCCTTATTTATGCTATAGAGAATGGCACCAAAGAGCAGGCAGACGTGATCATTAATGCGATCAAAACAGGCGACAGAGATTCATTTAATGAAGTCTATGAGATTGTTAAAGCAACGAATGCTATCACCTATACCGAGCAGCGCGCGGATGATGAAGCACAACAAGCAATCGACGCATTGAGTAATCTACCTGACTCTGAATTCAAGAGTGCACTGGAGCTACTTGCGCGTTTTTCTGTGCAGCGAAACTATTAAACCAGACATCTACTACACTTTACTGCGACCGCGATTGGCTTATTTAACCTTAATAGTCGTCATCATACCCGCTTCGGCATGCTCAAGAATATGACAGTGATTAGCCCACAGCCCTTTATCTAGCGGGATAATTCCTATATCAATTGACTGTTTAGGCCCAATTAAAACCGTATCACGCCAGTAGCGCTCCTCTACAGCTTTGCCATTTTTGGCAATGACTTTAAAAAACTGCCCATGAAGATGCATTGGGTGCAATCTTGACGATTTATTAGTAAAACGCAAGCTGTAAAACTGTCCCGAGGTCAATTCATAAGCAGCATTTTCAGGCCAGATCTTATCGTCAATTGTCCAGGAAATACCATAAACACCTCCACGTTTAGCATTTAATACATATTCGTGCTCAATGGGAAGTTTTGTTGCATCAGCCCAGCGCGGAAATTGTATGGCACGAGGCGAATCAAATACGGGGGTTTCAACCGCTTCCTCAGCAGCAACTTGCAAAAAAGCCAACGCACTTTTTTGTCTACCATAAAGATTCTGCACTAATAGTTTTTTCCCTGCCAGTGATTTTGGGATGATAATATCAAGATCAACCCGATTACCAGGCGCAACATAAAACTCCTGCAGCGGAAAAGGAGCTTCCGTCAGCATGCCATCCACTGCTATTACATAGGGCATCAGCCTTGCAAACGCAGGAGAAAAAACTCTACCATTAGCAACATTAATCATTCTGATACGGATTCTTTCTCCAGCTTTAACCTGAAATATAGGTTGATATCTCCCATTGATTGTTAATACATTTCCCCATCGGCCATCATGCGCAAGATCGTGCCTGGTTACAAAATTTGCAGAGACTTGCCAATCTTTTGTTAATAGCCAGTCATCCAGGACCCAGACAAATTCCTGAGAATATTCTGGCTCATCTGGATCCTCAACAATCAGAACACCATGCAGCCCTCGTTCAATCTGTTCTGCAGCATTAACATGCGGATGAAACCAGAAAGTACCCGCATCTTTTGGCGTAAATTTATAAGTAAAACTATCACCCGACTGAACTGGAGCTTGAGTGACTCCGGGCACACCATCCATCGCATTTGGCACACGTATACCATGCCAATGGATAGTTGTCGCCTGGGGTAAATTATTAATTAATTTAAGCTGCAGCGTATCGCCTAATTTGATTCGAATAACCGGACCAGGAACCATCCCATTATAAGCCCAGACTAAAGTTTTATAAGGTGGAATTATCCCAATGTTATTTTCAGCAGCAACTAACTCAAAAGATTTAATTTTCCCTGTTGGCTTCTGTTGCTCGGGATAGCTGTTAGTAAATTCATTTTTAAGCTCTTTTTTGAGATCAGAAATCGAGAAGTCGGATTGCCCTGCCACACCAAGAGATGATGACAAACAAAAACCCAAAAGACTGGAAAGAACCAGATGAGTAATTTTCATGTGTAATTGAGAGTAAATTAAATGTCTTGCCTTGATTATAGACTCAATCACTATGGACTGAAAAACCATAGTTTTACCAAAAACCTATCCGATTAGATTATTTTTTATCACCCCTGATTCGCAACCCGTGACCAGCCCTCCCTCCGAAATTTCTATGCAAGGTAATTATTAATAGCTGCATAAGTTCTTGCACTATTATTGGGGAGTAGGCCTACATGAAGCAATGCGGGATAAAGCCAGTGCCCCACTCATTGAAACTTTACACTGCGAATACTTTTGCAACTATTAATATTAATCTCCAATACCCTTCAAAATATAAACATCACCCTTAAAATGAAAACACTACGCTACTCAGCTCTGCGCGATGCATTGCCATACCAACTTGACAACTTGACAACTTGACAACTTGACAACTTATATATTATAAGTATGTGTCTCTACCAAAACACAAGAAAAGTCATGCAAACGATTCAAGTAGGCCAATTAAAATCTGAGTTTTCCTCGGTACTAGAAAAAGTTCATAAGGAAGGGGAAACCTACGTCATCGAATTTGGCAAAAAACATAAAAAAGTCGCCATGTTAGTTCCCTATAAAGAAGAACCAAAAAAAAGAATTTTTGGACAACTACAAGGCACATTAGATATACCTGATGATTTTGATGAAGAATCCGAAGAAATCAATTGGATGTTTTACGGCAAAGAATAAACAGCATGACTATTATTATCGATACTCATGTTTTTTTATGGCTGCTAAATAATCCATCGCGTATAAAGCCGGAACATATGGAGTGTATAGAAAATACAGCTAATAAAATTTTATTAAGCTCCATGAGTATCGCTGAACTAATGATAAAAAAGTCGATTGGAAAATTGAATTTTGACTTTGATATACTGCAAATGGCAGAAAACATGGGCATTGAAATATTAGACTTCACAGGTTTTGATGCCCTACAGCTAGAAGCACTTCCGCTGCACCATAAAGACCCGTTTGATCGCATGATAATTGCCCAGGCTCGATCAAATAGATTTTCAATGATTAGTTATGATAGTAAATTTGGCTTTTATGACTGTCAGCTCATATGAGCCGAGAAAAATCAGTTGCTCACGGTTTCTAGGATAAGCAGACAAGACCGATACAACTCGTGGATGGGAAGATTACACCCCGGAAATGACCGACGCTGAAATCTTGCAACGCTTATTAAAGATTAACTTAGGAACGTGCACGGAATAACTTAATCAACTGGCTTGTCTTTTTCATCCGTCTTCTGCGTTGTAGAAACTGTTACGTAGCTGGCTATGCGCCTGTTTCTACGTCCCCGTATCAAGTACGGGGCAGGCTTTGAATACGAATAAAAATCCTGCGCCAGATGCTCAACTTATTCCGTGCGCGTTCCTTAACAAGTTAAAGTCCTAGCTACGCATACCATTATTGTCAGAATACTAATAGAGCGCTAACTTGTCTGCCGGGATTAGCGGACTGAAGTCCGCTCTACATGGCAGGTCAATATAACAATATGTCCCCTTCCCACGACATCAATGCTAAAATCAGTAAACTCTGTTACGCCATTCATTTTAGGATATGACCGACTCGTTAAAACTTTCTGTATCATCTTTAAAGCTACAAATTAATCAATCGGATTACTCTATTCCTAATGAACAGAAGAATTCTCTAGCCACAAATATTTTAGGACAGGAACGCGCTCAATCGGCGCTTGGTTTTGGAGTCGCCATGCAAAACCCTGGCTATAATATTTATGTGATGGGTGAGCCCGGTACAGGCCGTTTATCGATGATCACCAATCATTTGACACCTATTTCGCATCAACAAGAAACACCCCCCTCTTATGCTTATGTAGAAAATTTTGAAAATAACAGAGAGCCGTTCGCTATTGAGCTACCTGCTGGACAGGCACAGGCATTTTGCAAAGATATTAATCGCCTAATCGATAATTTAATTGCGACTTTTCCAGAAGCCTTTGAAAGCCCTAGCTACCAGCAAAAAAAGACGACGATAGAGCGCGCCTTCAATCAGCTGTATAACGGAGCGATTGATGTTATCGAGCAGCAATCGAAAAAGAAAAACATTGCCCTATTTCGTGATACTGAATCCATCACTTTCGCGCCGATACGCGAAAATAAGGTTTTAGACGAAGAACAATTTAATCAACTATCACAAGAAGAACGTGATGCTTTCCATAAAGACACTGAAATACTGGAAGATGCTTTAGGTGATGCTTTAATCGAGCTACCTCAATGGCGTCGTGCGCTGGTTGAAAAAAACCGCCAGCTGGATAATGTCACTATCCGCGTGGCTATCTCACCGTTATTTAAAGAACTGACTGATCGCTATCAAAATATTGATACGGTTATCACTTATCTTAGCGAAATTAAAAAGGACCTGGGCGAGACCATTAAAGATCTGTTTGTGCAAACACAGTCTTTAGAAGGCATTAGCGACAGCACAAAAAAACAACTACTTAAAGATCAGTACCAGCCTAATGTACTGATTGACTATAAAGAAAATACCGGTGCCCCGGTTATTTATGAATCCAACCCAACTTACCAGAACCTTTTTGGGCGCATAGAATATAGTAGCGATCAGGGCGCATTGACAACTAATTATCGACGTATCTGCTCTGGCTCTTTACATCAGGCAAATGGTGGTTATTTAATCTTGGATGCAGACAAACTTTTAAACGCGCCTTTCGTCTGGGAAGGCTTGAAAAGAGCTTTAAAGTCAGGGCGCATTGAAATTGAATCTCCTTATACTGAACTAGGGATAAATACAGTGACTTTAAAACCTGAAGTCATCCCGCTCAATATTAAAGTTATTCTGGTAGGTTCGCGCGAGATCTATTACTTATTGCAAGACCTGGATGACGAGTTTAACGAAATGTTCCGCATTCTGGCAGACTTTGATTACCATATTCCGCGCACCCGTCCGAATATGCAGAACTTTGCGCAACTGATGAAGAAACAAGCGCATGACTCGGGCACGAAACCTTTAACCGAGTCCGCCATTATCAGTTTGATGGAGCACAGTTGTCGCCTTGCGGAACACCAGCAACGCCTGTCAGCGCATATTAATGATGCCCTGGAGATTATTGGCGAAGCCAATTTTTTAGCAAAATCTGCCGACATTGATAGCACCGATATAGAACAAGCACTTGCTGCACGCGAATACCGTAATGGCAGAATAGCGCAGAGTATTCTGGAAGAAATGCTGGATGGCACCATATTAATCAACACCTCTGACAGCGTTATTGGGCAAATTAATGGTCTGACTGTACTTGAAGTCGGCGGCAGTAGCTTTGGCGCGCCCTCGCGCATTACAGTCACTGTTTACCCAGGTTCACGCGGCATTGTAGACATTGAGCGTGAAGCCGAGCTTGGGCTGGCGATTCATTCCAAAGGAGTGATGATTTTAACCGGCTATCTGGGTAGTTGTTATGCACAGGAGTTTCCACTGGCCATTTCAGCCAGCATTGCTCTGGAGCAATCCTACGGACATATCGATGGCGATAGTGCGGCTCTTGCCGAGTTATGCTGCCTAATTTCGGCTCTGACCTTAATACCCATCAAACAAAGCTTTGCGGTTACCGGCTCCATTAATCAATATGGAGAAGTTCAAGCGATAGGCGGAGTCAATGAAAAAATCGAAGGCTTCTTCAATCTCTGCAAAGGTCGCGGCTTAACAGGGGAACAAGGCTGTATTATTCCACAGGCCAATATTCGTAATTTAATGTTAAAACAGGAAATTATTGATGCGGTCGCGGATAATGCATTTGCTATTTATGCTGTTGCTAATGTCAATGAGGCTCTGGAACTTCTGACAGGGGAACTGGTAGGCAAGAAAGATAAAAATGGCGAATACCCCAAAGATAGCCTAAACTTCAAAGCAATCTCCCGACTTAAGGAGATTTCTGACTTAGGCCATGATAAAGATGAAGACAGTAATGAAGAAGTGGACTTATAGCACTACTTGCCTGCTAATCTGGGCGCTACTGTGCTCAGTCAAGCTATATGCTGCAAGCAGTCATGATGCACTGTTTGAGGTTCTGCTTGATGCAAACAGCCACCCCTACTTTCAGCAGCCTTTGGATAGTAGCGAACAAGCCAAGCTCAAAAAACTATACCAACTCAATGAAAACCAACTGCTGTGGTTTAGCAGCGAACACCCAGTTAAAACCATTAATCAACTCTTAGAGCTTTATGCCGCTGCACCCACTCAGGGCTTAAACAGTGACGATTATGCCTACCAGTACCTAAAATCAAAATGGTTAAATATTCAACAGAGCAACCCTGACTTCTATCAATTTGCTGTCTTTGATACCGCTCTTAGCTTAACTTTCATACGTTACCTAAAAGACTTGCATTATGGGCGGGTAGCCGCAAAACTTCAGGGCTTTCGGCTAGACCCCAAAAAAAACATCGATCTCGCAAGTGCCATATATGGAGCAATACAAATTGGCGCACTTGACTCGCTTGTTGCGGACCTAGAGCCACAGCTCAAACCCTATCAGCAACTTAAAACAGCTTTAGTTAAATACCGGCGGCTGGCACAACAATTTAAACAACCACTGCATTTTGCGCTGAAAGAAAGTTTGCACCCCGGCGACTGGTCCAGCGAAGTCAGTAAACTACGCCTACATCTGAATGCCCTAAGCACCCCAATCGGGCAAGCCATCGAGCCCTCTATCGATAGCAATAATGTCTATACAGAAGACCTTGTTATCAAGGTTAAAGCGCTACAAACGCAGCACGGTCAGCTCAATGATGGCATCATTGGGAAGCAAACTCTTGCAACTTTAAACACACCGTTCGAACATCGAGTAGAACAAATCGAACTCGCTATGGAAAGATTGCGCTGGATTTCTGTACCCCGGCAAAGCCCTTTTATTCTGGTTAATATTCCTGCTTTCCAGTTGTGGGCATTTAACACTGAGGAACATAACCTAAGCGACCCCCTGACTATGCGTGTGATTGTCGGTAAAGCTAAAAACAGAATTAAGCCTTACGAGAAAGAGAGCAAGAAAAAAGCACTGCAAACTCCGATATTTACAGCTAAATTAAGCTACCTGGTTTTTAATCCCTACTGGAACATCCCAGAGAGTATTCTGCTGCAAGAAATTTTACCCTTATTAGAGCAAGACCCCGATTATTTACAGAAAAATAATATGGAAATCGTATCGCGCTTTGCACACGATGCGCCTGTCTATGCATTAAATGAAACAAACATACAGCGCTTATACAACAAGCAGCTACACCTACGTCAACGTCCTGGCCGAAAAAATGCTTTGGGCCATATCAAGTTTATTTTCCCCAATAATCACAATATCTATTTACACGATACGCCTGCCCGTTCATTATTCAAACGCAGTAAGCGCGACTTTAGCCATGGCTGCATACGCGTGGAAAACCCTAATATCTTAGCTGAATTTGTATTAAGCAATCAAAGCGAGTGGAATGCTACAAAAATCAAGCAGACGATGCGCTCCAATAAACCCAGTATTGTTGATGTAAAACAGAAAATACCCGTGCTAATTTTTTACAGTACCGCTTTGCCTAGTCCCGCAGGCATTGCATTTTACCCGGATATCTATGACCACGATAGTGCTTTAACTGTTGCTCTGGATCAACGCAGCAAGATTTTTGCTACCGTGCAAACGCCTTTACTTGTGGCTTTTTAAAGATGGGCTTATCCAGAATGAGCGAAGGCGCCTGGAAATAAATAAGCGTCCAATATTTGGGCAGGATTTTTGTTTGTCATTCTGCGCTGTAGAAACTGTTAAGTACTTGCGTAAAATTAATTTTACAATTCTGTAGGATGGGTAGAACGTAGCATCGGTTTTTTAGGTGCGCAGAGAAACCCATCAATCCCACGTAAAATGATGGGTTTCGCAAAAAAACGCTCTACCCATCCTACGAAAAAACCTTAACACAAAAATGTTAAAATAATTATGCTTCCATACTTACGTAGCTGGCTATGCGCCTGTTTCTACGTCCCCGTATCAAGCACGGGGCAGGCTTTGAATACGAATAAAAATCCTGCGCCAGATGCTCAACTTATTCCGTGCGCATTCCTAAGGCAAAAAAGTTTAGCTTTTTTCAGGAATAGCAGCGGTTAGAACTGCTGCGGACATTGAATCAACGAAAAACTACCAAGTTCTGACGCGCCCGGTATCAATATGCACAAAATTAGAACGCGGATAATAACCTACACCGCCACGACCTAGATTTATTGCGGCCGCTTGAATATCCTTGGTATCAACGCCTTCTATACAGATATCTATTGCCTTGCCCTGCATATGCAGACTTTTAGTGGCAACACCTGAACTGTTTTTATGTAGTGCCGCATTAGTTTTTGGTGAGCGATAACCCGAAATGACCTGCAACGGCTGCTCAGTGCCCAATACGCCTTTTAAGTCATATAGCAAATCTATCAAGCCAGGGTCCATAGCCAGCACTTCACCCGTTCTATGATCACGTAATAAATAACTAATATCGCGCAAGGCATCCGTAAGATATTGGCCTTGTTCAAAATAGCTAAGTGCTATTTTTTCTTCAGTATGCAGATTATGCAATTTTAAATCTCTGACCACTGCACTGGGCTTTATTCCTGCATAACTCGCCGGCATTGCAACTGCGGCAGTTGCACCTAGTGTATAGCGTAAAAAATTACGCCTGTTTATGGTTTTAGAACAATTCTTCATACAAATTATTTATTTTCCTAAGTTTTTTCGACTATATTATAAAACAAAGCTTTATGCTTACAAAATATAATTGCAGTATAACAGGTTTGTTGATTATTACCATTAGCTATTTTTTATAACACATTGATTTTGTAAGCTATCAACTATAAATACCTAGCGTTTTATACGCTAACTTCAATAGTGCCTATAAAAAGTTTTATGCCCCGAAAACTGCTTCGAAATATCTTTTACCAACTCCAAGTGCTGTCGCCTACGATCTGCAACTCGTTTACTCAGTATTTCAGGGGTTGATGATTTATGCGTAACCCGTAGATCATTATGCCAGGAACGCCTATAATATTCGCGCACAATGACCTGCCGACCTAATAACAATTTTCTATTTAAGCGTTGAATCACCTTATTGGCAACAAGTCCTGGCTCTATCGTCACTAAACCATGAAATTCTGTCTCCTTGGCTAGGCTATCAAACTGTTCGATCACTTTAACTTCTTCAATAACACCATTTTTTCTAAACCATGACATTTTTAATGCAGGTTCAACAAACGCAATCAAATGACTATGTTTGGTATGTGCTGGAATATTTCTAAAAAATACGAGCATAAAGATCCTTCTCTTAACGCATTAGCAGGAGTCCGCACCACTCATTAACCAACTTTTTTCAAGTCTAGCTTAGTAAATCAGCGGCAAAACCAATATAGTTATAAGGGATTTCAGAAGATAGCATTATACTCTTAAATATAACCACTTTCCAATACCGGTAAAACCCAGTAATGAATGCCAGAGCCTGAGAAACACTGCTTTAATTGTCCCACCAACACATTCACTTGCTGTTCAGGTAAATACATTTGGAAACGTACCTGTTTCTGTCGTCCCGCCACTTGCTCAGCAAGTGACAAGCCTGTGTGATCACTAGAATGCGCATTAACCATTAAGCTACTAAAACCGTCAGCGGCCTCTATAGATAACAGACAATCCACTACCGCTTCTTCTAATAGTGGCGGCACATTAATAGTCACTAGAAACTCTTGTCCGCTCATATCTACTCCTGCTTCGCTTCACCGAATATTTCATATAATACGGGCAACAGAATCAGTGTTAAAAAAGTTGATGAAACCAATCCACCGATCACTACGATTGCCAGAGGCCGCTGTATTTCCGAACCTGGCCCCGTGGCAAACAGCATAGGCATTAAACCAAACGCAGTTAAACTTGCCGTCATCAACACTGGGCGTAACCGGCGCTCAGTACCGACAATAATTACCTCGGTCATACTCATCCCACTGGCCCTTAACTGATTAAAATAACTCAGCAATACCACGCTATTCGGAACTGCAATACCTAATAAAGCGATAAAGCCTATGGATGCAGGAACCGATAAATATTCCCCCGATAACCACAAGGCAAAAACCCCACCTATCATTGCCAGCGGGATATTTGAGAAAACCAGCACCGCCTGTCTAACCGAACTAAACGTAGTAAATAATAATAAAAAAATCAACAATAAGGATACTGGCACTACGAGCAATAAGCGAGCAGCCGCTCTCTGCTGGTTTTCAAACTCGCCACCCCATTGCAGCCAATACCCTGCTGGCAACTCAAGCTGACTCTGTACTGCCTGTTTCGCTTGATCAACAAACCCTACTAAATCCCGCCCGATAACATTGCTACGTACGACCACAAAACGCTGACTAAACTCGCGCTGTATGGACACCATACCATCAACTTTCTCTAACCTTGCAACGCTAGATAATGGCACGGCCCCGCCAGCTGGCAAGGTAATTTGCAGGCTATCAAAATTAGAGCTATCACTGTCGCCTTTTATAACCAAAGGTGTACGACGCATGCCTTCCTGAACAATACCAACCGATAAGCCCTATATTTGCGCACGTAAAATTTGCTGAATTTCCTGTATATTTAGACCCAGGCGCCCAGCTGCCATTCGATCAATCGTTAATTGTAAATATTGCATGCCTTTATTCTGGCGGGTAAAAACATCACTGGCACCCGGAATAGTTTTCAAAATAGATTCAATCTGTTCCGCCTTGGTATTTAATAAATTTAAATCTGTACCGAATAATTTAACCGCAACATCGCCTCGCGTACCGGTGAGCATTTCGGAAACACGCATTTCTATAGGCTGGGTAAAGCCAAATGCGACCCCGGGTGTTCCAGCCATCGCCTCACGAATAACCCGTTCTAATTCTGCCTTGCTAGCCATTCGCCATTGCTCTTTAGGATGTAACTCTAAAAAGGTATCGGTATCATTTAAGCTCATGGGGTCTAAACCCAGCTCATCAGAACCAACCCGGGCGATAATATTTTTTACTTCAGGCACATTTTTCAAGATATTTTTTTGTACCTGCAAGTCCAGAGCTACCGAGTCTTCTAAAGTAATAGACGGTAATTTTTCTAACTGCAGAACAATATCACCTTCATCCATCGTCGGCATAAAGGTACTGCCTATTTGCTTAAAGATGCCTAGCGTAATAACTAACATACAGCCCGCTGTTATAAAAACAATTTTACGGTGCTGAATACTCCATTTCAGACAGGGCATATAGAGGCGACGCATGATTCGTGATAACCACGGCTCTGTAACAGTCTGTTGATTAAGTAAAAAGATGCAAAAACAGGAATGACACTTAAAGATAAAATCAGCGAACCCGCCAACGCAAAGACTATAGTTAATGCAACAGGGGCAAATAACTTACCTTCCAGACCTTGTAATGCTAGCAAAGGTAAGAAAACAATAATGATAATTAAACTACCCGAAACAACCGGTGCTGCGACTTCGCGCGTGGCTCGGTAAATGATATGCAAACGAGGCAATCGCTGTGCTTTTTCCTTGTCTGCAAACTGCGCCAGCACATTCTCCACCACCACGACTGAGGCATCTACCAGCATACCAATGGCAATAGTCAGCCCGCCTAAGCTCATTAAATTGGCCGACATACCCATGACATACATCATAATAAAGGTTACCAGGGCCGCGAGTGGTAAAACTAAAGCAACGACCAACGAAGCGCGTAAATCGCCTAAAAACAGTAGCAACAAAATGACGACTAAAGCGATAGACTGGATTAACGTCTGCGTGACTGATCCCAAAGCCGCCTTAACCAGGTTACCTCGGTTGTAAAACACCTCCAGACTCACGCCATCGGGCAAGCTAGTTTTTAAAGTCTCTAGCTTTTTTTCTATATCGGCAACGACCTGCCCTGCATTTGCCCCGCGTAAACTCAGTACTAAACCTTCGACGGCTTCACCTTCTCCATTTCGACTTACCGCGCCATAGCGAGTTAACGAACCCAATTTAATTCGCGCAACATCACTGACCATGATCGGGCTACCATGACTATTACCCACCACGATAGATGCTATATCTGCCAGCGTTTTAATACGTCCCTCAGCCTTGATCAACAAGGCCTCCTCACCTTCATTCAACCGCCCCGCACCATCATTGCTATTATTCTGCTGTAAAGCATCGATCAACTGCTGTGTACTGATGTTTCTGGCGGTCATCAAGGCATTATCAGGTATCACTGAAAAAGTTTTGACCAGACCTCCCAGAGCATTCACATCAGCTACACCCGGTACCGTGCGTAAAACCGGGCGGATCACCCAGTCGAGTAAGCTACGGCGCTCCGTCAGACTTAAATCTCCGCCTTCAATAGTAAACATAAACACTTCACCCAACGGGGTAGTCAGGGGTGCTATGCCACCTTCTACACCCTCTGGCAAATCAGCCCACACACCATTCAAACGCTCGGCTACTTGCTGCCTTGCCCAATAAATATCCGTCCCTTCAGCAAAATCTACGGTGATATCAGTCAAAGAATACTTGGCTATTGAGCGCAACATGGTTTGCTGTGGAATACCCAGTAATTCAACCTCAATTGGAGCGGTAATTCTTGCTTCTACTTCTTCAGGCGACATTCCTGCAGCCTTAATAATGACCTTAACCTGCTGGGGGGAAACGTCTGGAAACGCATCAATAGGTATTTGTTTAAAAGCAGAATAACCGCTACCAATCAGCAATAAAGTCATTAGCATCATTAACAAGCGTTGCGTCAAAGCAAAGCGAATTAAAGCAGCCATTACTCATCATCTCCCAGGCCCAGAAAGTTTGCTTTTAATGCCACAGCACCTCTAATCGCAATTTCGCTGTTTTCCTGCAAGTCTCCGGTAATAATTGTTTGCTTCCCTTCTCTACCGACTATATGTATGGGCTTAGCCGAAAAGCCTGTTTTGGTGCGCAAAAATAAATAGGTATCTCCAGCATATTTAGCTAAAGCCGAATTAGGGACTCTAAACATTTGCGTGGCACTGTTTTGAATGATCTTTACCGCAACAGCTTGCCCTGCCCTAATAGTATCCTTGGCGGTTTCAACTTCGGCTCTTGCCAATACTGTTTGATTGCTATGATCAACATGCTGGCCTAATAAGAATATCCGCGCAGTTACGTCCGTTCCCGGGATCAATACCCGGTCTCCCACCTGAACAAATTCCATACGCTGTTGCGGAATGCTGATATCCAGCCACAGTTTGTCAAAATTAGCTACGCGAAATAAAGGCGCTAAAGCCTCAGCCTTTTGGCCCATAGTCACCATACGCTGCAAGACCACCCCGGAAATAGGTGCGCGAATTTTTAACTCGCTACTTAGGCGCTGAGTTTTTTCTAATTCTTTGATATCTGCTGACGACACGCCGGAAATTAATAATAATTGCCGTGTTTCATTCAAATGGGAAACAAAAACATTGTAATTAATTTTGGTCTGCAGCCAGCGCCTATCCGCTATCACACCCTCATCATATAATTTCTTATCGCGCCTATAGTCTGCCAGCGCTAATTGCAAATCATTAATAGACTTCAAATGATGTCGTTGTAATGCCAATAGTTCAGGGCTATTAATAGTCGCTAGAACCTGCCCTTTTTTAACCTCATCACCTATGCTAGCCATCATTTGATTAACCAGACCTGCCTGAGTCGTGCTCACTATATATTCATTTTCTGGTGGAATACTCACCTTAGCCGGTGCGTCTAATAAAGGCGCGGATTTAATCACTTCCAGTGTGTCCAGCTTTACCCCCAGATTATAAATTTGTGCCAGGGATAACTCTATGTATGGGTCTGCACTTACGGGAAAACTATTCATTAACAATAATACCTAAATCCTGCAAGCATTATACATAATAATCCACAAAACTCCTTATTAAACAATGATATAATATCATTTTCCTGATTTCACTATCTCATTGTTTTAATGAAGCCCTCTAAAGTATCAAAATCCTCATCTCACGTAAGAAACCGTACCCGAACGGTAAAAATGACATCTACAGCACATGGATTGACAAGCCAGGCGGGACTGATTCCCGTCGTGAAATATTTAGACAGGATAGGTTTTGAAAAAACCGTAAAACAAAGCGTTCCACATCGGCGGGGTGAAAATGCAGACCATCACTTATCTGATGTGGTTCTATTGACGTTGGTTGGCATGATGGGGGGAGCAACATCAATGGCAAAGGTGACGACCGTATGGGCAGATAGCGTACTGCGCAAAGTAGCTGGCTGGATAAAGATTCCTGTTGAAACCACAATTTTACGGATCTTTAAAGAAGTAAGTGATAGGCAGATAAGCCAGTTTGAAACGCTCACGCATACTTTGCGTGGTCAACACTGGCGGCGATTGCTTCGTTCCGGAAAATCGAAAACTGGCATACAATCCGTCCAGTGGGTCGATGTCGATTCAACTGTGGACACCGTTTGTGGTCGACAAGAAGGAAGTGCCAAAGGCTTCAACCCCAAAAAGAAAGGTGCCCGTTCATACCATCCACAACTCGCTTTTCTAGCGGAAACAAAAGAAATTTTACAAGCCTGGTTCCGGACAGGCAATGCCTTTACAAGCAATGGTGTTGTAGAATTTACCAAACAGTTACTTGCACACTTGCCCAATCGGATGCGCATTATTTTTCGCGGTGACAGTGGTTATTTTGTCGGTGATTTGCTTGAATTTCTCGATACCAGAGGGCATGGGTATCTAATAAAGGTTAAACTTAAGAATTTGAACGCATTGCTGGCCAAACAGGCCTGGACAGCCATACAAGGCCGACCCGGTTGGGAGCAGAGCGAGTTTCAATATCGTTGTGGTGGCTGGTCTCGCTCTCGTCAGTTTGTCGCGGTCAGGATAAAGCAACCTAAACAAGTGACAGGACCTCAGTCCGAGCTTTGGGATACGGCAGAATATGACTATTTTTGTTATGTAACAACTGAACCTCTATCGCCTTGGCAAACACATAAGAAGTATGGTGAACGAGCGACGTGCGAAACATGGATTGAAGAAGCAAAATCACAAATGGGTTTAGGTAAAATCAGAACGAATCAATTTCTGGCTAATGCCGCATTATTTCATTGCGCCGTTCTTGCCTACAATACCGTGCGCTGGATGGCTCAATTGAGTGGCAACAAAACGTTGTGCCAATGGGAGCCGGATACACTTCGTACTTATCTGATTCGGGTGGCTGGAAAATTACTCACAGGCAATAATCAGCTGAGAGTCAGAACACCTGCAGGTCCGCTCTATCCACAGGAATGGGATGATTGGGTTAAGGTGGGGTTACTCGCTTAACATTAACCGAAGTTAAGTCACTTTGATTAAAAGGTCATGGCACGTTGGCAGGGTGTTTATTGCCTTGGGCTCGGGGGATATCCATACGATACAAAAAATTTCCTCTATTTATGATTTAAATCTGGATATTTTGATCGGTTGGACAAAGAGGGCTGGCAAAGCGGCAGTAAAAACCTAATAACCACTTAGCTAGACAGGTTAATGAGAGTCAAAATATGGGCTTGCAGGATTTAGGTAATATAACTAATATTCTCATGGCATTACTCCTACCGCCTGGTTATAAAAGGCTATATTACGTTGCAGCCGTAAAGAACTTTCCTCGGCATATTGAATGGATTGTTGCGATCGGGCCTGAATTTTTAGTAAATCCATTAAATTAATTTCACCTGCGTCAAAGCTTAAGTGTGCCATTTTCAGATGTTCCAGTGCGTTATCTTGCATTTGTCTGGCAACTTCTAATTGTCCCCGCTCGATATCCAGCTCATGTTCAGTTTCGTGTAACTGTTCTAGTAAATTTCTATACACATGGGCTTTTGCTACTTCAGCCCGTACATAAGCTTTATTCGTCATAGCAACCAGAGGAGCGGTAAATGCGTTACCGCCAAAGGGAATGGAAACATTAAAGGTAATACTATTGACTGTGCTTTCTGAACGCGAGGCCCTTTCGGTATCGCCTCCTATCGCCACCGTTGTTTGCCCGGACCCCCGAGCTTTTACCCATTCAACCTGAGACTTTAACCGCGCAATTTGTGCATCCAGAGCTGCAAGCTGAGGGTGGGTACTATCAATCTGCTTTTTGGTGCTTTGAACTTCCTGAAAATCTGCGGGAATTTTATTAGCCTGGGTGAGAAAATAGAAATGCTTGCGACTATGCATCAGTCCTGCTTCCACAGTTATCAATGCAGTCTTTTTTTGCAATAGTTCACTTTGCGCCAACAGATAATCCGCTCTAGGCAAATCACCTAATTCTACACGTCGATGCACCGTTTTTAAGAGTCGCTCAGTTAATAGATACGCTTTTCGCGCGATATCGTGGCGTAGCTCTTGCAGCTTTAATTGCCATATAGCTTCTCGCACCAACCCCGCTACTTTTAACTTTATGGCTAGCACTTTATGCGCAATGTTTTGCTCTGCATGCTCGGCTAATTGCAGGCCTGCATCGCGTTGGCCCCAGTTCCACACTGGAACCGCAACCGCACCATCAACCTCATACGCCCCTGTACCAGACCCGGCAAAATCATCTCTATAATAAACATACGCATTCAACGCACCAGCAACCCAACGACTACCGCGTTCATGTAATGCATCACTTTCCTGCTGCAGCGCAGCGATTAACGCATAATCCGGATAAACTTCAAGCGTTTGGTTGACTAGCTCGGTTAGAGTCAATTGCGGGTCAACTTCAACAATATCTATATGTTCAACTATATGTGACGGCTCTGCCATTACTGGCGGAGATAACAATGCAAGCATCACTAGCAAAACAACGCGGGTCATAACATCCCCAAGCCTAAGGAGCGAGGATTTAATAATATCCGCAAGTATGACGCAGGATTTTGGCATCACCGGCGTGCTAGGAAAACCGGCACATAGCAGGCTACGCAACTGTTTTTCTAGTGCAACTGTGGGATCAAAAGACAAGTCAGACTCGGGTATTATTGAATTCTCGCTCCTATGCAGGGAAATAAAGTAGATAACAGGCATTTATATCTCTAATAATGTAAACAAACTGATGCTTTTGCAGACTAACAAAAACCTTATGAATAATAATTGATAATGACAGGATACAGATATCAACAACAATTACTAGGAAAACTCAGTAGAACCATTCCTTCTGTTGCAAATTTTGCGAAGTTAAGGCGCCTAGAAATAAATAAGCGTCCAATATTTGGACAGAATTTTTGTGTGTCATTAGTGCTGTAGCAGTAGGTGCATAGCTGACTACGTAACTATTGCTACCGTGCTAATGACGGACAAAAAGACCAGCAAAGTTGGATGATGTGTGTTTCCAGGTGCCTAATTGCAATTATCCTAGAAAAATCAGTTGCTCACGGTTTCTAGCACAAGCTCTTGATTCCACCGCACTTCCAAAAAATGTCCGCTTAACCCAAGGGTGAAGCTAAAATTTTTCCTGATTACGTACAACTCTCAGCCATAAGAGAATAAAACATTAAAAACAGTATATTAAAAAACTCGTCATTCCCGAAGTCTTTTATCGGGAATCTATGCTTAACCTACGAGATCCCTGCTAAAAGCATGCAGGAATGACGGCTACGTACTTAAGACGGGACACCGTAGGCTGGGTTAGATTTTTTTAACGAAGTAAAAAAACGTAACCCAGCAAAGCCCCGTATACGTAAAGTGCTGGGTTACGTTATCTGCGCTTCGCTAGATAAGCTAACCCAGCCTACATTGCTTTGTCCCGTTTTAAAATGGTAGCTGGAATGACGGAGTCTAGCTGAGAGTTGTGGGTAATCAAGAAATTTTTTGAAAGTATTATATGAAAGAGGGGGGAGTACTTAGAACCTGTTACCACAATATATTGTGTTTCTTTAAAAACAGATAACTATGCTGCGTCACATGTAAATGTTGGTCTTCAAGCATTCCAGTCAAATACGAAAATACTATATATTGTATCAAGAGGAGCTAAGTACTCACCCCCCCCCCTTTATATGAATTCAATATCTTGCACTATAAATTCGCGCTCAACTGATTTTTCTAGGATTATTGTTGCCAAAACCAGCCGCCAAATGCAATCAGCTGACACAATATTTTAGCTGAAACGGTACTTTGCCGAATAACTTGCCAGTCAGCGAGTGTTATCATCTGCTGTTCGCTCATGCTCGGCAAATTTGCCACACCATCAAGACCTACCGGGTAACTTTCACCCGCCATAAAAAGCTGGCCACCTTTTTCATTGGCCGTCCAGGCAAAGCGATAATAGGCATTTCTGTGTAAGCTATAACCCTGATAAAAATTTGATTCAAGGTCACTGATTTCAGGTAACTCTGTGCGCGCATCAGCCGCTAGATCTGCTAAGCTTGGCTTGGTATCGCTGACAAATTTACCTAGCGCAGTTGCCAACACAGGTTCAGCTTGATCAATAGCCTGATGCAACAACTGCTTTAATCTGGCCACAGCTTGAGTATCAATTTCTGCACTATGTGGATTCAACACCAGATCTGGGTCTTGATATCGACCTTTACCCAGCCCTTGCTCCAATAAAGTATTGACCAAAGTATCCAGCATATCCACACTGGAAGGTGCACGAAAACCAAACGAATAGGTCATGCATTCATCAATAGCGACGCCATGATGGGCAAAATGCGGAGGCAGATACAACATATCACCCGGCTGTAAATCCCAGCTTTGATCAGGGGTAAATTCAGCCAGAATTTGTAATTCTAAACCGTCAATTAATTTTGCCCCATGAACCGGTAGATCGCCAAACTGCCAGCGCCGCGTCCCCATAGCCTGTAATAAAAACACGTCATAAGCATCTGTATGTGGTCCTACGCTACCGGATTCAGTTGCATAACTAATCATCAGATCATCGCGGCGCCATTCAGGAATAAAACTAAAGGGTTCGAGTAGGTATTGTAATTCTGGCAAATGCTTATCTACATCCTGCACCAATAGAGTCCAGTGAGATTCAGGTAAGCGGGCAAAATCGTTTTCCGAGAGCGGTCCCATAGTCACTTGCCAGGCACTATCGTCCAGCCCTGTTTCTTCAATTAGCCTAGACTCAATCTCTGGCTCACAAGCCAGGCCTGCTAGTTCTTCAGCAGAAACGGGTGACTCGAATTGTGGGAATGCCTGGCGAATCAACAAGGGCTTTTTCTGCCAATACTGCTGTAAAAACTGCTGCTGACTCAGGCCGGTATTAAAAAAATCTGTCACATGAATACTCTTTAATATTGTGCATACCAATTTAGCAGCGAAATAGCTTTAGCTATTTCTGTTGCCAAAAAAACTAAAGCTTTTTTACGCCTGCTGGTTAACTATTTCGCTCTGCTTCAAGCATTTGGATAACCGGGTCTGTCGCAGGTCGTACTCCCCGCCACAAGTAAAATGCATCTGCTGCCTGCTCGACTAACATGCCTAAGCCATCAAGACTGTTACGCGCTTGTTGTTCGCGCGCCCAACGTACAAAAGCAGTCGCTTCATTGGCATAGGCCAGATCATAACAGCTGCCACCTGCTGCCAATATTCCAGCAGCCAAAGGTGGTAAGTCATTACTCAAGCTGGCAGACGTGGCATTTAAAATCAGATCAAAGCTTTGTCCTGCCAAGTCTTCATAGCCACAGGCATTAATTTTAGCTTTATGACTAAACTCATCCGCCAGGGTTCGCGCTTTTGCAACCGTCCGATTTACAATAGTCAGGGTTAAGGGAGCTTCTTGCAGAATAGGCAGGATAATCCCCCGGCTTGCACCACCCGCGCCCAGAATAAGCACGCGTTTTTGCTTTAAGGCAATCTGATGATTATTTTGCAAGTCAGTGACTAAACCAACACCGTCGGTATTATCGCCTAAAACACGCCCATCCTCTTGCAAGGCCAGTGTATTTACGGCTTTTGCCAACTCGGCTCTTTCAGTTCTTAGGTCAGCATATTCCCAGGCCAGCTCCTTTAAAGGAACCGTACAATTTATACCTTGGCCACCTTGTGTAAAAAAGCCTTTTACCGTCTGCACAAATTGATCAGCAGGCACTAATTCCGCGGAGTACTGCATTGCTTGCCCCGTTTGCTCAGCAAACAATTTATGAATACGCGGTGACTTACTATGTTTTATTGGCGAGCCAAAGACTGAATATTGATCAAGCGAACTCATGATTGCTGTTCCTTAAGCCACATAGCTACCGCCTTGGCATAATACGTCAGAATCGCATCGCTGCCAGCGCGCTTAAATGACAATAAAGACTCTAAAACCACTTGCTGCTCATCTAGCCAGCCATTTTGACTAGCCGCCTTGAGCATGGCATATTCGCCACTCACCTGATAGGCAAAAACAGGCACGCCAAACTCATCTTTAACCCGGCGGATAATATCTAAATACGGCATCCCCGGCTTGACCATCACCATATCAGCGCCTTCCTGCAAATCCAGTTGCACTTCACGCAAGGCTTCATCTGAATTTGCCGGGTCCATTTGATAACTAAATTTATTACCCTCACCTAAATTTCCTGCTGAACCTACCGCATCTCGGAAAGGCCCATAAAAACTGGAAGCATATTTGGCTGAATAAGCGAGTATCTGGGTATTACTATGCCCCGCCGATTCTAAAGCCTCGCGAATGGCACCAATCCTGCCATCCATCATATCTGACGGCGCAACAACATCTGCGCCTGCTGCGGCATGAGATAGCGCCTGTTTAACCAGGACGTCAACAGTGGCATCATTGACCACATAGCCTTGTGCATTAATCAAACCATCCTGACCGTGCGATGTAAAGGGGTCTAAAGCTACATCAGTCATCACGCCTAATTCTGGGCAGGCTGCTTTTATCGCACGCACAGCACGTTGTGCTAATCCTTCAGGATTATAGGCTTCTGCCGCATCATCTGATTTAACACTGGCAGGTGTTACCGGAAATAATGCTAGCATTGGAATACCCAGTGCGTGGCACTGCTTTGCTTCAACCACCAACAGGTCAATTGAAAGTCGCTCTACACCAGGCATTGATGCGATTGTCTCTTTTTTATTTTGCCCTTCAATAACAAATAAAGGATAGATTAAATCATCACAGGAAAGTTGATTTTCCGCCATCAGCCGCCGGGAAAAATCATGATAGCGCATCCGGCGCATACGTGTTTTGGGGAAATTAATGCTATTATTCATACCCTATCTTATTAAAGTTTAGTGATTGCTTATCCAATATGAGAGTACCTCTATTTATTCTGGCTGAATAGCTGTGCGTTTAAATGTTTGATGACAAGGCGAAGATTGCGGTTAGGGAGATGGAAAGAAATAATCATCCAGAACAACCAGGAGAAATGGTCAAAAACCATTTCTCCAACGATGGCATTCGGTCAACAAACTGATAATACGTCTTCATTGCTTTTTTACCTACCTTTACTCCTGTTTCATATATTTTTTCTGTTAATTTAACAATAGGTGCTTTGCCATTGTAGGTCATACTTTTGGCAAATTTTAAAGTTGTTTCAACTGTATCCATTATGTCGCCACTAATATGATTTTCATAGGCTCCCCATACTCGTTCAATTGGGTTATATTTACTATGATAAGGAGGGTAGTAGGCCAGTTTTATCTTTATGTTGCTTTTTTCAGCAAACTCCACAAGCCTTTTTATAAACTGAGTTCTGGAGCTACTGTTCTCCATACCATTGTCAGCGTTAATTGTCAGAATATCTACTCCATATTTTTCTTGAATTTCTGGCCAAATTTCTTCCAATCGGTCAACGATGAAATCACTGCTGGCATAGCCTGCTGTAAAGAAAAGGAAAAAATCATCATGTTCAGGCAGATAAAAACCAAAAGGAGTTAACTTTTCCTTAACATCTAAATCATGATCCTCTGCTTTTGTTAAAACCCGATTTCGTCCTCCCCGTGAAAAATTTCCTATATTCATTCTTGCTTTGGCATCAATTGATATACGAATCTCTTTTGGGTTGATATCTGCCATTCCATTGACTGAATGAACTTGTTCAAAAATTGCATCCGTTTCCTTGATTTTCTTATGAGGCTTTGTTTTTTGTACCTTTTTTGGATGGTAACTCAGGTCATTTAATTTTGTATTGATAGTTTTTGAGCAAGGTAATGTTTTTTCATCGTAATAATCAATCTCCAGTAAACGTTTTCTAACTTCTTTAGCCGTTAGCCGGGTATATAATCGACAGGAATTAAAAGAGGGATCCGTTTGACACTCCGGTTCAGCAATTTTTTTTATGTCATCAAGTAGATGAGGAAAATGCTCTTCACTTTTATTACGCCCTCTCGCTGAAAAATTATCTTCTATGGGCTGAGTTTCAAGTTCATATTGTCCTTTTCGGATAGTGCCTCTATTCCATCCTAGTTTTTCTTCAGCAATACTTGCACCACCTGAGCCTAGTAGCTCCACCGTTTCAGCCATGAATATACGACGTACCGAGCCTTTTAAACGATGGGCTGTATTTATAATCCAACCTATAATGCTATCTGTTAATATCAACAAGCTTATCTGCCTAGTGTGAGAATAAATTCAGAATTCATTATTATAAATTATTGAGACACAAGCTTACTTCGTTTGGATGATTATTTCTTTCCATCTCCCTTAATAACAGGCTATTAACCAGGTTTTCAACGACGTTATCGAATATTTTAGGCGTTCAGATGCCAGCCATGAATTAATTGAGGAGCCCTGGATAAACATTGTACAGAAAACACAGCCTATACTAAAACTCTAGCCATTATGACAATTCAATTATTACCCCGATCTTTATTGATTGGTTTTTTCCTATTGCTTAGCACCACAGCAATCGCTGCAACTGAAAATTTACTAGCCCCCCAACGAGTCATTGATAATACCTCACAGATCTTGCTTGAGAAACTTAAAGAGCCAGGCTTTGCCAGCAATAAAAGCGAAATTCGCAGCTTTGTAAATACGGCTATTTTCCCCAATGTAGATACTGTGCGTATGTCTGCATTAGTCTTAGGGAAGCATTGGCGCAAGGCCAGTAAACAACAGAAAAAGCAATTTATCGCAGCGTTTAAAATTTTACTGGTCAACACTTATTCAACCACATTTACCGAACAGTTTAATGACTGGACTATTGATTATCTGCCCTTAAAACTGAACAACAGCGATAAAACCACTACCGTAAAAACTATAGTGTCGCAACCAGGTAAGGCCAATGCAAAAATTGATTACGCAATGATTTTACGCAATGATCAGTGGAAAATTTATGATTTAAAAGTCGAAGGAATCAGCCTGGTGATTAGTAACCGGGAGTCTTTTAACCAGATGATAAAAAATTCAGGCTCTTTAGATAAAGTTATTACCGAACTAGAGGCTAAAAATCAGCGCTAAAATTATTGCTGCACTAGGAAACTGTCCGAGAATAGAAAGCCTACTGCGGAAAAGTTGGTTTGGCCAAGTTCCCCGATTATTTTCGTTAACGAGCCGGCTGTTCTCCTCTAATAATCGAAAAAACTGACTCAAGGCAGCTTTCGCTCACTACGGCTACTATTCCCGGACTGCCTCCTAGAATGACATAACGATATAGGTTGCACCAAAGCTAATTAAAATTGAAACAAGTCCGGCCAATAGCACTATGGGTTTAGCCAAAGGGCCCGGAATTTCCCTTTCTGACAATTTAGAAATTGAAACCCATGATTGAATAAAAGACAGGATGGCAAGAATCACCGTAATCGTACATAAAATAATAATGAATAATGTTAGTTGCCCCTGATTATCTGCCGCATCTTCGATGCCGAATTTTTTCAAGATGAAGGCTATGGCTAAAATAGATATCTCAGTGCGTATCCATGCTAATAAGGTTCTTTCGGTTGCGAGAAAAACTCTTGGATCATCTAGGTAGGACATATAAGTAATCTGGTTAAAAGCGGGACGAGAAGCTGGAAAGCCTTTATTATCAATCCTGGAAAGATGAAATTATAGCCTACAATTGTCGTTTAATAGCTCGATAATTAATAATCCAAAAAACAGAACCCAGTTTCATAAACCCACCCTCCAGGAATAAGCAAAAAAATATCATGCAAGAACTGCTACAACTTATTCAGGCTAACATTCAATATGCGCATTTTATTATTTTTGCCACATTGCTATTAGCCGGCTTAAATATTCCGGTATCGGAAGATGTGATGATTTTTATTTCTGCGTTGCTAGCAAGTAACAACCCTGATTATTTACCTCATTTGTTTATCGCTGTTTATCTGGGCGCTTTTTTCTCTGATTTAATCTCATATAGTTTAGGTCGGTTTGTTGGTCCAAAGCTATTTAAAATACGTTTTTTTGCAAAAATGGTGTCCGCAGAAAGGGTCACTAAAATTTCTAACTATTATCAAAAATATGGGGTGATAACTTTAATCCTGGGACGGTTTATTCCCTTTGGCATTCGAAATGCTCTGTTTTTAACGGCGGGCCTAGGGAAAATGAATTTCATAAAGTTCGCTTTATCAGACTTACTTGCTTGTACGATTTCAACCATTAGCTTCTTTACGCTGTATTTCCACTATGGAGAAAGCGTTATCAATTATATAAAACAGGCCAATAGCATCATATTTGCGCTGGCAATAATTTTGCTTGGGATTTTCTGGTTTCGAAGCAAACGGGCTTAGACACCTGGAAACAAAAAATCATCCGACGTTGCAATCCCCTCTGAAAGCGTGTTGTTTTTTAAAAAAATAGTAGGCTATACCATTATCTTTATAATGGGTAGGAAGATTTAACGAGGGAGAAAAAATTCTTTTTTAACTGACTCAAAACAGCCAGGAACAGTCATCAAGATAAAATGAAACTGTATATCATCCAATATGTGACGATATACAGCTAGCATTCTGATGAAATATGCCAGTTTTCTACCTATAATGCAGCTAACAAGGGTGATATACTGAAACCATATAATTACTTGTTACCGGGCGCGCCACAAGGCGCGCCCGGTAACGCGAAGCTCAGCAGAACTATCCAAAACTACCGATTATCGAAAATCCGATAACCAGAAGTTCCAGACAGATATTTTTGAGATGATAAAGCTATCTCAAAAATACTCCTGAGCTTCGCGTTGCGTTACGCGGCACAGACGCAACGGCTCGCGGATAAAAAACCGCGAGCCGTTATTGTCTCCTGCGAAGGTAATAGTAGTGTAAAGCTGTCGCGGTGAACAAAACCAAGCGGAAAGAAAACTCGGACATGGAAAAAAAGGACGTCACTTTTTCATAGATGCAGTGAAAACGAGAAAAAAGCAGAAAGAGCCAGAGCTGAATTTTAATGTATACAGTGTTGAGCGCGGAAAATTGAAGCGCTGACGACTGTCACGATTTTTTGATGTGGCAGTCGAGTAGACGGGTTCTTCCGACAAGTTAGTCAATGAGTCGATAATACTTTTTTTGTACACTTCGCTGCACGCAGCTACTGTGTGATTTCTAACCATTGCTAATTCTCATCAGTTGTTACCACGCCCCTCACAGAACCGTGCTGGCGCTATTTACGCACACGGCTCCTCGACAACACGCTTTACCTTGAAGCAGATAATAAATTCACCGTAATTCGTGGATTCGGTAATGGGTACAGTTTGAGAAGTTTAGTGAACTTTTCCCATGTGTAGCGTAAGCGCTCAACGAAGCACGTACTTGCCCTATTCAGGCGTATCTGATTTTTTAATATTCCAGGGCAACAAAGCCTCCACTTTATCAACCGTATCAGCATAAGGTAAAGCAGTGAGAACCTGCTTAAGATATGCATAAGGCTCCAGCCCATTTGCTTTAGCTGTTTCTATCAGGCTGTAATGTATTGCACTGGCACGAGCACCTGCAGGGGTATCAGAAAATAACCAGGCTTTGCGCCCTATCACAAACGGGCGAATCGCATTTTCTGCCAGGATGTTGCTAATATTGAGTTCACCATGGGTGCAATACACATTGAGTTTTTCCCACTGGTTACTCAGGTAAGTCATTGCCTTTCCTGTCAGGCTATCTTTAGGTACTTTATGCTGGTTTTCTTCCAGATAGGCTTTGAGCTGGTTCAATACAGGAATGCTCTTCTCCTGGCGCTGCTGATATTTTTCATCCACTGACAGGTCTTTAATTTCTCGCTCAATGACATACAGTTTATTGATCAGGCTCAGCGCTTTACCTGCTTTTGAGGGTTTGTTATTTTGTCCCTTTTTGCGTTTAGGCTGTGCATTCTGGGCATCTTTAAAATAACGACGCGCATGATCCCAGCACCCCAGCTGGGTGATGCTGTTTTTTTGGCACACGGCATTGTACCCCGCATAGCCATCGGTTTGCAGATAGCCACTAAAGCCGTCAAGCAGGCGCATGGGGACGTCTCCACTACGAGAGGGATCGTATTCAAACAGGATGCTTTTTTCACCCGGTGGCCCGCCAAGCGTCACCCACATATATTTATCTGAGGTCGCTGGCCGCCCCGGTTCTTTTAATACCTGAACCCGCGTTTCATCAGCGAGTATGACTGCCCCTGTGTGTTGATGCTCTCGCATCAGGTTAATCAGGGGCTGAAGTTGTTTAGCCAGTGCGATCATCCAGTTTGCTAATGTCGCTCTGGAGATGTCACCCCCATAACGAGACAAGATGCCTTCTTGCCGATATAAAGGTAAGCCGTCAGCATACTTGGCGATAATAACAAAGCACCTAAATCCTGCAAGCCCATATTTTGACTCTCATTAACCTGTCTAGCTAAGTGGTTATTAGGTTTTTACTGCCGCTTTGCCAGCCCTCTTTGTCCAACCGATCAAAATATCCAGATTTAAATCATAAATAGAGGAAATTTTTTGTATCGTATGGATATCCCCCGAGCCCAAGGCAATAAACACCCTGCCAACGTGCCATGACCTTTTAATCAAAGTGACTTAACTTCGGTTAATGTTAAGCGAGTAACCCCACCTTAACCCAATCATCCCATTCCTGTGGATAGAGCGGATCTGCAGGTGTTCTGACTCTCAGCTGATTATTGCCTGTGAGTAATTTTCCAGCCACCCGAATCAGATAAGTACGAAGTGTATCCGGCTCCCATTGGCACAACGTTTTGTTGCCACTCAATTGAGCCATCCAGCGCACGGTATTGTAGGCAAGAACGGCGCAATGAAATAATGCGGCATTAGCCAGAAATTGATTCGTTCTGATTTTACCTAAACCCATTTGTGATTTTGCTTCTTCAATCCATGTTTCGCACGTCGCTCGTTCACCATACTTCTTATGTGTTTGCCAAGGCGATAGAGGTTCAGTTGTTACATAACAAAAATAGTCATATTCTGCCGTATCCCAAAGCTCGGACTGAGGTCCTGTCACTTGTTTAGGTTGCTTTATCCTGACCGCGACAAACTGACGAGAGCGAGACCAGCCACCACAACGATATTGAAACTCGCTCTGCTCCCAACCGGGTCGGCCTTGTATGGCTGTCCAGGCCTGTTTGGCCAGCAATGCGTTCAAATTCTTAAGTTTAACCTTTATTAGATACCCATGCCCTCTGGTATCGAGAAATTCAAGCAAATCACCGACAAAATAACCACTGTCACCGCGAAAAATAATGCGCATCCGATTGGGCAAGTGTGCAAGTAACTGTTTGGTAAATTCTACAACACCATTGCTTGTAAAGGCATTGCCTGTCCGGAACCAGGCTTGTAAAATTTCTTTTGTTTCCGCTAGAAAAGCGAGTTGTGGATGGTATGAACGGGCACCTTTCTTTTTGGGGTTGAAGCCTTTGGCACTTCCTTCTTGTCGACCACAAACGGTGTCCACAGTTGAATCGACATCGACCCACTGGACGGATTGTATGCCAGTTTTCGATTTTCCGGAACGAAGCAATCGCCGCCAGTGTTGACCACGCAAAGTATGCGTGAGCGTTTCAAACTGGCTTATCTGCCTATCACTTACTTCTTTAAAGATCCGTAAAATTGTGGTTTCAACAGGAATCTTTATCCAGCCAGCTACTTTGCGCAGTACGCTATCTGCCCATACGGTCGTCACCTTTGCCATTGATGTTGCTCCCCCCATCATGCCAACCAACGTCAATAGAACCACATCAGATAAGTGATGGTCTGCATTTTCACCCCGCCGATGTGGAACGCTTTGTTTTACGGTTTTTTCAAAACCTATCCTGTCTAAATATTTCACGACGGGAATCAGTCCCGCCTGGCTTGTCAATCCATGTGCTGTAGATGTCATTTTTACCGTTCGGGTACGGTTTCTTACGTGAGATGAGGATTTTGATACTTTAGAGGGCTTCATTAAAACAATGAGATAGTGAAATCAGGAAAATGATATTATATCATTGTTTAATAAGGAGTTTTGTGGATTATTATGTATAATGCTTGCAGGATTTAGGAAGCACATTAAACTGATGCTTCCCATTGCTCTGGCAATAGGGTGTCTGGGCATTTGTGCGGCTTTAACCTGGCGTTGTTTTTCGCCTTCAATCTGTTTGATAAAGACCGCTTTTTCCTGCATGTATTCAAGAACACGTACTTTAGCAGGAATAATATCCAGCTCTTCTTTCACTTTAGTAAAGAAAGTATCAATAGCACCTTCTTTTTCTTCATCGGTTAAATAAATAAAAATTTGCTCGCGAGGTAACTTATCTGAGAAGGGTTTGCGTCCCGGCTTTTTCTTGGTGCCAGTAGAACTTGTTTGTTTTTCGTCCTCAGGTGCTTCATCAGCCTCCAGGTCTAGCTCCTCATCGCTATCCGCTTCATTCTCTGCTTCATCAAACAAAGAGGATTGATGAGATTGTTCACTGGATGATCCAAAGCGTTTTATTTTAGATAAGCGTAGTACCTCTTCCAGAATAAGGATGCGTTTTTTCTGTTCGGAAATCACCCCAGACTTAACTTCAATCACACGCGTCAGTTCATCAATAGCCTGTTTTTTTTCAAGCAACAAAGCAACACTCTCCGACAGCAAAGAACCGGCTTTATCTTGTTGTTTTATATTTGAAATATCGGCTAAAATCATGGCTTTATTATAGCATTTATAGTGGCAATAATGAACACAAAAACAGCTAAAAAACAGACTCATATTGAAGTTTTTTATGACCTTTCATCGCGCTAATATCAAAGCCATCCAGCAGCCAGTTTAACGGCTGGCCTGTTAAGGTTAATGTCTCTTCCTCACCCTTAGGCCACTTAAATGTTTCTTCTACCAATGACTTGTAATAAAGGACAAAACCATTATCTTCCCAAAACAGGCATTTAATCTTATTCCGCCGTTTATTCGTAAAGGCATAGAGAGCCCCCTCAAAAGGATTATGCCCTAACTCACATTCAACAATCGCCGATAAGCCCCGATGTGACTTACGAAAATCAATGGGCTGCCGATACAGATACACTTCTGTCAAAGACAGAGAGGGACGCATAACAACCGTCATCGCAACAGCTCAAGCAGTGGTTGAATACACGGCATAGTATCCTGCGTAATACCTTCCAACCGAATACCATCATTAAATTGCAAAGATAATCCTGGGACTGGCGCAGATGAACGATCCCCGTCAACCCGAATACGTGTAAACCCTGTAGGGGAAGTAGTCGGCTTTACAGTCGATTTACGTTTCCAGTAGCCTAACTTTTGCGGACATAAATCATGCTGTCGACAATAAGCTACCTGTGATTGGCCTGATGCCTGCCAGTGCTCTATGTGAATAGGCCAGAAAGTCTTTGCCTGTATTTTTTCTAACGCTGCCATTTAAAATTCCCCGTGGTATTTAACAATGGGGATAGTTTGGCATTAATCTGAGTTGCCGTGAAGTACGCTGACTATTGAGCGCTTACTGTGTAGCAACCCCGTTTTCCACGACGATTTAACCATTTATACAACGTTTGAGTTACCCAATAGGCAAAGCTTTGCAGACTTTTACTATTATCGGTCACACCGTAATAGGCAAAATGTCCGCGCAATTTTGCCGCAGTCGTTTTCATAATTTGTTTGGTAGGCAGTGTTCTGCTTGCCTTTAACCATTCTTTATATCCAACAATTTTGGCGGTAAATCGTTTGCTAACCGTTTTCCTTTTCATCCGATAACGCTTGCCATCTCGACTACGTGAGTTGTAGTGCGTGAACCCTAGAAAATCAAACGTGGCGGGTCTTTCGCCACTGGCTTTTGCTTTTGATTGAGCAAATTTTCCAAATTTAAATAGTTTGGTTTTCTCGGGCGCAACTTCAAGGTTAAATTGCTTTAGCCGTGTTTCCATGGCCTCCTTAAAGTGCTTGGCTTCAGCTTCTATTTGAAAGCAGACAACATAGTCATCCGCATAGCGAATGAGCCGTGCATAGCCTTTGCATTTACTCTTTATACACTTTTCAAACCATAGGTCTAACGTGTAATGTAGGTAAATGTTGGCTAGCAGTGGTGAGATGACTCCACCTTGCGGTGTGCCTGTTTCACTGGCTTTGTGCTGTCCGTCTTCTTGTATCCCTGCTTTTAGAAACCGTTGGATGAGTCTGAGGATCCGTTTGTCCACTATTCGATGACTGATAAAGCGTATCAGTTGCTCTTGATTTACATTATCGAAGAAGCCTTTTATATCGGCTTCCACTATATAATGAACGGGCTGACCTTCGACTGTTTGACTTAATGCGCGTAGCGCATCATGACAACTTCGTAGCGGTCTGAATCCATAAGAATCATCAAGAAAGTCTTGCTCATAGATGGCTTGCAGAATTCTGACCAAGCCTGCCTGTACCAGTTTATCCTCTAGCGTGGGAATACCCAGTGGTCGTTTCCGTTGACTGCCTGCTTTGGGAATGTAAATCCTTAAGACAGGCTGTGGTTTATACGCTATTTTATGCAGTCGTTCGACTAGATTATCTAGGTTTGCGTCTAAATGAATAGCGTATTGATCTTTGGTGATATTATCTATGCCTGACGCGGCTTTTCCTTTGAGCTGCGTAAAGCATTCCAGCAATAACTCTTTATTCATCAGATGATACAAACTGGTGAATTGACAGTCCTTGTCTGTGCTGGCTTTCTTAGCTATGCGTTGCAGTTTTGTTGGCACGCTTTCTACATTACTGTGCATGATACGTGTGTCCTTGCTTCGCTGTTGTTGTCGTGATGGCCTTCCCTCCAGATGCATTACACACTTTCATCGGTACTATGCCACCATCCGACTTCCTGAACCGCTTCGGCTGTTCTTGTTTTATTATCACTTGTTCAACCTACTCTCTTCTTGAAAGACGATTCAGGATCTCCCGAGTTGCCGATTATTCCCAATGTCCAACATGCCATGCTTTACAACCCCGAAGCAGCCCTATGATACTTGTCATGCGCGTCATAGAATAGGGACTTCCAGAAAGGGTACTCTGTCGTCCTGCTTACGTAAAATCATTTCGAGGCTAAATCACTTCAACTTTCGCTTACGGCCTGCTGGCTTGCGCCCATCGTGCTTGACGTTTGGAGTTACCTCCGCCTGCCCGATGTTTACTATCTGGTGGTTGACCTACCTTGCCAGAGCGGGACTTTCACCCGCTGGAATTATCGACCTTGCTCGGCCGCACACCCTATTTATTTCACTATTTTTATGCTTTACTATAGAATATGCCGTTGATATTTAGTGATAGTCAATTATATAAACTGTGTAACAAAGTAAGGATCAGTTAAAAAATGGGGCGTAGTGAAATAATTGGTTATCATGGAACAAGTGAAGAAAATGCTGAAAAAATTGTAAATACAACTTTTAAAAGGAGTGAAAATCCTGATGACTGGCTAGGGTATGGAGTGTATTTTTTCGTAGATGGGATTTCTGATCCAATTAATAATGCGAAAGAATGGGCTATGTATAAAGCATGGAGCGGCAACACTAAATCTGTGCTGTATTCACGATATAATGTTCTTTCTGCGAAGGTTATTGGGTCTAATATATTGGATACCAATAAAATAGACGACCTTAAAGCATTTAATTCGGTCAGAGATAGATTGCTTGAAATACATAAAGAACATTGGTGTAGAGACCGAAAATTTACAGAGGATGATAGGCTTCTTTGGAACTTTGGAACTTTGTCGCAGATTTTATGAAGCTGGATATTATCATTCATAATCTTTATATTAAAAATAAAACACAACGAATTAAAAAGATTGCATCAAATACTCCAAATGTAACAGTAATGTGCGTAAAAGATGTTGCAAATATTGACATTGATACAATAAATAAAGAAAAAGAAGGGAGAGTGAAGTTATGAACATCAATGATTTAGCAAAGCAAGCTATTGAACGTATAAATTTAATGAGTATAGATGAGCTTGAGGAAAAGTTTATTGAGCATGGCTACGGGTATATTCCTGTTCGTAAAGAGAAAAAAATAACTATTGAATATGTACCTAAAGATAGTAGTTCATTTTATGGTGGAAAATTAGAGTCTTCTTCTGCTCATATAATAAAAGCTGCAAATCAGCCTAATTTTTTCAGCTTGGAAAATTGTGATATGGATATTGCGGCCTAAATAATGCAGATATCTTTGCGCGAAACAAAAGTAGAAAGCTTTAATTTTGAGAGTATTGGAGTACCTCCTAAAGAGGATACATTTAAGCTCTCATTTTTTAATGCTTATAACGAGGAAAGTAAATCATATTTTGTGGTTAAATTTGATATTTCATTGGAGTCTAAAGAAGGTTTTTCGCTATCTTTAAGTTATGTTGCTTATTTTGAAGGCGATAGTGATCTTGACGATGATTTTAAAAAATCTCACTTCCCAAAAGTAAATGCTCCTGCAATAGCTTATCCTTTTTTACGAAGTTTTATTTCTACGCTTGTAGTAAATTCTGGATACGGGGCCGTCATATTACCTACAATTAATTTCCAAGCACTGTCAGAAGAATCAATAGAAGATGAGTAATAGTTTATTATTTTATAGATCGAAAAGCCCGTTAATTCGGGCTTTTTTGTGCCTAAAATTTGAGCATGAAAAGCAATTCTGACGCTTACCAGAGAACCAAAAGAAAAATGGGGTCAGGTCTTTCGATGCCATATCAAAGGATGAAGCAAATCAAAACCTAACGAACAAGGTTAGATTGTGATCGCGAAGCGAGCCACAATCTGAACCGTTTGTTGGACAAGCCCGGCACGATAGTAGGAATTTAATTAAATGCGCTCTATGAAAATTGCTTTTTGTTGATCAGCCCGATTGATGAATCGAACCTCTGTTTTTACCTGTTTAATTGAACTTTGAGCGTTGTCCATTGCAGTCAACTCTCAAAGTCCAAGTATCGGAGCGATTTTTCGCCTTAATCTCCGATTTTAGCCCAAGCAACTCCCTCAGCATCTAATTTGCTGCTAGTCTGGGTCGAAGTGTTTAAATTCACATAAGCGCTAGTGACTCCAATCGTTAAGTCGGCACAGGCTGAAACATTATTTCCACCCTGGGTATTCTCCTGCGCCCCACAACCATCGCCCCGCCACAACATTTGCAACTGAATGACGGCCGTACTTTGAGTGTGCGTAATATCTTCGTCGGGTCAAACTTTAGCAAGGTGTGAATCAGCTTAATAACGTAAGCGCTCAATAGTCAGCGTACTTCACGGCAACTCAGATTAATGCCAAACTATCCCCATTGTTAAATACCACGGGGAATTTTAAATGGCAGCGTTAGAAAAAATACAGGCAAAGACTTTCTGGCCTATTCACATAGAGCACTGGCAGGCATCAGGCCAATCACAGGTAGCTTATTGTCGACAGCATGATTTATGTCCGCAAAAGTTAGGCTACTGGAAACGTAAATCGACTGTAAAGCCGACTACTTCCCCTACAGGGTTTACACGTATTCGGGTTGACGGGGATCGTTCATCTGCGCCAGTCCCAGGATTATCTTTGCAATTTAATGATGGTATTCGGTTGGAAGGTATTACGCAGGATACTATGCCGTGTATTCAACCACTGCTTGAGCTGTTGCGATGACGGTTGTTATGCGTCCCTCTCTGTCTTTGACAGAAGTGTATCTGTATCGGCAGCCCATTGATTTTCGTAAGTCACATCGGGGCTTATCGGCGATTGTTGAATGTGAGTTAGGGCATAATCCTTTTGAGGGGGCTCTCTATGCCTTTACGAATAAACGGCGGAATAAGATTAAATGCCTGTTTTGGGAAGATAATGGTTTTGTCCTTTATTACAAGTCATTGGTAGAAGAAACATTTAAGTGGCCTAAGGGTGAGGAAGAGACATTAACCTTAACAGGCCAGCAGTTAAACTGGCTGCTGGATGGCTTTGATATTAGCGCGATGAAAGGTCATAAAAAACTTCAATATGAGTCTGTTTTTTAGCTGTTTTTGTGTTCATTATTGCCACTATAAATGCTATAATAAAGCCATGATTTTAGCCGATATTTCAAATATAAAACAACAAGATAAAGCCGGTTCTTTGCTGTCGGAGAGTGTTGCTTTGTTGCTTGAAAAAAAACAGGCTATTGATGAACTGACGCGTGTGATTGAAGTTAAGTCTGGGGTGATTTCCGAACAGAAAAAACGCATCCTTATTCTGGAAGAGGTACTACGCTTATCTAAAATAAAACGCTTTGGATCATCCAGTGAACAATCTCATCAATCCTCTTTGTTTGATGAAGCAGAGAATGAAGCGGATAGCGATGAGGAGCTAGACCTGGAGGCTGATGAAGCACCTGAGGACGAAAAACAAACAAGTTCTACTGGCACCAAGAAAAAGCCGGGACGCAAACCCTTCTCAGATAAGTTACCTCGCGAGCAAATTTTTATTTATTTAACCGATGAAGAAAAAGAAGGTGCTATTGATACTTTCTTTACTAAAGTGAAAGAAGAGCTGGATATTATTCCTGCTAAAGTACGTGTTCTTGAATACATGCAGGAAAAAGCGGTCTTTATCAAACAGATTGAAGGCGAAAAACAACGCCAGGTTAAAGCCGCACAAATGCCCAGACACCCTATTGCCAGAGCAATGGGAAGCATCAGTTTAATGTGCTTTGTTATTATCGCCAAGTATGCTGACGGCTTACCTTTATATCGGCAAGAAGGCATCTTGTCTCGTTATGGGGGTGACATCTCCAGAGCGACATTAGCAAACTGGATGATCGCACTGGCTAAACAACTTCAGCCCCTGATTAACCTGATGCGAGAGCATCAACACACAGGGGCAGTCATACTCGCTGATGAAACGCGGGTTCAGGTATTAAAAGAACCGGGGCGGCCAGCGACCTCAGATAAATATATGTGGGTGACGCTTGGCGGGCCACCGGGTGAAAAAAGCATCCTGTTTGAATACGATCCCTCTCGTAGTGGAGACGTCCCCATGCGCCTGCTTGACGGCTTTAGTGGCTATCTGCAAACCGATGGCTATGCGGGGTACAATGCCGTGTGCCAAAAAAACAGCATCACCCAGCTGGGGTGCTGGGATCATGCGCGTCGTTATTTTAAAGATGCCCAGAATGCACAGCCTAAACGCAAAAAGGGACAAAATAACAAACCCTCAAAAGCAGGTAAAGCGCTGAGCCTGATCAATAAACTGTATGTCATTGAGCGAGAAATTAAAGACCTGTCAGTGGATGAAAAATATCAGCAGCGCCAGGAGAAGAGCATTCCTGTATTGAACCAGCTCAAAGCCTATCTGGAAGAAAACCAGCATAAAGTACCTAAAGATAGCCTGACAGGAAAGGCAATGACTTACCTGAGTAACCAGTGGGAAAAACTCAATGTGTATTGCACCCATGGTGAACTCAATATTAGCAACATCCTGGCAGAAAATGCGATTCGCCCGTTTGTGATAGGGCGCAAAGCCTGGTTATTTTCTGATACCCCTGCGGGTGCTCGTGCCAGTGCAATACATTACAGCCTGATAGAAACAGCTAAAGCAAATGGGCTGGAGCCTTATGCATATCTTAAGCAGGTTCTCACTGCTTTACCTTATGCTGATACGGTTGATAAAGTGGAGGCTTTGTTGCCCTGGAATATTAAAAAATCAGATACGCCTGAATAGGGCAAGTACGTGCTTCGTTGAGCGCTTACTTAATAACCCCCTTGCTATTCGGATGTAAAAAACCATAATTGCGCGCACGACGAAAGCCTTTAGGCAAAACATGTTGCAGCACCAGCCAGAGAAACTTAGCCCCGATACCGTTTTGGTTTGATAACGTTTGGTTTTGCTGTCTTGATAACGGTAGCTTACTTTGCCATCCTGACAGGATAAGATATCCTGTTCACGAATCACGCCACGATACAGGTACCGCCCCAGATAAATCAACGCCTTATCACCTGCGCCGACAAACTTACAATCCACCACCCATTGTTTCGGAATAGCCGTGGGAAATGGCAAATTTTCTTCGTTCATACGCGCGAGCATCTTTGCACGAAATACTTTCGCCAGTGCTTTATGAGGAAACAGGTATTTACCCTGTTTGGTACGCCAGAGCTTATTTGTTTTGTCGATGATGGCAGCCGGCATGATGACATGACTATGCGGGTGATCATTTAATTCGCGCGAGTGCGTATGCAAGACGGCAATTGCCCCAGGATCGCCTTGCAACTGCTTATCATTTTTACTGAAACTCTGTAAGGTCGCCCAGGCGCAGTCAAACATCATGCTGTAAAGTAAACGAGGCTGCTGCTTTGCCAGCGATCTTAACTGCGCAGGCAAGGTAAAAGTGTTCATAAAATAATCAGCAGGGACTTGTTTTTGTACCTGCCTTTCAATCCACTTCTGACAATCATAAAGGTGCCTCCATGCACCTTCACCCTACGGGCAGCTGAAGCTGTGCAAATCGGCTTTCCTGCCGATTTGTCATAATGCTGACAATGTGGACAATTACGATGCCCGCAGGAATGAGGTACAAAGGTCTGATAATCACAGTCTGCACAATTCACCTGCATGACAGGACTCAGCTGTGTACGACAGCTCTTCATTGCCTGTAATGCACTGATCTGATTGGAGCGTAAACGGTTTTGATACGCGCTTAAAAAGTCGTCCTGGAATTGGTCAATCACGGAAGCAAGGGTGATCATGAAATCTGCCCCCAGCTTATAGAAAGTCCATTCACTAACTGATTAATGCGCAACGCTGCATTCTCATCAGTAATATCGGTTAAATGCGTATAGCGAGCCGTGGTCACTAAACTGGTATGGCCCAAAATCTTCTGCAGCTCAACCAAATCAACGCCGGCCTCTAACAGGTGAGTTGCGTAACTATGGCGTAGCGAGTGGCAGGAAATCTTTTTTTTAGCCCCATTTCTTGTGTCACAAGACGGATTGTCTTCTGAATGCCACCGCGATCAAGGGGGGATTCAGCAAGGTGTGCACCTTTTAGACCCCGGGCACGGCTGGGAAATACCAGCACTGGATTTTTATGCACAGCCCAAAACTTACGCAACACAAGCAAAGTCCCCAAGGGCAAAGGCACAAGACGATCCTTATTCCCCTTGGCGTTGCGAATATGCACACGCATGCGTGTCGCATCAATATCCCCTACCTTCAGACTTAAGCCTTCGCCCAAACGTAAGCCCAGACTATAAATCGTAAAAAAGTTTTGGGGTCTGGTCTTGCCTTTTGCACATAAAAAGCAGATTACAGAATATGCAAAAGTAGTCTAGCAACAGCTAGGTTTTATAACTGTGTATGTTCAATTCTCTCCAATCACCTTAGCTAATTTTTTAATCAATGTTTTGTTGTAATGTATACCTTGGTCAGACATGGCGTTGGCACTTTCTGTAAATGATTCAATCCAACCATTTTGTTTGGCTTTGAGTAATATACCCAGTGTCCCAGTAACTTCTAAACCTAGATATTCTGCCACATCTCGTCCAATCTTTTCATCAATAATCACTCTATCAGCTTTTAATTCCTTTGCCATTTGCAAAGTGTATTTTTCTCCTTTGTCCAGTTCTAATAAGATCCCAATTGTAATCGCTTGGGATGGATGAATTTCAATAACCCAAGGCACTGCTCTTAAATCGGGAACTGAAATCATTCCACCTGCAGCGCATTCTTCAATAACCTCAGTAACGACATGTATTTGTCCAAATAGCTTTGGAAGAAGATCCACAGTTTATTGATGCTAGAAAGAGCAATAAAAGGTGTTGTATTGCTAAAAATAATCACAATAAGGATGTTTCTCGACGGTAATCATCACTAGAATCTTGTAATAAGGTCGCTCCAGCATCTGAGGCTAATCTTAAAAAACTCATTCGGGAAATTTTCAACCAATTTGATGCTATTCCAGAGCTGATTTTCCCATCTTTAAACAAGCTAATGGCAGCTTGTTCTTTTAGAAAAACAGAGAAGCCTTCGGCATTAGTATGCAGACCGATTAAAAGTTCAGTGGGTAAATCAATTTCAACTATTTGCTTCATGATATTTAAGTCCATATAGTTTTCTTATGAGAATTATAACTCATAGATTGTCTATGGAATATGAAGTAAAATTAAAAGCCATTAAAAGTAGTAATTTATTTGATTATCACATTTGTTTTATTGTAAAAATCAAGTTTGTTTGGTTCCGAGTCGGTTGAAGCCTAAAAACTCATGCTCCGTGTAGACTAAAGTCTACCCCCCTTTTTTCCATTCTTATTTGAAAATTATAATAAATACCAGGAGGTCTTGTGTCGCATAAGCTTCAGTTCGTAGGATGCTGCTGAGGAACGAAGCGCATCTATCGCGAATGATGCATCATTATATTAACATTTGTATTACGGTTTTGTGTAGATAGATATATTGAATTAGGGCGTATATTATAGGTCTGGGGAGTAGGCTTTAGCCTACATAAATTCAAGTAATTCAATTAATTCATGCTCCGTGTAGACTAAAGTCTACTCCCCTTTTCTTCAATCTTATTTGAAAATTACAAAAAACACTAGGAGGTCTTGTGCCGCATAAGGTTCAGTCCGTAGGATGCTGCATCATTATATTAACATTTGGATTACGGTTTTGCGTAGATAGATATATTGAATTAAGGCGTGCCTGGGGAGTAGGCTTTAGCCTACACAAATTCAAGTAATTCATTCAACTCATGCGCCGTGTAGACTAAAGTCTACTCCCCTTTTTTTTATGCGCAATAATGAACGAATGATGCGCTTCGTTCCTCAGCAGCATCCTACCTATTTCAGCCTCTCCTGAACCAAAAGGGTCGAACCAAAAGCAGAACCAAAAGGGTCAGACTCGATTGAAAGTTAAGATAACTCAATGTCTGCAATGGGTCGATTGCTGCCTTTTAATGTAAGTAAGGTTCAATCTTGATTAATTTTTTAAAAGCCAGATAAGTATTTATCTGGCTTTGTTTTGGTTTTTATTATATCCCCAAAATTAACAACACGCTTTCAGAGGGGCTTGCCAGCAATGCGCCTACTGCTACAGCACTAATGACAAACAAAAACCCTGCCCAAATATTGGACGCTTATTTATTTCCAGGTACCTTAGCAATTTCCCTTAAGTCCTTGTGCCTTTGTTTGCTAAATACTATAACCCGGGATTGTTACAATATTGATCAAAGTCGGCCTGAGTATTCTCAAATGCCTGTTTCTTTGCCAATTCCCCGGGGCGCTCACACTTCTGAGTAGCGACACACCAGCTATAGCCTGCTGAGGCAATACAACCCTTAGCATCTCGGTCTGAGCCAAGTTCGGAAGCTGTAGTGCTACACCCGGTACAAAATACTAAAAACAAGCTAAACCATAGAACTAAAATCCGCATTATATTTTCCTTGTTTTGCTGAAGTTAATTTATTAACGCTTACAATCCTGCTGGGAAAGCTAAGCTGCCAACCAGTCCCGAGGATGTAAATAATCTGTATACAAAAGCGCTTCGGGACTACTCTCTTCAGGGCTCCAGTCATATTGCCAATGCACAACTGGCGGCATAGACATTAAGATCGATTCTGTGCGCCCACCTGATTGCAGGCCAAATAATGTGCCACGGTCATAAACCAGATTAAATTCCACATAACGCCCACGGCGATAAAGTTGAAAATTCCTCTCACGCTCACCATATTCAATCGCTTTACGTTTTTTAACAATCGGGATATAGGCTTTTAAGAAATGCTCGCCCACGCTTTGCATAAAGGCAAAGCTTTTATCGAAGCCCGGCTCATTTAAATCATCAAAAAACAAGCCGCCTACGCCACGTGTTTCATCTCTATGCTTTAAGTAAAAGTACTCATCACACCATTTTTTATAATTAGCGTAAACCTCATCGCCAAAAGGGTCACACGCATCTTTCGCGGTTTTATGCCAGCTGATAGCATCTTCTTTAAACGGGTAAAATGGAGTTAAATCAAAACCACCACCAAACCACCAGATAGGATCTTCACCTGCTTTTTCCGCGATAAAAAAACGTACATTGGCATGTGAAGTTGGAATATATGGGTTGTGTGGGTGAATCACCAGCGAAACGCCCATCGCCTGAAAGTCCCGTCCTTCTAGTTCAGGACGTTTTGCAGTCGCTGAAGCAGGTAGTTGATGCCCAAAAACGTGCGAAAAATTAACTCCCGCTTGCTCAAATACCTTGCCTTTGGTTAATACACGCGATCGCCCACCGCCTCCTTCTTCTCTATCCCAAGAGTCTTCAACAAAGGCTGCGCCTCCATCTTCGGCTTGCAATCCTGCACAGATACTATCCTGCAAACCTAGCAGGAAAGTCTTTACTTGTTGTATTTGCTCATGGCTGGGTTGCTTTTGATTTTGCTCAGTCATACGTTCATTTTCTCCTTAAAGTGTTTTTCTACGCACAAACAGGTAATTTTTAAGTAAAATTAACATTCTATTTTTATGATAATACCAATGAATTCACAAAAAGATACCTTATACGCAAGTCCGCTGGGTAATGTTGACGGGTTTGAATTTGATAATAGTGTGGTCGATGTATTCCCGGATATGATTCAGCGTTCCGTGCCAGGATACAGCGCCATTATTTCGGCCATAGGCTTGTTAGCCAGCCGTTTTGCACAGGCAGACAGCATATGCTATGACCTGGGCTGCTCATTGGGTGCCGCGACACTTTCCATGCGCCATAAAATATCGGCTCCAAACTGTAAAATCATAGCCGTGGATAACTCCACTGCCATGCTGGCTCGCTGCCAGAAAATCATCGTTAGGGACACTGCAGCAATTCCTGTGGATCTGGTATGTAGCGATATTCAGGATATTAATCTAGCTAATGCTTCTGTCGTGGTGCTAAATTTTACCTTACAATTTATCCCTCTGGCTGAGCGTGATGCCTTTATTAAAAAAATTTATGCGGGGATGAATCCTGGCGGTTTATTAATTCTATCAGAAAAACTAATGTTTATCGACACACGCCAGCAATCGATACAAACTGAACTGCATCATGCGTTTAAAAAAGCCAATGGCTATAGTGATATGGAAATCAGCCAGAAACGTGCTTCACTAGAAAATGTGTTAATCCCGGAAACGTTTGCGCAACATAAAAGCCGACTTTTACAATCAGGCTTTGACAATGCCGAAGTCTGGTTTCAGTATTTTAATTTTGCTTCCATAATCGCACTTAAATGATTCACAACTCACCACAATGATTGACTATCAACCCCTCTACGAGCTACTCACAGAAAGAAATGCGGAGCATTGGAGTGCCATCTTACCAGAACAGATTCAACAAAAACTTAATCCAGGTGCACATGGTAATTTCGTTAAATGGAATGCCGCTGTCGAACAATTACCCATACCTTTAAATCCTAGCATACAACTAGATGACAAGGGCTTTAAAATTGGCCGCACAGAAGAATTATCTACACAACAGTGGCAACAACTGGATGCCGGCTTAAAAAATTTATTTCCCTGGCGTAAAGGCCCCTATGATTTATTTGACCTGCACTTAGATACTGAATGGCGTTCTGACTGGAAATGGGATCGAGTCAAAGACCATATTAGTCCGCTAGATAAGCGTCTGGTACTAGATGTAGGCTGTGGTAATGGTTATCACTGCTGGCGCATACTGGGTGCTGGCGCACAAATGGTTGTTGGCGTAGACCCAGTTCAGCTCCATGTATTACAGTTTCAGGCCATACGGCGGTTATATGGCGAAGCGCCTATTTATGTATTACCTTTAACTCTGGAAGAAATTCCAGCAAGGACTAATATTTTTGATACTGTTTTTTCCATGGGCGTGCTCTATCATCGTCGCTCACCCATTGACCATTTAACTGATTTGCGCGATTGCTTGCGCAGTGGCGGTGAACTGGTGTTAGAAACGCTAGTGATTGAGGGTAAACTAGGCGAAATATTGGTGCCTGAAGATCGCTATGCGCGGATGCGCAATGTCTGGTTCCTGCCTACTTGCGACACTTTAGTGAGCTGGATGAAGCGTTGCGGCTTTAAGAATATACGCGTGGTCGATGTAAATCAAACCAGTATGCAGGAGCAGCGCTCAACTCCGTGGATGACCTTTAATTCTTTACAGGATTTTTTAGATCCCGATAACCCTGAATTGACGATTGAAGGACACCCCGCGCCCAGAAGAGCAACGATAGTTGCGACCATTGATTAATTTCCTAGTCACCACACCCCGATAGCATCTGCCGCGTTACATTGCCAGTGCCGGCTGACAAAGGCATTATTCTCATTACCCGCTGAGGTTTTTGTGCGATATGAAAAATTGCAAGACATCAATCAATGTCTGACCCTGATGGGTTAAAACAGAGTGGAAGGACATCTATCATCACACCCTAATCATCAAAATAGAGTTATTTATAGAACTGATATTGAACAATTGTTTGTATTAGTGCAATGCACTATTGAGCTTTGATGGATAGAAATATTTTTTAACTCTTTGACTTTACATTAAACTGAAGTTTCCCAGTTCTTCACAATAAGGAATAAAAGAAATCCAGGAGAGGCTAACGCTTGGAAACGAGCAGTTTACGTCACAAATAGAAGAATTGAACATTCAACATGTCACCGCTAGAAAACCAGGGAGACCAATAAACCTAAAAACCGCAGTTGAACGCTAAAAAACACTCTAAGTATTTGAATATAAAAAATAATGACCATAACAACATATCCCCTGCAGGGTGAGCAGACTCCGCTTCACGGTTTTGTGAATAAATCTGAGCGCGAAATACTGCGTTACAGCTATTGCCAAGGGCTACGGCCATTGCCTGCTAGCTGTGCCTTGTCTTTCGAACTCAGATTTTCCACAAAATCCCTGCTCAACTGCGGTTTCTAGGATAAAGCAAAATATTGATAAAACTTAAATGTTACTGACCCAAAAATATTAAGCATACCCTTAAATAAGCAGTATTAGGTACTAAGGCAACTCGCAATAAATAACCCACCCACCTTGCTGGTCTTTTTGTCCGTCTTCTGCGTTGTAGAAATAGTTGCGTAGCTAGCTATGCGTCTATTTCTATGCCTTGAAGACAAACAAAAATCCTACGCAATATGGGTGGGTTATTTATTGCGCGTTACCTAACCTTATTGTCCTTTTAGTTATGCACTTATTTTTGTTTCACTAATCAGATTCTCTAAGGGAATAGATAAGTTTGCATGTAGGTTGCGTATCATATTCAATGAAAGCCCCCTTTGATGATTTAAAACCTCAGAGACTCTTCCTCTTCCGCCAATATAAGGCTCCAAATCTTTTCTTGTAAGGTTCATCTGTTCCATTCTAAACTTTATGGCTTCGATTGGGTCTGGTGGTAAAATAGGATAATGAATTTTTTCATAGTCATCAACCAAGATAAGCAATACATCAAGTTTATCTCCATCCTCACTACCTTGATCAACACCCCACAATTCCTCTATTTGTGTAAGGGCTCTATCGTAGTCTTGTTCTGTTTTAATAGCTTGAATATCCATCATACTTTCTCAACATCAATTTCATCGTATTGTTTATGTGTACCAATAAACCTTACAAAACAAGCCTGTCGGCCATAATCAATAGATACTACCAACCTATACTTGTTTCCCGCAATATTGAATACAACCCGGTTATTTTTTAAAATACTTGCTGACCGAAATTTTGCTTTTATTTCCTGAGGCGTTCTCCATGTTGCTTTCAAAGTTTCGCCATGCCAAACTTCTAAAGAGGATTTAACATCTTCATATTGTGGGGAAGACTCCCAAAATTCTCGTAATGTACGCTTAGAAATAACCCTCATGCAGATGAATATACACTGATTCCATTACGGGATCAATGTTAGTTAATAACACCACGTTCAGCCGCCGGTTGGAGCGTTTGATTATGCAGTTTTCTTAAAGTATAGTGCTATAAACCTAGAAAAATCAGTTGCTCACGGCTTCTAGCACAAGCTTTTGATTCCACAGCACTTCCAAAAAATACCCGATTAACCTACGGGTGAATCTAAGATTTTTTGAAAGCATTATATTAATTCAATGTGTTGCACTATAATTCCGCGCCCAGCTGATTTTTCTAGGATAAAGGGCTTGTTCTCGACTCTTTGCAACTAAAGCTGCTACTCCGTTTAAAGTAAGACTAAGGGTTATTATCCATTAATGACGAAAATCAAGCTGGCTGACCCCTTGAACCTTGAACTGCCTTGAACTTGGCTCCCAAGGCGAGCAACGATAGTTGCGACCATTGATTAGTTATTAACGTATACAAGCTCGCGCATAAAAAGCGGGGAATTCATTTTCTGCAGGGCGCGGCTTTAACCCGCAAACATACTTGATAGAAACAGGGTGTGGCTTTAGCCCACCAATATAAGCAAAAAATGGATAAAGGCGGGCTAAAGCCACGCCCTACCCTGAGTCTAAATTAGTGTTCCGCGTGAGGAGGTGTGTACAAGGCTTTATAGCTTAGGAAGCGATTTTGTTTATTTAAAGAAAATTTTTGCTTACAGTCTCGGGAATTAACATTACATAGCAAAATCACATCGCACTCGCATGACTGATCACTTGAGTCGATGCTAATTCCAGACCTAATTTATAACATTCGCTGGCACGCTCCTGATCGCCTTCTTCAGCGAGAAAATTTCCCAGAATTCGGTAGGCTTCAACAGTCGGTTCTATGCCGATACTTTTAGCCAGATATTTTTTGGCTTTTTCGGAAAACTCGCATTTAATGGAAATCTTTCCCAGCACACGCAATAAAATAGGGTCATTGCCGTGTTGCAACAACCATTTTTCAGCCATTTCTAGCTGACCACGAAAATCTATCGACTGCACACTGCCAAATAGCACTAACAAAGTCATATCCCATTTTTGATTTAAGGACTTCACCAGATGTTTTTCAATTTTTGCTCCAGCACCTGCCTCAATCATGGCAGCGTAGTATATGGCTGGAACCCCTGACATAGTTTTGACATGCACAGGAACGCTCTCCCAAAGCTCCTCAATTTCACGGGCATCTGCATGCTCAGAAGCTTCCTTAAGTAAAACGCTATAAGTTTCTACTTCCAGCAATCTCACTTCCGCTTCCATAAAAACCTTATTCTCATGGAAAGCCGGTAACAAGGAGCGAATTGCCTTCCAATCGCCTAATTGTTGATAGGTTTGATGCAGCAATTTTAAAACGCTGGCATGAGATGAATCAATGGAGTGCAATTTGGTCAGTGTTTGCAGAGCCTGATCAAATTGTTTCTCGGATAAATGCAGTTCAGCCTTAGTTAAGCCTACTGCAACTTCAGAACCCGGCGCATCTTTGGTTGCACGCTGTAAGTATTCATCACGCTTATCCATTGCGCCACGAGAATGTGCAGCGCGAGCAGCCGTTAAATAATGTATTAGGGGAGCGCCACTATTAGAAGCATGCTTGATCAATGTGCGCTCTGCGCGTTCCCAGTTACCTTCTGCTGAATCAACCAGGCCTGCAATTAACGCATCCTGAGAGCGGTTAAATTTTACCGATTTACCACGCATTCTTAATTTCCCAGGTAAGCGCATAAACCAGCCTAAAACTCTAAACAAGGCATAGAAAATAAAAAAACTGATAATTAAGCCCACTGCAAAAACAATCAGTGATGTTTCCATTGCCCAATGTCCTACACCAATCAATACATAACCGGGATCATTATACTGCAGCATCCACTCATGAACGATAAAAGCAAAACCTAGAGCAGCAATTAAAGATCCAAGAAAAAATAGAATATTTTTCATAATACGACTCTCTTTTATTGTGCTTTCTGAGTTTCAACTGGCGTTAAGGGCTTGCTCTCTACATCTGGCTGTAAGGCCTTATCTGACTCTAGTCTTAGTTTTACAATATTTCTTAGCATTTTGAGCGACTGGCTAATATCAGGAAAATTATTCCTGATCTGGATCTTTTTTAATTGCTCCAATTCACTGAGGAAATTATTATATTCGGCATCTTTAGTAAAATTTTTACTTAACCATTGCTGCACATCATTAATCCCTGTCTGATACAGCACATCGTCATGCTGTACTAGCGCAAGTTTGACGATCACCAGCTTGGTACTTAACTGCTCAGATATAAAAGCTTTCTGTTCCGGGCTAATTATCGATGTTACCGGATTATCCAGGCGCCTGATAGTCACAATACCTTCAATTTCAACCAGAGCATTGTTGAGCAGATCATTAATTTCATTTGCTGGTTTAGCGTCTTTACTCGCTCCTGCTACAGATGCGTCGCGCACATTTTGCTGATCTTTTGCCTTACCCGAATAAGGGAGAAATACGTTAAGTTTAGCGACATCTTCTTCAAGCATTTCCAGAGTCGAATAAATACCCACAACATCCGCAACTTTTACTTTTTTTACCTGAGCTATTTCTTTAGTTATCTGACCACGTATTTTGAAGGCTGCTGTATCGCCACTCTCACGTAAACGATTATCCGCTGCTTTTAAAGCCTCTATCGTTGTAGATACATCACCCATCAAGTGCAAGCGTCTATTTGCAACACTTAATAAGTATTCGGCATCGGCAACCAGCCAGTCACCTCTGGTTTTGCCTAATTGTCTTTGTATACGCTGAATTGATTCTTTTAGGCGTTCCGAAGTTGTGTCTAATCGCTCGCTGTGCAGACTACTGAGCTTATTTAATTTAGTCTCAAAATTAGTTTCTTTATTGCCTACTTCAGCACTTAAGTCGGCCAATTGCCTCTGAATGGCGACCAATTGCGCCTGATAACCCGAAATTTGCTTAGTTAACTCCTGCATTTGCTGAGAGTCTTTACTCTGTACTCCACCCAGGTCTTGCTGCTTATCACGTAATTGTTGCAAAAGCAGAAAACCTGCACCTGCCAGGCCTAAAATAATTAATATAATAACCACGGCAAACCACACTCCATTGCCGGATTTCTTTACTATAGGTGCTATAGGTGCCGGTTCTGGCTCTTGTTGTTTTTGTTCTTCTATAATTTCAGCCACATTCTTCCCCATTCAATAATGCATTCAGCATTGCTGCATCAGATGCTTCATCAGCAATTATAATTTTTTTAAATCCGATTTTTTTTGCTATAGCCTGTACTCGCCGACTAATAACAACGACAGGCGTATTCAGTAAATTCTTATTAATATCTTCGCAAGCCAGAATTTTCACCAGGTTTCGCAGAGCATCTCCACTATATATAAAGATCGCTGCTAGCGCCTTTTGGTACAGATATTCAACTATCAAGCGACTATCCGGTTGCGGCATTACCCGTTTATATACCTCCAGATAGTCAACCCTGGCACCACGCTCACGCAAGCTGTCAGCCAGTAATTCGCGTCCACCTTCCCCTCTGATAATCAGACAGGACTTATCGTGCATATGCTGCATTTCTGGCATTGCCAGTATTGCCTCGCTGTTAAACCCCTGCTCCGGTTTAATTACATTGTTCAGTCCAGATAATGATAAAGCCTTATAACTCGCATTGCCTACAGCAATACAAGAGATTTTTTGCAAACTTTCCATTTTGTCCTGCATTCGCTGAAGTGCAAAATTGACTGCATTAGCGCTAACAAAAAAAATTTGCTGGTACTGATCTAAATCTTGTATTCGCCTGATCTCTTGAACAGATAAGGGTCTCGCTTGTATTTCTATCACCGGAAATCGAATGGCTTCCCAGCCTTGCTTTTCAATCAACTTACATAAATTTTCTGCTTGATGATCAGGCCGTGTCACTAATATTTTTTTTCCATTATCCATTTCTTTCCAGACTAGAGCTATTCAATCTTATGCATATAACGCCTTTAATACCTCACCAGCGCCTTTGTCCAGCAATTCATCAGCCACTGCACGACCAATTGCCTCAGCTTGCTCTGCCGGCCCTGTTTTTTCTGCACGATAAATCACACTGCCATCAGGCTTGCCCACTAAACCGCGCATAAACAGCTGGTTACCCTGCAACTCGGCAAAGCCTGCGATAGGCACTTGGCAACCACCATTCAGGCGCTCGTTCATGGCCCGTTCAGCACTGACTCTAATGGTACTTTCAGCATCTTGTAATGGAGCCAGTAATTGATTTATTTCAATATCATCCACACGGCATTCTATCCCCACAGCTCCTTGCCCGATTGCAGGAAGACTGACTGTGCTATCAAGTTGCTGAGTAATACGATGCGCAAAGCCTAAGCGCTTTAAACCCGCTGCCGCCAGGATAATAGCATCATAATCTCCAGCATCCAGCTTCGCCAGACGAGTATTTACATTGCCTCGCAGAGATAAAATTTGCACATCAGGCTGACGTTCTGCAAATTGACATTGGCGGCGTAAACTAGATGTGCCAATCTTTGCCCCGGCAGGCAATTCCTCTATTGATTTATACTTATTTGAAACGAAAGCATCACAAGGGTCTTCGCGCGGTAATATGGCCGCTAAATGCAAACCTTCTGGAAACTCGACCGGCACGTCTTTCATGGAATGCACAGCTATATCAGCGGCACCTTCCAGCATTCCCTGCTCTAACTCTTTAACAAATAAACCTTTACCACCAATTTTAGCGAGTGGTGCATCCAAAATTTTATCACCCTTGGTCACCATTTTTACTAATTCGGTTTTGATGCCTGGGTGTGCTTGTTGTAGTCGTTCTGCTACATACTCTGCCTGCCACAAAGCCAATGGGCTTTGTCGTGTTGCAATTTTAATAATTCGCTGTGTCACTCGTTTTCCCGATTTCCATTTGCCATAACGCCTGACATTGTACCTTTTTTATGTTATTTATTAGCATAATTATCTTTGTTTTATTGTACAGTGAGTTAATATACTTCGCGCGCTCACGACTACGAATTTCTAGCGGCTTAGTTTTTGCCGCTGGCTACGTTGTTGAAGCCTTTACGTAGCCAGCTATGCGCCAGTTTCAGCGCCCTCGTATCAAGTACCGGGCAGGCTTTGCTATCGACAAAAATTAGTTCACACTATTCTCCGCCGTTGTGAACGCGCGAAGTATACATAAAAAACATACGCTAAGCGCTGTTTTCAACTATAGTATTAGAGATAATAAAAACAATAAAAAATAGCAGTTTCCTTACCTTTTACTGAGATCAGTTAAATATTGCTATGGATATTATTGATAAAACCGCATTACACTCATTACATATTGAATTACAGGCCAAAATTACTGCTTTTTCAGGGTATGCAATGCCGTTACATTACCCCTCTGGAATTATTAAAGAACATCTGCATACCCGCTCGCATGCAGGCCTGTTTGATATCTCTCATATGGGGCAAATACATCTGACGGGCGATCAATCAGCTAGCGAATTAGAAAAACTTATTCCTAGCGATATACAGAACCTGCCTACGGGTCAGCAACGCTATACTGTGCTGACCAATAAGTCTGGTGGAATTATTGATGACCTGGTCATCGCCAATCTAGGCAGCCATTTGCTACTTATTGTAAATGCTGAACGAAAATATATTGTCCTGCAACATCTGAAGAGTCATTTACCTCATCATTGCCACGTTGAATTCCAGCCCGATCAAGCGCTGATTGCACTGCAAGGGCCAAAAGCCGTCACTGTACTTGAGCAGTACGATACCCAACTAAGCAACATGCCGTTTATGAGTATCAGACAAACGACTATTAATCATATCCCATGTACCATTAGTCGTAGTGGTTATACCGGAGAAGATGGTTTTGAAATTTCTGTCGCCAATATTAATGCCTGTCATTTAGCACAACAACTGCTTGCGCACGCAGAAGTACAGCCAATAGGATTAGGCGCTCGTGATAGCTTGCGCCTGGAGGCTGGACTTTGCCTGTATGGTCATGAGCTATCAACAGAAACCACCGTAGTAGAAGCAAGTTTATCCTGGTTAGTTGCTAAACACCGCACTAATTATTTAGGTGCAAAGCGGACCCAGTTTCAAATCTGCGAAGGAGCAGAGCACTACAGGGTAGGCATTACGACAACCGGTAAAAGCATACTCAGAGAAGGAAGTGATTTAGTCGACCCTCAGGGCAATAAAGCAGGCTATATCAGCAGTGGTAGCTTTGGTGCCAGCCTACAAAAACCCGTTGCCATGGCCTACGTACTCGCTGACCTTATTACCCCTGGCATTCAGCTAGCTTGTGAGCAACGAGGTAAAATCCTTGATGTGACTGTTTGCCAGCTTCCCTTTATTCAACATCGCTACTTCCGCCCCAAGCCTATACGATAATCACATCAGCCTGGAACTTAGTATGAGCCATAGAAAAATACCCTTATCAGAACTGGAAATGCGTGGTAACTTCGTACGCCGCCATATAGGCTCCAATACTCAGCAAACTCAAGAGATACTTAAGGAACTAGGATTAACAGCTCTGGACGATATCATTCCAGCCGCTTTCCCCGACAATATTGTCGATCCGGCTCCTTTAGAACTGGTGGATGCTATTAGCGAACGCGCTGCTATCGTTTATTTACGTAAAATACGTGCGCGCAATAAAACCTTCACTACCTTAATCGGCATGGGTTATTACGATACTGTTATGCCTGCAGCGATCAAACGCAATGTTCTGGAAAATCCTTCATGGTATACCGCCTACACTCCCTATCAGGCAGAAGTAAGCCAGGGGCGCCTGGAAGCATTAATTAATTTTCAGCAATTGATTGTTGATTTAACCGGCATGGATATTGCCAATGCCTCACTCTTAGATGAAGCGACTGCTGCAGCTGAAGCCATGAACATGAGCCGCCGCCTAAGTAAAAACGAATCAAATATCTATTTTGTCGATCAACAGTGTCACCCACAAACAATCGCGGTATTAAGAACACATGCAAAACCCTTAGGCCTGACTATAGCATTAGGCGATCCGCTAGAAGATTTCGCTGAGCTACAGTGCTTTGGCGTGTTGACGCAATACCCGAATACCTTAGGTGAGATTAAGGACTTATCTCACCTAAGCAAGCAGGCTCAAGAAAAATCCGCATTATTGACTATTGCAACTGATTTACTTAGCCTGGTCATTCTCAAAGCACCTACTGAATTCGATGCTGACATAGTAATTGGCAATGCGCAACGCTTTGGTGTACCGATGGGTTATGGTGGTCCTCATGCCGCTTTTTTTGCCTGTAAAGACAGTCATAAACGCTCTATGCCTGGCAGGATTATTGGCGTGTCTAAAGATAGCCACGGGAATATCGCTTATCGTATGAGTTTACAAACTCGTGAACAGCATATCCGGCGTGAAAAGGCGACTAGTAATATCTGTACAGCGCAGGTATTACTCGCAATTTTATCTGGATTTTACGCAGTCTATCACGGCGAATATGGGCTAAAGATGGTCGCCATGCGCGTACATCGTTATACTCAGATTCTTGCCCAGGGGCTGGAACAATTAGGCTATCAACTCAATAAACAACCTTACTTTGACACAATACTCATACACACACCTTACAAAGCACACCGCATTGCAGCCAGAGCGGAAGAAGCAAGAATCAATCTACGCATTATCGATTGCAATACGTTAGGAATTTCTTTAGACCAAAGCAGTTCCCGTCAACTTATACGGCAACTCTGGGAAATCTTTGCGCTACCCGGTCATAAATTACCCGATCTCATAGAGATAGATAATAATATCAGTGAGTGCATACCTTCGTCATTACTCAGAACAGATCCAATCCTGCAACACCCTGTGTTCAGCCTATATCATTCTGAAACTGAAATGATGCGCTATATGCGCACTTTAGCGGCTAAGGATATAGCCCTTGACCGCTCCATGATCCCGCTGGGCTCCTGTACCATGAAACTGAACTCAGCTACATCATTACAAGCCATCTCTCAGTATGAATTTAACAGCCTACACCCCTTTATTCCGACCTACCAGGCGCAGGGTTATCAGCAATTATTTGAAGAGCTGGAAAATATGCTCTGTGATTTGACAGGCTTTGCCGCCTTTTCTCTGCAACCAAATGCAGGCTCTCAGGGTGAATACAGTGGTTTGCTAGTGATTCAAAAATATCATCAATCGCGTGGCGAAACGCAGCGCAATATTTGCCTGATCCCAGATTCAGCCCATGGAACTAACCCGGCTAGCGCGGCTTTGGCCGGTTACAGCATCATTAATATTCCGTGTGATAAGCAGGGAAATATTAGTGTAGCAAAACTTAAAGAAATTGTTGCAGAGCATGCAAGCCGCCTTGCTGCCATTATGATTACCTACCCTTCAACTCATGGCGTTTTTGAAGAGTCTTTCTGCGAGATTTGCCAGATTATCCATCAGCATGGCGGCCAGGTGTATTTAGATGGTGCTAATTTTAATGCGCTCGTCGGCGTGAGTCGCCCGGGAAAAATAGGCGCAGATGTCGCCCACCTGAATCTACACAAAACATTTAGTATTCCGCATGGCGGTGGAGGCCCTGGAGTTGGGCCTATTGGTGTAGGTGAGCATTTAATTGAATACTTACCCGTACATCCTGTAGTATCAGGCGTAAACCCTGCAGCAAAAGGTGAATCGAGTATAGGTACTATTTCCGCAGCTCCCTGGGGATCAGCAAACATACTCAGTATTCCCTGGGCCTATATTGCCATGATGGGCGCAGCGGGATTAAAAAAAGCGACCCTCAGCGCGATTTTAAATGCTAATTATATGGCGATGAAGCTTTCTCTCTATTATCCAATTTTGTATAAGGGAAAAAATGGATGGATTGCCCACGAATGCATTATAGATTGCAGTGCTTTTAAAAAAACCTGCGGAATTGCCGTTAACGATATTGCCAAACGCTTAATTGATTACTGCTATCACGCGCCTACCGTTTCATTTCCAGTACATGAAACACTAATGATTGAGCCTACAGAAAGCGAGAATAAGCCTGAAATCGATAAATTTTGTGCCGCACTGATTTCCATACGCCAGGAAATAGCTGATATAGAAAACGGTCATGCTGATAAACAAGATAACCTTTTGCTAAACGCCCCACATACCCAAACAAGCCTGATTGCTGACGAATGGTTACACCCCTATAGCAAGCAACAGGCATTCTTTCCTAATAACAGTCAATATGAAAATAAATACTGGCCGCCTGTCGGGCGTATCGATGAAGCCTACGGCGATCGCCATTTAAAATGTACTTGTCTGTAACAGGGTAGGTCTGATTAGCACAGCGTCATCGGACGAATGATACGTTAAGCTAACATTCATCCTTATATTCCTGAGGGAGCTATTTTTTACGGTTAGTCTATTGCAGTAGCATTACTAGAAACATTCCATACGTGACACTTGAGTTATCAGCGCCATGTCGACTACGTGCATGTGAATCCATAGATACACCTGATTACCCATGACTCTCAGCCATAAGAGAATAAAACATTAAAAACAGTATATTAAAAAACTCGTCATTCCCGAAGTCTACCCAGTCAAGCGTGAACACAAGCTTTATCGGGAATCTATGCTTAACCTACGAGATCCCTGCTAAAAGCATGCAGGAATGATGGCTACGCACTTAAGACGGGACACCGTAGGCTGGGTTAGATTTTTTTAACGAAGTAAAAAAACGTAACCCAGCAAAGCCCCGTATACGTAAAGTGCTGGGTTACGTTATCTGTGCTTCGCTAGATAAGCTAACCCAGCCTACATTGCTTTGTCCCGTTTTAAAATGGTAGCTGGAATGACGGAGTCTAGCTGAGAATTGTACGTAATCAGCTAGATATATGAATTGGTCTTATTCTACTTTTCATCAATACAGTTCTCAGATTCGCACCGAGAACCTGGCCCCCGTTTTTTTCCATTTCCCAGCGCGAATTTTACATGCAGAAGTCTTTTTTCTAATTCCTAGTAGGCAGTAATTTTTTCTTCTTTAAACCTCAAGCATTCATTTTCAGCAATAGCTCTAACCACATGGATTTCCATTGCTTTAGTGCCAAAATTTTTATAGTACAGAAACATATTTGTGTCGTTGAGAGTATTGCCGCTTGATAGCGATCCATTCTTATATTGAGTGAATGAGTGTTTGTGGTACAGGTCGGTTGACCTCATTATTGACAAATGATGAGTATGCCCACAGAAAACATGTTCTATATTATGCTCTCTTACGAACTCGACAACGATTTTTGAATTGAAAAGAGGGTCTGAATCAGTATCTAGGATGGAGTGGTGATTTAGCAGAATTATTCTATCGTAACTTGCTTTGCTAATTGCATGGGAAAGTGACCTTAATATTTCCTTCTCTACAAAACCGTTGTCTTTATAGAGTGAGTTGGAATCGAGGCAGACCACCAGAACGGTCTCACCATTAATGGTGATATTTTTAAGAAAATTGATGTCAGTAAAATGTTCCTTTATGCCATTGGTATTTCCATCAAGAAAGATGTTTTTCTTTCTACAATTTTCACGATTTAATGGGCGAATAACGTCTATATCATCGATATACTGACGAAAATAATCAGCACTGCGCATATTTCGTTTGTCATGATTTCCGGGAATTGAAACGACGTGTTCGCAATCAATTGACTTCAAAAAATTTCCCGCTGCTTCAAATTCATTTTCTAGAGCATCCGTCGTATTGTCGCCTGTGTTGATTACGATATCAGCCGCATAGCTGTTCAATTTCTCCAACAACAATTCACTTTTTCCGAGCCAGTGACGAGGGCCAAAGTGCATATCTGAAATGTGTAGTATATTCATTTTCGTTTCGAGTATATTCTTTTTGCTGAGCAGGTTAATTATTAGCACTAAGCAATATTATAAACTTATTGATCTTTGGAGTTGGTATCAAAGTTCACATAGTCACGATCAAGTAGATACAGAGTATGACAATACAATGTGACAATAACATTTCTCGAATCAGAAAGCGATTGACGCTATCATCCTAAAAACCGACTTCTCTCCAGCACCATACACCGTACAAGTGAACAAACCCGCGAAAATACGTAGTCAGGGATAACTCAAGGCTGCGTAAAATTAATGCTGATTACGTACAACTCTCAGCTACAGTAGAATAAACCTAGAAAATCAACATGTAAAAACCTCATCATTCCCGAAATCTACCCAGTCAAGCGTGGGCACAAGCTTTATCGGGAATCTGTACTAAACCAATGAGATTCCTGCTAAAAGCTTGCAGGAATGACGGAGAATGGCTGAGAGTCATAGGTAATCAGGAAATTAATTGTATTCGGTGGGCATCAATGAATAACATGCGCCCAATTACGCTACACGGACCAACCGTGCTGATACTAAATTTTCTTCAGGCATAAAAAAACCAGCCGAAGCTGGTTTTTTTACTAGAAAAACGGAATAATTAATCTTCAGTTTCTTCTAATTCAGGTCTGTCAACTAATTCAACATAAGCCATAGGTGCTTTATCGCCCGTACGGAATCCGCACTTCATAATACGTAAATAACCACCTGGACGTCCTTGATAACGCGGTCCAAGTTCGTTGAATAGTTTTGTCACAACTGCACGATCTCTTAATTTAGCAAATGCCATACGGCGATTTGCAACTGAATCAGTTTTAGATAGTGTTAGAAGTGGCTCAGCCAAAGAACGTAATTCCTTTGCCTTAGGCAAAGTTGTTCTAATTAATTCTTTATCAAATAAAGAAGTTGCCATATTACTAAACATAGCTTTTCTATGACTACTGTTTCTATTTAATTGTCTACCAGACTTACGATGTCTCATACGAATAAACCTTGTTTTGTTATAAAACCGCTTGAGCTTGCTCAAGCAAATTTTCAGGCGGCCAGTTCTCTAGTCGCATTCCTAAAGAAAGTCCCTTTAGTGCTAACACATCTTTTATCTCTGTTAACGACTTTCTACCTAAATTAGGTGTTTTTAATAATTCAAACTCAGTACGTTGAATTAAATCACCTATATAATATATATTTTCTGCTTTCAGACAGTTTGCAGATCGAACAGTTAGCTCTAAATCATCAACTGGACGTAGCAGATTTGGATCTATTTGTTCAACAGGCTCAACTACTTCTTCAGCAATTTGCTCATTAACTTTTTCAAAATCAACAAATACAGATAACTGATCGTGTAAAATTGTGGCCGCTAACTTAATAGTTGCCTCAGGATCAATTGTTCCATTCGTTTCTAATTCAATGATTAATCGATCCAGATTAGTCCGCTGTTCAACTCGTGTTGGTTCAACAGTGTAAGCTACCTTAGAGACTGGCGTGTATGAGGCATCAACTTGTAATGCACCTACCACTCCAACACCTAGACCTTCCGTACGTGTATTTGAAGCCTCATATCCACGTCCACGCTGGATATTTATCTTCATTGAAATCTCGCCTTCTTCAGTTAAATTAGCAATAACTAAATCTGGATTGATGATATCAATATCATGTGTCGTTTCTATATCCGCTGCTGTAACTGGGCCTGAGCCACTCTTAGTCAAGCTTAGCGTTATTTCATTCCCTGAATGCAACACTACAGCTAATTGCTTCAAGTTCAACAAGATATCAATAACATCTTCCTGAATTCCATCAATCACTGAATATTCGTGTTCCGCTTTTTCGATTTCAGCGCTAACAACAGCGCAACCAGGTATTGAAGAAAGAAGCACCCTTCTTAATGCATTACCTAAAGAGTGGCCAAAACCTCTCTCTAATGGCTCTATAACGATTCTTGAATGATTAGTTGATTTATTGACAACCTCAACAAGCTGAGGTTTTAATAAACCAGTAACAGCACTATGCATTTAAAACCCCGAAAATATTATTTAGAATACAATTCAACAACCAGCTGTTCGTTCATATCAGAACCCAGATCAACACGATCAGGCAATGAATTAAAAGAACCAGAAAAATCCTTAGGATTTACTTCAAGCCAGGTTGGGAATCCATATTGGTCAGCAACTGTTAGTGCATCAGCAATACGCATTTGTTTTCTTGCTTTTTCTCTTATAGAGATTTTATCACCAACAGAAACCTTCGCCGATGGGATATTGTTTATCGCATCGTTAACCAGGATCGATTTGTGACTAACTAATTGTCTTGCTTCAGCTCTAGTTGCTGCGAAGCCCATTCTATAAACAACGTTATCGAGTCTAGTCTCTAAAAGGTTGAGCAAATTTAAACCTGTCGCACCTTTCTGTAAATCAGCCGATTTATAGTAATTTCTGAATTGTTTTTCAAGAATACCATATATACGTCTGATACGTTGTTTAGCTCTTAACTGAGTTGCATAGTTAGAGTCACGAGCACGCTTGGTTCCATGCTGCCCAGGACGTTGATCTAATTTACATTTGCCTTCCAGCGACTTACCTCTGCTTTTTAAAAACAGATCAGTGCCTTCGCGACGACTTAATTTACAAGTGGGTCCTACATATCTAGCCATATTCTGCTCCTAACTATACCCTACGCTTCTTCGGTGGACGACAACCATTATGAGGGATTGGTGTAACATCAACGATGCTACCAATCTTAAACCCTAGGTTATTGAAAGATCTTACTGCTGATTCACGACCAGGCCCAGGGCCTTTGATCATGACATCTAGATTTTTCATGCCGTATTCCTGAGCTGCTTTACCTGCATTTTCTGCAGCTACCTGCGCAGCAAAAGGTGTACTCTTTCTTGATCCTCTAAAACCAGAACCACCAGAAGTTGCCCATGACAGGGCATTTCCTTTACGATCGGTAATTGTAACTATAGTGTTATTGAAAGTTGCATGAATATGCGCAATGCCATCAGCAATTTCCTTTTTTATCTTTTTCTTTGTGCGATTTGAACTAGCCATATTGATAACTTATCTTATTTTCTAATAGGTTTACGCGGGCCTTTTCTAGTACGAGCGTTTGTTCTCGTTCTTTGGCCTCGCAATGGTAGTCCACGTCTATGACGAATACCACGGTAACAACCAAGATCCATTAAACGTTTAATGTTCATTGACACTTCACGTCGTAGATCACCCTCAACGACAATTTTTGTGATTACTCCACGAATTGCTTCTAACTGCTCTTCGCTAAGTTCTTTAATTTTAATTGTCCGTTCGATACCAACTTCTTTACAGATATTAATTGCAGTTGGCTTACCTACGCCATAAATAGCAGTTAAACCTATCTCTGCGTGTTTATGGTCTGGTACATTAATTCCGGCAATTCGTGCCATCTAGATACTCCTAAATACAGTACTCTTAAGTCAAGCGCTCAATTATAGCACTTGTATATTATAAAGCAATAAAAAATTACCCTTGACGTTGCTTATGACGCCCATCTTTACAAATCACCCTAACTACTCCAGCTCTTTTAACAACTTTACAGTTACGGCATATTTTTTTTACAGAAGCTCGTACTTTCACAGCTCACCCCTTATGATTGATTAATTATCTTTTTAAATTTGCTTTGTTCATCAGACCATCATATTGTTGTGACATTAGATGTGTTTGCATTTGCGAAACAAAATCCATGACCACCACCACAATAATCAGTAATGATGTACCACCAAAATAAAAAGGTACATTCCAATAAACAATTAAAAACTCAGGTAATAAACAAACTGCGGTTATATAAAAAGCACCAATCAACGTCAAACGTGTCATGACCTTGTCTATATAAATAGCTGTTTGCTCCCCTGGTCTGATTCCAGGCAAAAAAGCACCTGATTTTTTTAAATTATCTGCAGTCTCTGTTGAATTAAATACCAGCGCGGTATAAAAGAAACAGAAGAATACAATTGCTATCGTATATAGCATTACATATAGCGGCTGCCCTGGCGATATCGATGTAGCAATATCCTGCAACCAGCCCATACCCTCGGAACTACTAAACCAGCCAGCAATTGTCGCCGGAAATAAAATGATACTTGAAGCAAAAATAGGCGGAATAACCCCAGCCATATTAAGCTTTAAAGGCAAGAAACTACTTTGCCCAGCATACATTCTTTTACCCTGCTGTCTTTTCGGATAGTTGATAACAATTCGTCTTTGCCCACGCTCTACAAATACAACCAAGGCAGTAACAGCCATAGCTAATAAGAACAACAAGACAATAAACGCACCGTTTAACTCTCCCGTTCTTGCTAACTCAAGTGTGCCACCTATTGCAGAAGGTAATCCAGATACGATACCGGCAAAAATAATCAGCGATATACCATTACCTAAACCACGCTCGGTTATTTGCTCACCTAGCCACATTAAGAATATTGTTCCCGCAACCAATGTAATAGCAGTAATCACTATAAACTGAATGCCTGGGTTAATAACCACAGGTAAACCACCAGCGGTCTGGTTTTGCAATGCTACAGAAACACCAATCGCTTGAAAAGTTGCCAAGACTACCGTTCCATAACGCGTATATTGCGATATCTTGCGGCGACCTGACTCACCTTCTTTCTTAATCTGCTCTAGTTGCGGAATAACTATCGCCATCAACTGCATAATAATAGAAGCAGAAATGTACGGCATAATTCCCAATGCAAACAGACTTAATCTTTTTAATGCTCCACCAGAAAACATGTTGAACATATCAAAGATAGAACCTTCCTGCTGTTTGAACATCAAAGCCAGCGCTTGAGGATCAATACCCGGAACAGGGATATGCGCCCCTACCCGGTAAACAAAAAAAGCGCCGAGAACGAATAATAGCCTTGACCGCAATTCAGAAGTTTTATCTAATTGCTCTTTCATTTGCGCGCGTGATCTACTCACTTTTATTCCTCTATTTTTCCACCAGCAGCTTCAACACTTGCCTTCGCGCCAGCTGTCGCTTTAATACCTTGCAAGGTAACTGCAGAGCTTATTTCACCAGACTTAATTAGCTTCGCTACTTTTGTAAAAGCAGGCACTACATCGGCTTTTATTAAATCTGCTAACGTTACAACTTGCTGATTTAGCTTTTGAATTTCACTCAATCTTACTTCAGAAGTAAATTTAGATTTTCTTGCAGTAAAACCAACTTTAGGTAAACGTCTTTGCAAAGGCATTTGACCACCTTCAAAACCCACCTTGTGAAATCCACCACTACGTGATTTTTGACCCTTATGGCCGCGACCACAGGTTTTGCCGAAAGTTGAACCGATTCCTCGGCCGACTCTCTTGCGATCTTTCTTAGAACCTTCAGCAGGTTTGATTGTATTTAAATACATTAGACTTCCTCTACTGTAAGCATATAAGAGACTTTATTGATCATGCCTCTATTTTCAACAGTATCGATTACTTCAACCGTATGGTTTATACGCCTTAAACCTAAACCCTGTAGACAGGCTTTATGTTTTTTCAAGCGACCAATACTGCTCTTTGTCATTGTTACGCGTAATTTTTTATCAGCCATGTCGATTACCCCGTGATTTGTTCAACTGACAAACCACGTTTTGCAGCGATTTGTTCAGCATTATTCATTTTCGCCAGGCCATCAATTGTTGCTCGCACAACATTGATTGGATTATTAGTCCCGATACATTTAGCTAGAACATTATGCACGCCGACAGCTTCAAACACTGCTCGCATAGGTCCACCAGCAATAATACCGGTACCTTCTGTTGCAGGCTGCATAAATACTTTTGCTGCACCAACTTCTGACATAATTGAATATTGCAGTGTTTCGCCTTTAAGCGCAACCTTATGCATATTTTTTCTTGCTTGCTCTAGTGATTTTTGTATCGCTATGGGTACTTCTTTTGCCTTACTTACCCCATATCCAACATTACCATCACCATCGCCTACTACTGTTAGCGCAGTAAAACCAAAAACTCTACCGCCTTTTACAACTTTTGCGACTCGACGTACAGAAACTAATTTTTCCTGTAACCCATCCGAATTCGCTTGTTGAGATGCATTTGCCATTATTATCCCCTAGAACTTCAAGCCAGCTTCGCGAGCAGCATCTGCTAATGCTTTTACACGACCATGATATTTAAAACCAGAACGATCAAAAGTAACTTCAGTAATACCTGCAGCGATAGCCTTATCCGCTACTGCTTTACCTACTAAAACCGCTGATTCAACATTACCAGTACTCTTAACTGCTGACTTAATATCAGCCTGAGTAGTAGATGCGCTAGCTACTGTAATAGTTCCATTCTCAGTAATTATCTGAGCGTATATGTGTTTCGATGTTTTATGCACTGATAAGCGATTATCACCCAATCTTTTAATATTGGATCTAATCTTAAGTGCTCTTTTCATTCGAGATGCTTTTTTATTCATTTTGTTAGCCTATTTTTTCTTAGCGTCTTTTCTAACAATATGCTCATCAGCATACTTAACACCTTTACCTTTATAAGGCTCAGGCGGACGATACGCTCTGATATCCGCAGATACAGCACCAACAAGTTGCTTATCAATACCTTTAACAACTATTTCAGTTTGACTTGGCGCTTCAATAACAATACCTTCAGGCATTGAAAATTCAATTGGATGTGAGAAACCCAGGTTCATGCTTAAAACTTTTCCTTTAACCTGTGCTCTATAACCAACACCCACTAAGGTTAATTTCTTTTCAAAGCCTTGCGTTACTCCGGAAACCATATTAGCAACATTTGCGCGAGTTGTTCCTGCTAACGCCGTTGCTTTTTTATTGGCTTGATCCCACTTCATATTAATAGTCGAATCAGACAAATCAAACTCAACCATTTGATGTATTGGCATGCTTAACTGTCCTTTAGACCCTTTAACAGAAACTGTAGAACCCTCTACTTTAACTTCAACGCCCGCTGGAATAGTGATAGGGCTTTTTGCGATTCTAGACATAATTAACCCCCCTTAACAAACGGTGCAAAGTACTTCACCGCCATGACCGATTGCACGAGCCGCGCGATCTGTCATAACACCTTTAGAAGTAGATACGATTGCAACACCCAAACCACCCAAAACCTTAGGTAGTTCGTCTTTAGATTTGTAAACTCGTAATCCAGGCTTACTAATACGCTTTACCTTTTCGATTACCGGCTTACCATTGTAATACTTTAACTCTACTGACATAGATACATGCGTACCGTTTGTTTCAGTAGAATAATTAGTTATATAACCTTCATCCTTTAAAACTTGCGCAATGGCAACTTTAAGTTTGGAAGATGGCATATTAACGTTAAATTTTCCTGCAGACTGCCCATTTCTAATGCGGGTAAGCATGTCTGCAACTGGATCTGTCATGCTCATATTATTTTCTCCAATTCGTACTAGTCGATTACCAGCTGGCTTTTGACAAGCCTGGTACATCCCCACGCATAGTGGCTTCTCTAAGCTTGTTTCTGCTCAGGCCAAATTTGCGATAAAAACCATGAGGACGGCCGGTGATATTACATCTATTACGCAAACGCGCTGCACAAGAATCTCTAGGCAACTTCTGCAATGCTAGACTAGCTTCATCCTTTTCCTGAATTGAAGTATTAGGATCTCTGATGATTTCTTTTAAAGAAGCTCTTTTTGCTTCGTACTGTTTTACCAGTTTAACTCGCTTATTTTCACGAGCTATCATTGATTTCTTAGCCATAACTGTTAGCTCTTAAATGGAAAATTAAACTGCTTCAACAACGCAAGACCTTCTTCATTAGTTGATGCGGTTGTAGTGATACAAATGTCCATACCACGCAAAGTATCAATCTTATCGTAATCAATCTCGGGAAAGATAATTTGCTCGGTAACACCCATGCTGTAATTGCCACGTCCATCAAAGCTTTTAGGGCTGAGTCCTCTAAAATCACGAATTCGTGGAATCGCTATACTAATAAGGCGATCTAAGAATTCATACATTTTGTCAGATCTAAGCGTTACTTTGCAGCCGATTGGCATATCATCACGTATTTTAAAGCCCGCGATGGACTTACGTGACAGTGTAACAACTGGTTTTTGACCACTTATTTTTTCCATATCACCAAGCGCAGCCTGAACAACTTTCTTGTCGGCAACTGCTTCACCCAAACCCATGTTTAAAGTGATTTTAGTAATTTTAGGAGCTTGCATTATTGATGTGTATTTAAACTCTTCCATCAATGCAGGCAGTACTTTTTGTTTATAATCTTCTTGTAATCTAGCCATGATTATACCTACACATCAATAATTTCATTATTAGATTTAAAATAACGGACTTTCTTGCCATCATCTAACGTTTTAAAGCCTACTTTATCTGCTTTCTTTGCAGCAGCATTATATAGAGCAACATTTGATTGATGGATAGGCATTTCTTTTTCAATTATGCCTCCTTGAACTCCAGCATTAGGGTTTGGTTTTTGATGTTTTTTAACTTGATTAACACCTTCAACCAGAACCTTTTCGTTCAAGAATTTATTGATCCGTCCTCGTTTGCCCTTATCTTTACCGATAAGAACGATGACCTCGTCACCTTGTTTAAGTTTTTGCATATTTATAAGACCCTTACAATACTTCTGGCGCTAGAGAAATTATTTTCATAAAATTCTCATTTCTTAACTCACGTGTCACTGGCCCAAAAATACGTGTGCCTAGTGGTTGAAGTTGAGCGTTTAATATAACCGCTGCATTGCCATCAAATCTTATAAGCGAGCCATCAGCTCTACGTACACCTTTTTTGGTACGCACAACTAAAGCATTGTAAACTTCGCCTTTCTTAACTCTGCCGCGTGGGATAGCGTCTTTAATACTGACTTTAATAATATCCCCAATCGCAGCATACCGTCTATGCGACCCGCCGAGAACTTTGATACACATGACCTTTTTTGCGCCGCTATTATCAGCGACATCAAGGTTAGTTTGCATCTGAATCATTATTTAATACCTGGTTACTTTTACTTGTTATTTAAAACAGTTGATCAGCTTACTTTCGTAACAACTTCAACTAATTTAAACGTTTTATTTTTTGAATACGGACGACATGAAGTAATTGACACTACATCACCTTCGTTACATTGATTACTTTCATCATGTGCGAATAATTTTGTAGATCTTCTTATGTATTTACCGTAAACAGGATGTTTAACTAGTCGCTCCACTAAAACAGTGACTGTTTTATCCATTTTGTTACTTACTACACGCCCAGTGATGGTGCGTATTTTTTCTGCATTATCACTCATTATGCTTTTCTCGCCATTTCATTTACGATCGTTTGCACACGCGCAATATTTCTTCTAACCTTTTTTACCTGGTCAGGTTTACTCAATTGCCCTGTGCTTTTTTGCATACGTAAATTAAATTGTTCACGTCCTAATTCAACCAAAGTTGAATTTAGTTCTTCTGCACTTTTCTGACGTAATTCACTTACTTTCATCACAGTACCGTCCTAACTATAAATTTAGTTTTAACAGGTAATTTCGCCGCCGCTAAAGCAAATGCTTCACGTGCTATCTCTTCAGGCACACCCTGTAATTCATATAACATTGTTCCTGGTTTAATTTGAGCTATCCAGTATTCAACACTACCTTTACCTTTACCCATACGAACCTCTAAAGGCTTTTTGGTAATCGGCTTATCTGGAAAAATTCTAATCCAAAGTTTTCCATCACGCTTACAATGTCTGCTTATAGTTCTACGTGCCGCTTCAATTTGACGTGCAGTAATTCTGCCTCGATCAAGTGATTTAAGCCCATATTCACCAAAGCTAACTGATGATCCACGAACAGCAATACCTGTGTTTCTTAATTTATGCTGTTTACGAAATTTTGTTCTTTTAGGTTGAAGCATGGTATTTTTCCTTCACCTATTTCTTAGTTTTAGTTTTTTCTGAATTTTCTAAAGCAGGGTCTGTGTTAAACACCTCTCCTTTAAAAATCCAGACTTTAATACCAATAATACCGTAAGTAGTATTGGCCTCAGCGACACCGTAATCAATATCAGCTCTTAAGGTATGCAAAGGCACACGGCCTTCTCTATACCATTCGCTACGAGCAATTTCTGCACCGTTCAAACGACCGCCAAGATTAATTTTGATACCTTCAGCACCTAAACGCATAGAATTCGTAACCGCACGCTTCATAGCACGACGATACATAATTCTTTTCTCTAATTGCTGTGCAACGCTCTCAGCAACTAATTTTGCATCAAGCTCAGGCTTTCTAATTTCTTCAACGTTGATTTGCACCGGAATCCCCATTATCTTGGAGACCTCTTTGCGCAACAAATCGATATCTTCGCCTTTTTTACCGATAACAATACCAGGGCGTGCCGTATGTATTGTTATATGCGCGTTATTCGCAGGGCGGTTAATTTGAATACGACTTACAGATGCATGCGCTAATTTCTTAGCGACATAATCACGTACCGTTAAATCCTGGTGCAAAAAAACTGGATAATCCTTGCTATTTGCATACCATCTAGAAGTGAAATCCTTGACTATTCCTAGTCTGATCCCGGTTGGATGTACTTTTTGACCCATTTTTTTGCCCCTACTCGAACTCTGCGACTTTAACTGTAATATGACAAGTGCGTTTCAAAATATGATTTGCACGACCTTTTGCTCTCGCTCTAAAGCGCTTAAGCGTTGTAGCTTCATCTACAAATACAGTTGAAACTTTTAACTCGTCAATATCTGCACTTTCATTATGCTCTGCATTGGCAAGAGCTGACTCAAGTACTTTCTTCATAATCGCAGCTGCTTTTTTAGTACTGAATTTCAATACATTCAAAGCTTCTTCGACTTCCAGTCCGCGGATTTGATCTGCTACCAATCTTGCTTTTTGAGCTGACATTGGCGCATTACTTAATTTAGCTGAAACTTCCATAACTCACCCTTATTTTGACTTTCTATCAGCCAAATGGCCTCTGTATGTACGAGTCGGCGCAAATTCACCTAGCTTATGGCCTACCATATTTTCCGAAACTAGTACGGGAATATGCTGGCGACCATTATGCACGGCTATGGTTAAGCCTAGCATTTCAGGTGAGATCATTGATCGTCTAGACCAAGTCTTAATCGGTTTCCTACTATTACTACTGACAGCATCATCAACTTTTTTCTGTAAATGATGATCAATAAAAGGACCTTTTTTAATTGAACGTGGCACTTTATAAATTCCTCTCTAACGCTTGTTACGACGCCTAACAATCATCTTGTCAGTACGCTTGTTTTTTCTGGTTTTATAACCTTTAGTGGGCATACCCCAGGGAGATACAGGATGTCTACCACCTGAAGTTCTTCCTTCACCACCACCGTGCGGATGATCTACCGGATTCATTACCACACCACGAACAGTTGGACGCACACCGCGCCATCTAGATGCACCTGCTTTACCAAGTGATCTTAGATTGTGTTCAGAGTTTGATACTTCACCAATAACCGCTTTACAATCTGCTAATACTTTACGCATTTCGCCTGAACGCAAACGCAAAGTAACATGCGCACCTTCTTTAGCAACTAGCTGCGCTGATGTTCCCGCACTACGCGCCATTTGCGCGCCTTTGCCTGGCTTAAGCTCAACACAATGAATGATAGAACCTAAAGGCATATTACGCATAGACATGCAATTTCCTGCTTTAACAGGTGCATTTTCTGAAGAAATAATCTCCTGCCCAGCGACCACACCCTTAGGTGCGATAATATATGTACGCTCACCATCTTTATATAAGACTAACGCAATATTAGCTGTTCTATTAGGATCATATTCAAGACGTTCTACAACACCAGGAATATCAAGCTTATTACGCTTAAAGTCTATAATACGGTAGCTTTGCTTATGCCCACCGCCAATGTGTCTAGTAGTGATGCGCCCATTATTATTACGCCCACCACTCTTAGTTTTTTTTCTTATTAATGCAGCATGCGGCTTACCTTTATGCAATCCTTCATGCTTTATTCTTACGACAAACCTAGAACCTGGCGATGTCGGTTTTGATTTTACAATAGCCATTTACTCAACCGTTTATATTCTTATACTTTCGTTATGCTGCCGAGAAATCTATATCATGACCTGGTTTAAGCTTTACATATGCTTTTTTCCAGTCCGATCTCTTGCCCATAAAGCGACCAAATCTTTTTGTTTTACCTTTAACATTTAACAGTTGAACTTTTTCAACCTCAACGTTAAACATTAACTCTACAGATTTTTTCACTTGTAATTTTGTCGCCTGATTTGCTACTTTAAAAACAAATCTATTGTCAGTCTCTGCTGCAACCGTGCTCTTTTCAGAGACAACCGGCGCTTTAATGACATTTGAAAGATTAAACTCTACACTCATGATAACCGCGCCTCAATTGCTTTCAACGCTGCAGGTGTAGCGATAACACTATCCGCAGCAATTAACATAACAGGATCAAGTTCGTTTGCAGTGGTAACTTCCAGGTTTGCAATATTTCTTGAAGACAAGTATATATTTTCAGTTAACTCATCCGCAATAATTAAAACCCGACTTTTACTCAAGTCTTTCAATTTTGCAACTAACTCTTTTGTTTTTGGAGTCGAAGGCATAATATCTTCACTTGCTACCAAACGATTCTGACGTAGCAATTCAGATAAAATGGAACGAATTCCCGCACGATACATTTTTTTATTCAGCTTTTGATCAAAAGATCTTGGCTGAGCAGCAAATGTCGCACCACCACCCTTCCAAAGTGGACTTCGAATTGTACCACATCTAGCTTTACCCGAACCTTTTTGTTTCCATGGCTTTGCTCCGCCACCACTCACAGCCGCTCTATTTTTTTGTGCTTTAGTGCCTGAACGCAGGCCAGCCATGCCTTTCACAGCTAATTGATGGATCAGAGCTTCATTATATTCACGCCCAAAAACATCCGCACTAACCTCTACTTCACCCGCAGAGTCTGCACTATTAAGTGCTGGTATTATGACACTCATGACCTATCCTTTATTTTTTTTCTTTACTGCTGGCGTTAATATTACATCGCCACCTTTAGCACCAGGAACCGCACCTTTTACTAATATAAGATTTCTTTCGGTATCAATAGAATGAATAGTCAAGTTTTGCGTGGTAACCGTTTCCGCTCCCATATGCCCTGACATTTTCTTACCTTTGAATACTCTACCCGGCGTTTGACACATACCGATAGATCCATTCGATCTATGCGATATCGAGTTACCGTGCGTTGCATCCTGCATTTGAAAATTGTGCCGCTTTACACCACCCTGAAAACCTTTACCGATACTAGTACCCTGAACATCAATAATCTGTCCATCAGCAAAAATTCCAGCCGTTAATTCAGAACCAACTTGCAGATCAGCACCTTCACCCTCATTTAATCTGAATTCCCACAAGCCACGACCCGCTGTCATATTTGCTGCTGCATAATGACCCGCCATCGCTTTACCAACTTTCGATGATTTCTTTTCACCCGCAGCAACCTGTACTGCGCGATAACCATCCGTTTCTAGCCCTTTAAGCTGAGAAACCCTATTTGAATCTATTTGTATAACCGAAACAGGCACCGACACACCATCTTCTGTAAAGACACGTGTCATTCCACATTTACGACCAATTAGACCTAATGACATAATTAAACCCTCAAACTTCTAAGCTTAAATAAGCTTTATTTTAACGTCGACACCCGCTGCTAAATCTAATTTCATTAGCGTATCAACCGTCTTATCGGTCGGCTCGATAATATCAAGCAGACGTTTGTATGTTCTCAATTCATATTGATCACGCGCATCTTTATTTACATGCGGAGACGTTAGAATTGTAAAACGCTCGTGTTTTGTTGGTAGCGGAATAGGCCCTTTAACTTGCGCACCTGTTCTTTTTGCTGTTTCAACAATTTCACCTGCAGACTGATCAATTAATTTATGATCAAATGCTTTCAGGCTTATTCTAATTGTTTGACTTGACATATTTATTACTCAATAACTTTAGCAACAACACCCGCACCAACGGTACGGCCACCTTCACGAATCGCAAAACGCAAACCTTCTTCCATCGCAATCGGTGCGATCAAGGTTACTTCTACTGATACGTTATCGCCAGGCATCACCATTTCTGTTCCTGCTGGCAATTCAACTGCGCCGGTTACATCGGTTGTTCTGAAATAGAACTGCGGACGATAGCCATTGAAGAATGGTGTATGACGACCCCCTTCATCCTTTGCAAGCACATATATTTCAGCCGAGAATTTTGTATGCGGCGTAATTGTCCCCACATGCGCTAATACCTGACCACGCTCAACGTCTTCACGCTTGGTTCCTCTTAACAAGATACCTACGTTGTCACCCGCCTGCCCCTGATCAAGCAGTTTGCGGAACATCTCCACGCCGGTACAAGTCGTTTTAGTTGTATCTTTGATACCAACAATTTCAATTTCTTCGCCAACCTTGACAACACCACGCTCAATACGCCCTGTTACTACGGTTCCACGACCCGAAATTGAAAACACATCTTCAATCGGCATCAGGAAAGCACCTTCCGTTGCTCTCTCTGGCTCGGGAATATAACTATCTAAAGCATCTACTAGCCTTTCAATAGATGGCACACCCAAATCACTAGTGTCACCTTCAAGACCTTTTAAGGCAGAACCAACAATGATGGGCGTATCATCACCCGGGAATTCGTATTGGTCTAGAATTTCGCGAATTTCCATTTCCACCAATTCCAGCATTTCTAAATATTCTTCAGTTCCCACGCCACCACAATCTTCTGCAAGCAGGTCAGCTTTATTCAGGAACACTACGATATAAGGAACACCCACCTGTCTTGATAACAGGATATGCTCTCTTGTTTGTGGCATAGGACCATCTGTCGCGCCACACACCAGAATAGCACCATCCATTTGCGCCGCACCGGTAATCATGTTTTTCACATAATCCGCGTGACCTGGACAATCTACATGTGCGTAGTGACGGTTTTCTGATTCGTACTCTACATGCGATGTTGCAATGGTAATTCCACGCTCACGCTCTTCAGGTGCATTATCAATTTGATCAAATGCCTTGACTTCTCCACCCAATTTCTCCGCCATCACTTTTGTAAGCGCAGCAGTCAGTGTTGTTTTACCGTGATCAACGTGACCAATCGTGCCGACGTTTACGTGTGGTTTATTACGTTCAAATTTTTCTTTAGCCATTAGCCAATACCTTTTTTAAATATCAATTCTTATGAAGTTTTTTGTATAATTGCATCTGCAATTTTCGCAGGCGTCTCATTATATTTTTCAAATTGCATACTGTAAGTAGCACGCCCTTGAGTTGCCGAACGCAGGTCAGTTGCATAACCAAACATTTCAGCTAACGGCACTTCGCAGTTAATTGTCTTACCTATTGACGTATCTTCCATCCCTAGAACTATACCTCTACGCCTATTCACATCTCCTACCACATCTCCCATATATTCTTCGGGAGTCACGATCTCTACTTTCATAATTGGCTCGAGCAAAACTGGCTTAGCCTGTTTTGTACCATCCCTAAAAGCCATAGACCCGGCAATGGAAAAAGCCATCTCATTTGAGTCCACATCATGGTAAGAACCATCCAGCAAGGTCACCTTTACGTCCACAACAGGATACCCCGCCAAGACGCCATTTTTCATTTGCTCTTGTATTCCCTTATCAACCGCCGGGATAAACTCCTTAGGAACCGTGCCACCCGCCACTTCGCTGAAAAAAGAATAGCCAGAACCTAATTCCATGGGCTCTAGCTTAATTATTACATGTCCATATTGTCCTTTTCCGCCAGTCTGGCGAATAAACTTTCCTTCTTGCTGAACCACCTGCTTAATTGTTTCTCGATAAGAAACCTGAGGCGCTCCAACATTTAGATTGACTGCAAATTCTCTACGCATACGATCTACTAAAATCTCCAGATGCAATTCACCCATCCCCGAGATAATAACCTGGCCAGACTCCTCATCCGTCATCACATGAAAAGAAGGATCTTCTTTCATCAAACGACCTAAGGATTCAGCCATCTTATCCTGATCTACTTTGGTGCGCGCCTCAACAGCAATGGAAATAACTGGCTCCGGAAAATCCATTTTTTCCAGAATAATCTGTGCATTTTCTGCGCACAAACTTTCACCCGTTGTTACATCTTTAAAACCTACCGCTGCCGCAATATCTCCTGCTCTAACCTCGGAAACATCCTCCCGACTATTAGCATGCATTTGTAATAACCTACCCACGCGTTCGCGCTTACCCTTTAGTACGTTATATACAACACTGCCCGATGCAAGTACGCCCGAATAAACCCTAATAAAGGTTAATGAACCCACAAAAGGTTCGGTTGCTATTTTAAACGCCAACGCAGCGAAAGGCTCATCATCCGACGCATGCCTTTCAGCATAACTACCGTCTTTTAATTCACCCACAATTGCTTTTACATCTAACGGAGAAGGTAAAAAATACAGCACGCCATCTAACAGGGCTTGCACACCTTTATTTTTAAAAGCCGAACCGCAATATACCGGCGATATCTCACTACTAACCGTCCTTAACCTGAGACCTAGCTTACATTCATCAACAGATAATTTACCATCTTCCAGGTATTTTTCCATCAACTCATCATTTGCCTCTGCTGCAGCTTCAACCAGTTTTTCACGCCATTCTTCAGCCTGACTTAATAATTCAGTGGGTATCGATTCTTTATTGAACGTCATCCCCATGTTGTCTTCTTGCCAATAGATAGCTTGCATCTCTAGCAAGTCGACAATCCCGACAAAGCCATCTTCCGACCCCACAGGGATTTGCATAAGCACTGGATTTCCGCCCAGGCGAGCTTTGATTTGTTCAATCACTCTAAAGTAATCAGCACCAGAACGATCCATCTTATTGATGAAAACAATTCTCGGCACCTCATATTTATCAGCTTGTCGCCAGACCGTTTCTGACTGCGGCTCAACACCGCCTACAGCACAAAACACGGCAACAGCACCATCAAGAACCCTTAACGAGCGTTCAACTTCAATGGTGAAATCTACATGTCCTGGCGTATCAATAATATTGATACGATGCTTATCATATTGACTTTCCATGCCAGCCCAAAAACAGGTAGTTGCTGCTGAGGTAATGGTAATACCTCTTTCCTGCTCTTGCTCCATCCAATCCATAACAGCCGAACCGTCATGAACTTCACCGATCTTATGCGAGACACCTGTATAGTACAAAATACGCTCTGTCGTTGTGGTTTTACCCGCATCGATATGAGCCATAATGCCAATATTCCGATATTTCTCTATCGGCGTTACACGTGCCACGTCAAAAAACCTAAAATACTACCAGCGATAATGCGAGAAAGCTTTATTCGCTTCGGCCATTCTATGCGTATCTTCGCGTTTCTTAGCTGCAGAACCACGACCTTCCACTGCATCCATCATTTCGCCTGCCAATTTTAACGGCATGGTTTTTTCATTTCGCTTACGTGACGCTTCAATCATCCAACGCATAGCCAATGCTATTCGACGGCTTGGTCTAACTTCAATAGGCACCTGATAAGTTGCACCACCGACTCGTCTTGACTTCACTTCCACGCGAGGCTGAATATTCTCTAGTGCTTTAGTAAAAACCTCTAATGGATCTGCATGACCTTTAGCTTCAACAGTCTCAAATGCACCATAGACAATTTTTTCTGCTACTGATTTCTTCCCGTCAACCATCACCATATTCATAAATTTGGTTAGGACAACGCTACTATATCTTGGGTCTGGTAAAACTGTACGTTTTATCGCCGCTCTTCTTCTTGACATTTATATCACCAACAATTGTTCTTAAATTTTAGTTTTTTACAGCCTAGCTCTTAGGCTTTTTTGTACCGTATTTAGAACGGCCACATCTACGACTATCTACACCAGAAGTATCCAGACTTCCGCGCACAACGTGATAGCGCACACCAGGTAAATCCTTCACCCTTCCCCCACGAATTAGAACAACCGAGTGTTCTTGCAGGTTATGCCCTTCACCGCCAATATAACTACTAACTTCTGCTCCGCTAGTAAGCCTTACCCGCGCTACTTTACGTAATGCTGAATTTGGTTTTTTTGGTGTAGTGGTATACACACGCGTACAAACACCACGTCTTTGAGGACAAGCCTCAAGCGCTGGCACATTACTTTTTTCTACTTTTCTTGTGCGCGGCTTACGAACCAACTGGTTAACAGTAGCCATAAATTAAATTACTCCGTCTTGCATTATTTGCCTGTGCATAAAATACACTTAATTATTTACAATAACTCTAATGAGCAGGACATTTTATTATCCCGCCCTTCTAAAGTCAACTATTTCTTGTTATTCAGCATTCAAAGCCTGCTTAAGCGCCTCTTCAGCATCAACAACTTCTATCGCTTTAGCTTCCTCAGGCGTATTTACTGATTCAACTTTCGCTTCTTTACGCTTTCTTCTTGCCTCATGGAATGCCAAACCTGTACCTGCCGGAATTAAGCGCCCAACAATTACATTTTCTTTTAGTCCATATAGCTGATCTTTCAAGCCACGTACCGCAGCATCAGTTAATACTCTCGTCGTTTCCTGGAAAGACGCTGCTGAAACAAATGATTCCGTCGCCAAAGACGCCTTGGTAATACCTAATAACATAGGATCATAGCTGGCTGGAATTTTCCCTTCCGCTTCAAGTTTGTCATTAATTTCTTTAACAGCAACTTTTTCAACCTGATCACCTTTAGTATATGCGCTGTCTCCTGAAGCTGTAATTTCAACTTTACGCAACATCTGGCGAATAATCGCCTCGATATGCTTATCGTTAATTTTCACACCTTGCAGACGGTAAACATCCTGTATTTCTTTAACCAGGTAGGTTGTCAACTCCGTTACCCCGCGTAGACGTAGAATGTCATGTGGTGTTAATTCACCCTCAGCAATCGTTTCACCTTTATCTACAAATTCACCCTCAAATACCGTAATATGTCGCCACTTAGGTACTAGTGTTTCGTACTGCTCACCTTCCGAATCAGTAATAATAATACGCTGCTTGCCTTTAGTTTCTTTACCAAAGGCAATAGCACCAGTCGCCTCAGCTAAAATTGCAGGATCTTTGGTTTTTCTTGCTTCAAATAAATCTGCTACCCGTGGTAAACCCCCTGTAATATCACGCGTTTTACTTGACTCCTGAGGAATTCTTCCCAGCACATCTCCCACCTGAACCTCCACACCATCTTTTACTCCCAAAATTGAACCTGCGGGTAAAACATACTGCGCAGCTAGATCAGTATTTGGCAACATAACACTCTCGCCATCCGCAGTGATCAGCTTAACTAACGGACGCAAATCTTTACCGGCACTGACACGCTGCTTAGGATCTAGTACCGTAATTGAACTTACTCCGGTAACCTCATCAGACACTTCCTGAATTGACAAGCCTGGCTCAAAATCAACTAACTCAACGATACCAGCAACTTCTGTAACGACAGGATGTACGTGTGGATCCCAAGTTACAACAATATCGCCCGTGTCTACTGAACCACCATCTTTACAAGTTAATTCAGCACCATACGGGATTTTATATTTCTCTTTTTCACGTCCATACTCATCCATTACACCGACTTCACCTGATCTCGATACGGCAACTAAGTTACCAACACGATTTTCTACGGTTTTTAGGTTATGTAATTTCACAAGTCCTTTAGATTTAACCTGAACATTACTAATGGCAACTTGACGTGATGCGGCTCCACCGATATGAAAAGTCCTCATGGTAAGCTGTGTACCCGGCTCACCAATTGATTGTGCCGCAATAACACCAACAGCTTCGCCGCTATTGACCATATGCCCACGCCCCAGATCACGCCCATAACATTTAGCACAGACGCCATGACGGTTATCACAGGTAATAATTGAACGCACATAGACATCATCAATACTATGTTGCTCAAGTACAGACACTAAATGCTCATCCAGCATTGTGCCATCCTCTACCAGCACTTCCTCGGTTCCTACACTCAATACATCACCAATAACCACTCGGCCTAATACTCGCTCCGCCAATGGTTCAACAACGTCACCACCTTCGATAATCGGAGCCATTAACATGCCGTTAGCTGTGCCGCAATCTACACCATTAATCACAAGATCCTGCGCCACATCCACTAAACGACGGGTTAAATATCCAGAGTTAGCAGTTTTAAGAGCCGTATCAGCTAAACCTTTACGCGCGCCGTGTGTAGAAATAAAGTACTGTAGTACATCCAGCCCTTCACGGAAGTTCGCTGTAATCGGAGTTTCGATAATAGAGCCATCTGGTTTTGCCATTAAACCACGCATACCTGCAAGCTGCCTGATCTGTGCTGCAGAACCCCGCGCCCCAGACTCAGCCATCATAAAGATTGAGTTAAATGACTTTTGCTCTAAGATAGTACCATCATCGTCTTCGACTTTATCTGTACCTAAACCATCCATCATTACTTTGGCCACTTTTTCGTTTGCATGTGACCAGATATCAACAACTTTATTATAGCGCTCACCATCGGTTACCAAACCAGAAGAGTATTGCTCCTGAATTTCAATAACTTCCCGCTCCGCTTCCGCAAGGATACTTACTTTTTCTTTCGGAATCTCCATGTCATTGATACCAAAAGAAATACCTGAACGTGTTGCATATTTAAAACCCAGATACATAATCTGGTCAGCCAGTATTACCGTGTCTTTATTACCTAAGTGACGATAACTATAATCGAGCAGCCGTGATATATTTTTCTTGGTCATATCACAGTTGACGATTTCAAACGGCATACCTTCAGGCACAATCTCCCAGATTAAAACCCGACCAACCGTTGTTTCAAACCGCGTGGTTTTATACTCGGGCTCGCCACCTTCATTGCTTATTCTTTCAGTTATTCTTACCTGAACTTTTGATTGCAACTCAACTACTTTGGCATCTAGTGCTCTTTTGACTTCATTAATATCAAAAAAAGCTGAACCATCACCTTTAGCCTTAAGCTTTTCACGACTGATATAGTAAAGTCCTAATACCACATCCTGAGATGGATTAATAATAGGCTCTCCATTAGCTGGCGACAGAATATTATTAGTCGCCACCATCAAGATTCTTGCTTCCAACTGCGCTTCAATTGACAACGGAATATGTACCGCCATCTGATCGCCATCAAAGTCGGCATTAAATGCGCTACATACCAGCGGATGAAGATTGATCGCCTTACCTTCAATCAGGGTTGGCTCGAAAGCCTGAATTCCCAATCTATGTAATGTCGGCGCACGGTTCAGTAGTATTGGATGCTCATGAATAACTTCTTCAAGAATATCCCAGACTTCAACGCCTTCACTTTCCACCAGTTTCTTGGCAGCCTTAATCGTTGTCGCTAAACCACGTAACTGTAACTTACTAAAGATAAATGGCTTAAAAAGCTCCAGAGCCATTTTCTTAGGCAAGCCACACTGATGTAATTTCAATGTAGGCCCGACCACAATAACTGACCGACCAGAATAATCGACTCGCTTACCTAATAGATTTTGTCTAAAACGCCCCTGCTTACCTTTAATCATATCGGCAAGTGATTTTAATGGACGCCTATTAGTTCCTGTAATAGCTCTACCACGGCGACCGTTATCTAACAGGGCATCAACCGATTCTTGCAACATCCTTTTTTCATTACGAATAATGATGTCAGGGGCGCTTAAATCCAGTAGGCGATGCAAACGGTTATTTCTGTTAATAACACGTCTATATAAATCATTCAGATCCGAAGTTGCAAAACGCCCACCATCCAAGGGTACCAACGGACGTAATTCAGGTGGCAATACAGGCAGTACATTCATTACCATCCATTCTGGACGGTTAGAAGAACCTAAAAGCGACTCAAGAACTTTTAAGCGCTTGGAGAATTTTTTAATCTTGGTTTCAGAGTTTGTACTGTTAATTTCTTCTCTTAGCTGATCAACTTCAGCCTTAACATCAATAGTTTTTAACAGCGCATAGATAGCTTCTGCACCCATTTTGGCCACAAACTCATCACCATGCTCTTCAAAAGCATCTAAATATTCATCATCGGTTAACAGCTTTTTCCTTTCCAAAGGCGTCATACCTTCTTCAAGTACTACAAATGATTCAAAATACAATACACGCTCAATTTCACGCAGTGTCATATCTAACAACAGTGCAATCCTTGAGGGTAAGGATTTTAAAAACCAGATGTGTGCTACCGGGCTGGCAAGCTCGATATGCCCCATACGCTCACGGCGAACTTTGGACAAAGTAACTTCAACGCCACATTTTTCACAAATCACACCACGGTGTTTTAGACGCTTGTACTTACCACATAAACACTCGTAATCACTCACCGGGCCAAAAATTTTCGCACAGAAAAGCCCATCACGCTCGGGTTTAAAGGTACGGTAATTAATTGTTTCCGGCTTCTTAACCTCACCATATGACCAGGATCTAATCTGGTTTGGTGACGCCAAGCCTATGCTAATTTCATCAAAATCAATTGTTCTATTTTGACGTTTTAAGAAATTTAATAAATCTTTCAAGAGCTTATCCCCTTTGTGTGTAATCTGGCTGAACCAGAACTCATTAGCTAGTAACTATTTTCAAAAGTGTTTACTTATTGCACTTCAATATTAATAGCTAGGGAGCGAATTTCTTTAAGCAATACATTAAATGACTCAGGCATGCCTGGTTCCATTTGATGATTTCCATCAACAATATTTTTATACATGCGCGTACGACCCGTTACATCATCAGATTTAACCGTTAACATTTCCTGTAATGTATAAGCAGCACCATATGCTTCTAGCGCCCATACTTCCATTTCACCAAAACGCTGACCTCCAAACTGTGCTTTACCACCTAATGGCTGCTGTGTCACAAGACTATATGGCCCTGTTGAACGTGCATGCATCTTGTCATCCACCAAGTGATTCAGTTTCAACATATGCATATAACCGACGGTAATATCGCGTTCAAATGCTTCACCTGTTAAGCCGTCATATAAAGTTGTCTGACCGCTTTCCGGTAATTCAGCCAAAGATAGCATATAGCGAATCTCATCTTCACTCGCGCCATCAAACACGGGTGATGCCATAGGTACACCAGCCACCAGGTTTTGTGACATTTCGATAATTTCCGCATCAGAAAAAGATTCCAGATCTTCCTTCTGACCACTGCTATTATAGATTTTGTCTAAATAGCTCCTTATTTCTGTGACCGCGGCCTTGGCTTCAAGCATTTTGCCAATTTTTACACCCAAACCTTTTGCTGCCCAACCTAAATGCGTCTCAAGCACCTGCCCGACATTCATTCGAGAAGGCACCCCTAGAGGGTTTAGTACGATATCAATCGGCGTTCCATCAGCAAGATAAGGCATATCTTCAATAGGATTTATGCGCGAGATAACCCCTTTATTTCCATGTCGCCCCGCCATTTTATCACCTGGCTGTATGCGTTTTTTAACCGCTAAATATACTTTAACCATTTTCAATACGCCCGGTGCCAGATCATCACCCATCGTGATTTTCTTACGCTTGACTTCGAACCTTTCATCAAATTCTTTACGTAATTTAGTTATCTGTGCATCCAGCCCTTCAAGCTGTACATTAAGCTCTTCGTTTTCCATTTTGATGTTAGACCATTCAGATCGCTTAACAGCATCTAAGTAATCCTGAGTGATCAGTGTAGAAGATTTCAGGCTATTCGGCCCGGACAATGCTTTCTCACCAATAAGGATGTTTGCAGTTCGCTGATAAATGTCTTTTTCTACAATCGCCAACTGATCATTTAAATCTTTGCGGTAACTCTTAACTGCAGACGCTTCATTCGCTAGCGCACGTTTATCCTTTTCTACTCCATCACGGGTAAAAATTTGTACATCAATAACTGTGGCGCGGATACTACCCGGAACTCTTAGAGACGTATCTTTAACATCCGCCGCTTTTTCTCCAAATATAGCTCTCAGTAACTTTTCTTCTGGCGTAAGTTGCGACTCTCCTTTTGGAGTAACCTTACCCACCAGAATATCACCCCCCTTAACTTCTGCTCCGACATAGACTATGCCTGAATCATCAAGCTTGGAAAGTGCTTCTTCACTGACATTGGGAATATCCGCAGTAATTTCTTCCGGGCTATGCTTAGTATCACGAGCGATACACGTCTTTTCTTCAATATGAATTGACGTAAAGCGGTCTTCTTTGACCACTCGCTCAGAAACTAAAATAGAATCTTCAAAGTTATAACCATTCCACGGCATAAAGGCGATTAACATATTTTGACCTAATGCTAATTCCCCCATATCTGTAGAAGGCCCATCTGCCATGATATCTCCAGCAGCAACAGAATCGCCTGGTTTAACTAATGGCTTTTGATTAATACAGGTATTCTGGTTAGAACGAACATATTTAATCAGGTTGTAAATATCTACCCCGGTTTCTGCAGACTCTGTTTCAGTATCATTAACTCGCACTACGATTCGGCTGGCATCCACACTGACAATCACGCCACCTCGTCTGGCAACTACCGTGACTCCAGAATCTTTAGCAACGGTACGCTCCATACCTGTTCCAACGATTGGCTTTTCAGCCTTAAGTACAGGAACAGCCTGACGCTGCATGTTCGATCCCATCAAGGCTCTGTTAGCATCATCATGCTCTAGAAATGGCACAATTGAAGCCGCAACAGACACAATCTGTTTAGCCGATACATCCATATAATCCACATCAGCGGAGGAAACCAGAGTGAACTCATCTTTATAACGACAAGATACCAAGCCCTCGACCAATCTGCCACTGTCATCTACAGGCACACTGGCCTGGGCAATAACAAAGTTACCCTCACCAATTGCAGATAAATAATCAACCTGATCAGTCACTACGCCTTTTTCAACTTTACGATACGGTGTTTCGAGAAACCCATATTCATTAGTACGTGCATAAACAGCTAATGAGTTAATCAGGCCAATATTTGGCCCCTCAGGCGTTTCAATAGGACACACACGACCGTAGTGAGTAGTATGTACATCACGAACTTCAAAACCAGCTCTCTCTCTCGCTAGACCACCCGGCCCCAATGCTGAAACACGACGTTTATGCGTTACCTGAGATAATGGATTATTCTGATCCATAAACTGTGATAACTGACTAGAACCAAAAAACTCTTTTACAGCAGCAGAAACAGGTTTGGCATTGATAATTTCCTGCGGCATCAAGCCTTCAGAATCAGCAAGTGTTAAACGCTCTCTTACCGCCCGCTCTACACGAACCAAGCCCACTCGAAACTGATTTTCAATCATTTCGCCAACCGATCTAACACGACGGTTACCTAAATGGTCAATATCATCAACGACACCATTACCATTTCTGATATTGATTAATTCTTTCAATACATTAATAATATCTTCTTTACTTAATGTACCTTCGCCTTCACCATCAGGAATGCCTAGTCGACGATTAAATTTCATCCGCCCTACGGCTGATAAATCATATCTGTCTTCAGTAAAAAACAGGTTATTAAACAAGTTCTCTGCAGAGTCTTTAGTGGGCGGCTCTCCAGGTCGCATCATGCGATAAATCTCAATCAATGCTTCCAGGCGATTAGTCGTATTATCGATTCTCATCGCTGAAGAGATATAAGGACCACGATCCAGGTCATTTACATACAAGGTATTAATCTCACTAACACCTTCAGCTATTAACTTATCTAATAGCTCTTCAGTAATTTCATCATTGACATTAGCCACTAACTCACCAGTAGACTCATCAATAATATTATTCGCTAAAATATTTCCGTATAAATATTCTTTAGGAATTTCCAGTTCCTTGATTTTATCTTTTTGCATCTGCTTGATATGCTTGGCAGTAATGCGTCGTCCCTCTTCTACCAGTACTTTGCCATCGAATTTGAGATCGAAAGTGGCAATTTCACCTTTTAATCTCTCCGGAATTAAGTCCAGTAAGATCTTTTCGGCACTGATAGAAATCTTATTTGTTTCGAAGAAGATGTCGATCATCTCTTCATTTCCATAACCCAAAGCACGCAAAAGAATAGTGGCCGGAATTTTACGACGACGATCTATTCTGACAAAAACGCAATCTTTATGATCGAATTCAAAATCTAACCATGAGCCACGATACGGAATAACACGGGCATTCAGTAATAATTTACCAGAAGAATGCGTTTTACCTTTATCATGATCAAAAAACACGCCTGGGCTTCGGTGTAACTGAGAAACAATAACACGCTCAGTTCCATTAATAACAAAGGTTCCATTCTCTGTCATTAAGGGTAATTCACCCATGTAAACTTCTTGCTCTCTGATATCCTTGACAACTTTGGTACTGCCTGGTGCTTCCTTATCATAAATAACCAGGCGCGCGATTACACGTAACGGCGCCGCATAAGTGGCACCACGTTGTTGACATTCACGCACATCAAAAACGGGCTCACCTAAGCGGTATTTAACATACTCAAGAACAGCATAGCCAGAATGACTATGAATAGGGAATACGCTGGAAAAAGCCGCATGCAGCCCAACATCTTTTCTTTTTGCTGGTTTTATTCCGGTTTGTAAAAACCCGGCATAAGATTTGATTTGCGTTTCCAGCAAATAAGGAACGTCTAGAACTTCATTTGCTTTTCCAAAATTATTTCTTAGGCGTTTTTTTTCAGTAAAAGTGTAGGCCATATTACTTCCTTATCCTTTGTCGAGAGTAGGTTTCTGAATTCGGGGCATTAAAACAGTAAAAGGCCGGTGACCACTTTTAAGTAATCACCAGCCCATATTACAGGCATTACTGCCTATGATATTTTGTCAAAATTATTTAATTTCGACCGTAGCACCAGCTGCCTCTAAAGTAGCTTTAACTTCTTCAGCTTCTTCTTTGCTTACACCTTCTTTCAACGTAACTGGGCAACTTTCAACAGCACCCTTTGCTTCTTTCAAGCCTAACCCTGTGATACCACGTACTGCTTTAATTGCAGAAACTTTGTTAGCACCAAAAGATTCCATGACTACGTCAAATTCAGTTTGCTCTTCTGCTGCACCAGCGTCACCGCCAGCTGCTGGAGCTGCTGCAACTGCAGCTGCTGAAACGCCAAATTTTTCTTCCATCGCTGAAATTAAGTCAACGATTTCCATAACAGTCATGTTCGATACTGCTTCCAAGATATCTTCTTGTGAGATTGCCATTGTTTGTTCCTCTAAATAATTGGTTTAAAACTGGTTATAAAGCTTACTCTGCTACTGCTTCTGCTACGCTTTCTGTCGTTGCTTCGCCGCCATCTTTATGCTCTTTAAGAGCTAATAAAGTACGTGCTAACTTCTCTACAGGAGCCAACATTAACGCCATCACCAAGCTAATACCTTGATCACGTGTTGGTAGACTAGCTAACCGCGCTAATTCCGAGCCATCGTATGCTTGTCCATCGATAGACACAATTCTAGCAATAAGCTTATTATTGGTTTTAGCAAAGTCATTGATTAAACGACCGGCAGAGCCAGGATCTTCCATTGAAAATGCAAGTATTAATGGTCCAACCATTTTTTCCTGCATACATTCAAATTGAGTTCCAGCGATTGCTCGTTTAGCCAATGTATTTTTTACCACACGCAAATAAACGCCTGTTTCTCGTGCAACTGTTCGTAACTGAGTTAATTCAGTTACTGTCAGCCCACGATATTCAGCTGCAACAGCCGAATGCGCTTTAGCTGCATAGGGAGCAACTTCATCAACGACAGCTTTTTTGCCATCTAATGCTAAGGCCACAACTTTCTCCGTTATTACTGATTTTCATCAGGTTTACACACCACACCTCTAAGAGATGCACCCAACGGGCTTCTTTCACCAGTTTCCCAGTTTCAGCTCCCATCTACGTAGGCTGATTAAATTTAAGCCAGGCACCTACGGTCTTTGATGGCTACCAACAAAACTGGCAACCAAAAATTCTTTATATTTTGTAACAAGTACCGCGACTAAAGAATCTGTCGCACACTATTTTTTGAGATTTTCTGTGCAGATTTAAATGCAACGAGTTGCACCATCTCTCTGTCTACTCGAGCCAGAAATGACTAGAGTACAAACCCTATAGCGACAAGCTAGATTGATCTAAAGTAACACCAGGGCCCATCGTAGTAGATAAGCTGATTTTCTTTAGATAAATACCTTTAGCTGCACTAGGTTTTGCTTTAACCAGGTCTGCAAGCAATGCCTGCAAGTTTTCCTCAATATCGCCAGCACTAAATTCAATCTTACCGATTGAACAATGAACGATACCTGCTTTATCGGTACGGTAACGTGCCTGACCCGCTTTTGCATTTTTAACCGCAGTTGCAACATCTGGTGTTACTGTGCCAACCTTAGGGTTCGGCATTAAACCTCTTGGGCCTAACACTTGACCTAATTGACCAACAACCCGCATTGCATCAGGAGATGCAATAACAACATCAAAGTCCATTTTGCCTTTTTTCACATCTGCAGCAAGATCATCCATACCTACAATATCTGCACCCGCTTCTTTCGCAGCATCAGCATTAGGTCCCTGAGTAAAAACTGCAACTCTCACTGTTTTACCTGAGCCCTTAGGCAATAAAGTTGCCCCTCTGACATTTTGATCTGATTTTCTTGCATCAATACCTAAATTAACACTGACATCCACAGATTCAGCAAATTTAGACGTCGCTAATTCTTTTAACACTGCTACTGCTTCGGCAAAAGGATATTGGCGCTCTGGATCTATTTTTTCTTGAGTAATTTTTGCTCTTTTAGATAACTTAGCCATTATAAACCTTCCACATCAAGGCCCATGCTACGCGCACTGCCAGCAATAATTTTCACAGCAGAATCCATATCTGTTGCATTCAGATCTTCCATTTTAGTCTTTGCAATTTCTTCAAGCTGTGCACGTGTAACCGTACCAACCTTAATCGTATTTGGATTGCTACTTCCCGAAGTAATACCCGCTGCTTTTTTCAACAAAATTGATGCAGGCGGTGTTTTAGTAATAAAGGTGAAGCTTCTATCACTGTAAACAGAAATAACGACTGGAATGGGTAAGCCTTTTTCTACATCTGAAGTTTTTGCATTAAATGCCTTACAAAACTCCATAATGTTAACACCGTGCTGACCCAGAGCTGGACCAACTGGTGGGCTAGGATTTGCTTCACCCGCTTTTACTTGCAGCTTAATATATGCTGTGACTTCTTTAGCCATTTTATACTCCTGATTGGGTACTAGCGCTTTTCAGCTCCCCATAGATAAAAAATCCCCATCGATTGATGAGGACCGTTATTCTGTACTACCTGATGATTTGTTTAAGCTTTTTCTACTTCATCAAACCCAAGCTCGACTGAAGTAGATCTTCCAAAGATTAAAACTGAAATGCGCAATTTGTTTTTTTCGTAATTAATTTCTTCGATTTCGCCATTAAAGTCTTTAAAGGGCCCATCATTGACACGTACAACCTCGCCCACTTCAAATAAAACCTTAGGCCTGGGCTTATTAACGCCTTCTTCAACCCTATTTAATATTCTCTCAGCTTCCTGCTCAGAAATAGGTGCAGGTCGTTCAGATGTACCACCAATAAAGCCTAAAACTCTTGACTCATCTTTAACCAGATGCCATGTTTCATCAGTCAACTCCATCTGCACTAGAACATACCCAGGAAAGAATTTTCTCTCACTCTTTCTTTGCTGCCCCATTCTCATCTCAACCACTTCTTCGGTCGGTACAAGAATTTTCCCGAAATACTCGCTTAAACCTTCTCTTTCAATTTTTTCTTCCAGAGATTGCTTTACTTTCTTTTCGTAATTTGAATATGCATGAACAACATACCAGCGTATCGCCATCCTTTAACCTCTTTAAGCTGTCAGAGACGTTATCGCCCAGAACAAAAAAGTATCTAAGAGCCAGATAATAAACCCAACGATTAATACCATGGCAAATACCATTAGCGTTGTTTGCATGGTTTCCTGGCGCGTAGGCCAAACCACTTTCCTGACTTCCTGCCTCGCTTCCTGTGCAAACGCCCAGGAATGATGCCCTAATGCTGTCGTCAGCATAATTGTCAATGCAACAATAACGACCGCAACCATGCCCAGCACTCGATATAACTGCGAGTAACCTGAGAACTGGTAAAAAGCAACGACACCTGCACTAATCAGCACAAGAGACAAAACATACTTAAGCACATCAATACTAGATGTCACTTCCTTTGCCTGACTATTCATGAAATGGAATTTATTTGAGAACTTCTTGAAAATTAAATAATGTTTAATGCGAGTTGGCAGGCCAGGAGGGACTCGAACCCACAACCTGCGGTTTTGGAGACCGCTGCTCTACCAATTGAGCCACTGACCTACACGCATAAACTTTAAAACAACGAGCAATTATACTTCAACTAAAGTCATTACTCAATAACTTTTGCAACAACACCCGCCCCAACCGTACGACCACCTTCACGAATCGCAAAACGCAACCCTTCTTCCATCGCAATCGGCGCGATCAAGGTTACTTCTACGGATACGTTATCGCCAGGCATGACCATTTCTGTTCCTGCTGGCAATTCAACTGCGCCGGTTACATCGGTTGTTCTGAAATAGAACTGCGGACGGTAACCGTTAAAGAATGGCGTATGACGACCACCTTCATCTTTTGCAAGCACATATATTTCAGCAGAAAATCTTGTATGCGGCGTAATCGTTCCTACATGCGCCAATACCTGACCACGCTCAACGTCTTCACGCTTGGTTCCTCTTAACAAGATACCTACGTTGTCACCCGCCTGCCCCTGATCAAGCAGTTTGCGGAACATCTCCACACCGGTACAAGTCGTTTTAGTCGTATCCTTGATACCAACGATTTCAATTTCTTCGCCAACCTTGACAACACCACGCTCAATACGCCCTGTTACTACGGTTCCACGACCCGAGATTGAAAATACATCTTCAATTGGCATCAGGAAAGCACCTTCTATCGCTCTCTCTGGCTCGGGTATATAACTATCTAAAGCTTCTACTAGCTTGACGATAGATGGCACACCCAAATCACTAGTGTCACCTTCCAGGCCTTTTAATGCAGAACCAACAATGATGGGCGTATCATCACCAGGGAATTCGTATTGGTCTAGAATTTCGCGAATTTCCATTTCCACCAATTCCAGCATTTCTAAATATTCTTCAGTTCCCACGCCACCACAATCTTCTGCAAGCAGGTCAGCTTTATTTAGGAACACTACGATATAAGGAACACCTACCTGTCTTGATAACAGGATATGCTCTCTTGTTTGCGGCATAGGACCATCTGTCGCGCCACACACCAGAATAGCACCATCCATTTGCGCCGCACCGGTAATCATGTTTTTTACATAATCCGCGTGACCTGGACAATCTACATGTGCGTAGTGACGGTTTACTGATTCGTACTCTACGTGCGATGTTGCAATTGTAATTCCACGCTCACGCTCTTCAGGTGCATTATCAATTTGATCAAATGCCTTGACTTCTCCACCCAATTTCTCCGCCATCACTTTTGTAAGCGCAGCAGTCAGTGTTGTTTTACCGTGATCAACGTGACCAATCGTGCCGACGTTTACGTGTGGTTTATTACGTTCAAATTTTTCTTTAGCCATCTCTCAAAGACCTTAATTAAATGTTTGCAACAATCAGTATAAATGGAGCCCATAACTGGACTTGAACCGGTGACCTCTTCCTTACCAAGGAAGTGCTCTACCGCTGAGCTATATGGGCTTAATTTTTCTTGGAGCGGGTGATGGGAATCGAACCCACGTAATCAGCTTGGAAGGCTGGAGTTCTACCATTGAACTACACCCGCTAAATTCTTTTCTGAATGGTGGAGGGGGGAGGATTCGAACCTCCGAAGGCTGAGCCGTCAGATTTACAGTCTGATCCCTTTGGCCGCTCGGGAACCCCTCCATTCAGAACGAGTATTATGTAATGGATGTTTTATTTTGTCAATATTTTTTATGCTTTTTATGCAGAATGTAATTTCTGCATTGCCCCCTCAAAGTCACCACCCTGCAACAAAGGTAAGCAATAAAAAAAATCAGCATATAACTCTTCAATATGCTGCAAGTCATTCTTAGAAAAGTCAGATAAAACATAATCTACTACCTGCTTCCCCGGATTCGGCCGACCTATACCGACACGCAAGCGCTTAAAATCCTTAACGCCTAGGCTAGCAATAATATCCCTAAGTCCATTATGCCCCCCATGCCCCCCACCGACCTTCAGCTTCAACACTCCAACATCAAAATCCAGCTCATCATGCACCACCAGAATTTCTTCAGGCTTTATCTTGTAATATTTCATTAAAGCTGAAACTGACTGGCCACTGCGATTCATAAAAGTATGTGGCTTCAACAAATAAACCCCACCCTTTTCTATCTTTATCTCTGCCAGGCCACCAAAAAACTTCGTCTGCGAAGAAAAAGCCACCGACATCTCTCTTGCCAGCTTATCCAAAAGCAAAAACCCGGCATTATGCCGGGTTTTTGTGTATTTCTGACCTGGATTACCCAGGCCTACAAGAAGCTTGATCACTCGCTTGATTCAGCCTCGCCTTCTTCGCCATCAGTTGCCGCCTCTACAGCATCCTCATCATCTTCCGCCGGACCTCTAGCCTTCACAATCTGAGCAACCGGAAAATTATGATCATCACCATGCGTCAACGCAAAAATCTCTACGCCTTCAGGCGCAACAACTTCCGCCAGATGAATAGAACCACCTATATCGATATCCGCCAAATCAACCTCTATATATTCAGGCAAATCACCCGGCAAACACGCAACCTCAATTTCAACCATTGAATGAGTTACCACCCCACCCGCTTTAACGCCGATCGAAGTCTCTTCATTAATGAAATGCAACGGCACATGTACTTTAATTTTCTCATTCATGGAAATACGCAGGAAATCCATATGAATAATCGTATCTTTTGCAGGATGCCTTTGCATATCTTTTAAGATTGCATTTTGCATCTTCCCGCCAACATTCAACTGCAATATGTGCGAATAAACCGCCTCATTAGCCAGTTTTTTTGTTACTTCATTATGGCTTAATTCAATTAATTCTGGATCACCAGAACCACCATAAATTACAGCCGGCACATTACCATTACGACGAATTGCTTTAGCACTACTCGTACCTGCATTTCCTCTACTTACAGCATCAAATTCAAAAACGCTAGACATCTAAATCTCCACACCCTACAAACAATAACTTAAAATCATCAATCAACAGCTTTATCAATCTACATACAGCGAACTAACTGACTCACCCACAGCAATCCTTCTAATTGTTTCAGCCAACATATCCGCAACACTTAACTGCCGTATTTTTCCCAAACCTGCCGCCTCTTCACTTAGCGGAATAGTATCTGTTACTATCAATTCATCAAGAACCGAATTACTTAAATTTTCAATTGCACGACCCGACAACACAGGGTGAGTACAATAAGCAACCACCTTAACGGCTCCTTGCTTCTTTAATGCAGCTGCCGCGCTACATAGCGTACCAGCTGTATCAACCAAGTCATCAATCATGACGCAAGTCTTGCCACTTACATCACCAATAATATGCATCACCTCAGCCACATTAGCCCTAGGTCGACGCTTATCAATAATTGCCAAATCCGCATCGTCCAGGCGCTTCGCCAAAGCTCTCGCCCTGACCACACCACCGACATCCGGAGAAACAACTATTACATTCTTATAACCCTGACGCCATACATCACCCAATAACAATGGCGACGCATAAACATTATCTACAGGAATATCAAAAAAACCTTGTATCTGATCAGCATGCAAATCAACCGTCAAAACTCTGTCAGCCCCTGCAACACCCACCATTTTGGCCACAAGCTTAGCGCTAATTGCCACTCGCGCCGAACGTGAACGTCTATCTTGTCGCGAATACCCATAATAAGGCATTACCGCTGTAATTCTGGATGCAGACGCCCTCTTTAAAGCATCTATCATCACCAACAATTCCATCAAATTTTCATTTGTAGGACGGCATGTAGGCTGAATAACAAAAACATCTTTATCCCTGACGTTTTCTTCAATCTCTACCGTAACCTCTCCATCACTGAAGCGCCCTACCGTAGCCATTCCAAGGCGCATACTCAAACGACGAACAATACCTTTGGACAACTCTAGATTGGCATTTCCAGAAAAAACCATCATTGAAGTATCACTACTCATATTATATATAGTACCGATCTGATTTCTTGGAAGATTAAATGGCTGGGCTGCCAGGATTCGAACCTGGGTATGCGGAGATCAAAACCCCGTGCCTTACCGCTTGGCGACAGCCCAATTTAGAAATTAAAGAGTTCACTCATCTGCTTATGCAGAGGTGAAACAGCCAGTCCTTGTGCAATATACGTCTCCCTGCCTAGAACTAAGCTATCATACACATATTGTGCAGACTGCTGATCACCGAACTGAACAAAAACACATGCCCCCGTTCCGGTCAATCTAGCTTGCCCATATTTATCCAGCTCATCCAAAGCCCGCTCTACTTCTATGTAGTGCTTTTTAACCACAGCCAAACAATCATTTTGATTATCTCCTGAGTTAAAGCCGGCTATTTTGATTGATTTACTATCTCGTGTCAAATCATTTGCAGAAAATATTTTTCCTGTATCAACATGACATGACGGCTTAACCACCACAAACCAGGCATCCGGCAAATCTATCGGGGTCAATTTTTCTCCGACGCCCTCTGCCCAGGTACTTTTTCCCTTAACAAAAACAGGTACATCCGCACCTAAAGCAAGACCCAACTCCATCAGGCGCAGCTCAGTTAATTCTAACTGCCATAGCTGGTTCAATACCACCAAAACAGTTGCCGCATCCGAACTTCCACCACCTAAACCTCCACCCATAGGAAGGTTTTTTTCTATATCGATGCAAACGCCACCCTGATATCCGGTTTCCTGCTTTAAAATATTAGCAGCCCGCACCGTCAAATCGTCTTCCTCCCTGACACCCGGTATGGTATTTTTCAGTCGCACACGACTATCATCAGTTCTGTTAAAGATTAAACCATCTGTAATGTCTATTATTTGAAAGACAGTTTGCAATAGGTGGTAGCCATCCTCTCGCCGCCCAACTATTCTTAGCATTAAATTTAATTTCGCTGGTGCCGGCCAACGCATTCCCCAGCCGATGTCTGAATTTTTTTGCTCAGTCATTCTATTTCCCACTGATCAACTATCAGTTTTAATTGTATATTGCCCTTAGTTACCTTAATACTGCGCGGCATAACGCCCGCAGGTGTATCCATATATTCATTGTAGGCGACAAGCCAACCTAACTGCTCAAAGCCATTTGCCATCTGCTCTACCGGCACACCCTGTAAATAAGCCCCTATCACCCACTGACGCAAGGCAGTAATGGGCACAATAAAGCCTATTTGCCGAGCGATAAACGCATCGATATCCCGCGCAGACTGCCTCTCGCCCTGTGCATTATGCAACACAATTTCATCCTCGCTCAGCTCTATCAACATGGCACCAAAGCCCAAAGCTCCGGATAGTTTCAAGATATCTTCCTGCTGATTATGCTGCCAATGAACATTGGCAGTGAGTACATCGTCACTCTTTATCAACAAGCGACCCTGCATTTTCCATTGTTTAATATCCAGCCGCTGCTGCTGACTGAGTTGCTGCCCATGTTTTGCATTATGGGTTTTTACAGAACTACAACCCATCAACAGCAGCACACAAATGCAGCATAATGCACTGACGCGCATTAATGCGTACTCAACAGACGCGCCTCTAGCTCTATTAATAATTCATCATCAGGATCTTTAACCAGCGCTTTATTTAACAGCTCTTTAGCCTCTTTAGTTCGCTGCAAAGCCCACAACACCTCAACCAAATGTGCCGCGATTTCAGACTGAGGCTCCAGATCATATGCACGCTGCAAATACTTCTGGGCTTCTTCAAGCCGCCCCTGCTTAAACAACAACCAGCCATAACTATCCATAATGATAGGTTCATGCGGTTTAATAGCTATCGCCCTATCCAAATATGCCTGCGCTTCATCATAACGCGTCGTTGTATCCACCAAGGTATACCCCAATGCATTTAAAGCATTTGCATCATTAGGATCCTGCTCCAGGATATATTTCAAGTCATCCTCTAATATTTGCAGCTTACCTAATTTTTCAGCGCTTAATGCCCGCGCATAGAGTATCTTTTTGTTATTCGGAGCATTAAGCAAAGCACTCGTTAATCCGTCAAACGCTTGCTGATACAAATGCTGTTGGGCATATATTTCTGACTCCACCAAGACCAGGTCAATAGCTTTTTCTGGAAACTCAGTTTTTAAGCCCTGCAATCTCAATGTCGCTTCCTGATAACGTTCTTCATCCATTAAAATCAAAATTGAACTAATGCTAGCCTCATATTTATAAGGCCCCGCACCAACTGATTCAAGCCACACCAAAGCTTCATCATTACGCTTAGCCTTGCCCTCTATACTGCCTAAATAAAATGCCGCTCTATCTTTATATTCCGGATCTGCAATCAGGCTCTGCAAAATATTCTGCGCTTGTCTTTCTTCCCCGGTTTGCAAATACACCAAAGCCAGTTTAAAGCGCAACTCATTATTTTCAGGGTATTGTTTTATCAAATCCTGCAAAATTTTTTCAGCTTCTGAAAAACGCCCTTGCTGTATTAATAACTGTGCTATTTGTTCTTTTATTTGCACACTCTCTTCAAGCTCGTCTATCTGCTGTAAAACCTCAGTCGCTTCGGCAAACTTACCCTGAGTAATAAACAGCTGTGCCTGCAATAGCAAAGCTTTCTTCCATTGCGGCTCAACTTCCAAAGCTTTAGAAACATTAGTTTGTGCCGGTCTGATTTTATGTGCCTGCGCATCCATTAACGCCAAGACGAAATATAACTGAGCATTATCCTGGTATTTTTCACTTAAATCTGCAAACACCTGATAAGCCAAAGCCATACTCTGCTGATTAGATAAGTTCTTAATCAAGGAAATAGCCTGCGCATCAAAAGCCTTAGGATCATTCAGTAACATAAACTCAATGCTGTCATAGGCTGCTTGCCGATCTCCCGCCTTTAATGCAGCAACAGCGACCAGATAGCGAACTTCCAAACTCTCCGGCTCTACCTCTAGCCATAAATCCACGGTCTGCTTTAACTTGGCATCATCCTGCACATACAAAGCAATTTTTGCCGCGCGTTGAATAACATTAACATCCTTAACGCGCTCAGAGGCCCGCAAATATCCATCCAGAGCCAAGTCAAATTGCCCGCGCTGCCCGGCGATTTCAGCAGTCATTAATAAAAACAACACCTCCGGCGAAATAGCTGTTTTTCTTTCCTGCTTCTGCTCTTTAACAAGCTTTGACTCATTCGCTCCTTCAGGCGGATTACTTAAACTTTGGGAATTTTTCGTTACACACGCTGACAGTATCAAAAAACCTAGCAGCATCATTACTTTTAAAACCATCTATGAAATTTCCTTAAAATTTAACTTAAAACCATTGAAAACTAATGATTCAGGTTTGAGTTGCTATAGATCCGGGACCTTTTACAAAGGGCTAATTAACTCTGCTTATTCTGGTCATTTTATGCAATCAATAAATTATACGCATTAAATAAACAGATTGATACGACTTGAGCTACCATACAAGCAATACCAGTACCATAATAAACTGCATATTACGCTATAGACTAGAAGATTAGAATTTACGACATAGGCAGTTTGGCAATGTTTTGCTTTAGATAACAGCATAAAAAACATATTGATTTCTGATTCCATTTGGCTAAACTGTTAAAATTCCTTAAAATACACTGTTACACGTGATATAAGCAACTCTTAACTATAATCTTACTCGCCCTTTAATGACACTCCTTGCACTAGGCATCAACTATACTACAGCGCCCGTCTCTGTCCGTGAGCGTCTGGCGTTCCCGGCAGAAATATTATGTGATGCAGTAACAGACCTATGGCAACAGCAGCATGTCTCCGAAGCTGCCATTCTATCCACCTGCAATCGCACCGAAATATACTGCACTACTCAAGATCAAGATATTAATCCAGTTATCAACTGGATTTCGCAAAATCGTCAGCTAAAACATGCCGAATTCCAACCTTATTTATATGCACATACTGACAATGCCCTGATCCGGCATATTTTTCGTGTCGCTAGCGGTCTGGAATCTATGATTCTTGGCGAACCCCAGATTCTGGGACAAATGAAAACAGCCTATCAGACTGCAAACCAGGCGGGTACATTAGGCAAAGATCTGGGCAAACTTTTTCAACATACTTTCTCGACTGCCAAAAAAGTACGCACCGACACCGCGATAGGCTCCAGCTCAGTTTCCGTGGCCTTCGCAGCCGTACAACTGAGCAAGCAAATATTCGACAATTTAAACCAGCAGACGGCCGTGCTTATCGGTGCCGGAGAAACGATAGAGCTGACTGCGCGACATCTACACCAGAACGGTATCGGCCGTATTATTATTGCCAACCGCACCTATGACAAAGCACATACACTCGCCAGCCAGTTTAATGGTTATGCTATTGCGCTTTCAGAACTGCCCCTACATATTGCAGAGGCGGATATTATTGTTTCCTCTACCGCCAGTCAGTTACCTATTTTAGGTAAAGGACTGGTTGAAAGTGCTATAAAAAAACGCAAACATAAACCTATCTTCATGGTTGATCTGGCAGTACCAAGAGATATCGAGCCAGAAGTAGCAACCCTGAATGATGTCTTTTTATATACCGTTGATGACCTACAAAATATCATCAATGAAAACCTAAATTCACGCCGCCAGGCCGCCGAACAGGCCGAGGAAATTATCGACACCAATGTCGAACATTTTCTGGCATGGATGAAAGCGCAAACAGTACAGTCAACCATTGTTGATTATCGTCAACAGGCCTCGCAACTACAACAAGAAAGCCTGCAAAAAGCACTCGCTTCGCTGAAAAATGGCGGCTCACCCGAAGAGATTATGCGCCAGCTAGCACATACCCTTACCAATAAACTAACCCACACGCCCTGCACTCAGCTAAGAAAAGCAAGTGAAAATGAACGTCACGACCTCATTGCCGCAGCCCGGGAAATATTCAAACTACAAGACCAGTAATGAAAGCCTCAATACAAATCAAGTTAGAAAACCTGTTAGATCGTTTCGATGAAATTGCAGCTTTATTATCACAACCCGAAGTGCAAGCTGATCAAAATAAATTTCGCGCTTTAAGTCAGGAATACGCGCAAATCACACCTCTGGTTGACTGCTATAAAAAACACATAGAAAGCGAAGAAACTATCAGTAGCGCTCAGGAAATGCTTGATGAAGACGATGCTGAAATCCGTGATATGGCAAAAGAGGAAATAGCCGGAGCAAAGCAAGATCAAGCAAATATTGAAAACGAATTACAAATTCTATTATTACCTCAAGACCCTAACGATAACCGCAATATCTACATGGAAATTCGCGCTGGAACCGGCGGGGATGAAGCGGCAATCTTTTCCGGCGATTTAGCCCGCATGTACATGCGCTACGCGGAAAATAAAGGCTGGAATATCGAAACAACCAGTGAAACTCGTGGCGAACATGGTGGATTCCGAGAAATCATCCTGCGCATTGCCGGGCAAGATGTTTATTCCCAACTCAAGTTTGAAGCAGGCGTACATCGAGTGCAACGTGTTCCAGAAACGGAATCTCAGGGACGTGTACACACCTCAGCCTGCACTGTTGCGATTATGCCTGAAGCTCAAGAAATCGATAATATCGATATCAACCCCAGTGACTTACGCGTAGATACCTTCCGCGCTTCAGGCTCCGGCGGACAGCACGTGAATAAAACCGACTCCGCTGTTCGCTTAACTCACCTGCCGACAGGCACGGTAGTAGAATGTCAGGATCAACGTTCACAACACAAAAATAAAGCCCGCGCTATGGCTGTCCTGCAATCTCGCTTATTATCCGCCGAACAGGAAAAGCAGCACGCAGAAAATTCAGAAAACAGAAAACTACAAGTCGGTAGCGGCGACCGTTCCGAACGTATCCGTACCTATAACTACCCGCAAGGGCGCTTGACTGATCATCGTATCAATCTAACCCTCTATAAACTGGATGAAATCATGCAGGGTGGCCTTGACCACGTAGTTGAGCCACTGATCAACGAACACCAGGCTGAATTGCTGACTCAGCTAGGTGAGGAAAACTAATCCAGCTACAGGAGCGGCCTTTAGCAAAGCAATAAGAACCATAACCAGGAAGCATTCAGCAGGATGAATGATATTCAATCAATACTAACAAGCTCAGCTCTCACCTTGCAGAACATCTCTGACTCAGCTGAATTAGATGTAGAAGTATTACTGTGTCATGTCCTGAAAAAAGATCGTAGTTACCTACGTACCTGGCCTGAAAAAGCACTAGACAAAATCCAGATAGATCAATTTACATCTTTACTAAAGCAGCGTCAGCTTGGCCAGCCTATTGCTTATATTACCGGGACTCGCGAATTTTGGTCGCGGGATTTTCATGTTGACCCGAGCGTCTTAATTCCCCGCCCCGATACCGAAACATTGATCGAGCTCTGCCTGCAACTTATAGAGCATAAACCCGATGCCAGGCTAATTGACCTGGGCACAGGTTCAGGCATTATTGCGATTACCCTGGCTGCTGAATGCCCACGGCTCAAAGTAACCGCTGTCGATAGTAGTCTAGAAGCGCTGCATATAGCCCGGAAAAACGCCCTGCTTAACCAGACTCAGGAAATAAGATTTTTACACAGCAACTGGTTTGAGCAAGTTGCAAATGAATCGTTCGATTTTATAGTCAGCAACCCCCCTTATATAGCGCCGGATGACCCACATTTACAACAGGGGGATGTTGTCTTTGAACCTGATTGTGCGTTAATTGCCGATCAACAGGGCCTGACTGATATTATGCATATCAGTCAACAAAGCCAGCGCTATCTTAAGCCAGGCGGCTACCTTGTCCTGGAGCATGGCTATAATCAAAAACAAAGCGTACACGATATACTACAACAGCATCAATACCAGAACATACATTGCCTGCAAGACTTATCGGGGCAACCACGTATAAGCTACGCACAACGGTTAACCCAATGACAACCCCATATGACAGATAAAACAAAAGAGATTGCAATTCCAAGGAAGATCGTCCAGAAACTGTTACACCATGCCCAACAAACTCCGAAACTAGAGGTGTGTGGACTTATCAGCAGTCGGAATAATATACCGTTCCGCAGTTACCCCATTGAAAATACCGCAGCCCAGCCTGAAGGTTTTTTTAATCTGGATGCAAGTCAACAAATTCAGGCAATGGCACAAATGCGCGAGAACAATGAGCAACTTTTTGCTATTTACCACTCACATCCGACAGCTCCAGCCATACCGTCCAGCACAGATATAGCACAAGCAACCTACCCTGAAGCGCTGGCTATCATCATTACCCTTAAGACCAAAGGTGTGCTGGAATTGCGTGCTTATCAGATAGCCGATAGCCAGTTTATAGAAGTCCCCTTGTGTTTGGACTAAAGCGAGTACCAAACTCAGATGTTCCTTTAAGCTGCTGCCCCTACGCTTTTTATCTATCTGCACCAAATTAATCTTAATAAAATTCGACTGATTTTTTTGCTCTACTCTTTGCTACTTTTCGCAAGCTGCCATTTTCATGCCTCGCCATGGGGTGTGATTTAAAGTGAAGTAAATATGAATTGCATTATTGTAGAGCGGGCTTCAGTCCGCTATATTTCAGCATGAATTGCGGACTAAAGTCCGCTCTACAACTTTGCTTGTTACGATTACTTCACTTTTAATCACACCCCGCGCCATGTACCCATTGGACAGGCATTTAGAAACGAGAGTATTATAGAAATGCCTGAATCAAAGGTAGAGCGTGGTTATAAACAGTGCCGCTCGGACCCACTTGATGCATGACTAACACCATCTATCTACTGAAATGGGACAAATCTGGCATGCTATCCCTATCCCTATCCCGTTAATTAAGCAGCAATACGGTTGGTAAATTATGAAATATATTATAGCTATTGATCAGGCTCAGGAAATTCACGACTTGAAAGACTAAATTCTTCGATACGTATTAGTTCCAGAGTTGTCACTAATTCTTGCTGTTTTTGAGTTAGCGCACCTAACTCCTCTGATAACCAAGGAAAAAACGTATCTTGAATATTTAACCAGGATTGTGCTAATCTGTTATGCAACTTACTCATTTATTGATATTTTTAGATTGTTTTGTCACTTCCTATTTTATCATTTATGAGTAAGTTTTTAATTTTTAGCTTTTCAAGCTAGAAATTCATTCGCTTTAATGAGTTTTGCAAGATGTTCTTAAGCTTACTTAAACTCCCAAAAGAAGCTACAATCTCATTGTAATTAAGGAGAATTTATTATGAAGAAACCAATAACAAAACTTGCCACAATAATTTGTCTAGGCTTTTTTATTGTCCCTACATTATTGGCAAAAGAAGTAAAAATATATACCGAAGGTAACGTGCCCAGTGCTGAAGAAATGGCCAACATTCTATTAGGTTCTACCTCTGAAGCATATAATAAAAATAAAAATAAAACACGATCCATTACTTTTGGGAGTACTGAGAAATACAAACCTGTATCCATTGGTCTACCAATTTTATTCGATTACAATTCAAGTGTTTTAAAAACCACATCACTAACGTATCTAAAACAACTAGGTACAATGCTTAACCTGGAAAAGATGACTAATGAAAACATTATGATTGTTGGCCACTCTGATTCTACAGGACATGAAAACTATAATTTAGAACTATCAAAAAGACGGTCACAAGCTGTTAAGGAATTTTTAGTATCAAACTATCAAATCGACCCTGCCCGCATTGAAACAACCGGCAAAGGTGAGTCTGACACATTACAAGGAAAGCCCGGCGATTCTCCAGTCAACAGACGCGTAGAATTTTATCGTATTCAATAGTGCACGACAAGGTCGAACAACCTGGACACTCTTTCGACTTTTAAAACAGAAGTGGTGATTAATAGTTTGAAAAGCGCAACTTACTATCCCATTACACTTACCCCTATTTAAAATGTTTAAAATGGATAAAAAGTTTGTACTGTATTGAACAATTCAATTTTAATTTCTTCTAGATATTTACCAACCCCTTCTCTCTGTTCGTTTATTCGTTCATTGTTAAAACGCTATGGCATCAAAAAATCAACCCACAACTATAAAATCAGGTTCTACAGCTAATCAAAACGTACAAGACCAAGGAACTATTTTAATTAGCAATACTAATATTATTGACCAGTCCTCTACGTATAATAAACCTGAAGATATTACAATAAAGCCTGGCACAACACTCAATAACCGCTTCGATATTCTTGAAGTTATTGGCTCAGGGGGGATGGGTACAGTTTATAAAGCACTTGATAAAAGAGACATCGAAGTAGGAAACAGCTATTTTATTGCAATAAAAGTACTTAATAATGAATTTAAAAATAGCCCACCTCTTTTAAAAGCACTTTACGAAGAAACAAAAAAAACACAATCATTATCACACCCAAACATCGTTAAAGTTTATGATTTTGATCGCGATTCCAATATAGTCTATATGACAATGGAATGGATAGAAGGAGCCCCACTAAACCAAATCATTAAACGAAACCCTTCAGGGATTAAACTATCAGAAGCTATTGATATCATTACCCAAATAGGTAAAGCCTTATCCTATGCCCATAGCAAACATATTATTCATTTAGACCTAAAACCCGGTAATATTTATTTCAACCGAAATAAATATATAAAAATTTTAGACTTCGGTATCGCTCAAAAACTTAACTCATCCCTGGCTGATAATGATGAACCATACGCCGCCATGGCCTTAACCCCAAGCTATGCAAGTATAGAACTTCTTAATGACGAACTTCCAAGCCCCAGTGACGACATATACGCATTTGCCTGTGTTTGTTATGAACTATTGACTGGGAATCATCCCTATAATAGGGAAAAATCAGATATTGCGTTTAAAAAACACTTAGTTCCAAAAAAAGTAAAATCATTGAATAATCAGCAATGGAAAGCATTAAAAAAAGCATTAGCACTACAAAAAAAAAATAGAACGGAGTCAATTGAAAAGTTTCTACTAGAATTTAATGCTAAAAAATCAAATCTTAAATATATTACTTGGGGCGGACTCGTTGCATTCCTTATACCCTTCACTTATTACCAGTTTCTAGCTGACTCAAAAAAAACAATTGCTACGCAACAAAAGACAAAAGAAAAAATCAGTTCCTTTACTGCCCCTGCCAAACCCAATGTCCAAGCAAATAAGCTTGATGCAACCCCAAACAAAAACAATGGTCTTGCCACACTTCCCAAACAAGAATTAAAGAATGAAACTGACTCATCAAATAACGAATCTACTTCAAGCACCAGTTCTACTAAAAAAATTCTAGCAACAGAACAAGGAAAAATTAAAGTATGGACAGATAAAAAAAATTATAAAATTGGTGGTACCCTCACAATTAGTTTTGATGTTGACAGAACATTGTATGTCCAAATATTTATTGTTAATTCTGTGGGGGAAGTCACGGCCTTATTCCCCAACCCCTACCAACTAAACAACCTATTAAAACCCAACCAAATCTATCAAATACCACCTAAAAATGCTGAATTTTCGTTAGACATATCAGGACCAAAAGGAAAAGATAAAATTTTTGCTTTGGCGAGCTCAAAGCCATTTCCAACTAAAACACTTGCTATAGATAAATCTGGAGAGCCTATAAAAACCGAGTTGACAGAGTCATATATACAGTTCCAGACCACCTACCGTATTTACTAAACTCTCTATCAATCTATTCCCCCCTATATTTTGGATGATTGTCGAAAAAGAAAACACCTGATTCAGAGCAACTGATCTTATAAAAATAAGCTTGATAACAAACTGTACTGTAATCTCTGCACAGCTTAATCTCAAGCCTCTTATCGCACTGCTCTGATTGTAAACCACGAAAGTCACGAAGGGGTAAGGCTTTTCTTCGTGTTCTTCGTGGTAGTTATTCTTTAGTTTTCTGATTATGTGCTACTCTCAGCCATACTAAAATAAAACTTAAGCATCAGTATGTTGCAAAACCCGTCATTCCCGAAGTCTTTTATCAGGAACTTGTGCTTAAGCTACAAGATTCCTGATAGACGTATGGTTGATACTTATAGGTAATCAGTTTTAGTTTTGATTAAAAAGCTAATTTATTTTTCGTAACAATTCGAAGTCGGCTCCAATAACAAATGCCGCTGGTTCTTGAGAAGCACCTATATATTTTTTTGAGAAAACCGGTATTGTTTTTACTGCATACTCAGCAATCTCGTGAGCACTAATCTTTTTATTTATAGGCTGTATATCAGCCTGCCCATCCATACCTTTAGTCACCACGTAAGTAAACAAACCATGCCCCAATTCAGAAAGTTCTGCCGCTTCCTGATCATATCTTGCAGCTGTTAAGACAACGACACCTACTGATTTACTTAAGTCACGACTAAAATGTCTTTGAGTATCCTGTAAGTCACGAAACGCCTCAAGCCCTGCTGCAGAAAAACAAGAATCAATTATCACAAACACTTTCTGAGCTTTATTTTTAGCTAAGACATCCTTGAATTCCTGGGCAGAAATACCCATTTTTGTATATTCATGCTTATTTTTTTTCAGCGTGGTTTCATAAGGCAAAAAATACCATTTTCTATCAATCGCAATACCATGGCCAGCGGCATATACAACCAAAACATCATCCTGAGAATATTCTTTTAAATCCCCCAGGTAGTTCAAAATATTTGCTTTTGTAGCCTGCCTATCATACAAACCCTGATGCTCAACTTTGCCGTATTTCTTTAATTTTTTATCTGAAATTATTTTAGCAATAGCACTCGCATCAGCCACACTATAATCCAAATTTAATCGAGGATCGCTATATTCATTTATCCCAACTGAGACTACATGAATCGTTGGTAAAATTGTTTCTCCAGATACTACATTAACACCAAATTCCTTCGACACACCTTCAACTCCCATTGAGTTAATAGCAACTGCTTGAAATATATTCATACCCCTGGAAAGTTCAACTTTAAAATCCATTTCCTTGATTACACCATGCTCACCCTTTGTTTTTTTTGTAGCCAGCTTCCCCATTTGATTTTTTTTACCATTATGAAAAAGGTAAATTTCTTCAAGCCCTCCTCCCATACCCTGTCCAATAACATGTAACATAACTGGCTCACTTCCACTACTTTGCCTATTATTCAACACTGGCTCAATAATATTAACCAACGGGGAAGCAGTTATACCTGCACGCACATTCGAGGGGTCCGGGTTTATAAATTGTCGTCCGATCAAATGGCTTGCTAATAATCCTGGCTCATAATATCTTTTTGAAAAACTGTCTAATGGTATTTCTGTATCTTTCACCTGCCAGGATATATTAACCATCCCTTTCTCAGAGCTATCAAAGCGACCAATTTTATCAATAACCGTCCATCCTTCTGTTGTCGCGATTAATTGTAAAAACTCATCTCCTGAGGTTACATTCCAAAATAGCACTTCTCCTTTATTACCAGCTGTCGCTATAGTTCGACCATCATTGACTAATACCAACTGAAAAATACTTTTACCTTTGATGTTTAGAGTTTTACTATTTTTCAGTTCCAAATCAGTCACAACAAGCTTACCATTTTGATTAAGGTAAGCGATTGTTCCATCAGCGGAAATATCCATTAGCATTATGTCATTATCTCCTAGGGTAATTTCAGTCCCCTTCCTGCCTTTACTAATATCCCAGGCAATAATGTTTCCACTCTCATATCCAACCATTAATTCATTCTGAGCGTGAGTGAACCCAAAAAAGAGAATTTTACTTCCTTCATTTTCCAGTTTATAGAGCTTGTTTCCTGTTTTTAAGTCCCCCACTTCTATCCAGTCATTAGAAGAAAAAAAAGATTCTTGTCTTATTAATGAGATCCACCAACCACTGCTTTCATCCGTAATTATTTTTTTAAGTTCTCCTTTTGACTGATCTTGACTCCATATTTTCTTTTTTGAATATATCTCAAATAAAGCTAAACCTGTGTCACTAGCCAACAAAACTTTGCTTCCACCATCAGTCAAAAAAAGGTCATTCACATTTTCTTTTTTATTAAGGAGTAGCTCACTCTTTTTTGTAGCAGTTAGAACATCATATCCAATAATATTAGATTCATGGAGTAAATAAAACACCCCATTTTTTTCATCCAGAACAGTTGCCAATACCTTTGTATCATTGATAATATCAGGTCTCTGTACTCCGTACTCCAGATCCCATACCCGAGCCGAATCATCTTCAAGTAACAAAGTAAGATATTGTCCTGTACTAGAAACTTGCATCTGATTAACCTTTCCAGATGAATTTTTTATTATTAATTGAGGAACCATTCTCTCAAAAAGGTTTTTTGATATTGCCTGACTAACTGTTCTTGATACCTGTCGATTCACCATACCGAAATCGGCAAAAACACTTTGTCCAACCCCCGTTAGCAACAAAATAAGGATCACCCTAGTTCTATTAATAAACATAATATCCCCTTTATTTTTTATTTTTCAATAAACTTATAGATGGCATCTTAACAAAAAACACTGAGAAACCGGAATTGAAACCCCTGTACAAGAGCGATTTTTCAAGATATTTTTTCCTAGCAATAAAGAGCTAATAAGAAGAAAATATGCTAGGACAACTGTAAAAATAGAACTATTGATTAATAATATCAAGTATTTTTGACCATTCCTTTTCCCAGCAACACACATGCCCTTTTCCAGGAAATTCAAAATACCTTGCGTTTTTTGGCTCTGTGCATACTTTTTAATAATAAATGCAGGCACAACCTTATCATCCCCTCCAGCAAAATGAATTTGCTGGATATCGGCATACAAAACAGCTTCTTCAGCAGGGTTTAATGAATTCTTTAGTGTTTTATAACCATGAAATTCACTCCAGGCTCTTATATCTAAATTTGCTGCAATAGTCACAACTTTTGTTGTTATGTTAATTTTATTAGCCATTAAAATGGCTAGCACACCTCCGCCACTATAACCAATAAAAACAAGTTCCTTATATTTATTTTTTTCTAACCAGGTGTTTAAAACATAAGCCATACTAGTTACCACTTCACTGGAGTACCGATGAGATGCCCAATACTTATTTTCGCAATTAGAGCCTTGATTCAACCCATAATAGCAAGGCCTCCCCAAAAGTAATGAGGGTGTTTTGTCTAAATGCATCAAACGTAAAATTAACGAATTCCGGGCTGTTGGATCCTTTGCAATCCATTTACTCCTAACCCATGGAGTTCCATCACCATCCAGGTATACATGTAGCGTTGTTGAGCTAGTTTTTACCGACACAAGTTGATTAAAATATATTCGGTGCACAAACATATCCGAATTTATTTCCATGCTATCAAAACCATACTGCAAAGCTTTACTGGCAAATTTATTCGATGGACTCACGCATGAAACAAGCGACACGATAATAAAAAAATAGCGATATTTGGGCATTTTTCTTTTTCCGGTTGACACTGCACACATTAGCCAAAGCTGATTTTCCATAGGTTTTCCATACGGAGCTTAGAATCAAAGGTTTACTGCATACTACTCGTAAATATTCGACCAACACATACTACCTAGAATCAGCGAGTTAGGTGGCTTCTAAACTGACGACACAGCGGATAAAGCCATAAGTCTTTGATGGGTACGCTTTGTTTACCAGCAGGTCCCAACTTGCCGCGCCCTTTGGTTTTACCTACGTAGATCCAGTTGGCGGCTTTGTAACAAGTCCCTGCAAATCGCTCGGTATCAACAAAAGTTTCCAGTAACACCGGACGGATGCCATAACGCTCTTCCCATTGTGTAGGAAGGCGACGAGCTATCATGGATAAAATAGTGGAAGCAAGATTTTTGGATTTCACCCAGGGCATAATCAGAAAACGGGCATTGTTCACGACTAACGGCAGGTTTTTTTGCCGCTGTTCGTGGCTCCAGCCAATAAACTGATCACGTGGTGCCGTTTGCCAGGCGGCCGCACTAAAACCGAGCGCTGCAATAATTTGCTCGTCGAGGATGACGAAGTAGCGAAGCTGTGCGCCGGGTAGCGGCTTGTGCCCCAGGTAGTGGTAGCGATGTATGTACTCATTCCATAGTCGTGAATGATCACGGGTGATGACTGGACAAAGCTGGATGGCCGCAAGTTCATGAACAGGCCGGAGGATCGCTGGTTGCGGGTCCGTCTGTTCAGTAAAGTTGAGTTTCTGTCGCGGGGGTGGTTTGCGCCGTGGTGGCGGCAGAGCGATAAGTCCATCTTCTGCCATGCGCAGCATGGCAACACGGCATGACATATCCTTGAGCCCCCCATCAGGCTTGTACCAATCAAGCATCCTGCAGGTCAGGCGCGAAAGTTCGGCACGCGTGCGCCCAGCATCCTCGGCAATCAATTTCCGCATCTGTTCCAGTTCCTGCTCGCTAAAGTTTCGCCCACAATACCGTGTCATGGTGATTGGGGCTGTTCTGACTCGAGTGGAGTCGCAGTCAGTTCAGGCAAGGGTTTGCTCAACTGCTGTTTGCGCGACTCGCTCATCATCCAGGGAATAAACGGGCGGATGTCTGAGGGAGGCTGCCCACCATTATTCGCACAGGCATCTAGATAGTCGTGAAGCCAGTGATGTGGGTTCAATCCCCATAACAGGATTGTCTGAAACAGTGAAAACATCATGGCTGCCAGTCTGGCACTCCATTGACTCCCTGAACCATAATAATTTTTACGCCCCATACCGGGATTACGCATGCGCTGCTCAGCAGTATTGTTGTCCATGGGTACCTGGGGATTGAGTACGAATACCATCAATCCTTTCCAGTGGTTATTCAGGCTGTTTAGGATCTTGCATTGAATGCGCTCTAGGTTTTTGTTCTCTTTCTCCGCTTCCAGTAAATGCGCGTAGCGCTCTTTCATCTTTTGGCTTGCCTGTGCAAGGGCTTGATGGTGTTGCTTGAAGTCTTGATTCTGGGTTTCCAGGCTTTTTGTTTCGTCCCACTCTTTCAGGCGTTGCTTGTTAAGATGATAGAGTTCGGCAATGAGTTCGACCCAATCAAGCATCCATGCTTCAAGTTTCGGATAGCTTCTGGCGGCATCCAGAAAGTCACGGCGGACATGTGCCCAGCAGAAAGCCAGTATGATCTGTGGAATTTCCCGTGCCAGCCGAATGTAACCTTTATAACGATCACAGACCACAATGACCTGTTCCAGGTGTTTATCCAGTCCGGAAAAATACTTGATGGGTATATCACCACTACGGCTAGGTGCAAGTATGTAATAGACTACCGAACGGGACTGAGTGACCCACAACCACCAGCGGTAGCCCGTTTTTCCCTCTATGATTTCAAACACTTTCCAGCCGGTTTCATCATTATGGAATAGATCTTCGGTGAGTTGTTTTTTAACCAGTTCATTGACGAGCGGTTCGAATAGCGGAGCTATCTTCTGTAATCCACCCGTGAGTGTGCCAGGGGCAATGCATAGACCTCGATGTGTGTAATCTGTACACAAATTATTGAGTGCTCGTGAGAACAGAAACTTGTTAAGCAGAACTTCTCTCCATACCGAGATGCCAATACCACTTTTGGGGATAAGACGTGGTGCAGGAGGAGCCGTAATCAATCCGGTGACTCCCTCGCATTGACAGCCCTGAACAGTCATCTTTCGTTTGACACGACGAATATAGCTGTTAACCTTTATTTCAACAATATTTGAATCCTCTGTCTGTGACAGAAGCTTGTAGGGTTTTGTACAAACTAGGCACAACGTGTTTTCAGCAGCAATATCATGCTCTTCTTCAATAATCGGCAAATCAGGACGGGGAGTGCGCCCGTGTCCCTTGCTACCTTTTTGCTGGCCACGAGGCCGAGGTGTATCAGTATAATTATGTCTTCCAGAACTATTTCTCTTGGCAACGCCTTTTTCAGTTTTTTTGCCAAATAGGCGTTGTTTCAAGTCTCGAATGCGTGCCTGTGCAGATTCAAGCTCTAGCTTAAGATCTTCATTTTTCTGTTTGACCTGGTGATACTGTCCTTTCCAATAGTTTGCATCCCATTTAAGCTGTATATACTCTGCTTGTGTCAGTTCAATGACAATTTGAGCAAAGGGAGACTTTGTGATTTCTCCTGTCTCTATGCGTTGCGGACACGCTGCTGAATGTTGGGAGGCACTTTCCATGAACACCTTTATACAGGGTTTTGGATGATGTGTCCCGTACTCTTTTTATTTATTGCTGTATAGATGGGTTAGTCGAATAAGTTTTTTCCAATTAACAAATGAGTCTGAACAGAGCCTTTAGTCCACCCCTAAAAGCAGGCTTTTTTCTGTTCATTTATTTGTTTAAATAATCGCTTTTTAGCAAGGTTCATTTTGTCAGCTGCTTGATTGTCACTTACCTTGTAAGCCTCGTTATCAAGCATCTTAAAAGTTAGCGTATCTTTTAGGTAATCTTCACTCCGATCCAGTGATTTCAACTTTTCATAAGGCGTCATCATTTTATCATAGTGATATTGTTTTCTTTCTTTTCCCTTTTCATCGGTAAGGGTCGTTGGGAAATAGCAAGGACGATGATAGTTAATAAAGGGAATGAGGTGCTCTCTATTAAAAACATTAAGTTCATCAGCCCAATGCTGCTCTATATGACTATAACCAAAGATTTTACGCACGACTGAGGCATTTTTACTTCCCGCTAATGCATTATCATTGCTGTGCCTTGACCGTGACTTAGTGTGCTCAATATTGAGCTTGTTAAGCAGTTCAGCCACTTTGTGATTGATGTATTCGGAGCCATTATCCGCATGAAAACCCCTCATATTAAAGGGAAAAGTTTCAAGCATTTCGGTCAAAATGGGTAGCAAAAATTGTTCACTAATCCGCTCGCAAGATAAGACGACTTCATATTGAGTTACTTCATCGACGGCATTAATATGGTACACGCCTTTTATACCATCCTGATCGCCCTGATGTACCGTATCTATACGGATATAGCCAGGCTTACCTTCTGCTTTTGGTTTACGTCTTTCGCCAATGGCAACCTTCCTAGACTTGGTTTTATCAAAGGTTCTTCGTTGCTTCTGATAGCCCGCAGAGTGCCGTAAATTATAGAGATGTGAGACTGAAATATTGGCAATATTTTGATAGTCATCTTCATTAAAAATGCAGTAGGCTCGTTCACAAAGCTTTTTAATAACGGCGCCGCTTGGTGTGTCATATCGCTCATCCATTTCTGCTAATAACGCGACATCGGTTGCGCCGTATTTCTGTTTGAATCCTGGGGGCTTATGTACTTTATTGAGCTGCACAACACCTGTCTTTAGGTATTGGTTAATCAGTCGTGTTAGTTGCTGCCGAGAATAATCGGTTACTTGCAGTAAAAACCGAATCACAACCCCTTTTTGCCGTTTAGTGATGGCTCGGTAGTGAAACTGTTTTAAGGTAGATTGAATAAAGGCATAGCGCTCTTCCTTTTTACCTGGCAGGCTAAAGGCAACCGCTTGTGACCCCTCCAAAAATGATTGTAATTCTTCCGTATTTTTTAGTGCTTTAAGATTCATGATGGCTTTCATTCCTTCATCATGAACAGATTATCTGGTTTTGTCAGTTTAGACTCATTCTATATTAGAATACGAGGTTACTTTCAGACTCATTTCGTATTGGAGAAGGCTGAATATTTACTACTACTCAATACTATAGTAGCCTAGTTATTTTTGCACGTTACCTAGGATCAAACCATGCCTATCCGGATGTTGCACACAAAACATCCTATGTCATTGTTAATATGTATACTTTGTCTTAAATATTTATTTTTTCATATCACTTATAAACTCATTAATATCAATTATCTATACTCTGACTTATGCAGTTTACTCATCCAATAAAAATAAAAGCGCTTTATGTGTGTTGATTCTATTAGAAACTTGAGGGTTTCTTAAAACCATGAGTGTCTTTCTATCTACTTGTATTCATTACGATTTAAAGACACAGGATGAACTAACTGCACAATCAGAATCTATACCTGTTTTTGTTAAAATGTATGCGCTAACCGGATTGGCATGGGTAAAACTACCTGCCACGCGGAAAAGTACTTGATAACATAATATTGCAAGAACTGAGTAATATTATGCTAGGTTAGCCAAGCTCAACAGCAACCCTCGCATTTTGACCAAAACTGCTACCTTGTTCATCAGTCAATTTCTGACTTTATTAAACTGGACTAACAGTTCTAAATATAGAGGACTACGGTAGCCGTAAATACCGAAAAAACCAATATTTTCATGTTCGTCCTTGGTTATCTGGCCATACGCTATTTAACACTATAATACATTGAAAAATACTATATTTTTTTATCATAGATAACTTTATTATTGGCTTATTACTATGAAATATTAAATATATAACATTAAATATATATACACAAACACCTGACCATGTTAGTTTAAAAATCAGAATTTTATTTACATCATCTATATTTGAAATATAGAAAAGTTTCTTAAATCAAGGAAGTTGACTCAGTAGTGTATTCAGTCGCTCTTAATTGACACTAAATGAACAAAGCCGATTGAGCTTATTAATACTCTAGATTTTAAACATGAAATAGTGCTTTAAAGGAAAGAATCGACCATGAAAAAAATTATATCCTTGTTGTTTTTTTTAGTGCTAATCAACTCAATTGTATTTGCTGAAAGTTTTCAACAAGGCAGTAGCAACCATTCGCATACCTATCCAAGTACACACCAAATAACACCACGATATATTTTTAATCCCGTTATAGCTTCTTTTGATAGCTTTATTATTACCCCCCAGCAGGTGAAAGCAGGACAAAGCATCAATTTCCAATTGATGCTTGTTGGTAGAGATAATCTTGAAGTTGACATATTTTACGAGGAAGAATTATTAACCCGGCTAACCAATGAAGGACAAGGACTCTATTCTGGCAATTATCTTGTTCCCGTAGTGCCCCCTGGCCCTTATACTGACTTTCGAGCTATAGCAAGTAATGACGAAGGGGAAGTTGAGTTATTTACTGTCACACTGCCCGGCGTACAAGTCCTCCCTATTCCGATGCTATCTGTGCTCCTGGCCCCGACCGAAGTCATAATCGGAGAGTCTCTGCTATTTACTGCTGAGATTACGGGCTTTGACGTAACAAACGTAGAAACGTTTTATCTTGCCAATGACATGCGTATTCCTTTAGCTAATCTTACAAAACAAATGGATAACTCTGTTGACACCCAGGTATTTCAGGGTGAATTCTTGATACCCAGTGGTGTGCCGGCAGGTCAATATGATCAGTTTTTTGCAGAAGCAACTGATGTTAATAATGAGAAACTGCAAACACCATTCACTCAGACAGTTACTCTCAACACAGACTGCGCAACAGTGAATGTTAATGTGATTGATAATACCTCAAAAGAACCATTGCTCGGTGCGACCATTTCAGTTGCTGGAAAAAAGGACATAACCGACTCTTCTGGTCAGGCATCTATAACACAACTTATCGATAATACCGAACAAACGCTGTTGGTTACAGCTCCGGGGTTTTTACCACCAGAACCTAAGCTTATTCAGTTAAACTGCCTGGCAGAGGTTAATGAAACAGTTGCTCTGGACCCAACAATTACAGACTGTGCACAATTAGACGTAACTGTTGTTGATAATTCAGAGTTGGCACTTCCCATACCAGATGCGTTAATAACGGTTGCATCGCAAACCAGCATCACAGATGAAGAAGGAAAAGCTACATTTACGAGGCTTATTGAAGGCCCGCAAACCATTAATGTTAGTGCCGATGAATTTTTTCCAGCACTTCCAAAGAACATAGAGTTGAGTTGTGATGCTGTAACTAGCGAATTAATTAGTTTAACATCTAAAAAATGTGCAACTGCACAAGTCCGAGTAGTTAATGATTCCGGAGAAGGTATTCCTGGCGCTGAAGTATCCATTTCATCAATAACAGGCTTTACAGATACTGAAGGCCTAGTAGTCTTGGAAAATATACTGGAAGGACCTGGCACCATAAAAGTAACGGCTTCCGGTTTTGGCTCAAATAATAAATCAATAGAACTACTTTGTGACACTCCAGCTTCGGAAAGCTTTATTTTAGATATTTGTGCCGAAGTAGATGTAATCGTATCTGGCAGCGATGAAACGCGACTATCTGGTGCAGAAGTCAATATCGGTAATTTTTTTCAAATAACCGGTGAAAACGGGACTGCAACATTTACACAATTAAATCCTGGTATCCATGCTTTCGAAGTCTCAAAACCGGGTATTGAAACAGCCATAGGCACATTCCCTCTTCAAGAATGTCGATCAAGCCCTGACGAAATATTCACACCGCTTAACGTTATTCTCGACACAAACTGTGCAACTGCACAAGTCAGGGTAGTTAATGATTCCGGGGAAGGTATTTCTGGTGCTGAAGTATCCATTGGCTCAATAATAGGGTTTACCGACATTAACGGCTTTGCAACCTTGAATAATATTCTGGAAGGACCACACACCGTAAGCGCAATTGCTTCCGGCTTTGGAAACTCAATCGGTGGCGACCCACAAGTTGAGTTAACTTGCAGCAATGAGAATTTTATTCCAAATATTATTCTGGATATTTGTGCAGAGATTAATGTATTTGTCTTTTCTAATGATATAGAAGGCAACCAAATCTCTCAAATCGGAGCAACGGTTAATATCGATAACAAAACTTTTTCCGCAGAGACCAATGATAGTGGAATCGCAACATTCACAAAATTAGACCAAGGTATCCATGCTTACGAAGTCTTACAGAATGCTTTTGAAATAAGCGAAGGTACATTCCCCATTCAGAATTGTCGAACTAGTCCCAATGAAGTTGTCCCGCAAATTGAAGTTGAATTATTACCTATTATCATCGATTAATTTACTTGAGGTTAACTGATTATGAATAAGAAAAACATAATAATAGCTACCTTAATGTTGACCTTTCTCAATTGGGCCCCATTCATATGGGCTGATAGCTGCAATAGTAAAGCAGAATACTTTACTGCTGTCGAACCGTTCAACATAGACATGAGTCAAGCTGAAGGTAGCTCTTTTTCGTCAGCTTTGTGCGGACAAGATGTCAGTGTTACATCGATTTCTGGTGAGCCAATCAATATCGCATCTATTGCAACCTTAATTCGTCCTGACGGCAGTGTGGTTTATGCAGAAGATGTGACGATCAAAGTGGGTGATAAAGAGGTATTCGCTGGTAATGATTTTACCGAAGAAGATCTGGATCGATTATTACTTGAACTAGGCGCGGAAGTTGAATCTGAAGCAACTATCGCACAAGTCCAGCAAGTCAACCGCCAAACTTACAATACCATTTCCACGCGTTTGATGAATGTCATGAGTAGAAGTTTTATTGTGCAAACAGACACGGAAAGCACCAATAAGATGGCAGCCTCGGCTGATAACATCACGAGCGCGGATAACGACCTAGCAATCTGGTCAGAAGTGTCCTATGCCAAGATCAAGGATGATAATCAATCGATCCAGTTCAGTACCGATCTCGTTCAAGTCGTCAGCGGCCTGGATAAACGCTTTGGCAATCTAATTATTGGTTCAGCACTAACTTATTCACATGCCGATAATCAGCAAACCAATCGAGATTACTCTTCTAACAATGTTGGTATCACCCCCTATATCGCTTATAAAGTGACCGATTATATGTTCCTTTCTGGTCTGTTGGGTTATAACTCACGGCTAATTTGTTCTAGCTATAAAGGGTAAGCATGGTAATGAGTTACACCCCAAGATGGACAAACCCATGAAAAGCATGTATAGTTTCTATCCAGTTTCTTGAGATAAAACGATGCAACTCAACCAAATATCAGTCAGGCCCATTTTAAAGCAAGAAGAACCAAAATATCAGGATTTGATGGAGGCCCAGCATTACTTAGGTGCTATTCCAAAAATTGGTGAAACCCTTTGGTATGTGGCCTATTCTGAAACAGAATGGATTGCACTGATCAGCTTTTCGGCCGCCGCATTAAAGTGTGCGGCTCGTGATAGCTGGATAGGATGGAGTTATCGCCACCAAACGGGCCGCTTAAAACTGATTGCCAACAACAGCCGTTTTTTGATATTACCGACGAGGCATGATAAAAACCTAGGATCACGCCTCCTTTCACTGTGCCTTAAACGCTTATCCAATGATTGGGTTGAAAAGTATGGACACCCTATTTTGTTGGTCGAGACCTTTGTCGATCCAAAGCGATTTCATGGAGGTGTTTATCGAGCCAGTAACTGGCAGGCTATTGGTTACACGAAAGGGTTTCGCAGGGTAACAGACGGTTACTCTGCTCAAACAGAGCACAAAAAGCTGATTTTCGTTAAGCCACTTCATCGTCGAGCACAATCTGTTTTATCTCACACTATATTAAGTCATCATTTTTTATTAGGTGAGGTAAAAATGAAAATAACGCGTCATCAAATGCGTTCATTACCGGATTTCTTCAAGGAAATTAATGATCCCCGTAGAGCCCAAGGGCGACGCCATAGAATACAGACTGTTCTGGGAATAGCCGCTGGAGCTGTGTTATGCGGCATGAGGAGCTATGAATCTATTTTTGACTGGGCTGAAAGCTTATCTCAAAAGTCCAGAGCGCATTTTCGTTGCCGTTATGATAAAGGCCGTTATGTGATTCCAAGCCTAAGCATTTTTAGAAATATCTTAGTAAGAGTAGACCCGAATGAACTTGACGCAGCCTTTAATGCCTGGAACAAAGCCTATGCCCAGGATGACAACTCACTCGCAATAGATGGCAAAGTCATGTGTAATGCGATTGATGAATCAGGGTGCCAAACACAAATAATGAGTGCTGTTGGGCATACCACAGGAATTTGCTACGCCCAAAAAAAGTAGGTACTTTGCCTGTTGGAGATGGGTCGGATGAAGTTAAGCAAACCAATGAAATAACATTTGCTCCGAAATTATTAGATACACTACCGATTGAAAATAAAGATATCACCAGCGATGCTTTGCACACCCAGACTGAATTCGCGCGTTATTTAGTAGAACAACGAAAAGCGCATTATTATTTTAGTGTCAAAGGAAACCAGCCGACACTGCTTGATGATATTACCACCTACTTTTCAAATGATAGCCGTTTGGCAGATTATGAAGACAAAGTGTCTGTCGGGCACGGACGAATTGAGATTCGTAGAATCTGGGTCACATCGGAATTAAGTGAGTATGTATTATTCCCTCATGTTGCCCAGGTTTATCGCATAGAACGAGAAATAACGGACAAGAAAAGTGGAAAAACATCACTTGCGACCGCTTACGGTGTGACCAGCAGAACAAAAAAAGACGCAGATCCGAAAACCATCTTATATAAAGTTCGAGGTCACTGGTCTATTGAAGTCAGTCATTATATTATTGACTGGGTTTTTGATGAAGATCGCTCAACAATTCGTACCGGTTATGGCCCTGAGAACATGACCCGTCTTAGGCGCTTTGCTATCGGATTAATAAAATCAAAAGTTGAGAAAGGGATTTCAAAGAAAATGAGGCAACTCAATAAGAATACCAGAGCTGTTTTAGACTATTTGAAAATTACAAAAAATACCAGGAGGCCTTGTGCCGCATAAGGTTTAGAATATGAACAAATTAACCCTGGGTTATAACTATACTGCTCTTGACAGCCGCACCGCAGCGCCTGATTCCCACCTTCATGAATTCACCGTGGAAGGCGATATCAATGCCTATAAGGCTATTAGTGATTTTGTGTTCAAAGGCCGAGCGGGCGTACGTTATACTTATGGCGATATCAGCCAGGATAATGGAAGGGACGGATCATCAGATAGCATTTCAGCAATCGCTGACGTGCAAATTGATTATCTGATTAATGACCAGGCTATCTTTTATATTGGTAGTCAATATGAATATCTACACCTTAGTGCAAACAATATCAACTCAGGATATGATGATGGCGTATTTTATTTCAGATCTGGGCTGGATTTCGCAATTAACAACAAACTTTCCATTGGTGCACTTATTGAAACCGACCTCAGCGACTATAAAAGAGATTTAATTAAAGCGGGTATTAATTTCAGATTAGCATTATAAGAACCTTGATTAAAACTAAAATGGTAACTACTCAGGCATGCTGAGTAGTTACAGCAAAATAAACACTGTAGGATGGGCAAAGGGCTTCATCCGTGCCCATCAACGAAAACATGATGGGTACGTCGTACCTCCTTTGCCCATCCTACAAAACGCTTGTTCTATCATGATGTCTTTTATCAAATACCTGTTTCTCTCGTGCTTGGCTGGAAATATACAATCTATTTTTTTAACTACTCAGATACGCTGAGTAGTTACCTAAAATGTATCTAATGTCATAGCTATAGTACGCCACAAAAAAGGAAAATACTTTAATTGCAGTTTGAATGGCGGGGGTAAATTTACAGGCTGAAAGTATTAATATCAATTGACAATAATTTCCCCTAATAAACCAAAGTAACCATTCAGCCCCTCCTATTAACTACCTCCCTGGACAAAGGGGGAGGGCTGAAGTCTTGCACTCAAACTACTATGTTACTCATTATTTAATACTTCAAAATAAACATCTTTATCAGCACTTTTTTTCCTGGAATCCTTGATTTCTATAGTAATATTATGTTCTCCAACAGGTAGCTGTACATTTTCTGCTATTATTCCAGAATGTGATATTTGAGCATGCCGCCTAATTCTGTCCGTAATATCCAGCTTTAACCATCCATATAATACTTTCAGGCTATCGATCTGAATGACAGCATCATCAGACGCTTTAAAATTAATTTCAATTCGGATAGGCGAATATAGTCCTGAAGTTACCGTCGGAGAATTTATGGTAATCAGAGGACTGTCCTCATCAGAACTAAAAAGAGCTCTTGTTTTAAATTTCATTCTTTTTCGAGACTCACCCTTTTGACCTAACTGCATCTGGTACTCCTCTTCAGAGACAAGCATAAAAGGTTCACCTGCCATCAAAACAGAAGAAATACTAAGTCCTGATAAGACAATCAAAACCTTAGCAAAAAAAATGATTTTTTGTGATTTCACTAGTACCTCCACATATCATAAAAATGATACTATTTTTGAAAACTAACAAATTATGTCATTAATGACAACTAAGCTCTATCGTTTCTGTATCAACGTTCAGCAGAAAAAGGTACAAATCCTCGAAGTAATACACATCGAACAATACCTTTGCCGTTATTGCAGGCTAACAATTGGAGATTATGAGCAACATACCTATCTTATTAGTCAATGGATTTCTCTTCCAATGATAATCACTAAACTATTCATCATCACAATAGCGCTTTTTGTTGCTTACCATTCCCACAGGTTTCAAATAACACTTGTTCAGGTTGCATTAATGCCAAAATAACAGTTGCCACATAACGTAACCTTTGAGTACCATTTTTCAATACCCATGTGCACTGCTCTATATTCGCTGGTTTTCCATATAAATAACGAACATCAGATTTAAAACTATTTTTATTGTCCTGCCACCACTTCAGCACTATAACCGGGTCAGGGTATGGCAAGTCTTCATCGGCATCCATTTCTACCGACTCATCATCAGGATGTTCAGTTGGACCGTACTCAACGCCTCCTTCTGATTCCATATCCTGATAAGCCAGATCAACGCCACAAAGATGACTAAATGCCTCCCCTGCAACTTTAGCATGCTCAGCTACCTGCATTTGCTGAATTAACCAGGGAATATAAACAGGATCCCCTGAAATACCCGATCCAATAATAGCCATACGTAATGTTTCCTTATTATCAGTCAAAACTTTTAAAGTTTTCTTAACTGATTGAGTATCAAGGGCAGGTAAAGCCACTTGCATTGCTGGTAAACAAAACCCTGAATTAGCTTCAATTTCCAAAAGCAATGTTCTTAATGCATCTCCACGATCACCCACAAGTACTGCCGACCAAGCCGCCCAGAAGCGTATCTGCTCATTTTCATGATTAAGTTGCTCCAGCAAAGCAGTTTTTAAATCCACTCGCCCCAACTCTCCAACCGCTTTCAAAGACCTAGCCCTTAAAGAGAGATTTTCATCAAAAATAGCTTGCTCAAGAAATTTGGCAGGATCAACCCGGTGTATTGCACAAGCAGAAATACCCACCTGTCGCCAAAAAGGGTTTGATGATATCAATAAGCCGTTAACTTTGCCTTGCAGATTATATTTTTCAACCCAGCCAAAAGCAGAAATAAGCCCATTAACAGTCTCAGGAGCTTGTTCAACAATGTCATAAACCAGATTAATTCGTTCTTCAGATTGTCCTTCCATTGCTAAAATCGCTGCCGCAAAAACTTCCCCCGACTCTTTTATCTGCAAGTTTTCCCTACACACTTGCCAGCCATAATCCCCAGAAATTCTTAGACCATCAAGATGAGCATCAATACGATCATCCAGTTTTGCCAAGTCATCTAGGCCATAGTGAGGCGCACTTACCGCATTATTTCTGAGCAACCAAAGAAAAGCAGCCTCTTCAGCATGCTGGTCAATAATATGAGGAATTACCGCTTTAGCTGGGTCAAACATACTTTACTCCACTACCTGTTATCTAAAATAGATACGAAACTAAATACTTTAAATCTCATGGTTGGAGTAAAAAAGCTTTAGCTTTTTCCAATGCCGGCAATAGCTAAAGTTATGGTACTCCTACAAATTACCCTGAAATTTAAAGAAGATACACTTCTTAGCTATACCAGCAAACCTACCAATATAAACACAGCTACAATAATAGACCAGATTTTTGCTTGCAATGACCATTGTTTATCATTCTTATAGAAATTACGGACAATAAAAAAAGCAAAAATGACTACAATAAAGAGAAATATGCTAGACGTTTGCAGCTCTTCCATATAAGTACCTGTACATAATCATTTTAACATTTGTTCCTTTAAGATTTCTCGTGGATGGGTGAGCATTTTTTTTCGAAACCCATCATATTCTTCGCAGGATTGATGAGTTTCATTACACATCTAAATTGATACAATGAAATATTTAATCACTAGATTAATAAAACTTTGCTCCCCCTGTAAACACCAGCCCAAAAGCGCAACTATTTGCCGCAGTTTGAAAAAATCAGAAATTCTCCTATCAAAAAAAACAGTATTCAAACTGAATTCCAGAATTTAAGGCGGCTTTCAATTTTGTTACAAAAAGAATCAATAAATGAGCACGATTCGAATTAAAGAACTATAACTGGAAGTGTCGTTGAGATAGGTATGACGCCGCTCCTGATTAGCCGTCGAGTGCGACGCCATACCCCCCAAAAAACCGTGCAGTTGCACGACCCATTTAGTATTACATAATTTGGGATTAAATCCAGCCCTCATCGACCCTTTATGTCGATGCAAACATCCAGTCGTCTTTATCAATGTCTCCGCTGCCATGTCCCCGTGGTTATCTGTCATCGTTGTGATCATGGTCAGCGCTACTGTGCCAATGGTTGTAGCAAACAAGCCAGAATAGCTTCACAAAAACGGGCCTGTAAAAAATATCAAACAACTCGTGCGGGACGTTTAAATAATGCGGCACGGCAACAACGGTTTAGACACCGACAAAAACAAAAAGTAACGCATCACGGTTCCCTTCAAACCCTTTGCCATGATGTACTGTCCAGGCAATTTACACCCCCTAAAAGCCCAAGGGTTTACCCAAAACAGGCAGTCATTATGCGTTGTCATCATTGCGGCGAAGAATGCAGTTATTTTTTACGGCATGATTTTTTACGACATCGAGTCAGTCAGGGCAATTGTCGCTGTTAATGGTGCATTTTTATAGAGGGGAATCATCATAAATAAATGAGGGTAACGCATGGCCATTGATAAATCAGTTGAAGAAAAAATATTACGCTATCATTTTGTTGAAAAATGGCGCACAGGTACCATAGCCACACAACTGGGTATTCATCATTCCGTTGTCGATCGGGTGCTTGCTCAGGCAGGCCTACCCAAGATTGAGAGAACTCGCCGACCCTCGATAATAGATCCTTATCTTCCCTTTATCATTGAAACACTCAATGAATTCCCGACGCTGACAGCCGCAAGACTCTATGAAATGGCAAGGCAACGTGGTTTTACAGGCGGCCCCAGCCAATTTCGTCAACGCATCAGTGAACTTAGACCCAGAAAGCTTCCTGAAGCCTATTTGCGATTGAAAATGCTACCAGGTGAACAGGCCCAGGTGGATTGGGGGCATTTTGGTTCCATTCAAATTGGCCATGCAAATCGCCCATTAATGGCTTTTGTCATGGTACTCAGTTGGTCACGGCAAATATTTTTACAGTTTTACCTCAACCAGCAAATGGAGAATTTTCTACGCGGTCATGTTGCTGCATTCGAGGCCTGGAGAGGGTTACCCAAGGCTCTGCTCTATGACAACCTCAAGTCTGCGGTACTCGAACGCCAAGGGCAAGCCATACGATTTAACCCGACATTATTGGACCTGGCCAGTCATTATCACTTTGAACCCAGAGCCGCAGCCCCTGCAAGGGGGAATGAAAAAGGGCGTGTTGAACGAGCCATTCGTTATATCCGTGATAACTTCTTTGCAGGAAGGCATTTTCAATGTCTTGATGACCTGAATGAACAAGCGAATAACTGGTGCCAAGGTGTCAGTGCAGATAGACGATGCCCTGAAAATACCGACCTCACCGTCAGAGAGGCTTTTTTACAGGAACAGCCCAGTCTAATCGCCTTACCTGATAATCCGTTTAATACGCGTGAACACAAACCCGTCAAAGCACAGAAAACGCCCTATATCCGTTTTGATTTAAATGATTACTCCATTCCTCATCAGCAAGTACAAAAGTATCTAACGGTGAATGCGTGCTTAAAAACAGTCCGCATTATTGACGGTGATGAGCTGATAGCCGAACACCCACGTAGCTTTAGCAAAGGCGAGCAAATTGAAAATGAACAGCATATTACCGCTTTGTGGCTAGCAAAAACCAATGCCAAAGCCCATCGGGGGCAAGACCGGTTAGCAGGGGCCTCATCCCATAGCCAAGACTTTTTACAGCAAGCCATTGATCGTGGACATTTATTAAAATCGACGGTGAATCAACTGAACCAATTGCTGGATGACTACGGTAGCACAGAACTACATATTGCACTGGGTGAAGCCATCAAACAACAATCCGCTTATCCCGCTGCTGTACAGCAAATTCTAGAACAGCGCCGTGAGCACCGCCAACAGCCACCCCCTATTGCCTTGAGTGTGCCTGAAAAAGTAAAACACTACCAGGTTAAAGCCGCCAAACTCAGCGATTACGACAATCTAGGGAAAGAAGAGGCCCGGGAAAGTGAAGAAGACAAAGAAGAAAAAACAGGAGGAGCATGATGAATGAACAAGAAAACACAAACAAACAGTACGCAGACGAACTTAAGCTTCACGGCCTAATAGCCCATTGGCAGGAGATAACAGACGAACAACAAGCCCTGTTATCCCTCTGGTTAACGTGGGAATTGGCAGAGCGAAAACAACGTTCACTGGATAGACGACTAAGTAGTGCCAGACTGGGACGTTTTAAACCCTTAACCGAGTTTGACTGGCAATGGCCCGGTAAAATTGACCAACCCGCCGTACAACGCCTAATGCAACTCGACTTTTTAACCGAAGCCAGCAACATAATCATCCTTGGCAGTAATGGTGTGGGTAAATCGACTATTGCACAAAACCTTGGCTACAAAGCAGTTATGCAAGGACATACCGTGTTATTTACCACTGCCGCTAACATGCTCAATGACCTTGCTGCACAAGATGGAGATAATGCGCTAAGGCGTCGATTAAGTTATTACGCCAAACCCAGATTACTCCTCATTGATGAAGTCGGTTATCTTTGCTACAGCAACCGCCATGCCGACCTACTGTTTGAAATCATCAACCGACGCTATGAAAAAAACGCAACCATCGTCACCACCAATCGACCCTTTAGCGAATGGAATGAGGTATTCCCCAATGCAGCCTGTGTAGTCTCACTGATTGATCGCTTAGTGCATCACAGCGAAGTGCTTGCTATTGAAGGCGAATCCTATCGTATGAAAGAAGCCCAGGAACAAGCCAGTAACCGCCGTAAAGCCAAGATAGAAAATAGAAAAGGAAAAAGCCAATGAAAACACTAAGAATCACCACACACTGGACAACGGAACAAGCCGAAGACATATTTACCTTGCTTGATGACCTAAAAATAGCCATCTGGCAAAGCTATGGCGAAGATATTGTCACAATGAATCGTGAGATCGCATTTAAACAGAAAAAAGAGGCGGAAAATAGAGAAGAGGGTGAGCTCAAGGATGAACCATTCTTTTAATCACTGACACTCAAAAATAACCGTCGGGCTTTAGTGCTTTTTTTGAATTTATTCTGCGGCAAATAGCTGCGCGTTTAGGGCGGCACTAACACTCATTAAGGCAACTACGAGAAAAAGGGGCTGATTCGTTTTTTGAACCTCGCCCGACTCGCAAGGGAGGACCACTCTTTACGCTTGAGGTTTTGCAGCAAGCTCAGGAATATCTGGATCAAGGTATGACGCCTAACGAAGCCGCTAAAGAATTAGGCATCCGGGCAGATACCTTTCGCAAGGCGATCAGTGATGGACGTTTAAAAAAAAGTCTGCCGTATCAATAGACCCCAATGATGGCAGTACCAAATCAGCCCGTGATATTATTGATGCCAGTGCAGCCGAGTCACTCGGTACGGCCTGCACTCGAGTAGAAGAGCGAATCCAGGCGGCTTTGGGTGAGCAGGAAAAGGGAGCCTCAATCGAATTCGAATCCTGTTTAGATGTTCCTAAAGGCGGTGTGTTATGTGCATTGCCCGCGTTACTTAGCAATGGCTTATTAAATGATATTGAGCACCACCTTGGCAAACTGACAGGTTATTATCAAACCTTTCATATCCTATTGCTACTCGCCTTTATGGGACTATGTCGCATCAAAAATACCGAACAACTTCGCGAGCATGCACCGGGTGAATTCGGAAAACTACTTGGCCTGGATCGGGCTCCCGAAGTGCGTTGTTTAAGAACCAAAGTAAAAGGACTGTCTGATCCAGAATCAGTTGAAAGCTGGGCGGCCGACCTCAGTCGACAATGGATGGAAAATGAACCAGAGGCAGCAGGAACACTCTACATAGATGGTCATGTCCGTGTCTATCATGGACGCTTGACTAAACTTCCCAAACGGCATGTTTCACGCGAAAAACTCTGCTTACGGGGTATCACCGACTACTGGGTTAATGATGGTACGGGGCGTCCCTTCTTTGTCGTTGAAAAAACGGTGGATCCGGGCTTACTAAAAACGCTGGAAGAAGATATCGTCCCCCGATTACTCAAAGACATTCCGAATCAACCGAGTGCACAAGCATTACAGCAAAACAAACAAGCCTGTCGTTTTATCCTGGTGTTTGATAGAGAAGGCTATAGCCCCGCATTCTTTAGAAAGATGTGGAACAAGCATCGTGTCGCTTGCATGACCTATCATAAATTTCCCACCGAAAATTGGCCACTGGACAATTTTTCCGGCCAGGAGATCACCCTACCGAGTGGTGAAAAAGTCATCATGAAACTCGCCGAACGAGGCAGTCTGGTTGGAACCAAAAAACAGGCGATGTGGATGAGAGAAGTGCGCAAGTTGACTGATTCTGGTCACCAAACCAGTATTATTACCACAGCCTATGAACTAGAATTGACGGCTGTTTCTGGGCGAATGTTTAGCCGGTGGTGCCAAGATAACTTTTTTAGATATATGAAGCACCACTATGGGCTAGACATTCTACAGGAGTATGGAATAGAGCCACTATCCGATACCCAAAAGGTGGCCAACCCTGATAGGCGCCAACAGGAAGGACAGCGTAATTCGATACAATCCAAACTCAATTACCGTCTATCTCGATTTGCAGCGATGGAACTTCATCCGGTGATTAAAAAAGATGAAACGGAAGATGTGAAATACAAGAAATGGGAAAGAAAACGAGCAGAATTACTCGAAGAAATAGAGCATTATGAAAATGAACTAAAAACCATCAAGGAAAAACTAAGCCAAACGCCCAAACACATTACCTGGCAAGAGTTGAGAGACGAAGATAAGTTCGAACAGCTTCTGCCAGGGAAAAAGCGGCTGATAGATACTGTCAACATGATCGCTTATCGGGCAGAAACAGCAATGGCCGCTCTGCTAACCTCACCGACAATCGACTTTCCGATGGCAAGGCAACTATTACAAACGCTGTTTGTGACAGAAGCAGATATATTACCCGATGAAGTAAAAAAACAACTTCGGATACGTGTGCATAGTACTTCCCGACCTGCAAGTAATAAAGCAATAGAAAAGTTATTTGAACAACTCAATCAAACGGAACTCAATTATCCAGGAACCGATCTGCGCTTAATTTATGAGCTGACTTCATCCGCAAAAAATTAGGAAATGGTCTCAAATTAGTTTCGTCTGAATCAAGATGTCTGAATATTGGGGTCTGCAACTGCAAACTTACCCTCAACTGTACGAGGCGGTAAACTTCGCATATTAAAGTTAAAGCGTGTTACCGCATCAACAAGCGTTCCATCATTTGGATCTCTGATTTTAGTCGCTGAAGGCCTAAAGTTACTCCACGTTAAATTAGCCGGATTCGCTTCTACAGTAATAGTCATATACGTTAATCCTCAATAAAGCCTACTCTTCACCTAACAATAAATCAACATACTCATGCCTGATAACAAACCACAGATAATTCACCCTAGGATTTTAAATTAACTGACATATAATGGATAAAAATGCTATATTAAAAGCAAACTCAATATACCTAAATTTTTTAATTATTGATCGATAATTATTGAATCCAACAATATCATTCTAGCTTGCTCAAAGAGTCCTTTCTTAACTAGAGACGTGACTTTTTCATTATCAATCTCTACATTAGCAATTCTCATGCGATGCAATAGAGCCTTGACCTGGCTACTATTCAGCCCTAGTATTTTTTTGCCTCGCCAGCAGACGTAATAAGACTCAAACTCATCAAGCGCTTTAATCTGTCTGATTTGACTTCGCCTTGCTTGCTTTAGCTTACCTACTACACCCAAATCAAAATAGCATTTAAATTGATCAGCATGAATAACCTCATGAAGTACTACATTTGCTAACCAAGCCATATCTTGACTAAAAGCTCTTGCACCTATTCTAATTTGACGCATTACTGAACAAATACCTAAGTCACTCAGCGCTGGATCATAGGAAATAGATTTCAAACTTGCGGTATTGATATTATGTGTTTTGACAATAATTTTTATTGCTTCATGTCTAATAGAATCTGTCGCATTCTTTCTTAAACTATCTAGAACTATCAAGGAATCTTTATTGCCATAAAAACTGATTTCCACGGGTTTAATACGCTGCTTTGCCATCCGGTAACTTGCTGTTCCTGCAACAGCAGCTATTACAATAGCGGATGATACAAATCCGATAGGCCCACGATTAAAGGCCATCGTGTTATTAGCTATCTCTAATGATCCACACCTTACCCCCCTTAAAGATCCCCGTTGGCTCCTTGTAATTGCTTGATTCATCACTATCGTTATTTCCTTAAAAATGAGTGTCGGGGCAGTACTCTTTTGTACGATTAAACATCTTTCTTAGGTCGGCCTCTTTATGCATAACCCGTTTTTACACCCAGCAATTGTTCAACTTCTTCTTTAAACTTATTATTCCCACGTGGTGTGCCTGTTTGAACTGCCGAACGTAAATCATCTATCAATGAAGCATCCAAAACTTGTCTAAAACCTTCCCGATAGTAGCATACTCGTTTTTCCTTATTTTTATGTATGCCAAGATATAGTGGGTGTGGCTTGATTAATTGATCCCTCACCATAGCCATTACTAGCATAACTTGACCATCTCCATTCTTCTGGCCTTTCAACCATATTCGCCCTAACAGGATTAAGCTCGATGTATCTATAGCAACACAGCGAATACTGTTCACTTTCAATCATACTCCCTTTGAACCGACCGTCCCAAAGTGTTCCTGACTTTTCATATTTATGGTTAAAGTAAGGTACATATTTTCGACCTATATGTTGCATCACTTTAGATATATGGCTAGGTTCTTTGCTGCTTAGTAGCAAGTGCACATGATTATCCATTAGCACATAAGCATGTATATCGGCCGTATATTTCTCTGCAGCTTCTTTTAACCAACCCAGATAGGCTTTTCTATCCGCATCTTCTGCAAACACCACACGCCGCCCATTTCCTCTTACAATAATATGAACAGGTATATTTGGTAAAAAAAAGCGCGGCTTTCGAGGCATTATCAACCTTTGATAAAGAAAAAATCAATTAAAGTGTATCATAATTATATTAAATGGATCCCGACCCCTTTTACGCTTTATCAGCCAAGGTGAATTTATATGGAGTGCTTGTTGAAACAATTCTGTTATCATGAAAAAAACGGATTTAGGTGATTTATAGGGACTGTTTATTATAGTTTACCCACTCATTTTTCAAAAGAGCCTAAATTACTATTACAGTATTCATGGAGAAAAAATATGCAATGGTCTGATGTCATCGAAAGCCCTTTCTTACAAAACCTTCCCTTTAAAATTGAACTAAAGTAAGCGCTCAACGAAGCACGTACTTGCCCTATTCAGGCGTATCTGATTTTTTAATATTCCAGGGCAACAAAGCCTCCACTTTATCAACCGTATCAGCATAAGGTAAAGCAGTGAGAACCTGCTTAAGATATGCATAAGGCTCCAGCCCATTTGCTTTAGCTGTTTCTATCAGGCTGTAATGTATTGCACTGGCACGAGCACCCGCAGGGGTATCAGAAAATAACCAGGCTTTGCGCCCTATCACAAACGGGCGAATCGCATTTTCTGCCAGGATGTTGCTAATATTGAGTTCACCATGGGTGCAATACACATTGAGTTTTTCCCACTGGTTACTCAGGTAAGTCATTGCCTTTCCTGTCAGGCTATCTTTAGGTACTTTATGCTGGTTTTCTTCCAGATAGGCTTTGAGCTGGTTCAATACAGGAATGCTCTTCTCCTGGCGCTGCTGATATTTTTCATCCACTGACAGGTCTTTAATTTCTCGCTCAATGACATACAGTTTATTGATCAGGCTCAGCGCTTTACCTGCTTTTGAGGGTTTGTTATTTTGTCCCTTTTTGCGTTTAGGCTGTGCATTCTGGGCATCTTTAAAATAACGACGCGCATGATCCCAGCACCCCAGCTGGGTGATGCTGTTTTTTTGGCACACGGCATTGTACCCCGCATAGCCATCGGTTTGCAGATAGCCACTAAAGCCGTCAAGCAGGCGCATGGGGACGTCTCCACTACGAGAGGGATCGTATTCAAACAGGATGCTTTTTTCACCCGGTGGCCCGCCAAGCGTCACCCACATATATTTATCTGAGGTCGCTGGCCGCCCCGGTTCTTTTAATACCTGAACCCGCGTTTCATCAGCGAGTATGACTGCCCCTGTGTGTTGATGCTCTCGCATCAGGTTAATCAGGGGCTGAAGTTGTTTAGCCAGTGCGATCATCCAGTTTGCTAATGTCGCTCTGGAGATGTCACCCCCATAACGAGACAAGATGCCTTCTTGCCGATATAAAGGTAAGCCGTCAGCATACTTGGCGATAATAACAAAGCACATTAAACTGATGCTTCCCATTGCTCTGGCAATAGGGTGTCTGGGCATTTGTGCGGCTTTAACCTGGCGTTGTTTTTCGCCTTCAATCTGTTTGATAAAGACCGCTTTTTCCTGCATGTATTCAAGAACACGTACTTTAGCAGGAATAATATCCAGCTCTTCTTTCACTTTAGTAAAGAAAGTATCAATAGCACCTTCTTTTTCTTCATCGGTTAAATAAATAAAAATTTGCTCGCGAGGTAACTTATCTGAGAAGGGTTTGCGTCCCGGCTTTTTCTTGGTGCCAGTAGAACTTGTTTGTTTTTCGTCCTCAGGTGCTTCATCAGCCTCCAGGTCTAGCTCCTCATCGCTATCCGCTTCATTCTCTGCTTCATCAAACAAAGAGGATTGATGAGATTGTTCACTGGATGATCCAAAGCGTTTTATTTTAGATAAGCGTAGTACCTCTTCCAGAATAAGGATGCGTTTTTTCTGTTCGGAAATCACCCCAGACTTAACTTCAATCACACGCGTCAGTTCATCAATAGCCTGTTTTTTTTCAAGCAACAAAGCAACACTCTCCGACAGCAAAGAACCGGCTTTATCTTGTTGTTTTATATTTGAAATATCGGCTAAAATCATGGCTTTATTATAGCATTTATAGTGGCAATAATGAACACAAAAACAGCTAAAAAACAGACTCATATTGAAGTTTTTTATGACCTTTCATCGCGCTAATATCAAAGCCATCCAGCAGCCAGTTTAACGGCTGGCCTGTTAAGGTTAATGTCTCTTCCTCACCCTTAGGCCACTTAAATGTTTCTTCTACCAATGACTTGTAATAAAGGACAAAACCATTATCTTCCCAAAACAGGCATTTAATCTTATTCCGCCGTTTATTCGTAAAGGCATAGAGAGCCCCCTCAAAAGGATTATGCCCTAACTCACATTCAACAATCGCCGATAAGCCCCGATGTGACTTACGAAAATCAATGGGCTGCCGATACAGATACACTTCTGTCAAAGACAGAGAGGGACGCATAACAACCGTCATCGCAACAGCTCAAGCAGTGGTTGAATACACGGCATAGTATCCTGCGTAATACCTTCCAACCGAATACCATCATTAAATTGCAAAGATAATCCTGGGACTGGCGCAGATGAACGATCCCCGTCAACCCGAATACGTGTAAACCCTGTAGGGGAAGTAGTCGGCTTTACAGTCGATTTACGTTTCCAGTAGCCTAACTTTTGCGGACATAAATCATGCTGTCGACAATAAGCTACCTGTGATTGGCCTGATGCCTGCCAGTGCTCTATGTGAATAGGCCAGAAAGTCTTTGCCTGTATTTTTTCTAACGCTGCCATTTAAAATTCCCCGTGGTATTTAACAATGGGGATAGTTTGGCATTAATCTGAGTTGCCGTGAAGTACGCTGACTATTGAGCGCTTACGAACTAAATAAGTTTGGAAATATCTTGATGAGTCCTGCCTCCAACCTGCATGGACGCATGCAAATGAAAATTGGGGGTAATTTAATGAACAAATTACCTAAAGGTGAAGTTATAGCAGAATGTTCTATTCAAACTTCTGATGGAGTAAAAGTTGCGGATATAGCATGGGCATCAGCTGAATTTATTGACACATTTGCCTATAAAACGCCCTACCCGAAAGCACCTGAAATTTGTGTCGAGATTGTTTCACCTTCGAATTCAAAAGAAGAAATATCTAATAAAGTTGATCTCTATCTAGCAAAAGGAGCCATTGAAGTCTGGATTGTTTATGAAGAAAATAGGACTCATATTTTTACACATACTGGAAGAATGGAAAAAAGCCATATAGTACCTGATGCAAAAATAAAGACCTGAGGTTCCCCTAGTTTAACGGATACTTTAAATAAGCGACAATATCGCAAAGGAGCATCCAAATGACTAATAGAAGAAAACCGTATAAAACCTTTACCAGAGAGTTTAAAATTGAAGCTGTTGGTTGATATGCGAATCAGATAAACCTTCATCTGAATTGACTGCAGAGCCTGGTATCCGCCGCAAACAGCTGCATATGGGTGCCGACCCCTCATCTTTTTCTAAATCAATTTATCTAAATTAATCTCATAAAAAGAAACAAAAATTTGACCGGTTTCATCATAATATGAAACACAGCCTTCCTCAGTTACAAGCCATACTTCTTTTGCTCCAGCGCTAATAAAAAGTTTAACTTTACCCAGCATCTCCTCTTGAGTATTTGATGGCGATATTATTTCTATGCATATTTCTGGGGCACTAGATGCAAATACCTCTCCAATATGTAATTTCACGTATTCATCCGATCCCCATGAGGCATCAGGAACCCTTACTCCCATGCTAGTCTGTATTGCCAATTCAGTAAAAACACGACCATTAGGTAGCCACCCAAGGCGTTTAGCAACTTCTCCTTGCAACAAACTATGAATAAACGATGCAGGTGACATTTCTATTTTCCCGTATTCATTAAGCTCGATTTTATATGGTAAGTCTTGTAAGGTCTTATCCGACAACACATCTTGCCATTTCATCTTTACCCCTTCAATTTACAATTTGCTGTCATTATAACCATTAGTTTATAACTATACACAAAACTTAAAAAACAGAGGTGAATCATTAATTCGAGTCGGGCCCTAATACAGATAAATATGATAAATGGGTACTGCCTCCTTTACTGCTACAAGCGGTGGTAAGCCGTGGTCGCGTGATGAATTATATGAACGCTAAAATATTTATTGATACCAATATACTTGTTTGTGCATTTGATAGTAACGAAAAAGACAAGCAAGAAATCGCTCAAAACCTGCTAGCTGATGAAGGCTCTACCGGTGAAATCACACTGAGCACACAGGTATTGCAAGAGTTTTTTGTCACAGTAACTCGCAAGTTAAAAGAACCTCTCTCTATTGATGATGCAAGTAAAACCATTCAGCTTTTTAATGTATACCCAATAATTCAAATTACCCCCAGGCTAATTTTAAAAGCAATTGAAAGACATCAATACGAATCTTTTTCATTTTGGGATGCTTTACTATCAGGTGCTCAGGTATTGTTTAGTGAGGATATGCAAGATGGACGGCAAATGGGTAAGCTTAAGATTTCAAACCCGTTTAGCCAACTCAATAAAAGTGATAACATCCGTTAATGTGGGCATAAATAAAAAATCAAGCTGGCTGCCCATTGATTTGGATTTAACCTTTACGCAAAAAATTTTTTCATTATTGGCAATACTTCAGCGAAGTATGATCAAGCCAATTCCCCATTTAATAACTTTTAGATCTAATTTAACTTCATTTATATCTTTTTCGTAATCAATAACTGACACTGCCGCTGCTTTTGCTTTCTCTTCACTAGCTCCAGCATCTATTAATGCTGAATAAATCTCACTATTCATTATTGACATATCAATAACCTTATGAACTACTATAGAATAAAAATCATTTAAACAAATTGATAACAAAAAAAACAATCAACAACACTAATTCAAATCTGGACCTATTCAAGCCAAATAAAAAAGGAGCAGGCTGGAATTAGGCACCTTTCATTCCTCAGTTTACACTTTTTTATTGAATACGTAGGTTGGATGAGATTTTTTATTGCGTAGCATTAAAAATCTCACCCAACCTACAGAATAACAGACTGTGTTGCATAACGCCTTGGCAAGATGGAAATTTAATACTTCGAATGTCTCATATTCTGAAGCTTCACACGGATTACCTGAGGCTTCGTATTGTAAATAAAAAACCAAAGTGCAAACTCCTTTCATGCTTTTATGTAGAATGCCTGGAATTAATCATTTACTTTCTTTGGTCTTCCTCTAGGTTTTGCGACAGAACGTCGGCCTGATAATCGCTCAATTTCTTCACGAAAGCGATCACTCCCTAATACCCAGCCTTTATTGGTTGCCTCTCGTAAAGCATCAAGATCGGCCTTGCCAATTGCTGATCGAAAAATCTGGCGGTAAGCTAATGTCCTTTCTACCTCATTAGCACCTATTCGTCTGTACACTTCATGAGACTTAATCAGTTTATTATCATTACCTTCTGCATTCGCGGCATAACTCGACCAGGGGTATTCGCCAGGTTGCTCTACCATCCCCGCACGAACTGGATTGAGTTCAATATAACGCATACAGGTTAATAAATATTGCTCACTATCTATTACCGTTGCTTTGTAACGACCTTCCCATAAAGTCCCAGTTCGCTTATAAGTGAAATTAAAGTATTGTACATAACGACGGCCAACTGATTGTAAAGTCTTTGAAATACTGGTTTCAGTTTCTGGACTGGCGAGTATATGTACATGATTGGTCATTAATACATACGCATGGATCAAGAGTTTATTTTTCTCCATAGCGATTTGCAAGCATTCTAAATAAAACTGGTAGTCATCATCATGCACAAAAATTAATTCTCGGTTATTCCCTCGTTGAATTATGTGCTGAGCTTGTCCTTTGACAAAATAACGGGGAAGTCGCGCCATTGCATTGCTACCTACTGGTTAAAAATTAACAGTATAGCAAAAACCTGGATTTAATTCGAGTCTGACCCCATTATTCTATTCCTACAAGTCATGATACACTGAATCCGTGTTACACAGTTACGCGAGATGATAATGACCAATTTAACAATAACTATTGATGAGCAAGTGCTAAAAAAAGCTAGAATGCGAGCACTTGAAGACGGTGTGTCTATCAATGCTCTGTTGCGTGAATACTTAGAAAAATACACAGGTGCAAACAAACAATATCAGCAAGTCACTCAGGAAATATTAAAAATTGCGAAAGGCTCAACTGCTACAAGCGGTGGTAAGCGGTGGTCGCGTGATGAATTATATGAACGCTAAAATATTTATTGATACCAATATACTTGTTTATGCATTTGATAGTAACGAAAAAGACAAGCAAGAAATCGCTCAAAACCTGCTAGCTGATGAAGGCTCTACCGGTGAAATCACACTGAGCACACAGGTATTGCAAGAGTTTTTTGTCACAGTAACTCGCAAGTTAAAAGAACCACTATCTATTGATGATGCAAGTAAAACCATTCAGCTTTTTAGTGTATATCCAATAATTCAAATTACCCCCAAGCTAATTTTAAAAGCAATTGAGAGACATCAATACGAATCTTTTTCATTTTGGGATGCTTTAATAGTAGAAGCAGCTTTACTATCAGGTGCTCAAATATTGTTTAGCGAGGATATGCAAGATGAACGGCAAATTGGTAAGCTTAAGATTTCAAACCCGTTTAGCCGACTTAATAAAAGTGACAACACCCGTTAATGTAGGCATCAATAAAAAATCAATCTTGACATGACAAACAATTGATTTAATTGATATAAATAGAAAAACATCTTCTTTAATTCGAGTCTGACCCCATTTGCATACCTTTGTATTGTTGCTATCTATTACTTGAAGTATGCTGTCAATGTCATTAAAATACCATTTAAATGCAAAAGACAACAAAAGGTATAAAATGACAATAATAGTTGGAATGAGAGAATTAGCGCGGAATTCTAATATTTTAGATGGTTATGATTATGTTGATGTAGAAGACAAAAAAACGCATGAATATAAAGGGTTATTTGTATCACCAAAATATGCTGATGAATTTAAAAAATTTTTAAAGGCCAAGAAATCTAAACAAAAACAAGAAGAGCTTGATGAAATTATGCAATTTGTTGGGATGTGTAATGGAGATACAACAAATATGACATCACAAGAAATTAGAGCAAGTAAAAAAGCTAAGTATTATAATGAGTAAAATATTTTTAGATACAAATATAATACTAGATATTATTGACGCTCAAAGGCCTAATAATAAAAAAATTCATCTATTATTAGAACATTTAATTCTAAATGATATAGATATTGTTATTAGTGAAGATATGCTCAGTACAATTTTTTATATACAAGAAGACAAACAATTAGTTTTAAAGTTTTTACATTCGATTCAAAAGAGATGGATAATATCTTCATTTGGCAAAAGTGTCATCAAAAAAGCTATAGAGTTATCAATGGAAAAAAACCTTGACTTAGAAGATACGCTTCAGTGCTTATGTGCCAAAGAAAATGGGTGTGAAGCATTGATAACAAATGATATTAAATTTTATAATTGTGGAGTATCTATTTATACGATTGAAGATTTTTTGAAATTATAGAGAACATCAGAGGAAACCATGGGATCAGCAAGTAATGCCTTTACCAGTGATACATAAGTACTTGAATATTGTGATTAAGACTTAATATCTATCATTCCCTTAATGTATACTCACTTTAAAAACAAAGGTTTGAAAAGCTCAATTATAATCTAACTTAAGCGTGATTAACTGTAACCCACTGTCATAAAATATTTTAAATCTAAACGGTATAGAAAAAAACTGGACTTAATTCGAGTCTGACCCCATTAGTTTCCGTATTAGAGTCGGGCCCTAATACAGATAAATATGATAAATGGGTACTCCCCCCTATACTGCTACAAGCGGTGGTCGCGTGATGCATTATATGAACGCTAAAATATTTATTGATACCAATATACTTGTTTGTGCATTTGATAGTAACGAAAAAGACAAGCAAGAAATCGCTCAAAACCTGCTAGCTGATGAAGGCTTTACCGGTGAAATCGTACTGAGCACACTGGTATTGCAAGAGTTTTTTGTCACAGTAACTAGCAAGTTAAAAGAACCTCTCTCTATTGATGATGCAAGTAAAACCATTCAGCTTTTTAATGTATACCCAATAATTCAATTTACCCCCAGGCTAATTTTAAAAGCAATTGAAAGACATCAATACGAATCTTTTTCATTTTGGGATGCTTTATACTATCAGGTGCTCAGGTATTGTTTAGTGAGGATATGCAAGATGGACGGCAAATGGGTAAGCTTAAGATTTCAAACCCGTTTAGCCAACTCAATAAAAGTGATAACACCCGTTAATGTGAGCATAAATAAAAAATCAAGCTGGCTGCCCATTGATTTGGATTTAACCTTTACGCAAAAAATTTTTTCATTATTGGCAATACTTCAGCGGCAATGATCAAGCCAATTCCCCATTTAATAACTTTTAGATCTAATTTAACTTCATTTATATCTTTTTCGTAATCAGTAACTGACACTGCCGCTGCTTTTGCTTTCTCTTCACTAGCTCCAGCATCTATTAATGCTGAATAAATCTCACTATTCATTATTGACATATCAATAACCTTATAAACTACTAAATCATTTAAACAAATTGATAACAAACAAAAATCAACAACACTAATTCAAATCTGGACCTCTTGAATAACAAAAATGTAAGTGATTGATTTTGTTATTCTATGATTGGTGGCGCGGAGCAGCCTGATTCGCTATTCAGACCAAATAAAAAAGGAGCAGGCTGGAATTAGGCACCTTTCATTCATCAGTTTACACTTTTTTATTGAATGAGTAGGTTGGATGAGATTTTTTATTGCGTAGCATTCAAAAACGGACAATTTTGGCAAATGTCGGATTTCGTTTTCTCGCTACGCTCAAAAATCTCATCCAACTTACAGAATAACAGACTGTGTTGCATAACGCCTTGGCAAGATGGAAATTTAATACTTCGAATGTCTCATATTCTGAAGCTTCACACGGATTACATGAGGCTTCGTATTGTAAATAAAAAACCAAAGTGCAAACTCCTTTCATGCTTTTATGAAGAATGCCTGGAATTAATCAATTACTTTCTTTGGTCTTCCTCTAGGTTTTGCGACAGAACGTCGGCCTGATAATCGCTCAATTTCTTCACGAAAGCGATCACTGCCTAATACCCAGCCTTTATTGGTTGCCTCTCGTAAAGCATCAAGATCGGCTTTGCCAATTGCTGATCGAAAAATCTGGCGGTAAGCTAATGTCCTTTCTACCTCATTAGCACCTATTCGTCTGTACACTTCATGAGACTTAATCAGTTTATTATCATTACCTTCTGCATTCGCGGCATAACTCGACCAGGGGTATTCGCCAGGTTGTTCTACCATACCCGCACGAACTGGATTGAGTTCAATATAACGCATACAGGTTAATAAATATTGCTCACTATCTATTACCGTTGCTTTGTAACGACCTTCCCATAAAGTCCCAGTTCGCTTATAAGTGAAATTAAAGTATTGTACATAACGACGGCCAACTGATTGTAAAGTCTTTGAAATACTGGTTTCAGTTTCTGGACTGGCGAGTATATGTACATGATTGGTCATTAATACATACGCATGGATCCAGAGTTTATTTTTCTCCATGGTGCTTTGCAAGCATTCTAAATAAAACTGGTAGTCATCATTATGCACAAAAATTAAGTCTCGATTATTTCCTCGCGAATTATGTGCTGAGCCTGTCCTTTGACAAAATAACGGGGAAGTCGCGCCATTGCATTTCTACCTACTGGTTAAAAATTAACAGTATAGCAAAAACCTGGATTTAATTCGAGTCTGACCCCATTATTCACATTATTCAGAAGCAATGCCAACAAGCTCACAAGCCAGCTGCTGTCTTGCGCCATTTTGTACCGCCTCGTCAATGAGTGCACAGTATTGTTTGCGATCTGGGTAGGAGATTAATCGACCTCCTTTTCCCCCCAGATCGCTTGGCACTTTTTTGATAACACCAGTAAGGCAGCTGTTTCGGAGAGCGCTCTATCCTTACGATTGAGCTCTTTCTGTAATCGTTTGTTTTCTTGTTTGAGTTTTTTCTGTTCCTGTCTGGAGGTAGAGCCAGAGACTTGATTTTCTGATAGAAAACCTGATTTCCATTCTTTTACATGGTGTGGGTAAATTCCATTTTTTCGGCAGTAAGAGCTTAGCTGCTCATCGCTTAGGCTATGACAGTCTATTACGGCCTCAAGACGTTGCGTTTTAGTCCAGCTCTGTGGGCTTTTTTCTGTTGACATACTTGTTTCAGGTTTCTCTAGTTTATTCTTCTTGGCTAAGTGAATCCATCTCTGAAGTGTTGAATAACCAATGCGTAAATCATCGGCAATATCGTTAAGTGTTTGGTCGTCACGTTTGGATAATGCTTTTTCTACGGATTGTATTTTAAATTCTTGGCTATATATGGCCATTTCTGTCTCCTAAAATAAATTTTTACAGGCGACAGGTATGTTGACATAGGGGGGTTACAAGCCATACTTCTTTTGCTCCAGCGCTAATAAAAAGTTTAACTTTACCCAGCATCTCCTCTTGAGTATTTGATGGCGATATTATTTCTATGCATATTTCTGGGGCACTAGATGCAAATACCTCTCCAATATGTAATTTCACGTATTCATCCGATCCCCATGAGGCATCAGGAACCCTTACCCCCATGCTAGTCTGTATTGCCAATTCAGTAAAAACACGACCATTAGGGAGATGGAAAGAAATAATCATCCAAACGAAGTAAGCTTGTGTCTCAATAATTTATAATAATGAATTCTGAATTTATTCTCACACTAGGCAGATAAGCTTGTTGATATTAACAGATAGCATTATAGGTTGGATTATAAATACAGCCCATCGTTTAAAAGGCTCGGTACGTCGTATATTCATGGCTGAAACGGTGGAGCTACTAGGCTCAGGTGGTGCAAGTATTGCTGAAGAAAAACTAGGATGGAATAGAGGCACTATCCGAAAAGGACAATATGAACTTGAAACTCAGCCCATAGAAGATAATTTTTCAGCGAGAGGGCGTAATAAAAGTGAAGAGCATTTTCCTCATCTACTTGATGACATAAAAAAAATTGCTGAACCGGAGTGTCAAACGGATCCCTCTTTTAATTCCTGTCGATTATATACCCGGCTAACGGCTAAAGAAGTTAGAAAACGTTTACTGGAGATTGATTATTACGATGAAAAAACATTACCTTGCTCAAAAACTATCAATACAAAATTAAATGACCTGAGTTACCATCCAAAAAAGGTACAAAAAACAAAGCCTCATAAGAAAATCAAGGAAACGGATGCAATTTTTGAACAAGTTCATTCAGTCAATGGAATGGCAGATATCAACCCAAAAGAGATTCGTATATCAATTGATGCCAAAGCAAGAATGAATATAGGAAATTTTTCACGGGGAGGACGAAATCGGGTTTTAACAAAAGCAGAGGATCATGATTTAGATGTTAAGGAAAAGTTAACTCCTTTTGGTTTTTATCTGCCTGAACATGATGATTTTTTCCTTTTCTTTACAGCAGGCTATGCCAGCAGTGATTTCATCGTTGACCGATTGGAAGAAATTTGGCCAGAAATTCAAGAAAAATATGGAGTAGATATTCTGACAATTAACGCTGACAATGGTATGGAGAACAGTAGCTCCAGAACTCAGTTTATAAAAAGGCTTGTGGAGTTTGCTGAAAAAAGCAACATAAAGATAAAACTGGCCTACTACCCTCCTTATCATAGTAAATATAACCCAATTGAACGAGTATGGGGAGCCTATGAAAATCATATTAGTGGCGACATAATGGATACAGTTGAAACAACTTTAAAATTTGCCAAAAGTATGACCTACAATGGCAAAGCACCTATTGTTAAATTAACAGAAAAAATATATGAAACAGGAGTAAAGGTAGGTAAAAAAGCAATGAAGACGTATTATCAGTTTGTTGACCGAATGCCATCGTTGGAGAAATGGTTTTTGACCATTTCTCCTGGTTGTTCTGGATGATTATTTCTTTCCATCTCCCTTAGGTAGCCACCCAAGGCGTTTAGCAACTTCTCCTTGCAACAAACTATGAATAAACGATGCAGGTGACATTTCTATTTTCCCGTATTCATTAAGCTCGATTTTATATGGTAAGTCTTGTAAGGTCTTATCCGACAACACATCTTGCCATTTCATCTTTACCCCTCCAATTTACTATTTGCTGTCATTATAACCATTACAACCTTGCTCGGCCGCACACCCCATTAGTTTCTATCTATTATCAACGTCTTCTAACATTGTCGATAACCATTCGTCAATAAATTTCCAAAAATCAATGATCTCTTCAACATCATCATCTTCAACCCAAAGAACGTAAGGCTCTTTCTTAGTTGAATCAATATCAAACCCAACAGTGTTTACGCCTTTTTGAAATACCTTCAAAAAATTAGGTTTGTTATTTTCAGGGTCCCGAAAAACGTCAAAACGCTCTGCTTGGAGTAGCCCATCATTGCTCTCAATCTCATACCACCCATTGTGGACGCTATAAAATATTGATAAATCAACTGAAAGGTCAATTGCCACAGACGGCATTATCTTGATTGGAAGATTTCCTCGAAACCCAAAATAAACATCATCTTCCACGAACACATAGAGTAAAAAGGCATCCGTTGAAAAACTATCAACTATAAGAACATCTAAAACTTTCGCCTTTATTGATTGAATAGTTAGGGGTAATATTTTCCTGACTTTCCACCACAACTGATCTATGATTTGATCAGGATTCTGTTGATGGATGCCTTCTAAATACCGTGGCAATTCACCTCGATACTCAACTGCAGAAGAATGCACAATTGAGTGAATTTGTGTAACAGCCTCAATACCACTATCGTAAAGAATTTCTTCAATTATTTGATTATCTAGTCTCATTTCCCATATTTAACCACAAGTTAACATCTTTATTTCTGCCTTCAAGTTGACTATTAGATTTCCGGTTACCTTAATCCCCTTTTCTCGTTGAGGCTTAGTCCATTTCAATTCTCTTCTCTTATGTCCTTTCCATTTTTGCCAAAGTGTATCGCTTTTGGATGAGTTGCACGATCGACACAAGCCCACAAAATTATCTGGATAATTTGCCATTTTTTTCTGATTTTCATCGCTCAAACAAGCAAACCCAGGCATTTTGGAAATAATACTTAGAGGAACAATATGATCTGGAGACGTCCCTTTTCTCGATCTACATGCAACACATTTCTTACCTTTTTCTTTTAACTTCTTTCGTGCTGCTTTCGTTGGTGTGCCAGACCTGAGTTTCTTATATCTTTCCGGAGTCGGTTTTTTTGGACATTTGGAGTTACAGGGCCTTTTGGGAAGATTAGGCACATTCATTCGTGATACTTGGGGCCAAGGAATCGCCTCATTAGCAGTCGGACTACCATGATTATTCGTAGTCATATCTAAATGCCGATCAACATTCTCCCCCTCAACCTTCACATCCATCGACCACTTTATAAAATAAACTTTACCTTTGTTTTTGCTGGAGATAAGCCCTTTTTTCGCCGCACATCCAGCTTCATCTCCAACCGAAGTCTTAAAATAAGACTTATTCTTCAACATAATCTCTTTATCAGAGATCTTCACATTTTTACTACCACCCGTGGTATCCGAAGCAAAACCTGTGCTCGGATAAGGAACAGGAATACCTGGAGGTGTCGCTGGATTTTCTGGAGGAGTCATACAGACATCTGGAAAGGATGCAATTACTTTTCCCGCGCCTGCTTTACAAGCGATTTCCATGCCATTTGCAAAAACTTGATTCGCCACTATTGCTCCCTTCCCCTTTGCCAGAAAAATATCATGGAAGAACGCTTACCATCATCATTACCCAGGTGCGTCAATATATGATTGCCTTTAGTATAAGATTTTTCACAGGAAGTCTTTAGTACAGCAATCATGACCACACCTAATACAGAACCCACATCACCCACACAATCAGCTGGATGCCAGATATCAAACTCCGTTCTCTTAGTTCGATCTATACGACTAAAAGCCAAGCTAGCCTCTTTAAAATAATACTGCTCTCCTGAAATATCAGTGATTTTAAAATCAAGAACACTCTCCCCGTGCCCAGCATCAGCTAAAGATTCCTTAATCGCAGCCGTCAACCCATCCGCCCTCAATGGCTCCTCAGAATAAACATGCGCCTCTTCAACCCCAAACCCCAACCCCACACAAACCAACTGATACTCCTGCCTAGCAGAAACAGGCTCAACCACCAAAGCCGCCCCCGCCTCCCCCGGAATAAATCCATTAGAATTATTGCTAGTCAACAGCCGGTCATATTCCTCATAATGCGCCAATGTAGTCCCAACCAACAAACTATCAGTTGCAACAATCAACACATGTTTAACCTTCAAATCCTGAATCAAACTCCGAGCATGTTTCAAAGCAACCGCCACCGCCACATGCCCTTTCGCTATCACCCGGGATTTTTCATGAAACTCCAACCCTAGCTCATCCTGCAAATCCAGAAAGAACTGATTATCATCATCAATCACCCGCCCCTGCCTTTCCTGCTCAGAAAGACACAGCAACATAGGCGTTGCTTCTGGTTTAAGCTGCTTATTGCCTTCTAAGCATTCATTAATAGCAGCCGCAGCCATTTTAATCAATTTAGTTTTGCCACGCCATGGTTCCTCCAATGGCACGCCACAACCCATAATCCATTCACCGCCATTGTCCATAACACGGGTTTCCTGAAAATTATCGATAGCGCAACGAATAGCAGCACAGGATGCCGAGGCATTTAAGCCGACACCTGTGACCATGCCTGTTCCGGTAATTGCTATGGGAAAGCCACTCAAAAGTTCACCTCAATAAATCCGTGTCTTCGTTAATATCATGGAATAACATCAATAAAATCATGATGAAATGCTTTGTCATAGGTGATGATAGGCATTGATTCTAATTCAGCCTGTGCCATTAGCATTCTATCGAAAGGATCTCTGTGCTCAATTTTCAATTGTCCTGCACGTAAAGCATGTGCTGTTGTGACAGATAATTGATTGAACCCCATTTTATCAAGCAATACCTCGTAATTAGAGAGTAGCTGTTTGGCTTCAGGCATTTTACCTATACGATACTTTGTTGAAATTTCCCATGCTGAGGCACTACTAACATATATTTCCTGAGCAGGATCTTTCAAAATTTGGCGGCTTATCTTGCATAACTTAGGGTCATCAAAAATCCACCACAATAAAACATGCGTATCAATAAGGTAACTTATTCCCATGCCTTTAGCTCTTCTTCTGTCAACTCATCAAAAAAAGCATCTCCTAATGATCCTTTTAAAAGTCCAGGTTGACGCTCAGCAACTGCTTCTTTGCTCAATCCTAAACGAAAATAATGAATGATGTCATAAATTTCGGCAAGTTTGTCATCAGGGATATCGTGTAGTTCTCGCATTATTTTTTTTTGTAACATCTTAACCCCAAATTTTATACAATTACTTTTCTTCGACCTCAGCCTTATTCGCCTTAGCCAAATGTGCTAAGGATGGGTAGTAGGTCTTGCCTAATTCTCGCGCCCGCCACCAACCACGTGACATTTTCCCAGCCAGTACCTGAGGAATTTCAAAAATATTTTTTTTCAGCGGCAGACTGGCTCGCCAGGTCATAGTGAAAAAACCTTTATCCGCTTCAATCACAATCGTATCAATTACTGCTTTTGTTTCATGTTTTTCGCCTTTTTTGCGAAAAAAAACAACGGGGATATCAATAGTGGGTATTGTAAAGGCAGTCCGGCCTTCCTGTGTCAAATTGACCAAGACCACCTCTTCACCCCCTTTTGGGTAGGGAATTTGCTGATCTTCTGGTGCCGCCTGAAAATAAGCTTCGTTAAAGTCTGCCGGTAAAAATGGAAAGGTGTTATCTATCCAGTCCTGATCATAAGTGCCGGCATGTTTAAGACGTGACTGCCAACCACGCCCTATCGGGCCAAATGCCATCGGTTGGTAAGCACCACCTGGCATTTGTATTGCCTGATTCAATTCTTCAGTATTAGGCATGGGGGTTTCATTAACCAGACTACTGCTCAATTGATCATGAAAGCCTGTACCAACTGGGTTTTTCATATAAGCACTGTGTTTGCTTTCATCTTCATGAAAATTATCCAGGCCACCAAATGCCACATCATAGCTAATAGGCATCACATCAAATTCCGCTGGCTTGCCTGGTGATATAGAAAGCCCTGAATCCCAAAATCGATTACCGGTTACAACAAATGTTTTAACTAAGGCTCCCAGCTTTAATCCAACCTGAACTTTACTGGCTGGTTTACCTTGTGGTGCATATGCACTTCCGTTTAATAAGACATCACAACGGTGTTTTATCGGCGCATAATCAACTTCAGCATTCGGTGCTGAAAAGCCTGGCTCTCCGGTAAAAGTATCAGCTTCAATTAATGGTATTTGTTCATCGGCTAATTTAACGGCTTCTCCCGGTTTTGGAATCATAAATGTTCCTTTTATTGCAACCACAAGTGATTCTCTACCATCGGGCTTCATACCCATGGTGTAACCTGCCAGCATACCTGTGGAATTAAGAAGATCCATAGCCGTACTCTGTTGATTATTATTGAATTATGAATGCTATAATTTAGACTATCCGCTTAAACCGGGATAGCTGCTATACATGTAGGCTAAAGCCTACTCCCATATTTTCGTATACTTTGAATTCAGAAAAATTTTCTCACTTATTTTAAGTCTAGTAGCTGTTTAGTTTATTTGTACTGAACCACCTTTGATACGATTAACCCCCGAAGATCGACTTAATAAATAAGCCCCTCTCAGGATAACTTTTCCAGATTTAGTTAAGGTTATACTGGCCTTACCACACTTTAAGGTAATATTTTGCCGAGCTGAAAGAACAATACTCTCCCCATCCATTTCAGCGGTAGCTGGTTCGTTTTCATGAACAACTTGCTCTTCCTCAGTATGTTGTATCTTGCCGATAATCAGTGGCAACCGAAGATTCCCTCCTTCAAACAATAATGCGACTTCACAGCCTATATCTTCACTTTGCATCTTTGTAGTACTGCGTGCCACTATTGCAGTTTCATCGGGGTTACCAGGAAATGCGACTAATGGTAGCCCCTCATTATTAATACTTAAGAATAGCCCAATAACAACACCATCAATTTTCTGATTAGCTTGATGAACTTTATCATTTTCTAACTGTGCAGTTTGCATAAACATGTTCCTCCTACGGAGTATTCACAATGTGAATAGAAAAACTTATTTTAATTTTGTAGAATTTTTTTCCCTTTCATAGTGATATTTTTTGAAGCTTTAACATTAATTTCACCTGAACCATTCACAGTAATATCCTTACCTACAATCTGAATAGTCCCATCCTTTTTCATGGTAATACTCGCCTTCCCTGTTTTAATCACGATCGAGTCACCCGCATCAATAACCAGGTTTTTGCCTACCGTTATAGACTGGTCCTTGCCGACACTGACGGTATTATTATCACCCACTGTTGTACTCTGATTCTTGCCAAAGCTTTCAGTCAGGTCCTTACTGACAGAAACCGTCTGACTAGCCCCATAAGTCTCTGTAACATTACCGCCCACTGTGGTTGATTTAGTTGTACCTACTTGTTGTGTTTTTGAAACCGCCACAGTTTCATTCATCACAGCTCCAACCGTTACCTGATAAGCCGCACCTATGGTTAATTCCTTGGCAACACCAATAGTTTCAGCCTTGTTAATAGCAATAGTTTCTGTCTTATTACTACCTATGGTAACGGTACGATTGCTACCTATAGTAATGGTTTCGTTACTACCAACAGTTTCTATACGATCAACTCCGATTCCAATGGTTTCATTATTACCCACTGTCTCAGTCCGGTCATGGCCAATAGAAATGGTTTCATCATTACCAACATCTTCAGTGCGATCATGCCCCACCGATGTGGTCTCATCATTTTCTACGATATTATCCTGATTTTTTTCGGCATGAATATAAACCTGCTCCTCGCCCATTTTATCTTCAAAACGAATCTCATTAAAATTAGCGCCACTCCCTCCTTTTGAACTACGGCTTTTAATTCCACTCTGGGTTTTGTTGGCAGGTAATGCATAAGGTGGTGTCTGATCACCATTATAAACTCGGCCCGTTATGATAGGCCGATCCGGATCACCTTCTAAAAACTCAACAATGACTTCCTGACCAATTCTGGGGATATGAATTCCTCCCCAGGTTTTACCTGCCCAAAGTTGAGAGACCCGTACCCAGCAGGATGAGTTTTCATCAGATTCACCATAGCGATCCCAGTGAAACTGTAATTTAACCTGTCCATGTTCGTCAGTATAAATTTCATCACCACTTGGCCCCACGACAACAGCTGTTTGTGGGCCTTGTACTATGGGTTTTGGGGTAATACGTGCTGGTCTGTATGGGGTGCTACTTTCAATAACAGTAAAACTATTGCTATAGGCAGCGCCGCCTCCCTGACCTGCTGCTTCAAAAGCATCTATGTGTATATTATGGTTAACTGACTCTACCAGATATTCCCGGTTTTGATCTTCTCTAGGGTAATTTGCCAAAGAAAACAAACCGCCACTCATCATCCCACGAGCAATTCCTTCCCCTTGGCCTTGTTCATATTGAGCATGTAATTCTTCTATACGAGTACGGACATAATTATTTCCATCACCATTTTCTATATATTCACCAGGGTAATCAAAAATCTCATGTTCTGATTCACTATGGGTTTTAGTGACCGTAGAATTTACTTTTAGATCCGCTTTGGGTTTTACAAAATCATAATCTGTAAGAACATAAGCGCCTGGTTGAATTTTTTTAGATAAAAACCAGCTGTTTATACGTTTGTCGTCACGAACTACAGTATCATCAGGTGGGTAATATTCTATTTCTGCATAACCAGAAATGAGATTATGCGAACCATAGCCATCGGCTAAATTTAAGGTATGCTTTCCTAGTTCATGGGTAAAGTAATAATAAATACCTTCCTGTTCCATCAATCGACTTAGGAAATTAAAGTCTGTTTCCCGGTATTGAACACAGTATTCCCACGTACGGTAACTTGCAGTTAATTTGTCTTCTATATCGGTAAAGCCCAGTTCATTGCAGACTTCTTTAATAATATCAGGAACCGTTTTATTTTGAAATATTTTGCAGTCAGAGGTCCGGGTTAAAAACCAGAGCCAAGGATGAATAGTAATGTTATATCTTGCATAATGCCCTTCATCTACTGCTTGAGAGATACCACTGACATATCCGTTAAAAAAACGTTCTCCTTCAGGCAAATCCAGCCGAATTGATACATTTTGTCCGAGCAAATCTTCAAAGCTAATATTTTCTGTGCTTAACACTTCAGCATTAATAATAAATAGTCTGCCTAATTCTTCTGAGACTGTCACATCTTGAAGCAAAAGTTCATCGACTCCTAGCGGAGTGATAATTTCTATTTCTCTATTTTGCTGGGTTAATGCCATTTTAATAGCTCATTTTTAGGTTTATTGTTGCCATGTTTTGCGCGGGAACAAAGAGATTTTTTTATTCAAATTGGTAGCTAAACTCACTGTCTTTTACTGATAGTTTAATAGTTGCCATAGTTTCACCATTCATCATTTTGGTTAAATAATGCTGACTTATCGCAGGTAAAACGGTATTGGTTAAGATGGCATCTACTATTCTCGCTCCACTTTCTAGTTCACTACATCTATCTAAGATTAATTGGACCACATCATCATCATAAATAAAAGGAATGCTATGGTTTTCCTCTACTCGCTTTTCTATCCGTCCCAATTGAAGTTTGATAATAGCTTTTAGCATAGCATCAGTTAATGGGTAATACGGTATGGTCACTAATCTACCTAATAGTGCAGCTGGAAATACTTTTAATAGTGGCTCACGTAATGCCTTTGCAATGCCTTCTGGTTCTGGCATTAACTCTGGGTCTTTACACAGATTCATAATTAAATCTGTACCCGCATTGGAGGTGAGCAAGATAATAGTGTTTTTAAAGTCTATAAATCGCCCTTCTGCATCTTCCATCCAGCCTTTATCAAATACCTGAAAGAAAATTTCATGTACATCAGGATGGGCTTTTTCTACCTCATCAAGTAATATCACGCTATAGGGACGGCGACGCACTGCTTCGGTCAGAATACCACCTTCACCATAGCCCACATAGCCTGGCGGTGAACCTTTTAATGTCGATACGGAATGTGCTTCCTGATATTCACTCATATTGATAGTGATAATATTTTCTTCACCACCATATAATGCTTCTGCCAAGGCTAAACCTGTTTCGGTTTTACCTACCCCCGATGTACCACAGAGTAGGAAAACACCAATAGGTTTACCAGGGTTATCCATACTGGCACGAGAGGTTTGCACTCTTTTTGCAATCATATCCAGAGCATGGCGTTGACCTATGACCCGTTGGTTAAGCGTTTCACCCAGTTGTAAAATGGCTTCAATTTCATTTTTCACCATTCTTCCAACAGGAATACCTGTCCAATCTGCAATAACAGTGGAAATTGCTTGACTATCAACGGTAGGGAACATGAGGGGTTGTTCACCTTGTAATTGTTCCAGCTTTTGTTGTAATTCTTTCAGTTGTTGCAATACTTCGTCGCGTTGTTCTGCCGTTAAACTTTCTGGCTCTGTGCCTTCATCCTTATTATCAATTTTTTGATCATTTTCTGATTCTTCAGCCTTCTGCGAATCTATTTCTTTGTTGGATAATTTAGCTCGAAATTCTAAAATACCTTCAACTAAGTTCTTTTCCTCTAACCAGCGTTTTTCTAACCCGTCTAATTGCTGTTGCGCTTCTGCTAAATTTTCTTCTACTATGGTTTGACGGTCTTCAATATCAATACCTACAGAAGCTTCCCTTTGGATAATACCCGCTTCAACATTAAGTGCTTCTATTCTTCTACGACAATCATCCACTTCTGCAGGCACTGAAAACTGACTAATAGCCACTCTGGCACAGGCTGTATCTAAAACGCTGACAGCTTTATCAGGTAACTGCCTATCAGGTATATAGCGATGAGACAGTTTAACCGAGTCTTCTAATGCTTCATCTAGTAATAAGACTTGATGATGTTGTTCCATTACTCCTGCAACACCACGCATCATTAGCAATGCTTTTTGTTCATCGGGTTCTTCAACTTTGACAACTTGAAATCTACGCGTTAAAGCTGGGTCTTTTTCAAAGTATTTTTTATATTCCGCCCATGTTGTTGCCGCAACTGTACGTAATGTGCCTCTCGCAAGGGCTGGTTTAAGTAGGTTTGCAGCATCACCTGTGCCGGCTGAACCGCCTGCACCAATTAAAGTATGTGCTTCATCTATAAACAATATGATGGGTTTTTCTGAGGCTTGTACTTCTTCTATTACTTGACGAAGGCGATTCTCGAATTCGCCTTTCATACTTGCACCTGCTTGCAGTAAACCCAAGTCTAGCGTTCTAATACTCACTTCTTGTAAGGGTTCGGGGACATCGCCCGCAGCTATGCGTAAAGCAAACCCTTCTACTACAGCAGTTTTACCCACACCCGCTTCGCCCGTAAGAATAGGGTTATTTTGGCGACGACGCATTAAAATATCGATAATTTGCCTGATTTCATCATCACGTCCAACAATGGGGTCAATCTCACCATTTCTTGCAGCTTCGGTTAAATCGACTGAATATTGTTGTAAAGCGGCTTGTTTGCCCATTTGGGCAGGGGGGATAGCGCCTGAATTTTCTCCAGGCACTGCATTACCAGCAAGAGAACTGCCATCTTGTGCATGCATAACCTCTTCAGGAGAACCCGCGACAATTTCATTAAAATCTTCTAGCAAGATGTCCGAATTAATTTTTTTAAATTCAGAAGAAATAGCATTTAGGGTGTTGCGTAAGTCAGAGGCTTTAATGATACCAATGACTAAATGGCCTGTTCGAACCTGATTGCTGCCATATTTTAAGCTAGCAAATAACCAACCCTGTTCTACAGCTTCTTCGACATGAGAAGAAAAATCAGAAATGGCAGATGCCCCCGTTGGCAGGCGATCAAGTGATTCGGTAAAATCTCGCGCCAAATGAGAGGGGTTAAGGCCAAAATGTTTGATAATGCGGTGTAAATCTGAATCCTGTAGTTGCAGGATTTGATGCAGCCAATGGCTTAATTCCACATAAGGATTGCCACGAATTTTACAAAAAACGGTAGCACTTTCTACACCTTTATAGGCCAGATTATTTAATTTTCCAAATAAGGCTGTACGGCTAATTTCACTCATTCCATCCCCTTTTAATTACCCATATCGAGAAATAATTCATCGACCTCTTCTTCTCTTCTACTCGTTTTTAACCAGCTTGTCCAGCCAAGCTGAGCGTATTTTCCAAGTTGAGCAGTAGGCACCTGTTGTTTTTTTAAGATTAGATTTATATCCCAGTTATACTCAAAGCCCGTGTAATTTTTAACCAAGCTACGCATGCTTTCCAATTTATTTCCCGTTGGCAATAAACTGTTATATTCTTCAATATTCAACGGCCCAATTACTATTCGAAACTTATGCTGACATTGCCAGCTTCTGCTTCCAATAACAGCGGAAACCCCCAATTGCCCAGTGTTTTTATCAGCATTTAAAAAACATAGACTATCATCAGGAATAACCAGCCATTCCCCAACAAACTCTTCAATTTTCACGGGTAATTGAAAATAATCCGTTAACATGGCTTTCAGGCCACTGGCATGTTTTGTATGACTTCCTAAATGTGCTGCAAAATGTATTTTTGTATGATCGGGAATAACGTCGCGTTTTTGCTGAGAAGCCTCACCAATTCCTAATAAGGAGGCTACATAAAAAGCAAAACGGTCTTTATCTGCTCGATCATATTGAACAGTAGGTTCTTTATCAGCCCAAGCCCTGTAAAATAAACTCAACAGCCGATGATGAAATATATCTACAAATTCTGCGAAGGTATCGTCTTTTGAATTACGTATTCTACTGCGCGCAAATTCAGTTAAATGCAAAGGCAATGGTCCATTTGGACCAAATACACCAAAAAAAAACACTTTTAATTTCGATAATGCACCACTCTTTGTATCAAATGAAGCCAATGTAGAGGGTGCAAACTGCATGCTCGGCTCCTGTCCAAAACGCACAGCATCATCAGATGGCTTTCTGGAATAACCAATACGAGGCTTATTTTTATACAAACACTCTAACTGTCTCAGGGCTGCATAAAACCCGTATTTATAGGCTGTTTCTGCAGACTGGTAAGCAGCTCTATATGATCTCTCTGCTGCCCGTTCTTACTGGCCATCGCATTATCTCTCCTCGTTCACGAGTTTTAACAACTAGCTGAGTAAAGCTATTGATCGAAACATATTTACACAAAAATCGTTCCATAACAGCAGCAAACAAAAAACAACTAGCCCCTACAAAAGCAGATTCATCAAAATTCAAAGTTACTTCTATCCCTCGCCCGAAACACATAGGCCCTGATACAGGTACACGAACAGTAATGGCTTTACTTTGCACGGTTAGCAAACCTTCGATTTGTTTGCCAATAGCTGGATCCGCATAGTTACCATAAAGACGTAATAAATCACGTAATGCAGTAGCTCCTTGAATATGATCGTTATTAATCAAACTGAGATAATTTAATGATAAATGATTGATTAATCGCCAGGCATAATCACCTTCTGCATGAGAGGGTTTTGGGTCTGTTGGTCCGGTTAAACAGCGAATTGAGTCAATTGGTGCACTAATTTCCCAATTAAAGTCTGTTTTACCTTCACCTAATAATATTGTTTTAGGCAAGCCCCTATTGGTACATAAGGCACGTGTTCCTATTTGTTTAATATCTGCGTGGTAAGGTGTTTCACTGGCATCCACTAAAGAAATAAACACCTCACTACCAATATAATCAGTTTTCAACTTCGCTAACCCTGTTGTTGCAGGTTCTAAAGTAGGTTGCCGCTTAACCGTGTAATAAGCAAAATCCCCCTGTATACCAATATCTTGTCGAGTGGAATAAAAAGGACGAAAAGCCTTTTCTGTTTTTGAACCAACCCCATACCCTTCCACTTCTTCCAGGCTAAAGATTTCGTAATCTATGGGCTTGGTTCTATCAATAACCAAATGATGTTCTGTTGTCTGGTTTTTTAAATGAATCCTATCCGTTCTTTTTGAAAACAAATTAATTGCCGGTGAGCAATTAAGTGCAAAATAATTCGCATCAATTAAATCTTCAAATTCCGCTTTATCAGCATCTAATAATATAACAATTTCTATCGCTGTATCATCACAGAGTGATAAAACAGGCTGCAATTGACATATATCTATAAATAAATACCGCTGAGGTAAAGCAAAATATTCCTGCAATAAACGATAGCCATTAAAAGTCGGTGCTGTATGCGGTAACAAGGCTTGCTGCTCATCAAAACCCAAGGTTTGAATAGCAGTTTTATCTAGTACTTTACGATATTCATTAGATGATTCATTTATTCCTTGTATCACCACTGCCAGACCATGTCCCACTATTAGCTCGTAGAGTTGTTGAGGTATCGAACCACTTCCATGCAAATAGATGGGTAAATTTTCCATATTGAGTTGCTGAAAACTTAACTCCTGTACTGTTTGCAATTTTAATCGCAAACCCGCTTTCACCCCATTTACATCTGAACCTGCATATCGGAGTGCTTCACCTAAAGGCAGATAATTTGCTTTTTCTAATTGTATTGGCCAAAGTGATAATTCATGTGCAGTTCTAAATTCACATTTACTACGCCCCTTAACACCGCCTTGACTAAATAACCGAGTATGTCGGGGTAAAACAAAACCTTCTTCGGTAAGTCCTCCTTTTAAATCTGGCTGAAATTGTACAATGGCCATCGATGGCAATGGGGCCAGATAATGAGGATATACAATCTCTAGTAGGTGTTGAGTAAATCGTGGAAATTCAGCATCCATTTTCAGCTGAATGCGTGCCGTTAAAAAGGCAAAACTTTCCAGTAAACGTTCAACGTAGGGGTCAGCACATTCTGTTCCACCCAGATCAAGTGCCGATGCAATTTTAGGATAATGCTGGGCAAACTCTGTACCCATTTCGCGAATAAATTGAAGCTCTTGCTGGTAATATTCAAGAAGCCGGGGATTCATTTTCGAACATCCTGATCAAAGTCATACACCGAAACGTCCCCACTTTCCAATTCAAATTCTGTTCGAAGATGTAAATACAGTGGCTCTGGCTCTGCCCACAACTGCCCTTCTATCTCAAAACAAACTGCGTTATGATCAAACATACTTCTATCTACAAGCACTCTAACATCGAGAGTTTTTTTAATAATTCTGGGTTCAAAATTAATAATTGCGTGTTTTAGCATGCGTTCCATCGTGCGTAAATCTATGCCTGACACGGTTTTACCTGTCAAATCAGGTAAACCAAAATTTATTACTGAATTTTCTACTTCGGGATAATCTTGTAATTCATACTGCAATTCATATTGACTTGCGTTAAGCAGCCAATCTAAATCCCTTTTTACACAGGCTCTAATTTCAGTCAACGAGCTAACTGATGCTGACAGAATACTGTATTGAGCATGAGCTAGATCTAACTGTTGTTGTGTAGCTTGACGCTGTTTCTTAACCGTCTCTTCATCAGGTTTTTGTTGTTGACTAAGCAGCCTGGTTAATTCTTTTTCCAGCTGTTTGATTCTTTTCTTTTGTAGCAAAATTGAATTGTTAATAGGGTCATCATCTGTTAACCGATCAAGCAATGAAGGCAAAAAACGCTCTTTAGGTAAAGTCCTAGCCACGTCACTAATCCTCTTCGGTATTAAAGTGAATCGTTCTTATATCCATGACTGGATATTCATCGAGGTCGGTTGCCCAGATTTTTTGCCCTAAACCCAAAAACAGATCATTGCCACAGTCCTCCCATTCTGTTTTTCTGGCCAATGTTAGCAGAGGGTCATACTGGTAGGAAAATGGATAACGAGTAGGGATAAGACCATAACTTTCACCTTCATTATTCCAGGTAAAATGGGCGGGTAACCAAATCACATCCCGTAAATCGACAGGCTCTTCTATCACAATCGATTTTATATTTTCGATAGGAATCCACAGATATCGTCCATCCACCATTGCTTCCATCACTGGTCCCAAACGAGGGTCACAATCAGCAAACCATTCAAAAGGTTGTTCATTGAGAAGCCCTGATGTTTTTTCAGCTGCATCAAATGCTCGAGTTCGTAATTGCTGTGACTTTGTATTTTCGCCTTGGGCAGTTAACTTTAATGCCTGAATAAGTAAAGCAACCCATTCATTAGGTTTTCCGAAAATAATGGGCTCTTTGTCACCTGAAAACACCTGCTCTCGTATCCGTTCGCAGGCTATAACCTTTCGATACATGGCTACCATTGCCAAGGTGCCATCATCCAAATCGGCAACCACATCTAACTGAGTGAGCGCTCTATCCCATTGTCCCATCACCGATAGAAGCTGAAATAAAAAAACACGAAGTTCCGCATTATCAGGTTGTTTCTTCACCTGTTCTTGCAATAGCTCTAAGGCACTTTTTATATCGCCTTGTTTTAGACAATCTTCTGCTGTCATAGCTTGTTCCGGATTTATATACTCAAAAAATACTAACAAATGATTTAGAATCAACAAATTGTAGTGTAGTCTTTGTTCCACTACCCTAGCTTTTAAATCAAAGCGGACTGATAACGCCATGGATGGCGTGTAGTAGGGTAACGCTGGAGCAATTACCAAAGTCCGCTCTACAATTATTCTTTTAATTCATCTGTTGTTCTTGTTCCAGTAAATAGAAATCACCTCTATTCAGATTTATTTTCCTCGAGATTCCATTTCTTCGGCCCAGCCACACTACCCGTACTACCATCATTATTTACCGCAGTGTAGGTCCATGATATTTTGTCATATACAAATGCCACACTCTCCGAGGGCCTCATAGAGCCACCACCGCTTAAGCTGACAGATTGAATCATAACATTTTCTAATTCATACTTTAAATAACAGACCTTTTCCCCTGTCTCTTGACATACCTCGAGTTCAAGGATAGCGATGTGAGTACCTTGCGCACAATAAAGGTTAAGATCAGGTGTACTATTATCAACACTTTTACTTACTACAAAAGGGCCAAAATCTGCTCGTGATGCAGCTCTACCTCCCGTACCACTAGCTCCGGACATCGGCTGGGACAGGCCGTGACTGAAGCTTTCGACCTCGACCCAATCAGTATGAGCTGTGTCTGTAGACTCCCCTTTTATAGGGTCAATTTTCATATATGTACTTGTAGCCATAATAATTCACCATTAAAGTTAAACAAAAAATACTTAGTACTAACTAACTTAGGCAGCTGGAAACAAATAATCATCCAACCTTGCGGGCCTTTTTGTCCGTCTTCAGCAGTATAGCAATAGTTCCGTAGCCAGCTATGCGCCCATTGCTACACCACTGAAGACAAACAAAAATCCTGTCCAATATTGGACAATTATTTATTTTCAGATGCCTTAGGTGATTTTACAAACCACCTTTATCGTTGAAAAGCGTCCATATCAACAATTCTCCTATCAACTTCCTTTTTCTGAAGGCAATTTAGAAACCAGACGCAGTGAAACTGTCAATCCTTCAAGTTGATAATGCGGTCTTAAAAAAAACTTAGCTGAATAGTATCCGGGATTTCCTTCCACTTCTTCTACAACCACTTCTGCAGCAGCTAGAGGTCTGCGTGCCTTATCCGCTTCCGAAGCTGTAGCTGGATTTGCTTCGACATAATTATTAATCCATTTATTTAGCCACTTTTCCATATCATCCCGCTCCTTAAATGAACCGATTTTATCTCTAACGATACATTTTAAATAATGAGCAAAGCGACAAGTTGCAAATAAATACGGTAACCTGGCGGAGAGATTAGCATTAGCCGTTGCATCTGGATCATCATATTCGAAAGGCTTCTGTAGTGATTGTGCGCCAATAAAAGCAGCAAAATCTGAATTCTTTTTATGCAATAAAGGCATAAATCCATTTTTTGCAAGTTCCGCTTCACGCCGATCACTAATGGCAATTTCTGTAGGACATTTCATGTCGACACCACCATCATCCGTTGGGAAGGTATGTGTGGGCAAACCTTCTACAGCACCACCTGATTCAATTCCTCTAATTCGTGAACACCAACCATATAATTTAAATGATTGATTAATATTAACAGCCATAGCATAAGCAGAGTTTGACCAGGTATATTTTTTATGGTCAGCACCTTCTACATCCTCCTCAAAATCAAATTCCTCCACTGGATCAGTCGCAGCTCCATAAGGTAAACGAGAAAGGAATCGAGGCATAGCCAAACCAATATATCGAGAATCTTCCGATTCTCTTAACGAACGCCATGAAGCATATTCCGGAGTCTGAAAGATCTTGGTTAAATCTCTAGGGTCTGCCAATTCCTGCCAGGAATCCATGTTCATTAATTTAGGTGCAGCTGCCGCTATAAAAGGGACGTGTGCTGCAGCAGAAACTTCTGCGATTCCATTTAGAAATTCAACATCAGGTGGAGAATGATCAAATTCATAATCACCCATTATGCAACCAAAAGGTTCACCACCAAATTGTCCATATTCATGTTCATAAACTTTCTTAAAAATCGGGCTTTGGTCCCAAGCTGTCCCTTTAAATTTTTTCAACGTTTTATGAACATCTTTCTTGGAGATATTCAAGACTTTAATCTTGAGCATTTCATCTGTTTCAGTATTGTTCACAAGATGATGCATCCCTCGCCAACTTCCTTCTAGTTTTTGAAAGTCAGCGTGGTGTAAAACCTGGTTAACCTGGTCACTTAGGCGTTTATCAAGTTCAGCAATTATAGATTCAATGGATTTAACCGCATCATCTGAAATTAATGCCGTATCAGTTAATGCTTGTTCGGCTAGAGTTTTAACTGCATTTTCAACAGCTTCTTTGGCACGATCTGTTTTTGGTTTAAATTCTTTTTGTAACAGTGCTGAAAAATCACTACCTTCTTGTGTTCCTGCTTCCTCAACTGCGCCGGTTGCTTCAACTTCTGTTTCGGCCATGATTATTTCTCCTCGGGTTCACTGTTATCACTTGAGTCGCTGCCTTCCGAATCTGCTTCAGGTTTTGGAGCTGAAGCCAGGGATTGTAATAATGCAGGATCATTTAATGCTTTGGCAATTAAGTCTTCAGCTCCACCTTTACCATCCATATAGGTTAATAAATTAGCTAACTGTGTTCTTGCCTGTAACAAATTACTCAGTCCATCAACTTTACTAGCAACCGCAGCAGGCGAAAAATCATCCATGTTTTCAAAGGTGAGGTCAATGCTTAAGCTTCCTTCACCCGTCAAAACGTTAGGTACTTGAAAAGCCACTCGGGGCTTCATTGCTTTTAATCGATCATCAAAATTATCAACATCAATTTCCAGAAAATCTCGATCATTTACGGGCTCAAGAGGGTCTTCGGGCTTTCCTGACAAATCAGCCATTACACCCATTATAAAAGGTAACTGAATCGTTTTTTCGGCACCATATAGTTCCACATCATATTCAATCTGAACTCTGGGGGCCCGGTTTCGGGCAATAAATTTTTGACTGCTTGCTTTAGCCATTATCGGCCTCCTTTATTAGTAAATTTGTGTACCCTTAAATAATTAATTGAAAAATTAGCTCTTATTATCATCATCATCATGAACCCCGCAAATATTTTCAGCCTGATTAACTGAATCTGGTGTCATATCCCGTAATATTTCCATGAAATTCATACTCAGTAGTTTTTTTGCTCTCAACAACAAAAAAGGCACCGGACTAGAAGGCTCGTAACGATCAAAATATCTGCAAATTTCATCAATCGCACGAACGACATCATTACGATCATGAATACCTGCCTGTTTTATAGGTTTTTGAACCACGGCAGCACTATCATCAGTATTACTTAATGCGCTATCAGCATTCAGATCTTCTGGGACTAATTCATGTCGTTGTCTTTGCTCAAGCTTCTCCGTCACGAATAAATTAATACCTTGCAACAGGCTAGTTAGAGTAGATAAATCAGGAACATTGACATCACCAACTTTTTCTACTAAAAGAGATATCATTCCTTTAACTAGATCAAGAGAGCGCTTTACAGCGTCTGCATTGACCTTCAGAGATTTTATATCCATTTCATTAAAAGCTGCTTCGATAGCTGATAATTCAGGAGGAGATTCATTTCCGACGGGGGATACTTTCCCCTGTGCAAGTTCAATTTCTCGCCAGGAAAAGTTTCCAAGCACAGATTTAGTCAGAGGGAGATGATTTATGGGCCCTATTATCAGAGTGTAATCATTGAGAGAACTTAAGGTATTGACTCTAAGCACTGGATAGTCATCTTCAGGATCCTGAATTGGATAAACAGTATCCCAGTTTTTTTCTAACCAGCCATTTAACAAGGCTAAGCCTTGGTTCAGGCCGTCAAAACTATCTGTTCTTAACAATGCGCAGGTTAAATGTATTGCGACTTGAATATCCCGGGTCCGTTCCAGTAATTCCAGCGCCAAACTACGCACAATTTTCCAGTCAGGCTCTTCAGCCGGTAGGATTGAGTCTCCCATTTGTCTTTCTTCGACAAACCTAGACACATCCTCTAACTTAAGAAACACCTCATCTTCCTCAAGGTTTTCACCACAGGGAGATTCTGCTGAAATATCATTCTGTAAATGTTGCAGATTTAATTCAACCAATGATCTATCCTTAGTTAAACAGTTAACAAAATAATTATATGGAAACCATCAACAAACTCAAAAAACATAATTAATTTCACAAAAGCCTTAAATCGATACTAACACTAAAACCCTTGCGTATAAAAGAACTTTAATGTGAGGCATTTCCCTCATGTCTATAATAACCTTCTCAATGCGCTAATTATCTACATTAGACGCTTGTACTAACATAAGCGTAATATTGTCCCGCCCGCCCCGATGTAAAGCTAAATCAATTAAATCATTCACAGCCTGCGGACAAGATAGGCGTCTAAGAACCTCTTCAATTTCACTATCTGTCACTTCTTTATTTAACCCATCACTACACAGTAAGAAAATATCTCCGTGTCTAACTTCCTGGGTTTGTGCATCCAGAAATGCTTCCGGTTCTCCACCAATAGCATGGGTTAAAATTTGAGCATCATGGTGAACCTTAATTTCCTTACGACTAAAGCCTTCAGCCAGCAGTCTTGATTCATTATTATGATCACGTGTAAGCTGCTTTAATTCCCCGCGCCGAAATAGATAAATACGACTATCACCCGACCAGATAGTCACACACCGAGATTGTTTTGCATATAGGATTGCAACTGTACTCCCTATAACAGTATTTCCTCCTACCTGTGCCGCCTGCTCAAGTAATGAATAGTTAACTTTCTTCAATTGCAGATAAATCTTCTTGACCGTTGCACCCATCCTTTCTTCAGGCTCAAATTGCTTAAAGGCCTTAACAATTTCGGCACTGGCTACATTACCATTTTGATGTCCGCCCATACCATCCGCAACTACCCATAATTGCTTATCAGATAAATCAGCAAAGGCATCCTGATTAACTTTACGTACCATACCAACATGAGTTCTTGCCCAAGAAGACCAAAGTGTATTATTCATTGCTTATGCTTTCATCATTAAAATATTATTAATTTGAAATAGTCCACAATTTACTTCGCTCCAAAGGGCAAGCCAGGATAACGGCACCCTTCCCAGCCCCATTTTTGCCAATTTCCATCCAGCAATGCTGCAGCCCCCTCAAAAGGAGGCAACCCTTCACAAATCAAAAATGAAGAAGCGACCTGTTCCGACCCTTGCGTCCACCACAAACTATAGGCAAAACATTGCTCTTTAAGTAAATTATCCAGAAAACAAGGCAGTACAGTGCTTATCATTGGATTGCCATCCATTGAGCTTTGCCAAGCATGAGTAGTCATTTGTTTGGTAATTTGCTCTGTGGGTATTAATGATTCACAATTGTTGAACAAAACTTCAGCCTTTAACTCATCAATTTCACGATTGAATTGTTGCAAATTAAAATTATCATGCAGACTTGAAAGAGCTAGCGCTTCCACTTTTTTAAACCACTCCGTTGCATGTTCCAAAGCAACAAAGGGATTAATATTTAAATGATTCATTGTCACAATAGTCATTGGATAATATCGCCCCACTCTATCTACGCTAGGCATCATTATTCCAAGCCAGCCATTCTCTCCACATATCCCGGGCGCTAAAACAAACCGATATATCGGACCGGTAAGATAACACCTAAATCCTGCAAGCATTATACATAATAATCCACAAAACTCCTTATTAAACAATGATATAATATCATTTTCCTGATTTCACTATCTCATTGTTTTAATGAAGCCCTCTAAAGTATCAAAATCCTCATCTCACGTAAGAAACCGTACCCGAACGGTAAAAATGACATCTACAGCACATGGATTGACAAGCCAGGCGGGACTGATTCCCGTCGTGAAATATTTAGACAGGATAGGTTTTGAAAAAACCGTAAAACAAAGCGTTCCACATCGGCGGGGTGAAAATGCAGACCATCACTTATCTGATGTGGTTCTATTGACGTTGGTTGGCATGATGGGGGGAGCAACATCAATGGCAAAGGTGACGACCGTATGGGCAGATAGCGTACTGCGCAAAGTAGCTGGCTGGATAAAGATTCCTGTTGAAACCACAATTTTACGGATCTTTAAAGAAGTAAGTGATAGGCAGATAAGCCAGTTTGAAACGCTCACGCATACTTTGCGTGGTCAACACTGGCGGCGATTGCTTCGTTCCGGAAAATCGAAAACTGGCATACAATCCGTCCAGTGGGTCGATGTCGATTCAACTGTGGACACCGTTTGTGGTCGACAAGAAGGAAGTGCCAAAGGCTTCAACCCCAAAAAGAAAGGTGCCCGTTCATACCATCCACAACTCGCTTTTCTAGCGGAAACAAAAGAAATTTTACAAGCCTGGTTCCGGACAGGCAATGCCTTTACAAGCAATGGTGTTGTAGAATTTACCAAACAGTTACTTGCACACTTGCCCAATCGGATGCGCATTATTTTTCGCGGTGACAGTGGTTATTTTGTCGGTGATTTGCTTGAATTTCTCGATACCAGAGGGCATGGGTATCTAATAAAGGTTAAACTTAAGAATTTGAACGCATTGCTGGCCAAACAGGCCTGGACAGCCATACAAGGCCGACCCGGTTGGGAGCAGAGCGAGTTTCAATATCGTTGTGGTGGCTGGTCTCGCTCTCGTCAGTTTGTCGCGGTCAGGATAAAGCAACCTAAACAAGTGACAGGACCTCAGTCCGAGCTTTGGGATACGGCAGAATATGACTATTTTTGTTATGTAACAACTGAACCTCTATCGCCTTGGCAAACACATAAGAAGTATGGTGAACGAGCGACGTGCGAAACATGGATTGAAGAAGCAAAATCACAAATGGGTTTAGGTAAAATCAGAACGAATCAATTTCTGGCTAATGCCGCATTATTTCATTGCGCCGTTCTTGCCTACAATACCGTGCGCTGGATGGCTCAATTGAGTGGCAACAAAACGTTGTGCCAATGGGAGCCGGATACACTTCGTACTTATCTGATTCGGGTGGCTGGAAAATTACTCACAGGCAATAATCAGCTGAGAGTCAGAACACCTGCAGATCCGCTCTATCCACAGGAATGGGATGATTGGGTTAAGGTGGGGTTACTCGCTTAACATTAACCGAAGTTAAGTCACTTTGATTAAAAGGTCATGGCACGTTGGCAGGGTGTTTATTGCCTTGGGCTCGGGGGATATCCATACGATACAAAAAATTTCCTCTATTTATGATTTAAATCTGGATATTTTGATCGGTTGGACAAAGAGGGCTGGCAAAGCGGCAGTAAAAACCTAATAACCACTTAGCTAGACAGGTTAATGAGAGTCAAAATATGGGCTTGCAGGATTTAGGTAACAATTCAACCAATCATCTCCCAGTTGCTGCTGACTACTGACAACCGTCTCTTGTAACCAGGCATCCCATGGATCAATAAAACTTGCAGGAAGCCCTTTACTGACAAAATCGCCATGTGTAGAGACCTTACCATAATAGCCGTTAGTTATAGACGCTGTAGACATTTAAATGATTGTAAGTCTGTTAGTTGAAAAGGGTTAACTGCACTATTTGCTTGCAATTCAAACTTGGCTTCTCGCCCCTGAATTTTAAAGGTCATAATAAACATTGTTGGATTAGATGTACTTGCAATATCTGCTTCATCAAAGATACGAAATAGTGCCCATGGGCCTTCCTTTGAAAGCCCAGAATAACCACCTTGTACCGGCGGTAATAATTGTATTCGTACTTGTCCTGAAGCATTAGGCCCTGGCCAGCTCATAGCAACCGGCCTTATTGGGCCATGTGCATAGGTCAGAATTTGTCCATCTACATCAATAATAAACTGAGAAATGGAAGGGCTCATTGAAATAGGTTTTAATTTAAAACTTATCTTAGGTGATTGCCTTCCCATACGAAAAAATATATTTTTAATTTTATCTGCTCGTTGAAATTGCTTTAACGCACTACGCGAAATCCCGCTCCCCCCACCACCTCGCGCATTCCAGCGCCAGTTTTTACGCCCTTTTTCTACTGATGCAACAAGATATTTATTGAAATACTCGTCAATCAGGCCTCCCGGAGCAAAAAAGTAAGTAAAATCTTCAAAAGTAATCTCTCTTGAATTTTTGGAAATAGGATACATTCCCTGGATTGCTTGCTGGCAAAAAGGTAAAACTTCTGACTTCCACATAATATTCAAATGGCTGCGAATGCCACCACTCACCAAGTTATCACTGCTATCTGCAATTCCCTCAATCATACTATTAACAGGAAAGGGAGCTCGCTTTCCTTCCAGTTTTAATTTTGAAATGACTTTCAAGGTTTCTTCTTGCTGTCCGATTGCTATCTCACCACTGGCATGTATAAGTGAATTAAGGTAGACATGCAATTCATTTAATACAGATAAAATTCGATCTATGGCAAGTGGCATACCATTTTTGGCTTCCACCAGCTCATTCATTTCTTTAAAGTGCTCCATTACCATATTGGGGGAAATTTCAGACGTAACAGAACCATAAGACCTAGGAGATGTACGCATTATGCTTTCTAGCGACTCTTTTGCAGCGTCGAATTTCTCGCCAGCCGTGGTCAAAATAGATTTATTACCTTTAGCCAGGCAACTCATACTAGTTTCTTGAGCGACTGCTCTAAGGTAGAACTTTATAGGTGAATTTGGTCCCGAAATAATATTTAACATCTCAACCAGTTGGACCTGACTGGAAACTGATTTGATGATTATATCCTCCAGCAAATCATCCCAATGCTGAATATAATCCAGCAAATATAGCTTTAAGACATTTTCACGTAAAACATCCAACTCTTCAATAGAAAGCATTAAAGTTTCATTATCACCCAACACCCAGTTATTACCTGCCTGTTGTGCAATTAATCTTTCATTATTGGTCAAAAATACATTCGTATATCCTTTACAAGTATATAAACCAGGAACTCCTGTAGTCAGAGGCTGGCCGCTTTTACTAGATAAGATTAATGATGCTTCTCTGCCTGCTTTATCACTGACTCGAAAATCTTCGACATCATTGTTTATTAGGTCTAATTTAAGCCGGGCATAAACTCGTTTTTCGATAGGAGTATTTTGCAATATTTGTCGTGTCTGTTTAATCAACCCTTGAGCTAAGGGCCGTGGTAAAGGTGCTGGGCGTACTTCTAATAAAGCAGCCAAATGTGAATTCAAAGCATCTCTTTGTGTATTAGTCACTTCAAGTGGTAAATTATATTTCCAATCCAGGCTATACCACGCATTAATTGCGCTTGCATCATAGCGTTCAGAACTAGCCAGCATTAAATAAACTTTAAGCGCTTCATATAAATAATCTGTTTTATGAGTATTATTTTGTAGCTGTGTTTCAATACGTAGCATCAATCGCGGCAAGAAAACATCTTTCAGTAGTCGACGGTATAGAGAAATTGCAGCACCCCCTAGTTTATCCCCCTGATATAAACCAAAAGTAAGGGACCAGGGCACACTATCACTCTGCTGGTCAGCATACGCTCCAGGCATATCCCTCACCTCATCCAATAGAGGCAAAATGGATATGACATCAGTTGAACCTGGGTTAATTCCGTCAATTTTCTGGTGAATAGTCGCCATTTGAGTAGCCATATCCTCAATATAGGCCTTATTTCCGAAATAACTGATCACCCAGGTAGTAGCCATAACTGCGGTGAGTAAAACCACTCCTGCAAAGGCTCCCCGTTGCAACCAGGAGCGCTTTTTTTCCAATTGCAAATTTGTTCCGGCTAAACCTGACTCAGGAAATATCACGCCACTCAATAAGTCGTTAATAAAAAAGCTTTTACCTTCTCCTCCAAACGCTGACCTTGCTTGAGAATCCAGCCCATAACTATTAGACAACGCTCCCATAATTCGATCAATAGGTGAGCCTTCCTGGGTTGCACTGGTAAAGTAAACCCCGCGAAACATTATTTCCTGAGCATACCGGCTTGACTGGAATAGCTCTTCTAGAAAAGGGGGAATCAGCTCATTTAGCGATGCAAATTGTTGCGGAAAAGTATAAATCTGGTTGCGTCTTTCAGCGCCCCTTTCTCGCTCTAACTTATCAATTAATTGTTGTTGTAATTGCTGTTGGAGTAAATCAAATTCAAACCTGAATTGTTCAACATTATTTTGCTTTTCCTGTTCATCCAGATCAAATGTCATACCCCAGACCTGGGATCGATTACCTCTATCAAGGTCATCAAAGTATTCCATAAATCCAGATAATAAATCACACTTAGTAAACAGCAAATAAACAGGAAAATGAATATTGAACCTTTCATGTAATTCCTGGATACGTTGCCGAATTGCTCTTGCTTGTGCTAAATGCTGATCACTTTTTTGCTCCAGAAAATCAGCGATACTAACCGCAACAATAACGCCGTTTATAGGTCTTCTACTACGATTCTTTTTCAATAAATCCAAAAAACCTAGCCATGCAGCCTGATCAACAGGTTCATGACTATCTTGTGTTGTATAACGTCCAGCCGTATCCAGTAACACTGCGTCTTCAGCAAACCACCAGTCACAATTACGTGTTCCGCCAACCCCTCGTACAGCATCTTTACCAAAACGATCCGACAGGGGAAACTTTAAATTAGAGTTCTTTAATAAGGTTGTTTTACCCGCACCTGGGGGACCAATAACAATATACCAGGGTAATTGATACAGGAACTGCTTATCCGGTCCGCTGCCAAGACGCGTGTCCTTTAATACTCCCAAAGCTTCTTCTAGTCTGTATTGAAGAGCCTGCACTTCGTCTTGAGAAGCTTGTTCATCAACACTTAGACTAGAGTCATCAACGTCTGCCATTGCAGCTATCACATGGCTGTTTTGTTTTTTAGTTTTGAAATACGACCAGCACCGAATAGTGCCCCAGACTAATAAAATTGATCCCACCAAATACCAACGATGTGCTTCATCTTCCAAAGGAGCATAGCCAGCAAATGCAAACAGAGGCCCAATAAACCAGATCAATAGCCCCAGGGATAACATACCCAACAAAGAAATAACCCAGCGCTGTTTAAAAAACATTAAAACCTTCTTCATAATGTCCAATCCTTATTCGTACTCACAACAACGAAAATGTTTCACTCTGCTTTTACTCAAATCATTTCAACAAAGAAACCTCAACGCGCCGGTTTTTTGCTCGTCCTTCTCTAGTATTGTTCGTCGCAATAGGATCTAAGTCAGAACGGCCTTCAATGATAACCCTATCGGGATTACGTAAATTCTGTTGAATAATATTTGCCACGGCCTCTGCTCTTGCTTTGGATAAATGCCAATTTGATGGATAGCGAGAACTGCGGATAGGTACATTATCGGAATGTCCGGTTATTAATACTTCTCCGGCTAATTGGTTCAATGCTTCTGCAATCCTGTGCAATAAGGGAATAAGAGAGCGATTGACTCTAGTGCTACCTGAGCTGAAAAGGTTATCCCCCTTTATGGTTACCGTACTTCGTTGCACTAATTCAACCACTTTAATTTGCTTATTTTCAATTTCTTCAGCTAACAACATCGATAGGGTTATTTGCGGGACAAGTGTTGGTTCATAAACAGGTTCTGATGTCACTATTTGAGAAACAGGTGGTTTAATACCAAAAATTTGCCTGAAAACAGGATCTGAATCCCTATTTAGTTGTAATAAAAACATACTAAACATTATCGCTAATAAGGCCGCTGCTACTGCTCCCAAAACCCACAAAGGAACAAATCGCGCTAAAGGGTTCCGCTGATCAATCACGCCCACCCAATGGGGTGATAAAGCATGCTCAGCACTACCTCTCTCTTGCTGAAGAATCTGGTACAACCACTCTTTAATACCTAGTAGTTTGTTTTTTCCATCTTGCATAATTCGATAGCGACCTTCAAATCCGAGCGCAAGACACAAATACATTAATTCTAATAAGCCTCTGTTTTTAGCAGGATTTTGTGCCAATGATTTAAGTAAAAGGAAAAAACGTTCACCACCAGACACTTCTTTGTGAAACAAGCTTAATAAACTATGCTGAGACCAGTTACTGTTAGCTCCCCAAGGGGTATTTAATACCGCTTCGTCCAGTACTGTACACATGACATATCGCGCACTGGAAATAGTTTGCGGGTCTATGTTTTCAGCCTGTGAAGTTATCTGAAACTGTTGTATTTCCTGGATAATTTTATTTTTTAATTCCATCGTGTCTGATTGACTATAAGAGCCATTAATTCGAGTCAATAATGCCAATAAACCTGATGATGCATTTTCTAATGAGCTTAACCGTCCGAGCCTGGGCAGCGCCTGATTGATATTAGGAGAAGAGAACCTGGGTAGAGGGGGTGCTGATGCAGGAATCTGAATATCTGAGCGCTTACCACCTGGAACAGGGCGTATAATTGTTCTATCATCAGTTTGTGGAGTAAAAAAAGGGTCATCTGAAGTCATAATATTTACCCTCTGATAGCCCAGAACTCGAGTTCAAGCCCAGGGTAATCACCAGAAAAATGCATGGCGATTGTTCCGCTTTCTTGCAATTCTTTCCATAAGGCATGATTTTTTTCTAGTTCAAAATAGACCATACCTTTATGGAAGGGAATTTGCCTGGGTGCGACAGCCATAGCGTTAAGTTTTATACCTGGAACTTGTGACATAACCAGGTCACGGAGTTTTTCTACCGTAGAGATAATTGTTTTGCGTGGAATATGGCTTCGAATTGCATCAGAATCCATCTGAGCACCCACTGCAAGTACAAACGCTGCAGAATGCAATAGTTCACGGTCATTAATAGCGGCAGTGCGAACCTGATGGGCATGTTCTACCAGTGGTATAGAAATTGCTCTAGACTCAGAAACCCAGCTTAACGCCTCGCGAAGGGCAATAACAACGGGTTCAAAACTAATCTGCAAATTATCGTGTTGATAATCAGGAAAAATAATTGGCCTATGCCCATCCTGCGTTATTGTCGCCAATTCACCTACTATCTGGATTATTATACTAAACAGTCTTTCGGGGTGAATTTGATTAACCGTGGAAAAATGTTTAAACAATGGTTCGTACCGGTTGATAATTTGCAGCAATAAAAAATCGGTTATTTCTGCAACTCCGCCTGCACCTGGGGTTCCCAGGCGCTTAGCGAGTGCTTCGCCGCGATGGTGTAATATTCCTGAAATTTCCTTGATGTAACTGAGTAATTGCTCAGATGCATTAATATGTATACAACTAGGAATAAATTGTTTATCCAGAATAATTAATTTGTCTTTTGTTAGTTCTACAACCCTGGCCAACGGAATAGTCACATATGCACCTTGATTTTTACTTGCCGGGTGTAGACGTACCCATAATTCACCACTTTGAATAACCGCATTGCTTTGCTCAGATTGTGAATGTATATCTTTAACCTCTATCTCTTGCAAGTGGTATCGGCTAAGCTCATCAGCATCTGTATTCCAGGAAATTTCTTTACCTGAGCGACGTTGTATAGGCAATGTCAGGTAAATTATCTCATTCTTTAACTCTTGCGAGACCTCCAGGGGATTTGGAGCTGGGTGTTGTTCAGGTATACTAAAAGGCGTTCCATCAGGAAAAATACCTTGGCAAGCAACAATACTAAATTTCCCTAACTTTAGAAGTTGTAGATCAATTTCCAGGTGACTAATACCCCAGGAGAAAGTTTGCAACCCCCCACAGCGAGACTCAATCCAGTTTTGAAAATTTCGGTCCTGTTGCTGAAAATGTAAAGGCTGAAGAAACATACCTTCTGTCCAGATAACCTTGTTATTCCAAGTCATATACTTACCTATATACCCAATGTCTAACAGTTATTTTTTCCAAACACTAACGCTTAGTTTATCAACATATATCAGTATTTGTGTGTCCTTTTCAACAGGGATAATAGCTGCGTCCCTCCACATAGCTCGGTTAATATCACGAAAAGCTGCAATGACCGCAATATATTTTGTTTCAGTCGCAATACTATTTTTGAGAGTTTGTGTATCACCAGGGTTAAGATGAAATTGCTCTGACGCTAATAAATCCCCACCTAATACTGATTCATAGTTCTCAAACAAGTCATAAAAGTCAGACTCTGTGTAAATACCCAGGTTTTTCAACTCAAAAACACGTACTACTATAGGCGATGGGCGATTGTTAATATCCGGGTTAACCTTTGCGGAAACCGCAATTTTAGTATCACCTAAATCCTGCAAGCCCATATTTTGACTCTCATTAACCTGTCTAGCTAAGTGGTTATTAGGTTTTTACTGCCGCTTTGCCAGCCCTCTTTGTCCAACCGATCAAAATATCCAGATTTAAATCATAAATAGAGGAAATTTTTTGTATCGTATGGATATCCCCCGAGCCCAAGGCAATAAACACCCTGCCAACGTGCCATGACCTTTTAATCAAAGTGACTTAACTTCGGTTAATGTTAAGCGAGTAACCCCACCTTAACCCAATCATCCCATTCCTGTGGATAGAGCGGATCTGCAGGTGTTCTGACTCTCAGCTGATTATTGCCTGTGAGTAATTTTCCAGCCACCCGAATCAGATAAGTACGAAGTGTATCCGGCTCCCATTGGCACAACGTTTTGTTGCCACTCAATTGAGCCATCCAGCGCACGGTATTGTAGGCAAGAACGGCGCAATGAAATAATGCGGCATTAGCCAGAAATTGATTCGTTCTGATTTTACCTAAACCCATTTGTGATTTTGCTTCTTCAATCCATGTTTCGCACGTCGCTCGTTCACCATACTTCTTATGTGTTTGCCAAGGCGATAGAGGTTCAGTTGTTACATAACAAAAATAGTCATATTCTGCCGTATCCCAAAGCTCGGACTGAGGTCCTGTCACTTGTTTAGGTTGCTTTATCCTGACCGCGACAAACTGACGAGAGCGAGACCAGCCACCACAACGATATTGAAACTCGCTCTGCTCCCAACCGGGTCGGCCTTGTATGGCTGTCCAGGCCTGTTTGGCCAGCAATGCGTTCAAATTCTTAAGTTTAACCTTTATTAGATACCCATGCCCTCTGGTATCGAGAAATTCAAGCAAATCACCGACAAAATAACCACTGTCACCGCGAAAAATAATGCGCATCCGATTGGGCAAGTGTGCAAGTAACTGTTTGGTAAATTCTACAACACCATTGCTTGTAAAGGCATTGCCTGTCCGGAACCAGGCTTGTAAAATTTCTTTTGTTTCCGCTAGAAAAGCGAGTTGTGGATGGTATGAACGGGCACCTTTCTTTTTGGGGTTGAAGCCTTTGGCACTTCCTTCTTGTCGACCACAAACGGTGTCCACAGTTGAATCGACATCGACCCACTGGACGGATTGTATGCCAGTTTTCGATTTTCCGGAACGAAGCAATCGCCGCCAGTGTTGACCACGCAAAGTATGCGTGAGCGTTTCAAACTGGCTTATCTGCCTATCACTTACTTCTTTAAAGATCCGTAAAATTGTGGTTTCAACAGGAATCTTTATCCAGCCAGCTACTTTGCGCAGTACGCTATCTGCCCATACGGTCGTCACCTTTGCCATTGATGTTGCTCCCCCCATCATGCCAACCAACGTCAATAGAACCACATCAGATAAGTGATGGTCTGCATTTTCACCCCGCCGATGTGGAACGCTTTGTTTTACGGTTTTTTCAAAACCTATCCTGTCTAAATATTTCACGACGGGAATCAGTCCCGCCTGGCTTGTCAATCCATGTGCTGTAGATGTCATTTTTACCGTTCGGGTACGGTTTCTTACGTGAGATGAGGATTTTGATACTTTAGAGGGCTTCATTAAAACAATGAGATAGTGAAATCAGGAAAATGATATTATATCATTGTTTAATAAGGAGTTTTGTGGATTATTATGTATAATGCTTGCAGGATTTAGGTAATATTATCTATCTCATCGCCTGCTTGCGCAACGACACTTAACATTAGCTTCATATTATCACTACCCATTACCTGGATATTCGAGTGTTCAATATAACGTATTCATAACCCTTAAATCAAGTTTCAGCTTTCTCCAATACGAAATTTTGTTAACCCATTATTGTTTCTGGAAAGAATCGCTCGTATCAACTCATATACTATTCGTGCTATTCAAAATGCGATAGTTACTGGAAAGCCTCTAGTTGACCTTATGCAGGCTCTCGTGACTCGATTAGTTCCTGGGTAGGCGAGAATATGAAAATACTGATGATAAGCATCTGAATATTAAATAAAATGATTTTTTAAGCTGTTACCCCCCCTACGCTTTTTTCTCAATCTGCGCCAAATTTATCTTAATAAAATTCGATTTTTTTCTCTACTCTTTGCTGCTTTTCGCAAGCTGAAATTTTCATGCCGCGCCATGGAATGTGATTAAAAGTGAAGTAAATATGAATTGCATTATTGTAGAGCGGGCTTCAGTCCGCTATATTTCAGCATGAATTGCGGACTAAAGTCCGCTCTACAACTTTGCTTGTTACGATTACTTCACTTTTAATCACACCTCGCACCATGCACCCATTGGACATGCATTTGGAAACGAGAGTATTATAGAAGTCGCTGAATCAAAGGTAGAGCGTGGTTATAAGCAGTGCCGCCCAGATCCACTTGATGCATAACTAACACCACCTACCTACTGAAATGGGACAAATCTGGCATGCAGTCCCTATCCCGTTAATTAAGTAGCAATACGGTTGGTAAATTATGAAATATATTATAGCTATTGATCAGGGTACGACCAGTTCACGCTGTATAGTTTATGACCAGCAAGCTAACCCTATCGCTGTGGCGCAACAGGAATTCCAGCAAATCTTCCCACAACCCGGCTGGGTCGAACACGATGCTGAAGAAATATGGCAGACGCAGGCTGCCGTGTTCAGACAGGTGTTGGCACAACAACATCTAAACCCGCAGGATATTGCAGGGATAGGCATCACTAATCAAAGAGAAACCACGGTTATCTGGGAGCGCTCTACAGGCAAGCCTATCTATAATGCTATTGTATGGCAGGATAGACGGACCGCAAATAAGTGTGCCCAGCTAAAAGAAACCGGGGTGGAGGCCATGATTAAAGCAAAAACAGGCTTACTTATCGATGCCTATTTTTCAGCATCAAAAATCTGCTGGATACTGGATCATGTTGATGGCGCACGAGATAAAGCTGCACGAGGTGAACTGGCTTTCGGTACCATCGACTCCTGGTTGGTATGGAATCTGAGTAATGGCGAACTACATATCACCGATGTCACTAACGCATCACGCACCCTGCTTTTTGATATTGATCGGTTGCAATGGGATGATGAACTACTGCAACTGTTTAATATTCCCGCATCGCTATTGCCTGAAGTCAAATCTTCTAGCGAATGCTATGGTGTTACCCGGCATCCTGACGTGGGTACCGGGATTCCTATTGCTGCGATTGCTGGAGATCAGCAAGCCGCTCTCTTTGGGCAACAGTGCTTTAAAGAAGGGATGGCTAAGTGCACCTACGGAACCGGTTCTTTCTTAATTATGAATACCGGCTCCAGAAAGGTAGCTTCCGACAACCAACTGTTAACTACGATTGCCTGGAAAATTGATGATCAAGTTGTTTATGCCCTAGAAGGGAGTGTTTTTACTAGTGGTGCGGTCATTCAATGGTTGCGTGATGGCTTGCATCTGTTCGAGAATGCAGCGGAGTGTGAAACACTGGCAGCCAGTGTTGCAGATAATGGCGGAGTTGTTTTTGTACCGGCACTTACCGGGCTTGCTGCTCCGCATTGGGATCCACATACGCGCGGCTCGATCTTTGGCATCACCCGTGGTACAACCAGTGGACATATTACCCGCGCTGCACTGGAGGGCATCTGTTTTCAGGTTGATGAACTTTTATCGACGATGAATGCCGATACAGGAGTACCGATTTCGGAACTACGTATCGATGGAGGCGCCACGGCGAATAATCTGTTAATTCAATTCCAGGCAGATATTTCTGCTATTCATATTATAAGACCCTCAAACCTTGAAACCACCGCGTTAGGAGCGGCCTATCTTGCAGGTATTGCGACAGGATTCTGGACCTTGGCTGAAATTTGCCAGAAAGGAAAAATTGAGCGTGAATTCCATGGCACTATAGCATCAGAAGAGATCGAAATATTAAAGCGGAAATGGCTAAAAGCTATAGACAGGTCAATGCACTGGGCAGACTAACAATTATCCTAGAAAAATCAGTTGCTCACGATTTCTAGCACAAGCTCTTGATTCCACCGCACTTCCAAAAAATGCCCGCTTAACCTATGGGTGAAGCTAAGATTTTTTGAAGGCACTGTGAAACCAACATCTTGCACTATAAATTCGCGCTCAACTGATTTTTCTAGGATTAAGTACTTACGCAAAATTAATTTAACGAAAAAAGGTGTCATAATAAACAATTATTTTGCTGACTCTAAATGTTTGTGCTCTATATAAAACACCTACTCCCAGAAGAAATTACTGCTTTAAATGTGATGCATAAAAACCATCCACTTCATTTAAGTAGAAGTCGAGCTCATGCTATTTTATTAAGTTTCAAAGAGCATTCTGTTCCCATGATTTGTTCTATTTATAACGTATGCCGCCAAACTGTTTCCACTTGGTTTTCTAACTGGGAAAAGAATGGAATCGATGGATTGGTTGACTGTCAGGGAAGAGGACGGCGAGGTATTTTAACTGAAAAACAACAAATAAGCTTAGTCCAGAGAGTTGAAAAATCTCCTAGATCATTAAAATCAGTACTAGCAAAATTTGAAGAAGATCTAGGCATTTCAGTTAGCATTGATACTATAAAACGTATTTGTAAACAAGCTGATCTTGTTTGGAAACGAGTTAGAAAATCCTTAAGGATAAAGCGTAATCAAGATAAATTTGATTTGGCAACCGATGAAATAAAAGAATTAATACAACAACATAAAGAGAATGAACTTGATTTGTGCTACTTTGATGAGTCGGGGTTTACACTAGAACCCTGTGTTCCTTATGCTTGGCAACAGTCAGGTGAGACGATTGAAATACCAAGCTCAAACAGCAAGCGTCTTAATGTATTAGGTTTTGTTAACAGAGATTGCAGGTTTGATTCTTTTGTTTTTGAAGGGAGTGTAAACACTTCGGTTGTTGTGGCTTGTATTGATGAATTTGCTAAACAGATTAAAAAACCAACAACTCTTATTATTGATAATGCATCGACTCATACGAGTAATGAATTTAATGAAAACCTTGAAAGGTGGAAAGAAAAAAACCTATCCATTTACCGTATACCGCCATACTCACCCGAGTTAAATATTATCGAGATTATATGGCGTAAAATAAAATACGAATGGCTTCCTTTTTCAGCTTATGAATCCTATGCCTCTCTTCAGGAAGAATTATTTAAGGTGCTGTCTAATATTGGAAAGAATTACAAAGTAGAGTTTGCATAAAAGGTTAAATTAATTTTGCATGGGTACTTATCTAAATTTGCAACACAGACAGCCGTCGGAAAATACTCCACAATGAGGATACAGCTATGCAACGAACTCATGCACTTAAAGAGATACAACGTGATCCAGATAAAATTTGGGACATCATTATCATCGGGGGTGGCGCTACAGGTTTGGGAGCAGGTGTGGATGCTGCATCAAGAGGGTACCAGACTCTGGTTCTGGAAAAATACGATTTTGCCAAGGGGACTTCATCACGCAGTACCAAACTGGTACATGGCGGCGTTCGCTATCTAGCGCAGGGAGATATTCCACTGGTACTGGAAGCATTGCATGAACGAGGGTTACTCAAGCAGAATGCACCTCATCTGGTCAAAAACCTGGAATTTATCATACCCAATTATGACTGGTGGGCTGGCCCTTTTTATACAGCAGGATTAAAAGTATATGATCTGATGGCTGGAAAACTGGGGTTTGGTCCATCAGTACATATCTCTAAAGAAGAAGCCATGCGCGCTATCCCTAATCTGGTTGAAGAAGGTCTCAAAGGCGGGGTCATTTATCATGACGGCCAGTTTGACGACTCCAGGCTTGCCGTTAATCTGGCACAAACCATAGTCGACAAAGGAGGCTGTGTCGCCAATTATTGTGCCGTCACTGCATTGTTAAAAGATGCTGGAGGTATGATCTCAGGAGTCAAATTGCATGATTCTGAGAGTGCTCAGGCGTTCACGGTTAAAGCCCAGGTAGTGGTTAATGCAACAGGCATCTTTGTTGATCAGATTCATGCTATGGATCAACCAGGAATGTCCAAGACTGTTGTTCCCAGCCAGGGAGTGCATATAGTGCTCGACAAATCCTTTTTACCGGGTGATAAAGCAATTATGATTCCTAAAACCGAGGATGGTCGTGTATTATTCGCGGTTCCCTGGCACAATCATGTCATTGTTGGCACCACTGACACACCGGGCTTAGAGCCCACTATCGAGCCCAGAGCTCAGGAAGAAGAAATTGATTTTATTCTCGACACTGCAGCCGTTTTTCTGCACAGGGCACCCACTCGCAGTGATGTATTATCAATATTTGCCGGATTAAGACCTCTGGCAGCACCAGAACAAAAGGGTGAAGCAAGCAAAGAGATTTCCCGCGGCCATAAGTTGACAATTTCACACTCTGGCCTAATTTCGATTATTGGTGGCAAGTGGACTACTTATCGCCGCATGGGCGAAGAAATTGTTGATAAGGCAATATTGCTAGTAGATTTACAGGAGAAACCCTGTGTGACACAGGAAATGCCTATTCACGGGGCTATGAATAGCTCTTCTAGCGATTCCCACTTGAGCGTTTATGGTACCGATGCTGCGGGCATAGCAGATATCATCAACAAGCATGCTGAACTAGCCGAACCGTTACACCCGGATTTGCCCTATATCAAAGCAGAAGTAATCTGGGCTACCCGGGAAGAAATGGCCCGTTGCGTGGAAGATTTTCTCGCGCGCAGAACACGGGCCCTATTTTTAAATGCGCGAGCAAGCATGCAGATGGCACCCACCGTAGCTAATCTAATGGCAAAAGAGTTAGGCTTAGATACGGCCTGGGAAAAACAGCAAGTAAGTACTTATAAAGAGCATGCCCAGGGTTATTTGCTGGAGTAGCATACTAAGTATTACTTAAAGTACTTTAAAGAGGGCGCTAGCCTTTATTGTATATGCACTTAAACCCCAAAAAATTCAGCACGGAATACAGGAATAAGTAGGTTTTACAGAAGAGAATGTAAGATAACCACAGTAAAATATAGGAGTGTTAAATGAGCCCTGTTTATGCAGAAATTCAAATATCAAATCCGGCCCTGTCAGAACTGAGTGCAATTAAAACCGATGCTTTAGTTGATTCAGGCGCACTACATTTGTGTATTCCCAAACATTTAGCACTGCAATTAAAATTATCCACCCTAGAAGAAAGGGAAGTTACTTTAGCTGATGGAAGTAGGCAATTGATTCCTTACGCCGGACCTGTAAAAGTCAACTTTGCCAATCGCACAGCATTTGTTGGTGTCATGATTCTAGGCGATGAAGTGCTTTTGGGAGCAATTCCCATGGAAGATATGGATGTTATTATTCACCCGACAACCAGATCTTTAATGGTTAACCCTGAAAGCCCAAATGTTGCGATGAGCAAAATAAAATCCGTTTTAAAATGTTTTTAGCGAGGTTTGCTGAAACATGCCCTGCTCTTCCGCTCAAAACCCTGAAAACAGAGTTTTTTTAGCGTAGTGAAGATTTTTAGTCCCTGTTAGCTGCAGGGCTGGGTGGTTTCTCGAAGCGTCTCTTTGCGTGAAGCATCGTAGATTATAATCCTAAAAACCGCAGCTGAGTACTACAAATATATATTTATAATTATATTTCAATTACTTATAAATCAGAATTCAGAACCTGAGTTAGTGATTCGCAGTCCATTCTACTCACTGATTAAAGCACAAAAAAACCCCGCTAGCTTTCGCTAGCGAGGCTCTTTATAAAGCTAAACTTAAAGGGACTGGCTTACATCATGCCGCCCATTCCACCCATGCCGCCCATATCAGGCATTGCAGGAGCTGCACCTTCGTCAGATGGTGCATCTGCAACCATCACTTCAGTCGTGATCATTAAGCTGGCAACAGAAGCCGCATTTTGCAATGCTGCACGCGTTACTTTAGCTGGATCCAGAATACCCATTGCGATCATATCGCCATATTCGCCTGTTGCAGCGTTATAACCATAGTTACCTTCACCGCTAGCTACTTGATTTAGCACAACAGAGGCTTCATCACCCGCGTTAGTGACGATCTGGCGTAAAGGCGCTGACATTGCACGGCGTAAAATATCCACGCCAACTTTCTGGTCATGGTTTGCACCTTCAACACCCTCCAGAGCACTTAGTGCACGAACCAGAGCAACACCACCACCCGCTACAACACCTTCTTCAACCGCTGCGCGTGTTGAATGCAATGCATCTTCTACGCGTGCTTTTTTCTCTTTCATTTCAACTTCAGTGGCTGCACCGACTTTGATTACTGCAACGCCGCCTGCTAATTTAGCAAGACGTTCTTGTAGCTTTTCTTTGTCGTAGTCTGATGTTGCTTCCTCAGCCTGTGCACGAATTTGTGCCACACGACCTTTGATGTTTTCTTCAGAACCCGCACCATCTACAATCACAGTATTTTCTTTTGTGATTTGTATTTTCTTGGCAGTTCCCAATTGATCCATTTCAACTTTTTCTAAAGATAAACCGATTTCTTCAGAAATAACAGTTGCACTCGTTAAGACTGCAATATCTTCTAACATTGCTTTACGACGATCACCAAAGCCAGGCGCTTTAACCGCCGCCACTTTAACGATACCACGCATATTATTAACAACTAAAGTCGCTAGCGCTTCGCCTTCTACATCTTCAGCAACAATCAATAAAGGACGACCTGCTTTAGCTACGCCTTCCAGTGTTGGTAGTAAATCACGGATATTGGAGATTTTTTTATCGAACAATAAGATAAATGGCTCATCTAACTCAACACTCATACTTTCCTGGTTGTTGATGAAGTATGGAGACAAGTAACCACGATCAAACTGCATTCCTTCAACTACGTCTAATTCGTTGTCTAGGCTTGTGCCCTCTTCAACAGTAATAACGCCTTCTTTACCCACCTTTTCCATTGCTTTTGCAATGATTTCACCAACAGACTCATCGGCGTTTGCAGAAATAGTTCCTACCTGTGCAATCGCCTTGTTATCTGTACAAGGTGTTGCAGAGGCGATAATTGCTTCAACGGACTTAATCACCGCTAAATCAATACCACGCTTTAAATCCATAGGATTCATGCCTGCAGCCACTGATTTTAAGCCTTCATTGACAATCGCTTGTGCTAACACAGTAGCAGTCGTTGTTCCATCACCCGCAACATCAGAGGTTTGCGAAGCAACTTCTTTAACCATTTGTGCGCCCATGTTTTCGAATTTATTATCTAATTCGATTTCTTTTGCAACCGAGACACCATCTTTAGTGATCGTTGGTGCGCCAAAGCTTTTATCTAAAACTGCATTTCGACCTTTTGGTCCTAATGTTGCTTTTACTGCGTTAGCTAGAATATTTACGCCATTTACCATTAAAGAGCGTGCGTCATCTCCGAATTTTACTTCTTTTGCGGCCATGTTATTTCCTAATTATTTGTGTAGATATATGAATTCTGATTTATCGTTCGGCTTAGCCTAAGATGCCCATAATGTCTTCTTCGCGCATAACAATCACTTCTTCGCCATCGACCTTAACTTCTGAGCCAGAGTATTTGCCAAATAGTACTTTATCGCCAACTTTGACTTCTAACGCGCGTACTTCACCGTTATCTAATTGTTTACCACTACCAACAGCGAGTATCTCGCCTTCACTTGGTTTTTCAGCTGCCGAACCAGGTAAAACAATACCGCCTGCTGTTGTTGTTTCTTCTTCAACACGTTTAACTATCACACGATCGTGTAAAGGACGTATATTCATTAACATCTCCTGATAATAATAATAAAAAAATAAAAATAAAATTGTTAGCACTCACTCAATACGAGTGCTAATAATAATCAGCTTTTGCAGTATGTCAAGTTTGTGGCATCATTAACAGTCTACTTATCTAACATTACAGCCCTATGAACGACCAACAACTATTACGCTATAGCCGCCAAATCATGCTTCCTCAAGTGGATATAGAGGGACAGGAAAACTTACTCAATGCACAGGTACTTATTATTGGGGCTGGCGGGCTAGGCTCGCCAGCTTCACTCTATCTTGCCGCTGCTGGCGTTGGCTCGCTAACCATCTATGATGATGACCAGGTAGATTTATCCAACCTACAAAGACAGATTACGCATTACACAGACGATATTGGGACGGATAAAGTCATTTCAACCCGAGAAACATTAAATAAAATAAACCCCGACACTGAAGTGATTGCGGTCAAGCAGCGCCTAGAGGGAGAACAGTTAGAAAATCAGGTATTTAAAGCGGATGTGGTACTGGATTGCTCAGATAATTTCACCACGCGCTTTGCAATTAATAAGGCTTGTGTGAAACATAAAAAGCCTTTGGTTTCAGGCGCTGCAATCCGCTTTGAGGGACAAGTCAGTGTATTTAGCACTGGCGATGACAGCCCTTGCTATAACTGTTTATATACCGAGAATGGCGAAGAATTACAGAATTGCGCTACCAATGGCGTTATTTCTCCAATAACAGGAATTATCGGCAGCATTCAAGCGATGGAAGCAATGAAGCTAATCATGAATATTGGTGAAACCTTGGCAGGTAGATTACTCTTGCTGGATGGGCTATCCATGCAATGGAATGAAATGAAGCTACGTAAAAATATTAATTGCCCGACATGTAGAAACTGACTGTAGGGGCAATCCCTTGTGGTTGCCCTTTCTGTGGTTACGTATCTGGTGGGCATGGGCAACCACAAGGGATTGCCCCTACAGTCAGTTTCTACATGTCGTCAGGCTAGCAAGCTCCAGCTTATTTTTTACCCAATAAACCTTTTATCTTGTGAATAAATCCTTCAGCCATATCAAGCACTTTTGATTCACTATCACCGTGTGGTTCAGTGTCTCCAAAAGGTTCGCCACTTTTCATCGTGTACATATAGATAAAGTAACCTAGTGGCGCAAATGCAAAGATACCAATAGCCCACATGAAGAAAACCAGTTCAAATACATCACCAACCATGTTTATTCTCCTTATCTCTTTTTATTATTTTTATTATTTTTATCAATGTCTTAATATAACGCTGTAGCTAACGGTGTTCAAGTATTAACCGCTATTCTTTCCTAAGGATCCTTAAACCTAGAAAAATCAGTTGAGCGCGAATTTATAGTGCAAGATATTAAATTAATATAACACTTTCAAAAAATATTAGATTCACCCCTAGGTTAATCAGGCATTATTTGGACATGCTGTGGAATCAAAAGCGTGTACTAGAAACCGTGAGCAACTGATTTTTCTAGGTTAACGTATTGCTAACCACTTTAATTATACTTCGCGCGGTGACGGTTGCGGATTTTATAGCGAGTTGATTGTGGTTGAGAGCAAGGCGCTTAAACAGGTGCATAGCTAGCTATGCACCTGTTTAAGCAACTCAGCTATCGGCGAAAATCGGCCGCCAGAAAACCGCAACCGTGGCCGTGCGAAGTATAAGTTGCGCAAAAAAACAGATCATCGTATACTTTGAACCAGCTTACTTGATCGAGCTAGTATAAAAAGAATTAAATATAACTTCGGAGGATATAATATGAAATGGGAAACACCAGCATACACAGACCTACGTTTTGGTTTTGAAGTAACTATGTACATCTATAACCGTTAATTTTTAAGGTTTAAGATCTAAAAAGGGGGCTTATCCAGCCTCCTTTTTTTTGCCTGTAACTTATTAATCCCGTATCATTTGCTCCTTCACTCATCAGATTAATCAGCAAGCTTAAGAAATATGAAAATCAAAGTTCTCGGTTCAGGTGCAGGCGGCGGCTTTCCACAATGGAATTGCAGTTGCCCAAATTGCAAAGCCGTACGAGCAGGTTCTATTAAAGCCACTAAACGTAACCAGTCATCCATTGCCATTTCTTCCGATGGTGAACATTGGGTGTTATTTAACGCCTCACCCGATGTACGCGCTCAATTGGAAGGTTTCCCGGAAATTCACCCGAAAAACAAAGTACGCGGCACTGGTATAGAAGCGATTGTCATGATTGACTCGCAAATTGACCACGCGACTGGCCTGCTTATTCTGCGCGAAGGTGATCCGCTAAATATTTATTGCACAGACATGGTTAAGCAAGACCTTAGCACTGGCTTTCCTATTTTTAATATTCTGGAGCACTTTTGTGGGGTTAAAGATCACCCTATCCCATTAAATGGTGATGCTTTTACCATACCCAATATTAATGACCTAGAGTTCACTGCTTTAGCACTTAAAAGCAAAGCTCCACCCTACTCACCCCACCGGAATGATCCACACGAAGGTGATAATATAGGTATGGTCATTCGTCAGGTCTCAACCGGCAAAACAGTCTTTTACGCACCTGGCTTAGGTCTGATTGAACCACATGTAGAAAAAGCAATGACGACTGCTGACTGCGTTTTAGTAGACGGTACATTCTGGACGGATGATGAGCTTGCCTCCGTTGGCCGGCCATTATTGGCGAGAAAAATAGGCCATTTACCACAATCGGGTAAAGACGGCATGATCGAAGTGCTTGACGCCATGGATAAACCGCGCAAAATATTGATCCACATCAATAACACCAACCCGATTCTCAATGAAGAATCAAAAGAGCGCGAAATACTCAACCAGCACGACATCGAAGTGTCGTTTGACAACATGAATATAGAGCTTTAGATATGACTGAACAAACACCGTGGTCTCGCGAAGAGTTTGAAGCCCAGTTACGTGGCAAGGAAAAGTATTATCATATCCACCACCCCATGCACACTTTAATGAATGCGGGAAAACTAACGCAAAAACAATTACAGGGTTGGGTGGCGAATCGATTTTACTATCAGATTATGATTCCCATTAAAGATGCCAACATCTTAGCCAACTGCCCAGACCGTGAAACGCGTGCTATCTGGACGCAGCGTATTCTTGATCATGATGGCCGCCCCGGAGACCCTGGCGGTATAGAGGCCTGGGTGCAATTGGGCATTGCTGTTGGCATGACACGTGAAGAAGTCACTTCACTAGAGCATGTATTACCAGCAGTAAAATTTGCCGTCGATGCCTATGTTAACTTCGCTAGAAAGTCTGACTGGCATGAGGCTGCAAGTTCATCTTTGACTGAATTATTCGCGCCCAAAATTCACCAGCAACGCCTGGATAACTGGCCCGAGTTATACCCCTGGATAGATCAGGAAGGCTATATTTATTTTCGCAAACGCCTGTCAGAAGCGCGACGCGATGTAGTGCATGGCCTGGAAATCACGCTAGATTACTATAAGACACGCGAACAACAAGAGCGTATGCTGGATATTCTACAATTCAAGTTAAATGTCTTATGGTCCATGGCTGATGCGATGTATATGGCTTATATAAATGATATGCCTCCTTATTTTAATATTGAAAACAACTAAAATGTAGGCTGGGTTAGATTATCAAGCATTGCGCGATAACGTAACCCGGCATTTACCGATAATCCTGCATATTGCCGGGTTACGTTTTTTCACTACGTTCAAAAATCTAACCCAGCCTACACTAAGCATATATGACCATAAACACTGTTTCACCCATCAGTTTCTCCCCCATGCACCGTCTGCAATGGGAAGAAGCACAGCAAAAAGATGTTATACTCTATCCCGAAGGCATGGTTGAACTAAACCAGAGTTCTGCTGAGATTTTAAAGCTTTGCGATGGCACCCGAAATCTGGATCAAATCGTGCTTGACCTAGAAGAAAAATTTGCAACAACGGGCTTAAAAAACGATATCACTAGCTTCCTAAACGTGGCACTTAATAATGGCTGGATCCAACAAAACTAACATCACTCCTCCGCGCTGGTTACTTGCAGAACTGACCTATAAATGTCCGCTGCAATGCCCTTATTGCTCCAACCCACTAGATTATGCGCATAATAGCGGTGAAATCAGTACAGATGACTGGAAACGAGTGCTTTCCGAAGCGCGTAAAATGGGCGCTGTGCAGCTTGGCTTTTCGGGTGGAGAACCCTTAACACGCCAGGATCTTCCTGAATTAGTCCAACATGCACGCGAGCTAGGCTATTATTCCAACCTGATTACCTCAGGCTACGGCCTAACCGAAGAAAAAATCATTCAGCTTAAAGACGCGGGACTGGACCATATTCAAGTCAGCATACAGGCCAGCAGTAAAGACCTGAATGATCATCTTGCCGGCACCGAATCTTTCCTGCATAAGCAGGAAGTTGCCCGCCTGGTAAAAAAACACGAATACCCAATGGTATTATGCGTGGTCATTCATCGTAAAAACATCCATCAGATGCCCGAAATTCTGGAAATGGCTGAAGAACTGGGTGCTGACTACCTAGAGTTAGCCAATACCCAGTATTATGGCTGGGCACATGCTAATCGTGATTTATTGCTCCCCTCTCAAGAACAATTTGAAAAAGCAGAAAAAATCGCGCAAGACTTTAAGGAAAAAGTCGCTGGCAAAATGAAAATCTATTACGTAGTACCTGATTTTTATGAAGACCGCCCAAAAGCTTGCATGAATGGCTGGGGAACCACCTTTTTAAGCATTGCACCAGATGGTGTTGCCCTACCCTGTCATTCCGCGCGTGAATTACCCGGCTTAGATTGCCCGAATGTCAATGACCATAGCATTACAGATATCTGGTACGAGTCCAAAGCCTTTAATTTTTTCCGAGGTAATGACTGGATGCAGGAACCCTGCAGAAGCTGTGATGAAAAAGACAAGGATTTTGGCGGCTGTCGTTGTCAAGCCTATTTGCTGACGGGTGATATGTATAAAACCGACCCTGTATGTAGCAAGTCACCAGATAAACAAGTTGTTCAGGATGCGATCGATGCCGCTAGGGAAAGTGCTTTATCGACTGATGAAAAACCGTTGATTTTTCGTAATAGTAAAAACTCGAAAGCTTTATAAATAACGATGGGGATATAGAGCTAGGAAACAGTATATTAATGATTTAAGGAAACATCATGAGCAACAAGCGAACTATTTTCAATGCCTTAATACTCGCAACCCTTATAAGCGTGCTCAGCGGCTGTAGCACTAAAGCGGATCCAGATATTGCAGCTGAAATAGCGGCCATTAAGTTAAGCCTTGCCAAGGTTGAACTTGAAAATGCCAAAAACCTTGCCAAGACTGAGCATGTAGATACCAAAGGCTCTGCCCAGACCGGACTTGAAGATATCAAAGATATTGCCGAGGAAGGTTTTATCTACGGCCTGCCGATCGTAATGAACTATGCTGTAATGAATGAATTTACCCTTGCCAAGAATTCGGGGCAGTACCAGGCGACGTTTAACAGAATGTATAACGATACCCAGGTCTTTACCTACAAGGACACGACTATCGTCACCCCCAATAGTGACACACCCTATTCGATGCTCTGGCTGGACTTACGCACGGAACCCATGGTCATTTCAGTACCTGCAGTACCCAAAGATCGCTACTACTCGGTACAGTTTGTAGACGGCAACGCATACAACTATGGCTATGTCGGTAGCCGCGCAACCGGAACAGAACCAGGTAATTATCTCGTGGCTGGCCCCAACTGGAAAGGTGAGGCACCGGCAGAAATTAAAAAGGTTTTCCAATCATCGACACCCTTCTCGCTGACCATATTTCGCACCCAGCTTTTCAACGCTGAGGACATGGAAAATGTAGCAAAAGTGCAAGCGGGATACAAAGCCCAGCCACTATCCGCATTCCTGAAACAACCCGCACCGCCAGCACCAGCAAAGGTCAATTTCCTTCCGGCCACGACCAAGGGCATCAAAGAAAACTTCTACAGCTATCTTGATGCCGCCCTCCAGTTTGTGCCATTAACGCAGGAAAACAAGGCGATCAGAGCTCGGCTCGCCAGAATCGGAGTTGGGCCGGGCAAGAGCTTCGAATTCAAAGATCTTTCCCTAGAACATCAAGCAGACGCCTTACAGGCAATGAAAGATGGCGACAAAAAAGTAAATGATTTTCTAGCGACCGGAATGAAAAATATAAACGGCTGGAAGATTGGTTCACTTTTTGGTGATCAAGCCTTCTACAACAGTCATTGGCTGAAGAGAGCCGCTGCTGCCAGAGCAGGCATCTACGGAAACAATGCCCTCGAGGCCATGTATCCGGCTACCCGGACAGATGCAAGCGGTGAGCCCCTTGATGGTAGCAAGCACAACTATACACTGACGTTCCCTGCTAACCAGCTACCGCCCGTGAAGGCGTTCTGGTCAGTCACAATGTATGACGGTAAGACGCAATTTCTGATTAAGAACCCGATCAATCGCTACCTTATCAATTCGCCCATGTTACCGAATATGAACAAAAATGAAGACGGCTCATTAACGCTCTATATTCAGAAGGACTCACCCGAAAAGACAAAGGAAGCCAACTGGCTCCCAGCTCCAGACGGGCCAATCTATTTGGTCATGCGTCTATACTGGCCTAAGCTGGAAGCACCTTCCATCCTTCCGGCCGGCAAGGGCTCCTGGGCTCCTGCTCCTATCGTTCAGGCTCAATAACCCGCGCAAAGAACTCTTAGGAGACTAAAAAATCCTACAACCCCTCCCAATGCGTATACAAGCCCTCTACATTCACCCCAAACATATCCAGTACGCGCCCTACGCCTTCATCAACCATTGCGGCTATCGAATTAGACTTATTGTAAAACGCAGGCATCGGCGGGAATATAATTCCACCCATTTCGGTTACGCTGGCCATATTACGAATATGCGCCAAATTTAACGGCGTTTCGCGCGGCATAATAACCACACGGCGACGTTCTTTTAGCGCCACATCTGCCGCACGCGAAATCAGGTTATCCCCAAAGCCGTGCGCTATCGCCGCCAATGTTTTCATCGAGCAGGGCGAAACAATCACACCTTCCGTTTTAAAAGAACCGCTCGCTATAGATGCAGCAATATCATCTACACCGTGGGTAATATCGGCCAAAGCGTATAATTCGCTACGCGACATATCCAGTTCATATTTTAAATTGACCAGACCCGCATTTGAAATTACCAGGTGAGACTCCCAGTCATCCTGTTGCTGTAACACTTGCAACATTCTGACCCCATAAATTGCGCCTGTGGCACCAGTCATAGCGATAACCAGGCGTTTTTTCTGTATACTCATTTAGCTAATCTCATTGCCATTTTTTCACTTGCATCAACTAGCGCATCAATCATTTCATCACCCTGAGCAATATGTCCGGCATGTTCCAGCACCCTGTACTCTGCTTGCGGCAAAGCCTTTGATAAACTTAAGCCTGCAGCCATTGGGCAGACAAAATCGTATCTGCCATGAATAATAATAGTCGGAATATTCTGTATTCTGGCGCAATTTTCTAAAATCTGATTTTCCTCGATGAAATAATGATTACGCGCATAATTCAATTCCATTTTCACCTGATCCACCATTTTTTGCGTAATAGCTTCGGGCTGATCTGTCCGTTGATAAGCCGCTCCAACTGCCACCTGGCTACTCCAGTGCATCCAGGCTGCTGTCACATCTCGTGCTACCTGCTCATCACCAGACCATAAGGTTGTGTAGAGCAATTCAATATTCTGCCCCGGCATACTATCTAGCAACACCTGATATGCCTCTGGATAGATGCGACTAGCACCCTCCCGAACAAACCAGTCCAGGTCCTGTGGTCGCGCCAGAAACACTCCGCGAATAATCATTCCTGAAACTACTTCAGTATATTGCTGCACATATAGTAAAGCTAAGGCACTACCCCAGGAACCACTAAATAATAGCCACTGTTTTATATTTAGCTGCTTCCGAATACGCTCCATATCCGCAATTAAATCTTGCGTGGTATTATTCTCTAGCTCACCAAAGGGCAGGGACTGACCACAACCGCGTTGATCAAACAAGATAATATGATACACCTCAGGATCAAAAAAACAGCGCTGCCCAGGGCGTGTTCCTGAGCTTGGCCCACCATGTAAAAACACCACTGGAATGCCGTCCAGATTGCCGGATTGCTCTACATAAACCTTATGCTGACTTCCTGTCTCAAGAAAAAAGGTATTAAAGGGTTCTATCTCAGGGTGTAGCTGTTTCATTTTTCTTTTGATATGCTTAGCTTATTATTTTGGGCAACCTGTAGGGCGCGGCTTTAGCCCGCCATATTAATCCACCCCGTTGACAAAGGCGGGCTAAAGCCGCGCCCTACAGGTGTTTTTATACACCTAAAACTCCACACCCTGCGCTGCTTTTATACCTTGACCATAGGCATGCTTGACCTTGGTCATTTCTGTTACCGTATGTGCTGCTTCTATCACTTCAGGTGCAGCATTCCGCCCGGTTAATACCAAGTGCATCCAGGGCGGTTTTTCATTGCTGATAAAATCTGCAATTTCCTGCCCGGAAATCCAGTCATAGCCGCAGCAATAATTTATCTCATCTAATAAAACAAAATCATACTCTTCCGATAAGATTTTTTGCTTACTAAATTCCCATATTTCCCGGCTGGTTTTAATATCCTGCTCCGGATTTTTAGTATCCCAGGTAAAGCCATCTCCTAGCACATGCCATTCGATGTTATCAAAACGTTCTGCTGCCTTGTGCTCGCCTGTCTGCCATTTGCCTTTAATATACTGGATCACGCAAACTTTCATGCCCCAGCCTGCAGCACGAAACACCATGCCAAATGCACTAGATGATTTACCTTTACCTTCCCCGGTATTGACGACAACAATACCCTGACGACGTTCTCTTTCTTTCATTATATCCTGCGTATTCCTGTAGAGCGGACTTCAGTCCGCTAATTTATTGGGAGTGACCTGCGACTGGCGGACTGAAGTCCGCTCTACCCGCTGGCACTCAGCCATTCTGCTATCACTTCAGGCGCACTGGCAAAATACCAATGCACATAAGAAGCGCGTAAATTCTTATAACGTATACCTTTATCACCTCGCTCCACCTGAAAGCAAGGCTGCAATACCTGTTCAGATTCACGGACTGAATGATGAAATTCATGTCCTCTGATACCCGATGCCTCTTCACGATAACCCAAAGAAGCCAGTTTCGTTTGCATCCTTGATTGAAATGGCAATATATTGGCCATCAGCCACTGCCGACCATCAAGATCAATCAACGCATTACCTAATAGCATTGCCCCTCCGCACTCTGCTAGTACCGGCTTACCCGCCTCAATAAACGTGTGTAGAGATGACCAGCTTTTTGACTGCGATAGACTTTCTGCAAATAATTCTGGATACCCACCCGGTAACCACAAAGCGTCTGCACTTTCGGGAACGGTATCACCCGCTATAGGCGAAAAAAACAATAGCTCCGCACCCTGCTGCTGTAAAAAATCTAAATTAGCAGGGTAAATAAAACAGCAGGCTGCATCTTTTGCTACGGCAATTTTTTTATTCTTTAATATGCCCATTGTTGAATGGGTATCGCATACTCCATAACTCTGCTGTGCAAACAAAGCCGATAAATCCTCTGCCTCACTATGCAGAAAAGGCAAAAAATCGGGCAATGTTACTTCCGAGGGTTGTACTAAGCCCAAGTGTCGTTCAGGTAATTCCGGTGCATTTTTTTCCATCCAGGCGATCAATGGCGGTTTTTTATGCGTTTGAAGTACTTCGCGTAATAATTTTGCATGATGAGCACTACCGACTCGATTAGCAATAATTCCAGCTATCGTCACGCCCATTTTCTGAGCATAATCTGCAAAGCCACTCACCATAGGCACAATAGAGCCGCTCATCCCCTTAGCATCTATCACCAAAAAAACAGGCACCTCTAAAGTGTTAGCCAATTCTGCACTAGAGCCACTGCCTCCCACGCCTGAACGACCATCAAACAAGCCCATTACGCCTTCTATTATGCCAATCTCAGCTGTTTCCTCCTGAGTAGTCATCAGCTGTTTTGACAAGTCTGCGCCGATCATGCGCGTATCGATATTATACGAAAGTCTACCCGTCACTGCCTGATGCCATAAAGGGTCTAAAAAATCGGGCCCTGCCTTAAATGACACGACATCTCGCTGCTGCGCTTTAAAATACTGTAATAAAGCCAGCATAATCGTAGTTTTTCCACAGCCCGATTGAGTACCCGCCAACAGTGCTAATTTCATTAAATTTTTACCTAGAAGCCGCAATTGAGCACGGATTTTGTGGAAAATCTGAGTGCGAAAGACAAGGCACAGCCCGTAGGCAATGGCCGTAGCCCTTGGCAAGGGCTGTAACGCAGTACTTCGCTCTCAGATTTATTCACAAAACTGTGAAGCGGGGTATACTCACCCAAAAAGTGATAGATATATTCGATCATTAGTGTAACATTCTGATGCTTAGAGTGCTTTATAGCAATCAACTGCGGTTTTTAGGTTTATAGTTCCCATTCTGTAATGCAAAAAGTATCATACCGTTTATTCATAACTCTCTCAAAGACTCTATTTATGCAGCACTCACACTGATACAATACACGGCTTGTAAGCCATTACCCAGACATCATTATAAATGGACGTAAATCAGAAAATTGTCGACGAATTAGCCGTTAGCCTAAAACAAGTTAATGCCGCGGTTTCCCTACTTGATGAAGGCGCGACCGTCCCTTTTATTGCACGTTATCGCAAAGAAATAACCGGTGGGCTAGATGATATCCAGCTACGTTTGTTAGATGAGCGCTTAATCTATTTACGCGAACTGAATGCACGCCGCAAAACGATATTAGAAAGTATCGAATCACAAGGAAAATTAACACCCGCATTAGAGCAAGCCATTAAACAAGCAGAGACTAAAACCCGTCTGGAAGATTTATATTTACCCTATAAACCCAAACGCCGCACTAAAGCACAGATAGCCCGTGAAGCAGGTTTAGAACCTTTGGCGGATGCTATTTTAAACGATAGAGACTGCACACCCGAGCAAGTCGCTACTGCCTATATCAATGCAGATAAAGTTGTTCCTGATATTGCCGCTGCTCTGGGCGGCGCACGCCAGATCATTATGGAGCGTATTTCCGAAGATGCCGAACTAGTCAGCACTCTACGTGAGCGTATCTGGCAAAAAGGCATTATTCAATCAATTGTCGCCAAAGGCAAAGAAGCAGAAGCCGCTAAATTCAAAGATTATTTTGACTTTCAGGAAGCAATTAATAAAATCCCTTCACATCGCGCATTAGCCTTATTTCGTGGCCGTAATGAGAACCTGCTCAACCTGACTTTATTTCCGGGTAACGATGAAAAAGGAGAGCATCTGCTTTGCGCGCAAATCGTCGCACGACAAATTCAAGTCACCGATACCAGCAAAGCAGCGGATGCCTGGCTAGCAGAAACGGCACGTTTTGCCTGGAAAGTTAAATTATTCACCCGCATTGACCTAGACTTAAAACAACAGTTACGCGAAGCTGCAGAACTGGAAGCCATACGTGTGTTTGCCAATAATCTAAAAGATTTATTACTGGCAGCACCTGCAGGCCCCAAAGCCACTTTAGGTTTAGACCCCGGCATACGCACTGGAGTCAAAGTTGCCGTAGTCGATACCACGGGAAAATTGCTGGCAACCGATACTATTTACCCACACGCCCCCAGAAATCAATGGGATGCGTCTATAGACACTCTGGCTAAATTGATAAAACTACATCAGGTAGAACTGGTCAGCATAGGAAATGGCACTGGCTCCAGAGAAACCGATCAATTGGTTAGCGATTTAATCAGGCAACATAAAGACCTGAAATTTAGCAAGATAACTGTTTCAGAAGCGGGCGCTTCAGTTTATTCCGCATCTGAACTGGCTTCAAAAGAGTTTCCAAATATAGATGTATCTCTACGCGGTGCAGTCTCTATTGCCCGCCGCTTACAAGATCCGCTAGCGGAACTTGTAAAGATAGAGCCAAAATCCATTGGGGTTGGCCAATATCAACATGATGTGAATCAGTCTCAATTAGCCCGAGGTCTGGATGCTGTCGTCGAAGATTGCGTGAATGCTGTTGGTGTAGATGTAAATACTGCTTCTGCTGCATTACTCAAACAGGTTTCCGGCTTAAGCAATACCATCAGCCAAAACATTGTAGCTTTTCGGGATGAGCAAGGAGCATTTACCAACCGGAAGCAATTAAAAAAAGTGCCTCGTTTAGGCGAAAAAGCCTATGAACAAGCGGCAGGTTTTTTGCGTATTATGAATGGCAATAACCCACTGGACGCTTCCTCTGTGCACCCCGAAGCCTACCCTGTGATTGAAGACATTGTTAAAAAAACAGGGACCACGATCAACGAACTAGTCGGCAAAAGCAGTTTCCTACGCGGTTTAAATGCGGCTGATTACACCAATGAAGTGTTTGGCTTGCCCACTGTAACTGATATTTTGCAGGAACTGGAAAAGCCAGGCCGTGACCCTCGCCCCGAATTTAAAAGCATTACCTATAAAGAAGGCATAGAAAAAATCACTGACCTGAAAGAAGGCATGACTTTAGAAGGCGTAGTCACTAATGTTGCTAATTTCGGCGCTTTTGTAGATATTGGAGTGCATCAGGATGGCCTAGTACATATATCACATTTAGCTGATGTGTATGTAAAAGATCCGCGTGACGTGGTAAAAACCGGAGAGATGGTTAAAGTGAGGGTGCTTGAAATTGATATCCCGCGTAAACGAATTGCTTTATCAATGAAAAAAGAAGCACCCGCAGAAAGTAAAAGCGGAAAATCTGACAACGCTCAAACAAGAAAAACACATAAGCCCAAGCCAGCAAGTGTGCCAACCCCAGCACAAGGGTCTATGGCTAATGCCTTTGCAAAGGCTTTGAAAAAATAGCGGTGAAAGAACCAGACTTTGTCACTTGTTCGCCTGGTAACGGGGCTTACTCGATAAAATATAAAAATTCTGAGACACCTGGTTACGCTAGCTCCCCCTGTCGTGTCAGTCCCGATTCTGGCAATTTAGGTAAAATCATCCTCAATCTGACAAATAATACTCAACTGTCGAGACCACTCTGATTTTTTTGATAGAGGGGCTATTTTTATCTCTGGCGCTGATGCTAAACTGTCCCTGTGTTGCGCGCCTAATTTTACCCAGCTTACTGTCGGAGTCAGCGGCAAATTTTTCTGCTACTTCTCTAGCATTGCATGTTGCCTCTTCTATCATTTCTGGCTTGACTTCATTTAGCCGGGTAAAAATATAATCTGTCTGGGATTGATAGTTATTCCCGGTAAAGGCTATCCCCGTTTTCCCTAATTCCGGCAATAACCTCATAACATCCTGAACAATCTGGATATTTTCAGAATAAACGGTCACGGTTTGCTGCGCAGTATAACGGAATTCTGCCTTGGCATTACCATATTGTTGAGCGGACTTATCGGTAATTTGCGGTGCAGAAATAGATATCTCATCGCTCCTGATTTTGTTTTTTTCTAGAAAATTCTTAATCTTGGAATTACTCGCCTCTATAGAACTATAAAGCTGGGTAAGGTCATTGCTCGACTCTGTAAACTGAATCGGCCAGATGACAATATCGGCTGGATATTCACGCTCTGACAGGCCTTTTGCTGTGACTGTACGCTCATACTCTTTGTATTGAATAGCAGCATTTCCCAGCTGATAGCCAACAGTTGCCAGTCCCAGAAATATAAAGGCACCTAGTATAAAGGCACTAAATTTGCTATGTTCTTGCATCTGCTTCTCCTTTAAATAGTTAAGCGATATCGTGCGGAGCTGCGGACTAAAGTCCGCTCTACAGTTTTTTTCGCTTCGCTTTAAAAAAATCTCTTAATAAACCACCGCAAGTTTCTGCCAGCACTTCGCCCTGCCAGTCAATCTGATGATTTAGAAAATCCGCATTGCTTAGCTCTAGCGCACTACAAACTGCGCCTCGCTTTGCATCTATTGCACCAAATACCAGGCGTTTAACACGCGCATGGGCAATCGCTCCCATGCACATCACGCAAGGCTCTAAGGTAACGTATAAGGTACTGTCTATTAAGCGATAATTATCAAGCCTCTGCCCTGCATGGCGCATAGCGCAGATTTCTGCATGTGCTGTTGGATCATTATCAGTAATCGGTGTATTCCAGCCTTCGGCAATACATTGATTATTCAGAACAAGTACTGCCCCTACCGGCACTTCCCCTTGCGCTTCTGCACGCTGTGCAAGCCTAATCGCATGCCGCATCCAGGCTTCATCCTCTGCCTGGCTTATTCCCATTCTATAGTAGCGGGAGGCTTACCTGAAATATCGTAAGTTACTCGCGAAATACCATCAACTTCATTAATAATCCGCGTGGATACATGGCCTAAAAAATCATAAGGTAGATGTGCCCAGCGTGCCGTCATAAAGTCTATGGTTTCTACGGCACGTAAGGCAATCACATAATCATAACGCCGCCCGTCCCCCATCACACCAACGGATTTGATCGGTAAAAAGACCGCAAAAGCTTGGCTGACTGTTTGATATAAATCCTGCTTATACAATTCATCCATAAAGATAGCATCGGCCTGACGCAGTAAATCAGCATATTGTTTTTTGACTTCCCCCAAGATTCGCACGCCTAGACCTGGCCCTGGAAAAGGGTGGCGATAAATCATATCGTAAGGTAAACCTAATTCCGTGCCTAATTTACGTACTTCATCTTTAAATAACTCACGTAAGGGTTCGAGTAGTTTTAGAGTCATATCTTCCGGCAAGCCACCAACATTATGATGCGATTTTATTAAATGCGCTTTACCACTGGCAGCACCTGCTGATTCAATAACATCCGGATAAATAGTTCCTTGTGCCAGCCATTTTGCATCGCTTAATTTCTCTGCTTGTTCATCAAAAATCTCGACAAACAGATTACCTATAATCTTGCGTTTCTGCTCAGGGTCAGTTTTACCTGCTAATGCTGTCAGATAACGTTCTTCTGCATCGACCCGAATAACTTTTACACCCATATGTTGGGCAAAAGTAGCCATAACCTGGTCGCCTTCATTCAAACGCAGCAATCCTGTATCAACGAAGACACAAGTCAACTGATCACCAATTGCTTTATGTAATAAAGCAGCAACCACGGATGAATCAACCCCACCAGAAAGGCCCAGAATAACCTGATCACTACCAACTTTTTGCTTTATGGTTTGCAGGCTTTCATCAATAATATGTGCTGAATCCCATAAGGCATCACAGCCACAAATATCCAGAACAAAGCGGCTTAAAATACGCCCGCCCTGTTTAGTATGGGTCACTTCCGGATGGAACTGCACGCCATAAAAATCACGCGCTTCATCGGCAATACCCGCAATAGGTGCGCCATCGGAACTGGCTATTAACTTAAAGCCTTCGGGTAATTCGACTACACGATCGCCATGACTCATCCACACATCTAATAAGCCGTAGCCTTCGGGGGAAGTATGGTCTTCGATATCTATAAATAATTTAGAATGCCCACGCGCTCTGACTTGCGCATAACCAAACTCACGGTGATCTGAACTTTCCACCTTCCCATTCAATTGCTCGGTCATGGTTTGCATACCGTAGCAAATTCCTAATACTGGAACACCCTCATTGAAAACTGCCTGTGGTGCTCTGGGTGTATTTCCTGCTGTAACAGATTCAGGGCCACCAGATAAAATAATCCCTTGTGCGCCAAAGGCAATCACTTCCTCATCGCTGCAATCACAGGAATAAATTTCGCAATAAACTCCTATCTCACGTATGCGTCGTGCTATTAACTGAGTGTATTGTGAGCCAAAATCCAGAATAAGAATTTTATGCGCATGAATATCTGTTGTTTGTTGATTCACGGTATTCTCTTGAGTTGTTCGTATGGGTGATAAGGGCTTTATTGCAGTAGAATCCATAGGCGTGGAACGCAGAACGTTTCCATATGCATTCCCACGCAGAGAGTTAATACTATTAAATCAAAGCGCCAAGTATAGGATGTGCTGAGGAACGAAGCGCATTTCGCAGTGATTGCTGCGTTTCCTATCGTCAACACATCCTATGTTAAAAATTTCAACTTAATAGCAGTAACAAAGAGCGTGAGGAAAAACCAGATTAAAAATTCGCAATTAAACCCGATAATTCGGTGCTTCTTTAGTAATGGTTACGTCATGTACATGGCTTTCACGCATACCCGCGCTGCTTACACGCACAAACTGCGCATTTTCATGTAATTTTGCTATGGTTGCACAACCTGTGTAACCCATACTCGCTCGAATACCACCGAGTGCCTGATGGATAACAGCAACCAGCCCCCCTTTATACGGCACACGTCCTTCAATACCTTCGGGCACTAATTTATCTGATGAATCGGCATCTTCCTGAAAATAACGGTCACTGGAGCCTTGCTGCTGCGCCATTGCACCAATGGAGCCCATGCCACGATAAGATTTATAAGAACGTCCTTGAAATAATTCAACTTCCCCGGGCGCTTCTTCTGTCCCGGCAAACAATCCACCCAACATCACTGAATAAGCACCGGCTGATAAGGCCTTTGCCATATCGCCCGAGTAGCGTATACCTCCATCGGCAATTAACGGCACACCTGTTCCTTTTAACGCCTGAGCCACATTGTCCACAGCAGAAATCTGCGGTACACCAACACCCGCAACAATACGCGTGGTACAAATTGAACCTGGGCCTATCCCTACTTTTACTCCATCAGCACCTGCTTCAACTAAAGCCAAAGCCGCATCGGCTGTGGCAATATTACCACCGATCACTTCTAAGTCAGGGTAGTTTTGCTTCACCCAGCGAACACGATCTAACACGCCTTGAGAATGACCATGTGCGGTATCAACCACAATTACATCGACTCCGGCTTCCACTAATGCGGCAACTCTTTCTTCAGTGCCCTCACCCGTGCCTACCGCTGCACCCACGCGTAAACGCTCTAGCTCATCTTTACAGGCAATAGGGTAATCTTTCGCTTTTTGTATATCTTTTACGGTAATCATGCCGCGCAAATGAAAATCATCATTCACGATTAACACTTTTTCGATACGGTGTTCATGCAATAATTTTAAAGCTTCTGTCTGGGTAAAGTCTTCCTTAACAGTCACTAAACGCGCTTTGGGTGTCATTACCTTAGCAATGGATTCATCCAGACGCGTTTCGAAGCGCAAGTCACGACTGGTGATTATGCCCACCAACTCATTGCCATCTACGACGGGGACACCAGAAATATTATGTTCCTTCGTCAGTGCCATCACATCAAGCACAGTAGCGGTCGATGCAACGGTAATCGGTTCCCTGATGACGCCACTTTCATATTTCTTGACACTACGCACTTCCTGCGCCTGTTCCTCGGCAGTCATATTTTTATGAATAATCCCGATGCCGCCTTCCTGTGCAATAGCAATTGCTAACCGGGCTTCTGTAACGGTATCCATTGCGGCAGAAACCAGCGGAATATTGAGCGCAATCTTACGCGTAAGCTGGGTTTTCATGGACACCTCACGCGGCATTACAGTTGAGTGTGCGGGTACTAATAACACATCATCAAAAGTTAAGGCTTCTTGTATAATTTGCATAACAGCTCCCGTCCAATCTTTAAAAATTAACCGATTATTGTACTATGCTTTATTAGATTTCAAATAGAAAAATAAAAATATATGCGTAGGGCGTGGCTTTAGCCCGCCAGTAATCAAAGAATGCTGCATAAGGCGGGCTAAAGCCGCGCCCTACAAAGATAGCAAAACCTCATCAAAAAGAGCACTACTCCACCAACTTAAAAAAGCTTTTCGGTGCACCACAAATGGGGCAAACCCAATCATCTGGAATGTCTTCCCATAAAGTGCCAGGTGCAAGCCCGCTATCAGGATCACCTTGTTCTTCATCATAGAGGCGCTCACACTCCATACACCGATATTTTTTATATTCAGCCATAATATCTCCTGGTTTATTTTAAAATAGCCCACAATAGCTTAGCCGCGACTACGAATAATAATATCGAAAAATATCGCTTCAACTGCTGGGTGGGTAGTTTATTTGCCAACTTAGCACCGAGAGGGGCCGTCAACATACTGCTTATCACTATACCCAAAAAAGCAGGCACATAAATATAGCCTACACTGCCTTCAGGCAAGCCTGTTTTCTGCCACCCTAACAAGGCATAGCTTAGGGTTCCAACAACGGCTATAGGCAGTCCACATGCGCTAGAAATAGCGACGGCATTACGCATAGGCACTTGATGTCTTGCCAGCAAAGGTACCGTTAAAGTTCCTCCGCCTATCCCCAGCACTGCAGAAACAAAGCCGATAACAGTCCCTGCTATCGCCGTAGCCAAGGCACTCAATTGCCTCAATTTTGCCACTATCTTGCTTGACACTGCCATTTCTATGGCAACATACAACATATACAAGGCAAAGATAAGGCGTAAAGTATCGGATGAAATTGAATCAGCCAGCAGGGTGCCGGCAATAACCCCCCAAAACATACCATAGGATAAATTAAAGACTGTCTTCCAGATAACAGCACCGAGACGATGCTGCATTAAAGTAGCTGCTATAGAGGTTATAATCATTGTTGCCAACGAGGTTGCCACCGCCATCAACATCAACAATTCATTGGCAATATTTCGTGATTCCAGCAAAAACAGAAAAAAGGGTACTAACACCAAACCTCCGCCAATACCAAAAAGACCCGCTATAAGCCCTGAAAAACAACCAAAAGCCAGACAAATAAGAAACATCTCAAACATAATTGCAATCTCTATAGTGGTATACTTTGTGTAGACACAATGCCGAATCTAGCAGTTGATTATTAACAATATATCCAGAATACTATACACCTCAGCAACAATATAAAAGCGAATTTCCAAATAAGCTACGAATCCTTTACCATGCATTTACATTTAATTAAAAACTCGTATTTATCATGAAAGCCTATCTAGTCGGTGGCGCAGTACGCGACACACTACTTAATCTCCCCGTTCGCGAACGGGACTGGGTGGTTATTGGCGAAACACCAGAGGCCATGATTACACGCGGCTATACCGAAGTAGGCAAAGATTTTCCGGTGTTTTTACACCCGCAAACAAAAGATGAATACGCACTTGCGCGCACTGAAAGAAAAACCACTCACGGTTATACCGGCTTTGCAGTCCATGCAACCCCCGATATCAGTCTGGAAGATGACCTGATACGCAGGGACTTGACTATCAATGCCATGGCTATTATGGATAATGGTGAAATTTTCGACCCGTATGGCGGCCAACAGGACCTGGCAAACAAAGTTTTTCGTCATATTTCCCCTGCTTTTTGTGAAGACCCAGTTCGGGTATTACGCATTGCAAGGTTTTGCGCTCGCTATCAACATCTGGGATTTAGCATAGCTCCCGAGACTCAAGAACTTTTGCAGCAAATGGTAGTGCAGGGTGAAATAGACCACCTCGTGCCAGAGCGAGTCTGGGCGGAAACAGTTAAAGCTTTGGGTGAAAAATCGCCTGCTGCGTATTTCCAGGCTTTACGTGACTGTGGTGCACTGGCACGTATTTTCCCAGAGCTAGACGCATTATTTGGGGTCCCCCAACCTGCCCAACATCACCCGGAAATTGACACCGGGGTGCATGTTTTAATGGTACTGGAACAGGCTACCTTATTAAGCGATAAATGCACAGTCCGCTTTGCTGCATTGATGCATGATTTAGGTAAAGCGCTCACTCCGGCAGAAAAATGGCCCAGCCATCACGGGCATGAAACCCTGGGGATTGATGCCTTAAAAACTCTTGCTCAACGCCTGCGGGTCCCCAATAATTATCAGAAACTAGCTTTACAGGTAATGCAATACCATACTCACTGCCACCGGGCTTTTGAGTTACGACCTAGCACATTATGCGATATGCTGGTCAGCATTGGGGCCTTTAAAGCAGAAAATCAACTGAATGATTTTTTACTTGCCTGCGAAGCCGATGCCAGGGGCCGCACAGGGTTTGAACAAACTGATTACCCTCAAGTAGACTATATTAGAGCAGCGCAAAAAGCCGCAAAACGCATAGATAGTTCCGCTATTTCAGACTGCAATATTCAGGGAAAACAAATTGGCCAGGAGATCCATCGACTGCGCACGCATGAGATTAGTAAAGTAAAAAAACAATTTACCCAAAAAATATAACAGGACACACCATGCCATCATTTGATATTGTTTCAGAATTTGATATGCACCAAGCACAAAACGCTCTGGACCAGGCCAATAAAGAAGTAAGCACTCGTTTTGATTTTAAAGGTTCGAATGCAGAATTCGAATTGAATGATAAATCAATTTTAATGAAAGCAGAGTCACGCTTTCAACTACAGCAAATGCTACCTATCCTGTTTTCAAAATTAACTAAACGCGGGATCGATATTGCCTGTCTGGAAACCGGCGATGTTAAAGAAGCAGCCAAAACAGCGCAACAACCGATAGAACTAAAAGAGGGTATCGACAAGCCTTTTGCCAAAAAAATTGTCAAACTGATTAAGGATAAAAAGCTTAAAGTACAAGCGGCTATAGAAGGGGAAAAAATTCGCGTCTCGGGGAAAAAACGTGATGACCTGCAACAAACCATGCAAATGTTACGTAGCGCAGATCTAGAACAACCTCTGCAGTTTAATAATTTTAGGGATTAAATATTTAGTTTCTTTGTAACTACTCAGACAAGCTGAGTAGTTACAGCAAAATAAACTCTGTAGGATGGGCAAAGGGCTTCATCCGCGCCCATCAACGAAAACATGATGGGCACGTCGTACCTCCTTTGCCCATCCTACAAAAACGCTTGCTCCATCAGGGTGTTTTTTATCAAATACCTGCTTTTCTGGTGCCTGGCTGGAAATATACAATCTAATTTCGTAACTATCAGATACGCTGAGTAGTTACGTTTCTTTTTACTTTTCACTGCGCTGAAAAAATAAATAAACACATAAAACCAGCGTCAACCATAGGGCTACCATAGGTCCTATCACGCCATCATAAGGGCTGATTAAATACAGTAGGTCGGAGTGCTTATTTACATCAGTAATTTTATGCGCCATTTTAATCTGCCACACCCATGCCGTATGACAACCAATAACCCAGGCCAGGCTCAGTTTTAGATGCGTGCGCATAACGGCTAGAAAAACTCCAACCATTAACAAGGCCCAAAAAGCCCCTAAATTTTCAGGGTTTAGTACATTCTGAAAGGCTTCCAGCAACAGTATGAAACTATCAGAGAGGCTCGCTTGCTCTACAGGTATAGACGTATTGGTTTTAATAAAATGCAAAATCGCATAATAAAATGAACTAACAAAAACAGTCGCAACTACACCTAGGCGCTTGAGGTATGCGGAGATTAAAATGCCGCGAAACATAGGCTCTTCTAATAATGAAATCAACAAAGCCAATAAAAATGCAACCAATAAACTAACGGCTAACTTATCAGCCGTCCAAACTCGGCTCGCATCAATATCAGTAACCCCCAAAGCATAACTCAGCAATAACACCGGCAATAATGTAAATAATCCGAGAACCATGCCACCCAGCATTTGCTTTAGAAATGTTTTAAAAGGCACAAAACCCAACTCAACAGCACTGACATTAAGCCAGCGCATGAACGGATAGATACTTAAAATCAACAATATCTGAGTGACTCGACTGATTATTTTGCTTAACTCCGCCGCCCCGTCCAGCAATACAAAAATGCCATAACCGATAAAACAGGCGATGATAGAAAATATCAGCAGCATTAAAAGAGGGATTAAACTTATGCGCATCTTATTCAGCATCGACACCTCCTAAATCACCCCATAAAACCTGCACTGCCGTTAAAGCGGTAAGCGTAGCTGTTTCGGTGCGCAACACGCGCGGGCCTAATCGCACCGGGACAAAACCCGCCTGCTTTGCTATTTCACGCTCTTGCTCAGCAAAGCCGCCTTCAGGTCCTGCCAATAAAGTCACCCGATTATCATCTGGCTGTATGTGTCTTAATGTCTGAGTCGCAAAGGGATCTAAAAAAAGTTTTAAGCCTGCCTGTTGATTAATCCAGCTGTCTATCGATTGAACATCGCTAACTTCTGGTCTAACAGTACGCCCGCTTTGCTCAGCCGCATGTTGCGCAATTTTCTGCCAATGACGTACTTTATTCTGGCCTTTTTCTGCTTTTAAATGCACGACACAACGCTCAGTTTGTAAGGGTGTAATCTGTGCTACACCTAATTCTACCGACTTTTGTACAGCAAAATCCATACGGTCACCACGTGAAATACCCAAACCCAATATAACTTGCAAACCTGACTCGACGCTACGATCAGTAAAAGATAATAGCTCAATCATGACACGTTTACGTGAGACCTCGACTATTTTCCCCTGATACTCACCACCAGCGCCATTAAATAAGGTAATTTCTTGTGTTTTCTTCAGCCTTAATACGCTACGCAAATAATGAGCGCTATCATCATCTAGCTCAATTGTCTGATGCAAAACCAAAGGCATAGCAACGTATAATCTTGACATTCTCATGATTTTCCTATCAACCTTAATAAGATTTAACCTAGATCCGGTATAGGTCTGTTAATAAATCTTCGGATAATGGCGGGCTAAAGCCACGCCCTACATCGCGCTGTTTCAACCTAGAAAAATCAGTTGAGCGCGAATTTATAGTGCAAGATATTGAGTTAACATAACACTTTCAAAAAATCTTAGCTTCACCCGTAGGTTAAGCGGGCATTTTTTGGAAGTGCGGTGGAATCAAGAGCTTGTGCTAGAAACCGTGAGCAACTGATTTTTCTAGATTCAAGCAATAAAAAGGCAGACAACGCTTGTTATGCCTTGCCTGCCTTTTTAAAAAACACTAAAACAAAAACAATGTTTCGTGTTTTTCGTGCCTTTCGTGGTTAATAATTTTTTAACGCCAATATACTTGCAGACTTATGCAAAATTCAAATTATCCCAAACGGCCAGAGTAGGTTTAGACTGGTTCATGGTATAAAAATGCAAGCCAGGCGCACCATTATCTAATAACTCCTGACATAATTTAGAAACTATATCTTCACCAAAAGCCATAATCGAAGCCTTATCATCACCAAAACATTCCAGTGTTTTACGCATCCAACGAGGAATATCAGCACCACACATATCTGAAAAACGAAATAACTGTGTAAAATTGGTTATCGGCATAATGCCAGGTACGATGGGAATATCGATACCGCTTTTCTCACATTTATCCATAAAATAAAAATAGGCTTCAGCATTATAAAAATACTGCGTAATAACCGCATCGGCACCGGCATCAACCTTTCGCTTAAAGTTGTTAAAATCTGCATCGGCATTATTCGCCTGGGGATGAATTTCAGGATAACCAGCCACATGAATCTGAAAATGATCGCCCGTTTCAGCACGAATAAAATCAACTAATTCATTAGCATAACGGAACTCCCCGGCAGACATCATCCCAGACGGCAAATCTCCGCGCAAGGCAACAATTTTGGAAACTCCGTGATCGCTGTAATTATTTAAGATCTCGCGGATATTTTCCTTAGTCGAAGCAACACAGGATAAATGCGGCGCGGCAGATACGCCATTATTTTGAATTTTAACAACCGTATCATAGGTTTTATCTCGGGTTGACCCGCCAGCACCAAAGGTTACCGAGAAAAAATCAGGATTAAGTCTAGCTAAATCACGATGCACTTGTTCTAAATTGATATCCCCCTGTTCTGTTTTGGGGGGATAAAATTCAAAACTAAATAAATCCGCTTTGTTATTTATAGTCATAATAATACTTTAATTGCATGTAAGTACCCAAGCATAATTAATTTAACAAATTTTACGCAGGATTTTTTTTCATTTTCAAGGCGCACAAATAGGCGCATAGCTGGCTACGCAACTATTTATACAACGCTGAAAATGAGAAAAAAGACAAGTAAAATGTTGAATTAATTATGCTTGGGTGCTTATATTGCGTAGAGCGGACTTCAGTCCGCTCTACCCTTTTCATCTAGCCAACGTTTGAGCTATTAATAGCGGTAATGATCCGGCTTATAAGGACCTTCTACCGGTACACTAATATAATCAGCTTGTTCTGCTGTCAATTCTGTTAATTGCACGCCTAGCTGAGCCAGGTGTGAACGCGCCACTTTTTCGTCCAGTTTTTTCGGCAGTATATAAACTTCATTCTTATAATCTGCAGTATTTCCCCATAATTCCATCTGCGCCAGCACCTGATTACAGAATGAATTAGACATAACAAAACTAGGATGCCCAGTGCCACAGCCCAGATTCACTAGACGACCTTCAGCCAAAATAATGATTTTTTTGCCATCCGGGAAAGTCACATGATCTACTTGTGGCTTAATGGTATCCCAGTCATATTGACGTAATGCCGCAATTTCAATTTCCGAATCAAAATGACCTATATTACACACGATGGCATTATTCCTCATCGCCAGCATATGACCATGATTAATAATATGGTAATTACCTGTTGCCGTCACAAAGATATTCGCCTGAGGAGCGGCCTCCTCCATAGTGACCACACGAAAACCTTCCATAGATGCCTGCAATGCACAAATAGGATCAATTTCTGTAATCCAGACCGTTGCACCTAAGCCACGTAATGACTGCGCACAACCTTTACCTACGTCACCATAGCCACAAACGACGGCAATTTTACCTGCAATCATTACGTCTGTTGCACGTTTGATACCATCGACTAACGACTCACGGCAACCATATAAATTGTCGAATTTCGATTTAGTCACTGAATCATTCACGTTAAACGCAGGTACTTTCAATGTCCCTTTGGTAACCATTTCATACAAACGCAATACGCCGGTCGTAGTTTCCTCAGAAAGTCCTTTTACATCCGCCATTAATTCCGGGAATTTTTCATGCATCAATACGGTTAAATCACCGCCATCATCCAGAATCATATTCGGACGCCAGCCATTCGGGCCAACGATCGTTTGCTCAATGCACCATTCTGCTTCTTCTTCTGTTTCACCTTTCCAGGCAAACACAGGAATACCAGCTGCTGCCATTGCCGCCGCCGCATGATCCTGAGTAGAAAAAATATTACAAGAAGACCAGCGTACTTCTGCGCCTAAAGCAGTTAACGTTTCAATCAATACCGCCGTCTGAATAGTCATATGCAAACATCCCGCAATTCGCGCACCTTTTAAAGGCTGTGCTGCACCAAATTCTTCGCGCAATGCCATTAACCCCGGCATTTCTGTTTCAGCAATGGATGTTTCTTTACGTCCCCATTCCGCCAGGGTCATATCTGCTATTTTGTAATCTTGACTCATTTTATTTTTATCCTAATCTAATATTTTAAAGGCCAGCGGCATCTTTTAATGCATCAACTTTGTCTGTTTTTTCCCAGCTGAATGTCTCTTCAGTACGGCCAAAATGACCATAGGCAGCGGTAGGCAGGTAAATAGGTTTTAGTAAATCCAGCATGGCAATCAATCCTTTAGGTCTAAGGTCGAAAACATCGCGGATAATTTTCACTAAACGATCTTCGCCGATTTTTCCAGTACCGAAGGTATCAATACTGATAGACGTTGGCTCAGCAATACCAATCGCGTAAGAAACCTGAATTTCACAGCGCTCAGCCAGTTCTGCAGCAACAATATTTTTAGCGACATAGCGACACATATAAGCAGCCGAACGATCCACTTTTGAAGGATCTTTTCCCGAGAAGGCACCACCACCATGACGCGCCATACCACCATAGGTATCAACGATAATCTTACGTCCTGTTAGGCCACAATCACCCACAGGTCCGCCGATAATAAACTGCCCGGTAGGGTTGATAAAATATTTCGTCCCTGCATGTAACCATTCCTTAGGTAAGGTCGGCAGAATAATCTCATCCATTACCGCCTCTTCCAGAAGCTTGCCACCCATTTCAGGCGAATGCTGAGTTGATAAAACAACGGCATCAATGGCAACTGGCTGGTTATTTTCATAGCGAAAAGTAATCTGACTTTTTGCATCCGGGCGCAACCAGGGCAAGGTACCATTTTTACGCACTTCTGCCTGACGCTTAACCAGACGATGCGCATAAGTAATCGGTGCAGGCATTAATACGTCGGTTTCATTACTTGCATAACCAAACATTAAACCCTGATCGCCCGCTCCTTGCTCATGATCATCACTATCATCTACGCCTTGTGAAATGTCTGCTGACTGTTTACCGATAGCATTAAGTACAGCACAACTCTCATAATCAAAGCCGATCTCGGAACTGTTATATCCAATGTCCTTAACTACACCTCTCACGACTTCTTCTGTGTCAACCCAGGCATCCGTAGTAATCTCACCGGCAATAATGACCATTCCGGTTTTAACTAGCGTCTCACATGCCACGCGTGACTTAGGGTCTTGTGCTAACAGGGAATCTAAAATTGCATCAGATATCTGATCAGCAACTTTATCCGGATGTCCCTCTGAAACAGACTCCGAGGTAAAAATATAGTTATTGCTCATTTTATGGTCCTTCTTTAACAAGGGATAAACACAACTCTGAACTTAATCGTTAAATTCAGATATAAAAAAAGGCCGCATAAGCAGCCTTTCTATGGATGGTGGGCCCTCCCAGACTCGAACTGGGGACCTGCCGATTATGAGTCGGATGCTCTAACCAACTGAGCTAAGGGCCCTAAACTAACAGCCTTACATAAATATTATTCTGCGTCTAAAAAGCATCTTAACTGATCAGAACGAGAGGGATGGCGCAATTTACGTAAAGCTTTTGCTTCTATTTGTCGAATACGCTCACGAGTCACATCAAACTGCTTGCCGACTTCTTCCAGCGTATGGTCAGTGTTCATATTGATACCAAAACGCATACGTAACACTTTCGACTCTCTTGCCGTTAATCCTGCTAACACGCCTTGAGTGGATTCTTTCAAGCCCTCTATTGTAGCAGACTCAACAGGTGAAAGCATCTTTGAATCTTCTATAAAATCACCTAGGTGCGAATCTTCATCATCACCAATAGGTGTTTCCATGGAAATTGGCTCTTTAGCAATTTTTAGTACTTTGCGCACTTTATCTTCCGGCATTTCCATCTGCACCGCTAATTCTTCAGGTGTCGCTTCTCTGCCTTTTTCCTGCATAATCTGCCTGGAGATACGATTTAACTTATTAATGGTTTCAATCATATGCACAGGAATACGAATCGTTCTAGCCTGGTCCGCTATCGAACGGGTAATTGCCTGACGAATCCACCAGGTTGCATAAGTTGAAAACTTGTAACCACGGCGGTATTCAAATTTATCCACTGCTTTCATTAAACCGATATTACCTTCCTGAATTAAGTCCAGGAACTGCAACCCGCGATTGGTGTATTTTTTAGCAATTGAAATCACCAACCTCAAGTTGGCTTCTATCATGTCCTTTTTAGCTCGTCTGGATTTGGCTTCCCCAATTGATACTCGACGGCTAATGTCTTTAAGCTCGACAATTGCCAAACCATTGTTTTCTTGAATAACAGAAAAATGGTTCTCAACTCTTTTTATTTCTTTATCTTTTTCCTTTAATACCTGTGCAATCGCTGCATCTTTCTCGGCAAAACGAGATAGCCATTTTAAGCTTGCTTCATTGCCAATAAAATTATTGATAAATTCCTTACGATTAATTTTTGCCTGCTTAACGCAAAGCTCCATGATATTTCTTTCTTGCTCACGAATACCCTTCGTAACGGTAGCGACAAGTGCAACCTGCTTTTTAAAATACTGCGGTGCCCATTTTACCTCAAGAAAGCAATTAGCTAATTCGTCAAATGCCTGATCAGCCTTGTCATGCTTATAACCGTGTTTCTTAATGACCGCTTCAACCTTAGTAAAAGCTTGTTTAATTGCAGCAACCTTGTCCTGAGCTTCCTCTATAGTCGGCCCCGTCGGCTCTACAACTTCATCCTTATCGTCGTCATCAGTAGTGGCAGCAGCATCAGCAGGCGTCGCTGCGACTCTAGAATCGTCATACTCCGGCTCGTTCAAGTCAATAAAGTCACTTAGAATATCAGTTAGGCGCAAACCATTTTCATTCCCAATACTTGCAAAATCTACTATTATTGTATCAACAACTAACTTGGAGCGTGACACGGCACGTACAATCTGTCGATGCCCTTCCTCAATCCTACGTGCAATCTTTAACTCCTCAGGTCGGGTTAACAATCCAACCGAGCCCATTTCACGCATATACATTCTGACCGGGTCAGTAGTACGCCCGAATTCACTATCTACCGATGCTAACGCTGCAACTTCTTCTGCATCATCGTCATCGTCGTCAGCGGTTACTTCTTCAGATAAATCCTCATCGTCTGGCGCAGATTCATGCACTTTAATACCCAGACCATTGATCATGCCTATGATATCTTCAATTTGTTCAGGATCAACAATTTCGCTAGGCAAGTGATCGTTCACTTCGGAATACGTTAAATACCCCTGCGCTTTTCCTTTGGCAATTAATTGTTTTAGTTGGGACTGCTGTTGTTCTTGATTCATTATTCACTCTTAAAATGCTATATCAATCCAACTGATATAGAAAATTACTTATGTACGGTTAGCCAACATGTTTAACAACTCCTTTTGCTCATGCTCAGCTAACCCACTCGCCCTCTCCTTTGCAATCAATTCATCAAGGCGTCGCTCTCTGCCCTGATCAATCAATCTATCTAACGCACCTGAAAACTCTGCATTTATTTCATCCCCTGAAATAAAAAACTCATGGTTCATCATGATGTGTATATATTTTTCTTCGTCCTTGCCTCTGAAATGTTCTATTAACCTAGGCAAATTAATATCGGGGTGCTTCTCGATTATTTCAACTATTTTTTTTAGCAAGGCTATTCCAGGAAACGCCAACACCTGCCACTGAATTTCTTTTTGTTCGAAAACCTCTATCAAGCCCGGATTTTGCAGCAATAATGAAATAGCAATCCTTACCGGAGATAACTTTGTATCTTCCTGTTTTTGCTTGCGACTTGCCTGCTTAAGTGTAGTTGGCTTTTCAAAAAAATCTAGCTTATCTATTCTGGATAATGTTTTTAATTTCTCCAGCATCAGGGTTTGAAATACCCCATTAGGCAAAGTTTGTAAATATGCCTTAGCTTTATCTACCAAGCTAGCCCGCCCTTCCATATCATCCAGATTAAGACCACGCCCTAAACGTTCAAAAAAGTAATCTGATAAGGCTTGCGCCGAGGCAATATTACCCTCAAACTCTTCCAGTCCGTGATCTCGTACAAAAGTATCCGGATCACTGCCTTGAGGCAACTGCATTATTCTCACCTGCCTGCCATCGCGCAAACTTGGAAATGCAGCAAGAACAGCCCGCCAGGTAGCTTCTTTGCCTGCCTTATCGCCATCAAAACAAAATATAATTTCACTGGTAAAGCGAAATAATAATTCTAGATGTTCTTTTGAAGTCGCCGTTCCCAGCGTGGCTACCGTATAAGGCACCCCAAACTGCGCCAAGGCTATAACATCCATATAGCCTTCAACAACAACAATGCGCTCAGGCTTTGAATTCTTCGCCAGCAACTCATATAAACCGTAAACCTCTCGGCCTTTATGAAAAACTGTCGTTTCGGGTGAGTTTAAATATTTTGGCAAGGAATCATCCAGAACCCGCCCACCAAAACCTAATACTCGCCCGCGTTTATCGCGGATAGGAAAAACCACGCGCCCACGAAACCGATCGTAAGCCGAGCCTCCTTCTTTCGCAATAGCCAAACCCGCTTCTACAAGCTGTTGCGCATTAAACTGCTTGACTAATCCATCCCAGCCATCAGGGGCAAAGCCAAGCTGAAACTCGCGCGCAACATCACCACTCAAACCGCGAGATTTAAGATAGTCTACCGCCACTTTAGCCGACTTATTTTCACGCAACTGCTGGATATAAAAACCTGTCGCCTGCTCCAGCAGCTGAAAAACTTCTGCCGTATTATTTTTCTTTAGCGGCACAGCTCCCGACTCTCTCGGCACTTGCACGCCAACAAAATCAGCCAGATCTTCTACCGCTTCGACAAAGTCCAGATGACTATAGTCCATCAAGAAACTGATGGCATTGCCCCCCGTACCACAACCAAAGCAGTGATAAAGCTGCTTATTACGAGTTACCGCAAAACTAGGTGTCTTTTCAGTATGAAAAGGGCAACGAGCAACATAACTACTGCCCGTTTTTTTTAGCGGGACATAAGAATCTATCAGGTCAACAATATCTACCCTGACCAGAAGGTCGTCTATAAAAGCTCGAGGGATTCTGCCTGCCATGAAGCTTAAGTCCTATGTCGCTAACATTGCCTTTATTTTTGTACTGACAACAGCCATATCAGCCCTGCCTTGCATGGCTGGCTTTAAGATTGCCATCACTTTACCCATATCTTTTATAGAACTTGCGGCACTCTCTGCGATAGCTGCTGTAACCATGTCGCTAATTTCTTCTTCACTCCAGGCCTGAGGCAGAAAATCTTGAATAATCAACACTTCAGCTTCCTCCACTTCTACCAATTCTTCCCTACCCGCATCGCGGTATTGCCTGATTGACTCTCGGCGCTGCTTAAGCATTTTATCTAAGACAACGATTATTTGCTCGTCATCCAGAACAATTCGCTCGTCAACTTCCTTTTGCTTAATAGCCGCCAGCATTAATCGAATAGTTCCTAAACGAACCTTTTCCCGATCTCTCATGGCCTGCTTCATTTCGTCCTTAAGGCGAACCTGCATAGTAGTCATCTTCGCTTACAGCTGCGGACGGCCACGACGCAAGTTCTTCAAAGCATAGCGCTCACGCGATAATTTTTTCAAATGACGTTTTACAGCTGCTGCAGCTTTACGCTTACGTTCTGCCGTTGGTTTTTCATAAAACTCACGACGACGTACTTCAGACAAAACACCTGCTTTTTCACAAGAACGCTTAAAGCGGCGCAGAGCGATATCAAATGGTTCGTTTTCTTTAACTTTAATTGCGGGCATAAATTTTTCCAGTTTGCTAAAATTCAATTTCTTAATAAGCTAGCCACATTAAAATCTTGTCAGCTAGCGAAACCCTCGATTATAGCAGTAATCTAAATAAAATCAAAAAATCAATGTACATTTTAGGCATCGAGACCTCTTGCGATGAAACCGGCGTAGCACTATACCATAGCGACCAAGGCCTTATACAACATAGCCTGTATAGTCAGATTGCGATGCATAATGAATATGGCGGCATCGTTCCTGAGCTTGCGTCTCGAGATCATATTCGTAAACTTATCCCACTCATAGATGAATGCCTGCAGCGCAGCCAATTAATTAAAACTGACATTCAAGGTATCGCCTATACAGCCGGCCCAGGCCTGATAGGCGCTTTACTAGTTGGCGCTGCGACTGCCAAAAGTCTGGCATGGTCATTAAATATTCCAGCCATAGGCGTTCATCACATGGAAGGCCACTTGCTTGCACCTATGCTAGAAGAGCAGCCCCCAGAATTTCCCTTTGTCGCTCTGCTGGTTTCCGGCGGCCACACACTACTGGTTGAAGTTAAGCAAATTGGACAGTACCAGTTACTCGGCGAATCGCTTGATGACGCTGCTGGCGAAGCCTTTGATAAAGCCGCTAAAATGCTCGGGCTTGCTTACCCTGGCGGCCCCTTATTAGCAAAGCTTGCAGAACAAGGCCATGCAGGCCGCTTTAAATTTCCACGCCCGATGACTGATCGCCCGGGCTTGGACTTCAGTTTTAGTGGGCTAAAAACATTTACCATGAATACCTTAAATGCGACCCAGAAAACTCAGCAGGATAAAGCCGATGTTGCTTTTGCCTTTCAGCAGGCGACCGCCGAAACGCTGGCAATAAAATGTAAACGCGCCCTGCAGCAATCGGGTTTAAAACGCCTGGTTGTCGCAGGCGGCGTTAGTGCTAATACCCAGATTCGGCAGACTTTAACCGCTATGGCGCATAAACAAAGAGCAGAAATATTTTTTCCACGCCCTGAGTTTTGTACTGATAACGGCGCAATGATAGCTTATGCGGGTTGCCAGCGCTTCCTAGCCGGGCAACAAGAATCTTTAAGCATTAGCGCAAGACCGCGCTGGCCGATAGATGAGTTATATTCTTAGGCAGTTGTACAGATAATATTTTTTACCATGAAGGGCATGAAGCACTTGAAGGCATCACTACTCCAACCTGCGTCTTATCTTTTCCCTTCATTATCTTTATGCTCTTCATGCTCTTCATGGTGAAATACCCTAAAAGCATCAACTTTCATCACCCGCCAATAAACGCTGAATATTGCTTTTATGTCGCCAGATTAATATAACTGCAATCAAGGCCGCCACATACACCAGCGCGTGCATGCCCATTATTAAGTAAACATATAAGGGTGCAAGTGAAGCTGCAATCAAGGCAGATAAAGATGAGATTTTAAATAGCTTATAAATAGTAATCCAGGTAAACAACACGGCTAAGCCTACCATCCAGTTTGCGCCTAGCAAAACACCAAAAGAAGTAGCGACACCTTTGCCACCGGCAAAGCCGAAGAAAATTGGGTATAAATGCCCTAAAAAAGCAGCCAGAACAACACCTGACAATATAACGGGACCTACTCCTAAAAGCTGTGCGATTACGACCGGAATCAACCCTTTAAGCATATCGCCCAATAATGTAATTGCCGCCGCTTTTTTCCCACCAATACGCATCACATTGGTTGCCCCAGGATTACCTGAGCCTTCAACACGTGGATCCGGCAAGCCCATTATTTGACATACAATAATAGCACTGGAAATAGAACCTAATAAATACGCAGCAGGGACTAAAAGCCAATCAATCATTTTTTTATCCTATTTTAAAAAATATCAGTTCACTACTGCATAACAGGGCAATTTCCCTGCTACAATTAACGACACAGTAGATGTAATTATAATAATAACCGGAGTCTAAATGGACATTATTTTTTTAGGTGGCTTGAAAATTGACACAATCATTGGTATCTATGACTGGGAACGCGAAACCAAGCAAACAGTTATTCTGGATATTGAAATGGCTCATGACATCAAAAAAGCTGCTGCAACAGATGATATAGAAGACACCTTAGACTATAAAGCTGTTTCTCAACATGTCATCACTTTTGTTGCACAAAGCGAATATTTTCTGGTTGAAAAACTCGCTGAAGAAATTAACAGCACCATTCGTAAAGAATTTAATGTCCCCTGGGTCAAGCTGACACTCAATAAAAAAGGCGCGATCAGTGGCGCTAGTGATGTCGGAATTATTATTGAACGTGGCACGAAATAAATAGGGCCTTATCATGCCACTTTGTTTTATCAGCATAGGCAGCAACATTAATCGCGAGCATAATATTTCCTCTGCTCTAGAAGTATTACAGTGCAAATTTGGCAGCCTCACTTATTCCAGCGTGTACGAATCAGATTCCGTTGGCTTTTCAGGCGATGCGTTTTTAAATCTGGTGATTTCTTTTTACAGTGACCACGATCCTGTGCACATAGCCATGCAATTAAAAAACATTGAAGCAGAGCATGAACGTGTACGCACTAAAGAAAAATTTTCCTCGCGCACACTGGATCTGGACTTACTCTTGTATGATGAAAAAATTATCAGCACCGAAGCACTGTCCATTCCCCATGATGATATTCTCAATTACGCATTTGTGCTCGAACCTCTGGCCGAAATTGCACCTGACAAACATCACCCAATAAAAAACGTCTGCTATCAAAAACTCTGGCAAGAGTTTGACAAAAGCAAAGCAGCTCAACAGAAAATAGATCACTTAGCCTATACAAAGTCACTGGCAGAGCACTCCTAAACTCAGCTAAATAAAGTACGCCCACCATCTATGGTCAAAACCTGCCCGGTCATATACCCAGCGTCATTAATTAAATAGGCAATTGCCTGGGCAATATCTTCAGGGCTCCCGGTACGCTGCAATGCAACTTTCGCCTGTATTTCCTGCTTTTCCAGCTCGTCCACCTCATGCTCAGGCCATAAAATTGCGCCCGGAGCCACTGCATTTACTCTAATCTGCGGCGCCAGTTCTTTAGCAAGTACTTTGGTTAAAGCGACCAGACCCGCTTTTGCAATACTATAAACGGGAAATCCCGGCAGCCCATTTTGCGCATGAATATCAACAATATTCACTACACAACCTTTGCGCCGCTCCAGCACCGGCACAAGCGCCTGCACTAGAAAAAAAGGAGATTTCAAATTACTCGCCAGTAAATCATCCCATTGAGATTCAGTTACCTCACCCATTTCGGTCGCGTAAAAAGCAGATGCATTATTAATTAATACATCAATACCGCCCCAGGCGTGTTGCGCTTCTTTCGCCAGTTCCTGTATAGCCGCTATATGCTGCAATTCAGCCTGATAAAGCCGCACAGAATCCGGACGTATACTATTTAGCTCATTTGCTAGTGCCTGAGCCTGATCTTTTGAATTTCGATAATGCAGTAAAATATTTGCGCCTTGCGCATGTAGATAGCGTGCACAATAGGCACCGACTCGTTTTGCACTACCGGTAATTAAAATATTTTTTGTCATTATCCTAGAAACCGCAGTTGAGCAGGGATTTTGTGGAAAATCTGAGTGCGAAAGACAAGGCACAGCTAGCAGGCAATGGCCGTAGCCCTTGGCAATAGCTGTAACGCAGTATTTCGCGCTCAGATTTATTCACAAAGCCGTGAAGCGGAGCCTGTTCACCCTGCAGGTAATAAGTTGTTACGGTCATTATGCTTTATATTCAAATGCTTAGAGTATTTTTTAGCGTTCAACTGCGGTTTTTAGGATTATTGATAAGTTCTGCCCTTAAATCTTAACCAGCCAGAAGCATGATATCCCTTAGGGTCTTTATGCGTCCAATGAATAACGCCACCTTTTGCATTCCATTCATATTCTCCATAAAACTCCACCGTATCACCTTTTTTTATGCCGTCTAATCTGGGAGCCAGATCTATATTGTGAGCCACCAAGACAGATTGCCCGGTGCTATTGCGCAGAATAAATTTTTGATGCCTTGAGCCTTTGGTGTCATCCCGCAATACCTTTATTACAACACCTGCCCCCTCAATCTGCAGGTCGCTTCGTTTATTATTGTACGCCTGCTGCAGGCTATTATTATCTGTACGACTATTTGCAACATCAAAAGTCTGCAACAAACCTTCTGCTATTGAAGTGCCTTGACCTTGATAAGCCTCAAAGATGGCAAGCGTGATAGCTATTAATAAGATTAGGATTTTTTTCATTTGGGATCTATTTAGAGCTGTAACTGATTATTTTTCCAGGCTATAAATCACTTCAGCGATATCTTCCACTTTCTTTTCTAGTGCAGCCTGAGCATCACGCAAGCCCTGATTGTAATAATGAGTACCCATTTTTTCCGAGAAGAAATCTAATAAAAACTCCGCATCAAATTGACCGATATCCTGATCAAGCTTGTCGCTAAAATAGTCTTGAATATGAGTGACCATTTCTGCTGTTTCTTGTTTAGAAAACTTTATCGTAGACATTGGCAGGCTTTTTCTAGCAGTTTAGAAACATGATATTGCTGTTAGGCAGCGGGTTATTTATTGCGCGTTACCTTATGAATCTGACTCTAATCGCTTATGCGTATTTTTTCTGACAAACAGGCGTGAAAATAACAAGCCGGTTTCAAATAGCAGCCAGATAGGAACAGCGAGCAGTGTTTGAGAGATAGCGTCAGGCGGTGTTAAAAACATACCGATAATAAATGCAGCGACAATAATATAAGGCCTCTTTTCAGCCAGTTGCTGTGGTGTAAAAATACCGGCCCAGACTAATACTATGGTAACTATCGGGACTTCGAACGCCATACCAAAAGCGAAAAACATCGTTAGTACAAAATCCAGGTATTTGGCTATGTCGGTCATCACCGAAACGCCTTCCGGTGCCGCTGCGGTAAGAAAACCAAAGACTATAGGAAAAACCACGAAATAGGCAAACACCATGCCTAATATGAATAAGAACGTGCTGGCAAACAGTAAAGGAGCGATCATGCGCTTCTCATGAGCATAAAGCCCGGGTGCAACAAACGCCCAGAATTGGTACAAAATAATTGGAACAGCAATAAAGATTGCCGCGATCAATACCAGCTTAAACGGGGTTAAAAAGGGGGAAACGACATCGATTGCCACCATCGAAGTGCTTTCTGGTAAAAATTGCATTAAGGGTTTTGCCAAAAAACTATATATCTCATTGGCAAAAGGAGCCATTGCCAGAAAAACCAGCAATACAGATACAACAACTTTTATTAATCGACTGCGTAACTCAACAAGGTGAGATATTAGTGGCTGTTCCTGCTGTTCATTCTCCGCCATGCTTTTCTTTATCCACTTGCTCTTTTGTTGCATCTATAAAATGATCGACTCGACCCTGTAAATCCAGGTCTTTGGTCATAGCATCAATCTTGGCCTGCTGCTCATTCAGCAGCTGCCTTAACTCTTCTTCCTTAAGCTCTTCCTTAATTTCTTCTTTTACAGACGCGACCATATGACGGGTTTTGCCTACCCAAAAACCTGTAATACGTGCAACTTTAGGCAATTTTTCTGGCCCAATAACCAGCAAGCTCACTAAACCAATCAGGCAAAGCTCCCAAAAACCAATATCAAACATGCTTTAAGCTTTATCTTCTGGTTTTTTTTCTGCAACGTCGGTATCAATAACATCCGCGTCAATGACATCCTCATCCTTCTCTGACAACTTATCATCCTCTTCGCTATTGTTCATTGCTGAGCGAAAGCCTTTAATGGCTCCACCCAGGTCACCACCGATATTGCGCAAGCGCTTTGTGCCAAATAAAACAACCACAATGGCTAATACAATTAATAACTGGGGTATGCTGATGCCCATAATCATTCCTCTTTAGGTTATTTCTGACGCTGAGCTTTTTCTTCCAGACCTGACAAGCCAAAGCGTCGTTGTAATTCATTTAATACATCATCAGGGTGTAAACCCTGTTCGGCGAGTAATACCATACAATGAAACCATAAATCTGCTGTTTCATAAATAATTTGCTCTTTATCACCATCTTTAGCCGCAATAACGGTCTCGGTCGCTTCTTCACCAATTTTTTTTAAAATCGTGTCCAGACCTTTAGCATAAAGACTGGCGACATAAGAGGAATCAGCCGATTCCTGCTTGCGTTGCTCTAAAACAGCGGCTAATTCAGTTAAAACTTCACTCATTATTTTCTCATATTCACTGTAGGGCGTGGCTTTAGCCCGCCAACATTAATGGCGGGCTAAAGCCACGCCCTACAGTATAAATTATTTTTTATAGATCTCGGCGGGGTCTTTTAAGACCGGCGAATTTTCTTTCCAGACATCATCTGCCAGTGTCCGGTAAAAGCAACTTTCCCGTCCCGTATGACAAGAGATTCCACCTTCTTGCTCTATTTCCAGCAATAACACATCTTCATCGCAATCAACTGAAATAGACACAATTTTTTGTCTGTTTCCAGATTCTTCGCCTTTACGCCATAATTTCTGGCGCGAACGTGACCAGTATACGGCATAGCCATTTGCTTGTGTCAAAGCTAGCGATTCACGATTCATCCAGGCAAACATGACCACTTTACCCGTATCCGCCTGCTGAGCGATTACTGGCACTAAGCCTTCTTCTGTCCAGCGTATCTCATCTAGCCAGGCATCACTCACGTTAATCGTACCTCGATACCTTCGTTCTGCATATATTCTTTTGCTTCCTGGACACTGTATTCAGCAAAATGAAAAATACTTGCGGCTAATACAGCATCGGCTTTGCCTTCTATCACTCCTGCTGCCAAGTGTGCTAGATTGCCCACGCCACCCGAAGCAATCACTGGAACCGTAACCGCTTCACTAATCGCACGGGTTAACTCTAGATCAAAGCCAATTTTAGTCCCGTCTCTATCCATACTGGTTAACAGGATTTCCCCTGCACCATAATCAACCATCTTTTTTGCCCATTCGATAGCATCGATGCCAGTTTCCTTACGTCCACCGTGAGTAAAGATTTCCCAGCGATCAAGCTCACCTGCTGCACTCACTTTTTTAGCATCAATGGCAACCACGATACATTGTGCACCAAATTTTTCTGCGGCTTGCCTAACAAATTCAGGATTAAACACGGCGGCACTGTTAATACCGACTTTATCAGCGCCCGCATTAAGCATACAGCGTATATCTTCCAGTTTCCTAATGCCACCACCGACAGTTAAGGGAATAAACACTTCGCTGGCAACCTGCTCAACGACATGCACGATGGTATCGCGGTTATCATGGGTCGCGGTAATATCCAGAAAGGTAATTTCATCCGCCCCTTCTCTGTCGTAACGACGCGCAACTTCGACAGGATCACCCGCATCTCTGATATCCACGAATTTCACGCCCTTTACTACACGCCCATTATCGACATCCAGACAGGGGATAATACGTTTTGCTAAGCCCATAACAACCCTTTAAGCGAAAGATTCTGCAAGCTTTTCAGCGGCCGCAAAATCTAGCGTACCTTCATAGATAGCACGCCCGGTAATTGCGCCCATAATGCCATCTCCTGCAACGGCACCCAGCGCATGAATATCATCCATATTGGTGATCCCCCCGGAAGCAATAACCGGTATATTAATAGCACGCGCTAATTTAGCGGTTGCTTCGACATTAACCCCCTGCATCATGCCATCACGGGAAATATCTGTATAGATAATAGCCTCAACGCCATGCTCTTCAAATTTTTGCGCTAAATCTATCACATCATGGTGGGATAATTTTGACCAGCCATCAATGGCAACTTTACCGTCTTTTGCATCTAAACCAACAATAATATGCCCTGGAAATTCAACCGCCACATCGCGTACAAAATGGGGTTCACTAACCGCTTTAGTACCAATAATGACATATTTCACCCCCGCTTCCAAATAGCTTTGTATGGTGTCTTCATCGCGTATTCCACCACCAATTTGTACTGGCACATCTGGGTAGGCCTTAACAATTTGGTGAATGATATCCGCATTTCTTGGTTTACCAGCAAAAGCGCCATCCAGATCAACTAAATGAATGCGCCTTGCACCCGCTGCAACCCAGCGCCCAGCGACTTCTACCGGATTATCAGAAAAGACCGTGTCATCTTCCATGCGTCCCTGACGCAAGCGCACACATTTGCCGTCTTTTAAGTCAATGGCGGGTATTAACAACATTTTTTAAGCCTCAATTATTATAATTATTCAACAAAACAAATCAGGACTGGCCATCCCAACACAAAAAGTTTTTCAGCAATTGTAGACCCACTGCCTGACTTTTTTCCGGGTGAAACTGCACAGCAAAGACATTATCCTTTGCTATGGCACAGGTAAATGCCTCTGGGTACTCTGTTGTTGCAGCAATAGCATCTGGCTCATCAGGCTGAGCATAGTAACTGTGTACAAAGTAAAAGCGACTGTTCTGTACGATATTCTGCCATAAAGGATGCGCATGCTGCTGCACTTTATTCCATCCCATATGTGGGATTTTTAGCCTTTGGCCCTGAGCATCCTGCAAATCTTTTTCGAAATGAATCACTCGTCCAGGAATAAAACCTAAGCAGTCGGTACCGCCATTTTCTTCGCTACTTGACAGCAAAGCCTGCATACCAAGACAAACTCCCAGTAAAGGCCTGGTTTGAGCCACTTCAGAAATGACTGCCGTTAATTCGGCAGCTTTTAAAGCATACATACAATCACGGATCGCGCCTACACCTGGAAATACAACTCGGTCGGCGGCTAAAATGGATTGTTTATCAGAGACAACACGCACATCAACTTCAGGAGATGCGTGTTGCAGAGCTTTAGCAATGGAGTGAAGATTCCCCATGCCATAATCTATAACGGCTACAGAAGACATTTGAATTTGTAAGTAAATCGATTAAAAAATTGCAACTAAAAGCTAAGCCAAGCATACCGGGGAGTAGGCTTTAGCCTACACAACCCACTCCACATGTCAATGCAGCTAACTTAAGCCCTCTCTTGCTGGAGAGGGTTGGGTGAGGAGAATAAAACCATGCATTTATAACCCCCTCATCCCAACCTTCTCCCTCTGGAGAAGGCGCTTATCTTAAGTCAACAGCATTGACTCCACATGTAGGCTAAAGCCTACTCCCCATCTACAAAACACCTTTTGTAGAGGGCATAATCCCTGCCATTCGCGGGTCTTCGGTAATGGCCATACGTACTGCCCTACCCATTGCTTTAAATATGGTTTCCGCTATATGGTGAGCATTCACACCTTTCAAATTATCAATATGCAAGCTAACACCGGCATGATTAACAAAACCCTGAAAAAACTCACGGAATAAATCAACATCAAAGCTGCCGATCATTGCCCGCTTAAACTCAACTTCATAATGCAAACCCGGACGCCCTGAAAAATCAACAACTACGCGCGACAATGCTTCGTCTAATGGGACATAGGCATGTCCATAGCGAAACAGGCCTTTTTTATCACCTAAAGCCTGTGCAAATGCCTTGCCCAGCGTAATACCGATGTCTTCTACTGTATGGTGATCATCTATTTGTAAATCACCTTTACAATAGATGTCCATGTCGATTAGACCATTCCGGGCTATTTGATCCAGCATATGCTCTAAAAAAGGCACGCCGGTATCAAATTTTGCCTTGCCTGTACCATCCAGGTTAATACTGACGCTAATTTTCGTTTCCAGTGTGTTGCGTTCAACACTTGCGGTTCTATTGGTCATTTTCTTTTATCTTATTGTTCCCACAGCATCACTAGCATAAAGTAAAAGCAAGAGTGATAGGATGTGCTAAGGAACGAAGCGCATCTTTCGGTGATCGATGCGCGTCCTATCGTCAACACATCCTATGTTAACTCTCTTAAGAGCTAGAATTTAATGATTATTTCGAACGTTTACGCTCAATTTCAGTCAATAAAATCTTACGTAAGCGAATTGATTTTGGTGTTACTTCAACCAATTCATCATCACTGATAAATTCTAAAGCCTGCTCCAACGTCATCTTTTGAATCTTGGCACACGTTAAACTCTCATCGGTACCTGATGCACGTACGTTAGTTAGTGGCTTAGGCTTAGTCGGATTAACCACTAAATCGTTAGTTCGCGAATGAATACCCACTAACATACCTTCGTAAATTTCATCACCATTAACGACCAATAATTCACCCCGTGCCTGTAATGGATACAACGAGTAATCAACCGCTTTACCTTTGGCCATAGAGACCAACACACCGCGCACACGTAAACCCACACTGCCTTCTTTTACCGGCCCGTAATGATCAAACACATGGTAGAACAGACCCGAACCTGAAGTGGATGTTAAAAATTCAGTTTGAAAGCCCAGTAAACCACGTGAGGGTACGATATATTCCAGTCGTATGCGGCCTTTACCATCGGGCACCATGTCTTTTAGATCACCTTTACGGTCACCCAGTTTTTCCATGATCGTGCCTTGATGCTGTTCCTCGACTTCAATGGTCACATATTCATAAGGCTCTGATTTAACCCCGTCAATTTCCTTGATAATCACTTCAGGACGGGAAACCCCCATCTCAAAGCCTTCACGACGCATATTTTCAATTAAAACAGATAAATGCAATTCACCACGACCCGATACTTTAAACTTATCAGGATCCTCTGTTGAATCTACACGCAAGGCAACATTATGCTGTAACTCTTTATCTAAACGGTCGCTAATTTGGCGTGTTGTTATAAATTTCCCTTCTTTACCTGCAAAAGGTGAATTATTAACCTGAAAAGTCATACTCACCGTAGGCTCATCAATTGATAAGGCGGGTAAAGCTTCAACATTGTCAGGATCACACAGGGTTTCCGAGATTTGTAGCTTTTCAATACCACAGAAGGCGATAATATCTCCAGCACCTGCTGACTCCAATTCAACCCGCTCTAAACCGTTGAAGCCATATAACTTCAGCATTCGGCCGCTGCGAGTTTTACCTTCTACATCAACCAGAGTTAGTGGCATATTGCGTTTTACCGAACCACGCTGGATACGTCCGATACCAATAACACCTACATAAGAGTTGTAATCCAGGCTGATAACCTGCATCTGGAAAGGGCCATCTATGTCCACAGCAGGAGGAGCTACTTTTTCCACAATCGTTTCGAATAGCGGAGTCATATCACCACCAGATACATCTGATTCCAAGCCAGCATAACCGTTTAAGGCTGAGGCATAAACTATAGGGAAATCTAGTTGTTCATCGGTTGCGCCTAAATTATCAAATAAGTCAAAGGTCTGATCGACAACCCAGTCAGGTCGCGCCCCCGGGCGATCAACTTTATTAATCACAACAATTGGGTTTAGACCCATAGCAAATGCCTTTTGGGTGACAAAGCGTGTTTGGGGCATGGGACCATCAACCGCATCAACCAATAATAGTACACAATCAACCATCGATAAAACACGCTCTACTTCACCACCGAAGTCAGCGTGTCCTGGGGTATCAACAATATTAATGTGATAGCCATTCCAGTCTATAGCCGTGTTTTTTGCCAGAATGGTAATGCCGCGCTCTCTTTCCAGATCATTTGAATCCATCATCCGCTCGGATAATTGTTCATGCTCTGAGAACGTGCCAGACTGCTCTAATAATTTATCAACCAGAGTTGTTTTACCATGATCAACGTGAGCAATAATGGCTATATTTCTTAATTTTTCTATCACTTTATTTATACTATTGTTAATAATTGTCATGTTTTCCGGTAAGAAAACACCAGGTTTTTAAATCTTTTGCTCTTGGCTTATAAACTATGAATTTTCCAAGCTAGTTCTGTACTAGGATTGTTCCCAAGGCAATTGAGAAAAGCGCCAGCCACCTAAATCCCCCCGGTGTTTCTGCTCGTCCAAACCTCCTTCAAAGCCTTCAAGAACATTCACCAGGTGCTTAAAACCTGCTTCCTGCAAGGCCTCTGCTGCAGCTAAGGAACGCGAACCACTGCGACATAATAGCAACACAGGAACCGCGATATCGCTCACCGCTTGTTTAACCCGGGGAATAAATTCTGCATTTAACCGCCAGTCAGGCGCTTCCTTCCAGGGCACATGTATTGCATTTAAGGGATGACCTACAAAATCATACTCAACTTTGGTACGCACATCAATCAGCACAGCTTTTGGGTTAGCCTGCAGTAAATCCCATGAGTGCCTGGGGGTTAAATTTTCTATCATTTTCTGGTAACTCGTTAAGCTAAACTTTCTGTCCAATAAACATTGCTTCATTCCTTAGGCCTTGTTGCACTGCGCCTAAATTCGCATTTTCCCGATAATAAACCAGTTTCAGCGGAGCAAATAAGCTTAATAATTCATTTTCTGCCAATAAAAAACGCGGATTATTAGGCCCTTGTTGCGTCGTTTTTTGTTGTGTATAGGTTTGATAAAACAGCAGTCCACCCACTTTCAAACTCACCATTATCGCATCACAAATCGAGCGGTCAAGAAATCGACTAACAACAATGACATCAAAACAGTTAGAAGGAAAGTTACTTGGGGCTATTTCGCGGACGTATGTCTTTATATCTAAGGCTTCAGCATCTGCTTGCCGTTGTAAATGACTTAGCGCAATATCGGAAATTTCCCATGCTTGTGTAGTCAGGCCTTGCTTAGCTAATAACAGAGCATTAGCGCCCAGGCCGCAGGCTAAATCCAGCGCTGTACCCGATTGAGGTAATAAATATTGATTTTCCGCTAAAACGGCAGCAGGGCTCGCAACAGATAAGTCAGAAGTATTAGCATAAATACCATTCCACTTATCTTGCAGTTGTTTATTCACGCGCTGCGGATTGAGTTCTTAACCAGTCTTCAAGGTGTGCTAGAAAAGAACGCACCTTGGCGGATAAGTATTTACGATGAGGATACACCGCATGGATATCTACCGGCGCCATAGCATAGTCATCCAGAACAACCTGCAAATAGCCTTTCTCTATATCTCTGCTGACAATATATTCCGGCAACATGACTAAACCCAGTCCTTTTTTTGCCGCAATACGAATAGGGTCAGCTGCATTTGCTTCCATCCTGCCGCTGACCTTAACTTCTTTTTCCCCCTCCAGACCTTTAAAATTCCATTTATTGCGCGGAGGGATAGCCCAGTTAACCAGGCAGCTATGATTTTCTAAATCTTCAGGTATCAATGGCTTGCCATGCTCCTCAAAATACGCAGGCGAGCCGCAAAGCACTAAAGGAGAACTGGCTACTTTCTTAGCTATATGGCTGGTATCATCCATGCTGCCAAAAGTAATTGCGACATCAATTCCTTCATCCACCAGGTCGCCAAAATTACTTTGTAATACCAGATTTACAGATAAGTCTTTATGCAGGGCAAGAAACTCTGATATTGCCGGTGCAATATAGAGAGCACCAATAACAGGGGGGGAACTCACTTTTAATTTCCCGCGTGGCTCGGTATGCAACTGGGTAACCGCGCCCTCCATTTCTTCAATTTCGGACAATACTATGCGACAGCGTTTTAAATAGGCAGCCCCCACATCAGTCAAGCTTAAGCTTCGAGTGGTGCGATTAAATAAACGCGCCCCCAGATAACTTTCCAGTTGACCAATATGCTTAGTTGCCATTGCACGGGAAATAGTCATTTCTTTCGCGCCACCGACAAAACTACCCGCTTTGGCAACGCTTACAAAAACCTTCATTCCGGTTAATTTATCCATCAGCTGGCTAATTGAGAGTCTAAAATTATCTAGCAGTATACCGTTGTTTTACTAGAGCAGGAAACACAACCCTAAGCAGTGCCACACAATGTTGTTACTCAACTAAGGGCAAGAATCCTTCGCTCCTAACACAGCTTGTTTAATGTCTGCTTCATCCATATGCCGCACATCTTCGCCTTTCACCGCATAAATCACATAATCACAGACATTGCAGGCATGATCACCGGTTCTTTCTAAAGCACGAATAACGGCCATAATGTTTAATGCCCGTTTGATATTACGGTTATCTTCCATCATCGATAGTGTTAGCTGGCGAAAAACGCTGATATACTCCTGATCGATTTCCTTGTCCCGGGATAATATTTCAACTGAACTTTCTATATCTAAACGTGCAAACGCATTCAGCGCATCATGTAAAATATTTCTAACTAATTCAGATAGATGCTTTAATTCTCGAAATTCTGATAAATCCCGATTAGTCTCTTCAAGTTTAAAAGCCATTTCCGCAATCCGCGTCGCCTGATCGCCTATCCGCTCCAGCTCGGTAATTGTTTTTGAAATACCAATCAATAAACGCAAGTCAAATGCTGCAGGTTGCCGCTTGGCAATGATTAGCAGGCAATCTCCATCAATTTCCTGCTCCAGTGCATTGACCGTTTTGTCACTTTGCACGACATCTTCTGCTAAGTCAATATTACCTGTCACTACCGCTTCAACAGCATCAACTGTTTGCTGTTCAACCAGCCCACCCATAATAAGAACCTTATTACGCAGATCGCCTATTTCTTCATTAAATTGATGAGAAATATGTTGCCCTATACGTGATTTTTCCATTTGCTTGCTCGCTTAGTTTGCTGATTTATCCGTATCGCCCAGTAATATAATCTTCTGTTTGCTTCTTTTCTGGATTAGTAAAGATGGTGTTGGTATCACCGAATTCAATTAAATCTCCCATATACATAAACGCCGTAAAGTCTGACACACGTGCCGCCTGTTGCATATTATGCGTCACAATAACAATAGTATAGGTTTCTTTTAATTCATTAATTAATTCTTCAATTTTTAATGATGAAATAGGATCCAGCGCTGATGAAGGCTCATCCAGCAACAAAATAGTAGGCTCAATAGCAATCGCACGGGCAATCACTAAACGCTGCTGCTGCCCACCGGAAATACCCAATGCATTATCTTGCAAACGATCTTTTACTTCATCCCAGATCGCCGCACCACGCAAAGATTTTTCTACTGCTTCATCCAGCGTTCTTCGGTCATTAACCCCCTGAATTCGTAAGCCATACGCCACGTTTTCGTAAATCGACTTAGGAAAAGGGTTAGGCTTTTGAAATACCATGCCTACATGGCGGCGTAGCTCTGCGACATCTACACCAGGTCGATAAATATCTTTACCTTCAATACTGATACTACCTTCAATCCTGGCGCTATCAACTAAATCGTTCATGCGGTTTATACAACGCAATAAGGTTGATTTTCCACAGCCACTCGGGCCAATATAAGCAGTGACCTGTTTTTCAGGAATCTGCATACTGATATTTTGCAGGGCCTGTTTCTCTCCGTAGAACATGTTTAAGTTCTGAATATCAATACTCGTGTTATTGGCTGTCTTTATCGCTTGATTATCTCGCGTGATAGCACTCATATCAATGGCATGTGTACGCGCTGGTTCTGTACTCATAAGGTTACTCGATTGCTGTCTATTTAAATAATTATTTTAACCATGAAGGACTTATGCTTGAATCCTGACTATCATAAATGGCAAGCTCTAGCCTTCACTCTCTTCATGGCGAGAAACAAGCCGCTTAATTTTCTAAAGCTCTATATTTTTCACGCAAATGGTTTCTTATACTCACGGCAAATAAATTCAAGCCGATAATAACCATCACCAATAGCAATGCAGTAGCATAAACCAGAGGGCGGGCTGCTTCAACATTCGGACTTTGAAAACCAACATCATAGATATGAAAACCTAAATGCATAAATTTCCTATCTAAATGCATAAAGGGAAAGTTGCTATCCAGCGGCAGTGTGGGCGCTAACTTTACCACCCCAACCAACATTAATGGCGCAACCTCTCCCGCAGCACGGGCAACGGCCAAAATCAAACCGGTCATCATTGCCGGACTAGCCATGGGTAAAACGGTACGCCACAAAGTTTCTGCCTTAGTGGCACCTAATGCAAGACTGCCTTCACGTATGGATTTAGGAATACGCGACAAACCTTCCTCAGTAGAAACAATCACTACCGGTAAAGTAAGCAATGCCAACGTTAATGATGCCCATAACATTCCCGGTGTTCCAAAAGTAGGCGCAGGCAAGGCTTCGGGAAAAAACAGCGAATCAATATTTCCACCTAGGATATACACAAAAAAACCCAAGCCAAAGACACCATATACGATAGACGGCACACCCGCCAGATTATTCACTGCAATTCGAATAATACGCGTCATAGCACCTTGCTTGGCGTATTCACGCATATACACGGCGGCAATCACCCCAAACGGGGTCACAATAACGGCCATAATCATTACCATCATTACCGTACCAAAAATAGCAGGGAAAACGCCTCCTTCAGTATTGGCTTCGCGAGGATCATCACTTAAAAATTCCCAGACCTTACTAAAGTAATGTCCAATTTTTTGCAGCACATTCATCGCATTCGGTTGATAATACAACACAACTTTTTCTAATGCTATTTCAACTTCCTGTCCATTTGCAGCTGTTGCAACCAGGCTATCACGTCTAATTTTCTGGTTTAGCTCAACCAGGTTTGCTTGCAAGACTTTATATTTAGCTTCAAATTCTGCTTTCTCTGTTGCAAAACCCTGCTTTACCTGTGCATCAAACTTACCTTGCAATTCCAGTTTGCGTTGTTTTAAACGTAAGCGCTCCAATTGATAATTAATGACACCAATATCATGCTTTTCTATATCTTTAATTTGATCGAAAATATCCAGCATACGCTGCATACGTTTTTCTAAATCAGTCCAGGCAGCATCGCCCTCGGCAACTATCTTGCCATCCTGCTTAATGCTTTCCAGATAGCCATAAAAATTACCCCACTCACGGCGTTCCAGTACTAATAACTTCTCAGGGTAATCGGTCTTTTTAATATCCTTGCCCAGCAACCAGCGAAAGTCTAGTCCACTGATATCGCGATTACCCGTTTTTATTAAATATTGCTGTAGACCTGCTTTTGCCTGTTCGGGCGAATAACCTGCTGCGGCCGCAAGCTCGGGCTTGAGCACTTGCTTCTCAATTATTTCACCCACCACGGTACTTGCTTGTGTCGCACCTTTATCGACATATTCAATAGATGCCACAGAAGCGGGCCAGAAATGTCCTAAGCCTCGAATAGCGATAAGCAGCAACAGACCAAAGACCATAATCAAGCTTAAGCTCACTGCAGCAGCATTCAACCAAACCCATGGCGCGCCTGTTTTAAACCATTCACGAATCATACTCACCCTTTAAAGCTAAATTTCTATCATCAATCATCATAATGAGCTGTATTTTTCACGCAAATGCTGGCGTATTAATTCTGCCAGCGTATTAAAAACAAAGGTGAAGCTGAATAAAACCAGGGCCGCTAAAAACAGCACTCGGTAATGGGTACTATCGACTTCAGACTCGGGCATTTCGACCGCGATATTAGCCGACAATGTACGCATACCCTGAAAGACACTTAGATCCATCACCGGTGTATTCCCGGTCGCCATTAACACGATCATCGTTTCCCCCACGGCGCGCCCCAAGCCAATCATTACCGCAGAAAAGATACCCGGGCTCGCAGTCAACAACACCACTCTAGTCATGGTTTGCCACGGTGTTGCACCTAAGGCTAATGAACCTACGGTTAAATGCTTGGGTACGCTGAAAATAGCATCTTCAGTAATGGAAAAAATGGTCGGAATCACCGCAAAACCCATGGCAAGGCCTACTACCAGTGAGTTTCGTTGATCATAGCCTATGCCCAGCTCATCATTAAACCAGGCAATGATATTACCCTTAAAGAACAGCGCTTCTAATGGCGCACTGATGCTATATGCAAAGAAAGTCGCCAATAAGATAACAGGAATAAGCAAGGCTGCATCATAGCCCTCAGGAATTTTTGAGCTTATTTTTTCTGGCAGCTGGTGCCATGCAAAAGCAAACAATAACACTGCCACAGGTAGAACCAGTAATATACTAAACACCGACATTAAATGCTCTTCGATATACGGCGCTAGCCACAAGCCTGCCAGAAAACCTAAAATAACAGTAGGCAGTGCTTCCATAGTTTCTATGCTGGGCTTGACTATTCTACGTAGCGGAGCAGCCATAAAATACGCTGTATAGATCGCCCCCATAATCGCCAGAGGAACGGCTAATAGCAGCGCGTAAAAAGCCGCTTTTAAAGTTCCAAACACCAGCGGAGTCAAACTGTACTTAGGCTCAAAGTCGTTACTTGAAGAAGAAGACTGCCAGATATAATCAGGTTGTGGGTAGCTTTCGTACCAGACCTCCTGCCAGATTGATTTAATCGAGACTTCAGGATGTTCATTATCCACAGCCCAGACCTGGATCATGCCCTGATTGTCCTGTAATAAAAAAGCATTAGCTCTAGGCGCCATCACTAATAACTCAGGAACCGCAGTCGTAACTTTCGCCTTTAATAGCTGTCTTTCCGCAGTAGAGTGATAGACACTCGCTACGCCTTCAGCATCAACAACCACAAAGCCCTTACGGCGCTGTTCGGCATCAATGGCAATCACCGGCAAATCAGATACTTTAAAGACACGCAATTTCTGCAAGGAATAATGATTCATTGCATCCCGCACTAGACTCCATTGACTAACAAAGCCTTTGTTATCGCCAGCCAGTAGCGACAATTCACCGGTTAAAAAAACCAGGCTAGTGAGCTGTTCACCAACATTCAGGATTTTTCTATGCTGGGTAAGCTCTGGGTGCTGCTTATCGCTGATATTAAATAGACTTAAGTCACCATTTTTAGTTGCTAAATAGAGATTGCGTTGCTCCTTATCTAACAAAAGATATTCGAGGTTGATTGCATTGAAATCTAAAGTGACATCAATGCGCTCCATACTCTCTTCATCAGCAAACAGCGACTCTTCCTTAAAGAAATTTGTTAATACTATCCGGTAGTCTGAAGTTCTTGCGGCAAATGTGCTACCCGACTCATTGGCCCTAAAAGCAACATCGATAATTGCCTGCCCTTGCGGGTCGATCTGTAAAGCTTCTTTGCCCAATGGAAATTCTAATTGCGGTGTAATTAAACGTTTATCATTAGGATAGGTAATACGATATTTATGTCTGGCAACTATCACGGTGCCATTATCCAGACCATAAACCACATAACCCTTTGCTGGCGAACCTACAGCAAAGCTGGTAATAGTCGCACCCTCTGGCACGCCAATAGATTCGGTAGTCAGCACCGCGCCGGTATCAACCGCAAAAAAAACGGCTTTACCCTGAGCGGTAAAACGCACCCCCACTTCATTCTGCTCTTCCGAGGTTAAAAACAGAGTTTTTCCAGCTGAAGCTTCAGGTACTTTATATTGGTGTAACTCATGCGCATCTGCGGAGACAAATAGCGGATAAACCACATATATCAAATAAAAAAAGATTAAAACAATGGCAACAATAACGCCCAGGCCACCAGCAACAACACCATAGCGGGTAAATTGGTCTTTTATCTTGCGCCACTTCTGATAATTGGCACTTACCTGCAATTTTGATGTTGTCATAAATTATGAGCTTAAAAGATTGTGTCTTAAAATCAGCATTACATTATACTAAAATTTTATTACATCATTATGATAGACAAAAAAAGCCAGCACCCACATTTTATGAATACTGACTTCCTGGTTTTGCATCATTTGCCTCCCTTATACCTAGAAAAATCAGTTGCTCACGGTTTCTAGCACACGCTCTTGATTCCACAACACTTCCAAAAAATGCCCGCTTAACCTACGGGTGAATCTAAGATTTTTTGAAAGTGTTATGTTAATTCAATATCGTGCACTATAATTCCGCGCCCAACTGATTTTTCTAGGTTAAAAAGGGTGCAATTGAAACCTAAATTAAAAAGGCATCCCTGCCACAAAACATCCTTATTTGCTTGCCTAGAACAAACTGTTTATTTTAGTTCAGCCAATTTCTTTTCAACAACACTTGCTGGCAATGGAATATAGCCGTCTTTAATAACAATTTTCTGCCCTTCTTTAGAAAGTACCATTTTGATAAACTCTCTTTCTAAAGGTGCTAATGGCTGATTAGGTTTTTTGTTGACATAAACATATAAGAAGCGCGCTAAAGGATATTTACCTGTTAGCGCATTCTCAGGTGTTGCAGCGATAAAAGGCGAGCCTTCTCTTTTAGTTAAAGCAACTGCTTTTACACCCGATGTTTTATAACCGATACCTGAATAACCAATACCATTCAATGAAGTCGATACTGATTGTACGACCGATGCTGAGCCTGGTTGCTCATTCACATTATTTTTGAAATCGCCTTTACATAAAGCTTTTTTCTTAAAATATCCATAAGTACCTGACACTGAGTTACGCCCGTACAACTGAATGCTTTTATTTGCCCACGAACCGCTTAAGCCAGCTTCACCCCAAGTAGTGATATCCGTAGGGTAACCACATTTACGTGTAGATGACATAATCGCATCCACCTGTGCGATAGTCATGCCTTCTATAGGATTATCTTTATTAACATAAATCGCTAATGCATCAATGGCAACAGGAACTGCTGTCGGTTTATAACCGTACTTTTTCTCAAAAGCGTCCAATTCCTTATCTTTCATTTTACGGCTCATAGGACCGATATTCGCCGTAGCTTCTGTTAATGCCGGCGGCGCAGTTGATGAACCAGCGGCCTGAATCTGGATATTTACATTAGGATAATAACGCTTGAATGACTCAGCCCATAATGTCATAAGGTTCGCCAAAGTATCAGAACCAACACTAGAGAGATTACCGGAAACGCCACTTTCTTTTTTATATTCAACAAGACCAGAATCAACTGTTTGCACAGCCAATACAGTATTACTCGCGACAGACGCTGATACTAAGCCAACGATAGCAACTAAAGATTTCACCTTAGAGGTAAATTTCATGTTTAAACTCTCATATTCAAATTAATATTTATACTATTATGTATGGCGAATATGACAGCGTTATGACAAGACCTCGTAATTGAATTGCATGTATACTTCGCGCAGTCACGACTGAGGATTTCTAGCGGCTGTGAAAGTATTTTTTGTAGGTTGGGTAGAGGTACGAAACCCAACAATCGATGCCACGAAAGCAATTGATTAGCGGGGTTTACAAGCCCACTCGCAAGTTACGAAGCCTGTAATTTTAGGCGCATTAGTAGGCATCTTTCATTTGCCAGCTTACACTTTTATCCACGAAAATCACGAAAGACACGAAAATTGACGGCATTCTTCATATACCTTCCTGATTACCCATAACCCTCAGCTATACTTCGTCATTCCTGCATGCTTTAAGCAGGAATCTAGTCGGATAAGCATAGATTCCCGATAACAGACTTCGGGAATAACGAGGTTTTTAGCAGACTGATGTTTCAAGCTTTATTCTACTATGGCTGAGAATTGTACGTAATCAGGTATTCCTTTGAAAAAAGCGAATTGCATGATCACCCGTTAAAAATATTTTCGTGTTTTTCGTGTTTTTCGTGTTTTTCGTGGACAGTTTTTAAGATGGGTTTATCGTTGTAAATGTAAGCTACTAGAAAAATCAATTGCTCACGATTTCAAGCATAACCTCTATAGAGACTGTGAAAGTATTTTGTGTAGGATAGAGGTGTAAAACCCTACAATCGAGGCCACGAAAGCAATTGATTGGCGGGGTTTACAAGCTCACTCGCAAGTTACGAAACCTGTCATTTTAGGCGTATTATTAGGCATCTTTCATTTCCCAGCTTACACTTTTATCCACGAAAATCACGAAAGACACGAAAATTGACGGCATTCTTCATATACCTTTGAAAACAGCGAATTGCATGGTCACCCGTTAAAAATATTTTCGTGTTTTTGGTGTCTTTCGTGGACAATTTATAAAATGGGTTTATCGTTGTAAATTCCTGAGAACTTATAGATAAGCTACAGCTCATTTTGTAAGCGCTGATAAATACCACCAAAGCTACCGTTACTCATCATTAAAAAATGGCTATCAGGTGCAACTTCTTGTTGAAGCTCACTGATAATATGGTCTATAGAAGAACATATTTGAATATTATTTGTCTCGGTTTGCAGCTCAGACAAATCCCAGCCTAGTTCTTCAGGCTGATAAATAAGCACACGATCAGCGAGTATCAAGGAGTCAGCCAACACTTCACGATGCACACCCATACGCATCGTATTAGAACGCGGCTCGACCACAGCAATAATTTTCTCTGTGCCTACGTGTTTGCGTAAACCCTCTAAAGTCATTTGAATGGCGGTAGGATGGTGGGCAAAATCGTCGTATAGAGTAACGCCTTTTATCTGAGCAATCACTTCCATGCGCCGCTTAACATTTTTAAATTTTGATAACGCCGCTATTGCATCAACGGGTAATATGCCGATATGCCTTGCTGCTGCAATAGCCGCTAAAGCGTTATATACATTGTGCAAGCCCGTTAGTTGCCACTCGACATCTCCCTGAGCTTGCTGATTAAAGCTAATAGCAAATTGGCTACCATCTTCCGCCAGTAACTGCGCCTGCCATGCCACTTTCTGATTAATAGCGGTTAATTGCACTGGAGTCCAGCAGCCCATAGCCAGAGTATCTTGAATATTGCTATCAACTGCAGGACAAACAATCAGACCTTCACCCGGTATGGTTCTGACCAAATGATGAAACTGACGTTTAATCGCGTCTAAATCATCAAAAATATCCGCATGATCAAATTCCAGATTGTTTAACACGACTGTCCGTGGCCGATAATGGACAAATTTTGAGCGCTTATCAAAAAAAGCGGAATCATACTCATCTGCTTCAATCACAAAAAAGTCAGATTCGCCCGAGCGCGCCGAAATTCCAAAATTCATCGGAATTCCACCAATTAAATAGCCTGGCTTAAATCCCTGATGCTCCAGAATCCAGGCCAGCATGCTACTGGTAGTCGTCTTTCCATGAGTTCCCGCAACAGCTAAAACCCATTTATTTTGCAGCACATATTCAGATAACCACTGTGGCCCCGAGGTATACCTTAAACCCTGATTTAACACCGCTTCTACTTCAGGATTACCCCGCGACATGGCATTACCAATCACCACTAAATCCGGTTTAAGTTTAAGATTCTCGGCCTTATAACCCTGCATCAACTGAATCCCTTGCACAGCTAGCTGGGTACTCATAGGGGGGTATACATTTTGATCCGAGCCACTGACCGTATGCCCTAATTCTCTGGCAATTAAGGCTAACCCGCCCATAAACGTACCGCAAATACCTAAAATATGAATATGCACCAAGCGCTCCTGTTAAATGTGCGAATTAAACCTCTGGGAATATTTAGCAAATTATTATCTTAGGAGCGAGAATTCAACAATACCCGAGTCTGACTTGTTCCAGCCTACGCAGGAATGACGTTTCTTTTGACTCCACAGTCGCACTAGAAAAACAGGAGCATAGCAGGCTACGCAACTGTTTTTCTAGCACGCCTTTGATACCAAAATCCTGCGTCATACTTGCGGATATTATTAAACCCTCGCTCCTTAATGGTCTGCCTTACCTTCAATATTCATCTCAGAAATAATGGATTGTAACTCTGTAAACTGCTGTATTAAAGGTACTAACTTCTCCTCAAGGTGAGAAATATTTTCCGCGACGCTCTCTTTAGAACTACTCATTTTATGTAACATATACAAGCGACTATCTACCTGTTTTTTATGCTCTTTAATTTCGTTAGTTAAAGGCCAGAGCACCGTCTTACTCCATTTGACAGCCTCCTGATGCGCCTCTTTAAACACGAGCCGAGCTCTGGCAATAATCAGGTTGTATAGCTTTTGAAAGACGACCGCTTGCTCAGTCAGCGTCGTTTTGGTACTGGAACGAAAATCCTCACCTTCATCTAAAATCTGCTCTAAATGATCTTGAAAATGCTTAATCGAGAAAAATTTTGGCTCTACGCATTCAAACCCACATTCCACCCCAAATTGCTTATGAATCTTTTTTACCAGCTTACGTGTCTCATCTACATTATTGGCAGCCTGCTGCAATAAATCGCGCAAGTCATCAAATAAAATTTGAATATTTTTCTTCATTCCATAAGTCGTAAAGCTACTCGTCAAATCATCTTTGCTGCGTTGAACGATAGCATCGAATTTTCCTAATGCCAACGAGCTCACTAAAGCCTTTGCCTGCACTCCAAAAACACGCCGACTAGCCTGAAAATTTGCTACATTAAGTAAATAGGCTTGTTGACGGTCTCGAGTTTCCGTTAGCAAGGTTTCCATCATAGTCGCGTTATCACAATCAATTTTATTAAATTCTGCCAATTGATCCAGCATACGCTTATATTTTGCTTCACTCTGCCTCAAGGACTCACTGAGTAAAAAACCAATTCCATTTGCTACAGTCCGCTGCATTGCAGCCCGACGACGTAATAAAACATTTTTTGTTAAATAAGACCCTATTCTTTTTAAAGCTTTATTTTCCAATAAATCCGGACTGGCAGAGAAAGGAAAAACACGCTGTTCATTCACGCCTAAAATTCTAGCTGACTTGTTGATTTGGGAATTTAGCGCAAGTTCTTTTTCCGTTTCATTCAACAAACCATCCAACAAAGCCTCAGCTTTATGCATCATTACTGCAAGGCCTCTTTGATCAGTATCGCGTACTTTATTTATATAACTATGCCATATAGCCTGATCGTTTTCACTAAGACCCGTATCTGCTGCAAAGACATACACAATAAGTTCTGCACTGGGCAATACACTTAAGGTTAATTCTGGCTCGACTTGCAAAGCTTGCAAGCCAGGAGTATCCAGAATACATAAGCCCTGTTTTAGCAGAGGGTTGGAGAGGCTAATTAAAGCATATCGCCAGCAAGGAATTTCTACTTGATCCTGATCATGAAAATCAGCTTCATGAGCATCATAGCCATTCAATAATCCCAATTTATAAGCATGTTCTTTGGACACCTGTTTAACCGCAAGTGACTTCTTGATCGCTTCTTGCATTTGTGCAGGTGAATCGGGATCTAGCTCAATTTGTATCCAGGCTTCAGGGTTCTTTCTGTATTCAATCAGAGAAATATCTTCCAACCGGGTCTCTATATCCAGCAATCGTATATAATTCGCAGACCCATCATAAAACAATTCCGTAGCACACGTCGCCATGTGATCTATCGGCAGCGGCAGCAATCCTTGCTCTGTTTCTGCGAAAAACAAGGCATTAATTAATTCTATTTTATCTCGCGAATTTTCAGCAGCAAAACCCAGGATAATACGTTCGCTATTAAGTGCATTAAGCACATTATTTAATGCTTCTTTACTTTGAGTATCGGCTAGATCATACCGCTCTCTCCAATTAAGATAGCTTTCAATTGCCTGAGCAATATCATCTCGCCATTGCGCATATTCATGTAGCTGAGCCTTAAGTTTCATTCATCTTATGCCTTTATAACAGCTAGTCGTCTAGCGGATAAACTAATTAATTTAGTCTGCAGTAAAAACAAATTGTAATCTATAAATACCTTAGGCACCTGAAAATAAATAAGCGTCCAATATTTGGGCTGGATTTTTGTTTGTCATTAGTGCTGTAGCAATAGACGCATAGCAGGCTACGCGACTGTGGAGTCAAAAGAAACGTCATTCCTGTGTAGGCAGGAACAAGTTAGTCTCGGGTATTATTAAATTCTCGCTGCTTAGCGCCGCTTAAAGATCAAATCCCAAACGCCGTGCCCTAAACGCAAACCTCGTTGTTCAAATTTTGTTAAGGGTCGATAATCAGGCCTGGGACAATAATCCTGAGTGAAACTTTGATTAGTAAAAAACTCAGCACCGTTTAATATTTTCAAAATATGCTGGGCATAATGCTGCCAGTCCGTTGCCGCATGAAAATAACCTCCAGCAACTAATTTCTGGGCAATTAAATGCACAAAGCTGGGCCGCACTATACGCCTTTTATGGTGCTTTCTTTTGTGCCATGGATCAGGAAAGAATAAGTGTACAGCTGATAAACTATGCGCTGGAATACATTTCTCTAAAATCTCAATCGCGTCATGATAAAAAATTCTAACATTAGAAATGTCCTGCCTTTCCAGTTGCGCCAATAAATTGCCCACTCCAGGCTTATGTACTTCTATACCAATATAGTCCTGATCTGGATTTTCTACTGCGGTTTTCGCAAGACTTTCACCATTACCAAAGCCAATCTCCAAAATTACCGGCGCACTACGCCCAAAAATTGTGGCAAAATCACAGCTCGCTTCATGATCCAGACAGTACTTTCCCCAGAGTGTATCCAGCGCCTGTTTTTGAGCTGCCGTCATGCGCCCAATCCGGCGAATAAAACTCTTTATTCTTGGTGCATCCTGTTCCTCTAACTGCACAGCTTACCTAATCAATCCATCTAAAGGAGAAGAGGCCGAAGCAAAACGTTTTCTTGGCATCCGCCCAGCCATGTAGGCTTCACGCCCGGCCTGAATACCTTTTTTCATCGCTGAGGCCATTAATACCGGATTCTGAGCTGCTGCAATAGCGGTATTCATCAATACACCATCACAACCCAATTCCATTGCAACGGCTGCATCTGAAGCTGTGCCCACACCCGCATCAACTAAAATGGGTACATTGGCATTCTCTACAATGGTCAGAATATTATACGGATTTTGCACCCCCAAACCTGACCCTATAGGAGCTGCAAGCGGCATGACAGCAACACAGCCTATTTTTTCAAGACGCTTAGCTATAATTGGGTCATCATTGGTATAAACCATAACATCAAAGCCATCTTTAACCAGTAATTCAGCAGCCGCCAGAGTCTCAACTATCTCTGGTAATAAGGTTTTTTGATCTGCCAATACTTCCAGCTTAACCAGCTTATGCCCATTCAGTAATTCACGCGCCAACCGACAGGTTCTAACTGCTTCATCAGCGGTAAAGCAACCTGCGGTATTGGGTAAAATAGTATATTTATCAGGTGAAATCACTTCTAATAAATTTGGCTCGCCTGGATTCTGACCTATATTGGTTCGCCTAATAGCAACGGTGACTATTTCAGCACCGCTCTCTTCAATTGCCAGACGAGTTTCCTGCATATCCTTATACTTACCTGTACCGACTAATAGGCGTGATTTGTATTGTTGCCCGGCAATACTAAAGCTATCTTCCTGCCCACCCCCAATTGCCTGCACTACTTCCAGCACGTCCTCTGCTTTAACCTTAGTTTCTGCATATTGATCAAAGGGTAAAATTTCTTTATTCAATTCAACAGCTATACGCTTATTGGCTAAACCTAAATCGCCGACAACTTCTGCTACGGTAATACACTCTGTATATTGCCTGGATTCGCCATTTACATAAACATTCATTGTTTTGTTCCTGTTAGTTTTTTACAGTGCGTCTTTTTTGTACTGCATGCGCTAGATTCTGCAGTAAAACCTCGGTATCAGCCCAATCTATACAGCCATCAGTAATGCTTTGCCCATAAACCAGCGCTTGTCCGGGTACAATATCCTGGCGTCCTGATTTCAAATGGCTTTCTATCATCACGCCCATAATGCGCTGATCTCCCCCTGCAATTTGCTCCGCCACATCTTCAGCGACCAACAATTGCCGCTGGCATTGTTTCAGACTGTTCGCATGGCTTAAATCAATCATGATATTAGCTTTTAAATCCGCTTTTTGCATACTCTGCGCCACTTTATCAACACTCACAGCATCATAATTAGGCCCGTCACTACCCCCGCGTAAAATGATATGCGCATCTTCATTGCCAGTGGTTGAGAATATCGCAGAATGCCCTGCGCTGGTAACGGATAAAAAGTGATGCGGCTGCATTGCTGCTTTTATTGCATCATTGGCAATCGCAATAGTTCCATCGGTGGCATTTTTAAAACCTACCGGGCAGGATAAACCCGAGGCCAATTCTCTATGACACTGACTTTCTGTAGTTCGCGCGCCAATCGCCCCCCAGGCTATCAAGTCAGAGATATATTGCGGGGTAATCAAATCTAGATATTCAGTGGCAGCGGGTATGCCCAGTGAGTTTAAGTCCAGCAATAGCTTACGCGCAACACGCAGGCCTTTATTGATATTAAAGCTATCATCTAAATCAGGATCATTAATCAAGCCTTTCCAGCCCACTGTAGTACGTGGCTTTTCAAAATAAACGCGCATAATAATATGCAAATCCTGCCTTAGCTCTTCTTTAAGGCCCTTCAGCTTTTGCGCATATTCAAGCGCCGCCTTGGTATCATGTATAGAGCAGGGACCTACGATCACCAACAAACGATCATCCTGATCGGTTAAAATATCATGCACTGCTGCCCGGGCATCAGTCGTTGTTTTAGCAGTTACTTCGGTTAACGGTAACTCTTCATGAGTTTGAATCGGGGCCATAACCTCTTTGGTCTCCCGAATTCTTAAATTATCTGTATTAAATTGACTTTGCATGAGCTATACGAAAACGTTTATCACTGATGAATTAATTAACCGTGTATTTTAACACATAAACATAGCAATAAATAAGCCTGCCTTTTCAATCGGGAAAAGCTATAATCATAAAAAAAAATTGTAGGGCGTGGCTTTAGCCCGTTTTTATAAGGTACGCCCTTTGCTGGCTAAAGCCACGCCCTACCAGCTATATTTGATTAGTCTACTCATAGGTGCAGCCTCAATGCTGTTCACTTAAGAATAAACGCCTTCTCCAGAGGGAGAAGGCTGGGATGAGGGGATTATAAAGGCTTGATTTTATTCTCCTCACCCAACCCTCTCCAGCAAGAGAGGGCTTAAGTCAACAGCATTGAGGTGCAGCTTGGCCTCACAACCATCATCGGGGAAAATCATGCAACACACACAAAACCTGGTACATGACGCAGGCCTTGGTTTACGCAGGTCATTTATAGATCAGGCACTAACGACCCCTATCAAAAATGTCAGCTTTTATGAAATAGCACCAGAAAACTGGATGCCTCTAGGTGGAAGACTCGGCAAACAATTTCGCGCCATGACCGAACGCTACCCTTTTGTCTGTCATGGTTTATCACTTTCCATCGGCAGCACAGATCCGCTAGACGAAGATTTTGTTAAAAACTTAAAAGACTTTATGTGTCTACATAAAATCAAATTTTATAGCGAACACTTAAGCTACTGTAGCCACGAAGGACACCTCTACGATTTAATGCCTATTCCATTCACCGAGGAAGCAGTGCATCATGTCGCAAAGCGTATACAGCGCGTACAGGATATTCTGGAACAAAAAATCGCCATCGAAAACGCTTCCTATTACGCCGCTCCTGGTCAGGAAATGACTGAAATTGATTTTTTTAATGCCGTCGTGGCAGAAGCGGATTGTGATGTGCTATTAGATATTAACAATACTTATGTCAATAGCATTAACCATAACTACGATGCCGAAGAATTTTTACAAGCTATTCCCGCGCAGCGTATCAGTTATGCGCATATCGCAGGGCATTATGTAGAAGCCGAGGACTTTCTTGTCGATACCCATGGAGCAGAGGTTATCGACCCTGTATGGCAATTACTAGGCAAAGCCTACGAACTGTATGGAGTGTTTCCGACACTATTAGAAAGAGATTTCAATATCCCCAGCGTGGCCGAACTAGAACGAGAAGTTGGCACTATCCAATCGATACAAAACGCATGGCAGACACATAATGAACAGCTCTCAGCATAAAGTAGACTTTAAAGCCACACAGGCGGAGTTTACATCTTATATCCGCAACCCCGACACTCAGCCATGTCCAGAAGGTATCAAGCCGGAGCGCATGCAAATGTATCGCGAGCTATGCTTTAATAATGTTGAGAGTTTTTTATCCAGCAACTTCCCGGTATTACGCAAAATAACCAGCGACAGCCAATGGCAACAACTAGCGCAAGATTTTTTTGCCAATCACCCCAGCACAACACCGTATTTTTCGGAAATTCCTGAAGAATTTATTGTTTATCTGCAACAGGAAAGAGTTGCTGGCGCAAATGATTACCCGTTTATGCTAGAGCTTGCGCATTATGAATGGGTAGAAATGGCACTATCAATTGCTCAGGAAGACATAGTTGAACCGAAAATAAATCAAATAAGCGATTTAACACAAACACTCAGTATCTCACCCTTAGCCTGGGTATTGGCTTATCAATTCCCAGTGCATAAAATATCGCCAGATTATCTGCCCCTACAAGCGCCAGAGCACCCCAGTTATCTTGCCGTATATCGCAACCAGGAAGACCAGGTGAATTTTATCGAACTTGCACAGATGAGTTATTTTTTACTGCATACACTACAAGAACAACAAGCGATTAGCATTGCAGACTGTCTATCTCAAATCCTGCCTGATGATTCCGCTGAGTCACTGGAAAATTCAGCTATAGAAGCGATACAGCAGTTTGTAGATAAGCAAGTTATATTAATTGACTAACTACCCGATTATTTTTATCATAAAAAACAACGTACTCATATGGGATCTGTTGAGACATGAACACACAATGGGTTTGATTCTATCGACTCCAGCAACCAGTATCAGCGTAACTATCATTATCGATGATTTTCCCATCTTGGTTGACAGCATAAACACCACAATCTGAGTCGGTAAATGTTGGATCAGCCGTTATAAGGTAAGTTGTAGCATCAGCCCCCCCAACGATAGCAATATTGTAATTCCCCTCGGGAGAAGTAGCGATAACACCAATAAGTTCAAGTGTAGTACCGTAAGTGGAATTATTAGCTCTGTATTTTTCTTGTGCTAATTGCGCACCTAGTAGCGCCACCTTAGCATCCCCTCGCTTAGCACGTAAAACATAGTCCATATAGGAGGGATATGCAATACTACCTAAAACCCCAATGATGGCAACAACAATCATCAGTTCAACTAGTGTAAAGCCTTGACTCAGTGGTTTTTTCATGGAAATAGCCTTTAAATGAGATGAAATACTATTGCAAGCATAACATAGTGTTACCTTATTAAAAGATGATGATAAGTATAATATGAGAACCAGTTAACGGTAATATATATAAAACCGTGCTATGAATAACTATATACAGAAGCATCCTAATAATAAAAATACCTCAGGTTAAAGGAAATGAACAAAAAATACGGGCTAGCTTTTACCCTAACTGAACTAATGATTACAGTGGCTATAGCAGGAATTCTAGCGTCTATCGCTGCGCCGTCTTTTATAGAAATGATACAACGTTATCGTTTAAAAACTGTTGCAGAGGCTATACATGCAAGCCTTCAATATGCAAAAATGCAGTCGGTAAAGGAAAATAAATCAGTTGAGTTAAGCTTTAAAAGAACATCGAATACAGTTTGGTGTTACGGCATTACTGATGAAGCAATTGCTTGTGACTGCATTGCTGATGCCGCAGCGTGCACGATCACTGAAAATGGAACGGCAATACAAAAAGTTATTAGTAGCACTCATTTTTCTAATGTGCAGTTAGCTGCCGAACCCGCAAATGCCTTTTCATTTAACCCAATTAGGGCAACTGTAACTAGCAATGGTGTAACCATTAATAACGGTCCATATACCATTAGAATTAAAACCTCTGGCTTTGGGAAAGTCAGTTATTGTGTTCCTATTGGAGAGTCATTATGGGGAGGGTATAAGCAATGCTTACCATAAGAAGAAGAAGAAGAAGAAAAATAACTACAGAGTCGGGGTTCAATTTGGTTGAGCTTATGATTGCATCAGCCTTTGGAATGGTAGTGACTGCAGGAGCGATCACAATTTTTTTGGCGATAGCAAATTCTAATAGAGATGTCCTCAATGCGATTAAGTTAAATCAAGAATTGCGCGGTGCCATGTCTTTTATGGTTAGGGACCTAAGGAGAGCCGGTTCATGGAATTATGCAAATGCTGCTGCAGCAGCACTTGCAAAGGGGGACCCCCCACCATTGACGTCATCGAACCCTTTTAACCAAGCAGGACAAATTACCGGCACTCCTGCATGTGATCCTGTTGCAGATGATTGTACCTATACTTGCATAGAATTTACTTATGATTTATCAGGCGATGGAGCACATAACGGCAATTCAGAGTTATTTGGTATTGGCTTAAAGGACAACGCGATCAAAACGAAAGTAGCTGATAAAACTTGTCCAGATATGGACGGATGGCAAGGTATCACAGATGATTCAGTAGTTAATATCACAAACTTCCAAATTATCGACTTGTTTCCAGCAAGCTATGATGGCACACAAATCAGGCTATTGGAAATACGCTTAACAGGCGAACTCGTTAAAGATTCCTCGGTCAAACGGGATCTCGTTGAATTTGTTCGTATCCGCAATGACTTTTTAGAGCCATAATTACAATATTAGTCCTGCATAAAGGAGCTAAAAATGAAAACAAATAATAAAGGCACAACTTCCCTGCATAGTCGCAATAATGGCGCAGCAACACTGTTAGTAGCCGTAATATTAGGGTTTCTTGCTATTTTTATCGGTATCTTTGCAAGTCAGGTTGGCATTATGGAGCAAAAAACTTCAGCGAATGATGCCCGCTATAAAGAGGCTTTTGCTGCAGCTGAAGCAGGGCTGGAAGATGCAATACGTTATGTGAAAAAAAATGCATCCATTATTACAGCAGCAGCGGCTGAGGATCCTCCAGTGGCATACTATCTTAAAACGCCAAAATCAGTACTCACTGGAGGGGCAAGCTATTTTTTTGAAATAACCCGCGTAGAAAAAGCAAACGCCTTAGTTGAGGTTATATCGACCGGGACTTCCGCTGACGGCTCTGGCGAGGCAATTGTTCGGCAAATGCTAGGCTATTATAAACTTAATAATGCCGGTGATGGCCCCGACGTCCCATTGATTGTTGATGGCCCTATTGATGTGTCAGGTAGCATGGAGATCGTTGTTAATCCTAATGGTGGCGGAGCCGGTATCCCACTAAGTATGTGGACTAGTGAAACAATTACACTGGGTAATAATAGTGCGGGAACTTGTCATATGCATGAGTACCTTGATAGTGATGATATGCTAGATCCAGTCAATAACCCCTATCAAGTTTGCGACCCCAACAAATGTTTTTGTCTTGATAATGAACGTATTTCTAATACTGTTGATGATGACAACCCTAATGGTAATAGTACTCCAGGATATGACACAATTTCAACGAGTAGTGGATATAGTGATGGTAGTGGTATTGCCCCTAATTCTGATATAGATGAAATTGGTTTTCCAGATGATATGTTTGCGTATGTAACGGGGACTCCTGGCCCCGAGTGGGAAACCAAGAAAGGTGAGATTGCTGCTAATGGTGGCTTATATAACAATTGTAACGATCTTAACACAAACACCACTGGTAATATTTGGATTGAAGGAGATTGTGACCTTAAAAATGATATAGCTAGTGTGGTCGCACCCGTTCTATTAATTGTGCATGGTAACTTAACTATTACTGGTGGTAAAATTTTCGGTGTTGTATTTATTTTCGCTAAAGAAAATGTAATAGACCTTGAAGTTACAGGAAATGGTAATGGGGCCGTGTATGGTGCGCTGATCTCTGATAAACCATTAAAAATACTAACTAATGGATCATTTGACATTGTCTATCAAAAACGGATTTTTGACGCTATCTACGGTACAGGAGGTATTGACGAGACTTCTGATGCATTTAAGGATATTGCACGCGTTGCTGGAACATGGCGTGATTTTTAACCCACCTAAACACAATAGGTATAGTCATGAATATTAAAAGTAAACAAGGTTTTGGTTTGATTGAAATAATGGTAGCTTTAGTGATTGTTGCCGTTGCGGGTGCCGCAGGAAGCAAATTACTGGGCGTGCTTTTTGAAAGTAGTTCTGACGCACAATCCAGATGGCTTCCAGTATCTTGGCTACTTCCCTTTGCAGGAGTTTGTCCGCGATGACCGGGATCCCTAGTCGACGTAACTTGCCGTTCGTTTTGGGAATGTATTTTCTAAGAACCAACTTAGCCCGATAAGTATTTTCTTTGACTTGCTTTACCAGTTGCTCAATATTCGGTAGTAGATTTTCTTCGTATGCTTGCGCATCAATTCTATCCACTCCCGCGCTTGCTTTTCGGTTGATAAAATCCCAACACCAAAACAAGTAACCAACGGTTAACATGCCAAATAAATTCCGAAATCGGTAAGTTTTATCCTGTGTCGCTTTGTTTGCTATCCCCTGCAGGGAGGTTTGCTTCATTAGTCCAGTCCTTCATGTCTGGGTAAAGTTGCCTTTGCAGGCTACGCAGTTCAGTTCACCCCTTCCCCCTGTACGTAGCTTTCCCACGCTCCGAGTACTATGAGTGAATCTGACCCCCATACAACCTTCAGCCACCCTTCTTTTGGTTGGGCAGGCTTACCTGTTATTAATCATTCAGGAGCCGTATGGGCCTTGCAAGTTCTCTGTCACTTCTCTCTGCACATGTCACGCCTTACAACACCGGCAAATCCTCCAGAATCTCACCTTTACGATTCCTTTGTATAGGCTTCCGTTTTCCCGAAAACGTCGCCATTTGCTTTTTATCGTCTAACGATGCTAAAAACAGCTTCAGGGATATGCGTATCCCCTGTGACCTATGCAGTTCTCTGTGTACGCTTCGTCTCCATTGTTCGCTTTTGCAGCAGTCGTAACCGCTAACAACGCTCCGCCGAAGACGCAACACTCGATACTGGTGGTTGGTTAAACCTTATGAAACTAATACAATAGCTTCTCCAGACAAGGACTTTCACCTTGCAAGAAATGACAAGCTTCGCTTGCCGCACCAGGAATGACGGGGTTGTTAATATGCTGATTATTCATGTTTAATTTTGGCTATGTACTCATTAAGTGTTGGTGATCACCTAAGTTATTGTTTTTAGGTAGTCATAGCAAAAGATAAATGCCCGTAATCATTGGCCTTTAAGTCTTACCAACAGCTAATGCAGACATAGCCTTAATTTTACTATGGCTGAGAGCCATACGTAATCAGGTAAGAGTAGATATTGGTATCAATTAATACTTTATTCATTTCCAGAGTTCAGCATCAATGTGCCGCTCAGCATCAACCGCACCCTGAACAGTATTAAACTGTTCCTGATCCCAACTACCAAAAAGCTGATCTAAGTCATGAAAACTTTGTGTAAATTTTTTGCTTTTAATTATGCCCAAGTGCTGCTTTAATACGTCAATAACAACAGAATTGACACTTTTTTTTCTTCAAGAGCTAATTGTTTTAATCGCTCTGAAAGCTCATCATCAATACCTCGAACCGAAAGTGAACTCATAATCTTCTTTTCCTCACAAATAGTCTCAAAGTGCATTCATATTATGCATTTAGATAACGGCTGTCAAGCTGTACAGGATGTGTTGATGATAGGATACGCATCATGCGCGAAGGGCAAAAGGGGGCTTGTTTTTGCATCTAGCAAAAACCTGGGAGGTTCATGGCGAACTATCATTCGCTAATAGCGCTGAGAAATGAAACTTTCTCTGCTGAAAACATCCTTTGATTTCACTTCTTGTATACTTCTATTGCCTGCAGTTTATTTTTAAGCCCGTTTTTGCCATTTTTTAGGGTGGCAGCTTCCATGCATAACTGCAACAATAATTACAGATTCCCCCTCAATCATATAAAACACATTAAATGGAAAACGTTCTAATACTGCCCTATGTAATGATTTATGAACTTTTTCGTACTGAAAGGGATTTGCTTCAATAATTTCTCCCTTTTTCTCAACTTCGTTTATCCTAGAAAAATCAGTTGAGCGCGAATTTATAGTGCAAGATATTGAGTTAAAATAACACTTTCAAAAAATTTTAGCTTCACCCATAGGTTAAGCGGACATTTTTTGGAAGTGCTGTGGAATCAATAACTTGCGCTAGAAAACGTGAGCAACTGATTTTTCTAGGTTTATGAACTCAAAACCTAAATCAACTCTTTGTGTTTCATACCATTTAGCTGTTTCTTCAATATCCAATTCTGCTTCTGGTCGATACGTTATTATATAACTCACAGCTTCCTTCTAATATCGGCAAATACAAACTTTGCCTCTCTTCCTTTATTGTTATCAAGGGCGTAAGCTTCTAACCGAGAGTTGAGTTCTATCTTTTGTTCTTTTGTAATCGGTAGAACTGCTTTTTCTGCTGCAATGCTATCCCATAAGTCTTCAACTAACTGAATTTTTTCATCAAGTGGCAATGTATTTAAGTTTGCTATCATTTTAAGATACCTCTGATAATTTGAATTTTAGCACCTTTTATTTTTTCTTGAATATATCGCTTGGGTCAGTTGGCAGTGAATAGGGAGCACAAGCGTTATCACAATAAAACCCTGCAATATGTTCTGAGGCACTTGGAAATAAATAATCGTCCAATATTTGGGCAGGATTTTCGCCCCCCAGCCTTCTCCAATACGAAATGAGTCTGAAAGTAACCTCGTATTCTAATATAGAATGAGTCTAAACTGACAAAACCAGATAATCTGTTCATGATGAAGGAATGAAAGCCATCATGAATCTTAAAGCACTAAAAAATACGGAAGAATTACAATCATTTTTGGAGGGGTCACAAGCGGTTGCCTTTAGCCTGCCAGGTAAAAAGGAAGAGCGCTATGCCTTTATTCAATCTACCTTAAAACAGTTTCACTACCGAGCCATCACTAAACGGCAAAAAGGGGTTGTGATTCGGTTTTTACTGCAAGTAACCGATTATTCTCGGCAGCAACTAACACGACTGATTAACCAATACCTAAAGACAGGTGTTGTGCAGCTCAATAAAGTACATAAGCCCCTAGGATTCAAACAGAAATACGGCGCAACCGATGTCGCGTTATTAGCAGAAATGGATGAGCGATATGACACACCAAGCGGCGCCGTTATTAAAAAGCTTTGTGAACGAGCCTACTGCATTTTTAATGAAGATGACTATCAAAATATTGCCAATATTTCAGTCTCACATCTCTATAATTTACGGCACTCTGCGGGCTATCAGAAGCAACGAAGAACCTTTGATAAAACCAAGTCTAGGAAGGTTGCCATTGGCGAAAGACGTAAACCAAAAGCAGAAGGTAAGCCTGGCTATATCCGTATAGATACGGTACGTCAGGGCGATCAGGATGGTATAAAAGGCGTGTACCATATTAATGCCGTCGATGAAGTAACTCAATATGAAGTCGTCTTATCTTGCGAGCGGATTAGTGAACAATTTTTGCTACCCATTTTGACCGAAATGCTTGAAACTTTTCCCTTTAATATGAGGGGTTTTCATGCGGATAATGGCTCCGAATACATCAATCACAAAGTGGCTGAACTGCTTAACAAGCTCAATATTGAGCACACTAAGTCACGGTCAAGGCACAGCAATGATAATGCATTAGCGGGAAGTAAAAATGCCTCAGTCGTGCGTAAAATCTTTGGTTATAGTCATATAGAGCAGCATTGGGCTGATGAACTTAATGTTTTTAATAGAGAGCACCTCATTCCCTTTATTAACTATCATCGTCCTTGCTATTTCCCAACGACCCTTACCGATGAAAAGGGAAAAGAAAGAAAACAATATCACTATGATAAAATGATGACGCCTTATGAAAAGTTGAAATCACTGGATCGGAGTGAAGATTACCTAAAAGATACGCTAACTTTTAAGATGCTTGATAACGAGGCTTACAAGGTAAGTGACAATCAAGCAGCTGACAAAATGAACCTCGCTAAAAAGCGATTATTTAAACAAATAAATGAACAGAAAAAAGCCTGCTTTTAGGGGTGGACTAAAGGCTCTGTTCAGACTCATTTGTTAATTGGAAAATACTCCCCCTCATCCCAGCCTTCTCCCTGAGGGAGAAGGAGCTATTAACAGAGACTTTGACAATATATGCCTCATCACATCCTATATTGCTTTAAATTCTCCGCGTTGCTTATCCTTTACGACTTTGTCCCAATCAAATATTTTGCCGTTCATAGTGATATAAATACCTACGGGTAAAAGCTGCACGGCTGTTATAGCGCCGCCTAGATTAAATAAAGCATCTGACTGCTTTATTGCATGAGGTACCATTGCTCCGACTAGCACGATGGTTTTGTCTTTTATTGATAAAGACAGGTGTTTTGCTGTTTCTACCAGGGTATCTGTACCATGGGTGATGATGATTTGCTGTGCGTTAGTTGCTATACAGCTTTGCTTTATCCCGTCCCGGTCAGACTCGGTCATTTCCAGGCTGTCTTTTAGCATGAGTTGTTGAATATCTATCTCTACGCTACACCGTGCCTGTTTAAGCATGGCCGGCAAATGTGTTTCCGGGAAATATAATTCGCCATTTAGCTCGTTGTAGCGCTTGTCTAGAGTGCCGCCGGTAATAATAAGTTGTATCATTGATAGTCGATAAAAGGCTATTAGCCCCAGTCATTATGTTAATGACATAGGATGTGTTGAGGAACGAAACGCATCCTATAAAACACGCTTAATTCTGATCACTACAGCAATTACTCATGCTTGTTATTCCTATATAAAATCAAGTCTTCCCTTATCTAAAGACAGCCAGTAAAGTGAGTTTACTATTCGCTTTCTCCACCTTTACACTGGCTACATGTATCATTCCAGATTGGGTTTTCCAGATCATCTTTGTGCAATTTTTTAGTATCTTCCGGGTATATATGCCAGAACGATTGGTCTATCTTGGCATTATCGTAGCCTTCTTTTCTACCATGGTTAAAGGGACACCACCAGTTTTCAATTAGCTTTACCAGGTATGCATGCCACTCAAATAAACCGACACTTACCGGGCAGTACCAAGTACAGTTTAAAATCCAGTATAGACGGGTTTGTGCCAGGCTCAAGAAAAAGCTGGCATCCATGGTAATCTGATTTTTAAATTTATAGCGGTGAGTTTCCCTTTTTGGCAAGAAATCAAATAGGGTTTTGAGGTTTTCAGCACCGACCATTTTTAAATGGTAGTAGGATAAAAGCGCACTGGTAATTACAAAGGGCCAGGTGAGGATGGGCAAATAAACCAATGCCAGGCCTACTCCGCGGCGCCATGGGGCGATATTTCTATGGTTGCGCCCTATATTGACGCGGTGTTCTTCCTGGGTTGTAGATGATTCACAAGCTTTCATTGATGGTCTCCTTTTTTCAGAGTTATTTTTATTATTTAAATAAAATTTTAATGATACTGTCACACACAAGCATGTACAGAAATAGAAGTAGGGCGGTGCTTTAGCCCGCTGGCTATCATAGCAGCAGGCTAAAACACCACTCTACCTTGGGTTTTTACATTGTATTAAACACTCAATAACACATCCACATCCGATACGGGACATAGATGTGTTACTGGTAGATCTTGCTGATTTTTCCATGCAGCCAGCGCATCATGCTTATCACCAGAGACAATAAAGATAAGTTCCTCTGTATTGCTCAAAGCTTTAGCACTGATTGTTACTCGGTCAGACGGGGGTTTAGGCGAATTATGTACCGCATGTGTCAACTCATCAACATTGTGTACATGCCCGGGAAATAAGCTGGCAGTATGACCGTCTTCTCCCATGCCCAACAAGACTAAATCGAATTTACCCGCCTCAGCAACATCTTTGGCATATTGTTCGGCACCCGCTTCAGCACCGAGTTCAGCCGGTATACGGTGAATCTGTGCGCTAGGAATGCCTACTTTGTCCAGCCATTTTTGCTCAGCTTCCAGACTATTACGTTCGCTGTCATCAATCGGCAAGCAACGCTCATCACCATAGTAAATATGCCACTTGCTCCACTCGGCCTGCTGAGTCGCCAATAGTTGATAGGCTTTCACCGGGGCAGTGCCGCCTGCTAAAACCAGCTTAAAGGCATCATGCGCTTTAATAGCTTTGTCTCCTGCGTCTAATACACGCTGACATACCGCTTCTGCTAACTGATCAATTGAATCATACGGCTTCCAGTTTACAACTTGTGTCATTTCTCCACCCGCAAAGTATTACGCCAATGCTGACTGTCTTTGTCAAACAAGCGACGCTCATTTGGCCCCCACGAGCCTGCCGGGTAGGTTTCGATATAATCACGCTCAACCGCCCATTTATTAAGAATCGGTTCGACAATTTTCCACGCATATTCAACTTCATCGTAACGCAAAAATAATGAACGATCGCCTTCAATCACATCCAGTAACAGGTCTTCATAAGCATCTGAAGGCTGCTCATCTTCATTACGAAAGCTCGCATCTAGATTACTTATACGGGTTTTCATTTCCAGACCAGGCTCTTTTACTGTCATTTCCATACGAATACATTCTTCAGGTTGTATGCCTAAGAGCAACCAATTCTGACTAATTTTTTCTGCCATGGTATTTTTAAACAACTGTGACGGTGCATGTCTAAAACAAATGGAAATACTGGATTGAGTTTTTTCCATGCGCTTTCCGGTGCGCAAATAGATAGGAACACCACGCCAGCGCCAGTTATCTATATATAGCTTCATGGCTGCATAGGTTTCTGTCACGCTACTTTGAGGAATACCCTCTTCCTGCAAATAGCCATTTGCATCTTCACCATCTATGGTACCGGGTGCATATTGGGCACGAAATGACTGGGCATTAACGGCTTCTTCAGGAATCGGGCGTATCGATTTAAGTACTTTTACTTTTTCATCGCGCAAGTCCTCTGCATTCATGGAAACAGGCGGTTCCATCGCCACTAAAGTCAGTAACTGCAATAAATGACTTTGTAGCATATCGCGCATCGCACCCGTATGGTCATAATAAGCGCCACGAGTACCTATACCTAATTTCTCTGAATGCGTAATTTGAATGTGATCAATATAATTACGGTTCCATAAAGGCTCCAGCATCGCATTAGCAAAGCGGAAAACCAGTACGTTTTGTACCATCCCTTTACCTAGGTAATGGTCGATACGATAAATCTGCTCTTCACGTAGATATTTGCTGATTTTATTTTGTAATGAACGTGAGCTTTCCAGGTCGGTACCAAAGGGCTTTTCAATAACCACTCTGCGCCAGAAGTGTTTTTCTTCTAATAAATTCGGAACACTCAAGCGCTCAATAACCGAGCTAAAATCTTCAGGATTAATCGCCAGGTAAAAGGCAATATTCTGTGGGAATCGTTCCGTATCACTCAGTAAAGTTGCCAGGCTGCTATAACACTCCGCTTGCTGCAAGTCGCCTTTATGATATTGAAAACGGCCAATAAAGCGCTGGAATACTTTTTCATCAACACCGCCACGCGCCTTCTCTTCCAGCATAATACGCACTTCAGATAGCCATTTATCGTTATCCCAGGGGCGGCGGCCGATGGCTATAATTTTGGTGTCTTTATCCAGGCGGTTCTCAATATCCAGATGATAAAGCGCTGGCACTAATTTAATGCGCGATAAATTTCCCGTTGCGCCAAAAATAACATAAGTACAGGGATCAGTTTTCACTGTAGATTCCTTTAATTTGTTTTAATAATAAATAAGTCAGGCTATTGTTGCTCATCAACAATATCCTCAAAAATATCAGTCATCTCAATAGAGACATCTAAGCTCACAAAATCACATACATCCTCAGAAGTATAAACATGTAGCAGCCAATCATTGTCCGCAGTACGGCGAAAAAATTCGACAGTACGGGTTTTAATATCGACCAAGACATACTCTTTAAGGCTGGCTATCTGCCGGTAAGCTGTAAACTTGGCACCTCGATCATAAGCTTCTGTAGAATCCGATAACACTTCTACAATTAGACTAGGAAATGATAAGAATTGATCAGCCTGATGGTCATTTTTATTACATGAAACTAAGACATCAGGATAATAAAATGCGTCCATAGCCCCAATGTGCAATTTCATATCAGACATATAAGCTCGACAGGGTGTGCCGCGTAAATGCTGTTTTAAAGCCGCAAAAACATTGCCTGCGACCTGCACATGCTCACGCCGCGCCCCTCCCATGGCAAAAATTTCACCATGATAATATTCATGCTTCTCTTCTTGCAATTCCTCCCAGGCAAGATATTCATCAGCAGACATAGTGCTAGCTTCGACAGCTGGGCCCATCAGAAATTCCTCTTATTTGAGAATGCAGTAGGAGCGATCTTTAACCGCGACTGATAATAAACCGATCGTTCCTAAAGTATTTTCTCGTTAGGTTAAGTGCTTTATTTACGCGTTATAAGTCGTTGATGCCATATTTCCGCCCGTGCCTGTCCAGTCGGTATGAAAGAATTCACCACGCGGCTTATCTATGCGCTCATAGGTATGCGCGCCAAAGTAATCGCGTTGCGCCTGTAACAGGTTCGCAGGTAAACGAGCACTACGATAACTATCATAATAAGCCAGTGCAGAAGAAAATGCGGGTGTTGGTACGCCTAATTGTACGCCCAATATAATAGCTTCACGCCAACCTTGATCGGCGCCAGCAACGGCATCTTTAAAATAATCAGCCAGTAATAAATTATCTAGCTCAGGATTTTTATCATAAGCTTGCTTAATATCATTGAGGAACTGGCTACGGATAATACAACCACCACGCCACATAAGCGCGATACCACCATAGTTTAATTTCCAGCCATACTCTGCTTCTGCTGCTCGCATCAGGCCAAAGCCTTGCGCATAAGACACGATTTTTGCTGCATAAACTGCATCGCCAATGGCCTTAATCATTGCTTGCTTATCGCCAGAAAAGCTTGCAGTGGATTGTGGCAAGATTTTAGACGCTTTAACTCGCTCTTCTTTTTGCGAGGAAACGCAGCGTGCAAAGACAGATTCTGCAATCAGTGTTAATGGAGCGCCTAGGTCCAGGGCATTAATTCCGGTCCATTTTCCGGTGCCTTTTTGGCCTGCAGTATCTAAAATTTTATCAACTAATGGCGCACCATCTTCATCTTTAAAGCCAAGAATATTCGTGGTAATTTCAATTAAGTAAGAATCTAAAACACCTTTATTCCATTCTGCAAATACGCTTTGAACTTCATCCGCGCTTAAGCCTAAGCCTTCTGAGAGTAATTGATAAGCTTCACAGATAATCTGCATATCGCCATATTCAATACCGTTATGCACCATTTTCACATAATGACCTGCACCGTTTTCACCCACCCACTGACAACATGGCTCACCGTCCACTTTTGCAGAAATGGCTTGCAAGATAGGCTTAACTATTTCCCAGGCAGATTTATTTCCACCCGGCATAATTGAAGGCCCGTGACGCGCACCTTCTTCTCCACCAGAAACGCCGGTGCCGATAAAGCGGATGTTTTTTTCTGCCAATGACGCTGTGCGGCGATTAGAGTCGGTATATAAAGAGTTACCGCCATCAATAATAATATCGCCCTCTGATAATAAAGGCGTTAGTTTATCAATATAACTATCTACCACATCACCCGCTTTCACCATTAACATAACAATACGCGGGCTTTGTAGGCTATCGACTAATTCCTGCAGAGAAAAAGCACCGGTTACTTGCGTGTCTTTGGCGGGACCACTTAGAAAATCATCCGTTTTTCCTCGCGAACGATTATGCACCGCGACTTTAAATCCGTGATCATTCATATTCAGGACTAAATTCTGTCCCATGACCGCAAGGCCAATTAACCCAATATCCGCTTTCATTCTTTTACTCGCTTAATTTTTCAATAACAATATGGAGGGGTGACTATGGAGTGTGCATATAATCTTGCTAACAAAAACGCAAACTACGTTTATGTTGACTCCTAAAATTCACATTGATAACACACTAGCCTGAAATAGCGCACTAAAATAGCGCACACAACAGATCATTTTAGTGCATTTCTGGTATAAAACCAAGCACTAGAAATCAGCTATCGTAAATCTGCATGATATTTAACCCGTGGGATAATATAGCAAATTAATGTTTTCAATATGAACTTTGAGCAGTAAATAAAGCAGGTTGTATGCCAACTTTTATATTACGCGGATAATCTACCGCAGTCATTGATGAAGTTTTATAATGAATAGCGTTGCGCTTGTCACTTGAATTCACCCAATTCAAATAGTTTCCTTTTAAGTAACAAAAATATAAACACTTGTTTTATATGATTTTGTTGCTTGAACCTGGTTGGCTTTCTGGCAAGGCTTTAAATGCTGATTACGTACAACTCTCAGCTACAGTAGAATAAACCTAGAAAAACAGCATGTTAAAAACCTCGTCATTCCCGAAGTCTACCCAGTCAAGCGTGGGCACAAGCTTTATCGGGAATCTGCACTAAACCCATGAGATTCCTGCTAAAAGCTTGCAGGAATGACGGAGAATGGCTGAGAGTCATGGGTAATCAGGAATAGTTTTGCTATTATAGAGACTCTCTTTGAACATTCACGGACAGCTTATGTCAACCGATGCGGCTCACTGCCTTTGTGGCAGCTCTTTAAACTATCAACAGTGCTGTGAATTATTACACACCGAACAAACGCAAGCCTTAACAGCAGAAGCCTTAATGCGTTCACGCTTTACTGCTTATGCAATGCATAATGCGGACTATTTATTAAAAACCTGGGATGCCTCAACACGTCCTGCCGAAGTTGATTTTTCTAAGGACACCGGTGAATGGACGCAGCTAGAAATTGTGATGCTTAAAAAGGGAGCAGCAAAAGATCACAAGGGAATTGTTGAATTTAAGGCCTATTTCACTGTGGATGGCGAACAGCGTGTTATGAACGAAATCAGCCGCTTTGTTAAACAACAGGGAAACTGGCTTTATCAGGATGGCAAGGTAAAGTCCATTGCACTAGACCATGGCTCATTTAATCAGGGTCTAAATGCCCCCTGCGCCTGTGGCAGTGGCAAGAAATTCAAGCGCTGCTGCGGTAAAAAGTAATCTAGCAAAGGGATCGCATATTTTCATCATAAGACTTAAGTTATAGCCCTTGCTCTACAGTGTTAGTTTACACACAATTTCTTATAATAATTGCGCCAACTACTTCAGCGCAATTCTCGAGTATGCCAGACGCGGAGGATATATACACTTATCATGGGTCAATTCATACCTCATTTCGTAATGCCCTATTAGCAAGCGGCGAACTTCTCGACCGTCAAATTCATCCAATTGCTCACCGATACGCGGTTGTTCAATAATCCTCTGTGGTGCTTTAGTTAGTGGTTGCACGGTTCTAGTAGCGGCTTTCCTGATCACCTGAGCTAAAAAATCAAACAACCGGTTCAAATCAGACAGTGCTTTACTGGTCCACTTGACGTTATGCATGCGGTATTGGTAGCGGCGTCTCAGTATCGAGACTCTCTGCCCACATTTGAACTTCTGAGTGATCAATAAAGAGACCTTGATCAACCTCAGCTAACGCTTCAAGGGTTAAGCGGTACCGTTCATCTTCCTGGGCTACCCAGGCAGCTAAAGCCTGCTTTACAACCCAGGCTTTAGGCCGGTCAATACGTTCCGCCAAGTCATCTACTTTTTCTGCCAGGGGTAGCGGAATGCGTGCCGTTAAAACGCGAGTTTCCATATCCCATCCTCTTGCTAAATTAATCGTTATTAATCATAATCAATCAATTTTATTTAAGCAAGATTTTTGTGCTGCAAATACATTCCCCACACACTCATGCTGGAATGACGGAAGCAAGAATAAAACCATCAGGCTCATTAATCACGGGATTAGTCAGTGAGCCAATCTTTTCAATTTCTATTTTCACCACTTGCCCAGCTTTCATATAGCCACGCGGCTTCATTTTAACCCCTACTCCACTCGGCGTTCCGGTAGAAATTACATCACCTGGCTCCAGAGTCATCGCCTGACTTAAATAGGCAATCATTTGATAAATATTGAAAATCATATGCTTTGTATTAGATGATTGACGTAATTCATCATCCACCCAGGTTTTTAATGTTAGCTGATGAGGATCTGCAATCCCATCTGCAGTCACTATCCACGGCCCCATAGGTCCATGGGTATCAAAAGACTTCCCTATCATCCAGGTCGGGGTACGAAATTGCCAGTCGCGCACGGTGACATCATTAACCAGGGTATATCCAGCAATCACCTCATGAGCCTTGTCCACAGACACATGCCGGCAACGCTGACCAATCACAAAAGCTAGCTCGACTTCATAATCCAGTTTTTCTGAAACCTTAGGTAAATGTATCGCATCACCATCGGCAATGACACAACTACTTTCTTTACTAAAGAAAGTCGGATACTGCGGTTTTTCCAAAGCTGTTTCCGCAATATGATCAGCATAATTCAAACCTATTCCTAAAAATTTTCCAGGCCTTGGAACCGGTGCCAGTAATTTCACTTCGTTGACTAACAAGCGTGCTTGCTGACTAGTAATTAATTGTTGCAGAGCATCTAAGGCAGGTTGCCCAGCCGCTAAGAATTCCAGCATGGATTGCGGGATATTGCTTTGCTGCATACTATCCACAACGAATTCACCCACAACAGCACCTACGCGACTAATACCCTGGTGTTCAAATGTTACTAATTTCATACCCATCCCATAAATAAATATTTATATAAAGGAATGTACACGAAATAAAATCTACAACAAGTAACGGAAGCAAAATTTTTCTTAATTACCCACAACCCTCAGCTATACTTCGTCATTCCTGCATGCTTCTAGCAGGAATCTAGTAACTTAAACATAGATTCCCGATAAAAGACTTCGGGAATGACGAGTTTGTTAACATGCTGATTATTCATGTTTTTTTTACTATGGCTGAGAGTCATACGTAATCGGGAAATTTTTTGAGGCTGTGATAATACTCAGTATAATCCCCCGCCTTATTAAGGAGGGACTAGAGGAGGCTTGGGGTTTAATATTAATCTAAGCAATATCAATGATGTATATATTTATAGACCCCTCCTCAATCCCCTCCGACAATGCTGTTGACTTAATAATAAGCTCCTTCTCCAGAGGGAGAAGGTTGGGATGAGGGGTTATCAATGTAAAATTTTTTTCTCCTCACCCAACCCCCTCATGCAAGAGAGCGTTTAAGTCAACAGCATTGATCCCCTTCAGAGGCTAAAAGCACAATACTTTCACAGCCTTTTTAGTCCCGCCTTTTCCCTGCTGGACTAAAGATTCCGCTTCCAAGTTGACTAAGGCGCCTGGGAATAAAAATCTTGTAAATGGCTAGATTAAAGCAAGGTTGGATTCAACACACACACACACACACACACACACACACACACACACACACATTAACATCTTGTGTTTATTTCCCAGACCAAAACAAATGCCAGTAAAACGACCGATACAAGTAAGAGTTGTTCTCATTTGCATTTAAACGTATAGTATCTTCTGTTTCAGGTATCTTGAATTATTCAAGATTAAAAGGGAAGTTGGTGCATGACACACATAAAACCAACGCTGCCCCCGCAACGGTAATTGAGTTAAAAATCTACTGACAGCCACTGTTCTTACATGAATGGGAAGGTGTAGGTTTTGGATATGATCGAATTAGATCGCATCCGCTCATCAGCCCGGAGACCTGCCTGAAATAGCCCCGGAAGACATTCATGTTTTCTGGTTTAACGAACTTGTGCGGGTGAGCACATTAATCAGGTACCTATTTATGAACACTTATCATTTTTTTCATGCTGTAAAACCTTATTTTCTTATTATTCAATTCAATTATTTGAGCGCAGTTGCTGCTATCGCAGACTAAAGCCTGCTCTACACATAATCTAGCGTTTAACTACGGATATTGAATAATATGCAGGTTTATTTTTATGCCTTGTTACTCACATTGATCTCGCTACAGACTGCTATTGCTGTAGATCAAGACACTGAGACTAAAACCCTTTACCCAGCGCCCAAAGAAGATTTATCTCCAGGAAGCCCCTACAATATTAATACATCGAAACGCGAAGAAGGCATCAAGCACGACTTAAAATATGATGGCTTTAATGGCTATATCCGTGGTGGGTATATTCAAACCAACAAGAAAAATGTCTCTAACCAGCAAGCTTATGGCCTGGGAGGAGAGTTTGCTCTGGGGGTTTCCTGGGGGACTTATTTCAAACTACATGCTAGCGCTTTTAGCGCAATAAATCCTGGTTTTAATAGCGGCAATAAAGACGAGATACAAGGGGATTTTTTTGACGCAAACAAAAATAGTTATATCACTCTGGGCGAAGCTGTCCTGACTTTATCCTATGCAGATTTTCAGGTACATATAGGGCCACAACGCTTTAACTCGCCGCATATGGATGAAGATGATTTACGCTTATTACCTAATATCTTTGAAGCTTATTTAGTCGACTACCATATTGATGATGAGTTTTATTTAGGCTCTGGTTTTGTACGCACCGCTAAAGGCTGGGAAAATAATGGTAATGCAGCTGATTTTGTCGATATAGGTGAAGCTTTTGGCGGCACTGGCTCGCAATCCTGGCTAGCATGGGGGAAATATAACCAGGGTTATATCAGTGCCAGTGCCTGGTACTACTACATTAAAGATGTGCAGCAAATTTTCTTTACTGATATCACTTACCAGAATAAATTTAATGATATATTTTCTTATAATATCGGTGGGCAATTTGACCTGGGTCGCTCGGTAGGCAAACAGTCTATTGGTAAAGTTGATGCGAATACGTTGGGAGTATTTGCCTCGTTAAGCGCTTATGGCCTTACCTTTACCACCGCTTATAACAAAAACTTCGGTCAGTCAGCTGCCGTGAATAGTGTCGGTGGCGGTCCATTTTTTACATCTATGGAAGAAACTACTTTAGATGCGGTGAGTGGAGCAAATGCTCAGGGTTTATTATTGACCCTAGATTACCAGCCAATAGAAGAACTGGTGATAGGCGCAGCTGCAGGTGACTTTCAAGCAGGGAACTCCAATGATTTTCATACTCAAGAGTTCAATACCTATCTTAGCTTTCAGTTCAAGCGCATGCTTACTGTAGACTTTATGTATGCGTATATTAAAAATTTACTATCCTCTCAGAAAACCGAGCAAATTAGAGTGATTCTGGGCTATCAATTTTAATGACAAAGGAGCGAGGATTTAATAATATCCGCAAGTATGACGCAGGATTCTGGCATCACAGGCGTGCTAGGAAAACAGACGCATAGCCAGCTAAGTAACAGTTTCTACAACGCAGACGACGGATAAAAAGACCAGCCAGTTGCTTAAGTTATTTCATGCGCGTTGCTAAGTTCCAAAGCAGGTAAAATGGCCGAAGAGTTTAATTCATACTAGAATAGAGCTAAACTCTGATACATATTCCAGCCCTTTATAGACCTATGATTATGCGCCCAGCTCTGCTTCTGCTATTACTCAACTTATTCATCTCCACCTGTGCAGCTCAGGCTATCAGTATTGTTAGCAGCCAATGGCCGCCTTATGTTGATGATTCCCTGCCAGAAAAAGGTCTGGCGGTAGAACTGGTGAATAAAGCTTTACAAAGAAAAGGCTATCAGCCTACCTTGCATATTTATAATTGGCAACGTGCTCTGGAGGGAGTTGAAATAGGCGTATTTGATGCCACTTGTGCAATATGGAAAACTGCCGAGCGTGAACGTAACTTGATGTATAGCAAACCTTACCTGACCAATACCATCAGCTTTATCAAGAAAAAATCTACTCCTGTCGAGTACCACGGCCTTGCGGATTTACAGGGGCTAGTGATTGGTGTGGTGCGTGATTACGCTTACGACGAAAACTTCAATAAATCTCGCAGACTCATTAAAATCCCGGCAAATTTCAGTGTGCAAAATTTACAAAAACTGAATAATGGCACCATAGACCTTACTCTAGGCGATGAACGTGCGATTAACTATACCCTAGAGAAATTTTTACCCACGCATGTGAATGCCTTTGAATTTGTAAAACCTGCATTAACTTTCAAAAAACTCTATCTTCAGACATCTTGATTCGCTATCCTGAAAGAAATCCATTAAAACTTAAACTAGGCAATATAATTAAAGGGTTAGGGAATTATTGTCAAATGATTGATATTTTCAGCTAAAGAAATGAAAATGGTACTCATTTAGGTTAAACTAAGCCCTCATATCATACGAGGTATTCAATTAATGCAGCAACTCATGCTCCCAATAATTCCTCAGGGTACGACTATTATAAATGGTCAGGTCAGTGTTGATAACCGAAATGATGAGTGGTTTTATTTCCTCGGCGGTATCCCGATCTATTCTCACCAGGCTGACAATAAGAGATTATTTAGACTTCACACCTCTCAACTCATCAATACCGGTTCCTGTCGTTCAATCGATATTATTACAACCTTTGGTGTCTCTAAAAGTAGTGTTATGCGCTCATTAAGGCAACTACGAGAAAAAGGGGCTGATTCGTTTTTTGAACCTCGCCCGACTCGCAAGGGAGGACCACTCTTTACGCTTGAGGTTTTGCAGCAAGCTCAGGAATATCTGGATCAAGGTATGACGCCTAACGAAGCCGCTAAAGAATTAGGCATCCGGGCAGATACCTTTCGCAAGGCGATCAGTGATGGACGTTTAAAAAAAAGTCTGCCGCATCAATAGACCCCAATGATGGCAGTACCAAATCAGCCCGTGATATTATAGATGCCAATGCAGCCGATGTGCTTGGTACGGCCTGCACTCGAGTAGAAGAGCGAATCCAGGCTGCTTTGGGTGAGCAGGAAAAGGGAGCCTCAATCGAATTCGAATCCTGTTTAGATGTTCCTAAAGGCGGTGTGTTATGTGCATTGCCCGCGTTACTTAGCAATGGCTTATTAAATGACATTGAGCACCACCTTGGCAAACTGACAGGTTATTATCAAACCTTTCATATCCTATTGCTACTCGCCTTTATGGGACTATGTCGCATCAAAAATGCCGAACAACTTCGCGAGCATGCACCGGGTGAATTCGGCAAACTACTTGGCCTGGATCGGGTTCCCGAAGTGCGCTGTTTAAGAACCAAAGTAAAAGGACTGTCTGATCCAGAATCAGTTGAAAGCTGGGCGGCCGACCTCAGTCGACAATGGATGGAAAATGAACCAGAGGCAGCAGGAACACTCTACATAGATGGTCATGTCCGTGTCTATCATGGACACTTGACTAAACTTCCCAAACGGCATGTTTCACGCGAAAAACTCTGCTTACGGGGTATCACCGACTACTGGGTTAATGATGGTACGGGGCGTCCCTTCTTTGTCGTTGAAAAAACGGTGGATCCGGGCTTACTAAAAACGCTGGAAGAAGATATCGTCCCCCGATTACTCAAAGACATTCCGAATCAACCGAGTGCACAAGCATTACAGCAAAACAAACAAGCCTGTCGTTTTATCCTGGTGTTTGATAGAGAAGGCTATAGCCCCGCATTCTTTAGAAAGATGTGGGACAAGCATCGTGTCGCTTGCATGACCTATCATAAATTTCCCACCGAAAATTGGCCACTGGACAATTTTTCCAGTCAGGAGATCACACTACCGAGTGGTGAAAAAGTCATCATGAAACTCGCCGAACGAGGCAGTCTGGTTGGAACCAAAAAACAGGCGATGTGGATGAGAGAAGTGCGCAAGTTGACTGATTCTGGTCACCAAACCAGTATTATTACCACAGCCTATGAACTAGAGTTGACGGCTGTTTCTGGGCGAATGTTTAGCCGGTGGTGCCAAGAGAACTTTTTTAGATATATGAAGCACCACTATGGGCTAGATATGCTACAGGAGTATGGAATAGAGCCACTATCCGATACCCAAAAGGTGGTCAACCCTGATAGGCGCCAACAGGAAGGACAGCGTAATTCGATACAATCCAAACTCAATTACCGTCTATCTCGATTTGCAGCGATGGAACTTCATCCGGTGATTAAAAAAGATGAAACGGAAGATGTGAAATACAAGAAATGGGAAAGAAAACGAGCAGAATTACTCGAAGAAATAGAGCATTATGAAAATGAACTAAAAACCATCAAGGAAAAACTAAGCCAAACGCCCAAACACATTACCTGGCAAGAGTTGAGAGACGAAGATAAGTTCGAACAGCTTCTGCCAGGGAAAAAGCGGCTGATAGATACTGTCAACATGATCGCTTATCGGGCAGAAACAGCAATGGCCGCTCTGCTAACCTCACCGACAATCGACTTTCCGATGGCAAGGCAACTATTACAAACGCTGTTTGTGACAGAAGCAGATATATTACCCGATGAAGTAAAAAAACAACTTCGGATACGTGTGCATAGTACTTCCCGACCTGCAAGTAATAAAGCAATAGAAAAGTTATTTGAACAACTCAATCAAACGGAACTCAATTATCCAGGAACCGATCTGCGCTTAATTTATGAGCTGACTTCATCCGCAAAAAATTAGGAAATGGTCTCAAATTAGTTTCGTCTGAATCAAGATGTCTGATCTTGCCGTCAGTCGCTCGAATAAAAATGCGCAGACTATTATTGATGATTTTAATCAAGCGATTATTGAAATGCAGCAGGATGGTAGTTATGACCAGATTGTTGGTCAATATAAGTACTAGCTCAAAATCACCATGCAGATCTATTTAATAAGCGTAGGCCAGAAAATGCCCGGTTGGGTAAAACAAGGCTATGAAGAATATAGCAAACGCATGCCCCGGGAATGTGAATTGATTGTAAAAGAAATTGCAGCGGGAAAGCGTGGTAAGAACAGCGATGTTAAACGTATAGTCCGCGATGAGGGAGAAAGAATGCTCGCCGCTACCCCAAAAAAATGCCATATAGTCACACTGGATGTGCCAGGGAAAGCCTGGTCCACAGATAATCTGGCAAGTGCTATGCGAGTCTGGTTAGACAGTGGCCAGGATATCGCCCTGATGGTTGGCGGACCGGAAGGTCTGGCTGATTCAGTAAAACAAGCTGCGCAACAATCGTGGAGTTTATCTAAACTGACCTTTCCACACCCTCTGGTACGCATCGTTGTCGCAGAACAAATCTACCGCGCCTGGAGCATTATTAATAATCACCCTTATCACCGTTAATATTGCTTTGTGCATGACTGATTTAGTATAAAAACAGGGTAACTACTCAGCGTATCTGAGTAGTTACAAAAATAGATTGTATATTTCTAGCCAGGCACCTGAGAAGCAGTTATTTAATAAAATAACATCATGATAGAACAAGCGTTTGTAGGATGGGCAAAGGAGGTACGACGTGCCCATCATGTTTTCGTTGATCCTAGAAACCGCAGTTGAGCAGGGATTTTGTGGAAAATCTGAGTGCGAAAGACAAGGCACAGCTAGCAGGCAATGGCCGTAGCCCTTGGCAATAGCTGTAACGCAGTATTTCGCGCTCAGATTTATTCACAAAACCGTGAAGCGGAGTCTGTTCACCCTGCAGGTGATAAGTTGTTACGGTCATTATGTTTTATATTCAAATGCTTAGAGTTTTTCTTAGCGTTCAACTGCGGTTTTTAGGTTGATGGGCACGGATGAAGCCCTTTGCCCATCCTACAGTGTTTATTTTGCTGTAACTACTCAGCATGTCTGAGTAGTTACAAAATATGTTTTATTTTTGATAAAATATAGAATGGTCTCTTCTTCTAAGAAACGCGCTATTATAGATGTACAACGCTGATTTTTCTTGGATCGATAAATAAATTAACACGTCCGCAAAAGGTGCTGCACCCGTGATCCCCTCTTTAATTTTAGCCTCTGCCTCACCGCGTAGAAGTGAGTTGCTTAACCAGCTTAAGCTCGCACACACAATACAAGTAGCAGATATTGATGAAACACCCTTTAATAACGAAGCTCCTGCAGCATATGTGCTCCGCGTTGCACATGAAAAATCGGCTGCCATCCATCAGCATAGCCCGGATAATACGGTCATCATAGCCGCCGATACTTCGGTTGTTCTGGGCGATAAAATCATGGGCAAACCAGAAAGTCTGGAGCATGCTATCGATATGTTAAGCCACTTGTCGGCTAACACGCATCAGGTTTATAGCGCTGTCTCAATACGTGGTCAGCAAACTCAGCATTGTTTAAGCGTTTCAGATGTTACTTTTCGTGCCATTTCTACTCAGGAAATTATACAATACTGGCATACAGGCGAGCCGGCGGATAAAGCTGGAGCATATGCTATCCAGGGTTTAGCCAGCATCTTTATAGAAAAAATTAATGGCAGTTTTTCAGGCATAATGGGTCTGCCCTTGTTTGAAACTGCACAACTCTTAAACAATGAAGGAATAAGTATTTTCAATGACTGAAGAAATTCTAATCAATGTAACCCCGCCGGAAACGCGCGTAGCCATCGTTGAAAATGGCGTGGTCCAGGAAATTATCATTGAACGTACGCGCCAGCTAGGCTTAATCGGCAATATTTATAAAGGCGTTGTGTGTCGTGTTTTACCAGGCATGCAAGCCGCGTTTATTGAGATCGGTCTGGAGCGTGCTGCCTTTTTACATATTTCTGGTCTGTCTAGTAAGGAACTGGATGAAAAAGGCTCGGATAATATCGAGCATTATTTAATTGAAAACCAGCACATTATTGTCCAGGTAACCAAAGACCCAATCGGCAGCAAAGGTGCCCGCTTAACGACTGAAATCTCCATTCCTTCCCGTTACCAGGTTTATATGCCTTATGCCATTAAGGGCGGAGTTTCCCAACGCATAGAACATGAGCCTGAAAGAGAACGCTTACGTAGCTTTCAAAATGCATTCCAGATAGAGCACCAATCAGGTGCCTTTATTGCAAGAACTGCGGCTGAATGCATTAATGAGTCTATTTTAGAATCCGATATGTTATTTCTACTGCAACTATGGGAATCTATTCAAGAAAAGATTCCCTTAGCAGAACCCAGAGGGCTGATTCATTTTGATTTACCACTGAGTGTGCGTACATTACGCGATTTATATACTGATAATATTGAAAAAGTAAAAGTTGACTCACGCCAAACCTATCAGCGCCTGATTAAATTTGCCGAAGAATTTGTACCCGATATTCTACCGATCATCGAGCATTACACTCGGGAGCGCCCTTTATTCGATATTTATAATATCGAAGATGAAATTCAAAAAGCGCTGGGGCGTAAAGTAGGTTTAAAATCTGGTGGACATCTCGTATTCGACCAGACTGAAGCGATGACTACGGTTGATGTCAATACCGGGGGCTATGTAGGGGGGAAAAGCCTGGAAGAGACGGTTTTTAAAACCAATCTTGAGGCTGCACAGGCGATTTCTCGTCAATTAAGACTACGTAATCTGGGCGGTATTATCATTATTGATTTTATTGATATGCAAAGCGAAGAACATAAGTCGCTGGTTTTGAGCGCGCTGGAAAAAACCCTGGAAAAATGCCACTCAAAAACTAAAATTACTGAGGTTTCAGCCTTGGGCCTAGTGGAAATGACCCGTAAGCGTACCCGGGAAAGTCTCGCTCACATCCTATGCGAGCCCTGCCCTACCTGCGATGGAAGAGGAGAACTTAAAACCGCAGAAACCATTTGTCTGGAAATTTTTCGCGAAATCATTCGTGAAGTCAGGCAATATAATGTGCAGGAAATTCTGGTTCTGGCATCACACCCAGTGGTAGAAAAACTGCTGGATGAAGAAGCCGATGTATTATCCGAATTAGAGGCTTTTTTAAATATTCGCATTAAATTCAGATCCGAGAATGAATATAACCAGGAGCAGTACGATGTGGTTTTACTTTAAGCTAGCCTGAGCCTAATGATAAAACACATACAATGGGGTTGCGTACGTATTCTTTTCTGGAGCATACTGACTTTTGCCATCAGTATAAGCGGCCTGCGCTATGCTCTTTCAGAGCTGGATTTTTACAAAACAGATATTGAAGCGCTATTGAGTGAGCGCCTAGGTGCGCCCGTTACAATTGCCAGTATTCAGGGCGTATTAAATGGTCTCCACCCGGAACTTGTCTTGCAAGATATTCAAGTACATTCCGAGCAGAACAATAGTGCCGCAGTGCAGTTACAGGAAATTCATCTGGGCTTCAGTATACTGACAGCCATTAGACAGCCCTTACTAGAAGCGCTCAAGATCTCCATCATTGGCGCAAAACTCTCTGTCACCCGGCTAAAATCAGGTGCCATCGATATTGAGGGTTTACCCGGCACAGATAATGAACAACCTACCTGGCTAATGCGCGGCAGCCAATATAAGCTGATTGATAGTGAAATTCTCTGGCATGATGAAAAGCGTAATGCTGCCCCTGTGCTACTAGAGCAAATGAACATCACACTGAACAATGATGCAAATCAGCATCAAATTTATATTAAAACCGAGCTGCCTGAATTACTTGGAAAATCTTTATTCCTAGCCATGCACTTTAGCGGTAATGTCTTTACTCCAGAAAGCGTTAATGCGCGATTGTTTATTCAGGGACAAGATATCCATTTTGAAAAATTTATTACCGGTGACTTACCCTTTGATTTTTCATTTACCAAAGGTAATGGCAACTTTAGTATCTGGAGTAGGTGGCAGGCTGCAGAAATGACTCAAATGAGTGGTTCAATTAATCTAAGTAATGCCGCGATAAAAGATAATGACAATTCCTTGTTTCCTATCGACCACCTAGCCTTGCAATTTATATTAAAAAAGCATCTGCAGCAATGGCGTCTTGGCATTAAAGACTCGGTATTGAGTTCAAAAAAGTTGCATTCAAAAACAATCAGTCTTGAAATAGCTCAACTCGCTCTTGGGCTGGAGCGAAATGCTGACGGTGACTTAATTCATCTGGCAATTAACGCCCCCCAATTATCTCTGGGTCCCCTCAGTAAAATTATCCTGCTAAATAAAATACTACCTAAAAAGCTGCACAAGCAATTAAAGGCCTTTGCTTTAGAAGGGGATGTGAAGGAACTGTTATTAATCGCTAACCCAAAGCAGGAAACCTTCGCTATTAGCGCTCGCCTCGCTGACATAAATTTCCGGCAGATGGGTGATATTCCTGGGATTAAAAATCTGGATGCCTATATTAAAGGTTCAGAGCAACAAGGGGTATTACAAATAAACTCGCCACAGTTTAAATTTACCGCACCCAGATTATTTAGACAAACATTAAACTTTACCCATGCTTTAGGAAACATACATTGGCAACATAATGATGCCTGGGTACTCAGCAGTTCCTTGTTTGAGTTAAATTCAGATCATTTCAAAACCAGCACAAAATTTACGCTTACTTTAGCGCATGAAGACCGGCCCGCCTTTATGAGTATGCGCAATTCCTTTGACATATATGATGCCTCAAAAACACCTCATTTTCTGCCAGTAGGCGTTATAGACAAAGATATCGTTACGTGGCTAGACCAGGCTTTTGTTAGCGGCCATGTTAAACAGGGAGGAATCCTGCTACAAGGCGCATTAGCTGATTATCCATTCCAACAGCATAAAGGGGTTTTTGAAGTATTATTTGACGCCGAGGATGCCGAGTTACACTATGCCCCTGACTGGAGTGATGTTCAGGGAGTTTCGGCTGAAGTGCGCTTTTTCTCAACGAGTATGAATATAAATATTCATCAAGGCCATGCTAATGAATCGACGATTCAAAATGCAACGGTGTCTATAGATTCTTTTAACGACAGTCAATATATCGATGTAGTAGGCGATATAAAAAGCAGTTTATCTCACACCATCACTTATTTGATGCATTCTCCGTTTAAGGATCAGGTGAAAGCAATTGCTGATGTAGTTGATTTTACAGGTTCAACTGAGATCCATATGGATCTAAAAATCCCACTGGGCGAACAAACGCTGAAAGCTAATATAAACGCAAAAACTAAAAATGCCAGTGCCACCATTATTCCCATAGACCTGTTTATTGCGGATATTACAGCCGATTTACTGTTTACTGAAAAGGGTGTATATAGCCAAAAAGTCACTGCCATGTCCTTAGGGTTTCCATTAACTGGAGAGCTTACAACAACTGACACCGCCATTACCACAAAGGTTTCAGGCCCTATGTCTATTACACAATTGACAAGGCAATTTCCAAACCCTTTATGGCACTATCTTAATGGTACCAGCCAGTATCATGCGCAATTAGACTTTCCCAAAAATAGCGAGCAAATCTGTACGATTCAATTAAATTCGGATCTAGTCGGCACTTCGATACATTTCGCTCCCCTGTCTAAACCAGAAGCGCAAGTTCATCCGCTATCGATAAAACTAGGTATTGCCGCTACTGGTATAGACGCGTTCAATATCGCTTATGAAAACCGCCTTGCTTTGCAAAATCGCGTAGATATCAAACTGAAAAAAATCGCTCCGCACTGGCAAGGACTGATCCACACACCTGTCGCAAGCGGCAGTGTATTTATCCCTATAGCGTTTAATAATAAGTCTGAAATAAGCCTTGTACTGAAAGAATTAGACCTTTCTGCATTACAAAAATTCAAGTTGGATGGTGATGGAGAGCCGCTGGTAGTAAAAAATCTGCCCGCTATTCAGCTAAGTAGTCAGGAACTTTACTGGAATGACCAAAACCTGGGTAGCCTAGAGCTACAAACTCAACCCACTGACCAAGGCTTAACGATTAAGCAACTGGACATTAAGTCATTGAATGATAGTCTTTCTTTATCTGGGTATTGGCAGCAAGATAAGCAGCAATATTCTACCTCTATTTCAGGGAATTTCCTTAGTGAGGATTTTGGCACGTTTTTAAAACGCAACCAGCTGTCGAACGATATTGTTGAAACGACTGCCGACCTGCAATTTGTACTAAACTGGCCGGCAGCTCCCTATGCGCTCTCAAAATCAATCTTTTCAGGTTCGATAGACAGTCATCTTACTAACGGTCGTATTCTAGGGATAGACCCAGGGTTGGGGAGAGTACTGGGCGCATTGGATATATGGAAATTAGACAAACGTCTGCTACTTGATTTTTCTGACATTACCGATGCAGGTTTAAGTTTTTCTGAAACCACGGGACATATCACCATTAACCAAGGCTCGGTCAATACTAATAATTTACAGATTAATGCCATGCCCGCAAAAATTTATATATCGGGTACCACCAGCCTAGTGACTGAACAAATTGACCTAAGGGCAACAGTTCTGCCTAAATTTCCAATTGCTGGTACAATTATCGGCAATATTTCTAACGCTGTGAGCAAGGCCTTTGTCGGGAATGAACAGGCAGGTGGTCTTATAGCAAGCCTGCTTTATGAAATAAAAGGCACCTGGGAAGATTTTACGATAAATCGCCAGTTTAGTTCCGCCTTTGCTAAAGACCTCAAAGCCATACGATAAACAAAGCCCCTCCTTTTCGAGATTTTATATGAGTAGATGTGCCGCCATACAAATGGCATCCAGTCCCAATATTAGTTCTAACCTGATAGAAGCCGAACGTTTAATTAGCGATGCTGTCAAAGCCGGGGCTAATTTAGTTACCCTGCCAGAAAACTTCGCTTTAATGGGGCAGAATGAATTAGATAAGATCAATCAAAAAGAACAGGATGGTTCAGGCCCGATTCAGGACTTTCTGGCAAATACCGCTAAAAAATATGCCGTATGGATTGTGGCAGGTACCATGCCTATCGCAGACCCAGATAATACTGGCAAAGTGATGGCTGCGTGTCTGATCTACAATGAGCTAGGTGAGCGCGTAGCCCGCTACGATAAAATTCATTTATTTGATGTCCACGTACCAGGAAGTGAGGAGATATACCGTGAATCTGACACTATAACAAAGGGTACTACGCCACTGGTTATAGACAGTCCATTCGGTAAATTAGGAATTGCCGTATGCTATGATCTGCGGTTTCCAGAACTGTTTCGCACTATGCTGGAGCAAGGTATGGAGGTACTGATTATTCCCGCAGCTTTCACGCAAAAAACCGGCTCAGCTCATTGGGAACTATTGCTCAGAGCACGCGCAGTTGAAAACCTATGTTATGTTATTGCGCCCAATCAAGGCGGTTTCCATGTCAATGGTCGGCAGACTTTTGGTCATAGCATGATAGTGGACCCTTGGGGAGCCGTTATGGATTGCCTTAAAAGCAATGCAGGCTTTGTCGTAGCGGATATAGATCTTGCTCGTTTACATAAACTGAGAGAAACCTTTCCAGTGCTTCAGCACCGTCAAATTATTTGTGGATAAATAATCCTAGAAACCGCAGCTGACCGCTATTAAACACTATAAGCGACTGAATATTACACTAATGAATGTAAATACTTGTCACCTTTTGGGTGAATATACCCCGCTTCACGGTTTTGTGAATAAATCTGAGCACGAAATACTGCGTTACATCTCTTGCCAAGGGCTACGGCCATTGCCTGCGAGCTGTGCCTTGCCTTTCGCACTCAGATTTTCCACAAAATCCATGCTCAACTGAGGTTTCTAGAATAATGGACAATTCAGCTTTACAGCTTGCAAAACAAGCCATCCTGGTTCCAACTGGCTTACAGGAAAACAGTATCCATCGGGTGATGGATCAATTACTCAATGGCGCGGTTGATAATGGCGACATTTACTTTCAGTCCAGTCATTATGAATCCTGGGTACTGGAAGATGGTATTATCAAAGAAGGCAGTCATAATATCGAACAAGGCGCGGGCATTAGAGCCTTATGCGGTGAAAAAACCGGCTTTGCCTATAGCGATAAAATTGACCTGACTGAACTTTTATCTGCCGTTAAAAATGTCCAGGCCATTGCGCGCCAGGGTCAAACTGCACAAGTTGCCCTGCCCTCACATAACACTTACCCGCAGCTATATGCGCCAATCAACCCACTCAATTCATTAAGTGATCAGCAGAAAGTAGATTTCTTACGCCGCATAGATACCGAGACGCGCAAACTAGATCCGCGTATTGAGCAAGTTATTATCAGCCTGGTAGGCGTACAGGATCATATCCTGATCGCCAATCAGGGCAATTCACTTGCGGGCGATGTACGCCCTTTAGTGCGCATGAATGTCAGTGTCATCGTTGAAGACAAAGGCCGTCGAGAACAAGGCAGTATGGGTGGTGGTGCGCGTGCAGATTACACTTATTTTCTGCAAGAAGATCGAGCTTTAGACTATGCCCGGGAAGCGGTTAGACAGGCAATCGTCAATTTAGATGCTGTGCCTGCTCCGGCGGGTAGTATGACTGTTATTCTAGGCCCAGGCTGGCCAGGTATTTTATTACATGAAGCCATCGGTCATGGCCTGGAAGGTGATTTTAATCGCAAAGGCACGTCTGCTTTTAGTGGCCGAGTTGGCGAACGCGTTGCATCACCGCTATGCACCGTGGTCGATGATGGTACTTTGCCAGACCGTCGCGGCTCATTATCGATTGATGATGAAGGCACACCAACACAATGTACGACCTTAATTGAAGATGGCATTCTTAAAGGCTATATGCAAGATAAGCTCAATGCCCGATTAATGGGGGTTCAGCCTACTGGAAATGGCCGCCGTGAATCTTATGCGCATACTCCGATGCCACGTATGACTAACACCTATATGCTACCCGGTGAAAGTGATCCCGAAGAAATCATACAATCAGTTAAAAATGGCTTATATGCCAAGAATTTTGGCGGTGGGCAAGTAGACATTACCTCAGGTAAATTTGTCTTTTCTGCCAGCGAAGCGTATTTGATTGAAAACGGCAAAATCACCCAGCCCGTTAAAGGCGCTACGCTTATCGGCAATGGTCCCGATGTGCTAACACGCGTGAGTATGGTGGGTAATGATCTGGCTTTAGACAGTGGTGTTGGCACCTGTGGCAAAGAAGGTCAAAGCGTTCCTGTAGGGGTTGGTCAGCCTACCTTGAAAATTGATGCCTTAACGGTTGGTGGTACAAATGTATAGGGTGTAGAGCGGACTTTAGTCCGCTAATAAAGGAGTAAAAGCTTCAGCTTTTTTCTTGTAACAAACAGCTATAGCTAAAGCTATTGCACTCCTGCTTTTTTTATCACTATTACTTACCTTAGGAACGCGCACGAAATAACTTAAGCAACTGGCTTGTCTTTTTATCAGTCTTTTGCGTTGTAGAAACTGTTACGTAGCTGGCTATGTGCCTGTTTCTACGTCTTGAATACGAATAAAAATCCTGCGCCAGATGCTCAACTTATTCCATGCGCGTTCCTTAGTTCATCACATTTATTCCTATATGGAACAAAGTTACGCCGTCTTAGGCACCTGGAAACAAATAATCATCCATCCTTGCTGGTCTTTTTGTCCGTCATCAGCACTGTAACAATAATTACGTAGCCAGCTATGCGCCTATTGCTACAGCACCGATGACAAACAAAAAACCTGCCCAAATATTGGACGATTATTTATTTCCAGGAGCCTTATTCTTAAAGCCTTTAATTACCAAATAGATTTATGCAAAATCAAGAAGAAATCAGTCGTCTGGAAACGACCATTCACGACTTATTGCTAGAAGCAAAAAACCAGGGCGCCACCTCAGCTGATGCCAGCTTAAGCGTAGATACAGGCTTATCAGTTAATGCTCGCCTAGGTGATGTAGAAACTATAGAGCATCACTGTTCACAAGGCTTAGGTATCACTGTTTACTTTAATCAGAAAAAAGGCTCAGCAAGTAGTACTGACTTGTCCCCCCAGTCCATCAAGGAAACTGTCACTGCAGCTTGTAGTATTGCGCGTTATGCCAGCGAAGACCCCTATGCAGGTTTACCCGATGCTGAAAAACTTGCCACAGAATTTAAAGACCTCGACCTATATCACCCTTGGGACTTAAATGCCCAGGATGCAATTGACCTTGCCATCAGCTGTGAAGATAGCGCACGCCAATATCATAGCGATATTAGCAATTCAGAAGGCGCGTCGGTTGATACTTATCAGGGCATACGAGTCTTTGGAAATAGCCTAGGCTTTTTACACGGCTATGCATCCACCCGTCATTCCATTAGCTGTTCGGTATTAGGCGAGCGGGATGGTAATATGGAGCGTGATTACTGGTACAGCGTTGCACGCAAACATGAAGACCTTGATAGCGTAGAGCTAGTTGGCACAAAAGCTGCCCAAAGAACGATACAGCGCTTGGGGGCACGTAGTTTAAGCACCCGTAAATCACCGGTGCTCTATTCTGCCGAAGTAGCAAGCGGGCTGATCGGCTCATTTCTTGGTGCGATCAGTGGCGGTAGCCTGTATCGTAAGTCATCATTTTTACTCGATAGCCTGGATACAAAAATCTTTCCTGATTTTATCAATCTTTATGAACAACCTCATTTACCCGGTGCATTAGGCAGTGCTTGTTACGATGCTGAAGGCCTGCCTACTAAAGCAAATAAAATTGTCACTGACGGCATACTAAACAGCTATTTGTTAAGCACTTATTCTGCGCGTAAATTAGCCATGCAATCCACGGGGCATGCTGGCGGCGTACATAATCTTTGCATTAATGCAGGTGAGAATGACTTAAGCCAGTTACTCAAACAAATGAACACCGGCCTGCTGGTTACCGAATTGATGGGGCAAGGAGTCAATCCAGTTACCGGTGACTACTCCAGAGGAGCTTCAGGATTCTGGGTGGAACAGGGCGAAATTCAGTACCCAGTACAGGAAATCACTATTGCAGGTAATTTAAAAGATATGTATCAGCATATTCTCGCAGTCGGCAATGATATCGATTATCGCGGTAATATTCGCACCGGCTCTATTTTGATTGAAGAAATGGCGATCGCCGGAGAATAGATTTCCCCGCTTAAACCTCAGAACTCCTGATCTCGACATAAGTAAATCAAAAGCTTACCGTTTTCACAAGATAATTAGATGATACTAAAGTGCGTAGGTTGGCGCTGAGGTTGCGAAGCCCAACATGATATTGCACAGTGATTGTTGGGCTTCGCAAGCTCAGCGCCAACCTACATATCAATCATTGGCATCAAGTTATTATCCTAGAGTTCAGGGGGTCTGAACCTAGAAAAATCGATTGAACGCGGATTTATAGAGACTGTGGGCAACTGATTTTTTTAACTTTAATCCCTAAGGAACGCGCACGAAATAACTTAAGCAACTGGCTTGTCTTTTTATCCGTTTTCTGCGTTGTAGAAACTGTTACGTAGCTGGCTATGCGCCTGTTTCTACGTCTTGAATACGAATAAAAATCCTGCGCCAGATGCTCAACTTAGGGAGATGGAAAGAAATAATCATCCAAACGAAGTAAGCTTGTGTCTCAATAATTTATAATAATGAATTCTGAATTTATTCTCACACTAGGCAGATAAGCTTGTTGATATTAACAGATAGCATTATAGGTTGGATTATAAATACAGCCCATCGTTTAAAAGGCTCGGTACGTCGTATATTCATGGCTGAAACGGTGGAGCTACTAGGCTCAGGTGGTGCAAGTATTGCTGAAGAAAAACTAGGATGGAATAGAGGCACTATCCGAAAAGGACAATATGAACTTGAAACTCAGCCCATAGAAGATAATTTTTCAGCGAGAGGGCGTAATAAAAGTGAAGAGCATTTTCCTCATCTACTTGATGACATAAAAAAAATTGCTGAACCGGAGTGTCAAACGGATCCCTCTTTTAATTCCTGTCGATTATATACCCGGCTAACGGCTAAAGAAGTTAGAAAACGTTTACTGGAGATTGATTATTACGATGAAAAAACATTACCTTGCTCAAAAACTATCAATACAAAATTAAATGACCTGAGTTACCATCCAAAAAAGGTACAAAAAACAAAGCCTCATAAGAAAATCAAGGAAACGGATGCAATTTTTGAACAAGTTCATTCAGTCAATGGAATGGCAGATATCAACCCAAAAGAGATTCGTATATCAATTGATGCCAAAGCAAGAATGAATATAGGAAATTTTTCACGGGGAGGACGAAATCGGGTTTTAACAAAAGCAGAGGATCATGATTTAGATGTTAAGGAAAAGTTAACTCCTTTTGGTTTTTATCTGCCTGAACATGATGATTTTTTCCTTTTCTTTACAGCAGGCTATGCCAGCAGTGATTTCATCGTTGACCGATTGGAAGAAATTTGGCCAGAAATTCAAGAAAAATATGGAGTAGATATTCTGACAATTAACGCTGACAATGGTATGGAGAACAGTAGCTCCAGAACTCAGTTTATAAAAAGGCTTGTGGAGTTTGCTGAAAAAAGCAACATAAAGATAAAACTGGCCTACTACCCTCCTTATCATAGTAAATATAACCCAATATCACCGACTCCGCAGCGCTCGATCGAGCAATGACTGGGCAACAGGTTGTTATTGTTACTCTAGGTATCAGCGAAAACCCAATACGCGTACGCTTTTTTGGTACAGCAAGCACGCTTAATAATGTCCGCTCAGCGGGAACTCGCAATGTTATCACAGCGATGCGTAAACACGGCGTACAGCGGCTTGTGGTGCAAAGCTCGTACGGAGTTGGCGAAACACGAGGCCTGCTACGCTTTGTCGATCAATTATTTTTCAGCTTGATACTTAAGCCGCAAATCGAGGACACTGAAATACAGGAACAAGTGGTACGTGACAGTGGTGTTGACTGGGTTATCGCCCAGCCGGTGCATTTGACTGACGAAGACTCCAGCACCATTCCCTTTCTATCGACAAAAGGTGAAACCAGATTGATGAAGGTAGCGCGGAAGTCAGTTGCCAGATTCCTTGCACTTGCAGCGAGTTGACCACCTGATTGGGTCATCGGATAGTGGCTCTATTCCATACTCCTGTAGCATATCTAGCCCATAGTGGTGCTTCATATATCTAAAAAAGTTCTCTTGGCACCACCGGCTAAACATTCGCCCAGAAACAGCCGTCAATTCTAGTTCATAGGCTGTGGTAATAATACTGGTTTGGTGACCAGAATCAGTCAACTTGCGCACTTCTCTCATCCACATCGCCTGTTTTCCAGTTCCAACCAGACTGCCTCGTTCGGCGAGTTTCATGATGACTTTTTCACCACTCGGTAGGGTGATCTCCTGACTGGAAAAATTGTCCAGTGGCCAATTTTCGGTGGGAAATTTATGATAGGTCATGCAAGCGACACGATGCTTGTCCCACATCTTTCTAAAGAATGCGGGGCTATAGCCTTCTCTATCAAACACCAGGATAAAACGACAGGCTTGTTTGTTTTGCTGTAATGCTTGTGCACTCGGTTGATTCGGAATGTCTTTGAGTAATCGGGGGACGATATCTTCTTCCAGCGTTTTTAGTAAGCCCGGATCCACCGTTTTTTCAACGACAAAGAAGGGACGCCCCGTACCATCATTAACCCAGTATTCGGTGATACCCCGTAAGCAGAGTTTTTCGCGTGAAACATGCCGTTTGGGAAGTTTAGTCAAGTGTCCATGATAGACACGGACATGACCATCTATGTAGAGTGTTCCTGCTGCCTCTGGTTCATTTTCCATCCATTGTCGACTGAGGTCGGCCGCCCAGCTTTCAACTGATTCTGGATCAGACAGTCCTTTTACTTTGGTTCTTAAACAGCGCACTTCGGGAACCCGATCCAGGCCAAGTAGTTTGCCGAATTCACCCGGTGCATGCTCGCGAAGTTGTTCGGCATTTTTGATGCGACATAGTCCCATAAAGGCGAGTAGCAATAGGATATGAAAGGTTTGATAATAACCTGTCAGTTTGCCAAGGTGGTGCTCAATGTCATTTAATAAGCCATTGCTAAGTAACGCGGGCAATGCACATAACACACCGCCTTTAGGAACATCTAAACAGGATTCGAATTCGATTGAGGCTCCCTTTTCCTGCTCACCCAAAGCCGCCTGGATTCGCTCTTCTACTCGAGTGCAGGCCGTACCGAGTGACTCGGCTGCACTGGCATCAATAATATCACGGGCTGATTTGGTACTGCCATCATTGGGGTCTATTGATACGGCAGACTTTTTTTAAACGTCCATCACTGATCGCCTTGCGAAAGGTATCTGCCCGGATGCCTAATTCTTTAGCGGCTTCGTTAGGCGTCATACCTTGATCCAGATATTCCTGAGCTTGCTGCAAAACCTCAAGCGTAAAGAGTGGTCCTCCCTTGCGAGTCGGGCGAGGTTCAAAAAACGAATCAGCCCCTTTTTCTCGTAGTTGCCTTAATGAGCGCATAACACTACTTTTAGAGACACCAAAGGTTGTAATAATATCGATTGAACGACAGGAGCCGGTATTGATGAGTTGAGAGGTGTGAAGTCTAAATAATCTCTTATTGTCAGCCTGGTGAGAATAGATCGGGATACCGCCGAGGAAATAAAACCACTCATCATTTCGGTTATCAACACTGACCTGACCATTTATAATAGTCGTACCCTGAGGAATTATTGGGAGCATGAGTTGCTGCATTAATTGAATACCTCGTATGATATGAGGGCTTAGTTTAACCTAAATGAGTACCATTTTCATTTCTTTAGCTGAAAATATCAATCATTTGACAATAATTCCCTAACCCTTTAATTATATTGCCTAGTTTAAGTTTTAATGGATTTCTTTTAGGATAGCGAATCAAGATGTCTGAACTTAGGCAACTGGAATTAAATCAGTGTCCAATATTTAGGCAGGATTTTTATTTTTCATCAATGCTGCAGCAATAGGCGCATAGCTGGCTACGTAACTTATTGCTACTGTGCTGATGACGGACAAAAAGACTATCAAAGATGGCAAGCCCCTCTGAAAGCGTGTTGTTTTTTAAAAAAATAGTAGGCTATACCATTATCTTTATAATGGGTAGGGAGAGTTAACGTGGGAGAAATAAATTCCTTTTTGACTGACTCAAAACAGCCATGAGCGGGCATTGAAACTAACAATGTTCAATCGAGCCTGACCCTTTTGGTTTGATCCGGATAATAACTAGTTAGAACTTTAAAATTTACACCCGATAAAATTGGAACTTAATAATGAATGAATGGGATGATGATCCTCACTCAGGTGGGGTAAAAATACCTGAGAGAATTAAAGAAAAAACAAAAAAGCGCATAATAAGCTATGCAGAAAAACACTATGCCGGAAAATATACACGGATTGATGTCAGATATAAGACTCATTTTTGCTACATTGATGCGTACGTAGAGGCATTTGTTCCAGAGGATTATGATACATCTTTATTTTCTGAAACACGTGAAGAACGTATTGAGAGGTTGAATAATACACCAACTCACCTTTGTAGGATGCGATATAAAGGAAATGAAGAAAAATGGACTTTAGCTTTTTATACATATAGCCATAACAAATATGAGCCAAGTATATTTGATAATCGTGATTTTTATGGTACGCCAGAAGAAGCATTTCAAACATCAGCTGTATATCTAGATGATTGAAATTTATTATTAACAAAGAAATAATATCTCATAAAACGGCGATTAACGGCGATCAAGGGGTCGGCCAGCTTGATTTACAAGAGCAACAAGGTTTACAGCGCACGAAGGTAATAGTAAAGTAAAAGCTACATATCAAGCGCCCCCCTTTGTTACACCTTCTCCGCTTCCGTTACGTGCCTTTATTTTTCCGATGAAGCGGGCGTTAGGATCATACAAATAATGAATGTAAATGAATACACGGATAAAATAGTCGAAATCCTTAAGAGGACTTTAGTCGATAATTCTTTAACTATATGGGATGTATTTTGTGATGATAAAGATTTTAGAAAATGTAACTTTAGTGATTCACACATAGAGTTGATTAACTCAGTCTATCTTATAGATATCCAAAAAATGAATCAAGAAGATGTAATTAAGCTTTGGAAGAGAACAGAAGATGGTTTTATTCATGAAACATCATATTTTGGTGACACCCCTGAATACGATGGAGACATGACCTCTGACATTAGAGATGAAATTCTTCCTTTAATCGCTTTGGATATTGACTTTTTTTACGAAAAAAAATCCTAACAAAATTACTTTCCATTATGCGCTACGCTCTTCATAATGGGTAAGTGGGTTCGGCATTATTCCGTATAAAAGTAATTTATCCTATGACTGCAATGGGTCGATAGCTGTCTTTTAATGTAAGTAAGGTTCAATCTTGATTAATTTTTTAAAAGCCAGATAAGTATTTATCTGGCTTTGTTTTGGTTTTTATTATAATCCCAAAATTAACAACACACTTTCAGAGGGGCTTGCAAAGATGGATAATTCTTTGTTTGCAGGTACCTCATTACTCTCGGAGTATGTTTTAAATTAAAACCGCAGGTCAATCCCAATAGTAAATTCACGGCCTACTTTGAATGATCGTGTGGTTTTATCACCCTGAGTGATTCGTACTTCATCATTGATCAGGTTTTTCATTTTAACTCTAAGCGATAACCAGTCATTAATTGCCTGGGTAGCAATGATGTCCAGTTGATTAAAAGGTTGAGCGTATTTATCCGGCGCACCTAATAAGCCAACGGCTACGATACGCTCGGCAGTGATATTGTAAAGCAAGGTGGCACGCGTTCCCCAGTCGGCATTATCGTAACCCAGTTGAAAGTTGAACACATGTGGCGAATGGCCTTGCAATGGACGGTTGCTTGAGGTTTGGGCTTCGGTACTTTTCCCGCTTAACTCTACCGTAGATTGCGACCAGGTGTAGTTACTGCCGATATAGAATTCTTCTAATGCCGGGTGAATTACATCCAGGTTTTTCAAGACTTCAACCTCGATTCCATACAGGGTCGAAGCATCGGCATTCTGGAATGTCAGTAAGCCCGCCGTTCCCGGCAGGAAAACCTTCTCAATCGGATTAGTCATACTCTTCCAGAAAAACCCAAAGGATAGATTTTCATTAGCCGACATATAGTATTCCCATCGCGCATCATAGTTATCGATAGAGGTTTGCTCTAAATTGGGGTTACCCGTGGTTTCCTGCCCGGTACTTGGGTCAGTAAACGGAGCCGGCGATAATTCTCTGAAATCAGGCCGGGAAACTGTCTGACTAAAGCTTGCACGTAATTGCTGCTTGTCGGTAATAAACCATGTCCCCGCAACAGCTGGCAGCATATCCGTTTGGTCCACGATAGTTGTGATGGGCTCTTTGTCAACGCCTGAAACCCGGAATGTCTGGACAAACATATCATTATCTTCCCAGCGCAAGCCACCAACAAGACGAACACTATCAAAAAAGTTCATATCCAGCTGTCCGTAGTAAGAAATCAATGTTTGCTCAGCATCATAATTATCAGTCGAGCGCGTTGTCTCGCGGATCTGGAATCCATCCGGTGTAATATAAGTGGGATTTAAAATATCTTCTAATGAAGGTTGCGCCAGTACATCAGGGTCTCTTGCATCAGGTCCAACAGGCGTATAAGTATAGCGCCGGATCGAAGAATCACGCGTTTTGTGCTGATGAATAAATCCACTGTTTAAGGAAATACCAAAGTTATTATCGAACTCAAATGGCAGTTTGATATCAAAACGTCCGCTTTCATCTTTATCGGTTAATTCGCCATAAGAAGTCTGATTACTATCCGCCCGCCGCGAGAAAGAGTAGGAACCGTCATCATTTTCATCAAAACGATAATCACGAGTCTTCGGCTCTTCACGCTCTGCAGTTGAATTACTATATATCCAGTCGAATTTAAGATTATGTAGCTCGGGAAGCATATGGTCTCCACCCACTTGCTGCATAAATAGCTGATTCGTTGTCCACCTTAACTGGGTGCGTCGAGTACCGGTTTCGCCTTCACTAACGCCATTTTCTATGCTGGCTTCATCAAAGGCCTGACGTAACCACATGGTGGTAGCAAACAGACGATGGTTCTCTTTATAGGTAGCCTCCAGTTGTAAATAGGCATTTATCTGTGTCTCACGCACAGTTTCCTGAAACGTAGACTCTTCGGTTAATAATAAGTCACCATTTCCATCACTTCCAGAAGCCGCATATTCACTTCTCTGCTCTGTAATTGAAAGCCACTTCTGACTCCAGCGCGTCGCTGCGACATACCCCAAGGAAAAATCTCCAACATTAAACAAATCTCCTATTGATGCCTCAAATCGGCCATCCGGGTTGATTGTTTCCGGCTCAACATCCCATACATTAGACAAATCCTGCCCAAAAGTTTCTAACTCTTCGGGTGTAAAACCATCGGGATTAAACGGGGTTTGTGGTTTCAGAGTCGAGCCATCGGATGTTGCATCGGCAATTGAATCAGGAAGCTTACGCGTACCATCATCAAACGCGATCCAGTCCGTTTTCCCGCCATCATAACGTAAGCCATCCGAGAAAGTTGTATCGGTGATAAAACCCATTTGCCCGGACAAATTAAGGAAGAAATCTTCCGGTACACGTTTGGTACGCATATCCAGTGTACCCCCAGCAAATTCACCCGGGCGATCCACTGAATAGGATTTTTGTACCAGCAAACTATCCAGAAAGCTGGTAGGGAATAAATCCAGTGGCACAACTCTTCGTGTAGGGTCAGGACTAGGAATCGCAGCGCCGTTAACCAAAGTTGAGGAATAGCGTTCCCCTAAACCACGAATAAACACGAAGCGTCCACCAACAACGGTTAATCCTGATGCTCTTTTCAACGCACTGGCAACATCCGAGTCTCCATTACGACTGATTTGCTCTGAACCCAGTACCGTTGTTACTGCTGCAGAAGTTCTCTGTTCTTCAATCACCGAAGCAACTGAACCCGCAATAAAAGGTTCCAGAACTACGTATTCTGCTAACTCAACTCCGGCTGGAGTGAGTTTAAACTGTAAGTCAATGGTCTGATCTTTAGTTACCGCAACCTTATCTTTGGTTTGCGTAGTAAATGCGGAATGTAATAAGGAAATACTGTATTCTCTAACCGGGACTTTAGCTTTAAACTTCCCTCGTGCATTAGTCCTGTAACGCTCACTTAAACCACTCAGAAAAACCTGCACATCTTTAACCGGTTTGTTGGTTTCAGCTGAAATAACCGTGGCCGTAATATAGCCTTCACCCAGTTTTTCTGCTTTGATCATATCTTCAGCACTCCCCCCGATAGCAGTCCCAGCCGCAATATTACTTTCTATATGAAGAACCGGCTCACCTTTAAATTCTGGAAAGGTCAGAATAACTTGCACATCTTCATCTTTGCGCAAATGTAGCGCGAAACCAAATGATTTATTCTCGCGATTAATGGTCATTTGATAGTTCCCAGGGGCCAGGCTACCAAAGACACTGCCGCTTTCGCTAAAATCAGCAAAAGCTTTACCATTAATTAATAATTCTGCATTCTTTACAGGTCTGCCTTTAAGAAACAGAAAAATGGAAAACTCGGCTTTATCACCAGCCCAGACCATCGTGCTGCTCGTGACCAATAATAAAAAAATGGCAATAGGACGATATAAAAATTTCATGATTTATTTGCGTTTAATTGTACATAGCTAAACTGCACACTGATTCTGTCTTTATCCTAGAAAAATCAGTTGAGCGCGAATTTATAGTGCAAGATATTGAATTCATATAACATTTTAAAAAAAACATAGCTTCACCCATAGGTTAAGCTATGTTTTTTTGCAAGTGCGGTGGAATCAAGAGCTTATGCTAGAAAACGTGAGCAACTGATTTGCCTAGGTTTATAGACAACAATTCAACGTACCGGGATTTAATAAGTTAGTTTACGTATGCCAGATATAAGTCATAGCAACGGCTATGTCTGGCCAGTGTAGTTATTCTAGGTACATTGCCAGGGTTCCTCTTTGCAGGCTTCCATCATGCGTCGTAGCTCAAGCCCTTTTTTAAACAAATCTGAGTCAGTCAGAGAATCGATCTGCTTGCTAGCTGCAGTAAACTGTCCACTGGAAAAATACGCATATGCCAGGGCATAACGAATATTTTGATCGTCCAGCAAGCCTGTGCGATATAGACTGCTCTTCATATTGGCTGCTTTTTCATAACGTTTTAATGCCAGAAAAACCGCCAGTCTTTGTTTCAGTTTAACTTTATGATCACGAATAAGAGGGTTCAGGGTGAGTGCTTTATATAAACGACCTGCGCGGCGATATACCTCTGCTGCCTCGGCAATCAACTTCGGGTCATATTGGGCAGCCTGCTCGAGAATAAAAGCGCCTGAATTGAGTTGCCCCATGTCGATATAGGTATGCGCCAAGACTTTGGCAATGGTGACATTGTCTGGAAATCTCAAACGGGCCGCTTCCATAATATATAAAGTCTGTTGATATTCCTTACTCAAGCGTAAAGCATTCCCGATAGCGATGTAATCGCTTGCTTTACCGGCTGAAAGATTAAGGTATTGTTGACCTAATTGTGCGGCTTGTTGATACAGTTTAAGCTCAACCAGGTAGAAAACTTTACGGCGCATAAAACGGTAATCACCGCTAAACATTGCCTGTGCATTATTTAAAGTTTCTATCGCAGCACTCGCTTGTTTTAACTGCCAGTGTGATTGTGCTTTCATCTCCAGCAAGGTGGGATAATTGACCACGATATTGCCCACTTTATCTACCGCAACAATAACCTCTTGATACTCCTTTAGAGCATAATTTACCTGCGCCAGATAAACATAAATCACCTTATCTTGCTGACCTTGTTTAATCGCCTGCTGCAAGCTATCTTTAGCCGCTAACATATCGTTTAAATTCATATAAGCCAGGCCCTGCAAAGTATAAAAACGTACTAGGTCAGTATCCTCATCTTCCAGGTCAACACTTTGCAAAGACAATAAAGCACGATCATAGTGGCCATCTTTAAGCATAGTTGCAGCCAGGGATATATAGTCTGTTTTCGGCGCTTTTTTAGCCCAGACCAGGTCTGTAAGGCATAACAAAGCCGCCGCTAGCAAAACTAGCAGGACTGGTTTTTTTAATATTTTCATAAAGACAACGATATTTTTTTAAGTAAATATAGACTTTGCAACGACACAGGCTTAAGACGACAAATCAAAGCGGATTTTCTGTTTAGCCCAGACTTTTACGTTTTTCCCTTCATATTTAGCAGGCTCGAAACGCCAGGAATTTATACCCTGTATAGCCGCTTCATCAAACACACCAGTCGGGCTAGATTCAAGTACCTGCACCTGATCTACATTACCTCTTTCATCAATCAATAGTGACAAGATCACGTAACCCTTTATGCCTTTTTTCTTAGCCGCAGATGGATATTTAAAAGAACCTCTGCTTTTTGGCTTAGGCGCGACATCTACCAGGTCTTCAGTCATAATTGAGGAGCCCGTTTTACCGAGCAAGCCACTGTTTAAATCATCCAGAGCACCATCACCTAAACCCGGTATACCCAGATCAATACCAGAGAGTGATGAGTTCAAACCTTTAAACGGAACGGGGGCGCGTGCTGTTTTACGTACCCGCTTGGGCCTGGCTTTCTTTATTTTCTTTTTTGCCTTGGGTTTCACTTGTTTAACAATATCTAGTTGCGTCGTTTTTACCGGTTTTTGCTTATCCAGATCCGAAGCATACCGATTCATCGCCAGCACTAGGCCAAATACCAGTATAGGTCCCAACAACATTGAGATGCTGGCGACCACATTTTTATTCACCTTCATATACCGTGCTTAACCCGCTTCTTTTTCGGTTGCCACACCAACGCTTTTCGCTCCAGCCAACCGCGCCTGATCAACAACTTCAATCAGTTTTCCAGACGGGACACCCTCATCAATCACAACTAGAATGGATTTTTGGGTAGAAGTGCTTAATAAATCGCGTAATTTACTCTGAATAAGCCAGACTCTGATCGGCTCACCATCTAGATAAACATCGCCCATCTTATCGACAAACAAGCGTATCGCTTTGCTGGAGGCCATAGTCGAACTACTGGCACTGGGACGTTCCAGTTCCAGTGTCATATCCTTGACAAAAGTGGTGGTAACCATAAAAAAGATCAATAAAATAAATACGATATCAATCAACGGGCCTATATCAATACTGGTATCGAGTTGTGCGGTTTCTCTTCGGCGCATAATAATCTGTTGAATAAAGGTAAAAGTTAAGCCTGGCTACAAAGTAAATCTTTGACCTGTGCCAGATCGTTTTGCAGATTGATTTGTCGTCTGTTTAATGTGCTCTGAATCAAAACACCGGGAATTGCAACTGCCAGACCCATCTGCGTAGTAAATAATGCCTGTGAAATCCCGCCGGCAATGCCCCCTGACTGGGTAAATAAAGCCATTGAGGCAAGGGAATCGAAGGTTTCAATCATCCCTGATACCGTTCCCAGCAGTCCCAATAAAGGCGCAATCATAACGATAATCTTGATTAATACCGCAAATTTGCGCATTTCTTTGTCATATCCAGAAAATGAGCTATCCAGATGCCGACGAAAATTAACAAAGCCTTGCTGCTTCAGGACCAGACCGCGTTTAACCGCATCATCCAGAATACCCTTCACCGGTGCTTGCGGATTTTTCTGATAGAAAATCAACATATCGCGGACACCCATAGAGTAGCTTTGTTTCAAAGTCCAGTAACGATACCCCAGGCCGTACCAGAGCATCATGGTGCAAAACAACAAAGGCGGCATAACAAAGCCACCTGAGTCGAACAAGCCTTTCATGGACAGGAAAATTTCATTGATATCCATGGCTATATCAGGCCGTTTTTTCTGTGGCTAATATTAATGGATCATTTAACCCACCATCATCATCCATATCGACGACTAGCTGCCCTTGCTCGGTCGAACTTAATAGCGTATTGGTTATCTGTAATGCAGCGACTTCCATATCTATTTTGATGTTTTCCGACCAGGCCGATAATAAGGAGCCGAATAATAGGGTTGGAATAGCGACGATAAGACCCAGTTCAGTGGTCACCAACGCAATTGAAATACCACCCGATAATAACTTGGGATCACCGGTGCCAAACTCGGTAATAATATCAAAAGTTGTGATCATACCGGTGACAGTGCCTAGCAACCCAAGTAAAGGTGAAACCGAGGCAATCACTAGAATAGACGTTCCGAAACGATTCAGAACCGAGGATTCCTGTAATATCGCTTCGGAAATAATATCTTCCATATGGTCACGGTCATCTTTGATATGCCGCAGAGTCGACTCCAGAACACGGGTAATAGCACAATGTCCCGACTGACATATTTTCTTCGCTTGTTGCATTTCGTTTTTTTGCAAATGCTCAGTAATCTGCACCGTTAATTTCTGAGTATCAGAGCTATTACTCTTCAGTAGATAGACACGTACCAGAATTAGCATAACGGCCACACCACCCAGTACAACTATTATCCAGCCAATAACACCACCTGACTCAATAACACTTAACCAGGTTTTTTCAGGTGTTTCTTCTATCGCTTTCTCTCGCGACTCAAACAGAAACATTTTTAGTTGTTCAGGTTGTTCATTTTTGTCTAGCGCCATCGCGGTTTCAACAGCCGGCTCGCGCCATAACTTCAGGTTACCACCACCCGCTGGAACTAGGGCGCCGCTACCTTCAGGACTTATTCCAAAAGCAGCAATATTGCCTAATAAAACAATATCCCCTTTGACTTCCTTACCACTACTGAGAAAAAATTTACCTTCTATTTTACGTAACTCGCCCAGTTGTTTAACCAGAGCCAGCGCCTGGTCAAACAAAAAGCTTACTTTTTCCTGATCAGTACCCAGGGTGTAATTCACTTTGGTATCTGTCTCAATATTATATTTTTTCAGTGTCGATTCAGCTTGAGAATAGGTCATCAATAGCGCTTCATTGCGCTCAAAACCGGTCATGTTTTTCTGTTCGGCACTATTAAGTTCTGTTGAAACCTGGTCTATCGTCTCAGAACGACTTACCGATCCGCGCTCCAGTCCATTAATTTTATTGCTAAACTTACGCTCCTCACTGGCCGCTTTTTTCTTGAAATTACGCAAGCGATTTTGTAATTCCCTTTTCTGTGCATCCAGAAATGCGTATTCACGTTTATAGGCTGTTTTTAAATCAATGGGTTTGGCCACAGCTGGCTTATCTTTCTCAGTTTGTGGCTTGGCCGCTGCTGGATTTTGAGCAGTATTCGTACTTTTTGTCTGAGACTTATTTTGTTCAGCAGCCTGTGCTGAACTACATACGAGCACGGTCAGGAGTAATAATAATTTATTCATGATGACTTCATTGGATTAGGTAATACAAAATAGCCCTGGCGTATTTGCTTTTTTAAGGAATCAAATAAAATCGATATTTGTTCAATTTCCTGATTATTCGTTGTTTCCAGGTACTGCCAATTTCCATCACTCTTTCTACTGGCCATGCCAACACGATTATCGCCCGTTTTAAAATACATTAACGCTGATCCCAGCTTGGCAATATCTGCTAATACCTGTTCGTTATTCAGCTCGATAGTTTGCTGATAAATGCCATTTTCTTTGCTCAGACGGATTTCATCTTCAATAAACGCCCACATCCTGTTAACTGCTTTTTTGGCATCAATCAGATTATTGTTCAGCTGCTTTTCCAGCTTATTAATATCTATTAACCGATCTTCCACTTTAAAGGGAAAGCCATTTCTGACGTAGATCCGGTAACGGGTAATCACTTCTATCAGAGCCGGTTTTAAGCCTTCATTTGAAGCCTCGGCTTTTTGAGTTTCTTGCTGAAAATTTTCCAGTGTTGTTTGTAATTTTTTGATACTGATGTTCTGGCGACGCTCTTCAACACCCAGGTCAGTTAATTGTGAAGCGAGAGAGCTCATCAGGTTGCTATGCTTTTCTTTGGCCAGGTCTAATTGCATTTGTAGCTCTTCTACTTCACCGCGTACTTTGACTAGGGATTGTGCCAGATTTTCATACTCTTCAGCAGAGACATTGCCAACCGAAGCCATGCATATCAACAAGCAGGCCAGGTTAGATGTTTTGAATATTTTTACAAACATAGTGACAGGATTCGTTTATTTCTGAGGTAGAACTTGTAAAACACAGCGTAGACATCCTATAGGCAAAGCTATTTTGAGATGTTTCACACCGGTATTATGAGAGGGTCTTAAATGCTAATGACCCTCTATTAGATGCTCCCCGAAAAACCCAGGGTAACAAATAAAAAGGACCTCCTATAATAAGGAGGCCCTTTCTTGATCAGACTAAATATTTTTTAACTTAGAATGCAAACGTCCATTCTTTAGTCCAGTCATCATTTGCATTTGCAAATGCACCGACATAACTAACACTATCAAAGAAGTTATCGCCGACTGGCATTCCACCTGTAGGTAGAGGAGAGCCTGGAGCAGGTAAATAACCAATAAGTAATGGATCAGCAGCTTTATTCATCATTTGACTAGTAAACCAGTCACTGACTGCAAAAGTTGCACCTTTACCATCAGAAAAGTTAGTTGCGCAATCGACATAAGAATGAACCATAGTTAACTCACCTGTTAAATCACCCGGAGCACCTGCATTTACATACGTTGCTTCACCGTCAAGCTTTAAGCATGAACTACCAAAACCGGTGAATACAGAGTTCCAGATATTGACCCCAGTACCACGGCGTAATAGGACACCTTGCGAGCCCACAGCAGAACCGATCATCGTCATATTCGACAAAGTTGGTTTAGAACGTGGCTCAAGATCAGGGTTATCACCATTGTTATCCGCTTCGATTCCACGGTCGCCATCATCAGCAGCCTGTTGAACTAAAACAAACTGAGCTTTACCTTTCCAGCCGCTCCCCCAATCCAGGCTATCATCACCGATATTTGTTAATACCAAATGCTTCATTTGCACAGTACCGCCAAACATTTCAACACCATCATCCAGACCCGCGTGAACCTGTACGAAATCAATAACAGTCCTGGCACCCACACCAGTCAAAGTTAAGCCGTTTAACTCTTCATCAGGACGTACGGCAAAACCAGCAAACAGAATTTGCGTATACTTTAATAAACCACTGTTATCATTTGGCTCATTACCACCATAAGATTCAGATGTAACCGCTTCGAATGCAACCTCACAAAGCGCTACACCTTCATTACAGCCATTAACCGGCGCAAAACCAGCTATAACCAAACCGCCCCACTCACCAGCAGACTGCTGTAATGGACCCGTCATAACTACCGGATTATCGGGGGTACCTTCTGACATGATTTTTGAACCACGTCTGATCCATAGAAAGTCAGCACCTTGCTGACCAAAGACTTTAGTGCCTGGATTAATTGTTAACGTTGCATTATCAACTTTATCACCACCGATGAAAACGCCACCAGATAAGATCCATTGTGTATTTTTCGTTAGGGTAATATCTTCTTTAATTTCGCCGCTTAAAACACATGATCCGCTGACCGGGCCATCAGAGGAAAATGCAGGACAACCTTGAAATTCATTATTAACAAACTGATCTAAGCTGAAACGCATTGGGTTTGAACCCGGAATCATTTTTAGTTTTGCATAATACTCGGCTGCACCAAAAGTAATGGCAGGGATATGTAATGCATTGGTAGTAAAATCGAATACATCACGCTGACCAGTCACGGGAGCAATCGGAGCTGCACCAGCCAATTCAAATTCCAAATTAACAGGATCAACAAGTTTCAATTGTGCACTCCAAGTGCTTGAAACTTTCCCATCTAGCAACTCAACTACAGGAAGATCTAATATAGAAGTGGCTGGATCAAAGCTTGCAGTGTCAGCATGGGAGCTGAAAGACACTGCGCTTAACAAGCTGATAGCTGCTGCGGCCAGATTAGCGTTAGCACTTTTTAAAAGTAACATAGTCATATCTCTTTATTGTGGATAAATCTGCATAAACAAGCCTGCTAGGATAGTTTTGATTTATGACAGGTCCATGAAAGATCTATGACATTTGCATGACATTTTTGTGACAAAATGGTGACAACATATATTTCGCGCGGTCACGGATGCGGTTGTATAGTGAGCTGACTTTTGACGATAGCAAAACCTGCCCCGTGCTTGATACGGGGCGTTGAAACTGGCACATTGGCTACGCAACGGTTTCAGCAACGTAGCTATAGGTAAAGACTCAGCCGCTAGAAATCCGCAGTCGTGGCCGCGCGAAGTATATCTCACCCCAGGTTTATCAAGCTAATTCCTGAGTGGTGAAAAGTCTGTTTATCTGGACTGATAAGGAGGAAAGTAAAACGGAGAGACACAATATTGCGCAGCATTGAACTTAATTGGTAGAGTGCGTAAAAACGCACCCTACCAAACTTAAATAGCTTTATTCTTTTTCAGACACAATCAAAGCCTCTACCAATTCGCGCAATTTATTCTGGATCATGCGTGTATTTTCCGGGCCCATACGTAACATTTGCTTATCTAAAGCACTTAGCTTTTCCAGCTTGGGGTCGGCATATTTATAACGTACCGTCGGACGAATAACCTCAATCTTGCCATTAATCACAGGTGCTTCCAGAATTTTAGCCGTTGCAGCTTTAATAATATCCAGGACCTGATAATTTTCTGGATAGGAAAACTCATCAAAGACTTGCTGAAAAAGTGGCAAGAATTTCTGATATAAAACAACAGCAGCCTGACTATCAATAGCCTTTACGGCTTGTGCCAATTGATCGTAGCGCTGATAGGAGGCCTTAGAGATATACATCTTATCGTCAACTGTGTTGACCGTGAAAGGCTTGCTGAAAGCTAACTCACGTAAACGTTTTACTGGCGGCCGCGCCCCCTGAGACATATCATTAATAGAAAAAACACTTTTCCTGATTATCTGTTTTTTAAATAAAACTGGCTGTAACTGTGGGGAAATTTCCAATACATCCTGGGTAAATTCAACATCGCTATGCGCTAAATCAGGCAAAGGCGCAGATGATTCAAACTCCAAGCTGGAGTCATCATAAGCGGGTAGCTGACTGGCGAAATCCAGGTTTTCAGTGGGTGTTTCTGCTGCCGTTTGTGAATCTACTTCCGGGATGACTAAAACCTGCTCGGTATTCTGATTATCTGAACTAAACTCTTCATCATCAGCCAATAAAAAGAGTAATAAGCCAACCAGCAACACGACAACGAAAATGCCGATAATTACTATTGTAGATTTACTTGAGGTATTGATATTCTGATCCTGCATCATGTTCTCCTGGTAGGTTTTCCTGCTAAAGAAAGTTGCTTCTAGTACATATTAGTTATAATAAGCCTAAGTAATTACTTATTCAATCAAAGGGACCATAATGTCTTATACAATTTATTTGTCAGGCGAAATTCATAGCGACTGGCGCGAACAAATCAAGCAAGGTATTGAGCAACTCAACCTTGATATAGACGTATTAGGCCCGATTACCGATCACGATAGTAGTGATCATGTTGGTGTGAAAATCCTCGGCACAGAAGAGAATAGTTTCTGGAAAGATCATAAGGCCGCAAAAATAAATGCACTGCGCACCCAGAATTACATCAGTCGTTCAGATATCGTTGTCGTCCGGTTCGGTGATAAATACCGTCAATGGAATGCTGCATTCGATGCAGGTACAGCCTATGGCTTGGGTATTCCGGTTATCGTCATGCACGCGCCTGAATTAACCCACCCATTAAAGGAAGTAGATGCTGCGGCACTAGCAGTAACAGAAACACCCCAGCAAGTGGTTGAAATTTTAGAGTATATTTCGCAAGAGTAGATTTACCCCCGGATTGGTTTATCAAGCAAAACGCTGAATGGCCCAGCCGACATATAATTGCAACCTTTCATAACAGATATAAGCAAAGTAATGACCGAGCAACCTTTTATATTTAATCAAATCCATATTGAAGCGGCGCGTAATGCCTCGGATGATTTTAATTTATTCCACGATAAACATAAGTGGTTGCAAATTACGCATAATCCCTTCAAAGGGCCAATAGTTCTGGGATTTCAGCTGAATGCAATGATTGAATATCAGCTTTATCTGTACCGGAATGCACACCATGAAAACCGGATAATTTCTGAAAATGGCCTACGTTTTAGTAATTACCAGATTACCTATGTTAATGCGGTGCGCCCAGACCGGGAATTATTTCTCGACATAAAAAAAACAATCAATAAAACCATTCCAGAACTAACTTTATCAAATCGGATCGCGATTAAATCAGATAATAAAATAGTCTTGTTAGGTTCAAAAAAAGAAACCCAAAAACCATTATTTCTCGCAGATACTGATCTATCTAGTTTACCTGATTTAAATGCTCTTGCGGAATGCTCAAGGGTTCCCGGCAGTGACTTTTTTTTGAAACGAAAGATTGTCAATAACGGCAATGCAAAAAACTTTTTGTCCGGCTCTTTAGCCGAGCAATCGGATTACTTTGATGAAATAGATGGTCTTGCCGAATACCCTGAAATGTTCCCTTGTAGCCTGACTTCCGGGGCATTACTGAAAAAAGCACAAATAGAAGACCAGCATGACTTTAAACGTAACCCGATGGTCTATACTTCGCACAGCCTTTCGGTCAATCGTGAACACTTACGCCTGCTGAAAAATAATCATAAGTTACATATACTGGTGAAACAACTGCCAGAATCAAAATCACGCACCCTGAACAATACCGATATCATGCTACGCGTATACGAATGTTATGGTCTGCTTGAGAATGCCAAGGTATTATTCAGAGCCCGCTTGTGCCTGGTTCCTCTGGAGAAGTTACTCAATGGTTTAAATAATAGGCAAAGCCAAAAAACCTAGCATTTAGTTTAAAACACGACTACTGAGTAGTCCGGTTTAGCCACTGATACTATAAAAATGGCCCCATCTGAAATGCGGCAATCGCAACGCTATCTTGTGCAATGTCAACTATGCGTCATCAGCATTATCATCGACGATTTGCATACCGCCAGTCCTTACTGTGAATATTTCCGGATTTACACTGAGATTCCTAATCCAGGTTTTAATCTGATTTTTCAAAGTGCTAAGCTGTTCACTGTATTTTTTAGAGGGCAATGCTATACTCAAAAAAATATTTGCTAAATTCTGTCTTCAATTTTGCTCCCTGATAATGACATGCTCATGAAAAATTTAATCATCTTTCTATTGATAGGTACAAGCTTTACGCTCAGTCACTCTTCATTTGCCAATTTGATATACCCTGGAAAGATTAGTCACTTCAATGACGGCAGCCTTGATGGATGGTCAAAAGGTCCTCGATCTAATCTTCAACCTGAGATAATTACAGATGAGCTAGGTCGTCAATATTTAGAAGTAACTTCAGTTGGCGAACTGACTTTTGAAAGTGAACGCGATCCAGATAGCCGGCTTAGAGTTATGAACCGTTCTTCCTGGTTAACTAATTATAACCTGCTAGGCATTACAGCCTTAAAAGTTAGCATGGCAAATCTGGGCACTGAAACTTTACATATGCGACTTTTTTTTGGTGACACCAGACAAGAAAAAATATGTATGACTGCAACTGCCGTAGAACTCGCCCCAGACAAGCAGTGGCAGGAGGTCATATTTAGCATGCAGCAGCCTGAATTAATCTGCGGTACTATTGCTACTACAGACCGCATCATTCAACCCGCAGCTGTTTCAGTGGCAGAGCTGAAGAAAACATTAAATAATATTTTTATTATGTCACTTGAGACACCTGAATCTAATGGCAAGATAGAGGGTAAACTAGGGGTTGATGATATTCAAGCGCTGACTTATGCATCACTGGGTTTTGTGGCTAACTCGGCGCGGACAAACCAGCCTGCGATAATCGACCTGCACACTGATGTGGTCGCAGATGGTGAGTTAATACAGCATATTCACAATACTTCTGAATTGACTACCATTAATGGTATGCCGCTAGAATATCTATTAAACGAAAATAGCGGAACACTTGAAGCCGTCAGTGCAGGAAAAATTGAAAATTTACGCCCAGTCTCGGCTATTTTGACAGAGCGTGACACAGCCGGCGCAAGCTATAACGAAGACGGATATAAACAACTATTTACTGCCAATAATCGTCGTATCACTACCTTCCCCCAGTCAAATGCAGAGGCTGACTTTGCCAGTTTATTGCAAACACTCGGCTTGAACATAGAGCATGATAGACAAGGTAATCTCGCTGTTATACCTCAGGGAGGCAATAAAAGCGGGTCGTGGTTCAGTGTCCGGGTTGATGCTGTGAGTACCCTGTCAGATGCAGCGTTAGCTCCCAGGTTGTCATCTAAAGAATATAGCAACCTTGCTGGCGTAGTTGAGTTTATTCATAACTACACCATTAATAACGATTTGTATCAGCAAAGTTATCATGCGGTACCTGCTGACTGGGGCTCATTGAAGGGGTATTTTTTAAACATTTTAAAGGCGACTCATGCTCGTCTCTCTGCAACCGGAGTTATTAATCTGCTGATAGCAGGGGTTGAATATAACGCGCGCATGGCCGCTTTAGTCAGCCCTTACGATGGCAGTTCTGAATTAGCTGAAGAAATCGAGCTTCATGCGGCAGGCGATATAAACAAGGACGGTTTGCCGGATTTTAAAGTGGTTTATGAAAACGGACAGTCGCAAATTATTTATTTGTTACCCTAAGTTAATAAGAGTATGGTGTAACAACGCTATTTAGGTTGAATCAAGAGAGAGTTTTTTACCACTCGCTAAAAGTTAGCACACGGTTTTTGATCGTTACAACGGTCAGGCAAGCAATCATATAATGAATGCTGGAAGCCATTATTTTTAAAGGAATAAAATATTATGATTAAAACTCTTAACATCTGTTTAAAGGATGTAAAAAAACTATCAACTCTGATACTCTACCTGCCTTTCTTAAGCATTATCCCACAGGCCAATGCAGAGGATCGTACCTGGTCTAGAATTGGTCCTGAAGGGGCTATTATTAATCAGCTGGTCATTAACCCAAGCCAGGCAAATACGCTATATGCTGCCACCCAATCCAGTTCATTTTATTCCAGTAGCAATGAATATATTCTGAAAAGTCTTAATGGTGGCGATAGCTGGGTGACTTTACCCTGGCAGGGAAAAGCGTTAAGTACTAATGCAATCCTAGCCAAGCGAACACATCAAAAGTATTCTGCTTATTTTTATACTCCCCCCTCACAAGGCCGCACCCTAGCTGTCGATGCAAATAATGCAAATATTGCATTTACCTCATTGAGCGGTTTTTTACTAAAAACCAGCGATAGTGGCATGAACTGGCGTCCAGTAGGAAGAGATATCGATCTCGATAGCAGCTCATTTTTCTTAATGAACACCCAGGGCAATCCGTCTTTCAACGCGCTAACTTCCCCTAATAATGAGATCGCTAACAGTGAGGATGGTGGCGAGCATTGGCAATTAAGCAAGCAAAGCATGAATACCACGGTGCAGCAAACCATTGCACCCAGCTCTCGCTTCCCAGAAGGTGAGTCAACAATCCAGCTATTAAATGCTGCGCCTGATAACAACACTGTTTTGTATGGATATACAACACTAAGGCACCGTAGTGCTTTGGCTGCAGCGCCCGCTTTGTTATATAAAAGTATAGATAAGGGAGAAAACTGGCTAAATATCACACCAGCAGGCTATCAATATTTAGGTGCTCAGCTAGTTTTTGATCCTGACAATAGCGATATATTATTTTCTATTTTCGCTAAAAGCGAGGACGATTCTTTTGCCAATACAGTGGGTGAAGATTTAGTCATGAGAAGCGAGGATGGCGGTACCAGTTGGTTGGCTCTTAGCACCCCGGCAACAGACACAACAAATTATGATGTGCTGCAAGTGTATCTGGACCCTAGTGATAAAAATACGCTGTATGCCAATATAAAAGCAGTTACCGAAAACTCTTTTGAGGCGACAAAAGCGATTGCAAAATCAATAGACCTGGGCAAATCCTGGGAAATCATTGATACCTCCCCTTTTATTCCTGGCTCCATCGTTATTGACCCGGTGAATAACAATAAGCTATTAATGGCCGGTAAACAGGGAATACTACGCTCTGACGATGGTGGACAAAACTGGGCCTTAAGTAATACAGGGATTCAGCATATAGGCGGCAAACTGAGCGTAGCAAATGACAATAGGCTGGTGATGTATCTTGCAGCCAATGACCTCAGCTCTGTCATTGATAGGCGTGATGCCACGGGATTTTACTACAAGAGTATTGATGGCGGGCAGCAATGGAATACGTTTAATACCAGCGCCATTGTTACAGGTTTTTGTCATGAATTTAAAATTAACCCGCAAGACAATCAGGATATTTTTTGTCTAAGCGATGCCAATATATACCAAAGCCTGGATGGTGGAGAACAATGGGCGCTGCTTAAAAAGTCCGCTAGCCGGCAACTTATTCGTGCTCAGGATGGTCTGAGCATTTACCTGAGCGACAGCACAGGAACCAGTAAAAGTGAAGATAATGGCAAAAGCTGGGAAGTCATTTCCAACATTAATGAGGGTAAACTAAGCGTCCACCCGCAAAATCAGGCTATTCTTTATTATGTACTTGACGATCAGCTTTATTCGTCCACCGATAGCGGCGCAAATTGGCAAACGCTAGAAACTCCGGATAATATTGCTTTTAATCACTTAGTAATCCACCCGTTAAATCCTGAGGTGATGGCTTTATACGGCACTTATGCTTATCTTTCTACACAAGATGGCGGTAACAGCTGGCGCATAGTGTTAGAAACATTCAACAATGGCGACACTCAAGTTAATTCATTTCCTGCTGAATTTAATTTTATATCCCAGCTTGTTTTACATCCTACAGACCTAAACAGTATTTTTATAAAAACCAATACCGGCATTTATGCATCCTCAGACAGCGGGCTTCATTGGCAGCTGCGTAATTCAGGCATAGAAAGTAACATCACGAATAGTTATACCGGGGTGAACTTACTGACCTCGTCAACTGATGTCTTTGTCGATACAGCCTCAGGCATTTTTAAGTTAAGCGATAAGGTAAATTTTACAACGCTTTCTGATTGCATTTTTAGCTGGGTGGAACAGGAAAGTCCCGGTCTCTTTGCCCCATCATCCCCTGGTGCAGGGCTGTGGAATGGCTATATCTTTCGCTATTACCGCGAGACTAATAGCTTTTTAGGAATCCTGCATCAACAGGAAATTCATCAGTTTCAACCTGATGTGTCTGTCAATATTATCCCTCAGGGTTCTATTGCAAGCTATCAAAGCCAGAGCGGGTGTGCTGGCGATACCGCGCAAAATTGAAACCAGAAATAAGCAATCAGTACAACTTTAGTGCAATACATATTAATCTAATTTAGACAGGATAGCCCCATGTTAATCAAGGAAAAAGCATTAATTGCCAGTAGTGAAATTACCCCCCACTCCGTTTTCAAAAAACGTCGCCAAATCATTAAAGCAGCACTAGGGTTATCTATCGCGGGCCTCGTCCCCTCAACGGCTCATGCTACAGCAAAAAAAGCCTATCAAGACATTCCTTTGGCCCGTATTCGGGGAACCTGCCCATTACCCGCTTTGAAGAAGTAAGTAATTACAACAATTATTATGAGTTTACTTTTAATAAAACAGACTCGGCCACATTAGCGCAACCACTATCCATATCACCCTGGCAAGTCACTGTCGAAGGTGAAGTTGAAAAACCGGGTGTCTATAATCTGGAAGATATTTTAAGCAGCAACCCGTTGGAAGAAAGAGTTTACCGCTTTCGTTGTGTGGAAGCCTGGTCTATGGTCGTGCCCTGGATTGGCTTTCCCTTAGCGACTATGTTGAAAAAATTTAAACCTACATCACGAGCAAAGTATGTTGAGTTCACTACTTTGCATGATCCCGACATGATGCCAGGGCAGAATATTAGCAGCGTCCTTACCTGGCCCTATACCGAAGGCCTGCGTATTGATGAAGCGATGCACCCTCTGGCATTTGTGGCAACCGGAATGTATGACGAACAACTCCCAAAGCAAAATGGAGCACCATTAAGACTAGTGGTACCGTGGAAATATGGTTTTAAAAGTATCAAAGCAATCGTTAAAATTCGCCTATTAGAAACAATGCCTGAAACCGCCTGGAATAATTATTCACCCTCAGAGTATGGATTTTTCTCTAATGTTAATCCAGAAGTCCCTCACCCGCGCTGGAGCCAGGCTGAAGAAAGAGTGTTAGGCGGTATTTTTTCTACACCGAAACGTAAAACCGAGAAATTCAATGGCTATGGTGAGCAAGTGGCATCTTTATATCGCGGTATGGATTTAAGCAAGGACTTCTAATAAGCGGGACGGTAGTTTGAAGTTTTGTGCTATTGAAAAAATCACCTGATTACCCATAACCCTCAGCTATTCTTCGTCATTCCTGTATGCTTTAACTAAAAAAATTAGTTGAGCGCGAATTTATAGTGCAAGACATTGAATTCATATAATACTTTCAAAAAAGCATAGCAATTCATCAAAGATAATAAGGTGAGACTAAAATAGGTAGGATGCTGCTGAGGAACGAAGCGCATCCTACGAACCGTAATAAATATCCTATTGTTTTCAGAGAGGTCAAGTTATCTGAGATTATGGCTTACACGTACTATTCAAGTTCATCAAAAGCTAAAATCTTGCTAACTTCATAAGCTGGCTGTTGATAAGGATGGGTCTGCAATAAGGCTGCTACCACTTGTTTAATCAAACGATCAGCACAAACCATTTCCACTTTATATTCATTAAGACGGGTGATCTTCTCAGTTTCACCTATAAAAGGTTCGCTTCCAGGCAATGGCCTAAATTGTCCAGTTCCTAACACCTGCCAGGCACAGCAATCATAGTCGCCTATTTTTCCTGCTCCCTGTGCAAATAGAGCCTGTTTAACTTCTTCAAGATGCTCTTTGGGGACGAAAAAACACAGTTTATACATAGCTTATGTTTAGTTATTAAAGTTGAACCTGATAAGTAAAAAAATTGAACAGCAGCCTATTTTCTTTTCACTGTAGAAATTATTTTTAACGCTACCTAGGCTTGATCCACCCTATCCGGCTGAGTAAGATACAAAACCGTGAGCAACTGATTTTTCTAGGTTTAACTGTTGCTGTAAAAATTCAGGAATACGCTGCTCTAGCCAATATTCTGGCTGCAAAGGATTATTACCGGAAATAAACCCGACATGTCCGCCAGCTTTTGTTGCTTCTAAAAAGACGCTAGAAGATAATTCTGTAGTTTCAGGAATCACAGCAGGCGTCATAAACGGATCATCCTCCGCTTGAATTAATAAGGTAGGCACACGAATCGCCTGTAAAAACTGGCGCGAGCTGGAACGTTGATAATAATCTTCTACATTAGCGAAATCATAAAGCTAGGCAATGACTCGATCATCATATTGCCAGAATGAAGTAATCTTATCTAAATCGCCAATTTTCCTGATTATCTCTGCTTCTTCAGTTTTACCTAAAGACTCCAGGTGCAGTTGCTTTAAACTCACATATTCTTTTAATTCACGCAATAAACTGGCACGATACAATTTAGAGAAACCGCTGTCTAGTTTGCTTGCACAGGCACTTAAAACCAATGGCACCGATACCACTGTTGCTGCAAATAACTGCACATCACTGCCCTGCTCGCCTAACCATTTTAATAACACATTTCCACCTAACGAAAAACCTACCGCTGCTATTGGTGTATCGGGTTCTCGTGCGCGCAGGGTGCGATACAGAAAATCAATATCCCCTGTTTCTCCGGAATGGTAGCAACGGGATGTATGGTTATATTCTCCACTACAGCCCCTAAAATTCAGCGCAGCACTACGCATACCCTGTTGCAATAATGCCTGTTGCAAACCTTTTATATACACTGATTGAGAACTGCCTGTCAGGCCATGTAACAAAATCACCAGTGGCTGATCTCCTTCTCCACAGAAATCAATATCTATAAAATCATCATCTGGCGTCACTAATCTTTCGCGCTTTAATATAAGGTTTGCCGGCTTACGCAATAAAGCAGGAAACAGGGTTTGCAAGTGCGCGTTTTTTAACCACCAGGCGGGTTTAAAAGTTGACCGAATTAACATAAGTGCCGTTGTTGTATGTTTGTATATTTAAGCAATTAAGCAGGGCTTGATTGTACACAATGCCCACACTTTCACCATGATCCTAGAAAAATCAGTTGAGCGCGAATTTATAGTGCAAGATATTGAATTAATGTAACTTTTTCAAAAAATTTTAGCTTCGCCAATAGGTTAAGCCGACATTTTTTGCAAGTGCGGTGGAATCAAGAGCTGTGCTAGAAAACGTAAACAACTGATTTTTTAGGTTTATAAGTATACTTGATTATCCACAACTCTCGGCTAGACTCCGTCATTCCAGCTACCATTTTAAAACGGGACAAAGCAATGTAGGCTGGGTTAGCTTATCTAGCGAAGCGCAGATAACGTAACCCAGCATTTTACGTATACGGGGCTTTGCTGGGTTACGTTTTTTTACTTCGTTAAAAAAAAATCTAACCCAGCCTACGGTGTCCTGTCTTAAGTGCGTAGCCGTCATTCCTGCATGCTTTTAGCAGGGATCTCGTAGGTCAAGCATAGATTCCCGATAAAGCTTGTGCCCACGCTTGACTGGGTAGACTTCGGGAATGACGAGTTTTTAATATGCTGTTTTTAATGTTTTATTCTCTTATGGCTGAGAGTTGTACGTAATCAGGTAAGTATATGTGCTGAATTAATTTAACATTTCAGGATGGGTAGTAAAATGATGGGTTTCGCAAAAAGACGCTCTACCCATCCGCAAACCCTTAGCACAAATGTTAATATAATTATGCATCAGTTCATAGGAACGCGCACGGAATAACTTAAGCAACTGGCTTGTCTTTTTATCCGTCTTCTGCGTTGTAGAAACTGTTACATAGCTGGCTATGCGCCTGTTTCTACGTCTTGAATACGAATAAAAATCCTGCGCCAGATGCTCAACTTATTCTATGCGCGTTCCTTAGTAGCAAATGTATTCTATGTGTTTTACATAGAGATTTGTAAAATATCTATGTTTTGTCTTTTAGTTATACTTTTGTATGCCGCACAGTAACGGACTAAAGTCCGCTCTACCGTTTAATTTCTAGCCTGGAGATATTCAATCATGTCTTATGTATTTAAACAGCACCTAATCCGCACACGGCCCTTGCTATTATTCCTTTCTGCATTATTGCTAAGCCACCCTGTCTTAGCTGAAGAAGACTATGGTCGTTACCGAGCCATCGTGCTGGACGAAGGCGGAAATACAAATTCTTCGGGTAGCGTAGTACCCAGGGTATTTATAATCGATTCAAAAGAAGGACATATGTGGACTCTGGATCAAAAAACCAAACTACATGGCGTCAAGGGTGAGTTTACTCTCGGTACCATTTTGACTTATCAGGGACAAGTTCGTCCGGGTAAGAAAATGGGCGATATAGTCGAACAGGCTGCTATCTGGTGATAAAAATATAATCAACCTATACAACCTTACAGTTAATAGAGATAATATGACTAACGTTGCATACAACAGCCAGCGAATTAACACCCCCTATTCTCTACAATAAAAGTCAGGAGCACTAATGGCATCTCATCATGAGAGCACTAAGGCATCACATTACGTCGGTTTTACCTATCTTTCTCAGGAAGATTTACTGGATGCAGGCTGTTTCGATTTGCGCATGGCAATTGAAATTGCAGAAAAAGCGATGCTTGCATTTGAAGATCAGCGCATTATGTTCCCTGAAAAAGTAGTACAGATTTTTGATCCTGTCAGCCAGGATCGTATCAATTGCCTGCCAGCAACTTTACTGGATGAAAAAATTTGTGGCGCTAAATGGGTGTCGGTTTTTCCACGCAACCCAAAAAAGTACGACGTACAAAATTTATCGGCAATCTTTATCTTATCGGAAATCGAAAAAGGTTTTCCGGTTGCCGTTATGGAAGGCACACTCGCTTCTAATATGCGCGTAGCAGCCATTGGCGCCATTGCAGCCAAACATTTAGCCCGTCAAGACAGTCGTAGTATTGGCTTTATCGGTGCTGGCGAACAGGCAAAAATGCACCTACTGGCAATGAAGGTTGTGCGCCCTGGCTTAAAGGAGTGCAGAGTTTCGGCTAAAACGGCCGTTGAAGAAGAACAGTTTATTGATGAATTATCCCCCATCCTGCCTGATATCAACTTTATCAGAGCCAATACAGTCGCGAAGGATGCGATGCAAGGTGCTGATATTCTAGTCACAGCAACCAGTGCTCAGGCTCCGTTACTCAAAGCAGAATGGATGAAGCCAGGAGCCTTTTATAGCCATATTGGTGGCTGGGAAGATGAGTACGAGGTCGCACAGCAATGCGATAAAATTGTCTGTGATGACTGGGGCACTGTCACTCATCGCACCCAGACTTTAAGCCGTATGTATAAGGACGGCCTACTCTCGAATAATGATATTCATGCTGATTTACATGAACTAGGGGAGATGGAAAGAAATAATCATCCAGAACAACCAGGAGAAATGGTCAAAAACCATTTCTCCAACGATGGCATTCGGTCAACAAACTGATAATACGTCTTCATTGCTTTTTTACCTACCTTTACTCCTGTTTCATATATTTTTTCTGTTAATTTAACAATAGGTGCTTTGCCATTGTAGGTCATACTTTTGGCAAATTTTAAAGTTGTTTCAACTGTATCCATTATGTCGCCACTAATATGATTTTCATAGGCTCCCCATACTCGTTCAATTGGGTTATATTTACTATGATAAGGAGGGTAGTAGGCCAGTTTTATCTTTATGTTGCTTTTTTCAGCAAACTCCACAAGCCTTTTTATAAACTGAGTTCTGGAGCTACTGTTCTCCATACCATTGTCAGCGTGTGTGTCAGAATATCTACTCCATATTTTTCTTGAATTTCTGGCCAAATTTCTTCCAATCGGTCAACGATGAAATCACTGCTGGCATAGCCTGCTGTAAAGAAAAGGAAAAAATCATCATGTTCAGGCAGATAAAAACCAAAAGGAGTTAACTTTTCCTTAACATCTAAATCATGATCCTCTGCTTTTGTTAAAACCCGATTTCGTCCTCCCCGTGAAAAATTTCCTATATTCATTCTTGCTTTGGCATCAATTGATATACGAATCTCTTTTGGGTTGATATCTGCCATTCCATTGACTGAATGAACTTGTTCAAAAATTGCATCCGTTTCCTTGATTTTCTTATGAGGCTTTGTTTTTTGTACCTTTTTTGGATGGTAACTCAGGTCATTTAATTTTGTATTGATAGTTTTTGAGCAAGGTAATGTTTTTTCATCGTAATAATCAATCTCCAGTAAACGTTTTCTAACTTCTTTAGCCGTTAGCCGGGTATATAATCGACAGGAATTAAAAGAGGGATCCGTTTGACACTCCGGTTCAGCAATTTTTTTTATGTCATCAAGTAGATGAGGAAAATGCTCTTCACTTTTATTACGCCCTCTCGCTGAAAAATTATCTTCTATGGGCTGAGTTTCAAGTTCATATTGTCCTTTTCGGATAGTGCCTCTATTCCATCCTAGTTTTTCTTCAGCAATACTTGCACCACCTGAGCCTAGTAGCTCCACCGTTTCAGCCATGAATATACGACGTACCGAGCCTTTTAAACGATGGGCTGTATTTATAATCCAACCTATAATGCTATCTGTTAATATCAACAAGCTTATCTGCCTAGTGTGAGAATAAATTCAGAATTCATTATTATAAATTATTGAGACACAAGCTTACTTCGTTTGGATGATTATTTCTTTCCATCTCCCTAGTCTCTGGGCATAAATCGGGACGCGAGTCAGATGATGAACGCATCTATTTTAATGCGGTTGGCCTGGCCTATGTAGATATTTCACTGGCACAAGCCATGTTTAAACGCGCTGAGTCAGCACATATCGGCCAAAAGCTGGATTTACAGCAAACCATGGTGTTTGAACATCATAATATTATCAGCAAAATCAGACTATAAAATATGTTTAAACAACTCCCGAATAGCGATGCTGAAAATTATGAAGTTTTGCTAAATGGCCAAAAAGTATTAGTACCTAAAGGTACAACGGTTGCTGCCATGGCGCTAGTTCAGGGCATCCGGACTACGCGAACCACGCCAATATCAGCTAGCCCACGTGCACCATTTTGCATGATGGGAGTCTGCTATGACTGTTTAATGCTTATCGACGGTAAAGCCAACCAACGCGCCTGCGCCACTTATGTTCAACCGGGCATGCGCGTCGCAACACAACAAGGTGTGGGCCCTGCACAGGGAGATGCGTTGTGAAACAGCATTACCAATTATTGATTATAGGTGCTGGCCCTGCCGGTCTTGCGGCGGCTGTAACGGCTGCTGATCATGGCATTTCCTGCGCTTTACTGGATGAACAAGCTGCGCCGGGTGGACAAATTTACCGTTCAATAGAATCGGTGACTGATGCTCGCGCGGAGGTTCTGGGTACAGAATATCAGCGCGGTCAGACATTAGCCGAAGCCTTTCGCAACTGCGAGATTGATTACTTTCCCGAAAGCAAAGTCTGGTCACTTAACAATCAACGCGAAGTCGGTGTGTTACACAATGATCAGAACAATATCATTACTGCGGATCAGATTATAGTTGCCAGTGGTGCTATGGAACGGCCCGTGCCTTTTCCTGGCTGGACCTTGCCTGGAGTTATGCAGGCTGGTGCAGGACAAATCCTGTTTAAATCTTCCGGGGTTATCCCTAGTGATGGTGTCGTTCTGGCCGGGTCGGGACCATTGCTATTATTACTCGCCTGGCAATATATGCAAGTCGGCGTAGAGATTAAAGCCATGCTGGATGTCACGCCCTTAAGCAATCTTTTACTGGCATTACCCAAACTGCCCAGAGCCTTGCTAGCACATCATTATTTAACCAAAGGTCTGAGCTATCAGAAAGACCTATACCGTGCTGGCGTGGCCAGTAAAATCGGTGTTAGTAATCTTCGCGCTAAGGGCGATGGCGAGTTACAGTCTGTTAGCTATCGCCACTTTGGTCGCGAACATTCAATTAACACTGATTTATTAATGACTCACTTTGGCGTCATCCCGCATATCTGGCTGACTCAGGCAGCCGGCTGTGATCACCGGTGGGATAGTAGCCAACAATGCTGGCGACCACAGCATGATGAATGGGGTAATACCAGTATCGAAGGGATTATAGCTGCCGGAGATGGCGCCGGCATAAACGGCGCCCGATCGGCAGAGCATGCGGGTCGACTGGCAGGGCTGCAGGCATTATTTTCTCTGGGCATTATCTCTCAGGAAAAACGCGATAAACAAGCGATTACTGAACGTAAATGGATGCGCGATGAACTACATATCCGGCCCTTTCTTGAAGCCTATTTTGCTATTCCGCAAAACATGTTGGCCACGACTGACAAGGACACTATTGTTTGTCGTTGTGAGGAAATTACCGCAGGTGAAATCCGCGCAGCTGTTGCTAATAGTCACGCTGACAGTAATCAGGTCAAATATCTGTCCCGTTGCGGCATGGGCCCTTGTCAGGGTAGACAATGCGCTAACGCAGTTGCGCATATAGTTGCCGATGCAGGTGGGCAGGCGATATCCGATAACAGCTTTTTCCGTGGACGACCGCCAGTTGCCCCGCTTACTCTGGAGCAACTAGCCAGCTTATCTTCGGAGAGCAGATAATGAATACTGACGTACTTATTATTGGTGCCGGTTTGATAGGCACATCGACTGCTTTGCAACTGGCTATGCGCGGTTGCCGCTGTACCGTAATTGATAAAGATAGCCCGGGACGACATGCCTCTGGCTCAAATGCTGGCGGCTTACGCCAATTAAACCGTGACCCAGCGGAAATTCCACTCAGTGTCGCAGCCGCAAAGATGTGGCACGACATAGAAAATCTGGTCGACTCAGATTGCGATGCAAAATTCCCCGGACAAATACGCATCGCCGAGAACAATTCAGATATGCGCAAGCTAAAACAGCGCGCCGGCATGGGCTATCAGCATGAGGAAATCATCGACCGTCAAGAGCTGTATCAACTGGTTCCGGCGTTGAAACCTGGCTGTGTAGGTGCACTTATTTGTAGAGGCGATGGTTATGCGCGCCCTTACCATGCTTTGACTGCATTTCGCCAAAAAGCTGAATCTCTAGGCGCAAGCTTCCATGCACAATCCGAGGTTTACAAAATCGAGCAAGAGAGTAATGGCTGGTCTGTACGCACTTCTCAAGGCACATACAGCGCTGCTGTCTTGGTTAATTGCGCTGGAGCATGGGCAGGCAAACTTGCCACCCAGATGCAAGAACCGGTACCACTAACACCTAAAGCTCTAATGCTCATGGTCACTGAACGTTTGCCGCATTTTGTCGATCCAGTCATGGGAGCAGCCAGTCGCAAGCTTTCCTTTAAGCAAATGCAAAATGGCACGCTGATTATCGGCGGCGCACTCGATGCTAAACTTGATTTTAAGACTGAACAAACCGATATCGACTGGCAACAGCTCGCAACGAGTGCAAAAACAGTGCTAGACTTTTTCCCGCAACTTAAAGATGTGCGTATAGTTCGAGCCTGGGCGGGGATTGAAGGCTTTATGCCCGATAATATTCCAGTTATCAGCGCGTCGCAAATAACGCGCAATGCATACCATGCCTTTGGTTTTTCAGCCCACGGCTTACAGCTCTCTCCTATTGTTGGGCGCATTATGGCTCAACTAATTATAGATGGGCGTACCGATTTACCTATAGAGCCATTTAATATCAGCCGATTTGATGATTAGTTTGTTTTAATACAGGAATAAATATGAGTATTACCCGCTTAGGCACAGAAAGACGGCGTATGAGTAAAATAGTTATACATAACGAGACTATTTATCTTTGTGGTCAGGTAGCCAAAGATGCCAGCGCCGATATTCAACAACAGACCCAAACCATGCTGGATAAGGTAGATTTTTTATTAGCACAGGCAGGTAGCGATCGAGAACATATTCTTTCAGCTACGATTTATATCAAGGATATGCAGGATTTTGCCAATATGAATGAAGTCTGGGATGCCTGGGTAATCGAAGGTCACTCGCCTGCTCGCGTCTGTGTTGAAGCTAGTCTTGCCCGCCCGGAATTATTAGTGGAAATCTCTGTAGTTGCTGCTGTAAAAACATAAGGTCTTTTTTAGAATCCTAAAATCAACTCACGTAAAAAGCGTCAACCGCTGTATTTCATTATTCCGCTTTATGCTGCGTTCGATATGTTTGTAATTCCTGCAATAACCAGTCTCTGGTCTTTAGTGAACTTTGACCTTTACATTTCAGTAAATAATCTCTGCCTGTCATGGTGCTTTTTGAGGCTGAATATTCGATAAACTCCTCAGTAGTGCTAATATCATCCCTAAAGTAATCATACTTTTGTTGAATATGCTCTAGCACTTCAGGCCCGCTATGCAACGTCCAGTTCCTATCTATCTGGCAGGGTGTTTTACTTACAAAAGCAATTAAATAATCGACCTCATGCTTTGTTTCAGGTGGAACATCTGCTCGTGCCATATGGGTAAGGAATAGCATTACAATCAAAGAATAAGTTTTCATGGTATAGATCACAGTTGGCTAGCTGAAAGGTTCTGACATACGACTACGCAAGTAAGTCCAGATTTGTAGTAATGAATCAAACCTTTTTCGCATAGTATACTAAGGAATGTGCACGAAATAACCTAGTCAACTTGGAAGCGGGATCTTTAGTCCCGCATTGAAATGGCGGGACTAAAGATCCCGCTTCCATTACTTGTTGTAGGTTTTATTCCGTGCAATGTCCTAAGGAACGAGAATTCAATAATACCCGAGTCTGACTTGTTCCTGCCTACGCAGGAATGACGTTTCTTTTGACTCCGTAACCGCGCCAGAAAAACAGTTGTGTAGCCTGCTATGCGCCTGTGTTTCTAGCACGACTGTGAAGCCAAAGTCCTGTGTCATACTTGCGGATATTATTAATATCCTCGTCCCTAAGCCTAACAAAAGCAACACTGACTGCCACTAAACTATGACAAGAACCCTGCGAATCATATCTTTATTAGTCCTGACTCTTTTGGTCGGCTGTGCGACTATCGACAAAGAGATTGTGCGTATTCCCTCTTATGCGCTGGAAGGGCCTGAACTAACCAGTGCCAGTCAGTTTATACAAGCCGATCTTGACCAGCACCCGGGGAAATCAGGTTTTGTTTTGCTGGATTCTGGGGAAAGAGCCTTTACCTCGCGCAACGCGATGACCCAGATAGCAGAAAAAACTATCGATGTGCAATATTATATCTGGGAAGATGATATTACCGGTGCCATCCTGATTAACCAGTTAATCAAAGCCGCTGAGCGTGGCGTACGCGTTCGCTTACTGATAGATGATGTAAATTCCGGAGGTAGAGATTTCGGCATGACAAAGCTTGATACGCTGGCCAACTTTGAGGTCAGGCTTTTCAATCCTTTTGAAAATAGAAGTTTTCAGGCCTTTGAATTTATTTCAGATATGTCGCGACTAAATCATCGTATGCATAATAAATCCTTTATTATGGATAACACCTTTGCCATTATCGGCGGTCGAAATATAGGCAATAAATATTTTGGTGTTAATGCTGATATTAATTTCCGCGATCTGGATGTCCTCGCTGCTGGCCCCATTGTTAAGGATATTTCTCACAGCTTTGATGTCTTCTGGAATAGTGAGTGGGCCATCCCGATAAAAGCCCTTAACAAAAAACAACCCAGCGGCCAGGAAATTTATCAAAGCTTAGAACGATTACATAAATATATCGAAAATCATAAAGACTTCCCCTACCCCATTCATAGGGCTCAAGATGAAATTTATCAGCGTATGAATGCTAGCAAAAGCAATTTAATCTGGGCTGATGCTGAAATTCTGTACGACGATCCGGTGCAAAAAATAGACACGGGTACTGGCTATCAGGGAATCATTCCTCATCTACGCCAATGGGTGGATGAAACTCAAGATGAGATATTGATAGAATCCGCCTATTATATCGCGGGGCCAGGAGGTGCCAAAAGAGTGCGTGAATTGCGTGACAAAGGCATTAAAATTCGTGTATTAACCAACTCCATGGCCACTAATGATGTAGCTGCAGCCTATGTTTTTTATGCAAAATACCGTGAAGGACTGATTGAAAATGGCGTTGAGTTGTATGAACTAAGACCCGATATGAATGCTCAAAGAAAATTCTGGTCACTACTAGCGAGTAAATCCAGCGCGTCCCTGCATACCAAAGTCATCGTATTTGACCGCAAAAAAACTTTTATCGGCTCTTTCAATCTAGATCCGCGTTCAGTTGATATCAATACTGAAATCGGTTTGCTAATTGATTCTGCTGAATTAGCAGAACAGGTAGTTGCATATATGGATGTAGGAACCAAGTCTAGCGATAGTTACCGCCTGATATTGGAAAAAGAAGACCAAGAGGATGAGGGTAAACTGGTCTGGATTAGCGAACAAGATGGCAAAGAAGTCCGAGAATACAGTAATCCAAAATCCGGTTTCTGGCGCCCTGTTACAGCCTGGTTTATTTCCTTGCTTCCAATTGAAGACCAGATGTAATAATCATCACAACACGTAGGGCGCGGCTTTAGCCCGCCTTTTGTGCGTTACCGGCGGGCTAAAGCCGCGCCCTACAGATTTGCTTGCTGTCTCAACCTTAAACCTAGATAAATAGAAATAAAATGCTCAGGAAACACCTTCTCTTTAACTTAGTAGCTCTGGTCATACCGCTTCTTATCAGTGGATGTTTTTCTGTATCCGACCAGGAACAGCTACTATCTAGTTCAGGAATAATCCGCACTGATAATCCTGATTGCCTGGGTACAACGCTTTTACCAGAAACTCCTGAAACACTTGATAAACAGGGCTTTACTCTAGTCAGCTGGAATATCTACAAAGAAAACAAAGCAGGATGGCAACAGGATTTATTAGCATTGAGCAATACCAGTAACTTTATTCTCTTACAGGAAGCTTATTTAACTGAAGAACTGAATCAATTGCTTAAAACATCCGGGCAACAATGGGATATGATTTCTGCATTTCAATACCGTGGTATTCATGCCGGTGTCATGACTATAGCGGACATTCCATCACTTGCAAGATGCGCAGAAAGATCGACAGAGCCATTGGCATTTTTACCCAAATCATCATTGATCACCTACTATCCTGTTAAAAATCACCGATACAATCTGCTAGTCGCCAATATACACGCAATCAACTTTACCGTAGGTATTGAGGAATTTACCCAGCAATTAAAGCAAATCAAAGCAGTTCTTGCGCACCATAAAGGCCCCATAGTGTTTGGCGGTGATTTCAACACCTGGAGCGATCGGAGAGAAATAGCATTGGATGAGCTAATTGGTACAGAAGAATTAGGCTTGCTTAAAGTCGAATTTGTCAGTAAAGAAGCCGTGCTGGTCTGGGGGCACCGACTGGATCATATTTTCTTTAGAGGCCTAAAAATTATCAAAGCTGAAATCATTCCCGTAGAATCTTCAGATCATTACCCGCTGAAAGTACAGTTTGAATTTGTATATGAAACAGAAGTCACAAACAATCAGGAGTAAAAAAGCTTTAGCTTTTTTGGATGACAGAAATATATGTTGGCATCGCGTAGCGTTTTCCGTCATACGCCAGACCAATAGGCTTAGCGCAACCGCCAGCCTTTCCAGTACGAATAAACCGCTGGAAAGACAATCAACACCATAATCAGGGCCGAGGCAATCCCGCCGACCATAGGTGCGGCAATGCGCTTCATCACATCTGCTCCCGCTCCGGCACTCCAGAGTATCGGTAATAAACCAATAAACGATGCCAGACTGGTCATTAACATCGGTCGGATACGCTGGCTGGCACCGGCAACTATCGCAGCACTCAAATCCGCCCTAGTTTTTAATCGGTTTTCTGCTCTGTACTGCTCGCAGCTTAAGCCCAGATAAAGCATCATCAACACGCCCATTTCAGCGGCCAGACCTGCCAGGGCAATCATTCCCACCCAGACGGCGATGCTTAAATTATAGTCTAGAAAATACAGTATCCACATAGCTCCAGTCAGAGAAAAAGGGATCGCCAGTAATATAATTAACGCTTCGCCTACTGAGCTATGATTGATATATAACAGTAGAAAAATAATCAGCAATGTGAGTGGACCCAGAACCATTAGCTTGTCTTTGGCTCTTTCGAAATACTTAAATTGCCCCGCCCAGGATATCCTTACTCCTTGCGGAATATCAGCCTGCTCATTGACTACCTGCTGCGCCAGATTGACATAATCAACCACTCCCAATCCATTAACATCGACAAAGACAAAGGAAACCAGTTGGCCATCTTCATTACGCAGCATGGGCGGGCCGGTAACAAATTCTATCTGGGCTAACTGGCTGATAGGGATATGTGCTCCGCCTGGCGTTGGCACTAACACTCGTCGCAGGGCATCTGGAGTATCGCGAAAATCACGCGCATAGCGTAGGTTAATAGCATAGCGCTCGCGCCCTTCTATTGTTCGGGAGACAGTCATGCCACCGACGGCGGTCATCAATACTTCTTCGACATCGTCGATGGTTAAGCCATATCTGGCGATCTTGTCTCGATCTATATTAAAATCAAGAAAGTAACCGCCTGTCAGCCGCTCGGCGTAAATGCTCCGGGTATACGGTTTAGTGCGCGGATCATTTTGCAGCAATTGCTCAATGCTGACTGCGGTTTGTTCAATCGTCGCTAAGTCATCTCCGAAAACTTTAATCCCCAGGCTGGAGCGAATTCCGGTGGCCAGCATTTCAATACGTGTCTGAATCGGCATCCACCAGATATTAGGCATGCCCGGGTACTGTAGCTGTTCATCCATTTCTGCAATTAGCTTATCCCAGGTCATTCCCGCGCGCCATTGCGCTTGCGGCTTTAAAGTAATTACCGTTTCCACCATAGAAAGTGGCGCCGGATCGGTTGGGCTGGTTGATCGACCGACCTTACCAAACACACGCTCCACTTCGGGGAATTGCTTCAACTGCCGATCCATGGTTTGCAATACTTTGCCTGCCTCGGTAATAGACATTCCGGGCAATGAAGTTGGCATATACAAAATACTGCCTTCATTCAAGGGCGGCATAAATTCATTGCCTAGTTTTAAAAAGACCGGAACAGTCACGATTAATGCCAGAACCGATAGTCCAACCACCCAGAGTCTAAAGCGCAAAGCAAGGCGGACTACCGGCTGATAACTCCGCACCAGTAGTTTATTCAAGCTATTCTGGTGCCCGCTTATTTTGCCCCGAATCAACAACACGGCTAACGCAGGTGTTAAGGTAATTGCAAGTATAGCAGCAAAGCCCATGGCATAGGTTTTGGTATAGGCTAGTGGACTGAATAAACGTCCTTCAGTCCCTTGCAATGCAAACACCGGCACAAACGCGAGGGTAATAATCACCAGCGAAAAGAATATACTGGGGCCAACCTGCTGCATCGCCTGAATAATAATTTCCTGGCGACTGACTCCCTCGCGACTGCTTTCCTCGCCTGTTTCAACAGCAGCCAATTGCTTATGGATATTATCGATCATGACTATCGCGGCATCAACCATCGCGCCGATGGCCACTGCAATTCCGCCTAAAGACATGATATTAGCGCTCATATGCTGCATGGACAGCGGAATAAAGGCTAGTAGAATGGCGACAGGCAAACTGATGATAACGATCAGAGAAGAGCGAAAATGCCATAAAAAAACCATGATCACCAGTGATACAATCAGCATTTCTTCAAACAGCGTTTTTTTCAGGGTACTGATAGCATCGTAAATTAGGCCTGAGCGATCATACGCGGTAACAATCTCCACACCGGCAGGTAAGCTACTTTTAACTTCAGCCAGTCGTTGCTTTATCCGCTCGATCACATCTAGCGCATCTTCACCATAACGCATAATGACGATGCCGCCCACGGTTTCACCCTCGCCATCCAGCTCAGCCAGTCCTCTGCGCATTGCAGGCCCCAGACTGACCTGGGCAATATCACGCACGCTCACAGGCACACCCGATTCACCTACAGCTAAAGCAATACTTTCAATATCCTGTACGGTTTTTATATAACCCCGGCCACGGATAAAATGCTCATGCCCTGCTATTTCCAGTACGCGCCCACCGACATCGTTATTGGATCGGCGTATCGCTTGTGCTACCTGTTTAAGGCTTAGGCCATAATCAGCTAGTTTATTAGCATCTACGGTCACCTGATATTCTTTTTCAAAACCTCCGATAGAGGCGACTTCAGCCACGCCTTCAACAGATTCCAGCCAGTAACGTAGCTTAAAATCCTGCAGGCTACGCAGATCCGCCAGATTATGCTGCCCTGATTTATCGACCAATGCATATTCAAACACCCAGCCGACACCTGTGGCATCGGGCCCTAAAGTTGGCCGTACGCCTTCGGGTAAATCCGCTGCGGCAGTATTCAAATACTCCATGACCCGGGAGCGCGCCCAGTATATATCCGTATTATCTTTAAAAATAACATAGACAAAACTCAGGCCCATAAAGCTTTGCCCACGAACAAATTTAACATTCGGTGCGGCAAGTAATTTTCGGGTTAATGGGTAAGTAATCTGATCTTCCACCAGATCGGGGCTACGTCCTGCCCATTCGCTATAGATAATAACCTGCACATCGGATAAATCAGGAATCGCATCCAGAGGTGTTTGCATTAATGAGCGATAGCCCCATAGCGCAAAAAGCATCGTAATAATAACCGTTAATACGGCATGCCTGGCGCAATAAGCAATAATATGCGCAATCGGCCCTTTATGACTTTGCTCTACCATTGAGCCAATCCAGACTTGAATTTACTTTCTGCGGCAATCAGAAAATTGCCCGAAGTCACTACCACGTCGCCAAATTCTAGTCCTTCCAGTACTTCAATAAAACCTTCATTACGCACCCCGGTTTTTATTTTTCTGGGTTGTAAGCGCCCCTCCCCTTTATCTAAAAAAACCACCCGCTGCTCACCGGCATAAATCACGGCTTGTTCGGGAACAACAAGGCGCTCACCCAGATCGACCTGTAAATTTAAACGGGCATACATACCAGGCTTTAATATGCCTTCCGGATTGGGCACCGCCACACGTACTTTAGCAGTGCGTGTTTTCGGGTTGAGTACTGGCTCTATAAAACTAACCACGGTGTTATAGGTCTGCTCTGGCATTTCAGGAAAACTGACTGTTGCCGCCATGCCTACTTTAATCCAGGGTAATTCTGCCTCATACACTTCGCCTTCTATCCAGACGCTGGAAAGATCAGCCAGACGCAATAAACGCGTGCCTGCTTTAACGGCAGCACCTGCAACTATATTTTTTTCAATAATAGTTCCATTCATCGGCGCTAGAATCGGTAAATATTCACTTACTTTTCCACGCTTTGCCAGCGCCCGGATTTCGGCCGAACTAATATCCCAACGTGCCAACCGGGTGCGTGCTGCCTTTTGCAAACTATATGGCCCTGCATCTTTACGGCGTAAACTACTCAGATACTCATCCTGGGCAGACACCAGTTCGGGGTTATAGACAGTAAATAATTGCTCTCCTTTGTTAATCTGCTTGCCTACAAAATCGGCATTTAGCGTGCCGATCCAGCCATCATACTTCAGATTAATATCCGCAAGCCGGGATTCATCATAGTTGACCCGAGCCGCAGCACGAATGGTTTTAAGCATATTTTGACAGAGCACTTCACTAGTGGTCACGCCTATCAACTGACGACGGTAACTATCCACGGTAAATGTGTCTAACTGCTCAGCAGCACTTTCCGCTTGCGCTGCTTGCGGAGCCAGGGCACTCGCGGTTGCGCCTGTGAGTTTCAGGCCTGCTCGACTGGTATTCATATCAAAACCCAGCTCAGCCTTACCTAGCGCAGTAGAATTAATGGTAACCGTAATCGGCCAGCTACCATTCATCGGTAAGCTGAATTGACCTTGATAGAGCCCTGCTCCGCTAGCTTCGATTTCCACAGTCTCGCGCATTTCTGGCATGGTGCCCATAGCAGGCATCACTGCCACGGCTTCTATCTGTGCATTGTTAACTGGCTGATCCTGCTCATTACGGACTTGAAAGGTCACCTGGTTGTTACCGATTTTAGGTTTTTCAGGGTTTAATTTTAATTGTACTTTATAGGGCCCCGCATAATGCGTCACCCCGATGTTTGCTACGACAGGTTTATCGACAGGCTGTGACAGAAAATACACGCCTAAACCTGCCAATATAACTAGCGGCAGTAAAATTAATAGCATGATTTTTACTGCTTTCATGGTAGTGTCTCTCTGTGCTGACCTTCAAGCGACATAGCTTCAACACTGCCCACAGTATATTCAAGCTCGGCAAACCGACGATAGGTATCTGCCAGCGCCTGCTCAGTCTGTAATTGCGTTTGCATACGGTTTTTTTCGCTACTAATCAGAGTCAGAAAATCACTCTTTCCTGTCTGGTAGTCTGCTTTGGCAGCATTCAGGTTTTCATCTGCCAATGGGTTTAATTGCTCTCGATAGAGTTTAAGCACATGTAGGCTTTCTTCAACCCGGGCATAAGCAATCTGCAACTCTTCCTGTATCTTGGCCTCCAACTCGGTTTTCTGCCATCTGGCTTGCTTCATTTTTGCCCGCGCATGCTTTTCGGCGGCTTCACGCTTAGCCTGTCCGAGGGGTAAATTAATCCCCACGCCAATAGTGAAGCGCTTATCCTCATTATCCCAGAGACTGTTGTAGCCAGCAGAGACATTAAAATCAGGATAATATTCCAGTTCTGCGAGTTCCACTTGAGTTTTATTGGCATCAATCGTGGCTAACATCACTTTGAGTTCCGGGCGTGACAGTAATGCTTTAGTACGCAGACTTTGTAATTCCGGTAACGTTGTTATTTCCGCTAAGCGACCTGGCGGAGGGATAAACGCATCGGGAGGGCGATTTAACAGGGTATTCATTCTGGCAAGAATGGTTAGCTGCTTACGGTGTAACACGATCGCCTGATGCTTAAGTAAATTACGTTCTACATCGGCACGTAAAGCATCCTGTTTACTAGCAAGCCCTGCTCCATACCGAGTAACCGCAATCTTACGAAACTCATCGAACAAAGTTTGGTTCAGTTTGTTGATCCTAATCGCCTGATGAATAAAATACCAGTCAGCAAACAAAGACTTTGCCGTGCTTGCCAGCACTAGCTTCACTGCTGCAATGTTTTCAAATTGAGCATTGGCCTGATGGTCTGCCACTTCGCCACGCAAACGCAACTTCCCTGGCCAGTCTATTTGTTGTGATAATTCAAAGCGCTGCCCATAGCTGCTTGCATTACTACCAATGGTTAGTGGTGCCATAGTATAGCGAAACTGCGGGTCGGCCCAGGCGGATTGTGGTTCAGATCTCGCTGCAGAGGCTTCCCATACGGCTTGCACTACTTGCATTTGTGGATTGGCTTTGAGTATGTCTGAAACGAGCTGAGTAGCTTTTAGGGTATTATTGGAGTACGCCAGCGTTGGTTCGTTAGCTAATATATTCAAGGGTTGTAAAAGTAGAAAACTTAAAACAATCCGAATCGTGCTTACATCAAATTTGATAAATATACCTATAGTCCATTACTCAAATATTTATACTTATTATAGCAACCCTTATTTAGGACATGAACTTATACTTCGCGCGGTCACGACTGCGGATTTCTAGCGGCTGAGTTTTTGCCGATAGCTACCTTTCTGAAACCTATACGTAGCTAGCTATACGCCTGTTTCAGCGCCCTTCTATTGACAAAAACCAGCTCACTATATTCTCAGTAACTGTAACCGCGCGAAGTATAGCTCTACATTTCCTATTCAAAACTTGCTCCCTCAATGGCCTTTCTTTATTGATATTGAACTATATCTTAGCAACACACCATCGAGTGTGGTGCATTGTTAAGAGTCAATTTTTGATTAAAGCGCGGGGGTCACAAAGAACGCCCCCGCACATATACTTCGCGCGGTGACGGTTGCTGATTTTATAGAGAGTTTATTTTGATCGAGAGCAAGGCGCTGAAACAGACGCATAGCAAGCTACACAACTGTTTCAACACCGCACTCTCGACAAAAATAGGCCGCTAGAAAACAGCAACCGTGTCCGTGCGAAGTATATTACCGCTATAACAAATCTAAAATTAAAAACAAAATCACGGTTAATCCTAGGCCGCATTGGATAACGCCTTTAACACTAGCATATAGCTTCATATTGCCACCTTCAGGTAGCTTTTTAAATGCATCTATATGTTTAATAGCAGGGTAGGCACCATTGAACTGAAGAGCAACAATAACAGCAACAGCGACAATAAACGCCAGAATGCTAAAGCTATGTGGATAATGCGCAGAGGCGCCCATGAAAAATAGCATAGGAATAGAAAACAAGGTATTAGTTCTTGAAGCTAGTCCTGCAGATGCTAATGCCCCCGCCGCTTCGGGCAAGGGCTCACCACCCTCTGCAACCTGTGTAGCTGAAGCAATGACAATTTGCTGTTTAGGCCAGATAATTAACCAAACATTTAAGAACATAAACAAGCCTAACAATGCACCGACATATATATCCATCGACATTCCGCCACCACGTATAGCGAATATACCTAGGCCGGTAATTAAAGTAAACATCGCGCCCCACCGGAACCACCATAAGGCTTTGGGGACTAGTTTTTGGATGGCGTCAGACTTAGCTGCCGGATCTGCTTCTTTAAAATATTCAGTCTGAACAAAGTTAAAATAATACAGTAAACCTATCCAGGTAATACCCGCCATAAAATGGCCCCAGCGCAGTAACATCTCAATACCGAGCGTTGTTGTAATTAAATCCATATTTATTCCTCATTTATTATAATTATTGTAAAACCACACCCTTCTAAAAAGTATGAACTCTCAATCTAAGCACGGGCAAGTATTTTTCGTCAATCAATAATGGTAAATCAAAATGGCATGTTTTTTAGGGGTTTTAGCAAATAAGTTGCCGATTAAAGGCTAAGCCCACTTGCAACAGAAAATAAATAAATTGAGGGCACAGTCATCGATGACTTATAAACCACCTAAAAAATTGCTAAAAATCACTCTAAGCAATGTTTTTATATCGTTAAAGCTTTTTCTTTAGCAGCTGCCACGGGCAGAGGTTTTTTAACCTGACTACTCTCGTCTCCATGCCGCTACTTGCATACGCTTAAGTAACTTGTATAATCTATGTTATCCAGTGTAAATTATGCGCGTTTACAGTGCAGGGAATGCTAGATCATTATTCCAGACACTAAGGAGCGAGAATTCAATAATACCCGAGTCTGACTTGTTCCTGCCTACGCAGGAATGACGTTTCTTTTGACTCCACAGTCGCACTAGAAAAACAGTTGCGTAGCCTGCTGCGCCTGTTTTCCTAGCACGCCTGTGATGCCAAAATCCTGCGTCATACTTGCGAATATTATTAAATCCTCGCTCGTAACTATGCTTTAAATACTTTTTTATCTGCAAATTCCTTAACCTAAGGAAGGTTATATGAACCTACCCTAGTAAAATGTAAGGCACGCATACAGGTTTATTAACAATGAAGCTATGGCAATCCAGATACAATCCTCAATGCAAACTTTCTCAACAAGGGTTGTTGGATATTAGCGAGGAAATAACTCAATCCTACGCACCTCACGACAATCACCATCAGCCTGAGCTTGTACTCATGCCGGTTGACCCTAATCATCTTTATGCCTACTGGAACCTGCAAGTAAACGAAACTGACCAGACGACTGAACACGTCAACAAACCGCTGGCCTTACGAGTGTATTCTATACCTGAACTCAGCGCAGACCCCAGCAATATAAAATTAAGCTTTGATATCGAAATACAGGACTTTCAGAAGCAGCAAAAAATACCATTACCTGCAGCCGCATCGGCTTATTCCGCAGTTATTGGTGAGCTTAACCCTGATAATAGCTTCAGTGCTTTAGTTTCCTCCGATACAATTCATGTCCCGCGTGAAAATCCAGTATCTGAAAGCAATTCAGCTGAATTTGAGAATAATTTGCATAGTGAGCAGAGACAAGAAAATGTGTTGCATACAGAGTCTCCGCCACAAGCAAGTCAGCTAGAAGACTACAAACATAACCTTGGTGACAATACTCAAACTATTGAGCAAGCTAAAGAACACAATCTCGTTACAGATATAAATTTAGAAGACATGGGGGCTGAGATCACGATTCTGGAAAATTTTAAAGGCTATGGTTACGATTTAAAAGTCTTTGGGCAAAATAATAACTCATCAACAAAAGACCATTTGACCCAATCTACAAAGGTAAAACAAGTCAGTAAAAATCATTCTGGCGCGAAAGAAAATAGTACTCATAATAAAAAGAATAGTTCTGGACTAGGCCATTTGTCATAGTGTCGAATAAAAAAGGTTTTCTTGGCATTATTCTACATGCGCACTTGCCCTTTGTTCGCCATCCGGAATACGACAGCTTCTTTGAAGAAATCTGGTTATTTGAGGCGATTACCGAATGTTATGTGCCGCTAATTCGTTCACTGCAAAGCTTGCAACAAGACCGTGTCAGCTATAGATTAACGCTTTCACTTTCACCGCCGCTTATTTTAATGTTAAGCGACCCACTCTTGCAGTCGCGCTATCTCAGCTATATTAATAATCGCTTACAGCTAGCTGAAAAGGAAATTATCCGCACCAAAAAAAAACCTGAGTATCAAAAATTAGCCAGACTCTATCGCCGCTTATATCTGGATACTATTGATATTTTTGCCCGGCAGTACGACTGTAATTTAATAACTGCCTTTAAACAATTTCATTCTACTGGAAACCTGGAATTGATCACCTGTGCAGCTACCCACGGTTTTTTACCCTTATTAAATAAAAGCGAAGCCGCAGTACGCAATCAAATCAATACCGGTGTTGAAACTTTCATTACGCATTTAGGTTTTCCCCCGAGTGGTTTCTGGTTGCCAGAATGCGGTTACTATCCTGGTCTTGAAAAGCACCTGAAAAGTGCGGGTATTAATTATTTTTTTGTCGATTCACATGGCATCGAAAATGCCAGTGTAGCACCCAGAAACAGTGTCTATGCACCATTAAATTGTGGCAATGAGGTAATGGCTTTTGCGCGTGACCCAGAGTCATCACGCCAGGTCTGGAGTTCCCATGAAGGCTATCCGGGAGATTATGATTACCGGGAATATTATAGCGATATCGGTTTCGACCTGGATTTGGATTATATTGCCCCGCATATTCTGGATGAGCATATTCGCATCAATACCGGCATTAAATATCACCGGGTTACTGGTGGGGATCTTGCCAAAGAAATATATCAACCTAGGCAGGCCTTATATAAAACGCAACTACATGCACAGGACTTTATCAACAAACGTCAGCAACGTATCAACCAGCTGAGTATTGATATGGATCGCCCACCGTTCATAGTTTCACCGTATGATGCCGAACTATTCGGACATTGGTGGTATGAAGGGCCGTTATGGCTAGAATGGGTGCTACGCTTTGCGGATAACAATTCTAATAGTGTAACAACAATCAGCTGTGGCGATTATTTACAGCAAGTCGTTGCTCATCAGCAAGCCACTCCTTCCGCATCTACCTGGGGTGATCAAGGCTATTCCAGCTTCTGGATTAATGAAACCAATGACTGGATCTACCCCTTATTGCATAAAGCAGGGGCTGATATGGAAAAACTCGCCGTCACTTTTCAAGGCGTTAAAGCCAGTGAATTGCAAGAAAGAACACTCAATCAGGCGGTACGTTCATTATTATTGGCACAGGCTTCAGATTGGCCTTTTATTATGCAAACAGGAACCACCGTAGAATATGCCACAAAACGTATTACTGATCATTTAGCCAGGTTTAATTATTTACGTGATAGTATCCGAAATAATACGATTAATGAACGTTATTTATGCGCATTGGAAATTTTAGATGATTCTTTTCGGGATGTAGATTTTCGCAACTTTAATGCCCCTCAGCCTAAACAACAAAATAAAACAGTGTAAATACCTATAGATTCTGAATACAATTAGCATTAGACTGGACCTAGGAGTACTGATTAGCATGAACCAAATTAAACTGCTCTATGTAGAAAATGTCATTATTCGCAAGGCAAAGCATGTCCAGCAAAAATTAACCTTTTTTTTGGCGCTAGAGAATATCGGCTATGACAAACAGGTTGATATTTTCTGGGCTGGGGAAGATAGCAACTGGCAGACTCTCCCTGCACAATACCACAGCATCTTAGGCAATGATCAGGAATATTGGTCTGCCAGCATCACCACAGACCTCACCCAGGAACAATCATTACCAGGAAACATCCAATTTAACTTACGTTACCGGGTGGCAGATCATGAATATTTTCTCAATAATGACGGCCAGAATTATTACAGCGAAGCGGATTCAGGGATTCAACTACTAGATAACCACCCCATTCTAAATGTTGCATTCGAGAATCAGTTACAGGGTGGGCAGCAAACGATTACCCTGACAGCCGCAGTTGATCAGCACTTTGGCGCTAATAAAGTGACCATTCGCTGGACGACTAATGACTGGAAAACCACTAAAGAAACAGTTTGCGAGTGTCAGCGCAACTACTGGAATAAAGCTTTACACAGTAACGCCCGCAACCCAAATCAATATGGCACGCAAATCTGGACGGGGAAAATCCATCATTCAGAGTTGTTTAAAATAAAATATGCCATCGGTTGTGAGAATAGTCAGGGAACCGTCTGGGATAATAATAAGGGGCATAATTATTCCTTTCAACGCGAACAACTCAAAGTCCTGATATTAAACCTGCATTGCTATCAGGAAGAAAATCAGGACGCAAAGTTTTCCACTATTGCTAATACAATTAATGAGCTAGACGTGGATATCGTTTGTTTACAGGAAGTAGCAGAATACTGGAATGATGGGCAAGGAGACTGGGAATCTAATTCTGCACGAATCATCAATGATCGCCTAACCCAGCCTTTTTATATCCACCACGACTGGTCGCATTTAGGCTTTGATCAATATAGGGAAGGCGTTGCACTTTTAAGTCGATTTCCCATATCAAACCAGGATTCGGGTTATGTATCAGATAGCCATGATATTTATGATATTAATTCCAGAAAAGTAGTCACGGCGCGTATTTATGTACCCTATATTGGCTTTATCAATGTATTTTCTGCGCACTTAAGCTGGCTGGAAGGAGGCTTTCAGGAGCAATTTCACAGATTACGCGAATGGGCGGGAAACATTAAGACTAACGATATTAAGGCAACTTTATTATGTGGTGACTTTAATATTACTGCGGGCTCAAATGGTTATAAGCAGGTGGTCGCCTCAAAGGAGTATGAAGATCAATATCTAGCGGTGAATAAACAGGGTGTGTTTGATAAAATTTTTAAAGTAAACGATGCGCACTGGCAAGACTTACTGGCGGATGACTACCGGATTGATTATATCTTTATGAATAAAAATAGTCAGTTACGAGCTACTTCCGCAAAAGTTATTTTTACAGATGAAGATTATGGTCGAGTTTCTGATCATTGTGGTTATTTAATGACATTTGAAACCCTTTAACCTAGAAAAATCAATAATAAAAAGGAAATGGTATGCAACAAATAGCTGAGCATTTTGCCAAACCAACACATGGCGAACTAGGTGGATCCTTTGCAAGAGTCAATGATTTTAATCATCAATTTTTTCTGCGCTGGGGGAAAATTGAATTTGACATGTATCATGGCGAGCAGGTCAACCTGAAGGTCATACTCAAAGTCTATCGTCAGCATCATGTCTGCGAAACCTATGTGGTCGATACTGATGCCTATGATATTAAATGGAATAGTCATAAACGGCGTACCCGGGATTTTTACATCCACCCTTACTCCAATTCATTCGGAGTCATTAATTGTGTAAAATTTTCTTTTCTTATTCATAAAGATGAGCGCTCTATCCCCTCAGAAAAAGAATATATCTATATGGACTGGGGGCAATTGCATGCCGATTCCGACACCCCCCAATATAGAGAAATAAATGGCCTGCATTCCACTCATAACCACTATCGCACTTATGAGTTACAAGCGCATGAATTACAATCTGATGTGGACTGGATTAACCATCATTTTGAATCTTTGCACCTGGTGCCAAAGTTCACCAAAGGTCAGCCTAATCACCCCTATCACCCCAAGCGCTATATCCACGACTTGATCGATAAGGTCATTGGTAACAAACATGAGTTCCAGGAAAAATTCTGCACCATAAAAGTCAGTGTTGATTGTATAGATGATGCAGATTTTGCCAGTCACCTGATTCACGCCAGCGAACAGGGCGTACTCGTTCAGTGCCTAGTCGATTGGCGCAAAATGACCATGACCAATAGTGATAACTATGCGCGCCTAAAGCGAGCCGGTGTTGAATTGATTGGAGTGGTCTGTAGCCCGGATCACCATTTGATTGAAGTCGAACCTGATATGCATACAAAATTCATCATTTTTAACGATGAAGATTGCATCCTGGGATCATTTAATATTACCTTTGAGCGCTGGTGGGCCAACTGGGAATCTGGCATGACTTTTCATTCCCAAGGCATGTGTCGCTTACTGGATAATATTTTTCAAAGCCAACGGGGTGGTGTAATCCAACCTTATGGCATAGACCCGTACAGCCAGTTCAATTTACTCTACACCTTTGGTAGACATGCCATGCAAAGTGGTGAAATTTATCTGCCGCATCATGCAATTCTGGCGGAAATTAACCGCGCCCAGCACTCAATTAAGATCAGTTTATTTTTAATCGGCGAGTTATTGGGAAATTATAATGACAGTGTGATTTGTGCCTTGATAAATGCCAAAAACAGAGGCGTATATGTGCATATTCTGTTTAACGGGCATCTAGCCAGACAAGGCAAGATTGGGGTTGAGCGTAGTATGGAAGAGGAATTGAACCGCCCCTTATTACCTGTTATAGAACGCCTAAGGAACTCTGGTGTGCATGTGGGATTAGTTTACGGACAAGATGATCACGCCGTGCCTTATTCTCCCATCCACTCAAAATATTGTATTATCGATGAATATATCGTTATAGACGGCAGCTTTAACTGGTATAACACCTCGGTATTCTCACATGATTTAGTCATTATCGCGGCTAATCATGAAGTAGCAAAACCGTATCTATACGAGTTTGAACAAATACAGCAATCGTTCAGAATATATTAAAGCGTTTACTGATATAAAATTCTATCGATGTAGGCAACCCGAGAAAGTGCAGCCTTTATCATAAGAGGCTTAAAGTCCCTCACCAAAAAGATCGCCGTTCAGTTCTTTTGATAGCAGCTAATTTTTTACGTAAGGCTTCACGGGCTGCATCGGTAATATCAGGTTTAATAAATTCAGAATCTTTGCGTAGTAAATAGCGTGTCACACAATCTAAAAAGTCATGATCAATGTCATCCACCTGCCATGATTCAGTATATTTAGAAAAATGGGCATAATTATTAATGATGACTTTAATCAATGATTTTTCATAATCTACTTCAAAACGTAAACGCACTGGAATTTTACGCAAGACTACAAACTTAAGTGCATCTTCATTTTTATGCCCTGGGACTCTTTGTGTCTTACTGGTTAAGCGTTTTGCATGCAAAAAAGCAATTTCATTTTCAATATCGACTTTACTACGCACCACATATTCAAATTCCCCCTCGCCTGTGCAATAAAATGTAATATTAATATGTTTGAGTTTATCAATATCTGCCAGACCGCCAAAACCATCAGTGCTAACCCGGTAATCCTTTTGCATTAAAGAACCCAGAAGAGGGTAACGAGAGCTATAATCCTCGACCTGTACAGGTACTTCAAGATAATTTAAATATTTCACCAATTCCTGCATATATTTAAATATTTCCTGCATTTTAGGCAGCACGTCTACTTTATAGCGCTGTGCCTGTATGTGCTTTAAATCAACTTGCTGTTGTTCGGCAGACTTTTTCTCATCCGCCTCTTGTCTTAATTGATCAAGAATGCCCACTTGCTACGCACCCAACCTTTGTCTTAAAACCTCATAAATCAATACGCCCGCAGCAACTGAAACATTCAAGCTTTCTACGCTGCCTTGCATAGGAATTTTTAGCAGAAAATCACATTGCTCGCGCGTTAACCTGCGCATACCTTTTTCTTCTGCACCCATGACTAAAGCCAGCGGCATATTGACATCCATCTCATAAATAGTCTTTTCCGCTTCCCCTGCTGCACCCGCAATCCATATACCTTGCTCTTTTAACCAACTGATAGTGCGACTTAAATTAGTCACCTGATACACCGGTACTGTTTCTGCTGCGCCGCTAGCTACCTTACAGACCGCCGGTGTAATTCCTACCGCCTGATCTTTGGTAACAATCACGCCTTGCACCCCTGCCGCATCAGCCGTTCTTAGACATGCACCCAAGTTTTGCGGATCTTGAACATGATCTAAAATCAACCAGAATGGCATTTGCTTAGCACTTTCAACCACCGCTTTTAAATCGCTCTCTGAACGCATCGCAGGCATTTCAACTTCTAATATAATGCCTTGATGATTACTGCCTTTAGATAAGTTATCCAGCTTTTTACGGTCTGCTTTTTCAGGCTTGATATTATGTTTTTGTAAGCCCTTAACTAAAGACAACAGTCTTTCATCTTGTCTTTTCTGGTCGACCCAGGCCTGCTTAATTTTTTTTGGCGAATAGTCGAGTGCCGACTGTGCAGCGTGTACGCCAAATATTTTCGCCAGGTTCATTTACACACCTTTTTTAGATGACTTTGGCTTAGTTTTACTTTTGCTCTTTTTAAACTTGGACTTATTCGTCTTTTTCTTATCATCATGTTTTCGGCTAGACTTTTGAGATTTGTTCTTTTTAGCTGGCGCTGCTGCTCCGCCCGGTATACCTAGCAAGTCAAAGTCAATTTTCTTATCATCCAGATTTACACTAGCAACGGTAACCTTAACACTATCTCCCAATCGATAACGTACCCCCGTACGCTCTCCTTTTAGCTGATGACTCGTTGGATCAAACTTAAAGAAATCCTGCCCCAAAGCAGTCACATGCACTAGACCTTCAACATATAGATCAGATAGCTCGACAAAAAAGCCAAAACTAGTAACCGCTGAAATAACGCCTGCAAAAGATTCGCCAATTTTATCCTGCATATATTCGCATTTCAGCCAACTAACGACATCTCGCGTTGCCTCATCTGCACGTCGTTCATTCGATGAACAATGCTCACCCAGAGTTGTTATTTCTGGGAAGCCACAGTAAAAGCTTTCTGGCGACTTGCCTTGTATACAATGGCGAATAGCACGGTGAACCATTAAATCAGGGTAACGCCGTATCGGTGAGGTAAAGTGCGTATAAGCCTCTAGTGCCAAACCAAAGTGGCCTTTTTTCTCAGGGCTATATACGGCTTGAGACATCGAGCGTAATAATACCGTCTGAATTAAATGCGCATCCGGTCTATCTTTGATACTGCTGGTTAAATGCATATAGTCGACGGGCGTAGGTTTATCGCCCCCGCCCATATGCAAGCCGACTTCACCGAGAAAAGTTTTTAATGTACGAATTTTTTCTTCTGAAGGACCTTCATGAATACGTAATAAGCGCGGCATCTTTTTACGATTTAAGTATCGCGCTGCGGCGCTATTCGCCGCAATCATAAACTCTTCAATCAGCTTATGCGCATCATTGCGCTGTACCGGAACAATTTTTTCTATTTTTCGATCTTCGCCAAAAACAATCTGCGTTTCCTGCGTATCAAAGTCCATAGCACCACGCACCTCTCTCTGGCCCCGCATGGCTTTATATAACGCGTACATTTGCTCTAGATGTGGCAGTACTGCCTTATATTTTTTGCGCAATGGGGTATCATTATGCTCCAGCATAGCGGAAACCTTATCGTAGGTTAACCGCGCATGAGAGCGCATCACTGCATCAAAGAACCTGGCGCGCGTGACTTGTCCTTGTGCATTAATGAGCATCTCACAGACCATGCTCAGGCGATCTTCATCCGGGTTTATCGAACATAAGCCATTCGATAACACCTCTGGCAACATAGGAATGACTTGTTCAGGAAAATAAACCGAGGTACTGCGATTTCTCGCTTCCAGATCCAAAGCACTGCCGGGTTGCACATAATGCGACACATCAGCAATCGCAACCAGAAGCTTCCAGCCTTTAAGCGTTTTACTGGCAAACACGGCATCATCAAAATCACGCGCATCTGCTCCATCTATTGTGACTAAAGGGACATCTCGTAAATCAACCCGACCTTGCTTGGCATCTTCGGCAACGACCTTTTTAAACGGCTTAATTTGCTCAGTAACCTCTTCAGGCCAAGTGCTGGGTAAGTTATAAGTACGAATAGCAACATCTATTTCCATTCCAGGCGCCATATGCGCGCCCAGTATTTCGCTGATCTTGCCTATGGGCTGACTTCTTAAAGTGGGTTGCTCTGTAATAGTAGCGACCACCATCTCGCCTTTTTTAGCACCATTCCCCTTGCCTTTGGGAATCAGAATATTCTGGGTAATTTTTTTATTGTCCGGCTGCACAAATTGCACACCATGTTCTTTAATAAATCGTCCAACGACTTGCTGGGTATTACGTTCCAGCACTTCCACGATTTTGCCTTCTCTACGCCCTTTTCTATCGATACCTGAAACACGCACCAGAGCACGGTCATTATGCAAGACACGATTCATTTCACGTGGAGACAAAAACAAATCTTCTCCCGCATCATCCGGCTTTAAGAAGCCAAAGCCATCGGCATAACTTAAAATGCGTCCAGGAATCAAGTCATGACTGTCTACCAGACAATATTGCTGGCGACGATTAAACAATAACTGTCCATCTCGCTCCATTGCTCTTAAGCGCCTGCGTAAAGCTTCTAATTGATCATCTGTCTCTAAGCCAAATGCTTCTGCTATTTGCCTACGTCCTGTTGGCCGCCCACCTTTCTCAATCAGTTGTAAAATCAACTCTCGACTAGGTATCGGCTGTGCATATTTCTCAGCCTCACGCTGCGCATAAGGATCGGTTATGGCACTAAAGTCCAAACCATTTTCTGAGTCTTCGCTCATATATTTAATATTATTTTTTATTCAAAGTTTTTTGCATCAGCAAAATGTTATATAGATCATCATAACCCAAGAGCCACAGTACTGTGCAAAAGTTTTATTTTTTTAACTATACTTCGTACAGATTAAGGAACGCGCATTTATAGTGCAAGATATTGAATTAATGTATCACCTAAATCCTGCAAGCCCATATTTTGACTCTCATTAACCTGTCTAGCTAAGTGGTTATTAGGTTTTTACTGCCGCTTTGCCAGCCCTCTTTGTCCAACCGATCAAAATATCCAGATTTAAATCATAAATAGAGGAAATTTTTTGTATCGTATGGATATCCCCCGAGCCCAAGGCAATAAACACCCTGCCAACGTGCCATGACCTTTTAATCAAAGTGACTTAACTTCGGTTAATGTTAAGCGAGTAACCCCACCTTAACCCAATCATCCCATTCCTGTGGATAGAGCGGACCTGCAGGTGTTCTGACTCTCAGCTGATTATTGCCTGTGAGTAATTTTCCAGCCACCCGAATCAGATAAGTACGAAGTGTATCCGGCTCCCATTGGCACAACGTTTTGTTGCCACTCAATTGAGCCATCCAGCGCACGGTATTGTAGGCAAGAACGGCGCAATGAAATAATGCGGCATTAGCCAGAAATTGATTCGTTCTGATTTTACCTAAACCCATTTGTGATTTTGCTTCTTCAATCCATGTTTCGCACGTCGCTCGTTCACCATACTTCTTATGTGTTTGCCAAGGCGATAGAGGTTCAGTTGTTACATAACAAAAATAGTCATATTCTGCCGTATCCCAAAGCTCGGACTGAGGTCCTGTCACTTGTTTAGGTTGCTTTATCCTGACCGCGACAAACTGACGAGAGCGAGACCAGCCACCACAACGATATTGAAACTCGCTCTGCTCCCAACCGGGTCGGCCTTGTATGGCTGTCCAGGCCTGTTTGGCCAGCAATGCGTTCAAATTCTTAAGTTTAACCTTTATTAGATACCCATGCCCTCTGGTATCGAGAAATTCAAGCAAATCACCGACAAAATAACCACTGTCACCGCGAAAAATAATGCGCATCCGATTGGGCAAGTGTGCAAGTAACTGTTTGGTAAATTCTACAACACCATTGCTTGTAAAGGCATTGCCTGTCCGGAACCAGGCTTGTAAAATTTCTTTTGTTTCCGCTAGAAAAGCGAGTTGTGGATGGTATGAACGGGCACCTTTCTTTTTGGGGTTGAAGCCTTTGGCACTTCCTTCTTGTCGACCACAAACGGTGTCCACAGTTGAATCGACATCGACCCACTGGACGGATTGTATGCCAGTTTTCGATTTTCCGGAACGAAGCAATCGCCGCCAGTGTTGACCACGCAAAGTATGCGTGAGCGTTTCAAACTGGCTTATCTGCCTATCACTTACTTCTTTAAAGATCCGTAAAATTGTGGTTTCAACAGGAATCTTTATCCAGCCAGCTACTTTGCGCAGTACGCTATCTGCCCATACGGTCGTCACCTTTGCCATTGATGTTGCTCCCCCCATCATGCCAACCAACGTCAATAGAACCACATCAGATAAGTGATGGTCTGCATTTTCACCCCGCCGATGTGGAACGCTTTGTTTTACGGTTTTTTCAAAACCTATCCTGTCTAAATATTTCACGACGGGAATCAGTCCCGCCTGGCTTGTCAATCCATGTGCTGTAGATGTCATTTTTACCGTTCGGGTACGGTTTCTTACGTGAGATGAGGATTTTGATACTTTAGAGGGCTTCATTAAAACAATGAGATAGTGAAATCAGGAAAATGATATTATATCATTGTTTAATAAGGAGTTTTGTGGATTATTATGTATAATGCTTGCAGGATTTAGGTATCACTTTCAAGAAGTTTTAGCTTCACCCATAGGTTAAGCGGACATTTTTTGGAAGTGCGGTGGAATCAAGAGCTGTGCTAAAAACCGTGAGCAACTGATTTTTCTAGGTTTATCCAGAGGTCAGGCTAAATTTGTATTTATTAGCTCAACAGGCCGAACCAGGAAACTTCACCTATGAATTCGCGCACAAACTATTTAGTTCAAAAAAACGTAACTACTCAGAGAAGCTGAGTAGTTACAAAAAACTTTCTTTATTGAGTTGCGAGGGTGTTTAATTTGCCCATTTATCAAACATTTCGATAAATTGCACATTATCAAGATCTATTTTTAAATAAGCGCTTAAATCACCGCCTTTAGCGCTGTTATAGCCTAACACAGGGAACGTTTTATAAAGTTCGGACTCTAAATATTGCTCTACTAGTTGTTCAGGAATAAATATCTGCACAAGTTGGCTTTCTATTTGATTAGTTGAGTTTATTTCAATACGGCTGCCGTTCTTACAACACAGATAAACCTCACCATCCTTAAAATTGTATTCACCATAAAATGCATGCGCAATAATATATTTAATTATGGCAAACGCTGTAAAAGCTTTCATATTCACATCCCCTATATAGGTTCTTATTCTATATAGAATCTGCATGCAAAACCTTGAACTGATTGGCAATAACAAACACAATCACTACAATTGCTATGAAACATGTACTTTACGCTGTACCGATTGTAGCTGTATTGAGAGCTAGTTTGTGACGAAATCCAGGTTAAAATACTGGTTTAACAGAGGCCCTGCCTTGCACCTTAACGCTGTTGACTTATGAATAAGCTCCTTCTCCAGAGGGAGAAGGTTGGGATGAGGGGATTATAAATGCTTGATTTTTCCCCCCTCACCCAACCCTATCCAACAAGAGAGGCTAAGGCATCTGATTAATTACTCTACCTGACCATTCCAAAGAGACATTAATTGACCCGCAACTATCGCTAACAGGCAATAACAAGCAAAGAAATAAAAACCAGGACCTAGCGTGGCGCTCATTTGAATGGCACTTATCTCTTGTACATTCGCATTTATGCTAAAAAAAGCAACCAGAATAGCAATAAAAAATACATCCGACATAGACCATTTACTTAACAAACCACTGATTTTCAATAACTGATTTCTGCTTTGCCCCGATGTGAAAAATAACGCACTTAGCGTAAGAATAATTTTAATAAGTGGAATAATGATGCCAAGTAGGCCTATCAGCAACCCGATAGTAACATAATCATGAGCAATTAATTCACACATGGTTTCCCATAAACTGCGAGTCGATTCAAAAGCGGGTACGGAACCTTCAAAATTAACTTCCTGTATTATAGAATTGAGCATAGCATGCATAAAGTCGCTACTCTGCTGCTGAGGGGGCAAAAGTTCTTTTGCTGCAATATCAAATAGCGCTTGCTTGCCAATATCTGCTTTGATAGTCATAAAAGGTTGAGTGATGCCTGGAATCAAAACGGCTATAGACAGAATAAACAAAAGGGCTGGAAGGTATTTTTTCATATTGAACTATTATCGATTAATGGGGGGGCACCCAAGGCTAATTTATTCTGCCTATAAAAGGTCGGCATCGCAATCAGTTTCACCCTATACTGAACAAACCTATGAAAATTACAAAAAACACCAAAAATCCTTGTGCCGCATAAGGTTCAGGCTATGAACAAATTAACCCTGAGTCAAATGCAGGTTTAGTATTGAAAAAACTTATATCATAGTTTTCAAAACTGTAGATGCCTGTACCGGAGATATAGTATAAATAACCTCCTTAATGGATTGCAATAGCTTAACCCGCCACCTTATCCATAAACGTATCAAAACTATCTGCAACAGTAAAATTAACATCACCTCCAAGCGCTTTAAAATGTGCCTTTCCACAATCTATCTTCGCTTGCTCTTTAGGGCGCAGTAGCTCGTCTAAAATACTGCCTTTTGTTTCCACTACAAAATAAAGCCGCTCTTCATCATTATGATCCACCAGCACAGCCCAATCGGGGTTATAACTGCCTAAAGGGGTGTCAATCTTGAACCAGATCGGTAGCTTTGCATACACCTTAACATTCTGGCTTTTTTCAAACGATTGAGCGAATTTTTGCTCAACATCAGAATCATAGATGACATGCTTATAAACTGACTTATTGGCTTCCAGCATATTCTTATTAAGATAGCCGTTTAACTCCTCATCCTGAAATAGTTCCTGAGCATAATAATGCTCATCCCCTAGCTTTTCATATTTAATGCCATTCACAATAAAGTAACGCATCTGTTTCTTTATGATGGCACTGACTTCATCGACAAACTTCTGTGGATTATTTTTAAAGTCTTGCAGTCTGCCACATTGGGTCAATATGGCGACTAGAGTCCTACGGGTTAAATTAGTCTCATTCTGAAGGTAGCTAATAATATCAGGCAGGCCAAAATCTTTAACATCATAGATATGAGTTGATTCAGATACTTCATCGCTTGTGATACCATCACGACCGATTTTAGCTTTCCCTTTTCCGTAAATGAATTTTGTTTTGCCAACGATTAAATTTTGCTTAATATCATCAACACACTTTTTGATTAAGGCATTTACATCAAAATCAACATTAAACTTTGTTTTGTACTTAACACGCTCCCAGAGCAGTTTAAAGTCTTCGCCTAAGTAGACGGCTTTATTAAGTGTTACCTAAATCCTGCAAGCCCATATTTTGACTCTCATTAACCTGTCTAGCTAAGTGGTTATTAGGTTTTTACTGCCGCTTTGCCAGCCCTCTTTGTCCAACCGATCAAAATATCCAGATTTAAATCATAAATAGAGGAAATTTTTTGTATCGTATGGATATCCCCCGAGCCCAAGGCAATAAACACCCTGCCAACGTGCCATGACCTTTTAATCAAAGTGACTTAACTTCGGTTAATGTTAAGCGAGTAACCCCACCTTAACCCAATCATCCCATTCCTGTGGATAGAGCGGATCTGCAGGTGTTCTGACTCTCAGCTGATTATTGCCTGTGAGTAATTTTCCAGCCACCCGAATCAGATAAGTACGAAGTGTATCCGGCTCCCATTGGCACAACGTTTTGTTGCCACTCAATTGAGCCATCCAGCGCACGGTATTGTAGGCAAGAACGGCGCAATGAAATAATGCGGCATTAGCCAGAAATTGATTCGTTCTGATTTTACCTAAACCCATTTGTGATTTTGCTTCTTCAATCCATGTTTCGCACGTCGCTCGTTCACCATACTTCTTATGTGTTTGCCAAGGCGATAGAGGTTCAGTTGTTACATAACAAAAATAGTCATATTCTGCCGTATCCCAAAGCTCGGACTGAGGTCCTGTCACTTGTTTAGGTTGCTTTATCCTGACCGCGACAAACTGACGAGAGCGAGACCAGCCACCACAACGATATTGAAACTCGCTCTGCTCCCAACCGGGTCGGCCTTGTATGGCTGTCCAGGCCTGTTTGGCCAGCAATGCGTTCAAATTCTTAAGTTTAACCTTTATTAGATACCCATGCCCTCTGGTATCGAGAAATTCAAGCAAATCACCGACAAAATAACCACTGTCACCGCGAAAAATAATGCGCATCCGATTGGGCAAGTGTGCAAGTAACTGTTTGGTAAATTCTACAACACCATTGCTTGTAAAGGCATTGCCTGTCCGGAACCAGGCTTGTAAAATTTCTTTTGTTTCCGCTAGAAAAGCGAGTTGTGGATGGTATGAACGGGCACCTTTCTTTTTGGGGTTGAAGCCTTTGGCACTTCCTTCTTGTCGACCACAAACGGTGTCCACAGTTGAATCGACATCGACCCACTGGACGGATTGTATGCCAGTTTTCGATTTTCCGGAACGAAGCAATCGCCGCCAGTGTTGACCACGCAAAGTATGCGTGAGCGTTTCAAACTGGCTTATCTGCCTATCACTTACTTCTTTAAAGATCCGTAAAATTGTGGTTTCAACAGGAATCTTTATCCAGCCAGCTACTTTGCGCAGTACGCTATCTGCCCATACGGTCGTCACCTTTGCCATTGATGTTGCTCCCCCCATCATGCCAACCAACGTCAATAGAACCACATCAGATAAGTGATGGTCTGCATTTTCACCCCGCCGATGTGGAACGCTTTGTTTTACGGTTTTTTCAAAACCTATCCTGTCTAAATATTTCACGACGGGAATCAGTCCCGCCTGGCTTGTCAATCCATGTGCTGTAGATGTCATTTTTACCGTTCGGGTACGGTTTCTTACGTGAGATGAGGATTTTGATACTTTAGAGGGCTTCATTAAAACAATGAGATAGTGAAATCAGGAAAATGATATTATATCATTGTTTAATAAGGAGTTTTGTGGATTATTATGTATAATGCTTGCAGGATTTAGGTGTTACATTTTCCTTATCAGCTGCATTTTTAATATTCAGGCTACCTGCTACTTTCTTTAGGGTACGAGTGATCTGTTCAACTTGCTCATTCAGTTCATCAGGCAGATTGACAGTATTATTTTTAATATCCGTGCGTAAGGAATCCTGAACTTTCCCACGCTTATCAATATAGTCATTTTTGAGTAAATGCTCCCAGAGCTTTTCAGAACTGTCAGCCCCTAAATAAACCGCTTTTCCCTCTTTGGTTTCTACGACAATATTAGCGAAAGAATGTTTTTCAACAACACCAAACTTAATGCCTTCGTCATCTTCAATTTCCTTTTGTAACTGACTGACAAAATCATCATAAGATTCATTAGCCATGACGGTTAAGGTATTTACATCAAAACCATGTACCCGTTCACCTTCCTGGTTAACGGCAATACGTAAACCACGGCCAATTTCCTGACGTTTCTTAATTACTGAATTGGTTTCATTCAGAGTACAGATTTGAAAGACATTAGGGTTATCCCAGCCTTCTTTCAAGGCTGAGTGAGAAAAGATAAATTTTAATTTAGAACTAAAACTTAACAGCTTTTCCTTATCTTTCATAATCAGGCTATAAGTATCCTCATCAACACCTGTAACACCACTGGTATCTTTATAACGCCCCTTGTTTTTACCTGACTTGTCCGCTGAAAAATAACCATCATGCACTGCATCCACTAGGCTAGTGGTATCGACTTCATCAAAAAGTGAATGATACTTAGGCTTTTTAATCAGCTGTTGATATTCCTCTTCAAACATCAAGGCGTATTTGCCTTGCTGTGCATTTCCTTCATCATCATAGTAGCGATAATTAGCGACCCTATCGATAAAAAATAAACTCAGTACCTTAATGCCACGGGGCGTTAGTTTCAGTTCTTTTTCCAGGTGCTCTTCAATGGTTTTTCTAATTTGTAAGCGTTTGAATTCATCAGGGTGAACATCGCCAATAACACCACCTAAACGAATAATCTCAGGCATACTGGTAAAATCAATATATTCATTTTCAGGTTCGCAATAAATATCATTGACCACGTAGCCATCATAAACAGAACGACCACCTGAAAGAGAGAGTAAGTCATCCCCACTACGCACTTTTTTGGTAATGCGTTTAGTCTGCCCCTTTTGCGTGGCATCCAGTTCAATCTTTGCCGTAATTGGACTCTTCTTGTTATCAACACTAATTAATCGAATATACGCTTTATTATGCCCATCCTTGACGTGTATAGAAGCCACTTCAATCTGCTTTACCAGCTTACGCTCATAGGCATCTATTGAATCCAGTTTATACATCAGGTGATGTTTATCTTTATGTGTTGCTGAATAACGAATCGTACACAATGGGTTTAATGAGGCAATAGCCTCTTTTGACTTCGCAGTGGTATCAACACTTTGCGGTTCATCAATAATTAAAATAGGCTGGGTATCACGAATAAACTCAATCGGCTTCATGCCATTCATGCGATCATTAGGCCGATGAATAATATTAGCTTTAGTTTGCTTTGATGGATCTGTAAAACTTTTACGGAATGCATCAATATTAATGACCATGATTTGAATTGAATCATTCGTCGCAAAGCTTCTGACTTTGCTTAAATCCTGAGAGTTATAAACAAAATAATCATAAGGGGTATTATTGTACAAGGACTTAAAGTGCTGCTCAGTCATTTGCAATGACTTATACACTCCTTCTTTAATAGCGATAGAGGGCACGACAATAATAAATTTAGTGAATCCAAAACGTTCGTTTAATTCAAAAATAGAGCGTAAATATACATAGGTTTTCCCTGTACCCGTTTCCATTTCAACGGTGAAATCTTTAGCTTTAGAATCGAGTTGTTCTGATTGCTTTAAGCCTTGTCTTAACTGACAGGCACGAATATTATCTAATAAATCTTCATTTAATAAATTTAGCTTGTTCCCAGTACCTAAATCAGTTTGATTGGCAAATAAATCATCTTGTGCATTATTGGCAACACGAGTCACTGTAAAATTAGTTTGCAGTGTCTCCTGGCCTTCAAAAATATCACTAATGGCTTTTATCGCATCGTGTTGAAAATCAAGCTCAGGATCAAATTGTATTTTCATGCTATTCCATTTTGTAGGGTACGCATTGCGTACCATTTAACTCCATAAGGTATGCAATGCATACCCTACTCAAGATTATCTCATTCATTAAAATCAAAATAAGCTTCATATTTTGATCCCCAGTTTTCTTGATAAATACCCTGCTCAACACAACGGTGAAAACTGGAATAAGGGTATTCTGATAAATGTTTCACCACCCCATGTTTAATTGGGTTGTAATGTAAATAATCAAAATGCCGATTATAATCATCCTGATTTCGCAATGTATGTTCCCAAAAACGGCGTTGCCACACTCCACGCCGACGATAACGCTGTTTTGACTTGGAAATACCTATTTCAAAGCCACCTTGAGCTAACCATAATTGGGTAAACTGTTTTTTAATGATTCCCCAGCGTTTTGAATAATCAAAATCATCATCAGGCAATGTCCATATCGCGTGGATATGATTAGGCAGCATCACCATTGCATCAATTTTAAATGGATACTCTTTCATACAATGTTGAAAAGCAGAACGCAAACACTCTCTAGCCTTATCATTATTTAAAATATTGATACGTTTTTCCGTTACCACAGTAAAAAAGTACGCCCCGCCTTGCACATAATTCCGACGGTAATCTGACATAAACACCTCGTAGGGTAGGGTACGCAACGCATACCTTCATGTTGATAAAAAGGTACGCGATGCGTACCCTACAACTGATGCTTAATCTGCATTTCCCAAACACTTGCAAGACTTAAAAACACCTCATTATTAATATCCTGGTAAGCCTGGATAATATCAACTGGGATTTTGTCAGGCGCATTTCTCAACCATAAAAAAACATGTGTATCAATTAATAGCTTCATGACTTACCAAGCCAAAATTCATCACCCAAAGGCGCATCAAAATCATCAGCAATATGGATTTTCCCTTTGTATTCGCCAACTGTTCTCTTTCTTACGGTAGCTTGTAAGTACCCAAGCATAATTAATTTAACATTTTTCTTGTCTTTTTTCTCATTTTCAGCGTTGCATAAAGAGTTGCGTAGCCAGCTATGCGCCTATTTATGCGCCTTGAAAATGAAAAAAAATCCTGCGTAAAATTTGTTAAATTAATTATGCTTGGGTACTTAGTTGTTGTTTCTGTAAAAAATGAACAAAATCGACAACCTGTTTTTGTAAATCAGGGGCTAATACTTCAACGTCATTAATTAACTGTTGTGTATTCATGATAACAATCTCCTGAGTGTTATTATTAGAGGCATAAACAGCCTGTTGATGTGCTGTTTTAGTAATACCTTTTTAGCATGAATGCCTATCTCAAGGCTATCAATGGGCAGATAAAACTTACTCTGCTCAGCATGAGTAAAATCGGCTATCCACTTAACGCGGAACACAAGTCACCATGAAGAGCATGGAGCTAATGAAGGAAAAAACTAACTCCTTCATTTTCTTCATGTCCTTCATGGTAAAAAACAATCTTCTCCTGAGCCTATATTCTCAGGTATCCCGTCTTAGATTTGTAGCCGTAAAATCATATTCATATTTCATCAGGCGTATCCACAAGTTTTAATAAGCGTTCTAGTGTATCAATAACATAAGCAATAATAAGACGATGAAACTCTGTTTTATCGTGCTCTAAATTACATTTTTCTAAAGTATTATAGTAAGCCAATCGAGCATTGGTTTCACCACTGATATTAGCAATAGGATACCCAGATTGTAATAAAATCAGGTTCATGACTAAGCGTGCTGTGCGTCCATTACCATCAATAAAAGGATGTATCGTGGCTAAGCGTTCATGCAGCTCAGCGGCTAGAATAACAGGGTGCAGGCTCTCTCTATTCTGTTGATAAAACAGAAAGTAATCTTCCATTAATTTATCAAGCTGCCACGGCTGAGGCGGGGTATGTTGACTACCACTTATCATCACAGGTACTTGTCGAAAACGTCCTGCATTGGGTCTATCGATACCTTGTAAAATAAGCCCATGAATAGATAAGAGATTATGCTGATTAAAAGGTTCATCCGATTTAATCAAGTCACGAATAAAGTTGATCGCCTCATAATGATTAATCGCTTCCAGGTGTTCATTCATTGGCTTACCGCCAATGGTTAAACCTTTATGAATCACTAAATCCGTTTCGCGCAGTGTTAAGGTATTTCCTTCGATACGGTTACTATCGTAGGTATATTCAATATTCAGAGCTTCCAGGATTTCGTTTCTTTGCCAGTCTCTATGCTGATCCAGTTTTGCTTTTAAAGCATCAACTCGTTGGAGTAAGGAATTAATATGGGTCATTATTTACCTCATAAACTTTAACTTTATATATGTAGGGTATGCATTGCATACCGCGCCAGCCATCAGGTACGCAATGCGTACCCTACAAGCTTTTTACGTCATCAATACCCTGCTTTTTCAGGTTCTGAATCGCATTGGTTTTGACCACATCATCTTTAAAGCCGTTGTCTTTAAATACCACCCGCATGGTTTCAGGTTCAAATTCTGCTTTTAGCTTTCCGATACCCTCTACCACATCTAAACTAATATCATCAGCCAGGCACACGACTAAAGCACCCAGGCCAATTGCATAAACGGTTTTACCGTTAATGCTTCGTTCTTCAATCGGGACGGTTAAATCGAGACCATATTTTAATAAGATTTCATACAGTACATCGTCTTCTGAGCGTTCATCTTTGATATTTTCCACATGATCCAGCAAGGTGTCTTCCAGGTTATCAAAATCAGCATCCCAAGGTTTAATATTGCTGGAATCTAATTTAAAGACCTTGAAGCCTATATCCAGGTTTTCTATGCCTTCTTTATCGGCATTTTCCTGTAGGATTTTTTCACCAGCTCGGCGGATACGCTCCTTACCTATATCAGCTATGGTATTGTAGCCTGCTTTATAAGCTTCTGATTTTTCACCGCAGGGTTCGGGAAGTTGAACCATAATGTATTTACTACTGCCACTATCTTCAGACATCTTGATTCAGACGAAACTAATTTGAGACCATTTCCTAATTTTTTGCGGATGAAGTCAGCTCATAAATTAAGCGCAGATCGGTTCCTGGATAATTGAGTTCCGTTTGATTGAGTTGTTCAAATAACTTTTCTATTGCTTTATTACTTGCAGGTCGGGAAGTACTATGCACACGTATCCGAAGTTGTTTTTTTACTTCATCGGGTAATATATCTGCTTCTGTCACAAACAGCGTTTGTAATAGTTGCCTTGCCATCGGAAAGTCGATTGTCGGTGAGGTTAGCAGAGCGGCCATTGCTGTTTCTGCCCGATAAGCGATCATGTTGACAGTATCTATCAGCCGCTTTTTCCCTGGCAGAAGCTGTTCGAACTTATCTTCGTCTCTCAACTCTTGCCAGGTAATGTGTTTGGGCGTTTGGCTTAGTTTTTCCTTGATGGTTTTTAGTTCATTTTCATAATGCTCTATTTCTTCGAGTAATTCTGCTCGTTTTCTTTCCCATTTCTTGTATTTCACATCTTCCGTTTCATCTTTTTTAATCACCGGATGAAGTTCCATCGCTGCAAATCGAGATAGACGGTAATTGAGTTTGGATTGTATCGAATTACGCTGTCCTTCCTGTTGGCGCCTATCAGGGTTGGCCACCTTTTGGGTATCGGATAGTGGCTCTATTCCATACTCCTGTAGAATGTCTAGCCCATAGTGGTGCTTCATATATCTAAAAAAGTTATCTTGGCACCACCGGCTAAACATTCGCCCAGAAACAGCCGTCAATTCTAGTTCATAGGCTGTGGTAATAATACTGGTTTGGTGACCAGAATCAGTCAACTTGCGCACTTCTCTCATCCACATCGCCTGTTTTTTGGTTCCAACCAGACTGCCTCGTTCGGCGAGTTTCATGATGACTTTTTCACCACTCGGTAGGGTGATCTCCTGGCCGGAAAAATTGTCCAGTGGCCAATTTTCGGTGGGAAATTTATGATAGGTCATGCAAGCGACACGATGCTTGTTCCACATCTTTCTAAAGAATGCGGGGCTATAGCCTTCTCTATCAAACACCAGGATAAAACGACAGGCTTGTTTGTTTTGCTGTAATGCTTGTGCACTCGGTTGATTCGGAATGTCTTTGAGTAATCGGGGGACGATATCTTCTTCCAGCGTTTTTAGTAAGCCCGGATCCACCGTTTTTTCAACGACAAAGAAGGGACGCCCCGTACCATCATTAACCCAGTAGTCGGTGATACCCCGTAAGCAGAGTTTTTCGCGTGAAACATGCCGTTTGGGAAGTTTAGTCAAGCGTCCATGATAGACACGGACATGACCATCTATGTAGAGTGTTCCTGCTGCCTTTGGTTCTTAAACAACGCACTTCGGGAGCCCGATCCAGGCCAAGTAGTTTTCCGAATTCACCCGGTGCATGCTCGCGAAGTTGTTCGGTATTTTTGATGCGACATAGTCCCATAAAGGCGAGTAGCAATAGGATATGAAAGGTTTGATAATAACCTGTCAGTTTGCCAAGGTGGTGCTCAATATCATTTAATAAGCCATTGCTAAGTAACGCGGGCAATGCACATAACACACCGCCTTTAGGAACATCTAAACAGGATTCGAATTCGATTGAGGCTCCCTTTTCCTGCTCACCCAAAGCCGCCTGGATTCGCTCTTCTACTCGAGTGCAGGCCGTACCGAGTGACTCGGCTGCACTGGCATCAATAATATCACGGGCTGATTTGGTACTGCCATCATTGGGGTCTATTGATACGGCAGACTTTTTTTTAAACGTCCATCACTGATCGCCTTGCGAAAGGTATCTGCCCGGATGCCTAATTCTTTAGCGGCTTCGTTAGGCGTCATACCTTGATCCAGATATTCCTGAGCTTGCTGCAAAACCTCAAGCGTAAAGAGTGGTCCTCCCTTGCGAGTCGGGCGAGGTTCAAAAAACGAATCAGCCCCTTTTTCTCGTAGTTGCCTTAATGAGTGTTAGTGCCGCCCTAAACGCGCAGCTATTTGCCGCAGAATAAATTCAAAAAAAGCACTAAAGCCCGACGGTTATTTTTGAGTGTCAGTGATTAAAAGAATGGTTCATCCTTGAGCTCACCCTCTTCTCTATTTTCCGCCTCTTTTTTCTGTTTAAATGCGATCTCACGATTCATTGTGACAATATCTTCGCCATAGCTTTGCCAGATGGCTATTTTTAGGTCATCAAGCAAGGTAAATATGTCTTCGGCTTGTTCCGTTGTCCAGTGTGTGGTGATTCTTAGTGTTTTCATTGGCTTTTTCCTTTTCTATTTTCTATCTTGGCTTTACGGCGGTTACTGGCTTGTTCCTGGGCTTCTTTCATACGATAGGATTCGCCTTCAATAGCAAGCACTTCGCTGTGATGCACTAAGCGATCAATCAGTGAGACTACACAGGCTGCATTGGGGAATACCTCATTCCATTCGCTAAAGGGTCGATTGGTGGTGACGATGGTTGCGTTTTTTTCATAGCGTCGGTTGATGATTTCAAACAGTAGGTCGGCATGGCGGTTGCTGTAGCAAAGATAACCGACTTCATCAATGAGGAGTAATCTGGGTTTGGCGTAATAACTTAATCGACGCCTTAGCGCATTATCTCCATCTTGTGCAGCAAGGTCATTGAGCATGTTAGCGGCAGTGGTAAATAACACGGTATGTCCTTGCATAACTGCTTTGTAGCCAAGGTTTTGTGCAATAGTCGATTTACCCACACCATTACTGCCAAGGATGATTATGTTGCTGGCTTCGGTTAAAAAGTCGAGTTGCATTAGGCGTTGTACGGCGGGTTGGTCAATTTTACCGGGCCATTGCCAGTCAAACTCGGTTAAGGGTTTAAAACGTCCCAGTCTGGCACTACTTAGTCGTCTATCCAGTGAACGTTGTTTTCGCTCTGCCAATTCCCACGTTAACCAGAGGGATAACAGGGCTTGTTGTTCGTCTGTTATCTCCTGCCAATGGGCTATTAGGCCGTGAAGCTTAAGTTCGTCTGCGTACTGTTTGTTTGTGTTTTCTTGTTCATTCATCATGCTCCTCCTGTTTTTTCTTCTTTGTCTTCTTCACTTTCCCGGGCCTCTTCTTTCCCTAGATTGTCGTAATCGCTGAGTTTGGCGGCTTTAACCTGGTAGTGTTTTACTTTTTCAGGCACACTCAAGGCAATAGGGGGTGGCTGTTGGCGGTGCTCACGGCGCTGTTCTAGAATTTGCTGTACAGCAGCGGGATAAGCGGATTGTTGTTTGATGGCTTCACCCAGTGCAATATGTAGTTCTGTGCTACCGTAGTCATCCAGCAATTGGTTCAGTTGATTCACCGTCGATTTTAATAAATGTCCACGATCAATGGCTTGCTGTAAAAAGTCTTGGCTATGGGATGAGGCCCCTGCTAACCGGTCTTGCCCCCGATGGGCTTTGGCATTGGTTTTTGCTAGCCACAAAGCGGTAATATGCTGTTCATTTTCAATTTGCTCGCCTTTGCTAAAGCTACGTGGGTGTTCGGCTATCAGCTCATCACCGTCAATAATGCGGACTGTTTTTAAGCACGCATTCACCGTTAGATACTTTTGTACTTGCTGATGAGGAATGGAGTAATCATTTAAATCAAAACGGATATAGGGCGTTTTCTGTGCTTTGACGGGTTTGTGTTCACGCGTATTAAACGGATTATCAGGTAAGGCGATTAGACTGGGCTGTTCCTGTAAAAAAGCCTCTCTGACGGTGAGGTCGGTATTTTCAGGGCATCGTCTATCTGCACTGACACCTTGGCACCAGTTATTCGCTTGTTCATTCAGGTCATCAAGACATTGAAAATGCCTTCCTGCAAAGAAGTTATCACGGATATAACGAATGGCTCGTTCAACACGCCCTTTTTCATTCCCCCTTGCAGGGGCTGCGGCTCTGGGTTCAAAGTGATAATGACTGGCCAGGTCCAATAATGTCGGGTTAAATCGTATGGCTTGCCCTTGGCGTTCGAGTACCGCAGACTTGAGGTTGTCATAGAGCAGAGCCTTGGGTAACCCTCTCCAGGCCTCGAATGCAGCAACATGACCGCGTAGAAAATTCTCCATTTGCTGGTTGAGGTAAAACTGTAAAAATATTTGCCGTGACCAACTGAGTACCATGACAAAAGCCATTAATGGGCGATTTGCATGGCCAATTTGAATGGAACCAAAATGCCCCCAATCCACCTGGGCCTGTTCACCTGGTAGCATTTTCAATCGCAAATAGGCTTCAGGAAGCTTTCTGGGTCTAAGTTCACTGATGCGTTGACGAAATTGGCTGGGGCCGCCTGTAAAACCACGTTGCCTTGCCATTTCATAGAGTCTTGCGGCTGTCAGCGTCGGGAATTCATTGAGTGTTTCAATGATAAAGGGAAGATAAGGATCTATTATCGAGGGTCGGCGAGTTCTCTCAATCTTGGGTAGGCCTGCCTGAGCAAGCACCCGATCGACAACGGAATGATGAATACCCAGTTGTGTGGCTATGGTACCTGTGCGCCATTTTTCAACAAAATGATAGCGTAATATTTTTTCTTCAACTGATTTATCAATGGCCATGCGTTACCCTCATTTATTTATGATGATTCCCCTCTATAAAAATGCACCATTAACAGCGACAATTGCCCTGACTGACTCGATGTCGTAAAAAATCATGCCGTAAAAAATAACTGCATTCTTCGCCGCAATGATGACAACGCATAATGACTGCCTGTTTTGGGTAAACCCTTGGGCTTTTAGGGGGTGTAAATTGCCTGGACAGTACATCATGGCAAAGGGTTTGAAGGGAACCGTGATGCGTTACTTTTTGTTTTTGTCGGTGTCTAAACCGTTGTTGCCGTGCCGCATTATTTAAACGTCCCGCACGAGTTGTTTGATATTTTTTACAGGCCCGTTTTTGTGAAGCTATTCTGGCTTGTTTGCTACAACCATTGGCACAGTAGCGCTGACCATGATCACAACGATGACAGATAACCACGGGGACATGGCAGCGGAGACATTGATAAAGACGACTGGATGTTTGCATCGACATAAAGGGTCGATGAGGGCTGGATTTAATCCCAAATTATGTAATACTAAATGGGTCGTGCAACTGCACGGTTTTTTGGGGGGTATGGCGTCGCACTCGACGGCTAATCAGGAGCGGCGTCATACCTATCTCAACGACACTTCCAGTTATAGTTCTTTAATTCGAATCGTGCTCATTTATTGATTCTTTTTGTAACAAAATTGAAAGCCGCCTTAAATTCTGGAATTCAGTTTGAATACTGTTTTTTTTGATAGGAGAATTTCTGATTTTTTCAAACTGCGGCAAATAGTTGCGCTTTTGGGCTGGTGTTTACAATGAGCGCATAACACTACTTTTAGAGACACCAAAGGTTGTAATAATATCGATTGAACGACAGGAACCGGTATTGATGAGTTGAGAGGTGTGAAGTCTAAATAATCTCTTATTGTCAGCCTGGTGAGAATAGATCGGGATACCGCCGAGGAAATAAAACCACTCATCATTTCGGTTATCAACACTGACCTGACCATTTATAATAGTCGTACCCTGAGGAATTATTGGGAGCATGAGTTGCTGCATTAATTGAATACCTCGTATGATATGAGGGCTTAGTTTAACCTAAATGAGTACCATTTTCATTTCTTTAGCTGAAAATATCAATCATTTGACAATAATTCCCTAACCCTTTAATTATATTGCCTAGTTTAAGTTTTAATGGATTTCTTTCAGGATAGCGAATCAAGATGTCTGATCTTGGGCATTAAACCCCATAAGAGCATGAGCAGTAGTGCTGGAACCTGAAAAGAAATCCAAAATAAGAGCATCAGAATCTATGGAAATTTGAAAAATGCGCCTTAACAAGCCCGTTGGCTTAGGATTATCAAATGGTGCAGATGTTTCAAATATTTTTTTTAGTTCTTTTCTTGAACTATCTGTATGTCCAACGTCTTCATAAGACCAGTAACTATTTGGAATTACACCTTGTTGAACTTCATTTAAATATCTTTTTAGTTGAGGAGCCCCAGTACCTTTTTGACCAAAAAACACTCTGCCTTCTGTAATCCATTCAGCCATCTTTGTTTTGTTTGTTAACCAGCAACGCCCTTGAGTTGGAAGAAACTTTTCTCCAGTCTTAGGATTTGTGATTTCATAAAGATAAGCTTCAGAGACAGTTTTAACTGTCAAATTATCTGATCTCCAACGACCTTTTCCATCATTACTGTCATACTTATAAAGTGAATCTTGTTTGTCTGTTCTCGGAAGAAGTAATCGATTAAATTTAGTGGATTTTTGATACACCAAAATATGGTCATGCATAGCAGGTATTCCCTTCGCATCATTAGATGCCGCATACCTTTTATGCCAAATAATATTAGAAACAAAGTTTTCCTCCCCAAAAATCTCATCACATAACTTCCGTAAATTCGCTACTTCATTATCATCAATAGAGATAAATATAACCCCATCATCTGTTAATAAATTCCTCGCCAATTTAAGGCGTGGATACATCATATTTAACCAGTTGGTATGATAGCGTCCTGAAGACTCAGCATTAGTTCCAAACTTATGCCCTTCGTCATCTTTCTACCCTGTATACTGCATATAGGTATCGAGATTATCACGATAATTATCGGGGTAGATAAACTCTTTACCTGTGTTATACGGTGGATCGATATAAATCATCTTCACCTGATTATGATAAGACTTTTGCAGTAGCTTTAAGACTTCTAAATTATCGCCCTCGATAAACAGGTTTTGGGTACTGTCCCAGTGTTTACTTTCTGCTTTGCAGGGGCGTAATGTCCCAGTAGAAACAGTTTGTGCAATACGCTTGGCTTGGGTTTTACCATGCCAGGTAAAATTATAGCGTTCGTCCTGTGTTTCTAATGTTTCACCTAAGGCTTGCTGTAATTTATCAAAATCTATTTTGCCTTCGCTAAACACATCGGGGAATAGACTTTTTAATTTATCGATATTGTCTTGAACAATATCAAAGCTACTACCGTCAGTGTCCTGATTTAATTTTTCCATGTTTTTACTCGCTTAGGATTTCTTTTTACTTGTAAGTGTTCAGCTCCCCTTTCCAGCATTAGCAGCATTAGGGTCAGGTCCCGAATTGCGAATTAAACCAATGCGAAGGGACAGACTCGATTGATTCACTCACAGGAATTTTTGGTAGCAGTAAACTTCTGCTCTCTGATGAAGTATTGAGCAGGTCATCATTCGCCTTCATCGGTTCGACTATTACAGGCAAACATTTTATATTTTTATAATCTCAACAAAGGAAAACAAGTAATGGCTACTTATAGATTACACAATACCAATGGCATTTATGAAATTAATCCAAACAAACAGGAGAACCATTTTTTTATGAATAAAACCAGCTTGCCGATAGCAAGCTTATAGTCGTATGATAACCCCATCAACTTCTTAGACGAAGCTGATACGTTGAGATTAATTATAAGTAAGTTATGCTTATTGGACTATAAATAGGAACAGGTAAACAGAAGGAATTCCCAGATAATTATAACTTATTGATTTATAGAAACAATAAATTAATAATTGAGTTTTTTAAACTTTATATAAACACCCTAGAAAGGTGTTTATATAAAGTTGGTGTTAAAAAAATCGGGTGGAGTGCAATAGGTTCAGCTATTGCTGTTGCGGAAAAAGCTAAAGCTCTTTTACTCCCATCTTTAAGACATTTTAAAAAGGTAGCTCTAATGTATACCGCTACTCTTAACACTCTCTAACAGTGTCAGGCAGAACCTACCCACGCCCACAGGACGTGGTTATTATTTTTAATATCACACTTTCAAAAAATTTTAGCTTCACCCAGAGGTTAAGCGGACATTTTTTGCAAGTGCGGTGGAATCAAGAGCTTGTGCTAGAAAACGTGAGTAACTGATTTTTCTAGGATAAACACGGTTTATTCTAAAAAAACTGCTAATACAATGCGTTACACAGGTACTGAGTTTAAAGCGCTATTTCAGCATCAGGATGCATTTGTGCAAGCTGATGTTTTGCTATTTTAGAAATCAATAAAATCACTAAAACACTCGCAAAAATCCCGCCAAACAATAATATGTTTTGTGGCCCTTCGTAGTTGTCACCTTGCGTTAACTGGTCCGAGAAGTGGGCAGCAAGATATCCGAAGTAAACCAGAGCAGTGTTATAGATAAATAACCCGCTTGTTGCTATCCAGTAAGGTAAAAATCGAGTCTTACTAATCGCAAAAATATAACTAAGCAAAGCAAATGGAATAGGTAATAGGCGCAGTAAAAACATAACCTTGAAGCCATTATCATCGACTAATTGAGAAAACGCTTCAAGTTTAGGATGCTGCTGTAACAGCATTTGAGCTTTTTCTCTAGCAGCAAACCTGCCTAGATAAAAGATAACAGCAGAAGCCAGCATGGTTGCTATCATGACGTAAACAATCGCTTCACTCAGGCTAAATAGCGCACCTGCAATAACGCATAATACATCGACAGAGAAAAAAAATGGCGTGAGTAAAATAAACAAGGCAATAAACCCAATGCTCGCCCAGGGTCCTAATTCTTTTAAACCCGCTTCAATCAGAGTAATATGACTTTCCAGCCAATAGCCGATAAAGATAACGCTAATTATTACAACTAAAGAAGTAAAAATCCGACGAGTTGAATAACTGTGATTATGAAAAGATATCATAGGTAATTACTTAAAAATGGCAATCAACATTGCATAACTCAGGTGACTACTTGCTTGCTAATTTCCATATAAAGCAGATTGCAATATATCACCTGTCATATCACCGCCACTTTGTTTTACGTAATCTACGACCACTGGAACAAATTTATCGACCATATCAGGTGACAAATCTAAAGCACTAAACGAAGATGCTAGCGCAGCAAGGTTACCATAACTACTAGCGTTATCGCCTAACAATGACGATGCACCGCTAATCATACTGGCAGTTGAACCCGAGGTTTTGGGTGCTGCGCCTAATAAACTATCCATTTCAGGAACAGCTGAACTTAACTGTGAAAATTGGCCAGCATCCAGTTGTCCTTGTGCCGCTTTGAAAATAGCCCCTGCTCCACCAGATGCCTGAGCTGATGAAACACCTAACTTATTTACTAAGGTTTCGGTTAAACTACCTGTTGATGGTACAGCTGCTGATACTGCTCCCAGCGTAGATATCTGCTTACCTGTTTCTACTGCTTGTTGGGCGGTTCCCGCTGTATCTTGTACAGTGCTCAAGCCATTACTCACTGAATCAAGACTATAATCTGCAGCAAAGACGCAGGATGAACAGCCTAAGGAAATGGCTAATAAAAGTGGTCTATAGGATTGCACAAGTTGTAGGGTTTGCATGTCGTTTCCTTTCAAAAGTATTGTAATTATTAGCCATCAAGCAAGCATAAAGTTCTAGAACAAAGTCTAGCTTTTGCTAACACATATCTTAACAAAATCTGTCCAGAAAATATTCAAACAATAAATATCTTGCGAACATTATTACCTATTATTTGTAGATTATAACGCGGTATCCTGATATTTAGCTGCTTCTCTTTTTTCTCTTTGCTGATCTTTTTCCTGATATTTCAATGCCCGTCGTTGGGATGAAATATCATTTGCCAGTGAACCGATATGTTCTTCGCCACGTTGTTTCGCTAACTGGACTTGCTTTTCCCGTTCTGCAAATCGCTGCCTTTGCTGTTCGCTCACCTTATTATAGCAATGAGGACAGCTAACGCCTTTTTCATAGTGTTCACTTTGCTTATCATCCTCGGTGATAGGGTATCGGCAAGCATAACACTGGTCGTATTGACCTTTTTCTAGATCATGATTTACCGCAACCCGGTTGTCAAAAACAAAACACTCGCCTTCCCAGAGAGACTTTTCTACGGGCACTTCTTCAAGATATTTCAGTACCCCACCTTGCAGATGATAGACATCATCAAAGCCTTGCTCTTTTAAATAAGCGGTAGATTTTTCACAACGTATACCGCCAGTACAATACATAGCCACTTTTTTGTGCTTTGCCGGATCCATATGTTGCTTAACATATTCAGGAAACTCACGGAATGTCTCTGTTGCCGGATTAATCGCATTCTTAAAGCTACCTATTTGCACTTCATAATCGTTACGCGTATCAATCAAGAATACTTCAGGATCAGAAATCAGTGCGTTCCAGTCTTGTGGTTTCACATAAGTACCGACAATCTTCTTCGGGTCTATACTAGCGACACCCATTGTCACTATTTCTTTCTTGAGTTTAACCTTGCTACGATAAAACGGCATGTCCAACTCATAGGATTCCTTGCTTTCTAGTCCTGCAAGACGAGGGTCAGAACGCAACCAGGCCATGACAGAATCAATGCCCTTTCGATCACCGGCTATGGTTCCATTTATGCCCTCTTTGGCAAGTAATAAAGTCCCCTTTACCTGATGCGCTTCCATCAGTTGTAATAAGGGTTTTCTAAGTGCTGTGTAATCTTCCAGCGTGGCGAACTTATATAAAGCGGATACTACAATATTTGACATTTAACACCTGTATGCGAACCGGAACGTAAATCCGGAGCAAAGATTAATAAAGCTGGGTATTTTACAATATATTTGTTTATTTTATAAACACTTACTTAAAATACATTAAATATTTTCTGGTTTTAATATTTAACCTAGAAAAATCAGTTGAGCGCGAATTTATAGTGCAAGATATTGAATTAATATAACACTTCAGGATGGGTAGAACGTAACATCTGTGTTTTTTAGGTGCGCAGAAAAACCCATCAATCTCACTTAAAATGATGGGGTTCACTACGTGCTCTCACGAGTCGCAAAAAGACGCTCTACCCATCCTACGCAAAACCTTAACACAAAATATTAAAATAATCGTGCCTCCATACTGACTAGAGATACTAACTAGGAAAAATAGGCTTTAACCGTGATAGGCAGATATTATCAGCACTCAAATTACTTACAATCCGGTCATCAATAATATGCCAAAAGAACCAAAATAGGTCAGAATAAAATAAGCCAAGGACAGAAGTGTGCTCGTTCTCCAGCTATAATCAAACAGTCCTTTGATCAAATAGGTAATAATAATAATTGACCATACCACCAATATTACGCCGATATAAATGGGATAGCCCACTGTATCTGAGCCTTTAGCAAAAATAAACCAGAATGCCAAAGGTAAAGCGAAAAAATAAACGACATTTTCACAAACCAGAATCGCTGTTAAAAACCGTTCAAAATTATAGGTAGAGCCATCCTTCCATAACAAAACTGCCATAAAAAGAATGGTAATAAATATTTCGATAAATATTTGTATAAAAGCTTCAATCGGATCGCTTATATTCGCCTGTATAAACAGTCCTAGCAATAAATAAAGACCTAAATTAATAAATAAAAATTTTCTATCTGTGGGTAAATCTTCTGGATATCCACTCAGCCAACACAGTTGTAAATATTCTTTTAACATAACTATCAATAATTTTAAAATTCAACAACGCTGCCTTTGAGGTCCTTATTCTCTATCAAGCACGCGTCTGGAGCCATTGCCCTCAGGTTCACTTACAATATTCTCTTCTTCCATTTGATCAATCATTCTAGCAGCTCGATTATACCCTACCTTAAAGCGTCGTTGTACACTCGAAATAGAAGCCCTCCCTGTTTCCAGAACGAAACTCACTGCGTCAGCATATAATGCATCCACGTCATCTTGTGCATTTACCGCAGCAGATGTATTTTCAGCCGGTTCTTCCTGAGTAATTTCAAGCAGATAATTAGCCTTACCCAATGATTTTAAATAATCAACCACAGCATGTACTTCGTGATCATCCACAAAAGCCCCATGAGAGCGAGTAGGTACACTGGTACCTGAAGGTAAAAACAGCATATCACCATTACCCAGTAACGCTTCAGCTCCGCCCTGATCCAGAATGGTTCGTGAATCTATGCGTGAAGACACCTGAAAAGAAATACGTGTAGGCACATTCGCTTTAATCAACCCGGTAAGTACGTCTACCGAAGGCCGTTGTGTTGCCAGAATCAAATGAATACCTGCAGCCCGAGCCTTTTGTGCCAAACGGGCGATTAATTCCTCTACCTTTTTGCCGACAATCATCATCATATCGGCCAGCTCATCAATAACGATAACAATATTCGGTAAAGTACTTAACACTGGGAAAGTCTCACCTTCCTCTAAAGGATCGATTAACTGAAACAATGGATCACGGATGGTTTCACCCCGTGCTGCTGCATCGGTAATTTTCTGGTTAAATCCGCCAAGGTTTCTCACACCTACCTTTGACATTAGCTTATAGCGTCGCTCCATTTCTGCGACTGCCCAACGCAAGGCATTCTGCGCTTCATTCATATCGGTCACTACTGGCGTCAATAAATGCGGAATCCCCTCATAAATAGACAACTCCAGCATTTTTGGATCAACCATAATCATGCGCACCTGATCCGGCGTTGCTTTATACAGCATACTCAGAATCATGGTATTAATGGCCACCGACTTACCCGAACCTGTGGTTCCTGCCACCAATAAATGCGGCATTTTTGCTAAATCAGCAACCACCGTCTGGCCTGAAACATCTTTACCTAAAGCGAGGGTGATAGGAGACTTTGCTTGCTGGAACTGCTCCGAACTAATGATTTCTCGAAACGAAACCAGCTCCCGTTCCTGGTTAGGAATTTCCAGGCCAATATAAGGTGTCCCTTCGATAATATCAACCACACGTACACTGGTCACCAGCATGGCTCGCGCTAAATCTTTTGCCAATCCGTTTACACGGCTGACTTTAACCCCGGGAGCCAGCGATAATTCAAAGCGGGTAATAACCGGCCCAGGATATGCACCGACCACTTCTGCGCTGACTTTATAATCGTTAAGGACGCGCTCAACACTACGCGACATGATATCCAGTTCCTCACTGGTATAAGCATGTACCGACTGCTCATGCTGCTGTAATAATTCTATAGATGGTAGCTGGTATGCTGCTTGTTGTTGCGGGTTAAATGACCTAGAAAATCTTTGCGAAAAAGAAGAGATAATGCTCGCTGCCGTTTTTTCGGCCTGATCAAATAATGATGGGCTGGAATTAGCTGATTTAGTCTCGTTGTTTGTTATGGCTCCCGCTGCTTTTTCTTTAGCTTCCTGGAGCGCTTTAATCATAAAATCAGGCTCTTTGGGTAAACTAGGCGTTGCTTCGAGCTCTGTTTCTCCGCTGGGCTCTGAATCAATCTGCTCAACCTCTTCACCCTGGCTTACTGATTCTGTTTGTGCATTTTCAACCGCAAGTAATGCTCTGGCTATAAAGTCAGGATCATTTGCCAGAGAATCTGGACTAAAAGCATTTGTTTTCTGAGCCGTATTGGGTTGTTGCACATTTGCAATTGATTCAATCTCGATACTTTCCTCTTCAACCGGTGCATCAAGTTCTAAAGTGCTCTCTATCTCCTGCTTGCCAGCATACAACCCTTGTTGCATATCATCAGCAAAAGCTTCATCACTAACCGCTTGTACATCAACATTCTGTCTGCTTAATGTTTCTTGTGGCTTAATTGCCTCATCATTATCATCAACCTCAAGCACACGGGTATCTTCAGCGCCCCAATTCTCAGTATCAGGAAAAAAGGTTTTTAGCTCTGTTTCTAAATCGGCAAATGAATCCTCTACTTCATCAGCAGGTTGAAGTTTATCTTCTGTAGGAATTGACTCTTGAGTTTGCAATTTCTCAGTGCTTCTTGATAGCGGGGTTGGTGTCGTTGTCTCAACGATACCACTATCGATAGTTGCTGTATCAATGACTGAATCGACTGAAGAAAAATCAGTTATTGCGGTATTATTTTCAGCTTTTGCATCCTGAAAGTCTGAAAACAACGGTTCAGTTGTTAGATTCGGCTGTATTTCTGTGTCCGGCTCATGTTGTTGAACGGGATTGATTTCAACTTGCTTGCGGGGTGTGTTTCTGGGCTTAGTTCTCGGCTTATTTCGGGGAGTAACACGCTGGTTGGATTTGTTTATTTCCAGGCCTAGCAACTGTTTAAATTGGCAGACAAACCAGTCAATAATAGCTAAGGTTTTTTTTCCGACCCATTCCACGCCTGAAATAATGGTAAGACCCGTGATTTTTTGAAACGCAAATAGCGTACCGAATACAACAGCCAGCGGAATAACAATCATGGCTACTATTGCTACAATATCTTCGCCTGCCATTCCCGTACTTGTAACATCGCCGCTACGGCTTATGGCTTGGATAATCCAGATAACAGCAACAAGGAGAAAAATCAACAGCCCAGACCACATTAACCAAGGGCTGGAAAAGCTGGGAATAAGGGCGAAATAATCTTTTTTTACTGGTTTTCTTCTATTCACTGTCTACCCTTCATTTATATCAAAATCTGCTGATATGCCTTAAGCATATGTCACTTTCCAGCGATGCATCTGCTGTATACATAATTCATTCAGCGCTTGCGCCCTGACATAACTGCCTGCTTCGGTGTAACAGCGTAATTCAGGTGCATTACCCGATCCACGCAGATGTACAATTTCATCATTAGCCAGGGTAACTCTCACACCATCAGTAAAATTAAAGCTAACTGCCGGCTCTAACTGCCCGGAAAATAAATTTGAAAATACCGCCGCATCATCACTTAACTGCCCCGTTTGAATCTTTGCTAAAACGGATTGACTCAGCTCAGTAGCAAAGTCCTTGATTCTATCACTGAAAGTATAACGTTCAGGCAAAGTCTTGAGCAATGCGGCAATTGAAAGCTTTGCTTTTTGTGCTGCCAGTAAAATACACAGCGGCACAATAACAGCATCCCGGGTGGGTAACGCCGCCAGTTGCTTAGCACCCAGAGACACAGAAGTATTTAGTAAAAACCCACCATTGGCTTCATAGCCGCCTATCTTCTTGGCATCGCTAATGGATTGCATGGCAGAAATCACATAAGGTGAGCCGATCCGGGTACGTAGCACTTGAGCAAAACTAGCACTTTTTTCTACCGCACTATTGCTACTCACGGGTGTGGCAACAGCATCAAGTTGCAGAAATTGGGCAACTAAAATACCTGCAACATCACCCCGCAACCATTCACCATGCTCATCACTGACTAAAGGCCGATCCGCATCGCCATCGGTAGAAATAATACAATCCAGTGCATATTGCTCTGACCATTGTCTGGCTAATAGTATATCCTCTTCGCGTATTGCTTCGGTATCGACTGAAATAAAATGATCAGCACGTCCCAGAGGTAAAACTTCAGCCCCCAGGCCCGATAAAATGGTAGGTAATAAGTCACGTGCAACCGAAGAATGCTGGTATACACCAAGTCTCAAGCCTGCCAGGGCATTTTCCGGGAAAAAGTCTAAATACCTGGTTATATATTGTTGCTCTGCCAGTGGATTAAACGCTGGCAAATAATCTTCTTTAAATAAACTTTGGTCATTAAACAAAGCATTATTAAGCATAGGATCCTGTGCTAGTATGCCCTGCTCATCCTGCTTTAGTACTTCGCCTTCAGGCTTATTAAATTTGATACCATTGCGATCATCGGGAATATGACTGCCGGTGACCATAATGGTAGGTATGCTCTGACTAATACCGTATAAAGTTAAAGCCGGAGTGGGCAATAATCCACAATTTACTGGCTGATAGCCTGCATCGATCACTGCAGCAGCAACTGCATTCATTATTCTCGGAGTGCTACTGCGTAAATCCCCACCTATGCCAACCGTATGTCCAGCGTGTATCGCATTTATGGATCGCAGATAATCTAAAAAAGCGAGCGTATAGGCATAACAGACTTTATCTGTCATATCACTGACTAAACCGCGTATTCCACTGGTACCAAACTTTACCTTATTTTTCATATCACCCTGTTTTTTAAGATCATCAGATTATAAGAGATTAGATGAAAGGTAGAGGAATTCAGCCCGCTCTACCGTTAATTTTTCTTAAGTTTTGCAGCAATTTCCAGTTTACGCTGTACCTGTGCAACTTTATCCAGCACCCCATTCACATACCGATGACTGCCATCAGCACCAAATGATTTGGCTAGCTCTACCCCTTCATTAATCACTACTCGATAGGGAGTCTCAGGCTTATGCAATAATTCATAAACACCAATTCTTAATATCGCACGCTCTACAGGATCAATCTTTTCAACGTCACGATCTACGAATTCAGCCATCGAAGCATCAATTGCATCTAAATGCTTGGGCACGCCATGAAATATATCTGCAAAATAGCTTTTTTGCGCATTTTTCAAACGCTGGTCTTGTTGAAACTGTCCTTCAATAACGCTCAGGTTTTGTCCTGTCATTTGCCATTGATATAAAGCTTGAACAGCACACTGTCTGGCTTTAGTCTTTGCCGAACTCATCAAGCTTCCAGATTATTAAATAAACTCACCATTTCTATTGCAGATAGTGCAGCAGAAGCACCATTATTCCCTGCTTTAGTCCCGGCACGCTCAATCGCTTGCTCTATGCTGTCGACGGTTAATACGCCAAAGCTCACAGGTATATCATATTGCATAGAAACCTGGGCAATGCCTTTAACACATTCATTGGATACATATTCAAAATGAGGTGTTGCTCCACGAATAACCGCTCCGACCGCTATAATCGCATCATATTTTTTAGATGCTGCCACGCGCTGAACTACCATCGGTAATTCAAATGCACCCGGTGCTTTTACCAAAGTAATATCTTTTTTATCCACCCCGTGACGAACCAGTGCATCTATTGCGCCATTTTCTAATTGTTCAACTATAAAGCTGTTGAAACGCGATGCAATAATACAATATTTGCCGCTCTGCGCTGAAAAATTACCTTCTACTATTCTTACTGCTGACATATTTTCCTCTCTAAACATTTAAACTGTATAACTGGTTAAGCAAGCAAGACCGCCCAACGCATATTTTTATTCGGGTTCGCTTTCAACCAATTCTAAATTAAACCCTGATAAGCCAAAATAGGTTTTATGGGGGCCTAGGACTTTAATCTTATGCACGCCCAGATCGGCAAGAATTTGCGACCCGGTTCCAGTCGTGCGCCAGGTATCTGATTTCTCTACGACTGACGGAATAACCACGCCATTATCTTGCATTTGGTACTGATGTACCAATTCGGCTAACGCCTTATTGTTTTCATCCTGACGGATAATGACTAAAACCCCACGCCCTTCTGCTGCAATAAGTTTCATTGCTTCACGTACCGGCATCTGACAATCACTACGGGTGGATGAAAAAACATCATCCATTAAATTACGCGCATGAACGCGTACTAAAACCGGTTCATCATTACTCACATCGCCCATGACCACAGCGAGGTGCACTTTATTGTCGTTGCGATCCTGAAAAGCCACCAGTCGGAAATCACCATATTCAGTAGGTAGCGCACATTCACTGATGCGTTCCAGCGTACTTTCATTTTCAGTACGATAATGGATCAAGTCAGATATCGTACCAATTTTTAAATCATGTTTTTTAGCAAACACGTCAAGATCTGGACGTCTGGCCATTGAGCCATCATCATTTAAAATTTCTACAATAACACCCGCCGGCTCTGCGCCGGCCAATCTTGCCAGATCACAACCCGCTTCAGTATGTCCGGCACGGTTAAGTACTCCGCCATCGCGAGCACGAATTGGAAAAATATGCCCAGGCTGAACTATATCTTCAGGCTTTGCATCTTTGCCAACAGCAGCATGAATGGTTTTAGCCCTATCAGCCGCAGAAATACCCGTGGTCACACCGACCGATGCTTCTATGGAAACAGTGAAATTAGTTGAAAATGCAGCATTATTATCCCTGACCATCAGTGGTAAACGTAATTGCTGACAGCGCTCTCCGGTTAAAGTCAGACAAATCAATCCACGCCCAAAACGCGCCATAAAATTAATATCTTCAGGACGCACATGCGCTGCCGCCATCACTAAATCGCCTTCATTTTCACGGTCTTCATCATCCATAATAATGACCATTTTACCCTGGCGAATATCTTCAATAATTTCCTCAGTTGTATTCATCTAACTAAATAAACCCGCTCTCTTTTAATAAAGTTTCTGTCACACCAGACGTACAGTTTTCTGCCGCCTCGCCTTTCATTAAACGCTCCATATAGCGCGCCAGTAGATCAACTTCTATATTGACCTTGTCATTCACTTCGGCAAATCCCAAGCTGGTTTCCTTTAAGGTATGCGGCACAATATTGACACTGAATACCGCACCATCAATCGTATTAACCGTTAAGCTAATACCATTGATACAAATTGAGCCTTTTTCAGCAATATATTTAGCAAGCTCATTAGGCACTCTAAATTTGAAGTGCACTGAACGACCATCGGGCTTTTTTTCCAGTACTGTCGCCAAGCCATCCACATGCCCGCTAACAATATGCCCGCCTAAACGGGTTTGCGGTGTTAAAGCCAGCTCTAGGTTTACCGGGGTACCAATAGTCGCCTGTTTTAAATTAGTCCTTGCCAGCGTTTCATTAGAAACATCGGCGACAAAGCTATGTTCGGTCAAGGCTACGGCGGTTAAACAAATGCCATTAACAGCAATGCTGTCACCCAGACACGCATCTGCCAGAGACAGCTTGCCGCTATCTACGCTTAAGCGCACATCTCCCGCTTTTTGCTCAATGCCGGTAATTTTACCTATGGCTAAAATAATGCCTGTAAACATATTATGTTGGTACCTGCTTATGTATTATTTGATTGTAACTTTATAGTGTAAGCGTATATCCATGCTGATTTTACGCATATCAACAAATTGTAATTGAATTTTATCCGCCATCTCGACCACATCCGGCATTGCAAATAAACCACGACCACTAGCACCTAAAATACTCGGAGCCATATACACGATACATTCATCTATCAACCCCTGTTGTAGCATAGCGCCATTGAGAACACTGCCCGCCTCAATCAAGACATCATTTACCTGCTGCTGCGCCAAAAATATTAATACTTCCTGTAAATCTAGACGACCCTTAGTATCGGCCTCTAAGTGATAAACTTCAGCACCTACCTGTTCCAGTGCTTCTATCTTCAGTTGCTCATTGGCACAGGTCAAAATAATAGTACGTCCGGCTAATGCTAATAGCTTTGCAGTAACCGGCGTCCTGAGTGATGAATCCAGGATAACGCGAATAGGTTGCTCTACATCAACATTCTCCATGCGTACGTTCATACTCGGGTCATCAGCTAAAACCGTATCGATACCCGTTAAGACTGCACCGCTTGCCGCACGCAGCTTTTGTACATCCTGTCTTGCTTCAGGCGATGTAATCCATTTACTTTCTCCTGAGGCCATTGCTGTACGGCCATCTAAACTCATCGCTAGTTTGCTGGTAACATAAGGTTTACCACTTAGCATACGGGTGATAAAACCCTTATTTAACTGTTGAGCTTCCGTTTCCAGAACACCACAGCATACGCTTATGCCCGCTTGCTCCAGTAATGCCTGGCCCTTTCCTGCAACTAAAGGGTTGGGGTCCTGCATGGCGATTACAACTCGCGTCACTCCTGCTTTAATCAAAGCCTCAGCGCATGGCGCTGTTCTACCATAATGGCTACAGGGCTCTAGAGTCACATAAGCCGTTGCGCCTTGTGCATTTTTAGTTTGTTTTAACGCTTCAACCTCGGCATGTCCCTGCCCTGCCCGCTTATGCCAGCCTTCGGCAATAATTGTATTATTTTTAACTAAGACGCATCCAACACGCGGATTAGGCTTAGTGGTATAGTTGCCTTTTTTAGCCAATAACAAGGCTCGCGCCATATACTCACAATCTTGTGCTGTCGCTTGCTCACGCATTATCTTGTTTGCTTTGTAAATCAGCGATCATGTCGGTAAATTCGCTAACATCCTGAAAACTACGATAAACGGAAGCAAAACGTACAAACGCCACATGATCTAAAGCGCTTAATTCTGTCATCACCTGCTCACCGACCTGCATGGCTGCAACTTCTCTATCACCGCTAGCCATCAGTGCTTTTTTAATGCGCGTAACCGCAGCCTCTATCTGATCACTGCTGACTGGCCTTTTTTCCAACGCACGTAAAATTCCCGCACGTAACTTTTGCTCATTAAATGGCTCACGTAAACCATCACGCTTTACGATCCTTGGCAAATTAAATTCAGTCACTTCATAGGTTGTAAACCGCTCTTTACAGGCCACGCATTCACGCCGACGACGCACTTGATCGCCTTCATTTGCTAACCGGGAATCAATGACCCGGGTATCTTGAGCAGTACAGAATGGACAACGCATAAAATCTCTTACTGTGCTATAAATAATGTGAATCGAGCATCACAAGAAAACAGCTAATTTTACAATAAATTAGCACTTAAAGCTGAGTTAATTACTATTCCCCCTCTCATATGCTTAAACAAGAAACCGAAGGCGTTATTAAATATCACTTAAACCATGAATTCACTGCCGCTAACCCTAAATGGGATATTGTCGCTATCAATACCTGGCGAACCCTACTTTATCAATTAAAATTGATAGGCCAGCATGCAGATAGATATATGGGCTACGGTTATGGAAATATCAGTCAGCGTACAGAGGGGGAACAGTTTCTTATTAGTGGTACGCAGACTAGCGGTATTGCAAAATTAACGCTAGAAAATTATTGCCTGGTAGAAGCGACTGACTTAGCTAGTAATACACTATATTCCAGTGGCCCATGTAACCCTTCTTCAGAAGCCTTAAGCCATGCCAGTGTTTACCAACATGATAAAAGCATCCAATGCGTTATCCACGCACATAACCCTGATATATGGCACGCCACTAAAGATCTAAAATTACCCTGCATTGCTCAAGGTGTTGCTTACGGCACGCCTGATATGGCCCATGCAATTAATCAACTATTTCATTCGGGTCGTTTAAAACACCAGTCATTGTTTACCATGCTAGGCCACAAAGACGGAGTGTTTTCTTTTGGTCAGGATTTCCCCCGGGCGGCCTTCACGATGATTAATACTTTGGCTAGTGCCAGGCAATTGAAATAAGCAAATTCAAACTATCGAATTATTTGTTGCTATGGTAAAAGTATATTCCCTCCCTTACTTTCTTAAAGAAAAATGCAGATGAAACAATTAGTCCAACTGATAATACTTAATTTTTTAATTTTTCTACCCTCTATCAGTCATGCCGAAACAGTGCAAGCTGCGCCGAACGGTATAGAATATCCTCAAGGCTTAACCAACTGGCGTGTTATTGGTACATCAATACGTAACGATAATAATACCCAGCGGGTCATCCTGGGGAATTCCATTGCTATAAAAGCAGCACGCGCCAACACGAATAAGCTGCAATGGCCGAAAGGAGCCATTCTTGCCAAATTAGTCTGGAAAAATAGCACGTTGGCGACCTGGCAGGCAGCAACTGTACCCGGAGACTTTGTGCATGCAGAAATCATGGTTAGGGACACAAAAAAATATGCTGCAACAGGTGGCTGGGGATATGCTCGCTGGACTGGTCTGGAATTAAAACCCCATGGACAGGATAGCTCGTTTGTCGAGACTTGCGCAAACTGCCATAAAGCGGCTGAGAGTACAGGTTTTGTCTTTACCCGACCTGCAAAATTACCCTAAGGAACGCGCACGAAATAAGTTGAACATCTAGCGCAGTATTTTTATTCGTATTCAAAGCCTGCCCCGTGCTTGATACGGGGGCGTAGAAACAGGCGCATAGCCAGCTACGAAACTGTCTCTACAACGCTGAAGACGGATAAAAAGACAAGTTAGTTGCTTAAGTTATTCCGTGCACGTTCCTAAGCAAGCTATAATGCCCAATATTAAAGCTTAAGGAGCGAGAGTTTAATAATATCCGAAAGTATGACGCAGGGTTTTGGCTTCACAGGCGTGTTAGGAAAACAGGCGCATAGCAGGCTACGCAACTGTTTTTCTAGCGCGACTGTGGAGTCAAAACACAAGTTAGACTCGGGTATTATTGAATTCTCGCTCCTTAACATTCAATAATCGATTAAACACCATGGCACAATACATTTTCTCTATGAACCGGGTGGGCAAAATTGTCCCGCCTAAAAAATATATCCTAAAAGATATTTCGCTATCCTTTTTTCCAGGTGCAAAAATTGGCGTACTGGGCCTAAATGGCTCGGGTAAATCTACTTTACTACGCATTATGGCAGGGGTAGATACTGAGATTGAAGGCGAAGCAATTCCCATGAAAGGCATTAACATCGGCTACCTTTCGCAAGAACCACAGCTTAACCCGGACAAAGATGTCCGTGGCAATGTCGAAGAAGGACTGGGGGAAATGCAGAAAATTGTTAACCGCTATAATGCTATTAATGATGCCTTTGCCGATCCGGATGCTGATTTTGATGCCTTATTAGCCGAACAGGCCGAATTACAAGAAAAAATCGAAGCAGCTAACGCCTGGGAATTAGACCGGGAATTAGAAATCGCAGCCGATGCATTACGCCTCCCTCCCTGGGATGCCGATGTTACGAAACTTTCCGGTGGTGAGAAACGCCGGGTAGCGCTATGCCGTTTATTGCTGTCTAAACCAGATATGTTGCTATTAGACGAACCGACCAACCATCTGGATGCAGAATCAGTCGCCTGGTTAGAGCGCTTTTTACTCGACTACCCAGGAACTGTAGTTGCTGTAACCCATGACCGATACTTTCTGGATAATGTTGCTGGCTGGATTTTAGAACTTGATAGAGGTCAGGGAATTCCATGGGAAGGCAATTATTCATCTTGGCTAGAACAAAAAGAAGCCCGTCTGGAACAAGAAGATAAACAGGAATCTTCACGCCAAAAAGCCATGAAAGCGGAATTGGAATGGGTACGCTCCAATGCCAAAGGTCGTCATGCTAAGAGCAAATCTCGTCTGGCACGTTTTGATGAACTTTCCTCACAGGAAGCGCAGAAACGTAATGAAACTCAGGAGCTTTTTATCCCGCCTGGCCCTCGCCTAGGTGATGTAGTGATTGATGCAGAGCATGTTAACAAAGGCTTTGGCGAGCGTTTATTAATTAATGACTTAAGCTTCAAATTACCACCCGGTGGAATCGTGGGTATTATTGGCCCAAACGGAGCAGGTAAAACAACCTTGTTCCGTATGATGTCCGACATGGAAAAAGCAGATTCAGGTGAAATTAAACTAGGCTCAACGGTACAACTTTCACATGTTGATCAGTCACGAGATGACCTGGACGATAATAAAACAGTCTGGGAAGAAATTTCCGATGGGCTGGATTTAATAACGGTCGGCACCTACGAAACACCCTCGCGCTCCTATTGTGGCCGGTTTAATTTCAAAGGCGGTGATCAACAAAAACGTATTGGTGATTTATCCGGCGGAGAACGTAACCGTGTGCATTTAGCCAAGCTATTGCGTAGTGGCGGAAATGTCCTACTACTGGATGAACCAACCAACGACCTGGATGTTGAAACCCTGCGCGCGCTGGAAGAAGCGCTGTTAGCCTTTCCTGGCTGTGCCGTGGTTATTTCACATGATCGCTGGTTCCTAGATAGAATTGCGACACATATGCTGGCTTTTGAAGGTGATAGTAATGTAGTCTGGTTTGAAGGCAACTATGCTGATTACGAAGCCGATCGTCATAAGCGCCTTGGTACAGATGCAGATACCCCGCACCGGATTAAATACAAAAAGATCAGCCTCTAAACAATGCGGTACCCAAAGCGTACCGTAATATTTACTGTAACCAAAGCTATTTTTCAGAGTAGTTCACTGATTAATTGTTATAATACTCACACAGTCCCCGTTGCATAACTGGATAATGCAGTCCCCTCCTAAGGGATAGCTGGCGGTTCGAGTCCGTCCGGGGACGCCATATAAAAAAGCCTTATCGGTATTAGCCTCTACCTGCGATACGATAACTTCCTTAAGCAATGTACAGGAAACAAATTAGTCAAGCTGGAAGCGGGATCTTTAGTCCCGCTATATTCTATGCGGGACTAAAGATCCCGCTTCCATTACTTGTTGTAGATTTTATTTCGTGCTCGTTTGTAAGCTATAAATTAGCGAGTCGCTGATGCTATCAAGTTAGGTATGACTTTAAAAAAATAAGGGTAGGTCTTCTGTTGCTCTCGAATAAAAACATACTTTACTCGACTTCTTTCGCAAAGAAGACCGCTGCCTTTTTTAATATTTCGCGCTCCATACGCAATTGCTCAACTTCCTTACCTAACCCGACTAATTCGAACTGACCAGATAAGCTCGGTGTTGATTTTGTTTCGATTATTGGTCCTCGTTCTGCTCTAACCTAGCGCCCAATCGAACTTAAGGGTACGGCCTAAGCTGTCTGCAGCTTGTTGGTGGGTATACCCTTTGTCCATAACTAATTTGACTGCATCTTGTTTAAATTCAAGATTATATTTAGGTCTTTTTGGTTTAGCTTGCTTACTCATATTCACCTCTAATCGACATTATAAATCTGTCTTTAGAAGTGTCCTGTTTTATTAAACCATTTCAATATTTTGGAACCCACACAATATGATATTGGCAATGCCATACCACATGTGATAATTTACGAAATCTACTCATGCTTTTTCTCCTGGTTTTTGTTGTGGCGACAACATGACTAGAATGCATGAGTAGACTTTATTTCTCCAGGCGGAGCCTTTCGACCAACTCCACGTCCTAAGGGCGTGGTTTAATTTTTAAAGGGCGTATAAGGTTAGCTCCTCTTGATACAATATATGGGATTGAAACAAGCCAATGAAGCTCCCTGTAACACATTAATTATTATAGAGTTACATGAACAATGATAACCAAAATTACGATCAACGGTACCACAATATATAGTGGGTACAGGAGCTAACCGTATACCCCCTATTTTTAATTAAATTAAAACTATACATTTAACATTTGAAACTATGGAAATACGTATTCGATAGTGTTGTAATACTTCGATAAAACACCTTATGCCTACCTTTCTAGACTCTGTAATGTACTAAATATTTTAATAGGACTTATTCAGAATAAATGCAAACACATACTATAGATATACGAATTTCACCAGAAGTACATTTGGCCGTATTATCACGTACCGAAGTCAACAAATTGCTGGATACAAGTCAGGGCGGCTTATACCAGATATTACATAATTGTGCGCTAGCCGTTTTAAATTCTGGCAGTGAATCTGATGATGGTAAGGAATTACTGGAACGGTACAGCGATTTTTCAATTAAAGTTATTCAGGAAGAACGTGGCATTAAACTTGACCTAAAAAATGCACCTGCCATTGCTTTTGTCGATGGCGAAATGATTAAAGGTATACGTGAGCATTTATTTGCCGTATTACGTGATATTGTTTATGTCAGCGACGAGATTAATGACAATCCGAAATTTGACCTGCAAAGCTCTGAAGGCGTTAGCAATTCAGTGTTCCACATTTTACGCAACGCCAACATCATTCATCAAAGTACCGAACCCAAACTCGTTGTATGCTGGGGCGGCCATTCAATCTCACGAGAAGAATATACTTACACCAAACAAGTAGGCTATGAAATTGGCTTACGCGACATGAATATCTGTACAGGTTGTGGACCAGGCGCGATGAAAGGTCCCATGAAAGGGGCCACTATTGGCCATGCTAAACAGCGTATTGATCACGGGCACTATATCGGCATTACAGAGCCTGGCATCATCGCTGCTGAATCACCTAACCCTATCGTGAATGACCTAGTCATATTACCGGATATTGAAAAGCGCCTGGAAGCGTTTGTCCGCATAGGTCATGGAATCATTGTCTTTCCGGGTGGTGCGGGCACTGCAGAGGAAATACTCTATTTACTGGGAATTTTACTACATCCTGAAAATGCAGAAATGCCCTTCCCTGTTATTTTTACCGGGCCTGAGTCATCAGCGGAATATTTTAAACTAATTAATGCGTTTATAGGCGAAACATTAGGTTTCGAAGCGCAACAACGATATAAAATTATCATCGATGACCCGGCAAGAGTCGCGCGGGAAATGAAACTCGGAATTCGTCAGGTTCGTGAATTCCGTAAGAGTAAAGCGGATGCTTATTATTTTAACTGGAGTTTGAAAATCGCTGCCGAATTTCAACAACCTTTTATTCCTACCCATGAAAATATGGCCGAACTGCAACTACATAAAAATCAGGAGAAACACCAGTTGGCCGCAAATTTACGCCGCGCTTTTTCTGGCATAGTTGCTGGGAATGTTAAGGATGAAGGTATCCGTGCCATTGAGCGGCACGGACATTTTGAAATAAGCGGGGATAAAGAAGTAATGCAACCCGTTGATGCCTTACTTGCAGCTTTTGTCAGCCAGAAACGCATGAAACTTCCTGGTACGACTTATGTGCCTTGTTATAAGATTGTTTCTTAGGATTACATCACTCGCTAAGTCCATTTCATAGGGCGTGGATTTAGCCTGCCGGTTCATGCGACCTGGGGAAAAGGCGGGCTAAAGCCACACCCTACCCTTTTTTGCAAGACCTAGAACGGAATATCATCATCAAAATCTTCATAGGCCGCTGGCGGTGGTGAATTGGGCGCGGGTTGCGACTGAGCAGGCGCTGAATTACTCTGTGGATTCGGATTCGCTGCTGGTGCACTTGCTGTGGATGCATTAGCTAAAGGCGCGGTACCACCTGTACGACTACCCAGCATATTCATTTCTGTTGCAACAATCTCTGTTGTATATCTGTCCTGACCACTTTGGTCTTGCCATTTGCGTGTTTGCAAGCGCCCTTCTACATAGACTTGACTGCCTTTTCTTAAATATTCTCCAACAATTTCTGCTAAGCGATTAAAGAAAACAACACGGTGCCATTCAGTTTTTTCTTTACGCTCACCCGACTGCTTATCTTTCCAGCGAAAAGTTGTTGCTATCGTAATATTAGCGACTGCCCCTCCAGCAGGCATATAACGCACCTCTGGATCAGCTCCTAAATTTCCTATTAAAGTTACTTTGTTGAGCATAGCTTATTCCACCTAGTTGAATTGATGAATCGTTGTAACTACTTAGCCCGTAAAAATAGACAAATAAATTATCTATTTATCAATTATTTGGGGCGCAGGCTTTATAGCCTGCATTTTTCTTGTTATCCATGCAGGCTAAAGCCAGCGCCCCATTAAATAAATACGCTGAGTAATTACGAATAGTTTACCATTAAATAAATGGCGTTCTGATTTAAAGTATTTAGCATCGCTGGAATATCGGCGTGCTAAAGCCGCGCCCTACATTTGAGATTATTACTGACTAATAAAATCACCAAATGCGCGACTACCATCGCCTGTTTCTATGGTATCGACAATGCTTAATATTTGTGCATCGATCACTGAGACAGTACCATCAAACCAGTTTGCTACATAAACATGACGGTCATCGGTATGCGTGCTAATTCCTTCAGGCTTCCCGCCTACTTCAATTTGTCTGATTTCTTTTTGCGTCTCGGTATCAATAACCGAAACAGTATCGTCATCCTGATTGGTAACAAATAATAATTTTTCATTGAGGGCTAATGCTAATGCATAAGGTCGCCCCCCTACTTTAATACGTGTCACTCGTTTTAAATTTTTTGTACGCAAAACTGACACATCATTACTTTCTACATTTGCGCTATAAAGGGTCTCACCTTTTTTATCCAGACTGATACCAAAGGGATGTGCTCCAACCTTAGTGGTATTTCTAATTTTTAAGGTCTTTAAATCAATTTGTGATACAGTGTCATCCATACGATTAGCGACGTACAGCCATCGATTATCTGGGCTGATAACTACGCCAGAAGGTGACTGTCCGACGGTGAGTTTTTTTACTAATTTTAGTTGCGCGCTATCAAATATCGATACGCTGTTCTCATACCAATCGGCAACAACAATGCGCTGTCCATCAGAACTGACGGCGATACCTACTGAAGCGCCACCCACTTTTACGTGCGCTGTCTGTTGTAGGCTATGGGTATCAATTACCACAAAGCCATTTCCTTCTGGCGTACTAATATAAACCTGGGGCAATTGATGATTAACAGCCACACCCACAGGCTTACCCTTAACAGGGATAGATTTAATCACTTGATTAGTTTTTAAATCAATAACGGCTACGTTGTTATCTAACTGGTTGGTGATAAAGGCGTAGGACTGCGCTAAAAGACTAGTGCTATTAACGAGCAATAAGATAAGAGAAAAAAGCTGGGCAATATATTTGAATGGCATTCGTGCGTTGACCACGGGTAATAAAAGGGAATAGGTTGTAGTGCAGCACCGTGTTTGTTTGATAAACAGATATATTTTTAATAATTCTAATTTAAAAAATATACCTGACTTAGCATCTTTCTAACACGGTGCTGTACCCGGCGGAAAAGAATTATCTTCTCATTGTAAATGTAATAGCTGTCGGCAAGGTATTTGGCTCAAATTTATGCAATAAACTTGTCAAACCAGCTTCTAACACTTCAGTAACTTTTTTATCCGCTGCATCCTCATTCAACTCAACAGGTGGATTATTATTCATATAACCACGGTAATAAGTAGCAACCCATTTTACTACTGAGCTATTACCTTTCTTCGTCACAGAAATAACAGCCTGGTAATTATCTACAGGAATAATCGGAACATCTTCATCTTTACCAGAGTGCTGAATAGTTTTAACGATACCAATTTTTATCATTTTATATTTGTATGACATTTTTTTCTCATCATACTTTTTCATTTCTTCCGTAACCTGATACCCATCTACGAAAGTTAAAACACGTGTCGCCCCTTTTTCATTGCCCCCTGTTGCATCAGTACTTTTAATGCCGGGGTGCCATGACATATCATCAAAATTTTTGATTACGTCCCAAACTTCAGCAGCAGGCGCGTCAATTTCGACTGTTGCAGTCATTTTTCCTCTAACAGGGCCATGAGCATAAGAAATTGCGCTAAATAAAAACAAAAATAATGCGAGTAAAGAAATTTTTTTCATATCCAATCCTAATAGTGAGACGTAAAAACAAGTCGTCTATTATAAGGTAATTTATACAATGCTAAAATCAAAAAAACAGCGCATTCTGTTTAGAGATATAAAGTAAGGTCTAAAAGCATGCCTTTAAGTCCTTAAATACTTAATTTTGAAAATGTTTCAATAGTATGAAAATCCCATGGAATACAGTACAATGCAAAAAAAACATAAATTAAATTCTAGCGCTCATTTGATATGCAAAAAATTAATAGACGTTGTTCCCTTTTGCTACTTATAGCACTACTTTCTCTCCAGGGCTGTAGTCTTAAAAATTCAAAGCAAGCAGAAAACCTTGAGCAAAATGAATCTATTAGTGAGCTGGCACGAAAATCCGGACTGGACTTACCCGAATCAACAATAAGAGCGAAAAAGAACTTTGCTCAAACAAATGACAGCTGGCAATATTTAATATCCCTGTTTGCCATACCGCCAGTAGATGATGCCCTGATTGAAAAGCAATTAAAATGGTACCTGGCTCACCCTGAATACATTGCCACCATCCAAACACGGGCAGAACCCTACCTATACCATATAATCAAACAAGTAGAAGCAAAAGGTCTGCCCGGTGAGCTAGCGCTGCTACCTGCCGTTGAAAGTGGCTTTAAAGCACATGCATACTCACGCGCCAAGGCTGCTGGCTTATGGCAATTTATTCCCTCTACGGGCAGGCTATATGGCCTGGATCAAAACTGGTGGTACGATGGCCGACGCGATGTTTATGCCTCTACAGATGCGGCAACCAGTTATCTAAAAAAATTAGGCGGCATATTTGATAATGACTGGCTACTTGCGCTTGCTTCCTATAACGCAGGCATGGGAACCGTGGGTAGATCGATAAAACGAAATGCAGCGAACAACAAGGCAACCGACTTCTGGTCTTTAAAGCTACCCAGAGAAACCAGAAACTATGTTCCACGCCTACTCGCACTGGCAAAAATCTTTGCGAATGCAGAACATTATGGAATCAGCTTAAAATCACAACCGCACAAACCAGCCTTTGCAGCTATTAATATAGGCTCGCAACTCGAACTTGCAAAAGCGGCGCAACTATCTAACACTACTGTTAAGCAGTTATTGCATTTAAACCCCGGACTAAGCCGTGGCTATACTCCCCCACAAGGCCCGCATCGTTTATTGATTCCGATAGACAGTGCCGAGCTGTTTAAAAAAAATCTAGCTGCACTTCCGGTAGACCAGCGCGTGCAATGGAAACGCCATAAAATTAAAGCCGGCGAAAACCTGGGCATGATTGCTCGACGTTATAAAACCCAGATTGTAGCAATACGTGAAGTTAATCATTTGGCTAATAACAATATTCGCGCAGGTAAGCACCTGCTAATCCCCGTTGCAACAAATCAAACACCTGAGAAACCGTTTACTCAAGCCAGTCATGAGTGTTCCCCTTAAGGCATAAGATAGCAAGGAATCATCCCACAAACCAGCGCTCTAAAGCTCACCAAGAAGCTTTTCTTCGTATTTTACAAAATAGGCTGCTAGTGATAGAAGATGTGGTGGTTTAAAAACATGAAAAATAAATAAAAAAAGACTTGCAATTGTAAATAAAATTTTCGAGATTTTACATTTTTTACCCTAAAATGGAAATCCGCATGATCAATAACCTCTCCTTGAATGATTTGCTCCTGACTCATTGCAATGAAAGTATGGAAAAAGCACTCGCAGCAGAACGCCACCCTGTCTGGCAAAGGTCATGCCCTGAAATGAATGATATCGACTTCATTCGTCTCGGGCTAATGCGCTGTATCAGCGCAGTTGATAGTGGTCGGCACTTTATACAAACAACCGAAGAGCTTCACGGCGAACTCCTGCCCCACTCAACCTACTTTAAAGCATTGAAGTCTTCAAGACGCACGAGCATGCTTGAAGCCATCGAACGCCAAAGCTATAAAACTCACTGTAAGTATTTGGCCAGCTCAGGAATTGATTACCTTAAATCATTTCCTGAACTTGATGAATATACGGTAGAAGCCGCAGACGGACATTTTATTGATCATGCCTGCCATACGCCCAAAGGAAATAACGGAAAAGTCTACGCAGCCGGGTTTATTTATGCCATGAACCTCAGAAATGGATTGCTTAGACCCGTTTGCTGTATCACTAATGGGACAAAACGACATCATGAACTCCCTATTTTACGCAATCATATTGAGCACGAAAATAGTCAGTGTCGCCCGCTAGAAAAGACCCTTTATGTGTATGATAAGGCGGTCACAGACTTTCCTTGGTGGGCAAAGCAGAAAGCCCACCAAAATCACATGATATCCGTTCTAAAAGAAAATTCAGTGGCCACATGGATTGAATCCATTGCCTTTGATGTCAATAACCCAACCAACACGGGCATTGAAGATTACAGCATTTATGAAAACCAAGGGGTGAAGTTTAATGTCGTCCATTACCGTGACCCCGAAACACAAAAACTGCACCGCTTTGTATCGACGTTACCGATATCAATAAACCCAGGGACTATTGCCATCCTATACTACAAACGCTGGACTATTGAAAAGGCCTACAATAACAGCAAAAGTGACCTGAAAGAGAAAAAGGCATGGTCTTGTTCGGTTAAGTCACTCAATAATCAAATGCGTCTCACCACTATGACTTATAATTTGATGCGCGTTTGTGAAGAAATTTCAAAAATACAAGATCCGAAGTTGGTTCATCCTTCGGATAAGAAATATACCAAATCACTTGAAAAAAGACAGGAAAAAGCCAAGAAAAATGGCGGCTTTGTTAACCCATTATTATTTCTGAAAAGAATCGCGCGTATCAGCTCATCTACCATTCGAGCCGTTCAAAGTGCGATAGTGACTGGAAAACCTCTGGTTGATCTTATGCAGGCTCTCGTGGCTCGATTAGTTCCTGGGTAGGTGAGAATATGGATACACTGATGAAGCCAGTATAAAAACAACCCGATACGATAAACCTATCTATAAGGTAAAAGCGGGTGATAGCTTATGGGGTATTGCACGGAAACTCGGATTGCATAGTAAAGATATTGCGCGCTGGAACCAAATTGAACTCAGTCATACCTTGGCCTTAGGACAAAGCATAATTGTCAAACAGCCTGTTAAGACTACTCAGCAACTCACTCAAAAATCCACAGCGAATCAGGCCGTTAAATACACGGTACGCAGCGGTGATTCTTTGTATGCTATCTCGGAAAAATTTAATGTCAGCGTGGCAGATTTACGTAAATGGAATACTCATAAACTAGGAAAATTTTTAAAGCCAGGACAAACCCTGACTGTTAAGTTCGATGCTGACTTACCTTCGACCTAACACAAACAGTTAACTTACGTACACCTGCGTAGCGCGCCAGCGTATATACTATTGGACATTAACGATCAATAAAGTCTAAATACTGCAACAGTCGTATTATTTTACATCTATACTGATTCAGCCTAGAAAAATCAGTTGGGCGCGGAATTATAGTGCAAGACATTGAATTAATATAATACTTTCAAAAAATCTTAGATTCACCCGTAGGTTAATCGGGTATTTTTTGGAAGTGCTGTGGAATCAAGAGCTTGTGCTAGAAGCCGTGAGCAACTGATTTTTCTAGGTTCAGTTTCCTTTATCCCTAAAATCAGCATAGCGACCCTATCAATGAATTGTAAATACTTACTCCCTTGTACTGTATTCATTCTTATTCAAGCCTGTGCGGTACCGATTGAGAAGGTTGCAACCCCCATCGCAGTGCCCGAAACCTTTTCCCAGGCCAAAGACACCACTTTCTTACAAGAGCAATGGTGGCTGGCGTTTAACGACTCACACCTCAACCAGCTAATTGAACAGGCGCTAAATAACAATTTTAGCTTAATATCCACTTTTAACCGTCTGCAACAAGCCGAAGCTATCGCCATCAAACAAAGTGCTGATCTTATTCCCAGCATAGGTGCAGCTTTCGGGGGCGCTCAATCCTATTCTAACCTGAGTGATAGCAGCCACTTTGCATTAGGCCTGAATGCCAGTTATGAAGTCGATTTATGGGGTCGCCTACGTGCCCAGAAACATGCCGCCGAACTGGATGTCCGTGTTGCCGAAGAAAATTTAAACACGGCAGCTATTACGCTATCATCCGAAGTGGCACTAGCCTGGTATCGATTAATTGCACAACGTAGTCAATTACAGCTACTTAAACAACAAATTAAAACCAATCAGGACAATGTTGAAATAACAGCCGCTCGCTTTGCTGGTGGCCAGGCAAGTGCCGCTGATTTATTTCAGCAGCAACAAACTCTGCAAGCAACCATTGGTGACCAGAATAATGTCCTGATAAGCATTAAAGTGCTGGAACATCAATTAGCCATACTCACCGGAAACACGCCCGGCATGCTTATAATTGCAGACAACCAGCAACTCCCTGAATTACCACCGCAACCCCAGGCGGGTCTGGGTAGCGAACTTATTCAACGCCGTCCCGATCTACGCCTCGCCTATTTTCGTATCCAAGCGGCAGACCAGCGTACCGCTTCTGCCATTGCGGACCGCTTCCCTAAATTAAGCCTTTCTGCAAATATCGATACAACAGCACCTAATTTACAATCCTTATTTAATAACTGGATCGCAACTTTAGCAGGTAACCTGATTTTACCTATCGTAGATGGTGGCCGTCGTGTCGCTGAAGTAGAAAGAAACAAGGCAGTGGCAGCGGAGTCGCTAAATAATTATGCGACCACCATTCAGCAAGCTATTAAAGAAGTAGAGGATGCGCTAGTTCAGGAATATCAGCAACATCAGCTGATTAGTAGCCTGAACCTACAATACAGTTTATCTCAAAAAGCGACCCAACAGATCCGCTTACGCTATATGTACGGAGCTATCGATTTTTTACGTGTACTAACGACACAGATTAATCAACAAACGCTGGAGCGTAGTCGTATTTCTGCCCAGCGCCAACTGATAGAATATCGTATTCAGTTATACCGGTCGCTGGCCGGAAGCTGGCAATTACCTGATTATCAGGATAGTGCAGACAATAATAAGGAACAACAAGATGGTTAAACGCCTGCTAACATGGATGCCGGCTATATTAATTCTTAGCCTGTCACTGGGTTTATCTTATTACTGGCTAAGTAACAAACCCAAGGCAAAACGCAGTAATGCGCAAGCCGTTGCGCCTCTCGTAGAAACCCTACAGCTTAGCCCCATTGATTACCCAACCACTGTCTCTGCCATGGGCACGGTTATTCCTTCACAAAAGGTGAATTTAACCTCACGCATTAATGGCATGATCATCTCTGTCAGCCCGAATTTTATACCCGGCGCTTTTCTTAATAAAGGTGAACAAATTGTACAGCTGGATCCAACCGATTATGCATTAGCTATTAAGCAAAAAGAAAACGCATTGGCCAAGGCTCAATTTGATTTGACTCTGGAGCTCGGGCGACAGGCGATTGCCAAACGCGAATATAAATTATTAAACGCAAATTTAGATCAACAAAGTCAAGACTTGGTACTACGTAAACCTCACCTCGCTCTAGCTAAAACCGCTATCACCGCAGCAGAAGCAAGCTTGAAACAGGCACGTCTGGATTTGCAACGCACTAAAACCAGCAGCCCTTTTAATGCCATTGTACTGGAAACCAATGCACATATTGGCTCCTGGGTATCTACTTTTTCTACCGGTACGCCTCTGATAAAACTGGCTGGAACGGATAGTTTCTGGGTTTTAGCGACCCTGCCGGTGGATAAAATAAATAAAATCGATATCCCCAATATCAATAGCAAAACAGGTGCAGAGGTAAAAATATACTACCCTAGCGCTTGGGGGGAGCAAGCTTATCGCAGCGGCATTATAAAGCGCTTGAAAGTAGAACTGGAAGCTTCGGGCCGCATGGCTGAATTGATTATTGAAACCCTGGACCCACTTTCCCTGCATACAGAAAACAACGGCCTGCCTACACTGATTTTAGGTGCTTTTGTACATCTAAAAATAGCCGGACGCACTCTGCATAATGTATTACCCATTCCCGAAGCTGTGATACATAGTGGCCAGAAAATCTGGCTGGTGACCGAACAAAATACACTAGCCATTAAGAAAATAACACCTGTCTGGCAGGAAAAAGGACTGGTTTTTATTGCTGCAGAACAACTTCCGGCGCAGAGCAAAATAATTTCCAGTAGTCTCAATGCACCGGTGCTGGGTATGACCGTGCGTGTTCCAGCCATAAACCTAAAAACCGCAATTGAACACTAAAAAACACTCTAAGCATTTGAATATAAAACATAATGACCATAACAACTTATCACCTGCAGGGTGAACAGACTCCGCTTCACGGTTTTGTGAATAAATCTGAGCGCGAAATAGTACGTTACAGCTATTGCCAAGGGCTACGGCCATTGCCTGCTAGCGGTGCCTTGTCTTGCGCACTCAGATTTCCCACAAAACCCCTGTACAACTGTGGTTTCTAGGATAAACAAGGAGTCAATTGAGTGGAAATGAATAAACAAGGCCCCATTAGCTGGATGGCATCGCACCCTGTTGCCGCAAACCTGCTTATGCTGGGATTTATCCTCGGCGGCTTGTTGTTTATGCACACCATGAAGCAAGAAGTCTTCCCCGACTTTATTACCGATAATGTCAGCATTAACGTAGTCTACACCGGTGCAGATCCGGAAGAAATTGAGCGCAGCATCGTTCTGGTTATAGAAGATGCTGTTTCCGGCATAGAAGGTGTTGATGAAATCAGCTCCTCAGCAAAAGAAGGGCTAGGCTCTGTCACTATTGAGGCCTTAAGTGATGCGGATATATATTTACTAGCTCAGGATATTCAGAAAGAAGTAGATCGCATAACCACCTTTCCTGAAGAAGCAGAAGAACCAACAATCAGGGTCATGGCCAGTAAACGCAAAACGGTATCACTGGTTATTTATGGTCAAACCGAAGAGCAGATTCTGCATGAATTAGCCGAAGATTTTCGTGATCAGTTATTACAATCGGAAAATATTACCCAGATTGAATTAGAAGGCGTACGCCCACTAGAAATCAATATTGAAATTTCTCAGGACAACCTACGTCGCTACAACCTATCCCTTTCTACAATAGCCCAGCGTATTCGTAGCGCCAGTCTGGACCTTCCCGGCGGTAGTGTTAAAACCGCTTCAGGCGAGATTCTAATCCGTATGCGTGAACGTAAAGATACGGGACTGGATTTTGCCCAGATACCCATTATTACAACCCAATCGGGTGCTACTATCATATTAGGCGATATTGCAACAATCACCGATGGCTATGAAGATACCGATTATTCTGCGCGCTATAATGGCTACCCCGCGATCATGTTGCAAGTCTATCGAGTGGGCAATCAAACGCCGATTGCTATAGCCGATGCGGTTAAGCAACAAATTGAAAACAGTAAAACCTCGCTGCCAACGGGGATCTACGCGGATATTCGATATGATGCCTCTGAGGCTTACTCGCAGCGGATGGATTTACTATTACGCAATAGCGCATTAGGCCTGACTATGGTATTTATTACCCTGGCCTTATTTCTGGAAATTCGTCTGGCATTCTGGGTAATGGCGGGGATTCCTATCGCATTTTTAGGGCCTTTTTTATTCCTGCCCGCACTAGGCGTTTCCCTGAATATGATTTCCATGTTTGCCTTTATTATCGCACTGGGAATCGTCGTGGATGATGCGATTATTATTGGTGAAAATGTCTACCACTACCGCCAGGAAGGCTACCCTCCCCTTACTGCTGCCATTAGAGGTGCGCAGGAAATGGCTACCCCGATTACATTCAGTATTCTAACCAACATTGCGACTTTTATGCCGCTGTTTTTTATGCCTGGGGTGATGGGAAAAATATTTTTTATGATCCCCACTGTAGTGATTTTAGTATTCCTGCTGTCATTAGTGGAAAGCTTGTTTATATTACCCAATCATTTAGCCCACCTTAACGACAAGCAACGTACTGGGCTGCAGCTTTGGCTTTATACAAGACAGCAAAAATTTAGTCATACTTTTCGTCACTGGGTTAAATATCGTTACGGGGGCGTACTAGACTTGACCTTAAAGCATCGCTATTTAACGGTGATAGCCGCCCTTGCATTATTAATCGCCACGCTGTCATACGCATCAAGTGGGCGTATGGGTATGTCGATGTTTCCAAAAACTGAATCCGATTTCGCACAAATCAGATTAAGTTTACCTTTTGGTACCCCTGTCGAAAAAACGCAAAAAATTGTCGACCACCTGATCAAATCAGCCCGCTCGAGTATTGTTAATGTAGACAATGGTGAGCAATTAATCCGCGGAATATTTTCAGAAGTCGGTAACGGTGGCAGCCATAAGGCGGTTATTCGCACCTATCTCGCCAAGCCCGAAATTCGCGATAGCATCATGAGCACCGATGAGTTCAGTGAACAATGGCGTTCAAGTTCGGGTGAAATAGCGGGTATTGAAAGCCTTATTTTTGAATCAGACTCGGGCGGTCCCGGCTCTGGTTCTGCCATTACTATTGAATTAACCCATCGTGATATTAGCGTGTTAGAGCAAGCCAGCCTACAACTGGCTACTGCATTACGCGCCTATCCAATGGCCAAGGATATCGCCAACAGCATGAGTCTAGGCAAGCAGCAACTTGACTTTACATTACTTGCAGATGGCGAAAGCCTTGGGTTAACGCCACTGTCTGTGGCCCGGCAAGTGCGTAATGCGTTTTATGGTGCGGAAATTTTACGCCAGCAACGCGGCCGGAATGAAATAAAAGTCATGCTGCGCTTACCCGAAGATGAGCGGGTATCCATGCAAGATATGTATAACTTTCTGGTCTGGACCGACAAAGGTGTCGCAATTCCCTTAAATGAAATTGTTCAGGTAAAGCAAGGTCATGCCTTTACAGAAATCAAGCGACGTAATGGCCGGCGCAATGTACAGATTACCGCCAATGTCACACCCAGAAGCCAGTCAGTAGAAATTGTCAACGATTTAAAGGACCAGGCCCTACCCGCATTAGTCGAACAGTATCCTGGATTACAATTTAGCTTTCAGGGTCGCCAGGCTGATATGGCAGACAGCATCGGCAGTCTAAAATTAAGCTTTATATTTGCCGTGCTCGGCATTTATACCATGCTGGCAATTCCATTTAAAAGCTATATCTTGCCGCTGATAGTCATCGTCAGTATTCCCTTTGGCATTATCGGTGCCATTTTCGGGCATATCATCATGGGCTTTAATCTCAGTATATTAAGTATGCTGGGGATTGTGGCACTATCAGGTATCGTCGTAAATGATTCCCTGGTGCTAATAAGTCAGGCAGTACACCTGGAAAAGGAAACCGATCTTGCACCCAAGGAAATTATTCGAGCTGCAAGCATTCAACGCTTCCGACCTATTATTTTAACCACCTTAACCACCTTTTTTGGCTTAGCGCCGATTATTCTGGAAACTTCACGCCAGGCGCGTATGTTAATTCCTATGGCTGTATCCATAGGTTTTGGAATAGTATTTGCAACCTTGATTACCCTGGTGTTGATTCCTTCTTTGTACTTAGTGATCGATGATTGCAAAAATTTCTGCAAATCAAAATTTTCTTAAACTCGACTCATTCACAAATCACGCTATAAATCAAACAACAGGCTTTACGCTGTGACCAATTCCTAGCATAATGCATAGCAATTTATTGAATATTTTTAACAAGGAAACAACACATGAGTGACTCAAGACACTGCCGCCTATTAATTCTTGGCTCCGGCCCAGCTGGATATACTGCCGCCGTCTATGCCGCAAGAGCCAATCTGAACCCAGTAATGGTCACTGGTCTGCAACAGGGCGGACAATTAACCACCACAACCGATGTAGATAACTGGCCTGGTGATGACCAAGGTGTGCAAGGCCCTGAGTTGATGGAAAGAATGCGCAAACACGCTGAGCGCTTTGATACAGAAATTATTTTTGACCATATCCACACTGCTGAATTAAACCAACGCCCTTTTAAATTAACGGGCGATGCAGGTAGTTATACTTGTGATGCCTTAATTATTGCAACTGGCGCATCCGCTATGTACCTGGGTCTGGATTCAGAAGAAGCCTATGCAGGGAAAGGTGTTTCAGCCTGTGCCACTTGTGATGGATTTTTCTACAGAAACAAGCCTGTTGCAGTGATAGGTGGCGGAAATACCGCAGTTGAAGAAGCGTTATATTTAGCCAATATCGCCTCAAAAGTCACCGTCATCCATCGCCGTGATAAATTCCGTTCAGAGAAAATCCTATCTGACAAACTGATAGAAAAAGCAGCAAATGGCAATATAGAAATCGAATGGAATCACACATTAGAAGAAATTCTAGGCGATGATATGGGCGTAACCGGTATGCGCATCAAAAGCACACTGGACGACACCACTAAAGATGTTGACGTACACGGTGTTTTTATTGCTATCGGCCACCAACCCAATACCGAAATATTCAAAGGCCAATTAGATATGGATGATCATGGCTATATCCGCGTAACCAGCGGCATAGCGGGAAATGCCACGGCCACTAGCATACCGGGTGTATTTGCTGCCGGAGATGTAATGGATTCCGTGTACAAACAAGCGGTCACTTCTGCTGGTGCGGGCTGTATGTCTGCATTAGATGTAGAAAAATATCTGGATGACCTGGAGGGTTAACGTAGCGTCGAATCCTGATTACGGATGTGTTTGGGGTAACCATAATTCGCACGACCACGGTTGCGGTTTTCTGGCGGCCGATTTTTGCCGATAGCTGCGTTGCTGAAACGGTTGCATAACTAGCTATGCGCCTGTTTCAGCGCCCCCGCATCAAGTACGGGGCAGGCTTTGCTCTCGACCAAAATTAACTCGCTATAAAATCCGCAACCGTCACCGCGCAAAGTATGTTTTTCACTACCCCAAGCTAAGAAACGTGCACGAAATAAAATCTACCACAAGTATTGGAAGCGGGATCTTTAGTCCCGCCATTTCAATACGGGACTAAAGAGACTGTTAAAGTATACATCCCCCCTGCCTTCTTTTACTCTACAAGTATGTACTCTCAGCTTATAGAAATTAAGAGTCTATAATTGATCTTTATCGTGCAAAAAATTAAGCTAGCTAAATAATCATTTGACCCATATATCTAAAATATGGCTTAATTCAACATTAATGGATAATGTTTATCAGGAATTTGATTTATGTCTAAACCTTTTCGTTCTATTATTGGTCTAATATTACTTATAACGACGCTTAGTCTTGCCACTTGCCAGTCCTTGTATAAAGTGACTCCTTTTGGCAAGGATACGACTTACACGCAAAAATAGAACTCATCCGCCACTTAATCAATCGGCTGCCATGAATAATACTGAGCAACTAAGAAAACCCAAGCCCTATCAGAAAAAAAACACCAAGGGTTTGCTACATAATAGCCGTGGTTTGTTACTTTATATACTACCGCTCCCGCTAATTCCTGCTGCTATATTGTCCTTTGTTTATGGCGATTTGTTACGCATAATCACCAATGTGAGTGGCTGTATAGCCTATTTACTAGCTGCTAGCCTGTTACGCAGGGGTATGCTGGCGCAAAAAGAGTATCAGGATAAAAAAATCACCAATGCTCCTAAATGGCCACTGAAAACTCTTGCTGCAATAATTGTTGCGCTGACAACAGCAGGAATCGCCTTTATAGGCGCAGGAAATTCCTTTTTCGTTGCTTTAGCTTTTGGCCTAGGCGCATTGGTCGGCATGTCTTTATTATATGGTTTTGATCCTCGCAAGGAAAAAATGATAGCAGGCTTTCATGGTTATACTGCTGAGGAAATCTCTGCTACCATTGATGATGCTGAATCCCAAATTTCCGGTATTGAACGTGCGAATAAAGAAATAAATAACCGCTCGTTTAATAAACGCATACACACCATTTGCCAACACGCCCGCGAAATTTTAAGCATGCTTGAAGAAGATCCGGGCGATATCAGAAGAGCAAGGAAATTTCTCAATACCTATCTTGATGGCGCATTAAAAGTTACTCAAGGTTATGCAGATATGCAAAGCAAACACGCTACGGAACAACTAACAGATAATTTCGAAAATGTGCTGTACACCATTGAGTCTGTTTTTGTAGAACAGAAACAAAAATTACTCGCAGATGATGTGCTGGATCTTGATGTACAAATTGAAGTTTTAACAGCGCAGCTTAAACATGAAGGCGTGATTTAAATACTTCGTGCGTTCACGGATACGGTTGTATAGTGAGCTGATTTTTGTCGATAGCAAAGCCTGCCCCATGCTTGATACGGGGCGCTGAAACTGGCGCATAGCTGGCTACGTAACGGTTTCAATAACGTAGCTATCGGCAAAAACTCAGCCGCTAGAAATCCGCATCCGTGACCGCGCGAAGTATATACCCTCAAACGATAACAGGAAAGTAATTATGAGTGAACAAAAAACAACCATGGAAAATGAAGAGCTTGTTATTCCTGGTAGTGCTGTCTTTAACGAAGTAATACCAGGCGTAGGTAAAGATATTCTGACGTATCAGCAGGCTGACACAAATGATAAAGCGCTTATTGAGAGTAAGGTCGCTGAAATTGATATCAATGATAGCAAATCCATTATTTACTTTGGTAGCAAAGCCCAGGAAGAATTAACCACTATTTCTGACAAGATGCTAGAAGGCGTTAGAAATAAAGATATGGGCTCTGCCGGTGGCGATTTAAATGAGATGGTCTCTACTTTACGCGGCTTTGATGTTGATGCTTTAGACCCCAACAAAAAACCGGGGTTCTTTGCCAGAATTTTAGGTAAAACCAAGCCCGTGGCCAAATTTTTGCAAAAATACGAAGAGGTACGCAAGCAGATAGATACGATTACCGATAAGCTGGACACACATAAAACAACGCTATTAACTGACATTACCCTGCTGGATAGATTGTATGAAGCCAATCTGGAATATTTTCATAATCTTGGCCTTTATATCTCGGCGGGTGACGAAAAATTAAAACAACTTGATGAGCATGTGATCCCGGCAAAAGTACTGGCTGTAGAAAGCTCGAAAGCCATTATCGAAGCTCAGGAACTTCGAGACTTACGTGCTTCTAGAGATGACTTGGAACGCCGTGTACATGACCTACGTTTAACCCGTCAAGTCGCGATGCAGAGCTTGCCGGGCATTCGTCTGGTTCAGGATAATGACAAAGGACTGGTTAATAAAATCAATTCAACCATCGTCAACACCATTCCACTCTGGCGTCAGCAGTTAGCGACAGCCGTTGCTATATATCGTTCATCCGACGCTGCAGGAACCTTACAAGCAGCAACTGACTTGACCAATGACTTACTGGAAGCGAATGCGCAAAACCTTAAGCAGGCGAATGCCGAAACGCGTAAGGAATTAGAACGCGGTGTGTTTGACATTGAGTCGGTAAAAAAAGCGAATAAGACACTGATTGCTACCATCAACGAGAGTTTACAAATAGCCGATGAAGGTAAAAAAATGCGCGCAGATGCAGTAATACAACTACAACAGTGCGAATCAGAATTACGCAATACATTATCTTCCGCTGCCAGTAGAGCAGTTAACACAGACACAAATCAATCCGCTTAAACAACACGACCGGAGAAAACAATGGGACTATTTGATAAGCTGTTTGGCGAATTTGTTGATGTTATTGAATGGCTCGAGAAATCCGGCGATACCATGGTCTATCGCTTTGAGCGTTATGGCAATGAGATAAAATATGGCGCAAAATTAACGGTGCGTGAATCGCAGGTTGCTATTTTAGTTAACGAAGGCAGAGCAGCAGATTTTTTTGAGCCGGGGCTATATGAACTAAAAACCAGCAATATGCCGATTATGACCACGCTGGAAAGCTGGCCGCATGGTTTTGAAAGTCCGTTTAAAGCTGAAGTTTACTTCTTCAACATGCACCGCTTTGTTGATTTGAAGTGGGGTACTAAAAACCCCATTATGTTACGTGACAAGGAATTTGGTGCCGTCAGGCTTCGTGCTTTTGGTAGCTATTGCGTCAGAATTAATGATCCCTTAACCTTTATCAAGGAAATTACCGGGACCAAAGGACATTTCTCCACGGCAGATATTAGCGACCAATTACGTAACCTGATCCTTTCTCGTTTTGCCAGTATTCTTGGCGAATCCAACATTCCGGTGCTCGATCTTGCGGGTAACTACGATGATTTAAGTGAGTATTTAACCACACGTATCTCACCCGAGTTTATGGAATACGGGCTGGAAATCACTAAACTATTAGTGGAAAACATTTCCTTACCCCCAGCCGTGGAAGAAGCACTGGATAAACGAACCAGCATGGGTGTGATAGGCAATTTAAAAGATTACAGTGAGTTTCAGGCAGCTGAAGCCATGAAAGCTGCTGCGGAAAATCCTTCAGGCGGCGCTTCAGAGGGTATTGGTATGGGAATGGGTTTTGCGATGGCGAATAAAATGGGCCAAACCTTTGCAACGCCTCAAGCAGCAACTGCTACGCCTCCCCCTATTCCAGCGCATGCCCAATTTTTTGTTGCCATTAATGGCCAGCAATCCGGCCCTTTCGACCTTGCGACACTGGAAAGTAAAATTACAGCCGCCGCCATTAACAGAAGAACTTTAGTCTGGAATCAAAGCCTGGTGGAATGGACGAAAGCCGGAGAGGTCCCTGAGCTTGCACACTTATTTCGCTTGGCTCCCCCACCGCTTCCTGACAACAAAGGCAATTAATTATTAAGCAGAATTCGGCTTTCTATTGCCTAGTTTTTTCTATTTTTGAAGGGCAGAAAAAAAGAATAATTGTTATACACAAAACCGGAGAAGAACCTTATTTTGGGTTTTAAAACATTTGTAATCTTGCATTTAGGTGTATAACCATGACCAAGTTTCAATTGAAAGAAAAATATGATAAAAAAACGAAAGAGATTAGGTGATAAGCACTATGCAACCAAGTAAATTATCAAATATTCAACAAGAAATTTTGAAATTATATTCCACAGAATTAAGTGAAATAGATATTTACGAATTAAAATCACAATTAGCCCATTACTATGCTCGTAAAGCCATTTTCCAAGCAGATAAAATTTGGGAAGAAAAGGGATATACAGCTAAAGATATGGATAGCTGGTTAAATGAGTAAACGAAAAATTATTTTGGATACTAATGTGTTGCTGGTATCTATATCTTCAAAGTCTCCCTATCATTGTATTTTTGAAAAATTAATTAATGGTACATATGATCTAGGTGTTACAACAGAAATTTTGATGGAATATGAAGAAGTTATTGAGCGTAAATTTAATTCAGAAGTAGCAAAAGATGTCATTAGAACACTGTTAACATTACCTAATGTCGAAAAAATTAACGTATATTACAATTGGAACCTTATTGAAGCCGATAGTGATGATAATAAATTTGTAGATTGTGCTGTGAGTGCAAATGCTACTGGAATTGTCACTCAAGACAAGCATTTTAATGTTTTACGAGATATTGAATACCCTATTGTAAATTTAATTTCTATCGCTGATTTCAAATCAAGTTTGTGCTGAAGCTTTATAGGTTTTAAGCAAAATAAAAAAATCTGATTAGAGCCAATCTATTTAAATTTGAGAATGGAAAGCAAGCTTCAGGCTCAACTACACTCACTACTGTGAAATTGAAAAACAAAGCATCTCGGAAAAATAAACCTGCGACAACTTTACAGTTTTCATAACTTATAAATCAACTATATGGCGATAGAGCCGCCAATAGTTATTTCATGGTTAATTTCTTATGCAAGCTGGTCTGCCAGATAAACCTTTCTAAACTAGTGTTTCTCCACTTTTAACCTAGCTCTTTAGAGCATTAACGTGAAAGCGAATAAAAAAACCCAAGCAAATTTTACACATAATCAGTTTCCCTGCTCCCAATGTGGCGCAATGCTTAAATATCAGCCGGGGACTACGCATCAGACTTGTGAATACTGTGGACAAGAAAATGCTATTGTTGATAAACAAGAGGCTATACAAGAATACGATTTTCATAACGCCCTGGAAACGCTTGCAAAAACACAATCGACACCCGTCAGCAAACAGGCTCATTGTGATGCCTGTGGCGCAAATTTTAAATTTGCGGCTAATCTTAATGCCGGTCAATGTCCGTTTTGTGGCACGGATATCGTTGTCAGTACGCAACAAAACAAACTTATTTCACCCAAATCCTTATTGCCCTTTGTCATCAATCAAAGTGAAGCCAATGATAAATTTCATCTCTGGTTACAACGTTTGTGGTTTGCGCCCAATAAAATTAAAAAATATGCGCGCAAAAACAACAAGCTCATCGGCATATACATTCCTTACTGGACTTATGATAGTGATACAGAGACCACGTATACAGGGGCCAGAGGGGATACTTATTATGTGAATCAGCGGGTCAGTTATGTACAAAATGGACGTCAGGTATCCACCGTTAAACGCGTGCCTAAAATCCGCTGGACCCATGTTCGAGGGCGTGTTTCACGATTCTTTGATGACGTTCTGATAGGCGCAAGTCGGTCTTTGCCACGCCAAATTATTGACCATTTACATCCCTGGGATCTGCAAAACCTGGTACCTTACGAAGAAAAATATATTAGTGGATTTCAAAGTGAAGTATATCAAGTTGAACTGGATGAAGGGTTTGATCATGCCAGACAGGTAATGGACGGCATTATTCATCAGGATATCGCTTACGATATAGGCGGTGATCACCAGCGTATACATAAGATGAATACCCGGTATAACCATATTACCTATAAACATTGCCTGTTACCCATCTGGTCAGCGGCATTCTTATATCGCAATAAAACCTATCGATTTGTTGTCAATGGCCGCACAGGACAAGTCCAGGGCGAACGCCCATACAGTTACTGGAAGATTGCTATTGCGGTTATTACCGGGTTAATTGTTATTGGCGGGGGAATCACTTACCTGCAACAGTCAGGCGCTTTAGAGCATATTGAATATGGTAATTATTACGCTTATTAATACCCGCCATTAGAACCACTCTGCCTTCTAGAAAGTTATTGCACATCAGTACAACATGATCGCCCCACTCCCTTGAGTCATGGCGTAGTACAATCGCGTCCGGATGATATATTTGCGTCCACGATGCAAACGAAAGATAATTTTAGCATTATAATCCAGCCCGCTATCATCATCTCCATCAAGGTATTCCTGGCTACCCTCTCGAACTTCGAATAAAACCATCACGGTATCCATCTCACCAAAAGTCTGTATCGTGTAATCCCGACTGTTCGCTGGGTTAATTTCAAAATTGATTTGTTCACCCGCAGCAATATCAAATCGATGTGATTCATACGCGCGTAACTCAGGTAACCTTTTAGGAATCGGTGGGTATAAACGCGTCACCGTCTGCATATCATGTGTCGAAAGACCGCTAGCCGGGACCAAAGAGCGGGTCTGATACTCTACTGGATGCTTGATCAGACCCGCCTGAAACTGGTAATGCATAATCGAATCTTTATCCCAAACCGATCCATCAACAGTGTTTGCCGGGATCTTGCGGATAATATTCCAGCGCGTTTGCTCCCTTGGCCAATTATTAGGCGGGCCACCAAGAGCTTCATAGACTTTTTCCTCATCCCAGACTATCCCGGCCTTGGGGTTCTGATGCTCGTGAGGAAAGCCCAAAGCATGCCCTATCTCATGTAGTGCTGTATCACGGCCATAGGGAGTCGTAAGATCCCAGCCGAAATTAACTGTCCGTGTTGCCGGGTCTTTAGCGAACTTAATACTATCCCTGCCAACATATGACCAGGAACCGTCTGACGGGTCAAAACCTATCCTGAGAATTGCATCAGCAGCATCCTCGACTTCCTGAAAGCTAAGGCCAATACCCAAATCTTTCCAGACTGCAAAAGCATCACGTACTGCCTGCTCCTGTTCATTTCCTCCGCGCCAGTGTGCAGGCCCTTTAAAGAAAAAATATGTTAAATTAGTCCCATTCGTCCACATCTTATCCATACTTGCTATAAGACGCAGCCTATGTCCATCGGTAATATGGCTCAGATCCCTATCCTGTACTTCGGGAAGTGAACAACAAAGGGTAATATCCTCTGTTGTTGCAGCGTATTCTTGACTGGTTTTCTTTTTAGCAGTCATTGGTTTCACCTCATTTATTTGTCGGGTTGGTCAAAATAAGAGAATCTATAAAAATATTTTAGCTAAAAAAGTAGTAACTACTCAGACAAGCTGAGTAGTTACAGCAAAATAAACACTGTAGGATGGGCAAAGGGCTTCATCCGTGCCCATCAACGAAAACATGATGGGCACGTCGTACCTCCTTTGCCCATCCTACAAAAACGCTTGTTCCATCAGGGTGTTTTTTATCAAATGCCTGATTTTCTGGTACCTGGCTGGAAATATACAATCTAATTTTTATTCGTATTCAAAGCCTGCCCCGTGCTTGATACGGGGACGTAGGAACAAGCGCATAGCCAGCTACGTAACAGTTTCTACAACGCAGAAGACGGATAAAAAGACTAGCCAGTTTTAAGTTATTTCGTGCGCGTTCCTAAGCAACAATGGCTGCTGCCTGCACCGCTAAAACGACTAAAATTTTAACCGCATTTGCCGCCCTACCCACCATTTCAGCGATACCTTCTAGCTCTTTAATGTTTTTTCTAATATTATCATTTATCACTTCAAGCTCTGTTGATGCTTGAGTAAGAGCATCAACCTTGTTGGTGATTTCTTCAAGAATTAGCATATCTTCTATTTCATCAAGTTTGATATATAATTTTTCCAGCTCTTTGCGCTTCTTGCTACTAATCGATACGTCAAAACGTGCACTGCCTGCTGACTTTTTTGCCTGCCTAACTATTTGAATGACTTTTAAACGTTCTGTATTTGCCATATTCGCATCCTCATCGTTTTTTTACCTACTGATATTCTGACTTTCAATAGTATTCCTGAACCGTTGCGCTGACTTAATCTCACCATAGAGCATAATAATCTCTTCTATCTTTCCTTCTAAGGTCTGACTTTCCTGCAGTTTATCGTAAAGTTTAGTATGTGCAGCCTGAAAAGTACGCATTGCCTGCCGGGTTCGTTTTGCTAATGGCTTTATTGATTTTGCTTTTAATAACAATTCATTAAAAATTTCTACATCCCGAATAGATTTATTTCCCAGTCCACTGGTTAGCAGGCCTTGATATTCATCCACTAACCCTGTTTCTACTAATTCGCCAAACCCAGGAAATTGCTGTCCATCGTCATCAACGACACAAACCCCATTTTCATCCACTGCACCACAAATATACAAATCCATTAAGTCTGTTACTGATGCAGCCATTTTATGCATAATCGGTTCAGCACCAATGACTGCCTCCTTGAGTGCCTCTGCCTGTTTATAGCGAATAAAAACGCCACCTCCAGCGCGAACAATCTCAGCAACAGCCGCACCAAAACCCTCGAGATCTTCTCCCGAAACTTCATTGTATTGACTCACACCGCCATCTATTTCCGTTGCCAGAATTTCGGTCTCTTCTTCAAGCCTCTGAGTAAAGTCACTTGAACTTAACTTGGTTAGTAATTTCACATACCCATCAATCACGTTTAAAGCTGAATCAGCCCTTGCAGAAGTATGCAGGGAATTTAAAAACACATCGACATCTTTACTCATCTTTGCCGCAGCAGAGCCCGGATCACTTATACTTGCGGAAGCATATACATTTTCAGCAAACATTGACTGTATATGTAAGTCAATCACTGCACTAGGAAGCTCGCTATAGTTTTCAGCTGCCAAGGCAAAATCCCCAACCGCATTAACCTGGCTTGGGGTAAGCACTGCACAGCCTTGTATCGTTAATATTAAAACCAGTAAAGCCGTGCCATTAAAAGGATTGTTAAATTGTAATCCGCTCACTAAGCCTCTCCGTTTCAACAAATCATTAACTTCATTAAGTATGAGTATTCATTCAATATTTAAACGAAAATATCAACAAGTTCATCACGTTCAGTTCTAACAATACATAAGTGAACTAAAGGTAACCATGCGCCTACATTTAATCTTTGCAATTTACCAGAGCACTACAAGTGCCTTATTGTTCTGACACCTTACGAAAGCACATTATATCTTCGGTTCTGCTTTACCACTTTGATCCATTCTATCTTTGAAATCACTCCAATGAACCATATCTTCCACAAAATAATCAAATGCGCGTCCAGGTGGACTAGGTACTCTTTTGCATTTATTTTCTATATCCAGAATATATAAACTACGTAACACACCTTGTCGCCTATAACCCTGATCTTTCCTAGGCAGGATTTGGTCTCTCCAGGTACCGAAATTTATATAAGTACTGAGATGTGTGCTATCAATATTCGGCTGTTCCTGTAACGGGACATGCGTATGACCTTCGCCATGTATCTGAAATCCGTAATGCCTGTATTCAGGTAAAAAAGCGGGGAATTTACGCATTTCCTGCAACTTTACTCCTTTATTATGATGCCGGTCGAGAAGTGCAAGAAATTTCATTAGCCAGGCAATAGCGGTAATTTCCAGGCCTGCACCAAACCTTTCCAGCATAACAAGAATTTTCTTAGTCACTCTCAAACCAACCCTGCGCAACATTGGCGAAGTCTGATAAGTAAAGTCCCAACTTAGCCATTGGATAATACATTCATAAAGAGTCTCTTCAATAATTGCAATGGCACCTTGCTGTTTCTTGAGCTCAACTTTAAACAGCCGATAATTTTCATCTTGCATGTTTACTTGATGACTCTTTTCATCCCGCTTATTGACACTGCGCATTCTGTCAGCTTCTTCAAGAATTCGGGTTAAGGCGGTATAAGTTGGGCGATACAAATCCAATTCATCAAGAATGCAGTTTAAGCGTTGATTTTCATACCCTAGATCATCTTCTTTATTTAGTTCATCTAGCTTAATTTTTACCCGGTGAATAAAGGTTGAAAGCACCCCTGCCGCTACCGTATCTCCAAAACAGGGTAGAAAAAAAGGTGAATAACGTAATTTCTTCCATTTTTCTACATTCCAGCCATCTGCAACTGACCAGCCTGGTGAACCTTGCGCTTGATCAATCTTGCGACTATTTGCCTTGTCACGCCATTGACCGTGTGTGGTAAAAAAACGAAATCCGGTATCGCCATAATAAAATGGCAAATAAGGCGCAGTTTTCTTATCAATAAACATTGATTCATCGCCATACATTCGCCCTATAGCCTGACGTTCTTCTAATGAAATATTCTCAATTTTTATGCCCAAGCCTTGTTCATAAAAATACTTTAATGCCTTTTGGTCGCAGAATAGCTCTTTATCATGATTACCGATAGTAATGACAATTTTTACTTTTCCCTTAACAATTCCTTTTACATCAGTCTCTAAGCGCTCTCCCAAACTCGACAATGAAGCAAAAAAATCAGCGTGCTGAACTTCAACTATTTCTTGTATGATCTGGTTAACGACTCTGGAAAAATCTTCTTCACGCTCACGCTCCCAAGGGTAAATATTGTTCTCTGCCCATCGGCCACTACGGATCATGTCAACAATATCACCATCCAGAACAAATAGAACCTCGTTTATATCATACGTTTTACAGCGTGATACCAATGAATCGTAAAATCCATCCCAGATAAATTTACCCAGATTTTGAAAGCCTACCGTTCCATCGGTAAGATGAATATCACTAACACAAACACAGAGGCGATTACCGCGCTGATCAACTTTATGTGCCTCATTTATAAGATCAAGGTACTGCTCTTTGACCGGAGCATAACCGGCAATCTCAACTAGCTTTTGCCATACATTATTTAAACTGAATGAAGTGCCTGTATCATTACTCATATTAATCACCTGTTTTAAACCTAAAAACATCAGTTTATAGTAGAATACTTCGCGCGGTGACGGTTGCGGATTTTATAACGAGTCGATTTTTGTTGCGAGAAAAGCCTGCCCGTACTTGATACGGGGGCAGCTGAAACAGCTGCATAGCTAGCTACGCAACTATTTCAGAACGCAGCTATCGGCAAAAATCGGCCGCTATAAAACCGCAATCGTGGCCGTGCAAAGTATAGGTTAAAGCCCTCCATCGGGATCCGGATGTATGCCTGTAATTCCTTCAGCAACTCGCTCTGATAGTGCAGATATTGTTGCAACCGGATTAGCTCCAACGGCAGTAGGTAACAATGCACCATCTGCCACATAAAGCCCTTGGTAGCCAAAAACCTGACCAAAGGTTTCAACTTGGGCACTGGTAACACCATGTTCAGGATCATCGGCTATTCGACACCCCCCCAGAGCATGCACCGTAATATTGCTCTTCATAGGCCATAGCCAGTTAGGTAGCGGAATAAAAACTTTACCACCGGTCCATTCTTTAAATCGTTTACCTACGTCGAGAATTGCCTGATACAGTGACATGCTGTCCTTATAAGGCCAATCTATATTAATAAATCCCTTTTCAGTCAGCTCTATCGTGCCATTACTCTTATCTAGTCCCATACACAATAGGACAACACTATTGAACGAGGCATCTCCTTTTAAGAGCTGATTAAATGCGTAACCAATACGTCCTGTGGTGATGCCCTGTAGAAAACGAGATGCAAAAACCCTGGCCGTTCTAACAAAAGCATTAAAATGAGATAATCCAGGTTTGATACCCTCAACATCAGGGTTAATTTGTTCATATTCTAAACCTTATGCGGCACAAGGCCTCCTGGTATTTTTTGTAATTTTCAAATAGTCTAAAACAGCTCTGGTATTCTTATTGAGTTGCCTCATTTTCTTTGAAATCCCTTTCTCAACTTTTGATTTTATTAATCCGATAGCAAAGCGCCTAAGACGGGTCATGTTCTCAGGGCCATAACCGGTACGAATTGTTGAGCGATCTTCATCAAAAACCCAGTCAATAATATAATGACTGTAAGCGCTCAATAGTCAGCGTACTTCACGGCAACTCAGATTAATGCCAAACTATCCCCATTGTTAAATACCACGGGGAATTTTAAATGGCAGCGTTAGAAAAAATACAGGCAAAGACTTTCTGGCCTATTCACATAGAGCACTGGCAGGCATCAGGCCAATCACAGGTAGCTTATTGTCGACAGCATGATTTATGTCCGCAAAAGTTAGGCTACTGGAAACGTAAATCGACTGTAAAGCCGACTACTTCCCCTACAGGGTTTACACGTATTCGGGTTGACGGGGATCGTTCATCTGCGCCAGTCCCAGGATTATCTTTGCAATTTAATGATGGTATTCGGTTGGAAGGTATTACGCAGGATACTATGCCGTGTATTCAACCACTGCTTGAGCTGTTGCGATGACGGTTGTTGGACGAAGCCGCTATCGCGGAGAAAAACAGCGCATCCCTTAAATTTAAAGTGTAACCTCATTGCCTGTTATATGCATAACAGGTAACTTGTAAGCTCATCCAACTAACAATAATGAGGTTACACTGTTATGACACCATCGATAGAGCTTAAATTCAACCATTATTATATCCAGCACTGTAAGCATTTAAAGCTTAAGGGACTGCAACCCAAAACCATTGACGCTTATTCACGCGCTATTCGCCGTATCGGGGAACACTTTCAGGGGCATCTGGATAACTTAACGCAAGATCAACTGGTGGATTATTTTCATGCTCTTTTAAGCCGCCTTTCCTGGAGTGCCGTGAAACTAGATCTCTATGGTCTCAAGTTTTTCTATACACATGTGCTACAAAAGCCGTGGGTTGATGTGCTAATGATTAAACCACCACGATGTACGCGTATACCCGATATTGTCACTGTGGTTGAAGCACAACAACTGTTTATGTCGACCCGTAATCTAAGCTATCGAGTTTTTTATTTTACGATTTACAGTCTAGGTTTACGTTTGGGCGAGGGCTTAAGCCTGAAAGTAGGTGATATTGATGCGACACGCATGCGGGTACATATTCGCAATGCCAAAGGCAATAAGGATCGGCTTGTGCCTTTGCCTGTGAATACCTTGAAGGTGTTGCGTAAGTTTTGGGCTGTGCATAAAAATCCAGTGCTGGTATTTCCCAACCGTGCCCGGGGTCTAAAAGGTGCACATCTTGCTGAATCCCCCCTTGATCGCGGTGGCATCCAGAAGACAATCCGTCTTGTGACGCAAGAAATGGGACTAAAAAAAAGATTTCCTGCCACTCGCTGCGCCACAGTTACGCCACTCACCTGTTAGAAGCCGGGGTTGATTTAGTTGAGTTGCAGAAGATTCTGGGCCATACCAGTTTAGTAACCACGGCTCGCTATACGCATTTGACCGATATTACCGATGAGAATGCAGAGCTGCACATTAATCAGTTAGTCAATGACTTTTCTATTCACTGGGGGCAGATTTCATGATAACCCTAGCTGCAGTGATTGATCAATTTCAGTCTGACTTTTTAAGCGAGTATCAATCTCGTTTACGCTCCAATCAGATCAGTGCATTACATGCCATGAAGAGCTGTCGGACACAGCTGAGTCCTGTGATGCAGGTTAACTGTGCAGACTGTGACTATCAAACCTTTGTGCCTCATTCCTGTGGCCAGCGTAACTGCCCGCATTGTCAACATCATGAGAGTCAACAATGGATTGAACGACAGGTACAAAAACAAGTCCCTGCTGATTATTTTATGAATACCTTTACCTTACCTGCGCAGTTAAGGTCGTTAGCCAGGCAGCATCCGCGGTTACTTTACAGTATGATGTTTGACTGTGCCTGGGCGACTTTACAGAGTTTTAGTAAAAATGATAAGCAGTTGCAAGGCGATGCCGGGGCGATTGCTGTCTTACATACACACTCACGCGAATTAAATTATCATCCGCATATTCATGTCATTATGCCTGCGGCAATCGTGGATAAAATCAAGAAGCTCTGGCGCACTAAGGAAGGCAAATACCTGTTTCATCATAAAGCACTAGCAAAAGTATTTCGTGCAAAGATGCTAGCGCGTATGAACGAAGAAAAGTTGCCATTTCCCACAGCTATTCCGGAAAAATGGGTGGTCGATTGTAAGTTTGTCGGTGCAGGCGATAAAGCATTGATATATCTGGGTCGATACCTGTATCGTGGTGTGATTCGTGAACAGGATATCTTATCCTGCCAAAATGGCAAAGTAACCTACCGTTATCAAGACAGCAAAACCAAACGCTATCAAACCAAAACGGTATCGGGGGCTAAATTTCTGTGGCTGGTGCTGCAACATGTTTTGCCTAAAGGCTTTCGTCGTGCGCGCAATTATGGCTTTTTACATCCGAATAGCAAGGGTGTTATTAAGTTGATTCACTCCCTGCTAAAGTTTGACCCGACGAAGATATTGCGTGCACTCAAAGTACGGCCGGCATTCAGTTGCAAATGTTGTGGCGGGGCGATGGTTGTTGGGCGTCGGCAAATACCCAGGGTGGAAATAATGTTTCAGCCTTTGCCAACTTAACAATTGGAATCACTAGCGCTTATGTAAATTTAAACACTTCGACCCAGGCTATCAGCGGATTAAATGCTGAGGGAGTTGCTTGGGCTAAAATCGGAGATTAAGGCAGAATTTTGCTCCGATACTTGGACTTTGAGAGTTGACTGCAATGGACAACGCTCAAAGTTCAGTTAAACAGGTAAAAACAGAGGTTCGATTCATCAGTCGGGCTGATCAACAAAAAGCTATTTTCATAGAGCGCATTAAATGAATTCCTACTATCGTGCCGGGCTTGTCCAACAAACGGTTCAGATTGTGGCTCGCTTCGCGATCACAATCTAACCTTATTCGTTATGCGTCCCTCTCTGTCTTTGACAGAAGTGTATCTGTATCGGCAGCCCATTGATTTTCGTAAGTCACATCGGGGCTTATCGGCGATTGTTGAATGTGAGTTAGGGCATAATCCTTTTGAGGGGGCTCTCTATGCCTTTACGAATAAACGGCGGAATAAGATTAAATGCCTGTTTTGGGAAGATAATGGTTTTGTCCTTTATTACAAGTCATTGGTAGAAGAAACATTTAAGTGGCCTAAGGGTGAGGAAGAGACATTAACCTTAACAGGCCAGCAGTTAAACTGGCTGCTGGATGGCTTTGATATTAGCGCGATGAAAGGTCATAAAAAACTTCAATATGAGTCTGTTTTTTAGCTGTTTTTGTGTTCATTATTGCCACTATAAAGGCTATAATAAAGCCATGATTTTAGCCGATATTTCAAATATAAAACAACAAGATAAAGCCGGTTCTTTGCTGTCGGAGAGTGTTGCTTTGTTGCTTGAAAAAAAACAGGCTATTGATGAACTGACGCGTGTGATTGAAGTTAAGTCTGGGGTGATTTCCGAACAGAAAAAACGCATCCTTATTCTGGAAGAGGTACTACGCTTATCTAAAATAAAACGCTTTGGATCATCCAGTGAACAATCTCATCAATCCTCTTTGTTTGATGAAGCAGAGAATGAAGCGGATAGCGATGAGGAGCTAGACCTGGAGGCTGATGAAGCACCTGAGGACGAAAAACAAACAAGTTCTACTGGCACCAAGAAAAAGCCGGGACGCAAACCCTTCTCAGATAAGTTACCTCGCGAGCAAATTTTTATTTATTTAACCGATGAAGAAAAAGAAGGTGCTATTGATACTTTCTTTACTAAAGTGAAAGAAGAGCTGGATATTATTCCTGCTAAAGTACGTGTTCTTGAATACATGCAGGAAAAAGCGGTCTTTATCAAACAGATTGAAGGCGAAAAACAACGCCAGGTTAAAGCCGCACAAATGCCCAGACACCCTATTGCCAGAGCAATGGGAAGCATCAGTTTAATGTGCTTTGTTATTATCGCCAAGTATGCTGACGGCTTACCTTTATATCGGCAAGAAGGCATCTTGTCTCGTTATGGGGGTGACATCTCCAGAGCGACATTAGCAAACTGGATGATCGCACTGGCTAAACAACTTCAGCCCCTGATTAACCTGATGCGAGAGCATCAACACACAGGGGCAGTCATACTCGCTGATGAAACGCGGGTTCAGGTATTAAAAGAACCGGGGCGGCCAGCGACCTCAGATAAATATATGTGGGTGACGCTTGGCGGGCCACCGGGTGAAAAAAGCATCCTGTTTGAATACGATCCCTCTCGTAGTGGAGACGTCCCCATGCGCCTGCTTGACGGCTTTAGTGGCTATCTGCAAACCGATGGCTATGCGGGGTACAATGCCGTGTGCCAAAAAAACAGCATCACCCAGCTGGGGTGCTGGGATCATGCGCGTCGTTATTTTAAAGATGCCCAGAATGCACAGCCTAAACGCAAAAAGGGACAAAATAACAAACCCTCAAAAGCAGGTAAAGCGCTGAGCCTGATCAATAAACTGTATGTCATTGAGCGAGAAATTAAAGACCTGTCAGTGGATGAAAAATATCAGCAGCGCCAGGAGAAGAGCATTCCTGTATTGAACCAGCTCAAAGCCTATCTGGAAGAAAACCAGCATAAAGTACCTAAAGATAGCCTGACAGGAAAGGCAATGACTTACCTGAGTAACCAGTGGGAAAAACTCAATGTGTATTGCACCCATGGTGAACTCAATATTAGCAACATCCTGGCAGAAAATGCGATTCGCCCGTTTGTGATAGGGCGCAAAGCCTGGTTATTTTCTGATACCCCTGCGGGTGCTCGTGCCAGTGCAATACATTACAGCCTGATAGAAACAGCTAAAGCAAATGGGCTGGAGCCTTATGCATATCTTAAGCAGGTTCTCACTGCTTTACCTTATGCTGATACGGTTGATAAAGTGGAGGCTTTGTTGCCCTGGAATATTAAAAAATCAGATACGCCTGAATAGGGCAAGTACGTGCTTCGTTGAGCGCTTACTAATGACTGACTTCAATAGACCAGTGACCTCGAACTTTATATAAGATGGTTTTCGGATCTGCGTCTTTTTTTGTTCTGCTGGTCACACCGTAAGCGGTCGCAAGTGATGTTTTTCCACTTTTCTTGTCCGTTATTTCTCGTTCTATGCGATAAACCTGGGCAACATGAGGGAATAATACATACTCACTTAATTCCGATGTGACCCAGATTCTACGAATCTCAATTCGTCCGTGCCCGACAGACACTTTGTCTTCATAATCTGCCAAACGGCTATCATTTGAAAAGTAGGTGGTAATATCATCAAGCAGTGTCGGCTGGTTTCCTTTGACACTAAAATAATAATGCGCTTTTCGTTGTTCTACTAAATAACGCGCGAATTCAATCTGGGTGTGCAAAGCATCGCTGGTGATATCTTTATTTTCAATCGGTAGTGTATCTAATAATTTCGGAGCAAATGTTATTTCATTGGTTTGCTTAACTTCATCCGACCCATCTCCAACAGGCAAAGTACCTACTTTTTTTGGGCGTAGCAAATTCCTGTGGTATGCCCAACAGCACTCATTATTTGTGTTTGGCACCCTGATTCATCAATCGCATTACACATGACTTTGCCATCTATTGCGAGTGAGTTGTCATCCTGGGCATAGGCTTTGTTCCAGGCATTAAAGGCTGCGTCAAGTTCATTCGGGTCTACTCTTACTAAGATATTTCTAAAAATGCTTAGGCTTGGAATCACATAACGGCCTTTATCATAACGGCAACGAAAATGCGCTCTGGACTTTTGAGATAAGCTTTCAGCCCAGTCAAAAATAGATTCATAGCTCCTCATGCCGCATAACACAGCTCCAGCGGCTATTCCCAGAACAGTCTGTATTCTATGGCGTCGCCCTTGGGCTCTACGGGGATCATTAATTTCCTTGAAGAAATCCGGTAATGAACGCATTTGATGACGCGTTATTTTCATTTTTACCTCACCTAATAAAAAATGATGACTTAATATAGTGTGAGATAAAACAGATTGTGCTCGACGATGAAGTGGCTTAACGAAAATCAGCTTTTTGTGCTCTGTTTGAGCAGAGTAACCGTCTGTTAGGGAGATGGAAAGAAATAATCATCCAAACGAAGTAAGCTTGTGTCTCAATAATTTATAATAATGAATTCTGAATTTATTCTCACACTAGGCAGATAAGCTTGTTGATATTAACAGATAGCATTATAGGTTGGATTATAAATACAGCCCATCGTTTAAAAGGCTCGGTACGTCGTATATTCATGGCTGAAACGGTGGAGCTACTAGGCTCAGGTGGTGCAAGTATTGCTGAAGAAAAACTAGGATGGAATAGAGGCACTATCCGAAAAGGACAATATGAACTTGAAACTCAGCCCATAGAAGATAATTTTTCAGCGAGAGGGCGTAATAAAAGTGAAGAGCATTTTCCTCATCTACTTGATGACATAAAAAAAATTGCTGAACCGGAGTGTCAAACGGATCCCTCTTTTAATTCCTGTCGATTATATACCCGGCTAACGGCTAAAGAAGTTAGAAAACGTTTACTGGAGATTGATTATTACGATGAAAAAACATTACCTTGCTCAAAAACTATCAATACAAAATTAAATGACCTGAGTTACCATCCAAAAAAGGTACAAAAAACAAAGCCTCATAAGAAAATCAAGGAAACGGATGCAATTTTTGAACAAGTTCATTCAGTCAATGGAATGGCAGATATCAACCCAAAAGAGATTCGTATATCAATTGATGCCAAAGCAAGAATGAATATAGGAAATTTTTCACGGGGAGGACGAAATCGGGTTTTAACAAAAGCAGAGGATCATGATTTAGATGTTAAGGAAAAGTTAACTCCTTTTGGTTTTTATCTGCCTGAACATGATGATTTTTTCCTTTTCTTTACAGCAGGCTATGCCAGCAGTGATTTCATCGTTGACCGATTGGAAGAAATTTGGCCAGAAATTCAAGAAAAATATGGAGTAGATATTCTGACAATTAACGCTGACAATGGTATGGAGAACAGTAGCTCCAGAACTCAGTTTATAAAAAGGCTTGTGGAGTTTGCTGAAAAAAGCAACATAAAGATAAAACTGGCCTACTACCCTCCTTATCATAGTAAATATAACCCAATTGAACGAGTATGGGGAGCCTATGAAAATCATATTAGTGGCGACATAATGGATACAGTTGAAACAACTTTAAAATTTGCCAAAAGTATGACCTACAATGGCAAAGCACCTATTGTTAAATTAACAGAAAAAATATATGAAACAGGAGTAAAGGTAGGTAAAAAAGCAATGAAGACGTATTATCAGTTTGTTGACCGAATGCCATCGTTGGAGAAATGGTTTTTGACCATTTCTCCTGGTTGTTCTGGATGATTATTTCTTTCCATCTCCCTTACCCTGCGAAACCCTTTCGTGTAACCAATAGCCTGCCAGTTACTGGCTCGATAAACACCTCCATGAAATCGCTTTGGATCGACAAAGGTCTCGACCAACAAAATAGGGTGTCCATACTTTTCAACCCAATCATTGGATAAGCGTTTAAGGCACAGTGAAAGGAGGCGTGATCCTAGGTTTTTATCATGCCTCGTCGGTAATATCAAAAAACGGCTGTTGTTGGCAATCAGTTTTAAGCGGCCCGTTTGGTGGCGATAACTCCATCCTATCCAGCTATCACGAGCCGCACACTTTAATGCGGCGGCCGAAAAGCTGATCAGTGCAATCCATTCTGTTTCAGAATAGGCCACATACCAAAGGGTTTCACCAATTTTTGGAATAGCACCTAAGTAATGCTGGGCCTCCATCAAATCCTGATATTTTGGTTCTTCTTGCTTTAAAATGGGCCTGACTGATATTTGGTTGAGTTGCATCGTTTTATCTCAAGAAACTGGATAGAAACTATACATGCTTTTCATGGGTTTGTCCATCTTGGGGTGTAACTCATTACCATGCTTACCCTTTATAGCTAGAACAAATTAGCCGTGCCCTCAACATACCAGGCAGCAAAATTTGGATAACTCGCGTCTTCCATCACAAAAGCCCGTTCTTTGTCGAAGTTATTAAATAAATTATAATCGGTTTTCTGGGTAATCACCGGTCCGTAATTTGGGTCAGCAGGCTTTTCTCCTTCAAGAATAAAAGATAAGAAGTCACCATTTCCAGAAAAGTATTTACCTAGATTTCGACTAATATTAGGCAGCGTTTTGTGGACATCACGGCAACGCATTAATAATTCGTTAGACCCTAAAGTACCCGCTGAAACAACAACTCTTCGAGTGATTGCAGTACATTCTATTTTGCCGTTATTAAGATCTAGCCAGACGACTTTATAACCATATTCACCACTCGCTGAAGGATCTTCATCTCCTTGCGCATTTAAAGGGATAATTTTTTCTGCCAGCACTTCGGTCTGGATCTTTGCCCCATGTGTCTTTTCTGCGACAAATAAATAATTAAGATCAACCGTATTTTTAGAGTGCGTATTACAACCGACATCACATTCAGCACAGTAAACGCAAGAGGTTTGCACCGCGCCATAACGGTTTTTTTGCTGCACGCCGATATCTAAGGGGTTGTCAAAATCATTCCCAAAAAAAACATTAATATCCACTAACTCCGAATCATGCCCATCATGCTCGGCAAATTCTTTAAACAGCTCAGTACGGATGATCTTTCTCCGTGGATCATCATTTTGCGGAATGGGTCTAGCTCCCAGAACTGATTTTGCAACCTTATAGTAAGGTTGTAATACTTCTTTTTTACAGGTTTCTGGCCAACGCTCATCAAATACTTCATCAGGAGGTTGTAAAAACACATTTGCATAAATCAAAGAGCCACCACCAAGTCCTGCACATACTAGCGCATCGATATGATCAAACAGGCGAATATCAAACATTCCATGACTCTCTTTACTCCCTACATTTTCCGGTCTATTTCGCCCTTCACGAACAATATTCCAGAAATTATTCGCCATATCGTGTGGCTTACGCGGAAATGATCCCATTGGATAACGCTTTCCTCGCTCTAAAAGCATTACTTTTCCAGGCCACTTATTTGCTAAACGACAAGTGTTTATCGAACCTCCAAACCCGCTACCGATAACAATAGCTTCGTAATCATATTTTATTGCCATAAATTTGTCTCCAATGGTTTATTTATAGTCCATTGCTTTATCCTAGAAAAATCAGTTGCTCACATTTTCTAGGTTTATCGAATATTTACAATTAAATACACACTTTTACAAGCTCATACTGTGTGTGTCACGCTTTGACCGCGCAAAGTATTGCTAACAGAATATCATCCATGTTTAACATAACTATCCCAAAGCTCGCCCATAAAAAACTTGCCGAATTTAGCAATAGTCTTTACTTTATCCGTGCTTGAATCAGCATGTAGCACCTCAATTGTTGACACCAGATTGAGCAAATCGGTAACGCCCAGAGTTAAAATACCCGCACCAACGACCGGACCTGATTTATCGGTTCCCTTATGTAATTGAGTATATAAAGTGGTAGTTCCGGGCCATAAATCCAAAATTGACTCATCGCGAACCTCTTTCTTGCCCGCCAGGTAATAGGCTTCACCCTCAAATTCAAATCCTAGTTCATACACCATCAACTTAAGTTTAGGGTTATCGGTTGGATAAAATAGATTAAATATTCCCGAATTTGCAACGATCCCCGTGCCCATAGGAGAGTAATCAATCGTTCCGATTAAGCTTGCTGGATGCTCACTTTCCGCTACAAACTTGTCGATATCATCGATATCAATTTGCGCATGCATCGATAATTCAGTTCCGGCTCGTTTACCTTGATCACACCCTAGGTTTGGTTCTGTTGCATCTAAGGAAAATCCACCCGCCATGGTTTCCTTAAATTGTATACCTGGATTAAGTTCTGTCATTTTGGTCACATAGGGTTCAAAAGGAACCCCCTCCGGTTGCATATTGTTAAAATAGGCTCTCGCATCAGACTGCCCCATTTTGATTAAAGCAGTATGAGTAATTTCACCCAGATATAAAGCAGAATCCAGTGGTAATGGATGTTCTGGTTTAATTAGGTGGAGAGTGATAGGTTGTTGATGTCCGTATACCTTTTCTCCTTGTGTAATTCTGTTATTAATGTCTTTGATTTGTTGCAATTCCTTCTGTAAAGCGCCATTCGCACTCATTTCCAGCATTTGCACATAAATATCAAGTGCCCCGCCTCTATAGCGCGGAATATTACCCATAATCCAGATTAACCAAAGTTCATTTGCACCTCTTTTGACAGCATCTAGTAAGTTCGCATCTTGAATGAATCCTGAATCAAGATATGCTGTACCTTCAATGATTACCGGAGGCAAAGTTCCAGGTAAAGACATACCTGCGACTAATAAGTCTTCCGTGATATGCTGATGCTCAATCACTTGATTCATTTTATTAGTGAAATTACACACATTAAAAGTGCCCTGTACGCCTTGTGCCGCACGAATCTTTGCAAAATCTATACCCAAGTGTGGATAAACCTGCTCACGAAATCCTTTAGAACTACTTGCGCCCTTAAAGTCATCGATATTGAAGATATCTTTAAATGGCATAAAAGAGAACGTGTCCAACATATTTAAGCTTCGCCACCGCTCACAGATTTCATCTATTTCAAGACCGGAAAGTAGCATCGCTAAATTCAGTGAGCCACCAGAAGTACCGTCCATATGTTGAAACTTTAGATCATGTGCAAATATCTGCTGCATAGCTCCAGCAGCATAGGATAACCTCAGTCCACCACCCGGTAGAATTAATGCCCGTTTGGGTAAATCCATATCCTCTGCCGCACCTTGTGGGATATGAGCCAATTTTTCACTAGGAATACTCATACTTAAGCGCCTCTCAAAGACATTTTAGTCAGTCCTGTTCATCCGGAATAGGAGCGGTAGGGGGTGATAGCCATTCTTCACTCAAGCCTAGATTTATAATAGACTCCAGACCCTCCGGGGCTACTTCGGGTAATTTCTCGTAATCCAGAAACCAGCTTTCGATATGGTCATCCAGTGTGCCATTTATTGAGGGCAGAAACATAGTTGCCAAAGGCTTACCTATTTCAAGTTGTTTCATGGCCTGTAATCTTGGGTGATCACCAATTACAAAGCGGGCTTTAGCCTTACTAAACACATTCAGACCAAATTTAGTATTTAATAAAATATCTGATTTCATTAGCATTCCGCGAAAAGAACAGTAATTTGAGGCTATGGTCTTTACTGGAATACAGGTGTTTTTAGGTGCCTCAATTTCTACATAAGTTACCAGCTTTCCATCCAGATCATATTGACTACTAACTTTATTACCCTCTATTTTAAAATCCAAATGCCCTTGGTGCTTAGGCATACCCCATATACCCTTGCCTCCTTTAACAGATACTTCTGAAGAAACAGGTAAATCGATAACATATTGTCCGGTTTTGAAAAAATTCATAAAAATACCCGGTAATAACCTGGGGGCTGGTTTTTCTCCATGTGTACAAGCAATAGCAATGCTATATTCGATATATTTACCGATAGTAGTGTCTTTATAATTAATCACGGTCACAACTAATAATGCTTTTTTCCATAACCGGAAAGGATGGATACCATGCGGCAGAAATTGTTTAGCTTTTTCCTCATTAATTGGAAAAATAACCATCAATGCAGGTGAATTACTGGTATTAACAGGCAACTTAAACGGAATTCCATCGACTAAAGAGTATCGCCCAGCATATTGTTTTATACGTTTAGGAAAGCAGAACATGTTTTGACCTCTTAATCAGCGTTTATAAATAAATTGATACTATTTTTCCAATTCCTGAATAATGAGAGGAAAGGTATCTTGAGCAGCATTTTTTCCCATGAACACATCAAGATGTCCATAATCAGGCAGAAGGTGTAAGGTGTAAGGTGTGGTAATTTTCGCGCAAACTGGAAAAATATTGATAGGCATTAACCTGACTTTGCGGTAAAAAACATAAGTTATTTTCCCCTGCAAAAAATGCAAATCGGGCATCCGTTTTAGGTGCTATTTGAGTGAAGTCATTAGGTAATTCTGCAAATCCCTCAACTGAAATTAAATGCCCGGTTTTAATACATTGTGTAATTTGATCAAAAAACCTTAACGGTACTTCAGCAAATTCCTCTTTAAGCCACTCATGAGTTCCTTCATTCAAATTTTCATGACTCCATAAAGCTGGAAAGCCACTTCCATAAGTGAAGCTGACTTGTTTACATACCGCGTTATTGCATTCATGATGAGTTAGATTGACTAGAAACCTTATGAGTTTCGCCGTAAAGCTCGGTGCATCAACACCCCAATGAGGATTAAGATATGGAGTCATGATTTTAACCAAAGGCACTAAATAAGATAACTTAAATAAAGACCACTTTGGGACAACAGGATACAAAGATACAGCATTACTGATAATACAAGTGACTTCTGGAATTAAGCCTGCGATAGCAGACATGGTAAAACTGGTAGAACCCTGACAGTGAATGATTGCCTTAATCTCATTGACTCCCGTTTCAGAAACGACAGTCTTGACTGCTTGCGGGTGGTCATATAAAGCCGCTTGATCAAGAGTCCATAAGTTAGGTTTAAAATCAATGCTTGCGCGCCAATTTTCCAGCCACACATCATACCCTGCTGATATTAATGCATCGACTATAGTGGTTTCTACAGGCGCTCGAAAAATGTTAGCTCGTACACCCGCACCATGAACTAAAAGCACTGGCCCCTTTGATGGAGGGCGTTCTCCCTGAACATTGATCAGGTTTAATTGCATACCATCGCCAGCCGTAAACGGGATAATGCGCTCAGTGCATTTTTGTTTAAGAATTGGATTTTCTTCTGACATATTTAACTCCGTATAGCAAGATCTTGATAACTGAACTATCAAGCCTGCGAGCAATAATCCTAGAAAAATCAGTTGCTCTCGTTTTCTAGAACAAGCTCTTGATTCCACCGCACTTCTAAAAAATGTCCGCTTAACCTATGGGTGAAGCTAAATTTTTTTGAAAGTGTTATTTTAATTCAATATCTTGCACTATAAAATCGCACTCAACTATCTTTTCTAGGATAATAGAAAGATCACAACATTGAGTTTACAGCATCTAGCTTAATAAAAATTGACCCAAATGGGTCAAAATATCAATTTTTTTTAAATAACCCAAGGCATAAAAATCATTGCATCCTTACTTTTACCACTTGACTAATTTAAGTTTAGTTTCTATTTTTTTTAATTTACCACCGCACATCTCTTCTTTAATAAGTTGTCCATGCTTATCGAAGGCACGAACAGTCAGCAGTTGTTTTTTTCTATCAATATCCAGACGACAAAAATTATCTTCCTGAGTAAAGTTTTCAGCTTTGTAATCCATATTGATATTATTTGTCAATGCAAAAGTATCTTGCTGATTCGCCTCTCTAGAGTCATGAACGTAATTAGATGGATCTCCATCTGCAAAAGGAAAAGGCCAGTAAAATGCGGATGAAGTAACTGAAAATGCTTTGATACTGCTGGCCGCATCACTGCCGGAAAAACTGATTTGTGCAACATTCGAGCAATGTATATCACCTGATAAAAAGACCACATTTTGAATATTATTTTGCACAATATAGTCCATTAAAACTCGTTTTGTCGTTGGATATCCTGGCCATGAATCACTGGCCTCCTTATTACATTTGCTAGAAAACTCTCGGGCATCCATAGGGTTGGGAACAAAAACACTGGAAGTAACCAGAAATTTAGGTGTATTGCCACGTATTTTCTGTTGTTTACCTAGAACGAATAAGGTTAGATTGTGATCGCGAAGCGAGCCACAATCTGAACCGTTTGTTGGACAAGCCCGGCACGATAGTAGGAATTCATTTAATGCGCTCTATGAAAATAGCTTTTTGTTGATCAGCCCGACTGATGAATCGAACCTCTGTTTTTACCTGTTTAACTGAACTTTGAGCGTTGTCCATTGCAGTCAACTCTCAAAGTCCAAGTATCGGAGCAAAATTCTGCCTTAATCTCCGATTTTAGCCCAAGCAACTCCCTCAGCATTTAATCCGCTGATAGCCTGGGTCGAAGTGTTTAAATTTACATAAGCGCTAGTGATTCCAATTGTTAAGTTGGCAAAGGCTGAAACATTATTTCCACCCTGGGTATTTGCCGACGCCCAACAACCATCGCCCCGCCACAACATTTGCAACTGAATGCCGGCCGTACTTTGAGTGCACGCAATATCTTCGTCGGGTCAAACTTTAGCAGGGAGTGAATCAACTTAATAACACCCTTGCTATTCGGATGTAAAAAGCCATAATTGCGCGCACGACGAAAGCCTTTAGGCAAAACATGTTGCAGCACCAGCCACAGAAATTTAGCCCCCGATACCGTTTTGGTTTGATAGCGTTTGGTTTTGCTGTCTTGATAACGGTAGGTTACTTTGCCATTTTGGCAGGATAAGATATCCTGTTCACGAATCACACCACGATACAGGTATCGACCCAGATATATCAATGCTTTATCGCCTGCACCGACAAACTTACAATCGACCACCCATTTTTCCGGAATAGCTGTGGGAAATGGCAACTTTTCTTCGTTCATACGCGCTAGCATCTTTGCACGAAATACTTTTGCTAGTGCTTTATGATGAAACAGGTATTTGCCTTCCTTAGTGCGCCAGAGCTTCTTGATTTTATCCACGATTGCCGCAGGCATAATGACATGAATATGCGGATGATAATTTAATTCGCGTGAGTGTGTATGTAAGACAGCAATCGCCCCGGCATCGCCTTGCAACTGCTTATCATTTTTACTAAAACTCTGTAAAGTCGCCCAGGCACAGTCAAACATCATACTGTAAAGTAACCGCGGATGCTGCCTGGCTAACGACCTTAACTGCGCAGGTAAGGTAAAGGTATTCATAAAATAATCAGCAGGGACTTGTTTTTGTACCTGTCGTTCAATCCATTGTTGACTCTCATGATGTTGACAATGCGGGCAGTTACGCTGGCCACAGGAATGAGGCACAAAGGTTTGATAGTCACAGTCTGCACAGTTAACCTGCATCACAGGACTCAGCTGTGTCCGACAGCTCTTCATGGCATGTAATGCACTGATCTGATTGGAGCGTAAACGAGATTGATACTCGCTTAAAAAGTCAGACTGAAATTGATCAATCACTGCAGCTAGGGTTATCATGAAATCTGCCCCCAGTGAATAGAAAAGTCATTGACTAACTGATTAATGTGCAGCTCTGCATTCTCATCGGTAATATCGGTCAAATGCGTATAGCGAGCCGTGGTTACTAAACTGGTATGGCCCAGAATCTTCTGCAACTCAACTAAATCAACCCCGGCTTCTAACAGGTGAGTGGCGTAACTGTGGCGCAGCGAGTGGCAGGAAATCTTTTTTTTAGTCCCATTTCTTGCGTCACAAGACGGATTGTCTTCTGGATGCCACCGCGATCAAGGGGGGATTCAGCAAGATGTGCACCTTTTAGACCCCGGGCACGGTTGGGAAATACCAGCACTGGATTTTTATGCACAGCCCAAAACTTACGCAACACCTTCAAGGTATTCACAGGCAAAGGCACAAGCCGATCCTTATTGCCTTTGGCATTGCGAATATGTACCCGCATGCGTGTCGCATCAATATCACCTACTTTCAGGCTTAAGCCCTCGCCCAAACGTAAACCTAGACTGTAAATCGTAAAATAAAAAACTCGATAGCTTAGATTACGGGTCGACATAAACAGTTGTTGTGCTTCAACCACAGTGACAATATCGGGTATACGCGTACATCGTGGTGGTTTAATCATTAGCACATCAACCCACGGCTTTTGTAGCACATGTGTATAGAAAAACTTGAGACCATAGAGATCTAGTTTCACGGCACTCCAGGAAAGGCGGCTTAAAAGAGCATGAAAATAATCCACCAGTTGATCTTGCGTTAAGTTATCCAGATGCCCCTGAAAGTGTTCCCCGATACGGCGAATAGCGCGTGAATAAGCGTCAATGGTTTTGGGTTGCAGTCCCTTAAGCTTTAAATGCTTACAGTGCTGGATATAATAATGGTTGAATTTAAGCTCTATCGATGGTGTCATAACAGTGTAACCTCATTATTGTTAGTTGGATGAGCTTACAAGTTACCTGTTATGCATATAACAGGCAATGAGGTTACACTTTAAATTTAAGGGATGCGCTGTTTTTCTCCGCGATAGCGGCTTCGTCCAACGAATAAGGTTAGATTGTGATCGCGAAGCGAGCCACAATCTGAACCGTTTGTTGGACAAGCCCGGCACGATAGTAGGAATTCATTTAATGCGCTCTATGAAAATAGCTTTTTGTTGATCAGCCCGACTGATGAATCGAACCTCTGTTTTTACCTGTTTAACTGAACTTTGAGCGTTGTCCATTGCAGTCAACTCTCAAAGTCCAAGTATCGGAGCAAAATTCTGCCTTAATCTCCGATTTTAGCCCAAGCAACTCCCTCAGCATTTAATCCGCTGATAGCCTGGGTCGAAGTGTTTAAATTTACATAAGCGCTAGTGATTCCAATTGTTAAGTTGGCAAAGGCTGAAACATTATTTCCACCCTGGGTATTTGCCGACGCCCAACAACCATCGCCCCGCCACAACATTTGCAACTGAATGCCGGCCGTACTTTGAGTGCACGCAATATCTTCGTCGGGTCAAACTTTAGCAGGGAGTGAATCAACTTAATAACACCCTTGCTATTCGGATGTAAAAAGCCATAATTGCGCGCACGACGAAAGCCTTTAGGCAAAACATGTTGCAGCACCAGCCACAGAAATTTAGCCCCCGATACCGTTTTGGTTTGATAGCGTTTGGTTTTGCTGTCTTGATAACGGTAGGTTACTTTGCCATTTTGGCAGGATAAGATATCCTGTTCACGAATCACACCACGATACAGGTATCGACCCAGATATATCAATGCTTTATCGCCTGCACCGACAAACTTACAATCGACCACCCATTTTTCCGGAATAGCTGTGGGAAATGGCAACTTTTCTTCGTTCATACGCGCTAGCATCTTTGCACGAAATACTTTTGCTAGTGCTTTATGATGAAACAGGTATTTGCCTTCCTTAGTGCGCCAGAGCTTCTTGATTTTATCCACGATTGCCGCAGGCATAATGACATGAATATGCGGATGATAATTTAATTCGCGTGAGTGTGTATGTAAGACAGCAATCGCCCCGGCATCGCCTTGCAACTGCTTATCATTTTTACTAAAACTCTGTAAAGTCGCCCAGGCACAGTCAAACATCATACTGTAAAGTAACCGCGGATGCTGCCTGGCTAACGACCTTAACTGCGCAGGTAAGGTAAAGGTATTCATAAAATAATCAGCAGGGACTTGTTTTTGTACCTGTCGTTCAATCCATTGTTGACTCTCATGATGTTGACAATGCGGGCAGTTACGCTGGCCACAGGAATGAGGCACAAAGGTTTGATAGTCACAGTCTGCACAGTTAACCTGCATCACAGGACTCAGCTGTGTCCGACAGCTCTTCATGGCATGTAATGCACTGATCTGATTGGAGCGTAAACGAGATTGATACTCGCTTAAAAAGTCAGACTGAAATTGATCAATCACTGCAGCTAGGGTTATCATGAAATCTGCCCCCAGTGAATAGAAAAGTCATTGACTAACTGATTAATGTGCAGCTCTGCATTCTCATCGGTAATATCGGTCAAATGCGTATAGCGAGCCGTGGTTACTAAACTGGTATGGCCCAGAATCTTCTGCAACTCAACTAAATCAACCCCGGCTTCTAACAGGTGAGTGGCGTAACTGTGGCGCAGCGAGTGGCAGGAAATCTTTTTTTTAGTCCCATTTCTTGCGTCACAAGACGGATTGTCTTCTGGATGCCACCGCGATCAAGGGGGGATTCAGCAAGATGTGCACCTTTTAGACCCCGGGCACGGTTGGGAAATACCAGCACTGGATTTTTATGCACAGCCCAAAACTTACGCAACACCTTCAAGGTATTCACAGGCAAAGGCACAAGCCGATCCTTATTGCCTTTGGCATTGCGAATATGTACCCGCATGCGTGTCGCATCAATATCACCTACTTTCAGGCTTAAGCCCTCGCCCAAACGTAAACCTAGACTGTAAATCGTAAAATAAAAAACTCGATAGCTTAGATTACGGGTCGACATAAACAGTTGTTGTGCTTCAACCACAGTGACAATATCGGGTATACGCGTACATCGTGGTGGTTTAATCATTAGCACATCAACCCACGGCTTTTGTAGCACATGTGTATAGAAAAACTTGAGACCATAGAGATCTAGTTTCACGGCACTCCAGGAAAGGCGGCTTAAAAGAGCATGAAAATAATCCACCAGTTGATCTTGCGTTAAGTTATCCAGATGCCCCTGAAAGTGTTCCCCGATACGGCGAATAGCGCGTGAATAAGCGTCAATGGTTTTGGGTTGCAGTCCCTTAAGCTTTAAATGCTTACAGTGCTGGATATAATAATGGTTGAATTTAAGCTCTATCGATGGTGTCATAACAGTGTAACCTCATTATTGTTAGTTGGATGAGCTTACAAGTTACCTGTTATGCATATAACAGGCAATGAGGTTACACTTTAAATTTAAGGGATGCGCTGTTTTTCTCCGCGATAGCGGCTTCGTCCAACAACCGTCATCGCAACAGCTCAAGCAGTGGTTGAATACACGGCATAGTATCCTGCGTAATACCTTCCAACCGAATACCATCATTAAATTGCAAAGATAATCCTGGGACTGGCGCAGATGAACGATCCCCGTCAACCCGAATACGTGTAAACCCTGTAGGGGAAGTAGTCGGCTTTACAGTCGATTTACGTTTCCAGTAGCCTAACTTTTGCGGACATAAATCATGCTGTCGACAATAAGCTACCTGTGATTGGCCTGATGCCTGCCAGTGCTCTATGTGAATAGGCCAGAAAGTCTTTGCCTGTATTTTTTCTAACGCTGCCATTTAAAATTCCCCGTGGTATTTAACAATGGGGATAGTTTGGCATTAATCTGAGTTGCCGTGAAGTACGCTGACTATTGAGCGCTTACAGTCATTATATTATTGACTGGGTTTTTGATGAAGATCGCTCAACAATTCGTACCGGTTATGGCCCTGAGAACATGACCCGTCTTAGGCGCTTTGCTATCGGATTAATAAAATCAAAAGTTGAGAAAGGGATTTCAAAGAAAATGAGGCAACTCAATAAGAATACCAGAGCTGTTTTAGACTATTTGAAAATTACAAAAAATACCAGGAGGCCTTGTGCCGCATAAGGTTTAGAATATGAACAAATTAACCCTGATGTTGAGGGTATCAAACCTGGATTATCTCATTTTAATGCTTTTGTTAGAACGGCCAGGGTTTTTGCATCTCGTTTTCTACAGGGCATCACCACAGGACGTATTGGTTACGCATTTAATCAGCTCTTAAAAGGAGATGCCTCGTTCAATAGTGTTGTCCTATTGTGTATGGGACTAGATAAGAGTAATGGCACGATAGAGCTGACTGAAAAGGGATTTATTAATATAGATTGGCCTTATAAGGACAGCATGTCACTGTATCAGGCAATTCTCGACGTAGGTAAACGATTTAAAGAATGGACCGGTGGTAAAGTTTTTATTCCGCTACCTAACTGGCTATGGCCTATGAAGAGCAATATTACGGTGCATGCTCTGGGGGGGTGTCGAATAGCCGATGATCCTGAACATGGTGTTACCAGTGCCCAAGTTGAAACCTTTGGTCAGGTTTTTGGCTACCAAGGGCTTTATGTGGCAGATGGTGCATTGTTACCTACTGCCGTTGGAGCTAATCCGGTTGCAACAATATCTGCACTATCAGAGCGAGTTGCTGAAGGAATTACAGGCATACATCCGGATCCCGATGGAGGGCTTTAACCTATACTTTGCACGGCCACGATTGCGGTTTTATAGCGGCCGATTTTTGCCGATAGCTGCGTTCTGAAATAGTTGCGTAGCTAGCTATGCAGCTGTTTCAGCTGCCCCCGTATCAAGTACGGGCAGGCTTTTCTCGCAACAAAAATCGACTCGTTATAAAATCCGCAACCGTCACCGCGCGAAGTATTCTACTATAAACTGATGTTTTTAGGTTTAAAACAGGTGATTAATATGAGTAATGATACAGGCACTTCATTCAGTTTAAATAATGTATGGCAAAAGCTAGTTGAGATTGCCGGTTATGCTCCGGTCAAAGAGCAGTACCTTGATCTTATAAATGAGGCACATAAAGTTGATCAGCGCGGTAATCGCCTCTGTGTTTGTGTTAGTGATATTCATCTTACCGATGGAACGGTAGGCTTTCAAAATCTGGGTAAATTTATCTGGGATGGATTTTACGATTCATTGGTATCACGCTGTAAAACGTATGATATAAACGAGGTTCTATTTGTTCTGGATGGTGATATTGTTGACATGATCCGTAGTGGCCGATGGGCAGAGAACAATATTTACCCTTGGGAGCGTGAGCGTGAAGAAGATTTTTCCAGAGTCGTTAACCAGATCATACAAGAAATAGTTGAAGTTCAGCACGCTGATTTTTTTGCTTCATTGTCGAGTTTGGGAGAGCGCTTAGAGACTGATGTAAAAGGAATTGTTAAGGGAAAAGTAAAAATTGTCATTACTATCGGTAATCATGATAAAGAGCTATTCTGCGACCAAAAGGCATTAAAGTATTTTTATGAACAAGGCTTGGGCATAAAAATTGAGAATATTTCATTAGAAGAACGTCAGGCTATAGGGCGAATGTATGGCGATGAATCAATGTTTATTGATAAGAAAACTGCGCCTTATTTGCCATTTTATTATGGCGATACCGGATTTCGTTTTTTTACCACACACGGTCAATGGCGTGACAAGGCAAATAGTCGCAAGATTGATCAAGCGCAAGGTTCACCAGGCTGGTCAGTTGCAGATGGCTGGAATGTAGAAAAATGGAAGAAATTACGTTATTCACCTTTTTTTCTACCCTGTTTTGGAGATACGGTAGCGGCAGGGGTGCTTTCAACCTTTATTCACCGGGTAAAAATTAAGCTAGATGAACTAAATAAAGAAGATGATCTAGGGTATGAAAATCAACGCTTAAACTGCATTCTTGATGAATTGGATTTGTATCGCCCAACTTATACCGCCTTAACCCGAATTCTTGAAGAAGCTGACAGAATGCGCAGTGTCAATAAGCGGGATGAAAAGAGTCATCAAGTAAACATGCAAGATGAAAATTATCGGCTGTTTAAAGTTGAGCTCAAGAAACAGCAAGGTGCCATTGCAATTATTGAAGAGACTCTTTATGAATGTATTATCCAATGGCTAAGTTGGGACTTTACTTATCAGACTTCGCCAATGTTGCGCAGGGTTGGTTTGAGAGTGACTAAGAAAATTCTTGTTATGCTGGAAAGGTTTGGTGCAGGCCTGGAAATTACCGCTATTGCCTGGCTAATGAAATTTCTTGCACTTCTCGACCGGCATCATAATAAAGGAGTAAAGTTGCAGGAAATGCGTAAATTCCCCGCTTTTTTACCTGAATACAGGCATTACGGATTTCAGATACATGGCGAAGGTCATACGCATGTCCCGTTACAGGAACAGCCGAATATTGATAGCACACATCTCAGTACTTATATAAATTTCGGTACCTGGAGAGACCAAATCCTGCCTAGGAAAGATCAGGGTTATAGGCGACAAGGTGTGTTACGTAGTTTATATATTCTGGATATAGAAAATAAATGCAAAAGAGTACCTAGTCCACCTGGACGCGCATTTGATTATTTTGTGGAAGATATGGTTCATTGGAGTGATTTCAAAGATAGAATGGATCAAAGTGGTAAAGCAGAACCGAAGATATAATGTGCTTTCGTAAGGTGTCAGAACAATAAGGCACTTGTAGTGCTCTGGTAAATTGCAAAGATTAAATGTAGGCGCATGGTTACCTTTAGTTCACTTATGTATTGTTAGAACTGAACGTGATGAACTTGTTGATATTTTCGTTTAAATATTGAATGAATACTCATACTTAATGAAGTTAATGATTTGTTGAAACGGAGAGGCTTAGTGAGCGGATTACAATTTAACAATCCTTTTAATGGCACGGCTTTACTGGTTTTAATATTAACGATACAAGGCTGTGCAGTGCTTACCCCAAGCCAGGTTAATGCGGTTGGGGATTTTGCCTTGGCAGCTGAAAACTATAGCGAGCTTCCTAGTGCAGTGATTGACTTACATATACAGTCAATGTTTGCTGAAAATGTATATGCTTCCGCAAGTATAAGTGATCCGGGCTCTGCTGCGGCAAAGATGAGTAAAGATGTCGATGTGTTTTTAAATTCCCTGCATACTTCTGCAAGGGCTGATTCAGCTTTAAACGTGATTGATGGGTATGTGAAATTACTAACCAAGTTAAGTTCAAGTGACTTTACTCAGAGGCTTGAAGAAGAGACCGAAATTCTGGCAACGGAAATAGATGGCGGTGTGAGTCAATACAATGAAGTTTCGGGAGAAGATCTCGAGGGTTTTGGTGCGGCTGTTGCTGAGATTGTTCGCGCTGGAGGTGGCGTTTTTATTCGCTATAAACAGGCAGAGGCACTCAAGGAGGCAGTCATTGGTGCTGAACCGATTATGCATAAAATGGCTGCATCAGTAACAGACTTAATGGATTTGTATATTTGTGGTGCAGTGGATGAAAATGGGGTTTGTGTCGTTGATGACGATGGACAGCAATTTCCTGGGTTTGGCGAATTAGTAGAAACAGGGTTAGTGGATGAATATCAAGGCCTGCTAACCAGTGGACTGGGAAATAAATCTATTCGGGATGTAGAAATTTTTAATGAATTGTTATTAAAAGCAAAATCAATAAAGCCATTAGCAAAACGAACCCGGCAGGCAATGCGTACTTTTCAGGCTGCACATACTAAACTTTACGATAAACTGCAGGAAAGTCAGACCTTAGAAGGAAAGATAGAAGAGATTATTATGCTCTATGGTGAGATTAAGTCAGCGCAACGGTTCAGGAATACTATTGAAAGTCAGAATATCAGTAGGTAAAAAAACGATGAGGATGCGAATATGGCAAATACAGAACGTTTAAAAGTCATTCAAATAGTTAGGCAGGCAAAAAAGTCAGCAGGCAGTGCACGTTTTGACGTATCGATTAGTAGCAAGAAGCGCAAAGAGCTGGAAAAATTATATATCAAACTTGATGAAATAGAAGATATGCTAATTCTTGAAGAAATCACCAACAAGGTTGATGCTCTTACTCAAGCATCAACAGAGCTTGAAGTGATAAATGATAATATTAGAAAAAACATTAAAGAGCTAGAAGGTATCGCTGAAATGGTGGGTAGGGCGGCAAATGCGGTTAAAATTTTAGTCGTTTTAGCGGTGCAGGCAGCAGCCATTGTTGCTTAGGAACGCGCACGAAATAACTTAAAACTGGCTAGTCTTTTTATCCGTCTTCTGCGTTGTAGAAACTGTTACGTAGCTGGCTATGCGCTTGTTCCTACGTCCCCGTATCAAGCACGGGGCAGGCTTTGAATACGAATAAAAATTAGATTGTATATTTCCAGCCAGGTACCAGAAAATCAGGCATTTGATAAAAAACACCCTGATGGAACAAGCGTTTTTGTAGGATGGGCAAAGGAGGTACGACGTGCCCATCATGTTTTCGTTGATGGGCACGGATGAAGCCCTTTGCCCATCCTACAGTGTTTATTTTGCTGTAACTACTCAGCTTGTCTGAGTAGTTACTACTTTTTTAGCTAAAATATTTTTATAGATTCTCTTATTTTGACCAACCCGACAAATAAATGAGGTGAAACCAATGACTGCTAAAAAGAAAACCAGTCAAGAATACGCTGCAACAACAGAGGATATTACCCTTTGTTGTTCACTTCCCGAAGTACAGGATAGGGATCTGAGCCATATTACCGATGGACATAGGCTGCGTCTTATAGCAAGTATGGATAAGATGTGGACGAATGGGACTAATTTAACATATTTTTTCTTTAAAGGGCCTGCACACTGGCGCGGAGGAAATGAACAGGAGCAGGCAGTACGTGATGCTTTTGCAGTCTGGAAAGATTTGGGTATTGGCCTTAGCTTTCAGGAAGTCGAGGATGCTGCTGATGCAATTCTCAGGATAGGTTTTGACCCGTCAGACGGTTCCTGGTCATATGTTGGCAGGGATAGTATTAAGTTCGCTAAAGACCCGGCAACACGGACAGTTAATTTCGGCTGGGATCTTACGACTCCCTATGGCCGTGATACAGCACTACATGAGATAGGGCATGCTTTGGGCTTTCCTCACGAGCATCAGAACCCCAAGGCCGGGATAGTCTGGGATGAGGAAAAAGTCTATGAAGCTCTTGGTGGCCCGCCTAATAATTGGCCAAGGGAGCAAACGCGCTGGAATATTATCCGCAAGATCCCGGCAAACACTGTTGATGGATCGGTTTGGGATAAAGATTCGATTATGCATTACCAGTTTCAGGCGGGTCTGATCAAGCATCCAGTAGAGTATCAGACCCGCTCTTTGGTCCCGGCTAGCGGTCTTTCGACACATGATATGCAGACGGTGACGCGTTTATACCCACCGATTCCTAAAAGGTTACCTGAGTTACGCGCGTATGAATCACATCGATTTGATATTGCTGCGGGTGAACAAATCAATTTTGAAATTAACCCAGCGAACAGTCGGGATTACACGATACAGACTTTTGGTGAGATGGATACCGTGATGGTTTTATTCGAAGTTCGAGAGGGTAGCCAGGAATACCTTGATGGAGATGATGATAGCGGGCTGGATTATAATGCTAAAATTATCTTTCGTTTGCATCGTGGACGCAAATATATCATCCGGACGCGATTGTACTACGCCATGACTCAAGGGAGTGGGGCGATCATGTTGTACTGATGTGCAATAACTTTCTAGAAGGCAGAGTGGTTCTAATGGCGGGTATTAATAAGCGTAATAATTACCATATTCAATATGCTCTAAAGCGCCTGACTGTTGCAGGTAAGTGATTCCCCCGCCAATAACAATTAACCCGGTAATAACCGCAATAGCAATCTTCCAGTAACTGTATGGGCGTTCGCCCTGGACTTGTCCTGTGCGGCCATTGACAACAAATCGATAGGTTTTATTGCGATATAAGAATGCCGCTGACCAGATGGGTAACAGGCAATGTTTATAGGTAATATGGTTATACCGGGTATTCATCTTATGTATACGCTGGTGATCACCGCCTATATCGTAAGCGATATCCTGATGAATAATGCCGTCCATTACCTGTCTGGCATGATCAAACCCTTCATCCAGTTCAACTTGATATACTTCACTTTGAAATCCACTAATATATTTTTCTTCGTAAGGTACCAGGTTTTGCAGATCCCAGGGATGTAAATGGTCAATAATTTGGCGTGGCAAAGACCGACTTGCGCCTATCAGAACGTCATCAAAGAATCGTGAAACACGCCCTCGAACATGGGTCCAGCGGATTTTAGGCACGCGTTTAACGGTGGATACCTGACGTCCATTTTGTACATAACTGACCCGCTGATTCACATAATAAGTATCCCCTCTGGCCCCTGTATACGTGGTCTCTGTATCACTATCATAAGTCCAGTAAGGAATGTATATGCCGATGAGCTTGTTGTTTTTGCGCGCATATTTTTTAATTTTATTGGGCGCAAACCACAAACGTTGTAACCAGAGATGAAATTTATCATTGGCTTCACTTTGATTGATGACAAAGGGCAATAAGGATTTGGGTGAAATAAGTTTGTTTTGTTGCGTACTGACAACGATATCCGTGCCACAAAACGGACATTGACCGGCATTAAGATTAGCCGCAAATTTAAAATTTGCGCCACAGGCATCACAATGAGCCTGTTTGCTGACGGGTGTCGATTGTGTTTTTGCAAGCGTTTCCAGGGCGTTATGAAAATCGTATTCTTGTATAGCCTCTTGTTTATCAACAATAGCATTTTCTTGTCCACAGTATTCACAAGTCTGATGCGTAGTCCCCGGCTGATATTTAAGCATTGCGCCACATTGGGAGCAGGGAAACTGATTATGTGTAAAATTTGCTTGGGTTTTTTTATTCGCTTTCACGTTAATGCTCTAAAGAGCTAGGTTAAAAGTGGAGAAACACTAGTTTAGAAAGGTTTATCTGGCAGACCAGCTTGCATAAGAAATTAACCATGAAATAACTATTGGCGGCTCTATCGCCATATAGTTGATTTATAAGTTATGAAAACTGTAAAGTTGTCGCAGGTTTATTTTTCCGAGATGCTTTGTTTTTCAATTTCACAGTAGTGAGTGTAGTTGAGCCTGAAGCTTGCTTTCCATTCTCAAATTTAAATAGATTGGCTCTAATCAGATTTTTTTATTTTGCTTAAAACCTATAAAGCTTCAGCACAAACTTGATTTGAAATCAGCGATAGAAATTAAATTTACAATAGGGTATTCAATATCTCGTAAAACATTAAAATGCTTGTCTTGAGTGACAATTCCAGTAGCATTTGCACTCACAGCACAATCTACAAATTTATTATCATCACTATCGGCTTCAATAAGGTTCCAATTGTAATATACGTTAATTTTTTCGACATTAGGTAATGTTAACAGTGTTCTAATGACATCTTTTGCTACTTCTGAATTAAATTTACGCTCAATAACTTCTTCATATTCCATCAAAATTTCTGTTGTAACACCTAGATCATATGTACCATTAATTAATTTTTCAAAAATACAATGATAGGGAGACTTTGAAGATATAGATACCAGCAACACATTAGTATCCAAAATAATTTTTCGTTTACTCATTTAACCAGCTATCCATATCTTTAGCTGTATATCCCTTTTCTTCCCAAATTTTATCTGCTTGGAAAATGGCTTTACGAGCATAGTAATGGGCTAATTGTGATTTTAATTCGTAAATATCTATTTCACTTAATTCTGTGGAATATAATTTCAAAATTTCTTGTTGAATATTTGATAATTTACTTGGTTGCATAGTGCTTATCACCTAATCTCTTTCGTTTTTTTATCATATTTTTCTTTCAATTGAAACTTGGTCATGGTTATACACCTAAATGCAAGATTACAAATGTTTTAAAACCCAAAATAAGGTTCTTCTCCGGTTTTGTGTATAACAATTATTCTTTTTTTCTGCCCTTCAAAAATAGAAAAAACTAGGCAATAGAAAGCCGAATTCTGCTTAATAATTAATTGCCTTTGTTGTCAGGAAGCGGTGGGGGAGCCAAGCGAAATAAGTGTGCAAGCTCAGGGACCTCTCCGGCTTTCGTCCATTCCACCAGGCTTTGATTCCAGACTAAAGTTCTTCTGTTAATGGCGGCGGCTGTAATTTTACTTTCCAGTGTCGCAAGGTCGAAAGGGCCGGATTGCTGGCCATTAATGGCAACAAAAAATTGGGCATGCGCTGGAATAGGGGGAGGCGTAGCAGTTGCTGCTTGAGGCGTTGCAAAGGTTTGGCCCATTTTATTCGCCATCGCAAAACCCATTCCCATACCAATACCCTCTGAAGCGCCGCCTGAAGGATTTTCCGCAGCAGCTTTCATGGCTTCAGCTGCCTGAAACTCACTGTAATCTTTTAAATTGCCTATCACACCCATGCTGGTTCGTTTATCCAGTGCTTCTTCCACGGCTGGGGGTAAGGAAATGTTTTCCACTAATAGTTTAGTGATTTCCAGCCCGTATTCCATAAACTCGGGTGAGATACGTGTGGTTAAATACTCACTTAAATCATCGTAGTTACCCGCAAGATCGAGCACCGGAATGTTGGATTCGCCAAGAATACTGGCAAAACGAGAAAGGATCAGGTTACGTAATTGGTCGCTAATATCTGCCGTGGAGAAATGTCCTTTGGTCCCGGTAATTTCCTTGATAAAGGTTAAGGGATCATTAATTCTGACGCAATAGCTACCAAAAGCACGAAGCCTGACGGCACCAAATTCCTTGTCACGTAACATAATGGGGTTTTTAGTACCCCACTTCAAATCAACAAAGCGGTGCATGTTGAAGAAGTAAACTTCAGCTTTAAACGGACTTTCAAAACCATGCGGCCAGCTTTCCAGCGTGGTCATAATCGGCATATTGCTGGTTTTTAGTTCATATAGCCCCGGCTCAAAAAAATCTGCTGCTCTGCCTTCGTTAACTAAAATAGCAACCTGCGATTCACGCACCGTTAATTTTGCGCCATATTTTATCTCATTGCCATAACGCTCAAAGCGATAGACCATGGTATCGCCGGATTTCTCGAGCCATTCAATAACATCAACAAATTCGCCAAACAGCTTATCAAATAGTCCCATTGTTTTCTCCGGTCGTGTTGTTTAAGCGGATTGATTTGTGTCTGTGTTAACTGCTCTACTGGCAGCGGAAGATAATGTATTGCGTAATTCTGATTCGCACTGTTGTAGTTGTATTACTGCATCTGCGCGCATTTTTTTACCTTCATCGGCTATTTGTAAACTCTCGTTGATGGTAGCAATCAGTGTCTTATTCGCTTTTTTTACCGACTCAATGTCAAACACACCGCGTTCTAATTCCTTACGCGTTTCGGCATTCGCCTGCTTAAGGTTTTGCGCATTCGCTTCCAGTAAGTCATTGGTCAAGTCAGTTGCTGCTTGTAAGGTTCCTGCAGCGTCGGATGAACGATATATAGCAACGGCTGTCGCTAACTGCTGACGCCAGAGTGGAATGGTGTTGACGATGGTTGAATTGATTTTATTAACCAGTCCTTTGTCATTATCCTGAACCAGACGAATGCCCGGCAAGCTCTGCATCGCGACTTGACGGGTTAAACGTAGGTCATGTACACGGCGTTCCAAGTCATCTCTAGAAGCACGTAAGTCTCGAAGTTCCTGAGCTTCGATAATGGCTTTCGAGCTTTCTACAGCCAGTACTTTTGCCGGGATCACATGCTCATCAAGTTGTTTTAATTTTTCGTCACCCGCCGAGATATAAAGGCCAAGATTATGAAAATATTCCAGATTGGCTTCATACAATCTATCCAGCAGGGTAATGTCAGTTAATAGCGTTGTTTTATGTGTGTCCAGCTTATCGGTAATCGTATCTATCTGCTTGCGTACCTCTTCGTATTTTTGCAAAAATTTGGCCACGGGCTTGGTTTTACCTAAAATTCTGGCAAAGAACCCCGGTTTTTTGTTGGGGTCTAAAGCATCAACATCAAAGCCGCGTAAAGTAGAGACCATCTCATTTAAATCGCCACCGGCAGAGCCCATATCTTTATTTCTAACGCCTTCTAGCATCTTGTCAGAAATAGTGGTTAATTCTTCCTGGGCTTTGCTACCAAAGTAAATAATGGATTTGCTATCATTGATATCAATTTCAGCGACCTTACTCTCAATAAGCGCTTTATCATTTGTGTCAGCCTGCTGATACGTCAGAATATCTTTACCTACGCCTGGTATTACTTCGTTAAAGACAGCACTACCAGGAATAACAAGCTCTTCATTTTCCATGGTTGTTTTTTGTTCACTCATAATTACTTTCCTGTTATCGTTTGAGGGTATATACTTCGCGCGGTCACGGATGCGGATTTCTAGCGGCTGAGTTTTTGCCGATAGCTACGTTATTGAAACCGTTACGTAGCCAGCTATGCGCCAGTTTCAGCGCCCCGTATCAAGCATGGGGCAGGCTTTGCTATCGACAAAAATCAGCTCACTATACAACCGTATCCGTGAACGCACGAAGTATTTAAATCACGCCTTCATGTTTAAGCTGCGCTGTTAAAACTTCAATTTGTACATCAAGATCCAGCACATCATCTGCGAGTAATTTTTGTTTCTGTTCTACAAAAACAGACTCAATGGTGTACAGCACATTTTCGAAATTATCTGTTAGTTGTTCCGTAGCGTGTTTGCTTTGCATATCTGCATAACCTTGAGTAACTTTTAATGCGCCATCAAGATAGGTATTGAGAAATTTCCTTGCTCTTCTGATATCGCCCGGATCTTCTTCAAGCATGCTTAAAATTTCGCGGGCGTGTTGGCAAATGGTGTGTATGCGTTTATTAAACGAGCGGTTATTTATTTCTTTATTCGCACGTTCAATACCGGAAATTTGGGATTCAGCATCATCAATGGTAGCAGAGATTTCCTCAGCAGTATAACCATGAAAGCCTGCTATCATTTTTTCCTTGCGAGGATCAAAACCATATAATAAAGACATGCCGACCAATGCGCCTAGGCCAAAAGCTAAAGCAACGAAAAAGGAATTTCCTGCGCCTATAAAGGCGATTCCTGCTGTTGTCAGCGCAACAATTATTGCAGCAAGAGTTTTCAGTGGCCATTTAGGAGCATTGGTGATTTTTTTATCCTGATACTCTTTTTGCGCCAGCATACCCCTGCGTAACAGGCTAGCAGCTAGTAAATAGGCTATACAGCCACTCACATTGGTGATTATGCGTAACAAATCGCCATAAACAAAGGACAATATAGCAGCAGGAATTAGCGGGAGCGGTAGTATATAAAGTAACAAACCACGGCTATTATGTAGCAAACCCTTGGTGTTTTTTTTCTGATAGGGCTTGGGTTTTCTTAGTTGCTCAGTATTATTCATGGCAGCCGATTGATTAAGTGGCGGATGAGTTCTATTTTTGCGTGTAAGTCGTATCCTTGCCAAAAGGAGTCACTTTATACAAGGACTGGCAAGTGGCAAGACTAAGCGTCGTTATAAGTAATATTAGACCAATAATAGAACGAAAAGGTTTAGACATAAATCAAATTCCTGATAAACATTATCCATTAATGTTGAATTAAGCCATATTTTAGATATATGGGTCAAATGATTATTTAGCTAGCTTAATTTTTTGCACGATAAAGATCAATTATAGACTCTTAATTTCTATAAGCTGAGAGTACATACTTGTAGAGTAAAAGAAGGCAGGGGGGATGTATACTTTAACAGTCTCTTTAGTCCCGTATTGAAATGGCGGGACTAAAGATCCCGCTTCCAATACTTGTGGTAGATTTTATTTCGTGCACGTTTCTTAGCTTGGGGTAGTGAAAAACATACTTTGCGCGGTGACGGTTGCGGATTTTATAGCGAGTTAATTTTGGTCGAGAGCAAAGCCTGCCCCGTACTTGATGCGGGGGCGCTGAAACAGGCGCATAGCTAGTTATGCAACCGTTTCAGCAACGCAGCTATCGGCAAAAATCGGCCGCCAGAAAACCGCAACCGTGGTCGTGCGAATTATGGTTACCCCAAACACATCCGTAATCAGGATTCGACGCTACGTTAACCCTCCAGGTCATCCAGATATTTTTCTACATCTAATGCAGACATACAGCCCGCACCAGCAGAAGTGACCGCTTGTTTGTACACGGAATCCATTACATCTCCGGCAGCAAATACACCCGGTATGCTAGTGGCCGTGGCATTTCCCGCTATGCCGCTGGTTACGCGGATATAGCCATGATCATCCATATCTAATTGGCCTTTGAATATTTCGGTATTGGGTTGGTGGCCGATAGCAATAAAAACACCGTGTACGTCAACATCTTTAGTGGTGTCGTCCAGTGTGCTTTTGATGCGCATACCGGTTACGCCCATATCATCGCCTAGAATTTCTTCTAATGTGTGATTCCATTCGATTTCTATATTGCCATTTGCTGCTTTTTCTATCAGTTTGTCAGATAGGATTTTCTCTGAACGGAATTTATCACGGCGATGGATGACGGTGACTTTTGAGGCGATATTGGCTAAATATAACGCTTCTTCAACTGCGGTATTTCCGCCACCTATCACTGCAACAGGCTTGTTTCTGTAGAAAAATCCATCACAAGTGGCACAGGCTGAAACACCTTTCCCTGCATAGGCTTCTTCTGAATCCAGACCCAGGTACATAGCGGATGCGCCAGTTGCAATAATTAAGGCATCACAAGTATAACTACCTGCATCGCCCGTTAATTTAAAAGGGCGTTGGTTTAATTCAGCAGTGTGGATATGGTCAAAAATAATTTCTGTATCAAAGCGCTCAGCGTGTTTGCGCATTCTTTCCATCAACTCAGGGCCTTGCACACCTTGGTCATCACCAGGCCAGTTATCTACATCGGTTGTGGTGGTTAATTGTCCGCCCTGTTGCAGACCAGTGACCATTACTGGGTTCAGATTGGCTCTTGCGGCATAGACGGCGGCAGTATATCCAGCTGGGCCGGAGCCAAGAATTAATAGGCGGCAGTGTCTTGAGTCACTCATGTGTTGTTTCCTTGTTAAAAATATTCAATAAATTGCTATGCATTATGCTAGGAATTGGTCACAGCGTAAAGCCTGTTGTTTGATTTATAGCGTGATTTGTGAATGAGTCGAGTTTAAGAAAATTTTGATTTGCAGAAATTTTTGCAATCATCGATCACTAAGTACAAAGAAGGAATCAACACCAGGGTAATCAAGGTTGCAAATACTATTCCAAAACCTATGGATACAGCCATAGGAATTAACATACGCGCCTGGCGTGAAGTTTCCAGAATAATCGGCGCTAAGCCAAAAAAGGTGGTTAAGGTGGTTAAAATAATAGGTCGGAAGCGTTGAATGCTTGCAGCTCGAATAATTTCCTTGGGTGCAAGATCGGTTTCCTTTTCCAGGTGTACTGCCTGACTTATTAGCACCAGGGAATCATTTACGACGATACCTGATAGTGCCACAATCCCCAGCATACTTAATATACTGAGATTAAAGCCCATGATGATATGCCCGAAAATGGCACCGATAATGCCAAAGGGAATACTGACGATGACTATCAGCGGCAAGATATAGCTTTTAAATGGAATTGCCAGCATGGTATAAATGCCGAGCACGGCAAATATAAAGCTTAATTTTAGACTGCCGATGCTGTCTGCCATATCAGCCTGGCGACCCTGAAAGCTAAATTGTAATCCAGGATACTGTTCGACTAATGCGGGTAGGGCCTGGTCCTTTAAATCGTTGACAATTTCTACTGACTGGCTTCTGGGTGTGACATTGGCGGTAATCTGTACATTGCGCCGGCCATTACGTCGCTTGATTTCTGTAAAGGCATGACCTTGCTTTACCTGAACAATTTCATTTAAGGGAATTGCGACACCTTTGTCGGTCCAGACCAGAAAGTTATACATATCTTGCATGGATACCCGCTCATCTTCGGGTAAGCGCAGCATGACTTTTATTTCATTCCGGCCGCGTTGCTGGCGTAAAATTTCCGCACCATAAAACGCATTACGCACTTGCCGGGCCACAGACAGTGGCGTTAACCCAAGGCTTTCGCCATCTGCAAGTAATGTAAAGTCAAGTTGCTGCTTGCCTAGACTCATGCTGTTGGCGATATCCTTGGCCATTGGATAGGCGCGTAATGCAGTAGCCAGTTGTAGGCTGGCTTGCTCTAACACGCTAATATCACGATGGGTTAATTCAATAGTAATGGCAGAACCAGAGCCGGGACCGCCCGAGTCTGATTCAAAAATAAGGCTTTCAATACCCGCTATTTCACCCGAACTTGAACGCCATTGTTCACTGAACTCATCGGTGCTCATGATGCTATCGCGAATTTCGGGCTTGGCGAGATAGGTGCGAATAACCGCCTTATGGCTGCCACCGTTACCGACTTCTGAAAATATTCCGCGGATTAATTGCTCACCATTGTCTACATTAACAATACTCGAGCGGGCTGATTTGATCAGGTGGTCGACAATTTT